>NZ_CP199156.1:500000-5010990 GCF_054130485.1 Mesorhizobium sp. 10J20-29
CCCACAACGGACCCGTCGCCATCCGCCGCTCCGGGCTGGCCGATCACTCCTCGTCGCGGCGCCTTCTTCCGTTTAGCCCGGCAAGCCCGGAGCAATCTCGCCGCGCAATCGGGTGGATAACCGCCGGCGACCAGAACGCGCGCTGGCCACCCTGTCGGCAAGTCGTCACAATAGAGCCGCATTGAGGCCTCACTTCGGGGTTGTGCTTAGTCGACAAGTGAGGGGTGCCCGTCGGTTCGCGGCCGGGTATTTTTGTACAAAGCAAACAGGGGATTGCGCGCCCGTAAGCCGGCTTCGTTGACTTAGCTCGCCACGACAGGCAAATGTCGGGGCACAGACATCAGTCGATCAAGCCGACGCGCCTGGGGAAGAAGCCGCCGTACTGAATGCACGACATGGATGAAACCATAGCCGAGCTCGGCAACGAACCGCCGCTTATTGCGGACGGGCGTAGTGGTCCGCCGGATCGGCGCGAGGTCTCAGCGCGGTGGCTGTCGGGCACTTTCCTCACCGGCGTCACCTCCAGCGTCCTGATGGGCGTGGCATTGTTTGCCGCCCTCGACGGCCGCGAGCAGTTGGCAACCCCACCGGAAATCGCCGAACTCGTCGGCCTCGCCAAGACCGGCGACTCGGGCGAATCGGCCAAGACCGCGCGGCTCGCGCCGCTGCGCCAGATCGCCAAGGCCAAGGACCGGCGGCGCATGGAAGTGTCAATGGTCACCAAGGTCGGTGACCGCGACGTGATCCGCACCATGCCCTTTGTGCAGATCAAGATGGCGCTCGGAGCCGGCCACAAGACCAACCGCGCCTACCCCGCCTTCGACCCGCTCGCCATCTTCGCCGAGGACGGTGCCGCCCAGACGGCGGCGAGTTCCAGCACGACCGGCCAGATCTACGGCGCCAAGGTCGAGAGCGACATGAGCCTCAAGACGGTCGACTTCCCGCTCGACCAGGCGACCTTCGACGAGAAGAGCGGTCTGTCGACCGACGAGGTCGAGCAGGTCGTGCGCGAGACCGGCATGATCCTCAGCGACGGCGCCGTGCAGGTGGCAGCACTCCACTACATCGTCCCGGAGCGCTTCGGCGACACGCTGGCGACGCAGGCGCTCAACGCTTCCTACGGCGTCCGCATCGTGCCGGAGAACGTTTCGGTGACGCCGCGCACGCCGGGCGAGGAGCAGTCGGTCGTCTTTGCCGAGGACATCATTCCTTTCAATGCCGAGGGCGAGATCGCCAAGACCTTCGCCGACGCCGGCTACGAGGGCGATGACGCCACGGGCATGGCCGAGGCCATATCCAAGCTGCTCGAGACCACGAAGCTGAAATCCGGCTCGGTGCTGCGTGTAGGCCTTGAGGTCCGCGGCGACGAGGCCAAGGTCGTTCGCACCAGCGTCTACGACCACCAGAACCATCTTCTGTCCATTGCGCTCGACGATCACGGGCAGTTCGTGCCCGCCGCAGAGCCCGAGCCCAACCCGGAACTGCTGACCGCCTTCGACGACGCGCCGCCCGTTACCGTGCGCGGCAACCTGCCGACCGTCTATGACGGCATCTACCGGGCCGCGTATTCGTACGGGATGTCGAAGGACATGACCAAGCAGCTGGTCAAGCTGCTCGCCTCCGATGTCGACTTCCAGTCGCGGCTGAAGCCCGCCGACCGCGTCGAGGTCTTCTTCTCGCAGCCCAACGGCAATGACGAGATGTCGGAAGACTCCGAATTGCTCTACGTCTCGGCGACCTTCGGCGGCAACACGCGCAACCTCTACCGCTTCCAGCTGGAAGACGGCGCCTTCGACTATTTCGACGAGGACGGCCGCAGCGCCAAGCAGTTCTTGCTGCGCAACCCGCTTCCCAACGGCAAGTTCCGCTCCGGCTTCGGCAGCCGCCGCCATCCGATCCTGGGCTATACCAAGATGCACACCGGCGTCGACTGGGCCGCGCCCACCGGCTCGCCGATCATCGCCGCCGGCAACGGCGTCGTGGAGAAGGCAGGCTGGGCCGGCGGCTACGGCAAGCAGACGATCATCCGCCACGCCAACGGCTACGAGACCTCCTACAATCACCAGAGCCGCATCGGCAACGGCGTCAAGCCCGGCGCCCGCGTCAGGCAGGGCCAGGTCATCGGCTATGTCGGAACGACCGGCCTGTCGACCGGCGCCCACCTGCACTACGAGCTGATCGTCAACAAGCGCAAGGTCGATCCGATGCGCGTGCGCCTGCCGGTCGGCAAGGTGCTGAAGGGCGAGCAGCTCGAGGCCTTCAAGCGCGAGCGCGCCCGCATCGACGAGTTGCTGCGCGAGGAAGAGACCGATCCGCTGAAGGTCGCGAGCGCCAAGGTCTCGGGCTGAGCCCCGCCGCAGGTCGCGGCCCTATCCATACTTCCGAAGTTTCCAGCACCGGCCAGGCAGCGCCCGCCAGGTTTCGCCGCGCGCCATAGGAAAAGGGCGAGGCGGCCCGCAGCCGCCTCGCCCTCAACACATCGTATGGTGGACGGCCGCCTAGTTGATGAACTCGACGTTGACGCCCGGCTTGACGATCTTGGCCAGTTCCTGCGCGTCCCAGTTGGTCAGGCGCACGCAGCCATGGCTTTCCGTCTTGCCGATCTTGGCCGGGTCGGGCGTGCCGTGGATGCCGTAGGTCGGCTTGTCGAGCGCGATCCAGATCGACCCGACCGGGCCGTTCGGGCCGGGCGGAATGGTCAGGATCTTGTTGTTCTCGCCCTGCTTGAAGTTCAGGTTCGGATTGTAGGTGTAGTTGGGATCGACCGCGATGCGCGTGACCGCATGGGTGCCGGTCGGCGACGGCGTGTCGGTCGAACCGATGGTCGCCGGATAGGCGACGATCAGCTTGTTGTCGGCGTCATAGGCGAAAACCTGCTTCTTGCCCTTGTCGGCGACGATGCGCGCGACCTCGCGCTTGGCCGGCGTGCCGATGTTGGCGACCCGGATGATGGTGCCCGGGCGGTTGAAGTTGGCCCCCGGGTTGAGCGCCTTGAGATAATCCTCGTCCATGTGGAAGCGCTCGGCCAGCGCCTCGGGCACCGAGGTGAAGCTCAGCCGCTCGAGCTTGGCCTTCTCGCCATAGTCGGACGGCACCGAGGCGACATAGGGCCCGGCCGCGTCCTGCGGCGTGATCGTGTAGGTGGTGAAAGGATCGCCGCCGGATTCGGCGAGCGCCTTCTTGATGCCTGCCGAATCGGTCGACTTCAGGTTTTCCCGGGTGATGGCGCGGTAGGCGACGATCGCCTTGTCGACATTGGAGCCGAAGCGCCCGTCGATGACGCCGGGCGATGCGCCGCGGCGGTCGAGCAGCACCTGCAGCGCGGCAACCTCCTCGCGCGCGCCGAAGCTGGTCGGCGGCTCGGCCTGTTCCTCGATGATCTCGGTCGTCGTCGGCGTATTCGGCTTCAGCCGGCGATACTCCTCGGTCGGGGCGTTCGGCTCGGCCAGCGGCGCACGCTCGACCAGCGGGGCGCGCTCGATCGGTTCGCGCGCGATGATCTCAGGCTCCTCGCGATAGGTGCGGCGCGGCGCTTCGGGAAAGGTGTTGTCCAGCCCGCGCGGCAGGCCGCGGCCGGAATAGTCGTCATACTCCTCGATCGGCGGCGCCGTCAGGATGCCCTGCTCGCGCAGCCGCTCGCGGCGCAGCCGCTCCATGTCCTCGGGATCGTCGAGATAGTAGCGCTCCTGGCGGCGGTCGCGGCGCGCCTGGCGCAGCTCTTCGCGACGTTCGCGCAGGCGGCGCGGCCGTTCGACCGACAGGACCTCGCCCGTATAGGCGTCGACGATGACGCGCCGGCCGAACTCGTCATAGAAGATCTCGACGTCGCCGGACTGGGCCAGCACGACGCCTTCGGGCCCCGCGGCACGCGGCGCATCCGGCCACAGATTCGCCGAAGCGAGGGCGCTGGTCGACGAAAGTCCGGCGGCGAGCGCCGAAAGCACGATTATCCTGCGAAATTCTGGCAAGTAAGTTCTCCGGTACCACTGCGCCGCAAGGCGGATCTCAGATCGCGCGTCGCCGCGCGAGCCAAACGTGAATGCAAGGATAATGGTTGCAACATGAACCGGGCATGAAAATGGCTGCATCGCGGCGCGCTCCGCCTATTGCGCAGGTTTTCCCTCGCCGGCGCCCCGGCCGCCACGCGGCGCCGCCGCGAGTTCGGCCTGCACCCGCTTCGGCAGCTTTTGCAGGATCATCCCGTAGCTCGCCCGCAGATAGTCCTTCAGCGCGGCGTCGTCCATGCTCTCCTGAGTCCGGCGCTGGATCCATTTCATGCCGCGCGAGGCGAGATAGGGCGCGGGCCTTAGCCCCGGCTGCTCGCGCAGGATGTCGAACGCCAGGTCCGAACATTTGAAGGTGACGCCGGCCAGCGCGCCGTCGCTCCAGCCGGCGATGGCAAACACCTTGCCGCCGATCTTCCAGACATGCGCCCCGCCCCATTGCACAACATGGGTGGTGGGACCGAGCGAGGCGCAGAAGGCATTGTAGTCGTCGAGCGTCATGGGCCCTGTCTCGCACACATGCGCGATCGATGCCACGCGCCGGAATTCTTGGCCGGCGTGCTCCTGCTGCCCGAAAAGTGCTGCGGCAGGGCGCCTCATGAGGTGTCGGGCCGCAGGGCATTGTGCGCGAGCGAATGGGCGTGGGCGAGAATCCGGTCGACCTCGCGGGTTCTGCGCCGGGCCCAGGCGTCGGGATCGTAGCGCGCAAGGCGCCCGCCCGGCGGCCGGCCGGGCCGCAGCGGCGTGGTGCGATGGCGACGTCCAGCAGCCAGCGCCAGGTCGCGCCGCGCTTGCCAGCGCAGGAAGCGTCTTGCCAGCCCCGGCAGGTCGTCGAGCGCCCGGCCGAGCGCGTCGAGCCGCCCAAAAAGCCGGCCGGCATCGAGCGGATCGTCGGGCAGCGGCGGCCGCCACGCCGGGATTTCTTGCCGCGCTGCGCCATCGAAGAGCGAGATGCGCGGCACGCCGGGCCGCCAGCGGCGGCGGCCGCCGCTCCAGCGCGGCAGCGGATCGAGCAGCGGCAGGCAAAGCGTGCGGGACGCGGGTCTTTTTGGCGGAGCAAGCGACGCCGGAACCGGCGCGCCGGCTTTCCAGACAATGCCGGTGCCGACCCCGTCGCGCACCAGGATCGACGGACGCGGCTTCTGCGGGGCGCGCCTGCGCCGGACCGGCGGCAGGGAAAGCCCGCGCGACAGCACGATGGCCAGCCGCCGCGCCGCCGATTCGGCCGGCCGAAGCAGGCTGAGCACGGCGCGGTGGAGGTGGCGCGGCAGGCTTTTGGGCGCGCCGCCGCCAAGCGACACCATGGCGACCAGCCCGGCCAGAATGGACTTCAGCGCCTCGCGGTGTTCCTCAATTATTGCAGTCCAGACCATCCTCGGCTCCTTCGGCCGGCGATTATGCGGGAGGCGCGGAGGGTGTGGATGAAATGGGGGAGCCGAGGGGACGAAGCGGAGTTGGCTGGCTCGCAGGACCGGTCGTTGCGCGGTGCGCTCACGCAACGTTGGATATGGCCGGGAGAGGACCGTCCGGTTTTTTGGGGGCACCCAGCGGTAAGCTGTTTTTCGGGATCTGCCTGACAGGCAAAGTTCGCCACCCCCGTGAAACTGATGACCGCTTTTCCACGCTCGTCGCTATCCGCGTTCCAACTGACTTTTCCCCTTCAGTATCATGTCACGTGCTTGCCATCCGGTTCGTTCGAGTTTCCGGTCGCCGTTCGGCCTGCCATCTGGCATCACCGCGCAACGATTCAACAGTGATCGCGGTCTTTTCGAACGCGTCAGCCCATCTTCGCCAAGACGCCTTCGAGGTTATCGAGAAACCGTTTCCACCCATGTTCTGCACCGTTGCGGGCTTGGTCCTGACCGGTGGCGAAGCCTGTCTGTTCCATTCGAAGGCGGGTTCCATTCCCAGTTGGGGTCAATTCCCAGGTCACCACAGTGTTGATCCCCATGCCAACCCACGTGTAGGAGAGTGACTTGCCGGGTTCATTCTGCAGGACTTTGTAATCGACTGAACCCCAGTCGCCGCTCATCGTGAAGGTCTGGCCGGGCTTGGCCGAGAAGTTGTTCTTCATTAGCCACTCCTCGATCAAATGTGGTTGGGTCAGTGCGCGCCAAATCCTGTCTGGCGGAAAGGCGAGGTCTCGTTCGATCACGACGGATTGCAACTGTTTCATTGGTCTATCCTTTTCAGCAGGTCTTCGAGATCATCAAATCGCGCTTCCCAGAAACCAGCCATCTCCATGGTCCAGTTTGTGAGTGGCACAAGCGCAGCAGGTAAGGGTGAATAGTGTGTCTTGCGACCGTCCTGGCGATCGCGCACGAGGCCCGCACGCTTCAGCACGCCCAAGTGCTTGGAGACGGCGGGCTGAGAGATTCCGGCATGCTCCGTCAGGGCCACGACCGTCAACTCACCCCCGCGACACAAGCGCTCGAAGATCGCGCGGCGGCTTGGATCAGCAAGAACCTTCAAAAGCGTGCTTACATTCTCGGACATTATTCATAACCCGTCAGATATGATTCATTTCATAGCCGCACAGTTATGATTAAGTCAAGGTCGCTTCCGGGCATTCGACCGGGCCGGGTTGCGAACAATGGTGTGAGATGCGGGAAACAAAAAGGCGACTTTGTCGCCCAAAGCAACCTCCGACAAGAAATTCCCCGCCTTGCGACGGGACATTCTCGTCTGCCCGTCGACCGCCCTGGTTGCAGACCATGACCTCTTCGCCAGTTCGCGCTGCGGCCATCGGATCGCGGCGGCTTGCCGCCGGAACAAAAAAATGCCCCGCCTTGCGACGGGGCATTCTGGTTTGTCCGATAGGCCACCCAGGTGGAATAGCCAGGGCCGCCGGATGCCGGGCGGTTCTGCCCCTTAGGCCGCTTCTTCTTCTGCGGCGGGGGCGACCATCGGCTTGGACCGGAAGTTCAGCCGGTCGGAGCCGTTGGTGATCTTCACCACCGAGCCGTCGCGGACCTCGCCGAGCAGGATCTTTTCCGACAGCGGATCCTGCAGCTCCTTCTGGATCACCCGCTTCAGCGGGCGGGCGCCGTAGGACGGGTCGTAGCCCTTCTCGGCCAGCCATTCGAGCGCGTCCTTGTCGAGCTCGAGCACGATCTTGCGATCCTCGAGCAGCGATTCGAGACGCTTCAGCTGGATCTCGACGATCTTCGCCATGTGCTCGCGGCGCAGCCTGTGGAACAGGATGATCTCGTCGACCCGGTTGAGGAATTCCGGCCGGAACGACGCGCGCACCACGCCCATGACATCGTCGCGCACCACGTCGACATCCTGCTCGTCGGTCAGCGCCACGAGATATTCGGAGCCGAGGTTGGAGGTCATGATGATCAGCGTGTTGCGGAAGTCGACCGTGCGGCCCTGTCCGTCGGTCAGGCGGCCGTCGTCGAGCACCTGCAGGAGCACGTTGAAGACATCCGGGTGCGCCTTCTCGATCTCGTCGAACAGCACCACCTGGTAGGGCCGGCGGCGGACGGCTTCCGTCAGCGCGCCGCCCTCCTCGTAGCCGACATAGCCGGGAGGCGCGCCGATCAGCCGGGCGACGGAGTGCTTCTCCATGAACTCCGACATGTCTATACGCAACAGCGCGTGCTCGTCGTCGAACAGATAGTCGGCGAGCGCCTTGGTCAGCTCGGTCTTGCCGACGCCTGTCGGCCCGAGGAACATGAACGAGCCGATCGGCCGGTTCGGGTCCTGCAGGCCGGCGCGCGCCCGGCGGACGGCCTTCGACACCGCCTGCACGGCCTCGCCCTGGCCGACCACCCGCTTGCCTAGCTCATCTTCCATGCGCAAGAGCTTGTCGCGCTGGCCTTCCAGCATCTTGTCGACCGGAATGCCGGTCCAGCGCGAGACGATGTAGGCGACGTGCTCGGAAGAGACCGTCTCCTCGACCAGCGTGCCCTTCTCTTCCTGCGTCTCGGCCACCTTCAGCTGGGCTTCCAGCTCGGGGATGCGGCCATAGGCGATCTCGCCGGCCTTCTGGAACTCGCCCTTGCGCTGGGCAATGGCGAGTTCGTTGCGGGCGTCGTCGAGCTCCTTCTTGATGTCGGCGGCGCGGCCGAGCTTGTCCTTCTCGGCCATCCACAGGCTGGTCAACCGCGCGGATTCCTCCTCGATCGAGGACAGCTCCTTCTCGATCTTGACCAGCCGGTCCTTCGACGCCTCGTCCTTCTCGAGCTTGAGCGCCTCGCGTTCGATCTTCAGCTGCATGATGCGCCGGTCGAGCTCGTCGAGCTCCTCAGGCTTGGAATCGATCTGCATCCTGAGACGCGCGGCCGCCTCGTCGACGAGGTCGATCGCCTTGTCGGGCAGGAAGCGGTCGGTGATGTAGCGGTTGGACAGCGTCGCCGCGGCGACCAGCGAGGAGTCCGAAATGCGCACCTTGTGGTGCTGCTCGTACTTCTCCTTCAGGCCGCGCAGGATCGAGATCGTGTCCTCGACGCTCGGCTCGTCGACCATGACCGGCTGGAAGCGCCGCGCAAGGGCTGCGTCCTTCTCGACATGCTTGCGGTACTCATCGAGCGTGGTGGCGCCGACGCAGTGCAGCTCGCCGCGCGCCAGAGCGGGCTTCAGGAGGTTCGACGCGTCCATCGCGCCGTCCGACTTGCCGGCGCCGACCAGCGTGTGCATCTCGTCGATGAACAGGATGACGCCGCCGGCGGCCGACGTGACCTCGGACAGCACGGCCTTGAGCCGCTCCTCGAACTCGCCGCGGTATTTCGCACCCGCAATCAGCGCGCCCATGTCGAGCGCCATCAGCTGCTTGTCCTTCAGCGTTTCGGGCACGTCGCCATTGACGATGCGCAGCGCCAGGCCCTCGGCGATGGCCGTCTTGCCGACGCCCGGCTCGCCGATCAGCACCGGGTTGTTCTTGGTGCGCCGCGACAGCACCTGGATGGTGCGGCGGATTTCCTCGTCGCGGCCGATCACCGGGTCGAGCTTGCCGGCGCGCGCGTCGGCGGTCAGGTCGCGGGCGTATTTCTTCAGCGCGTCATAGCCCTGCTCGGCACTTGCCGAGTCGGCGGTACGGCCCTTGCGAAGGTCGTTGATCGCCTGGTTCAGCGCCTGCGCGGTGACGCCGGCCTTGGAGAGGATATCCGAAGACTTCGCCGACTTCTCGACGGCCAGCGCGGTGAGCAGGCGCTCGACCGTGACGAAGCTGTCGCCGGCCTTGGTGGCCATGTCCTCGGCGCTGGTGAAAACCTTGGCGAGCGGCTGCGCCATGTAGAGCTGGCCGTTGCCGCCTTCGACCTTGGGCAGTGCGTTGAGTGCTGCCTCGACGCCGAGCTGCACGGCCTTGGCGTCGCCGCCGGCGCGCGAGATCAGCGAGGCCGCAAGGCCTTCCTGGTCGTCGACCAGGACCTTCAGAAGATGTTCGGGGGTGAACTGCTGGTGATTGCGCGAAAGCGCCATGGTCTGCGCCGACTGGATGAAGCCGCGCACGCGCTCGGAGTATTTCTCGATGTTCATGTCTTCCTGTCTCCACTCCAAATCCGACCTGATTGCAGCATCGGAAAGGCCAAAGGTGACGGACCCGCTCGATGAGCCGAATCCAACTTGGACCTGATATGGGTACTGGCCCGGATGGGCTCAAGAAGCATTGACCGGCGTCAATGAAACAAAACAGGCGGACAAACAAAATCGGCGGGGACTTTCGCCCCCGCCGCCGGTAAATGCTGCTAAATTCGCCGGACGCCTAGCTGTCGGCGTCGATCAGCGGTGTGTCGGACTTTTCTGCCTTTTCGGCGACCGGCTCCGGAGGAGCGCCCCGCGACAGGGTCTGCGCGAGACCCGAATCCGGGGCGACCTCGTCATCGCCTTCGGGGCGGGCGCGTTCACCGCGGCGCGGACGGCGGCCGCGGCGCGGCGCCGGGGCGTCGCCATCCGGCGTGCTGCCGTTCTGTCCCTTGGCGTGGCGCCCGGAGCTGTCATTGCCTTCGCCCGAAGCGTCCGAATTGAGGGCCACCTCGGCCGGCGTTCCGTCGATCACCGGCTGCGGGCCGGTGCCGTGGCTTGCCTGGCGGTTCTGGTCGCCGTCGCCGTCACCCTGGCCGCTGCGCTCCTGATTGCCGCGATCCTGGTTGCGGTCCTGGTTACGATCCTGTCCGCCCTGGCCGGCATTGTCGCCGCTGCCCTGGTTGTCGAAATCGTCGCGATCATCGTCGTTGTCGTTGTCGTCGGAGTTGTCGCGCGCGTTCTGGTTCTGGATCGGCAGCTGGGCCTGAGCGGCCGCGATGATGCGGTTGTAATGCTCCGCGTGCTGCAGGTAATTCTCGGCCATGACGCGGTCGCCGGAGCTGTGCGCATCGCGAGCAAGCTGGGCGTATTTCTCGGCGATCTGCTGGGCCGAACCGCGGATCTTTACGTCCGGGCCGTTGCTCTCGTAGCTGCGGGTCAGGGGATTTGGGCCCTTGCGGTTGTTATTATTGTTGCCGCCACTGTTGTTGCGGCCGCGCATGCGCCTGTTCTGCTGTTGTGGCCTCATTAGACTCTCTTGGGTTTGCAATAAAATGCGGTATCGGGGGCGCTCAAGCTGCCAGCCGATCCGTGGTGTTCTTAACGGTGTTCGCCCGCAATAGCGTCGGCGCCACGTCCATCCCGATCCAGTTACTTGTTAACCGCCGGATATCCCCGCACGAAGCTCAGGCGATATTCCCGCAAGAAGGCAGTTTGCATCAAAAAGGAAACCGAATTGATAACAGCACTGCCTGCTTCGTTTCATCCGGTGCCGGGACCCTAGCCGCTATCGCCATCCTTGCCAAGCGCTTTTTGCGTTGCGGTAAGTAAGCGTTAACGCTGGAAAACCAACACCCTGTCATGCCCGGCGAGATCGCTCCTGGCCTCGACGGCACGGTAACCGGCCGCCTCGAACAGGCGCGTCACCGCCTCCTTCTGCGTATGCCCTATCTCGAGCGCAACGCGCCCGGACGGTTCAAGATAGTTCTCAGCCTGTTTCGCGATCACCCTGTAGGCATCCAGCCCGTCGGCACCGCCATCAAGGGCCCTAGCCGGATCGAAATTCCTGACCTCGCGCTGCAGGGATAGGAGGTCGTTTGTCGGTATATAGGGCGGGTTTGCGGCAATTGCATGGAATTTGCCGTGGATTTCGGTAAACCAGTCCGACTTTTGCACAGAAAACCGCGCGCCGAGGCCCAGACGCTCCGCATTGCCGCGGGCGGTCGCCAGCGCATCCTCCGACAGGTCGACGCCGGTGGCCGTTGCCAGCGGGACTTCCGACAGCAGCGCCAGCGCGATCGCGCCGGTCCCCGTGCCGAGGTCGATGATGCGGCAGCCGCCTTCGCGGGCCGCGACGTCGCGCAGGAAGGGCAGCAGCGCGTCGACAAGAACCTCGGTGTCCGGTCGCGGCTCGAGCGTTTCTGCCGAGAGCGCAAGCTGCAGGCCGTAGAACTCGCGAAAGCCGAGGATCCGGTGCACCGGCTCGCCGGTGATTCGCCGGCCAAGCGCGGCGTCGATCGCCATGACCGCGTCGACGGCGACGATTCGATCCGGCGCCGAGATCGCATCGGCCCGGCTCGTCGCGGAAAAATGTTCGACGATCAGCCTGGCGTCGAGTGCGGCATCGGGGATTCCGGCCTTGGCAAGCAAGCTGCGCGAAGACGCCAGCAGTTGCGCCAGAGAGCGCGGCGTAGTGTCAGCCGTCATTGCCGGCATTGGCGAGCAGCTTCGACTGGTGGTCGGAAACCAGCGCCGAGATGACCTCGTCGAGCTCGCCCATCATCACCCGGTCGAGCTTGTAGAGCGTCAGGTTGATGCGGTGGTCGGTAAGCCGCCCCTGCGGGAAGTTGTAGGTGCGGATGCGCTCCGAGCGATCACCCGAGCCGACCTGCAGCTTGCGCGACTCCGAGCGTTCCTCGTCGGCCTTGCTGCGCTGCATGTCGTAGAGCCGCGCCCGCAGGATCTGCATGGCGCGGGCACGGTTCTGGTGCTGCGATTTTTCCGCCTGCACCACCATGATGCCGGTCGGCAGGTGGGTGATGCGGACCGCCGAGTCGGTGGTGTTGACGTGCTGCCCGCCCGAGCCGGAGGCGCGCATCGTGTCGATGCGGATCTCGTCCGGCTTGATGTCGATGTCGACCTCCTCGGCCTCCGGAAGCACCGCCACCGTCGCCGCCGAGGTGTGGATGCGCCCGCTTCCCTCCGTCGCCGGCACGCGCTGCACCCGGTGCACGCCGGACTCGAACTTCAGCTTGGCGAACACGCCCTTGCCCGAGACGGTGGCGATGATTTCCTTGTAGCCGCCTGCCTCGCCCTCGCTCGCCGATGCAACCTCTATGCGCCAGCCCTGGGCGGCGGCGTAGCGCTCGTACATGCGGAAAAGATCGCCGGCAAACAAGGCCGCCTCGTCGCCGCCGGTGCCGGCGCGGATTTCGAGGATGGCGTTCTTCTCGTCGGCCGAATCCTTGGGCAGCAGCAGGATCTGGATTTCCTGGCCGAGTTCCTCGATCTGCTCCTCGACGCCCGGCAGGTCGGCCTCGGCCAGATCGCGCATCTCGCGGTCGGTCGCCTTGTCGGCAAGCATGGCTTCCAGATCTGCCAGCTCGCCCTCTGCCTTCGTCAGGTCCCTGATCTTGCCGACCAGTTCCTGCAGGTCCGAATATTCCGACGCGAGCTTGACGTAGGCCTCCGGGTCGGGGCCGGCCGCCATCTGCGCTTCGAGCATGTCGAATCGCTTGACGAGTTGGTCCATCCGGGCACGGGGCAGGCTGATCATGAGCTGGCTTTACAAGGGAATCGAGCGGTCGTCTGCAAAGGCCTGCAGCAGCGCACGCATCGGCAGCCGGGCGGACATGCCGGTGAGGTTTTCCTCGAAGAATTGTTCCAATTCCCCGACGTTGAGCTCGGTCAGCATGGCTTTCACCGGCCCGATCGATGCCGGCGACATCGAGATCGAACGGTAGCCGATGCCAATCAGTGCCATGGCGGAGATCGGCTTGCCGGCAAGTTCGCCGCACAGCGTCACCGGCGTGTGGTTGCGGCGGCCGGCATCGGCGATCTGCTTCAGCGCGCGCAGGAAGGGCACCGACAGCGTGTCGAAGCGGTCGGACAGCTGCGTGTTGCCGCGGTCGGCCGCCATCATGAACTGGAACAGGTCGTTCGAGCCGACCGACACGAAGTCGACGGCCTGCATCAGCTCGTCGAGCTGCCACAGCAGGGTCGGCACCTCGAGCATGGCGCCGACCTTCAGGCTGGTCGGCAAGTGATGCGCGAAACGAGACAAATGGCGCACTTCGCGGTCGATGATCTCGCGCGCCTGGGCGATCTCGCCAAGCTCGGTCACCATCGGCAGCATCAGCTTGAGCTCGCGCCCGCCCGCAGCCTTCAGCAGCGCGCGGATCTGCGTGCGCAGCAGGCCCGGCCGGTCGAGCGTCAGGCGGATGGCGCGCCAGCCGAGCGCCGGGTTCTCCTCGTGCGAGGTGTTCTTGAAGTAGGGCAGCACCTTGTCGCCGCCGATGTCGATGGTGCGGAAGGTCACCGGCTTGTCGCGCGCCGCGTCCAGCACGTCGCGGTAGAGCCCCTCCTGCGCTTCGGCGCGCGGGAAGGTCGAGGCCACCATGAACTGCAGTTCGGTGCGGAAGAGGCCGATGCCGGCCGCACCCGATTCGACGAGTTGCGGCAGGTCGACGGCAAGCCCGGCATTCATCATCAGGTCGATGTGCACACCGTCCCTTGTGTCGGAGGGCTTCTTCCTTAGTTCCCGGTAGAGTTCCTGGCGGCGCGCCCGGAAACGCACCTTCTCGGCATAGGCCGCCTCGAGGTCGGACTGCGGCCTGAGGTGGATCGCGCCCTCGTCGCCGTCGACGATGATGGCGTCGCCGTTCTCCGACATAGACACCGCGCCCTTGACCTGGCCGGCGACCGGAATGCCGATGGCGCGCGCCACGATGACGACGTGGCTGGTGATTGCGCCTTCCTCGAGCACCAGACCGCGCAGCTTGTCGCGCGGGTAGTCGAGCAGTTCGGCAGCGCCCATCGAGCGGGCCACCACGATGGCGTCCTTGGGCAGCGTCGCGGCGACCGTGTCAGGCCCGCGCCCCATCAGCTGGCGCAGCAGACGGTTGGCGAGGTCGTCGAAGTCGCTCATCCGCTCGCGCAGATAGGGGTCGGTCATGTGCAGCATGCGCGCGCGCATGTCGCTCTGCACCTTCTCCACCGCGGCTTCCGCCGTCAGCCCGTTGCGCACGGCCTCGTCGAGCCGCCGCGCCCAGCCGCTGTCATTGGCGAACATGCGGTAGGCTTCGAGCACGGCGCGGTGCTCGCCCTCGAAGGCGACGTCGCGGCGCGACAGCATGTCATCGATCGACAGCCGGAGCGAGCCGAGCGACGCCTCCAGGCGGCGCATTTCCTCTTCGGAATCCTCGTTGAAGAGGTTGGTGACGACGATGCGCGGCTCGTGCAGCACGACGTGGCCGAGCCCGATGCCCTCGTTGAAGGAGACGCCGGTGAAACTCGCAGGGCGGCTGAGGTCGAGTTCCAGCCCCGGCCGCGTCAGACGCGCCAGGTCGCCCGCGGCGATCATTTCGGCGATTACCATCGCCGCTGTCTCCAGCGCCTCGACCTCGTCGTCGCGGTACTGCCGCTTGGTGCGGTTCTGCACCACCAGCACGCCGAGCGTGCGGCCGGCGCGCAGCACCGGCACGCCGAGGAAGGAGCTGTAGATCTCCTCGCCGGTTTCCGGGAGGTAGGTGAAGGCTGGATGCTGCTGGGCTTCCGACAGGTTGAGCGTGCGCGCGCTGGACGCGATCGTGCCGACGAGGCCCTGGCCGAGCCGCAGCTGCGCAAGGTGGACCGAACCGGGGTTCAGGCCCTCGGTAGCGTAGAGCTCAAGCACGGAGTCGGCGCGCAGCACATAGAGCGAGCAGACCTCGGCCACCATGTTCTGGGCGATGTCATGCACGATCCTGTCGAGCCGCTCCTGAGGCTCAAGCGCCTCCGCCATGAGCTCGCGGAGGCGTTTCAACAGGACGCGCGGGCCAGCGGTCATGTCACGCATAAAGCGTCGTCTCCTGCGGCGGAGCCTGAAAGCCCCGCCAGAACATAAGGCGCCTCATTCCGGAAGATGCATAAGGCCGGAAACGCGAGACCGAATTACCTGTTTCTACTGCTTATCCAGACCGTAGACGGAATGCAAAGTGCGAACTGCAAGTTCCGTGTAGGGACCGTCGATCAGGATGGAAATCTTGATCTCCGAGGTGGTGATGGCGCGGATGTTGATGCCCTTGTCGGCTAGTGCCCTGAAGGCGGTCGCCGCGACGCCCGCGTGGCTGCGCATGCCGATGCCGATGACCGACACCTTGGTCATGCCGGCCTCCGACTGCACGACGTCGAAACCGATCGTCGGCTTGGCCTTGTCGAGCACGGCCAGCGCCTTGTCGACATCGCCCGACGGGACTGTGAAGGTCATGTCGGTGAAGGCGCCGTCCTCCGAGATGTTCTGGACGATCATGTCGACGTTGATGTTGGCCTCGGCAAGCGGGCCGAAGATGCCGGCCGACACGCCAGGCCGGTCGGCCACGCGCCGGAGAGAGATCTGGGCTTCGTCCTTGGCGTAGGCGATGCCGGTGACAACCTGCTGTTCCACGATTTCATCCTCGTCGCAAATGAGCGTACCGGGCGGGTTGTCGAAATCCCCCATCCCCGGCGCATCCGGATCGTCAAACGAAGAGCGCACGAAGGTCCGGACCTTGTGCACCATAGCAAGTTCGACCGAGCGCACCTGCAGAACCTTTGCCCCGAGCGAGGCCATTTCGAGCATTTCCTCGAACGACACCTTGGCCAGCCGGCGCGCCTTGGGCTCCATGCGCGGGTCGGTGGTGTAGACGCCGTCGACGTCGGTGTAGATGTCGCAGCGGTCGGCCTTCACGGCAGCCGCGATGGCCACCGCGCTGGTGTCGGAGCCGCCGCGCCCGAGCGTCGCGATGCGGTTGTCGGGCCCGATCCCCTGGAACCCGGAGACGACTGCCACCTGGCCGATCTTGAAGCGCTCGATCAGCCGGCTGCCGTCGATGTCCAGGATGCGCGCCGCGCCGTGCGAATTGTCGGTGCTGATCGGGATCTGCCAGCCCTGCCAGGAGCGCGCGTCGACACCGATATGCTGCAGCGCCGTCGCCAGCAGGCCCGAAACGATCTGCTCGCCGGTCGAAACCACGGTGTCGTATTCGCGCGCGTCGTGCATGGGAGACGCCTCGCGCATCCACGCCACCAGCTCGTTAGTCTTGCCGGCCATGGCCGAAACCACCACCGCGACCTCGTGGCCGGCGTCGACCTCGCGCTTGACGTGGCGCGCGACATTGCGGATGCGGCCAATGTCGGCCACGGAGGTCCCGCCGAATTTCATCACGATGCGCGCCATGGAAGTGGCAGGTCCCCGTCTGCGGGCCGCCGTTCCCCGGCGGCACATCTAAGCAAAGCGCCCCGGCAAAGCGGGGCGAAGTCGCGGCCTCCATAGCCAAAAGGACAGCCGTTCGCAAGCTGACGTCGTCAGCCTGATGCCGGTCGGGTCCTGCGCCGGCGCAGGATCCCTGAACGGTCAGGGCAGCCTCAGGGAATCTCGTAGACGCGCAGCTCGCGCTCGATGCCGCGCAGCGAAACGTCGTGCGACTGCGGCGTCAGCGCCTTTTGCCTCAGCAGCGTCGCCGTCTGCAGGTCGTCGACGACGGCGCCTGTGGCGAAGATGGACTGCGAATTGGCCAGTCCCTGGACGCGCGAGGCGATGTTGACGGTCTGTCCGAAATAATCCTGGCGCTCGTTCATCGAGACGGCGATGCAGGGGCCTTCGTGCAGCCCGATCTTGAGCAGCAGGTCCTCCCGCCCGTGCTTGCGGTTGAGGTCGCGCATGGCCTCGCGCATCCGCAGGGCCGCGGCGATCGCCCGCTCGGGCGTCGGAAAGGTCGCCATCACCGCGTCGCCGATCGTCTTGACCACCGCGCCGGCCTCCGCGGCGACGATTTCGTTCAGCACCTGGAAATGCGCCCGCACGAGATCGAAGGCAACGAGGTCGCCGACCCTTTCGTAAAGCTCGGTCGAGCCCCTGAGGTCGGTGAACAGGAAGGTCAGGCTGGTGATCTTCAGCCGCTGTTCGACGGCAAGCGTATCGGTCCGGTAGAGGTCGCGGAACGTCTGGTTGGACAACAGCCGCTTGGCCGTCAGGAAGGGCCGGCGGCGGCCGAGCAGGTCGTGCAGCGTGCCGCCGGCGATGCAAACGCTGGGCAGCGCGCGGGCGTCGCTGCGGTTCTCGACGGCGATGCGCAGGGGACCCGGGCGCATCTCCATCTTCTGGTTGTGCACGTGGTCGCGGTCGTAGATCATCGACAGCGTCTGGCGCTCGCGGGTCGGCTCGCCCCTGACATCGATGAACTGGGCCGAATGGCTGACCGGCTCGAAGACGACGATGAATTCCGCCGGCAGCTGGATCGACAGCACTGCCTTCTCGCCGGGCGCCAGCTCGACATGGTCGATGATGAAGTCGTTCACGATGGCGTCGTAACCCTCTTCGGGGAGATCGACGCCCGATCCCCAGTACATCTGCCGGTAGTACTCGGCGAGCGGCAGCCCGTCGGGGTTGTGTGCCGCGATCCGGCGCAGCCTCGGGCTGACCGTGAAGGTGACGTCGACCATCTCGTCGAGCGTCGGCGCGTAGGAATCGGCGCACAGCGAGCAGGCATACGCCTCCTTCTGCAACGTCTTCAGCGAGGCATTGGTCTCGAGCACGCCGCCGCAGCCGGGGCACAGCACGTTCCAGGCGATATCGAACATGCCGATGCGCGATCCGTGCAGGAAGGCGGCGATGCTGGCCTCCTCATCAAGGCCGTTGCGCGCCGCGAAGGCCAGCGGGTTGATGCGGCAGAGCCGGTAGTCGGGTTCGTCGGCGACCAGCCGTTCGATTGCCTCGACGACCCCGGGATCGGCCGACTGGCCAAGCAGTGCAAGGAAGTCCGTGGCTTCACTCATCGGAGTGGCTCCGGGCGGCGGTCCGGCCTCCCGGCCATCCGCTTTCGCCCGCTGCCATGATACACCCGCGCAGTTCCGGGCGCCATGGTCAAAGGACACTCGCCGCGGTTGCGTCACGCGCTAGATTGTTGTCTTGACTTTCGCACCGGGGGACACGACTTCCTTGGGCCGAAGAGGAGACCCGACCATGGCTGAAGCCCGACGAACGACCATCGATACTGCGGAAGTCGAGCGCTTTTCGGCATTGGCTGCCGAATGGTGGAATCCGAACGGCAAGTTCCGGCCGCTGCACAAGTTCAACCCGGTGAGGCTGGCCTATATCCGCGACCAGGTTGCAGCGCGCTTCGGCCGCGATCCGCATGCCGCAAAGCCCCTCGAGGGCCTGCGCATCCTCGACATTGGCTGCGGCGGCGGGCTGCTCTGCGAGCCGCTGGCCCGGCTCGGCGCAACGGTCGTCGGGGCCGATGCGTCCGAGACCAATATCGAGGTGGCGAAGCTGCATGCCGCCCAGTCGAACGTGGCGATCGACTACCGCGCCACCACCGCCGAGGACCTTGCCGACGCCGGCGAAAGCTTCGACATCATCCTCAACATGGAGGTCGTCGAGCATGTCGCCGATGTCGGCCTGTTCATCGGCAAATGCGCCGAGATGGCGAAGCCTGGCGGCATCATGTTCGTCGCCACCATAAACCGCACCCTGAAGGCGCTCGGCCTGGCCATTGTCGGCGCCGAGTACGTGCTGCGCTGGCTGCCGCGCGGCACCCACGAATATGGCCGGCTGGTGCGCCCGGACGAGCTGGAGAAGGCGCTGTCGGAGGCCGGCATGGCGGTCGTGGACCGGACCGGCGTCGTCTACAACCTGCTCGGCGATCGCTGGCAGCGCTCGAAGGACATGGACGTCAACTACATGGTGATTGCGGAGAAGCCGGCCGGCTGACGTTGCCGGTCAGGCCTTCCGGGCCTGCGCCAGGGTGGTCATGATCACGCCGGCGACGATGACCAGGGCGCCGAGCCAGGTCAGCGCCTGGTACCGCTCGCCCATGTAGAGCGTACCGGAAACCAGGCCGACGGCTGCCGCCACGTAGCCGATCTGACTGAGATAGACCGGCCCGCCCACCGCCTGCAACCTGAAGAAGAACGCAAACATCGCGGCCGCCGACGCGACCTGCGCGGCCGCGACCAGCGGAACGTTGGCGAGCGTGGCAAGCGACCCGCCGCCCGTCAGGACCAGCGTGCCGGCGAGCAGCAACAGGGCAGCCGCCAGGTGGCTGCCGACGGCAAGCTCGATCGGACCGGTCCCTTCCGGCCAGTCGGCGGTCCGGTAGATGTTGCCGACGGCAAGGCTGACCGGCACCAGCAGCCCGATCATGACCCAGAAAAGCGCTGCCGGCTGTCCCGCCTCGCCGCGCGTCCACGCCACCATGACGGCGCCGACGAAGCCGACCGCGATGCCGGCAACGCCGAGGGCATTGGGCCGGCGCACGCCCGACAGCACCGACAGGAGCAGCGTGATGACCGGCGACAGGGTGAACATGATGCCGGTATAGCCGGCGCCCAGATGCGGAATGGCCGAGAACATCAGGAGGTTCGGGAGCGCATAGGACACGGCGGCAGTGACGAAGAAGTAGCGCAGCTTGTGCGGCGTCAGCCGCGGCCGCTCGCCCCGGGCAAGCAGCGCGGCCAGCAGCACGCTGCCGGCGCCGAAGGAGATCAGGAAGGCCCAGACGATTGCCGGGACACCGGCCGCTGTGCCGATCTTGGAAAACGGCAGGATAAGGCCGAGCAGGCCGCCGGTGACGATGAGGAGGCCGATGGCCGAATTCCAGAGGCGTTTCATGTCTCTCCCGGAGCGATTCGGCGGCGACCTGATCAAAAATCGGGTCGCCGCGAATGAACCAGACCCCCGGAAAGGGCAGGGTCAGTTGCGGTCGTCGGGAAACACCGGGATCGGCATGAAGCCGACGCCGTCCTCGGCAAGGCCTTCTGCTTCTTCCTGCGTGGCCTCGCCGTAAATGCCGCGCGCCTCGGATTCGCCGAAGTGGATCTTGCGCGCCTCCTCGGCGAATTTCGGACCGACATAGTCGGCATTTTCGCGGATCTTCTCGGTCAGCGCCTTGATCTGCGCCATCGCCTTCTTCTGCTCCTCGCCCATGGCGAGCGCGATCTTCTCGCGCTTGCGCCCGGTCGAGACCGCCGGCGCCATCAACGCCTTCTCGACCTTCTTGGAGCCGCAGCTGGGGCAGGCGACGAAGCCGCGCTTCTTCTGCGTGTCGAAATCATCATTGCTGCGAAACCAGGCCTCGAAATCATGATCCTTGTCGCAGCAGAGCGAGAAGCGGATCACGAGGCTGCCCCCCGGAACTGAGCCGCCATTGTCGGGCCGGAGAAATCGCGCGCGTTCCTGAGGTTGGGGATCTTGCGCCGCGCCGCGGCAGATTGTTCGGTGTCGATCTCGGCGACGATCACGCCGGGCTCGTCATGGTCCGCTTCGGCCAGGACCCTGCCCCATGGATCGATGATCATCGAATGGCCGTAGGTCTCGCGGCCATCCTCGTGCTGGCCACCCTGCGCGGCCGCGATCAGGAAAGCGCCGTTCTCGATGGCCCGCGCCCTCAGCAGCACGTGCCAGTGTGCCTCGCCGGTCTGGCGCGTGAAGGCCGCCGGAACGGTCAGGACATTGGCGCCGGCAAGCGCCTGGGCGCGGAAGAGCTGCGGAAAGCGCACGTCGTAGCAAATGCCGAAGCCGAGCTTCGCCAAGCCGATATCGGTGACCACGGCCTCGCAGCCCGGCTCGTAGGCGGCCGATTCCCGCCAGCTCTCGCCATTGTCGAGATCGACGTCGAACATGTGGATCTTGTCGTAGCGGGCAAGAACGGCGCCCTTCGGCGAAACGAGCAGCGCCCGGTTGGCGACCTTGCCGTCATCGCGCAGGATGGCGGTCGAGCCGACATGCAGGTGGATGCCGAGTTCGGCCGCCAGCCGCATTGCCGCAGCGGCGATGAGGTCGTCCTCTTCTTTCCTGAATATCTTCCTGCGCGCCTCGGGGTCGCGCACCATCGCCCCGGTCATTTCCGGCGACTGGACGAAACGCACGCCCTTGCCGGCAGCCTCGCGCACCAGGGCCTCGAAATCGGCGGCGTTGCGCTGCGGATCCATTGTCGAGCGCATCTGTATCGCGGCTGCGGTGAAAATGCCCATGCGAAATCCTCAGCCTTGACCGTTCGTCTCGAGAAGCGCGTCGAGCCGGCCCTCGCGCTCAAGTTCGTGCAACTCGTCGCAACCGCCGACATGGTGGTCGCCGATGAAGATCTGCGGGAAGGTGGAACGGCCGCGGGCGCGCGTGATCATCTGCTGGCGCAGGTCGGGCGAGAAGCTCGCATCGTGCTCGGTATAGGCAACGCCCTTCTTGTCGAGCAGGCGCTTTGCCGCCGAGCAATAGCCGCACATCATGCGGGTATAGATTGTCACATCGACCATTCACGGGTTCCGTCGGCCAGGAAGTGTTCGAACCTATATAAGGTCTTGATCGTCCGGCTGAAAGTCCCCCGGCAACACGCGCGCGAAGGTCAGCACGTCGACCGCCGCGGCGCCACCTTTCCTCAGCGCCTTCGTCACCGACGATACGGTCGCACCCGTCGTATAGACATCGTCGACCACCAGGACGCGCCGGCCGCGCACCGCGATCTCGCCTTCGGGCGGCACCGCGAAGGCGGCACGTACGTTTTCCTGCCGCTCGCCAAGCGCAAGCCCCACCTGCTTGCGCGTGCGCTTGACGCGCCGGATCGCTGCCGGTTCGAAGGGCAGGCCCGACAGTCCGGCGATTGCGCGCGCCAGTTCGGCCGACTGGTTGAAGCGCCGCGACAGGAAGCGCCAGCGATGCAACGGCACCGGCACGACGACTTCGGCATCCGCGATCAGTTCGGCGCCGGCGCGCAACATCCAGCGCGCCATCCATGGAGCGAGGTCGGTGCGGTCGGCATATTTCAGCCCCTGCACCATCCTGCGCGCCACGCCCGAATAGGCGACGGCGGACCGTGCCCGCTCGAAGGGCGGCGGGTTGGCGATCGCCTCGGCCGACAGGAACCCCTCCCCCATATCGTAGGTGAAGGGCGTGCCCATCACGGCGCACCACGGTCTTTCGAGCAGCCGGAGCTTTGGCCAGCAGGTGCCGCACAACGCCCCCGGCTGCGATACGGTGCGCCTGCAGCCGGCGCAGACCGCCGGGAACAACAGCCTCGCAGGCGCGGCCAGCACGCTCAGGGCAAGGCTCTTCGCATGCGGCATCATATCGGCGCCCCTTGCGGTTCTGGCCGCAGGATAGCAGATACGGACCGTAGCGTGGCGGGCAATTTCGCCAGCCGCCCGACTGGCAGGACAAGCGTGCAGCCGATCATCGACACCGACCTTCTCATCAGCCGCAAGCGCCGCGCGCTCATGCGCGCCGTGCCCGGCGCCGATTTTCTCATGCAGCGCGCCGCCGAAGACCTCGCCGAGCGCCTGTCCACCGTCGAGCGGCAGTTCGGCAAGGCCGCCGTGCTGTTCTGCCAGGCGCCGGCAGCCGAAGAGGCGGTGCGCGCCTCGGGCAAGGTCGCCGAAACCCTGCGCGTCGAGGCGGACGAGGCGCTGCTCGGCGAGGCGGAAGGCATCGTCGCAGCACCCGGCCACGTGCCGCTCGAGCCGGAAAGCCTCGGCCTCGCCGTCTCGCTGCTGTCGCTGCAGGATGAGAACGACATCCCCGGCATGCTGATCCAGATTCGCCGTTCGCTCCGGCCCGACGGGCTGTTCCTCGGCGTCCTGGCCGGTTCCGGCACGCTGGCGGAACTGCGCGAGAGCCTGCTGGCGGCCGAGGCGGAGCTGACCGGCGGCGTCACCCCGCGCATCCTGCCCTTCGCGGATGTGCGCGAGGTCGGCGCCCTCCTGCAGCGCGCCGGCTTCGCCCTCCCGGTTACCGACGTCGAGACGGTGACGGTGCGCTATTCCACCATGTTCGGCCTGATGGCTGACCTGCGCGCCATGGGCGCCACCAACCCGCTGCTCGAACGCACGCGACGGCCGGCGACGCGCGGACTGTTCGCACGCGCGGCAGAAATCTACGCGGAACGCTTTTCCGACCCGGATGGCAGGATCAGGGCGACGTTCTCTCTGGTCTGGATGTCTGGCTGGGCGCCCGATGCGTCACAGCAGAAACCGCTTGAGCCGGGCTCGGGCAAGGTCTCGCTGGCCAAGGTTCTCGGCAACGCGGAATAGGGCGCGAGGGGACGGATGCCGTCCCCTGTCTCAGTCGAAGGCCTGCTGCAGAGCGCGGTCCTGATCGGAGAACATAGACGACAGTTCGTTGCCGACATTGCCCACCGCCGCCGTGATGACGAGGGAGAGCAGGGCGACGATTAGGCCGTATTCGATTGCCGTGGCACCCGATCGGGACTTCAGGAAGCTAAGAATCTTGTTCTTCATGGCTGGGGTCCATCCTCTTTCACCCCGATCCTAGGCTGCACCCGTTAAGAAAGGTTAACGGCACAGAGTTAAGGAAAGCTGGGGCGGCAGCGTTAACCGCAGCTTAGCGCCATGAAGGATTCCGGATGCGAATCCGCCCTCAGCAGGCGCCGCTTCGCAAGCCGTTGTCGCGGATGATGCAGACCTCGCCCGGCGCCTGCATGACGCTGCGCCGGATGACGTATCCGCCACGCTTGCCGACCGACCCGGTGCTCATGAAGTCAAGCTCGCCATGGCTTGCGACCTTCGAACGCGTGAGATTCTCGGCTACTGGCGCGAGCACGAGAGCGAGCGCCACTGCCGCCGAACCGAACAGCAGGACCACGCGCAAAGTACCTGAAGCACCGATCCCGAGCAGAGGCGCCCGTTCGTTCTGGATCAGGTCCCATTCCTTCTCTGGTGTCATTCGATCATCCCCACGCTATCCCAGGACGCGAACCGGCGACCCTGGCTGCAGTCTGTGGAACCAGTTTTCCACGCCTCAGCTAAAGGATTCATTAACGCTGATGGAAAAACACCGCGCCGGTCAGAGCAGATCGATGAGGAAAGGGATCAGCGGCGGGTCGGCCGGAGGCATCGGATAGTCGCGCATCTGCAGCGGCCGCACCCACTTCAGGGTCTGGCCTTCCTTCGGCTGCGGCGTACCCCAGAAGCGCCGGCAGATGAACAGCGGCATCAACAGGTGGAACGTCTCGTAGCTGTGGCTGGCGAAAGTCAGCGGCGCCAGGCACGCCTCCTTCGTCTCGATGCCGAGTTCCTCGCGCACCTCGCGGATGATGGTCTCCTCCGGCGTCTCGCCGGGCTCCATCTTGCCGCCGGGAAATTCCCACAGGCCCGCGAATGTCTTGCCCTGCGGCCGCTGCGCGAGCAGGACGCGGCCATCCGCGTCGACCAGCGCCACGGCCGCCACCAGCAGGACCGGCTTCTGGTGTCCGCTCATCTCAGCTCTTTGCCGGGCGGCGATAGTGGTAGCGGTATATCTCGCTGAAGCCGATCGACTCGTAGAGCCGGCGGCCGGCCGCGTTGTCGGCCTCCACCTGCAGCCAGGCCCTGCTGGCGCCGCGCAGCCGCGCCCATTTCAGCGCCGACAGGATGACGCGGCGGCCAAAACCCTTGCCGCGCTCGCTGGGCTGCGTTGCGACCTCGAACAGACCGGCGAGATCGCCCTCATGCACGCAGATTGCCGTCGCCAGCGGCTCTTCGCCGCGTTCGAGAACGAACAGGCCGGCTTCCGGCTGGATCGAGCCGATGATCTCCGACAGGCCGGGCCTGAGCGCCGGGTCCATCGACTGGGTCTGCATCGCCGCCACGACGAAGCGGCCCATGTCCTTCATCGGGATCTGGTCCATTGCCGAATGGACGGCCTCATTGTCGAGATCGAAGCCCATCACCAGCGATTCCGACAGGGTCGACCAGCCCTCCTTGTCGAGATGGGCCGACAGTGCCGCCCCCGAAAGCGGCGACATGCGAAACGTCATCGGCCGGCCATAGGCCTTGAAGCGCCGGCCGGCACGCTCGATGCGTTCCGGCAGATTGCGAAGATCGCCAGGGTCGAGCGGGTTGACCGAGTTCAGGCGCTTGGCCGGGTGGCCCGCCGTCAGGCGCACGACCCAGGTGCCGTCGTAATGGACGGCCGAGGCCGGCCAGGCACGGAAGCCTGCTGCTTCATATCGGCGAACGGTCGCCAGGTCCGCGAGCGGAGCGCCCATGGGACTGCCCTCCGTCAACTGCGGTAGTCGCCGTTGATCTCGACATAGGCCTTGGTCAGGTCGCAGGTCCAGACCGTCGCCTTGCCGCTGCCGATGCCGAGGTCGGCGACGATGCGGATCTCGTCGCGCTTCATGTAGGCCGAGGTCGCCTCCTCCGAATAGTCCGGATCGCGTTCGCCCTTGTGCGCCAGGCGGTTGTCGCCGAACCAGATCGACAGGCTGTCGCGGTCCGCCGGTTCGCCGGCCTTGCCGACCGCCATCACCACCCTGCCCCAGTTGGCGTCCTCGCCCGCCACCGCGGTCTTGACCAGCGGCGAGTTGGCGATCGACAGTGCGACGCGCTTGGCCGAGCGGCTGGACTTGGCCCCGGTGACCGTGATCTCGACCTGCTTGCGGGCGCCCTCGCCGTCGCGCACGACCTGCAGCGCCAGCGACTTCAGGAGCTTGCCAAGCGCCCGCTTGAAGCCGGACAGGCGCGGGTCCTTGAGGCTGCCGATGCGCGGCGCGCCGCGCTTTTCGGCCGCGCCGGTCGCAAACATCAGCAGCGTGTCGCTGGTCGAGGTGTCGCTGTCGACGGTGATGGCGTTGAACGTCTTGCCGACGCCGCCCGACAGCAGGGCCTGCAGCACGGGTGCCGCGATCGGCGCGTCGGTCGCCACGAAGGACAGCATCGTCGCCATGTCGGGTGCGATCATGCCGGCGCCCTTGGCGATGCCGTTGATGGTCACTTCCGTGTCGCCGAGCCGGGCCGTTGCCGTCGCCACCTTCGGGTAGGTATCGGTCGTCATGATGGCGCTGGCGGCTTCCTGCCAGAGGCCCGGACGGGCGTCACGGACCATGCCGGCAAGAAGATGCGAGAAGCGCCCCGCGTCGAGCGGTTCGCCGATCACGCCTGTCGAGGCGAGAAAGACTTCGTTCGTGGCGCATCCGGCCGCCTCGGCGCCCGCCTTGCCGGTCTGTGCCGTCGACTCGCGGCCCTTTTTGCCGGTGAAGGCATTGGCATTGCCCGAATTGACAACCAGAAGGCGCGCCTTGCCGGCCGGCAGGTTGGCGCGGCAGAAATCGACGGGCGCGGACGGGCACTTGGATCGCGTGAAGACGCCCGCCACCTCGGTGCCCTCGTCGAACGCCATCACCAGAACGTCGGTGCGGCCGCGATACTTGATGCCGGCCTCGGCTGTTGCCATGCGCACGCCCTCGATGTCGGGCATCCTGGGGTACTTCTTGGGGGCAAGCGGCGAAATCGTTGAAGACATGGGGCCTCACTCAGCTTCCGAAGGCAAAGCAGGCACCGTTTGCCCGATAGTACCCTGGCAGGCAAGGCGTTTCGGAATGAATGCGCATGAGACCAAAGTCCGTCGGCTTTCGGACGGAAGCCCGATATCGCCCGCCGCCATTAGCTCCTATGGTGCGCTGAACCTGGATTCTTCCGTGCAACGCTTCAACAAGCTCCGCGAAAAGTGGCGTTCCCAATCCCTGGCCGTGCAGTTCCTTCTGGCCGGCGGACTCGTCTCCTTTGCGGCCATGCTGATTGTCGGCCTGCTGGTCTGGCGGCGCCACAAAGGGCAAGACGCGCAATGCCGTCGATGCTAGGAATCCCGGCGTAATTCGGGACTGCGCCGGTCCGGCGCCAACAGGGTGAACCAGGCATGGCAAAGGCGATTTCGAAGCGCGGGCGCCTCGGCACGTTCGGCGGAGTCTTCACGCCCAGCATCCTGACCATTCTCGGCCTCGTTCTGTTCCTGCGCATGGGCTACGTCGTCGGCACCGTCGGGCTCGGCGAGGCGATCCTCATCATCCTGCTGGCCAGCGCCATCTCGGTCCTGACCAGCATCTCGATGGCCGCCATCGCCACCAATCTCGAGATCAGGGGCGGCGGCGTCTACTACATCATCTCGCGCACGCTCGGCCTTCCCTTCGGCGGCGCCATCGGCCTCGTGCTGTTCGTCGCGCAGGCGATTTCGGTCGGCTTCTACTGCGTCGGTTTCGCCGAAGGCATCGGCTCGGTCGCCGGCATCGAGAGCACGCTGGCGCAGCAGGCGATTGCCGCCGTCGCCGTGGTGGCCATGCTCGGCATCGCCTGGTTCGGCGCCGAATGGGCGACGCGCTTCCAGTATGTCGTGATGGCGCTGCTGGTGGCGGCGCTGGTTTCCTTCGCCTTCGGTGCGGCCGAGGCCTGGTCGCCGGGCAACGTGCTCGACAATTTCGGCCCGATGCTTGGCTGGAGCGACTTCTGGATCGCCTTCGCGATCTTCTTCCCGGCGGTCACCGGTTTCACCCAGGGCGTCAACATGTCGGGCGACCTGGCCAATCCGGGCCGCAGCATTCCGCTCGGCACCGCGCTTGCCGTCGGCCTGTCGATCATCATCTACCTCGTCGTCGCGCTGCTGCTCGCCGGCGCGCTGCCTCGCCTCGACCTGATCACCAACTATGCCGCCATGAAGGACGCTTCGGCGGTTGCCGCGGCGGTCGATGCCGGCATCATCGCCGCGACCCTGTCGTCGGCGCTCGCCTCGCTGCTCGGCGCGCCGCGCATCCTGCAGTCGCTCGCCACCGACCGCGTCTTCTACTTCCTGCAGCCTTTTGCCGAAGCCGGTCCCGACAACAATCCGCGCCGCGGCATCCTGCTGACGGCGGCCATTGCGCTTGGGATCATCGGCCTCGGCAGCCTCAACCTGATCGCCATCGTCGTGTCGATGTTCTTCGTCGTCACCTACGGCCTGCTCAACTACGCGACCTATTTCGAGGCGAGCGGCAAGAGCCCGTCATTCAGGCCGAGCCTTACCTGGTACCGGCCGTGGATCAGCCTTGCCGGCTCGATCGCCGCCGTCGGCGTCATGCTGGCCATCAACCTTGCCGCCGGGCTGGCGGCAATCGCGGTGGTGTTCGGCATCTACCAGTACCTCAAGCGCGGCGCCATCGCGGCGCGGTGGTCCGACGGCCAGCGCTCCTACCACCTGCAGCGCGTGCGCGAGCACCTGCTGCAGGCCAGCTCCCGCCCCGAGCATGCGCGCGACTGGCGTCCGCAGGTGCTGGCCTTCTCGGACGACAGCGAACGGCGGCCCATCCTGCTGACCTTCGCCGACTGGATCGAGGGGCAGAGCGGTCTGACCACCGTCATCCGCGTCATCGAGGGCAAGGGGCGCCACGCCAGGCGGGCGCGCGACAAGGCCGAACTGGACCTGGCCAAGGAACTGGCCGACAAGAAGCTGAAGGCCTTTCCGCTGGTTGTCGTGGGCCCCAGCCTCGACAATGTCGTGCCCACCGCGATCCAGGCGGCGGGCATCGGCCCGACACGCATCAATACCGTGCTGGTCAACTGGCCGCGCCAGGAAACCACCGACACCACCTCGCCGGAATACCGGCGCTATTTCCGCAACCTCAATGTCGGCTTTTCGCTTGGCTGCAACCTCCTGATCCTCGACAGCGGCGAGGCCGAATGGGAGGCGCTTGCCGATCTCCGCCCGGACGAGCGCGTCATCGATGTCTGGTGGGTCGAGAACCGCACCGGCCGCCTGATGCTGGTGCTCGCCTATCTGCTGACGCGCAACGATTCCTGGCGCAGCGCCACCATCCGGCTGATCGTCAGCGCCAGTGCCGCCGACGCCGATGCCGAGCGCGCCCGCGTCGAGAAGGTGCTCAAGGACGTCCGCATCCCCGGCGAGATCGTGATCGTCGAGCCGGCAGAGGACCATTGCGCCCAGGTCGTCGAGATTTCGCGCGATTCCTCGATCCTCTTCCTGGCACTCGGCTTCGGCCGCGAGCGCTTCGTCGACTGGCTGGGCAACGACATCATGGCGATGATGCCGCAGCTGCCGCTCTGCGTGCTGACCATGGCCGCCGAGGAGGTCGACCTGTCGGCCGATCCCGACGCCGGCGAGGAAAGCGCCCGCGCCCGCGCAAAGGACGCCTTCGACGACGCCGCTGCCAGCCGCAAGGCGACCGCCCGCTCGCTCGACAAGAGCGTGGCGGCGCTAGAGAAGGCCGAGGCCGACACCTCCGAGCGCGCCGCCGAACTGCGCGTCGCGGCCGGCAAGGATGTCGAGAAATACCGCGCGCGGCTCGCCGAGGACGAGCAGTCGCTGGCGACGGCCCGGCTTGTGGCCGAAAATCTCGGCGTCAGCTTCGACGACGAGCCGTCCGAGGACGAGGCCGGCCAGGACCAGGCGGCCGCGCCGACGGGCTGACATGGTCCGCGCCAAACAAAAACGGCGCGGTTGCCCGCGCCGTCGTTCCGTTCCGCGTCTGCCCGCCGCAAGCGGCGGTGCCGCGACTACTGCTTCTGGGCGGCGTCGATCGCGTCGATTGCCTTCTTGAGCTCCTCGTCTGCGATCTCGACCTTGGCGGCGGCCCGCAGCTCGTTGACCAGCGCGAAATATTTCTCGCGCAGCAGAAGCTCGTTCATGCGCGACTTGACCTGCTCGTAAGCCGGCGGCTGCTGCGCGCGCTTGTCCTCGAGCTTGATGATGTGCCAGCCGAAGTCGGTCTTGACCGGCTCCTTGCTGTAGGCACCGATGTCGAGCGCCATGGCGGCCTCCGAAAACTCCGGCACCATCTGGCTGGCGGTGAAATAGCCGAGGTCGCCGCCGCTGGTCTTGCCGCTCGGGTCGAGCGTCTTCTCATTGGCGAGCTTCTCGAAGTCCGCGCCTTCATCGAGCTGCTTGATGATCTCGCGCGCTTCTTCCTCGGTTTTCACCAGGATGTGGCGCGCCTTGACCTCGTTGACCGGCGGCGTCTCGGACACGGTCTTGTCGTAGCGTGCCCTGATGTCGGCCTCGGTGATGCTGTCGGCGACATTCTTCTCGATCACCTCGCCGTGCAGTGCCCGGTCGTGCAGGAAGGCGAGCCGCTGCTCGACTTCGGGATCCTTGTCGAGGCCGTCGGCTACCGCCTTGGCGACCAGGAGCTTGATCTCCATGACGGCCATGAAGGCCGCGGCGCGGCGCTGCTCGGTCGCCAGCTGCGCGTACTGCTGGTCAACGCTGCTCAGCGCCAGCGCCAGTTCGCCCTCGGTGACGGCCTGGCCGTCGATGGTCGCGACGACCTTTGCGGGGTCGACGGCTTCGGCTGGAGCGGCGGCTGCCGCAGGCGCGGTCTCGGCGGCCGGAGCGGCGGCCGGTTCCTCGGCCCGGGCGCTGCCGGCGATGAGGGCGGCAAGGCCGACGGACAGCGCGAGCTTGGCAAATGCGCCGTGGCGGTACGAAAACAGCATGGAAACTCTCCAGTGGGGATTCTCAAGCGCCTTGAAGCCCACCCGATTGTGGCGGAATTTGGCGCGGTTGCGCGTGTTAGAGCGCGTTGACATCGGTTCAGGCCCCTCTTATCTGTCCTTCGACTTTGCGTCCAGAACCGTTTTCCGGGCGCTTTTCGCTGTTGCCCCAACCCTTGAGGGTTCCACCGGTTCCCAGCCGGCAGGATACGGAATTGAAAGGACCACTTGATGGTCAATCTCGGCGTCATCGCCCGCAAGATCTTCGGCTCCTCCAACGACAGAAAGATCAAATCGACGAGGCCCCGCGTCGAGGCGATAAACGCCATGGAGAACGAGTTGCAGGCGCTTTCGGACGCCGAACTCGCGGGACGGACCGAGCAGTTCCGCAAGGACCTCGCCAACGGCGCGACGCTTGACGATCTGCTGGTCCCGGCCTTCGCGACGGTTCGCGAGGCGGCGCGCCGCGTGCTCGGCATGCGCCCCTTCGACGTCCAGCTGATCGGCGGCATGGTGCTGAACGACGGCGGCATCGCCGAGATGCGCACCGGCGAGGGCAAGACGCTGGTCGCCACCCTTCCCGTCTACCTCAACGCGCTGTCCGGCAAGGGCGTCCACGTCGTCACCGTCAACGACTACCTGGCGACGCGCGACTCCGAGTGGATGGGCCGCGTCTACAAGTTCCTCGGCCTCTCCGTCGGCGTCATCATGCACGGGCTTTCCGACGAGGAGCGCGCCGCAGCCTATGCCTGCGACGTCACCTACGCGACCAACAACGAGCTCGGCTTCGACTATCTGCGCGACAACATGAAGTACGACCGCGAATCGATGGTCCAGCGCGGTCACAACTACGCGATCGTCGACGAGGTCGACTCGATCCTGGTCGACGAGGCACGCACGCCGCTGATCATCTCGGGTCCGCTCGAGGACCGCTCGGAGATGTACAACACCATCGACGCCTTCATGGGCCAGCTCGAGCCCGCCGACTACGAGGTCGACGAGAAGCAGCGCACCGCGACCTTCACCGAGGAAGGCACCGAGAAGCTGGAGAACCTGCTGCGCGACGCCGGCCACCTGAAGGGCGCTTCGCTCTACGACGTCGAGAACGTCGCCATCGTCCATCACGTGAACAATGCGCTGAAGGCGCACCGGCTGTTCCAGAAGGACAAGGACTACATCGTCCGCAACAACGAGATCGTCATCATCGACGAGTTCACCGGCCGCATGATGCCGGGCCGCCGCTATTCCGAAGGCCTGCACCAGGCGCTCGAGGCCAAGGAGCACGTGGCGATTCAGCCGGAGAACCAGACGCTCGCCTCGGTTACCTTCCAGAACTACTTCCGCATGTATGACAAGCTGGCCGGCATGACCGGCACGGCGGCCACCGAAGCCGAGGAGTTCGGCAACATCTACGGCCTCGAGGTCATCGAGGTGCCGACCAACATGCCGGTCCGCCGCATCGACGAGGACGACGAGGTCTATCGGACCGTCGAGGAGAAGTACAAGGCGATCGTGCGCGAGATCCGCGCCGCCGCCGAGAAGGGACAGCCGATCCTGGTCGGCACCACCTCCATCGAGAAGTCGGAACTGCTGGCCGAGCGCCTGCGCCAGGAAGGCATCAAGGAGTTCGAGGTGCTGAACGCGCGCCACCACGAGCGCGAAGCTTCGATCGTGGCGCAGGCCGGCAAGCCGGGCGCCATCACCATCGCCACCAACATGGCCGGCCGCGGCACCGACATCCAGCTCGGCGGCAATGCCGACATGCGCATCGCCGACGAGCTCGGCGACATGCCCGAGGGGCCGGAACGCGCCGAGAAGGAAAAGGCCATCCGCGAGGACGTCCAGCGCCTCAAGGAGAAGGCCATCGCCGCCGGCGGCCTCTACGTGCTGGCCTCCGAACGCCATGAATCGCGCCGCATCGACAACCAGCTGCGCGGCCGCTCCGGCCGCCAGGGCGACCCCGGCCGGTCAAAATTCTTCCTGTCGCTGCAGGACGACCTAATGCGCATCTTCGGGTCCGAGCGCATGGACGGGATGCTGCAGAAGCTCGGCCTCAAGGAAGACGAGGCCATCATCCACCCCTGGATTAACAAGGCGCTGGAGAAGGCGCAGAAGAAGGTCGAGGCGCGCAACTTCGACATCCGTAAGAACCTCCTGAAATACGACGACGTGCAGAACGACCAGCGCAAGGTGGTGTTCGAGCAGCGCATCGAGCTGATGGAAGGCGAGCACCTCACCGAGACGGTCGCCGAGATGCGCCAGGACGTCATCGACGACCTCGTCGCCAAGCACATTCCCGAAAACGCCTATTCCGAGCAGTGGGATGTCGCCGGCCTGAAGGAAGGCATCCAGACCAACCTGAACCTCGACCTGCCGGTCGACGAATGGGTCAAGGAAGAGGGCATCGCCGAGGACGACATCCGCGAGCGCATCACGCAGGCAGCCGATGCGGCCGCCGCCGACCGCGCCGCCCGCTTCGGCCCCGAGGTAATGACCTATGTCGAACGCTCGGTGATGCTGCAGACGCTCGATCATCTGTGGCGCGAGCATCTCGTCAACCTCGACCATCTGCGGTCGGTGGTCGGCTTCCGCGGCTACGCGCAGCGCGACCCGCTGAACGAGTACAAGGGCGAGGCCTTCGAGCTGTTCCAGGCCATGCTGGCCAACCTGCGCCAGGCAGTGACCGCGCAGCTGATGCGCGTCGAGCTGGTGCGCCAGGCAGCCGACGCTCCACCGCCGGAAGCGCCTGAAGGCGAGGGCCACCACATCGACGGCACCACCGGCGAGGACGATTTCGCCGAAGGCGAATTTGGCGGCGCCTCGGTGGCTATCGCCGCCGACAACCGCACCGTGGCGCCCGAGGAACGCGATCCGAACGATCCGTCGACCTGGGGCAAGGTCGGCCGCAACGAAGCCTGCCCCTGCGGCTCAGGCAAGAAATACAAGCACTGCCACGGTACGTTTGCGTGAGGCTGCTGCCTGGCGGCGGCACTCAGCGCTGCCAGGACGCAACGACCCGGGTCACAACTCTGAGGCGTTCAAAAGTCTGCGAAGTCGATAGGGTCAGTGTAAAGGTAGCAGGTATCGAGCGCCGCCACCGCCCCCTTGTCGCGTGGCTTGGACCCGCCATAGTTGCATTGGCTGACGTCGTCTCCTGGCAATCTGACGAACAGGCGGTACTTTCCGGCTTTCAGCCCATCGAACGGCTCCACCAATATTGGAAACCTTGCCGCGGAAACATCGTCAACGTCCGGCGATACAATGTGCAATATAGGCTCGCCCTTAGAGTTTTTCGCCGGCACGACCTTGCCTTTGTTGTCGACGAAGCCTGCTTCGAGCCCCACCAGATTGAGCCCCTCGCCAGCGATCACCGCTGGCTGTTCTCCGCCTCCCTTGACGAACTTGCGCGGCTCGACATTTTCAATCACGACCACTGCCATTGCAGCCTCCCATATTCCCGATTTCTAGCGTGTGCGGGTCCTACTTCTCGGTCTTCCTCGGCATCCATCCGCTGGACCGCCCCATGGCGCCGCTCGACCTGCCGCCACTGGATCTTCCCATCGCACCGCTCGACCGCCCGCCGCTTGACCGGCCGAAGCCGCCGCCAATACCTGCGTCATCCTCAGCAGCAATCTCGGCTTCCAGCAGGATTTGCTCGAAAGCGCCCGACTCGACATCTAGCCGCAACGAAAGATCGGCCTTGTCGTAGACCCACACCTTCATGTCCATGGCGAAGGAACCGAAGTGCCGGCCGACGCCATTGCGTGTGATGCGACCGGGCGAGCGCGCCAGCCGTTCGAAATCGCCGCTTGGAGGTGGCGGCGCGTCCGGGTCGTCGCCATTGCCGTGCACCAGGAAGATCGCCGGTCGGGCCAGTTCGTAGAACGTCCCTTCAAATGCAAACGAGAAAATACGCGCCAGCTTGGCTTGCTTGCTTCTCAACTGCTGGACAAGAAAATTGTTGTTTCCCCGCCGCTTCGGTCGATCCGAATCGGAAGGATCATTGAAAACGACTTTCATGTCGCTTAGCACGCGACCGAAAAGATATACGGACGATGATCCTAAAATGGATTCGTCAACTCCAAGTAACTTAGCCAATTTTCCCTCCTTAGGTATCAGTCATGTTCTCACCCCGCCCGCGCCAGCAGCATCCTCTCCCGATAGCTCATGCGCGGCAGTCGGGCGCCGTCGAACGGGATGAGGTTGCGTGACATACGTGAGCCCTGCTTGCGGCTCTGGATGCGTGGACCGGCATGCAGGTCGCCGATCTGCCGGCGGGCGAAATTCCGGGCGATGATGGCGCCATAGCGGCCGCCGGTCTCGGCCGCGTCGGCGGCGCGCATCACCCGCGCCACCGCGCCGTAGTCGAGATAGTCGGCGTCGAGATGCCAAAGTGTCTCGGAAAGAAGCCCGCCCACGATGTCGCGCGCGTCGAGCAGCGCCTCGCGAAAGCCGTCGGCGTCACGCGCAAAGGCCGCGTCGAACGCATCCTGCAGCGGCGCCATGGCCCGCGCGTCGACTTCCGCGATGTCGGCGAGTTGCTCGACCTCGGGCGAGATCAGCCGGCGCTCGACCAGGCTCTCGTGAAAGATGTCGGCCAGCACGTCGAAGACGGCGCCGGTCAGCGGCTGCGACAGCTCGTGCTCGTTTTTCCAGCCGTGCACGAACTCGGCCATGGTGTGCGTGTTGTTGGCCGAGCGCAGCTGGCGGTGCGGCGCCGATTCCGAGAAGCGGGTCAGCCGGTTGGCGAGGTAGAGATTGCCGCGCGTCTCGGCGAGCACCGTGTCGACGACCGAGGGAAAATGCATCGCCGCCACCAGTGACACGCAGTCGGCGAAGGATTCCTGGAAGCCGAGATATTCCGGGTACTCGGCACCCGGCGCCGGCACGCCCAGCACGCCGTAGATCACGGCGTGGCCGACCTCGTGGGCGATGATATCGAAGTCCAGCGCGAAGGGCAGCGGCCGCCCGAAAGGGTCCTCCTGGCTGCCGACCTCGAGAAAACCGTAGCCGTACTGGGCGTTATTCCATTGCGGCAGCAGCGAGATTTCCAGCCGGTCGTAGCCGTCGCGGAAATGCCATTCGAGCGGCTGGCCGAGATAGCGCTCCCAGACGTCGAGTGTGAAGCGCACGCAGCCGAAGACATGGGCCGCCATGAAGCCGGGCTCGCCCGGCCTGTAGTGATCGAAATGGCCCTGTGCATCGGGAAGCGCCGGCGCCGCCGCTGGCCCGGCCCATGCCGGAAGATAGAGATATGGCGTGCCGAGCGGGCCGCGGTTGAGCCCGTAGGCGCGCGTCTTGCCGAGCGGCTCAACGACATACATGCGCTCGTCCGAGGGGCCGGGGCCGATGCTGCCGGCCGGCGACGCGACGGTGACAAGTTCAGGGCGGGACCGGGTGTCCTCGAAGGGCGACTGAACGAAGAGACTGAACCGGGTAGCCATGTATTAGGCACTCCCTGATCGCTCTCGCACCATACGTTATTTTTGTTTGCTTGGCGAGAGCGGCGCAAAGCGGCCGTCTAGACTTTCTATCCTTCGACTTTTCGGAGAATTGTCTTTATTTCTCGCGGTCCGATTGTATCCCGCCGGCGAGGCTCGCCAGCGACTGGTAGCGGGGATGGTCCCGGATGCCGTCGAGATCGGAATCATTGTGGAACCACAGCCGCATCTCGGCCCCGACCAGCGGCACCCAGGCCTCGAGCAGGTCGATGGCGCGCTCGGCCTCGCCCAGCAATGCGTAGGTGCAGGCGGCGTTATACTTGATGTTGAGGTCGCCGGGATCGGTCGCCAGCGCCCGTGCCAGCCATTCCGCCGCGCGTTCCGTCTCGGCGAGATAGGCCAGGACGGTGGCGCCGAGGCAGGCGCAATTGGCATTCTCCGGATGCAGCCGCAGTTCCTCCTCCGCCTTGCGGATGGCCATGCGCGCATAGCTCTGCGCCTTGTTCTCGTCGCCCAGCGAGCGGAAGACGTTGATCAGCATCAGCGGCGAGCCATAGTCCGAGGGCTTGATCTCGGTGGCCCGGATGAACAGCTTCGCCGCCATTTCGAACCGCCCGGTGGTGACGCAGAACTCGGCATAGTAGCGGTTGGCCTCATGGTTGTCGGGATCGATCGCCAGCGCCGTCTCGAAGGCCGCCGTGGCCTCCTCGCGGCGGAGCGCCAGCGCCAGCGCAAAGCCGCGCGCGGCGTGCGCCTCGGGCAGTTTCGGGTCGATCGCCAGCGCCTTCTCGGCGGTCGCCAGTATGTCGTCGACGCTGATCCCCGTGCCGTAGTTCGACTGCAGCCGCACGTCGCAGATGGCGATGCCCGCATAGGCGCGCGCATAGCGCGGATCGAGCTCGGTCGCCCGCACGAAACTCTGCCGCGCCATCAGGTGGTTGGCCCTCGACGCGATATGGTAGTACTCGCGGCCGCGCAGATAGTGCGTGTAGGCATCGACATTGGCGGTCGGCGCCTGCTCGATCGCCTTGCGCTCTTCTGGCAGCAGCTTGACCTTGAGCTGTCTCACGATGGTCGTGGCGATCTCGTCCTGCACCGCGAAGATGTCGGTCAGGTCGCGGTCGTAGCGCGCCGCCCAGATGTGCCCGTCTGTCGCGCCCTCGGTCAGTTCCGTGTTGATGCGCACGCGGTTGCCGGCCTTGCGCACGCTGCCTTCCACGACATATTCGACGCCGAGTTCACCGGCGATGCGCTCGAGATCCTGCGCCCGGTGCTTGTAGGCGAAGACGGTGTGGCGGCTGAGCACGAAGAGGCCGGACACGTCGGACAGGTCAGTGATGATGTCCTCGGTGATGCCGTCGCTGAAGAACTCCTGCTCCGGGTCGTTGCTCATGTTGGCGAAGGGCAGCACCGCGACCGACGGCTTTGCCGGGCGCAGCCCAGCCATCGTGCGCTGACCGGCGCCCGTCGCCGCCGCGCCCCCGCCCCAGTCGGCGAAATAGACATGCACCGGGTGCGAGATGTTCTTCACCCGGCGATCGCCCTGGTCGGAAAAGCCGAGGTCGAGCTTGTTGCCGATCTCGTGGCGCACAGCCGCCGAGCAGGCGATGCCGCCCGGCCCGGCCAGGGACTGCAACCGCACCGCCATGTTGACGCCGTCGCCGTAGAAATCCTCGCCGTCGACGATCAGGTCCCCGAGGTTGATGCCGATGCGGAAACGGAAATGGCGGTCGTCGGGCACGCCGTCATTGCGTTCGTCCATGCCGCGCTGGATGTCGACGGCGCAGCGCGCCGCGTTGAGCACGCTGCCGAACTCGACGAGAAAGCCGTCGCCCATCACCTTGAAGATGCGGCCGCCATACTCCGCGACCGTCGGGTCGAAGAACTCGCGCCGGTGGCGGCGAAGCTGGCTAAGGGTTTCCTCCTCGTTGGCTTCCATCAGCCGGCTGTAGCCGACGACGTCTGCGGCAAGGATCGCCGTCAGCCGTCGCTCAACCCGGTCCTCGTGCATGCCATCTCCGATACGCATGGAAGGCAACGCTACCCGCTTGCACCGGCGCCGCCCGCGCCGCTGAAAAGCCCGGATTCATTGTGGCACGGGAAAGCTCTGCTTCTCAAGCGCCGGCGCCGGCACGCAAGCGTCAGGTGCCCGAAACACCGTCTTCACGCGCCATCACGTCGAGGTAGGCCTTGGTCAGGCGTGCCAACACATTTGACGTGAGCGCGCCATTGGCGCCTTCGACGGGGTCCTCGACATGGATGACGCGCAGCTCCGCCATGAATTCCTCCCACAACTGCGGACCACCCTCTTCCAGCAATTCGGCCCTGACGCTCAGTTGGCGGCTGACCGGCAGGTGCCGGCGCCCCCAGGCGCCGATCATAGCCAGCACCGGCACCAGCTGGATACTCGGCTCTGTCAGGCTGTAGATCGTCTTCTGGCTGTGGCTCGGGTCGTCGCGCCGGCTGATCAGGCCGAGCGCAAGCAGCCGCTTCAGCCTCGCTGCCAGGATGTTGGAGGCAATCCGCTCCTCCGAATGGGTCAGCAGGTCGCGAAAATGCCGCCGGTTGCCAAACATCATGTCGCGAATGACGATCAGGCTCCAGCGATCGCCCAGCACTTCCATCGTCAGGTTTATCGGACAGCCCGAGCGCCGGTCGATGTCCAAAACAGATCACTCCCGCAAGAACCGATTGCAAAAAAAGTTCGGTTATATAGTCTCAAACCAGTTGCATAATGCAATCGGCAGGAGGATGCCATGTCAAGGGTCCGCGTTGCGGGATTTTCGCTGTCCATCGACGGCTTCGGCGCCGGTCCCGACCAGAGTCTGGCCGATCCGCTCGGCAGGCGCGGCATGGAACTGCACCAGTGGATCTTTGACACGCCGACATTCCGGACGATGATCGGCAAGGAGGGCGGCACGCAAGGCGTTGACGAAACATTCGCCGCAGGCGCCATGGCCGGCTTCGGCGCCTTCATCCTCGGGCGCAACATGTTCGGGCCGCAACGCGGCGCCTGGCCCGACGATGGCTGGCAGGGCTGGTGGGGCGACAATCCGCCCTATCACGCCCCGACCTACATTCTCACCCACTATCCGCGCGACCCCATCGTCATGCAGGGCGGCACCACCTTCCATTTCGTCACCGGCGGCATCGAGGAAGCGCTCGGCCTGGCCCGCGCTTCCGCCGGCGAACTCGACGTCAAGATCGGCGGCGGCGTCGAGACGGTCAGGCAATATCTGCAGGCCGGCCTCGTCGACGACATCCACCTTGCCATCGCGCCGGTCGTCCTCGGCAAGGGCGAGGCGATGTTTTCCGGCACCTGCCGGGCCTCGGCTTCCGCGTCAACGAGAAAATCACCACAGAGCATGCCATGCATGTCGTACTGGCCAGGTAACCCCGCCATGCCCCTCTTCCTCTACAACCACCCATTCTCCTCCTATTGCCAGAAGGCCAAGACCGCCTTCTACGAAAAGGGCATCGCTTTCGAGACGAAGATGCTCGACGGCAGCGAACCCGTCGCCGGCGAGTTCGCGGCACTCTGGCCGATCGGCACGTTCCCGCTGCTGACGGACGGAGACAGGCGCGTCTTCGAGGCGACCGGCATCATCGAGTATATCGACGCCCTCCACCCGGGCCCCGCGCGGCTCATCCCCGCCGACCCGCTCGCCGCGGCCGAGGTGCGCATGTGGGATCGCTTCTTCGACAATTACGTTAACTATCCGCAGCAGCGCATGGTCTACACGGCCATCGGCCGCGAGGCCGACGAGGGCGATGGCGGCGCCCGCTGGAAGGCAGCCTTCGACAAGGCCTTCACGGTACTCGAACGGCGCATGGAGGGCCGCGAATGGGTCGCCGGCGATAGCTTCAGCATGGCCGATTGCGGCGCGGCCCCTGCCCTGCTCTATGCAGACTGGACGGTCGCCATCCCGAAGAGCTTCGCCAACGTCTGGGCCTACCGCGACCGCCTGCTGGCGCGGCCGAGCTATGCAAGAGCGCTCGACGAGGCACGGCCCTACCGCCAGCTTTTTCCGCTCGGCGCGCCAGAGGGCCGCGATTGAAACCGCAGGACTTGCCGGCTCGAACGGATGTATCGATTCTGCCTACCCGTGGAGCCAAGCGTTAACTTTGCAACGCTACAGTCGGCGGCATGGAAAAAATCCGCCGCATCGGCTTCAACCTGGCGCCCACCAGCACCATCAAAGTCTACCTGCTGACGGCACTCGGCACGCTCGTCTGCATCGCCATCGCCATGGCGATCGACAGCTATTCCTTCGAGGCCGGCTGGGCGCTCGAGGAGCGCTGGGCGAACAACATCATCATTCCGATCGTGCTTGCGCCGCCTTTCTTCTACCTGCTGCTGTCCAAGCAGCGGCAACTGTCGATGGCTCACCGCGATCTGCTTGCCATCGCGTCGACCGACTCGCTGACCAATTGCCTCAACCGCCGCGCCTTCTCGACGCTGGTCGAAGCCTATCTCCAGCGCTTCGAGGACGACCCGGCCCGCGCCGACGGATCGCTGCTGATCCTCGATGTCGACCACTTCAAGGCGGTCAACGACCGTTTCGGCCATGACATCGGCGACGAGGCGCTCAAGCTGATTGCCGACGTGATCAAGGCCAATGTCCGCGACCTCGACCTTGTGGCGCGCCTTGGCGGCGAAGAATTCGGCGTTTTCCTGCCCGGCCTCGATCCGGGCCGTACACAGACGATCGCCGAACGCATCCGCAGCGCCGTGCAGGCGGCAAGCTTTGCGCCGGTCGGCGAACGCCATCCGCTGTCGATCAGCATCGGCGGCGTGACCTTCAGCCCCCCGGTCACCTTCCCCGAACTCTACCGCGACGCGGACAAGCGGCTCTATGCCGCCAAGCATGCGGGCCGCAACCGCGTCGACATTGTCGGCCACAGCGCCTGGCACCAGCAGCGGGCCGCGGGCGCGGCCTAGGGCCGCTCGTCAGGCTTCATGCCGCTGCCGTCACCGTCACAGCCGCGATAGCAGGACCGCGATCTGCTCGCGCAGCCAGGCATGCGCCGGGCTCGACGCGTAGCGGCGATGCCAGATCATCGAGATGGTGACCAGATCGATCGCCATGGGCGGCTCGAAGACGTCCAGGCCTACGCTCGGCGCCAGATGATGCGCGAGTTGCGCCGGCAGGAGCGCGATCAGATCAGACCCGGCGACCGCCCGGCTGACCCCCGAAAACACCGGCAGCGTCATCACCACGCGACGCTCGCGCCCGACCCTCGCAAGCGCCGCATCGCCCATGGCCCGGGCGTTGCCCTCGGGCGAGAAAAGCACGTGCCCAAGGTCGCAGAACAGGTCTATCGGGATGGTGCCGCCCGGCGCGATCTTCGCCCGCCGGATGCGCGGGTGGTCCCTGCGCGCCACCACGGCGAAGCCCGAGGTGAAGACCGGCCTGCTCTGCACCCATTCCGGCAGGGTGGTCTGCGGGATCAGCGCGATATCCACCTCGTAGCGTTCCAGCGTGTCGACATAGCTGTCAGGCACGAGGTCGACGAGATGCACGCGGATCGACGGCGCCGTGCGCGCCAGATGCTCGGCGAGCGCCGGCATCAGCATCTCGGCAAAGAAGTCGCTGCCAGATAACCTGAAGCGGGCATTGGAGCGCGCCGGGTCGAAGCGGTCGGGCCCGCTCAGCAGCGCCTCGATCGTGTCGAGCGCCTCGCGCAGCGGCCCTTCGAGCGAGCGGGCGAACTCCGTCGCTTCCAGTCCCTGCCCGCGACGGAAGAATAGTTCGTCGCCGAGGGCCGCCCGCAACCGGCCGAGCGCTGCCGAGACCGCCGGCTGCGACAGGCCGAGCCGCCTGCCCGCCCCGACGGTGGACCCCTCATGCAGAAGCGCATCAAGCACACGCAGGAGGTTCAGGTCGAAGCCCGGTAAATTCACCATACAAATAGCTTATATACGATCAATCGATTTTTCATATGTCTCTAATGCCGCTATGGTCGGTTCATTCGAGAGCTCTCGTTTCCACCCCTGTTTCCGGAGGAAGCGATGAAACATTCAGTCCTTGGAGCCGACGCCATCGAGTGGCTCGGCGTCCATTATCGAACCATCCTGACCAGCGCCGCCAGCGGCGGCGCCATGTCGATCGTCGATTCCGTGTCGCCGCCCAGGTCCGGCCCACCCCGACACGTGCATCACGACGCCGACGAAACCTTCGTGCTTCTGACCGGCGACACCGAGTTCTGGCTCGAAGGCGAACGTTTCACCTGCGGCCCCGGCGGCACGGTGTTCGTGCCGCGCGGCAAGGAGCACACGTTCCGGGTGGTCAGCGACGTTCCCGGACGCCATCTCGTGATCATGACGCCGGGCGGCTTCGAGGGCTTCTTCGCCGAAATGGCCGCCGGCCAGTTGCGCATCCCCGAGGACATGCCGGCCATAGAGGCCAGCGCCGGCAGGCATCACCTCACCTTCACCGGCCCGCCGCTGACCGACGCATAGGAGGACAGGACATGCGTTCCATTTCCACATGGTTCTTCGCCACCGCCGGCATCTTCGCGCTCTGCGGCATGAGCTGGGGCATCCAGATGTCCGCCACCCAGGACCACAGCCTTGCCCCTGCGCATGGCCATCTCAACCTCATCGGCTTCGTCGCCCTGTCGGTATTCGGCGCCTACTACGCCCTCTCGCCATCGGCGGCGGCGAGCCGGATGGCGCGCCTTCACTACGCGCTGGCCACCGCGGCGGTGCTTGTCATCACGCCGGGCATCGTGTTCGCCCTCACCGGCGAGGGCGAGATCCTGGCCAAGATCGGCTCGGTGCTCGCCCTGGCCTCCATGGCGCTGTTCGTCTGGATGGTCGTCAGGCACGGCACCGGCCGCGAGCCCTCCGCCGAAGGCCGCAGGACTGCCGTCCCGGCGGAGTGACTGCCGTCCTAGGCCCGCTGACGCCGGCTTGCGGGGGTGGGGCAGGCACGCCGCGGGCTCAGGACTTCTCGGCGAGTTCGATCAGGTTGGCCAGCGCCGCCAAGCCTTGCCGGTTCATGTGCCGGCGACCGAGCGCGATGTCGATGCGCATGGCCAGTTCGTGCGGGTCGGCGCCGCGCAGGTCAGACAGCTTCTCGATGCCGATCTCCTGCAGATAGCCCACCATGGTCGGGCCGATGGAGTGCGCCGCCAGCATTTTTCGCCGTTCACCATGTTCGATCAAAGCAGATTCCCTCGCCGCAACCGGGTCCTTGTCCAACCGTTTCTTAAACTGTCTTGCCTAGGGTGCTGGACGATATGAAACGCCTTTCTCAGGGCCGCACGGAAGACGGAGTTTAGTGAGTGCGCTTTTCCGCGGCAACAACGGCCGACAGGCTTTTGCCGGAGCGCCTCGCGCTGCGGGCAAGGCCCCTGCTCGGCCGTCTTGACGACGTCGTGTTTGCCGCCGACGAGCGCGGCGAAGCCAGCCGCGTATCGCTCATCGCCTTCGTCATCCGCATCGTCTCCGCGGCCATCGCCTTCGTCAGCCAGGTTTTTCTGGCGCGCTGGATGGGCAGCTTCGAATACGGCATCTTCGTGCTGGTCTGGGTCACCATGGTGATCGCCGGCAACGTCTCGTGCCTCGGCTTCCACACCTCGGTCATCCGCTTCATTCCCGAATACCGCGAGAAGGGCATGATGGCCGAACTGCGCGGCATTCTCGTCGCCAGCCGCGTCTTCGTGCTCGTCGCCTCGACGCTGATCGCCGCCTGCGGCGCCGTCGGCGTCTGGCTCGTCTCGCCCCATATCGAGAGCTATTACGTCGTGCCCTTCGTTCTCGGCTTCATCTGCCTGCCGATGATCGCGCTGTCCGACGTGCTGCAGGGGCTGGCGCGCGCCAACAGCTGGGCGCTGTTTGCCCTGTCGCCGACCTACCTCGTGCGCCCGGTGCTGATCCTCGTCTTCATGGCAGCGGCCATCCTGGCCGGCTATCCGGCCAACGCGCAGACCGCCATCATCGTCGCCATCGTGGCGACCTACGCGACCACGCTGGCGCAGTTCGTCGGCGTCACCAACCGCATCGACCGCAAGCTGCCGGCCGGCCCGCGCAAACTGCATTTCGGCCTGTGGTTCGCAGTCTCCATGCCGATCTTCCTGGTCGAGAGCTTCTTCTTCCTGCTGACCAACGCCGACGTGCTGATGGTCGGCTTCTACATGGAGCCCGACGACGTCGCCGTCTACTTCGCCACCGTCAAGGCGCTGGCGCTCGTCCACTTCGTCTATTTCGCCGTCAAGGCCGGCGTTGCCCAGCGCTATGCTGCCTACACGCATGGCGAGCCGGAGAAGCTCGCAGCCTTCGCCCGCGAGACCGTCGCCTGGACCTTCTGGCCCTCGCTGGTCATGGCGCTTCTGGTGCTGGCGCTCGGCGAGCCAATCCTGATGCTCTTCGGCCCCGGCTTCGAGGCCGGCTACCCGTTGCTTTTCCTGCTTGTCATCGGCGTCGTCGCGCGCGCCGCGGTCGGTCCCTGCGAGAGCCTGCTGACCATGAGCGGCAACCAGAACATCTGCGCCCTGGTCTATGCGCTGACGCTCGCCGTCAACGTGGTGCTGAGCCTCGCCCTCATCCCGCAATACGGCCTGTGGGGCGCGGCGATCGGCACCGCCGGGGCCATGCTGTTCGAGGCCTCTGCCCTGTCGTTCACCGTGTGGCGCAGGCTCGGCATCCTGATGCTCATCTTCGCTCCCGCAGCGACCACCCAGGGGAGCCGCTGATGGCCGCCGTACCGCTTTTCGAGGAAATGACCGGCGGCCCGTCCGGCACGCTGATCGCCGGGCTCGCCGGGATCGGCGGCCACCACGCCGACCCGGCCCAGGTCGAACTGCTGGCCAACAACCGGCCGCGCCGCCAGCTTGCCATCTACCCGGCGGCGGCCGGCTTCGACCTCGTCGACGAGCTCGACTATCTCTGCAACCGCACCATCGAGCCCAACATCTTCTTCAACCCGCGTTTCCTGGCGCCGGCCATGCCCCGGCTCGAGGACCGCGAGGTTCGGCTCGCCGTCATCCGCGACGGCGACGAGCACAAGAACCGCCTGCGCCTGCTGGCGCCCTTTTCCGTCGAGAAGCCCGCCGTGCCGATCGGTGTTTCGGTGATGCGCATCTGGGCCAATGATTTCGGGCCGCTCGGCACGCCGCTGGTCGATCGCGACGATCCGCAGGGCGTCATCGAGGATTTCTTCGCCATGCTGTCGCGCCCGCATCTCAAGCTGCCCAAGGTGCTGGTGCTGCCCGACATGCGGCTCGACGGTGCCGTCGCGACGCTGCTGGCCAGCGTCGCCGAAGCCCGCGGCCTGCCGCTCGTCACGACCAACGACGTCGAGCGCGCCTTCCTGGAGAGCGATCTCGAGGGCGACCAGTATCTCAAGGCCTCGCTGAGTTCTCACCATCAACGCGAATTCCGCCGCCTGAAGCGCCGCCTCGCCGACCAGGGCGCGCTCGAGCACCACGTGGCGCGTGGCCCCGAGGACATCCGCCACGCCGTCGAGGGCTTTCTGGCGCTCGAGGCCTCGGGCTGGAAGGGTCGCCGCCGCACTGCCATGGCCGTCGACCGCTACCGCGCCGCCTTCGCCCGCGAGGCCGTGCACGGCCTTGCCGAGCAGGATCTTTGCCGCGTCCATTCACTGACGCTGGACGGCAAGCTGATCGCCTCGCTCATCGTCTTCGTCGAGGCTGGCGTCGCCTATACTTGGAAGACCACCTACGACGAGGCCTATTCCGCCTATTCGCCCGGCACGCTGCTGATGATCGAGGTGACGAGGCAGCATCTCGACGACCCCAATATCGAGCTTACGGATTCCTGCGCGGTGCACGACCATCCGGTGATGACGCGCCTGTGGAGCGAGCGCAAGCCGATCGGCACGCTGGTCATCGGCATGACGCCGTCGACCGACCGCATCACCCGCCAGGCCGCCTCGCAACTGCATCTATACCGCGAGTCACGCAACCTCGCCCGCCTGGTGCGCAACCGCGTGCGCGGCCTTCTGCGCCGCCGCTAGGCCGGGTCCGACGCGCGCGCCTCGCCTGCCTCCCGCCGCGCGCGGTCGCGAAAGATCCGGCGGATCACCTTGCCGCTGGTCGTCAGCGGCATGGAATCGACAAACTCCACCTCGCGCGGATATTCATGCGCCGACAGCCGCTCGCGCACCCACCGGCTGATCTCGCCGGCCAGGTCGTCGCTGCCGGCGATGCCATCCTTCAGCACCACATAGGCCTTGACGATCTCGGTCCTCAGCGCATCGGGCTTGCCGACCGCCGCGGCGAGCGAGACCGCCGGATGCCCCGACAGGCAGTCCTCGATCTCCGTCGGCCCGATGCGGAACCCGGCCGAGGTGATGACGTCGTCGTCACGACCGAAGAAATGCACGTAGCCGTCGCCGTCCTCGACGCCCTGGTCGCCGGTCGTCATCCAGTCGCCGATGAATTTTCCAGTCGTCGCTTCCGGGTTCTGCCAGTAGCCGAGGAACATCACCGGGTCCGGCCGGGCAATGGCGATCTGGCCGGTTTCACCGGTCTTCACTCGGCGCCCCCCGGCGTCGACGATGGCGACCCTGTGCCCCGGCACGGCCCGGCCGATGGCGCCGCCGCGGCTGACACCGATCGCGGCACAGGACGACAGCACCAGGTTGCACTCGGTCTGGCCGTAGAACTCGTTGATAGTGATGCCGAACTCTTCCCGCGCCCAGTCGTAGGTCTCGCGCCCGAGCGACTCGCCGCCCGAGCCGACGGTGCGCAGGTCGAGCCGGAAGCTGCGGCGAATGTCGGGCACGCCCCTCAGCATGCGCAGCGCCGTCGGCGGGATGAAGGCGTTCCTGACGCGCATCTTCTCGGCCAGGACCAGCGCCGTCTCGGGATCGAATTTCTCGAAGCGGGCCGCCACGACCGGCACGCCGAAATAGAGACCGGGCAACAGCACGTTGAGCAGCCCGCCGGCCCAGGCCCAGTCGGCGGGGGTCCACAGCAGGTCGTCCGGCTGCGGCAGGAATTCGTGATGCATCTGCACGCCCGGCAGGTGGCCGAGCAGCACACGGTGACCATGCAGCGCGCCCTTCGGCGGCCCGGTCGTCCCGGAGGTGAAGATCATCATCGCCGGATCATCCGGACCGGTGGGCTCCGCTGCGAATTCGGTCGGCCCGTCGGCAACCAGCCGCTGAAAATCCGTGGCGCCGCCGATGGCGCCGTCGGTCACGACGATATGCGTCAATGCGGGCAGCCGGCCGCTGATCCCGGCGAGCTTGGCGTGGCCCGCGGCCGTCGTGAAGACGGCCTTCACGCCCGCGGTCTGCAGCCGGTATTCGAGCGCCTCGACGCCGAACAAGAGCGCCAGCGGCACGGCGATGGCGCCGAGCTTGTAGATCGCGACATGGGCAATGACTGTCTCGAAGCTTTGCGGCAGCAGCAGTGCCACCCGGTCGCCCCGTTGCACACCGAGCTTCCGCAGGCCGTTGGCCAATGCGTTGGAGCGCGCGGAAAGCGCGCGGAAGGTCAGCCGGTCGGGCGTGCCGTCGACATGGTAGTCGAACACGGCCACGCGGTCGGGAGCCTCCGCGGCCCAGCGGTCGGACACGGCGACGCCGATGTTGAAGCGTTCCGGAATGGTCCAGCGGAAGTCGTCGTAGAGGGCGTCGTAGCTGTCGCGCCGTTCGAGCATGAATTCGTCTCCGCCTCCCGGCGGGTTTGGTGCCCCCTGCCGGAATCGAACCAGCACTCCTTTCGGAACCTGATTTTGAGTCAGGCGCGTCTACCAATTCCGCCAAGGGGGCCACACCCGCAAGGGCGTCAACGGCAGCGGACTATACGGAGAGGCATAGCTGCGTCAACATGTTCCGGCCGAATTGGCAGCGTCGGGCACGGCGGCTGCGACACGCCGGTTGCGCGGCCGGCCGGCAGCGGCCATTGTGCACCGCGTCAAATCTCCCTAAACACGCCGGGACCGCCAACGGGGATGCCGATGCTTCGACGACTCTATGACTGGACCCTGTCACTTGCCGCGCGCAAATCCGCCGAATACTGGCTGGCCTTCATCGCCTTCATCGAGAGCTCGGTCTTTCTCGTCCCGGCCGACGTGCTTTTCCTGCCGATGGCAATCGCCCGGCCGGACCGGGCCTACCGCTACGCGCTGATCGCCACCGTCGCCTCGGTTCTGGGCGGCATCGCCGGCTGGTTCCTCGGCCACTATGCCTACGAGGCGGTGGCCAAGCCGGTGCTGGAGTTCTACGGCAAGCTCGACGATTTCGAGGCGCTCAGGATTTCGTCGGGTACCGGCTTCATCCTGCTGATGCTGGTGACCTCGGGACTTGCCCACCTGCCGCCGATCAAGGTGGTGACGATCCTGTCCGGCGTCATCGGCGTCAATCTGTGGATCTTCATCCTGTCGGCGATCGTGGCGCGCGGCGCGCGCTTCCTTTTCCTGGCCTGGCTGCTCCGCAAATATGGCGAGCCGATCCGCCATTTCGTCGAGGAGCGCCTGGGTCTGATCGCCGCAGCGGCGGCGGCAATCCTCATTTTGCTCTACATTGTCGTCAGATATGCGCTCTGACGGCACGGCCGACCGAGCCACCGATGACCCGCATGGAACCAGCCGCATGACATCCCTGACCGCTCCGACCGACCGCTTCCAGCTGAATGTCGCGATCTTCCTCGCCCTCGCGCTGGCAGCGACCGTGGGAACCGCGCTCGGCTTCGAGCACATCGGCGGCTACATTCCCTGCAAGCTCTGCCTCGGCCAGCGCATTCCCTATTACATCGGCGTGCCGGTGCTGCTGCTGGCGGCGGTGTCCGCCGGGCTTCGCTGGCCGCCGGCATTGGCGCGTGGGCTCCTGCTCGTCGGCGCCCTGCTGATGGTCTGGAGCCTGTTCCTCGGCATTCGCCATTCCGGCGTCGAATGGGGATGGTGGGCCGGGCCTACCGACTGCGGCGCGGTGAGTGGGCCTGCCGATACCGGTGGCAAGGGCGTGCTCGACGCCATCGACGCCTTCGTGCCGCCCTCATGCGACAAGGCTGCGCTGCGCGTGCTCGGCCTGTCTTTCGCCGGCTGGAACGCCATCGCCAGCGCGATATTTGCGGTGATTGCCGTCCGCGGCGCCCTCGCCCGCAGGTAGGCCCTGCCGGAGCCTAGGGCTCCAGTTCGACGTCCCAGTAGAGATAGTCCATCCAGCTTTCGTGCAGATAGTTGGGTGGGAAGCGCTTGCCGTTGTTGTGCAGGTCGTGGACCGACGGCTTGTAGGGCTTCTGCAGCGGCCACATCTTGGCCTGCGCCGGCATCATGCCGCCCTTGCGCAGATTGCAGGGCGAGCAGGCCGCGACCACGTTTTCCCAGGTCGTCGCGCCGCCGCTGTGGCGCGGGATGACGTGATCGAAGGTCAGGTCTTCCGGCGTGCCGCAATACTGGCACTGGAAGCGGTCGCGCAGGAACACGTTGAACCGGGTGAAGGCGGGATGGCGCGACGGCTTGACGTAGCTCTTCAGGCTGACGACGCTCGGCAGCCGCATCGAGAAGCTGGGCGACGAGACCTGGTTCTCGTATTCGGCGACGATGTTCACGCGGTCGAGAAAGACCGCCTTGATCGCGTCCTGCCAGGACCAAAGCGAGAGCGGGTAGTAGCTGAGCGGGCGGTAGTCCGCATTCAACACCAGCGCAGGGAGCCCGTCTGGAGATACCGCGATAGTCACTTGCGATGTCCTCCTTGGCTCGCGTAGCGATCGGCCGGGATATTGTAAGCCTGAGGTGACAGGAATGTGAAGCGGCCCGTGCGACACACGAGCCGGAAAAAACGCACGAACCTCAGGGTTTTGACAGCGTAGACGAAGGCGGCGCGCCCTCCCTTCCCTTGATGACGCGATAATAGGCCCAGAAAAGCCGCGACGCTACCCCTCGGTAAGGTGCCCATGATTCGGCGATGCGAATCAGCTCCTTCTCCCCCGGCCGGGGGTCGATGCCGAGCGCGTGGCCGACGGCACTCTGCAACGCCACGTCGCGAGCCGGAAAGATGTCGGGGTGCCCGGCCGAGAAGAGCAGGTAGACCTGTGCCGTCCATGGACCGATGCCCGGAACGGCAATCATCTCGGCCATCGCCTCCTCCGCGCCGATGCCGCAAAGGCGGTCGAGGTCGAACCCGCCGGCAACGGCCTGCGACAGCGCGACGAGCGTGCGCTGCTTGGGCCGCGACAGCCCGGCCGCCCGGTAGAGGGCATCGCCGCCATCAAGCAGCGCCTGCGGCGTCAGCGGCGAGGCAAGCGCCGACAGCCGGCCGAAAATGGCGTCGGCGCTGGCGCGCGACACCTGCTGCGAGACGATGATCGACACCAGGCTGGCAAAGCCGGGTTCGGACAGCCGAAGCGGAATCTCGCCCGACATCCGCCGGACCGCTTCGAGCCGCGGATCCTGCAGGCAGAGCGCGTCGAGCGCCGCCGCGATATCGTCGAGCGTTGATATGCGCTGCATTTGACACCTTGTCCGCCGGAGACGGTCAAAGTAGCAATCGCCCGATGTCAGGCACAACCCGAAACGCGCCGGTCTTCCGCTTCGCCCCGAGCCCCAACGGCGCGCTGCATCTCGGCCACGCCTATTCGGCCCTGCTGAATGCCGGGATGGCGAGCCGTGCCGGCGGCAGGCTGTTGCTGCGGATCGAGGACATCGATGCGGCGCGCTGCACACCGGAATTCGAGGCGGGGATCCTGCGCGACCTCGCATGGCTGGGCATCGCCTGGGAAGAGCCGGTGCGCCGCCAGTCGGACCACCTGCACGAGTATGAGCAGGCCCTGGCGCGGCTCATCGCCGACGAACTGGTCTACCCGGCCTTCATGAGCCGCGGAGAAGCCCGTGCGCACATTGCCGAACTCGAGGATCGCGGACGCGCCTGGCCGCGCGACCCCGATGGCGCGCCGATCTATCCCGGTCTCGACAAGGCGCTGGGGCAGCGCGAACGCCGCCGCCGCATGAGCGAGGCCGAGCCTTTCGCCTGGCGGCTCGACACCGACGCGGCGATGGCCGCGGCGGGACCGCTGCACTGGCGGGAATTCTCGGGCGAAGACATGCTGCGGGCCGATACGGTCGCGGCACGGCCGCAGGACTGGGGCGACGTGGTGCTGGCGCGCCGCGACGTGCCGACCAGTTACCATCTATCCGTGGTTACCGACGATGCCTTGCAGAGGGTTACGCATGTGGTGCGCGGCCTGGACCTTCGCCCGGCGACGAGCATCCATCGGCTGCTGCAGCGCCTGCTCGGCCTGCCGGAGCCGGCCTATTTTCATCATCGGCTGATTTTGGGGCCGGATGGCCGCAAGCTGTCGAAGAGCCTGCGCGATACCGGGCTCGCAACGTTGAGAGACGCCGGGCATACGCCCGGCGATATCAGGAAGACGGTCGGCCTCTGACGAGGCTCAGACTCGGCCCAGCCCGGCCTTTGCCAGGGCCATTGCGCTGACGAGCGAAAAGGCACCGCCAAGACCCCAGGCGACGGCGAGCTTCAGGTCACGCAGGTTGATGCCGTAGGTGTTCGCAATGATGACCGCCAGGAAAAATCCCGTGGTGAACAGCAGCATGTTGCCTGTGGGCCCAAAGCCGTCCTCGCGCATGATGGCGTCGAGCGCGGCACCGAAGAAGAAGGCAATAACCGCAACGATTGCGATTGCCATCATCAGCCAGCCGGTATCAAGATTCCATATCATGTCCGCCCTTTCAAGAACGCGGCACGAAGCGCCTCTCGAACCCTCCCGGTTCAATTCGGCACACTATATGGATCAATCGTTTAGTTTTGCTTGCGAAAAACTTTCGCATTAGAGCGGTCGCGGGTGCGCAAGCGAGGCTCTTTCCCCGACATGACATTCTCCAAGCGGTTCATACCGGCGCTTTTCGTGATCCTGTGGGCCACCGGCTTCATCGGTGCGCGCTATGCCATGCCCTGGGCCGAGCCTTTCACCTTCCTGGCGGCGAGATTCGCGATCGCCTTTGCCCTGCTTGCGCTGCTCTCCCTATGGCTCGGCGCGCGTCGGATCGGCTGGCGCGGCGCGCTCCACGCGGCCTTTGCGGGCGCGCTCATGCACGGCATCTATCTCGGCGGGGTCTTCTGGGCGATCCGCCACGGCATGCCGGCCGGGCTGTCGGCGCTGATCGTCGGCCTGCAACCGATCATCACCGCGGTGCTTGCAGGCACGCTGCTCGGCGAGCGGATCCTGCCGCGCCACTGGATGGGGCTCGCTACCGGATTCGTCGGTGTCGTCATCGTGCTGGCGCCCAAGATCGGCGAGATCGGTGGCGGCGTGACCGCGGCGACCTTGTCGGCCTGCCTCGTCGCCGTCATCGCCATGAGTGCGGGCACCATCTGGCAGAAGCGCTTTGCCACGGGCGGCAACCTCGTTGCCGGCACCTGCCTGCAATATGCCGGCGCCGCGCTCGTCATGGTCATCGCGTCCTTTGCCTTCGAGACGCGGCAGTTCACGCTGAACGGCGAGCTGGTCTTCGCCATGGCCTGGCTGGTGCTGGTGCTGTCGATCGGCGCCATCTTCCTGCTGATGGTGATGATCCGCGACGGCGAGATGTCGAAGGTCGCCTCGCTGTTCTATCTCGTGCCGGCCGCCACCGCGATTATCGCCTGGGCGCTGTTCGGCGAGGACCTGTCGCTGGTGCAGATCGCCGGCATGGCGCTGGCGACCTTCGGCGTCGGGCTCGCCACGGCGCGTGGTCCGGCAGCCAGGCCGGCCCTGTGAAATCGCTCAGCCCTCGACCCGGGCGCGCGCCTCGAAATAGCGGCTGATCGAGGCGTTGAGTTCGCCGCCGAGGATGAAGATCAGCGACACGATATAGAGGAAGACCACCGCGATCATGATCGAGGCCAGACCCGCATAGGTCGAGACATAGGACGAGAAGCGGTCGAGATAGGCGGCAAACAGCGTCGAGCCGGCGAGCCAGCCGACCAGGGTGAAGATGATGCCCGGCACGATGTCGACGAAGCGCCGCTTGCCGGCCGGCAGCCAGATATGCACGGCGATCAGGCCGAGAACGATCACCGAGGAGGCGATGACGAAGCGCCACAGCGTGATGGTGCCCATGTAGGGGCGGATCCATTCGAAATTGGCCACCGCCAGACGCCCGAGCAGCGGCGCGAAGACGAGCAGCACGCTGATCGCCAGAAAGCCGATGGTGGCGATCACCACGAAGGCGAGGCTCTGCACGCGGCGGAACAGGAACGACCTGGTCTCGACCACGCGGTAGGCGCGGTTGAGCGAGGTGCGCAGCGCCTCGATGCCGTTGGAGGCGAAGAAGGCGGCCAGCACCACGCCATAGGTGAGCAGGTCGCTCCGCTGCACGGTCAGAACGTTGATCACCTCGCGCGAGATCGGCGCGGCGATCTGGTCGGGCCATGTGTCGAAGACCAGATGCACCGCCGTGTCGCGAAACGCCTGGGCTCCGAGAAAGCTGGCAAGCGTGGTCGCGAAGATGAGGAACGGGAACAGCGCCATCAGCGCGGTGATCGCCAGGTGACTGGCCATCGACCATCCGTCGTCATTGTTGAAATGGCCTAGCGCGTCGTAGAGGACGCGCCGGACGGCAACGATCCTGCGCATTCAGTGTGCTTCCGCAGCGGATTTACCCAGAAGCACTCCGGCCTCCCTCGATTGTGTCCCACACGCGAATATGTGAAGGGATTGCCGCAAATGGCAAGTCTGGGGCGCCACCGCGGCATGGAAGACAAGCGTACGATCATCGTCACGGGTGCCTCTTCGGGAATTGGCGCCTATTGCGCGCGGGCACTTCAGGCCGAGGGCTGGCGCGTCTTCGCCACCGCGCGCAAATCAGGGGATATCGACCTGCTGTCTGCCGACGGGCTGGAGGCGTTCTACCTCGACTATCGCGAGCCCGAATCGATTGCCGCCTTCTTTGCCGGCGTGATGGAACGGACCGGCGGCCGGCTCGACGCGCTGTTCAACAACGGCGCCTATTCGCAGGCCGGCGCGGTGGAGGACCTTTCGGTCGCCGCCATCCGCGAGCAGTTCGAGGCCAATTTCTTCGGCTGGCACGACCTGACGCAGCGCGCGGTCCCGGTCATGCGGGCCCAGGGCCACGGCCGCATCGTGCACTGTTCCTCCATCCTCGGCCTGGTGCCTTACAGGTTCCGCGGCGCCTACGCTGCGTCCAAGCATGCGCTCGAGGGGCTGATGCTGTGCCAGCGCGTCGAACTCGCCGGATCGGGTGTCCATGTCTCGCTGATCGAGCCCGGCCCGGTCAAATCGAAGATCGCCGCCAACGGACTGGCCTGGTTTCTCAAGAACATCGACCACGAGCATTCCGTCCATCGGGAGGCCTATGCGGCCGAGCTTGCCCGGCTCGAGGCGGGGGGCAGCGTGTCGCGCGCCAAGCCCGGACCGGAGGCGGTCCATGCGGTATTGCGCCACGCTCTCCTTTCTCGCCGGCCAAGACCGCACTATGTGGTGACGTGGCCGGCACGCATCGGTGTCGCGTTGAAGCGCCTTCTGCCGGCCGGATTGCTTTACAGGGTGCTGGCACGCAACAGCTGACCGCGCACAACGGGGAGAACCAATGGCGACCGTCTTCAACATTCTGGCCATACTTGTCATGGTCGCCGTGGTGATCGTGCTGATCCGCGGTCTCGCCAACATGCTGCGCGGCGGCTCGGGCACGACGTCCAACAAGCTGATGCAGGCGCGCGTGCTGCTGCAGTTCATCGCCGTTGTCCTGCTGCTGCTGACCGTCTATTTCTACCCGCGCTAGGGCCCTGGGCGCGCGGTGATTGTGAAATGGTGAAACTCAACAAGATCTACACCCGCACCGGCGATGACGGCACGACGGGACTGGGCAGCGGCGCGAGACGGCTGAAGTCGGACCTGCGCGTCGAGGCCTACGGCACGGTCGACGAGGCCAATGCCTGCATCGGCATCGCGCGGGTGCACACGGCGCGCGCCCATGTCGACCTCGATGCGATGCTCGGCCTGATCCAGAACGATTTCTTCGACCTCGGCGCCGACCTCTGCATGCCCGATACCGGCGAGAAGACGGACTATGAGCCGCTGCGCATCGTTGCCGCGCAGACGACGCGCGTCGAGCAGGACATCGACCGGCTGAACAAGCACCTGCGGCCGCTGAAATCCTTCATCCTGCCGGGTGGATCGCCGGCCGCCGCGGCGCTGCATCTTGCCCGCACTGTCACCCGCCGCGCCGAACGCATCATGGTGGCGCTTGCCCAGGACCCCGCCGAGCACGTCAACGACGAGGGCCTGCGCTACATCAACCGGGTGTCGGACTTCCTGTTCGTTGCCGGGCGGGTGGTCAATGACAACGGAAACACTGACGTGCTATGGGTGCCCGGGAAGAATCGATAACGCCGTCGCGGCAGCGAAAGGGCAAGCAGTGTTCATCCCGCTCCACGACGCCAACAGCCTGAAGCGCATCAAGCTCCAATACGTCACCTTCGGGCTGATTGCCGCCAACATCATCATCTTCCTGTTTACCGGACTCGGTCCCGAGCAGACGACCACTGCGGCGGTCTACGGCCTCGGCTACATCCCGTCGGTCGCCTTCGACATCGTGGAACTGCCGCCCAACCTGATCCTCGTTCCCGAGGACCTGACCTACCTGACCTACGCCTTCCTGCACGGCGACGTCTTCCATCTCGGCGGCAACATGCTGTTCCTCTGGGTGTTCGGCGACAATGTCGAGGACGCGCTCGGCCACATCAAGTTCCTGATCTTCTATCTGCTCTGCGCCGTCGCGGGAGCCGCGCTGCACGGCTACATCGCGCCCGACTCGCAGGTGCCGCTGATCGGCGCATCCGGCGCCATCGCCGGCGTGGTGGCCGCTTACCTGATCCTGCACCCGAGGGTGAAGATCTGGATCCTCGCCTTCGGCCGCATACCGCTGAGGATCCCTGCCTACATCACCCTGGCGCTGTGGATCCTCTTCCAGTTCGTCATGTTCGCTGCCGGCGGCGAGGACCAGATCTCCTGGGCCTGCCATGTCGGCGGCATTCTGGCGGGCGCCGTCCTCGTGCTGATCCTGCGCAACCGCGACGTGCCGCTGTTTGACCGGCAGATCGTCACCCCGCGCGCCGTGGTGGTCGATCAGCCCAGCCCGGTGCGCCCCATCGAGGCACAGCCGGCGCCGCGTTGGGGCCGCCAGTAATTCAAACGATTTTGGCGAAAAGCCGATATTGACGCCCACCGCGCCCACAACTACGGTCCGGCACGTTTTGCAGGGCCTCGGGCCCGGAAGCGCAACCAAACGTCTGTTTTCGGGTCCAACGTGTCGGCAATCGACAACCGAGCCCTGCGGGTGGCTGCTACTAGCGCCTGAGATTTCTATCGGAGAGGTTATACGCTTATGAAGGTTCTGGTCCCGGTCAAGCGGGTGGTCGACTACAATGTGAAGATCCGCGTCAGGCCTGATGGCTCGGGCGTCGAGCTCGCCAACGTCAAGATGTCGATGAACCCGTTCGACGAGATCGCCGTCGAGGAGGCGATCCGGCTGAAGGAAGCCGGCAAGGTCGACGAGATCATCGTCGTGTCGGTCGGCCCGCAGCAGGCGCAGGAGACACTGCGCACCGCGCTCGCCATGGGCGCCGACCGCGCCATCCTGGTCAAGGTCGACGAACTGGTCGAACCGCTCGGCGTCGCCAAGGTGCTGAAGGGCGTGGTCGAGGCCGAACAGCCGGGCCTCGTGATTCTCGGCAAGCAGGCGATCGACGACGACGCCAACCAGACCGGCCAGATGCTGGCCGCGCTGCTCGGCTGGAGTCAGGGCACCTTCGCCTCCAAGATCGTCATCGAGGGCGACAAGGCCAAGGTGACGCGCGAAGTCGACGGCGGCCTGCAGACGGTCGAGCTGACCATGCCGACCATCGTGACGACCGACCTGCGCCTCAACCAGCCGCGCTATGCCTCGCTGCCCAACATCATGAAGGCCAAGAAGAAGCCGCTCGACGAAAAGAGCGCGGCAGATTTCGGCGCCGATGTCGCGCCGCGCCTGAAGGTGGTGAAGACCGAGGAGCCAAGCGGCCGCAAGGCAGGCGTCAAGGTCAAGGACGTCGCCGAACTGGTCGACAAGCTGAAGAACGAAGCCGGCGTGCTCTGAGAGCCGGAAAGGAATAAAGACATGGCAATTCTCCTCATCGCCGAACACGACAACCAGAGCCTTTCCGACCAGACCGCCAAGGCGCTCTCCGCAGCGCTGAAGATCGGCTCCGACGTGCACGTGCTGGTCGCCGGCAAGGGCGCAAAGGCAGCGGCCGACGCCGCCGCGAAACTCTCGGGCGTGACCAAGGTGCTGCTTGCCGAAGCCGACGAGCTGGAAAACCGGCTGGCCGAACCGCTCGCCGCGCTGATCGTCGGCATGGCCGACGGCTACGACACCATCATCGCGCCGGCCACCACTGCGGGCAAGAACGTCATGCCGCGCGTTGCCGCCCTGCTCGACGTCATGCAGGTCTCCGAGATCGTCGAGGTCGTCTCGCCCGATACGTTCAAGCGCCCGATCTATGCCGGCAACGCCATCCAGACCGTGCAGTCGAGCGACGCCAAGCGGGTGATCACGGTGCGCACGGCCTCCTTCCAGGGTGCGGCCGAAGGCGGCTCGGCCCCGGTCGAGAGCGTGAGCGCTGCCGCCAACCCGGGTCTCTCGACCTTTGTCGAGAACCGGCTGTCGGACAGCGACCGCCCGGAACTGACGTCGGCGAAGATCATCATTTCGGGTGGTCGCGCGCTCGGCTCGTCGGAGAAGTTCCAGGAAGTCATCCTGCCGGTCGCCGACAAGCTGGGTGCCGCCGTCGGCGCCTCGCGCGCCGCGGTGGACGCGGGCTATGCGCCGAACGACTGGCAGGTCGGCCAGACCGGCAAGGTCGTGGCGCCAGACCTCTACATCGCCTGCGGCATCTCCGGTGCCATCCAGCACCTCGCCGGCATGAAGGACTCCAAGGTCATCGTCGCCATCAACAAGGACGAGGAAGCGCCGATCTTCCAGGTCGCCGATTACGGCCTCGTCGGCGATCTGTTCGTCATCCTGCCGGAACTTGAGAAGGCACTTTGACAACGCGCTGACGCGATGGTCAAAATCGCAAGGGCCGGGGTGGACGAAGCCTCCCCGGCCAACTAGGTTGCACTGCACAAAAAATGGGCGGGAAGCCCTTTGACGGGATCAGTGTAATGAGTGGCACTATCGAGACGGTGGGCGTCATCGGCGCCGGGCAGATGGGCGGCGGGATCGCACAGGTTTCAGCGATCGCCGGTTTCAAGGTTCTGCTTTACGACATTTCGGCCGAGAGCATCGAAAAGGGTCTGGCGACGATCAGCGGCAACATGGCGCGCATGGTCGGCTCGGGCAAGCTGGAAGAGGACGCACGCCAGGCGGCGCTCGCGCGCATCACGGCGGCCCCCGGCATGGCCGATCTCGCCACCGCGGACCTCGTCATCGAGGCCGCGACCGAAGACGAGACCGTCAAGCGCAAGATCTTCGCGCAGCTCTGCCCGCAGCTCAATCCCGAAGCCATCATCGCGACCAACACCTCGTCGATCTCCATTACCCGCCTGGCCTCGCAGACCGACCGGCCGGAACGCTTCATGGGCATCCACTTCATGAACCCGGTGCCGGTGATGAAGCTGGTCGAGCTGGTTCGCGGCATCGCCACCGACGACAAGACCTTCGACGCCGCCAAGACCTTCGTCGGCAAGCTCGACAAAACGATCACCGTGTCGGAGGATTTTCCGGCCTTCATCGTCAACCGCATCCTGCTGCCGATGATCAACGAGGCGATCTACACGCTCTACGAGGGCGTCGGCTCGGTCGATGCCATCGACACCGCCATGAAGCTCGGCGCCAATCACCCGATGGGGCCGCTGCAGCTTGCCGACTTCATCGGCCTCGACACCTGCCTGTCGATCATGCAGGTGCTGCATGACGGGCTCTCGGACTCGAAGTACCGGCCCTGCCCGCTGCTGGTGAAATATGTCGAGGCCGGCTGGCTCGGGCGCAAGACCGGTCGCGGATTCTACGACTACCGCGGCGAGCACCCCGTCCCGACGCGCTAGGGGCCAAAACCGCCCGGCGGTACGCAACGCCGCCGAGACTTGGTTTCAGCCGGCGTGCTTCAAGAGCCAGTCGCCCAGGGTCTGGGCGAGCCCCTGGTGAAAATCACCCGTTTCGTCCATGCGCTTGCGATCGAAGCTTTCCCGCTGGTTCGCCGCGCGTGCCATGTAATGATCGAGATCGGCAATCTCGACGAAACTGGCGGCACCTGGTCGCGCCGCCTCGATCGTTTCGAGGATCGCCAGATGCTCCTCGGCGCTGGTCAGGTAATCGGCGCTGCCATAGACGAGCAGCGTGTCGAGCTTCAATCCGGCCCAAAGCGCGGGAAGGTCCAGTTCCGCGATCTGTTGCAGATAGGCATCGGAGGCCGGCAGGTCGATCTCGCCGGCACATTCGGGCCTGGACGCCAGTATTTCCTGGCGCGGCTGCCGTTCGATCAGCAGGCGATGCATGCACCATTGCTTGAGCTGCATCGCACGGCCAAGCGCCGCCGGCGCGGTTCCGGCGAGCTTCAGCTGGCGACGGCGATTGATGAGCTCGTATTCGAACCAGGTCGTCCCGACTGTCTCCATCGCCACGATGCCTCTGACCGGCATCTTCGATGCCAGCAGCGGCCCGACAATGCCGCCGATGCTGTGGCCGACGATGAAGATCCGGTCCGCATCGACATAGGACTTGCTTCGAAGCGCCTGCAGCCCGGCCATGTAGCCGCCCAGTTCGTTCGCCAGATCCACGGAAGAGCAGGGGGCGCCGCGGCTGTCGCCCATGCCGCTCTTCTCGACGCGCATGGTGAGAAAACCCAGGCGGGTGATGGAGGAAAGGAGCTGGCGGTAGACCTCGTCCTCGTCAAAGGGCGATTCCATGCTGTAGCAGCCGATGCCGCCGACAAACAGGACTGCAGGCATCCGGTCGCCATTGAAAGGACGGGTCAGGATGGTGCGGCGCAGATCGCCATCGGCAACAACGGCCTCGTAGAGCGTATCAAAACCCTCTGCCGTCTCGAGTGGCAGGCCGATCAGCGGAACATCCTTGTCCAGGAGCGTACCTGCCCGGCTGACGACGATGCTGAGGCGATCCTGCGCCCGCCTGGGTTTCACGGCGGCGACAACGTCGGCAGGCTCCGCCACGACTCGGCCATCCACCGAAACGATGATATCGCCCGGCCGGATGTCGGCTGCCGCGGCGCTCGAGCCCTCGATCACGCGCTCGACCCGCACGGCCGATCCCTGTGGTCCGTCGGCCTCGCCGCTCTCCATCGCAATGCTGAGGAAGGGGCGACGGGGAAGTTCCTGCGCCGCGCCAGGTCCCGAAACTGCCGCGCCGGCCAGCAGGGCCAGCACACCGAACAACAATCGTCTCAACGCTCTCTCCAGCACTGGCTGCGCAAACCGCCTCTGCGGTCCGTTTTCCTTAATCCGCAGACAGAATTGCAGGCGAGAGAAACTATTCGTGCCGGAAACGCTTGTGCACAGCTACGTGCATCGAGACCGTTGCATCAGATCGCCGACCCGGTCAGCTGCCAGCCGCAGCCAGGAACCGCTTCGCGTCGTCGCTGGCCCAGTCCGCCGGGCCGTTCATGTTGGCGAGCAGGCAGCCTTCGTCGTCGACGAGCAGCGTCACCGGCAGGCCGAGCGCCAGGCCGCGCTTCTTCACGTCGTTGAACAGGTCGAGTGAATTGTCGCGGTAATAGGCGAGCGCATCGACGCCGGTCTCGGCCAGGAATTTTTTCGGCTTGGTGTCGTCGCCGGTATCGACATTGACCGCGACCACTTCGAAGGCGTCGCCACCGATGTCCTTCTGCAACGTGTTCAGCGCCGGCATTTCCTCGCGGCACGGCACGCACCAAGTCGCCCAGAGGTTGAAGAGCACCAGCTTTCCGGCATGGTCGCCAAGCGTCATGGGCGCGCCGTCCGGCCCGTCGAAGGCGAGGCCTTTCAGCGACTGCGGCGGGTCGGCGGGCAGCATGGCCGCGACGGCGCCGGTGGCGGCGGCAGCGACGGTCTTTGCACGGTCCGCCTTCAAGGCGCAGGCCGCGTCATCGGCTGCCGAAGTATCGTCCGCGGCAACGGGCGTTCCGGGCGCGTTGTTGCCAGAAAGGGTGGTCCTGACATATACCGCGACCGCGCCGGCGAGCGCACCGGCCAGCACCGCGATCAGGATCATGCGGCCGGCCGGCATCAGCGATTTCTTTTTATCCGTCATTAAGCGAACTCCAGCGCCCGGTTATCATGATGAGCGAAGACAAGACCAGCAACCAGATGTGGGGCGGACGTTTTGCCTCGGGTCCCGCCGCCATCATGCAGGCGATCAACGCCTCCATTTCCTTCGACAAGGCGCTCTACGCGCAGGACATCCAGGGCTCGCTCGCTCATTCCGAAATGCTTGCGGAAACGGGCATCATCTCCGGCGAAGATCAAGAAAAAATCGCTCACGGGCTGAACACGATTTTGCGTGAAATCGAGGCCGGCAGCTTCGCCTTCTCCGAAAAGCTCGAGGACATTCACATGAATGTCGAGGCGCGGCTTGCCGCACTGATCGGGCCGGCCGCGGGGCGGCTGCACACGGCGCGTTCGCGCAACGACCAGGTGGCGGTCGATTTCCGGCTCTGGACGAAGCAGGAATGCCTGCGCGTCGCCGAGGCGCTGAAGGGCCTGATCGCAGCCTTCCTGGAGCGCGCCGAGGAGCATGCCGCAACCGTGATGCCGGGCTTCACCCACCTGCAGACCGCGCAGCCGGTAACCTTTGGCCATCATTGCATGGCCTATGTCGAGATGTTCTCGCGCGACCTGTCGCGCGTCAGGGACGCGATCGAGCGGATGGACGAGAGCCCGCTCGGCGCCGCGGCCCTTGCCGGCACAGGTTTCCCGATCGACCGCGATATGACCGCCAAGGCGCTCGGCTTCCGCGAGCCGACCCGCAATTCGCTCGATTCCGTGTCCGACCGCGATTTTGCGCTGGAGTTCCTGAGCCTGTCGGCCATCTGCGCCACGCATCTGTCTCGACTGGCCGAGGAGATCGTCATCTGGTCGACGCCGCAGTTCGGCTTCGTCAAGCTGTCCGACCAGTTCTCGACCGGCTCGTCGATCATGCCTCAGAAGAAGAACCCGGACGCCGCCGAACTGGTGCGCGCCAAGACCGGGCGCATCAATGGCGACCTGATCGCGCTGCTGACGGTGATGAAGGGCCTGCCGCTGACCTATTCCAAGGACATGCAGGAAGACAAGGAAGCCGTCTTCGACGCGGCAGAGACGCTCGACCTGATGCTTGCCGCCATGACCGGCATGGTGCGCGACATGACTGTCGAGACGGCTGCCATGAAGCGCGCCGCCGGTAGCGGCTATTCGACGGCGACCGACCTGGCCGACTGGCTGGTGCGCGAACTCGGCATGCCGTTCCGCGAGGCGCACCACGTTACCGGCCGCGCCGTCGCGTTGGCCGAATCACGCAAGTCGCCGCTCGAGAAGCTCGGCCTGGCAGACCTGCAGTCGATCCATCCCGGCATCACCGACGGCATCTTCTCCGTCCTGTCGGTGAAGAATTCGGTCAACAGCCGGACAAGCTTCGGCGGCACCGCGCCGAAAGAGGTCAGGAAACAGGTCCGCTATTGGAAGAAGCGCCTCGCCAAGGCATGATTTGCCGGGGTGCAAAGGCCCGGAAACTTCGCTAAAAGCGGCTGACGTATTTTCTCAGGCACGGATGGCTTCGATGACGGCTGGCAGGATTTTCACGACGCTCGTGCTTCTGACGGCCGTCGCAATGGCTTCGGCCTGCGGCCGCAAGGCCGGCCTCGATACGCCCTACGAGGCGCAGGTGCAGGCGCGCAAGGATGCGCTGAAAGCAGGCGAACCAGCCCCGCCCGAGCCTGAACAACCCGATACGGACAAGCCCTTCCTGCTCGATCCGCTGCTCTGACACTTTTCCAGGCGAATTTGCCGTGAACCATTTCGATTACCGCGACGGCGTGCTGCACGCCGAAGACGTAGCCATTCCGGCCATTGCGGCAGCGGTCGGCACGCCTTTCTACTGCTATTCGACAGCGACGCTGACGCGGCACTACACGGTGTTTGCCAAGGCCTTCGAGGAACTCGACGCGCTGGTCTGCTACGCCATGAAGGCGAATTCCAACCAGGCCGTGCTGAGGACGCTGGCAAAGCTCGGCGCCGGCGCCGACGTGGTGTCGGAGGGCGAGATGCGCCGCGCGCTTGCCGCCGGCATCCCCGCCGACAGGATCCTGTTCTCGGGTGTCGGCAAGACGGCGCGGGAAATGGATTTCGCGCTCGAAGCCGGCATTCTCTGCTTCAACGTCGAATCCGAACCGGAACTCGAGCTTCTGTCGGCCCGCGCCTCGGCCTTGGGCAAGACCGCGCCCATCTCGCTGCGCATCAATCCCGATGTCGACGCCCGGACGCACGCCAAGATTTCCACCGGCAAGGCGGAGAACAAGTTCGGCATCGCCTGGCAGCACGCCCGCGCCGTCTACGGCAAGGCCGCAGGATTGCCCGGCATCAAGGTGGTCGGCATCGATACGCATATCGGCAGCCAGATCACCGAGCTGCAGCCCTTCGACGATGCGTTTGCGCTGCTCGCAGAACTGATCGGCACGCTGCGGGCCGACGGTCACGCGATCGAGCATGTCGATCTCGGCGGCGGCCTGGGCATTCCCTACAGGACGGACAATGCCCCGCCGCCGCTGCCGGATGCCTACGCCGCGATCGTCAAGAAGCATGTCACCAGCCTCGGCGTGAGGGTCATGTTCGAGCCGGGCCGGCTGATCGTTGGCAATGCGGGAATCCTCGTCAGCGAGGTGATCTTCGTCAAGGAAGGCGACGTGAAGAACTTCCTGATCGTCGACGCGGCGATGAACGACCTGATCCGGCCGACGCTCTACGAGGCCTACCACGATATCCGCCCGGTGGTGCAGCAGCCGGCTGACGCGCCGCGCATGATCGCCGACGTGGTCGGGCCGGTTTGCGAGACCGGCGACTATCTGGGGCTCGGCCGCGAGCTGCCACGGCTGAAGTCCGGTGACCTGATCGCGCTCGGCACCGCCGGCGCCTATGGCGCGGTGCAGTCCGGAACCTACAATTCCCGCCTTCTCGTGCCGGAGGTCCTGGTCGACGGCGACCGCTTCCACGTGGTGCGCCCGCGGCCGGCCTACGACGATCTGATCGGCCTCGATTCGCTGCCCGACTGGCTCTAGCGGGCAAGTGGGGGACGATCACGTTTTCGCTATCCCGCCTCGCCTTTGCCTCGATTGCTGCTATTCTTTGAGTCCTGAGGTCTGCGACGCATTTCGCGGTTCGCGCTGGAAGGGCTGATGGCGGCGGAAGACGGCAAGACGATTTTTTCAGGAAGGCTTGCCCGCACAAGGGCCGCTATCGCTGCGACGATGACCGTCGAGCGTGGCTGGCCGCTGATCCTGCCATTTCTGGTCGTTGCAAGCCTGTTCCTCAGCCTGTCCTGGCTTGGCGTATTGCGTGTAGTCCCCGACGCCGCCCGACTGGTCCTGATGGTCATTCTTGCCGCCGGCGCCGTGGCTGCGCTCGTTCCGCTGCGTCTGTTCCGCAGGCCGACCGCCGCCGAAATCGACCGCCGCATCGAACGCGCCAACCGGCTGCCGCACACGCCGGTGCTCGTCCAGGCGGACCGGCCGAGTGGCCGGGATACCGCATTTTCCGACGCGCTCTGGCGCGAGCACCAGCGCCGCATGGCTGCCAGCCTCGACGGGCTCGTCGGCGACATGCCACGTACGCGCGTTCCCGAACGCGATCCATGGGGGCTGCGCGCCGTAGCCGGATTGCTGCTGATTACCGCCTTCGCCTTCTCCCACGGACCGCTCGGCGGCAGCCTCGGCGACGGTTTTCGCGCCCATGCCCGCGCCGAAGCCGTGCCGGCCCGCATCGACGCCTGGGTGACGCCGCCGGTCTATACCGGCAAGCCGCCGCTGTTTCTGACCGCAACCGGCAACCTCGAGCAGCAGGTCTTCTCCGTTCCCGAGCAGAGCGACCTGGCGCTTCGCGTAACCGGCGGCTCGGGGGCCGAGGAACTGGTCTTCACGGACGCCGCCGGCGCCATGCGTGACCTGATGCCGGAAGGCGCAGGAGAGGCTGCCGACGCCAAGCCGGCGGCCGGCGGCCGGTCCACCGTTCGGCAGTTCTTCGCCAAGCTGACCGTCGACGGCGTCCTCTCGCTGAAATCCGGTGAGCAGGAACTGGCGCAGTGGGTGTTCACGGTCATCCCCGACCAGCCCCCGGTGATCCGTTTTGCCGACGAGCCGAAGCGCGCGGTCAACGGCGCGCTGGAACTCGCCTACGAGATCGAGGACGACTATGGCGCAGCTTCCGCCGAGGCGGTGATCGAGCTCGGCGAGCCGCCGGCCGGTGACGCACGGCCGCTCTATGCAGCGCCGGAGATGCCGCTGACGCTGCCGCGACGCGACGCCAAGGAGCCGGCAGCCAAGACCTCGCGCGACCTGACCGAGCACGTATGGTCAGGCTCGACGGTGATCATGACGCTGAAGACTCGCGACGAGGCAGGCCAGGAGGCGACGAGCGAGGCCAAGACCTTCGTGCTGCCGGAACGGCCCTTCACCAACCCTCTGGCCAAGGCCATCGTCGAGCACCGCAAGATCCTGTCGCTGGACGCCAACCGCAAGCGCCACGTCCTCAATCTCATTGACGCGATCACGCTGCGCCCCGAGGACACGCTCGACAACGCCTCGCACTATCTCGGGCTGATGACCGGCCGCACCATGCTCAAGATGGCGTCGAGCGACGACCAGCTGCGTGAGGTGGCCGACTATATGTGGCAGATGGCCCTGGCCATCGAGGACGGCGACCTGTCGGCCGCGGAGAAGCGGCTGCGCCAGGCGCAGGAGGCCCTGCAGCAGGCACTGGAGAATGACGCCTCCGACGAGGAGATCGAGCGGCTGATGGCAGAGCTGCGCGAGGCAATGGACGAGTTCCTGCGCGAGTTCGCCGAGCGCGCCATGCAGAACCCCTCCATGGCCGATCAGATGCCGCGCGACGGCCAGGAGATGCGCCAGAGCGACCTGCAGAAGATGCTGGACCAGATCGAGAACCTGGCCAAGTCGGGCAACCGCGACCAGGCGCGCGACCTGCTCGCACAGCTGCAGGAGATGATGAACAACCTGCAGGCCGGGCGGCAGAATCCGGGCCAGAGCGGGCAGCAGAACTCCGAGATGCGCCAGCAGATGGACAAGCTCGGCGAGATCATGCGCCGCCAGCAGGAGATGATGAACGAGACCTTCCGCATGGACCAGATGCAGCGCGGCCAGCGCCAGCGCGGCAAGGACCGCAGCGAGCAGTTCGGTGAAGGCGGCGAGCAGGGAGAACAGGGCCAGCAGGGCGACCAGGGCGAGGATGGCCAGGGCCGCCCGATGACCCCCGAGGAATTCGCCGAGGCGCTGAAGCAGTTGCAGCAGGGCCAGGGACAGTTGCAGGACGACCTGGAAGCGCTGATGAAAAGCCTCGAAGGCATGGGCATGGAGCCGGGCGAAGGCCTTGGCGAGGCCGGCGAGGCGATGGGCGAGGCAGAAGGATCGCTCGGCCGCGGCGAAGGCGATCGCGCGGTCGGCGAACAGGGTCGCGCGCTGGAGGCCCTGCGCAAGGGCGGCCAGAACATGATGGAACAGATGATGCAGGCCATGCAGGGCGAGGAAGGCGGCGGCCAGGAAGGCGGGCGCCAGCAGAACGCCGACCGCGACCCGCTCGGCCGGCCGCGCGCCACGCAGGGTCCGGACTTCGGCGATTCGGTGAAGGTGCCCGACGAGATCGACGTGCAGCGCGCGCGCCAGATCCTGGAAGCCATCCGCAAGCGCCTCGGCAACGCGCTGAGCCCCGAGCTCGAGCGCGACTATCTCGAGCGGCTGCTCGACATGAAGTAGTCGGCGCCTGTCGCGCGGCACGTCGCCAGTAAGATCGAGAGCGGGCGAGGCTAGCCCGACGGCAGGCCGGGATCGGTCTTGCGCAGCGCAGCTGACGAAGAAAATGCAAGCCACCATTCGGAAAGCCGGGTGCGACGGCCGAGTTCGGCCCTCCCCTCCGGCGCGGCGGTGAAATAGGCAATCATGGCGCCGAGATGCAGATCGGCAAGCGACAGCGTGTTGCCGACAAGGAAAGGCCCGCCGGCCGCCAGCTTTTCCAGAGCCGCCAGAACCTGTGCGGATTTTTCCAGTCCCTCGGCAATCATGCCTTCGTCGGCGTTTTGCCCCGTGGCAGGGGCAAAGACTCGCTGGGCAAAGACCTGCCTGACCATCGGCCAATAGCCGTAGGAATCGGCAATGGCGACGATCTGGTTCATGCGCGCCCGCTGCTGCGGATCGGAGGGCTGGAGCGTCGCCGGCCCGAAGGCCTCGTCCACATAACGGGTGATCGCCGATGTCTCGTAGAGCACGAAGCCGTCATGGATAAGCGTCGGCACGCGCCCGAACGGATGGAGGGCGAGATAGTTCTGCGGGACCGGGTCGGCGAAGGGGTTCACCTCGACATGCGTCCAGGCGCACCCCTTCTCGGCGAGCGTCATGGCGACGATGCGCAGATAGACGCTGTAGCGGTAGCCGTGCAGCTCCAGCGCCATGCGGCTCAGGCGTCGCCCTTGACGATGCCGACGAAGGGCAGCTCGCGGAAGGCATGCGCGACGTCCATGCCGTAGCCGACCACGAAATAATCCGGGCAATCGAAGCCGACGTGATCGGCGTTGAGCGAGGTCTGGCGGCGCATCGCCTTGTCGAGCAGCACGGCGATGGAGACGCTTTTCGCGCCGCGCGACAGCATCAGGTCGCGGGTAAAGGACAGCGTCTTGCCGGATTCCAGAATGTCGTCGATCAAGAGCACGTCGCGCCCGGCGACCTCGTTGTCGATGTCGCGCAGCACCCTGACCTCGCCGCTGGTCGTGCCGGCGCCATAGCTGGAGATGAAGATGAACTCGACTTCCGGCGACAGGCCGACATCGTGCATGGCGCGGATGAGGTCCGCCGCAAAGATGAAGGAGCCCTTGAGGATCGAGATCACCAGCAGGTCGTGGTAGTCGCGCTCGGCGATGTCCTTGGCGAGTTCGAGATTGCGCCGCGCAATGGCCGACGCGGAGTACAGGACCTCGATGTCCTTGCCCCTGACTACTGGCATTTTTCCGATCCTATTCGCCGAAGGTGACCGAAACGGTCTTCACCCCGTTCTTAGGCACATCGAGGCGGCTCGAAAAGGCGAATGTTTCGCCAGGCGCCAGCGGACGGTCGCCTGTCCCCAACCTGTAGTGGGTGATTCGGCCGTCGTCGCCGGTGACGGTGATCTCGAGCGCAGGCAGGGTCTCGACCGAACTGCCGTCATTGGCGGCCTCGCCGTCAACGAAAAGAACCGGCCGCGGCCCTGATACGTCGACGCGCGACGTGACGCCGGAAATGCGCAGCGCCTGCAATTGCTGTGGCGCTGCAAGGAAAGGCGCGCTGCGAACGAGGGCGTGGCCGCCGGAGACCCAGAAGGCTGCCAGAGCCAGCCCGACGCCGAATGCCCAGAATGCCGGGCCCCCGCGCCGCGAAACCGCGTTCTGTGGCTCCGCCTTCCTGCGGCTCAGCATCTCCATGCCGGCAAGCGGTGCTGCGGCCGATCCGATGGATGCAGTCGCTTGTGCGGGCGCGGGCTTGCGTTCCGGGCTTGCGGAGACGATCTCGTATTCCGCGTCGACGATATCGTTTCCCTGCTGGCCGGCAGGGCTCGATCCGGCCGTTTCCGGCGCGTCGGTCATTATTTCGCCGGAAACCGGGCGTGGCCTTTCATCGTCAGCCATTTCTCAGCCGATCACCCTTTGGAGCCTTGTCGGTTTGGGGGTAAACCGAAATGGTTAACGCTTCACGACTTTGTCCGCGTCTGGAGCGCAAATTAACCCGCGATTAACCATGCGGGTCCGATGGTCGGACAATGTAAACGGTCCGGCCCTCCGGAGCCGTCAGTCGAGGTTTCCAGCACTTGATCCGTTTCGAAAATGTCGGTCTGCGTTACGGTATGGGGGCAGAGATTCTTCGCGATCTCTCCTTCGAGATACCGGAGCGATCGTTCCAGTTTCTGAGCGGTCCCTCCGGCGCCGGCAAGACGTCGCTGCTGCGCATGCTGTTCCTCTCCCTCAAGCCGACGCGCGGCCTGATCTCCGTGTTCGGCAAGGACCGCGCGCGCATCACCCGGCGCGAGCTGCCGCATATCAGGCGGCGCATCGGCGTGGTGTTCCAGGATTTCCGCCTGCTCGACCACATGACGACCTACGAGAACGTCGCCCTGCCGCTGCGCGTGCGCGGCCGCGAGGAGGCGAGCTACCGCAGCGACGTCACCGAACTCCTGAAATGGGTCGGTCTCGGCGAGCGCATGCATGTGCTTCCGCCGGTGCTCTCGGGCGGCGAAAAGCAGCGTGCGGCTATCGCCCGCGCACTAATAGAGCAGCCGCAGATCCTGCTCGCCGACGAGCCGACGGGCAATGTCGATCCGCCGCTCGCCCGCCGGCTCCTGCGGCTCTTCATCGAGCTCAACCGGCTGGGCACCGCGGTCGTCATCGCCACCCACGATCTCGGCCTGATGGAACAGGTCGACGCGCGCCGCATGATCCTGTCCGGCGGAAGGCTCGACATCTATGACTGACACAACCGCCGAGGACGAGTTCGACCACGAGGAGATCGTCACGCCGCGGGTCCAGCGCCGCATGGCGCCGATCGTGCCGGCGCAGAACATTGCCGGCCGCGCGCTGATTTCGGTCATCGCCATCATGACCTTCCTGTCATGCCTGACGCTCGGCGCGGTGACGCTCGTGCACGACACGGCCGCCGTCTGGGAGAACCAGATCTCGCGCGAGGCAACCATCCAGATCAAGCCGGCGGAGGGGCTGGACATGGAGGCCGCGCTGGAAAAGGCGGCGGCGGTCGCGGGCGGCTTTCCCGGCATCGTCGGCACGCGCATCGTCGACCGCGAGGCAACCGCCCGCCTGCTCGAACCCTGGCTCGGCAGCGGTCTCGACATCGACGAACTGCCGGTGCCACGGCTGATCATCGTGACGCTCAACGAGGCCTATCCGCCGAATTTCGAGCGGCTGCGCATCGCGCTATCGGCCGTCGTGCCGGAAGCCAGCATCGACGATCACCGGACCTGGGTCGACCGCCTTGTGACGATGGCGCGCACCACCGTGACGATCGGGGTTGCGGCGTTGGCGCTGATGCTGACCGCGACCGTGCTGTCGGTCGTCTTTGCAACGCGCGGCGCGATGGCCGGCAACGGCCACATCATCGAGGTGCTGCATTTCGTCGGCGCCGAGGGGCGCTTCATCGCAACCGAGTTCCGCCGCCATTTCCTGCTGACGGGCATGAAGGGCGCCGCGTCTGGCGGCCTTGCGGCCGTTCTCGTCTTCATCGTCTTTTCGTTCTGGTCGTCCCGCAACCTGGCAACGCCCGAGGCAGACCAGGCGACCGCCCTGTTCGGCAATTTCGCCATCGGCGCCAGCGGCTATGGCGGCGTTGCGCTCATCGTTCTGGTGATTGGCATATTGACTGCCGCGACTTCGCATCTGACGGTCATCGCCTATCTGACCGACCTCGATACACGCCAGACCGACTCATGATATCAGCCAACCCATACATTGCCGCAATTCAGGGCTAGAAGTGCAGCCGATGAAGGGACGCCAGGATTCGGACTTGGCCCGCACGGAAGCGGGCCGCGACGATGGTGCCGTGGCTGAAGCCCGCCGGCCCGCGCGAGTCCTGTGGCTTTCCGGCGTTGGCGTCCTGGTGGCGGGCGTCGTGTTCCTCGCCGGCTTTGCCATCTTCTCGACCCATGTCAGCCAGCTCGCCACGCCGAACGATCCAGAGACGGCCGACGCCATCATCGTGCTGACCGGCGGCCAGGCGCGCCTCGACGCCGCGATAGACCTCCTGAAGTCCGGCAAGGGCAAGCGCCTGCTGATCAGCGGTGTCCACCCGGATGCCAATCGCGACGACCTCAGCGCGGTTACCGGCGGCGGCAAGCAGCTGTTTTCCTGCTGCGTCGACATCGACCATGCTGCGCTCGACACGATCGGCAATGCCGAGGAAAGCGCAAAGTGGGTGCGCAGCCACGCCTATGACCGGATCATCCTGGTCACCAACAACTACCACATGCCGCGCAGCATGCTGGAAATGGGACGGCTTCTCGGCAACGCCGTGCTGGAGCCCTACCCGGTCGTCAACACGCGCCTCGACGAAGGCCGCTGGCTGCAGCCGCCGGCGCTGCGCGTGCTGTTCACCGAATACAACAAGTACCTGCTGGCGCTGGCGCGCGGCATCGTTCCGCTGCGGCCGACCGCGAACGGCCTCTCGGTGGTGAGCGCGACCGCCGCGCAGAACTGATCCGTCTTCCCGCCGGCCGAACGGCCGAAGCGTTTCCATTCTCGACACGGCTGGTGTAACCAACGAGCAGCTCTCACTGCCGGTCCTGCATCCATGCTCATCATCCGATCGCTGGCGTTCAACGTCGTCTTCTACCTCAACCTGATCGTCCAGATGATCGGCTGGTCTCCCTACTATTTCCTGTCGCCGCGCCACCGCGCCTGGTTTGTCCCGAAATTCTGGGCCAGGACCAATCTCTGGCTGATGGAAAAGATGGTCGGCACCAGGAGCGAGATAACCGGCCAGGAGAACCTGCCCGAGGGCTCCTTCATCCTCGCCCCGAAGCACCAGTCCTTCTGGGACACTTTCGCGTTCCTGCCGTCGCTGCGCGATCCGCTCTACATCTTGAAGCGCGAGCTGACCTGGATCCCCATTTTCGGCTGGTACATCATGAAGATGGACATGATCCCGGTGAACCGCGGCAAGCGCTCGGTCGCGCTGAAGAAGGCCGTCATCGACACCAAGCGCGAAATGGCGGAGCACAACCGCCAACTCATCATCTACCCGGAAGGGACGCGACGCGCGCCGGGGGACGAACCGCTCTACAAATACGGCATCGTCGAGATCTACGCGCAGCTCGGCCTGCCGGTGGTCCCGGTGGCGCACGTGGCGGGCCTGTGGTGGCCGCGCCGCAAGTTCATGCGCTATCCCGGCACGATCAAGGCGCGCTTCCTGAAGCCCATCCCGGCGGGTCTCGAGCGCGAGGAATTCATGCGCCGCCTGATCGCCGAGACTGAGGAAGCCTGCGATGCCTTGCTGGTCGAGGCGGCATCGCTGCCCGGACACCCGCCCCTGCCCCCGACGGCGCAGAAGCGGCTCAAGGAGTTGACGCAAGCCGGCAAGGGACGCGACGCGGCCCCGGCAGGCTGAGCGAAGTCAGCCGCTTGCCGCGTCGAGTTCCGCGATGTCTGCCGGCGCAAGCTCGAGCGTCGCGGCCCTGACAAGGCTCTCGGTCTGCGCGAGCGTCGTGGCGCTGGCGATCGGGGCGGTGACGCCCGGCCTGGCAATGACCCAGGCCAGCGCGACCTCGGCGGGCTGCGCGGAATGCCGCGCAGAGACGGCGTCGAGCGCGCCGAGAATGCGCATGCCGCGATCGTCGAGGTAAGAGGCAACGCCGCCGCCCCTCGGGCTTTTGCCGAGATCGGCCTTGCTGCGGTACTTGCCCGAGAGGAAGCCCTTTGCGAGGCTGAAATAGGTGAGGACACCGATGTCCTCGGCCAGGCACAGGTCGCGAAGAGGACCATCGAAGCTTGCGCGGTCGTAGAGATTGTATTCCGGCTGCAGCACCTCGTAGCGCGGCAGGCCCTTGGCGCGCGATATGTCGAGCGCGTCGCGCAGCTGCCCGGCATCGAGGTTGGACGCGCCGGCATGGCGGATCTTGCCCTGTTCGATCAGCCGCTGGTAGGCGCCTAGCGTCTCCTCGTAGCCGACCGTCGGGTCCGGCCAGTGCGACAGCTAGAGGTCGATCCTGTCGGTCTGCAGGCGCCTCAGCGAATCCTCGACCGCCCTGGCGATGTAGGTCGCCGACAGGTCCTTCCTGCCCTGCCCCATGTCGGAGCCGACCTTGGTGATGACCACCACCGCGTCGCGGTTGCCGCGCGCCTTCATCCATCGGCCGATGATCGTCTCCGATTCGCCGCCCGAATTGCCTTCGACCCAGCGCGAGTAGGAATCGGCCGTGTCGATGCCGTTGAGCCCGGCCGCGGTGAAGCGGTCGAGCAGGTCGAAGGAGGTCTTCTCGTCGGCGGTCCAGCCGAAGACATTGCCGCCGAAGACGAGCGGGGCGATTTCAAGGTCGGTTCGTCCGAGGCGGCGTGTGCGCAAGATGAATTCTCCGTGGATCCGGTTCCGGCTGGGTCGCGTCGGAACCACTATTGGCGAAACTAGGTCATTTGCCGCGAGCGTAAAGGCCGGCCGGCGCAGGCCCGCCCGCCGTCGGCGCGACGAGCCGACCGACTTCCTCAAGCCAGCGGTCGCGGATGCCGAGCGCCCTGAGGTGCTCGACGGTGTTGAGCACGTATTCCTCGTTGGGGCCGGCCTGGCCCACGGCGCCCGAGACCATCCTGGCCGCATCCGATTCGTGCAGATTGCCGGCGTACTGATGGTGCCGCCGGTCGACGACATAGGACACGGCCGGTTCGATGCCGCCGTTTTCCAGGCGAATCGGCAGGTGCCGTTCGATATAGACGTTGGTGACGAGTTCGCGGTCGCGCAGATAGGTCATCACCTCTTCGCGCAACTCGCCGGGCACCCGGAAAGCCATCCCGACGCAGGAGCCGCCACGGTCGAGCCCGAGCACCAGCCCCGGCCGCTCCGGCGTGCCGCGATAGATGTGGGATGTGACGCAGAGCGAGCGCCGAAAGCCGTGCAGCCGCGCCCGGCGCGTCTCGACATGCGCAAATCCGGGCCGCCACATAAGCGAGCCATAGCCAAAAACCCAAAAATCGCCCATATCGCCTAGCCAGTGTATGTTGCGCGGGACGCTGCCGCCCTGCGTAGGAGGGTTAGCGCATGCGCCCGGTCAGGGGCAGACCCGTCGCAACAATTTGTGCAGAAGTGAATATCGAGGAACAGCATGGCCGTCACGGACGAGAAACAGACGAATTACGGCCGGCGGATCTTCTGGCTGGGAGTGTTCGTCATCGTTCTGTGCGCCGGCTACACCGCCGGCTGGTACTATCTCGCCGGTGCCTTTGAGAAGAGCGCCCGGCAAACGATCGCCAAGATGAACAGCAACGGCGTCTCGGCCGACTGCGAGAATCCGGTCGCACGCGGCTTTCCCTTTCGGCTGGGCCTCTATTGCGACAGGGTCTCGTTTTCCGACCCGGCTGAGGCCGTCGGCTTCACCGCAGGCGAATTCCGCTCGGCCGGGCAGATCTACGACCCGTTCCGGTTCGTCGCCGAGCTCGACGGTCCGGCGATGGTGGACACGCCCGGCAGCGGCGCGCTCAACTTGGACTGGGACATCATGCGCGCCAGCGTGCGCTGGGCCGAACCGCTGCCCGAGCGCGTCTCGCTCGAGGGCGGCAACGTCGCCGCGAGCCTCGTCACCGGCAAGCAGCTCGGCACGGTTGGAGATTTCCAGGCCCATCTTCGGCCGAACGGACAGGACCTCGACATCGCGACGAGCTTCGACAACCTCATCGTTGACCCATCCCGCGTCGATGGACGGACGCTGCCCCCGCTGTCCGGGCAGACCGACCTGACGATAGACAATGGCGTGGGCCTGGTCGGCACGGGCATCCAGAACCTGCGTGGCCAGTCCGGGACGATACGCGAGGCATCGCTGTTCAGCGGACCGAAAACCGGCCTGACCATAAGCGGTCCGTTTTCGATCGGCGAGGACGGGCTGATCGATGCCGATCTGAAGATCACGGTGCGCAATCCCAACGGCCTGTCGACGGTGCTGGCCGCCGCCTTCCCCGAGAACAGCGACGAGATCATCGCCGGCGTATCGGCGCTTTCCTTCATGGGCAACGCGCCATCGCTGCCGCTGACCATCAAGAAGGGCCGCGCCAATATCAGCTTCGTGAAGCTCGGGAATATCCCGCCGCTCTGAGCCGCGCTACTTCTTTGGCGGGTGCACGACCGCCTGGCGACCGAAATCGGGCACGTCGATGTCCTGGCCGGCCTCGATGATCGACCGGCGCACGGCGCGGGTATGCGTGAACATGTCGAACAGCTTGTCGCCATCGCCCCAGCGGATCGCCCGTTGCAGCGAGGCGAGATCCTCCGAGAAGCGCGCCAGCATCTCGAGAATGGCGTCCTTGTTGTGCAGGCAGACGTCGCGCCACATGGTCGGGTCCGAAGCGGCAAGGCGGGTAAAATCGCGAAAGCCGGAAGCCGAGTACTTGATCACCTCGGACTTGGTGACAGTCTCGAGGTCGTCGGCCGTTCCCACGATGTTGTAGGCAATGATGTGCGGCAGGTGCGAGACGATGGCGAGCACCATGTCGTGGTGCTCCGGGTCCATCGTGTCGATGTTGGAGCCGCAGCGGCGCCAGAACTCTGACAGGCGCTCCAGCGCGGCAGGATCGGTGTCCGGCAGCGGCGTGAAGATGCACCAGCGGTTTTCGAACAGCTCGCCAAAGCCGGAATCGGGACCGGACTTTTCGGTACCGGCAAGCGGGTGCCCGGGAATGAAATGCACACCGGCCGGGATGTGCGGCTCCATCTGGGAAATCACCGAACGCTTGGTCGAGCCGACGTCGGTGACGATGGCGCCGGGCTTCAGGACCGGCGCGATTTCCGCGGCGACCGCACCCGAAGAACCGACCGGCACCGAGATGATGACGAGGTCCGCATCGCGCGCCGCATCGACGGCGCTGGTCGAATAGCTGTCGCCGAGCCCCAGTTCCTCCGCCCGCGCCAGCGTGGCCGCGCTGCGCGTCGCGATGGCGACGTGACCGGCAAGACCCTCGCGCCGGATGACGCGCGCCAGCGACGAGCCGATCAGGCCGATGCCGATCAGCGCGATTCTGGGAAACAGAGGTTCGGACATCGCGCTCAGCTTTTCAGGAATTCGGTGAGGGCAGCAATGACGCCACGATTGGCTTCTTCGGTGCCGACCGTCATGCGGAGCGCATTGGGGAAGCCATAGCCGGAGACGCGGCGCAATATGTAGCCGCGCGCTGCCAGGTAATCGTCCGCCTTTGCAGCCGAGTGGGCCTCGCCATCCGGGAAATGCACGAGGATGAAGTTGCCGACGCTCGGGGTGACGCGCAGCCCGAGCTTCGTCATTTCCTCGGTCAGCCAGCGCAACCAGCGCTCATTGTGCTCGATCGTGCGATCGACATGGCCGCGATCGCGCATCGCGGCGATGCCGGCCTCTATGGCGCCGGCATTGACGTTGAACGGCCCGCGCATGCGGTTGATCGCGTCGACGATGTGCGCCGGGCCGTACATCCAGCCGATCCGCAGGCCGCCAAGGCCGTGGATCTTGGAGAAGGTGCGCGTCATGACGGCGTTCTGAGACCCGGCGACCAGCTCAACGCCGGCCTCGTAGTCGTTGCGCCGGACATACTCGGCATAGGCAGCGTCGAGCACCAGCAGCACGTTGCCGGGCAGGCCGGCGTGCAGGCGGCGGATTTCCTCGGACGGCAGGTAGGTGCCGGTCGGATTGTTGGGGTTGGCAAGAAAGACGATCTTCGTCTTCGGCGTGACCGCGGCGAGAATGGCGTCCACGTCGGCCCGCTCGCCCTTCTCCCTGACGCTGACCGGCGTGGCCCCCGCGGCCTGGATGTAGATCTTGTAGACCAGGAAGCCGTGCTCGGTGAAGATCGCCTCGTCGCCCGGCGACAGATAGGCCTGCGCCAGCAGGCCGAGGATCTCGTCCGACCCGTTCGAGCAGACGATGTTGGCCGGGTTCAGCCCGTGCAGCTCGGCGATTGCCTCGCGCAGCCGCGTGGCGGAACCGTCGGGATAGAATTCGAGCCTGCCGGCTACGTCGCGCACCGCCTCGATGACCTTCGGCGAAGCGCCAAGCGGGTTTTCGTTCGACGACAGCTTGTGGATCTTCGACACGCCGGGCGCCGCAGCGCTCTTGCCGGGCACGTAGGCCTCGATTTCCATGATGCCCGCGCGGGGTGTCGGACGTGACGGCGTTGCCTCGGTCATGGTCTTGAAATTCCGTTGAAATGACCTCTTGCGGAGGCAGTGCGGAAATACAGGCCGGGGCCGGAATTGTCGAGGCCGTTGACGCCGCAGCATGTCAGGCTTAAATGTCGGCCAGGATCCGTGGTGATTTGGCCGGTCGGCTTGCAGCCACGTTAAACAACTCGCTAAAGGGCCGTTTGCATCGTGTAACCGGCTTGCGAAGGCAAAGCCGGTTTTTTTGTTCTGGAGCAACCCGATGCCAATCAAGATTCCCGATCAGCTGCCAGCCCACGAAATTCTCGTGCGCGAGGGCGTCTCGATCATGGACGAGCGGACGGCGCTGCGCCAGGACATCCGCCCCCTGCAGATCGGGCTGCTCAACCTGATGCCCAACAAGATCCGCACCGAAACGCAGATCGCGCGGCTGATCGGCGCCTCGCCGCTGCAGGTCGAGCTGACGCTCGTGCGCGTCGGCACCCACAAGGCCAAGAATACGTCGCACGAGCACCTCATCGCCTTCTACCAGACCTGGGAGGAGATCGCGCACCGCAAGTTCGACGGCTTCATCATCACCGGTGCGCCCATCGAGCTGCTGCCCTTCGAAGAGGTTTCCTACTGGGACGAGCTGACGCGCATCCTCGACTGGACGAAGACGAACGTGCACTCCTCCTTCTTCATCTGCTGGGGTGCGATGGCCGCCGCCTGGCACTTCCACAAGATTCCCAAGTACACGCTGGACAGCAAGGCCTTCGGCGTTTTCCGGCACAGCAACAACGCGCCTGCATCGCCCTATCTGGCCGGCTTCTCGGACGACTTCGCCATACCGGTATCGCGCTGGACCGAGGTCAAGGCGGCCGACATCTCCGCCGACGGGAACCTGCAGCTGCTGATGGAGTCGGACGTGACCGGCCCGTGCCTTGCCGCCGAGAAAACCGGCAACCGTCTCTACATGTTCAACCACATCGAGTACGATTCCACCTCGCTCAAGGAGGAATACGACCGCGACGTGGCCGCCGGCACGCCGATCGCCATTCCGCACGGCTATTACCCGGACAACGACCCTGCCCGGCCGCCGCTCAACCGCTGGCGGTCGCACGCCCACCTGCTGTTCGGCAACTGGATCAATCAGGTCTACCAGACCACTTCCTTCGACGCCGAGAAGATCGGTAGCGGCGACGAGCTCGTGGTCTCTTAAGTCCGCTTCAGCGGGTCTTGGCGTCCGGGCCTGCGCCGCCGCGCAGGCTGCGCGTGGCCGCGCCCTGCGGCGAAAGGACCGGCACGAAGACGCGGCGCGAGGCGCGCTGAGCCACCGGAACGCCCTGGTAGAGCCGCTTCTGGGCATCGACCACGATGACGCCCGAGAAGATCGGCCACAGCCGGCGCCCTGCCCGCTCGAGCAGGCTGTGGAAGCGCAGCATCCAGCGCCGCTTGGAGGGCGGGAAGAACAACCCGTCGGCCCAGGCCGCAGGGGTGAAATTCGCCTCGCGCAGCAACTCGTTGAGCTGGCCGCGCGAAAACGGCCGGCCCGTACCGAAGGGCGTGTGCTCGAAGCGTGCCCACATGCCGCGCCGGTTGGGCACCACGATGACAACCCGGCCGGACGGGGCCAGCACGCGCCAGATCTCGTTCAGCGTCTCGCGCGGGTTTTCGGCGTGTTCGAGCGAGTGGACGAGCAGCACGCGATCGATCGACGAATCGACCAGCGGCAGTTCCTCGTCAAAGACGAGGACGGTGGCGGAAGGCCCGTTCTGCGGCCACTTCACCGCGCCCTGTGTGCCCGGCATGAAGGCGAAGACGCGGTCGGCATCCGTGCCGAAGCGATCGAGCCAGGGCAGCGTGTAGCCGAGCCCGACGAGCCGCTCCCGCGACAGGCTCGTCCACACCGACGACAGCGCCATGGTGATCGAGCGCTCGGCGATACGGCCAAGCAAGGAGGCGTAGAAAGACCTGAGATCGACGATGTCCGAATTCATGGCCGCGACGGTATCTGCTGCGTGTGGCGGTTTCAACAAGCCAGCCGGGGGTGACACCGCCGGGTCGCGACCCTATCTTCCGGTTCTGACATAGGGAGATTGGAATGGGTTTGCAGATCGATCAGTTCATGTGCCGGTCGGACAATTTCGGGGTTCTCGTCCATGACGAGGCGAGCGGCAGGACTGCGCTGATCGACGCGCCGGAGGAATCCTCGATCCTCGCGGCCATCGAGCGCACCGGCTGGAAACCCGACCTGATCCTGACGACGCACCACCACGCCGACCATGTCGAGGCCAACCTCGCCCTGAAAGAGCGCTTCGGCCTGAAGATCATCGGGCCCAAGGCAGAGGCGGACAAGATCCCGGGCATCGACGAGACGGTGTCGGAAGGCTCTAGGCTCGACTTCGCCGGGCACAGGATCGAGGTCATCGAGACGCCCGGACACACCGCAGGTCACGTCTCCTACCATTTCCCCGACGACGGCGTGGCCTTCACCGCCGACACGCTGTTCGCGCTCGGTTGCGGCCGCCTGTTCGAACGCCCGGCGCCCGTGATGTTCGTGTCGATGACGAAGCTGGCCGCGTTGCCGGCCGCGACCGTGATCTATTGCGGTCACGAATATACGCTGGCCAATGCACGCTTCGCCCTGACCATCGACCCGACCAATTCGGCTCTGAAGGAGCGCGTCGCGAAAATCGAGAAGCTGCGGGCCGACGACAAGCCGACTCTGCCGACGACCATCGGCGAGGAACTGGCCACCAATCCCTTCATGCGCTGGCACGACCCGGCTATTCGCAAGAATCTGGGCATGGAGACGGCTTCCGACGTCGATGTGTTCGCCGAGATCCGCAAGCGCAAGGACAACTTCTAGGCATGCCGCAGACCGCCGCCGGGATCATCGCGGCGCTCGGCCTTGAGCGCCATCCCGAGGGCGGCTGGTATGCCGAGACGTTCCGCGACGATCCCGATGGCGGGCGGGGCCACTCGACCGCCATCTACTTTTTGCTCGAACAGGGCGACGTGTCTGCGTGGCACCGGGTCAGGGATGCCGCGGAGGTCTGGCACCACTATTCCGGCGCACCGCTTGAGCTGACCATTTGCGACGAGGGCGGCAAGCGCAGCCGTCACCTGCTCGGCTCCGATCTTGCGGCGGGCGAGCGGCCGCAGGCTGTCGTTCCCGCAGGCTGGTGGCAGACGGCGAGGAGCCTCGGAGCGTGGACGCTCTGCGGCTGCACCGTGGCGCCGGGCTTCGATTTCGCCCAGTTCGAACTGGCCGAAGCCGGCTGGGAACCCTGATCGCGTTCGCTCAGCCCTGCGTTGCCGGCTGGACCGGCCTGCGAAACAGCATCGACCTCGCAGCCAGCACCGCCCCCGCGGTGATGAGCAGGCAGGCGGCGAGAAGCCGCAGGCTGGGTTCTGCAAAGCCGAAGGCGATCAGCACCAGCGTCGACAGCAGCGGCGCGGCATAGCTTGCGGCGCCGAGCACCTGGATGTTGCCGCGCTTGACGCCGATGTCCCAGGCGTAGAAGGCCGCGCCGACCGGCATCAGGCCGAGACCGAGCACCGCCAGCCACTGGCCGGCGTCGACCGGCAGCACGGTTTCCTCGAGGGCGAGGTGGCAGGCGAACGACAGCGCCGCCGTTGCCGCGCAGAACCAGGTGACGATGGTGGTCGGAACCTCCGGGAAGCGCCGCGACAGCAGCGAGTAGCCTGACCACAGCAGCGCGCAGACTCCCGCCATGGCATAGCCGAAGGCGTAGCGCGCCTCGAAAGCGAGCCCGCCGCCCTTGGTGACAATCAGGAAGCAGCCGGCGAGACCCATCAGGGCACCGGCAATGTGGTGCCAGCGCAACTTCTCGCCTGGCATCAGCGCCGAGCCGAGCACGATCAGCAGCGGCCAGAGATAGGCAATCAGGCTGGCCTCGACCGCCGGCGCGTTGCGCAGCGCCGTGAAGTAGAAGAAGTGGTAGCCGAACAGGCCGGCAATGCCGATCAGCCAGACAGCCCCGGGAATTTTTGGCGCCACGGCCGGGCCCGGCATGAAGATTCGCGCCACCAGGCCGACGGCGGTGCCGACGGCGAAGGTCATCGCCGAGAGCAGGAAAGGCGGCACCTGTCCGGAGGCGTCGGTCAGCAAGGCCAGCAGCGCCCACATGGCGACCGCCGTGAATCCGATCAGGGTTGCGCGCGTCGTTGGCAAGAGAAACGTCTCCGCGGCGCGGAGCGCCGTCACTGCAGGGCTTCGAACCGCCGCGCCGCCACCGTGATCGTGCCGATCTGGGTGCTGACGGTGGCATGGATCGGCGCATATATGCCGGTTTTGCCGAGCGGGGCAAACGCCACCATGATGCGGCTCTTGTTCTTCAGGTAGTCCAGCGCACGCTTGGTCGTGCGATAGCCGGAGACTGGCTTGAAATGCATGCGGCAGGTGATGGTGTCGCCCTCGTAGCCCTGCACGGAGACCTTCCCCTTCGACACGTAGGTAAGCGCGAGGTCGGCGCGCAGTTCGCTGTCGAACATCTTGATGGTGCCGTTGCAGACCTCGCCGAGGCTGTCGGCCTGCACCAGCGTCGAGGCAATCGGATCGGCGACGGCCATGAGATCGGCCGGGCCGAGCGGTATCCAGTCCTTGCCGCGCTTCTTGAGCGGCGGCACGGTGGTGACCTTGGTCACGTTGCCGTCGGCAAAGCGGATGTCGACGATCGAGGCCCGCTTGCCAGAGACGTAATCGGCGCGAAACAGCTCCGGCCGGGTGGCCTTGCCGGAGAACCTGCCGACCGCCGACAGCGTGCCTTTCGTATCGTCGAAGATCGCGCCCAGGCCCGCGCTCTTGACCGAGCCCTCGATGGCATAGGTCTGCGAGTCGATACGGCTGTCGAAATTCGCCCGCGCCAGCGTCAGCCCGAGGAAGGAGAGCGCGTACTCGCCGCGATAGAGCGTCGCCTCGGCGGCGGCCGGCGAGGCCATGAAAAGGACAAGCGCGGCCGCGATCCACCCTTGCGGGCGCCTGCCTGAAACCCGCGTGAAGCGTCCTGCCGCGACCAATCCGCACCTTGCTGTCATCATGCCCCGATGCTATCGGCGCAAATCCGGCCTTTCTGTGATATGAAAGCCATGCACCGGGCCAGGCCACGCTTGACGCAAGCCCGGATTGCCACTATGGAACGCCAACTTTTCCATGAGGCCGCTCGAAGAGGCTGCGCGCCATCTATTTCTGGTGCGCCAAAGTCATTGGCCCGTTTAGACCTGAAGGTAAGTGAAATATGTCCCGTGCTTGTGAACTGACCGGCAAGGCCGTTATGTCCGGCAACAATGTTAGCCACGCCAACAACCGTACGCGGCGCAAGTTCCTGCCGAACCTCGTCAAGGTGACGCTGATCTCGGAAGCGCTGAGCCAGAATGTGCGCCTGCGCATCTCGGCAAACGCCCTGCGCACGGTCGAGCATCGTGGCGGCCTCGACGCCTTCCTGGCCAAGGCCGATGTTGCCGAGCTGTCGCAGCGTGCGCGCCTGCTGAAGAAGCAGATCGCCAAGAAGACCGCCGAACAGGCTGCCGAAGCTCCGGCCGCCTGATTCCCTTTCGGGCGGCTCGCGCCGCCCGGCTGGTTCCATCACCCAGGTTAAAAAAATGTTCCGCTATTCTTCCTACCTGCCCTTCGTGGCGGCCATGGCGCTTGTCGTGGTGGCGTCCAATATCCTCGTGCAGTTCCCTGTCCAGGGACAGCTCGGCAGCCTTGCGCTGGCCGACATCCTCACCTGGGGCGCCTTCACCTATCCTCTCGCCTTCCTGGTCACCGATCTCGCCAACCTCCGCTACGGCCCCGCAGTGGCGCGCCGCATCGTCTTCGTCGGCTTCGTCGTCGCCGTGGCCTGCTCGATCATCGTGCCGCCGCTGCTCTACCGCAACGGCCTGACCGAGTTCGAGACGGAGCCCGGCCGCCTGCTGCGCATCGCGACCGCTTCCGGCTCGGCCTTCCTGGTCGCGCAATTGCTCGACGTCACGGTGTTTAACTGGCTGCGGCAGCGCTCATGGTGGCGCGCGCCGGTGTTCAGCTCGCTGTCCGGCTCGGTCGTCGACACGCTGATCTTCTTCAGCATCGCCTTTGCCGCGAGCTTTGCCTTTGTCGGGCCCAATGACGGCTTTGCGCTGGAAAATGCGCCGCTGCTCGGTGTGCTGGCCGTCGACACGCCGCGCTGGCTCTCCTGGGCGCTCGGCGACCTTTCGGTCAAGCTCGTCATCGCGCTCGTCGCCCTCATCCCCTACCGGCTGATCGCAGCCAGATGGACGCAGCCGGCTCTGGCTTCGTGATCCCCTGGGTCCATCTCGGCACGGCCAAGGTGCCGGGCGGCGGTGAAGAGCTGCGCCTGAAGCGGCGCGGCAGCGAATTCTCCATCATGCTCGGCACCAACGAACTCATGAACAGCCGCCTCAGCGGCTCCGAAGAGGCGTTGGCGAGGCTTTCGATCCAGAAGATTGCCGCCAGCACGCGGCCCAAAATCCTGATCGGCGGCCTCGGCATGGGCTTCACCCTGCGCGCCGCCCTTGCCGAACTGGCAGACGGCGCCCGAATCGAGGTGGCCGAGATCGTGCCCGCCGTCATCGGCTGGGCGCGCGGCGAAATGGCCGAGGTTTTCGGAAACTGCCTCGGCGACCCGCGTGTGGCCATCCATGAGGGCGATGTGGGTCAACTGATCCGGTCGGCCGCGGGTGCCTATGACGCGATCCTGCTCGACGTCGATAATGGACCGGAAGGCCTGTCGCGCAGTTCCAATGACAGCCTCTACAGTGCTGCGGGGCTGGCGGCTGCAAGGAAGGCGCTGCGTCCCGGCGGCGTGCTTGCCGTCTGGTCGTCCGGCCCCGACGCCGGCTTCACGCGCCGGCTGCGGCAGGCTGGATTTGCAGTCGAGGAAGTCGGCGTGCGAGCGCGCGGCAAGCGCGGTGCGCGGCATGTGATCTGGCTGGCTGGCAGGAACTAGCGGCGGGATCGGCAGCAGGCACGTGGCCGACGAGGGCCGCGACCCGGCCCCTCAGTCGTTATGCAGGATGAATTCCAGGTAGAGATTGCGCTGCAGGATCGAGTGGTTGTCGTCGGAGACCATCGACACCATCAGGGCACCGTCGTCGCGGGTCCACACGTCGAGGCCCTCCATGTTGTCGATCTGGTAGGCCATGTCGGCGGTGAAGAGTATCGGCCCGTCGGCAACCTTGCCCTTCGCGATGGTGGCGCCGTCGATGCGGCGCAGGCGCATCTTGACGCCCGCGGCCATCGAGAAGCTGCGCTCCAGAAGCAGTAGGTCGCCACCCGGCAGGAAAGCCCCATCGGTGATGTCGAACTCGCCGTTGCGCTTGACGGTGAAGACGCCCTTGCCAGGGCCGTCGACGATGGCGGCGAAGATATTGCCCTGCTTGTCGAGGCTCTTTTCCGAGACGATGACCATGGCTCCCGCGAGCGGACCGGCGGGGTTCGAAAAGGCCACGGTCTCGAAACCGCGATTCGAGCGAAGCTCCGCCTTCGGGATGAGGAAATCGAGGTCATCGAAGGCCGGCTTCATGGCGTCCGGCTCGATGCGGAACTGCGCGATGCGGTGATCGCGCTCGAAGCCGACGGTGGCGACGCCGTCCTTGATCGCAAGGCCCTCGGCATCGACCTGCCACTTGTCGCTGCTGATTTTTCCGGCACGGTCGAACATCGCGGCCATCCGGAAATCGCCGATCCCGGTCGGCTTCTGCTGGCCGTCGCGCAACACGGTACCGAAATACCAGAAGCCGGTGTCGGCAACGCCGATGAAATCCCCCCCGGGCTTCATGAAGCGGAACGCCGACTGCGCGCCGAAATCCGCGGCTGTCGAAGACATTTCCAGGCCGCCGACGAATTCGAGCGGGCCGAACCGGGTCCGGGAACGGCCGATATGGAAGTTGGTGATCGGCCGGGAATCGATCTCGATGCGCCCGGTATCGGCGGCGCGCGAGGGGGGTGACGTGTTAACGAACGTCAGGCCGCCAAGCAGCGCCGTCAGCAAGCCAAGGCCAAGCGCGCCACGCGAAAGGGTCTTCATCCGGCACGCCGCATGCCGCCGCGGCGCGTCTCGCGCGTGCTTTCCTCGCCAAACAGCGAAGCGAGCTGCTCCGTCATGGCGCCCGCCAGTTCCTCGGCGTCGACGATGGTGACGGCGCGGCGATAGTAGCGCGTCACGTCGTGGCCGATGCCGATGGCGAGCAACTCCACGGGCGAGCGCGTCTCGATCAGTTCGATGACGGCGCGCAGGTGGCGCTCGAGATAGTTGCCGGGATTGACCGAGAGGGTCGAATCGTCGACCGGCGCACCGTCGGAAATCATCATCAGGATCTTGCGCTGCTCCGGCCGCGCCATCAGGCGCTGATGCGCCCACAGCAGCGCCTCGCCGTCGATATTTTCCTTGAGCAGGCCCTCGCGCATCATCAGCCCGAGGTTGCGCCGCGCCCGCCGCCACGGATGGTCGGCGCTCTTGTAGATGATGTGGCGCAGGTCGTTGAGCCGGCCGGGATTGGGCGGCTTGCCGTCCTTCAACCACTTCTCGCGCGCCTGCCCGCCCTTCCAGGCACGGGTCGTGAAACCGAGGATTTCGACCGAGACGCCGCAACGCTCCAGCGTGCGGGCCAGGATGTCGGCGCAGGTCGCCGCCACCGTGATGGGGCGGCCGCGCATCGAGCCCGAATTGTCGAGCACCAGCGTCACCACCGTGTCGCGGAATTTCGTGTCGCGCTCCTGCTTGAAGGAGAGCGGCTGCATCGGATCTATCACCACGCGCACCAGCCGCGCCGGATCGAGATAGCCCTCTTCGAGGTCAAAGTCCCACGACCGGTTCTGCTGCGCCATCAGCCGCCGCTGCAGCCGGTTGGCGAGGCGTCCGACGACGCCGGAAAGGTTTGTCAGCTGCTTGTCGAGGAAGGCGCGCAGGCGGTCGAGTTCCTCTTCGTCGCAAAGCTCCTCCGCGCCGACCGTCTCGTCGAAGGCGGTGGTAAACACCTTGTAATCGACGTGCCGCGTCATCTCGGTGAAGGGGTCGTCCTTGCGCCTGGCCTCGCCCGGCGTCTCGGCATCGGCTTCCTCGTCCTCGGAATAGTCGTCGGCAGAGGCGTCGGATGCCTCTGTCTCGCCGGACTGGTCCTCCTCCGCGGAGGCGTCCTGCTCGTCGGACTGCGACTGGTCGGCGCCCGAATCGTCCTCGCCGCCTTCATCGCTGTTTTCCTCGCCCTGCGGCTGGGGATCTTCGCTGTCCTCGGATTCGTCAGACTGTTCCTCGTCGCCGAGTTCCTCGGCCATCTCCATCGAGGCCAGCATCTCGCGCACGACGCGGGCGAAGGCCTGCTGGTCGTCGAGATTGCCCATCAGGTGGTCGAGGTCGGCGCCGGCCTTTTCCTCCACCCAGTCGCGCCACAGGTTGACCATGCGCTGACCGCTCTTTGGCGCCGCGCGGCCGGTGAGCTTTTCGCGCACCATCAGGGCCAGCGCCTCCTCGATCGGCGCATCGTCGCGTTCGCGCACGTCGGCGAGGTTTGCCCTGGCGTACTTGTCCTCGAGCATGGAGCCGAGATTGTCGGCAACGCCAGTCATGGCGCGCGCGCCGATAGCCTCCACCCGGGCCTGCTCGACGGCGTCATAGACGGCGCGCGCCTGCTTGCCCTCGGGCGCGAATTTCGAGTGGATGCGCAGGTCGTGGCAGGCACGCTTCAGCGCCATGGAATCGCCGATGCCCCGTGTCACCGCGATGTCGGCGGCGGTCGCCTTCTTCGGTATCTCGGGCAGGCGCGCCCGGTTGCCGGCCAGCGCCGGCTTGTCCTTGGCGAAGGCGACCTCGAGTTCGTTGTCGCCGGAAATCGCGCGCATGCAGACCGTCAGCGCGCGCTTGAAGCTGTCCGCTTCCGAGCCCGTCTTCGGTCTGTTGCGCGTGTTGTCGCCGGGACCTGCCATCGCGCCTGCTGCTAGCCGAGCACGACGTTGGCGGCCGATTCGGGCAGTTCCTGCCCGAAAGCCCGCTGGTAGAATTCGGCGACGATTGAGCGTTCGAGCTCGTCGCACTTGTTGAGGAAGGTCAGCCGGAAAGCCATGCCGACATCGCCGAAGATCTCGGCGTTCTCGGCCCAGGTGATGACCGTACGCGGGCTCATCACGGTCGACAGGTCGCCGTTGATGAAGGCCTGGCGCGTCATGTCGGCGACGCGCACCATCTTGTTGACGATGTCCTTGCCTTCCGCGTTGCGGTAGTGCTTGGCCTTCGCGAGCACGATCGCGACTTCGTTGTCGTGCGGCAGGTAATTCAGCGTCGTGACGATCGACCAGCGGTCCATCTGCGCCTGGTTGATCTGCTGCGTACCGTGGTAGAGGCCGGTCGTGTCGCCGAGGCCGACCGTGTTGGCGGTGGCGAACAGGCGGAAGGCCGGGTGCGGACGGATGACGCGGCTCTGGTCGAGCAGGGTCAGGCGGCCCGACGATTCCAGCACGCGCTGGATGACGAACATCACGTCCGGCCGGCCGGCGTCATACTCGTCGAAGCAGAGCGCGACATTGTGCTGGTAGGCCCAGGGCAGGATGCCGTCGCGAAATTCGGTGACCTGCATCCCTTCCTTGACGACGATGGCGTCCTTGCCGACGAGGTCGATACGGCTGACATGGCTGTCGAGGTTGACGCGGACCATCGGCCAGTTGAGGCGTGCCGCGACCTGCTCGATATGCGTCGATTTGCCGGTGCCGTGATAGCCCGACACCATGACGCGGCGATTGTAGGCGAAGCCGGCCAGGATCGCCGACGTCGTCTGCGGATCGAACAGGTAGTCCGGATCGAGGTCCGGCACATGCTGGTCGGCCGTCGAATAGGCTGGCACAACCATCTTGGAATCGAAGCCGAACTTCTCCTTGACCGAGACGGTCGTGTCGGGAAGGTTGGCGATATCGCGATCGACCTTGTTCATAATGTCTCCAAATGCGAGGCCTTTGGGCTTCGCCGGCAATCGAATTTGTCCGGGGGCGGTCTTAGTGCCTTTTCCAGCGTGAGGAAAGTTGGAAACGGCCCTCAATCCTGCTGGCTCAGCACAAACCCGCCTGTTTGAGCACGCGATAGGCCTGCAGCACGTCGCGGAACCGATCTTCCGAACCCCTGTCGCCGCCATTCGCGTCGGGATGATGGCGCTTCACCAGTTCTTTATAGCGCGCCTTGATGTCCTTGCCAGTCGCCTTTGTATCAAGGCCAAGCGTTTCCAGCGCCTTGGCCTCAAGCGGCTTGGCCTTGCGCTCGCGCGGCTGGCGCGGGTCCTTGGGGCCCTCGAACAGGTTGAAGGGATCTCGGATGCGGTTGTAGTAGCCAGCCCGGCCGGACCGCTGCTGCGCCACGTCCGGCGAGGAACGCGTGCTGCCACTGATGCCCATCTTCCAGGTCGGGCGATGACCGGTCATCGCCTCGCGCTGGAATCGCGCGACTTCCGAATCCGGCACGCCGGAGAAATAGTTGAAGCCCTTGTTGTACTCGCGCACGTGGTCGAAGCAGAAGCGGAAATACTCGCCTTCCTTCATTCGGCCGACCGGCGCCTTGTGCGTACCAGGCTCCTTGCAGCCATCCCACTGGCAGACCGGCGCGTGCGATTTCAGCTCCGCGTCCTTGTCCGGGCGGATGCGAATCTTTTCGAAGTATTTCGGATACGGCTTCATCTAACCCATTTATGGGATGTTCTGATTGCGAAACAAGAATTGACATTTTCGGGAAACAGGGCCTACCGACCCAAATCACGGATCAATCCCGGATGCGGCGATTTTATGCCGACGTGCGGATATGGGTACAGGAGACCGCAATGTCGATACAGACGACGATCGAAGAGAAGCTCCAGCGCGCCTTCTCGCCGGAACGCATGCAGGTTGTCAACGAGAGCCATCTCCATGCCGGTCACAATCACGAGGACTCCGGCCACCACGCCACCTTCGACGGCTCCGGCGAAACGCATTTTCGCGTGCGACTTGTCGCCCCGGCCTTCTCGGGCATGAGCCGGATCGAGCGTCACCGCGCCGTCAACACGCTGCTGGCCGACGAACTGGAGGCCGGTGTCCACGCCCTGGCAATCGAGCCAGCCGCACCCGGCGAACAGACCCGCTGGTAGAACCGCTTCAGGCGACTGGCCTGATCCGCAGCCGCGCAATGCGGTTCTTGTCGCGCTTCATCACCACGAAGCGCTTGCCGTGGAAGGTGAAGGCCTGCCGTTCTTCGGGAATCGACTGCGTCTCGTGAATGACGAGGCCGGCAATCGTCGTGGCCTCCTCGTCGGGCAGCGACCAGTCGAGCGCGCGATTGAGGTCGCGGATCGGCACCGTGCCGTCGACGACGACGGAACCGTCCGCCTCCTGCCTGACGCCCTGGATGTCGACATCGTGCTCGTCGGCGATCTCACCGACGATCTCCTCGATGATGTCTTCGAGGGTGACCAGCCCCTCGACCTCGCCATATTCGTCGACCACCAGCGCGAAATGCGCCTTGCGCCGCAGGAATGCGTTGAGTTGGTCCTGCAGCGAGGTCGTGTCCGGCACGAACCACGGCTTTGTCGCGATCTTCATCACGTCGATTCTGGAAAAGTCGTTGCCGACCTCGTTGAGCGCGCGCAGCAGGTCCTTGGCGTGCAGCACGCCGACGATGTTCTCGGTCGAGCCCCGCCACAGCGGCATGCGGGTATGCGGGCTCTGCAGGATTTCGCGCACCAGCGCCTCGGGCGGATTGTCGGCGTTGACCGAGCGCATGTTCGTGCGATGGACCATGACGTCCGACACTTCGAGCTCATGCAGATCGACCAGGGCACCGACGCGATCCGTTCTTGAGCCGCTATCGCCGGCAGCATCCCCTGCCGCTCCCCGCGCCTCCTCAGGCACCGGGCGCGGGGTTCCCAGCGCCCTCACCTCGTAGCCCAGCGCGGCGAGCAAAGAGTTGCGCAGCAGGAACAGCACCGCCAGCAGCAGAACGAAGACTGCGATCGTGAGCAGGACCGGCTGCGTCATCCCGGGTGGTTTTCCTTCAGGAACGTCATGACTTCGGAGGCCGGAACGTCCTTTGCGATGAACGACTTGCCGACGCCATGGGTAAGAATGAATGTCAACGCGCCGCGCGAGACCTTCTTGTCCTGCGCGATGAATGAAAACAGCGTCTCGGCATCCGGCAGGCCGCCCGGGATGTCGGCCATCCGCCAGGGCAGGCCGACGGCGCGCAGATGCGTCTCGACGCGCGCCGCGTCGTCCGGGCTCGCCAGGTTGAGGCGGCTGGAGAACCGGTGCGCCAGCGCCATGCCGATCGCCACGCCTTCGCCATGCACCAGGCGGGCGCTGTCGTAGCCGGTCGCGGCCTCCAGCGCATGGCCGAAAGTGTGGCCGAGATTGAGCAGCGCCCGGTCGCCGGTCTCGTACTCGTCGCGCGCCACGACGTCGGCCTTGGCCCGGCAGGCCTCCGCGATGGCGTGCGCGCGTTCCGCGCCGCCGGCAAACACCGCCTGCCAGTGGTCTTCGAGCCAGGCGAAGAAGTCGGGTCGGTCGATCAGCCCGTATTTAGCAAGTTCCGCATAGCCCGCGCGGAACTCGCGGACGGGCAGGGAGTCGAGGACACCGGTATCGGCCAGCACGAGCTGCGGCTGGTGGAATACGCCGACGAGGTTCTTGCCGTGGCTGGTGTTGATGCCGGTCTTGCCCCCGACCGATGAATCGACCTGCGCCAGCAGCGAGGTCGGCATCTGGATGAACTTCATGCCGCGCCGCACGATGCCGGACGCGAAGCCGGCGAGGTCGCCGATCACGCCGCCGCCCAGCGCGATCACCGCATCGCCTCGCTCCAGCCGTGCTGCCAGGATGCCATCGACGACCTGTTGCAGGGCCTCGAAGCTCTTGGTCTTCTCGCCGGGCGGCAGTTCGATCACCGTCGCCCTGATGCCAGCACCGGCAAGGCTTTCCTTCAGACGATCGAGATGGAGGGCCGCTACATTTGCGTCCGTGACGATGGCCGTCGCCAGCCCGGGCAGCCGCGCTGCGATCTCCGAGCCGGCTGTCTCGACCAGCCCGTTGCCGATCAGGATATCATAGGACCTGTCGCCAAGCTTTACCTCAACCGTTTCAACACCGGAGGCAGTCATGAGGCATCTTCCCCGGTTACGTTCAGCGATCGGCTGATCGCGTCGATGACTTCCCCGGCGATCACTTCCCTGCGGTCGTCGCGAGTTGGAACGGTAATGTCGGCATGAGCGTAGACGGGGTGGCGCTCGGCGATCAGGCGCTCGAGCACGCCGCGCGGGTCGGCGTTCTGAAGCAGGGGCCGGTTCTGCTTTTTCGAGACGCGCTCCAGCAGCACGTCGACGTCGGCCTTCAGCCAGACGGAGATGCCGTTGGCGGCGATCGCCTCGCGGGTTTGCTCGTTCATGAACGCGCCGCCCCCGGTGGCCAGCACCTGCGGCCCGTTTTCCAGAACCCGCAATATTACCCGCTGCTCGAGCGCACGGAACTCGGCCTCGCCATATTGCGCGAAGAGATCCGGGATGGACATGCGCGAGACGCTTTCGATCTCATGGTCGCTGTCGAGGAAGGGCAGCCCGAGCGCCGACGCGACCTTGCGGCCGATCGCCGTCTTGCCGGCGCCCATCAATCCGACGAACACGATCGAACGCGAACCGAGACTGGAAAGCAGGGCGTCGACGGTTCCTGACGCCAGCATGGGGATTGCAACCATGGCAGCGTATCGACATGAAAAGGCCGTTTGCGTCAAGCGCTGCGGGTCTATTGGCGCGGCACCCTTGTGTTGACAAAATTCGCGTCCCATAAGGGCCCCCGGGACGAAAACAGGTGCGGGCCAGTCTTATAGATGCCGACTCTTTTCAAGTTCATTCTCACGCTCTGCCTTCTGGCCGTGCTGGCATACGGGGCGATGCTAGCGCTTGTGATCCTGGTGGAGCCCAACAAGGGCGAGATGAGCGAACGCATCCCTTCCGAAAGAATCAACCCGAAGCGGTAGGCGCAACGATGAACAGCGCGGCGCAGATCGAGGCTTTTCTGGAAATGATGAGCGTCGAGCGTGGCGCGGCCGACAACACGCTTGCCAGCTACCGGCGCGACCTGTCGGACGCCTCCTCCTCCATTCCGGGCGGCCTGGCCGACGCGGCCGGCAGCGACCTGCGCGACTACCTCGGCGGCCTCGCCGCAGAGGGCTTCGCGGCCTCCTCGCAGGCGCGCAAGCTGTCGGCGCTGCGGCAGTTCTTCAAATTCCTCTATGCCGAGAACATGCGACCCGACGATCCGACGGGCACGCTCGACAGCCCCGCGCGAGGCCGGCCGCTGCCGAAGACGATGGCCGAGGCCGAGACGGGACGGCTGCTCGACCGGGCAGCACAGGAAGCGGTCGACGAGAGCCTCTCGGATGGTGCCCGCGTGGCAGCGAAGCGCCTTCACGCGCTGGTCGAGGTGCTCTACGCCACCGGATTGCGCGTTTCCGAACTGGTCGGCCTTCCCGTCACGGTCGCATTGCGCGACGAGCGCTTCTTCATCGTGCGCGGAAAGGGCAACAAGGAACGCATGGTGCCGCTTTCGGGCAAGGCGCGCGAGGCGATGCGCGCCTGGCTCGTGGAGCGCGGACGCAACGAAAGCCTGTCCGACAGCCCGCACCTGTTTCCGGCCTCCTCGGACAGCGGCCACCTGTCGCGCCAGGTCTTCGCCCGCGACCTCAAGGCGCTCGCCTCGCGCGCCGGAATTGCTTCCGCGAAGGTCTCGCCCCACGTGCTGAGGCACGCTTTCGCCAGCCATCTGCTGCAAAACGGCGCCGACCTGCGTGCCGTGCAGCAACTGCTCGGCCACGCCGACATTTCGACCACGCAGATATACACGCATGTGCTGGAGGAGCGGCTCGTGCGGCTGGTCAATGAGCATCATCCGCTTGCCGACTAGGCGTCGGACCGCTATGTGAGGGCAGAATTTCACGGCCGGAAACCCAGTTTTCCAGCCCTTCCGTTTCCAGTCCGGCGCATCGGTTCGCTCACGCATGTACAACTATCTCGACTTCGAAAAGCCGGTTGCCGACCTCGAAGGCAAAATCCTGGAACTCAAGAAGCTTTCAGAAGGCGGCGAGTCGGTAGATGTCGGCGAGGAGATCGCACGGCTCGAAAAACGTTCTGCCGAGGCGCTCCGCGACATCTACAAGGCGCTGACGCCCTGGCAGAAGGTGCAGGTTGCACGCCATCCGGACCGCCCGCACTGCCTCGACTACGTCAAGGACCTCTTCACCGACTTCACGCCGCTCGCGGGCGACCGCAATTTCGGCGAGGACAACGCCATTGTCTGTGGCTTTGCGCGGTTCCGCGGCGAACCCATTGCGGTGATCGGCCAGGAGAAGGGCTCCGACACGAAGAGCCGGCTTAAGCACAATTTCGGCTCCGTCCGCCCCGAGGGTTACCGCAAGGCGGTACGCGTGATGGAACTGGCCGACCGCTTCCAGGTGCCGTTGGTCACGCTCGTCGACACCGCCGGCGCCTATCCGGGAATCGGCGCCGAGGAACGCGGCCAGGCCGAAGCCATCGCGCGCTCCACCTCGGCCTGCCTGGCGCTGCGCACGCCATCGATTTCGGTGGTCATCGGCGAAGGCGGCTCGGGCGGCGCCATTGCAATCGCGACCGCCAACAAGGTGTTCATGCTGGAACACGCGATCTATTCGGTGATTTCGCCCGAGGGCGCAGCGTCCATCCTGTGGCGCGACACCACCCGGTCGCGCGATGCCGCCACCAACATGAAGATTACCGCCCAGGATCTGCTGGCTCTCAAGGTCATCGACGCCATCATTCCGGAGCCGCTGGGCGGCGCACATCGCATGCCGTCCGCAGTGATCACGGCCACCGGCGATCTGATTGCGCGCACGCTTGCCGATTTCGGGCAGTCGAATGGGGACTTCCGCGAGCAGCGTCGCGAGAAGTATCTCGCCATCGGCCGCTCGCTCTGACCTCTGCCATTGTGGCATTTTTGCGCGCGGCCGCCACAAAAATGCCGTCCCTTGCCTGTCATAAGGATGCAGGGTTGCAGGTGGACGGGCCCCCGGCAGTAATCAATTCTCAAGGTTAACGCGTCTACCCTCCACGCCCGTGACAATGCGCTTCCGGCGTAGTGCGACTGACCAGCCGGAACAACCAGAGACGACGTTCGACCCATGATTGCACGATTGCTGCGCGCCGGATTGCTGATTGCCGCCTTTGCCTTGGCCGGCTGCACAGGCGCGACCTTCAGCGAGGGTGCCGGCGGCGCCAAGGCCGAAAAGCCGCTTCCGGAGAAGATCCTGACCGCCATGAAGGCCAAGGGAATGTCCCGCACCTCGCCGGTCATGGCCCGCATCTTCAAGGAAGAGGGCAAGCTCGAGATCTGGAAGCAGAAGACCAACGGCCGCTACGATGTCATCGCAAGCTACGACATCTGCAAGTGGTCGGGCGAGCTCGGCCCCAAATTCGTCGAGGGCGACCGCCAGGCGCCCGAAGGCTTCTACACCGTCCGCCCGGCGCAGATGAACCCGAAGTCCAGCTATCACCTGGCCTTCAACATGGGCTACCCGAACGCCTATGACCGTGCCAATGGCCGCACCGGCTCCAACCTGATGGTGCACGGCGCCTGCTCGTCATCGGGCTGCTATTCGATGACGGATGCCCAGATCGAGCAGATTTATGCCTTCGGCCGCGACGCCTTCCGCGGTGGCCAGACGGAATTCCAGATCCAGGCCTTCCCGTTCCGCATGACCGCGGCCAACATGGCGCGCTACCGCAACGACCCGAACTTCGAGTTCTGGAAGATGCTGAAGGAAGGCTACGACCAGTTCGAGATCAGCAAGGTCCCGCCCAAGGTCGATTTCTGCGAGAAGCGCTACGTCTTCAACCGCGTGCCCGAGGGCGGCGCCACCTTCAACGCAACGGCGTCCTGCCCGCCCTCGACGCAGCCGGAAGCACTGGCCAGCGCCTACAGGTCCTACCAGTCGAGCTACGAGGCTGCCTTCAACGCCGCCGTCGCCAAGAGCGCCCCGCCGCCCAAGCCCTCCATTGCGGGCCTCAAGGAGGCTGCGCTGGTGTCGGAGTGGACCCGCAAGCGCGCCAAGGGCGAGCGCGTGCCCGTCGAGCCGCCATCCCTGAACGATGACGGGACGGTGACCGTCAGTTCGCGCATGGGCCGCATCGATTCCCCGGAAGGCCGGCGTCAGGCCGAGATCGACGCCGCAGAAGCCGCAAAGGTGAAGGCCGCCGAGGAAAAGAAGGCTCTGGCTCTTGCAAAGGAGCAGGAAAAGAAGGCGGCCGAACTGGCCAAGACACAGGCTGCCGAGCCCGTTCTGGCGACCGGAACGGTTCCGCCGCCCGCCGAGGTCCAGACCGAGCCTTCAGGCGGAAGCGCGCTGGGTCTGTTCGGCACTGCCAGGAAGAAGATCGTCAACATCTTCGGCAGCTGACGGCCACCCTCGCGGCGACAGGGCGGCGTTGGGCGCACCCGGCTTCCGGCCCTCCAGTCCGGCGAAATCACTGCCTTGAATTTTTTTCGTGGGATCATGCAACCATTGTCGCGGCCGCACATTATGGTCCGGACAGCGGGATGTCCCCCCCCCCGATGATCCCGTTGCACCAAACTAAAGCCGGCCGAAAGGCCGGCTTTTCTTTTAGTGCATGCCGGGTATCGCCAGCGGGTTGGCCTCGAGCGCCGCACGGTCCGGCGTGTCGACCGCAGGTGTTCCGGTAATCCCGGCGAAGAGCCGCCGGACATAGTCTTCCGGCATGTCCAGCGTGATCAGCACCAGCCGGGTCCCGCGCGTCGCATCTGGCCAGGCCGGCAGGCGCACCGGCGGATGCAGCAGCGTCTGGACGCCATGAACCACCAGCGGGTGCGCCGGGTCTTCCTGCAGTTCGATGACGCCCTTCATGCGCAACAGCCTGTCGCCATGGGTCGACCGCAAGAGGTCGAGGAACGTCTCGATCGCCGAGAAGGGGATCGGGCGGTCGTGCACGAGCGTGAAGGTCCTGATGCGCGAATCGTGATGGTGAGGGTGCTCGTCCCCGTGCCCATGGCCGGCATGATGGTGATCGTGGTGGTGGCCCTCGTCGGCTGCCTCGCCGAGCCAGCGGCGCACGTCGGCGGTCTTGCTCGCCGGATCGTAGAGTCCGCACTCGAAGAGCGCGGCATGGCCGCCCTGCATGGAGGCAGAGTCAACCAGCAGGGCCGAAGGATTGATCTGCCGCAGGCGGCCGCGCAAGGCCTCGAGCTGCTCCGGGGCGGAAACGAGATCCGCCTTGGAAATCACGATGCGGTCGGCCACCGCGACCTGCTTGACCGCTTCGATGTGGTTGTCGAGCGTGGCATCGCCATGGACCGCGTCGACCAGCGTGATCACGCCATCGAGGCGGAAGGCCTGCACGAGGGCCGGGTGACCCATGATCGACTGCAGCACGGGCGCCGGATCGGCAAGGCCGGTGGTCTCGATGATGACGCGCCGCAAGGCTGCGATGCGGCCGGTTTGCACGCGATCGACCAGGTCGGCGAGCGTATCGACAAGGTCGCCGCGGATCGTGCAGCACAGGCAGCCGTCGGAAAGCTGGATGATGCCGTCGGAGGACTGCTCGACGAGCAGGTGATCGATGGCGACGTCGCCGAACTCGTTGATGATGACGGCAGTGTCGGCGAGCGCCGGGTCCTTCAGCAGTCGGTTGAGCAGCGTCGTCTTGCCGGCGCCGAGGAAGCCGGTCAGGACCGAGACGGGGATCGGCGTGTCCATCAGCCTGCGTCGGCCGAATCGCCCTGCATCGCCACAGGCTCCGTGCCGGCTGGCGGCGGCTGGTCCGGCCGCCAGGTCGGCAGCGGCACGCCGCCATTGGCTCTGGCCAGTTCAGCCTCGTCGGCCGGCAGTGAGGCGCGCCCGCGCGCGATCATCATGTCCTCGCGGTAGAGCAGCAGTTCCTCCCGCACCAGCTTGGCTGCTTCCGCCGCCACGATGGCAGCCTCTTCGGCCAGCGCTGCTGCAACGGCCGGCGTCGCCGGTCCGGTGGCACCGCCAAGCTTGATATCGACGAGCTCGCGCGACGTCCGCTTGGCCAGCTTCACCGGCGCCTCCAGCGTGCCTTCCTTCTTCTTCTTGGCAAGCAGTTCGCGCTCTCTCTTGCGCAGTTTCTCGCTGCCGGCCTTGGTGCACAGATCCGCGCGCATGTTGACCGGTTCGGCGGATTCGGTGCCGCCGGGCTTCAGCGCAGCCAGCGTCATCGCCCCGGCATTTGGAGAGGCAAAACCCGTCTCCAGCATGCGTGCGGCCTCCTGGGTGCGCGACTTTACCGACGTCGCGCCGAGCACGATGGCCATCAGCGTGCGGCCTTCGCGCGTCGCCGAAGCCACAAGGTTGTAGCCGGAGGGACAGGTATAGCCCGTCTTCATGCCGTCGGCCCCCTCGAGCGTGCCCACGATCCTGTTGTGGCTCGGGATCACCTGGTCGCCGAAGCGCAGGCCCTCGATGGCGAAGTAGTCGGCATATTGCGGGAACTCGTTGCGCAGAGCCGACGACAGGATCGCGAGATCGCGCGCGGTCGTGTACTGGTTGTCGTCGTGCAGGCCGTGCGCGTTGACCCAGTTCGAATTCGTCATGCCGAGCCGCTTGGCCTCGGCGTTCATGCGCGCCGCGAAGCCCTCGGCGGACCCGGACAGGCTGTCCCCGATCGCCGCCGAAACGTCATTGGCAGACTTGACCATGATGATCTTGAGCGCGGTGTCGAGGGTCATCACGGTGCCGGGCTTGTAGCCCATCTTGCTCGGCGGCTGGCTGGCGGCGGCGCGTGTCATGCGCACCGGCGAAAGAAAGGTCACCTCGCCGGTCTCGACCATGCGAAACGCGACATAGGTAGTCATCAGCTTGGTCAGCGAGGCGGGGTACCAGCGGTCGAGCGGCTGGTCGCTCTCGATCACCTGCCCGGTCTTGGAATCGAACAGTATCGAGGGCCCGGCCTCCGCCGAGCTCGGCCCGCATACCATCGTTGCCGTGACCGCAAGCATGAGATGTAGGATGCGCCGCATGAAACCCGCCTTCGTGTTGCCTGGTGGCCCCAACGGTGCCCGTGGGACCGGATATGTCGTGAATCGCGCCGGGCGCCGCTCGCGTGGCGGCGGCGCGATGTCGCAATCTCGTGCTATCTAGCCTATGTGACGCCAAGATGGCAAAAAGCCCGGGCGCGGGCAACCGCGCTCGCCTCAACCAGCAGGAACTCTCACATGCCGATTTTGAACCGCGCCGCCGAGATGCAGGACGAAGTGACCGGCTGGCGCCGCCAGATTCACCAGACGCCCGAACTTGGCTACGACGTCTTCAAGACCGCGGAGTTCGTGGCCTCGAAGCTGAAGGAATTCGGCTGCGACGAGGTGGTGACCGGGCTCGGCAGGACCGGCGTCGTCGGCATCATCCGGGGCAATCTCGGCGCGGGTCGCGCGGTCGGCCTGCGCGCCGACATGGATGCCCTGCCGATCAACGAGATCACCGGCAAGCCCTATGCATCAACGGTTGCCGGCAAGATGCATGCCTGCGGCCATGACGGCCACACGGCAATGCTACTCGGCGGCGCGAAGTACCTCGCCGAGACGCGCAATTTCGCCGGATCTGTCGCGGTGATCTTCCAGCCTGCGGAAGAGGGCGGCGGCGGCGGCAAGGCAATGGTCAAGGACGGCATGATGGAGCGCTTCGGCATCGAGCAGGTGTTCGGCATGCACAATCTGCCCGGCCTGCCGGTCGGCCAGTTCTCCACCAAGCCCGGCGCCATCATGGCCGCCACCGCCGAGTTCAGGATCACCATCAAGGGCCGCGGCGGCCATGCTGCCATGCCGCATGGCACCATCGACCCGATCGTCGCCGGCAGCCAGATCGTCGCCGCGCTGCAGACGATCGCGTCGCGCAACGTCGACCCGGTCGAATCGGTGGTCGTGTCGGTAACCAAATTCCATGGCGGCGACGCCTACAACGTCATTCCCGAGCAGGTGGAGCTCGGCGGCACGGTGCGTTCGCTGAAGCAGGAGGTGGCGTCGCTCGCCCGCGAGCGCATGGAAGCCATCTGCGAGGGCATCGGCAAGGCCAGCGGCACGACGGTGACGCTCGCCTACGCCCCCAACTACCCCGTCACCTTCAACCATCCCGACGAAACGATCTTTGCCAGCGACGTCGCCGCGGCCGTCGCAGGCGAGGCGCAGGTTCACCGGACCATGCCGCCGGTCATGGGCGGCGAGGACTTTTCCTACATGCTGCAGGCGCGGCCCGGCGCCTTCATCTTCATCGGCAATGGCGAGTCGGCGAACCTTCACCACCCGGCCTACGACTTCAACGACGAGGCCATCCCGCACGGCGTGAGCTATTGGGTGAGGCTGGCCGAAACCGCACTGGCCGCCTGAGCGGCTTCCCTTGGGTGGCCCGTTCTCACGCGGCCGCGCAGTGCCTGTGGCGGCAGCCGCCACAGGAGCAGATTTTGCCTCCCGGCAGGTTGGCGAAGCGGCCGGAAACGGCTATGTGTCGGCTTGGTTGGTCCCGTAGCTCAGTAGGATAGAGCGGCAGATTCCTAATCTGTAGGTCACAGGTTCGATTCCTGTCGGGATCACCACTGATGGAGCGGCTCTCGAAATGGAGGGGGCTCTTTCGCCTTGTAGGCCGGCAGGCTCCGACGTCCCGAAAGTGATAGCAGACATTCAATGCACGGTTCCGGCCACGTGAGGGAGCAGCGTCTCGGTGGGGCATGCCGGATGCGGTTGATTGCAATGGCCATTCATGCACATTAGCGACGGTGGACTGGTCAGCAACGGCCGGGCAAATCGAAATTCAGAATGGAATTGATTTTGGGAGGAACTGAAATGCTGAAGAAATTCCTGGGTGCTGCATCTGTCGTGATGTGTGCCTTGGTCCTGTCCAGCGCGGCCAACGCCGCGGACTACAACTGGACGTTCCAGACATCGGAAACGGCCGGCGAGCCCGGCTTCATCAACAAGCAGAAGTGGGCAGACAGCGTCAAGGAAATGTCTGGCGGCCGTATCAAGATCGAGATCGTGCCGATCGGCGCGGTGGTTCCGCATACCGATACGCTGGAGGCCGTGGGTAGCGGCATCTTGCAGGGCCACCTGACCGACCCCAGCTATTTCGCCGGCAAGGACCCGGCCTTCGCCATGATGGGCAACCTCGTCGGTGCCTGGTCCGATCCGTTCGAGCTCCTCGGCTACATGCAGTCCGGTGGCGGCAACGAGCTGTTCCGGGAACTCGTCGCGCCCTATGGCGTGCACTTCATCGGCGCTGCGGCGACCGAGCCGGAGGCCTTCGTTTCTTCCGTGCCGATCCGCACCGTGGAGGACCTGAAGGGCGTCAAGTTGCGCGCGCCTGAAGGCATGGTCTACGAGATCTTCACCAAGGCGGGCGCAGCGCCGGTCGCGCTGCCGGGCTCGGAGGTCTTCACGTCCCTCGACAAGGGCGTCATCCAGGCGGCCGACTATACCGTCTTCGCTGCCAACCAGGCCGCGGGCATGAACGATATCGCCCACTACCCGCTCTATCCCGGCTTCCACTCGCTGCCGCTGATCGACATCTCCGTCAACAAGGAAGCCTGGGACGGCCTGCCTGAGGATCTGAAGGCGATCGTCAACGCGTCGGTCGACACCTTCATCCTCAACCACATCTACTCGGTGCGAAAACTCGACGCCGAAGCCGTGGTCAAGGCCAAGGCGAATCCGGAAATCGAGATCATCAACTGGTCGGGCGACGAACGCGCCAAGTTCCGCCGCATCGCCCAGGACGAGTGGAAGACCTGGGCCGCCAAGACCGAGATGACCCAGCGCTACTACGACTCCGTCATCAAGTATCTGGAAGGCCGCAACCTGCTGTAATCCAGCACGAACGCGCCAACATGCTGCGCCCGGCCGACGCTTCAGCCGGGCGCAGCTATTTTGTGTGGGAGAGAAACTGTGTCGGAAACTCCTGAGATTGTCAGCGCGGCCGAAGAGGCCGGGGCCGAGGTGCGGACGGGGCTGGACCGCGTCGTCGCCAGCGCGGCCAAGCCCTTGGCATGGGCGATTTTCCTGGCCTTCCTGATCAGCGTCTACGAGGTGATCGCGCGCTACGTCTTCGACAGCCCGACCTTCTGGGCACATGAAGCGACGACGTTCCTGATCGCCGCGATCTTCCTCATCGGCGGACCGATCGTGCTGGCCCGCGACAAGCACATCCGCGTGCGCATGTTCTACGACACGGTATCGCCAGCCGGGCGACGCTGGCTCGACATCTTCAATTCCGTCGTCGCGATGATCTTCTTCGCCGGGCTCGGCTATGCCGGCAGCATCATGGCCTGGAAGGCGACCCACACGCCCACCGGCGACATCCATTTCGAGGGCACGGGAACGGCCTGGAACCCGCCGACGCCGGCACTCCTGAAAATCCTGATCCTGCTCTGCGTGGCTCTCATGTTCATTCAATCCGCCCTGCATCTGGTCAAGGCGATCCGGCGCGACGTTCCGCCATCATCGGGCGGGAAAGACTGAGATGGGCCTCAACGCACTCGGCATCGAATACGGCACCTATGTGCTGGTCGCCTCCATCTTCCTGCTCCTGCTCACCGGCCAGCCGCTTGCCTGGGTTACCGGGCTGGTGGCGCTGCTCTTCACCTTCGGCTGGTTCGGCGGCAACGCCCTGCCGCTGGTGACGTCGCGCATCTTCGGCTTCATCACCGAATACTCGCTGGTCGCGATCCCGATGTTCATCCTCATGGCGGCCCTGCTCGACCGGTCGGGCATAGCCAAGGACCTGTTCAACGGCATGCGAATACTGGCCGGGCGATTGCCCGGCGGCGTGGCGATCCAGACGCTGATCGTGGCGATCCTGATGGCCGCCATGTCGGGCGTCATCGGCGGCGAAATCGTGCTGCTCGGCATTCTCGCGCTGCCGCAGATGCTGCGGCTCGGCTACGACCGCGACCTTTCCATCGGCGTGGTCTGCGCGGGCGGCTCGCTCGGCACCATGATGCCGCCCTCCATCGTGCTGATCATCTACGGCCTTGTCGCGGGCGTTTCCATCGCCGACCTGTTCGTCGCCGCGATCACGCCGGCCCTTCTGCTGCTCGCCTGCTACATCGGCTACGTGCTGTTCCGCTGCCTGCGCAATCCGGAGCTCGGGCCGCCCATCTCGGAGCAGGAACGGGCGGAGGAATCCGTCGGCAGCGCGCTCAGGGCGCTGGTCGCACCAATCTTCATCGTCGTCGTCGTCCTCGGCTCGATCTATGGCGGCATTGCCTCGATCACCGAGGCCGCCTCGCTCGGCGTCTCGTCGGTGCTGATCATTTCGCTGCTGCGGGGGGAGTTGAACCGGCGCATGCTGCAGGACAGCCTGGTCCATACGCTCGAGACCTGCGGCATGATCATCTGGATCGGCATTGCCGCCGCCGTGCTGGTGGGTGTCTACAACCTCATGGGCGGCAACCGGTTCGTCTCGGCGGCCATTCTCGGGCTCGATGCCCCGCCGGTCGTCATCGTCATGGTGATGATGGCGATCCTGCTCGTGCTCGGCATGTTCCTCGACTGGATCGGCATTGCGCTGCTGACCCTGCCGATCTTCGTGCCGATCATCCGCGAGTTGGGCTTCGATCCGATCTGGTTCGGCATCCTGTTCGCGGTCAACATGCAGGTCTCCTACCTGACGCCACCCTTCGGGCCTGCGGCCTTCTACCTGAAGAGCGTCGCACCGCCCGACATCACGCTGAAACACATCTACACGGCGTTGCTGCCCTTCATCGTGCTTCAGCTGCTGGTGCTCGGTCTGCTGCTGTTCTACCCGCCGCTCTCCACCTGGATGCTGTAGCAGGACAAACGCCCGTGAAGATCGTCTCCGTTACCGCCCATGTCGTGAACGCAGAGATGCGCAACTGGGTCTTCGTCAAGGTGCAGACCGACGTGCCGGGCCTGCACGGCTGGGGCGAGGCGACGCTCGAATGGAAGACGCGCGGCGTCGCCGGCACGATCGAGGACCTGGCGCCGCTCGTCATCGGCCGCAACCCGCTCGACATCGAGCAGGCAGTCCGGGCAATGCGCATGCAATCCTTCTGGCGGCTCGGCGCTATCGGCATGAGCGCCGTCTCCGGCATCGAGCTGGCGCTGTGGGACATCATGGGAAAGCATTTCGGCGTGCCGGTGTGGCAGCTGACCGGCGGGCGGACCCGCGACAGGGTGCACGTCTATACGCATCTCGGTTTCGGCGACATGCGCGCCGTCTACGAGACCGACAGCGCCGACCCGCTGGTCGAGCGCGCCCAGGAGGTGCTGGCGCGCGGCTATACCGCCTTCAAGGTCGTCATCCTGCCCTATGTCCACGCCTATGCGCCGCGCAAGGCAGTCGCCCATGTCGAGCGGCTGATGGCCAGCCTGCGCGAAGCGGTCGGCCCGGACATCGAGATCATGCTCGACTTCCACGGCAAGCCGGGCTCGGTCGCGACGGCGCTCTCCTTCATCGAGGCAGTCACCCCCTTCCATCCCATGTTCGTGGAAGAGCCGATCCAGCCGGGCGACGTGCGCGGCATGCGCCAGCTGACCGAAAAATCCGCCGTGCCGATCGCCACCGGGGAGAGGCTGGTCGAGCGGAGCGAGTTCGAGGACCACTTCAGCGCCCGCGCGATGGACATCGTGCAGCCGGACATCTGCCATTGCGGCGGCCTGCTGGAAGCCAAGAAGATCGCGGCGATGGCCGAGGCGGCGGGCATGGGCGTGGCTCCCCACAACCCGCTCGGCCCGATCGCCGGGGCCGCCGCGCTGCATTTCGCCGTCTCGACGCCCGCCCACATCATCCAGGAGGAGATGGTCGGCGCCGTGCCCTGGTATTTCGACGTCGTGAAGGGCCCGATCCGCATGGTCGACGGCCACTGGCAGGTGCCCGAGGCGCCGGGCCTCGGCATCGAGGTCGACGAGGCCGAATGCGCCAGACACCCCTTCGCGCCCGAGGTCTATCACACCAGGAATGCGGTTATGGACGACGGCACGCTGGTCGCCTGGTAGCCACGGAACCTGCGTCCCTCTTGCCGAGCCACCGTCGGCTCATGGCCACGCCGCAAAGGACCCGACCCCGCGCGCAGCCTTTCCGGCAGCCTCCAGCCGATGCCGGTTCGGCGACTGCCCGGTCTCCCGCTTGAAGAACCGGCTGAAATAGGCCGGATCGCGAAACCCCAGCGTCTCGGCCACCTCGGCGATCTGCATGCCGGAATTGTCGATCAGCGCGCTGGCTTCGGCGACGAGCCGGGCATGCAGGAGCGCCAGCGGGCTTCGCCCGGTTGCGCGGCGAACCGCCGAATTCAGCCTGTCGCTGGTGACACCGACGAAGGCCGCGTAGCGCGCCACTGTCCAGTGGTCGCGCAGATGCAGTTCCACCGCCTGCAGGAAATTGTGGACGATCGTGCGCGGCAGCGGCTGCGCCTCGTTCAGCACCGGGCGCGAAATGCGCCAGAGCGCGATCAGGAACACCGCCAGAAGGTGGACCACGGCGTCCTGCGCACCCGGCTGGTCCTGCCTTGCCTCCTCCTCCATCAGGCCAAGCGTGTCGGCGATCCGCCGCGCCCTTTCGGGCGGCAGCTTTGCGCCGACGATCGTCTGCGCCAGCGCCGAGCGCAACTGCGTGGCGTTCGGCCCGACCGGGATGGCCCGGCCGAGGTCGACTTCCGACACCGCAAGCGATGCGCCGCGCGACCCTGCCTCGAAACTCAGCGTCGCCTTGCGGCCGGCCGGCAGCCAGACGATGCAGGGCGCAGCAACGGGCGTCTCGACCCCGCCAGACTGGACGAGCCCGCTGCCCGCCTGGAGCAGGAAGGCGCGATGCCGCGTGCCGCGGAACGTCCATTCGCTTCGCGCCAGGGAACTGCGCAGCAATTGCACTTCGACACCCGCTGGCGCTGGATGATGGGACGGGCCCTGGTTCTCCCGGCTTTCTGGGTGGCGACCCGTGTCCATCATGTCCTCACTTCGCTATCGCCGTGAAAAGTACAATTCTCTCTCGAAAAAGTCTATTCATGTGCCTCGAAGTGGGGTCTAGCCTGTGCTTGTCAAACAGGCAGCCTGTCGCGGAGGAGACGAGACAGGCGGCCCGACAGTGATCTCGCCGCATCAGGCGGCGACCACAAGGGAGGAACGTCCATGACGAATTTCAGCCGCAGGCGCGTCCTGCGTACGCTTTGCATGACCGCGACACTTCTTGCCGTCGGTGCGGGCGGCAGCGCCCTCGCCCAGGACCGCACCTCGGTCAAGATCGGCTATGCCGTATCCAAGACCGGGCCCAATGCCGGCGGGGCCGGCATCACCACCATCCCCAATTACGTGCTGTGGGTAAAGGAAGTGAACGACGCCGGCGGCCTCGAGATGCCGGACGGCAAGAGGCTGCCGATCGAACTGGTGGAGTATGACGACCGCTCCTCCGCCGAGGAAGTGGTTCGCGCCGTCGAACGCCTGGCCACGCAGGACAAGGTCGATTTCATGCTGCCGCCCTGGGGCACCGGCTTCAACCTCGCAGTCGCGCCGCTTTTCGACCGTTTCGACTACCCGCAGCTCGCGGTTTCCGCCGTCACCGACAAGGCGCCCGAATTCGTCAAGCGTTGGCCGAATAGCTTCTGGCTGCTCGGCGGTGGCCACGACTACACCGAGGCGCTTGCGTCGCTTCTCGCCAAGGCGCGTGACGACGGCACCATCAACGACAAGATCTCGATGATTTCCGTCGCCGACGGCTTCGGCATCGACCTGGTGACCGCGGCGCGGCCCTCCTTCGAGAAGGCCGGCCTCAATGTCGTCTACGACGTCACCTATCCGGCGGGAACGACGGATTTCTCGCCGATGATCAGCGAGGCGTCGAGCAACGGGGCCGACACCTTCGTCGCCTTCTCCTATCCGCCGGATACCTTCGCCATGACGCAGCAGGCCCAGGTCGCCAAATTCAATCCAAAGGTGCTTTACCTCGGCGTGGGCGTCGGCTTCCCGGCCTATGGCGCTGCCAACGGGGAAAACGCCACCGGCGTCATGAGCCTCGGCGGCATCGACCCCAACAACGAGGCGAACGCCGCCTACCGCAAGCGGCACGAGGAAGTCACCGGCCAGGCGCCGGACCTGTGGGGCAGCGTGGTGACCTATTCCAGCCTGCAGATGCTGCAGGAGGCCATCAAGCGCAAGGGTCTCGACCGCGACGCCGTCTCGGCCGAACTGTCGAACGGAACCTTTGAAACTGCGCTCGGCGAGGTCAAGCTGGAGGACAACCAGCTGCGCAAGCTCTGGCTCGGTGGCCAGTGGCAGAACGGCCAGTTCGTCGCGGTCGCTCCGGCGGACCGCGAGGGCGCCGCTGCGCCGGTGCTGCCCAAGGCACCCTGGAAGGCACAGTAGGAAGCCGCCGGAGGAGGCGCCGCGATGCTGGCCACCGCGCTGATAACCGGGCTCGTGCTCGGCGGGACATATGCTCTTGTTGCGATGGGTCTGACCCTGCAATACGGCATCTCGCGGATCATGAACCTGGCCTATGGCGAGACCGTCATCGCCGCCTCCTTCGGCGCCTATCTTCTCAACAACGCCATCGGCATCAATCCGCTGCTGGGGCTGGCGCTCATCGTGCCGCTGGGCTTCGTGTTCGGCTATCTCGTCTACGGTCTGATGCTGCGCCCGCTGGTGGCGCGGTCGAGGGACGCGGCAAGCCTTGAGATCAACTCGATACTGGCGACGTTCGGCCTGCTCTTCGTCATCCAGGGCGTGATGCTGGTCGCCTTCGGCACCAACTTCACCAGCTACAGCTACATGAATTTCGGCGTGAACGTTCTGGGCGCCAACATTGCGGCCAACCGCCTGCTCGCCTTCGTCCTTGCGGTCGCCATAGGCGGCGGCCTCTACCTGCTGCTCACCCGCACCCGCTGGGGTACCGCGCTGCGCGCCGTCGCCGTATCGCCCTCGTCGGCAGCCCTCGTCGGCATCGACGCCGACCGGGCGGCCCGCTTCGCCTTCGCGCTCGGTTCCGCACTGGCGGCGGCGGGCGGCGTCATCGTCTCGATGTACCAGACCTTTACCGCGACCTCCGGCGTCATCTTCACGATGAAGGCGCTGATCGTCGTCATCATGGGCGGTGTCGGCAACCTGCTTGGCGCGCTCAGCGCCGGCCTGATCCTCGGCCTGGTCGAGACCTTCGTGGCGACCTACCTCGATCCCGGGCTGACGCTTGCCGCGACCTACCTGATCTTCCTGGCCATCCTGCTCTGGCGCCCGGCAGGCCTCTTCGGGCGGGCGCGCTGATGCGGAAGGTCGCGACATGGGCCGGCCTGGCCCTGCTGCTGGCTGTCCTCGCGGCGGCTCCCCTCTATGTCAGCCCCTACGTGCTGGGGCTTCTCGTCGGCATCGCCGGCTACGTGACGCTCGCCACCGCCTGGGCGATGTTTTCGGGCCCGACCCGCTACGTTTCGCTGGCCACGGTCGCCTTCTTCGGCATCGGCGCCTACACAGTGGCCGTGCTGAGCGAAACGCTCCCCTACCCGCTGGTCCTTCTGGTGGCTGCGCTGATCGGGCTCGCCGTGGCGCTCGTCGTCGGCCTGTCCACCCTGCGCCTTGCCGGCGTCTATTTCGTCATCTTCACCTTCGGCCTGGCCGAACTGGTCCGGCAACTGGTGACCTGGTACGAGATCAACGTCACCGGTACGCTCGGTCGCTACATCTTTCTGCCGCTCGGCCCGGAGCACATCTACTGGCAGCTGCTGGCGCTTGCCGCCTTCACCCTGTCGCTGAGCTGGTGGGTGAGCCGTTCGCGCATCGGCCTTGCCCTGAAAGTCATTGGCGATGACGAGGTGGTGGCCGCCCATAGCGGCATCAACCTCACGCGCACCAAGCTGATGCTGTTCGCCGCAAGCTCCGTCATCATCACGCTGGTCGGCGCCATCCAGGCGCCGCGCTGGACCTATGTCGAACCGGCCATCGTGTTCAACCCGACCCTGTCGTTCCTCACGCTGATCATGGCGCTGCTCGGCGGCGCCACGCGCCTGTGGGGCCCGGCGCTCGGTGCCATCCCGCTTTTCCTCCTGTTCGAGTGGCTGGCGGCCAATTTTCCCAACCACTACTCGATCCTCCTCGGCCTGCTTTTCATCCTCATCGTCTTCGTGCTGCCGAATGGCGTGCTGGCCTTCGCGGAGAAACTCTGGGGCGGCAACGCCGGCAAGGTGGCTGCAGCCACGCGCGGGACCCCGCCGTCATGAGCGCCTCGCTGTCGATCTCCGGTCTGCGCAAGACCTTCAGCGGCCTGACCGCGGTGAACGGCGTGTCGTTCACGGTGGCCGAGGGCGAGATCGTCGGCCTTCTCGGCCCCAACGGCTCGGGCAAGACGACCGTGCTCAACATCATCTCCGGCGCGTTGCAGGCAAGCGGCGGCAGCGTCACCCTGGCAGGCGTTCCCCTGACCGGCCTGTCGCCCGACCGCATCGCCCACAGGGGCATCGCCCGCACCTTCCAGCTGGTGCGGATCCTGCCCTCGCTCAGCGTCGCCGACAACGTGCTCGCCGCGCTGGCATTCCGCCGCGATCCGGTATGGGGAGAGGCCGCGCAGCGCGAGGCCCTGCAATGGCTGGCCGACGTCGGCCTTGCAGGCCGCGAAGACGAAAAGGCGGAGAACCTCACCTACATCGACCAGAAGCGGATGGAGCTTGCGCGTGCGCTGGCCGCAAAGCCGTCCCTGCTGCTGCTCGACGAGTGGCTCGCCGGTCTGAACCCGACGGAACTGCGCATCGGCATCGACTTGATCGCGTCGCTGCGCGACCGTGGCATGACCATCCTGCTGGTCGAGCATGTCATGGATGCTGTCCGCGCCCTGTGCGGCCGCTGCATCGTCATGAACGCCGGCACCGTCATCGCCGACGGGCCGACCGCCGACGTGCTGCGCATGCCCGAAGTGGTGCGCGCCTACCTCGGGGACGGCCATGCTTGAGATCGAGAAACTGGCAGTCAGCTACGGCAAGCACATCGCGCTGCACGATGTCGGACTGGCCGTCGGCAAGGGGGAAACGGTGGTCATCCTGGGTGCCAACGGCGCCGGGAAGTCCTCCCTCATCAAGGCGATCTGCGGCATGGTGCCCGCGCGCGGCGAAAGCGCCATCCGCCATCTGGGAAAATCCCTCATCGGCCTGCCGGCCCATGGCATACTGGAGGCCGGCATCGCGACCGTGCCGGAGGGGCGTGGCATCTTCGGCGACCTGACCGTGGACGAGAACCTGCAGATCGGCGCCTATGTCAGGCGTGCCCGCCAGGGCGAAGCGAAGCGTCGCGCCCTGGTTTTCGAACTCTTTCCCCGCCTTGCCGAACGCCGGCGCCAGACCGCCTCGACCATGTCGGGCGGCGAACAGCAGATGCTGGCCATCGGTCGCGCCTTGATGTCCGATCCCACGCTGCTGATGCTCGACGAGCCGAGCCTCGGTCTCGCGCCCGTGCTGGTGCAGGAATTGTTCGCAGCACTTTCGCGCATCCGCGAGACCGGCGTCGGCCTGATGATCGTGGAACAGAATGTCCGCATCAGCCTGTCCATCGCCGACCGCGGCTACCTGATGGAGGCAGGCCGCGTGGTTGGCCAGGGAAGCGCCACCGAACTGATCGAAGACCCGCAGGTGCAGCGTGCCTTTCTCGGCATGGCTGCGACCGCCCAATGAGCGAGGAGACGACAATGGACGTACTTGGACTGATGATCGGGCACGAGGATCACGGCGCATCGGACGGCGCCGTCTTCGAGCGGCGAAATCCGATGTCGGGCGATGTCGCCACGCGCGCCGCCGCGGCCACGATCGACGATGCCATCGCCGCGGCCGACGCGGCTGCGGCAGCCTTTCCCACCTGGTCGCAGACCGCGCCGAAGGAGCGCCGGGCGATCCTTCTCAAAGCCGCCGACCTGCTGCAGTCGCGTGCCGACGATTTCGTGAAGGCGATGGCCGGCGAGATCGGCGCAACGGCCGGCTGGGCGCATTTCAACGTCGGCCTCGCTTCCGACATGCTGCGCGAGGCGGCTTCGCTGACGACCCAGATCACCGGTGAGGTCATTCCGTCAAACCGCCCCGGCAGCCTTGCCATGGGCATCCGGCAGGCCGCCGGCGTCGTGCTGTCCATCGCGCCGTGGAACGCGCCGGTGATCCTCGGTGTGCGCTCGCTGGCGACGCCGCTTGCCTGCGGCAACACGGTGGTGATGAAGACCTCCGAGATCTGCCCGCAGACGCACCGGCTGATCGTCGACACGCTGAACGACGCAGGACTGCCGAAGGGCGTCCTCAACGCCGTGTCGAATGCGCCCGACGACGCCTCCGAGATCGTCGATGCGCTGATCGCGCACCCGGCGGTGCGCCGGATCAATTTCACCGGCTCGACCCGCATCGGCCGCCTCATCGCCGAGACCGCGGGCAGGCACCTCAAGCCCGCACTCCTGGAGCTCGGCGGCAAAGCGCCGCTGGTGGTTCTCGACGATGCCGACATCGAGGCGGCGGTCGCCGCGGCTGCCTTTGGCGCCTACATGAACCAGGGTCAGATCTGCATGTCGACCGAGCGCATTGTTGTCGACGACAAGATCGCCGATGCCTTCGTCGCGGCGCTTGCGCAGAAGGCAAGGTCGCTGAAGGCCGGCGACCCGGCGGCCGGCAACACCGCGCTCGGCTGCGTCGTCGATCCGGCCGCTGCAAACCGCATCGGCCAGCTCATCAAGGACGCCGTCGGCAAGGGCGCCGTGCTCGAAGCGGGCGGCAGCATCGACGGTACGGTCATCCAGGCGACCCTGCTCGACAAGGTCACCCCATCGATGCGCATCTATGCCGAGGAATCCTTCGGTCCGGTGGTCACCGTGGTCCGGGTCGGCAGCGCCGAGGAGGCTGTCCGGGTCGCCAACGATACCGAGTACGGCCTGTCGGCAGCGGTCTTCGGCAAGGACGTGAACCGGGCGATGGCCGTCGCGCGCCGCATCGAGTCCGGCATCTGCCACGTCAACGGACCGACCGTTCACGACGAGGCGCAGATGCCCTTCGGTGGCGTCAAGGCTTCCGGCTACGGCCGCTTCGGCGGCAAGGCCGGCATCGCGGAATTCACCGAACTGCGCTGGATCACGGTGCAGGACGGTCCGCTGCACTACCCGATCTGAGGAGGCCGGGCATGCGGCAGCTTGAAGGCAGGACGTGCATCATCACCGGCGGCGCCGGCAGCCTCGGCCGGGCAACCGCCCGACTGTTTCTCGAACAGGGCGCGCGCCTTGCGCTGGTCGATCGCGACGAGGCCGCGCTCGAGGCGTCTGCCGCGTCGCTGCCGGTCGGTTCGGGACTCGAACTCGTTGTCGCCGATGTCTCCGACGCCGCGCAGACCGAAGCCTATGTCCGCCGCACGACGGAACGGTTCGGCCGCATCGACGTGCTGTTTTCGAATGCCGGCAATTTCGGTGTCGTCGCGCCGATCGATTCCTATCCGGACGACGTCTTCGACAGCGTGCAGGCCGTGCATGTGCGCGGCGCCTTCCTTGCCGCCAAGCACGCTGTTCCGCACATGAATGATGGCGGCTCCATCGTCATCACGTCGAGCGTCGCGGCGACCCGGGGCGATCCCGGCGTCTATGCCTACATCACCGCCAAGCACGCCCAGATCGGGCTCATGCGCTGCCTCGCCAAGGAGCTGGCGCCGCGCCGGATCAGGGTCAACACCATCCATCCAGGCCCCATCGACAATGGTTTCCAGACAGCGGTGGAAGACGATCTCGGCCGCAATCTCGGCGTCGACGGTGCTGCATTCTTCAACCAGATGATTCCGCTCGGGCGTCACGGAACGGCCGACGAAATCGCCCGCTCCGTCCTCTACCTTGCGTCCGACCAGAGCAGCTTCACCACAGGCTCGATGCTGATGGTCGACGGCGGCATGAGCGTCTGAAGCCCGCGCCGCCAAGCAGGTCTAGCGAAACAGCTTGTCGATGTAGTCCGCGCCGAGTCCGACCTTGTCATAGTGGGCCCGGCAGAGCGCGATGTAGTTGTGGACGTCGAAGAACCCGTCCGGCTCCCCCGCCTCGTCGAGCCAGATCAGCGGACCGGTCACCTGGAAGAAGACCTTCATGGGGTCCTTGTGCTCATAGGCTACGAGCGTGTGTCCCTCGCCCGGCGTCTCGTAGACGAAATCTCCGGCGGTCGCCGTCCACTCATGCTCGAGGTAGCCCCACTTTCCGGAGATGGTGTAGGCGAAGACCTCGTGCGGATGGTAGTGGCGGTTCACCAGGCCGGCCTTCTTGGCCATCAATATGTCGCACCACTTGTTCTGAGACGGCGAGATCCACAGCGGCCTGGACGACACGGTCTCGGTAAACGGCACATAGTAGCGCTCGTCATCGGTCGGCGCGTTGCTGAGATAGACCTCGGGCAATGCATCGGGCTGGAACACCCGGTCGATGGGCTTCAGATCCCTCCAGAATTCAGCTTTGGGAGCCTCGGGCATTTGTCTTCCTCGTGGTTGGATAAAGACACACTGTAGCGTCCAGCGCCGCTCGTGGGGAAGCAATTCGGCCTGGCGGCGCCATTGGCGTGGCTTGGCCGAACGGGCCGACTTATTCCTGAAGCAACGACTTGAAAGCGTCCCGCAGAACGTTCTTCTGCACTTTCCCCATCGTGTTGCGCGGCAGGTCATCGATGATGACGACTCTCTTCGGCTGCTTGAAGCGGGCAATCTTCGGCTTGATCCTCTCCAGGATCACCGCCTCGTCCAGCGTGGCCCCGGCCTTTGGCACCAGCACAGCCACGACACCCTCGCCGAAATCGGCATGCGGCACGCCGATGACGGCCGATTCCAGCACGCCATCCTCCTCGTCCAGCAGCAGCTCCAGTTCCTTGGGATAGATGTTGTAGCCGCCGGAAATGATCAGGTCCTTGGAGCGGCCGACGATCTGCACGTAGCCGTCGGCATCGATCACGCCGACATCGCCGGTAATGAAGAAGCCATCGTCGCGGAACTCTTCCTTGGTCTTTTCCGGCATTTCCCAGTAGCCGGAAAAGACGTTGGGGCCCTTGACCTCGATGATGCCGATCTCGCCTTGCGGCAGCGCCTTGCCGCTCTCGGCATCGACAATGCGCAAATCGACCCCCGGCAGCGGAAAACCGACAGTGCCGGCCCTGCGTTCCCCCTCATAGGGGTTGGACGTGTTCATGTTGGTCTCTGTCATGCCGTAGCGCTCAAGGATGCGGTGGCCTGTGCGCTCTTCGAACTGCACATGGGTTTCGGCCAGCAGCGGCGCGCTGCCGGAAATGAACAACCGCATGTGGCGCACCAGGTCACCGGTAAAGCCGGCATCGTCGAGCAGCCGTGTGTAGAAGGTCGGCACGCCCATCATGCTGGTCGCATCGGAAATATTGGCAATGACCGCTTCGGTGCTGAAACCGGGCAGGAAGATCAGCGACGCGCCGGCGCACAATGTGACATTGGTGGCGACGAACAGGCCGTGGGTGTGGAAGATCGGCAGCGCATGCAGCAACACGTCATCGGCAGTGAACCGCCAGACGTCGACCAGCGTCTCTGCGTTGGACAGGAGGTTGGCGTGGCTCAGCATCGCGCCCTTCGAGCGCCCGGTGGTGCCGGACGTGTAGAGGATGGCGGCTAGGTCGTTGGCTGACCGGGCAACCGAGTTGAAGCCGGTCGGTGCCGCAAGCCCTGCGTCGTTGAGCGAGCCGGCGCTGGTGTCGTGGTTCTGCCAGACGCCCATGGTCTCGAGCCCGATGCCGAGACTGCCCGTCAACGCCTCGTAGTCGGCACGCTTCCTGGGGTCGCAGACAAAGATGCGCGGTGTCGCATTGCCGAGAAAATATTCGATCTCCGCCGGCGTGTAGCCGGTGTTGAGCGGCAGGAACACCGCGCCTGCGCGCACCACCGCCAGGTAGAGCATGATCGCCTCGATGGATTTCGGCACCTGCACGGCGACCCTGTCGCCGGGTTCGACCCCCAGTTCGACCAGCACATTGGCGAAGCGGCCCGAGACGTCCTCGACATCGCCGTAGGTATAGCGGCGACCGTCATCCGGCAGGGTTGCAAACAGGGCCTTGCGGGCGGCGGGGCTCGAGAGCTTGTCGGCGAGCAGTCCGTCAAAGAGGTGGTTACGTGCCATTTATCAGTATCCTGCCGCTGCTGTTCGGGGCCGCCGCGTCGGCCAGGGTCTTGACGCTCCTCGACGTGAAGACCGTATGGTTTTCGGCAAACCCTTCGTGGAACTGGCCGATCTTCTTGAGATCGTAAAGGTAGTTGACCATCAGGCCGCAGGATTGCCGCACGCCGTTTGCCGACATGTCGGCACCAGCATGGATGTCATGCACCATCGCGCCGTTGTTGAGATGGAACCGCGCTACAGGATCCCGCGGCATGCCGTGGCGGTCCTTTTCGTTGACCAGGTAGTGGGCTGCTTGCCGGCGCAGCCATTGCGCCTGTTCATCGAGGCCGTCGGCCGTCCCCGATTCCATGGCCGCAGCGATCTGGTCCGCCCAGGCCGGCGGGGTGGGCATTCTCGCGATAGCCTGCTGCAGCCAGCGATTGAAGCCGGGCATTGGCGACAGCGTCACGAAGGTACCTATCGATTTCACCTCGGCGCGCAGGTCCTCGACCACCTGCTTGATCAGCGAGTTGCCGAACGACACGCCGCGCAGGCCCGCCTGGCAGTTGGAGATCGAATAGAACACCGCCGTGTCTGCGCTCTCGGGGTCGAGTACCTTGCGGTTCTCGGCAAGTATGGCCTGCACCGAATCCGGCACGCCCTTGACCAGCGCTACTTCGACGAAGATCAGCGGATCATCGGGCATGACGGGATGGAAGAAGGCGTAGCAGCGCCGGTCGGCAGGCTCGACACGGCGGCGCAGATCGTCCCAGTCGTCGATGGCGTGAACGGCCTCGTACTTGATGATCTTCTCGAGAATGTTGGCCGGGCTCTGCCAGTTGATGCGCCGCGGCACCAGGAAGCCGCGGTTGAACCACGAGCCGAACAGGTGCTGGAAATCGAGGTCGGTGCGCCCGAAGGACGGATTGTCCTTCAACAGCAGCAGCAGTCTCGCGCGCATGTTCACCAGTTCCCCGGTGGCGCCAGGCACCCGGTTGATGCGGCGCAGAAGTTCCTGCCGTTTCGGCTCGGCGGCGGCAAGCAGGCTGGCAAGATTTTCCGGTGACCGGTCTGCCTGATAGGCAGCCGAGAGCCGCTGCAGACGGTCGGCGTCGATGTCCATCCGCTCGGTCAGGTAGTTGAAGAACTCGATCTCGCCCTGCGGCGTCAGTTCGGTGAAGCTGGACAGGATCTGCTGGCCCATGTTGTGGGACGCGCCCTCGCTGGAGCTGGCGATCAGATCCTCGCAGAGCGCGGTGATCGAGCGCCCGTCACCCTTGACGCGGGCCAGGTGGGGTCTGTCGAACAGGGTCGACAAGAGGTCATAGAAGAATCCGGAGCGGTTCACAGCGCCCCTCCCATGACGAGCGTTGGCAGGAAAGTGGCGATCTGCGGAAAGATGCACAGAAGCACGATGGCGAGGACCATGCATCCCACATAGGGCAGGGATCCGCGCAGGATTGTGCCCAGCGAGATGTCCGGTGCGATGGAGTTGATGACGTAGAGATTGAGGCCCACCGGTGGCGTGATCAGCCCGATTTCCATGTTGATGGTCAGGATGACGGCGAACCAGTAGGGGTCGAAGCCGGCGTTGGTGATGATCGGCAGCAGGATCGGGGCCGTCATCAGGATCACCGCCACCGGCGGCAGGAAAAAGCCGGCGATGAGCAGGAACAGGTTGATGATGCCCATCAGCACCCAGCGGTTGACGTCCAGGTCGGAGATCCAGCCTGCGATGCTCTGGGTGACGAATGTCGACGACAGGGTGAAGGCGAACAGTTCGGACGCGGCAATGATCATCATGATCATCACCGATTCCCGGGTCGAATCCCGGAACATCGAAATGAAGGGACCGACGGAAAACATCCTGTAGACCACGACCACGAGCACCAGGCAGAACAGCGCACCGACGCCCGCCGCCTCCGACGGCGTGGCGACGCCGCCGTAGAGCACGAACAATATGCCCGCGATGATCGCCAGGAACGGCAGGACCCGTGGCAGGATCTCGAGCTTCTGCCGCAGCGAATAGTGCTGTGAAACATCCGACAGCGTCAGCCCCTTGCGCCAGCAGGAATAAAGCGTCCAGAGCATGAAGATCGCCGTCAGCATCATGCCGGGCAGCACCCCGGCGAGAAACAGTCGCCCGATCGAGGTTTCCGTCGAGATGCCGTAGACGATCATGGTCAGCGATGGCGGGATGAGGATGCCGAGCGTCCCGCCGGCGGCGATCGAGCCTGCCGAGATTTCGTCCGGATAGCCGCGCTTGCGCATTTCCGGGATACCCATCTTGCCGATCGCGGCGCAGGTGGCGGGCGACGATCCCGACAGCGCCGCAAACAGCGAGCATGCGCCGAGATTGGACAGCACCAGTCCGCCCGGAACCCGGTTGAGCCAGCGGTCGAGTGCCTCGTAGAGGTCCTTGCCGGCCGGGCTGTTGGCCACGGCAGATCCCATCAGGATGAACATCGGGATCGCCACCAGGGTGAACGAGTTGAGGCCGGAGAAGAAGGTCTCGCCGAGAATGTCGAGCGAGCGGAAGCCGTCGATCAGCAGCAATGTGCCGATCGAGACCGCACCGAGCGCGAAGGCGATGGGCATGCCGATGGCGAACAGCGCGATCAGCACGACCATGATGAGAAGGCCGATTTCCAGCGGGCTCATGCGGGCTGCACCTCGACGCCGGACCAGCTCTTGTAGATCTCGGCGATGTACTGGAGGCAGAGGATGGCGACGCCGAGCGGCAGCGGCAGCAGCGGAATCCACAGCGGCAGCGCCCACACCGTGTCGGTGGTCCAGCCCTTCGACAGCGCTTCGTAGAAGTGATGCCAGCCCGACCAGCCCAGCAGCGCGCAGAACATCAGGCTCAGCACCGCGGCGATAACGTCCAGCACTCGCTTGCCGAGGCCGCCGATCATCAATGGCAACAGATCGACCGAGACATGCCCCTTGAGCAGCAGCACATAGGGTGCGCCGATAAAGGTGGAGGCGATCATCGCATAGACCACGAATTCGGTCTGCCAGGCGGTGGAGGCGCCGAGGACATAGCGCATGAACACCATCTGCGAGACCACTAGGGTGGAAGCCGCGATCAGGAGCATGGACGCCACTCCGCAAAGCCGCGACAGCGCCTCGACGATTGAGACATAGCGTTTCATTCCGGGGATACCTCGGATGCGATGGGACCGGGAGAACGGAAGCGGGGGAGGCTGGCTCCCCCGTTCATCGGCTCACTCGACGACAAGCGCCTTGTCGATCAGGTCCTGCCCGCCATCCACCTTTTCGGCGAATTCCTTGTAGGCAGTCTCCTTGGCGATCGCCAGCCAGGCGTCGTAGTCCTCCTTCGACATGGAAACGACCTCCACCCCGGCGCTCTTGAAGGCTTCGACCATCTTGTCGTCGAGGCCCGCGGCCTCCTTGTCGAAATACTCTTCAGCCTTCTTGCCGGCTGCCATCACGGCGGCCTGCTGTTCGGGCGTCAGGCGGTCGTAGGTTTCCTTTGAGATGAGCATCGGCTCATACATGAACCAGAGCGAATTCTCGCCCGGTTCGGTCAGGCAGGTGACCTGCTCATAGAGGCGGTAGGAAACGAACGACCCCGACGAGGTGTTGGTGGCATCGAGTACGCCGGTCTGCATGCCGGTGTAGATTTCCGACGAGGCCATCGACGAGATCGAGGCGCCGGCGCCGACCAGCATCTGCTCGAAGGCGGGACCGGCGGCACGCGTCACCTGACCCTTGATCGTGTCGGGCGAGGTGATGCAGTTCTTCTTCGAGGCGAAGGCCCCGCCGAGCCACGCATCGGCGATGACGATCGCGCCATTGTCTTCGATCAGCTTCTTGATGTCGGTCATGAAGGGCGATGCGTTAAGCCGCTTGGCACGGTCATGGTTGCGCACCAGGCCCGGCATGAGGGTAGCCGAAAACTGCGGCACGCGGCCCGACGCGTAATCGAGCGGGAACGAGGTAATGTCGAGCTGGCCCTTGGTCAGCGCGCCCCACTGTTCCTTGGCCTTGTAGAGCGACTGGCCCGGATAGACCTGGACATCGAGCCCTACATCCGCCGCCGCCAGTTCCTTGGCGAAAAGCTGGACCATTTCGTCGCGCGCGTCGCCCTTGCCGCCCGGAAACTGGTGTGACGCCTTCAGGGTTTCGGCTTGCGCGGAAGCCGTCAATGCGATGGATGCGGCCAGCATGCCCGCAAGCGCGGATAGTCCTAGTTTCATGGTTTCCTCCCAGGAGATTGTGATCGCAGGTACCTCCTCCGGTCCTGACAACCCTGCAACCGGACCATGTTCTGGATGCAAAGTCAAATTTCTTGTATACAAGAAGAAGAACTTTGCATTTCGGTACGGATTGGCGATGATGGGGCCATGGGCACACGCATTGCAGATTCAGTTCGCGAACGCATCGAGCAGATGATCGTCACCGGCGAGTTCGCCGATGGCGAACGTCTGGACGAGGTCAAGCTCGCCGAGCAGTTCGGCGTTTCGCGCACGCCGCTACGCGAGGCGTTCCAGGCGCTCGCGGCATCCGGTCTCTTGACGCTGGAGGCCCGGCGGGGCGCCTTCATCCGCCATCCCGGTTTTGTCGAGCTTGTCGAGATGTTCGAGGTCATGGCCGAGATCGAGGCGATGTGCGGTTTCCGGGCGGCGAGGCACATAACCAGCCAGCAGATCGCAGACATCAACCTGACGATAGAGGCGTGCGAGAGGGCCATCCAGCAAGGCGATTCCGACGAGTACTATCGGGAGAATGAGAAGTTCCACCATCTGATCTACGAAGCCAGCAGCAACCGCTTTCTTGCACGCGAGGCCGCCCGGCTTCACAAGCGGCTGAAGCCCTACCGGCGGATGCAGCTGCGCGTTACCGGTCGCATGCCGCAATCGATGAAGGAACACAGGGCGATCTTTGCGGCGCTGCAGCGATCCGATTCCAAGGCCACTGCCACCGCATTGCGCCTCCACGTCGCCATCCAGGGCGAGAAGTTCAACGACCTGATGGCGAATTTCCAGCAATTGGCGGCCGTGAGGACGGGATAAAGGATTTCGCAGTCGGCACCGCAACGCGTTGCTGAGGCTCCGCCTGCGATAATGTAGCCGCTTCGCCGAGCGATCATGCCAGGCAGCACGGCTCGCACCAGGCGAAACACGCTGCTGACGTCGATGGCGATCAGCCGGCGCGCGATGATCGCGGGCTCGAGGACATTCGCAACACCCTGGTGGAGACCTGCCGCGAGATCTCTTCAGGACTGATCTGAACTCCCTCGACGATGGTGTGGCCGGCGGAAATGCAAAGCGCCCGCTCGCGTGGATACGATCGCGCGCTCGGCCGCTACTGCTCCCGGAATGCGCGCTGCATGCTGTCGAGGATCGGCCGGCTGAGATAGGAGAAGAAGGTGCGCTCCTGGGTCTTGATCATGATCTCCGCCGGCATGCCCGGCGTCGGGCTGAACCCGGGGACCCTTCGCAGTTCGCTCGACGGCAGCCTGATCCGCGCGACGTAGAATTCGCGCGGCTGGCTGGGATTCGAATCGGGAATCGAATCGGCCGAGACGTAATAGACGCTGCCGTCCAGCACCGGCGTGGTGCGGCGGTTCAATGCCGTCAGGCGTACCGCGACCGGTTGGCCGACGCGAACGCTGTCGATCTCGGTGCGGGCAATCTGCGTCTCGATGATTAGCGGTACATCTGTCGGAATGATCTCAACGATGCTCTTGCCGCTTTCGATGACGCCGCCCGAGGTGTGGTAGTGCATGCGCACGACCGTCCCGGATACCGGCGCTTCGATGACGACGCGGCGCAAGATGTTCTCGGCGCTGCGTGTCTGCTCGCGCACGCTGTCGAGTTCAGCTTCGATGGCCTGCAATTCATCCACCGCCGCCTGCCTGTAGCTTGCCTCGACCTGTTTCAGCTGGCCGCGATGCTTTTCGATCTGCGACTCGGTTTCCGACGCCTCTGCGGCCAGCTTTCCAATCTGTCCCTCGGCATCGGCGATAGCCCGCCGCACCGCGTTGGTTTCCGGCTTTCGCATGAAGCCCTGATCCAGCAGGATCAGCTTCCCGGCCAGTTCCTCTTTCAGCAGCACGACCTGCCGCACCATGGCCTGCCTTTCCAGCATGTAGCCCTTTGCGCGATGCTCCAGCGATTCCATGTTGCTGTGCAGCAGGCTGAGGTCGCTCTCGAGCTTGCGCCGGGACGCCTGGAAACTGAGCGACTGGCTCTCGAGGATGGCGGCGACCTCCGGATCGGAGCGCTGGTCCAGCAGGAAGCGCGGAAAGTTGACCTTTTCATCGCCATTGTACTCGGCCAGCAGGCGCGCATTGATCGCTTCCAGCCGGGCGCGCCGCAGGATCAGCTGCCTCTCGTTCGCGCGTGCCGCGGTTTCGTCGAGCCGAACGATCGGGTCGCCTTCTTCGACATGGTCGCCTTCCTCGACGAAGATCTTGTCGATGATCCCGCCCTCGAGGTGCTGGATGATCTTGTTCTGGCCCGTCGCCACGAAGCTCCCCTGAGCCACCACCGCGGCAGCCAGCGGGGCCGTGAACGCCCACACACCGAACCCTCCGAACGTCAGCACGAGGAGGAGGAGCCCGACGATTGTCTGTCCCCGGATTGAGCGGGGGACGTCCACATACCATTGCGTATGGTCGATCGTGGTGAGGGCGTTCATGCGTTGCTCCTAGGCGGAGTTCGGTTGGCCGCCCAAGCGGTTGCGGTTCTGCTGTTCCGACAGCGCCTTCAGCACGTCCTGCCGTGTGCCGAACATGGAGACGGCGCCGTTGGCCAGAAGCATGATCTTGTCGACGCAGCTCAGGAGGGAAGGCTTCTGGGTTATCGCGACGACAGTGATGTTCTGGCGCTTGGCGTGATCGAGCGCCCGGGCCAGTGCGCGGTCGCCATTGGTGTCGAGGTTCGAATTCGGTTCGTCGAGCACGACCAGCGTCGGATTGCCGAAGAAGGCCCGCGCCAGCGCGATGCGCTGCTTCTGTCCGCCCGAAAGCGGCGAACCGTCCTGCGCGACAATCGTCTCGTAGCCCTGTGGCAGGGAGGCGATCATCTCGTGCACGTCGGCGAGCGAGGCCGCCTCGAATATCTGCGCGTCGGAAGCTTCGTCCCGCATGCGCGCTATGTTGCGCTTGATCGATCCGGGGAAAAGCTGGACGTCCTGCGGCAGGTAGCCGATGTTTTCGCCGAACTGCCGCTGGTCCCAGTTGCGCAGGTCCATCAGGTCGAGACGCACGCATCCCGACGTCGGCAGGATCGAGCCGACCAGCATCTTGCCCAGCGTGGTCTTTCCGGCGCCGGAATCGCCGATGACGGCCAGCGACTCGCCCGGCCTCAGGCTGAGGCTGATGGCGTTCAGAACGACCGACTTGGTCCCCTGTGGCACATAGAGAAGCCGCTCGACGTCCAGCCTGCCTTCCGGTTTCGGCAGCTGCAGCCTTTCGAAGTTGAAGGGCGAGGCCTTGAGCAGCGCCGCGATGCGCCCGTAGGACGCGCGCGACAGCAGGAACTGGTTCCAGCCCTCGATCGCGCCCTCGATCGGCGCCAGGGCGCGGCCGGCGATGATCGATGCCGCAATCACCATGCCGCCGGTAATTTCGCCGAGGATCGCAAGATACGCTCCCCACCCCAGCATGCTTACCTGCGTCAGCAGGCGCAGGCCGCGCGAGAGCGAAGCCGATACGATGTTGCGGTCCTGCGCCAGCACCTGCGAGCGCAGCGAAGAAGCCGTGTCCTTGCCCCAGATGCTCACCGCCTCCGGGATCATCGCCAGCGCGTTGATGATCTGGGAATTGCGCGCCATCGAATCGAGGTGAAGATTGGCCTTGGACTGATGGAGGTTGGCCTCCCCGAACGGGCTGGCGGTAATCTTCTGGTTGAGCACCGCAATCAGCAGCAGTGCGAGGGCCGTTGCGACGACGATGTAGCCGAGGTCCGGATGGATGAGGAACACGGCGACGACGAACAGCGGCGCGAACGGCCCATCCAGGAAGGACAACAGCGTCGGGGACACGATGAACGAGCGCAATTGCTGGAGATCGCCGAGAATCTGGTATTCCCGGCCATTGCTGTGCAGCGCTGCGCGCGCGGCCGCGCTGAGTATCGGCGAGCCGAGCTGAGCTGCCACCTCGACGGCCGTCCGCATCAGGATGAAGCGGCGTATCGCATCGAAGACGACCTGCAGGACGACGGCGCCGATCACCACCGCGGTCAGCATGACCAGCGTATCCACCGAGCGGCTGGACAATACGCGGTCGGAAATCTGGAACAGGTAGATGGGTATCGCCAGCACCAGGACGTTGGTCGCGCTGGTGAAGATCATCACGGCCACCAGGTTGCGGCGGACCGCGCGCAGTCCGGCTTTCAGGCTCTTGGAAAAATCGACAGGGCCGAGGCGCTTGTGGAACTGGCCGCCGCCGCCCCCACCACCACCGCCATTGCCCGAGCCGCCCTTGTTCCCGGGTGGTCCTCCGCCGGCATGGGTCGCCGGCGGTGCCTCGACCGGCCCGGCCTCGCCGTCGATCGTCCTGGCGCCGGAGATCGGCTTTTCGCTGCGCGTGACACTGGGGCTCTCCAGGCGGGCCTCCGGCTCCGTAACCGGGGCGCTCTCCTCCGGTTCAGCCTGCGGCTTGGGGGGGGCGTCCGCACCCTCTTCCTGCGGGTCCTCGTCAGCGTCGACGGCCGCGGTCATCAGGTCGGACACCGCATCTTCAATCAGCTTCAGCGCCTGGTCTAGTTCCGACTCCGATGCACCCGGCGAACGCTTCGCGTCGGCTGCAGGATCTTTGGAGATGCGCCCGAGGTGCGTCATGCGTCGACCTCACGCAAGCATTGTCTGCATCGGGTCGACAGAGACGACATCCGACGTGGGGGCGACAATGGTCTCCGGCTCTGCGGAGTCGATCTCCAGCATGCCGTCGGCGAGGAACAGCACGGCCTCGTTGGCCAGCGAGTCTGACGCCGCCGCCAGTTGCAGCGGCAAGGGCTCGTCGGAGATCAGTTCGGCCTGGTAGAGCAGCGCCTCCGAGTAGACGTCACCGCCGACATACAGCGTGGAATCGACGCCCGAATCGTAAATGGTGGCCGAGTTTATCAGGTCATTCCCGCCCGTCGTTATCGACCAGTCCGTGTCGTCGAAGCCCTCTATTCCCTCGCCGAAGACGCTGATCTGATCGGCATCTCCCAGCACGTTGGTCTGGCTGATGTACTGCAGGTCGAGGATGTTTCCGGACACGTAGAGAACGCGCAGGGCGCTCATTCCGGCGAAAGCATCGTCATGCAGGACGCCTGCGAGGCCGCCAGGGTCGTCATTGGCAAGGCCCTCCGCCGCCGTCCGGAAATGATCGGGCATTGCCTGGAAATCGGACTGGCCCACAACGTGGATGCGGGCCTCGTTCCAGAGCAGATTGCCGTCGGTGGCCAACGACGCGCTGCCGGTCGTCTGGAAGCCAGGCAGGGCTGAGATGATGTCGTTGTCGAACAGGATGTTCTGCTGCTCGATGAGATTGACGTGGTAAATGCTGCCGCCGACCACCACGAGATCGTAATAGAAGCCGAGTTCGAGCAGCGAGAAAGTGTTGAACTCGACATTGCCGCCGGCCTCCACGACAGCCTTCGACCCCCGGGCCGTGACCGTAATGATGTCGTGATCGGACAGGTAGTTGTATTGCTCGATCCAGTTGATCAGGGAGAGATTGCCGGTGATCGTCGTGAAGACCCAGTGGCTCGGGAATCCCGTCGGGCCATCCTGTTCGCCGCTGTCCTCGGGCGTGGTTGCCTGCACCACGAACGACGCGATGTTGAGCGCCGTCGTCTCGACGCTTTCTGCGTCCGCCCAGGAGGCGAATGTCGCATCGATCCGGTCACTGTCGCTCCAGACATTTGTCTGGACGATCGCGTTGATCGTCACGCTGTCGCCAACCACCGCAAACACCGGAGAGACGGTCCAGCTGCTGCCGATGAAGACCTCGTTGATCAGCACGTTGTGGCCGGCGCCAAGTTCCATCGAGGCAACGAAATCCAGCTCGCCGGCGCCGGCGACGAACGGCGCGTTCTCGGCCTCCTCCTCGTCAGCCTCCGGCGGGCGGTAGTCGGCAAAGTCCGGCCCCTCGTCGACGGCCGCGCCGTTGACATGGATGCCGAGCATGCCGGACCCGGTATGCGTGTGCACTTCCGCCATTTCGTCACCCGCCGGTGTCGGTTCGGCCAGCTCTGCGAGAAGCTGGTCGGCCAGTCGTGACACGGCCCCTTCGGAGTCGGGCCGTGTCAGCGGGGCGATCGGATCGATCAGGCTGGCCTGCTCCCGCAGTGACTGGGTTGCCTGGTCGAACAAGGCGGTCGAGAGCCAGTCTGCCTCGACATCGCCCATCGTCAGAATGTCATGGTCAGTTGCGAAGTTGGACTGAACCGCAACGATGCCGATCGAACCGGGCGGATCGATTTCCAGAGCCGGCCGGCCGGTCCCGCCTGACGCAGAGGAGTGGGGAGGAGAAAGGCGCCCGGGTGTCGTGTACCAGGGGTTGGAAAGCGGTACCCCGACATAATTTGCCGATGCATGGGTGCTGATGTCGATCAGGACGAGAGGATCGAATCCAGGGAAGTACCGGATCTGCGCACTGACATCGACAAGGGTGTAGGACTCGGACAGATTGGGGTCGAAGACCTTCAGTTCTGCCTCTTCCTCGGCCAGCGCCGCATGAGCCCTGAATTCGTCGTACGCTTCCCGACCGCGGGCCTCTTCCAGCGAAATTTCGAAGATGCCGATAAAGTGGGCGATCGTTTCGGTGATGCCGAGCGTGTACACTTTTGCAACCTTACTGGGTCTGTGCCCGAGTTTCCGCTGCTACTGTTCTTGCCGGTACGTTCGCGGGACTCGCATTCCGGCAGATGGGACGGGGCCTTTGGCCCCGCCCCGAAAGCGTGTCAGGCGCCGTCTTCGCCCGTCAGCGTCTCGGTGAAGTTGCCACCGACCACGGTCATGTCGACCGTATTGCCAAGGATGTTGGCACCCATGACGATGCTCTGGTTGAACGCGGTCGTATCCAAGATTGCGTCAGCCGAAGCTTCCGACAGCCCGTTCACGTAGCTGTCGTCGCCATTGTAGGCTCCCCACATTCCCGCATCGCCGCCGGCGCCACCGGCACCGTTGGTAGCGTTGCCGCCATTGCCGCCATTGCCGCCGGCTCCACCGGTACCATGGCCGCCTGTCGCAATGCCGCCGAACGCATCGCCGCTGTGGGCATTGCCGCCCATTGCGGCCGAGATGGCTCCGGCATCACCGCCGATGCCCTTGCCTGCACCGATGCCGACACCATGACCGGCGCCGAAGCCGAAGCCCGAGCCGCCTTCGGAGTCGCCACCGCTGCCGCCCTTGCCGCCGTCACCAGCTATGCCGCCGTAACCTGCGCCACCTGTTCCGGCTGCGCCGTTGCCGCCGTTGCCAGCAGCGCCACCGGCGCCCCCGGCAGCAGCCGCTGCATCAGCAGCAGCGGCTGCATCGGCCGCCGCACCACCCAGGCTCGCCGCAGCAGCGTCCGCCGCAGCGGCCGCATCTGCCGCGGCAGCTGCATCGCCGCCGTCACCGGCCTCGCCGCCAGCTGCGCCAGCACCGCCGGTGCCAGAGCCTCCGGTTCCACTATAGGCCTGGCCGCCGCTACCGCCGGATCCGCCACTGCCGGCATTCTCGCCTTCAGCGCCGACGCCTACACCGACGCCGAGACCGCCGAGGCCTAGGCCCGTACCGGAGCCGTTGCCGCCATGCGAGAGCGCTGCGCTGAGCGCATCGCCACCGGAAGCCTTGCCGCTGTCGCCGCCATAGGCCTTGGCCCAGCCGCCGTCACCGGGGTCGGGACGTCGATCGCCTTGAGGTCGTCGGTCTGGTCGGTTTCCGAAAAGGCCTTGATGCCCTCGTAATGCGCCTTCGCGCTGCCGATCATGCCCTGCCGCCACCAATTGTCGATGGTGCCCTGGGAGATCTTCGCGCCGGGGCGATTGAAGCCGTAGAACGGGCCGGCCGGGAGATCGATGTAGAACTGCGCGCGATTGTCGGCGAGCGCCTTGCGCAGGCCGTCGAAGACCTCGATCGGCAGGCCGCCTGGATTGGCCTCGGTCTTGACCATGATCGGCGGTACCGCGCAGACAAGCACGACCTTGGCGACCCGGCCCTGCGGCTGGCCATGCCTGGCAACATAGCGCGTGACCTCGCCGCCACCGGTAGAATGGCCGATATGCACAGCGTTGCGCAGGTCGAGATGCTCGGCCACGGCCGAGGCGTCGGCGGCGTAGTGGTCCATGTCGTGCCCCTCGCTGACCTGCGAGGAACGGCCATGGCCGCGCCGGTCATGCGCCACGACGCGGAAGCCCTTGTCGAGGAAATACAGCATCTGGTTGTCCCAGTCGTCGGCGCTCAGCGGCCACCCGTGATGGAAATGGATGGGCTGGGCCGTCTTCGGGCCCCAGTCCTTGTAGAATATCTCGACGCCGTCCTTGGTTTTCACAAAGCTCATTGCAGCTTCTCCATTTAATGTTCTTGACCGGGAGCGGGACGCGACCGACAGGCTTCCCGCTCGGGTTCGTCCGCGACCATGGACCGAACGGAAGATCGGTTCTTTGCAATTCGCACGTTTCTCCGATCCGGCGACGCAATCAAGGGGCATGTGGATCGCAACCCTTGCCGGTCCAGGGACAGTGGCGGCTACGGCTTTGCGGCCTCGCCGAGCTTGAGGTAATCGGCGGCGATTTCCCGCATCCGGCTGCGGTCGAAACTCGGACCGTGCCCGCCGTGCACGACGCGCACCGGCAGGTCGAGCAGCCGCCGCATCGTTGCCCGGTAGGCCTCGCGGTCGGAATCCGGCAGGTCGTCGATCAGGTCCGAATCGTAGATCGCGTCACCGCTGATGAACAACCCGTCGGCCTCGTCGAACAGGCCGATGGAATCAGGCGAATGGCCCGGCAGGTGCAGGACCGTGAAGCGGCGGTCCCCGAGGTCCACCATGTCGCCTTCCGCGAGGCTGCGCCCCAGCGGCGCAGGCTCGACCCGGTAGTCCTCTGACCGCCAATCCGGTCTGGGCAGCCGGGCGACGGCGCCGTCGAGGCCGCGATACATGTCGGCATAAGTCGCCCTGTCGGGCATGGTTGCGAAATCGGCGGCGCTCTGCGCGGGGCCGGCGCGCAGCGGGAACTCGTGCAGCGAACCGACATGGTCGAGGTGGATATGCGTCGCCACCACGATCAGCGGCTTGCCGGCCGGCATATCGATATGCGGCGCCAGCGGCATGATGCCCATGCCCGTATCGACCAGCAGGTCGGCATCCCGGCCCCGGACGTGCCAGATGTTGGCGCGCACGAAATCGTGCACGAAGGGCTCGGTCAGCATCGTTGTATCGGCGTCGATCGCTGTCTTAGAGAACCAGCCGGTCGGCATCGCAATCAAATCCCGTTCACGTCGCGCGCCATAGCGCCGCCCCCCTGAGCGGAGGCAGCTTGCAGCCATCCATCAAGCACAGGCCTGCAATTTCTGCCAGCAGGCTTCGGCACGCGCTAGTCCTGCGCCGCCGCGGCCTCCGGCAGCATCAGCAGCGACCCGATGAGAAGCCGATGGCGCCGGCAAGCGTCAGCGCGACGGCCGGCACCGCCACAAGGACCGCCTGGCCGCCCGGCATGCGGCAATGAAGAGACTGCCTCCTTGGGCCGCCATGGGCAACCCCAAGGCTAGTTGCGGGCAATTCCATTCCCCGCGCCGTTAACGCAATGCGAAATCGCAAATTCCCGCAATATTGCGATGCGGTCCAACGGCGCGTATTCTTGTTTCGGGCGGAACCAGCTCTATATGCAACCGTTCCGGACGCGGCGTAACAGTATGTGTGCTTGGAGGTTTGCCATCATGACACGGTTTCTGACTGGAATTTGCGCGGCGGCGGTTGCCGGCGCATTTTCGATTGCCGCCCTTGCGCCAGCGAGCGCCACGCCGGCCATTGTTCCCGACATCTCGACATCCGCCTCGCACGTGGTCCAGGTCGACGATGGCGACGGCATCGCCCCCGACAGCGCGCGCATCATCCGCCGCGACAGGCATCGGGATCGCCGCGGCGAGAAGTTCCGCCGGCATCATGAGGGCCAGAAACAGGTGCGGCGCCACCATGACGGTCCCAGGCAGGCGCACCGGCGCGATCGCGACAAGCGCTTCGCCCGCCGCCACCACCAGGATGACCGGCTGGGCTACAAGCGGGCGCGTCCGGGCGAACGGCTGGGCTATAATCGAGCGGGACCGGATCAGCGGCTGGGCTACAACCGCAGCCATGATCGCGACGGATATGCCTATGGCGACCACAAGGGCCCCAGGCATTTTCGCCGCCACCGCGACGATCGCCGGCAGTGGCGGCGTGATGATTTCTACGACGGATACCGCCACAAGCGGCGCCTCTACAAGATGGAATCCTTCGGCTACAGCGCTGGCCCTGGCAAAGGCTCGTCCGGCCACAGACGCGGCTCGGGCCGGGGCGGCCTGGGCGACATCCTGACCGCCGTTCCCGACTAGACAGCGGGTGCAACCGATGGCGCGCCCTGGCCGGGCGGGCCATTCCCCAGCCCCGCCTTTCGGGGTTGGGCCCGGTCGATTTGCCGGGATTTTCAGGCAATCACTTGCACACGACCCCGGGCTTTGTTCTGGTGCAACGCAATGAACGCTGCCGCGTTGTTGCGGGCAGGCCGCTAGGGCTAGTTTGAGGGTAGATGACCAAGATTCTTTCGCTGCGCCGGCTCCCTTTGATTCTCTTGGCCGGGGCCGGCCTCCTTGCGCTGATGCAGCCCTGGGCCGCCGGTGCGGTCGAAACCGGCAAGAGCGGTCCGACCGAGAGCATGTTCGTTCTCCAGATCATTCTGCTGATCGTCGTCGGCCGCGTCTTTGGCGAAATTTTCCAGCGCATCGGGCAGCCGGCAGTAATGGGCCAACTGGTCGCCGGCATCTTGCTCGGCCCGACGCTGTTCGGCTGGGTCTGGCCCGAGGCGCACGAGCTTGTCTTCCCTGTCGACGGCATGGGCATGATCGACGCGGTAGCAAAGCTCGGCGTCCTGATGCTGCTCCTTCTGACCGGCATGGAAACCGACCTGAAGCTGGTGCGCAAGGTCGGCGCGGCCTGCTTCTCGATCTCGATCAGCGGCGTGCTCGTGCCCTTCGCATGCGGCTACACGCTGGCGCAGTTGCTGCCCGCGGACCTGCTGCCTGAAACCAGCCAGCGCGTGGTCGCCGGCCTGTTTCTCGGCACCGCTTTGTCGATTTCCTCGGTCAAGATCGTCGCCATGGTCATCCGCGAGATGAACTTCATGCGCCGCAACCTCGGCCAGATCATCGTCTCTTCGGCGATCATCGAGGATACGATCGGCTGGGTCATCATCGCCGTAACCTTCGGCATTGCCACCAACGGCAAGCTTGAACTGGTGCCGCTCGCCACGACGGTCGCTTCGGTTCTGGCCTTCATGCTGTTCAGCTTCACCATCGGCCGCCGGATCGTCTTCACGCTCATCCGCTGGACCAACGACTTCGCCGAGAGCGAATATGCGGTGATCAGCATGATCCTGGCGATCATGGGCGCCATGGCGCTGATCACCGACTGGATCGGCGTCCACACGGTTCTCGGCGCCTTCGTCGCGGGCATTCTCGTCGGCGAATCTCCGATCCTGACCGACCACATCGAAGGCGAATTGCGCGGCGTCATCACCGCGCTGTTTGCCCCGGTCTTCTTCGGCATGGCCGGCCTGTCCGCCGACCTCACCGTTCTGCTGGACCCCGGCCTCGCGCTGTTGACGCTCGGCCTCATCCTCTTTGCAAGCATCGGGAAGTTCGGCGGCGCCTTTGTCGGCGGCAAACTCGCCGGCATGTCATGGATGGAATCCGTCGCCATCGGCTGCGGCATGAACGCGCGCGGCTCGACCGAAGTCATTGTGGCCAGCATCGGCCTGGCGATGGGCATCCTGTCGCACGACCTCTTCACCATGATCGTCACCATGGCCGTGGTCACCACGCTGGCCATGCCGCCGATGCTGCGCTGGGCGCTGCGTCGCCTGCCTGCGGCCGAGGACGAAAAGCAGCGCATCGATCGCGAGGCGCTGGACGAGCGGGGCTTCGTCGCCAAGCTGGAGCGCCTGCTGCTCGCTGTGGACGACAGCGCGGTCGGCAAGTTCACCGCCTATCTCGCCGGACTGCTCGGCGGTGCGAGCGGCATGCCGACGACGCTGCTGCGTCTCAAGGCGGGTGCCGCGGACGAGAAGAGCGACGAGGTCCCGGAAGCCCATCTCGACGAGATCAAGAAGGGCGCCAAGGAAAGTGCGGCTGCCATCGAGGAAGGCGACGCGACGGCAGTCGCCAAGGTCCACCTGACGGCGCGCACCGAGATCCAGGCCACCGGCAAGACCATCGCCGACGAGGCGCGCAAGGGCTACAGCATGCTGCTGGTCGGCATCCGCAACGCGGTCACGTCCAAGGGCGGTTTTTCGAAGCGGCTCAACGACCTCACCAGCGGCTTCGAAGGCCCCGCCTGCATCGTCGCCAAGGGGGCTGCAGGCGGAAAGACGCCGAAGCTCGAGGCCGGTTCGATCATTCTCGTGCCGGTCAACGGCACCGAAGTGTCGCGCCGCGCCATCGACCTTGCCCTTGCGCTTGCGCGGCCGACGGGCGCCGGCGTCCGCGCTCTCTACGTGTCCAACGAAAGCCGCGGCCAGCGCAACTCGGTCTCGCTGCGTCGCGAGGAGGCCGTGCTGAAGGATATCGTCACCATGGCCGACCGCTACGGCGTCGGCATCGAGACGGCGATCCGCAAGCGCGGTTCGCCGCATGACGCGATCTGCCGGGAGGCCGCCAAGGGCGTCGCCATGATCGTCATGGGCGTGACGCCGCGATCAGGCGACGAACTCTTCTTCGGCGAAACGGCCGCAGCCGTCGTCGAGCGCTGCTCGGGGCCTATCGTCATGGTGGCTGCGGTGCGCACCCGGCTCGAGGAGCCTGACGACGACTAGCCGCGGTTCCGGGTTCAGGAGGCGGGCGGCGCCGGTTCGGCCGGATGCGGTGCTTCTTCCGTTGCCGCCCTTGGCGGAAACAGCGATCGCAGCGCCACGTAGAACACCGGCGTCAGGAACAGGCCGACAATCGTCACCCCGAGCATGCCTGAAAAGACGGCGGTGCCGAGCGACTGGCGCATCTCGGCGCCCGGCCCGGTCGCGATCATCAGCGGCAGCACGCCGAGGATGAAGGCGAAGGCGGTCATCAGGATCGGCCGCAGGCGCAGCCGGCAGGCCTCGACGGCTGCATCGACGGTCGAAGCCCCCCTCTCCTGCGCCTGGCGGGCGAATTCGACGATCAGGATGGCGTTCTTGGCTGCCAGGCCGACCAGCACGATCAGGCCGATCTGCACCAGTATGTTGTTGTCGAGCCCCCTGAAGGCAACGCCGAGCAGGGCCGCCAGCACGCCGAGCGGCACGACCAGCACGATGGCGAAGGGCATGATCCAGCTCTCGTACTGCGCCGCCAGCGCCAGGAAGACGAACAGCACCGACAGGCCGAAGATCAGCACCGCCGTGTTGCCGGTCTGCTTTTCCTGCAGCGCCAGTTCCGTCCACTCGTAGGACGTCCCCTGCGGCAGCGTCTCTGCGGCGACCTTTTCCATCAGGTTGAGGGCGTCGCCCGTCGAGACGCCGGGCGCCGCGTTGCCCTGCAGCGGTACCGACACGTACATGTTGTAGCGCTGGACCAGCGCCGGACCGGTCACATCCTTGATCTCGACCAGCGTTCCGAGCGGCACGAGCGCGCCGGTCGCCGAACGCACTTTCAGCTTGCTGATGTCCTCGCGCTCGATGCGGAACGCCTGGTCGGCCTGCGCCCGAACCTGGTAGACACGTCCGAACGCATTGAAGTCGTTGACGTAGGCGGTGCCGAGGTTGATCGACAGCGTCTCGAAGATGTTGGGGATCGGCACGTTCAGCATGCGCGCCTTGTCGCGGTCGATCTCCAGGAAGAGCTGCGGGCTCGAGGCCGAGAAAGTGGTGAAGACACCGGTCAGCCCGGGCGTCTGGTTCGCCTTGCCGGCGATCTCGTAGGCCAGCGCCAGCAGCGGCCGCACGTCCGCGCTGTTGCGCTCCTGCAGCTGCAGCTTGAAGCCGCCCGAGTTGCCGATGCCGCGCACCGGCGATGGCGGCAGCGCGATGATGAAGGCTTCCTGGATGCTCTGCAGGTTGGCATAGAGCGACCCGACGATCTTTGCCGACGTCTCTCCCGTCTCGAGCCGGTGCTCGAAACTGTCGAAGGGCGTGAAGACGACGCCGGCATTGCTGGCATTGGTGAAGGTCGCACCGGAGAAGCCGGCGAAGGCAACCGCATTGGCGACGCCCGGCGTGTTGCGCGCGATTTCGGAGGCCCGCTGCACCACCGCGTCGGTGCGGCTGAGCGAGGCGCCCTCGGGCAGCTGGATCACGACAATCGCGTAGCCCTGGTCCATCGCCGGGATGAAGCCGCGCGGCACAGTCTGGATCATGTGGACGGTCGCGTAGATCAGCACCGCAAAGACGGCAAGCATCGCCAGCAGCGCCACCGTCGAGCCGACCAGGAACCGCACCAGCCGCGCATAGGCGGCGGACACCCGGTCGAAGCCATGATTGAATCCGTCCGCCAGCGCACGGCCGAAGCGCGCCAGGAAGAAGCGCGGCGGCGCGGCCGAGCTGTGATGCGACTTGAACAGCAGCGCGGCAAGCGCCGGCGACAGGGTCAGCGAATTGAAGGCCGAAATGGCCGTCGAGACCGCGATGGTCACGGCGAACTGCAGGTAGAACTGGCCCGAGATGCCGGGAATGAAGGCGGTCGGCACGAAGACGGCGATCAGCACCAGCGAGATGGCGAGCACCGCGGTTCCGACCTCGTCCATCGTGCGGTGCGCAGCACCCCGCGGCGGCAGACCGAGCGCGATGTTGCGCTCGACATTCTCGACCACCACGATGGCGTCGTCGACGACGATGCCCACCGCCAGCACCAGGCCGAACAGCGTCAGCATGTTGAGCGAGAAGCCGAAGGCGAGCAGCACCGCGAGCGTGCCGATGAGCGACACGGGAATGGCCACGATCGGCACGATCGCCATGCGCCACGACTGCAGGAAGACGATGATGACGATGATGACCAGCAGGATCGCCTCGACGATCGTCTTGTAGACTTCGTTGATGGACTCCGCGATGAACTCGGTCGGGTTGTAGACGATCTGGTAGGCCAGACCGCTCGGGAAGTCGGCAGACAGCTCCTTGATCGTCGTCTGGATCTCCTCGGCCGCGGCCAGCGCATTGGTGTTCGGCCGCTGGAAGATGCCAAGCGCCACCGCGGCCTTGCCGTTGAGGTAGGAGTTCGTCACATACTGCCGGGCGCCGAGCTCGATCCGCGCGACGTCGCGCAGCAGGATCAGCCGGCCGTCCTCGGTGGACTTGACGATCACGTCGCGGAATTCGCGCGCATCGTCGAACCGGCCCTGCGTCGTCACCGCATACTGGAACGCCGTCCCGCCATCATTGGGCGGCGCGCCGATGGAGCCGCCGGAAACCTGCACGTTCTGGTCGCGCAGCGCCTGCACGACATCGCCCGCCGTCATGCCGAGCGCCGACAGCTTTTCCGGGTCGAGCCAGATGCGCAGCGAATATTCGCGCTCGCCGAAGAGGATGACGTCGCCCACCCCGTCGAGCCGCAGCAGCACGTCGCGCACGCGCGACCGCGCATAGTTGGAGACGTAGAGCTGGTCATACGTGTCGTCGGGCGACAGCATGTGCACGACCATCATCAGGTCGGGCGAGCTCTTGGCCGTGGTGATGCCGAGCCTTCGCACCTCTTCCGGCAGGCGCGGCTCGGCGATCGACACCCGGTTCTGCACCAGCACCTGCGCGGCGTCGAGATCGGTGCCGAGCTCGAAGGTGATGGTCAGCGCCATCGAGCCGTCGCTGGCCGAATAGGACGACATGTAGAGCATGTGCTCGACGCCGTTGATTTCCTGCTCGATCGGCGTCGCGACGGTTGCTGCGATCGTCTCGGCGTCGGCGCCGGGATACTGCGCCCGCACCACGATGGTCGGCGGCGCGATCTCGGGATACTGCGCCGTCGGAAGCAGCTGGTAGGCGATCAGGCCGACGATCACCAGGACGATCGAGACGACCGATGCGAAGATCGGCCGGTCGACGAAGAAGTGCGAGAACCTCATTTGGAACCGGCCGTTTCCGCCACCGGCGGCAGCACGACGAGCTCCGGCTTGACCGTGATGCCGGGTCGAACCCGCATCAGACCGTTGATGATGATGGTCTCGTCGCCGGTCAGGCCCTCGCGGATGACGCGGTAGCCGTCGATGCGCGGGCCTATGCGCACCGGCTTGGCCGAAACGGCGCCGGCATCGTCGACCACCAGCACGATGCGGCGGTCCTGGTCGGAGCCGAGCGCCTCGTCGGGGATCAGCACGCCCTTGTAGGGCAAGGAGCCCGGCACGTTGATGCGGCCGAACATGCCGGGCTGCAGGATGCCGTCGGGGTTGGCGAAGCGCGCGCGCGTGCGCAGCGTTCCCGTCGCGCTGTCGATCCGGTTCTCGGCAAAGTCGAGCGTCCCGTCGAACGACGTCTCGCCACGGTCGGCGATGCGCACCTTCACCTCAAGCCGCGAGCCGCCGTCCTGCAGCACGCCGCCCCGCTCGCGCGCGTCGCGGGCATAGGCGAGGTAGATCCGCTCGTCGATGTCGAAATAGAAGTCGATCGGATCGGTCGCCACGATCGTCGTCAGCAAGGTGCTGTCGGACTGCACGAGATTGCCGACCGACACCAGGCGCCGGTCGATGCGACCCGACAGCGGCGCCTTGATCTCGGTGAACTCGAGGTTGAGCTTGGAACTCTGCAGCGCGGCGGTCGCCCCCTGGAAGGCCGCCTGCGCCGACAGGTACTCGCGCCGGCGGTCGTCGAGGGTGGAAATCGAGAGGTTGCCCGATTTGGCCAGTTCGTCGGCGCGCTCGAACTGCGCCTTGGTGAAGTCGAGCACGCTGGAGGCCACGTCCACCTGCGAGCGCGCCGCGTCATAGGTCGTCTGGTAGGGGCGCCGGTCGATGGTGAACAGCAGCTGGCCCTTGGAAACGAGAGCGCCGTCCCTGAAATGCACCTGGTCGAGATAGCCGCTTACCCGCGAGCGTATCGCAACCTCGTCCACCGCCTGGAAGCGACCGACGAACTCGTCGTCCTCGACGATCTCGCGCACCACCGGCTTGGCGACGGTGACGGCCGGTGGCTCCTGCTGCGCGACAGCCGGCCCCGAGATAGCGAGAAGCAGGCCGAGGACCACGGCAGCGGCGGCCGGAGGCCAGACGCCGGGACCGCGAAACGGACGACCCAGAACACTGTCAAACATGAAGCCCATCTACGCCCCTCACGGATCGATGTGCGGACTCTGCAAAGAGTTCGGCGGTATCCTGATCCAATTTTGCCGCAATGCAACATTGAAATTTTCAGTTCGCCCGATGCCGGGTCAGCTCCGTCTTCCGGCCGATTGCGCCTGCAATCGCCGCAGCGCTGCCATGGCTTCCCCGGCTGCTTCCGACGGCACGAATATGTGGTCGTGATAGGCGGCTGCAACGACGTTGCAGCTGATTCCCGCATCCCCGATCGCCGTTGCGAAAGCCGCCGTGAGGCCTACCGCCTCGAGGTCGGAATGCACGGTCAAGGTGATCCAGGCGGCACGCAGCACGACCGGGACGCCGGCCCGCAGCGCAGAATCGTGAACCACGATCGCCGTCAGGCCCTCCGCCTCGCGGAACGTGCCGATGACGTCGTCTCCCGACAGGTCGAACGCACAGGCCTCGTCCTTGGCGAAGGTTACGTAGGCGACTTCGACCGGGTTGAGCACCGGCTCCATCGACGCCAGCAGGAGATCGAGGTCGGAAATGGCATTCTGCACGGGGAAGCTCCCTCGACCGTTCGCTTTCGGCCTCGGTTACAACCGCCGTCGGCCAGCGGCAAGTCTACGCATTTCTGCGCCGAAAGCGGCCTAGAAACAGAAAACCCGCCAATCCTTGGGATTGACGGGTTCTCTGACTGGTGGCCAGCGATCGGGAGGGGAGGGAACGCTAGGCCAATTCGGCAAGGTGGGAGGAGAAGCCTCGCCGAAACTGCAATTCTTAGCGCTGGCCGCGGGCTACGCCCGGGATGTCGCTTCGGTTGATACCGAGGTCGTTCAGTTCGCGCGTCGACAGGCGGCTCAGCTCGTTCACGGTATCGCGGTAGCGGCGCCAGTTGCGGTAGTTCTTGATCAGGTTCATCGCGGTAGACTCTCTATCTCGTCTGTTCTCGTTACCGCGCGTAGATGGGGTATGTCGGCACCGTTTAGAATGGATTGTTTTGCATAGGGGCAATGCGAATTTTGCATTGCCGGTTAACGGAAATTTGCCTTTGTCAGCCCGGCTTTGCGCCGTTGACCGGCAAGAGCACCGAATAGAGTGACGTCGTGCCGCAGATGAACAGCCGGTTGAGCTTCGGTCCGCCGAAAGTGACGTTGGCGACGACCTCCGGAACGCGCACCTTGCCGATCAGCGTTCCGTCCGGGTCGTAGCAGTGGACCCCGTCTCCCGCGCTCGACCAGATCCGCCCTGCCCTGTCGACGCGAAAGCCGTCGAAAAGCCCGTTGTCGCATGTGGCAAACACCTCGCCGCCCGACAGGCTGCCATCGGCGCCGACGCCAAACTTGCGGATATGCCGCGGTCCCTTCGGATCGTGCGAGGCGCCCGTATCGGCGATGTAGAGCGTCTTCTCATTGACGGAGAAGGCCAGCCCGTTCGGCTTGACGAAATCGTCGGCCACCCGCCGCACCTCGCCGGTTGCCGGGTCGACGCGATAGACGTGGCAGCCGTCGATCTCCGGCTCGGCGGTCATGCCCTCGTAGTCGCTGAGTATCCCGTAGGACGGATCGGTGAACCAGATCGAGCCATCGGACTTGACCACCGCGTCGTTCGGCGAGTTGAAACGCTTTCCTTCGAACCGGTCGGCAATGATCGTGATCGACCCGTCATGCTCCGTACGGGTTACCCGGCGCGACAGATGGTGACAGGTCACCAGCCGGCCCTGGTAGTCGACCGTGTTGCCGTTCGAATTGTCCGCGGGCTGGCGAAACACGGAAACCGACCCGTCGGTCTCGTCGAAACGCATCATCCTGTTGTTGGGAATGTCGGACCAGACGAGATAACGGCCGGCCGCGAACCAGGCCGGCCCCTCGCACCAGCGCCCGCCGCTCCACAGCCTCTCGACCCGGGCGTTGCCGACGAAGCAGCCGGCGAACCGTTCGTCGATGACCTCGTAGCCGGTGCCTTCGATGACGCTGAACATTCATTCCTCCCTGGCAGATCAACTGTCTTCTGTCGGCGCCGCACATCGCGCGCGGACCGTTCGGGTCAAGTTTGCGATGCCGGCAACTCGCCGGCAAGCGCGCAGATCACCTCGGCCACCAGTTCGTCCGGATCGCGCGTCGCATCGAGCGCAATCGCCATCTCATCGGCATCCGGCGGCTCGAGCGCGGCGAACTGGCTGTCGATCAGGCTGGCCGGCATGAAGTGGCCCTTGCGGCCGGCCACCCGCGACGCCGCGACATCACGCCCGACATCGAGATAGACGAACCGCATGTGCGGGCTCGCCAGCCTTAGCCGGTCGCGGTAGGAGCGCTTGAGTGCCGAGCACGTGACGACGAGCGCACGGCCGTTGCGGTCGGCTTCGGCGATTTCGTCCGCGATGGCGTCGAGCCAGCCCCAGCGGTCCTCGTCGCGCAGCGCCAGGCCGCTGGACATGCGCGCGATGTTCGCCGCGGGATGGTAGCTGTCGCCCTCCGCGAAAGCGGCGCCCATCGCCTGGGCCAGGGCCGCGCCGACCAGCGACTTGCCGCAGCCGCTGACGCCCATCACGACGACGATCGATGGTCGCCTGGTTGTCGATGCACTGTCCATGGGCTCTGCTATCGGTTTGCCGGCGTTCGGCCGTAGAGCAGGAGCATGACGACGATCACGACGCCATAGATGATCTGCCGGCCGGCCTCCGGCATCTGCATCACCGACAGGATTGACTGCAGCAGCGTTATGAGGATGACGCCGGCGACCGTGCCGAGATAGGAGCCGCGTCCGCCGAGGATCGAGGTGCCGCCGAGCACGACGGCGGCAATTGCCGGCAGCAGGTACTCGTCGCCCATGGACTGTGACGCCTTGGACGCATAGCCGGCCAGGAGCACCCCGCCAAAGGCCGACAGGCCACCTGCAATGGCAAAGGCGATCATCACCACCCGCCGCGTGTCGATGCCGGACAGATAGGCGGCCCTCTCCCGGTTGCCGATGCCGTAGACGGCGCGTCCGAAGCTCGTTCGGGTCAGCACGAACACGGTTGCGGCGCCGATCAGTGCCCAGATGACAACTGCGTTCGGAACTCCCGGAATTGTGAATCCTGTTGCCAGGTAGCGCATCGCGTCGGGTGCCGAGTCCTGCGGGGAATAGCCTCCCGTGTAGACCACCATGAGCCCCTGCGCGACTGCGTTCGTGGCCAGCGTGACGATCATCGCCGGGATGCGCAGATAGGCCACGCCAATGCCGTTGACGAGGCCGATCGCCATGCCGCACAACACGCCGAAGGGTACCGCCAGCGCGACGCCGACCGGGCCGTAAGCGGCCGCCGCGCAGGCCATCATCGCTCCCATTGCTACCGCCCAGGGCACTGACAGGTCGATGTGGCCGAGCAGGATGACCAGCATCATGCCGGTCGCGATGACGCCGAGAAACGATGCAACCTTCAACTGCTGCAGCAGGTAGGCGGGAGACAGGAAGCTCGACGAATAGAGGCTGCCGAGAAACAGCAGGATAAGGATGCACGCAAACGCCGTCACCACGGCCGGATCCGCACGTTTCAGGAACTTTGACATCCTGCTTGTCAGGCGCTCCATCGCCGTGTCGCTCATTGGAACCATTCCAGCTTGTTGCGCACCCTGAAGAGCCCGAAGGCGCCGAGACTGACCGCAAACAGCAGCACCACGCCCTGGAAGAGCGGCTGCCAAAGCGGGTCGAAATCGAAGACGAAGAGCAGGTCGCCAATGGTGCGGAAGGCAAGCGCCCCGAAGATGGCGCCGATCGCGCTGCCCCTTCCCCCGTAGAGCGACACGCCACCGAGAACGACGGCGGCAATGGAGAACAGCGTATAGGCGTTGCCGCTCGCATAGGCCGCCTCGCCCGTATAGGTGAAGAAGGTGAGGAACAGCCCGCCGATCGCCGCCAGCGTCCCGGCCAGCGTGTAGGCCGCGAATTTCGCGCGCCGGATGGGCATGCCGGACATGTAGGCGGCAACTTCCGAGGAGCCAGAGGCATAGGCTGCACGTCCGAGCACGGACCGGCTGAACGGCACCCACACGATCAGCACGACGGCCAGCAGCGTCACCAGGCTGGCTGGAACCACACCGAACAGTCGACCGGTCAGCGCATCCGCAAGGTCCTCGTTGACCGAGCCGCCGGGAAACGGCCGCAGGAGCAGCGCAACGCCGAAATACACCGCGCCCGTCGCGATCGTCGTGACGATCGGCTGCAGCCTGCCGAAGATCACGATGGCTCCGTTGATGGCGCCGCAGAGCGCCCCGCTCGCCAGCACTGCCGTGACGCCGAGGGCCGTCTCGATGCCGGTGCCGACCACCAGCCATGACGCCAGGCAGTTAGTCAGGATGAAGATCATGCCGACAGACAGGTCGATACCGGCGGTCAGCACCACCAGCGTCTGCGCCATTGCCACGAAGGCCAGCAGCACGCCCTTGTTCGACGCCGTCTGGACGACATTGGCGGTCAGGCCGGCCGGATGGTTCGAGGTGTAGATGATGAACATCACGATGAAGATGCCGAGCGCCAGCAGCGTTCCGCGCTGTTCGGCAACCCAGAAGCGCCATTCCTTCATGCGCTGGCTCCTTCGGCCATGGCTGCTTCTTCCCCCTGGATGTTCAGCGCGCTGGCGATCAGCGCGCGTTCGGTAATTTCGGCGCCGACCAGTTCGCGCTTGATGGTGCCGTCATAAAGGACCAGCACCCGGTCGCAGCAGCCGATCAGCTCGTCGTAGTCGGTCGAATAGAACAGGATGGCCGCCCCCGCCTCGGCAAGCTTGCGCAGCAGCTGGTACATCTCCTGCTTGGTTCCGACGTCGATGCCGCGCGTCGGGTCGTTGAGCAGGATGATGCGGGGCTGGCGCATCAGCCACTTGGCGATCACCACCTTCTGCTGGTTGCCGCCCGACAGCGCGCCGACGGGAATGTCCAGCCCCGCGGTCTTGATGGCAAGCAGCTTCACCATGTCGTCGATCAGGCTCTGTTCTGTCGCGCGATCGATGACGCCGCCTTTCGACAGCCTGTCGAGCGCGGCGAAGGAGAGATTTTCGCGCACCGTCATCGGCAGCATCAGGCCCTCGGTCTTGCGGTCCTCCGGGATCAGCGCCATGCCGATCTCGTCCTGCCTTGCGGCAGCCGGGCTGGCGATCGAAACCGGTTTTCCATTGACGAGGACCTCGCCGGTCAGCCCGCGCAGGACGCCGAAGAAGGCGAGCAGCAGCTCGCGCTGCCCCTGCCCGTCCAGGCCGCCGAGACCGACGACCTCGCCGGCGCGGACGCTGAGCGAGATGTCGTCGAGCCTGTTGGTCCATGACAGGTTGCGGCCCTCCAGCACGGGCGTCTCGTCCGACGTCTTGCGATCCGGCTTGGCCGGGAAGGCGTGGCTGTATTCGCGTCCGATCATCATCTCGACGACCTCGCTGTCGGACTTGCTGCCGGCAGCATAGGTAGCGACGTTGCTGCCGTTGCGAAACACGGTACACTCGTCGGCCAGTTCCTCGATCTCGTTCATGCGGTGCGAGATGTAGAGCAGCGCCATGCCCTCCGAGCGCAGCCGTTTCAGCACCGCGAAGATCTTCGACACGTCGGCTGCCGTCAGCGCCGAGGTTGCCTCGTCTAGAATGAGGATGCGCGGCTTGCGCGCCAGCGCTTTGGCGATCTCCACCATCTGCATGCGCGACAGCGGCAGGTCCTTGACCAGTGCCTGGGGGTGGATGTCGGCGGCGCCGGCGCGGGCAAGCGCCTCCATGGCAATCCTGCGCTGCGCCGTACGGTCGATCATGCCGAAGCGCTTCGGCGGATCGGAAATGACGATGTTGTCGGCCACGCTGAGGTCGGGGATCAGCGACAGCTCCTGGAAGACACAGACGATCCCGGCCTCGTTTGCCGCCGCCGGAGACGCAAAGCTGACCTCCTTGCCGTCCAGCGTCATGCGGCCTTCGTCGGGCGCCACGACGCCCGCCATGACCTTGATCAGCGTCGACTTGCCGGCGCCGTTCTCGCCGAGGATGGCATGAATGCGTCCCGGCGCGACGGCAAGGTCGGCGCGCTCGAGTGCGCGCACGCCGCCATAGCGCTTGGAAATGCCTTCCATGCGAAGAAGCGGAGCCGCTTCGTTCATTGGTTCCTCCGGGGACGACGCCAGACCAGAAAGAGGCGCCGCAGCCAGGCTGCGGCGCCGGGGCAAATCCTACTGGTTTTCCTTGCTCTGTCCCATGATTTCCTGGGCGGTGAAATTGATGCCGCAGGTCGGGAAGGAGTTGCCGACGAAGAAGTTGTCGGACTGGTCGGGGAAGTAATCCTCGCCTTCCTTGAAGTTCGGATCCTCGACGATCGCCAGCGGAAGCTTCACCGACTGCGGCACCACCTCGCCCTCGAGCGCCGCGATCGCCGTCTTGATGGCGACGGCGACCTGTGCCGGGCCCGTTCCGGCCGACGAGCACTTCAGGCCTTCGGAAGCGAACTTGGCGCAGAACTTGCGGAAGCCGTTCTCGGTCTCGCCGCCGAACGGCACGAAGGGATGCTTGGCGTCGATCATCGCCTGCACGACACCGGTGTCGCCGCCCTGCGCGGTGATGCCGGCGAACGGTCCATTGGTGGCGATGGCGTCGGCCGTGGCCTTCTGCGCCACGCCGTCATCCCACTTGCCGACGACCTCGGTGACTTCCCAGTTCTTGCCGGAAGCATCGAGCGTCTCGTGGATGCCGTTGTGGCGGTCGGTGTCGACCGACGTGCCGGCAACGCCGCGCACTTCCAAGACCTTGCCGCCGTCGGGCACATGCTTGATCAGCCAGTCCGCCCACAGCACGCCGAGCCCCTTCTGGTCGACGTTGACGTTGATGGCGTCCTCGGTGTCCAGCGTGTTGTCGAAGGCGACCAGGATGACGCCCGCCTGCTTGGCGCGCTTGATGACCGGCGCGAAGGCCGTCGGGTTCTGGGCATTGACGACGATCGCGTCGTAGCCCGAATCGATGAAGTTGTTGATCGCCGAGATCTGCGCCGGCACGTCCTCGCCGGTCGACACGACCTTGAATTCCTTAAGCTTGGCGGCGATTTCCGGCTGTGCCGCATAGGCCTTCGCCGTCTGGATCATCTGGATGCGCCAGGTGTTGGCGATATAGCCGTTGGCAAGAGCCACCCGGTAGGGGCCTTCCTTCTTGGGATATTTGAAGAACTTGGTATCGCCCGCCCATGGCGCAAAGCATTCGGCCTCGGCAGCCGGGCCGCTGACGATTTCTGGTTCGGCCAGCGCTGACGACGTCAGCATGGCCAGTGCGGATGCGGCGACGATACCGCCGAGCAATGATTTCATCATGTTGTTGTTCCTCCCAGTTGCGTTTCGGTGTGAGCATCGACGGCATGTTGCCACGCAGAAGATGCCTCCACCCCTGCATCCGAAGCGTCGCCGCGGCGCGGCGACCGTTCGGTGCGCAGTCTCCTCCAAGACTTGACCGGACAGCCCGGCTGAAGCGCCGCGCAATCGGTCATGCCCAAGTATGGTAGCGCTACCAAGTCAGGCTGTAAAGCGAGATTCCGTAGGGGAAGGTCCCCGCTAGCGGCGGGCGGTGCTCTCGCGCAGCTTGAGGTCGAAGCCGAGATCGACTACGCGCTGTTCGGGCCTTTCCCCGGCAATCGCCGCGCAGGCCATGGCGACGGCCTGGCAGCCGATCTCGTAGCGGTGCGTCGTCACGCTGGTCACCGACGGGAAGGCCACCTGCATCATGTCGAGGTCGTTGAAGCCGGTGATGCCGATCTGCTGCGGCACCTCGATGGAGGCCCGGTGGCATTCGAACAGCACGCCAAGCGCGAGATCGTCATTGTTGCAGAAGACGGCGTCGAGCGTCGGCACCTTTGCCAGCGCGTCGCGGAACAGGTCCCGCCCCAGCGAGACGGATGACGGCACCGGCGTCGTGTTGACCAGCCGCGGATCGTAGAGGCCGGCGGCCTCCATGGCGGCCCGGTAGCCGGCGAGCCGCCGCTGCGAACGGGGGTCCATCCGCGCGCCCAGGAACCCGATGCGGCGGTAGCCGGCCGTGATCATGTTGGCAGTCGCCTCCCGCCCGCCGTCGAAATGCGAGAACCCGACCATCATGTCGATCGGATCTGGACCCGTCTCCATGATCTGCACCACCGGGCAGTTGGCCTTCTCGAGCAGGCTGCGCGCGGTCTTGGTCTGGTCGATGCCGGAGACGATCAGCGCCGCCGGACGCTGGCTTAGAAACACCTGCAGCAGGCGCTCCTCCTCCAGCCCGGAATAGTGCGTGTTGCCGAGCTGCACCCGGAACGGGCCGTCGGACAGGCTGTCATAGATGCCGCGAACCACTTCCGCGAAGACGCTGTTGGTCAGCGACGGCACCAGCACGCCGAACACCTCCGCCCGCGCCGAGGCCAGCGCCCGCGCATTCGGGTCGGGGACGTAGCCGAGCTCGGTGACCGCCCGCTCGATCTGGCCGCGCAGGCTCTCCGAAACGCGTTCCGGCTCGCGCAGCGCCCGCGAGACCGTGATCGCGCCGACGCCCGCAAGGCGCGCGACATCCGAGATGGTGGGCCGCCCGCCCCCGCGGCGCGTGCGCGGCCTCATGCTGTTCCGCCCGCCGGGCCGCCCGGCCGCTCAATCCAGTCCTGCAACCGCCCCGTCCTCCCTGAAGATGCCCTGCGGACCTTATACCGGAGCCAGCCCAACGCTGCCAGCCAAGGCCTGCACCCGCTACTTGTGCTCGGCACGGTAGGAGCCGTCCCAGCCGGGCGGCGGGGGCGAAAGCCGGTAGGCCTCGAGCCTTGTCCGGTACTCGGAATAGGCCTTCTGCAGCTGCGCGGGCGCGCTCTCCTGCAGCTGGGAGAGACCGACCGCGGCCTCCTCGAAGCGCATGGCGCGGTAATGCGCCAGAAACGCGCCATGCAATGCGCGCAGGGACTGGAACGCCTCGCTTGCGGCCATTTCTTTTCCGCCCAGGATCGTGTGTATCGCCGTCGCTTCGTCGCGCCCGACCACCATCACCCTGTCGATCTCGAGCATCGCCATGCCCTCGACCTCGCGCGCCGTACTGTCTGCAATCAGGTTGCTCAGCCCGTAGAACTTGGTCAGTCCCTCGATCCGGGATCCGACATTGACGCTGTCGCCGATCGCCGAATAGTCGAAGCGCTGGCGCGAACCCAGGTTGCCGACGCAGCAGATGCCGGTGTTCAGGCCGATGCCGATGCGCACCGGCCGCTCCAGCCCTTCGTTGAGCCGGTCCAGCGCCTCCTGCATGGCCAATACGCTCTCGCAGGCGCGCCGCCGGTGGTCGGGAATGTCGATCGGCGCATTCCAGAACGCCATGATGGCGTCGCCCATGTACTTGTCGATTGTCGCGCCGTTCTGCATGAGCACGTCGGTCATCGGCGTCAGGAAGTTGTTCAGGAAGACGGTCAGCTGAGTCGCCTCCATGCTCTCCGAGATGCTGGTGAACGACCGGATGTCGCAGAACAGGATGGTCAGTTCCCTGTCCTCGCCGCCTAGCACGAGGCTCTGCGGGTTCTCGACCAGCCGCTGCACCATGGCGGGAGACAGATAGTGGCTGAAGGCGCTCCTGATGTAGCGGCTCTCGCTCTCGCTGAGCAGCAGCCGCACGCCCGAGGCCACGCCGTAGGCCAGGAGGGCTGCCAGCGCCGGCAGGATCGGCGACAGCAGCAGCGCATGATCGGCAAAGGCCAGCCAGCCGATTACAATGCACAGGCCGAGCGCCAGTGTTGCGACCAGCGCATTGGCAAGCGTCGAGAGCCACGGCAGGAACGCGAGAACCCCGACGGCGACCACCACGGCCAGCACGATTTCGAAACCCGCGGCCCAGTCCGGCCGGGTGATGTACGTGCCGCTGAGTATCTGGTCGATGATCTCCGCATGAACGAAGACGCCGGGCAGTCCCGCCGCCAGCGGCGTGGCCACGAGGTCGCGCAGGCCGATGGCCGAGGTCCCGATCAGTACGATGCGGCCTTCGATCTGGCCAAGCAGCGCGGGGTCGGGGTTTGCCGCCAGGAGCTTGTGCGCGGAAAGCACGCCTGCCGCCGGCTTTTGCGAATAGTAGACCCAGATGCTGCTGTCGGCGGCTGTCGGCACTTCGAGCGCGCCGACCTTCAGCGCCGTCATGCCGGGTTGCCCGGTGGCCAGCTCGCCGCTGGCGCCGGTGCTCTTGACGATGAAACTCGAGGCCCCCTGCGCGACGCGCAGCGCCTCGACCGAGAGGGCGGGGTAAAGCGTGTTGCTGTAGCGCGAGAGCATCGGCACGCGGCGCACCACGCCGTCGAAGGCCGGCGGAAAGCTGAAGACGCCTATGCCGGGCGCCGCTTCGTCCAGCACGGCGAGGTTGGGAACGCTGCCGGCATAATAGGGCAGGTAAAGCGAGGGGTTGTCGCCGGCGAAGGCGAAGCCCGCCTTCGGCTGCGGCGGTGGCGTCGTGACGGACTCGGCGAGAACCAGGCCCGCGACCACGGGCGACCGTGCGAAGCTGGCGGCAAGAATGCGGTCATGGTCGAGCTCGGCGCCGTCGCCCGGATATGTGACCTGGAACCCCTGGCTCTCGAGTTGCGCGACGGCGAGCGAAGGCGAGGTGCGGTCGGGCTCGGACAGGATCATGTCGAGACCGATGGTGGCTGCTCCCTGTTCGGTCAGCCGGTCGATCATTCTGGCAAGCATCGTGCGCGACCAGGGCCACTGTCCGAGCTGGCGGATGCTCTCGTCGTCGATGTCGACCACCAGGACCGCACTCTCGGCAGCCGCGCGCGGACTCAATGTCTGGTAACTGTCGAAGACAAGGAAGTTGAGTTTCTCCAGCGGGCTGGAAGGCGATACGGCGGCAGCGATCACGATCAGCGCGGCCAGCATGCCGGCCAACCAGATTGCCACATGCCGGCGGCGCCGGGAAAAATAGAACAGTGTGGTCAGGAGAGCCCGCATTCATTCCCCTCGATGCGTCGGCCACAGTCGCGTGGACCGCGATTGGAGGCAAGGGGAGAATCCGGCATGCCGGAAATCGCACCGGGTCGATCCCGGATGCAGGGGCTTCGGCGCAAGGCAAATCGGAATCCATCCGGAAACAACACCGGCAATAGACGGCATCGGGCCGAAACAGGCGTCAGGCAATGTTTCCTTGAGCGATGCGGTCCGTTCCCCGGTTGGGACGCATGACTGCCGTTCCTCTGTGAAGGCGATCCGCTATGAACCCGAACCGAAAACTTGCCTCAGGCATCATGTCGGCCCTGCTTTGCCTGCAGTGCCTCCTGGCGATGGGCGCAGTCGCCGCCGTTGCGCTCAAGCACCGGCCGGCAGCGCCGGATCAGGCTTACCGGACCGCGATGACGTCGCAAGACGTCGTCTGGCGCTGACTGCCGTGCTCGGGTCAACGCTGCCTGGGGGAGGGAGGATCGAACCGATAGCCGGAGCCGCGGATGGTCGTGATGCTTTCGGTATCGAGCTTGCGCCGCAGCCGCACGATCCGGGAATCGATCGACCGGTCGAACGCCTCGACGCTTTCGGCTGGAGCCGCCGCCATGATGTCGTCGCGCGACAGCACTTTGCGCGGGTTGGCAAGGAACAGGCGCAGCAGCGCGACCTGACCGGGAGACAGCTGCTCCTCCTCACCCGACCTGTGCATGACGAGCGCGGCTTTGAGGTCGACGGTGGTATTCTCGAACGCCATCAGTTCGCCCCGGCTCTTGCCGCGTCTCGCGGCGATGCCGGCGATCCTGGCAGCGAGTTCGCGCCAGTTCACCGGCGCGGTGACGATGTCGGCAGCCCCCAGTTCGAGAGCCAGCACCCTGTCGATGAGGTCTGCTTTGCTGGAAAGCATGACGAAGCTCGGGCCATCGCCGCCGGCGTGACGGCGCAACAGGTCGAGCCCGGCGCTTGCGGGCAGCGTCTCGCCGACCACCATGACATCCGTATCGACCGACGAGACCACGGACTCGAGCATCCACTCCTCGGCCACGACGCGGACGTCGTAGCCGCGCCGCTCGAGATAGTCGGCAAAATCCCGGCTGTCGTCCTGCGCCATGCACACCAGCGCAACGACCGGTCTTGCACCCATGAACCGCACTCTCCCCTTTGCCAAATCAAGGCTGGACACGATGTTTATACCCAATCTACTTTCTTCCGATAGCGGAGGCATGATTACACTGCCCAGCCGGATCGTGATCGTTGAGGACGAACCCGACCTTCGGGACGCGGTCGCCGAGTATCTCGGCGCCAACGGCTATATCGTCATGACCGCGGAAAGCGCCGCCGCCATGCGCTGCCTTGTCGAGACGGAGACCTTCGACCTTGCCATCCTCGACATCGCCATGCCGGGCGAGGATGGCCTGTCCCTGGGCCGTTGGCTGCGCAGCCAGATGCAGATCGGTCTGATCTATGCAACCGCGGCCGGTTCGCCGATCGACCGCATCGTCGGACTCGAGCTTGGCGCAGACGATTACGTGGTCAAGCCCTATGAATTGCGTGAGCTGCTGGCCCGGGTGCGCAGCGTGTTGCGGCGGGTGCCGCCCCAGACGGCGGCCCTGCCGGCAAGCAACGGAACCGGTGACGGGAAGCGCAGGGTCGTTTCCTTCGGCGATTTCAAGGCCGATCTCGACGGTCGCATGGTCGTCGGAAGAGGCGGCGCCATCCTAGAGCTGGCCAAGAGCGAATTCGACGTGCTGGAGGTTTTCCTGACACGCTCGAACCGCCTGCTCAGCCGCGCCGCGATTTCCGACGCGATCGGCTTCAATGAGGATCCCGAATCCTCGCGGGCCGTCGACATCCGCATCATGCGCCTGCGCAAGAAGATCGAAGAGGATCCGGCAAACCCGAAGTTCCTGCGGACCGTGCGCGGAGAAGGCTATATCTTCTCGCTTCCGCTCGACGGTCACTAGCGGCCGGAACGCGCTGTCACGGCCATGATGGAAAACCTGCCTCCGAGTCTCGACCCGGGAATCGCCGAACCCAGCGCTTCGGTTGCGACCGCGCGTATCGTCCGCACCCTGTGCGAGACCTCCGACTGGCAGCAGGTGATCCGGGATTCGCTCGAGATGCTGGCTCGCTCGCTCGGCGGGCACCGGGCGATCCTGTTCAGGCTGCGCGACCTTCCCGGCCAGGGTCTTGTGCAGTCAATTCAGGCCTATTGGGTTGACGACGAGATCGTCGGTCCGGCCGGGCCTCCGACCACCATCATCCAGTCGATCATCAACTCGGACCCGTTGCTTGAAAGGCTGGCCGAGGAACTGCGCCAGGGCAAGATGTTTGCCGGATGCACGCGCGATATCGACGGCTTCCTGCGCGCCGATTTCGAGAAGCAGAAGATCAAGTCGTTCCTTTCGGTCACCATCTTCGCGCACGGCCATCTGTGGGGCACGATCGCGATCAACGACTGTCTTGTCGAGCGCGAATGGACCAATGACGAGAAAGCCGCCGTCGAAATCGTCGCCATGGCGATCGGCAATGCGGTCGAGCGCTCGCTTTCCGACGCCCATGTCAGCGAGATCATCCGCCAGACCATGCTGCAGGCGTCGCTCGACGCCATCATCGTCATCGACGAGACCGGCAGCATCATCGAGTTCAACCCGGCGGCCGAGCGCATCTTCGGTTTCAAGCGCAGCGCCATCCTCGGCAAGGACCTGCTGCATACGGTGGTGCCGCATTTCTACCGCAAGGGATATGCCACCGGCGCCGACTACATGTCCGGTCGCGGCGCGCCGATGATCGGCCAGCGCATGGAAACGATCACCCAGAACGCCGATGGCGAGATTTTTCCCATCGAACTGACGGCGACCGAAATGAAGGTCGCCGACCGGCGCCTGTTTTTCGGCTCGATCCGCGATCTGCGCGAGCAGCGGCGGGCCGAGGCCGAGATCAACCGCCAGCGCGAGAAGCTGCACCAGAACGAGAAGATGGCGGCGATGGGCTCGCTGCTGGCCGGCGTCTCGCACGAGCTCAACAACCCGCTTGCCGTTGTGGTCGCCCAGTCGACCCTGCTGCACGAATTCGCGCCCGATGCGCCGACCAAGCTGCGCGCGGAGAAGGTACGCGCCGCTGCCGAGCGCTGCGGCCGCATCGTCAAGAGCTTCCTCGGCATGGTCCGCATCCACCCGACGGTGCCCGACGAGACCGACCTCAACAATGCCGTGCGCGCCGCCCTTGAGGTCACCGCCTACGGCACCCGTTCGACCGGCATCAGCCTCGATGCAGTCTTCGCGGCCGAGGCGCTGCCGGTGCTGGCCGATGCCGATCACATCACCCAGGTGGCGGCGAACTTCCTCATCAACAGCCAGCACGCGCTTGCCGCCGCCAATGGCGAGCGCCGCATCACGGTCAAGACCTTCAGGCTGAGCGAGGCGATTGTCGGCTTTTCGGTCGAGGACACCGGCCCGGGCATCCCGCTTCAGATCCGCCACCGCATCTTCGAATCCTATTTCACCACCAAGCCGGTGGGCGTCGGAACGGGTATCGGCCTGTCGATCTCCAAGTCGATCGTCGAGCGCCACAAGGGACGCATCCGCTTCGAGGAGGTATTGCCGCACGGCGCGCGCTTTGTCGTGGAGCTGCCGGCCTTTGCCGGGTCGCGCACCGCGGCCCTGGCGCAGGAAACGCGCTCCAGTGGCCTTCGCCACGCGCTCATCATCGACGACGAACCCGATGTCGCGGGCTCGCTCGCCGACATTCTCGAACTGATGGGCGTCAAGGCGCGCATCCTCACCGCCTGGACGACCGCCGAGGAGGCGACTGCCGACTTCGACCCCGACATCGTGTTTTGCGACCTGCGCATGCCCGAGGCCAACGGGCTGCGGGTCTACCGCGAGTTCTGCGCGCTTCGGCCCGACCTGTCGCGCCGCTTCGTGCTGGTGACCGGCGACATGATCGGCGCACGCAGCGACATCGGCGCCCTGGCGACCGACGAGCGGCCCCTGATCCTCGAAAAACCCTTCAGCACGCTCGACGTCAGGAGCGTGCTGACCTCCATCAACGACCAGGTCGCGCTGGCCGACGGCGCCGCGTGAGCGCCACGCGGTGCTGTCCTTGCGCCGGTCTCAGCCCTTCAGCACGTCGGCCCATTCCGGGTGACGGCGGAACTGCGCATTGGCGAACGGGCAGAGCGGGATGATCTTCGTGCCGGCCGCCCGTGCATCCTCGACGGCGCGCGTCACCAGCCGCAAGCCCGCGCCCTGGCCGCGAAAGGCATCCGGCACCTCGGTATGGTCGATGATGATCTGGTGCTCGCCGATCTTGGTGAAGGTCATCTCGGCTTCGTCGCCCTGTGGCAATCGCAGGAAATAGCGCCCCTTCGAGCCCTTGTCCTCGAGCACGATCTCCGCTGTCTGGTCAGTCATGTCAGGCTCCCGCTGTTGCCGGCTGCAGGAAGGCCCTGGCCGCGTCGATTTCGTTTGGCCGCAGCTCGTGGCCGCCATCGTGCCAGACCGTTGCCGCATCGGCGCCCCTGGCCAGCAGGCTGGCCTCGAGCCGCGCCGTCAGGTCGGGCGGACAGATCGGGTCCCGGCGCCCGGCCGTGATCAGCACCCGCCGTCCCTTGAGCTCGCCATTGACCGCCGGATCGAAGGGAATGAGCGGATGCATCAGCACCGCAGCGTCGAAGAGTGCCGGGTCCAGGAAGATCGTTGAGGCGAGGATGTTCGCCCCGTTCGAATAGCCGATCCCCAGCACGCGCGACGGCTTGCCGGCCGCGACATGCGCCCTGACGAAGGCCGCCATCTTTTCGGTGCCGCGGGCAAGGTCGGCCATGTCGTAGACCCCCTCGCCCGTGCGCCGGAAGAAGCGCGCGGCGCCGAATTCCGAGACGTCGCCGCGCGGCGCGACGATGGTCGCGTCGGGCATCAGGTCGCGCCCGAGGGCCAGGAGCTGGTTCTCGTCGCCGCCGGTGCCGTGGAAGGCGAAGAGCAGCGCGCCGCCCGGCGAACCGGGCAGCACCTTGTGGACATAGGACTGCGTGGACATCACGTCCTCCTTACGCGCCGAGCGGCTGCAGGTGCTTTTCCAGGTACTCGCGCAGATGCGCGTGCTGCGACGGCAGCTTCAGCGCTTCGCCCAGATGCGCGGTATCCTCGTCCCGGTCGAAGCCGGGCTCGTTGGTCGCCACCTCGAACAGCACGCCGCCCGGGGTGCGGAAGTAGATCGCCCAGAAATAGTCGCGATCGATCACCGGCGTCACCTGGTAGCCCGTGTCGAGCAGGGCCTTGCGCACCTCGAGCTGCTTGGCACGGTTCTCGACGGAAAAGGCGATGTGATGCACCGACCCGGCGCCGAGGTCGGCGAACGCCGCGCCCGGAACGCTCTCGATGTCGATGATGTCGGCGCCGTTGCCGTTCTTCACCGCCAGCCGCCGCACATTGCCGGCGGCATCGACTTCCTCGTAGCCCATGAACTTCAGGAGCTCCTCGGTCGCGCTGCCGTCCTTCAGCCGCAGCGACGCGGAGTGGAAGCCGCGGATCGCCTCGTCATTGGCGACGCCGCCCCGGGTCCATGCCGGGCGTCCGTCGGCCTTCGCCTCGACGAGCGCGAAGCTGTCGCCGTCGGGGCCGTCGAAGGCCAGCCGGTTCTCGCCGAAGCTGGTCTCCTGCTTCAGCCCGGTGACGCCCTGCTCGGTCAGGCGCTGCGTCCAGAACGGCAGCGTCCCTTCCGGCACGGCATAGGCCGTGGTCCCGACTTCGCCGGCGCCGTGACGGCCCTTGCCGATGTTCGGGAACGGGAAATAGGTCATCACGGAGCCCGGCGTGCCGACCTCGTCGCCATAATAGAGATGGTAGACGTCGGGCGCGTCGAAGTTGACGGTCTTCTTGACCCGGCGCAGGCCGAGCTTGTGTGTGAAGAAGTCATTGTTCTGGCGCGCATCGGCAGCCATGGACGTGACGTGGTGGAGACCCTTGATCTGGTCGAGCATTGTCGTGCTCCTTTCGGTTGTGCCGGCTGGGGCGCTGGCTTGGGTCATATGTCGGTCAATGCGATGGTCAACAAAAGCCCGCGCAATCAGAATGGACTGTTCATCATTGGTGAACGACGCCGGCCTTCCCCATCCCAACCGCAAACCGCCGCTTGCAACGGCCGTCAAATCCGGTTCCATGGGGCGATCCTCGGAAACCGGCAGGAATGGCGCCCAACATCCTCCTCATCACCTGCGACCAGTGGCGGGGCGACTGCCTGTCGGCAGCCGGTCATCCTCTGGTCCTCACGCCCAATGCCGACGCGCTGGCGCGCGAAGGCGTCATGTTTGCCCGCCATTACGCGGGCGCAGCGCCCTGCGCGCCGGCGCGGGCCTGCCTCTATACGAGCCTCTACCAGATGAACAATCGCGTTGTTCGAAATGGCACGCCGCTCGACCGGCGCCACGACAATATCGCGCTGGCCCTGCGCCGCAATGGTTACGATCCGACACTCTTCGGCTACACCGACGTGGCGCCCGATCCGCGATGGCTCGCACCGCGCGATCCGCACCTCAGGAGCTATGAAGGCGTCCTGCCGGGATTCTCGGTGCGCCAGCTCCTGCCCGAACACCAGAAACCCTGGCTCTCCTGGCTCGCCGCGCGCGGTATCGATGTCTCGGCCGGAAGCCCCGGCATCCACCGCCCGGTCGGCGGTCCGGCAGGCAGCGTCTCGGATGCACCGCCCGTCTATTCGCGTGACGAGACGCCGTCGGCGTTCCTCGCCGATTCTTTCATCCGCTGGCTCGGAGAGCAGGACGGCGCCTGGTGCGCCCATCTTTCCTTCATCAGCCCTCACCCGCCCTTCATTGTTCCCGAACCCTTCAACCATATGTACCGCCCGGACAGCGTGCCCGCCATCGCGCGGCAGGAAACCTGGCAGGAAGAGGCCGGCACCCACCCGCTTCTCGCCTACCTCATCGGCACGCAATCGGCAGCGAGCTTCCGGCCCGAGCTCGAAGGCCTCGTGCGCGACCTCGACGAGGCTGCGATCCGCCAGATCCGCGCGATCTACTACGGCATGGTGTCGGAAGTGGATGCCCAGCTCGGCCGGATCTGGGAAGCGTTGCGCGCGGCCGGCTGCTGGGATGACACGATCATCGTCTTGACCTCCGACCATGCCGAGATGCTCGGCGACCACCACATGCTGGGAAAGGGCGGCTATTTCGACGGCAGCTACCACATTCCGCTGATCCTGCGCGATCCGCGACAGGCGGCATCGGCGGGCAGGCGCGTCGAGCATTTCACCGAGGCGGTCGACATCATGCCGACCCTTCTCGACCTGCTGGAGCAGCCCTTGCCGGCCCATCTCGACGGCAGGTCGCTGAAGCCCTTCCTCCAGGGTGTGCCACCCGGATCATGGCGCGATGCGGTTCATTGGGAGTTCGACTTCCGCTCCGTGGACAGCGGCGACGCCGAGGCACATTTCGGCCTCGAGGCCCGGCAATGCAACCTGTCCGTAGTCAGAACTGAGCGGCACAAATATGTGCATTTCGGCGGCGGGCTGCCGCCGCTTCTGTTCGATCTCGCCGAAGATCCGGCCGAGCTGCATGATCTCGCCGGCGATGCCGCTTGTCTTTCGCTGCGTCTCGCCATGGCCGAGCGGTTGCTCGAGTGGCGCGCCAGGCATCTCGACCAGTCGCTCGCTCTGTCGCAGTTGACCGAGCGCGGTGTGTCGGGTCACCTGGCGCCGTTGCCCCCAGGATAAGAAAAACCCGCGCCGTTTCCGGCGCGGGTTCTTCAATGCCTGAATGTCAGTGACCTTACTTGGTCATGATCATGCGCTGGTCGTCGCGCGTATCGGCATAGGTGCCTTCATCATAGGCCGGAGCGGCTTCGAGCTGCTCCTCGGTGAAGGTCGTGTAGAGGTACTTGTTGCCGTCCTTGTCGGTCATGAAGGCGAGATTGTCGCTGCCGACGGCAACTTCCTTCTCGCCGATGCCGAGGAAACCGCCTACGTCGATGATGTAGGCGTCGACCTGGCCGTCAGCGGTCAGGATGACGTCGCCGATCTCGCCGACATTGGCGTCGTTCGCGCCGTAAACGGTGGTGCCCACCATCTCCTCGGCACGAATCTCGCCCGAGGGAATCTCCTTCAGGGTCGAACGATCAATGGCCGCGGTCGCGGTGTTGTCGGTGGCCGGAGCCTGTGCCGATTGATCGGTGGCGGGGACTGCCGGATCAGCAGCCGGAGCCTGGGCCGTCTGGTCGGTGGCCGGGACTGCCGGATCGACAGCCGGAGCCTGGGCCGTCTGGTCGGTGGCCGGGACAGCCGGATCCGCAGCGGTCTGGTCGGTTGCCGGGGCCATGCCGTCCTGCGCCGTGGTGTTTACGGCGACATTGGCCGGGGCCGGCTCATAGGCGCTGGCGTCGAATGCCGTCTGCGACTCGAGCTGCTCCTTGCTCATCGGGGCAACGAGCCAGCGGTCGCCGTCACGTTCTGCCCAGTCGAGCTGCGAATATTCCACTGCGACGTCCTTTTCGCCGATGCCGAGGAAGCCGCCGACGCCGATCACGACGGACTCAATGCTGCCGTCGGCGCTGATGACGATGTCGTTGACTTCACCGATGTTCTCGGCGTCGTCACCGGTACCGTTGTAAACTTCCTCGCCGATGAGGTTGCTTGCGAGGTGGCCGTCGGCACGCTCGACCTGAGCGTTTGCGTCGACAGCCGGGTTGGCATCCTGCGTCATCGGGGCAGGCTCGGTGGTCGCTGCCGGAGCCGTGGCTTCCTGAGCGAAGGCGCCCGTCGAAATGAGCGTTGCAAGTGCGGTTGTAGCCAGCAGATTGCGGATCATGATATTGTCTCCCTGTGCATGGTTTCAGAAATGGTCTCATTGCACTGTCGCGCTGGACCCGTCTCTCGAAGGAAAGGTCCGGCGCGACTTCACGCCCCAACAACGTGGCCACCTGTAACTTGTTCCGAAATTCACGCGCCAACAGGCCGGGCTTTTTTTTGGGCTTGATCAGCTGGTTGGACTTGCCTCGAACACTGTCATTTTGGATGGAACAACGCTCGTTCGGAGTCGTTAGGCAGGGTTGGATGCCCGGCATTCGACGGCTGGATAATTGATTGGGGGTAGCTCGGAATGCAATTTGTGGCGGTTATCAACCGTGACGGCGGCACGATGCGCACGATCGATCTTGACGACTTCTGCGCGCGCATGCGCGAGACTCTCGAAGCCTCCGGACATTCCCTCGAAATCGACCTTGTCGCCGGCGACGGTTTGATCGCCGGTCTGAAAAAGGCTGCGGCAACCGACGCGGATGTTGTTCTGGCGGGCGGCGGCGACGGCACGATCTCGGCGGCGGCCGGAATCCTGATGGACAGCGGTAAGGCCCTCGCGGTATTGCCGGCCGGAACTATGAATCTCTTTGCCCGCAGCCTCGGAATTCCCTTATCGCTCGACGAAGCCGTGGCGGCGCTTGCCACGGCGCCGATAAGGCAGGTCGATATCGCCAGCGCCAACGGCCGTCCCTTCGTGCACCAGTTCTCCGTCGGCATGCACGCCCGGCTTATCGATCTTCGATCCAGGATGGAGTTTGCCTCCAGGCTCGGCAAGATCGGCGCCTCGGCAAGAGCCGCCATAGCAACGCTCCGCAACCCGCCCGCACTTGATGTCTCGCTGCTGCTGGGCGAGACCGAGATCGTCGCCCGGTCGACCGCGATCGGCATCACCAACAATCTGTTCGGGGAAGGCCACCTGCCCTATGCGGAACGGCCGGACGGCGGCGTGCTCGGTGTCTACGTCACGGTCGCACGCGCACGCAGCGAGATACTGAGTTTCGTGCTCAACATGGCGCGCGGCCGGTGGCGCGACAATCAGCAGGTGGAGATACATCAGTCAGAAGAGGTGAAGCTGACAATTCGTTCCCGGCGCAGAAAGTTGAAGGCTGCCATCGACGGTGAGCTTTGCGAATTGAGCCCCGAGACACATGTCAGGATACACCCCGGCGCATTAAGCGTCGTCGCGCCGGCGGCATCGTCCCTGGCAAGGGCCGCGTGATGCATCTTGGGACCGGAAAATTCGGCGAGGGATCGCTGCTATTGGGCGGAGCCGGATTGAGGTTGGTCGGCGCTGACTCCCGACTGGTCCACGCTGCGGGAATCGATGCTCTCGCCCCAGAATTCGAGCCCGAGCCACACGGCTCCGGCGAGTGCGAGCCCGACGGCAAGGATTGTGAACACGCGGTACCCGTTTCGACCCTGGCGTGCTCTTTCGGCCGTGACCTTCTTTTCTTCCACTGGGAATCTCCATTGCAGCGCGGCATAAGGCCCGCGCAATCACCGGACCAATGCGTCTGTCAGCCAAATGTTCCGCATCCGCCGCAACCGCCTTTTAGAGCCGGGCGGCGTATTGGGAATCGATGAGAACTACAGGGGGACCTCGACCATTGGGGCAGGGAAACGCAGGGCGACCGGGCTTGCCGGAGCATGTCTGGCAAACCGTCAACGACCAGCACCGTTTGGCGCGCCTGCATGCGCTCGAGACGATCGGCACCGAATCCGATGCCGATTTCAACCGCATTGCGCAGCTCGCCGGCAACGTCATGGGAACGCCTGTCGCGCTGGTCTCGCTGCTTGAGGCCAAGCGTCAGTGGTTCAAGGCAAGGACTGGCTTTGAACGTGGCGAGACACCCATCGAGCAGTCTTTTTGTGCCCACGCGATCGCTGCCGCAAACGATGTCATGGTCGTTGAAGACGCCTTGCACGACCCTCGCTTCGCTGAAAATCCGCTGGTGACTGGCGAAGACCACGTTCGCTTCTACGTCGGAGCGCCGATCGTCGTTGGAGGCGCGACACTGGGTACGCTTTGCGTCCTCGACCGCGAGCCGCGGCCGCGCCCCTCCCCGGAAGTCCTCGCGCAGCTTGAGGCCCTCGCCGCGCTTGCGTCGAGCCTGTTTGCGCTGAAGGAAGGAACCCGCAGCGGAGCCTTGGCGCGCGCGGCGCTGCTTCGTGAAGAGGCCCGCAAGTCCGTGGCCCTCGACGCGGCGGGTATTGCCAGTTGGGTGTGGGACGCCAGGTCCGATCTGGTCGAATGCGATTCCCTGATGCAGGTGCTGCTTGGCATGCCGCAATCGACGCGGCTTACCGCCAGGCGCATATTTTCGGCCATCGACCGGCGCGACGTCGGCCAGATCGAGCGCTGGTTCCGGACCGATCTCAGCGAAGGAGACGAGTTTGCCGGGGAGTATCGGATCCGGCACACGGACCCGGTGCGCTGGCTGGCGGCACGCGGACGGGTTATCGAGCGTGACTCGGAAGGTCGCCCGGCCCTCATCTTTGGCGTCAACTATGACATCAGCGAAGCCAAGTCCGGTGAGATACGACAGCGCATCCTGCTGCGGGAACTGAACCATCGGGTCAAGAACACACTGGCCACCGTCCAGGCGCTTGCCTCGCAAACAGTACGCCACGCCCGCGACCCGCGAGAATTTCTGGAAGCATTCAGTTCGAGGCTGCAGGCGCTCGGGCTCGCCCATGGCCTGTTGTCCGATCACGAGTGGCGCGGCATCCGCATTGGCGATCTCGCGCGCCGGGAGGTCAAGCCTTTCGACGATCCGCAGCGGCAGCGGATCGCGATGAGCGGGGCCGACATTCTGCTGTCGCCCGATCAGGCTGTCGGACTGGGGCTGATCCTGCACGAACTGGCCAGCAATGCCATGAAGTACGGCTCGCTATCCGTGCCGGACGGCACGGTCGACCTAGGCTGGCATGTCGACGGGCGGGATGCCGATCGTCAGATTTCCGTCGACTGGAAGGAGAGCGGAGGCCCAGCCGTCGTGCCGCCGGAAAGGACGGGCTTTGGGTCCATCCTGATCCGCCGCAGCCTTGCGAAAGTTCTCTCCAGCCAAGTCGAGCACGTGTTTGCGCCGGAAGGGGTGACCGCCCGGATAACCATGCCGCTAGACCAGCAGGAGGACTGACGGTCCCGAGCGCTGGCGATCAGATCTGGTCGTCTGGATCGTCGTCGTCGTCGGAGCCGACATTCTCGCGGTAGATGGCGTAGGCCAGAACCGCTGCGGCCGGTCCCAGCAGCAACCCCAGGCCTCCCTTGCCGCGTAGCAGGCTAGGCAGCAGCGCGATCGCGGTGGCGACCCCGGCCGCGGTCATGTCGGCCCTGCGTCTCCTCGCCTCCCGCCGCGCGCGAAAGCCTGCCGTGATGCGGTGGATGATCAGGATCACCACCGCGATGACGACGAAGCAGACGCCTATTCCCAGCGCCGCTTCCAGGTCGCCATAGCGTTCGGAGGCCCAGATGAAGAGTCCGACGAAGAAGAATATGGCGCCGCAGATCGCCGCCAGTCCAGCAAGCGCATAGGCAACGGCGGCCCTCCGTGCACGTTGCACGGCAGCCGCCGTTCGACCCGATACGAGGCTTGCCAGAAGCGATGCGAGCATGAGTTGCTAGCGGCGCGCGATGAGCGCGAACAGGAAGCCCACGCCGGCGGCGATGGCGAGCGACGAGATCGGCTTTTCACGCACGTTCTCGGTGATCTGCGCCTCGATGTCGCGGGCGTTCTGGCGCAGGCTCTCCACGGTCTCCTCGCCCTTGGCGCGAAGCTGTTCGGCGCCCTGCGAGGCGGCGCGTCGTGCCGCGCCGATACCGTGCTCGCCGGTGCGCTGGAGCTGTTCGGTCAATTTCTCGATGTCTGCCCTCAGCAGCTTGATGTCCGCCTCGAGGTCCGAAACCGACCGCATCTCGTTGCCGGCCTTTGCAGTTGCGGCATTCGCCATATTTTCGCTCCTTGCTGTTGTTGCGGCTCAACGTGTCAGGATCGTCGAAGTTCCCGTCGGGAACCAACGAATGGCGCACTACGTTGCCTCGCTATATCCGAAAAGAGATTTTCATGTCCAACCGCATTGTCAAGAAGGCGCCCATCGTGAGGCTGCCGCCGAAGTCGAACGTGGAGCTCCTGCTGCAGCGGGCTTCGCAGGTCTCGATCATTCTCGTCGGCCTGGTCGCCGCGATCTTTGCCCTTTATTCGGCCGAGTACATCCTGGCGCCCGCGAGCCTCGGCATCGTCATCGGCCTCATGCTCGGGCCGATCGCCACCCGCATCGAAAGGCGCGGCTTGGCCCCCGCCTTCTCGGCGACCCTCGTCGTCATCCTCTTCATCGCGCTCATCCTGCTCTTCGTCATCGCGCTGGCGGCGCCACTGTCCTTCTGGATGGCGCGGCTGCCGCAGATCTGGGCCGACCTGCAGGTGCAGCTTGCCGAGCTCAAGGGGCCGATCGAATCCATCAAGACCATGCGTGACCAGATCCGCGAGGTGGTGGGTGCCGACGGCGTAACGGTTTCGGTCGACGACGGCGTCGGGGTCGAGAACATGGTGTTCCTGGCGCCGGCCTTCATCGCGCAGGTGCTGATCTTCTTTGCCTGCCTCTTCTTCTTCGTCGCGACGCGGCACCAGACCCGGACCGCCATGCTGAAGCTGTGCCTTGACCGGCGCCTGCGCTGGCGTGTCGCCCACATCTTCCGCGACACCGAGGACATGGTCTCGCGCTACCTGCTGTCGATCACGCTCATCAACATCGGCGAGGGCCTCGCCGTCGCCGGCGGCATGTATCTCATCGGCATGCCCTCGCCGGCGCTGTGGGGCGCGCTGGCCGCGATCCTCAACTTCGTCGTCTTCATCGGCCCCACCGCCATGGTGGCGGTCCTCTTCCTGGTCGGCCTCGCCGAGTTCGACACCCTCGGCGGCAGCATGCTGCCGGTCTTCGTCTACCTTGCCATCAACCTTGTCGAGGCGCAGTTCGTGACGCCCATCGTCGTTGGCCGCACCATGACGCTGAACCCCTTCGTCGTCGTCCTGTCGCTGATCTTCTGGATCTGGCTCTGGGGCCCGCTGGGCGGCTTCATCGCCATACCGGCGGTGCTTGTCGTCTACGCCATCCTGCGCAACATCGTACCGGGCATAAACTGGGAGGTCGACGAGCTCGACCGGCAGCATCCGCGCTAGAGCAGCGGCCGCTTGTCCTCCCGCAGCCCCTCCCACCCGGAAAGCTTCATCAGCCCCTCAAGGTCGGCGATCTCGCAGCCGCGGTCGCGCCAGGAGATGAGCTTCCTGTCGATCAGCTTGCGGATGGTCTTGTTGGTATGGACGAGCGACAGGCCGAGCGTGTCGGCGATATGCTGCTGGCTGATCGCCACCTCGTTGGGGCTGCCCCCCTTGAGGCCGACGCTTTTTGCCCGGCTGTGGATGAAGGCGAGCAGATAGGCCGCCCGCTCGATGGCCGACCTGCGCCCCAGGCTGAGCAGGTTCTCGTCCAGCATCCTTTCCTCGCGCGAGGCGATCCAGGTGATGTCGAAGGCCAACCCCGGATGCTTGCGGTAGAGCCCGAAGAGATTGTCCCGCTCGAACACGCACAGCAGCATCGGCGACAGCGCCTCCACCGAGTGCTGCATCTCGCCCAGAAGGCTGCCCTGCAGGCCGATCATGTCGCCCGGCATGACGAAGTTGAGGATCTGCCGCCGCCCGTCGGGCAGCAGCTTGTAGCGGAAGCCCCAGCCCGACAGCACCGTGTAGAGATGGGCGCTGTGGTTGCCCTCGACGAGCACCGTCGACCCCTTCTCGACCGACAGCTCGCCGGTCTTGAACGTGCTGATGAAGTCGAGTTCCTGGTCCTCGAAGTCGCGGAACACATCCAGCGGCCTCAACGGGCATTTCTCGCAAGGATACTGGCGAATCGAGAACCGACGTCCCGGGTGTCCGGCCAAATGCTTGTCCCCCGATTTGGTTGCAGCACCAATCTGCCCGTATAGTTCAATCACGAGCCTCGCAGGATGTCTTTTTTAAATGACATTGTCCCGATTTGCCGCAATGAGTGCCCTGATTTCAAGGAGCCCCCCATATTTTGGTGCATATTCTCGACGGCCTGAATATTTTGCTGCTGGAGGATGAGTTTCTCATCGCCATGGACGTCGAGCAGCTGTGCCGTGACAACGGCGCCGAGGACGTCCACGTTGTCCGGAGTCTGGACGATATCGACATTGCGAAGGCGATGGAGTTCGACGCCGCGATCGTCGACGTCATGCTTGGCGGCCAGTCCACCCTGGAACTGGCCGCATCGCTGAAGGACGCAGGCACGCCGTTCGTGTTCGCGTCGGGCTATACCGACAATGAGGAGCTCGCGGCAAAATTCCCCGGCGTCGCGCTGATCGGCAAGCCTTATGACGACAAGGACCTGATCGAGGCGCTTGCCCGCGCCTGCGCTGCCCGCGCTGCTTCCTCAGGCGGCGCTTGATCCCATGACCTGGGCTGCGATCGAATCCGGACCGAAGTCGGATTCACCCGAGATCTGCAGGATCTCCTGCAGCCTGGTGCGCGCGCGGCTGACCCGGCTCTTGATGGTGCCGATCGCGCAGTCGCAGATTTCCGCCGCTTCCTCGTAGGAAAAGCCGGAAGCACCGATCAGGATGATCGCCTCGCGCTGGTCTTCTGGCAGCTTTTCGAGCGCTGCGCGGAAATCCTTGAGGTCGAGCTGACCGTGCTGGCTCGGATGCACGGCAAGCCGCGCCGTCATGATGCCATCGGAATCCTGCACCTCGCGGCCGCGCTTGCGCATCTGCGAGTAGAACTCGTTGCGCAGGATCGTGAAGAGCCACGCCTTGAGGTTGGTGCCGGGCTGGAAGCTCTCGTGCTTGTCCCACGCCTTGACCAGCGTCTCCTGCACCAGGTCGTCGGCCTTGTCCGCGTTCTGGGAAAGCGACACGGCAAAGGCCCGCAGGCTCGGTATCGCACTCAGAAGATCGGACTTGAACGCCACTGAGACGGCCATGACTAATCCTTCTTTCGCGCGGGTTCAGCTTTTTCCAGCTGGCTCAGCAGGTCGGCAAACCGGTCCGGCACTTCGTCCGCGACCAGTTCGTCGTAATATTGCTTGAGCTTTCGGGCGATTTCGGAATTTGTGCCGAGCGGGTCGGCCGTACTCGTTCGTTGCTGCGTGGCGCCTGACACTTGATCGTCTTTCTTGTTCATGTCTAACTTGCCCCCTCAAACCCCGGCTCGGCTCCGGGTACTGGTGTCCCGGCCCCCGTTCTGGTTGCCTTGTTGTTGACCCAAACGCAGACCCCGCCGGATGGTTCCGCCACTTTGCATTTTTTTTGGAACCTTTATCGGAAAGCCGCGTTATCAACGCCGGGACACCTGATTTTAGTACCCGACAACGTCACGAGGGAGACGGACCACATGAGTCTATCCGCAACAATTGCCCCGCATTTGCCATTTCTGCGTCGATTTTCACGCGCCGTTTCAGGATCCCAGCACAGCGGCGATGCCCTTGTTGCAGCGATGCTGGAGGCGATCATTGCCGATGTAAGCATCTTTCCCAAATGTTCGAGCGAGCGGATTTCGCTCTATCGTCTCTTCTCCGATCTCTTCACTTCCGTTTCGATCCGGGTGCCTCAGGAATCGGCGCCGACCGCCTGGGAGCAGCGTACCGCTGCCAATCTCGCCGCATTGGCGCCCCGCGCGCGTCAGGCATTCCTGCTGATTGCGGTCGAGGGCTTCACCAACGACGAGGCCGCCGAGATCCTCGATACGACCGAGGCTGAGTTCACCGACCTCTTGGCCCAGGCCAGCAACGAGATCTCGCGTCAGGTCGCGACCGATATCCTCATCATCGAGGACGAGCCGCTGATCGCGATGGACATCGAACAGATGGTGGAAAGCCTCGGGCACCGGGTCGTCGGCACTGCGCGGACCCATGCGGAGGCAACCGCGATGTTCGAGAAGTCGCGCGCAAAGATGGTGCTTGCCGACATCCAGCTCGCGGACGGCAGCTCCGGCATCGATGCCGTGAACGAGATCCTGGCCTCGGCTGCTGTGCCGGTGATTTTCATCACCGCCTTCCCCGAGCGGCTGCTGACCGGCGAACGCCCGGAGCCAGCATTCCTCGTCACCAAGCCGTTCAACCCGGACATGGTCAAGGCTCTCATCAGCCAGGCGCTGTTTTTCGAGCGGCAGGCGAAAGCCGCCGCATAAAGGCCCTATTGTCATTGGCTGAAGGCCGCCCGGTGGGCGGCCTTTTTCGTTGGACTGGCGGGGAACCATTTTTCTGCGGCTCCGTTGGTGGTCGACAGTCAAGGAGATCGAACATGCTTTATTGGGCTCTGGTATTTCTCGTCGTCGCGATCATTGCTGGCGCACTTGGCTTTGGCGGCATCGCCGGCACGTCAGCTGGCATCGCACAGATACTCTTCTTCGTATTCTTGGCGTTCCTGGTGATCTCGCTGCTGGCCGGATTGTTCCGCCGCGCTTGACGCCCGCCATGTTTCGAACGCTGGAGGCCGAACCCCTCAAACGGCTTCCAGTTTCCGCCGGGCAACGTTGAAAATACGTTGTCCGGCGGATCTTTGATGGACATGGCGGTGTCTAGGCCCCGTCCTTCGACGTATGTCACTTCGTGCTTGGGCTGGCTGGACGGGTTGACGAGATAGCGGGAGACTTGGACCTTCACAAATCGGGACAGTTGCGTTGCCCAGTACGATCCAAAATGAGCCGAAGGCTGCTGTCGCGTTGCTGCGCGCATTGCGCAACACGGCGGTTTCGGTCTTCTACCAGGATGCCGCGCTCCGCTTCGTCTGGGCCCGCAACGTGCCGGCCTCCTGGAGCCAGGGCAATATCGCCGGCGCCGGCGATGCCGATCTGTTTCCCGCCAGCGTTGCCCAGCGTGTCACGGCCGCCAAGCAGGCTGTCGTCACCACGCACCGGCCGGACAGGCTGGATATTTCGATTCCCGGGCCGGACGGCTCACAGTCCTACAACATCTGGATAGACCCCGATCTCGATCCGGACGGCACTCTCATCGGAATCATCACCACGGCTGTGGAGACGACCGAGCAGAAGCGCCGCGAGCAGACCCTGCGCACGCTTCTGCGTGAGGTCAGCCATCGCTCCCGGAACCTTCTTGCCATCATCCAGAGCATCGCGACGCAAACTGGTCGCTTTTCGGCGACGATTGACGATTTCCTGACCCGCTTTCGCGGTCGCCTGCAGTCTCTTGCGGCCTCGCAGGATCTCGTGACGTCGTCCAATTGGCGCGGGGCCAGCCTGGGAGAACTGGTTACCGGACAGGCGGCCCGCTACAGCCTGACGCCCCAGAGTGCGATCCGGTTTTCCGGGCCGAACCTCTGGCTCAATCCCAACGCGGCTTTGCATATCGGGCTGGCATTGCATGAATTGGCGGTAAACTCCGTCAGCTTCGGCGCGCTGTCGAAGCCGAACGGCTTCGTCACCGTGACGGCAAGTCTTGGCGACGAGACGTCGGGCGGCGCATCCCTGTCGCTGCTGTGGGAGGAGACGATAGGGGCGGCAACCGACGCAGCGCCGGACGATCCTGTCCGGCAACGCCGGTTCGGCAGCGTCGCGCTCGAACAGGTCGTCCCGGCCTCCCTGAACGGCAAGGCAACGCTCGATATTGCCAAGGGAAAACTGACTTACCGGCTGGTTATTCCCTTTGGCCATTTCGAAGCCGAGTAGTGCCACGCACGCTAAGCGGAACTGTAACGACGCGCAGGCGTTGTGTCGGCTGGAAAGGTCGACGCAATGGAACACATAGCTGCGCTACTTCTGATCATCGGATGCTCGGGTTCAATGGACCGTTGCGAGGAACTTCCCGCGCCGGTTCCGGTCTTCGAGACCGTCGAAGAATGCCAGGCCAGCCTGCGGCCTTCCATCGATTCCCTCCGCCATGAGCGCCCGCACGTGATTGCCAAATGCGTCACGGTCGATCCCGCGCTCGAGGAGGAGGACGCCGAACTCGTCTGGGACATAAATCCCGATGGGACACTCTTCGCCGAGATAGGCTCACCCGACATAATGGTTGCATCCAATGCCTCCAGTCGCGAAAAAGACTATGTTAGCCAAGAGTAATTTCACGCGCGCAAAATCCGCCATTGCGTGCTAATTGACGTGGCGGAATGAAGAGAACCAGGGAGCCTTTGATGAAGAAAATTGCATTTGCGGTGGTGGCGATGATGGCGCTTGCCGGCTGTACGACGGCTGAGAACGACGCTGCCTTGGGCGGTACGGCGGGTGCGGTTATCGGTGGCCTGGCCACTGGTGATGCTGGTGGCGCGATTGTCGGCGGTGTGGTTGGCGCTGCATCAGGTGTCCTGATCGGCAAGGCTACCAGGACCGGTTGGTGCCGTTACCGTGACCGTAACGGTCGCATCTACGAAGCGCGCTGCCGCTAAGGAGTTAAGGGCCTGGCTGCAATGCAGACCAGGCCCTCTTCTTGTTGAACGCCTGTTGCCGGGCATCGTCACTGCTCGTCCGCATCCTGGCCTGCAAACGCTCCGAACTGGCAGGCGTCGAGCGACCCGCACAGCACCTGCGCAGTCTAGGCGGCTGCCGCCGCCTTCACTGGCCTTCCCGACTTCCACAGCAGGATTGTCATCACGCTGACGTTCAACAGGTTCCAGCCGATGCCGTTCAGGAATGCGGCGGCGTATGAGCCCGTCATGTCGTAGATTGCACCCGACATCCAGCCTCCCAGCGCCATGCCGACGATCGTCGCCATGATCACGATGCCGACGCGCTGACCCGCCTCGTGCGCCGGCATGTATTCACGCACGATGATGGCGTAGCAGGGCACGATGCCGCCCTGCGACAGGCCGAACACCAGCGACACGATGTATAGCGAAGCCAGCCCGTCGAACGGGATGTAGAAGAGCAGTGACAGGCCCTGCAGAACCGAGCCTATCAGCAGCGTCTTGATGCCGCCGATCTTGTCGGCGAGAAAGCCGGAGGCGAGCCGGCTGACAATGCCCGCCGCCAGCATGATCGACAGCATCTCGCCGCCGCGCGCCACGCCGTAGCCGAGATCGATGCAATAGGCGACGATGTGAACCTGGGGCATCGACATGGCGACGCAGCAGCCGATGCCCGCAACCACCAACAGCGACTGAAGCACCCGCGGCGATACTGAAATGCTTTGCACCGGACGGTAGCCCGCGCTGCCGGCAACCGCGGCAACGGGCGCCCCGCGGCGCAGCATCAGCACCAGCGGAACCATGGTCACGAGGCAGGCAACCCCGATCGCCGCATAGGTGAAGCGCCAACCGCCCGCCTCCATGCCGTAGGGCATGACGATCGGCCAGAAGGCACCGGCGATGTAGTTGCCGGAGGCCGCGGCGGCCACGGCAACGCCACGGCGCAGCATGAACCAGCGTGAGATATCCGCGATCTGCGGTCCGAACGTAACCGCGGCCCCCGAACCGATTAGCAGTCCCTGGACGAGCGTGAACTGCACGATGGATCCGGTTACCGAAGCGAGCAGAAATCCTGCGCCGAGCATCAGCGTCGCAATCAGCGCCGGTTTCCAGAAGCCCAACCGGTCGATAAGCCGCCCGACCACCACATTGCCCAGTGCAAAGCCGATCATCGTCGCCGTATAGGGTAACGACGCGTGTCCGCGGTCTACACCGAACTCGGCCTGCACCGAGGGCAGCACCACCACCACCGCCCACATGCCGGCGCCGCCGATCGCCGACAGCAGGATCGACAGGGCAAGGCGCAGCCAGGCATAGGCGCTGTCGATGCCCGGGGCAGGTTTGTCGTGACGTGTGGCGCTGGCGTCCATGCGGTCCTGGTGCCGGTTTCGGGGCGTTCTTGCTCGCCTGCCGGCGCTGCTTGCGCCAGCACCAGTACCGGTCTTTTGTCGCGCCAGCGCTTTCGCGCGGCAAGTCCGGTCGGGTCAGGCGCCGCCGCGCCGGGCTTTCAGTCCACCAGGACGGCAACCACGGAGGCACAGTCGCCCGGCTTGACGAGACCCGGGAAATGCCGCGCCGCCAGCACGCCGGAAAGCTTGGCGCGAATATCCTGCGGCGGCCTGCCGGTACGGGTGATCGAATGCACCCGCGCAATGATGTCGCCCTTTTCGATCGGATCGCCCAGATCGACCATGGCCTCGTAAAGCCCCTCGTCCTCGGCAAAGGAAAAGCAGTCGACCGACGGCATGTCGAGCCACTGCGTCGGTCTCGATTCGACGGCCCCGCCGACGATGCCGGCATGGCGCAGCACATTCATCAGACCAAGCCTGGCGATCCGCGTCGTCCTGGCGGTCGCCGTGCCGCCGCCGCCGAGTTCCGTGGTCACGAAGACCTTGCCCTGCTCCTCGGCCGCGGTGTCGTACATGCCGACCGCATCGATTTCCAGCATGCGCGCTGAATAGGGTGCCGAGAATGCCTCGACCGCAGCCATGGCTTTCGCCTCGAGCGCCTTGTCGTCGAGGACATGCGCCGCGCAGAATGGCAGGAAGTCGAGCGTGCGGCCGCCTGAATGGAAGTCGAGCACAATGTCTGCCCGCGGCAGCAGGTGGCGCTGGAAGTAGTCGGCGATCTTCTGCGTCACCGTGCCGTCGGGCTTGCCGGGAAACAGCCGGTTCATGTTGCCCTTGTCGACCGGCGAGGTTCGGGTGCCCATCTGGAACGCCGGGTAGTTCATCGCCGGCACGATGATCACCGTGCCGGTCACGTCCTTCGGGGCGAGCGTGCGGGCAAGGTCGTAGAGCGCCAGCGGCCCCTCGTATTCGTCGCCGTGATTGCCGCCCGACAAGAGCGCCACCGGCCCGTCGCCGTTCTTGATGACGCAGATCGGGATCATCACCGATCCCCAGGCGGAATCGTCACGGCTGTAGGGCAGCCGCAACATGCCGTGCTGCACGCCGTCCTTGTCATAGTCGACGGTCGGCGAGATCGGCGATGGGCGCAGCGCGTCGCTCATCGGGCTACTCCTTTACGACGAGCATGCGCGGCACGTTGGCCAGGCACTCGACGCCGGTTTCGGTGATCAGGATGCTCTCGGTGATCTCCAGTCCCATCGTTTCCAGCCACAGGCCGGTCATGAAATGGAAGGTCATGCCGGGCTTGAGCTCGGTCTTGTCGCCGGGCCGCAGGCTCATCGTCCGCTCGCCCCAGTCCGGCGGGTAGGAGAGCCCGATCGGGTAGCCGGTGCGGTTGTCCTTGACGATGCCGTGCTTCTTCAGCACGCCGAAGAAGCCGTTGGCGATGTCCTCGCAGGTATTGCCGGGTCTTGCCGCCGCCAGCCCCGCCTCCATGCCCTCCAGCGTCGCCTTCTCGGCGTCGAGGAAGGCCTGCGTCGGCTTGCCGAGGAACACGGTCCGCGACAGCGGGCAATGGTAGCGGTTGTAGCAGCCGGCGATCTCGAAGAACGTGCCCTCGCCCGCCTTCATCGGCAGATCGTCCCAGGTCAGGTGCGGTGCGGAGGCGTCCGCCCCCGACGGCAGGAGCGGCACGATCGCCGGATAGTCGCCGCCCGCGCCCTCGACGCCGCGCGTGCCCGCATCGTAGATTTCGGCCACCAGGTCGCATTTGCGCATGCCGACCTCGATCTTGTCGACGATCCGCTGGTGCATCGCCTCGACGATGCGCGCCGCCTTGCGCATGTAGTCGATCTCGGTCGGGCTCTTCACCGCGCGCTGCCAGTTGACCAGCGCCGTCGCGTCGACGAAGCGCGCATTCGGCAGGTGCTTCTGCAGCGACGCGAAGGCGGCCGCCGAAAAGTAGTAATTGTCCATCTCGACCCCGGTCCGGAGATTGCCCCAGCCCCGGTCGCCGATCACCTTCGACAGGAAATCCATCGGGTGCCGCTCGGTCGACTGCACGTAGTGGTCGGCGTAGCCGACGATGTTGCCGTGATCTAGATAGGCCGTGCGCTTGGCGCCATTGGCGTCCTGGCCGCGCCCGAACCAGACGGGCTCGCCCGTCGGCGGCACGATCACCGCCTGGTGCACGTAGAACGACCAGCCGTCATAGCCGGTCAGCCAGGCCATGTTGGACGGGTCCGACACGATCAGGAGGTCGATGCCCTTCGCCTCCATGGCCCGCCTCGTCTTGGCCAGCCGTTCGGCAAACTCGTCGCGTGAAAACTTCAGTCGGGCCATGGTCATGTCAGGCGTATCCTCATTTTCTTGGGCCTCGCGGCCATACTCAGCTGTCGAATGGCGTGCCGGCGCCCGCGGCCAGCGCGCGGTCGCGCGCCAGCGTGGCGATGGCCGTGTCCTGCACCCCGGTGCCGGTCAGGTCGGCGATCGTCAGGTCGCCCGGCGAGCCGCGTCCCTTGCGTTGGCCGGCGACGATCTGCCCGAGTTCGGCAAGCTCGGCATCGGCCTTCACCAGCCCGGCTTCGATGGCGTGGTGCAGCTCGCCGAGCCGCCTTGTCTGCTTCAGGCTGTCGGCGACATAGAGCCCGGCCCGCGCCACGATTTCCGGCTCGATCTCGTTCTTGTGCTCGGCGTCGGAGCCCATCGCGGTGATGTGCTGGCCGGGCCACAGCCAGGCCGCCTTCAGCACCGGCTCGCTCGCCGGCGTGGTGGTGACGATGATGTCTGCGCCGGCCACCGCGTGGTCGGGCTCCGGCTCGTAGCGCACCAGTATGCCGAGCCGCTCGCGCAGGTCCGCCGCCGCCGCCTTTGCCTTTTCCGCGTCGCGCGCCCAGATGCGTGCCTCCTTGATCGGCCGCACCAGCATCAGCGCCTCGAGCTGCAGCCGCGCCTGGACGCCGGCGCCGAAGATCGCCGCGATGGAAGAATCCTCGCGCGAAAGATGCCTGGCCGCCACCGCGCCGGCAGCGGCGGTGCGCACGTCTGTCAGGTAGCCATTGTCGAGCAGCAGCGCCTCCACCTGCCCGGTCCGGGACGAAAACAGCACCATCATGCCGCTGGTGCTCGGCAGCCCGATTTTCGGATTGTCGAAGAAGCCGGGGCTGATCTTGATGGCAAAGCCGTCTATGCCGGGCACATAGGCGGTCTTCACGTCGACCTCGCCATGGTGCTCGGGAATGTCGAGCCTCAGGATCGGCGGCATCCCCACCGGCAGCGTCGCCAGCGCCTTGAAGGCATTTTCCACGCAGGCCACGGCGTCGAGATCGAGCTTCACCACGCTGCGCAGGTCGGCCTCGGTGAGAATGGTCATCCGGCTCATGCCGCCTGCTCCCCGCTCGCCGCCCAATAGCCGCAGATGATGCTGCGGTGCAGCCCCATGTCGATGTTGCGGCCCGACAGCAGCGCCACCACCGGCCCGTCCGTCCTGATCCTTTCGGCCAGGAGGGCCGCGATGCCCACCGCGCCGCCGCCCTCGATGATCTCGCGCTCCTGTTCGTAGGCATGGCGAATGCCGGCGGCGATTTCGTCCTCCGACAGCAGGATCAACTCGTCCAGCAGGTCGCGGCACATGGCGAAGGTCAGCTGGTTGTCCAGCCCGACGCCGCCGCCGAGCGAATCCGCCAGTGTCGGCAGTTCCTCCACCAGCACTGGTCTGCCCGCATCGAGGCTGGCCTTCATTGCAGCTCCCCGCGCCATCGAGATGCCGATCACCCTGACGTCGGGGTTCAGCGCCTTGACGGCGGCGGCGATCCCCGCCGCCAGCCCGCCGCCCGACAGGGGCACCAGCACGGTCGCCGCATCCGGCACCGCCTCCATGATCTCCAGGCCAACCGTTCCCTGCCCGGCCACGATTGCCGGATGGTCGAAGGGCGGCAGCATGATCAGCCCGTCCTCGGCGACCAGCCGGTCGACCTCCTCCTGGGCGTCGTCCTGGCTGTTGCCGATGATGCGCACTTCGGCGCCGAGATTGCGGATTTCCGAAAGCTTGTTCTCGGGAACCAGCTTCGACATGCAGATCACCGCGCGCATGCCCTCGAGCTTCGCCGCATGAGCCAGCCCGCGGCCATGATTGCCGGTCGAGGCCGCCGTGACGCCGCGGCTTTTCGCCTCGGCCGACAGCGAGGCGATGGCGTTCGACGCGCCGCGCAGCTTGAAGCTGCCCGTCGTCTGGCGGTGTTCGAGTTTCAGGTAGACCGGCACGCCGGCAAGCCGGCTGAGGGACGGCGACGGCACTGTAGGCGTCTCCACGACCTTGCCTTCGATGCGCTTGCGCGCCCGCCTGATGTCCTTGAGGCTGATGAAATCCATCGACATCAAGCCGCTCCCGCCAGCGGCAGTGACATGAGACGTCCGAGTTCGGGACGAGCCGCCGCGTCGCCGCACAGCCGCAGGCAGTTCCACGCGGTTGCGAGGTTGCTGCTCACCACCGGCCTGCCGAGTGCCCGTTCCATGTCCGGCACAGCCACCGCCGCGCGCAGCGCCGTGCAGGAAACGAACAGCCCCTCGGCGTCCGGCGCCATGGCCTCGCGCGCCAGTTCCACGATCGTTTCCGGCGCGATGCGCGCCATCTCCCGGTCGTCCTCGAGCCCGAGGCAGGTGAAGCTGGCGATGTCGAAGCCGTCGCGCTCGAAATAGGCGGCCATCGGCCGGCTGGTCTCGACCGTGTAGGGCGTCAGGATGCTGATCCTCTTGGCGCCCAGCGCCTTGAGCCCGCGCGTCGCCGCCAGCGGCGGCGTCACCACCGGCACCCCGGGCTTGGCCGTGTTGATCGCCGCGGCAACCTCCGCATCGCCGATCACGGCTGATGCGGCGGTGCAGGAATAGCAGATGGCGTCTAGCTCTTCCCCCGGCAGGATCAGTGCGGCGCCATCCGTCAGCGTCGGCTGCATGCGCCGCAGATTTTCGGGCGTCGTCGGGTTGGCATAGGGTACGCGCGCCACATAGACGCCGATCCGCTCGCTCGCCACCATGCGCGAAAAGTCGGGCTCGGTCGTATGGTCGGTGGCCAGGATCAGCAGGCCGATCCGCTTGGCCAGCGGGCGCGCGTCCAGTGCGGGCCGGGCGTCGCGCAGGCGTATCTCTGTCTTGTCGGTCATGATCAGGTTTCGACGCGTCCGTATCGGCGTTCCAGCCAGCGCAGGGCAAACACCGCTACCAGGCTGATCGCGAGGAAGAATGCACCGACCATGGTGATCGGCTCGATGTAGCGGTAGCTCGAATTGGCGACGCTCTTTGCCTGGTTCATCAGTTCGAGCACGGTGATCGCCGAAAGCAGCGGCGTCTCCTTGAACATGGCGATGAAATAATTGGCCAGCGCCGGGATCATCGGCGGCAGCGCCTGCGGAATGATGATGTGCATCCAGGTCTGGCGTGCCGACAGGTTGCACGCCTTGGCGGCTTCCCACTGGCCGCGCGGCACATTGTCGATGCCGGCTCGGTACACTTCGGCGGTATAGGTGCCGTAGTGAAGGCCAAGGCCGATGACGCCGGCAACAAGCGGCGCCAGCAGAATGCCGATGTCGGGCAACACGTAGAAGATGAAATAGAGCTGCACCAGCAGCGGCGTGCCGCGGATGAACTCGGCGGCAAAGCTGACGCTGCGCGACAGGATGCGGTTCGACGAACGCCGGGCGAGCGCAATGCCGAGACCGACGAAGGCTGCCAGCACCGAACCCAGTAGCGTCGCCAGGATCGTGATCTTCACGCCCTCTACAAGGGTCGGAAAGATCTGCCAGACAAAGGCCCAGTCCCATTCCATCAGACGCGCACTCCATCGAGCCCGCGCGCCATGCGGCGCTCAAGGCTTCGCATGCCCCAGCCGATCAGCGAGGCAAGTGCAAAATAGATGATCAGGATCATCGTGAAGGGTATCAGCGTGTTGCCGGTCTGGGCCCGCACCACCTGCGCCTGGAAGGTCAGATCGGTCAGCGAGATGAGCGACACGACCGCGGTTCCCTTGAGCAACTCGATCGAGTTGTTGCCGAAAGTCGGCAGCATCAGCAGCAATGCCTGCGGCAGGATCACGTGGCGCATGCTTTGCCAGCGACCGAGATTGAGCGCCACGCAGGCCTCATACTGCTCCTTGCCGATCGACTTGATGGCGCCGCGCACCACTTCCGCGCCGTAGGCGCCGACATTCAGCCCCAGCGCAAGCACGCCCGCCTGCAGCGGCGTCAGCGTTATGCCGAGGAAGGGCAGCACGAAATAGGCCCAGAAGAGCTGCACGAAGATCGAGGTGCCGCGAAAGAATTCGATATAGGCCGTGGCCAGCGCCCGCACCGCAAAGAAGCGCGACAGCCGCCCGAGGCCGGCAATGAAAGCCATGACCAGGGCAAGCGCCGACCCCATGACGGTCAGCTGGATGGTCACCAGCGCGCCGTCGAGGATAAGGCCGATATAGCCGGTCCAGTCGATCATGGGGTCCGTGTTTCCCGATAAGTGGTTGAGCGCTGATGCTGGCAGGCGGATGAAGGGCAGGGCAAGCCGTGCCCTTCATCCGGATTGTCGGACACCTCTCCCCGCAACCGGAGAGAAGGAAGAGCCGCGATTACTGCGAGCAGAGCTTCTCGCGCGAGGTCGACATGGCGGCTGCGGCCGAGAAGCCGTAGGGCTCGATGATCTTGGCAAACTCGCCGGATTCCTTCATCTTCGCCAGCTCCACGTCATAGGCGTCGCGCAGGGCTTCGTCGCCCTTCTTGAACGCCGCGCCGTCGCAATAGACCGGCGCGCCAACCACCGGCGCCACGACGGCGAGGTTCGGATCGTTGGCCTTCATCATCAGGTCGTTGATCGACAGCACCGGCAGCGAATAGGCGTCGATGCGGCCATCCTGCACCATCTTCAGGCCGCTCTGGCCGTCCGGCACCACGATCACGCGGTCACGCGGCACGCCGGCGTCGAGCGCCAGCTTTTCCTCGGTGCCGCCGCCCGGCGCGCCAACCGTTGCGCCTTCGGAATTGGCGATGTCGGCGTAGCTCTGGAAGCCCTTCGGGTTGCCCTTCTTCACCAGCAGCGCTTCTGCATCGCACAGCACCGGCTCGGAATAGACGACCGCGGCGCAGCGCTCCGGCTTCATGAACAGGCCCGCGGTAACGACGTCGAAGCGGCCGGCCTGCAGGCCGGGGATCATCGCGCCATATTCGGAGATCGATGCGACGATCTCGTCAATGCCGAGGCGCTTGAAGATTTCGCGCGCCACGTCGGGCGCGGCACCGGAAACCTTGCCGTCGGCGGCAACGGCCGTGAAGGGCGGCTCGTTGGCGATGGCAACCCGCGCGAAGCCCTGCGCCTTCAGGTCTTCGAGCTTGTCGGCCATGGCCGGACCCGAAACCGCGAAGGAAGCCAGCATGGCAAGTCCGGCAGCGCCGGCAATTGTTGTCTTCATTTTCATCGTTCCCAACTCCATTGTTGTTCTTCTCATTCTTGCGGCTGCGTGCCGCGGCATGGCGGTCAGACGCGATGTCCGGCCGCGATGATCTTCTTCAGGAAGCTCTGTGTTCGCTCCTGCTTCGGATTGCTGAAAATGTCGTCGGGCTTGCCCTCTTCGACGATCTTGCCGCCGTCGAAGAACAGCACCCGGTCGGCGAATTCATGGGCGAAGCCCATCTCGTGCGTCACCAGAAGCATGGTCATGTCGGTTTCGGCGGCGAGCCGCTTCATCACGTTCATCACCTCCTCGACCAGTTCGGGGTCGAGCGCCGAGGTCACCTCGTCGAACAGCATGATCTTGGGCGACAGCGCCAATGCGCGGGCAATCGCCACGCGCTGCTTCTGGCCGCCGGAAAGCTGAGCCGGCATTGCCTTGGCCTTTTCGGCCAGGCCCACCATGTCGAGCAGTTCCATGGCGCGCTTTTCCGCCTCCGATCGCGGCGTGCCCTTGGTCAGCATCGGCGCCAGCGTCACATTGTCGATCACCGACTTGTGCGGGAACAGGTTGAACAGCTGGAACACCATGCCGATCTTCTGGCGCATCCGCGTCAGGTGTCGTTCGTCGGCCGGCACGAGCCCGCCGTTCTTTTCCATGTGGTAGAGTTGTTCGCCGTCGATCTCGATGTGCCCGCCATCGATCCGCTCCAGGGTCATCAGGATGCGCAGGATCGTCGTCTTGCCGGATCCGGACGGGCCGATCAGCGCCAGCTTCTCGGCCGGCTTCACTTCCATCGACAAGCCGTCCAGCACCTTGAAGCTGCCGAAACTCTTGGCAATGGCGTCGATCTTGATGATAGGCGCGACCATGTGGTTCCCCGTGGCTTTGAAGCCTTCTTCCTCTAACGATGCGGAAGTAATGAAATCATGTCAATTGGCAAAATAAAATCAGTACAATTTGACCGGATGGCAAAGTTCGCCGCGTTTGTCTGGGGCTCGATCGCGTCGCATGTTGTGCTGTCAGGCGCCCCAGCGGGGCGGTTCTGGCCGGATTTTCCCGCTAGACGGTCCGCTGTGTATGGATTTCGGGCCGCCCATTGCGCCCTTTGCCGGCAAGTGGTTGACCAGACTGAATTTTTCCCGGTGAAAATGACGGGAAGCGGCAGATTTATCCCCGCCGTTGCTCGCTCCGGACAGGGCTGTGACCGTCTAGATGGCGAGCAGCAGGTGCTCGGGATCTCCCAGCAGCAGCCTTGCCACCGTGCCAAGCCCGATGCGCAGTTCTTCCCCGGTGGTCGAGCCGAGCGAGATCCGGACGGCCGGGCTCCACGGCGCATCCGACGTCCTGAAGGAAGTGCCGGGCGCAATGGCAACCCCCTGCAGGCGGGCCTGCGCGACGAAGCTCTGTTCGCTGCGGTCGCCGAGGGACAACCACACATGCAGGCTTTCGCTGTGCGAAGAATAGGGAAGTCCGTCGAACACTTCGGCGACGATCTTGTGGCGGCCGCGCAGCGCCTCCCGCTGCCAGTTCACCAGCTCGAGTGCCGTCCCGTCGGCGACCCACTTGGAGGCGATCTCGGCGACCATCGGCGTGGCCATCCAGTTCGAGACGAGATGCCGGTTGGCGACTGCGGCGACATATCTGTCGGGCGCGCTGAGATAGCCGATGCGCAGTCCCGGCACCACGCTCTTGGTAAAGCTGGTGACATAGAGCGTGCGCTCCGGCGCCAGTGCCGCGATCGGCGGCGGCCGGTTCTCGATCAGCGGGCCGAGCACGTCGTTCTCGATGATGGCCAGGTCGTGCTTGCGCGCAACCTCCACGATTGCCTGCCTTCGCGCCTCGCTCATCAAGGTAGCGGTCGGGTTGATCACCGAGGGCTGGACGAACACGGCGCGGATGTCGGAATGCTTGCAGGCTTCGTCCAGCGCCTCCGGCACCAGCCCGTCATCGTCGATCGCCAGGCCCTCGAGCTTGAAGCCTAGATAGGTCGACAGCGGCACCAGCGTGTGATGGCAGATCGCCTCGGCGGCGACCGTCGAGCCCGGCGGTGCGACGCTCATCAGCGCGACCGTCATGCCGGCCGTCGCGCCGTTGGTGACACTGACATTCTGCGGCGCCACCGTGAGCCCGCAGCGTTTCAGCCACTCCACGGCGACTGCCCTGTGGCGCGGAAACACCATGTTCGGTCGGAACGACAGCGCCGAGCTGGCCGGCAGGTTTTCCGACAGCCAGCCGAGCGCCTTCTTCAGCCGGTCGAGATGCATCTTCTCGCTGACCGGCTTGAGGATCGACAGGTCGATCACCTCGCCCGGGCGTTCCGGCAGGTAGGGCGGCGCCGGTTCGCTGCGCTGCGTCTGCACGAAGGAGCCGCGGCCGATCTCGCCCGACACCAGCCCGCGCCGGATCAGTTCCTCGTAGGCGCGGCTGACCGTCTGCACCGACAGGTCGAGATCCTCCGCCATCTTGCGATGCGTCGGCAGCCTCGCGCCGTTTTCCAGCCGTCCGTCATGAATCGCCCGCGCAATCTGCTCCGCCAGCGACAGATACGCAGGTCGACGCACAAGAGCAGGATCGGGACGCCAAAGTGTCATGATTTCATTGAAAGCGAAATCAGTGCAATTGACAATCCAAATCTTGAGACATCATGCTGACCCACCGACAATTTCCGGATATCCAATGGCAGGCATCAAACTCGACCCGACCGATCTCAGGATCCTCGACGCAGTCCAGCGCGACGGGCGGATCACCAAGCTCAGGCTGGCCGAGGAGGTCGGGCTTTCGCCGACGCCCTGCTGGGTGCGGCTGCGTAGACTGGAGAAGGCCGGTGTGGTCAGCGGCTATCACGCGACAATCGACATGCGCACCGTCGCCCCGGTCGCGGTCGTGCTGATGGAGGTGACGCTCAGGAGCCACCGCCAGGCCGACTTCGATCGTTTCGAGCGGGCGGTGCGCGATTGCGAGGAAATCATCACCTGCTGGTCGGTCGGCGGCGGCGTCGACTATCTGCTCAAGGTGATGGCGCGCGACATCGACGCCTACCAGCGGCTTGTCGACGGCCTGCTCGAGCGCGAGATCGGCATCGACCGCTACTTCACCTACATCGTCACCAAGACGGTAAAGGACGAGGCCGCGGTGCCGATCGCCAACCTGCTCCCGGCGTCGACGTCCTGACAGCCCAAACGTACTGCCCAGCCGCCGAAATTAGAGAGACTCTCTCCTGCCGGCCATCCAAACAGCCTCTTTCTCTCCCCCGCCCGCTCTAGATTCTAAGCATCACCCCGCACCGGAGACCTGAAGCGATGTCTGCGCATTTCGCCCGCCCCACACGCCACGATGCACTCGACCGGCTCGTCGACCGCCGGCTCTTCCGCGAGCTTGCCTATGTCGACGGTCAGTGGACCGCGAGCGGCGCGGGAAACAGTTTCGAGGTTGCTGACCCTGGCAGCGGCGTCAGCGTCGCCTGGGTCGCATCGCTCGATGCCGGCCAGACCTCAGTGGCCATCGATGCGGCATCCCGCGCCTTCCCGAAATGGCGCTCGCTGCTGCCGCAGGAGCGCTCGAAAATCCTGCGGAGATGGTTCGATCTGATCGTCGCCGCGAAGCAGGACCTCGCGTTGCTGATGACGCTCGAGCAGGGCAAGCCGCTGCCGGAATCACTCGGCGAGATCGACTACGCCGCCTCCTTCGTCGAATGGTATGCCGAGGAGGCAAAGCGTCTCAACGCCGAGAATGTGACCAGCCACCTGCCCGACGCCGAAATGCTGGTGCGCCGCGAGGCGCTCGGTGTCGTCGGTGTCGTGACACCGTGGAATTTTCCCTGTGCAATGCTGACCCGCAAGGCGGCCGCTGCACTGGCTGCCGGCTGCACCATCGTCGCTCATCCGTCTTCCGAGACGCCGCTGTCGGCGCTGGCGCTGGCCGAGCTCGGCGAGCGGGCCGGCCTGCCTGCCGGCGTCTTCAACGTCGTCACCGGCGACGCCGCAACCATTGTCGGCGCCCTGTGCGACGACGCCCGCGTGCGCGCCATGAGCTTCACCGGTTCGACCGAGATCGGTCGCCTGATCGCCGGCAAATGCGCCGCCACCATGAAGCGCCTGGTCATGGAGCTCGGCGGCCACGCCCCGCTGATCGTCTTCGACGACGCCGACATCGACCGCGCCGTGTCGATCGCTGTCGACGCGAAGTTCGCAACGTCAGGGCAGGACTGCCTGGCGGCTAACCGCATCTACGTGCAGCGTGCCGTCTATGATCGTTTCTGCAGCGCCTTCGCCGAGCGGATCAAAACCCTGACTGTAGCGCACGGACTGACCGAAGGCTCTGACATCGGGCCCCTGATGCACGATCGGGCTGTTGCCAAGGTCGAGGAGCATGTTGCCGACGCAATGAAGCATGGCGCACGCTGCCTTGCCGGCGGTAAGCGACATAAGGCCGGCAAGCTCTTTTTCGAGCCGACCCTGCTTGCCGATGTTTCGGACGATGCGCTGATCATGCGCGAAGAGACCTTCGGTCCGGTGGCGGCGATCACCCCGTTCGATTCCGAGGACGAGGTGGTTGCCCGCGCCAACGACACCGAATACGGACTGGTGGCCTATGTCGTGACGGAAAACGGTGCGCGGCAACTCCGCATGGGGCGCAGGCTCGACTACGGCATGGTCGCCATCAACCGGGTAAAGATCACCGGCGCGCCCGTCCCCTTCGGTGGCGTCAAGCAATCCGGCATCGGCCGCGAGGGCTCGCGCCACGGCATCGAAGCCTTCACCGACCTCAAATATCTATGCCTCGACGCAGCCTGACAAGAACAAGGAAAAGCACCATGCTCGATCAGTCCAACGAACTCGCCGCCTGGGACCGCGACCACTTCTTCCACCCGTCGACCCACATGGGCACGCATGCGCGCGGCGAAAGCCCGACCCGCATCGTCACGGGCGGCGAAGGCGTCTACATCACCGATTCAACCGGCAAGACCAGCCTCGACGCCTTTGCCGGCCTCTACTGCGTCAATGTCGGCTACGGCCGCCAGAAGATTTCGGACGCCATCGCCGAGCAGGCGAAGAACCTCGCCTATTACCATGCCTATGTCGGCCACGGCACCGAGGCCTCGATCACGCTCGCCAAGATGATCATCGACCGCGCGCCGAAGGGCATGAGCCGCGTCTATTTCGGCCTGTCGGGCTCCGACGCCAACGAGACCAACATCAAGCTGATCTGGTACTACAACAACGTGCTTGGCCGGCCCGAGAAGAAGAAGATCATCTCGCGCTGGCGCGGCTATCACGGCTCGGGCGTCATGACCGGCTCTCTGACCGGGCTGGACCTGTTCCACAATGCCTTCGACCTGCCGCGCGCGCCGATCCTGCACACCGAGGCGCCCTATTATTTCCGCCGCGAAGACCGTTCGATGTCCGAGGAGCAGTTCTCGCAGCATTGCGCCGACAAGCTCGAGGAGATGATCCTGGCCGAAGGTCCGGACACCGTCGCCGCCTTCATCGGCGAGCCGATCCTCGGTACCGGTGGCATCGTGCCGCCGCCCGCGGGCTACTGGCAGAAGATCCAGGCGGTACTCAAGAAGTATGACGTCCTTCTCGTCGCCGACGAGGTCGTCACCGGTTTCGGTCGCCTCGGCACCATGTTCGGCTCCGACCACTATGGCATGCAGCCCGACCTGATCACCATCGCCAAGGGGCTGACCTCGGCCTATGCGCCGCTGTCAGGCGTCATCGTCGGCGAAAAGATGTGGGCCGGCCTCGTCGAAGGGTCCGACAAGCTCGGCTCACTGGGTCACGGCTGGACATACTCGGCACATCCGATCTGCGTAGCCGCCGGTGTCGCCAACCTCGAACTCATCGACGAGCTCGACCTGGTGACCAATGCCGGCGATACCGGCGCCTATTTCCGCGCCGAGCTCGCCAAGGCAGTGGGCGGGCACAAGAATGTGGGCGACGTTCGCGGCGACGGGCTGATGGCGGCTGTGGAGTTCGTCAAGGATCGCGACGACCGCGTCTTCTTCGACGCGTCCGAGAAGATCGGCCCTCAGGTCGCGACCGCGCTCGCCGCCAGCGGCGTCATCGGCCGCGCCATGCCGCAGGGCGATATTCTCGGCTTCGCACCGCCACTCTGCCTGACGCGGGAAGAGGCCGACATCGTCGTCGCCCGCACCGCCGAAGCGATCAAGTCCGTGCTTGGCTGATCCGCACTGTCCAGCAGTCATTTCGCTAGCCGGCAAGAAAGAGGCAGCCCCACAGATCGTGGGGCTGCCTCTTTTCACTCCAGGTTCGGATGATTTCCGGCCCGGCACGCACGTCTAGTGCCGGCGCCCAATCTCGAAAAGAAACCAGGCGCGGCGTTCGGTCTCGTCGATCCACACTTCGATGAGGCTGGTCGTGGCGACGTCATTGTGCTCCTCGGCAACGGCATGCGTTGCGCGCAGGTAGCCGGCCATCTGCCGATTGTCGCCTGCAAGTTCCGCGATCATGTCCTCGGGCGTGACGAATTCCGCATCATTGTCGAGCAGCCGCTGGGTGCGGGCAATGTGGCCGACCGAACGCAGCGTGGTTCCGCCGACCTTGCGCGCCCGTTCGGCGATGGCATCGGTCATCGCGAAAATCTGGTCGCCCTGTTCATCGAGCAGCAGGTGATAATCGCGGAAATGCGGCCCCGACATGTGCCAGTGGAAGTTCTTGGTTTTGAGGTAGAGCGCAAATGTGTCGGCCAGGAGCCCGGTCAGGGCGGCCGAGATATCCGTGGTGGCATTCTGCCCGAGGTCGTTGGGAGTTCTAAGGGCAGCGGCGCGGGTGCTCATTGAAGTATCCTTCTGGCGTTGGGGTTGGGAAGCAGGACTCGATCGGACAGGATGGCCTTGTCAGCGGGCAGGAACAGCGCCGGGTCGAATTCGGTCAGGGCCTGGCCGGCCTCAGCGCCTGGGTACTGGCGCCGGCGATAGGCCACGGCCTGTTCCCGCCAGCGCCAGCCCAGTGCACGCGGTGATTTGGGTCTTATGATCATTCGGGCGCTCATCGTTCGGCGTCGACGACCGAACCTATTGCGCCGGCGCTGGCCCCCATATCGGATGCTGGTTTCGTCGACCCATACTTCAGTATGGCCGTGGCCTGGTCGAACGGAACGGCGCCGCGAAACCGTTAGTCCGGCGTGCTTCCGATCTCCAGGCGCTCGGCTGCGCGCACCAGGTCGGCAACCGAGCGAACCGCCATCTTGCGCATGACGTTGCCGCGGTGGATCTTGACGGTGATCTCGCTCAGGCCGAGTTCCCCGGCGATCTGCTTGTTCATCAGCCCCCGTGTCACGAGTTGCATGACCTCGCGCTCGCGCTTGGTCAGGCTGTCGTAGAGTTCGTTGAGACCGGCGACATCCGCATCGGCCTGGCGCCGTTTCCTGTCCACCTCGATGGCGGAATAGACCGCATCCAGCATGTCCTGGTCGCGGAATGGCTTGGTCAGAAAGTCGATGGCGCCGGCCTTCATTGCGCGCACCGACATCGGAACGTCGGCGTGCCCGGTCATGAAGACAATCGGCATCCCGATTCCTGCCCGGATGAGCTGGGTCTGGAAATCGAGGCCGCTCACGCCTGGCAGCCGGATATCCAGAACGAGGCAGCTCGGAACCTCTGCCAGTTGCGATTCCATGAATTCGGTGGCCGAACCGAAGACGCCGACCGGAAGTCCGACAGAGCGGAACAGGTTGCTCAGCGCATCGCGCAGATCAGCGTCGTCATCGACAATATAGACGATCACCTCCGGTGAGGCGCTGTCCTGTGAGGCCTTCGGGTTCCTGATCACGTCTCTGCCTCGTTGCGGATGGGAATGCGGATGGAGAAAGATGCGCCTTGCTCTCTTGCAGGTCCGGCAAAGATCTCGCCGCCGTGCGCCTCCACGATTGAACGGCAGATCGACAGCCCCATGCCCATGCCGTCGTTCTTGGTCGTGAAGAAGGGTTTGAACAACTCGTTTGCGACTTCGACATCGATCCCGACACCGTTGTCCGCCACCTCCAATAGCACGGCTGGCGTACTGTCCGCATCGTCGTTGCGCGTGCGGATCGTCAGGGTGCGTGAACGATCCTCGACATTCGACATCGACTGCACTGCATTCATGACGAGATTGATGAAAACCTGCTGCATCTGCACCCGGTCCCCCAGGCAGGAAAGCGGCCGGAGTTCGAGCTCCAGAACGACCTTCACACAGTGTCGAAACACTTCCCGTTCCAGCAGCGGCAACACGTCTTCGACGATCTCGTTCATGGTGAATTCGGAGCGCGACGGGCGATCCTTTCGCGCCAGTGCCCGCAGCCGCTTGACTACCTCGCTCGCCCGCTGGCCGTTGCCGATCATGCGCTCCACCGAAAGCCTGACCTCCTTGAGGTCGGGAACATCGCGCGCCAGCCACCGAAGGCAGGCGTCGCCATTGGCAACAACCGCGGCAAGCGGCTGGTTGATCTCATGGGCGATCGACGCGGTGAGTTCTCCGAGCGTGCTGACGCGCGCCACATGGGCGAGCTCGGAGCGCAGTTCGCTCAGCGCGTCCTCGGAAGCCTTCTGCTCGGTGATGTCGTTGTTGGTGGAAATCGTCGCCACCGGCCTGCCCTGCTTGTCGCGGTGCAGCGACCAGCGGCTGGCCACCACAACGCGCGTCCCGTCGCGCCTTGTGTGCAGCAATTCGCCCTGCCAGCGACTGGTCTGCTGCAATTGGTCAAGTATGCTCTCAAGACTCGTGGGCAGCGTCGTCTCCAGCAGTTCGGCCATGCGCAGGCCAACCGCTTCCTCGCTCTTCCAGCCATAGAGCTCTTCGGCGCCGGCGTTCCAGTAGGTAATGACGCCATCCATATCCCGGGCAACGATGGCGTCATGAGTCAGGTCAAGCAACGACGCCTGATATGCCAGGTTCTGGGTTGCCTCCTGGTTCTTCAACGCCAGAAAGGTGGTGATGCTGATCGCGCACAGGCTGATCAGGCCGCGTATCAACGGTCCCGAATGCGTGGTGCCACCATGGACGATCAGGTAGCTCATGACCGTCATCAGCATGCAGGCGCCGCTTACGATGAGGATGCCGCGGCGGTTGAGGAAGCTCGCCGAGACCATCACCACGACCGCATAGAGTACTGCTATCGCGGTCTCCAGTGACGTGAACGTATCGACGAGGAAGATCGCAATGGCCGCCAGGAAGGTGATCGACTGGTAGGCCCAGCCGAAGGTCTGCAGCTTGGCCAGCGACTCGGACTGCATTGCAAGTGCTCTCATCTCTGACACTGTGCGGATGCCGGCGACGCCACCTTTGGCCGCCGGCACCACCGAAGTATCGCATGCTGTGACGCACAGACAACAGCCGGGTAGAGGCTGGCCAGAGGTTCAGGCCGAGTGGAGGAAGCTCGGCAACCGCCACTGCGGGTTCGCAAGACGAGATGCACTATGCGGCAGCCCCCATTCGCCGTGATTCAGTTGCGCATCTTCACCGCGCAACGCCAGCGATAGGGAGTCTCGCCAACGAAGCGCTTGAAGACGGTGGTGAAATGCGCCTGGGTCTGGAAGCCGACCGACAGGGCAACCTCGATGATCGAGGTCCGCGTCTCGCTCAGCAGCTGCTGGGCGTATTCGATCCGTCGGCGCAGCACGAATTCGTGCGGGCGCATGCCCGTAGCAAGGCGAAACTGCGCGGCGAAATGCATCTTGCTGAGGCCAGCGGCACTGGCCATGGCGGCGAGGCTGATCTGTTGTCCGAGGTTCTCCGAGACATATTCAAGCACGCGCTTCATGCGCCATTTCGGCAGCTCGTGCCGGACCCGCCTTCTGGTCGTTTGGTTGTCGGCATCGCGGTCGCCGCGCAGGCTGAGCAGCCGCGCAACCATGGCAAACTTCACGGCATCGGCATAAACCCCGGCAAAGTCGCCGCCACTGGCTTCTGTGGCGGCCAAGGCCCGGGAGAGCCGCTCGACGACCGGGTCGCTCGGCAGGGCAACGGAGATGTCGGATACCGCGCCCGCAGTCCGCAGCCTTCCAAGCGAGCCAGCGCTTGCTGCCCCTACCCGCAGCTCGATGACATTGCTGTCGGACGAAGCACGGCCGCGAACGGAGCTGACGGGGCCGATTTCCGCAGCTTCCGATCCAGCCCACCGCGGCGACGCCGGCGAGACCGCAAGGACGGCGCCCATGGCGCTGAGCGGGATCGAGATCGCTGCCTGTCGGCTGTCGTCGCCTGTACCGGCGAGCGTGGCACCGTCGCTGGTTGACCGACCATGGCTGCGAACATCGTTGACAGCCAGCCCCGACCGCGGCGGGTTCGCCAGAGGCCGGACAGGCTGGCGGGAGACCTGTGATGCTTCGAGTGACATCGTCCATACTCCTGAGCAGTTTCTCTGGCTCGGAGCCGGCAGGCTGGACGAAGGAGCGGCCAGACGTCTATTTCGTCCGGTGCCCGTCCGTCCCGACCCAATGGTCGGCTTCGATGGACTGAAGATATCCATCCCACCGCCGCGTTCCATTGAACGAAGGGGTTCGCGACTATAACTTTCGGTGCGTCATCTCATACTTCGGTATGTATGGCACCGAGCGCTTCGGCGTGCCAGCCGGCAGGCAAGACCCGCAATCCGGGTCGATCCAGTCTGCCGGCGTAGGCCCCCGGACTTCGGATGACTAGAGCTTCAGGCCGCCCTGCAGGCCGCGGGTGATGCTGCCGCTCGACGGCAGGAGGGGGATCAGGCAGGCCTGCAGCGCGTGATAGAGATCCGGCTTGCCCGAAAACACGCGGCTCACGGGCTTGAGGTCGGGGCCGAGTTCCGGGAACCATCCACCGTTCGCGTGATCGATCAGGTGATTTTCGGTGAAGCCGAGAATTCGGCGATACCATTCCTCGAAGCGCGGGTCCGGATCCACCGAGCCTATCACCGCGGCGGCCGCGATGCCTTCGGCGCAGGGCCACCAGAAGCGGTCGGCCTGATCGGGCCGATCGTTCCAGTCGAGCGTGTAGTAGAAGCCACCCTGGTCATTGTCCCAGCCGATTTTCACCGTGTTGAGGAACAGCCCCTTGGCGGCCTCCGGCATCCAGTCCTGCCTGCGCCCGCCAAGTTCCCAGAGCTGGATCAGGAGCCGACTCCATTCCAGCGCGTGGCCCGGCGTCGTGCCGGCCGGACGGAACATCGGGTCTCCGGCATAGGCGCGGTCGACCTCCCAGCCGAGCGTGAAGTGTTCCGCCACCCGCCACCCCTGCTGGCGTGCATGGCGGTCTATGATCAACGACGCGATGCTCTCGCCCATCTCGAGATAGGCCCGCTCGCCGGTCGCCTCGAAGGCCGCCATAACGGCCTCTGTCAGGTGCATGTTCGAGTTCTGGCCGCGGTAGTCGCTGATTGTCTGCCAGTCAGCGGTGTATTCCTCGCTGGTCGCGCCGTGCTCCGGCTCCCAGAAGCGCTCCCGCAGGACCCCGCCGACGTCGCCGAGCAGCCGGTCGGCATCGGGGTGGCCGACGAGCTTGGCCGACGAGGCCGCCAAGAGCACGAAGGCGTGGCCATAGGCCTGCTTCCTGGGATCGGTGGCCGTTTCGTCGTCGACGCCCCAGAAATAGCCGCCATTCTGGCTGTCGCGGTGACGCCGCCAGATGAATTCCATGCCGTGGTCGATCATGCGCTCGGCGCCCGGCGTCCCGAGCAGCTGCGCAACCGAGAAGCAGTGCACCATGCGGGTCGTCTCGTGCAGCTGGCGTTCGACGCCGGCCTGACCCGCCTTTGGCGGCACCGGGCGACCGGCTTCGTCCAGCTGGAAAAATCCGCCCGCCGGGTTGAAGGCATTCTGCTGGAACAGCGCAATTAGGCGCTGCGCTTCGCCATGCAGCCAGTGCCGGTGTGCCGTGCGCTCGACGAGACGCGGTCCGGTTGCGCCGATCCAATTCGGGCGGTCCTGAGGGCCTGGCATCGCGTTCTCCTTCGTGCATGTCACCCGTGGCCGGCGATGCATGATGCGGCACACATCCGACCGTTCGTCGATCGGGCCTACAAGGGCACAGGCCGGATTGTCCATCCTGCCGGGATTGGTCGCCAGTCTTTTTCTTGCCGCCCTGGAAGGGCAGCGGAGCACCCGAACCGCAAGCCTCTGAACCAAACGGGCTGTCGTGCGTTTCGTCGAGTGCAGGTGATCCGGGTCATTTCCGGCTACGCCCATTGGGCGGACACCTGATGATTGCCATGTCCGGGCCGCGGCCTAGCGACTTGTGTGGCGAGAGGGGAGATGGTCATGTGGCGTTGGCTGCTAATCTGCGCTGCGGCGGCAGCGGGCGTGGTGCTCGTGCTAGTCATCCAGAATCTCATCCCTGCCAACAAGATGCTGCAACACCCCGTGCCTTCCCAGATGCAATCCTCCGATCCCGCCTTCGCCAGAACCATGAGTGCCCAGTCGAACGGCGCGGCGCTCGGTGCCAACAGCATCGACACGCTGGTCAATGGCGACGAGATTTTCTCCGCCATGCTCGAAGCGATTACGGCCGCGCGCAGCACCATCAATTTCGAGACATACATCTATTGGTCTGGCGAGATCGGGCTGACATTCGCCGAAGCCCTGGCCGAGAGGTCCCGCTCCGGCGTCGAGGTCAGACTGCTTGTCGACTGGGCCGGCAGCATCCCGTTCGACCAGAAGCTGATCGACCTGATGACCGGTGCTGGCGTCTCTTTCCATCGCTACCGGCCGATCCGCTGGTACACGATTGATCGCGTCAACAACCGCACGCACCGCAAGCTGCTGATCGTGGACGGGAAGGTCGGCTTCACCGGCGGCGTCGGCATCGCCGACAAGTGGCGCGGCAATGCGCGCAACACGGACGAATGGCGCGACACGCATTACCGCATCGCCGGTCCGGTTGTCGCCTCCCTGCAGTCGGCCTTCAGCGAGAACTGGCTGGAGACGACAGGCGAGGTGATCCAGGGCCAGAAATTCTTCCCCGACCCCGAGCCTGCAGGCGACGTTCCGGCGCAGGTCGTTCTGTCGTCGCAGCCGGAAGGATCGAGGGCGCTGCACCAGTTGATGCTGCTCGCCATCTCGGCCGCCGAAAGCCACATCCGCATCGGCATGGCCTACTTCGTGCCCGACGATGTCATGCTGCTGCAGCTGATCGAGGCGCGCAAGCGCGGCGTGGAGATCGACATCGTCGTCCCGAACGGCAATACGGACGTACCGATGGTCCGGCACAGCTCCCGCTATTTCTGGGGCGACCTCCTGGCAGCCGGTATCCGTATCCACGAATTCCAGCCAACCATGTACCACCCGAAGCTGCTGATCGTCGATCGCGCCTGGGTGTGCTTCGGTTCGGCCAACATGGACGAGCGGTCGCTACGGCTGAACGACGAGGCAAACCTCAACGTCTATCACGAAGGCTTCGCAGACCGGCAGATCGAGGTCTTCGAGGATGACCTGAAGCGCGCGCGTCAGATCAGCCTGGAGGAATGGCGATCGCGTCCGATCAGCCAGAAACTCGGCGACTGGTTCGCCAGCCTCTTCCGCTCGCAGCTCTGACCCCGGCGTCCCGGGATTCCCGGCTCAGATCGTCCAGCCGCCGTCGATGGCGTAGGCCTGGCCTGTCGTGTAGGTCGCGTTCGCAAGGTGGACCGCCAGGTCGGCGATCTCCTCCGGCGTGCCGAGGCGGCCGAGCGGCTGGCGCGCAATGAAGGCCGCCCTCGCCTTGTCGTAGTCGCCCTGCGCGCGCATCCGGTCCTGCAGCGACGGGCTCTCGACGGTGCCGGGACATATGGCGTTGCAGCGGATGCCCTGGCCGACATAGTCGGCCGCGACGGCCTTGGTGAGGCCGACGACGGCCGCCTTGGTTGTGCCGTAGGCGAAGCGGTTCGGCACGCCCTTTATCGAGCCGGCTACCGACGCCATGTTGACGATCGCGCCACCGCCGCGCTCTAGCATGCCCGGCAGCACTGCGCGGATCGTGCGGATCATCGAACGAACGTTGAGGTCGACCGCGAAATCGAAGTCCCCGTCCTTCATCTCGAGAATCGACCCCGAATGGACGAAGCCCGCGCCGTTGAACAGCACGTCCACGCTTCCGGCTTCCGCCACCGCCCTGCCGACATCGTCGGTATCGAGCACATCGAGCCGCCGCGTCACGATGCCGTCGCCAAGGTCGCCCAGCGCCACCTCGTTGATGTCGGTCGCAAAAACCCGTGCGCCCGCCGCCGAAAAGGCCAGCGCCGTGGCGCGGCCGATTCCCTGCGCCGCCGCCGTAACCAGAACCGTCTTGCCCTTGACCCAGTCTGCCATTCTGTCTCCGTTCATGCCCGCTGAAGCGGACCGTTTTCCTGCATTTGACGCTGTGGCTATCGTCCGCGGACAGCCACATCGCCGCGGGTATGGATTGTATCGCCCATAAAGACCGGCTTCACGAAGCGCAACCTATCGCAGCGACCGGATAAGGCCAGCAGGTTCATGGCGCTGAGGCGTCGTCGTCGCCTCTGGCCCGAGGACAGGCGTCGCAACTTCTTATTTGAACATGCTATTTCCCTGTGGGACTATCGGGCGCCGGCATTCGGCTGCGAGGAGGAAGCTGCATGATCGTGGACACCCACCTGCACGTCATTGACCAGTCGGTTCTGGAGTATCCATGGCTCGCAGGCGTCCCGGCGCTCGATCGCCCCTGGTCCTACGAGACCTACGCGCTGGAAGCCCGCCGCGCCGGCATCTCGCAGACGCTGCATATGGAGGTCGACGTCGCCCCCGCGCTGATCGAAGACGAGACAGCCTTTGTCGGCAGGCTCGCCGACCTGCCCGGCGGTCTGGTGGTCGGCGCCATCGCCTCCTGCCGGCCGGAAGACCAGGGTTTCGCGTCCTACCTGGAACGCCAACGCCAGAACCCGCTCGTCAAAGGCTTTCGCCGCGTGCTGCATGTGATGCCCGACGAGCTGTCCGAACAGCCGCTGTTTCGGGAAAATATCGCCCGCATGGCCGGCAGCGGCCTGACCTTCGATCTCTGCGTCCTGCCGCGCCAGATGAAGCAGGCGATGGCCCTCGTCGATCTCGCGCCCGATGTGCACTTTATCCTCGATCATTGCGGCGTGCCCGACATCAAGGGCGACGCCCGACAGCCCTGGCACGACGGTGTTGCGGAGCTGGCGAAGCGTCCGAACGTGACGGCGAAAATCTCAGGCGTCGTCGCTTATGCCGATCCGGACAGCTGGATTGCCGACACGCTGCGACCGTGGGTCGAGCACACCATCGCCTGCTTCGGCTGGGACCGTGTCGTCTGGGGCAGCGACTGGCCCGTCTGCATGTTGGGCGGCGGCCTCATGCCGTGGATCGCGGCCACGCACGCGCTGCTCGACGGCGCGAGCGAGGACGAGAAGCGCAAGCTGCTGTCGGAAAACGCCATCCGAATCTGGCGCCTTTAGAGGGCCGAAGCCCCCGCGAAAAGGGGAGCCGTGTCGTCAACGACGGACCCTGCCATTCTCGCGCGCGACGAGCCCCTGATCGCGCCGCTGCGGTAGCGTGCAGCGGCTGGACCCGCCGGCACCCTCAGCTGTTGCGACCCAAAAGCGCCTCGACTTCAGCGAGCGTCGGCATCGAAGGCGCGGTGCCGGGTCGCGTCACCGAGATGCCGGCGACGGCACAGGCGAAGCGGACCGCGTCGGCCGGTGCCATGCCCCGCGAAAGGGCCGCGGCAAGTCCGCCATTGAAGGCATCGCCGGCCCCTGTGGTCTCGACCACCGGGCCCGCAGCGACTGGGGGCACATGTTCGGATTGCCCCTTGCCATGCAGTAGCGCACCCTTCTCTCCAAGGGTGATGATTGCCGTGCCCACGCCCATTTCGATCAGCCGGTCGGCCGCGCGACGGGCGTCATCCACAGTCTCCACGGCAATTCCCGTCAGTTCGGCTGCCTCGGTCTCGTTGGGCGTGATGTAATCGCAGAGCGTAAACATCGCATCCGGCAGCTTCGCCGCCGGGGCCGGATTGAGAATCGTCGTCATCCCGGCCTGCCGTGCGATCTCGAGCGCACGTAGGGCGGCATCGATTGGCTGCTCCAGCTGCGTGACGAAGACGCCGGCGGAACGGATCAGCTCCGCACTCTCTTCGATATCGGCCGGCGAAATCTGCGAGGCAGCACCCGGGCACACGATGATCGCGTTGTTGCCGGTCGTCTCCTCGACGAAGATATAGGCAGCACCCGTGTAGCTGTCCGGCGTCTCGATGGCGGCCGCCTTCACGCCGGCTTGCTTCCAGGTTGCGCGCGCCATGTCGGCAAACGGGTCGCGCCCGAGCCGCGTCATGAAAGTGACGTCGGCGCCGAGCCTGCCTGCGGCGACAGCCTGGTTGGAGCCCTTGCCTCCCGGCCCCAGCTTGAAGTCCGACCCGAGGATTGTCTCGCCCATGCGAGGCGCGCGCGCGGCGCGATAAGCCGTGTCGGCAACAAACACGCCGAGGATGACGATTGGCTTCTGTTCCGGCATCGTCGTATCAGCCCGCATCCGGCGGGATCACGCCCTTCCGGAAAGCGAAACACCCGTAGAAGCGCCGCTCGCCGGTCTGGATCACGCAGTAGGCCTGCTTGGCGCGCTCGTAGAAGGCATAGCGTTCGACCGAAATCATCGGCCAGGACTTGCCCTCGGCCTTGTCGATGACCTTCTGCACTTCTTTCTGGACCGGCGGGACTTCCTTCGGCTTGCCGACGATTTCCATGCGTGCGGCGGCGTCGTCGACGAAACTGTCGAGCGGGTAAACCGAAAGGATCGCCGCCGCGGCCTCTGCTGACGTCGTGTTGTCCATCCTGAGCAGCTTGCCGAGCCTCGTTTGCCTCGCGACCGAATCCGATGGGAAGTTGGTGTCGGCGATGATCAGGTCATCGCCATGCCCCATGGCGCGCAGAGCATGCAGCACCTCGGCGTTCAGAAGCGGGTGGATACCTTTCAGCATCAGTGTACTCCTCCGGGAGTTGGGGATGGCGGCGCGTCAGAGCCGCTGACCGTCCTTCGGGTCGAAGAGATGAACCAGTTCCTTGCGGGGCCTCAGGAGAAGCGTCTCGCCAGGCTTGAAATCGTGCCGCTCGCGGAAGAGTGCGACGATCTCGCTGCCGCCGAAGCGCAGCACCACCGTGGTCTCGGAGCCGGTAGGCTCGACGACGGAGATGCGTGCCGGCAGCCCTTCATCGGCGATCTCGAAATGCTCTGGCCGCACGCCATAGACGACCTCCTGCCCCGCCGAAACCTGCTGGTCTCCCGAAAGGGGCAGCAAGGCGCTGCCGACCCGCACGCCGTCGGCCTCGACGCTGCCCTTGAGCATGTTCATCGCCGGCGAGCCGATGAAGCCCGCCACGAAGGTGTTGGCTGGCCGGTCGAAGAGTTCCAACGGTGCGCCGACCTGCTCGATGCGGCCAGCTTGCATCACCACGATCTTGTCCGCCATCGTCATCGCCTCCACCTGGTCGTGGGTGACGTAGATGGTCGTCGTCTTGAGGCGCTGGTGCAGTTCCTTGATCTCGGCCCGCATCTGCACCCGCAGCTTGGCGTCGAGGTTCGAGAGCGGCTCGTCGAACAGGAACACCTTGGGGTTTCGCACGATGGCGCGGCCCATGGCGACGCGCTGGCGCTGTCCGCCCGAGAGCTGGCGCGGGTAGCGGCCCAGATACGGCGTCAGATCGAGGATTTCGGCCGCGGTGCGCACCCGCTCGTCGATCTGCGCCCGCTCGACGCCGCGCATCTTCAGCGCAAAACCCATGTTCTGCGCCACCGTCTTGTGCGGGTAGAGCGCATAGTTCTGGAACACCATGGCGATGTCGCGCTCGCTGGGCGGCAGATGGTTCACGATGCGGTCGCCGATGGCGACCGTGCCGCCCGTGACGGCTTCCAGGCCTGCGATCATCCGCAGCAGGGTGGACTTGCCGCAGCCCGACGGGCCGACCAGCGCCACGAACTCACCATCGGCGATGTCGACATCGATTCCGTGCAGAACCTGCACCGACCCGAATGCCTTCGACACGTTCCGGATTGCGACCTGCGCCATCGTCCCCCCAATGCAATTCGGCACGAAGCTAGCCAAGAGGGGTGGCCAAGTCCACTGCGCGATTGCACCCCGCCACCGACATCGCTGATCGCGTTGACTCCAACGGGTCTTGCTCCATAGTGTCGAGCGCTTTCAGTCGTCTTGGCGTCTCTCGTAAGCCTTCGCAGGCATCGGACGAGACAGCCAAATCGATCAGTCGGGCCGGTTTGAGGGACGGAGGTGAACCGGTTCGTGAGTGCAAGGACAATCCGAGTAACGCTTTGGGAGGAACGTGTATGAAAACCGGTATCTACGAACTATTGGTAAGCGCGGGAGCTACTCGCCGCGAACTGCTCAAGGGCGCCGCAAGCATGGCAGCTGTGGCCGCGGCCTCGACGGGCCCACTTGCCGCGCTGACGCGTCAGGCATCCGCACAGGACGATGTGCGCGCACAGATCCTGCAGATTCCCGGCGTCGGCAAGGGCTCGCCCACCGATGCCGACTGGCAGAAGGTTGGCGAGTTGTGCCTGGGCGCAACCAAGGCCAGCGTCGCTGAGGGCGAATTCGCCGGCGTCGAACTGACCTTCATGGGTCTCAACAACCAGAACCTGCATAACTTCCTGTTCCGCGGCTTCCTGAAGCCGTGGGAGGCCTATACCGGCGCCAAGATCAGCTGGATCGACCTCGCCCAGGCCGACTACAACGCGCGCCTGCAGCAGTCGATTGCAACCGGCACGGTCGATTTCGACATCATCGAGATGGGCGCGCCCTTCGAGGGCGACACGGCGAGCAAGGGTCTGCTCGACGAGATGCCAGACTGGGTTGCCGCCCAGATCGACGCCGATGACCTGGTCGGCTACCTGAAGGCGCCGGTCGGCACCTGGGACGGCAAGACCTACCGCATCACCATCGACGGCGACTGCCACACCTTCTCCTACCGCAAGGACTATTTCGCCGACGCGGCGATCTCCGGCGCGACCGGCATGACCGAGGCTCCGACCACCTGGCAGCAGGTCAACGAGTTCTCCACCAAGGTGAAGGGCCAGAAGGACCCGCTGACCGGGCTCGATGCCTACGGCTTCCTCGACCCGCTCAAGGGCTGGGGCGGCTTCGGCTTCTACTTCCTCGAGGATCGCGCTTCGGCCTACGCCAAGCACCCCGACGACAAGGCCTGGCTGTTCGATGCCGACACGATGAAGCCGCGCGTCAACAACCCGGCATGGGTCCAGGCCATCCAGGACGTCATGGACCTGATCGAGGCCGGCGCCTATCCGACCGACCAGATCAACGCCGACCCCGGCACGACCGCCTTCCAGCAGTTCCTCGCCGGCACCGGCGGTGGCGTCTGCTGGTGGGGCGACGTCGGCTCGAGCGCCCGCACCTCCGACACTTCGGTGGTGGGCGACGTTGTCGGCTTCTCGATCAACCCCGGCTCCGACAAGGTCTACAATTCCGCGACCGGCGAATGGGAGACGCCCGAGGGCGGCAACTTCGCCCCCAACATGGCCTATATCGGCTGGGGCATTTACGTCACCAGCCGCGTCTCCGGCGACGAGAAGAAGCGCAAGGCGGCCTGGTCCGCCGCCGCGCATCTGGGCGGCAAGGACCTCAGCCTGTGGACGTCGGCATATCCGTCGGGCTTCCAGCCATACCGCCAGTCGCACTTCAACTACGAGGAGTGGGAAAAGGCAGGCTACGACCGCGCCTATATCGAGGACTATCTCGGCTCGAACCTCGACAGCTACAACCACCCGAATGCCGCGATCGAGCCGCGCATCCCCGGCATCTTCCAGTACTACTCCGTCGCCGAGGACGAGCTGGCGAAGGGCTTCGCCGGCCAGTACAAGTCGGCGCAGGAGACGGCGGATGCCATCGCCGCCGCCTGGGAGAAGATCACCGACCAGATCGGACGCGAGAGCCAGATCAAGCTCTATAAGGCCTCGCTCGGCATGTGATACTTCGGGGCGCGCGTCATTGCGCGCGCCCCGAACCATTCTACTTCGACCGGACCGGCGCACAGAGCCTCTTCCGGAACTGTATGATCTGAGTGTCGGGGGCGCATGAGCCAGGGAGATCTACTTCACGTCGTTACGGCAGACGACATCTCCGACAGTCGAAAGTTGTTCGGGCGGGCTATCGTTTGGGGTTCGGCCCTCGTCGTCGCTCTCGTCGCGGCCGCCCAGACGGCCCAGCATGCCGGCCTCATGGAATTCGGCTTCAGCAACTGGCGGCCGACCCTCTTCGCCTACATCCTCTGGTCCATCTGCCTCTGCTGGAGCCAGGTCCTGATCCGCGGCGAGCACGGCAAGCGCACGCTGTTCGTGCTGCCTGCGGCCCTCTTTGTCGTGTCGCTGACCGTCTTCCCCATCCTGTTCGGGCTGATCATCGCCTTTTCGAGCTGGAACCTCGCGTCCCCGCTCGGCCGCCAGTTCAACGGGCTCGACAATGTCCGCCAGATGTGGAGCGACCCGTTCTACTGGAACGCGCTGCGCAACATGGTCTGGTACAGCCTCGCCATCCTGGTTGAATACGCGGTCGCCTTCGGACTTGCCCTTCTGCTCAATGCCGAGATCCGAGCCCGGAAGTTCTTCCGGATAGCCTTTCTTCTGCCGCTGATGCTGTCCCCGGTGGCGGTGAGCTGGATGATCGGCAAGTCGATGCTGGAAATCCGCTTCGGCCCGATCGCGCGCTTTGCCCGTTGGATCGGTTGGGACAGTCCCTCCTTCTTCGGTTCGCCGGAGATCGCGCGCGCCACCATCATGCTGCTCGATGCCTGGACCTTCATCCCCTTCATGATGATCATGATCCTTGCCGGCCTGCAGGCCATTCCCAAGGAACTGACCGAGGCTGCACGCGTCGACGGCGCCGGGCCGTGGAAGACCTTCTGGGAGATCACCTTCCCACTGATGCTGCCGGTCTCCATTACCGCGATCCTGATCCGCATCATCTTCAAACTGAAGCTGGCCGACATCGTGATCAACCTCACCGCGGGCGGGCCGGGCGGCGCCACCGACACCGTCACCTCGTTCATCTTCCGAGAGTACCGCGACCGCTCCAACGTCGGCTACGGCACTTTGCTGGCGATGGTCTATCTGGTCATCATCATCATCACGATGACCATATTGATGAAGGTCGCCGACCGCTTTGCGAGGCCACGGACATGAGCGAAGCGATCTTCCGTGACAGCGAGGCCGACCTGGCCTTCCGCACCCGGCGGCTTGCCGGCAAGGCCGTCATCTACATCCTGCTGATTGCCTGGGCGATCGTCTGCCTGTTTCCGATCTACTGGACCGCGACGACCAGCTTCAAGATCGCGCCCAACGTCATGCAGGGCGCCCTGATCCCCTGGGTCGACTACACGCCGGCCTGGCTGGGCTGGCGGTCGCTCGGCATGTCGCCGGACACCATCGGCGCCGAAAGCACGGTGCGCGACGAGTTCGTGAAGCGGTTCTTCAACTCCGCAATCACCGCCGTCGCATCCTCTTCCATCGCCGTGGTACTTGGCTCGCTCGCCGCCTACGGCCTGTCGCGCTTTTCCTACAAGTTCGGCTTCATGCGCAATTCCGACATTTCCTTCTTCTTCCTGTCGCAGCTCATCCTGCCGCCGGTCGTACTCGCCCTGCCCTTCCTCGTCCTCTACAAGCAGCTCGCCCTGCTCGACACGCGGGTCGGCCTGATCCTGCTCTATACGCTGACAGTGCTCCCGATCGTCATCTGGATCATGCGCGACCAGTTCGAGTCGATCCCGACGGAGCTGGAAGAGGCGGCCCTCGTCGACGGACTGTCGATCTGGGGCGCCTTCTTCGCCATCATCCTGCCGATCGCGCTGCCGGGAATGATTGCGGCCTTCATCCTCAGCCTCGTGCTGACCTGGAACGAGTATTTCTTCGCCGCGCTGCTTACTTCCACCCACGCCAATACCCTGCCGGTGATGGTCGCCTCGCAGACCGGCAGCCAGGGCATCAACTGGTGGGCGATGGCCGCTCTTTCCTTCGCCGCCATCCTGCCGCTGATCGTGATCGGCGTGGTGCTGGAGCGCTACCTGATCAAGGGAATGACCGCCGGCGCCGTGAAATAGGCTTTCGACCACTTCTTCAGCAGCAGGCCGCCCAGGCGCTCCGCTACGCCGAGCGGCAGGACGAACGGCCGCTGCTCCCCCTCGCCGTGCGGATATGGCCTGGGAACATGCGTTCGTAGCGCGCAGCTATTCCATGTTCGTGTGTCGGGCCCGCATCGCCTCGGCCGATATGTCGAGCGTGGTCTTGAGCCTGAGCACCATCACTTCAAAGAGCAGGAAGAGCGCGCCTTCGAAGACCGAGCCCATCGGAAGCACGGAGGTCTTGCGGGCGCCCTGGTCGTCAGCCATGGTCTGGGCAGGGATGGTCAGCGTGAAGTCGGCCAGTGCGGCTGCGCTCGCACCGGGCTGCGCGGTGACCAGCAGGTTTTTCGCCCCGGCGGCCTGCGCGACCTTCATCAGCGTAAGCACCGTTCCCGTTTCGCCCGGACCCGAACTGGCAAGGAACACGTCGCCCTGACCGAGCGGCGGCATGGTCATGTCGCCGACGACAGAGACCGGCAGGCCGAGATGGAAGAGCCGCATGGCAAACCCGTTGATTTGCAGGGCTTCACGGCCACAACCATAGACGCCGATCCGCCGGGCAGCGGCGAGCATCCGGCAAGCATCTTCGACCGCCCGCCCATCGACGCGGTCCAGCACGGCACCTAGTTCCCCGAGCGCCTGGCCGAAGAGATCGCCTGTGGTATCCGCCATGCTTCAACTCATCCTTGGGCCTGCGCAATTCCGTCGGGCCACGCGCATGCACTGATCGAAAGGGGCTGCCAATTTCACGATGCTAGCAACCGTCAAATTGCCTGTCCAACGCTCCGCAGGCGCAACGGCAGATTGCCCGTCGCAGCTGATCGCGATGCGTCATCGTGCAGCAACTTCCGGAACGTCGGCAGAACTGCTTGGATCACACGGCAAGGTCAGGTGCGCCGTATCTCGGCACTACAAGCCCTCGAATGTTCTCTCGTTGTCGTTCACTGCCTGCGGCTTCCTAGCGTCCATGCGCGTGATGACTGGCCGCTGCGGCCGGTCCGAGCCGAAACGTGGACAGATATTTTGTGCGAATCTTCCGCAAGTCGAACAGCATTCAGTAAGAGCTTTTGTTAAGTCGAGAGAAAGCGCTTTTTCCTAGATTGCCGGTTCCGATCAACCAGTCACAGAAGTTGACGGAAGTGCTGTAACACGTGGATTAGGAGTTTCCACATGACTGACATTATTGCACATTTCGTTAAGGATGAATCCGGCGCGACAGCTATCGAATACGGTCTGATCGCTGCTCTTATCGCTCTGGCCATCATGGTCGGCGGTGGCGCCGTCGGCAACTCGCTCAACGCCAAATTCAGTTCCATCGCCACAAAGCTGAACGCGACCAACTAACCGCTGTCGGGCATATCCGGCAACGACCAGAATGGGGCCTCTCCAACCGGAGTGGCCCCTATTTTTGTCTGGGGTTCTAAAATGCCCTCCAGGCGGAGTGCGATGTTCCACCGGGTTGATCGACAGAAATCAACTGCCGGCTCATCGTTGTTGCAGCTTCCGCCGTGGCCGAGTACCGACCGCTGCGTTCAGCTTTTCCGTATCCCAGCGAAATGAACTTGGCGCCCATGGATCGTCGGTCCGGATCAGCCAGCGCTGTCCTGGAGGGCAAAGAGCCGTGGCCGAAAAGTCCCCTGGTGGTGGAGCCAGTTTGAAGCGAACCCGTCTCCGGTCCGATTTCCCGGTTAACCCGACAAAAACCGGGAAATCTGCGAAAGATAATCGATATCGAAGGAAGTTGAAGCGAAAATGCCAGTCAATTCATGCCTTTAGCATTCAATTCGCGTTGATGCCTAACCGGGAATTGTCTCAACGAAAACCGGGAAATTTCTTGGGGAAACCGGATAGTGTAAGCTGATTGCAGATCCAACCTGAAGCTCGGACGATAGTTCTGTTGACCGCTCGATATGGCAATCGTCTAGCCCCTAAATGTAGACGTATTGACATCCCACCGCGGCGCAGTTAGTGGCAGAAATGCGGGCGCGAACTGAAGTTCGTTGTAAGTCTGCTTGAAGACCGAAAGTGGTCACTTAGAACCCTGAGTGGTTCGTTTGTCTTACGGCTCACCACTGGTAGTGAGTCCTGCGCCACAGGGGCGGCAAAAATCCTGAGACATAGCCCATCCTTTCGCGGTGGGCGCTTTCTCCGATCTTGAAAAAGTAGATGTACGCATTCGCGAGTCGAATGCCGGGTCTTCTCGTCAAGACCAAACCATCAATGTTCCGCGGCGCTGTGCGCGCGGACAACCGCCGAAGGCATGCCATGAAAGCTCCCGAAAACGACCAGGTCACTCCTCACGTAAGAGTAAGAACGAGGCAAGTGCCGCCGAGAGTCGATACCGCAGAAATGCCGAAGCTGGCCTCCGTGATTGAGCAGATTGCTGTCGGACTTCTCGTTCCCTATGCTGGCAATGCCCGTAAACACGATCAGCGCCAGATCACAAAACTTGCTGGAATAATCCGGAAAGTCGGGATGCAGGTCCCGCTCCTGATTGATGAGAAAAACGAGATCATCTCCGGACACGGGCGATTGCTCGCGGCCAAGCAGATCGGGATGAGCCATGTCCCGGTCATTCGAGTCAGTCATCTCTCGCCAGATCAGATCAAAGCCTTCCGGATAGCGGACAATCGCTTGGCGGAACTGAGCACTTGGGACGACAAAGCGCTTGCACTGGAGTTCCAGCACCTCGTGCTTTCCCTCGACGATCCAGAAATCTTGGAAATGACCAGCTTCGAGATTGGCGAGATCGACGCCCGGCTCGAGATTCTCGACGAGGTTCCCAAACAAGATCCTGCCGATGAGATCATTGGGCCCGCCGAAGGTTCACCGGTCTCGAAATTGGGCGACGTCTGGGTATTGGGAAACCATCGACTGCTGTGCGGTTCATCGCTCGATGAGGCGAGCTACATAGCCTTGCTTCAAGGCGAGAAAGTCCGCGCTGTATGGAGCGACCCTCCCTATAATGTCAAAATCCAAGGTCATGTCAGTGGTCTGGGCAAATCCCAGCACCGTGAATTCGAAATGGCATCTGGCGAGATGAGCCACGCCGACTTCACCGCGTTTCTTGCCCGATACCTCGACCTGACTAAATCCCACTCCGTACCAGGGTCCCTGCACTACTCGTGCATGGACGCCATGCACACCCACGAACTGTTGACTGCGGCGCGGCAGGCTGGCTTGCGTCTCAAAACTACCTGCACCTGGGCCAAGACCAACGCCGGGATGGGTAGCCTGTACCGGCAGCAAACAGAATTCGTGCACGTGTTCAAGAACGGCGAGGATTCCGTTCCCCACATCCACAACATACAGCTTGGCCGCCACGGCCGTTACCGCACGACGCTTTGGACCTATGCGGGCGTAAACTCGTTCCGACGCGGCCGGAACGAAGACCTAAATGACCATCCCACGGTCAAACCCTGGGCGATGGTCGCCGATGCGATCAAGGATTGCACCGGCCATGGCGAAACCGTTCTCGACGCGTTCTGCGGTTCGGGAACCACCATCATTGCCGCTGAAAAGGTTGGACGGAAAGCGTACGGGATCGAGCTTGATCCGCTCTATGTCGACGTCTCCATTCGTCGTTGGGAAAAGCTGACCAAACGCCGGGCAGTCCATGCAGAAACGGGCCTGACTTTCGCTGAAACCGAAGACCGTCTGCATGAAACGAGCGCCTCGAACGGAGCCCCAGAGACGGCAAATACAATCAACGCAACACTGGAGTCGTAGTCATGACTAGTCGTAAAACGTCAATCTTGTCTGCGGTGCTGGCCCCGGAAGTCCGCATCCCCGGGCACGAGCTGCCGGCTCTTATGCAGTCGGCCACACAACTGAAAGACACCGCGAGTCCGTCCGTCGATATGCCGACTGTTCGTGTGCGATACAGGACTCGACCGGCTCCGGTCGGCGAAGCCGGACATCGGCCTGCGTCACCGGTAGAGGATGCAAGGGACGCCAACCAGTCCCCTCGCCCGATAGAAAGCGTCAAGCAAGCTGAATACGTCGTAGGTTACTGCCGGCCGCCCAAGGTCACCCAATTCAAGCCTGGCAACAACGCCAATCCACGCGGACGCCCGAAAGGATCCAAAAATCACCGGACGATCCTGTCCGAGGAGTTAAATGTAAAGGTGTCGGTGCGAGAAAACGGCCGCACGAAAAAGATGTCCCTGTATCAGATCGGAATGCGCAAACGCGCGCGCCACTTTGCCGATTCCGTCGACCCAAAATATCTGTTGGTGTTCGACAAGATACTAGGCTCTACAGCTTCCACCTCCGCAGCATATTCCGATCCTTCACCGTTGGCCCCAGCCAGCAAAGTCGCAATGCTGGATTGGTATTTCGCAAAACGCATGAGCGAAGCGAACGGTCCGGGCACAGATGAGCCCGAAGACGACAGTCATACCGAAGATGAAAACAATGCCATCGATGCTGACGATACCGACGATAACGGCAAATGACCCAAAGCCCCGAACTGTTTCGAGAACTCCAACGCCACGAGTTCTTCGCTTTCTATTGGACAATGTTCGAGTATCTGCATCCCGGACAACGGTTCCTGTCGGCCTGGCATGCCGAAGCAATCTGCTACGCGCTGTCAAACGTCGCTGCAGGTAAGACAAAAAGGCTCGCCATCACCGTCCCTCCTCGTCACGGAAAGTCCCTTTGTACTTCCGTGGCCCTGCCAGCGTGGATGCTAGGACATGACCCTTCGCTCAAGATCATGGTCTCCAGCTATGGCGGCGATCTTGCCTCAAAACACGCACAGGGCTTTCGCGAGGTTCTGACCTCGGACTGGTACAAAGCGCTGTTTCCCAGCACGCGTCTGGCAATTGGTGGAAACAGGATGGAAGAACAGATCACCACGCGGCAGGGTGGTCGAAAGGCAATCTCTCTGGGAGGCGCTGCAACAGGCTTCGGCGCCGATTTGATCATCGTCGATGACCTCATGAAGGCCGACGATGCCAATTCCCCAGCCGAGCTTCAGCGCGTCAGAAATCACTATGAGCAAACACTCGTATCGCGATTGAATGACAAGACGGACGGTCGCATCATCGTCATTCAGCAGCGACTCCATGAAGACGATCTTCCCGGTTATCTCATGGCAACGAACCGCTTTCAGCAACTCAATCTTCCAGCAATCAGCATCCGGGACGAACTGATAGCGATCGGACCCAACCGCAGTAAGAAGCGTCTCAAGGGCGAGCCCCTATGGCCTGAGCGTGAGCCCCTTGAGACGCTCAACGCGATACGCATCGAAATGGGCAACGCCGCCTTTTCGGCGCAGTACCAGCAGGATCCGACACCTCCCGGCGGAAATCGGATCCGCTGGGAGTGGTTTGGTACGCATTCCTTTGGCCATGGCGACCGTGCCGATTTCCAGCACATCGCTCAGAGTTGGGATACTGGCGGAACAGCCGAGCCCAGTAGCGACTTTTCGGTCGGCACCACTTGGGGATACCATGATCAGAAGTGGCATTTGCTCGATCTTGTCCGCCAGCGCTTTGACTTCCCCGAATTGAAGCGTCGCGTGCTCTTGGAAGCTAATCGATGGAGGGCAGACATGATCCTGATTGAACAGGCTGGCTCAGGAATCTCGCTCATTCAGCAACTACGACACGACGATCCTCGGCAAAGATACTCCGGCATCACACCACGCGTCGGCAAAGATGCTCGTGTAGAAGCGGAGACCGCGCGACTTGAAACAGGGAATTATCTCGTCCCAACGGAAGCACCGTGGCTCGATACCCTGCGTCAGGAGCTACAGGCGTTTCCAAACGGCCGTTACGACGATCAGGTGGATAGCGTAATTCAATTCGTAAGCTGGTCTGCCTCTCGACGAGGAGAAGTCTTCGAACGTGATCCACGTACTGGGCGTAGATTGCGTATCAACAGACCAAAGTTCACACATCGCCGAGAATAGGCCCAACAAGATAGCCCTGAGCCGAATAGCCGGACTAATGTTGGTGGCGGGCATCCGACTGGTCGGCCCAATACGTCCAGCAGTGATCACATGGCGCGCCCCGGCAGACCCAGGTCATTGCGAGAACCGAAAGCACAATCGCGTCGCATCAACCTGAGTAGAGCGCGTCAACTCGAATCGAACGGAGAATGTGGAGAACCGATGTGCTTAAGAAGTGACCAGTCGACGGGAAATCTCGACCGGCTGATGGCCATCTTCGTCAACGGTGGAGCCATTTCGCTCATCGGAACGGGCGCTGATGAGCTTTGCTCCGACCGGGCTGCCGTCGCTTCGGTCTTCAAACGCAATTTCCGGGATGCGACGGCTTCTCGCTTCGAATGGGGCTGGAAGGACGTCGCTATTTATGGCGACACGGCGGCTGTCGCGATCGCTCTCGTAATTCATCTGACCGTCGATAACGAGGCCATCAAGGTGCCGGTCCGCTGGACTGTGTCACTCGTCCGAACGAGTGAAGGCTGGCGATGGATCGTCGACATGCGTCTGTCGCCGCCATCTCCCAAGACGAGGGCTATGCCTATCCAGCCTGAGAAAGGTAGCTGGTCGGCCGGATTATCCGCTCAGCTCTTAACCGGCCCATCCTCGCAGATATCACGTCACCGCCAGAAGCCGGACATCGGAATTGTGAGTACACGTCTCAATATGTCGTCAGATCGGTGGGAAGACGACATTCATGAGTGCTTAAGTTTTGCTATACCACTTAGAGAAAGACATAATGCTGGCGGCCTCGTTTTCTGCCGACTATCTAGGGTCGCCCGGGACCTCGGACCCACCTGTTCTCCCATCACCGTGACGATTCTTCGCCGCTCCGGGTCATCGGGCTCATGCGAGCGGCCATAGAGCTGTCTACGACCCCCCCCCAGGCCGGAACTGCGCAGGCCTTCTGGAGGAGATGATGTCAGCAGTGCTCGCCGCCTCTGCGAGATCCTGCTTGCGTCGCTGCCCGACCGCGGCGGACCCGAAGGGTTGTATATAATCAACGAAGTCTGGCCAATATAACTGGTGCCGAGGGATGGTGGATGACTAGGGACAAACCGCTAGTCAGTCCCAACAACAGTGCCGCGCCATACGGCAGGGGGCACACCAACAACCTTCTTAAATGCCCGGCTGAAGGCCGCTTCCGATGCATAGCCGATCTCGCGTCCCACCGCTGCAACCTTAGATGAGCTGTCGGCGAGTAACCGAGCAGCGATCTGCATACGCCAGAGCGTTAGGTACTGGATCGGTGCATAACCGATAAGATGCGTGAAGCGAGCAGCCAACGCCGCGCGCGACATGCCAGCGCGGCTTGCCAGTTCCTTCAGAGTCCACGGATATGCGGGCTGCTCATGGAGCATTACCAGAACCTTACTGATCGACGCGTCTCGCAGTCCCGAGAGCCAACCGGTCGCTTGGGCGGGTAAGGCCTCAATATGGCGGCGCATTACTTCCACGAAGACCAACTCGCTCAGTCGAAGCCGAATGATCTCGCCGCCGACGCGCGGCCTGCGCGCTTCGACAAGGGTGAGATCGATGAGGTGGCTGAGCAGGTCGTCATTTCCGGTCTCCGATCGCCTGATGAGAAGAAGGTGCGGCAAGGTCGAAAGTACGGGATTGAAAGGCTGCATGTCGCAACCGAGAAAGCCGCATACGAATTCGCTGCGCGGCTCTCCGCCACCGCCTTCTTTGTTCACAAAGGGTAGCCTGCCTGCCGCCATCTCGCGGAAATAGGCCATGGTTGCATCGGCATCGAACTCGGGCAGCTGGTTTGGCTCACTGAGCATTAGATAGGGGTCGCCGTGCGGAAAGACCAGAACGTCGCCCGCTTCGAACCAGGTAGAAGCGACACCGGGCACGGTAGCCCATCCCGCTCCCGTAAGAATGATATGATAGGAAACCACATGCTGCGCACGCGGCAGGATAACGGGGGCGAAGGCCCGGGCGCGTGGCACCTCCATGCCCCAAGGAAACGACGCGTCGACTAAAAAGAACAGCGCTCCGGTCAGTTTTACCGTGCGTAGCACGTCCGAGAGCGGGTCGGTGCCCCGGCATGAAGCCGGTTCTTCCGCCATAGATGCGTCGCCTGAACCCGCCGCATCCGGTGCTATGGACGATGCGGCAAGCAAGAAAGACTTATAGTCATGGGCCTGCGGCATGCCGCAAGGATAACCTGCGCGCACCGCCGTATCCAGCGGTTATGTCCGTTGACCGTACTGCGCGGAGGAAAGAATACATGGCTCCACTCGATGAAGTACGCGATCCTGCCGAAATTTACGATACCCGTTTCGTACCGGCGCTGTTCGCCCAGTGGGCACCGGTCGTCGCCGCCGAAGCGGACGTGCGCAAGGGCGACCGCGTGCTCGATGTGGCCTGCGGCACCGGCGCGCTGACGCTCGCAGTGGCCAAGATCGTCGGCACGAACGGTCATGTCGTCGGGCTGGACGCCAATCCGCAGATGCTGGCGGTAGCGCGGCGCAAGTCCATAAAGATCGAATGGTTGGAAGGCATGGCCGAAGCCTTGCCACTGCCGGACAAGAGCTTCGACGTTGTTGTCAGCCAATTCGGGTTGATGTTCTTCGACAACAAGTCGCAGGCGCTCCGTGAAATGATGCGGGTACTGAAACCGAGTGGGAGGCTATCGGTTGCCGTGTGCGATTCCGTCGAGAACTCTCCAGGCTACGGCACATTCGCGCTGTTGCTCGACCGGCTGTTCGGACGTCAGGTGGGTGACGCCTTCCGCGCCCCGTTTAGCCTCGGCGATACAGGGCGGTTGCATGAAATCTGCCGCGAAGCCGGTATCGAGGATGCCGAGATCGTACAGCGGAACGAAAAGGTACGCTTTGAGTCAGTTGACGCGATGGTATCGACTGAGCGAGCTTGCGTGTGGACGCTCGGGGGTGTGCTCACGGACGATCAGTTCGAGCGACTTCTTTTGGAGTCGGAAAGGGCCCTCGGACCATTCACCACCGATAGTCGCGCCATCGAATTCGACATGCCGTCGCTTATCATCAGAGTAAAGAAGCGCTAGGGTCAAGACCTATAAAGGGATTCCTTGAATTGGCCTGATGTGATTCACCTTCTCCGAAAGGAGGCGAGTAATGGATCGGGCCCATTTCTGGCTGACAGACATGCAGTTCGCGAAGCTAAGTGTCTGAATCAGAATGACCGCCGCTTTTTCAGGTCCTTGCGAGCCTTCGGGTGAGCATGCGGATGTTCGCGATGAAGACCCAGGCCTGTGCGGATTCGGTGGATCCTCGAAGTCCTTTGCAAGCCTTCGGCATCTGCCGAGCCATGCGAAGGTCCGCTCAACGATCCAGCGGCGCGGCAGGACCTCGAAGCCCTTTGCGCTGTCCGACCGCTTGATGATTTCCATCGTGAACATGCCGACCCTTTGTAAGGCGCCCCGCAGTTCGGCCCGGCATAGCCGCCATCGGCGAAGACGTGGCGCAGCCACGGCCAGCGCTTGAGGATGGCCTTCAGGACGGCTGGCGCGCCGTCACGGTCCTGGATGTCGGCGGCGTGAACGTACACCCACCATTCCCGACGAGGTGCGGGAGCGGATTGTCGAACTCGCCCTGAACAGGCCCGAGCTCAGCCCACGGGAACTGGCGACCACGTTCACCGACACGCAAGGCTATTTTGTCTCGGAACCGTCCGTCTATCGCCTGCTCAAGGCGAATGACCCGATCACCAGCCCGGCCTTCATTGTGATCAAGGCCGCAGATGAGTTCCAGGACAAGACGACGGCGCCCAACCAGCTCTGGCAGACCGACTTCACCTATCTGAAGGTCATCGGCTGGGGCGTGCTGACGCACCCACCTGTCGACCATCCTTGACGACTTTTCCCGCTACGTCATCGCCTGGAAGCTGTGCACCACCATGAAGGCCGAGGACGTCACCGACACTCTGAACCTTGCGCTTGTCGCATCAGGCTGCGATCGGGCAACGGTGCGTCAGAGGCCACGCCTGCTATCGGACAATGGACCTTGCTACATCGCCGGCGAACTGGCCGACTGGCTGCAGGATCGGGACATCGATCACACCCGTGGGGCTCCCAACCATCCCCAGACCCAAGGCAAGATCGAACGTTGGCACCAGACGCTAAAGAACCGCATCCTGCTCGAGAACTACTTCCTGCCAGGGGACCTCGAATCGCAGATTGGCAGCTTCATCGAGAACTACAATCACCGGCGCTACCACGAGAGCCTCGACAATCTTACCCCGGCCGACGTCTACTTTGGACGCGGCCAGAGCATCCTGTTGCAACGAGAAAGGATCAAGCGAAAGACACTCGAACTGCGGCGCTTGCAGCATCGCAAAGCCGCTGCCTAAAATGCCAACCCAGATGAGCCAGAGCCTCCACTAAGTCAGGCCGCCAGACGTCTCAATTCATCTGATGACGGACACCATTCTTGTCTGCCGACACGCCTTTCTCCGCGGCGCCTTGCCACTTAACCCCCTATCGGCGGCTCTCGACACCGTCTTCTTCTCGACATCGCTGGCCTCTGCCAGATACTCGTCCTGAAGACGAGGGGGTGTCGCTCAACCGTCGAGCCAATATGCGCGAAAGCAGCCGAACTTGCGCGGTAACGCGAGCCGCCGCGCGGCATCAAAAGCGATTTGCGAATGCGTAGCGATGACGTGCGGCAAAGAGTCCTCTGCGCTGACGGTCGGGATGAAAGTGTACCCACTGCTGTGGGCACTCAGCCGCAATTCCTCGTAATGTCTCTCGAAGCCATTCGAGATACCGCTCCTGGTGTAACGCCATCCGTTTAGGCATGAGCTGCGCAGAATCTTCGAATACATCTGGGCGCTGGCGGTTCTCATGGTCGCTTCGGAAATCGGCTTGTACGGCATCGGCATATGTTCCGACATGCAGCGCCCTACTGATAGGCCCGACATCAGCACCGCGGCCAACAGGCCTGTCAAAAACTTCCTCATCTGTGCCCCCTATGGACGATGATACGCACAGAGCGACACATTAGCCACAGCCAAAGCCGCCATGAAGCGCGCATACGCGAGGCGACCGTCGACTTTGCGCTTCAAGGCGGTCGTTCACCACCCTGCGGACGTCCTGTTTTCGCGGTTTGACACCTTGCGGCAGCACATGTGATCGAAACCATCGGAGATGCCTATATGGTCGCGACAGGTCTGCAGGGCAGCGTCGCGGACCACGCGAGAAATTAACCGACCTTGCGTTGCGGAGGTAGCACGCGTTCGGCGAATCCCGGCAGGTCACAAATGCGGATCTAAAGATGCGGATAGGCGTGCATGTCGGCTGGGCGCCCCTTCCGCCAGAAGATCTTGCCCTGGGTCTGCGGATGAGGCGGAGCGCCGCGGACATGGCTCATGCCGTTGGCGTCGATCCATTCGGCGAGCTAACTGGCAATGTAGGATGGCCCGTTGTCGCTGAGCAGTTTTGGCTTGTGCAGCATCCTGGCGCTGTGACAGTCTGAAGCCGTAAGCGCCAGTTCCAGCGTATCGGTGACGTCCCCTGCGCGCATGGTCGTGCACAGCCTCCAGGTTCCCCTCAAGACGGCGAAGCGCATGCAAGCGATGATCGCCTGCCTTGGAGCAATCCGAGGCGACGCTGATGTGGCTGCCCCGCCTCGGTCAATGGATCGTGACCTCTTTGTGGATCGTCAGATGCTATAGTCGGGCATTCAGCAAACGATCCTGGGAGGATACCATGGCCTATAGGCGTAACTTGGTTCGAATCGGGCAAGGGCTGTCCGTAGCCGGTGCAATTTTGTTGGCGGTCGCACAGGCGGCGTTCGCCCAGGACGCTCCCTTTGGCAACCCGCAAGACACAGATGACGCCAAGGCGCTGTGGGCCGCATTGGAAGAAGCGCGCCTTGTCGGCGATGAGGCCATTCGGGTCGTACCGTTTGAAGGCAACGAGCCGCACGGTGCCGTTCAGGAAGTGCTCGCCACGACTGCGACAGTCGGTGGCCATACGGGCAGACTTCTCCTCAAGCGCAACCACGGAGGCAAGGAAGAGCTGACCGTCCAGGAGGTTTACGACAACCCCACGCAATACCTCGCTGCAATCACCGTGATGTTCAAGAGGGAAGCAGGCTACGATCCGGAGAACAAGGACTGGTTCTGGGCCAAGTATCTGCCTGACGGAGTTCTCGACAAGAATCCAAACGGCGTCGAGCTTGCCGGTCGAGTGGCAAAAGGGATGGATCAAGGCTGTATCGCTTGCCACACGAGCGTCGGTGGTGAGGATCTCGAGACCCTGACATCGCAATAGCTGCTATAAACTCGTCGTCTCAAGAAAGGCGGGGGCACATAGGCGGTCGCGGCTGCTCCTCAACCTGACGGTCGAGACTACGCTGACCTGTGTCAACGAAAGAGCAAATCGAATCCAGCCGGAGTACATGGGAGGTAAGAATGACCTGGCGCGAAGAAGCCATCGCTCAATACAGACATATGATAACGAGACTTTCGCATCGCGTCGAATGGATGCGACCCGGCACATTCAATATCCTCGAGGATGACCACGGCAGGCAGGTTGTCACAAATCATGGTGACATCCTTCAGGGAGAGAAGACGATCGCAAATGTAGACGAGATCATGGCTCGCGCCGAGGCCGAGACGCCAAAGCGGACGCATCCTGACGAGCGTTCTGCCTTGACCAAACACTGAGCAACAGCACAGTCCCCGAAGCGGTACGCGTTAGGATGCGTGATCGAAGTCGCCGACCTTGGCTGGCGTTCGGTAAAGGCGGTCTCAAGCAAACTTGACTGGCTCGCGACCGTCGAAAGCCCCACGATGCGGGATGAGTATTCGGTTCGTCATAATCGCCTGGCTTCTCGCGCTAGGGATGGCCGCGCCGGCCAGCGCCGAACCTGCCTTCTGGCGGGCAGCCGGTTGGAAGAATCCCTTATGGGTCTGGACCCTAACGGTTGCTCCGGTTGACGCCGGCTGACACTGATTGCAAGTCATACCCAAACGGCGGAAAATTTCGGGCCTGACACCGGTCCTTCGACGTGGAGCCCAGATGGGATGATCGCGCCGATCGCGCACTGATGAACGGAGAGCGGACTATGCTGACGATAGCCTACTCCATCATGGTCACTGTGCTGACGATCGCATTGGCAACTGTCACGATCCTACCGGCTTCTGACCTGCAGGAATGGTGGGTCCGAGCAATGGATTTCCCGCGCATCCATTTTCTCATAGCGGCTGCAGTCGTTGCAGTCCTTTGCCTGTTCCTGCCTGGTAGGCTTCAGGCGCCTACATTGGCAGTTGCACTCGCCTGTACGGGTGTCCAAGCGTGGAAGGTCTTTCCCTATACGCCGCTTGCTTCAAAAGAAATCAGACTTGCGCCTGAGGGTGACGATCAGATGCGATTCTTGGCTGCCAATGTCCTGATGGAGAACCGGGAGCATCAAGCCGTCCTCGACTTAATCCGGCGAGAGATGCCTGAAACGATTTTCCTGATGGAGACAGATCAAACCTGGGTTGACGCACTTGAGCCCGTGCTTGACGGTTACAGTACCGTGATCGCGCGGCCGCAAGGCAACCACTACGGGCTAGTCTTCGCCACCAATCTCGAGGTGATCGAGTCGCATTTGCTTGATTTAGGTGACGCCGACAAGCCCACCCTTTTTGCCGAGCTTAAGGACGGTCGAGGTCGAGTATTTCGGTTCCTCGGCCTCCACCCGCCACCCCCATTGCCGGGGCAGGATACCCACGTCCGAGACGCCAAGATCGCTTATACGGCACGTTTCGCCCGGAAAGCCGAGGTTCCTCTATTGATCATGGGCGACTTCAACCAACCAGCATGGTCACACATGGCGCAGCGGTTCAAACGAATAGGCGGCTATCTCGACCCGCGAATTGGACGTGGACCCCTACCAAGCTTTGACGCCACGCAGCCCCTCCTGCGCTTTCCAATCGACCAACTCTATATCACGCCCAACTTAGCTCTCGTCGATTTCGCGCGCGGCAGACGGGTTGGTTCGGACCATTTCCCAATGCTTGCGACCGTCCGCATTGCCCCTGAGCTTGGCAAGCAGTTCAACGCCGCTCCAAATGTTCTGGACCCCGACGAGGAGGCCGGAGTGCAGCAGTTGGTAGACGGGTACGGCGCGACGCTTGAAGTGGATATCCGCAGTCAGTAGCCACCACGGCCCAGGCTCGTAGTGCTTGAACCTAAACGCTTGGGTGGCCTGACCGACGGGAGCTCTGATCCAGTCGGCAAGAAACGGCCACTCGCGCAGAACAGTCACTGCGGCTACCTCTGGCAAACTTTGCGGACAAATAGCGGTCCGCGGCGCCGGCATTTAGGAGATCGGTGAACTCGGCCGATACTAATCCGGACATTGGATAAACAATCTAAACGATAGCTTCACACCGCCATTTCGACGACATGCTATGTTCTGGTCGACAGCAGCATTGGTCGTGGTCCAAGCCCGAAATCGGGAGTCAGCTTTGCGTTGCATTCCGCTTTTCTGTGGAGAGCAAGTTTTCGCCTGTCTCGGATAGATCAGCAGCGTCGGCTTGACGCTCCAGTTCTTCCCTTTCAGAAACAAGTTCACCTTCTCCCGTCGTTGCAATTGCTTCATCCGGCCCTTTGAATGAGGGGCGTTGGGGCTCAAGCTCATTGTCGAGTTCACCGACCAAGGCCTGGCGGACCGGTACACCGTTAGGGAATATGATCTCGCGAGCCGAGTCGGGCATCGAAATGCCAGCATCCTGAAGCGATCGCTTGACCTGGCGCATGAGTGCCGAACGGACCTTGAATATAGAGTATGACCTGCCGTCGAACCAAAACTGCACTCGAATGCCGACTGTCGAAGAACCGAGTTCGTCCACCAGCGCGGCTGGCTCCGGATCATTGAGCACAGCTGGATGCGCACGGAGCGATTTCATAATAACTTCCTGTGCTTCCAGCACTGAATCGTCATACCCGATGCCGACTGTGAACTCTGTCCGCCGATTTGGATTGGTGGAGAAGTTTTTGATGATGCTTTTGAAAATCAACGCATTCGGAATCTGCACGTGATTTCCGTCAAGCGTAAGTAAGACGGTGGTTCGCATGTTGAGGTTTTGGACAATCCCTTGGTGATCGCCAACTTGAATCCAGTCGCCTGCCCGAAAAGGGTTTCGGACGCTGAGAAGGATACTGGCGAGGGAGTTTTCGGCGATCTCTCGAAAGGCTAGGCCTAGCACGATGCCGAGGAGTCCTGTGCCACCCAAGACTGTCAAAGCGAGCCGAGTGAGGCCTGCGACCTGAAGCACAAGATATACGCCGATCAAGACCACGGGGATCGAAAATGAACGCGCCACAATTCCCAGGAGCAGCGGCGACTCAATTCGTCGGCGCAGCCAATAGCGCGCCAGGCCAGCAACTCCGCGCGAAATAATCCACGCGAACAGAAGTATGAGCAATGAGATAACTGAGAGCGGTGCAATCCGCTGAGCGTGATCGACCAACCTCTGTATTTCGCGCCAGGTTGGTGTCAGGTCCCAGCTTATTTGTGGCTTGACTTCAATTCGATTGACGACTGCCACCACATCCTCAGTTCTAAGCGCCAACTGGCGCGCCCACTCCTTTCGCTCTTCGGTTTCGGTTTGACCGTTAAGAAAGACGATCCCCTCGCGAACCGAGACATTCAGGGGGCTAAACCACTCGCTGGCGACCAGAATGCGGCCCAAACGATCGGCGATCTCGAAGTCCCGAGCATCGGGCGCAACAGCGACGTCCTTCTGCGTATCGTCTGCGGCTGAATCCAAGATATTCGGCGACGTCTGCGCTGGGACAGGGCAACTTGAAAGCATGAGAGCAAGCGCACACAGAGTTGTCCGGTTGCTGACAAAACTCAGAAGAGAGCTATCGCGTAGGGCGTCGTTTGGCGTCACCTGTTCGCCTTGCCTTTAGTAAGCACTCCACAAGCTCCTGTTTAAACGCCAGCTCATCATCGAAGCAGCCCATATGCACATGTTGTAATCAGATCCTGAGAGCGGCTGCCATCGCTGGTCGACTCTAAGCGTCGGCGAGCGAGACACAAGACACTCCGCGGCGTTGAACGACATCTGATCAGAGAGTCGCAACTCTGCGCTAAGAGGAGTGACACCGGACCCTCCCCCGCGCATGCCGTTCGCCTATCCGCACCTTTCGGCCGCGGCGCAGCTAAGAAGGTACGGGACCTTCCCCCCTTTAGCCCAGCCGGTTCGGGTGCAGTGACTTTCTAACGCCGTTACACCGCGAGCGGCTGCAGCCATCGTGAGCCACTAGATGTTCAAAATGGGCACGCATACCGCTCGCCGCCTGGCGGTGCGCACGCACGCGTCCGTGACATTCCACGCAGCGCATTATTGAAAGACGATGAAACTGCAGCGCTTCCCCAATCTCGATTTCCTCCCATCGCTTGCCACGCTTGACTTGGCATGTTGTCGCCTTGAGCATCCCGACCCTCCACCCCTGACTGAGTGGGCCAATATGTATGATGAAAGCCTAACGCGCATCCCATCAGACGAGATGGACTTTTGGGGGTCCGGCGCGGGCAACTTGAAATCTTCAGCCACGTCTTGGCTCGGCGTTCAGCGGGCGAGGCGTGCCTCGCCTGCCGCTGCAATCATCGGTCGGACCAGGCAGAAGCCGGCGCCCAACACGCCGGCTTTCGCGCCTGGCTGACCTTGCCGGATCAGTTCGGGTTTTCCACGATGACGGGAGGTTCCTCAAGGAACGTATACGGTCCGTCAGGGCACCTTACGTCGGGGTTGACCGGGCTGAACATACCTTTTGGGTTGTCCTTAAATATCCAGGCATGCAGATCATAATGGTGAAGGCTTGCCGGTAGCAGCGGCTCATGGCCTTCCATCGGTCCATCAAACGGATGCCCAAATAGCGAGGGCTTTTCCTTGATCCCCGTCGCCAGCGGTATCAGCCATTCCACCGCCACCAACTCCAGCTTGTCCCCAGTGGGCTCGTAAACGAGCAGAACGGGTTTCAAAGGGTCGGGTACCGGGCTAATCAGATCCTTGTTGAGGAAATGCACGCCCATGGTGCCGGACTCGTACGTCACGCATCCAAGCGTCGAGTGATAACCGTCTCGAACCGCGACCACCGGGTCCTTGTACTTTTCCATCGCGGCCCGGAGCTCATTGATACCTGCTGGCACCTCGTCGCTGGCACTTGCCTCAGTATGGGATAGCAGCGAAACACCCGCAGTCAGTATTGCAGTCGTTATCACAGTCAAAAGCGAAGTCATGACATTCTCCTATGACTGCCCAAGAGGGGCACGGACCTCAGACTACGTCTGGAACAGGCCTTTCGCCATCCCAATCAGCGATCCCATGTGAATGCACGCTGTAGTCCTCAACCCGGACGTGATCGAAGCGACTGGGCGACGACACGACTGAAGGACAACCATACTATCGATCGAGCGCGGTCATGGTCGAAAACAGTCAGCTGGAACCTCCTCCGCGCCGCATCGGGCCGCCCTTGTCTAAGTTCCGCCAAGACCGCTCGACGTAACGCCGATCATTGAAACACCGATATGGGCCGAAACGGAGATCGGCGGCTCCTAGGCCGGAATCATCAGAAGCGGATCTTCAGACCGACGTGAAGCAGAGCTGACCTTTTGCTAATCGGGACTAGCGACCCGTCGGAAATGACGGTCCGGCCGCAGGATATGCGGCCGGACCGATACCTCGTCATACTTAGAGACTGGTCAACAGCGACCTGCCGCCTTGTCCTCTTCCGAGCACTGGTCGGCTTTTGGCTGCTGTTCCTTTCCGGCTGACGCATCCGGTTCTGCGGGCACCTGGTCGGTCGCCTCACCGGTTTCCGGTGCTTGGTCAGCTGGCTGCTCTGTCGGGGCCGTTGCAGCAGGAGCCTGCCCTGCCGCATCGGGCGCCTCCTCTGCTGGTTTGGCTGCCTCGGCCGGCTCCGTGGTTTCGGCCTCGCTCGGGGTAGGATCCACCGGCTGCGTGCTGTCGCTGCCTTCAGTCGTGTCAGAGGTCTCGCCTTCGGTTGGGGCCTGGTCTGTAGGCTGCGAACCTTCCGTAGCTTCCGCGGGCTGATCCGTTGCACTGCCGGACGACTCCTCCGCCGGCTTGGCCGCGTCAGTAGCGGTGGCCGGATTCTCCTCGGTTGGCTCGGCCTGAGGCTTCTGGCCTGTTTCACCCGATGTGTCGGAAGGAGCGTCGCTCGCTTCGCCCGCCGGAGGTTCGGTAGTCTCTCCGTCCGCCGTAGCTTCAACCTCTTGCTCGGCAGTGGGGGATTTTACCTCAGTCCGCTCTTTGCCCTCAGGCGGAGCCTCGGACGCGGATGGCTCACCAACCTGCCCCTCAACCGCGACTACGGCGCTGCCGTCTGCCGTCTTCGCATCACGGGGGTCGTTGACCACCTTGGCTTCGACCACTTCGACTTCCTCGTCGCTGTTGTCACGCACGAAATTGATGTTGATGACATTGTTGATGACGATGTTGTTCTCGATGGTCACCGGTCCGTAATACTCGGTGTGCTCGTAGACGCTGTTGTCGTTCACAACCACGACGCTGAGATCGCGGGAAGCAAACTTTCGAACCGGCACGAAATGATCAATTTCCGGCAGGAATTGCTCCTGACACTGCGCCGTTTCTCGTTTCGGCATACGAAAAGGGCGGCAAGATTGCCGCCCTTTCCGCTACGCCGTCCCTTCCCTACTGCATATCGAAAATCGCCTCCTAACAGTCTCCAGATTTCTTAAGCTGGCCAGGGGCGGTTGCCTTCGCCTCACCCTGCTGCTGTCCTGGAGCTGCCGCCTTTGCATCTCCCGTCTGGCCGGGAGCGCAATTTTTTGCGGAATTTGGATTGCCCGTGGAACTGGTTGTCGTCTCGTCGTTGTTGGCTGACCACCGTCGGCGGTCTCTTCCGTCGGAGTGCCGTTGTCAGCGCCTGCAGTTTCGTCGGTAGCGGCTCCACCGTCCGTGCCCGCGGTCTCGTCCGTCGGGTTGTCGTTGCCGCCACCCGCCGTATCGTCTGTTCCTCCTGCCGATCCACCAGCTGACATCTCCTGCTGGACGACCTGGGTCAGTTCCTGCGAGCCCGTTACTGCCGTGCAATTCGCATCCCCAGTGTCAAGCTGGGCAGAGAGGACATTGACGTCAACGCCACATACGTTTGCAGCCACCGATATCGGCACCTGCAGGGTTATCGGAATATTGGTATCTTCGATGTTGAGATCGAGGGCAATGTCCTTCAAAACGTCCTGAATGTTAACGTTGACAAGCCCGTCGAGGTCGGGAGCAGTCTGAACCGATGCTAGCCCAGCAGTTAAAGTCAGTGCGGCGCAAGGCCAAATCAGCGACGAAAAAAGGGCGCTGAAGGGAGCAAGAAGGTTCCCCGAAGTACGAAAGTCGAAGCGTCAGATTTTCCGGCGGTCGCTCCGACTTTCGCTCTCTCTCGCGGTGACGATTAGCCTGGCCATGGGCAGCAGTCCGGCCCTAGCCGAGATCCTCGACTTACTATTTCTTACGTTCGGACTTCCATCACAGCAACGTCATCGCCGCACTCATCGGAGTGAGTAGCTGACCTTTGATCAGATCTTCATACGCGTCTGCCACATGAAGCAGGGCTACGAAGATCGCGAGCGGCACATCGTTCGCGAGTTCGGCAACCGTGGCGTTTCTGTCCACTTCTAACTTGACCACGATATTCCCGATCTGGACCCGGTAGAGGTTGCGGCCGCCCCGATGAGGCCAGGCGAGTATTCCATCGCCCAGAAGCATATCGGCGTCTGGAGGACCTTCCTTGCTCAGACAAGTCCTATTGCTTGGTATTCGATCGCTTAGGGCCCGGCATCACGGTAGAACTGATCCGAAAGACTCCGATGACTGAAAAAGGGTATCGGCCGTATCGCTTGCACCAGTGGCTCTCGGAAGACATCGGTGACCCCATGTTGGCCACCCATATGCACTCCATCTTGATGTTTCAGAGGCTTGCCATAGCCAATGGCTACGGGTGGAAGCCCGCTTCCTTCACAAGGTCGACCAGGTGTTGCCGTACGAGCAAGGCGCCCACCACCTCAGCCAAGAGGAAATCGAGGAGGTAAGCCAGGTCGTGCGTCGCTGGGAGGAGGCCGAACAGGCTGTCATCGCCGACATATTCGATTGATTACTCGTGGTCGCGCCTTGGGCATCGAAGTCGCTGCTAGTCCGCCACGCGACGAGCACAATTGCCGCACCCGCGGCTTGCCGTCAGCCATGATCACGTGATGCCGCATGGGGCGATGCAGACGTAATCCCCGGAGCGGGCAATTCTTGTTGATCGAATGCATCGCACTATGTGCGAGCACCCTACCTAAGGCTAGGTTCTGGTCGTGGTGGCCTTGATGGGGAAAGACCGCCAGGGTCGTCGCCCCATGTTCCCTCCCAAGCGGGGTACCAGTAAATCGCTGAGCTGAATTTCTTGATACTCTGACCTAGAATATTACCGGGTGCTGCTGTCTGATCCGCGGAAGCCCTCACTGAAATGGATCAAGGGCTGCACATGGACTGTTCGCCCCACCTCATTGCTGCGGCGGGCCTCTTTCTGACCCACACCATGGGCCAGCCCCTGGCTGAAATTCCGCAGGCAGCCATTCCTTCGGGAAGTGGTGAAGGTCGGCACCGTCCCGCAGCTATTCCCGAAGAGCGAAAGGACGTGCGCGTCGTGGGGACGCGCAATGTTCGTGGTCGACCATGGACTTGGCGATGCGATCGTACGCCACCATGTCAGCGCGGGTGAGGGCCTTGGGCTCCCCTGGAAGGAGGTTCAATTCTCTGGATTCTTATGATTTCCTCGGAGTTCGCAGTAAAAATCGCATATCAGATCGGCAATTTTTTCCGCCTCAAAATCAGTCATATGCGCGGCTGTCTCTTCCGCTACCGTCTCCATATCATCCGCATCGATCGCCAAAAGATCAAGGATTCTTGCAAATTTGATCTTGAGCTCCCTGTCACCTTCAAACTCGTCGATCGTGACCTCAAGGAGGCTCCCCATCGCGGAGATCAGGCGGGTCTGAATGGGATCAGCCGATGTGGCAAGTGCCCGAATCGCTGTGAAGAATTGTTCGCGTATGCTGATATATTTTTCGTCCATGTGGGTACTTTCTTCGCTGCCATGCACTTCTCGGACGTGAGGCGTGAGGCGACATAACGAGTTCAAGAATTACAGACGGTAAGCCCGGTAAGTCGGCGAATGCTATTTCTTGGTTTAGACCATGGAGTCAAAGGCCACCACTCGTTTATTGCGAACGGGCTCAGATGCATGACCTCCAATATTGCGTGGGGCGCCGCAAATTCCCTGCTTGGAGAGACACGAACGGAGCCTCTCAGCAGGTCCGGGTCATAGTCTAGAAAAGCGGAACAGTCAGCCGAGGTCCGACGTTCACTGCTCTGCAGTAGACGGGGGTGCCCATGCGCGGTGCGCCCAAACCTATCGGAAGGAGCGACCATGTTCGCGAACATTGCCCTGAGTAGGATCAACATCGGCGTGGGCCCCTGCTTGGCATCCTTTGTCAGCCTAGGGTTAATTCTGATGCCTGAGGTGGCTACGGCCCAGGAACCGTGCGGTGGACTCCAGGGCCTCCAGTGTCCTAGCAGCGCCTATTGCAAGTATGAACCCGATGCGCAGTGCGGCGCCGCGGATCAGACTGGCGTATGCCAACCCCGACCTGAGGTCTGTACCGACCAGTATGATCCTGTGTGTGGATGCGACGGGCAAACCTATTCAAACGCCTGCTATGCAGCCCGGGAGGGCGTCTCTGTGGCATCGACCGGCGAGTGCGCACCCGCGCAACCTCCTGTCGAGAAACCCAAGAAAGACAAGAAAGAGAAGAAGCAAAAGGGGAAGCCTGCCAAGGAAGATCCTGCTTGATGTCGTGGCGGTGGACCATCCTCTCAACTGCAATAGCGCTGTTCTTTGCACCAATCCAAGCAGGTTCGCAGGAGTGGCAACGGTTCGGTGTTCGCGCTTTGGGATTCACCTTCGAGGTGCCGCCTGGTTTCATATTGAAAGAGACAACAGACAACGGAACGAGGGCCACATTCGAGGCAGCAAACGAGGCGCTCCTGACTGTGTGGGGAGGAGTTTATGATGGTCTCCCTTTCGAGGCGATGGTCCGGGATAGACTAGAAGCCGACAAGCGCGCCGGCTGGGACGTAACCTACCGGCGGATCACATCCACTTGGGCAAGTTATTCGGGAATCAAAGGCGGCAGGATTGCGTACGTACGGGCAATTAAGCTCTGCGACGATCAGTTTGCGATCTTCAAATTGTCGTACGCCACGGAAGAAAAGCTTCCATACGATCCGATCGTTGTGAGAATGGTGAAGTCACTGACTGCGGATCGCTGCTGACCAAGTTATCCAGTTTAGAGCCGCTTCGATCGTCGACAAATCAGACGTTATCCCTTCCGAAAGTCCTTCAGCGTCGCGTGCCGTAGTTTGTCTTCTCCTTTGAGATGGCGAACCCGCCCCACAAGTCCGGGGGTCAACCACTCGGCAGCATTTTTCTTTACGCCTTTCGGAGCCGGCCCCGACCCTTCCTTGACCCGCTTCCAGAGTTGCTCACGCATCTTGCTATTCAGAGCAACAATGGCGCTGCCGACGTAGGTCGGGTTACCGTCCAGCGTCGTCATTATGGCCAGCGGAGCGCTGCCGCGCTGCCGCAGGACACCAGCAATCTCATAGTCGGTCTCAGTGTAACATTTGACCTTGAACCAGTTCCGGCTCCGCCCGCTTCGGTACTGACTGTCCGGCCGCTTCGACACCATTCCTTCAAGATGCAAACTGTCGATTGCACGATAGAAGGCCGCGCCCCCACCCGATACGTGGTGACTGAACTGGATATACCCGTTGGCCGGCTCAACAAGTCTCGCCAAGCTTTCCCGTCGCTCGATCAGCGGCCTATATCGCAGATCGGCACCATCGAGGTGTAGGAGATCAAACGCGACAAATGCAAGGCTTTCCGGCCGGGCCTTGATCGCAGATCTCAGTCCATGAAAGTCAGATGCTCCGGCATGGTTCGGAAGGATTACCTCGCCGTCGATGATTGCGGAGACGCAGCGCAGCATGGCGGCCTGCCTGACGATATAGGGATACTTAAGGCTCCAGTCGTATCCATTGCGGGTGAAAGCCCTGGCTGTTCCGTTCTCGACAATGATCTGGGTTCGGTATCCGTCATACTTGACCTCGTGAATCCAGTCGCCCGCCTCGGGTGGTTCATCCACCAGCGTCGGCATCATCGGGGCGATGAAGTTAAGCATTCTCACGCACGTCACTCGTATGAATGCGAGTCAATCCTTGCCAATTTGATTCGTTCCGGACAATTGGAGACTAGGTTTGCACTCAATCCCGTTCCCTGTCCGTTTCCGTGGACACAGCGGCTTCCCACGCCTGTTCAGCCCTTCATGACCAATGGTTTGATGCAACGCGAAGAGACCGAAGCACGGGACCTGCGCTGGCCTCAGAGGCGCATAGCGGTATGACCGGTTCAGCGACCCAACACGGTTGGTCTTTCAAAACAAGCTTCTCAGTTAGCTGCCGTGACCGTGTTCCGTGGAGTGAAAGCTGCTCCCCTCGAGTTGAGTACAACGAGCCCCATGAATGGTAGCCAGCTCCGAAGTTTGTGCGCGCGCAAGAAACCAAACACCGGGAGGCGCGTTGCTGTTGCAGAATCATTCCTCGTTTTCTCGGCATTCTCCCATGGGCACCTCTCTCCACAACGGATTTGAGAACACGCCTGGCCAGTCGTTTGCCTCTTTTAGACACCGTACAATAGTTCAATGCGATGACCGGCGGACTCGCTTATCGGACCACAAGCAGTCCCGCATCCCCCCCTATGACAAAGTTCCAATCAGAAATAGCGCTAGGAACCCGGTCTCATGCCACTGATTTTCGAACGGATCCACACCGAAGGTATCGCCGAGCTTTCCTATTTGTTGGGGGACGATGGAGAAGGAGTCGCAGCGGTATTCGATCCGACGCCCGACGTCGAAAAGTATGTCGAACTTGCCCGATCCAAGAACCTGTCAATCACCCACATTTTCGAGACGCATATCCACGCTGACTTGGTGAGTGGCGCGCGAGAACTGTGCGATCGCCTGGGCTCAGCGAAGATTTATGCGAGCCATGAGGGTGGCGCGCGTTACGGATTTGAACCTGAAAAGCTAAAGGACGGTGATCAGTTCACCATCGGAAAAACTGTGCTCGCCGTAAAACATACGCCGGGTCATACGCCAGAGCATGTGTCCTACCTGATTGCTGAGAAGAAGCACGCTGACACCCCTTGGGGCGTAATTACGGGGGATTCGCTGTTTGTGAATTCGGCGGGTCGCCCGGATCTGCTTGGCTCCAGCGAAACCAAAAAGTTGGCGGCGCAACAGTTTCACACGCTCCGAGACTTCTATCTGAACCTGCCGGATAGCGTCATCATTTATCCTGCCCACGGTCACGGGTCACCATGTGGCGCAGACATCGGGGATCGCCTCGAAAGTACGATCGGCTACGAGCGACGGTTCAATCCATTTCTGCAATTTCAGGATGTTGAGTCGTTCACTGACTATGCCCTGGGGACGGCTCCGCCTGTGCCCAAGTACTATCCATTGATGAAGAAGCTGAACGCTAAGGGACCGAAAATCCTTGGTAACCTACCGCGTGTGCGAGGTCTCCCACCCAAAATATTCAAACAGGCTATCGAGGAGAAGGGTGCGGCTCTCATCGACACACGCAACATGCTCGCCTTTGGCGGAGGGCACATTGCCGGTGCGCTAAATATCGGTGGAACACCGATGCTCTCAATTTGGGCGGGTTGGCTGCTCGAACCAAACAAGCCAATTCTTCTGGTGCTGGATAGCGACGACGAAATCGAGAAAGTCGTGAGGCTTTTCCTGCGCACTGGCTATACAAAGTTCGCTGGATATCTGGTGGGTGGCATGAAAGCTTGGGACAACGCCGGATTCGAATTAACAGACATTGATCAAAAAACTGTCCACGAGGTTCACGAGGCCAATAGTACGCTTCAGGTTATCGATGTACGTGCTCCGAGTGAATGGAAGTCCGGGCATGTGCCTGGAGCGATTCACATGTTCTTGCCAGAACTGCGAGAAAAGGCCGACCAAATAGATCGTCAGAGCCCGGTCGCGGCATACTGCGACAGCGGATATCGAGCCAGCATCGCCAGCAGCATTCTGAAGCAGGAGGGGTTTACGGATGTCAGCAACGTTCCGGGGAGTTGGCAGGCCTGGAAGAAGGCTGGACTGCCGATCGATGGGAGGATCGAATGAGTGCCCGCCTTTCCGGCATTCTTGTCATCACTGCTGGAGTGCTTTTAACAGAACCTGCGATCGCGATTGAACCATCCCTCGATGCTCTCAATTACCCGGGGGCGGCATGGTCTCCATATTTGGTCGGTGCGGGAATCGGTATCCTTTCCTGGATGACATTTTACGTCTCAGACAAGCCGATCGGAGCTTCATCCTTTTACGCTACGGTAGCAGGTTTCATCGGCAAAGCCGTCGCTAAGAAACGAACTGAGCGCCTTGAATATTTCAAGTCCAACCCACCGACGATCAATTGGGAATTTGCATTCGTCTTGGCGGCAGTCGTCGGAGCAGCGGTCGCCGCTACGACCGGCGGGACGCTTGCAAATGAATGGGTGCCCGCCATGTGGGCTGCCAGATTCGGGGACGATCTACTTTTGCGAGCGGCGTTTGCTTTCGGAGGAGGCGTCTTGATGGCATTTGGGGCGCGAATGGCAGGTGGGTGCACGAGTGGGCACGGTATTAGCGGGACACTTCAGCTAAACGTAGCGTCCTGGGTAGCCGTGATCTGCTTCTTCATCGGCGGCGCAGCCGTTGCCAATCTGATGTTCAGGATCTGACTATGCTGGACGCAGGCAAACTCGTGAAGAAATCGAAGATCTCGGAGCAAGCTTCCGTTGCCCCTTCCACGCGCTTGCTTGCAGGAGCCGCGTTTGGTCTTGTCTTCGGCTTTCTCCTGCAGAAGGGGGGCGTCGGCACCTACCACATTCTGATTGGACAGCTCCTCTTCCAGGATTGGACTGTGGTCAAAATCATGCTGACGGCGATTGTCGTGGGTATGGTGGGGATCTTTCCGCTCCACTATTTTGCGAAAGTCAATCTCCATACCAAGCCGACGAAACTTGCCTCTAACATCGCAGGTGGGCTGCTCTTTGGGGCCGGCTTTGCGCTAATCGGCTATTGTCCTGGTACCGCCGCGGCGGCACTCGGGCAAGGTAGTTGGGACGCTTCATTCGGCATGGCGGGCCTGATAGCCGGTTCATGGATTTATGCCGAGATGTCCGGAACACTTGCAAGAACGATCGACAAATTGGGAGACTTTGGGAAATTGACCTTCTACGGCCTCGCATCGTCGAAGGGCCCGATCGTTATTTTGGTGGCGATTCTTCTGACAGGCTTTCTGGTGGTTCTCGAACGCCTCAGTCCTTCGGCGCAATCCCCTGCAGAGATTCTAGGCAGTTGGTCGTACCCTTGGGTGTGATACCTCCCTTGCGGATGTTGATGACAAGCCCTCAGCCTAGGCATTCCTGAGCAACAGGACTTTTGCACCTTTCTCCCAGTTGAACCCACCAGTCGACCCATCGACAATCGTCCGCTTCCGCCTATCGGGCGACGCTGATCCCTCGGCAACTGCGCTAAGCCCAACAAAGAAAAGCGGGCCTTGGCCCGCTCTTCCTCTTGTTCGCCTATCCGGGCAGGTAGCCTATCTCACGGGGGGGACCTGCAGAGAAGATGCACGCTGGCGCTCGTCAAGCCAAGGCTCGCCGTTCTCATCGAAACGATTCCACCCCGAACTCCTATATTCCTCGCGCCGACTGCCTAGGTCCAGGGAGCCGGACTGGTTCAGTATGGCTGCGGCCGCGTCCACCTGAGCGTCTTCCACACGGGCGGTCACCAGGGTGTTGCCCCTCCTAATGCCCTCTGCGTAGACGTGGGCATCGTCCTCGTCGATGCCTGCATCAGCCAAGGCTCCAATCAAGCCCCCTGCTGCTGCACCGGTAAGTGCTGCTGCAAGCCATCCTGCACCGACTACGGGACCTATGCCAGGGATAGCGAACGCTGCCAGAGCGCCAAGCACACCGCCTACCGTTGCGCCTACGGCTGCGCCTTCGAGTCCGTCGTCATCATCATCTTCGTGGCCGGGCCGGACCAGACTGATGTTCTCGCTGCCTATCCCTGCTTCGCCCAGTGCATCCACGGCTGCTTCAGCTTGTTCCCGAGTATCAAACAGACCTGATATTGTACGCATGCTTCTGACTCCTTGCTGCGAGACATGAATGCCAGACAGACCCCCATTGTTCCCCCAGGATGTGCCAAACTTTGTGCAGAGCGTTTGTTTGAAGCGCATCTTGTTCCATCGGGCGGGCCCCTTGGCATCGGGGCGCTGTTCCGTTGTTCTCGATCGCATTTGCCCGGGCTCGGCAAAAAGCGTTGAGGGCTTTCCTGGCAAGAGCGAAACATTGGCAATGATTGCGCCTCTGACCACCTTGCCGTTGGACCGAAATTAAACACCTGGGTTGAGGCATAGAGACGAGCAACCGTTTCGTCCCGAGACAGTTATCCACTCAGACAATCCTAGGACGGAGCGAGCAAGAGCAGGCTTCAAGTCATAGGCGAGTGGTGCTGCAAGGTTGTTCCATTGGTCCCTCGACTACCGGAACAGGCGTGTTCAGCATGGCGCGATCACTTTATACCAGGGATAGAATGTCCCTGCTACGTCGCAGGTCTGCGCGAACAGATACAAGGTTAGGTGTTCGAATGTCTCTCTCGGCAGCACAATGTAGAGCCGCCCGTGCGCTGGTCGGCTGGTCCCAGGATCGACTGGCCGCAAAGTCCAACGTAGCCAAGGCAACAATCGCGAACTTCGAACTCGGCAACCGGTCGCCTTTGGGGTCAACACTCCTGCGTCTGCAGGAGGCACTGACGGTCGCGGGCGTCGAGTTCATTCCTGAGAATGGCGGCGGCGCTGGTGTGAGGTTGCGGAGGTCGACTGATGAGCCCGCGCGGCCGACCGAAGGCGAGGCTGGAATCATCAAGAATAGTGATATGTAGCCATGACGGATTCGGATTGGCTGACGTCGAACGCTTCTTCTTTGGCCGGTGCTAATCTTAGGCCCAGCGGGCGCCGTAGCGCTCTACGTGCTCGCTTAAACGCGCGAACCCGAGCTCTGTCGGTCACGTGACTGTTCATCACGAAGCGCCTGCCTCAACTCGTCGAAGCCCGTGACGCCGCTGCTGAACAGGATAAAGATGCGAGCGGACAGAGTTGCTTTCGCATCGTCGTCACCTTCAATTCGATATTCAAGGCAATAGTCGTCGAGTACCCGACGCAACATTGCCAATTCGACTGGATTTGCAGTGCCTGCAGAACGCATCGCCCTTCCCCCATGTAAGGCGAAAGCGTGATGTACTCTTCCAAGCGCTCGAATGCCTTGAAAGATCGAACGACGGGGCACCCTACAATTTCTCAGGACCGTTGCCAGTAACGTTGACGTGTCGCAACCGGCAAAGTTGCGATCGGCCTGACCTGATGTCCTAGGATGCGGGCGCCCTGGTTCTCGGCCAATACAGCAGGCTTATTCTTCCCGCCGCACTTCGAGCATCCCAGTCTGGTGACCAGATCCCCGGCCATCGCAGGCGCACGCGGGCCGAACCATACAACCAGCTTCTGAAGATCGACCTTCTCTTTGTGATGCAGTCTAAGGTAGTGATCGTCATGTCATCGGAGATCAGCTCGGCAAGGGTCCAGACCATGCCGGCAACATAGGTCGATTTCGCTGGATGTGCAGGTGGCCCGTCGCTCTTGGATTTGGGGATTCTCTAAGCGACGGGCCTGCAGCGGTGAGAAAGAGGGCCGCCAATCCAAAATCTGCTCTCGCGCCGTGAATAATCAATTAAAGGCGTGCGACGGGCACCCGGCAAGGAGAAATCTATTGCTCAAACCCATGCACCGATCGGTCGGCGCGAGTGATAGCTTATTCAGGGTCGAGGTCGACGTAGAGCGCCAGGACCCGGCTAGGGCAAGATTCAGGAGCGCCTTTGCCATGTCGTGCTCCGACCGGCCACATTGCTCAGCTGCGGTCGCCAGAGCGTCAAATCCGGGCTCAAGCTCGCACTCGATGTCGGTCGCTTCGCTTGGTTCCCGCATGTGTACCTTCGCTTTTACGGATGGCCTCTGTTCACTCCAGCCAATGACGCAGAGGGAACCAGGGAACTAGATGGCACCACCTCGAATTCAATGAAATGACGCCGCAAGCTAGTTCACGTGGATTGAGGAGTTCGATTATGGCGCGCCGGAAATTGCGCTCACACTGCCTCAAGTATCGCGACCGGTTGAGGCAAATGGAACTTGACGCAGACCTAGGCTTTTCGCAGGCGTTGCAGGCGACGATGACCGCCCTGAATTCTGTACCCACTGCGGCTGGAATCGCGGATCCCGATACGCGTCGTGAGGCCATCGTGCCAGACTTTCGCGAACGCTGCCCAATCAGCCGTGTCGGGAACCCGGTCCATCGGGAGCTGTGACAGCGCGTCGGCGATCTCGGCAAGCGTGATGCCGGCCCGCTGCGCCACCTAATGCCCGTCATCCCGGTGCAACAGCTCGCGCCGGGGGGTTCGATGATTAACGCTGTTGCGCTCGGCGGCGATTGATCCCTTGCGCTCATAGAAATGTAGGGTCGAAATAGGCACGCCGCTGCGCTGATTGATCTGCCAATCGTGAAATATGTCTCCGGAAATGCGCGTCTTTCAAGTGTTTCTTGACCTCAACTATGGTTTAGGTCGTATCAAGATCTGTCAATTTACCGAAGCGACTAACCAGGGCACCAATGTCGCCTTGATGAGAGTGGGAAAAGATATGGCGGTGAAAACGGGACTTCTCATTCTACTCGGATTGCTGTGGAGCGTGCGACTCTCGGCCATCAAGGCGGCCGGCTTGGCTGGTATCCCGGTTCACGTGGTCGTCGCCGTCGCGGCATTCGGCATCGCGGCATTCTTTACAATGCGCGCGATGTGGACGCGGGATTGGCCACCGGTCAATCGCGAAGTCATCGTCTTCTACGTGCTCAGCGGAACGCTCGGCTTTCTCGCGCCCTTCGTGCTCGAGAGCGCGGTCGCGCCGAACCTGCCGGTCTTCTTGTTCGTGGTCATCATCGCAACCATGCCCCTCGTCACGCTGGCCCTGTCGGTCCTAGTTAGCAGCGAGCGGATGCGAACTGGGCCCATATTGGCGGTATCCTTGGGATTCGCAGGCGCATTTGCGATCCTATGGGATACGGCGCGCGCTGATCCTTCAGGGCAATCGAGCGCATGTTGGGTTGCTGCCGCATTCGGAGTGCCGCTTCTCTATGCTCTCAACACAGTTTTCATCGCCACACGCTGGCCGTCTAGTGCAGGACCCTTTCACGTCGCCCATGCCCAAGCTCTGATCGTGGCAGTTGCTGCCCTCCTCGGTAGTTTAGGCGCGGGGGTGATTGTGGACTGGCGGCTTGCTGGGCTTGACTTGCCCGCAATGGGATTAATCGTTTTCGGTGAAGGGCTGGCCCTGCTCGTCTATCTGCGGATCGCGCGTGACTATGGCGCGACCTACGTCTCCTTCGCGAACTACGTCTCGATAATCTTTGCCGGCTTTCTTGGGGCGGTCTGGTTCGGCGATCAACTGACATGGCTCTCCGTTGGTGCGTCTGTTGTCATCGTCGCGTCCGTCACCCTCTATCAGCGATACGGGCGGAAACCGGAGCCAGGCGATAAGGTGGCCGCGCTGGCGGAAGGCAAGCAAGGATAAAGCACGACCGATTGGCCGCGTTCAAGGAGGAAGGAGTAGATATGCTTTCAGGAAAGGTTGCACTTGTTACTGGGACCTCTGCGCCGAATGGCATCGGTCGCGCGATCGCCCTGAAGCTCGCTAGGAACGGCGCACATGTCGTCGTCACGGATATTGACGGCACGATCCCGGTAGAGGGCGGCACCCGCGCGACGTCGGAATTGCTGGAGGAGCTTGTCTCCGAGATTGGAACTCTTGGCGCTCAAGCCATCGCGGTGAAACTGGATGTGACGCGCCAAGCCGATATCGAGACTGCAGTTACGCAGACAATCAAAGCCTTCGGACGGCTCGACATCCTCGTGAACAATGCCGGTTCGCTGGTCGGAGCTGATAATTTTCTGGCGACGACACCTGAACAATGGGAGACTAGTTTCCGCGTTAACGTCTTGGGGCCAATGATGATGGCGCAGGCCGTCATCCCTCAAATGAAGCGGAACGGAGGCGGGCGCATTGTCAACATCGGATCGACAGGAAGCCTTGGTGCGGAGCCAGGCTTCGGGGCCTATACCGCAATGAAGCACGCCCTAGTTGGCCTGTCCAAGACAATAGCGGCGGAGTTTGGCTCTGCCGGTATTCTCTGCAATACGGTCTGTCCGGGTTTCATCGCGACGGACATGCATCAATCCGCCAACGAGCGGCTCGCCGCAGAAAGCGGATTGGCTTTGGACGACATGAAGGCGCGTCGCTACGCCAACGTCGCGCTGCGCGAGGCGGGCCTTCCGAGCGACGTCGCCGATGCGGTCGCCTACCTAGCGGGTCCTGAAGCAAGGTACGTTACCGGAATCAACCTGCCTGTTGCAGGTGGCGTGCCTATCGGCATCTGATGACTGAAACGCCCATTCGATCCGGCGCCGCGAAGGTCCACTTCGTCCGCGAAGCCGACAGGCAAACTTTGGCTGAAAGGGGGCCGGCAGCAGACAGTCTGCTTCGAGTTCTCGCTCTTCACAATGCAGTCGTTCTGCCCCTGCCCATGGCAGCCGCATTCATTCTTGCCGTCGTTCCGCGCAACCGTACTCAAGCCTTCGATGCTTGGAGCAATTCATTGCGTCGACTACAGACGTGCGATCGGGAATGTTGTCGACAAAAAGCGGGCACTGCGGTCCACCAACAGCGATTGCCTAGGAAGGCATCGCCTTCGTCGAGACGACGCGGCGCCCGAAGCGATTTCATTCGCCTGAATTGATGCTGTATGCACCGATACGCCCATCACTAGTCAGAATATGTCGCGTCTCAGTCTGCGATCTAGTCCCGGTGACGCTAACAACTGCACGGAATGTTCCGATTTCCGAGTCCTCATCGGGGTGTAGAACGATCACGCGACCCTCGGCTCCCACTGCGTTAAGTTCGTCGACCGAAACTGTGGCGGCAATCTCCTGATTGCGGGCATCGAAACCTATTGTCACCCATTGGAGGAACAACGTGTGGTTCACATTCTCTGTCCCTTCCTCAACGACGATTGCGCGCAGGAAGCCTTCGCGATCGCCTTCCGACCAGTATCCACCGTCAACGACGGCGGCCTCATGATCAGTTCAAGGAACGATACGCGGTCTTCGAATTGTCCACCATCATGGTCAGCCCCCGCTTGCTGAGGCACTGTTTCCATGATCAACTCATGGTGCTTGGGGAAGCATCATGAGAATGAAATCAGACGGCGCAAAACGCTTCGCACGGCCGGTCATCATACGGGCGGGTGGAAGCGACCGCATTGTCATTGATGTCAGCGCGGCGGCCAAGATACTCCTGAAGGAGTTCCCCCGCGAAACTGCAAAGCGCAAGCAAGCAATGATTGCCTGCTTGGGAGCAATCCGAGGCGACGCCCATACTCCCTTCGCAAGGCGGGCTTTCGTAGCAGCCGCGCTCGAGGTCGGAATCTTGGCTGGCGACTAACGATCTTGCTTCAAGTGCTTCGACGCGAGTCAGTACGGCCTTCAGATTATCACAAGTGTTCCACTGCGACTTTCGCCCCCCGCACGTCCAAAATCGCCGCTTGCGCCTCGCGCTTGGGGCGATGGCCATCCTTGTGCGCGCTCGACTTCGTGCGAAGGTCTCGACTGCATGATCGCTATCGCTGTGCAAATGGGAAAGCCGGAAGCACCTCACGGTCGCTCCCGGCTCTCAACCAGTGTCCCTGCTTGTCGCGCCAAGGACTACTAACTTCTTCAACTCGCAAACGCTAAACGAGCTCCATAAGCAACTAGCCAACACAGCGGTGAGATGGCAGCCGCCACAGTATCGGTTGACCTTTCGGGTCGACAGCATCCGCGCTGGGTTCAGAAAGGGCCCCGCGGGATGCGGAGTTCCCGTTAGGCCGCCTTCTTCCGGGCGGGCCTCGCTTTCGGCTGGGTCGTTTTCGCCTTGGGCTGAGGCTTTCGTCCCAAACCCAAGTTCTTGGCCAACTGCGACCTTTCCTCAGAGTAGTTGGGTGCCACCATCGGGTAGTCGGATGGCAGATTCCACTTTTCCCGATACTCGGCCGGCGTCATCCCGTACTTGGTCTGAAGGTGCCGCTTGAGCGACTTGAACTTCTTACCGTCTTCCAACGAAATGACGAAATCCGGTGTGACCGATTTCTTGATCGGCACCGCCGGCTTCTGAGGCTCTGCACTCGATGCGGTTGCTTCGTTTCTTGCAAGTGCCACCAGCGAAGTGTGCACCGAAGCAATCAAGTCGGTGAGTTCCGCACTTGGAAGTGGATTGTTTGATACGTATGCCATCACCACCTCTGCAGTGAGCGACAATAGTGCATCGTCCCGTTTCTCGAATTCCATCTTCTAATATCCTGTTCTTGCCCCCGCGATGCGACATAAGCAATCGTGAGCGATAATCAAGATACTAAGCGGGCCCCTCCCTGCAGGATTAGCGCATTCGTATGGCAAAGCGTCCAGCAATTGTTCGTCGTCCTCGGGTCGCCAGGAAAGGAACTAACGGTTTCACATGCATGCCAGACCACGTGGCGGAGACAGGAGAAAGTGGGCGTGTCGTTCGTCGGCACGGCACCAAAGCCACGCTTCCGTTATTGATCTGTCACCCGATAGCCGTTCAAGTATCTAGCCGCGCAGGTTGTACACACGGTCGAGGTACGTTTGAAATTATCGTGATGATAGTAACGACGTAGAGTGAAAGAGACTACTGTGATCAACTCACTCAGATTATGTTGCTGGTGTCGTTTCAATCAGGTGCGGCATGAAAGCTCAGATGCGTCTGTACTTTTCACATCCCCGGCCAAAGGCCTATTACCTCCATCCAACACGGTAACTCGCCTAGCGCTCCTAGTTCCTTGAACCGAGGATGACGGAGCGGAGCATCAGCGGTTTCGTGGTTCCAAACGAGAGGATAGGGAACGAGAGCAGCAAAGCTGCCTGCCGCAAGCGCTGGTAGGATATCGGAGCGGATCGAATTTCCTGCCATTACAGAATACTCTGGACGAGCGCCGTACCGCCTGAATATTTGCCGATATGTATCCGGAGACTTCTCGCTGACAATCTCTACACCGGAGAAGAACTGACCCAAGCCAGATCCAGCTAGCTTGGCCTCCTGATGGATCAGATCCCCTTTTGTAATCAAAACCAGGATGTTCCCTGCTGAGAGAATACGCAGCGCTTCCAACACTCCAGGCAGCGGCTCTACTGGTTGGAGGAGCAATTCACGCCCGGCTTCAAGAAGTTCCCGAACGACGTCGGTCGAGACTTGAGAATGGCTAATATCAAGCGCAGTCTCGATCAGCGAAAGTGTGAAACCCTTTGCGCCATACCCATAGACGGAAATGTTGGCCCGCTCAATCTCAGATAGGCGCCGCTCAAGTACATCTGAATCGGCGAATTCGGCCAATAATTCTACAAAACGCCGCTGTGTTAAGCGAAAAAGATGCTCATTGTGCCAAAGAGTATCATCAGCATCAATTCCGACGAAGGCCACCCGCGTAGCAGTCAGGCTACGGCCATATTAGAAGCTTGCTTCTGGGGCGAGCAATCGAGGGGCTATTCTGCTTTCTGGACGTCATGACTATGCGGAAGCTTTGAGCGAGAATGATAGTGGCACCCATTGTTTGTTCGGCCACCCGTACAAGCCGCCGGGAAGAGGTACCAAGCCCGCAAACATTCGCCATGGAATCTCTGGGTGTTCGTGGAACCACTCTAGACGGAGGCCTGCCTGGGTAATGCTAGTTAGTATGCTGGAAAGCGAGTGCATCCACTCGTGCGTAACTGCATTCTGCAGTCGGGCGTCCGGGTTGGCGTAGTCTGTGGGATCAAACTCCACATGGGGGCCTGTCGCGAAATAAGGAAGATGAAGCGCAGGTAGGCGTCTGCCGTTTGGCTCTACATCTTCTAAGACCATCGCAGCGGGATGGGCGTCAGCAAGGTAAAGGTAGCCTCCTGGCTTAAGGAAATGCGTGACGACATCGGCCCATTTTTGGACATCTGGTAACCAGCATAGGCTTCCCCAAGTTACAAATACGATGTCAAAAAGAGCCCGCCCCTCCAAGGCAGAAGGTGCTTCGTACACATTGGCCTCAACGAAATGAGCCCGGGTCGACAGGTTTAGGTCCAGAGCTAACTTCCGTGCCGCTTGCACTGCCGCAGGCGAAAAATCCAAACCTACAACCTCAGCTCCCTGCTGCGCCAAGGCGAGGGTGTCCCTTCCGAAGTGGCACTGCAAATGGAGGATCCGTTTGCCTTGAACGTTCCCAAGCTCTCTCGCCTCAATCGGATGTAGCTTGCCACTCCCCTCCCGAAGCTCTTGAAGAGAGTAGCTGGGTGCCTCGAGGTGATACTCGACGCGCTCGTCCCAGTTGGCCCGGTTTGCAGTGAGCCAATCCAGTCCTTCATTTGTCGCGATGATGCTCATGCCCTCCCCGCAAGTGACCAGTACCATTAACGAATATTTAACCTAAGATTTCTGAAATGCCAACATGCCCAACACTCTGTCCGTCAGGCAAATCACCGATATTCGACGGGCTGCTGATTGCTGTCTGTGGGGAGACTATGTCCGAGCCAGACGACCAACGCGCGTTCAGAAAAAGTTATGATCCACCTAGTATCATGGCTCAGGGCCGCTACCTCAAAAGACGGTCCAAAACTTGATGGAAAATGCTGCCTCCAGATGGCGAAACGCTGAATGTCCGTTAGAAGCGCTGCGAGAGATCTCTTAGGCTATGGCAATAGCCATGGAGCCGAACTGGCCCCCCTCGATCAGCATTCCTCTCAGCAGGAGCTAAGAGAGCGTGAAGAGCTACTCAGGCTCGCGGTGGAAGCGACAGGCATTGGCATCTGGGACATGGAACTCCCCTCGGCCAGAACTGAATGGTCGATGAAGCTACGGGCGCTCGCCGGCCTCACGCCGGATGCGCCGGTCGATGATGAACTGTTTTACTCCCTAGTTCACCCGGATGATCGGGACCATGTGGCTACTGCACTCGAAACTGCAATCAGCTTTGCAGATTGCCAGCCTTATAGCATCAACTATCGGATTCACCGGAAAGATACGGGGGAAGAACGTTGGTGGCAGGAGTGGAGCCGCCTTGTCCCGGACGCTTCAGGAAAACCTGCACGTGTAGTCGGAACCATAGAGGACGTGACCGAACGAAAGCGAGCCGAACTTGAGCGCCAATGTAGCGAGAAAAGGTGGAGTCTGGGGTTATCGGCGGCCAGAATGGTGGCGTGGGAGCACGATCCCGATTCAGAAACGACAAAGCTGTGGGATAATGGATTTGATCTATTGGGATTCACTGGTGGTGATACCCCGACGTTCCTAGAGCGAGTACATACTGACGACCGCGCAAAACTTGCCGAGCTGCTGTCTAGCGCGTCACGAGAGTCGACCACCTCTGTTGAGTTCCGGTTTCGTGGTGGAGATGGGATATACTTGTGGTTGCGAACGTCCTTAACCTCTGTATCCGATGGTCAATCTGGGAGAATCGTCGGAGTTATATCTGACATAACAGAACGCAAAGCAGCGGAAGAAAAACTTTTTTACCAAGCTACACACGACGCCATGACTGGATTGCTCAATCGCGCTGCACTTCAATCCGCATTGGATCGTGCGATCGCAGCAGCCACCGAAAGAAAAGGGCACGTTACCCTTGCGATCATCGATATCGATCATTTCAAAGAAATCAATGATACCCTCGGGCACGACGCCGGCGATTGCCTCCTCCGATTTGCGGCCAATGTTTTGCGGGATGTAGCTGGCTCGAACGGAGTCGTTGGAAGGCTTGGCGGCGACGAATTTGCGATCCTGGTCGAGGATTTGCCAGCACAAGCATTCCAAGAAACCTGGGCCTTATCCATTCAGGAGCGGCTGCGCGAGGGATTCGTTTATCTAGAAAAGGCCCGAAGGGTAGCGGCCAGCTTGGGCCTGGCTACGTTCCCGGAACACGCGTCGTTTTCTTCGGATATTCTGAAAGCGGCAGACCTCGCACTCTATGCCGCCAAGCGTAGCGGGCGTGCTCGGCTGAAAGTCTTCACCCCCGAGTTGCTGGTGCAAACTCAACAGCGTTCGGCTGTGCTGTCAGATGTCCAGCGAGCATTGCTGCAGCGTGAGTTCGTGGCGTTCTACCAGCCCAAGGTGGATCTGGTGACGGGGGCGGTGATCGGCTTTGAGGCACTCGCTCGCTGGAGACACCCAACCAAAGGACTCCTCACGCCGACTTCGTTTGGTGTGGCATTTGAAGACAGCGAGCTAGCTACAGAGATCGATCGCGCAATGGTCGCGTGCATTGTGAACGATATGCAGAGATGGCACGCGCTCGGTTTAAGGCCGGGTCGCATCTCGCTTAATCTTTCGTCTTATGATTTCGCGGACGGCGGTCTCGCAGACACCTTACTTGATCACCTAGCGAACGGAGGGATTGGAACCGACGAATTCGAAGTAGAGGTTACCGAAACGGTGCTCCTCGAAAGTCCGCAGAAGCGGGTTGCACAGACGCTAGAAGCCCTACGCAATTCGGGGGTGAAAGTCTCGTTAGACGACTTTGGGACAGGATTCTCATCCCTCGTACATCTGAAGCGCTTTACGGTAGACGAGATAAAAATCGATAAGAGCTTTATCTCCAACGTGGTGAGTGACGAAAACGATTTCGCTATCGTTGAGGGCGTGATCGGCCTCGCGAATGCACTGAAATTGACTGTCGTCGCGGAAGGTATTGAAACTCGCGACCAGTTGGGCAGGCTTGCTTCAATCGGTTGTGGATTCGGACAAGGCTACCTCTTCGCCAAACCAATGCTCGCCAGCCGCGTGCCTTGGTTTACCAACCAGCCGTGCAATACTTGGTTTGATAATCGCAAGAGAATGTCCCAACGCGGTTGATCTAGCCCTCTGAACACGCATCTGTTCCACTTCCCTTGCAAGACCGTGTTACAGTCCGCGAAAGGAGCGTTGCGTGAGCCCGTTTGAAATCTTCGTCGAAAAGCATCGGAACTGGTCCTACGCGACGTTCGGGAGCGGACGACAAACCACTGGCCTAATACGGCATATCCAGAAGGAGCTCGAGGAGATTCGCCAGTCTCCCGACGACTTGTCGGAATGGGTCGACGTCATGCTCCTAGCGCTCGACGGCTATCTCCGACACGGAGGGACTGTCGAAAACGCCCTCAGAGACATGCAGGCGAAGCAAGACAAGAATCTTGCCCGCCGCTGGGTTGCGGCAACGGACGAGAGCACCCCAGTTGAGCACAACCGATCGATAGGAGATCAAGCGCCCGACCAATCGTAATGCCGCCACATTACCGGCTTCCCAACGCCGGTCATATTCAGCTGAGAAGGGAAATTAGTAGGCGGTTCCGGGAAAGGGCGGGTGTGTCGTTTGTCGGAACGGCACCAATCAGAGGTTTCACGTTGAACGCTCAGGAGCGCAATCGGGCCCGCACCTTGCCACACGAATTACCCGACTATCGAGGAGGCTTGCTGGCGCGCGGGGATTGAGTTGGATCCCTCGTTTGGTCAGTACTGTGCGCCGTTTCATCGAGAGCCTTCGAGGTCCGTTAGAGGCCTGTATCGGACAAGAGATGGCCGGATAGAGGTCGACTACGGTCATAGAATGGGTGCTGTTCCCCGCGATCTTTACGAACGGAGAGGCTATAAGCCGGCCGTTGCAGAACTGCTTATCAACGTGGAACACGCAAAGAGAAGACACGAGTTGCGCGATCCTTCTATTTCGGTGCCCGCCAGGTAGCGTCTCACGGCCGCGGCTATTTCATGTAGCCGGCTACATGTGCGCGTAGGTATTACTCAAAACCAAGCGTCAGTCTTCGCGCGAGAAAATCGACAAAGGTGCGAACCTTTACGGCAATGTGCTTATTGTCTGGATACACCGCAAGAACAGGCACCTCGACCACTTGCCAGTCAGGTAGAATACGGACCAGGCGCCCCTGGCGTAGGTCGTCCAAAATGTTGCATTCACTGATCTGAGCGACGCCTACCGCCCTGCAAGCGAGCTGCTGCAGGACTACTGGGCAGTTGGTTACCGTCACGGGGTCGACCACGAAGTCATATTCTTCGTTCTCACGCTCTAGTCTCCAGACGTCCCGATCGGGATACGAGGCATTCACGATGACTGGCACGTTGGCGAGTTCGGATGGATGCGTGGGCAGCTTAAGGGAAGAGAAGAAGTCAGGCGACGCGACCAAAATGATACGCGACGCGCCAAGCCTCCTTACGACAAGGCTGGGCGCATTGTTCGGACACAAGCGGATTGCCAAGTCAAAACCGCCACTTACAAGGTCAACAACTTCAGGGGTCACTTGAAGATCAATCCGAATATCGGGATGGTGGGCAAAGAATTCTGGCAATATCGGAGCAATGTGGACTGAGGCGAACGGCGCGGGTGCACTCAAACGCAATACGCCCTTCGGTTGTGTAGCCTCTGCTTGAGCGGCGCGCTGCGCCGACTGTACGCGATCCATCAAATCGTCGAGTTTGCTCAGATATGCGCGACCGGCGTCTGTCAGGGTCACAGCACGCGTCGAGCGGTGCATTAGACGTGCACCTACGCGCCGCTCGAGTTTCGTCATTTGATGGCTGATTGTGGACTTCGAACATTTCAGATGTTCGGCAGCAGCCGAGAAGCTGCCATGCCGCGACACTGCGATGAAAACTGCTACGCCTTCCAGCGGGTCCATGGCACATATCCAAGGAATTGCGCTTCCTATCACTGTTCGATTTTTCGAACAATTGGTTCGAGCGCGCAGCCTTCTCTGCGATTTCCACCCATGAAACCATCGGGCACGATTTTGCCTGATGGAGATCATTAGATGCATGACGTCATAATCATCGGCGCGCGCTGCGCCGGTTCTGCTCTTGCTTTGTTGTTAGCCCGTGCAGGGATGAAGGTACTGGTCGTTGAACGGAAGTCATTTCCGAGCGACACCATGTCCGGCCACTACATCCATCCAGCTGGCATTTCGTTCCTGCGACGGCACAATCTTCTCGATCGCTTGATTGCTACTAGGACGCCCCCGCAGCACACCGTCCGTGTCGATTTTGGACCAATCGCGCTGTCGGGCACTCCTGCGCCAGCAGCAGATGGTACGACCGATGGGTACGCACCGCGCCGCTACATATTCGATACGATGCTGGCAGAAGCGGCAGGTGATGCCGGAGCCGAAACTTGGCATGAGACGAACTTCATCGCTCCAATCCATGAAAACGGTCGGGTGGTTGGCATTAGGGGCACTACACGTGACGGCCGGGAAGTTGAAGCCCGCGCAACGATTGTAGTTGGTGCTGACGGAAAGCGCTCGAAATTCGCGGCAGCTGTTAAGTCGAAGCTTTACAATGCGAATCCATCAACAGGTTGCACATACTACACCTACTGGAGTGGGTTCGATGCTCCGCATACCCACCTCTTTGTCCGGGAGGGCCAGTTCTATGTCATCGCGCCTACAAATGACGGTTTGACGTTCATGGGTATCGTTTGGCCGATAGAGGAGTTTGACAGGGTTCGCTCTGATCTCACTGCTGCCTATCGGTCGGCAGCTGCGAAAGTCGATTGGATCGCCGATCGGTTGGCCACAGCAAGGCAAGCCGAGCGCTTCATCGGAACGAGTGATTTGGGCGGCTTCTTTCGCCAACCCCATGGCCCGGGGTGGGCGTTAGTCGGTGATGCGGGATACCACAAGGATCCCATCACTGCTCAGGGCATGACCGACGCACTGCTGCACTCCGAGCTCCTTGCAGGAGCCATACTGTGTGGTCTCGAGACGGGACGGTCGCTAGAAGGCGCACTATCCTCGTATCACCGTTTGCGAGATAAGGCTGTCGCTCCAATGTACTCGATAACTAACGAAATGGCCCGGTTAGCTGCACCGCCGCCCGAGGTTGCCGCCCTAGTCGCTAGCATCAGAGATAACCCTGCCGAGACGCGACGATACCTTGGCTTGATCTCTGGTACAGTGGATATCGAGGACTACTTCCAACCAGAGAACTTGAATGAGTTGCTTGGTGGGAAGCGGGCAGCCTGAGCGCATTGGAGCGCAAATCTTTGGTCCTACGTTCCTGAGCACCGGACGGTTCGCGTGTTGCTACCAGATCTTCGCTGGGACATATCTACGGAAGCGATGATCGCCTGCCGTGGTGCGATCCGAGGTAGCGCCCATACAGCCTTCGCGAGGCGGGCGCTTGTAGCTGCCGCGTTCGAGGTCGGAATCTTAGCAGGCGACTGAAGACCTTGTTCAAGCGCTTCAGAGCGGATCGATCACCGGCCTGAAGAATCGCACGTGTTCAGATTGTCGTATTTTGGAACAAATCTATCCTGGCAGATCGAAGGTGGCCGAAAGCACCTTGCGCTTGCAGATATGGTCGTCCGCCTGCCGCTCGACTTCTTGCGATGCTCTCGACAGCTCGCTAGCTGTTGAAACGCAAATGGGAAAGCCGGAAGCACCTGACGGTCGCTCCCGGCTCTATACCAGTGTCCCTGCTTGTCGCCAAGGACCACTATCCTTTCCAACTTGCACTACCGAAACTAGTGTTCCATCAGCGACCAGCCGACACACCGAGGAGATCGCGACCGCCAATCGTGGTCGAAAACAGTTAGCTGGCAACCTTCTCCGCGCTGCTTCCGACTGCCCTTGTCTGAGTTCCGCCACGACCGCTCGACGTAACGGCGATCATTGAACATCCAAGATTGAGCGGGAAGTTGACGTTCTGCTTCGAGTAGCGGCTCGTCAAAAGCAGTCATCTGCTTCCGCACCCTAATGGGTGCAACGCCGAATCCTGAACTGGCTACGCGGCTCTCTCGCGCAGCTTAACCCTGCGTGGGTTTGCGGATGAGCAGTGGACTGGTAGTCTCATCAGTTCTTGGCGCAGGTTCAGGGTCTGCACCGAGTAGCCCTGCAGGCGGCGTTGGAAGAAGGGTGTCCCTTTGTGCTTTCTGGCGTCACTTGCAGGGCTGAACGTATCCGACATGCAGACTTCGAATGAGCGGATGCGAGAGAGCAGACAAGTTTCTTCGCGCGATGCCCGAACCAAACTTGCCAGGGCAAATCCCGATCCTGACAACTCGAAGCGATCGAGGCGACAGGAAGCCCCCCTTGCGCTTATTTGCAAGTCTGCCGCCCGGCAACGACCGGTAATGGCTTGAGAGCACTGTGGCGGGTTTGGTAGGCACCTCGGGAACGCGAAACGTGACGTTACCGAGATCGTCCGCGAAGTCGGGCAGCGCAGCGCGCAGACGGCGTTCCCAGGGTCCCTTCCCGGAACAATCCGATTGAAGACGAAGCTTGCCGAGCTTCCTAAACGAGTGGATCGTCCATTGGGTCAATTCAGTCCAAGATATCTAGACGAGAGACAACACACGAAAGCCGGAAATCGGCCGTAACTCAATTCTCCCCAGACTGCAGGTGCCCAGGTCGGCGCGATCAGTTGCTAAGGCCGTCAACGAATTGAGAGAAATCGGGAGTGCTCGAACCCGGCCGATGGCGCTAGGCTTATGACAAACGGCAGCTGATCTTCACTTTGACTCCGACCGCACCGTGACCTAACTCATGGCACGAATAGGACTAACATCCGAGACATGAACCAGATCCAAAACATAATCCCGATTGACGAAGAGGCGCGTCTTGCCGCTATCCGGCGGTACGACATCCTCGACACGCCCCCCGATGGGGCGTTCGATCGGATAACCGCTCTGGCGGCTCGCCGCTTCGACGTTCCAATATCGATCATCAGTGTCGTGGATGAAGATCGCATATGGTTCAAATCTCACCATGGTCTGCCACAGGTCAGCCAGATCGACCGTGAGGCTGGGCTCTGTGCTTCGGCGATCCTCTCGCTAGAGCCCCACGTCCTGCCAGACGCCAAATTAGACCCCCGTTCTCTTGCAAATCCGCTGGTGGCCGGCGAATTTGGGCTGCGCTTTTACGCAGGGATTCCGCTGCAGACAAGTGACGGCTTTGGACTCGGCACATTGTGTGTGATTGACAAAGCACCCCGAGAAGTAAATGCGCAAGAAATCGACGACCTAAGAGATTTGGCTTCATTGGTCGTTGATCAGCTTGAGTTGCGTTTGGCTGCTCGGCAAGCCATTTCCAGAGCCGAGATCCTAGCCCGGGAAATTGATCATCGGGTCATGAATAGCCTGCAATTCGTAGCAAGCATGCTTAAGATGCAGAGCCGCATTCCTAACCTGACTGATCCGGCCTCGGAGTTGAAGATGGCCGCAAGCCGGGTTTCTGCGGTTGCGCGGGTGCACCGGCATTTCTACACCGATGAGCCAGGCGAGACGGCCTCCTGCACCGAGTTCCTGGAGAGACTCTGCGCTGACCTCGAAGATATTCTCGGCAAGCAAATCAGCGTGACCGGCGATAGCGACAAAGTGCCAAGGTCGCAAATCCAGTCCATCGGACTGATCGTGAATGAGCTCGTGACAAATGCGGCGAAGCACGGACAAGGTAAAATCGAGGTCTCTTATCGAAGCTCGGATTGCGCCCACGAGATCAGTGTTTGCGATGAAGGCTCCGGACGCCCGGTGGGACATCACTATCAGGAGCATGAAGGCCTCGGTAGCAAACTGGTTCGAACGCTCTCACTTCAGCTAGGTGGCCACGTTACCGCTGGCAACATACCCGGCAGGCGCGGGACGTGCGTTGTAGTGAAGTTCCCGGCTCACTCAGTTCCCAACCAATAACCGGAATGAACCGCGCCGAGTTTTCCGGAGGCCGTTTCGTTTGAGTCACGCGGCCATGGCTGGGTCATTCAGCATGGCGTAATAGCGTTCCTCGGCTTCGGCCGGCGGGATGTTGCCGATGGGCTCCAGCAGCCGGCGATTGTTGAACCAGTCGACCCATTCCAGCGTCGCGAAGTCGACGGCCTCGAAGCTCCGCCACGGCCCGCGTCGATGGATCACCTCGGCCTTGTAGAGACTGTTGATCGTTTCGGCGAGTGCGTTGTCGTAGCTATCGCCAACGCTGCCCACCGAAGGCTCGACGCCGACCTCCGCCAGGCGCTCGGTGTATATGATCGAGACGTATTGGCTGCCTCGGTCGCTTTGGTGGACGAGCCCACCACGGTGAACGGGCCGCCGATCATGGAGAGCCTGTTCCAGAGCATCGAGAACGAAGCTGGCATGCGCCTTCCGGCTCACCCGCCAGCCGACGATCCTTCGAGCGTAGGTGTCGATGACGAAAGCCACGTAGACGAAGCCGGTCCAGGTCGCGACGTAGGTGAAGTCGGAGACCCACAGCATGTTCGGCGCCGGAGCATGGAACTGGCGATTGACATGGTCGAGGGGGCATGGTGCGGCCTTGTCGCTCACCGTTGTGCGGATCGGCTTGCCGCGGATGATGCCCTCAAGGCCCATGGCCCTCATCAGGCGGGCAACGGTGCAGCGGGCGACATCGAAGCCCTCGCGCTGCAGCTGCCGCCAGACCTTGCGAACGCCGTAGACGCGGAAGTTCGCCTCGAACACACGCTGGACCTCGTCCTTCAAGGCTGCATCCCGTCTCACCAGAGCCGACCGCCGGGAGGGATCGACGCGCTTGGCGATATGGTCGTGATAGGTCGAAGGGGCGATCGGCAGCACCTTGCAGATCGGCTCGACCCCATGCGCCTCACGGTGATCGTCGATGAACGCGATCATCGTTTGAATGGGCGGTCGAGCTCCGCCTGGGCAAAATACGCGGAAGCCTTGCGGAGGATCTCATTGGCCTGTCGAAGCTCGCGGTTCTCGCGTTCCAGAGTCTTCAGTTTCGTCGCAACATCCGTGGGAACTCCGGCGCGCACGCCGCTGTCACGCTCGGCTTTCTTCACCCACTCATGCAGCGTCTGCGCCGTGCAGCCGACCGAGGGCGGCGATCGATGAAACCCCCGCCCACCGCGACGTATGCTCGCGTTCGTGATCCAAAACCAGCCGAACCGCGCGGGTCCGGACCTCGGGAGAGAACTTGTTGGTTGTCTTGCTTGTCATGGCTCCACCTTCTCAGGAGTTGGAGCCTCCGATCAACCCAGCGCGGTTCATTCAGTATCCAAAGCTACAGTCGCAACCAATCAACGTGATCTGTGCATCCGCAGCTTGATCGACGCCGGGTATAGAAGCTGTTGCAGCCGCGCCTCCCGAGGTGATCCATTTAGCACGGCGCGGTCGTCTTGTCCCCGACAGCAAGGGGCGCTCCTTCAGGGTAGCGTTTTGGATCTTTGGTCGAAATCGAATTCGTGGCCGGACACACGGCATAGAAAAAGGTCGTCCGAACCGAGGACTCGTAAACAATGGCGGTACCCTCCGGGATCCAGACGGTATCGCCACTGCAGGCTACATAGGTCATATCACCCACGCGTAGCCTCAGCATCCCATCCAATATGAACAGCACCTCGTCATAGTCTGGCGTCCAGGGAACACTGCAGCCGTCGAAGACGCCTACACCAGCGCCCAGATGGCGACTGAACCCGGTATTGATGAGGCCATGGGCGGCGATACCATTCGGGCCGGCCGCAAACAGCGACGGATCATTGCGAAACAATTTCACCGCATTATCAGCATCGTCACTCACAGCGGACACCCAACCTGATTTCCTGTTCACGTTTCTTTTGAAAAGCCTTGAGTTCGCCAAGGATATCCGGGTTCAGTTCGGGCTGTTCGTAACTTTCCAGTAGTTGCTTCCAGACACGATTGGCCCGCTGGGTAGCGTCAAGCGCGCCATCGTCGGCCCAGGCGCCATAGTTGCGCCAGTCTGAAACAAGAGGTGTGTAAAAGGCTTTCTCGTAGCGTTCCAGAGTATGCCCGGTACCGAAGAAATGTCCCCCGGGGCCGACTTCCTTGAACACGTTCTGCGCCAGCTCCGTCTCATTGACTTCTATAGGGCGCAGTACCTCAGTCATCATTTGAAGCATCTCCGCATCGAGGATCAGCTTTTCAAACGATGCCGTGAGACCGCCTTCAAGCCAGCCACCGCCATGGATGATAAAGTTGCAGTGGCTCATTACCGTCGACCAGATCGACATCTCGGATTCATAGGCGGCCTGCGCGTCCACCACGTTGGAGACGCAAGCGTTCGACGAACGCCATGGCAGATTATAGCGTCGGGCAAGCTGGCCGGACGCAAGCGTGGCCTTCGCGTACTCGGGGGTTCCAAAGCAGGGAGAGCCGGTGCGCATGTCGACGTTTGAGGTAAAGGACCCATAGACGCACGGCGTACCTGGATAAGCCGCCTGGAGGAAAGCGATAACCCCCAGAGCCTCGGCGTTTTGGCCGACCAATGCGCCAGCGAGTGTTATGGGCGCCATGGCACCTGCAAGCGTGAATGGCGTAACGACAACTGCCTGGCCACATTCGGCAAAGGCAGTCGCACCAGCCGTCATCTGGATATCGAGACGGAGTGGTGAATTGGTGTTGATATTGCCGATGCAGGCAGGATTTCGCTTCAGGTCGTCGCGCGTAACACCAAGCGTCATGCAAGTCATGTCGATCGAGTCCTCGGCGCGAAATCGTCCAAGAAGCCAAGAGCCCCAGCATTTGTCCGACAGCTCGATACTGTTGATATAGCCCTGCAGATGGCGAACCTCAGGCGCCAGATCCATCGCTTCAAAAGGTGTCCCGTAAAGTAGGTGAATGGAATTGAGCGAGTGCAGCAGGCGGACGTATTCGCGGACTTCTTCTGACGTCCCAGCACGCCGACCCCGGTCAAGATCGCTGCAGTAAGCCGGCCCGATGACGGACACGTAGTTGACGTTTGATCCGCCAAGATCAAGGTTGCGGTTGGTGTTCCTCGCGCGAAGGGAAAACTGTGACGGAGCCTTCGCGATGTGCTCCTCCACGAATGCCGGATCGAACCGCACGCGCATCGTGGCATCATCGACATCGCATCCTTGCCTCGCCATGAAGCGACGGGCATCGGGGTCCATAAACTCCATCCCTGTCTCGGCTAGCACCCGCAGCGAAGTTTGGTGAATGTGCTCGACCTGGTCCGCACTCAGTACCTCCACGGGGCTGATCGGGTTGATCAGTTGTTTCCAGGGCAGCTGCGGATTGCCGATCTTCAGGCGCTCGGCGCGCTGTGTGTTTCGTCTGCTCATTGACTTATTCCTGGCGCCCGGTGATACGCAGAGACGCTAGCCTAGCCGCGACTCCCCAACCCAGAAACGGCTCTGGCGGAAGCTTGGAGGGGGTTCCATAGGAGAGCACGTCGTCGATCAGAGGCGAGGTCCCCCCGGAAGCCCATTCGGCCATCAGGGCCCCATGAATTGTGCCTTTCGCAATGCCAATGGCGTTCTGACATGCGACAGCAAAAAGATTGGGCTCGACCCGGGCAAAGAACGGTTCATTGTTCTGGGAGAAGCTCAAGCCACCGGAATAAGCATGCGCGATACGGACATCGCCAAGCTGGGGGAAGCGTCGGTGGAAGGATGCCGTCACCTTCGCGCGATAGTGTTGCAACTGGCCATCGCTGCAGGTCATGTGCCGCGAATAACGAAAAGCCGTGCGGTACCAGATGCGCTCGTCTTGAGTACGTCGGATCGTTGCTCCTGCCCTGCCGACCGGATGAACTCCCCAGTCGCGGGTCCCGCCAAGGCGTTCCTGCTGCAATGCGTTTAGGGGCTCTGTCAGCACAGCAAAAGAGATGATGTTGATGATGCGGCCACTAAGGATGCCGAACGCCGGCGTAAACCCGTCAGTGGCGAGAATTGCGCGCTTGGCGCGGACCGTTCCCCTCGGTGTCTCTGCCTTGATCGTCGAGCCGGTCGTCAAAGACGTAACCGGCGATTTCTCGAACAGCACCACATTGGGCGGCAAGCTGCCTGCAAGGCCGCGCGTCAAGGCTGCCGGGTTCATCAGATGGGTCCCGGACGTGTAGATCGCTGCCTGATAGCTTGCCGTACCGAGGTCTCTCTGCAGAGTGGATCCATCGACCAGGTCGAACTGAATGCCAAGCTCCGACAGCAGACTTGCCGTGTGATCGAGCGCGAGGCGCGCCTTGTCGCCGACAGCGACTTGATACTTGCCGCGCCCGCTCCATTGACAATCGATCAAGTGGGTCTTGACCTGTCGATCGAGCATCTCGATGCCCGCCTTGTGCAGGCGATGGATTCTATGGGCTCTTTCGAGGCTGCCATTGGTTTCCGACAGGAAGGGGTGATCGATCGCCATGCCTGCATTTCTGCCGGCAGTGGCCCTGCCCACGCGATCCGCCTCAACAATGGCGATACGTGCCTCGGGGTGGAGCTCAGCCAGTCGACGCGCTGCCGACAAGCCGGCGTACCCAGCCCCGATGATAAGCCAGTCAGCCCGGACATCGCCAACAAGCTCCTGAGCGGCAGTCTGTACCGGCAGGATGTTGTACCATCCGTTGCCGTTGTCATAACGCGGCAGGTAGGAGACCAAACGTCTGCCGGCTTCGAGGGGCTTTGAGATCTGGTTCACAGACGCGCTCATACCCAGGAATGCAGAACGGTGCCGCCGGTGATTGTGGCACCGTTTTCGAAATAGCAGGCACCAACGACTTCCCGAACGGCAAGGTCCGTATGTTCTTCAAGGCTGCTTTCAAACAGCTTTATCCTGCCTGTGCCGGCGAATGCACTGCCAAAGCGGAAGTTTGTCGCGTCGAGTTGGAGCAATTCGCAGACCGAAGGAGGGCCACCAGGAAGCATCGATGGGAAGTAGCGGAGGTTGACCTGCCCCCAGTTCATCATGGCCGGTAATTCGTCCCGGCCAATTGTCTTCTCAATTGCCAGTTCTCCTTCCAGCAGGCGTTCGCCATGTGCACTTACGAAGCCTGCCATTTTCGTGCCCGGCCCCGGTGCCACCATTCCCGGGTTCATAGGGTGATAGGTCGTCTTGACCGTTTCGCCGAATTTCTTGTTGAACCCCATCACGTAGCCACGGATCAGGCTGAAGTCGCGATTCACCCAGGTCTGGACACAGAAGCGCGCATCCTTGCCCTTGTATGAGCAGCCGATCCAGATGACCGTCTCATCATACCAAGTGCGCTCGGGATTCCTGACCGGCATTTCGAGGTCGTCCCACAGGCAGTACCACTTGCCGAAATCGACAATCACCATGTCTGGCGTGCTGCTCGGCTTGAGCGGTTCCGGAAGATAGGCAGCTATGGCATCGGGGTCACTGCGATACGCAATGCACAGATGTTCGGTGCCGAAGTGCCATGGTAGGTCGCCGACAACCGATGAGACACCACGCGGCGAGGGATAGGCGAAGCCCTTGAGATCGTTGATATTCGTCATGTACTCATCCGTTGTGAGCGATGGGAAGAAGTCATTCTTCGCCGGAACAAAGGTTGAATAAATTGCAATGTTTTATCTATTTATTTGAGAAATATTCAATATTCAGGAAGTAGAAACGGGCAGCCACAACGGCCACCCACTCCCAGAAGAGCTGGTTAGAGGTCTAGCCAGACCTTTTCATAGTTCACCTCAAGCGCCTGGTGAGCAGGGTTGTCCTTCACCGCGGGCACCGAGTGATTGTACAATGAACGCCAGTATGGCTGGATCAGGATCCCGGAACTCTGGAGAATTCGCTCGATGTCCTGCATCAGTTCGCGGCGCTTTTCGACGTCGGGTTCCGCCAGAGCCTGCGTCAACTTCGCATCAAAGTCCGGATCGGAGAAGGCACTTTCGTTCCATGCCTCGCCGCTTCGATAGGCGATGGCAAGAACCTGGACGCCAAGCGGCCGCATGCCCCAGGTAGTCATCGAGAAGGGATATTTCGTCCAGTCGTTCCAGAATGTTGAGCCCGGAAGCACTGTACGCTTTATCTTGAAGCCAGCTTCGCGAATCTGAGCCGCAATCGCGTCGCCGGTGTTCTTCTGGTAGTCCTCGTCGACGGTAATCAGTTCATGCTCGAAATCCGCCTGGCCCGTCTCGGCCATCAGCTTTGCGGCTCCGTCGATATCTCTTACCTGTTCTGGTAGCGCAAAATACTCGGGGTGGATCGGAGAGACATGGTGGTTCTCGGCAGCACTGCCTCTGCCGGCATATCCGAGCTTCAAGATCGTGTCGTTGTCCGTTGCCATCTGGATGGCTTGGCGCACCCGCTGATCATCATAGGGCTTTTGCGAAACATTCATTCTCGCGACAATGGTCTGGGCTGTCGCGACTTCAGACTTGACCAAGTCCAGTTGGTCGAGGATGTCGACGTAATCGGCTGTCGTTTCCAGGTTGGTGTGAATTTCACCGGATTCGAACGCGCTGACCATCGCCGAAGGATCCGCGCCGTAGTCTATGAACTCGATGCCGTCGAGATATGCCTCACCACCCCACCATTTGCCATTTTCGCGGCGCTTTAGAACAGCTGTCGTTCCCGTATCGAAGGACACCAGCTCGAAAGCCCCGGTGCCAACGGGAAACTTGATGGGGTCCGCACCGTTCTGGTCAAAGTCGCGATGCACGATCAATGCGGTGTAATCGGCCATCGTGGGTATGATCGTGATGTCTGACGTCGAGAGCTTCAGCACCACGGTGTGATCGTCACTCTTGACGATCGCGCCTTCCCTCGCCGTGCCGGTTGCTTCGTCCATCAATGCTGTCAGCCTGCCGGCCATCGAATTTCCTTCGGCCGCCTTGTCGCACCAGCGATGCAAGTTATAGATGACGTCGTCGGCGGTGAACTCATCACCATTGTTCCATGTTGCTCCCTTGCGGACATGCAATGTGTACTCGGTGGCGTCTTCATTGATATCCCAGCTCTCTAGAAGCATAGGCTTGAATGTGAAATCGTGCCCGTACTTGATCAGCGGCTCCATGTACTGACGCGTTACGTTCGCCATTTCTGGCCAGTCGTATGTGCGCGGATCCTTCTGATCCTTGACGAACATTGCCACCTTCAGGATGCCGCCCTTCTTGGGTTCTGCTGCGTACGCCTTGGTTGGCAATGTCATGCCCACCATCGCGTATGCGGCTGCTGCAGACGCGCCGAAGGCACTAGCAATCGCCAAGAATTCACGCCGGTCCATTCGACCATGCCTCACTTCTTTGGCCATATCTGTGATCATTTTGTCGATGGGGCTTCCGGACGCTTCAGTCATCATTACCCTCATGAATGGATGTGATATGAGCAATTCTGCAATGGCCAAGGGCGAACCGCAAACCGGAACGACGCGGGCCATGTCGGAGGGCGCTGCCAGGCAAAATCACTCATTGGCTGCAACATGTTCTCACCGTCGAACCGCCACCCGATGCTGGATATTGCCGACGCTGAATGTAAAAAGACAATTGCAATGTTTTCGGTTATTCGTTGAAAATGGCGCAATCGCAAGCTCCCAAGTTGGACGCCCGGCACTACATACTCCTCCAGGCCGTAAGTCGCCTGGGAAGCATGTCGGCCGCTGCTGATTATCTTGGGATCACTCCCTCGGCAGTGACACATCGCATCAGGGAAGCCGAAAGGCGCCTTGGCATCCCCCTTACGGCTCGAGTTGGATCGCAGGTTCAGCTTACACTGTCAGGACAGCGATTGGCGCAATCTGCAGAGCGGGCTCTGGATGAACTGTTCCGAGCCGAGCTCGATGCGGTGCGCATAGGCAGAGGCGCCGGATCGATTGTCAGGCTCTGTATGGGGACGTACAGCTTCTTCCACTGGCTTCCTGTGTTCCTCACCCATCTCGCGGCCATCGATCCAACGCTTCAGGTCGAGATCATCGGAGAGGCGCCTCGGGAGCCAGTGCGTCTGCTGCACGATGAGGCCGTCGACATAGCCCTCTTGCCGGGAAAGCTGCGCGAAGAGAAGCACCTGACATTTCTGCCCATGCGCAGTGATGAACTGATTTGCATTACTGCTGCATCACACCCTTTGGCATCGAAACCGTTCATCGAAGCAGACGACCTGACCGCAGAGACACATCTCACGTATAGTTCCGTCATCACCGATGGGTTCGAGTACGAACGGTTTTTCCGTCCCGCAGGCCGTTATCCCGCTCGGCTTGTCCCACTTGCTGTCCCCGAGGCCGTGCAAGAACTGGTGGCCGCCAACCTCGGCATTTCGATACTCTCAAGGTGGGCAGCACTGCCTCGTCTGCAGCGAAAAGAAATCGCCGGCATAAAATTGACCAAGGATGGTCTGGACCTGGATTGGCACGTCGCACTACGGCAATCCGACACGGCATCCGGCCCGGCAGCGGCATGCGCGGCTGCGCTCGAGCTGCTGCCCGCCTGAGCGGCCCTATCAAGACAAACCGCTCGAGCGATCAGGGCCGCCGGCGACAACGTGTCGACGGCGGCTAGGCTGTCAAGCATGCGTCGACGCACGTTGCAGCGTGTTCTCAGGCGGCACAAGAAGTCGGTTAATTCATCAGGCTGCGATGGGCGCGATCTCGCCTCACAAAGGAGATCCATCGGCGTGTGACGTTCACGGCGCTGATACAACTGCCATTGATGCTTCACGCGAGGGCGACGGGGGGGGGGCGATTGCGTCAGGTGTCCCTGAACGATAGTGACCTCTTCTCGGAAGTCGCTCCTAACCCGGCACTTCGTGGTTACCATGCGGCTGCACGATGGTCCCCTGCCGACCCAGGCAAGGGCCTGATGACCGATTACCCCTAGTCCTTGGAGACTGATTATCTTCGTAGGACTTAGACCATCGGACCATCGAGCCCAGGCCCAGGCTCGGGGCAGCACCGAGGCGCAGTCAATCGGTTCGGCGGTTCAGTGTATTGACGTCGGCACCGCCAGCACGGCCGCACCGTTCGCCGCAGACGACAAGCACATCACTCTCGTCCTCAAAGCCCCAATCACGGGAACGATACCATCGACCGTGATGACATCATTCTAGTTTCCACAATGCGGACTCCGACAGGTCCGTCGAAATGAAGCTCAGACACCGTTGGCGCCGATCGACACCGAGCCCGAAGTCCTGCACGGCGACGATCCTCGCCGTGTACGCTTCCCTACCGGCGTGAACGCGAAACTCAGCGTGACCGCCGGCAAGGTCTGCTCTTAGGAAGAAGCAAAGCAGATCTATCCGTCCGATTTGAGGCGCAAAGCAGTCGATCGAACACGACGGCGGGAACGACTGCCATGGGCCGGATGTGCCAGGGCGACAAGTCAAGCCGAAGGTCTCGGAAGGGCTCCTAGGCGTCGTTCGCTACACTGCCGAAGGGCCGGTGTTGCCACCAGCCCTTGCTCTCAGATCTCAACGCTTTCGGAAATTGTTAGAGCGTCTTCGAGATCCACGCCGAGATATCGGACGGTGCTGTCCATTTTCGTGTGACCAAGGAGAAGCTGTACTGCGCGGAGGTTACCGGTCTTCTTGTAGATTTGGGCGACCTTCGTCCGTCGCATAGAATGCGTGCCGTAGGCGCTCGGCTCCAAGCCGATCGAGCGAACCCAATCCTTCAGCAAACGGGCGTATTGTCGCGTCGATATGTGCGATCGGTCATGGAAGCGACCAGGCCAAAGATACTCGTGCCCGATCATTGCCGGATCTTGGATCCAATCCGCAAGCGCCTTTCGGGTGCCGTCAGTGATCTCGAACCGCGCCGGCGATTTGGTCTTGCTTTGCAGGATTGAGGTACGCTCCTTGGCGGCGCCGGCGGCGAAGACGTCGGCAACTTTTAGCAAGACGAGGTCGCAACCGCGCAGTTTACTGTCCACCGCCATATTGAACAGCGCCAGATCACGGACAGCCCCGGCGAGTTCGAGGCGGACCCGAATTGCCCAAACATGTTTTGGAAGAAGCGGTCGTTTCTGACCGATGACGCGACCGTGGTTCCACGCTCTTTTGGCGGGCATTACCATTGGCAAGTTGAGAGCAGAGATTGTGGTTCCTCCAAACCACTCCTACCCACCGCAACACTCACGACATTCGAGCACGCAATAATACCCTAATCTCAGCAAGCCGGCATCGGCAGCTTCGAGCCCATACCTTCCGTTCAACCCGCAGTCAGATGCTGCAGTGCAGTAACCGAAAGCGGTCATTCAATACGGATTGGCGGATTTTCCACCTCAATGGCCGCTGTGCGGACAAATCGGCCTTAGCATACCATTACCAGCACTCTTGATCGACATAGGTGTCAGTGGCGAAAATGCCAATTCCGGCCGCTTGTGATGTTGCATTTAAAATATCGCTTGGAGACAATCGCGTTCCCTCTGTCCCTGTTGTATTATAAAATTCGAACGCAAGCTCATTAAACATCATCACCCCCGATGGATAAATTATGGTCAATAACAACTATAAAAGTGCCCTAGGATGATGCATTGGATTAATATGTGGAGTTACATCAATATGTGTAAATTGACGTCCCTTTTGAGTGCTCCTGATAATTTCTCACCAGATTTTGCACGTTTCTTTGTGTTGGGCCAAATAGCATATCCGCTTGGGCTGATCGTACATATCGGCTATTTCTTTTTGTTTTGGTTCCTTGAATTGGAACTATTGGCTGCATTTAATATTTTGAGTATATTTATATTTCTGTTCGCTGCTTGGCAGCATAATAACGGAAAGATGTTTTTGCCATTGTATGCAGGGATTGTATTTGAAGCGCCTACTCATGCTGTGCTGGCAACCGTCTATCTGGGTTTGATTTCGGGTTATTGGCTAACCATCTTTGTTGTAATCACAATAATTGCCCTCGCACCCTTCGTTGACAGAAAAATTCGAATAATTATTGTCATAATGATGACCACCGTCATGTCGACACTGGGGATTTATGGAATATACTACGAGCCGATCAGCCTCCTTTCAAACTTGATCAACACCCTTTTTCTGGTTTCGAACATCGTCGTCGTGGCAACCATAATAATTGCGGCTATATCGTCCTATGATGTTGCGGTTTATCGCGCTGAAGCGGCTGTCAAAATAGAGTTTGATAGGGCAGAATCACTTTTGTTAAACATTCTGCCGCTTCAAATCGCCACAAGACTGAAAGCGCAGGAGGAGCCACTAGCGGACAACCATGAAAGTGTATCTGTATTGTTCGCGGATCTCGCCGGCTTTACCGACATCTCCAGAAAAATGTCTGCCGATGAACTCGTAAACCTGCTTAACGACCTGTTTTCACGATTCGACAAACTTGCAACGGTGTACGGCGCTGAAAAGATCAAAACTATTGGCGACGCCTACATGGTAGCTACCGGTCTGCAAGGCAGTGTCGGTAATCATGCTGAAAGGATTGCTGATCTAGCGCTGGGAATGCAAAAAGCGTTTGTCGAATTTCGTAAAGATAACAATGTTGATCTGAAACTGCGAATCGGCGTGCATTCGGGGCCGGTGATTGCAGGCGTGATCGGTAAGCAGAAGTTTTCCTACGACCTTTGGGGTAACACCGTGAACATTGCCAGTAGGATGGAATCCGAAGGGGTTGCTGATCAAATCCAGATTTCGGCAGAGACATGGAAATTGCTGTCCAAGCGCTACCAAACATCCCCACGCGGCGAAATTAAAATCAAGGGGCACAGACCCAGACCAACCTACCTACTCGAAGGCAACGGGTTGGCAACCGAGGCTATATAAACCGAACTTTACTTCTTCCTTTGCTGTTTACGTCGCAATTCCGGTCCCAGTCGCCGCAGTCAAGGCCCTTTGCGGAACTTAGTGCAGGCGGCAGCGAATGTCGTTTTCTGGTCCAATCTTTCCGGTGACGATGCCACGCGGTAATCCAAGATGCCTACCCACCGGAGGTCTTAAGAGAGCTCATTGCTGACTTTAACTGCGACGAGCGCCAGGTCATCTGGGCGGACTCAGCTGCCCTCCACTTGCCGGGCGAGGAACCATTGCGTTTCATCCGGTGCGCGCACGCCACCTCGGCGGTCGCCGTCGCCTTTCTCCGTCATGGGCTGGATCACCTCAGCGCCGTTTGCGACTGCGCGATCGAAAGCGGCGTCTGGATCATCAAGATAAAGGTGGAGCATTGTGGCGGGGCCATCAGCCTCGCCCATCATAACCACACTGTCACCGATCCGGCACTCGGCGTGCATGATGCCTCCGCCTTCGCGGGGTACCACCCGAAGACGAGTTGCGCCGAATACAATTTCACAGAAAGTTAAAACGGCCTCCGCGTCTTTTACAAGCAAGTAAGGACTGAGGTCGGGATAGTCAGCAGGTTTCCAAGACATGGTTACGAAATACCACCGCAACGGGTCCTGTCAAGTAAACCGACTTGAGCCGGGTAGGCCCATCCCGCAGGTTCAAGCCATGACCAAACGAAGTCCATTCCGGTACTTTCGAGCCAGCCCAGAAATCATCCGCTTGGCTGTAATGATGTACGTTCGCTTTCCGCTCTCGTTTCGAAATGTGAAGGACCTGCTTCACGAGAGCGGCATCGATGTTGCTACGAGACAATTCGCTTGTGGTGGAACAGGTTCGGTCCGATGTTTGCTGCTGAGATCCGCAAGAAGCGCGCCGAGCAGCAGCGTTCCTGCCGGCTCTGTCAAAGAAAACAGGCTTGAGGCGGGGTAGTAGCCCGCCTACCCTGCCCAAATGACAAAACGCAGTCCCTTCCGCTATTTCAAGACGAGCCCAGAGATCATTCGCCTGGCCGTGATGATGTATATCCGGTTTCCGCTGTCGCTTCGGAACGTTGAGGACCTGCTGCACGAGCGAGGCATCGATATCTGCCACGAGACGGTGCGGTTCTGGTGGTACAGGTTCGGGCCAATGTTTGCCGCCGAAATCCGAAAGCGGCGGGTCCACGGGGTTCATTCGAGCAAGTGGCGGTGGCACCTCGACGAGGTGTTTGTGAAGATCACCGGCGAGCGGCACTACCTTTGGCGGGCAGTCGATCTCGAAGGCGAAGTGCTCGAAAGCTTCGTGACGAAGACGCGAGACAAGCGGGCGGCGTTGAAATTCCTGAAGAAGACGATGAAACGGCACGGCACCGCTGATGAGATCGTCACGGACCGTCTGCGATCTTATGGGGCGGCGCTGCGTGACCTCGGCGTCGGCGACAAGCAGGAAGCCGGTCGCTGGGCGAACAATCGCGCGGAGAATTCGCACCAGCCATTTCGAAGACGGGAGCGGGCGATGCTCCGCTTCCGGCGGACGCGAACGTTACAAATGTTCGCATCCGTTCACGCCTCGGTTTTCAACCACTTCAATCAAGAACGCCACCTCTACAGCCGACAGAACTTCAAGGCCAACCGGATCGCCGCTCTCACCGAATGGCGTCAACTTTGTGTAGCATGACGACGGTCGGGGCTCGGAAAACTGAGACCACTTTCGTTTCTCTGACAGCACCCAAATTTTGCATAAACGTCTGAAATGAGGGCGCTAAGCCGACAGGCAAGCTTCGTCTGAAAGTGGGCCGAAAGTTGACGGTCTGTTTTGGTACAGACTGGTCAGAATGCAGCCGTTCCACCTCTAAGCCACTACCCGCCGAAATTGCAGCTCCGTCAGTCTGCAACCCCTACTCACGGAACAACTTCAAAAGGCCTCGGTTCTGTCGCTGCACAGATTTCTGAATGCTCGACTGGAACATGCTAACCTGCCGCTCGACGATCCCCGCTGAAGTTATGCGGGCATTCCTGACGAGTTGGGAATCTGGCGATGGATGTTGCGGCCTGGCTGCGCGATCTGGGACTTGAGGCTCATGCTGAGGCTTTCGCCGAAAACGGTGTCGATGCCGGACTGCTCAGTCAACTTACCAATGAGGACCTGAAGGATCTTGGCGTCGCCAGGCTGGCGGATCGAAAGAGGCTGCTCAGCGCCATTGCCGACCTTGCGGCGGGCAATCCGATGCGGGACACGCGGCCAAGACAGCCGACGAACGCTGCGGGCGAACACAGACAGGTCACGGTTCTGTTTGCCGATATTGCGGGCTTCACCAAGCTCACGACGGAACTGGGTGCGGAGAACATCCATTCACTACTCAATCGCTTTTTCGAAGCCGTGGACGCCATCGTTGCCAGCTATGGAGGCACAGTCGACAAGCACATGGGTGACAATGTCATGGCCGTCTTTGGCGCTCCAGTTGCCCATGACGACGATCCGATACGGGCGGTGCGCGCCGCACTCGAGATTCACCGGCAAGTTGGGCAGTTGCATGATGGCAGAGGCGGCAAGTTGCAGGTGCATATCGGCATCGCCAGCGGCCAGGTAGTCGCTAGTGGCACAGGCAGCGACGAGCATCGGGAATATACCGTCACGGGCGCGTCGGTGAACTTGGCCGCAAGGCTGCAATCTACGGCACAGTCGGGCGAAACGCTCATATCGGACGCACTGAGTCGTGCGGTAGCGCATATTGTCGATTGCGAGAGTCTCGGGGAGGTCAACGTCAAGGGCATTGATCGGCCCGTCGCAGTCTGGAAGGTAACCTCGCAACGGATCGCCGATGGACGAGCGCCGCGGATGGCTTTCGTCGGCCGCGAGGTGGAACTGGCGCAGCTTGTCGGCGTCATCGAGACCTGCCGGGAGAGCGGGCGGGGACGCGCACTCGTCATGCGCGGTGAGGCTGGCATTGGCAAGACCCGTTTAGTGGAAGAATTTACCCGCATCGCGCTAGCGAATGGGTTCAAAGTGCACAGAGGGCTCGTGCTGGATTTCGGTGTTGGCGAGGGACGTGACGCCATCCGAGCGGTGGTACAAAGCCTGCTCGACATACCGAGTGGCAGCGATACAGCGACTCGGCAGACAGCCGCAAGAGAGGCAATAGAAAGCGGGACCCTAGCCGAGGATCGTTCGGTCTTTCTCTATGACCTGCTGGACCTCGCACAGTCGGAGGAAGGACGCGCCGTTTATGATGCGATGACCAACACGACGCGGAATGAGGGTAAGCGGACCGTGCTAGCCGACCTTTTGCGGGCACACAGTGCGAAGCAGCCGCTCGCCGTTGTCATCGAGGATATTCATTGGGCGGGACCATTGATCCTAGCTCATCTGGCAAGGATGGCGGCCACGATAGCGGAGTGCCGTGGTGTGCTTGTGATGACGTCTCGCGTCGAGGGATATCCACTCACTCAGGCATGGCGAAGCAGTACTGGCGGCTGTCCATTCATGACGCTGGACCTTGCCCCCTTGCGGACAGAGGACTCCTTAAGGCTGGCTGGTTCTTTCATTGAAACTGTCAACCAGACGGCGCTCGACTGTATCCAGCGTGCGGAGGGAAACCCGCTTTTCCTGGAACAGCTTCTGCGCAACGTCGATGAGCATGGCGCCGGCGACATCCCGGCTTCGATCCAAAGCCTGGTTCTCGCGCGAGTCGACCGTCTGGCGACCGCCGACAAGCAGGCCCTGCAAGCGGCCTCAGTCCTTGGTCAACGGTTTGATCTGGAGGCGTTGCGCCATCTGATTGGGAATCCCGACTATGATTGCCAGGGGCTAATCGAGCGGTCCCTCATCCGACCCGAAGGTGACGGCTATCTTTTCGATCACGCACTCGTCCAAGAAGGAGTCTTTAGCTCGCTTCTTAAAACACGGCGCGCTGAACTGCATCGCAAGGCGGCGGCTTATTATTCTGAGAGCGAACCGACCCTGCGTGCTGAGCACCTCGACCGTGCTGGCGATGTGACTGCTGCGACCGCCTATTTAGAGGCTGCGACCCTCCAGGCAGCGACACTCCGCTTTGACACAGCGCTGAAGCTCGCGAACCGAGGTCTTGAACTGGTCGACAATCCCGCCATTGAGTGTGCGCTTGCCTGCTTACGTGGCGATGCTTTGCGAAATACCGGCGCAACTGATGACTCTATCACAGCGTTCGAGGCGGCCCTTTCTGCCGCTCCCGACGCTGAAAGTCGCTGTCTCGCGCTGATAGGACTTGCTGAAGGGTTGCGCATTGCCGACCGACAACAACGAACGTTGGAGGCGCTGGAGGGTGCCGAGGCGGCGGCCACCGAGGCCGGGCTTCTGTCGGAGCAGGCCCGCATCCACTATCTTCGGGGTAACACGTACTTCCCGCTCGGACGAATTGATGAATGTCGTGAGGAACACGAAAAGGCTCTTGTTTTTGCGCAGAAAGGCGGGTCGATCGAGGGCGAAGCACTGGCGCTAAGCGGCCTCGGTGACGCTTATTATCTCAGCGGCAAGATGCGGACCGCTTGTGAGCAATTCCGGGCTTGCGTGAAGCTTTGCCAGGAACATTCATTGCGGCGAGTGGAAGTAGCTAACCGTCACATGATCGGCTGGTCAAGAATCCACTTGATGGAGTTCGCAGAAGCGGAAATAGACGCTTTGGCAGCAATAAAGATGGCGTCCGAGGTAAGCCATCTGCGGGCTGAACTGCTGGGGCTTATGTTGTCAGGTGCCGTCAACTCGGAAATGGGACAGTTCGATAAAGCCGACAATGTACTGGAGCGTGCACTTGAGCTTGCTCAATCAATGCGCTCGAACAATTTTGCCGCTAACAGCCTGAAGTACCTTGCCGAGAGTAGTTTGGCACAGGGGCACATCGCAAAATCTCATGCTTATGCATCACAAGGCTTGGAGATCGTCCGCAAGGTTGGCATGACCTTCATCGGACCTGCGATCCTGGCGAGCATGGCTGCATCGACTGACGACGAGACCATGGCAAGAGCGCTACTGGAGGAAGCCGAAACTGTTCTCGACACAGGATGCGTCGCCCACAATCACATTTGGTTTGCCCGTACCGCGATTGGCTACGCCCTCAATCGCCGTGCATGGGACCTTGTCGAGCGGTATGCGACGCGACTCGAAACCTATACGCGCAACGAGCCCTTACCTTGGTCTGACTTCATCATCGCAGAGGGTCGGGCGCTTTCTTGCTGGGAGCGCGGACAAAGAAGCGACGCACTTCTGAACAAACTGCAGCGCCTCTTGGGGATAGCCGTGGAACGCGGTCTGTTGCTCGATGTAGCTTTACTGAACAAGGCATTGGCATCGGCTTGATTTCTGAACGGGGCCCAACGTCGCATGGCGGATTTGGGGCCGTCTTCAGACAGCCCGCTTTTGGTTGGCGAAGCTAAAAAGCGGACCAACGGACCGCTCGAAGCGGTGAGTAGCGGGTCACATCCTCTGAATTGAGCCGAGGTATAGCCGGTCTTGGACGCACCACGTCACGTGCTCTTGGCCTATCCAAACATCGACTTCAAATCATCCCGACTGATCACCGCAAGACTCGATGCCGACGAGTGGAAATGACCTAGTGTACGTCCCGACGTGAGCCGCGAGTCCCCGCCGATTTGCTACTGCGCTGGGTAGACGATTATGCCGTCGAGTCGTCTTATCGACCCTGGTGTCGGCTTGGCTTCCTCCATCCTGCCGGGCGCCATGAGATGGACTACTGGGTGTCCCTCATGAAGCAGGTAATCCGCAATGATGCGACGGTGGCATCGCCACCAGACTGCTTCGGAACACATCATGGCAACGGATTTTTCTGATCCCAGGCGAAGCAAACTCTGGAATGCTCGCTGGAAATCAGGCGACATTGCATAGTCAGCGTAATTGTGAAAACTCTGAACGCGCCAGAGCGCGTTTACTGAGGGCTCCACCTGGCTCTGCTTGGGCCGGCGCCCACCCAAGTCCGGCATGTGGCGATACTGAATCTGTATCCGGGAAAGCTGCTCGGCAAAAATGTCGATGTTGTACGCCGGATTGCTCCGCGAGCGGGGGAAGGATCGGACATCAACGACCTGAGCGATGCCTGCCTCGCGGAGCATATCAAGCACGACCTCCGTTGGTCGGTTCGAATGCCCGATGCTCGCAAACCCCACTGTCATTCTTTCAGCTTGGTGAGCGCGTCTTTCTTGTGCGCCGCAATATGGTCCGTCTTGTCGCTCTTGATTTCGTATTGCGGGCTTTCCTCCGACGCGCGACGAGGATGGCCCTTATATTCGAAATCGTTCTCATGGACCCCAATTATGTGACCGCTGACACGCCCCGCCTCAGAGTTCCAGCTGACGTGGTCGCCCTTTTTGAATTTGGCCATAATATTGCTGCTCCGTTGATCAGAGGCTTGGCCTTTGACAGGCCAAGAGGAGTCGGCTCGGCATGAGCCGAGCCGACAGCAGTGGTGCCTACTTTGAAGCATCCTTTTGCTTGTTGATGACATCGGACGCAAGGCTATCAGGCATCTGTCCGCAAGCAACCAGGGTCTGCTCGACTGGGATGTCGAAAAAGCCTCTGACTACTGAAATCTGGACATTGCCGGAAACACCATTTCCTGCATCATCTGATGCACTCGAGTTAGCTGCGGTATTTGTCGAGGCAGTAATGCTGGTGTCCGTCGAAGATGCATTGTCGGAAGCTGTAGCATTCGGATCCGCGGCATCGTCGGCTGTCGCGGCACTTGCATCGGGCTTCGGAAGGTCGGCATCCGCCGCCGTAACAGTAGAGGTCTCATTCGACCCACTTGCAGCTGTAGTTTTGTCGCTCTCGGTCTTGGACTCTTGGCCGGCCGAGTAGCCGCTGATGAAATACAGCACACCCGGGACGGTGGCCCGGTCCATCGCTGTCAATTCACGGCAGGTAATTTCCCGGGCGTCGCGCTCACTGGGGATGCTAGAAGAGGCGCTCTGTTCAGTGGGCTTGGCGCCGGTCTCAGATTGTGCATGAGCCACGCCCAGAGAACCGGCAGCCAACAGTGCGGCGAGCGAGGTGGCGGTTAACAAATTTCGCATGGTTTCTCCTTTCTTTGCTCTTCACAGCGTCCCAGCCAGCGTGAATTGGCAAGCGGCCCAATTCGAGCGAGACGCTGAGCAAAGAAACAAGCGGGCCCCGGCAATGTTCCCACTTGCGATTGCTCGCTATCTCGCCAGTCGGACCTGAGCCAGCGACTGTGCAATTCCGGAGAAGGCGGCGAGAAGCTTTGCTGGGTCCGACGCGTCAAAATAATGCGCCGAATCTGTTGCGCAGTCTTCCAGAAGCTTCTTGGCATCAGGGTTGGTGACCATGAAGGCGACGGTATAAAGCTCGATCTCGTGCGATTTCATGTAATCACAGATCGCCTTGGTGTCCTCGTCGGTCTTCTTGAGCTCGCCCTTCGCCGTCGTCGCATTGGAACTTGGCAGCACGTGACGTCCGTCACTGTTGCGGAAGCGCAGCGTGTTCTCCCCGTCGGTCATCAGTACCGCCACTTTGCGCGGCTTCTTGTTGCTCGGATCATAAGCCGCACCCTGGCTGAATGGTTCAGCGGGTGAGAGCAGGTTCTGCCCCCATATCAATCCGGCCGGGATATAGGTGTAGGGCTTGTACGAGCCAATGTTGATGATCATCCCATTGATGCCGGCAAGCAGCGCTTTCAGATCATCGGTAAGTGGAACGATCGGGTTGAGACACTTTTGGCTCGTCTCCACGTAACCCGGGTATCTGTCCGCAGGCTTCTCGTCATGAAGACGCGAATTACTGTTCTTTCGTGATCCGACACAACCATACCACTTGTAGGTCTGCTTGCTGCTGCCGCCGGAGCAGGACTGATAGGGTGGCACAGTTTGGGTCACTGACTTCGTACAGCCGCCACCGCAAGTGGCCGGCTCCACCACTCCATCAACGGTCTTCGTGCAGGCATAGGTCGGCGCTGTCTGGACGCAGACGCTTTTTGTCGTGGAGGTTGTGCACGTCTGAGCCGTCGCCGGAATAGTGTAATCGTCCGGGATATCGAGCCAGCTGGCGTTTCGGTACTTGGTTCCGACGTTGACATAGTCGGCATAGGGGACCAACCCAATCCGCACAGAGGCGTCCTTGTTAAGGAGCAGTTCCGTGGCGAGGGAAGCAGCCGCTGTCTTGAGTGTCGTAATCTTGGGCAATCCCGTTGAACCCGGAGCCGACATCGACCAGGTGTTGTCCAGCACCAGCACAACCTCGACGCTGCCCGTTACCGCCCGCTCTGCCAATGCCGAAGCTCTGACGTCTACGTGCTTGATGCCGGCCAGTCCCATGAAGTTAGTCGCGATCTGACCTTTCAGCAGAATATCGATCGATTTGTCGGAGGTCTTCAGGTCGGCTATCGAAACGGTATCGACACGGCTCTGCGACTGATTGGAGGGAACGAACTTCTCAGCCAGTTCCTTAAGCTTCTGGTGTTCCTTTTCTCCAGAAGCAGCCAAGGCTAGCGCCGTGGCATCGGCCAGTTCCTGCAGGTGGGATCTGGCCGAAACCCCTCGAGCGTAGTCACTTGCAAGGCCGATCGAGAGCAGCAATGGGAGGGCGAGGATTCCCATGAGAACGCCAACATTCCCCGCCGGGTCCTGCAGGAAACGACCGAAGATGCGCATTGAGATGACTCCACATTAGCCAACTCAATAAGCCTCTCGATTGATTGCTAGTTCCTTGCCGAGCGAGTCAGTTGTGAAGGAGGGTAAATAACTGATTTCGGGATCCCGACCATCTTCCTTTGACGACTGGACCGATATTTCCGCGGCCAAATGCCACTCCTTATGCGGTATCCGAACTACAGCGCCCCGTGTCGGAAGCTTGTCTGCTGTTGATCCTGGGCAACTGCTTGAGCGTCAAGATCCCCGGGCGACTTCAGAACCAACATCATGATCCAGGGATCGCCATCATGTGTCATGTGGGCGACCGGCAATAGACCAGCCGCCCAGGCGGGTGGCTTCACGGTGCCAGATCAAGAGCCGGAACAATCCGGCTGTAGGGCAACCCGGCGTCATCGTTAAGCCGCTTTACGTCAGCTTCGGAACTTGCATCAAATAGGCACATGCAACGCCCGTCCTGCGGAGCGAAGGTGGAACGGAGGTAACGTACATCGCTGCCGGCAGATTGCATTTCGGCAGCCTGTTCGATCGCAGCCTTCTGGGCTCCCGCGAGAGCATCCATGCTGATACCTTTAAGATCACGTTCAACCATGAAAACCGACATGTCTCATCTCCTTGTGTTTCGACACGACGGGCCGATCCTATGCAAGAAAGATCGTGCTGCTGAGGCATCTGGCGGCTATGGAACCATAACCAGCATCTATGAAGGCAAATGATAGTCTCAGACTGCTGAACGCAGTGATGGAGGTGAGCAATGGAACTTGCCCAGGTTCGCTATGTGGTGGCGGCCGCACGACTGTTGAATTTCACGAAAGCAGCTGCAGAATGCAACGTGTCTCAGCCGGCTCTTACCAAATCCATCCGAACGCTTGAGGATGACCTGGGCGCGCCCCTCTTCCATCGAGAAAGCAAGCGCATCGTCCTGAGTGATTTTGGCCGTTCTCTATTGCCTCATTTCACGCAGATGGTCGAAGAAGCGGCCGCGACCCGGACCTTGGCTGACAACTTCAGATTGCTGCACAAGGTACCCGTCAGGCTTGGCGTCATGTCGACAATTGGCCCGGTGCGTCTGTCCCGCTTTCTCGGTCGATTTCAAAAGGGACTTAATGGCGTTGAGGTGGCAGTGAGCGAGGCTACCTTGGGCGAACTCAAGGACCGCCTTGAGAAGGGTGAACTCGATCTAGCCGTGATGAATACCCTCGGTAGTCTGCGGGAGGACTTTCATGTCCACCCGCTCTATGAAGAGCGCTACGTCGTCATTTTCCCGCCGGATCATCGATTAGCCCGCCTTAACGCCGTGAAACTGTCGGATCTCTCAAACGAGCCCTACGTTGATCGGCTTTCATGCGAAATGCGCGAGGTCGTGCTGGAGATCTGTCGCGACAACCAAGTGAACCTTTATGCGAGGTTTCGGTCAGAACGGGAGGATTGGGTTCAGGCTATGGTTTTGGCAAAGATTGGCTTTGCTTTCATGCCAGAATGCTCTGTGACGATCTCGGAGATATTGCAACGCCCGCTCGTTGAGCCAGAGGTGACCCGTACGATATCCTTGGTCAGCATGGCCGGTCGTCCATACAGTCCCGCCACCGCAGCCATGGTCAGGGCAGCAAAAAGTTTCGACTGGCCCGGATAACAATTAGGTGAGAGGCTGAAGAAATTATCGAGCGGTCGCCGATTCTTGATGATCGGAGAGCTGTCGGTTTATGGCCGAGTACTCCGCCTCCATGGGCAATTTGGCAAGCGCTGGCCGGTAACTTCTTTGCTCGTATAGATCACGTGGAACAGCACCCGTCCTGTGACCGTAGTCAACCTCTACCCAGCCGTCTCTTGTTCGAAAAAGCCCGGTAGCACGACGCGTTGGCTCACGATTGCGCTCCACTCGCTGACCCGTGCCCAACTCGATCCCCGCTCGCCGGCACGCTTCTTCGATCGAACGATACGATGGTACGCCTACAGGAGCTAGCGCGGCTGTTCTGCTCAGCGCAAACAGGGTGCTGCCATCAACGCGTTTCGACCACACGTGAAAATTGACGGATCGGTATGGAACGACGCGAACATGCTCCCACTCCATGCAACCCACCACTTTGATCGACGCAACAAGTTTGTAGCGTCAGCTCCTTCCAGATGAGCGTCAATGCACCGGCGACAGTTTTGCGACCGAAATCAACAGTTCATTTGTGGCTGGGTCGGAGCTGGTCGCCTTTTGCAGGTCAGTACAGATTGATTTCCCTGCCGTCGATGCGACGTAGGCAAATGTCCTGCTACTCAACGATCTTCAACGGCGAGCTGGATGTGTGATTCTACCGTAGAACTTGCCTACGTCGGACCGGGCTCCAAGCTTTTCTCGGATCCGGGTAAACCTCAGCCTGAGAATCTGGCAATGCAAGCCGAGGCAGCGATGACAGCGTAGAGATCGCTCGGAGTCGACCTCTCTGTGGAATCCCTGTGCGTTGTCCATCGAGACAATGGGTTCCTCGTCACAGCATTCAGCAATAAGGTGAGCGGGCATGGGGATGGTGCAATGGCCGCGCAATATATTCTGAGTTTCATCGCTGATGATCGACCGGGGCTGGTCGATAGCTTGGCTCAGGTCGTCGCGGAACTGGATGGCAATTGGCTGGAAAGCCGGATGGCCAACATGGCAGAGAAGTTCGCTGGCATCGCCCGCGTCGAGCTGCCCAATCCGGACAAGGCGGAAGCACTGAAGACCCGCCTGAGAGCGCTGGAAACCGACGGATTTCGCATCTTGCTTGCCGAGGCGCGACAGGCCACAGAACGATTGGGGGCGGCACTTGTGATTGATCTGGTGGGGCCGGATCATCCGGGCATTGTTCGCGATGTCACTCATTGTCTCGCCGTGCACCGGGTAAGCGTAGAGTCTATGGAGACCCATACCGAGGATGCACCGATGGGTGGCGGTGCGCTATTCCATGCCCATGTGGAAGCGCGCCTTCCAGCAGACGTGACGGAAGAGAAGTTGCTTCGCGAGCTGGAGCAACTGGCTTCCACACTTGTTGTGGATCTCCATTTCCGCAAGAACGGCGCTGATTGATCCACGTCTGCGCTAGCTAAGTCGCCATTGTACAGGTAGCTGAGCGACTGATTCTGCCTGGCTCACTGATCCGCTTTGGCAAGACGATCCACCACGACAAGACAATCGTCTGGCAATGGTCGCTGTAGTGCCATGGCCTCATGCCAAGGTGCTGTGAGCCAGGTCTCTGTTGCGGCTTGGGTTGTGAGCAGGACTGGCATGGCTTTCTGATGAACCGGGGCCACGACTGCATTCGGTTCAGTTGTCAGAAATGCAAAAAGGTCCAGCGTCACGAGCCCGTCCTTGACCTTGCGGACGCTTTCCCAAGCCGGCACCCAGACCCCAGCAAAGAACATAAGCGGGCGCGTCTCATCGCGCGCGAACCACGCGTTCGGCGTTCGACCGCCTTCTGGCTTGTTGGCCGGATCCGGTTCGGCAAAGCTTGTGACCGGGACGAAGCAGCGATTCTCGACGCCTAACCAGCGTGTCCAGTGCTTGCTTGCCGTGTTGCGGATGTTGGTCGTCCCACCGTCGGGCTCCATCTTCAGTAGATGGTTAAAGTCAGTCACAGCGCCCTTGGCCTGAAGCCTTTCGGCCCGCTTCTTCGTTGCCATGAAAAGTGCCTGTTTCGAACTCGGAAGGCCCCAGCGTACCCGCGCGAGCTCCCGCTGCCCGTCCAACCCGTTCCGGACGATTGGCGCCATCTGATCGGGATAAACATCAATCGACGGTTCGAGATTGCCCGAAACGTCCCGCAAGGCACGCGACCATTCGATGATGGCCTGCTGCGTCGTTGTCACGTTGTAGAGGTTGCACATGGCCGAGAACGATGTCGAAGTTTCTTGAGGCTTGCAAGGCAGACCCTGTTGCAATCCCCACTCGGAATCAGGAATATATACCTCGTGCGGCGTACCTGAAGCCATGGACGAGAAGGAAGCAAAATGCCGCACCGTCGAAGATGCGATACGATTTCCGAATACCACCTGCAGGCCATCGAGCGTCAAGTAGGGCATCTGCAGGCCGAACTTGCTCAAGCGAGCCTGTCGCTCACCCCATTCAGACCGCACTACGGTGCTTTGAGGGAGCTAATCGCGGCGACCGACCGAGCGCTCAATCTGCTCCATGGCCGACCAGGCGACTATCAGAAACCCCATGCGTCATTGATGTCAGAGGCATCAGACTGGTCGAGCGAGAGGGGTTAGATGAATGATGGAGCAGCAAATGCCGCAACCGCGGAAGGGAAGCTCAATAGCGGCCTCGAAGCGCCCGGACTTAGCGCGGATGTACCGGCAGAGCTCCGATTCGATTCCTCGACCAAATTTCTCCTGTTCAAGGAACTTGGGGCCGCAGAGCGAGTTGCTTCTGACGAGCCGATCGGGCTCGAGGAGACGTTAAATGGGAAGCACTAAAGATAAGGCCGCAGGTATGGCCAATGCCGCCGCCGGCAACGTGAAACAGGGCGTTGGAAAGGCCGTCGGAAACAAGAAACTCCAAGGCGAGGGCAAGGCGCAGGAGCGCAAGGGTGAAAGCCAGCAAGCTCTCGGCAAGGCAAAATCAGCGACGAAAAACGGCCTCTGAGGGGACTCAGCAGACTCCCTCAAGGAAGTCGGAGCGTCAGGTCTTCCACGTCAGGCCGACGCTTCGACATCGGTCTTTCAACTTGACGCTTCTCCCTCGCATACGCAGCGGTCTTTATCGTCGGTACTAAACGAATGGGCAAATATCGAGATCATCGCCAGCCGCGTGGCTTGCGTTTCGAGAAGATAGAGACGGCCGATGCCGAGCCCAGCTATTTCCGGCAAAGATCATCATCCCAACAGCAAACAGCGCCTTCCCAGAACGCGATGCAAGGCGGCGAAGACGTCACGCTGCTGTGGTTCAATGCTGACAAAGGCTTTGGATTTGTAAAAAGCAGGGACGGATCGACCGCCTTCCTTCACGGCACAAAATTGCGCGCGGCGGGATATAACGATCTTCCCAGCGGTGCTGTTCTTAATGTCCGCATAGAGTCGGGCCACAAAGGTATGCAGGTGATTGAAGTTTTGCGCAGCGCGAAGCCCCCTGCTCGTCCGATCGACGGTCACAAAACTAGGCCCCAGGATGCTGAGGAGCGAGAAGGCACTGGTGTCGTGAAACGCTATGATGCGATCAAGGGGTTTGGCTTTGTCACGTTGGAGGAGGGAGACGCGTTTGTGCATTCGACTACCTTGACCCTCTGTGGCATCGCCACGCTAGAGTCTGGACAAAGTGTTTTCGTAAGCTATGGCCAAGGCCGAAAAGGCCTCGAAGTCCGAAGAATCCGACTTAACTGAGCAGCCGGATCGCAAGTTCCGGGGCGTCAGAAACCGTTGGGAGCGGTGCCGAGGTTATGAGGCTTTGGCAACGGGCTGGGGGATCCGGTCGCGCGCACTATCCTTTAACACTGGCTGAAGGTGCTGCAGGTGGAGCAGCACGCTATGAGCACCCCGGGGGTTCTAAAACTATGGGTTTCCTATAACTGTTCAACGCTTGGAACGCGTGAACGCATAGCAGAGGTATCCGTGTCAGTTTTGTGGCGCAACAATGTCAAACTCGGCGGTGCCGGCCAGCAGCCCATGATGTTTGCACATGGCTTCGGATGCGATCAGAACATGTGGCGCTTTGTGGCTCCCGCGTTCGAAGCCGACTACAGGGTCGTTCTGTTCGATCATGTCGGCGCGGGCCGTTCGGATTTGTCGGCTTACGACCCTCAGAAGTACGCCACTCTGCAGGGCTACGCTGATGACGTGGTCGAGATCTGCCGCGAACTCGGGTTGTCCAGGGTGATCTTCGTCGGCCATTCCGTCAGCGCAATGATCGGCGCCTTGGCTTCGATCAAGGCGCCGGAGGTTTTCGAAAGCCTCGTGATGGTAGGGCCTTCTCCCCGCTACATCGACGACACAGGATATAAGGGCGGCTTCACCGCCGATCAGATCGACGAATTGCTTAATTCGCTAGCCGACAACCACATGGGATGGTCGGCTGCGATGGCCCCTGCGATCATGGGCAATGCGGATCGCCCCGAACTCGCGGAAGAACTCACCGACAGTTTCTGCCGAACCGACCCGGACATTGCGAAAGCCTTCGCTCGCGTGACCTTCACCTCGGACAACCGCGCCGACCTACCTAGGGTCACGGCGCGGACGCTGGTCCTGCAGTGCAGCAATGACATCATCGCCGCGGAAAAGGTCGGTGAGTATGTCCACGCGCATGTACCCGACAGCAAGCTGGTCTATCTGGAGGCGAGCGGCCACTGCCCCAATCTGAGCGCGCCGGACGAGGTGATCGCGGCTATCCGCGATTTCGCCTAGATGATTCATCCGGGCGAGGGCAGGGCTGAGCAGGTCGAAGACCTTAACGACCTCTATGAGAATGCTCCGTGCGGGTACCTGTCGCTGAACCCGCAGGGACTCATCGTGAAGTCCAACGCCACCCTGTCGTCGTGGCTCGGCTTTCCCGCAGATCAACTCGTCGGCAAGCGCTTGCGTGATCTCTTGAATGTTGCCGGCAGTATTTTCTACGAGACGCACTTTGCGCCCTTGCTGAGGATGCAGGGGTTCTTCAACGAGGTAGCGCTCGACTTGGTCACTGCCGATGGAGGGCTGCTTCCGGTCCTCGCCAATGCCGTCGAGAAGCGCGATGCGGCCGGCGCGCTGGTCTTTACGCGAGTGACGCTTTTCCAGGCGACCAAACGCCGACGCTACGAACGCGAACTCGTCGACGCGCAAGAAGCCGAGCGAAAGCTCGGGAAACTGCGGGACCAGTTCATTGCCGTCCTCGGGCACGATCTGCGCAATCCGGTAGCCGCCTTGAATGCAGGGGTCCAAATGCTGCTGAAGGAGCCTCAGAGCGAACGATCCCTGCATGTCATCGGTTTGATGCAGGGCAGCCTCGCACGCGTTTCCGAGCTGATCGACAACGTGATGGACCTTGCACGCAGTCAGTCAGGCGGCGGGATAAGACTGTCGCGTGACGCGAGCACGCCGCTCGGGCCGGTCCTTCACCAGGTCATCGAAGAACTGGAAGCAGCACATCCGCAACGAAGCATCGAAGCCGAGATCAATCTGACCGAACCGGTCGACTGTGATCGACGGCGGATTGCCCAACTCGTTTCGAACCTCCTCAGCAACGCGATCACCCATGGTGCCTCCGACCGACCCGTTCGCCTCCATGCCGAAACGACCGGACAGGAGTTGGTGCTGGCGATCGCCAACCACGGCGAACCGATTCCCGAAGAGGTGATGTCTCATCTGTTCCAGCCCTTTTTTCGTGGAAGCACGAGTTCCAGCCAGCAGGGGCTGGGCCTCGGGCTGCACATAGCCTCCGAGATCGCCCGCGCGCACGCCGGCTCGCTCAACGTCCAGTCGCACGAGGACGAAGTGCGCTTCATATTCAGGATGCCGTTGGCATAGATGCTAGGCTAGACGATTGGGCCCTGGTCAAGGGCTGCCGCTAAGCCGTCGTAGGCCGGGTGGTAGAGTCTTGCAGCTGCTGATCGCTCAAAGTGTCAATGGATCGTCGGGGCCATCGCCCGCATTGAGGAGCTGAGAAACGGCCGTGATTATCTGAGCCGGTACGTACGGCTTGCGGATAAGAATACTCTCCGGCACTCCTTCTGAAGCCCACTCTGTTTTCGCTGAGCTGGTCACGTACACGACGGGGAGCTCCGGCATCAGTTCGCGGGCTCGACGGGCCACGTCCCAGCCGGTCTTCGGTCCGCCTAGGTTCACGTCGGTGATCACTGCCCGAATTTGCGGATCGGACTCCAGCTTCCCAATTGCTGCTTCACCAGTGGTCTCGCTGCAAGTCTGGAAACCGCCTTCTCGCAGCGTCTCCTCCAATTCCATCTGGATGAGCAACTCGTCTTCGACGACCAGCACGAGCAATTGTTCCATAGTTCCCCCAATCCGGTTCCAAATCCCCCACGACCGATTTGGTTCCCTCAGGTCAAAGACACCCGACAATTAGGGCGAGCGCTCAGGTCAATACAGCCTGTACCTCCCTCAGAAAAAGATGCAGTCCAGCCGCGGTCGAGTTGGGAGGAGTGGGGCAAATGAGCCCGTCGCTCGGGGGGTCATTAGTGAGCGACGGGCCTGTTGCTTGTTGCGGTACTGTTTACGAAGCCGCACTTATAGGTTGCACTGCCTTGGTGAACAATCGGTAAACCGGCTACCGATCCGCGAAGAAATTCAGACTGGGAACGGATGCAGAAATTATCGTTCAGAAAAGATTTTGTTAACCACGTTTGTTAGCCAACTGTCAGCACCCGGACCCCATAGTCGAACCGTTAACCATGACGGGTGGCCCAAGATTTCGCGGTCACGGGCATGATGCCTCTCCGTCATACCGGTCGAGCCGGTATGCAAATTTTCCCCTGAGTACCGGGTACCTGTAACATGGCGAGTATAATGACCAACGCTTCGGCGTTGACGGCTCTTCAGAGCCTGAACTCCACCAACAAGAACCTCGAAGTCACGCAGTCGCGGATTTCCACGGGCTACCGCGTGGCCGAGGCTAGCGACAACGCCGCCTACTGGTCTATCGCCACCACCATGCGGTCGGACCACAAGGCAATGTCAACCGTGCAGGATTCGCTCGGACTCGGCGCTTCAAGACTCGACACGGCTTACAACGGCATGAACAAGGCGATCGAGACCGTCAATGAGCTGAAGGTCAAGCTCGTCGCCGCCGTCGGCGCCTCCGATGCCGACAAGGCCAAGATACAGACCGAGATCAAGTCGCTCCAGGGTCAGTTAAAGAGCTACGCCGACTCGTCGACCTTCTCCGGCGTCAATTGGCTGTCAGTGGACACGACCGCCGGCCATACGACCCAAGGTGTCTTCAATGATGTGAAGATCGTCTCGTCTTTCAGCCGCGATCCCTCCGGCTCAGTTTCGCTTGGCAGCATCGACATCAAAGTTCAGGACATCAAGCTCTATGAGGGTTTCGCCACCGCCACGGCAGCACAGGAAGGCATTCTTGACGCGACGCGCCTCGGGACAACCGGTGCACGCAGCGCATCGGCCTCCGTCACGCTTGGCACCGACGCTGGTACTGACACGTTCTCCGTCGCTGCCTTGCAAGTCACCGATGGGACGCTGTTTGCAACCGATGCGCAGATTACAAAGATGCTGACAGTTACGGAAGCCGCCCTCAAGGAGATGACCACTGCCGCGACCAACCTTGGCTCCGCCAAAAGCCGCATCGAGCTGCAGAAGACTTTTACCTCCAGCCTGATGGACTCGGTCGAGCGCGGTGTCGGTCAGTTGGTCGACGCCGACATGAACAAGGAATCGACCCGTCTCCAGGCCCTGCAAGTTCAGCAGCAACTCGGCATTCAGGCGTTGTCAATCGCCAACGGCAACTCGCAGTCAATCCTGTCGCTGTTCAGAGGCTAAACTCCGTTAGCCGAAATGTGAAACGGGCCCTGCTATGACGGGGCCCATTCCGTTCCAGGCCACCCAAGCGTTTAGGTTCAAGCACTACGAGCCTGGGCCGTGGTGGCTACTGACTGCGGATATCCACTTCAAGCGTCGCGCCGTACCCGTCTACCAACTGCTGCACTCCGGCCTCCTCGTCGGGGTCCAGAACATTTGGAGCGGCGTTGAACTGCTTGCCAAGCTCAGGGGCAATGCGGACGGTCGCAAGCATTGGGAAATGGTCCGAACCAACCCGTCTGCCGCGCGCGAAATCGACGAGAGCTAAGTTGGGCGTGATATAGAGTTGGTCGATTGGAAAGCGCAGGAGGGGCTGCGTGGCGTCAAAGCTTGGTAGGGGTCCACGTCCAATTCGCGGGTCGAGATAGCCGCCTATTCGTTTGAACCGCTGCGCCATGTGTGACCATGCTGGTTGGTTGAAGTCGCCCATGATCAATAGAGGAACCTCGGCTTTCCGGGCGAAACGTGCCGTATAAGCGATCTTGGCGTCTCGGACGTGGGTATCCTGCCCCGGCAATGGGGGTGGCGGGTGGAGGCCGAGGAACCGAAATACTCGACCTCGACCGTCCTTAAGCTCGGCAAAAAGGGTGGGCTTGTCGGCGTCACCTAAATCAAGCAAATGCGACTCGATCACCTCGAGATTGGTGGCGAAGACTAGCCCGTAGTGGTTGCCTTGCGGCCGCGCGATCACGGTACTGTAACCGTCAAGCACGGGCTCAAGTGCGTCAACCCAGGTTTGATCTGTCTCCATCAGGAAAATCGTTTCAGGCATCTCTCGCCGGATTAAGTCGAGGACGGCTTGTGTTTCCCGTCAGCACCTATGGCCCAGATTTGAGGTTGTGACTTAAGGAGAGTTTTGGTCTCGTCGCATTGACGAAGGAATGACGATGCCACCCAAAACGACGAATGCGAAGAGACCTGCAGAGCAGGTAGTGAAGGATATCCGCCGGGCAACTCGGCGGCATTTCTCAGCGGAAGACAAGATCCGGATCGTGCTGGATGGCCTACGCGGTGACGACAGCATAGCCGAGCTGTGCCGCAAGGAGGGCATCGCTCAGAGCCTGTATTACACTTGGTCGAAAGAGTTCATGGAGGCTGGCAAGCGGCGCTTGGCGGGCGATACCGCCCGTGCCGCCACCACCGACGAAGTGAAGGATCTGCGCCGAGAGGCCGGTGCGCTGAAGGAATGCGTTGCCGACCTGACGCTCGAGAACCGTCTGCTTAAAAAAAGCATGATCGCGGATGGGGGCGACGACGAATGAGATACCCCGCATCCGAGAAGCTCGAGATCATCCGGATTGTCGAGCAGTCACACCTGCCAGCTCGTCGCACACTTGAGCATCTGGGCATCCCACGCCGGACTTTCTGCCGCTGGTATGATCGTTACCTTGTTGGCGGCCCGGAAGCGCTGGAAGACCGCTCATCGGCGCCGAGCCGAGTGTGGAACCGGATACCGGCTGAGATTCATGATCAGATCATCGAACTGGCGTTGGATCAGTCGGAGCTCTCGCCGCGCGAACTGGCCGTGCGGTTCACCGACGAGAAGCACTACTTCGTATCGGAGGCCACGGTTTACCGCCTGCTCAAGGCCCATGATCTGATCACCAGCCCGGCCTATGTGGTGATCAAGGCCGCTGATGCGTTCCACACCAAGACCACTCGCCCGAACGAGATGTGGCAGACCGACTTCACCTACTTCAAGATCATCGGCTGGGGCTGGATGTATCTGTCCACGGTGCTCGACGACTACTCCCGCTACATCATCAGTTGGAAGCTGTGCAGCACCATGCGGGCCGAGGACGTCACCGACACCTTGGATATGGCGCTGGCCGCTTCAGGTTGCGACCAGGCTCATGTCCGGCACAAGCCGCGCCTGCTCAGCGACAATGGCCCGAGTTACATCGCCAGTGATCTGGCAGACTATATCGAGGCGCAGCGCATGAGCCATGTGCGTGGCGCTCCGTTCCATCCCCAGACGCAGGGCAAGATCGAGCGCTGGCACCAGACCCTCAAGAACCGCATCTTGCTCGAGAACTACTTCCTGCCCGGAGACCTCGAACGCCAGATCGAGGCGTTCGTCGAATATTACAACCACCAGCGCTACCACGAGAGCCTGGGCAACGTGACGCCCGCCGACGCCTACTTCGGCAGAGCGGAGGCAATCATCCAACAACGAGAAAGGATCAAACGTCAGACCATCGAACAGCGGCGCTTGCAGCACCGCAAGCTAGCCGCATAACATCAACACCGAGACGAGGCCGAAACTCCTCTAATCAAAGCTGCAGTCTGTGCCACGCCAAATGTTCTGACGACGGACACACAAAGGCCGGGAGGTCTCCATAGCGCATTGCCGGGTGATGGCCGCGTGTCAGCTTCTGACGCGTCGGCAGAATGGACTTCAGATGGCCGCGCCACAGCGCCGGGTTCTCTCCGCTTCGCCAGCCGCGCGCCTTGGCATAGTCAAGCACTCGCTCGATGCGTCCGCGAAGCCGAGAGGCCGTCTCTGCCTTGTCCCGCCAGATTGGCGACAGCACCCTCAAGACGTCGTCGGTGCCGATGGCAGAGACACGCATGGGACGAAGCACCCCGGCATAACCCTCAAGCGTCGACCGCCACTGCGCCCGATGCTTCTCGTTGCGCCATTGGCTTTCCATGGAAGCGAGAAACAAGTCGGCGCATTCGCCGAATGTCGGCTCAACGTCCTTCTTGCGCTCTTCTAGTGGATTGCGCCCTTCCGCAATGGCCACTCGGCACTCGGAAGCCAGAAGACGGGCCTTGGACAGCTTCACGACCGGATAGCTTCCCAGTCCCATTTCAGTGCGCTTCGTCTTTGCGTTGCCGCCATGGTCGACGGTCTGTTTCCAGACATAAACCCAGGACTTCGACCCGGACGGCTTCACGTTGAGATAGAGCCCGCCACCATCGCCATGCAGTCCCGACTTGGATGCAGCCTTGCATTCGATGTCGGTCAGCTTGTTGAAAGCCCTCGCCATCTTTGTCCCTACCTTTGTCCCTAACCTGAGTTAGGGATAGTAGCGAACTATGGCGGATGGCGAAAGACGGAAAGAGGTTGAAAGGCCTGTATTACAGGGGCATACACGCACATGAGCGGACGTCAGAAACCGCTAGTTTGTCGGACACCCTCTCCGCCATCGGGAATCCACTCTTCCCCAATTGTTCCGCAAGCGGCTGATTTCCTGAGCTTATTGCCGCGCCGGGACCCCGGATAAGGGTGTTCCGTCCATGGAAGTATCGTCGAAAGTATCGCCCGGTGTATCGCGCGAAGTATCGCCTGATCCGCGCCCGACCAGCACCCGACCTGGCAGCAATAAACTGCCACGGCGCGCGCGGCCGGGCCGCTATCTCGTGCGCTCAGGATCCGTTTACATCTTCCAGATTAGGGTGCCGAAGGACCTTTGTGCCCAGGCTCAGCGCCCGGTCCGCCTGAGTCTCGGCGCATTGACGGCCAGGCAGGCCCGAATTCGTGCAGACTTGATGGCGGCACATGCTCGCCATTGCTTTGACAGGATCAGGACAAGGCGATTGGCGAAGGAACAGGACGACGAAACGCGCAGCGTCGAGGCCAGCCAAGGTGCCCCCCAATTTTCCGGCGAGACACCGGGCGAGGTGGTAAGCGAGGTCCGAGGCTACCTCAAGGCAATGACGTCGATAGTCTCGCGGGAACCTCCTCCCCCCTCGCCTCACCTGGAGCCCGGGCTGGAGGGCATGCGCGACTGGTTGGCATTGCGCGGGAGCTCGCCAAGGGTCCCTCAGCCAATCGCGTGATCGTCGACAATGTCGAGCTTCTCAAGACCCGCTATGTCGAGTTGCTCTCGGGGGCAACCACGCCCCCGGCAACTCCATCGGCCTCGCAAGAAGCGTCCCCACTCGCGGGTTCTCGCGAGGCATCGATGGCGGAACGCCGTCTGGCCGATCCGATCGTCCAACACTCGCGGCCGACGCCTAAGCCTGCAACGACCGTACCTGCATTTGAGCTCGACCGCCGTTACGTGGAGCGTCCCGCGAGCCCGCGAGATGGCTCGAGCTCCACTCATGGAGGGGGTGGACTACTCCAGGTTCAAAGGTTTGGATTTTGACCGGCTTGCAAGAGGTCGGCGCGTGTCTGGACGCCGCGGGCAAAACTGAAGGGACTGACAGGGCCGTCGCTACCCCGGCCCCAATAAAGCCGAGACGGCCGAATTCTCATTCGATAGATAAGTGTGGCAACCGATCCATCGTGCGCAGTTACAGAGATCGCAGTAGCAGGAGTGCGACCAAGCAATTGCTCGACCGGGTACTGGAAGGCCCACGGATCAGGTTCAGCCCCAACTGCTCTTGGCCTTGGAACCAGCCAAGGCATCAAGCTGCCCTGCATACTCCTCCCGACGTCTTCCGGTGAGATTTCGTTTCAGAATTGTCCACAGTCATGGATGGAGGACTGCTTGTTGGGTCCCCGTTTCCATGCTCAGTTGGCGATGCTTGGGGAAGCATCATGAGTGGGCTGATTGACAAGTCGAAACGCTTCGCGCGGCCGGTCATAATTCGATCAGGCGGGAACGACCGGATAGTCGTCGATGTCAGCGCTGCGGCTAGGATTCTTCTTAGGGAGTTTCCCCGCGAGACAGCCAAGCGCAAGGAAGCCATGGTTGCATGCTTGGGAGCGATCCAAGGCAGTGCGCATACTCCCTTCGCGAGGCGCGCGTTTGTCGTTGCCGCGCTCGAAGTTGGCATCTTGGCTGGCGACTGAAGCATCCAGACGAAGACGTCGCTATGAATTTCCTGCGTCGGGATCCGGGCAAAGTTTGCCTGAGTGAAGTTTTTCGGGCGCGCAGCGGCACGGGAGCTATGGGGCCGCAACCGGACTGGCAGCTATTGGCTTGAGGAGTTGAGAAGCGGACATTGGACCACAGCGGGTCATTGTCGTCATGGAGGACAATGGCCACCTACACCAAGTCGCCGGAGATGACTGGTCGAGGTTCGCTCGAACTCTCGACAGATGAGGCAAAAGTTCATCAGATAAGAAGCGACCTGTGCATACCGAGGAGGGCAACCTGGTTGGCCAGCCCTGACAATCGATCAACCGGGTTTGACACTAAAGTTCGATTGATGACGACTTTCGAGGGACCTTGCTGCGTCGGCTGGGCGACGAATGCAGCGATGGCGGCGTAACCCTTCACAGACGGGCTCAGCATTGCGCATCGCTGCAGAGGCCCTCGTAGATCTCCGGCAATTCATCAGACAGGCGCGCCGGTTGCTAGTGTCGCCTACATCAGACGGGAGTTCCGCAATGTGCGTCCACCACTCGCTGCACCATTGGGGCGTAATGGGCGAAGCTAGGCGTTGTCATGTTGGCGATCTTTCCTGCATCGTCCAGGCGCCGGACGCGGACGATCTCACGGATGTTGGGATATTTCTCAAACTCCGCGACTTCTTCATCCATCATGGGCCCGCCCTGAAGGTTGAGGGAATGGATTGAGGCCGTTGACAATTGCCGCAAATAGCCAGGATCGGTAGCGCAGATGTAGCGCTTCGCCGCGACGTGGTATCGCACGCAATCGACGACCAGGCTCGGGAAGAAGCGCTCCAGCACGGCGGCGCCGGCTTCTTCATGATGCTTGTCGTGCGTGTCATCCATCGAGAAGGTGCCGAACTCGCTGGTAAAGTGGCCGATGTCGTGCAGCAGTGCGGCCACGATAATGATTTCCGGCTCACCTTGCTGTTCGGCGAGATAGGCTCCCTGCAACATGTGCTCGGCCATGGTCACCGGTTCCCCGAGATACTCTTCCCCGCCGCGGCGTTCAAAGATGTCAGCCAGGAACGGAACGATCGTGGAAGGGGTGAGGTTTGCGGAATCATGCCTAGTCATCATGCGGCCCTCCGATCCTGACGCTCGATTGCCGCAAGCGTAGAGTGCAATCCGTCCTTGTCAGCATAGCATCCCTGCAGCCAGCGTGAGCCGGCTCCGGAATACCCTTTGCGCGCGTGCAACACCCGGGTGTTGTCAACAATGAAACTGTCGCCGGGAGACAGCTTGAAGGTGACCTCCATCGAGGTGTCGTCTATCAGTTCGCCCAGCCGACGATAGGCGGCATAGTATTCGGCCATGTCGTCAAACGGCACGTCGGTAATTGCGGCGGCCGACCGATTATTGAAGCGGATGGCGACCAGCTCACCGTCTGGTGCGAGCTCGATCATCGGCCGGCGCGAGCGCAAGCACACTCCCGAACTACCCGCATACTCGAAGCGCGCGCAATAACGCGACAGGAGGTCGAAGCCGCGCGGGCTTTCCTCGCGCATTCGTTCTGCCGCGCGGAATCCGTCAACCACCATATTCTCGCCGCCCTCGGCCGAGTTTTCCAGACAGTAGAGGATCTGCAATGTTGGCACGGGATCACGGTAGGGGTTGTCAGTGTGCGCCTGCAGCCCAAGGCCCGTATATGCGAGGTTCGAGGGATTAACCTCGGTGCGTACCTCGAAGTGACGGCCGTAGTTTGTTTCGCGAACATAGCCGAACAAGTCAGCCACCTGAAACAGGGCACCACTCTCGACTGGTCCGCCGGTGAGTTTTCCGAATCCGTAGCGGCGGACGCCTTTGAGCCAATCGGCAAGTGCGCTTGGATCGCTGCTCACGTCGCTGAAGTCGCCGACGGGGACGCGCGGTCCAAGGGTTGCATCCCAGGTCTCTACATCCGGTGCGATCCACCCGGCGGAGTGTTCATGCGGAGAGTCATAAGAGTGCTCTGCAAGCCAAACCAGATCGTAAGCAATGCTCCGGGCCTCTGGTTGGAACGTCACATGTAGTTGCCCGGCCTCTGCATGTGCGGAGACAACTCGCGTGTCGGCGGGGATGTCGCCAAGCGTGATCAGCCGCTGTCCGTTGCCAGGGGCACGAGTGGTCTCGTCCCAGGCATTGTCGCGCAGCCAGATTGCGTGGAAACGCCTTCGCCCCTTGCCCGGCAGGTCGAGAGCGAGCGCTGCGCCGCCATCCAAGATTTCGATTTCGACAAAGTCGGACATGGTCGGCTCCTCAGCGGTTCAAGTTGAGCCATACTTGACACACGTTGCCGCATAATCACAAATAACCGCTTCTGATGTTATGACCTCGAATCCCTTATGGCTAAAGACGTCCAAGGCCTGCCTTCGCTCGAATGGATACGCGTTTTCGAAGCGGCAGCGCGGCTGGGCAGCTTTACTGCCGCGGCAAACGAACTTGGACTGACACAGGCGGCGGTCAGCCAGCGTATCAAGAACCTTGAACTGCGCTTGGGCGCACAACTCTTCAAACGCCAGGCCCGCGGGGTAATCCTATCAACGGAGGGTGAATCCTGGCTGCCGCATGTGCAGTCCGCCCTGACGCAACTGCTGCACAGCGCGGCTAACCTGTTCGAGCAGCCGCGGAGAAAAATTACCATTGCCGCATCCAATTCGGTGATCGAACTCTGGATTGTCCCGCGTCTTGGCGATATCGGCCGCCGGCTGCCCCATGTGCAGCTATCGTTCGCAACGATACAGCAGCAGCCGGACTACGAACGCTTGGACGCGGATTTCGAGATCCGCTTCGGGACGGGCCATTGGGCGGATCGCGATGCAAGGAAACTCTTCGTCGAGGAACTGGTACCGGCGGCAGCACCGACGATGCTGGGAGATGGGCAGAATGGTTGGCGCGAATTGTCGCGAATTGCGACCTCGGGACCGAGGATCGGCTGGCGCGACTGGTCGAATGCCATGGGTGAACCGCCCCCACCGGTATCTGTGCTTCGTTTCGATACTTTCGTGCAATCACTGAGAGCGGCGGAGGCGGGTGCAGGGGTTCTGTTGGCCTCGCTCGCTTTAAGCAGTGAGGCGATCGAATCTGGCAGACTCAAACAGTTGACCGACCAGACACTACCGATGGAAGCGGGCTATTGGATTACCTGGCCACGTAATCAACCAGCCTTTTCTGAGCTGCCACTCTTGATCGATTGCCTCACCGCAGGCGTTCGCAGTCGATCCACTCAAACTGGTAGCAAAGTCTACGCATCGGATACGTAAAACATCGTTCGATCTTGGCGCAATAAGCGATGGTTGGCATGGACTTGTTGACTTGGCTCAAGGGAGCGACCTCGCCGACCTCAACGGGGCCGGAAGTCGACGGTCTGCTTTGAGTGGCAGCTGGTCAAAAGCAGCCCTCTGCTTCTGCCGAGCTAGGGCAAATCCCTGTCGAAGCGATCGAGGCCACAGGAAGACCACCAGCGCTTATGCAAAAAATCTGCCGCCCGGCAACGGTCGGCGGTGGCATGGGAGCGCTGTGGCAGGTTTAGTGGGCACTCGGGAACACGAAACTCAAAGCGCGCTCTAGTGAGTCTCTGACGCGCTAGCACTCGACGGCCGATCGCTGCCGAGCTCAACAACGGTCACGTTGACCGAAGGACAGAGAATGTGATGTAGTTGAAAGTCATGTCATGGGAAAAAATAATACAGTCGGAGGACCAAAATGAGCGACCCAGACAGGAATGACGAGATCAAGGCTACAAAACGTGGCTGGATGTTCGTAGCTTCAGTTATGCTGGGGTTCCTTGCTCTCAGTCATGCAATCGAGACGTGAACTTGCTTTTCGACGGCCGCTACGTGCTGTACGTCCACTCCCCCGACGATACGGCGTGTGCGTCCTTCGGTGTCATCCATTGCAAACCCTCAGCTTGACCGTCGTCGAACGGCCTCGACAGATCGTCGCACGGATGCATGCCACGAAGGGTTGCTGAACCATTGCCCGGACAGTCGCTAGGACGGCGGCGCAGCCGTTGGATGTCTAGGCAAGACTTTTCGCCAGCGTTGAAAGGACGAGCTATTTGTCCTCACTGGTGGCCAGCCAGCGGTTTGGCTTGCTGTCGCCTTGTGTGATGGACCAGGCGTCGTCGTTGACCGTGCGATAGGCTTCAATTGCTTTGGGATCATTCGCCCCAGCGTTCTCATTCGTGTCGAGCGGAGAGAACAGGGCTTCGAGGTAGCCCACAGGCAGGCCTCCTCGGGCCAACCTGTCGAGCAGGTTGAGAGCGCCGAGGCCACCCGCCTGACCTGTATCCACGAGCCCGACGAGCTTCGTCACGCCGGCCAGTTCCTGCGAGATAGTTCCCGTCTTGACGCGTTCCATGCCAGTTACGACAAGCTGCTCGCCGATCTTAACATGTTCTGTGCCGAGAATTACATCGCGCTCACCAGTCTTGACGCGCTCGGTGCCGACGACGACGCTCTCTTTACCCACGACCACGTCCTCGGTGCCGATCTGAGCCCATTCGGTGCCGATGACCTGTGCCTGAGTGGTTCCGGCCTCAAAGCCGAGCTTGTCGAGCGGGCTACGCGAGAAATCGAGAAAACCGTTAGCGACGTCCGCAAGGGACAGCGACATCTGACCGGCGACCTTCAAGTTGAGCTTGCCACTACTGTCGAGCGAGGCGTGGAGGCCAGCGACGCTGTCGAGCACGGCGACCAGCGCATTGCCCAGCGATCCTTTGGTGTTGTCGTAAGTGAAATTCTGCGTGGCGCCACCCTGCGTCACGCTGATGCGCGACGACGAAGCGAAGGTCAAAACGACCTTGGCGCCGTCCCCTACGGTGACGGAGAAATCAGCTCCGATATCGATCTTTGCGTCGCTAAGGCCCTTCTTGTCGTCGAGCCGCTTGTCGCCCTGCACCTCGGCCTGCCAGACATCGCGATTGCCGTAGACGGCGCGCGTCTCATGGATGTCGCGTGTCTCGATCACGTCCCGGTCCTCGTAGATGTCCTCGGTGCCGACAACCTCGCGCTCCTCAAAAGTATCCTCGGTGCGGGAGAGCGCGCGTGCCTCATAGACGTCCCGCTCGACGGAGCGGGACTGCGTCTCGTAAATCGGCCTGTATTGCCCGCTGATTGTGCCTGGCCGGATGCCGAGCCGGGAACTCGCCTGCTGATTGGACAGGCTGGCGAGGCTGGCGCCGGCCGAGGGCTGGTCCTTTGTGTCGCCGCGGCTGCCGAGAATGTTCAGTATGGCTGAACCGGTCTTATCGATCTGCATATGCCCGAGGCTCCTGCATTCAAGTCGGTCGATTCCGTTGGGAAGACAGTAACAACGCGATCTTGAGACGGGTCTAAGCGCCTTCGCGGCATTTGCCGAGCCGGCTTAACGAGTGGTCAAGCATGCTTGGACCGCCAGCAAGAGACGAAGGCTCCTATCGGCGCCCAAAAATCTCCTTGAAAAGACCCCGATCAAGGCAGGAACGGACGTGGAGCCGGGGTGTTGTCGGTGCCGAGGGACAACTCTGAAAGGGAATACCCCTATGAAACGCAATAGCCTTATCACCACGACCGCACTCATCGCTGGCCTGATTTCCGCTCCTGCATTTGCACTCGACATAAACGCCGGCGGTAACGTCGACGCCGGTGCTCAGTTGGGTGGAGCCGGAGCCAACATCGACGCTGGCGCCAACGTTGATGCCGGCGCAAACGCTGGAACCGGCGCTGGCACTGGAGCCCAGTTCAACACTGACCTCGGCACGACCGCCAGCACGTCTTCGGACGCCAATTTCGGCATGCTGATCTCGTCGCTGAACGCGAGCGCGAAGACTGCTGCTGACATCAAGGCGATGACTGATGTCTCCGAAGTGACGGTGGTAAAGGTCAGCGACCTGGAAGCCGGCGCGAATGCTGCCGCCATCGGCAATGCCATGTCCAAGAACGCAGAGGCGCGGGCTGATCTTCAGGCGGCTATCGAAGCCAACACTGACCTGAAAGCCGAGCTGGAAAACCAGTCGGTCGACGTGTCGTCGGTCGTCGCAGCCAACATCGGAGCCGGTGGTTCGCTGACCGTCTTCGTTCAGTAATGCATACCGGCGTCACACAGCGCCCCCCGCCCCACGTGACGCCAGAAGGAGAGGTTGGCCCCCACCGACCTCTCCTTCACTCATATGGTTCTGCGGCCTACAACGTAGAATGCCTGACCCAGCGTCCACTATGGAGCGAGGCGATCTAGCACTCGGACCAACCCGTCCGCGTTAGCCCGACGCCGCTGACAGAGTCGGATGCTGCGGATGGAAACAAAGCAAGTGTGACCATCCGCTAATGGTGGGGGTGTCCACCCTCACCATGCTTGAGTTGCCCAGGATCAACAGCAGACAGGCTTCCGACACGGGGCGCTGTAGTTCGGATGCCGCATAAGGAGTGGCATTTGGCCGCGGAAATATCGGTCCAGTCGTCAAAGGAAGATGGTCGGGATCCCGCATATAAATCAGTTATTTACCCTCCTTCAGAACTGACCCGCTCGGCAAGGAACTAGCAATCAATCGAGAGGCTTATTGAGTTGGCTAATGTGGAGTGATCTCAATGCGCATCTTCGGTCGTTTCCTGCATGACGCGGCGGGGAATATTGGCGTTCTCATGGGAATCCTGGCCCTCCCACTGCTGCTCTCGATCGGCCTTGCAAGTGACTACGCTCGAGGGGTGTCGGCCAGATCCCACCTACAGGAACTGGCCGATGCCACGGCGCTAGCCTTGGCTGCGTCTGGAGAAAAGGAACACCAGAAGCTTAAGGAACTGGCTGAGAAGTTCGTTCCCTCCAATCAGTCGCAGAGCCGTGTCGATACCGTTTCGATAGCCGACCTGAAAACCTCCGACAAATCGATCGATATTCTGCTGAAAGGTCAGATCGCGACAAACTTCATGGGACTGGCCGGCATCAAGCACGTAGACGTCAGAGCTTCGGCATTGGCAGAGCGGGCGGTAACCGGCAGCGTCGAGGTTGTTCTGGTGCTGGACAACACCTGGTCGATGTCGGCTCCGGGTTCGACGGGATTGCCCAAGATTGCGACACTCAAGACAGCGGCTGCTTCCCTCGCCACGGAACTGCTCCTTAACAAGGACGCCTCTGTTCGGATTGGGTTGGTCCCCTATGCCGACTATGTCAACGTCGGGACCAAGTACCGAAACGCCAGCTGGCTCGATATCCCGGACGATTACACTATTCCGGCGACGGCTCAGACGTGCACAACCTCCACGACAAAAAGCGTCTGCGTCCAGACAGCGCCGACCTATGCCTGCACGAAGACCGTTGATGGAGTGGTGGAGCCGGCCACTTGCGGTGGCGGCTGTACGAAGTCGGTGACCCAAACCGTGCCACCTTATCAGTCCTGCTCCGGCGGCAGCAGCAAGCAGACCTACAAGTGGTATGGTTGTGTCGGATCACGAAAGAACAGTAATTCGCGTCTTCATGACGAGAAGCCTGCGGACAGATACCCGGGTTACGTGGAGACGAGCCAAAAGTGTCTCAACCCGATCGTTCCACTTACCGATGATCTGAAAGCGCTGCTTGCCGGCATCAATGGGATGATCATCAACATTGGCTCGTACAAGCCCTACACCTATATCCCGGCCGGATTGATATGGGGGCAGAACCTGCTCTCACCCGCTGAACCATTCAGCCAGGGTGCGGCTTATGATCCGAGCAACAAGAAGCCGCGCAAAGTGGCGGTACTGATGACCGACGGGGAGAACACGCTGCGCTTCCGCAACAGTGACGGACGTCACGTGCTGCCAAGTTCCAATGCGACGACGGCGAAGGGCGAGCTCAAGAAGACCGACGAGGACACCAAGGCGATCTGTGACTACATGAAATCGCACGAGATCGAGCTTTATACCGTCGCCTTCATGGTCACCAACCCTGATGCCAAGAAGCTTCTGGAAGACTGCGCGACAGATTCGGCGCATTATTTTGACGCGTCAGACCCGGCAAAGCTTCTCGCCGCCTTCTCCGGAATTGCCCAGTCGCTCGCTCAGGTCCGACTGGCTAGGTAGCTAAACATTGGCAATCAGCGCCCTCGAGCGAGGAATGGGCCGGTGAAAGCGGGGTTACCGACAAGTTTTCCGCCGAGGTGCACCCTTCCTTGAGACATTTCAGGGAAAGATTCGGCTTTAAGGAGCAAGCTATGAGCAAGGCGCTTCGGTTCTTATTGGTCGATGATGACCAGATCTGCCTAGCGGTGACGCAGAGCATCTTGGCTTTCCTTGGCTATGATCACGTTGCAGTCGCCGCCGACGGCGATGAGGGATTATCCGCGCTCGAAGAGTCTTCGGAAGCATTTGACGTCATCATTTTGGACCTCAACATGCCGAAGTTGGATGGGCTCGCCTTCTTGAGGCTGGCCGCCGGGCTTGGCTTCCAGGGTTGCATCGTTCTGTTGAGCGGTGAGGATCAGAAAATAATTCGCACCGCCGAAATGATGGGCCAGTTGCTTGGGATCAGGCTGCTTGGCGCCCTCCGCAAACCGCTTGACATCGCCAAGTTAACCGAAGTCCTGGTGGCAGTATCTAGTCCCAACCCAGCGAGTTCGGTGGCCGCCTCTCCGCAAAGCCCTAGTCTCGATCGCTTGAAACTCATTCCATACTATCAGCCTCAGCACCATGCAGTAGACGGGACAATTGCCGGACTGGAGGCATTGATTAGAGTGCGAACCCCTTCGGGCGAGATTCTAGGTCCGGGCAAGTTCTTCAGCATGATTCCCGATTACGAGCAGTTCCGTTCTTACACATTGGCAATGACCGCAAAGGTGCTGGACGATGTCGAGAACTGGCAACGTGAAGGCATCGCTTGTCGGACATCAATCAATCTGGATTCCAAGGTTCTTGAAGATCCAATTGTGGCTCCGGCCATTTTAGATATGCTCAAAGCCCGTGGCATATCTTCCCAGTTGATATGCCTAGAACTGACAGAGACGACATTACCTCAAGACATGACATGTCTGATGGAGGTGCTTGCCCGCCTGCGGATGTCCGGGTTTCACATTTCCCTGGACGACTACGGCACAGGGAGTTCGAACTTCGAACTGCTACGCTTGTGCCCCTTCACTGAAGTCAAGATCGACGGCTCCATCATTCGCTCCGCGGCCAGCGAACCGATCGCCTCCAACTTCCTGAGTTCAACAGCATCGATGGCGACCCAGCTTTCAATCGATGTAATCGCCGAAGGTGTTGAGAACGCTTCGGAGCTGGCTTTGTGTCGGCGTGTAGGCATTGAGGTCATTCAGGGCTTTTTGTTTTCGATCCCTGTTTCAGGTGAAGATATTGTGCCGCAACTCCGAGATCGACCGACGACAGCACCGGGGGGCAGAACGGCGGCATAGCATGACAGCGATCCCGTCTGTTTTCAAAGCATTTGCGATAAGCAGGCAAGGGAACTTTGCCCTGATCACTGCACTGCTGGCTCCAGTGTTGATTGGGCTGGTCGGGGGCGCGATCGATCTGCTTCTGCTTCAAAACCACCGTAGTGAACTGCAGGAGGTTGCAGATTCCGCTGTACTAGCGGCCGCATCGGAATCGACCATCAAGGGTTGGTCGTCCAAGGCCGCTAAGGAGGCGACTGAAGCATTCGTAGCCGTCAATCTCAAGAACCGGTTCAGTGACGTGACCTTCTCCTACAAAATTGACGTTGTGGAAAAGGAACGAATGATCAAGCTTAGCCTGTCTCAGGACCACTATGCATACTTCGTTGCAGGTTATTTTACCGGCCATCCCCAGATTCAAGTGACGGCGGCTGCTCGAGCAGTCGGACAGTCAACTCTGTGCGTTGTCGTTCTATCTCCGAAAAAAAAGGAGGCCTTCAAAGTCAGTGGAAAATCGAGGGTCACTGCCTCGGAATGTTCAGCGTATTCAAACTCCGTTACCAGACAAGGCATATCGGTGAGGGATGAATCTCGGCTGACAACGGAATTGTCCTGTAGCGCGGGTGGATACAACGGAGGTTCTTGGAACTATTCACCAATCCCCATTACGGACTGTCCTCAGATCGTGGATCCGTTGAAGGCGCGGGGCCAACTGATCGTCGAAACTGTGCCTAGCAGTCGTTGTGATTTCACTGACCTTGAGATCAAGGTTGCAAACAGGGTGCTCCGGCCTGGGACGTATTGCGGCGACCTTGAAATCACCGATGCAGCGACGGTGCTACTTCGTCCCGGCATCTACGTGATAAAGGATGGAACCCTGAAGGTTGACAAGAATGCCATGCTGATAGGCAAGAACGTCGGCTTGGTATTCGTCGGTTCCAAGGCAGAACTGGAACTCAAGAACGATTCTACGCTTTCTTTGTCCGCACCCGAGACCGGTCTTATGGCGGGAATCTTGATGTACGCGCCACCCGTGGCCGGAAAAGAGCGCGAGTTCAAGATCGAGAGCAGACACGCCGAGGAACTGATCGGGACGGTATACATGCCGGCCGACAAGCTGACAGTAGGCGGTGATAAGAACGGCAACGGGATATGTGATGATCTCGAATTGCCCGGTCCCATTGGCGTTGGCAGCGGATGCATCACGGATGTAGGAACGTCATCCGAATGGACCGCCATAGTCAGCAACTTGCTGGATATAACGAGCGGCGTAAATCTTGTTCTGAATGCGGATTATTCCGGGTCGAGCATTCCCGTTCCCAATGGTATCGGACCAAACAGCGTACAGATCACACTTACTAAGTGATTGTTGCCTCCGTACGGAACATGCGCGAAAGGCCGTCGTGTCTGCTCTTAGTTCGGAGCGCCGGATGTTCGACGCCTACCTCGAAACGCAGCTAGAAGTGGAAGATCGTGGAGATGCGAGCGGTCGCGACCGTTGTGTCGATGGTGCCCATTGTTTCAGGATCTCCGTAGTCCTCATAGGAGACGAGTCCGTATTCTCCGCGCAGGGTAAGCTTGTCGGTGATCCAGGTTTCCACACCCCCGCCAAATTCGACAGCGTCGATGTTCATGCTCTCGCGCATGCTATCGGCGCCCTCGGTCATTCTGACGAACATTCGCTGGCGGCTTATGCCGCCATAGCCGTAGATCAGAGTCCCAGGATTAGCGAGCACGCCGAGACGGAGTCGAGCTCCGTAGGATGACGAGGTGCCAATTTCCAGCGAACCAGAGTCGCCGCCAAGGCTGGCCGAGATCGTATTGCTGATGCTTGACGCATTGATGCCGGCTTCGACGCCGGCGACGATGTGTGAACCGAATTGCCTATTGTAGCCGCCAACGACACCAATCGCGTAGCCGTCGGATCCAAACCCGTCAAAATCGAACCCTGCCCCGCCTGCGCCGATCGGATCGCCGTCCGTCAAGGTGAACTCGCTGACGCCTACGTCCTGGCCACCGCTGATGCCGGCGTAGAAGCCACTCCAGGTGTCTGGTGCATTGACGAACTGCGCGCTTGTGGAACGCGGCTCGCCGAAACCATAGATAAGTCCGATCTTGGCTGTTCCGATGAGGGGAGTAACCTCTAGGCCAGCACCGTCAAAGTCGAGGGTTTGTGTGTTCAGATAGCTGGCAATGTATTCGAAGCGCGCGCGGACGCGACCGCTGAGAACAGTTTCGACGCCAAGCGCGCCGAAAGCGACGCCATAGAATAACTCCTTGTCTGAATCGGAATCGGAATCGCCGGAAATATCGTAAGCGTAGCTGCCCACACCATGAGCGACAGTCGCGCCAAGCGAACCGTAGACAAGCGTGTCGGGATTGACGAGATAACCGGCCCGCGCCGACACGGTTGCGAACCAGTCCGTCTTCAGTTCGCCGTATCCAAAACCGCCCGCGCCATCGGAAATCGAGACCGATGCATTGATGTCACTGACGTGACCGCCGATCTGAGCACCGATCAGAAACCCGTTGTCGTAGAGATAGTCGTAGCCAACAAACCCGCCAATCGACCCACCGCGCCCGCCAAAGCCATCGAGTGTGATGTGCTCGGGGCCCTCGCGGACAGACACCTCGCTGTTGGACATGCTGTAGGCAACTTCGGTGCCGATGTAGAAGCCACCGAAATTAGTCTCGGCGAAGGCCTCGGCGACAACGTCGTCTGCTGCCATCGCGCAGGAGGCGGAGAGGACGGCAGCAGCCGTCAGCAGAAGAACCTTCATACAATCCCCCGATCAATTCGCATTTTGCGTGTCTTACGTGGAATTGTAGTCGGTATGGTGCCGCAGGGCTGTGATTAATCGGCAACACACACTGACTATCGGGTTTTGGGGAGTCGCTAGTGCGAGGGTTTCCGGGCGCCGCCGACCATGCGCAAGCGATTGGCAATTCTTGTGCATGTGCGATCCGCTTTTCGCAGCGAACGGCTCGGTCCCTGCCGACCGCTGAAGCCTCCGACGCACGCTCCACACTAAATGTGGCCCCGTTGACCAATCCCGGTCCCTCAATCAAAATTGCAGTCTGCATAGAAGTAACAGTGGCCCGGCAGGTGTTGGGACACCGCCGGGTTGCAGCTCATCGGAACGTAAGGAGGGAACCGGGTGAGCTGACAATATTCTACCCCTGCCAACAGAACAGCACAATCACATGCCGATTGGGCAGCGAACTGCTGCCGCGCTGGATGTCCCGCTTCCGGCCCTCCTGCCCGGAACAACGAGTCGGATCGCTCAGTGTCTTGGTTTTCGGAACGCAGGAAGATGGCTTGGAAAAGAGTCGGCCCCAGCTGCCCTGAGGGATCGTCCGCTTTGAGAGCAAGGCCAAGTTTGGCTGAGTGACCGCCATGAGGCGCAAAGCCGACGGTCGCGTCGCGGCAAATGTAGGTCGGGTTTAAGTCTAAACCCGTCATCTTCGGCAAGTGGCCGGCGGCGGTTACGCGCACAGCAGACAACTTTGATTTCGGGACTGGACTTTCAAACAGAAGCACGCATTGGTGCGTTCGTTGCCGCGTTTGGCAGCTCATGTTCCCTGCCTGCCTCAACTGAGTGTGGGCTCTCCTCAGTACAAGGTTACGGATTGTCCGCAGCCATGCTGAGGAACGCGATATGACCAACATCTCAAAATCAGAATCCGCCAACCGGAGCCTGGATTGCGCTGGGCTTTCTGCTTCCGGCAAGGCTGCTCGCTCGAAGCCGGATGCCGCTGGGCCATCCAAGACCGATCTGGTGCTGAAGAAGCTGCGCTCGGCAAAGGGCGCGACAATCGCGCAGCTCACTGAGGTGACAGCCTGGCAGGCTCACTCGGTCCGCGGGTTTCTGTCAGCGACAGTGAAGAAGAAGCTCGGGCTCAACCTGGTCAGCGAGGTCGGCAAGGTTGGCGTCCGTCGCTACCGGGTGACCGCCGACGCGGATGGCGCCGCATCATGAGGCGGTCGCACCTCGATGTCGCCGACCAGGTCACGGCCTTGGCGTCATTGGCTCGTGATGAACTTCTGGTCCGGTGGCAGAAGGCTCATGGCAGCCCGCAACCTAAGGGCATCCGGCACGAGCTCCTGGTGCGCTCGGCTGCCTGGCATCTGCAGGCCAAGCACTTCGGCGGGCTGTCGCCTGCCACGCGGCGGGCATTAAAGGCGGCAATGGCCGAGGTCGAGCGAGGGATGGCCAAACCACCCTCCCCGTCGGTCAGCCATTGCGGTTTAACAGCTTCTGCTGAGGTGCCTGGCCATCGTCGCCGCAGTCAATGTTCGCCCGGAGCAAGGCTGCTGCGCGACTGGAATGGCAAAACCCATGTGGTGGACGTGATCGAGGAGGGCTTCGTCTTCCAGGCCAAGGTCTACAGGTCCCTCACAGCCATCGCGCTCCAGATCACCTGCGCACATTGGTCAGGCCCGAAATTCTTTGGGCTATGAGTGTCGGCGCAAAACTCCGATGTGCCGTCTACACCCGCAAATCGAGCGAGGAGGGGCTGGATCAGGAGTTCAACTCGCTCGATGCGCAGCGCGAGGCATGTGCCGCATTCATCGCATCGCAGGTCGGACTTGGCTGGAAACTGGTCAACGAGCACTATGATGATGGCGGCATATCGGGCGGCACGATGGAACGTCCGGCACTGCAGCGGCTGTTGCAGGATATCCGTGATCGCAAGATCGATGTGGTCGTCGTCTACAAGATTGACCGTCTGACACGATCGCTGACCGACTTTGCCAGGATCGTCGAGGTGTTCGACAAGAGTGACATCTCCTTCGTCTCAGTCACCCAGCAGTTCAACACCACAACTTCCATGGGCCGGTTGACTCTCAACGTCCTGCTCTCCTTCGCCCAGTTCGAGCGAGAGGTCACGGCAGAGCGTATACGGGACAAGATCGCTGCATCGAAGAAGAAGGGAATGTGGATGGGCGGGACTGTACCACTCGGCTACCGGGTCGAGAGCCGCAAGCTGCTCGTCAAGGAACCCGAAGCCGGCTTTGTACGCGGCCTTTTTGACCGATACCTTGAACTGCGCTCTGTCCCGGCACTTGCCGCTGAAGTGACAAGGCAAGCCGTCGCAGCCGAGCAACACGAACACCTGCCCGACGAGCCCGATGCCAACTCCGTTGCCCCTACCCGATATGTCCGTCGTGTCGGGAGCGGCATGCTCTACAAGCTGCTCGCCAATCCGCTCTACATCGGCAAGTTGAAGCACCGTCAGAACGTCTACGATGGTGAACACCAGGCAATCGTCAATCCCGATCGGTTTGCTCAGGTTCAGGAGTTGCTTGTCGCGCAAGCTGCAACCCCACGTGGATCATGCACACATCCGGATGCGCAGTTGCTGACCGGCCTTCTCTACGATGACAGCGGCGACCGTATGAGTCCGACGCATGCCAGGGCACGCGGCAAACGCTTCCACTATTACATCTCCAGTCGCATCAAGGGCACGAAACGAACAGACAGCACGGCCTGGCGCATCCCGGCACCAGCGATTGATGCCCTCGTCGTGAAGTTCATGATCCGTCTTCTCGGCGATCGTGTTCAGCTATCGGAGTGGATCAGGACCTATGCGCCAGCATCAAGCGTCCAGGCCGCGATTGACAGAGCCAAGTCTGTTGCTAGCACGCTTGCGGACGTCACGATGTCAGAGCGGCGCAACATCATTGAAACGCTATTTCCTAAGATCGTTCTCGGGATCGAAACGATTACCTTCAAAGTCGATGCTGCAGCGCTGGCCCGATTGCTATCGCCGGCGGAGGGCACACCGATCTCAGCATGCCAGCCCGCCATGCAAGAAGAACAGCATCACCAGGACGGCCCGCATCAACCAATCGTCGAAATCAATCTTCCGATCAGATTGAAACGGCGCGGCAATGAGATGCGCCTGGTGATCGAGGGTGAGAACCAGAGCCATAATCCCGATCCGCATCTGGTCAGGATGGTCGCAAGTGCGCATATCTATCTCGAACGAATGATCGAGAATCCCGAACTCGGGACCAGCGGTGTCGCCGAACAGTTCGGCATCCATCGCGTTGATGTCGGACGGGTGTTGCCCCTGGCATTCCTGGCACCGCGCCTGATCGATCAGATCCTGAGTGGTAATCAATCCGCCGATCTATCGGCCCGCCAGCTTGCTCGTCAGGACCTTCCGCTTCTGTGGTCGGAGCAACTCGCCGCCCTGTCCTGAAACCAGTCGATGATAGGTCAATCGAGTCGACCGCTCGATCTTGCCGGCACCCAGGTATCGAACCCACCATCTCGCTAGCATCAGCCCGATCATCCAAGCATCGTTCGTCCGAAACTGTGGTCTTCGTGGACAGCGGCTAGAGACGCTCTGGTCCGAATGGCCCCAAAGCCGGCATTGTGCGTCTCTCACTGCGGAATTGGCCACACCGCAATCCGCTAAGCCACGGAAATGACAACAGTATTCCGAGTACTTCTTGTGGTGAGGTGTTTGGCGAATTCCGCTGGTGGAGCTGAGGAGGATCGAACTCCTGACCTCGTCATTGCGAACGACGCGCTCTCCCAGCTGAGCTACAGCCCCGTCCAGCGGATGGCGCATTTATCGGCGGCTGGCTCTGCCTGTCAAGCTTCCGGAACGGCCCGGCACTTGCCGCATCGCCTGCCAGTGGCTACATGTCGCGAACAACACGGAGAACGGCATGCTAGCCCTCATTCAGACCGTCGTCCTGGCGCTCGACCTCTACTGGTGGATCATCATCGCGTCGGCCATCTTCTCCTGGCTCTACGCCTTCAACGTGGTCAACCCGCGCAACCAGTTCGTCGGCACGATCGGCAACATGCTGTTTCGCCTGACCGAGCCGGCCCTGCGGCCCATCCGGCGCCTGATGCCCGACCTCGGCGGCATCGATATCTCGCCGATCATCCTGCTGCTGCTGCTGTTCTTCGTGCGCCAGTTCATCGTCACCACCGTGGCGCCTGCACTGCTCGCCTGACCGGCTTGCCGACCGGCTGCTGCTTCAGGACACGGTCTGACGGCCTGGACCTTTTCGTCAGGCTGACGCCAAGATCGTCGCGCGACGCCATTGAAGGCGTCGGGCAAGCATCGGACGGCAGCACCCATCTCGTTGCGCGCGTTCGCGCCCTGCCGGAAAGCGGCGCCGCCAACGCGGCGCTGGAAAAGCTGTTGTCGAAATGGCTGAACGTTCCAAAGCAGAGCATCTCGATTGTCTCCGGCTCGACCGCCCGCATGAAGACGGTTCGCCTTACGGGTGAGCCGGGGATCCTCTCGCACGCCATCGAAAGCGCCCTCGGCCTAGGCTCATCCCCGAAATCGCGCTAGGCTGGCATACTTCGAGAAGGCAGGAGTGTTGCGATGAACCGGTTCATTCCGTCCGCATTCGTCTTTGCCGCTTTGAGTGCCCCGTCAATTGCCGGCGAAATCTCAAGCGCCTATTCCGATCTCGACACGGGGAAGGATTGCACGGTCTTTGCCGCGGCCGAGGAAGGTGACGGCGAATGGGCCAATCTGGTCTGCTCCGGCCTTCGCGGCTACCCTGTGTTTCTGTATGCCGGAGACCTCAGGGAAACGCTGTTCTACGGCTTTCCGCCCGCAGGCGACATGGCGCCGGCCTGGGAGAGTTTTTCAGCCTTCAACGCGGCCGGCACCAAGATCGAGTGGCGGTTGGAAACGTCGAGCGGGCGGGCAATTCCCTTCGCGACGATCCATCGACGTAAGGTCTCCAACAGCGTCGAGAGCGACAGTTCCACCGAGGTCCTCGTCGTCTCGAAGGTAGGCCAGCCGCATGCCCGCGATGGTTGCGTTGTCGGGCTCGTCCTGGCAAGCGGCAATCCCGATGCCAACCGGCAAGCCCGCGAGGTCGCCGACGCAAAGGCGCGGGGATTTGCCTGCGGTGCCGACCGGCCCGTCTCGGTCGGCGGGCCGATGCCGGATTTCCGGCGCGGCAACTAGAGGCTGGGAGCTAGCTGGCCTTAGCCGCACGCTCGATTGCTTCGAAAATCATCCGCTTGGCGGTCGCGGCATCGTACCAGCCGCCGATCTTGACCCACTTGCCGGGCTCCAGATCCTTGTAGTGCTCGAAGAAGTGCTGCACCTGCTGGCGGGTGATGTCGGGAAGCTGCGTGTATTCCGTCACCGATTCATAGCGCAGCGTCAGCTTTGGCGATGGCACTGCGATGATCTTCTCGTCCTCTCCGGCATTGTCTTCCATGACCAGCACGCCGATCGGCCGTACGTTGATCACGCAGCCCGGCACGAGGGCGCGCGTGTTGCACACCAGAACGTCGATCGGGTCGCCATCGCCCGACAGCGTGTGCGGCACGAAGCCGTAATTGCCCGGATAGCGCATCGAGGTGTGCAGGAAGCGGTCGACGAAGAGCGTGCCGGCGTCCTTGTCCATCTCGTACTTGATCGGCTCGCCGCCGATCGGCACCTCGACGATGACATTGACGTCTTCTGGCGGGTTCTTGCCGACGGGAATGGCTTCAATGCGCATGGGCTGGACGTCCTCTGATTGTCCCCGAGCGATAGCGGCAGGAGACGCCGGGCGCAATGCGTCAGTTAGCGCTCAATCCCAAACGAAGGCGACTTTCTTGACGGCCTTGTGGTCGAAAATCTCGACCCCCTCGGCGATGTCGCGCCCGCCCGCGCCCTCGTAGAAGGACAGCGCGCCGACATTTTCTTCAAGCGCCCAGACGACGAGGCCGGCCAGTCCGGACTCTGCGAGGCGTTGACGTGCAGCGGCAAACAGCCGGCTGCCGAGACCGATGCCCTGGTATTCGGGCCGTAGGTAGAGTTCGTAGATTTCGCCCTGCTGGCTGAGCTCGCGGGCGCGATTCCGGCCAATCGTGGCATAGCCGGCAACGCTCCCGCCAATCTCCACCACCAGAACTGTGGCGGCACGGCGTATGGCGTTTGCCCACCACTGCGTACCGCGGCGGTTGATCATGCCATTAAGCGCGCGATGCGGGATGATGCCGCTGTATGCGCCGCGCCAGGCCTGCTGATGGACGTCGGCTATCGCCTCCGCATCCTGCGGTTCAGCCTTCCTGATGCCGATCGTCATTGTGTTCATGATTTGTTAACCATACCCGCCAGTCTGACTCTCTGGCAAGCATGTATTGGCAGACTTGGCCGGTGGCCCACAGGCTGCCGGAAACTGTCAGATCTCTACGAGATGGTCGTCCAGTTCGTTGACATTGCCCGGCCGTGGCGGAAAATGCGCCGCCAGCAGGGTCCCGGCGCGCTCGATCGCCAGCACCAGGCCGTCGGCGAGTTCGTCGCTGCGCGCTTTCGCGATAAGTCCGGCCACCAGTTCGTCCCATTCCGCCTGTGGTACCTTGGCGTTGATCCCCGCATCGGCGACGATTTCGGCATATCGCTCGGCGAGCGAGACGAAGATGAGCACGCCGGTTCGTTCACTCGTAAGGTGAACGTTTCGGGCAAGAAACTGCCGCAGCGCATTGTCGTGCGCCTGCATGAACTGCCAGCGGCGCGGCGCAAGTCTTAGCCGGAGGGCCGGTACAAAGTAGAGCAGGCCGAGCGCCGCGCCCGTGGCGACGAGTTGCGCAGCGACGAAGGCCGGCACACCGATGGCGAACCACCAGGCGTCGAGCAGAAACGCGACGCCGAGGCTGACGACGAGGATGGCAGCCAGAACGCTGAGTGCCGCCGAAAAGAAGTAGGTGTCGCTGGCACGTGCGACGACGCAGAAGATCTCGCCGGCCGTGCCCGTCTCGGCCTTGCGGATCGCATCGGTGATACGCTGGTGTTCCTGATCCGTAACCCTTTTAGCCATCTACCAGCTTCCCGAAGAACCGCCGCCGCCAGACGAACCGCCGCCGCCCGAGAAGCCGCCGCCTGACGACCCGCCGGACCATCCGGACGAGCTGCCCGAAGACCAGCCCCTGCCTGACGAGCCCGATCCGTTGTTATAGCGGAATGTCATGCCCAGCCACTCATAGCGCCCCGGCCCCAGCTTTCGGCCAAAGATGCGCGGCAGGATCGCGAAGGCGAAGCCGCCGAAGAACAGCAGCGCCCAGACGGTGATGAACAGCACCACGGCGATGTCGTCGCCCGTCACGCCCGTATCCTGGTTGCGTCGCGCGCGCGCCTCGAGTTCCGCAGCGTTGCCCTCGAGCACGAGGATGATGTCGTCCACGGCCCGCGTGATGCCGCCGGCGTAGTCGCCGGCGCGGAAGGCCGGAACCATCGTGTTCTCGATGATCAGCTTGGAGTGCAGGTCGGTCAGCGTGCCTTCGAGGCCGTAGCCCACCTCGATGCGCATCCTGCGGTCGTTCGGCGCGACAATCAGCAGGATGCCGTTGTCCTCGCCGGCCTGTCCAAGACCCCAGGCGCGGAACAGCCGGTTCGCATAGGGTTCGATCGCCTCGCCCTCGAGGCTCGGGATCGTGGCGACGACGATCTGGTCCGATGATTTTTTCTCGAAAGCCTCGAGCTTCTGCACCAGCGCTGCCTCGCTGGCCGCATCGATCACGCCGGCAGTGTCGACCATCCTGCCTGTCAGTGTGGGCAGCGAAGCGGCGAGGGCAATGAGCGGGAGGAGAAGAAACACCATGCCCGCGAGCATGAGTGCCACTCGCGCTGGGCCCGGCGCGCAGTCCGCTCGGCCTATGCTTGGACGCTTTGCCATGGTCCGCCGGGGCGCGGCATCAGTTGAAGTTGACCTTCGGCGGCTCGCTCGCCCCTTCCGACGCCGTGAAGTTCTCGAACGGCTTGTTGCCGGTGAACCAGAGCGTCGCCCACAGCACCGAGGGGAAGGTCCGAAGCGCAGTGTTGTAGACGCGAACCGCCTCGATGTAGTCGCGACGCGCTACCGCAATCCGGTTCTCGGTTCCTTCGAGCTGCGCCTGCAGCGCCAGGAAATTCTGGTTTGCCTTCAGGTCGGGATAGTTCTCGACCACCGCGAGCAGTCGCGAAAGTGCGCTCGTCAGCCCCGCCTGCCCCTCCTGGAAGGCCTTGAAAGCCTCCGGGTTGGTGAGCGCGTCGGCCGGCAAGGTCACCTGCGTCGCCTTGGCCCTCGCCTCGACGACGCCCTCGAGCACTTCCTTCTCGTGCGCGGCATAGCCCTTCACGGTCTCCACCAGGTTGGGGATCAGGTCGGCGCGCCGCTGGTACTGGTTCAGAACCTCGCTCCACGCGGCCTTTGCCTGCTCCTCGGCCGTCGGTATCGTGTTGTAGCCGCATGCCGAAAGCAGCGGCAGCGCCAGCAAGAGAGCAGCGAAAGCGCGAATCAGACGGGCTGTGGATGGCTGGATGAGGCGCAGGGCAGTCATTGAAAATCCCTCAATTTGCGTGCGAAGCGACGCAATGCTTACCATATTCCGCGAATGGGGGAACGGCGATCCCCCGAAAGCGGTGGGAGATCACAGGGCGGCCTTGTTTGCGGCCCGGCGAAGCCGTTAGATTTGCCGTCGAGACTTGGGAAACCCCACTGGACATGCCGGACGACAGGCAGGACGCAAGACAGCGCGAATCGCGGCGCATTATCGAGCGCGTGGCGCGCGAAGCCGAAAGCGGTTCTCGCTCGGTGGTCGACCGCGTCGCACGGCGGGCGCACGATCACGTCACTGCCGCGGATGTGGACCCTGAGGACGGGATAGAATATTGGGGCACGCGGATCGGCCGCATCCTTGGTGTCTTCCTGGCAGTCGGCCTGATCATCTGGCTGATCATTTTCGTCGTACGGGACGCGTAGCGCATGAACATAGCGAACGGTGAAACGCCGAGGGCGGTTATCGTCATTTCAAGCCACGTTGCGCGCGGCTCCGTCGGCAACCGCGCCGCGGTTTTCGCGCTTGAGACGCTTGGGCATCCGGTATGGGCCGTGCCGACCGTGATCCTCCCCTGGCATCCCGGACATGGTCCGGCCACCCGCATCGTTCCGGAGCCGGAACAGTTCTGGTCCTTCATGCAGGATTTGCAGCGGGCGCCATGGCTCGGCGAGGTCGCCGCCGTCTTGTCGGGCTATCTCGGCGATGCCGCGCAGGCGGCCGACGTCGCAGCGCTGGTCGGCGCCGTAAAGGCCCGCAATCCCGACGCCCTCTACGTCTGCGATCCTGTCATGGGCGATGCCGGTGGGCTCTACGTGCCCCAGCCCGTGGCCGAGGCGATGCGCGACACGCTGCTGCCGGTCGCCGATATCGCGACGCCCAACCGATATGAGCTCGAATGGATGACCGGCGAGAAGCTTGTCGACCTGGAGGCCACGATTTCCGCGGCGCGCAATGCAGGCCCCGCTCGCATGCTCGTCACCTCTGCCCCGGCAATGATCGCCGGAGGCATCGGCAATCTTCTGGTCACCCCCTTCGAAGTGATGCTGGCAGAACACCGCGCGATCGCCGGGCCGCCGAACGGCCTTGGCGATCTCACTGCGGCGGTTTTCCTCGCCCGGTTGCTGGCTGGCCAGACGGACGCCAAGGCGTTGCAGTCGACGACGGCTTCCGTCTACGAGATTCTGGCGCGCACAGCAAAGCGGGGCGCCGACGAGTTGCAGCTCGAAACCGATGCGCGCAGCCTGTCCCAGCCGATGGCGATGGTGCAGTTCCGCAACCTGACGCCACCCGGAAAAGACAAGCGGGCGTGAGGCCGGCTCAGGCTTCGCCGCGCAGCGGAATCGAGATCTCGATCTCCAGGCCGTCTTCGCGGTAGCCGCGCTCGATCGTCCCGCCAAGCTCGCGCGTGATGTTCATGTCGATCAGCTTGGTGCCGAAGCCGGTCTTCTCAGGCACTGCGATCGGCGTTGAACTGGCTTCCCGCCAATGCAGCACGAGCCGCTTCTCGCGCCCGTTGCGCAGCACCTTCCAGTCGACCTTCAGCGTTTCCGTCGAGTTGCCAACCTCGCCGTATTTCAGCGCGTTGGTGGCCAGCTCATGGAAGGTCAGACCCAATGCCTGCGTCATCGCTTCCGAAAGCAATACCCTCGGACCATCGAGCATACCTTCGGGCAGTTCCTTTCCGAACGCCTGGGCAAGCTCAATCTGCAGCAACTCGCCAAGATCGGCCTTCTGCCAGCGCGACCGGGTCAGCATGTCCTGCGAGGCGGCCATAGCCTGCAGGCGCGCGGAAAAGGATTTCGAGAACGTGTCGATGTCCTCTGCCGTTCCGGCGGTCTGGCGTGCGATGGCAAGCACGCGCGAAATCGAATTCTTGATCCGGTGCTTCATCTCCTGAAGCATCAGGTCCTTTTCCTGCAGGCTTGTTTCGGAAGCTTCCCTGAGCTGCGACATCGCATCGTAGGCCCGCCCCTGGTAGCGCTGGACCAGCGCGATGGCGACGGCGAGCAGGAGGCCGAAGATGCCGAGCAGGATCGGAACGGCGCGCGAAGACGGGCGAGAGAAATCGGCTGTCGGGTGGAACTGGATGGTCCAGGGCACGCCGGCGACTAGCATCTGGCGTGTCGCCACCAGATCGCCGCCCGCCGCGGCCGGTTCCTTCGACGCAAACAGCCGGTTCGAAAGCGTCGGCTCGCCGTGGAACACTTCGGCATGGACCGGCAGGACCGGGAATTTTTCGAGGGCGGCCTTGAAGAGGTCCTGTGTCCTGAACGACGCAAACAGGATGCCTGCCGGGGTGCCGTCGCCCGATTGCACCGTTTCGACGCTCGAAAACAGCAGAAACCCGGGCCTCACCTCGGCGCCAACCGGCGCGCCAAGCTCGACCCGCCCGGTCGCCCTAGGCTCGCCCGTTTCCAGCGCCGCGAGAATGGCATCGCGACGCAGCGGGTCGGAAAACATGTCGTAACCAATGCCCTTGGTGTCGCCGCCGTCATTGACTTCGTACAGCAGGACGGGCGTCCGCCAGTCGCCCTCCGAAGCGGTCGGGAATATCGGTTTGGGCGCGCCCTGCAGTTCGGTCAGCCGGGCCTCGAGGCGCGCGTCCTGGCCGGCGCGGGCCAGCCCCAGGAAGCCGAGCCCGCGCAGGCCCTCGAACTTCTTGGGGACATCGAGCGCCTCGAAATATGCCCGGAACTCGGCGGCGGAAACGTCGGCCGACTGGCTGACGAACATCGCATGCGTGGTGTGCAGCAGCGAAACATGCAGGTCGATGCGACCCTCGATCCGGTTGATCGCATCGTCGGCTATAGCCTCGAACTTGATGCGCGTCGCATCCTCGGCCGCGACATAGGCGAAAGTGGCCATTGCAACGCTTGCGATGGCAACGGCAACGAAGGCGACGAGGGGAAAATGCTTCTTCAACTGGCGGTCCGGCTTGCGGCGCTACCCGCTTCGGGTACCGGATCAAGCCCGGATTTGCGCAACGACAGGGAAGAAGCGGCCTGCATGCCTCAAGGCACGGGCCGCTCCGGGGAGGCCCTTTATCGACGCTCCTACGAGGGCATTCAATTCAATTCGGCGTCCGTGCGCCACATGCCGCCACAAGATGTGTTTTTTGTGGTCGCCCCCTTCAGGCGGCCATGTCCATCGCGCCCGGACCCGGTACCGCGCCCGGCGGGCACTTGCCCAGGATGATCATGCCGAGCACCTCATCCTTGGTCACGTCGCTCGTCCTGGCGGTACCCACCACCTGGCCATTCTTCATCACGCAGACACGGTCAGCGAGATCGAAAACGTCATGGATGTCGTGGCTGATCAGGAAGATTCCGATACCATCGGCCTTCAGTTGCTTGATCAGTTCGCCAACCTGCGCCGTCTCCTGCGGCCCAAGCGCTGCTGTCGGCTCGTCCATGATCAGGATGCGCGCCTCGAACAGGATCGCGCGCGCGATCGCCACCGATTGCCGCTGGCCGCCGGACAGCGACTTCACCGGCTCCTTGAAGCGCCGGAAGTTCGGGTTCAGCCGGCCCATCACCTCGCGGGCCTTCGCCTCCATGGCCGCATCGTCGAGCGTTCCCCAGCCCGTCATGATCTCGCGACCGAGGAACAGGTTGGCCGCCGCATCCACATTGTCGGCAAGCGCCAGCGTCTGGTAGATCGTCTCGATGCCGTAGTCCTTGGCGTCGCGCGGGTTCTGGATATCGGCTTCCTCGCCGTTGACGAAGATCTTGCCCTGGTCGCGACGATAGGCTCCCGACAGGATCTTGATCAGCGTCGACTTGCCGGCGCCATTGTGGCCCAGCAGGCCCATCACCTCGCCCGGGTGGACTTCCACGGAGGCATGATCGACCGCCTTGATGCCACCGAAGGCGATGGAGATGTCGCGCATTTCAACGAGTGGAGTTGTCATTTCTGTCTCCTCACTTCACGCGGCGGCGATAGAACTGGTCTACGAACACGGCAAAGACCAGCACGGTGCCGACGACGATGTTCTGGAAGGCGGCCGGCAGGTTCAGGAGCGCCATGCCGGACTGAATCGACTGCATCATCAGCGCGCCGATAAGGGCGCCGTAGATGGTTCCGATGCCGCCGGCCAGCGACGTGCCGCCGATGACGGCCGCTGCAATCACGAAGAGCTCGTTCAACTGTCCAAGCGCATTGGTTGCCGCGTCGAGGCGCGCCGAGGCGATGACCGACGAAATGCCGACGAGGAAACCCATCAGCGCGAAGACCTTCACCGTCATCATCTTGGTGTTGATGCCGGCAAGCTCCGCCGCCTCCGGATTGCCGCCGATGGCGTAGACGTAGCGGCCGAACTTGGTCCGCGTTGCGATGAACGTCATTGCAACGCCGACAGCGATTGCGACCAGCACCGGCGCGGCGTATCCGGTGTAGTAGATCAGGCCCTCGGTGCACCGGACGATCTTTTCGCCGGCCATGCAGATGGCATCGCCGTCCGCATTCTCCACCCCGGCCGGGATCGGTATATTGTTGTCGGCGGCATACTGCCGGATCAGGCCGAACGGCCACGGATAGGCAGTGAGCACGGCGGTCGCGCCCAGGACCGCGGCACTGCCAAGCGCCGCAAGCGCAGCTTCCGCCCAGATTGGCCGGAGCTGGAACCCGAACCGCTTTCTCTGCCTTCGGCCGAAAGCGACCGCCAGGACGATGAGAACGCAGGCTGCAATCGCAAGCGCCCAGCTCCATGTCGGGCCGAGCCAGGATTCCGGAATGCCGCCGCCGATGATCTTGTAGGTCTTGTCCATCGGCGCAACGGTCACGCCGCTGGCTAGCAGGAAGGCCACGCCGCTATAGGCGATGAGACCGCCGAGCGTGACGATGAAGGCGGGAATCTTTGCATAGGCGGTCAGGAAGCCGTTCAGCGCGCCGATGAGCGTGCCCAGAACCAGGCAGGCCGCGATGGCTGCAATCCAGATCACCGGGTGACCGACACCGATTGCCGGGCCGAGGATGAATACCTGAAGCACCGCTCCGGCGACAGCGACGAGGCTGAGCATCGAGCCGACAGAAAGGTCGATGTGGCGCATGACGATGATCAGGACCATGCCGGTCGTCATCACCGCGATCGATGAGGTCTGGACAAGAAGTGTCCAGAGGTTGCGGGGCGTCAGGAAGGCCCCTCCGAACAGGCCCGTGTTCGGGCGCTGGAAGCCGCTGTAGATGTCGAATGCGCACCAGATGGCAAACAGCGCGGCGACCATCCCGAGCATGCGGGTGTCGAGCTCCGTGGCAGAGAGAAAGCGCTTCAGGAATGATGGTGGCGGCGCCGCAGTGGGCACGCTGGCATTCTGCTTGGACATGTCCCCTCCCAGTCAACATGCGCGGCGGATGCTATGCGCTCGCCACTTATCATTATCGTGCAAATCAAGCGGAAAGAGAACCGCGCCACCGACGGGCGATGGCGCGGTTCCGGTCAGTCTAGCCTTGTCCGCTGCAAGCGTATTAGTCGCAGGCGGCCACGGTGCCGGCCTTCACGCCAGCGCAGGCCTCTTCCTTGGTGATGTGGCCAGCTTCGATGGCAACATTGATGTTGTCCTTGGTGATCGGGGTCGGTGCGAGCAGGATGGAATCCATCTCGACGCCGTTCTTGCCGCCGCTGAACTTGGCGACACCCTCGATGCTGGAAACTTCATCGCCATTGGCAAGCGCGATAGCGGCAGCAGCCGCCACGTTGCCGAGGTCGGTGGAGTTCTTCCAGACAGACACCGTCTGCGTGCCAAGCGCCACGCGGTTGATGGCGGCCTTGTCGCCATCCTGGCCTGTCACCGGCACGGAACCGGCAAGGCCCTGTGCTTCGAGCGCGGCAACCACGCCTGATGCCATGCCGTCATTTTCCGACAGGACGGCATCGACCTTGTTGTCGGTGGACGTCAGGCACTGCTCCATGTTCCGCTGGGCATTGTCCGGCTTCCAGCCATCAGTGAAGGTCTCGCAGACATTCTTGATCTTGCCGGAATCCAGCGACGGCTTCAGAACTTCCATCATGCCCTGGAACAGGAAGGTCGCGTTCGGATCGCCCTTGTCGCCCTTGATGAAGGCATAGCTGCCTTCCGGCTGAACCTTGAGGATCTCCTGCGCCATGATGCGGCCGACGCCGATATTGTCGAAGGTGATGTAGAGCGCGTTCGGATCCTCGAACTGCACGTCATATGCGATGGCCTTGATGCCGGCGTCGTTGATCGCCTTGATCGAGGGCAGGATCGCGTCCGAGTCGAAAGCAACGACGAGGATGACGTCGACCTTCTGCGAGATCAGCCCTTCGATGTCGGCGGCCTGCTTCTGGGCCGAACCCTGGGCATCGGTTGCGATGTACGTGTCGCCGGCGGCTTCGACTGCCGATTTGATGGCGGCTTCGTCGGTCTTCCAGCGTTCTTCCTGGAATGTCTTCCACGATACTGCGATCGTCTTGCCGGCAGCTTCGGCGACAGTGCTCAGTGCCATAGACATGGCTACGCCCGCCAAAATGGCGGTTGCAAACTTCTTCATGATTTCCTCCCATGCGCCGCAAGTGGCGCAACTGCTCCAACCCGTGACGAAACTCTTTTTTTCGAGCTTCGAAAAAAAGAGTGGCCCAACCCGGCACCGCTGTCAACATCGATTCAGCCGCCGACTCATTTTTTCGATCTCCGAAAAAATGCATGACTCACCTATCGGCTTCTGGCACTATTTGGCCAGATGCCGCCGAAGGTCCCGCCACAAGACGGATCGATAGCGGTGTCCGGGAGGAAGTATCTGGAATCATGTCGGTCGGAATCCGCCACGACGATTTGCGGCGCCGCAACCGCGCGATGGTCATCGCTGCGGTGCGCCGTACGGGTCAGCCCTCCCGCACCGAGATTGCCGCGACGACGGGGCTCAGCCACTCGACCATTTCGGCGATTTCCTCGGACCTGATCGCCGAGGGGTACCTGGTTCAGGACAAGGGCGGCGAAACGCCGTCCCTGAAGCGCGGGCGTCCGCAAGTCGCGCTCACCCTCAATCCTGATGCCGCCACCATCATTGTCGCGGGACTGTCGCTCAATTTTCTGTCCGCGGCGATCGTCGATTATACCGGCAGCGTCGTCGCCGAGCAGCGTCGCAAGCCGTGCACCGCCAATCTGTCCCAGGCGGATCTCGTTGGCGAACTCATCGCCACCATCCGTCAGCTGATGGCCGGCCAGGCCGGCACCCGGCGCCCGCTGCGCATCATCCTGTCTGTTCAGGGCACCACCGATGCCGGCGCGCGCACCATGCTCTGGTCGCCGATCACCCCCCATCTCGACATTCCCTTCGCCGACGTGCTCGAACGCGAGTTCGCGATACCGGCGACGGTCGAGAACGACTGCAACATGATGGCCGTGGCGCTTCGCTGGCGCGACCCGCAGCGCTACCGCGACAATTTCATCGCCATCCTGCTCTCGCACGGCATCGGCATGGGCCTCGTCCTGAAGGGCGAACTGTTCACCGGCACGCGCTCTTCCGGCGGCGAATTCGGCCACATGACGCACCAGCCCGACGGCGCCCTGTGCCGCTGCGGACAGCGCGGCTGCGTCGAGGCCTATGCCGGCAACTATGCGATCTGGCGCAATGCCCGTCGCAATCCCGAGGATTCCGCACCGCAGGACGGCATCGAGGAGACCGACATGCGGGCCCTGGCGGCACGCGCGCGCGCAGCAGACGGGCCGGAGCGCGAAGCCTATCGGCAAGCTGGTTCGGCGATTGGCTTCGGACTGGGCAGCCTGTTCGCGCTGATCGATCCGGCCCCGGTGGCTTTTGTCGGCGGCGGCGCGGCGGCCTTCGACATTCTCGAGCCGGATATCCGTGCCGCGATCGCGCGCACCGCTGGCGGGCGGCATGCGGACGCCATTTCCTTCGACACCGTGTCCGATGAGCTGCCGCTCATCCGCCAGGGTTGCACGATGCGCGCCCTGACTTTCGTGGATCAGGAGATTTTCGCCTCGGGAACTGCCTCCGCACAGGGAGAATCCATCGGAAAGGATGTCGCATGAAAGCGCGTTGCTGCAGTCGCGCAAGTTTGGCGGCCCTCATCGCCGCCATCCTCGCCAGCCCCGTCCTCGCGGTCGCCAGCCCCTGGTCGGAAAAGGTCATCCACGAACATGTCGATCAGTCGACGATCAACGGCACCCTGTCGCTTGAGGCCCTTGAGGCGCTCCGCAGCAAGGGTGAGATTCTGTTCACCGGCCGCTTCACCGAAGCCGATGGCGTGGGCCGGCCGTTCGCCACCCAGGCGATCATTCCGACGAAACGCAAGCGGGCTCCCGAAAGCCCCTTCTTCCGCACCGCGGGCATGGATTCCAATGCCTGTTCAGGCTGTCACAACCAGCCGGTGGTCGGCGGAGCAGGCGATTTCGTCACCAATGTCTTCGTCTCCGAGGGTTTTGAGAGCGCCGACTTCGACAGCCTCGACCCGCAGTTCTCGAACGAGCGCGGGTCGAACCATCTTTTCGGCGCCGGCCTGATAGAACTCCTGGCGCGAGAAATGACGGCAGAGCTGCGCACCATCCGCAGCCAGGCTGCAGCAGAGGCACGCAGGACCGGCGAACCGGTCACGGCATCTCTCGCAGCAAAAGGCGTCGACTTCGGCACGATCGTCGCTGCACCGGACGGCGTCATCGACCTCGGCGGCGTCGAGGGCGTCGACGCCGACCTCGTCATCCGCCCCTTCAGCCAGAAGGGCGTCATGACATCGCTGCGCCAGTTCACCGACAATGCACTCAATCACCACCACGGCATGCAGGCATCGGAACGCTTCGGCGAGCGCTGGACAGGCACGCGCGACCATGACGGCGACGGCCACGAGGACGAGATCTCGGTAGGCGACATCTCGGCACTGGTGGCCTGGCAGGCGACGCTGCCGCCGCCGACGGTCCTGCGGCCGACTGATCCTGCATGGCAGGCCGCCGCGACAAACGGCAGCGCGACCTTCGAGGCCATCGGTTGCGCCGAATGCCACAGGTCGTCCCTGCCGCTCGCCTCGCTGAAATTCGTCGATCCCGGCCCCTCGGACATGGCGGGCACGCTGCGCACCGCCGAAGTAGCGGATCCTGCAGTCTACGATCTCTCGCTCTATGCCTGGGCCAGGGCCCTGCCCCGCAACGAGAAAGGTGACGTCCTGGTGCCGCTGTTTGGCGACCTGAAACGCCACGTGATCGCCGACGAACAGGTGGCGGCGCTCGGCAACGAACTGCTGGCCCAGCGTTTCGTCGAGCGCAACGTCTTCATGACCAGCGAACTATGGGGCGTCGGCTCGACCGATCCCTACGGACACCGCAACGACCTTCCCACGCTCGACGGGGTCATACGGGCTCATGGCGGCGAAGGAAGGAAAGCCCGCGACGGCTACATCGCGCTTTCCGATGCAGAGCGCGACGGCTTGATTGCCTTCCTGAGGACGCTGGTCATCGACCCGGCGGCGGTGGCCCGGTGAGCGCGCGCCGCAACATGCTGGCGACCCTCCTTACCGCGCTGGCCGCAGCCGTGCCGGCATGGGCCGAGGACACTGCGCCGCGCAAGCCCGTCAATGACATCCCGCAGATGCACGAGGAGGCGCTGGCGGCAGGCATCGATCATTCCTACACCGGCCCATGGGAGTTCTTCGTCGGTGGCGGCGGCGCTTCGCTCGATTGCAACGGCGACAGGCGCCCGGACGTCTTCCTGGCCGGCGGCAAGGGCGCATCGGGCCTCTATGTCAACGAGAGCGCGGCGGGCGGCGACCTGCGCTTTGCCGAAAAGTCGCTCGACCTCGACGCCAAGGATCTCGCCAACGTGCTCGGCGCCTATGCACTCGACATCGACAATGACGGCCACCGCGACCTTGTTCTCCTGCGGCTCGGCGAGAACATTGTTCTGAGGGGCGGTCCGGGCTGTAGCTTCACCAAGGCCAACAGGCAGCTCTCGCTCGATGGCGGCCGCACCTGGACGACGGCCTTCGCCGCGACCTGGGAAGCAGGCCTGAAATACCCGACCCTTGCCTTCGGCAACTATGTCGACCGTGCCGCTCCCGGTTCGCCCTGGGGCACCTGCGAGGAAAATGTTCTCGCCCGCCCGCAACCGGGCGACAGACCCGACTACTCGCAGCCTTCCGCGCTGACCCCCGGCTACTGCGCGCTGTCGATGCTGTTTACCGACTGGAACCGCTCTGGCACGCCCTCGCTGAGGGTCACCAACGACCGCCAGTATTATCGCGGTGGCGAGGAGCAACTGTGGAAGGTCGAGCCGGAGAATCCGCCCCGGCTCTACGGCAAGGCGGACGGCTGGCAGCATTTGACGATCTGGGGCATGGGCATCGCCGAGGGCGACATCGACGGCGACGGCACGCCCGAGTACGCATTGACGTCGATGGGCGACACCAAGCTGCAGAAGCTCGACGACGAGTCGGACGAGAACCGGCCGGTCTATACGGACGTTGCCTGGGACAAGGGCGCCACCGCGCATCGCCCCTACACCGGCGGCGACCTGAAGCCGTCGACCGGATGGCATTCCGAGTTCGCCGACTTCAACAATGATGGCCTGCTCGACCTGTTCATTGCCAAGGGCAATGTCGAGCAGATGCCCGATTTCGCCGCCAACGATCCGGACAACCTCCTGATCGGCCAATGGGACGGCAGCTTCGCCGAAGCCGGCGATGTCGCCGGCATCGCATTGCCCACCAAGGGACGCGGAGCCATCGTCGAGGATTTCAACATGGACGGCATGCTCGACCTGCTCGTCGTCAACCGCGGCCAGAAGGCCAGCCTGTTCCGCAACTGCGGTGCGGTGGCCGGTGACCTGGCTCGGCCCATGGGCAACTTCGTCGGCATCGAACTGCGACAGAAGGACGTCAATCGCGACGCCGTGGGCGCCCTCATTTACGTCAAATCGGGCACCCAGACCTATGTGCGCAGCGTTCAGGTCGGCGGCGGCCACGCGGCCGGACATGCAGGCTTTATCCACGTCGGCGTCGGCACGGCGGAGCGCGCCGAGATCCGGGTCAAATGGCCGGATGGGGAATGGAGCGCGCCCTACCGGGTCTTCGCCAACAATTTCGTCATCATCGGACGCGACGCGCCCGGCGCTAAATACTGGTACCCGGCCGAGTAGCAGGCCTAGTCTTCGCGGATGGCGTAGCCGGCACCACGGATCGTGCGGATCACGTCTGGCATGCGGCCATTGTTGACTGCCTTGCGCAGGCGCCCGACATGCACGTCGACAGTGCGCTCGTCGATGTAGATCGTCTCGCCCCAGACATTGTCGAGCAGCTGGCTGCGCGAGAACACGCGTCCCGGATGGCGCATCATGAACTCCAGCAGACGGAACTCCGTCGGCCCGAGCTTGATCTCGTTCTTCTTGCGGTAGACCCGGTGCGCCTCACGGTCGAGCATGATGTCGCCGACCTTGAGCACGCTGGACAGCACTTCCGGCTTGGCCCGGCGCAGCAGGGCGCGCACGCGCGCCATGAATTCCGGCGTCGAGAACGGCTTCACCAGGTAATCGTCGGCGCCTGTCGAAAGCCCGCGCACCCTGTCGCTTTCCTCGCCGCGCGCCGTCAGCATGATGATCGGCAGCCGCTGCGTTTCAGGTCGCATGCGCAAGCGGCGGCAAAGTTCGATGCCCGAGATGGCAGGCACCATCCAGTCGAGCACAAGAAGGTCCGGTGCATTTTCCTGCAGGCGGATTTCGGCCTCGTCGCCGCGCGTCACGATCTCGACCTGGTAGCCTTCGGCCTCGAGGTTGTATCGGAGCAGCACGCCGAGCGGCTCCTCGTCCTCGACGACCATGATCTTGGGCGCAATCATTGGCTTGATGCTCTTTCCAGCGCGCTATTCCGCCAAGACCGACAGCGACGTTTCGTCGAGCTTGGGACGGGATACCGGCAATTGTTGTCCTGTAACCACGAAATAGGCGTTCTCGGCGATGTTGGTGACGTGGTCGCCGATGCGCTCGAGGTTCTTGGCACAGAACAGGAGGTGCGTGCAGGAGGTGATGTTGCGCGGATCTTCCATCATGTAGGTCAGAAGCTCGCGAAAGACCGACGTGTACTTGACGTCGATCTTCTCATCGTCGATGCGCAGGTCACGCAGGGCGTCGGCGTCGCGGGCCAGGTAGTGCTTGATGACACCGTCGACCTGGCTGAGCACCATTTCGGACATTCCCTCGATGCCATGCGCGAGGCTGCGCGGCGCCGGGCTCTGCCCGACTGCGCTGACGCGCTTGGCGATATTCTTGGCCAGGTCGCCGATCCGCTCGAGATCGCCGGCCATGCGGATGGCACCAACGACTGCACGCAGGTCCTGGGCCATCGGCTGCCGTTTGGCGATCAGGGTGATTGCCCGGTCGTCGAGTTCGCGCTGCCGCGCATCCATGATCACGTCGTCCGAGACGACCCGCTGCGCCAGCGCCCCATCGGATTGCAGCAATGCGCGGATCGCACCTCTGACCATGGTCCCCGAAAGGTCCCCCATGTCGTTGATCAGCTTCTGGATGCCGGAGAGGTCGTCGTCGAAAGAAGTGACGGTATGTTCGCCCATGATCTAGGTCCTCGTGGTCTGCCGCTTGGGAGGATGCGGCTTAGCCGAACCGGCCGGTGATATAATCCTGGGTGCGCTTGTCGTCGGGGTTGGTGAACATCTTCTCCGTCGCGCCCTCTTCGACGAGGTAGCCGATATGGAACATCGCCGTGCGCTGCGACACGCGGGCAGCCTGCTGCATGGAATGCGTCACGATGACGATCGTGTAGTTCTGCCGCAATTCGTCGATCAGCTCCTCGACCTTGGCGGTCGCGATCGGATCGAGCGCCGAGCACGGCTCATCCATCAGGATGACTTCCGGCGACACGGCGATGGCGCGCGCGATGCAGAGACGTTGCTGCTGTCCGCCCGACAGGCCGGTGCCGGACTCGTGCAGCCGGTCCTTTACCTCGTTCCAGATTGCCGCCTTCTTCAGGCTTGATTCCACCACCGCGTCCATATCGCTCTTGGATTTGACGAGGCCGTGGATGCGGGGGCCGTAGGCAACGTTCTCGTAAATCGACTTCGGAAACGGGTTCGGCTTCTGGAAGACCATTCCGACCCTGGCGCGCAGTTCGACCACGTCGATCGATGGATCGTAGATATCCTCGCCGTCGAGCGTCAGCGACCCGGCGACCGTGCAGCCGTCGATCGTGTCGTTCATCCGGTTCAGGCAGCGCAGAAAGGTCGACTTGCCGCAGCCCGACGGGCCGATGAGCGCAGTGACCTGCTTCTCGCGCACGTCGAGATCGATGCCGAACAGGGCCTGCTTACCGCTGTAGTGAACGGTAACGTCCTTGCCCTTCATCTTGATGGGAGGTTCGGTCAGCATAGGCGTCAGCTTGTCCTCGATGGCCGCTTCGGTCAGCATGTTCATGTCTTTCTACTCCATCACCAGCGACGCTCAAAACGCCTGCGCAGGAAGATTGCCCCAACGTTCATCACGGCCAGAAAGATCAACAGGATGATGATCGCCCCGGAGGTGCGCTCGACGAAAGCGCGCTCTGCCTCGTTTGCCCACATGTAGATCTGCACGGGCAATGCGGTTGCCGGGTCGAAAGGCGTCGTCGGATAGTCGGCCACGAAGGCGACCATGCCGATCAGGATCAGCGGCGCCGTTTCGCCGAGCGCCTGTGCAAGGCCAAGGATCGTGCCCGTCAGGATGCCGGGCGAGGCCAGCGGCAGGACGTGGTGGAACACCATCTGCATCTTGGAGGCGCCAAGCCCGAGCGCTGCCGAGCGGATCGACGGCGGCACGGCACGCAACGCGGCGCGGGTCGCGATGATGATGGTCGGCAGCGTCATCAGGGTCAGCACCAGGCCGCCGACGATCGACGCCGAGCGCGGCAGCTGCATGAAATTGATGAAGATAGCCAGGCCCAGCAAGCCGAACACGATAGACGGGACCGCAGCCAGATTGTTGATGTTCACCTCGATGAGGTCGGTTAGCCTGTTCTTGGGCGCGAACTCCTCGAGATAGATCGATGCGGCGACACCGATCGGCAGTGCCAGCACCAGCACAATCAGCATCATGTAGATCGAGCCGATCATCGCGACGCCGACACCGGCAGTCTCCGGGCGGCTCGATGCGCCGAAGGTGAATAGCCCGGTGTTGAAGCGTTCCTTCATGACGCCGTCCTTCTGCAGCGTCCGCATCCACTCGACCTGCTCGTCCGACACCTTGCGCCGTGCTTCCGCGACGGCCAGGTCGACCTGCCCCTTTGCCGCGGAATCGACGTCAGCCGTTGCCAGAACCCAGACAGTCTGCGTCGTGCCGATGATCGACGGATCGGAAAGGACCATGTCGCGCAACTGCGTCCGCACGCCGTTCGAGATCATGCGTCCAACATCGCGCGTCTTGCTTCGATCCTCTGGATCCACCCCGAGCTTTGCGACCAGGGCATCCTGCGCCAGGCGCGGATAATTCGCCTTCAGCAGGACATTGATATCGGTCGCCCGCTTGTCGCTGGGATCGATCACGCTCTCCTCGAAATTGATCGGCAGCTCGATCGAGGTCTGCCAGAAGGCGGTGTAGCCGTTCGAGAAAACCGTCCACAGGAGCGCGATCAGGAAGAATATGCCGGTCGCTATCGCGGCGATGCCATAGGCGCGAAACCGCTTCTCAGCCGCCTTCCTGCGCTTGATGCCGATGTCGCGCCGCACAGGTACGGCAGCGGTTCCGACGTGCGTTGCAGCGTCCGTCATTCGTACTGCTCCCGATACTTGCGCACGATATAGAGCGCGAACACGTTCATGCCGAGCGTCAGGACGAACAGCGTCATGCCGAGTGCGAAGGCAACCAGCGTCTGCGGCGAGGTGAACTCGAGATCGCCCGTCAGCTGGTTGACGATCTTCACGGTGATCGTGGTCATCGCCTCGAAGGGATTGATGGTCAGGTTGGCCGCCACGCCGGCCGCCAACACCACGATCATCGTTTCGCCGATGGCGCGCGATGCGGTGAGCAGCAGCGCGCCGACAATGCCTGGCAGCGCCGCCGGCAGGATCACCCGACGCACCGTTTCGGACTTCGTCGCGCCCAGGCCGAGCGATCCGTCGCGCATGGCGCGCGGCACCGCGGTGATGATGTCGTCCGACAGCGACGAGACGAAGGGAATGAGCATGATTCCCATCACCAGGCCGGCGGTCAGGACGCTTTGCGCCTGGATGAAGGTGAAACCCGCGATCGCCGTCGAGATATCGCGCAGGAACGGGCCGACCGTCACCAGCGCGAAGAAGCCGTAGACAATCGTGGGGATGCCAGCCAGCACCTCGAGCATCGGTTTGACGATCGAGCGCACACGCGGGGTGGCGTATTCGGCCATGTAGATCGCTGCCATGAGCCCGATCGGCACGGCAAACAGCATCGCCACGAAGGCAATGTAGAGCGTGCCGGCCAGCAACGGGATCAGGCCGAACTGGCCTTCGGCGCCTGAAGAGTCCGCAGCGGCAAAGCGCGGATCCCACACTGTCCCGAAGAAGAAGTTCGACAGCGATACGGAATGGAAGAACTGCAGCGTCTCGAACAGCATCGAGAACACGATGCCGACCGTCGTCAGGATGGCGATGGTCGATGCCGCCATCAGCATGCCGAGAACGATGCGCTCGACATTGTTGCGGGCTCGGGCGCGCACCTTGACGCCTGCGATAGCGAAATAGGCCCCGGCGAGCGCCAGGACCAGGGCAGCCAGACCGCCGATCCATGCAGCCGTAGCCATGGCCGCATTCAGCTCGATCGCCATGGGGATCATGTAGTCTTGCGTGTCGGAAGCCAGTGCCACGCCCTGCTCCGCCAGGAGCGGCCGAAGCGCTTCGAACGTCATCGGGATTTCAGTCGGTCCCGCGGCTTCCAGCTTGCGGATGCCGTCAGCCAGCCCCTTGACCATGCCGAGCGCCAGACCGCGGCTTGCAACAGCGCTTTCATCGGTCTGCGGCGGCAGATTCGCAACGGTCGAGCTTTCGATCCAGGCATTGCTGCCGATCGACCAGACGACCAGGAAAGCCAGGGCGGGCAGCACGGTAAGAAGGAAGGCCCACCAGCCGTGATAATGCACGCGCGAATGCGGCTTCTCGGACGACGAGCGCTGCTGCCCGGCGGCACGCTGGCGGCCGAGGAAGAAAGCGACGGCGCCGATGGCAACGACGATGAAGAGAACAATGGAAAACGACATTCCGGCCCACCCTTCGCGAACGCCGATGGATCGGCGCCGCTAATGTCCCAGGAAAACGCGGGCGCCAGGCGCCCGCGTTTCTGTAGCGTGAGTGGATTACATGGTCTGTCCGTCTTCGAACGCTGCGCGCTGGGCGTCGCGTTCTGCGTCCGGAGCCGGAACCAGGCCGTACTCGGCCAGCGGGCTGTCGGGACCGACCATCTGGTCGTCGAGGAAGAACTCGACATAATCCTTCAGGCCGGGAACCACGCCGAGATGCGCCTTCTTGACGTAGAAGAAGAGCGGACGCGAAACCGGATACTCGCCGGTGGAGATGGTATCGACGCTCGGCACGATGCCGCTCATCGTTGCGACCTTCAGCTTGTCGGCGTTGTTCTCGTAGAACGACAGGCCGAAGACGCCGACGCCGGACTTGTTGGAGTCGATGCGGGCCAGCGTCTCGGTGTAGTCACCGTCGATGTCGACCGAACCGCCATCCTTGCGGACAGCCTTGCATGCCGACTCGGAAGCCTTCTCGTCGAGGCCGGCAGCTGCGCCGGCTTCCATTCCGCCGAGCTCCTTGCAGCCGGCGATGAGGACCTTCTCCTCGAAGACTTCACGGGTGCCGTGCTTTTCGCCGGGGATGTAGGCAACGATGTCCCAGTCCGGCAGCGCCGGATTGACTTCGTTCCACTTCTTGTAGGGGTTGGCGACGAGCTTGCCGTCGACGACAACCTGAGCGGCAACCGCCTTGTAGACGTCGGCCGGGGTCAGCGCCCAGTCCGGACCGGCAATGTCGGTTGCGAAGACGATGCCGTCATAACCGAAGCGCACTTCCTGGATTTCCTTGACGCCGGCTTCGGCGCAGGCTGCAACTTCCTTTTCGCGGATGGCGCGCGAGGAATTGGCAATGTCGATCGTGTCTTCGCCGACGCCCTTGCAGAACTCCTTCAGGCCGGCCGAAGAGCCGCCCGATTCGACGATCGGCGTCTTGAAGTTGGGGAAGGTCTCGCCGAAGTTTTCGGCAACGATCTTGGCATAGGGCAGCACGGTGGACGATCCGGCGATCTGGATCTGGTCGCGGGCTGCGGCGTAGCCAACCGTCGCGGCGAGTGCGACGGCTGCGGCCGACGCCGTAAGGACTGATTTCTTCATTGGGCCTGCTCCTGTCGGAATTATTTCTCGGCGCCCGGTTTCGACGCCCGGGGAGGGATTAGACTCCGTTTATTACAGCTGGATGACAGATTGATGTCAGTCCGGTTACGAGTCACCGGTAACCGGCCAACCCGACTGTGCAGCCGCGCCAGCGGGCAAAACTCCGACCCGGATATGCCCGATGGAATCAAGCGCTTGGCTAGTTGCGGTGGAACCATGTCCACCCGCTCCGCATCAGAAGCTGTTACCTGAGGAAAACTCTTGCGATCCTGCCGGCCAGTTCCGGAAGCGGTTCCTCAACCGGTTTCACGAGCGGCCTCGCCGCCCTGCAAGGCCCAGCGTTCGATCTTGGCAACCAGAGCCTTGGGGCTGATCGGCTTGGGCAGATAATCGTCCATGCCGGCCTCGAGACAGCGCTCACGGTCGCCCTTCAGCGCATGGGCGGTGACCCCGATGATCGGCACGTGCCCGCCGCTCTCCGCCTCGGCGCGGCGGATTGCCCCGGTCGCTTCCAGACCGTTCATCTCGGGCATCGAGACATCCATGAGGATCATCCTCGGTTTCATCTCGCCATAAGCCGCCAGGGCCAGCTTGCCGTTGCCGACGATTTCGAAACTGTATCCCGTCTCGCCAAGGATCTGGGTGAAGACGAGCTGGTTCACCTCGTTATCTTCGGCAACGAGAATGTCGATGCTGTGGTCGCCCGTTCCGGTGCTCGCCCTTTTCTCCTGGCGCGCTGCGACAAGCGCCGTCATTGGCTCGGCTTCGGCCCCCTCGGCCTCCGCCGTTTCCGGCAGTCTGCCGCGATTCGCCTGTATGGTGGACACCAGCGTCTCGAGCAGCACCGACGATCGCGCCGGCTTGGTCAGTTGCGCGTTGATCGCCACGTTGCGGTAGAGTGGGCCGGACAGCGACTGATCGACCGATGTCAGCATCACGATCGGCGTATCCGCGATCGCCGCGGTTTGGCGCACAATCCTCGCCATCTCGGCACCGTTCATCTCAGGCATCTGGTAGTCGAGCACGATGCAGTCGACCGAGACCCCCCTCGCCTGCGCGGCCTCCAGAACCCGCAGTCCCTCCTCGCCGCTCGACGCCGCACAGGCATCGAAAGACCAGGCCGCCATCTGTTCGGCGAGGATGGCACGGTTCACCTTGTTGTCGTCGACGATCAGCACGCGCGCGCCGGTGACATCGGACGGTGTTATCTTGCGCGCCGTCTGCCGGGCGTTGGGAAGGCTGACCTCGAACCAGAAGGTCGAGCCCGCGCCCTCGGTGCTCTCCGCGCCGATCTCGCCGCCCATCAGCGCGACCAGGCGCGACGTGATCGCAAGTCCCAGCCCCGTTCCCTCGTGCCGCCGCGTCGAGGACGAGTCGACCTGGCTGAATTTTTCGAAGATGACGCCGAGCTTTTCGGCCGGGATGCCGATGCCGGTATCGGTGACGGAGATGCGAATCCTTGTCTCGGCGCCCTCCGCCTCGCCACCGACATCGACGAGCACGTAGCCGGCGTCGGTGAACTTGATGGCGTTGCCGATCAGGTTGGTGATGATCTGCCGGATGCGGCCGGCGTCGCCGACATAGGCTTCGCCGAGCTCCGGGGCGATGCGCACGACGAGCTCGATGTCCTTTTCCTTCGCCCGCGTCGATACCAGCGTGGCGACGTCCTCGATCGCTTCGGCAAGGTTGAAGGGCGCCGGATCGAGCACCAGCTGACCTGCGTCGATCTTCGAGAAGTCGAGAATGTCGTTGATGATCGTCAGCAGAGCGTTGCCCGACTTCACGATGATCTCGGTAAAAGTCTTCTGCTTGGGGTCGAGATCCGACTTAGCCAGCAACTCTGCCATGCCGAGCACGCCGTTCATGGGTGTGCGAATCTCGTGGCTCATATTGGCGAGGAATTCAGACTTCGCCCGGTCCGCCAGCACGGCTCTCTGTCGCGCCTCCTGCAGGCTGCGCTCATGCGACTTCAGCTCTGATATGTCGATGCTCGAGCCGATCAGATGGACCGTGCCGTCGCTTGCGATCAGGCGGCTCTTCCTGGCAATCAGCTGTCGCTGCGTGCCATCGCGATGGGTCAGCGTCTCTTCGGTCTCGATTGTCTCGCCGGAGCGGATGACTTCCTCGTCGCGACCGGCAAAGCCCTCGCCCTCCTCGCCAAAGAAATCGCGGTCGGTATGACCGATCGCATCATCCTTGCTGACGCCGGTCATGTAGGACCAGGCCTTGTTGATGAACTCGAAGGCCAAGTCGTCGGACTTCACGTAGGTGGCGACCGGCAGTTCGTCGAGCACGTGGCGGTAGAGCTCGATCTTGCGCATGCTCCTGCGCAGTTCCCGCTCGCGTTCCTTCTGCTCCGTGATGTCGACGCGAACACCGATGAAGGTGCCGTCCGCCGTCCGCATGTCGAAGACCTTGTACCACCGGCCGTCGGGATTGCGCCGCTCGAACACGCTGCTCGGTCGACGGTAATGCGCAAGCATCCCCTCGACCCAGGCCTCCTCGTCGGTATCGTAGAGCGCGTCGACCTCCGGCTCGCCGCTTTCGCGAAAATATCCGATCGAGTGCCCGAGGACGATTGCGTCGCGGAAGCTCGACTCCCGCTTCCATGCCGGTTTGAGGCCGGGCAAGGCCTCATGAATAATCTTGTTGGCCATCAGGAAGCGATCGTCGCTGTCATACATGACGACACCGGCAGGCAACGCATCCAGCACGTCGGCCAGGCGCTTCCGGGCTTCCTCGGCCTCGGTCTCGCGCCGCTTCAGTTCGCTGACGTCGAAGACGACGCAGGCGATATAGCTGCGGCCGCTTTTCATGCGCACCCGGTTCCGCTGCACGACGCGTGACCGTCCTATGCCCTGGAATTCGAAGTCTTCCTCGACTTCCAGACGTTCACCGGTTTTCAGCACCTGCCTCTCGTCGCGTTCGAATTCGGTAACTTCCTCGGCAGGCAGGAAGTCGCTTCCAGGCTTGCCGAGCATGTCCTCGGGACGTTTGTCGAACATCGCCGCAAACGCGTCGTTGACGAGCACGAAGCGCAGATTGTCGTCCTTGACGAAGATCGGGTCCTTGACGGAATTGATGACCGACTGGGCGAGATGGGAGCGCTCCAGCGCTGCCGCCAGTTCGGCCTCGCGGTCCTTCATCTCGGTGATGTCGTAATAGCAGACCAGGCGTTTGCCGCCCGAAAGTGCGGTCACCGAGTAGACCATCGTGCAGCCGTCCGCGCGCGAGAATTCGCGCGGCGCGACGGCGCCATCCCTGAGTTCCGCGAGGCGGGCTGAGACGTACTCCTCCCACTGGTCTGCCTCGATGTCGTAGACGCCATTGTAGCGGTTGACGTCCATCAGCGCCCTGAACGGACTGCCGACAGCTACCTCGCCCGGTTCGAGATTCCAGATGTCGTAGAATGCCCGATTGATGATGCGCGCATTGAGGTCGGCGTCGAGCAGGACCACACCCATCTTCATCGAATCGAGCGTTCGCTCCAAGTCGGAGAGCAGGCGCCCGGATTCCTCGCTGGCCCGGGCGAGTGCTGCCTGCCGGTTCTCCAGTTCCGTGATGTCGGTGCAGGTGGCGATGGTGCCGCCATCGGCGGTCCTGACTTCGCGATGCACATAGCCGCGCCCGTCTGCAAGCCGCACCATCGACCGCGAGCTTGCCGTAGCCTTGCGCCCAGCGAGCAGCGCCGCGCGCCAGTCTTCCGGCCGGTGTCCCTCCAGATCCCAGAAGCCTCGCTCCAGTCCGGCGTCGATGAACTCCTCGAAGCTGAGACCTGGCCGGATCACGTCGCCGAGGCCGCTATACATCGAGATCAGCGCTTCGTTGTAGAGCACGATCCGGTCGTCCGCGTCGTAGTAGCAGAAGGCATCGCTCATCACGTCGAGCGCTTCCATCATGCGCTCGACATGGCTTTCGCCCGCCCGCTCGTCATTGAGCATCCTGTCGCGTTCCGCGGTACCGGCAAGCTGGCCGTGCAACCTTTGCAGTTCCTCGAACGAGGCTGCTAGTCCGGTGACGTTGTGTCCGACGCCGCGATAGCCGAGGAAGTTGCCGTCTTCGTCGAAGCGCGGCGTGCCGCTGACGGACACCCAGCGGCACTCTTCGCGGCTGCCCTTCATCCTGTAGACGAAGTCCCTGAAGGGACGGCGCGCCTACAGCGCATCGAGATGGGCGGCCGCGCTCTTGGACCCACGCGCTACCTGGACAAGGAAATCGAACCGCCTGCGACCGAGAACCTCGCTGGCATCCATGCCGGTGACCTGCGCAAACTCGTCCGACAGCCACGAAAAGCGCAGTTCGGAGTCCGTTTCCCACAGCCAGTCGGAAGCGAGCGCAGCGAGTTCGCCCAGTTCGGCGTTTGAAAACTCTCGCGACGGGCCAGCCGCCAGCCGCACGCCATGCGTACTTCTGTCAGTGCCATGCGGCAAATCCGCATTCTTCTGGTCGCTCATCGGCTCAGTCCGCATCCGCAGGGCGGATTCCCCCCGCGGAATCCTTCGTCGGAATTTGCCAAACAGGCGTTAAGGATTGACTAACCATAAGGACGGTGACGCCGCCGGCGCCTGGCTGCCGACCGGGCATCTGATCCTGACGGCGCAATCGACTTCCCGGCTCCGTTCTGTTTCAATGGAACATCAACGCACGATCACCGCCGGGAGTAAGCCATGCTAAGGTTCTCGCTCGCTGTTCCCCTGCTTCTGGCTGCCCTGCCAGCCGCAGCCGACCCGTCATATACGATCGTCGGCATGACCTGTGCCCGCGTCCAGGCTCTGGTCAGGGACAATGGCTCGGTCATCCTGCACTATCGGTCCAGGCGTGATCCCAACCTGCCGCTCTATGGTCGCTACGTCTCCGATCGCCGCTACTGCCGCTCGGGCGAGATCATCACCTTTTCCAGCGTCCCGGCAGCCGACAAGTCGTGCACGGTGAAGAAGTGCGTCTGGAAGGTGCCGAGCAACCGGTAGGCGAGGCGCCCTTGCGCAGCGGCCGGTCTGGCGAGAGGAGGAGCACGCGATGAAGCGATCGATAGCACCTGTCATGGCGGGGTTACTGGTTCTTTCGCTGGCAGGCTGCACGAGCACGCCGCATGCAAACAAGGCCGCCCGTTCGGCTCCACCGGGTCCGGTGACGCTGTCCGACGCCGAGAGATCGGCCGTTGAGCGCGACACGATCGCGGCGCTACCCGATGTCAGCGCCGGTACCTTCCGGACGATTTCGGCAGCGCGCAGCGCAGACGGCAGGGTGACGGTGTGCGGCTACATAAACGTCACCAGCGGCTCGGGCACACGTTCCGGCGACACGCCTTTCATCGGTGTGCTTGCAGGCGGGGAGTTCCAGATGTCTGCCATCGGCGGCACGAGCGAAGAGACGGTCGCGGTGCAGTCCGAGTGCATCCAGAACCGGGTCTACATCTAGTTCAAGAAGCACCTGTCACCAATGGAGGTCCGGCTGCCCGCCCGGTTGGCTGCCCGGTCATTGTCGAGCCCGCCCTCTGCTCAGTGTAGCTGCGGTCCTTCCGCATGGCCATTCATCCGCTCGATCTCGTCGATGATGCCGATGGCGCGGCGCTTCAAGGCCTCTGCCACCTTGGGTTCGAGCCAATATCCGACCGCGACGTTGCCGAGCGTTACGACCAGTTCCTGCTGCAGCAACCTCGCCTTCCTTGCGTCCATGACGTCGCGGGTTGCGATATGCGCGAACTGCTCGGCGGCAGCGCCATTCAGAGTCTTGTTGCGGACGATTGTCTTCAGCTGATCGTAATTCATGGCGTTGCGGTACTCCGATGCACTCATGGCCGGGAACGCCCGAGGCGTCGGCGGGTTCCGCCAAACAGCCAAGGGACGCCCATGCTCGAGCTTCCGTGCACGTGTCTCGCGCGCTCATCCCGCTGAGGCGGCAGCTTGCTTCAAACATTCAGGGTGTTAGGCTTTCGTACGCAATTGCCGGGCGCCTCGCATCTGCCTGCAGTCGATGTGGCCGCTCACCTTCAGCGCAGGCTGCACCGCGGGAGATCCAAAATGACCCAGAAGAACACCTCAGGCGACGGCGAATTCACCTATCGCGAACGCGAGGCCGTGGCGGTTTTCGATACCGAGGCCGCGCTCAACGATGCCGTCGACGAGTTGATGCAGCTTGGGCTCCGGCAGGCCGACATGAGTGTGCTCGCGCAGGCCGAAACGCTGGCCGGAGCGCATGCCGCGGAGAAACTGGCTGACGAGTCCTCCGCCGGGCGCGGCAACTTCGTCACGCAGGATTCGCGCACCGAGGGCATGGCCTCGCTCGTCGGTGGCCCGGCCTTTCTTGCGGGTCTTGGCGCCGCGCTCGTGATGAGCATGGTAGGTGTCGCCCTTGTCCCGGTCATCGCGGTGGCAGCCGGCGGCACTCTTGCCGGGGGAGGCGTGGGAGCGCTGCTCGCGCGCGCTTATGGCAGGAAGCATGCCGCCTACATCGAACGGCAGATTGCGGCCGGCGGCCTGCTCTTGTGGGTGCACGCGCCAGACGAAAAGCGGGACGACGCGATACTCGATATCATGAAGCGCAATGGCGGCCGCGACGCGCACGTCCACGTCGTCGAGCGGTCCTGGGGCATCGACGAGGTCCCCTTCCACGCTGCCGAACCCGATCCGCTACTGCGCAACTAGCCGCCGTCGCGCCTGTTACAGCAGCCCGAGAATTGCATCTGCCGCCCGCTCGTTGCCTGGCGCGTCGGCCATCCGGCTTGCATTGGCGCGAAGCCTGTCGCGCATGGCAGTGTCGGAAAGCAGCGCATTGATAGCGCTGCCCAGCATTTCGGGTGTCCAATCGTTCCGGTCGAGCCTGCGGCCGACCTGACATTCTTCCGCTCGCAGGGCGTTGTCATGGCCATCCCAGCAATAGGGCATGACGAGCGACGGGACGCCGAAACGAAGCGCCTCGCAAAAGCTGTTGTTGCCGCCGTGGTGGATGAAAAGATCGGCCTTGGCCACGACCGAGGGCTGTGGAAACCAGCTGTCGAGATAGACATTGTCGGGCACTGCCCGATAGGTGTCGCGGAAGCCCCCGACATTGACGAGGAAGCGCGCCGGCAGGGTCGCGAAGACTGCGAGCATCCGCTCGATCAGGCCGACATCCATGGCGCCGAGGCTGCCGAAGCTCATATAGACCAGCGGGCCATCGCTCTTTGGAAAGACCGGCGGATCGAAGGGCCCCTCGGAACGTACGCAGCCCTCGAGATAGACAAATTTGCCGGGCTCAAGAGGTTCGGCACGCTGCCGGCGGACGATTTCGGGCGTCAGCAGCAGGTTGAGCGATGGCGACGCCTCGAGGAACTGCGTCGCCGGCAGCGGCGCGAGCCCGAGTGCCGTTCGAAAACCATTGTAGCGTTCATGTGCCGGCGTCATGGCGGCACGGTAGCGCGCATCGAAATCTGCGCGGCCAGCGCTATTCTCGGCCGCCAGACCCGACAGATAGGGTGGCACTTCCGCATCGGGCAATTCAGTCTCGGCGCAGGAAACGACGCGGATCCATGGCACGCCCGCCGCGGCAATGGCCGGGAACATGACGACATTGTCGAGCACGATGGCGTCCGGCTTCAGCCGCGGCAGCAACTGCCTGAGCGGCGCCTCGGCCTTGATGGCGGTGTCGACGATCGCCTCCCATGTCGGCGCGACATAGGTTTCGATCTGGTCGATCGGCGACAGGCGGAAATGCGGCAGGTGGCGATTGACGAAGCTCTGCCAGTAGGTCTGCCGCTCGCTTTCGGTCAAAGCCTCGTCGGTCGGCAGAGGATATTCCTGGAATCCATAGTCTGCAAACACGCCCGAAAAGCCCGGGTGGCAGATGAAGACCGGTCGTGCGCCGCGCGCGGCCAGGCCCTGAGCAATGGCGACGCAGTTCAGAGCCGCGCCGAAGCTCGCCTCGGGAAACAGCGCAATGGTTGGACGGCTTCTCGGCATCAGGACACCGTCACCGCACCGGACGGCGGATCTTGCCGAACAGCGCCGGCGCGCCACGGTTGGCAGCCCGCGGCCGCTGGCTTCTGGAAAGCCGGAGATGCACGCGCATGAGATCAGCGGCGATCTCGAACTGCCGGGCCTCGAGCTGCTCGATGATCTCCACGTGCTCCCGCATCGACTGGCGAAGCCGGAACACGCTTGCGCCAGGAATGGTGCCGGGCAGCCGGCGCAGACGGTGGTGACCGGCCAGGGCCTCGGCGAGGAACCGATTGGCGGAACCCTCGGCAACCATCGCGTGAAACTCCAGGTCGAGGCGCTGGAACTCGCGGGTATCGAAGGAAGGATCGGGCAGGGCGAGCAGGGCCTCCATGGCGTCTCGCAGCGCCGACGCCCTGTCGCCATCAAGCTGGAACCCGGGCGCAAGGATCGCCGCCGGCTCGAGCACAAGTCGGAAATCATAGCTCTCCGCCAGCGCATCGGGAGCGTCAGGCGCGGGACGGAACAGCCAGGACTGCCCCGGCGCGCGCTCGATGAAGCTCTCGTCGGCCAGTCTTTTTAATGCTTTTAGTACCGTGCCGCGGGAAAAGCCGTACCGTCGGACCAATCCGCTGACGGTGACGGTCTCGTCCAGCCGGCGGGCAGCGCGGTCGCGCAGGACGGCCTCTGCGAGATCGTCCTCCTCGGCCGTCGGCAGGTCGGGCAACGCGGCCTGCTGCGACGACAGGTCGGCTGCCAGACGGTATCCGGCTTCCGGATCGCGTTCAACCAGGCCGCGATCGGCAAGCAGGCGAAGCGCGGCGCGAACGGGCGTTCGCGACACCTTGCAAAGCGATGCGATCTGCTGCTCAGGCAGCCGCGCGCCCTGTTTGAACCCCCGCTGGCGCGCGACATCGAGGATGCTTTGCGCCAGATCGAGATGGTTGGTGCGGGGTTTTCGCGCGGCGGCTTGCATTCGATCTCCAAGGTTGGCCAACAGCCCGGCCCATTTGCGTGGCCCGGCGCAGCGTTCTTCAAATTATGGATTGACGTACTTTTTTCCGCAATAGTACTGTCCAAACAAACGGCAGGGAAAAAGCCGGGGAACAGGGCGGGCGAGTGTCGGAACTCCGGCAGCGGCAGCCTCAACGCATTGCATCCGACGATCAACAAATGGGAGTCCGTCATGACAGCACCGCGCCATTCGTGGAAAACGCATACCTTCGTTCTTGGTGCAGCACTGGCATTCGCCGCGCCTGCCGCCGCCCAGAACCTCGTCATCTCCAACTGGGACGGCTACATGGCGCCTGATGCGATGGATGCGTTCAAGGCCGCCACCGGGGCCTCTGGGGAACTGGTGGTGCACGCGACCAATGAGGAGATCATGGGCAAGCTGATCGCTTCCGGCGGCAAGGGCTATGACGTCGTCTTTGTCTCGTCGCCCTTTGCGGAAGTGTTGAACAATCTCGGACTCGCCGAAACCATCGACCACGCCAAGGTGCCCAACCTGGCCAATCTTTACCCGGAAGCGACGACGCTTTCCTACGATTCAGGCAACACCTTCTCGGTTCCCTATACGTGGGGCACTACCGGGCTTTGCTACCGCTCCGACCTTGTCGATGCTGAGCCTACCTCGTGGTACGATCTTCTGGCGCCGAATGACACCATCAAGGGCAAGACCACGATGCTGGCGACGGACCGCTGGCTGCTCGCGGCCGGTCAGCTGGCCAAGGGTTACTCGGTGAATGAGACCGACCTGGCCAAAATGGCCGAGGTGAAGGACCTGCTTATTTCGGCGAAGGGCACGCTGCTCGCCTATGACGACACTACATTCTATTCCAAGCTGGTTTCCGGAGAAGCGGTGCTGGTGCATGCTTGGGACGGCTGGTGCAACTACGGCATCGGCGAAAACGCCGACATCAAATACGTCATCCCCAAGGAAGGTTCGGACCTCTGGCTCGACACGATGGTGGTGATGAAAGCGTCGGAGAACAAGGACGCCGCATTCCAGTTCATCAACTTCATGCTCGACGCGAAGAACCATGCATGGGCGGCGGAAAACATTCTCTACAAAGTGCCGAACAAGGCGGCCATGGACAGCCTGCCCGCCAGCCTTGCCGAGCAGTATCCCAACATGGGGATGCCGGTCGAGGAGCTGGTCAAATTCGAACTGCTGCGCGATGTCGGGGAATCGCAGCGTAACTATTCACGCATCGTGAGCGAGATCAAGGCCGCCCAGTAACGGTCGCAATTTCAGCTCCGCCGGCGGCGCCAATCGTCGCCGGCAACCTGCACGGTGCCCAGCTTGTCCCAGACAAACACCCGTTCATCCCTGCTGATGGCGCCGGCGCTCGCGTGGTTGACCGCGCTAATGGTGGTGCCGTGCGGGCTGGTGTTGGCACTGGCCTTCTTTCGGCGCGGCATCTACGGCGGCATCGAGTACACCTTCACACTCGAAAACTTCGGTCTGGCATTCGACCCGCTCTATGCGGGAATCTTCCTCAACTCGGCGCGCATCGCCGGCACGGCGACACTGATCGCCGTCGTGATCGGCTATGCCGCAGCCTATGCGATTGCCGCCGCGCCGCGCCGCCTGCAGCCGGTGTTCCTCTTCTTCGCCGTACTGCCCTTCTGGTCGAACTACCTGATCCGGACCTATGCCTGGATCGTTCTTCTCAACCGCGAGGGGCTGCTGACTCAGTTGCTGCGCTGGTTCGGCTATGAGGGTGAGCCGCCGTCACTACTCTATACCGAGGGCGCGGTGATCACGGGGCTTGTCTACAATTACCTGCCCTTCGTGATCCTCGCCTGCTACGCGCCGCTGGCGCGCCTCAATCCGGAGCTTGCCGAAGCCTCGCGCGACCTCGGCGCCTCGGCCATGACGACGTTCCGGCGCGTGATCCTGCCGCTGACGCTGCCCGGCATCGCCGCCGGCGCAGTCTTCGTGTTCGTGCTGTCGATCGGCAATTTCGTGACACCCGCCCTGCTCGGCGGCGGCCGATTCCAGATGATCGGCAACCTCGTCTACGACCAGTTTCTGACCGCCAACGACTGGCCCTTCGGGGCGGCCCTCTCGATGGCGCTCATCGCCATCATGATGCTGCTCCTGACCGTTCAGGCGATGGCTGCCGAGCGTGCATCCGGCCGCGCACGCACAGCCGAGGGAGATGCGGCCCATGGCTGACCGCTCAAAGCCCGGCAGGAGCCCGCTCTGGCTGGTTCTGGCGCTGATCTACGGCTTTCTCTACATCCCGATCGCGGTGCTGGTCGCCCTGTCTTTCAATGAGGGTGGCCTGCCGACCGTGTGGTCCGGTTTTTCGCTGAAATGGTACGGATCGCTCGCCGGCAATAACGAAATCCTGTCGGCCGCTCTCAACACGCTGATTGTGGCGCTGGTCTCCACGGCTATCGCCACGCTGCTCGGCACGCTGCTGGCGCTGGGTATCGAGATGCGTCGCCGTCACGGTCGCGCACTTGAGGCATTGATCTTCGCGCCGATGATCATTCCCGACATCGTGCTTGCCATCGCGCTATTGTCATTCTTCTCGATGCTCAAAATCACCATGGGACTGCACACGATCGTGCTGGCGCATGTGGTGTTCAATCTCGCCTTCGTCTGCTCGGTCGTGCGGGCGCGCCTGAAGAGCTTCGACTGGTCGATCGTGGAAGCGTCCAGCGATCTCGGGGCTTCGGCCACCACCACGTTCCGGCGCGTGACACTGCCGGTCATCCTGCCCGCGGTGATCGCCGGCGCGCTGCTTGCCTTCACCCTGTCGGTCGACGAATTCATCATCGCCTATTTCACAGCCGGCGCCGGCCGCGCCTCGACGACGCTGCCGATGCAGATTTACTCGATGATCCGCTTCGGCATCACGCCTGAGATCAACGCGCTGGCGACCATCGTTATGGCGGTGAGCATCGCCGCGCTGACGCTGTCGCAGCGGCTCAACCGGACGGTTGCGCCATGAGCGATCCGAAAACGCTTCTGTCGATAGACAGCGTCAGCAAGAATTTCGGCAGCGTCGTCGCCGTGGACGGAGTTTCTCTCGACATTCGCGAGAACGAGTTCTTCGCCCTGCTCGGCCCTTCGGGCTGCGGCAAGACCACGCTGCTGCGCGTGCTCGCCGGCTTCGAGGCGCCAAGCGGCGGCAGGCTGCTCCTCGACGGCAAGGATATCGCCAAGATTCCGCCCAACCGGCGGCCGGTCAACCTGATGTTCCAGTCCTATGCGCTGTTTCCGCACATGACGGTGCGCGCCAACATCTCCTACGGCCTGGAAATGGAAAAGCTGCCGGCTGCCGAGATCTGCGGACGGGTGGACGAAATGCTCGCCACCACGCAACTTTCCGAACTCGCGGATCGCAAGCCCGAGCAGCTCTCCGGGGGCCAGAAGCAACGCGTGGCACTGGCTCGCGCGCTGGTAAAGAAGCCACGCCTTCTGCTGCTCGACGAACCGCTCGGCGCGCTCGACAAGAAGTTGCGCGGCGCCATGCAACTGGAACTGAAGCGGCTGCAGGACGAAGTTGGCATCACCTTCGTCATCGTGACCCACGACCAGGAAGAAGCACTGGTGATGGCCGACCGCATGGCGGTGCTGAAGGACGGCCGGCTACTGCAATGCGACACGCCGCACGAAATCTACGAGCACCCGGCAGACCGTTTTGTCGCCGACTTCATCGGCGTGATGAATTTCTGCCCCGGGAAGGCGGGCGCAGATGGCGCGATGAGCACCGAGGGAACACTGCTGAAGGGGACCATGCCCCAGGGCTTGGCCACCGGCGACGCGGCAGTCGCCGCAGTGCGCCCGGAGCGCATCCATATCTTCCCGGCTGAAGGGATCGAGAACCGGACTGGCGGAAAGGTCGCCGCCCTGGCTTATCATGGGCTCGACCTGCAGTTGCACATCCAGACGTCGCTGACCGACAAGCCGTTCCTCGTCCGGGTGACCGCCGATGCCGCCGACCGTCGCCCGATCGGCGTCGGCGACGCGGTCGAGATCGGCTGGTCGGCGGCCGACACGCGCATTTTCAAGGATTGAAGGAGGTATCCATGGCCCAGAAGACGATCGCATTCTTTCCCGAGGCGGCCTTTGGCCCGGCACTCAACTCGGTCGGTATCGCCCAGGCCGTCGAGGCGCGGGGGCACAAGGCAGTATTCCTTTCCGACCCCGGTTTCGTCGACGTCTACAAGGGTTACGGCTTCGAGGCCCATCCGGTGAACCTCTCCGCGCCGATGCCGCCCGAGCAGATGGCGAAATTCTGGGAGGACTTCATCAACGGCCATATCCCGAATTTCCGCAAGTCGCCCTACGATCAGGTCGACAACTACGTGAAGGACTGCTGGACGGCGATCGTCGACAGCGCAAAATGGGCACAGAAGGATCTGCCCGGCGTGCTGGCGAAGATCGACCCGGACCTGATCTGCGTCGACAACGTGATCCTGTTCCCGGCCATCAAGCAGTACGGCAAGCCGTGGGTACGCATCATCTCCTGCTCGGAAAACGAGATCGAGGATGAGGGCATCCCGCCGCATCTGTCTGGCTGCGGCGAACACGATCACGCTTGCCACGCGAAGTATCGCGAACACTTCAACGCCGTGATCAAGCCGATCCATGACGACTTCAACGCGTTCCTGATGGCAAACGGCGAAGCGGCCTACCCGGTTGGGCAGTTCTTCGAGGCGTCGCCCCATCTCAACCTGCTGCTCTATCCGGAGGCTGTGAAGTTCAGCCGCGGGAAACCGCTCGATCCGGGGCAGTTCCAGTATCTCGAGGGCTGCGTGCGCAAGGAGGCGCCCTATACGGTGCCAACCTTTGCCAAGAACAATGACGGGCCACTGCTCTATGTCTCGTTCGGCTCGCTCGGCGCCGGCGACACCGCGCTCCTGAAGCGCATCATCTCGGCGCTGGCCGGGACGCGCTACCGCGCGCTCGTCAATGTCGGGGACTACAAGGGCGAGTATTCAGACGTGCCCGGCAATGTGATCATCGACAGCTGGTTTCCGCAGCCATCGGTGATCTCGCAGATCGATGCGGTGATCCACCACGGCGGCAACAACTCCTTCACCGAGTGCCTCTATTTCGGCAAGCCGGCGATCATCATGCCCTATGTCTGGGACGGCCACGACAATGCCACCCGCGTCCAGGAAACCGGACACGGCTTCAAGATGCCGCGCTATGACTGGAGCGATGCCGAACTCGTCGCGAAGATCGAGACCTGCCTGACCGATCCGGCGATGCAGAAGAAGCTCGCCGCCACCTCGGCACAGATGCAGGCGCAGAACGGTCCTGAAAAGGCCGCCGGCCTGCTTGAAGGGCTGCTCAGGGCATGACCATGTCTTCCGCACCGCATCTCTACCAGGCGTCGACGCGCTCGGACCTGGTGGACTGGGGCGTCCAGCCCGACGCGCTGGAGGGCGCGTCGCATTCGAGCGGCAGGCTGGTGCACAAGGGGCCGGATAACCGTCCCGAATGCGGCATCTGGGTGTGCACGCCGGGCCGCTGGCGGCTGACGATACCGCGCGACGAACTCTGTCACTTCGTCGCCGGCCGGGCGAGCTACCGTTCGGATGCCGGCGAGACGGTCGAGGTGACAGCGGGAACGGTTGTCCTGTTTCCGGCCGGCTGGACGGGCGAATGCACCGTCCATGAGACAATGCGCAACATCTACATGCTGGCGGCATGAGCCGCACCAACCCAAGGAAGACATACGACATGACAACACCCGTGATGCAATCGCCGCTCGCCATCACCGACCTCGTCGACTGGGGTGTGATCCCGACGATGATCGAGGGACAGTCGCGTACCTCGGGCAAGCTGCTGCACAAGGGCCCGGACGGGCAATCCGAATGCGGGCTTTGGGTCTGCACGCCCGGCAAGTGGAAGTGTCACGTGACGCGCGACGAATTCTGCCACTTCCTCGAGGGCCGCTGCACCTACGTCCACGAGTCCGGCGAGGTAATCGAGATCGTGCCCGACACGGCGGCCTTTTTTCCGCAGGACTGGAGGGGCGTCTGCACCGTCCACGAGACGATCAAGAAGGTCTACATGATCCGCTGAGCGGGCTCCGTGGACACGCACTCACGCAAGGCGAGACCGAAATGAGCTTTTCAAGCGACCAGCCGAGCTACTTCGTCAATCCCCGCTTCATCGCCATGTCGGGCGCGCAGAGCCCGGTGATCGATCCGGCAACGCTGGAAACGGTCGGCGCCACCGCGGCCGCGAACGAGGCAGAGATCGACGCCGCGCTGACCGCCGCAACGGAGGCGCAGGCGGGCTGGAAGAAGCTCGATGCAAAGAGCCGGGCGCGGCATCTGCACGCCGTCGCCAACGCCATCGAGGCCGCCGACTTCACGCGTTGCGCCGAACTGATGGTGCGCGAGATGGGCAAACCCTATCCGGAGGCGATCGGCGAGATCGCCAATTGCGCCGCCATCTTCCGCTATTACGCGGAGATGGCGCGCGACGAGGCAGGCAAGATCGCCGGCACGACCCAGGCCGGCTCGTTCCAGTATGCGCGCTACGAGCCCTATGGCGTGTCGGTGCATATCATGCCCTACAATTTCCCGATCCTCTTGATGTGCTGGACGGTGGCTGCCTCGCTTGCGGCGGGCAATGCCTGCATCGTCAAGCCGGCGGAGGCCACGACGCTGTCAACGCTCGACTATATGAGCGTCTTTCGCAGCCTGCCGGAAGGGCTCGTCTGCTGCCTGCCGGGCGGCGCCGAAACCGGCAAGGCGCTTGTCGAGTCCGACCGCACCCACGCCGTCGCCTTTACGGGGTCAGTCGCCGCGGGCAAGGCGGTGGCGGTAGCTTGCGCCGAGCGCATGAAGCCCTGCGTCATCGAGGCCGGCGGCAGCGATCCGCTGATCGTCTCGGCGCATGCACCGCTCGAAATTGCCGCCGCCGGCAGTGTGACTGCCGCTTTTCATCTCACCGGGCAGGTCTGCACCTCGGCCGAGCGCTTTTTCGTCGTCGACTCCGTGCACGATCTTTTCGTCGAGCTGTTCGCTGAGAAGACGCGAGCCCTCAGAATCGGCAATGGTCTCGGCAAGACGGAAATCGGCCCGCTGGTCAGCGAAGCGGCGCGCGCCAAGGTGATGCGGCTGGTCGACAATGCGGTTGCCCAAGGCGCTACGGCCGTGACGGGCGGCCGCATCCCGCCGGCGCACAATGTCGGCTGGTTCTACGAGCCCACCATCCTGACCGGCGTAACGCCCGAGATGGCGATCTGCCGCGAGGAGTGCTTCGGGCCGGTGGCCGCGATCTGCAGGGTAAAGGATTTCGACGAGGCGATCCGGCTTGCCAATGACAGCCCCTTCGGGCTCGGCGCCTCGATCTTCACCACCGACCTTGCCGAGGCGCACGAGGCCGCCGAGCGGCTCGAGGCCGGCATGGTCTGGGTCAACAATCCGCTGATCGACAACGACGCGCTGCCCTTCGGGGGCTGGAAGGCCTCCGGGCTCGGCCGCGAACTCGGCCGCCAGGGTCTGGATGCTTTCCGCCGCTCGAAAATGGTGATTATTGACCACAAGCCTTCGGTGCAGGAATGGTGGTATCCCTATCCCGACGAATGGTTTCGCGAATCCGGAGGACGAAAGCATGCCTGAGACGCTGGTCCTCCATCATGAATGACGCTGCCGGCTGGCTGGCGCAACACGGCATCCGCGAGGTGGAGTGCCTCGTCCCCGACATGAACGGGTACCTGCGCGGCAAGGTCCTGCCCGTCGACAAGTTCCTGAAGGCGATCGACGGCGCGCCGCTCTACATGCCGACCAGCGTCCTGCTGGTCTGCGCCGACGGTCGCTACTCAGGTTCGCTCGACCAGGCATTTGCGTTTGGCGATCCGGACATGCAGATCGTGCTGGACCTCGACTCGCTGTGCCTGTCTCCGGGCAGCCAGCCGCGCCGAGCCCTGGTGATCGCCGATGCGTGCTATCCGGCTGACCGCTTGTGGAGCGCCCTGCCCCGGACACTTCTGAAATCGGTTCTGTCGCTCTATGCCGAAAAGGGCTGGCGGGCAGTCGTCGCGCCGGAGCTCGAATTCTACCTGACAGCGCCCAATCCCGATCCTCGCGACCCTCTCGTCGCGCCGACGTCTGCGGCCGGCCGGCAGGAGCGCTCGCAGAATCCTTACGACATGGAGGCGCTTGCGGCGTTTGGGCCCGTGACGCGCCGCATCTTTGAGCATTGCGCGATTGCCGGCGTTGACGTCGATACGCTTAGCCACGAAACCGGCTCCGCGCAGATCGAGGTCAATCTTCTGCACGGTGATCCGCTCAAGCTCGCCGACCAGGTCGTAATGTTCAAGCGCATCGCTCGCGATGCGGCACTGACGCAAGGCATGCATGCCACCTTCATGGCCAAGCCCACCGACGCTCAGCCGGGAAGCGCGATGCATCTGCATGTGTCGCTGACCGACGCGGCGGGGGACAATCTGTTTGCTGACGCCGACGGCATCGATACGCCGATGTTCCGCCACTTCATGGGCGGCCTGCAGAAATACGTGCCCGAAGCGCTGCCTCTGTTTGCCCCGAGTGTGAATTCCTACCGGCGAATTCGGCCCAATCACAGCGCACCCGCCAATGTCGAATGGTCGCACGACAATCGCTCCTGCGGCCTGCGCGTGCCGAACGCCGGGCGCGATGCACGACGCGTCGAGAACCGGCTGCCCGGCGCCGACGCCAACCCCTATCTGGCCATCGCCGCCACGCTGCTGTGCGGCTATCTCGGCGTCGAAGAGCGTCTGGAACGTTCACCCGAAGCACTTGGCAACGTCTATCTGGCGCCGAGCACCTTGCCACGGTCGATGCTGCATGGTCTGGAGCGCCTCGCCGCCTGCGAACCCGTGCGGGACTTGCTGGGGGAGGACTTCATGAAGATCTTCCTGCGCGTGAAAGACCGGGAACTCGACGCGTTCGACACTGTCGTGACGGCCTGGGAACGTGAGCATCTGCTGCTGAAGGCTTGACGGCCTTAGGTAAGGCCAACCTGCCGCCGGAATGAAGCCTGTACCGCAGCAGCGACCGCATATCCGCCCTTGATGGGAAGCCGCGATGCGGACACATCCGTCCGGAAGTAAATTGCTTCGCAGGGACGGCGCGACACCGTCCAATGGCAACATCCAACGATTTCAAAGGATTGATTGGTACGCCCAAGGGGAATCGAACCCCTGTTCCCGCCGTGAGAGGGCGGTGTCCTGACCGCTAGACGATGGGCGCGCCGGCAAGAAGTGGCGATATAGGCTGGCGGGCGTACAAATGCAACATCGCTTTTCGAGGAATTGTGCCGTCGCCGGGCTGGCGACGCAGCTACCCGGCGCGGCCGGGCCATCCGCACAATGTGCATAGCCGGCTTTGCCTCAAGGCGCGATCAGGGCGTCGATCAAGTGCGGCTCAGGTGCGCCGCTTCGGCTCGATCAGGTCCCACAGATTGCCGTAGAGGTCGCTGAACACCGCCACCGTGCCATAGGCCTCACGGCGCGGTTCCTCTTTGAAGGTCACCCCCTTGGCGAGCATGGCTGTGTGATCGCGGGAAAAATCATCGGTCTCCAGGAACAACGCCACACGTCCGCCGGCCTGGTCGCCAATGCGCGCTGCCTGTCGCTCGCCTTCGGCCTTCGCAAGCAGCAGCCGCGCTCCGCCCTCGCCTGGTTCAAGCGTCACCCAGCGTTTGCCACTGCCAAGATCGACGTCCTCGACAGGGGCAAAGCCGATCCGGTCGCAATACCAGGCGATTGCCTCGTCATAGTCGGAAACCAGCAGCGCAACCGTGGCCAGCCGTCGCGGGGCGCCTGCGTCCGACTTCTGCGCCTTCGTCATGGCTGGCTGATGGCCAGCCGGCCGATCATGCGCCGTTCGGCGAAATCGTAGACGAAGATCGCGCGGCTGCCGCCAGCAAGCGCGGCGTCGATGGCGACCCGGTTTCCCGACAGCGATTGCGAGACGATCCTGGCGCCGGCCGGCAGCGCGATCTCTGCTTCCACCATTCCCTCGGGCGAAGGAATGTCGCCGCCGGCGACGCTCGCTGGCTCCAGAGACCGCGATTTGTAGACAACCGCTCCCACCACCGCCATAAGGGCGAGAAACAGCAGGGCAAGATTGATGCCGACGAAACGAACCAGCTTCCTGCGCACCTTCTCGACCGCGGGGTCGAGCGGCTTTTCCTCTTCGTCGTCGAATTTCGGCTTTGTCATGTCCATTCCGGTTGTCCTGCCCGATGCGCGATCCTGATAGCGAAGCCGACGACGGATTGATAGTCTTCGAGGCCGGAGCCGATGCCGTCGGGCTGCGCCTCGACCAGTGGCTGACGCGCGAACTCGGCGGCGACTACTCGCGCAGTCGCATCCAGGCGCTGATCCGCCAGGGTGCAGTTTCGATCGGCGGCGTCCCCGTCACCGAGACCAAGCGCAAACTGGCGCCAGGCGACAGCGTCCAGGTCGCCCTGCCCGAAGCCGAACCGCCCGAACCCGAGGGCGAGGACATTCCGCTCGACATTCTCTACGAGGACGCCGAACTCATCGTCATCAACAAGCCGCCTGGACTGGTCGTCCATCCAGGCGCCGGCAACTGGTCGGGCACGCTGGTCAACGCACTGATCCACCATTGCGGCGACAGCCTGTCGGGCATCGGCGGCGTCAAGCGGCCGGGTATCGTCCACCGTCTCGACAAGGACACCAGCGGCGTCATGGTGGCGGCAAAGACCGACCGCGCGCACCACGCCCTGTCGCGTGCCTTTGCCGATCATGGACTGTCCGGCGAGCTCGAGCGCGCCTATGTCGCGCTCGTCTGGGGCGCACCACCCAAAAAGTCGGGAACCATCGACGCACCGCTCGGTCGTGCCGCCGACCGGGTCAGGCGCGCCGTGGTGCCGGAGGGCCGCAACGACGCCCGCCATGCGGTCACCCGCTACACCGTGCTCGAGCACTTCGAGCCGAAGCCGGACAATACCGCCACCGTCTCGCTTGTCGAATGCCGGCTGGAAACCGGACGAACGCACCAGATCCGCGTTCACATGGCGCACATCCATCATCCGGTCGTCGGTGACCAGGACTACGGCATGGCCTTCCGCACCAAGGCTAATCGCCTCCCCGAACCGTTGAAAACGATGACGAAGGATTTTCCGCGCCAGGCCCTGCACGCGAAACTTCTTGCCTTTGCCCATCCGGTCACGGGTGAGATCATGCGTTTTGAGGCGGATATGCCGGCGGACATGCAGGCGCTTGTCGTGGCCTTTCGCAAACTTTGATCTGAGATTCAGATAAGTTGACTGTTGTTGTTCACTTTGGCGTGACACACTGTTCGATATTGAACAAAACCCTGTCTTTTCCCGTTTTGTTCCTATATATATCGGTTGTTCCGGAAGCGCGTTTCAGCGGCCGGAACGGATGCCCGCCACAATTTGGGGGCAATGTTGAGAGAGGAGGGCGCTGTTATGGCCCAGTCACTACCCAGTATTGTTTCAGGCGAAGGCGGCCTCAGCCGCTACCTGGAAGAAATCCGCCGTTTCCCGATGCTTCAGCCGCAGGAAGAGTACATGCTCGCCAAGCGGTACCAGGAGCATGAGGATACAGGCGCGGCCCACAAGCTCGTCACCAGCCACCTTCGGCTCGTCGCCAAGATCGCCATGGGCTATCGCGGCTACGGACTGCCGATCGGCGAAGTGATTTCCGAGGGCAATGTCGGCCTTATGCAGGCCGTCAAGAAATTCGAGCCGGAGCGCGGTTTCCGTCTGGCTACCTATGCGATGTGGTGGATCAAGGCCTCGATCCAGGAGTATATCCTGCGCTCGTGGAGCCTTGTGAAGATGGGCACGACCGCCAACCAGAAGCGGCTGTTCTTCAATCTCCGCAAGGTCAAGGGCAAGATCCAGGCGCTGGACGACGGCGACCTGAAGCCGGACCAGATCGCCGAGATCGCCACCAGGCTGAACGTCAGCGAGGCGGAAGTCGTCTCGATGAACCGCCGCCTGTCGGGCGACGCCTCGCTCAACGCGCCGATCCGTGCGTCCGAGGGCGAGTCCGGCGAATGGCAAGACTGGCTGGTCGACGATCACGACAGTGCCGAGACCATGCTGATCGAGCAGGACGAGCTGGAAAACCGGCGCGGCATGCTGTCGGGCGCGCTCGACGTGCTCAACGAGCGCGAGCGCCGCATCTTTGAGGCGCGCCGCCTGTCCGACGACCCGATGACGCTTGAGGAATTGTCGGGCGAGTTCGACATCAGCCGCGAGCGCGTGCGCCAGATCGAGGTGCGCGCCTTCGAGAAGGTTCAGGACGCCGTCAAGGCCGCCGCCAAGCGGCAGGCACAAGCGCTGCGCACCATCGACGCGCAGCCGGCAGCCTGACGCCAGCCAAGGCATCTCCTAGAAAGTTCAACCGCGCCGGTTCATCCCGGCGCGGTTTTCGCTTGGAGCGCAGGCTTCACCACGGAACGTGCAGGATCTCGACCCGCGGCAAACCAAGCGGCCTGACGCCGAGGTCCTTTGCCAGCACGCCGAAACCTTCGGTCTCGACCAGGTCCTTGTAGGGCTCTTCGGGGAACACCAGGCCGCCCCGGTGAAGTGCCGCATCCACCAGCAGCATGGTGCCGCCAACGCCGTCGAGGTCGATGCGATCCAGGTGACGCACGTCGCTCAGTACGCGCCGGCCTTGGTAGTGGGCCGACGGCTGGTGCAGCCCGGCGCGCATGTCGCGGTAATAGCGGTGATCGCGTGGTGCCGGCACACTGACAAAACTGTTGTGATCGAAGCTGCCACCGTTGGGATACAGCACACAGTTGGGCACCACGATCCGCCGACCCGTTCCGATCAGCGTCTCGATGACATCGTCCGGGAACCGCCAGACGTCGATGTCGATCCAAAGCGCCCAGTCATCGCTGTCATCCAGCCCGTTCTCGATGATGTGATTCCGGACCTTAGCGAGACCCGTGCGCCGGACGCGCTGCAGGCCGCGCTTGTGGCGGCCCTTGCGGTCCACGCGCGTCCCGACACACTTCTGGAGCAGCACGATATCGCGGAACCGATGCCTCAGCGGCTCGACCGCAGACTGCAGCTTTTCCCAGCTCCCGTCGGAGCTGTCTCCCTCGCAGAAGACCAGCTTTATGCGCTCGCAGGGATAGTCCTGGCCCTGCAGCAGGTCGAGAAACGGTCCGATGTGCTCGCTCGCGTCACGCAGCGGCACCAGAACGGCAATGTTTCCACCCTCCGGCGGCACCCGTCCGAGCACTTCAGGGTCGACGCCAGCTCTGGCCTCCTCGAGGCTGAGTTGCGCTCCCCGGGTCGCCAGGTAGGTCGCGCGGTAGAACAGGCGCTTCAGCTTGTTCAGGAGTCTCGGGTGGGATGCACTTTCCAGCCATGTCCCTGCCCAATGGTGAACGGAGAGCGACTCTCCCCCCACGTCGGTCGAACCCGATGCGTTCAGCCCCTTGTTGTCGAGCGGCGCGAAGAGCGCCGGCGGATGGATCGCCAGCGCTGACTGGTCGAGATAGCTGATCTGCGCCGAAGTCAGAACGCAGGGGCCCGTCGCATCCAGCACATCCTTCGATCCGGCGAGCCCCGGCAGATAAGATGCCAGATGCAACCAGAACGGATGGCCGGCAGGGCTGGCCATCGTTCCGTTGAACAGCAGGTGCGTCATGCCGCGATACGGAATGTGCATGGGCAGGTGCGCAGCCGGTTCATGGCAAAGCACGACCCTCTCCTCGTCCATGATCTGGGCGAAGGGAGCCACGCACTCGCAGTCGAGATCTGCATAGACCCCGCCGAAGTGGTGCAGCAGCAGGTAGCGGGCAGCGTCCGCGCGTTCGATGCCGGCCGGATAGCTGCAGAAGGTCTGCAGGAAATCGGGATAGTGCTTGCCGACAAACGCCAGCAGCGTCCGGTCGGTCCAGAACATGCGCCTCCAGCCCGGATTGTGTTCCAGCCAGCTGTCCGACCATCGCCTGAACTTGTCGGGAATCTCGTCGGTCTTCCAGGTCTGATGCAGGATGGGCGGGATCATCATCTCAATCCTTGTCTGCTTCGGCGAGGCCTAGCCCATCCCGGACAGCCTGGCGGATCGTCTCCGGACCAAAACTCTCCATCACCCTCTCCCGCGCTGCCTGCCGCTGCCGCTCCAACACTTCCGGTTTTGAGCACAAGTCGATGATCGCCTGCGCAACCTCTTCGTCCGACTGAGCCGCAACGATCTCGATGCCCTCGACCAAACCATGACCTTCCGCCGCAAGCGGAGTGGCGACCACTGGCAGTCCCCAGGCCATCGCCTCCAGAATCTTGATACGCGTCCCGCCGCCGCACGAAAGCGGAATGACGCTCAGATGGCCCCGCCGGAAGATGTCCGACAGATCTGCTGGGTCAGCGATGACATCCACCAGGTCGGGCTGAGCAAGTGCCTCCACTGATGCGGCCGGAGAGCGACCGGCAAGAATTAGCCGAGCGGTCGGGAACGACTGCCTGACGCGTGGCAGGATGGTCGATGCCAGCCTGCCGGACGCCTCGACATTCGGCGGATAGGACAAGTGTCCGACAAAGACCATCACCGGGAAGCCCTGGCCGTGCCCCGGGAGGGCATCGAGGCTAGCCGGAATTGCCGAGGACCTCGGAATCCCGTTTGGAACGATGTCGACAGGAATGTTCACGTCGACCAGCGAAAGCAGCCGTTGGCGGTCGTCCTCGGAACAGATCCAGACGCGGTCAACCATCTTCAAGGCCGCGGCTTCGAGCGCGCCGATGCTTTCCGCTTCGCTGCGCCGCAAGACGCCAAACAGGCCGCGCCCTCGTCCTGCTGCAATCTGCGCCGCGAGGTCGGACTCAATATTGTGCATGTCGAGAATGACCTTCGGCACCAGCGGACGGATATGGCGGAGCAACGGAAAGAGCGGAATTCCCTCCACCAGTACGGTATCCGGGCGAAAATCCCTAACCTGGTCGAGCAGGCGTTCGAGAAGCCGCCGCGAGAGGCGAACCTCGATGTCGGCGGTGCGCCGAGCCACCGGCCGGCCTCGCTGCTCTCCCGAAACGCTGAGGGAATGCGTCTCCACCCGGGAAACGGGAGCCGCCCCGCCCAAGGGGTGCACCGATACGAGCCTGACTTGACCAAGTTCGGCAGCTGCCACGGCATTCTGAAAGTTCCTCAAATCCGCTCCCGACACGGGCGGGTTCGCGGGATCGACGGTGAGGACAAGCGTCCGGGGCGATGTCGCTGCGCGTGGGGCCGGATTTGCGGCGTCGCCTGATCTCAACCCCGCCCTGATACGCGACATGTACTGCATGACCTTTAGGCGGTGACCCAGGCCTCCCCGCGTCCGCGCCACACGCATCATTCCGGCCGCCTCGCCGTAGCGCCCCCGGAGCATCAACTGCCGCGCGATCCGCAGGGCGAGCCACGCCTTGCGCCGCTGCAGCACCTGGAGATCGATGTTGTGGCACGCCAGCCTGTCAAGTTCGCGCGAAAGGCCAAGCAATACCTTGCGCGGTTCGGTTACGAAGCGCCGCGCCATGCGGTCCTCGTCGATATTGTAGGCCAGAAGCGGTGCGTCGATCGTCACCACCGAGACCTTGGTCAGCAGTGCCGCCCAGTAGCACGTATCCTCGTCAAGCATGGTCCGCTCCGGAAACCGTACGGAGGCGGTAGCTGCCGCGGAAACCAGCGCGCTTCCCATCGTGATGGAGCGCAACTTGTTCTCCAGATAGCGCTGCGCATTGACCAGGCGGTCGGACGAGTAGTCGCCGGGTAGCTTGATCTTGTCCCCCCGGCTGCTGCGGTGGATCGAGGCACCGATCGCCAGTTCCGCGCCTGAATTCCGTTGCAGGGCTTGATGCAGCAGGGTCAACCCGCGGTCGATCAACTGGTCGTCGGCATCGAGATAGAATACGTGGTCGCCCTTGACCTTGGCCAGCCCCGCATTCCGGGCAGCGCCCGGGCTTGCGACATCGACAAGCATCGCCTCCAGCGGCAGGCCCAGCCTTCGCGCCGCCGCCAAGGCGATGTTCGCAGTGCCATCAACCGACGCATCGTCGACCAGGATAATTTCGCCGATCAAATCTCTGTCCGGCACCAGGCTCTCGAGCGTCGCACCAATCGTGTGGGCCGCGTTCAGCGCCGGGATGACGACCGAGATCATGCTCAACTCTGGTTCTGGCAACTGTTCTGGCGAATGCCGATCCCGAGACGAACCAGCGATTTGGTCGGGTCGATGACTACCACAGGAAGATCGAAATTCCAGCCGATGCAATGAATTCGCAATGCGATCAGATGTGCTCCCTTGCTGATTGCCGTTGCCTGGGCTCAAACAGCGCAGCAGCCTTGGGCGCCCGGCACCGTCGCTTCGGCCCGATCGACGCTGCCTCGTGCGGACTCCGCTTCTAGCCCGCCTTTACCGCCAGCTTCTCGGCAAGAGCTTCCATCCGCTGCGCGAGTCCGCCCAGCGCGCCGGTCAGCGCGGCGTCGTTCTTGTCGGCCTTGGTGAGCGCGTCATCGCGCGTCTTGCGCAGCGTCGCCACCTCGCTTTCCATGCCCATCATCCGCTTTTGAAGTTCGGAGAGTTCGTCCATCACCATGATGCCGGCCATCACGGTCAGTCGCTGGTCACCGATCTCGCCGAAGGATTCCTTCAGGTGCGAGACGTAGCGGTCGAAGCGCAGCGCCAGCTCCATGAGGTGCTCTTCCTGGCCTTCGTCACAGGCCATGCGATAGGCCTTGCCGTCGATGGTGACTGTTACCTGGGCCATTTCACTACCTGTCCAGCACGGCGCGGATGGTTTCCATCGCTGTCACCAGCCGTCGCGACACTTCCTTGTTGGCGTCCTCGAGACGTTCGCTGCGCGCCTCGGCGCCGTCGAGTTCCTGCGCCAGCCGCGCCCGGTCGGCGTTCAGGCGCTGGACTTCCGCGTCTGCTTCCGAATAATCCTGCTCGCGCTCCAGCCGGACAGTGGCGGCATGCTCGAGCACATCGATAGCCTTGCCCAGCCGGGCAATGACTTCCTTTAATGTTGCATCCCCGGTCATGGCACCCGTTTTGCTCCCGCCCATCACCGAATCGTTCGCGTTCAGAACGCCTTATAAGCGAAACATTAGGCACCGTGTGAATTTGGCGTCAATAAAGCTCTTGACGCTGTCCCCCGCATTCCGAACGCTGGCAGGCAGAATCAATGTCGCTACGGCTACTTTGGCGGTCCGGATTCATTGACAGCAGCCTGCCGCCTGCTATTTGAAGCCCGTTTCCGACGCAGTCTACTTGTCCCGAAAACCTGAATTGGCGGTAATTTTCATGACCGATCGCAAGCAGCATGACCGGATGGCCAACGCAATCCGTTTCCTCTCCATGGACGCGGTTCAGAAGGCAAACTCCGGCCACCCCGGCCTGCCGATGGGCGCAGCCGACATAGCGACGGTCCTCTACACCCGCTTTCTCAAGCACGATCCGAAGAATCCGCACTGGCCCGACCGCGACCGTTTCGTGCTGTCGGCCGGCCACGGCTCGATGCTGCTCTATTCGCTGATGTATCTCAGCGGCTACGAAGACATCACCATCGACGAGATCAAGAACTTCCGCATGCTTGGCTCGAAGACCGCCGGCCACCCGGAATACGGGCACGCCGCCGGCATCGAGACGACCACTGGCCCGCTCGGCCAGGGCGTCGCCAATGCTGTCGGCATGGCGCTTGCCGAACGCATCCTGAACGCCTCCTTCGGCGACGCGCTGGTCGATCACTATACCTATGTGCTGGCCGGCGACGGCTGCCTGATGGAAGGCATCTCGCAGGAGGCCATTGCGCTTGCCGGACATCTCAAGCTCAACAAGCTGATCGTCTTGTGGGACAACAACGACATTTCCATCGACGGCAACATCTCGCTTGCCGATTCCACCGACCAGGTCGCCCGCTTCCAGGCTTCCGGATGGAACGCCAGCCACATCGACGGCATGGACCCCGAGGCGATCGCCTACGCCATCGAGGCGGCGCGCCATTCCGACAAGCCGACCATGATCGCCTGCAAGACCACCATCGGGTTCGGCGCCCCGACCAAGGCCGGCACCAACAAGGCACATGGCTCGCCGCTGGGTGCCGACGAGATTGCCGGTGCGAGACAATTCTTCGGCTGGGATTCCGAGCCCTTCGTCGTGCCCGCCGATGTCCTTGAAGCCTGGCGCGCCAGTGGCAAGGCCTCGGTGTCCAAGCGCACCGACTGGGAAAAGCGCCTCGCCGCAGCCGAGACCGGCATTCGCAGCGAGTTCGAGCGCCGGATGCGCGGCGACCTGCCGAAGAACTTCGACAGCGTCATCGCCGACTACAAGAAGCAGCTCGCCGCCGACAAGCCCAAGGTCGCCACCCGCAAGTCGAGCGAAATGGCGCTAGAGGTCATCAACGGCGCGGTGCCGGAGACCATCGGCGGCTCGGCCGACCTAACCGGCTCCAACAACACCAAGACCAGCCAGACCAAGCCGATCGCTCCCGGCCACTACGGCGAACGCTATGTCCACTACGGCATCCGCGAACACGGCATGGCCGCAGCCATGAACGGCATGGCCGTGCATGGCGGCGTCATCCCCTATTCCGGCACCTTCCTGTGCTTCTCGGATTACGCCCGCCCGGCAATGCGGCTCGCCTCGCTGATGGGCATCCGGTCGATCTTCGTCATGACCCATGATTCCATAGGCCTCGGCGAAGACGGCCCGACCCACCAGCCGGTCGAGCATCTTGCCGCGCTGCGCGCCATTCCCAACCACATCGTCTTCCGCCCGGCCGACGCGATGGAAGCCGCCGAATGCTGGCAGATTGCACTGGAGAGGACCAAGACGCCGTCGACCATCGCGCTGACCCGCCAGAACCTTCCGGCCGTGCGCACCGAATACGTCGCGGAGAACCTCTGCGCCAAGGGTGCCTACGAACTCGCCGCCGCAGACGGCAAGGCTGCCGTGACGATCTTTGCCACGGGCTCCGAAGTAGAGATCGCCCTTGCCGCGCGCACCGCGCTGCAGGAGCACGGCCATCCGACCCGCGTCGTTTCCGTTCCCGCCTTCGAACTCTTCGAGGAGCAGAGCGACGAGTACAAGGCAAGAATCCTGGGCGACGCCCCAGTCAAGATCGCCATCGAGGCGGCCATCCGCATGGGCTGGGACCGCTTCATCGGCGCCGACGGAATCTTCATCGGCATGCATGGCTTTGGTGCCAGCGCCCCGATCGAACAGCTCTACCCGCATTTCGGCATTACCGCCGAGGCGACCGTCAAGGCGGCCGAGGCACGGCTTCACAAGAAGTGAAGCCGGCGTCGCTGCGGTCCACAGACTGCTAGCTAGGCAAGGACCTAATCGATTTAGGCCAACGGCGTTCCCGGCTGGATTATTTCGGTCGGCGCCGCTATGAAGCTGCGAGCCCTCCAGCCCGCGTCCCCCAGGGAGATCACCATGACCGTAAGAGTTGCCATCAACGGATTCGGCCGCATCGGCCGCAACATCGTCCGCGCCATCTACGAATCCGGCCGCACCGACATCGACATCGTTGCCGTCAACGATCTCGGCCCGGTCGAGACCAACGCCCACCTTCTGCGCTACGACAGCGTGCATGGCCGCTTCCCGCATGAAGTGACCGTCGACGGCGACTCCATCGCCATCGGCAAGGAAAAGTTCAAGGTCACCGCAATCAAGGATCCATCGCAGCTGCCGTGGAAGGAGCTCGGCATCGACATTGCGCTCGAATGCACCGGCATCTTCACAGCACGCGACAAGGCCGCCGCCCATCTCGACGCCGGCGCCAAGCGCGTCATCGTCTCAGCACCGTCCGACGGCGCCGACCTGACCGTCGTCTACGGCATCAATCACGACCAGCTGACCAAGGACCACATCGTCATTTCGAACGCGTCCTGCACCACCAACTGCCTCGCCCCGCTTGCTGCGGTGCTGCACGAGACAGTCGGCATCGAAAAGGGCATGATGACGACGATCCATTCCTACACGGGCGACCAGCCGACGCTGGATACCATGCACAAGGATCTTTACCGCGCCCGCGCCGCCGCCCTGTCGCAGATCCCGACCTCGACAGGTGCTGCCAAGGCCATCGGCCTGGTGCTGCCGGAACTTAAGGGCAAGCTCGACGGCATCTCGATCCGCGTGCCGACCCCGAACGTCTCGGTCGTCGACCTGAAGTTCATCGCCAAGCGTTCGACCACCGTCGAGGAAATCAACAACGCGGTGATTGCCGCCTCGAAGGGCAAGCTGAAGGGCGTGCTGGCCGTCACCCACCACCCGAATGTCTCGATCGACTTCAACCATGATCCGGCCTCGTCCACCATGGCGCTCGACCAGACCAAGGTGATGGACGGCAATTTCGTCTCGGTTCTGTCCTGGTACGACAACGAATGGGGCTTCTCCAACCGCATGGCCGACACCACCGTCGCCTTCGGCAAGACCATCGCCTGACCGGTCCGACATCGGTTCTGAAACGCCCGGCTTCGGCCGGGCGTTTTCGTTCGTGCTGAATCTTCGTCGGCGCGGCACAAAATCGCCCTGTCTGGTTGCGCGACGCCTTGTCTTCGCCGCACTGTAACGACAACGCAGAAATGGCAATTGGAGGGGCAAGGGCCGCATGTATTATACGGTCTATCTCGTAACGTTGGTCGGTACCGGGCTGGTGCTCGCCGCCGCGTTCTCGAGTCTTGTCGCCTTCCGTTTCGGCGCGCCGTTGCTGCTGCTCTTTCTCGCCCTCGGATTGGCCGCCGGGGCCGATGGTCTCGGCATTCAGTTCGACAATGCAGGCGTCGCCTATTTCATAGGGTCGCTGGCGCTCGCAGCCATCCTTTTCGATTCCGGTTTCGGCACGCCACTCTCGGCGTTGCGCCAAGCCGCCCTGCCCGCGCTCTCGCTGGCCACCATCGGCGTCGGCCTGACCACCGGCCTGTTCGGCGTTGCGGCCTTCTACCTGACCGACTTCAACTGGCTTGAGTCGCTTCTTCTTGGTGCTGCCGTCGCGTCGACCGACGCCGCTGCCGTGTTCTTCCTGCTGCGCGTCGGCAATGTCCGGCTGCGCGACCGCGTTCGCTCGACGCTTGAAATCGAGTCCGGCTCCAACGACCCGATCGCCATCTTCCTGACCATAACTTTTGTCGAGATCATCGCGCTCGGCCAGGACCCTGTCGCGGAAGTGCTGATCACCGACCTGATCCTTGGCTTCATCGCCAATATGGGCATCGGCGCCATCGTCGGCATCCTCGGCGGCCTCGCCATCAGCCGGCTGGTCGACAAGCTGAACCTTGAACACGGTCTGCTGCCGATTTTCGTCCTGACACTGTCGCTTCTGGTTTTCGCCTTTGGCGGCGCCATCGGTGGCTCGGGCTTCCTCGCTGTCTACCTTGCAGGACTTGTCGCCGGCAATTCCTCCATCCGCGGCGAGGCCCTGCTGAAGCGTTTCCAGGACGGTGTTTCATGGCTTGCGCAGATCATCATGTTCCTGGTGCTCGGCCTCTTCGCGACGCCTTCACAGTTCCTTCCCATCCTGCCGGTGTCAGTCGGCCTCGGCCTGTTCCTGATCTTCATAGCCCGGCCCATCGCGGTTTGGTTCTGCCTGATCCCCTTCCGTTTCCCGCGCCAGGAGACCGCCTTCATCTCGTGGGTCGGCCTGCGCGGCGCCGTCTCCATCCTGCTTGCCATCACGCCGCTGCTGGCCGATCTGGAGCATGGCCGTACCATGTTCAACATGGCCTTCATCATCGTGCTGGTGTCGCTCATCGTTCAGGGCTGGACCATCGGTCCGCTGGCCAGGCGGCTCGGCCTGATTGTTCCGCCGCGCATCGGTCCGCTCGAGAAAGTCGAGCTTGAATTGCCGGGCTCGGCGCATCACGAACTCCTCGCCTACACGGTCGTAGCCGGCAGTCCGGTGGCGCGCGGCGAGCGCATCCCGCGCTGGGCGCGTCCGTCGCTCGTTGTCCGCGAAGGCCGATCGATGAAGTACCAGGATGCGGGGCGTTTGGTCGCCGGCGACCATGTCTACATCTTCGTGCCCGACCGCTATCCGCGCCTGCTCGACCGCCTGTTCGCCAGCCCGACAGAAGTCAGCCCCGACGACGCCGATTTCTTCGGCGCCTTCGCGCTCGATCCCACGCATATGGCCAGCGAACTGGAGGACAACTACAGCCCCGGCCTCACGGATCCCGAGCTGAAGCTGAACATCGGCCAGCTGATCCTGCAACGCCTCGGCGGTCGGGCCGAATATGCAGACCGCGTCACCATCGGCCCGATCGAACTCATCGTGCGGGACGTCGACGACAGCGGCAGGATCGTCAGTGTTGGCCTTTCCTTCGAGCCCACCCCGCAGCTCACCAGCATCCCTCCCTTCCTCAGCCCGACCGAGTTCGCCGACCGCATACGCCAGCTTGTCGCGGGCTGGCGCCGGCGCCGCCGTGGCGAAGATGTGGAACCGACATCCGAGCGCATCGATGACCAGGATACCTACAACAGCCGGGGCAACTAGCGCCTCGGTGGCTTGCATCCGGGCCGCTTCGCGATAATGTCCGGCGGATTTTTTGAACGAAGGGAATGACCATCATGGCCGGTTTCAGGACGCTCGACGATATCGGCGACGTCAAGGGCAAGCGCGTGCTTGTGCGTGTCGATCTCAACGTGCCGATGGCTGACGGCAAGGTCACCGACGCTACCCGCATCGAGCGCGTCGCCCCGACGATCCTGGAGCTTTCCGACAAGGGCGCAAAGGTGATCCTTCTGGCGCATTTCGGACGCCCGAAGGATGGCCCCGACCCATCCATGTCGCTCGAGCCTGTTGCCCGCGCGACAAGCGACGTCATCGGCCGCCCGGTTGCCTTCATCGGCGATTGCGTCGGCGAGGCGGCGCAAGGTGCCGTCTTCGCGATGATGCCCGGCGACATCGCGCTGATGGAAAATACCCGCTTCCATAAGGAGGAAGAGAAGAACGACCCTGAATTCGCCAAGCGGCTGGCCGCCAGTGGCGACCTCTATGTCAACGACGCCTTTTCCGCCGCCCACCGCGCCCACGCCTCGACCGAGGGCCTCGCCCGCCTGCTTCCCGCCTATGCGGGGCGCACCATGCAGGCCGAACTCGACGCGCTGGAAAAGGGCCTCGGCAACCCGACCCGACCGGTCGTTGCCATCGTCGGCGGCGCCAAGATATCGAGCAAGCTCGATCTCCTGATGAACCTCGTCCAGAAGGTCGACGCCCTGGTCATCGGCGGCGGCATGGCCAACACCTTCCTCGCCGCGCGCGGCACCGATGTCGGCAAATCGCTCTGCGAGCACGACCTCGCCCAGACGGCGCGGCAGATCATGATCGAGGCGGCCACCGCAGGCTGCGCCATCGTCCTGCCGGTCGACGGTGTGGTCGCCCGAGAGTTCAAGGCAGGCGCCGCCAACGAGACCGTCGACATCGGCGCCATCCCCGCTGACGCGATGGTGCTCGATGTCGGACCGAAGACCGTCGACGCTGTCAACGAATGGGTCGACCGCGCGGCCACCCTGGTTTGGAACGGTCCGCTTGGCGCCTTCGAGATCGAGCCGTTCGACAAGGCGACCGTGGCCGTCGCAAGGCACGCCGCCAAGGCCACGCGCGCCGGCACGCTCGTCTCCGTCGCCGGCGGCGGCGACACGGTGGCCGCGCTCAACCATGCCGCCGTCGCCGATGACTTCACTTACGTCTCTACGGCCGGCGGCGCCTTCCTCGAATGGATGGAAGGCAAGGAGCTTCCCGGCGTCGCCGTCCTGTCCGGGAGCTAGCGCAGATGACAGGTCTGGCGATCGCTTGTCGGCTTTAGAATCCTTCGAGCACCAGCTTTCCGTGGGCCGTACCCGTCTCGAGTTGGGCGTGAGCGCGCTTGAGGTTGGTAGCCGTTATGGCGCCGAGCACGTCTGTTGCGGTCGACCGGATCTTGCCCGCGTCGAGTAGAGCCGCGACCTCGTTCAGGATTTCGCCCTGCTTGCCCATGTCGGGTGTCTGGAACAGCGAGCGCGTGTACATCAATTCCCAATGCGTGGAGACAGACTTCCTCTTGAAGGGCGAGACATCCAGTGTGTCGGGGTCGTCGATCAACCCGAACCGTCCCTGCGGCGCTATCAGTTCCGCGACCTGGCCGATGTAGAGGTCCGTGCGGTTGGTCGAAAACACGTAGCCCGGTTGGCCGAGCCCGAGCGCCTCGATTTGCGGCGGGAGCGGCTTGCTGTGGTCGATCACATGATGCGCGCCGAGTTCGCTTACCCAGTCCTTCGTTTTGCCGCGTGAAGCCGTCGCAATGACAGTGAGATCGGTCAGCGCCCGCAGAAGCTGGATCGCGATCGACCCGACCCCTCCCGAACCGCCGATGATAAGCACAGCCTTCGCTGCGCCCGGCACCGGGTCATTCACCCGCAGGCGGTCAAACAGCATTTCGTAAGCCGTCAGCGTCGTCAGCGGCAGCGCCGCAGCTTCTGCATTGGTTGCCGATTCTGGCTTGTTGCCGACGATGCGTTCGTCGACCAGGTGGTATTCCGCATTGGTGCCGGATCGGTCGATGGCGCCGGCATACCAGACGTTGTCGCCCGGCTTGAACATCGTCGCCTCGTCGCCGGTCTCGACCACTTCGCCGACCGCATCCCAGCCGAGAATCGCCGGCGCATCGCCTTCCGGCGGACGGTTCATGCGAATCTTGTAGTCAACCGGATTGACCGAGACCGCCTGGACGCGGACCAGCAGGTCGCGTCCGGTTGCCGTCGGCCTGTCGATCTCGAAATCGATCAGTGCGTCTTCGCGGTCGAGCGGGCCGGGTGTTCTATAGCCAACAACTTTCATTGGGCTTCTCCTGACTTGGGGGTGGTGATTGCAGATGTGGGATGATCAGGCTGCTATCGACAGCCGCGCCAGACACGCTTCGATGGCGCGGACAATCCCGGCGGATTTCGCGGGGTCCAGAGCGTCCGGGTGGGGTAAATCGAACCGGCCGGAATCATTGTCAAAGTAGCGGCCTGAGGCTGATGCGAACTCCTCCGACAGCGCTGCCCTGTAGAGGACATCGGCGCCAATCCGGATATCGCTTCCGGCAACGCCGAAGCCCTCCTTGACCATTCTGGTGGCAAGCAGCGAACCAGGATTGACCGCAATGATCGCGGGGCCGGTCTCGCCGAGTCTCCGCGCCAAATGCATCGACCACGCCGTCAGCGCGAGTTTGCTTTGCGAATAGGCAGCCATGTCGGACAGAGGAGTCCAACCGGCGAGCGCCTCGAGATCGACGGGATTCTGAGCCGCGGAGGACAGGTTGACTACCCGTCCTGAGGGTTCGAGCTGCGGTACAAGCCGCATGGTCAGAAGGTATGGTGCAATCGTATTGACCGCGAACCGAACATCCAGCCCGTCGGCAGTTCTGGTATCGGGCGTTTTGAAAATGCCGGCGTTGTTGATCAGCACATCGAGACGACCGGCTCGATCGGCAACAGCTGCAGCCAGGCCCTCGACAGCAGCCATGTCCGACAGATCAGCCACGAAGGTCTCGACCTTCGTGCCACCCGAAATCGGAGCGAGCGTTTGGGCGACTTGGTCAAGTTTCGCCTTGTTGCGCCCGTGGAGCAACACGCTGTGACCGCCCTTGGCCAGCAATTTCGCTGTTTCCAAGCCGATGCCGTCGGTGGAGCCGGTGATCAGTATGGTCGTCATGTCGTGTTCTCTCGGTACGAGCTGCTTTGACATTGTTCAGCTACACGCGCATATGGACGGGTAGCCTACACATCGCAAGTACGCACAATTTCGGCCTATAGGTACAAAATGGATACTGTAGAAGACGAACTCAGGTCTCCCCGCTTCGAGACGTACGATTGCAGTGGCGGCTGTCCGGTCGAGGCCGCCCTCGAGCAGATAGCCGGAAAGTGGAAGGGCCTGCTGATCTACCATCTGATGGAGGAGACGCTGCGCTTCAACGAGTTGGCTCGGCGCGTCGGCAACGTCACGCAGCGCAGCCTCACCAAGCAACTCCGGGAGCTCGAGGCTGATGGCATCGTTCACCGGGAAGTCTTCGCCGTGGTACCGCCGCGTGTGGAGTATCGACTGACTGAAAAGGGCCGTCGCCTCCGCGAGGTGATCGAGGCTTTGCGGAGCTGGGGCATCGAACACCCGAGACGGCGAGAGGCCACTTCGCCTGCGCTCGCTGTCGGGCCGCAGGCAGCCGCTCTCTCGCTTTGACCGGACTCAATCGGCCTTGGATCGATTGAATTCCGCAGCGACGCCGATCTGCCGATTTCCGGGATTTCGTAGGCCTGATTGTTCTGCTATTGCCGTTTCAAGCTGCATGACCCCGAGGGGGCGTGTGCGGGTCTTGACGGGCACCTTCGGTTGGATGGCGGGCTGACGACGGCAGCCGCCGCAACGGGGTGTCGAGGCACGAGTTTGCGTACTGAGCGCCCGGAAAACGGTCGCCGCTGGAGGATGAAATGAACAAGGAAATGACTGCGCAGGCCGCGACCAAAGACGGCTTCATTGCAGCGCTCGATCAGTCCGGCGGCTCTACGCCGAAGGCGCTCAAGCTCTATGGCGTCGACGAAAGCGCCTGGTCAAGTGAAGCGGAAATGTTCGATCTCGTTCACAGGATGCGCACCCGCATCATCAAGTCGCCTGCCTTCACCGGCGACAAGGTGATGGGCGCGATCCTGTTCGAGCAGACCATGGACCGCGACATCGACGGCACGCCGACCGCAAAGTATCTCTGGGAGAACCGCCACGTTGTGCCGTTCCTCAAGGTCGACAAGGGGCTGGCGGATACAGTGGACGGCGTCAAGCTCATGAAGCCCATGCCCGAACTCGACGCTCTTCTGAAGCGTGCGGTCGAGAAAGGCATCTTTGGCACCAAGATGCGCTCGGTGATCGACGCCGCGAACCCTAAAGGCATCGCCGCGGTCGTTGACCAGCAGTTCCAAATCGGGCTGCAGATCCTGTCGCACGGCCTCGTCCCGATCATCGAGCCCGAGGTCACGATCTCGATCCCGGACAAGGCGAAAGCCGAGGACATTCTCCTCGCTGAAATCCGCAGGCACCTCGACAAGGTGCCGGCCGGCAAGCAGATCATGCTCAAGCTGACGCTGCCCGAGAAGGCGAACCTCTACGCGCCGCTGATCGCCGATCCGCGCGTCCTGCGCGTCGTGGCGCTATCCGGCGGCTACTCGCGAGAGGAGGCCAATGAAAGGCTGCGCCAGAACACCGGCATGATCGCGAGCTTCTCGCGCGCGCTGACCGAAGGCCTGTCGGCCAGCCAGAGCGACGCAGAATTCAACGCCGCGCTGGCTTCCGCGATCGACAGCATCTTCGAAGCATCCCGCGCCGGCTGATACCAAGTGTTCCCTCCGGCGCGACTTCTGGTCGACCGGAGATCGGAGCATAACATCTGGGCAGCTGTACCTAGACCCATCCAGCGTCAACCAGGATGGTCATGGGGATCGGGTAGCTTCCGCGAAAATGGCCCGCTCCGGCAGGGGCTTCTCCTTTGGTCCTGCGTCGCTATAACTCGCCGATGCTCCGTCTCTTCCTCACCTGGCTCGCTTTCCCGGTCTATGTCTGGCAGGGCCTTGGCGTGCGTCGCCGCACGACGCGCATGCGCCCGGCCGAAGGGCCGGTCCTCCGCCGCATAGCCGGAAAGGAACCGGCGCTCTCGCTGCTGGTCCTGGGCGATTCATCGGCGGCCTCGGTCGGCGTCGGTCATTCTGAAAGCGGCCTCGCCGCGCAGCTTGCGGCGCTGATCGCTGAACGCACCGGCCGCTCCGTCAAGTGGCGGGCCGCCGGCTTCAATTCCGCGACGTCGGGCCAGATCCGCGACCATGTCCTGCCCAACCTGTCGCCCGATGCCTGGTCCCATATCGTGGTCAGCCTGGGCACCAACGACGTCAAGAATTTTCACACGCTGCCGCGCTTCAAGCGCGAATTCGGCGGGCTGCTCTATGCGCTTCGGGCCAAGTGGCCGGAGGCCCGCATCGTCTGGTCGCCGGTTGTCGATTTTTCGCGCGTGCCGGCCCTGCCTGACATGCTTGGCCGGATTCTCGAGATCCGCGCCGATGCCATCAACCGGCTCGGCGAGCTTCTATGCCTCGAACGCGGCGCGGTGCCCGCCACGCGGCTCGCCATCACCGATCCCGAGGTCGGTTTCTCGTCGGATGGCTTTCATGCCTCGGAGGCCGGTTACAGGGCCTGGGCCGAACACATGCTCGGCTTCGTCCTCGACGGCGAGTGAGCTACCAGTCGTGGCTGACCAGTACCGTCAGCGAGATGGCCGCCAGCGCGCCCACCGCCAGCTTCCAGAAATCGCGCCTTTGCCTGAGGCCCGGCAGGCCGAGCGGCTTGATCAGCTGCACGGCCATCAGGCCGATGATCACGAAGGCGAGGACTTTGCTCATGGCGCGTTTGACCAGCAACGCGCCGTTCTGTCAAAGTGGATCGTCACCCAAGCGTCTTCATCCCGGCTCCGCCGCTGTATGCAGACAGGCTCATGAACCGCGGCAAACGACGATGACCGGCAGGCGCCTCGCCCTTTACACCTTCGGCATGTTCAAAGGCAGCGCCGATGATGACGCCAACCAGGGCTTCCACGACCGCAACGATGCCGCCTTCGCAGCTGCCGAGACGGCCGAGGGCTACATCGCCCGTTCCGGTTACGAGGACGAGCCCGGCCCGGCAAGCTGGGGCCCGCAGGTCTACCCGCGCTTCTATGTCGAGCGCGGCGACGGCTGGTCGCCCTCGACGATCTCGCTCTGGACCGACCTAGAGTCCGCGATGGCCTTCTCCTACAGCGGACTGCATGCGGAAGCGCTGAAGCACGGCCGCCTATGGATGATGAAGCCTGAATGGCCTCCCTACGTCCTTTGGTGGGTCGATGCTGCCCACAGACCCGACTGGGCCGAGGCGGTCGCCCGCCTTGAGCATCTCGCCGACCACCGGCCGGGCCCGCACGCTTTCGACTTCAAGTCACCCTTCGGCAGCGACGGCCTGGAGGCCACGCTCGACCGCGCGCGCATCAAGAGGCTGGCCGCCCTGAACGCATCCCGACGCCCGCAATAGGGCGCAAGTCGCGCATTCTGCCGCACAGGTCGTTCGTCGCATGGACGGCATGGTCGGGCGGGCTTAAAACAGCATGGCATTCTGGGAGGAAGCCATGGCATCGCGCTATCACGACGTCTACGACAGCTGGAAACGCGATCCGGAAGGATTTTGGGCCGAAGCCGCGAAAGCCATCGACTGGGTGAAACATGCCGACAAGGCTTTTGACGAAACGGCGGGCATCTATGGTCGCTGGTTCCCCGGCGCGCTCTGCAACACCTGCCATAACGCCGTCGACCGGCATGTCGAGAACGGCCGCGCCGATCAGCTCGCGCTGATCCACGATAGCGCCATGACCGGCACGGTCATGAAATTCACCTATGCCGAACTGCAGGCCGAAGTCACCGCACTTGCCGCCGTGCTCGTCGACCAAGGCGTCGGACAAGGCGACCGCGTCATCATCTACATGCCAATGGTGGCAGAGGCCGCCTTCGCCATGCTCGCCTGTGCCCGCATCGGCGCGATCCATTCGGTCGTCTTCGGCGGCTTTGCCGCGCGCGAACTCGCCACCCGCATCGACGACGCGACGCCAAAGCTCATCATCTCGGCCTCCTGCGGCCTCGAACCCGGCCGCACCGTGGCCTACAAGCCGCTGCTCGATGGTGCCATCGATCTTGCCCGCCACAAGGTCGAGCGCACCATCATCCTGAAACGACCGCAGCTCGACTGCGAACTCGTGCCGGGCCGCGATGTCGACTACGCGCAGGGCGTCGCGGCGGCAAAAGCCGCCGGACGCAAGATCGACTGCGTGCCGGTCGCCGCAACAGACCCACTCTATATCCTCTACACCTCCGGCACCACCGGCCAGCCCAAGGGCGTGGTGCGCGACAATGGCGGCCACATGGTCATGCTGCACTGGTCGATGAAGAACGAGTTCGGCATCGATCCGGGCGAGGTCTTCTGGGCGGCCTCCGATGTCGGCTGGGTCGTCGGCCACTCCTACATCGTCTATGCGCCACTGCTCGCCGGCTGCACCACCGTGCTGTTCGAGGGCAAGCCGGTCGGCACGCCTGACGCAGGCACCTTCTGGCGCGTCATCGCCGAGCACGGCGTGGCATCGCTGTTCACGGCGCCAACCGCCTTCCGCGCCATCAAGAAGGAGGATCCGCGGGGCGAGTTCGTGCCGAAATACGATCTGTCGAAGTTCCGCACGCTGTTTCTCGCCGGCGAACGCGCCGACCCCGAAACCATCAAGTGGGCTGAGCGCCACCTCGGCGTCCCGGTCATCGACCACTGGTGGCAGACCGAGACAGGCGCTCCGATCTCGCAGAACCCGGTCGGACTCGGCATCCTGCCGGTCAAGTACGGCTCGCCCTGCGTGCCGATGCCGGGCTACGACGTCCAGGTTCTTGACGATGCCGGGCACCCGGTGGACAGGGGAACGCTCGGAAATGTGGTTCTGAAGCTGCCGCTGCCGCCCGGTTGCCTGCCGACGCTGTGGAACGCCGACCAGCGCTTCCGGCAGGCCTATCTCGACGAGTTCCCCGGCTACTACAAGACCGCCGACGCGGGCTATATCGACGATGACGGTTACCTCTTCATCATGGCCCGCACCGACGACATCATCAACGTCGCCGGACACCGCCTGTCGACCGGCGGCATGGAGGAAGTGCTGGCCGAGCATCCGGACGTCGCCGAGTGCGCCGTCATCGGCATGGCCGATGCGCTGAAGGGCCAGGCGCCCTGCGGCTTCGTCGTGCTGAACTCCGGCGTCTCGCGCGATGTCGCCGAGATCGAGCGCGAGATCGTCGCCCTTGTGCGCGAGCGCATCGGCCCCGTCGCCGCATTCAAGATCGTCGTCACAATCAAGCGCCTGCCGAAGACCCGCTCGGGCAAGATACTGCGCGGTACCATGCAAAAGATCGCCGATCGCGAGGACTGGAAGATGCCGGCGACGATCGACGATCCCGCGGTCCTCGACGAGATCTCGGAAGCACTGAAGGCCCGCGGCATCGGCGTCTAGCCGGCTTCGGTTCCCGCGCCGGCGCGCCAGTACCAGACGAACAGGCCGCCGGCCCGGCCCCGGATCGGCACCTGCGTCGGTCCTTCGAGACTGCCCGTGGCGCGCACCGCGGCAGCGTCACCGGCGGCGCGTAGAAGGTCGTCGCTCAGCGCCACTTCCGCCCCGCTGGCCGCTGCCACCTCCATCAGCCGGCTGGCCACGTTGACCGTATCGCCGGTCGCGGTCATCTGCTGGTGGTGGCCCTCGCCGCCCATGCGCGAGGCGACAACCAGCCCGAAATGCGCGCCGATCTTGAAGCCGACCCGTGAGCCGATCGCGGCGGGCAGCGCTTCCAGCCAGCGCCGGGTGGCCGCAGCGAGGCTGACGCAGCATGTGAGCGCCGTCGCCGCGTCGCCACGCTCCGCGCCGGGCAGGCCGAAGACGATCATCGCACCGTCGCCCATAAAGCTGGTGATCGTGCCGCCGCAGGCCGTCGCCTCCATCTCGACCATCTCGTAGAAACCGTTCAGCAGGTCGCGCACGGTGTCGGGTCCGAGCGTTTCGCTGAGGCCGGTGAAGCCCGAAATGTCGATGAAGACGATTGCCGCGTCCTGCCGGACCGGCTTCGCCAGAAAATCGGGGTCGCGCGCCAGCATCCGTGTCAGGGCGGGCGCCTGGAATTTCTGCAGCAGTTCGGCGCGTCTGGCGAAATGCTGCGCCCGTCCCCGGTCGAGCCATATCTGGGCAAGGCCGAAGAGCATGACAGGCGGAACAGCGACGGCAAGAGGCAGCGCGGCGCTGAGCCAGATGCCCTGGGTGAAGGCGGCCATGTTGCCAGCTAGCCAGAGGAGTAGCACGGCAGCCAGCACCGCGCCGCCGACCGCACTGCGGCGCCAGGCGATCAGTCCGACCAGCGAAAGCCCAAGCAGGGTGGCGATGATCCCGTCGCCCAGTCTGGTTGCGCGGTTGCGGACCGGCCCGTCACCGGTGACGAGGTGCGAAATCGCCGTCGAGATGACCTCGACGCCGGGCAACACCGGGTCGAAGGGCGTCGCGAACACGTCGCCGCCGCCGGTCACCGTCGCGCCCACCGCCACCACCCGGTTGCGGAACAGGTCATCGCCGACCCGCCCGAGCAGCAGGTCGGCGGCGCTGGTCGTCCGGATCGTGCCGCGCGGTCCGTAGAAGGAAAGCGGCAGCATCTGGCCGGCATCGGTGGCGACCAGACGAGCGCCGACGACGATGCCGCCCGGCTCGATCACAGGCTCCTGCCCGCCGGCCAGCGCCGCGACACGCAGTGGCAGCGACGACTGCACATCGTCTCCCGAGCGAAACAGCATCGGCACGGCTCGCGGCGCGCCGCTCTGGTCGGTCGATACATTGACCACGCCGACTGCCGCCACGTCGCCGAACCGTTTCAGCGGCATCAGGAAGCGCTCGGCCTGAGCGATGCCGCCGAGCGGCCCCTTGTCGCTTACTGACTGGCTTTCTTCGCCGTAGACCGCGGCGGCTGCAATGACGCTCGGCACCTGGGCTAGTGCCGCGGCAAGCGCGGCATCGCCCGGTTCAGGGCCCGGATCGACAAGCAGCAGGTCGACGGCAATCGCGCGCGGGCCTGCCTGCGCGATTGCTGCCACGATCCGCGCTAGCACGTCACGCTTCAGCGGATAGCCGCCGGCAAGCTCGACCGTCGCGTCGTCGATGGCGATGATGGTGACGGCGTCAGGTGCCGCGCGCGGCCCCCGCGCCAGCATGCGCAGGTCGGAGAGCGTCGCCTCGACACGGTCGAGGAACCACGCGTGTCCACGCCAGTGCTGCAGCGACAGGCCGACGCCCCAGAGAAGCGTAAGAGCAAGCGCGATCAGCGTCTGGAGCGCACGGCCGTTCATCCCCGATCATTGACCGAGGCGCGCAAGCAGCGCCGAAACACGCGCCGCGGGCCACCGCTTCACCGTCAGCGGGCCGGTACCGCGATCGACGTCGACACCCTCGCCGGGTCGCAGGACCACGCGTTCGCCGCCCGTCGCCCGTTGCACCGAGACCCGGCCGCGCACCACGAATACGGCCGTCTTGCCGCCCGCGACGTCGACTGCCCAGCGCGTGCCGCGCACCGCGGCAATTGCCTGCGGCGTGATCACCTTGAAGCCGCCGGCCGCACCTGCCGGACCGTCGATCAGCACGGCCTTGCTGCGCAGGGCAGCGCCATCGGCCTTGCCGTCAGAATTCCGGTCGATCAGCGAGTAGCGTGCCCCGGGCTCGACGGTAATGGAAAGCCCGTCGGCACAGCGCAGTATGCTGCGCCCGCCATCGGTCGGTTCGAGCACGCAGCCGGCATCGCTCGTCTGCGCCATGGCCCCCGACAAGGTCAGCCCCGTGGTGCCGAGGGTGAGCATGCAAAGAACAAGGAGTGTGCTCGGACGCATCGGTCGTTCCTCCGCGTTTCATCGCAGTTAGCAGACGCAGCATACGCCATCGCGTCGCTCGCGTCATGCAGGCGCTGGAGCCACCGGGACGGCTTCGGCGTTGCCGGGATGCTCGCTGTCCGACCGTGCGCCTTGCCGGCGTGCCGCCTATTTCGGCTGCGGAACCGTGCGCAGATAGGGGCGTATCGTCTTGAAACCGCCGGGATACTGCTTCTTGGCGTCTTCGTCGGTCACCGAGGTCAGGATGATAACGTCGTCGCCCTGCTTCCAGTCCACCGGGGTCGCCACCTTGTGCTTGGCCGTCAACTGCATGGAATCGATGACGCGCAGAATCTCGTCGAAGTTGCGCCCGGTGCTCATCGGGTAGATCAGCGCCAGCTTGATCTTCTTGTCCGGACCGATGACGAAAACCGTCCGTACGGTCGCATTGTCCATTGCCGTGCGGCCGTCCGAGGTCTCGCCGGCATCGGCCGGCAGCATGCCGTAGAGCTTCGAGACCTTCAGGTCCGTGTCGCCGATCATCGGATAGTTCGGCGCAAAGCCCTGGGTGTCAGCGATGTCGGCCGACCAGCGCGCGTGATTCTCGACCGGATCGACGCTGAGGCCGATCACTTTGACGCCGCGTTTGTCGAATTCCGGCTTCAGCGCCGCCATGCGGCCGAGTTCTGTCGTGCAGACAGGCGTGAAATCCTTGGGATGCGAAAACAGCACGCCCCAGCTGTCGCCCAGCCAGTCGTAGAAACGAATCTTTCCCTCGGTCGTGTTCGCCTCGAAATCGGGCGCCATGCTGTTAATCGTCAGAGCCATTGGAATTTCCTCCTCATCTGTCGGGTATGTCCGCAGCAGATGGCGGCGGCGCACGATCCCGTGCAAATGCAATTCATGCCCGTTCGGGGCGCACAAGAACCAGAAATCGCGCCCGGCAGGACCGATGACGCGGCACGCGAACTCTAGGATATTCCCCACCGTCACCGCAAGCGGCCGGTGCCGTCCGGCCCCCGGATTCACCTCAGGCTAACCTCCCCATGCGAAGTTCCTGCGCAATCGGAGAACCTGCCATTGCCGTTTCGCCTCCGCTCCCTGTCGATCGACACCTGGCTCGTCGTGCTTGGGCTGGCCGCGCTGGTCTGCCTGAGTCCCATTGGCGCGACGATCGCCGTCATCGCGGCAATTTCGATCGTCGGCCTGCCGCTCACGCTGATCCTGGCCGCCATCCCGCCAATCTTCGTGTTCCTGCTCAGCGCACGAATTGCGCACATCCTGCTGGCACTCGTGGGCGTGCGGTTCTGGCCATTCAGCGCGGTTTTGGCGCTGGCAGCACTTGCCGTCGTGCCGTTTATCGAAAACCGCCGCCTCGAGGCCAATGTCGCAACGCTGATGAGCGGCGATATCGACCGGATCGCTGCACCGCCCGCCATGACGACACTTGCGGTCGTCACTACGGGTGGATTTCGGCGCAAGGCGGAATGCGACGATTTCTGCCAGCGCGCGCTGCTCAAGCAGGCGGTTGGCCGCATTCTGATGGTCAAGGCCAAGGCACCACTCAGTGAGCCCGACGACGCGACCGAGGGAACGATGTACCGGCTCGAGCAGCGCGCGGCCTGCCCGGACTTCGACCTTTCCGACGGCATGAACAAGCTCGCCATCCCCAGCAATATCCGGCAGCAGGGCGACAAGTCCCCGGCCGATCTGCTCCGCCTCAAGGCAGCGTCTGGAACCTGCCTGATCGTGGAACCGGCAACGCTGGCCGAAGCCGACGCGGTTTTGCTCTGGGGAGCCGTCACCGATCGCAACTCGGCGCGTGATGCCGGCCTCGACCCCTTCGCCGACACGGTGCGCGCCGAACGGCTTTCGTTCTACGGCCGGGACAATGGCAGTCTCGTCGAGCATTACCGTTCGACCGGCGTTACCTATAGTCCGCTGCTGCCCCTCCTCCTGCCGTCCTATGCTTCGGGCTACGGCCTGAAGATGAAGCCCGGCTTTCTGCGCAGGACCGTCTACGAGGGCGAGGCGAAGCAATATTATCCCGCGCCGCCGCTCGAACCCTTCCTCCGGAAATCTCTCGGCTTCGATCTCGCCATCGGCGAGGCGGACCAGCGCGATACGTCGACCGAAGAGATCATCGTCGCCGCCCTTGACCAACCGGGCCCGATCGACCGCGCCAAGGCCAAGGTGATGGCCGACTTCTTCGAGGAGATCCATCGCAACAAGGACGCCCCGACCGACGATGCCATGCTTGCAGCGCGCATCCTGGAAGACCGGCGGGTGCCGGTTCCGCGCAACGCCAGTGCGCCGGTACGGAAATTCGCGGGCGACGATCCGGCGCTCGCCTCCCGCTTCGCGGCTGCCCTGTTCGGCCGCCTGTTCGACACGCCGCCCGACGAGAAGGAAGATCACCCGACCTATCTCGGCTACTCCATCGGCTATCTGGCTTCGGCCATAGCCTCACTACCTGAGGACGCAGTCCGGCCCTACCGTGCCGAGCTCGAACGGCTGGCGCGCGATCCCGAAGCCCGCGTCAATGCCTATGTCGCGCTAAGACGGCTTTCCGTGTTCGGGGCCGACGCCATACCGACGCTGATTTACCTGATTGACGATGCGCAGAACTACAAGGCCGACAAGAACAACCGCAATGCCTGGCAGCACCCCTATCTTGCCGGCGTGCAGGGACTTTGCCACATCGGTTCCGAGGCAGGGCCAGCCATTCCGCTCATCTACGAGCGTCTCGACGACGGCACCATCGTGAAGTTCGCCTCCTATTGGGACATGACTATCAGTACGCTGATCGGGATGGGTGCGGAGCCCGACGAAATGTGGCCCCACCTGCAGACTTCCGACAAGAACCACACGCGCGAGCGCTTCGACCTCGAAGTGCGCCGCGCTCGTAAAAAGCGCGACTGCAGTTACTGACTTTTCGCGCCGGCGCGGCGCTGCGGCGCAGTTGACCTGACTTTGCCTTCCGGCCAGTGTCCGCGCCGGGAATCGCCCGCAAGACGGGTGCGCAAGAGGAACATCGAAATGGCACTCAACGGCAAGACAGCAATCGTGACGGGCGCAGCGGGCGGTATCGGCTACTCCATCGCAGAGCGCTTTGCGAAGGAAGGCGTGAAGGTCTTTATTGCCGATGTGGATCAGGCCAAGGGTGAAGCTGCGGCCGCCAGGCTGTCTTCCCTGGGTGAAGTCACCTTCGTGCAGTGCGATGTCAGCAGGAGCGCCGACGTTGCCCGGCTCGTCGAGGCAGCCATCGCCGCCTTTGGCGATATCGACATTCTGGTCAACAATGCCGGCATCGTGCATGGCGCCGACTTCCTCGATCTTGCCGAGGCGGATTTCGACCGCGTGCTCGGCGTCAACCTGAAGGGCTCCTTCCTTGTCGGCCAGGCCGTCGCGCGCCACATGGCCGACCGCGTCAAGGCAGGCGGCAAGCCCGGCTCCATCGTCAACATGTCGTCGGTCAACGCGGTCTTCGCCATCGTCAACCAGGTGCCCTATTCGGTGTCCAAGGGTGGCGTCAGCCAGCTTACCAAGGCCATGGCGCTTGGCCTTGCGCCCTACGGCATCCGCGTCAACGCCATCGGTCCCGGCTCGATCATGACCGACATGCTGGCCAGCGTGAATGCCGACCCGGCGGCCAAGAACCGCATCCTGTCGCGCACTCCGCTCGGCCGCATCGGCGAGCCCTCCGAGATCGCCTCTATCGCCGTCTTCCTCGCCTCCGACGAGGCCAGCTACATCACCGGCCAGACCATTTACGCCGACGGCGGGCGCCTGCCGCTGAACTACACCGTGCCCGTCAAGGAAGACTGACGCCGGCCGCCCGCGCGGCCCCGCCCGAAGAGATCGAACTTTCCCCGTCCGCGTTCCCGCTCCTGACAGACTGCTGTCAGGACGGGTATGAGACATTGCCTCTCCAACAAGGAGGCATCGCCATGACATTCGCAACGAGGTACTACCGCGCCGTCCGCAGCTACGCTCTAAGGGCCAAGGCCAGGCACGACGAATTTCGGATGGCCCATTTCATGTATTCGCTGCCAGAGGAAATCCGCAAGGACATCGGCTGGCCCGAACAGGACGATAATCGCCTCACACGCGGCCGTTAGGCTGCACGCGGCTCGTCGCCCTCCTGACATTATGCTGTCAGGAGGGCTGTGACACTCTCCCCCTCAATTTTGCATCAGGAGATACTCCGATGGCCAAATCCGCACCCGCCAACGCCGCTGTCTGGTTTGAAATTCCGGTCACCGACATGACGCGCTCCATGGCCTTCTATGGTCATGTCCTTGGGACCGAACTCGCCCTTGATGAAACTGGCCCCAACCCGATGGCTTTGTTTCCGACGCTGGAAAAGGGGGCCGTCGCCGGCCATCTCTATCCCGGCAAGCCGGCTGGCACGGGCGCCGGCCCGACCATTCATCTTGCCGTCGCCGCGCCGCTCGAGGCCGCGATGGAGCGGGTCACCGAAAACGGCGGACAGGTTTTGTCGCCGGTGATCTCAATCCCCGCCGGCAGCTTCGCCTATTGCACCGACCCGGATGGCAACAGCTTCGGCCTGTTTGTCTGAGGAGCGCGATGACCATTCGGAACACAAGGCTGAACACGCCATGCACCCGCAGCGAGGCTGTCCTTCGCCCGGTTCCGGGCGGCACGGCGAGCCCCCGAAAGGGCGTGCCGCCATTCATGCGAGGCGCAGAGGTGACGCAGCCCGCAAGCATCGGCTATTATCGCCGAAACCGGACCGGGCAACACAACCGCCACGGCTGGGAAGGCTGAACCATGCGACGCGCCGACCGCCTCTTTCAGATCGTGCAGCATTTCCGCGGCGGCCGGCTGGTCACCGCGCAGAAGCTGGGCGCCTGGCTCGAAGTTTCCGAGCGCACCATCTACCGCGATATCGCCGACCTGCAGTCGACCGGCGTGCCGATCGATGGGGAGGCTGGCGTCGGCTACATGATGAGGGAGGGTTTCGACCTTCCGCCGCTGATGTTCACGCGTGACGAGATCGTCGCGCTGGTCGCCGGCGCCCGCATGGTCCGGGCCTTCGGCGGCGCCACCATGGCGCGTGCCGCAGAGGAAGCGCTGGTCAAGATCGGGGCGGTCCTTCCGGACGCCGAGAAGGCGCGCATCGCCCGCACCGAGATACATGCTCCCATGTGGGTAGTCAGCGACGCCGATCGCGTCCACATCGACCGCATCGAGCGCGCCATCGAGAAGCGCGAGGTGCTCACCCTGGATTACCGCGACGAGGCCGGCCGTGCCTCGGCCCGCGACGTGCGCCCGCTCGGCCTGTGGTTCTGGGGCAAGGTCTGGACGCTGGTTGCCTGGTGCGAGATGCGCTCGGATTTCCGTGCCTTCCGCATCGACCGCATCGCCGAGATCATCGTGCCCGGCCACACCTACAAGCCCGAGCGCGGTAAGCAGCTCGCAGACTTTTACCGCTCGATGGAGCGCAACGAGCGGCGCGGCGACCCGCCCGGCCGGGCTGACGTAGTCTGAGATTTCCGCCGACAGCGGAATCAGGCAGTCTGCCTGGCATGAGACCGGTCGTGATTGTCGACTACGATCCATCCTGGCCCGCACAGTTCGCCGCCGAACGCGACGCACTTCTGGCGCTGCTCGGCGACCGCGTGGACGCCATCCACCACATCGGCAGCACGGCGGTTCCCGGCCTCGCGGCCAAGCCCAAGATCGACATGGACACCGTCCTGCGCGACGACGGGCTCGTTCCCGAAGCGATCGAGCGTATCCGTGAGACCGGCAACTACGACTATCACGGCGACCCCTACGGAGACCGCCGATGGACGTTCACGCGGGGCCACGCGCGCGGCATCCGCCTCTATCTCTGCGGCCCCGGCAACGACGCGCACCTGAAGCGTATTCTCTTTCGCGACTGGCTGCGGACACATCCCGACGCCGCCGCCGCTTATGAAGCGCTGAAACGCCGTCTGGCCATGGAGGCCAAGGGTGACTGGGATTTCTATACCGGCGGCAAGGCCGATTTTGTCGCACGGATCCTCGAGAGCGCGACAGCGCCGGACTGGCCTGGCAATCGGGTCAGCATCCGATCAACCCGGCACCCTGCAAAGGAGACAAGTCGATGAACGCCGAGTCTGTGGAAATGAATGGAGCCTGCCATTGCGGCACGGTGCGCCTGCGCGTCAGGCTGACGGACGGCCTGCGTTCGGCGAGGCGCTGCGACTGTTCATACTGCCGGATGCGCGGTGCGGTCGCGGTTTCGGCTCCTCTGGACGACTTGGAGGTGACTGCCGGGGCTGATGTACTGACCACGTACCAGTTCAACACCATGACGGCGAAACATCATTTCTGCTCGAAATGCGGCATCTACACCCACCATCAGCGTCGGTCCAACCCCCGGGAGTACGGGGTCAACGCCGCGATTCTGGAAGGCGTCAGTCCCTTCGACTTTCGCGAACTTGCCGTTACGAACGGCATCAACCATCCATCTGACGGTGCCGGCGGCCCGGCAATCGTCGGTACGCTCCGGTTCATCCCGACCGAGGAGTAACGTCCTGCTTCCGCTCCTCGGAACCAGACGAGGCGGCAGCCCGACTGACCCCGCTTGTCGGCACCGCCGTTCGCGTGCACCAATGAAGTCATGTGCAATCTCTACAACGTCACCACCTCGCAGCAGGCCATCATCGAGTGGTCGCGCGCCATGCGCGACAGCATAGGCAACCTCGAGCCGGCGCTCGACATCTACCCGAACTATCCCGCGCCGGTCGTGCGCAATGCCGCCGACGGCGTGCGCGAGCTTGCCCGGCTGCAATGGGGCATGCCCTCGCCGCCCGCCTATGTGAAGGGTGCGGACAGGGGCGTCACCAATATCCGCAACGCCGGGTCACCGCACTGGCGCCGCTGGCTGAAGCCCGGATCGCGCTGCATCGTGCCCTTCAACAGCTTTGCCGAGCCGAGCCAGACCAAGGACGAGAACGGCCGCACGCCGAACGTCTGGTTCGCAATAGACGACAGCCGGCCGCTCGCCTTCTTCGCAGGCCTGTGGACGCCCTGGCACGGCGTGCGCAAGGTCAAGGACGGCCCCGGCGATTTCGAGCTTTACGGCTTTCTGACCACCGTGCCCAACGCCGTCGTCGGGCCGGTCCATCCGAAGGCTATGCCCGTCATCCTGACCACGCAGGACGAGATCGAGACCTGGCTGACCGCGCCCGCGGAGGAAGCCCTGCCGCTGCAGCGGCCACTTTCCGACGAGCTGCTGACGATCGTGTCGGCGCCGGCGAAAATCGAGGATGTCGGGCCGGCGGCGCCCGGCGGGCAATTGCCGCTGCTCTGATCAGCGCGGCGGCTCGTCGTCCCACACCACCTTGCGCACCATCCTGATGTCGGCGAGCCGGCGGATCGAAAGCCCGACAAGTTCGCGCGCCGTCGGGTTCCAGGCAAAGGCGACGAGATAGTCCGCCTTGCGGCACTTTTCGCACCGCATGCCCTTCATCGCGTTGTCGCAGGCGAGATTGCCGACCAGCCGCAGAAGGTCGGCCGGCCGGTAGTGCCGCTTGATGTTGCAGTGCTGGCAATTGATGCGGATCAGCTGCCCGACGTCATGCGCGTCGGACAATCTCCAGATCTGGCCTCTCCTGCTTCGTCCACCATTGTCGGGCATGGCGAACAAATAGGAACAAATGCCTCGCCCGGTCAATGCGACTCGGCAAGATCCGGGCGCTTTCGACGGTTCCGTCAAGGAAGCCCGCGGGCCTATTCCTCGTCTTCGGTCTTGCCCTTCAGCGCGGTCAGCTTGGCGAACACCGCGCTGGCGTCGAGTTCGGCGTCCTCGTCCTTTTCCTTCGGCTGCTCGGGCTGCAGTCGCTCGGTGAGCGCGGCGGGAAGCAGCGTATCGCCGGTCGGCGGCGCCGCTTCGCGGCCCTTGGAGGCGCGATTGACCTCGAGGTCCAGATCGATCTGCGAGCACAGGCCGAGCGTCACCGGGTCCATCGGCACCAGGTTGTTGGCGTTCCAGTGCTTGCGCTCGCGGATCTGGTCGATGGTCGACTTGGTCGTGCCGACGAGGCGGGAGATCTGCGCGTCCTTCAGTTCCGGATGGTTGCGCACCAGCCACAGAATGGCGTTCGGCCGGTCCTGCCGCTTCGACAGCGGCGTGTAGCGCGGCGCCTTGCGCTTCGACTCGGGAACGCGGACCTTCGGGTCCGAAAGGTGCAGCCTGTGGTTCGGGTCGGCTACCCCCTTGTCGATCTCTTCGCGCGTCAGCTGTCCGGTCATGATCGGGTCCATGCCCTTGATGCCCTGCGCCGCTTCGCCGTCGGCGATCGCGCTGACCTCGAGCGGATGCAGGCCGCAGAACTGGGCGATCTGCTCGAAGGAAAGCGCGGTGTTGTCGACCAGCCAGACGGCGGTCGCCTTGGGCATCAGGAGCGTGTTAGCCATGCGAAATATCCTCTCGTTCGCCCGCGTCCCTGTCGCGGGCGGTGGTCAGACCACCGAATTTTTGGGAAATCGCGGCGTATATAACCCCGTTCGCTGCGCGGGGCAAGAATCTTCGCGGGTCAAACCGGCCCCGCGGAGCGACGCCGGCATATGGTATTGCTACTTGCCCTCGTCCATCTCCGCCAGCTTGCGCACGCGGCGGCGGAAATCCTCATCGGTGGAGAACTCCGCAACCAGGTAGGCGGCGACCAGATCGGCCGCGAGCCAGGGGCCGACGATCTGCGCGCCGATGCACATCACGTTGACGTCGTCGTGCTCGACCGACTGGTGCGCCGAATGCACGTCGTGGCAGACGGCGGCGCGGATACCCTTGACCTTGTTTGCCGCGATCGAGGCGCCGACGCCGGTGCCGCATACCATCAGGCCGCGGTCGGCAGCGCCTGCGGTGATTCGGCTGGTCACCGCGCGCGCAATGTCGGGAAAGTCGACCGGATCGGGCGTATGCGAGCCGACATCCTCGACCTCGTGGCCGAGCGACTTGACGAGCTCGACGATAGAGGCCTTGAGCGGATAGCCGGCGTGGTCGGAGCCGATGACGATGCGCATGGGGACGAGATCCTTTTTGGTTGGGATTGTTAGCGGAGCATGCCGGGCAGCCAGAGAACCAGGTCCTCGGCGAAGGTGATGATGGCGAGTGTCGCCAGCAGCGGCACGTAGAAGGGCAGCAGCGCGCGCAGCAGCTGGCGCAGCGAAACCTCGGCGATGCTGGTCAGCAGGAACAGCGACAGGCCCATCGGCGGCGTCAGAAGGCCGAACATCAGGTTGAAGATGGCGATGATGCCGAGATGCACAGGGTCGACGCCGGCCAGTACCAGCGGCGGCGCCAGTACCGGCACGACCAGCAGCGTCGCGGTCGTCGAGTCGAGGAACATGCCGGCGATGAAGAAGATCAGATTGGCGATCAGGAGCAACATCAGCGGGTCGGTGCTGAAGCCGAGGATCCAGCGCGCGAAGTCCTGCGGCACCTGTTCGACAGCCAGGATCCAGCCGAACAGCGCGGCCACCGCCACGATGATCAGGATGGCGCTGGTACTGCGAACGGTAACGATCATCGCGCTCCACAGATGTTCCCAGGTCAGCTCGCGGTAGAACGCCGAGCTGATCACGATGACGTAGACCGCAGTGACCGCGGCCGCCTCGGTCGGCGTGAACAGGCCGAGCAGCATGCCGGCAATCATCAGTACAGGCGCAAACAGCGCCGGCAGGGCCGGCAGAAGGTCGCGCCATACTTCGCGCGGCGTCGGCCAGCGCTCGGCGCGCGGCAGCTTGTAGCGGTAGGACAGCACCGCCGCCGTCAGCATCAGCAGTGCGACGCAGATCAGCGCCGGCACGATGCCAGCCATCAGCAGCTGGACGATCGATACGCTGGTCACCGAGCCGTAGACGATCAGCGGGATGCTCGGCGGGAAGATCGGCCCGACCACCGCCGAGGCGCCCGTCACAGCGGCGGAGAACGGCGCCGAAAAGCCCTTCTTCTTCATCGCCGCGATCTCGATCTTTCCGAGCCCGCCGACATCGGCGAGAGCCGCGCCCGACATGCCCGAGAAGATCAGACTGGAGAAGATGTTGACCTGCGCCAAGCCGCCCGGCGCGCGGCCGACCAGCGTGTCGGCGAAACGGAAGATGCGGTCGGTGATGCCAGCCGAGTTCATCAGGTTGCCGACGAAGATGAAGATCGGCACGGCCACCAGCGGGAATGAATCGAGCGCATAGGTGATCCTCTGCGCCAGCAGTCCCCACGGCAGCCCTTCCGCCAGCACATAGCCGATCGACGGCAGCAGGATTGCATAAGCGACCGGAAAGCCGGCCATGAACAGAAGCAGAAAGGCCGCGACGACAATCAGTCCCATGACGGCCTCAATAGACCTTGGTGTGCTGCTGCGGCGGGTGCCTGAGGTCGATCAGGTGCAGCAGCGCGGCGGCGGCAAAGCCAAAGAAGGTCGAGCCGAGGAATATCCAGAAGGGGATTTTCAGCGTCGGCGTCGCGTTGTTCAGGTTTTTGAAGATGGTGATCCAGGCAACATAGGCAATGAAGGCGGCGGCGGCTGCCGTGGCGGCCGTGATCAGGAAGGCGACCGCCCTCCGAAGCGCCGGAGGCATCGCCTCATGGAACTCGGACATGACGATGTTTTCGCGCTCGGCAACGACCAGCGGGTAGGCAGCGAACACCAGTACGATGAGCAGGAAGCGTGTGAATTCCTCGGCGCCGATGATCGCCGCGCCGGCGATGTCTCGCATCATCACCTGGATGAACGGCACCATGACGAGCGCTGCGAGCACCAGCACGCAGAAGGCGGCGAGGATTCTTCGGGCAATCGTCATGGCGTGTTCCGATATGAGCTGATGCATGGTGGCGGCGAACAGGCCGCCACCATGCCGGCTGGATTGCGCAGGCTTATTCTACCGCAGCGATCTGCTCGATATACGGGCCGTAGGCCGGGAAGTCGGCGCGGACCTGCTTCAGCACCGCCTCGCGGAAGGCGTCGATGTCGAGGCCGTTGTCGACCGTGGTGAAGGTCATGCCGTGACCCTTCAGTTCCTCGACCAGCTTGGCCTCTGATTCGGTCGCCAGGCGCAGCGATTCCTTCGCCTCGTCATCGAGCACCTTGGTGATTGCCGTGCGCTGCTCTTCGCTCAGTCCCTGCCAGACTTCCTCGTTCACGAACACTGCCAGCACCGACTGCATGTGGCCGGTCATGGCGATGTGCGACTGCACTTCCCAGAGCTTGTTGGCCGAGATCATGGTTAGCGGGTTTTCCTGACCGACGACGAGGCCGGTCATCAGCGCGGTCGGCAGTTCGGCGACCTCGACCGGGGTCGGCGTCGCGCCGAAGCCCTTGACCATCGAGACCCACAGGTCGAGCGGCACGGCGCGGAACGGCTTGCCGGCGAGATCGGCCGGCGACTTGACCTCGAAGTTGGTCGAGATCTGGCGCGCGCCGCGATAGATGCGGCCGATGATGCGCACGCCGCCCTCGGCGACCAGCTTTTCGTTGATCGCCTGCAGCGCCGGCGACGAGGCCGGATCGGTGGCGGCCAGCGCATGTGCGCCGTCGCGGTAGATGAAGGGAGCATTGAACACCGCGACGTCCGGCACGATGCGGGCGAGCGATGCGAAGTCGTGATGACCCATGGAGATCGAGCCCATGCGCACGCCGTCGACCATTTCGGCGACGCCGCCGAGCTGGCTTGCCGGATAGACCTGAACGGTCACTTCGCCGTTGGTTGCGCCGGCGATCCCCTCGGCCGCCTTGGCGGCAAATACTGTCTGGATGTCGCCTTCCGAACCGACATGGGCGTAGCGGAGTTCTGTGGCGGACGCTGCGCCCGCGGCGAGGCCGAGAGCGACGGCGGCTCCGGCAAGAACGCTTGAAAGCTTGAACTGGTACATGAGGTTTCCTTCCCTTGATGGTCTACTGGTTGTTGTGGTGGTTGTCCGGTTGGCCGGCTCAGGCCTGCTTGTTCGGCAAAGTCTTGGAAAACTCCGCGATCAGGCTCTTGCGGCGATACTCGTCGCCGATGGCAAAATGTTCCCGCAGCCGTTTTTCCGCCTCGTCCGGCTTGCGGTCGACGATCGACAGGAAGACCTCCTTGTGCGCGTCGACGAGGAAGTTGCGGATGCCGGAGGGCACGATGCGGCGGCGCGAAACGTGCGACTGCATCAGCAGTGGGGTCAGTGCGCGATAGAGCGTGGTCAGCGCCGGGCTGTGGCTCGCCCTGACGATGCCGCTGTGGAACTCGTAGTCGGCCTGGCCGCCCAGCACCGGGTCCTCGAGCGTGTCGAGCAGCGAGGTCAGGCTGGCGGCGATGCGGTTGAGGTCGGCCTCGCTCGCTTTCTCGCAGGCCAGCCGGATGGCCTGGCACTCGATGGCGATGCGCGACTGGATGATGTCGTCTAACACGTCGGGCTGCTGCGCCATGCAGAAGGTCAGGAAATCGCTGACGAGCGCGATATCGGGCTGGCGCACATAGGCGCCGCTGCCCTGGATGATCTCGAGAAAGCCGAGCATGGCCAGCGATCGCAGGGCTTCGCGCAGGATCGGTCGGCTCACATTGAACTTGAGCGCAAGCTCGCGCTCTGGCGGGAGCCGGTCGCCGGCCTTCAACTCGCCGGAAACGACGCGGTCGCGCAGCGCCAGGAAGACGCGCTCCGCGCCTCCTGTGTCGTGCGTGTCGTCAAGGCGGGATGCCGCGACCATATCTCCTCCCTAGATTGGTAAAACCAAAAAGAACCAATATGGCTTCATGAGTCAATCCCGTTTCTAACCATCTTGAAAAATAGGCTCAGATTGGTAAGACCAATGTGGAAATCGGGAACATCGCAGCATTCCGCTGGAAGTGCGGCAGGCCGCTGGCCGGTTCGCAGCGCTGACAAGCACGGTGGGTTGTCATCCAAATGTCACCGCAACGTCATCCCGCTGAAATATCCCTCCCCCAAAGCAGGACCGCTTCCGATCAAACCAGGAGACGCCATCCGTGCCCCGTCCATCCGCCCTTTTCGCCATGACCGCGGCGCTCGCCGCTTCCGTCTCGCTGCCGGCTCACGCCGACATGATGTTCAACCGCATCGCCAGCTTCGCAGTGGCCGACAATCTGCCGGCCGATATCGACGGCAATACCGAGACCTCGTCCGAGATCATCGCCGCCAGCGAAGACGGCACCATGCTCGCCTATTCCGACAGCCCGCTCGGCGCGGTCGGCTTCGTCGACATCACCGATCCCAGGACGCCCAAGGCGGGCGGCATCGTCAGGATCGACGGGGAGCCAACATCGGTCACCATCGTCGGCGGCAAGGTGCTGGCTGGCGTCAACACCTCGAAGAGCTACACCGAGCCATCCGGCAACCTCGCCGTCATCGACATCGCCTCGAAGGCGATCGAAAGTTCCTGCGACCTCGGCGGCCAGCCGGACTCGGTTGCCGTCAGCAAGGATGGGAAGTTCCTCGCGGTCGCCATCGAGAACGAGCGCGACGAGGATTTGAACGACGGCCAAATCCCGCAGTTGCCGGCAGGCGACCTGAAGATCTTCACCCTGACCGACGGCGTGCCCGACTGCGCCACCATGAAGACCGTGGTGATGACCGGACTCGCCGAAATCGCCGGTGACGATCCGGAGCCGGAGTTCGTCGCTTTCAACGATGCCGGCGAGATCGCCGTCACCATGCAGGAAAACAACCACGTCGCTATCGTCGATGCGGCAACCGGCAGCATCGTCTCGCACTTTTCCGCCGGCTCCGTGTCGCTCGACAAGGTCGATACGAAGAATGACGGCGCCATAGCCTTCACCGGCAAGGTCGACAACGCGCCGCGCGAACCCGACGCCGTCAAATGGCTCGACAACGACCGCATCGTTATCGCCAATGAGGGCGACTACAAGGGCGGCACGCGCGGCTTCAGCATCTTCTCCAAGACCGGCGAAATGCTCTTCGATTCCGGCACCGCCTATGAGTACGAGGCAGCCAAGGTCGGCCATTTCCTCGACGCCCGCGCCGGCAAGAAAGGCATCGAGCCTGAAGGCCTGGAGACGGGAAAGTTCGGCGACGACAGCCTGTTCTTCGTCACCGCCGAGCGTGCCTCGCTGATCGCCACATACAAGGACGCCGGCGCTGAGCCGCAGTTCCTGCAACTGCTGCCCTCGGGCGTCGCGCCGGAGGGCCTCGTCGCCATCCCCTCGCGCAACCTTCTGGTCACCGCCAATGAGGCCGATCTCGCCGAGGACGGCGGCGCCCGCTCGCATGTCATGATCTACGAGCGCGCCGAAGGGCCAGCTTCCTATCCGATGATCACCTCAGGCCTCACCGATGACGGCACGCCGCTCGGCTGGGGCGCCCTGTCGGGCCTCGCCGCCGACCCCGAGGAAGCCGGCAAGCTCTATGCCGTGTCGGACTCGTTCTACAAGAATTCGCCGGCGATCTTCACCATCGATACTACACAGACCCCGGCGCTGATCACCGCCAGGACCGTCGTCACCCGTGACGGCGCGCCGGCCCAGAAGCTGGACCTCGAAGGCATTGCCGCCGACGGCAAGGGCGGCTTCTGGCTGGCTTCGGAAGGCCGCACCGACAAGCTGACGCCGCATGCCATCCTGCATGTCGACGCCAAGGGCGCCGTCAAGGACGAGATTGGCCTTCCCGACGAACTGATGGCCAACGAGATCCGCTTCGGCCTCGAAGGCATCACCACGGTCGGCGAAGGCGACGACATGATGCTGGTCATGGCCATCCAGCGCGAATGGCGTGATGACCCCAAGGGCCAGGTCAAGCTGCTCGCCTACACGCCGAAGACCAAGGAATGGTCAGCCGTGCGCTACCCCCTCGAGAAAGCCGAAACCGGCTGGATAGGCCTGTCCGAAATCACCGCCCATGACGGCAAGCTCTACATCGTCGAGCGCGACAATCTGATCGGCCAGGCCTCCAGGATAAAGCGCGTCTATGCCGTGTCGCTTGACGGCTTCAAGCCTGAAAAGCTTGGCGGCGAATTGCCGGTCGTCGCAAAGGCACTCGTGCACGACCTGATGGACGATCTGAAGGCCACCGGCGGCTATGTCATCGACAAGGTTGAGGGCTTTGCCATCGACAAAAATGGCGATGCCTATGCCGTCACTGACAATGACGGCGTCGATGATTCATCCGGTGAGACGCTGTTCCTGCGCCTCGGCAACATCAGCGCTATCAACTGACCGAAGTCCCAGGAGCCTCTGCTTTCCGCGAAGGGAAGCCTAGAGGCTGGGGCCAGCAACAAGGGCCGCGGCATTCATGCCGCGGCCCTTTCGGTTTCCGCCGCCCGCGCAATCCGCCCCTTCCCATCAAAAAGCCATCTTCATCGATGACCCCGCATCCGTCCCGGGTGGGGCCAGGTCGGGGTCCATCAGCCAGGGCCTAGGCTTTCTGCCGTCCGCCGGGATCGGGCGGCTCCCGCGAGCAACGCGACTATCCAGAACATCCGCGGCGATGTATCGCTTCGGGAACTATTTTGACTGTCCGGCATATGTCCCGGCGTTAATCCGTCAAGGGTCTCGATGCAAAATCCGCCAGGCATGTCGCCCCATATCCATAACCTGTTCGACAGCGCACTCGATGCGGTGGTGGGAATGGACGATGCCGGTATTGTCATCGCCTGGAACAGGAGCGCCGAGCAGATATTCGGCTGGGCCGCTTCGGTGGCGATCGGCCGGAATATGGGCGACCTCATCATTCCGCACCAGCACCGCGCGGCGCACGACGAAGGCCTCCGTCGTTATCTTCAGACCGGCCATGGTCCCGTACTCAACAACCGCATCCAGATCACGGCGCTCGATACGGGCGGCAGGGAGTTTCCGGTCGAATTGTCGGTGATACCCATCGCCGCCGACGGCAGGACTGTCTTCTACGCCTTCATCCGCAGCCTCGAGGAACAGGAGAACAGCAGGCGGCAGCTTCAGCAACGCGCCATCGAGGCCGAGATCCTGTTCGAGATATCCCAGAAGCTGGTCGATGAAATAAGTTCGCCGGCGCTGGCCGAGTTCTGCCTTCAGAAGATCTGCGAAGTGACCGGGTGCTCCGTCGGACATCTCTACGAGGTGGGCGGTCCGGGTGGCGGCAACGAGCTGCGTTCCTCGGGCCTCTTTCACTTCGCCGAGGAGCGCTATGCCCCGGCGCGGGAAATCTCTCGCCGCACGACCTTCGTCAGGGGGCAGGGACTGCCCGGCAGGGTCTGGGCGTCGGAAGCCCCGCTGGTTATCGCGGACATCCAGAGCGACGACAATTTCCAGAGGGCCGATGACTACGCCGCGCTCGGGCTGATCAGCGGCTTTGCGTTTCCGGTCAACAGGCGGGGCGAGGTCCGTGCGGTGATGGAATTCTTCTCCGCCACCGAAATTCCGCTAAACGACCATCTGATCAAGACCGCCTACACGATCAGCGGACATGTCAGCCTTGCCCTCGATCGCAAGGAGGAGAGCGAATCGCGCGAACTGCTGCGCCGCGAACTGGCGCACCGTGTCGGCAACAGCATGTCGATCCTGGCATCGATTTTCCGCAACTGCTGCAAGTCGGCCGGCACGGTTGCGGAACTGAAGGAGTCCTTCGAAACCCGCCTCCTGACAATCGGCAAGGCCAACCGGCATTTCATCGAGGCCGTCGACGGCCCGGCCTCGCTGCGCACGCTGGTCGAGGAGGCCGTTCAGCTTTTTCCGAACGGCAGTTCCCTGTCGATCGGGGGGGACCCCGTCGACGTCATGCCCTCGGCGATCATGCCCCTGTCCCTCATGCTGCACGAGCTGGTCACCAACTCGCTCAAGCACGGAGCGGTGAGCCGGCCGGCCGGCACCGTCGCGGTCAGTTGGACCGTTACCGATTCCGACCAGCTGCAATTCCTGTGGAAGGAGGTGCTTGATGCGCCGGTCGCCAATAGCGGGCGCGAGGGATACGGCACCGTGTTGATCCGCGCGGTCGTCGAACGCATGCTGGGCGGCAGTTTCCAGCGGACATTCGCCGGGAACGAGTTCGAATTCGTGGCGACGATTTCGCAAGGTCATTTTCAGAGGGGGAAGGGCGGCAAGGGGATCGGCTCCAAGGCGCAGGCCTGAGCACATCCCGCTCCGCTTCCTGTAACTTTCCGACGATGATCCGCAGAGACGCGCTGTCGCTTGAACCGCCCGACGGTATTGACCGGAAGCACGGCCGCCTTCGACCGCGTCGGCGACCGGCCAGTCAGGCGGGGACCGAGGCGATGCTAGCGGCGGCGCCGCTCACGTTCCATCAGCCAGGCCGCGGCCGCAGCTTCCGAATAGGGGGCCGGCGCCACACGCCTTGCAGAGACTGCGTGGGTGGCTTGGCCGGTGCTGAAGTGCAAGAAGCTCAGCAGCTCTGACATCAGGGTACGAAACATAGCGATCATGACTCCACCGATACTCGTGCCATTTCCTGCCTGACGTAAGTACAGGAAAATCCTCAAAAGAATCGGTATGGACGGCGTGAATCATGCCTGTGAGAAGTCGTTAGAATGCCGAACAATCGGCCACCCGCACAGGGCATGCGGCGCGCCCTGGCGCCCATTCATCTTGCCCTGCAGCGCCAGACCAGCCCTGACCGCGTCGACCTTCTTGCCGCTAGGAAACGTCGAGCACGATCTTGCCGATATGCGCGCCCTCCTCCATGCGCTCATGCGCGCGCCAGGCTTCCTTGAGCGGGAAGATCATGTCCATCACGGGCGCGACCGCGCGCGTCGCCAGCAGCGGCCATACCTTGGCTTCGAGCGCCGCGGCAATCGCGCCCTTGAACGCTACGGTGCGCGGCCTCAGCGTTGAGCCGGTATGCGTCAGCCGCTTCACCATCAGCCTGGAGAAATCGGTGCTCGCCACCGCGCCGCCCTGCACCGCGATCTGCACGATGCGCCCGTCGACCGCCGCCGCATGGTAATTGCGGGCGACATAGTCACCCGCCACCATGTCGAGGATGACGTCGGCGCCCTTGCCGGCCGTCGCCTCTTTCACCTCGGCGACGAAGTCTTCGCTGCGGTAGTTGATGGCGCGATCGGCCCCGAGCTTCAGGCAGGCCTCGCATTTTTCAGCCGACCCTGCAGTGACGATGACATAGGCTCCGAATGACGAGGCAAGCTGGATTGCCGTCGTGCCGATACCCGACGAGCCGCCGTGCACGAGCAGCGTTTCGCCGCTCGCCAGCCCGCCCCGCTCGAAGACATTGTGCCAGACGGTGAAGAAGGTCTCGGGGATGGCCGCGGCCTCGGTGAAGGTGAAACCCTCGGGCAGCGGCAGTGCGTTGCTCGCGTCGACGGTGACGTATTCGGCATAACCGCCGCCAGCAACCAGCGCACAGACGGCATCGCCATGCCGCCAGCGCGCCGCCCCCTCGCCGAGCGCCACGACCTCGCCGGAGACTTCGAGGCCGGGCAGGTCCGACGCGCCGGGCGGCGCCGGATAGGCACCCTTGCGCTGCAGGACGTCGGGCCGGTTTACGCCCGCCGCCTTGACCCTGATCAGGATTTCGCCGCTGCCGGGCTGGGGCACGTCCCGCCTCTCGGGCTTCAGTACACGGGGTCCGCCAGGCTCCGAAATCGCGATAGCGGTCATCTTTTCGGGCAGCTTCGAAACGGTAGCCATGCGGCATCCTCTCACGGGTCGCCGGCACGCGGCGTTTATTCATCTGGCCAGACTATGTATGCTTTGCCGCCGACGATGCAAACGGAGGAGCGCCATGGCAATTTTCGACGAGGAAGCGCCGAAGAAAACCAGGCCGCACGAGATCGGACAGGACCTCGCCCTGCTTTCGGCCGGCGAACTCACCGAGCGGATCGCACTTCTGCGCGCCGAAATCGCCCGGCTGGAGGCCGACCTCGAAGCCAAGGGGGAAACCCGGTCGGCGGCAGAGGCGTTGTTCCGGCGCGGCTGATGCGCGTTTGCGCTGGCCGGTCCGTAAAAAGCCTGAAACTACCTGTCCACGGGCGGCCAATCGTCTGCTGATTCGAAAGCCGGAAACCTGATGTTTGCCACTTACCGTCCGATCCTCTCCCTGCTGCGCGGCACCGCTTTCCTTCTCGCTGCGTCGGGTCTGCACGGCCTGCTGCTGCCGCTGCGCGGCCAGCTCGAGGGGTTCTCGACGGCCTCGCTCGGCCTGATGGGCACGGCCTGGGCGGGCGGCTTCGTCACCGGCTGCTTCTTTGCGCCGCGCATCGTGCGCCGCGCCGGTCATGTCCGCGCCTTCGGTACCTTCGCGGCTGCGGGCGCCATCGTGGCGCTGCTCACCGGTCTGATCATCGACGAATATGTCTGGATTCTGCTGCGCGCCTTCACCGGCTTTGTCATGGCGGGCGCCTTCATGGTCATCGAGAGCTGGCTGAACGAGAAGTCAACCAACGAGAACCGGGGCACCGTGTTCGGTCTCTACATGATGGTCACCTACGCCTCGATCATGGCAGGCCAGATGATTGTCGCCGCCGGCGATGTCGGCACCGCCTCGCTGTTCATGGTCACCGGCATCTTTTTCTGCCTGTCGCTCATTCCGACCGCCGTTTCGAACGCGGCCAGCCCGGCCCCGCTGCAGGATGTCTCGCTCGACATTAAGGGGCTCTATGCCAATTCCCCGGTCGCCTCTGCCGCCTGTCTTCTCACCGGGGTTGCCAACGGCGCATGGGGCACTCTGGGCGCCGTATACGGCGCCCGAATCGGCATCTCCACCGCCGAAATCGCGTTGATGATGAGCCTTGTCGTGGTCGCCGGCGCAGCCCTGCAGCTCCCGGTCGGCCGCCTCTCCGACCGGACCGACCGGCGTTTTGTGCTGACCGGGGCGTCGGCGATGTGCGGCATCTTCGGCGTCCTGATCTTCCTGGTCGCGCCACGCTCCGGGCTCCTGGTCATCGCCATGACCGCCGCTTACGGCGCATTCGCCTACACCCTCTATTCCCTTGCCGTCGCCCACGCCAACGACCACGCCAGGCCCGAGGATTTCGTCAAGGTCTCCGGCGGCCTGCTGCTGCTCTACGGCTTCGGCACCATGATCGGTCCGATGCTGGCTGCGGCCCTGATGGGCGCCCTGCCCCCGGAGAGCATCTTCCTGGCGACGGCGCTGCCGCATTTCCTGCTGGTCGGCTACACGCTGCTGCGCATCTCCAGGCGCGCCCCGGTTCCCTTCGATGAGCGCGAGGCCTTCAAGACTCTGCCTGCCGAGCGGGGTGTCACCCCGCAGGCCGCGCTGCTTGATCCGCGCACCCCCGACCAGCCGGAGCAAGAAGACAATTGAGATTGCGGCCATCTTGCCGCACAAAGGCATATGAGCTCCGCCGACGCCTTCGCGGCCATTGCCGATCCTAACCGCCGCCACCTGCTGGAGGAGCTGCGCAGGGGGCCCAAGACCGTGAACGAGCTTGCGTCCGGGTTGCCCGTGTCGCGGCCGGCCGTGTCACAGCATCTCAAGATCCTGCTCGACGCCGGCCTGGTCAATGCCCGCGCCGAGGGCACCAGCCGCATCTACGCGGTCTCCGTGCCGGGATTTCTGAAGCTGAACATCTGGCTCGACCAGTTCTGGCAAGAGTGACCGGCGCCCGCGCCTCTACACGAACATGGTGAGATGACGCCGCCGGATCAGCTTGATAGGGTGGCCCGCAACTGAGAGGTCTGAGAGGAAAGTCGATGTTTGAGGCGGTCAGGAAACTGCGACCAGCGTTGCGTGGATTTGGTCTGTTGGCCGCCATCTGCGCACTTCAAGTGGGCTTGCCCGCTTCGGCTTCGGCCGCCGAGGTGAACTGCCGGACCGAGGCGGCTCCCGGTATCGATTGGACGGACTGCGAGAAGAAGCTGATCATCCTGCGCGGCGCCGACCTGAACGGTGCCATTCTGACGGATGTCGATTTCACCTCGACCGATCTGCGCGACACCAACCTTCTTGCCGCCAGCCTTGAAAAGGCAACCCTGGTCCGCGCTTCGCTGGCCGGTGCCAAGGCAAAGGGGGCCAAGTTCGACCGCATCGAGGGCTATCGCACCGATTTCAGCGGCATCGACGCGCAAGGGGCGGTCTTTGCCAGTGCCGAGATCCAGCGTTCAAACTTCACGGGCGCCAACCTCACCAATGCCGACTTCACCAAGGCCGAGCTCGGCCGCGCCGACTTCGCCGATGCCGACATCACGGGCAGCCGGTTCGTCCTGGCCAATCTTGCACGGGCCGACTTCTCGAAGTCGAAGTTCACCGGCGCGATCGACTTCACCGACGCTTTCTTCTTCCTGACGCGGATCGACGGTCTTGACCTGTCGCAGAGCACCGGCCTGGCGCAATGGCAGGTCAACATGTCCTGCGGCAATGCCGACACCAAGCTGCCTGAAGGCCTGACGCCCGGCGCTGACTGGCCCTGCAATTTCGATTGAGTCTGCGGCGCAAACGTCGGTTTATGCGGCTGCGGCCGGCCGCATGACGGCCAATGTGCCGTAGCTCGCGTCCGGCGCCGTATCCTGACGCCGGACGGAGTGTTCGATCTTGGGGTTTCGAACCTGTCTAGTGGTGAGTCGGGTTGGCCTTCAGTTTTTCAATCTCGTCCTTGATTGCCAGCTTGCGCCGCTTCAGACGCACGATCAGGAGATCGTCCACGGACGGATGAAGCATCGCCTCATCGAGCTCGCGTTCGATATCGCCGTGTTTCCGCTGCAGCGTTTCAAGGTGGTTGGCAAGCGACATGATTGGATGCTCCCTTGTTGGGTTCCTCGAGCGCACCGCCCACAGCCGATTTCCACCGCTGGTCCGCACTGTGACGGCACGATGACAGTCTGCCATCAGAAAAATCCGATGTCGAACATGCGTTCGTAGGATTTCCCGCCGCAACGAAATGTGCTAAGGGCTGCGCGCCGGTCGTCTTTGCTCCGGACCTATCCGGATTGGTGCTCTTTTTGCACCTAAACTTGCAGACGGTGGACATTTTGGACCAGGAACAGACTGAAATCCGCCTGGAATATGCCAAACTGAAACAGGATCATGCCGACTTCGATGCGGCCATCGACGCGATGATCGCGATGGGCTGCGATCCCCTGCAGATCCAGCGCATGAAGAAGAAGAAGCTGGCCTTCAAGGACCGTATCAAGAACCTAGAAGACAAGATCATTCCCGACATCATCGCGTGATTCGCCCCCCTCGGCCTCCATCCTTGCGGCAAGCGGGGAATTCCGTTACTTCCCGCGCTCTTTCGGCAGGAACCAGGCTCTTGAGCAAAATACGCGCTGACGTCGCCATCATCATGGGCAGCCAGTCCGACTGGGCAACGATGCGGCACGCTGCCGAGGCGCTCGACGCGCTCGGCGTCGCCTACGACAAGCGCATCGTCTCCGCCCACCGCACGCCCGAACGCCTTTACGAATTCGCCCGCGGCGCCAAGGCTGCCGGCATCAAGGTCATCATTGCAGGTGCCGGCGGAGCTGCTCACCTTCCAGGCATGACCGCCGCGCTGACGCCCTTGCCGGTCTTTGGCGTGCCGGTGGAATCGAAGGCGCTTTCCGGTCAGGATTCCCTGCTCTCCATTGTCCAGATGCCGGCCGGCATCCCGGTCGGAACGCTGGCCATCGGCAAGGCAGGCGCGGTCAATGCGGCACTGCTCGCAACCGCGGTTCTGGCACTCGGCGACGACGCCCTGGCCGGTCGGCTCGATGCATACCGCGCGGCACAGACCGCGAAGGTCGCCGAGCAGCCAACCGACACGCCATGACCGCGCTCGCGGCAGGCGCGACGATCGGGATCATCGGCGGCGGTCAGCTTGGCCGGATGCTGGCGGCTGCTGCCGCGCGCCTCGGCTATCGCACGCTGGTTCTCGAGCCTCAGCCCGACTGCCCGGCCGCCCAGCTCGCCAACCGCCAGATCGTCGCCGCCTATCATGATCCGGAGGCTCTGGCCGAACTGGTCCGCGAATGCGCGGTCGTCACCTACGAATTCGAGAACGTTCCCGTCGCCGCCGCGACCAGCCTTGCTTCCGCCGTGCCCGTCTGTCCGCCGCCCGCAGCGCTCGAGGTCAGCCAGGACCGCGTGGTCGAGAAGCGTTTCCTCAACGCCCAGGGACTGTCCACAGCCGAATTTCTTCCTGTGGATAGTGACGCCGACCTCGCTGCGGCGCTGCGCTCACTTGGTGGCGGCGTCCTGAAGACACGCCGCATGGGCTATGACGGCAAGGGCCAGCGCGTCTTCCGTGACGCCGGCGGAGCCGATGGCGTCTACGCCGCGATGGGCGGAGTGCCGCTGATCCTCGAGTCGCTCGTTCCCTTCGAACGCGAGATCTCGATCATCGCGGCACGCGGGCGGGACGGTTCACTCGCTGCCTATGACCCTGCCCTGAATGTCCACCGCGACGGCATCCTCCACAGCTCCACCGTACCCTCCGGTGTCGCGCCGGCGACTGCCGAGACGGCGCGCACGTCCGCCTTCGCCATTCTCGAGGCACTGGACTATGTCGGCGTCGTCGGCGTCGAGTTTTTCGTGCTGGCCGACGGCAGCCTGCTGGTCAACGAGATCGCGCCGCGCGTCCATAATTCGGGCCACTGGACCGAGGCCGCCTGCACCGTCTCCCAGTTCGAGCAGCATATCAGGGCGATTGCCGGCCTGCCGCTCGGCGACACCGCGCGCCATTCCGACTGCGTCATGGAAAACCTGATCGGCGACGATGTCCTGCGCGCGCCCGCGCTACTCGCCGAGCCCGGCCTTATGCTGCACCTCTACGGGAAGAGCGAAGCACGCCCCGGCCGCAAGATGGGCCATTTCACCAGGCTTTCGCCGTGCACCGCCTGAACGGCGCTCAACGCTCCGTCACCCTCACCCGAAGCCGTCGAATACGCCGAGACGGTTGACAGCCCCGACGCTCCTCGTTTATGAGCCAGACCGAATTCCGGCGCGCTCTTGGGCGCGTTTTTCAGTTTGGCCCGGCTAAGGGCCCATCGACAGGCCAGACCCATGAAGATCAAGAACTCGCTCAAGTCCCTGAAGGCACGCCACCGCGACAACCGCCTGGTTCGTCGCAAGGGCCGCATGTACGTCATCAACAAGACTGCACCGCGCTACAAGGCGCGCCAGGGCTGACGTCCGGGCCTGGCAATCAGGCTCGACCACACGAAAATTTCAGTTTGACCTTCCGCGGCACGGGATTAGATTCCCGTGGATGCGGAATTCGTTTGTCCTGGGACTGGTCTTTATCCTCGCTGCGCCGGGGTCGACGGTGGTTGCCGCGGAACCGATGGCGGTCGCAAGACCGTCCGGACCCCAAACCGAGGACCGGCTCGACACCCTGTTTTCCGAACTGAAGCGCGAGCGAAACGAAAAGGCAGCCGAGCGCATTGCCGGCCGCATCTGGGAAAACTGGTCGCGCTCCGGCAGTGCCTCCGTCGATCTCATGATGATGTGGTCCAAGACGGCCATGGACTCGCGAAAATTCGACGTTGCGCTGGATTTCCTCGATCAGGTCGTCACCCTGTCGCCTGAATTCGCCGAAGGCTGGAACCGCCGCGCGACGGTCCATTTCATGATGCAGAATTACGGGAAGGCGATGGCCGACATCAGCCAGACGCTGGTTCTTGAGCCTCGCCATTTCGGCGCGCTGTCGGGCATGGGCCAGATCATGAAGAATACGGGGAACAAGCAGCTTGCCCTGCAGGCCTGGCAACAGGTGCTAGAACTCTATCCGATGATGCGCAACGCCCAGACCGAGGTGGCAACGCTATCCGAAGACCTGTCCGGCGAAGGCATCTGATGCAGCATGCAGGCATGACAACGGGTCGGTCGAAGTCGGGCGGGCGGCGAACCTCCGCCGCATGAACCTTGCCTACGCCTTCATAGCCTTCTTTCTGGCCCTGATTCTCGTTCTTGTGGGGTTGACCCGGGCTGGCTCGTGGCTGATCGAACGGCGCAATCCGCCTGTCGGCAGCTTCGCCGACATTGGCGGCGCCGCCATCCACTACGTCCACGTACCCGGTCCCGCCGCGCCGGATCTCCCGCCTGTCGTCTTCCTGCACGGCGCGAGCGGCAACCTGCTCGATCAGATGCTACCGCTTCGTCCGCTGCTCGAAGGTCGCGCGGAACTTCTCTTCGTCGACAGGCCGGGACATGGCTGGTCGGAGCGCGGCGACAGCAACGAGACGCAAGCCGGCCAGGCTGCGACGCTCGCCGCGCTGATGGAGCAGCTCGGCATCGACGAAGCGATCGTCGTCGCCCATTCCTTCGGCGGCTCGGTCGCGGCTGCCTTCTCGCTCGATCATCCGGAAAGGGTGAAGGGGCTCGTCTTCCTCTCCGCCGCCACCCATCCGTGGCCGGGCGGCGCAACCTCCTGGTATTACCGGCTGACCACCCTGCCGCTTCTCGGCTGGTTGTTTTCCGAAACGGTCGCCAACCCGGCGGGCACGCTTCGCCTCGCCGGCGCGACGGAGTGCGTCTTCGCGCCGAACCCCGTCCCGCAGGACTATGCCACCCGCACCGGCATCCCCCTCATCCTGCGGCCGGCCGCCTTCCGGGCCAACGCCGTCGACGTCGAGGGGCTTTATCGCTTCGCACTGGAGAATCAGCCGCGCTACGGCTCTATCACCGCGCCGACGATTGTGGTCTCGGGAGATGCCGACACCGTAGTCTACGAGGAGATCCATTCGCTCGGGCTGGTGCGCGACATTCCGGGCTCTGAACTCGTCTGGATCGAGAATCTCGGCCACAAGCCCGACTGGGTCGCGCCCGATCTGGTCGTTGCGGCGATCGAGAAGCTGTCAGGCCGGCCGGTCGACCTGCAGCAGGCTGCCAATGCCGTCGAGCAGCGCATCGCGAACGACGCACAAGGCGCCGGCCGTTGCTTCGACGAGAAGCCGCCTGTCGCCGGCGGGGTTACCGGCTAGCGGGTTCAGCGCGGCGTCTGTTCCGACGCCGCCCAGCGGCTGCCCTGGCCTTCCGAGCCGATATAGGCGATGCGCAGCATGTTGGTCGAACCCGGCGTCCTGAGGGGCACGCCGGCCGTAACGATGATGCGGTCGCCCGGCTTGCCGAACCCTTCCTCATGCGTGATGCGGCAGGCACGGTCGACCATGTCGTCGAGATCGATGGCGTCGGGTGACACCACGCAATGCGTGCCCCAGACGAGCGACAGGCGTCGTGCCGTGTCGAGGATCGGCGACAGCGCGATGATCGGCACTTCCGGCCGTTCGCGCGCCGCGCGAAGGCCTGTCGTGCCGGACGCGGTGTAACTGACGATCGCCACCAGCTTCAGCGTCACGGCAATCTCGCGCGCCGCCAGCGATATGGCGTCCGCGCCGGTCGCTTCCGGCGTCGAGCGCTGCGCATTGATGATGCCCGGATAGGTCGGGTCCTGCTCGACCTTCTCGGCGATGCGGCTCATCGTTGCCACCGCCTCGACGGGATAGGCACCGGCTGCCGATTCGGCAGACAGCATGATGGCGTCGGCACCCTCGAACACGGCGGTCGCCACATCCGAGACTTCGGCGCGCGTCGGCACTGGAGCAGAGATCATCGATTCCAGCATCTGCGTGGCGATGATCACCGGCTTGCCGGCGCGCCGCGCGGCCCGCGTGATCTGCTTCTGGATGCCCGGCACGGCCTCGAGCGGCATTTCGACGCCGAGGTCGCCGCGCGCGACCATCAGCGCGTCCGACAGCTCGATGATCTCCGCCAGCCGGGTCACCGCCTGCGGCTTCTCGATCTTCGACATGATCAGCGCCCGGCCGCGCGCGATCTTGCGCGCCTCGGCGAGGTCTTCCGGGCGCTGGATGAAGGACAGCGCGACCCAGTCGACGCCGGTGTCGAGCACCGCATCGAGATCCTTGCGGTCCTTCTCGGTCAGCGCGCCGACCGGCAGGTCCGTGTCGGGCAGGCTGACGCCCTTCTTGTTCGAGATGTTGGTTCCGGCGATGACCGTCGTGACGATCTTCTTGCCGTCGCTGCTCACCGCCCTCAGCTCAAGCTTGCCGTCGTCGATCAGCAGGCGGTGGCCGGCTTCAACCGAGGTCAGGATTTCCTTGTGCGGCAGGTGCACGCGCGAGTTGTCGCCAGGCGCCGGGTCATCGTCCAGCGTGAAGGTCTGGCCGACCGTCAGCTCTTCCTTGCCATTGGCGAACTTTCCAACCCTGAGCTTCGGTCCCTGCAGGTCCGCCAGGATGCCGATCGGTCGCTTGACGATCTGCTCGACCGCGCGGATGCGGGCGACCAGCGTGCGCATCAGGTCGTGGTCGGTATGGCTCATGTTGATGCGGAAGACATCCGCGCCCGCCTCAAACAGCTTCTGCAGCATTTCCTCGGAGGAGGAGGCTGGTCCGATCGTTGCGAGTATCTTTACCTTGCGGCTACGTCTCATTGAGGATTCTGTCCCGTGACGGTGGCAGCGCCATCCGTCGTTGCGGACTCGTCAGTCAGCTGAACCATCCAGCTTGCCTGTTCGCCCGTGTCGTATTCCTGGAAGCCGGCGCGCTGAAACCCACGCGCGAAGCAGTCGTTGACGCCGGAAATCTTGAACTCTTTCTCGGCCACGCACATGTTGATCGGACCGTCCCAGCGCCCGCCGCGCTCGGCATCTTCTGCATAGAGATAGTAAAACCTCGATGACAACGGACCCTCGATCAGCGTCTTGCAGGTCGAACCTTCGATATGCCACCAGCCTTCCGTCACCCAGCCGGCCTTGGCGCGGTAACCGATGCCGACGCCGACGAGACTTTGCGTCGCGTTGCAGACCCGGAAGTCCGCCCGCGCCCCGCTTGCCCCGAAAAGAACGAACCCGGCGGCAAGCACAGCCAGAGGTAGGGACGGCCAGAGGCGCATGCGCTGTCCCCCGGCGAAATTCATCGTCCAACCCCTCGTGCGTTCAAACAGCATTTTCGAGGACCCTTTTCGGAAAAGTCGGAGCGCATGTCAACGCGCTGCGCCGGCCACTTCCAATCGATTTAGTTGCGGTTGCATGACGCACCTCGTCACCCTATCCAGATTTCGTTGATAAGATTGGTCAAACGACGGCATGCTGCCGTTGCTCTGGCAGGACAGGCAGGCAGGTATGACGCGTACGGCAGTATTCGCCCCCTTCGAGGTGATCGAGGGAGACCGCTCCCTCGGCATCGTGCTTCTCGCCGATCATGCCAGGCGAGCCTTGCCCGAGGAGTATGGCGACCTTGGCCTGCCGCCCGCCGAATTCCAGCGCCACATCGCCTATGACATCGGCGTCGAGGCGGTGACGCGGCGGCTGGCCGAACTGACCGGCGCGCCGGCAGTCATTGCCGGCTTCTCGCGCCTGCTCATCGACCCCAACCGCGGCGAGGACGACCCGACACTGATCCGCCAGCTCTATGACGGCACGGTGGTGCCGGGAAACTACCCGATGGCACCGCAGGAGCGCGAGCGCCGGCTCGACCGCTTCTACCGCCCCTATCACGACGCCGTGGGCGCCATGGTCGCGTCGGTCGCTGAGGCCTCCGGCGCCGCTCCCTTCATCTTCTCGGTGCATTCCTTCACGCCCGTCATGCAGGGACGGGCCCGCCCATGGCACGCCGGGGTGCTGTGGGACCTCGACGACCGCGTGGCGCGGCCGCTCATCGAGATGCTGGCCGAGGACCCGCAGATCGTGGTCGGCGACAACGAGCCCTATGACGGCGCGCTGCGCGGCGATACCATGTACAGCCATGCCATCGTCAACGGTTTCGCCCACGCGTTGCTGGAGATCCGTCAGGATCTCATCGCCGACGACGCCGGCGCCGACGATTGGGCCGCCCGCCTTGCTCCCATCGTTGACGCAATCAACCGGCGACCCGATATACATGTTGTCAGGCAATACGGTTCCCGTACCGGCCCGCTTTGAAGGAGTTTCCCATGGTCCAGTTGAGCGAAGAACAGAAGCGTGACCTCGAGGCCGCCGCGTTCCGGCGGCTGGTCGACCATCTGCGCCAGCGCACCGATGTCCAGAACATCGACCTGATGAACCTTGCCGGCTTCTGCAGGAATTGTCTTTCGAACTGGTACCGCGACGCGGCCGAAGCCGACGGTTTAGACATATCGAAGGAAGAGTCGCGCGAGATCGTCTACGGCATGCCCTATGCCGAGTGGCAGGCGAAATACCAGCTCGAGGCGCCGGCGGACAAGAAGGCGGCCTTCGAGGTGAACCGGCCAAAGGACCACTAGCGAAGCTCGCGGTCGCCCTGATCCAACTTCCACCTTGACCGTCCAGCCCCGTTCGGGCATCGAACCGCGACGTTCGCCGCACCTCCGAGTCGCGGCCCTGATGACCATGAACAGCGGAGACCGACATGGCCGACGACATCACCGAAACCAGTCAGACCGTTGCCGCCGGCCAGCTGCGCGCCTTCATCGAGCGCATCGAGCGCCTTGAAGAAGAAAAGAAGACCATCGCCGACGACATCAAGGAAGTCTTTGCCGAGATGAAGGGCACCGGCTTCGACACAAAGGCGGTGCGCGCGATCATCCGCCTGCGCAAGCAGGACCAGGCCGAGCGCCAGGAAGCCGAGGCGATCCTCGATCTCTACAAGGCCGCTCTCGGCATGGAGTAACACCGGCCTCCCGCGAAACGGTTCGCGGGACCGGCACTGCTAGGGTTTTGCGTTGGCGCAGCGAACGCAGGTGGCAAAGGCCGGATCGACGTCCAGCCGACCCGGCGCAATAGGCTCGCCACAGTCGATGCAATAGCCGAACTCACCCTCGGCAATGCGTTTCATGGCCTGCTGGAGGGCCACCCGCCGGATGCCGCGCCGCCGCTCGACGGCCTGCGCCATGGCCTGCGCCTGCATCGCGTCGATGCGGGAAACACGCCCGACACTTTGTTGATCAAGCTCGACCGGCGCGCTCCAGGCGGCATTTTCCGTGCTGAGATTGTCGATCTCCGCCAGCTCTGCCTCCAGCCTCGGCCGGAAGCGGTTGACGAGCTCCGTGTACGCCTTGTCTGTCATTTTGTGAGTGAAGCCGTTTCCAGACGCGACGGCAAGCTGCTCTCGGAATGCGCGGAGCTCTCGCTTTCACTCAGGCGGCCGCAATGTCTGAAGGAAACCGGCAACCGCACGGTACGGGCCAACGCTGGCCCGCGACGGTCACCGGTCAGATTCGTAGTCTTCCATGCCGCACCGCCTCTGGCAGATGCGGTCGGCCTGCGCGCTATTTGGCGGTTTCGGCCACCGGAACCGACGGACTCGCCGCGTCGGGAGCCCCCATCTCAGGCATCGACATGGCTGCCTGCTCCTCATCCGACACGACGCTTGCGACGACCGTCTGGTCGACCTTCGCTTCGGCGGAATGCTTGAGGCCGCACGCGCCGGCGCTGGAAATCATCAGGCCAAGGCTGGCCGCTACGACGAGAAGTCTGGTCATCCTGACACCCTTTGCTCGTGTTCGATGACCTTAGGATAGCAGAGGGTCGGGACCGGTCAAAAACACGCTTTGCGTGATGAGCCGCGGCTCAGTTGACGGCAGTGACTGTGTAGCCGTCCCGGCGGAAGAGCTCGATCAACCCCTTTTCACCGGGCAGGTGCAGCGCTCCGACGGCAATGAAGGCGTTGCCGCGGTTCAGGATCGGAACGGCATTTGCCGCCATCGTCCGGTTCCGGCTGCTGATCATCGCTTCTTCAAAGGCCGCGTAGCCGGCGCTGTCGTCGTCGCCGGCCGGAAGCACGGCGCGAAACAGCGGCCAGAACATGCCGGTGTCCTCGTGCTCGTAGAGCACGATCATCGTCTCGATCACGTCGTCTATGCGGTCGCCGAGCTTCAGCGTCTCCACCAGCCCCTTCATGTGAAATTCCATCGGCAGCGACGCCATGGCCTGCAACTGGTCGGCGACCGTTTCGAGGCCCTCGAGCGACTTGTCGGCCGCCAGAGCGTCCTCCGCAAGCCGGACATCGAGCACCGGCGCACCCTGCGCCTTGCGCGCCAGCTCGCAGGCCGGCAGCGCAATGATCGCCGAAAGCATCCAGGGCTTCATCCGCGCGACCGCGGCTATGGGAATGCCGCGCTCGCCGAGTTCCCTGGTCACCATCGATGCGTCGTCTGGCGACAGCAGCGACGTCAGCGTGGTGCCGTCGGTGAACATCGTCAGTTCCGGCTGCGCGGCGATGGTCGCCATCATCTTCGCCTGGTCGAGTATCTCGGTGGTCTCGATGACTACGGTATCCGCTCCCTCGAACGCGTCCCGTGCGGCAGGCGTCAGGTCGGTCACGCGCGGGTCGGTCATGTGCATCGTGCCGAACAGGTAGGAGGCTTTCGCGCCCGGCTTCTCCAGCGTCCACAGCAGGCCTTCGCCATTCGGCGTTGCCGCAGCCTCGCGGCCGATCTTGGCGAGCAGTGCTGGATCGCTCTTTCCGAGCGCCGCGAGCATGTCCCTTCCTTTGCAGGCCGGCGCCTCCGCCCGGGCACTGCCGGCCGCAAAGGCGATCAGCAGCAGGAAGCTGATCAGGAACAGCAGGTTGAGCGCCAGGATGAGCCTGAGCGACAGCGTGGCTGCCCGGTCTGCAATGGCAATGGCGCGGCTTCGGTTCATACCGTGATTCTAGCCAAAATCCGTCCAGAATCCGTTAACCGAACGCCGAAATTCATTGGCATCCTCAGGCACGCGGATGCGCTGAATCGTAGATATCGAGCAGGCGCGCCGTGTCGACCCCGGTATAGACCTGCGTCGTCGACAGGCTGGCGTGGCCAAGCAGTTCCTGGATCATGCGCAGGTCGCCGCCGCGCCCCAGCAGGTGCGTGGCGAAAGAATGCCGGAGCGCATGCGGCGTCGCCGTATCGGGCAGGTTCAGCGCGGAGCGCATCTTCTTCATTTCGCGCTGGATAATCGCCGGGTTGAGCGGCCCGCCGCGTGCGCCGCGAAACAGCAGCCCCTTCGGGTCGAGGTGAAACGGGCAGAGCCGGCGGTATTCGGCGACCGCCGCGAGCCCGACGGGAAGCACCGGCGCCAGTCTGGTCTTGCCACCCTTGCCGGTGACACGCAGCACGGCATCGCCCGAACCTGTGAGTTCGCCGCCTGTGATGGCAAGCGCTTCCGAGATGCGAAGCCCGGAACCGTAGAGCAGCGTCAGCACTGCCGCGTTTCGGGCCGCGATCCACGGCTCCTCGGCAAGCTGTTCGCCCGCCGAGACGACGCGGCGCGCGTCCTTGGCGGTCAGCGGCTTGGGCAGCGACTTGGGTTGGCGCGGCGCGCGCAGCGCAGCGGCGCCTGCGGCGTTGACGAGCCCGCGGCGTTCGAGGAATCGCAGAAGCGAGCGCACCCCTGCGAGGCCGCGGCCGAGCGTACGCGCTCCGACCCCGCCGGAGCGCCGCTGGGACAGGAAGCCGCGCAGATCGGCAGGCCGCAGCGAGGCGATGTCTGCAAGCCCCGGCGGTTCGCCGATATGTCCGGTCAGGAACTGCAGGAACTGCCGGCTGTCGCGCTCGTAGGCCTCGACGGTTTCGGGCGACAGGCGCCGCTCGCGGGCCAGCATCGTCAGCCACGCCTGGCGCGCCGACTGCAGGTCGGACTTGGCGGAGATGAGGAATTCCTGCATTGGCAGCCGGCGCCCTATTGAATAGAGCAGTGTTGCCCGATCGAAGTTAGCAACCGGTGAAGCGAAGGCCCACCCATTCATGTCCAAGCTCAGCAATCCTGTCCAGATGGCCGTCATCGGCGCCGCCCACGGCATCAAGGGCGAATTGCGCGTCAAGACGTTCACCGGCGACCCGATGGCGCTCGGCGACTACGGGCCGCTCTTCGACAGCAAGGGACGCGCCTTCGAGGTCGCCGCCATCCGGCCTGCCAAGGAAGTTGTCGTCGTCCGCTTCAAGGGAGTTGCTGACCGCACGCAGGCCGAGGCGCTCGCCGGCACCGAGCTCTTCGTCGACCGCTCGGTGCTGCCGGATGACGTCGAGGAGGGCGAGTTCTACCACGCCGACCTGATCGGCCTGGCCGTTCACGACGAGACCGGCGCCGCAATCGGCAAGGTCACGGCGGTGCACAATTTCGGCGGCGGCGACATCCTCGAACTGACGCTTGACGGCCGCAGGGGCGTGCTCATTCCCTTCACCCAGGCGGCAGTGCCGCAGATCGACCTCGCCGCGCGCAAGGTTGGCATCGACAGCCGCGCCGCCGGCCTGCTTGACGATCCCGAGGACGACGGTGCCGAGGCGGACGACCAGAAAATGCGCCAGCCCGCTCCGAAGGGGCCCGGAGGGCGGCGGTGAGTTTCCGCGCGACCGTCCTGACGCTCTACCCGGAAATGTTTCCCGGTGCGCTCGGCATCTCGCTCGCCGGCCGCGCGCTGGAGGCCGGAACCTGGTCGCTCCAAACCGTCCAGATCCGCGATTTCGCCACCGACCGCCACCGCACCGTCGACGATACGCCTGCCGGCGGCGGCGCCGGCATGGTGATGCGCGCCGACGTGCTTGGCCGCGCCCTCGATCAGGTCGCGCCGGCCTCCGACCCGCGGCCCAAGCTCCTGATGTCGCCGCGCGGAAAGTCGCTGACACAGGCGCGCGTGCGCGAACTGGCCGCTGGCCCCGGCGCCGTCATTCTGTGCGGCCGCTTCGAAGGCGTCGACCAGCGCCTGATCGACGCGCGGCAGCTCGAGGAAGTTTCGATCGGAGACTTCATCCTGTCCGGCGGCGAGCCGGCAGCCCTTGTACTGTTCGATGCCATCGTGCGGCTGTTACCCGGCGTCATGGGCAACGAGACGTCAGGCGACGAGGAAAGCTTCGAGAACGGGCTGCTCGAGCATCCGCATTACACGCGGCCGCAGGAATGGGAGGGGCTCACGATTCCCGAAGTGCTGACCTCCGGCAACCATGCCAGGATCGCGAAATGGCGGCGCGAGCAGTCCGAAAGGCTCACCGCCGAGCGGCGGCCCGACCTCCTGGCAGAGCGTCTCAAGCCTGCGTGAAATAATAGAAGGCGAGCAACAGGCCAACCGCGACCACGAAGGCGCGCACGGCGGATTGCGGTACGCGCTTGGCGAGCCACACGCCGGACCAGCCGCCGACCGCCACGCCGGGGATCATCACGAAGACTTCCGGCCAGGCGATCACGCCGCCCGACACGAAAACCACGATAGCCACTGCCGCTATGACGATCGACAGAAGGTTTTTCAGCGCGTTGAGGCGGTGGTAGTCGCCGCTCTGCGTCAGGCCGAGGGTCGCCAGCATCATCACCCCCATGCCGGCGCCGAAGAAGCCGCCATAGATCGACGTGACGAACTGCACCACGATGCCCGGAATGCTTGAGCCGCTGGAGGCGGCGCCGGTCCTGGGCGCCGGTTTCAGCCAGGGACCGGCGGCGAAAAGCGCCGTGGCGCCGAGCAGCAGCCATGGCACCATCGCCTTGAAGGAAGGGTTATCGAGCGACAGCAGCAGCAGCGATCCACCCAGCGCGCCGATGGCCGAGATCAGGGCCAGCAGGATGGCCTCGCGCCACATCGCCTTGATGTCGCTCCAGTAGGCGATCGTCGAGGTGATATAGCCGGGGAACTGGGCAATCGACGACGTCGCGTTGGCGCCGATCGGCGGAATGCCGGCCAGCGACAGCGCGCCGAACGTGACGAAGGTGCCCCCGCCGGCAATCGCGTTGACGATGCCCGAGGCCAGCCCGGCGAGAAATAGGATGAGCATGAGGGAAAGCGTCACGAATCTGCCTGCATTGGTCGAATTTCCGAGGCGACCCTTTACGGGGCCGCTCGCGCATGTACAAGGCAGGCATCGTCGATGGTCGCATTTCGACCGTGGCGCGCGGCGCCCGACTAAAAAATTGCTGCTGCAAAGGCGTGACAAGGCCACGCTTTTGGTGTATCGCCCGCCCGATCCGGAAGAACAATCTCCCGGGCCCGTCAATAAGAATAGTGAATTCGCCCCTGCTCCTTCGGATCCTCCGGTGAGGAAGAAGCATAGCCAAGCGGTCAGTGAACTGCGAGGCGAGCGCCGGGCGCTCTGGCTGTCGAGAAGCAAGAAGAGGTATTTTCGATGGACATCATCCGTCAGCTCGAGGCCGAACAGGCCGCCAAGATCGAAGCCAAGCGTACGCTCCCCGAATTCCAGCCGGGCGACACCGTCCGCGTCCAGGTGCGCGTCACCGAAGGCACGCGTACCCGCGTCCAGGCCTATGAGGGCGTCGTCATCGCCCGCTCCGGCGCCGGCTTCCAGGAGAATTTCACCGTCCGCAAGATTTCCTACGGCGAAGGCGTGGAGCGCGTGTTCCCTGTCTACTCTCCGATGGTCGAGGGCGTCGAGATCGTCCGCCGCGGCAAGGTCCGTCGCGCCAAGCTCTATTACCTGCGCGGCCGTCGCGGCAAGTCGGCACGCATCTCCGAGAACACCGGCGTACGCGCCCGAAAGCTGAACGACGCCGAGCGCGAGGCTCTGGTCGCCGAGAAGGCCCGCATCGAGAACGAGAAGATTGCAGCTGCCGAGGCGCTTGCAGCCGAGAAGGCAGCGCAGGACGCTGCAGAGGCCAAGGCCGCAGCAGAAGCTGCAAAGGCTGCCGAGGCCGCAGAGACTCCGGCCGAATAAGCCGAGACAGAGACTTCGAAAAAGGCGGCTTCGGCCGCCTTTTTCACGTCTGGAGCAGAAGATGGACGAATTCGCAGAAGCCAATCGCCTGAACTGGGATAATCGCGCCGAGATTCACTCCACCGATACGACGGGCACCTATCGCATCGCCACCGTGCTCGACGGCGGTTCCAGCCTGCATGCGCTGGAGGCCGGCGAAATCGGCGATATCGCAGGCAAGGACATCGTCCACCTTCAATGCCACATCGGGCTCGACACGATCAGCCTGAAGCATCTTGGCGCGAAGAGCGTCACCGGCCTCGATTTTTCGCCGAAGGCCATCGCGGCAGCGCGCGACTTCGCCGAAAGAGCGGGCACCGAAGCCCGCTTCGTCGAGGCATCAGTCTATGACGCGCCCGAGGCGCTCGGCGAAACCTACGACATGGCCTTCGTCACCTGGGGCGCGATCAACTGGCTCGACGACATCGGCCGCTGGGCGCGCGCCGTGGCGGCCGTCCTGAGGCCGGGTGGCAGGCTCTATCTGCTCGAGGGCCATCCGGCGATGAACCAGATGTACCCCGACCGCAACCCGCTGACCGTCGAGCTTGACTGGCGCACGCCGCCGGATCGGCCGCTCGTCTGGGACGACCCTCAGACATACACCGGCGACGCAAGGCCGCTGACGCAGGTGCGCCACTACGAGTGGATCCACCCGCTGTCGGATGTCGTCAACGCGCTGATCGGGGCCGGCCTGACGATCGACTTTCTCAACGAGCACGACATCGTCGTCTGGCAGGCCTTTTCCTTCCTGGTTGAAGCCGGCGAAGATCAGTTCGCGCTGCCCGAAGGCCAACCGAGGGTTCCGCTTTCCTTCTCGATCGGCGCGACCAGGCGCGGCTGAAGATCGGGTGCTTGCATGCGGCCTTAAGACGGCTACAGTCCCGTCGCTAAGCCGCCAGAACGACGCGAATTTGCATTGAGGAGTTTGATCATGACCAGGTTCAGAATGATGCTAGCCGGCCTTTTCGCGGCCCTGCTTCTGCCCGTTGCCGCCACGGCCCAGGCGCTTCCCGATCTCGGCGGCAGGACCGTCGTGGTGGTCACTGAAAACGCCTATCCGCCCCTGCAGTTCATCAACCCGATATCGGGCGAGCAGGTCGGCTGGGAATATGATGCGATGAACGAGATCGCCAAGCGGCTGAAGTTCAAGGTCACCTACCAGAACACCTCCTGGGACGCGATGATCCAGGCCGTCACCGATGGGCAGTACGACATCGGCATGACCGGCATCACCATCAAGGACGACCGCAAGGAGAAGGTCGACTTCTCCGACCCCTATATGCGCTCCGAGCAGTTCATGCTGGTGCGCGGCGACGAGGACCGTTTCAGCGACGCCGAGAGCTTTGCCGCCTTCACGGACGGGCTGGTCGGCGCTCAGGCCGGCACGACGCCCTTCTACACTGCCGTCTACAGCGTTCTCGACGGCGACGAGGCCAATCCGCGCATCAAGCTGTTCGAGACCTTCGGCGCCACCGTACAGGCGCTCAGGGCCGGCGATGTCGACATGGTGCTGACCGACGGCACCGCCGGAAAGGGCTATGTCGACGCTGCCAATGGCGAACTGAAACTGGTCGGCGGGCCGCTGGGCAGCGAGGACTTCGGCTTCATCTTCAAGAAGGGCTCCGACCTTGTCGCGCCGGTCAACGCCGCCATCGCCGCGATGAAGGCCGACGGCACCATCGAGGCGCTCAACAAGAAGTGGTTCCTGGACTACAAGTTCGGCGAGTGAGCGCTCTGGCGAGCGGGGACGGGATCGTGCTGCGGTCGGGCCTAGTTCCTTGCTGACGACCTCGCCCCCGTCGCAATCCGAGTTTCCCTGGTGGCTTGCCGCCGCGGTCGCCCTGGCACTTGCCGCGGCACTCGCCATAGCCGCCAGTGATCTCTACTCCCAGGTCTTCACCGTCGTGTCCCGCGGCGTGCTGATTACCATCTTCGTCACGGTAGTCGCCTTCACGCTCGCTTCCGCGCTTGGCCTTGGCATCGCACTGATGGCCCTGTCCGGCTCGGCAGTTCTGCGACAGGTCGCGCGCTTCTACGTCGAGATCATCCGCGGCGTCCCGGTGCTCGTCCTGCTCTTCTGGATCGCCTTTGCCGGCGTTCCGGCCTTCGTCGCCGGATGGAACGCGCTGGCGGCGCCCTTGCAGGAGGCAGGCCTGATCGACGCGCTGCAGGTGCGCGACGTGTCCCTGCTGTGGCGGGCGATCATCGCGCTGACCATCGGCTACTCGGCCTTCATCTCGGAGGTTTTCCGGGCCGGCATCCAGGCCGTCGACCGGGGGCAGATCGAGGCGGCCATGGCACTCGGCCTGTCGCGCTACCGCCGCTTTCGCCACGTCGTCATGCCACAGGCCATCCGCACCATCCTGCCACCGCTCGGCAATGACTTCGTCGCGATGGTGAAGGATTCTTCACTTGTCTCCGTGCTCGGCGTCGCCGACATTACGCAGATGGGAAAGATCTACGCGGCGGGATCGTTTCGCTTCTTCGAGACTTATTCGATCGTCGCCTACATCTACCTGATCCTGACAGTGGGCCTGTCGCTGGCGCTGCGCGCGCTGGAGAACCGGCTGCGAAAGGGAACGCATCCATGACCCAAGAATCCGAACAGAGCCCACTCGAGCAGGTCTATGGCGCCAGTTCCGCCGAAGAGCTTGCGGAGGCCTACGCCCGCTGGTCGAGCGAGTATGACCGCGAGACGGCCGCGCTAGGCTACTGCCTTCCTTTCATGATCACCGCCTGGGTTTCTCGCTACGTGCCCAAGGGCAAGGCTGCCCTGCTCGACGCCGGTTGCGGCACCGGCCTCACCGGGCCCTATCTTCGCGCGCTCGGCTACGAGACGCTCGAAGGCCTCGACTTTTCGGAGGAAATGCTTGCCATCGCGAGGCAGCGCAACGCCTATGTGGAGCTGAAGCAGGCCACGCTCGGCGAGACCCTGCCCTGGTCCGACGGCCACTTCACCGCTTTCCTCGCCACCGGCATCTTCACCGAGGGACACGCGCCCGCGTCGGGTCTCGACGAACTCGCCCGCGTCACCAAACCAGGTGGCCATGCAATCTTCACCGTGCGCGACACCGTTCTTGAACAGGGTGGCTTCCGGGATGTCTTCGAATGGCTTGAAAAGGCCGAACGCTGGAAGCCCCTCGAAGAGAGCCAGCTCTTCCGCGCCTTCTCCGTCGCCGAACCCGAGGTGCTGGTGAAGGCTTTCGTTTTCGAGATTCTCTGAGGGCCCGGCCCGTCGCGTCAGCCTTCGCCGCGGCCGAGCGCGTCGAGTCTCGCCTGTAGCACCGCGACCTGTTCCTCGAGCGCCTGCAATCGGCTCTCGAAACCGGGCGGCACAGCCCTCTCGGGCGCGGCGCGCACTGCGACCGGCGTTTGCACGTCGCCGCTGAGCAGGTGTGCGTAACGCTCTTCGCGCTGTCCCGGCGCGCGTTCAAGCAGCTTGACCAGCGGCGGCCGCCTGCCGATCAGCAGGTCGAGTTCCGTGTCCAGGCTCTCCATCGAGCCGAACCGCGCCAGCCTTTCGGAGCGTGCCAGCAGTTCATGCGCCGTCTGCGGCCCGCGCAGCAGCAACAGGCCAACCAGCGCGATCTGCGGCTGCGTCAGCGAGAACGACTGTGCCAGCAAATGTTCGTAGCGCTCGACGCGGGAGCCGTAGACCTGCCGCACCAGGCCCTTGTCCTGCAGCAGCTTCAGCGCGCGAAGCACTTCGCCCTGATCGAGATCCATCACCGGGTCGCGCGCCGTCTTCTGGTTGACGGCTGACTGCAGCCCGTTGAGCGTCATCGGATAGACGTCGGGCGTCAGCTCCCTCTTCTCGGCCAGGCAGCCGAGCACCCGCGCCTCGGCGGGGTTAAGGTTCGGGAGGTCGCTATCCATTGGCGCCGTCCCTAGACCCGACGCTCGACCATCATCTTCTTGATCTCGGCGATCGCCTTGGCGGGGTTGAGTCCCTTCGGGCAGGTCTGAGCGCAGTTCATGATCGTGTGGCAGCGGTAGAGGCGGAACGGATCCTCGAGATTGTCGAGCCGGTCGCCCTTCGCCTCGTCGCGGCTGTCGATCAGCCAGCGATAGGCCTGCAGCAGCACGGCCGGACCGAGATAGCGCTCGCCGTTCCACCAGTAGCTGGGGCACGACGTCTGGCAGCAGAAGCACAGGATGCATTCGTAGAGACCGTCGAGCTTCTGCCGGTCCTCGTGGCTCTGCTTCCACTCCTTGGCCGGCTCCGGCGAGACCGTCTTCAGCCATGGCTCGACCGAGGTCAGCTGCGCATAGGGCACGCTCAGGTCCGGCACCAAATCCTTGACCACCGGCATGTGCGGCAACGGATAGACCTTCACCACCGCGCCGATCTCGTCCATGCCCTTGGTGCAGGCAAGCGTGTTGGAACCGTCGATGTTCATGGCGCAGGAACCACAGATGCCCTCGCGGCAGGAGCGGCGCAGCGTCAGCGTTGGGTCGATCTTGTTCTTGATCCACAGCAGCGCATCGAGAACCATCGGCCCGCAATCGTCCATGTCGACGAAATAGGTGTCCTGCCGCGGGTTCTCGTCATCGTCAGGCGACCAGCGATAGATCTTGTACTCGCGCAGGTTGGTGGCGCCCTCAGGCTTCGGCCAGGTCTTGCCGGCCTTGATCTGCGAGTTCTTGGGAAGGGTGAGTTCAACCATTCGAGATCGTCCTTCTCAATACACCCGCGCCTTGGGCGCGATCTTGGCGCGGCTGATACCGCCCTCGGCCTCGCTGGTCAGAGGGTCGGCGTGCACCGGCCGGTAGTCGAGGCGGACCTCGCCGGTGTCGCTTACCCATGACAGCGTATGCTTGCGCCAGTTGGCGTCGTCGCGGTCGGCGAAGTCCTCGCGCGCATGCGCGCCGCGGCTCTCCTTGCGGGCTTCCGCGCCATAGACCGTGGTGATGGCGTTGGCCATCAGGTTCTCGAGCTCCAGCGTCTCGACCAGGTCAGAGTTCCAGATCATCGAGCGGTCGGTGACCTTGATGTCCTTGAGTTCGCCCCAGATCGCCGAAACGCGCTGGCAGCCGCTTTCGAGCGACGCCTGGGTGCGGAACACGGCGGCGTCTTCCTGCATGGCCTTCTGCATCTTCTCGCGCAGCACCGCGGTCGGCGCGCTGCCATTGGCATGACGCAGCCGGTCGAAGCGGTCCATGATCTTCGCGACGGCCGCCTCGTTCACCGGCGGCACCGGCGCGTCGCGGTCGACCACCTTGCCGGCGCGAATGGCCGCGGCGCGGCCGAACACCACGAGGTCGATCAGCGAGTTGGAGCCCAGCCGGTTGGCGCCGTGCACCGATGCGCAACCCGCCTCACCGACGGCCATCAGCCCGGGCGCCACAGCGTCCGGGTTCTCCGCCGTCGGGTTGAGCACCTCGCCCCAGTAGTTCGTCGGGATGCCGCCCATGTTGTAGTGCACGGTCGGCAGCACCGGGATCGGTTCCTTGGTCAGGTCGACGCCGGCGAAGATCTTCGCCGATTCCGAGATGCCCGGAAGCCGCTCGTGCAGCACCGCCGGGTCGAGATGGTCGAGGTGCAGGAAGATGTGGTCCTTGTTCTTGCCGACGCCGCGCCCCTCGCGGATTTCCATCGTCATGCAGCGCGAGACGACGTCGCGCGAGGCAAGGTCCTTCGCCGACGGGGCATAGCGTTCCATGAAGCGCTCGCCCTCTGAATTGACAAGATAGCCGCCCTCGCCGCGTGCCCCCTCGGTGATCAGGCAGCCGGCGCCGTAGATGCCGGTCGGGTGGAACTGCACGAACTCCATGTCCTGCAGCGGCAGCCCGGCCCTGGCGATCATGCCGTTGCCGTCGCCCGTGCAGGTATGCGCGCTGGTGGCTGAGAAAAAGGCGCGGCCGTAGCCGCCTGTCGCCAGCACCACCATCTTGGCCGAGAAGCGGTGGATGGTGCCGTCATCGAGGTTCCAGGCAACCACGCCGGTGCAGCGGCCATCGGCTTCCATGATCAGGTCGAGCGCGAAATACTCGATGAAGAACTGTGCATTGTGCTTCAGCGACTGGCCGTAGAGCGTGTGCAGGATGGCGTGGCCGGTGCGGTCGGCCGCCGCGCAGGTGCGCTGCACGGGCGGGCCGTCGCCGTAATTCATCATGTGGCCGCCGAACGGCCGCTGGTAGATCTTGCCTTCCTCGGTGCGGCTGAAAGGCACGCCGTAATGCTCCAGCTCGTAGACCGCGGCGGGCGCCTCGCGCACCATGTACTCCTGAGCATCCATGTCGCCCAGCCAGTCCGACCCCTTGACGGTGTCGTACATGTGCCACTGCCATGAATCGGGCCCCATGTTCTGCAGCGAGGCGGCGATACCGCCCTGTGCAGCAACCGTGTGCGAGCGCGTCGGGAACACCTTCGTGATGCAGGCGGTCTTCAGCCCCTGCTCGGCCATGCCGAGCGTCGCGCGCAGTCCGGCCCCGCCGGCGCCCACCACCACGACATCGAACTTGTGATCGACAAATGTATAGGCCTTGCCGTCGGGCCTTGCTGCTTCAGCCACGCCTCAGCCTCCGAATGCCAGTTTGATCAGGGCATAGGCCGAGGCCACGCCGACTGCGATCGTGAAAAACGTGTTCAGCATGATCAGGGCCAGCTTGCTGCCCTCGCCATGCACATAGTCCTCGATGATGACCTGCATCCCGAGCCGCATGTGAAAGAGGCCCGACGCCAGCATCAGCAGGAACATGAGCGCCACGAAGGGATTGGCAAGGGCCGCCCTGACCGTGGCGTAGTCGGCGCCGTTGAGCGAGATCAGGAAGCCGAGGAAGAACAGGATCAGCACCACATTGGCGACTGCCGTCAACCTCTGGCCCCAGAAATGGCCGGTGCCCTCGCGGGCCGAACCCAGCCCGCGGACGCGGGCGAGCGGCGTGCGCATGTCGCTCATCTCACATCCCCCGCGCTGCGTAGCAGGCGATCCAGACGAGAACCGTCAGGATGATCGAACCGGCGATATTGGCCCAGGCGAGCTTGGAAGCCGTATGCTTCTCCAGCCCCTCGCCCGTGTCCCAGATCAGGTGGCGGATGCCGCCCAGCATGTGGTGGATGAGCACCCAGGTGTAGCCGAACAGCACCAGCCGGCCGAACCACGATCCGAACACCGCGTTGGCGATGTTGAACTGGTTCTCTGAGGTCGCCGCGGCGATCAGCCACCAGGCGACCAGCAGCGTGCCGAAATAGAGCGCGCCGCCCGTCATGCGGTGCAGGATCGAAACCGTCATGGTGATCGGCCATCTGTACACCGACAGATGCGGCGACAGCGGTCTTGCGCGGGTGGCTGTGGCTTTGCTCATGGCTCCCCCAGTCTGGTGGTCGGGCCGGTGGCCCCCGCCGGACTCGGCGGGCACGGAAACGACATTGGTCAGGCGTTTTCCTAATGCTCTTTTTGCACCGCGTCAAAGTTCGTGAGCAGGTGCGGCGCACATCTTTGGTATCAAGCCACACACCGTACCGGCAGGGCCTCCTGCTTCAATCGATTGAAGCGCCAGCGACGTCTTTTGGAACCGTCTTACGGGCGAATCACCGTCCGTCGCAGGCGGGCCATCGCTGGTCGTCCATGTTGATATTAACCATGTTGCCCGATTGCCCGCCCGCAAAACCGCCTTTGCCTCTTAACAAAGGTTAAGAAAGCGTTACCTTGATTCGCACGAGGAGGCTTTGGCCTCGAACTCTGGAGGACGCGCAATGCGTTTCAAACTGGGCAAACTGAGCTTTCTGCCGCTGGCCGCGGCACTGGCTATCGGCACGATGGCGGCTCCCGCCTTCGCCAGCGGCTCCTACTATGACCGTATTTATGCCGACAGCTTCGGCAATCTCGTCGTGCACAGCCGCTCCGGCTACAAGCGGATCGTCGTCGGCGCCGGCCACCTCGCCAAGGACCTCGCCGCGTATGAGCAGACGGGCGACGATGGTGTCGTCTACCTCGACGAGGAAGAGACCGGTTCGATCGTGCCGACATGCTGGAAGCCTGCCGTGCTCTTGAAGGGCCGCAGCTACATGTACGGCCTTGAGGACGGCGAACTGCCGGAACTGCCGGGCGGCTGTCACTAGCAGACCCGGGCAGGCACGTTAAAGCGTCGCGACCGACAGCCCTGATCTGGTCAATTTCTGCTGCCACTGCGGCGCGGGGGCGCGACACAAGGGTAGGTGATCGATGAGTCACGCCGTTCAGGCCAGCCGGCTCAAGGGCCATATCGTCTCGCTGGAGACCATGACCCGCTTCGTGCTGGCCACGCTGGCGCTTGCCAGCGGTGTCTACACCTATCTCGGTGTCCGCAGCCTGCTCGACGGCTCCGCCACCGTCGTTTTCTTCGCTGCCATCATCTACTCGGTCGCGGTCTCGGTCGCCATCTATGGCTTCTGGACCTACCTGATCCGCTTCCTGCCCGAGATGCGCGACGCCGGCTCGCGGCTGGCGCTGCTCGGCATCATGGCGCTCGGCTCGCTGATGATCGTCGCCATGTCGTCATGGCTGAACGCGGCCGCCCTGGCGGGCTCCGCCGCAGTCGAGCAGCATCTGGCCGTCACGCTCGAGGACTACACCGCCGATCTTGACCAGGCGCACGGCAACGCGCTCGGCGCCCTGTCGCTGCTGCCTGATATCCAGCGCGCCTCGGAACGCTTCGCCCGGCTTGCCGCCGACGAGCAGGCGACCGGCGCGCTCACCGGCACCTCCGGTTCGGGCAGCGTCGTGCAACTGCTGACCCAGATGTCGGCGCAGATGGACGAGCTCGAGGCGACCGTCGAGGCCTCGCGCGACACCGTCAAGACCGGATTCGCCGACGGCCAGTCGCGGCTTGCGGCCATGCGGGCGCTGGTCTCGGCGCCGGGCGCAATCGCCCAGCGCTCAGACCAGTTCGCGGCCGAGGCGGTGGCGCTGGCCGGCGTCATCGCGGCGCTTGAACAGACCTCGATCGCGCCTTCGGTCATGCGCGCCGCGGCCGACCTCTCCTTCGGATTCATCGCCCCGGTGGCAGATGGCGGCACCGTCGACCTGGCCGGGCGGCAGGACCAGGTCATGGCGACCATCCGCACCTCCGTCGAGGCGCAGTCGAAGGCGCTCTCGGAAGCCGCCGGCGAAATTCTCGCGCAGCCGAAGGTGCCCGATCGCCGCTACGTGCCGCTGACGGCGGCCGAAGCGGTGCTGCGCTATGCCTCCGACTTCATTCCGAGCTGGGCCGGCGCGATCTCCATCGACCTCCTCCCGGCCGTCCTCGTCGGCATCATGGCCGTCGTGCATGGCGCCATGCGCCGCGGTGAGGAACTCCTCGAAGGTGCAGACCGCATCACTGCCGGCGACATGTTGCGCTCGTTGGAACTGCACGAGGCCCTGCTCGCCAAGCGTCAGCAGGTGGCAGCACCCGCCGCGCCTACCCCTGCAGCGGAGCCACCAGCCGTCTCCCCCGGAGGCGATACCGGTGCCCCCCCTGACGAGCGCCAGCCCTCCGCCCAGAACGTCACGACGCTCGCGCTCGGTGACAGGAAGCGGATCGAGCCATGAGCCGCTCCCACTCCGAGACTGGTCCTGGTCTCTTGGCCGGAACCGGGGAACCGCGGCGGCGCAGCGCGCTCATGCGCTACTTCTCCCGCTTCGACGACGGAGAGGTCGTCCGGTGGGCCTTTCGCGGCCTGCTGATCGGCACGATCGGCGTCCTGACGCTCGACCTGCGCGATCTCGCCGAAAACAATGGCTGGTGGCAGGCAGAGCCGCTGCCCACCCATGTCTCCGCCCCGATCCTGCCGCCCGCCGTCGATACCGGCACGCCGATGCCGTCAGGCGACCCGCGCCGTCATGTAACGGCGGACGAGGCCCTGCTTGCCCGCCCGATGAGCTTCGTTCTCGCCCCCGGCGGCGTCCTCATGGCGGAAGGAAGCATCGAGCCCGGCACCGCCGCCCGCTTTGCAGCTGAGCTGGAAGCCCGCGGCGAGTATGTCAAAACCATATCGCTTAACTCTCCAGGCGGCGCCCTCGACGATGCCATGGCCATGGCCACTTTCGTGCGTGACCGGGGCATCTCGACCGAGATTGCCGAAGGCGCGCTCTGCGCGTCGTCCTGCCCCTTGCTGTTTGCTGGCGGGTTGACGCGGACCGCCGGGGCCAAGGCTGCGGTGGGCGTTCACCAGTTCTATGCCGCCACGCAGGCCACCTCCGACCCGGCGCAGGTCATGGCCGACGCCCAGGCGACAACGGCCAGGATCTCGCGTCACCTTGCGAGCATGGATGTCGATCCGGCGCTCTGGCTGCATGCGCTCGATACGCCGCCGCGCGCTCTTTACTATTTCTCGCCGGCCGAACTGTCGCAGTACAAGCTGGTGACGACCCCGATTGCCACAGCCCGCAAGTAGTGCGGCTCAGACGCTGACCGCAGCGCCCGGCCCGTCGACCTTGCTGCGGTGGTCAGGTCGTGGCGCGATCTTGACGCAGTCCCGTCCGCTTTCCTTGGCGAGGTAGAGCGCCTTGTCGGCGCGTCTGAGCAGGTCGGTGATGGTTTCTCCCGGCGTCGATTCGGCGACGCCGAAGCTTGCCGTTACGCGCTTCTTCTCGGGCAGTCCTTCGATTGCAGTTGTGGCGAATGTGCTGCGCGCACCCTCGGCGAACAGCCGAGCCGCAACGAGGTTGGTCGCCGGCAGCAGCACCGCGAACTCCTCGCCGCCGATACGGCCTGCCAGATGATGCGCTGCGACGGACGAGCGCAGGAAGGTCGCGAACTCGACGATCACCCGGTCGCCGCAGGCATGGCCGTAGGTATCGTTGACCGATTTGAAGTGGTCGAGGTCGGAAATCACAAGCGAAACCGGCAGACCCACGCGTTCCGCCTCCTGAATGGCATGAGCGGCCCGCGCCTCGAAGCCGCCGCGGTTCAAGAGGCCTGAGAGCATGTCCGTGTGTGACCGCTCCGTCGCGTCCGACAACGCGTCGCGCACCAGAACGACCAGCAGCCCGAGCGCCACGGCGATCGCAAACACGGTCCCCAGCGACTGCGACACCATCGCGTAGCCGGTGTTGAGGTAGTCTTTCGGGCTTGCGCCTGTTCCACCGGTGATTTGCGAGAAGAACGGTTTGCTCAGGAACTGCAGCGCGCTCCCGGACAGGATCGCCATCAGCACGTTGTCGACCAACCGGCGCGACTTCGTCTGACCGATAATGCCGATGCCGATCGCCTGCATCGCGAAATAGGGGCCCTGGTAGATCATCATGCGGGTGAACGATTGCCGCGGCATGTCGAGGATTAGGTAGCAGGCCGCTACGGAGCCGGCGAAGAGCAGTCCCATCGACAGCCAGGGAACAGCAACCTCGTATTTGCGCGCGATGCCGACATTGAGGATCGCCATGGCGGCGAGAATGACGGCAAACGACAACACGATCATCCAGGCATGATTGCCGAAGCTGGCGATGGCGAACTCGAGCAGCGGGTTTGCCATCCCGACGAAATAGGCGAGCGCGATCCAGCGGGCCGCCGCGCGCGGCCGGTCATGCACCGCGACTGCCATAAAGGAGACCGCGATCAGCCCCGCCACGACAAGATTTATCGCAAGAATGAAGTCCGCACCGTGCATCGTTGGCCCCGTGTTGCCGCCAGGGAGCAAACCACGTCACGCCCAAGAAGACGTTAACGATTGCTGCCGGAAGTGATGGGTCGGCCCGGGGTTTAGCCTGGCGGTCAGGCGGCCCCGGCGGGCGTCGGCACGGCCATCGGGCCGCGCTCGTAGGAGACGCGGACGCTGTCGCGGCCGCTCTTCTTGGCATGGTAGAGTGCCTCGTCTGCCCGGCACATCAGTTCAGCGAGGCCTTCCTCTCCGCAACGTGCCGCAACCCCGAAGCTAGCCGTCACGCGCACGTCGGGCGGCAGCCCGTTGACGGCTTCGGCCGAGAACACTGCTCTGACGGCTTCCGCCAGCAGCCGCGCGGCCGCCGGATCGGCAAGCGGCAGCACGACGGCGAACTCCTCGCCGCCCAGCCTGCCGGCCACGCCCCGCACCCCTGCTGCCATTCTCAGCCGCGAAGCGAACTCGATGATCACCTTGTCGCCGGCGGCATGGCCATGCCGGTCGTTCAGCGCCTTGAACTGGTCGAGGTCGGCGACCACCAGCGCGACGGGCAGGTTCCCCTTGGCGCAGCGCTCGAGCAGCTGCGCGGCCTTGGCCTCGAATCCGCGCCTGTTGAGCAGCCCCGAAAGGGCATCGGTCACCGAATCCGACTTGAGATCTCTTACCCTGTCGAGGGCTTCGGCCGTGAACAGCGTCAGGGCAAGCATCAGCGACAAAAGCCCGTGTGAATAGACGCTCGTGGTCCAGTATGGCGACGAATAGAGGGCGCTATCGTCGGCATAGCCCCCGCTGAGCGCCATGAGTGCCAGTGGGCGCGCCAGGAAATTCAGCCCCGACAGCAGGGAGAGCGCAAAAAGGATGCGCTCAACCGGCCCCTTGTCCGGAATGACGCGAAGTTCCGACGCCACGACAAGGCTGATCGCCCCGAGCGCGAAATTCAACGAAAGTATCCGCCAAGACAGATCGGGCAGGACGAACATGAAATAGGAAAAGGCCGCCACCCCGGCGGCTCCGAAGGTCGCTAGCGGGATGATCGGCACGCGGCCCGTGTAGCGCGCCACCACGGCGCCGGCCAGCAGGATCGCCGACAACGTGAACAGCACGATCGACAGGAGCTTGGTGGGTCCGTATCCGATGGGCAGAATGAAGCCCTGCAACAGGAAGCCTATCGCGGTGCCGGTATAGGCCAGTCCCAGCATTGCGAGATAGGGTCGATGCCGCTGGTAGCGCCACAACAGAAAGAAGGCCGCCGCGAGAACCAGCGCGATCGACGGATTCAGCAGGGTAATGAATAGGCTGTTATTCAAAAATTCCGCCGTCCCCTCGCCACGATGGGGGCAATCCTAGCCACGAGGAACAAACATCCGGTTAAACCGGACGGGAGAATGACGTGGGACCGGCCGGCTTGCCGCCGGCCGGGCGAAGGACCTATTTCCAGTCCCGGATGTCGACGAAGTGACCGGCGATCGCGGCAGCAGCGGCCATTGCCGGCGAGACCAGGTGCGTGCGGCCCTTGAAGCCCTGCCGCCCCTCGAAGTTCCGGTTCGAGGTGGAGGCACAGCGTTCATGCGGCTTCAGCCGGTCCTCGTTCATGGCCAGGCACATGGAGCAGCCAGGCTCGCGCCAGTCGAAGCCCGCTGCGATGAAGATCTTGTCGAGCCCCTCGGCTTCCGCCTGTTGCTTGACCAGGCCCGAGCCTGGCACGATCATTGCGTCGACCTTCGGGTTCACGGTCTTGCCCTCGACAACCTTGGCGACGGCGCGCAGATCTTCGATGCGGCCATTGGTGCACGAGCCGATGAACACGCGGTCGAGTTCGATGTCGGTAATCTTGGTGCCCGCGGTCAGGCCCATATAGTCGAGCGCCCGCTGCTTGGAGACCCGCCGGTTCTCGTCGTCGATCTTTGCCGGGTCCGGCACGACTCCCTGCACGGAAACCACGTCCTCGGGCGACGAGCCCCAGGAGACGATGGGCGGCAGGTTGGCGGCGTCGAGCACCACGACCTTGTCGAAATGCGCGCCCTCGTCGGTGGTCAGTGTCTTCCAGTAGTCGAGCGCCATGTCCCATGCGGCACCCTTGGGCGCGCGCGGCTTGTCCTTGACGTAGGCGAAGGTCGTCTCGTCGGGCGCGATCAGGCCGGCGCGCGCGCCGCCCTCGATCGACATGTTGCAGACCGTCATGCGGCCTTCCATCGACAGCGCGCGGATTGCCTCGCCTGCGTATTCGATGACGTAGCCGGTGCCGCCCGCCGTGCCGATCTCGCCGATGATGGCAAGGATGATGTCCTTGGCCGTCACGCCTTCCGGCAGCGTGCCGTCGACGCGCACCAGCATGTTCTTGGCCTTGCGCTGGATCAGCGTCTGCGTCGCCAGCACATGCTCGACCTCCGACGTGCCGATGCCGTGCGCGAGCGCACCGAAGGCGCCATGCGTGGAGGTATGGCTATCGCCGCAAACGATTGTCATGCCGGGCAGCGTGAATCCCTGCTCGGGCCCGATGATGTGGACGATGCCCTGTCGGATGTCCTTCTCGGAATAGTATTCGACGCCGAATTCAGCCGCATTGTCGGCCAGCGCCTCGACCTGGATGCGGCTTTCCTCGTTCTTGATGCCGAACTTGCGGTCAGGCGAGGTCGAGACATTGTGGTCGACCACGGCGAGCGTCCGCTCCGGGTGCCGCACCTTGCGGCCGGTCATGCGCAGCCCTTCGAAGGCCTGCGGGCTCGTCACCTCGTGCACGAGGTGGCGGTCGATGTAGAGCAGGCACGTGCCGTCGTCCTGGCGGTCGACCACGTGCTCGTCGAAAATCTTGTCGTAAAGGGTGCGCGGTGCGCTCATGTGCGTTGATCCGTCGATTGGTATGAAATTGTCAGGTTCGGCTTGAAGCCGTCAGCCGCCGGCTAGTGACCCGGGCGGCAGGTCAGCGCGCCGGAAATGCGCGCGAAGAACCGTCCGGGCAGGCGCTTGTGGTCCTGCAGCACGAACGACCTGAAGCCGCGATTGCCGAAAACATCATCCATGCGCGGCTAATACCAATCTTTTGCCGGATCGGCAATCGGATCGGCTACCCGGCTAGCCTCGCTCCCCGCTCGCTTCGCCTCGGGCCTGGCCATCGCGCTCGGAGCCGGCAGGCTTCTCCTCGCCGCGAAGGTCCAGCCTGTGCTCCAGAGTGTGCAGCGTGCCGAGCACGAAAAGGCTTATCAGCGTGGCAAACACTGCGATCTGCCAGAGCCCGAGCCCGCAGGAGAGCCCAATCGCACCGGCGATCCACATGCCTGCCCCGGTGGTCAGGCCGTGCACTTCGCCGCGGGTGAAGATGACAACGCCGGCCGCCAGGAAGGCGACGCCGGCGGTCACTGCCTCGACGACGCGCAGCGGATCGAGATTTGAGCCCGCGCTCTCGAACATCGGCGCATGCACGATCTCGATGGTCAGTATCGCAAATGTCGCCGCCGCCACGCATACCAGTATGTGGGTGCGCAGGCCGGCGGGGCGCTTGCGCCATTCGCGCTCGAAACCGATCGCCGCCCCGAACAGGGTCGCCAGCAGCAGTCTCGCCGCTACCACGGAAAAGGGGGTGTAAGTCGGATGCCCGAATTCGGCCGCGAGTTCTTCCATATGACGGTAACGCCTGCTGCAAATCCCGGTTCCCGGGCGCCGATCACGCAGGTTTGTAGCGACTTGAATTGAAACCCGGCCGCCTTGCGATAGGTGACGGCAGACCCTGTTCCTGGAGATGCGACGCCATGCTTAGATCCATTCTTGCCGCCGCCCTGTTCGGCATGTCCTGCGCTGTTGCCGGAACCGCCGGTGCTGCCGAAAAATCCGTCATCTTCGCAGGCGGCTGCTTCTGGTGCGTCGAGAAGGACTTTGACCACGTCCCGGGCGTCATCTCGACCGTGTCGGGCTATGCCGGCGGCACCAGCGAGAACCCGACTTACAAGAACCACGGGGCGGCGGGCCACCGCGAAGTGGTCAAGATCGACTATGACGACGCCAAGGTGAGCTTCGACAAGCTGCTGGACGTCTTTTGGCACTCGGTCGATCCGACCGACGGCGGCGGACAGTTCTGCGATCGCGGCCATCCCTACACCACGGCGGTCTATGCCTCCGGCAAGGACGAGATCAAGGCCGCGGAAGCGTCAAAGGTCGAGATTGCCAAGCTGCTCGGCAAGCCCGTGGCAACCGAAATCGCGCCTGCGCCTGCCTTCTGGCCGGCCGAGGAATACCATCAGGACTATTACAAGAAGAATCCGATCCGCTACCGCTTCTACCGCTCGTCCTGCGGGCGCGACAAGGCAATCGACAAGCTGTGGGGCAAGGCGGCGCATCAGGGCATCGAGGGTTCCTGACGCTTCAACCGTCCGTCCTGGAACGCAAAACGGGCGCCACCGGCGCCCGTTTCATGTCGGCGCGGGCTGCTCAGGCGAGCGTTGCGTCGAGCGAGATCTTGATGGCACCGAGTGCCTGGGAAACCGGGCAGCTCGACTTGGCCTTGTCGGCCAGTTCCTTGAACTTGGCGGCATCAAGGCCGGGCACGGTGCCGACCAGCGTGATGGCACTGCCGGTGATGCCGGTTCCCGGCACCAGTGTCACGACCGCCTTGGCGTCCAGCTTCTCCGCCGGCGTACCGTTCTCCTCCAGGAAATGCGACAGCTGCATGGCAAAGCAGCCAGCATGGGCAGCGCCCAGCAGTTCTTCCGGATTGGTACCGGACTTGCCGCTCTCGTCCTCGAAACGTGCCTTGAACGAATAGGGCAGGGCTGACAGGGCGCCGCTCTGAGTGTCGAGCGTTCCGGCCCCTCCCTTTAGCGTGCCCTTCCAGACGGCGGTGGCGTGGCGATCCATGATCTTCTCCTGGGTTGTGATGACGGCCGGCCCGACTACCGGCGGCAAGGCGCACTATAACGCCGACTCATGTGCTTGCCATGACGATGGCGCGCCTGTTGGCACATAGGGCACGGCCCGTCGATTGCAATTTGCAAAATCGAACGCTGAAATGTCGGCCTGCGCGCAGACGGGTCGTCCTTGGGGCAATCGCCGCCCGCAAGGACACACCAGAATGCATGGCCTGCCGCCACCACAGCTAGGATCGGTTCAGCCGCCGGATGTTCGCCCGCCCAGTCGGGCGTCCATCGCCATCGGACTGCTCCGCATGGCTGCGGCCCTCAGCCTGATCGCTGCGATCGTCATCGCACTCGAATTCGCTGCCTCGGCCTCTCAAGTGCAACCGGCCACCAACCTGACTTTCATGGAGGACCCATCCCAATGAAATACGTCCTTCTCGTCTATGGCCGGGAGACTGATCTCGCTGCCCTGAGCCCGGCGGAAATGGCGGAACTCGACGCCCGCTCCCTGGCCTATGACCGTAGCCTTGCCGAGGTCGGCAAGCTGGTCGTCGCCCAGGCGCTCCAGTCGGTGAAAAAATCGAAGATCGTGCGACGGCGCAATGGCAAGGCGCTGGTGACGGACGGACCTTTCGCCGAAACCAAGGAGCAGCTGTTGGGCTTCGTCATGGTCGAAGCCGCCGGCCTCGACGAAGCCCTCGACATGGCCGCCGCAATCCCGCTTGCAGAACTCGGCACCATCGAGGTCCGGGCGGTCTATGACGCACCCGGCTTCTGAAGCGCAGCCGCCGCGACCCGGGCAGCCTCCGCCTAGATCGCCTCGCCCTTCAGCAGGCGCGGCGTGTCGCCGGTCAGTCCGGATGCCTGGCGTATGAAATATTCCTTCATGCGCGGCATGCGCTCCACCAGCCCGAGCCCGATGTCGCGGACCGCTCTGAGCGGTCCGAAATCGTTGGAAAACAGCCGGTTCAGCACGTCGGTGGTGACCCCCATCTGCACCGTGTCGAAGCGCCGCCACTGCTGGTAGCGCTCCAGAACGTCGAGCGCGCCGATGTCCTGCCCGAGCCTGTCGGCCTCGACAATGGTCTCGGCAAGCGCGGCGGCATCCTTGAAGCCGAGATTGAGGCCTTGGCCCGCGATGGGATGAATGCCGTGCGCGGCGTCGCCGACGAGCGCGAGCCGCGGCGCCACAAATGCGCGCGCGAGAGTCAGCCCAAGCGGCCATGCGCGCGGCGTTCCCTCGACCTTGATCTCGCCGAGCTTCAGGCCGAAGCGTTGCTCCAGCTCGACCTCGAAAACGAATGGATCGCCAGAGACGAGCCGTTCGGCATCCGCCGTGCGCTCGGTCCATACGATGGAGGAACGGTTGCCGCTGAGCGGCAGGATGGCGAAGGGCCCGGCCGGCAGGAAGTGTTCTTCCGCGCGCCCGTTGTGCGGCCGCTCATGCGCCACGGTGCAGACAATGCCCGACTGTCCGTATTCCCATGACACCGTTTTGATGCCGGCCATGTCGCGCAGCTTGGAGCGCACGCCGTCGGCTGCGGCGAGCAGCCTTGCCTCGAGCGAGACGCCGTCGGCAAGGTGCACCTTGGTCGTTGCCGGCCCCGTCTCGAAGGAGGCGACAGCGACCCCCTCCACGATGTCGATGCCGAGTTCGGAAGCGCGCCGCCTCAACGCCCCGTTCAGCACCCTGTTGGCCACCATGTGGGCGAAAGGCTCACCGGGCGCCACCTCGCCATCGAAGGTCAGGAACACCGGGCGGACAGGGTCCGAGGTTTTCGAATCGGTGACGATCATCTCGGTGATCGCCTCGGCCTCGGGGGCGATTTCCGCCCAGCAGCCGAGCCTGTCGAGCATGCGGCAGGCGGCTGCGGCGATCGCCGATGCGCGCCCGTCCCGCTCCCAGGCGCCGGGCGGCGCGGCGTCGACGATGGCGACCGAGAGGCTCGGCCGTGCCTGCTTCAGCGACACCGCAGTCGCAAGTCCGACATACCCCGCGCCAGCGACCAGTACGTCAAGTGGCCCGTCCTCGGTTTTCGAAGCCTTTGCCCTTGCTGCCATGCCACTCTGCTCCGCCTTGACTTGCCCGGTCGATCCTGTTGGAAACCGGTTGCTCCACGCTGTTCCGGAAAGGGCGCGAAACTATGTCGGCCGCGATGCAGGAACTCCTCGCCATTCTCGACCTCGAGAGGCTTGAACACAACCTGTTCCGTGGTCGCAGCCCCAAGGAGAACTGGCAGCGCGTGTTCGGCGGCCAGACCATCGCCCAGGCCCTGGTCGCTGCGCAGCGCACCGTCGAACCCGACCGCCACGTTCACTCGCTGCATGGCTATTTCATGCGGCCGGGCGATACCAAGCTGCCCATCGTCTACGAGGTAGACCGCATCCGCGACGGCGGCTCCTTCACCACGCGCCGCGTCGTCGCGATCCAGCACGGCGAGGCGATCTTCTCGCTGGAAGCCTCGTTCCAGGGCGACGAGCAGGGCCTCGAGCACCAGGTGCCGATGCCGCTCGACGTGCCGACTCCCGACACGCTGCTCAGCCAGCAGGAGTTGATGGGCAAGTTCGGCCAGGCCGTGCCGGAAGGCATCAGGCGCTACTGGGAGCGCGAGCGACCGATCGAGATGAAGCCGGCCATGCTGCAGCACTACACCAGCCGCGAGAAGCTCGAGCCGCGCCAGAACATCTGGATCCGCACCACCGGACCCGTCCCGGCCGACCGCGCGATACAGTCTGCGGTGCTCGCCTACCTGTCCGACATGACCCTGCTCGACACCTCGACCTTCGCGCATGGCCGCGCCATCTTCGATCCGGACATTCAGGCCGCGAGCCTTGACCACGCCATGTGGTTCCATCGGCCCCACCCGCTCGACGGCTGGTTGCTCTACACCCAGGACAGCCCCTCGACACGGGGGTCGCGTGGCTTCACGCGCGGCACGCTCTATGCCGAAGACGGCACGCTGGTCGCGTCCGTCGCGCAGGAAGGCCTGATCCGCCTCCGCCGGCCGCCTTCGAGATAGGCATTTCAAGATTTTTGCCTAATTTTTGAGCAAATGCATTGCTGCACCTGCGAAGGCAGAACCCGTCCTTCTCTCTGATTCCATTGATTTACAATAGGTTAACACTGGCTTCGCCGAGTTGGCACGCGGCTTGAATTGCACTGTGCACTTGCCGGTCGTCGAGGGGCGCCCGGCCAGGCACATGTAACGCGGGGGACCCGCAATCAGCAAAGGGTGCAACCTTATGAAAATCGTGATGGCAATCATCAAGCCGTTCAAGCTCGACGAGGTGCGAGAAGCGCTCACCACCGTCGGCATCCAGGGCCTGACCGTCACCGAAGTCAAAGGCTACGGGCGTCAGAAGGGGCATACGGAAATCTACCGTGGAGCAGAATATGCGGTCAGCTTCCTGCCGAAGATCAAGATCGAGGTCGCTGTAGCGCCCGACATTGTCGACAAGGCCGTCGAGGCCATAGTCGGCGCTGCGAAGACCGGACAGATCGGCGACGGCAAGGTCTTTGTCTTCCCGCTCGACCACGCCGTGCGCATCCGCACCGGCGAAACAGACACAGACGCGCTCTAAGCGGGCTCATTCCCATTCCATGGAGATTTCAATGACCATTCCAACCAGTTTCAAATCAGCGGCCCGCACCGCGCTTATGGGCACCCTCGCCCTTGGCGCCTTCGGCACGCTTGCCGCATTCGCGCAGGAGACCGCGCCCGAAGTCGTCGAAGCGGCCGCGCCGATCATCGACAAGGGCGACGTCGCCTGGATGATGACGTCCTGCGCCCTCGTGCTTTTCATGACCATCCCGGGCCTGGCCCTCTTCTATGGCGGCCTCGTGCGCGCCAAGAACATGCTTTCGGTCCTCATGCAGTGCACCGTCATCGCCTCCGTGATGATGATCGTCTGGATCCTCTGGGGCTACTCGATGGCCTTTGGCGGCGGCACCAGCCCGTTCTGGGGCGGTCTCGGCAAGGTCTTCCTGGCCGGCGTCACGACGGACACCACCTCGGCGACCTTCACCGACGGCGTGGTCCTGCCTGAATACCTGTTCATCACCTTCCAGATGACCTTCGCCGCCATCACCCCGGCGCTGATCGTCGGCGCCTTCGCCGAACGCATCAAGTTCCGCGCCGTGGTGCTGTTTTCGGTCCTCTGGGGAACCTTCGTCTATTTTCCGGTCGCACATATGGTCTGGGACGGCGCTGGCTACATCTTCAACCTCGGCGCCATCGACTTCGCCGGCGGCACGGTCGTTCACATCAATGCCGGTGTTGCAGCACTGGTCGGCTGCTTCTTCGTCGGCAAGCGTCTCGGCTACGGCAAGGACAACATGGCGCCGCACTCCATGACGCTGACCATGGTCGGTGCCTCGATGCTGTGGGTCGGCTGGTTCGGCTTCAACGTCGGTTCCAACCTCGAAGCCACGGCCGGCGCTACGCTTGCCATGATCAACACCTTCGTCTGCACCGCGGCTGCCGTACTCTCCTGGTCGGCCGTTGAATCGATGATCCGCGGCAAGGCCTCCATGCTCGGCGCAGCGTCCGGCATGGTTGCCGGCCTGGTCGCTATCACCCCGGCTTGCGGCACCATCGGCCCGGTCGGTGCCATCGTGCTCGGCATCGTCGTCAGCCCGGTCTGCTACTTCTTCGTGGCCACCGTGAAGGGCAAGTTCGGCTATGACGACTCGCTCGACGTCTTCGGCATCCATGGCATCGGCGGCATCCTCGGCGCTCTCGGTACCGGCGTCCTGACGGCGCCGGGTCTTGGCGGCACCGGCGGCGAAGACTTCAGCATCGGCGGCCAGGTCTGGATCCAGTTCGTTGCTATCGTCATCACCATCGTCTGGTGCGGCGTCATCTCGGCGATCCTCTACAAGGTCGTCGACCTTATCGTCGGCCTGCGTCCCACCGAGGAAGCCGAGCGCGAAGGCCTCGACCTCACCTCGCATGGCGAAGTGGCGTATCACTCCTGATCAGTCCCGGGGCGGCCCTGCCGCCCCGGCTTCCTCCCGTCGGGCAGGATCTGTCCGCACTTGACCCGGCTCCGGCCGGGTTTTTTTTGCGCGCCTGCGGCCTGCTGCCTGCTGGCAAAGCGTCGCCGTCGGGCAGGCTTGGTGTCGTCGGGTGGAAGGAAGCGGCTCTAGCGCGCGACGAAGATCTGGCTTTCGACGCACTTCTTGACCGGGCAGTACTTCTTGTCGGTTGTCGGCACGCCGGCGCGCCGGATCACCTGGCTGCTGTCGCAGTACTGCCGGTTCTTGACGTAGAGGTCGTAGATCGGCAGGCCGAGAATGCTCGAAGAGCGGTAGGACAGGATCACCGCGCCCTCGCGCTCCACCAGCGCCTGGACTTCCGGGCACGCCATGTTCGTGATGTCGTAGCGCGTCGCTGCAAATGCATCGCCCGCGACCAGTTGCAGCGTCGCGACGGCGGCAAGTCCCCACCGTGTCATGTGAAGTCTCCGATTTCGGCTGGCGGGCATGCTCGCGTAGAATTGCCTTCGCTTCAAGCCGGGCTTCGGTTTAAGTTCTGGTCGAGAATGAAGAACCATAGAAGGGGTGGAGCATGAAGAGAGCCGTGATTCTGGCAGTCGTTTCGCTGTTTCCTTTCGAGGCTGCGGCAATTGTCCGCTATCTCGTCCAGGACATGACCTGCGCCGACGTGCACGAAGCCATCGAACGCGATGGCGCGGCCATCCTTTACAGGAAGGCGTCTTCCAACGGCCTGCCGCTCTACAACCGCTATGTCAGCAGCTCCGAGTTCTGTCCGAGCGGCCAGCGCATGGCGCGATCGAGCGTCGCCACCGCGGACACGCAGTCCTGCCCCGTCAGCAAATGCGAGGATGCCAACCGGGCGGCGTCCTGACACGACGCCAACGCGCCTCGCTTTCCCGGCACGCTCCCGGCTCCGCCGGCCGGTCAGGCGGCTTATACTTAATGCCGCCTTAACCTTCCCCCCGATAGTCTGGAACCGACTGTCGCAAGGCCGCTAGGTCCGCGATTCTGCACGTACTTACGGGGAACGACATGCGTTCTGGGGTTTCCGCACCGCTCACGCTGGCCGACACCGGCCTTGGCATCCAGGCCTTCTTGCGTCGCCAGGCAGGCCGCGCCGCCGGCATCGCGCTTCTTGGCGGGGTGGCCTTCGCGCTTGCCAGCCTCGGCACCTGGAGCGTGGTCGACCCAAGTTTCAGCCATGCCACCGATAGCCCGGTGACCAACGCCATGGGCTATGCCGGCGCCGTCTTTTCCGACATCGCCATGCAGTTCTTCGGCCTTGCCTGCGTCGCCGCACTGGTTCCCGCCGTCATCTGGGGCCTGCTGTTGGCTACCGCGCGTAGCGTCGACAACCTGCCGAAGCGCGCCGCCGCCTGGTTTGGCGCTGCGCTCATCGCCTCGGCGATCGCCGGTTGCATGACGCCGCCTGAAACCTGGCCCCTGCCGACCGGGCTCGGCGGTGTTTTCGGCGACATGGTCCTGAAGATCCCCGCTGCCTTCACCGGCGAATACCCGACAGGCCTCCTCGCCACCGCGCTCGGCGTGATCCTGCTGGTTCCGGCAGCCTATCTCTTTGCCTATGGTTCCGGCCTCACGGCCAGGCAGCACCCCATCACCCTCAAGCGCGCCGCCGCCCCCCGTCAGGAGGTCGAGGAAGAAGCCTTCGACGATGAAGACGAGGACGACAGCGAAGGCATCCTGGCCCTCGGCGCAATTGCCCATTGGTGGCTCTCGGCGCGTGCCTTCGCGCGGCGCACCGCTGCGAAGTTCCGTGGCCCCGACAACTCCGGTTTCGACGGCGTCGACAGGGCCGGTGGCTGGCGGCGTGCTGCCGAGCGCGTCGAATCGGCCGAGCGTGCCGAGGCGCGCATGGCAGGCGGCCGCATCGAACCCGAATTCCGCGACGCCGATGACGACGGCATGATCATGCCGGTCGAGCACGACAGCTTCGACGACGATGGCGATTTCCTGCAGGACGACGCGCCCGCCGAAGTGCGCGTGCAGCCCTACCGCACGCCCGCCGGCGCCGCCCGTGTCGATGGCCCGGCGCCGCGCCCTGTGCCCGGCGCTCGCGTCCAGCGCGAGGCCCAGACCTCGCTCATCAAGGCGTCGGACTTCGAGATGCCGACCCTGCATTTCCTCAGCGAACCAAAGAACGTCGTGCGCGACACGACCCTGTCGAAGGATGCGCTCGAACAGAACGCCCGCCTGCTCGAGGGCGTGCTGGAGGATTTCGGCGTCAAGGGCGAGATCATCCATGTCCGCCCCGGTCCCGTCGTCACGCTCTACGAACTAGAACCGGCGCCCGGCATCAAGTCGTCGCGCGTCATCGGCCTTGCCGACGACATCGCCCGCTCGATGAGCGCGATTGCCGCACGTGTCGCGGTCGTGCCCGGCCGCAACGCCATCGGCATCGAACTGCCCAACGCCAAGCGCGAGACGGTCTATCTCCGCGAAATCCTCGCCAGCCGCGACTTCGAGACCACAAAGGCAAAGCTGGCATTGGCGCTCGGCAAGTCGATCAACGGCGAGGCGGTGATCGTCGACATCGCCAAGATGCCGCATGTTCTCGTCGCCGGCACCACCGGCTCGGGCAAGTCGGTCGCCATCAACACCATGATCCTGTCGCTGCTCTACCGCATGACGCCGCAGGAATGCCGCCTGATCATGATCGACCCCAAGATGCTCGAGCTTTCCGTCTATGACGGCATCCCGCATCTGCTCACCCCCGTCGTCACCGATCCGAAGAAGGCCGTCGTCGCGCTGAAATGGACCGTGCGCGAGATGGAGGACCGCTACCGCAAGATGTCGAAGGTCGGCGTGCGCAACATCGAGGGCTTCAACGCCCGCGTCGCGGCTGCCGAAAAGAAGGGCGAACGCATCTCGCGGACTGTCCAGACCGGCTTCGACCGTCAGACCGGCGAGGCCATCTACGAGACCGAGAACCTCGACCTCGAGACGATGCCCTTCATCGTCGTCATCATCGATGAGATGGCCGACCTGATGATGGTCGCCGGCAAGGACATCGAGGGCGCCGTGCAACGCCTGGCGCAGATGGCGCGTGCTGCCGGCATCCACGTCATCATGGCGACCCAGCGCCCCTCGGTCGACGTCATCACCGGCACCATCAAGGCCAATTTCCCGACCCGCATGTCCTTCCAGGTCACCTCCAAGATCGACAGCCGCACCATTCTTGGCGAGCAGGGCGCCGAACAGCTGCTTGGCATGGGCGACATGCTCTACATGGCCGGCGGCGGCCGCATCCAGCGCGTGCACGGTCCCTTCGTCTCCGACGACGAGGTCGAGAAGGTGGTCGCCCATCTCAAGCTGCAGGGCGTGCCGGAATATCTCGACGCCATCACCGAGGACGATGGCGAGGACGAGGACGAATCCTCCGGCAAGGGCAGTGGCTCGGGCGGCGGCGGCAATTTCGAAGATTCCGACGATCCTTACGATCAGGCCGTTTCCGTGGTTCTGCGTGACGGCAAGGCCTCGACCAGCTATATTCAGCGTCGCCTCGGCATCGGCTACAACCGCGCCGCCTCGATCATCGAGAAGATGGAGCAGGAAGGCATCGTCGGCCCGGCCAACCACGCCGGCAAGCGCGAGATCCTGGTGCCGACCGAAGAAGACAAGATGTAGCGTCAGCGCGTACTGCCGCCCAGCCCGGAACCCGGCGGCAAATGTGGGGTTGAGTTGTCCCGGCTGGGAGCGCCGTCAAAATTGCGCCCCACTGCATGCCTATCGACGTATCAAATACACGACACCACGAAAGCGACCCGGAATGAACAACCATATGCCCGCCCCGGCAATCGACACCCGTTTCTCGAGACGCGGCCTCCTCGGATTGGCCTCGGGCTGCCTGGCAGTCGCAACTCTGGCCCTTGCAGGCATGTCACCCGCCCAGGCCGCCTCCGACACTGCCCAGAAGATCGCCGACCATTTCTCCAGCGTCAAATCGATGACCGGCGAATTCGTCCAGTTCGGCCCGCGCGGCGAGCAGACCGGCGGCAAGTTCTTCCTGCAGCGTCCGGGCAAGGTGCGCTTCAACTACGAGGCGCCCTCGGCCTACGAGGTGATTTCCGACGGCAAGTCCGTCGCAATCGACAATTCAAAGCTCAACACCATGGACCTCTATCCGCTCTCCAAGACGCCGCTGAAGCTGCTCCTGGACACCCGGATCGACCTGTCCGGCTCCAAGGTGAAGAGCGTCAAGGAGGACGAGGACCTGACGACGATCCAGCTCTCCGACAGGTCCGTCTTCGGCAATTCGACCATCACCATGATGTTCGACCCCAAGTCCTACGAACTGCGCCAGTGGACCATCACCGACAATCAGGGCAAGGACACCACCATCATGATCTTCAACGTCAAGCAGGGCGTGTCGATCGACCCGAAGACGTTCAAGGTGGACTACGAGCGCAATCTCGAGCTGAATTCGCCGAGCCGCCGTCAGCGCGGCGGCTAGCCGCTGCCATCGCTCAGGAAGAGTGTTTAGCTGTTGATAGAAAGGGCCTGCCGCATCGCGGCAGGCCCTTCTGCTTGTTTCCCCGGCCCACGGCTGTCAATTTCCGGCCTCGATTCCCCGGCCCGACGGTTTCCCATGGCATTTTCGATCGCGACCTGGAACATCAACTCCGTGCGCCTGCGCATGCCGATCGTGGCGCGGCTTCTGGAGGAGCACGCTCCCGATGTGCTCTGTCTCCAGGAGACGAAATGCCCGGACGACCTCTTCCCGTCGAAGATGTTCGCCAAGCTCGGCTACGAGCATATCGCGATCCATGGCCAGAAGGGCTACCACGGCGTCGCCACCGTTTCGCGCCGGCCGCTCGAAATCGTCGAGCGCCGCAGGTTCTGCGAGAACCCCGATTCCCGGCACCTCTCGGTGCGTGTCTCGGCCGGCGGCAAGTCCATCCTGCTGCACAATTTCTATGTCCCGGCAGGCGGCGACGAGCCTGACCCCGAGATCAACCCGAAATTCCGCCACAAGCTCGATTTCGTCGCCGAGATGAACGCCATCCGCGCCGAATGCGACGACGAATCGGCCTGCGTTCTGGTCGGCGACCTGAACATCGCGCCGCTCGAGCACGATGTCTGGTCGCACAAGCAGCTTCTCAAGGTGGTCAGCCACACGCCTGTCGAGACCGAGAGCTTCGAGGCAATGCGTGTCGCCGGCAACTGGGTCGACCTGCTACGTCACAACGTGCCGCTCGACCAGAAGATCTACACGTGGTGGAGCTACCGTGCCCGCGACTGGGAAGTGGCCGACCGCGGGCGCCGCCTCGACCATGTCTGGTCGTCTTCGAACCTGGTCGACAGCCTGTCCGGCATCAAGATCCTGCGTGAGGCGCGCGGCTGGGACCGGCCTTCGGACCACGTCCCGGTGATCGCCACTTTCGATTTCGACTGATCAGGACTCGAAGCGCGGCCCGAGCTCTTCGATACGGCGGATCATGGCCTGCAGATCCTCGACGATGCGGGCGTGCAGGTCGCGCGCCGTTTCAGGGTATTCCTCGAGGATGCGCCGGAACATGCTGCGGCTGAGTCTCAGCACTTCCGCCTCGCCGGCGGCAGCCGCACTGGTCAGCCGGCGTGCATCGGCTATCAGCGCCATTTCGCCCAGCATCGAGCCGGGGCCTGCGGTACCCACCACCACGCGCTCGTCGTCATGCTCGCGATAGAGAATGATCTTCCCCGACAGGACGACATAGGCCGAATCGGCGTCGTCGTCCTCGCGGAAAAGTTTCCGGTCGGCTGGCAGTTGCATGCGCTCGGCGCCGAACGCAAGCAGCCGCAACTGATCCTGCGTCAGACCCTCGAAGAGCCTTACGCCGGACAGGATGCGGATGTGGTCATCCAGCGCCATTGTGTCCCCGAACCGTCAGTCTGGCGCTCCTCCTGCGATACAGCCCACCTCTCCGCAAAATCTCAGGGAACCAGCTTGTAGCCGCCGCTTTCTGTCACAAGAATTTCCGCATTGGAAGGATCGCGCTCGATCTTCTGGCGCAACCGGTAGACGTGCGTTTCCAGCGTGTGCGTCGTGACGCCCGAATTGTATCCCCATACTTCTTCGAGCAAGACGTCGCGCGTTACCACCTTCTGGTCGGCGCGATAGAGGTACTTGATGATCGACGCCTCCTTCTCGGTCAGCCGCACCTTGCCGCCGCGCTGGTCGATCAGCAGCTTCTGGCTCGGCTTGAACGTGTAGGGCCCGACAGAGAAAGTGGCGTCCTCGCTCTGCTCGTGCTGGCGCAGCTGCGCCCGGATACGGGCCAGCAGCACGGCGAAACGGAAAGGCTTGGTCACATAGTCGTTGGCGCCGGCTTCCAGGCCGAGGATCGTGTCGGAATCCGTGTCGTGCCCGGTCAGCATGATGATCGGCGCCTTGTATCCGCCCTTGCGCAGCAGCTTTACGGCTTCGCGCCCATCCATGTCGGGCAGTCCGACATCCATGATGAGGAGGTCGATCAGCCCGGCGCGCGCCGTGGCCACGCCCTTCGCCGCCGTCGGCTCCTGCAGCACGTCGAACTCCTCGTAGAGCGCCAGCTGCTCGACCAGTGTCGTGCGCAGGTCATCGTCGTCGTCGACGATCAGGATAGTGCGTGAAGTCATGTTTCAGTCCATTATCCTGAAATCAATTTGTTGGTCGGTAACTGGTCCTGGCCGGCGAAGCCGGATTTCATGGCCGGTTGAGGGCCGATCACAGTGGTTTATTTTATGGCGGGATCATACAAGAAAAAACGTTCTCGTAACGCTAATGGCCCAAAAAACAGGCATCGGCTTGCGCATCTGACGGTACGCGCGCGCGCCGGACATCCCACGCAGGGTCTGCTGGTCGCGGGCAATGCCGTGTTTCCATGCGCGCTTGGCCGCGGCGGCATCAGCGCCAACAAGCGCGAGGGCGACGGCGCCACGCCGCTCGGGCGCATGCGCCTGATCTCCGGCTATTTCCGCCGCGATCACGTCGCGGCCGGAAAGACCCGGCTGGCGATGAAGCCGATCGACGCCGCACTTGGCTGGTGCGAGGTGCCGGATGACCGCAACTACAACCGGCCTGTCCGCATACCCTATGGCGCAAGCCATGAAACCATGCGTCGCGCAGACCGGCTCTACGACTTCTGCCTCGTGCTCGACTGGAACATATCGACCCGCAAGCGCGGCCGCGGCAGCGCCATCTTCTTTCACCTCGCGCGGCCGGGTTTCACGCCGACCGAGGGCTGTATCGCGGTCACCGAGAAGGTCATGGCGCGATTGCTGCCATACCTGTCCGACCGCACCGTGCTGACAGTGACCCGCTAGCTGCCGGACGGCTTCGCTCAGCCGAAGCGCCAAACCGTCGTGCGCTTGACCTCGGCATCTTCGAGCACCCGCGACACCGGCACCTGGTACACGGCGAGCTCCGTCAGCCTGTGTTTCGGCAGATAGGAGCGGCCGGGATCACCAACGACGATTTCCGTGCCTCGCTCGCAAAGCGCCGAGAACCATGGCACCAACCGCTCGGCGAACGCTCGGTCGTAGAACACGTCGCCCGCCAGCATGACGTCGCTGTCGCAACTCTCGCCGATCAGGTCCCGACCCGTGAAGTCGACGTGGACGCCGTTCTCTTCCGCATTGATTCGCACCGCCTCGGCGCAGAATGGATCGACATCGGTCGCGACGACGTTCTTCGCTCCGGCCCTTACCGCGGCGATCGCCACCAGGCCGGAGCCGGTCGCGAAATCGATCACGCTGCGACCGGCAACGAGATCCGGATTGTCGAGCACGTAACGCGCCAGCCCCTGCCCGCCCGCCCAGGCAAAGGCCCAGAACGGAGGCGGCAGGCCGATCTCGGCGAGCTCCTCTTCGGTCCGATGCCACAGATCATGCGCCTCGTCGGCGAGATGCAGGCGGATCTCCGGTACATGCGGCGGCGTCATCACCGCCGTGTTGTCGAGGATGAAGCGCCGCGCGCTGTCGGCCGTGAAGCGGCTGTTGCTCAGGGTGCCGGGTCGAGCCCGCCCATGCGGCAGACTTCCTTCCACTCGTCCGGCGTCACCGGCTGCACCGAGAGTCGGGAGTTCACCACCAGCACCATCTTGGCGAGCTTCGGATTGGCCTTGATCTCGTCAAGCGTCGGCGGGTTGGGCACGTCCTTCACGGCGCGGATGTCGACGCATTCCCAGCGCTCGTCCTCGGTCGTCGTGTCATGGTGCGCAAGCGCGCAGACTTCGGCGATGCCGACGACGTTGAGCCCCTCGTTGGAATGATAGTAGAAGCCCAGGTCGCCGACCTGCATGGCGCGCATGTTGTTGCGCGCCTGGTAGTTGCGCACGCCGTCCCACTGCGTTCCGGCCTTGCCCTTCTTCATCAGCTCGTCGAAGGAAAACACCGAAGGCTCGGACTTGAACAGCCAGTAATTCATCCTGCTCGCTCCTGCGGTGCCGTCACGCGTTAGCCGGGTTGTTGAAGGTCCAGGTCCACGGCCTGACGTCGACGCTGGCGAACAACCCTGCCTTGGCGTAAGGGTCCGCAGCACTGATCGCGGCGGCCGCCGCGGCGTCCTCGGCCTCGACGACGACCAGACTGCCGTTCGGCTTGCCTTCGGCATCGAGGAAGGGCCCGGCGAACTTCAGTGTCCCGGCCTCGTTCAGCTTCGTCAGGAACGCCACGTGCTCGGGACGGGTGTCCATGCGCACCTGCAGGCTACCGGGCTTGTCATTGCAGACAAAGGCAAACAGCATTGAAATCTCTCCTCGGGTTTCTGGACTAGTCGGATTCGCTCTTGAGCGGACGTGACATCAGCGCGGAAACGGCGTCGCTGATGTTCATTTCGCCAGCCAGGATGGCGGCAACGGCCGAAATGATCGGCGCATCGATGCCGCGCTCGCGGGCAATGCGGGCAGCTATCGCCGCCGTCGCCACGCCCTCGGCAAGCGGCAGACCCGCAAGGTTCTCGCCTCGGCCCATGGCGAGACCATAGGCAAAATTGCGCGACTGTGTTGAGGAGCAGGTGAGCAGAAGGTCGCCGAGGCCGGACAGGCCCATCAGCGTTTCCGGCTCAGCCCCGAAAGCCTGGCCCATGCGCCTGAGCTCGACGAAGCCGCGCGTTACCATCGCGGCCTGTGCGCTGGCGCCGAGCCCGGCCCCCACCACCGCGCCTGCGGCAAGCGCGAAGACGTTCTTCAGCGCCCCGCCTATCTCGACACCGACGAGATCGCCGGTCGAATAGCAACGGAACCGCTCCGTCGAGAAGCGCTGCGCCAGTCCTGCGGCGAGCGCTGTGTCGCGTGCCCCTATCACCACAGCGGTCGGCAGGCCCTTGGCAACGTCGGCGGCAAAGCTCGGGCCGGACAATGCTCCGACAGGGTTGCCCGGCAGCAGCGTCTCGGCGATCTCCGACAGCAGCAGTCCGCTGTCATGCTCGATGCCCTTGGCGCACAGAACCACCGGCACGCCGGGCGCGATCTTCCCCACCATGGCCTCGAGCGTCGTGCGCGCCACCTGTGCCGGCGTCACCGCAAGCACGCAATCGGCGCCTTCGAGCGCCGTCGCCAGGTCCATCGTGGCCTCGATGCCTTTGTCGACGCTGATACCCGGCAAATAGCGCGGATTGGCGCCCTCTCCGATCGCCGCGACCGCGTCCGCGTCGCGCGCCCAAAGCCGCACGGCGTGGCCGGCCCGCACCATCTGCATCGCGAGCGCCGTTCCCCAGGCGCCGCCGCCGAGCACCGCGACCGCGAAGGCCCCGCTCATGCCTTGGCTCCCCGCCGGCCGAAACCGATCACCGGCTGCGATACCTCGTCGAGTGGCCAGCGCGAGCGCGGAACGAATCCGGCGGCGTCTTCCTGTGTCAGCCCGGCCCGCATGCGTTCGATGCCGGCCCAGGCGATCATCGCGGCATTGTCGGTACAGAGTTCGTGCGGAGGCGCGATGAAGCGGAAGCCGCTTTCGGCGCACTGCGCCTCGAGCGCTGCCCGCACCTTGCGGTTCGCCGCCACGCCGCCGGCGACCACGAGCGCGGGCAACGCAACGTCCGGAAATTCCTCGCGGAACCGCGCAAGGCTGCGTGCCACCCTGTCGGCCAGCGCGTCGGACACCGCCGCCTGGAACGAGGCGCAGATATCGGCGACATCCTGCCCCGACAGGGGTGCGATCGCAGTCGCCGTCTGCCGCACCGCCGTCTTCAGGCCCGAAAACGAGAAATCGGGCTGCGCCGAGCCCTTCATCGGCCGCGGAAAGGCAAAGCGCGTGGCATCGCCCTTCCTGGCTTCTTTTTCGACGTTGGGTCCGCCGGGATAGGCAAGCCCCAGCATCTTGGCCGTCTTGTCGAAAGCTTCGCCCAGCGCATCGTCGATCGTCGTCGCCCAGCGCTGGTAGTCGCCGACGCCGCGCACAAGCACGATCTGCGTATGGCCACCCGAGACCAGCAGCAACAGGTAGGGAAAGTCGAGCCCGTCGGTCAGCCGCGCCGTCAGCGCGTGGCCCTCGAGATGGTTGATCGCCATCAGTGGCTTGTCCGCCGCCGCCGCGATGGCCTTTGCCGTCATCAGTCCGACGATCAGCCCGCCGACGAGGCCGGGACCTGCAGTCACCGCCACCGCATCGACCTCCGAAAGTTCCAAGCCCGCGTCGGCAAGTGCCGCCTCGACGATGCCGTCGAGGGATTCGACATGCGCCCGCGCCGCGATCTCCGGCACCACCCCGCCGAAGGCGGCATGTTCCTCGATCTGGCTGAGCACACTATTCGACAGGATGGTCGGCGCCGCGCCGGCGCGCCACGCAACGACGCTTGCAGCGGTCTCGTCGCAGCTCGTCTCGATGCCGAGAACGCGGATCATGTCGTCGCGCGGTTCCATGATATCCGGCCCGTTTTTCCTGCAGGGTCCGGCATGATCTTCCCGAAAACCGGTTTCCACTTTTCGGGATCATGCGTTAGGAGGTTGCGGGCAAAGCCCCGTTCGACCGGGGGTTATCACGGACCGAGCCATGCAAACAACCGTGTTGAAGATTGGAACGCGCGGCAGCCCGCTTGCCCTGGCGCAGGCGAGCGAGACGCGCGCCCGTCTCATGGCCGCGCACGGCCTGCCGGAAGCGGCCTTCGCCATCGAGGTGATCACGACCAGCGGCGACCGCATCCAGGACCGTCCGCTGTCGGAAGCCGGCGGCAAGGGCCTCTTCACCAAGGAGATAGAGGAAGCGCTGTTCGACGGCCGCATCGACATCGCCGTCCACTCGTCCAAGGACATGCCCACGCTGCTCCCCGACGGGCTCGAACTGTCCGCATTCCTGGAGCGCGAGGACCCCCGCGACGCCTTCATCGGCAAGGCCGCGGCGTCGATCCGGGCCCTCCCCCAGGGTGCCACCGTCGGATCCTCGTCGCTCCGCCGCCAGGCGCTCATCCTGCGCATGCGGCCCGATCTCAAGGTGGTGATGTTTCGCGGCAACGTGCAGACCCGCCTGCGCAAGCTCGAGGAAGGCGTCGCCGACGGCACCATCCTGGCGCTCGCCGGGCTGAAGCGCCTCGGCCAACCGGAGATCGCCACCGACGTGATGGCGCTCGACATGTTCCCCCCGGCGCCCGGCCAAGGTGCGATCTGCATCGAAAGCCGCATCGGCGACGGGCGTGCCCGCGACATGGTCGCCGCGATCGACCACGAGCCGACCGGACAGGCGCTGGCCTGCGAGCGTGCCTTCCTCGCCGCGCTCGACGGTTCCTGCCGCATGCCGCTGGCCGGCCATGCCGCCATCGAAGGCGCTGGCATTTCCTTCAAGGGCTCGGTCCTGTCGCCGGACGGCCGCGAGTGCTACGAGGCTGCCGCGGCAGGCTCCGTCGAGGACGCGGTCGCCATCGGTCGGTCAGCGGCCGCCGAAATACGCACCAAGGCGGGGCCGCAATTCTTCGATGCCTGGCACTGAGCCTCCCCGCATCCTCGTAACCAGGCCCGAGACCGGCGCCTCGGCCACGGCCCGGCGCCTTGAGGCCTGCGGCTTCGTGCCGCTCCTCCTGCCGCTGTCGCGCATCGAGGCGCTGCCGGTCGAGGCGTCTGGCATCCCGGCCGATGTCGCCGCAGTCGCCGTCACCAGCGCCAACGCCTTTCGTCATCTTTCCCGCGACGTCGTCACAGCGCTTGCGGATCACCCCTGCTTCTGCGTCGGCGACGCGACCGCCGAAGCGGCGCGATCCGCTGGCTTCGGCCGCGTCATTGCCGGACCGGGCGACGCAGGCGCGCTCGCAGCCACCATTGCACAAGCCGGAATTTCAGGCTCCCTGCTCTACCTGGCCGGGCGCCTGCGCCGGTCCGACCTCGAGGAATCGCTTGCCGCCGCCGGCATCGCCGTCACCGCCCTCGACGCCTACGATACCCTTCCCCTGCGGCATCCTGTCAGCACGGTCACAGCCCTGCTCGGCCAGCAACCGGTCGATGCGGCGCTGGTCTATTCCTCCGTCGCTGCGGCGGCATTGGCCGATCTGACCTCAGACCCCGCCCTTGCAGAACGCTTTGAACGCACTAGGTTTTTCTGCATGTCGAGGCGCATCGCAGGCGTTCTCGGCAATGCCGGGCGCCATGCGACATCATGGGCGGCGGAGCCGACGGAAGAGGCACTGCTGGCTCTTCTGTGCCGCGCCATGAAGTACTAGCCATCAGGCTGCCCCTTTTCACGGGGCAGGGGTATGGTAGGGATTGTCCGGCATACGTCTCGAACCCACATCGTCACCCGCGGAGGCCGCTTATGGTCAAGACCCCCAGGACCCGGCATTCCAAGACCAAGCGAGAGCCGGTCACCATCGAGCTCGAGCCTGGTTCTGTGTCGCGCGTATCTGGACACGGTGATTCCGCGGCCACGAAGCCGGCTGCGCAAACCTCTGAGGCCAAGGCCGGAAGCACCGACAAGCCGGCGTCCGAGACCAGGTCTTCGCCCTCCGCGACGGCAGCATCTGCAGCCTCGTCATCGGCGTCGGCAGGTTCTACGCCGAAGGAACCGGCGTCGGTCAAGGACGACAAGGCAACTGCCTCGGCCGCAGACAAGCCGGACACCGATGGCAGCGCAAAGCGCCCCGCCAGCGAAAGCGCCTCCGCCTATGGCCGCGGCCCGACCGGACCGGGACCCACGTCGGCAAGGCCCGCCCCGGCCGACCGGCCCAAGCCATCGCGCACACCCGTTTTCGCAGCCGGCATCGTCGGCGGCGTGGTTGCACTGGCTGCCGCCGGGTTGCTGCAATATGCCGGCGTTCTCGGAACGCCCGCGCAGATGGCGAGCCCGGCCCCGGAATCCGGCCAGGTCGAAGCTGACATAGCCGCGCTGAAATCCGAGCTTGCCGCTCTGAAAGACAATCCCGGCGCCGCGCCGGGTGCTGATCCCGCCAAGGTCGACGCGCTTTCTGCCGCCCTCGATCAGGTCCGCAGCGATGTCGGCGCGCTCCAGAAGGCCGTCGAATCCGGCGAGGCTGGCGACAGTGCCGGCCTCGACGCGCTTGGATCCCGCATCGGCGAGATCGAGACGAAGGTCTCGGCGCTTGCAGAGAATGCAGGCGGGGCTGCTTCGGCAGACATTGACGCCATCAGGCAGCAGATCGCCGGCGTCGAGGCGCTAGCCAAATCGGCAGGCGAGGCCAATTCCGGCTTCGACGGCCGGCTCGGCGCCATCGAGCAGAGCCTTCAGAATCTCGCCGACAAGGTCGAAGCGCAGTCCGGCCAGCCCAAGGTCGCGCTCGCCATTGCTTCTGCGGCCCTGAAATCGGCCGTCGAGCGCGGCACGCCGTTCCAGTCCGAGATCGAGACATTCGCCGCGATCGCACCCGATGCTCCAGGCATCGCCGAACTGCGCACCTATGCCGAGAATGGCGTCGCGACCCGTGCAGACATTCTCGCCGGCACCGATGCCGCAGCGAACGCGATGATTGCTGCTGCCGCCCCGCCGAAACAGGATGCAGGCTTCTTCGAGCGCTTGCTCACCAGCGCCGAGTCGCTCGTCACCGTGCGCCCCATCGGCGCCGTCGAGGGTGCCGGCGTGCCGGAGACCGTTGCGCGCATGGAGGTTGCCATCCAGGCCGGCGACCTGGAGCAGGCGCTGGCCGAATACGCCGCCCTGCCGGAAGCCTCGCAGGCTGCCGGCGCCTCCTTCGCCGACACGATCAGGGCCCGCATGGAGGTCGAGAAACTCGTCGACCAGGCCGTTGCGGCGGCGATGAAGGCCGAGTGAGGAAGCAGACATGATCCGTATCCTCATCTTCCTCATCTTCGTGCTTGCGCTCGCTGCGGGCTTCGCCTGGCTGGCCGACCGTCCCGGCGACATGCTCGTCACCTTCGGGGGCTACCAGTACCGCGTCACCCTGATGGTCGCGGCCGTCGCCGTCACGGCGGTTGTCGCCGCGGTGATGATCACCTGGTGGCTGGTCAAGTCCATCTGGAACAGCCCCTACACGATTGCCCGCTACTTCCGCGTCCGCCAGCGCGATCGCGGCTACCAGGCGCTGTCGACCGGCATGATCGCCGCTGGTGCCGGAGACGCGACCCTTGCGCGCAAGATGAACAAGCAGGCGGCAAAGCTCATCCGCTCCGACACCGAGCCGCTCATCAACCTGCTCGACGCCCAGGCCTCCCTGCTGGAGGGCGACCACGAGGCGGCGCGCGAAAAATTCGAGCGCATGCTCGACGACCCGGAAATGCGCCTGCTTGGCCTGCGCGGCCTCTACCTCGAGGCCGAGCGCCTCGGTGACCGCACGGCGGCGCAACACTACGCCGCCCGCGCCGCCGACGTCGCGCCGCAGCTCGCATGGGCTTCCGAATCGACGCTCGAGGAAAAGACCGCGCGTGGCGACTGGGACGGCGCTCTGAGGCTCGTCGACGCCCAGGCTTCGACCGGCCAGATTGCGCGCGATGCCGCAAACAGGCGCCGTTCGGTGTTGCTGACGGCCAAGGCCGAGGACCTTCTGGACAGCGATCCGGCAGCGGCCCGCTCGGCCGCCATCGAGGCCAATCGCCTCTCGCCCGATTTCGTGCCGGCAGCCATTGCGGCGGCGCGGGCTCTGTTCAAGCAGGAAGATACCCGCCGCGGCGCCAAGATCCTCGAGGCGGCCTGGAAAGCCGAGCCGCATCCGGAGATCGCCGACCTCTACACCCATGCGCGGCACGGCGATGCCGTCCACGACCGCCTGAAGCGCGCCCGCAAGCTCCAGTCGCTGAAGCAGAACAACATCGAATCCTCGCTCGCCGTCGCGCGTGCGGCCATCGATGCGCACGAGCTGAAGGAAGCGCGCGAGGCCGCCGAGGCAGCCATCCGCATCCAGCCGCGCGAGGGCGCCTACCTGCTGCTAGCCGACATCGAGGAACTCGAAACAGGCGACCAGGGACGCGTCCGCCAGCTTCTGTCGAAGGCCGTTCGCGCTCCGCGTGATCCCGCCTGGGTGGCCGACGGCTACGTCGCAGAAAAATGGGCGCCGGTTTCGCCGGTCACCGGCAAGCTCGACGCCTTCGAATGGCGGGTTCCGGTCGAGCGCATCGGCCAGTTGATCGAACAGGACGACGCCGACGCTCAGGCCATGCGGCCTTCGCTCGCGCCGCCGCCTGCCGCGCCGCCGGCCGAGGATGTCGCGGAAGCCGAGGTCATTGATACGAAAGTACCGACGCCGGAGCCGAAGAAGCCTGCGCCTGAAACAAGGAAGCCCTCAGCGGAGCCGGTGGCGGCCGAGGAAGCGAAGAAGCCGCTTCCCGAGCCCGAGCCGAAGAAGTCGGAAGAGCCAGCCCCGGCTACGGGCAAGCCTGCGCCGGCTGTTGCCGACGCTCCGGCGAAGACCGCTGCCAACGATGCCGACGATGCGGGCCCCGAGGAACCGCTTGCCGAGGTCGTCCGCTTGCCCGACGATCCGGGCGTCGACCCGGACGAGGACCAGGACAAGTCTACGAGCCGCTTCCGTCTGTTCTGACGGTCCTGCGCCAATCGCCCATCCGAGGAATACCATGTTCGATCGTGTCGTCGCCTTTCTGAAGAAACTGCCGGCAGGCAGCTCCGATGGAGAAAACTCCCCCGACAAGGACGACCCGCGCGTCGCCGCGGCGGCCCTGATGTACCATGTCATGGATGCCGACGGTGTGCGCCATGACGTCGAGTGGGAGCGCATGAAGAAGCTCCTGACTGAAACCTACGGCGTCACCGGCGAGGCGCTGGACAGGCTCGTTGCCGCCGGTGGCGAGGCTGACGAGGATGCCGTCGACCTCTACACCTTCACCAGCGTTTTGAAGCGGCACCTCGACCCCGAGGCGCGCGTCGAGTTCATCGGCGTGATGTGGGAGATCGTCTTCGCCGACGGCGAACTGCATGAACTTGAAGACAACATCGTCTGGCGCGTCGCCGAACTCATCGGTGTCGATCGCCGGGACCGCGTTCTGGAGCGCCAGAAGGCCCAGCGCGATGCGCCGGATGCGCCCGACGCGCCATCGGGAGACGACTGAACACCCATGCCTGGACGGGAAGCGCAGCGGCCGAAGGTACTGGTCGTATTGCATCAAGAGAGTTCGAGCGCTGGCCGCGTCGGCCATGTCCTGCTGGAAAGCGGCTTCGATCTGGATATCCGGCGCCCCCCGCTCGGTGACCACTTGCCAGACACCCTGGAAGACCATGCCGGCGCCGTCGTCTTCGGCGGGCCTATGAGCGCCAATGACGACGAAGACTTCGTCCGCCGCGAGACGGACTGGCTGAAGGTCCCTCTCGCCGAGGATCGTCCCCTGCTTGGCATCTGCCTTGGCGCGCAGATGCTGGTCAACCATCTCGGCGGCAAGGTCGAGGGCCACGAGAAGGGCCTGGTCGAGATTGGCTGGTACCCGATCCGCCCCACCGAGGAGGGAAAGGCGCTGATGCGTTGGCCCGAGATGGTCTACCAGTTCCACCGCGAGGGCTTCTCGCTGCCCAAGGATGCCACGCTGCTGGCCTCGGCCGAAACCTACCCCAACCAGGCCTTCCGTTATGGCAAGAATGCCTGGGGCATCCAGTTCCACGCAGAACTCACCCAGATGATGATGCAGCGTTGGGTCGTGCACGGTGCGCATCGCTTCGAGCTGCCCGGTGCCCAGCCCGGGCGCGACCACCTCGGCGGCCGCCTGATCTGGGACATGCATCTGAAGCGCTGGCTTCACGAGTTCCTGGAAACGATCTTCGGCCAGCCGGCCAGGGGCTAGGTCAGCCGCGCCCCTGCAGGTGCCTGATGCGCCGGAGTTCCGGAAACAGGTAGGCCCAGAGCCCGGCCACTGCGACCGCCCCGACGCCGCCGAAAACCACAGCCGGAACCGTCCCGATCAGCGCCGCCATCGTGCCGGCGCGGAATTCGCCGAGTTCGTTGGAAGCCCCGACGAAGACCATGTTCACCGCGTTGACACGGCCGCGCACGTCGTCCGGCGTCCACAACTGGATGAGCGTCTCGCGCACATAGACGCTGATCATGTCCGCCGCTCCAAGCAGCGCAAGCGCTGCGATCGACAGCCACGGCGTAGTCGAGATGCCGAACACCACCGTCAGCAGGCCGAACAGCGCCACGAAGCCGAACATCAGCTTGCCCGCATGGTCGCGCATCGGGTGTCCGGCCAGCCACACCGCGACCATGATGGCGCCGACGCCCGGGGCGGCGCGCAGCAGCCCGAGACCCCAGGGCCCGAGTTCGAGGATGTCGCGCGCATAGACCGGCAGCAGCGCCACCGCACCGGACAGGAGCACGGCGAAGAGGTCGAGGGAGATGGCGCCGAGCACCACCTTCTCGCCCATGATGTACCGAATCCCGGCAAACAGAGCTTCCAGCGTCGGCTTGTTGGTCTGGCTGCGCTGTGTCGGCCGCGGAATGGCAAAGACGAGTGTCGCCCCCGCAGCCATCAGGACGGCCGCCGAGCCATAGGCGATCTCCGGCGACAGGCCGTAGAGCAGGCCGCCGGCCACGGGGCCGACGATCGTCGCCGTCTGCCATGCCGACGAGTTCCAGGCGACCGCGTTGGCGAAGATTGGCGGCGGCACGAGATTGGCTACCAGCGAGGCAGAGGCAGGTCCGAAGAAGGCGCGCGCTACGCCGAAGACCCCGAGCACCATGAATATGGGTCCCGGACCGGCCAGCCCGTGCCAGGTGAGCAGGAGAAGTGCCAATGCACAGAAGGCCTCCACCACAGAGGCCAGTCCCATGATCAGGCGGCGGCCGAAACGGTCGGCCACGGCCCCGGTGACGAGCACCAGCAGGAGTGCCGGCAGGAACTGGATGATCCCGACCAGGCCGAGATCGAGCGGGTCGCGCGTCAGGTCGTAGATCTGCCACCCGACCGCCACCGAGACTATCTGTGTCGCAAAGGTCGCCAGGAAGCGCGCCAGCCAGAAGTTCAGAAAGGGCCGATGGCCGAAGGCGGCGAAGCGGCTGATTTCTGGTTCCGACGGTTCGCTGGTCATGTCCGGCATTCGCGATGAACTGTGCCGGTGGTGTCATCCGGCAAGGTCACTTAGCGCAGTTTCTCGCCGCTGGCGTGCAATTTTGGCCCGCTGGTCCAATCGTTCCGCGAGAGTGCTGGCATTTAGCCGGGCCAATACGCAAAAAAGCCGGACCCTGCGGCCCGGCTCGGTTCGTCGTCTGCTGCCGGCGCTGCCTCAGGCTGGCAGTATCGCGCCTTCCAGCGTGGTCAACTGGTGCAGGAACTGTTCGGCCTTGGTGCGCGAATGATCGTCATGCGCTTCATCGGCATCCTTGCGCGCCTGCTCGATGCGCTTGGCGATATCGGCGCGGTCGATGTCCTTCTCGAGCACCGCCGATTCGGCAAGCAGGGTGCAGCCGGTCGGCAGCACGTCGGCAAAGCCGCCGAACACGACGTAGCGCTCCGTTGCGCCGGCCACCGTCTTCACGGTTACGACGCCGGGCTTCACCGTCGTCATCACCGGCGCGTGGTCGGCCATCACCGTCATCTCGCCTTCGGCGCCCGGGATGACCACGGACTCGACCTGTTCCGAGACCAGCAGGCGCTCGGGCGATACGAGTTCGAATTGGAAAGCTTCAGCCATCGTTTCTCACATGCGCTTTGGGGTCGATGCGGGCGGTCACGCCGCCCGCATTTCTGGTAAGTATCGGCTTACGCAGCTTCCGCCGCGAGCTTCTGTGCCTTGGCAATGGCCATGTCGATGCCGCCGACCATATAGAAGGCAGCTTCCGGCAGGTGATCGTACTCGCCTTCGACCAGGCCCTTGAAGCTCTTGATCGTGTCTTCGAGCGGCACCAGCTGGCCCGGCGAGCCGGTGAACACCTCTGCCACGAAGAAGGGCTGCGACAGGAAGCGCTCGACCTTGCGGGCGCGCGCCACGGTCACCTTGTCCTCTTCCGACAGCTCGTCCATGCCGAGAATGGCAATGATGTCCTGCAGCGACTTGTAGCGCTGCAGGATTTCCTGCACGCGACGGGCAACCTGGTAGTGCTCCTCGCCGACGATCATCGGGTCGAGCATGCGCGAGGTCGAGTCGAGCGGATCGACGGCCGGGTAGATGCCCTTTTCCGAGATCGCGCGGTTGAGAACGGTCGTCGCATCAAGATGCGCGAACGAGGCCGCGGGCGCCGGGTCGGTCAAGTCGTCGGCGGGCACGTAGATGGCCTGCACCGAGGTGATCGAGCCCTTGTGGGTCGAGGTGATGCGCTCCTGCATCTGGCCCATGTCGGTGGCCAGAGTCGGCTGGTAGCCCACGGCCGAGGGAATACGGCCGAGCAGAGCCGACACTTCCGAGCCGGCCTGCGTGAAGCGGAAGATGTTGTCGACGAAGAACAGAACGTCCTGGCCCTGATCGCGGAAATGCTCGGCGATCGTCAGGCCCGACAGCGCGACACGCGCGCGCGCGCCGGGCGGCTCGTTCATCTGGCCGAACACCAGCGCGCACTTCGAACCTTCGGTCGAACCGCCATGCTCGTGCGGATCCTTGTTCACGCCCGACTCGATCATCTCGTGATAGAGGTCGTTGCCCTCGCGGGTGCGCTCGCCGACGCCGGCGAACACCGAGTAGCCGCCATGCGCCTTCGCGACGTTGTTGATCAGTTCCTGGATCAGCACGGTCTTGCCGACGCCGGCGCCGCCGAACAGGCCGATCTTGCCGCCGCGAGCGTAAGGAGCCAGCAGGTCGACGACCTTGATGCCGGTGACGAGAATCTGTGCTTCCGTCGACTGGTCGACATAGGCCGGCGCATCCTGGTGGATGGCGCGACGGCTCTTGGTCACGACCGGGCCGGCTTCATCGACCGGCTCGCCGATGACGTTCATGATGCGGCCGAGCGTCTCGTCGCCCACCGGAACGGTGATCGGCGAACCCGTATCGTAGACGTCCTGTCCGCGAACCAGGCCTTCCGTCGTGTCCATGGCGATGCAGCGGACCGAGTTCTCGCCGAGGTGCTGGGCAACCTCGAGGATCAGGCGGTTGGTGCCGTTCATCGTCTCGAGCGCGTTCAGGATCTTCGGCAGGTCGCTGTCGAAATCCACGTCGACGACAGCGCCGATGACCTGGGCCACGCGGCCGGCCTGGCCCTTGGCCTGCAGCTTCGCGACGGGCGCCTTGATCGAGGCGCTCTTCGTCGCGGCAGCCTTGGCCGGAGCGGCTTTCTGCGCGGCCGGAGCCTTCGTTGCTGCAGCCTTCGCAGGTGCGGCCTTCTTTGCCACGGGGGCTTTCTTGGCTGCCGGGGCCGCCTTTGGGGTAGCTGCTTTCGCCATTTTTCTTGCCTCTTGCCTTAGAGCGCTTCCGCGCCCGAAATGATTTCGATCAGTTCCTTGGTAATCTGCGCCTGGCGCTGCCTGTTGTAGGTGATCGTCAGCTTGTTGATCATGTCACCGGCATTGCGTGTCGCATTGTCCATTGCGCTCATCTTCGCGCCCATCTCGCCGGCCGCGTTTTCGAGCAGCGCCCGGAACACCTGGACAGAGATGTTGCGCGGGATCAGGTCCGACAGGATCTCGCCTGGCTCGGGCTCGTATTCGTAGACCGCGTTGGCGCCGTTGACCGCGTCCTTGGCCTCGCCTTCCACCGCTGCCGGGATGATCTGCTGCGCCGTCGGCACCTGGCTGATCACCGACTTGAACTCGGAGTAGAACAGCGTGCAGACGTCGAAGCCGCCCTCGTTGAACAGCGCGATGATCTTCTTGGCGATCGCATCGGCATGAACGAAGCCGAGCTTCTTGGCCTCGCGCAGGTCGACGCGCTCGATGATCTGCGAAGCGAAGTCGCGGCGAAGGATATCAAAGCCCTTCTTGCCGACGCAGATGATCTTGACCGTCTTTCCCTGGCCCTGAAGCTTGCGGATGTGGTCGCGCGCAAAGCGGGCGATCTGGCTGTTGAAGCCGCCGCACAGGCCACGCTCGGCCGTGCAGACCACCAGCAGGTGCGTGTCGTCCTTGCCGGTGCCGGTCATCAGCGCCGGCGCATCGCCGCCGCCGCCGACCGCATCGGCGATGTTGGCGAGCACGGTGCCCATCCGCTGCGAATAGGGCCGGGCCGCCTCGGCAGCTTCCTGCGCACGGCGCAGCTTCGCCGCGGCGACCATCTGCATCGCCTTGGTGATCTTCTGCGTCGCCTTGACCGAGGCGATACGGTTGCGGAGGTCTTTTAGAGAGGCCATGCCCTGTCCGTCACTCTCAGGCGAAGTTCTTCGCGAAGGCGTCGATATGGGCCTTCAGCTTGTCGCGAAGATCGTCGCTCAGCGCCTTTTCCTTGCGGATGGCTTCCAGCACGTCCTTGCCGTCCGAGCGCATGTGGGCCAGCAGGCCCTGCTCGAACTTGCTGATCTGGTTCAGCGCCAGCTTGTCGAGGTAGCCGTTCACGCCGGCGAAGATCACCGCGACCTGCTCCTCGGTCTTCAGCGGCGAGAACTGCGGCTGCTTCAGGAGTTCGGTCAGGCGTGCGCCGCGGTTGAGCAGGCGCTGCGTCGCAGCGTCGAGATCCGAGCCGAACTGTGCGAAGGCCGCCATCTCGCGGTACTGCGCGAGCTCGCCCTTGATCGAGCCGGCGACCTGCTTCATCGCCTTGATCTGGGCGGCCGAGCCGACGCGTGACACCGAGAGGCCGACGTTCACGGCAGGGCGGATACCCTGGAAGAACAGCGTCGTCTCGAGGAAGATCTGGCCGTCGGTGATCGAGATCACGTTGGTCGGAATGTAGGCCGACACGTCGTTGGCCTGCGTCTCGATGACCGGCAACGCGGTCAGCGAACCGCTGCCATTGTCCTTGTTGAGCTTGGCAGCGCGTTCCAGCAGGCGCGAGTGCAGGTAGAAGACGTCGCCCGGATAGGCTTCGCGGCCCGGCGGGCGGCGCAGCAGCAGCGACACCTGGCGATAGGCGACGGCCTGCTTCGACAGATCGTCGTAGCTGATCAGCGCATGCATGCCGTTGTCGCGGAAATATTCGCCCATGGCGCAGCCCGAGAACGGCGCCAGGAACTGCATCGGCGCCGCGTCGGAGGCGGTGGCGGCGATGATGATCGAGTATTCGAGCGCACCGCGCTCCTCGAGAACCTTCACGAACTGCGCGACGGTCGAGCGCTTCTGGCCGACGGCGACGTAGACGCAGTAGAGCTTCTCGGCCTCGGGACCGTTGTCGTGCACCGACTTCTGGTTGAGGATCGTGTCGAGAATGATCGCGGTCTTGCCGGTCTGACGGTCACCGATGACCAGCTCGCGCTGGCCGCGGCCGACCGGGATGAGCGCATCGATGGCCTTCAGGCCGGTCGACATCGGCTCATGCACCGACTGGCGCGGGATGATGCCGGGCGCCTTGACGTCGACGCGGCGACGTTCGGTCGCCTTGATCGGGCCCTTGCCGTCGATCGGGTTGCCGAGAGCGTCGACCACGCGGCCGAGCAGGCCGGGACCGACCGGCACGTCGACGATGGCGCCGGTACGCTTGACGACGTCGCCTTCCTTGATGTCGCGGTCGGCGCCGAAGATGACGACGCCCACATTGTCGCTTTCAAGGTTGAGTGCCATGCCGCGAATGCCGCCGGGGAACTCGACCATCTCGCCGGCCTGGACGTTGTCGAGGCCGTAGACGCGGGCGATACCGTCGCCTACCGACAGCACCTGGCCGACTTCGGAGACCTCGGCCTCCTTGCCGAAATTCTTGATCTGGTCTTTGAGAATTGCGGAAATTTCCGCGGCGCGGATGTCCATCAGCCGACCTCTTTCAGTGCAAGCTTGAGCGAATTGAGTTTGGTTTTGAGTGACGTGTCGATCTGGCGCGAACCGATCTTGACGACCAGCCCGCCGAGCAGCGACGGATCGACCGTCGCCGAGATCACGACGTCCTTGCCGGTCACGCCTTTCAGCGCGGCCGATAGTTCGGATTGCTGCGCGCCGGTCAGCGGGTGTGCTGAAACGACGTCTGCGGCGACCTCGCCGCGCTGTTCTGCGGCAATGTTGCGGAAGGCCTTGATCATCGCGGGGATGACGAAGAGGCGGCGGTTCTTGGCCACGACGCGCAGGAAATTGCCGACGAGGCCCTTGATGCCGGCCTTGTCGGCGATGGCCACGATGGCCTTGTACTGCTCGTCGGCCGAAAACACCGGGCTCTTGATCATCCGGCTGAGATCGTCACTGCCGTTCAGCAGTTCCTCGAAGCGTCCGAGGTCGCCCTCGACCTTGGCCACCGACTTGGACTGCAGCGCGAGATCGAAAAGCGAACCCGCGTAGCGATCTGCGATGCTTGAGATTGGCGAGCTGGACTTTGCCACTGATCGTCTTTTCTCTTCTCTGGCCGGCCGCGATTTACACACCGCCAGCCCGACGAGCTGGCTAAATCATTGGCCTCACTGGAATTTCTCGACTTCGAGCGTACGTAGTCCGCACCCCCCTGCCGAAAGTCGATTGCCGTCTAGCACAGGCCTTTGGAGACCGCAACACGTTGGCTGGAAGGCATTTCCGGCACTATTGTCGCACTGCCCTTTGGCATGGCGCAAGCGCCGCACGAATCACTACAGGAAACCAAAGGCATACCCGAGTGGCAGGGCTGCGAGCACCGCCTCGATGGCAAGCGAAACCCAATTGTAGAGTGTGTTTCCGCGGTCCGACATCATCGACACGATGCGGCCGAATGCCGTCAGCAGCCAGGACGCGCCGAGCGCCAGGTAAAGCAGCGGCTGGGCAAGCAGGATGCAGCAGAGCCCGACTCCGAGATAGAAGCCCGACATGGTGCCGCGCGCCTCGGCCACGGCCTCCGGATGCTCCGGCGTCGTCTGCAGCCTGAGCAGCCTGAAGGAAAGGCCCGGCGCAAAAAGCAGGATGATGCCGAACAGCACCGTCACGGCCGCGCTGCCCCAGGCAAGCCATTCCCCCTGCGCCGTCGGCCAGGGAAGCACAAAATCCATGTCCGCCCCCAATCTCTCTCTGCCCGTAGGCATCCCCATCCTACCGCGCGGCAGGCAGGACGCCAAATGCAAATCGGCGCCGTGCCCTCCCGCTCAGAGAAAACTCTGCGGATCAATATCCACCGACACCCGCACCGAGCCCCGCGCCCGCGGCCCCTTTTCCAGCATCTCGCGTACGAAGCCCTGCATGTCCGAGCGCCTTTCGCCCTGCACGAGCAACCGGAAGCGGTGGCGTCCGGCAAGCAGCGACAGCGGCGCCTCGGCCGGCCCGAGGACGTGGATGTCGGCGGCGCGCGGCGCCGATCGCCGCAGCGCCCGCGCATGCCCTTCCGCCTCGGCGCGCGTCACCGCGCTGACAATGATGCCGGCCAGCCGGCCGAAGGGCGGCAGCCCGGATTTCTCGCGCTCGGCGATCTCTCTCTCGTAGAAGGCCTCCGCGTCGCCCGAAACGATTGCCCGCATCACCGGGTGGTCGGGCTGGAAGGTCTGCAGCAGGCCCAGGCTCTTGCGGCCGGTTCGCCCGGCCCGCCCCGTCACCTGCGACAGCAGTTGGAAAGTCCGTTCGGCGGCACGCGGGTCGCCATTGGCGAGCCCCAGGTCCGCATCGACGATGCCGACCAGCGTCATGTTCGGAAAATTGTGCCCCTTGGCGACCAACTGCGTGCCGATGACGATGTCGGCCTCGCCCTTGGCGATTGCCTCGAGTTCCAGCCGCATCCGCCGCACCCCGCCCATGATGTCGGATGAAAGCACGATGGTGCGGGCGTCGGGAAAGTCGGCGACCACTTCTTCGGCGATCCGCTCGATGCCCGGACCGCAGGCGACAAGATGGTCGAGCGTACCGCATTCCGGGCAGGCGTCGGGCCGCTTTTCGTTATGCCCGCAGTGATGGCAGATCAGCTGGCCGCGGAAGCGGTGTTCGACCAGCCAGCTCGAGCAGTCGGGACACTGAAAGCGGTGGCCGCAGACGCGGCAGAGCGTCAGCGGCGCATAGCCTCGCCGGTTGAGAAACAGCAGCGATTGCTCGCCCCGCTCCAGCGTCTTGCCGATCTCGGAGACCAGCACCGGCGACAGGAACTTGCCGCGCGCCGGCGGGTTGCGCCGCATGTCGATTGCCCTGAGATCCGGCATTGCCGCCTCGGCGAAACGGCCGGGAAGCTTGGCCAGCGCATAGCGGCCCTGCATCGCGTTGACCCGGCTCTCGATCGACGGCGTCGCCGAGGCGAGCACGACGGGGAACCCGCTGATATGGCCGCGCACCACCGCCATGTCGCGCGCATTGTAGGAGACGCGGTCCTCCTGCTTGTAGGCAGGGTCGTGCTCCTCGTCGACGACGATCAATCCAAGCTTGTTGAAGGGCAGGAACAGCGCCGAGCGCGCGCCGGCGACCACCCTCACTGTGCCCTCCGCCACCTGCCGCCAGACGCGCTCGCGCATCCGCGGCGCGAGATCGGAATGCCACTCCGCGGGCTTCGCCCCGAATCGGTCCTGGAAACGCTCGAGAAAGGCGTGCGTCAGCGCGATCTCGGGCAGCAGGATGAGCACCTGGAAATCCTTCTCCAGCGCCGCCGCCACCGCTTCGAAATAGACCTCCGTCTTGCCCGACCCGGTAACGCCGTCGATCAGCGTAACCGACGCGCCGCCGGCAAGCGCCGACTGCCGCAGCATCAGGGCGACGCTTTCCTGGTCGGGCGACAGGTCGGGCGCCGCGAAGCCCGCCTCAGGCGCTGCGACGACCGGGCGCGGCGGGATCATCACCGTTTCAAACACGCCCTGCGCCCTCAGCCCGTCGATCACCGTCGACGACACGCCGGCGGCGTGGGCGAGCCCCGGGCGCGTCCAGGCGAAGCCGTCGTTCGACGCTTCCAGCACCCGGTTGCGCGCTGCCGTCATACGGTCCGGCTCGCTGCCCGTACGCTTCAGCCCCTCCGTCCAGGGCTCCGGGTCGAAGGCCGCCGGTGCGCGCAGCAGCATCTTCGCCACCATGCCCGGCGGCGACAGCGTATAGGCCGACACCCAGTCGACGAAGCGCCGCATGTCGCGGTCGATCGGCGGACAGTCGAAGGCTTCGGAGATCGGTCTGAGCTTCTTGGGATCGACGGCGTCGGCAGCGCTGTCCCAGACCACGCCCGCCACCTCGCGCGGGCCGAGCGGCACCCTGACGATCGATCCGGGCACCACTGTCATGCCGTCGGGCACGGCATATGTATAGGGCCGCGGGGCCGGCATCGGCACCAGCACGGGGGCGGCTTTCGCGTATGGCGAATCGTCTCTCATGGTACGTGACCTTGCCCGTCGTTTCGGTTAGAGCAAGGGCCAGCGCGAAGCATCCCCGCGAGCGAGACACTTGATAAGGAGACGGCCATGAAGTTTTTCGTCGATACTGCAGACGTGAAAGAGATTCGCGAGCTCAATGATCTGGGCCTTCTCGATGGCGTCACCACCAACCCGTCCCTCATCCTGAAGTCCGGCGGCAAGATCGACGAGGTCACCAGGCAGATCTGCGAGATCGTCAAGGGTCCGGTCTCCGCCGAGGTCACCGCGACCGAGTATTCCGAGATGATGCAGCAGGCCAAGGTGCTGGCCAAGATCGCCGACAATGTCTGCATCAAGGTGCCGCTAACGCTCGACGGGCTCAAGGCCTGCAAGGCGATCCGTTCGGAAGGCCGGCTGGTCAACGTCACGCTGTGCTTCTCGGCCAACCAGGCATTGCTGGCCGCCAAGGCTGGCGCCACCTTCATCTCGCCCTTCGTCGGCCGCATCGACGACATCGGCATCGACGGCATGGAGCTGATCGAGGAGATCAAGACCATCTACGACAACTACGCCTTCGAGACCGAGATCCTGGTCGCCTCCGTGCGCACCGTCAATCACGTCAAGCAGGCAGCGCTCATCGGCGCCGACGTCGTCACCGCGCCGCCGGCAACGCTGAAGGCGCTGGTCAAGCATCCGCTCACCGACAAGGGTCTCGACCAGTTCCTGGCTGACTGGGCCAAGACCGGCCAGTCGATCGGCTGATTCCGTAAAGTAGCGCTTCGGGATCCCCGAAGCGCTAGCCGGCCCGGCCGGTCAGTTCCTGCGCCAGCACCAGCTTCAGCAGTTCTGCCAGTTCTCGCGCTGCCCGGTTCTCGGCGTCGCGCTCGGCGCGCAGCGCCGCGAACTCCTGGCGGGGAACGTCGTAGGACGACGTGATCTGCCGGCGGCCGGTCGCGGCCACATCGCCCGTCGCGTTCTCGGTCAGCACGTAGTTTGCCGTCAGCGTCACCGTGCCGGCTGTCGGCTCATTCTCACGCGCCCGCTGCACGACTGCGGCCGAACGATCGACCGACGTCACCCGCAACGCCAGCGAATAGCGCGCGTCGACGGGCTGGCCGCTGCCGCCGTTGAGCAGGAAGATCAGGTGGTTGCGCAGTTCCTGCCCGTAGCGCGTCTCGACCGGCTTGATCGATATCGACTGCAGTTCGGCGGTCACACCGGTCGCCACGCCGCCCGAAGACGGGTTGTAGTAGAGCGGCTGCACAGTACAGGCGGCAACAAGGGGAATCGCCGAAAGCACGGCTGCGATTGTCAGGTGGCGCAGCTTCCCGCGCATGGATTTCTCAGGCGACGACATTGACGATCCTCTGCGGCACGACAATCACCTTGCGTGGCGGCTTTCCCTCGAGCGCCTTCTGCACGAAATCCAGCTGGAGCGCGGCTCTCTCGATCGTACCTTGATCCGCGTCGCGGGCGATTGTCAAATCTCCCCGCTTCTTGCCGTTGATCTGCACCGGCAGGGTGATTTCGCTGTCCACGGTCAGTGCCGGGTCGAAGCTTGGCCATGGCCGGTCGGCGATCATCCCCTCACCGCCCAGCGCGGCGTAGGATTCCTCGGCCAGATGCGGCATCATCGGCGCGATCAGCCCGACCAGCATATCGAAGGCCTGGCGCACCGCGCCCAGCATTTCCGGACTTGCCTTGCCTTCCACCACCTCGGCCAATGGCACCTGCAGCGCATTGGTCAGCTCGTAGATTCTCGCCACCGCCCGGTTGAAGCCCAGCCGCGAAATGTCCTCTCCGACGGCCTTGACCGCCCGGTGCGCCGCCTTGGAAACCGCGCCCGCGGATCCCTCGCTCGCCGCCTGCGGCTGAATGCCCGCCAGCGCCGGCGCGGCTTCCGAGACCATCCGCCAGACGCGCTGCACGAATCGGTGCGCGCCCTCGACGCCGGCCTCGGTCCAGATCACGTCGCGCTCCGGCGGCGAATCCGACAGCATGAACCAGCGCGCCGTGTCGGCGCCGTAGCTTCCGATGATATCGTCGGGATCGACGACATTCTTCTTCGACTTCGACATCTTCTCGATCGCGCCGATCTCGACCGGCGTGCCGTTGGACAGCAGGCTGGCGGCGCGCTTGCCGTCGGCGTCCTCGATCTTCACCTCGGCCGGCGTGACCCAGCCGGTCGGGCCCTTGTAGGTCTCGTGTACCACCATGCCCTGGGTGAACATGCCCTCGAAGGGCTCCTTCAGCGTGTTCAGGTGGCCGGTCGCCTGCATCGCGCGCGTGAAGAAGCGCGAATAGAGCAGGTGCAGGATCGCATGCTCGATGCCGCCGATATACTGGTTCACCGGCAGCCAGCCATTCTTGCCGTCGACGCAGGCGAGCGTCGTCGGCGCCACTTCGTTCCACGGGTCGGTAAAGCGCGCGAAATACCACGACGAATCGACGAACGTATCCATCGTGTCGGTGTCGCGCCTGGCCTGCTTGCCGCAGCTCGGGCAGTCGGCATGCTTCCACGTCGGGTGGTGGTCGAGCGGATTGCCCGGTCTGTCGAAGGTCACGTCGTTGGGCAGCACCACCGGCAGCTGGTCGTCCGGCACCGGCACCGCGCCGCAATCGTCGCAGTGGATCACCGGTATGGGGCAGCCCCAGTAGCGCTGGCGCGAGATCAGCCAGTCGCGCAGTCGGAACTGCACCTTGCGCTCGCCCTGTGGTCGGTCGCCGATGGTCACCCCCGACAGCCGCGTTGCCACTTCATCGAAGGCCGCGTCGGGGGTCATCCCGTCGAGAAAGCGTGAATTGATCATCGCCCCGTCGTCGACGAAGGCCTCCTCGGTGATCTGGAACGTCTTCGCGTCGCCTCCCTCGGGCATCACCACGGGCACGACCGGCAGGCCGTACTTGTTCGCGAAGTCGAGGTCGCGCTGGTCATGAGCCGGGCAGCCGAAGATGGCGCCCGTGCCGTATTCCATCAGCACGAAGTTCGCGACATAGACCGGCAGCGTCCAGCTGGAATCGAACGGATGCACGACGCGCAAGCCCGTATCGAAGCCGCGCTTCTCGGCCGTCTCGATCTCGGCGGCCGAGGTGCCGCTGTGCCTGATGTCGTCGATGAACGCCTTCAGTTCCGGATTGCCGCTCGCCGCCTTCCTGGCCAGCGGATGGTCGGCGGCGATCGCCATGAACGAGGCGCCGAAGATCGTGTCGGGTCGGGTCGTGTAGACCTCGAGCTCGGAAGCGCCCTCGACAGCCTCGACCAGCGGCCAGCGGATCAGCAGGCCTTCCGACCTTCCGATCCAGTTCTGCTGCATGACGCGGACCTTCTCTGGCCACTTGTCGAGCGTTCCCAGGCTGTCCAGCAGGTCCTGCGACATCGACGTGATCTTGAAGAACCATTGCGTGAGGTCGCGCTGTTCCACCAAGGCGCCGGAGCGCCAGCCGCGTCCGTCGATCACCTGCTCGTTGGCGAGCACGGTCATGTCCTCGGGATCCCAGTTGACCTTGGCCGACTTGCGCTCGGCCAGCCCAGCCTTCCAGAAGTCGAGGAACATCTTCTGCTGGTGCTTGTAGTAGGTCGGGTCGCAGGTCGCGAACTCGCGCGCCCAGTCGAGCGACAGGCCCATCGTCTTCAGCTGGCCCTTCATCGTCGCGATGTTGGCGTAGGTCCACTCGCGGGGATTGACCTTGTTATCGCGCGCCGCGTTCTCGGCCGGCAGGCCGAAGGCGTCCCAGCCCATCGGGTGCAGCACGTTGTAGCCGAGCGCCCGGCGATGCCGCGCCACCACGTCGCCCATCGTGTAGTTGCGCACGTGGCCCATGTGGATGCGCCCCGACGGATAGGGGAACATCTCCAGCACGTAGTATTTCTCGCGCGGGTCGTCGTTCTTCGTCTCGAAGAGCCTGGCGGCGTCCCAGGCCTTCTGCCATTTGGGTTCCGTCGCACGCGGATTGTATCGTTCGGTTGCCATGACCGCTTTTTCACTTAAAAGACTGGGCGATGACCGGCGGATGTTGCTCCGGCGGTCCTGAAAATATCGGGCGGACCTTCACCATGGATTGCGGGAAGCGTCAACTCCGCGCTTGCGGGCAGTCAGCATATCGGTTCCGGAACAGGCATGAACAAGTCAGTCGAACAACTCCAGACCGTCCGTGAGACGATCGCTGCAGCCGCCGCCGAGGCGAAGCGCAATGAGACCTCGGTCACGCTCGTCGCCGTTTCCAAGACCTTCGAGGCGGCCGACATCCGTCCCGTCATCGAGGCCGGCCAGCGCGTCTTCGGCGAGAACCGCGTCCAGGAGGCCCAGGGAAAGTGGCCGGCGCTGAAGCAGGAATTTCCCAGTATCGAGCTGCATCTTATCGGCCCGCTGCAGTCCAACAAGGCGAAGGAGGCGGTGGCGCTCTTCGACTGTATCGAGACCGTCGACCGCGAGAAGATCGCCGCCGAGCTGGCCAAGGAAACGGTCAAGCAGGGCAAGGCGATGAGGTTCTACGTACAGGTCAATACCGGTGCGGAACCGCAGAAGGCCGGCATCGCGCCGCAGGAGACCGTCGCCTTCGTCGAGCGCTGCCGCGCGGTGCACGGCCTCGCCGTCGAGGGCCTGATGTGCATCCCGCCGGTAGACGAGAACCCCGGCCCGCATTTCGCGCTGCTTGCAAAACTGGCGGCCGAAGCGGGCCTCGCAAATCTCTCCATGGGCATGTCGGGCGACTACGCGCTCGCCGTCGCCTTCGGCGCCACCAGCGTGCGCGTCGGCTCCGCCATCTTCGGCAGCCGCTGACGGCGCGAGCCCGACGATCGCCTATCCCGCCGGCCGTCTGAGGGGAACCGCCCCTCGCATCAGAAGAACCGGCTGACCCGCGGATGGCTGCGCAGCAGGCGCGGCCTGTAGGACGGGCGGTACTGGTCGAACCTGTCTTCGATCCCTCCGCACAGCGCGTCCCTGTCGACTGCCTCTCCGCGCACCTTGCGCGCGGCAGGCAGCCACAGCGTGCCGAAGCCGCTGCGTTCGTCATGCGCCTGGCCAAGCACATTGTCGCGCTTGCTGACGGTGAGCGGGATGTGCAGCCTGGCGACGTTGCGCAATCGGTCGAGCATCCAGTCGAGTGTCAGGTCGGCCAGCCGCCAGTCGTCCTCGTAGCCGCCGCCGATGTCGGAGTGGACACCGGGAAACCATACCTGCTCGATCACCTGCCCGTCGGCGCTGGCATCCTCCCACAGTTCGGGCAGGAAGGCCTTTCGGTTCTCGTCGATCGACAGGGCGTGCAGTCCGACCGGCACGCGCCCCGACAATTCGTTGTCGTGGAACTCGTGTTTCCATGGATTGACCAGATTGGCGACACCCGGCAGCCCGAGCGACTTGACCGTATCGAAGACGCCGATCACGTCGGGCATCGCCGGTTGAGCCTGGTACTTCTGCGCAAATCTGCTGCCAGCCGTCTTCCGTTCACTCTCATTCTTGATCTTGTAGGCCGCCACGGCCTCTTCGGCGATGGCCCGCCGCCGCTTGGCACCCGCGCCGTCATTGTCCTTGGATATCGGCGAACCCTTGTCCATGGTCGCGATACCGCAGGTTCCCAGCACCCCGCCGACGCAACGGACCGTGTAGGCCCCGCGGCTGAAACCGAACAGCCCGATCCTCTTGCCGCGCGCCCACTTGAGCATCAGCGCCTCGTAGCAATCGGCAATATTGGCGGAGATGCCCCAGCCGGTCGCCTTGGACCACAGGTTTCGCGCGCTGCGTGTCCAGTTGTTGCTGCCCTCGTCGGGCGCCCCGAGCCCGGGATCGTAGAAGGCGTCGAGATAGATCTTGCCCTCGGAAGCGGCAAACATCTGGAAGATGTTGGTGTTGCGGACCGAAGCGTCCTCGCGCACCCCGCGCTGTCCTGTTCCATCCGAGAATATCAGGCACCAGTAATCCGGCATGGCCGCCTCCCGCCAGCCGTCCGCGATGCCATAAGAACAGGCCCCGCACTTGATGCGGGCTCCCTTGCCGCTTCAGTATCGCCGACGGCAGTCACAAGTTGCGCGCAACAGGAAACTGCAGGCCAAAGAAACGTCGGCTGAATACTGCGGCGCTTTGTTCAGTGTAGCAGGAATTCGCCGTCCACGTTACGCCATTCATTGGGCGCGATCAGCTTCTGGTGCGTGTATTGTATCGAATGCAGTGGGCCCTCGAGCTTCGACTTCCAGAAGTCGAGGAACTTGATCAGCACCGGAAACTTCGGGGCGATGTCGTAGTCCTGCCAGACGTAGGTCTGCAGCAGATGCGGATGGTCGGGCAGGTGATAGAGAATCTGGGCCGTCGTCAGCCCATAGCCCTTGAGCATCAGTTCCATTTCAGGGTGTTTGCGCATGGCCGTCCTTCCAGGCGTTGAGTCGAACTCCTAACTGCAAATTGTGCGCGCCGTTCCTTAACCGTCTATTGAATTTTGCGTGATTGAACCCGCTTTTCCTTCACGGAATCAAATGGTTGGCAGCACTCACCGGCGAGTGCTATCGTTCGGAGGGACTTTGCGCTGCGTCAACCCGCCGCGCAGTCCAAGGTCTAATGTTGCTGTCTTGGCGCAACTGTTAATAATGGGACCCAGTTCGCGGGCGGAGCGTGGCGCCGCATCCGGCGCCAGCCGCGAAAATCATTCGGGAGGGAAGACCAGCATGTCCGAGACAAAGGTGCATCGCGTTCAGCCGGCTTGGAAGAAGGACGCGCTGATCGACAGCGATACCTATCTCAAGTGGTACAAGGAAAGCGTCGCGAATCCTGACAAGTTCTGGGGCAAGCACGGCAAGCGCATCGACTGGTTCAAGCCCTACACCAAGGTCAAGAACACCAGCTTCAAGGGCAAGGTGTCTATCAAGTGGTACGAGGACGGCCAGACCAACGTCTCCTACAACTGCATCGACCGTCACCTGAAGAAGCGCGGCAACCAGACCGCCATCATCTGGGAGGGTGACAACCCCTACGACGACAAGAAGATCACCTATAACGAGCTCTACGAGCACGTCTGCCGCCTTGCCAACGTGATGAAGAAGCACGGCGTCAAGAAGGGCGACCGCGTCACCATCTACATGCCGATGATCCCGGAGGCGGCCTACGCGATGCTGGCCTGCGCCCGCATCGGCGCCATCCATTCCATCGTCTTCGGCGGCTTCTCGCCGGACGCGCTCGCCGGCCGCATCGTTGACTGCGAATCGACCTTCGTCATCACGGCCGACGAGGGCCTGCGCGGCGGCAAGCACATCCCGCTCAAGGAAAACACTGACAAGGCGATCGACATCGCCGCCCATAATTTCGTCCGCGTCAAGAACGTGCTGGTGGTGCGCCGCACCGGCGGCAAGGTCGGCTGGGCCAACGGCCGCGACCTCTGGTACCACGACGAAGTCGCCTCGGTTAAGCCCGACTGCAAGCCTGAGAAGATGAAGGCCGAGGATCCGCTCTTCATCCTCTACACCTCCGGTTCGACCGGCAAGCCGAAGGGCGTGCTGCACACCACCGCGGGCTATCTCGTCTATGCCTCGATGACGCACCAGTATGTCTTCGACTACCATGACGGCGACGTTTACTGGTGCACCGCCGATGTCGGCTGGGTCACCGGCCACAGCTACATCGTCTACGGACCGCTCGCCAACGGCGCCACCACGCTGATGTTCGAGGGCGTGCCCAACTACCCGTCCATGGCGCGCTTCTGGGAGGTCATCGACAAGCACAAGGTCAACATCTTCTACACCGCGCCGACCGCCCTGCGCGCCCTGATGGGCGCCGGCGACGAGCATGTGAAGAAGACCTCGCGCAAGAGCCTGCGCGTCCTGGGGTCCGTCGGCGAGCCGATCAACCCGGAGGCCTGGGAGTGGTATTTCAAGGTCGTCGGCAACGGCAAGGTGCCGATCGTCGACACCTGGTGGCAGACCGAGACGGGCGGCATCCTGATCACCCCGCTGCCCGGCGCGACCGACCTCAAGCCCGGCTCGGCGACGCGTCCCTTCTTCGGCGTCCAGCCGCAGCTCGTCGACAATGAGGGCGTGGTTCTCGAGGGCGCCGCCGACGGCAACCTCTGCATCACCGATTCCTGGCCGGGCCAGATGCGCACCGTCTATGGCGACCACGAGCGCTTCGTGCAGACCTACTTCTCTACCTACAAGGGCAAGTATTTCACCGGCGACGGCTGTCGCCGCGACAAGGACGGCTATTACTGGATCACCGGCCGCGTCGACGACGTCCTCAACGTCTCCGGCCATCGCATGGGAACGGCAGAGGTCGAGTCCGCGCTGGTCAGCCACCCCAAGGTCTCGGAAGCCGCCGTCGTCGGCTACCCGCACGACATCAAGGGCCAGGGCATCTATTGCTACGTCACGCTGATGGCCGGCGAGGAAGGCAGCGACGCGCTGCGCAAGGAACTCGTCCAGCACGTGCGCAAGGAGATCGGCGCCATCGCCTCGCCCGACAAGCTGCAGTTCGCACCGGGCCTGCCCAAGACCCGTTCGGGCAAGATCATGCGCCGCATCCTGAGAAAGATCGCCGAGGACGATTTCGGCGCGCTCGGCGACACCTCGACGCTCGCCGATCCGGCCGTCGTCGACGATCTCGTCGCCAACCGGCAGAACAAGAAGGGTTAGCATAAAGCCTTGCGGTCGCGCAGGCGGGGCCTGCGTGACACGCGCTTGGGATAGTGGCTTTTTGGCACTTGCAGATTGGAGCGAAACGCCCCAACTTTGCTTCGTGTTCAACAACTGAAAGGAGGTGATCCGATGTCGAGTGATTTCGTTTTCCAGAACGTGGCCTCAGCGGATCGCACTTTCGGGGAGCAGTCTTCCCGTTAGGGCGCGAAAAGCGCGGCCGGTGACCTGAGGGTCACGGCCAGAGGCCGCGCCACGGACGGAAACACGGAAGGCCGCCGGCTTCGCGAGAAGCGGCGGCCTTTTCCTTTGCGGCCCGGCCTACTTGGTGATGGCGAGGCGCTCGATGTTGTGGGCGATCTCGAGGAAGGCCTGGTTGAGTTCGTCCCCCGTCGATGCCTCGTAATAGTGGCGGATCGACGAGGTATCCGTGTTGGCGCAGTTCTTCATCACGCCCTTGGCGCCTGCTTCCTTCAACTGGAATCCTACCGAGAAGATCTCGATGCCATCCTTGCGCATGGCATCGCAGAGCCTCTCCGCATTGCTGCGCGACAGCGACGCCTGGTTGGTCGGGTTGCCCTTGATCGGCACGCCCGCATAGGCGGTGTTGAATTCGCCGTCGGTCATCAGGATCGCGTATTTTGCGACCTTCTTCTTGTCATAGGCCAGCGGCTGCGCGTCCTTGGGCAGCACGTCCTTCCATGAATTCGACAGCATGTACCAGGTCCACTGGATGCCGATGTGGCCTCCCGTATATCCGTTGGCGCTGAACGAGCTGACCGTGCTCTTCAGTGCGCCGATGTCGGCCGACAGCGGCTGCAGAACGGCGTTGGGGCAGAAATCCAGCCGGTAGTCGCGATTGACCTTGGCGACATCGGGACCGGCATTGGTGAACTGCTGCGTGCCCTTGCGCTCGGTCGCGCACTTGTCCGGCGCCTTCAAGAGAGACGCCGCCACCGCGATGGGGTCGTAGAGTGCCGGCGGCTCCACATCGATTGCCGTATAGGCCTTCTCGGCGAACACCACGTTGCTCAGTGCCCCGGTGTTGACAGCGTTGGCATAGGGAACGATGGCCACGCGCACGCGCGGCTTGGTCTTGTCCTGGCCGGCGAGGAAAGCATCGAGCGCGTTGTTGGCGGCGCTCTTGAGGTCCTTGATCTTCTTCCCGCCCATCGAACCGGTCACGTCCAGCATCATCGCGACCTCGATCTTCTTGTCCGAATAGACCGCGGCCGAGGCATTGCTGACCCGCCGCGTGTCCGACAGGCCGAACAGCGGGAAATAGAGGTCGACATCCACATAGGCCGTCGCCTCGACCGTGCTGTTGGTCTTGTCGATGATGAGCTTGTCGAGCACCAGCCGGTCTCCGGCGATCATGTCGCCGTCGGTGTTCACCGAAAGGAACAGCTCGACGCGGTCGCGCGCGTCCTTGGCCTCGATCTTGCCCGTCGTGATGTCGCGCGCCGTCGAGGTCACGGCGGCGTCCAGCGCCTGGCCGAGATTGGACCGCACATTGTGCAACTGCGCGATGTTTATCGCAAAGCCCGCCGACATGGTCAGCACGGCCATGATCGCCGCGCTCATGACGGCGAAGCTGCCCTTCTCGTTACCGATGAATGTTCTTGCCTGCCCGATTACCGAGGAAATCCGCATTTTCCTGCCTCCTGCATGCCGGTCGTGAGACCTGATGCCTGGGGCACTGCACGAAATCGGCCAGCCGGGAGACTGCGTCCCCGGTCGGCGGGGTGCGATTTCTAAGCCATTGATTTCATTGGCCTGGCGGTGGAAACAAGGTTAACCACCGGTAAATGCCCGATGTCTGGCGGACAATTCGCAACCCTTTGTTAACCATGATTGGTAAGGTCCGGGCATTGCCGCCGCGGGCGTCCCGTCCTGGCACGGCCACCTGTCTCGCTGCGGGTCATCCACACCAGCCGTCCCTGCGCCCTCCGGCATAGGCGCGCACCAGCCGGCGTTCCATCATCGCCGGGCCGACATCCAGCCCCTCGGCATTGGCCACGTCGGCCAGCACGCGGCCATAATACTTTGCGCCGGCAATGTTGGAGATCGCCACCGGCCGGCCACCGAGCAGGGTGGCGAGTTCGTCGCGCGCCCGCTTCGCCGCAATCCGCTCATCGTCGCAGCGCGCCTTCATCTCCGGCGCGTCGATGCCCCGGATGCGAATGTTCACGCGCAAGGTCTGTCCGGGCCACACTGACGCATCGGCCACGAAGGTATCGCCGTCGAGCACGCGCACGACAATTGCCTCGACCGGACCGCGGAACGGCTTGCCGGCAGCTGCCGGCAGGCAGCCCAGCGCCAGCGCGAGAACGGGCCCGAAAGGCCGAGTGATGAGACGGATCGATTCCACGCAAAGGAATTTATTCCTCTTTGTAGGATCGCGCAATGCCGATCTGCGTCAGGCCAGCATGTGCGCGCCGATTGTGCGGTCGATGCCGCGATAGGGCGGCTTGGCCGGATGGCTCTCCTGCTCGTAGGTCCACACCTTGAACAGGTCGAGCCGATGCGGCCCGAAGCTGTGCAGCAGCGGCACGTCGGTCGCGTCGCGTCCGCGCGCCACCACCACGCGGCCCATGCGGGGCACGTTGTGACGGGCGTCGAACGTGTACCACTTGCCGTCGAGATAGGCCTCGAACCAGGCCGAGAAATCCATCGGCGCCGGATCCTCCGGCACGCCGATGTCGCCGAGATAGCCGTTCACGTAGCGGGCCGGAACATTGAGGCAGCGGCAGAGCGTGATGGCGAGATGCGCGAAGTCGCGGCATACGCCGACCTGCTCGTCATGCGCCTGCGCGGCGGTGCGTGTCGAGCGCGCATAGCCGTAGCCGAAGGACAGCCGGTCGTGCACATAGTCGGTCACGGCCTGCACCCGCGCCCAGCCCGGCGACACCGAGCCGAAGAGGTTCCATGCAAGCCCTGACAGGTGGTCCGTCTCGCAATAGCGGCTGCCGAGCAGGTACCCCAGCGCGTCGGGCGGCAGGTCCTCCACGGGCACTTCCTTGGCAAGCGTGTTGACCTCATCAGGCAGCCCGGAATCCTCGATCACCGCGTCGTAAAGGATGCGGAAACTGCCGGGCGGCGCGGTAAAGCGCCGGCACGTATTGCCGTAGCGGTCCTCATAGGTCGTGCTGGGAACCGTGGGCGAAGTTAGCACGCGTGTCTGTCGCTGGATGTCCGGCTGTCGGTCCTTGTGAATCTCGAGCAGCGAGATGATCGGGGTTTTCTGCTGGCAATCGATGGCTATCTCGTAGCCGAGCCGGATAAGCATTGGGCGGTCCTCGGGGCGTTACGCAAATCGGAAGTATTGTTCCGAAAACGCGCCCGGTGACCTCGGGTTCCGGCTAGTCCGGCAGTAATCGCCTTGGCGCCGTTCAGAAGTCCGTCGCCAATCCCTTGACCTCCCAGTCGCCGTAGCGCACCGGCTCCTTGCCCTTGCGGCCTCCGACTTCCGCGGGCATCGCGGACTCGCTCGCAGCATAGGCCTTGCGGCGTTCGGCCGCTTCGGCGAGCGCCCGGCGCGCCGCATCCGGCAGGTTTTCCGCCACCGCGTCTTTGCTCCCGGGATTGTCCTGCCTGGCCTCGCTCATGTCTTCTCCGTCGTCCGCCCGCGCGCATTGAAACCGGGCCGGGCATTTCCCATCATATAGTGGGCGCGCCGCTTCGGCCAATGACTTCGGGACGCGCCAACGGAGGTGTCTGTGAACCTGATCCGCACTGCAATGCTCCTCGCCTTCATGACGGCGCTGTTCATGGCGGTCGGCTACCTGATCGGTGGCAGCAGCGGCATGATGATCGCCTTCGTGCTCGCGGCGGGCATGAATTTCTTCAGCTACTGGAACGCCGACAAGATGGTGCTGAAAATGCACCACGCCGTCGAGGTCGACGAGCGCAATGCCCCGGAATACTACGCCATCGTGCGCGATCTGGCTGCCCGCGCCGGGCTCCCCATGCCGAAGACCTATCTGATCCAGAACCCGCAGCCCAACGCCTTTGCCACCGGCCGCAATCCCCAGAACGCCGCCGTCGCCGCCACGACCGGCCTGCTCGAGCGTCTGTCCCACGAGGAGGTCGCCGCGGTCATGGCGCACGAGCTTGCCCATGTGCAGAACCGCGACACGCTGACCATGACGATCACCGCCACGCTGGCCGGCGCGATCTCCATGCTCGGCAATTTCGCCTTCTTCTTCGGCGGCAACCGCGACAACAACAACGGCTTCGGCATCGTCGGCGTCCTGGTCGCGATGATCGTCGCGCCGCTCGCCGCCGCCATGGTGCAGATGGCGATCAGCCGTACGCGCGAATACTCGGCCGACAGGCGCGGCGCCGAAATCTGCGGCAACCCGCTCTGGCTGGCCTCGGCGCTTGACAAGATCGCGCGCAACGCCCAACGCATCCACAACCCCGACGCGGAGCACAATCCGGCCACCGCGCACATGTTCATCATCAACCCCCTGTCAGGCGAACGCATGGACAATCTGTTCTCCACGCACCCGAACACCGAGAACCGCATCGCCGCCCTGCAGGCGATGGCCGCCGAAGGTGTCCGCGCCGCCGAGCGTCCTGCCGCGCGCGCGCCGAGCGGCCCGTGGGGACCTTCCGAAGCGCCCGACGCTCCGGCCGAGCCCGGGGCGCCGAAGCCCAATCCCTGGGGCCGTAACCCGACCGGACCGCGGGGCCGCCGCTCGTGAGCGCCGGCGAGCCGGGCGTCCACAAATCGCGAGTCGCAAAGGCCTCTCCCCGCTACGCCGATGACAGTTCCAGCCCGGGACTGGCGGCGCGCAAGGCGGCGGCCAAACTGCTCGCCGTCGTCATCGACGCGGCAACCCCGCTCGACGGCCTGACCGACAACGACAACGGCCATCCGCAATACCGCGCGCTCGACATGCGCGACCGCAGCCTCGTGCGCGCCATCCTCACCACGGCGCTGCGCTTCCGGGTCACCATCGGCAATCTCCTCGCCCGCCGCCTCGAAAGGCCCCTGCCGCCCAACGCGACCGCGCTCGGCCACGTGCTGCATGTCGCTGCCGCGCAGATCCTGTTCCTCGACATTCCAGACAGCGCCGCGGTCGATCTCGCCGTCACCCACGCCAAGGCCGACCCGCGCACGGCGCGCTTTTCGGGTCTCGTCAACGGCGTGCTGCGCTCGCTCGTGCGCGCCAAGGACGCCGAACTCGGCCCGATGCTCGAGGCGACACTCGACGCGCCGGCGTGGTTCGCCGATCGCCTCGTGGCGGCCTATGGCGACGAACGCGCCCGCCGCATCATGGCCGCGCATCGCGTTGAGGCGCCTGTCGACTTCACCGTCAAGTCCGACCCTGCCCAGTGGGCAGAGCGCCTCGGCGGCATCGTCCTGCCGACCGGCACGGTGCGCGTCGAACAGCTCGCCGGCAACGTCGTCGACCTGCCGGGCTTCGCGGAGGGTGAATGGTGGGTGCAGGACGCCGCCGCCAGCCTGCCGGCGCGGCTGTTCGGCGACATTGCCGGAAAGCGCGTCGCCGACCTTTGCGCCGCTCCCGGCGGCAAGACGGCGCAGCTTGTGCTCGCCGGCGCCGAGGTGACGGCGATCGACGTCTCCAAGAACCGCCTGGTACGGCTTGGCCGCAACCTCGAGCGCCTCGGGCTGGAGGCAAAGCTTGCCCAGGCCGATGTGCAGACCTTCGAGCCGGACGTGCTCTTCGACGCCGTGCTGCTCGACGCGCCCTGTTCCTCCACCGGCACGGTCAGGCGGCATCCGGATGTCCCATGGACGAAATCCCCCGCCGACGTGGACAAGCTCGCGGCATTGCAGGCGGACATGCTTGCCGCGGCCGTAAAGCTGGTGCGGCCGGGCGGGCGCATCGTCTTCTCCAACTGCTCGCTGGATCCGCTCGAAGGCGAGAATCTCCTTTCCGCCTTCCTCGCCACGGCGAAGGGCGTCGTGATCGACCCTATCGGACCTGGCGAGTTTGCCGGACTGGACGCCTTCCTGACCGACGCCGGGACGCTGCGGACGACGCCTGCGGATCTCGATCTCGGTAGCCCTGCCATCTCCGGCCTGGACGGGTTCTTCGCGGCGCGATTGTTAACAATCGACTAAAATCCTGTTCGCACACTTCACGCAAAATTCACTCTCGTATAAAGTCCTGAATCATTTAAGCTATTCGCGAACGCTTTGGGGAGCGCGGGTAGCGCGGCGATTTCGGGAGAGTTTTCTTTGGCAATGGCGACGGGCAACACGACGCGTCTCTGGACGCTCGTCGCACGCGAGATGTGGCGAAAGACCCGTCGCAGGCTGCGTTCTGGCCCGGTCTACCGCTGGCGCTATTCTGGCCGCACGCCCGAACGCGTCCTGATCGCACCGCCGGATTTGAGGCTGGCGGATTCGCAGATCGCACTGGAAATCTACTACGGCCGCTTCCCGCTTTCGGGCCATCTCGTCGAGACCGGCGGCGAGTCCCCCTTCCGCATAGAGGTGCCCAATCGCGGCTGGCAAAAGACGCTGCACGGCTTCCGCTGGCTGCGCCACATGCGCGCCGCCGGTACGGACCTCGCGGCAGCCAATGCGCGCGCTCTGGTGTCGGACTGGATCGCCATCCATGGCGGCAGCATCACGGGCGTCGCCTGGGAGCCGGCCACCACCGCCAAGCGCATAATCGCCTGGCTCCAGCATTCCTCGGTCGTGCTGCAGGGTGCTGAGTTTCCCTTCTACCGCGCCTTCCTCAAGTCGCTCGCCGTGCAGATCCGCTACTTGCGCTCCGTCGCGCGGGAAATGCCCGACGGCAAGGATCGCCTGCGCGCGCGCATCGCGCTTGCCTTCTCGGCCCTGTCGCTGCCCGCGCCGGCGTCGGCGCTGCGCAACGCCACGCGCAACCTCGCCGCAGAACTCGAACGCCAGATCCTGCCGGACGGCGGTCACATCTCGCGCAATCCGCTCGACGTCATGGAGTTGCTCGCCGATCTCCTGCCGCTGCGCTACACCTACGCCAACCAGGCCGAGACGCCGCCGCCTGCCCTGATCCACGCTGTCGACCGCATGCTGCCGGCCCTGCGCTTCTTCCGCCACCAGGACGGCAGCCTTGCCCGCTTCAACGGCATGGGTGCGACGATCCACGATCGCATCGCCGCCATCCTGCGCCACGACGACACCGAAGGCGCGCCCCTGCTTCACGCCCCGCACTCGGGCTATGAGCGCCTGGCGCTGGGCGACACGACCGTCATCGCCGACACCGGCGCGCCGCCGCCGATCGACGTGTCCAACGCCGCCCACGCCGGCTGCCTGTCTTTCGAGATGTCGTCCGGCCGCCAGCACTTCGTCGTCAATTGCGGCGTCGACACCTATGGCGCCTCCGAGTTCCGCCCGCTGGCGCGCGCAACGGCCGCGCATTCAACCGCAACCCTCAACGATACTTCGTCGGCGCGCTTCAACCACTCCATCCGGGTCAACGATCTTGCCAGCCCGCCGCTCATCGGCGGTCCGCGCAACGTACCATGCCGGCGCACCGACCAGCCGGGCATGCACGGTTTCATAGCCAGCCACGACGGCTATGTCGCGCAGTTCGGCCTCTATCACGAGCGCGAACTGTCGCTGTCGGAGGAAGGCAGCGTGCTGGCCGGTCTGGACCGCTTCCTGCGCGCCGGCGGTGCCCCGGCACGCAACAATGGCCGCGATTTCGTCGCCGTGCGCTTCCACATGCACCCCGACGTCGAACTCTTCCACGACGAGGAAGACCGCCTGGTGCTGACCGCTCCGCATTCCGACCGCTGGGTCATGTCCTGTGCCGAGGTCACGCCCTATGTCGAGGAGTCGATCTATTTCGCTGGCCTCGGCGGACCGCGCCGCAGCCGCCAGATCGTGCTGTCCTTCAAGGCCTCCGAAATCCAGGAAGTGCACTGGCAGTTCACGCGGACTTACCGCGAGAGTATCGCCGGAAAGCAGTGATCCACCGCTAGAGCGCCTCTCCCGATTTGATTCCGGGCCGGGCTGTGCTAACGCCCGCCTCGACTCTCCCAGCTGAAAGGCCCTCCCCATGGCGGTTGCCTCCAAGAATATCCCCGCGCCCGATCTCGTGCCGGTGCGCCGCGCGCTTCTGTCCGTCTCCGACAAGACAGGCCTGACCGATTTCGCCGCCTCGCTGGTCAAGGCCGGCGTCGAGCTGGTCTCCACCGGTGGCACGGCGAAGGCCATCGCTGAAGCCGGCATCGCGGTCCGCGACGTGTCCGAGCTGACGGGCTTTCCCGAGATCATGGACGGCCGCGTCAAGACGCTGCACCCTTCCGTTCACGGCGCACTGCTCGGCATCCGCGACGACCCCGAGCACTCGGCCGCCATGCATGAGCACGGCATCGAGCCGATCGACCTCCTGGTCGTCAATCTCTACCCCTTCGAGGAAGTCCGCTACTCCGGCGCGAACTACGCGTCGATCGTCGAGAACATCGACATCGGCGGCCCGGCCATGGTGCGCGCCTCGGCCAAGAACCATGCCTACGTCGCCACCGTCACCGACCCGGAAGACTACGCTTCCGTGATCAACGCGCTGGAACTGAACATCGGCAGCCTGTCCTTCGACTTCCGCCGCCACCTCGCGGCAAAGGCATTTGCCCGCACCGCCGCCTACGATGCCGCCATCTCTGGCTGGTTTGCCGAGGCGCTGGAGATCGAGCACCCCACCTGGCGCGCATTCGGCGGCAAGCTGGAGAGCGTCATGCGCTACGGCGAGAACCCGCACCAGCAGGCCGGCTTCTACGCAACCGGCGACAAGCGCCCGGGCGTGGCCACTGCGGTTCAGGTGCAGGGCAAGGCGCTGTCCTACAACAATATCAACGACACCGACGCCGCCTATGAACTGGTCGGCGAGTTCGACCCGAAGCGCAGCGCGGCCGTCGCCATCATCAAGCACGCCAATCCCTGCGGCGTCGCCGAAGGCGTCACGCTTCTCGACGCCTACGCGAAGGCTCTCGCCTGCGACCCGGTCTCGGCTTTCGGCGGCATCGTCGCGCTGAACCGCCTGCTCGACGCAGAGGCCGCCGAGGAGATCGTCAAGACCTTTACCGAGGTCATCATCGCGCCCGACGCGAGCGACGAGGCGAAGGCCATCGTCACGGCGAAGAAGAACCTGCGCCTCCTGCTCGCCGGTGCGACACCCGACCCCCGCGCGCCCGTCATGACGGTGAAGTCGGTCTCCGGCGGGCTCCTGGTGCAGGGGCGCGACAATGCAGTCGTCGACGACCTCGAACTCAAGGTGGTCACCAAGCGCGCGCCGACGGACAAGGAAATGGCCGACCTGAAATTTGCCTTCCGCGTCGCCAAGCACGTCAAGTCGAACGCCATCGTCTATGTGAAGGACGCCGCCACCGTCGGCATCGGCGCCGGCCAGATGAGCCGCGTGGACTCCTCGCGCATCGCCGCCCGCAAGGCGCTCGACGCTGCCGAGGCAGCGGGCCTTGCCGAGCCCATGACCAAAGGTTCGGTGGTCGCGTCGGACGCCTTCTTCCCCTTCGCCGACGGCCTGATCTCGGCCATCGAGGCGGGCGCTACCGCCGTCATCCAGCCAGGTGGCTCGATGCGCGACGACGACGTCATCGCCGCCGCCGACGAACACGGCATCGCCATGGTCTTCACCGGCACGCGCCACTTCCGCCACTGATCAGGCGGCACGTTCCTCCGGCCGGTCCGCCGGATAGGGCACCGGCCACAGCACGGCTATGCCGCCGACCAGGAACAGCAGGATCATCGCCATGCCGAGCCGTGGCGATCCGCTGATTGCCGTCACCGTCGCCACCAGGAATGGCGCCGTAAAGCTCGTCGCCCGCCCTGCCAGCGCGTAGATGCCGAAATAGCGGCCGGCCTCGTCGGCCGACACGCTGCGCGCCAGGTAGGAGCGCGACGACGCCTGCACCGGGCCGAAGGCAATGCCGATCAGCAGGCCGAAGAGGATGTAGGCCTTCTCCGCCGGCGTCCCGAACAGCCCGCCCGTATCGGCGCCGGGCAGCGGCAGCATGCCGAACAGCGTGTAGCCCGGCCCGGTCGAGACGATGCCGACGGTCGCCACCGTCAGGCACACCAGCGCGATCATCACCACCGTCTTGGAGCCGAGCTTCGTGTCGAGACGGCTGGCCACCAGGCAGCCGAAGATCGCGATGACGTTGAGGATGATGCCGAACAGCCCGATCTCGGTGATCGACCAGCCGAACATCGCCGCCGCGAAGACGCCGCCGAGCGCCAGCAACGCGTTGACGCCGTCCTGGTAGATCATGCGGGCGATCAGGAACCACAATATGCCGCCGCGCTGGCGCACTTCCTTCAGCGTCGCCTTCAGCTCCGTCAGCCCCTCGCGTACGGCGGGGCCGATCGCCATGCCCTTGCCGGCATCGGGCGTGAAGAAGAACATCGGCAGGATGAAGACGAAATACCACGCCGCCGACAGCGGCCCGGTGGCGCGCGCATCCTCGCCGAGCCTCGGGTCGAGCCCGAAGAGCGGCTCCATGCCGATGATCGTAAGGCCGGTCTCTGGCGAGGCCGCCAGGCAGGCGACGACGAAGATCAGCACGATCATGCCGCCGAGATAGCCGAGACCCCACGCAATGTTGGAGATTTTGCCGATCTCGGCCTTGGAGACCAGCCGCGGCATCATGGAATCGTTGAACACGGTCGAGAATTCGGCCGCCACCGAGGCGAGCGAGAAGCACAGCACGACGAGGAAGAGGTTCGACCCGGGCGCCGCGAACCACAGCGCGCAGAGGCTGGCGATCTTGATCGCCGCGAAGCTGCCGATCCATGGCTTGCGCGGTCCCGTCTGGTCGGCGATCGAGCCCAGCACCGGCGACAGGATGGCGATGGCGAAGCCCGCCGCCGCGATGCCGTAGCCCCAGGCGGCCTGGCCCATCGCCGGGTCGCTCGCCATGCGCGAGACCACATAGGGGCCGAAGATGAAGGTGGTGACCACCGTGAAGAAGGGCTGCGCCGCCCAGTCGAACAGCATCCAGCCCCAGACGCCGCGTCGCGGCGCCAGCCTGCCCGTCTCCTGCGTGGTGTCAGACTTGAGTGCCGCGGTCATCCATGGTCACTCAGGTCGGCCATCAGCCCGGCCGCGACCGACAGGCGAGACACCGACAGTTCGCTGCCCTCGGTCAGCGCCTGCAGCCGCTCTCGCACCTTGCCGATGCGCTGGCCGCCGGCCTCGAGCCAGTCGCCCACGGGATTGTCGGACTTCCCCCGGCCCGACAGCGCGGCAACCGCCATGCCGCGGCGTGCTGCCGCGATCGTGTCGCCGGCGCGCGTCAGCGCCAGCCCGTCATAATAGTCGGTCGGCGTGATCGAGCGCGCCGCGCTCTCGATGCGGCCGATCCGGAATGCGTCGCTGACGGCGAAGAACGCCTTGGCGGCCTCGACCAGGTCGGCTTTCGCAGTCTTGGCGACCAGCGCGATGTCGGGAATCAGCGCCGAGGCATCGATGAGCGCCAGCCTTTCGGCGAGCTTGTCGGGCGCGCCGCCCTTGAACAGCGCATGCCTGCGCTCCTCGATGCGCTCCAGGGTGAAATCCGGCAGCATCGACCGCAGCTTGGGCTCCAGCGTCGCGCGCGCAGCCTGCAGTTCGGCAATCTGCTCGCCGAGCGACGCGGTCGCACTGCCGTTCTTGAGGTCCCAGGCGGTTGCCGCCTGCGCCATCCGCCCGACCGTCGCATAGAGGTCGAGCTGCACCTGGCCGTCTATCTGGTTGTCGAGGGCGTCGATCTCGCGGTAGAGCGCCGGCAGGCCGAAACCGTCGCGCACCACGGTGAAGGCGCGCACCACCTCGCGGGCGCCCTGGCCGGTGGCGTCCTGAAGCCGCGTCACGAAGGACGGCCCGCCGCGGTCGATCAGGTCGTTGGCGATGACGGTCGCGATGATCTCGCGGCGCAGCCGGTGCCCGCGGATTTCGTCGGCGAACTTCTTCTGCATGCGGCCGGGGAAATAGCTCAGCAGGTCGCGTTCGAAATGCGCGTCGTCGGGCACGTCGCTGGCGACGATCTCGGTGAAGAGCACGATCTTGGCATAGGCCAGCAGCACACCGAGCTCCGCTCGCGTCAGCGGCTCGCCGCGCACCTCGCGCTCCTCGAGCGCTGCCGCCGAAGGCAGCGTCTCGACCGCGCGATCGAGCAGCCCCCGCGCCTCCAGTGTGCTGATGAAGCGCACCTGGTGCGGGAAGTCGCTCAGCCCGTTCTTGCGCAGGACCGAAAGCGCCAGCGTCTGCTCGTAATTGTTGGCGAGCACGAGATCGGAAACGGCGGGCGTCATCTCGGCGAGCAGCTTGTCGCGCGCCGGGCGCGTCAGCTTGCCGCCGCGCATTGCCGAGGCCAGCGCGATCTTGATGTTGACCTCGACGTCCGAGCAGTTGACGCCGCCCGAATTGTCGATCGCGTCGGAATTGCAGGCGCCGCCGCGCAGGCCGAACTCGATACGCGCGCGCTGCGTGACACCCAGATTGGCGCCCTCGCCGATCACCTTGGCGCCGACCTCCGCGGCGGTCACCCGGATCGCGTCGTTGGCGCGGTCGCCGACGTCCTGGTTGCTCTCGCCCGAGCCACGCACATAGGTGCCGATGCCGCCGAACCACAACAGGTCGACATGCGCCTTCAGGATCGCGGTCATGATCTCGGTCGGCGAAGCGGTCGTCTTGTCGAGCCCGATCGCCGCGGCGGCCGCGGCCGGCAGCGTGATCGACTTCTGGCTGCGTGACGCGATGATGCCGCCGGCCGACAGTTTGGACTTGTCGTAGTCCTGCCAGCTCGAGCGCGGCAGGGCGAACAGCCGCTCCCGCTCGGCGAAGGTAGCCGCGGCGTCCGGGTTCGGGTCTATGAAGATGTCGCGGTGGTCGAACGCCGCGATCAGGTGCGTCATGGGCGACAGCAGCATGCCGTTGCCGAACACGTCGCCCGACATGTCGCCGACGCCGACGACGGTGAAGGGCATCGTCTGGATGTCGCGGTTCATCTCGCGGAAATGGCGCTTCACGGCCTCCCAGGCGCCCTTGGCGGTGATGCCCATCTTCTTGTGGTCGTAGCCGGCAGAGCCACCCGATGCGAAGGCGTCGTCCAGCCAGAAACCGTGTGCCTGGCTGATCGCGTTGGCCGTGTCGGAGAAGGTCGCCGTGCCCTTGTCGGCGGCGACGACGAAATAGGGGTCGTCGCCGTCGCGGCGCACGATGCCCTTTGGCGGCACCACCTTGTCGCCGTCGATATCGTCGGTGATCGACAGCAGGCTGGAGACGAAATTCACATAGGCCCGCTTGCCGGCCTCGAACACAAGGTCGCGGCTCAGCCCGGCTGTCGGGAACTTCGGGTAGAAGCCGCCCTTGGCGCCGACCGGCACGATGACGGCGTTCTTGACCTGCTGCGCCTTGACCAGCCCCAGCACCTCGGTGCGGTAATCCTGCGCCCGGTCGGACCAACGCAGGCCGCCTCGCGCCACCGGTCCGAAGCGCAGGTGCACGCCCTCGACCTCCGGTCCGTAGACGAAGATCTCGCGCCACGGGCGGGGTTCCGGCAGGCCGTCGACCATGCGCGAGTCGAGCTTGATTGCCAGCGATTGGCCCCGCTCGCGGATGCCGGGCACGAAATGGTTGGTCCGCAGCGATGCCTCGATCAGGTTGACGTAGCGGCGGATGATGGTGTCGTCGTCGATGTTGGGAACGTCTTCCAGCGCGTCCTTTATCTTGGCCTTGAGGTGCTTGGCGGTGACCTCGCCCTCCCTGGCCGAGGCCGGGTCGAGCCGCGCCACGAACATGGCGTGCAGTCCGCGCGCAATGTCGGGGTAGCGGTTCAGCACCGCGGCGATGAACTCCTGGCTCTGCGGGATGCCGGCCTGCTGCAGGTAGCGGCCATAGGCGCGCAGGATGCCGATGGCGGATGCGCCGAGCCCGGCTGTCTGGGCAAGGCTGTTGTAGCCGTCATTGTCGGCGTCGCCGTGCCAGACCGAGAGGAATACTTCCTCGAACAGCTTGCCGCCGCCGTCGAGTTCGATCGGGGCCGCATAGGCGTTTTCGAGTTCCATGTCGTGCACGAAGACGGTCTCGGCGTCCTCGTCGCTGACCTCGAAGGTCCGCTCGCTGATCACCCGGAAGCCGATGTTCTCGAGGATCGGCACGCGCCGCGACAGCGCGACCGGGCTGCCGAAATGGTAGATCTTCAGCGATGCCTGCTCCGGCGTCTGGCCGTGGCTGCGGTAGTAGTCGATGGCGATCGGGTTGTCGGCCGTTATGGCGGCGATCCGCCCGGCATCGACCAGCGCCTCGTCGGCCGTGAACGAGCCGCGATAGGCCTCGGGGAACCGCGCCGCGATGCCGAGCAGCGCCGTGTCCGCGCCGGACGTCACGGCGGCTTCGCGCAGCGCGTCCTCCCACGTGCGGATGATTTCCAGCACGGCGTCTTCCAGCGTCGCCTGGTCGATCTTCGGCGTCTTGCCGCCGGACCGCCCGATGATGAAATGGACGCGCGCCAGGCTGCCTTCCGGGAAGGCCGGGTAATAGGCCGACAGGCGCCCGTCGAAGGCCGTCTTTAGATAGGCGCCGATCTTCTCGCGCACGATGCTGTCGTAGCGGTCGCGCGGCACGAAGGTGATGACCGAGACGAAGCGGTCGAACTGGTCGACGCGGTAGAGCACCCTGACGCGCGGCCGTTCCACCAGCCCCAATATGGCTTCGGCGTGCTTGCGCAGGGTCGGAATGGCGATCTGGAAGAGTTCGTCGCGCGGATAGCTTTCCAGCACGTTGATCAGCGCCTTGCCGGAATGGTCGGCCGGGTCGAAGCCGGACTTCTGGATGACGGTCTCCGCCTTCGAACGCAGATAGGGGATCTTCATCACCGAGCGCGTGTAGGCGGTAGAGGTGAAGAGGCCGACGATGCGCAGCTCACCCGACAGCGCGCCGCGCTTGTCGTAGGTCTTGAGCCCGATGTAGTCGAGATAGATGCGGCGGTGGATCACCGACTTGGCGTTCGCCTTGGTCACGATCAGCGGATCGGGGCCATGCAGGAAGGCGCGCACTTCTGGCGTCGTCGAGACGCCGTCCGCATCCCGCCGCAGCACCCTGACGTCCGGGTCGGCGAGGATGCCCAGCCCCGGATCCTTGGCGCGTGTCAGCGTGCCACTCTTCTCGCCGCCGGAGTAGCGGAACTCGCGCATGCCGAGAAAGGTGAAATTGTCGTCGCGCAGCCATTCGAGGAAGGCGATCGCCTCGCTGACGGCCGCCTTGTCGAGCGGTATCGGCGCGTAGCGGAATTCCGAGATCGACTGGTCGAGCCGGGCCAGCATCGGCTTCCAGTCCTTGACCGCCGCGCGTACCTGCCGCAGGACCGTGTCCAGCCCCTCGGAAAGCGACTTGGCCTCGCCGCTGCTGAGCTGCGCCACATGCACGTGGATGACGCTCAGCCTGTCGGCATCGGTATCGCGCGTACTGTCGGACAGGATTTCGCTGACGCCCTTCCTGTCGTGCCTGACCCCGATCACGGGATGGGTGACCAGCACGGGGTCTCCGGCCGTCTCGGCAATCTCGGCCAGCACGGAATCGAAGAGGAACGGCATGTTGTCGTTGACGACGGTGATGACCGTCATGGGGCGGCCGTTGCGGACGATCGCCGGATCGCTGTCGACGGCGACGACGCTTTCGCCCCTGCGGTGGCGCATGACCGCCTTGCGGGCGAGTGCTGCCGCCTTGTCCAGCACGTCAGCGTCGTAGGCGGCGGCATCCTCGGCCGGCGCCCGCATCAGGAGGTATTCGGCAAACCCGTCGCCGCGTGCCGGGGAAGCTCCCGGCTTCTTCTTTGTCGCTGCGGATTTTGCGCGCGTGGCCATTCCTGGAAACCCCTCCCTAGGGCGATGCTTTGCCGCCATCGTAGCAGATGGCCGTCATTTGGCGACCGGCCATCTGGCGTCGCGCACCGAAACTGCAGCCTCAGGATGAAACCAGGATGACGTCCATTCGATGGGCTCAGCGCGCTGCAATGGCAGCGGCGGCGCCGGCCATGGTGCTGGCACTGATGCGGTTGGCGATCTTCATGGCGCGGCTGCTCTTCAGCAGCCGGCGCGCCTGGCTGGCGGCCAGCACCCAGGTCAGGTCGATGGCGATCAGCACGGCGGCCATGGTCAGCGTCAGCTCGGCCCAGCCGACCAGCGACACCTTGCCGAGGTCGATGATCGTCGGCAGCAGCGCCAGGTAGAACATCATGATCTTGGGATTGCCGAGCGTCACCGCCATGCCGGTCATGAACAGCCGCGCCGGCGAATCCTCGCGCGGCATCACGCCGTCGCGGACATCGACCGGCGCGAACCACATTTTCCAGGCGAGATAGGCCAGGTAGGCGACGCCCGCCCATTTGATCACGACGAAGGCGAGGTGAAAGCTCTGCGCCACGAAGGCCAGCCCGAATACTGCCATCGACAGCCAGATTGCCTCGCCGATCCACATGGCGGCGAGGAAGGGAAACACGTCGCGAAAGCCCTTCGAGATGACGCGGGCGACAAGCGCTGCGATCGAGGGGCCGGGCGACCCTGCGGCGACCAGCAGGGCGCCGGCGAAGATCAGGAGAGAGGTGAGTTCCACGGCTTGGCTCCATAGAACGGCTTCATCGCTGCGATGATAGCCGATCCTGGAGGCAGGTGAACAGCCCGGTGCCTGGAGACAGATATCTGTCGGAAACGCCGGCAGCGAAGTTTCACGCTCGCAGAACCTCGCAAATCGTCATTCCGGTCCGAAGTAGCCATTTCGTGCGGTAATCTTGAAAAGCTCCACACCGGGCAGTGCCCTGTACATTTCAAGGCAGTTTCCGGGTCCGTCGGTAAACATCCACAGCTGGTTGAAGAAGCTTTCGGCCGACAAGCTCTGCCCGGGGTCGAGATCGGCCCGCTGCTCCGGCTGTCCGTTGGGACCGATGACGAGCACGCCCCTGTGTGCGTCCGTGGCGTTGACGAATTTTACCGAAACCGGGCGTTCCGGCAGCTCCGTGTGTGGCACAGCCAGCATCTCGCAGGTCGTCCAAAGCGGGTCGAAGCTCTCCACTTCCCGTTCGGGCGGTGCTGGACTGCCGTTGGTCTTTGCCCTTTCGGCCAGAGCCTCGCAATCCCGGAGGAATCCGCCGATCGCGCTCGCGCTGCCCTTCAGCGGCAGCGTCACGCTGTGCCCACCGGACCGGTAGGCGATCGACTGCCGTCTCTTGAGAGTGGCCCACAGCGGATCCTCCACGGGCAGATCGATCGCAACGCCCCCCACACCTTGTTCCTGTCGTGTTCCCGAGACAACGCCGCTGTAGCTGCGCCTGAAGTCTTCGGCAAAGAATTCGATGTCGAGCGGCGCACCCTCGATCTTGCCGCCCACAGCCGCGCCGAAGGTCAAGTCCGGCTGTCCGGCGCGGCAGCGGCCATCGACCATCGCATTGTCGGTCTCCGGTACGCTGACACCGATCGATGGCGGGTTGGTGTCGTCCCCTGCCGCGTGGTGCCATTCCATGTCCGGCACGGAAACCGAAGCGCACGAAATGCGTGTCTCATCCCATTCAAGCGCGGCAAGGTCGGCCTTGGACGACAGCGTGAAATAGCCGTTGGAGTATCGGATCCCGGATCCCGAAACCACCTGCTTGAGCCTGATCTCGGGCAGGCCGTCATGTGAAACAGACGCCGCGTAGTCGTCGATGTGATAACGCACCTGCATTGGCGCGCCACCGCCGCACGCATAATCGACGACCTTGTCGGCAGCCAATGCTGCCGATGGCGAGAAGCCGGCATACGCAGGCGCGGACAACCCAAGTGCCACAATGGCCAGTCTGACGAAGCGGTGCATCTTCAGCTCCAGAATGCGGACTGCGCCGTGCCTTGGGGCACGGCGCATCGTGATGTTGCGGATACCATTGCTTCGCGATAAACCGACGGGAGCAATGCGAGCCTGGATCAGCTGCACTTGCCCCGCTGCAGGCCGTTCATGTTGCCTTTGCAGTTGCCGCTGCTGCACATGGCGTCTGACCAACACACCTTGTCGCGCGGAAGCTGGTAGCAATATTCATGCGCGGCATACATGCCCTCCTTGCCCGAAGGACAGCAAATCGAGCGGTTGCCGTCGCGGGCCGAGTCCCGGGCGCAAGTGTTGTTGGCGCATTCCGAATCGGACGAGCAGCTCGCATTGATCGCCTTGCCGGCACCCCATGCCTGCACTTCGGTGCTGCTCGGTTTCCAGACTGTGCCGCTGACCTCCAGGCTGCCGGGCGCGCCGATGTAGAACATCCCACCTGCATCCGGCAACGCCGCACCGACTGCCGATACTGTTCCCCCGGCCACAGCCGAGACGCCTGCCACCGCTGCCGGACAGCCCACTCCGACCGTGCCGACGCAGACGAAGGCGCCGGCTATGCCGGTGCCGGCTGCGACAATGGTACCCGCGGCGATCGAGATGAAAGTGTTGGCCGACTCCCCACCGACCGCACTGACAGTCGCGACCATGCGCTTCTTGCTGGTGATGCAGCTCTTTTCGGTGACAGCAATCTTCTCAGTCTTGTCAGCCTTCGCGCCGGGACGCAGGGTCATGGCGCTGGTCACTTCGTCCAGCAGCATGTTCTGCGGCTGGTACCAGTTGACGCGCGCTACATAGCCGATGCCGAACTTGGCCTTGACGCACTGCACGACGTTGTTGACTGGCAATATGGCGGTGGCGACCGCCGTCGCTTCTGCAACGCTCGCAACCGTAGAGGCTGGCTTGCTGGGCGCCGCCGGCGCGGGCGCCGCAGCCGGCGCGTCGGCCGAGACCCGTGTCAGATTGTAGAGAGGCTGGTATTCACCGTCGCCCGGCTTGTACATCACCTTCTGCGTGTAGAGATCAAGCTGGATGTAGACATTGCGTGATGCGTCGAACAGGTAGACCGACCAGTCGTCCCGGCTCTGCTCCTTGAACCGCGCGGTCGTCGCACCGCTCTCGTTGATCTCGAGCCATTCGTCGCCGCTCTTCTGGAACCGCTTCTGGCCGTACCATGCCGCCGTGACATCGCGGCCATTGGCTTCCTGGAACGCGATCTTGCGGATCAGGAGAGTGTCCAGCGAGGTTGACTGGGCGACCGGAGGTTGTACCTGCCAGCCAGTTTGTGCCGGAGAACTCAGAAGCAGGGGAGCAACCAGTCCCGCCGCCAGAAGCATGCCCGTTTTCCGCGTCCAACCCATCATGCCAGTCCCCTCTCGCGCCAAAAAATATGACGCAACGGAAGCCATTCGGGTAAGTGGAGTCAACCGCACTTTTGGGTTGACATATAAGAAAAAACTGAGAGCTGCCAATATACAATTGACGAAAAAGTCGTGGATCGGAAATATTTGATTTCAAAAGCCCGCAAGGATTTTCTGAGAAATATCCAACGACTTCAAGAATATGTTTATCTCGGGCAAATTTCGTTTATACTTGATCGTACTATTGCCGATTATTGCTCCCCGGAACTCGTCGCCATGGGCGGCAACCGAGCCGGATCGGGCGCGCATCGGTTCAATCCTGTGGGAAAGGCAGGAGTGAGCCGGTGTCGGGAGCAGCCGGAGCCGGAAGGCCTCGGCCTCCGGACCGTGAATGTGCAAAGAATAATTTCGAACGGCAACCTAGAGTAGCGCGATCTTAGTTTGCGAATCGCGCGCCCGGCCTGAACGGCCGGGCCAATGGCGTCCCGCGTCAGGCAGCGCCCGCCGTCTTGGCCGACTTCTCGAAGCGCTTGCGCTCGTTGGGGTCGAGATAGAGCTTTCTGAGACGGATGGTCTTCGGCGTCACCTCGACCAGCTCGTCGTCCTGGATCCAGGCGAGCGCGCGTTCCAGCGTCATGCGGATCGGCGGCGTCAGCTTGACGGCCTCGTCCTTGCCGGCGGCGCGCACGTTGGTCAGCTTCTTGCCCTTCAGCACGTTGACCTCGAGGTCGTTGTCTCGGCTGTGGATGCCGATGATCATGCCCTGGTAGACCTTGACGCCGGCATCGATGACCATCGGTCCGCGATCCTCGAGGTTCCACATGGCAAAGGCCACCGACTCGCCGGAATCGTTGGAGATCAGCACGCCGTTGGAGCGCTGCGCGATGTCGCCCTTGTAAGGCTCGTAGGCGTGGAACAGGCGGTTCATCACCGCCGTGCCGCGCGTGTCGGTGAGGAGTTCCGACTGGTAGCCGATGAGGCCGCGCGTCGGCGCATGGAAGACGATGCGCTGGCGGTTGCCGCCGGACGGGCGCAGTTCGACCATCTCGGCCTTGCGCTCCGACATCTTCTGCACGACGACGCCGGCATGCTCCTCGTCGACGTCGATGACCACTTCCTCGATCGGCTCGAGCAACTCGCCGTTCTCGCCCTTCTGCATGACGACGCGCGGACGCGACACGGCAAGCTCGAAGCCCTCGCGGCGCATCGTCTCGATCAGCACGGCCAGCTGCAACTCGCCGCGGCCGGAGACGAAGAACGAATCCTTCTCGGTCGATTCCTCGATCTTCAGCGCCACATTGCCTTCGGCCTCGCGCATCAGGCGGTCGCGGATGACGCGGCTGGTGACCTTGTCGCCCTCGGTGCCGGCGAGCGGCGAATCGTTGACGATGAAGGACATGGTGACCGTCGGCGGATCGATCGGCTGCGCATGCAGCGGCTCGGTGACGGCCGGGTCGCAGAACGTGTCGGCGACGGTGCCCTTCGACAGGCCGGCGATGGCGACGATGTCGCCCGCCTGGGCCTCGTCGATCGGCTGGCGCTCGAGTCCGCGGAAGGCGAGGATCTTGGAGATGCGGCCGGTCTCGACCAGCGAGCCGTCATTGGCCAGCACCTTGACCGGCTGGTTGGACTTCAGCGAGCCGGATTCGATGCGGCCGGTGATGATGCGGCCAAGGAACGGATTGGCTTCCAGCAGCGTGCCGATCATGCGGAACGGGCCGGGATGGACGGTCGGCGCCGGCACATGCTTGACGATCAGGTCGAACAGCGGCGCCAGTTCCTGGTCCTTTGGGCCTTCCGGATTTTCCGAAACCCAGCCGTCGCGGCCGGAACCGTAGAGGATCGGGAAGTCGAGCTGCTCGTCGGTGGCGTCGAGCGCTGCGAAGAGGTCGAACACCTCGTTGACGACCTCGACATGGCGCGCGTCCGGGCGGTCGATCTTGTTGATGACGACGATCGGCTTGAGGCCTACCTTCAGCGCCTTGCCGACGACGAACTTGGTCTGCGGCATAGGGCCCTCGGCGGCGTCGACCAGCACGATGGCCGAATCGACCATCGACAGGATGCGCTCCACCTCGCCGCCGAAATCGGCGTGGCCAGGCGTGTCGACGATGTTGATGCGGTAATCCTTCCAGTCGACCGAGGTCGCCTTGGCCAGGATGGTGATGCCGCGTTCCTTTTCGAGATCGTTGGAATCCATGGCGCGTTCGGCGACGCGCTGGTTCTCGCGAAACGAGCCGGCCTGCTTGAGGAGTTGGTCGACCAGCGTGGTTTTTCCATGGTCGACGTGCGCGATGATCGCGATATTGCGGAGGTTCATGATGTGGTCTCGGGGGTGTTGCGGGCGCCAGTCTCGGCGCCGCTTTCTTCAGTTGCGCGGCTCTTACAGGTTTTTTCGCAGTTGCGAAAGGGGGCGCAAAGGCGCAGCCGTTGCCACGCCCCGTTTCCGGTCTGGCCATTGATCCTTCGAACAAGTCGAAGGCAGTCGGGAAGACGGGGCGCGGGGCCGTGCCTTCCTAGAATAAATATGTGGCGCGGCATCCGCGCCCCGTCCGGCGTTCTTTGGCCTTCCCATCCCCCACGGAAAACGGACCTTCCGGCATGCACCGGTGGTTTCTACGTCGCGGCGCCAACGACATACGGGCGCCTGGTCTCCGTCGCATCTGCGCGGAGAATCTCGGGGACTCCGGGTCAACCCTCCGGCTCGGCGGCCACGTTAGCCGCATCCCCGAAGCGCCGGCTCCTCCCCGCAAATCACCGTCATGACCGGCGTTCCCGCGGGAGGAACTGCCGACAATGGTAAGGGAGGCGGGAAGGGCGTGGATAAATCCGGCGAAAAAACTGTCGCGCTTTCCAGGGAGCGTCGATCGCTGCGGGCTGGATGAAAGGGGGAAGCCGGAGCCGGCGGGTGCCGGGACAAGGCCGGGCCGCGCCCCGGGAGGCGGCGGCCAATGGGTCCCGGGTCCTCACTCGCTTCGGAAGCTCGCCCGGGAAGGCGATGGCAGCGCCCGCCGGTTACGGAAAATTAATCCCCGTGCGGCAAGGATTCGCTAACCAGCGCGGAACCATTCGTCCCGCAGGAAGTTGTCGGAAATGACCATGACCCTGACCAGAACCTTGCGCACCACTGCTGCGACTGCCGCGGTGGCGGTGCTGCTGGCCGCCGGGGCCGCTCATTCGACCGCCACCCGCTATGTCGAAAAGCCGGTTATCCTGGCCCAGACAGCCGCCGAGCAGGCGTTTCTCGATGCCGAATTCGGCGTCGACCCGATGGTGACCGGGCCGGTATCGGCCTCCTTCCGGGAAAAACAGGTCCAGGCCGATTGCGCAGCCGCTGTGTGGCCCGACGTTCCGCTGGGCTGCTACCCGAACCGCTAGGCATCCTCACACGATCAGGCGAAGCGCCCGATCCGCCCAATGCGGACCGGGCCTTGTTGTCTTCAGGTGGTCTCAGGCCGAGCGCACCGGGTCGAGCGTCACCTTGTAGAGTTCGCTGTCGCCGCGATCCATCAGCCGGACCGTCAGCTGCTCGGTCTGCCCGTCGATGTCGACGAGACCGAAGAACTGCAGGCCGGCCGAGGGCGGCAGGTTCTGTCCCTGCTCGGCGCTCGGGCCCTTTACGAATTTCAGCTCCGGTCCGAACGTCATGTCGAGTTCGTTGGGGCCGAAGGTGCCGGCATGCAGCGGGCCGGAGACGAACTCCCAGAACGGGTTGAAGTCCTGGAACTGCGCCTTGGCCGGGTCGTAGTAATGTGCCGCTGTGTAGTGGACGTCGGCGGTCAGCCAGACCGTGTTGTCGATGCCGGCGTTCTTGATGTAGCGGAGCAGGTCGGCGATCTCGAACTCGCGGCCCTTGGCCGGACCGTTGTCGGCATTGGCGATCGCCTCGAACCTGGTGTCGCCGTCACGCACGATCAGCCCGATCGGCATGTCCGCGGCGATCACCTTCCAGGTCGCCTTCGAGTTTGCGAGCTCGCGCTTCAGCCAGGCGATCTGCTGGGCGCCGAGGAAGTTCGTCGCGTCGCTCTTCTCCTCCTGGACGTTCTCGCTGTTGGCGCCGCGATAGGAACGCATGTCGAGGAAGAACACGTCGAGCAGCGGCCCGTAGGCGATCTTGCGATAGACGCGGCCGGGTTCGGCCGGCTCGTAGCTGATCGGGGTCATCTCATGGAAGGCGCGCGCCGCACGCGACGACAGCACGTGGATCGACTTTTCAGAATAGCGCTCGTCGGCCGACAGGTCCTTCGACGACGACCAGTTGTTGACCACCTCGTGGTCGTCCCACTGGAAGAAGGTCGGGCAGACGGCGTTGAGCGCCTGCACGTGGCGGTCCATCAGATTGTACTTCCACTGGCCGCGATACTCGTCGAGCGTCTCGGCAACCTTGCGCTTCTCGTCGATCAGCACGCTGTTCTTCCACTTGCTGCCGTCCGGCAGGTCGACCTCGTCCACCATCGCGCCGTCGGCATAGATGGTGTCGCCCGAATGCAGGAAGAAGTCGGGCGTGTGCCCGGCCATCGTGGCGTAGGTCTTCATGCCTTCGTCGTCGATGCCCCAGCCCTGGCCGGCCGTGTCGCCCGACCAGGCGAAGCGGATGTTGCGCCGGGAGGCGGGTGCGGTGCGGAAACGGCCGACGATCGGTTCGGAAAGCGTGTTGATGTCGGCTAGGTCGGCGGCCGTCATGCGGTAGAAAATGTCCTGATCCGACGCGAGGTCGGTAAGCAGGCGCTTCACCGTGAAATCGCTGGCCGGCGAGGTGTCGAGCGTGGCGAGCCGCGCCGCGTTGGCGAAATCCTCGGTCGAGGAGACTTCGAACATCACGCGGGCCGGCCGGTCGGTGCGCGCCCAGACCATGCCGCTGGTGGCGTCGACGTCGCCCGACTGGACGCCGTGCGTGAAGGAGGGGCGCTGGCTGGCGCGCGAATAGAAGGGCATGGCGAGGCCGGATGCGGCGACGAGGCCGGCGGCGCTGGCGGAGGTGACGAAGGCGCGACGTGTCAGGGGCAGTCTGTTCATGGCTCTCTCCTGGGATGGCTGGACTCTGCCGGAGAAGCCATCGTCCCTGGATGTTGCAGGACGATTGCAGTTCGGTGAAACTTTGCTGACCGTTGCGTGACGCCTGGACGACAGGGACGCCAGTCAGTCGGTGTCGACGTCGATATCGTGGCGTTCAACCACGGCGGGCTGGATGAGCCGGGCGTGGAAGGCGAGCAGCACGATGCCCGCGTCGAGGCTTTCGGATCGCTCCAGCGCCTGGTCTACGCGCCCGGCCGCGTGGTCGAGCGCTTCGGGGCCGTTGGCCCGACCGAAGGCCTCGCCGCCGAGCGCGCAATAGGCGAGCAGCGCGGCGGCCGGCGCATAGGCGCCCTCCGGCGGCTCGTCGCCGAAATGATCCTTCAACAGGTTGACCAGTGCCAGCTTGACGCCTTCGGGCACCACGGACGGGTGGAGGTCGGCGGCGCGCAGCGCGAAATCGAGGTGGCGCAGATCCTCCGAACGGCCGAAGCGGCCGAGGAACCCGAACGAGCTGCGCCGCGCCATCAGCGCAGGTCCTGGGCGGAAATGGCGGTCACCGGTCCGCGCCCCGCCTGCCCGTCACACCAGGCCGCGCTTGGCCATCATGGCGTCGGGCGTCGGCATCTTGCCGCGGAAGGCGGTGTAGAGCTCTTCCGGGTCGGCCGAGCCGCCGGCCGCGTAGATGTGGTTGCGCAGCTTCGTCGCCAGTTCGACGTCGAACGGGTCGCCGGCCTCCTCGAAGGCCGAGAAGGCGTCGGCGTCGAGCACTTCCGACCACAGGTAGGAATAGTAGCCGGCCGAATAGCCGTCGCCCGAGAAGACGTGCCCGAAATGCGGCGTGCGGTGGCGCATGGCGATGGCGTCCGGCATGGCGAGCCTGGCCAGCGTCTCGGCCTCGAAGGCGATCGGGTCGGCCGGCGCATCGGCCTGCGCATGATAGGCCATGTCGACCAGCGCCGAGGCGGTGAACTCGACCGTCCGGAATCCGGCGTCGAAGGTGCTGGCGGCCAGCATCTTGTCGAGCAGGGCCTTGGGCATCGGCGCGCCGGTCTTGTAGTGCAGCGCGTGCTTCTCCAGCACCTGCGGCACCGTCAGCCAGTGCTCGTAGAGCTGCGAGGGCAGTTCGACGAAGTCGCGCGACACCGAGGTGCCGGCCTGCGAGGGCCAGTAGACGTCGGTCAGCATGCCGTGCAGCGCGTGGCCGAATTCGTGGAACAGCGTGCGCGCCTCGTCGAGCGACAGCAGCGCCGGCTGGCCCTTGGGCGGCTTGGCGAAGTTCATCACGTTGTAGATGATCGGGCGCGAGCCGCGGCCGAGCCTGTAGCCCGACTGCAGACCGCTCATCCAGGCGCCGGAGCGCTTCGACGGGCGGGCGAAATAGTCGGCGAGGAAGACGCCGCGCATCGAGCCGTTGGCGTTGCGCACCTCGAAGGTGCGCACGTCCGGGTGCCAGGCGGGAATGCCCTCGCGCTCGACGAAGGTGACGCCGAACAGCCGCGTCGCGACGTCGAAGCAGGCCTCGATGATGCGCTCGAGCTGCAGGTAGGGTTTCAGCTCCGCCTCGTCGAAGGCGAATTTCTCCGCGCGCAGCCGCTCCTGGTAGAAGCGCCAGTCCCAGCCGGCGATCTTCTCGTTGCTGCCGGCCGCGGCCGCCAGGCGCTGCAGGTCGGCCTCGTCGAGGGCGGCCTTGTCGCGCGCCTTTTCCCAGACCGGTTCGAGCAGGCCGAACACGGCCTCGGGCGACTTCGCCATCGTGTCGTCGAGCTTCAGCGCCGCATAGCTGGCGTAGCCGAGCAGCTTCGCCTTTTCGGAGCGCAGCGACAGCATCCTGGTCACAACCGGGCCGTTGTCATGCGCGCCGCCGCCCTCGCCGCGGCCGATGAAGGCGCGGAACGCCTTCTCGCGCAGGTCGCGCCGTTCCGAGAAGGTCGTGAAGGGTTCGTAGATGGAGCGCGACAGCGTCACCGCGTAGCTGCCGGACCGGCCGCGCGATTCGGCGGCCTCTGCCATGGCGTCCTTCAGGAAATCGGGCAGGCCGGCGAGATCGCTCTCCTCGAGAAACAGCGCCCAGTCCTTTTCGTCGGCCAGCATGTTCTGGCCGAACTGCGTGCCGAGCGAGGACAGTTCCTCGTTGATCGACGACAGCCTGGCCTTGCCGGCGGCATCCAGCCTGGCGCCCGACTTGACGAAACCCTTCCACGACTTCTCGATGAGCCGCAGCGTCTCGGCATCGAGGTCGAGTTCGGCGCGGCGGCTGTAGAGGTCGTCGATGCGGGCAAACAGCGCCTCGTTCATCGAGATCGCCGAGAAATGGCGCGACATCTTGGGCGAGATCTCGCGCTCCATCGCCTGGATCTGCTCGTTGGTGTTGGCGCCGGCGCGGCCCCAGAAGATCGCCGAGACGCGGTGCAGCGGCTCGCCGCAGAGCTCCAGCGCCTCGATGGTGTTTTCCATCGTTGCCGGCGCCGGATTGTTGGCGATGGCCTCGATTTCCGTCAGGTGCGCCTTGAGCGCGGCGTCGAACACCGGCCCGAAGTCGCCGTCATCGATGCGGGTGAAGTCAGGCAGGCCAAGCGGGCCGCTCCAGTGCGTGAGCGGGTGGCTCTCAAGGTCGATATCTTGCGTCTCGGTCATCTTGCATTCCTTGTCGGCGACTTGGCACGCACCGATGTAGGCGCGCGGCCGAAGTGTCGCAACCGGGTTAGGGGCAGCATTGCGGCAAATGCGGAAAAGCCTGTTGGGCCAGCCCCGTCGCTACCACATCGTCTGCTTGTAGGCCTCGGCCAGCCAACGGTCGGTGTCGTCCGCCGATTCGGCGAGCGCCAGCTGGTCGTGCAGGATGGCGCCAAGCGTCGGCATGGCCTGCCGGTCGGGCCAGCTTTCCGGCTGCCAGAGCCTTGAGCGCATGAAGGCCTTGGCGCAGTGCATGTAGGCCGACCTGACGGTTACCACCACGACGCTGAGCGGCAGCTTGCCGTCGACGGCGAGCTGCTCGCGCAGCACCTGGTCGGTGGTGATCCTCGCTTCGCCGTTGACCCGCAGCGTCTCGTTCATGCCGGGGATGAGAAACAGCAGGCCGACCGCCGGGTTGACGACGATGTTTTCCAGCGTGTCGAGCCGGTTGTTGCCGGGTCGGTCGGGGATGGCGATCGTCGTGTCGTCGAGCACCGAGGCGAAGCCCGGCCGGTCGCCCTTTGGCGTCACGTCGGCATTGCCGGCGCCGTCGGACGAGCCGATCAGCACGAAGGGGCTCCTGCCGATGAAGGAGCGGCAATGGCCGTCGAGCGCCGGCAGCTCCTTGCGGATCGAGGCCGCGGTCGGCTCCGGCGTCTTGTAGACGGCCCTGAGTGCCTCGTGCGATGCGATGAATTCCATGGTTTCCCTCCCCTAGCCCTGGTCTTCCGGCTTCTCGTCCAGCGAATGGCGCATGATCAGCGGCATCTGGCTGAAGGTGAAGACAAGCGTGATCGGCATGATGCCCCAGACCTTGAAGGCGACCCATGTATCGGTCGAGAAGGAGCGCCAGACGACCTCGTTGACCACCGCCAGGAACAGGAAGAACAGGCCCCAGCGCAGCGTCAGCTTGCGCCAGCCCTCGGCGTCGAGGCTGAAGGCCGAATCGAAGACGTAACCGAGCAGCGACTTGCCGAACCACAGACCGCCAAGCAGCACGCCACCGAACAGCGTGTTGATGATGGTCGGCTTCATCTTGATGAAGATGTCGTCCTGCAGATAGAGCGTCAGCCCGCCGAACACGAAGACGACGACGCCCGAGACCAGCGGCATGATCGGCAAGGTACGGGTGAGCAGCCACGAGACAATAAGAGCGGTCGCCACGGCGACCATGAACAGGCCGGTGGCAACGAAGATCGGTCCACCCATCTCGGCCAGCGCCGGGAACTTCTCGGTCAACCACGCGCCGCGCGCATTGCCGAAGAAGAAGACCATCAGCGGCCCGAGTTCCAGCGCCAGCTTGAGCAGCGGGTTGATTTCCTTGCGCTTCGGGTCGGATGGGTCGCGTTCGAGGATGGGCGGGTTCATGATGTCTTTCCAGTCAAGTGGCGTTTCGGCGCAATGAGAACGGCTAGGACGTTCCCGCGATCGCCTTGGCGAAATCGCTCGCCGAAAAGGGTTCCAGATCGTCGACCTGCTCGCCGACGCCGATGAAATAGACCGGCAGTTTATGCTTGGCCGCGATTGCGACCAAAATGCCGCCGCGCGCCGTGCCGTCGAGCTTGGTCATCACCAGCCCGTTGACGCCGGCGACATTGCGGAAGATCTCGACCTGGTTGAGCGCGTTCTGCCCGGTCGTGGCGTCGACCGTCTGCAGCACGGTGTGCGGCGCTTCCGGATCGTGCTTGCCGAGCACGCGGACGATCTTCGACAGCTCGTCCATCAGTTCCGCGCGGTTCTGCAACCGTCCGGCGGTATCGATGATGAGCACGTCCGAGCCGGCTTCCTTGGCTTTCTCGAAGGCATCCCATGCAAGCCCCGCCGCGTCCGCGCCGAGCTTTGAGGCCACCACCGGCGAATTGGTCCGCTCGCCCCAGATCTTCAGCTGTTCGATCGCCGCGGCGCGGAACGTGTCGCCGGCCGCCAGCATCACCGACAGGCCGCCATCCGACAGCTTGGCCGCCAGCTTGCCGATCGTCGTGGTCTTGCCGGTGCCGTTGACGCCGACCACCAGGATGACATGCGGCTTGTGCGACAGGTCGAGCTCGAGCGGCAGCGCGACCGGGGTCAGCACCTTCTCGATCTCGGTCGCCATGATGGCGCGCACGTCGGCGTCGGAAACATCCTTGCCGTAGCGGCTGGCCGACAGCGCGTCGGTGACGCGGATCGCCGTCTCCATGCCGAGGTCGGCGCGGATCAGCACGTCTTCGAGATCCTGCAGCGTATCCTCGTCGAGCTTTCGCTTGGTGAAGACGCCGGCGATGTTGCCGGACAGCTCCTTCGACGAGCGCGCGAGGCCCTGGCGAAGGCGCTGGAACCAGGTGGTCCTCGTTGCCTCCGGCTCGGGCTCGACAGTCTCGGCCTTCGCCTCGACCTTCTTGGTGACCGTGACCTTGCCGGCGACCGGTGCAGGCTCCGGCGCGGGCCCCGTTGTGGTTTCGGGGGGCGCGGTGGTGGTCGGTACGGGAGCCGGCGTTGTCGTTTGGGCAGGCTCTGGCGCCGCTACCGGCGCGGGCGTCGTCGTCGCAACCGGAGCCGGCGTCGTGGTCGGAGCTGGAGTCGGCGCCGGTTCCGGAGCGGGTGTCGTCGTCGGGACAGGCGCTGGCGTCGTTACCGGCGCAGGCGTTGTCGTTGGGGCAGGCGCTGGCGTCGTTACCGGCGCAGGTGTCGTCGTGGGAACCGGGGCCGGAGTCGTGGTGGGTGCCGGCGTCGGTGCCGGAGCGGGTGTTGTCGTCGGGACAGGCGCCGGCGTCGTTACCGGCGCGGGCGTCGTCGTCGCAACCGGTTCCTCGATTGGCTCTGGTTCTGGTTCTGGCTCTGGCTCTGGCTCTGGCTCTGGCTCTGGCTCTGGCTCTGGCTCTGGCTCTGGAATGGGCTCGACCGGAACCGGCTCGGGCACAAGCTCGATCGGAGCGGATTCGGGCCTTTGCTCGGGGGCCGGTTCCGCTGGCGCGGCCGGTTCGGGCGAGCCGGCCTCGTCTTCCGGCTTGAGTTCTTCACGCTTCAGGAATTCGGGAACAGCCTGTTCCGGGGCCGGACTTGCCGTCTCCGGCGCGGCCTGCTCGGCGGCCGGCGGCAGCGTCTCTTCGGAAACCGGCTCTTCGACGACTTCCTTCTTGCCGAAGGAGAAGATCTTCTTGATGAATCCGAATGCCATGCGGTCTCAGGCGGCCCGAGGAGAAGAAATCGACCGGGCGGGCTCGGCAATCAGCCGCTCGCCGTCATGGCCGGTGATGGTGGCTGCGACGATCTCGCCCGGCTTGCCGGTGTCGAGCCTGGTCAGGGTAAAGCCTTCGGTACGCCCCAGCCCCTCGCGCTCGACGAGCACCTGCTGCGCCGTGCCGGCAAGCGAATCCAGATGCCGCCTGTAGGCAGCCTCGCCGGCGGACCGCAATCTCTGCGCGCGTTCCTTGACGATCTCGCGCTTCACCTGCGGCATGCGCGCGGCGGGCGTTCCCTCGCGCGGCGAGAAGGGGAAGACGTGCAGGTGGGTCAGCCCGCATTCCGCAACGATGCGCTCCGAACTGGCGAACATCTCGTCGGTTTCGGTCGGAAACCCGGCGATGATGTCGGCACCGAAGACCATGTCGGGCCGCAGCTTCCTGACGTCCTCGCAGAAGCGGATCGAATCGTCGCGCAGATGCCGCCGCTTCATGCGCTTCAGGATCATGTCGTCGCCCGACTGGAGCGACAGATGAAGATGCGGCATGAGCCGCTTCTCGGTCGCGATGGCGTCGAGCAGGTCCTCGTCCGCCTCGATGGAATCGATGGAGGAAAGCCTGAGCCGCGCCACTTCGGGCACCTGCCTGAGGATCGTCTTGACCAGCTTGCCGAGCCTCGGCTGGCCGGGCAGGTCGGCGCCGAAGCTGGTCATGTCGACCCCCGTCAGCACGACTTCGGCATAGCCGTTTTCGGCCAGTCGCCGGACCTGCTCGACCACCGCGCCCATCGGCACGGAGCGCGAATTTCCGCGGCCGTAGGGGATGATGCAGAAAGTGCAACGATGGTCGCAGCCGTTCTGGACCTGCACGAAGGCGCGTGCCCTGCCCTCGATGGCGTCGACCATGTGCGAGGCGGTTTCGCGCACCGAGAAGATGTCGTTGACGCGGGCCTTCTCGAAATCGTTGACGCCGAAGTCCGGCAGCGCCCGGTAGTTGTGCGCCTTCAGCTTTTCCTCGTTGCCGAGCACGAGATCGACCTCGTCCATGGAAGCAAAGGATGTCGGATCGGTCTGCGCCGCGCAGCCGGTGACGATGATGCGGGCCTGCGGGTTTTCGCGCCGCGCCTTGCGGATCGACTGCCTGGCCTGGCGCACCGCCTCCTGCGTTACCGCGCAGGTGTTGAAGATCACCGCGCCGTTTTCGAGCTCGCCGAGACCGGCCGTCTCGGCCTCGCGCCGCATCACCTCGGACTCATAGGTGTTGAGCCGGCAGCCGAAGGTGACGACGTCGACCGCCATCAGGCCGCACCCTGCTCTTCGCGCGCCCAGGCGCCGGTCTTTGGGTCGAAGGTGCCCGAAAATTCCCACTCGGCCGGACCGGTCATCAGGACGTGGTCGTCATCGCGCCATTCGATCCGCAGCGGGCCGCCGGGAACGGTGACCGTCACCGTGCGATCGGTGCGGTTGGTGCGTGCGGCACTGACCGCAACGGCGCAGGCGGCCGAGCCGCAGGCGCGCGTCAGTCCGGCGCCGCGCTCCCATGTGCGGATGGTCACGGCATCGCGCGCGGTGACCTGGGCGATCGAGATGTTGGCGCGTTGGGGGAAGATCGGATGGTTTTCGAGCAGGGGGCCGACGCGCTCTAGCTCGTAGGACCAGACGTCATTGTCGACCCAGAAGATGGCATGCGGGTTGCCCATGCTGGCGACAGAGGGCGAATGCAGGATCGGCGCGTCGATCGGGCCGACCTGCAACTCGATCATGCGGGTGTCGCGAAATTCCTCGGCAAGCGGGATGTCCTGCCAGCCGAAGCGCGGCACGCCCATGTCCACCGAGATCAGCCCGTCGGCGTGCTCCTCGGCATTGAGGATGCCGGCGACGGTCTCGAAGGTGAACAGCTTCTGCCCGGTTTCCGCGGCGAGCGCCTGCACCACGCAACGCATGCCGTTGCCGCAGGCCTGCGCGAAAGTGCCGTCGGAATTCAGGATCTCGACATAGTTTACGGTACCGGCCGTGCGGGGGTCGTGGATCGCCATGATCTGGTCGAAGCGGGTCGCCGGGTCGGCGTTAAGCGCAACCGCAGCCGCCGGGCTGACGCGATCGGCACGACCGCGCATGTCCGCAACGATGATGTCGTTGCCGAGCCCGTTCATCTTGGCGAAGGCGGCTGCACTGGCCATGGTCTTTGCGAAAACTCTTTTCTGTTCGGCGCTATATGGCCGAAAGACCTGCAAATTACCAGTGCAGCCGCCCCCTCGGCAGTTACGTCAGGGCAAAGACGCCCAGCACGAGAAGCAGGAACAGGATCAGCGCGATGCCGATCAGAATGCGGGCACCGGTTGCGGCGGCGCCGGCCAGTGCGGGCATGCCGAGCAGGCTTGCCGCGGCAGCGACGATAAGGAGGATGAGAATCCACTTGATCATTGAAAATACTCCCTCGGAATAATGCGTATGGGGTTCCAACGCAAAGCGCGAGCATGCGTTCCGGACGTTTGCCGCTCACGGAAACCTCAACCAATGTCGCGACAAGCCGCCGGAATTATTGTAGGGGCAGGCGCAAGCGGCCGGGCTGGATTCCGGCGGCCTAAGCCATCCATGGGAAACGGGGGCGGTTCGGTGTCTGGAACCGAGGAGAATTTGGGGCTTTTCGTCGACGCCACGGACCTCGTCTCCGTTGCGGCATTTCCGTTGACCGGCATCTCGCGGGTGCAGAGCTTTCTGGTACGGCAAGCATGTCTCGACGACGACCCCCTGGTCGGAGCGGTTGTCTTCGACGAAGCGAAGGGCATCTTCCGCCGCATGAACCCGGATGAGGAAGAACGGCTGAATTCCACCGACTTTCGCTTTCCCGGCAGCACGGACGGAACGCTGGAGAAGTACCGCAAGGCCTTCGCGCTCGCAAAGAAGGCGCCGAACCTGCGCAAGGATTTCGACCGGCTCGCCGCCGCCGCGATCACCGGAAAGGGGCCCGCCAGCCTGCGGTTTCGCATCTCGAAGATCGTTGTGCGTTCCTACCGGTTGTTCTGGAAGCTGCTGTCGTCCCTGCAAGCCGGAGACAAGGGGGCTGCCGACCCTCGGCCCGTCCGCGGTACCGTTCTGTTTTCCGACCCTGCTGGCCTTGGCAGGTCTTTCCATGCAGCCATGCAGGCCACCTCCCGACGAGCTTTCATCTGCCATGACCTGATTCCGTTCCTGCAACCGGAACATGTCGGCACGCAAAGCTACGCAGCCGAGTTCGCCGGCAAGTTCAGCCATCTGGTGGCGACGGGCTCCCACGCCCTGTGTGTCTCGCGCCACACGCTGGACTGCTTCTCTAGGGCGTTCCCTGCCGTCGGCGGGGAGGCGCAGCGCGCGGACGTGCTCCCGATGCCGTCGATTCTCTACGATCAGGCCGACTCGTTGGGACTGACATCCCGGCTGCCGGCCCGCGAACCATTTGTCCTCTATTGCTCGACGGTCGAAATCCGCAAGAATCACATACTCCTCGCCCGCATCTGGAAGCGCGCGCTCGACGACGGCGTCAGGCTTCCCAAGCTCGTATGTGTCGGCAAGCGGGGCTGGCTGATCGCAGAACTTCAGGCCTACATGGCGGCCAATCCGCAGCTTGCCGGGCATGTCGATTTCGTCGGGCAGGTCAGCGACCTCGAACTTATCGAACTCTATCGCAGCGCATTGTTCGGCGTCATTCCATCATACGATGAAGGCTGGGGGCTCGGCGCATCCGAATGCCTCGACTTCGGCACGCCGGTAATCGTTTCGACGGCGCCGGCCCTGCAAGAGGCAGTCCGGGGGCTGATGCCAGCAATCGATCCTGATGACGAGGTGGCCTGGTACGCCGCAATCCGGCGGATGTCCGAGGACACGGCCTATCGGGAATCGCTGGCAAGCCTGATCGAGAAGGCGTACCGGCCGGTTCACCCGAAGGAGAGCTGGGCGGCGATCAAGGCAATCCTGCAGCCGGACGCGATTGCCACGGTCGCGCCGCAGCAGGCCGGGATGCTTACCCCGCAGGACCTGCATGCGGGCGGCTAGCTGCCCGCCGCCGGCCTGTCATTGACTTCGCCGGCAATCGCGAGCGGCTCCGCCGGCACGTCCCAGACTTCGCCGGGCAGCATCGGCCGGAAGTTCTCGCGCGGCAGCCCCTTTGCCTCGAGCGCCGCGAGCAGCCGCTCGCGCGGCTCGTCGATCGGCTCGTTGGTGAGCTGGAACGTGCCCCAGTGGCAGCCGGCCGCGAAGGCGGACTTGCTGAGCAGCATTCCCTCCACGGCCTCTTCCGGGTTCTGGTGTTGCGCTTCCATGAACCAGCGCGGCTCATAGGCGCCGATCGGCAGCACCGAGAGGCGGAAGGAGCCGTGCATCCGGGCGAGATCGCTGTAGTGCCGGCCACCGTGGAAGCCGGTATCGCCCGCGACCAGCACCTTGCCGGACGGCGCCTCGATGACGAAACCGCTCCACAGGGCCATGCGGCGGTCGCGCGTGCCGCGCGCCGACCAGTGATGCGCCGGCGTGACATGGACGGTGAGGCCGTCGCCGACCGGCACGCTGTCGCCCCAGTCATGCGCCGAGACCCTGGCGCCGGGTGCGGCGGCGGCGATGATCGCGTCGTTGCCGAGCGGCGTGACGAAGCGCGGATCGTGTGCGGCCTTGAGACGCGCCAGCGTTGCGCGGTCCATGTGGTCGTAGTGGTTGTGGCTGACCAGAACGAGGTCGATGGGCGGAAGATCCGCGAAGGCGACGCCCGGCTCATTCACCCTTCCCGGCCCCGCGAAGGAAAAGGGCGAGACCCGCTTTGACCAGACCGGATCGACAAGGATGTTGAGGCCATGAAGCTGAAGCAGCATCGAGGCATGGCCGATCATGGTGACGCGCAGCGTCTTTCCCTCGACCCGTTCGACCGGCCTGGCGGGCGCGTGCGGGCTCGGCCACGAGGACGGCCATTTCGACCGCCCGCCGCCGAACTGCCAGCGCAGCAGATCGGTGAATCCGCGCGGCGCCTCGCCGCCGGGATTGAAGAAGATGCCGTCGCGAAAGTGATCGCTGGACGGGCCCTCATAGTAGCGATTGGCCGAACTCCCGCGCCTTGTCATGCGGCGCGCCTGCAACCTGCTCTTGTCACTGTCGGCAATCCTTTTCGCCTGGCACCCTGCTTTGTCATTTGAAGATAGGCCTGCCCCCGTCTGGCGCAAGCGTTTGCCGCCATGCGTGCCTTTGCCGCCGCCGAAGTGCTGGCTAGGCTGCGGACCAAAGGAGCGGCCCGATGGTGATGAAGCGGACAAAGACACCCTGGATGGCAGCCGACGATTTCGGCCGCTCGCTGCCGCGTGGCCTCGGCGTCAACCTGCTCGTCACCGAGATCGCCCCGATGGAGGCTTTCTGCCGTGACGTGCTCGGCGCCACCGTGGTCTATGCCGACGAGGATTTCGCGGCGGTGACGCTTTTCGGTTCAGTCTTCATGCTGCATGCGGACCATTCCTACTCCGACAATCCGATGAGCGGGATCATTCGCGATGTCGAGTTGCGCGGCACCGGCATCGAACTGCGTCTCTACGGCGTCGATCCGGATGCGGCCGAAGCCCGCGCGGCAGAGCACGGCCACCATGTTCTCTCCGGCTCGATCGACAAGCCGCACGGCCTGCGCGAATGCCACCTCGTCGGCCCGGGCGGCTATGTTTTCGTGCCGAGCAAGGTGATCGGCCCCTGAGCCGGCGCGTCGACAAATCTCATTTTCGCAATATTTTCGACGCAAACCGTATTTTAACCATATCAGGATGAAATTTGGCCACCTTCACCAGCATCATGGTGAGAGGGACACGAATTGATCGGACGCCGCCAGCCAGTGGCGCCGACGGAGGTTGGAATGGCTTATTCGAAGACCGGTCTTGTGGCCGTTTCGCTGCTGGCGTTGCTTGCCGCGGGCTGCTCAAGCACGCGCTTCTCGTCGATGAACACGCGCCCAGAGCCGCTGCAGGCCGCGCCGAGCGGCCAGGTCGCGACGAGCGCGCTGCCGCCTCCGGTCACGCCGGCGCCCAGCGCCCCGGCCGATCCGACCGCCTTCCCCGAAGCGCCCGGCGCCTCGAGCGAGGTCGCGTCGATCAACCCCGGCGCCGATCCGGCTGCGACCGCACCCGACATCACCACCGCCAGCGTTGCCGGTGTGTGGAACGCCTCGGTCTCCGGCCAGAGCTGTCGCGTCGCGACGCCGCAGACCAAGTTCGGCCAGGGCTATCGTGCCGGTCCGCTGCGCTGCCCGGCACCCGTCGATGGCGTGAAGTCCTGGAATGTCGCCGGCAAGCAGCTGTCGCTCTACGACGAGAGCGGCTCGGTGGTCGCGCGGCTCTATTCGTCCGGGCCTGAAAAATTCGATGGACAGACATCGACCGGCTTGCCTATCTCGCTTTCCAGATAGGCAGCCCGCCCCAACCAGCCCGCCAGATTACCGATGCACCTGCGTGACGGCATCCAGACCCACACGACCGTCGCACAGCGCTACGCGCATCTCGTCGAAACCGGCGAGATTCGCGAGGATGCGCTGCAATTGCCGCTGGTCGCCGCGCTCGACGAGCTGAACGACGAGATCCGCGCCAAGCGGCTGGCCCGCAAGTCGAGCGCGCTGGGCTGGCTGTTCGCCAAGAACCGGCGCTCGCTCGAGCCGGTCAAGGGCCTCTATGTCCATGGCGGCGTCGGCATCGGCAAGACCATGCTGATGGACCTGTTTTTCGAGACCGTGCCGGTGCGCCGCAAGCGGCGCGCGCATTTCCATGCCTTCATGGCCGAGGTGCACGACCGCATCCAGAAACACCGGCTCGACCGCAAGAACGGCGACACCAAGGAAGACGATCCGATCCCGCCGGTCGCCCGCGCGCTCGCCGACGAGGCCTGGGTGCTCTGCTTCGACGAGTTTTCCGTGACCGACATCGCCGACGCCATGATCCTGTCGCGGCTGTTTTCCGCGCTGTTTGCCAATGGCGTGGTGCTGGTGGCGACCTCCAACGTGGCGCCGGACGACCTCTATCGCGACGGGCTGAACCGGGCGCTGTTCGAGCCCTTCATCGGCATATTGAAGCGCAACGCCAGGGTGCTGGGCCTCGGCGACGTGCAGGACTACAGGCAGGCGAAGCTCGCCGGCATGCCCATCTACATGACGCCGCTGTCGCCTGCGACGGACGCGGCCATGGACGATGCCTGGGAGGCCGTGATCGACGGCGTGCCGGCGCGGCCGGACAATATCGCCGTCAAGGGGCGCAAGGTGCCGGTGCCACAGGCGGCGGGCAGTGCCGCGCGCTTCGACTTCGCCGACCTTTGCGAAAGGCCGCTCGGCGCGCGCGACTACCTGGCGATCGCGGCGCGCTACTCGACCGTTTTCGTCGACCATGTCCCGGTGCTGGCCGAAGGCCGCCGCAACGAGGCGAAGCGCTTCATCCTGCTCATCGACACGCTCTACGACAGCCACACGCGGCTATTCATCAGCGCCGAGGCGCCGCCGGACGATCTCTATGCGGGCAAGCGCGGGACCGAGGGTTTCGAGTTCTCCCGCACCGCCTCCCGGCTCATCGAAATGCAGGGCAAGGACTGGCTGGAAGACTGGTCCGCGCGAAAGAGCGGCCAAAATATTTGACGTTTACGTAAGCCCCAATTGATCTAACCGATTGAAAACATTCGGCTCGAAATAATCGTTTGAAAAACTAATACCATAGCGCTATTGCCAAGGCCCAATTCTGGCCTCATGCCCGCATCCTCTCTGGCCTTAAAACTCCTTTCGGGCCCTGTCATTGCCCGGTCACAGATAAAGGGAAAATTCCGCACATGGCACGCAACAAGATTGCCCTCATCGGTTCCGGCATGATCGGCGGCACGCTCGCCCATCTCATCGGCCTCAAGGAGCTCGGCGACGTCGTCATGTTCGACATCGCCGAAGGCATGCCCCAGGGCAAGGCGCTCGACATCGCACAGGCGATGCCCGTCGAAGGCCAGGACGGCCGCTTCCAGGGCGTCAACGATTATTCCGGCATCGAGGGCGCCGACGTCTGCATCGTCACCGCCGGCGTGCCGCGCAAGCCCGGCATGAGCCGCGACGACCTGATCGGCGTCAACCTCAAGGTCATGGAGCAGGTCGGCGCCGGCATCAAGAAATACGCCCCCAACGCCTTCGTCATCTGCATCACCAACCCGCTCGACGCGATGGTCTGGGCGCTGCAGAAGTTCTCCGGCCTGCCCAAGACACATGTCGTCGGCATGGCCGGGATTCTCGACTCGGCGCGCTTCCGCCATTTCCTCGCCGACGAGTTCAAGGTCTCGGTCGAGGACGTCACCGCCTTCGTGCTCGGCGGCCATGGCGACACCATGGTGCCGCTGCCGCGCTACTCGACTGTTGCCGGCATTCCGCTGCCCGACCTGATCAAGATGGGCTGGACCACCAAGGAGAAGCTCGACCAGATCGTCCAGCGCACCCGCGACGGCGGCGCCGAGATCGTCGGCCTCCTGAAGACCGGTTCGGCCTTCTACGCGCCGGCCTCCTCCGGCATCCAGATGGCCGAGGCCTACCTCAAGGACAAGAAGCGCGTGCTGCCCTGCGCGGCGCACCTGTCGGGCCAGTACGGCGTCAAGAACCTCTATGTCGGCGTGCCGACGGTGATCGGCGCCGGCGGCGTCGAGCGCGTCATCGAGATCGACCTCAACAAGGCCGAGCAGAAGATGTTCGACAAGTCGGTCCAGTCGGTCCAGACGCTGTGCGAAGCCTGCGTCAACATCGCGCCGAACCTGGCCAAGAAATAAGGTCCCCGCTCCATGAACATTCATGAGTATCAGGGCAAGGCCCTGCTGAAGTCGTTCGGCGCACCGGTCGCCGAAGGCGTTCCCGTCTTCAAGGCCGGCGAGGCCGAGGCTGCAGCCAAGAAGCTGCCCGGACCGCTCTACGTGGTGAAGAGCCAGATCCATGCCGGCGGCCGCGGCAAGGGCAAGTTCAAGGAACTAGGGCCTGACGCCAAGGGCGGCGTCAGGCTCGCCAAGTCCGTCGAAGAGGTCGTTGCCAACACCAACGAGATGCTCGGCAACACGCTGGTCACCAAGCAGACCGGCCCGGCCGGCAAGCAGGTCAACCGCCTCTACATCGAGGACGGCGCCGACATCGACCGCGAACTCTATCTCTCGCTGCTGGTCGACCGCACGGTCGGCCGCGTCGCCTTCGTCGTTTCGACCGAGGGCGGCATGGACATCGAGGCGGTGGCGCATGACACGCCGGAAAAGATCATCACCGTTGCGATCGACCCGGAGAAGGGCGTGACGGCAGCCGACCTGAAGGCGCTGAACGAAGCGCTGAAGCTCGACGGCGATGCGGCGAAGGACGGCGAGACGCTGTTCCCGATCCTCTACAAGGCCTTCACCGAGAAGGACATGAGCCTGCTTGAGGTCAATCCGCTGATCGTCATGACGGACGGGCACCTGCGCGTGCTCGACGCAAAGGTGTCGTTCGACAACAATGCGCTGTTCCGTCACCCCGACGTGGTCGAGCTGCGCGACACCACCGAGGAGGACGCCAAGGAGATCGAGGCGTCGAAATACGACCTCGCCTATGTGGCGCTCGACGGCAATATCGGCTGCATGGTCAACGGCGCCGGGCTCGCCATGGCGACGATGGACATCATCAAGCTCTATGGTGCCGAGCCCGCCAACTTCCTCGACGTCGGCGGCGGCGCCTCGAAGGAAAAGGTCACGGCGGCCTTCAAGATCATCACCGCCGATCCGGCGGTCGAGGGCATCCTGATCAACATCTTCGGCGGCATCATGAAATGCGACGTGATCGCCGAGGGCGTGATCGCGGCCGTCAAGGAAGTCGGGCTGAAGGTGCCGCTGGTGGTTCGCCTCGAGGGCACCAACGCCGAACTCGGCAAGAAGATCATCAACGAGAGCGGGCTGAACGTCGTTTCGGCCGACGACCTCGACGATGCGGCGAAGAAGATCGTCGCCGCGGTGAAGGGTAAGTAACGACATGTCCATTCTCGTCGACAAGAACACGAAAATCCTGGTGCAGGGCCTGACCGGCAACACCGGTTCATTCCACACCGAGCAGGCGCTGGCCTATCACGGCACGCAGATGGTCGGCGGCATCCACCCGAAGAAGGGCGGCACCAAGTGGGACGGCTCGGTTCCGCTGCCGATCTTCGCGAGCGTTGCCGAGGGCAAGGAAGCGACCGGCGCCAATGCCTCGGTCGTCTACGTGCCGCCAGCAGGCGCCGCAGCTGCCATCATCGAGGCGATCGACGCGGAAATCCCGCTGATCGTCTGCATCACCGAGGGCATTCCGGTGATGGACATGATCAAGGTTAAGGCGAGGCTCGACCGCTCGACCTCGCGGCTGATCGGGCCGAACTGCCCGGGCGTCGTGACGCCCGACCAGTGCAAGATCGGCATCATGCCCGGTAACATTTTCCGGAAGGGCTCGGTGGGCGTTGTCTCCCGCTCGGGAACACTTACCTATGAGGCAGTGTTTCAGACCACCAATGAAGGCCTCGGCCAGTCGACGGCCGTCGGCATCGGCGGCGATCCGGTGAAGGGTACCGAGTTCATCGACATGCTGGAAATGTTCCTGGCCGACGACGAGACCAAGTCGATCATCATGATCGGCGAGATCGGCGGTTCGGCCGAGGAAGACGCTGCCCAGTTCATCATCGACGAGGCCAAGCGCGGCCGCCGCAAGCCGATGGCAGGCTTCATCGCCGGACGCACGGCACCTGCCGGACGCACCATGGGCCATGCAGGCGCCGTGATTTCGGGCGGCAAGGGCGGCGCGGAAGACAAGATCGCCGCGATGGAAGCGGCAGGCATCAAGGTATCGCCTTCCCCGGCCAGGCTCGGCACGACGCTGGTTGAGGCGATCAAGGGTTAACCGGTCAGACCGGAACAAGGAGACGGAGGCCAAACCTCCGGAAACATGATGGCGCGACAAGATCAGGCCAACGACCAGTTCTCCCTCACCTCGTTCCTTTATGGCGGCAATGCCGACTATATCGAACAGCTGCACGCCGCCTGGCAGGACGACCCGCAGGCGGTCGATCCCGAATGGCAGGACTTCTTCGCCGCGCTGAAGGACGACGCCGGCGACGTCAAGAAGAACGCCAAGGGCGCCTCCTGGTCGCGGCCGAGCTGGCCGCTGCAGGCCAATGGCGAACTGGTTTCTGCCCTCGACGGCAACTGGGGCCTGGTCGAGAAGGTCATCGAGAAGAAGGTGCGCGACAAGGCCGCCGCCAGCGGTGCGACGGCCTCCGAATCCGACGTGCTGCAGGCGACGCGCGATTCCGTACGCGCCGTGATGATGATCCGCGCCTTCCGCATGCGCGGCCATCTGCATGCCGAACTCGATCCGCTGGGCATCGCCAAGCCGCTCGAGGACTACAACGAACTGTCGGCCGAGGCCTATGGCTTCACCGAGGCGGACTACGACCGTCCGATCTTCATCGACTTCATGCTCGGGCTCGAATACGCGACGATCCGAGAGATGCTCGACATCCTCAAGCGGACCTACTGCTCGACGCTCGGCGTCGAGTTCATGCATATTTCGGACCCCGCCGAGAAGGGCTGGATCCAGGAGCGCATCGAAGGCCAGGACAAGGGCATCTTCTTCACCGCCGAGGGCAAGAAGGCGATCCTGTCGAAGCTGATCGAGGCCGAGGGCTTCGAGCAGTTCATCGACGTCAAGTACAAGGGCACAAAGCGATTCGGCCTCGACGGCGCGGAATCGCTGATCCCGGCGCTCGAGCAGATCATCAAGCGCGGCGGCTCGCTCGGCATGCAGGACATCGTGCTCGGCATGGCCCACCGCGGCCGCCTCAACGTGCTTTCCCAGGTGATGGGCAAGCCGCACCGCGCGATCTTCCACGAGTTCAAGGGCGGCTCCTTCGCACCGGACGACGTCGAAGGCTCGGGCGACGTCAAGTACCATCTCGGCGCCTCGTCGGACCGCGAGTTCGACGGCAACAAGGTTCACCTGTCGCTGACGGCCAATCCGTCGCATCTCGAGATCGTCGATCCCGTCGTGATGGGCAAGGCACGCGCCAAGCAGGACCAGCTCTACGGCCGCACCCGCGAGGAAATCGTGCCGCTGGAGGAACGCTCCAAGGTGCTGCCGCTGCTGCTGCACGGCGATGCCGCCTTTGCCGGCCAGGGCGTGATTTCGGAGATTCTCGGCCTGTCGGGACTGCGCGGCCACCGCGTGGCCGGCACGCTGCATTTCATCATCAACAACCAGATCGGCTTCACCACCAATCCGCGCTTCTCGCGCTCGTCGCCCTACCCGTCCGACGTCGCCAAGATGATCGAGGCGCCGATCTTCCACGTCAACGGCGACGACCCGGAGGCCGTGGTGCACGCGGCCAAGGTGGCGATCGAGTTCCGCATGAAGTTCCACAAGCCGGTGGTCGTGGACATGTTCTGCTACCGCCGCTTCGGCCACAATGAAGGCGACGAACCGGCCTTCACGCAGCCGATCATGTACCGCAAGATCCGCACCCACAACACGACGGCGCAGATTTACGGCGAACGGCTCATCGCCGAGGGCCACGTCACGCGCGAGGAGCTCGACAAGATGCGCGCCGACTGGCGCGAGCACCTGGAGAAGGAATGGGATGTCGGCCAGGCCTACAAGCCGAACAAGGCCGACTGGCTGGACGGCGCCTGGTCGGGCCTCAAGAAGGCCGACGACCAGGACGAACTCCGGCGCGGCAAGACCGCCGTTCCGCTGAAGACGCTGAAGGAGATCGGCAGGAAGCTGACCGAGGTGCCGAAGGATTTCGAGGTTCACAAGACCATCGGCCGCTTCCTCGACACGCGGCGCGGGATGATCGAATCCGGCGAGGGCATCGACTGGTCGACGGCCGAGTCGCTCGCCTTCGGCTCGATCCTGCTCGACGGCAACCCGGTTCGTCTTTCGGGCCAGGATTCCGAGCGCGGCACCTTCTCGCAGCGCCATTCGGTGCTCTATGACCAGAAGGACGAAACCCGCTACATCCCGCTCAACAATCTCGGCCCGACCCAGTCGGGCTACGAAGTGATCAACTCCATGCTGTCGGAAGAGGCCGTGCTCGGCTTCGAATACGGTTTCTCGCTGGCCCAGCCCGCGGCGCTGACGCTGTGGGAAGCGCAGTTCGGCGACTTCGCCAACGGCGCGCAGGTGGTGTTCGACCAGTTCATCTCCTCGGGCGAGCGCAAGTGGCTGCGCATGTCGGGCCTCGTCTGCCTGCTGCCGCATGGCTATGAGGGCCAGGGACCGGAGCATTCGTCCGCAAGGCTGGAGCGCTTCCTGCAGCTCTGCGCGGAAGACAACATGCAGGTCGTCTACCCGACGACCCCGTCGAACTATTTCCACGTGCTGCGGCGCCAGCTGAAGCGCGACTTCCGCAAGCCGCTGATCCTGATGACGCCGAAGTCGCTGCTGCGCCACAAGCGCGCCGTATCGACGCTGGCCGAGATGTCGGGCGAAAGCTCGTTCCACCGCCTGCTGTGGGACGATGCCCAGCTGCTCGATGACCAGAAGATCAAGCTGGTCAAGGATTCCAAAATCCGCCGCGTCGTGCTCTGCACCGGCAAGGTCTACTACGACCTCTACGAGGAGCGCGAGAAGCGCGGCATCAACGACGTCTACCTGCTGCGCGTCGAACAGCTCTACCCGTTCCCGGCCAAGGCGCTGATCACCGAGCTTTCGCGGTTCCGCAACGCCGAGATGGTGTGGTGCCAGGAAGAGCCCAAGAACATGGGCGCATGGTCCTTCATCGATCCCTACCTCGAATGGGTGCTCGCCCACATCGACGCCAAGCACCAGCGCGTCCGCTACACCGGACGTCCGGCGGCGGCATCGCCGGCAACCGGCCTGATGTCGAAGCACCTGGCACAGCTCGCGGCCTTCCTCGAAGACGCGCTGGGCGAGTAGTAACAAAGAGACAGCAACGGACAGGTACAGCACATGGCCACCGAAATCCGCGTCCCCACACTCGGCGAATCCGTCACCGAGGCCACCATCGGCAAATGGTTCAAGAAGGTCGGCGACGCCATCGCCATCGACGAACCGCTGGTCGAGCTTGAAACCGACAAGGTGACGATCGAAGTCCCGGCAGCAGCAGCCGGCACCCTGTCGGAGATAACTGCCAAGGACGGCGAGACCGTCGGCGTCGGCGCCCTTCTGGGCCAGATCGCCGAGGGCGGCGGAGCGGCCAAGGCCGCGCCGAAGCAGGAAGCCAAGGAAGCGCCGGCCAAGGCCGAATCCGTTGCGCAGGCGGCCGGCGAGTCCGGCGGCAGCACCGGCCGCGAAGCCGAGGAAAAGAGCGCCAAGGTTGCCGGCGGCCAGGAAGTGACCGAGCGCAGCATGCCGCCCGCCCCTTCGGCCGCCAAGCTTGCCGCCGAAAGCAATGTGGCGGTCGACCAGGTTTCGGGTTCGGGCAAGCGCGGCCAGGTGCTGAAGGGCGACGTTCTCGACGCCATCGCCAGGGGCGCGCCGTCGCAGCCTGCCGAGACGCCGAAGTCGGCCGAGGCGCCGGCAAGGCCGCGCCCGGATTCGACGCCGGACGACGCATCGCGCGAAGAGCGCGTTCGCATGACCAAGCTGCGCCAGACGATCGCGCGCCGGCTGAAGGAAGCGCAGTCCACGGCTGCCATGCTGACCACCTTCAACGAGGTCGACATGAGCGCGGTGATGGCGCTGCGCACCAAGTACAAGGACGTCTTCGAGAAGAAGCACGGCGTGAAGCTCGGCTTCATGGGCTTCTTCACCAAGGCGGTGACGCACGCGCTGAAGGAGATTCCCTCCGTCAACGCCGAGATCGACGGCACCGACATCATCTTCAAGGACTATGCCCATATCGGCGTCGCCGTGGGCACCGAGAAGGGCCTCGTCGTTCCCGTGGTGCGTAATGCAGACGCCATGTCTATCGCCGAGATCGAGAAGGAAATCGGCAAGCTCGGCCTCGCCGCGCGCGACGGCAAGCTTTCGGTCGCCGACATGCAGGGCGGCACCTTCACCATCTCCAACGGCGGCGTTTATGGCTCGCTGATGTCGACGCCGATCCTCAACGCGCCGCAGTCGGGCATCCTGGGCATGCACAAGATCCAGGAACGGCCGGTGGTCGTCGGCGGCCAGATCGTGATCCGGCCGATGATGTATCTGGCGCTTTCCTACGATCACCGCATCGTCGACGGCAAGGAAGCCGTGACCTTCCTCGTGCGCGTCAAGGAAAGCCTCGAAGATCCGGAGCGCCTGGTTCTCGATTTGTAGGCTATGATGCGGCAGGCGGGCGATGGGCCCGCCGCCAAACCCTGGGAGAAAAACCATGGAAGCCGTAGCCGCATCGACCGAAATCAGCGTGCTCGCATGGAGCGTCGTCCTTCTTCTCGCACAGATCGTCCTGCAGGCGAGCGTGCTCGGCGACCTGACGCCAGGCTACCTGTTCAGCCCGCGCGACGAGGAGCGCAAGACCAACAGCGTCCTGGCCGAGCGACTGAAGCGTGCCCTGCACAACCTGCTCGAGACCTACCCGGCCTTCATCGCGCTGGTGGTTGGATTGGTCGCCACCGGCAAGACCGGCGGCATGGCAGCGACCGGCGCACTCCTCTGGATCATCTGCCGCGTCATCTACGTGGTGCTCTACGCAGCGGGCGTTCCGGTCGCGCGGACGCTGATCTGGCTCGGCTCCATCATCGGCCTGGTGATGATGCTGATCCAGCTCATCTGGTGACGTGCGACCGGACTGGAACGACAATCAAGCCGCGCGCCGGCGAACACTATAGGAACAGATAAATGGCTTATGACGTCGTCATCATCGGAAGCGGACCGGGAGGCTATGTCTGCGCCATCAAGGCGGCGCAGCTCGGCCTGAAGACAGCGCTGGTCGAGAAGTGGCCGACGCTCGGCGGCACCTGCGTCAACATCGGCTGCATTCCGTCCAAGGCGCTGCTCTACGCCACCGAGATGTTTGCCGAGGCCGGGCATTCCTTCGAGGCGCTCGGCATCGACGTCGGCAAGCCCAAGTTCAACCTCAAGCAGATGATGGCCCATAAGGACCAGGTGGTCGGACAGAACACCAAGGGCCTCGACTTCCTGATGAAGAAGAACAAGATCGACGTGCTGCGTGGCACCGGCAAGGTCGTGGCGGCCGGCAAGGTGTCGGTGACCGGCGAGGACGGCAAGACGCACGACGTCGAGACGAAGAACATCGTCATCGCGACGGGCTCGGAGATTGCCGGCATTCCGGGCGTCAAGGTCGACATCGACGAGAAGGTGATCGTCTCGTCGACCGGCGCATTGACGCTCGACAAGGTGCCCGGCCATCTCGTCGTGGTGGGCGGCGGCGTCATCGGGCTCGAGCTCGGCTCCGTCTGGGCCCGGCTCGGCGCCAAGGTAACCGTCGTGGAATATCTCGACAGCATTCTCGGCGGCATGGACGCCGAAGTGGCGAAGCAGTTCCAGCGCATGCTCGCCAAGCAGGGTTTCGAGATCAAGACGGGGTCGAAGGTTACCGCCGTGGCGAAAGCCAAGAAGGGGGCTTCGGTCACCTTCGAGCCGGTCAAGGGCGGCGATGCGGAGACGATCGAGGCGGATGTCGTGCTGGTCGCGACGGGCCGCAAGCCCTACACCGAGGGTCTGGGCCTCGAGGCGGCCGGCGTCGAACTCGACGACCGCGGCAGGGTCAAGGTGGACGGCCACCTGCGGACCAATGTCGAGGGCATCTATGCCATCGGCGACGTGATCGCCGGGCCTATGCTGGCGCACAAGGCGGAGGACGAGGGCGTCGCCGCGGCCGAGATCATTGCCGGCCAGGCCGGCCACGTGAACTATGATGTCATTCCGAGCGTCGTTTACACGGCTCCGGAAGTCGCATCGGTCGGCAAGACCGAGGAAGAGCTTGGCAAGGCCGGCATCGAATACAAGGTCGGCAAGTTCCCCTTCACGGCGAACGCCCGGGCCCGCGCGACGCTGCACACGGACGGCTTCGTCAAGATCCTCGCCGACAAGACCACCGATCGCGTCCTGGGTGCGCATATCGTCGGTTTCGGCGCCGGCGAGATGATCCACGAGGCGGCAGTACTGATGGAATTCGGCGGTTCGTCGGAAGATCTCGCGCGCACCTGCCACGCGCATCCGACGATGTCGGAGGCCGTCAAGGAAGCCGCGCTGGCGACCTTCTTCAAGGCGATCCATATCTGACCGGCACACCGGTCTATCTCACAAAAGAAAACGGCCCGCTTGCGCGGGCCGTTTCGTCCGGAAGGACGTCTTACTGGGCCGGAGCGGGCTCTGCAGGCGCAGGAGCCGTGCTGTCGGCAGGCGCTTCCGGAGCGGTAGCATCCGGGGCAGGCGCGGTGGTGTCAGCCGGCGCCTCGGGGGCCGTGGCCTCCGGCTCTGCCGGGGCTGCTGGCTCGACGGTGTCGGCCGGCGCTGCGGGCGCCTCGGCTGCCGGTGCCGGCTCAGTGGTGACTGCGGGGGCCGGAGCCTCCACCACGCCCTCATCCGAGGCCGGCGCGAATACGAAATAGGCGACAACGGCAAGGACGATGACCACGGCGGCGATAATCACGCTGCTGCCGCCGCTGCGCGTCTCGACGCGGTTCACGACGCCAGGGCGGTCGTAGTTCGCGGCGGTACGCGGCTCTCCCGTTACCGGGTCGATGCTGGGCCGGGCCGCGGGATCAAGCGGGTCTTCGGATCTCGGATCCGGTATGCGGGCAGGATTGGCCATTGGAGGTTCTCCGTCTGTTGAACTGCCCCCACAACGCGCTACCGAGAAATAGGTTTCAAATTGTCGTGAAGGCCATGACGTGCGGGGTCACCCGTAGCGCGCCATGGAGAGCTCGCTTGCGTCGATGTCGGGTTCCCTGCCCGACATGATGTCGGCCAGGACGCGCGCCGAGCCGCAGGCCATGGTCCAGCCGAGCGTGCCGTGGCCGGTATTGAGGAAAAGGTTGGTGTAACGCTTCGACGGGCCGATGATGGGCGGTCCATCCGGCGTCATCGGCCTCAGGCCGCACCAGAAGCTCGACCGGGCGAGGTCGCCGCCGTCGGGAAACAGGTCGCTGACCGAGTGCTCAAGCGTCGCGCGCCGCGATTCGTGCAGCGCCAGGTCGTATCCGGAGATTTCGGCCGTGCCGCCCACCCTGATGCGGTCGCCGAGGCGGGTGATGGCAACCTTGTAGGTCTCGTCCATGATCGTCGAGACAGGCGCAGCCGCCGCGTCGGTGACAGGCAGCGTGATGGAATAGCCCTTCACCGGATAGACCGGGATCGGCACGCCGCGCTTGCGCATCCAGTGCGCCGAATAGGAGCCAAGCGCCACGACATAGGCGTCGGCCGAGACCGCCATTCCCGCGACCTTGACCCCTCCGACCCTGTCCCTGTCGCTGCTGCGCAGCAAGGGGCCGGTCTCGACGCCGAACTGGAACGTGACGCCGCGCTCAATGCAGATCTTCGTCAGCCTTTCGGTGAACAGCTTGCAGTCGCCGGTCTCGTCGCCGGGCAGCCGCAAGCCGCCGGCGATCTTGCCCGAAACGCGCGCCAGCGCCGGCTCCGCGCCCGCGCAGCCAGCCGCATCGAGCAGTTCGAAGGGAACGCCGAACTGCTTCAGCACCTCGATGTCCTTGCCGGTTCCGTCGAGCTGCTGCTGGGTGCGGAAGAGCTGCAGCGTGCCCTGGCTGCGCTCGTCGTAGCTGATGCCGGTCGCCTCGCGCAGCGCCCGCAGGCTGTCGCGGCTGTACTCGGCGAGCGGGACCATGCGCGCCTTGTTGACGGCATAGCGGGAGGCCGTGCAGTTGCGCAGCATCTTGAACAGCCACACCCACATGGCGCGGTCCATCTTGGGCCGAACCACCAGCGGGCCATGCCGCATCAGCAGCCATTTGACCGCCTTGAGCGGGATGCCGGGCCCGGCCCAGGGCGAGGAATAGCCGGGCGAGATCTCGCCGGCATTGGCAAAGCTGGTTTCCAGCGCCGGCCCCGCCTGGCGATCGAGCACCATGACATCGTGCCCGGCCTCATTGAGGTAGTAGGCTGTGGTGACACCGATGACACCGGCGCCCAAAACGATAACCTTCATTGCCGCCAACCCTCACGCGCCCGGAACTCAGGCCCCTTGGTAGCGCCGATTGAAGCGGCGACCAAGCCCGGTGAGAATCTCGTAGCCGATCGTCCCGGCGCGCGCGGCAATGTCGTCGATGTCCTGCCCGGCGCCGATAAGCTCGACCAGGTCGCCTGGCTTCAGCCGGCCCCGCGGCAGGGCCGAGATGTCGATGACGATGCTGTCCATCGAGACGCGGCCGGCGAACGGCAGTTCGACGCCATCGCACCAGGCGCTTGCCGCCACATGGCGCGGCCAGCCGTCGGCATAGCCAAGCGCGATCGTCGCCACCTCGAGCGGCGCCGAGGCCCGGAATGTATGGGCGTAGCCGACGCCGGCCCCCGGCTCGAGGCTGCGGGTCTGGATGACCTTGGCCTGAAGCGTGACCGCCGGCAGCATCGGGTTGGGATGGCCCGGCGTCGGGTTGATGCCGTAGAGCGCGGCCCCCGGCCTTACCAGATCGCCGTGAAAGGCCTCGCCGATAAAGATGCCGGACGAATTGGCGAGCGAGCCAGGTGCCGGCGGCAGCAGTGCCGTCAGCTCGGCGAAGGCTCGCCGCTGGCTCTCGTTGGCCGGATCTTCCGGCGTGTCGGCGCAGGCGAGATGGCTGATGACGGCCCGCAGTTCGAGACCGTCGAGAGCATTTGCGACGGCAACATCACCCACTTCGCCACGCGACATGCCGAGGCGGGACATGCCGCTGTCGACCTGGATGATTACCGGCAGCTTTCGGCCCAAACGGCCGGCAGTCTCCCGCCAGGCCGCAAGCTGCGCAAGACTGTTGGCCACCGCGACGAGGCCTGCGGCGGCCGAGCGATCCTCCCCGCCGGGGTGGATGCCGTTGAGGACAACGATCTCGGGCTCGGGTCCCAGCGCCTCGCGCAGCGCGATGCCTTCGCTGCCATGGGCGACGAAGAAGGTCCGGCATCCCTCCTTGCGCAGCGCCTTCGCCACCTCGATGGCGCCCAGCCCATAGCCGTCGGCCTTGACCACGGCAGCACAGGCAGCGCGCGCGAGTCGGGCGCGCAAGCGCCGGTAGTTCTCGCGGATGGCGGCAAGGTCGATGGTGAGGATTGCGCCGGCCAGATCGAAATCCGCCCGGCCGGAAAGGTCATGCATACCGGCTTCTCGTCCAATCGGGACAGGACCATCAGTAGGCCGGGAAGGCTTTGACCGCAACTCCAGCGCGCAGGCGGCAGGGCGCCGCTAGGGCGCGAGGTGCCGGAAGGCTGCGATCACCTGCTCGTAGACGTGCCGCTTGAAGGGCACCACCAGCTCGGTCAGTTCATCCATGCCGCGCCAGTCCCACCGATCGAATTCGGGCTGGTGGCCGCCAGGCGGCGGATTGATATGAATCTCGCTTTCGTCGCCCTCGAAGCGGAAGGCGAACCATTTCTGACGCTGCCCGCGGTACTTTCCCTTCCATACCGTCCCGACGAGCTCGCGCGGCAGATCGTAGTTGATCCAGTCCACCGTCTCGCCGATCAGGGAGACGGAGCGCATGCCGGTTTCCTCGTAGAGTTCACGCCGCGCAGCCTCCAGCGGATCCTCACCCTTGTCGATACCGCCCTGCGGCATCTGCCACAGTCGCGCTGAGCCTGCCATCTCGCCGTCGGGTTCGGCGATGCGGTGTCCGACCCAGACTCTGCCGCTTGGATTGAGCACTGTGAGGCCTACGCAGAGACGGTAGGGCAGCGTTTCCGGATCGACATGCTTTCCGCTCAAGGCTCATCCTTTCTCGGGGTCGATCGCCACGGCCGAAACCGGGACGATCTCGATGCCACGCTTCTTGGCCTCGGCCACCCATGAGGTCACGGCCTCCACCGTGACGTCGAAGGCCGAACCGGAGCCGAGCGCAAAGCCCTTGGCGCGGGCGGTCGCCTCGAGCTGGTCGAGCTTCTTCAGGATCGCGCCGCGGTCCTGTTCGACGTCGATGATACCGTCGCCGGACGCGAAGGGAACGCCGTTCTTCATCGCCAGTTCCGGCGCAACGCTGCGCGCCGTCGAGCCGTCGTCGAGATAGAGCAGCCCGCGCCTTCCAAGTTCCGCCATGACCGGGGACATCGCTGTCGGGTCGGCGACGAAACGTGCGCCCATGTAGTTCATGATGCCGGTGTAGTTGGTCGTGCGGGAAAGCGTCCAGTGCAGGTTGTCGATGTTTTCTTCCGCGCTGGCGTCGACGGTCAGCGTGTTGCGGCCCGGATTGACGTTCGGATAGTCGAAGGGCTCCAGCGGCGCCTGCATCAGGATTTCATGGCCCTTCTGGCGGCCGGCCTGCATCCAGCGGCCTATGCTGTTGCCCTGCGGTGCAAAGGCCAGGGTGACCTCGGCGGGCAGCCTGGAGATTGCCTCCTGGGTGCCCGTCTGAGACAGGCCGAGACCCCCGATGACGATGGCCACGCGCGCGCCGCGGGTGCCCGACCACGGCCGCGCGTAGACATCGACCGGCCGTCGGCCGTCCGCCGCCCTGATTGGCAGCGGGCCCATCTCGCTTTCCTCGATCAGCGCCCTGTCGGGCAGGTGGGCGACGCGCAGGTCCTGCCCGACCGCCGACGGGTCGCGGATGATGATGACGCCGCTGCCCTTGCCGGCATCGGCCGGGTCGACATGAATGATCGAGGGACCGCCGGAGCGGGCTGCGGGCTTGGCTGCTGGCTCTGCCTTGGCAACTTCCGGCGCGCTCTCGGGAGCGGGAGCCCCGGTGATCTCCGGCGTCGAACTGGCGCTGGCGGCAGGGTTGCGGAACGGTGCGTCCCGCAGCGCGATGGCGGCCGATGCGGCCACGACGCACAAGGCAGCGAAGCCGACCAGCAGGCTGCGACCCGACACGGCCAGGCGTGACCCTGCCCGTCCGGACGGCGTCTTCCGGCCGAGCGGCCTTTCGAGTTCCCGTGCTCCCTGCGTCAAGCTTGGTCCCGCCGTCTGGAGTGTCCGTGAATCAAACTGCCGGAACCTTTCGGTCCCGGCAGCGACGCATTACTCAATCGTACTCGGCGACATTCCGGGGGTCGTCCTTCCGGACCTCCCCGGACGCCCTACTGGTTGTTCATGACCGCCTTGTCGGGGTTCGGCGGAAAGGCCGGGTCGGTCTTCTCGCCACGCAGCAGTTCGAGCGCATAGGCGAGCTGAACGTCGTCCTTGGGATCCGGCGGCACATAGGCTGCCGAGCCCGAACCTTCATCGCTCTCCTCGACGCCCTTGATGTGGCCCTTCAGGTCGGACTCGCCTCGCGACACGTCACGGCCGGCGAGGTCCTCGGGAAGCGGCTGTTCGACCTTGATGTCGGGCGAGATGCCCTTGCCCTGGATCGACTTGCCGGCAGGCGTGTAATAGAGCGCCGTCGTCAACCGCAGCGCGCCGTTCTCCGACAGCGGGATGATGGTCTGGACCGATCCCTTGCCGAAGGAGCGCGTGCCGACGACGGTGGCGCGGCGATGGTCCTGCAGGGCGCCCGCAACGATCTCCGAGGCACTTGCCGAACCGCCGTTGACCAGAACGATCAGCGGCTTGCCGTCGATGTCGTCGCCCGGACGGGAATCGAAGCGCGAAATGTCCTTGGGGTCACGGCCGCGCGTCGAGACGATCTCGCCGCGGTCGAGGAAGGCATCCGAAACGCTGACCGCCTGGTCGAGCAGGCCACCCGGATTGAGGCGCAGGTCGAGCACGTAGCCCTTCAGCTTGTCATCCGGCACCTCGGACTTGATCTTTTCGATCGCGTTCTCGAGGTCGTCGTAGGTCTTCTCGGTGAACGAGGTGATCTTCATGTAGCCGACGTCGTTCTCGACGCGGAACTTGACCGCCTTCACCTTGATGATGTCGCGCACGATGGTGATCTCGAGCGGCTTGTCGGCACCTTCGCGCAGGATGGTCAGCTTGATCGGCGTGTTGACGAGCCCGCGCATCTTCTCGACGGCGTCGTTCAGCGTCAGGCCGCGAACCTCCTCGCCATCGATCTCGGCGATGTAGTCGCCCGCGCGAACGCCGGCCTTCGCAGCCGGAGTATCGTCGATCGGCGTGATGACCTTGACCAGTTCGTTCTCCATCGTGACCTCGATGCCGAGGCCGCCGAATTCGCCCTTGGTCTGGACCCGCATGTCCTTGGCGGCTTCCGGGTTCATGTAGGACGAGTGGGGGTCAAGCGATGTCAGCATGCCGTTGATGGCATTCTCGACCAGCGACTTCTCGTCGGGCGGCGTCACGTACTGGGCGCGCACACGCTCGAAGATGTCGCCGAAAATGGCGAGCTGCTTGTAGGTCTCTGACCCTGCCGCGTTGGCCGTCGAGCTGGGCGATCCGTAGACCAGGCTCATGGCCGAGGCGCCCATCAGGGCACCCGCAAACAGAAGCGACAATTTACGTACCATTTCCGGTCCTTCCAGAATGACGGTCCGCCCACCACGGGGCCGGATCGACGGGTTTTCCATCCTTGCGGAACTCTACATAGAGTTCCGGCGCGGCATTTCCGGGGGGCTGCGCAGAGACGCTTGCGACCCTCGATTCCCCCATCGCGCCTACCGGCTCACCCGCCAACACGGATTGGCCCGGCGCGACACTGATTCTGCTCATCCCGGCCAGTACGACATGATAGCCATCGCCAGCGTTCAGGATCAAGAGTTGACCATATGAACGGAACGGCCCCGCATAGAGAACACTCCCGTCGGACGGTGCGGTGACGATGGCGGTGGATTGTGTCGCAACCATGTCACCGAGCATCACGCCGCCGTTACCATCGGGTGCCCCGAATCGGCGGCTGAGCTTGCCCGTGACCGGCAGCGCGACTTGCCCCTTGAGCGCCGCAAAAGGCGCCGATTCGGCGAGCCTGTTGGCTTCCGGGACAGGTATGGCGGCGAGTTCGGAGTTGCGCTTTTCCTTCTTTTCGCGGGCAACGCGCGCCTTCTCCGCTTCCTTCTGCTGCTTTTCCAGCGAGGCGATCAGGTCCTTGAGGCTCTTGGCCTTGTCGGCAAGCTCCTCGGAACGCTGTCGCTCGGCGCCAAGCGCCTCTTCCTGTTCGCTCTGAAGGCGCTGCTTTTCGGCGACGAGCAGGTCGAGCCGGCGCTTTTCGGCCAGCTGTTCGCTGAACGCGGAAGACAATCGCTGCCGCTCGGCCTCGATGGAGGCAGCGACGCGCGACAGTTCGGCGAGGTCGATCAGCAGGATCTGGGTCTGTTCGCGCAGTTCCGGCACCACCGCGCCGAGCAGGATGGCGCTGCGCACGGAGGCGAGTGCGTCATCCGGCTTCACCAGGATGGCTGGCGGCGGATTGAGGCCCATGCGCTGCAGCGCGCCGAGCACTTCCGCAAGCACGCCGCGGCGCCCGGCCAGCGAGCGCTTCACGTCGGCTTCCTGCAGTTTCAGCGCCTCGACGCGATCGGTGATGTCCTCGATGTCCTGGGAGAGCTTTCGCTCGGTCTTGGCCGACTGGATCAGCGCCGCGGTGATCGTCGCCTGGTCCTTCTTGATGGTCGCGATCTCGGCACTGAGTGAGGCGATGCGCTCCGCCGACAGGCTTATCTGCTGCGATACCCGCTCATATTCGGCGAGCGGCAGGTCCGGGCCGGCAACGGAGGCCGTTTCCTCGGCATTGCCGGCGAAGGCGCCGGCAGCCAGCAGGGCCGCGGCCAGCATGCTGCCCCGGATCGCGCCGCCAAACCTTGCTGTCACCGCTGCCATCGAAACGATTCTGCAATCCCTGCTCTGGGCCCGATCCTGGCGAACCGTGCCCTGCCTCCACTACAAACATCCGAGTCTATCGTCGGCTGATTAACGAGCCATAAACCATAATGCCGGGATCGCCTCATGGTGCGGCGCATAACGGGCCAATGGGTCGAAATTCGGTCGCGCGGTCGCGCGTCATGCGCGGTGGTAGGGGTGGCCGGAGAGAATCGTTGCCGTGCGGTAGAGCTGTTCCCCGAGCATGATGCGCACCATCTGGTGCGGCCATGTCTGCGCACCGAATGACAGCACCAGTTCGGCACTTTCGCGCAGGCTGGCGTCGTGGCCGTCCGGACCGCCGATGGCGATCGTCAGGCCACGGCATCCGCCATCGCGCAGATCGGCGATGCGTTGCGAAAAGTCCTCGGAGGAGATGTTTCGGCCGCGCTCGTCGAGCAGGAAGAGCGCGGATCCGGGGGCAATCTGTGCCCGCAGCCGCTCGGATTCGTCGGCACGACGCTGTGCGGCGGACTGCGCGCGGCTTTCGGGAAGTTCCGAAATGCCGGCAAATTCCAGTCCGATCGCCGGTCCGCTCTTCGAAAAACGCCCGAAATAGCGGTCCGCAAGCTCCTTGTCGGGGCCGGCTTTCATCCGACCCACGGCATGTACTGACACCTTCATCGTCGCCCCTCCGGCTCGGCCCGCGGGGCGTACCGGCTAATGCAGTGTTTCTTCCTCGAGGTCCGGAGCCTGCCACATCTTTTCGAGATTGTAGAACTCGCGGATTTCGGGGCGGAACACGTGCACGATGACGTCTCCAGAATCGATCAGCACCCAATCGGCGCCTGACAGGCCCTCGACACGGACCTGTCCGATCCCGGCATCCTTCAGCGCCTTGAGGAGCTGATCGGCGACCGCAGCGACATGACGGTGCGACCGGCCCGACGCGACGACCATGTAGTCGCCGAGGCTCGATTTTCCCTGGATGTCGATGGAGACAATATTCTCTGCCTTGGAGTCTTCGAGACTGGCAAGGACAGTTTTGATGGCGCGAGACGCGGTATCGTTTCCGCTGATCCCGGCCGGCGAAGGCATGATATCGGCCTTCTTCCGCAGTGCTGTTCTCAGTGTCTTTCCTTTCGAAAGAGGAACAACCAAATCACCTGCCAAATCAGGTGACACACCATAGATAGGCAGAGTCCCGTTGCAGTTTCAAGACATTGAGGTCGCCGGCGTGCGGTTCCTTAGCCCCTCCCGGTAGTCTAGGGTCGCCAAATCCGGAACCCTGCGGCCCTGCACGGGTTTCCGACACTGCGAAACAATGGAAGAAAAATGGATCTGGACCCAACAACCGCCTTGACCACACTTCAGGTCGGCCTTGCCGAACTAAGCTCGCTGATCGTCTCCTATGCCTTCTCCGCCGTCGGGGCCGTGCTGCTGCTGATCGTCGGCTATGTCGCCGCCGGCATCGCCAAGCGCTCCGTCTATTCGGGGCTTGGCCAGATCAACGGCTTCGACGAGACCCTGCGCGGCTTCTTCGCCAAGCTCGCGCGCTATGCCGTCCTCGTGCTGGTCATCGTGATGGTGCTCGGCCAGTTCGGCGTGCAGACCGCCTCGATCATTGCCGCCATCGGCGCCATCGGCCTGGCCATCGGCCTGGCCTTGCAGGGAACGCTGCAGAACATTGCGGCCGGGATCATGCTGCTGGCGCTCAGGCCCTTGCGTGTCGGCGAATATGTCGAGGCTGGCGGAGTTTCCGGCACGATCGAGGAAATCGGGCTGTTCGCCACCCGGCTGAAGGCGCTCGACGGCCTATATGTGCTCGCGCCCAATTCGACGCTGTGGAACGTGCCGGTGATCAACTATTCCCGCAACGCGCTGCGCCGCAACGACCTGACCATCGGCATCGGCTACAGTGACGACATCGACCTGGCGCAGAAGGTGATGCTCGACCTCGCACAGGGCGAAGCACGCATCCTGGGCGAGCCGGAGCCGACGACCTTTGTCTCCGAACTCGGTGACAGCGCGGTGAGCGTCACGCTCCGCTACTGGACGTCCACGTCCGACTTCTTCGCCACCAAGCTCGACATGACCAAGGCAGCGAAGCTCGGCTTCGACCGCGTGGGCATCTCGATCCCCTTCCCGCAGCAGGAGATCTCCTACCGCGACCTCACCAAGGCAAGCTAGCGCGGCTCCGCGCCGGCGCCCTGCTGCTGCGCTTCGTCCTCGCCCGCGAAGGCGAGGTCGACCGGCGGCGGCGCCTGCGCCGACATCGGCGCGAAGGTGCCTGTCTCTTCCGTCGGAACCGCTTCGTTCTGCATCAGGCGCCAGATGACGAACAGGAAGTAGGCGATGGCGATGAGGATCGCCACGTAGATGAAGGACTGGGTGCCGTAGAGCGCGGTGAGAAGGGTGCCGAGGCCGGGAATGACGAAGCCGGACAGCGACCAGGCAAAGAGCATCGAACTCGACAGCGCCACCAGGTCCCCCTTGCCGGCCCGGTCGTTGGCATGCGCGCTGGCCAGCGAGTAGATCGATTCCGACGTGCCGCTCCACACCACATAGATGGCGATGACGACGATGAGCGCGCTGCCGTCGAACCGGCCGGCGGCGATGCCGGCGAGCGCCACAAGTAGCGAGGCCGCGACCAGCACGTAGCGGCGGTCGGTGCGGTCCGATATCCAGCCGAACGGGATCTGGAAGAGCAGCGTGCCGAGGGGCATGGCAAAGAGCAGGGTTGCAACTTCCTGCTGCGAATATCCCTTGGCTGTCGCGTGGATCGGCGCGAAGCCGGCGATCATCATCGACAGCCCGCCGACCGCGAGCATGCCGGCAACGCCGACCGGCGAGATGCGCCAGGCGCGGCCGAGCGACACGGTGGCGCCTTCCGGCGCCGGCGGCTGGGCCAGCCGCGACATGCCGACCGGCAGGATGGACAGCGCGGTAAAGACGATGCCGACGAGCGGCGCCTCGGCCGTGGCGATGTCGACAAAACCGAGCAGCGCTGAGCCGCAGCCCAGCCCGATGACATAGCTGACATAGAAGACCGCCATGACCCGGCCACGGATCGCGTTCTCCACGGCGTCGTTCAGCCAGCTTTGGGCCACGATGAAGAGTGCGCAGATGGCGAAGCCGTAGAGCGCCCGTGCCGCAACCCAGAGCAGCGGGTAAGTGCCGGCGCCGACCGCGGCGTTGGAGAGCACGATGAGCGCCGACAGGATCATGAAGCTGCGCGCATGGCCGACGCGCCGCACCAGCGGACCGGTGAGCAGGCAGCCGGCAATGCCGCCGGCCGAAAGGCCGGTGAGAATGCCGCCGGCCCAGGTCGGCGGGAATCCCTCCGCGCCGAGCCGCACGGGAATGTAGGCGAACATCAGGCCGTTGCCGACGGCGATCAGCGCCATCGACACCAGCACCGAGGCGATAGCGATGGCCGGCGTGGCGGGAGGCGGCAATGTCAGCGATGACTGCGATGCGCCCGCACCGGTTTCGCTATCTGGCTCTTCGTGCGCAATCGTCATACCGCAAGGTGCGCTGCCCAAGGCCGAGACAAGGCTGCAAATGCGACATCGCCGAACAGGCTAACGCCTGAACCTCGGCTTTGTCGCGCGTGGATCAACGGGCGCTAGAGGCCTGCCGCCCGCATGGCCGTCGACGACAGCGACGAGCGCGGGCCGTGGATGAAGGTCCAGGCCGGCGCCTTCATGCGCGCCAGAAGCGGCGCATCGCCTTCGTCCACCCGCGCATAGCCGAAGGTCTTGGTGACCGGCGACGACAGGAAGGACAGCGTTGCACCGGGTCGGTCGATCACGGCGATCGGGAAGGTCATGAAAATCTTGCGCCAGCGCTGCCAGCGGTGGAAGTCGCGCAGATTGTCGGCGCCCATGATCCAGACGAAATCGACGCCGGGGTTCCTGGCGCGCACGAGTTCCAGCGTGTCGGCGGTGTAGCGGACATTGTGGGCCGCCTCGAAGGCCGTGATCTTGACCCTGGGGTCTTTCATCATGGCCTCGGAACGCTCGATCCGCCTGGCGAGCGGCGCGAGTTCGCGTGCGCTCTTCAACGGATTGCCCGGCGTCACCATCCACCAGAGCTGGTCGAGCGCCAGCCGCCGCATGGCGATCTCGGCGACCAGTGCGTGGCCGGCATGCGGCGGGTTGAAGGAGCCACCGAACAGGCCGACGGCCTGCCCCTTCTCGACATAGGGCATCTTCAAATGGCGCTGCCCGACGCCCGGATAAAGCGTCGAAAGATCGGTCAAGGCCGGATCTGGCCGCTGCCGCGCACGCGGTACTTGAAGGAGGTCAGCTGTTCGACGCCGACCGGCCCGCGCGCATGCATCTTGCCGGTGGCGATGCCGATTTCGGCGCCCATGCCGAACTCGCCGCCATCGGCGAACTGCGTCGAGGCATTGGCGAGCAGGATGGCCGAGTCGATCTCGTTGAAGAAGCGCTCGATGGCCTTCTCGTCCTCCGCGACGATCGCCTCCGTGTGGTGGGAGGAGTAGGTCTCGATGTGCTCGATGGCTTCGGAGATTCCGTCTACAAGCGCAACCGCGATGATGGCGTCGAGATATTCCGTCGTCCAGTCGGCGTCGGTTGCAAGCACGGCCGACGGATAGGCGGTGACGATTTCGGCGGTGCAGTGAAGCTCGCAGCCCGCCTTGCGCAGGGCATCGAGAATCGGCACGAGGTGCGTCGGGGCGACGGCCCGGTCGATGAGAAGGGTCTCGGCCGCGCCGCAGATGCCGGTGCGCCGCATCTTGGCGTTGACCGCGATCTTCACCGCCATGTCGAGATCAGCCGAACGGTCGACATAGAGGTGGCAGATGCCTTCGAGATGCGCGAAGACCGGCACGCGCGCCTCCGACTGCACCCGCTCGACAAGGCTCTTGCCGCCGCGCGGAATGATGACGTCGAGATTGCCGGACAGGCCCGCCAGCATTTCGCCGACGGCGGCGCGGTCGGTGGTCGGTACCAGCTGGATGGCGTCCTCGGGCAGGCCGGCAGCCTTCAGCCCCTCGACAAGGCAGGCATGGATCGCGCCGGAGGAATTGAGCGAATCCGAACCGCCGCGCAGGATCACTGGATTGCCCGCCTTGAGGCAGAGTGCCCCGGCGTCGGCCGTGACGTTCGGCCGGCTCTCATAGATCACGCCGATGACACCGAGCGGCGTGCGCACGCGTTCGATGGCGAGCCCGTTGGGCCGCGTCCACTGGGCGATGACCTCGCCGACCGGGTCGGCAAGATCTGCGATCTCGCGAATGCCCGTTGCCATGGCGGCGATGCGCCCGGGTGTCAGCTTCAGCCGGTCCATCATGGCCGGCGACAGGCCGGACTCCTCGCCATTGGCGACGTCGATGGCGTTGGCCTCGAGAATGGTCTTTTCATTGCGCAGCACGGCATCGGCCATGGCGATCAGCGCGGCGTTCTTTCGCTCCGTGCCAGCAATGGCGAGCGGCCGCGCCGCAGCCTTGGCACGCCGTCCGATGCCGGCCATCAGCGTGGCCGTATCCCCGCGGGACTGTTCATGCGTGGTCAGCATGGTTCATCCTTCCGCTTTCTCGTCCTCGCCGACCCGACTGACCACGAGGTCGTCGCGGTGGACCATGGCCGAGCGTGCCTCGTAGCCGAGTACCGCCGAAATCTCGGCGGTCTTCAGTCCGGCAATCCTTACGGCATCGGCCGCATCGTAGGCAACCAGCCCGCGGGCGATCTCGCGCCCCTCGGGCGACAGGATGGCCACCGTGTCGCCGCGCGAAAACGCGCCGCTGACCAGCCTGACACCTGCCGGCAACAGCGACTTGCCCGACATCAGCGCGCCGACCGCGCCGGCATCGACGGTTAGCCGCCCGGCCGGTTCAAGCTGGCCGGCGATCCAGGTCTTGTATCCCTTGACCGGGTTGCTGCTCGGCTGGAACAGCGTGTGTCGTTCGCCACGTTCGATCGCGGCCAGCGGGTTGTCGCGCGCGCCGAGCGCGATGATCATGGCGGCACCGGAGGCCGTGGCGATCTTGCCGGCGTCGAGCTTGGTGCGCATGCCGCCGCGGGACAGTTCGGACGCCGCCGCGCCGGCCATCGCCTCGATGTCGGGCGTGATCCGCTCGACCAGCGGGATGAAGCGGGCAGCGGGGTCATGCGCCGGCGGCGCCGTGTAGAGCCCGTCGATGTCGGACAGCAGGACGAGAAGGTCGGCCCCCATCATCGTCGCCACCCGGGCGGCGAGCCGGTCGTTGTCGCCGTAGCGGATTTCCGTTGTCGCCACCGTGTCGTTCTCGTTGATGATCGGCACGGCTTTCATCTTGAGCAGCGTCGAGATGGTGGCGCGGGCATTGAGGTAGCGCCGGCGTTCTTCCGTGTCGCCCAGCGTCAGGAGGATCTGGCCCGATTTGAGCCCCCTGGCGGCGAGCGCTTCCGACCAGGCGCCAGCCAGTGCGATCTGGCCGACCGCTGCAGCCGCCTGGCTCTCCTCGAGCTTCAGCGTCTTGCCACCGAGACCGAGGATGGTGCGACCGAGCGCGATGGCGCCCGAGGAGACGACGAGGATTTCCGCGCCGCGCGAGGAAAGAGTCGCAACGTCTTCCGCCAGCGAGGCCAGCCAGCTGCGCTTCAGCCCCGTTGCCCGGTCGACGAGCAGCGCCGAGCCGATCTTGACGGTGATGCGCCGGTATTTCTGCAGCGACGACATGGCTGTCAGTCCTGCCAGCGGGACTCGGCCGGCGCACCTTCGGCCACAGCGTCGCGTGCCTGCTGGACTTCCTCGATCAGCGCGCGCAGCACCGCCTCGACGCCGTCGCCGGAGACCGCCGACAGCATCAGCGGCGCCTTGCCGGCGGCCCGCTTCAGCGCCGCTGCCTTCTTCTTGGCCGCGGCCGCGTCCAGCGTGTCGACCTTGCTCAGCGCGACGATTTCCGGCTTCTCTGCCAGACCGTGCCCATAGGCCGCGAGTTCTGCCCGAACCGTCTTGTAGGCCGCGGCGGGGTTTTCGTCTTCGGCCGACACGAGATGCAGCAGGACGCGGGTGCGCTCGACATGGCCGAGGAAGCGGTCGCCGATACCGACGCCCTCATGCGCGCCCTCGATGAGACCCGGAATGTCGGCGATGACGAATTCACGGCCATCGATGCGCGCGACGCCGAGCCCCGGATGCAGCGTCGTGAAGGGATAGTCGGCGATCTTGGGCTTGGCCGCCGTGACGGCGGCAAGGAAGGTCGACTTGCCGGCATTGGGCAGCCCGACGAGACCGGCATCGGCGATCAGCTTGAGGCGCAGCCAGATGGTCTTTTCCTCGGCCGGCTGGCCGGGATTGGCGCGGCGCGGCGCCTGGTTGGTCGAGGTCTTGAAGCGCTGGTTGCCGAAGCCGCCATTGCCGCCGGTCAGCAGCCTGAAGCGGTCGCCCACTTCCGTCAGGTCGCAGATCAGCGACTCGTTGTCGTCCTCATAGACCTGGGTGCCGGCCGGCACCTTGAGCGTCACGTCGCCCCCCTTGGCGCCGGTCATGTTGCGGCCCATGCCATGCACGCCCGTCTTGGCCTTGAAGTGCTGCTGGTAGCGATAGTCGATCAGCGTGTTAAGGCCGTCGACCGCCTCCACCCAGACATCGCCGCCGCGGCCGCCGTCGCCACCGTCCGGCCCACCGAACTCGATGAACTTTTCGCGCCGGAACGACACCGCGCCGGCACCGCCGGCGCCGGATCGGATATAGACTTTCGCCTGGTCGAGAAATTTCATCTAAGGGACATCAATCTGCTTGTATGGAAATTTGCTGGCCCTGCTCTATCGCAAAGCCGGCCTGAGGGCGAGAGCCGGGCGCGCCGAATTGGACGGCGCCCGGCTACGGGAGAAGAGATGAGACTTGTTACCTACAATATCCAGTACGGCATCGGCCTCGACGGCCAGTTCGATCTTGCGCGTATTGCCGACGCGGTGCGCGGCGCCGACCTGATTGCGCTGCAGGAGGTCTCGCGCAACAACCCGTCCAATGGCGGCATCGACATGGTGGCCGGGCTCCGTGACCTGCTGCCCGACTATTTTCACGCCTATGGCGCGCCCTTCGAGGTCGACATGGGCTCTGCCGTCGAGAACGGCAGGGCCGTGACCCGCAGCTTCCAGTTCGGCAACATGGTGCTGTCGAAGACGCCGATCCTCGCGTCGCGCAACCTGCTCCTGCCGCGCCGGCGCAGCTACACTTCGCTCAACCTGCAGCGCAGCGCGCTTGAGGCGATGGTGGCCTCGCCCTTCGGGCCGCTGCGCGCCTATTCGGTGCATCTCGACCATACCAGCCCCGACGAACGCGTGGCGCAGATAAGGCATCTCCTGGAGCGAGCCGCCGGCTATCCGCTGGAGGGCGGCGCCGTGACTGGCGTTGCCGATCTCGGCTTTCCCGAGCCGCCGCACCCGGAAGCCTTCGTGCTGCTTGGCGACTTCAACATGCGGCCCGGCTCGCCGGAGTACCATGCCGTGACCGGCACGCCCGACGACGAGTTCGGCCTGACGCCGCGCGCCGGCCGGCCGGCCGATGCCGCGACCCTGGTCGAGGGCCGGGCGAAGGACCGCGTCACCTGGATCGACCCGAAGCGCCAGGACGACCCGGCGCGCCGCAAGTGCCTCGACTATGCCTTCGTCGAGGCGGGCCTTGCCGCGCGCGTCAAGGATGTCTGGGTCGACCATGCTGCCAAGGGCTCCGATCATCTGCCGGTCTGGCTCGAGCTGGCGTGACGGCCATCGACCGTCACGCCCGCCGCTACCAGCTCCTGAGGCTGTGCCAGGTCTTGCGGTCGAGGCGGTAGCGCTCGACCGGCACCTGGCCCACGACCAGCGAGTTCATCATGCCCTGCCCGGCATACTGGAAGCCGCATTTGTGGAGCACGCGGCGCGACGCCGGGTTGATGACCCGCGCCGAGGCATGCAGCACCGCAATGCCGGTCGAGCGGAAGGCCAGGTCGACCAGCGCATGCGCGGCCTCCGTCGCGTAGCCGCGCTTCCAGTAGGGTTCGCCGATCCAGTAGCCGAGTTCCAGCCCGCGCTCCTTTGCGTTGAGCGCCGCGCAGCCGACGAAGGTGCCGGTGCCCGCGAGCGTCAGCGCATAGCTGGCGCCCGGCCGCTTGAGCCCGTTCATGGCAAGGAATGTGCGCGCCTCCGCCTCGCCATAGGGATGCGGCATGCGCGCCAGCATCTGCGCGACGTGGCGGTTGTCGGCGAGCATCACCAGCTGCGGGATGTCGCTTTCGCGCGGTGCCCTCAGCACCAGCCGCTGCGTGGCCAGTGTCGGGCACTCGATTCTCAGACTTTCGTCGTCGCTGTCATCCGATTCGGCAACCATGAAATTTTCCTCCAGAAACGAAAAAGGGGCGATGGTTTACCCATCTCCCCTGATCCTTTTCCGGCTGGCTGCCGGACACCGGTTCCCGAGATGGGGCGCCGGTGTTGAAGTGCGGAACCGGCTACTCCGCTGCGTCTGCCATCGGATTTACCGATACGTAGGTACGGCCATTGGCTTTCTTGCGGAACGCGACTGCGCCGGCTTCCAGCGCAAAAAGGGTGTGATCCTTGCCAATGCCGACATTGACACCGGGGTGCCAGGTCGTGCCGCGTTGACGCGCAATAATGTTGCCCGGAATCACGGCTTCGCCGCCGAACTTCTTGATGCCGAGGCGCTTGGATTCGGAATCGCGACCGTTGCGCGAAGAACCGCCAGCTTTCTTATGTGCCATCTGTTGCTCCTTTGCGTCCCTGGGGACGCCTCAATGCCTTATGCGCGCTCAGGCGCGCCGTTTCAAGTCCGCGCCGGCGACTACTTCGCCAGAGCCTTGGCCTGCTCGCGCCAGTCGCCGATCTGGTCTGCGCTGAACGGCATGGCCTCGTCGATCTTCGCAATGTCGGCGTCCGTGAAGGCCGCGATCTGCGCGAAGGTCGTGATGCCCTGCTCCTTGAGCTGGCCGGCGGCGACCGGGCCGATGCCCTTGATCGTCGTCAGGTCGTCGGGCTCGCCCGCCGGAGCGGTGAACAGCGAGGCTGCCTGCGGTGCAGCGTCGGCCTTGGCTGCCTTTGCCTTCTTGGCCGGAGCTGCGTCCTTCTCGGCAGCCGGGGCGGCTTCCTTCTTGGCAGCGGGCTTCTTGGAAGCCTTGGCACCGGCGAGCAGGATCTCGGCGATGCGCACGGTGGTCTCGTGCTGGCGATGGCCGTGCTTGCGGCGCGAATTCTGGCGGCGGCGCTTCTTGAAGGCGATGACGGTCTTGGCGCGGCCCTGCAGCACCACTTCCGCCGACACCGTGGCGCCTTCGACGAAGGGCACGCCGAACGTCACGTCGTCGCCTTCGCCATGCGCGAGCACCTGGCCGATTTCGATGAAGTCGCCGACTTCGCCGGCCACCTTCTCGATCTTCAATACGTCATTGGCGACAACGCGATACTGCTTGCCGCCCGTTTTGATGACTGCGAACATTTTTATGCCTTTCGCTGTTCGGTCGGCCTGGTTTCGCGCGGGGCGATCCGGCCGTCTTTTTGTCAGTCTGCGGGGTTCAAAGTACAAACGGCGCGGAGAGGCCCCACGCCGGATGCGCGCTGTCCCTAGCCGAAGCCGGTTTTCGAGTCAAGGCAATGCCGACGATAGGCTTGCGGGCCTGTCGTATTTCGCCGCGAAAGGCACTTGTATCTCTGTGGCGCAGAAGTTATCTAGTGCCCGCCTTGCAAGGGGCAGATCACGACCGCGGAGAGGTGGCAGAGTGGTCGAATGTACCGCACTCGAAATGCGGCGTGGGTGCAAGCCCACCGTGGGTTCGAATCCCACCCTCTCCGCCACACGCCAAATGAAATCAATGACTTATGCGATGCGAGCGACCCTCTGCTCGCGGATGCCATAACCATTTATCCTATTGCGTCCGGCTCATAAACTAGCTTCAAGGCCCATTTTTTTCGTCATCGGAGGCACCAACGCGTGTTCTACCGGACTACCTGCCCCTGTCACGAAACATGCCTACACGCCCATCCTCCGCAAGCGCCACGCCTGATACCTAGCCACTGAGTCGTGGGCTCATGGGTCTGAGAGTTGACGGACCAGTAGGCTCCCAGAATGACCGCTCCGCGCCTCATATCGGATATGGAGATCTGCTTTCCCGTTCGCTGAAAGCAGACATTGACGGGGCGATCACCTGGAAATCCGTCGCACTGCCCAGTTGGGCAGTGGCGGCCAAACCGGTTCGGGTGAATTCGATCGCCGCACGAGCCCGCAGGGCCGATGCCTGTTCGTCAAAGATCTTCTGGCAACCCAGGGGGTTCGAGCTTCCGAAGCTGTGTCTCGAAGCCAGCTTCTGGTCCAGCGTCGACGTTGTCGCGTACCCGATCAGCATTGTCTCTCCCGTCCGTTCGGGTCGGTGGCTGTACACTGATTTGGTCCAAAGTACAGGCGATGTTGTGGACGGGATCGGCCAGGTCGATCGGACCGTGCCACTTGGCCACACACAGCCCACGGCGCCAAGTTGGTTGCAGAAGCGGCGTGACACATCGCTACGGATGTAACAGACCAGTGTCAGCACTCGCCATGCAAAACACGCTCGACAACTGAGCCGCCTAGCGTGCCAGGCGTAGGGTGCCTCCGGTCGGCCCCAAACCAAACGGCACTGGGACTGTGGTGCTGTCGTAGTCAGTGTTGAGAACCAGATTTGGATTGGAAAGCAGCCTAAGCTTCTTGACGACGATGGCCGTGTAGGCGGATTCTTCCGCCACATTGTTGGTGGCATTGATCGTCAGGTCGCCGTTCGACAAATAAATTGTGCCTATGAGATTGCGTGTATAGTCGCTTGAAATAACAAAATTCTGGAATGCCGACTTTCTGTCCTGAAACACAAGAAGGCCTGCCATCGAACCTTTGGTCGGGGCTTTGAGGTCGACGCGGGCGTTCTTGGTGAACTCAAATCGGGCATTCTTGCCGGTGAAGTAGAGCCCGACACCACCGAGGCCATCGACAGTTGCATTGTCCGCCACGATCAAGGGCCCATCCTTGAACGTGTGTATTCCGGGGGCGAAGATGGCTTTCGTATAGCCTTTGATTGTCAGGCCACCGCAATGCGTCCCAGCCTCGACCACCATCACGGGCAGGCCTTCAAGGATCTTTCCTATGCTGAGCAAAGGGCAGCTGCCGGTAGTGGGCGCCGGTCGATCGAGCAGCGGGTCCTGAACAACAGGACAATCCGTCAATGGTGTCTTGCTGTAGTTTCGCGGTGCTCCCTCGTAGCCGCCTGCACTGCAGGCAAGGGAGGCAGTCAGCGACGAATTCTCCAGCAATTGAAGGCCATCCGGGTTGGTAGAATTGGAGTAGACCGCACAGTTGGATGCCGAAATCCTGGCACTATTTGTCAGACTGACTGTACCGACCGAAGCAGTGTCAATGCCGATCACACAGACATTCGTGCTGCCGCTGTACTGTGCCGCCGCCGTTACGCGTATCTGCGGTGAATGCTTGAAATAGCCTGCGACAAAATAGCCGTAGTGGTCCTGCTCGATCGTGACCGAGACCTTGCGGTGGTTCGTATCGACCTCGACGGCGGCTTCATAAACCACTGTGTCGGTCGTCCTGGTGGCGAGATTTGCGCTGATGAAATTGTCGGCGACCGCCTGTGCTGTCTTTGTCGACCACCCTTCGAGACCCGCTTCCCGAGCCGCTGCCAGCACAGCGCCGTCCGCAATCTTCTGCAGTCGCTTATGATGGCTGTCATAAATGTTGAAATCGATCACCGCCCCGGCGATCCCCAGCAATACCGGAAACGCAAACACGCCGAGCACCACGAAGTTACCGCGTTCGCAACTGACGAATTTTGCCAGACTACGCCCTAAACGCTTGAACATCGCCGTCAACCACAGGGCAGGTTCTTGTGCTTTCTAGCCCGAGAATGCGTCGCTGGGCCTGCGCAGCAGGGAGGGGTCTCGACAGAAGAAACCCCTGGACCATCTCGATGCCACACTTCTTCACCATTTCGAGCTCGAGTTCCGTCTCGACGCCCTCGGCGACAACGACCATATCTAGGTCCCTGGCCATGGCGATGGCGTTGTCCATGAAGAGCTTGGCGTGCTTCTCGCTTGCCGCAGAGTTCACGATAGAACGATCGATCTTCAGCTCATTGAACGGGCACAGGCGCAACAATTCATAGTTCGAACCACCGGTACCGTAATCGTCGAGTGACAGTTGATAGCCTGACATTCTCAATCGGGTCAGAAGCTCGATGATCCTGCCAAGGTTCGCCGGCAGTGTCACTTCCGTCAATTCCAGGCAGATGTGATGCTCCGGAATCCCGCTTTGATGAACTAGTGCAGTAAGCTCCGGTATGACTCGGGGGTCCTCGATCACACGTGCATCGAAGTTGATGGATACGCGTCCATCGGATCCAGCGGCGCGCCAGACGGCCATGTCTTCAAGAACCTTGCGTATGATTTCCAGCGATACCGTGACTAACTGGTTGTGCGTTTCGATGTTGGAGAACAGAAGGTCTGGGCCATGTAACGTCCCGTCTGGTGTTGCAATCCGGATGAGCGCTTCAAGGCCGACAATCGCTCTTGTATCGGCGTCAAATTGCGGTTGGTAAAAGGGTATGAGGGTTGAACCAGAGAGATCGTAACCCTCATGCGACTTCCGTTGCCTGGCGGAAGGTCGGACGTCCTTGCCGCATTGCTCCAGGACATTGATCAGCGCAGGCATTTGAATTGGCTTCTTCAGCGCGCCAATGACCCGTACTCCAAGGATTTCTCCCATTCGTTGAGCTGAACGGATCACAGCGCCGGTTTCGCCACTGGAAATGATCACCTGACCGGTGAAGGCTGCGCTGGCAATCTCGCGCAAGAATGCCAGCCCGTCAAAACCGGGCATGTTCAGGTCGAGGATTACAACGTCGATAGCCTCTCCCGCACGGGCAATCGCCTGCGCGCCTAGCTCACCATTACTGGCAACCGCGGCGACCTCATGGCCTAGCGACTGCAGCATGGCTTCTCCAACGGCCAGGAAGACCGGATCGTCGTCGATCAGAAGACACTTCATATTCAAAACTCACCCTAGATCAGAGCAATAGCCCAGAACTCGGAACAAAGGCTTACGCCGGAATCTAGCATTTTCACTATCCATTTGCCGTTAACCGGCCCTCGATATGCTGATCTGAGGAGCAGCGGGACCACCTGGATGCGCAAAGCAAGTGTGACTGGTTCGATTGGATTTCGGCTTTCATTAGCTGTCGCTACGGTCGTATTCGCTGGCTTTCTGATCTCTGTCTCAGCTTTCCTTTTCAATGATTTCAGGCAGACGATCGCGGCTGAGCGGGAACGTCTCCAGAGTTCAGCCGCGGCCTTCGCCGCGGCAATATCCGACAGCGTCTCAATCGGCGATCGCCGAGGCGCGCTGGAAGTGCTGCGCGGTATCAGCGATCTTCCACATGTCAATTTTTCTGTTGTGAGGAATACCGCCGGGCAAGTGCTGGCCGAAATTGGCACCGGAGCCAGGCTACTGGGCCGTGACGGCTCAATTGAAGAAATGGATGCGCTCTCGACCTTCTTTGCTGAATCCTTGACGGTTGACTCTGAAATCCGTCACGCAGGAGTTGTTGTAGGGGCATTGGAACTTCAGGCGGAGATCGCCTGGCTCAGGGCGCGCTACTTCGACAGCCTCGCCACGGCACTGGTCTTCGGTTTCGTGCTTATGCTGCTTACCGCATTCGTCGCGCGCATCAGCATCGTGCGGATCATTCGGCCGCTGCGGCAGCTATCCGAGGAATTTGCCAATATCGGCCAACGCTCGGACCTGACACAGCGCCTGAAGCATGATCGCAACGACGAGGTGGGAGTGCTGGTGACCGCTTTCAACGACATGTTCTCGCGGATAGACGAACGTGATCAGCAACTCAGGCGGCACCGCGACACACTCGAAGAAACCGTGGAAATTCGCACCGCCGAAATGCGCACCGCACGCGACGAAGCAGAGCGCGCCAATGTCGCAAAATCGGACTTCCTGGCGACGATGAGCCACGAGATCCGAACCCCGATGAACGGCATGATGGTCATGGCCGAGATGCTTTCGGCCGCCCCACTGTCGGAACGCTACCAGCGCTACAGCGATATCATCATGCGCTCAGGCCGCGGCTTGCTTGATATCATCAATGACATTCTTGATTTTTCGAAGATCGAAGCCGGGCACCTAGAGATCGAGGCCATCCCGTTCTCCATCGATACGCTCGTCGAAGATGTCGCGAGCCTCTTCGGCGAGCGGGCACGCGAGAAGAATTTGACGATAGCGCTGTGCGTCGCGCCCGAAGTACCCAGAAGTCTTGTCGGCGATCCGACGCGATTCAATCAGGTTCTCACCAATCTGGTTAATAATGCGCTGAAGTTTACAGAGTCAGGCGGCGTGACCGTCGAGGTAGAGGCGACCCAGGCGCCAGATGGCTGCAGGATCCAAGTTCACGTTCGAGACACCGGAATTGGCATAGCCGACGACAAGATCGGTCAGATCTTTGAACGCTTCACACAAGAGGATCAGACAATAACCCGCAAGTTCGGCGGGACTGGTCTTGGCCTGGCGATTACAAAGCGGCTGGTCGATGCGATGGGCGGTCAGATCGTCGTTACAAGCGAGAAGGGAGTTGGCACCGATTTTTGCTTCTCGCTGACACTGCCGATCGACCTGCCGGCCAACAAAATTATGCTGCCCGGCGTTGTGGTGCAGATTGTCGACCGGAACCCCATCACTGCGGCGGCCGCAGGAAGGGCAATGACTGCGCGCGGCGCGAGGCTTGTCAGGTCCGGCTCGTCTACAGTCCCTCAATTGGTCTTGGCGCGCGCTGGCGATGCGAATGACGCAGCAGCAGAGTACGCGTCGATCAGCGTCCCGGTCATTGCCATGCGCCCGTTCTCAGGCTCGAGCGGCGTTGCCAGCGCAATCGATATAGCTGGCGAGATCCAACTGCCGTTCCGCCGCAGCGAACTCGACCTGTTGGCCAACTGTATGAAGACTGGTGACTTTCTCCCCCTTGGCAAGGCAGGCACACAGGGACGAACGCTGATCGAGTTGCCCGATCTGTCGCGTCTCCGCGTGCTTGGAGTCGATGACAATGCGGTCAACCGCGAGGTGCTCTACGAAGCGCTAGGCGGCTTTCGTATCGCGCCCGATCTTGCCGCCAGCGGTGAAGAGGCGATCGAGATGTCGCTCGCCGGGCCTTATGACGTGATCTTCATGGACTGCTCGATGCCCGGCATGGACGGGTATGCGGCAACCGCAGAAATCCGGCGCATCGAGGTCGAAGGTGGACGTCGGCCCTGCACGGTTATCGCCCTAACGGCACATATCGCAGGCGCCGAGGCGGGTCGCTGGAAGACCGCCGGCATGGACGGGTATCTGGCAAAACCCTTCACCATTCAGGAATTGGCGTCGGTGCTGGTGCCAATTCTGAACAGCAGGGATGATACTGTTCTCCCGGGATCGACCGAGGAGGTCTCCGATGCCGATGTGGCTCCTGCATCGTTGCAGGTGGAGACACCAGCCATGAGTGGTACCGACAGCGCCGGCGATCAACCGCTCATCGCGCCCGAAACGCTTGACATGTTTGCGGCTTTGTCAGGCAGCGGTGGCGCGTCGGTGGCGACCAAGATCTTTGGCATATTTCAGCAGAACGCACCGAGGGGATTGAAGGATCTGCAAGACGCCATGTCGGGTGAAGTTGGCGATGCGGCCAAGTTGGCTCACGCGTTGAAGTCCATGTGCAGCAGCGCCGGCGCAAGGCGCGCCGCCACGGTGTGCGAGGACATCGAGAGGATGCTCAATAGCGCCGAGCCGGTCGATGCGAGGCAAATCGCGGATCTGTCCGATACAGTGATGCTTAGCATTGAAGAGATGACGCGGCTGTTTCCAGCCATATCGGACCGAACTGATCCGCTTGATCAAATTGAACCCGGTCAGACTGAGCTAGCCGTACGAGCTGCTCAAACCCTGTAGCGGCACTCTTCCATCTCGCCTGCATTTTCGAAGTCCACGGTCGGTGAGCAATGTGCAGAGTCCTATCCTGCACCTGGTGCCACGCGTGCAGACAAGACCATGCATTTCGAGCATTCGCATGTCCAATTTGAAGCTTGCTTCATCCTCGCTTCAGGCTGTCCTTATCCTCAGGATGAACCCGCTTGCTTCAACGTTAAGGAATAGCATTCTTGAGCCTGAAGCTACCATTCCGGTTTCGGCCCCTATGGCCTGCTGCCGGTTTCGTGGACACCGAGTTAAGGTGTTTAACGGAACTGGAGAGTTGGAATTCAGAGAAGGAAGTTCAGCCGCGAGTTCAAGCTTGAGGCAGTGAGATTGGTGAAGGATCGAGGCGTTGCGGTGGCGCAGGCTGCCCGTGATCTGGATCTCCATGAGAACGTGCTGCGCAAATGGGTCCTTGAGACGAGCGCGGACCCACGGCACGCCTTTCCCGGCCATGGGCAGATGAAGCCGGAGCAGCAGGAGATCGATCGGCTGCGCAAGGAAGTGTCGAAGCTGAAGGCGGAGCGCGACATCCTAAAAATGGCGGCAGCCTACTTCGCGAGAGAAGCGATATGAGGTTCACTTTCATTGCGAGGCACCGGGGCATCTGGCCGGTGGCATGGCTATGCGACGCGCTGGATGTGTCACGGTCGGGCTTCCATGCCTGGCTCAACCGCGGCCCCAGCGCTCGCTCCCGGCACGATGAGATACTCGTTTCCCGGAACGACCGCAGCTTCAAGAGCAGCGACCGAACCTATGGTGCCCGTTGTGTCTGGCACGATGTGCTGGCCGAAGGGCTTTCCTGCGGCCTGCGTCGTGTCGAGAGGCTCATGCGGGAGAGCGGGTTGCGTGCTCGGCCGCGACGCCGTGGACTACCGAAGGATACGGGCGAGCGAGCCTCCGTGTCGGACTTGACCGCGCCTCTGAGGCATCGGCGCCGAACCAGAAGTGGATCGCCGACTTCACCTACATCTGGACAGCCGAAGGTTGGCTCCACGTTGCCGCCGTCGTCGACCTGTTCTCCCGCCGTGTCGTTGGCTGGGCGATGAAGGCAGCCATGACGGCGCAGCTCGTCACCGATGCCCTCATCATGGCGATCTGGCGCAGGGGCAAGCCGGACAGTCTGCTGCAGCACAGCGACCAATGCAGCCAATATACCAGCCAGCAGTTCCAGCGCTTGATGGTCGACCACGGCATCACCTGTTCGATGAGCCGATCGGGCAATGTCTGGGACAATGCTGCGATGGAGAGCTTCTTCTCGTCGCTCAAGACCGAGCGGACAGCCCCCAAGGTCTACAGGACGAGGGATGACGCCAGGGCGGACGTGTTCGATTACATCGAGCGCTTTTACACTCCCCGGCGACGGCACTCGACATTGGGCTATATGAGCCCCGTCGAGTTCGAGGAGAAAGCTATGTGAGCTTAACCTGGTGTCCGAAGAACCGGCAGCAGGCCAGAACGTCGTCATGCATATTTTGATGCCGGACAATTGGTTGAAAGACGCGAATTGGGATCTGACACCCCACTAGTCACGATCTCCCAGTGCCCTATTCAATAGAGTTGCTACTGTGGTTGCCGGATCGTTGACTTCACTGCGCCGCAAGGATTTCCACGTTCCAAGATCGGTGAGCGCACGCACAATCTTATGCTCCCGATCTACCACTGCTGCCACCAAACCATCGAGCGCGTCATCTACTCGCCGCTCAGCTTCGGCGAGAACGGGGTGAAAGCTGCTTTCTTCGCGAATGTTGGAAAGTTCATGCTCCCCTCTCTCATACAATGAGAAAATCGCATGAGTCAGCGCCAACAAACGGTTCCTTTGGCCGATTACACCATCAAATATTGATGGAGACGGGAGCTTGAGTTTCTCCCAAGTCAGAGCTCCGCACGCTGGCAGAAGTTCATCGAACGATCGGAAGTGACGATACACTGTCCCAACTCCGACGCCTGCACGCTCCGCTATGTCATCCCAGCTTGTACCAGTGACGCCCTGCTCTGCGTGAAGCTCTAGGGTCGCTTGAACGATGCGATCTCTAGTTTCTTGGACCGCCGCTTCGCGCTTTCCCATCTGATAATTTCGTCGAGCCATTTCGTTGACAAAACCTCTCCGTTAAAATATCTACCCCTCAGCCACGACTGTCAACGTGGCGTACACATAGGAACACAGCAAGATGGATGCCTCAGCAAGTTTCTCCCCTTCGGTTGCAGCGTGGTGGTGGTTTGGGGAGCTCGCCACGAATAAGATTGGTGCGGCCAACACGGATGGAGCCTTATCTGTATACGAGATTCTGGCCCCCGCCGGCCTAAGTGTTCCGCGCCACGTGCATCTACGCGAGGACGAGGTTTTCGTGATCCTCGAAGGAAGCGCAGTCTTTCAGGTTGGAAGTACGATTAGCGACGCGAAATCAGGTGACGTTCTGTTCGGGCCGCGCGGCGTCGCCCACGAATACACCGTCGGACCAGACGGCTGTAGAATGCTTTTCGGGTTCACACCCGGTCACAACATGGAAAGCTTTATTGAGGCTTCAGGAGTGCCCGCTCTACAGCTGACCATTCCTCCTACAGATGTGGTTCCTCCGTCGCCGCAGGAATTGATGAAGATCCTAACCGATCATGGATTGGCGTTCGCTTAGCTGGAACGTCGATTGCGAGCGTGTGAGGTGTTGGTGAACCTGGGCACGACGCTGTGATCGATGATACCGCAGCTAGGCAGGCCGCATAGGAATGCCGAGAGAACTATCGTCTGAAAGTTCGAGGTTGAAATCCTTCGTCCAGAATGCCCACGCCGCCGGCACGGGCATTCCCCCACGGTGGACTCGCCAACGCGTAGGAATGCCGAGATCGCATCGTGAGTGGCATCGCCAAACGCGTGGCCTGACCCTGCGGTCCAGGCTTCGGCCCCGCTGAGTGGCGTGCAGGCATCAAATTAGAGCTTGCCTGCGCGCCTAAGCTCGCCATTCTAAAATGAGGACCATTACGACCGCGTCATGAGTACCTTCGACATTATGGTCGCAACCGCACTCATACCGACGGTCTTCATTTCTAGCTTTTTCGGCGAGCACCCAAGTGCACACAGTTCGTGGGTCGCACAAGCCTATTCAGGCACCGTCACACCGGAACCAAAACCCGCTGGAAAATCCCTGAACTTCGGCAGACCGTCTTTGAAGGGTAAGACCGTTTCTGCATAATTTAGATGTACCGACGGCTGAAACGGCATATCGGGAAATACCGCCGCATGAACATCCGTGAGATCGTGACCAGGATGTCCCGTCATTAAATGCCCGCCACATCGTGTGCAGAACTGCCGCTCGCTCGTTCCCGTCTTGTTGAAGCGGCCAATGTATTCCGCACCCATCGTGACCCTGACATCTGCTTTTTGCCAGAGGATGAACGCTGTCAGGGGCGCGCCGGAATAGGTGCGGCACGACCCGCAATGGCAGTAGCCCATCTGCAGGGGGACGCCCGTCGCAACGATCTCCACCTCGCCGCAGAAACAGCGTCCAGTGTAGCTCCTTGCATCGATTGTCTCCTGGCCTTCGAACGGACCATTCATGCGCATTCTCCTCTTTTCAGATCAATAGAACACCGAGGGCATGTATGGCCGGGTGGGGAGATGGTAATCCCCCTTCGCCATGATTGTCATCGGCTTCGCAACCTTCATTCCATGGTCCAAGCACCACCTGAATGACGCGCTTTGCCTCGTCGGTAGCAGGAACGATACGTTCAGATTGACGGCGGCCGCGCCGAGTATCATCGCGTGCATATCGCTCGCAGAGTGAGCCACGCCATGGTTGGCAAGCCAAAGTGAGGGTGCCGTCATGTACCCGACGATCTTCGACGAGCGTTCGGCAACCAGCGGCGAGAGCGAACGGACTGCGTTCTCGATCTCACGCCGGCGTGACACCCCAAGAATCCGCTTACAGAGTTCGTCGCAAGGTTCTACATCGCCGTCGACCATTGGCCTCACGGTCAAGACCTTAGACGTTGTACCGAAAGGCATTCCTGTCATCACTACGACTGGCTCTCGAACTTCAAAGCCAAGCGAGGCGTAAAGCGCCAGCGAACCCATGTTGAAGCCGTCCTGCAGAAGACGGATTCCGGCCGAGCCATTTGCCCTGTCGCATACCGTCTGCATCAGCTTGCGGCCGATGCCGCGTCCCTGCATCGCGGGATCGACCGTGATCGGACCGACCGCCTTGATTGCGTCAGCCTCAGAGAGAAAATTGGATCCCGACACCTTTCCGTCGACCTCCGCGACGAGGCCGTAGACTGCTGGATCGGCGATTAGAACTCTGGCTAAATCCGTCGCGGCATCGGGCGTTGGGAAATCGGCTGGAAAGCCATGTCTTGATGCAATCTCGTTGAAGGCCTCGAACATTATCCGACCACACATATCGGCATCGGCTGGTGTTGCTGTTCTTATCTGCATCGCAAGAAGATCCCGTTGGAACTTGGAGTGTCTTTTCCATGTCGATCAGGACCTGCGAAATATCGAACGGCGCATCGTCTCGCCATCATCGTTTCTGGCGGTTGGGTCGGCAAAAATGCATAGTATCAGGATGCTTGACTGGAACGATCTAAGGTACTTCCTAGCCGTGGCGCGAACCGGGTCCACGGCTGCTGCCGCCCGCCAGCTTGCCGTCAACCAGTCAACCGTGGTTCGCCGCATACAGGCGCTGGAGGAAGGAGTGGCCCTCCGACTCTTTAACAGGAAGCGCGACGGGTATGGGCTAACATTAGAAGGAGAGGCGCTGCTACCGGAAGCAAATGCAGTTGAGGCAGCCGTTCAGGCGCTCGCACGGCGGGCATCCGCACTTGACGGTGGCTTCACCGGTACGCTGCGCGTGACAACTGCGGAGGGAATGGCTATCGGTCTGGTACCTCAGTTGCTGGACTCATTCCACGAGGCGTTTCCTGGCATCAACGTGATTCTGATTATCGAGGACCGCTATAATGACCTCAGCGATGGCCAAGCGGAGATTGCGCTGCGCGCAGGGCCGCCCGGCAACAGTTCGCTAGTAGGCAAGAAGCTCTCGGATCAATCTTGGGCCGTATATGGGAGCAATGGATATCTAGATCGGGCGGGTCGTCCGGAGACGTCAGAGGATCTGAACGGCCACAAGCTGATTGGCTTCGAAGGCACGCTCGAGAACATTACGCCCGCCCGCTGGTTACGCCAAGTTGCGCCCAATTGCGAAATTGCCAGCCGAAGCAACAGCGTCTTGGGTATCTCTTTCGCAGCGCAATCGGGATTTGGACTTGCGCTACTGCCGTGCCAGATCGGCGATGCGGATCCGCGGCTTGTCCGTGTCGTAGAACCTCAGCCGGAACTTACGACCGGCTTCTGGATACTCACCCATCTGACCTTCATAAGCACCCGAAAGTCCAAGCCTTCTTTACGTTCATGTCCAAGGAGATCGTCAAGCACCGCCCGATATTGTTGGGCCAGTATAAGCCGCTGAATCGAGGAACTGCCAGCTTCTAGGGGTGGAAAACAATATGACGCGAAATCCCTCCCCGGTATGCCAGAGCGCCTAAACTGGTCTGCTTTCCGCATCTCGCAAGCAGAAGCTGACCGTCCGGATCCAGCCCCAGACCGACCGTTCTCGCTTGATTGTGGGTCGGTAGAATCAGCGTGGTTGCCTTGCAGACATTGCCTGCAAATACACGCCGGGTCGACATCGACGCGCTCCGAACCAATGTGGTCTACTTGTCGCGGTTGCCTTTCGTAGCAGGCGCGCGTTTCGGCCGTGGCTTCGGGTTCTCGACTTTTGGCGTCTGCATGGGAACCGCGTTCTTCTTAGGCCTGCTTGCTTTGGTGCTGTTTCGTTCCCCTGACGAGGCGGCAACAGGAGTCACAAGTCCCGAAGCTGACTGACCGGCATGGCCAAACGCCTCTGTTGCTTTCCCTGCTACCTCGCCGACAGCCGTGCTGGCCTGCGTTCGTACTTTCTCAAAAACCCGTCCAGTCGTCTTCCGGATACGCTGGAATGAAGCGCCGATCTCTTCGATGGCGCTCCCAACTTGGTCGCTGACCTTATCGCCGACATGTCGGTCTTCAACTATCTGATCGACCTTGCGGGAGATCTCGCGCAGCATATCCTCAATCTTCGGAGCTTGCTTCGCCGAGGCCGCACGGGACAAGACCTTGTCTGCCCATTCATCAACCGTCATACCTTGCTCTTCCGCCGCCTTTTGAGCGGCCTTCAAAGTCCTTGTCGAAAGCTTCATGGACGTATCCTCCCCCTGAGTGTCGGATATGGTCCTAGCATCATCGCTGGACTCAAGGCCCGCCGCAATGCCCACGGGCAGAATGACATGTGTTGGTAGCGATCTGTCTTTGGTTTGGGCCAAAGGGTAAGTTGAACACGCGCCGGCGGCCAGCCGGGTGCGTCATGTAGAGAATGCAGCGAGTTTCAGTGATGCCGACAAAATTGAACCCCGAAGACCAGCCTCTGCGGCTTTACATCCTGGATTTCGGACTGTTCAAGGTACACGGCGGAAATCGGATCATCGCGATCTGCGGCTACCTGATCGAAACAAGACTGGGGCGCCGCATACTCGTCGACACAGGATTTCCAGCGAAGTACGCTATCGATGCTGCAAAGGCCTCGGCGGAAGATCGACTGAAAGAATTCGGCGAGGTTCGTGAACTTTCAACCGAGCACTTGCCATCTGCTCAGCTAGGCAAGATCGGCCTGCGCCCGAGTGCTGTCGATTGCTTGATCATTACCCATACCCACATCGATCATGTTGGGGCCATTGCCGATTTCCCAGACGCAACGTTGCTGATCGGTGCGGCAGAACGAGCGCTACCTAAGCCACTATACTGGGGAGAGGTACAGCCTATGGATTGGCCAGAGGTCGAAACGACAACGGTTTCCGGCGACCTGGAACTTTGCGATGGCCTCAGAATCTTATCCACTCCAGGACACAGTCCAGGTCATTTGTCTGTTCTGGTGACGCTGCCGAAAACCGGACCAGTCTTGCTGACTGCGGATGCAATCTCGCATCCCTCTGAAGTTGACGAGCGTTTTGCAGGTTCATGGGATCCGGAACTCGCAATCAAGAGTGCGGACCGTATCCTAAGAATTGCAACGGAACTCGGGGCCTTCGTGATCTACGGTCATTCGCCCGAGCAGTGGCCGCAGTTGCGGAAAGCTCCCCAGTTCTACGACTGAATGCGAGTTCAAAGTTACCGTACATCACGTCCTTGGTTGAGGATGATTACATTGCCACTCGCAACATCGCCTGCTGGCGAAATCAGGAAGCTCACCCATTCAGCGACTTCTTGCGGCCGCATCGCGCGACCATGTGGCATCGCCGCAAGTGCACTTTCCAGAACCTCAGGAGTCAGGACGTTAAATAATGGGGTCTCGGTCATCGCAGGGGCGATTGAGTTGACGCTGATCCGGTCCCGCGCGTAGCGCCGTGCAAGATCCTTCGTCAGCGTGTCGAGTGCTGCCTTGCTGGCGCGGTAATGCGGCGGGTCGAAGACATCGAAATTGTAGGCGCCGTTCGATGAAATGTTGACGATCTTCTTGACGCCTGGCCTCAGCCTCATCCGGCGCACGGCTTCCTGACAACAGTGGAATGCACCCGTAAAGTTGACTGCCATCTGCCGATTGAGTTCATCCGCCGCTATGTCGGGGAACTCCCCCATGAAGCAGGTTCCGGCATTGTTGACCAAGGCGTCGAGCCCCCCAATCTCGGCGTCGATCGCCTCAAAGGCACGGGCGATTGCGACTGGGTCCGTGAGATCGCACTCGACAGACAGGAAGCTCCCGCCGCCAGTCTTGATCGCCTGTTCGACCTCCTTGAGCCCTGGTCGGTTGACGTCGAGGCCCGCAATTACGTGGCCACTATCTGACAGCCGATTTACAATCGCCTTACCCATGCCACCGGCCGCGCCCGTGACAACTGCTGTAAGTTTCTTATGGGTCTGTTCATTCATCCGCTCTGCCCCTGAGGACCCCGATCTGGCATCAGCCATTGGCAAGACAGATTCAACTGCCATCGCGCAAAAGATCGTCCTTGCGCAAGGAGAGTGCATTGATCGCGATGCAATTCCAACTAGGCAGTGCTCGCGCCTCACGGACGCAGGCGATCGTTGAAGGGTTCGGTGCGGCAGAACGACCAGCCGAGCCAGCAAGGTCGCTCGAAAGTCGTCTTCAATCGAACTATAGGGTCAAACCCAGTCGATCGATCATCAGGGTTAGCCAATCCGGTTGCCCTCCTCGGTATGCACAGGTCGCTTTTTATCTGATGGACTTTTGCCTCAGCGGTCGAAAGTTCGAGCGAACCTCGACCAGTCATCTCCGGCGACTGGGTGTAGGTGGCCATTGTCCTCCATGACGCCAATGACCCGCTCTGGTGCAATGTCCGCCTCTCAACATCTCAGGCCAAAAGCTGCCAGTCCGGTTGCGGCCCACAAGTTGCCGGTCCGCTTTGCGCCCTCATCGCTGATGTCCAGGCAAACTTTGCCTTCACCCAAAAGCGGACATCGATCACTCGCCCTCTGAACTTCGGCTTCGCGTCTCAGGTCGGACATGCATGCATCTCATGTGCCACCCGAAAACAGACGTGACAGTCGATCACGTCGATGGCTGTGGGTGAGCCGTCACGTGGGCCGCCAGCTTGCGAGCCGCTTCATGTTGGCTGAGGAACACTTCTCCGGTTAGGTCCTCGAGGAAATGGCTGCGCTTCAGGCGGTCCATCACCGGGCCTTTCACCTCGCTTAGATGTAGACGCACGCCTGAGTCCCTGAGCCGGGTGTTGATTGCCTCGAGCGATTCTAGTGCCGAGAGGTCTATTTCGTTCACCGCCGGGAACATCAGAACAACATCAGTCAATTCAGGCTTGTCGGCTGCAAAGCCCGAGATCTGGTCTTCGAGGTAACGAGTGTTTGGGAAATAGAGGCTCTCGTCGACGCGCAGGCTCAGCACGTGGGGTTGAGTCTCGACCTCATGGCGCAGCACGTTACGGAAGTGCTCGGTGCCGGGCACCCGACCGACCACCGCAATGTGTGGTCGCGAGGTCTTATAAAGGTGTACGAGGATCGAGGTGACGACGCCCGCCGTGACGCCAACCTCTACGCCGAACACCAGCGTCAGCAGGATCGTCGCTGTAACGGCGGCGAAGTCGGTCCGACTGAAAACCCAGGCGCGCTTGAAAATCGTAAAATCGACGAGGCTCAGCACAGCCACGATGATCGTGGCTGCCAAGGTGGCTTTCGGCAGGTAATGGATCAACGGCGTGAGAAACAGAGCGGCAAGTGCCAGACCCCCGGCAGTGTAGGCCCCTGCAGCGGGGGTTTCTGCGCCAGCGTCGTAGTTCACCACCGAGCGAGAGAAGCCGCCAGTGACCGGAAAGCCCCCGGTGAATGCCGCTCCCATGTTGGCCGCGCCCAGACCGATCAGTTCCTGATCAGGGTTGATGCGCTGGCGCTTCTTGGCGGCCAGCGTCTGCGCCACCGAGATACTCTCTACGAAGCCGATGATCGAGATCAGCAAAGCGGGCACTAGCAGTTGGGAGATCAGGGACGGGGATAAGGAAGGCATGGTGAGCGGTGGCAGGCTTTGTGGCACCTCGCCGACGATGGCGACGCCGCGCGCACCCAGGTCGATCGCCCAGACAACAAGCGTGGTGGCGACGATGGCAAGCACCGGCCCTGTCTTGGCACCGAGATCGGCCATGCGCGGCCCGAGGCCGAGGCGGCACAGCAACGGCTTCAGCCCCTTCCGGACCCAAAACAGAAAGGCAGTGGTTGAGACGCCGAGCGCGACAGTGATGAGGTTGATCTGGCCCATATGCGCCCAGAGGCCCACTACGATCTCGATCAGCGTGTGGCCCTCCCCCTGAATGCCGAGGACGTGGCGCAACTGGCTCGCCGCGATCAGGATTCCGCTCGCGGTGATGAAGCCCGCGATCACAGGGTGCGACAGGAAGTTGGCGAGAAACCCCAGTCGGAGCAGCCCTAACGCGAGCAAGATCGCGCCCGACAGCAAAGCCAGCGTCAGTGCCGCCGTGGCGTAGTCGGCGGTGCCGCTGTTGGCGATGTTGCCTACGGCCGCAGCCGTCATCAGCGAAACCACAGCTACCGGCCCGACTGCCAGTGCGCGGCTGGTACCAAAGATCGCGTAGAGTAGGATCGGTACGATGGATGCGTAGATCCCGGCCTCTGGCGGCATTCCTGCCAGCAATGCGTAGGCCAGAGATTGCGGGATCAACATGATCGTCACGATCACCGCCGCGACCACATCGCCGGTGAAAGCGGAGCGGTCGTAGCGCCTGCCCCATTCGAGGATCGGCAAATAGCGAGTAAGTGCGGACCGTGTCATGTCTGGTACCCGGATGATTACAGAAACGAAACTCGCGACCCGCTGAGTGAATCAATCGAAGCGGTTCACCGGCAGCTTCAGGTAGTAGTTGCCGTCATCCTCGGCCTCGGGCAGCCGCCCGCCGCGCAGGTTGATCTGCAACGCGGCGAGGATGCGGTTCGGCAGCGCCAGCGTCTTGTCACGGGCCTGGCGGTGCTCGATGAAGGCTTCTCGCTCAGTGCCATCCTTGACGTGGATGTTGTGCGCTTTGTGATCGGCGACCGTGGCCTCCCAGCGCGGCTCATCGCGCTCCTCTGTGCCGTAGTCGTGTCCGACGTTGAGCCTTGTGTTTCCAGGTAGTGAGAGGATGTCCTGGATCGAGCCCCAGAGCTCAGCGGTATTCCCGCCCGGAAAGTCGGAGCGCGAGGTGCCGGCGTCAGGCTGCATCAGCGTGTCATGCACGAAGGCGGCGTCGCCGCAGACATAGGTGATCGACCCGAGGGTGTGGCCTGGCGATAGCATGACATTCACCTCCAACTCGCCAACCTCGAAAGTCTGGCCCTCCTCGAACAGGTGGTCGAAATCGCGTGAGGGCTCGAAGGAGTCAGGCAGGTTGTAGATGTCTGCCCATATCTTCGCGATCTTAGGCACCATCGCGCCGATTGCGTTGGGGGCGCCGGTTCGTTCCTTAAGGTGGGCCGAGGCCATTACGTGATCCGCATGAGGGTGGGTGTCGAGCACCCATTGAACGGTCAGGTCGTTGTCGCGCACAATCTTGAGCACCTGGTCCATACTTTCGGTCGAGAAGCGGTAGTTCTTCGGATCGAAATTCCATACGACGTCGATCAGTGCCGCCTGCAGCGTCTTGGGGTCGGCACAGATATACTGAATTGAACCGGTGTCCGGCTCGTAGATGCCCCAAACGTGGGGGCTGCCTTGGCCTGTCCAAGGCGAATGGCGAACGACACGGCTCTTGAGGGGGCAGTCATTGGGCCGCTCCTTTGGGCAAGGCGACGGTCAGGTCGGGCGTATGCCGGGCGAGCCACATGCCGCCCAGCATGAATGGGACGAAGATCAGCGTGCCGGTGGCCGCAATCGGCAGGGCAGTCAGCGCCGGGCCAGGGCAAAAGCCGCCCAAGCCCCAGCCGATGCCGAAGATCGAGGCGCCGGTCAATAGCTTCAGGTCCAAGTCGGTGGCGGTCGGCAGTCGGAATTTGTCGTCGAAGAAGGGTCGCGCGCGGCTGCGAGTGAGCCAAGCGAAGCCCGGGCCGGTGACGGCGATGGCTCCGCCCATGACGAAGGCGAGGCTCGGGTCCCATGTTCCCATGACGTCGAGAAAATTCGATACTTTGGCCGGGTCCGACATGCCGGATATGATCAGGCCGAAACCGAAAGCGAGCCCGGATAGTAGCGCGAAGAGCTGTTTCATTTCAGCCCCCTATCACGTGACGGGTGACGAGCACGGTGACGAACGCCGCAGCCATGAAGGTAGCTGTGGCGACGATCGAGCGAACCGAGCCGCGGCTGATGCCGCAAACCCCGTGGCCCGAGGTGCAGCCACTGCCATAGACGGCGCCGAAGCCGACGAGAACACCAGCCAGCGCCATCAGGGGCAGGTTGGACGGAACCCATTGCTGCGGCCAGTCCCCAAAGACAAGGAACCAGATCGGCGCCGCAAGCACCAAGCCCAGCACGAACAGCGCCGAAACGCCACGTGCCTCGCCGCCGGTAGAGCGGGAAAAAGCCCGCGATGTGAGGCCGCTGACGCCGGCGATGCGACCATTCGTTGCCATTAAAAGCACCGCCGAGGCCCCGATGATCATGCCGCCGCCAAGCGAAAGCCAGGGTGTGAATGCAGTTTCCATCTGTCGTCTCCATGGTGGGATGAGCAACGCTGGCGGGTAGGCTTTGTTTCAGAGCATCGAATATTCGCGGGGGAGATGCCGTCGTACGCCTACTGGCCCCAGCCGCGAATGTCGCGGAGCCTAGTCGCCCGCGTCCAAATTGGGGGGAGAGGCGTGAGGCAGAGGGTCGCCCTTGGCTCCGACCTGCGGTGGCCTCAGAGATCACGCGCCCGACTTGCGATCCGCATAGCTCCTCACGAACTGGCCGATTTCCTCTTGCGACAGGTCAAGACCGCTTTCCTGTCCCTTGGCGATCGCTGCCTCTCCGCTTAGCCCCTCCTTGGGCGCCAACGCCATCAGAGCCATTGCACCGGCCCGCTTCCCGGGGGCACAATGGAATAGCACCGGTCCCGGGAGATCAGCGAGCTTCTGGCGAAAATCGTCCACGAGCTCATCATCCAACGCATCCCGCGCCAACGGATGGTGCAGGTAGGCCAACCCAGCTTCCTCGGCGAGGCGCCGCTCATCCTCCGGTGTAACTTCCTGGTTCTCCTGGTTCGTGCGGAAGTTGACGATGCTGTGAAAGCCGTCTTCGGCGGCTTTGAGAAGCGCGGCTTCGTCGGGCGCGAAACGGGCCACGCTGTGGTTGCTGTCGATCTCGACGATGTTGCCCATGTTGGTCCTCACTAGTTGTCGAAGGTTTCGTAACCTGGGGCTCCCCAGCCTATCGAGCTGCCGTAAACGTTGTCGAAGCGTCACAGATTTTGAGCAACACGCGACGCCGTCAGTATGGATTTGTTCCCTGCATTGGTTCACCGCGATGTGCTCATCTGATCTGAACAGCGGGAGCTGCGAGTTGGTTCCGCTAGAGGGCGGTATACGCCGAACCAGTTTGCGACAGGCGCGGTTTGGATCATTCGAGGTCCATGATCTCCCCAGCTTGGACGCCGTCCGGACCTCAGTTTTCTTCGAAATCGTTTGATACGCGAAGTAGCGTGGCTGGACCCTCCCAACCTGCTTTAGAGAACCGGAGGTTCGATCGAAGTCCTGTCCGCGGAAAATTCAGAGAAACCTTTGCTCGCCCTCGGCGTTCGGCTCAAAAAGGGCGCGACAATGGGTGTGGTATTCGAGCAAGTCGTTGCTAGTAGGCTTGCAAAAGTTGACCGATTTGTCGGTGACGACAATTCCGGGAAATGCCGCGGCTACCGATCCTCGGCGAGCCATCGACATCTACGTCGATTTTGCACAACCAATAGGCTCAAGATCTCCCGTAAATGTCAGACACAGATCCATGCAGAAGATTGCTGGACGGCTTGGCAAGTAAAGAACTTTTGGTCGCCAGGGAGGCTCAAGCCGTTTGTGCGAGGAGAACGTTGATGACTTCCGGCAAAGTGACGGTCCTGCAGATTAACGACGTCCACGGCTATCTGGAACCTCACCCCGAGGTCTTGCTTAAGGGTGGTGACAGTCGTCTGGTGACCTTGGGAGGATACGCCAGGATCTCAGGGCTATTTAGGCAGGTGCGGCAGGAGCGCCCGGGAGCTGTTGTTGCGCTGGACAATGGTGATACATTTCATGGCACTTACCCAGTAGTGAAAACTAGGGGGGAGATTCTGCTGCCTATCCTAAATCATCTGGAACTCGACGGAATGACCGGGCACTGGGATTTTGCCTACGGTCCATCGCACTTCAAGGATCTCGTTACCAAACTTAACCACCCGATGCTTGCGATCAATTGCTATGAAGAGGCAACGGAAGACCTATTTTTTCCGCCGACACGTGTAATCGAACGGTGCGGTCTTCGCATCGGCATCATTGGCATCGCCGCAACCATTGTCGACAAGACTATGCCGCCGCGCTTCCATGACGGCATTTACCTGACTCTCGGGCGGGATGAACTGCCTTCGCACATACAGCGTCTCCGTCTCGAAGAAGACGTCGACATCATTATCGTCCTTTCCCACCTTGGTTTTCCGCAAGATATTCAGCTCGCGAAAGACGTCCCGGGAATCGATGTTCTGTTGAGTGGACACACTCACAATCGGATGCACGAGCCGGCGATTGTGAACGGCGCGATTGTCATTCAATCGGGCTGCCATGGGTCGTTTGTCGGCCGCCTCGATCTGGAGATCCGCGATGGAAAGATCCTTGCGCACAACCATCTTCTTATTCCCGTTGACGAAGCTATCCGGATGGACCGCGAAATGGAACTCTTGGTAGACAAGACGCTCGCACCCTATCGCGACTATCTCGGTCGTATTGTAGGCGAGAGTGATATCTGTCTCGCACGCGATCGGATGTTCCAAACAACGATGGACGATCTGCTACTGAATGCGATTGCGAGTGCAGCAGATACGATCTTGGCATTCTCCAATGGATGGCGCTATGGCGCGCCCATCGCGCCTGGTCCTGTCACCGTGAATGATCTCTGGAACATCATTCCGACCAACCCGCCTGTATCTACGGTTGAGCTGTCGGGTAGTGAAATACTGACAATGCTGGAGGAAAACCTAGAACGAACGTTCGCCGCAGCCCCGTATGAGCAGATGGGCGGGTTCGTAAAACGGAGCAGAGGAATTGATCTCTACCTCAAAATTGAGAATCCAGCCGGGCAGCGGATACAGAGGGCGTTCATTGAGGGCCATCCTGTCGACTTGGGGGCTCGCTACAGGGCCGCTTTCGTCACCGAACAGGGGGTCCCGAAGAAATTCGGCGAGGATAGAAAGAACCTTTCAGTATCCGCCATCGAGGCCCTTGAGTCCTATATAAGCCAGGGACGACCATCAGAACGCTGCGGCGTCATTTCGGTCGTTTAACCAGATGGAGCAATCGGCCGTTAAGCACCGACCTGCTGCCAAGTAAGGAGAATGGATCTGTTGAGCGGTGGGTTCCGGCTTTCAGCCGTCATTCTCCTTTGGCAGCGTCCACGAAACAAGACCTTCCATTTTGGCGCGCATCGCCTCTCGCGAAATCTCGCCGAGATGGATGTCGACCAGTCGGCCATCTGCCCCGACGAACAGCGTCGCCGGCAGGCCCGGCGCCTTGTAGTGCCGGCCAAGCTCGCCGAGGCCGTCCATAAGGACATTGGGCAGGAGCAGGCCCGGCTGCGAGAGATAGCGGCGGATGCGGGCGCATCCTCACCCTGGTTCGCGAAGACGAAAGTGATGTTGCTGTTCGCCGCCGCGATTTCGGCAATCATCGGCATCTCGCGCCGGCAGGGCGACACCATGTGGCCCAGAGGTTGATCACCATGGGCATTCTGGCGAGTGCGGGAAGCGCAATCTTCTCCCCACCGAGCGTCTGCAGCGGATTGCCTGGCAGCGGCACCGGATCGACGCCTGACGTCAGGAGTGAAGCGGCATTCCAGACCAAGAGGCCGGCGGCCAGGCCGGCAAGGCCTGCGATCCGTCCGCGCATGTCCCTGACCTGGACCAGCAGGAGGATGAGCGCGGCGAGAACGCCGGCGGGCCAGAAGAACCCGCCTTGCCAGACGGCAACCGCACGCCACGAGTCTTCCGCGAAGTGCTCCAGTTGATGACGACATGGGCGATCCGCGCTGCGATGATCCCGACGACCAGACCGGTCGTCGACCATCGCGCGACGCGGTCGCCGCCCTTGCGCGCCGCGATCGTCGTAACAGCGATGAAGGCGAGTATGCCCGCAAGGGCGACGAGCCTGTCGACCGACAGCATGATCGGTCCGATCGTGATGGCATTCATCGCTTGAGTGCCGTCGCGGAGTCGACAAGGTCGGATGGCTCTATGCTTCCGATCAGGCGCGTCCCTTGCCGCTCCTTCCGGGTGGGGTCGAAGAACATCATGGTTGGCGGTCCGGCGACTTTCAGTTCGTCCAAAACCGACTGGGCGGCCGCGTCGAATTCACTGACATCGAATTTCACCAGATGGACGCCTTCCAAGGCTGCAGCGACCCCTTTGCCTGGGAGCACCTTGCGCTCGATGGTCCGGCAAATCACGCACCAGTCGGCCGTGACGTAGAGCATCATCGGCTGCCCCTTCTCGCCGGCCGCATCGAAGGCGCGTAGCAGGCCTTCGCGCGAGGCGGTCGTGGTGAATGCAAGGTCCGATTGGATAGGCGGCGTGGAGCGAAGCGCGATCCTCGCCAGGGCCTGCATGGGCTTGCCGCTGCCATCGAGCGCGCCGAGAGCCAGGACGCCCGCAACGAGCGTCAGTCCCATACCGGCCGCCTTTGCTCGTCGCGACGAGATACGCAGCACGAGGTCGGCCGCGGCGATCATCAAGAGCAGTGCATAAAGCGACAGGTCCATCGCCAAGGGCACGAGCGGCGTCGCGACCCAGATCGCCATGGCAGTGAAGCCGAAGCCGAACAGGCGTTTGATCTCCTCCATCCAGCGTCCGGCGCGCGGCAACAGGCCAGCGCCGAAAGTGGCCATGGCGATGAGTGGCAGGCCCTTTCCAAAACCCAGCGCGAACAGCGCCAGCGCACCGATGCGCCAGTCGCCGCCTTGCGCGATGTAGACCAGCGCGCCGGCGAGCGGCGCCGTCACGCAAGGTCCGACGATCAGCGCCGAGGTGAACCCGAGCATGCCGGCCGATCCAAGGGAGCCGCCCCTGCTTTGTCCTGCAAACCGGGCAGTGAACGCGCTCGGAAGGTGCAACTCAAAGGCGCCGAACATGGAGGCCGCCAAGACGAAGAAGAGCACCGCGACCGCTGCGGTGGTAACCGGCGACTGCAGAGCGAACTGGATGTTCTGCCCGCTCCAGCCAACGACGGCACCGACGATCGCAAACGCAAGCGCCAGACCGACAACGTAGGTGGTGGACAGCGCAAAACCGCGGCGGGCATTTGTCCGTTCGCCCTGGCGGCCGAGCATGCCGATTACGATTGGATAGATCGGGAAGACGCATGGGGTGAAGGCCAGCAGCAGGCCGAAGCCGAGAAAGCTCAACGTGATCCAGAAGACACTCCTGCCCGCGAGGATCGAGGAGGCCTCCCCGCCATTGTCCGCGATCGCGATGCCGGCGGCAGCCAGCGAGTTGTCGGCGGTCGTCGGCGCGACGAAGTCGCTGACGGCGTTCGTGATCGCGAGCGTATCAGGCGCGATGATGCGCGCTTCGGGCCGATAGCATATGCCACCGTCCTGGCAGCCTTGGTACTCGACACGTAGAGGTTCGCCGGTCTCAGGTACGACGATCGCGACGGCTTCGTCGAAGATGACCTCGACATTGCCGAAGCCCGGATCCTCCTTGGCGACGCCCTTCGAGATCGTGACCGGAAGGTCGCCCGCGCCTTGGGTGACCTGTACATTGTCGCGGTAGAGATAGTAGCCGGAAGCGATCGTCCAGCGGAGTTCAACTGTCTCCCCGTCTCTCGCAACTGACAACGCGAAGGCCTCGTCGACATCGAGCGGCGCAGCCGGCTGCGTAAGGGCTGCGCCCACCGAGAGGAGCAGGGCAATGAGAGCCAAGACGGTGAACCGCATCTTGATCAGGCCTTCTTTCGTTGCGAAGCAGTGCCGTCTCGGTGGGGCAACTTAAGGCAGCCTTAAGCGGATGGGTCGAGACAGGACCTGCAATCGGAAGGAGTCGCTGTCAGCGGTGCGCATTCTCATCGTCGAAGACGATCCTATTTTGCTGGACGGATTGACCGTCGGGTTGAAGCTCGCAGGCTTCAGCCCGGACGCTGTCTCGACTTGCACGGATGCCGATGCGGCCCTGCGTGCGAGCGATTACGAGGCCGTCGTGCTCGACATCATGCTTCCCGACGGGTCGGGCATTGATCTTCTCGCACAGAGACGACGCGAGCGCGACGCAACGCCGATTCTGCTCCTGACGGCACGCGACCAGGTCGGCGACCGGATCGCCGGGCTCGACGCCGGCGCCGACGATTATCTCGGCAAGCCCTTCGATCTCGACGAACTCGCCGCCCGTCTGCGTGCTATCCAGCGGCGTGGCTCCGGGCGAGCAAACGCAACCCTGTCCTGGCAGGATGTTGTGCTCGACCCTGCGACGCATACCGTTACCCGCAATGACAAGCCTGTCGGCCTTACTCGCCGCGAATTCACCATCCTGCGCCTGCTCATGGAACGCCCCGGCGCAGTCATCGCCAGGACGGCGCTGGAGGAGACTATCTACGGCTGGCAGGAAGGCGTAGAGAGCAATGCGGTTGAGGTCCATATCCACAATCTCAGAGCAAAGCTCGGCGCGGGCGTCGTCCAGACCGTGCGCGGCATCGGCTATCGCGTCGGCGGAGAGCCGCCGTGAACTCGATGCGCGCTAGACTGCTGCTGATCCTCCTTCTTACGACCGGGGCCATATGGCTATCCGCGGCGGCGTGGATCTACTGGAGCACACAGGCGCGCGTCGAGCAGGTGCTCGATGCCCGGCTGCGAGAAGCCGCCCGCATGGTGGATTCGCTGATCACCGACCATCGCATCGAGATCGCAACGGCAGCCGGCGCGATCGAGGGGCTCGACGTCGAGACGATGACCGACGAGCCCTACAGCCATCAGCTCTCCTGCCAGATCTGGTCCTTGGCTGGTGGGTTGGTCGGGCGCTCGGAGGCAGCGCCGCGCGAACGCCTGGCATCGAGCGATGACGGTTTCTCGCAGACCACGATCGACGGCCACACCTGGCGCGTCTACACGGTTTTGAACTCCGACCGCGGCGTTCAGGTGATGGTCGGCGACAACCTTAAGGTTCGCCGATCGCTGGTGAATGACGTCATGACCGGCACGCTGCTGCCCATGACAATCGTCCTGCCGATCGCTGGGCTCCTGATCTGGCTGTCGGTTCAGCGCGGCATGCGCCCACTCGACCGCATGGCAGGTCTCCTGAGCCAGCGGCACGCCGACGATCTGCGTCCGGTCGACCTGCCCGATGCGCCCGGCGAACTGCAGCCCGCACTCGATGCCATCAACGGCCTGTTCGGACGCGTCGCCGGTGCTCGGGATCGGGAGAAAAGTTTCACAGTGTTCGCAGCCCACGAACTGAAGACGCCACTCGCCGGCCTGAAGACACAGGCGCAGATCGCGCTGGCGTCCGATGATCCCGGGATCCGCCGGCACGCGCTCGAGCAGATCGCAGGTGGGGTCGACCGCTCGTCGCGGCTGGTCAGGCAGTTGCTCGATCTGGCGGCCGCCGACGCCAACGAGGAGCAAGATACGATCTCCTCCGCCGATTCCGCAGCGATCGTGCGCGATGGCGTGCAGTCGGCGGAGACCCTTGCAGCGCGCCGCGACGTCACCATCGACGTGCACGGCGTTCATGCCGGGATGGTTTCCAGCGACCGGGCGCTTGCCACCACCGCACTACGCAACATCCTCGAAAACGCAATTCTGCACTCGGCGGCTGGCGGGGCGGTGCGGATCATCATCTCGTCACCCGGTCAGGAAATCCGCTTCGAGGTCATCGATGCGGGACCCGGCATGACCGAAGAGGATCTCGCGCACGCCCGCGAACGCTTCTACCGCGGTGCAAGTCGCGACGGGGCTGGGTCCGGCCTTGGCCTCGCGATCGTGGACACCATCATGCGGCGGGTCGGCGGAAGCCTGGCGCTGGCTAACCAGGAAGGTGGCGGCTTCCGCGCCACCCTCCATTTCCAGAAGGCCTGAGACGTTCAGCCCTCCTTTGCTCGCGCCCGCGCATCCTTGATCACCTGTCCGAAGCCGGCCTTGTCGAGCGCGGAGGCGACGAGGAACGGGCCGATCAGATAGGCGGGTGTGCCCTGCAGACCGAGTGCCTCCGCAATCGCCAGGTTGCGGGCAAGCTGTGCATCGATCTCGCTTCCATGCGCCTTGCGGTCGGCGTCCAGCCTCGACATGTCGATGTCGGTCGCTTCCAGCACGCTCCGCATCGCAGCCGCGTCGGCGCGACCTTCCTGCGCCATAAAGGCGGCGTGGGCCGTCTCGTACTTGCCCTGAGGCTGTGCCGACAGGGCGAGCACGGCGCCGTCCCTCGATGCATCCGTCAGGATGGGCCATTCCTTGTAAACAAGGCGGATGTCTCCGTCGGCCCGGACGACTTCATCGAGCGGCCTGCTGGCACGCCGGCAGAAGGGACAGTTGTAGTCGAAGAAGGTGACAATGTTCAGCGAGCCGTTCGGGTTGCCGCCCACAGGCGAAGCCGGATCGTTCAGGACCATCTCCGGATCGAGATCCTGCGCGAAGGCTCGGTCGCGAAGGCCGCCGAAACTCAGGAGAAGTCCTGCGGCACCCATGCCGAGGAGGAGCTGACGGCGGGATGCCGGCCGGCCGAGAAGTGGCGCCGTCCATGTATGTTTGTGTCGCTGGTTCATGATCGTCCTGCCTTGTTGTCGATGCGCCACAGCCTGACGACGGCCCTTAAGGCAGGCTTAAGCTGACACAGGCCTCACGGCGTCGAAATCAAGAAGCATCGAGGCCAGCATGAGATTCCCCGTCGACCGTTCAAAGTTGCCACAGCGAACCGGCGTTCCAAGGCGCGCATTCCTCGTCGGCACGGGCGCGCTTTTTCTGGGCGGCTGCACGACGGCGCTCCCGACAGCACAAGGGCCTGCGCTCGTTGCCGCGCCGCCACCGCCTCCGTCAACACCGCTGATGTATGCCGCAATGCCGAAAGAGCAGTTCCCCGTTCCCGCGGTCGATTTGGCCCAACTCGATCAGCGGTTCTGGCGCCGGGAGATCGACTATCCCACCGACGAGCGCGTGGGCACGCTGATCGTCGATACGCCGGGAAAATATCTCTACCACGTGCTGCCGGGTAGCCGTGCAATGCGCTACGGCATCGGCGTCGGACGCGAGGGATTCGCATGGGCCGGCCGCGCCATCGTCGCCTACAAACGCAAATGGCCGCGCTGGACCCCGCCTGATTCCATGGTCGCCCGGCAGCCGGAGCTCGAACCCTATTCGATCGCAAATGGCGGTATGGGCCCGGGCCTGAATAATCCGCTGGGCGCGCGAGCGCTCTACATCCACGAGGGCGGCCGCGACACGCTCTATCGCCTGCACGGGACGCCGGAGGCGACATCGATCGGCCAATCGGTCTCCTCAGGGTGCATTCGTCTGGTCAACCAGGATGTCGCGCATCTCTACGACACCGTGCGCGATGGCAGCCCTATCGTTGTCATTCCCGATCCCTCAATGTCGCATCTACTTGTCTGAGATGCCGGGCGAGAGGTCATGCCTTTCGAGCGATCAGGTCGATGAGCCCTGACATGCCGGAATGGCCGGAACCTTCTTCGATCTCGCCGTCGTGCTCGTCGAGCCGCTCGATCGTAAGTGAGGCGAATGCATCTTCCAGGATGGGACGCGTGTAGAGGTTTTTCGACCGAGCGTGGTCAGCCCGTACCGTACTCGATCTGTCGGGGGCGTGTAGCCTTGAAATAGGAGGAAACCGCCCGGTTTGAGCGTCCGGAGCATGCCTCGAAGATCAGCTTTCGCAACGGCGGCTCGGCAAACTGGATGAAGATCGCCGCGACGACGTCGAAGGCGTCGCGCTCCCAAGCCCAGCCTTCCACGACGCCAACTGGTAGTCGACCTCCACGCCGTGGCGTGCCGCAAGCCGTCTCGCCTTGTCGAGGCCCACCGCCGACGCGTCGAAACCCGTGACATCAAGCCCCGATGTGCCAGCCAGACGCCATTGCGGCCTTCGCCATCGGCGACAGCGAGCGCCTTTGGCCCGGCCTTAGTAGCGAACCGCAGTACCTGAGGAATGCGTTGGGTTCGGTACCAAATACGTATTCTTCCTGATCGTAGCGTTCCTCCCACATCATAGTCGAATTCATTCTGCACACTGGCTGCCTTATGCCAGCATCGTGATTTGCGCGACCCGTCAGATAAATAGGTATCGTGGACGGGTCATCCATGCCCGAGTGCGCACAGATTTGAATGACCGCCATCAAGGATCTGAAACCCAAGACCTGCCGGTTGCTCTTGCCCCCGTAGCTACCGGTCTCCAATGCGCGTCGGAGCGGCATTCGAAGCGGGCCTCTTTCAGTCGGAAACTGGTGGCAGTTTGCGGGCCAGTCCGTCGAGCGCAATTATGCATCGTCCGACGAATCTTGGACTCAATTCAGCATATTTCATGCTGCGCGTCGGAAAATGGAGCGTCCGCGGGGTAGGTTGCCCCTGCTCATGCCCGCATCCGCGAGACACGCGACAGGGAGCGAACAATGATCACCGCGAGTTGAGATCTGCATTCGTGGCGGGTCGATCTGTTCTCTCGGGTCAGTTGCGAGGCAGGCGCTGTCCTTCTGGGTCTTCTTTCCGTCGGTGCCCAGACCAAGACCGCGACCGGCCCGCGTCTTTCCGGTCGAGCCGCCAAGGTCGAACCCCGGGCGATCAACCTGCTCCGAAGCGTCAGTCGGCTTCTTGTCTTTCGGCTTGCTCGCCGCGTTGCTCTTGTCCTGTTTCATCTCAGGTCCTCCTTCGCTGAAGCTTTACGGCTCTATCGAACAGGCGGGACCTGCAGGGAAGACGCATGCATGCGCTCGTCCAGCCACGGGTCGCCGTTCTCATCGAAGCGATCCCACCCCGATCTCACAAACTCTTCGCGTCGGCTGCTGACGTCCACGGAGCCAGATTGGCCGAGTATCGCTGTGGCCGCGTCCACCTGAGCGTCCTCGACACGCGCGATCACCAGGGTGTTGCCCCTCCTGATGCCCTCGGCGTAAACGTGGGCGTCTTCCTCGTCGATGCCTGCATCAGCCAGAGCCCCGATCAGCCCGCCAGCGGCAGCACCGGTCAGTGCCGTGGCAAGCCAGCCCGCACCGACCACCGGGCCGATGCCAGGAATGGCGAAAGCAGCCAGCGCGCCGAGCACGCCGCCGACCGTTGCGCCAACGGCTGCGCCTTCCAGCCCATCATCGTCGTCGTCATCCCCGGGGCGGACCAGGCTGATATTCTCGCTGCTGATGCCTGCTTCGCCTAGCGCATCCACGGCTGCTTCGGCTTGATCACGAGTGTCGAATAATCCCGATACCGTACGCATGTTTCTGTCTCCTGCTGCTTCGAGACATGAATGCCGGACCGGCCCGGATGTTCCGCGTGGTTGCGCTTCAAGTATTGCAGTAGTTGGCCGATGGCCTCTTTGCGTGGAGGGCACGAGCGGCCCTTAGTCGTCGCGTCCAAAGCCGCTCAACACCTCGAGTCTTAAGGTGGGGACGAGCTAGCCACGCCGAATTTCAGAACTACTAGCGTTTGACGCTCTCGCTGGTCGGTGTTGGGGAGGACAATGCCTGGATAAGGGCAGCGGCAATTTCCTCCATCTGATATGGCTTGGCCACGCAAGGGTAGCCTTCAAACTCCGAAGGCAACCCAGCCACACCGTAACCGCTGGCAAACGTAAAAGGCAGACCGCGGGACCTCAACAGCTTCGCAATTGGAAAAACCGGGGTTCCATCAAGGTTCAAGTCGAGGATCGCAATGTCAATGCCGCCACGCTCCACTATTGAAGTGCCGTCGGCCACGTTACTAGCATATTCCGAAGCGATAGCGCCCAATTCGATCAGCATATCCTCCAGCAGCATAGCGATGAGTGGCTCATCCTCCACGACAAGTACACGTAAACCTCGAAGACGTTCGCTCAACGCCACCCCCATTTCATCAGCCATTCGGCGCGCATAACTAACTGGAACCGAATGCCAAGGTAAGCCAATATGTTCCGATTGATCCTTTGAACACTTCGAGATTTGTCGATCCAGACGATGAAATCAATCAGCTGACAAGTGACCAAATGGGAGAAGAGTTCCTATCCGGTGGCGGTGAGATGGGCGAGCGTATCCGTACGTTCGACTGGCTACGGACGCCACTGGGCGCCCCTGCGGACTGGCCACAGAGTTTGAAAACGGCCATCGGGATCATGCTGAACTCCGGATATCCCATGTACATCGCTTGGGGACCGGACTTCGTGCAACTCTACAACGACGCCTACCGTCCCATTTTGGGGGACAGCAAGCATCCGGCCGCGCTTGGTGAGGGCACGGAGAAGACCTTTACAGAAATTTGGGGCGATATAGGTCCCATGTTCCACTCTGTGATCGAGGAAGCGAAGCCTTGGACGTTTACCGATTTAATGCTTCCCCTCCACCGTTATGGATTCCCCGAGGAGTGCTTCTTCGTTTTTTCCTACAGCCCGATCCTGCTTGAAACTGGCAGGGCCGGCGGGGTCTTCGTCACGGTGCTTGAGACGACGGACCGCGTCTTGCGCGAACGTAGACAACTAGTAATCCAAGACATCGCCGCAACCCAAGCCCAAGCCAGCCGTGAAGAGGCTTTCCTGTCCGCGGTGAACGCCATTGGAGCGCATCCGGGAGACGTTCCGTTCTCTGCAATTTGCGGCCGAACCGAAACCGGGGGATGGTCGGTGGTTGCAAGCCACGCTCCATCTGAAGTTTCAGACGCAACAATTCTGGAAGCTGTTCGTCAGTACCAGCAGGGGGACTTCCCCCGCTCACCCTTTCCGCTGCCTAGGGAAGTGGTTTGTTCTCCGTGGCCAGAGCCGGTAACCCAAGGTGTCTGCAGACCAGTTATTCTTCCCGGTGGGAATGAGCCGGTCGCAATTCTGTTGTTCGGAGTAAGTCCTCGTTTACGTTGGGACTCTGACTATTCGGTCTTTCTAGACATGTGCGCATCCAGCCTAGCCACAGTGATCGCCGACGCAGAGGCCTTGGCCGTCGAGCGTGCCCGAGCCGAGGCGCTCGCCGAGATCGACCGTGCCAAGACTGCCTTTTTCTCCAATGTCAGTCATGAGTTCCGTACCCCACTCACGCTCATGCTTGGTCCGCTTGAAGACGCGCTTGCGGGCAGTACAAGTGACGCTCTCGGTGATCAGCAGCGACTACTGGTGGACACCGTTTATCGCAATGCGCTGCGGTTACAGCGGCTCGTCAACAGCTTGCTCGATTTCTCACGTATTGAGGCCGGGCGCGCCTCGGTATTTTTCCAGCCGACCGATCTCGTCGCGTTCACGACAGATCTCGTGTCCAGCTTCCGTTCAGCAACTGACCGAGCCGGCCTTGAACTCATCGTTGATGCTCAGCAGCTAACGCAGCTGGTCTACGTCGACCGCGACATGTGGGAGAATATCGTCCTTAATCTCGTGTCGAATGCGTTCAAATTCACGCTCACAGGCTCCATTCGAATCGAGATCGGTTCCAATCGCGACCGGAAATCGGCCGTGATGACGGTTCGCGACACCGGTGTTGGTATCCCCGAACATGAGCTGCCCAGGCTCTTCGAACGCTTCCACCGGGTGGAGGGAGTGACAGGGCGCTCTATTGAAGGCAGCGGAATCGGTCTCGCACTGGTTCGAGAATTGGTTGTTCTCCATGGCGGTACAATTACTGTCGATACCAAGGTGGGACAGGGCACAGCGTTCTCGATTGCCATCCCATTCGGCAGCGACCATCTGCCCAGAGAGAGAGTCAGCGACAGCAAACAACCCACGACCATTGGTAATCGCCATGGCGGGTTCGTTGCCGAAGCACTTCGTTGGCTCCCCCACGAATCCAACGGAAACCTGCTTCCCAACAGGTCTGAGGAAGCACATCGCATCAACCATGACAAAGAATACAAGAGCATTTTGGTCGTCGATGACAACGCAGACATGCGTGATTATCTCTGCCAGCTGCTTCGAGGTCATGGCTATCGCGTGGAAACTGCGATCGACGGCGTCGACGCTTTGGAAGCGATTTCGCGAACGGCACCTGATCTGGTGCTGTGCGACCTGATGATGCCAAGGCTGGATGGGCTTGGCCTACTTGCTAGACTGCGTACAAATGAGGCCACGAAAGAGTTGCCGTTTATCGCTCTTTCGGCTCGCGCTGGAGAAGAATCAAGGATTGAGGGCTTGGGCGCCGGTGCCGACGACTACCTGGTGAAACCCTTCTCTAGCCGCGAATTGTTAGCGCGAGTTGGCTCTGCGATAGAACTTTCTAGTGTTCGACGTACCGCCCAGGAAGCACTGCGAGAAGAGTACCAGCGGCTGCAACGTCTGTTCGAAAAAGCGCCGAGCTTCATGGCGACCCTACGAGGCCCAGATCACGTTTTCGAGTTTGCCAATCCCGCCTATTTAAGGATCGTCGGCGGGCGAGACATAATTGGAAAGTCAGTCGCGGATGCCCTCCCTGAGGTGGTGGATCAAGGATTTGTAGACCTTCTTGATGAGGTTTACCGCTCCGGGAAACCCTATATCGGAGAAAACGTCCGGGTTCGGATTCAACAGGAAGAGGGCGCGGCCCCTAGAGAAATCGTTGTCAATTTCGTCTATGAGCCGATTACCGAAGCCGGTTCGATTGTCGGTGTCTTCCTTGAAGGGCACGACGTGACCCCGCAACACAAGGCCAACGAGCACTTGCAGTTGCTGGTCAACGAACTGAACCACCGCGTCAAGAATATGCTGGCGATCGTCCAAAGTGTAAGCCGGCAAACATTCAAGGGGGAGTCCGATGCAGTTCAGGAACGCAAGGCGTTCGAGGGAAGGCTGACCGCACTTGCTTCGGCCCATGATTTGCTAACCAAGGAGAACTGGAAATCCCCGCTGCTGGCGGCTGTCGCTAAGGAGGTGTTCGGGGCTCACGCCGGAAGCGATGCAATTTCGATCTCGGGTCCGCCCGTCAGTGTCAATCCAAAGATGGCCGTGACACTTGCCATGGCGCTCCATGAGCTTGGTACCAACGCCATCAAGCATGGCGCGCTTTCAGTCCCCGGCGGCTCTGTCGAGTTGAGTTGGACCATCGAGCGAGAACCAGAGCCGCGGATAGTCTTGATCTGGCGCGAAAAGGGCGGTCCAGAGGTCGTGATGCCCAGCCGGCGAGGCTTTGGCTCGCGACTGATCGAACGCGCGTTGGCTACGGAACTCAAGGGAACCGTCCGACTCGAGTTTAACCCCGATGGCCTGATTTGCCGTATTGATGCGCCTCTTCCTGAAATATCTCCACCTTAATTGGTTGGTCAGAAGGTGGACCTTGAGAGCTATGAGGTCTAGTGCACAAGCGTCGATTCGGTGTGCACCCCGTTAGTTGAGGCCAGGTGGATGCCGTCGCTGACGGAAGGTCCGCTTTCGAAATTAAGAGCCCATAAGCTGCCTGTCTGCCTGCGGCCCAGAATCGGCCATTCAGCTGGGACCTTATCCCGGACATTGCGTCTCGCGCCGAGCGAGATGGCGTGGTTGCAAGACGCTCGACGAGACTGTCGTGCACATGGCCGAAGGCAGCCTGGTCGGCTGGGCTGGAATCCCGGTGCCGGCCGCGAACCGGTGCCGAGCACGCAGGAAGTGTTCGGCGAACTGATCCGCCGCTGGGTCGCCGATGGCGCCGTCTGCCCGGCTACGTAGCTGATCAAGATCCGCCAGCACCGACCGCAAACTGAGAAAGGTTTAGCGGCCGCCACTTGATGACGGGTTGGTGCAGCGAACAGACCGGAATGCGGAAAAATAATCAGCAAAATTCCGGCATTCCGTTCTCGATAAACCCACCAGTTCCGGGACTCGCGGCAGAAGTGCCCCCCCTTGGATCGTCCAGAAACTGGCATGCGAGAAAAAAATCCGCGAGTGAGGGGGACGCGGGTAAGCCGGCCGAGAGGTTCCAGACTTTCGACCCGCCCCCCGCCTCCCTCCGGGCCGCGCGCCAGCACCGCTCCGCGGCAGTCACCGTGCCAAGTGACGTCTCCTCGAAAAGGAGTTCGTTGGCTTCCCTTTCTGTCAAGGCAGACAGCACAACGAGCGGCAGCAGGACACTGCGGTGGGCGCGGTTGACGATAGCGGCGGCGCCACTGAAGCTCGGCCACGTCCCTGCACGTGTTCAGCCGCGGCGGGTTCATGTCAGATCCCGCGGCATCGCCTGCATCCACGCCTCAATGCGTTTCTCGGTGGTAGGCAGGGATTTGATCCACTTACTCAGCTTGCGCGCCTCGGCTGCTTTTGCAGCGTCAGAACGGCTTACGGATTTACCGCCAGAGAACCCATGCACGATATTTCGCTGAGGTGGCTTCTTTGCACCCTCTTTCCCAAGCCCCTTGCCGTCTGCGACCGCACCGTCCGTCGACAGTGAAACCGCGCCAGGTTCTTTCTTCCGGTTGGTTCTATCGGTTTGTAGGGCATTCTTGTCCGCATCCAACGGACATTTCTGCCCGATATTACCGGACATTTCTGTCCGGTTTGTTGATGCCTTTTCCACTCCCTTTCCGGACTTCATGCGCGCGTTCCAATCTGCAATGATTAATCGAAAGCATGGCCAATTTGGCGAATAGGCCGCTGTGTTGTGACGGCCGCCATGACTGCTTTTCTTGAACATCCCCTTGGCGACGAGGTCCTTGGTGGCGCGACGGATCGTCTTTTCGTCGACGCCTAACAGGCGCGCAAGTCGCTCGACGCTCGGGTCGCAGCGAGCAGTCTTGCGGTTGAAGTGCTCAAGGAGTGCGGCGCCGACACGCTTTGCTGCACTGGACAGGCCTGGCGAGAGTCCCAGCGCCATGTGGGCGAACAAGATGTCGTTCTTTGCGAGCTCTACCATCCGAGCCTCGCCACGACCTGAGCGGCTGGTTGATATCCCCGCCTCATCTTACCGAGTTCCGCAGTGCCTCGATTGCCTCCAATGGCGTCAGACCGAACCGCCTCCTGAGTTCTGGGACGATCGCGGAGCCAACCAATTGTGTGCGGTTCTCGGCAAACCAGACGGAAGCGCGTTCGAGGGCCGACGTGGATCGCACCTCAAGACCGCTCGCGATCTTGCCCGAATCATCTTCGGTCACGCGGTGGACCTTTCCGCGATGCGGGCTTCGATCCAATCCAGTACTTCTGATCGGACGAAGGCGACTCTCCGGTCCCCAATCGACACGGTCTGAGGGAAGCGGCCATCACAACGCAGCCGGTTGATGTAGGTCCTGCTAAGCGATGTCAGCCGGCACACATCGTTGATGCTTATGAGCGTGGGGCTTTCGGTCTTCATTGCCGTCTCCAGTCAGGGGGACGGCTAAACCTTCAATGCCGCCCAAGTTGGTAACGGCTCTGTATTGAAACCACAAATCGCGAACTGACTAGAAAGCGAGATCAAAATAATGGGCAGCTTCGTTGCCTATTCGACGCGCTCCCGGCTCAGCAGCTCTCGCTTCAACTGATTGACGATATTTTTGATGGTCTCGCTTCCGGCAGCCTCGCCGGTGACTTCAGTCACCGGGTCCAGACAAGCCTTGATGAACTCGAGCATCGGGCTGCCATCTACCGCCGAAATGGTACACTCTCGCAAATCGCAGTCGTTCAGCGCAGCCCAGACCTCGCTCACATTGTTGATAAAGAATCGCCTGTACTGCCTTTCGCGTCCGTCTTTGACGCACAACGCGGTCCGACCGTCTTCGATCATGCAGTCGAGCGCTCGGACCGCCATTTGCCTGAGGAATTCATATCGGATAATACCTTGATCCTGAAAACTCTTGCATAAATCTAATATCTCCCGGTCTCTGACGTCATTTTCTGAGTAGTCAGGATCCTCGCACAAACCACCTGGTAGAGCTCTCTGCGTCACATCTCTCATACAACTAGATATGACAATATCTCTGCATTTATCCATTATTCTCAAATGACGATCATGCTCCTCTTCTATTGTTTTTCTGTCTGGTAAAGACGAGCTGTAGGCATTACTATTAATATAATCCGAAGCGAATTTTTCGATGTCGGGAATATAGTACTCAAGATGCCTTTCTTTCCCCAGCTTCTCGAATTGTTCTTTGATACGAACTAGGTCGTCGGGTGCATACGAATAGGTGATCGGATAGAATCTTGCATTCATATTGAGCGATTTCCTTCCGCTTGGCAGTATTTTGCCCACCGCCGCATCAGCGCCCTTCGCTTCTCGAGCGCGTCGCCGCGGCGATAGGCCCTCTCGACTGCGTTACCAACGTGGTGCGCAAGGCTCCATTCCGCGATCTCGCGCGCAGTGTCAGTTTCCTCACCGGCCCAATCACGGAACATGCTTCGCAGCCCGTGCAAGGTAGCTGCCTTGTCCGGTGAAGCAAGACGTAGCGCCTTTGTCATTGCCGTGTCAGATATCGGCCTTCCTTCAACCCCACCGCCAAAGATGAGGTCGCTCGTAGCCCGCTGTCGCATGATATCGACGATCTGCATGCAGCGATCGGAAAGCGGCACGATGTGCTCCCTGCCCCCCTTCATCCGCTCAGCAGGAACCGTCCAGGTTCGAGCCTGCTCGTCGATCTCGTCAAACGTCGCACCCCTGGCCTCGCCACTCCTGGCGGCCGTCAGGGTGATGAACTCGACGGCCCGAGCCGCTGTTCCGCTAGACTGCCGAAGCTTAGCCATCATCGTCGGCGCCTCGGCATAAGCCAATGCAGCATGGTGACCCCGTGTAAGCTTCTGGCGCTTTGGCATTACCTTGTCGAGCAGACCCTTCCATCTGGCTGGGTTGCCGGCGGACCTCCATTCGTGAGCTATGGCATAGTCGATAACGGCCTGGATGCGGGACCGCAGCCGATCGGCTGTCTCCGGTCGTTCTTGCCAGTGCGGCGCAAGGCAGTCCTTCACGTCCCCCATGACGATGTCGGCGACAGCGATGTCGTGCAGCGGCTTGGCATATTCGCGAAGCGTCATCTCCCATTGCGCGCCGTGCTTCGGGTTCGTCCACTCACTAGCCTTGGCCTTGAGCAGTTCCTCCATGCAGTGCGCGAAGGTGATTACGCGAGCAGGCTTTCTCGGAGACCGCGGATCAATGCCTCTCGCAAGGCTGTCCCGGATAGCTTCAGCCTTTTCCCTCGCCAGCGACAGGGATACGGGGGCGGTTCCTTGCCCATATCCTCCGAGCCCGATCTCAGTGCGATCGGCACCGCGTCGAAATATGAAGACCCACTGCTTGGAGCCTCCCTTGCGTACGCGAATATAGAGGCCGTCGCCATCGCCGTAGATGCCAGGACTGTCCAGCCGTTTGACGTTGCTTTCGGAGAGCTTGTGTCGCGCCATTTTCACCGCCGTTTGCCATAACCGTCATGTCGTCCATAGCGACTTTACTAGCAACAGCAAAGGGTTAGTTGGCACTAATGTCAGCAAGAATGGCGGACGGGCGGTCACCCTCTCCGCCATCGGGAATCCACTCTTCCCCAATTGTTCCGCAAGCGGCTGATTTCCTGAGCTTATTGCCGCGCCGGGACCCCGGATAAGGGTGTTCCGTCCATGGAAGTATCGTCGAAAGTATCGCCCGGTGTATCGCGCGAAGTATCGCCTGATCCGCGCCCGACCTGGCAGCAATAAACTGCCACGGCTCGCGCGGCCGGGCCGCTATCTCGTGCGCTCAGGATCCGTTTACATCTTCCAGATTAGGGTGCCGAAGGACCTTTCTTTGTGCCCAGGCTCAGCGCCCGGTCCGCCTGAGTCTCGGCGCATTGACGGCCAGGCAGGCCCGAATTCGTGCAGACTTGATGGCGGCACATGCTCGCCATTGCTTTGACAGGATCAGGACAAGGCGATTGGCGAAGGAACAGGACGACGAAACGCGCAGCGTCGAGGCCAGCCAAGGTGCCCCCCAATTTTCCGGTGAGACACCGGCGAGGTGGTAAGCGAGGTCCGAGGCTACCTCAAGGCAATGACGTCGATAATCTCGCGGGACCGCCTCCCCCCTCGCCTCACCTGGAGCCCGGGCTGGAGGGCATGCGCGGACTGGTTGGCATTGCGCGGGAGCTCGCCAAGGGTCCCTCAGCCAATCGCGTGATCGTCGACAATGTCGAGCTTCTCAAGATCCGCTATGTCGAGTTGCTCTCGGAGGCAACCACGTCCCCGGCAACTCCATCGGCCTCGCAAGAAGCGTCCCCACTCGCGGGTTCTCGCGAGGCATCGATGGCGGAACGCCGTCTGGCCGATCCGATCGTCCAACACTCGCGGCCGACAGCTAAGCCAGCAACGACCGTACCTGCATTTGAGCTCGACCGCCGTTACGTCGAGCGTCCCGCGAGCCCGCGAGATGGCTCGAGCTCCACTCATGGAGGGGGTGGACTACTCCAGGTTCAAAGGATTGGATTTTGACCGGCTTGCAAGAGGTCGGCGCGTGTCTGGACGCCGCGGGCAAAACTGAAGGGACTGACAGGGCCGTCGCTACCCCGGCCCCAATAAAGCCGAGACGGCCGAATTCTCATTCGATAGATAAGTGTGGCAACCGATCCATCGTGCGCAGTTACAGAGATCGCAGTAGCAGGAGTGCGACCAAGCAATTGCTCGACCGGGTACTGGAAGGCCCACGGATCAGGTTCAGCCCCAACTGCTCTTGGCCTTGGAACCAGCCAAGGCATCAAGCTGCCCTGCATACTCCTCCCGACGTCTTCCGGTGAGATTTCGTTTCAGAATTGTCCACAGTCATGGATGGAGGACTGCTTGTTGGGTCCCCGTTTCCATGCTCAGTTGGCGATGCTTGGGGAAGCATCATGAGTGGGCTGATTGACAAGTCGAAACGCTTCGCGCGGCCGGTCATAATTCGATCAGGCGGGAACGACCGGATAGTCGTCGATGTCAGCGCTGCGGCTAGGATTCTTCTTAGGGAGTTTCCCCGCGAGACAGCCAAGCGCAAGGAAGCCATGGTTGCATGCTTGGGAGCGATCCAAGGCAGTGCGCATACTCCCTTCGCGAGGCGCGCGTTTGTCGTTGCCGCGCTCGAAGTTGGCATCTTGGCTGGCGACTGAAGCATCCAGACGAAGACGTCGCTATGAATTTCCTGCGTCGGGATCCGGGCAAAGTTTGCCTGAGTGAAGTTTTTCGGGCGCGCAGCGGCACGGCAGCTATGGGGCCGCGTAGCGGACTGGCGGCTTTACGGTTTCAAATGGGGGTGAGCGGACACCTAGCAGGGCGGAAATATCCACTCGACCTGGACCATCATGGACTTAAGCACCTCTCCTTTCGTTAAACTGACAGGACGTCATCCGACATTTCGTTGCTCGGCGATTACGACGCGAATAACCACTCCCGAAACCGTGCCCGAAGCCGGATGGAGCTAAGGCCTGATCAGCGAGGACGGGTGTCTCCGCGTTTGCCGGATTGTCTCGCCGTAAGACGTCTGCTTCCAGTCCGTCGACGTGAAGGGCGCCACGACCTCCATCCTGCCGCATTGGGTGGCGGTCAGCGTGCATCGACGTCGGTGGCGCTAGAATCCGTGCCTCGCCGGAAGGCAAGAAGGCACAACATAGCGATCGCGAGTTCCAGAGCCAGCGCGCCGATGATGCCGCTCGACGGCATGCCGTCGATTACAGCGCCGACCACACGCCCCGCCGGGAATGCAAGGAAGACGGTCAGCGCCGCCACGAACGCGATCTGCCTAAGTGATGACTTGACGATGCCGGACAGCATCACCGCTCCGAAGGCGGCAAGACCGGCACCTGGCGCGCGCAGTTCGCTCAGGAGGTCAGGATCAGGGTCCAGCGCGATCCCGTAGCTTGCGTAGAAAGCTTGCGGAACGGTCATGATAAGGGCGCCAATGCCGAGCGCGGTGATGCCGCTCACGCCGAGCGCTAAATTCTGGGTGAAGGTCATGGTGGTCCTTTCCGATCCAAGTGGGACTCGAAATCACGAGGCGGTCGGCCATGCACCCGCTTTGGATGCATCCCGGGCGAAGCTCCTGAAGTCTCGCGGCGGACGGCCGACGGCCTGCATGACGCCGTCGGTCGTGTGGGCGTTGCGGCCATCGAGCGTCTCGCGGGCGATGGCGGTAAAGACATCGGCCACGAAATCGCCGCCCGCCGCCGCGACATTCGCGTGGAAATCCTCGAAGCTGATTGGGATGTGGCGGATCGTTCGGCCGATGGCCTCGCTGAGCGTCTCTGCCATCTGGGCGAAGGTCATCAGGCGCGGTCCGGTCACCTCATAGAGTTTGCCCCTGTGGCTCCCTTCTGTCAGCGCCGCTACTGCCACTTCGGCAATGTCGTCGATGTCGATGATCGGCTCCGCGATGTCGCCGCCCGGCATCGGCAGCACGCCGGCGAGGATCGGATCGCGCAGGTAACCCTCGGAGAAATTCTGAGCGAACCAGGCGGCCCGGACAAGGGTGAAGTCAACACCTGAGCCGCGCACTACCTCCTCACCCTCCCGGGCGTGATGCTCGCCCCGGCCCGACAGCAGTACGAGGTGTTCGACGCCGACATCCTTAGCCGTCTCGACGAGGGACTCAAGCTTCTCGACGGCGCCGGGAAAGGCGAGATCGGGGAAGTAGGTGACATAGGCCGCTCGGGCGCCGGTCAGGGCGTACACCCAGGTCTCGGGTGCATCCCAGTCGAACGGGGTAGCCGAGTTGCGCGAGCCGCGGCGAACGGGAAGGCCCTTTGCCTCAAGCTTGGCGGCGACGCGGGCCCCGGTCTTGCCTGTGGCACCGATAACAAGGATTGGATTTGGTTGCATAGGTCTCTCCCCTGGTTCGAGTTGACAGCCAAGGGATAGGAGACGGGCCCGGTGCCGGTATTGACCGGGTTCGCCATCGTTTTGACCGCCGCCGCCAGAGCGGATCAGCGGCCCGAGCGTTCTTTGCGGTAGCTCGCAGGGGTCACGCCGACCCATCGCTTGAAGGCCCGGGTGAAAGAGCTCTGCTCAGCGAATCCCGTCAGGAAGGCGATCTCGACCAGCGAGTGGGCCTCGTCACGCAGGAGCCCCTCGGCCAGATCGCGACGGGTCTCCTCGGTCAGGGTCTGGAAGCTCACCCCGTGTTCCGAGAGTCGTCGGTGGAACGACCGCTCGCTAAGTCCGAGGCCGCGTGCGATGTCGGACATCTTTGGAGCGCCCTCGCTGAGCGCCTGCGCGATGGCATCCTTCGTCTCGGCAACAAGTGGCGCCTCGTCGGCAATCTCCAAGAGCTCATTGTCGAGATGGGTCATCAAGTAGCTGGATATTCCGGCATCCCCCAGGATGTTCGGATGTGCCAGTGTCTCGGACGAGAAAAGGATACCGTCGATATCCGCACCGAACCTAACGGGACTGTCGAACCATTCCTCGTGTGCGGTCACCGATTTCGGGGCGGAATGCCGAAACAGAACTTCCAGCGGGGCCACAGGCACCGTGCTGACCTGCCGGGCGATCGAAACGGCGCTCGCCAACGTCGCCTCGTTCGACAACCGCATGCCCAGACGCCGCTGGCCCGAGCGATGCAGGATGAAGAGCGTACCGCGCGGATCGGGGCGCAACTCATACTCCACTACGCGCGTCCAGAGACGGGCATACCGCTCGACCCGCGAATAGGAGGCGCCCAGCGTTGTCGCCGCCTTGAAGGCGAGGCCAAGCGCGCCGTATTCGTCGAGCCGCATTGAGGCTCCGGTGCGGACAGGCAGGTCGGTCACGTCGACGCGTGCCGCGATGCGTTCGAGCAAATCATAATACGCCACGTCCGAGATCATCGCCTTCGGATCCCAGAGGCCATCGGGATCGATTCCGGTGTCGCGCAACATGGCCGCGCCATCGATGGCGTCGCCGGCGGCGGCGACCATCTTCCGTGCGAACAAAGACGTGACATAGGCCATCTTGCGTAGGCTAACAGGCGATCCGCCAAGGTACAAAGCGCATTGGCGGGTCTGCGCATCGACGAAAGGGGTGCCGCCGGGCCGGATCCTCGTCGCCGACCAGCCCGGCAACCATATCCTTCCCGAGCTCGCGCCCATCCGCGGCGAAACTGTCATCACAAGCCTGGCAAGGGCATGTTCTGGGCGACCGGCGTGCAGGAAACGCTGCCGGCGCGCGGCCTAACCCAGCTAGTGTTCGCCGGAGTCACAACCGAGTTCTGCGTCCAGACGTCGATGCGCGAGGCGAACGACCGAGGCTACGAATGCCTGCTGGTCGGACGCGACCGAAAGCTATTTTGCCGAGTTCAAGGTCGCCGCGATCGAGATGATCGTGGCGTTGGGCGGATCGTCGGCTGACCGTCGCCGCTCGCCGCATTCGAGAATGCGTTTGCGAACGCTCTGGCGTATAGCTGACAAGCCTACGACCACACTTGGATCAAGCTTGATCATAACCAAGTCAGCGGTCTAGTCATCAGCGCGCTCAAAGGATTTTTCTACTTCGGTGAGTTGGGCAGCCTCGAGACGAAGTCGAAGACAGCAGCGGCGGTATTGTCGATCGTTACGGTTTGATGGTCCAAGGTCTCTCCAAAGTATTTTGGCAGCCGTTCATTCGGTCTGCTTTAAGTAAGATCACCGCCCGCGGCCCGACAGTGGCGATCATGGGCGTCGCCGACTCCGGCATCTGGAGATGCATTGTTGCGATCCGGCCGGGTCTGTCGGAGACCTTCGTCTGCCAATCCGGCATAGCCATAGGCGCAGCCAAGTATCATCCGCGCAAAGGCGAAATTAGGATTGCGCTGCAAGGCCTCGTTCAACTCCTCGACCGCAGGGACAGCCGCCGCTGGCCTGGCGGGTGATCTGGAGTTAGCCGGGCAGGGCCTCGCCGCATGCAGGCGTTTGCAACCTGACATCAGCTTGGCGTGGATTGAGAAATACTATCCAATGATCCGAGATGAAGATCGCGCTAGATACATCGAGGGCTTGCGACGCGCGGGCCTCGAAAAATCCTATGGCTCAAGTGACCTCAGAGCGTCAGGCGCTCGTTGTGTGTTTGTTGGCGCTGAGCGCAATGACCGGGGCGGGGCCGGCAACGGACTGGCAGCTTCGAGAATAGGATTCTTGATAGCGGACTTACTAGTCGCTTTGATTAACGAGTAATCTACGCAACGAGGCAATTGAACTGCAACCAAGCGATGATCTGAACTAAGAGCGAATCTCCAGCCGCCCGATCTCTTCCAGCGACAACAGTCTGACCGGCATGCCGCGCAGCAGGAGTGCAAGCCTGGCGGTCGCCTCAAGCTCCTCCATCGCATTGACGGTCGCTGCCAGCTCCGCGCCCGCCACTACGGGCCCGTGATTGGCAAGCAGGACGGCCGACCGCTTCCCCGCCAGTCCGCGCACGGCATCCCCCATGCCGGCATCGCCCGGCATGAAATAGGGCAGCAGTTTCACTTTCCCGAGTTGCATCACCGAATAGGCGGTCAGCGGCGGCAGCACATCCTCCGGATCGGTGTCGCTCAGCACCGACAGCGCAACCGAGTGGGTGCTGTGCAGGTGAACGACGGCACCGGTGTTGCCACGGCTTTCGTAAAAGGCGCTGTGCAGCGGAATTTCCTTGGTCGGGCGGTCGCCGTCGAGATGGCGGAAACCGGCATCGAGCTTCGACAGTCTCGCCGGGTCGAGCCGGCCGAGCGATGAGCCCGTGGGCGTCATCAGCACCGAACCGTCCGAAAGGCGCACCGAGATGTTGCCGCTGGAGCCATGCGTCAGACCCCGGTCGAACATCGATCTGGCGAACAGGCAGATCGCCTCGCGCTGCCTGGATTCTTCGCTCATTGGCCTTCTCCCAGCATGCGTGCGGCCTTGGCGAAGAAATCGTCGGACCCGAAGTTGCCCGACTTGAGAGCAAGTGCAATCTCCGGCTTGGACGTCTTCATCGCCGGCACGCCAGGATCGATCTCGGGACCAATTTCCAGAGCGGCCACGCCAAGCCGCGTGACGATGGCGCCCGACGTCTCGCCACCGGCACTGACCAGCCTGCGAACGCCGCGTGCGACGGCCAGTGCCGCAGTCTCGGCAAACAGTCCTTCGATGGCCGCCGACACAACTTCCTTGCCATATCTCTCCTGTGCAACGGCAACCGTCTGCGGATCGGTCGAGGAGTAGATCAGCGGCGTGCCTTTCTCGTCGAGCAGCCAAGCGACCAGTGTTTCGGCTCCGACCCGGCGGGCAACGACATCGTCCGCATTGAGCTCCCACAGCGGTTCGCCCGCAGTTCGGTGATGCTCGACCTGCCGGCGAGTCGCCAGAGATACCGAACCGGCAAGCGCCAGCGCAGGACCGGAAGCGCCCCGCCATGTCGGATGATTGCCCCTGGTCAAGCCGCCTGCCGCGAAATTTGCAGGCAGCCCCATCGCGGCACCGGACCCGCCCGTTACGAGAGGCAATCCGGCAGCGGCGGCGCCAAGTGTCAGGAGGTCTTCGTCGCGGACGGCGTCAACCACCACCAGCCGATTGCCCTTCGCCTTCTGCCGGGCGAGTTCTTCGACGATCGCCCCGACACCCTTCGCGACAAGCGCATAGGGCACGTGACCGACCGTCGATTTCGACTGCCTTGCCAGAACGCGTCTGATGTCGGCGTGGCGCATCGGCGTCAGCGGATGGTTTTCCATGCCGCTCTCTGAGAGCAACCTGTCGCCGACGAAGAGATGCCCCTGAAACAGCGTTCTCCCGGTTGCGGGGAAGGCCGGACAGACGATCACGGTCTCGGCGCCAAGCGCGTCGGCGAGCGCTTCGGCCACCGGCCCGATGTTGCCCTCATCGGTGGAATCGAATGTCGAGCAGTACTTGAAGTAGAACTGCCGGCAGCCCTGCGCTTTGAGCCAGGCAAGCGCCTCGAGCGAAAGCGCGACGGCCTCGGCGGCCGCGATGGTGCGCGACTTCAGCGCGATGACGCCGGCCTCGACGTTTTCCCCCGCATCGCCTTCCGGAACACCGCTATACTGGACCGTCCGCATTCCGGCCTTGGCAAGCGTGTTGGCGAGGTCGGACGACCCCGTGAAATCGTCACCGATGCAGCCGAGAATCATCGCCGCTTGATCCCGACAGTTTCATTGAAGTCGCAGGCAGGCTCGGCATCGAGGCGGTGGATCGAGGCTCCACCGTCGCCGCCTCGCACGGCCGGGAACAGCTTGCGGACCAGCGGATCGTGCCCCGGAATGACAAGTTCGGGACCGCTTGCCAGCCTTGGCAATGTATCGAACCCTTCCAGCATCGCCTGCGGATCGACCACGATCGGGAAGAGCTTCTTGGCCATGTAGTTCTCGTAATAATGGGAGGCATCGGATGCGAGCACCATCCAGCCGCGCGCTGTCTTCACCCGCACGCATTGCAGGCCGCGCGAATGCCCCCCTATGGCGTGAACCTCGACACCCGGCGCCACTGCGGATGCGCCATCATGGAACACGACCTTGCCGGAATAAACCTTGCGCACCATGGAGCAGACATGCTCGGCGGAGAACGGCATGCGCAGCACGTCGTGGCACATGCAGGGCCCGGTTGCGAAAGCCATTTCGGCCACCTGCAGATGGAACATGGCGCCGGGAAACCGGTCGAGCGATCCGGCATGGTCGTAATGCAGGTGCGTGACGATGACCGTCTCGACTGTTTCAGCATCGATCCCGAAATCGGCCAGGCAGGCGACCGGGTCGCGCAGGATCGGCCGGCCGCGCTGGTTCCCCTCGTGCTCGTCATAGCCCGTGTCGACGATGACAGTCCGGTTGTCGTTGCGGATCACCCAGACGAAATAGTCCATCGCATGCGGCGAAGCGTGATCGTCGTCGAACAGGTAGGAGTCGGCACGGGTCCGCGCATTGCGGTCGGCATATCTGAGCGCGTAGACCTCGTAGACTTCTTCCATCGCTGGCTCGCCTATATGCTCACACGCCGTCCATCGGCCGGATAGCGTGGATCCTGGTGACCGGGTACCGGCGTCGTTCCCGGCGTGCAGAGAGCGGACAGGAACGCCTCGTCGTCCGCATCATACGGTTCATGAGCGGCACTTACATAGGCATCCAGTTGCTCGACAGTCTTGGGCCCGATGAGCACGCTCGATACGGCATCATTTGCCAGCACCCATTGCAGTGCAAGTCCGGATGGCGAGCGGGCGCGCTGTTCGGCGAAATTCGCGGCCTTCGCCGCCAGCGCCAGGGTATCGGCATGGAATTCGGTCTCGAGAATGCGCTTGTCGCCGCGCATCGCGCGCGAGCCTTCCGGCGTGCCCTCTCGATACTTGCCGGTCAGAACGCCACGCCCGAGTGGCGAATAGGGGACGACACCGATGCCGAAATGGCGGCAGGCCGGAATGGTGTCCGCCTCCGCCGTACGGTTGAGCATGTGATAGTAGGGCTGCGCGACCACGGGCCGCGGAACACCGAGTTCATCCGCCACCCGGATCATCTCGGCGACCTTCCAGGGGCGAAAGTTCGAAAAACCCCAATACCCGATCATGCCCGAAGCAATCAGTTCGCCAAGTGCAGCGATGGTTTCGGCAAGCGGCGTGCGATTGTCATCGAGGTGCAGGTAGTAGACGTCGATGCGATCCGTCTTCAGACGATCGAGGGACATGCTTGCTGCACGCTTGACCCATGCGCCCGACAGCCCGCCCGATCCCTCGACACCCGCGACCGGATTTCCGACCTTGGTTGCCAGGACAAAGCGGTCGCGGTCGCCCCCGAGCACCAGTCCGAGCATCGTTTCCGAGCGCGATCCGGCGTAGGAATCCGCCGTATCGACAAATGTGCCGCCGGCCTCGGCGAATGACTCGACGATTCTCGATGCCTCGGCTTCTTCCGTCTGGTCGCCGAACATCATCGTGCCGAGGCAAAGGCGCGAGACTCCGGGCCCGCCCGGAAAGAGGTCGGTCTGCTTGAGTCGGCTCATGATTTGCGTTCCCAGGTTACGACCTTCTTTTCAACCACCCAGGGTGCAACCGCACGATCGAAGGCAATGAAGTGCTCCGACTTCAGATGTTCGTCGAAGGCTTCTCGATCTGCGTAGATCTCATAAAGATAGGTCGAATTTGGCCTGTCCGGCGACGTCCAGACGTCGAACACGTGGCACCGCACCTCCTTTTCGAGTGAATCCGCAGCCTGCCGTGCGACGCGATGGGCAAAATCATCCGCGTGCTCCGGTTGCACGTCGAACAGGACGGTCACGCAGTACATGGGTCAGGCCTCGTTGCTTTCAGGGGTGGTGCGTGGTGCTGCCGCGACGGCGCTTCTCGACGTCAGTCTGCGCAAGGCGCGTTTCACCATGGGTATTTGCGACAGTATGAGAAGCAGGTTCAGTCCGACCAGGACGGCGGCGCCGGGGCGTGTGACGAATGTCGAAAGATCGCCGTCGGAAACCAGCAGCGAACGCCTGAAGGTTTCATCAAACAGTCCCCCCAGAATGACGCCGATCACCAGCGGCGCGATCGGATACTCCATCCGGATCAGCGCGTAGGACACGATGCCGACAACGATCATGAGGAACAGATCGTTGGTTCCGCCGCCGACGGAGAACGAGCCGATGGTCGTCAGCACCAGCACGACCGGCAAGAAGATGGTCTGCGGCAACTTCAGCACCGTGATGAAGATGCGCGCCATGAACAGTCCGAGCACCAGCATGGTCAGCGAAGCCATCAGCAGTATCGCAACGATACGGATGATCAGCATCGGATCGATCGTCGGGCCGGGAGTGACGTTGTTGATCATCAGCGCGCCGAGCAGCGCGGCCGCCGGCGGCGATCCGGGAATGCCCAGGACCAGCAGCGGGATCAGCGCGCCGCCGATGCAGGCATTGTTGGCGGTCTCGCTGGAAAGCAGCCCTTCCAGCGAGCCCTTTCCGAACAGGCCGGGTTCCTTGGAGACACTTTTCCCGACCCCGTAGGAGACCCAGCCCGCGACGTCCTCGCCCACTCCCGGCAGGGCGCCTATGCCGACGCCGATGGCACCGGACCGGGCAATGGTCGGCATGTTCCGGCCGATGGTGCGCCAGTTCGGGAGGATGCGCCCCACCAGTGCCGGATTGCCCGTCAGCGGGCCGTTCTGCAGCCCGAACAGGATTTGCGGGATGGCGAAGCAGCCCATCAGCACGGGCACGACCTGAAAACCGCTCATCAGATACGACCAGCCGAAGATGTAGCGCTGCTCCGACAGGATCGGATCGAGCCCGACCATCGCCATGGCCAATCCGATCAATCCCGCGATCCAGCCCTTGATGACGAGATCCGAACTCATCAGCGTTCCGGACACCAGGATCCCGAAAAGAGCGAGCAACGCCTTCTCTGGCGAAGCAATCTGCTTTGCCAGCGCCATCAGCACCCACACGAAGATCAGCAGGCAGAACGTACCGATCAGCGTGCCTATGAAGGATGAGGTGGTGGTCAGGCCAAGGGCTTCGCCGCCGCGTCCCTTCTGAGCCAGCGGATAACCGTCCATTGCGGTAGCCGCGGATGCGGCGGTGCCCGGAATGTTGAGCAGGATCGACGGATAGGAGCCGCCATAGATCGCCCCGACATAGGCGCCGATGAGCGCGATCAGGGATTGCTCGACCGGAAACTTGTTGCCGAAGAAGCCCGTCAGGATCGTGACCGCGAGTGTCGCGGTCAGGCCCGGCAAGGCGCCGAAAACGATGCCGAGCGCGACCGAGCCAAACAGATAGACATAGGTGATCGGGTCGCTTGCCAGCTCGAAAAGGATCAGGCCGAAATTGGCGAACTGGCCGACGGCAAAGTCAAACATCACCTGGCATCCTTTCCGGCAAGCCAGGGCTTCAGCGTGACATAGTAGTGGTACTCGATCTGCTTGAAGATCAGCCCGGTGCGGTTGGGCACGTTCTGGCGGAACCCGAAGGCCATGGCGATGACCAGCAGGAGCGGCACCAGGAAGGCGATTGCCGGCGCGGCCCTGAGATACCCCCCGATGCGTCCGTTGGCGGAGCGCACCTCGAACATCATGACGATCGACAGAAGAATGAAGAAGGCCAGCGTCACCCAGTCATCGTCGTGCGGCACACTCCAGGCCGATTGCGGAAAGTTGGCGATCAATGCGTAGCCTGAAGGGATGCCGACGGAGATGAGCGCAATGGCGGTGGCCCTGCCCCGCGTCTCGTGGAAACCGTAGATCAGGGCACAGACCACGAGAGCGCTGGCAATGACGAAATCCACCCGCGGCACGAGCGCGAAGATGTAGGCCAGCATGATTGCTGCCGCGGCCAACATGCGCGTTCCGGCCATGCTCGTGGCCCAGGCGGCGACGGCTGCAGGCAGGCCGCGCTGCGGCAGCCCGCCCTGCCTGATCGCGGTGACCAGAAGAGCAATCGCCAGCACCAGGATGCCGGCGAAGATGCCGTAGGGAACCAGCGCCGCCGAGTTGTACCATTTGCCGGCCTCGACGCCGGCAGCGTCCGCCTTGAAGAAGGGAATCTGGGCTGTCTTGGCAAGAAAGAAGATGCTGGCTGCAATCAGTGCGATCGAAGTCCAGAAATCCTGTCGCCGGAGGCGGGCCTTGTCGGACAATGTCATCTCCCGAAAACGTTGGCCCGGATAAATTCCGAGCCAACGACGGTGCATCCTGGCCCGCGATCAGGGCTTGGATATTCCAAGCGTTTCCGGATCGACGGCCGTTGCACCGAGCTCCTTGAGCGTCCAGGCGAAATTGCTCTCGAGCTTGGCGAAGGCCGCGCTCGCTTCGTCACCCGACAGGCCGGACAGGTCGTAGTAGTTCTTCGCGGCCCACTCTTTCACGGTGGCAGACTGCATTGCCTTTGCAAAGGCATCGCTCAGCGCCTTCTTGGCGTCATCGGGCGCCGTCGCCAGAACGGCAAAGCCGATGGCCTGCTTTAGCGGCAGGTACTTCGAAAGATCGCCGTAGTCATCGAAGGCGGATGGAATTTCCATACCGTCGAGGTCGCCCTTTTCAGGCACCAGCATGGCCAGCGGCCTGATCTGCGAGCCCTTGATGAGACCCTGCTGTTCGGCCAGCGAGGTGACGATGACTTCCACTTCGCCCGAAACCGCAGCCTCCTGTGCTGGACCCGAACCGCCATAGGGCACGAATTTGAACTTCGCGCCGGTGCCTTCCTCAAGCGCGAGCAGGTTCAGATGGTGGATCGAACCCGAGCCGGAGGCGGCCGCCGGGATGGTGCCCGGATTGGCCTTGGCCGCCTCGATCAGTTCGGCGAGCGTCTTGTATTTCGAGTTCGCGTTGACCGAGATCAGGTCCGGCGAACCACCGACGATGAACGGGTACCAGACGTCGAACTTCTTGTCCCAGCCACCCTGCACGGCTGCGGTCACATTCGATTCCGAAATACCGGCGAGCGTATAGCCGTCGGCGGGCTGGTTGAGCACGTAGACCATGCCGTTCGAACCGGCGACACCGCCGGTCACATTGTTGACGGTGATCGAGACAGGCAGTTCCTTCTCCATCTCCGCCATGATCATGCGGTTGATCGAGTCGGTGCCGCCACCGGCGCCCCAGACAACGGCGTTAGTAATGTCGCGATAGGGGTATTCCTGCGCGGCCAAAGGCGATGTCAGCAGCGTTGCGCCTGCCACGGCCATTCCAAGCGTAGCGATGAGTCGATTCATCTGATTTCCTCCCAAGATGACCCTCCGACTTGCGCGAGCGGCGCCAAGACGTGTCATTTGCGTATGCATTAATTTATGCATTGTCAACGACATTGTTTGTGGGTATCTGTCGCTCGATCAACAAGGGCCTCTGAATGAACCAGATAGCGACAGCCGCGACGCGAGCCGGGCAAGGATCGAATGTCGAGACCTTCAAGGTCGCGGTCTTTGAGGGCGACGGGATCGGTCCTGAAATCATGGCCCCCACCATGCGCATTCTTAGCGAGGTGGCGGCCAGATCGGGCGCTTTCAGGCTCGACTACGACATCGTCCCGGCCGGAGCAGCTCACTATCGCGACCACGGAGAGTCCCTGCCGAAAGCGTCGCTCGAAAAGGCGCGCGCCGCGGATGCGATCCTGTTGTCGGCCATGGGCCTGCCATCGATTCGCTATGCCGACGGCACCGAAATCGCGCCGCAAATCGAACTGCGCATGGAACTCGGACTCTATGCCGGTGTCAGGCCGGTCATTATCCGCGCCGGGCAGAACTCGCCTCTGAAGGTAGCCGAACAGCGCGACATCGATTTCGTCATCATCCGCGAGTCCACTGAAGGTCTGTTTGCCTCGCACGGCAAGAAGCGCGCCGAAAGCGACGTCGAGGCAAGCGAGACCATGGTCATCACGCGGGCTGTTTCCGAGAAACTGTTCGACTTCGCATTTCGCCTTGCCCGCCAGCGAAAGGCCGCGGGCCTCGGACCGGGCATCGTTCATTGCGTCGACAAGGCCAATGTATTCCAAGCCTTCGCCTTCTTCCGGAAGATCTTCCTGGAACGGGCCGCGCGGTTTCCGGACATTTCGGCGCAATCGGCCTATGTGGATGCTGCGGCCTTGTGGATGGTGCAGCGACCTGAAATGTTCGATGTCCTGGTGACGGAAAACATGTTCGGCGACATTCTCTCCGATCTTGGCGCGGGCCTGATGGGCAGCCTTGGACTGGCGCCCTCGGCCGATATCGGCGACCGGCATGCCGTGTTCCAGCCATGCCATGGCAGTGCTCCCGACATTGCCGGCAAGAGCGTCGCCAATCCGATGGCGATGATCCTTTCCGCGGCAATGATGCTGGAATGGCTGGCCGAAAAGGGAGGCGAAGGCGTCTCTCAGGCGGCCATGACAATTCGTAGTTCTGTCTTCGATGTGTTGCGTGAAGGCCGCTGCCTGACGCCGGATCTTGGCGGCACTGGCTCCACCGAGGATGTTTGCGCGGCAATCCTCGCGCGCTGCCTGAGCGAGCCCGCATCATGAATGACACCGCACAACAGGCAGGGAGACTGCGCGTCGCACTGGTCGGCGCCGGATACTTCAGCGCCTTCCACGCCGACGGCTGGCGTCGGAACCCGGACACCGAGCTCGCAGGCATCGCCGACCCCCAGGTCGAGAAGGCTGCGAAACTGGCCCGGGCGGACGATGGCTCTGCCGCGCCCACCCGGATATTCGCCGATGCCGAGGAATTGTTCCGCAGCGTCGAACCCGACATCATCGACATCGCGGCACCGCCCCCGGCCCATTTCGCGCTGATCGAAAAGGCGTTGCGGACCAACGCCCGGGCGATAATCTGCCAGAAACCATTCTGCGGCACGCTGGCTGAAGCGCGGCGCGCCGTCGACATGGTTGCAGCAGCCGGCAAACTGCTTGTCGTGCACGAGAATTTTCGTTTTCAGCCCTGGTACCGTCTCATTCGGCGGCTGATCGAAGCCAAACGCATCGGCGACCTCTACCAGATCACATTCCGTCTTCGGCCCGGTGACGGGCAGGGCAGGGACGCTTATCTCGACCGGCAGCCCTATTTCCAGACAATGGAGCGCTTTCTGGTGCACGAGACTGCCGTGCACTGGATTGATACCTTCCGTTACCTTCTTGGCGAACCCGATACCGTCTATGCAGACCTGCGACGCTTAAACCCGGTAATTGCCGGAGAGGACAGCGGTTATTTCATCTACGGCTTTGCTGACGGCAGACGCGCTCTCTTCGATGCCAACCGACTGGTTGACCACCCTGCAGAGAACACACGATTGACCATGGGCGAATTACTCATCGAAGGCTCGAGGGGCGTGATTGCTCTGGATGGCTTCGGCACGGTCTCGGTCCGAGACACCGGCTGCCAGGCATGGACGGCGGTCGACGAGCACTATTCGCGTGACAGATTTGGCGGAGATTGCGTCTTTGCGCTACAGAAGCATGTCTCCGATCACCTGCGGCATGGCTCGCTGATCGAGAACGAGGCTGCATCCTACATCCGAAATATGGAAATCGAGGAGGCAGTATACCGGTCTGCACATGAAGGTCGAAAGGTCGACCTTGCGGGGAGTTGAATGCCTGATATCGAGCTCGCCCTGATAAGCAGCGAAACGGCTGACAAGCCGCAGTCGCAGACCCAGCGTGCGGTGACACTTCTGCGAGACATGGTAATCTCGAACAAGCTTGCACCCGGTTCGAACCATCTCGAAACAGAACTCGCCGAAATGCTTGGCATGTCGCGCACCCCGGTGCGCGAAGCCGCTATCATTCTTGAAGGCCAGGGACTGGTCGAGGTCAGGCCGCGACGCGGCGTTAGGATCCTGCCCATTTTGCCGGCTGACATGGAAGAGATCTATTCGATCCTGACCGAGTTGGAATCGCTTGCCGCTTACCAGGTTGCGAGCAAGAACATCGACACCAAGGACCTCAAGGAACTCAGGGCTTTCATCGAGACAATGGAGACGGCTCTCCAGGCCGACGACCGCCAGGCTTGGGCCCGTGCCGACGATCTGTTTCACCGCAAACTCATCAATCTGGCCGGCAATCGCAGGCTCGAGACCATCGTTTCTACCTATTCCGACCAAGTGCATCGCGCGCGTCTCTTGACCCTCTATATCCGTCCGGCCCCGCACGCGTCGAACGCCGATCATCGCGCACTGGTCGATGCCATCGCCAGCGGCGACGCCGATCTCGCTCGCAACATCCATCGGCGGCACCGGATCGGTGCCAAGGATCTGATGATAAAACTGATTGCATCACACGGCTTCGGCGCAGTCTGACATGATCGCCGATCCAAACTATCTGGATCGAGCAAACTAAGATTGGAACACCGACTGTCGCATCCAATCGCTGAGATGAGTTGGGTTGGGCCTATGACGGGTTCGACACCAGCCTCTAGCAGCGCACCCCGGTTGGAAACCGTGCCGCAACCTCGATCCGTTGGTTGGCCAACCGCAATGTCCGCTTTCGGGCGGTTCTGAGGCGGAGCCGTATGACCGACATGAGGGCGCAAAGAGGAATGACCAGTTTGGGGCCGATTCCCGACGGTCCGGTTCTAGGCAGCGCTCGGCAGTGAGCTGCCATTTTGGGCCCGCCCTCCCGGGCAAACTTTCCTGACCAGCCTTCGACCTCATTGCTGTCTCAGAAGCGCTCGCTCCAGCCGCCTGAAAGCCGAGGAGTATACAGTGTCATCGCAGGTCGAGTTCGACATAAAATCCTCCGGCAATCAGCCTTCGGCCGTCGAACACCGGTTCTTCGTCCATCGTGGCCTTTATGCGGGGATCCACCACTACAGCCTTTACTGCCCGATCACGTACCTCGCGGCTTGGCCACTCGGTGATCGATATCACGACAGTTTCACCGTCGCCTGCTCCAGCGAGCCTTTTCATGTTGGGCAATTCGCCAGGCGAGTAATCTTCCATGGCGTCTACGGCATGAAAATCTGCAGCGTCACTCCCCTCCTCGGATTGCCAGCAATCGAGGACACGAAGCGCACCATACTCCCGGTAGACTTCAGCGATACGGGCAGAAAATGCGAGGTACGCGGCTTTGTGGTCAGTGCGCACAGGCACAATAGTGACGTCATTGAAGGCCATCGTGTCTCCACAGCCGAAAAGCTCAATAGAGGATGGATCGTCGCGGGGAAGCTGACAACACTTTTCGTTTCGAGTTCACACCAGAAGACCCGGGACCGAAGTTGCCGGCGGCCGATGTCGTCTTCCAGGCCTGCGGGAGTCTGTACATGGATGGCCGATACGGTGCCGCTATCGGACTGGCAGCTTATGGCGAACGCAAGTCGGAAGCAGACGTTCAATTGGTCGGGTCGACGCTTCTAGCTGACATGAAACTCAAGAATCTGGACATCTCGGCTTGACTTGTTTTCTGTGCAGTCAGCCAATCAGTCTGTTAAAGTTTTCGTCCTGGCGAATCGACGCCTTCACGGACAGTCTGGCCACCACCCAGGACGCATACACCATAGGGCAACCGATTGCCTCGTTCGGGCTGGGCGTGGAGAATTCCTACAAGCTGTCGAATGGTACCGTCAGGCTGCACGACGATCTTTCGGTCGCATATGCGTTCAACTCCGGAACTGACACCGTCGGCTCGTGGCCCACACCTCCAAGCTAAATTGCCGTCATAAACGCGAGACGTCGCTCTTTGCTATCGATCGAGAATGGTCCGCACCTTAGCGGCCAGTTCCTCGATCGTGTACGGCTTTGACAAAAGCTCCGTGCCGAAGTCCAACGTGCCATTATGAACGATGGCATTGCGCGTGTATCCGGTGGTGTAGAGAATTTTCATGTCCGGCTTGAGCAACTTGACCTGCTCGACCAGTTCCCGGCCTGACATGTCCGGCATCACTACGTCAGTGAACAGCAGGTCTGGAACCGATCCTTCCTGGATCGCGCAAAGCGCTTCCTTGGGGCCACGCATTTCGATGACCGAATAACCCAACTCCCGTAGCGCTTCCACGGCCATAGCGCGGACGCGGTCATCGTCTTCCACCACCATCACTACCTCGGTTGCCTGTCCGCCATGGATTGCAGGCGGGGGATCCACGACCTCGTCGATTACGCTCCCAATGGAGCGCGGAAGATAGATCTTGACCGTGGTTCCTACCGACACCTCCGAGTAAAGCTTGACGTGCCCCCCAGATTGCCGAACGAAGCCATAAACCTGGCTGAGACCAAGTCCCGTGCCTTTCCCGACACCCTTGGTCGTATAAAACGGGTCGAATGCTTTTTCGATGACGTCCGGCGTCATCCCTGTCCCCGTGTCGGTGACGCAGACCAGTACGTACTGGCCTTCGGGAATGGAGTATTCGCGAGCGTAGCGCAGGTCGACATGCGCATTGCCTGTCTCGATAGTCAGCTTCCCGCCGTCCACCATAGCATCGCGGGCGTTGACGGAGAGGTTGAGCACCGCACTCTCGAGTTGTGCAGGATCGACCTCGACTTGCCAGAGTCCGGCGCCGAGGACAGTTTCAACCTGAATGGTCTCGCCAAGCGTCCGGGTGAGCAGTTCGCTCATGTCGCCAACCAGCCGGTTCAGGTTGATCCGTTTCGGCGCAAGAGGCTGCTGTCGGGAAAATGCGAGCAGGCGCTTCGTCAGTTCCGCTGCGCGTTGGGCGCCATCGACCGCGCCCTCGATGAACCGTCCAACATCGACATCGCCCTTGGCCAGCTTGCGCTGTGCGAGATTGAGACCACTCATGACGACGGCTAGCATATTGTTGAAGTCGTGCGCGATGCCGCCGGTGAGTTGGCCCACAGCCTCCATCTTCTGCGCCTGGCGCAAATGCTCCTCCGCCTTGGTACGCTCCTGGACTTCTTCGAGAACGCGTTGCTCGAGCGTGGCATTCAGTCTCTGTAGAGCATCTTCAGCGCGCCGCCGTTCCTCGATTTCCCGCTTTGCCGCGGAAAACAGCCTGGCGTTGTCAATCGCCGTCGCGGCATGTCCCGCGAGTCCCAACAGAGCAGTTTCGTGTTCTTCCCGGAATATATTGGGCTTCGCGTGCCCGAAGAACAGGCCACCCAACACCTCGCCCGACCGAGACATCACCGGCACAGCAAGATATGAGCGAACCGGCAGGTGCCCCTTTGGCATGCCGTGATTTGGCGAGTTCTTACCGTAGCGGGGATCGAGCAGGATATCGTCTGAGCGCACGACTCCACTTCCAACAAAGGTCGGTTCGAAGACGGCTGTCGCGCGAGGCATCGGGTAGTTCTCGAAGGCCGACCTGGGAGCTCCCGAGAGAGCGTACAGCATGTAGCTGCCGCCTTGCTCGTCCAGGACATTATAGAAGAAGGCGCCGAACTGGGCGCCCGACAGCTCGACGCCGGCGTCAGTGACGGTCTGGACGATACGGTCGAGATCCAGCTCGGCAGCGACGCGGGCACCCGTGTCGTTCATGATCTGGAGGTGACGTTCGGTACGCTTGCGAGACGTAATGTCGATCACGGTGCCGATGAACCGAACCGCCTGTCCGCCACTGAAGTGTGCGCTGCCCGTCGCTGCTATCCACCGCTCGACCCCATCCTGAAGACCGATCGTCCTATATTCGATGTCAAAGCCGGATGGCTCAGCGGGAGTTAGCGCACGACGGACGGCGGCGTCGGCGCTTTCCCTATCGTCCGGATGCAACCCGGTCAGAAACGCACCCTCGTAGGTGACCTCCGCATCCGGGGCCAAACCAAACAGCGCCTTGCACCGGTCGTCCCACTGCAAATGTCCTGAGACAGGATCGTAGTCCCAAATTCCGATTGCTGCTGCATCGGTAGCAAGGCGCAATCGCTCCTCGCTTGCTCGGGCGGCTTCCTGCGAGCGGATTCGTTCGATGTGCGCCCAACAGCGCTCGGTGACATCTTTTAGCAGCCCGAGTTCGTGCTCTGTCCACTGGCGTGGGGCCTTGTCATGGATCGCCATCAAAGCGGTCAGACGACCTTCCTTGACCAGCGGCATGCATATTGTGGCCGCAATGCCTATCGACTGGAAGGCTTCCGCCTCCTGCGGCGCGAGCTCCTTTCGATTGTCGCGGACGACCAGAGGCAAGCCGGCCCTGAGCCTCGCGACTGCAAGCTTCCCGAAGTCTGCGAGGCTATAGTATCCGACAATGCTCGGAGAACCCGCGGCGCTCCAGGCGCCACGGATGGTGAAGTGGTCTTGATCGCTCTCCATATCGGCATAGGCGCAAATCGACACTGCGAGATGTTCGCCAACGAGCTGCGTCGCCAGCTTCATCAGCGCGCTGGCATCGGTCATGAGACCTGTGGCCGTTCTGAGCTGATCAAGGAATGCCAATCGTTCTGCGTTTTGATGGAGTGCTTGCTCCGCGCGCAGGCGCTCGACTGCCGTTCGGGTTCGCTGCGCCACCTCGGAAATAAGAGCGAGTTCCCCTTCAGTCCAAGCCCGGGGTTCGGCGTGATTAAGATAGAGGAGCGCGACGAAGCCACCGTGCTCGGTCACCGGCATATTGACCACGGCCTGGGCGCTGATTGCCTTCAGCGCCTCCGCACCGCCTGCGGTCCTAGGGTCCTTTTCAGCATCCTCGAATACAACGGTCTCTCCGCGTTTCAGATCGTCAATGTATGAACCGTAATCGCGAAAATGCAGTGTTCCTGCCAGACTTCGGATCCCAGGCGCGTTCCAGTCGCGATCGATGGTGATCGTCTCTCGATCCTTGTCGATCTCGCCGTAGCCGACGCGGCTGACTTGCAGCGCCTGCCCCAGAATCTCGGCGGCGGCGTAGGCGAGCTCATCCGGATCGGTGATCTCGCGTATCCTGTCACCAAGCGCAGCCAAGACGGCGGCGCCGGGCGAAATCATTTCCTGATCTGGTAGATCCGAGGCCAAGAATCCCCCCAACGTTTGCGCGACAACAATTGACTGGCTTTCTGGTTCCACGGAATTCTGCCAGCATCCAACGCAGACGGAGATCTTTGTGGCGAGTCAAGGTCACATTCATCACAAGCGTTCAAAGGTCTCATGGCCGAGACCGGGCGCCAGACACCCAGACCGCTTACGGTCGTCGCTGGACGGTCCGTTGCCCTGCGCCGGCCGTCGGACGTGGCAGGCCACCTCACAGTTGCAGCGCCACCGCCAAACCCGAATCCTGACGCGTTCGTGGGACTCACCCGGCGGAAAAGGGGTTGACAGCGGAATGGCAGCTTGTTGGCCTGACATGTAGAAGTGCAGACTTTGACTCACTGCAGCCATGAGCGTGATCCGGCCCAAAGGGGACCGAGCCTACAACGGCATGGTCGGTGGATTGGCTTGAACCGTCAATGGATCGTCTGCGATCCGACCCTTGATGCCGGAGCGGTTGGAACTCGGTCAGAGGAGATTGAGTCCACCAAATCGAACCCGTCATTTACGGCGAAGCAGACCGAAATGCCGCTCGAGGAGAGCCTCGCTGGACTCCAGAGCACCCTCCATCCAGGCCTGTCTTCTTGACCACGCCTCACCGCAGATGTGGAGCTCGCAGTCCGGCATGGGCTTCAGCGCGGTGTTGAACGCCTTGTCCGGATCGCATCCCGACGACCAAAGATGGAACCCCGCGCCGAAGGGGAACTCCTGCCAATCCTGCAGGCAGACATCCAACGGTTCTGGCACAGATCCAGAAACCCCTCGCCCTAGAACCTGCGCCATCTGTCTGCATATTTCGGCCGCGAATGGATCGCCCGGCCCACGCCATTTCCCAGGCGCGGCGTCTCGCGAGAATGCGCGCCAGTATTCCGTGCGCTGACCTTCAGCATAGGCTTTCGCGACACCCACGCCAGTGCTCCTGCCCGCCCGCGCGTCGGTGCTGGCAAGGAACAATTGTCCGATTGGGAGGTCGGAGATTGCTCGATCTCCCGCAAGCTTCCCGGCCTGCCACCAAGGCTCGTCGAAGATGATCCCGCCCGTCACCAGGGGCCATGGGGTAATTGCGCCGAACAACTCCTTAACAGCTGGAAGGTCGGCCACGCCCTCGACCGGCTTCAGCCCTCCGGGGGGCATCGCCAGAATCGTCCGCTCCGTCTCCACGCTTCGCCTATCGACGCCGTCGACACGAAAGTGGAGGGTAGACGGTGCGCCATCGCGCCCGGCTTCGAACCGGTCGAGCCGGTGTCCTGTGCCAATCGTGACGCCATGCTCCGACAGGCTGGCAGCAAGTGCGGCAGTCAGTTCCGACATGCCGCCCGCGATGGTGACGTATCGTCCACCGAACATCTCCGTCCACAGCCAGTCGAGCGTCGTCCCGGCGTTCACTGAAGCCTCGCCGACGGAATAGCCGAGCCGGTCCGAAAGATAGCGGAGTTCCTCAGCCGTCAGCCTCTGCCGCAATACGGCATCAAGGGCCTGGCCGCTGAGTTCCTTGGAGTATGCCGGTACTCCGCCCCGGCCGCTGCCAGGCAGTTCATGGGCTTGCAGTGCGTCCTTGAGCATTCGCCTGGGACTGCGCCGCAGCCAACGCCAGCCGGCATCATAGGCAAACGCTTTTCGGAAGTAGCTGCGCCTCACCTCCCGCTCGCCGCGTGTCCTGCCGCGAAGATGCAATATGGCCGTGTCCTGGCTGGTTCCGACAGGAGCGGTTGCCAGCCCGAAATGGCTGACCAGACCGTGTACGATCCTGTGGCCATCGCTGATGACATGCGCGCCGAGATCCAGTCGCACGGCGGGATCGCCGCCCCACGAAACAGTGTGAACCCGCCCGCCGTGGCGATCGAGTGCGTCGAAAATTCTTAGAGAGTGAGCTGGATAGCCGGACTTGAGAAGCCGCCAGCCACAATAAAGCCCGGCCATTCCTGCGCCGACGATCACAATTCGACCGGGCTCACCCGGTCCCGCGCCACGCGACGTAGCGCTCACGCCTTGGCCTCAGGAGGCCGAGCTTGACGCAGCAAGGGCTCTAACCCCCTGGAGGGCAACGCAATATTGGAATGGTGTAGGACACATGGCTGCTTCTCGCGGTCCCGCACCATACTAGGTTCAGTTGACCTCTGAAATCGGCCTTTTCATCTGAACCAGCGTCACAACAGTTCCCGCCGTGACTGCCTGTAGCGTGACGCGCGATCTCGTCAAGGTCGGCTTCTGATAGCTCTTCTTCATTTCCCACTCCTACACTCGTTACGCCGTCGAGTGCGGAGTCCTCCGCCCTCGCGCAAGGACCACCTAGCGGAAGGTTTTATCTGGGACCCGCAACCGAAAGGTGGAAGCCTGGAGAACTAACGGCGGCACAACAGCGCCACAGCTTCTCGACCGCCTGACGCCTACTTTTTGGTCAGCGTGATGACAGCTACGGCGGTGACTGCCTGCAGCGTCACGCGTGACTTCGCCAAAGTCGGCTTCTGGTAGGTCTTTTTCATTCCCCGCTCCTATTTTTTCACGCCCGTGGCCGAAACCAACGCATTCTGTGAAGAAAGTGATACCCCAACGGCAGGCCTAGACAATATCTCCCCGGTGGGCAACCGCCGGGCACCGAAGCATCCGAGCGCATGCTCCGACTGTGGCAGCAGCACCACACCTTCAGGTGGCATCGCGTTCCGCAATCAACGTCGCCAGGCGCTTGAATTTCAAGAACGTGCTGCTCCAAGGCCAAGCCCGACGCAGTCGAAGGCGACCATCGGCGACATCTGCGTCAACGGTAAACCGTCCAATGTCGGGGCCATGCCCGCTCGGTAGGCCGAGCTGTTTCACGATCCCGGTAACCTTGATATCTTGAGCCTCGACGAGCGGCAGCGGCACCAGACTGCCCATTGTCTCGCAAAGCACACGGGCGGTCTGGACATCGAGATGCCGTCCGATCGCGATCTTCCCGAGATCCATGCGTCGGTAGCGCGCCTCGCCCTCGTTCTGGGGTTGCGCTTCCAATTCCCCTGCCAAGTAGCGCGGCAGCGCTTCGGCGGTCAGATACCAGGCGGCCCTCGCCGCGCTAGCCGTATAGCGTGCGAAATTGCCATCTTCCGGATAGGCGATCGGTCGTGTTTCGATCACGTCGCCACTATCGAATCCTGCATCCATCCGGTGGAGGGTCACGCATGCGTTTTCCACGATCTGGCCATCCAGAACCAGTGCTTGGGTCACATGGGGTCCCCGATAAGCAGGCAGCGGAGCGGGGTGCAGGTTCACGGCTTGCGTGCCGAAACGATCAAGGACGTCCTGAGGAACACGGAACGAAAAGAAGGTGCTGATCAGCACGTCGGCGCCGGATGCTTCGACCGCCTGCAGCCGCTCGGCCCAGCCTGACAATGGCAGCACGTCTCTGGTCACGATTCCATGGCGACGAACCACGGCTGTAGTGGACCAGCGCGGGGCCAGGATCGCAAGTCGCCCATCGCGGTGCATCAAACCAGGCCGGGGGTGGCGTCCGTACCAGACTTCCGCGATCTCGTTGCCGCCATCGATCCATCCGCGCATTGCACCAGCAGCTTCGGGAACCGGACTGGCAAGGAACAGGGCCTTTCTGCCGCTCATGGCGCGACCGGGGCTCTACGCAGGAGGTACCGATAAAGATACCTCTGGGGCAGGAAGCGCCAGCGATGCGGATCCTTAGCCGAGACAACCATCGGCGCGGTTATGAGCCGGCGCTCCAGCGCTGCCGACGGGATGGGTCGAAGCTGTCGATAGAGATCGCGGCAGGCGCGACAGCCGAAGATCTCGGCGGCGAGACGCAGCATGGTCGCCACCGCGAGCTTGGAATTCGATCGTTTCGCCCTTTCGGCCAGTTCATCCTTGTCCACTCCCATGCGCACGATCATCAGCCCGTCGACGACATATTGCAGTCGCCCGAAGAGGTGAGACGTGGCGCCGTGCAGGCCCGCGAGCACCAGCCGGGCTGCCGGCGTGACACCCCCCGCTTCCGGGTCGGCATAGAGATCGTAGGTCAGCGTCTGCGCGGCACGCAGTTCGGGCGCGTGGACCATGTCCGTATGAACCTCGACCAGCGTGTTTCCGCCATAGGCGTCGGCACGGGTCCACTGCCGCTCGGTGCGCAGACTGTGCTTGGCCGACTGCATCACCTCGGCGAACCCCTGATCCCGCAGCATCTTCGACAGTTCTTCAACCGCGTCCAGTCGGGAGAGGAGGTCGATGTCGGAAAAGGTTCGCGCGTGCAGGCCGCCATAGGCAGCTTCGGCGAAGTCCACGCCCTTGACGAGGACTACCGGCAGCCCGGCGGATACGGTGCTTTCCGTGATTGTCCGTGCGGTGTCAGCCAGCAGCGCCGCCCTTGCGAAATCCAGAAGCCGCAGATCGGTTGCGTACTCCATGATCTGTGTCTCGACCTTCTCTCGAAGACCCGGATCGCCCGAGAGCAAGTCCTGAGGCGCATCGGCAAATTGCGTTCTCAGGTTCTTGACGAAACTCGGCCTGACATTATGACGGCCGGCAAGTTCGACCAGCGCCTGCAATCGTCCGGGCTTTTCCGCGGGGAATGGCGAACAGGGAAAACTGTCATTGAGGCCCGCCGGATCAGAGAGCCTCGCCAGCCAGGCACCTTCCATACCAATCCTCACCTAGCGACGACCTGCGGGGCATGTTGCTCCAGGGCCTCCGCGAGAATCCCCGGCAACGTCCGGAGCTCCGTGCCGGCCGAGAGCATCAGGGCCGGGACCCGGGCAACGACCTCCGCCAGCGCTTCGAAGCGTGCTTGCGCCTTGATCGTCATGCCGCCCGGCCGGGCGGCGACATTGTCGTGCGCCAGCGCCATCAACAGGTCTGCCTTGGACAGGCGCTCGACAACGTGGCCGCCAGCTGAGCGCTGACCGAGGAGCACGACCGCCGCCACTTCCCTTGCCGCCGGCTTGGCGGTCGACAAGCGTCCTGCCAGGTCCGCGAGGGGCACAGCCTGCTCGCCACTGGCGTCCCAACAATCCTGCATCTGCCCTACCCATGGCAGGAGTTCCGCTGTCTTCCAGTGAACCTTCAGCGCTCGTGGCAGTCCCCAGGCGAGCGCAGCGCTGCCTGCCGGGATCACCACGCTCGCATCGTCGGTCACGAGCGAAAATCCATCATGCGCGAGCGCCATGGATGTCGTCGTCTTTCCGGCGCCCGATGGCGCGCAGATCAAGATGACCCGGTTTGACTGGCGGTCGACGAGACAAGCGCCATGCAGAAGATACTGGCCGTCACGTGCAAGTGCTGCATCGATGACCGCAATGGCCGCGGAAGTGAAGAATTCGGACTGGCTGTCCGGCAGGACAAACGCTTTCGCATCCTTGTATCGGTAGGACCATGAAACGGCCACGCGGTCTTCGACAGTCAGGTAAGCCTCATCCTCGGCCTCGAGTATCCGGCCCTGATAGCCGTCAGGCATCCGGCCTTCCCAGGTCAAAGGAAAACCAGGGGGATCGGGTAACTTGTCCGTCTGGATGATCCGCAGGGAAAAGACATCGCCGCGCAATTCGCCATCGGCGACGAAGTCCGGGAAGGCGGAAATCATGCCCTCAACCCATTCGTCCGCCGTCGCCGTGACATGCATGGCGGTGCCGAGAAAATCGAAGCTGCCCGACCGGTCAGGCATCGGCATCCTCGAACCGTAACCCCTCGGGTGCGGAGCCGACTCCCTGGCCGTTGTAGCTGAAGAGCTCGACCGTCCTTACGGTGGCCGGGTTGAGCACGGTTCGCCCGTCCAGATCGACCCAGCAATGGGCGCGGGGATGGTCGCTCCTGGCGGTATCGGGGAGCAGGCCGAAATGCAGCACGGGCCTGTAGCCTGCCAGCGAGAGGAACCGAAAGGCCAGCAGACCTTCGCGAAGGCATCGGCGGCCGCGCATTCTGAGCGGGCGCGCGGTGACCTCTGTGACCGCCTGCAATATCTCTTCGGCTGAGAGCGCCTCATAGGCTGGCACCGTCCTTGCCGGTGTCGCGAAATCTAGCAGCCTTTCGAGCGGCGAGCGTTTCGCCAGCAACGGTAGGTACCGCGCGACGATCCAGAGGTGCCATCGAAACGGCAGCATTCCGAGAACCTGCGAAGCCCTCACGCTCTTCTGATCAGCTGCTGTTCCAGCAGATCCTGCGCGATCTCCACAAGGTCCGATTCAAGCACCTCCCTGTCGACATCGAACACGTCGGAGAGGCGGCTGACCAGTTCCCCGAAATCGATGCCGTCCTCTAGGGCGCCGAGGACCGTCATCGTGGTATCGTTGACCGTGAACATCTCTCCGGAATCGAGTTTCAGCAGGACGCCCCCTTCGTTTTCGCCAAGCGACTTCGCGCTCACCTTCGGCGCCAAGACAAGCTTCGTAGCTGCTGAAATCACGCCTCTGGATGGTTGCATCATGGAATGGCTCTCTGCGAATCCCAAATGTTTGTAAGGGAAAGCCGGGCCGACTTAAACGCCCAGTACGGGCCTACGCGGAAGCGGCGGGCTATGGCACCTGACCAGCGTCAAGAGGCTCGTGGAAAGGCTGCGGCCTATGCCGGAGGGCGACGCGGGCCGGTGATAAGCACCTGGGCCGTCACCGCCTGGAGCGTGACGGACGACTTGACCAGGGTCGGCTTGCTGTAAACACGCTTCATTCGCTTGCCCCTTCTGAAATGCCGTTCACTCATACCAGCGGATGATAGGTCGGGCAATGGACCTGCCTCTGCCACGTCCTCGAAAAAGAGGCAGGCAAGCGTCCAGAATATTTCATCGACCTTGCGCGCGACTCGCCGAGGCGTTCCAGTCTGCGGGAACTGAGACACATGCAAAGCTTGATGCCCACGTGGCTTCCGGCGGAGCCCGCTGTGACGATTATTGGGCGCATTAGATCGAGCTGAAGGGTCTCACTGCGGTATAGCAGTTGCCAGACTGAAACTTCCGAGTTCGATATTCAAACGCACTTTGCGCGTGCGTAGGCTTTGACAAACAGCGAGGCAATCTGGGTTGTGAATTCAGCCGCCGGACATCTGTGGTGGCCAAGCCCAAATGGGGCAAACTGGTCTGCCGAGAACTCGCGCTGCAGGAAGCGATCCGAATTGAACGTCAGGGCGTCTTCGAAGGTTGAAGCGGCCTTGTGTATTTCCCACAGGCATATTCGGACGGCTGCACCCTTCGGGATCAATAATCCGTCAAATACAAAGTCCCTTTTTGCTGATCTCATCAAAGCTATGCTCTGCTCCATTCTCAGTGCTTCTAAGACAATTGCTTGCGTTCGCGAAACGCCTGATGTCGGCGGTTGGCTAGAGAAGGCTTGCCTGAGGATAGATGGATCGTCCCCGATAAACCGGACTATCCATGAGAAAAGGCTTTGAAAGTCGCTCCTACCCATCTCGACCATGTAAATGAGATTGCCGATCGTCGTACTGTCAATGAGATCTCCATTCACGAGTCGCCCTAAGACACTGTTGGAATCTATCCCTATTTCTCCATTAGCGTCAGTAATCAGCGCAAACAGTCGGTTGTAGATTATCTTGAAAGCTGCCCTCTGGCTGGGGCCAATCTTCCACACAAAGCCATCCGGGCCCATTGCGCGGAATTGCTGCTCGATCTCTTCGAACGCTGCTGTATGCGGCCTAACACCCAATAGTGTTCTGATAAGCACCCGCAGCGCGATCTGCTCAAGGACCCGCTGGACCGCAGTTTCTGTGCCACCGTCCAGCATCCCGGTCACACCCTGACCAATGATGACGCAAACATCGGTCACCGCAGAGGGTGCAACGGAGCCTGCCATCGCACGCGAAAACAGCTTGCGATAGGTCTTGTGGTCCTCCCCTTCCATCGTCCGGAGGAAACCTTTCGGGACGATGGACTTGAGGTCGATCGAAATTGAGTTCAGGTCCTCACGGTGCTGCGCCAACAGGCGACGAGCAGTCGCTAAATTGAGCACACATATATGGACCCTGTCTCCCCAAACGGTGGTAAAGATGGAACAACCATTTCCGGCTTTAGTGATCAGCACCTTGCGGTCGCTGGCTTGCAGTGGATCAATCGTGACAAAGTCGCCCGGCGGAAGGGGGAGGCGCTTCCATCCGGACTTAATTTTCGCGATGGCTACGCGACGTTTAGTTTTCCAAGAATTCCTCATATTGTCCCTTAAAAAGGGCACTTTGAGCTATCACACGAATTCGTACAAAACGTGAGTATCTGGCTTCGCCGATGCCAGCAACCTCCAGTGCATCCCTAGTTGATCTCGTCGATTCCGCATCCGAATTTTTCGCTCTACTGGCCGGACACCGCTTCTTCATCCTCTCGACGTCATACGTCATCCCAAACTTCCTGACTGCGGTCCAGGGGTTCGACAGCCTGCAGATGGGTCGCGTCCTGCTGGGGATCGTTTTGCCTCAGGTGCTGCTCGTCGTCCCGTTGGCCTTCGTGCTGGCACGCATCGATCCGCACTGGGTACTGGGCGCGGGTACTGCCCTGATTGTATTGGCCTGCCTGATGGCTGGCCAGCTAACCTCCGTCTGGTCGACGTCGGACTTCCTGTATTCCCAGGTACTTCAGGCCGTCGGTCAGTCTTGCGCCCTTACCAGTCTGGTCGTCATCACCACCCGTATCATCACGCCGGCACAGGCAGTCACGGGGGGCCTTCATGCAGACCAGCAGACTGCTCGGCGGCGAGGCCGGAGTGTCGTTCATGCAGAGCTATCTCTCGCAGCGCGAGCAGGTTCACTCCAATCTGCTCGGACAGCATTTTGACGGCCCAAGGAACCGCCACCGCCGCGCGGCTGCAGTCCTACACCGAAGCACTGCGGGCCCGCATCGCAGACGCGGGCAACACAATGCAACTTTTGTCATGCTGGGATCGGCCGTGCGCAAACACCCCGGAATGGATCAACTGCGTCAGAGGCCCGGAAATCTCGCCGGTTGATGCTCCTGTCGGAGACTGGATCCTCGCCAGCCAGTTCTGCAAGGAATTGAGCCAGTTTAGCCGGCACGATTTTTTGCGCCAACGCGGAAGTTCACTCGAGACGCACGAATGTGACTTCATCGAGAGCCGCACAAGACCCCTCGGTCTCTGCCAGTATAAAGCCGTTCGGAAGCGGGTTGACTGCACAATGCATGGGGAAGAAGGCATCGCCGATGTCGCCGACCGCATCATCGAGTATCAGCGCACTCTCACTCACTGAGAATCGACCTGTGACATTCTTCCTGCCCGATTTGTCTGTCATGCGGAAACTACCATCTGACGCAAAGTAGGCTTGCACCGGACCTGCCTGATACTCGCCGGGGGTGACTTGGCCTTCCGCGTCGTCTCCTAAGGCTGTCTGTCCCATCGACTGGTGCTCCGCGATCCGTTGCTCGATGTCGACGAGTTCGCTGCTGCGCTGTTCGAGGATTGAAGCGACTTCGCTCACTTGGTCTTGAAGCGATTTTCTCTGCTCTTCAGCGGCACTGATGTCTGATATCGCAGCGTCGCGTCGTCTGGATAGCTCTGCGATTTCCTTCTGCAGTTCAGTCCGTTCTTCGGCGATTCGGCTAAACTCCAGTCGTGCGGCTTGTAGCGCATCCTGGGTGGCGGCTTCAGCTTCACGGACCTTCTGAACCCGGGCCTCGGCACCAGCGGCCTCTTCGGCCAGCCGAGCCGCCTCGTCACTCAATTGGGCCACGTTCTGGCGAAGCTTTTGCTCTTCGTTTCTCGCAGCTTCGACCCGTTCTCCAATTTCAGTCAGGGCCTTTGACTGGCCGGCGATGTCTGCCTGCGCCTCTTCGAGTGACGATTGGCGCTTGCCGAGTTCGGCTTCGGTATTCTCAAATTCGGTCCGAATTTCTTCCAGCAGTTGGGTTTCCGATTCCACGGAAGCTTCCAACTCTGTCAAGCGCGCTGTGGACTGCTCCAGTTCCTTCTCGACGGCCGCCTGCCTTTCCGTCGCTTGAGAAAGTTGCGACCCTGCCTCCTCCGTCTGGATGCGAAGGTCCGCCAGATTGCCGGCGGCCTGCTTCTGCGCGGCCAATTCGGACTGCACGGCTTGCAACTGAGATTGCCTGTCAGACAATTGCGCTTCGGCGTCTGTCAAGTCGTCAGCGTAAGACAGCCATATGCCGATCAATAGCACCCAGCCGAGCCCAGCCAAGGCTGCTAGCGTGATGGGGACTGGACGTTTCATCTCGGACTGAAAGGAATTGGTCATTTCGCACCCCACTTTTCCCTAATAACGGGTAACAGTGGCGGAGCAAATTCGGTTCCAATTGTCCAAGCGCGTGGCCGGCAATTTGAATGCGGCTAACAACCTGCTGGCTTCAGCGATTTCACCATTCGTACCACAATTGGATCGTAGTGCAGCTTCTCGCCAAAATCATAGTCCAGTTGGAAAAAGCCGGCCCTGCTATCGCATACTGCGACTGCCCGGAAATAGCGAATGCGACCATTCCTGGTCCCGGAATAGCTTGCCCAGGTAGGGGTGATGCGCCGGTAGGAAACGTTCCAGCCTTGGGCCTCGTCGGACCTGAGTTGCGCTCGAACGGCAGCTTTGAATTCTTGCAGGGGAAGGTTGTCTCCCCATACCGCGAGATACCCGCTCTCTAGCGTCTGGAACGTAGCACCTTGGCCATCTTCAGTTGTGTTTGCTAGTTCGAAACCGGGCGGTACTTCGAAGATGACACCAAGACTGCGAAATCCAAACGGTTTCCATTCCGGGGAATCCGCCGGGACCGCCGGCGAACTGGCTGCCAAAGTTGCGGCTATCGCTAGGGTTGTCCAGGCGAGGACTCTAATCCATCGCCGATCACGTCCGTGCAGGTACATCATCGAGCAGATTTTCCCGGTCGGGCGCAGAGCCTGCGGCTAAAGTTCCGTCCGGTGTCAGTGCATCTACTGCTTGGGGCAGATCCCGCGTAATCCGAGAAACAAGCTCATCGCGTGACAAGCCTGTTTGCCTCGATAGGGATGCGAGCGTTTCCTCATCAATCGCGGATTCTACTTCCGGGACTCCGATGGGTTCGTTCGGCCCATTACGAACCCAGGAGTCAACCTTCGAAGCCGATCCACTCTGCCGGAAACGATCGAGTACATCTCCCAGCGCAGTGCCGGAGACGCCTTCTGACAGTTGGTCCAATATACCACGTTGCGGATTGTTCGGGTCTGCGCCCTTCCCCATCCCGCGGATAGCATCCCCAATTTTGTCGCGGTTCTGATATGCAAGAATGCCGAGAAGTCCAATTGCCAGTCTGCCGAGATTTGCCATCATTCATCTCCCTGTCCGCAGGAGAATTCCGGGGAATGTCGAAAGTTCCGTCGTGCAGTAATATCCACAGATCGCGTGGATGCGGCTGAACCCATCTGATTGAGCGTCTGCTACGGCCAGGGGTCTGCGCTGCGGTCCAGATGGCGACGCAATAGCCGCATGTTGCGATTGTTGGCCTTGAAGTAGATGTCAAACACCGACCCGAGGAGCGGGACACTTCCAATCAGCGTGTCCAGCAAGACGTTTGCGATCATTCGTCCCAGCAAGGCCCTTTCGACTCCCAAGGCCCGAGCGCGAGTTAGGATGTAGACCGAAATCAGTGCCGAGGCGGAGTCGCCAAGGATGGGGACAAGACCAACCACGGCATCCAAGCCAAACCGGATCGGTGTGCCAGGAATACTCCAGCGAGAATCCAATAACCTGGACAGCACCTCAAGGTCGGCCACCACGGTACCTTGGCGATCGACGGTCGTCTCACTCTGTATTTTTTTGGCTTTGCGTCTCTGGGCGGGGCTCAGATCGCCTCGCGGCCCTGCCGTATTCACATTGGCTGTCATCATCGCTCCTCCAACTGCAACTGAAGCAGGCTGGCGGGCAAAAGTTCCCTGCACGCAAATTGCGCCCTTGCGCTATGACGCACCTCTGCTGATTCCTCTCATCTGCTTGGCTTTTCATGGGTTGTGAGCACACTGCAAACGGTGGTTTGCAGTTTGAACACGAGGGCCAATTCCATGTTGCAGTGCGCAATCGCCTACTACAGGGTCTCAACCCAGCAGAATGGTCCTCAGATCTTGGTCTAGATGCTCAGCGCTCGGCCGTTCAGCGATTTGCAGAGGCCGAGGGGATGAAGATCGGTGCTGCCTTCACGGAGATTGAGACCGCAAGGGAGCACACGCATTGGAGCGACGCCCCCAACTCGCCGCGGCACTTTCCGCAGCGCGCCGGGCCAACTGTCCGATCGTAGTCGCTAAGCTTGACCGGCGGTCACGCGATGTCGCATTCATCTCAGGCCTGATGGCTCAACGCATCCCCTTCATCGTCGCTGAACTCGGCGCTGATGCCGAGCCATTCATGCTCCATCTCTATGCCACCCTCGCCGAAAGGCAACGCCGGCTGATCACTGAGCGTACCAGGGCGCCCTTGCCTCTCGTAAGACCAACGGGGCGAAGCTGGGAAATCTGGCCGCTGCGGCGGCTGCCAAAGCGGGTGCCGTGTCGATTAAGGCTGACCGTTTCGCCCACAGTGCTGCCGATCATCGCGTCCGCGCCCGATCGTGGCAGGCCGCGAACCTGCTGAGACACCTTATAACGCTCTGCGATTCTGCCATTAACAGCAGAATATTCTTATTAGAAAGCCGATAATTGAGCGACAGCGAGTTGCCCCGCTCACAGCGCGTCTCGGTCTTATCTGATGGCCCGGGCGACCATGCTGTTCCCAGGGAACCGCGGCAGGTGATCGGTCCGCCGATCCTCGGCACGCCCATCACGAATGGCAGCGGGATCGGCGACAGACCAGACACCGAACGGTTGACGTGCAAGCAAGGTCCGGTTCCAAAGGGGGGCTCACGTGACTTGCTGATGAAATCAACCCTGAACTGGAAGTCATGAGGAACATTTCTGACTGATCCAAGTTTCGCACGAGGCTCCAAGAAACGCCTTTGAGAACCAAAGTGCTTCTGCCCGCAGAACGGGAGGACGATATAGAACCAAGCCTCAGAGTAGGATCCAAAAAATCTTATGAGCTTCCGAGTAGCTTTGTGGTTCTTTGTTTTGCAGGCATGCTTGCCGGTTGCGGTGGCGCGCAATCCGCGCTCGACCCGTCAGGCGACGAGAGTATTATCGTCGCAAAACTCTTCTGGGTCATGACCGTAGGCAGTACCGCCATTTGGCTTGCGGTGATTGGCACGATGATGTTCGCAATTTCGCGGAGACGCCGGTCGCTTAGCGATGCAGGCGCCGGTCGGCTCATCCTGTGGGGCGGGGCGGTCTTTCCCTCGGTCACACTGCTCTTCCTGCTGGGTTTCGCGCTATGGCTGATGCCGGGCCTGCGACCGTTTGCGGCGCCCGCCGATGCCTCCCTGAGGGTCGACGTGACCGGCAAGCAGTTCTGGTGGCAGGTCGCCTATAACCTGCCGGACGGCAGCCGCGTGCATGCCGCCAACGAAGTCAGGCTGCCGGTCGGCAAGCGCGTCGAGTTCGCACTGGCGAGCGACGACGTTATACACTCGTTCTGGATACCGGCACTCGGCGGCAAGATGGACATGATCCCCGGGCGCACCAACCGGCTTTCGCTGCTTGCCACCAAGCCCGGAACCTTCCGCTCTCCCTGCGCCGAATTCTGCGGCACGTCGCACGCCCTGATGGCACTCTCCGCCGTCGCCATGGAGCCGACCGAATTCGACGCCTGGCTTGCGGCTCACGCGCGGCCGGCAGCTGGCGCGACCGGCGAGGGCCGTGAAGCCTTCCTGCGCAATGGCTGCGGCGCCTGCCACCGGGTCGATGGAACCGAGGCCAATGCCACCATCGGTCCCGATCTCAGCCATGTCGGCTCGCGGCTGACAATCGGCGCCGGCATCCTGCCCAACACCGAAACTGCGATCGCCCGCTTCATCGCCGATCCCGGCGCCATCAAGCCGGACGCGAAAATGCCAGCGTTCGGCATGCTGCCGGCGGAAGAAATCGCGGCCATGGCCGCCTGGCTAAAGGGGCTCGAATGATGCAGCCGGCTCCGAGGCTTCCTGAGCAGGAACGATCGGCACAGGCCGACCAGCTGCGCGATGCTTGGGCGGCGCCGACCGGATGGCGTTACTGGACCAGCGTCAACAACACCCAGGTCGGGCTCTGGTACGCCGGCTCCGCCTTCTTCTTCATGCTGTTTGCCGGAGTGCTGGCGCTGATGGTTCGCGTCCAGCTCGCCGTGCCCGACAATGACTTCCTGTCTGCCGATCTGTTCAACCAGGCCTTCACGCTGCACGGCACGGTGATGATGTTCCTGTTCGCCGTGCCGATCTTCGAGGCCGTGGCGATCTTTCTTCTGCCGTCGATGCTTGGCGCCAGAGAACTGCCATTCCCGAGGCTCGGCGCCTTCGGCTTCTGGAGCTTCCTGCTCGGCGGCATCTTCGTCTGCGGCTCGATCTTCTTCGATGCGGCGCCGTCCTCGGGTTGGTTCATGTATCCGCCACTCGCCACCGACAAGGAGTTCTCCGGCATCGGCGCCGATATCTGGCTGCTCGGTCTCTCCTTCATCGAGGTCGCGTCGATCGCCGCGGCGGTCGAGATCATCGTCGGCATCATGAAATGCCGGGCGCCCGGCATGCGCATCAACCTGATGCCGCTGTTCGCCTGGTACCTGCTGATCGTGGCCGGCATGATCCTGTTCGCCTTCCCGCCGCTGATCGCTGGCGACCTGCTGTTCGAGATGCAGCGCATGTTCGACTGGCCGTTCTTCGATCCGTCGCGCGGCGGCGACCCGCTGCTGTGGCAGCACCTCTTCTGGATCTTCGGGCACCCGGAGGTCTACATCATCTTCCTGCCGTCGATCGCGCTGATGGCGATGATCGTGCCGACCTTCGCGCAGCGGCCGATCGTCGGCTACTCGTGGATCGTGCTCGCTGCCGTCGGCACCGGCTTCCTGTCCTTCGGCCTGTGGGTGCACCACATGTTTACCACCGGACTGCCGCAGATATCGCTGGCCTTCTTCTCGGCGGCGTCTGAGGCAGTCGCCATCCCGACCGGCGTACAGATCTTCGTCTTCATCGCCACGATGCTGGCTGGCCGCGTCATCTTCTCGACGCCGATGCTGTTCGGCACCGGCGGGCTGGCCATCTTCGTCATCGGCGGGCTGACCGGCGTTATGGTGGCGCTGGCGCCGTTCGACTGGCAGGCACACGATACCTACTTCATCGTCGCCCACCTGCACTACGTGCTGATCGGGGGTATGCTCTTTCCTGTCGTCGCCGGCATCTACTACTACTATCCGCTGCTCAACGGCAGGAAGCTGTCCGACGGGCTCGGCCGGCTCGCCTTCTGGCTGATGTTCGTCGGCTTCAACGTCGCATTCTTGCCGATGCATCTGACCGGGTTGCGCGGCATGCCCCGCCGCGTCTTCACCTATCCGGACGAGCTTGGCCTGAACCTGTTGAACCTGGTTTCAACTGTCGGCGCCTTCGTCTTTGCGGCAGGCGTGCTAGTGGTTGTGATCGATGTCCTCAGGCCGAAACACCAGCAGCCCGTCGGCGAACGCAATCCTTGGAATGCCGGGACGCTGGAATGGATCAACGAGCCGCAGCACAATTGGGGCGTGCGGTCCATTCCCCAGATCTCGAGCCGCTGCCCGCTCTGGCAACAGCCGGACCTGGCCGAGCAGGTCAATGACGGACGCTGGTATCTCGCCGACGCCCCGCATGGCCGGCGCGAGGGCATGATCACCTCGGTGCTCGACGCCCGGCCGATCCAGGTTCTGCGCGTCGCCGGACCGGCGCTCATCACCATCGCGGCCGCCGCCTCGCTTGGTGGGGCATTCGTCGCCATGACCTTCCATTGGTGGCTTGCGACAGCCTTGTTCGCCGCCGTCTCTTTCAGCGCCATTCTCTACTGGCTGTGGACGGGCACGGGCGACATTCCGGACCAGGCGACCAGGCGCGCCGGTCCGGATCTCGACCTGCCGCTTTATGCCTCTGGCCCGGCCTCGGTCGGCTGGTGGGCAATGTTTATCACCATGGTCGGCGACGGCACGGCATTCGGCAGCCTGGTGTTCGGCTATTTCTTCTACTGGACGATCCACAGCGATTTCACCGCCGGCGCTGCCGGGCCCGGCGCCACATGGCCGATGATCGCGCTTGCACTGTTCGCCTGCAGCTGGGGGCTGACCGTCGCGGCACGGCAACTGAACGGCCGGGCAATGGTCGGCGCCATGCGGCTGGCGCTCAGCGTCGCCGCGGTGCTAACCGTTGTGGCGGCAATCGCCGGGTTCCAAGGCCCCTGGCAGGCCGGCATGGACCCGACCGAGCACGTCTACCCGGCCATCGTCTGGATCCTGATCGCCTGGACCCTCGTCCATGCCGCACTCGGCACCGTCATGCAGCTGTGGTGCCTGGCCGCCAGTTTTGCCGGTCGGCTAACCCCGGCGCATGACCAGGACATGCACAACGTGACGCTCTACTGGCACTTCATGATGGTAACCGCACTGACGGCTTTCGCCGTCGTCGGCCTGTTCCCGATGGCGGTGCCGTGATGGTCCGGCTGCTCCCCCGCGAAGTCGAATCCCTGTGGACGCTGTTCACGGCGCCGATCGTCTGGGCGCTGCATTTCCTCATCTGCTATGTCGGCGCGGCGATCTACTGCGCCAAGCCTGGCTTGCTGGGGCTTGATTTCGATGACGTGCGGCTTGGCATCGGCATCGTCACGGCGGTGGCGCTCGCATTGATCCTGCTCTCGACACTGCTGGCGTGGCGGCAATGGGGTTTTGGCACCTACGACCCGCCGCATGACGACGCCACCGCGCATAGCCGGCGCCGCTTCCAAGGCTTTGCGACGCTGTTGCTGTCGGGATTGAGCTTCGTGGCCGTGGTCTTCGTGGCGCTGCCGGCCCTATTCATGACGGAGTGCCTGCGATGAGGCGGCTGCTCCTATCCGGCGGGCTTGCGGTGCTGGCCTGTGTCTGGGGCGGTCCGCTGCTGGCCGCCTGGCGCGACAGTTTTGCCGCGCACATGCTTGCGCATATGGGCGTTGTCGCCGTGGCGGCGCCGCTCATCGCCGCGGGACTGGCACGCTCCTCCGGCTGGCCGCTGACGGCCATTCCTGCGCTATCCTCCGGCGCGGTGCCGGTCGTTGCTGCCCTGCTGGAGTTCATCGTCGTCTGGGGCTGGCATGCGCCGGCGATGCGGGCGCTGGCGGAAGCGTCGCTTGCCGCGACCGCGATCGAACAACTCATGTTCCTCGGCTGCGGCCTGGTGCTGTGGACCGCGGCCTTTCGCCAGGGCCACGAATTGGCGGGCGCCTTCGGACTGCTGCTGACCTCGATGCACATGACGCTGCTCGGAGCATTGCTGGCGCTCAGCCCGCGCCCACTTTACGGCCTTGCGGACGTCACCTGCTTTGGCGTGTCGCTCGGCGCTGGCCTCGACCAGCAGATCGGTGGCGTCGTCATGCTCGGCGTCGGCGCCGCCGTCTATCTTGCCGGCGGCATCTTTCTCGTCGCGCGCATGCTCAACCATGACGCTCCGACTGCGGAGGTTGTCCGATGATCAGGATCAACTGGAAACATGTCGCTGTCGCACTTGCGGTGCTGCCTTTTGCGGCGGTGCTGTTTGCATGGATCGGCTTCTTCAATGTCGGGGCCTCCACCGGCCACTGGAAGATCACCGACTGGTTCCTGCATTTCGCCATGCGCTCGGCCGTCCGCACCTACGCGCTGACCGTTGATGAACCGGAACGCCTTCCGGTCGAGGCGATCAAGCCGGCGGCCGGCCATTTCGCACGCGGCTGCGCCATTTGCCATGGGTCGCCGGGGGAACCGCGCTCGCCCGCTGCGATGAACATGCTGCCGCGACCGCCGGATCTCTTCTACTCGGTGGGTGAATGGCAGGACGCCGAGCTCTTTCGTATCGTCAAGCACGGCGTGCGCTTCACCGGCATGCCGGCCTGGCCGACCCAGAACCGCGACGACGAGGTGTGGGCGATGGTCGCCTTCCTGCGCACGCTGCCCGACCTGGAGGCCGGTGCCTACCGGCAACTCGCTTATGGCGAGGCCGGCGCTCCCGAGTTGCACACCACCTCGTTCAGCGAGGCGGTGGCCGAATGCAGCCGCTGCCATGGCGAGGACGGGGCCGGCGGTGGCCCGGCGACACCGCTGATAGCTGGTCAGAGCGAGGCCTACCTTGCCGCCAGCATCAGAGCATTTGCCGAAGGCCACAGGGCCAGCGGCTTCATGGCCCTGCCGGCGGCGGCCGTGGATCAAACCGATATCGACGCGCTGGCAAAGCACTTCGCGGAATTGCCTTCAGCGTGGGAGGACCGGGGCCAAGAAGCGCCGGAGGGAAGCCTGGCGCGCGGCGAACGCATCGCCCGTGCCGGCGTCGCTACGGAAGGCGTGCCGGCCTGCCTCGGGTGCCACGGAGAGGACCGCAATCCGCTCTACCCCCGCATTCGGGGTCAGCGGCAGGAATATCTCGCGCAGCAACTGCGGCTGTTCCGCGCCGGACGACGTGGAGGCGGTCCGTTCGGCCACCTCATGACCCATGCGGCCAATGGACTTCAAGATCGAGATATCGTCGATCTCGCGGCTTACTTTTCAGTTCAAACGACGCCGGATCCGCAATAAAGCGGATCTACCAAGTGGTTTAGAGATCGTAGCGCTCCAGCAGATCACGCCACGGTCCTCCCGACCGCGCAAGGGCCCAACGGGAAGCGTGACAAGACCGCTGACTCAAGCCAAAGGCAGCGCACCTAGTTTTGAAGATCCGGAATCTCCTCTTTCTGCATTGGCGCAAGAGCCGTTCCCGCCTCGACTGACGCTCCCGCCTCGGAGCGTCTGTCCAACCGTCTGTCGTCTCGAGCATGTTGCTGTAGGGCTTGGGGCGCCCTATGGGCGGGGTGGTGGATCCTCAAGTTGACATATACCAACTAACCGGTATGTATGTCGTATGCCAAGGCCAACCAAACAGAGCCCTGAACGCGGCGATGCCCGAACACGCCTTCTGGAGGCCGCGCGGGATGTCATCCGCAAGAAAGGATTCACCGCGACAACCGTCGACGACCTATGCAAAGCGGCCGGCGTGACCAAGGGAGCCTACTTCCATCATTTCGACACCAAGGAGGCTCTTGGCGTCGCTGCGGCGGACTTCTGGGCCGAGACGACCTCGGCGTTCTTCGCCGGCGCGCCCTATCATGCGCCGGACGACCCGCTCGATCGGGTGCTCGCCTATCTCGATTTCCGCAAGGCGATTATCGAAGGTGATCCGGCCGAGTTTACTTGTCTCGTTGGGACTATGACGCAGGAGACGTATGAAACTTCTCCAGCAATCCGCGACGCCTGTGCCTCAAGTATTTTCAGCCACGTCGCAACGCTGGAGCCCGATATTGAGGGCGCGATGCGGGATCGCGGCATGACCAAGGTCGGCTGGACAGCGGGGAGCCTTGCCCGCCAAACACAGGCGGTACTGCAAGGCGCCTTCATCCTGGCGAAGGCGAGCTGTGATCGCGAAATCGCACGCGAAAGTATTGATCACCTCAAACGCTATATCGAGCTGCTGTTCGACCAAGGTCGAGACCAGCAAGCAAACCGTTAGAGAGGAGAGAACCATGACCAATCGCGAAGGGACACCCATCTGGTATGAATTGATCACGAATGCCCCTGATGCAGCACAGGAGTTCTATGCCAGCGTCATGGGTTGGACGTTCGAGACAATGCCAGGCGGTCTGGGTCGAGACTATCGGATCGCCTCCACCGGTGATGCAGCCGTGGCAGGCTTGATGCATACGCCAGATCAAGCAACGGGCATGCCTAACATGTGGTTCACTTATATTGGGGTAGACAATGTTGACGCCTCGGCCACAAAGGTGAAATCGCTTGGCGGCGCTGTAGATATAGAGCCGACGGACATTCCTGGGGTCGGTCGTTTCGCCTTCTGCCGAGACCCGCTAGGCGCGATGTTTTATGTCATGCGTGGGAATAGCGACGAAGACAGCAAGGCGTTTTCGTCGACGAAAGCTGGCCACTGCAGCTGGAACGAGCTCATCACGACAGACCAGAAAGCGGCACTCAGTTTCTACAGCGAGCTTTTCGGCTGGGAACATGGCGGCGCGATGCCGATGGGCGACATGGGCGACTATACGTTCATCAACCACAATGGCATCATGATCGGCGCCATGATGGACGCGCCCGAAAAGGATGCCAAGCCATACTGGAACTTCGCGCTTCAGGTCTCCGATATCGATGCGGCCAAGGCCGCGGTGGAACACGGCGGCGGTACGGTGCGCATGGGTCCGATGGAACTGCCCAATGATAGCGGCTGGCTGATCCAGACCGACGATGCACTGGGTGCAAAGATCATGTTCACGGGCCGACGGAAAGGGTGAACGCGAAGGCTGACAAACTTGGTAGTCACGCCTCGATTCTTGGACTGACTATCGGTTTTTGGCGGCAATAGATTTGACGGTACTGGATCAGCGATTCATGCAGAGGGCGCCCGAAGCCCGATGGCTTGAACAGAACCAGCATTTCTGTTTCGCCCTGATGAGCTTCGCTGTTTGGTCTCGCCCCTCTATTTCCATCAGCCAATCGGCGGCGAAGCCGATCATCTCGCGTAGCAGACCGGCATTCGCGACGATTCTACCGAGTTCTTCATGTCAGCGGTTATCGGCGTTCCTTCCTGAGGTGACGCGGCCTCGACATCTAGACCCTAACGAGGCGCCGACGACCAGCGCGACGAGCTACACTACTTCCGGGGACGGCACCGAATCGGCCGCACCGCCTGTTGTCCCGTCTGTCCCCGCAGCTATGCAGGACACAACGGCGCAAACCGGCCAGACCACGGTGACGCTCTCTCCGCCATCGTCCCAAACGCAGTCTGTCGGTAAGTGATTGTAAACGCGGTGCAATACCGTGTGTCATCGCTGTTTGGCGGACAGGCTTGGCGGCTTTCAGGCGATGTTGGCGGACAGATGTTTGCCTAAAGCCCGGAACGCTGCGGGTTACGGGTTTCCGCTGCACAGTCTGTCGTACCGTCTGTTGTCGGGGCGGTGTTTGTCATTGGGCAGACTCTGGAACGGCGGCATCTTGCATCATGCCGCCGTTTGCTAAAATACGCCAACGGAAGCTGGCTTCTTCTGGAGACGAACTTCATATTGGACGTTCAGCTTAGTATGTGCGCGATCCAAAACCCGCAATTCGCATGGGTTGTGTATGGACGGTCCAAATATGGGCCCCGACGTTGCAAAGCGGATGTTCACCTTGCAATACCAGTCCGATCATTTGCGTGTCTTTCCGGCAAGGACCGAAGATTGCCAGATGCGCGCTTTATTGCTGTCAGGTTCATGTTATGCGGAAGCATGGAAGACCTCGCCAATCCTTGGAAACTCGGCCGTCGGAGTTCATCGACCTCGGCCGTACGTTGCGCGACATTCCGGTCGGCGAAAACCTAACGGACGAACTCGACCTGCAGCAGCGCATAAGTTCGGGCGCCTCGAAAACCTGGACGGAACTCTGCTCGGAGATGCGAGTCGTTGTGCTGGCGGAAGCGGGCGCCGGGAAAACCTGGGAGATTCGCAATCTCACCCAGCGTCTCCGCCATGATGGAAAGGTGGCATTCTTTGTCCGCCTGGAGCTCTTGGTGGACAATTTCGATCTGGCGTTCGAGCCCGGAATATACCCTGAGTTTCAGGCATGGCTGGCAGGGCAAGACGAGGCGTGGTTTCTCCTCGACTCTGTGGACGAGGCGCGCTTACGCCACCCCGGTGACTTCGTAGTCGCGATCAAGAGGATTGCCGCCGCACTGGGCGCGGCGAGCGCTCGCGCCCACATCGTACTGACCGGCCGCATCAGCGCGTGGCGTCCTGCGACCGACCTGGCTCTATGCCACGAGCAGCTGCCACATCCATCGCCTCGGATCAACAAACGGGTCGAAGAGGAAGCCGACGAGTCCGCTGAATCCGCCATAGAGATCGTAAGCGACCGGGGCAGGACGGGCGGCGCCACGCATGGATACCGTCTAGTCGCTCTTGATGACCTCAATGACGACCAGATCGGTCGCTTCATCGCCGCTCGAGGCGTGACGGAGCCTGCCGCGTTCATGAATGCGGTCGAACGTGCTGATGCCAAGGGGCTTGTCGGGCGACCACAGGATCTCGACGAGTTGGTAGATTTCTGGCGCGACAAGCAACGGATCGGCTCGAGGTGGGAACTTCTGACCGACAGCATCGAGCGTCGGCTCGCCGAGCGCGATCAGAACCGGGCCGATGCTCAGCCGCTGTCATCTGCGCGAGCTCTCTTGGGAGCGCAAACCTTGGCCGCGGCCGTCACTACGGTTGGCGTGCCAGTCATCAGGGTGCCTGATGGCGACGACGGCGCTGACGGCCTCGCTGCGACGGCCGTGCTGCCGCGGTGGACGCCAGCAGAGATCGGTGTGCTTCTGCAGCGCCCGATTTTTGACGGCGCCATTTATGGGACGGTCCGGTTCCACCACCGGTCAGTTCGTGAATTCCTCGCTGCTCAATGGTTCGCCAACCGGCTCGCGCACGCGCCCTCGCGCCTCGGCATTGAACAGCTCTTCTTCCGCCGCCAATATGGGATCGAGGTGCTCTCTTCGATCCTCCGCCCAGTTCTGCCCTGGCTGGTGCTAATGGACGAGGGCATACGCCGACGAGTCCTCGACCTTACACCCGAGGTGATCTTCGAAGGCGGTGATCCTAGCCGACTGCCGCTGGAGGATCAGAAGCGGATCCTGACCGACGTCTGCGACCAGCTTGCAAGGCACACCTCCCTCCGAACGGTGCAGGATTTCGCTGCGGTGCAGCGTTTCGCCAACAAGGACATCGCGGACGAGATCAAAGTTTTACTTCAACGCTATGGGGACGATGAGCAGGTCGCGCCGTTCCTACTCAGAATGGTTTGGCTCGGACAGCTTCGGGAGCTTGCTCCCGAAGTCATCAGACTGGCAGGGGATCCCAGAAACGCAGGTTATCGTCGGATCACGGCGATGCGGGCACTGAACGCCATCGGAACCGCGGCCGAGATTGACGCAGTACGCCAGGCCGTCCTAACGGACCCCGGCGATCTCGATAGGCGGCTGCTGTCAGAGATGATCTCTAGCCTGCCAGGAACACCTAACGACACCAGCTGGTTGCTGGACGCGATCAGGCGAGCAGTGCCAAAGCGTAAGCATGAGGTTGATCACCTGTCACATGAGATAGCCGCTTACGTGGAGCGGAGTGCGGTCATCGATCCGGCTCTGCTTGTTGGATTTGAGTCGCTGCTAGCTACCGCACCAATGCTCAGCGGCCTGAACAACGATGTCTCGCAGCGCTTCGAGTGGGTGCTCAAGGCAGCCTCGCGGTCGGTGGAGCGTCTGATCCGAGAGCGTGACCCGATCGTGCTCACGCCCGCGGTACACAACATCATCCGCCGTATAAGCACGGCACGCAGTTACCAGAGCAATGTCCTCTCCGACGAGAAGGAGGTCCTGGCAGAGCTCGTCCCGGCGTGGCCGGAGCTGAATCGGGCGCAGTTCTGGCACGACGTGGACCAGTTTCGGGCTCGATTGGTCGCAAAGGGTAATGGACGGCTGGTCGACTGGTGGCGGCCGGCAAACTATGGTGCGGCTTGGAAGTTCGTCGCCGACGATTTCGGCTACGTGGTCGAGGCCGTAGGCCAAAGACCGTTACTAGACGACAAACATGTCGCGCTTTCACTGGCATTCCACCTCTACCAGGGCAATGATCGCCCGCGGCCATGGCTGGCGGCGATGAAACGCATGGCGGCAGACGGTCAGCTGGCAGAACGGCTGCATGCCCTGCTTCATCCAGCTCCCGATCCCGAGATGAGGACGCTGAAGGCACAGCAACGTCGGTGGAAACGTCGCGACAAGGAACGTCAGGCAGCTGAGGCGAAAGAGCTGAAAGCATCACGCGACAATCTGACAGCGCATCTTCCGATGCTGCGAGCTGAGCTCAGCGCTCACCCGGAGAAAGCCGGCCAACTCAACGCAATCAGGTATCTGTTCGATCGCACCCGGAATGACCAGCATCAAAACCATTGGTCGAGCTACGACTGGCGCGTACTGATCGCCGACTTCGGCGAGGAGTTGGCGGAGCTATTTCGGGACGCTGCCCGGAATTTCTGGCGCCTCAACCGGCCGGTCCTTAGATCCGAAGGAGCGCCGGCCAATGAAACTGCGTTCGCCACGATCCTGGGACTTGCCGGCCTTGATATCGAGACGCGGGAAACGCCATTGATCCTCGAAACCCTGACGCCGAATGAAGTCGAGATCGCATCCCGGCACGCGGTGTCTGAGCTCAATGGCTTTCCGGCGTGGTTTCCGGCGCTTTACGAGTACCATCACACGGCTGTCGCAACCTTCCTCTTTACCCAGATCGAGTGGGAGCTGTCTGGAATGGCCGCCGAGAACCGGGGTTCCGATGTCCTGAGCGACGTGTGCTGGTCGGGCCAATGGTCCTGGAACGAGATCGGCCCCATGCTGCTCGCGCTACTCGGAAAACGAGAGCCGATTGACGGCGGCGCCTTGGGCAAGGCGCTTAGGATCGTTCGGGGGGCCAACGGCCCTGACGCGGCAATGGCAGAACTGGCACGATCCAAATGCCAAATTGTGACGGACATACCCCGACTTGGACAGTGGTTCGCGGTGTGGGTGGGCACCGAGCCCGAGGCGGCAATCCCGGCTGCTTCGGAGCGTCTCACTTCGTTGGAGGCGACGGTAGCGACCGAGCTCGCGATGCACATGGCAGTCGCTCTGTTGGGCGGGGATCATTACGATGGGCCAGTGGCAAGGTCCGCCTTTCTTCATCCCCGGCCGTTGCGCCTACTGTACGAACTCTTGCACCAGTATATTCGGCGTACGGAGGACATTCACCGGGCTGGTTCGGGCGTCTATAGCCCGGGACTGCGGGACCATGCCCAAGATGCCCGCGACAGCATCTTAATCCGCTTGCGTGACCAGCCCGGCAAGGAAGCGCTGCTGGCGCTACGCGACCTTGTGACCGGGCAGCCTGGTCGCGAATGGCTATCCGGAATGGTCCGCGGTAAGGCTGAGCAAGAAGGCGATATCGAGCCGTTCAAACCGCATGAGCTTGTCTATCTCGGCGAGCACTTCGAACGTCGCCCCGGGAGTGCCCGCCAGCTTGGAGACACCGCGCGGCTGCGCCTGCACCAATTGAAGGAAGCGGCCGAGGCCCGCCGATCGCTCGATCCTAGCGTGCGTGACATTGCCGATCCGGTAGCGGTTCGCGATCTGGTGCAAGGTCGGCTGGTTGAACAGTCCGACAATGCCTACGCCGTCACCGCGTCGAACGGACCGCCGCCGGCGCTTCTGTTGACGGGTATTGGCCATGCGGCGACGCAACCAATGATTGCGGTCACCTCAGAAGAAGCACTTGACGCCACCTGGATTGACGCACTCGACGCGGCAAACAGCTCACGACGCGGTGTTCTTGGCGTTGTCCATATGGCCCGGTCGAAGCGTTGGCGCTTACCGTGGTCGCGGCAGCCGACTCTGGAGAAAGCTGTTGCGGCCGCCAAGGCGCAATGGCAAGCGCGGGAGGGCGAGGTCCCAACGCTGGATGACGTCGAGGTTATCGGCATCGACCTGACAGCGATTCCGCTCGCTGCAGGCAAGAAGGGGCTGGCGGACCACTTCTTCGAAACGTTGCGCTGGTTCTGGCGCACGACGCCGCAGAAGGTGGGGGCCTGGATGATCGCGGCGGCCGTTGCTGCGCTCACAGGCATTGTGCCGGCACTTCTCGACGCCGCGTCGGAAAAATATCTCGACCTCCAGCTCAACCTCCAGGAAGCCGCCCCGTGGGTCGGCTGGGTCCTGTTGGTCCTCGGCCTGGCGATTTTCTTTATCGGCATCGCCAATGAGCGCAATGATCGGTAGCCATGCCGATCATCAATCGGTCCCGCATTCACCCATTCGTCTGACAAGGTAGGAGCGGCGAAAAGGTAAAGCTGCAAGCCCGTCTGCTACCGCTCTGGGAAAGGACGACCAGATGCCAACCTAGTAGGTCTTTCCAGTATGTCGTTGGCTTGATGTTCTCATGCGCGTCGGCCCCTGAACGGCAGTTCTCCAGATTCGCTGCCCAGAACGCCGCCGTTCCGCTACCCACCCCAAAACACGCGTTCCGGCCAGCAGTAAACGAGAGAGTTTGAACACTACCCACACCACGGCTTCGGCGTCGGCGGACAGCGAGTGGAGCCACACACGAACCGCACCGCCAGGCCCTCCGAAACAAGCGTGTCACCGACGTCACGGCCGTCAACGCTCAGAACGCCGCAGCTGCGGCCATAATTGCAAGCATCCGTTCCTTCGGTGCCAGGCTTGCAGGCGCATCGAATCCGCTCAAGACTGAGCCTGCCCTTTGAGACCAGTTGGCGTAGCCGTGCTTTGGCCTTCAGGCCGAGAGCGCGCTCCGCCGAGCATCCAGGCTGGATTGTCTCTGGCGTGTTGAAGCCAACCAAACGCGTCCCCTTGCGCTCGCCATTCACCCGGATGGTGTCACCGTCGATGATGGTGAAGTCGCTTCTTGTGATATTGGACCGCTCGAACTTAGACGATTTTACCGACTGCGTAGGTGTCGAGATGAGGCTGCTGACATCAAGCGATGGCGCTTTGTCGACGAGGGCCGAGACGACAGCCAGAACGGCAATGATTTTTAGCGAAATAAGCCAGCTTCTCGTCCTGTAGCCAAACCGCCGTCTGCGGTAGGTTTTGCGGTAGCCTGAACGAGGTACGGGCCGCGGTCGCGGACTGGCAAAGACCAGATTAACCGACCGTGCGGGGATGTCGCGAAGGGATTCTGGCGGCGCTACAATCTCCACGAGCTTCGCAAGTTGCTTGTCGCTGAGGCGCACGTTAACGCCGAACTGTTCGATGCGGCCTTTGAGGTCGGTCAGGAAGTTGGTCTGCCATGAGTCGAGCCTGCCGCTGGCGAGTGCGCCGTTGATCCTCGTCTTGAGCTGTTCGAGCTCCGCAGTCGTGTAAGCCACCAGATCAAGCCCCTCATCCGAAGTATCTGGCACTCCGGCCATGATCGTTCCGTCGGCATTGTCTCCGATCCACCTTGCCAAATACTAACCGGAACAATCTCTTCACTGCCGCTGGACTATCCCCACAGAGCACGCAATGTTCCGCGTCCGAGCAACCTGTTCACGGGGTAACAATCATGGCCCGAAAGCGCGCCATGTCAGCAAGGGAGGTGGATGCAATCCGCAAGGTCGGAATGACCTGCGTATCCGACAACCTCTATCTGCAGATCCGCGACCAGGGCACGAAGAGCTGGCTGTTCCGCTATTGGGTGGAAGGAAAGCCGAAGGTGATCGGCCTGGGCGCCGCTAAGGACGTCACGCTGGCAGAAGCCCGCGACAAGGCCGAACGACTGCGCATTGCGATCAGGGACGGCGCTGACCCCGCAGATGAGAAGAAGGCCAGACGTACGGCCCTTACAGCCGAACGTGCGGCTGCAACAGGAGCGACTGGTGCAGTCCCAACATTCGAGCACTGCGCCCGTGAGTACATGCGCTCCCATGAAGCATCATGGCAGAATGACAAGCATCGGGCTCAGTGGCCATCAACGCTGAAGGCTTATGTCTATCCGGTCATCGGAAAGAAACCGGTGGACCAAATCGGCATCGATGACATCCTTGCCATCCTGAAACCGATCTGGACCACGAAGGCTCCGACGGCCGGCAACGTCCGCGGCAGGCTGGACAAGATTTTGGGCTGGGCGACGGCAATGGGCTATCGCACAGGCGACAATCCGGCTTCCCGAGACGGACCGCTCCAACATCTGCTGCCGTCGATCGGCAAGATGAAGCGTGAAAAGAAGCACCACGCCGCTGTCCCCTACAAGGAAGTCCCGGCAGTAGTGGCAGAACTTCAGAAGCTCGGTTCGACAAGCGCTACTGCTCTGATTTTCACGATCCTGACTGCAGCTCGCACCGGCGAGGCGCTCGGTGCCACATGGAACGAGATCGAGCTGGGTGCAAAACTCTGGACGATTCCCGCATCTCGCATGAAGGCCGGCGCCGAACACCAGGTGCCGCTGTCCGATGAAGTCATAGCCTTGTTGAAGGCATTACCACGAGACGAAACCAACCCGCATCTCTTTCGTGGACGGCGGGCCAAGACATTGTCGAACATGGCCATGCTTCAATGCCTTCGCGGTATTCGTGGCGACGCTGCCACGGTGCATGGTTTTCGTGCATCGTTCTCGACATGGGCACGGGAGCAGACCGACTTCAATCACGAGATCGTTGAGGCAGCTCTTGCCCATACGCAGTCCAACGCCGTTATCGCGGCGTATGCCCGAACGACTTATCTCGACCGGCGGCGGGAGCTGCTGGCGGATTGGGCGACGTTTTGCGAGGGCTCTTGATGCCCATGGATGGGCACGAAGCTGCAATTGCATCGCACTGCAGCCCTAATCGCTTCCACCGCGGGGTATCCGCGGCCTCAAAATAGCGATGTGCTATTGTGGCGCCGGTCGCGGACAGTCTGCTTTGAGAACCGCTGGGGGTAAGCTGCCGTTCAAATTCACATTAGCTGGACACAGTTTGCCCCAATCGGCTTTCGTCCCCTTTTTGCGATCGTTCTTGTCACCTTCAAGAGGTGGCGCCGAGTTAGACGGATGCCGTACGCAATCCGCATGACTGCTTCGACGAACGCGTCTTGAGAGTGAGCGTCACAGTCTGTCCTCGCGCTTCTCGATTGTCCGTTCGTGCAGCAGATCGAAGATGCACCCCTGCTGGACCTGCCAGGTGCCTTCATCAGTTGGCATGGCGATGTCACCATTGGCCGTATGACGGAATGCCAGAATCAGGAAGTTGCCGCCAACACTTCCTTTCATACTCTGACCGAGCATTCGAACGTGCGCTTCCGCCCGTACGACAGTTGTCTGAAACACCGAGGAGATCTCGAACTCAGCGAGTTCCACATGTTCCGCATCTGCTCGCATACGCCCTGCGAGATGCCCATGCTTCTGCTGTGTAATGTTGACGGCCCGCTTTGCCATGAGGCCAAAATTCCCGGTCTGCCAGCCAGTAAGGAATTCCCGGACCGCAAACGGGGGTTCGTCCTCGGCCAAGTCCTCGGCGAACGGCCCCTCCCACCGGCGAGGCGCGAACGCTTCGATAGACGCCCGGTCGGCGCGGTTCTTCTGCATCGATGTGGTAATGTCGCCCCAGTGTGTGGATCGTCGCGCTTGGTCTTTCGTCCGTCGCGCCTCCTCGTCCCGCTTGTCTGCCGCCCAATCGACCAATGCGATCATCAACATCCAAGCCTTCCCGCAGACTGTACGATTCGCGTATCCTAGGGACCGACCGTGAAGGATGCCGTGCCGAAGCGGCACAGATAGCGCATCGTCGCTCGTCTTTCGCACTCCCTTCTTAATTCTCTCGATCGCCGCTGGGAGCGAAGAGGGGTGGGCCACCATCGAGTCGAACAAACTCAGGTCCGCATTCTTTTCGAACGGAGAGGTACCCAGCAAATCGGACGCAAAACCATCGCAGGCAATCAGGACCAGCGGTACTGCGGACCAGTAGCGGCGTTCTTCGGTCAGCGCGAGTGCCTCGCGCAGCTGATGCCATCGACCGTGGACATCGCCGAAAGACTTGCTCCGTGTGATCGCGAAGAGGTTGATGGTCTGTGGGTCTAGTACCCAGTTAACTAGGACCTCTTCCCCCGAATCCGTGTCACCCTCTCTGTGCTTCTCCAACGCAGCACGCATCGCGTCTACTGACATGGATGAGGTCGCGAACCAGCCGCGTTCTGCGAATACCGCGTTAAAGCGATCGGGAAGATCGAGGATCTCGGATTGGGCAAGAAGCTGATCTGCACTGTCTATAAAATGCTTCGCCTTTGCTCCACCAAAACCCGTACTGAGGGCTAGCTTCGCTAGAAAACGCGCCGCTCGTGCGGCAGGGAGCGCGGCCGAGAGTTCCTGCTTGGATGGCAGGTCAGCAATTCGGTTGTCCTTCTTCGCCATCTCGCCGCAGCTTGCGCTTCCAACTTGTCGGTGTGTCGCGCAGCATAAACGTCCGTCAGAAAAGTAACAACGACGGAGGTCCGTCCACAGCCGGTCGCCAACAATGCGCAGGCCATGAAGGATGCTCGCGACCGTCACGCCGCTATCGAGCAATCTGATCGTAGTCGATCGCGACGATCAGCCGGCGAAAATGCTGGCTTGGCTCTACGGTTCGCCAGCTACGATTTCGCTGCAGGCGTAAGCGTCGAGTGAAGCGATGGCGTTCGTCGCGGGCGCGCTCGCTGCGCTGCCTGAGCCCTACCGGGTGTATTTGGATGAGCCGCATCCTGGCGGCACAATCCGAAGACGTCGCGCGCCAATTGGTCGGGCTCGGGCCCAAGTTGGCGATGGTCCTCGACGGGGGCGATCCCGGGCAGAGCGTGGCATTCCTTGCGGTGATGGGCGAGCCTAACCCGGCATTCGACGCCAAGCCCGAGGATCTGCAAGATCGATCGCGAGCCGCCCAAGGTCGCATCCTCCGATTTGCGGCACGGGCCTGGCGAAGAGACGCGCGACGACGGGTCGATTGACGGTGCCGAGCTGGAAAATTGGACCAAGCCGGCGCGCAAGCCGTGCGCCGAGGCCGACCTCGCCGATATCGGGGACTCGCGCATCGGATAGATTCTGTAGGCACCGCCGCTCGTCGCGGGCGAGGTCTGGCCGCCCGAGCCGATCCGCGAGGTGATCGAGTTGTGTCGCAGCCGCGAACTCGAAGGTGGCCTTGCGGTCGGCGTCTCGAACCGTCGCAGCGTGACTGTCCGGCTGACGTCCGATGGCAGCAACCAGGAGCGCGATCTCGCGCTGCGCTATCGCGCCGAGGCGCTCGCCTGCGCTCTCACGTGGCCGCGTACCCGCGCGGTGCTTGAACGGATCGCGGAGCTACGACGCGCATGCCAAGTGGGAGGACAAGCATGCCGAGCAAAGAGACTGGACCTAGCCAATGCTACAGTGAGAGAGTTTGCGCCTTAGAAGTTCCCCTTGAGATCGAGCGGTTTCTTTGATTGCGTGCAGATGCTCGTACGGTTAACGAACAGCGGGTTTTTAAGATCATCGAAGAGAATCTTGACGACTGAGACTAGGACGAAAAACTGCCTGCACAATCGCGGACGTGCGATGAAGCAGTCGATTATTGTTTTGAGGGACAATCAACTGTCTAGTAAAACGCCACCGACATCTAAAATGAACGCGGGTGGACGGGCAACCGAAGCCGGAATGGACTTCCAGGCCGAGGTCGGCACTTGGCTTGCCGCTCATCTGCTGGCGCGGATACCCGTCGGTGGACGTTTCGGTCTCGCCAACACCGCCTTGCCGGTTTCGATCCAGCTCGAAACCGGCGACGGGCTCGACGATATCCGCCTCCAACAAGACGACGCCAGCCGTATTGACTTGCAGAGCAAAACCAGCGCAGGGCTGGCCACCAGTCTCATGAGCCCGCTCGGCAAGACCATTAGCCAGCTCGTTCGCGTAATGATCGACGCCCGCGCCGCCGGCGTCGCGGTCGATCCGGCGAAAGCGCGCGCCGTGCTGGCGGTCACCGCCAACGCGCCGCGTACGCTGGACTTACTGGAGCACGGGTGCCGAGCATTCGATCTTGGCGGCAGCTGGGCACCCACCAAGGCCGGGCGGTCCTCAGCCGAGCGCGACGCACTTGATCTCTTCGAGACCCATGTGCGAAGCGCATGGGCGACGCATCCGTCCACGCCGCCGACCGACGACGAACTCGCGACAGCGGCACGGCTGTTCCGCATCGTACGCTTCTCGATGAACGAGGGCGAGGACAATTGGCGCGAAGCCTCGCGGCTGCTCGGCGCGCGGCTTTATGGTGCCGAAGCAGCCGGCGACGCGCCCTTGCGCGAATTGAAGGGCATCATCCGCGCGATGATCGGCAGCGGCGCGGTCGCCAATCGCGTCGGCTTGCTGCGCGAGCTTCGCCGGCTTGGCCAAACTGACGTCGGCGCAGCGGACTATACCGGAGATCTGGAACGTCTGTCGATCGCGACCGAGGCCGAGCTTGGGCGCCTAGTGGGACACACGCGCCTGCCGATTGCCGACGGCATTCCTATCGCGCGGACCAGCGATGGGCGACTTGGCGCGGCGGTCGATACTGGCTCGCTGATCGTTATCGGTGAGCCCGGCGCCGGCAAGACAGGTGCACTGGTAGCGCTGGGGGAAGCGCGCCGAACGGAGGGAGACACAGTGGTGTTTCTCTCGGTGGATCGCTTTCCAGGCGTCGCTATCGCCGCCGACCTCCAATCCGAGCTGGGATTGGCTCATCCATTGACCGAGGTTCTGGCCGCAGCGCCCGGCTCAAGACGCAAGCTGCTTATTATTGATGCGCTGGACGCTGCACGTGGCGGTCCGGCGGAAGGCGTATTCGCCCAGTTAATCGAGGCGCTCGGTGCGGTGGCGCCGGACTGGACTGTTGTTGCCTCGATCCGCACATTCGATCTTCGCAACGGTCGGCGGTTCCGCGATGCGATGTCCGGCACTCCCCCCGACTCGTTTTATGCGGTGGCGGGCTTGGGCAATGTCCGGCATTTCCAAGTGCCGCGGCTGGCGGACGATGATCTCGACGCTGCCGGGATAGTAGCCTCCGAAGTTGGCGCGCTGCTTGCCGCGGCGCCCAGGAAGCTGCGCGACCTTCTGCGCAACGTCTTCAACCTCTCGCTCGCCGCGCAATTGCTCGCCGATGGCGCGAGCCCAGACAGCATCCGCACCGTCGCCACCCAGTCCGACCTGATCGACGCATCTGAAGATCGCCGGCTCACTGACACTGCCCTGCATCAGGCGACGGCAATGACAGTGGGCGCGATGGTGACCCGGCGCAGGCTCGCGGTACGCAAGATCGTGGTCGGACATAGTCAGCTTGACGCAGTGATTCAGACTGGCGTTCTGACGGAATCCGGCGATCTTGTCAGCTTTGCTCATCATGTTCTGTTCGACCATGTCGCCGGTCGTTTCTTCCTGGAATGGGATGACCCGGTCCGACTGATTGGCCAGATCGGCGGCGACAGCTCGATTGCGCTGATGCTGGCGCCGGCGCTGCGCTTCGCGATTGAGCGGCTATGGCGCCAGGACACCGACGGCAAGGCGCAGGTCTGGCAGCTCGTCGCCGATATCTACGCTGACCCGGCGGTCGATCCAGTGCTTGCCAATGTCGCGCTGCGCACCGCGATGGAGCGCGTTGCAACGTCCGCCGACGTCGCGGGCTTGGTCGCATTGATTGCAGCCCGCCCGAATGAGGAAGCGCTGGCGACAATGCTTTCGCGACTGGCCCGCTTTGTCGGGCTTGCGGTCGACACAGCCGGCAGCGTTGTGGCGAGCGAGGCGGTCGCTTGGGCACGGGTCGCCAATGCAGCGATCGCAACCGGTTCGCGCGACCTTTCGGACGCGACGCGGTTTCTGCTCCACACACTATTCGACAAGGGTGACCTTGCTGAGGCGGAGCTGCTCGATGTCTTCGGCCGCGCGGCACGGGCGCTGCTCGCCTTTGCCTGGGCCGCCGAGCCGCCCATGCAGCAGACCGCGACCAGTGCCATTCGCTTCGTTGGCAAGAGCTTCGCGTCCGATCCCGCGGCATCCCGCGCCCTGCTCGACCGCATGCTGCACGATCCGCATTTCTCGGCCCATGCCGACAAGGAAGCAACCTGGCTTTCCGAGCAAATCCTGCCGATCGCGCGGGCCGACGCCGAATTCACGATTGATATCTATAGAGTGCTCTACTCGCGCGACATCACTGACAATAGCACCTCGCTCATGGGTGGTGGGCGGATCATGCCTCTCACATCCAGCCGCAGCCAGGATTACCGTCATTGCCGTTACGAATTGGGCCGTCGGGTCACGCGCATCCTTGAGTTGTCGGCGCGACTTGGGACGCGTGCGATAGTAGAAGCATCGCTCGGCGACACCGATCGCGCGATGACCTCGGGGGAAGTTCGCAAACAGGTTGTCGTGCCGGGCCGTGCGCCTTTCGACCTGATCGGCCGCGATCGTGAATACAAAGCCTGGGACGACACGGAGGCTCGCAACGGCACGCAGGACGACGATGTGCTCGCCCAACTGGTCGCGCATCTGCGCGCCTGCCCGCCCGCCGCCTTCGCCGAGACCGTCGATGCCGCCGCGACCGACTATGCCGGCCCGGCGGTGTGGACGCGGATCGTGGGGATCGGCACCGAACGCGTCGGCGAGGTTGCCGACGTGCTATGGCCGTTCGCGCGCAATATAACGATCCTGGCGCATCGCGATATCGTCCGCGACGCCGTGCGCTTTCTCGCCGCCGTTTATCCGTCGCGCCCTCTTGAAGATCGGGCGGCGTTCGAGGCCGATGCACTGCGGCCTGATCTCTTTGCCGACGAGGCCGAGCAGCGCTGGTGGCGCCACACGCTCAGCCGCTTCCTCTCGCTGGTCGAGGTGGACGCAATCGCCACCGAGCCGATGCGGGCGCTGCGCGTGGAACTGGCCGCGGCGGACGCGCTGGCCGGAAATCCGCCGACGCGCTCGGGGTCGATCACCTGGGGATCGTCGCGTGGGATCACCCGCAGCCTGCTCGCCGGAGAAGGTGTCGATACCGAGAAGGGCGTGGACGCTCAGATGCTTTCGCAGTCCGAAGCGCTTTACGAGCTGGTGCAGGCGACGCCCTCGACCAGTGGCGCGGCCGCGCATGGCGCCTTGTGGACGGCAACGCTCGCGACGATCGGCATGTACGACGCCAATGCGGCCGCGCTTCACGAAAAGGTCGAGCAGCCCGTCTGGGGGCATATAAGCAATGCCGTCGAGCGCATCGTTGACGCCGACGCTTATGTACCCGGCACCGAGGGCCTGCCGACGCTCGATGAGTTGCTGGGCATTCTCGAGCGCTTGTGGGCCAGCCGCTTTCCCGAACCCAGGCAGAAGGACGAGGATTCAAGCTTGAGCTGGGGCAATTGGGAAGTCCGCGTCTATGCCGCCCAGACCTATGTCGAACTCGCCCGGCGCTTCGGCGAAACGCATAACGAATTTGTCGGCAAGTTCGATGTGATGCTCGCCGATCCCGCGCCCCAGGTTCGCCTCCAAGCCGCGCAACGCTTGTTAGTGCTTTGGCATGTCGCACGGGGAAAGATGTGGGACCTCGCCGAGCAGGTCGCGCGTGACGAGCCGCACACCGAAGTGCTGGCGTCTTTCCTCCACTATGTCGTGCCGCGCGTCACCTGGCAGGACGTCGAGAAGTGCAAGGCGATCATCGAGATCGTCCGCGCCCGCTGCGAGGCAGTCGAGCGCGCCGACAAGTTCGGTCGCGACAAGGTCGTCGAACAGCTCGGCAGCCTGACCGCGCAGCTCTGGTGTTGGCAGAAAGAGGCCATCGCGCTCGAATGGCTCAAGGCCAGGGTCGGTGACCCCGCCGCGCACCGCGAGTTCCTCACCTCCTTCCTGTCGATGCTGCGCGGCGCCTTCTTCGCCCGCTATGCGAGCGGCGAGGAGCATGATGCCGGGCTTGCCGATCGCTCGCAGCAAGCCGCTATGATCATCCTGGAGGCGTGCTCGGCGGCCTCGGAAGCCAGCCATGCCGCGGTAACGAGCGGGACCGTCGAGGGCGCCGAGTGCGATGCCGCCATCGCGACCTACAAGGCGGCGGAATCGGTTATCGGTCACCTCATGAATCAGCTCTATTTCGGCTCGGGCGCATATGCCAACAAACGCGAGACGAAGGTCGGCCTCACGTCCAACCAAGATATGAGCCGGTTCCTCGTCGATTATCGCCCGATGCTTCGCGTCCTGACGGCTTCGCACGAACCGTCGACGCACCATCATCTAGTCGAACTCTACGAGTTCCTGATCCCCGGCGACCCAGCCGGCGTGTTTGACGCACTCCACACGCTGCTAACCGGCCCGGCCGCGAGGGAAGGCTATCATCTCGAAAGCCTCGCCGCTCCGGTCATTGTGCGGATGGTCACCCGCTACATCGCCGACCATCGCTCGATTTTTGAGGATAGCACGCGCCGTTTCGCGCTCGTCGAAATACTTCGCCTGTTCTCTGATGTGGGCTGGCCGGACGCATTGAAGCTGCTCTATGAACTTCCCGACCTGCTTCGCTGACGACGATACCACGCTGACGTTGACCTGCTGGACCTTGCCAGGGCGTATTTCCAGCGAGCGGCTGCCGTCGGGAGACAGGTTGGAATTCCAGCGACGCTGCCGCGCGTCTGTGCGGGCGACAAGGGCAACTCGGAACTCGAAGATCGGCTGGGGCAGTATTTTCCGGTCTGTCGCCCGGCTTGGGCAGGTATTCAGTTGGAGGCCCTCGCTCCAGACCGGCTAGACAGGGCTTCTGGCAACTCTAGTCTTTTCGCTAATGGCAGAGGCGCGTCGGCACGACAACACGTCGAGGCGAACAAGACGATCAAGGGTCGTTGACAGGTTTATGCACCCGATGCGACGCCAGGACCTCTCCGGTTTTCATCGTGCCAGAGAGACGGCGCCTAATATCAATCCCAATGCACCCAGCGCGACAGACCACACGGTGAGCCAAGCGGGAACATGTACGGCGGGATCATTCACCGACAGATACCAGTGGACCCGGCCGAAGAATCCTACTCGCTTCAACACAAGAACAACGGACTCGTTCTCAACCACGCCGAGGTCAGCACGCTGGTCTATGTCGAGTAATATCTTGTCCGCCTCGTGTTCGTGACCCAAAACGCTTGCGAGGAATGACTGATTGTCACGGGTGATCCGAAACACGGTGAAGCGCTTCGTTCCGCCGCGCCTCGAATAGTGGATGCGGACTCGGCCGCGACCGATATCGTCGATCGGCGCTTTTCCTACAATGAACTTGTTGCTCGACATATCTACCTCCCCTTTTTGGTACTCCTCCGCAGATCTCTCGTAGCCGCGCCGCAAGCGCTGCGCCCAACGAACTCTTAGTCCGCTCCGCGCTTTAGTGGCGTACACCCCGCTGCCACCAACGCATAGGCGATCTCATCCGCCTCCCGGGGTGGTCTAGTCGGATCGTCGCTGTCTCCACGAGGAACATAAAGGATCGATCCCGCACGCCCCCGGGTAAGCAGCACACGGTAACCGTTTAGGCGAAACTGATGCTTTGCAGGCTCGTGAATGACCTGCCATTTAGGCGCGCGCATCATCCGCGGCTTCCAGCGATTGCCTGACCAGATAAGATCGCCTCCCCAGCACAGGCCGACGTAGTCGAGCTCCAACCCCTGACAACCGAACTCGCTCATTGGCGTCTCAAGAGCTCCCGAGCTTCGGAAATCTGTCCAGGGTTTGAGGAACCAATGGCCGATAGGCCCCAGTTCATTTGAGCGCGGTGAAGGTGGGATGCCCTCTCCGATCAATCGGACAGCTCCGGAACTGGTAAGTAGGCCGACAGAGCGTCCTCCGCGGCGCCTCTGCTTCAGCCAGTCTTTGGCGTTACCGACATCTCGAGTTAGATATGCAGGCGGCTCGGCCATCTGGTTTGCGATGTTTCGCGCCTGGTCCAGATCTCCGTCAAGCAACGCGGCGACCCACCTGCCGTGCAGGGGGTTGCGATAGCTTCGAATTGCATTCGCCAGATGAAGTGCGGGCTCACGCTGCACTTGATCGGGCGAGATATCTCCTCGGGCCAGAAGACCCGAGCCAGCTACATCCGGACCGCCGTCCAGCGCCTCAGGGGCCGCGATCACCTTCCACGGGCGACCTCGCTTGGCGGCCCGATCCAGTGCCTCACCCCAAAGGGAGAGGCCACCTTCTCCCCGATTGATTTCTTGTCCCGGCCCGACGAGGCAGACCAGGCAACTCCATTCAAGTCGTTCAAGAATATCTAGGAACAGCTCTGGCTCAGACTTGGGCCGACCCATCAGCTCCTGGCCAACCTTTTCATCCCAGGCTCGCTGCGCCTCGTCAAAAACGATCACATGCTCCGGCGGCACTGCGCCGTCGGTATGCTCTTTCAGATAGCCCAGCAGATTTTGTATGGCTGCATCCGCTTCATATTTTGCAGCCGCCTTAGTGCCACCTGTGCGGGTCGCACTATCGGCGGCCAAGGCTTCTGTCAGGACGTGAACGAGTGGGCGATTGCCTGAAAGCAGGGCTGCTGGTCTAGTCCCTGAACGGCTCTTCAGCGCGAGGTCGAGACCAAGCAGCGTCTTGCCCGCACCTGGAGCCCCAGTCACGAAACAGACGATTCTTGAACGAGTTGTTTCGGCCTCGGCGGCAATACTCCTGAGGCGTTCGCCTGCAGCCTGAAGCTCAAGATCGGCGGCATCTCCACGGCCGATGTCAGCAATTTGATGGCCTGCGTAAAGGGCTTGCGCGGCCTCAACAATGGTTGGAGTGGGCCGGTACGGTGACAGATCAAAGCCCAGCGCATCGAGTGGCTCGGCAGACGCGTCCGAAAGCGTTGCTGCAAGCAGCACGGCGTCACCCAGCGTGTTGGCATTGGTAAGCAGAAGCTCGGCCACGCCATCGACCATATGAAGCCGAATTTGCCTGGCCGGTGCTTCTTCCGCACAAAGGATCGGTACGACGTACCGAGCTTGGCTGACCTCGTGAAAGTCACGAAGGGACTGAGCATAACGTTCCGTCTGAATCTTGTCCGCGACATTGTACGTGCGGGCACCGATCTTGAATTCGATGACAATCACCAAGCCTGGTGCAAGTACCACTGCATCGAGCCGCTTGCCTAGGCGATAGAGCGGTACCTCTAGCAGCACTGACCAGCCCGGCCTGTCAAAGGAGGCCAGGATTGCCTTCAGGATTTCTATCTCACGTTCCCAGGCTCGAACCTGCTCGGCTTCGGCCGCCGCATGGAAGGCTACGTGACGGCTGGATAATTGGCCGACGATAGCGCTTGGATCGCTAGCCAAGAAGTCGCTCACGGTTCCACTGAAGAACGTCCGGCGAAGCTTTGAGGTATCCACGGAAATGGTTTCCGCGAATTGGATATTGTCCATCTTGGTAATCCTGTGCGGCCCGAAAATCAGTCTGACCGTAGTCCAGATACCTGACTCGACTCTTACACATTGGCCAACATCTTTGCCTAGCCAATGAGAGAACATCCATCAAAGGCAACAGACACAATTCGGCAGGCGGAAAGTTCAGCGGATGTGGATGAATAGTCAGTATCTTTCGGGCCGGCAGGCTTGCAGAAAATAGCAATGTCGTTCACTACGGAGTGGGCACCGAATTGCTTGAACAGGGCCAAAGAAGCCTGGCAGAAATTCGGGAAATATGGGGGGACATCCGATGCTGTTCGACGGCCGGGCGCTGCGCGCCTTTGTGCTTGTTATCGCCTCGCTTTCATCGAACGCCTGTACGACCACTCCCCAGGCGGTTGCAGCAAACCCGACTAAAGTCAGCAAGTCGGCACTATGCCGATCGTTTGTGACGACCCAGGACAATGCGTTCCGGCAGCAACTCTATGTCGAACTTTCAGCTCGTTCGATCACGCCAATGCAATGCGGCGAAATGGTTACAAAGGAAAACCAAGCACTCGCCGTCGCTGCCGTCGTAGCCGTCGGCGTCACGGCAGCTGCGGTCTGCGCGAACAATGATTGCGGCGGCGGTGGCTACGTCCCTCCGAAAAGGTATGGACGATATGGCGCTGAATGGGACATGTTTTACAATCAGTACGGCCAACAAGTATGGGCTTGCCGCGACACGGCAAACGGCGAGTTCACCTACGAATACAGGTGCGCAGGGTCGGCAAGATATGACCACTGGTGAGTAGCAGCACGCTGAAACTGAAGCTGCCCAACAGCCAAGGCAAAGTTGGGGATCTCGATTTGCCACAGCGCGGCTTCGCGGGCATCATTCCATGACGGGAGATCAAGATGTCACTGGCCGACGAACTGCTTGCCGCGTGTGAAGATGAGAGCCTGGCGCCCGAGCTGCGCGCGTTGCTTCGCCGTGCCGCCGAACTCATCTCGGAAGCCGAACTCGACGCCGAGTACCTTGAGCTGATCCGCGAGATGAATGAAGCCAACCAGCGCCCTTTTGGCGGCAACGAAGTAGTCAAAGACTGGCTGATCAGGCGGGGAGGCCTCCCCATCGAAGATCTTGACGAAGAAAGCGAGACGAAGGGGAGCGCCTAGGGCGGGGATGCAAGGTCCTGCTGCGCTTTGCCTGGCGCTGGGCCTGGTGTTCCCCGCCAGTCCGGCAGCGTCGCAGACCTTCAACTGTCAAATTCCCATTCCTACGCTCAAGGATCGGCTTATCGCTGAGAGCATCGCCCGGTACCCCGGCAACTGCCCATGCCCCTACAACAGGGATGCTCGCGGCCGAAACTGCGGCAAGCGCAGCGCCTGGACCAAGCCCGGCGGATATTCGCCGCTCTGTTTCCCGGAAGATGTGACGGCCGATATGCTTCGCGAGTTCTGCGAGGTGCTGAAGCTGCGCGGCGAGGGAGTCGGGGTCAATCAGGGCGGGTTGTATTGATCGAACGGTTAGTCGGCCGTTGCTAGTGTGGCGGGTTAGTGGCACGCCTGCCATATGATCGCCAACAGCAGCCGCGCGTGGGGTGCGATGACAAGGCGACCGGACCCATGTGGTTGCGTCGCGCCGCCATCTAGCTCAGAGGAGCGTCGGAACTAGCCGGGCGATTTGCAGTGGTCAACATCCAGCCTGCGCTGCCAATTTTCTCTACTAGATGTGTCTGGCTGCGGGCACTGAAGGTGGCTGGTTGCGAAGCAGTTCGAGACGACCAACAAGTAAGCTGAGTTTGGACGCTTGTTGGCCAATCTGGCCTCCCGGCTCGATGCTCTGCCTTGGCAAGTTGTAGTCCATACCGCAGACATGTGGATTCTTGATGTTGGAACTTGGGGGACTGTCCTTGTCGTTCGCCAAAAGATCGACAAATCGCCCACAAGAAAGTAGTGTATTCGTGGATACACTCTCTTGTTGTTTTCTAGGAGATCAACATGCCTGAATCAGAGGATGACTTCTGTACGGATTATCAAGCCGACCCGGAGGTGAGGGTTCGAATCGACAACCAGGTTTCGCCCTTCTACGCACGTTACAATCGCTGGGAAAGGGCAGGTGCCAATGCAGAACGAAGCGTTATGGCCTACTTCTTCAGCCAAGTGTTTGATGCAGTAGAAACTGCGCTAGACGCTGGAAAGGGTCAGCCGAAGGGTGGTGTGCTGCAGGGCGACTGTAGCAAATTTCAATCCTTTCGAAAGGACGGGCCTGGTCCATATTTTCCAGCTCTCAGTTCAGACGAAAGGAACATACTCCAGGCTAACGGATTACCATTAACGAGCGCAAATTCTTTGGGTCTCGATAGATTCAAGGCACTTCTGCTGCTCTACTTCACTGGTATTGACGTCTCAGACGAAATTCTCCGCACGATAAACGGAACGATCTTCGTACAGGTAGACTTGAAAGGCATTGCCGGCGGCGGCGGTGGTCGCGACAAGCGACTGTTTGTCATCCCAGGTGATCAGCTTGTCGAGTTCGACGCCGATCTAGATCTCGGGCTTTGGCGGATTGTCGACGACCAGATAACGGACGCTCTGGACGCAGTCCGTAGCAACACGATCAATGTCACCGGAGCTGTGCAGCTGCGGCTTGGAGATAACAATTTGGCTATTTACGAGCCAATCAAGGTGGGCGGTGGCGGCATGGTTATCATGGGCAGAGCCTAGGTCGGACCAATACAAGCCCAGATGCGGCAGGCTACTAATAACCACTCGGTCGAATGGCCTCGTTCACTCGTCATCAATCCAAATGAGCCGCATTTCTCGCGATCGGGCAATCTTTGCCGAACGTTGGAGGCGGCACTTGAATTTGCCGGTTCAGCCGGGATTACGCGCGTCGCTGATGTCGGTGGACTTGACGATTCACCGCTTTCGGTCGTGTCCGTCATCCGCCCTGCGGCGCGCTCGATCTGTCTGTCTTCTGGCAAGGGCCTAACCTTGCTAGAGGCGTGCGTATCTGGACTGATGGAGGCACTAGAACTCCACTACGCCGAGACGTTTGACCAGTGTTGCCGGGTAGCCGAAGTTCCAGGCGACATCCTTATGCCGGCGTTCTCCGGCTATCCCAAGATCGCCCGGTCCGGAGCGGAGGGTAGCGACACGAGCGACACAAGAGTGACGCTGGGAGTTTGTCTGCGGACGGGAACAGAGGCCGCAGTGCCGTTTGACCTCATCCATGTCGATCTTCGCACCGGCACGGCGTTCCGGCGTGACGGGTTCGTTGTGAGCAGCAACGGTCTTGGTGCTGGCCAATCACGCGAGGCGGCGGTCGTGCATGGACTTTGCGAAGTCATCGAGGGCGACGCAGTTGCCCTATTCCAAGCATCAGGCCGCCGCCGAGGCATCCCGGTGCACGCCAACCGCATTAGCGATAGCGCAACATCGATCCTCATCGCTGCCCTGCAAGAAAGGGCGATCGACGTTACGCTTTGCGAGATAACCACCGATGTCGGTGTACCGGTATTTTACTGCAGCCTGACGGAGATTGGAACGTCGCCGCTGCGACTCCCTGTATCCGCCGCCGGGACGGGTTGCCACCCTAACGGTCATGTCGCCATGCGACGAGCGCTGATGGAAGCGGTGCAGACAAGGGTGCTCCTCATATCAGGCGCGCGCGATGACATTACACCTGAATACTATGCAATGGATTTGTCCCCTGCGCAGATGACAGCGCAAATGCCGGCTGTGCTGGATGGTCCAATCTCCGAACTGCCGGGTCACGCAAGCGTTGAATGGGTTGTCGGCCGCCTTGCTTCGGCCGGATTTATGCACCCTATAGCCGTCGACATTTCCCCGCACTGTGGTGCACTATCTTTTGTGCGGGTCGTCGTACCTGGCTTGGAGGGCTACCCGTTCGCACGCGGCTACATCCCAGGCAGCCGCGCACGATCGGCACGAGTGACGTGAGGGCGACCGTCTTCGTTGGCCCGACCCTGGGATCCTTGCCCCGCCTTATCGGAAAGGACGCGCCGTGGGACTGGCGACAGCCAGCGCGGCAAGGCGATATTTATTGTTGCGTACGTGACGGGGTGCGAATCATCGGCCTCGTCGACGGCGTTTTCAGGGGAGCGCCATCGGTGCAGCACTCAGAAATTCGTTGGGCTATCGACAGAGGCGCTGTGGTCTGCGGAGCTTCGAGTATGGGTGCGCTGCGGGCAGCCGAGCTTCACCAATTTGGGATGATTGGTATCGGCCGGATATTCGAGGATTATCGATCCGGCATACTGACGCGGGATGATGAGGTTGCGATCGAACACGGACCCGCCGAACTCGACTTTCCAATTCTATGCGAAGCACTAGTCAACATACGCCCCACGCTTGCTCGGGCAGAGGCTCTAGGTTTGGTCACAAGCCAGCAACACCAGCGCCTGGTCGAGGTAGCTGGATCTATGCATTATCCGAAAAGGACATTTGAATCGCTTGTTGCGATACACAACGTTGCCCATCCCGACGAGTCGGTTTCGCCTTCAGTCGCGAAATGGCTGACTCAGAATCGTGTAGACCAAAAGAGAGAGGACGCGTTCCAGCTTTTGTCGCTTACCGGTCGGCTGACGCGAACCCCAATTGATCACCAGCCAGCGCAAGCGTTTGAGGAAACTGAGTACTTTATGGCGTTTCGCGGCCGTTTCGACAATCCGATCCTGCGCCTCCTGAAGTAATAGGCTTTGCGGATTATGCTCCTGGCGGCCCTGACGCAGCAATCCTGCGCTCGCATTTTTCAACGATGCCTACAAAACGTGGGTGTCCGGCAAGTGGCTGCAGGTCGGCGTCTTGCTTTAGCCATTGCGCGAATTCGACTGGCATCCGAAATACGCAGGATTCAAGAAGGTCGATCGCGCGGTCAATCTCCAGAATCTGCGCCAGCGCGCATGACAGGTTGTAGCGGTCAGTCATGTCGTCTGGCTCGATAATTAGGGCGCGTTCGATCCACTCGACAGCGCGCTCCTTTTCCCCAAGGCGCGCGAGCGCCAAGGCTCCGTGGGCGATCGCGTTGGCGTTGTCGCGGCGCATTGCGATTTCCCGCTCAATCCGCTCAAGCGCTTCATGCGTTGTCTTTCGGAATTCGTCTTCCTGGCCCAGGCCGCGCTGAGCGAGCGCAAGGAGATTGAGTGCAGTGTGGTCCGTCGCGTGAAGCGATGCGGCGTAGTGGAAATGCTCAATTGCCTGCTCATATTCTCCCAACTCAAGGTAGGTCATCCCAAAATTGTGGTGGACATCGAAGGAATCGGGTTCGAGATCTGCGGACTGACGATGCTCTTCAAGTGCGTCGTCGAATTGGCCGCGCTCTGCCAGGACTCTGCCGATTGCCGCATGGGCTTCCGACAGATCGGGCTCTATCAAAAGCGCTCTGCGTGCCTCTTCCATGCCGGTATCGGCAGATCTGCCGGCGGTATGTAGGTAAGACATACAAAGCGAGGAAAGCGCCCATGCACGGGCGTAATTAGTGTCGATCTCCAGCGCTCGCCTGCAGAACCGTAACGCGATTTCATAATTCCTGGCGCCGCGCAGGGAGAAATAGGACCTCCCCATCAAATAGTAGCGATAGGCGTCGGAATCGTAGGTCGAGCGGGTTTCAATCGCCGTCCGCTCGTCCGGCAGAAGGCGGACCTTTAAGGCGGTAACGATTGCAGTTGAAAGTTCGTCTTGCAGGGCAAATACATCACTGATCTCGCGATCGTAGCGTTCGGCCCAGATCTCGGTGTCACGAGCAGAGTCCACCAGTTGCGCGCTGACTCTCACACGACTGCCTGACTTGCGCACGTTGCCTGTTACGATGTGACTGACGCGAAGATCTGACCGGGTCTTTTCGATGGCCAGAGGTCTGCCCTTGAGCATGAAAGATGTCGTGCGCGACACGACCTGAAGCGCCGATACCTTCGATAGGTCAGTTATGATATCTTCGCTTATTCCGTCCGAAAAGTATTCCTGTTCGCGATCCCCGCTGTCGTTGGCAAATGGTAGCACAATCAAGGAAACCGGGGCCTGCGCTCCGACCGGGGCCGCTGCGCTGTTTGTCAGAACGGAAGGCGCCATCACGCGATAGACTCCAACCTGTCTGTCGATGTTCTTCAGGGTCTTCAAACCCAAGTCAGCGAAGTCGTGACCGCACTTGCCTCGCACCTGTGCGAAAACCGAGTCGGATACGAAGATCGAACCTGGCTCAGCGATTGATTCTAGACGCGCAGCGATATTGACGCCGTCGCCGAACACATCGCTGCCGCGAAGCACCACATCCGCCAACGCGATCCCCACCCGATAAACGATCGGCGCGCCGGCTCGCACGGTGTTGGCCTGGGCCACGGCCGACTGGAACGCTACTGCATACTCTACGGCGTTCACCGCGCTACCAAATTCGATTAGCGCGCCGTCACCCATATATTTGACAAGCCTTCCCCGGTGCTTGGCGGCCAATGGTTCGAGAATTTCAGTGTTGATGCTGTCCACTTCCGACAAGATGCCGATCTCGTCCATGCCGACAAGGCGGCTGTATCCCGCAATGTCGGCGACGAGAATTGCTGCAAGACGGCGTTCAATCATGGCGACCTCGGGGTTAAAACCTACTCGCCGCGCGTTGTTTTGGCCAACGAACAATAAGCACGATCTACATGTTCATAGCCGGCATTTGATAGATTGGGTTGATGATGAATCGAACTGGCTATCAAGTCCACCGTTTGCAAATGAACTGGTCAAATGGACCTTAGGGTTTCAATTCGTTTGGTTGCGCCTGACGCGTCAAGTGCGGCCCCGCCAACGGTGTTCGAGTTCATTCCGGACAGAAATGCGAAGATGCGATTGCGCTGTGGTGCTGGGGCACCGAAATTGATGTCCGCGACGTTCTCCAGTCCTTGGCAATTCTGCCCGGTGAGTGGACCGGGAATCTAAATCCGTATCCATGCTCAGCACGCCGCGGTCGCAAAGTGAGTCGCCCAATGCTGCGAGTTTCGCGGCAGAGCGTTGTACTCCGCTAGTTTATCGCCAACCGAGTACCGGGGCGACGTGGGTCAAGACAGCTTCTATGACATGAGCATTGTATTCTACGCCGAGCTGGTTTGGCACAGTAAGCAGCAGCGTGTCGGCCTCGGCAATGGCCTCGTCGCCCTTCAACTGCTCGATTAGAACCTCCGGCTCGGCGGCGTAGCTGCGGCCAAAGACGGCCAGCTTCTCTGGCTCGATATAGCCAAAATGGTCTTGGCTTTCGCCGCCGCCGAAATAGGCCCGGTCGCGATCGTCCACCAACGCAAAGATGCTGCGGCTGACCGACACTCGTGGTTCGCGCGCATGACCAGCTTCTTTCCATGCTTCGCGATAGGCCCGAATCTGGGCAGCCTGCTGGACGTGAAACGGTTCGCCGCTCTCGTCGAACTTGAGCGTGGAGCTCTGCAGGTTCATCCCGAGTTTCGCCGCCCATTCGGCCGTTGTGTTGGTGGCTGCACCCCACCAGATGCGGTCGCGCAGACCTGCCGAATGCGGTTCGACGCGCAGCAGGCCGGGCGGGTTCGGGAACATCGGTCTCGGATTTGGGTTCGCGAAGCCTTCGCCTCGCAACACGTCGAGCAGAACTTCCGCGTGACCTCGAGCCATATCAGCATCGGTTTGGCCCTCTGGCGGGGCGTAGCCGAAATAGCGCCAGCCGTCGATCACCTGTTCGGGCGAGCCGCGGCTGATTCCAAGTTGCAGGCGTCCGCCAGATATTAGGTCCGCAGCGCCCGCGTCTTCGGCCATGTAGAGTGGATTTTCGTATCGCATGTCGATGACCGCCGTACCGATCTCTATTCGGCTGGTCTTTGCACCGACCGCCGCTAGCAGCGGAAACGGCGATGCGAGCTGGCGCGCGAAATGATGCACCCGGAAATACGCTCCGTCGGCACCAAGCTCCTCGGCAGCGACGGCAAGGTCGATCGACTGCAACAGGGCATCGGCGGCCGTTCGCGTTTGAGACTGTGTCGAAGACGACCAATGGCCGAAGGACAGAAATCCGATCTTCTTCATGAAAATCCTGTGAGATGGCGATAGTCGTGCCCGTGTCAGGTAATCATGCTGAAGGCATCCGGCAAGCGTGCCCAAGGTCACCGGACCGCGCACCGCCGGGAGTCCGCCAAGCCGATCGTTCTGCCGTTCCTCAGCTGTTAATGCGGTTAGAGCCGACGGCGGCCTTGTATACTCGACCGCGGCCCTCAACCTTCTCCGACGCTATCATTAGCCCGAATTTCTTTACCAGCGCGCCCGACATTACGCCACGTATTGAATGCCCTTGCCATCCCGTCGCCCCGACCAGTTCCTCGATCGTTGCGCCCTCTGCCCTGCCCAGCAGCTCGACCAACATCGCCAGTTTTGAGCCAGCGCGAGGTGACCGCGGCTCCTTAAGCGATGGGGGCGCCTCCTTGGCGGCAACGGTACCCTTCTTTCCGGCCGAGCGGGATCGGCGGCCAGCCTTGCCGTGTCGCAGCAATCCGACGGCCTCCAAGCCGGCTTCTGAGATGACGACCATCAAAGACTGGCCCTGGTCATCTTCCCGCCAGACCGGAGCCTTGGGGATGGCAGGCTTCTCGATTACCAATCCCATCGCCATCAATCGCCTTATAACGCGGACCTCTGAACCGGCGTTGAGTTTCCCGTTCCGGATCGGCCAGGCGATGTAGTTGCTTCGAACAGCGGCTGCATGCAGCGTGCTGCGCTGCAGTTTGGTGAGTTTCAATTCGGACATTCTTCGTCTCCCGTTGTGGCCCCGCGGGGATCGCGGTGCCTGCACGGCGGCGGGCCCGGTCAGTTCTGCCGGGCGTGGGAGGGCGGCGCCTCTTGTCTGGCGCGCGTTGGATTGAAATGCTTGTTTGCAACAACAAGTCCAGCGGTGAAGTCGAACATGACCGATCCTTTTGCGGTTACCGAATACGATCTCGACGATCTCCCTGACGCTCGAGATGCCCAAAGAAACGAGATGTTCTTCACGCGGGGAACCCACGGAGAACCTGGTTTCGCAGACGTCTGGATCGCGCATGCGGCTAAACGAACGCATGCGCGCCACATCGATACTGTTGACTATCTGGCGCGCACGGTTCGCGACGCATATGAAATTGAGCGGTTCGGATTCCTGGACTTTTCGCTGGCTGGCGAACCAGGTCAGAAGGTCATAGCGCTTACACAGGAAAGCTTGGCCAAGGCCACTATCCTTCCCGACAAAGAAATGTCCGACCTGCGGACTCGGCGGCTGGCTTTGGCGACGCTGGTCGATCAGCTTGCACTTGAAGGAAAACCTCTGACCTCTGACATACGAAAGACACTCGCTGTCGCGCTCAATTTGGAAGAGAGAGTTCGTCGCCGGAAGCAGGCGGCCGCCTTGGTCTACATTGAGGCGCAGTTCATCGCACGCGGCGCCACCGTCACAGCTGCCTTGGCGGAGGCCAGATTGAAACTCGGAGTGTCTGAAGGCACGCTATATTCATTTCGGAAGAGCCCGATCTATCAGGCTCGGCTCAAAGCGGCGACGACGAACAGGTCCTCGCAACATCCGACTGCGCAAACAGAGACCTATCATGCATCAGACCCTTGGTTCGCCGGAACTAACGTCGGCGATCGGCTTGATCATGCAGACAGGATTGCGCAACGCGTAATTTACGCCTCAGTAGAAGCCGAGCCGAAATCCAAGGCCGGCAAACGAGCGCGTCTGGCGAGCCAGAAATTGCGATGGGATGTTCTAAACCTCCTCCAGGGGGCAGACCGACTGGGGAGCCCGCCCACCGAGATCATGAGGGTTGCCCTGGACCATGTCCTTGGGTTGATAGATGGACGCGCTAATGTCGTCCCGATACCTCTGGGAGGCGTTGTTGACCGCAAGGCGTTCATGGACATGGCAAGGCTTGAAGCGGGTTGGCGGGGAAGACCTACACTTCCGACATTGCGCGCTGCTTTCGCTGAGACCTACGGCAACAGACCCGACGAGGGCAGCTTCGGCGCCAGAAGGCGTAGTCCTCTTTACCAGACTGCCCTCCATCTCCTGAGCGAGTGGCGCCGGCGAACGGGCTGACAGGCACTTCAAAACAGCTGCGGGTCGCGCCGCTGCAAACCACATCCGCCTATTCCCAAATGACGATCAGTCGAACGCGAGGCCTTGCTTTGTAGGGCTTTCGCGTCGGCATCAACACAATCGATGGAGAATAGCATGACCCAATATGTTGCTGACAAGGATGGATACCGTTGGAAGAAGGACATTTTCACCAAGTGGTGGCTGAACGACGAGTATGATACGATTTATGCTTGGATCAACTCCGGTGACGACGACGAGGTTAGTGTCGAGTTCGAAGCCTTGTCGTGGGAAAACCCGGATGTCTCTGATCCGGTCGTGATACCGACTTCTGCAGACTATTTCTGCGTGGTGAGTTGGCTCGACCCGTCGGGAAAGCTGCATCACCGATGTCACCCAGTGATCGCTTGGCTCCACAGCGACGACTCGGTTCATCCTCTTACAGCTACCGATGTCCGGGACAGGTATCCCTCGGCAATTCTGCATCCGAACGGAGAGGTCTTCGCGCAAGAGCAGACTTGGCCGTCGCTCGAGGATTATCTAGAGGATCGGCGTCCCGAGCTTGAGGAGCGTGAACGCAGGGTTGCTCTTGTGGAGAGGCTGCAGGCCGAGAAGAGGGCTGAGGCCGCCAAGGCGGAAAAGCCTTCCTGAATGCTCAAGGAGGGCAGTGCTTTTGCGAGCACTGCCCTCCTTGCCTCCTTGTCCCACATTTGTCGGAGTCCTGACCATGCATGGGCATTCGCTTCGCCATCATATCGACCGTCTCTGCTCGCTTGGCTTACAGGTGGTCCGCCTCCGCGCCGGCACGAAGAGCGCCTTCGAGAAGAGCTGGCCGACTCTGGTCCGGACCGCAGATGATTTTCAGCCTGGCGACAATATCGGCGTTCGTTTCGGACCGGGCAGTGGCAACCTGATCGACGTCGACCTCGACTATCCGACCGCGCGCGGCCTGGTTGGCTGCCCGGCTTTCGGACTCGACCATCTTGTCGAGTTCGGCCGTGCGAGCCAGCCGGTAGGCCAGCGTGGTCACCGCTTGGCGATCGTGCCGGACTCACCCAATGAAAGCCGTGTGTTCGGCATCCGATCGAAGGAAGCCGCTGCGCTCATGAAGGCGCGCGGGCTTGGACTGACCATAGTCGAGATCCGCGGCTCGAACGGCAGCCAGACCGCCGTTCCGCCAAGCATTATCAGGCAGCCTAGCAAGAAGCCTGACCGCCTCGTCTGGAGCAATCCCGACGCCGAGTTCCCCGAACTGTCCTGGGGCGAGCTGAACTGCCGCGTCGGACGGCTGGCTTTCTCCGCTCTTGCCGCTGCTGTCTATCCCGACAACGACCGCGACGCCTTCTGCCTGTCCGTCTTCGGCGTACTGGTAGAGGCAGGCGTCGATCTGGTCACCGCCGAGCAGATGGTCTGCGAGGTTGCCGGACTCGCGGGCGATGAGGCCGCACGCGATCTCGTGCTGGAACATCATGGCGAGGGCTTGGCCGATTTTCTTGCTCTGACGAGGCTCCAGCCGCTTGAGCCCTCGATCCGGTCATGGCTGGGCGTAGAACTCGCCGACTTGATGGGTTCCGGGCAACAGCTGCCAGACCACGACCATGCGCAGGGCGACGTGAAGTCCGGCCAGATCGATGCCGACACGTTGCGGACGCTTCTCGAGGTTCTCGATCCATGCGATTTCGGAGGCTACTACGACCACCTATCCATCTTGCAGGCCTCACACCATGCGACCGGCGGCAGCAAGCCTGCCTGCGAGGCGGTTGTCGCCTGGTCGGCCCAAAATTCAGATTTCGGTCCCGGTAAGCGCGACAAGTCGGGCAACCTTTGGGCGGACATTATCCGAGGCGCCTGGAAGCGCTCGAAGGTGCAGCGAGACGGCCGAGTTTTTACGCTTGGCACGCTTCTCCATCACGTCCGCGAAGCTGGACACCAAGATCTGGCCAACCGGGTGATGATTCAGGCCGCCTTTGAGCCCTTTGAGGATCCGACCGCAAAGACAATCGAGGTCGTCGAATACGACGCACCGGTTATCGACACCGTAAACTGGAATGCGAACGTAGAGGAGAAGTAGATGAACGAGCACACAAATATCGACGAGCCGATCGTCAAGTACTCGCGGCCCGAGCTGCCACGCTGCCTCAACGAAACCGAAGCCGAGCTCCGGCGGAGCGTTGCGCCGATTTGGCAGATGCGCGGGCGTCTCGTGGAGATGATCCGCCTAGATGCCGACGATGAATCCGAAGGCGTCAAGCGACACGCTGGTGCGCTTCAGATTCATGTCCTCAACGATCATCGGCTTCTCGAGTTGATGCTAGGCTCGGTCAAGTTTGCATCGTGGAATGAACGGCGGAAGGTTTGGGTGCGCAGTGCTCCGCCCCTGGAGTTTTCGCGCCACTACAACGCTCGCGGCGCATGGGGTCTGCGCGTCCTGCGCGGCATCGTCGAGGCGCCGACCATGCGGCCGGATGGCACGATCCTTTCGCAACCCGGCTTTGACGATTTGACCGGTATCTATCTCGACACCGGCGGCGTCGAGTTTCCGCCCATCCCCGATCAGCCAACCCGAAGTCAGGCTCTTGCCGCTCTTGGAAAGCTGAAGGATGTCATCAAGGATTTTCCATTCGTCCTCGACGACCAGAACGACCCGCTTGAGGAAAGTGCCTATCGGTCCGTCGCGCTATCGGCAATCCTGACGGCCGTCAGCCGTAAGGCGCTGCGAACTGCGCCTGGGCATGGCTTCGACGCAACCAGCATGGCCACCGGAAAGACGCTGCTCTGCGACACCATCTCGATGATCGCGACCGGCCGCCCTGCCTCGACGATTTCGCAGGGCAAGAACGAGGAGGAGTTCAACAAGCGGCTCTTTTCTATCCTGCTGCAGGGCGATCCTGTCATCACGATCGACAACATCGAGCAGCCGGTGCGTTCCGACGAGTTCTGTACGGTGTTGACCTCGGAGACATGGCAGTGCCGCGTGCTCGGCATCTCCGGCAACCGCACCGTCATGACCAACGTGCTTTTCTTGCTCAATGGCAACGGCCTCACCTTTGAAGGTGATATTCGCACCCGCGTCCTGATCTGCCGCATGGACTCCCGCGTTGAGGATCCCGGTGCGCGCCGTTTCGATCGCGATCTACGTGAATGGGTGCCGCAGCATCGGGCCGAGTTGGTCGTGGCGGCGCTTACCGCACTGCGCGCCTTTGTGGTTGCGGGGCGACCGGGCCTGGACAAGCTGCCGGCCTTCGGCCGTTTCGAGGACTGGTCGGATCTTGTACGCGGCGCGCTCGTATGGCTCGGCGAGCCAGATCCATGCGCAACCCGCCAGGATATCGATGCGCATGATCCTGAGCGTGAAGCCCTTTCTGCGCTGCACAGGGCATGGCGCGATGTCATCGGGGCAAAGAACCTCGTCACTGCCAAGGCATTGATCGAGGCGGCCAGCCCTGACCTGTTGGAGAACGTAGCCGACAACGACCAGAAGGCCGCTGCGGCTGAAAGGCTTCGAGATGCCCTCGAAGGAATCTCGCCGCGGTACAGCAATCCCAAGGTGCTCGGCACCTACCTCAGCAAGTACGTCGGGCGCATCGTCGACGGCTATTGCATTCGCGAGCACGCCATCCTCGGAAAGTCGAAGGAGTATCTGCTCGACATCGCAATTGGGTAGGGGTGTGAGCAGGGTCATAAAAGCGATGGCGCGGGAGATGTTCGGCTTTCGATTGGGACCGTTGGGAGTGTTGGTACCTATTTGCCCCTGATCTTGAACGAAGTCAGAGAGAAAGAAGACTTCTATTCGTGAACGGCCGAAAAGTGTCCCAACGAACCCAACGCTACCAACGAAATAGCCGCTTTCGCGAATTGTCCGGAGTCGGACGAAAAGGGTCCTCCCGGCCGTTTCGATGCTACCTGGGGGGCTGCAGCGCGATGTCTGCCTCCCATTGAAGTCTTTGTGCGACACCTAGTAGGCCTCGAGGCGGCAATGGGAATTAATGCCTTCCAGCCGCCTTCCTTAGACATGCGGCAGCCCCCTCGGCGATGCTGGATTCCATGCTGGATTTTCAGGTCACAACGGCACAAATTCGGCGTCGCCGCCCTATGCTGCGTATATAATAATAATTGCCTGGAACGAGCCAGCACCGCTTGCGGGAGCCTCACGTCGGCTTGCTGCTGAGCCAGTCCTGGTCGGGGACGTAAAATGCATCGCCAATGTCGGTCACGTGAGCGGTCAGTGCAGCGTGACCGGGGAACTAATTCACCGTCGGATTCGCACGACCACACCTGAAATCGTCCGCTGGCTGACAGTCACAATGTGCGATATGTTCTGCCCCAAATGGGCCCCTGCGATGCCTACTTCTATACCCAATCTCTGGAGCGGAGGTGCTGCTTACGAGCGGTATATGGGGCGGTGGAGCCGAAAGATTGCTCCGCAGTTCGCCGCTTGGGTTGATGTTCCGCGAAGAGCCAAGTGGGTAGACATCGGATGTGGAACCGGCGTGCTGACTGCAGTCATCTACGATCAATGCGAGCCTTCAGAGCTCGTGGGGATCGACAACGCCGGCTCGCTCCTGGAAGTAGCGGAGGCGCAACTCGCCGACCCCCGTGTCAGATTCAAGCAGGGGGATGCGCAAGCAATTCCGGAAGGCGACGATACTTTCGACGTTGCTGTGTCGGGGCTCGTACTTAACTTCGTTCCCGACAAGGAAGGCGTGATTGCGGAGATGGCCCGCGTCACTAGGCCTGGCGGCACGGTCGCGCTCTACGTGTGGGACTATGCGGGTCATATGCAGGTGATGCGCCACTTCTTCGACGCCGCTACTGCTTTCGACCCGAATGCCAGCGAGTTCGATGACGGCGTAAAGGCGCCAGTCTGCCGGCCGGGCCCTTTGGGCGAGCTCTTTTCTGGCGCAGGTCTCACCGACGTGGAAGTACGGGCGATCGATATCCCGGCCGCGTTCAGTAGCTTTGACGACTATTGGACACCTTTCCTGGGCGGGACCGGCTCTGCGCCGAAATACTGCATGTCTCTCGATGAAGGGGCGCGCGGTCAGCTCCGCGACGCGATCAGGAGTCGGCTGCCAACGGGACCAGACGGCGAAATCCTACTTGCAGTAAGGGCTTGGGGAGCGAAGGGGCGCGTCCCCGGGTAGCGACGCACTTGGTTCGTGGAATCAAATCGAAGGCGGGAAGGTGCGCTTATCCGGAGATGCGAACGTGCACTCTGTTGGAGGAACCAAAGGACAAGGCATCTGTTCTAATCGGGAAGTGGCCCTTTGGTGGCGATGGAGGCACGACATGGCTAGCAGCAAGAAAGTCCCTCACGAGAGCGAGTTCCGCGCCCTACTTAGGCGATCGGAGCGCAAGGCCGACATCAGCTTCGGGAAGGTAGTCAGGAGCACCCTCGAAGCACTACCGCCTGTTCCTGGTGTCCTGCGGGGTTCCAAACTTATGGCTCGTTCGGGACCGGCACGCGGCGGAGTTGGAAATATCGGGGCGCAGTTGCAGCCATGATTCACGGATCGCGGGCACTTCGCGGGACGGCAGGATCATCAGCGGTACGATGACCCAAGTAGGATTATCGCACCGACGTCGGCTGTAGCCAGAGAGACGACCAATTTCGCAAGAGCAAGGTCGTGACGGTCCGCCGAGAGGCATCTCCGCCACCCGAGTTGCCATTGAGCACTAGCCTACCGAAGTGACTGCCGCGCAGAGAGCAGTGCCGCCAAGTTGCTGCCCCCAATGACGTCATCAGAAACTAAAGCTGCCTGAGCCCCCTCGCTGTAATCCCCTGCCAGACGAGCACGATCGCAAGGAGCGATACGCCGATTATCGTTGAATAGAACTCAGGCGCGACCAACAAGAGCGCGGAGACGATCAGGGCCGCGCGCGCAGGAACCCCTAGCGGTCGCAGAAGATATGCCGAAAACGCCGCCGAAAGCGCGGTGATTCCGAGCACCGCCCCGCTGGTCGCTAGCAGAAAGCTCTGCCAGGTAAAATCCTTGACTACGATCAGCATCGACGGCGAGAAGACAAATACGAAAGGTACCAGGATCTTGCCGATACCGAGCCGAAAGGCCGTGTTGCCGGCCTTGAAGGGATTGGCGTTGGCAATGCCGGCCGCGGCATAGGCGGCGAGCGCCACCGGAGGCGTAATGTCGGCTAGCACGCCGTAGTAGAAGACGAAGAAGTGCGCGACCAGCGGCTCAACCCCCAGCAGCACGAGGATCGGCGCGGCGACTGTGACCATGATCAGGTAGTTAGCCGTCGTCGGTATGCCGCAGCCCATCAAAATGCAGACGATGCCGGTAAGGATCAGAGTAAACAGCAGCGTCAGGGTCGGCATCGACATCAAGTCGAAAGGGATTAACGGCTGGATGGCCGATGCCCAAGCGGCGGCGTTGGACGTGACGATGTAGGAAACTTTGAAGCTGACGCCAGTCAGCGTCACCACGCCGATGACAATGCCTACCGTGGCAGCAGCGGCGCCCACCGCGAGAGCGTATTTCGCCCCGAGCACAAAGGCCTCAAATACGTCCTGCGGCTTCAGCCGCTGGCGCGGGTTGAGGAAACCGATCACCACGCATGAAGTAATGCCCCAGAAGGCGGCCAGATAGGGCGTGTTTCCATTTAGTAGGACGGCGACCAGCACGAACAGCGGCACAACGGTCGGCCAGTCGTGCTTCAGCACCATCCATACTTTTGGTAGTTCGTCGGGGCTCAGGCCGCGCAAGCCCTGACGCTTGGCCTCGAAATGCACCTGCAGCAGCACGCCGAGAAAATGCATGGAGGCCGGAACGATCGCGGCAATGAGGATGTCGGTGTAGGGGATGCCGAGAAACTCGACCATCAGGAATGCGGCGGCACCCATCACCGGTGGCGTAATCTGTCCGCCGGTACTGGAGGCCGCCTCGACGGCGGCGGCAAAGTGGCGCGGATAGCCAATGCGGATCATCGCCGGAATGGTCAGTGAACCCGTGGTCACCGTATTGGCGATGGACGAGCCGGAGATCGAGCCGAGGAGCGCCGAGGAAAGCACCGAGACCTTAGCCGGACCACCGGAGAAGCGGCCGGCGAGCGCCGACGCCAGATCGATGAACAGCTTGCCTAGCCCCATGCGGGTAGCCAGCACGCCAAACAACACGAAGTGGAAGACATAGGTGGCGACCACGCCGACCGGCAGGCCGTATATGCCCTGGCTGGTCAGATAGAGATGGTTGACCACTGTCGACCAGTCGGCGCCGGGATGAACGAGCAGTCCAGGTGCTGAGCGACCGAAGACGGCGTAGAGCATGAAGATGACGGCGATGACCGGCAGCGGCCAACCCATGGCGCGTCGGGTTGCCTCGAGTAGAACGACAATCAGCATCGTGCCCATGACCACGTCGATGGTCAGCGGGTTGCCGATCCGGAAGGCCAGGTCGTGGAAAACATATGGTACGTAGAGAGTCGACACGACCGCCGCGGCTGCGAGCAGCCAGTCGATTATCGGCAGGCCGGCCGGGCGCAGCACGGAAGAGGGGTAGAGGGTCTTCTGGCCCTTAGATGTTGCCGCGAAGACGAGAAAGATTAGCGCCAGCACGAAAGCCATGTGGACGCCGCGATGAGTGACCTCGCGAAGCAGGCCGAAGCCGGCGGTGTAGTAGTGGAACATCGACAGCGAAAACAGCAGCCCGGCGGTAAGCCACGAGGCCGTCGGGCCAAGCGGGCGGAAGCGCACTTCGGGGTCGAACTTTTCCTCGAGCTTACGCGCTTCCGCTTCGTCGAATTCGATCTGCTCGCGGCTCATCGGCGACCTCTCCTGTCAACAAAAAGGACCGGGCCGCATAGCCGCCCGGTCCTCCGGTCGTTTTGGTGGCAGCCTATTTCAGGACGCCCGCTTCCTTGTAGTAGCGCTCGGCGCCCGGATGGAGCGGAATGCCGACGCCGTCAAGCGCCGTTTCCAGCGTGATCGACTTGCCCTTGGCGTGGCCGCTGTCGAGCAGGGCGCGCGAGTTCTTGTTCCACAGCGCCTTGGTGATCTCGTAGACGAGGTCGTCCGGCTGGTCGGTGCTGGTGATCCACTGCGCGCCGACGCTCACCGTTTCGGTGTCCGCGTCAACGCCCTGGTAGGTGCCGGCGGGAACGACGTTCTTGGCGAAGAACTGATACTTTCCGCGCAGCCCCTCGGCCTCGGTGCCGGTGATCGGAACCAACGTGATCGGCAGGCTGGTGGCCAGTTCGGTGATCGCGCCGGCCGGGAAACCACCGACGAAGAAGAAGGCGTCCATATTGCCGTCGCGCATCAGGTCGGCCGCCTGATTGGGCTTCAGGAACTCAGCCTCGACGTCTGCTTCGCCCAAGCCGTAGGCCTCGAGGATCAACCGCGCGTCGACCAGCGTGCCGGAGCCCGGCTCGTCGAGCGACACCTTCTTGCCCTTGAGATCGGCGACAGATTTGATGCCAGCATCGGCGCGGGCCACGAGATGGATGCTTTCAGGGTAGAGATTGGCGATGGCGCGAACCTTCTCGACAGCACCCTTGTCAGCAAAAATACCAGTGCCGCTGTGTGCCCAGAAGGCGACATCCGACTGCGAGAAACCCGATTCCAGCGAGCCGCCGGCAATGCCGTTGACATTGGCAACGGAGCCATTCGAAGCCACAGCCGTCGCGACGAGACCAGGCACGCCACAGCTGCCGCCCTCGTCGCATGCGCGAGAACCCGGCGGATTGGAAATGGCATTTGCGATCAGGCCGCCGATCGGGAAATAGGTGCCCGCGGTTCCGCCCGTCGCAATGCGGAAGAACTGTATGTCCTGCGCACCGCTAACGCCAGCAGCCAGCGTGGCCGCAACGGCCGCGGCAACAGCTAGCTTCATTGCTCTTTGAAACATCATTCTTCGTCCTTCTCAAATCTGTTGAAGCGCCTGCCAGGCAAACGCGAGCGCATACACAAAACGATGGCAAGGACAAAGTCTAGTCGGGACTCGCGCGATAGCGTTCAACTGTCAGGCTCCCGATTCCATGATCCGAAGATCGGTCTGACAAAAGGGAGTGTTGCTTGAGCCCCTGACATGCCTATGCCCCTGCACTAGGAAGCTGGCAGCCCGATTCTGCACCAGCAAAATGCGCTGCAAACACAGCGGACCACAACGATGCAGGGCCGGCTACATCAAAGCATTGGCCTGGTGAGAACCCACACCTAGCGTGGCTGCGAACAACTTTTACTGCGAGGACAAATTCGGCCGACGATCAGGGCGGGAGGCAAGCTACCGTTGGATCGGCCGGTATTGACGGGGCCCTTCTATCCACGTGTTTTTACAATGAGCGACAATCCTCCGATTAACTTGGAGGTCCCATGCTTTCTCTACAGATCGTGTTCATGGCCACAGTCGGACTAACTGTAGTCAGCGGCATCACCGCTACCGCCATCGTCATGTTCGGCGATACCCGGCACAATCGCGGCCAGCGCCTCGTTGCCGAGAAATTTGCCCAGATCGCGTTACTCGGAGCTGCCGCAATTATATCACTCTTGGCGATCCCCTGAGATCGCGCGCAACAACGCACGCGAGCGCTCTCAGGCAGATCTCTACAGGCCACTTCGCTTCGGTGATTGCGGGCTGCGGTTTGCTCGTCGACCACCGGGAACCATCCTCCAGTCCGCTACAGTGAGGTAGATTACGACTCCTGCTGCGTCTCATATAGGTGGAGCCTACGCAGCGCTATTAGAGGTGTCAGCCAATCAACCGACACATTCAGATGGAGCAAATTGCCATTGTTCAAGTACCTGCCGCCCTAAGAGAAGCCAGCGAAAGAGGCAGGACCGCGCACGCCGACGAAGGATTCCAAGAGACACAAGACGGAATCCCCTTGCCGGTCACTCTCTTGAGCTTTGACCTGTCTTGTGTCTACACGGCAGGGTCCGTTTGAGGTAGTCGAGGCGCAAGGAGAGGCCGTGAGTACAGACGAGTACTATTCTATCGCAGCCTCTCCGAGACTGGAGGGTGCACTATGACCGCCGCGACCGAGCGGAAAGTCAGGACGCGCGATCCCGAAGCGACCAAGGCGAGGCTGCTAAAGGTGGCGACCGCCGAATTCGCGGCCCGCGGCTATGATGGGGCGCGCGTCGAATCGATCGCCAGGAAGGCCGGCGTCAACATCAATCTCGTCTATCATTATTTCGGCAGCAAGGAGGGCATCTACGTTGCCGCGCTCGAATCGATCTACGTTCTGATTCGCACCCGCCACCGCGACATGGTCCTCAAGGACCTCGACCCGGTCGCCGCGATGAGCCAGCTTGTGCGGTCGACTTTCCGCATGTTCGTCGACACGCCCGAGGCCATCGGCCTGCTAGTGGCGGAGAACGTCCAGCGCGGCAAGTACGTGCGCAGTTCCGCCCTGATCGCCGGCCTCTACAACGCCTTGCTCGAGTTCATCCGCGACACGCTGGACCGCGGGGTTGCAGCGGGGGTCTTTCGTGCCGGCGCCGATCCGGTCGAGCTTTTCATCTCGATCAACGCCGAAGGCTATTTCTACCTTTCGAACCGGTACACGCTCGGGTTCATCCTGCACCAGGACCTGATGACCGACGAGCGCCTCAAGGCGCGCGAGGACCACATCGTCTCGGTCATACTAGGCTATCTCCGGCCCTAGCCGTTCTCTCACACGACCGGAATCGGCGCCAACCCGACTATTGACAAACCTCTGTAACTAAGTAAGTACTTAATTAATTACAGAGGAGGATTTCATGACCGAGCATCCGCAGATGCACCGACTTCCGGCGACCATCGGAACCGAGGAGGAGCTCGAAGAGCTGCTCTCGCGGCCCACTCCGTGGCTTCCGGAACTGCTCGGCTCGCTCGAAGGCGATATCATGGTGCTCGGCGTCGGCGGCAAGGTCGGGCCGTCGCTCGCGCACATGGCCAAGCGTGCGGCGCCCGACAAGCGCGTCATCGGCGTCGCGCGGTTCTCCGAGCCGGGTCTGCGCGAGCAGCTTGAGGGCTGGGGCATCGAGACCATCGTCTGCGACCTGCTCGACCGCGAGGCGGTGGCCGACCTGCCCGATGTCGCCAATGTCGTCTACATGGCCGGCAAGAAATTCGGCACCGGCGAGGATCCGAGCTTCGCCTGGGCGATGAACACCCATGTTCCGTCGCTCGTCGCCGAGCGCTTCAGCGATTCCCGCATCGTCGTCTTCTCGACCCTTTGCGTCTATCCCTTCGCCCCCTTCGTCGGCGGCGGCTGGAGCGAATCGGTGGAGCCCGGGCCCTATGGCGACTACGCTACGAGCTGTGTCGGCCGCGAGCGCATGTTCTCGCACTTCTCGCGCAAACACGACACGCCCGGCCGGCTGATCCGGCTCAACTACGCGATCGACATGCGCTACGGCGTGCTGCACGACATCGCGCGCTGGGTGAAAGACGGCACGCCGATCCCAATCGGGACGGCATTCGCTTCCGTCATCTGGCAGGGCGACGCCAATGCCCAGATTCTCGGCGCCCTGGCGCATTCCACCACACCGACTTCGCCGCTGAATGTCGGCGGACCCGAGCACGCCAGCGTCATGATGATTGCCGAGGAGTTCGGGCGCCGCTTCGGACGCGCTCCCGTCTACGACGGCGAGCCGGCGGCCGAGGGCTGGTACAACAACACGCTTTCCGCGCAGCGGCTCTACGGTTATCCGACCGTCTCGCTCGCTGTGATGATCGACTGGGTGGCCGACTGGATCGGCCGCGGCATGCCGTCGATCGAAAAGCCGACGCACTACGAGGAACGCGGCGGCCGCTTCTGACCGCAACGGCAACGGACTGCGCACGTTGACCGCAGTCCGTCGTGGAAACACCAGCGCGAGTGCGGCGCGATCACCGCACGAACCAAGGGAGGTAATGCAATGAGGAATATCGTTCGAACCGCCATCCACGCGGCCCTGCTGGCAACTGTCGCGCCGATGGCGGCGCAGGCAGCCGACAAGGTCACCTTCGTGCTGAACTGGACGACCTCCGGCGAGCATGCGGCGATCTTCTACGCCGACAGCGCCGGCCTGTTCCGTGACGCCGATCTCGATGTCACCATCGAGCAGGGCCAGGGCTCGACGGTAGCTGCCCAGCGCGTCGGTGTCGGCTCGGCGCAGATCGGCGTCGCCGATCTCGGCGCCGCGATGGTCGCCAAGGGCGCCGGCGCGGACCTCGTCGCCGTGATGAACATCTACGCGAACTCGCCCTATCAGATGTACTGGCTGAAGGATTCGGGCATCAAGGGTATCGAGGACTTCCCGGGCCACAAGTTCGGCAATCCGCCGGCCGACGCCGCGCGCGCCATGTGGCCGGCTCTGGCCCGCGTCAACGGGCTCGATCCCGACAGCCTGAAATGGGTCAACATCTCGCCCGCCGCCAAGGTCAGCGCCCTGATGTCGGGCGACATCGAAGGCACGACCTATTTCTCCAACTACCACCACATCATGGCCGATGCCTTCGGCGACCGCCTGCAGTGGTTCGCCTGGAAGGACCATGGGCTCAACCCCTACGGCAACTCGGTCATCGTGCATGGCGAGTTCCTGCGCGACAACCCGGATGTCGTGCGTCGCTTCGTCGGCGTCATGCAGCGTGCCTCGGTGCACTGCACGGAGAGCCCGAAGGAGTGCGTCGACGTCCTGCCGAAATACTCTTCGGGCCTGAAAGTCGAGAGCGAGCTGAAGAACTGGATGGGCGTCATCGACCTGATGACGGACGAGGTCTCGACGACCAAGGGGCTCGGCTATTTCGATCCGGAGCGGGTGGCGTCGGACGCCAAGCTCGTGTCAGAAGTGTTCTCGATCAAGGAGCCGTTCGCTCCCGAGGACGTCTACACCAACGAGTTCCTCGATCCGTCGATCAAGATGGTTGCACCAGGCTCGAACTGAGCCGCAGCCGGCGGGCGGAACTCCGGTTCCGCCCGGTCCATGGAGTAGTTCATGTCATCCGACACCCGCGCGGCGCATTCCGCCGCAACCCGATATCTGCTGGCCATCGGCGTGCATCTTGTCGCCATCGCGCTGTGGCAGCTTGCCGCCGACAGCGGCAGCCTGCCGGCATACATCTTGCCGTCGCCGCTGGAGATGCTCCAGACGCTCGGCGAGGGGCGCAACGACTGGCTCGCCAACACGGCCGTCACGGCCACCGAGATTGTCGGCGGGTTCCTTCTCGCTGCTGTCGTCGGTGTCTGCCTGGCGCTGGTATTCTCGTGGAGCAGGCTGGCCAGTGCCATGCTGCTGCCGCTCCTCGTCTCGCTCAACATGGTTCCGAAGGTGGCGCTCGGCCCGATCATCATCGTGTGGATGAGTTACGGCATCACCACCAACATGCTGATCGCCTTCGCCATCAGCTTCTTCCCGATCGTCATCACCACGGCCCGCGGCCTGTCGGAGATCGAGCCCGAAATGCTCTACCTAGTGAAGACCGTCAACGCCAGTCGCTGGCAGATATTCACCAAGATCCAGTTCCCCGGCTCCCTGCCCTACATCTTCTCGGGCATGAAGGTCGCCGCGGTGCTGGCCGTCGCCGGCGCCATCGTCGGCGAATTCATCGGCTCCGACCGCGGCCTCGGCTATCTGATGATCCAGGTGCAGATTAATCTCGACACGGCGACCATGTTCATGGCGGTCACCATCATCACGCTGATCGGCGTCGCCATCTACGGGGCGGTCGCCGCCCTCGAATGGTTGCTCGTCAACCGGGGAGGAAACGCATGAGCGCCGAGCCCTTCATCCGCATGGAGAACGTCCGCAAGGTGTACGGCCAGGGCGGGCGCAACGAGTATGTCGCCGTGTCGGACGTCACGCTCGATATCGGCGAGGGAGAGTTGCTGTCGATCGTCGGCCCGTCGGGCTGCGGCAAGTCGACGATCCTGATGATCCTTGCCGGCCTGACCAGCCACGAGGGCGGAACGGTCAGCGTCGGCAACAGCGCGAGCCCCTTCGACCCGAAACGCGACATCGGCATGGTGTTCCAGCAGTCCCTGCTTCTCAAGTGGCGGACCGTGCTCGACAATGTGCTGCTGCCTGCCGAGATCCTCGGCCTGCCGATGCGCGAGGCGCGCGATCGTGCCCGCGACCTGCTGTCCCTGGTGGGGCTCGCCGGCCAGGAGACGAAGTATCCAAAACAGCTTTCCGGGGGCCAGCAGCAGAGGGTCTCCATCGCCCGGGCGCTCATCCACGACCCGAAGCTGATCTTGATGGACGAGCCGTTCGGCGCCCTCGACGCGCTGACCCGCGAGAAGATGAACCTCGAACTGCTGCGCATCTGGGAAGCCAGCGGCAAGACCATCCTTTTCGTCACCCACGGCATCAGCGAGGCCGTACTGCTCGGCAGCAAGATCGCCGTCATGACCGCCGGTCCCGCACGGCTCGCCAAGCGCATCGACGTCGAGCTGCCCTATCCGCGCACCCTGGACATGAAGACCCATGAGCAGTTCGGGGCGTACACGCGCCAAGTATACGAACTCCTGGGAATGTAGTGAGGACGACATGACCGCCAATGGTCTCATGGCCTTCTGGGCCGACATCGACGAGGACTACGTCCTGCGCTATCAGCAGTGGCACAATTGCGAGCATATTCCGGAGCGGGTCTCCATTCCGGGCTTCCTGCATGGCCGCCGCTACAGGGCCGAGGACAACTGGCCCCGCTTCCTGATGTTCTATGAAACGGAGGGGCCGGAGGTCTTCACGTCCGACGCCTATATGGCGGCGCTCAATGCCCCGACGCCCTGGACGCGCGAGGCGCTTACCCATTTCCGCAATCCGCAGCGCGCCGTCTATTCGCTGGCCGCCACCGCCGGCGGAGCGGGCGCGCTGACGGCGCCCTACATTCGCGCCGTACGCTTCGACCTAGCCGGACCGGAGGCGGAGACAGCGCTGCTTCGCTGGAACGAGGCTCTCGCCGGGGCCGAGGGCGTGCTTCGATCCCGCATCTGGAAATCGGATGCTGCCGGATCGAACGTGCAGACTTCGGAGCGCGCCATCTATGGCGGCGGACCCGGAAGCCAGATACTCCTGGCTCTGCTCGAGATGGCCGGTCCGCCGGCCGGCTACGGCGATCCGATGGCCGTGGCCGATTCCGCAGTGCCCGACCTCGCGGCCTCGCGTCGCGACGAGGAAAGTGAAACATTCTGGCTGGAGATCGCTCACGATGCTCCCGCCAAAGCGACCGGAGCCGCAGCATGAAATTGATACGTTTTGGCGAGTCGGGCAGCGAACGGCCGGGCCTGATCGACGCGACCGGCACGGTGCGCTCGCTCGCCGGCATCGTCGCCGACATCGGGCCTTCGGTCTTGTCCGACGAGCAGCTCGCCCGTTTACGCGACCTCGATACGTCCTCGCTGCCGGCCGTCGATGAGGGCACCCGCCTCGGTCCCTGCCTCGCCGGTATCGGCAAGATCGTCGGCATCGGCCTCAACTACTCCGACCACGCTGCCGAATCGGGACTACCCGTTCCGACCGAGCCGATCGTTTTCCAGAAGGCGACCAGCGCGATCAGCGGCCCCTACGATCCCGTCCGCATCCCGCCCGACGCGGTGAAGACCGACTGGGAGGTCGAGCTTGCCTTCGTGATCGGCAAGACGGCCAGGAACGTGCCCGAGTCACGCGCCATGGAGCATGTCGCCGGCTACGCGATCCTCAACGACGTCTCCGAGCGGGCCTGGCAGACTGAGCGCCAGGGGCAATGGATGAAGGGCAAGAGCCACGACACCTTCGCGCCCATCGGCCCCTGGCTGGTGACGCGCGACGAGGTCGCGGACCCGCAGGACCTCGGCATGCGGCTGAGCGTCAACGGGACGATGCGCCAGGACGGTTCGACCAGGACGATGATTTTCGGTGTCGCCTATCTGGTCAGCTATCTGAGCCAGTTCATGACCCTGCAGCCGGGCGACGTCGTCACGACCGGCACGCCCCCCGGCGTCGGCCTTGGCATGAAGCCGCCCGTCTATCTCAAGCCCGGCGACGTCATGCGCCTTGAGATCGATGGTCTCGGTCACCAACAGCAGGAAGTCGTGCTAGAGTCGCGCAGCTATGCCTGAGGGCGCCAGCCAGACCGCCGATTTCGGACGCTACGACTTCGTCGTCGTGGGCGCCGGGTCGGCCGGTTGCGTGCTGGCCAACCGGCTGAGTGCGAACCCCCGCCACAGGGTGCTTCTGCTCGAGGCCGGTGGCAGCGACAACCACATCTGGGTCCACGTGCCCGTCGGCTATCTGTTCGCCATCGGCAATCCGAGGCTCGACTGGTGCATGAGCACCGAGGCGGAGCCGGGTCTTAACGGCCGCTCTCTGCTCTATCCGCGCGGCAAGGTGCTCGGCGGGTGTTCGTCGATCAACGGCATGATCTACATGCGCGGTCAGGCGCGCGACTACGACATCTGGCGCCAGCTCGGCAATGAGGGCTGGGCCTGGGACGACGTGCTGCCCTACTTCCGTAGGTCTGAACGTCATTTCGGACCGGCCGACGAGTGGCACGGAGCCAGTGGCGAACTGCGCGTCGAGCGGCAGCGGCTCAACTGGCCGATCCTTGACCGGGTTGCCCGCGCCGCCGTCGAAATGGGCATTCCCGTCAGCGACGACTTCAACAGGGGCGACAACGAAGGCGTGGGCTACTTCCCGGTCAACCAGCGGAACGGCCTGCGCTGGAACGCCCGCAAGGCCTTTCTCGATCCGGTGCGCCGGCGACCCAACCTCCGGATCGTGGCCGGCGCCATGGTGGAGCACGTCACTTTCGAGGGAAAGCGCGCAACAGGCGTCGTGTTCCGGCAGGGCGGCAAGCTCCACCATGCCGCGGCGACGGGAGAAACGGTACTGGCGGCCGGCGCCATAGCGACGCCGAAGATTCTCGAGCTGTCCGGCGTCGGATCGCCGGAGCTGCTGGCGAACCACGGGGTCGCGGTCCGGCACGAACTGAAGGGAGTCGGCGAAAATCTGCAGGATCACCTGCAGATCCGCATGATCTTCCGGATTTCGGGCGCGCGCACGCTGAACGATCGCTACGCCTCCATGCGCGGCAGGCTTGGCATCGCAACCGAATATCTGCTGAAGCGAACCGGCCCGATGTCCATGGCGCCCAGCCAGCTCGGCATCTTCACGAAATCGTCGCCTGAATACGAGACTGCAAACATCGAATACCACGTGCAGCCGCTGTCCCTGGATGCCTTCGGCAAGCCGCTTCATGACTTCCCGGCCCTCACGGTATCGGTCTGCAACCTGCGCCCTGAAAGCCGTGGCACCTGCCACCTCGCCAGCGGCGACCCGGCCGCCGCGCCTTCGATCCGGCCGAACTACCTGTCGACCGAAGCCGACCGCCGGGTGGCGGTCGAAAGTCTGCGCCACTCGCGCCGCCTAATGGCTACCGACGAAATGCGGCCGGTAAAACCCGTCGAGCTGCGTCCCGGCTCCGAAGTGGAGAGCGACGAGGAGCTGCTCAAGGCCGCTGGCGACATCGCGACGACCATCTTCCATCCAGTCGGCACGGCGCGGATGGGCACCGACGACAGGGCCGTCGTCACCCCCCGGCTCGACGTACATGGCCTAGCCGGGATCAGCGTTGCGGACGCTTCGGTGATCCCGACGATCCCGTCCGGCAATACGCACGCACCGGTGACGATGATTGCCGAGAAGGCCGCCGAGATGATCCTCGCCCGAGCCGCCGCGTGACAGCGCCGCTGCGCGCCGCGCGTGCGGCCACCGACTGGCCCGTCGTCCTGCTCGTAACCTTCGCCGGCTCATCCGCCGCACTACAGATCGGTAAGGCGGGGGCAGCCATGCCGCTGATGCGCGTCGACCTGTCCGCCACCCTGGCGGAAGCCGCGGTATATCTTTCCGTCATCAGCCTTCTCGCCGCGCTCACCGGCGCGGCCTTCGGCCCGGTTACGGCGCGCTTCGGCTCCTTTAGGGTGGGCTTGTGCGGGCTCCTGCTGATGTCGGCCGCGTCTGCCGCTGCCACGCTGGCGAGCGGCTCCGAGTTGGTGTTCGCAGCCAGAATCGTCGAGGCACTCGGCCTGCCGCTTGTAGTCACCGCCATGCCCACACTGGTGCAGGGCGCCGCGAGGCCCGAGGACCGGGCCCTGGCGCTCGGCATCTGGGCGGCCTGGCTGCCGATAGGCGTGGCTGTCGGCATGGCCCTCGGCTTCGTTCTGCTCGAGGACCAAGGGTGGCGGACCTATTACCTTGTGTGCAGTGCCGTGCCCCTTGCGGTGGCCGCGGCGCTGGTCGCGCTGCGCCGGCGTCTGCCCCCCTCGCAGCCTGCTTCCCCAGCCTTGCCGCCCGGGCCGTCGGCGGGAACGGGGCCGGTCTTTCGCATGGCCGCCATCTTCTGCATGTTTTCGGCCGCCAACCTGATCTTCATGGGATTCCTGCCGAGCGTCATCGTGGAGTCTGCGGGCCTCAGCCCGCGCCATGCCATGCTCGTCGCGCTGGTCGGCGCCCTTCTCTTGGTGCCGGCGAACGTCGCTACCGGCGAGGCGTGTGCGCGCGGAGTGAGCCGCTACTGGCTGATGCTAATCGCTTTCCTTGCTATCGGCATCGGAGGCTTTGTTTTCTTCGATCCAGCCATTCCGCTCGTAGTCCGGCTGGTCGCGGCCGTCATCTTCGCCCTCGGCACTGGCATTGCGCCGGCGCTGATCTGGTCGTCCATCCCGGCGTTGTCGAGCCAGTCCGGCATGCCTCCGCCTGTCGTTTCGGGCACCTTCTATCAGGCCGCCGGAATCGGTCAGGTCGCCGGGCCCGTGCTGGCAGGATTTGCGGTCGAGTCCGCCGCGACCTGGCAGGCCGGAGGCTGGGTTATCGTCGCGTGTAGCATCGGGGCTGTCGGAATCGCTTTAATCGATCGCAAGGCAAGCGGATTTCGATAGATTGCGAGGCACGGTCTCCTCCCCGACCATCGATGATTTGGTGACGCGGAGGTGGTGCCTCTCATTGCACAAAGTGAATGGCACGCCAGAGCATCGTCAGCTGAAGCGTTCGACACGGAATGTTGAAAGCAATGGGTGTTGCTGATCGAAACGAATCTCTTGGGCGAGCAATTCGCCTGCAATCAGTCCAAGCGTCGCGCCACTGTGGCTGAAGGCAACTTGGAGTCCTTCGACAGCCTCGACAGCGCCCAGTACCGGTTCGCCGTCGCCAGGGATGGGCTTTGGTCCGACCGCGTAGCTAGCGAGCTCGAGTTTCGGACTTCCATCGAGCACAGCGCGTGCTTCATCGAGCAGCCCTAGTATAGTCGAATCCTGAACGGTGTACGTACCGTCCGGGTTCGCCACGACTTCCTCTTCGGACCATGCCGAGTCGAGCACAAGTGCGGCGTCCGGTGTGGGGCGGACAGCGACACGGGGAGTGTTGAGAACGGCGCGGAGTCGCGTGCCGGCCGGCCGAGTTTTCAGAAGCAGCGAAATGGGCGTTGCGTCCGATACTGCGATGCCTACCTCAGCAAGCATGGCCGGGGTATCGGGACCTACGGCCAGCATCACGACGTCGGCGGCTATTGAAGAGCCGGCTGCCGTGACAATGCCGCATACGCGCCCATGGTCGATTTTAACCTGAACTCGTCCAGCATCTGCGATCAGCTTCCCGCCGCGGGCCCGAAACTCGCCGAGGAGCAGATGGATCAACGGAACCAGATCGACCCAGCCCTCGCCAGGATTGAAGATCGCACCCTGCCGGGGGATCGCGCCGGGATTGATGCCAGGGGTAGCGGCGGCAACCTCGTCGGAGCTGAGCAGCAAGGCGTGATAGCCGCTATCCTGCTCAAGTCGGCAGATGGCCGCGATCTCATTTGACTCGTCGTCAGCGTCCCAGGTCAGTGCGCCGTCGAAACGCAACCAGGAAGCCGTTTCGGGCCTTGCAGCGGCGAGGGTCCGGTAGCGATCGATGCCTGCGAGCCTCAACCGGTGATAGGGCGTATCGCCGCGCCGCGCCGAATTCAGCCATGACAGTGAACGGCCGGACGCTCCGCTGGCCGGTGGGCCGTTGTTGACGACTGTCACATCCACACCAAGTCGCACGAGGTGGAGCGCTGTGGAGATTCCGAAGATTCCTGCGCCGACGACGACGACGTGGCGCGGCTTGGGGGATGCGGTCATGGAAACTCTTTCTTCGGGTGAACGTGGGAATGCGCGGGGCGTGCCGAAGAACTTAGTAATTGCTCAGCTTCTTCATGTAGCGCCGCCCCTCGAGCATCGGCTGATTGCGCAGGTCGGCCAGCTGGTAGGCAAAGGCCCACAGCGTATCGAAGAAGACCAGCGGTACGAGATAGGGCTTGATGCGCTCTGACATACCGGAAAGGTCGAGTTCCGCGCCGTCGAGCACCAGCATATTGTCCGGGCTGCCGTGTTCGAACAGGAAGTCGCGGGCGCGCTCGGCGAGACGTCTCGTCTCATCGAGGCCCAGCATCACTATGAAGCCGGCATCTTTGTCGACCACCTCGAACGGTCCGTGGAAGAACTCGTTGGCGTGGATGGCTTGGGAATCGTACCATTGCATTTCCATCAGTACGCAAATGGCGAATGAATAGGCCGCGCCATAGCTGGCGCCGCTGGCAAGCGTGTATATCGTCTTGCGCGGCGCAAACCGCGGCGCGTAGCGCCTGAAGCGTTCGGCATAGGCGGCGTGCGCTCGATCGATCGCAGGCTGCAGATGGGCAAGGCTTGAGATTAGGTCGGTCGTCAGGCGGCTATCTTCCTGACTGTCGATCAGGCCTGCGAGAAGCATGTAGAGCACGCCATAATTGCCATAGGCCGAATCTATAGGTTTTCCGGTTGTGTACGACGCCTGATACGCGACTGAACTGTCGACCGACTGAGCTAGAGGCGATGTCGGCTCCATCGTCATGCCGATGGTCGTGGCGCCTCGGGCGGCGGCATGCTTTGCCGCCCCCACGGTTTCGCGGGTGGTACCGGTTTGCGAACAAAGGATGACAAGTGTGTCCGGGCCAAGCCGTCGCGGATCGCGGCAAACGAACTCGTCCGCGTTGTAGATGTCGCAGGCAAACGAACCGGCGTGGCGGTCTATGAAGTACTTGCCCGCCATCATGACCGAAAGGGAGCCGCCGCAGGCAACCAGAAAGACGTGCGAAATCCGCTTGTCTGCAACCATTCCGAGGGCGCGTTGAACATCGTCTGGCAGTGCGGTGATCATTGGGATCCTCGTAGCATCGAAAGGTCGGCGCCCGTTTGACAGGAATTGAGCATTGTGCGAACGTTCTCACATTCTTAAACTGAAAGTAGTCAGATGGTCAAGATTGCCGCAATGGGCGACAACGTGGTCGATTGCTACGTCGCCCGTGGTGAGATGTTTCCCGGGGGAAACTGCCTTAATGTGGCGGTAAACGTCGCCCGTTTCGGCGGCGAGTCGGCATATGTCGGAGCGATCGGCAGGGACGCGGCAGGCGAGTTGATCCGAACCGCACTGTCAGCTGAGAAGGTGAACATCGCACGGTTACGCCACCTCGATGGCGCAACCGCCTATTGCTTGATCGGCAGTCGCGAAGGGGATCGGATATTTCTCGACTTCGATCTTGGCGTCTCGATGTTTACCCCGGACGAAGCGGATCTGGAATTCCTCGCTGGATTTCAGGCTGTTCATATCGGCCAGTCCAGCGGGCTCGACGCTTGGATCGCTTCAGCAGGACACAAAACACTGATATCATATGACTTTTCCACGCGAAGAGATGCCAAGCACCGGCGGGATATCGGCCGCCACTGTTATCTCGCGTCGATTTCCGGCGAAGATCTCGACCCTGATGAGCTCGATGACGTGATGCGAGAACTGCTGGAGTCCGGCGCCACCTGGGTGTTAGCGACACGGGGCCGTGCTGGCGCGCTGTTGCGCAACTCCTCGACATCCTACAGCACTCCCGCACGCATAATCGAACCGGTAGACACGCTGGGCGCCGGCGACGCCTTCATTTCGAGAGTACTGTACGGGCTACTCGGCGATGAAACGCCCGAGCAGGCGCTCGGTCAAGCCGCTGAGGCTGCGGCGACGACGTGCCGACACTTCGGAGCTATCGGGCATGGCGCAGCGATAGACATTCTGAGAACGGATCGAGAAGTCCGAGAGTGGGCCGATGTCCAAATGCGCGGTTAATCCTAATCGGGAAGGACCAATTGACGCAGCAAAATACTGTTGCTATGTGAGAACGTTATCACCTCTCTGCAAAGAGGTCCGAAGCTACCCGAGAGGAACGCAGGTCATGTTCGACCGCAATTGAAGAGGAGAAGATATGCGTACAGAGACAAGCAGGCGGAATTTCGTGAAGTCTGGGCTGGTGCTGGCTGCTGCACTGGTGACAGGAGTCGGCATTGGTCTGCCGTCCGCGGCTACCGCAGCCGACAATCCCTATAACCTCATCGATCCGTCAACGATCAGCGTCGGCACAATGGGCGATGCGAGACCCTATGTGTTCACTGACGCCGACGGAAAGTTCACAGGCTTCGACGCCGAACTTTTCCGCGACGTTGCCAAGCGGCTCGGTTTCAATGAAGACCAGGTGATTTTTGCAGGGCAGGATTTCGCAGCACTGCTGCCGTCCGTCGCGAACGGCCGATTTGATGTTGCCGTAGCCGCTATCGGAACGACCGAAGCGCGCAAGGAGACCGTGGACTTCGGCGACGGCTATCTGGCGGGCTACCTGTCGATCATCTCGACAGACCCCGATATGAACAGCAATGAGAGCACGGCGGGAAAGCGCATCGGCGTCATTCAGGGCACCCTCCAGGAGATCTATGCCGAAAAGAATCTCAAGGGCGACATCGTGAAGTTCCCTGACAATAACTCGGCTGTTGCCGCTCTGAACAACGAAACGATCGACGGCCACTTTACCGACTACGAATCCGCGAAGCAGTATATTGAGCGCTACCCTGATCTTAAGATCACGATGAACGTGCCCTCGTTCGACGCGCCTGCCGGCTTCGTGCTCAAGAAGGGCAACGATGCCTTCCGCGAGGCCTTGAATAAGGCCCTGCGGGAAGCCATGGACGACGGCACGTGGAAGCGCCTGCACGAAAAGTGGTTTCCGGGCACGCCGATGCCGGCTGAATACCTGCCCAAGTCGTAAGCGCGCGAGCGTCCAAAAATGGTACCTACCGGCCGGGCCCGTGAGCAACGGTGCCCGGCCGAATTCTTGATTGGATTGGGAAATGGGCTGGTTCGAAACATTCTCCCGCAGCTTCCTCGACTTCCAGGCGATGGCCGACGTGCTGCCGAACATGGTCATGGTCGGGCTCAAGAACACCTTGATCCTGGCCGTTGCATCTACATTTTTCGGCACCGCAATCGGCATCGTGCTTGCGGTGATGGGGATCTCCGAAAATCGACCGCTGAAGCTCGTCGCACGGGTCTACACGGACATTTTTCGCGGCCTTCCTGCGATCGTTACGATATTGATTATCGGTCAGGGCTTTGCCCGATTGAGCCGTGACCTGTTTGGTCCGTCGCCTTACCCGTTGGGTATTCTCGCTCTCAGTCTTATCGCGGGTGCTTATATCGGTGAGATATTCCGGTCTGGCATCCAGAGCATCGAGCGCGGACAGCTCGACGCCACCCGCACGCTAGGAATGACCTATGGCCAAGGCATGCGACTGGTCGTCATCCCGCAAGGCATCCGCCGCGTGCTGCCGGCGCTGGTCAACCAGTTCATCGGCAACGTGAAGGACTCTAGCCTTGTCTACTTCCTCGGTCTGCTCGCGTCAGAGCGTGAACTCTTTCGCGTTGGCCAGGACCAGGCCGTCCTGACCGGCAATCTTTCACCGCTTCTGCTGGCGGGTGCGTTCTATCTTCTGATTACAGTGCCGCTGACCCATCTGGTCAATTTCATCGACACGCGAATGCGGACTGGCAAACGGATTGAGGCTGCAAAGAGCGGTCTGGTCGAAGTGGCTGAACTCGCCGAGGTGGCCCAGTCCGACACCTCCAAGGCGCCAACGACCGCGCGTAAACGCTTCAAGGGCGGCAGCATCGAGGTCCGGAATATTGACATGGCCTACGGCGAGATCCAGGTGCTCCATGATATCAGCTTGAAGGTGGAGCCTGGCACTGTCACCTGTCTGATCGGGCCATCCGGTTCAGGCAAATCGACATTGCTGCGCTGCCTCAATCGGCTTGTCGAGTGCCGGGCCGGTGACATCCTGCTCGACGGCGAGAGCATCTACGAATCGACTCCAGACCAACTTCGCCGCCGCGTAGGCATGGTGTTCCAGCAGTTCAACCTGTTCCCAGACCGCAGTGCACTGGCCAACGTCACCTTGGCACTGCGTAAGGTGAAGGGCATGTCGCGCGAGCACGCCGAGGCCGCAGCCACCGCGAAGCTTGCCGAAGTAGGTCTGAGCGAGCGCAAGGATCATAGGCCCGCTAATCTATCGGGCGGACAGCAGCAACGCGTGGCAATTGCACGGGCATTGTCGCTGGAGCCTGAAGTCATGCTGTTCGACGAAGTCACGAGCGCTCTCGACCCGGAACTGGTGAAGGGCGTGCTGACCCTGATGGCGGACCTTGGCCAGCGCGGAATGACGATGGTGGTCGTCACTCACGAGATGAACTTCGCTCGCAAGGTTGCGAACCAGGTCGCCTTCATGGATGAAGGACGGATCGTCGAAGCTGGATCTCCTGAGGATATCTTCGACAATCCGCAGAGCCCGCGCCTTCAGCGCTTCCTTTCAGAGGTGTTGTGAACGAATGCTGCGAGCTATGTAGTGGCGGGGTCGTGCGCGTGGATTCCGCACAAATGGCCTCTCACTCCGCGCAGAGGTCGGATGAGTTAATGGGATCTGTCGAGTGACGACCCGAACAACGAAGAACGTAACCATTATCGAGGTCGCGCATCGGGCCGGTGTGAGTCCGGCAACTGCTGGACGCGTACTCGGCGATTACGGCTACGCGAGTCCGGTCGTGCAGGAAAAGGTCAAGTCGGCTGCGGCGGAACTGGGCTACCGACCTAATCGCCTGGCCAAGGGCCTGATCACTGGCAAGACCCAGACCATTGGCGTGGTGGTTGGTGACATCGAGAGTCCGTTCTACGCGAGTGTGCTGCGCGGAGTTGGCGACGTTGCGCGCAGCAGGGGCTTTGGCGTCATTGTTACCAACTGCGACGAGAATGCCGAACTCGAGCGCGAGGCGGTGCAGCTACTTCTCGAAAAGCAGGTTGACGGGCTGATCGTATCGTCTACCTTTGTTGAGGATCCGCTCCACCTCAAGGCAGCTGTTGCATCTCAATGTCCGATCGTTCAGTTCGACCGGATCGTGGAGGGACTGGAAACCGATTCTGTTGTGGTGGACAATGTTTCGGTGACACGCGGTAGCGTCGCGAGGCTGATCAAGGCTGGCCATCGACGCATCGGTATATTGGCCGAACTCGTCCCCGGTAAGAGCGACGATTTAGCTACCTTCGTAGGTGCTGCAGAACTCACTGGCGAGGATACTCGATATCATCTTCCGAGCTGGCAGCGCTTGCTCGGCTATCTGGAGGCTCACAGGGAAGCCGGAATAGAGCCCGACCTGGAGCTGATCCGCCGAGTGGTCGTCTATTCCAGCGAGGCGGCTCGCAAGGAAGCGTTGGACCTCTTGACTATTCGCAACCCGCCGTCCGCGCTGTTCACCGCCGACGGTGTTATGTCGACGGGCGCGCTGGAGGCAATCGCCGCATTGAAACTTTCCGTACCAGAAGATGTCTCGCTGCTCTGCTTCGACGATCTCGACTGGATGAAGTTTGTGGCAACAGGCATCACAGCGATCGCGCAGCCCTCCCACGCAATCGGTGCAGCCGCGGCAGAGCTTCTGCTGGAGAGGCTGCTCGACAACACGCGGCCTTTTGAACACCGCGTCTTGGCGGGACACTTGGTTGAGCGCAGTTCGATTTCCGTACTAGAAAGCTTTGCTTCCGTTGCCCACGCCAAATCTTAGTTCACAAAACCATTCCTCTGTATGAAAAGCCCCGAGTCTTCTAGACGCCCTCGGTTTTCATTTCCCGCCGCCGCTCGAACTCGACGGGTGACAGCATCCCGTTCCTCACATGCTTGCGGATAGGATTGTAGAACATCTCGATGTAGTCGAACACGTCCTGCCGTGCCTCGATGCGGGTCTCGTAGATACGGCGCCGTATCCGCTCTCGAGGAATGCAGCCCAGTCCATAATGGTGAACTGGGAGCCCTGGGGTGCATCGTCCCGTCGAGCCAATCCGTGCCGAACTGCCAGTCGTGAACTTGCGAACTCCAGCGACGACCACTGCGTGCCCTTTACGTTCAATGCTTCAGTAGGAAATCCGTGATGGCCTTGATGGATCTGTCGGGTGCGTCCTCGTGAACAATGTGAGACGCGCCGTCCACGACATTGAGCCGCGCACGGGGCAAAAGCTTGAGCAGCCGTACCGACATTCTGTGAAACGCAGAGGGACTTTCCGATCCCACCAGAAGTAGCGTCGGCACCCCGACGGTTGCGACCTGGCGCTCGTCCAGCGCGGGAAAGCCCTCTCCAAGCATCTGAGCCTTGTCGGCTTTTCTGTTGTCCCAGATCTGTTGATACCGTTCCGGGCTCAATCGATCGAAGCGGGACGATCCCAGGACACCTCTTCCAAACATCTCGATGGCCGCCTTGTCGTCGCCGCGCCTGAATGCCTTTGCGGCGGGCTCCATCACGTAGCCACCGAGCTTCAGGATCGCAAGTCCCGCGAGAGGTGATCTGGCAAGCATGGACAGGACTTGTCCCGGCCTCACCGGAAAGTCGAGAAACAGAGTTAGGACCGGAGGCTCAATCATCACAAGGGAACGAACGAGTTCGGGGTGTTGCATGGCAGTCATCAGGACGATGACACCACCCCAAGAGTGGCCGATCAGGTGGGCGGGCGCCGGCATGTTCGATCGAAGGATTTCAGCCAGATCGTCGACATGGGTCTGGATAGGATCGGCCGCACCGTCGGGAATGTCTACATTGGGCCGTGCGAACCTGCGGCTGTACGCAGTGACTCTCCAGTGACATCCCAGTTCTGGCACCACATCGTTCCAGGTGCGCAGGTCGGACACACCTCCATGCACCAGGACGACCGGATCCCCCTGACCTGCCTCGACATAGGCGAGCTCCGTGCCGTTGATATGGAACCTTTGTATACTGGAAAACTGATCTTCCATGCTCGAAGCATAGCAAGTTCTGCCTGGCGTGTCGTTGCGCCTTGGCATGGCAGAGAGCAATCTAACCGAGAGCTAGCCTTGCAGGCCGTGCGCTGCCCGAGTGCGAGGCATGAATGCGTGCGGTAGGGCGACCCTAGATCCAACCCTTCTTCACAGCGTCACGCCACAAGGCCCGTGCGTACTCTTCGGGCGTTCTGCCGTTTGCGTTGCTTTTTCGTAGAACCTCACCGTCTTCTTCGGCATCTGCGTAAGCGGCGCAGACTGCATCTTCGTCCCGGCCAATTGTCTGAACCAGTTTCCGCATCAGTTCGCGCTGGCCAAATGGCTGTTTCCTCAACATCGGTGACCTCCCCTTCACGAAGATCATATACTTGGGGAAAGTTTGCCGTCCATAGACCCCTGCGGCGTTCAGCAGTCGTTACACTAACCCCACCATCGCAAAACTTCGGCCAACTTTGGTCGTGTATCGGCCTCGCCGAGAACTTGTGCCCCGCAGCCGCAATACAGAGTGATAACCGCTGTTGGCCTTGTTAGGCGCCGCTGTGGGGCTTCACATGATTTCCATGATGCAGCGCGTGGCCGAAATCCGCGGCCTCACGTTATGTTCGAAACCACTGGTTCGCCAGCACCGCACCGTCTGTTCTTCCGTCTGTCCGCGCCGATCGATCAAACTGTACCGCGCAAGTCAGCCAGACCCCGGTGACGCTCTCTCCGCCATCTGACCAAACACTGTCTGTTGCTAAGTGATTGTTATTGCGCGGAAGGACCGTGTGTCGCCGCGATTTGGCGGACGGGTTAGAGGCCGTTCAGCCTACTGTGGCGGACAGATGTTTGTCTGAAGCCCGGAGCGCTGCGGGTTTCGGATTCCTGCTGCACCGTCCGTCCGACCGTCTGTCGTCACGGCGTTGTTTGTCATTGGGCAGAAACTAAACTGCGGCCTCTCGCGTCATGCAGTCGCTCGCTGGACTACGACAACGGAAGCTGGCTTCATATGGAGATGAACCCGGTTCTTTCGACCCAAAGCGCAGACCTCTAAAGCTGCCATTTCGCTGTAATAGGGACACCAGCATTGCACGCCTATTGATCCGCTCAAGCGCCGCCGCCATCTACAAAAGTAGGCACCCTTTTTATGGCTAGTACTTTGCCCTATCACAAGCCAACAGTCGAGCTGGGCACGATGCCATCGAATCCATCTACCAAGCACCATTTCATCCCGGCATTTTACTTGCGCCGTTGGGAGAGCCCTCCGACTGGCAAGTTGACCGAGTATTCGAACCCTTATCAGCGGAAGATCGCCGTCAAGGCGGTGACGGCTGAGCGTACAGGCTACGAGGAGCGGCTCTACGAACTCAAGGGTTATGAGCCCACTCTGGCGCAGCAGGTCGAAGAAACCTTCTTCAAGCCTGTTGATACTTGGGCGTCGGATTCACTGGACATGTTGGAGGCTTACGGCCACTACGCGCCGTGGGACACCCAAAGCCGGTCGTCTTGGAGCCGGTTCATCCTGTCGCTACTTCTCCGTTGCCCGGAGGACGTCGCCATGTTCCGGGAGTGGTGGCATGAAGACTTCAGCACCACAGATGCTGAAGCAGAGGCACGTTATCAGGCGATTCCGCGAGCCTGGTGCTCCGGAAACTTTCTCGGAGTACCTGGCTGGCCAGCCGCTGGCCGAAAAGGAGCGCCACCAGTTCGACGTGTTTTACACGTTGGTCGACCACGAGAACGTGGGTTCGACGCTTAATGGAATGCACTGGAGGGTGCTGCAGACGGCACCGCATGCGCCGACCCTGCTGACATCCGACAGACCGGTCATCCGTACGCCGCTCGGGGCCACGGAGGCGCATGTGGTTCTACCGATCGGACCACGGCTGATCTGGATCGGCGGAAGCAATGCCGACTTCCTCGAACGCGTGCGTCTAGCTGACCCCGTCCAACTTGTGAAAGAGGTCAATCGCCAGGTCGTGGAGGGAGCGAAGCGGTATGTCTGGGGCGCCGACGCGAGCCATCTCCGATTTGTCCAGAACCGCTTCGGCAGCAATCCTCAGCCGCGGGTGATGGAGAGCGTAGTGGCTCGGCGCCGGGCAGCGGTGAACGCGAAGTAACCGGCAGTTATGAGAGTGAAGTCTCCCGCCTTACACTACTTCGCCGGAGCTTACCTAGTCTTGAAGCGAAAGGGATCTACCCGCACCAAGGCTTCGGCGTTGGCGGGCAGCGACCGGACCCGCACACGAACGGCACAGCCAGGCCCTCCGAAAGAGCGTGTCGCCAACGTCGCGGCCGTCAACGCTGAGAGCGGAACCAGACCTTCGCGGCTTTATATCTGAACGGCGGCACTGCGGACTTTTGAGACGTTGCCCTGCACCTTTGAACGGGCAAGTTGGGCGGAGAGCGGTCGTCCGCCGTAATGGGGACGAACGGCAGCAACGGGCCGGGTGCAGACGGTCCGGTTGTGGCGAGTGCTCCGCGACAAGCTGCCATTCAAGGTCTGGCCCATCTGCTTTCCGCGACTGCCGACATGCCTCTAGGATCCGTGCTGCTCGTGGATCAGGGTTGGCGGACCTATTACCTAGTTGCGTTGCAGTGCCCTTGGCCGCAGCTGCAGCAATGGTCGCTTTGCGCCGGCGGTTGCCCCACCCGGAGCGTGCTTCCCTCGCCTTGCCGCCCCGATCAGCGGTGGGATCGGGACCGGTCTTTCGCATGGCGGCCATCTTCTGCATGTTTTCGGCCGCCAATCTGATCTTCATTCGCTTCCTGCCCAGCGTCATCGTAGAGTCGGCGGGCCTCAGCCCGCGCCAAGCGATGATAGTTGTGCTAGTCGGCGCCCTTCTCCTGGGGCTGGCGCACGTCGCTACCAGCGAGGCTGTGCGCCCGGAGCGAACCGCTACTGACTGCGGCAACCGCCTCCGTTGCCGTCGGCATGGCCGCGCCGCTCTGCGCTTCTGCACATCCTCGATCTGGACGGCGTCAGGGAACGTATCGGCGGGATAGTTCGGCCCGGTCCTCGTAGCTTGCCTCGAAGATTGGCGCGGCTAGCGTGGCGCGGACCTTGAGAATGCCCGAACCGACATTGCGGAACCCGTGCTTCGCACCGGCGGGAATCAACACCGACTGCTGGGGCTTTACGATCATACTGTCCCCACGAAGGAAAACCTCTGCCTCGCCCTCCATGATTTCGAGCACTTCCTCGACGGCGTGGAGGTGGATGGGCGCACCAAGGCCGGGGTCACAGAACTGTTCGAAAATGCACAACTGGGCGGAACTATTCATCGCTGAGACGCGCATCAGCGTCATTACGCCATCGCGCCATTTCTCGAGCGGCTGCATTTCGTGTTTCAGAACATTCATAATGCACTCCACAAATTGGAAAAACCGAGCGGCCTTCGCCACGCAGATTGACAGGCCATTTCAAGCAGTCATACTGACCTACATGTCAGTAACCAAATCCGGAGACGGGCTCAAGACAGATATCATTGTCGTCGGTGGCGGCGGATCCGGCTTGATGGCCGCGCTCGCTGCCGCGCGCGCTGGCGCCCGCGTCACGCTGCTGGAGAAGAACGAGTGCCTTGGCGGCACCACTGGGCTGTCCGTAGGCACTATTTGCGCAACGGGGACGCGTCTTCAGCGCGCGGCTGGGATCAAGGACGGTCCGGATTCGCACTTCGTCGACATGGAGAAATTCATGGGCGATCGCGCTAGTCGCGATAATCTCCGTCTGCGGCGCATTCTGGTTGACAATGCGTCGGAGGCGGTAAGGCTTCTCGAAGAGCTCGGCGTCACGTTCATGGGGCCGCTTCCGGAGCCGCCGCATACACAGCCACGTCTGCACGCCGTACTCCCGCACTCTCGGAGCTTCGTGCGCCACCTCGAAAAGGCCTGCCGCGAAGCCGGCGTTTCGATCCTGACCGGCCGCCGCGTCACGGGGCTAGTGAGGGACGCGGGCGCCGTTCGGGGTGTCGAGATCGAGGAGCCGCGGGGGCGAGAGCGGGTCTCCGCTTCGCGCGGAGTGATCCTTGCTTCTGGCGATTTCAGCTCGGCGGAGACGGAATATAAGCAGCGCCACATGAGCGGCTCACTTCTGAAAATCGGCGGTGTCAACCCTGCGAGCACGGGCGATGGACAAAAGATGGCGGAGGCTGCGGGTGCGGAAGTGGTGAACGGCGATTTAGCCTGGGGGCCTGAGATACGCTTTTTCGCACCGGCGCGCCCCGGGCTCATCTCCCGCACGCCGACCAACCGTTTCGTCGCGCAGTCGCTGTTGGCGGCAATGAAGATCCTGCCGCAATGGGCGCTCAGGCCTGTCCTGCTGCGCTTTGTGACAACATTCCTTGCGCCCTCGCCGCGGTTGTTCGAGGAGGGAGCGATCCTCGTGAATTGTCTCGGGGAGCGCTTTTGCGACGAGTTGGGCCGCCCGCAGGACGCGATCGGCGACCAGCCAGACCAACTGGCCTGGATCGTGATGGACGAGACGACCGCGCGCAGGTTCACGACTTGGCCTTACTTCATCTCCACAGCGCCCGGCGTAGGGTACGCTTACCTACCGGATTACGCCCGCTCCCGGCGGGACATCTACGCCACGGCTCCAGATCTTGCCGGACTGGCGGCGAAGACGGGCCTGCCCGGGGAGGCTCTGGAGCGCAGCGTGGCACGCCCTTACAAAACGCGTGCGTCAGGTGGCGACTTCCCTCGTCCAATGCGTGGCCCATTTCACGCGCTCGGCCCCGCCAAATCTTGGATCGTCTTCAGCGAGGGCGGTGTCCGCATCGATGAGAATTTCCGCGTGCTTGATAAGGCGCGCGAACCGATCCCCGGTCTTTTCGCGGCAGGTTCCGCCGGACAAGGCGGGGCGATACTCGAAGGTCACGGTCATCACCTGGCCTGGGCCTTCGTTTCCGGTCTGCTTGCTGGCCGCGCCATCGCTTCAGCGGCGGAACTCCCGGCAATGGACTGATCAGTCGGATGAATACAACAAAGCAAAAGAGAGGGTACGACATGTCATCTGGTAAACTCGCAGCTTCGGCCGCGCTGGCCTTCGGTCTCGCCTTTGGCGCGCACGGCAACGCCGCAGCGCAGGAGACGATCGAGCTAAACATGGCGACGCCGTGGGCGGGCGGACACTGGCTCGAATTCGGTGCGCAACGCTATGCCGAGATCGTCGAGCAAATCACTGATGGGCGCATTAAGATCAACGTATTCCCCGCGGGTGCGCTCGGCCCGGCGTTGAAGGTCACGGAGACAGTCCAGACCGGCGTCGCCGATCTTGGCCATGCCTGGCCAGGCTATGACTGGTCGGTGGACCGCACCGCAGCGATCATTTCGGGTTGGCCGGGAGGGCCGAACCCTGAAGAAATGATGCAATGGGTCTTTAACGGCAATGGCGGCGCGCTCTGGAAAGAGTGGCGCATGGAAAAATTTGGCGTCGTCTCAATCCCGTGCGGCACGCCAGAGACAGAAATTTTTATGCACTCGCACAAGCCGGTGACCAAACCCGAGGACATGCAGGGCCTTAAGCTGCGCACCTCCTCCTCCTGGGCTGAGATCGCGCCGATGCTCGGGGCTTCCACCGTCGTTCTGCCCGGCTCCGAGGTGTTCTCCGCACTCGAGCGTGGCGTCGTGGACGCCATCGAATGGGGTGGTCCCGGCGGCAACGAGCAGGAAGGCTTTAACAAGATTGCAAAATACGTGATCACGCCCGGCCTCCACTCCCGCGCCGCTGCCCATGACTGCATTTTCAACGTCGATGTCTGGAATCGCATCCAGGAGAAGGACCAGAAGCTCCTGGAGCTCGCGGGCAAGATGGCGTGGATGGACGCTTATCTCAGCTATGTGAAGCTCGATATCGAGGGCTACAAGAAGATGAAAGCCAACCCGGACAATGTCTTCCTGACGGTTGAGCCGAGCCTGGTCACCGCAGTCAGCGAGGCCTCCACCAAGTGGGCGGAGGAGCAGTCCGCTTCCAACGAGTGGTTTAAGCGCATCTACGAGGACCAGAAGGCGTTTCTCGACGACATGAAGCTTGAGGCCGAGTTCCGCTTCCCGATCGGCGCGCGCTGATCTCCGTCGACTCGGACCGGCGCGGCTCGACCGCGCCGGTCTTCCTATTGAGAGGACCGTCTCGCGATGAAGTTTTCTGCCCTGGTTGGCCTGATCGGACGCGCCTCTCTCTGGTCCGGTCGCCTGAGCGCGCTGTTCGTCTCGCCGCTCGTCGCCGCGATGGTTTACGAAGTGGTCAGCCGCTATTTCTTCAACGCCCCGACCCAATGGGCGTTCGAAGTCAGCTACATGATGATGGGTACGATCTTCCTGCTGGGCATGTCGTACGCCCTGTCTGTCGACCAGCATGTGAAAGTCGATTTTCTTCACGCAAAACTGCCACCGCGCGTGATCGCGACCATCGACTCCGTCGCCTACGCCATTCTTACGGTCATGATGCTCTGGCTGACGAACACGCTGATCTTCAATGCGATCAATGTCTACAGCACCGGGGAAGGTTCAGGCCTTTCGTCCTGGAACCCCAAGATCTGGCCGTATCGCGTGATATATGCCGTTGGCTTCGCGCTACTCGCGCTGCAATGCCTCGCCAAAACGATTCAAAATCTTCTGATCGCGTTCGACGCTGAATTTGGGGACGACAAGCGATGAATTCCGATATCGTCCTCTGGATGTTCCCGGCGCTGATTGTTCTCATTTTCCTCGGGATCCCTGTCGCGTTCTCAATGATGCTTACAGCGCTGGCTTTCGGGCTCATGCGCTTTGGCGACACGGTTTTCTATCAGTTTGCTCAGCGGGTCGACGATGTAGCGACGAACTACGTGCTCGGCGCGATCCCGCTCTTCGTCTTCATGGGCGCGATACTCGAGCGAGCCGGAATTGCGGAACGGCTCTTCGACGCCCTCTACATGTGGACACGCCGCCTTCCCGGCGGACTTGCAGTCGCGGCACTCCTGATGTGCACGATTTTCGCAGCCGCAAGCGGCGTCGTCGGGGCGACCGAGACGCTGGTCGGAATGCTCGCCATTCCGGCGATGATGAAACGCAACTATCATCCACGTCTCATTGCCGGTACGATCTGCGGTGGCGGCTCACTGGGAACTGTGATCCCTCCGTCGATCCCTGTGATCGTGCTTGCGCCAATGGCGACCCTGCCCATCGGCGACCTAATGGCCGGCATTCTCGTGCCCGGCCTGATGATGTCGGGTCTCTTCGTCCTCTACATAGTCATCGTCTCTGCCCTGCGCCCTGAATACGCGCCGGTCGATGAAGGGAAAGATCCGCGCAGCCTCGGCGAGAAGCTCATGTTCACGATGACAGCGCTTGTGCCCCCGACAATACTGATCGCCACGGTGCTCGGCTCGCTCTTCATGGGACTTGCCACGCCGACGGAGGCCGCCGCCTGCGGCTCGGCGGGCGTGCTGATCCTGGCGCTCTTGTACGGACAGCTGAATCTCCGCGTACTCTTCCAGGCTTCATTGCAGACCATTTCGCTCACGGCGATGATCATTGCGATCGTTCTCGCAGGAGGGATGTTCTCAGGGGTCTTCTTCGCCTCCGGCGGCATGGGGCAGGTTCAGGGCATTCTCCGCAGTTTTGGGCTAGACGCCTGGTCGGTCGTTGCGATTATTCTCTTTATCGCGTTCCTGCTCGGATTCATCGTCGACCTCATCTCGGTCGTGCTGATCCTCATCCCGATCTCGATGCCGCTGCTCAAAATCTATGGGATCGACCCGCTCTGGTTCTCCATCGTCTTTCTCGTGATGCTTCAGACGAGCTATCTCACACCCCCGATGTCGCCTTCGATCTTCTACCTGAAGGCAATCGCTCCACCAGAGATACGTCTCAAGGACATGTATTGGGGCGTAATACCCTTCATCTTCTGCCAGTTGACGGTGCTCATCCTCGTGCTGCTCTTTCCCGGGCTCGCGACCTGGATGCCGGACCTCATCTACAACTGACGGGCAGGAAAGGAGATCGCGATGAGCGAGACAGAAACGCAAAGCCGGTCCATCGTTCTCGGCCCGGAAGACGGGGAGAGCTTCTGGCAGCCCGTTCCCGCCAACGGGTTCGTCCGGAACCTGCTCAACCAGGAAAAGACGGGCGGCGCTGCCGGCTTCTCCATGGGCGTGCAGACAGTTGCGCCGGGCTGCTCCATCCGCGAGCACACCCATGACGCCCATGAAGAGGTGATCTTTGTCATCGGCGGGCGCGGTTCCACCCGGATCGAAGGCGAGGATCACCCCATCGAGAAGGGCTCCTGCGCCTATATCGGGCGCGGCCTGAAGCATCATTTCATCAACCCGAACGACGAGCCGTTGAGCTTCACATTTCTCCTCATGCCGGGCGGGCTGGACAGTTTCTTTGCCCGCATCGGACGCCCGAAAGCGCCAGGCGAGCCTGCGCCGGAACCATTCCCCCGGCCGGAGAACATTGCCGAGATCGAGCGTGAAACGGTGTTCGGCTGGGTCGATTCCAGCTTCGATCAAAAAAAGTGAGCGAACAATGATCTATGAAGAGCGTGACTATCGCATCAAGGCGGGCAAACTCGCCGAATTCGTGAAGCTCTACGGCGAATACGGCCTGTCGATCCAGAAAGAGCTGCTGGGCACGTTCCACGCCTATTTCACGTCCGAGATCGGCGAGTTGAACCATGTCGTCGCATTGTGGAGCTATGAGAGCCTCGACGACCGCACCGCCCGGCGTACGAAGATGTTGGCCGACCCCCGTTGGCAGGACTATCTGAAGCGCGTCGACGGCTTGATCGACGTGCAGACGAGCCGAATCCTGACTCCCGTATCCTACTCGCCGATGCAATGAGTGCGGCGGGCGACAGTACGGTGGGCGAGAGCTTCTTCGCCAGCGCGGATGATGGCGCAAAACTCAAGGCCTGGTCGCATGGCTCGGGCCGGCGCGCGCTTCTTCTCGTCAGCGGTCTGGGCGGCACCGGAGGCTTCTGGAAAGAGGTCGCGCACGCTCTTTCCGGCAACATGCGCGTCCTGCGCTTCGATCAGCGCGGGATCGGCGCCAGCGAACGCGGCAGCGCGTCGGTTTCGATCGACCAGTTGGCGCGGGATTGTCTCTCCGTGCTCGGCGCCGCCGGCATCGAACGCGTCTTCCTGCTCGGCCATTCGACCGGCGGCTGCATCGGACAGGCCTTCGCCCGGATCGCGCCGGGCCGGACAGAAGGATTGATCCTGAGCGCCGCCTGGATGCGCCCGAGCCATTATATGGCGGCGCTTTTCGGTACGCGGCGCGACATGCTTGCCCATTCGCCTGCTACCTATGCGGCGAGCGCGGCGCTCCTGTCGCATCCGCCCGACTGGCTGGAGCAGAACTGGGGCGTCTTCGAGGCCGGCGTTAGGAACGCGCCGGCAACACCGGAGGCCGTCGCGGTGGTCAGGGAGCGGATCGACGCGCTGCTCTCTTTCGACGGCAGCGCTGAGGTCGGCTCGCTCACGCAGCCTGCGCTCGTGCTGGGTGCGCGCGACGACATGATCGTCCCGCCCTTCCTTCAGGAGGAACTGGCGGCGGCGCTGCCCTCGGCGGAGCTGAGGATCATGGAGAGCGGCGGGCATTTCTTCCCCGTCACGCGACGCGACCGGATGGTGGCCGAAATCTCGGACTGGATCGGGGCACGATGACGCAACGACGCATACTCGTGATCGGCTATGGCGCGATTGCCGCCGAACTGGTCTCAACGCTACGCGATCCCGCGATCTTCGGTGCCCGTGTGGGCGTGATGCTCCGCCCCGGCTCGCCCTCGCAAGCGAAAGTGCCCGACGGGGTCGACGTCATTGAATCCACGGTCGAGGTCGCAGCTTTCGGACCCGATCTCGTGGTTGAGGCGGCTGGCCATTCGGCGGTGAGGGAGTCCGTCCCCGGCCTTCTGGCTCTCGGCCTGCCCGTACTTGTCTCCTCCATCGGAGCGCTTCACGACGACGATCTCGTCAAGCGGCTTTCTGACACCGCGGAAGCGCATGGCGGGAAGCTCGTGCTCGCTTCCGGCGCGCTCGGTGCACTCGATTACATCCGCGCGGCGCGCAGTTCGGGCGCACTCGACGTCACCTACGAATCCCGCAAGCCTCCAGCAGCCTGGGCGGGTGACTTGAAAGCGCTCGGCCATGACCCGAAAACGCTCGCGGTGCCCGTGACACTCTTCGAGGGCACGGCGCGGGAGGCGGCCGCCGCCTATCCGCAGAACCTCAATGTCGCGGCGGCGCTCGCGCTCGCAGGGCCGGGCTTCGACGGCGTGCGGGTCCGCGTGGTCTGCGATCCGGAGGCAAGGGGCAACACCCATGTCGTAACCGCGTCGAGCGAGTTTGGCACGATGCGTATCGAGATCGCAAACCGACCCTCCCCCGCCAATCCGAAATCGTCCTGGATCGTCGCCCACTCGCTGTCCGCCGCGATCCGCCAGCACTTTTCGCCGATTCAGATGCTGTAAAACAGGCGATCGAGCAGTGCCTTTTGATTGCGTGCTGAAGACTGAAATGCTACTTACTGACATGTCAGTAAGTTATCAGACACAGGGAGAATACCAAATGAAGCTTGCCGACCGCATCGCGATCATAACAGGCGGAGGCTCGGGCATCGGCCGCGAGGCATCCCGTCTCTTCGCTGCCGAGGGCGCAACGGTGATCGTCGCGGACCGCGATCTCGACGCAGCCCGCTCCGCCGCCGATGACATCGTCGCAAACGGCGGAAAAGCTGAGGCGATAGTCGTCGACGTCGCGCGCGAGGGAGACGTCAAGGCGATGGTGGAGAAGACGGTTGCGGCGCATGGCCGGCTCGACATTCTCGTTAACAATGCGGGCTACGGGTTCGCAGGTACGGTTGTATCCACCGCCACCGAGGACTGGGACGCGCTGATGGCGGTCAACGTCAAGGGCGTCTATCTCGGTTGCAAATACGCAATTCCGGAGATGGCCAGGAACGGAGGCGGCGCGATCGTCTCCACCGCCTCGGCGGCAGCCAATATCGGGATTCACGACCGTGCGGCATATGTCGCGTCGAAGGGCGCCGTTGCGGCGCTGACGCGGGCAATGGCGATCGACCATGTCGACGACGGCGTGCGCGTCAACGCCGTGGCGCCGGGCACGATCGAGTCTCCCTATTTTGCCGAGATTTTGAAAGGGCCGGATTCCGCCGACCTCCGCCGCGGGCTTGAGGAGCGCCAGGCGATGAACCGGCTCGGCAAGCCGATAGAAATTGCCCAAGCCATGCTCTGGCTGGCCAGTGACGACGCGTCCTTCTGCACAGGGACCGTCCTTGTCGTGGATGGCGGCTGGACCGCCCGCGGCGACCGCAAACCGAAGAAGAAGGCCTGAGGCCCATGTATGGACTGAATGGAAAGAGCGCCATGGTCACAGGTGCCGCGCATGGCATCGGCAAAGAGATCGCGACCCGGCTTTTGAAAGAAGGATGCGCTGTCGGCCTGCTGGATTTCGACGCCGACGGGCTGGAGGCGACGGCAGCCGCGCTTTCTCCCCTTGGCAAGGTCTCCCACGCCGCCTGCGACGTCTCCTCGAAGGAATCCGTCCAAACGGGCGTCGCGAAGCTGACCGACGATCTGGGCGCGATTGACATCCTCGTCAACAACGCCGGCATCTGCAAAGTCGGCAAGTTGCTCGATTGCGAGGAGTCCGTCTGGCGCGCCACCTTCGGCGTAAATGTGGACGGCATCTTCCACATGGTTCGCGCCGTCGCACCCGCGATGGTCGCGCGAGGCGAGGGCTCGATCGTCAACATCGCCTCGTGGATGGGCAAGTCCAGCGTCGCCGCCTACGGTGCCTATTGCGCCTCGAAATTCGCCGCCGTCTCCCTCACCCAGTCGCTGGCTTGCGAGTTGGGCGAATCCGGCGTGCGTGTCAACGCGGTCGGACCAGGCCTGATCGTCGACACCAAGATGCGCGACGAATCCGAGGTGCTTCGCAAGGAGCAGGGTCTGCCGAGCGCTATTGATCGCGCGCAAAGCATCCCTCTTCGCCGCCCCGGCGTTCCCGCCGACATCTCCAACGCCGTTCTCTTTCTCGTCTCCGACCAAGCGTCCTACATCACGGGCGAGACGATCAGCGTGACCGGCGGCCTCTGGAACGACTGATTTCAACACCCGCCATGAACCAGCAAAGGAGTGACCCCATGCCTCGTTTCAAGGACTACCGCCCTGCCGGTGTGATTCCGGCAACGCTGCTCGCGCTCAACGAAGATCTGAGCATCGACGCAAAGGAGACGCGCAAGCATCTTCGCGAATGCGCACTGGTCGACGGCGTGTCCGCCGTGACGGTCAACGGTCACGCCTCCGAGGTTCACGCATGCACGTTCGACGAGCAGCGCATGATCCTCGCCGATTCCCTTGCGGAGGTCGGCGACCAGGTGCCTCTGATCAACGGTGTCTATGCCGATGGCTCGCTCGAAGCGGCAAAGATCGCCCGTATGGCCGCCGACGAGGGCGCGTCCTGCCTCCTAGTCTTTCCGCCCAACAGCATGGCGATGGGCGGGCATCTTCGCCCCGAGATGGCGATCGAGCACTACAAGCGCATCGCGGGTGAAACGGACCTGCCACTCATCGCGTTCCAGTACCCGATGGGCACCGGGCTCGGCTTCACGTTCGAGACGCTCTTGCAACTCTTCGAGGAAGTCCCGACCATCGCGGCGATCAAGGACTGGTCGAACGATCCGATGCTGCACGAGCGGCATATCCGCACCTTCCAGAACCTAGCGCGCCCGGTGAATGTGCTGACGACGCATTCCGCCTGGCTGATGTCCTCGCTCACATTGGGGTGCAACGGCCTTCTCTCGGGCTCCGGCAGCGTGATCGCCGATCTTCAGGTCGCGCTGTTCCGTGCCGTGCAGGCTGGCGATCTGAAGCAGGCGCAGGCGATCAACGACCGGATCGTCCCCCTCTCGCAGGCGTTCTACGCTCCGCCCTTCCTCGACATGCACAACCGCATGAAGGAGGCGCTTGTGCTGCTCGGTCGGCTGGAGAAATCCTTCGTGCGTCCGCCGCTGATGAAGCTGACGGAAGCCGAGATCGGCCGGATCGGCGAGGCGTTGAGTCAGGCGGGCGTCACTCGCGACGGCGCCCTGCCCCTCGCGGCTTGACCCCGAGGACCCGGTCCGATGCCGAAAGGCGACCAACGGCCCGGCCGCCTGTTCCATCCGGGCCGGATCGGCCCGCTATCGCTGAAGAACCGCGTAATCATGGCTCCCATGACCACGCGGCTGGCGGATCGGGACGGGTTCGCCACCGATGCGGGCCTTGCCTATTACCGCGCCCGCGCTGCCGGCGGCGTCGGGCTGCTTACGGTTGAAATGGCGGCGCCCGAACGGGTCGGCAAGCACCGCCATTTCGAGCTTGGCGCTGCGGACGATTCCTTCCTCCCCGGCCTTTCAAGGATCGTCGAGGCGATTCACGCCGAAGGCGCGAAGGCATCGATCCAGCTGGGGCATGGTGGCGGCCACACGCGCGTCGACATATGCGGAACGACACCGATAGCCCCCTCGGCGATCCCTCACAGCGTCCAGGAGGGGCACACGGAAGTAATCGTCCCGGAGGCCATGAGCCGCGCACGGATCGCGGAGACCGTCGACGCTTTCGCCGCAGCGGCCGAACGCATGGCCAGGGCCGGCTTCGATGCGGTCGAGCTTCACGGCGCGCACGGCTATCTTCTCTCCCAGTTCATGTCGCCGATGGAGAACCGGCGGGACGACAAATATGGTGGCTCGCTCGAGAACCGGGCACGTTTCGCGCTCGAGATCACGCGTGCGGTCCGCGCCGCCGTTCCCGGCCTCGCCGTCATCTTCCGCATGAATGGCGATGATTTCTTTGAGGGCGGCATCACTCCGGATGAGGCGGTTACCATCGCTGGTTGGGCCGCCGGTGCGGGCGCGGACGCAATCCATGTCACCGGCGGGCATTACCGCTCCCAGCCGAACGCCGCGATCATGATCCCGCCGATGGCCACGGCGCCGACACCGTTTCTCGGCTTCGCGCGGATGGTGAAGGCAGCCATCGACGTACCGGTGATCGCTGTCGGTCGCTTCGGCGACCCGGCGGCGGCGGAACGCGCGCTCCAGGCTGAGGAAGCCGACTTCATCGCGCTCGGCCGACCGCTTCTCGCCGACCCGGACTGGCCCCGCACGGCGCGCGACGGGCACGAGGTTAGGCGCTGCCTCGCCTGCAATAGCTGCGTTGACGGCATGCGCGCGGGCGAGCGGCTCCAATGCATCGTCAACCCGCATGCGGGCCGGGAAGCCGACCAGCGCGGGGCCCCGTGCCGGTCCGGGCAACGCATCGCGGTGATCGGCGCCGGGCCGGCCGGGCTAGCCTACGCCGCGGAGATTGCCGCATTGAACGACGTGACCCTCTTCGAGAAATCCGACGGCGTCGGCGGGGCGTTGCGCCTGGCCGGTTTCGCACCGCTATTCCAGGGCGTGGAAGCGAACCGGGAGAGTCTTCTGGCCCATGCTGAAGCGCAACTGCGCCGTTGCCGCGAGCGGGGCGTTGTGGTCGAGCTTGGCGCAGACCCGCTTGCCGACGCGGGCCGCCTCACGGAATTCGACCATATCGTCATCGCGACGGGCGCGCGCTACCGCGCGGGGGCTGGCCCCCTCGTCACCGCGCTGCTAAGAACTGGGTGCGCCCGAATCGGACCCGTCGCCGCGCTCGGCCGTCGCCCGGCGTTTCGGGACTGGTTCTACCATCGCGCCCGCGAGGCGACCGGCCCCCGGATCTCGGCCCGGCTCGAAGGGCGCAGCGTCGAAGTGATCGGCGACGCGCTGCGACCGGGAAAGACGGGCGCGGCCGTTGCCAGTGCGTTCGAGGCGGCCTACCGCCCCCTCGCGCGGGCGGAGGAGCGGCCATGAAGATCGAGACCAAACCCCTGGAGAAGGGCCTCCCCAGCCTGCGGGACGATATCAAGCGTGTCACCGTCACGCTTCTCCTGCGGAACGGCTACCAGGGGCTCAGGTTTCGCGACATCTCGGATACGCTCGACACCACGCGGGCCAATATCCACCATCATTTCGGCAACAAGCAGAATTTGTGCGAGGAAGTCATCGTCGAGTATGTCGGGCACACGCTCGACAGCTGGGAGCGAAACTGGGCCGGCCCGTCGACGCTGGCGGAGAAGATCGAGGGGATGAAAGAGGCGAACCGCGCCCGCTATCTCACCCACAACCCCACCGGACGCACCGTCAATCCCTGGTCCCTGATCGGCAGGATGCGGCTGGAGCGCGACATCATCGGCCCGCGCGCCCGTGAGGCATTGGTCGCTTTCGGTGTTGCGCTTGACAGGATGGTCCTTGCCGGGGTGTCGACGGCGATCGAGCGGGGCGAACTCGCGAAGGACACGCCCCGAGAGGCAGTGGCGCTGCAACTCGTCGCCGTCGCCGACAGCGCCGGGTTCATCACCCTGGACGGCGGCGATTTCAGCCGCCTGGAGGAGCTCTATCGCTCGATCAGCCTGATCGTTCATCATGCGTACGGGGTTAGAGGGAACTGATTCTCGTCAAGTCAGACAAGGAATTGACCCCGCGACGCTCCCGGGCGGCTTGCCGCGAATACCCAACTACACGCCGCAACCAAACGGACCGGAAGGCCGAGCGCGGCTGCTCGGATGTGATCCGGCGCGGAGGACCTGATTACCCTTCAGGCCACCGTATTCGGACCGCCAACGATAGTAAGCTACTTCGGTCACGCCTATCGACCGGATCACTTCGGCAATCGACTTACCCTGCGAACTCAGCACATCCCGGACCGCGCGATCCAGGAACAGCGCCCAATGTCGTCGTACGCAGGCTCTGCCCCTCAAAACACTGGCAACGCATCGCCATTCATTCGACCGGAACATAAAAAAACTTCATTGCAGCATCATCCATTCCACGCCGACATTTGGTGACTTCGTTAGCACCGAATAGGTCCGACTGCTTTCAGGAACGGCAACCGGCTCACACAATGGCGATTTTGAGGGCGCAAGGCGGTATTACCAACTCGGGGTCGATACAGTCGGTCTTCTTCAAACGAGCTCATGATCGGCTGCCGCAATACTGCCTCATTGATAACGACCAGGACTCCCCGTCGTTATGATCAAGTGTGCAGCCCCGTCCGAGACCTGACTACCACCCAATCGTCCTTGGGTGTCGCTCTCCGAAAGCTATACCAACGGCATCCGGAATGTGACGCGCACTTCGTCCTCGTGCGATTGAACGCCGAGCGAGCCGGCGTGCGCGCGGGCGATCTCGGAGGCTATGTGCAGCCCAAGGCCCAGCCCCTGCTGGCTGGAGCTCGTGCTGCCCCGAAAAAACGGCTGGAACAGGTGAGACATTACCTCTTCGGGGATCGGTTCGCCGTGGTTGGCGATCGCCAGCACCAACTCCTGTCCGGTCGTTTCGGCATGGAGGCGAACGGGTCGGTCGGAGGCACCATGGGTGATCGCGTTGCTGAGGAGGTTCGAAACGAGTTGGGCAATCCGCCGTCGATCACAGTCGACCGGTTCGGTCAGATTGATCTCGGCTTCGATGCTTCGTTGCGGATGTGCTGCTTCCAGTTCTTCGATGATCTGGTGAAGGACCGGCGCGAGCGGCGCGCTCGCGTCACGCGACAGTCTTATCCCGCCGCCTGACTGACTGCGTGCAAGGTCCATCACGTTGTCGATCAGTTCGGAAACGCGTGCGAGGCTGCCCTGCATCAAACCGATGACATGCAGAGATCGTTCACTCTGAGGCTCCTTCAGCAGCATTTGGACCCCTGCATTCAAGGCGGCTACCGGATTGCGCAGATCGTGCCCGAGGACGGCAATGAACTGGTCCCGCAGTTTCCCGAGCTTTCGCTCGGCTTGTTGCGCGTCGACGAGTTCGCGTTCGTAGCGTCGGCGTTTGGTCGCCTGGAAAAGCGTCACTCGCGTAAAGACCAGCGCGCCGGCCGCATCGCGCTTCTCGACGGCATTGGCGAGGACCGGAAGCAGCCCCCCATCGGCAGTGACCAAGTCGAGCGCTACCTCGTTGAAGAACCCCTGCATCCTCAGCAAGGGCGCAAAGTGCGTCTCGTAGAAGATACTGCCGGCAACATTCAAGAGATCACGCAAGCGCTTGCCGACGAGTTGATCTGCGGGAAAGCCGAGCCATGACGACAGGGTGGCGTTGGACTTCACGATGAGTCCCTGCGGGTTCAGCGACAGGTAGCCGCACGGAGCATTCTCATAGAGGTCGTTAAGGTCTTCGACCTGCTCAGCCCTGCCCTCGCCCGGATGAATCATCTAGGTGAAATCGCGGATAGCCGCGATCACCTCGTCCGGCGCGCTCAGATTGGGGCAGTGGCCGCTCGCCTCCAGATAGACCAGCTTGCTGTCGGGCACATGCGCCTGGACATACTCACCGACCTGCTCCGAGGCGATGATGTCGTTGCTGCACTGCAGGATCAGTGTCCGAGCAGTGACCCTGTGTAGGTCGGCGCGGTTGTCCGAGGTGAAGGTCACGCGAGCGAAGGCTTTCGCAATGTCCGGGTCGGTACGGCAGAAACTGTCGGTGAGTTCGTCCGCGAGTTCGGGGCGATCCGCATTGCCCATGATCGCCGGGGCCATCGCAGCCGACCATCCCATGTGGTTATCGGCAAGCGAATGAAGCAATTCGTCGATCTGATCGGCGGTGAAGCCGCCCGTATATCCCGTGTCGTCAATGTAGCGGGGCGAAGGCCCTACCATCACGAGGCTTTCGAAGAGCTCCGGCGCCTTGATCGAAGCCAGGGCGCCAATCATGGCGCTGACGGAATGGCCGACGAAGATCACCCTGGACAACCCGAGTTCGCGGCAGATCTCCACCACATCATCCGCGTAGCCTTGCAGGCTGGCGTACTTCTGAGCGTCGTAAGCCGACAAATCCGAACGGCCCGCGCCGACATGATCGAACAGAACGACCCTGTAGTCGGCTTCGAAAGCGGGAGCCACATAGCGCCACATGTTCTGATCGCATCCGAAGCCATGTGCAAACATCATGGGCTGCTGGCCGGCACTGCCGAGTTTGACATTGTTGCGCGACAAGACTGACACGGACGCCTCTTCCCTGATCGTGTGGGGTGCTCGCTGGAATCCGACTCCTACAGCAATTTTGCCAGATTGAAACCTCAAGGCGCTTATTGGGACGATTGATCGATCCGATTGTATGAATGCGCGGTGCCGGGTCGCGAGTACCGGGCAAAAAGCGTGCGAAAGCATCGATGTCCATCAAGGGCTCTCGAGTCTTTCAGGATCGGCCAATTGGTTGGAACTACAACCCGATAGGCGGGTTGAGTGCTGCGGCGGAAAGGGACGCCGTTTGTTCTATTTCAAAATTGCACCGTAGATTGATGTGCCGAGGGCGCCGATCTCAGGAGACAATGTGCACTACGGCGACCCCACTCAGGACCCGCATCTCAACACGATAAATGCGCTCGACAGCGAGGAAGCTCGCAGGCAGCTGAATGCCGTCCTGGACAATGCCACGGTCGCCATCTTCCTGATGAACGAGCGACAGCAGTGCACGTACATGAATGCTGCAGCCGAGCGCCTGACGGGGTATTCACTGCATGAGACCCAGGGACGCGCGCTCCACGACGTGGTCCACCACACCCATCCCGATGGTCGGCACTATCCCCTGGAAGACTGTCCCATCGACCGCGCGTTTCCCGAACGGAACCGGATGCAGGGCGAGGAGACCTTCGTCCACAAGGACGGCAGCTTCTATCCCGTCGCTTTTACGGCCAGCCCGATCCGTGACGACAATGGCCAGCCGATCGGAACCATCATCGAGGTGCGTGGCATCGCCGAGGAGAAGGCGCGGGATACGGCACTGCGTGAAAGCGAGGAGCGTTTCCGCAATATGGCCGACCACGCGCCGGTCATGATGTGGGTGACGGAGAGCGACGGCTACTGCAGTTACCTGAACCGCGCCTGGCATAAGTTCACCGGACAGACTGCCGAAGAGGCGAAGGGTTTCGGCTGGTTGGATGCAACCCACCCCGACGACAAGGGCGAAGCCGAACGCATCTTTGCTTCCGCCAATGCGCGCCGCGAGGCCTTCCGGATCGAATACCGCCTGCGTCGTGCCGACGGCGTCTATCGCTGGGCTATCGACGCGGCAGCCCCGAGGTTCGGGCCGGGCGGCGAATTCCTCGGATATATCGGCTCCGTGATCGACATCGACGAGCGAAAGGAAGCCGAGGAGAGGCAGAAGCTTCTCGTCCAGGAGCTTCACCACCGGGTGAAGAACAATCTCGCCACGGTCCAATCGATGGTCAATTTCACGCTCCGGACATCCGAGACCATGGACGATTTCCGCAAGAGCGTGGCGCACCGCCTGTCCGCACTTGCGCGCAGCCACTCGATATTGACCAGCAGTTCGGGCCGGCTGACCGCGCTGCGCAAGATACTTTTGAGCGAACTCGAGCCCTATGATCATGACCTCCGCGTCGAGCTGGACGGGCCTGACCTGAATGTGCCCGACGATGTCGCCATGGCGCTTGCGATGGCCACCCACGAGCTGACTACGAACGCTTCGAAGTACGGGGCTCTTTCCGTCGACGACGGCGTCGTCTGCCTATCGTGGTCAGTCGAGGCTGATGGCTTCGACCGCCGGATCCTGTCGCTTCAATGGCGCGAGCGAGGTGGCCCACCTGTTACCATCCCCACCAAGCGCGGCTTCGGGTCCATGCTGCTTGAGAGGATACTCGGGCCCCAACTCAGGGGAGCTGTGCAGATCGAGTATCTTCCTGAAGGCGTCCATGTCGAAATCCGCGGGCTGATCCAGGCACCGGTAGCTCACCCCTACGCCAACTTTGCGCAGGAAGTTGTCCCGTGAAACGCAATCTCGCAGGCGCGCGCGTCCTCATTGCCGAAGACAACATTATGGTCGCGATGGACTTGGCGTCCGAATTCGAGGCGTCGGGCGCCGAGGTCATGGGACCCTTCGCAAGGGTCGAGGAGGCCATCGCGGCACTCGTTTCGGGCAAGCCCGACGGAGCCATCCTGGACGTGAACCTGCTAGACGGGATCGTCACGCCACTGGCAGTGAACCTCATCGAAACCAATGTGCCGGTCGTATTCTGCACGGGCGTCTCCCTGCCAACAGAACTGGGCGCCCATTATCCGGATGCCCAGGTCTTCATAAAGCCGACCTCATCGGACCGTTTGGTGGATGCGCTGGCGCTGCGTCTGGTGCCACGGTGAGCTGGCGACCCGGCTCGTGTTGCCCGCCGCTAACTGCTATGTGGGAGGAAAGAAGTTAGCTGCCTACTTTGTCTACCGACCGACTATCTGACACGCTTGCTCCTTGATGCCGGCTCGCACGCATGTCGTTCAAACCACGCCCTTGTCGCGCCTGAAGTGTCCGCAACGTCCGCTTACGGGCCGAGGCCACCGATCGCTTGACTTCCGATATGAGGGCGCGTTCCAGAATGCGGGCCTGCCATTTCTGGCGGGGCCGCTAGGCTCAGATTTCGGTTGTCTCAGCCAGCGTAAGTGCATCATCGAGGTCGACGCCGAGGTATCGAACAGTGTTTTCAATCTTGGTGTGGCCAAGTAGGATCTGAATGGCTCGAAGATTGCCGGTCGCCTTGTAGATCAGGGCTGCCTTCGTCCGACGAAGGGAATGCGTTCCGTAGTCTTCCGGTCGCAATCCGATCGCCGCTACCCACTCGTCGACTAACCGTGCGTATTGTCGGGTACTTAGGTGTCCATCCGGATCAACTCGGCTTGGAAAGGCAAAATCGTCGACACTGCCACCACGGCGTTCGAGCCACGCGAGTAGGCTTGCTCGTGTATCTGCGGTTATCTCGAACTGGACTGGTCGGCCAGTCTTCTGCTGGATTACCATTGATCGGTTCCGTATCGTCGGGCCAGATACAAGTGAACCGATCTTCATTTTCACAAGGTCGCAACCGCGAAGTTTGCTGTCGATCGCAAGTTCGAACAGCGCCCGGTCACGCATCCTGCCTTCGCGATCCAGGAAAAACCGAATTAGCCAGATTTGCTTAACTTTGAGCGCTCTCTTGGCGCCAACCTGCTTACCGACATTCCAGGCAGGCCGCCCTTTGGCGACCGGGTCATACTGTGAGATACCCATAACACTTCTCCCATCGGCCGACATGGCCCATCTAGAGATAGTGACGAAGCCGGAACCGGACCGACGGCTCTAAGGTTTGGGAGGAAGATTGCAGACCTTCACGGCGGGCGTCCAAAGTCTCTACCGCCCCAAGATGAGAGAAAGCCGGCTCCGTCGCCCACGGTGTCTCAGCCTTATCGCTCAAAGGTGATCTTACCACCGCATATAGTCATGACTGGTTTCGACTCGTGCAAGCGGTCGGGCTCAGCCGCTTCGATATCGCCCGAGAGCACCACTATGTCAGCATAGTATCCTGGCAGGAGGCGCCCCTTGCGATCCTCGGCGAACTCCGCCCAGGCTCCTTCCAGCGTGTATGCAGCGATCGCTTCGTGCAGTGAGAAGCTGTGGTCCGGCATGTCATCTGCCCAAGGTTTGCGTACCATCGCCGCCTGAATACCCGCGATCGGATCGACTGGCGAAACCGGCCAGTCGGAAGCGAAGACGACATGTGTGCCGGTCTCCTTGATCGTGCGCCAGGCGTAGGAAAGCCGCCAGCGGTCACGACCGATCTTCGAAACGGATGGCTCAAGCGGCAGTCCCATCGAGCCTGGAGGATGCGGAGGCTGCATCGACGCTATGACGCCAAGTTTAGCAAAGCGTGGAATGTCGTCGTCGGTCGTAACTTCGATATGCTCGACGCGGTGACGGCTGTCGCGCCGGCCATTGATACTTGCGGCCGCCTCATAACCGTCAAGCACGGTGCGGACGGCCGCGTCGCCGATCGCATGGACAGCGATTTGCAGGCCTCGGCGATCGGCTTCCGTGGCGATTTCGGCAAACTCGGCGTCCGAGAAATAGGGCTCGCCCCGCCAGTTTGGATCATCGCCATAAGGCTCGATCATATGCGCTGTGCCCGAGTCGAGCACGCCATCCATGAAGATCTTGACCATTCCCGACTTGAGCCAGTCGCTGCAATAGCGCTCCGCCATCTGGGAGGCTTTCTCCAAGTCGGATAGGGTCATGAACGGTTTGTAGTGGAACGGTATCTGGGCCCGGCAGATCAGCCCGCCTTCTCTTTCCACCTCCTCCAGCAGTTGCAGCTGGTAGAGATTGCCGTCCATGTTGTGGAAGGAGGTTATTCCGTGTTCGGCGGCATAGGCGAGGCCGCGCCGCATGATCTGCTTGTCGGACTCCCACTCTTCCGACGTCGGCCGTTGCTCGGGCTCGCCGCCGGTCTGGATGCCGAGCCGCACGCGGCTCGGGCCGGCAAGATGCGAGACGGGCTGCATCGCCTCGCCTTCGCGTAGCTCGCCGGTGGCCAGGCCATCTGGCCCCATCACAACCTCGTTGCCGGGATTGACCGTCTTGCCGTGGAATATCCCGGCTCTTTCAAGTGCGATCGTGTTGGCCCACATCGTATGATGGTCCGGCGCTACAAGCGCTACCGGCCGGTTCGCCACGATACGATCGAGGTGGTGGCGCGTCAGCTTTTCACGCTCGCCAAGGATCGTGTAATCGCAGCCCTGACCGAAGAGGACCCGATCGTCTGGGCGTTCGGCGGCGTAAACCGACAATTTTGCCTTGAGATCATCAAAGCCCTTGGTGCCGAAAAGCTGAAGATGATCAAGTTCAGCGGCGCCCATGAAGAGATGAATATGGCTTTCAATAAACCCAGGGAGGACCGTTCCTCCTTGCGCGTCAATAATGCGCGTGTGGGCTCCCACTGTGGCCTCAATCGCTTTTCTATCACCAATCAAGGCAATCTTGCCGCTTTCGATGGAAATCGCTTCTGCGCGCGGGGCGCCATCGACCATGGTCAGTACGCGCGCGTTCACAATCACGAGGTCGGCTTTGTTCGGCATGGGATTGTCCGGTCTCTCCTGATGGGGGCCTGCTCGCACAGGCACTTTCGCTATGACGATAAGCGTTCCAGTCGATCTTGTCCGCCATGCGACAACTCAAGTCATTTTTGGCGGTCCTTTTCGTGCGATGCCAAGTCAGGAAATGGAGAGGACGTTAGCTTAACCGCCTCGTAGCTGAGTTTTGGACGACAATACGTAAGCGAGTGCAGGTGCCTTGCACATTCGTCACCTATCTGTTGAGACTGGGAACGGCATTGTCGGTATGGCTCCTCGCGGTGGACCGAGTGAATGCTTAAACGGGTGGCGTGGTCACATGATCAGCACAAAGATGCAACCACCGCACCTGCGCAACGCGTTAATCGAAAGAGCGCGTTTGCAGCGTTTGCTTGGCCATGCCGTCGAGGGGAAACTAACCATCGTCTCTTCACCCGCGGGCTTCGGCAAGTCGACGCTGCTCGCCCAATGGGCGCAGTGTCTGGCGGGCGGGCGGGTTGCTTGGCTTTCGATTGACCGATTCGACAATGATCTCGCGCGTTTCCTGAAATATTTTGCGTCCACCCTGAACAGGGTCGACGAGCGCATTGCAGAGAACGCCGTGTCACTGATCGACTCCAGTCCGGTCACACCGGTGGACTCGCTTCTCACCTCCATCATCAACGACCTCTCTCGCGCTGATGCCCCAATATACCTCGTTCTCGATGACGCCCACTTGATCGCTTCGCAGGAAGTCGCAGGATTTTAGGCGCGCTCGTGGCTTACGCACCTCCTGCGTTCCATCTGGTGCTCGCCACGCGCGGCGATCTGCCGGTAGAACTAGCCGCCATGAAGATGAAGGGCCAAGTTGTCAGCCTTAACGACGGCGACCTGCGCTTTTCACTGGAGGAAAGCGAGAACTACCTTCTCATGGTTTGTGGCCTGACGCTCAGTATTCCAGCGATCGTGTCTCTTCACCGAAAAACCGAGGGCTGGCCGGCTGGGCTCCAGCTTGCCGCCTTGGCGCTTGCGCACGAGGACAATCCGGAAGCTTTCGTGGCGGAATTCAGTGGCAGCCAGCGGGATATCGCTGCGTTCTTGGCGCAAGACGTCTTGGCGCGGCAGGATCTCCACATCCAGGAGTTCCTCCTGCGGACGTCGGTACTAGATCGCTTTTGCCTCGGCCTTGTGCAGGCGCTCTGTCCAGACATCGATTGCACTGACGCGTTGGATGCGGTCGAGCGCTCGAACCTGTTCCTGATCGCTCTAGACAATTCCGGCCAGTGGTTCCGGTACCACCATCTATTCAGCGATTACCTTCGCAATAAGCTCGACGTCCGCCCTGCCAGCGAGCGGGTGCGACTTCATGCTATCGCTGCGACTTGGCTGGCCGAGCATAACCACGTTTCCGATGCGGTCGATCACGCACTTCAGGCGGGCGATACCGACTTTGCGGCAAAGCTGGTTGAGACATGCGCGATGCCGCTCATCATGCAGGGCCATATTCCACGTCTGACCGAATGGCTGAACCAGCTTCCCGAAGCTGTCGTAGCTCAACGGCCCCGCTTGCTGCTGGCTCGCGTCTGGGCGCAGTTCCACATGAGCCGGCCGCGCCAAGCTGTTCGCATCCTCAAGCAGGCCAAAAACTTGATCGACTTGATGTCACAGGGGAAACAGCTGGCGCCCCGGATCGAACGCTCACTCAAAGCGGAACTGAGGACGCTGACGGCAGGCGTGCTCAGCGCCAGCGATCGCTCGCGCTCGGCTACTCGCGCCGCTGCGCGGTGGCTGGCCGCCTTCCCGGAAGATGAACCCTTCGCGAGGGGTACGCTGGCCAATGTCGCTTCGTTTTCACACTACTCGTTGGGAGAACTGGAGGCCTCGCGCCTCCTTAGCCTGAAGGCGCGTGACTATCACGCAGCTTCTGGATCTGTATTCGGAACTGTCTATTCGGACCTTCTCCTGGGTTTGGTCGAAATCGCTGCGGGCAATCTGCGTGGCGCCTATGAGCACCTCGATCGCGCCTGCCAATTGGCAAGGGAACGTCTCGGCTCAGGCTCCTACGCGGAAGCGATGACTGCGATCTTTCTGGTGGAGCTTTCTTATGAGTGGAACGACTTGGACGGTGCAGAGAGACTTCTGCATCAACACCGGCAAGTCATCGAAGAATGCGGCTTGGTCGTGCACGAAATGGCATGCAAGCTGCATCTTGCGCGGCTGGCCGCCGCCCGAGGGAGGCAGCAAGACGCATTAAACCATCTCGAGGCCGCGGAGCGGCTTGGAATTGAGAAACGCTACCGACGCCTGACCGCTAGTGCGCTTGACGAGCGCGTGCGCATGCTGCTTGCGAGCGGCGATTTGCGGGGCGCCCGCCTTGCGCTGAGATCACGTGGGATTGAGCTCTCGCATGAGGCGCTGTCTCAGCCCGTCCATCCTATGGAAGAACATCTCCGCATTGGCGCGGCGCGCATGCTCATTGTCATCGGCCGCCAGAAGGAAGCTATCGCGCAACTGGAGCGCATTGGTGCGCGAATGCGAAGCGATGGCCGCATGCGCGGGTTCATGCAGATCCGGGCGCTGGTAGCTGTTGCCGCCCACAGCGCCGGCGAGTCATTGCTGGCGTTGGCCGCCATCGTCGACGCTGTAACACTGGCCCAAGAGCAAGGGGCGATTCGCTCGCTCGTGGACGAGGGTGAGCCGCTACTTCAAGTGCTCGATTTTGCGCGGCAGCGCATTCCCGCATGGACTGGTTCATCGGAGACGGCGGCTTTTGTCGAGATTCTGCTTAGCTCCTCCGGAGGACTCGATCGTCGCCCACGGACTCGCACATCCGACCGACTGCGAACCAAAGAGCTCTTAAGCAGCAAGGAAACGCAGGTCGCGACGCTCTTGATGGAGGCCTACACCAACCGCCAATTGGCCGAGAACCTTTCAATGGCTCCCGACACGGTGAAATGGCACCTTAAGAACATTTTCGGCAAGCTCGGCGTCTCCAGCAGGACGGAGGCGGTTCTCCGGCTCCAAGAAATCGGCATTGAGGGAACTTCGATGCGGGATATGGCAGGGTGAAATCCGCGCACCACCCATTCGGGTGGGGTGGAAAAATCGTCGCTTTACCTGAACGTGGAGGGACAGATGCGTGAAGTTGCGAGACCATCACCGGACAGATGCATTGATTGGCCGAGGGAGAAACGTCGCAGGACCTTGCCGCTCAGGGGCAGAAATCACACCGGAGCTGCGAGCGCCGCGGGCGACGAAGCAGACCCGCCGCGCTCCCGATCCCTTAACTTGCGGTCACTCCTGCTCAAGCTTGCCGGGTTTGGGCTGGATGACCGAAAGCGGGCAACGCAGCTGCCAGACAATGCCCTCGGGCGCGTAGTCAATGGTGACCTTCCCCGACATCGACGAGGCGGTCATCTTGTCCAGCACGACGCTGCCAAATCCGACCGACCCGGGGGCGACTACCTCGGGTCCGCCCGTCTCGCGCCAGGACATGGAGAAGGTATCCGCGCCGACCGTCCATGCAATCTCCACACGGCCTTTGTCGTTGCTGAGGCTGCCATACTTGGCGGCATTCGTCGCCAGCTCATGCAGGGCCATGCTCAGCGCCTGAGCGGCGGAGGGCGGGATCATGACGGAGGGGCCAGACAGGATGATGCGGCTGCCGACCGTTCCGAAATGCTCGACCTGGGTGCGCACGAGTTCTTCAAGGGCGATGTTCTGCCATTCGCTCTGCACCAGGAGATCCTGGTTCGCCGCGAGAGATTGCAATCGCTCGCTAAAGATCCTGACGAAGTTTTGGGGCGACCGCGCGGCCATCTGGCGTGCGATGACCTGGACAATCGTGAGCAGGTTCTTGCTCCGATGGTTGACCTCGCGCATAAGCAACTGGCGCGCCTCATCGGAGCGCTTGCGCGCGGTAATGTCCTGAATGATCTTGATGAGATAGGCGATCTTGCCGTCGGGGTCGCGAACGCAGCTGACTGTGGTGTGGCCCCAGACAGTTGAGCCGTCTTTGCGGATGTATCGCTTCTCAAGTTCGTACTCGTCGGCCGCACCGGACTTCAGCCGGTTCCAGGCCGCTTCGCCCAGCGACAGGTCATCCGGGTGGGTGAACTGATCGAGCGGGTGGCTCTCCATCTCGTCCAGCTCGTAGCCGAGCATCTGCGCCAGACGGTCGTTGACGCGCAAGAGCATGCTGTCGCCTCCGACGATGCTGATGCCGACACCCGCATTCTGGAACGTCGCCTTGAAGCGCTGCTCGGCCACCTCGATGGCTAGTGTGCGTTCAGCGACCCGCTCCTCGAGTTCGGCATTGGCGCGGGCCAGATCCGCCACCGCCTGACGCTGTTGCCGGATGACGGCAGCGACGATGAGCCCGGTCGACGCCGCAACGAGCGTCAGCGCCTGCATCTTGACGTGCAGCAGTGCTGCGGTGGCGGAAGATACCTGCGCGGGGTCGATGCCTTGCGCGTGGAAGCCGATCGCAACCGCTAGCCCAAGCACGGAAAATGCGGCGCCGCGAACTTCGAACCGCAGAGCGGCCCAAAGAACAGGCACCAGCAACAGGAAAGCGTGCGCGGCGTCCGTGGCCATTTCCCACGCGCTGATACCTGCCAGGAGCAAGGCGATGGCTGCGCCCTCCAGAAACTGCGCGCCCGTCGGCCACGCTTTTTCCCGCCAGGCGTTCAAGGTCGAGATGACCAGCGGCGTGGCGATCAGGATCCCTGTAGCGTCGCCCAGCCACCAGACCGGCCATGTCGTGATGAACGGGTTCTTGCCAGCCAGTGCGCTGACCGCGCTGCCGAGTGTCGCGCTGATAACCGGTGCGGCCAGGACCCCAATGGCGATGAAGGCCAGCATCTGCGGCAAGGTGGCTACCCGCCGGATCGGTGCCTGCACGTAGGGTGCGAGCAGGAATGCCGCAGTAGTGACGGCGGCGGCGTTGGCGGCAACATAGCCGAGCGCCGAAAGAAGCGGGTTCTGGAACCAGATGACATTGCCGCTAAATTCACCCGCGGCGCCGATGAGGATCCACCAGGGCCAGGTTCGCCGGGGCTGCGTTAGCAAGAGGGCGAGGATAACGCCATTCGGCGGCCATACAGTGATCGGAATGCCTGGGATCACCATCAGCCAGCGACCGAAGGCAGCAGCCAGCATGTACGCGGCGTAGGAAACGACAAGCGCGGCAACGCCTGGTCTGCCGGCGGCGATGCTCCCAGCTCGCCCCTGCATTTTGCTGCCCGCGGATTGGTCGCCTGGGGCATCGGCTGCGGATGAGGCTGCCAAGCGCTGTGACGGCGTCAGACCCCTGTCACTCAATTAACTGCTTCCTCGTTGAAACATCGGCCTGCCAGAGCCACGGCGGCAGCAATGATGGCAGAAGCTCGGGGCGTTAGGAAGGTGCGTAAGACACCAGAGCGACGCCGCGCATCCGGTCGGCCACGCCTCCTCGCGGAACAACCGGGCCGGCCCGGCATTCATGCTTCGAAGCAGTAGGAGACAGAAACATGCGTACGGTATCGGGAATATTCGACACTCGTGATCAAGCCGAAGCAGCCGTGGATGCGCTAGGCGAAGCAGGCATCGGCAGCGAGAATATCAGCCTGGTCCGCCCCGGGCATGACGGAGACGATGATGGGCTGGAAGGCGCAGCCGTTGGCGCAACGGTCGGCGGCGTCCTTGGCGCACTGGCTGCTTTCGCCATTCCTGGCATCGGCCCGGTGGTCGGTGCGGGCTGGCTTGCCACGGCACTGACCGGTGCTGCCGCTGGCGGCCTTGTCGGGGCCCTTGCTGATGCAGGCATCGACGAGGAAGACGCCCACGTTTACGCCGAGGGCATCAGGAGGGGCAACACCCTGGTGATCGCGCGTGTCGAGGACGCTCAGGTGGACGCGGCCACAGCGATACTCGGCCAATCTGGCTCCGTGGACGTCAGCAGCCGACGCGAAGAGTTTGTGAGATCGGGGTGGGATCGCTTCGATGAGAACGGCGACCCGTGGCTGGACGAGCGCATGCATGCGTCTTCCCTGCAGGTCCCGCCTGTTCGATAGAGCCGTAAAGCTTCAGCGAAGGAGGACCTGAGATGAAACAGGACAAGAGCAACGCGGCGAGCAAGCCGAAAGACAAGAAGCCGACTGACGCTTCGGAGCAGGTTGATCGCCCGGGGTTCGACCTTGGCGGCTCGACCGGAAAGACGCGGGCCGGTCGCGGTCTCGGTCTGGGCACCGACGCGAAAGAAGACCCCGAAGGGCAGCGCCTGCCTCGGAAGTGACCCGGGCGCGAACAGAGCCAGCGCCCTGCACGCAATTTTCGCTCACGGCCCCTCAATAACCCCGATTCGGATCAGCGACAGCATCGGAGGCGCCGGTTGTCTCGAAGCAGCGGATGTTCTCGGCGATGACCGATGCCCCGGTTTCGGCGTCGATCATCGACGCGATGTGGGGCGTGATGCGTATCCTCGGGTGGCGCCAGAACGGATGCTCGGCAGGCAGCGGTTCGGTGCGGAAGACGTCCAGCGTCGCGCCTCCGAGCCGGCCGGAATCGAGCACGGCAAGCAGATCGTCTTCGACGAGATGCCCACCCCGGCCGGCATTGATCAGCCGGGCGCCCTCGGGAAGCTGTGCGAACAGCCGGGAATCGAGGATGTCGCGCGTCTCGGGCGTCAGCGGCAGAAGGCAGACCAGGATCTCGGTTCGCGCCAGAAAGGCGGTCAGGCCGTCCGCACCAGCAAACACGGTGACGCCATCGACCTGCCGGCCCGATCTGGACCAGCCGGCCGTGTCGAAGCCGAGGTCCACGAGCGTGCGGGCACAGGCGCGGGCGATGTTGCCGAGCCCCATGACGCCAACCCGGCGGCGGCCGGCGACCGGCGTCACGATCTGCCGCCACTCGCCCCGCGCCTGGCTGGCGTCGGTGGTCGCCAGTTCGCGGTGATGGGCCAGCACGTGCAGGGCCACGTATTCGCGCAGCCGCTGCACCATGTCGGGCCCGGTGGTGCGCAGAATCGGCAGGTGTTTCGGCAGGTCCGGGTCGCGCAGCACATGGTCGACCCCGGCGCCGACGGAAACCACCGCCTTGAGGTTGGGAAAGCGGGCTATTCCGCCGCGCGGTGGCGCCCAGACGACCGCGTATTCGACCGCCGACAATTGTCCCGGATCGTCGAAGTCGCGGATCTCGTGGTCGGGCATCAGGCGCGACAGGAGACCGATCCATTCGCGCGTTTCCTCGGCATCGCCGAGATAGACGACAATCGACAAGGCCCTCTCCTCAGCTTTTCAGGCCGGCTTCGAGCCCGGTCCATAGCGCGCCGTATTCGTCGACGGTCACCTGCCAGGCTGCGCCCAGTTCGGTTGCAAGGGCGCGCTCGCTTGCCGACCACGCCGGCATGATCCACGGTTTGCCGGCGGCCTTGGCGGCGGCGGAAATCCGCCGCAAATCGTCGACATCGGCTTCGGTCTTGGCGTAGGCGCCGCGCCCGCGGCTCAGCGACAGGTCCGACGGCCCGACGAAGACGCCGTCCACCGTCGGCAGCGCCAGGATCGCCTCGATATCGGCCAGCGCCTCGGCGCTCTCGACCATCGGCAGGCATTCGGTGCCGGCGTCCTCGCGCGAATAGTACTCCTGCGACACCGCATCGTAGCGTGCGGGCCGGGTGCCGGAGAAGCTGCGCACGCCGTTCGGCGGGTACTTGGCCGCAGCGGTGACCCTGCTTGCGTGTTCGACGCCACCGATATGAGGGATGATGACGCCGTGACAGCCCATGTCCAGCGCCTGCTGGATGGGAATCGCCTCGGGGCCGAGAACCTTGGCGTAGACCTTCGCCCCGAGCGCCCGGATCAGCGCGATCAGCTTGTCTGTCGCGTCGAGTTCGAAATAGCCATGCTCGATGTCGAGCACGAAACGCCGGCAGCCGAGCCCGACCGCGATCTCGACCAGTTGATGGTGAGTCGTCGACAGCCACACAGCGTGGGGGGAAATCCTCACCGAAGCCTCAGACACCGGCGCCCTCCATCCCGTTCTTTTCCAGCATGCCGCGGATGTCGATCAGGTCCTGCAGCATTTCGCCCTTCTCCACGCGCTCGATCCAGTCGCCCTCTTCCGCCTGTTCGGCCAGCGCCCGGTCGGTCAGTTCATCGAGCCGCACGGAGGGCACAACGACCACGCCGCAATCGTCGGCCAGGACCGCGTCGCCCGGGACGATCGCGACACCGCCGATCGAGACCGGGACATTGAAGCCGCCGCCGATGTTGAGGAGCTTGGTGGTGATCGCCGAGGTGGCGCGCGCCCAGGTCGGGACGCCGGCGGCAATGATCGCCGCGGGATCGGTCACGGCTCCGTCGACAATCACGCCGGCGAGCCCGCGGATGCGCGCGACTGCCGCCATGAAGCCGCCCCAGCACGCCTGCTTGTGATCGCCGACGCGGTCGATCACTAGCATGTCGCCCGGCCGAACCCGGTCCATCGCATAATAAAGGAGTGTCGAATCCGGCCCGGCGATCTGCACCGTGACCGCCGCGCCCGCCGCGCGCGGACCGACGATGAGGGGGCGGATTGCCGAATCGACGAAGCCGGCGTGCAGATAGTGGCCGAGCGTTGCGGCCTCGACCTTTGCCAGCCGCGAGACCCGGCCGGGATCGAGCTGCGCTGGCAGCGGTTCGATGCGATAGATATCACTCATGTCTGGGATGCCCTCGAGAAGGAAATTCAGGTCACGAAAAGCCGCAGGTCGTCGGCGGCAAGACCGAGTTGCGCGCCCTGCCCCACCTGTGGCGGCGCCGCACCGGTGTTTTGCCGGCGCAATGTCACGCGGGTGCCATCCGACATCGTGTAGACAAGCCGCAGGTCGGTGCCGATGAAGTCGACGTCGACGAGCCTCCCGCCGGCACTGTTGGAAGCGTCCGCCGCGACGGGCGTGACGCGCTCCGGCCGGATGGTCAGCGTGACGGCCGCTCCCGCCGCCGGCGGCTCGGAACAGGCAACGTCGAAGCGGCCGCCGAGCGCCTCGACCCTGGCGCGTCCGGCGCCTGCCTCGATGACCCGGCCCGGAATCATGTTGGTCTCGCCGATGAACTCGGCCGCGTACAGCGACGAAGGGGCATTGTAGAGTCCGCTCGGCGTGTCGAGCTGGATGATCTCGCCGCCCCGCATCAGCGCGATGCGGTCGGACATCGTCAGCGCCTCCTCCTGATCGTGCGTGACGAATACGAAGGTGATGCCGAGCCGGCGCTGCATCTGCTTGAGTTCGTGCTGCATCTCCTTGCGCAGCTTGAGATCGAGTGCCCCCAGGGGCTCGTCGAGCAGAAGCACCTTGGGCTCGTTCACCAGGGCGCGGGCCAGCGCGACGCGCTGCTGTTGGCCGCCGGATAGCTGCGACGGCTTGCGGTCGGGAAACCCGCCCATCTGCACCAGATCGAGGGCCGCGCGCGCCCGCTCGAGCCGTTGCCGCCTCGGGACCCGCCGCACCGTCAGCGGGAAGCTCACATTGTCGAGGATGCTCAGATGCGGGAACAGCGCGTAGCTCTGGAACACGGTATGCACCGGGCGCAGATGCGCGGGCACGTCCGAAACGTCCTGGCCATCGATCAGGATGTGTCCCTCGGTCGGAAGCTCGAACCCGGCGATCAGGCGCAGCGTCGTCGTCTTGCCGCAGCCGGACGCCCCCAGCATCGTGAAGAACTCGCCTTGCCGGATCGTCAGATCCATCCGGCGGAGCGCGGTGAACGTGTTGAAGCGCTTGACGACGCCGCGCAATTCGACCGCGCCTTGCATGGAAGTGTCGGACATTAAGGGGTGGACCCGATCGTCTGGAAATCTGCGTAGGGATGCGCGCGGACAGTCTCCGCGCGCATCGTCTGGGTGTGGATTACTGGGCAGCCTTCACCTTGGTCCAGCCATCCTGGTAGAACTTCATCGCATCGCCGAGGTCGAGGATGAAGTCCGCATTGGCGATCGTCGCCTCGTCGGGGAAGACGGCCGAGTTGTTGGCGAGATCCCCGGGCAGCAGCGCCTTGGAGGCCGGGACGACGGTCGCGGTCTGGCTGAGCTCGGTGGTCTTTGCCGCCACTTCGGGGCGCAGAATGTAGGTCAGGAACTTGTAGGCGGCGTCCGGATTCGGCGCGTCGCTGAGAATCGAATAGCCGTCGATCCACATGGTACCGCCCTCTTCGGGCAGAACATAGACGACGTCCGGATTGTCCTTGATGGCCTGCAGCACCGACGACGACCAGCTCTCGACGATGCAGGCTTCGCCCGACGAAACCAGGTCGGCGAAATTCGTGCTGTTGTAGCCTGCCAGGAGCGGCTTTTGCGCGATCAGCGTCTCGGTGGCCTTCTCGACCTCTGCGGGATCCGAGGTGTTCGCGCTGAATCCGTTCACCTGCAGGCCGGCAATGTAGGCCGCCAGCATGTTGTCCAGCATGTAGATCCGGCCCTTGTACTTCTCGTCGAACAGCGCCTTCCAGCTGGTGATCGGCTCATCGACGCAGCTCTTGTTGTAGGCCAGGCCCGTGGTGCCCCAGACATAGGGAATGGAATACTTGTTGCCGGGGTCGTAGGACACCTGCTTGAACGACGGGCCGATATTGTCATAGGTGTCGATCTTGGCGTGATCGAGTTCGGCGATCGTGCCGCGGCTGATCAGGATCTGCACCGCATATTGCGACGGATTGACGAGGTCGTATCCCGTCGCGCCGGCATCGAGCTTTGCGATCATCGATTCGTTGCTGTCGAACGTATCGAAGGTGACGGTGATGCCGGTTTCCTTCTCGAAGTCGGCGATCACCTGGTCGGGCATCTCGTTGGCCCAGCCGAAGATCCGCAGGTCTTCGGCCATGGCAGGGCCGCCGATGATCAGCGCAAGCGCCGAGGCGGCCAGAAGAATTTTCGGTTTCGTCATGTCAGTCTCCCTGTTGCAAAGGTTTGAGGGCCCGGCGCTTCATCGCCGGCTGGTTTTCAACATCAGGGGCAGGTAGCGGCCCATGACCAGAAAGAGGATTGCCACGTTGGCGACCACCAGGAGCGTGCCAAGCGCGTTGATCTCGGGGGTGATGCCAAGCTTGAGCATCGAGTAGATGCGCAGGGGCAGCGTCGTGGTCCCTACTCCCGACGTGAAGGTGGACATCACGAGATTGTCGAACGACAGCGTCGCCGAGAGGATGAACGCCGTGAAGATCGCCGGCATCAGCTGCGGCAGCGTCACCATGCGGAAAGTCTGCCATTCGTTGGCGCCGAGATCGGCGGCGGCGTTCTCCAGCTGCAGGTCGAGCGACGAGGCCGCGGCGCGGACGATCAGTGTGGAGAAGGGGAGCGACACGAGAACATGGCCGATGATCATCGTGCCGTAGCCCAGCGTGACGCCCATGAACGACATGAAGACCAGCAGCGCGACGCCAAGCACGATTTCGGGCAGCACCAGGGGTGCGGCGAGCGCTGCGCCGAGAGCGTCGCGCCCGAAGAATTGCCGCCGCGTGATGGCGACGGCGGCGAGTGCGCCTGTCGCGGTGGAAATTGCCGCGCTGGCGACGGCGACGATCAGGCTGACCTGCAGGGCGCGGGCGATGTGCCTGTTGTTCCACACCACCTCGAACCAGTCCAACGAGAAGCCGGTCCAGACCACCGTCGAGCGGCCGGCATTGAAGGCGAAGGCGATCAGCACGACGATCGGCGCCAGCATGAAGATGTAGGTGATCAGCGTGACCCAGCCGGACAGGCCGTGAGCGAACACCCTGGTGAACCAGCCCGGGCCGGCCCGATGCACCTGCTGGCCGCTCATTTCATCCCCTCCACGCGGCGCAGTGCACGCATGTAGAGCAAGATGCCGACGCCGGAGATCAGCAGAAGCAGCACCGACACGGCGGCGCCCTGCGGAATGTTCCGGAACTCGAGGAACAGCTGGACGATCAGGTTGCCGAGGATGATCTCCTTGCCGCCGCCGAGCAGCACCGGGATGGCGAAGACGCCCATGGAGGGAACGAAGACAAACAGCGCGGCGGCGAAGACGCCCGGCAGAGAAAGCGGAAGCGTCACGCGGAGGAACGTTTCGGCCGGCCCCGCGCCGAGATCGGCGCCGGCTTCCCGCAATCTCGGGTCGATCGGCGTCAGCGCCGCATAGATCGGAAATACCGTCAGCGGCAGGAAGGCATAGACCATTCCGACGAGGGTTGCGCCGTAGGTACCGAGCATGCCGACCGGCACGTCGATCAGCCCGAGGCCGATCGCTCCCTGGTTGATCAGGCCGCCGCGTCCCAGCAGGACCACCCAGGCCGAAATCCGGATCAGGAAGTTGATCCAGAACGGGATGAGCAGGAGAAGCAGCAGCGCCGGGGCGGCGCGGCCTGCCTTGAAGGCGATGAAATAGGCAACCGGATAGCCGATCAGCAGGCAGATCGCAGTCGTTGAGGCGGCAAGTTTGAAGGAATTGACGAAGACCTGCAGATAGGCGGCCTGGAACAGGTCGTGGTAGTTGTCGAGCGTGAAGCCCGGCAGCACCGCGCCGTAGGAGTCGCGCAGCGCGAAGCTGTAGGCCGCCACGACACACAGCGGAACGAGAACGAAGAGGGTGAGCAGCAGCAGGGAGGGCGCCAGCATCGCCCCGGTCTCGATCCGTTCGCGCGCTCCCCTTCGCATCAGCGGCCCCTTCGTTGTCCGCCGGGCATCTCGGCGGCGAGTGGGGCCGGCCCGAACGTCAGGTGCTTTGCCATTGCGGCGCGTGCGGCAGGCGCGTCCCTCATGCGTATCGCATTCACCACCGCATGATAGGTTTCGAGTTCGTCCTTCACGAGCGTGGCGGGCACCTGCGAGACATAGAGGCTGCGCACCGACAGGCCGTAGAGCGAGGCCAGGAACCGTTGCGCGAAAGGGTTTTCGGAGGCCGCCGCGATCATGCGGTGAAACTCTTCGTCGACCGCGAGATTCCAGGTCACGTCCCGGTCATGTTCATCGATTTCTGTCTCGATCTGCTGCAGGAAGGCGTCGAAGCGGGCCAGATCGTCGGCGCCGCGCCGTTCCGCCGCCAGTCCCGCAGTGAAGCACTCGATTTCGCGACGCAGTTCATAGGCACGCATGAGGTCGGCCGGCGACGCCCCGGCGACGACATAGCCGCGCCGGCCGAGCGACGAGACGAGACCTTCCTGGGCAAGACGCAGCACCGCCTCGCGCAGCGGCGTTCTTCCGACCCCGAGGTCTTCGACAAGCGCCTTTTCGTCGATCAGGCTGTTCGGCGGCAGTTCGGCCACCATGATGCGCCGTCTCAGTTCCGCATAGGCCGCGTCGCTTTTTCGCGTGCTCATCAATCGGCGTCCGCTTGATATATTTCAAAATATATTAGACTGTATACTGAGCGGGAAGCGCCGCGCAAGGGGTCATTCACGGGGGATAAATGGGAACGTCAGGCGATCAGTGGATCACCCGCAAGCCGCTGGTGACGGACGCTGGCGGCATGGTCGCCGCACAGCACATCGCCGCCGCGCGCGCCGGCGCCCTGCTGCTGTCGCGGGGCGGCAATGCGGTCGATGCCGCGGTGGCTGCCGCGTTCGCCCTGGGGGTCGTCGAGCCGTGGATGTGCGGGCTCGGCGGCAGCGGCTTCATGGTCGTCTGGGTCGCTTCGGAACAGCGGGCCGTTGCGCTCGATTTCCAGGGCGCGCTGCCGCTGGCGCTCGATCGGGGCGACTATCCGGTCGATGACACGCTGCCCCTTACCTCGATGGGATTTCCGGCGGTCAAGGACCTCGCCAACACGCAGGGCGGCAGGTCGGTAACCGTGCCGGGCGCCGTTGCCGGCTTCGACCACGCGCTGGGCGCCTTCGGCCGGATGTCGCTCGGCGAGGCGCTTGCGCCGGCGATCGGGCTGGCCGAGGAGGGAATTCCGGCCAGCTGGTTCTGCACGCTGATGATCGCCTCCGAGATGGCGATCCTCGCCCGGGATCCGGTCGCGGCCTCCATCTACCTGCCCGATGGCGCTCCCCTACTGCCGGGTGCGCGCCTGCGCATCCCCGGCCTCGCCCGTAGCCTGCGCCGTCTGGCCGAAACCGGGAGTGACGGTTTCTACCGGGGCGATCTCGGGCGCGACATGGTCCGCGAACTGCAATCGCTCGGCTGCCGCATGACGATGGGGGACCTCGAAGCCTATCGCGTCATGGAATATGCGCCGATGGAGGCCCAGCACCGCGGGTCTACCCTCTACACTCCCGGCGAGCAGAGCGGTGGTCTGCGCCAGCGCGACTTCCTCGCTCACATCGCCGCAAAGCTACCCGAGCCCCCGTCAGTACCCGATGCGACGACCTGGCCAATCTATGCTGAAGCGCTGGAGAAAGCCTGGCACGCCCATCGCGCGCGCAACGGGCCCCTGTCGGAAGTCGGAAGCTCCACCTCGTCCCTCTCGGCAGCCGATGCCGAAGGCAACATGGTGGCCCTCACCTACACGCTGCTTGATCACTTCGGCGCCGGCATCACGCTGCCGGAAACCGGCCTCGCGTTCAACAACGGAGTCAGCTATTTCGACCCGCGTCCGGATCGGCGGACGTCGATGGAAGGCGGCAAGAGGATCAATTCCTCGAACATGGTGCCGACGATCGCCGTGAGTGACAACAATGCGCTCTTTGCCATCGGCGCCTCGGGCGGCGACCTCATCATGCCTTGCGTGTCGCAGATCGCAGCCCTGATGCTGGATTTCGGGCTGTCGCTGGAAGAGGCGCTGCATTCGCCGCGCATCGACGCCTCCCACCGCGGCAGCGTCCGCGCGGATCCCCGCCTCGGCAAGGCCGTGCTCGATGCGTTGGCGCAGCATCACACGCTGGAAATATCGGGCAACGTCGTGATGCCTAAGCTATATGCCTGTCCGTCCGGGGTAGCTCGGACCGCAGAGGGTTTGGCCGGGATCAACGATCCTGCCCTGCCCGACGGCGGGGCCTGCGGTCCAGCCAGTGTGGTCAGCGACTGACAATTACCATTGAAGCCGAGCATTTTGAGTTTTGGTTTCAATGCTTTCTGCCTCAAAGACTATTGTCTGCTAACGGCCCCTTTGGACAAAGTCTGCCTGTCGGCTTTGCGCGTCAGGTCGGTGATTCCAAGAGCTTCGTTGGTTGCCAGAGAGCAGACGCTCTCATCGCCCAAACTTGCGGCATGATCTCGACGGAGCCGCATCTTGAAGCAAACAAGAAATCGACGAGGCAGTCGTCGTCTGGGGGATCGATTGAAGTCAAATGACGACGCAGAATCACAGCTGCGCTTGAGGTACAGAGGCTTGGGTTTGGCCGGCCCCCATCGGGTGGTCCGGTTTGAATGTTAGTGCATGACGGGACTTGGTGCTACGGTCGGGGTGGCCGGCGAAGCTGGTCCGGGTTGCGCAGCCGGCCACAGGATCGCCTCCGGCGCGGGCGGTTTGTAGCCCAGCGATGAATGCGGTCTGACCGTATTGTAGTGCTGCCGCCGCTGGGAGGCGAGCGGGGTGCTGGTCGCGCTACTGGTGCTGTTCATCCTGCTGTCGCTGGCGGCGCCTTCCTTCCTGTCGCAATACAATATGAGCGTGGTGGCGCGGCAGGCGTCATTCGTCGGCCTCGTCGCGCTCGGGCAGACGCTGGTGCTGCTGGTTGGCGGCATCGACCTGTCGGTCGGCGCGGCGGCGGGACTTTCAGCCATCATCGGCTCCCTGCTGCTGACTCAGACCGGCATCCATCCCTACGCGGTGCTGCCGCTGACGGCAGGATTCGGCATGATGCTTGGCTGCGTCAACGGCTATTTCGTCGCTGTCCTGCGGCTCAATCCCTTCATCGTCACGCTGGCCTCCTGGGAGATATTCGCCGGCATGACGCTGGTGATCACCAAGGGCTACCCTATCCGGCCGCTGGGCGAGCAATTCCAGGTCTTCGGCCAGGGCAGCCTCTTTGGCATTCCGGTCCCGGTCATCATCTTCCTGGTGGCCGGCGCCGTCCTCACCTTCATGCTGGCGCGCACCCGCTTCGGCAGAAACATCTATGCAACCGGCGGCAACCGCGAGGCAGCCGAACTGGTCGGCATCCGCACGTGGCGCGTCGAATTCCTCGTCTTCGGCCTTGCCGGCATGTTCGCCGCGCTGGCCGGCATCCTCTACGCGAGCCGCATGGATTCTGGCCAGCCTTCGGTCGGCGAAGGCTGGCTGATGGGCGCCATCACCGCGGCCATCATCGGCGGCACCAGCCTGAAGGGCGGGCAGGGGACGATCGTTGGCACCATCCTTGGCGCGCTGCTTATGGCAGTGCTGGCCAACGGCATCGTGCTGATGAACGTCTCCGGCTACTGGGAGCGCGTGATCATCGGCACCGTCGTGCTGATCGCCATCCTGGTCGATCTCCTCCGGCGGCGATGAGATGAGTAGCGATCGGGAAGCGACGAGTAGCGCTGTGCTCGCTCCGAAAAGTACTAGACTCTTGGAGTGGAGGGGCGCCTGTCTCAACGTCTGATGCGCCATGATTTCCGCCAGCCGCAGAGACCTAGGGTCCGCGTTGGTACCGCGGGCCCTAGCGTCTGGTCTCTTGGCGCAGCCGTTTTTGTTTACTGGCTGACCGAAGAAGTCACTGACTCAATCACCGACGTCGCCATGCCAAACTCCTGGCTTCTGTTGGTGATGCCGTGGCGCTTGGCGATCCAGTCGAAGTCGGAATAGGCGGCATAGACCGAGCCGTCGTCAGCCTGATAGACCAGCACGCGTACCGGCCAGTCGAGGCCCGCGGTCGGGTTGGCTGTGATGAACGTGGTGCCGAGGGCCGGATTGCCGAACATGACCAGCCGCGAGGGCTGGACCTTGTTGCCGGCGGCATTGCCGAGCTTGGCCTGGTCGATGACGCCGAAGAACATGATGCCCTTCTTGGCGACGTCCTTCTTGATGCGCTTGACGGTCTCGGCCACCGAATAGTGGCTCTTGACGGTGACGACGCCGTTGGCGGGCGCCTCAGCCCTTACTGGAATTGAGGCTGGCAGGACGAACCCCAATGCGAGAAGGGTTGCGCCAAGCATCGATCTGAGTGCGGTTTTCATCTCTTGTTTCTCCATGGTTAGGCCTGTCCCGTGATCAGGCTGGCGCCGAGCATGAAGCCCCGGAGCGGCACTGGATAATGCCGTTAGCTGCCTGAATTCATGATCCCAGGGAATGGATCGGGAGCAGGGACAGGCGGCTTGGTAGCGGCCACTTGGCGGCCGTTCGCGCGAAACCGGCAGTCAGGATTCGGCGCGGCTGAGCACACGCGCGAACACCATGGCGACGAGCATGACAGCTACCAGGACGGCGATGCAGGCGGTCCATCCGAAGCCGTCGAAGACCTGCCCCAGCACGAAGCTTCCGACCAGGCCGCCGCTGTAATAGGAGGCGAGGTAGATGCCGCTGGCTGTCGCCTTGTCGCGCGCTGCTGTGCGGCTGACATGGCCGGTGGCGATCGCCTGCGCCAGGAAGGTGCCTATGGCGACGAGCGCCATGCCGGCGAGGACAGCGGGCAGGCTCTGGGTGAGCAGCGCCAGCAGGCCGATGACCGCCAGCCCCAGCGTCAGTATGACCCCCCAGGCGGGGCCCAGTTCTGCCGCGACGCGGCCGGCGAACGGGGTCGTCAACATCGACGGCAGGAAGACGAAATAGACCAGGCCTAGCGCCATTGGCGTCAGGCTGAGCGGCGCGGCCGTGAGGCGGAAGTTCACATAAGTGAACGTGCCGATGAAGACGAACAGGATAAGAAAGCCGATGAGAAAGCAGCTGCGCAGCTCGCGATGCATCAGGTGCCCGCGCCAGGCGGCCGGCGCGCCAGGCGATGTGGCACCCGTTGCCATCATGCGTTCGGTCCTTTCGAGGGTTGCCCACACCAGCAGCGCACCCGCGACGTTCAGCCCGGCAAAGATCAGGAAGTTCGACGAAATGCCGAAGGTATCTGCAACCGCTGCTGACAGGATGCGGCCGAAGAAATTGCTGGCGACGTTGCCGGTGACATAGGCGGCAAGCGCGCCAGTCGCCCGGGCCGGTGAAAAGTGCTCGGCCAGATAGGCGACGGTGAGGGTGAAGGCGGTTGACATGCAAAGGCCCTGTGCGACACGCAGCAGTGCGAAAGTGGTGATGTCGGTGGTGGTTGCGAGAAGGGTGGTCGGCACGGCGAGCAGCAGCAGGCTGACCCAAATGCCGCGACGCCGGTCGAGATTACGGGCAAACAGAGCCACCACGAGGCCTGCGACGGCCATCCCGAAGGTGCTGGCGTTGACGGCAAAGCCCATAGTGGCACGGCTGACGTCGAACCTGGTGACCAGCGACGGCAGGATGGCCTGCGCGGCAAAGAGGTCGACAAGCGTCAGGAAGGCGATCAGGGCGATGAGGCCGAAGCGCAGGGCGTCGGCTGCGACGGGGGCGAGTCTGGCCGGCTTGGTATCCTGAAAGACAGCCATCGGAAACTCCTTGGATAAGGCCGCGGGAAAGCGGGGGCCGTTCCCGAAAATGTCAGTGTTCGAGAACGGTCCTCCGTGGGTCGAGCAACGCGAAAACGTGCGCCGTTACATCGTCTGGTTGTCGGCCATTGCCGGCGGCAGCAGGTCGGCGGAGATCAGCACAGCCGCTTCGCGGCCATTGTTCTTCCACCAGTGCGCCAGGTCGCCGAATTCAGGTGTCACTTCGCCGGCCTTGTGCTCGATCGGCACCTTGCAGTTGCTGCTGTATTCGGTGATCGATCCGGACAGGATGTAAATGTTGGCGGCGCGCTCGCTGTGGTCGTGCCACGGAACGACTCCGCCTGGCTGGACGACCAGCTTGCGCATGCGCAGCATGGTGCCGACAAAGTCGCCGCCCTTGCTGCTGAGGTCGATTGCGGAAAGTACGTCGTCGGTGACGTCCTTGGGCATGGTTTCGCCGGACGTCAGCGCACCCTGCATGACCTGGTCGGCAGGGCACTCGCCGGCGGAAGCCGGAGCCGTGGCAAGGGCAGTGGCCCCTGCCAGGAGGCCGAGCGCGACTACGATGCGGGTGCGGTTTGCAATGAGTCTTACGGACATGTGCAGTTCTCCTTGTTCGAGCCCGCCAGGGAAATTCGGGGCAGGCAATGAACGGGAGAGTGGGCGAAGGCGGCGCCCGGGAGAAATGCCACATCGTTCTGAATTCGATAGGCTGGAGCTATGGCCGGAACCGCCACCCACGAAGTCACACCGCCTGCAACCACGGTCACGGCGCCATCAAAGCCGAGGGAGCTTCAGGCGGCAGTCAGGTGGCCGCCGGCTCGCGCTCCTTCAGCCCAGCCATAGGATTTGACCGCGTTGACAAAGGTTGAAACAGCCGGGGAGAACCGGCGGCCCGAAACGGTCACCAGGCAAACTTCGCGCGCCACCTCGGGTTCGGTCACGGCGCGAACCTGAAGGCCGGGCACCACGGCGCTGTATTCAGGCAAAAAGCAGATACCCAACCCGCCTGCCACCATGTTCTGGATCCAGTCCTCGCGCTCGCTCGTGTAGGAGATGTTGAGCACCACGCCGAGTGCGCTGCATGTGTCCGACAGGTAGTCCCGGTATTCGCAGTTCACGCGTCGAAGGTAAATCTCCCCATCGATTGCGCGGAAGGGAACCACGTCCAGCTGCGCAAGCCTGTGGCCTGGCGGAAAGGCGAGCATGAAGCGCTCCCGGTAAAGGGGCGTGGCGTCGAAGCGTTCCGGAAATTCTTCGCTCGACGCCATGATGGCAACGTCGATCTCGCCCGATTCCAGCAGCTGCGAGAGCTGGCTCGGCACCCCCTCTACCAGCTGGAGCTGTATGCCTTTGTGGCGACTGTTAAAGTCCGTCAGCAGACCGGTAAACCGGCGCGGGCCTATGGTGCACATGACCCCGACCTTCAGGTTGGCGTCCTTGAGGCAGAGAAACTGCGACGCTTCGTGTCGAACCCCGGTCAGTTCGTCGAGGATCTGCTGGAAGCGCGGTCGCAGCAGCGAGCCGAGGTCGGTAATGTGGGTGAGGTTGCGTTCACGGCGAAACAGCAGTCCGCCAACTTCATCTTCCAGCTGCTGGATGGCCCGGCTCAGTGCCGGCTGGGTGACGTTCGATTTCTCCGCTGCCCGGGTAAAGTTCCGGGTTTCGCAGACGGCCAGAAAATACCGGATGTGGTGAATGTCCATACCCCACTCCTAGCGCGCGTACCCCCCTGCGCTCCAATGCGATGCGCGCATGGAATTGATAGCACAGCGGCATTTCAATGTTGAGACACGCTCGGCCAGTCTTCTCCGGGTCAAACGCATCCATTGGAGACACACATGCTCGACATCATGAAATCCGAGGCCGACCTCCGGACCAGCCGCCGTCCCCTCGAGGGAAAATCCGCCATCGTTACTGGTTCGACCAGCGGCATCGGCCTTGGCATCGCACAGAGCCTGGCACGGGCCGGTGCGGCCGTCATGCTGAACGGCTTTGGCGATCCGGTCGAGATCGAGGCGCAGCGCGCCGCACTCGCCGATGAGAATGATGTCGATGTTGCCTACGACGGCGCCGACATGACCAGTCGCGACGCCATCCATGTGATGGTGAAGCGCGCCATAAGCAGGTTCGGTCAGGTCGATATCGTCGTCAACAATGCCGGCATCCAGCATGTCGCTCCGATTGGCGAGTTCCCACCCGACAAGTGGGATGCGGTCCTAGCGATCGACCTCAGTTCCGCCTTCCACCTCACCCAGGCCACGTTCGACGCCATGAAGGCGCGCGGCTACGGCCGCATCATCAACGTCGCCTCCGCGCATGGTCTCATCGCGTCGCCCTTCAAGGCTGCCTATGTCGCGGCCAAGCACGGCATGGTCGGTCTCACCAAGGTGATTGCGCTCGAGGGGGCCGAATTCGGCATCACATCGAACGCGATCTGTCCCGGCTATGTCTGGACGCCGCTTGTCGAGAAGCAGATCGACGATCAGGCCGCTTCGCACAAGATCGCCCGCGATGCCGTCATCCGCGACGTCTTCCTGAAGAACCAGCCGACCAAGCGCTTTGCGACGGTCGAGGAAATGGGCGCGCTCGCGGTCTTCCTGTGCAGCGACCAGGCGGCCTCCATCACCGGCACCGCCTTGCCTGTCGATGGCGGCTGGACGGCCCACTGAAACGCAAAGCCGGCAACGGCCATCTCGGGAGCGAACCATGAACAGCCATGCCAAGATCGTCGAACCTGCCGCCGAGACGTCGGGCGCCGCGATGACAAAGTCGCCGCGCCAGGCTCGCACGATGAACCTTGCCTTGCAGGGAGGAGGCGCGCATGGCGCCTTCACTTGGGGAGTTCTGGATCGCCTGCTCGACGAGCCCAATCTCTCTTTCGAGGGGGTTGTCGCAACCAGCGCCGGCGCCATGAACGCCTCGGTTCTCGCCTACGGGCTGGTCGAGGGCGGGCGGCGTGGCGCGCAGAAGGCGCTGGCCAATTTCTGGCGGCGGGTTAGCCACGCCTCGGCGTTCAGTCCGTTGCAGCCGAGCCTGCTCGACCGCCTGACCGGCTCGCGTTCGCTCCAGAATTCGCCTGCCTTCATGATGTTCGACATGGTGACGCGGCTGATGTCGCCCTACCAGTTCAATCCGCTGAACTTCAATCCGCTGAAGGGCGTTCTCGAGCAGTCGATTGACCTCAATGCCGTGCGCAAGGCGCGCTGTTCGATGAAGCTCAACATCTGCGCCACCAACGTGCGGACAGGCAAGGTGAAGGTCTTTACCAATGATGAGCTGTCGATCGACGCGATCATGGCCTCGGCATGCCTGCCGTTCCTGTTCCAGGCTGTCGAGATCGACGGCGAGGCCTACTGGGACGGTGGCTATATGGGCAATCCGGCCATCTTTCCGCTGATCTACTCGTGTGACACGCCCGACGTTCTGATCGTCCACATCAACCCGATCGAGCGGGCCGAACTGCCGCGCTCGGCGATAGAGATCCTGAACCGGATCAACGAGATAAGCTTCAACTCGTCGCTCTTGCGGGAAATGCGAGCGATTGCCTTCGTAACAAAGCTCGTCGATTCCGAGGCCGGCAAGTCGCTCGACCTGAAGCGTGTCTATGTGCACGGGGTCTCGGACGACGAGGCGATGAAGAAGCTAGGCGTCTCGAGCAAGCTGAACGCCGACTGGGGTGCCCTGACGGATCTGCGCGACCGTGGCCGCGAACGTGCCGACGAATGGCTCGAGTCGAACTACGACCACATTGGCATGCGCTCGACCGTGGACATCCACGAACGCTACCTCTGACCTTCCTCCCGCGGCAGCGTCTGTCCCCTCCAGCGCTGTCCGCCCGACCGTGGCCCGCCACATCCACGGTCCAAGCCCTCCGGCCGCCCTCCGGAGGGCTTTTTCCTTTGCGTTGCAGTCACATAGCCCCGGCCTATGGAAACCATGCCGAGACAGCATTTCAGCTCGAGATGCCGATCGGGGACACTGCCCTTAGGACAGGCATTTGCCGGTCTGACCGAAACCAAACCAAGGAGAAATTCAATGATCAACACGAAAACCCTGATCGGTTCGGCCCTTGCCGCAGCCACCACACTGTCGGCCGCGGGCGCCATCGCAGGCCCCGCCGCCCAGCCCGATTTCTCGTTCGAGAAATGCTACGGCGTCGTCAAGGCCGGCCAGAACGACTGCCAGACGGCAACGCACTCCTGCGCCGGGACGTCGACCGCCGACAACCAGGGGGATGCCTGGATCTACGTGCCTGCCGGCACCTGCGGCAAGATCTCGGGCGGCAGCAACGAGCCCAAGGCCTGACCCACCTCTCACTCGACCAAGGAGCGAACCGATGCCCAGCAAGCTGCCTTCTCTCACGATCCCGAACGCCGCGGGCATCGGTTTGCGCTCGCCCCACATCGCCGAAATGCTCTCTCGCCGCCCGTCGGCCGGATGGTTGGAGGTGCACGCAGAAAACTACATGGGCGGGTCCGCTGCCGTGTCCGATCTCGAGACGCTGCGCGGTATCTATCCGCTATCGGTTCACGGCGTTGGCCTGTCGCTCGGCAGCGCATCCGGGCTTGATAAGGCTCACCTCGAGCGCCTGCGCCAGGTCTGCGCGCGCTTCGAACCCGACCTGGTTTCCGAGCATCTGGCCTGGAGTGTGGCCGATGGTGCCTACCTCAACGACCTTCTGCCGTTGCGCTACGACGAAGCGGCGCTCGCCATCGTGGCGCGCAACATCGATCAGATGCAGGACGCGCTGAAGCGCCAGGTCCTGATTGAAAATCTGTCGGCCTATGTAGCCTTTGCTGGCTCGACCATGAGCGAGGCCGAATTTCTGGCTGAGCTGGTCAAGCGCTGCGGCTGTGGCCTCTTGCTCGACGTCAACAATGTCTATGTCTCCGCCTGCAACCTCGACTTCGACCCGTCCGCCTTTATTGCCGCGCTCCCTGCTGAAGCGATCGGCGAGATCCATCTCGCCGGCCATGCGGTTAACGAGCTGGGTGATGACAAGGTGCTGATCGACGACCACGGGTCGCGCGTGCCTCCTGCTGTCTGGTCGCTCTATGCCGAGACGATCAAGAGCACCGGTCCTCGTCCGACGCTGATCGAATGGGACACAGACGTGCCACCGCTCGACGTACTCCTCGGCGAGGCGATGTGGGCGGACATGCTAGCCGCTTCGATCGCCTTTCGGCAGCGCAAGGACGCTCGAGCCGACACGGCCGATCCCCTCGACAAGCAGGCTAGCGTACTGCGCTTCGACCGCAACGCCCGGCGCATCCAACTTCCGGCGCTGCTGGCATTCGAGGCTGCAAGGAACACGAGATCGTCGGCTGCCATACAATCGGGGAGTGAGATCCATGCTGTCGCTTGAAGGCCTCCAGAACACTGTCGCCAGGTCCGTGCTCGGCACACCGCATTTCGGTCTGGGCGCACTGCTCGGGTCAGGGCGCGCCAATCCCTATCGCCGGTTGCGTGTCTATCAGAACAACACACGGGCTTCGCTCACCTCGACGCTGATGACCGTTTTCCCGGTGACCGTGAAGATGGTTGACGAGCGCTTCTTCCGCTACGCGGCAAGTGAGTTCATCCGAGCCAATCCGCCCATCGAACCGAGGCTGGTGCGCTATGGTGCAGACTTCCCGGCCTTTCTGAGAACGTTTGATGGCCTGGTCGAACTGCCCTTCGTCAGCGAGACGGCGCGACTCGAATGGGCCATAGCCGAGGCACTCGACAGTGCCTGGTTGACCGCCACCGATCTTACCGGTCTCGACAGTCCGGACGGCGCGACGCGGGAACTGATGCTGCAGCCATCGCTGCGCCTGGTCATTTCGCACTGGCCCGTGCTGTCCATCTGGTCGGCGCACCAGGACGGCGGCGAGCCGGTCAGCGCATGGCAGCGCAAGCCGGAGCGAGTCGCGCTCTGGCGCAACGGCCGTCACATCCGCTTCTCACTGCTGAGCGGGGCGCAATTCTCGTTCCGGTATTCGCTGGCGGCTGGCCTCGGTCTCGAGAAGGCGGCGGCCCGCGCGCTCACCCACGAACCGATGTTCGACCTTGTCGGCGCCCTCGTCAGTCTCGTGCGCGACGGCCTGGTTACCGGCGTGACACCCGATCCCTGAACCGATGGAGAAAATGATGACCGCAATCCATGAAATGCCGATGTCCGAAAATGCCGGTCGGGTCGGCTGGTATCGACGCCTGCTGCAAGCCGCCGACGCGATTCCGCTTTCCCTGGTGCAACTCGCCGGTCGTCTGGCGGTCGCGCACGTGTTCTGGCAGTCGGCGCAGACCAAGCTCGTCTCGTGGCCGGTGACAATCCAGCTGTTCACCTTCGAATACAACCTGCCGCTTATCGACCCCGCCGTCGCAGCATTGCTCGGTACCGCAGCCGAGGTCGCCGGTGCGCTATTGATTTTCTTCGGACTGTTTTCACGCCTTGGGGCGCTGGTGCTGCTCGGAGTGACCGCGACAATCCAGATTTTCGTCTATCCGCAGAACTGGGGTGAACACCTCTTGTGGGCGACGGTCCTGCTGCTCCTGTTCTCCCGCGGCGCCGGCGTCGTTTCGCTAGACCACCTGGCCGCTCGCCAGCTTGCTCGTCAGAGGTGACACATGCTGCAGCAATCCATCGACGAGGCCGCGGCCAGTCCGCTGGGAGGGGCATCGACTCGGCCAGACCGCGCGCGAGCCGGCAGGCCGCACGTGGTCATCCTCGGCGCCGGTTTCGCTGGGCTGAATGCAGCGATGGGGTTGCGCGACGCACCGGTCGACGTCACGGTCGTCGACCGACGCAACTACCATCTCTTCCAGCCGCTGCTCTATCAGGTGGCGACGGCCGGACTTTCACCGGCGCAGATCGCCATGCCGATCCGACGCATCCTGGGTAGTCAGAAGAACGCCACCGTGCTGATGGAGCGCGTCGAGGGCATCGACCCAGAGGCGCGGCTGGTGCGTACCGAAAGTCGAGGCATTCCTTACGACTACCTGGTCATCGCAACAGGCGCCCGCCATGCCTATTTCGGCCATGACGAATGGGAGGCAGTTGCGCCAGGCCTGAAGACGATCGGCGATGCTACCGAGATCCGTGCCCGCATCCTGACCGCCTTTGAAAGGGCAGAAGCCACCGACGACCCGGATTTGCGCCGACGGCTTTTGACCTTTGTCATAGTTGGTGGCGGACCGACCGGGGTAGAGATGGCCGGCGCCATCGCCGAACTGGCTAAGAAGGCGATTGTCGGCGAGTTCAAAAACATCGATTCCTCGACTGCAAACGTGGTGCTGATCGAGGCAGGCACCCGGTTGCTGCCTGCCTTCCCGGAAGCGTTGTCGCAGTCGGCCAGGCGGCAGCTTGAAAGACTGGGTGTCGAGGTGCGGCTGGGAGCGTCTGTGACCGACTGCGACGCTGATGGCGTCGCGCTATCCGACGGCTGGCGGATCGGCTCGCATTGCGTTTTGTGGGCAGCCGGCGTCATGGCCTCCAAGGCTGCCACCTGGCTCGATGCCCATGCCGACAGGGCAGGACGCGTCGTTGTTTGCCGTGACCTCTGCGTGCCGGGCTATCCGGAAATATTTGCCATCGGCGATACGGCCTTAGTCAGGGACGGCAGCGGCCGGTCGGTTCCAGGCGTTGCGCCTGCGGCCAAGCAGATGGGTCGCTACGTCGCCCGGTCAATCAAGGCGAGGCTGGCCGGAAAGGCCGTTGCGTCCTTTGCCTATGCCGACTTCGGCAATCTTGCCACGATTGGCCGACTCGCAGCAGTCGCCGATTTTGGCCGGTTCCGTCTCACCGGCCTGCCGGCCTGGGTTGTCTGGAGCCTTGCCCATCTCTGGTTCCTGGTCGGCTTCCGCAACCGCATTATCGTTTTCCTCGACTGGGCATGGGCCTATGCAACATTTGATCGTTCAGCGCGCCTCATCACCGGTCGAGATGACCGCTAGCCCCCACCTGCCGCGCATCGCGCTCGGCCGGGCCGTGACGGCACTGCTGCTGCTGGCAGTGCTGTCGACGGCGTCGATAGTGCATGTAATCTGGCAGCGCACCGCGATCCGCAATGTCGACAACGTTGTCGCCAGCCTCGACCTGCAGCGGGCCAGTGCGGTACGTGGCGAACTGTCGTCGACGCTTGCCACGCTTGCCGGCACCGCCGAGGTGATCCGCTCGATCCTGTTCCAAGACACGATCAAGATCGACGACGAGGTCAAGCGCGAGTTTCTTTTCCTGTCGCTGCTGCGCGAGCAGCCGTCGATCGGCTGGATCGGCTTCGGCTTTCCCGACGGCCGCTTCTTCGGCTCGCATGCGGCAGGAGACGGCGGAATCGAGATGGTCGAGATCGGTGCTGCGGCTCCCGGCATGATGCGGCCGCTGCGCCGCGATCTCTATCACGCGATTCCGGGCGACGTGATGTTTGACCAGCGGCTTCATGGCGAGAGCGCCTATGTGCCGGGCGGAGCGGCATGGTATCGCAAGGCCAAGGAGACCGCCGACACGGCCTGGAGTGTGGTCGAAATCCTGCCCAACGGCTTTGAGCCCTCGGTGGTCGCCTCCAAGCGCGTCGAACTCTATGGCCGCTACCAGGGGGTCGTGATGGTGTCGGCCAGGCTGACAAGACTTGCCGAGACGCTCGGGTCCCTGGATCCGTCGGGCATCAGCAAGGCGTTTGTACTGGGTCATGACGATACCGTCCTTGCAACCTCCGATAGTCGCGATGGCGTGATGGCCGCGCGTCTCGGCGATTTCCCGGCAGGCGATGCGCTGGCAGTGGCCGTCGCCCAGTCGGTACGGGCGAGTGGAAGCGCCGACTTTCGCACGCTTTCCGACGGCAATGGGCTAGGGCCGGTCTATGTCTCTTCCGCAACGCTACCATTTGAGGACTGGCGCCTGCTGACCGCGATCCCGCGCTCGGTGCTTGCCGGCGACATCGATCGCAACGCACGTCGCGTGCTCTATGTCGTGGCCGGGTTGGCGCTGCTGGCGGCGACCACGGCCGTGCTGTTCGCCAACCTGATGTTTGCGCGTCCAATCTCCCGGCTCGCGGCCCAGTTGCACCAGGTCGAACGCTTTGCGCTGGACGAGGTGCGCCATGTGCCCACCTTCCTCTCAGAGCTCAACGATTTCTCGCTGGCGCTGAGGCACATGGCCAGCGGGCTTTCGGCCTTCGCCAAATACATCCCGCTTGAAGTGGTTCGGCCGCTGGTCGCCAGCGGCAAGGCGCCCGCACCGGGCGGCAGTCTGTCTGAGGTGACCGTGCTGTTTGCCGACCTGCCGGGCTTCACGGAGCTTACCGAACGGCTGGGCCCTGAAGTCGAACCGCATTTGACCAGTTTCCTGACGATCGCAGTCGCAGCCATCCATGATGAGGGGGGGACTGTCGACAAGTTTATCGGCGACGAAGTCATGGCCATCTGGAATGCGCCGAACCAAGTGCCCGACCACGCCTACCGCGCCTGCCGGGCGGCGGCGGCCATTCGCGCGGCAATGCACGCCCTGCCGGCCATCTCGCCGGACCGCGATGAAATCCGAGTCAGGATCGGCATTAATACGGGCACTGCGCTGGTCGGCAATGTAGGCTCGTCCGAACGGCTGAGCTATACGGTGATCGGCGATACGGTCAATCTTGCCAGCCGACTGGTCGGAGTGGCCAAGGAGCACGGCGTGGAGGTCGTGCTGAGCGATGCAACGCTTAAGGGCTCCGGTGGAAGGATCGCCACCCGGCCGCTTGGTGCGGCCATTGTCCGAGGAAAGTCGGTGGAAGTCGGCATACACACGCTGGCTTGAATGCTCGGGATACCCTGGAGACGGGTCGACCCTTGTACATGTCGGCATCGACCAGCGAAGCTGCAGATCGCCCAATCCGACTACACCGGTGGTGCAGCGTATAGAGGCCACTGAGATTTGCTGACATTTGGCGCAATCTGTCGCCAGGTTGGCGTACGAGTTCAATCCGACGTCAGCCGCCGTCGAGCATGAGCGCGCTGCCCGTCATCAGGTCCAGACTGACAGTCGAAATAGGCAATGCGCTCGTACAGCCGCATGTCGCGTGATGACCGATCCTGGACCGCGAAATTGGTTGGGAGCCGTGCTTAAACGATACCGCCGCTGCCGGCAGCTACCGCCGGACGCTCTGAGGCAACCTTCGCCCGGTAACCGCTGGCGCGATACGCGGCGACAGGGTCGATGGCGCCCCCGGATTGCAACCGGGCCATGGCGAGGATCGGATCCACGTCTGTGCGGAAGGCCACCTTCAGCGTCTGGGTCGCCATCAGCGCATCGTTTGCCTCCTGGAAACCCTCCAGCGCCTTGCGGTCGACAAGCAGCGCGGTGGCATAGGCGCGCTGCACCTCGACGGCCGACAGCATCAGGCTCTCGATGGGGTCGGTGACATTGTGGCTCTGGTCGAGCATGTGGGCCGGCTCGAACCCCTCGACTTGGTTGAGCTCCGCGTCGACCAGTTCGTTGAACACCAGGAAAAGTCGGTAGGGATCGATGGATCCGGCATCGAGATCGTCGTCGCCATATTTGGAATCGTTGAAATGGAAGCCACCGAGCTTCCTGAACTGGATCAGCCGCGACACGATCATCTCGATGTTGACGTTTGGCGCATGATGGCCAAGGTCGACAAGGCAGTAGGCCTTCGGGCCGAGCTCGCGCGCGATGATGTAGTTGGTGCCCCAGTCCTGCACGACGGTGGAGTAGAAGGCCGGCTCGTACATCTTGTGCTCGGAGAACAGCTTCCAGTCCTCCGGCAGTCCGGCATAGATGGCGCGCATGGAGTCGAGGTAGCGTTCGAAGGCCCTGGCGAAATTGACCTGACCGGGGAAATTCGAGCCGTCCCCGATCCACACGGTCAGCGCCTTCGAACCGATGGTCCGGCCGATTTCGATGCACTCCAGATTATGCTCGATCGCCTGGTTTCGGGTGCCCGCGTCGGCGTGCGACAGCGAGCCGAACTTGTAGGAGAGTTCCTGGTCTTTCGCGTCGGCAAAAGTATTGGAGTTCATGGCGTCGAAGCCGAGGCCGAAGCGCGATGCCGCCTGCTTCAGCCGGTTGGCGTCCGCCTTGTCCCAGGGGATGTGCAGCGAGACTGTCGGCGTCGCCCGCGTCAGCTGCTGGATGACGGCGCAGTCCTCAATCTTGTCGAAAATGTCGCGTGGCTCGCCGGCGCCGGGGAAACGCGCGAAGCGTGTGCCGCCCGTGCCGACGCCCCATGACGGGATGGCGACGTGGAACGCGGCCACCTTGTCGCGGATGGCATCGATGGCGATGCCGCGCCGGTCGAGCTGTTCGCCGAGCGCCTCGTAGTCGCGCTTCAGGTTTGCGGCGCGCGCGTCATTGCCACGCGCCACCACATCGGTCGAGACGATCTCTTCGGTCACTGCAAACCCCTCCCCTGGTTCCACCCGATCGCAGCCGGATGGCTGCTAGCGTGTAAAGCTCTGCGCGTTTCCCGCGTCGACGTTCAGAATGTTGCCCGTTGATTTGGCCGACATTTCCGAGGCGAAGAAATAGATCGCCTCGGCAATGTCCTCGGGAAACACCGAGCGCTTGAGCATCGAGCGCGAGCGGTAGTGCTCCTCCAACTCGTCGGTCGACATCTTGTAGGCCGCCGCGCGCTGTTCCTTCCACTCGCCCGTCCAGATCTTCGAGCCGCGCAGCACGGCGTCCGGATTGACGACGTTGACGCGGATCTGGGCCTCCGCCCCTTCCAGCGCCAGGCAGCGGGCGAGGTGAATCTCGGCGGCCTTGGCCGTGCAGTAGGCTGCCGCGTTGGGCGACGCGGCAAGGCCGTTCTTAGAGGCGACGAAGACGACGTTGCCGCCGATGTCCTGCTGACGGAACAGGCGGAAGGCTTCGCGGCTGACCAGGAAATAGCCGGTCGCCAGGATGTCCATGTTCCTGTTCCACAGCGCCAGGGTGGTGTCCTCGATCGGCGCGGAAGAGGCGAGCCCGGCATTGGAAACCAGAATGTCGATGCCGCCGAACTCGACCGCCATTTCGGCAAAGCCCGCCGCTACCTGATCCTCGCTGGTGACGTCGATCAGGGCCTGCCGGACGAAATCGCCACCATGCGCGGCCGAAAGCTCGGCTGTCGCCTTGTCCAGCGCTGCGCCATCGATGTCGGCCAGCACCACGCAGGCTCCCTCGCGCAGAAGACGCGTCGCGGTTGCCCGGCCGATGCCGCCGGCGCCGCCGGTAACCAGCGCGATCTTGCCGGCCAATGATTTCGGCCTGGGCATGCGTTGCAGTTTCAAGTCTTCGAGCAGCCAGTATTCGATGCCGAAGGCTTCGCGCTCCGGCAGGCCGACATAGTCCGAGACGCTCGAGGCGCCGCGCATCACGTTGATGGCGTTGACGTAGAACTCGCCGGAGATGCGCGCCGTTGCCTTGTCACCGGCGAAGGTGAACATGCCGACGCCCGGCATCAGATAGACGACGGCATTCGGGTCGCGGATCTTCGGGGTGTCGGAGTCCTTGCAACGGTCGTAGTAGGCCTGGTAGCCGGCACGGTAGGCCTCGATGTCGGCCGGCAACCTGTCGATGACCGCCTCGACGTCGGGCTTTGCCGGGTCGAACTCGATCACCATCGGCCGGATCTTGGTGCGCAGGAAATGGTCGGGGCATGACGTACCGAGAGTCGCAAGCGGCCGGAAATCGGCCGCATTGACGAATTCCAGCACGGCAGGAGAATCGTCGAAATGGCCGAGTTTTCCGCCGCCTTGCGAGATCAGCCCGCGGATTTTCGGCATCAGCCGCGCTGCAATGGCGCGACGCGCCGGCGCATCTAGGGACTGCGCGACGGCGCCGCCGAAGATGGCCTTGCCGGCGCTGATCTTCTCGAACCAGTCCATCGCCTGGTTGATCGTGGCGATGGTGTTTTCGTAGCATTCCTTCTGCGTGTCGCCCCAGGTGAAAAGGCCGTGGCTCTCGAGGATGACGCCCCTCGCCTCGGGATTGTCCAGGCAAAACTTTTCCAGCCACAGGCCGAGTTCGAAGCCGGGCCGCTTCCACGGCAGCCAGCCGATCGCGTCGCCGAATATCTGCTTCGTGATGGCGCGACCATCCTTTGCTGCGGCCACCGCAATGATGGCGTCGGGATGCATGTGGTCGACATGCGCGTGCGGCACATAGGCATGCAGCGGCGTGTCGATGGAGGCGGCGCGTGGATTGAGGGCGAAGGTACAGTGCGGCAGGTAGCCGACCATCTCATCCTCGTGCTCGACGCCGCGGTAAAGCTTCTTGAGGGCGCGCAGCTTGTCCATGTAGAGCGTCGCAAGGCCATCGAGCTTGAGCGAGGCGCTGTCGCCACCCGAGCCCTTGACCCACAGGACCTCGACACTCTCGCCGGTCAGCGGGTCGTCCTGCCAGACCTTCGAGGAGGTGTTGCCGCCGCCGTAGTTGGTGACACGCTTGTCGGAGCCGAGCGTGTTCGAACGATAGACCAGGCGTTCGGGCTCGCTCATCGCGGACGCTCTTGCGTCGTCCCACAGATTGGCCAGGCGGGCGCCGGCGCGCTTGTCGAGCATGACTTGAAACCTCCCGTTTGGCAGGCGTCGCGGCGCCGGCCATTGGTCGCAAATTCACATGGCGGCCGGAAGCTTGTCAATCACAAACGATCAATTTCGATCATACCGCACTGCACAATGAAAATATCTGACTGGAAATGATTGACACTGATCTTTTTGCACGTCTAGATGGCCAGGCAGGGGAGGAACCATGCACGAGAAAGAACGCCATCGTCTGATACTGTCCGCCGTGCAGGAAAAGCCTGTGGTGACGGTGCAGGAGATGGTCGATCTCACGGAATCGTCCGAGGCGACGATCCGGCGCGATATCGCCGCGCTGCACGTCCAGAAGCGCCTGCGGCGGGTACGCGGCGGCGCGGAGGCGATCTCGCCACCCCAGTTCATCGGCCTTGCCGGCCGGCCCTTTTCCGTCAACGAAACTTTGCACGCCGCGCAGAAGCGCGCCATTGCGCGCGAGGCGGTGGAACTGTGCAAGGACGGCGAGCCGATCATCATCAATGGCGGCACCACGACCTTCCAGATGGTGCATTTCCTGGCGCTGCGCCGGATGCCGATCTTCACCAATTCCTTTCCGATCGCCGAACACCTTCTCAAGCACTCCAAGAATGCCGTGATGGTGTCCGGCGGGACGGTCTACCGCGAGCAGAACATCATCCTGTCGCCCTTCGACAATGACGTGACGCGCAATTTCTACGCACGGCGCATGTTCATGGGCGCGCAGGGCCTCGGACCGCTCGGCCTGATGGAGGGCGATCCGCTGCTCATCCAGGCCGAGCAGAAGCTGATCGACCAGGCCGACGAACTGGTGGTCCTGGTCGACTCGTCGAAGTTCAGGCTGCGCTCCAGCCTGATCCTGTGCGGCCTGTCGCGGATCGCTACCGTCATTACAGACGATGGTATCGAGGACCGGGAGGCAAAGATGCTCGAGACAGCCGGCGTGTCGCTCATCGTGGCGCGCGGCCTGGCGGGCAGGGAAGAATCTTCGCTGCAGGCGTGAGGAAAATCGCAGGCCGCGGTGGTGATGGAATGCAACACAAGGGAGGAATTACAGAATGAATATTGTCAAGAAACTGATGGTCGCCGCCGCGCTTTCGGCTGCCATGTTCGCCAACGCGGCCCATGCGGAGAACGTCAAGATCGCACTGGTCGTGAAGTCGCTCGGCAACGGCTTCTTCGACGCCGCCAACAAGGGGGCAGAGGAAGCCGCCAAGGAACTCGGTGACGTCGACATCATCTACACCGGCCCGACAAAGGCCACCGCAGAGGCGCAGATCGAAGTGGTCAATGCGCTGATCGCCCAGAAGGTCGACGCCATCGCTATCTCGGCCAATGACGCCGACGCGCTGGTTCCGGCGCTGAAGAAGGCCATGGAACGCGGCATCACCGTGATCTCATGGGACTCGGGCGTGGCCCCGGAAGGCCGCCAGATGCACCTCAACCCGTCGGACACCAACCTGATCGGCGAAACCATCATCAAGCTCGCAGCCGACTACCTGCCCGAGGGCGGCGACGTGGCGATCCTGTCGGCATCCTCCACCGCGACCAACCAGAATGCCTGGATCGAGGCCGCCAAGGCGGCACTGCCGGGCAAATTCCCCAACATCAACCTCGTCGCCACCGTCTATGGCGATGACGATTCGGCCAAGAGCACCGACGAGGCCAAGGGCCTGCTGAAGTCCTACCCCAACCTCAAGGCGATCATCGCTCCGACCACGGTCGGCGTCGTTGCCGCCGCGCAGGTGGTGACGGATGAAGGCCTGATCGGCAAGGTCAATGTGACCGGCCTGGCCCTGCCCTCAGAGTTCAAGCAGTTCATCGACAACGGCGCGTCGCAGGCTGTCGCGCTGTGGAACCCGATCGACCTCGGCTACTCGGCCGTCTATCTCGCCCACGACCTGGCGGTGAAGAAGGACGAGGCCAAGCCCGGCGCCAAGCTCTCCATCGGCCGCGTCGGCGAAGTCACGCTCGACGATACCAACTCGGCGGCAATGGCCGCTCCCTTCACCTTCGATAAGAGCAATATCGAAGAATTCTCCAAGATCTACTGATCCGCGTATAATTCGGACCGGGGCGGCGAAGCATCAGGCTTCGCCGCAGCCTCCGACCGCGAAGCTGCAGGGCCTGGAGCGGACAAGATGGACACGACAGCCCTTTCGCCAGAAGCAAAGAACGTCCGCCCTTCCCTCGCGCCACGCCTGACGCTTGCCCATATCAGCAAGAGCTTTCCGGGTGTTCGTGCGTTGCACGATGTCGGGTTGTCGCTCTATCCGGGCCAGGTGACGGCGCTGATCGGCGAGAACGGGGCGGGCAAGTCGACGCTGGTGAAGATCCTGACCGGCATCTACCAGCCCGATGCAGGCGAGATCAGCATCGACGGCAAGGCTGTCGAACTTTCGAGCGCGCACAAGGCGTTCGAGCACGGCATCACCGCGATCCACCAGGAGACGGTGCTGTTCGACGACCTTTCGGTGGCCGAGAACGTCTTCCTTGGCCATGCGCCGCGCACGCGGTTTGGCACGATCGACTGGAAGACGATGCGCGCCAATGCCAGCGAAGTCCTGACCACGATGCGGGCCGGCCATATCGACGCCGACGCGCGCCTGAGGGACCTCGGCATCGCCAACAAGCATCTCGTGGCGGTCGCCCGCGCCATGTCGATCGACGCGCAGATCGTCATCATGGACGAGCCGACGGCCGCCCTTTCGGCCAAGGAGATCGAGGAGCTCTTCCTGCTCATCGAGTTTCTCAAGAGCGACGGCAAGGCGGTGCTGTTCATCAGCCACAAGTTCGACGAGATCTACCGCATCGCCGACCGCTACACGGTGTTCAGGGACGGCGAGATGGTGGGCGAAGGGCTGCTCGCAGACACCCACCAGAGCGAGATCGTGCAGATGATGGTCGGGCGCGCGGTCGACCAGATCTTTCCGCGGCGCGAGGCCAACATCGGCGCGCCGGTCCTCAGCGTCTCGAAGCTGTCGCACCCCACCGAGTTCGACGACATTTCCTTCGACCTGCACAAAGGCGAGATTCTGGGCTTCTACGGCCTGGTCGGCGCCGGTCGCAGCGAAGTCATGCAGGCGATCTTCGGCATCACCCGGACCAGCGCCGGCCAGATCGCGCTCGAGGGCAAGACAATCGCGCCGAAGTCGGCGGCCGATGCGATCGATGCCGGCATCGTCTACGTGCCGGAGGAACGCGGCAAGCAGGGCGTCGTGATCGGCATGCCGATCTTCAAGAACGTGTCGCTGCCCTCGCTGAAGCGGACCTCGTCGTCGGGCGTATTGCAGCTGAAGCAGGAGTTCGACCTTGCGCGCGCCTACACGCAGCGCCTCGACCTGCGCGCCGCCTCGCTCAGCCAGGATGTCGGCACGCTGTCGGGCGGCAACCAGCAGAAGATCGTCATCGCCAAATGGCTGGCGACGGCGCCCAAGGTGATCATTCTCGACGAGCCGACCAAGGGTATCGACATCGGCTCGAAGGCGGCCGTGCACGGCTTCATGGCCGAACTCGTCGCCGAGGGGCTTTCGGTCATCATGGTGTCCTCCGAACTGCCCGAGATCCTCGGCATGTCCGACCGCGTCGTCGTCATGCGCGAGGGCCGCATTGCCGACATCTTCGACAACAAGGGGCTGGATGCCGTCAGGCTGGTCGAGACGGCGGCGGGGATCGTTCCGGCATGAAGGCGCTGCTCAACAACCGCGAGGTCTGGCTCGCCGCGGCAATCGTGGCGATGATCGGCCTCGTCTCATCGCGGTTCGCCGGCTTTGCCCATCCCGGCAACCTGGCCCAGCTGTTCAACGACACCTCACTCCTGATGATCCTGGCGCTCGGCCAGATGGTGGTCATCCTGACGCGCTCGATCGACCTGTCGATGGCCGCCAACCTCTGCTTCACCGGCATGGCGGTGGCGATGCTCAACGCCGCCTTTCCGGCCATCCCCATTCCTCTGCTGATCATCGTCGCGCTTGCCGTCGGGCTGGTGCTCGGCGCCATCAACGGCCTGCTGGTCTGGAAGCTCGACATTCCCTCGATCGTGGTGACGCTCGGCACGCTGACCATCTTTCGCGGCGCCACCTTCGTGCTGTCGGGCGGCGCCTGGGTCAATGCCGACCAGATGAGCCCGGCCTTCATCGGCTTCCAGCGCGCGCAGATCCTCGGCATCCCGGTGCTGTCATGGGTCGCCATCATCGTCATCGCCCTCTTCTTCCTGGTGATGACCCGGACCGCACTCGGCCGCTCGATCTACGCGGTCGGCGTCAATCCGACCGCCTCGGTCTATGCCGGCATCGATGTCGGGCGGACGAAATTCATCGCCTTCTGCATTTCGGGGCTGGTCGCCGGCCTCGCCGGCTATCTGTGGATCTCGCGCTACGTCATCGCCTCGGTGGAGGTCGCCAACGGCTACGAGCTCAACATCATCGCCGCCTGCGTGATCGGCGGCATCTCGATAGCCGGCGGCATCGGCTCCGTCGGCGGCGCCGTGCTCGGCTCACTGTTCCTCGGCATCATCGCATCGGCGCTGCCGGTGGTGAACATTTCGCCCTTCTGGCAGATGGCGATCTCGGGCAGCGCAATCATCCTGGCCGTCGCGCTCAACGCGCGGGGCGAACGCAAGCAGGGCCGCATAATCCTGAGGAAGGCGGAAGCGGCATGAGCACAACGAGCGACACCATCGCGCCACGCCAGATCCCCGACCGGCTCGACCGGCCGTTGGTCTCGCTGGTGTTCTCCTGGGAGGCGCTGCTGGTGCTGGTCGCGGTCGCCATCTTCGTCGCCAACAGCCTCGCCTCGCCCTACTTCCTCGACGCCTGGTCGCTGTCTGACCTGACCTTCAACTTCACCGAGAAGGGACTGATCGCGCTGGCCATGGCGCTGCTCATCATCTCCGGCGAGATCGACCTGTCGGTCGCCGCCATCGTCGCGCTCGCCTCGACCCTGATGGGCATGGCCGTGCAGGCCGGCGTCGGCACGCCGGGACTGGTGGCGATCGGCATCGCCGCCGGGCTCACCTGCGGCGCCTTCAACGGCTTGCTGGTGACCCGGTTCGGCCTGCCGTCGATCGTCGTGACGATCGGCACGATGAGCCTGTTCCGCGGCATCGCCTTCATCATTCTCGGCGACCAGGCCTACAAGGGCTACCCGGCAGGCTTCGCCTTCTTCGGCCAGGACTATGTCTGGTGGGTGGTGTCGTTCGAGCTGGTGCTGTTCCTCGCGGCGGCCATTGTTTACGGCTTCCTGCTGCACCGCACCAGCTTCGGGCGGCGCGTCTTCGCCATCGGCAACAACCCGGTCGCGGCGCAGTATTCCGGCGTTCGCGTCGGGCGCATCAAGTTCGTGCTGTTCTGCCTGACCGGGCTGATGGCCGGCATCGCCGCCGTGCTGATCACCTCGCGGCTCGGCTCGACGCGGCCCTCGATCGCGCAGGGCTACGAGCTCGAGGTCATCACCATGGTGGTGCTCGGCGGCGTTTCGATCCTCGGCGGCGCCGGCAGCATCATGGGCGTCGTGCTCGCCGCCTTCATCATGGGGCTGGTGACCTTCGGCCTCGGCCTGCTCAACGTGCCGGGCATCGTCATGTCCATCTTCATCGGACTGCTGCTGATAACCGTCATCGCACTGCCCATCGTCTGGAGACGCATCAAGGGAAGGCGGGCAGGGTGATGGCCGAGAAATACGCGTTCCGCATGCAGCTCAACCCCGGCATGAGGGACGAATATGTTCGGCGTCACGATGAAATCTGGCCGGACCTCGTAGCGCTGCTGCGCGAGGCCGGCGTATCGGACTATTCGATCCATTTTGACCAAGAGACCTATTCGCTGCTCGGCGTGCTGTGGCGCAGGGACGGGCACACGATGGCCGATCTGCCGAACCATCCGGTGATGCGCAAATGGTGGGCGCACATGGCGGATATCATGCAGACAAGGCCCGACAACGAGCCGGTGGCCGTACCCCTGGAAACCGTGTTCCACATGAAATGACCAGTGCCATCCGCCACGTGGCCGTCGTCGACATCGGCAAGACCAACGCCAAGGTGGCGCTGGTCGATCTCGACACGCGGCGTGAGCTGGTCTCGCGAACCCAGCCAAACCGGGTTCGCCGCGACGGGCCGTACCCGCATCACGATGTCGATGCGATCTGGACATTTGTGCTCGAGGGGTTGGCGGCACTGCGGCGCGGGAGCCTGATCGATGCGGTTTCCGTCACCACACATGGCGCAACAGCGGCGCTGGTCGATATTCGGGGCGAACTCGTGCTGCCGGTCCTCGACTATGAATTCGACGGCCCGGACGAAATGCGCGACGCCTATGGGAGGGTGCGGGCGCCGTTCTCGGAGACCGGATCGCCGGCACTGCCGGCTGGGCTCAATCTTGGCGCGCAGCTGTTCTGGCAGCAACAGCGGTTCTCCGACGCCTTCGCCGAGGCCCGGGCAATCCTGACCTACCCGCAGTTCTGGACGATGAAACTCACGGGCGTTGCAGCGAGCGAAGTCACGTCACTGGGCTGCCACACCGATCTCTGGAACCCGCATGCACGCGATTTCTCCACGCTGGTCGGCGAGATGGGTTGGCGCCGCCTGTTCCCGCCAATGCGCCGCGCGGCAGACATGCTTGGCTCGCTGCTTCCGGAGATAGCAACGCGCACCGGCATCGATCCAGAAACCCCCGTCGCCTGCGGCATCCATGATTCCAATGCGTCGCTGCTGCCACATCTGGTGACGCGCAAGGCCCCGTTCGCGGTGGTATCGACAGGCACCTGGGTGGTTTCGATGGCGGTCGGCGGCCGCACGACACCCCTCGACCCGGCACGCGATACGCTGGTCAACGTCAACGCTTTCGGCGATCCCGTTCCCTCGGCGCGCTTTATGGGCGGGCGGGAGTTTGAGCGGTTGGTACCGGATGCCGGAAACGCCACCGACGACGATTGGTCCGCGGTGCTATCCGGATCCGTGATGCTGCTGCCGTCTGTCAGCAGCGGTTCCGGTCCCTTTCCAGCACGACCCTTCGCCTGGCATCCGGCCGAGCCGATGGGTCCTGAGCGGCGGACCGCGGCGAGCTTCTACCTGGCGCTGATGACAGCGACCTGCCTCGACCTTGTCGGGGCAGACGGCGAGATTGTCGTCGAGGGCCCGTTTGCCGGAAACGGCGCCTATCTTGCGATGCTGGCCGCCGCGACTGGAATGCCCGTTGCCGCTCAACGGAGTTCGACAGGGACGAGTCTTGGCGCCGCTCTCTTGCTGACGGGAGTCTGCGGGATGATGCCAGGCAGGATGGTGCAGACTAGCGGACACCATAGCGAACTGCAGTCATACGCTCGGCAATGGAATGCGGCCGTTCGGCGAGCTACGCCCTGACGCGAGCCCACCCTGTGGTTGGTGTTATCCGAGCCTGACAAACTCGTTGACTACGGACGCATCTGCGAGATCCTCGTAGGAGATCGAGCCGGTGATCTTGCCGCGCTGGATGACGAAGGTGCTGTCTACCAGCGCTTCTGTGAAGTCGAGCTTTTGTTGGCGAGCCGCAGGAGCCCCATTTGCAGGTTTTCCTTCACCGAAAGATTCGGAAAGATTTCGCGGCCCTGCGGGATGAAACCAATGCCGCTGTTGGTGCGCATGTGGTGGGTTCGCGCGTGATGTCGCGGCAACCCAGATCCGAGATCCGGTGACGAAGACGTGAACCCGATTTGCGTCGCTCCGGTCCAAAACCGGAGCAATGCCCGCATCAAAGAACAGGCGCGTCAGAACGAACCCGGGGTCGGCAAAATTCCATCCCAGGCCGCGCACTCATGTGCGCACGCTTGCATCGGGCCACGCAACGATCTCCATCACCTGCGCTATGGAGAAGTTGATGCGCAAGAACTCGACTGCACCAAACCTGGTGGGTCGGCCGTTCAGCGCGAAAACGCCAAAGGCACGGTGAACGGCCAGCTGGCGCGGCCGGCACCGGCAGGGATGGCCGGAAAGGGTGCAGCGCGGCGCACGGCCTCGATCGCAGCGCTGTCCAGGATCGACGATCCGGAACTCGCAACGACGCGGATCCCGCTGACCCCGCCGCCTGCTGAAACCACGAAACTCACGCGCACCTGACCACGCAGGCGCTGGCGCTTCGCCGCCGCCGGGTAGCGCAGAGCGCGACGCAACTTGCTGGCGACCTTGCCCGGATAGTTGGACAAGGCGGCGTTGCCCGCGGCGGAACTCTTGCCGCCCTTGCTGCTCGACGCAGCCTGCCCGGTTTCCCGGCCATCGGCCTGGCCGCGCCGGGAATCGGTTTGGTTGCTGCCGCCATTTCCGGCCTTCTTCGCCTTCGCAGCAGGCTTGGGCTCAGCCTTCTTGCCTTTTTCCACTTCCCTGGGGCGCCGTGCCGGTTCCTGCTCGGTCAGCTCGACGATCTCCGGCCTCGGCTCGGGCAGGGGTGGAGATGTGACGGCTGCAAGGATCTCGGAGGCCTCGGCAAACTTTACTTCGATCGGTTGTATCCTGTCTGGCCCGACGGGCGACGAAATCGGCGCTTCAGTTGTCTCGGATACCGTCGCTTCAGGCTTGCTGTCGGGCTGTGCCGGCTCGGTCGGCTCGACGCTTTCGGCGCTTGGTGCATGGGCGGTTTCCGCCGCCACCTGCACATCGCGCTCGACAACTTCGACCGGTTCGGCCGGGCGGGGTTCGATCACCTTGTTTAGGGCCGGGTCGTCGGCGACCCATTCTGACCGATCGGTCGCGAGAATCTCCAGCGCGGGCTCGGCGCCTGGCGCATACGGCTGGACTATCGTCTCGACAGGCTCGGCCGGCTCCGGAGGCATGGCGGACGCCGCCTGCGCGGTGACGGTCTCGGCAGGCACCGCATCGGAACTGGCGACGGGACGTGCCACGGCAACACGCTCAGGCTGAACCCGCTCGACAACCGGCCCTTCCGTCTCGACGACATGGACGGCCTCGGCGATTTCGTTGGCGGGCGACATCTCGGCCTCCGTCGTGTCGACCGGCCTGGCCTCCATCATGGTGATCATGGTGACTTCGACGGCCGGCTCGCTCGTCCTGGATAATTCGCCTGCGGACATCTGATCTTCCGAAGCATTGCCGTGAAAGGCGATGCCGGAGAGTTCTGCCCCCTCGATCAGCACGGCCTCACTCTGCAGGTTCAGACAGGATATTGCGGCAGCCGCGTGCAGGAGACAGGAGGCGGCGAGCGCCAGACGCCATTTGGCGGACCAGCCACGAACCACGACCGGCGGCGGCCCCATCGGTTCGGCGGGACTGGAAACAATGTCGCCATCGATCCTCGCGACGAACAGCCGGTCGGGGAAGTCGCGCCCCCCGCGCTCCAGTACGCCGGCCGGAACTGTCAGATCCGGGACATCTGGCTCGAAGCCGCCCGTGCCCAGTCCAGCCAGCGGCCAGTGGTGACGACCCGGGGCGAAAGCGGGTTCGAGGCTTGGCGGCATGGCTTCACATGCCGAACGCGATGCCAGATTTCGTCTCTGGCTCGAGGCGCCTTTGGCAGGCATCCGGCTCTATTCCGGCACCCACGCATTCGGTCGCATGGTTGATCAGCACTCGGCTGATCTTGCCGCAGTCGGCACCGGCGAGATCAAACCGCGCGACCTTGGTCTTGCCGGCCGGAAGCTCGTTGAAGTCGAGAACCGTCAACCTGTCGACGATCCCCGCCTCGTTGAACAGGGCGATCTCGAAGGCTGCCTTCGTGAGTTCCGCTCCCAGCCTGTTGCTCACCACGAAGGTCAGCCGGCAGCCCTTGTCGGAGGGCTGCAGGCTATTGAGCTCGAGAGTGAGAACGGACGGAGCCGGCTCTTCCGAGAACGCCTGCGGCACCGTGGCGACTGCGACCGCCACGGTGAGAAGACCAAGGAAAGGACCCATCCTCATGCCGGCGCTCAGCCTCCGAACCGCATCGACGCGGCCAGCTTCACCGAGAGGCCCGGCTCGTAGATGACGGTCGTGGTCGATGCGTTGAGCGGGTTGGTGTAGTCGACATCGAACAGGTTGTCGGCGCGGAAGTTGAACTTCAGGTCGTCGGTCGCCTGGTAGCTGGCGAAGAGATTGACCAGCGTGTAGTCCTTCGCGACCGTGCTGCCCGCGGGAGCGCCATTGTACTGCACCTCGCCGCCGACAATCAGCCTGTCTTCCATGAAGCGGAAACCGAGCTGGCCGGTCACTTGCGATGACGGGATGGTCGTCAGATCCTCGACTTCGCCGTCATAGGAGACCGTGTGCCCGTCGATGACCGAGAGTGTCAGGCCGGCAAAGCCCCAGCCAGCATCGTAGAGTCCTTCCAGTTCGAAGCCGTTGATCCTGGCGTTGGCGAAGTTCTGATACTGGAAACAGGTCGGAATGGTCGGGTAGTAGGGCGGGGGAAAGAACGGGCAGTCCGGATTCCCCTCGAAGATCGAAATCTCGGTGCCGCCGATATAGTCGTCGATATCGTTGGTGTAGTAGGCCGCCTTGAGACGCAGGCTGTCATCGCCGGCGATGATGCCGTCCGCCTGGTAATTGAGTCCTGCCTCCCAGGTCTTTGCAGTTTCCGGCCTGAGATTGGGGTTCGGCAGGAACGGGAAGACGACGCCATTGGGGTGCAGCCCGCTGATCAGCGTTTCCGACAGGGACGGCGAGCGATAGCCTTCCGCATAGGTGCCGTAAACCTGCAGGCCGGACAGGCCGATCTGCTCGAAGGGGGAGACGCCGACCGTGATGCGGGGTGACAGGCGGTCGCCGGATGTCTCGCCGACATCGCTGTCGAGCTTGTAGCTGTCGTAGCGCAGCGCGCCGACGACCTCGAGCCACTCCCAGGTCAGCTGCTCCTGGATGTAGGCGCCCGCGACGCGACGCTTGCCCGACGGCGTGTAGATATCCATGCCGCCTTCCGGGCTGGCCGTGACGACGTCGTCGGCGACCCAGTCGCCGCCATAGGTCAGTACATGCGACACGGAGGCGGTGTCGAAGCGCGACGTGTTCCAGATGTCCAGACCGAAGGTATCGACATCGTAGGTCGTCTGCGCGCCGGCAGGAACGACGATAGGCAGACCCGTCTGGGAATCGAAGCGGGCAACATCGGTGAGGTAGGTCTGGTCGAGACCTGTCCGGCCGAACGACCCGTTGACGTGGAGATCGAGCCAGCTTTCGTCTTCGTCGGTCACATGGTAGCGCCCGGTGAAGATGTTCTGATCGGCATCCAGCGAGTAGGTGTCTCCGCCTTCGGTCCAGCTGTCGCTGGAACCGATCCAGCCGAGCTTGAGGTCACTCGTGTCAGTCGGCCGGATGGTTGCCTTGAGCAACCCGCTGAGCACATCGAAGCCACTGCCGGCGACGTCATCTCCGTTGCCGTCCGAGTAGTCCTGATAGTCCCGCCAGACGAAGTTGCCGAGCACGTCCACGGCGTCGTTGAAGCGGTAGGCCCCGGTCGCGCTGGTGGTCCAGCCATCGCCATTGGACTCGTACTGTCCGGTCGACGAGGCCGCCCAGGTCTCACCGGGCCTTAGGAAGTCCTCGGCGTCCTTGGTCTCGAAGACGACGACGCCACCGATCGCGCCGGAGCCATAGGTGTTGGCCACGGGCCCGCGGATTACGTCGACCTGCTGGACGAGTTCCGGATCGAGCCAAAACATCGACTGGGTGCCGTGGCCGGAGCGCTGGAAGTCTTGGCGCGCCCCGTCGATGATGACGGCAACGCGGCCGAAATCCTGCAAGCCGCGAATGTTCACGCTCGAGGCCGACCGGTTGGCGTCGGACTGCATGGCCACTCCCGGAACGCCGAACAGCAATCCCTGCGGCGTCGTCGCCATGCGTCTCTCGAGTTGTTCCTGATCGACATGGCTGACCGAAGCCATCGTCTCTATCGCAGTCTCGTCAGTGCGGCTGACGACGGTGATCTGATCGAGCGCGGTCGCACCCTTGATCTGCCTTGCCGGCTGCGAAGCTGCTGCGGCCTCAACCGTTGCTTCGTCGCTGGTCTGGTCGACCAGCAGCGGTGTGTCCGGTTCCAGCACCTGCGCTCTGACCGCTCCTCCAGAAAACACCACCAATGCGACACTGCCCAGCAGTATCGCCATATCGCGCCCGACCAACCCCATGTCCCAACTCCAAATGTCTGACTTCGATGCTGGCTGGCATGGCGCTCGCTCGCGGATTGCAAAAATCCGGAGTACTAAATGTTGAGTCATTGACTCCGGTATTGCACTGGATAATAAACATGACTATTCGAGTCAATATAACTTTTCGAAGTCTGACCGAAGAGGCCTTGCTCGCCGGCAGGGCAAGAAAGGAAGAGAGATGAACGCGCACAATCCCTATGAATTCCGCCTCCGGCCGCGCCGGGAGGGCCCCGACCAGCATCCGCGCCATCAGCAGACCGGGACGCCGCCGAAAACCGTTTCCAGCGACGCACTCTTCGAGGGGCTCTACGAGATCGGCATTCATCACGCCGGCGCGCTCTACCGTCTGAAGATCACCCGTCAGGGCAAGCTCATTCTCAACAAGTAGGGGACGACAATGGATCAGCGCGTTAAGCCAGCGCCGCACGAAATCCGGGCTGCACGGTACGACAATCCGAAGATGCGGGAGCGTGATCTCGCCCTGCAACTCGGCATCTCGGAAGCAGAACTGGTGGCTGCACATTGCGGCGAAAGCGTCCGGCGCATCGAGCCGCGCGTGGACGACCTGCTGACCGGCCTTGAAGCGGTCGGGGAAGTCATGGCGTTGACGCGCAACGAGAGCGCCGTGCACGAGAAGATCGGCGTCTACGACAAGGTGGTGACCGGCAAACACAATGCCATGGTGCTGGGCCAAGACATCGACCTGCGGATCTTTCCAAAGGTCTGGGCGCATGGATTTGCCGTCGAGAAGCGCGATGGCGATGAAATCCGCCATTCGTTGCAGTTCTTCGACGACGCAGGCGATGCCGTGCACAAGGTCCATCTGCGTCCGGCCTCCGCACTGGTTGCCTATCACGCTTTGGTGGAGCGGCTTCTCTCCAACGACCAGTCCGCGACTGTCGACCTCAAGGGGGTGGAGCCCAGCCCGACGCCGGAGAGCAGGGCCAGCGCGACCGAACTGCGCGAACGCTGGGGCCGGATGACCGATGTGCACCAGTTCTTCGGGATGTTGAAGACGCTCAACCTGTCTCGGCACCAGGCCGTGAACATGGTCGGGCCGGATTATTCATGGCGGCTGGACAACGAGGCGCTGGCCGCCATGTTCCTCCACGCGGCCGCTGGCGACATGCCCGTCATGTGCTTCGTGGGAAATCGTGGCTGCATCCAGATTCACTCCGGGCCGGTCAAGAACATCAAGACCATGGGGCCGTGGCTCAACGTTCTCGACGAGACGTTCCATCTGCATCTGAGAACCGATCACGTCCGTGAATTGTGGGCCGTGCGCAAGCCGACCAAGGACGGCCATGTCACCTCGATCGAGGCCTATGGCGCCGATAACGACATGATCATCCAGTTCTTCGGCAAGCGTCACGAGGGCGAAGGCGAGCGCGAGGACTGGCGGTTTCTGGTCGAGAACCTGCCCCGCACCGAGACGATGGCGGTTGCAGGATGAGCAAGGCGACGTCTTTCTCGTGCGTGCTCAGGCGCGCTTCCCTCGCAGGCATATTGCTGGCTGCCGGCGTGACAGCAGGCGCTGCTCAGGAAGCATCCGCGAGTTTCAAGGACGCCTCCCGAATTGCGGCCATCGGCGGGTCCATCACCGAGATCGTCTACGCGCTTGGCGAGGAGAAGCGGCTGGTCGCACGTGATTCGACAAGCGTTTACCCGGATGCCGCGCTGGCGCTTCCCGATGTCGGCTACATGCGTGCGCTGTCGCCGGAAGGCGTCTTGTCGGTCGACCCGAGCGGCATCTTGGCGCTGGAGGGCAGCGGGCCGAAAGAGGCCATGGACGTGCTGGCCAAGGCCAGCGTGCCGATGATCATCGTGCCCGACACATTCGACCGGGCGGGCATCCTCGAAAAGATCCGCGTCGTCGGTGAAGCACTCGGCACGGAACAAAGGGCCGATGCGCTGGCGGCGAGGGTCGACGCCGACCTTGCCGCCGCCGGACAGATGACCGCCGGGATCACGGAACGAAAGCGGGTGCTCTTCATACTGTCGACCCAGGGCGGAAAGCTGCTCGCGGCCGGTAGCGGCACATCGGCGGCGGGCATCATCGCCATGGCGGGAGCGATCAACGCGGTCGATGGGTTTTCGGGCTACAAGCATCTTTCCGACGAGGCGGCGATACTCGCCCGCCCCGACGTGATCCTGATGATGGACCGCGGCGGCGACCGGACACTGAACGAGGCTGAGCTTTTCGCCCTCCCGGCCATCGCATCGACCCCCGCCGGACAGGCCAGGCGCCTGGTTCATATGGATGCGTCCTACCTGCTCGGCTTCGGGCCGCGCACGGCAGGTGCAGTTCGCGACCTCGCCACGGCACTTTATGGCGGCGACCTCGGGAACTGAACGCGCCATGGCATACGACATCATGGACGGCGTGATCGGCCGGCGACGGCGTGCCTCGCTCGACGGGGATCGGACGGCTCTTGCCAGGCTGGTCATCGCGGGGCTTGTCCTGGCCCTGGCACTGACCGTCCTGTTCAGCCTCGACTCCGGCGCATCGGACGCCTCCGGCTGGCGATTCCTGCTCGACGCTGCGTCCCCATCTTTCGACAGCACGCTATCCATGCGCGACCGCGTCATCATGATCGATATCCGGCTGCCGCGCGTGATGCTCGGCGTCCTGGTGGGCGCGTCGCTCGCCGTATCGGGAGCAGTCATGCAGGGCCTCTTCCGCAACCCGCTCGCCGATCCCGGGCTGATCGGCATCTCGGCCGGGTCGAGCCTCGCCGCGGTGGCGGTCATCGTGCTCGGCGCAACTGTCCTGGCACCCGTCATCCTGGTCTTCGGCAGCTTTGCCCTGCCGATCGCGGCATTTTTCGGCGGCCTCGCAACGACACTGCTGCTCTACCGCATCTCGACGAGACAGGGCCGGACCTCGGTCGCCACCATGCTGCTTGCCGGCATCGCGCTGGCTGCCATGGCAATGGCCTTTACCGGCCTTCTGATCTTCACCGCCGACGACCGGCAACTGCGCGACCTGACCTTCTGGTCGCTCGGCTCATTGTCAGGGGCGACCTGGCAGAAGATCGGCGCCGTCGCGCCGATCATGCTGCTCGCCCTCGCTGCGACGCCCTTCCTCGCGCGGGGGCTGAACGCGCTAGCGCTGGGCGAGGCGACGGCAAGCCATCTCGGCATCCCGGTACAGCGGCTCAAATATGTCGCCATCATTGCCGTCGCCGCCGCCACCGGCGCATCGGTCGCCGTCAGCGGCGGTATCGGCTTCGTCGGCATCGTTGTGCCGCATCTGCTCCGGCTGGTGATCGGTCCCGACAACCGGTTCCTGCTGCCGGCCTCGGCCCTTCTTGGCGCCAGCCTCCTGCTGCTTGCCGACGCGGTCAGCCGCACCATCGTCGCGCCTGCCGAGCTGCCGATCGGCATTGTCACGGCCGCCGCCGGAGCACCGTTCTTCCTGTGGATCCTGCTGCGCAAGCGCGGCGTTCTGGACCTGTAAGGCCAAGCCGATGATCGAAGCCAGCAACGTATCCGTATCCATCGGTCGCAAGCCTATCGTCGCCGACATCGATTTTGCCGTGGCGCCCGGCGAGTTTGCGGCGATCGTCGGCCCGAACGGTTCGGGCAAGACGACCTTCTTGCGAGCCCTTTCGGGCGAGCTTGCCTGCACCGGCACGATCACAATCAACGGCCGCGATATCGCCGCCATGAAGTCGTGGGAGGCCGCATCGGTACGCGCGGTGCTGCCGCAGGCGACCGCCCTCTCCTTCCCCTACACGGTGCGCGAGATCGTGAGGCTCGGCGTCCTCGGCGGCCGCTCCCGCGCAACGTCCGCCAGCAGCGATGACCTGCCCGAAAAGGCGCTGGCGCGCGTCGACCTCGGTGGCTTCGCTGGGCGCCTCTACCAGGAGCTTTCGGGCGGCGAACAGCAGCGCGTGCAACTGGCCCGGGTGTTGTGCCAGGTCTGGCTGCCCGTTCTGGACGGCGTTCCGCGCTACCTCTTGCTCGACGAGCCGATCTCGAGCCTCGACATCAAGCACCAGCTGATCATCATGAACATTGCCCGCGACTTTGCGCATGAGGGTGGCGGTGTGGTCGCCATTCTGCACGACCTCAACCTGACGGCGATGTTCGCCGACAGAGTCGCCGTCATGCAGCGCGGGCGGCTGGCCGCGGCGGGCACGCCGCGAGCGGTGCTTACCGATCGCCTTGTCTCGGATGTCTTCGACTGCGCCTTGAGGGTCGACACCCTGCCGCCAGCAGGCATGCCGTTCCTGCTGCCGCAGGCGGCCGGCTGAGAGCCGGCCGCCCCGACGGCAATCGCCGTCAGGCCGGCGAGCGCTTCAGCGCCTGCGCCATGCAATGGATGCCGCCGCCCGTCTTGGAGATCTCGCTCATGTCGACGGCCGCGACATCGAAGCCGAGCGCCTTAAGCTTCTCGATCAGCGTCCTCGAGACGGTCGGCGCGATGACGCGGTCCTTTCCGAGCGACATGAAGTTGCAGCCAAGGGCCATCGTGTCCTGGAAGGGTACGTCGATGATTTCGTGGCCCTTGCCCTTCAGCCAGTCGACGATGCCGGGCTCCGTACAGGCAAGGCAGACCGCGGTCAGTTTCTCGGCGATCGGCACCACCATCAGGTCGATATGGACATAGTACTCGTCGATGAAGGCGAGCCGCGTCTCCCAGCCTTCCTTGTCGAACCATGCCTGAACCTGGCGAGCGCCCTCTTCCTGCGTGCGGGCGCCGCCGCAGCCGATGAGCACGCAGCCTTCCTCGATGACGTTGAAGTCGCCACCCTCGAAAGTGCCGGCGGTCACCATGTCGTAGATCGGGATGCCGAGCTTTTCGTAGGTTCGGATCGCCGCGTAGTTCTCGCCGCGCCGCCACCAGTTGGCCATCGCCGTGATGATCGCGCCATAGGGCGTCATCACGCTGGAGTCGCGCGAGTAGACCTGCATCGGCAGCTCCGGCTCGGGTTCGTGCCAGTGGATCCTGACGCCGAAATTCTCGTAGGCGGCGACCAGATCCTTGTGCTGGGCCTGCGCTGTCTGGATGTTGCACGGCGCCTCGCGCAAGTGCTTGCGCGACAGCGAGCTGGTCGCCAGATGGCGCAGGTAGGCCGGCGAGCCAAGCAGCACGTCGGTAAGCGGATCGGTTTCGTTCGCAAAGCCCCAACCGGCCAGCGGCGCGGTGCCGCCGGCCTTGTTGCGACGCTGCAGGGTGAAGGGTTCGCCGGTACTGATCATCTCATGCCGTGTCATGTCGGTCTCCTCTGATCATGCATTGGGAAAAGTCGGTATCCACCACTCGCGGCCTCTGCTCGTGGTGACATATTCGGGCCAGCGGAAATGGATTGGCGGCTCGTAGTCGCAAAGCGGCGCCAGCCAGCGCTCGCCGCCGATTCCGCCACCGGTGCGCTCGACGAATTCGCGCCGGGCGTCATCGCGCGCCGCCTTATCCTCGAGCAACCTGAGCGCCGAGAGCGCGACAGTCTTGGATGCGCAGACCACCATCGGGTCGATCGTTTCGGCAATGCCGCCGAGCGCGTTCATCACCCATGAGGGGTAGGCGAAGCCAGCGGGCGCCTTGAGTGCCGGTCGCGCGACATAGACGCGCGCCGTCGGCGCATGCCAGCTCATGTCGGTGTAATCGTCGGATGTCGAATTGAGCTGGGAGGGCGGCAAGTCGCGGCGCAGGATTTCTTCGGCGGCCTCGGGCTCGATCAGTTTTTCGCACTCGGCGAGAAACGGGTCGGCCATCGGCTCGATGCCGACATTGCGCTGAATCTCGCGCGCCACTGCCTTGGCTGCGTCGCCCCAGCGCGGCGCGCCGACAGTTTCGAGCGACTGGTAGGCGATGCGTGCCATGGCATGGTTGGCCAGTCCGGGCCGCGACTTCGATACCCAGTGCCGCTCGAACCGGCAGCCGCTCATGGCGGCGGCCGCCTCGGCATTCCTGTCGAGAACAGCGGTGACCTGCTCGGCCATTGCCACGGTCGGCACGCGGATCATGTACTGGACCTCTGCGATATCCGCCGGCAGATTGTCGGCGGTCGCCTGGCCCGCGGTGAGGATTGCCTCGCTGATGGACCAGCCGCCGCGATGCGGCAGCATGGAATCGCGCAGCGCCTTGGAGGCCATGTACATCATCATCAGCGCGTCGTTGGCGCCAGGCGCCCGCACATCCGAATGCGACTGCGGGATGGGCGCACCATCGCCGGCGCCCCAGCTTTCGGCTTGATCGCAGACGAAGCGGTAGATCATCGCGTAGGCGGCACCACAATGGGTATCCCAGCGCGCCGTATTGCAGAGCGGCAGCATGTAGAAGGGATGGAACGAGATCATCCCGTCGAGACCGTCATAGTAGCCCTTGGCCGCGTGGATGGGCTTGGAGCCGCGCACCTTCTCCGCCGGCTCGCCGGTAAAGCGCAGCGTACCCTTGATTCCGTGTTGCTGCATCGCCGCCTTGGTGGCGAGCAGGCCACCGAGGCTGGCAATGCCGAGCCCGGAATGCGGGTCGGTATGTCCGCCGGCATGGTGATTGAGACCCGGGCGCGGCCGCCTGACGGTGGCGGCATCCTGGCAGTTGCCGGGCACCGCGTCATACTCGGCATACATGCCAACGGTCGAGCCGGCGCCGTTGGTCCAATGCGCGCAGAACGCGGTCGGCATGCCGCCTGACCCGGTCTCGACGGAAAAGCCCTCGCGTTTCAGCAAGTCGACATACCAGGCGGCCGACTGGTACTCGCGCCATGCCGTCTCGCCAAAGTCGAAAATGGTCCGCGTCGCCGCGGATAGTTGCGGCCGGGCCTGTTCGACGAAGGCAAGCGCGCTTGTCTGAGCCGGGGTCGCCAACCGAATTCTCCTCGCTTGCAGATCCCGAACGCCGATAGGCCGGGACATCGCAAGGAAAGCAGTGAATGGCCGGCGCAAAAAGTGATATGTTTTCGTCCTTCAGGCAAATTTGGTTCACCTCAAAGGACGTGCCTTGCGAATTCCATCGACCCAGGCGCTGCGCGCATTGGACAGTTTTGCCCGCCACGGCAGCGTCTGGCGGGCCGCCGACGAACTGCACCTCACGCGCAGCGCGGTCAGCCACCAGTTGCGCCTTCTCGAGCGCGATCTCGGGTTCGACATGTTGCAGCGGGTAGGCAAGGGCATAACGCTGACGGCGCGCGGGCGGCGTTACGCCCACGACGTACGCAAGGCACTGGCCATGCTCAGCGATGCCGGCGACAAGCAGGACAGCAAGGGCATCGGCGGGTCGTTCAGCGTCAGTTGCACGCCGGGTTTTGCCTCGCTCTGGCTGAGCACCCACATCGCCGGCTTCCAGGAACTCTATCCTGGGGTCTCGCTCAGGATCGTCACGCCACGCCGGTTGGACGACGTCTCGCAACCCGACGTGGACGTCTTCATTTCCTTCGGCATCGGCAATTGGCCGAACCATGCGGTGGAACTGCTGTGCGACATCGAATTCACGCCGCTCTGCAGCCCGAGCCTGCTCAACAAGCTCGGCGGCCTCGCCCGGCCTAGGGACCTGCTGCGCAGTAACCTGCTCCATCTCGGCGACTTCGAGGACTGGTCGCGCTGGTTCGCGGCAACCGGCGTAGAGAACCCCGACCCTGAATGCGGCATCGTCTTTTCCGACATGAACCTTGTCTTCTCCTCGGCCATTGCCGGGCAGGGCATCGCCATGGGGGACGAACTGACAAGCCGCAAGGCGCTGGACGAAGGACGGCTCGTGCGGCCCTTCGACATCGCGATCAAGTCGCCGCGTTCCTACTTCCTCGTCTCCGAACGTGCCAAGGCCGACCACCCCATCGTCTCGGCGTTCGGCGGCTGGCTGAAATCCCGGCTTGGCGAATACGAAGCCAGTTCCCGCAAAGCCTACAGCCGGCAGTAGCTGGGGTGAATGAAATTTGCCGATACGGCGAAAACTATTCGGTTGCGGTGCATCAAAACCGTGCCTACGATTTTGCCGGAACAGTCAGGGATGACCGAATGCATCAGCCTAGACGGGCCGCAGAGATCAAGGCAATCGGGATCGGCAAGAGCTTCGGCTCTTTCCGCGCGCTCGACGACCTGACGCTCGATATCGGGCGCGGTGAATTCCTGACCCTGCTCGGCCCCTCGGGTTCGGGCAAGACGACCTTCCTGATGATCCTCGCCGGCTTTCTGCCGCCAAGCGACGGTCGCCTGCTGAGCGACGGCGTCGACATCACCAGGCAACCTGCCGAACTGCGCTCTTCCGGCATGGTGTTCCAGGGCTATGCCCTGTTCCCGCACATGACTGTCGAAGCCAACATCGCCTTCCCCCTGAAGGTCCGCAAGCGTTCGGCAGCCGATATCCGCCAGCGGGTCGGAGAGATGATCGAGCGGGTAGGCCTGAAGGGCCACGAACGCAAGCTGCCGTCGCAATTGTCGGGCGGCCAGCAGCAGCGCGTGGCGCTGGCCCGCGCCCTGGTGTTCGAGCCGGGAGTGCTCCTGCTCGACGAACCCTTTTCCGCCCTCGACAAGGGCTTGCGCGGCCAGATGCAGGCCGAGATGAAGCGCCTGCACGAGGAAACCGGGACGACCTTCGTCTTCGTGACGCACGACCAGAGCGAGGCGCTCGCCCTGTCGTCGCGCATCGCCATCTTCAACCACGGCAAGCTGCTTCAGGTCGGCGCGCCGGAGGAGGTTTACGATCGCCCGGCCAACCGCTTCGTTGCCGAGTTCCTGGGCGAGATCAACATGCTCCCGCTGACAGGCGTGCGTCAGGAGAACGGCTCGATGGTCGGTGTCTGCGAGGATCGCACGGTCAGGATCGGCGCCGGCAGCGGCGTATCTGGCGACGCGCTGCTGGCGGTCCGTCCCGAGTATATGTCGATCGCACGCGAAGCCTCGCCGCAACAGAACGGCATAGCAGCAACGGCAACGGCATCCACCTATCTCGGAGCCGCGACCAAGCTGGATCTCGAGACGCAGCACGGCGCGAAAGTCACCGTTTCCGTGCCCAACGAGGTCGCGGCCTCTGCGCTGAACGGCGGCAATGCCGTCTGGCTGACCTGGCCCTCTGACAAGGGCATCCTGCTGCCGGCCGGAGGTCGATGACGCAGGCGGTATGAATTGAAGATCAACAACAACCAAGAATGGGGAACTGACATGACAAGCGCCATCAAGAAGCAGGCAATTCAATCACTTTCAGCCAGAACCGTGCGCGGCGAGATCTCGCGCCGCCAGTTCACGCAACTCGCGGCAATGGTCCTGGCCGGTACGCCGGCGCTGCTGCGTTCGTCGGGCGCCTTTGCGCAGAGCAAGGACCTTGTGCTGGTGAACTGGGGCGGTGACGCCATCACCGCCTACGACGCGGCCTATGGGCAGGCGTTCACGAAGGACACCGGCATCGTCGTCAAGATGGACGGTTCGGGCCCGACGGAAGGGGCCATCGCCGCGCAGTTCAAGAGCGGCAGCCCGACCTGGGACTTGGTGGACGTCGATCCGTTCTCGGCGATCACGCTCGGCGAGCAGGGCATGCTCGAGCCGATCGACTACACTGTCGTCGACAAGTCGAAGATGCGGCCGGGCTTCGGCTGGGAATACGCCGCCTCGACCTACTTCTTCTCTTACGTCATCGCCTATGATTCCGAGAAATTCGGCGACATGGCACCGACCGGCATGGCCGACTTCTTCGACGTCGCAAAGTTTCCTGGCAAGCGCTCGCTCTACAAGTGGGGCGTGTCGAGCTGGGAAGCAGCACTGCTCGCAGACGGCATCGCTCCGGCCGAACTCTATCCGCTCGACCTCAAGCGCGCGCACGACAAGATCGCTGCCTTCAAGGAAAACATTGTGGCCTATTGGGGCGGCGGCGCGGAGAGCCAGAGCATTCTGCTCGACGGCGAAGCCTCGATGGCCATCGTCTGGTCGACACGCGCCTCGCTCATCGAGCAGGATTCGGGCGGCCGCATCAAGTTCATCTGGGACCAGGGCCTGATCTCCCCCGGAGCGCTGGCCGTTCTCAAGGGTAATCCTGGCGGCAAGGAAGCGGCGATGAAGTTCATCGCCAGCACGCAGGATCCGGAGAAGGAACTGGTCATGTTCGAAAAGCTCGGTCAGGGCCCGGCCAACCCGGCGGCCGACGCGCTGATCCCGGAAGACCAGCGGCGGATCAACCCCGTCGACCCGGCGAACATGGCAAAGCAGGTGCCGCTCGACATGGACTGGTACGCCGCCAACTACGGCGCAGCGCTCGACGAGTACACCAAGATCATCTCGGCCTGATCAGGCCGGGGATTGATGCGACATTTGTCGAACAGGACGGGCGCGGCGCTTCTCATGGCGCCGCTGCTCCTGTTTCTTGCCTTGTCCTATGCCTGGCCGTTCCTCGGTGTCGTCAAATGGAGCTTCACGCTGCCCGAGCCTGGCCTCGGGCAGTACGGCGTGCTTCTCACTGATCCACTGGTGCAGTCGGTCTTCATCCGTACGCTGCGCATTTGCGCCGTTGTGACGGCCGCCTCCGTCATCTGCGCCTATGCCATCACCTTCGTATGGGTGCGCGGCACCCCTACCCAGCGCATGCTGGCCGAATTCTGCATCCTTGTGCCGTTCTGGATTTCGGTGCTGACCCGGGCTTTCGGCTGGGTCGCGCTGCTTTCCAACCGCGGGCTCATCAACACCTGGCTTCAGGCGATCGGCGTCACGTCGGAACCGCTGGCGCTGGTTCGCAACGAATTCGGCGTCATCGTCGGCATGACGCACTTCCTCATTCCCTTTGCCGTCTTTCCCCTCGCATCGGCAATGCGCAGCCTGGACGACCGCGTACTGCTAGCAGCGCGCGGCCTCGGCGCCAGCCGGACACGCACCTTCTGGACCGTCTTCGTCCCGATGACCGCCTCCGGCATCATCGGCGCGGCGCTGATCGTCTTCGTCTTCGCGCTCGGCTTCTTCGTGACGCCGGCAATTCTCGGCGGTGGGCGCAGCGTCATGGTCGCCGAACTTGTCTACCTGCGCATTTTCCAGAGCCCCGACTGGGGTCTCGGCGCCGCGATCAGCGTGGTCCTGTTGCTCTTCGTCGCGGCCCTGATGGCGCTGCTGTTCCGCTACGTGCGGCCAAGGCAGATGGTCTAGCCATGCCGACATACCGCCCGGGCCCAGTGTCACTGATCGTCGCAGCGCTTGTCGCGCTATTCCTGCTGATGCCGCTTCTGGCCGTCGTGCCCGTGTCGTTTACGCCATCGCGCATGCTGGCCATGCCCTCCGGCGAACTGTCCCTCCGGCACTACCGCGCGCTGATCGAGGATCCGCGCTGGCTGGACAGCATCCTGCTCTCCATACGCATCGGCGTCGTGAGCAGCCTGTTCTCCACCCTGCTGGCACTATGCTTTTCGCTCGGGGTGTGGATGTTCCAGCCGCGTTTCACCGCGCTCCTTGTCGGCTTCGTCCTGCTGCCCATGGTGGTCCCGCCGGTCGTCTCTGCCATTACGCTCTATTTCCTGCTCACTTCGCTCTCGAGCGCCGGTTCGCTGTTCGGCTACGACACCTGGCTCGGCGTCGCCATGGCGCATTCGGTGATGACCGTTCCGTTCGCGACAGTGCTGATCCTCGTGGCGCTGAGCCAGGTCGACCGCCGCATCGACCTCGCCGCACGCGGGCTCGGGGCGAGCACCTGGGAGCGCGCCACGCAGGTCATCATCCCCAACATCAAGTTCGGCATCGTCACCGCAGCACTGCTGTCGTTCATCCTGTCCTGGGAGGAGATCGGCGTGACGCTCTTCATCACCAGCGTCAATGCCATCACTCTGCCTCGCCTGATGTGGATGGGCCTGCGCGACAACATCAATCCCGCCATCGCGGCGCTCTCCGTCATCCTGATCATCGTGACGGTGGCAGTCCTAGCCATCCGCAGCTTCGTGCAGGCGCGCAGCCGGAACCGCAACGCGAACGCTTCGATATGATCGCGCGGGCATGTCCCGCCGCGCACGGCTATCGGTTCTCCCAGGCATAACCGGGTTCCGCTCCCCGTCCCAGCTTCAGCCGCCCAACACTGCCTCGCGTGCTAGGTATGATCCGTTTCCCGCGGCCGACCGTAAATCCCGCTAGCGCCTACTGCGACGCAGGTGAGCGGTCGGTGCGTGGTTTAAGCTGAAGATGGAGAGCCATCATGTCGTCCGTTACCGCACCGAGATGCCTCGCCGTCGTATTCCTGGCAGCACTCTGCGTGATCTCACGCGCCGCGATCGCCGAGGAACTTGCCGGCTCAGGCATCAGGAAGCTGATCGGCGGCGAACTGGTGCGGCTCAACACGCCGCTCGGTATCTCCCTGCCTTTGCGCTACCGCAATGACGGCGTGGTGGTGGGTGACATTTCCGGGATCTCGGCTGCCCGCATGTTCGCACCGAAGGAAGAGGGCCGCTGGTGGGTCGAGAACGACGCGCTCTGTCAGCAATGGCCGACCTGGTACAAGGGCCGCCAATTCTGCTTCAAGATCAAGCTGCTCGGCCAAGGCAAGATTGCCTGGCTTCGCGACGATGGCGCATCGGGTACCGCGCGCATCGGCGAATAGCCTTTCAGGTCGTCCTAGCGATCCTCGATGATGCGAAGGTAGGCCGCCGTGACGAGCAGGATGATCAGCCCGAACAGGATACGGCGAGCGCCCTCCGGCATTTGCAGCACCGTAAGCAACGTGGTCAGCACCGTCAGGATCAGCGCTCCGAGTATCGTTCCGGTGTAGCCGCCCCGCCCGCCGAAGATGGAGGTGCCGCCAATGACGGCCGCAGCGACCGAGGGCAGCACCAGCGGTTCGACGAGGGAGAGCGATGGCGCCTTGATCAGGCCGACGTAGAGCAGCCCGACGATACCCGCGAGGACGCTCGAAATGATGTAGAGCGCAATGATCACCTTCCAGTAGACGACGCCCGAGAGACGCGCAGCCTTCTCGTTGTCGCCGACCGCATAGAGCAGCCTGCCGAATCCGGTGCGGCGCAGCGTGAAGATGATCAGAGCGGCGACAGGCAGGAAGAGCAGCAGCGCGTTGGGGACGCCATAGGTCAGCCCGGTTCCGAGCCAGCCGAGGAAATCCGGCACCTTGGTCCCCGTCGCGATGACGGTGCGCTGGTAGACCTGCAGGCAGCCTATGCCGATCAGACTGGTGCCGAGCGTCATGATCAGAGGGTGCACCCGAAAGACGCCGACGCCGATGCCGTTCGCCAGGCCGATCAGCACGGCCGGGATCATGCAGATCAGTATGGCGACAGCAGGGTCGTGATTGATGACCTGAGTCGCCATGATGAAGGCGCTCATCGTGGCGACGGTGCCGACGGAAAGATCGATGCCGCCCGTCAGCATCGTCATGGTCTGGCAGCCGGCCAGGAGTGCCAGCGGAATGGCAAATTTGATGGTGTTGGCGATCCAGCGCTCGTTGATGATGCCGGGGCGCAGGATTTGCAGCACCAGTACCAGCAAGACGAGCAGGATCAGCAGGGGCACGAGCGGTCGGTCACTCATGAAGCGCTTGATGCGCCGGCGGAGCGGCACCTGCGCTGTTGTCGATGTCGCGCCCAGGCTCATTGCGTCCTCCCCCTCATGGCCAGGAAAGCGCCAAGCATGACGACCACGACCATGATCGTGCCTTCCACGATCGCCGCGACATTGGGATCGATGGCGAGAAGCGTCAGGTCGGTGCGCACAAGTCGCAGCAGGAAGACCGCTACGATCGGTCCTACCAGCCCCCCGCGTCCGCCGCCCAGCACCACGCCCCCGAGCACGACGGAAGCAACGCTTGCCAGCAGATAAGGCCCGGGGATCGGCGCGCCAATTCCCGTGCTCATCGTCAGGGTCAGTCCCCCCATGGCGCCGAACAGGCCGGCAATCGCATAGGCGACGACGCGGGTGCGCGCGACGGGAACGCCGCTGCGGAAGGCGGCGAGCTGGTTCGAACCGATGGCATAGATCGAGAGCCCGAGCCAGGAGCGTCGCAGCGGTATCCAGACGACACCAAGGCAGACGAGGAGCAGAACGAGGCCTTTCGGTATCCAGTCGGTCACTGCCTCGGGAACGCCCGGCACTCCGACCGTTCCGACGACCAGTTCCTTCAGCCATTCCGCGGCAGAGCCGCCCGGTGCGCCGAGCACAAGCAGCGCGGCGCCCTGCAGTACGAAGAGCATGGCAAGCGTCACGACGATGTCGGGAACCCGGGTAACGACGATCAGGATGCCGTTCAGGGCGCCCAGCGCGAACCCGACCAGGAGGACGAAGGGCACGACGAGCAGCGCGAATTCTTCAGACGCTCCGTCCATCATCGCCGCCGCGATGACGCTGGTCAGCGCCATCATCGAAGCGACCGACAGGTCGATCCCACCAGCGATGACCACGACCGTCTGGGCGGCAACGGCAAACGCGAAGGGCAAGACGGCGCGGACCAGCGAGCCGAAATCATTGGCGCCATAGTTGGGCTGAATCACCCGGGTAAAAACGAACAGCAGCGCCAGCAGCACGAAAAGTCCGGTGACCCAGCCCTTGCCGCGGAAAAAGGCCATCATGTTGCATCCACCTGGCCGGAGGCCTCGCCACCTGTGGGTGCAATATCCCGTTTTTCGTCGCGCGGCAGCCCATAGGAGGCGCGCGTAAGGGTCGCTTCGTCGGCAACGGATGCGGGGAAGATGTCGACCACGCGTCCGCCAAAGATGACGACCGCGCGGTCGCAGACGAACTGCACCTCCTCAAGTTCCGAGGTGTAGAACAGGACGGACTTGCCCTGCTCCGCCAGCTCGCGCAGCAGCCGGTAGATTTCCTTCTTCGTGCGTACGTCGATGCCGCGCGTCGGATCAAAGCATAGGATGGTCCGCGCATCGGCGGCGATCCAACGCGCGATCGTGACCTTCTGCTGGTTGCCGCCCGAAAGCCGTTGCACCTCCCTTTGCGCACGGGTGTCGATCTGCAGCCGCTCGATCGCGCTGCCGACCAGCTGGCGTTCCTTGCGCATGTCGATAGGGCCCCAGTTGCGCAGGCTGGCGCTGAACGGCAGGGCGATGTTGTGCTGCACGGATTGCTGCATCAGGAGCGCCTCCGACCGGTCGCCGGGCACATAGGCGATGCCCTCCCTGACGGCATCGGCGGGATGCGAGAACTCGACGGGTCGGCCGTCCACCTCGATGGTGCCGCCGGACGGGCGTATCGAGCCCGAAAGCGCGCCGAACAGCTGGTCCTGCCCCTGGCCTTCGAGCGCCACGACGCCGAGAACCTCGCCATTGTGAAGGTCGAACGAGACGTCCTGCAGCCTGGTGCCGACGCGCAGGTTGCGCAGGCCGAGCCGCGCCTGCAAACCGGCCGGGAGGGCGTCGCCGTTGGGGAGTGAGGCCGCGCGCGCCTTCTCCATCTTTGCGCCCAGCATCAGCTCGACGATACGCTCCTCGACGCCCGGCTCGATGGCGACGACGCCGACCGTCTCGCCGTCGCGCAGCACGGTGGCACGGTCGCAGAGAGCCGCGATCTCAAGAAAGCGGTGCGATATGAAGATCACGGAGCGACCGGCCTTGCTCTGGCGGCGCACAACGTCGAGCACCTTCTCGGCAAGGTCCGCGGGCAGCGCCGCCGTCATCTCGTCGAGCAGGAGCACATCGGGCTCGATGGCGAGCGCACGTGCCAGGTCGAGCACCCGCTGAATGGCGAGCGGAATGTCGCGCGCGGTCGCATAAATATCGAGGTCAGGCACGCCAAGCTCGCGGACCCACTGGCGGAACGGCTCCAGCGGGGTTCGCGTCAGGCGCAGATTCGACGCCACGTCCAGATCGGGTATCAGAACCGGTTCCTGGTAGACCGATACCAGGCCGGCGCGGCGAGCTTGCGCCGGCGAACGGATATCATGCGACTGTCCGCGGATCAGGATACTGCCGGAATCGGCAGGCACGGCGCCGGTGAGAATCTTGACGAGCGTGGACTTGCCGGCGCCATTGGCGCCCATCAGCGCATGCACCTCGCCCGGCAGGACCGACAGCGAGGCGTTACGCAGCGCGGCGACCGCGCCATAGTTCTTCGCGACGCCGGTGGCGTCGAGGAGCGGGCTGCTTGTCATGGGCGAAGGCTATGCACTGTTGTGGCGGGAAGAAAGGGGGCGGCGGCTTTTCGGCCGCCGTCCCCGTCGTGATCCTGGTTATTCACCCGGGCCCTTGCAGGCCACGATCTGTTCCTTGCTGTAGGTGGTCCAGTCCGGGATCGAGATGCTGACCGGCCATTCGGGGCTGAGCGACGGATCGGCGGCAGCCTTCAGCTGTGCCATGCCCTCGTCGGTGGTGTTTGCCCAGATCTGCGGATTGACCAGCACGGTCTGCTCGGCCGGCTTCTTGCCATTGAGAATCTGCAAGGCGAGCGTCACGCCGGCGCCGCCGATCGAACCCGGATTGGTGACCGCCGCGCCCTTGAGGCCCTCGACGGAGGTGAGCTGGCCAACGAAACCGGCGTTGTCGGCGCCGACGACCGGAACCAGCGGCGTTTGCGATTCAACCAGCGCGTCGACGATCACATTGTCGATGCCCGAGGTCCAGATACCGTCGAACGGCAGGCCGCTGGAAATGAAGTCCAGGATCTGCTGCTTGCCCTGGTCCTGCTGCCAGCCGGTGAAGACCTCATGCGCCACCGTGACATCCGGGAACTCGGCGAGGGCCCGCTTGAAGCCGGTATCGCGGTCGCTGTCTGCCGATGCACCGGCTGCGCCACGCATGTAGACCACGGATCCCTTGCCGCCGATCGTCTCGAACAGCCACTTGGCACCAAGATAAGCGTATTCCTCCTGGTTGTTGGAGATGATGTAGGCGGTCGGCTCGGTGACCGTCTGGTCAACCGCGACCACGACGATGCCGGCCTTGGTCGCTTCCTCGAGCGCCGCCTTGATGCCAGCCGGGTCGGCCGGGTTGACAACGATGGCATCGACACCGGCGCTGATCAGATTGCGCAGGTCCTCGAGCTGGCCCGAAGCATCGGTGTTGCGGTGCGCGATGTTCAGCTTGTCCACCTCGCCCGAGGCAAGCGCCTGGGCCTTGATCGCGCAGATCATTTCCTCGCGCCAGCCGTTGCCCTGGACGGTGTTCGAAACACCGATCGTATAGGGTCCCTCTGCATTCGAGGCGACGACCGAAGCCAGAAGTGCCGCGCCGCCGAGGTGCATTGCCAGATATCTTGAATTACGCATTGTCGTCTTCCTCCGAGTGTTGAACTGTTTGTTGTTCTTGGTCTTGGTTTCTCGTTTCCGCCGTCACTTGACGAAGGGGCGAAGAACGTCGCGGGCGAGGAGAAATCCACGCTTCACCTTATCATCGCTCCCTTCGAAACGCCGGTCCTCATGCTCGATGATGACAGGCCCGTCATAGCCGGCCCGGTAAAGGCCGGCGAAGAATCCGCTCCAGTCCACGTCGCCGAGACCCGGCATGCGCGGAACCTGCCATCCCATGCCGGCCGACAGGATGCCGCGTTCGTAGAGCCCGTCGCGGTCGATCATCAGGTCCTTGGCGTGGACATGCAGCATGCTCGCGCCGAACTCCCTGATGAACCTGTCCTGATCAATCATCTGCAGGACGAGGTGGGACGGGTCGAAGTTCATGCCGACATCGCCACCCCAGGCTTCGAGGATGCGGCGCCAGATGTAGGGCGCGTAGGCGATGTTGTGGCCTCCGGGCCATTCGTCGTAGCTGAAAATCATCGGGCAGTTTTCGAAGGCCAGCTTGACGCCGTTGTCGCGCGCGTGCGCGATCACCTCCGGCCAGACCTTGAGTGCGTCTTCCCAGTTTGCATCGACGGTCTTCGACGCGTCGCCGCCGCAGAAGGTGTTGACGACGCCGACACCCATGCGCGAGGCCAGGACGATGACCTTCTTGAGATGATCGATCACCGCCTGCCGGTGGTCTGCATCGGGATGCAGCGGATTGGGATAGAAGCCGAGGCCGGAGACAGTCACTCCCTTTTCCGACAGCGACGCAGCAATTTCCTTCGCCTGCGAAGCCGAAGTGCCGTCCGCGTCGATGTGACTGGTTCCGGCATAGCGGCGGCTCGCGCCGGAAGACTTCGGCCAGCACGCGATCTCCAACGCTTCGAAGCCGACTGAGATCGCCCAGTCGGCAACTTCGCCTAGCGATTGATCCGGGAACGGTGCGGTCAGCAGTCCTAGCTTCATATCCTCTCTTCCTCTTCGTAGTTCCAGATTGCTCCGGACGCTTCAACACGCCTGACGCGCGCAGATCCCCCTGATGAACTCAATGGGGTCGTCCGAGAGCAGTCCCTCCAGGCCCTCCGACACGCCGCGGCGAAATTTACCGTTCGCGGCTAGTCCGGGATCGAAGATCGTCTCGATCGACAAGATCCCTTCCGTCAGCGCCCTTACATCCTTGCCAGTCCGTTCAGCCAGCGCGGCTACCCTGTCCGCACAGGGATCCGAAACCTTCCATTTCGCGCCAAAACGCGCAGACGCCTTGATGAGATAGGCCATCCAGCCTGCGGCGGAAACGGAAAGAAGCGTGATGTCGCGTCCTGCCTGCAGACTTTCGCGGATCGGGTTGAGCAGCCTTTGCACGATCTTCTGCGAGCCGTCCGTCGCCACCTGGTGGTTGCGGTGGCGGATGGCGGTGTTCCTGAGACGCGCGAGGCTCTGCTCGACATAGGCCTCCGGCGAAACGCCGGGCACCGGCATCAGCGTCGGCAGCGTCCCTTCGACCAGCATGCGTCGCACGAAGGCTGCGAGCAGGGGATTGGCGATCGCGTCCGACGTGTGCTCGAGGCCGGCCAGGACGCCAAGGTAGCAAAGCGTCGTTTGCGCGCCGTTGAGCACGCGCATCTTGAGATGCTCGAACGGCGTGACATCGTTGACGAAGCTCGCGCCGACGAGATCCCAGCGCGGGAATCGGCCGGCGAATTTCTCTTCTATCACCCATTGGCGGAACGGCTCTCCGACGGCGACGGCATCGTCGCGATAGCCAAAGCGCCGCTCCACAGTCTCGATGTCGTCTGTCGAGGTTGCGGGCGCAATCCGGTCGACCATGGCCGACGGGAAGGTGGCGTTGTCCGCAATCCAGTCCATCAGCCCGGTGTCGCGACGGGCGGCGAGCGAACGCACGACATTGGCGAGCACCTTGCCGTTTGCCTGGATATTGTCACAGCTGAGCAGTGTGACAGGACGACCATGCGTCTTCCTGCGTTTGTCGAGTGCTTCCACCAATATGCCCGGCACGCTACGCGGTGCCCGGGGGTTGGCCATGTCGTGGACGATGTCGGGGTGGTCGAGATCGAGTTCGCCGCTCGATGGCCGGTGGCAATAGCCCTTCTCGGTGACGGTGAGCGTCACCACGTCGATATCGGATGTTGCCAGGGCATCAAGCGCCGGCTCGGCGCTCTCCTGGCTGTCGACGACCGACACGATGCTGCCGATGACACGCGCTTCCACGCGCTGGTCCTCTCGGATCAGTCGCGTGTAGAGACTGCCCTGGCCGCCCAGGGTCTTCGACAGGTTTGGCGGCCGGACATTGATGCCGACGACGCCCCAGCGGTCGAAGTGTCGAGCGAGGAGGTCGTCCGTGTATTCGGCCTGATGGCAGCGATGGAATGCGCCCACGCCGATATGTGCCATGCCTGGCTGCAGCTTCGCCCTGTCATAGGCTGGTCCCGCAATGCCGGCCGGCAGTCGCGCCAGCATGGCGGGGCCGAGCTTCTCGAGCGCTCCGGCGGGGGCGTTCACCGGTTTGCCCCCACCACCCATTGTTCCTGGTCGATCAGAGCGCCGGTCATAGGCCCGGCTGCATCCGAAAGCAGGAACACAGCGAGCCGAGCTACATTTTCGGCGGTAAACAGGCAACCGAAAGGCTGCGATGCCGATGCCTCGTCGAGCCAGCCCGGACCGTGGCCGAGCGTGTCGCCCTGCATGATGCGTTCGGCAGGCGTGTCGGTCCATCCGACATTGATGCCATTGACCCGGATGCGGTCGAAACGGTGTGCGTTGGCAGCGCTGCGTGTGAGTGTGGCGAGCGCACCCTTGCTTGCTGAATAGACGGCAAGCTCGGGAGTGCCGCAATGCGCGTTGATCGACTGGATGTTGACGATGGCGCCGCCCTCGCCCCGTTGGCGCATGGCCGTGATCGCCGCTTGCATGAGAAAGAAAGGCGCGCGCGCGTTGACCGTGAACAGCTTGTCCCAATCGTCGAGGTCGGCCTCGAGGAGGGAGACCCGGTCGGTCAGGCCCGCAGCATTGACCAGCCCATCGATGCGCCCGAACCGGTCGAGGCATGCTCGCACCAGACGGCCAGGCGCTCCCGCGTCCGAAAGGTCGGCGGCGACGAAGATCGACGGCGCCCCGACGTGCGAGAGTTCTTCAGCAACCGCCTGCCCCCGCACCTCGTCTCTGCCGGTGATCAGCAGGCCTCCGGCGCCGGAACGGGCGAGCGTCACGGCGATTGCTCGGCCGATGCCCTGCGTCGATCCCGTCACCAGAACCACCTTGCCGTCGAGTTTGATTTCCACCGGCCCTCCCAGAACACAGTTTCTATTTTTTAGAATATGGAATAACCATTCCGCTCCGTCAATCTCACTCCGGTCGCGATCCGCGGCGTGCGACGACGCCATGTACCAGCGCCATGCCGACGGCGAGCGACGCGGCAAGCGAACGGAACCCGGCAAAGTCCGACTCGACCACTTCCAGCCAGGTGTCCGACAACTTGACCAGCGGGCTGAAGGTGCTGTCGGTAATTGTGACGATACAGGCGTTGCGCTCGTTTGCGACGGCCACCAGGTCGGGCGTGATCGAATTGTACGGGCTGAAGGAGATCGCGAGCACGGCGTCCCGCCTGCCGATGCACGCAACCTGATCGAGCGCATTGGACCCGACATTGTCGACGAGCAGATTGCGCACGCCCTGCTGTGAAAGCGTCAGTGAGAGATAGGTCGCGACCGGGAAGGCCCGCTTGCTACCGATTACATAGATCAGTTCCGCCGCCGCCAGCTGCTCTACCATCGTATCGAAACTGTCGAAATCGAACTCGCTGTCCAGCCTGCCAAGCGAAGCGCGCGAAGCTCCCACCATGCCGGTAAGGAAATGGCCGTGCTCGCCGGTATCCGCAGTCCCCGGGCCGGCTCCTTCGCGGGCGGCCCCCTCTGGCCAGGATCCCTTGACGTGTTCCTTGAACAGGCCCTGGAAGTCGGAAAAGCCGGAATAACCGAAGGTCTTGGCGAAGCGCACCAGCGTCGAGGGCTGAACGCCAGCCTGCTCCGCCACCTGGACAATCGTGCCGAGAGCGACCTCGCTTGGGTGCTGCCAGAGGAAGATGGCGACCTGACGCAGCCGTTTCGGAAAATGCACGGTTCCGGACGACAGGACAGCGCGCAGTTCCTCGTAGGTCTGCGGCTTGGCGTGGCCAAGTGCTGCGAGTGATCGCGCCTTCTTGCCGCTCGCCGACTCTTCGCGACCACTGCCCGCCAGCTTTGCGGGGGTCTTGCGAGCGCCCCTCATGCTGCCGGCACGAGCGAGGTACCGCTTCTCGGACTGAAACTCACCCGAACCTCCTCCCGGCTCTTTCCGGCCCCGGCACTGCCGCAAGTTAGTCCCGCCATTCCAATTTACAAAATGAAAATTTGGAAATTGCGTTCGAAACTTTCGGATGCCACTTTATGATCGGTACAACGCTGCGCTGGCTACATGGGAAGGAGTACCGGGAGCATGGTCTATGCAACGACAGACAAGGTGGCGCATGATCGCCTGAGAGTTGGCATGGTCGGCGGCGGCCGCAATGCCTTCATCGGCGCCGTCCACCGGCTCGCCATTCGCCTTGACGACCGGATCTCGCTGGTTGCCGGGGCGCTGTCGTCCGATCCGACCAACGCCGCGGCCTCCGCCCAGGAAATCGGCATTGCGCCCGACCGCAGCTAGGCGGACTACCGCGAGATGGCACGTGCCGAGGCAGCCCGGGCGGACGGCATCGAGGCGGTCGTCATCGTCACGCCCAACCATCTGCATGCGCCGATCGCGACGGCCTTCCTAGAGGCTGGCATCGACGTCATCTGCGACAAGCCGCTGTCGGCGACGCTTGCCGATGCCGAGGCGCTCGTGGCGCTGGCCCGAGCGCGCAAGCGCCGTTTCGTCGTCACGCTGAACAACACGGGCTACGCCATGGTCAGGCAGGCGCGCGAGATGGTGGCGGCCGGCGAACTCGGCCGCATCGTTTCGCTGCATGCCGCCTACATCCAGGACTGGTTGACGTTGCCGATCGACGCGGAGGGCCAGAAGCAGGCAGAGTGGCGGACCGACCCGGCGCGAGCTGGCCAGTCGGCCGTGCTCGCCGACATCGGCGTGCATGCCTTCAACCTGGCGAGTTATATCTCCGGCTGCGAGGCCGAAGTGGTCGCAGCCGACCTTTTCACCGCCGTCCCGGGACGGCGCCTCGACGACAATGCCCATGTCATGGTGCGCTGGACCGGCGGCGCGCGCGGGACAATCCTGGCCAGTCAGACCTCGCCCGGCCACTACAACGATCTCTCGGTCCGCATTTTTGGCGACAAGGCCGGGCTCGAATGGTCGGGCGCGCGGCCGGAAGAACTGCGCTTCTCGGTCTATGGCGAGGAGACACGCACCATCGTGCGCGGCGGCCATGGCGCCTCCGCGGAGAGCCAGCGGGTCTCGCGCATGCCGGCCGCCCATCCGGAAGGCTATATCGAGGCCTTCGCCAACTTCTACTGTGACGCGGCCGAGATCATTCGTGCCCATCGCGGCGGCTTGGCGGTCGATCCAGCGCGGGCTGCCCAGGTACCTGACGTTGTCGACGGAGCCCGCGGCGTGAAATTCGTCGCTGCCGCGGTCGAATCCAGCCGGGCCGGCGGCACCTGGACACCGGCCCGGTTTCTGCCAGCCTGATCCGGACATCGGATTGAATCGCCAGGCGGAAGCTACAGAACTGTTGGAAATTTTCCCGGCTGCACATAGGAATGGCGGTTAAACGCCGGCGAAGGTTCGCCGGTCTGGGAGAGTTTACGCATGACGCATCTGCAATTTCCCGCCGAGCTGCAACAGCGCGCGGAACAACATGGCCCGATAACCATCGGCCTTGCCGGCGCGGGCCAGATGGGGACGGACCTTGTCGTGCAGGTTGCCCTGATGACGGGAATGCGGATCGGCGCGATCGCAGAGGTGCGCCCGCAGTCCGCCATCGACGCGGCGCTTCTGGCGGGCCATGAGCGATCGGACATCGTCCAGGCCGGTTCGGCAACCGACATCGACCGGGCGATAGAGGCGGGCAAGATCGCCGTGACGGAGGACCTGAAGGCGCTTGCCACGGCGGGGCGCATCGACGTCGTCATCGACGCCACCGGTAACCCCAACTCCGGGACACTGCTGGCACTCGAGGTCATCAGGAACGGCAAGCACATCGTCATGCTGAACGTCGAGGCCGACATCACCATCGGCCGGTTCCTGCATGAGGAAGCCCGCAAGGCTGGCGTCGTCTACACCGGTGCCGCAGGCGACGAACCGGCCTGCGCGCTGGAATTGATCGGCTTTGCCAGGACGCTCGGCTTCGGCATCGTCGCAGCGGGAAAGGGTAAGAACAATCCTCTCAGGATCGATGCCGTGCCGGCCGCCTACGAGAAAGAGGCGGCCGAACGCAACATGAATGCGCGCATGCTCGTCGAGTTCGTCGACGGCTCCAAGACGGCCGTCGAGATGGTCGCCATCGCCAACGCGACGGGCCTCGTTCCCGACGTGCCCGGAATGCACGGGCCGGCAGCGGGGCGGGACGAACTGGCGGACGTCCTATGCCCGCGCGAGGACGGCGGCATCCTCAACCGGAAGGGTGTCGTCGACTACTCGATCGGCAAGGGCGTCGCGCCCGGCGTGTTCTGCGTCATAGAGACGAAGCATCCGCGCGTGCTCGAACGGATGAGCGACCTGAAGGTCGGCAAGGGGCCCTATTTCACCCTCTTCAGGCCCTACCACCTGACCAGCCTTGAAGTGCCCCTCTCGGCTGCCCACGCGGTGATCTACAAGCGTGCCGATCTCGAGCCGCTTGACCGGCCTGTAGCCGAGGCCGTAGCTGTCGCCAAGCGCGATCTCGGCGCCGGCGACACGCTCGGCATGATCGGCGAGACCGACTACCGCGGCTTCGCGATGACCTGGGAAGATGCGCGTCGTGCCGGCGCGGTGCCGATCGGTCTCGCCGAGCGCGCCAAGGTTCTCCGGCCGCTCAAGACAGGCGAGTTCCTGACCTACGAAAACTGCGTGCCCGACGACTCCATGATCATTACGCAGATCCGTAAACGGCTTGACCAGGCCGACGGGCGCTTCGCAAGCAACGCTGCCTGAGCCTAGGAGAGCTCGGCGATCCGGGAAAACAGCGCGATGCACTCGAGATCCAGCGGGTCGTCGACAGGCTCCGGCTGGGACGAAAGGCGCACGACCACGACAGCCGCCTCGGGATCGACCCACAGCCATTGCCCATGGATGCCGATGGCGAAGAATGCGCCGTTTGCGAAGCCGGTCTGGTACCACTTGTTTCGGTAGCGGCCGTTCTCCAGCAGGTGCGCGAAGTCACCCTGTCGCCAGGCGTCTGCGTCGCCGCCGGTCAGCGTGTCCTGCACCCAGCTTTCCGGCAGAACGCGCTTGCCGCCCGTGACGCCGCCGTTGCGCATGAGTTCGCCGACGCGCGCAAGGTCCCGTGCCGTGACGCTGACGCCGCCGGCCGCGCGGGCGGTGCCTTCGCGATCGACCGTCACGAAGCCATCGGCCTTCGCACCCATCGGCTTCCAAAGGCGCTGGCTCATCAGCTCGGCATAGCGCCGGCCTGCTGCGCGCTCCACGACAATGCCCAAGAGGTCGGAGTTCGGCGAGCGGTAGCGGAAGGGTGCGCCGTGGTCGCCCGCCCCCTTCTTCAGCGAGGCGAGGAAGCCGAGCATGGCTTCCTCGGCCCGGCCCGGAAGCTGTGGGTTCCAGAGCATGGCTCGCCGGTAGCGCGCGAAATCGCTTTCCGGGTCGAGGTAGCTTTCGTCGAAATCGAGCGCGACCGCCATGTCGAGGAGGTGCCGCACCGTCGCGTCGCCATAGGCAGAACCGGCGACCTCCGGCACATGATCCGTGATCGGCGAATTGGGGTCGAGCGCGCCGTCCTCCTGCAACATTCCCGCAAGGATCGCGGTCAGCGATTTGCTGATCGAGAACACGATGTGGGGGGCTCTGGGAGCGTGGTGCGGCGCATGAAAGTCCGCCACGAACTTTCCGTTTTTCATGACGACCAGCGCATCGGTATGCGAGCGTCGCAGGAAGTCGTCGATCTTCTCCTGCGTCCCGTCCGCCCGCGTCTGCGCCAGCAGCCATGTGGGGTCGGCCGCGGGAGGCTCCGAACCGTCAGCAGCGGCGATCACAGCGCTCGGCACCATTTCGGCAGCGTTGTGAAACGACCATGCGCTGTAGGGAGCGAGCCGCCAGTTGGCGAGAGAAACCTCGCTGCGGGGAAAGCCGAAGCGGGTTGTAAACGCGTCAGTCAAGGATGGTCCTTCCGGCAAGGAGCGCCGCATATGTCTGGTGTCAGGGATTGGCCGCAAGTGCGGGCCCGGCGGTGATGCCGGGCCCGAGTGCCGAACTACTTCTGCAGCTCGGTCCAGATCCGCGAATAGAGATCGACCGTCTCCGGCGAGCAGCTCTTCAGGAATTCGCCTGCCTTTTCGAATTCGGCAGGCACCACCAGTTCAGGCGCCGTCTTCATGTCTTCCGGCATGAACTGCTCGGATCCCTTGATGCCGTTGGCATATTTCGCGAAGCTCGAAATCAACGCTGCATTTTCCGGGTCCATGATGAAGTTCATGAACAGCTTGGCGTTCTCGACATTGGCCGCGTCCTTCAGGATCGCTACGCTGTCCATGAAGATCGGATAGCCTTCCTTCGGGTAGCCGAACTTGATGTCGGGGTTGGCCAGCCGCGAGCGCATGATGGCGCCGTTCCAGTAATAGACGGCGGAGTAGTCGCCGGCAGGCAGCTTCTCGGTCACGCTGTAGTCCATCGCGAGCCACTTCGTCTTGGCCTCGACGACCTTGTCGCGAACCTTCTTGAGAAGCTCCCGGTCCTCGGTGCACCACTCGCCGCCGAAATACTTGATGGTTGCGAAGAGCACGTCGTTCATCTCGGGCGCGACGTTGATCTTGCCGACGAGTTCGGCCGGCGGATCGAGGAAGATCGCCGACGTGTTGATGTCACCGCCATAGACCTTGGAATTGACGCCGATGCCGGTCACGCCCCACTGCCACGGCACGGAGTAGTGGCGGCCCGGATCCCACGGCACGTCGACCCAGCGCGGATCGACATTCTTGAAGTTCTCCATCTGGTCGGGACGGGATTCGAGCAGAAGGCCCTCCTTCACCCAGATCGGCACGTAGTTGGCGGAGGGAACGACGATGTCGAAGCCGTGCCCGCCCGCGCGGACCTTGGCGAGCGCCGTGTCGTTGGAGTCGTAGTCGGTGATCGTCACCTTGACGTCGTTCGCGGCCTCGAACTTCTTGATCAGCTCGGGGCTCGTGTAGTCGCCCCAGTTGTAGATGTTGAGCGCGCCCTCCGCGTGCGTCGCGCCTGCCAGCGCCAGCAGCGCGATTGCTGTCGTCGTCATTCTCAGTGCAGTCTTCATGGTCGATCTCCCTGCTGAATTTGCACGCTATGCCTTTCGGCGGTTGATGAAAAAGAATGCGGTGACGAGAAGCACCGAAAACAGAAGGAACACCGTCGCAATGGCGTTCACCTCGGGCGTCGTTGCCCGGCGCAGTTGCCCCAGCATGTAGGTAGGCAGCGTATCCTGCCCGCCCGATTTCACGAACTCGGTAATCACAACGTCATCCAGCGAGATGACGAATGCCAGCATGAAGCCGGCAATGATGCCGGGCCGCAACAAGGGCAGCGTAATCCGGCGGAACACGAGCCAGGGCGTCGCGTAGAGATCGGCCGCGGCTTGCTCCAGCGTCAGGTTCATGTTCTCCAACCGTGCCCGGATCGGCAGGTAGGCGAAAGGGATGCAGAAGGCGGAGTGGGCGGCGATCAGGTAGCCGATGCCCGAATATCCAGTCCACACCTTGATGCGCGAGAAGACGATCAGCAGCGCCACCGCGGTGACGATTTCCGGCACCATCAGCGGCTGGTTGATGAAGGCGTATTTGAACGTCAGGCCCGGATAGGGCTTGGTCCGCGTCGTGGCAATGGCGGCCATGGTGGCGGCGATGCTGGCAACCGATGCAGCACACGCAGCGATGATCACAGACCGCAATGCGGCGTCCTGGACGCGCTCGTTGCTGGCCGCCGAATAGAACCAGCGCAGCGAGACGCCCTCCCAGATGGCCATCGAGTTGCCGGCGTTGAACGCATAGACAACAAGCGCCGCCATTGGCAGGTAGAGCATGAAGAAGGTGAACATCGCCACCGTGGCGAAGCCGGTCTGGTTGCGAAGATCGAACGCCCTTTTCCTAGCCATGCTGCACACCCGAACGTGTCGCGTTGCGCACATAGACCAGCAGGGCCAGCATGACGATGAGCATCACGGTGATGGACATCGCGGCGCCGAGCGGCCAGTTGCGGCCGGCCCCGAACTGCAGTTCGATCAGGTTGCCGAGCATCATGTTCTTGCCGCCTCCCAGCACACGCGGAATGACGTAGGCACCGAGCGAAGGGATGAACACCAGGATCGACCCGGCAATGACGCCCGGGCGCACAAGCGGAATGATGATGCGCCACAGCACGCGCGCCCTGGTCGCATAGAGATCGTAGCCCGCCTCGACCAGGCGGAAGTCCAGCTTCTCCATGCTGGCGTAGAGCGGCAGCACCATCAGCGGCAGGTAGACATAGACCATGCCGAACAGGATTGCCGCGTCGGTGTACATGATCTGCACCGGCTGATCGACGATGCCGGACCAGATCATCAGCGAATTCAGAATCCCTTCGTTGCGTACGACCTCCTGCATCGCAAAGGTGCGGATCAGGAGGTTCGTCCAGAAGGGAATGGTGATCAGGAAAACCCAGACCTCTCGGGTGCTCGGCGGCCGCGTCGCGATAAAATAGGCGGTTGGAAAACCGAAGGCGAGCGTCAGCGCCGTGGTGATGAAGGACAACCGGATAGAGCGCCAGAGAATGGAAAGATGCGCATCGGCAAGCCCGATCGTATCGTCGAAAATATCGCGCCAGAACAGGACGGAGAACCAGCCGTCGAGCGAGAATTCGCCGAAGCGGACGTCGCCGTAGTCGCCCTTCACCATGAAGGAGTATGCGACCATGACGAGAAGCGGCCCGATAGCCGCAAGAAAGATGATCACGAGGGCCGGGGCCGAAAGCAGCCAGCGGTTGCGGATGTCTCTCCGTTCGATCTGCTGGGCAACGTCCTGGGCCGACGTCATCGTCAATCCTTCAGTATCTGCGCGGCGTCGTCGCCGAGAATGACGCCGACGCGGTCGCCGGTGGCGAAGTTTATGCCGCTGCCACTGCTGTTCTGCTGCCGCACGATGAACGCTTCGCCGCCGTCTAGCCGAAGATGGAAATGCGTGTCCGTCCCGAGATAGACGAGATTGTCGATGACGCCGGCCAGGGTTGCGTCAGGGTCGGCGACAACGATTTGCGCCCTTTCAGGCCGCACCGCGAGGCTCACGCGGGAACCCGGCTGGAATCCCTCCGGCAGACCGGCCGGTATCTGCTTGCCGGACGGCAGCTTCACCGTCGCGCTGCCGGCAGAGGTGGCCACGACTTCGGCGTCCAGGAAATTCGTCTCGCCGATGAAGCCGGCAACGAAGCGCTCGGCAGGATGTTCGTAGATATCATGCGGCGATCCGACCTGAAGAATTTTGCCGGCCGACATGACGGCAATGCGGTCCGACATGGTCAGCGCTTCTTCCTGGTCGTGGGTGACGAAGATGAATGTGATGCCTGTCTCGTGCTGAAGCTGCTTAAGCTCGAGTTGCATCTCCTTGCGCAGCTTGTAGTCGAGCGCCGACAGCGGTTCGTCGAGCAGCAGCACCTTTGGCTGGGGCGCGAGCGCGCGGGCCAGCGCAACGCGTTGCTGCTGGCCGCCGGAGATCTCGCTCGTCTTGCGCTTTGCGAGTTCCTCCATCTGGACGAGCTTCAGCATGTCGGCGGTGCGCCCGTCGATCTCGGACCGGCTCTTTCCGAGCATCTCGAGCCCGAAGGCGATATTCTCGGCCACCGTCATGTGCGGAAACAGGGCGTAACTCTGGAAAACAGTGTTGACCGGTCGCCGGAAGGGCGGCAGCAGCGCGATGTCCTCGCCATGCAGCATGATCTGCCCGTCGGTCGGGAACTCGAACCCTGCAATCAGCCTGAGCAGCGTGGTCTTTCCGCAACCGGAGGGTCCGAGCAGCGTGAAGAACTCGTTTTCGCGGATGGACACCGAAACCGTGTCCAGCGCCGTTACCTGACCGTCGCCTGAGCCGAAGACCTTGCGCACGCCGCGGACATCAATGGCATTCCGACCGGCTGATTCAGACACGCATACGCCCCACTCTCCTGCCGGCTGCGCCTGCGGCAGCGCCGTCCCGCGCAATTGTCAGCATATGCCAATGGGCTTGGCAACAGAATGATTGGCCGTCCGCGACTTTTGCGAATGGCTGGCATAACTCCCGGCAACGCCACGGCCATTCAGGCCCTTGCGGCGCGCCTTGCGGCGCGGCTAGGGTCTTGCTCGATCGCGCAACGGATTCCGCTCATGAAAACTATCTACTCGCCGCTCCATCTCGGGCATTCCGGAACCATGGAATTGATCAGCGGTGCCATCGTGCCAGCCTTCGAGAAGCCGTCGCGGGCCGAAATCGTCAAGGCGAGGATCGAGAAGCAGGGGGTCGGGCCGATCCTGCCGCCCAATGTGCACGATGTCGCGGCAGCCGCGCGGGTGCACCGGGCCGACTATATCGACTTCCTGCCAACCGTCTGGCCGCTCTGGGACAAGACGGGCCGCGGCGGGTCGGCCATCCCCTTCACCTGGCCGACCAGGGGCCTGCGCGGCGATGTCCGCCCAAAGACGATCGACGCCCTGCTCGGCTACTATTCCTTCGACGGCGGCGCCCCCTTCGTCGAAGGCACCTGGCCAGCCGTCAAGTCGTCCTATGACGTCGCGCTGACTGCCGCCGGCCTTGTCAAGTCAGGCGAGCGCACAGCCTTCGCCCTCTGCCGGCCCCCCGGCCACCATGCCGGCTCGGCCTTCATGGGCGGCTACTGCTACATCAACAACGCTGCCGTGGTCGCCCAGTGGTACCGCGACCAGGGGGCGGCACGTGTCTCCATCCTCGATGTCGACTACCATCACGGCAACGGCACGCAGGAGATATTCTACAGCCGCGACGACGTGCAGGTGCTGAACCTGCATGCCGACCCCATGGTCGAGTACCCATACTTCCTGGGTCACGCCGACGAGCGCGGAGAAGGAGCCGGGCTTGGCTTCAACCACAACTATCCGATGCCGTTCGGCACGGACTGGGGTGGCTGGAGCGCCTCACTTGACGATGCATGCGGTCATCTCGCGGCATACGGCCCGGAGGTCGTGGTGGTGTCGCTGGGTGTCGACACGTTCGAGAAGGATCCGATCAGCCAGTTCAAGCTGCAGACGGACGACTTTCCGAAGATCGGGCGCCGCATTGCCGCGCTCAACCTGCCGACACTTTTCGTCATGGAAGGCGGCTACGCGGTGGAAGAGATCGGCGTCAACGCCGTCAGCGTGCTGGAGGGGTTCCTCGGCAGCTGATTGTTTAAAGCGGCAGCGCGGCTGCCGCTCCGGCTTCTTCCCGGTAACTTCCGGAATCTGAACGACGTTACAAGAAGTCGGCGCGGTGCGGCGTGAACGTGTCGACCAGCAGGCCGTCCTCGAGCGCCTTGACGCCATGCACGCGATTTGACGGCACGATGAAGCTGCCGCCGGCGGCGATTGTTTCCGTCACGCCGTCGATCGTCACCTCGAAACGTCCCTCGGCAACATAGCTCGACTGGACGTGCGGATGCGAATGCAAGTCGCCGACGCCATTCTTCTTGAAGGCAAACTGCACCACCATCAGTTCGTCCGTAAACAGCACCACGCGGCGCCGGTTGCCGTCAGGTGTCGTAACCCATTCGCCCTCGCCCGGCTGCGCAAAAATCTTCGTCTCTGTCATGTTCATATCCTATCGTGCGAGCCATCCGCCGTCGACGGGCACCACCGCGCCATGCATGTAGTCGGACGCCCGTGCCAGCAGGAACACGGCCGCGTCGCCAATGTCGTCGGGTTCGCCCCAGCGGCCGGCCGGAATGCGGCCAAGGATAGCCGCGCTGCGGTCAGGGTCGGCGCGCAGCGCCTCGGTGTTGTTGGTCTCAATGTAGCCCGGCGCAATGGCGTTGACGTTGATCCCCTTCGCCGCCCATTCGCAGCCCAGGAGCCGCGTCACTCCGAGAACCCCATGCTTGGCGGCGGTGTAGGACGCAACCTTGATGCCGCCCTGGAAGCTCAGCACGGAGGCGATGTTGACGATCTTGCCGCGTCGCCCCGGCTCAGCAAGCGCATGGCGCGCAAAGGCCTGGCTAAGAAAGAACAGCGACTTGAGATTGAGGTCCATGACGTCGTCCCAGTCGGCTTCGCTGAAATCGATGGCATCGGCGCGGCGAATGATGCCGGCATTGTTGACCAGCCCGTCTAGAGGACCTTCCTGCCACACGGCGTCAAGCATGGCCTGCGCGGCCTTGTGGTCGGCGAGGTCGCATCTGGCCGCTGTGAAGATGCCGCCAATGGCCGCAATCTTCGCGGCTGTATCATCCATGGACGAGCGCCCGACGCCGACAACCGCGCCGCCGGCCCGCGCAACCGAGACCGCAATACCCTGGCCGATGCCCGTGTTGGCGCCGGTAACCAGAATGCGCCTGCCCTCGAGGCTGAATGCAGACAGGTCGGTCATCGAAGGTCTGCCATGCCGACCGGGTCGACATCTGTATAGTCGACATTGTCGCCGGCCATTGCCCAGATGAAGGCGTAGTTCGATGTGCCGGCGCCCGAATGGATCGACCAGCCGGGGGACAGGATCGCCTCTTCGTTGGCGATCACCAGGTGGCGCGTCTCGTCGGGCTCGCCCATCAGGTGAAACACCCGCGCATCCTCCGGCAGGTCGAAATAGAGATAGGCCTCCGAGCGCCGGTCATGGACGTGGCAGGGCATCGTGTTCCACACCGAGCCCGGCGCCAGCTGCGTCATGCCGACAACCAGCTGGCATGTCTTTACGCCCTCCGGGTGGATGAATTGGAAGATCGACCGTTCGTTCGACGTCGCCTGGCTGCCAAGATCGATGCGCTTGGCGTCGTCGATCCTGATATGCTTCGTCGGGTGGGTCTGATGCGCCGGAGCGCTGAGAAGATAGAACTTGGCCGGCGAAGCTTCGTCAGCCGAAGCGAAGACAACATCCGCGGTGCCCATGCCGACATAGATCATGTCGCGCGTGCCCAAGTCGAAGGATTTGCCATCCGCGGTGACGCTACCCTTACCGCCCACATTGACGGCGATCAGTTCGCGCCTGTCGAGAAAGTTTTTCGTACCCGTCGGTATGATCGTCTCCAGCCTCAAGCTGGCCTTGCCCGGCATGGCGCCTCCGACAACCAGCCGGTCGTAATGCGCATAGGTCAGGCTGATGCGCCCTCCCGAGAACAGGCCCGCAATATGGAAATTGTGACGTAGCTCGTCGGTCCCCATGGTTGCGGCCGCGGCCGGGTCGATGGCAAAACGGGTGCTGTAGTCGACATGGCTTCGGGTCATGTTGCTCTTTCCTGCAAATTGTCGGCGTCAGGCGGTTCGGGAGGTTTTTCCCATGCCCGACATGTATTCGTCCTGCTGCCCGTTCAGCCGGGCGCGATAGCGTTCCTGGCTGGCGACGAGATGCGCGCGCATGCCATCGCGCGCGGCTTGCGCGTCGGCGTTTTGTATGGCGGTGAGAATGATCAGATGCTCACGCTGCAGTCCGACCTGATACTCGCGCGTAAGGACGCTTTCGGTTCCCCACGGTGAAGTGATGTCGCAGGGTATGGTGCGCGCGCCGAGCGCCTCGAGCACCTCGACGTAGAAGGGGTTGTTGGTTGCCGCGGCGATCGCCCGATGGAATTCGAAATCGGTCTTGCCGGTCGCCTGGTCGAGCCGGAGCAGTCTTTCAAACTCGAAGAAGGCCTCCTGGATCTGGGCCGCCTGCGCATTGTTTCGCCTCATCGCCGCCAGGCCGGCGCTTTCGATCTCGATCCCCATGCGGACTTCGAGAACATTGATCGCCTGCGAGATCTTGTTGCCGATTTCCTGTCCGATCGAACCAAAGGCGAGAGACGGTCGCTCCCGGACGAAGACCCCGGCGCCCTGCCGCGACTCGACCAGCCCGTCAGCCGCAAGGGTCGCCATGGCTTCGCGAATGACGGTCCGGCTGACGCCGAACGTCTCGGTCAGACGGCTCTCAGTGGGGAGTTTCTGACCGGCTGAAAATTCGCCGCCGAGGAGCTGCGACCGAAGCGCCGATACCACATGCTCGGATAGTTTCGGGCGCCTGTCGGCCTTGGGATCTGTTTCGATGTCAGCTGCCATGTCCCGTCCCTACTTGAAAACGCTCGGCAGCCACAGCGAAATCGCCGGGATGTAGGTCACCAGGCCGAGCACGACGATGCCGGCACCGTAGAACGGCCAGACCGAGCGCATCGCCTCCCAGACAGAGATCTTGCCAACCGCGCAGGCCACGAATTGCACTGCGCCCACCGGCGGCGTGTTCAGACCTATACCGAGATTGAGGATCATGATGACGCCGAAATGCACCGGATCGACGCCGTAGTGCTGCGCCACGGGCAGGAAGATCGGCGTCGTGATGATGATCATCGGACCCATGTCCATGAAAGTGCCGAGCAGCAGCATGAGGACGTTGAGCAGCAGCAGGATCATCAGCGGGTTCTGCGAGACGCTGCTCATCCAGTCGATCAGCATCGTCGGCACCCGCAGGTAGGCCATCAGCCAGCTGAAAGCTGCCGCTGTCCCGATGATGACGAGGACCATGGCGGTGGTGCGCACGGCGCCGAGCGTCGCATCGACGAACGCCTCCCAGCTCATCGCCCGATAGACGAAGACGGTGACGAAGAGCGCATAGAGAACGGCGATGCAGGAACTCTCCGTCGCGGTGAAGATGCCGGAGCGCACACCGCCGAAGATGATGCCGATGAGAAGCAGCCCCGGAATGGCAACCGCGCCGAGATGCAGGACCGCCTGGAAGCCCGGAAAGGCTTCGGTAGGATAGCCACGCTTGCGCGCCACCATGTAGGCGGTGAGCATTAGCGCAAGCGCCAGCAGCAGGCCCGGAAGTATGCCGGCCGTGAAGAGGTCGGCGATCGAGATCTTTCCGCCGGCCGAGATCGAATAGATGATCATGTTGTGCGACGGCGGCAGCAGGAGCGCGATAAGCGCCGCCATCGACGTCACGTTGACGGCGTAATCGGCGCCATAGCCGCGGGCCTTCATCTGCGGGATCATCAGGCCGCCGACCGCGGCGGCCTCCGCCACTGCCGATCCAGAGATGCCGCCGAACAGCGTCGCCGTGGCAATGTTGACTTGGCCGAGCCCGCCGCGCAGGTGACCCACCAGCGACCCGGCGAAGGCGACGATCCGGCTGGCGATGCCGCCCCTGACCATGAGGTCGCCGGCATAGATGAAGAATGGCACGGCGAGCAGCGTGAAGACACTCATGCCGGAATTGAGACGCTGGAAGATCACCAGCGGCGGCAGTCCCATGTAGAGGATCGTGGCGAAGCTGGCGGCGCCGAGACAGAAGGCGATCGGCGTGCCGATCAGCATCAGAATGACGAAGGAACCGAAGAGAATTGCAAGTTCCATTTCAGCCTTCCTTGGTCGCGACAATTGCCGGGACTTCCTCGAGATTGACGTCCTGGTCGATGTCGACGCCCGACCAGCGCAGCGCGATCCGCTCGATCGAGAAGAGCACTATGAGCACGCCGCCGACCACGACGGGCAGATAGTCGAAGCTGCCCGGCAGACCGAGCGATGGCAGCGTGGATGCCCAGGTCAGCATCACGAGCTGGGAGCCGTAGTAGATCATGCCCACGCCGAAAGCCCCGACCACGAGATCCGACACTGTCCGAAGAGCCGCCTTGCTTCCCCTGGGCAGGATGTAGAGCAGGACGTCGAAGCCGAGATGGAAATTTTCCCGCACGCCGACAGCGGCCCCAAGGAAGATGAACCAGCTCATCACCATCACGGCGCCCGGTTCGGTCCAGCTCGGAGAATCGTTTAGAACGTAACGGCAGTAGACCTGCCAGGCCACGAAGGCGGTCATCAGAACAAGACCCAGGCCCGCAAGCCACAGCGACAGACTGCAAAGGCGAGAAAGAATCCGTGTCACCACGGGCAGTGACTCTCGGTCTTGTGGGCTGATCGACATTTCGGGTGCCTCGGCGGGAAGGGTGCGGCGGCGCAGCCAAGGCGCCGCCGCCGAGAGCTTATTGGACGGCCTGGATGCGCGCCACGAGGTCCTTCAGCTTGGGATCGGTGACGTGCTTGTCGTAAACCGGACCCATCGCATCGATGAAGGGCTTCTTCTCAGGTGTCGTCACGGTCGTGCCGTTGGCTTCGACCAGAGCGCGGGACTCCTTCTCCTTGGCTTCCCACAGCGCACGCTGCTTGGCGACGCTGTCCTTGGCCGCCTGCCTGACGATTGCCTGGTCTTCCGGGGTCAGCTTGTCCCAGCTCGACTTTGCCATCACCAGCACTTCCGGAACTATCAGGTGCTCGTCCAGGGAGTAGAACTTGGCCACTTCGGCATGCTTGGCCGTGTCGTAGCTCGGCCAGTTGTTCTCGGCGCCGTCGATAACGCCCGTCTCGATGCCGGAATAGACCTCGCCATAGGGCATCGGCGTCGCATTGGCGCCGAGAGCGTTGACCATGTCGACAAAGATGTCCGACTGCATGACGCGGAACTTCATGCCCTTCAGGTCGTCGACGGAGTTGATCGGCTTCTTCGAGTTGTAGAAGGAGCGTGCGCCGCCGTCATAGAAAGCAAGCCCGATCACCCCGTGCGGCTCGAAGGCGGCAAGGATTTCGTCGCCGATCTCGCCATCCATCACCTTGCGCATGTGATCGATGGAACGGAAGATATAGGGAAGAGACGGCACGGTCGTTTCCGGGATCAGCCCGTTGAACGGTCCCATCGAAACGCGATTGAGATCGATGACGCCCGAGCGCACCTGCTCGATCGTGTCCTTTTCTTCGCCGAGTTGGGCGGAGTGGAACACTTCGACCGTATAGCGGCCATCGGTTCGCTCCTTCAGAAGCTCGCCGAAATACTTGACCGCCTCAACGGTCGGATAGCCGTCCGGATGGGTGTCGGACGAACGCAGCACCGTCTGGGCGCTTGCGACGCCCGCCATCAGCGAAGCGGCGACCAGCGTGGCCCCCGCCAGTTTCGAGAAATGCAACATGGTTTCCTCCCGTTTGCATGAGACGCCGCAGCGCCGTTAGAGCCGGTACGCCTTCTTTGCCAGCGTATAGGCCAGTTCCTGCGCCACCTCCCGCGCTTCGTCCTCGCCGAGCCTGTGCTCGGTGACGAGTCGTGCGAGAAAAGCGCAATCGACCCGGCGCGCGATGTCGTGGCGCGCCGGTATGGATGGGAATGCCCTGGTGTCGTCGTTGAAGCCGACCGTGTTGTAGAAGCCCGCCGTTTCGGTCGCCATTTCGCGGAAGCGGCGCATGCCCTCGGCGCTGTCGTGGAACCACCAGGGCGGCCCGAGCCTGAGGCAGGGATAGACGCCGGCCAGCGGCGCCAGTTCACGCGCATAGCTCGATTCATCGAGCGTGAAGAGAATGACGCTGAGATTGCGTTCCGTGCCCACGCGTTCGAGCAGCGGCTTGAGCGCCGCCACGTAATCGGTGCGGGTGGGAATGTCGAAACCCTTGTCGCGTCCGAAACGAGCCAACATCGACGCAGAGTGGTTGCGCCAGGAGCCGGGATGGATCTGGAGCACGAGCCCGTCATCGAGGCTCATCTTGGCCATTTCGGTCAGCATCTGGGCCCGGAACAGCGCGGCATCTCCCGGCTCGGTTTTTCCGCTGCGCACCCTGTCGAACAGTTGGGCTGCGGCGCTGTCGGAAAGGTTGGCCGTTTCGGCTGTCGGATGGCCGTGGTCGGACGAGGTCGCACCGAGGCCCTTGAAATAGGCCCGTCGGGCGCGGTGCGCGTCAAGATAACCGGACCAAGAGCCAGTGTCGCAGCCGGTGATCTCGCCAAGCCGGTCGAGATTGCCGTGAAAGCCGTCGAAGTCTGGATCGACCACGGAGTCGGGCCGGTAGGCAGTAATGACCCTGCCCGTCCAGCCGCTGTCACGGATTGCCTTGTGCCAGCGCAGATCGTCGAGCGCGCTTTCCGTGGTCGCGATCACCTCGATGTTGAAGCGCTCGAACAATGCGCGCGGCAGGAATGCGTCGGTGGCGAGGCTGGCTGCGATGCTGTCGTAGTGTGCGTCCGCATTGCCGGGGGTCAGAGGCTTGTCGATGCCGAACACGTCCGACAGGACATAGTCGAACCACATCCGCGTCGGCGTGCCGCGAAACAGGTAGAAATGTTCGGCGAAGCGCCGCCAGATCTTCCGACCGTCCGTCTCGACAGCCGTTCCATCGACGGTCGGCACACCCAGGTCCTCAAGCCGCACGCCCTGGCTGAAGAGCATCCGGAACACGTAATGATCCGGCACGATCAAAAGCTGGGCGGGATCGGGAAACGGCTGGTTCTCGGCAAACCAGCGCGGGTCGGTGTGACCGTGCGGGCTGACGATCGGAAGGTGCCTCACCTCGCCATACAGAGACCGCGCAACGGAGCGCGTCCTCTCGTCGGCCGGAAACAGCAGATCGGGATCGATCAGCGAACTCATGTGATTGTGGCACCTCCCAATGCGAGGTCGTATAGGTCGTCGACTTGTCTGATTTGTCAACATACAAAATTTCCGATCTTGTATGATGACTTGAGTTGCGCGCTGCCGCACGACGTTGTAGCGATTGGCCGCACAGAGCCGGGGAGGATTTCTTGATGCAGCGATACCGTCGGGCCGGGGCGTAGGATGATGCCCGGTCGCCTGTCCAACCAGACGCTTCGCGTGCTGCCCGACACCGTCAAGGTACCCGACTATGACCGCGCTGCCGTTTTGCCCGGCATCGTTCACCTTGGCGTGGGCGCTTTTCACCGCGCGCACCAGGCAGCCTATGTCGAGGATTGCCTTGCCGCTGGCGAAACCGGCTGGGGCATAGTCGGAGCCTCGCTGCAGAGCGCGACGACACACGACGCGCTGGCGCCGCAGGATGGTCTTTACACGCTTGCCGTGCGTAGCGGCGAAGGAGAAACCCTGCGCGTGGTTGGATCGCTGCTTTCCCTGGTCGTGGCGCCGCAGGACCTAGCGGCCCTGCTCGACATTCTCATTGACCCGCGCATCCGGATCGTCACGCTGACCATCACGGAAAAGGCCTATCTGCGCGATGGCGCGGGCAATCTCGACGCCAAACATCCAGCGATCATCGCCGACCTGGCCGCGCCTGACACGCCGCGCTCCGCGCCCGGTTTTCTCGTCGAGGCGCTGGCGCGCCGACGGGCCGCCGGCACACAGCCCTTTACGGTCCTGTCCTGCGACAATCTTCCGGCCAATGGCGAGACGCTGCATCGTCTGCTCGTGCAGTTCGCGGAACTCCGGGGCGATGCCGCTCTGCGGCGCCATATCGCCGAGGACGTTGCGTGCCCGTCGAGCATGGTCGACCGCATCGTGCCGGCCACCACCGATGCCGACCGCGAACGCATCTCCGCTTCTCTAGGCATCGAGGATGCCTGGCCGGTGATGACCGAGCCCTTCAGCCAGTGGGTGATCGAGGACCGCTTTCCGGCCGGACGACCGAAATGGGAGAAGTTTGGCGTCACCATGGTCGATGACGTTCGCCCGTTCGAGGACATGAAGCTTCGGTTGCTCAACGGGGCGCATTCGTCGATCGCCTATATCGGGCTTCTCAGTGGCCACGAGACCGTTGCCGGGGCCTTTGCCGATCCGGCCATCAGGCGCTTCATCGACGGCCTATGGCATGAAGCGATTCCGACACTGCCACAAGGCGCCGGCCTCGATCCCGACAGCTACATTTGCGCCCTGGCCACGCGCTTTTCCAATACCGCACTGGCCCACCGCATCGCGCAAATCGGCAACGACGGCAGCCAGAAGCTGCCGCAGCGCATAATCGCCTCGGCCATCGATCGGCTGGATTCGGACGCCTCGGCCAACCACCTGACACTGTCCGTCGCGGCCTGGATACGCGCCTGCGAACTGCGCGGCGCAAGCCTGGCGGAGGGCCTGTTTACCGACCCGCTCGACCAGAAGCTCGCGACCATTGCCCAGGCCGGCCTCCCTGGAGCCGAGACTGTGGTCGCCGTCTTCGATGCTGCAGGATTTGCGACGAGCAGCAGCCAGCGGAGCGCACTAGAGACGCTCATCGCCAACCATCTCGAAATCCTGCGGAAGGGTGGCCCTGGCGCCGCACTCGCCGCCCTTGCTGGAGATTCCGTGGCGTGAAGCAAACCTGGCGCTGGTTCGGCCCGGACGATTCCGTGGCGCTCGCACACATCAGGCAGGCGGGTGCCACGGGCGTCGTCACGGCCCTGCACCACCTCAATGACGGTCGCGCCTGGCCGGCTGACGAGATTCTGAAACGCAAGGCGACGATCGAGGCGGCGGGGCTGGAATGGCGCGTCGTCGAGAGCGTCATCGTGCATGAGGACATCAAGACGCGCACCGGTCGCTACCGCGACCTCATCGACAATTACAAGTCATCGCTACGGGCGCTGGCGGCGGCGGGCATCGATACGGTCTGCTACAATTTCATGGCAATCACCGACTGGACCCGCACCGACCTGGACGCGCCCATGCCGCATGGCGGTACTGCGCTGCGCTTCGATTTCGTCGATTTCTGCGCCTATGACGTTCTGGTCCTGAAACGCGAAGGCTCCGAGGGCGACCATCCCCCCGAGCGCATCGAAGCTGCCCGCACCAGACTACGCGCGATGAGCGAGAGCGATCTCGCCAGGCTGGAAGCCAACCTGATCGGTTGGGTGCCAGCACGCGAGTTCATCCACGATCGCGAGAGCTTTCGCCGGGCGCTCGATGTCTATCGCGACATGTCGGTCGAGGGTTTTCGCGACAACCTGATCGCCTTCCTGCGCGAGATCATTCCCGTTGCGGAGGAGGTCGGCGTGAGGATGGCGATACACCCGGACGATCCGCCCTTCCCGATCTTCGGCCTGCCGCGTGTCGTGTCGAGCGAGGCCGATGCGGCGGCGATCCTGGCGGGCTGCCCGTCGCCGGCGAACGGGCTGACGCTCTGCACGGGCTCCTACGGCGCCGGCGCGCATAACGACCTGCCGGCCATGGCCAGGCGCTTTGCCTCGGACATCCATTTCGCCCACCTGCGCAACGTGACGAAGGAGGCGGACGGTTCGTTCCACGAGGCTGAGCACCTGGAGGGCGACACCGACATGATCGCCGTGGTGCGCGCCCTGATGGCGGAGGAACGCCGCCGCAAGGCCGAGGGCCGCGCCGACTGGGAGATCCCGATGCGGCCAGATCACGGCCATGCCATCGTCGACGACATCGGCAAGAGGGTGAACCCCGGCTATTCGTGCATTGGCCGCCTGAAGGGGCTCGCCGAACTGCGCGGCGTGATGCGCACCATCGACGCGCTGGGAGGCTGACCGAGCATGAGAAAGACGCGCATCGCCATAATCGGGCTCGGCATGGCCGTCGCGCCGCATGCCAGGAGCCTTCAGGATCTTGCCGAGCGGGCCGAAGTCGTCGTGGCTTTTAGCCCGACGCAGGTTCGCCGCGACGCCTTTGCGCAAGCCTGGGGCTTTCCGGTCACCGGCGACCTCGACGGCATTTTCAGCGACGCCGGCATCAACGCGGTGATGATCCTGACGCCGCCCAACAGCCATCTCGACCTCGTGCGCAAGGCGGCTGGAGCGGGAAAGCATATCCTGCTCGAGAAGCCGCTCGAGACGAGCATCGCCAAGGCGGAAGAACTGGTCGCGACAGCCGAAGCCGCCGGCGTGAAGCTCGGCGTCGTGCTGCAGAACCGGTTCAAGCCGGCTAGCGTCAAGCTTGCCAGGCTGCTAGCCGAGGGCAGCCTCGGCACGCTTGTCTCGGCCTCGGCGCGAACCCGGAACTGGCGTCCGCAGAGCTACTACGACCAGCCGGGACGCGGCACCTTGGCGCGCGACGGCGGCGGCGTGCTGCTGACCCAGGCGATCCACACGCTCGACCTTTTCATCTCGCTGGCGGGACTGCCGGAAGAAGTCACCTGCTATGCCACGACCAGTTTGATCCACAGCATGGAAACAGAAGATCTGGCGATGGCCACGACGCGCTACGCCAATGGCGCGATCGGCACGATCAGCGCCACGACCTGCGCCTATCCGGGCTTTCCGGACGCCATCGACATCATCGGCACGCTGGGCACTGCGCAGCTCGACGATCTCGGTCTTACGGTGCAGCTTCACGACGGAACCTCTCTGTCGGAGACGGCGGTGGAAGCCGCCGGCGGCGCAGGCGCCGATCCGATGGCATTTTCGCACCAGCACCACCGCGCCGTTCTCGCGGACTTTCTCGATGCCGTGGAGGGGGACGGTCAGCCGAAAATCACCGGGCGTGAAGCGCTAAAGGTGCACCGCCTCATCGAGGCAATGCTGCGCTCCTCGCAGAGCGGGTCGCGCCAATCGCTTTGAAGAAATAACTCAGCCGGCGGCAACCCGCGCCAGCCAGTCCTTGCCGACGCCGCGGTCGCGGATCATCGACAGCGGGTCCTCGCTGTCGAGGCGTGAGCAGAGGCGATAGACCTCGAGAGTCTCGGCCGTCATCTCGCCGCGCTTGTAGAAATACATCGCCGCCGCATAGCGGGTACGGCCCGACCACGCCTCGCCGAGCGGCGTGTTGACCAGCGCCCACTGTTCGGCGGCTTCCGGATCGGCCTCGACCATGCTCAGAAATCTCCCGGCGGGTTGGCGGTGCGGCGCGCCAGCTTGACGAAGGGCCGCGGCACGATTTTCGCGCGCTTCATCATGCGCTCGTATTTCAGTTCGCGCATCGCATAAATCTCGACCCATAAATTGTCGGTGACCTTGTCGCCATAGGGCCGCGACAGGCTGGCCAGGGCGATGTTGCGCTTGGCGGTCGGCGACCAGATGGCGGCGCTGACCAGTCCGACCTCCTTCGTCTTGCGATAGTAGACGATGGCGTGTTCGGCAGGGATGTTGCCCTCGATTTCCAGCCCAACTAGCACATGCTGCATCGAGCCGCTGGCGCGGGCCTTGATGATGGCGTTGCGGCCGTTGAAATGGCCCTTTTCCAGGTCGATCATGAAGCCCAGCCCGATCTCGTCGGGCATGCGCACACGGTCGGCGCGCAGCGCATGGTCGGCGGTGGTGAAATCGGCATTGGCGACGATCAGCCCGGCCTCCAGCCGCGCCCGGTTGAGCGCCGCGTAGCCGATGGCGCGGATGCCGCGCAACTCTCCGGCCTTCCAGAGCCGGTCCCACAGGGACAAAGCGAGCTTTGCCGGCGCAAAAAGTTCGTAGCCGAGATCGCCAGTGAAGCCGGTGCGCGAGATGGTGACCTTGCCGCCGTCATGCGCGTACTCGCCAAGGTCGAAGACCTTCAGCTTCTCGACGCTGGAAAAGCCCGCCTCGCGCAGCAAGGCGAAGGAGGTCGGCCCCTGCAGCGCCAAGCCTGCGATTTCCTCGGTCTCTTCTGCAATCTTCACGTCGTAGCCGATGGCGCTGTCGAGCAGCCAGGGCAGGTGCCGCTCCTGGCTGCACAGCCGGAAGGACTGCGCGGCGAGGCGGAACAGCGTACCGTCGTCGAGCACATGGCCCTCGTCGTCGCACCAGGCCGTGTAATGGACCCGGCCGGGCTTCAGCTTGCGGACGTCGCGCAGGGTGACGCGGTTGAGGAAGGCCTCCGAATCCCTGCCCTCGATGCGGTATTTGACCATTGGCGAAATGTCGAAGAGTGCGGCCTGGCTGCGGATGGCGAAATATTCGAGCTCTTCGTCGAACACCGAATGCGGTGCCCGGTAGCCGGCCCAGTCGTACCAGTCGCTGGTCTTCATCAGCGCGTCGATGCGCGGCTGGAAGGGCGTACCGAGGCGCAGCATGCGGAAATGGTCCTGGCGTGCCAGACGGGCAGCCAGCGCCGTGTCGGTCTTTTTCGCGGCCTTGGCCATGGCCTATCCCTTCATCGCGATGATGCGCCGCGCGGCGTTCAGACCGGGTGCGCCGGACACGCCGCCGCCCGGATGCGAACCGGCGCCGCAAAGATACAGCCCGGCGACCGGCGTGTCGTAGCCGTCCGCCCCGAAGACCGGGCGCGACATCAGCATCTGGTCGGCCTGCAACTCCCCGTGATGCCAGTGGCCGCCCGGCATGCGGTAGCGCGCCTCGATGTCGGCGGGCGTCAGCAGTTCGGCGTGGCGGATGGTCTTGCCGATGCCGGGGGCGAACTTTTCGAGCTGCGCCAGGATGGCCTTCTGGAACTTTGGCTTTCCCCTGGTCCAGCCTTCCCTCAGCGCGTAGGGCGCGTATTGCACGACAGCCGACAGGACGCAGGCGCCATCGGGCGCAAGCGACGGGTCGGCGAGGCTGGGCAGCGTGATCTCCATCACCGGCTCGGGCGAGAACTCGCCATATTTGGACGGGTTGAAGGCGCGCTCGACATGGTTAGGCGATGGCGCGATGACCAGGCGACCGCGATGGCCAGCGGCGTCGACGCCGAGAAATTCTGGCGACCGGTCGAGCGCCAGATGCAGCTTGGCCGCATCGCCCTTCATGCGGATGTGGCTGACCTTGCGGACGAAGCCGGTGTCGAGTTCGCGCGGGCCAACCAGATCGAGGAAGGTCGTTGCGGGGTTGATCGCCGAGACGATGGTCGGCGCGCGCAGCTGTTCGCCGCCGGCAAGCTCGACACCAACGGCGCGGCCGTTTTCGACGAGGATTTTGTCCACGACTGTATTGGCGCGAACCGAGACGCCGGCAGCGCCGGCAGCACTGGCGATTGCCGCGACCACCGAGCCCATGCCGCCCTTCGGCATCATCTGGGCGCCGGGAAGGCCGCCGGTCTCGCCGGCCAGCCGGTAATAGAGCCCGAGCAGCGAGGTCGGCGAACGCGGGCCGAGATGGCTGCCAAGCGTCGCATCGAAGGCGAGCAGGCCCTTCAGCCGGTCATCCTCGAGCTGTTCGTCGAGCAGGTCGGCGACATTCATCAGGATGACGCGCAGGAAGTCGCGCATGTCTTCCTTGCCGAGCCGCTTCAGCGCCAGCGCCACCTGGCCGAGCGCCAGCGTCTCGCCGAGCGCCATGCCGTTGAGGTCGGGCGGCCGGCGGGAGAGCATCGGCTTCAGGATGCCGGCATAGCGGAAGAGCTGGGCGCGCAGTTCCTGCCAGGCGGCCTGCTCGCTCGCCGATGCGCCGACCAGAACCTCGCCATAGGCGCCGCGCAGGGTCAGCGGCTCGCCCTTCTCCGACAGCGCGACCGACGGCATGCCGCCGCCGACCAGCGTCTCCAATCCGTGCTTCTCGAGTTCGAGCGATGAGACGACGTCCGGGTGGAGCCGGTTCAGGACATGGGCGACCGACGACACGCGGAAGCCGGCAAAGAATTCCTCGCTGCGGGCCGTACCGCCGGTTTCGACCGCCGCTTCAAGGACAGTGACCTTGCGCCCTGCCCTTGCAAGTAAGGCGGCGCAGACGAGGCCGTTATGGCCGCCGCCGATGACGATCGCATCAGATGACGTCATGGGCCGGGCTCATGTGCTTGGATGAATGCTTCAGGCCGCGCAGAATCTCGACGGCGGCGTTGCGGCCGGGCGCCCCCATGACGCCGCCGCCCGGATGGGTCGACGAGCCGCAGATGTAGAGCCCGTCGACCGGCGAGCGGTATTGCGCATAGCCGGGCACCGGGCGGTTGAAGAGAAGCTGGTCGAAGGTCAGCTCGCCCTGGAAGATGTTGCCCTCTGTGAGGCCGACCTCGGCCTCGAGTTCGCGCGGCGTGCGAACCTCCATGTGGACGATGCGGTCGCGGAAGCCCGGCGAGTAGTCGGCGATCTGCGAGACCACCGTTTCGGCAAAGGCGTCGCGGTCGGCGTCTGTCCAGTCGCGGCCCTCGACCTTGGGTGGGCAGTACTGCACGAAGCAGCTCATGAAATGCTTGCCGGGCGGCGCCATGGTCGGGTCGAGCGTCGTCGGGATCATCATGTCGAGGAACGGATCGGCCGACCATTTGCCAGCTTTCCAGTCATCATAGGCACGGTCCATGCGCTCGACGGAATCGGTGAAATGCAGGTCGCCCCGGATAGATGGCGCGTCCTTGGGCAGGGCCGGAAACTCGGGCAGCGAATCCAGCGCGATGTTGACCTTGCCGGATGAGCCGCGGATCTTGAAGTTCTTCACCCGGCGCAGGAACGTGTCGGGCAGTTCCTTTTCCTCGACCAGCTTCAGGAATGTCCGCTTCACATCGGCGTTGGAGACCACCAGCTTGCCGGTGACTTCTTCTCCGCCCTCGAGCACCACCCCGGTGGTCTTGCCGTTCCTGACCAGTACCCGGTCGACGGCAGCACCCGTGCGTATCATACCGCCGGATGCCTCGAAACTGGCGGCAAGCGCCTTGGTGATGGCGCCCATGCCGCCGCGCGCATAGCCCCAGGCGCCGACAGAGCCGTCGACCTCGCCCATGTAGTGATGCAGCAGAACATAGGCCGTGCCCGGCGACATCGGCCCGAGTGCGGTGCCGATGATACCGGAGATCGAGAAATTCGCCTTGATGACGTCGGTCTCGAAGTACTCGTCGAGAAACTCCGAGATCGACATCGTCCAGAAGCGCAGGGTCTGCGCCATTTCGGCAGCACCCAGGCCGGAAAACTTCTTGCCGAGATAGAGCAGTTCGCCGAGGTCGCGCGGCTTCAGGCTTGTCGGGTCGGGTGCCGTACGCATCAGGAACGGCTGGATGAAGCGGCACTGCCTGGTGACGTCGCGGGCATAGCGGTCGTAGGCCTCGGCGTCGCGCGCCGAGAAGCGCGAGAATTCGCGCCGATGCGCGTGGTGGTCGCGGTAGTTGGCGAGGTAGTCGCCATCCTGCGTGAACACCGCGCCGCCCTCATAGGCGATGACCTGCAGCCCGAAGCGCGGCAGTTCGAGGTCGCGCATGATTTCCGGACGAAACAGCGAGCAGACATAGGAGCAATTGGAGTACAGAAAGCCCGGCGCCAGCGACCGGCTGACCGCGGCGCCGCCGACCCAGTCGTTTTTCTCGAGCACCAGCACGTCGAGCCCGGCCCGCTGCAGATAGCAAGCGTTGACCAGACCGTTATGCCCGCCGCCGATAATGATGGCGTCCCAGTTCTTCATCGATTTGCCATCCCGCCCGCAAATTTCGTGACTGCCGCGATCTCGCCGCTGGTCATGCTGCAGCCCGGTGACACTTCAAATGAAGCCTTCGACGCCGCTGCAATGACCGCAAATCTGACACGGACGGACCGCATGTGTCCAGCCGTATTGAATGAATGTTCAACAAACCAAGTTGCAATTTTCTCAAGAAGCGTTAGGCTTTGGCTCGCTTTCGACATTAGGAAACAGCTGCACGATGATCGAAACGGCTGACGCCGAACCTGAATATGACGATACGGCGATCCGCTTCCTTGAGGCGCTCTGGGGCGAAGGTTATCTGTCGCCCGGCGGCCCCGAAGAAGTCGATCGCGTGGTCGAGGGACTCTCGCTCGAGGGCAAGACCGTTCTCGACATCGGTTGCGGCGCCGGTGGCATCACCTTGCACCTCGTCGACAGGCACGGCGCTGCCCACGCAACCGGCTACGACGTCGAGGCGCCGGTGATCGAGACCGCCCGCCGCCGTGCCGAGGAGCGCGGTCTGGCAGACCGCACCACTTTCGTTCAGGCGCCACCCGGCCCCTTGCCCTTCGCCGATGCTTCCTTCGACGTCGTTTTCTCCAAGGACGCGCTGCTGCACGTGCCGGACAAGGACAGCCTGTTCGCCGAAATCTTTCGCATCCTAGCTCCCGGCGGGGTATTTGCCGCCAGCAACTGGATGATCGGGCATGACGGCGAGCCGTCGCCGGACATGAAAGCCTATATCGCCGCTGAAGGACTGAGCTTCTCCATGGCCTCGCCGCAACGCTATCGCCTCGCGATGGAGCGCGCCGGGTTCCAGGACATCACCGTGACGGACCGCAATCACTGGTACCGCGACGTCGCGCGCGAAGAGCTCGAAAGGCTGAAGGGGCCGCTCTACCAGCCGGTTTCCGCCGCCGTCGGCAGCGACTACGTCGACAAGAACATCCACACCTGGGAGGCCATGCAGAAGGTGCTTGACAGTGGCGAGCACCGCCCCACCCATCTGCGTGGATGGAAGCCGGCCGAGGGCCGGTAGGATGCGGGACATGGCGGCGACAATGAAGACTGCAGCGCTTGGAAGACTGGCACCCGAGATGGAAAAGTCCGGCGAAGGCGAGAAGCGCGGCCGCAAGGCCTCGAAGGAGGTGCGGCGCCAGCAACTGATCGAGGCGACGATCGATTCGCTTGCCAGGCGCGGTTATTCCGAGACCACCATGGCCGACGTCGCCGACGGCGCCGGCCTGTCGCGCGGCATCGTCAACTTCCACTTCGAGAGCAAGGAAAAGCTGCTCGTTGCGACGCTGAAATACATGGCGGACGAATATTCGGCGCATTGGCGCGCGGCCTACCAGAAGGCCGGCGACGACCCGGCCCGCCAGCTCGAACTTCTGGTGGCAGCCGACTTCGACCGCTCGATCTGCAACAGGCGAAAGCTCGCAGCCTGGTGCGCCTTCTGGGGCGAGGCCAAGTCGCGCCCCACCTACCAGGCGCTGTGCGGCTCGCGCGACGAGGCCTACCAGAACGTCTTCGTCGAGATCTGCGCCCGGCTGAAGGCCGAGAGCGGCTATGCCTTCGAGCCCTATGCCACTGCTGTCGGCCTCTGCGCCATGCTGGAAGGACTCTGGCTGCGCCTGATGATGGGTACCGAGGGCATGACCCGGGAATCCGCGCATCATGCAGCCTGCGAATACCTTGTTTCGGTCTTTCCGAAGCAGTTCACCCGCGCCTCTCTGGAGGCCCACAAGATCGCATAACCGATCAATGACGAAAAAGGGGAATACCATGACATCACTTGCTCGACGCCTCGGCGTAACCGTCGGCCTCGCAGTCGCCTTGTCGGCCTCCGCCTCCGCAATTGCGATGGCTGAGGACAAGGACCTGATCGTCTTCGACTGGTCAGGCTACGAAGACCCGGCTTTCCATCCAGGCTACATTGCCAAGGACGGCGACTCGCCGACATTCACCTTCTTCGGGGACGAGGACGAGGCCTTCCAAAAGATTCGCTCTGGCTTCAAGACCGACCTGGCACATCCCTGTTCGCAGAGCGTCGTGAAGTGGCGCGAAGCCGGGCTCCTGCAGCCCCTCGACACCTCGAAGATCGAGGGATGGAACGATCTCAATCCCGGCATCATGAAGATGAAGGATCTGGCGACCACAGCCGACGGCACGGCATGGTTCCTGCCGTGGGACTGGGGCAACACGCTCGTCACCTACAATTCCGAGAAGATCGACGAGAAGGACATCGCGTCGCTGAAGGCGTTCGCCGATCCCAAGTTCAAGGATCGTGTCTCGATCGGCGACAATGTCGATGACGCCTACGCGCTTGCCTCTCTCTCCATCGGCCTGACCGACTGGTCGGCGATGACCGACGCGCAGTTCGAGGAAGCTTCCGCCTTCCTGCGCGAGGTTCACAAGAACGTGCGGCTCTACTGGTCGGACACGACTGAGATCGTTCAGGCGCTGAGCGGCGGCGAGGTCGATCTCGCCTGGGCATGGAACGACGCGGCAGTTCAGTCGGCCATGGCGGGCGCGCCGATCAAGGCCAAGCGCGACACCGAGGAAGGTCTCTCCACCTGGGTCTGCGGCTATGTTCGCCTCAAGGATGCCCCCGGCAGCGAAGACAAGGCCTACGACTTCCTGAACTCGATCAACGCGCCGGAAGTTGCCAGCTACCTGCTGTCGGACTGGGGCTACGGCCACGCCAACGCCAAGAGCATGGCCACGGTCGACAAGGCCGTCGTTGAGTCCCAGGGCTATGGCGATGTCGACAAGTTCGTCGACAAGACGCTGTTCCAGTCGCCGGTGCCTGCCGAACTAAAGCAGAAGATGATCGCCGAGTTCGAGAAGATCAAGGCCGGCTATTGATCGGCCAGACTGCTCGAATTGATGTCGTCGTCGTCGGGGCCGGCTTTGCCGGCCTCGCCGCGGCGAACCAGATCAAGGCAGCAGGCGTCGATTGCCTGGTGCTTGAGGCGCGTGACCGCGTAGGCGGACGTGTCGAGGCCGGATCAAACGGGCTCGGTGAAACAGTCGATCTCGGCGGCCAGTTCATTTGCGACGACATGCCCGAGATCATGGCGCTGGCCCGGCAACACGGCAAAACCCTGGTGCGGGCCTATACTGTCGGTGCCGGTCTGGTTCAGCCCGTTCCACAGAATGCCGACGATCTCTATGGCCGGGTCACGGCAATGCGCGACCGCCTGAACGCGATAGAGCCGGACGATCCCTCCATCGCTGGCCTGAGTGTCGCCGCATGGACCGCTGCGCAAGCTGACGAAGAGGATGCCAAGGCCGGCTTTCTCTCGATGATCGAGGGCCTTTGGTGCCAGCCACCCGCCGACGTGCCGCTGTGGTACCTGATCGGCAATGACCGGCGCATCACCAATGAAGTACCGGAACTGCAGTATCTCCTGAAAGAAACGATCCATTCCCTGGCCGTCGATCTGGCACGCCCGCTGGGCGATGCGGTACGGCTGTCCGAGCCTGCCGAACGCATTGTGCAGGACGCTAGTGGCATCACCGTCAAGACGCCGCGCGGTACGATCAGTGCGCGAAAGCTGATCGTCGCCGTTCCGCCGGTCATGGCGGACAGGATCGCCTTCGATCCGCCGCTCCCCAAGAGCCTTGCCGATGCGCTCGGTGCATGGCGAAGCGGTCGCGTCATCAAGGCCTTCGTCCGCTACAAGGAACCCTTCTGGCGCGAGCGCGGTCTCAGCGGCATGGTCTTCTTTCTCGATCCTGCAGGGCTCTACGCCTGCGACGCCAGCCACGATGACGGGCATGCCGCACTGGTCGTCTTCATCGGTGGCCGCATTGCGAGCGAATGGGCGGCCGGCGGCAAGTCCGGGACGGCGGCCAGGATCGTTGCCAGGCTCTCGGCAGCCCTCGGGCCGCAGGCTGCGGATGCCCTGGACATAACGCTCAGGGACTGGTCGGACGACAGATGGAGCGGCGGCGCCTATTCCGACATTGTCATCGATTGCGCTGCCACCGACGCTGAGGCGGTGCTGCGCAGTGGCCTGGCCGACATAAGCTTTGCCTGCTCGGAACTGTCGCCATCCTATCCGGGCTATATCGAGGGTGCGCTCGTCGCCGGACGGGAGGCCGCGGCAGAGGTCGTCGCGCGGCTGGCCGGGAGCCTGCCTGCCGGCTGAACCCGTGTGCGGGACCGCCTTCGCCGCACTCGACGGTGTCAAGAAGCAGTTCAGCCTGAGTGCGCTTTTGGTTGAGGTGGTCACCAGCTGGCTGACGCTGATCGGCGCAATCGGCGTTTCCGTCACCTTCTGGCTGTTTGCCCTGTTCTGCCTTGCAGGCTGGATCTGGGTGCATCAAGAGGTGCCGGAAACCAAGGGCCGGTCGTTGGAGCAGATCGAGGCGAGCTGGACCGCCCCGGCCTAGTCGATTGTCAAACAGGCGCGAACGGGCTGGTATAGGGTCGATTAACCGGACGCCGTCCGACAGAGACAGGAGCGACCATGCAGATTGGGATGATGGGTCTTGGCAGGATGGGCGCGAACATGGTGCGGCGCCTGCTGCGGCATAGCCATGAATGCGTCGTCTACGACATAAGCCCCGAGGCGGTTGCGGAACTCGTCAAGGAAGGTGCGATCGGTGCCGCATCGATGGAGGACTTCGTCGCAAAGCTGGCGAAGCCCCGCTGCATCTGGCTGATGCTGCCTGCTGCCATCACCGGCAGGATCGTCGGCGATGTCGCCGCACTGATGGAGCCGGGCGACATCATCATCGATGGCGGCAATTCCAATTATCGCGACGCTGTCGACCATGCGGTTCTCTTGGCGCCGAAGGGACTGAGCTATGTCGATGTCGGCACCAGCGGCGGAGTCTGGGGCATCGACCGCGGTTATTGCCTGATGATCGGCGGTCCCGACGAGGCGGTGCGCCATCTCGATCCGATCTTCGCCGCGCTGGCGCCGGGATCAAACCCCGGCATCGACCCGGTCGAGCATGCCTCGGCCGATGGAACGGCGCAGTTGGGCTACTTGCACTGCGGCCCGAGCGGGGCCGGCCATTTCGTCAAGATGGTGCACAACGGCATCGAGTACGGCGTGATGGCGGCCTATGCCGAGGGCATCAACATTCTCAAGGCAGCCGACGCGGGAAAGCGCCACCGCACAAGGGATGCCGAAACCAGCCCGCTTTCCGAGCCCCAATACTACCAGTTCGACATCGATCTTCCCGCGGTTGCGGAGGTCTGGCGCCACGGCTCCGTCATCGGCTCCTGGCTGCTCGACCTCACGGCAGGGGCGCTGAAGGCAGATCCGGCACTGGAGAAATTCGGCGGCCGCGTCTCCGATTCCGGCGAAGGCCGCTGGACGCTGAAAGCCGCCATCGACACAGGCGTGCCGGCGCCGGTGCTGTCCTCGGCGCTGTTCGACCGTTTTGCGTCGCAGGGCGAATCCGAGTTCGCGGACAAGCTACTTTCCGCGATGCGCTTCGCCTTCGGCGGTCATGTTGAGAAGAAGGGGTAGGGACTTGGCTGGCGAGCTTCAGTCCGCCATCGCCACCAACGCGTCGGGGTCGTAGCCGAGGCGGATGGGCGCGCCGACCGGGATGTCGTCGGCGCCGAAATCGTTGGTCTCGGTCACCGAAAGGGGGTTTTCCAGGCCGTCCACAGCGACGACGAGCTGCGTGATCTCGCCGAAATAGTGCCGCTCGATGACCTTGCCGGCAACCTCGTGCTTGGCCTTCTCCTCGTCCCACAGCACGCGCAGCCGTTCCGGGCGGATGCCCAGCGTGGTCGATGCGCCATTGCCGGAAAAGCCGGCCGGCTTGGCCGTCGTGATGCGGCCGAAGCCCAGCGTCTCCAGCGTGATGGTCTCGCCGTTTACCTCGACGACATCCGCCTTGACGAAATTCATGCCGCCCAGGAAGTCGGCTACCTGCCGCGTCGCCGGGCGCTGGTAGATCACCTGCGGCGCGTCGACCTGAGCGATCTTGCCGCCGAACATCACGGCGATACGGTCCGACATGGCGAGCGCCTCGTACTGGTCGTGCGTAACCAGGATGAAGGTGATGCCGACTGCCTGCTGCAGCCGGCGAAGCTCGACCTGCATCTGCTCGCGCAGCTTCTTGTCGAGCGCCGACAACGGTTCGTCCAGCAGCAGCACTTTTGGCCGCATGACCAGCGCACGTGCCAGCGCAACGCGCTGCCTCTGACCGCCTGACAGTTCGGTGGCGCCGCGCTGGCCGAGCCCGGTCAGCGAAACCTGCTCCAGCGCTTCCTCGACGCGACGCTTTTCTTCGCCGGCGTCGAGTTTCAGCCGCTTCAGCCCGTAGGAGACGTTTTCACCGACATTGAGATGCGGGAAGATGGCGTAGCTCTGAAACACCATGTTGGTCGGGCGCCGGTTCGCGGCGATGCCGGCCATCGGCTGGCCGTCGATGAAGATGCTGCCGGAGGTCGGATTGTCAAAGCCTGCGATCATTCTGAGCAACGTGGTCTTGCCGCAACCCGATGGTCCAAGCAGCGAAAAGAATTCGCCCTCGCGAATGCTCAGATTTGCATCGTCGAGCGCCTTGAACGAGCCGTAGCTGCGCGTGACGTTACGGATTTCGATCATGGGGCGATCAGACAATCGCGCCTCCCTCGTTCTGGGTGCGCCGGGCCGCGCGGCGGCGGATCACTTCGGCGATGGTGACAAGCAGGAAGGAGCCGACGAGCAACAGGGTGCCGAGCGCCAGGACCCCGGGCAGTTTCGCCGCAAAGCGTAGCTGGCCCCAGATGTAGAGCGGCAGCGTCGCGTCGGTACCGGCGAGGAAGAAGGCAAGGATGAACTCGTCGAGCGAGATGGTGAAGGAGACGAGCAGGCTCGAAATGATGGCCGGCGCCACCATCGGCAACGTCACCCGCCGGAACGTGCCGAAGGCGCTCTCGCCAAGATCAGCGGAGGCTTCCTCGAGGCTGCGGTCAAAGCCCTCGAAACCGGAGGTCAGCACGGTCATCGAATAGGGTATGCAGATCAGGATATGGCCGAGCACGACTGTGAACAGCGACAGGCTGAAGCCGAGCTGGATAAGCACGATGAGCAGCGAGATCGCGACAATGATCTCGGGCAGCACGAGCGGCGCCATGATCAGCCCGTTGATGGCGGTGCGGCCCCTGAAGCGGTAGCGCGTGATGGCGCGTGCCGCGCAGATGCCGAGGATGGTGCTGAGGATAGCCGCTGCGACACCGACGATCAGGCTGTTCCAGGCGGCGTCGAGCAATGCCGGCGTGTTCGGCAGTTCCTCGTACCATTTGGTGGTCAGGCCGGAGAGCGGAAACTGCGGCACGGCCGATGTGTTGACCGAGAAGATCGGCAGGAAGATCACCGGCAGATAGAGGAAGACGATGTAGAGGAAGGCATAGACGGGCAGCCATCTGGACAGGAGCCGGTTCATCGCATCAGCCTCGTGGACCAGCGCAGCAGAAGCACGATGCCGCCGGCCATGGTCGTCACGACGGCCATGGTCGTTACCGAAAGGGCCGCCCCCAGCGGCCAGTTCGACGCCTTTCCGAACTGCGCCTGGATGGCGTTGGCGATCATCACGCCATCCTTGCCGCCCACCAGCTTGGGCGTGACATAGTCGCCGACGGTCGGGATCATGACGATGAGCAGGGCAGCGATGACGCCGGGCAGCGACAGCGGCAGCACCACGCGCAGGAAACGCCGCACCGGGCCGTCGCCGAGGTCGATTGCCGCCTCGATCAGGGTGCGGTCGATCTTCTCCAGGGAAACGAAGATCGGCAGCACGGCAAAGGCCGCCCAGGCGTGCGTCAGCGTGATGACCACGGCGGTGGTGTTGTAAAGCAGTGCTGTCGACGGTTCATCGATGATGCCCAGGCCCATCAGGCCCGAGTTCAGCACGCCATTGTACCCCAGGATGACCTTCCACGACATGACGCGCAGCAGGTAGCTGGTCCAGAACGGAACGGTGATGAGGAAAAGCCAGATGCCCTTGTGGCGGCCGCCATGGAAGGAAATGTAGAAGGCGATCGGATAGGCGAGGATCACGGTGAAGAAGCTGACGAGCAGCGATATCACCAGCGAGCGCATCAACAGGTCGCGATAGATCGGTTCGGTCAGCGCTATGCGGTAGTTTTCGAGCGTGAAGGTGCGGTCGATGGTCAAGTAGTCCTGGGTCCAGAAACTGTGCGCCACCACCACGATAATCGGTGCCACAAGCAGCACCAGCGCATAGGCGAAGGTCGGGCTGATCAGGGCGAAGCCCTTGGACTGTTCGGATTGCAGAAGAGCCTTGCGGTGCCCGCGCGTGGCGCGCGCCGGCGGCAGGGTCTCATCCGCCGCCTCCGTCATATCAGAGGCTTCCTCGCCGATCTGGCCTGTCGCATTGTTTCGTGCCCCACTGCCTTGCCGGCATTGCGCGTTCCCCGTCGCTTGCCGGCTATCTCGCATCATGTGCCCAAGCGACGATTGAAATCAAGTGGCATTTCTGCGATATTGATTGAACGGACATTCAAAATGGAGTGAATTGGCGCCTGAATTCGGGGGCTTGGACACTTCTGCAATCTGCGCGATCCGCGCGCAACAACGAGGTGACAAGATGGCGGCAATCAGGAATTTCAAGCCGGCGGAAACAGATGCTGCCGCTGCCGCGCAGTCTGTCGACCTCGCCAAGCGCCACCTCGTCCAGCCCTGGCCCTATGCCGGCACTGTCGGCGCCGAGGCGCGCAGCCTGATCGAGGGTGGCGAGGGCATCTACATCACCGACGGCGACGGCAAGAAGCTGATCGACGGACCCGCCGGCATGTGGTGCGTCAATGTCGGCCACCGCCGCGAGGAACTGGCGCGCGTCATGTACGATCAGGCCATGCAGCTGTCCTACAACACGCCGTGGTACACGATGAACAGTCCGTCGGCGGAGCTTGCCCGCCGCATCGCCGGTCACGCGCCGGGCGACCTCAGCCACATCTTCTTCACCACCGGCGGCTCGTCGGCCGTCGAGACGGCGCTTCGCTTCATGCAGTTCTACAACAATGTGCGCGGCCGCAGCGAGAAGAAGCTGATCATCAGCCGTGGCGGCGCCTATCACGGCTCGACCTATCTGTCGGCGTCGCTCAACGGTCGTGCGCGCGACCGCGACTGGATGGACGGCGCCCATGATCTGGTCGTCAAGCTGTCGTCGCCGGACCCGTTCCGGCGCCCGGCCGGCATGAGTGTCGAGGCCTTCTCCGACATGCTCGTTGCCGAATTCCGCGACACGGTGAACCGCATCGGCGCGGACAGGATCGGCGCCTTCGTTGGCGAGCCGGTACAGGCATCCGGCGGCGTCATCGTCCCGCCGCCCAACTATCTCGGGCGCATCCGTGAGATCTGCCGCGACAACGAGATCCTCTACGTCTCCGACGAGGTCGTCACCGCCTTCGGGCGGCTTGGTCACGTCTTCGCTTCCGAGGAAGTGTTCGGCATCGATCCCGACATGATTACCTTCGCCAAGGGCCTGACCTCCGGCTACTTCCCGCTTGGCGGCGTCATCATTTCGGAACGCCTCCTGGAGGAACTGCGGCGGTCCAACCATCCCGATGCTCTGTTCGGGCACGGCCTGACCTATACCAGCCATCCTGTCGGCTGCGCGGTTGCGCTGAAGAACCTCGACCTGCTGGAGGACGGCATCCTCGATCATGCCCGCGAGGTCGGTCCCTATTTCCAGGAGCGCATGAAGTCGCTCGAAGAGCTGGAGATCGTCGGCGAAGTGCGCGGCGCCGGGCTGATGGCCTGCGTGGAATGCGTCGCCGACCGCGAGAGCAACGATCCGCTCAAGCTCGACAAGGACGTCGGCAACCGCATCGATGCGCATTGCCACGAACTCGGCCTGCTGGTGCGGCCGCTGATCAACATGTGCGTGATGAGCCCGCCGCTGGTCATCACCCGCGAGCAGGTCGACGACATGGTGGGAATCCTGCGCGAGGGCATTTCGCGCACCATGGAAGACCTGCGCAAGGAAGGCGTCTGGCAGGGCTGACCGGCCTTCGCAGTCGGCGCGCTTGCGGCAGCTATAGCGCTTACGCCAGCACGCCAAGCGTGACGGCGGCGAGTACGGCATAACGCCCCGTCTTGGCGATCGTGACCAGCACCAGAAAGCTTCGCAGCGGTTCGCGCAACACACCTGCCGCAACCGTCAGCGCATCGCCCCCGATGGGCGCCCAGCTGAAAAGCAGGCTCCACCGCCCCCAGCGGTGGTACCAGCCGGTTGCCCGGTCAAGCGCGCGCGGGCTGACGGGAAACCACCGCCGGTCGCGAAACCGCTCGACGCTGCGACCGAGCGCCCAGTTGACCACGGCGCCCAGCACATTGCCGAGACTTGCCACCGCCACCAGCAGGATTGGCGAGTGCGTTCCCGCGACCAGGAGCGCAACGAGGGCTGCCTCCGACTGGGCCGGAAGGATTGTTGCGGCGATGAAGGCAATCGCGAAGAGCCCACCCAGAATGGCTAGATCGTCCATCGGCGGTGTCGTCTTTCGAACAGGCGGCAGACAGGCCGGACAGGGGGCCACAGGGATCAGGACAGCGCAGCCAGCAGCTGGGCGGAATCGATCCGCTCCGGAACCTCGCCGGTTCGCTCTCGAAACGTCCTATGCTCCGGAGGCCACCGGTGGCAAGATCAAAGCCTCCAGCCAGTGCCGGCGTCTCAGCCTCGGCTTTTCAGCGCATCGTTGAGGTTGGCCATGTCCTTTTCGTCCGGCGCTGATTCCAGTCCCAGCACCGGCAGCATGGCGCGCAGATGATCGTGATGCGTGCGCACGCCATATTCAAGATCGGACAGGTAGAACCCCTCGAAGGCTTGCGACAGCATGGACTCGTTCGACCACACCGAGAGCTGCACGTCTTCCGACATGGTCTCGCGATCGATGCGGAACGACAGGTAGCGCGCCGCCGCCTGCTCTCGGGTCTCCTCGCGATGCTTGTAGATGGCGCCGCGCAGCAGCGTCTCGCCGGTCGACAGCGGGAACTCCTGGTAGAACTGCACCGATTCCGGCATCACCGAAATCACCATATTGGGGAACATGCCGTAATAGACCCACGCCTTGCGCAGATGTTCCGGCAGATGCGTCGCCTCCGGCGCCAGCTTCACGTAGTTGCGCACGCTCCAGCGGCGGCCGGCATGCGGATTGTAGGTCGCGAAGGAGCGCGACACGCCGTTGACAAAGGGCTCGTCGAAATAGGTCGAGCCATAGAGATCCTGAAGCGCCGGATGCGCCATCGCCACGTGGTAGCCCTCGTTGTCGACATCGCGCACCGACTTCCAGTTGACCGGCGTGGTCTGCGACCAGATGCCGTAGGACGGCACCATCTCGGCGAACTTGTAGTGCGCGAGTTCCTCGGCGACCGGCGCCATCAGTTCGGTGACCGAAGGCTGCGGCCCCTTGCGGAAGCGGATAAAGATCAGCCCGTTCCAGATCTCGAGCTCGAGCGGCACGAGGCCGAACTCGGTCTTGTCGAGATCGGGGAAGGAACGCGGCCGCGCCGCGCCGCGCAGCGTGCCGTCGAGATTGTAGACCCAGCCGTGAAACGGGCAGACCAGCGCGTTCTTGCAATTGCCCTGATTGTCGGCAACGACGCGGGAGCCGCGATGGCGGCAGATATTGTGGAAGGCACGCACCTCGCCGTCCTTGCCGCGCACGACAAGCGCCCGCTCGCCGACCACATCCATGGTCAGATAGTCACCCGCTTCCTGCACATCCGAGACATGGCCGGCAATTTGCCAGTGATTGCGGAAAACATGCTCTTTCTCGAGCTCGAGAAGGGCGTCGCTATGATAGGCCCAGCCTGGCAGACCTCTCCTGTCCCAATCGTTGGGAATGGCCACGTCGAGGAGATGGTGGTTCATGTGCCGGCTCTATTATTGTTGAATGTTCATTCAATATGAGCATATTTTACATGCAATTGCAACAGTTTAAGGAATTCCGCCGGAGTGTGGTCGCGCGCCTTGCGCCTGTTCTGGCGGTCGGTCCGCCTACTTCCGCCGGCGCTGAAGGCGTGAATTGTTCCGGAATTTCCACGCCTTAGCGGGCGCGTCCTCGATCCGCTCGGCGCCTATTGAAACAGGCTCCGCTCGCGCTCCACTTCCGCGATGATGTGGGCCGCGACGATCTGGACACGGCGCAGCGGCCGAACCGATTCGTGATAGACGAGCCAGTAGGCGCGCCGGATCGGCTTGGCGGCCGTCACGGCAATGAGGTCCGGCATCGAACGCGCAATGAAGGCATGCAGGATGCCGATGCCGGCGTCAGCCCGCACCGCCTCCACCTGGCCGAGCGCCGACGATATCTCGAAGGCGGATTCCCAGCCCGGACTGAACTCCTGCGCGTAGGAGAGCGAGGGACTGGCGACCAGATCGGGCACGTAGCCGACCAGCCGGTGCTGAGCGAGTTGTGCCGGGGTTTCAGGCAGGCCATGGACCGCTGCATAGTCACGCGATGCAAACAGGCCGAGCGAATAGTCGACGAGCTTCTGCGCGACCAGCCGGCCTTCTTCCGGACGTTCCGTGGTGATGGCGATGTCGGCCTCTCGCCGCGACAGCGAAAAGGACCGCGGTACCGGCACGAGCTGGATCTTCAGGCCTCTGTGCTGTGCGGTGAGCGCGCCGAGCCGTGGCGCCAGGAAGGCCACGCCGAAGCCGTCCGGCGCACCGATGCGCACGGTTCCCGAGACATCGGAATCCTCCCCGGCTATCGCCCCGCGCGCGGCGATCATGTCGGCCTCCATGCGTTCGGCTATTTCCAGGAACCGTTCGCCGGCGGGTGTCATCTCGCTGCCGGTGGTCAGCCGGCGGAAGAGCTTGGCGCCAAGTGCCGCTTCAAGCGCCGCGACCCGGCGGGAAACAGTCGCATGATTAAGGTCGAGCCGCCGCGCCGCCCCTAGAATCTGCCCGGCTCTGGCCACAGCAAGGAAGATGCGCACGTCGTCCCAGTTCATCGTCGGATCGGCCCCGATTTGCCGGCTGTCTGTGCGCGCCAGCACCGCAACATTTGATGGACACTCATATTCGAACACCAATTTTTGCACAACGGTTGCGCGCCGCTGCGCGTTGCCAATGGTCGGCCAAAGCGCGACAGTGCCACAACGACAATGACGTTCAGGGAGAAGACCATGATCGAATACGGCCACTTCATCGGCGGCAAGCGCGTCGCCGGCACCAGCGGGCAGACCCATGAGGTTCTTCAGCCGATGGACGGCAGCGTTCGTGGCACCGTGGCCCTGGCGTCGGCTGCCGAGATGCGCGCCGCCGTCGAAAACGCCAAGGCGGCCCAGCCGGCCTGGGCAGCGACCAATCCGCAGCGCCGCGTGCGCGTGCTGATGAAATTTCTTGAACTGGTGAACCGCGAGTACGACGAACTCGCCGAGATCCTTGCCCGCGAACATGGCAAGACAATCGCCGACGCCAAGGGCGACATTCAGCGCGGCCTCGAAGTGGTCGAGGTATGCATCGGCGCGCCGCACATGATGAAGGGCGAATTCACGGACGGCGCCGGCCCCGGCATCGACGTCTATTCGATGCGCCAGGCGCTCGGCGTGGTCGCCGGCATCACGCCGTTCAACTTCCCGGCCATGATCCCGCTTTGGAAAATTGCGCCCGCCATCGCCTGCGGCAACGCCTTCATCCTGAAGCCGTCCGAGCGCGACCCGGGCGTGCCGATGCGCATTGCCGAACTGTTCATCGAGGCCGGGCTGCCGGCCGGCATCCTCAATGTCGTCAATGGCGACAAGGTCGCCGTCGACGCGATCCTCGACGACCCGGACATCAAGGCCATCGGCTTTGTCGGCTCGACGCCGATCGCGCAGTACATCTATTCGCGCGGCTGCGCCAACGGCAAGCGCGTGCAGTGCTTCGGCGGCGCCAAGAACCACATGATCATCATGCCGGACGCCGACATGGACCAGACAGTCGACGCGCTGATCGGCGCCGGTTACGGATCGGCAGGCGAACGCTGCATGGCGATTTCGGTGGCGGTTCCTGTCGGTCACGACACGGCCGAGCGGCTGATGAGCAAGCTGATCCCGCGCGTCGAAAGCCTGAAGGTCGGGCCCTCGACGGATTCATCCGCCGATTTCGGCCCGCTGGTGACCAAGCAGGCGCTGGAGCGCGTCAAGGGTTATGTCGATACCGGCGTCAAGGAAGGCGCGACGCTGGCCGTCGATGGCCGCGGTTTCTCCATGCAGGGCTACGAGAATGGCTACTATATGGGCGGCTGCCTCTTCGACAACGTCACCCCCGACATGAAGATCTACAAGGAAGAGATCTTTGGGCCGGTGCTGTCGGTCGTGCGTGCTCCGACCTACGAGAACGCCATCAAGCTCGCCAACGACCACGAGATGGGCAATGGCGTGGCGATCTTTACCCGCGACGGCGACGCCGCCCGCGACTTCGCGTCCCGTGTCCAGGTCGGCATGGTCGGCATCAACGTGCCGATCCCGGTGCCGATCGCCTACTACACCTTCGGCGGCTGGAAGGCCTCGTCCTTCGGCGACCTCAACCAGCATGGCCCCGATGCGTTCCGCTTCTACACCAAGACCAAGACTGTAACCTCGCGCTGGCCGTCCGGCGTCAAGGATGGCGCCGAGTTCGTCATCCCGACCATGAACTGATCGGGCGTACCGGATCCGTAACGAACCAGGGCCGCGGACATTCCGCGGTCCTTTTTCGTTCCGTCTACTTCCAGATCGGTCCTGTCCGCAAAGCCAGCCTTTCGCCCGGCCCGTGAACGGCCGCGAACAGAAGACCGGCCAGAAAGGTGAAGTGGTCGACGAAGAATCCAAACTCCGCCTGGTTGCCTGCCCAATGCGAAGGGCCGTGAAAAGCGAAGGCCAGGAAGACGACGTAGACCGCTGCCAGCAGCGAGACTTCCCTGAAGAACGCACCGCTCAGGAATCCGCAGACCAGTGCGACTTCAAACAGCGCAGCAATCCAGGCTAGCGTCAGCGGCAGGGGAAACCCGGCCGCAGCTATGTAATCGGCCGTCGGCGCCATGCCGAGAAATTTGAATGTGGCGACCATCAGGAATACCCCTGCGAAGGTCAGCCGGGCAATGATGATGGCGATTGTCTTCCCCATGGTGCACTCCTTCATCGGATGGAAGATTGCTAGGCTTGCCCTTCCAGGACGCTCGGTGCGGCCGCGGGCCGACAAAATCCCGATTGACAATTCAAATCTCGATGTAATATATCACTGATATATCAAGAGGAGCGATAGCCATGTGGACCGGTATATTCCCCGCCGTAACAACCAAGTTCACCGAAGACGACCGTCTGGACCATGCCGAGATGGAGCGCTGCTTTGCGTTGCAGATGGAAGCGGGATGCGACGGCATTATTGTCGGCGGTTCGCTGGGCGAAGGCCCGATGCTGAGCCATGACGAAGTGATCGAGGTGTTCCGCACCGCCCGCCGCGTGGCCGGCACGAAGCCCGTGCTGCTCACCGTCAACGAAGCCGGTACGCGTGAGGCCGCCAGCATCGCCAAGCGCGCCGCCAAGGAAGGCGCCGATGGCCTGATGGTGGTCCCGAGTTCGATATATCACACCAATCCCGAGGAGACGGTCGGCGCGCTGAAGGCCGTCGCCCATGCCGGCGGGCTGCCGGTGATGATCTACTCGAACCGCGTCGCCTACCGGGTTGATGTGACGATCGATGTGATGCGGGAACTGGCCTCAGATCCGCTTTTCGTCGCGATCAAGGAATCGTCAGACGACATCCGCCGCTCGACCGAAATCATCAATGCCTTTGGCGACCGCTTCGACCTTTTCACCGGCGTCGACAACCTCGCCTTCGAGGCGCTTTCGGTCGGCGCCATCGGCTGGGTCGCCGGACTGGTCACTGCTTTCCCGGCTGAAACGGTGGCGATATATCAGTTGCTGAAGCAGGGCCGCCGTGACGAAGCGCTGGCGATCTATCGCTGGTTCCGCCCTCTGCTCGATCTCGATGTCTCGACATACCTGGTGCAGAACATCAAGCTCGCCGAGGTGCTGGCGATCGGCACCAACGACCGGGTGCGCATGCCGCGCCGGCCGCTGTCGGGTGAACGGCGAACCATGGTTGAGAAGATTGTCCGTGACGCTCTTGCAACGAGACCCGAACTGCCGAAGCTTTCCGTGGCGAAGGCCGCCTGACGCAGCAGCGTTGGAGATTGGTCAACCGGGCAAGCGCGCATGAATGACGAGACTGTCTGCGACATTGCCGTCATTGGCGGCGGCATTGTCGGCATTTGCGCGGCAGCCTTCCTCGCAGAGGCGGGCAGCAGCGTCACGGTCATCGACCGGACAGGCATCTGCGAGGAAACGAGTTCCGGCAATGCGGCTGCCTTCGCCTTTTCGGAAGTTCTGCCGCTGGCGCACAAGGGCATGATGCGGCAATTGCCGAAATGGCTCGCCGATCCGCTCGGGCCGCTCAGCATTCCGCCGGCCTACCTGCCCAAACTGCTGCCCTGGCTTTTCCGTTTCTGGCGGGCCGGAGACCCGAAGCATTACGAAGCCGGCCTCGCCGCGCAGGCGGGGTTGATGAAACTTGCCGAAGCCGAGTGGTCGGGCCTTATGCAGCGCTCCGCCACGGGGCACATGCTGCGCGAGGACGGCTCGCTCGAACTCTACGACAGCGAGGCCTCGTTCAAGGCCTCGTTTCCCGGCTGGCTCTCACGCGAGCGGCATGGCATCGAATACCGCCATCTCGACCGGGCCGGGATTGACGGGTTGCAGCCGGGCCTTTCGCCGCGCTTCACTCGCGCCACTTTCCTGCCGGGCTGGAAGACCGTTGCCGACCCAAAGCTGCTCGGCAAGGCGATCTGGACCTACGCCGAAACCAGAGGTGCGCGCTTCCTCTCCGTCGACGTCGGGCTGGTACTGCCGTCGAACGGCCGTATCGCCATCCAGCTCAAGCAGGGGCGCACCATAATGGCCGAAAGGCTGGTGATCGCAGCGGGTGCCTGGTCGCATCTGCTGGCCCGCCAGTTCGGCAACAGGATCCCTCTGGAGACCGAGCGCGGCTACAACACCACGCTGCCGACATCGGCCTTCGACCTGAAGCACATGCTGACCTTTTCCGACCATGGCTTCGTCGTGACGCCGCTTGAAACCGGCATCCGGGTTGGTGGCGCCGTCGAACTCGCCGGCCTGTCGCGTCCGCCCAACTTCCAGCGCTCGAAAGCCATGCTGAAAAAGGCCAAGCTCTTCCTGCCCGATCTCGACACAAGCGGCGGCCGTGAATGGATGGGCTACCGCCCGTCGCTGCCGGACTCGCTGCCGGTGGTCGGACAATCGGCAAGCCATGCCAATGTGTTCCTGGCCTTCGGCCACGGCCATCTCGGCCTGACGCAGTCCGCGGCAACCGGTCGCTTGATCCGCGACCTCGTTCTCGGGCAGGCTCCGGCGATTAATCTTCAACCCTTCAGCCCGCAGCGGTTCTGACATGGCGCGACACTCATTTTTCTGCATCGACGGTCATACCTGCGGCAATCCGGTGCGGCTGGTCGCCGGCGGCGGTCCGCTGCTCGAGGGCTCGACGATGATGGAGCGGCGGGCGCATTTTCTCGCCGAATTCGACTGGATCCGCACCGGGCTGATGTTCGAGCCGCGCGGACATGATGTGATGTCCGGCACGATCCTCTACCCACCGACGCGGCCGGACTGCGACATTGCGATACTGTTTATCGAGACCTCAGGCTGCCTGCCAATGTGCGGCCACGGCACTATCGGCACTGTCACCATGGCCATCGAGCAGGGGCTGGTGAAACCGAAGACGCCGGGCACGCTTCGCCTCGACACGCCGGCCGGTCTGGTGGTGGCCGAGTACAGGCAGGTCGGGGACTATGTAGAGGAGGTGCGCATCACCAACGTGCCGTCATTCCTCTACGCCGAGAACCTCACCGTCGAATGCCCGACGCTTGGCGAGATCAGGGTCGATATCGCCTATGGCGGCAATTTCTACGCCATCGTCGAACCGCAGCAGAATTTTCGCGACATGGCCGATCATTCAGCCGGCGACTTCATCGCCTGGAGCCCGGTCGTGCGGGCGCGGCTCAACGAGAAATACGCCTTCGTTCATCCCGAGAATCCCGGCATCAACCGGCTGTCGCACATGCTTTGGACCGGCGCGCCGGTGTCGGCCGAAGCCGACGCGCGCAACGCGGTATTCTATGGCGACAAGGCAATTGACCGGAGCCCTTGCGGCACCGGCACCTCGGCGCGCATGGCCCAGCTGCACGCCAAGGGAGTCCTGAAAACCGGAGATGACTTCGTCCACGAGTCGATCATCGGCTCGCTCTTCAAGGGTCGGGTAGAGCAAGAGACGACTGTGGCCGACCGTCCGGCGATTGTTCCCTCCATCGGTGGCTGGGCTAGAATGACCGGCCTGAACACCATCTTCATCGACGACCGGGACCCCTTCGCGCATGGCTTCGTGGTGACCTAAAGGCAGCCAGCCGGGCTGCACTAACGGCGCACCTCAACCAAACGCGTGGTTGCAATTTTCATGCGAGAGACAGGCCATCCTTCGAACATTCTTCCATTCAAACTCGCTAGCGAGCCCGATTCATCAAGGACATTGCGCTGCGCCAATGGTAGCGTCCGGTTGGTCCAAGTATGAACCCGGTGCAAGCAACGCGGCGAAACGGAGCTGAACGAATCCCGTTTCGAGGCAGCAGATTGACGTTGCAATCCGGGCCCGACACTTTAGGACTAGGGGAAAGTACATAAGGAGCGCGCCCATCCGGGTGACGTTCCAGGGGAGCCGACTAGACATGGAATATTTCGTCCAGCAGCTTGTTAACGGGCTGACGCTGGGATCAATCTATGGCCTCATCGCGATCGGCTATACGATGGTCTACGGCATCATCGGCATGATCAACTTCGCCCATGGCGATGTCTTCATGGTCGGCGCCTTCATCGCGCTCATCGTTTTCCTCTTTCTGGTTACGGCGCTCGCCGGTGCAGGCGTCGTGGTCTTCTTGCTGATCATGATGATCGTGGCGATGTTACTGACCAGCCTCTACTCCTGGACCATCGAGAAGCTGGCCTATCGGCCCCTGCGCGGATCGTTCCGGCTTGCGCCGTTGATCACGGCCATCGGCATGTCGATCGTCCTGTCGAACTTCGTTCAGGTTACCCAAGGCCCGCGCAACAAGCCGATCCCGCCGATGATCTCGACTGTCTACGACGTGTTCGGCATCTCGATTTCAGCCAAGCAGATCGTCATCGTGGTGGTCACCGCCGTGCTGCTCACCCTGTTCTGGTACATTGTCAACAAGACGTCGCTCGGCCGCGCACAGCGCGCCTGCGAACAGGACCGCAAGATGGCCGCGCTGCTGGGCATCGACGTCGACCGCACCATCTCGATCACATTCATCATGGGCGCTTCTCTGGCCGCCGTCGCGGGCACGCTCTACCTGATGTACTACGGCGTCGTCGTCTTCTCCGACGGCTTCGTCCCTGGCGTCAAAGCCTTCACCGCCGCGGTGCTCGGCGGCATCGGCTCCATTCCTGGCGCCGTACTCGGAGGCCTGCTGATCGGCTTCATCGAAAGCATGTGGTCGGCATACTTCTCGATCGACTACAAGGACGTCGCCGCCTTCTCGATCCTCGCCATCGTGCTGATCTTCCTGCCGTCCGGCATTCTCGGCCGTCCCGAAGTCGAAAAGGTCTGATCTGATGGCAGTTCAAGGCAATACCCGCGACGGGCAGAACCTGTTCGCCAAGGCTTTCAAGGAAGCGGCTTACGCCGCCGCCATTGCGTTCGGCCTGTTCGTCCTGATGATCGGCATCAAGACCGACCAGAACATCCGCAACGAACTGGTGCTGGTGCCGCGCTGGGGCCTGCTGGCCGTAGTGGTCGCGCTCGTCGCGGCCGGGCGGTTCGTCACGGTCGCCTACCTGCAGCCCTATTTCGCAGCGCGCAAGGCGACCAGGGCCAAGGCGCCGGTTGTCGCGCCGTCGACCGAGAAGTCGCTGTTCTGGAAGCACTGGTACAAGATCGCCATCGGCGCTCTCATTCTTTACCCGGTCGCCATCGTCCTCCTCGTGGGCTTTCAGGGCTCGCTGAAATGGGTCGACAATTTCGGCATCCAGATCCTGATTTACGTGATGCTCGCCTGGGGTTTGAACATCGTCGTCGGCCTCGCCGGCCTGCTCGACCTCGGCTATGTCGCCTTCTATGCGGTCGGCGCCTACAGCTACGCCCTGCTCGGAACCGAGTTCGGATGGTCGTTCTGGATCCTGCTGCCGGCCGCAGGCGCCATGGCGGCGCTCTGGGGTGTCATTCTTGGCTTTCCGGTGCTGCGCCTGCGCGGCGACTACCTTGCCATCGTGACGCTGGCTTTCGGCGAGATCATCCGGCTGGTCCTGATCAACTGGCGTGAAGTCACCAACGGCACGGCCGGCATTTCGGGCATTCCCAAGGTCACCTTCTTCGGCCTGTTCTCGTTCGACGTGTCGTCGCCGCGCTACATCTCCAAGGTCTTCGACATCGCCCAGTCCGGCGCCTACTACAAAATCTTCCTCTACTACCTGATCCTGGCCCTCGCTCTGCTCACCGCCTTCGTGACGGTCAGGCTGCGGCGCATGCCGGTTGGCCGCGCCTGGGAGGCGCTGCGCGAGGATGAGATCGCCTGCCGCTCGCTTGGCATCAATACTACCACCACCAAGCTCACGGCCTTCGCCATCGGCGCAATGTTCGGCGGCTTCGCCGGCTCCTTCTTCGCCGCCCGCCAGGGTTTCGTCAGCCCAGAATCCTTCATCTTCCTGGAATCGGCGATCATCCTTGCGATCGTCGTTCTCGGCGGCATGGGCTCGCTCACCGGCATCGCCATCGCCGCGCTGGTGATGATCGGCGGAACCGAGATTCTGCGAGAGCTGGAGTTCCTGAAGGTCGTGTTCGGCGAAGGGTTTACGCCGGAGCTCTACCGCATGCTGCTGTTCGGCCTGGCAATGGTCATCGTGATGCTGTGGAAGCCGCGCGGTTTTGTCGGCAGTCGGGAACCGACGGCTTTTCTGCATGAAAGCAAATCGGTCTCAAGCTCCTTCACCAAAGAGGGCCACGGCTGATGAAAGTTCCCCACAAAGACGCGGTCCTCGAGGTCGAGCACCTGTCCATGAAGTTCGGCGGTCTGGTGGCCATCGGCGACCTGTCATTTCAGGCAAAGCGCGGCGACATCACCGCGCTGATCGGTCCGAATGGCGCCGGCAAGACGACGGTGTTCAACTGCATCACCGGCTTCTACAAGCCGACCGAGGGCATGATCAAACTGAACCGGAAGAACGGCAGGCAGTATCTTCTTGAGCGCCTGCCCGACCACGAGATTCCGGCCCGCGCCAAGGTTGCGCGAACGTTTCAGAACATCCGCCTCTTCTCGGGCATGACGGTGCTGGAAAACCTGCTGGTTGCGCAGCACAACAAGCTGATGCTGGCCTCGGGCTACACGGTTCTCGGTCTGCTCGGTTTCAGCCGCTACAAGAAGGCCTCTGCCGACTCGATCGACCTTGCGAAGTTCTGGCTGGAAAAGGCGGACCTCATCGAGCGCGCCGACGATCCGGCGGGCGACCTCCCCTATGGCGCCCAGCGCCGGCTGGAAATCGCCCGCGCGATGTGTACCGGGCCGGAGCTCCTGTGCCTTGACGAACCGGCCGCCGGCCTCAACCCGCGCGAGTCGCTTGCGCTCAACTCACTGCTCAACGATATCAAGGCCACCACCGGAACCTCGATCCTGCTCATCGAGCATGACATGTCCGTGGTCATGGAGATCTCCGACCATGTCGTCGTGCTCGAATATGGCCGCAAGATTTCTGACGGCAATCCCGCCCATGTGAAGAACGATCCCAAGGTCATCGCCGCCTATCTGGGCATCGACGACGAGGAAGTGGTCGACGTGCTTACCGAGGTCGGCGACACCGATGTCATCGAGAAATTCGACGGCGAGCCGGACCGTGCACACGGCCCGCACGATTCTGCCTCCATGATGGCCGGACCGGTCTCGGACTCCGTCGGCCACAGCGATGCGATGGGCGAGGTGGTCAGCATATCGCATTCGGCGTCCAAGGCAGACCAAGTGGAGCGGCGTGCGGCCAAGGCCAAGACAACCGCGCCAGCCAAACCCAGGCGTGCGAAGCCCGCAGCGGCGAAGGCGCCGTCAAAGGTCGAGCCCAAGCCGGCCGCGGCAAAGGCGACCCGCAAGCCGGTGGCTGCCAAGACTGTGACAGGAAAGCCGGCGAAGTTGGCAGCGGCCAAGCCGGCACCTGCGAAGGCTGCGGCAACGAAGCCTGCATCTGCCAAGGCGGCTGCAAAACCGACTTCCGCAAACGCGGCTCCCGCGCCGGCAAAGAAGCCTGCTGCCGCGAAACCCGCAAGGAAGCCGTCGGGTCCGCGCGGCGGCACCGCCGACAAGCTGACCCTGGTCAAGGGCATCGGCCCCGTGAACGAGCGCAAGCTGAACCAGCACGGCATCTACCATTTCGATCAGATCGCGGTCTGGACGAAGGCTGACATTGCGGCGGTCGAAGCCTACCTGGCCTTTGACGGCCGAATTGCCCGCGAAGACTGGATCGGACAGGCGAAGAAGCTCGCCAGGGCCCAGTCCAAACCGGCGCCGAAGACCAGGGGGGCTAAATAATGGCCGAGAAACCATTGCTCGAGATCGATGGCGTCGAAGCCTATTACGGCAACATCCGCGCCCTTGGCGGTGTCAGCATCAACGTCAACAAGGGCGAGATCGTCGCCCTGATCGGCGCCAATGGCGCCGGCAAGTCGACCATGATGATGACCATCTTCGGCACCCCCCGCGCCAGAAGGGGTACCATCACCTTCCAGGGCACCGACATCACCGAGATGCCCACGCACGAGATCGCTCGCATGCGCATCGCGCAGTCGCCGGAAGGGCGCCGCATCTTTCCGCGCATGACAGTGCTGGAAAACCTTCAGATGGGCGCCAGTCTCGACAAGCTCGAATTCTTCGACGAGGACGTCGAGAAGGTCTTCCATCTGTTTCCGCGTCTCAAGGAACGCGCGTCGCAGCGCGGCGGCACGCTTTCCGGCGGCGAGCAGCAGATGCTTTCGATCGGTCGAGCGCTCATGGCGCGGCCCAAGCTGCTCCTTCTCGACGAGCCCTCGCTCGGTCTGGCGCCGCTCATCGTCAAACAGATTTTCGACGCCATCCGTGAGCTCAATGCCTCACAGGGACTGACGGTCTTTCTCGTTGAACAGAACGCTTTTGGCGCCCTGAAACTCGCCAACCGCGGCTACGTCATGGTCAACGGCATGGTCACGATGAGCGGGACTGGCAAGGATCTTCTGGCCAACCCCGAGGTGCGTGCCGCCTACCTTGAAGGCGGCCGCCATTGATTTTTGGAGACTGAACCATGCAGGGAATTCTCTACGAGGAAGCCTCCATCTGGCAGTTCTTTTTTGTCACCTGCCTGCTTGGCGGCTGGGCGGCGTGGATGACCGGCAGGGCGAGTGCGCAGACCTGGCGGCCGTTGTCGAGCCTGATCGTCTTCTTGTTGTTGCTGGGCATCGGGGTACGGTTTATCCATCATGCGCTGTTCGACGGCACGATGTTCACTGCACAGTACTACGTGGTTGACACTATCGTCCTGATGATCATCGGTCTTCTTGGCTACCGTTACACGCGGACAAACCAGATGGTGACCCAATACCACTGGCTCTACGAGCGCGCCTCGATGTTGAGCTGGCGGGCAAAGAGTTGACGTTCATGATTAACCTCGCCTCGAGGTAAATGGGCGTGACAACTGCCGGAAAATCGGCAAAGTACGGCTTCTGCGATAGGGTGGGCATCGCATGAAGGCATCATCCGCCCACTCAGTAAATGGGAGTCAATCAATGAAGAAATCACTCTTGTCTGCAGTTGCCCTGACCGCGCTCATGGCGTTCAGCGGCTCCGCTTGGGCAGACATCCTGGTAGGCGTCGCCGGTCCGATCACCGGCCCGAACGCTGCCTTCGGCGCACAGCTCCAGAAGGGCGCCGAGCAGGCTGCCGCCGACATCAATGCAGCTGGCGGCATCAACGGCGAGATGGTCAAGGTCGTCGTCGGCGACGACGTCTCCGACCCGAAGCAGGGCATCTCCGTCGCCAACAAGTTTGTCGCCGATGGCGTCAAGTTCGTTGTCGGCCACTTCAACTCGGGCGTTTCGATCCCGGCGTCGGAAGTCTACGCCGAGAACGGCGTCTTCCAGATCACGCCTGCCTCGACGAACCCGACCTTCACGGAGCGTGGCCTTTGGAACACCTTCCGCACCTGCGGACGTGACGATCAGCAGGGCAAGGTTGCCGGCGATTACCTGGCTGCCAACTTCAAGGATGCCAAGGTCGCCATCCTGCACGACAAGACGCCTTACGGTCAGGGTCTGGCCGACGAAACCAAGAAGGCGGCAAACGCCAACGGCGTCAACGAAGTCATGTACGAAGGCGTCAATGTCGGCGACAAGGACTTCTCGGCGCTCATCGCCAAGATGAAGGAAGCCGGCGTCTCGGTCGTCTACTGGGGCGGCCTGCACACCGAGGCCGGCCTGATCATGCGTCAGCTCGCCGACCAGGGCCTGAAGGCCTCGTTCATGTCGGGCGACGGCATCGTCTCCAACGAGTTGGCCTCGATCGCCGGCGACGCTGTGGACGGCACGCTGATGACGTTCGCTCCGGATCCGCGCAAGAACCCGAACGCCAAGGAACTCGTCGAGAAGTTCCGTGCCGCCGGTTTCGAGCCTGAAGCCTACACGCTGTACTCCTACGCTGCCATGCAGGTCATCGCCGCCGCCGCCGCTGCCGCGGGCGAGAATGACCCGCAGAAGGTCGCCGAGGCCGCCAAGGCCAATGGTCCCTTCACCACGGCCATCGGCGAGCTCAGCTTTGATGAAAAGGGCGACATCACGCGTCCGGACTACGTCATGTACACCTGGAAGAAGGGTGACGACGGCAAGTACAACTACTTCGAAAACGAAATGTAATCCGGCAAGGTTTTTTTGCCCGAAATGCCCGGCGCTCCGCGCCGGGCATTTTTGTATGGGCCGACGGCCGGCTCGACCCCAAAGACCGAACGGGTTTTGGTTTGCACTGCAGCATTTTCCCGCTACACATGGGCTCCTGATCCGTAATTTCGTGCCTGGAGCGTCCCTGTGTCGATTACAAAAATTCTTGTCGCCAATCGCTCCGAGATAGCCATCCGTGTCTTCCGGGCCGCCAACGAGCTTGGATTGAAGACCGTCGCCATATGGGCGGAGGAAGACAAGTACTCCCTGCATCGCTTCAAGGCCGACGAGTCCTACCAGGTCGGCCGCGGGCCGCATCTCGCCAAGGAGATGGGCCCGATCGAGAGCTACCTGTCGATCGACGAGATCATGCGGGTGGCGAGGCTTTCTGGCGCCGACGCTATCCACCCGGGCTATGGCCTGCTGTCGGAAAGTCCCGAGTTCGCCGACGCTTGCGCTGAGGCCGGCATCACCTTCATCGGTCCCAAGGCCGAGACAATGCGAAGTCTCGGCAACAAGGTCGCGGCCCGCAACCTCGCCATTCGCGTCGGCGTGCCGGTCATCCCTGCGACGGAGCCGCTTCCCGACGATCCCGAAGCCATCAAGAAGCTCGCCGCCGAGGTTGGTTATCCGGTGATGCTGAAGGCTTCCTGGGGCGGCGGCGGACGCGGCATGCGCTCCATCCGCAGCGAGGACGACCTGCTGCGCGAGGTTACGGAGGGCAAGCGCGAGGCCCGCGCCGCCTTCGGCAAGGACGAGGTCTATCTCGAAAAGCTGATCGAACGCGCCCGCCACGTCGAGGTACAGATCCTCGGCGACACGCACGGCAACGCGGTCCATCTCTTCGAACGCGACTGCTCGATCCAGCGGCGCAACCAGAAGGTCGTCGAGCGGGCCCCCGCGCCCTATCTCGACGACGAACAGCGGGCCGAGCTCTGCGGCTACGCGCTGGCCATCGCCAACGATACCTCTTACATCGGCGCCGGCACGGTCGAGTTCCTGATGGATACCGACACCGGCAAGTTCTACTTCATCGAGGTCAATCCGCGCATCCAGGTCGAGCACACGGTGACCGAGCAGGTCACCGGCATCGATATCGTCAAGGCGCAGATCCACATCCTCGACGGCTTCGCCATCGGAACACCTGAATCCGGCGTTCCGGCCCAGGCCGACATCCGCCACACGGGCCATGCGCTCCAGTGCCGCATCACCACCGAAGATCCCGAACACAATTTCATTCCCGACTATGGCCGCATCACCGCCTATCGCGGCGCCACCGGTTTCGGCATCCGGCTTGACGGCGGCACCGCCTATTCCGGCGCCGTCATCACCCGCTTCTACGATCCGCTGCTTGAAAAGATCACCGCCTGGGCGCCGACGCCGGCCGAGGCGATCGCCCGCATGAACCGCGCCCTGCGCGAGTTCCGCATTCGCGGCGTCGCGACCAACCTGACTTTCCTCGAGGCGATCATCAATCACCCGAGTTTCGCCGACAACAGCTACACGACGCGCTTCATCGACTCGACGCCGGAGCTGTTCGCCCAGGTCAAGCGACAGGACCGCGCTACAAAGCTGCTGAATTACCTTGCCGACGTGAGCGTCAATGGCCACCCCGAAACGCGCGGACGGCCGGAGCCCAAGGCGGACGCGCCGCGCCCGGTCGTACCTTACCTCAACGGTGCCATCCCGGACGGCAGCAAGCAGAAGTTCGACGCGCTCGGGCCCGAGAAGTTTGCTGCCTGGATGCGTGCCGAGAAGCAGGTTCTCGTTACCGATACCACGATGCGCGATGGCCACCAGTCGCTGCTCGCCACGCGCATGCGCACGCATGACATCGCCGGCATCGCCGGCGTCTATGCCCGTGCCCTGCCCCAGCTTCTGTCGCTGGAATGCTGGGGCGGCGCGACCTTCGACGTCGCCATGCGCTTTCTCACCGAGGACCCTTGGGAGCGGCTTGCGCGGGTGCGCGAGGCTGCGCCCAACCTTCTGCTTCAGATGCTGCTCAGGGGCGCCAATGGCGTCGGCTACACGAACTATCCCGACAACGTGGTGCAGCATTTCGTCAAGCAGGCCGCGGCTGGCGGCATCGACCTGTTCCGCGTCTTCGACTGCCTGAACTGGGTCGAGAACATGCGTGTCTCGATGGACGCGATCGTCGCCGAGGGCAAGCTGTGCGAGGCGGCCATCTGCTACACCGGCGACCTGCTCGATCCCGACCGCGCCAAGTATGACCTGAAATATTACGTCGGGCTGACCCGCGAGCTCGAGGCCGCGGGCGCGCACATCATTGCGGTCAAGGACATGGCAGGGCTGCTCAAGCCGAATGCCGCGCGCGTGCTCTTCAAGGCGCTGCGCGAGGCGACCGACCTGCCGATCCACTTCCACACCCACGACACGTCGGGCCTGTCGGCCGCAACGGTGCTCGCGGCCGTCGACAGCGGCGTTGACGCCATCGATGCTGCCATGGATGCTTTCTCGGGCAACACCTCACAGCCCTGTCTCGGTTCGGTCGTCGAGGCGCTCAAGGGTTCCGAGCGCGATCCCGAACTCGACCCCGAATGGATCCGCAGGATCTCGTTTTACTGGGAGGCGGTTCGCAACCAGTACGCAGCCTTCGAGAGCGATCTCAAGGGTCCGGCCTCCGAGGTTTACCTGCACGAAATGCCGGGTGGCCAGTTCACCAATCTCAAGGAGCAGGCCCGCTCTCTTGGCCTCGAGACCCGCTGGCACGAGGTCGCGCAGGCCTATCACGACGTCAACCTGATGTTCGGCGACATCGTCAAGGTGACGCCGTCCTCCAAGGTTGTCGGCGACATGGCACTGATGATGGTCAGCCAAGACCTTACCGTGGCCGACGTCGAGAACCCGGCCAAGGACATCGCCTTTCCCGATTCCGTCATCTCGATGCTGCATGGCGATCTTGGACAGTCGCCCGGCGGCTGGCCCGAGAAGCTGCAGAAGAAGGCCCTGAAGGGCGAGAAGCCGATCACGGTGAGGCCAGGCTCCCTGCTCAAGCCGGCCGACCTGAAGGCCGATCGCAAGGAGATCGAGGAAAAGCTCGGCCGGCCGCTCAGCGAATACGAATTCGCCTCTTGGCTGATGTATCCGAAAGTCTTCGTTGATTTCGCCGGCCTGCAGGAGGTCTACGGGCCGGTCAGCGTACTGCCCACCCCGGTCTACTTCTACGGCATGCAGGCCGAGGACGAGATCTTCGTCGACATCGAGAAGGGCAAGACGCTGGTCATCCGTTGCCTGGCAATCGGCGACGTCGACGAAAAGGGCATGGTGACGGTGTTTTTCGAGATCAACGGCCAGCCGCGGCGTGTCAAAGTTCCGGACCGAGCGCATGGTGCATCGGCGGGCAAAGCCCGTCCCAAGGCCGAGTCCGCCAATGAGGCGCATGTAGGCGCCCCGATGCCAGGGGTTGTGTCGACGCTGGCCGTCGCGGCCGGGCAGAAGGTCAAGGCCGGCGATGTCCTGTTGTCGATCGAGGCAATGAAGATGGAAACCGCGCTGCACGCCGAACGCGACGGCACAATCGCCGAAGTGCTGGTCAAGGCGGGGGACCAGATCGATGCGAAGGATCTTCTGGTCGTCTTCGATGAAGCCGCCTAGCAGAGGCTGCGGAACGCATATCTGACCCATGCCGGATGTGACGATAGCCAACGGACTTGCACTGGCCCAAAACCTTTCGGTCCCCTTGTCTTGACACAGATCTAAACCGATTTAGGTTCGCGGTCGCTGGAACTGGGACCCTTCGACCATGCGTGCCGCCAACCAAGCCATCGCCGCACGCGGACGTTGGGCCATAGCTGCGATCTTCCTCGTCAACGGCTTCCTGATCGGCAGCTGGGCGCCGCAGATCCCGGTCTTTCTGAATCGCTTGGACATAACCGAGTTCACGCTTGGCCTGCTGATCCTGCTGTTCGGCGCCGGTGCCGTAAGCGCGATGGCCTGGGCCGGCCACCTGATCGCGCGCCATGGTTCGAAATTCGTCACCAGCCTGTTTGCACTTACTGGCTCGTTCGGTCTTCTCCTGGTTGCGCTGGCACCCAATGTGCCGGTCGCCGCCATCACCATGTTCCTGTTTGGCGGCATGATCGGCGCGATGGACGTATCCATGAACGCCAACGCCGTGACGGCCGAGAAGATGCTGGGACGCGCCATCATGTCCTCCTCGCACGGCTTTTGGAGCCTGGGCGGCTTCGTAGGCGGCGGCCTTGGCGGCATCGCCATTCAAAGTTACGGTCACCTCGTCCACGCTGCGCTGGTCACTGCAGTGGCGATCGTCCTGGTGGCGGTTTCGCTTCGCCACGTGGTCGCCGACGCACCGACGCCGCAGGAGCATCGGAGGTTTATCCTGCCGCGCAGCCCTGCAGTGTACCTGCTCGGATTGATGGCCCTGCTGTGCATGAATTCGGAGGGCGCCGTGCTGGACTGGGGAGCCCTCTACATGCGCCAGGAGCTTGGTGCCGACATCGCCACGGCGGGCTTTGCCTACGCAGCCTTTGCCGGCACGATGGCGGCGATGCGGTTTCTGGGCGATGCTGTCCGAAATCGCTTCGGTGCTGTCGCAACCTTCCGGATCTCGGCACTCGTGGCTGCGGCGGGAATGCTTGCCGCCGGTATTGCACCCTGGTCGTGGCTTGTAATTGCAGCTTTTGCAGTGAGCGGACTGGGCATCGCCAACATGGTCCCGATCCTGTTCTCGGCTGCCGGCAACCAGCCCGGCGTTTCGTCAGGGGCGGGCATGAGTGTCGTCACCACCATGGGCTATTCAGGTATTCTTGCCGCGCCGTCGCTGATCGGCTTTGTCGGCGAACGCACCGGGTTCTCGCCGGTCTTCGTCGCCATTGCCTTGCTGCTGGTGCTGGTCTTTATGATGAGCCAGCTGGCCAGCGCCGCGGAGTTTTCCGCGGACACATCACAGGCCTGACGACAGCGCCAGATGAGGAGAGGGGCGCGCCCCGGCTGGAGCGCGCCCCTATGAAATTCCCCAGGAATCAGATCCGGCCCATCAGTACCAGAATCAAGAGCACAACCAGGATGACACCGACGATACCCGAAGGCGCATAGCCCCAGGAGCGCGAGTGCGGCCAGGCTGGAATGGCGCCCAGCAAAATCAGGATGAGAACGATGATCAGGATCGTGGAAATGGTCATGGCAGCGGCCCTCGCTTGGTGTTGCAATTGCACAACAATGCGCAACATCGCCGCTGGTTCCCGGAACGCCGTCGAGAACTGCCCTTGGAGGTTTCAGTCAGATCTCGCGTAGGATCGCAACGCATCGTGCAGAAAGTCCGCGACACGCCGGATGCGCACGCTCTTGCGCACATCGCGGTGCATGGCCAGCCACACTGGTAAGCTGGGCAGCGGCACCTCCGGCAGCAGGCGCTCGATCCCCGGGTCCCGCTCGGCGAGCGGGAGCTGCGCGAAGCCGATTCCGTTGCCCGCCCGGATAGCCTCCCACAGCAGGATCTGGTTGTCGCTGCGGATGCGGAAGGCACTCCGTTCCAACATGAGCCCGAATGATGCAATGGCACGGATGATGTCGTCGCTGCGATCGAAGCCGATCAGGTCATGGCGCGCAAGCTCCGATACCGCCGAGGGGCGCCCGCGCCGGTCGAGATAGGTCTTCGCCGCGCAAGCACAAAGCTCGATGTCGGCGACCTTGCGTGCCACGAGTTCCTGCTGCGCCGGCCTGACCATGCGAATGGCGATGTCGGCATCGCGCCTGAGCAGGTTCTCGACCTGGTTCGAGGCAACGATCTCGAGTTCGAGCCCGGGCTCCTCGATACCGAGTTGCGCCAGGATCTCTGGCAACACGCAGGCAGCCACCACCTCGCTTGCGGCAATCCGCACCGTGCCTTCGATCGCTTCAACTGAACCTAACGCAAGATGCGAGAAGGCCGTCGCCTGCTCGCTGACGGCCAGACCCCGCTCGAAAAGAGCGCTGCCGGCCTCGGTCAGCACGTAGCCGCGCTTGCCGCGCCGGAACAGTGTCACGTCGATCGACTTCTCGAGTTCGGCGATATGGCGGCCGACCGTCGGCTGGCTGGACGACAGCCTGCGCGCGGCAGCCGACAGGCTGCCAGTCTCGGCCACCGCCACGAAACTCTTGATCAGGTTCCAGTCAAGCGCATCCATCTATTCAATATTGAATATCATAAGGCCACTTCTAGTCAATTTCCATTCGGGAACATGGACGTCATATGGGTGCCATATCAATCAATCGGAGACATCCCATGACCAGCATTGCAGTTCTCGGAGCCAAAGGCCGGCTTGGCCGCGCCGCTACCAAGGCCTTCCTGGCCAGTGGGTACGACGTGCGCGCCGTCACCCGGACGGGCGAATTGCCGGCCGCTCTTGAGGGCGCAACCGCCATCGCCGGCAATGCGCTTGACGAGGCATCTCTGATCGACGCGGCCAAAGGGGCCGACATCGTCCTGCACGCACTCAATCCCGTCTATTCCGACTGGAGCACGGTTCTGCCCATGGCACGCAACGTGCTGGCGGCATGCCGCGCGAACGGCGCCGTGCAGTTCTTTCCAGGCACCGTCTACAACTACGGCTCGCCGATGCCTGCCGTCATTGCGGAGGACACCCCGCAGCGACCGACGACGGAGAGGGGCCGCGTTCGAACCGAACTCGAACAGATGTTCAGGCGCGAAGCCGACGCCGGCAACGTGCGGACGGTCCTGCTCAGAGCGGGCGATTTCTTCGGCGGCACAGGCACGGGGTCATGGTTCGATCTGGTGACAGCCTCGAAACTCGGCAAGGGCGTCTACACCGCTGCAGGACCGGTCGATCTTGTGCATGAATGGACCTACCTGCCGGACTACGCCGCAGCTTTCGTTGCCCTGGCGGACAATCTGCACGGGCTGGAGGCGCACGAGGCGCTGCACCTTCCCGGACACGCTGTCACCGAGCTGCAGATGAAAGTGGCGGTCGAGGCTGCTGTAGGGCGTCCGCTGCGAATGGCTTCGATGCCTTGGTGGGTGCTGCGCGCCGGCAGCCCTTTCTCCGCCATGTGGCGCGAGCTCGTGGCGATGTCCTATCTGCGCTTCGAGCCCCACAGGCTGGCGTCAGCCCGCCTTGGGAGTGTGATCGGAGCGGTCCCGCACACGCCATTGGAAAGGGCCGTTGCCGGCGCGCTGCATAATCTTGAAGCGCTGCCCGCTCACGCCGTCAGACAGGCTGCCTAGCGGCTTTTGGCAAGGCGGCGGTTACTCCGCCGCCTTGGGAAGGGCTTCAGCCAGCTGACCGACGGCTACGGGCGCGGTGCCCGTCTCGGGCACTTTACGCCTGAACATCGAGAACAGGCGGCCGAGCAACCCGCGCTGCACCTTCTTGTGCTTGTCCCGCGTGAACACAATCAGCATGGCCGGCGTCACAACCAACGTCAGCACGGTGGCAAAGGACAGGCCGAACACGATCGCTGATGACAGTGCGATCCACCACTGCGTCGACGGCGCGTTTATCGTCGTCTCGTGGTGGAAGATCTCAAGCCCGAGGCCGAAGGCGATAGGCAGCACGCCGAGGATCGCCGACATCGCGGTCAGCACGACCGGCCGGGCACGTTCCCGGCAGGTCTGAAGCACAGCGTCATACTTGTTCCAGCCTTCGTCGCGCAGCCGGTCGTAGGTGTCGATCAGCACGATGTTGTTGTTGACCACAACGCCAGCCAGCGCGATCACGCCGATGCCGGACATCACGATGACAAAAGGCTGGCCGGTCAGCATCATGCCGAGCAGCGCGCCGATCGTCGCCATAACGACACAGGACAGCACCAGGAACACGCTCGTGAACTTGTTGAACTGCGCCAGGAGCACAATGAAGATCAGGAAGATCGCGGCACCGAAAGCATTGCTAAGGAAGGCGCTGGCTTCTTCGCTGTCTTCGTTGGAGCCGCCGAGCTTCCAACCGATGCCGGGCATCTCCATGCCGCCTACGAGCTCCGCCACTTCGGCTTGAACTGCGGAAACCTGATGCGAAGAGTCGACGTTACCAGCGATGGTAATGGTCCTTTTGCCATCGATGCGATTCAGCACGCCGACTGTCCGCTCGGGCTTGCGAGACACGAAATTCGAGATCGGCACGGAGCCCTGGGTCGTCTCGACACGCAACTGGTCGAGCGTCGCCAGCGTGCGCCGGTCTTCCGGAACGCGAAGCCGGATGTCCACTGAATCGTCGGCACCTGCCGGCCGGTAATCGGTCAGCTTGAGGCCGGTCGTCACCAGTTGCACGACAGTTCCGACCGACATCGGGCTGATGCCGTATTGGGCTGCCTTGGCGCGGTCGACCTCAAGGGCCCAGTCTATGCCCGGGGGCGGCAGGCCGTTCGCGACGTCGATAACGCCAGGCACCTTGGCGACTGCTTCCGCCACGCGGCGCGCCGTGTCGTTCAACTCGGCCGGGTCTTCCGCTGACAGCTCCACCTGTATCGGCTTGCCGCTCGGCGGACCGGCATCGGGAACCCGCACCTCGACATCGACGCCTGGAATGCCGGCCATCGCCACGCGCAGTTCGTCGAGAATGGTGTTGGCCGACTTGCGCTCGCGCCAATCGACGAATTCGTACTGTATGACGCCGACGACATCTTCCGGAATGTCGGCGCCGCCGCCACGGGTCTTGCCGACGCGCGTATAGACCGACTTGATGCCTGGCCAGCCGAGGATTCGCTGTTCGGCCTCGCGCGTGGCGATGTCCATCTCGGCGAGAGAGAGGTTGCCGCGGGCATGCACGTAGAGCAGGCCATAGTCAGGCTCGACCGACGGGAAGAACTCGACGCCCGCGCCGTACTTCGAATAGGCGACCGGAACAGCCACCAGCAACGCGACGGTCAGGACGAGAACCGTCTTGGGATAATGCACGGCGCGCTTGACGATCGCCATATAGGTACCGTCCTGCATCTCGCCTTCCTCATGTATCGGCGCCTTGCCGATCAGCGCGCCGATGGTCGGCGCGAAGATAAGCGCATAGGCCATCGAAGCCGCCAGCGTCACGATCAGCGTGATCGGCAGGTACTTCATGAAGTCGCCGATGATGCCGGGCCAGAAGAGCAGTGGCGAAAAGGCCGCGATGCGCGTCATCGTGGCAGCAATCACGGGACCAGCCATGCGCTTGGCTGCAAGTTCGAAGGCATCGACCCGGTTCATGCCTTCCGACATGCGCCTTTCAGCGAATTCGGTGACGATAATGGCGTCGTCGACCAGCATGCCGACCGCCAAGATCAGGCTGAAAAGAACGATCATGTTGATCGTGTAGCCCATCATCGCCAGCGCCAGGATACCCATCAGGAAGGAAGATGGAATAGCCAGTCCGATCAGCAGCGAAGCGCGGCCCGAAAGGGCGTAGAGGATAACGATGAACACCAGGATCACCGCGATCAGCACGTGATTCTGCAGGTCATTCAGCAGCGTGTTGACGAATACCGACTTGTCCTGGGTGTAGGTTACCTGCACGCCTTCGGGCATCGTCTTCACGAAGGCGTCGGCCACGGCCTTCGCCCCGCCGATGGTTTCGACGATGTTGGCGCCGATGCGCTTCTTGACTTCGATTGCGATCGCCGGCTTGCCGTCGAGACGCGTGATCGTTTCCGCATCCTTGAAGGTCGACCGCACGGTCGCAAGGTCGCGCACGCGGACCACAGCATTCGGGCCGGCGACCACCGGCAGGTTGGCGACATCCTGCGGCGTCTCGATCAGTGCCGGTACCTTGATGGCGTATTTTCCCTCGTCGCCCTCGATCGTTCCTGCAGCCACGAGGTTGTTCGACGCGCCGATGCCTTGGATCAGCTGGTCGAGCTGCAGCCCGTAGGACGACAGCTTCATCGGGTCGATGATCGCCTCGACGAGTTCGTCGCGCGAACCCTGGATCGAGCCCTCCAGCACGCCCGGGACTTCCTCGATCTGGTCGCGCAGCGTCTTGGCGGCGGCCGTCAGCACGCGTTCCGGCACGTTGCCCGACAGGGTGACCACGAGAACCGGGAACTCGGAGATATTGACCTCGTTGACGGTCGGCTCCTCGACGCCGGCGGGAAGATCGCGCTTGGCGTCCTGCACCTTGTTTCGGGTGTCGATAAGCGCATCGCCAAGGTCGGTCGAAGGGTCGAACTCGACGAGGACGTAGCCGCCGCCCAGATAGGCGGCCGACTTCATCTCCTTCAGGCCCTTGAGGTTCTTCAGCTGGGATTCGACAGGCCGCAGAAGCAGCCGCTCGGAATCCTCCGGCGAGATTCCCTGGTAGACCAGGCTGACATACATGACCGGAATGGCGACGTCCGGCTCGGCTTCCTTGGGCACCGACTGGTAGGCGAGCGCACCTGCCACGATCAGGAACAGCAGCACCGACAGTGTCAGGCGCGCGTTGCGTATCGCCAGCTTGACAATATCCATGATGGGCTAGGTCCCGTTGGTTGTTTCGCCGATCATCTTCCTGATCATCGTCTCGTCGGCCTCGACGGCCTTGACCTCGTCACCCTCTGTGACCAGGTCCTGGCCGGCGACGATGATCCGCGCATCGGCCGGGATTCCGGCTAGCACCAGCCCTGTCGGCGTGTCGTCGACGAGGTCGATCGGAAAGAAGACGACCTTGTTGTCCCTGTCGACGGCACGGATGCCGAGATCGCCTGCCTGGCTTAGCGTCACCACGGAACGCGGCAAGATCACCGCATCCGTGGATTCGCCGAGCAGCTCGATTTCTGCCGTCATGCCCGCCGGAAGCCGCTTGTCCTCGTTGGGGATGGCGACTTCGATACGGAAGGTGCGCGTGGCCGATGATGCGTCCCTGCTGATGTAGCGCAACGTGCCCTGCACCGTGTCGCCGTTGACCAGGCGCACATCGGCCCTGTCGCCGATGCTGAGATAGCGCAGGTCGCGTTCACTCACCTCGCCGATGGCGAGCAGCGGATCGAGATTGATCAGCGTTGCTACCTCTGCGCCAGCCAGGATGGTGCTGCCGCGCTGCACCGGAACCCGGTCGATGAGACCGTTGAACGGGGCGTGGATCACGTACTGGGCCAGTTCGGACTTGGCGCTCTCGAGCTGCGACTGGGCCGTCGCAAGCGCTGCGCGCGCCTGATCCGATTGCAGCTTCGGGGCGTTGCCGCCCTTGACCAGTTGCTCTGCCGCGTCTGCCTCCGCCTGGCGCTGCGCCACAACGCTTTCGGACATGCGCACGGCGGCTTCCTTGTCCGATGCATCGAGACGCATCACGAGGTCGCCCCGCTCTACGCGCTCGCCCTGCTTGACCGGCAAGCTGTCGATGACCCCCATTACGCGGGTGGCGAGCGTAACCCGCTTCTCCGCGTCTGTTTGGCCGGAGATGCGAATGGCGCGTGCATGCATGACGCGTGGCGGCGTAACCGTCGCCACCGTCCTCAGGACAGCCTCGGGCTGCTCGGTCTCGGCGGGCTTCTGCTCGCTCTCGCTCTGCGCGCTGCCGACCGAGGAAAACTCGCCCGACGCGACCCAGGCTGCAAACCCGATCAGCACGACCAGAGCGGCCAGCTTGTGAAATCTGAACTTAGCCATGCTTCCAATCCATTGCCCGGCCGTCGAACCCTGTCCGCCTTTCGGCTTTTCGGTGGATCGATCTTGGGTGGCACCGGGCCTGTTATGGTAGGTTCATACGCGAACCGGAGTGGTGCGAACCGGCGGCACTCTTACATCAAAGTTGCATTGCAATATAGTCACAAAAAATGCGGTGCGATGGGCAGCGGAGCATCGAGCCTGCGGTGCTGTGGTGCAACCGCAGATGGTTTGGCTCGAATTGCCGCAAACGCGCGGATCTTCAGGGCCCAAGGCCATTGGCAGCAGGCGTCAGCAGGATAATGCGGACTTGCCCGGCACCTCGATCTGATATGCACGGCAGGGTCGGCGCGGCATCGCTCGCAACCCTTCGGTGCATTGTGCAGCGCCAGCCTGACCAGTTCCCAAGAGCGCGTTTTGCCGTATGACGCAGATAAGCGGCAGTTGCAGACAGATCACCAGAAAGAAGAATGCCGCCGGCGAATTTCGCGGCGGCATTCTTTACTTGGTCTGAGTTATCCGTTCTTCAGCCCTGCGGCTGCGGCTCCATCCCGCCTTCCGGCTCGGATCCCTTCTTCGGCTTCTTGGAGGCGCCGGCCTTGGGCACTGCCGATCCGCGGCTTGGCGGCGTATCGTCGCCCATATCGCGCGATGGCTTCTTGCCCGCGATGAGCTGCTTGATCTCGTCACCCGACAATGTCTCGTATTCGAGCAGGCCCTCGGCGATGGCGATCCATTCCTTTTTCTTCTTGGTCAGGATCTTCTTCGCTTCGACATAGGCCTCGTCGATCAGTCGGCGCACCTCGGCGTCGATGATCTGGGCCGTTTCCTCCGAAACGTTCTGCGTCCTTGCGACGGAGTGGCCAAGGAAGACTTCTTCCTGGTTCTCGCCATAGGCGACGTGGCCGAGCTTGTCGGAGAAGCCCCAGCGGGTGACCATCGCCCGCGCAAGCTTCGTCGCCTGATCGATGTCGGAAGCCGCGCCGGAGGTAATGTTCTCCTTGCCGAACTTCATCTCCTCGGCAACGCGCCCACCCATCATGATGATCAGGCGCGACGTCATCCACTTGTAGCTCATCGAGTAGCGGTCGCCCTCGGGCAACTGCATGACCATGCCCAGCGCCCGGCCGCGCGGAATGATCGTCGCCTTGTGCAGCGGATCAGCCGAGGTGACGTTCAGTGCCGTGATGGCGTGGCCGGCCTCATGGTAGGCAGTCAGCTCCTTCTCGGCCTGCGTCATCGCGGTCGAGCGGCGCTCGGCGCCCATCATGATCTTGTCCTTGGCGTCCTCGAACTCGGCCATGGTAACGAGGCGCTTGTTGCGCCGCGCCGCCATCAGGGCAGCCTCGTTGACGAGGTTCATCAGGTCGGCACCGGAGAAGCCGGGCGTACCGCGTGCCAGAACCTTGAGGTCCACATTCGGCGCCAGCGGAACGTTGCGGGCATGCACCTTGAGTATCTTCTCACGTCCGACGATGTCGGGATTGGGCACTACTACCTGACGGTCGAAGCGGCCCGGACGCAACAGCGCAGGGTCCAGCACGTCGGGACGGTTGGTCGCCGCGATGAGGATCACGCCCTCATTGGCCTCGAAGCCGTCCATCTCGACGAGCAACTGGTTCAGCGTCTGCTCGCGCTCGTCATTGCCGCCGCCGAGACCGGCGCCGCGATGACGACCGACGGCGTCAATCTCGTCGATGAAGATGATGCAGGGCGCGTTCTTCTTGGCCTGCTCGAACATGTCGCGGACGCGGGATGCGCCGACGCCGACGAACATCTCGACGAAGTCGGAACCCGAAATGGTGAAGAACGGCACGTTGGCTTCGCCGGCGATGGCGCGGGCAAGCAGCGTCTTACCGGTACCGGGAGGTCCGACGAGCAGCACGCCGCGCGGGATCTTGCCGCCGAGGCGCTGGAATTTCTGCGGGTCGCGCAGGAACTCGACGATTTCCTCAAGGTCTTCCTTGGCCTCATCGACACCGGCAACGTCCTGGAAGGTCACGCGGCCATGCGCCTCGGTCAGGAGCTTGGCCTTGGACTTTCCGAACCCCATGGCGCGGCCGGAGCCTGACTGCATCTGGCGCATGAAGAATATCCAGACGCCCAGGATGAGGATCATCGGCAGCCAAGAGATCAGGTAACCGAAGATGGTATTCGACCCATCGGTTTCCGGCCTTGCGTTGATTGTGACGTTCTTTTCCTCAAGCCTGCTCACCAGCGAGGAGTCGCCCGGCGAGTAGGTCTGGAAACCGGTCGAACTGTCCGTATAGGTGCCGCTGATGCGATCGCCGGCGATGGTCACCGACTTGACGCGACCACTGTTGAGGTCGGTCAGGAACTCCGAATAGGCGACCTCGCGGGTCGAACCCCGCTGCTGCGGCGTCTGGAACAGGTTGAAAAGCGCGATCAGCAAGACGGCAATGATCGCCCAGAGCGCAAGGTTGCGATAATTCGGATTCATCGTTTGTCCTGTTTGGCGTCGGCACTGACGCGTTTTGTGTGCGCCTAACATAGGGAGGCGGCTTGGTATTGCCAAGCGCGACAGCCTGTCTCGGTTAAGGTTTAGCCCCAATGTGTTGACGGAAAGGCGACGCGGGAATTTTCGGCGCGCCGATAAGCGAGCCCACTGCGCGGGCCGGTGCGAGATCGAAACTGGGCAGGAAGCGCGCCCAGGGCGCCACGACGGGAACCGCCTGCACCCATCCGGCGCCCTGCTGCCCCTCGAGATGTGCCGGCTCGCGCGAAAGTGCAGCCTTTGCAAGGCTTTCCGGAACGGGAGCGGGACCGGAGTGTCCGGCGGCAGCGCTCGCGGATCGCCTCTCCGTTTCCTCGGCCTTGGCGACCAGGCGGTACCGTCCGTCCCAGATAGCGCCAATTTTCATTGCCGCCGCTCCGGGCAGATTGCGGGCTTCGCGCAGAAGAAAAATGCCGGCGTTCCGGCGATCGACCAGCGCCCGCGACAGAACGGCACGGACCGGACGGCCCGTCCGCAGGCGATCGCGCAGCGCAGAAGTCCGGCTCTGATCCGGCAGATGCGGCGTGCCGCCGGCAGTAGCGAGGAGAATTCGGAATGGATAGATGGCGACGTCCGTTGCCAGCCTGTCGAAGGCAGCCTGATCGACACGCAGCAGGCCAGGCGCCGGCCGCGTCACGTGCTCGTATATGAAGGTTGCTGCCACCTCTCCGAAACGCTCGCGCTGCGACGCGGCGTCGGAAGCCCTGTCGAGTGCGGCCGCCAGATCGCGCTCGCCACCAGCGGCGCCAAGTTGCTTGCGGACACGTGGCCGCTCGTACTTCTCGCTGGCATTGCTCGGATCATCGATCCAGCCGAAGCCGCGTTGCCGCAGATAGTCGCGCAGGTCCTGCCGCCGTGCCGCCAGCATAGGTCGCACGAACCACGTCCGACCGTCGTAAAGCGTTGCCGGGGCCATTCCAGCCAGTCCACGCCCCGCCTCGCGCGCGCCGCGCATCAGCACGGTCTCGGCCTGATCGTCGGCCGTGTGGCCCATCACGACCAGATCGCTCTCAAGCTCGGCGGCAGCATGCGCCAGCAATTCGTGCCGGGCCTCGCGCGCGGCGGCGGGCAAGCCGGTTGCAGGTTTGGCGCCTTTCCACGTCCCGATGACATGGGCGACCCCCAGCCAGGCACAGAGACGTGCGACCTCGTTCGCTTCGGAGGATGATTCTGGCCGCAGCCCATGATCAATGGTGATCGCCGCAAGGCGCGTGTCAGGTGCGTATTGTTGAAGATGGTCTTTGAGGAGGAGCAGCAGGGCGGTGGAATCGCTGCCGCCGGAAACTGCAACCGTCACGCATGTGCGCGAGGCAAAGTCGAAACGTGAGAACAGCCGGGCGAAGTCGCTGCCGGCCAGCTCACTCAGCACGCGGCGAGGGCCTGTTCCTGTTTGACGCGGTCCTTGAGCGGCGCGCTGATGCCGGGATAGCGCTTGCCGATTTCGGAGAAAGTTGCGCAGGCCACGTCACGCTGGTCGAGTCCGGCGAGCGAAACACCGAGCTTCAGCAGCATCTCCGGAGCCTTCTTGGCCGACGGAAACTCCTTGTTTGCGGCAAGGAAAATCTCGGCGGCGTCACGGTACTTTTTCTGGCCGAGCAACGATTCCCCGAGCCAGAAGCGCGCATCGGCGGCCTTCTGGTCGTTTGGAAAGCGCTCGATGTGATTACGGAAGCCGGCCTCGGCCGTGCCGTAGTCGCCCGAAAGGATGAATTCGTAGGAGTTGCGGTAGAGCTCGTCCGGGTCGTCCGTCGTCGGGAGTGCGGCGACCACGGTCCGGTCCGGTTTCGATGCCTCCTGGTCGGCAGGCGCGCTCGGTGCTTCGAGCGGCACCGACTGCTCGGCGGGTGCTTCTGCGATCTGGTCTCCGACGCTGCCGCCGGTCACATTGCCCTTTTCGTCGAAGGTGATCGTCCCGAAGGTACGCGGAGGTTCTCCAGACCCACCCGTCGTGCCGGCGGTCTGGCCGTCTTCCTCGATGATGATCTCATCGACCGAAGGCACGTTGCCCGGCGCAGCCTCCACTTCCGGCCGCGGCGCTACGTCGGACGGCGCGGCTTCGGCGACGCGGTTGTCGCCCGCCACACCCGCGTCGGTCTTCTTGCCCTCGAGTTCCTGGAACCGGAACTCGTTATCTTCCTGCATCTTGCGCATCTGCTCCTGCATTTGCAGGATCTGGAAGTTCAGCTCTTCAACCGTGCCGGCGAGCGAGCGGATCTGCTCTTCAAGCGCGGTGATGCGCGGGTCGCTGGCCTGCGCCATCTGAACGCTGCGGGCAGGTGGCTCCGAGCTGGAATTGCCGAACAGCTTCGGCAGGCCGATCTTCGGCAGTGAAAGGCCACCGTCCGACTGAGCGGCGGCCGAGGCTGCCGTTCCGGACAGGAGCATGATTGCGAGCATGGTGCTCAGGATCGTTCGATTGGGCATGGGCTTCTCACACGGGAAGGTCTTACGGTGCGCGGTCGCGCAGATGAACGTCCTTTTATCAGCACGGCAGACTTCGGCCAAATTTTGTTTTCAACTCTGCAAACGGCAGAAAGGCGGCCAATTGGCCGCCTTTCCGCATTGGATGTGGCCATTCAGCCTCAGCTGCCGGCACCGTTGAGCGCCGTCACGGCACGGCGGTTCTGCGACCAGCAGGAGATGTCGTCACAGACCGCGACAGGTCGCTCCTTGCCATAGGAGATCGTCTTCAGCCGGTTGGCCGAAACACCACGGGCAACGAGGTAGTCGCGCGTTGCTGCTGCGCGGCGCGCGCCCAGTGCCAGGTTGTACTCGCGGGTGCCGCGCTCGTCGGCGTGACCCTCGATGACGATCCCGTACTGCTTGTACTGGTTCAGCCACTGAGCCTGGCGGCTCAGGATGCCCTGCGCATCGGCACGGATCACCGAGCTGTCGGTGTCGAAGAAGATGCGGTCGCCGACATTGACCGTGAAGTCCTGGGACGAGCCCGGCGTCGCCGCGCCGCCCAGCCCGAGGTCGGCGGCACTGTTGGGGGTCTTCTTGTTTGCGCACCCCGCGATTGCGAGGCCCATGACCAGCGCTATCATGAGGGGATTTCTTATGAGTGCTGCGATGCCGCGCATGCCGGCCTCTCCTTCGCATTCGAGTAATTTCGTTGATCCACCAGTAACCACGTTTGGGTTAATCGGCGCTCAACGAACATGGTTAACATTTCGTGCCTGCCGCCCGTCCGTGGCAGGTCAAACCCGGGTTTTACAATGCTCGCCGCGCGTTGGCGGAAATAGGGCCGAAACGCGGCGCTGTGATGACCAGGACCGGGATGGTTAAGATTTTACCTATTCGAGAAGTGGCGACCAGGCGGGATCCGACGCGAAATTGGCGGTCGGAATAGCCTGTTCGTTTCGCCCCGTCAGGTCGATCGAGTAGAGGCGCGGTCCGCCAGAACCGGCGGCCTCTCTGAAGAACATGATGACGCGGCCGTTGGGCGCCCATGTCGGGCCCTCCTGCTGGAACCCGGAGGACAGGATGCGTTCGCCCGAACCATCCGTCTTCATCACGCCGATCTGGAACTCGCCGCCGGTCTGCTTGGTGAAGGCGATAAGGTCGCCGCGCGGCGACCATACCGGCGTCGAATAGCTGCCGCCGCCAAAGGAGATTCGCGTCTGGTTCGAGCCGTCGGCACCCATCACGTAGATCTGCGGCTGGCCGCCGCGGTCGGACGTGAAGACCACCTGTCCGCCGTCCGGCGAATAGGAAGGCGACGTATCGATGGAGTTGGAATTCGTCAGCCGCGTGGTGGTCCGGCTTCTCAGGTCCATGGCGAAGACGTTCGAATTGCCGTCGTCGCGCAGCAGGCTCATGATGACCTTCTGGCCGTCCGGCGAAAAGCGGGGCGCGAAGGTCATGCCCGGAAAATTGCCGACAAGCTCGCGCTGCCCGGTCTCGATCTGCAGCAGGTAGACCCGCGGCTGGCCGCTCTCATAGGACATGTAGGTTATTTCCTGCCGGCTCGGCGAGAACCGTGGCGTCAGGGCAAGCGAACTGCCATCCGAGAGATAGCGCACACCGGCGCCATCCTGGTCCATGATCGCCAGGCGCTTCTTGCGCTGGTTCTTGGGCCCGGATTCGTCGATGAACACCACGCGCGTGTCAAAATATCCCTTCTCGCCAGTCAGCCGCTCGTAGATGGAATCGGCGATGATATGCGCGACACGGCGGGAATTCGCCTTGTTGGCAAAGAACTGCTCGCCCACCAGCTGCTCGCCGGCGAAAGTGTCCCAGAGCCGGAACTCTGCCCGCAGCCTGCCGTCCGCCTCCTGCGTGACACGGCCGGTGACAAGTGCCTGTGCGTTGATCACCCTCCAGTCCTCGAACCGTGGGGCGGCGTCGGGATTGGAAATCTTCTCGATGAAGGCGCCCTTGTCGATCGGCGCGAATAGGCCGGAGCGCTTCAGGTCGGCCGAGATGATGCCCGTGATCTCGGCGCCGAGCCCGTCACTCGACAAGAAATCGGTGACGGCAACCGGCAACGGCTCGACATTGCCCTTGTTGACGTCGATCTCGACCAGCGCGCGGGCGGGCAGGGTCGCCACAGCATTCATCCCGGCAGCGATGGCGCCAGCCAGCAGAATCGTTCGGAGCAGAATCTTCATTCACAAAACCTCTCGGGGACTGATCGGCAAACGGACGTCTAGAACATCTCGCTCGGATCGAAATTGACAATGACGTCCGCCCAGGCGTCGTACTTGTCGGCGGGGAGATTGTAAGGTGCACAGCGAGCGACGGCACGGCGCGCGGCCTCGGCAGCAGCGCGCTCGACTCCGGCGGACCCGCCGCCGCTGATGATTTCGGGGCTGCCATCCAGCGAACCGTTGCGGTCCAGCTTGAACTTCACCGAGACGCGAAGGTTCCCGGCATCCGCGGCACCCGCAGGAATGTTCCAGCAGCGCTGCACCTGGCCGCGAAGCGCGTCCATCTCGCTCTGCGAGAGCTTCGAGCCACCCGTCGTCTTGTCGCCGCCCAGCGAGGCCGTCTCGGTCGAGCGCTTGGCGCCGCCGCCGGACGGCTTCTGCTTGTTGAGAAGCGCGGCGACCTCGTCGGCATCGAATTCCTTCTCGTCGGACTTCGGCTTGGACGCAGCCTGCTTGACCGGCTTCTCAGCATCCTTGCGGTCAGGGGCCTTTGCGGTCTGCGCCTTTGGTGGCTGCGGCTTGGCCTCGGGGGCCGGCGCCTCGGTCGGCAACTCGATCGGCTCGGCGCCTGTATCGGCGGCAGCGATTGCCTCGGTAACCGGGTCGGGCTTGACCTCTTCCTTGGGCTGCGGCTCGGGCGTCACCTCGGTCGCCGGCACCGCGGCGGGCTTCGGTTCCGGCTGCTTGACCGGCTCAGGCTTGGCTTCTTCGACAGGCTTGGGCTCGGGTTTTGGAGACGGTGCCGGAACTGCGGCCGCCTCTACCGGCTTCGGCCGTTCCTCGGGCGTCGCCTTCTTGTCGGTGTCGACCATCGCCTCGCCGACCTTTTCGGCGTCGGGCACGGTGTCCGGCCGCTTTGTCGGGACCGGTGCCGGCTTTTCGTTGACCGTCGCCTTCTTGTCGCCTTGCTGGATCTGGGTGATCGATTCCACGGGGATGATGTCGACCGGCAGTGACTCGACGTCTGCGACTTCGAAGGCGCGCGGAGCCGACAGCGAAAACAGCCCGAAGCCAAGCAGCGTCGCGTGCAATACCAGCGATGTCGTCAGCCCAGCTTTCATTCCCTATCGGTCGCTCTGTTCCTGCAGGGTCACCAGCCCGATGTTGCGGAAGCCCGCCGCCGATATGCGCGCCATGACCTGCATCACCGTGCCGTAGTCAGCCGTCTTGTCGCCGCGCACATAGATGCGCTCCTCGTAGCCGGCCGCCGCGATAGCGGTCAGCTTGGCCACGACCTCGTCGAGCGGAATCTCGGTCTCCTGCAGGTAGATCTGTCCCGCCTCGTTGATCGAGATGGTGATCGGCTGCGTTTCCGAGTTCAGCGCGTTGGCCTGGGTCTCTGGCAGGTCGATCGGCACGCCGACGGTAAGCAGCGGCGCCGCGACCATGAAGATGATCAGGAGCACCAGCATCACGTCGACGAAGGGCGTGACGTTGATTTCGGAGATCAGGCCGTGATGGCGGCCGCGGCGCCTGTGGCCGCGCCCACCCCGTCCTGCCGTCCCTAGCGACATTCCCATGGTTGTTCCTCAAGCCTTCTGCGCGACTTTTTCATCGATTTGGCGCGAGAGTATGGCGGAGAACTCGTCAGCGAAGCCCTCCATGCGCATGCCGATCTTGCCGGCGTCGGACGACAGCTTGTTGTAGGCGATGACCGCGGGAATGGCCGCCAGCAGGCCGATCGCGGTGGCGAGCAGCGCTTCGGCGATGCCGGGGGCCACGACGGCGAGGTTGGTCGACTTCGAACCGGCGATGGCCTGAAAGGAGGTCATGATGCCGACCACCGTGCCGAACAGGCCGATGAACGGGGCCGCCGAGCCGATGGTGGCGAGGAAGCCGAGACGTCCCTCGAGGCGTTCCATTTCGCGTGTCAGGGCAAGGTCCATCGCCTTGTCTATGCGGGTCTGCAGGCCGAGTGGCGACTTGGCGCCCTTCTCGAAGCTCTTCTTCCATTCGCGCATGGCGGCGACGAATATCGAGCCCATGCCGCTGGTCTTGCGCTCCGACAGTGTCTTGTAGAGCTCCTCGAGCGACTGCCCGGACCAGAAGGTCTGTTCGAAGCGATTGAGCGACGAGCGCATGCGCGCATAGGCGATGAGCTTGTCGACGACGATGGCCCAGGTCCAGATCGATGCACAGAGCAGGCCGATCATCACCAGTTTGACGACCCAGCCGGCTTGGGCGAACAGCGCCCAGATCGACAGTTGAACGCCGGGCTCGGCGAGAGGAAGGTTTTCCATGCGAGGTCCTTAAAAGATACTGGGCGTGGCTCTCGGCTGGCCCCTAGCGCGAATTCCGTAAGGTCCGGCAGCGGGAAGCGTCCGGGAGTCGCCCGAAAATGCGCGGTTGCGGCCTTTTCGGGGCAGATATTGGTGAAACGAAGGCGCTGGAACGCCGACAAATCTCACCAACTTCTTCATGGACCGTTATGGTTAATGATGAGTTAGGATTTGTGACGCCGAACTGCGTCAGGCCCCGGATTCGCGGGGCATGAAGGCGGCGATCCATTCCTTCGGAAAACGCTGCGGGCGCCCCTGTTCGCCGATGATGGCTGCCTCTACACGCGCCGTCACCAGGACCTCATCGCCGCGCTTCAGCTCCTGGGCCATGGTGATGCGGGCGCCCGAAATCTTCTCGGTCCGCGTATCGATCGTCAGGATGTCGTCCATGCGCGCCGACCGGACGAAGTCGATCTCCATGCGCCGCACGATCCAGACGATCTTCTCGCCACGGCTGCCGCCGGCCAGTTCAGCGTGATGCACGCCAGCCAGCCTCAGGAAATCCGAGCGCCCGCGCTCGAAGAATTCAAGGTAGCGCGCGTGATAGACGACACCTGAGAAATCCGTATCGGCGTAGTAGACGCGCGCCATAAGCCGGTGGCCGAAAGGGGTCAGGGCGCCCGACAACCCGGTCAACAATGGATCGGCGGCGTCGGCCATGCAGTTAGTCCTCTTCCTGGAACAGGTTGATCTGCTGCTGCGCAAGGTCTGCCGGCGCGTCGAGCCCGAGATGTTTCCAGGCGTTTGCCGTCAGCACCCGACCGCGCGGCGTGCGCTGGATGAAGCCCTGCTGGATGAGGAATGGCTCGATGATGTCCTCGATGGCGTCACGCGGCTCCGAGAGGCCCGCCGCGATCGTCTCGATGCCGACCGGTCCACCGCCGAAATTTCCGGCGATCATGCCGAGATAGCGGCGGTCGAGCTGGTCGAGCCCCAGCGCATCGACCTCAAGCCGCAGCAGCGCCTCGTCGGCAACCTTGCGCGAGACGTGGTCGACACCGGCGACCGAGGCGAAGTCGCGCACGCGCCGCAGCAGCCTGCCCGCGATGCGGGGCGTACCGCGTGCCCGGCGCGCGATCTCCAGCGCGCCGTCATCGCCAAGCGGCATGCCGAGAATGCGGGCGCCGCGTGTCACGATCTTCTCCAGTTCCTCGACCGAATAGAAGTTTAGCCGCACCGGAATGCCGAAACGGTCGCGCAACGGATTGGTCAGCAGGCCTAGACGCGTCGTGGCGGCAACCAGCGTGAACTTGGCAAGGTCGATCTTGACCGACCGGGCGGCAGGCCCCTCGCCGATGATCAGGTCGAGCTGGAAATCCTCCATAGCCGGGTAGAGGATCTCCTCCACCGCCGGGTTCAGCCGGTGGATCTCGTCGATGAACAGGACGTCCCGCTCCTCCAGATTGGTGAGCAGGGCCGCGAGATCGCCGGCCTTTGCGATTACCGGGCCGGAGGTAGCGCGGAAATTGACGCCCAGTTCCTTGGCCATGATCTGCGCCAGCGTCGTCTTTCCGAGGCCGGGAGGACCGACGAACAGGACATGGTCGAGCGCCTCGCCGCGCCCCTTGGCCGCTTCGATGAAGACCTTGAGGTTGGCGCGCGCGGCTGCCTGGCCGACAAAGTCGTCCAGCGATTGTGGCCGCAGGGAGACATCGGCATCCTCGCCGCGCAGTTCGGGGGTAATGATGCGGGGGGAGAGGCTCATCGGTCTCTCTTTACATGCAGGGATTCGTGTGACAAGGCGGTGCTCAGCGCGCCAGTTCCTTCAGACCGAGACGGATCAGCTTGGGGGAATCGGCATCCTCGCCGGCAGACTTCAATGCAGCGGCGATAGCGTTGGCGGCGATGTCGCGCGAATAGCCAAGGTTGACCAGCGCCGAGACCGCGTCGGAGATCGGCGCTGGCGCCACGCCCTCGCCCAGTTCCTGCTTCAGCCCGATCGTTCCCGACGCCTCTCCGGCGAAGGCCGGCGCCTTGTTCTTCAGCTCCGTGACGATGCGTTCGGCAACCTTCTTGCCAACGCCCGGCGCGCGGCTGACCGTTGCGACGTCACGCAATGCGATCGAATTGGCCAGGTCGGCCGGGGCAAGTGTCGACAGGATCGCCAGGGCAACCTTGGCGCCGACACCCGGAACGTTATTCTGCAGCAGCCTGAACCAGTCGCGCTCGAGCGACGTCTTGAAGCCGTAGAGCCGGATCATGTCCTCCCGCACATAGGTCTCTATGAAAAGCGTCACAGTTTCGCCGGGCCCTGGCAGGGAGGCCAGCGTCCGTACCGAGCAATAGGCGACGTAGAAGACGCCACCGACATCGACGGTACAGTAGTCCTCGCCGATCTCGTCCAGCGTGCCGCGCAGCTTGCCGATCATGTCGCTTGGCTCCTCACGCCATGGCGGCCAGCCTGGCGGCTGGGCTCTGCCGGTGATGCGCGTGGCAGATCGCGATGGCCAGCGCGTCGGCTGCATGTTCCGAATCAAAAACCGCCTTCGGCATCAGCACTTTCACCATCATGTGGATCTGCCGCTTGTCGCCATGCCCGACACCGATGACGGTCTTCTTGACCGCGTTCGGCGCGTACTCGGCTACCGCGAGACCGGCAAGCGCCGGCACCAGCATGGCGATGCCGCGCGCCTGGCCGAGCTTCAGCGTCGCCACCGCATCCTTGTTGACGAAGGTCGTCTCGACGGCCGCCTCGGCCGGCGCTTGGGCCCGCATGACCGCGCTCAGGCCGTCGTGAATCTGGCAAAGGCGAAGCGCCAGCGGCGCCTTGTCGTCGGATTTGACGGTTCCGGCAGCCACGAAGCGCAGCGAATTGCCGAGCGTCTCGACGATGCCCCAGCCGGTCCTGCGGAGGCCGGGGTCGATGCCGATGATGCGAATCGCGTGATCCATCGCGGAACTCTACCTTTCCGCCGAATCGATGCCAGTGAAATGTGAACAAACCGGCAACAGAGCGTGTTGTCGGCATCACCTGGCGGGGGATAACCGGTGCAGCAAGTGCGCCTGCAAGGTCTCAGCCGCGCGCGAAGGCCGTGTTGAGCAGGCTGATCTGATCGGAAACCGGGTTGGGTGCCGGCGCGGAGCCGTCCGAAGCCATGGCGTTCTTGCCGTAGATCTCGTCATCCATCCGCCGCACCAGCGACTGCAGATTGAGCGAATGGCGCACGAGAGCGACGAAATCTCCGGGAAGCTCGTCCCAGCCGGCGGCCTCTGCATTAGCCGACGCGGTGTCGAGCCGTACCTTGGATTTCTCGGCCGCGACCTGGTCGCGGCTCATTTCACCAGAGTTGGCGGCACGCTGCAGCAACAGCCAGGAGGCAATCTGCATGAGGCGCGTCGTCAGCCGCATCGATTCGGCTGCATAGAGGGTCGCGGCCAGACGAGAAAGATTCTTGGCTTCAAGGCGGCCCTTGCCGTCGAGATACTCGGCCGCCTGCTCCACCAGCCCCATGCCCTCGTCGTAGAGCGGCTTGAAGGATTGCGTGAAGACACGGCGCTCCGCGAGCTTGATGGTGTTGGCACCGTCCCTCGATGGCTCGCTCATACTTTACGCCCCCACGCTCTCGTCGCGAACTGTTCCCGGCTTCGTCGGCGACCGCGTTTAGCTGCCCCTGACGCCTACAGCAAGGAGGTTGAAAATGCGCTTCGGAGCCGTTCAAGGCAAGCCTATGTTTAATAAAAGGTTAATGGCGCGGTGCCCCGCTCCGGCCCTCCATGCCGCATTGCTGCGGCTCGAGACAAAAAAAGAGCCGCAGATGCGGCTCTCAGGAGTTAACAGGGAGGCGTCAAACGAAGTGGCTCCAGCCACTTGGTAAGAATCCAGATCACTGGATGCACACAGTAAACGCCCGTAAAGCTTAATGGACGGTTAACGCTCCCGTGATTGTTTGCTTCAACTTGCAGCGGCATTCCGCGGCGAAGCGACGGTGGTGCTCTTCCACATCGTTCCGAGCGCGATCCAGGCAAACAGCAACATGCCGACGAAGAAGGCCATCGACGCCACGGCCACGACGGGCTCGATGGACGGATTCCCGCCGATCATCATGAACAGGCCAGCGACCAGCACGATCCCGCTGATGCCGGAAAGCCAGAAGTGCACCGTCGCCAGCCGCGATGCTGCTGCGGGCACCAGATGGTAGAAAAAGGCAAAGACCGACGACATGATCCAGCCGAGCACCATGATGTGAGCGTGAGTAGGCATCTGGGCGTGGTCGTGGCTCATCGCCATCGACAGGCCCAGCAGCATTCCGACGATTGCGTAACCGATTGCCAGCGTGAAGAAATTGCGTGCAACGCCTTGCATGGGACATCTCCTTGAGTACCGCGACAACCGACCCCCTCGGTGCCGTCGAGCACTGCATCATTCTACACCGTTTCCCCATCATGTCGCACGGTCGCCGCAGTTGTTACACAACGCCACCGCCGGTCCACCGAAGCGCTTTCTGTCCCGAGGAAACAGGGCGGAAACCAAGCCGCTCGCGCTGCAACACTTCCCCGTTACGGCACCGATGCTAGTCCACCGCCGTCTGGCGGCCCGGGGCCGTCCTCGCTCTTCGAAGGGAATTGAAATGGACTGGTACTCGCTTGTTAAGTTCCTGCATGTCGCAGCCGCAGTGCTATGGGTGGGCGGCGGATTTGCCCTGATGCTGCTTGCCGTTCGCGCCGACATGGCTGGCGACGTGGGGCGGACGCTGAGCGCTATGGGCGCGGTCGGCGAACTGGGCAACCGCCTGTTCATGCCGGCCTCCGTGCTGACGCTCCTGTTTGGCCTCATCATGTGCTGGTTCTGGGTCGGCTTCACCCAATTGTGGGTGGTAATCGGGCTCGCCGGCTACGCCACGACGTTCCTTGTCGGTACGCTGATCTTCAAGCCGACTGCGGACCGGATGGGCGAGATCATCGCACGCGAGGGCATGACCCCTGCGGTTCTGATGGAGGGCAGGCGCATCCTCAGGGTGGCGCGCTTCGACTATGCCGTGATGCTGATCATCGTGGCGGACATGGTGCTGAAGCCGACCAGCGGGGACACGGCCATCCTCGCAGCGATGCTCCTGGTGCTGGTGCTCGGCACGGTAACGGCCTTCGCCCCGCAACGTCAGGCCTCGCCTGTCGGCGCCTGAACCGCGGCCCGGGCTGGGGGATGGCGGGCCTAGCCCGCCTTCGCCAGCTCCCGCAGCTTGAACTTCTGGATCTTGCCCGTCGAGGTCTTGGGTATCTCTGCGAAGATGATGTCCTTCGGGCACTTGAAGCGGGCAAGCAGCGTCCGGCAATGCCCGACGATCTCGTCGGTCGTCGCGGAGACCCCGGGCTTCAGCTCGACATAGGCGATCGGCACCTCACCCCATTTCTCGTCCTGCCTTCCGACCACGCCGCACGAGGCGATGGCGGGATGCTTGTAGAGCGCTTCCTCGACCTCGATCGACGAGATGTTCTCGCCGCCGGAGATGATGATGTCCTTGGAGCGGTCCTTCAGCTGGATATAGCCGTCGGGATGCATCACCCCGAGATCGCCGGAATGGAACCAGCCTCCGGCAAAGGCCTCGTCCGTCGCCGGCTTGTTCTTCAGGTAGCCCTTCATCACGATATTGCCGCGGAACATTACCTCGCCGATGGTCTCGCCATCCTCGGGTGTCCGCTGCATCGTTTCCGGATTCATCACGGTCAGCCCTTCGAGCGCTGCGTAGCGCACGCCCTGCCGCGCCTTCTTGCTTGCCTTCGCACCCTTGTCGAGTGCGTCCCAATCGGTGTGCCATTCGTTGACCACCGCCGGCCCGTAGGTCTCGGTCAGGCCGTAGAGATGGGTCACTGCGAAGCCTGCATCGGCCATGCCCGTAAGCACGGCCTCGGGCGGCGGTGCAGCCGCCGTGTTGAAGGTGACGGCCTGGGGAAAGTCGCGCTTGTCGCCGGCAGGAGCATTGATTAGCACCGACATCACGATAGGCGCGCCGCACAAATGCGTGACCCCGTGATCGGCGATGGCGTCGTACATCTGCTTTGCCCGCACCCAGCGCAGGCAGACATGGGTGCCCGCCTGCACGGCGAGCGTCCAGGGAAAGCACCAGCCGTTGCAATGGAACATCGGCAGCGTCCACAGATAGACGGCATGCTTGCCGAGTCCGGCATGGATCGTGTTGGTGTAGGCCATCAGCGCGGCACCGCGGTAGTGGTAGACCACGCCTTTCGGATTGCCGGTGGTTCCCGAGGTGTAGTTCAGAGAAATCGCATCCCACTCGTCGTCCGGCATGGACCAGGCGAAGTCGGGGTCGCCGCCCGTGAGGAAAGCTTCGTAGTCCAGCGTGCCGATCCTCTCGCCTTTCGGATAGGGCGCATCGGCCGGATAGACCGGGTCGTCGTAATCTATCACCGTCGGCCGAACCTTGGCGAGCGCAAGCGCTTCCTTCATCACGCCGGAGAACTCGCGGTCGACGATGACGATCTTCGATCCGGCATGGTCGAGCTGGAAGGCGATGATCGCGGCGTCGAGCCGGGTGTTCAGAGAATGCAGCACCGCCTTGACCATCGGCACGCCGTGATGCGCCTCGAGCATGGGCGGCGTGTTGGACAGCATCACCGTCACCGTGTCGCCCTTGCCGATGCCATGCCGGGCCAGCGCCGATGCTAGTTGCCGAGACCTGCTCCAGAAGTCGCGGTAGGTCATTTGGCGGTCACCGTGGATAACGGCGACATGATCAGGGTAGGTCCTGGATGCGCGCTCTAGGAAGCTGATCGGCGTCAGTGGCTGGTGGTTCGCCGGCTGACGGTCGAGGTTTTGTTCGTACTGGTTTGCCATGATCTCCTCCCCGGATTCTTCCTTATAATCACGCGCCGCCGCCGGCGTCATTATCCGAAGAAGTCCCCCATCGCGTCGTATATCAGCTTGACCGCGATCAGCGCGACCGTGGCGTAGGTGAACGGATAAAAAACCTCCGGCTTCATCCGCCTGACCAGCCAGGCGCCGGCCAGCGTCGCCAATGGCGCGATCGGCATCAGAACGGCCGAGGCGGTCAGGTTTGTCGTGTCGAACTGGCCGAGCGCGAAATAGGGGATCAGCTTCACGGCATTGGTGATGGCGAAGAAGATGGCGGCAGTGCCGCTCAGGACCTTGGGGTCGAGCCGCAGGGGCAGCGTATAGACCTGGAAGGGCGGCCCGCCGACATGGGCCACGAAGCTCGTAAAGCCCGAAACGGTACCCCAGCCGAGCGCCGCTGCCCGGTTCGGCGCCGCGACGTGGTGCGCGCCGTGCCGGAATTGCTGATAGGCCCAGCGCGCCACGAAGACCAGCGCGACCGTCCCGACGATGAACCGCACCATGCCGGCGGTAACGACGGCCGCCGTCAGCCAGCCGACCGCGATGCCGACCATGGCTCCGGGCAGCATCGAACGCAGTACCTTGCGGTCGTAGACGCCGCGCCACGTCCACAGGGAAACCACGTCGGCGAGGACGAGTATCGGCAGCAGGATGGCCGCCGCCTGAACCGGTGGCATCACCAGCGCCATCAGCGGCACGCCGACGAAACCGACGGCACCTCCGAAGCCGCCCTTCGACAGGCCGACAAGAATGACCGCGGGAATGGCGGCCGCATAGAACCAGGGATCGGCGAGAAGACCAGTCATCGAGGGAAGGGCATCCGAGGAAGTGTCGCGGCTGGAATAGACCGAAAATCGCTGCGGCGCGACTGCAATCTCGCTTCAAGGTGGCGCGCCGCCTGCTGTTCAAGCCGATCCGCTTCGTTTATGCCGCATTCCAACCAACATCGCGCGGCATAGCCGAACGCCATCCGGAATTGACGAGAATGAACCAGACCACGCCCCCGAACCGCTGCCGCATCGTACTGATTGCCCCACCCGGAGAGACCTCCGCAGGCTTTGCCCGCCGGTTTGCCGAGGCGATATCGGGCGGCGATGTCGCGTCGATCATACTGCCTTCCAACGGCATGGACGAGGCGAGCTTCCAGGACTTCGCAGAGAGCGTCGTGCCGCTGGCGCAGCAGGCGGACATCGCGGCGATAATCGCCGAGGACACGCGGATCGCCGGACGGGTCAAGGCCGACGGCGTTCACATCGAGGGCGGCAAGGAAGCGCTGGCCGAGGCGATCGGACATTTCCAGCCGAAGCTCGCCGTCGGTGCCGGCGGTGCCAAGACGCGCGACGATGCGCTGGAGCTCGGTGAGGAGCGTCCCGATTATATATTCTTTGGCCGCTTCGGTTATGACAACAAGCCCGAGCCGCATTCCCGCAACCTGTCGCTCGGCGCCTGGTGGGCAGAGATGATCCAAATCCCGGTAATCGTGCTTGGCGGCTCCGACATCGCAAGCGTCCAGTCGGTCGCCGCGACCGGCGCGGATTTCGTCGCATTGTCGAGCGCAGTCTTCGGCGAAGGCGTCGACCCGAAGGAAGCGATCGCCCGCGCCAACGCCATCCTCGACGAAACCGCTCCTCGCTTCGAGGTCTGATCGTGCCGGCCGTGCGCTCCGTTCTTGCAGTTCTGGCCCTCCTGGCCATCACGGAACAGTCGTTTGCCGTCGACGGTCAGCCGAAGGCCGGCGAAGCGCGGCCTCTGGCGCAGAATGTCGACCCCGAGCGGTTCGGCGCGCCGCCTGCCGATGCTGCCTACGGTGCTTTCCAGCGCGGCCTCTACATGACGGCCCTCAACCTGGCGCTGCCGCGCGCCGAGGCCGGTGACCCGGCCGCGCAGACGCTGGCAGCCGAGATCCTGTCGCGCGGCCTTGGCACCAAGCGCAACGAGGCCGAGGCGGCGAAATGGTACCAGCGCGCCGCCGAGCAGGGCGTGCCCGAGGCGCAGTTTCAGTATGCGCTGCTGTTGCTCGACGGGCGTTTTGTCAAGAAGGACCCGCAGGGCGCCTATGCGCTGATGGAAGCCGCGGCGGCAGCGGGCAACCGCTTCGCGCAGTTCAACTTCGCCCAGATCCTGGTCGACCGGGAACCCGGCTCGACGGGCATGGCCAAGGCGGTGTCCTACTACGAGCGGGCGGCCAAGGCCGGTCTCGCCGATGCCCAGTACGCCATGGCACAGATCTACGCGAACGGCGCCGGCGGCAGGAAACTCGACGAGGTCGAGGCGCGGCGCTGGCTGGTCCTCGCTGCGCGCCAGAATTTCGATACCGCGCAGGTCGATCTCGGCACCTGGCTGGTCGAGGGGCGTGGTGGCCGGCGCGACCTGAAGGAAGGCTTCGGCTGGATCAAGCGCGCGGCCGAGGGCGGCAACGTCGCGGCGCAGAACCGGCTGGCTAAGCTCTACTGGGGTGGCATCGGCACCGAGCCGAACGCCATTGATGCTGCCGCTTGGTATTTCCTGGCGCGGCGCGCCGGACTGGTCGATCCGGAGATGAACGATTTTCTCGGCGGCCTGACGGACGAAGAGCAGAAGCAGGCGCTGGAACGCGCCAACCGGCTGCGCTAGATTCCCCGTTGGCGGACGTGCCGGCGACGGCGCCGGAGAGCGTCGTCTCTTGCCTACCCGCGCATTTTATGTTCATGAGCAGCCGAAACCGCCTGTCTGGCGAAGCAAACCTCTTCCGGAACATCGAAAATGGCCAAGATCAACGGCAATGAAATCCGTACCGGCAACGTCATCGAACATGATGGCGGGCTCTGGGTCGCGGTCAGGACCAACCATGTCAAGCCCGGCAAGGGCGGCGCCTACAACCAGGTCGAGCTGAAGAACCTGATCAACGGCACCAAGCTCAACGAGCGGTTCCGGTCGGCGGAGACGGTTGAGAAGATCCGCCTCGAGCAGAAGGACTTCTCCTACCTCTACGAGCAGGGCGATGCGCTGATCTTCATGGACACCGAAAGCTACGAGCAGCTCGAACTGCAGAAGGATTTCGTCGGCGACCGCGCCGCATTCCTGCAGGACGGCATGATGGTGACGGTCGAGCTCTACGACGAGCGCCCGATCGGCATTTCGCTGCCCGACCAGGTGACCCTGACGATCACCGAGGCCGACCCGGTCGTAAAGGGCCAGACGGCCGCCTCGTCCTACAAGCCGGCAATGCTCGAGAACGGAATTCGCGTCCTCGTGCCGCCCTTCATCGGTTCGGGCGAGCGCATCGTCGTCGACACCAACGAAATCACTTACGTCCGCCGCGCGGACTGACCCCGCGCGAAACGGAGCAGCAGCACGATGGCGCGTTCGGCGATCCTCAATGTCATGGTCCAGGCCGCAATGAAGGCCGGCCGCTCGCTCGCCCGCGATTTCGGCGAGGTGCAGAACCTGCAAGTCTCGCTGAAGGGCCCGGGCGACTATGTCAGCCAGGCCGACCGCAAGGCCGAGGAAGTCATCTTCACCGAGCTGTCGCGTGCCCGCCCCGGCTACGCCTTCCTGATGGAAGAGCGCGGCGAGGTCGCCGGTGAGGATGACCAGCATCGCTGGATCGTCGACCCGCTGGATGGCACGACCAACTTCCTGCACGGCCTGCCTATCTTCTCTATCTCCATCGCGTTGGAGCGTCAGGGCCAGATCGTCGCCGGTGTCATATACAACCCCGCCATGGACGAGCTCTACACGGCCGAGCGCGGCGGCGGCGCCTTCATGAACGACCGCAGGCTCCGTGTCGCGGGCCGCAACAAGCTGTCGGATTCGGTCATCGGCACGGGCGTGCCGCATCTCGGACGCGGCCACCATGGCGAGTTTCTCGTCGAGATGCGCAACATCATGGCCGAAGTGTCGGGCATCCGCCGCCTCGGTTCGGCGGCGCTCGACCTCGCCTATGTAGCGGCCGGCCGCATGGATGGCTTCTGGGAAGGCAACCTGTCCCCCTGGGACGTTGCTGCGGGCATCCTGATGATTCGCGAGGCTGGCGGCTTCGTCTCCGACAAGTCGGGCGGCCAGGACATGTTCGGCAGCGGCCAGATCGTTGCCGGCAACGAGCAGATCCACAAGGCGCTGCTGAAGGCGCTGAAGCGTCCAGTCTCTGCGCGCTGAGTCTCGCCGGCCCGCCGGTCCGCGACGATAGGCGCGCCCTTCGCGGCTTGATTTGAAGGCCTGATGCGCGTCACATGGGCGACGTGACGCCGACGATGAGCGAAAATTCTGCACCACACTACGCCAGCCCGCCCTCCTGGGGCAGGTTTCACTACTCGCGCGCCGAACTCATCGCCGACGGCATCGTTCACGCAGTCGGCATCGTCCTGGCCATAGCCGCCGGCTCTGCCCTGCTCTCTCTATCGGCCTTTCACGCTGCGCCGGGCGAGTATCTCGCCGCGATTTTCTATGTCGTGTCGCTGCTGACTGTCCTGTCGATTTCGCTCGCCTACAACATCTGGCCGCACACGCCGGCGAAATGGGTCTTGCGCCGCTTCGACCACGCGGCGATCTACCTGCTTATCGCGGCAACCTATACGCCGTTTCTCGCGCAGCTTCAGGATCCGGCCGTCACGGGGCGCATGATCGCCCTGGTGTGGGGCGCGGCTGCAGCCGGAATCGCGATCAAGCTGCTGCTGCCCGGCCGATTCGACCGGCTGGCGGTGATCTTCTACCTGGCGATCGGCTGGAGCGGCATTGCCGTCGCCAAGCCCATGCTCGACACGCTGCCGGCCTTGACACTGGGCCTCATCCTCGCCGGCGGCATTGTCTATTCCAGCGGCGTCGTGTTCTTTGCCTGGCAGCGCCTGCGTTTCCAGAATGCGATCTGGCACGTCTTCGTGGTCACCGGCGCTGGCCTGCATTTCGCGGCCGTCATCGACTGCCTGGTCGTGGCCAGGCTCTGAACACGCCTCCCGCGAGCGCCGCTGCCCGCCAAGTATCTTCCATTTTTGACATATTTCCGCTTAGAGTCGTCGACAGGTTGACTGCCGGCAACGGAATCGGGGCGAGAATGGGCATTTTGAGATCAATCGGACTGGTCGGTTCGTCCGACGTGATCGAGTACGATCCACACAGGCTGTCGAGCCCGCAGGTATTTCTCCTGTCGATGGTGGTGTTTCTCGCCATCGTCGCCTTCATCGCAGCCATCCTGGCGCGCCAGATATCGACCGCCTTCGCAACCAATCCCGGCCTGAACGGACTGATCGCCGGCATCTTGCTCATCGGCATCGTGCTGACCTTCCTGCAGACGCTGCGCCTGTTTCGTGAAGTCAGGTGGATCAACTCGTTCCGTGCAGGCTCCGAGGTCAACGAACCGGTCCTGCTGGCGCCGATGAAGGCGCTGCTGTCGCGTTCGTCCACAATGGCCTTTTCGACAAGCTCGATGCGCTCGATGCTCGATTCGATCGCCACGCGCCTCGACGAAAGCCGCGACATCTCGCGTTACCTCATCGGCCTGCTGATTTTTCTCGGCCTGCTCGGCACCTTCTGGGGTTTGTTGCGCACCATCGGCTCGATCGGCGAGACCATCCAGTCGCTCGACCCAGGGTCGGGCGATACCGGCGCAGTACTCGATTCGCTCAAGGCCGGACTGGCGGCACCGCTCTCCGGCATGGGCACGGCCTTTTCCTCGTCGCTTTTCGGCCTGTCCGGCTCCCTGGTGCTCGGATTTCTCGACCTGCAGTCCGGTCGCGCCCAGACCCGCTTCTACACCGAACTCGAGAACTGGCTTTCCTCGGTCACCGACCTTTCCTCGGACATCGCCGTGGTCGACACGTCGAAGGGAGATTCCTCCGACGAGATCCGCGCCCTGTCGGAACGGCTCCGCAACCTCCAGGAGTCCGGCGGCTCCAATCCACGCGTCGCGACCGCGATGGCCAATCTGGCCGACGGCATTTCGGGCCTCGTCAAGAACATGCGTTCCGAGCAGCAGATCATGCGTGATTGGGTCGAGGCCCAGTCTGAGGAACAGCGGGCGATGCGCGAGACGCTCGAGCGCCTCGCCGACACGCTGAAGAAGCGCGAGATGAACTAGGTGGCACTCGCGCGCAACAGGCGAGCAGACCGCCACGTCGACTACTGGCCGGGCTTCGTCGACGCGCTGTCGACGATGCTTCTGGCGATCATGTTCCTGCTGTCGGTCTTCGTGCTGGCGCAGTTTCTGCTCAGCCGCGAGATCAGCGGCAAGGACGAGGTGCTGGCGCGCCTGAACTCGCAGATCAACGAACTGACCCAGCTCCTGGCGCTCGAGAAGGGCAGCACGCAGGACGCCCAGGATTCGCTCGCTAACCTCGAAGCCTCGCTATCGGCCGCGGAGAGCGAGCGGTCGCGCCTGCAGCAGCTGCTCGAGCAAGGCGCCGGCGCCGATGCTGCAGCCTCCGAAAGGATCGCCACCGTTACCGGCGAGCTCGACGAGCAGCGCCAGATCAGCCAACGCGCGCTGTCGCAGGTCGAATTGCTGAACCAGCAGATTTCCGCGCTGCGCAGGCAGATTGCCGCGCTAGAGGATGCGCTCGAAGTCTCGGAAGCTCGCGACCGCCAATCGAACACCAAGATCGCGGATCTCGGTCGCCGCCTGAACGTGGCGCTGGCCCAGCGCGTGCAGGAGCTCAATCGCTATCGTTCGGACTTCTTCGGGCGGCTGCGCGAAATCCTCTCCGACCGCGAGAACATCCGTATCGTCGGCGACCGCTTCGTGTTCCAGTCGGAAGTCCTGTTCCCCTCCGGCTCCGAGGACATCAACAGCGCCGGCAAGGTCGAGATGAAGAAGCTCGCCGACGCCATCATCGAGCTGCAGCGCGAGATCCCGCCGGAGATCAACTGGGTGCTGCGCGTCGACGGCCATACCGACAACATCCCGGTGTCCGGCAACCGGCGCTACCGCGACAACTGGGAACTCTCCTCGGCGCGCGCCACCTCTGTCGTCAAGTTCCTGATTGAAAGCGGCGTGCCGGCAAACCGGCTCGTGGCCGCTGGCTTCGGCGAGTTCCAGCCGCTCGACGAGACCGACAGCGACGAGGCGCGCACCAGGAACCGTCGCATCGAACTGAAGCTGACGGAGCGCTGACTACCAGCCGGCCAGAACGGCGACCAGCGCCGCCACGGCGGGCAATGCCTGTACGTAGAGAATGCGCCGGCTGACGGTTGCCGCGCCGAACAGCCCGGCGACGACGACGCAGCCGAGAAAGAAGGCGCGTAGCGCGAATCCGTCGGGGCCGAGGTAGAGGCCCCACAGCAGACCGGCCACCAGGAAACCGTTGTAGAGCCCCTGGTTGGCGGCCAGAGCCTTGGACGCGCCGGCAAACTCCGCGGTGGTGCCGAACACCCGGCGACCGAGCGGTCGCGTCCAGGCGATCATTTCGAGATACATGAAACCGAGATGGAGCAGCGCCACCGCCGCCGTCAGGATCACTGCGATCATTGCCTTCCCTCCGCAATTTCCGAGCCTGGCAACGCCTCCAGACGAAAAAGCCCGCCATGGAGGCGGGCTTTCCGGAAAATCTCGGCAGAAGCCAAGGCCTAGATCGTCAGGCCTTCGTAACGCTTCTTGAACTTCGACAGGCGACCGCCGCGGTCGAGCAGGTTCTGCTGTCCGCCGGTCCACGCCGGATGCGTGTTCGGGTCGATGTCGAGGTTCAGCGTGTCGCCTTCCTTGCCGTAGGTGGAACGCGTCTCGTACTGGGTGCCATCGGTCATAACGACCTTGATGGTGTGGTAATCGGGGTGAATCTTGTCTTTCATCGGTCTGTTCCTGGCTCCGGCACTGGCAGTTCAGGCCACTGGCCTGCGTCGATGCGCCTGTTTTGAAAAACGTCGAGCCGGAGCTATTGAGGTGCCACGGCTTCAAAAACGGTCGGCGAGCCTATACATCAGCCGAAATTGAATCACAAGGCCGCGCCCGAAGCATTGGCGAACCGGGCGAACGGGAGGGAAACGGGAGATGGCTGTGACGATGGCTGAGGCCGACGAACGCAGCAGGCGATCGCTTCGTCCCTTGCGGCGGATCCTGCCCTATGTCGGGCGCTACCCGCGCCTCGTCGTCGGCGCGGTCGTTTCGCTGGCCGCCGCCGCGGCGACCACGCTGACGCTGCCGCTTGCGGTGCGCCGGATGATCGATCACGGCTTCTCCAGCGCCGACACGACCTTCGTCGCCAATTATTTTTCCATGCTGGTGGTGATCGCCGCCATTCTCGCGCTGGCATCGGCCTGCCGCTATTATTTCGTCATCACGCTCGGCGAGCGGGTCGTCGCCGATCTCAGGAACGACGTCTTCGCGCATGTCACCGAACTGTCGCCGGCCTTTTTCGACACGGTGCAGTCGGGCGAGATCGTCTCGCGCCTCTCGGCCGACACCACGCAGGTCAAGTCGGCAGTCGGCGCCACCGCTTCGGTCGCGCTGCGTAACACCATCCTCGGGCTTGGCGCTCTCGGCATGATGGTCATCACCAGCCCGAAGCTGTCTAGCCTCGTCATCGCCGCGATCCCGCTGGTCGTGCTGCCCCTCGTTGCCTTCGGCAGATCTGTGCGCCGCAAGTCCCGCTTGGCGCAGGATACGCTTGCCCAGGCGACCGCCTATGCCAGCGAGCAGATTTCTTCGGTCCGCACGCTGCAAGCCTTCACGAACGAAAAGCTCGTGACCGGAAAATTCTCGCGCGCCGTCGAGGCTGCCTTCCAGGCTGCCCGCTCATCCGTCAGGGCGCGCGCCGTACTCACCTTCGTCGCCATCTTCACCATCTTTGCTTCGGTCGTCATGGTGCTCTGGTTCGGTTCGCGCGACGTGCTGAACGGCACGATCTCGCCGGGAACGCTCGGCCAGTTCCTCATCTATTCTGTCTTCGCGGCAGGTGCGCTTGGCGCGCTGTCGGAGGTCTGGGGCGAGCTTTCCCAGGCAGCGGGCGCTGCCGAGCGTCTGACGGAAATCCTGGCCGAGGAGCCGGCGATTTCCGCACCCGCCAACCCGGTGCCGCTACCGGCGGTTGCCGAAGGGGCGGTCAGCTTCGACCGGGTCTCCTTCGCCTATCCCGCGCGCCCGGACCTGCCGGCACTGCATGAGCTGTCCTTTAGCGTGAAGCCCGGCGAGACAGTCGCCATCGTCGGCCCGTCGGGCGCCGGCAAGAGCACCGTTTTCTCGCTGATCCTGCGCTACTACGATCCCCTGGAAGGAGCGGTCACCATTGACGGCATCGACGTCAAGCGGGCCGACCCCAGGGATGTCCGTTCCCACATCGCCATCGTGCCGCAGGACGTCACGATCTTTGCCGCGACGGTCGGTGAGAATATCGGTTTTGGCAGGCCGGGCGCTTCGCCCGAGGATGTTTCGCAGGCTGCCCGCGACGCGCAGGCCGACGAATTCATCGAGCGCCTGGAAAACGGCTTCGACACCGAGGTTGGCGAGCGCGGCGTCATGCTTTCGGGCGGCCAGCGCCAGCGCGTCGCCATTGCGCGCGCCATCCTGCGCGACGCCCCGATCCTGCTGCTCGACGAAGCGACCTCGGCGCTCGACGCGTCAAGCGAGACGCTGGTCCAGACCGCGCTCGAACGGCTGATGAAGGGGCGCACCACCATCGTCATCGCGCACCGGCTCGCGACCGTACTCAAGGCCGACCGCATCCTCGTCATGGACGGCGGCCGGATCGTCGAGGAAGGCACGCACGCCACGCTCGTCAAGAAGGGCGGCATCTACGCCCGTCTGGCCAAGCTACAGTTCGAAACGGGCGCCAGCGTCTTTCGCGGCGCTGCCGAGTGATGCTCAGCCGAGCAGGTTGCGCACGGTCCGCATGAACACCTTCGCCCCGATCGGGATCAGGTCGTCGGGGAAGTCGTAGTCGGGATTGTGCAGCGCCGGGTGGCGCTCGCCCGACCCGAGGAAGAACATCGCCGACCGGGAGCCGTGGCCGAACCGGCCGAAGTCCTCGGAGGCGCGCATCGGCAGCTCGGCCTCGTCGTGGCTGATGCCTTCGGCGTCGAGCGCGGCGCGCAGGTGGCCGACCGCCTCCGGCGCGTTCAGGCTGGCAACGAATATCTCGTGATAGTCGATCTCGCAGGACAGCCCTTGCTGCGCGGCTATTCGCCGGGCTAGCGACTCGGCGGCCTCGCAGAGATCGGCCATGCGCCCGTCCAGCCGCGTGCGCAGCGTGGCCCAGACCTCGGCGCGACCGGGCGCGATGCCGAACACAGCCTCGCCCATCGAGGCGTGGGTGACCGTAAGCATGGAGAAATCGTCTTCGGCAAAGCTGCCGCTGCCGAGCGCCGGCAGCGCCGGCATCAACTCGCTGATCGCCGGCATCGGCGATGTGCCGGTTTCGGGCATCGAGGAATGCGCCGTCTTGCCGGTCAGCACGATGCGCATGCCGCGCGAGGCGCAGTTGACGACGCCTTCCTTCAGCCGGACATGGCCGAGCGGCGTTCCCGGCAGATTGTGCAGCGAGAAGGCGAAATCGGGCTGGATCCGCTTATAACGCGGGTCGGTCGTGACGCCTGCGGCGCCATTGCCGGTTTCCTCTGCCGGCTGGAACATCAGCACGACGCGGCCGCGTGCGGTCCTCCGGCGGCCAAGCTGCCGTCCGACTGCCGTCAGGATTGCGGTGTGGCCGTCATGGCCGCACATGTGCCCCCTGCCGACAATCTGCGAGCGGTGCGGGATATCGGAAAGTTCCTCGATCGGCAGCGCGTCGAGCTCGGCCCGCAGAAGTACCGTCGGCCCTTCCGCTCCGCTGTCGTAGATGGCTGCCACGCCATGGCCGCCGAGGCCGGTCAGCACCTCGTCGGGACCCGAATCCTTCAGGAACGACACCACCGCGCGCGCCGTGTTCTCCTCTTCGTTCGAGATCTCGGGAAGCTCGTGCAACTGGCGCCGGAAGGCGACAAGCTCGACTAGGTCCTGGTTGCTGAGAGACATCGTCAATGATCCTTGGTTGCTGCGGCCGCTCACAGGAAGCTGGCGATTTCCTGGAGCGGCTTCTTGTGCATCGCGTGTTCGGGGATCGTGGCCCCCTCCTTCGGATAGCCGACCACCATCAGAATGTAGCATTTGTCCTGCGGTTCCCGGCCGCAGATTTCGTTGAGGAAACCCATAGGGTTTGGCGTGTGGGTAAGCGTCGCCAGACCTGCCCGATGCAGCGCGGTCACCAATATGCCTGTCGCGATGGAGACGGATTCGGGAACGTAGTAATTCTTGCGCATCACGCCGTCGGCCGACCGGCTCTTGCGCTCGCCGAAGATGCAGATCAGCCAGGGCGCCTCTTCCAGGAACAGCTTTTCCGGATCGGTTCCGAGCGGCGCCAGCGCCTTCAGCCATTCCTCTCCCGCGCGTCCCTCGTAGAAGGCGCGCTCCTCCTGTTCGGCGGCGAGGCGGATCTTGCTCTTGATCACCGGGTCGCCGATCACGCAGAAGTGCCAGGGCTGGTGGTTGGCGCCGTTTGGCGCTGTCCCTGCGGCAAGGATGCAGGTCTCGATGATGTCGCGCGGCACCGCGCGGTTCGAAAACTCCCGCACCGTGTGCCGCCTGCGCATGTCCTCGTAGAAGGCCGTAGCATTGGCGCGCATCTCGTGGTGCGGGAGTTCCTCGAAGTCTGGCAGGGGTACGGGGCGATAGGCATCGCCGGATCGGTCACTCATGCGGGCGGCTCCAGCAGTTAGGCACGCAGTGTTCATCTGGCAGCGTGTCGTCCGGCGCTGCGGCCCGAGAAGATACAGCCGCCGAGGAAGGTTCCTTCCAGCGCATTGTAGCCGTGGTAGCCGCCGCCGCCGAAGCCGGCAACCTCTCCGGCCGCGTAGAGGCCGGGTATCGGCTCGCCGACCTCGTCGAGCACCTGTGCGTCCAGATTGGTGTGCAGGCCGCCGAGCGTCTTGCGCGTCAGCACGTGCAGCCGGACCGCGATCAGCGGCCCGACCGCCGGATCCAGAATCCGGTGTGGCTTTGCCGTGCGGATCAGCCTGTCTCCGAGATAGGCGCGGGCACCTCTGATGGCAGCGATCTGTGCATCCTTCGAAAAGGGATTGGCGAGTTGACGGTCGCGCGCCTCGATCTGGGCAATCAGGCGGTCGTGGTCGATCAGGCCCTCGCCGGTCAGCGCGTTCATCCCGTCAACGAGTTCGCGCAGAGTGTCGTGCACGATGAAATCCTCGCCCTTCTCCTTGAAGGCCTCGACAGGCGGCGGTGCGCCTCTCGCACGACGGCTTTTCAGCACCGCGAGCCAGCGTCCGGAGGTCAGGTCCGGGTTCTGCTCGGAGCCCGACAGCGCAAATTCCTTTTCGATGATCTTCTGGGTCAGCACGAACCAGGAATAGTCATGGCCGGTCGCCAGAATGTGCTTCAGCGTGCCAAGTGTATCGAAGCCCGGCAGGCAGGGCGCCGGCATGCGATTGCCCAACGCATCGAACCACAGCGAAGACGGGCCCGGCAGGATGCGGATGCCGTGGTTCGGCCAGATCGGCGCGAAGTTCCTGACGCCCTCGGTGTAGTGCCACATGCGGTCGGCATTGATCACCGCGCCGCCGGCTGCCTGCGTGATCGCGACCATGCGGCCATCGACGTGATGCGGTACGCCGGCGACCATCGTCTTCGGCGCAGGGCCGAGCCGCTTCGCCGGCCAGTTGCGGCGCACAAGTTCGTGGTCACCGCCTATGCCGCCCGACGTGACGATCACCGCGTCAGCGCCGGCCTCGAACTCGCCGACCGCTGCGCGGCCGGACCTCTCCCCCCGCTGGACGGTCGATGGCTCGAGTATCTCCCCGGCAACGCCGGTGACCGCGCCATTCGTCTTCACGAGACGACTCGCCCGGTGGCGGAACTTCAGAACCGTCGTGCCGCGCGCGACGTGCTCTCCGACGCGGCGGAGAAACGGCGCAAGAACGCCCGGGCCGGTCCCCCACGTAACGTGGAAGCGCGGCACCGAATTGCCGTGGCCATGCGCCATGCCGCCGCCGCGCTCGGCCCATCCGACCACCGGGAACCAGCGCATGCCCTGCTGGTGCAACCAGGGCCGCATCTCTCCGGCGGCGAAGTCGATGAAGGCTTCCGCCACCTCGCGCGGCCAGCGATCCTCAGGACGGTCGAACTGCGCCGACCCGAGCCAGTCCTGCAGTGCCAGGTCGCGGCTGTCGCGGACGCGCATGCGGCGCTGCTCCGGACTGTCGACGAAAAACAGGCCACCTAGCGACCAGAAGGCCTGGCCGCCGAGCGAGTTCTCGCCTTCTTGTTCGAGGATGACGACACGCTTGCCGGCATCACCAAGCTCGGCGGCTGCAGCTAGCCCCGCCAGCCCAGCGCCGACAATAACGGCATCGGTATGTTCCCCCATCGGCTCCCCCGCATCCCTTCAACCGACGCGAGTGTGGGTGCCCGCGGCCGGTCGATCAAGCCCGCATGCGGGTTCTCTCACGAAGAACCGTAGCGTGCCCTGAGATGATCGATGAAATGCGCCGCGTTGAGGCGCTCCCCGGTGGCTCGCTCCAGCAGGTCCGGCGTCGAATGGCGCGAGCCCTGCGACCAGATCTTCGCGCGGCGCCATTCGTTGACCGTGTCGAACCGTCCAGTGGCGATCTCGTCGTCAATGGCCGGATGTTCTGCCTTCAGCGCCGACCATTGCTGCGCAGCCATCATGGCCCCTAGAGTGTAGGAAGGAAAATAGCCGAACGCGCCGGAAGGCCAGTGCACATCCTGCATCGGGCCGTCGGCGAAATTGTCGACGGTCGACAGGCCGAGATAGTCGCGCATGCGGGCATCCCAGGCTTCCGGGATATCGGTCGCCTCGAGCCGCCCCGCGACAAGTTCCTGCTCCAACTCGTAGCGCAGGATGACGTGCAGCGGGTAGGTGACCTCGTCGGCATCGACGCGGATCAGGCCCGGCTGGACGAAATGCACATGCGGCAGGATGTCCTGGATGCTCCAGGCCTCGCCGAGATGCTTCTCCACCTCGGGCAGGGCCCATTGCCAGAAGGCCGGGTTACGACCGAGCTGCTTCTCGACGAACAGGCTCTGGCTCTCATGCATCGCCATGCCGCGCGCCTTTCCGAGCGGCCAGTGCGACCACTCCTTCGGCAGGTTCTGTTCGTAGAGAGCGTGGCCCGTCTCGTGCAGCACACCCATCAGCGCGGACAGAAACTCCGTGCTGCGATAGCGCGTGGTGATCCGCACGTCGCTCGGCACGCCGCCGCAGAACGGATGATGCGACACCGCCAGACTGCCATGCGTGAGGTCGAACCCCACGGCTGCCATCATGGCGAGGCCAAGCTCGCGCTGGCGCTCGATCGGATAGTCGCCCGACAGCGGCTTCAACGGCGTCCGTGCCAGACGTTCCTGCTGGACGGCCAGCGCCTCGGGCACGAAATCGCGCAGGAAGCCCTTCAGGTCGGTGAAGACCGGCGTGATCTCGGCGGCCCGATTGCCGGGATCGTATTGCTCCATCAGCGCGTCGTAGGGATCGAGACCCGTCGCCTCGGAACGCATCTGCGCTTCCTCGCGGACCAGCGCAATCACGCCCTCCAGGGCTGGCAGGAAGTTCGCCCAGTCGTTCTTGCCGCGCAGGTCGCGCCAGAGCTGTTCGCAACGCATGCGCGCCGTTGTCTGACGTTCGACGAACTCGGCGGGCAGGCAGGTCAGGTTGGCGTGGTGCCGGCGGAATTCGCGCAGCGCCGCAGCCTGCTCCTCGTTCAGGCTCTCCGTCTCTGCGGCCGCGATCCAGTCGTCGATTTCGGGCGCCGTCGCCTGTCGGTGGTGCATGCCGGCCAGCACCGACATCGCCTCGGCCCGCTTCTCGCCGCCGCCGACCGCCATGTGGGTCGCCTCGTCGGCGCCGAGAATGGCCTGCGCATGCTCGAGCGCCTCGAGTTTGCGCCCCAGTGCGTCAAGCTTGGAGAAAGACATCGTTCTGGACCTGGTTGCTTGCGGCACGAGGCACCGCAAAGGAGACACGTTCAATTGACAGCGAAGTGCCCGGCGGCCGACGACCGCCGACCAGCGGGGCGGCAGTCAGCTCAATCGGCGCTGAGCTTGGCCATCGTCTCTTCGTCGACCTCGAAATTGGCGTAGACGTTCTGCACGTCGTCGTCATCCTCGAGAACGCCGACCAGCTTCATCAGCGACTGCGCACGTTCCTCGTCGACCGGGATGCTGTTTTGCGGCTTCCACACGATCTTCACCGATTCGGCCTCGCCGAGCGCCTCCTCAAGCGCCTTGGAGACGTCGCCGAGGCCTTCGAAGGTGCACAGGATCGTGTGGCCGTCCTCGTCGGACTGCACGTCGTCGGCGCCAGCCTCGATGGCGGCTTCCATCATCTTTTCGGCATCGCCCGCGGAGGCCGGGTAGAAGATCTCGCCGACGCGGTCCCACATGAAGGACACCGAGCCGGTTTCGCCCAAGGCACCGCCGGCCTTGGTGAAGGCGGCCCGAACGTTCGAGGCCGAGCGGTTGCGGTTGTCGGTCAGCGCCTCGACGATGAGCGCGACGCCGCCGGGTCCGTAACCTTCGTAGCGCACTTCCTCGTAGTTTTCCGCATCGCCCATCGAGGCCTTGCTGATGGCGCGGGCAATATTGTCCTTCGGCATGGACACGGCCTTGGCGTTCTGTACCGCCAGCCTGAGGCGCGGATTCATCGCCGGGTCGGGTGCCCCGGACTTGGCCGCAACGGTGATCTCGCGCGCCAGTTTGGAGAACATTTTCGAACGGACCGCGTCCTGGCGGCCCTTGCGGTGCATGATATTTTTGAACTGTGAATGGCCGGCCATGGCGTCCCTGTCGTCTTCCAGCAGTGTTCGGAATGGCGGGCTTATAGTTAAGTCGGGGAGAAACGTCCAGCCGACAGGCGTTTGACGGCTCGCGAAAACGTGACCCGGCCAGCGCACTGCCCACTGGTCAAGCGTCGCACAGCGGTTATCGTTTCGGATCGCGCCAATCCGAATTCGGGAGACAGTCATGCTCCGGCGGACCGCAGCCGTTCTGGTAACGTCGCTTCTCTGGCCGCTCGCAGCAGCGGCGCAGGACCAGCCGCCGCCGTCGAAATGCGTGGCGATCGCTCAGGCGCTGCCGTCCGTTACCTATGCCAGCTTCACCCCGGCCCAGCTCTTCGTCGATGGCGACGTGACGATCACCTATGCCGGCCACTCGACCTACATCATCGAGACGCCGGCGGGCGTCAGGATCGCCACGGATTTCTCTGGGGTGTATGGCAGAGAGCCTCTGCCGCGCGTCGTCACCATGAACAAGGCCCACCGCACCCATTTCTCGGACACGCCGGACCCGGGCATCGAACACGTATTGCGCGGCTGGAACCCCGACGGAGGCGCAGCGCGCCATGCACTCGTGTTGGACGATGTCTACATCCGCAATGTGCCGACCGACATAAGGCGTTTCGGCACGCTCGAGGCCGACGGCAACTCGATCTTCATCTTCGAAGTAGCGGGCCTCTGCATAGGCCATCTCGGCCACCTGCACCACCATCTGGAAGATGCCCACTATGGCGCAATCGGCCGGCTCGACATTGTCATGGTGCCGGTCGACGGCGGCATGACACTGTCCCTCGACCGCATGAGCGAGATAACAACCCGGCTCTATTCCTCGATGATCCTGCCGATGCACAGGCATTCGACCCCGATCGGCGAGTTCACCAGCCGGATGGGCAAGGATTTCGCAGTCGATTTGCGAGCCAGCCGTTCGCTCAAGGTGTCGCTTAGGACCTTGCCCGACCGGCCGACGATCATCGTTCTCGAGGGCGTGTAGCAGTCCCTTGGCGGACTAGTGATCGACCTTCTTTCGACGGTTCCTGGCCAGCATGTTGAGCGCCTCGACCAGGGCCGAGAAGCCCATCGCCGCATAGATGTAGCCCTTCGGCACATGGTAGCCCATGCCGTCGGCGATCAGCGTCATGCCGATCATCAGCAGGAAGCCGAGCGCCAGCATGACGATTGTCGGGTTCTTGGCGATGAAGTTGGCAAGCGGGGTGGCCGCCAGCATCATGGCGGAAACCGCGATGATCACCGCGATGTACATGATGGCGATCTCGTCGGTCATGCCGACCGCCGTGATGATGGAATCGATCGAGAAGACAAGGTCGAGCAGCAGTATCTGGAAAATCGCGGCACCGAGCGAAAGCTGCACCGTCTTGCCGATCATCGAGTCCTGGTGGTCGTCCGGATCGACAGTGTGATGAATCTCCTTCGTGGCCTTCCAGACCAGGAACAGGCCGCCGGCGATGAGGATCAGGTCACGCCACGAGAAACCGTGGTCGAACAGGGTGAACAGCGGCGCAGTGAGCTGCACGATGAAGGATATCGTCGCGAGCAGGACAAGCCGCATGATCAGCGCCGCGCTGATGCCCAGCCTGCGTGCACGGGCCTGCTGCTCCTTCGGCAGCTTGTTGGTCAGGATCGAGATGAAGATCAGATTGTCGATACCGAGCACGATCTCGAGCACGATCAACGTCAGCAGGGCTACCCAGGCGGTCGGGTCGCTGGTCCAGAGGAAATGCGGCGCAAGAAATTCGATCATGTGGGCGGCTCTTTTGGGTCGTCCGGAGAATGTCAGGCAGAGTTAGGTTTGTAAGCGGCTCAGGTCAACGTCATGACCAGAAGGCAGGTTCCGTTTCCTCCAGCCGCGGCCCGCGGCGAAACGGCGCAACCCTCTCGGCAAGTCCGGTCCTGTCCGAGATATCGACGCCGACGCCACAGATCGTCGCCGGCCCGTTGGCCGCCTCGAACCGGCCCTTCGGCACCTTCGACAGGAAGCGGTTGAGAGGCTCCTCCGTGTCCATGCCGAGCGAGGAATCATAGTCGCCGCACATGCCGGCGTCCGTCAGATATGCGGTCCCGCCGTTCAGAATCTGGTGGTCGGCGGTCGGCTGGTGCGTGTGCGTGCCGACCACGAGGCTGGCCCGGCCGTCGACGAAATGCGCAAAGCACATCTTCTCCGACGTCGCCTCGGCATGAAAATCGATCACGGCCGCGTCCACCTGGTCGCCGAGCGATGCTGCCGCCAGTTCGCGCTCGCCGCAGTGGAAAGGATCATCCAGTTCCGGATGCATGAACACCCGGCCCATGATGTTGGCGACCAGGACGCGCGCGCCGTTCTTAGCCATGAAGACGCCGGCGCCGCGGCCGGGCGTACCCTTGGGATAGTTGGCAGGGCGCAGGAAGCGCTCTTCGCGCGGCGCGAAGGTCAGCGCCTCGCGCTGGTCCCAGACATGATTGCCGGTGGTGACGACGTCGGCACCGGCCTCGATCGTGTTGCGAAAGATTTCTTCGGTGATGCCGAAGCCACCCGCCGCGTTCTCGCCATTGACGATCACGAAGTCGAGCCGGAAGTCCGAGATCAGCCCGGGGAGCTGCTCCCACACCGCCGTCCGTCCGGATTTGCCGACCATGTCGCCGAGGAAGAGAAGCCGCATGGTCCTTCTATAGGGACGCTTCGAAACGGCGCAAGCCGGTTTCGGTCAGGATTTCTGGAATGATGACGTCATGCGGTTCCTCCGGCACCCGTTCCACCTCCTGGCAATCGAAGGCGATGCCCACCAGGCGCGGTGTCAGTCCCTTGCCGGCCAGCCTGGCTATGGCGCGGTCGTAGTATCCGGCCCCGTAGCCGATGCGGTGGCCGCGCGCATCGAACGCCGCCAGCGGCACCAGCATTACCGACGGATCGAGGACGGCGTGTTCCTCCCCCGGTCCGGCCGTGCCGTATCCCATGTCGACGAGCGCCGCGCCGCGCACCAGTTCGCGAAAGACGATGGTCGTGCTGTCGATGATGGCCGGCAGGCACAATCTTGCACCGCGCTCGCGCAGACCGAACATCAGCGGCCTCACGTCGACTTCCGACCGCATCGGCCAGAAACCCGAGACAATGGAGGTTCCGTCGACCGCTATGCCGTTGCGTGCCAGATCGGCCATCTCGAGCGAGGCCTCGATGCGCCAGAACGCGTCAAGCGCGTCGCGTCGCGCCAGCGCCTGCTTGCGCAGTTCACGTTTCAGCTCTTTGGCAGATGTCATGCAGCGACAATAACAGGATGATGGCGGTCGGGCATCTTGCAAGCGACGCTGGATGGCGGATCGCAGGCCGGCAGGCGGACCGCAGGTGAAGAGCGACGATCCACACAACCGGTGGAAAAGCGATCCCGGGAACCTACAAAGTAGGTGGGCGCCGTATGACCGAACCCACGGGCCCGGCCAGGGACAGCTCCCTAGGGATCAATAAGGCCCCGGGGAATATGATTTCCTGCCGGGAAGCACAGATCGTCAATGCAGATATAGGCCTCCACGGCCTCCACGCCAAGGACTTCGCGCATCGGCACGCACGATTGTTGTCCTCCCCGACAGGTGCTCTGGCAGCTTCGGAAGCCAAGGCTCTCCCCAAGCCGGCAACGCCATGCCCTGCAAGCATTTCTTGGTTAAGCGACAGGGTTAAGTGGCGCTTAACTTTTCCGGTTCATTATCCCTAACGAGTTCAATCGAGTTCGGGACGATACATGTTCCGATTCTATACAGAGGTGACGCGCATGTTTGATTTCGCAAGGAAGGCACTGTTCGCCGCGCTGCTCGCCGGCGTTGCCGGCCCGGCAATCGCCGCAGACTACTACGAGCCACCGGTCGACATCCCGCCGCCGCCCGTGGTTGGCGGCTGGTATATCCGCGGTCACATCGGCATGAGCAACCAGCATTTCGACGGTTTGACGTCGAGCCTCTACCTGGAGCCAAGCGTTGCCGCCTACGGATGGCATGACAGCGGCGGCTTCAGCTCCGCTCCGATCTTCGGCGGTGGTGTCGGCTACCAGTTCAACGACTACCTGCGCGGCGACCTGACCGTCGAGTACCGTGGCAAGTCGGATTTCGAGGCCCTTGACTGGGTTGACGACGGCACAGACGTCACGACCAACGATTTCCGCGCCAAGAAGTCCGAGTGGCTTTTCCTCGCCAATGCCTACGCGGATGTCGGCACCTTCTACGGCATCACGCCCTATGTCGGTGCGGGTATCGGCGCATCGCGCAACACCATCTCGAATTTCCGGGACATCAACATCATCAACGGCGGCGGCGCCTACGCAGACGAAGAGACCAAGTGGAACTTCGCCTGGGCCCTGCACACCGGCATCGGCATCAAGGCCACTGACCGCATGACGATCGATCTGGGATACAGCTTCGTGTCGCTCGGCCACGGGCAGACCGGTGTTCTGCAGAACGACGACCCGGCCTTCGACATTCCCAATGACGGGTTCAAGTTCAATGACCTCTACTCGCACGACCTCAAGCTCGGCGTGCGGTATTCGCTGAACTAGACCAGAACCAATTTCTTCCAAAAAAGGCCCCGCATCAGCGGGGCCTTTTTCGTTTCCCTGGACACCCGCAAGCGCTTCGCGGCGAAAATGCGCATTTGCCGTAAACCGGCCGTTATCCTTAACCCGCACTTAACCACTATGGTTAACAATGCTCCCGATCAGGTCGCTTATTGAGACGGCGCCACTTCGGGAGTCTGAAAAGATGAGATTCACACAGCGCATAATGCTTGCACTGGCAGCATCGGTCGGCACGCTGGCTGCCGCCCAGGCAGCTGACTACGATCCGCCGATCTATGTCGAGCAGGCTGCCGAGTACGTCCCGGTCGAGGTCGGCTCCGGCTGGTACCTCCGGGGCGACGTCGGCTACGTCTTTGACGCCAGCATCGGCCAGGTCGACTATCGCACCTACGATGGGTTCACTTACGATGCCGCCTCCTTCGACACGCAGGACATCAGCACCGACTTTTCATGGGGCGGCGGCTTCGGCTATCGCTTCACCGATTACTTCCGCGCCGACGCCACGGTCGATGGCTTCAGGGCCGACTTCAGCGGAACCACATCGAGCGCCACCTCCTGCGTCCAGCCTCCGGCTGACGACACGACCTGCCGCAGCGAAGACAACTCGGAAGTCTCCGCCGTCAGCGTCATGGCCAACGGCTACGTCGATCTCGGCACCTATGTGGGCATTACGCCCTATGTCGGCGCCGGCATCGGCTACAGCTACGTGAGCTGGTCCGCCCTCAACAACTCGACCTACTGCGTCGACGGCGCCGTCGATGCCTGCGCGACGCCCGGTGTGGTTTCCACCACGCAGCATGGCGGCGTCGACGGCTGGCGCTTCACCTATGCCCTCATGGCCGGCTTCGCCTACGACCTCACCCAGAACTTCAAGCTGGACGTAGGCTACAAGTATCGCCAGATCGACGGCGGCGACATGTTCGCATGGGACGCCGGCAGCGCGGGACTCGGTGCGACCGGCGCTCAGGGCACCAGCGGCGACATCAAGACCCACGAATTCAAGGTCGGCCTGCGCTACGAACTCTGGTAGGAAACAGCACCGGGGACGGGACGAACGGCGGGCTATGGCCCGCCGTTTTCGTTTGTACATGGCAACGTGCGCGCTCTACCGGGGCTTTCCTCTTGACGCCGGCACGCCGGTCGAATATCGCCGTCCGTGGGCCACCCCTCCCCAACGAGGGGCCTGCTATCTGGAAGGATAGAACCACGATGACGAACCAATCCAAGCCCGGACTCCGTCCGGCAAACCCCAATTTTTCCTCGGGTCCATGTGCGAAGCGTCCAGGCTGGACGCCCGAAGCGCTGGGCAATGCCGCACTCGGCCGGTCGCACCGCGCCAAGATCGGCAAGGCCAAGCTGGAACAGGCCATCGCCCTGACCCGCGAAATCCTGCAGGTGCCCGCCGACTATCGCATCGGCATCGTTCCCGCATCCGACACAGGCGCCGTCGAGATGGCGATGTGGTCGCTGCTCGGCGCACGCGGCGTCGACATGGTCGCCTGGGAGAGTTTCGGCGCCGGCTGGGTTACCGATGTCGTCAAGCAGCTGAAGCTCCCGGACGTGCGCAAGATCGAGGCGGGTTATGGCGAACTGCCCAACCTCTCGACGATCGATTTCGACCGTGACGTGGTGTTCACTTGGAACGGCACCACTTCCGGCGTGCGCGTACCGAACGGCGATTTCATCCCGGCCGATCGCAAGGGACTGACCATCTGCGACGCCACCTCGGCCGCCTTTGCCCAGAAGCTCGATTTCGACAAGCTCGATGTGGTCACCTTCTCCTGGCAGAAGGCGCTCGGCGGCGAGGGCGCGCATGGCATGCTCATCCTGTCGCCGCGCGCGGTCGAGCGCCTGGAAAACTACAAGCCGGCCTGGCCGCTGCCGAAAATCTTCCGTCTGACCTCGAACGGCAAGCTCATCGAGGGCATCTTCAAGGGCGAGACGATCAACACGCCGTCGATGCTCTGCGTCGAGGACTATCTCGACGCGCTCAACTGGGCGAAGGCGCTTGGCGGGCTCGACGCACTGGTTGCCCGCGCCGACGCCAACGTCGCGGTCATCGACCGTTTCGTGGCCGGCTCTCAGTGGGCTGCCAACTTGGCCGCCGACAACGGCACGCGCTCCAACACCTCTGTGTGCCTGCGCTTCACCGATCCGGATATTGCCGGGCTCGACGACGCCGGCCAGCAGGCCTTCGTGAAGGGACTTGCCGCGCTGCTCGAGACGGAGCGGGCCGCCTATGACATCGCGGGCTATCGCGACGCGCCGCCCGGCCTGCGCATCTGGTGCGGTGCCACCGTCGAGACCTCCGATCTCGAAGCCCTGATGCCTTGGCTCGACTGGGCGTTCGCGACCCAGAAGGCTGCGCTGAAGGCCGCCGCCTAGGCTTCGATACCACCGGCGCGCCCCCGCCATTCCCCTGTCGTCCTGCAGCGCAGCGTCGACGGGCGGCAGGCAGGAGGAAGGCGCCGCAGCAACAACACTCTTCATCCAAGGATCACGTCCATGCCCCGCGTTCTCGTTTCCGACAAGCTGTCGCCCACCGCCGTCCAGATCTTCAAGGATCGCGGCGTCGAGGTCGACTATCTGCCCGATCTCGGGCCCGACAAGGAGAAGCTGCTCAGCGTCATCGGCCAGTATGACGGCCTCGCCATCCGCTCGGCGACCAAGGTCACCGAGAAGCTGATTGCCGCGGCGACCAACCTCAAGGTCATCGGCCGCGCCGGCATCGGCGTCGACAACGTCGATATCCCGGCTGCCTCGCGCAAGGGCATCATCGTGATGAATACGCCCTTCGGCAATTCGATCACCACCGCCGAGCACGCGGTCGCGCTGATGTTCGCTCTGGCACGCCAGATCCCCGAGGCAAACGCCTCGACGCATGCCGGCAAGTGGGAAAAGAATCGCTTCATGGGCGTCGAGATCACCGGCAAGACGCTCGGCATCATCGGCTGCGGCAACATCGGTTCCATCGTCGCAACCCGCGGCGTCGGCCTCAAGATGCACGTCGTCGCCTTCGATCCCTTCCTGTCCGAGGGTCGGGCCTCCGAACTCGGCGTCGAGAAGGTCGAGCTGGAGGAACTGTTTGCGCGTGCCGATTTCATCACGCTGCACACGCCGATGACCGAGAAGACCAGGAACATCATCAATGCGGATTCGATCGCGACGATGAAGGACGGCGTCTTCATCATCAATTGCGCCCGCGGCGGCCTGATCGTCGAGTCGGACCTGGTTGCTGCCCTCAAGAGCGGCAAGGTCGGTGGCGCGGCCATCGACGTCTTCGAGGTCGAGCCCGCAAAGGAAAGCGCGCTGTTCGGCCTGGAGAATGTCGTCGCCACGCCGCATCTTGGCGCTGCCACCAGCGAGGCGCAGGAGAATGTCGCCCTGCAGGTTGCCGAGCAGATGTCGGACTATCTCATCAAGGGGGCGGTTTCGAACGCCATCAACATGCCGTCGATCACCGCCGAGGAGGCGCCGCGGCTGAAACCCTTCGTAAAGCTGGCTGAGGTTCTAGGCGCCTTTGTCGGCCAGGTCACCGAGGACCCGATCAAGGAAGTCGAAATCCTGTTCGACGGATCAACCGCCAGCATGAACACCAGGGCACTGATCAGCGCGACGCTCGCCGGCCTGATCCGCCCGCAGGTCTCGGACGTCAACATGGTTTCGGCGCCGATCATGGCAAAGGAGCGGGGCATCCGTCTCACCGAGCTCAAGCGCGACAAGTCGGGCGTCTTCGACGGCTATATCAAGCTGACAGTGGTGACGGAAAAACAGACGCGCTCGATCGCCGGCACGGTCTTCTCGGACGGCAAGCCGCGCTTCATCCAGATCAAGGGGATCAATCTCGACGCCGAGGTCGGCCAGCACATGCTCTACACGACCAACGCCGATGCGCCGGGCATCATCGGCCTGCTCGGCACGGTGTGCGGAGAGAACGGCGTCAACATCGCCAACTTCCAGCTCGGCCGCAACCGGCCGGGCGGCGACGCCATTGCGCTGCTCTACCTCGATGCGCCTTTCCCCGAAGACGTGCTCGCCAAGGTACGCGCCCACAAGTCGATCGATTCTGCCAAGCGGCTGCAGTTCGATGTAGCCGAGGCCTAGGTCCGACTTGACGTGAACGGGCCGGGGCTGCCATGCAGCCTCGGCAGAATGGGGGAGCGGCCAGATGACCGGATATGAGACGAGCCTGCCTGAAGACGGCGTATTTCTCGGGCGTGCCATGGCAAACGGTTGGCCGCACCCGGCGATCGTCACCGTCCGTGACGGCGAGGTGTTCGACATCACGTCGAAGCAGGCGCCGACATCGCGCGACGTCTGCGAGCACGCCGACCCGGCCGCCTTCGTGCGCGCCGCCCCCGGCAGGCGCGTCGGCAGGCTTGCCGATGTGATGGCAAACAGTGCCGCCACCGCCCGCGAGCCAGGCGGGGCCTACCTGCTTTCCCCGGTCGACATGCAGGCCGTCAAGGCCGCTGGCGTCACCTTCGTGGTCTCGCTGCTGGAGCGCGTCATCGAGGAACAGGCGCGCGGCTCAGCCGACAAGGCCGACGCCATCCGTGCCGACATCGCCTCGCTGATCGGGCATGATCTGTCGAAGCTGAAGCCCGGCTCCCCCGAAGCCGCCGAGATCAAGGCGAAGCTGATCGAACGGGGCGTGTGGTCGCAGTATCTCGAGGTCGGCATCGGGCCCGACGCCGAGATCTTCACCAAGTGCCAGCCAATGGCCTCGGTCGGCTATGGCGCCGATGTCGGACTGCACCCGATCTCGACATGGAACAATCCGGAGCCGGAGATCGCCGTCCTGGCCAGCAGCACCGGACGCATAGTCGGCGCCACGCTCGGCAACGACGTCAACCTGCGCGACGTCGAGGGACGCTCGGCCCTGCTGCTCGGCAAGGCCAAGGACAACAATGCCTCGGCGGCATTGGGCCCGTTCGTCCGTCTGTTCGACGAGACCTTCTCGCTGGGCGATGTGAAATCCGCCGTGGTTCGCCTGAAGGTCGAGGGCGACGACGGCTTTGTTCTGGACGGCTCGAGTTCAATGGCAGAGATCAGCCGCTCGCCGGAGGAACTCGTCGCCGCGGCGATCGGCCCGCATCACCAGTACCCCGACGGCTTCGCCCTCTATCTCGGAACGATGTTCGCGCCGGCCAAGGACCGCGGCGAGGCCGGCAAGGGTTTCACCCACAGGATCGACGACATCGTGACAATCTCGTCGGACAAGCTTGGATCGCTGGTCAACCGGGTGCGGCTGTCCACCGACTGCCCGGCCTGGTCCTACGGCGCCACCCACCTGATGCGGGACCTGGCAAAGGCCGGCCTTATCTGACGGGGAGCGGCATCTGCGCGTCGGCTCGTCGTCCGCTGGCTTCCGCCAGCCAGATGCCGCCGAGCACCAGCACCATGGCGATGCCGTGGTAGAGGTGGAAGGTCTCGCGCAGGATCATCACCGACAGAAGCGTCCCGAAAATCGGCACGAGGTTGATGAACAGCCCGGCCCGGTTGGCGCCGATCATCTCAACTCCCTTGATGTAGAATATCTGCGCCACGATCGAGGGGAAAAAGATGGTGTAGGCCACGACGCCCAAACCCTGAACGTCCGGCACAATGCCGGCGCCGGCGTAGAATTCGGCCGCCACGAAGGGAAGCGTTCCGACGAAGGCGACGCCCGTCAGCACGATCATCAGGCTCTGCCAGTGGATCGCCGGCTTGAGACGCAGCGCCACCGTATAGGCCGAATAGACGATCACCCCGATCAGCATCAGCAGGTCGCCAAAATTGACGTTGAGGGCCAGAAGTTCGCGCGGATCACCATGGCTGGCTGTCAGCGCAACGCCGGAGATCGACAGCACGAAGCCGACGATCTGCAGCCACGTCACGCGCAGGCGAAACAGCAGGAAGTTCGCCGCGAAGATCAGCATCGGCATGGCCGCCTGTTCGATGCTTACATTGATGGCCGTGGTATACAGAAGCGCCGAATAGAGCGCGATGTTGAACACCGCGAAGCCGAGGAAGCCGAGTGCCATCAGCAGCGGCAGATTGCCCCTGACGAGTTGCCAGTCGATCCGAAGCTGCTTGTGTCCGATCAGCCACAGGACCACCATGGCTACGCCCCAGCGCAGGGCCGTCAGCAACATCGGGGAGACGTGGCCGATCGCCAGCTTGCCGGCAACGGCGTTGCCGCCCCAGAACAGTGTGGTAAGGACCAGCAGCAGATAGGCAGTACGGTGCATGGAGAGATATCCGCGAGGAAGAACCCAACCGCACCTAGGGCGCAGCGCCCGGCAAGTAAATGATTCGATTGTCGGCAAATCGTTGTGCCTGAGGCACTTCGGCAGACAAACAGCTATCGCGCTCGCCACACCTTGCGGTTATAGAGGCGGTTCGATTTGCAGCAAGGCTGCGTTTTCCGCACGTTCCGGAGGAAAGAAATATGGCCAATGTGGTGGTCGTCGGCTCGCAATGGGGCGATGAGGGCAAAGGCAAGATCGTCGACTGGCTGTCCGAGCGCGCCGATGTCGTGGTGCGGTTCCAGGGCGGCCACAACGCCGGCCACACCCTGGTCGTCGACGGCAAGGTCTACAAGCTGTCGCTCTTGCCCTCGGGCGTGGTGCGCGGCGGCAAGCTGTCGATCATCGGCAACGGCGTCGTGTTCGACCCGCATGCCTTCGTTTCCGAAGTGGCGAATCTTCGCGGCCAGGGCGTTGAAGTAACACCCGAGCGCCTGAAAATAGCCGAAAACACCGCGCTAATCCTCTCCCTGCATGGGGAACTGGACCGGATGCGCGAAGCAAACGCGGCCAAGGGCACGAAGATCGGCACGACGGGACGTGGCATTGGCCCGGCCTATGAGGACAAGGTCGGCCGCCGTGCGATCCGCGTCATGGATCTCGCCGACACAAGCACGCTGCCGGCCAAGATCGATCGGCTGCTTGCCCATCATAACCCTCTGCGCCGCGGACTTGGCGAGGCCGAGGTTGCGCCCGAGACCGTGCTCGACGAACTGAAATCCGTCGCCGACCAGATCCTTCCCTACATGGACCGCGTCTGGAAGGTGCTCGATGATCGCCGCCGTGCCGGCCAGCGCATTCTTTTCGAAGGCGCGCAGGGAACCCTGCTCGACATCGACCACGGCACCTATCCCTTCGTCACCTCCTCGAACACGGTCGCCGGCCAGGCTTCGTCCGGCTCCGGCGTCGGTCCTGGCGCGATCGGCTATGTCCTCGGCATCACCAAGGCCTACACGACACGCGTCGGCGAAGGACCCTTCCCGACCGAACAGGACAACGAGGTCGGCGAATTCCTCGGCACGCGCGGCCACGAGTTCGGCACCGTGACCGGCCGCAAGCGCCGTTGCGGCTGGTTCGACGCCGTGCTGGTGCGCCAGGCGGTGGCCGTCAACGGCATCAAGGGCATCGCGCTGACCAAGCTCGACGTGCTCGACGGCATGGAAGAGATCAAGATCTGCACCGGCTACCGTCTGGACGGCGAAATGATCGACTACCTGCCGGCCAGCCAGGCGGCGCAGGAGCGCGTCGAACCGGTCTACAAGAGCCTGCAGGGCTGGACGGGAACGACAGCCGGTGCGCGTAGCTGGAATGACCTGCCGGCCCAGGCGGTCAAGTATGTCCGTTACATCGAGGAACTGATCGGCGCGCCCGTCGCGCTGCTCTCCACCAGCCCCGAGCGGGAAGACACAATACTTGTGACAGACCCGTTTCAAGACTAGGTATGGCCCTCCGGAAGGTGTCGCAGCAACGAGCCGAGGCACAAGCCGGAACAAGGATATAGGTCGACAACAGCATGGCAGATTTCGTCGCGGTTCTGAGAAAGACGCTGGACGGGCTCGGGGAAACCACCCCGGAGATGCGCGAGCGCGTCTATGAGAAGGCGCGCGCCACGATCGCCTCCAAGCTCGCCGCGATCAACCCGCCGCCTCCGCCATCGGTAGCCGATCGCCAGAAGCGCACCCTCGAGGAGGCAATTCGGCAGATCGAGCGGGACTACGCGGCAACGTCCGATCCGCTTGCCGAACTCGAGAATGTCTTTGCTTCGCTGAAGAATCCGCAGCCGAAAGAACTGCCGCAACCGGCAGTCAAGTCGAGCGTCATGCCGCGTGCAACGCCGGCGCCGCCGCCGCCGCGGACATCGAATGGCGTGGAGCGCCAGGCGTCAGCGGCTCCGGCCGCACCCGGGCCCCGCACCACGGCCGCTCCCGCGCCGGCGCCCGCGCCGCAACGGCGCGCGCCGATGGCGCCGCCGCCGGAGGAGCTTGACCAGGACAATTTCGTCCCGCAGCGGCAGGACGCCGTTCGCCGGCGCAGCTACGGTCCGCTCCTCGTCGCCGCATTGGTACTGGCTGTACTTGCCGGCGGCGGTTATGGGGTATGGCTGAACCGCGACGCCTTCAGCGGTCTGTTCGGTGGCGACGCTCCGCAGAACGTGGCGGCTTCGACACCCGATGCCGCCGAACCGGAGCCGCAAGCTCCCGCGCCCGAGACCGGCGCACCCGCGACCGCCGAGGAAGGCAAGTTCACGCAGCGGCTCACCCCCGATGGCAGCGAGACCAACCCCGGTCCGGCCAATGGCGGCGCAGGAGTCGGCGAAGGAACCTCCGTATCCGCGCTGACGCAGCAGCCGGGCGAAGCCCCGGCCGGTGCGCTGACATCCGACCAGGCCGCCGAAGCTCCTGCGGGCGCCGACGCCGGCCAGCCTACCGCGTCCGAGACCGCTATCCCCGTCGGCCAGAAGGCGATTTTCTACGAGGAACGCACCGGCACGTCGGAGGGATCGGCCGAGCCAGGCTCGGTCGTCTGGTCGCTGGTCCAGGAGTCGCCCGGCGCCAACCTGCCGCCGGAAGCGGCGATCCGCGCCGAGGCGGCGATCCCGGGCAAGAACATCCAGCTGCGCATGACCATCAAGCGCAATGCCGACAAGTCGCTGCCGGCCAGCCATATCATCGAGATGATCTTCCTGACGCCTGAGGGCTTTTCGGGCGGCGGCATAGAGAACATTCTGCGTGTCGCCATGAAAGGTTCCGAGCAGGAGGCCGGCAATCCTCTGATCGGCATTCCCGCCAAGATCGCCGACGGCTTCTTCCTTGTCGCGCTCAACGACACCAAGGCGGAGATCGACGCCAACATGACGCTGCTGCGCAGGCAGAGCTGGATCGACGTGCCGATCGTCTACAAGTCGGGCCGCCGCGCACTGTTCACCCTGGAAAAGGGCATTCCCGGCGACAAGGTGTTCGACGAGGCGCTCAAGGCCTGGACGACTGCCAGCGCCGGCTGAAAACCGTGCAAGCGCGCCGCAGACCGGCGCGTCAGCCCTCTTCGAGTTCTTCCCGAAGCATCTCGAGTTCCAGCCATTCCTCCTCCATGGCAGCCAGTGTCTTGCGCTCCTTGTCGAGCGCCGCAATGGTCTTCTGGAATGACGCCGGATTGCGCGCATAGAAGTCGGGATCCGCGATGTCGTTCTCGAGTGCCGAGATGGCGGCCGACACCGCAGCCATCTTCTCCGGCAGCGTTTCGAGCGCAAATTTCTGCTTGAACGACAATTTCTTGCTGGCAGCCTTCGGCGCCTGTGCGCTGCTACGCCCGGCACCGCCGCCCTCCTGCGGAAGCTTGGCGACCGCCTTGCGGTCCGCCAGCTTGGTCCCGCCGCGCTGCGCCAGCATGTCCGAATAGCCGCCGGCATACTCGACCCAGCGACCGCCCCCGTCCGGTGCAATGATGCTGGTCACCGTGCGGTCGAGGAAGTCGCGGTCGTGGCTGACCAGGATGACCGTGCCGGCGAAGCCTGCGACGAGTTCCTGCAGCAGCTCCAGCGTCTCCATGTCGAGGTCGTTGGTCGGTTCGTCGAGTACCAGGAGGTTGGCCGGCCGCGACAGCACCCGCGCCAGGATCAGCCTCGCCCTCTCCCCGCCCGAAAGCTCCCGCACCGGTGTGCGCGCCTGCTCCGCCTTGAAAAGGAAGTCCTTCATATAGGAGACGACATGGCGTTCCTCGCCATTGACGACGACGGTCTCGCCGCGCCCGTCGGTCAGATACTGCGCAAGCGTCTCCTGCGGATCGACGGCCTCCCGCTTCTGGTCGAGCGCCGCGATCTCGAGATTGGTGCCCAGCCTGACAGATCCCGAATCCGGCGCCAGTTCGCCGGTCAGCATCTTGAGCAGGGTCGTCTTGCCGGCACCGTTAGGACCGACCAGGCCGATACGGTCGCCGCGCTGGATGCGGATCGAGAAGTCCTTCACGATCGTCGTGTCGCCGTAGCTCTTGGCGATGTTGCGCGCCTCGATGACCAGCTTGCCGGACTCGTTGGCATCGCTTGCCTGGATCGTCGCCACGCCCTCCGCGCCGCGATGACCGCGGAACCGGCTGCGCATTGTATGGAGTTCGCCGAGCCTGCGCATGTTGCGCTTGCGCCGCGCGGTCACGCCATAGCGCAACCAGTGCTCCTCGCGCACGATCTGGCGGCCCAGCTTGTGCTGTTCGCGCTCCTCTTCCTCAAGGATGGTGTCGCGCCATTCTTCGTAATGCGCGAAACCCTTCTCGAGGCGTCGCGTGCGTCCACGGTCCAGCCACACGGTTGCCCGGCTTACCCGTTCCAGGAAGCGCCGGTCGTGCGAAATGACGACAAGCGCCGATGAGGAGCGGTTGAGTTCGTCTTCCAGCCACTCGATCGTCGCGAGGTCGAGATGGTTGGTCGGTTCGTCGAGCAGCAGGATGTCGGGCTCGGGCGCCATGACGCGGGCAAGGGCGGCGCGTCTTGCCTCGCCACCGGAAAGTTGCTCGGGATCCTCTTCGCCTGTCAGGCCGAGATGGTCGAGCAGATAGGTCGGACGGTGCGGATCGTCGGCCGGGCCGAGACCCGCCTCGACATAGGCGCGCACCGTGGCGAAACCTTCCATGTCCGGCGACTGCGGCAGGTAGCGAATCGTCGCCGAAGGCTTGCGGAATATCTTGCCGTCCTGCGGCTCGATCTGGCCGGCGGCGATCTTCAGCAGCGTCGACTTGCCGGAGCCGTTGCGACCGACGAGCGCAATGCGGTCGCCAGGCGAAGCCGACAGCTCGGCGCCGTCGAGAAGCGGCGTGCCGCCAAACGTCAGCAGGATGCCGTCGAGCGTCAGAAGTGGCGGGGCCATGCTGCCTAGAATTCCTCGCCCGGATAGGGGTGAGCGAGAAGCATGGCGCGGCCGACCGCCAGCGAAATGCACAGGTCGCCCCGCACCTCGTTGGAGATCGTGAGCGACGATCCGAATGGTACTTCGACCGAATCGAGCGGCCATTTGGCGCCGATGACGGTCAGGCCCGACAGATGCGAGAAACCCAGGATGCTGAACATGGTGCCATCCTCGTAGTCGAAATCTCGCGACCCGGGCAGCAGCGGTGAGCCCTCCTGCGCGCCGCTTGTAACCAGGACGGACAGGCCTTCCTTGGCGCGCCGAATGGCGAGAGCCGCGTGCAGGAATGCGTGGTCGGCGCGCGGACCGCCGAAGGCGCCGGCCAGCACCAGTGAGGTCGCACCGCGGGACAGGGCCTCTGCGACAGCCAGTTCGCCGTCAGTCTTGTCCTTCTCGGTCTCGAACCGGAGTTGCGGCACGGCAGCGAGATCGTCGCTCAGGCCTTCCGGCGCCGAGTCGAAATCGCCGACCCACAGCTCCGGAACCACGCCCAGCGCCGCAGCGTGCTTGATCCCCGCATCGGCCGCAATGATGCGCGCGCCCTCCATTTGCGCCTCAAGACGCGGAGTGCGGACAAGCTTGCCGCCAAGCAGGATGATGAATCGGCTCATGAGCGAGGCCCTTACCACGCGGTACGTCGAAAGTGGAAGCGGCCAATACCATACCCCTCAAACAAATACTTGCACGCCACGCGCCTGCGCCGTATTTCTTTCGGCGCTCTAACGGGGTGCCGGCTGCGGAAACGCGGACCGGCTGAGAGGCAAAGGGGAAACCCGCCAACCCGCTGAACCTGATCCGGTTTGTACCGGCGGAGGGATTAGACGCTGCAACGCGCCTCAATTCCTTTCAACATCAACGAAGGAGGCGCAGATGCGCAAGATTTCCGTTCTCATATTCATCCTGCTTTCCACGCTGGGCGTCGCCGACGCTCAGGAAAAACTGACCATCTACACTTACGAGAGCTTCACTGCCGAATGGGGTCCCGGGCCGCAGGTGGAGAAGGCTTTCGAGGCCGAGTGCGGCTGCGACCTCGAATTCGTTGCCGTCGCCGACGGCGTCGCCCTGCTCAACCGCGTCAGGCTGGAAGGTGACTCGACCAAAGCCGATGTCGTGCTCGGCCTCGACACCAACCTGACCGAAGACGCAAAGGCCACCGGCCTCTTCGTACCGGCCGGCATCGACATGGCTGCCGTCAAGGTGCCGGGAGGCTGGAGCGACGAAACCTTCGTGCCGTTCGACTACGCGCATTTCGCCGTCGTCTATGACACCGAAAAGCTGGCGACGCCGCCCAAGAGCCTGAAGGAACTGGTCGAGGGCGACCCGGAACAGAAGATCGTCATCCAGGATCCCCGCACCTCCACGCCCGGCCTCGGCCTCGTCCTCTGGGTAAAAGCCGTCTACGGCGACAAGGCGCCGGAAGCTTGGGCGAAGCTCAAGATGCGCGTGCTGACGGTCACGCCGGGCTGGAGCGAGGCCTACGGGCTATTCACCAAGGGCGAGGCGCCGATGGTTCTTTCCTATACGACGTCGCCAGCCTACCACATGGTGGCCGAGGGCACCGCCCGGTACCAGGCCGCCGCCTTCGAGGAAGGACACTATCTGCAGATCGAGGTCGCGGGCATCACCGTCAACGGCGAGAAGAACCCGCTGGCGAGCCGCTTCCTGTCCTTCATGACGAGCCCCGCTTTCCAGGATGTGATACCGGAGACCAACTGGATGTTCCCGGCGGCAGAAACCGCCAATGACCTCAACCCGGCATTCGGCAAGCTCGTGTCGCCGGCCAAGACGCTGCTGATCGAGCCCGCCGAGGTCGCTCGCAACCGGAAGGCCTGGGTCGACGAATGGCTGGCCGCCATGAGCAGGTAGGAACCCCATTGGCAGGACGGACGCACAGGCGGACCGATCCGCGAATCGCCGCCGGCGCTGTCGCGCTGGCGGCCATCGCCATCCTGATCGGTGGAGCCTTTCTCGGCCTCTTGGCGGAAGGCGCCAGCGACCTCACCGGCGCGGCCGCGGCCTTCGATTCATACCTCTTTCGCATCGCCCGATTCACGCTGTGGCAGGCCGCGCTCTCGACGTTGCTGTCGGTGGTGCCGGCAATCTTCGTGGCGCGCGCCCTGTCGCGCCACCCCGAGTTTCCCGGCCGCCAGCTCATCCTGCGACTCTTCGCTTTGCCACTGGCGCTGCCCGCCATCGTCGCAGCGCTCGGCATCCTGGCCCTGCTCGGTCGGGCCGGCTTTTTCGCCGAGACGCTCTCGGGCCTCTTCGGTGGCATATGGCCCGGCATCTACGGCCTTTCGGGTATCCTGGTCGCGCATGTCTTCTTCAACCTGCCGCTGGCGACACGCTTCTTCCTCGAGGCGCTCGACACGTTGCCGCCCGACCAATGGCGGCTGGCGAGCCAGCTCGGCATGGGAGCAGGGCCGTCGTTCAGGCTGATCGAGTGGCCGGCCATCCGCGCCAGCCTGCCGGGCACGGCCGGCCTCGTGTTCATGCTCTGCATTACCTCCTTCACGATCGTCCTGACGCTCGGCGGCGGCCCCGCAGCGACGACGCTGGAGGTCGCCATCTACCAGGCGCTGCGCTTCGACTTCGACCCGGCAAGGGCCGTGGCGCTTACCATGCTGCAGGTCGTGCTGACGGGAGCGGTCATGGTCGGCCTTGCAAGGCTCGGCGCCGCCACGGCGATCGACGCCAACCTGCCGGTCGCCCCGCGCCGCTTCGGCCGGGTGTCGCCCGGCGAGGCACTGACAAACGGCGTTCTGGTGCTCGCAGCGCTGTTGTTCGTCGCCGGCCCGATCCTGGCAATCGCGCTTGCCGGAGCACAGGCCGACCTCACGCGCCTTGCAGCCGACATTGCCGTCCGCAACGCCGCCGCGACCAGCGTCGTTCTCGCCACCCTGGCCGCCACCCTCTCGGTCATGCTGGGGCTCGCACTCGTGACAGCCCGGCAGGCGCTTGAGCGCCAGCGTGGCGGGAAGCGTCAGGGCTGGCTCGAGCGCGCCAGCGGCACCGGCGCAGGCTTCGTGCTCGTCATTCCGCCCATCGTCATCGGCGCCGGCTGGTTCGTGGCGCTGCGCCACTCCGATCTTCTCTTTGCCGCCGCTCCGCTGATGGTAGTCACGGTCAACGCGGTGATGGCCATGCCCTTCGCCATTCGTGCCATCCGGCCCGCCTACGACGCGGCCGGCGAGCGCAACGATCGGCTCTGCATGCAGCTCGGCATCGCGGGCTGGACGAGGCTGAGACTGATCGACTGGCCGGAGTTGCGCAAGCCGCTGCTCACCGGCTTCGCCTTCGCCATGGCGCTGTCGCTCGGCGACCTCGGCGTCATCGCTCTGTTCGGCAGCGATTCGGTGCAGACCTTGCCCTACCTGCTGCTTGCCCGAATGGGGAGCTATCGCACAGATGATGCGGCAGGCATCGCCCTGTTGCTGGCGATCCTGTGCCTGACGTTGATCTTTCTCGCCGAGCGGTTCGGCCGGAGGCCAGCATGACCGACATCCGTGAGCGGCATCCCGGAGGCCAGCCAGTAAGGCTGGATCATGCAGCGTTCACCTATGGCAGCGCGGACATGCTGTTCGACGCCGATTTCCCGTCCTCCACGATCACGGCGGTCATGGGGCCGAGCGGTTCGGGCAAGTCGACGCTGCTCAATCTCGTTGCCGGCTTCGAGACGCCCCGCAAAGGGCGCGTGCTGATCGGCGACAGAGACGTCACGGCACTTGCCCCGGCCGAACGCCCGGTGTCGATGATCTTTCAGGAGAACAACCTGTTCGCCCATCTCGACGTGGCGAAGAATGTCGGTCTCGGCCGCTCGCCGGCGCTCAGGCTGACATCCGACGACCGGCGCGCCGTGGCGAACGCCCTGGCGCGGACGGGCCTGTCGGACAAGGAGCACCGCCTGCCGCGAGAACTGTCCGGCGGCGAACGCCAGCGCGTGGCGCTGGCCCGAGCGCTGGTCAGGGACCGCCCGGTGCTGCTGCTCGATGAACCCTTCGGGTCGCTTGGCCCGGCGCTTAGGCAGGATATGCTCGATCTTCTCGCCGGCGTTCAGGCCGAGCGGCGGATGACCATTTTGTTCGTCACCCACCAGCCTGAGGATGCAAGGCGGCTTGCCCAGAAGATCGTCTTCCTCGAAGCGGGAATCGTTACAGCGGCAGGAAGTACCGAGGAATTCTTCGCCGGGGATGGTCCTGAAGGATTTCGGCGCTATGTGGGTTCGCAATCCTAGGCGATTGCGGGCAAATCGAGCCGCACCGCCCGGAAGCGGCCATAATTTGCGGCCAAACCGCAAGCTGCGGCCACATTATGTCAATGCTCGCGCAATGCGCGTAGAGTAGGAAGCAAACGCGGTCGCGTTTGACTGGCGAAGCTTTGATACCGAAAGGAAGTCGACCTGGCGTTTGACGTGCCTCGTTCCGGATCGAACCGGGTGTTGATTCTGGCCGCCCGATTTGCGGGCGTGGCGGGGCTGGTGGCGCTTGTCTCGGGTTGCCAGGCGCTTTCCAGCCTGTCGAGTGGCGACATCAAGGAATCGGCCTTCAGGCCATCCGAGAATCCGGTCACGGTCGATTCAGTCTCCCGCAACAACCGTCTTGCCGAACTCGCCAAGAGCCAGCACCCACGGATCCTGGCCACCTATGGCGGCGAGTATTCCGACCCGAAGCTTGAGCGCATGGTCGCAAAGGTCGTCGGAAACCTGACCACCGTATCGGGCAATCCTGGCCAAGCCTACCGGATCACCATTCTCAACTCGCCGAATGTCAATGCCTTCGCGCTCCCCGGCGGCTATCTGTACGTCACGCGCGGCCTGCTGGCGCTCGCGAATGACTCGGCCGAACTGGCCGCGGTCATCGCACACGAAATGGGCCATGTGACGGCCAATCACGGCCTGCAGCGGCAGCAGAAGGAAGCCGAGGAAGTGCTGGCCACCAAGGTGGTCAAGGACGTGCTGGGCGGCAATCCGACGGCCAATGTCGCGCTGATCCGCGGCAAGCTTAGGCTTGCCCAGTTCTCGCGCAACCAAGAGCTCGAAGCCGATGCGATCGGCATCAAGGCCAGCGGCCAGGCCGGCTTCGACGCCACCGCCGCGTCCCGCTTCCTGCAGTCGATGTCGGCCTACACGGACTTCCGCTCCGTCAGCGGCGCGACCGACGCCAGCCTCGACTTTCTGGCCAGCCATCCCAATGCACCGCAGCGCATCGAACTGGCGCAGCGCCACGCCCTGCAGTTCGGCAATGGCGGCGGCGCGCGCGACCGCGACTCCTACCTCGCCGGCATCGACGGCTTGCTCTATGGCGATACGCCGGAAGAAGGCTATGTTCGGGGCAACACCTTCCTGCACCCCAAGCTTGGCATCTCCTTTTCGGTGCCTACGGGCTTCATCATCGACAACAGCGCTGCGGCCGTCACCGCGACAGGCCCCGGCGACGTGGCGATCCGCTTCGACGGCGTCGCCGTCGACAAGCGCACCAGGCTTACCGACTACATCCGCAGTGGCTGGGTTGCCGGCCTGCAGGATTCGAGCGTCGAGGCCAGGACGATCAACGGCAACGAGGCGGCGAGCGCGCGTGCTGCCGCCGAGGGCTGGCAGTTCGACATTACTGTCGTGCGCGCAGGCGATCAGGTTTACAGGCTGCTGACGGCTGCCCCCGTGGCCAGCACCCAGCTCGACAGCGTCGCGGCCACGGTCGGCGGCAGCTTCAAGCTGCTCAGCGCCCAGGAAAAGGCCGCGCTGAAGCCGCTGAGAATTCGCATCGTCACCGTGCAGCCGGGTCAGACCACCGGGGCGATTGCGGCCCAGATGGTCGGCGTCGACCGCAAGCTCGATCTCTTCAGGGTTCTCAACGCCCTTGCGCCGGGCGCCTCGGTGTCGGCCGGCGACAAGGTGAAGATCGTTACCGACCGATAGCCGGGAGTTGCGTGCCGGCTGAAGCGAGCATGCCCGGCTCGTTGCGTTCCAGCGCCATCTTCAGCTTTTCGAGCGCCCGGGTCTCGATCTGGCGCACCCGCTCCTTTGAAATGCCGAGTGCGCCGCCGAGCTCCTCGAGCGTGGCGCCATCCTCGCTCAGCCGCCGCCTTTCGATGATCTGCATCTCGCGTTCGTTGAGAACGCCAAGCGCATCGCGCAGCCATATGCTGCGCCGTTCGACGTCGATCGTGTCGGCGACGACCTCGTCGGGCAGCGGATCGTCGTCGACGAGAAAGTCAGAACGCTCTGTCGTCGATCCGTTCTCGCCGGAAACCGGGGCGTTGAGTGAGGTATCGGCACCGGAAAGGCGCGAGTCCATCAGCGCGACGTCGTCCTCGGAAACGCCAAGTGCTGCCGAGATCTCCTTGCGTATCGCGAAGTCGGTCAGCGGACCGGCGCCCTGCGACAGGCGGGCCTTCAGGCGCCTCAGGTTGAAGAACAGCGCCTTCTGAGCCGAACTCGTTCCGCCGCGCACGATGGACCAGTTGCGCAACACGTAGTCCTGCATCGAGGCGCGGATCCACCAGGTCGCGTATGTCGAGAAGCGAACGTCGCGCGATGGCTCGAAGCGCGCCGCAGCTTCTAGCAGGCCGACATGCCCCTCCTGCACGAGATCGCCCATCGAAAGGCCGAAGTGCCTGAACTTGCTGGCCATCGAGATGACCAGGCGCATATGGGCGATCGTGATCTGGTGAAGCGCATGTTGGTCCTGCGTTTCCTTCCAGCGGACCGCAAGATCGTGTTCTTCGGCGCGTTCCAGATAGGGAGCCCGCATGGCAGTTCGTGCGAGCTTTCGATCACTGTCGGTTTGCTGGGTCACGCCGGGCTCCAATATGTCTGGCGCAGCACTGCCGCTTGCACGAACGGGCGCGCGAAGAAACTCAAACGCGTTGACCCTTGAATGGTTCCCCCGTTTTGGCGCACGCGCAACAAAAAACCCGGCCAGAAGGCCGGGTTTTCGTGCGAACTTGAAACGATGTCAGCCTGGGATTCAGGCCGCCTTTTCCTGCTCGGGTTCAGCCTCTGTCTCGGCTTCCTCGTTGTCAGCCTTGGCGCCGCGCTTGGGTCCCTTGGCGAGATTGACCTCGATGAGCCTGACTGCCTCGGTCTCCGACATGCGGTTGACCGCGGCGATCTCGCGCGCCATCCGGTCGAGTGCTGCCTCGTAGAGCTGGCGTTCGGAATAGGACTGTTCCGGCTGGTTGTCGGCGCGGAAAAGGTCGCGCACGACCTCCGCGATCGAGATCAGGTCACCGGAGTTGATCTTGGCATCATATTCCTGGGCACGACGCGACCACATGGTGCGCTTGACCCGTGCACGGCCCTGGACGACCTTGAGCGCGCGCTCGACATAGTCCTCTTCCGACAGCTTGCGCATGCCGATCGAGGTGGCCTTGGCGACCGGAACTTTCAGCCGCATCTTGTCCTTCTGGAAATCGATGACAAAGAGCTCCAGCTTGTGACCGGCAACTTCCTGCTCGTCGATGGACACGATCTGTCCGACGCCATGCGCGGGATAGACGATGTACTCGCCGGTCTTGAAACCGTGACGCGTTGCCGACTTCTTTTGCTGGGGGTTGGTTGCCATTACGCCCTGAACTCCTTGTTATGGCGCCGGTCAAGTCGACCGGCAAACCTGCTTCCGGGCCGTAAGGCCCTGACTCATGCGCCGTGCAAACAGATGAAATCCACCGGAACACCCCGAACCTGCCGACGCATAGCCGCGCCTGCTTGGCCCAGATCATCCTGGTCCGAAGAGTGGAGTGCACCTTTCAATGATTAGGGCTTCCGCGCCTTTGATCGACGTTGTGCCACCGGCATGTTGTGATTATGTAGCACAAAAACGCGCCAGAATCAACAATTTGCTGCATGAGCGCGCAGGAGCGGCCGCGGCTGCGGCCACGTCTCGTAGCGCATCAGGCGCCGGGCGAGATTCTTCCCTAGGGGAAGAATCAGTCGCCTTCTCCCGGCTCCGGCGAGAAGAACTTCTCGAACTTGTCGGGCACTCCGTCAAAGGACTTCGCATCCTCCGGAGCGTCCTTCTTGGCCGTGATGTTCGGCCATTTGGACGCGTATTCCGTATTCACTTCGAGCCACTTCTCAAGGCCGGGCTCGGTATCGGGCTTGATTGCGTCGGCCGGGCATTCCGGCTCGCACACGCCACAGTCGATGCACTCGTCGGGATGGATGACGAGCATGTTCTCGCCTTCATAGAAGCAGTCGACCGGACAGACCTCGATACAGTCCATGTACTTGCATTTAATGCAGTTATCGGTCACGACATAGGTCATCGGTCGGCTCCGGGATTTCCCGCGATGTGCGTCTTTCGGGTGAGGTAGCCCGTTTGCCGGGGTGTTGCAAGGTCGCCGATTGCGCCGCTGCCCGCCACCGTGGAATCCTGTTTCAATCGCTGTCGCGCAGCCGGTCGGTTTCCCGGCGTTCCTTCTTCGTCGGGCGGCCGCTGCCTGCCTCGCGCTGCGGCAGGATCGCCCTTGGCGGCAGTTCCGCGCCTGGTTCGGGGGGCGGAGACAGGTCCTCGTAGAGCTTGCGCGCCTCTTCGGCGGGGCCCCGCCTGACGCCTGGCAACAGCACCTTGTAGATAACGATGCGGCGCTCCAGCGTGATCGTCAGGACGTCTCCGGGCTTGACCAGGTCGGCTGCCTGCGTCGCGTTGTCGCGATTGATGCGCACCTTGCCTGAAAGTGCGAGCTTTGCGCCGAGCGATCGCGACTTCGTCACTCGTGCGAAAAACAGCCACTTGTCTATGCGCTGGCGGCCTTCCGCCATCGCCTACTTCTTGAGCTGGTCGCGCAATGCCGCCAGCTTGGCGAAGGGCGACAGCGGATCGATGCGCGCCGGACGCTCCTCGCGCTGGCGCGACGGTGCGGCAGGATGCTTCGACCGGTCGCCCCGACCTTCGGCCTGTCGATCCGGGCGCCCGCCCTCTTTCGCGCCCTTTGGCGGACCCTTGTAGCGGTCGCGGTCGAACTTCGGCTTGCCGCCCGGGCGGCCACGCTTGTCCGGCCTTGCACCGTCGGCAGCGCCGTCGGCGCCCTGGGCAGCTGCAGCGCCCTGGCCACGATGACGCTGGTTGGGCCGCTGATGGCGCGGCCGGTGGTCAGACCGGCCCTGCCGCCAAAGCAGGATAGGCTTCGGCGCTTCCGCCTCTTCGCCGCTGGCTGCCTCGTCGGCGGCGGCTGCTGCCGGTCGGTCGCCGGTCGCTACCGCGGCCTCGCCCTGCGCTGCGGGTTCAGCGGCAGGTGCGGCACCTTCAGCGGCGGGAGCCTCGGCTTCTGCCGCGGGTTCAAAAGCTGGGCTGGTCTCGGTCGCAACCACTTCTGCAGGCGCCGCGCTCTCCGCCGGCTCTTCACCCAGAACCGAAGCGGGTTGTTCGGCGACGGGAGCCGCGATCTCCGGGCTGCCCGAGGGCGCCCAGACCGGTGCCTCGACTGGAACGTTTTCGTCTCCGCCTGCGGCCGGCTCGGCACTGCTCTCCCCGGCATCGCCGGCCGGGGCCGCTACGATCCCGGCGGGCGCTTCAGCCGCCTCGACTGAGTCCCCTGCAACAGTAACGGCTTCGGTGGCCTGTGCTTCCTGCGCAGCCTTTTCCGCCGCACGTGCGGCCTTGTCGGCCTCTGCCTTCGCGGCGGCTGCGGCCACAGCCTCGCGCGCCGCCTGGTCGAGGGCCTCGAGCCGTTCCTTCACCTCGTCGGCGGGTTTCGCCTCGGACCGGTAGCCCAGACCCTTGAGAATCTCTTCGATGTCCTCTGCATTGGCGCCGAGAATCGACATCATCGCCGGCGTTACCATGAAGGCCGAGCCGTCATAGGCCCCTTCCGGGCGCGATCCCGTGCCCGCCTTCCAGGCCAGCGCGGGACGGATGAGATCGGCGAGCCGCTCCAGAATGTCGATGCGCACGGCGCGACGTCCAAGCGTGCGGAAGCCCGCGAGCTTGTAGAAGACCGGGTCGAAGGTCGGATCGATGACGACCGAGGTCCGGCCGGTGGCCAGTGCATGCACGATGTCGCCGAAACCGGGCTTGTCCTTGCCGTCGTTCTTGAGCGCCCACAGCAGCGTCACCAGCCCTGCCGGTGCCGGCTTGATCAGCGCCGGCACGAAAATGTGGTAGGCGCCGAAGCGCACGCCGAGACGGCGCAGCGCCGCGCGGCCAGCCTGATCCAGCGACTTCACGTCTTCGGCGATGTCGCGCCGGTTGAGGACGCCGAAATTCTCGGCGATCTGGAAGGCGATGCCGCGTCCGATGCCGGCAATCTGGTCGGCATTCTTCAGTTCGACCAGCGGCTTCAGCAGGAGTTCGACCTGAAAATTCACGAAGCGGTCGATGCGCGCGGCAACCTTGTCGCGTGCCGGGCCGGTCAGCTGTTCGTCGGCCAGAAGCACGGCGCGCGGCTTCAGCGCGTCCTCGCCCTCAACCAGTGTGGCGATCGGCGCACCGAGCCAGCGCAGCGTGCCGTCCGACCCGAGCGCAATGTCGCCATTGGCGCTCGCCGCGAAACGCTCTGCGCGCATTTCGAATTCGGCGGCAAGCGCCTTCTGCGCCGCCGAGCGGATGGCCTTGCCATCCTCGCCGCTGGCGCTCTGGTCGGCAGTGAACCGGAACCCCTGCAACTCGCCAACATGGTGGCCTTCGACGACAACCATGCCCGACGGGGCAATTTCGGCTTCGAGCATCGTGTTTTCCCTGAGACGCCGGACAAGGACGGAAGTCCTGCGGTCTACGAAGCGTTTCGTCAACCGCTCATGCAGTGCGTCCGACAGTCTATCCTCGATTTCGCGCGTCTTTTCCTGCCAGTGTGTTGGATCGGCAAGCCATTGCGGCCGATTTGAAACGAATGTCCAGGTTCTGATCTGGGCAATCCGGTGCGACAGTGCGTCGATGTCACCATCGGTGGAATCCGCGCGCCGCACCTGTTCTGCCATGTAGTTCTCGTCGACATGGCCCTTCCTGGCGAGGTCGTCATAGATCGAGGCGATCAGTTCGGCATGTTGTGCCGGCGCAATGCGGCGATAGTCCGGCAGGACGCAGGCCTCCCAAAGCAGTGCAACTCTCTCTCGGCTGGTCGCGAGGTCGCGGATCGCCGGGTCCATGGAGAGATGCTCGAGTGCCTGCGCATCGACCGCTGGCAGCGCCCGGGTCAGGCCCTCGACCGGGGCCGTCCGTTCGATCGATCGCCGCAGCGCGTCGAGGCTCGAAAAGTCGAAATCGGCCGTGCGCCACTGCAGCACCTTCACCGGATCGAAGTCATGGCCCTCGATCTTCTTGACCAGATCCTCATCAAAAGGGTCGACCTGGCCGGTGACGCCGAACGTGCCGTCGCGCAGGTGCCGGCCGGCGCGGCCCGCGATCTGCCCGAGCTCGGCCGCCGACAGGTTGCGGAACTGGTAGCCGTCGAACTTGCGGTCCTGCGCGAAGGCAACATGGTCGAGATCGAGGTTGAGGCCCATGCCGATCGCGTCGGTGGCGATCAAATAGTCGACGTCGCCCGCCTGGTAGAGCTCGACCTGTGCGTTGCGGGTCCGCGGGCTGAGCGCGCCGAGCACCACGGCCGCTCCGCCGCGCTGGCGCCGCACGAGCTCTGCGATGGCGTAGACCTCGTCGGCCGAGAAGGCGACGATGGCCGAACGGCTGGGCAGCCGGGTCAGCTTCTTCTGGCCCGCATAGGCGAGATGCGACAGCCGCGGCCGGGTTACCACCGAGACACCCTTCAGCAGGCGCTCAAGGATGCCGCGCATCGTCGCCGCGCCGAGCAGCAAGGTTTCCTGCCGGCCGCGCAGATGCAGGATGCGGTCGGTGAAGATATGGCCGCGTTCGAAGTCGCCTGCGAGTTGCACCTCGTCGATGGCGACGAAGGCGGCGTCGGTCGTGCGCGGCATCGCCTCGACGGTGCAGACCGAGTATTTGGCACCGGCCGGCTGGATTTTCTCCTCGCCGGTGATCAGCGCCACCTTGTGCGCGCCGACCTTCTCGCAGACGCGGGCATAGACCTCGCGCGCCAGCAGCCTGAGCGGCAGGCCGATAAGCCCGCTCTCATGCGCCACCATGCGCTCGATGGCGAGATGGGTCTTGCCCGTGTTTGTCGGGCCCAGCACCGCTGTTACGTCGCGGCCCGACAGGATCAGCGGGTCGGCATTCTTGGGATGGAAGGTCATGGGTTCCGAACGTGGCCTCTCTGGCTCGGCTTCGCAACATGCGGGAGACGATCGGTGCGGCACATTTCGGGCTGCGGATCCTTCCGACACATAGGGAGTTGTTGGGGGAAGGGAAAGCCGAAAAGTTGGCGCGGTTAACGTATGGAACGAGTCTGGAACGAATCAGCGACGAATCAGTGACCTGTGCCGATTCAGCTTTTGTTCTCCTCAACATGTGGTCCGCCGGCCGCTCGACTCCACCACATGCTGAATCGCCTGCTGCGCGCCTGCCTCGGTTTGCGGTCTGCGCGTTAACCTTTGTCGGCTGCGCCCCCGGCCCGCGCTCGGGCTTGAGAGCAAACTTATGATTTCGTTAGTATATTTGAAGCGCGAGTGAACCGTCGTGTGGCGACGCAGGCCCATTCCATTAACGTTTCGCCCAAAGGGGGAACGAATCGGCGACGAATCAGCGGCAGCGTGAATTTCCCCTTTTGTTCACCCCTAGATGTTGTGATGCCGCCCGCCGCGCGGCCTACGCGACGGAGTTTTCTTGTTGCGTTTGAATCCCGGATGGCTTGGCCGTTAACCAATGCGTCCCATGGCGGGACGACCGCGCCGGGCGCACGAACAGAGCCCGCGGCTATGCGAGCCGCGGCGGGCGAGACTTGGGCAAAGCGAGTGCCGGGCGTCGCAACCCGGCGCTCGTGCCTAGACGCAGTATTGGCCGCCGTTTGCGGAGAGCGTCGAGCCGGTGATGAAGCCGCTGTCATCTGAGGCGAGGAACACCACGCAACGCGCGATCTCGTCCGGTTCGCCGAGACGACCGACGGGTATCTGCGAGACGATGGAATCGAGCACCTTCTCGGGAACCGAGCGCACCATTTCGGTGCCGATATAGCCCGGGCAGATCGCGTTGACCGTGATGCCGGCCCGCGCGCCCTCCTGGGCGAGCGTCTTGGTGAAGCCGATGTCGCCGGCCTTCGCCGCCGCGTAGTTGGCCTGACCCATCTGGCCCTTCTGGCCGTTGATCGACGAGATGTTGATGACGCGGCCGAACTTGCGGTCGCGCATGCCCGGCCACACCGGATGCGTCATGTTGAACAGCCCGTTGAGGTTGGTGCCCATGACTTCACCCCACTGTTCCCGCGTCATGCGGTGGAACATCGCGTCGCGGGTGATGCCGGCATTGTTGACCAGCACGGCGACGGGCCCGAGGTCGGCCTCGACCTTGGCAATGCCCGCCACGCAGGCGTCGTAGTCGGCCACCGACCATTTGTAGACCGGGATTCCGGTCTCGTTCTTGAAGGTCTGCGCCGCCTCGTCATTGCCGGCGTAGTTGGCCGCCACTGAATAGCCGGCGGACTTGAGTGCGATCGAGATGGCGGCGCCAATGCCGCGCGTGCCACCGGTGACGAGTGCTGTCTTGGTCATGCGTTTCCCCTTTGGTCGCCCTGTTCCCGGGCTTTTATTTCAGTTCATGGCCGGATCGGGTGGCTGGCCTCCCGATCCGCAGTCTGATTGTCACATGGCTTCGAGGCACATGGCCACGCCCATGCCGCCGCCGATGCACAGTGTCGCCAGGCCCTTCTTCGCGCCGCGGCGACGCATTTCGTAGACCAGTGTGTTCAGGATGCGGGCGCCGGATGCGCCGACCGGGTGGCCGATGGCAATGGCGCCGCCGTTAACGTTGACGATCGCGGGATCCCAGCCCATGTCCTTGTTGACCGCGCAGGCCTGAGCCGCGAAGGCCTCGTTGGCCTCGACCAGGTCGAGGTCGCCCACCGACCAGCCGGCTTTCTCGAGTGCCTTGCGCGATGCCGGGATCGGACCCGTGCCCATGATCTGCGGGTCGACGCCGGCGGTCGCCCAGGAGACGATGCGCACCAGCGGCGTGATGCCGCGGCGTTCGGCTTCGGCCTCGGTCATCAGCAGCGTCGCGGCAGCGCCGTCATTGATGCCCGACGCGTTGCCGGCCGTGACCGTGCCTTCCTTGTCGAAGACCGGCCTGAGTTTCTGCATCGTGTCCATCGTGGTGCCTGCACGGATATACTCGTCCTGGTCGACGATGGTGTCGCCCTTGCGGCCCTTGACCGTAACCGCGACGATCTCGTCCTTGAACTTTCCTGCCTTCTGCGCAGCCTCAGCCTTGTTCTGCGAGCCGACGGCGAATTCGTCCTGCTGGTCGCGGGTAAGCTGCCATTGGCGCGCGACATTCTCCGCCGTGTTGCCCATCGGGTAGCCGTAGAAGGCGTCGACCAGCGCGTCCTTCATCATCGTGTCGACGAACTTCAGGTCGCCCATCTTGGTGCCTGCGCGCAGGTGTTGCGCATGCGGCGCCATCGACATCGACTCCTGGCCGCCCGCGACGATGATCTTGGCGTCGCCCATGGCGATCTGCTGCATGCCGATGGCAACGGCGCGCAGGCCCGATCCACAGAGCTGGTTCAGGCCCCAGGCGGTTGCCTCCTTCGGGATGCCGGCATTGATCGCCGCCTGCCTGGCCGGGTTCTGACCCTGGGCTGCCGTCAGTATCTGGCCGAGAATGACCTCGTCGACTTCCTTGGCATCCACGCCGGCCCGCTCGAGCACCTCCTTCAACACGATGGTGCCGAGGTCGTGCGCGGGCATGTTGGCGAACGCGCCGTTGAACGAGCCGACCGGAGTGCGGGCCGCGCTTGCGACGACGATTGAACTGGATGCGGACATATTGATCTCCAAACTGGCAATGGGGCTGTCGGGCGAGCCCTGATGAGAAACTTTCTGGGCGTTTCCAAATCCCGAGTCAAATATCAAATGGTCGCGTATCAGGGCGCGCTTCGCTACAGGTAGTCGTGCTGCGCAGCAATTTCACCGCCTTGCCGAATGCTGCAATCCCGCACTGCACAAACAGCTTGGAATCGCATGGCTTTTGCGCATATCCTCAAACAGGACACGATCGTTACCGGGTGCTTACACTGCGGCCCGGTCTTTCTGGGAGGACGCATATGGCCGTCAAAGACGATCCGGTTGTGATCAAGAAATACGCCAATCGACGGCTCTACAACACGGGCACGAGCACCTATGTCACGCTCGAGGACCTGGCCGAGATGGTCAAGAAGGGCGAGGACTTCACAGTCCAGGACGCCAAGACCGGCGACGACATAACCCACCCCGTGCTGACCCAGATCATCTTCGAACTGGAGAACAAGGACGGCCAGAACATGCTGCCGGTCCCGTTCCTGCGCCAGCTCATCTCTTTCTATGGCGACCAGATGCAGATGGTGGTGCCGAGCTTTCTCGAGCAGTCGATGATCGCCTTCGCCAAGGAGCAGGAGCGCTTCCGCGAGCAGATGAAGTCGGCAATGGGCAAGACGCCGATCGACATGGTCAAGATCGCGACCCCGATCAAGGCGATCGAAGACCAGGCGCGCCGGAACATCGAGATGTTCCAGAACGCCATGCGCCTGTTCACGCCCTTTCCACCCGGCGGCCAGGCGGGGGACACGGAGGAAGCCGAGGCGGAGGACAAGCCCGACGACCTAAGCGAGCTCAAGGAACAGATCGCCGCGATGCAGCGCAAGATCGACTCGATGGGCTGACCCCGGGCGTCCCGATATCGTGAAGTACCATCGAAGGCCGCCCCGGCGGCCCGGCACTTATTCAATCCGGAGCTACTTTATGACCGAGCTATCGCTGGCGAATGCCAATGCAATCATCACGTCGGCTCTTTCTAAGGCTGCCGAACTCGAGCTGAAGCCGCTTGGCGTCGCCGTTCTCGATTCCGGCGGACATCTTGTCGCGTTTCAGCGCCAGGACGGCGCGTCCTTCCTGCGGCCCGAGATGGCCTCGGGAAAGGCCTTTGGCGCGCTGGCGCTCGGCATGGGCTCGCGCCGGCTCGATGCCTTCGCCAGGGACCGGCCGCATCTCATGGCCGGTGTCCAGGATGTCTCGGGTGGCAGGATCGTTCCGGTGCCAGGCGGCGTGTTGATCCGCGACGGCGCCGGCGGCGTCATCGGCGCAGTCGGCATTTCGGGCGATACGTCCGACAATGACGAGGCGGCGGCGGTGGCCGGGATCGAGGCGGCCGGGTTTTCCGCCGAGGGCTGAGCCCGGCTCAGCCTATGGTGACGTCGCGGCTCGCGGCCCGCAGCGACACGGAAAAGCCTGCCAGCACGTCGATCAGCGTGATGACCATCAGGGTGAAGAACACCGAGGTTGCCGCGCCCCTGACCAGCAGGAACTCGACCAGGAAGGCGACGAAGACGAAAGTCGACAACAGGTGGTCGAGGATGGAGGCGTTCGACGTGCGCGTCGCCTTGACGATCTCGACGAAGAACAGCAGCAGCGCGATGACGATCATCAGCATGCCGAGCGTCATCGAGAACACACCCCCCGACATCATCGAGAACGAGAACAGCTCGATGCTCCAGGGGTCGCCCCCTGGTCCCGCGCCGAACACGCCGGCAAGTCCCAGATTGTAGAGAATGAACGGCACGACCAGCAGCGGAATGCTCGAAAGCATGGCGACTCTCCTCGGTAACGGGTCACGCTGCCTGTAGAGGGCGGGATGGCGTCGACGTCAAGAGCCCCGGTCGCGGCAACAAAAAAGACCGGCTGAAAGCCGGCCTTTAAGAACGTTGCGATGAAAGCCCGATCAGCTTTCCTTCGGCGTCAGCACCTGGCGACCGCGATACATGCCGGTCTTCAGGTCGATGTGGTGCGGACGGCGCATTTCGCCGGAGTTCTTGTCCTCGACATAGGTCGGGGCCTTCAGCGCATCGGCCGAGCGGCGCATGCCGCGCTTGGACGGCGAAGTTTTTCGTTTTGGCACAGCCATGGAAGTGCTCCACTAAAAAAGCCCGCAACCCTCGTAAAAGGGCCACTCTGGCGGGCCGATATCTCCAGAAAGTGCGGTGTCCATACACGGGCCACGCCGCTTTGACCAGTGCCGGCACGATTTTTTTGCGCGAGCGCCTCGCACAGCGCTATCTGAGACAGCCGACATAGCCTCCGGCCTTCGCCGCGCGCCGCTCGATGATGGAAGCGAGCCGCTTCAGGCCCGCCGATGGACGGGCCGGATTTCGGCCGGCCGGATTGGGCAGCGTGACGGCCAGCAGCGCGGCCTGCCTGGCGGTCAGGTCCGCCGCCGAGCGCGAGAAATGGTGTTGGGCCGCGGCCTCGATACCGTAGATGCCGGGGCCCCATTCGGCGATATTGAGATAGATTTCCATGATCCTGTACTTCGGCAGCACGAAATCGGCATAGACGGCGAGCGGCAGTTCGATGAGCTTGCGCACGGTTCCGAGCGGTCGCTGCCAGAGATAGAGGTTCTTGACCGTCTGCATGGTGATCGTCGAGGCGCCGCGCGTCGCCTCACCGGCCAGCGCATCGTCGATCACGACCTTGAGTTCGGCAAGGTCGACGCCGCGATGCGCGCAGAACTGCCCGTCCTCCGACATGATCACGGAATTCGCCAACACCGGAGCGACCTCGTCGAGCGACACCCAGCGCCGGTCGTAACCCGAGAATGTCACCAGATCCGCCAGCATCAGCGTCGACACCGGATGGACGAAGGAAGGCCGGTAGAAGACCGTGAGGACCAGCGGAAGCGCAATCAGCGCGGCAACGGGAAGCACAAGGCGACGCAGCCAGTGGCGCGGCGTGCGCTTTCCCCGCTTGGACTTCGCCGCCATGGGTCTCCCTTCGGTCCGTCGATCCACGATCCGCTCAGTCACGCGCGCTTCCCCGCTTCAGGGTCTGGCATAATGACGTCCAGACGGATAGGCAACACACAGCCCGGCGTGCCGCTTGACCGGGCCCGCCCATGACGTAAACGGTCGCACCATGCTTGATGATGCAAACTTGGCCTTCGAGACCGTCCTGGAACTGCGCGCCAGTTCCGTCGAGGACCTGCTTCGCCGACTGCTCGACGGCCGCTTGCAGCCGGGCGAGATTTCCCGCCCCGACAGACTGCTCGCTGCGATGCGCCACGGTGTGCTCAATGGCGGCAAGCGCCTGCGGCCGTTTCTTGTGCTGGAATCGGCAGCCGTCTTCGACGCCGACGCCGATGCCGCAATGCGGGTCGCGGCAGCGCTCGAATGCGTGCACTGCTATTCGCTGATTCATGACGACCTGCCCGCCATGGACAATGACGATCTGCGACGCGGGCAGCCGACGGTTCACAGGGCCTTCGACGAGGCCGCCGCCATTTTGGCTGGAGACAGCCTGCTTACCCTCGCTTTCGACATCATCGCCGATGAGGCTACCGGGCTCGACGCCGACCGCCGCTGCGCCCTCGTCGTGGCACTTGCCAGGGCATCGGGCATCGGCGGCATGGCCGGCGGCCAGACTCTCGACATCGACGCACAGCGCTCGCCGCCCGGCGAGCCGGGCATCATCGCGCTGCAGGCGATGAAAACCGGCGCCCTCATCCGATTCGCCTGCGAGGCGGGCGCGATCCTGGCTGGCGCAGCGCCCGCCGAACGGGAGCGAATGGCCGAGTTCGGTTCGGCTATCGGACTTGCCTTCCAGCTTGCCGACGATCTGCTCGACATAACCGCCGACGCAGAAAGCCTCGGCAAGGCCACCGGCAAGGACAAGGCCGCCGGCAAGGCGACGCTCGTTGCGCTGCACGGCGAGGATTGGGCGCGGCTGCAGCTCGCCGGGCTCGTGACCCAGGCGCAGGAGCTGCTCGACATCTACGGCGAACGCGGCGCAATGCTGAAGGCGGCAGCTTCCTTCGTCGCGGCTCGCCGCAAGTAGCGGCAAACACACGAAATTTTAAGGCAAATGCCGCCTAATCCCGACATTGGAATTTTGCGCACATGTTCGGGGTATGCGCTTGTCAGATCGTTCGACTTTCATCGATTCCGTTAGGCTGCGCTATCTCTCGGGCTTGGCGATCTTTGCCGTCACCTGCGGTGCGATTATTTTCGCGATGCATCACATCAATGCATTTCGCTACCAGATCGATGACGTTAGGGCCCAGATCGTCGACCTCAGGAGCGGCCTCGCCAAGGCTACCGCCTTCGCCGAGCAGGTGACGCGAAACTGGAGCAATGGAACCGGCGACCAGTTCGCCAGGGCGGCCGCCAATCATGCCTCGCGGCTGAGCGCGGTCATGGCCGCGCTGGAGCGCGACATTTCGACCGTGAGGCCAAGACTCGCAACGTCGACCAACGACGCCATCGATTCCGCCTCCGTCAACGGAGACCTGCTGTGGTCCGCGCGGGATCTTGTCCGCAATCTTGGAAAACTCGGCCAGACTGCCGAGGCCAACGAGGTTGCCTACCGCGAAATCCGCAACCAGAACGACCTGTTCATCCAGCCGATGCTGCAACGCGCCGACCAGGCGCTTGAGGCAGAGCATCATCGGGCCGAAGGACAGATGGAGACCGTGCTCTCCTCGGCAATCATCGTGCTGCTTGTCGTCCTGGTTTCCGTCGCGATCTGGGTCTTCCGGCCGATGGAAACCGCGATCCGGCGGGCGTTCGCCGAATCGGAACGGTCGCTGTTTCAGGCCGAGGCCGCCGACCGGGCCAAGTCGGAATTCCTTGCCAATATGAGCCACGAAATCCGCACGCCGATGAATGGCGTGCTCGGCATGGCGGAACTGCTATCCAAGACGGAGCTGACGCCGCGCCAGAAGACCTTCACCGACGTAATCGTGAAGTCCGGCAACGCACTGCTGACCATCATCAACGACATTCTCGATTTCTCGAAGATCAATGCCGGTCAACTTGCGCTCGAGAACGCGCCCTTCCGCCTTGCCGAAGCGGTCGAGGACGTTGCGACGCTGGTGTCGGCCAGCGTCATGGAAAAGAACCTGGAACTGATCGTGCGTATCGATCCGACCCTGCCGCCCATGGTCGTCGGCGACGTCGGCCGCTTCCGTCAGATCCTCACCAACATGCTCGGCAATGCGGTGAAGTTTACCGAAAAGGGCCATGTGCTTGTCGACGTCTCCGGCGAGTCCGGCAAAGGCATGGCGCGGCTGAAGGTTCGCGTCGAGGATACCGGCATCGGCATTCCCGCCGACAAGCTGCAGACGGTTTTCGAGAAGTTTGCCCAGGTCGACGGTTCCTCCACGCGTCGCCACGAAGGCACCGGGCTCGGACTTGCGATTGCAGCCCGCCTGGTCGACCTGATGGGCGGCAAGATCGGCATCGAGAGCGAGGTCGGCCGCGGTTCGATCTTCTGGTTCTCTGTCGCGATGCCCATTCACTCGACCGGCGCCGCCGAACAGGATGTGCCTGTCGACGTCACCGGCGCCCGCGTGCTCGTCGTCGACGACAATGCCGTGAACCGGGACATCCTGCTCGAGCAGCTACGCAACTGGGGATTTGACTGCGCGGCTGCGGAGAACGGCGCGATCGGCCTCGCCTTCCTCGAGCGATCCGCCCAGATCGGGGCCCGCGTGGACTGCGTCATTCTCGACTACCAGATGCCCGGGATGAACGGCGTCGACGTCGCCAGGGCAATTGCCGCCGAAGAGCGGATTGCGTCCGTACCGGTCGTGCTGCTCACTTCCGTCGATCAGGTCGACTTCAACCGCCTGACCGTCGAATGCGGCATTGCCGGCCACCTTACCAAGCCCGCGCGTTCGGCAGCGCTGCTCGGAACCCTGGTCAGCGTCATACAGCGCGCCCGCAACGGTGCCTTCGTCGGCAGCTTCAGCGACCGGAGCGAGCCGACCCGCAGCGTTCCGGAGCCGCGTCCTGTTCCGCGTCCGGTGCCCACGCAGCGCCTGGAGACAAAGCCGGCGGGCGACGCCTCGATCGACATTCTCGTCGCCGAGGACAATGAGGTGAACCAGCTGGTCTTTGCCCAGATCCTGAACGGTCTGGGCCTGACCTACCGCATCGTCGGCAATGGCCGTACCGCCGTCGAGATGCATCGCGCCATGCGGCCCAAGCTCATCCTCATGGACGTTTCCATGCCTGAAATGAACGGATTCGAGGCGACAATCGCGATCCGGCAGGCAGAGGCCGCAAGCGGTGCGCATACGCCGATCATCGGCGTCACGGCCCATGCGCTGAAGGGCGACCGCGAGAAATGCCTCGAATCCGGCATGGACGACTACCTGCACAAGCCGATCTCGCCCGACCGGCTGAGCGCCAAGATCGCCGGTCGTCTGGGCGACGCGCAGATCGCTGTGAGTGCCTGACGGCCTTTCCTGTCAGCGGTTCTTGAGCACGATGCAGGAGCCGCCCGCGCCGCGCAGCTTGCTGCAGATGCGCTCCGCCTCCGCACGGTCGTCTGCGCCGATCCTCACCACGTAGATTCCGCGCCGGCCGCGTGGCGAACGCACCCGGCTGACCACCGGCTCGTGCCCGGCGACGGCGCTGGCGACGCGGCGGCTCAGCCTTTGCCATTGCCTGACGGCCGCCTCGCGCCGGAAATTGCCGGCAACCTGGATGCCCCAGGGCTTCACGCTGACCGTCGACATGGCGACCATTGTTGGACGAAGTGCCCTGAGCTGTCGGCACGCGCCCTGGAAATCCAGTTTAGGATCAAGCGGTTGGACCGTCCCGGCGTAGGTCTGGTCGGAAAATCTATCCACCGGCTCGCCCATGATGTCCAAAACGTAGTTCTCGGTCTCCATCGGCAGGTATCCGCCAGCCGAAAGCCAGCGCGAGACCCTGGCCTCGCCGGCATTGTAGGCTGCAGCCGCCAGACCGAGATTTCCGAAGCCGGTTTTCAGCTCGCCGAGATATTTTGCCGAAGCCGGGATCGCCTTGTCGATATCGAAGGAATCGTCGAGGCCGCGCATGGCGGCAGTGCCTGGCATGAACTGGGCGATGCCCTCGGCGCCGGCCGGACTGACCGCCCCGGGATCGAAGCGGCTTTCCTTGAAGATCAGCCGGGCGAAAAAATCGCGCGGCAGGCGATGCCGGTCGGCCTCATTGCCGATCAGGGTGCAGATGCGGCTGACGGTGACCGGATGGCTGCGACCGGGAGGATCGGCAATTGCCTCGCCGCAGAAGGAGACCGTCCCGCAAAGCAGCATGAATGCCACTTGCCGGAGCCGCATCGGTCTACTCCGCGGCCGACTTGGCGCGGCCGAACCGCTGCTCGATATAGGCAGCCACCATTTTCTCGAAGTCGCGCGCAATGTCGGGGCCACGCAGCGTCGCAGCCTTCTTGCCATCGATAAAGACAGGCGCTGTCGGCGTTTCACCGGTGCCGGGCAGCGAGATGCCGATATCCGCATGCTTGGACTCGCCCGGCCCGTTGACGATGCAGCCCATCACCGCGACCTTCAGTTCCTCCACGCCGGGGTAGAGATCGCGCCATGCCGGCATGTTCTTGCGCAGGTCGGCCTGGATGTTCTGGGCCAGTTCCTGGAATACCGTGGACGTGGTGCGGCCGCAGCCGGGGCAGGCAGCGACGATCGGAACGAACTGCCGGAATCCCATCGTCTGCAGCAGTTCCTGCGCCACCTGCACCTCGCGGGTGCGGTCGCCATTGGGTTCCGGTGTCAGCGATACGCGGATTGTGTCGCCGATGCCCTGTTGCAGCAGGATGCCCATGGCGGCCGACGATGCGACGATGCCCTTCGAGCCCATGCCCGCCTCGGTCAGGCCAAGATGCAGCGCGTGGTCGGAGCGTGCGGCGAGTTCGGCGTAGACCGCGACGAGGTCCTGCACGCCGGAAACCTTGGCCGACAGGATGATGCGGTCGCGCGGCAGTCCGATCTCTTCGGCGAGTTCGGCCGACAGCAGTGCCGACTGCACGATCGCCTCGCGCGTCACCTGCTGCGCCGTCAGCGGAAAACCCTGCTTCTGGTTGTCGTCCATCAGTCGCGTCAGCAACTCCTGGTCGAGCGAGCCCCAGTTGACGCCGATCCGGACCGGCTTGCCGTAGCGGATCGCCATTCCGACGATGTCGGCGAACTGCCGATCCTTCTTTTCCTTGAAGCCGACATTGCCCGGGTTGATGCGGTATTTCGCCAGTGCCTCGGCGCAGGCCGGATGATCGGCAAGCAGCTTGTGGCCGATATAGTGGAAGTCGCCGACCAGCGGGACGTCGATGCCCAGCCGCGCCAGCCGGTCGCGGATATGCGGCACGGCGGCGGCCGACTCGTCGCGGTCGACGGTGATACGCACGATCTCGGAACCGGCGCGATGCAAGGCGGCGACCTGCGCGACCGTGCGGTCGATGTCCGCGGTGTCGGTGTTGGTCATCGACTGCACCACCACCGGCGCGCCGCCGCCGACAGTCACGCCGCCGACGTCGACGCCGACCGAATGCCGACGCGGGAACGGTGAGGAATAGTATCCGGTCATTGCCGGTTGCCTTTCGAGACAGGATTCTGCCCTGAGGTGGCGAACCGGGCCGCCTCTGTCAACTCCCCGAAGCCTGCGGGCCGCCTGCAACGGAACTGTGACGGAGCGCCGGCGCAGCACCTGCCGGGCTGCAGGTCATGGCACTGTCGTTGCAAAATCGACTGTATTCGCAGCCCAACGACAATGATTTCTAAGGGTTCGTAACATAGACTCACCAAATGTGATGCGTGGACGAGCCCGTTCTGTGGCAGAAATCCGCGCCAACGACACTCGAGGGGCCCATTTCGGGGGCGGATGCACATGGCGGGCAAGTATTTCGGCACGGACGGAATCCGTGGCAAGGCCAACAAGTATCCCATGACGGCGGAAATTGCCATGAAGGTCGGCATGGCCGCCGGGCTTTCCTTCCAGCGTGGCAGCCATCGGCACCGCGTCGTGCTTGGCAAGGACACGCGGCTCTCCGGCTACATGATCGAGAACGCCATGGTCGCCGGCCTGACTGCGGCGGGCATGGACGTCTTCCTGCTTGGTCCGATACCGACACCGGCCGTCGCCATGCTGGCGCGGTCGCTGCGCGCCGACATCGGCGTGATGATCTCGGCCTCGCACAATCCCTACTACGATAACGGCATCAAGCTGTTCGGACCCGATGGCTACAAGCTGTCCGACGAGATCGAGGGCCGCATCGAGGCGATGCTCGACCAGGACATCGACCTGGCGCTCGCCGATTCCGACGGGCTCGGACGCGCCAAGCGTGTCGACGGCGGCGACGACCGCTATATCGAGTTCGCCAAGCGCACGCTGCCGCGCGCCATGTCACTTTCGGGCCTGCGCATTGTCGTCGACTGCGCCAATGGCGCTGCCTACAAGGTCGCCCCGGCGGCGCTCTGGGAGCTCGGCGCCGAGGTCATCGCCATCAATGTCGAACCCAACGGCTTCAACATAAACAAGGAGTGTGGCTCGACCCACCCCGCTGGCCTGTCGCAGAAGGTGCACGAGGTTCGCGCCGACATCGGCATCGCGCTCGACGGCGACGCCGACCGTGTCGTCATCGTCGACGAGAACGGCGAGGTTGTCGACGGCGACCAGATCATGGCGCTGATTGCCGAATCCTGGCACCAGTCGGGCCGCCTCGCCGGTGGCGGCGTGGTCGCCACGGTGATGTCCAATCTCGGGCTGGAGCGCTTTCTCGGTAGCGTCGGCCTGGAACTTCATCGGACCAAGGTCGGCGACCGCTATGTCGTCGAGCACATGCGCGCGCACGGCCTCAATGTCGGTGGCGAGCAATCCGGCCACATCGTCCTGTCCGACTTCTCCACCACCGGGGACGGCCTCGTTTCCGCGCTTCAGGTCCTGGCCTGCATCAAGCGCCAGAACAAGCCGGTCAGCGAACTGACCCGCAAGTTCGAGCCGGTACCGCAACTGCTCAAGAACGTCCGCTTCTCGGGCGGAAAGCCCCTCGAGGAAGCGCCGGTCAAAGCCGCGATCGAAGATGCGCGCGACCGCCTCGGCAACACCGGCCGTCTGGTCATCCGCCCCTCTGGCACCGAGCCGCTGATCCGCGTGATGGCCGAGGGCGACGATCCGAAGCTGGTCGAGACCGTGGTCAACGACATCGTCGGCGTCATCGCCGAGAGCCGCAGCGCGGCCTGATCCCGGGTGGCGCTTCGCCCGTCAGCCTCCTTTTCAGACCACGTCGGGCGACCTACATTAGGGTCCAGCCGCCTTAGAAGGCCGCCCGAGGAGACTGACATGGACGCCAAGACCTATCCCGTGACCCGCAGCGAAGCCGAGTGGCGCGAATTGCTGACCGCTGAACAGTACGAAGTCATGCGCAATCACGGGACCGAGCGGCCGGGCAGTTGCGCGCTCCTGCACGAGAAGCGTGCCGGAACCTTCACCTGCGCCGGCTGCGACCAGCCGCTCTTCGAATCGAAGCTGAAGTTCGAGAGCGGCACCGGTTGGCCGAGTTTCAACGACCCCGTACCCGGATCGGTCGAGACTACGACGGACCGCAGCCACGGCATGGTTCGCACCGAATGCCACTGCTCGCGCTGCGGCAGCCATCTTGGCCATGTCTTCGAGGACGGCCCGCCGCCGACCCACCTGCGCTACTGCATCAACGGCGTGGCGCTGAATTTCACGCCGGCCTGAGGGTCATTTCCGCCCCCCTGCCGGGCGGCAGCAGCTTTGCATATCTTTACATTCCCCCGCTAAGCAGGAAACCTGACGCCGCTAGCCTTGGATCATCGCAGCGATGGTGCTGCATGATGAAAGGAAGACGATCATGGAACCCGAGAAGCAGGAAATTCACACTCCCGAAGCTGCCGCCAGCAACAGCGGCTGGGGCCGTCGGCTGGCCATGGGTTCGCTGGCCATCGCCGCGCTTGCCGGTCTCGGCCTCGCCTCGGCCAAGGGCAGCGACATCGCCGCAGCGCAGTTCGGCATGCACGGCTCCGACGGCAAGGCGATGCAGGTCTCGATGCGTGGCAAGCATTTCGGCGAGCGCCGGCTCGACTACATGCTCGATGAGATCGACGCGACGCCGGAGCAGGCGACGAAGCTGAAGGAAATCTTCGGTTCGGCCCGCGACGAGGTCGTGCCCATGGTCGAGGACTTCCGCGATACGCGCGGCCAGATCGCCGATTTGCTTGCGGCGCCGACCATCGATCGCGCGGCGGCCGAGAAGCTTCGCGCCGACCGCGTCGCGGCAATCGACGAGGCCTCGCGCAAGATGACGACCGCGGTCCTCGACGCCGCCGAGGTCCTGACCCCGGAGCAGCGCGCCCAGCTTGCCAAGCACTTCAAGGAACGCGGCGAGCGTGGCGGCCACGGCCGGCACGGGCACGGCCGGTGGTAGTCCGGTTCCTGGCGGAGTAACGACAACATGGCGGAACAGGTCCTGATCGTCGACGACGACACGCGCCTGTCCGCCATGATCGCCGACTACCTGTCGGGCAATGGCTACACCGTTCATTCCGCAGCGACGGGCCACGCCGGCATAGCCGACCTGGCCCGTCGCTCGCCCGACATCGTCATTCTCGACATCATGCTGCCTGACATCGACGGCTTCGAGACCTGCCGCCGCATGCGCGCGACGTCAGACGTGCCGATCCTGATGCTGACCGCCAAGGGCGAGGAGACCGACCGCATCGTCGGCCTGGAACTCGGCGCCGACGACTACCTGCCCAAGCCCTTCAACCCGCGCGAGCTTCTGGCCCGCATCAAGGCGATCCTGCGTCGCCGTCAGGGCGGACGTTCGGACAGCGACAGGGTGCTGCGCTTCGGCCGGCTCGAGATCGATCCCGGTTCGCGCCAGGTGCGCCTCGACGGACAGGAGCGCCAGATGACAAGCCACCAGTTCGACCTGCTCGTCGCACTCGCGGGCAATGCCGGCCGCGTCCTGTCGCGCGAACAGTTGATGGATCTCGTGCGCGGCGAGGAGTTCGACGCGTTCGACCGCTCCATCGACGTCCACATTTCGCGCATCCGCGCGGCGGTCGAGGACGATCCGAAGCATCCGCGGCGCATCATCACCGTGCGCGGCGCGGGCTATGTCTTTGCCCGCCAGCAGGATGGGCAAGGCTGAGCATGCGCAGTCGCCTTTTCCTCAAGATATACCTGACGCTCCTGGCCAGTCTTGTAATCGTCGCAGTCGGAAGCGCGCTGCTCATGCGCATCGGGCAGGACGATGAGGATCGTGGCTGGGCCGGGCGGCGAGACCGCTTCATCGCGGACATGCTGCCCGCCGGAGACGACCCGGTGGTCCTGTCCGCCACGCTCGACCGTCTTTCCGACGCGCTCGATGCCGACATCGCCGTCTATGGACCTGACCGCCGACTCATCGCGGCAGCCGGCTCATCGCCGCCTCCGCCCCTCGACAGGCCGCGTCGCGAAGCCAGGCGCGAGGGACGACGGGGCTTTGCGACGGAGCTTGCCGATGGCCGCTACGTAGCCTTGCGGTCCGATCAGCCCCTCGGACCCGGGCGTCGCAATCCCCTCGGATCGCTGGTGCTGGTCGCGGCCGTCATCGGCATTGCTGCCTACCCCGTCGTGCGCCAGCTGACCCGCCGCCTCGAAAGCCTGCGCAAGGGAGTCGAGGTCTGGGGCGGCGGCGACCTGTCCCGGCGCGTTCCTGTCTCAGGCAGCGACGAGGTCGCGGCCGTTGCCAAGAGCTTCAACGAGGCGGCCGGGCAGATCGAGCGGCTTGTTGCCGCGCACCGCTCGCTGCTCGCCAATGCCAGCCATGAACTGCGCTCGCCCCTGGCGCGGCTGCGCATGGCGATCGACCTTTACGAGCGGTCGGCAAGCGACAGGACACGCGACGAGATCATCAAGAACCTCGGCGAGCTCGATGCCCTCGTGGAGGAGATCCTGCTTGCCAGCCGGCTTGACCATGTGCGCAGCCCTGAGCGCGTCGAAGACGTCGACTTGCTCGCCCTCACAGCCGAGGAGGGGGCCGGAAGCGATGTCGCGGTCACCGGGTCTCCGGCCACCGTGTCGGGCGACGCACGCCTGCTCCGGCGGCTGGTGCGCAACCTGATCCAGAACGCCCTGCGGCACGGCGCGCCGCCGGTGACGACGCATGTCCGACGCGATGGACCGGTCGTGCGGCTGGTCGTGCGCGATTGCGGTGACGGTATTCCGGAAGGCGAGCGTGATCGCATCTTCGAGCCCTTCTACCGCCCGAGCGGGCGCAGCGAGAGCGCGGGAGGCTGGGGAATCGGCCTCTCCCTGGTGCGCCAGATCGCCGTTCACCATGGCGGCTCGGTGCGTTACGAAATGGTGCCCGAGGGCGGCGCCTGTTTCGTCGTTGAATTGCCGGCGAACGGCGCACAAACCGACGCTTGAAGCGCCTCGAACCTGCTGGCCTGATTATCTGCTGCGGGCTTCCGCCTTGGCTGGATGCACCAAGCCTGCGTGCAACGCCCTGGACCCGGAACCGGCATAAAAAAAGCCCGCTGCCGGGAGGAGGTGGCAGCGGGCTCGATCTGAGGCGACCCGCGGGAGGAGGTGCGGACCGCTCGGAGTTGGCATCGCATCTGGGAGGAGTAGATGGCCAACATCTGCAATCTAGGTCTTGCCCAATGATTCGGCAATAGGTCAATGTGCCTGACATATAGGCAAAATGTCGCAGGTGGCCGTAGGGCTCCTCGCCGCGTCTCGCGCCCGCCTAGCGGTAGAGCAACGTTGGCAGCCACATGGTGAAGATCGGGAAGAAGGTCACCAGCATCAGCACGACGAACAGCGGAACGAGGAAGGGAAGCGTCGCGGTGACGCAACGCTCGAACGGCACCTTGGCCACCCGCGACAGCACGTAGAGCACCATGCCGACCGGCGGCGTCAGCAGGCCGATCATCAGGTTGAGCACCAGGATCACGCCGAAATGCACCGGGTCGACCCCGACGCTGACCGCGATCGGCAGCAGCACGGGTACGAGAATGGTGATCGCCGCAACGGTTTCCATGAAGCAGCCGACCACCAAAAGGATGGCGTTGATCAGAAGCAGTATCACGATCGGGTTGTCGGACACGCTGAGGATCAGCGCCGCAAAGTGCTCCGGCACGCGGTTGGAGGTCAGGATCCAGGCGAAGATCGACGCGGCGGCGACGATGAACAGCACCACCGACGTGGTCTCGATCGTATCCAGCGACACCTTGAGGAAGCGCCGGACCGTCAGCGTGCGGTAGACGAACAGGCCGAGGAAGAGCGCCCAGGCGCAGGCCGCGATCGCGGCTTCGGTCGGGGTGAAGGCGCCCGACAGGATGCCGCCGACGATGATGACCGGCGTCAGCAGCGACAGGAACGCGCGCGTGAAGGCCGTGCCGAGGATGGACATCCTGAAGGCCTGGTCGCGCGGATACTTGTAGCGATGGGCGTAGAAGGCGACCATCGCCATCAGCGCCACCGCCATCAGCAGGCCGGGAATGAAGCCGGCAGCGAAGAGCTGGCCGATCGATGCGCCGGCCACGACGCCGTAGATCACCATCGGCAGCGACGGCGGTATGATCGGCCCGATGGTCGACGAGGCAGCGGTAATGCCGACCGCGAAGCCCGCGTCGTATTTTGCGTCGCGCATGGCCTTGATCTCGATGGCGCCGAGGCCGCCCGCATCGGCGACGGCCGCACCGGACATGCCGGCAAAGATCACCGACGCGCCGATGTTCACGTGGCCAAGCCCGCCCGGCAGCCAGCCGATCAGCGCCTTGGCGAAATCGAAGATGCGTTCGGTGATGCCCGCCGTGTTCATCAGGTTGCCGGCCAGGATGAAGAAGGGCACGGCCAGCAGCGGGAAGGAATCGACGCCGTTGATCATGCGATGCGCCACCACCAGCCCCGGGACATTGCCGTCGAGCAGGATGAAAACGGCCGAGGAACCGGCCAGCGCGATCGCAACAGGCACGCCGAAGGCGATCAGCGCGAAGACCATGACGAAGAGAAGGGTCAGGAGCATGATGTGCCCGCGGTCAGAGGGAAGGGCCGAGCACCGCCTTGGCGCTCTCCGGGTCGATCAGCCGGCTGGTGCCGGTGCGCACGTGCTGCCACGCCACCTTGATGGCGTAGAGCGTCATGGCCAGGAAGCAGGCCGCGGTGAACCAGTAGAGCGACGACTTGGGCAGGTTGATCGACACCATCATCTGCTGGGTCTTGCCCGCCATCTGCGTGCAGAGGAAGCCCATGAACCCGTAGAAGACGATGGAGATGACGTCGATGGCGATCTGCAGCGTGTAGCGCGCCCGCCGGGGCAGCCATCGGTAGGCGAGTTCCACCGCGATGTGGCTCTCCTTCCGGACCGCCATGATGGCGCCGAGGAAGGTGACCGCGATCAGCAGGAAGCGCGCGATCTCCTCGGTCCAGCCGAGCGAGTTGTTCAGGACGTAGCGGGTGAAGAACTGCAGGAAGACGACGAAGGCAAGCGCCCAGAATACGCCCAGGACCAGCGAATCGTCCCACTGGTAGCCGGACAGGTCTTCGTCCTCGGCGTGGATGAGGTCCGCGATGGACGATTCCGCGACCGGGGCATTCTTGTCAGCCGACATCGGGCAAGCTCCGAGGGGAAAGGCGCGGCGGCTGGCTGCCGCCGCGCTCGATGGTGGTCAGGCAGCCGTTACTTGATCGACTGCAGCTTGTCGTAGGTGGCCTGGTCCCAGGTCGCGTCCTCGCCGTTGTGAAGCTTCATCGTCGCTTCGCGGAATGGCGTGATGTCGATCTCGTTGACCGTCACCTTCTGGTCGCGGAACCACTGCACGAGTTCCTTTTCCTTCTGGATGATCTGCTCCGTGGCGCAGGTGGCGGTATCGTCGAGCACGCCCTCGAGCGCCGTCTGGTCCGCCGCATCCATGGCGTTCCAGGCCGGGCCGCCGACGATGGTCAGCAGCGCGTCGGTGATGTGGCCGGTGAGCGTGATGTACTTCTGCACCTCGTAGAACTTCTTGGCCTGGATCGTCGGCAGCGGATTCTCCTGCGCGTCGACCGTGCCCTGCTGCAGCGCGAGGTACACTTCGGCGAATGCGATCGGCGTCGGGTTGGCGCCGACGGCCTTCGGGAACATCATGTAGAGCGGCGCATTCGGCACGCGGATCTTGAGGCCCGCCATGTCCTCGGGCTTCTGGATGTCGACGTTCGATGTCGCGTGGCGCTTGCCATAATAGGTCAGCGAGGTGATGTGGTTGCCGGTCGCGTCGCCATAGCCCTTCGACAGATCGGCGAAGAGCTCGGAATTGCGGTATTTGTCCCAGTGATCGTAATCACGGAACATGTAGGGCGCACCGCCGATGGCGATCGGGCCGTAGGCGCGGCCGGCGAACAGCTGGCCGGTGTAGATGATGTCGACGGTGCCGAGACCCAGGCCCTCGTTGATGTCGACTTCCTTGCCGAGCGAGCTGGCCGGGAAAACCTCGATCGAGTAGCGCCCGTCGGTCGCCGCCTTCAGCTTGTCGGACGCCTCGACGGCGCAGGTGTGATAGGGCTCGCTGACTTCATAGACATGCGCCCATTTCAGCACCGTCTCGGCGTGAGCGACGGACGAAAGTGCCGTGGCGCCGGACAGCACAGCGGAAAACAGGATGTGCGGGATAGCTCGTTTCAAGGTAGTTCCTCCGTATAATTTCAAAGGCACCCGCGCCAGGCACTCCTCCGGCGGCAGAAACGGTGCCCGCGGCCGCGCCTGTGCGTCCGCTGATTCCGGCTGCCTATAATTGTCCTCCCGGTGGAAATGCGAACGCGGCCGCTATTTCTCAGACAAGTAGAAGCTACTTGCAGCTTTCCCGTGTAGCAAGCAGCTATATCGCCCAGCCTGCCCGCGGTTGCACCCGCCAACCCGGCGCAGGCGCCGATCTCGAGCTGATTGCCCGCCAGACCCCGCCGGCGTCGCATTTGCGCATTGCGGCGCAGCGGGTTTTGCCGTTAATTCGTGCGATGTCCGTTCATCTGCCAGATCATCTCCTCACCGGCTACCGCAACTTCATGAGCGGGCGCTATCCTTCCGAGAGTGGGCGTTATCGCTCGCTCGCACGCGAAGGGCAGACACCCGAAACCATGATCATCGCCTGCTGCGACTCCCGCGCGGCGCCGGAATCGATTTTCGATGCCGGGCCCGGCGAACTCTTCGTCGTGCGCAACGTCGCCAACCTGGTTCCGCCCTACGAGCCCGATGGCGAGTATCACTCGACCTCGGCCGCACTCGAATTTGCAGTGCAGGGCCTGAAGGTGAAGAACATCGTCGTCATGGGTCACGGCCGCTGCGGCGGCATCCGCGCTGCGCTCGACCCTTCCTCGTCGCCGCTGTCGCCCGGCGACTTTATCGGCAAGTGGATGAGCCTCGTTGCACCCGCCGCAGAATCCGTGACGGGCAACACCATGATGACCCCCGGCGAGCGGCAGACCTCGCTGGAACGCATCTCGATCCGCTATTCGATCGCAAACCTGCGCACATTCCCCTGCGTGAAAATCCTTGAGGGCAAGGGGCGGCTTACCTTGTCCGGCGCATGGTTCGACATTTCGTCCGGCGAACTCTGGGTCATGAACCGCGATACAGGCGACTTCGAGCGGCCTGACGCCGCCTAGAGGCGCCCTCAAGCTCCTCTTCTTCCAGCCTCAAGTCCCAGAAGACCGGATTCTGCCAATTCTTTAGGCAGATTGCCCAGCTGCGCATTCAACGCATTGCTGCATTGCGGCATCATATGTTGCGTTGCACCAAATCGGTACTACCTTTCACCTGTCAGGGAGGAACAACCTATTCAGTCGCCGCAAGGCGGCCCATCAAGGAGCCTCACCATGATCATTCAGAACCTTATCTCGGGTGCCCGCAGCCGTCTCACCAAGCGCCGCCGCTTCAACCGGATGGCCGACGAGATTGCCAGCCTGTCCTCACGCGACCTCGCCGACCTGCGCGCCGACCGCACCGACATGCTGCGTCAGGCCTACAAGGAAATTTACGGCTGACTTCAGATCAAGGGCGCCCGCTGGGCGCCCTTTCGATTCAAGGGATAGGGCCAATCGACTCGCGGGAATCAGCTCGCAGGTGACGGCGCGGCAAGCGCCTTCTCGATTTCCGGCATCAGGGTCCGGGCCAGCGACTGTTCTGTCAGCGGGCCGACATGCTTGAACAGGATCCTGCCGTCTCGTCCGACGACAAATGTTTCCGGCACGCCGTAGACGCCCCAGTCGATCGCTGCCCGCCCAGCCTCGTCGACGCCGATTGCCTTGTAGGGATTGCCGAAGCTGCCAAGGAAGCGGCGCGCATTGTCCGGCTCGTCCTTGTAGTTCATCCCGACCAGTTCGATGCGCGAATCGCGTGACAGGCCAAGCAGGAAGGGGTGCTCGTCCCTGCAGGGCCCACACCAGGAAGCCCATACATTCAACACGGTCACCTTGCCGGCAAAGCCGCTGCTTTCGATGCCCGGCATGCCCGTGCCTTCAAGCGGCGGCAGGCTTGTCTGCGGTGCCGCGTGGCCGATCAGTGCCGACGGAATTTCGGCCACGTCGCGGCCGGACACCAGCTGCATCAGGAACAGCGCGGCAAGCACGAAGAAGAGAGCCACCGGCAACAGCACCAGCAGCCGCCGCGACCGCGGTTCGGCGGTCCGCGCTGTCACGGCCTGGCCTCCTTGCGCTCGGACCGTCGGCGCAGGCCGGCGGCCTCGATCTCGGCCATGTCGCGCCGGCGCGCCCGCTGGTCGAGCAGGATCCAGGCGATGAGACCCCCGATGCCGACGGCCGAGATGGCGTAGGCAGCGGTTACGTAAAGTGTATGCGACGTCATGGCTTGCGATGTCTCCAGGCGCCTTCAATAACCTGCGCGCCCGATACGGGCAATCGACGCAGCCGTGATCGGCTAGTCGGCTGAGAAGCGCAGCGCCAGCGCGGCCGCTACCGGTCCGACGACCGCCAGAAACAGCGTCAGTGCGGCAAGAATGAGAAAGGGCGGCATGAATGGGTCGGGGTCGTTGACTGCTGCATAGCTTGCCGACACCCCGAAGATCAGCACGGGAATCGTCAATGGCAGGACCAGCACCGACACCAGCAGCCCGCCGCGCGGCAGGCCGACCGCCACGGCCGCGCCCGCTGCCCCCACGAAAGTGATCGCCGGCGTCCCCACCAGCAGCGTCAGCGCCGAGGCGCCGATGCCGGCCGGCGGCATGTTGAGGATGAGCCCGAACACGGGCGCCGAAATCACCAGCGGCAGCACGCTCGCGGTCCAGTGGGCCAGGCATTTCACCAGCACCGTGAGTGCCAGCATGTGCCGGTCGCCGGCGAGGATCAGGAGGTCGAGCGACCCGTCCTCGCGGTCGGCCTGGAACAGCCGGTCGAGCCCGAGCAGCGAAGCGAGCAACGCGCCGATCCACAAGATCGCCGGCCCGATGCGGGAAAGCAGGTTGAGGTCGGGTCCGACGGCAAACGGGATGGTGGCGATCACGGCCAGGAAGAACAGCACGCCTGTCAGCGCCCCGCCGCCTGCCCGGATGCCGAGCCTGATTTCGCGGAGATAGAGCGCGAGCATCAGCCGGCGTCCGCCAGTGCGACCTGGCCCATCTCGAGCGTGCGCACGCCCTCGAGGCCGAGCGGCAGGTGGGTCGCGGCGACAATGATGCCGCCATTCGAGAGATGCGTCGCCATCAGTTCCGTCAGCCGGGCCTCCGACTGCCGGTCGAGGCCGGCGCTCGGCTCGTCGAGCAGCCATAGAGGGCGGTGGCTGACCAGCAGCTTGGCGATCGAGCTGCGCCGCCTTTGCCCGGTCGACAGGTAGCCGAAGGGCAGGTGCCCGATCGAACCGAGCCCCACCATCTCGAGCGCTTCGCCGACATCGCGGGCCGGGTTGCCGCTGAATTCCTGCCAGAAGGCGAGGTTTTCCCGCACCGTCATCGCGGTCTTCATGGCGTTCAGGTGGCCGAGATAATGGCAGGCCGACGCCACGCTCGGGAAGTCTTCGCCGCCGCCCTCGAAGGCGGCACGGCCGGAGCCTGCCGGCAGCAATCCGGCCAGAACCCTCAGCAAGGTCGACTTGCCGGCGCCGTTTGGCCCGGTCACGATCAGGCACTCGCCTTCGCCAAGCGCGAAATCGATACCCGAGAATACCGGTTGGCCGCCGCGTTCGCCGCCCAGATTTTCAGCAATCAGCCGCATCGTCCCCCAGCCTGCAAGACTTCCCGCCGCGAAGCCGACGCATCGCGGCAAATATCCCATTCCTGTCTGGAACTCTTCCAGAATCTTCTTTATATCCAGATCGATCCTGCCAGCGGTCGGCGGGATAAATCAAATTGCGCCGAACCAGCGAACGTCGTTCCACGGACGAATCGCAGGGAACGGACAGCGGAAATGACCGTACCCGCACCTTTGCGCGTGTTAGCATGCCACAGGAGTCCGTTCTTAGGCAGAACCGACCGGAATGGGATCGCACGTGCCAAAATCAATCGATAGCTTCAATTGCCGCCGCACTCTGAAGGTGGGCAGCGCCGAGTATGTTTACTACAATCTGATCGAGGCCGAGAAGAACGGCCTGACCGGCATCTCGCAGCTGCCCTACTCGATGAAGGTTCTGCTTGAGAACCTGTTGCGAAACGAGGATGGCCGCTCGGTCACCAAGGAAAGCATCGAGGCTGTCGCCGGCTGGCTGACCGACAAGGGCACCGCCGGTGTCGAGATCGCCTATCGCCCGGCACGCGTCCTGATGCAGGACTTCACGGGCGTGCCCGCAGTCGTCGATCTCGCGGCGATGCGCGACGCCATGGCCTCGCTGGGCGGCGATCCGCAGAAGATCAACCCGCTGGTGCCCGTCGATCTCGTCATCGACCACTCGGTCATTGTCGACGAGTTTGGCACGCCGATGGCCTTCGCGCACAACGTCGACCTCGAGTACCAGCGCAACCAGGAGCGTTACAAGTTCCTGAAATGGGGCCAGCAGGCGTTCCGCAACTTCCGCGTCGTGCCGCCCGGCACCGGAATCTGCCACCAGGTCAATCTCGAATATCTCGCCCAGACCGTATGGACGACAACCGGCGAGGACGGCGACGTCATTGCCTACCCGGACACCTGCGTCGGCACCGATTCGCACACCACCATGGTCAACGGCCTCGGCGTGCTCGGCTGGGGCGTCGGTGGCATCGAGGCGGAAGCAGCGATGCTGGGTCAGCCCGTGTCGATGCTCCTGCCCGAAGTCATCGGCTTCCGCCTGACCGGCAAGCTGACGGAGGGCGTCACCGCCACCGACCTGGTGCTCACCGTCACGCAGATGCTGCGCAAGAAGGGCGTCGTCGGCAAGTTCGTCGAATTCTACGGCCCGGGCCTGTCCAACATGACGCTCGCCGACCGCGCCACGATCGGCAACATGGCGCCCGAATACGGCGCGACCTGCGGCTTCTTCCCGGTCGATTCCGAGACCATCCGCTACCTGACCATGTCCGGCCGCGCCGAGAGCCGCATCGAACTGGTCGAGGCCTATTCCAAGGCCCAGGGCATGTGGCGCGAGAAGGATTCGCCGGAGCCTGTCTTCACCGACCTTCTCGAACTCGATCTCGGCGAGGTCGTGCCGTCCATGGCCGGGCCGAAGCGCCCCGAGGGACGCGCGGCGCTGCAGGACATCCCGTCCGGCTTCGCCAAGGCTATGGAGACCGAATACAAGAAGACGGTCGACGCCGCCGCCCGCTACAAGGTCGAGGGCGAGGATTTCGATCTCGGCCATGGCGACGTGGTGATCGCCGCCATCACCTCCTGCACCAACACATCGAATCCGAGCGTGCTGATGGCAGCCGGCCTCGTGGCGCGCAACGCCAACCGGCTCGGCCTGAAGCAGAAGCCGTGGGTGAAGACGTCACTGGCGCCCGGCAGCCAGGTCGTTGCCGAGTATCTGGAGAAGTCGGGCCTGCAGAAGGAACTCGACCAGATCGGCTTCAACCTCGTGGGCTTCGGCTGCACCACCTGCATCGGCAATTCCGGTCCGCTGCCGGCGCCGATTTCCAAGACCATCAACGACAAGGGCCTGATCGGCGCGGCCGTGCTGTCGGGCAATCGCAACTTCGAGGGCCGCGTCTCGCCGGACGTGCAGGCGAACTATCTTGCCTCGCCGCCTCTCGTCGTCGCCTATGCGCTGGCCGGGACCGTGACCCGGGACCTAACCACCGAGCCGCTCGGCGAGGACCGCGACGGCAACCCGGTCTTCCTGAAGGATATCTGGCCGTCGAGCCAGGAGATCGACGAGTTCATCGCCGAGAACGTCACGCGCGAACTCTTCGCGCGCAAATATGCCGACGTCTTCAAGGGCGACGACAACTGGAAGGCTGTCCAGATACCTGAGGGCCAGACCTACACCTGGGACAATGACTCGACCTATGTCCAGAACCCGCCCTACTTCACCGGGATGGGCAGCAAGCCGGCCGCTATCGGCCGCATCGAGGGCGCACGCATCCTTGGCCTGTTCGGCGACAAGATCACCACCGACCACATTTCGCCGGCCGGTTCGATCAAGGCCGCGTCGCCGGCCGGAAAGTACCTCACCGACCACGGCGTCGGCGTTGCCGACTTCAACCAGTACGGCACGCGCCGCGGCAATCACGAGGTGATGATGCGCGGCACCTTCGCCAACATCCGCATCCGCAATCACATGCTGGGCGAGAACGGGCGCGAGGGCGGCTACACCATCCACTATCCCTCCAAGGAAGAGATGCCGATCTACGACGCAGCCATGCAGTATCGCCAGGAAGGCGTGCCGCTGGTCATCTTTGCCGGCGTCGAATACGGCAACGGATCGTCGCGCGACTGGGCGGCCAAGGGCACCAACCTGCTCGGCGTACGCGCCGTCATTGCGCAGTCCTTCGAGCGCATCCACCGCTCGAATCTCGTCGGCATGGGCGTCGTTCCCTTCGTGCTCGACGCCGGCACCTCCTGGGCCTCGCTTGGCCTGAACGGCGACGAGACCGTAACCATCGAAGGCCTGGAGGCCATCCGCCCGCGCCAGAAGATGGTGGCGAAGATCAGCTATGCCGACGGCCGCACCGTCGACGTGCCGATCCTGTGCCGCATCGATACGGTCGACGAGCTCGAATACTTCAAGAACGGCGGCATTCTGCAATACGTGCTGCGCGATCTCGCCGCCTAGCATCCGCATCCCTGTCCGCCGGGCTCTGGCCCGGCGGTTCGGGCGGCGGGCCGGGGTTTCACCGCAACGTGACTTCCCGTTGTTCGGATGATCTGTCAATCAGGTCGGCAATCATCTGGGAGGCGGCATCGGCGGAGCCGCAATGCATATGCGTAACAGGATCTTGTTGACGGCCGCGACCTTGCTCGCCCTGTGCGCGCCATCGCTCGGCGGTGATTTCCAGAGGCCGGCCGGCGTCGTCGAACTCTTCACCAGCCAGGGCTGCAGTTCCTGCCCGCCCGCCGACCACGTGCTCGACGAGCTTGCCAGCAGCGGCGACGTCATCGCACTCGGCTACCACGTCGACTACTGGGACTATCTCGGCTGGAAGGACACGCTCGGCAGCCCCGAGAACACCAAGCGGCAGTACCAGTACGGCAAATCGCTTGGAGAGCGCTCGGTCTACACGCCGCAGGCAGTCATCAACGGCTCAAGCCATGTCAACGGCGGCAAGCGCAGCGCCGTGCTTGGCGCCATAGGCAAGACACGCGAGGCCGGCGGACTGCCGATCGGCATCGCCGTCAGCGAGGCCGGCGACAGCATCATCATCAACACCGATGCCGCGCCGAACCAGAAGGGCAATGCCCACCTCGTTCTCGTCTATTTCGACCCGCAGCACCCGGTGGTCATCCAGCGCGGCGAGAACCGGGGAAAGACCATCAACTACGCCAATCCGGTCACCGATATCCAGACTGCGGGAATGTGGCACGGCAAGGCGGCGAGTTTCGAATTCCCCAAGAGCGAGATCCTGCGCAAGGGCGGCTGCGCCGTGCTGCTGCAGTCGGTCCGCCCGGGCGGCCTGCCGGGTCCCATCCTCGGCGCAGCGATGATCGGCCAGCCAGCGAGCTGAACCGCTTTCCGGATACTAAAAAGCCGGCGCCAGCTTGCTACTGACACCGGCCATTTTGGTCTTTGGGATCGTCGCACCCGACTTCCCGAAGGAAGCCGAGGTTGGTTCGATCCGACTCAGACCCGTGGGCGGGGGGCTTGGGGTTTACGAGCCAGTGCCGGACCGAACCGTCTCAGGCAACACAAGTAAATTCGTCGGACATTGGGGCGTGAGCACGGATAAATAACGGCAGCAATGTGGCGTGACATCACCAATCAATTCAGAATGTATCTGTCGCGTGAACAGCTGGTTTGCCATTCTGCGCCGTTGCGTGATTGCATCCTCGGGTATTGCAATTGCAGCGTGAAAACGTCACCTTTGATTGTCAGGCAACTGTCATGAAAGGTCGCTGATGATGGATCGCGCCCCGGGACCGGAGGATAGGGAAGACTCCGGGATACTGATCCGCCTCCATGAGGCGCGGCGCGAACGTCAGGACCTGCCCGTTACGTTTCACCGACGCGAACTCGACCAGATCCTGCGCCTCTATGGCCGGATGGTCGCGGCCAACGAATGGCGCGACTATGCTATCGACCATCTTCAGGACCGCGCCGTATTCTCCGTCTTCCGGCGCACCTCCGAGACCCCGCTTTACCGCATCATCAAGGATCCGTCGCTCGCGCGCCGGCAGGGCGCCTGGTCGGTCGTCGCGGCTGGCGGGCAGATTCTCAAGCGCGGTCATGAGCTTGCCCGCGTCCTGAGCGTCTTCGACAAGAGCCTGAAGCTGGTCAGCGGCAGGTCCTGAACGGATCGGCTCCGCCGGCAAGCAAGCGGACTGCGACCTGCTACGCCCTCACCGGGCCCGGCTCGGCGTCAGGCGGCGTCTCCGAACCGCCATTCATCGAAAACTGCATGAACACCGTATCGAGCCAGCGCCCGTGCTTGTAGCCCGAGCCCTCCAGCCTCCCGCAATGGCGGAAACCGACGCGCGCATGCAGCCTGACTGACGGACTTTCTGGCGAACCGTCGCCTATCACCGCGATCATCTGCCGAAAGCCGAGCGCCTCGGTCTCGCCGATCAGGCGCTCGAGCAGCGACCGGCCGGTGCCGCTGCCCTTCGCCCAGGGCGCGACATAGACCGAGTTCTCGACGATGAAGCGATAGGCCGGCCGCGGCCGGAACGGCCCGGCATAGGCATAGCCGGCAATCCGTCCGGAGATTTCGGCCACCAGGTAGGGAAAGCCGCCATCAGCCAGTGTGCGGTAGCGTCTGGTCATCTCGGCGAGCGAAGGCGGTTCGAGTTCGTAGCTCGCCGTGCCGTTGAGAACCGCATCGGCATAGATCTTGGTGATCGCGTCGAGGTCCGCCGCGAACGCGGGCCGGATCTGTGTGGTGGTCATGTCGCGCTCGTCAGTGATTCACCGATCAAAGCAGCGGTCCGGCCAAAAGAAAAGGGCGGCCGCATGGGCCGCCCTCGGATTTCTGCGTGTACGGCAGCGGCTATTCGCGGTTGCCGAGGAACTGCAGCAGGAAGGTGAACAGGTTGATGAAGTCGAGGTAGAGGCGCAGCGCGCCCATGATTGCCTTGCGGCCCGAGACTTCGGAGCTGTCGCCCTCGTAGTACATTTCCTTGATCTGCTGCGTGTCGTAGGCCGTGAGGCCTGCGAAGATCAGCACGCCGATCGACGAAATGGCGAACTGCAGTGCCGACGACTGCAGGAAGATGTTGACCACCATCGCGATGATCAGGCCGAACACGCCCATGACAAGGAACGTGCCCATGCCGGTCAGGTCGCGCTTGGTCGTATAGCCCCACAGCGACAGAGCGCCGAAGGCGGCCGCGGTGATGAAGAAGGTCTGCACGATGCTCTGCGCCGTATAGACCAGGAAGATCGACGACAGCGACAGGCCCATCAGGCCGGCGAAGACCCAGAACGCGGTCTGCGCAGCGGACGTCGTCATCGAGTTGATGCGGGCGCTGAGGTAGAACACCATGCCCAGCGGAGCCAGCATGACCACCCAGCGCAGCGGCGAACCGTAAAGAGTCTGTCCGACGCTGGTGAGCATCTTGCCGTTGCCCAGTGTGGCAACTGCTGTTGCAGGGTCGTTGGTCGTCGCCAGCATAATCGTGCCAAGCGCGGCCAGGCCCGTAATGACGAGGCCCAGTGCCATCAGGTTGTAAACCTTGAGCATGTAGGCGCGCAGGCCCTCGTCGATGGACGCGTCCGCGTGGGTGCCCACGTTCACGGCGCGTGCCTGATAATTTCGAAGGTCAGCCATTGTTTCCTCTATGTTGCTTCTGTCCCGTCCGGTGTCAGGCAACCCTTGGCAGGGATTCCCGGGCGCCGCTGGCGGGACTCCAGCATGCCTGCGGCGAATATGATGCTTCTTGGTCGCCACGACAAGACCCGCAACACCCTGCAACGATGCGTGACCGGGTGAATTCGCGGTAATATTACCGCGAGATGAGCGGAATTGGCGCGCCTTCCAATGCGCGCCTGCTCGCGAGCGTCTCTGCCGGGGGCGTCGCTAGAGATTCCGCAGCACCGGCGCTGCCTTGTGGCCAAGCACCCGCCAGGTGCCGAGCAGGCCGAAGCCAACGGTGAGCACCAGGGCCGCCACGACGGTCGCCACCGCCACCTCCGGCATGAAGCTCGAGGGCAGGTTCATGATCCTTGCGACCACGAACCATGCGGCCGTACCGCCGGCAAACAGTGCAAAGACTGCCGTGGCAAGGCCGATGAGGGCGTATTCGAGCGAGAAGGCCGAAATCAGCGTTCGCCGCGTCGCGCCAAGCGTTTTCAGCACCACAGCGTCATGCACCCGGGCCCGGTTGCCTGCGGCCAGCGCACCGGAGAGCACCAGTACCGAGGCAATCAGCGCGACGCTTGCCGCGGCGCGTATGGCTGTTCCGAGCTGCGCCACGATGCGGTTCACCACATCGAGCGCGTCCTTGACCCGCACGGTCGTGACCGCCGGAAAGGCCCGCGTCACGGCATTGAGCAGGCGTGCCTCGTCGGCGACACTGGCGTCAGGGGCCGACAGCGTTGCCAGCCAGGAATGCGGCGCGCCTGCGAAGGTGTTGGGCGAAAACACCATGACGAAGTTGATGCCCATGGATTCCCACTTCACCTGCCGGAAATTGGCGATGCGCGCGGTCAGGTTGCGGCCGAGGACGTTGACGGTGATGGTGTCGCCGAGCTTCAGGCCGAGTTCGCCAGCCTCCTCGGCAGAGAACGAGACCAGCGGCTCGCCGGCATAGTCCTGCGGCCACCAGGTACCGGCCGACAGGGTTGCATTGTCCGGCTGCTGTGCCTCGTAGGTCAGGCCGCGATCGCCGCGCAGCACCCAGCCCCCCTCGGCCGGGATCTCGATCTTCCGCAGGTCGACCCCGTTGAGTTCGACGATACGGCCGCGCAGCATCGGCACGCGCACGAGCTTGCCGGCTGGCGCCTCCCTGGCAATGAAGTCGGCGAAATTCTCGACTTCGGTGCTCTGGATGTCGACGAAGAAGAAGTTGGGCGCGCGTTCCGGCAGGCTGCCCGAGATCTGCTGCCTGAGGTTTCCGTCGATCAGCGCCAGCGTCACCAGAAGCGTCAGCCCAAGCCCGAGCGACAGCACGACCGAGGGTGTCAGGACGCCGGGCCGGTGAATGTTGCCGATCGCCAGCCGAAGCGCCACGAAGCGCACGCGCGGGCTCTTGCGCGCCAGCATCTGCACCAGCTGGCCGACGAGGCGCAGCACCAAGAAGGAAAATACCACACCGCCAACGAAAATGGCGGCGATGCGACGGTCGCCGGAAAACCAGATGGCAAGGCCGGCGAGCAGCAATGCCAGCACCGCCACCGCCAGCATGTAGACGCGCCTCGGCAATCGCCCCGATTGCACGCCCAGTTCGCGAAACAGCGCGGTTGCCGGAATGTCGCGCGCCCGGCCCAGTGGCAGGAGCGCGAACAACAGCGTCACCAGCAGGCCGAACAGCGCCGCCATGCCGAGTGCGTCGGGGTAGAGTCCCCCTTCGACTGGTACCGGAATGACCGAAGACAGTGCAGCCGTCGCTGCAAACGGCATTATCGCGCCGAGTACGAGCCCGATCACGATGCCGATGCCGGCGATGATCAGTATCTGCACGAGATAGACGCTGACGACGAAGCCGCCCGACGCGCCGAGGCTCTTGAAAGTGGCGATGACGCCGAGCTTGCCCTCGAGATAGGCGCGCACCGCGTTTCCAACGCCGACCCCGCCGACGACCAGGGCGGTGAGACCGACCAGAGTCAGGAACTGCGAAAAGCGTTCGATGTTGGCCGATAGCGATGGCGCGGCATTGAGGCGCGTGCGGATGCTCCACCCGGCCTGCGGAAACTGTTCGGCCGCCTGGTCGCGCACTGCCGCCAGCGCGGCCTCGGAAGGATTTCCCGGCAGCCGCGCCTTGTAGGCGTATTCGACAAGACTGCCCGGCTGCACCAGCCCCGAAGCCGTCAGCCCTTCCAGCGAAACCAGGAGCCGCGGCGCGAAGCCGAAGCCTTCCGACGCGGCATCGGGCTCAGTGACCAGCCTGGCACGCAGTTCGAAGGTCGCCGTGCCGAGCCTGACGTGGGCTCCGGGCTCGATACCGAGCCGCTCGAACATCAGGTCGGGAGCCGCGGCGCCGAAGATGCCGTTCCTTTCGCCGAACAGTTCGTCACGTGGCAGCGCAGGCTCCGTCACCAGCGCGCCGAAAAGCGGATAGAGGCCGTCGACCGCCTTCACTTCCGCCAGCGTCTGGTCGGAGCCGTCTTCCAGCCGCACCATGGATCGCATGCTGGCGCTCTCCGCCACCGTGCCGAGCCCATCAAGAAAGGTCTTCTCTTCGGCAGATGCCTGCCGTTGGTTGAGCTCGAAACGAATGTCGCCGCCGAGCAGCACCTGGCCCTCATTGGCGACGCCGGCAGTGATCGAGCGTGCGACCGAATTGACGCCGCCGATCGCCGCGACGCCGAGCGCAATGCAGGTCAGGAAGATCATGAAGCCCGACAACCCGCCGCGCATCTCGCGCAGCGAGAAGCGGACGGCCAGTTGCAGCGTTCGCGCCGGCGACATCAGGCCGGAACTGCCAGCGCGGGTGCAGCCTCGATTCGTCCCGAACGCATCGCAACCTGGCGCGCACAGCGCCCCGCCAGCGACGGGTCATGCGTCACCAGCACCAGCGTCATGCCGCGCTCTGTCGCCTTCGCGAACAGAAGGTCGGCGATCTGCCGGCCGGTCGCCTGATCGAGATTGCCGGTCGGCTCGTCGGCGATCAGCAGGCGCGGATTTGGCGCCAGCGCCCGCGCGATGGCGACGCGCTGCTGCTCGCCGCCCGACAGTTCGCCCGGATAGTGCGTCACGCGCTCGGCCAGCCCGACGGAAGCGAGTTCCGCCGACGCCGCCCCGAAGGGGTCGTCATGCCCGGCAAGCTCCAGCGGCACGGCGACGTTCTCCAGCGCTGTCATGTTGGGGATCAGGTGGAACGACTGGAACACGATGCCGATCGTGCGGCCCCTGAACGCCGCAACCGCATCCTCCGACTTGCCGTTCAGCAACTCGCCGGCGATCCGTACCGTTCCCGAATCGACTCTTTCCAGTCCGGCCAAGACCATCAGCAATGTCGATTTTCCCGAACCGGATGGGCCGACGATGCCGGTAGCCTCTCCCTGTGCCACATCGAGGCTGACGCCTTTCAGCACGTGCACTGACGACGCGCCCTCGCCAAGGGTCAGCGACACGTCCTTCAACTGGATGACGGGTTCTGTCACGGAAAATCTGTCCTATATGGGGAGTGGAGGGCGGAAACTGTTTCCGTCATATGGGCTTTGCGGCATGGCATTCAATTTTTTCGCGCGACTGGTCGCCAGTCTGTTTCTCGCGGCATCGCTGCTTTCGGCGTCGGCATCGGCAGAGCCCTACAAAATCGTCGGCTTCGGTGACAGCCTGATGGCCGGTTATGGGCTCGACGCCGGCCAGAGCTTCCCCGAAAAGCTTGAAAAAGCCCTGCGCGAGCGGGGTCACGATGTCGTGATCGTCAATGCCGGCGTTTCCGGCGACACCACCAGCGGCGGACTGGCGCGACTCGACTGGTCGATCCCGGATGGAACGCAGCTCGTCATCCTGGAACTCGGAGCCAACGACATGCTGCGCGGCGTGGCGCCCGCTTTGACGCGCAAGAACCTCGACGCAATGATCTCGCGGCTGCGCGAGCGCAAGATCGACGTCCTGCTGGCCGGCATGCTTGCAGCACCCAATCTGGGGCCCGAATACCAGTCGGCCTTCGATACGATCTTTCCCGCGCTGGCCGCCGAATACGGGGTGCCGCTTTATCCCTTCTTTCTCGACGGCGTGGCGGGGCAGCCGCAATTTCTGCTCGACGACGGCATGCATCCCAATGCGGCGGGCGTCGACCGGATGGTGGCGCGAGCGGTGCCCGCCATCGAAAAGCTGCTGCCCGCGGCGCCGGCAGACCCGACGTGAGACGAAAAATCTTACGCCGCGTAATCGCGTCGCCCGTGTGCAGCAGCGAAAAAAATCCGCTTGCCCCCCGGGGTGATCGGTGATTCGTTGAGTTTCAAGAGTACGATTCGAGGAAGGGAACCTGGCCATGCCGCGTCTTTTCACCGCCCTCGAAATTCCGCGTGACGCAGCACTTTCACTCTCGTTGCTGCGCGGTGGGCTCCCCGGCGCACGCTGGATGGACGTCGAAAACTACCACATGACGCTGCGCTTCATCGGCGACATCGAAGGCCACGTGGCCGACGAAATCGCCGGTGCGCTCGACCGCGTCAGGCGACCGTCCTTCTCCCTGACCCTTTCCGGCGTCGGCGCCTTCGGTTCCAAGAAGCCGCATTCCGTCTATGCCGGCACCGCAGCTTCGCCCGATCTCAATGCCCTTCAGGGCGAGATCGACCGAATCTGCCAGCGCCTCGGCATCGCGCCAGACCCGCGCAAGTTCACGCCGCATGTCACGCTCGCACGGCTCAGGCACTCGAACCCCATCGATGTCGCGCACTATCTCTCGGCACGCGGCAACTTTGCCGCGGCACCCTTCCGGGTCGGCCGCTTCGTGCTGATGTCGTCGCGCGATTCGGTCGGCGGCGGGCCCTACGTGATCGAGGAAACCTGGCCCCTGGCGGGTGCCGACAACCGCGCCCCGAGCCTGTCGGCAACCGCCTCCGAGGCGACCCGGATCATGCGATAGACCTCGTCGAACCCGTTCGCGCCGCCGAAATAGGGATCGGGCACCTCGATATCTCCGCGTCCCGCGAAGTCGAGGAACAGGTGAACGCGGTCCGTGCCGTCCTGCGGGGCCATGGCGCGCAGCAGCTCGACATTGGAGTGGTCCATGCCGAGGATCAGCTCGAAGCGAGAAAAGTCTTCCGGGCGGACCTTTCTCGCCCTCTGGCCGGAAATGTCGATACCGTTCCTGGCCGCAATGGCGACCGAGCGCGGGTCGGGTGCCGATCCGGCATGCCAGGCGCCCGTCCCCGCCGAATCGATGTCGACCCCCTCCGCCATGCCCTTTGCGGACAGCACGGCGCGCAGCACGCCCTCGGCGAGCGGAGACCGGCAGATATTGCCGAGGCAGACAAAAAGGATAGATGGCTTGGGCATGGCGGCCAGAATGCTGCCATGATCGGCAGCCGACAAGATGGAGAATGGCATGGCTAGGGAAAAGATGGACCGACAGGCCGTCGCGGCGGCGATGGCAGAGCTTGATGGCTGGGCGCTTGCCGAGGACGCAGCTTCGATCAGCCGCACCTTCACCTTCCGCAATTTCAGCGAGGCCTTCGCCTTCATGACCCGCAGCGCGCTTGCCGCGGAAAAGCTCGACCATCATCCCGACTGGTCGAATGTCTACAAGACCGTCGAAGTGAAGCTGAACACGCACGACGCCGGCGGCCTGACCGCGCTCGACTTCGACCTCGCCCGCATGATGAATCGCTTTGCCGGCACGTAGGCGGGTCTTGCAGTCAGGCAATTGATTTCCCACATCTTCTTGCAAGGAGAAGAGCGATGGCCGCAGACAACGCATCGGACAGCACCAGAGGGACGACGGAGCAGGGCGCCGGCGAGGCCGACCTGCGCCAGAAATTCTGGCGCACCGCGCGCAAGGCTGGCCGGCAGGTCCCGTTCATGGACGAGGTGGTCGCCGCCTATTACTGCGCGCTCGACGGCAACACGCCATTTCGCGCCAAGGCCATTCTGCTTGCCGCGCTCGGTTATTTCGTGCTGCCCACCGACAGCATTCCCGACATCATTCTTGGCTTCGGCTTCACGGACGACATCGCGGTGCTGACGGCCGCGATAAGCGCCGTTCGCGCCCACATCACGCCGGCCCACCGCCTTGCCGCGAGGCAGGCGCTGGAAGAGGCCTGACCACGCAGGTCAAACTCTTGCCGCTTTCCTGCCATTGGGTTGCCCGCGGGATACGGCGCGGATTCGTCCCTGGGGGCTTGCGCGTCGTCGTGGCGTTGGCGGATGATGGAGCAGGAATGCTCTTGGGCAAAAGTTCATCATTTGGTAACCCAGATTAAATCAAAGTGAACCAAATCGGCGCGCTGCGCCCCCGGCATGTATTGTGGCCGGCGGAAACGACAGGAAAACGGTAGGACGATGCGGGGATTCATCTCGATACTCTTCGGCTTGGCGCTCGTTGCGACGGCGGGCTCGGCCTTCGCTCAGTCGGCCAAGAAGATGGCCGAGCACGGCGATTGGGCGACCTACAGCTATCAGGCGCAGAACGGCAAGGTCTGCTACGTGCTGACCGTGCCCAAGCCGAAATCCATGCAGCCAGCGACGCTCGACCATGGCGACATGTTCTTCTTCGTCAGCCAGCGGCCGGGCCAGGCCGTCTCCTTCGAGCCGCAGTTCATCGCAGGCTATGAACTCAAGGACGGTTCCAAGGTGCAGGTCACGATCGGCGACAAGAAGTTCTCGATGTTCACCAAGGGCAAGTCGGCCTGGGTCGAGAACGCCGCCGAAGAGCCGCAGCTCATCGCCGCCATGAAGGCCGGCGCCGACATGGAGGTTCAGGCGCGCTCGGGCCGCGACAACCCGACCAGCTACACCTTCTCGCTGCGCGGCATCACCGCCGCTCTCAACTCCATTTCCAGCTGCAAGTAAGTCCAGCCCGTCAGACCGCGTCGCCCACACCCTCTGACACCGGCTTCGATTCGGCGCGCTTGCGGCGCAGCTGGTCGGCGATGATCAACCGCGACATGGCGTGGTAAAGCGGCTCGCGTGAGATCATCCGCGCCGTGCCGTAGCCAAGCATCGAGGCGCACATCAGCGGAATCACGTTGTCATGGTTGCCCGTCATCTCGAGGATGATGACGAAGGCGGTCATCGGAGCCTGGACGACGCCGGCGAAGTAACCCGCCATCCCGAGCAGTGCCGCCAGCCCGATATCGGCGCCGAGCAGCAGCCCGAGCGTGCTGCCGATGCCGGCGCCGACCGACAGCGACGGTGCGAATATGCCGCCCGGAATGCCCGAAACCATCGAGATCAGCCCGGCGGCAAATTTCTCCGCGAAGAAAAACCAGGGCAGCGCGTTTCCCTCGATGGCACTGCGTGCTTGGTCGTAACCCGTGCCGAAGGTCTGGCCGCCCGACACCAGGCCGATGGCCGCCACCGCCAGTCCGCAGATGCCGGCAAAGGCAAGCGTGCGCCTGAGCGGGTCGGGTTGCAGCCAGCGCCGCAAACGCCGGATCGCACGCAGTGCCGCCCAGCTGAAGAAGGCCCCCATGCCGCCGCCAACGATGCCGCAGGCGCCGACGAGCAACCACTCGGCGCCGGTGCTGACACGCGCGTCGGTGATGCCGAAATAGGTGTAGTTGCCGACCAGACCGATCGCGGCCAGGCCTGCGAGAATCACCGCCGACAGCACGATGCCGTTGGTGCGCGACTGGTAGCTGCGCCCCATTTCCTCGATGGCGAAGACGATTCCGGCAAGCGGCGTGTTGAAGGCCGCTGCGATGCCGGCCGCGGAACCGGCGAGAATGAGCCCGCGCGCATGCGCCATGCCTCCCCAGCGCGCCGCCTGCAGCATCAGCGACGCACCGACCTGCACGGTCGGCCCTTCTCGGCCGATTGAGGCTCCCGACGCGAGACCGATCACGGTGAGCAGGATCTTGCCGACAACAAGCTTGAGCGACAGGATGTGGCTGCGGTCCGCGTCGTCGCGCAAAACACGCGCCGCGATCGCCTGCGGAATGCCGCTGCCCTGCGACCCCGGAAACCAGCTGTGGGCGAGCCATGCGCACAGCACGAAGCCGGCGGGCGTGATGAGCAATGGCAGGGCCGAGCGCCAGCCCTCGCCGCTGGTGACGCCGTGGAACAGGAACTGCGCTTCGTCGGCCAGGTAGGCAAACAGCACGCTGATCAGGCCGATGCCGACGGCGCCCGCCCAGAAGACGAGCCGCGGCTGCCATACGCGCCGCTTGGTCAGCATGATGCGCGACCGGCGCAGCACCGGGAAATTCTTTTCTATGCCCACGAACCTGCTCTTCCGGTCTTCTGCCCCAGTGTTTTCATCAAGGTTTTTCGGCGCCGCCTGTCAACCGCCGCGCGTGACGCAACCCCTGCATCATGCTATGTGCGCGCAAAACGTCGACAATCCGACCCGATCCACCCATATGACCGAGCCATGACCCTATCGATCAACCTCGCCGACACGGCCACGCGCGATGCGCTCAGGGCTGCAGCTCCGGGCGCCGGCAAGGCTTCCCTGATCGGCCTGACGCGCGCCGAGATCGGCGAAGCCCTTGTGGCCGCCGGCATCGTGCCGGAACGCCAGGCCAAGATGCGCGCACAGCAGCTCTGGCACTGGCTCTATGTGCGCGGGGTCTCCGACTTCGCTCACATGTTCAACATTTCCAAGGATCTGCGCGGCCAGCTGGCGGAGCATTTCGACATTGCGCGCCCCGAAATCGTCGAGGAGCAGATTTCCTCCGACGGCACGCGCAAATGGCTGTTCCGCTTTCCGCCGCGCGGCGCCGGACGCCCCGTCGAGATCGAGACCGTCTACATTCCCGAGGCCGGCCGCGGCACGCTCTGCATTTCGAGTCAAGTCGGCTGTACCCTGACCTGCTCCTTCTGCCACACCGGCACGCAGAAGCTGGTGCGCAACCTGACCGCCGAGGAAATCCTGACCCAGTTGATGACGGCGCGCGACCGGCTCGGCGATTTTCCCGACCGCGACACGCCCGACGGCGCCATCGTGCCGGCCGAGGGGCGCAAGATCTCCAACATCGTCATGATGGGCATGGGCGAGCCGCTCTACAATTTCGAGGCGGTCAAGAAAGCGCTGCTGATTGCATCCGATGGCGACGGCCTGTCCTTGTCGAAACGGCGCATCACGCTGTCCACTTCCGGCGTGGTCCCGGAGATCTATCGCACCGGCGAGGAGATCGGCGTCATGCTCGCCATTTCGCTGCACGCCACCAACGACGACCTCCGCGACATGCTGGTGCCGATCAACAAGAAGTATCCGCTCAAGGACCTGATCGCAGCCTGCCGCGCCTATCCCGGCCTGTCCAATGCCCGCCGCATCACATTCGAGTATGTGATGCTCAAGGACGTCAATGACAGCCTGGCCGACGCCAGGGAACTGGTGAAGCTGCTCAAGGGCATCCCGGCCAAGATCAACCTGATCCCGTTCAACCCCTGGCCCGGCACCAACTACCAGTGCTCCGACTGGGAGACAATCGAGAAGTTCTCCGACTACATCAATGCGGCCGGCTACGCATCGCCGATCCGCACACCGCGTGGCCGCGACATTCTCGCAGCCTGTGGCCAGCTCAAATCCGAGTCCGAACGCATGAAGAAGTCCGACCGCCTGGCGCTGGAGGCGATGATGATTGCGGGCCATGGCGAGGCCTGATGGCTGCCGTCTTCATCTATCTCCTGCGGTTTCTCTTCATCATAATCGGCTACGCCACGGCCGCCCTCGCTGCCAGCCTGTTCCTCAATCTGCTTGTGGTGAGCGCGATTGAATTCGGGCAGGACGAGCCGCTGCCGGCAGCTCTCGGATCGATGTTGTTCGCCGTTCCGCTCGTCGCGCTCTGGATTGCCTACATCGCCTTCGTCCCGGCGATGCTGGCCATCCTGCTTGGCGAAATCATGGGCAAGCGCGACTGGCTGTTCTACGCCCTGACCGGCGCCGTCGCCGCCGCGGTCGTCATCGGCTTGATGACCGGCATGGCCGAGGCCGGCCATGACATGACCGCCGATCCGGGCTTCGCGCTCGCCATCATCGCCAGTGGCATCTTCGGCGGCATGGCCTACTGGCTGGTGGCCGGCCGCAGTGCCGGCAACTGGCGAGGGCGCGACGCTACTTTGCCTGGGCCGTCAGGATCTTGAGGGCGAAGGCCGAGAACACGCCGGCAAACAGATAGTCGACCGCGCGGGTTATGCGCGGATTGCGCACCATGGCTGACGAAAAGCGTTCCGCGGCCAGCACCATCGGAGCCGTTACCGGAACCGATACCAGCACGAACATTGCGCCGAGGAAGAACAGCTTGCCCGGCGCGTCCGGATCGTGCGGCGAGACGAACTGCGGCAGGAAGGTCATGAAGAAAAGGATGATCTTCGGGTTGAGCAGGTTGACGCCCAGCCCCGTCGAAAAGCTCCTCACCATGGAAAGCCTGGCCCCGCTCTTCTTTGCCGGCTTGAAAGCCGAGCCGTAGCGGATGGCCTGGTAGGCCAGGAACACCAAGTAGCCTGCGCCGAAAATCTTCAGCACCAGAAAGGCGGCCGGCGAGGCCACGATCAGCGCCGAGACGCCGACCACCACCAGTGTCGTATGCACCAGCGTCCCCGTCAGCGCGCCGGCCATCGAGGCAAATCCGGCGGCGCGGCCCTGATTCAATGCCCGGCTGACGAACAGCGTCATGTCTGGACCCGGCGTGATCGCCAGGATGACCGAGGCGATGGCGAACTGGATCAGGATCGGCATGCTGGGAATGAAGGACATGGCTGGCTCTCGACGCGATCCGCCTCAGATACGCCAAACACCGTCGTCCCGCTAGTGGACCGAAGCCCGCGACTTGCTGCGTCGCAGTATTCGATTTCGCATTGCAATATAGCGTCGGGCAATTGGTTGACCAATTTGCCGTTCTGGCGCCACTATCGCAGTTTGCGCCGGACTTCGCCGATCATACTAAAGTCTAAAGGCACGGATTGGCAGCTGGAAGCCTTGTATTCCGCGGGTTGCCCGCACGGTGCATCAAATCATTACACGCTTGCAACATAGCGCTTCCTGCATATGCTGTCCCAGCTGAATAAATTAAAAAAAGATGCAACTGGGAGGTACACAATGACCAAGGATCCGATTTCACGCCGCAGATTCCTGAAGACATCTGCGCTGGGCGGCACCGTTGCCGCCGGCGCAACGCTTGCTGCCCCCGCCGTTCTGGCTCAGGCACCCATCGTGCTGAAGATGCAGTCCTCATGGCCGTCATCCGACGTCTTCCAGGAAATGGCCGCGCAATATGTCGAGCGCGTCGAGGCCATGTCCGGCGGGCGGCTCAAGATCGACCTACTGCCGGCCGGCGCTGTCGTCGCCGCCTTTGCGGTGCAGGACGCATGCCATGACGGCCTGATCGACTGCGCGCACACCGTGCCGGTCTACTGGTACGGCAAGAACAAGGCCGCGTCCCTGTTCGGCACCGGTCCGGTCTTCGGCGCCGACGCCAACCAGATGATCGCCTGGCTCTACCATGGCGGCGGCTACGACTATTATCGCGAACTGACCCAGGACGTGCTGGGCCTCAACATCGTCGGCTACCTGAGTTTCGGCATGCCGGCCCAGCCGCTCGGCTGGTTCAAGAACGAGATCACCGATGCCAGCCAGATCGCCGGCCTGAAATACCGCACCGTCGGTCTGGCCGCCGACCTGTTCCAGTCGATGGGCGCCTCCGTCGCACAGTTGCCCGGCGGCGAGATCGTGCCCGCCATGGAGCGCGGCGTCATCGACGCGTTCGAGTTCAACAACCCGACTTCCGACATGCGCTTCGGTGCGCAGGACGTCGCCAAGAACTACATGCTGGCGTCCTACCATCAGGCTTCCGAGTCCTTCGAGTACATCTTCAACAAGGACAAGTTCGAGAGCCTCGACCCGGATCTCCAGGCCATTCTGAAGTATGGAGTCGAATCGGCCCATCTCGCCAACTTCGCCATGGCCATGAACCAGTATTCGTCGGATCTGGAGAAGCTGCAGAAGGAGAACGGCGTCAACGTGAAGCGGACGCCGGATTCGGTCCTCCAGTCGCAGCTCGACGCTTGGGACAAGATCCTGCCGCCGCTGATGGAAGACCCGCTCTTCGCCAAGATCGTCGACAGCCAGAAGGCATGGTGCGAGCGCGTGGTGTTCTACAGCCTGCAGAACGCCCCGGACTACAAGCTGGCCTATCAGCACTACTTCCCGAACAAGATCTGACGGTGTTCGTCGCCGTGGACACGGCATGGGAATAAGTCACAGGCGGGGCCGCAACGGCCCCGCCTGAATCTGCTGCGGCGCGCGCAGAGACGGGCTGGTTATGGAAAGCTACATTCGCTTCGCCGACAAGCTGTCGGCTTGGTTCGGCAAGGTGTTCGCCTGGTGCGTCATGGTGATGACGTTCGGCGTCGCCTATGAGGTGTTCGTCCGCTACGCGCTCAACTCGCCGACGCCCTGGGCCTTCGACCTGTCCTACATGATGTACGGAACGATGTTCATGATGGCCGGCGCCTACACGCTGTCGCGAGACGGTCATGTGCGCGGCGACTTCGTGTACCGGCTGTTGAAGCCGCAAACTCAGGCCAAGCTGGAGTTCGTTCTCTATTTTCTCTTCTTCTTTCCGGGCGTCATCGCGCTGGTCATCTCCGGCTGGCGCTACGCCGGCCGGTCATGGCGCTACCTCGAGGTCAGCGTGATGAGCCCTGCCAACATTCCGATCTACCAGTTCAAGACGGTCATCATCGCAGCCGGCATTCTCTTGGTGCTCCAGGGCATCGCCCAGGTGTTTCGCTGTGTCATCACCATGCGCACCGGCGTCTGGCCGACACCCGACGACGATGTCGAGGAACTGGAGGCCGTTCTGCAGCGCGAAGGCGCAGCTGCTCTCAAGCATGGCTCTGAAGCCATCGACGTCGTACGGCCGAAGGGACAAGCCTGATGACCGACCCGCAAATCGCGATCTTCATGCTCGGCCTGTTCATTTTCGTGATCATGCTGGGCTTCCCGATCGCCTTCACCCTGATGGCGATGGGCATCGGCTTTGGCTACTACGCCTATTTCGACATCGACCGCATGCGGCACATCTTCGACAACCGCATCTTCGACCTGTTCGTCAACCAGACCTATTCGGTAATGGCCAACGACGTGCTGACGGCGATCCCGCTGTTCCTGTTCATGGGTTACATCGTCGAGCGGGCCAACATCGTCGACCGGCTGTTCGAGACGCTCAGCATCGCCTCGCGCCGGGTTCCAGGCTCCATGGCGGTGGCAGCGCTGATCACCTGTGCCCTGTTCGCCACCGCGACAGGCATCGTCGGCGCCGTCGTGACCCTGATGGGCCTGCTCGCTTTGCCGGCCATGCTCAAGGCGGGCTATGACGAGCGCTTCGCCTCCGGCGTCATCTGCGCCGGCGGCACGCTCGGCATCCTCATCCCGCCATCGATCATGCTGATCGTCTATGCGGCCGCGTCCGGCGTTTCCATCGTGCGGCTCTATGCCGGCGCGCTGCTGCCGGGCTTCCTGCTCGCCGGCATGTATCTGATCTACATCGTCGGCCGCGCCATGCTGCAGCCAAAGCTGGCGCCGAAACCGGTCGAACCCGAGGTGCCTATTCCCGGCACCCGGCTTGCCTGGATGCTGCTGACGTCGTTCTTCCCCCTGGCGATCCTGATCCTCTCCGTGCTCGGCGCAATCCTGTTCGGCCTTGCCACGCCATCGGAGGCAGCGTCGATCGGCGCGCTTGGCGGCCTCGTTCTCGCCGCCGCCTATCGCGCCCTGACCTGGAAGCGGCTACAGGAATCCGTCTATCTGACCGTCCGCACAACGGCGATGGTCTGCTGGCTCTTCGTCGGTTCCTGGACCTTCTCGTCGGTCTTCTCCTATCTCGGCGGCGAGCAGGTGGTGCGCGAATTCGTCGTCGGCCTCGACATGACGCCGCTGCAGTTCCTGCTGCTCGCACAGCTCATCATCTTCCTGCTCGGCTGGCCGCTCGAATGGTCGGAGATCATCATCATCTTCGTGCCGATCTTCCTGCCGCTGCTGCCGCTCTTCGACATCGACCCGCTGTTCTTCGGCATCCTGATCGCGCTCAACCTGCAGACCTCGTTCCTGACCCCGCCGATGGCGATGTCGGCCTACTACCTGAAGGGGATAGCGCCACCGCATGTGCGGCTGACGCAGATCTTTGCCGGTTCGCTGCCCTACGTGGCCATGGTCTTCATCACCATGATCGTCCTCTATGTCTTCCCCGACATCGCCTACTGGCTGCCGAGGCTGTTCTATGGCCGATAGGAGTCCGCAATGATCGTCGACCGCATCATGGCGCTGGCCGCGCTGGTCCTGTTTGCCGTTTTCCTTGGCATCGTCGCCCTGACGGTCAAGCGGGTCGATCTCTTCGCCGCCTGCGCCGTGGGCCTTGGGCTTGCCGGCTACGATATCTACCGGCAACTGTTCCGCGGCCGCTTCTAGCGGCCGCCCGGATGCGGGCGGCACCTTGCCCGATGGCGCTTTCCTGCTATTAGTGCGCCCGATTTCAACCGGCGCCGAGAAGGCGCCGACAGCGGGTGGCCGGCAAGCACAATGACCAAGTGGAAAGACGTCAAGAAAGTCGTCCTCGCCTATTCAGGCGGGCTCGACACCTCCATCATCCTGAAGTGGCTGCAGACCGAACTCGGCGCCGAAGTGGTGACCTTCACCGCTGACCTCGGCCAGGGCGGCGAGCTCGAACCGGCGCGCCGCAAGGCCGAGATGATGGGCATCAAGGACATCCGCGTGATGGACCTGCGCGAGGAATTCGTGTCGGATTTCGTTTTCCCGATGTTCCGCGCCAATGCCGTCTATGAAGGCACCTACCTGCTCGGCACATCGATCGCGCGACCGCTGATCTCCAAGCACCTCGTGGACATCGCCCGCGAGACCGGCGCCGACGCCATCGCCCATGGCGCCACCGGCAAGGGCAACGATCAGGTCCGCTTCGAACTCTCGGCCTATGCGCTCAATCCCGACATCAAGGTCATCGCGCCGTGGCGCGACTGGACCTTCAAGTCGCGCACCGATCTCATCAATTTCGCCGAGCAGCACCAGATCCCGGTTCCCAAGGACAAGCAGGGCGAGGCCCCCTTCTCGGTCGACGCCAACCTCCTGCACTCCTCCTCGGAGGGCAAGGTGCTCGAGGATCCGTGGGTCGAACCGCCGGAATTCGTCCACCAGCGCAGCGTCTCGCCGCTGGACGCCCCCGATGCGGTGACCGAGATCACGCTCGAATTCGCCAAGGGCGATCCTGTCGCGCTGAACGGCAAGAAGCTGTCGCCGGCAACGCTGCTTGCCGCGCTGAACGACCTTGGCCGCGACAATGGCATCGGCCGCCTCGACCTCGTGGAAAACCGCTTCGTCGGCATGAAGTCGCGCGGCGTCTACGAGACGCCAGGCGGCACCATCCTTCTCGCCGCCCACCGCGCGATGGAATCGATCACGCTCGACCGAGGCGCCGCGCATCTCAAGGATGAGTTCATGCCGCGCTATGCCGAACTCATCTACAACGGCTTCTGGTATTCGCCCGAGCGCGAGATGCTGCAGGCAATGATCGACAAGAGCCAAGAAGACGTCGAGGGCGAGGTTCGCCTCAAGCTCTACAAGGGCAACGTCATCGTCACCGGCCGCCGCTCGCCTAAATCGCTCTACTCCGACGCGCTGGTCACATTCGAGGACGATCGCGGCGCCTACGACCAGAAGGATGCCGAGGGCTTCATTCGCCTGAACGGCCTCAGGCTGCGCACCCTGGCCGCGCGCAAGCGACAGGGCTGAACCCCTCCATGGAACGGAAATGGCCCGGCGCTGTGCCGGGCCTTTTTCTTTTCAGGCTATGGATTATCAGCCGTCGATGGCCGCGGCCATGCGCGCGATGGCCTGCTGATAAACGCTCGCCGAGTTCCATCCGGCGATCGCGCCCATGTTGCCGTCGTAGCCGACACCCGGCCGCCAGCCATGCGCCCTCAGGAAATTGGCGGTGGACGCCAGCGCCGTCGCCTTGTCGCGCAGGTTCTTGTTGCCCACGCCGTAGTTCAGCACATTGCCTGGCAGGAACTGGGTGTGGCCAATCTCGCCATGCGCGGCGCCGACCGACTTGGGGCTGAGCGCCCCGCGGTCGACCAGGATCAGCGCGGCTACCGCATGCGGTTCGAAGAACGCCGGACGCCGGCAGTCATAGGCCAGTGTGAGGATCGCCGAGACGGTATTCTGCTTGCCCATGAAGGAGCCGAATCCCGTCTCCATGCCCCAGATGGCGAGGATCACGCCGGGCGGCACGCCGTAGGTGCGTTCGATCTTGTTGAAGAGCGCGGCATTCGACTGCTTGAGCTTGCGGCCCTTGGCGATGATGGTGTTGGCGCCACGGCGCTGCATGAAGGATTCGACCGAGCCGCTGAAGGCCTTGTGGATGGCGCGATCGACCTTGATGGTGGCGGTGGCGTAGGAGGCGCCGGCAAGTGCCGACAGGCCCTTCTTCTTCACCCCGGAGGCCTTGGCCACGCCGGCGAATTCAGCCTTCCACTGCTCGAACCCGGCTGCGTCGTTACCGCACGAGGCGGCCTGCGCCGCGCCTGTCAGCAAGCCGGCGACGGCGACGCCCACAGCCGCGATCATCTTTAGCTTGGCAAAATATGCCATGATGTTCTCCTGAGTTGCCTGATCCACCTTCCCCCGCTCGGGATGCTCGCCAGCAAAGGTGTAAAACTTACGGTAGGATGAACAGCGAACAACCGTGATCCCTGCTGCGAATGCCCAAAAAGCGGCGGCCGATCAAGCTTTTGTTGCGTCGAAACGGCAATAATGCGGCGTTGTTGCCGCTCTTGTGATCGGCAGGACACTGTTTGCGGCGCTTCCTCCTGACCGGATCGCCGGGCGCGCATCGGCCCGCGGAACCCGAGACCCCGCTCGCCGTTGCTGCGTCTCACCACAATCGCCGGACCTCGCCATGAAACTGTTTTCCTGCCCTAACTGTAGTGCCCGCCTCTATTTCGAGAATGCGCAATGCCTGAACTGCGGCAAGCTCGTGATCTATGATCCCGACGCCAGTGCATTCGTGCTGTCGGGCGGGTCGCACCCGCCCTGCGTCAACGCGACCGAGTGCGCCTGCAACTGGACGGCCGAACCGAACGGCCGGTTCTGCCGTGCCTGCGCGCTGAACAAGACCATTCCCGATCTGAACATCGACGGAAACCGTGACCGCTGGATCAGGGTCGAGGCGGCCAAGCGGCGCGCCATTTATTCGCTGCTCGCCTTCGGCTTGCCGGTCGGTCCGAAGGCCCGGCCGGACGACGAAAACGGCCTGGCGTTCGACTTTCTCGCCGACCCGATGCACGGCGACGAGCCGAGCGGCGAGCACGTGCTGACCGGCCACGACAGCGGCCTGATAACGCTCAACGTCGCCGAGGCCGATTCCGCCCGGCGCGAGGAGTTGCGAACCGAAATGGGCGAGAACTATCGCACCCTGCTCGGCCATTTCCGCCACGAGCTCGGCCACTATTACTGGGACCGGCTGGTTCGCGACGACGCCGGCTGGCTGCAGCGCTTCCGAGATGTCTTCGGCGACGAGACGGTCAACTACGAGGACGCCTTGAAGCGTCATTACCGGAATGGCGCGCCGCCGGACTGGGAAAGCCGCCACATCTCCGCCTATGCCGCGAGCCATCCCTGGGAGGACTGGGCCGAGACCTTCGCCCACTACCTGCACATCACCGACACCCTGGAGATGGTCCGGGCGCTCGATCTTCCCCTCGACCGGTTGGACACCGGCGGTCTGCCGGCCGGCAAGGCGCCACAGCCAGGCGACGAGGCCCGTCCTGGACCGGGCGCGGAGTTCGACCGCATGCTGGCGCGCTGGCTGGTGCTTTCCGAAGCCTCGAACTCGCTCAACCGCTGCATGGGTCTGCCCGACCTTTACCCGTTCGTCATCTCTCCCGTCACGGCAAGGAAGCTCGCCTTCACCCATGACCTCTTGTCCCGTCGACCGGCTGAGACCGCCTGAAACAAATCGTCACGACGCGCCCGATGGTCGGCCGGAACGCAATGGCTCCGTCGTCGTTCTTGGGCCGAGGGACAACAAGGAGTACTGACATGAACAAGAAACTGTTCGTATCGACTGCGGCGGCCGGGCTTCTCGCCTTTTCAGGCGCCGCTTTCGCAGAAGTCGCCGTTTCGGCGACCACCGATCTGAACCTGCGCGCCGGTCCCGGCCCGCAGCACAAGATCATCGGCACGATCGGCGCCGGCCAGTCGGCAGACCTCAATGGCTGCCTCGAAGACAGCAAGTGGTGCGTCGTCGCCTATGACGGCGTCGAAGGCTGGGTCTATTCGGATTACCTGACAAGCGATTTCGACGGCAACCAGGTCGTGCTCACGCAGCGCCCGCTCAATTCGGGTGTCGCGGTCGTACCGCCGCCCGCCGATGTTGACGGCGGCGCGACCGGCGCGGTTACCGGCGGTGTCACCGGCGCGGTTGCCGGCGCCCTGATCGCCGGCCCGGTCGGCGCGATCGTCGGCGGCGGCGCGGGCGTGGTCGCGGGCGGTGCCGCGGGCACCATCATCGATCCGCCGGAACAGGTCCGCACCTATGTCACCTCCAATGAGGTCGAGCCTGTCTACCTGGATGGCGAGGTTGTCGTTGGCGCGGGTCTGCCCGAGACCGTCGAACTTCGCCCCATCCCGGACTACGAGTACCAGTACGTCTATGTGAACGGCCAGCCCGTGCTGGTGGAGCCGTCGTCGCGCAGGATCGTCTACGTCATGCGCTAAAAGGGAAAGCCGCCGGGTTCGCCCGGCGGCTTTTTCATCTTCCCGAAACGATATTGCACCCACAGCCCTTGACGCACCGCCCTCCGACGAAGCCTATCCGGTGGAATGGAAGAGGGACCTATGACCAGCTCAGCCTTTGAACGTTACCGCCAGGCATCGGCCGCCAGGTCCAGCCTCCCATGGCTCCTTGCTGGCAGCCTGATCGTCGCGATCTGCTGGTTGCTCGCGACCGGCGCGGTGATCTACGGCGGCGCCTACCTCTACGCCTATGTCGGCCCGATCTTCGGCCCCGAACCGCTGACTTTCGACCAGGGCGGCTTCACAAGTCGCTTCCTTGCGTCGCCGATCGGCGTCATTTCAACCCTTCTCACCTTCGCCGGCGTCTGGCTCGGCGTCTGGGTCGCCATGCGGTTTCTGCATCGCGAGCCCGTCAGCCGCCTCTTCGGCGCCGGCCTTCGCCTGTCTCGCCCGGGCTTCGTCAACGGCCTCATTGCGGTGCTCTTCACCTCGGCACTGACCGAGATCGGCTTCTACCTGCTTGCCCCTGAAATCCACCGCGGCTCGGTGAGCCTGGGCGTATGGTTCGTCGTCTTCGTGCCGGTCGTCCTCCTCGCCTTCATCCAGACCTCGTCGGAGGAAATCCTGTTCCGCGGCTATCTTCTGCGCGGCCTGGCGGCGCGGTTTCGCAGCCCGCTCGTCTGGGCGGTCCTGCCCACGCTGCTCTTCACCCTGCTGCACTGGAATGCCGGATCGATACCCGCCATGAATATCGGTGTGCTGGTCTCGATCGGCGGCTTTGCAGCCCTTCTTGTCGCGCTGGTCTATGCCACCGGCAACCTCGGCGCCGCCATGGGCGCGCATCTCGGCAACAACCTGATCGGCTTCCTCTTCATCTCGCACGAGAATGCGCTCAGCCCCTTCGCGCTCTATCGCGGCGCGACGCTGGCTGAACTGCCCTGGACGGCAGGTCAGGCCGTGGCCATCGTCGGCATGAGCATTGTCTCCATCCTGATTACGCTGGGACTGCTCCTCCATCCGCGCTCGCCGCTCAAGGTAGGCCCCGACACGGCGCCGTCCGGTGATCGGGTTGCAGCCTCAGCACCGCAATCTTGACTCTTGCGGCAATTTCCTGTCTACAGCCGCCAATTCCGCGACGAGTAGAACACTCCGAGCAGCCGACCGGGACGCCGACGCTCTTTCAGGGCTGACGCCGTAAACAGATCCCGGAGGCCAACACCCGGCAGCGCAGTGCGCCCCCGGGTGCTTTTTGGCTTTGGCTCATGCTCTGGGTTTCATCACAGGCGCGAAAGCACTACCTCTCGGGCATCGCAGCGATGTCAGGGAAAAGGAAAACTGGATGTTTGAGTCACTTCAAGAGCGCCTTGGCTCGATACTGAACGGCCTTACCGGCCGTGGCGCGCTGTCGGACGCCGATGTTTCGGCGGCGCTGCGCGAGGTTCGCCGCGCGCTGCTCGAAGCCGACGTCGCGCTCGAAGTCGTCCGTTCCTTCACCGACAAGGTCCGCGCAAAGGCCGTCGGCGCCGAAGTCCTGAAGTCGATCAAGCCCGGCCAGATGGTCGTCAAGATCGTCCATGACGAACTGGTCGACATGCTCGGCGCCGAGGGCGTCGCCATCGACCTCAACGCACCCTCCCCGGTCGTCGTCATGATGGTCGGCCTGCAGGGCTCCGGCAAGACCACCACCTCGGGCAAGATCGCCAAGCGTCTCACCGACCGTCAGAACAAGAAGGTTCTGATGGCCTCGCTCGACACGCGCCGCCCGGCCGCGCAGGAGCAGCTGCGCCAGATCGGCGAGCAGGTCAGCGTCGCAACCCTGCCCATCGTTGCCGGCCAGACGCCGGTGGAGATCGCCAGGCGCGCCGTCCAGGCGGCAAGGCTGGGCGGCCATGATGTCGTCCTCCTCGACACCGCCGGCCGCACCCATATCGACGAACCGCTGATGGCCGAGATGGCCGAGATCAAGAAGGTTTCGTCGCCGCACGAGATCTTGCTGGTCGCCGACTCGCTGACCGGCCAGGATGCCGTCAACCTCGCCAAGAGCTTCGACGAGCGCGTCGGCATCACCGGCCTCGTCCTGACCCGCATGGACGGCGACGGTCGCGGCGGCGCAGCGCTCTCCATGCGCGCCGTCACCGGCAAGCCGATCAAGCTGATCGGCACCGGCGAGAAGATGGACGCGCTGGAGGAGTTTCACCCCAAGCGCATCGCCGACCGCATCCTCGGCATGGGCGACATCGTTTCGCTGGTCGAGAAGGCTGCCGAAAACATCGACGCGGAACAGGCCGCGGCGATGGCCAAGAAGATGCAGTCGGGCAAGTTCGACCTCAACGACCTGGCCGCACAGCTCGGTCAGATGTCGAAGATGGGCGGCATGGGCGGCATCATGGGCATGATGCCGGGCATGGGCAAGATGAAGGACCAGATGGCGGCCGCCGGGTTCGACGACAAGATGTTCGGCCGCCAGCTCGCCATCATCTCGTCGATGACCAAGGCCGAGCGCGCCAACCCCGACCTGCTGAAGCACAGCCGCAAGAAGCGCATCGCCGCCGGCTCCGGCACCAACGCTGCCGAAATCAACAAGCTCTTGAAGATGCATCGCCAGATGGCCGACATGATGAAGGCCATGGGCGGCAAGGGCAAAGGCGGCGGCATGATGCGCGGCCTCATGGGCGGCATGGCGCAGAAAATGGGTCTTGGCGGCATGCCCGGCATGGGCGGCGGCATGCCAGACCTGTCGAAGCTCGATCCCAAGCAGCTCGAGGCCCTGCAGAAGCAGGCCGGTGCTGCCGGTCTTCCGGGCCTTGGCAGCGGCGGTCTTCCGGGCATGCCCGGCGGCATGAAACTGCCAGGGCTTGGCGGGCCGGGTGGCCTGCCCGGTCTTGGCAACAGGAAGAAGTGAGGCGCAGATGACGGATTCGGCCGAGATGTCACCGGTACGCGCGATGCTCGCCGATTATCGCGCCTCGATCGACAACATCGACGCGGCGCTCATCCACATGCTGGCCGAGCGCTTCCGCTGCACCAAGGCGGTCGGCCTGCTCAAGGCCGAGCATGGACTGCCGCCCGCCGACCCGGCGCGCGAGCAGCAGCAGATCGCGCGGCTTCGCCAGCTGGCGAAAGACGCGCACCTCGACCCCGACTTCGCGGAGAAATTCCTCAACTTCGTCGTCAGGGAAGTTATCCGCCACCACGAACAGATCGCCGCTGAAAACGGCGTGACGAAAACCGGCTGAAACAGCCGCCAACCCAAACAGCGAAAACAGACTTTTAGGAGAAACAAATGTCGTTGCGAATTCGTCTGGCCCGTGCGGGCTCCAAGAAGCGTCCCTACTACCACGTCGTCATCGCCGACGTCCGTTCGCCGCGCGACGGCCGTTTTATCGAGCAGGTCGGCTCGTGGAACCCTCTGCTGCCCAAGGATGGCGGCGAGCGCGTCAAGATCGACGCCGACCGCATCAAGCATTGGATGGATCACGGCGCCCTGCCGACCGATCGCGTTGCCCGTTTCCTCGACGAGGCCGGCATCACCAAACGTGAAGCGCGCAACAATCCGACCAAGGCACTGCCCGGCCGCAAGGCCCAGGAGCGCACCGAGGCCCTGAAGAAGGCACAGGAAGAGGCAGCCGCCGCGATCGCCGCCGCCGCTGCCGAGCCGGCTGCTGCCGAAGAGGCTCCGGCCGAAGCCCCGGCTGAGGAAGCCACCACTGCCGAGTAAGGCGGTCTGAACTGGTTTTGAAGCGGCGGGCGAGTGATCGTCCGCCGTTTTCGTTTGGAGGGTTCAGAACAGCGGGGCGCGTCTCGGTCAGGCCGGAAACCGGCGCCGATAATGCTCCAGCACTTCGCGATTGCAGAAGTTGACCGGCAGTCCCCCGCCGAGAATCCGGATCGTCTCCTCCGCGGCGCCGATCCCCATCCGCATCATGCTTTCCTCGGTGATGCCCGCCATGTGCGGCGTGAGGATCACGTTGTCCAAGCGGAAATAGGCATGGTCCGGCGGCAATGGCTGCGTCACGAAGACATCGAGCGCCGCGCCGCCGAGACGTCCGTCCGACAGCGCCTCGATCAGCGCGTCGTCCTCCACGACCGGCCCGCGGGACACGTTGATCAGCAGCGCGCCAGGCTTCATGCGCCCGATGCGTTCGCGGTTGATCAGGCCGGTCGTCTCGGGTGTCAGCGGGCAGCAGAGCACGACGATGTCGCTTGCCGCCACCAGCTCGTTGACCGAGGCATGGCGTACATGGGCCGGCAGGTCGCGCTGCGTCCGCGTGTTGACGATGACGTCGAGCCCAAAGCCCTTGGCGGCGATCTCGCCGACATTGCGTCCCACGGCGCCGAAGCCGATGACGCCGATCCGGCGGCCCGCGAGATCGTGGCCCGAGACCGCGTGGTCGCGGCCGGCCAGCCAGCCTTTTTGCCTGAGGTCGCCGTCGACGCTGCGGAACTTCCTGAGCAGCGCCATCGACGTCCACATCACATGCTCGGCAACCGTGCGGGCGTTGGCGCCCGGCACGTTGGCGACCAGAACGCCGGCCCTTGTCGCCGCGTCCACCGGGATCATGTCGAGCCCGGCGCCGTGGCGAACCGCGGCGCGCAGCCTTGTCGCGCGCTCGAAGAGGATCGGCGGCAGGTTGGCGCGCACGATGACGATGTCTGCCTCGCGCGCCTCGTCGGCAATTGTCACCGGGTCGATCGCGGAGGCGACGACGAGCTCACCATGCGCGGCCAGCATGGCTGTCGGCTCCGGGTGCAATGGATGTGTGGAGAAGATGATCGGCACGGCCAGCTCCTAGGCCGGTGCCAGCGTTTTGCCTGCCTGCTCCGGACCGCCCTGCAGAAGCCCCTTCCAGTAGCTCTCGACGCCCTGCAGATGCGAGCTCATCAGCGCCTGGGCCAGGTTTCCGTCACGCTTCACCAGCGCGTCGAAGATCTGCAGGTGTTCGGCATGCGACTTGCGGCTGCGTTCCGGATCGGTGAAGTAGATCGGCAGGCGCTGCTCGCCCATCACGTAATAGACGCTGCACACCTTGTGAAAGACGCTGTTCTTGGTCGCACGCACGATCTCGAGGTGAAAGTCGCGATCCTCGCGTGCAAGGCCCACGCCCTCGGCAAGCCGCAGCTCGGATTCGTGCAGGATCTCGCGCAGCCGTTCGAAATTTTCGTCGGTGGCACGCGAGCAGGCAAGTTCCGCCGCCTTGATCTCGTGGATCTTGCGCAGTTCGACTGTCTCGTAGATCTGGATCGGGTCGAGCGGCACACCGGCCTTGGCAAACAGAGCCATGGCCTCGACGCTGGCCTGCCGCGTCGTCAGGTAGATGCCGGACTTGGCGCGTCTCTCGACGATCTGCATGGCCTCGAGGATCGCCAGCGCTTCGCGGATCTGCCCGCGGCTCACCGAGAAGTGTTCCGCCAGTTCGCGCTCCGAGGGCGTCCTTCCCGTGTCCCCGTGCGAACGGGAGAACAGGTAGGCGGCAAGCTCCGCGAGCAGGTTCTTCTCTTTCATCGGTCAGGCGTCCTGTGCGTGAGCCTCCAGAAAGCGTTCCGATACCGTGAAACCGAGCCCCGGTCGATCAGGAATGGCGATCATACCGTCACAGACCTCTATGCTTTCCTCCACGAGATCGTGGATCATCGGATTGGCGCCCAGCGAATATTCGACCGTGAACGACGCCGGCGAGGCGGCACAGACGTGCAGCCCTGCAAAGAAGCACGGCGCGCCGGCCCACAGATGCGGCGCCAGCCTCAGGTTGAAGGCGCTGGCAATGGTGCCGATGCGCATCGCCTCGCTGATGCCGCCGCAGAAGGCCGGATCGGGTTGGAAGATGTCGGCGGACTTGAGGACCGCAAGGTCGCGGAAGGCGTAACGCGTCGCCTCGCTCTCGCCGGTTGCAATCGGCACGCTGCTGGCCGCACGCACCTCCGCCATGCCGGCCTTGTCGTCGGCGATCAGCGGTTCCTCGAACCAGGCCAGATCGCAGTCCGCGACGAGATGCACGAAGCGCTTGGCGTCGGCGACCGTGTAGGTGCCGTGCGCGTCGACCATCAGGTCCACATCGGGACCGAGCGCGGCGCGTGCCGCACGTACCCTGGCCGCGGAGACGTGCGGCGCCCCGTCCATCGCGCCGACCCGCATCTTCACGGCCTTGAAGCCGCCGCTGTCGATATAGGATTTCAGCTGGTCGCCGATCGCGTCTGCAGATGCCCACCCGCCCGACGCATAGGCCGGCATGCGGTCGAGCTTGCGCCCTCCGAGCAATTGCCACACCGGCAACCCGAGCGACTTGCCCAGAATGTCCCACAGCGCGATATCGACTGCACTGATCGCTGCCACCGTCATGCCACGCCGCGCAATCTGCGGCATGGCGTGGCCGGACGCCACGGCAAGGCCGCCGCGCACGCCGTTGTAGAGCATCTCCCAGATCACGCCGATGTCGCCGGCGTGCCGGCCGATCAGCTGCGGTCCAATCTCGTGGTTGAGCATGTGGACGAGCGCGCCGTAGTCGCCGGCGCTTCCGGCGGCGTTCTTGCCCTCGCCCCAGCCGACGACGCCGTCATCGGTTTCGATTCGCAGAATCGCGGCGTCGAACGTCCGCACCTGGCCGAAGTCGCTGCGGTGCTGGCGGCTCGCTTCGATGGGTATCCGCACCCACCAGGCTCTGATGCTCTTGATGCGCATCGCTCTCCCTTGCCGCGCTCCGGGCGCAGGCGGGCTTGGCCCTGCCTGCGCCTTCCGCGGCGCCCTTTTAGGCCGGCATCTTCTTGCCGATCAGCGGCAGCAAGGTCTCGGCCGTGATCCGCATCTGGTCGGTATAGAACTTCTCGGTCAGCACGCTCGAGCCGTGGTCCTGGATGAACTTCAGCTGCTCGGGCGAGATGTCGACCGGGTTGCGTTCCACCATGTCCGGGTAGCGGTTGGCCGGCGTGCGATCGACGGGGGCAACGAACTCGTTGGTCAGCGCGCCGTCATAGCCGATGTCCTGCAATATGCCGACGATCTTCGGCCAGTCGATGGTGCCAAGGCCGGCAGCGAAGCGGTTGTTGTCGGCGACGTGGAAGTCGAACAGCCGCTTGCCGGCCTTGCGGATGGCTTCCTCGACGTCGAACTCTTCCATGTGGATGTGATAGGCATCGAGACAGATGCCGCATTCCGGGCTCACGGCATCGGCCAGCGCCAGCGCTTGTTCGCCACGGTTGAAGATGTAGGTCTCGAACCGGTTGAGCGGCTCCACGGCGATCTTGACGCCGACCTTCTTGGCATGGGTGAAGCATTCGCGCGTGGCGTCGACCAGCCACGTCCACTCTTCTTCCTCGGTCGCGTCGGGCGTCACCTTGCCGACCGTGCCGGGCACCAGCGTGATGATTTCGCCATCGAGCTCGCTGACCATGGTCAGCACGTCCTTGACATACTGCACCGAACGCTCGCGCTGGCCCTGGTCCTTGGCCGCGAGGTTGCGATCGCCGAGCATCAGCGTGACGGCACCCCAGCAGCGAATGCCGTGTTCCTTCAGAAGGGCACGCGTTTCGGCCGCCTTGTACTGCTCGGGTTCGCCGGAAATCTCAATGCTTTCATAGCCGAACTTCTTGATCCGCCTGAGCGTCGTCTCGAGCGGTTCCGCGCGCATCCAGTTATGCGTCGAAAGATGCATGTGCCTTCCTCCCTGCCATTGCCCGCCACCGCCATCGCGAGGAAGCGGGGCGCTGTCCAAAGTGCCAGGCCGAGCCAGTTCTTCCGATCTGGTTCGACCAATTCATCTCTGTCCGACCTCTACAGCAAAAATTTTCAGCGGGCAAGGCAGCCGCACTCATGCACCAATTCGGTCACTAACTATATGATCGACTTGGAATTATTGCGAGGCGCGAAAATTATCGCCGGGTCAGCGCGGGGTCGGCCGCAGCTTGACCGGACTCCGATTTTTGGTATTACCAGAGTGGGCGGTCAGGCAGCGGCTTGCCGCGGCGGCTTTGGCTGCCGCAGGGTCAGGCCAGCCTGTTCGGGGGAGCAAAGTGGCCGGCGGTCGGGGGGCCGTCGGCCATGTTTCTTGGTTCTGGACATTTGTCCGCGATCACGCAACCTATTGCCATCAGGCAGGATAGCGACAAGGGAGGAAGTTTTGCCCAAGACCATCAAGGGACCGGGAATTTTCCTGGCACAGTTCGCGGGCGATGACGCTCCGTTCAATTCGCTGAAGTCAATCGCGGAATGGGCTGGGGGGCTTGGCTACAAGGGGGTTCAGATCCCGACCTGGGACGGCCGCCTGTTCGATCTCAAGAAAGCCGCTGAATCCAAGGCTTACTGCGACGAGGTCAAGGGCATCTGTGCCGATGCCGGCGTCGAGATCACCGAGCTTTCGACGCATCTGCAGGGACAGCTTGTCGCCGTTCATCCGGCCTATGACCAGCAGTTCGACGGCTTCGCGCCGGCCTCGGTTCACAACAATCCGCAGGCCCGTCAGAAATGGGCCGTCGAGCAGATGATGTTCGGTGCCAAGGCCTCCCGGAATCTCGGGCTGAACGCCTCGGTCTCGTTTACCGGCGCCCTTGCCTTTCCCTATCTCTACCCCTGGCCGCAGCGGCCCGACGGCCTGATCGAGGAAGCCTTTGGCGAACTCGGCAAGCGCTGGAAGCCGATCCTCGATGCCTATGACGATGCCGGCGTCGACCTCTGCTACGAGATTCACCCCGGCGAGGATGTCTTCGACGGCGCCACCTTCGAGATGTTCCTGGACGCCGTCGGCGGCCATGCCCGCTGCAACATCAACTACGATCCGTCGCACTTCCTGCTACAACAGCTCGACTATCTCGACTTCATCGACATCTACCACGAGCGCATCAAGGCCTTCCACGTCAAGGACGCCGAGTTCAACCCGACGGGTCGCCAGGGCGTCTACTCCGGCTACCAAGGCTGGCTAAACCGAGCCGGGCGCTTCCGCTCGCTGGGCGACGGCCAGGTCGACTTCTCGGGAATCTTCTCGCGTCTGACCACGCATGGCTACGACAGCTGGGCCGTGCTGGAGTGGGAATGCTGCCTCAAGCATCCGGAAGACGGCGCTGCCGAGGGCGCTCCCTTCATCGCTCATCACCTGATCCGCGTCACCGAGAAGGCGTTCGACGACTTCGCCGGTGGCACGACGGACAAGAAGGTGCTGCGCAAGATGATGGGCATCTAGCCGCACCGCGGCGGACAGCGAGGGAGGAAATCATGGCGATCGAAGGTAAGAGCGAAAAGAAGAGCGGCCCGATCCGCTACGGCATGGTCGGGGGCGGGCAGGGTGCCTTCATCGGGGCGGTACACCGCATTGCCGCCCGCATGGATGGCGAGTTCGAGTTGGTCGCCGGCGCGCTCTCGTCTGACCCGGCAAGGGCCAAGGCCTCGGCCGCCGAACTCGGTCTCGATCCGGAACGCAGCTACGGCTCCTTTGCCGAGATGGCCAAGGCCGAGGCGAAGCGGCCGGATGGCATCGAGGCCGTGGCGATCGTCACGCCCAACAACGTCCACTTCCCGGCCGCCAAGGCATTTCTGGAGGCTGGCATCCACGTCATCTGCGACAAGCCGCTGACCTCCAATCTCGCCGACGCCAAGAAGCTTGCCGCCCTGGTCGAAAAGACAGGCAGGGTCTTTGTGCTGACGCACAACTACACCGCCTACCCGATGGTGCGGCAGGCGCGCGAGATGGTTGCCAAGGGTGTCCTCGGCGACATCCGCATCGTGCAGGCGGAGTATCCGCAGGACTGGCTGACCGAGGACCTCGCCGCCACCGGCCAGAAGCAGGCTTCCTGGCGCACAGATCCGAAACAGTCGGGGGTGGGTGGCGCCAGCGGCGACATCGGTACGCACGCCTACAACCTGGCCCGCTTCGTCTCGGGCCTCGAACTCGCCGAACTGTCCGCCGATCTCGACGCTTTCGTTCCCGGCCGCGCGGTTGACGACAATCTGAACGTGTTCCTGCGCTTCAAGCGGCAGGGCAAGGCGCCCGCCGCCAAGGGCATGATCTGGGCGAGCCAGGTGGCGCCCGGTCATGAGAACGGCCTGAAGATTCGCATCTACGGCACCAAGGGCGGCCTGGAATGGGTGCAGGCCGACCCGAATTACCTCTGGTATTCGCCCTTCGGCCAGCCAAAGCAGCTGATCACCCGCGCCGGCGCCGGTGCAGGCCCCGCTGCCGCCAGGATGACGCGCGTGCCGCCCGGTCATCCGGAAGGCTATCTCGAAGGTTTCGCCAACATCTACCAGGAAGCGGCGCGCGCCATACGCGCTGCCCGCAGGAAGAACGGCAAGCCGGCCAGGGACGTTATTTTCCCGACGGTGCAGGATGGTGTCGAAGGCGTTGCTTTCGTCGAGGCCTGCGTCAAATCTTCGAAGAAGAACGCGGCCTGGACGAAGCTCTAGCGTCTAAACGCGGCGTCCTGGCTGCTCCGGCGGCGGGCCGACGCAGTCAGCGGCGGACCCTCTGGCCGCTACTTGGCGCCGGCGGCGCGTCTGCCCTTGGGCTTCACGGCCGCGAGACGGCCGAGTCCGGCCTTCTTGGCGAGCTTCGAACGTTCTGAGGCATAATTCGGAGCGACCATCGGATAGGAGGGTCCGAGGTTCCATTTCGCACGATATTCGTCGGGCGTAAGTCCAAGCACGGACAGATGGCGCTTCATCGACTTGAACTTCTTGCCGTCTTCCAGGCATACGATGTAGTCGGGAAACACGGACTTCTTCGGATTGACGGCCGGAACCGGGGCGGCTTCGGGCTCGGGATCTGCTTCGCCAAGCTTCCGGACCGACCCGCTGACCGTTGCGATCAGATCCGGCAGGCCTGACGCCGGCATTGGGTTCTTTGAAACATAGGCTGCCACGATTTCAGCCGTCAGTCCCACAATTGTGGTTGTATCGATGCCAGCCATTTCATGCTCCCCAGATTTGAAGCCGACGATCTATCCGGTAATATTTAAACATGCAACAGTCTATAACCCGCAACAGCTTTGCTGTGTTACTTGCAACACTGAACTACGGCACGCGGTTCCGAGCGGCAGCGCAGTGACGCAAAGTCGCTTTCCGCGAGGCGCTCCGGCGTTGCGATACCGGCGCACTGGAACTTCGAAGCCGATGACACACTTCTTTCAGTAGAATTACAACTGGGAGAAGTTGATCTTCGGCCTCGCGTCACAACTCATTCTCTGTATAATCAGGCCGGGACGGGCTAGAACCACAATGCTAATTCGCGACATATTCGCGCGCAATTTGCGCACGCTGAGCGAAGCGCGCGGCTCAATTAACCATGTGTGCCGGCAGCTCGGCATCCACAGGCAGCAGTTTGCTGTCTACCTGCGCGGCGACCGGCTGCCCAACAAGACGACGCTGGCGCGTCTCAGCCGCTACTTCAATGTGCCGGAGGACGCCTTCTTCATCGATCCATCGATAGCCGCTGGCGTCGCCACGGCTGTCGACGACCCGTGCGTACCGATTGTGGAGCGCGTCAGGTCCCTGCCGCCGGCTCTGGCGGCCGGCCTTTATCAGACGTTCTTTTGGGCACCCGTGTTGGGCGACGATGTCGTCACCGCGCTCACCGTCGTCAAGGAGAACGACGGCGCCCTGGGCTTCCGGCGGCTGACAGCGACGGGCGAACGCGGCGATCCGACATGGTCCTACGTCAAGGGTGACCACCAGGGCGTGGTCTCCGAACGCCTCGGCTGGATCTATTTCCAGGCATCCAACCGCATGGACCCGCACGAGCCAAGTCTTATGGCGGTCAAGTGGGCGGCATTGTCCGAACCCCTGCTGGTTGGTCACGCCATGGTCATCAGCCACCTTGGACCGATGATCGCAAACGTTGTTCTGTCGCCTTATCCTCAGTCGATGACATTACTTGCTGCAATCCGTCGTACCCGCGTCTTCAACCGCGACGACCCCAAGATTGCTCTGTACAGAAGATTTTTGAGCCAGCCAATAGTATACTAGGCTGCATCTGTAGCATAAATTTTTGCATTTGGGACAACTCAACGGACTACCGTTTATACATTTTACCGAAGCCGGCGACGAGCCTATTTCACCATCAGTTATACTCAAAATAAAATTATTTATGTTGGATATGAACGAAATCCGTATAATATTATACTGATTTGATGGGATATTTTATTTCTGTCTTAATGGGTTATTAATGAATCGCTCTCCATAAACGTGAGGCATCCACCTGAAGGATGTTCGCAAAATGGAGACAGTCCGATGAATGCAAAGAAGCCTGTGATCACCGCTGCCGCCTCGACTGCTGCCTTTGTGTCGAAGGGCGCGCTTTTCAACAAGCGCTGATCACCTCCCGAGCATACGGTTTTCGGGCGGTTGCAGTAACGACCCCAACGACTGCAACCGCCTTTTTTCCCGTCAGGGCCCCATGCAGATCAGAGCAGCCAGGACACTTGTATTCACGCAACACGAGGGCGGAATACTGGGCTGCAACTACCTCTCCAAAAGCGTCTTCGGCTGCGACACCGGGCTCATCTCCGTGCTGTCGGAGACATCCGACTGGACCGACGTCGAGGCGCTGGTCGAGGGACCCTTTCAGGGCGACTCGGAAGCCGTCGAGGCGCTGATCGGCTATTCGGCCGTCGTGGTCGAAGGGTCCGAGCTGGCCCGCAAGGAGGAGGAATACATCTCCGAGTGGCACTGGAACGTGCCCACCGGCATGATGCATTTCTGTCTCGAAGACCCCGATATCATGAGCATCGAGGAGTCCGAGGCGGCACAGATCGAGCGCGTGGCGCACGAGCCGCAGCCGCCGCTCTTCATGCGCAATCCGGATTCGCTTCCTCGCATCTCGCTGCCTTCCGGCGGCAAGGCGGCCACCTTGCTCGAACTGATGGCCAGGCGGCGCACCGTGCGCGCTGCGGCCGCCCCCTCGATCAGTCTTTCGCAGCTTGCCGATTGCCTCTATGCCGGCATGGGCATCACCGGCTTCACGGCGAATTGCGTTGGCAGCCTTCCACTTGGCATGACGCCTTCCGGCGGCGCCAGGAATCCCTACGAAGCCTATGTTTTCGCGCGCAATGTGGACGGCCTTGAGCCGGGCATCTATCACTACTCCGCGCTCGACCATGACCTAGCCCGCGTCAGCGACGCGACGCCGCGCCTTTCCGAACTGATCGGCGGCCAGGACTGGGCCGATGAAATGCCCTGCATGATCGTCCTGACGGCGGACCTGCGCCGGACGATGTGGAAGTATCGTGATCCGAACGCCTACCGCGTGGTCCTGATCGAGGCCGGCCATATCGGCCAGAACGTCATGCTTGCAGCCACGCAGCACGGGCTCACGGCCTGCCCCACCGCCGCCCTGTCCCAGGCGCGCATACGCTCGCTTCTCGACCTCAAGCGGATCACCGATGCGCCCGTCTATGCAATGACGCTGGCGGTTCCTGGCATTGAACCAGGCGCGGGCGCCAGTATCCAGTGACCGGGTCCGGCAAGGCCGTCGCGGGCAGGGCCTCCCGTGCGACAGCGCCGGCTGGGCATCAGGCCCAGGCCGAGCCGCTGCAACAGCTGATGGACGAACTGCCGGAGCACACCGGAAACTGCCGACTGGCGATGCTCGGACATGTGCTCGAGATGACATGCGTTGCCCTTGACGGCATGCTGTCCGACAACGACCCGACCGCCGGCCGCCGGCCGGCCGCACCGCCGGCCTGCACCTGCGGTGCCGACACGCGTGCGAAATCCGATGCGTGCTGACCGGCCACTTCTCGGCATCATGCTGATGATCGGCTTCTGCGCCATGGCGCCGGTCGCCGATGCCATGGCCAAGCTGCTCGGCGGCAGGGTACCCCTTTCCGAGATGCTGCTCGTGCGCTTTGCCGCGCAAGGACTGCTCCTGCTGCCCGTCATCTGGCTGACCGGCCGCCGCCTCAGCTTGACGCGTGGCGCCTTCAAGCTGACCGTCCTCCGCTCTCTGCTGCACATTGTCGGTCTCGGCGCCATGTTTACCGCGCTGCGCTTCCTGCCTCTGGCCGACGCGGTCGCCATGGCCTTCGTGATGCCGTTCATCATGCTGCTGCTCGGCTGGTTGGTGCTTTCGGAGGAGGTCGGCTGGCACAGGCTGCTCGCCTGCACGGTCGGTTTTGCCGGCACGCTGCTGGTGGTGCAGCCGAGTTTCGCGGCGGTCGGCGCGCCGGCCCTGCTTCCGCTTCTCGTCGCCTTCGTCTTTGCGCTTTTCATGCTGGTAAGCCGCAAGCTCGCGCGGGAGAACGACCCGATTGTCCTGCAGGCGCTGAGCGGCATGGTCTCGACGCTGATCCTGGCACCCGTGGCCCTGCTGTTCGCCCACGCAAGACTGCCGTTCTTCGAGGTCATGCTGCCCGGTGCCGAGGAATGGGCACTGCTGCTTGGTGTCGGTGTGCTTGGAACGCTCGGCCACCTGCTGATGACCTGGGCGCTGCGCTTCGCGCCGGCGGCGACCCTGGCGCCGATCCAGTATCTCGAAATCCCGCTTGCGACCGCCGTCGGCTGGCTTGTCTTCCGCGACCTGCCCGACGGCATCGCCGCTCTCGGCATCGTCGTCATCATGTGTGCCGGCCTCTATATTCTCCTGGTCGAACGCGCGACCCCCCGGCCCGCCGCGGCCAGCCCCCAGTCCGCCGAGTAGCAGGCGCCTACTGCCGCATCGCTCGGTTGACGGCGCGCTCGGTGACCAGCATCATGCCCTCTCCGCCGATCCGGCCGATCGCGGCTTGCGACAATGCGGGTTCCTGTCACCATGCATTCTGTGCCCCCAGCAGAACCGATCAGGGTGTTGAGGCTGACCCCGCATTTCCATCGCGACGGTTCGCTGCCCGTTGCCTTCGATCCCGTCGGCGGCCTGCAGGTCCAGACCTGGACCATCGCCACCGCGCTCGACAGGCCCGGCATCGAGCAAACGGTGGCCACGAGCTACATTCCCGGCAGCCCGCGCCGCTTTCGTATCGGCCGAAACATTGACGTCCGGGCCGTCGGACCGCATTTCCCGCGCGTGCTCGCCGGCTCCCTCCTGTCATTCGGCTGGTTTCTCGGCGTGATGAGGCTGCTCGCCAGAAAGCGCGGCAGCTACGACCTCGTGCACATCCACTTCAACCACTCGGTCTGGTGCCGGGTTCTGGCATTTGTCCTCGGCATCGCCGGGCCGCCGGTGGTCGTATCCCTGAACACCGCCCTCTGGGGCGGCCTGCAACGCTTGCTGCGCCTGGAGGGGTCGCCGCTCGACGTCACGCTCTGGATCGAGCGCGCGGCCCTGCGGCGTGCCGACCGGGTCGTTGGCCTGACGGCCCAGGCGACCGGCGACGCCGCCCGAATCCTCGGTCTTGGGCGCGACAAGCTCCGCACGGTGTCCGACGCGGTTCATGCCGACGAGTTCCTTGTCCGGACCGGCGCCGAGCATCGTCAGATCTTCAGGCAGCGATACGGTGTTCCGGACTCCGGCCGGACGGTCGCCTATGTCGGTCGCATCAGCCCGGAGAAGGGCTGGCGAGACCTGCCTTTCCTCGCGCGGGAACTCGCCGGCGGCAATGGGTTTCTGCTCGTCTGCGGCGATGGGCCGGACCGTCCCCGGCTGGAGGCTGCGCTGCGCCGCCAGTGCCCCGAAGGCAACTGGGCCGTAACGGGATTCCTGACGCGACAAGAGATCAGGACGGCGATGCAGATCGCCGACGCGCTGGTCCTGCCGTCACGGCGGGAGGCATTCGGCAGTGTTCTGCTGGAGGCCATGGCCTCCGGCCTGCCAGCCGTCGCCTACGCGGTCGGCGGCATCCCCGAGGTTGCCGGCGACCCGCCCGCCATCTGTCTGGTCTCCGCGGGTGACAGGCACGCGCTCGTCCGCCAGGTGCTGGCCATCCTCGACGACCCGGTAATCAGCCAGCGCGCGATCATCCGCGGCCATCAGCGGGTAAAGGCCTTTTCTGTCGCCCGATCGGCCGCCGCCACCGCGGCGCTCTATCGCGAGGTTCTGCAGGCGGACGGCCATAGGGTCGCCGCCGACACGTTTGCCACGACATGATCAACTTCGTCACCACCCGGTCGCATCGCTATACGGTCCGCCGGCTGGTGCGGGACCTGGGGTGCAGGAAGTGCCGCCAATGGACCTACGAAGACCTGTTCACGCGACGCCGGCTTCCGGGCGGCACATGGATCTTCACCGACCACGAGCGCCTGTCGGATTTCGAACTGTCGCTCGCGGCAGCCATCGCGGCGCGGCTGGAAGGCGCCGGGTCGCTTGTGCTCAACCATCCGGCGCATGTGCGCGGACGGCTGGCCCTGCTGAAGCTCCTCAACACGGAGGGCATAAACGACTTCACCGCCTGGCCTTGCGATGGATCGCCCCGTCCCGCACGCTTCCCCGTCTTCATCCGCAACACTTTCGACCACAAGTCCGCAGCGATCGAACTGATCGGGGACCAGGCCGGGCTCGATGCATGCATCCTTGCAATGCAACGGGGCGGTGTTTCGCTCGCCGGAAAGATCGTCATCGAGTATGCCGGCGAGGAGGTCAGCCCGGGCGTCTGGGCCCGCTTTTCGACCTATCGGGCCGGCGACACCCTGGTGGAGCACCATGCCGCGGTCGGCTTCGAATGGATCGTCAAGGACCAGAAGCACGAGTCCCGCCTGCACGAGCATCCCGGTTACCGCGGCTTCCTCGAGGCGGAGCGGGATTTTGTCGCCAACGGTCGGTTTCGCGCGGTCCTGCGTCGTGCCTTCGATCTGGCCCGCGTCGATTATGGCCGCGCCGATTTCGCCATCGTGGCCGGGCGTCCGCAGATCTACGAGATCAACACGAACCCGAAACACGGATCGCGGCGCGCGCTGTTGCGGAGAACCCATCCGGACCGTCTGGAAACCCAGCTCGGCGCCGAGGACCGCCTGCGCGCCGCCCTTCTTGCGGCCGACGGCTCCGGCACGGGCACGGTCGTGCTCGACGATCCGCTGCTGCGGCGCCAGCAGAAGCCGCTGCGCCGGCTCTTTGGCCCGGCCCGCGGATGATGCAGCTGTCGGCACGCGGCAGTTTCGATTTCGCCTCGGCAGAGTATCTCGATCTCTTGGCCAAGGCCGGGGCGACCGCCTTTCAGCATCCGTGCTGGCTGCAGCCCTTCTACCGCCGGCTCCCGCCGGCGAACCGCGTCGAGCCGTTGATCGTTCTCGGTCACGACCGCGAAACCGGCCGTCTCGATCTCGTCCTGCCGCTGGTGAGGCACGCCGATGGCTCCGTCGAATACGCCTTTCTCGGCGTCACCGACTATGCCTGCGTGGTGGCCAGGCCCGGCGCCATCGCAGCGGATCCGGGTCTGGCTGCAAAGCTTGGCGAGACCATCGGCCCTCACCCGCTGTCGGTCGGGCCGGTGCGTGCCGAACACGCGCCGCAATGGCGCGAACTTCTCGGCGTCGCTCCCGTCAGGCTGTCCTTCCATGCCCACGCGCTGCCCATTGCCGGCGGGGCGGGCAGCCACTTCAGCAGCCGGCGCCTTGGCGACTTGCGCCGCAAGCGGCGACAGCTCGCCAGTCCACTGGAGTTGAAGTCGTTGAAGGGTCCTGCGGTCCGCGAGGCATTCCTCCAGGCGCAGTTCTGGCGTCGCGGCCTCTTTTCCGACGATCCGCTGCAGACCGGTCACGGGCTGGATTTCTATGTCGATGTCGCGGACGGGGGCGCGCGCCATGGCTTCGCCGACACGTTCAGCCTCTCGGCGGGCGGCCGCACCATCGCGGTCCTTTTCGGCCTTCGTGACAGGCGCAGTTTCCGCTATCTGGTCCTGGCTTGCGACTACCAGGCCTGCGGACCATCGTCGCCGGGACTGCAGGTCTTTGACGCGGCGATCGCGCATTGGGCATCGCTTGGCGGCGAGGAGTTCGACTTCACCATCGGCGACGAACCCTACAAGGGCGAACTCGGCTGCGTCGCCGCGCCGATGTACGGCTTCAAGCTCGCGGGCTAGTTGCGGGCAGGGCGGCCGCCTTCAGGCCGATCGCAATACCCGCACCGGTCGCTTGTAGGCGCTCGGGTTCGTCTGGAAACTGTCGGCCGGCGCCGGGCGCCCGATATGGTAGCCCTGGATCTTGTCGATGCCGAATTCGCGCATCAGCAGCAGTTGTTCTTCCGTCTCCACACCCTCGACCAGGATCTTGTGACCGCGGTTTCGGATCAGCCCGATGATGTCCTTCAGCATCGCCCGGCCTCGCGAGGAGCGGCAATCGTGCAGGAAGGAGCGGTCGATCTTCACGGTGTCGAAGTCGATCAGGCGCAGCCACGACAGTCCGGCAAAGCCGGTGCCGAAATCGTCGAGCCATATCCTGATGCCGAGCAGCTTGAGATCGCTGATGCAGCGCAGGATGTCGGAGTGCATCTCCATCTCCAGCCCCTCGGTGATCTCGAAGGCCAGACGGTTTCCGGTCACGCCGGTCTCGGTCAGGATGGCGGCGACGGAGGTCGCGAAGCCCGGCGTTCTCAGCTGGATCGGCGAGACGTTGACGCTGACGAGACTGACATGATTGTCGAGGATTAGCTCGTGGCAGACCGTCCGGATCGCCCATCGCCCGAGTTCCAGGATCGCCCCCGTCCGCTCCGCCACCGGGATGAACAGGCTTGGCGGAACCGAGGTGCCATCCAGCATTCTCAGCCGCATCAACGCTTCCACCGCCTCCAGCCTGCCCGTATCGACGTTCTGGATCGGCTGGTAGACCATCGAGACGAGGTCCTGGTTGATCGCGATCTTCAGCAGCGCCGCGATGTTTTCGCTCTCGTCGCTGCTCTGCGGGTCGCTCGGGTCGAACAGGCGCACGCAGTTGCGGCCACTTGCCTTGGCGAGATAGAGCGCCCGGTCGGCCTCGTGGATGATCTTTTCGAGCTTCGGCCCCGTCTGGCTGCGCGTGAAGGCCGCGCCGATGCTCACCGTAACGATCGACATGCCGTCGCGGCGCTGTTCGTGCACGATGGCAAGGTTCTCGACCGTGCGCCGGATCGCCTCGGCAAGCAGCGCGACCTGCTCCTTCCGCTCCATGCGTGCCAGCACGATGAATTCCTCGCCGCCATAGCGGCCGATCGAGGCATTGTGCTTCTTGATGGTGGCGCTCAGCGCGTCGGCCACCTGTACGAGGCAGCGGTCGCCTTCCTGATGGCCATAGCAGTCGTTGAACTTCTTGAAGAAGTCGACGTCGATGAGGATGGCGACGAAGCTGCTGCCGAGCAGCTGCCAGTCGCTCCAGTAGTCGCGCAGGCGCTCATCGACGGCGCGCCGGTTTTCAAGCCCGGTCAGCGGGTCGGTGCGCGACAGCCTGAGCAGCGCCTTGCCCCGCTCAGTGGCCTCCTTGTGCTGGTTCCTGGCCTCCAGCGCGTTCAGGAAGACATTGTAGCGTTCGACGTTGAGCTTCCAGTTCACATAGGAGGTGAAGGTGAAGCACGAGATGTAGAACGTGCCGAAAACCAGCCGATAGGTACCGCTCGCCGGAAAGAAGTGCAGCGCCAGGAAGAACGTCGCCAGCACGATCCCGGACGAAATGACCGACAGCCTGAAGCGGAAACTGAAAAACAGGTTGGCGCCCATCATGAAGATCGCGCCGAACACCATGTAGTATGAGAATGTCTGGATCTGCTGCGTCATCATCGCCGGGTACAGCCAGCCCGCGTAGCCGATGATCAGGCCAACGGCACAGGTGCCGTCGAGCCACTCGATCCTGGCGTCATAGCGAAACAGCAGTTCGATCAGCGTCAGCATCACGACGCCGACGGCGAAGCGGGCTGCGATCGTGTAGGCCGCGACGTCTGGAATGAGAATCAGGTCGGTGATCGAGAACAGCAGGTAGACGAGTCCGGCGATCCAGAGGCCCTGGCGCGCCGCCTGCTTTCGCTCCGCCGCACCATCCACGCGATAGAGATCGCGGAGCTCCTGCCGCGAGAGATCTCGCCGCTTCTCGCTCAGGTCTGCGTCAATCAGATTGGCCAGTGCGTTGGTCATTCACCGATCCATCAACAGCCGCCATCCCGACGGCGACACCTGTCCCCGTCGAGGAACGTTCCGACTGAACCCCCACACCACGGCGCCTAATCATGCCACTTTACAATAACCGACTGCTCTTACGGATTATTGCGCTGCACGCTTAAAGTTTTAATCGAAATTAATGTTTCGACTACCGCTCCTCTGTCCCCGCGAACATTCACAGGCAACGAAAAAAAGGCTGGAAAATTGTTGCGATTCCGGGCACATCTCTCTCGTTGGTTAATGAAGCGTTAACGCGTGAGGCTGTGAGTGAGCCAGTTTGTGTTTGACGGCGAGAGTCTGATTACCCCCGAAGCCATCGCTGCTGAATCCCCCCCTGCAAATGACTACATTGCCGAAGCCCTGGAGACGGCCAGGGCCGAACTGGCGCTTATCCTGAGCCTCGCAAGGCAGGGTTTCGAGCGCGGCAAGGAACCTGGCGAGGTCATCCGCCGGCTGGCCCGCGACCTCCACGACACCCGAGCCAAGCTTCCTCCCGCGCTCTGGAAGGCGCTTGTGCCGGTCGTGCAGAACCACCCGGTGTCCGAATTCGTTCTCCAGGACCCTTTCACGCGCTGGTCCTTCGAAAAGCCCCGCGGCTATTCGGGCGACGCCCATTTGCTCGATTTCATCTACGGGCACCCCAGCGTCGCCGAGGAAATCGAGGCCTCGACGCCCTTCGGGCGCGCGCTCTTCGCCGCCACGCGGGAGGCCTCCTCGTCGGTTGCCGTGCGCGAGCGTTGCGGCATCCTCACCCGCCAGGTCGACGAGACGGCCGCCACACGCGGCGGCGAGGCCGAGATCCTTACGATTGCGGCCGGACATTTGCGCGAGGCCGACGCTTCGGGCGCGCTGCGCGAGAAGCGAATCCGGCGCTGGGTCGCCGTTGACCAGGACCCGCTCAGCGTCGGCTCGATGGTGCGCGACTTCCAGGGCACCTGCGTCGAGGCCATCGACGGTTCGGTGCGTGGCCTGATGCACGATGCCTACGGCCTCGGCAGCTTCGACCTCATCTATGCGGCCGGCCTGTACGACTACCTGTCGGAAAGCGTCGCCATCCGCCTGACGCGGAAATGCCTGCAGATGCTGAAGCCCGGCGGCACGTTCATGTTCGCGAATTTTGCACAGGACATCGGCGTCGACGGCTACATGGAAAGCTGCATGAACTGGGCGCTGCTGCTGCGGTCCGAGGCCGACATGTGGAACATCGTAAACGCCAGCAGCGACCGCAACGCGGTCAAGGCGAACGTCTTCTTCGGCGACAACCGCAACATCGTTTACGCCGTCATCGAAACGCCCGCCTGAGTCTGCGACAGCCAGAAGGGTAGGGACTGCAGGCTGGCTGGAAGCATAATTCCAGCGAAGCCTTGGCTTCATGTTGCCTCAAATTCGGCAACGCCGCCCCAGAAACGAAAAAGCCGCGGAGATCCGCGGCCTTAAACGTCTGGAAATTTGGAGCGGGTGAGGCGATTCGAACGCCCGACCCCAACCTTGGCAAGCGAGAAATTGCGCCGGGGGCGTGTGGGTACGGCTGCCGGTGCGGTGGCCGGCCATAGCGCGTGCGTATGCCGATGATATGCCCGGTCCCGTAAGGTTCCAGTTCGCTAGCGAGGATCTCCTCTCGGTATAGCTCGTGAGCTCGCCCGCCATCGCGCGGCACATCCCAGTACTCGCAATAGACATAGCCCGGCCTGCCGGGCACCTCACCGGCGTACCTAAGGCCGCGACCACCTGTCTTGCGCTGCAGCGAATCGCCAATCTCAAGCGGTACCTTGCTCATCTGCCGGCCCTCGTTATTGTGACGTCCATTCTAACACACTGAAATTGCGCACATAATGGCCGCTGTGTGCTCGTGTCGTGTCGAGCAGGGACACGACGATGCACATCTTGGTCAGAGACAAGCGGACCGGCACAGAGGACTGATACCGCTCGAACCGGCGGCCCATTTGATGGGTAATGGGTATGACAGCTGAGGACATCGAAGCGGCGCTCGAGGAATTCGGCGAGATCGAGAGCGGCGACTACATCGCTCTCGAGCCGGAGTGATTTAGCCCCCCCTTCAAAGTCAAGTATGGGGATTAGGTCTAGGGGACCCGTTCAGGCCTGGAGCAGGGTCGAATTGCATAAGCAGGTACGCCGCTGCAGCACATCTTCCGATCGCGATTGCGCCGAGCGTGATCCAGCTACATTTAGATCGGTCCATAGGATTGCCGCATAACTGCACAAGGATTCCCAGCTACAAGTGCGCTTGGGGCTACTGACTTCCTGACAACCGCCCCTGCGGCGATTACAGCTTTATCGCCGATGGTTACTCCGTCGATCAAAACTGCGCCGGTTCCTATCGTCACTTGACGCCCAATCCTGCAGTTACCCGAAATGATCGCACCTGGATGTATTGTTGAGAATTCTTGAATCTCGGAATGGTGGCCAATGGACACTTGCCGGCCTACGCGCACCCAGCCTCCGATGCGGGTATAGCCAGCTATGATGGTTCCAGCGTCGATTGACACTCCGGAGCCCAACTGGGATCGGCGTGAGACTATAGACGCAGGATGCGCCAACGTCGCGAACAGGAAGCCTTGCGATACCTTTGATTCAATCCATGCAGCCCTCTTGGTCGTTGCAAGAGAGCAAATAAGACGATGACTTTCTCGCCATTCATGCAGGTCGTCATTCCATAGGATCGGAAGTCCTGCGACCGTCTCCTTGCATTTTGCCCGGTCGAGGTTTTCCACACAGCCATCGAAAACAATGCCGGGCACTGTCTCGAACATATCAATGAACGCATCGGTGTATGGCGTCGTGCCGAGCACAAGCAGTCGGGTGGTCATGGGCTGTTCTGATCCCGCTTTCGGGCATCTACGATTTCACAGAAACGTCCGACAGATACTTCAAGCGTCATTTCGCGGTTGACCGTATCAAGGCAGTTCTCAAGCATGGCTTTCCGGCGCTGCTCATCTTTGGATAATTCGGCAATCTCATTGGCCAGACGGTCGATGGGAGCAGAAATAAAATCGATGTTTGGACGAAGTGGGTCAGCGAGAAAAAGCGGCTCAGAAGCAACGACGGCTCCATTCGCGAGCGCCAGATTCCAACGCATCCATGGAGTGTCCCAGGGGAAGTTGTGGATGTGCAGCATGATGCGCGCTCGATTGACCAACTTGGTGCGTTCTTCGCCAAATATGGGATCCTTAGGGGTGTAAGCGTTGAGTCCCATCCTGTGGACCTCGGTAAACACATGCGCAAGCTTGCTGCGTCTTTGTTTTGGTTTCGTTTTTCCGATAAAAAGTAGATCGATGTCGCGATGCAGTTCGAGCAGCCTACCGAACTCGACCTGCTGGCCGACCGGCATGAACGCGCTCTCTATTCCCATATCGGCGAGATAGCGTTGCTTCTGCTTGGTGCTGACGGAAATTGCATCGATCCAGCGCTCCCGAAGCCCAATCGTCAGGAACGCAAGATTGTCGTGCAGGAATCGTAGATCGCTCGGAGTAATTTCGCGCCGCAGCTCCGCAGTTAGCGCTAAACGATGAATGGCGAAATGTATGGGGTAGGTGAGGAAGTGTAAGAGCGGCCTGGCCCAGACAGTACCTATTCGGATCGGACTAAGTGCTTCTGACAGCACCCGAGCCCATGAGGGCATACCCGGTGGCGGCAATGGTTCAGACACCCAAGCTACGACCACTGGTCGATTTTTCCGGGATCCCTTGAACAAGCGCGATGTTCCGCGCAAGGATACGAGGGACCCCATCAAAAGAGCAGCCTCGGCATCCAGCACGGCGGCATCTCCCTCCATTATGACCTTCGCTTGCCTACCGCGGCTCTCTAATTCGGCAACTACCGCGGGCGCGAAACCTGGATCAGCGTTTGGTGGGCGGACAACCGCTATCCATGGTTTCTCGGCACCACTCATCTAGTCAGCCAGTGCCTTAGAGTCTTCGGAACGTCGTTCGTGAAACGTACGACTGACCGCTCCAGTAGCACACGCTCTGGGCTCGTGAGGCCGAAACCGATCGCTTCCTCTCGTCATCAAGCTGGTCGACTCCTTGATGTGAACATCTGTGAATCAGGCGACAGAACCTCGGTCCGACCATTCTCGCACCGCGTCGATAACTAAGTCCTGCTTCGAGCCCAAGTCGTGATAAAGTGGTAAGCGTAGCAAACAATCCGTGGCGCGATCGGTGCCGGACATCTGGCCAACCGTCCGGCAATACCGCTGTCCGGCCGGTGAACTGTGCAAAGGGACGTAATGCGTCAGCGCCGAAATCCCGTGTTGCCGGAGTTCGGAAGCGAGGTGGTCGCGGTGTCGCCTGCTAGGTAAGACCAGGAAGAAGATATGGCCGTTGTGGTCAACCTCCGGAGGCGGCGACGGTAAATCAAAACAGCCGTCCGCAGCTAAATCGCCAAGGCACTCCCGATAGTAGTTCCATTGCGAACGACGCATCGCCGTAATCGTACCCGCGCGCTCAAGCTGGGCACGAAGAAAGGCAGCGGTCATCTCACTGACGATTTGTGACGAGCCAACATCCTGCCATGTGTAGAAGTCGACCTCGCCGGCCAGGAACCGTGACCGGTCTGTTCCTTTCTCCCGCATCACTGCAGCTTCCGCTGCCAACTTGATATCGTTCACCACTAGAGCTCCAGCCTCTCCAGCGGCGATGTTCTTCGTCCCATGAAAGCTGAAGCAGGCTAGCTTTGCGAAAGTCCCGGCCATTCGACCGTTGCGCTGTGATCCGTACGCTTGAGCCGCGTCCTCAACCACTGCGATGCCGTGCGGTTCAGCGATCCGCAGAATTGTCTCCATGTCGGCGGGGACGCCCGCGTAGTGGGTAACAAAGATTGCCCTTGTCCGGCTTGTCACAGCAACTTCAACCGAACTCGGATCGACGTTGAAGGTTATTGGATCGACGTCTACAAAGACCGGGGTAGCCCTGCGCAACACAACCGCATTCGGATTTGAAACAAAGGTGAAGGAAGGCATTATGACCTCGTCACCCGGTCCAAGTCCAAGCAACAAAGCGCACATCTCGAGCGCCGCAGTGCAGGAGGGGACGAGGAAGGCGGAGGGCGAGCCGACTTGTGCCCCCATTAGCGCCTCGCAAGCTGCGGTTTGAGCACCAGGTCCCGCAATTGCACGAGCTTTGAGGGATTCGCCGATATACGCAAGCTCCATCGCCCCTACATGAGGGCGGCTGAAGGGAACAGGTCCGGTGGAAGCCCTTTTGCGCAACTCGTGCACCTCTAGCCCTAGCCGATTTGAGCGAGCGTGACGGAAATCGACAACCCCGGCAAGCCAGTGAAGGCGGCATTCTGCGAATTGGCGTGCACCCCAGCGACGCTGCGACTTCACGCCGCGGCGAATTCGCAAACTGGTAACCCGCTTGTAACCGCGGCACTTTGGCGACCTGCCGCCGCCATCGTTGCAGATACCCCAGAAACGAAAAAGCCGCGGAGATCCGCGGCCTTAAACGTCTGGAAATTTGGAGCGGGTGAGGCGATTCGAACGCCCGACCCCAACCTTGGCAAGGTTGTGCTCTACCCCTGAGCTACACCCGCTCGCGCGGCGTTTCCGCCGCAAGCCGCGCCTATATGGCCGAAGAGTCGGGCGAATGCAACAGGCAAATCGCAGCCTGTCGACCGAAGCCGCCTAACCGCTTGCGCCGGCTGGGCCAATGCCCGCGTCCGGCGGCCTTGTGCCTTGTTTCGCGCCGGCATTTTCCTCTAAAGCTGAATGACCGACAGTCAATTCCGGACCCTTCATGCCCAAGTCACCTGCCGATCTGTTTGCATTTCTAGACGAGCTCGGCATCGCCGTCTCGACGGTATCGCATCCGCCGCTCTTCACCGTCGCCGACTCGCAGGCGCTGCGCGGCGAAATCAGCGGTGGCCACACCAAGAACCTCTTCCTCAAGGACAAGAAGGACAATTTTTTCCTTGTCACCGCAGAGGAAGACGCAGAAATCGACCTCAAGCAGATCCATCAGCTGATCGGGGCGGCCAGCCGCGTTTCCTTCGGCAAGCCGGAGGCGCTCCTGCAGCATCTTGGCGTCACGCCGGGGGCGGTAACCCCCTTTGGCCTGCTCAACGATCCCTCCGCGACGGTTCGCTTCGTCATTGACGAGGCCCTGATGCGGCACGCCGTCATCAACGCCCATCCGCTGACCAACGAGGCGACGACCTCGATTGCGGCTGCAGACCTGCTGCGCTTCGTGCGGGCGACGGGCCGCGAACCGCTTATCTTGAAAGTATCGCGCTGATCGCCACATGTGGCCAGCAGGTCTCGAATTGCGCTAGACTGCCGGCTTGGAAACAGCCTCGCCGGGCACGGAAGGGAAATAATGAGCGACAACGACAATCCGTTCGGCGGCATGGGCGGACAATATGCCCAGAATGTCAGCTTTGGCGCCTCCGAAGCCCCGTTGACCAACGGCGCCGCCGAGGCACCGGTCATCAAGGACGTGACGACGGCGAGCTTTCCCGCCGACGTCATCCAGGAATCGCGCAAGCAGCCGGTCCTCGTCGACTTCTGGGCGCCCTGGTGCGGCCCCTGCAAGCAGCTGCAGCCGGCGCTCGAGCGCGCCGTGGCGGGTGCGCGCGGCCGCGTCAAGTTGGTCAAGATGAACATCGATGACCATCCTGCGATTGCCGGCCAGCTCGGCATCCAGTCCATTCCCGCGGTCATCGCCTTCAAGGACGGTCAGCCGGCGGACGGCTTCATGGGCGCCGTTCCGGAGAGCCAGATCACCGAATTCATCACCAAGCTGGTCGGCAAGGACGACGGCGGGTCGCAGGTCGCCGAAGCGCTGGCGGCCGCTGCACAGGCGCGCGAGGCCGGCGACGCCCAGACGGCGGCCGGCATTTACGAGGCCGTGCTGCAGCAGGCTCCCGACAATGTCGAGGCCATTGCAGGCCTGGCTGACCTGCTCTTCGAGGCCGGTGAGACAACGGGAGCCGAGGAACTGCTTGCCAGCTGTCCTGACGACCAGAAGGAGGCCCCCGCCATCGTCGCCGTGCGCACCAAGATGGCGCTGGCGAAGCAGGCTGCAGAGCTCGGCGACCCGGGCGAGTTCGAGCGTCGGCTGGCCGAGAACCCCAAGGACCATCAGGCGCGTTTCGACCTTGCGATGATCCAGAACGCGCAGGGCAGGCGCCAGGAAGCTGCCGACAACCTGCTGGCGATCGTCTCGACCGACCGCGCCTGGAACGACGATGGCGCGCGCGCCCAGCTGATCAAGCTGTTCGAGGCCTGGGGGCCGACGGACGAGGTCACCCTGTCCTCGCGCCGGAGGCTCTCCTCGCTGCTCTTCTCGTAGGCCGCCGCGCCATGGGCCTTGCAACGGCGGCGCGATGCGCCAGATAGTGCCGAGCGGCAGACGGAGGAACAGGTGCAGGCGGGAAATTTCAACTACCGGCGGGAATCCGATCTGCCTTCAGCGGTGCCGGTGTTTCCGCTGACGGGCGCTCTGCTGCTGCCGGGCGGGCGGCTTCCGCTCAACATATTCGAACCTCGTTACCTGCAGATGATCGACGAGGCGATCTCTGGCTCCCGACTCATTGGCATGATCCAGCCCTCTTTCGATGGTGCTTTGCGCGCGGATGACGAGCCGGAGATCTGCAGTGTCGGCTGCCTGGGCCGCATCACCTCGCTCGCCGAGTCAGGCGACGGGCGCTACCTGATTTCGCTGCAGGGCGTATGCCGCTTCCGCGTGGTCAAGGAATTGCCCGTGAAGACACCTTACCGGCAATGCAAGGTGACGTGCTTCGTCGGTGACCTTGACGAGGACCAGACCGGCGACGAGGTCGATCGTCCCGCACTTCTTGCGACCTTCCGCTCCTATCTTGAAGCGAACGGGCTCGAGGCCGACTGGGAGAGCGTCAGCCGGGCCGAGAACGCCATGCTGGTCAATGCGCTGTCGATGATGGCACCCTATGGCCCGGCCGAGAAGCAGGCGTTGCTGGAGGCTCCCGATCTCAAGACGCGGGCCGAGACGCTGATCGCGCTGACCGAGATGACGCTCGCCCGCGACAATGACGATTTCGGGTCGAGCCTTCAGTAAGCGGAGTGACGTCATGACCGAGAGGGGCCGCGACAAGGAAATCGACGTCAAGCTGCTCGAACTCCTCGCCTGCCCCCTGACCAAGGGACCGCTGGTCTGGGATGCCGAGAAGAGCGAACTCATCTCGCGGCTCGCCCGGCTGGCCTACCCCGTGCGCGACGGCATCCCGGTCATGCTGCCCTCCGAGGCGCGGCCGGTGGAGATCGATGCCCCCGCCGCAAGGGCGCCCAGAAAGCCGCGCTGACGGCCTGGCCGGCCGGGCCTGATGCATTACTGGAAATTCCTCCCCTTCGGCATGACTTTGCCGGCCTTGACCGCCAGTGTTTCGGCATTTCCCAGACCGGCTGGGGCAAACGATGCCGCCCGCCCTTCGGGCGAGGCCCGGCTCTCCCCATGAATGCCGGCAGGCACTGCCGCGGATGGCGTTCTTTCTTCCAGCAGTGCCGACAGCCAGGGCGTCAGGTTCTCCGCCTTCTCGGCCACGATATGCACCACACCCGATTCCGACTGCAGCTTGCCGGTCACCCGGATGAACTTCGCGCCCATCACGACCGCCCGGAATTTTTCGAAATTGCGCGCCCAGACGATGATGTTGGCGACCGCGCCCTCGTCCTCCAGGGTCAGGAAGATGGCATTGCCCTTGCCGGGCCGCTGCCGCACCAGCACCAGGCCGGCGACCGACACACGCCTGCCGCCGGGCACGGTAGCCAGCCGTGCGTTCGGCGTGATGCCCGCGCGATCGAGCCGCTCCCGCAGGAAGGAGACCGGATGCGCCTTCAGCGACAGGCCGAGCGTCTGGTAGTCGTGCACGACATGCTGGCCGGGCGGCATCACGGGCAGCAGCGTCTCCGGCTCGTTATCGCGCAGGCGAAGGTCCGGCCGGTCGAACAGCGGCAGCTTTTCGGCCGCGCTCCGCCCGTCCAGCGCGCGCACGGCCCATAGCGCGGCGCGCCGGTCGAGACCGATCGAGCGGAAGGCATCGGCCTCCGCCAGCTTCTCGATCTCGTCGACATTGAGGCCAGAGCGCAGCCAGAGGTCGCGCACCGAATGGTAGCCGTCGCCGCGGCACGCCACCAGCTGCTCGATTCGCTTCGACGACAGCCCCTTGATCTGCCGCAGGCCGAGCCGCACCGCATGCCGCGTCCGGATGACGCCGCGCATCTCGCCATGGCGGTGGTGGATGCGCGCCGCCTCGAAGGGCGCCGGCTCTAGCGCGCAGTCCCAGCCGGAGTGGTTGATGTCCGCCGCGCGCACTTCCACGCCATGCTCGCGTGCATCGCGCACAAGCTGCGCCGGGGCATAGAAGCCCATCGGCTGCGCGTTGAGGATCGCAGCGCAGAAGACGTCCGGATAGAAGGTCTTGAACCAGCAGGAAGCATAGACCAGCAGCGCGAAGGAGGCCGCATGGCTTTCGGGAAAGCCGTATTCGCCGAACCCCTCGATCTGCTTGAAGCAGCGCTCGGCGAATTCCTTGTCGTAGCCATTGGCCAGCATGCCGTCGATCATCTTCTGGCGGTAGTTGCCGATCGTGCCGGTGCGCTTGAAGGTCGCCATGGCGCGCCGCAACTCGTCGGCGACGCCCGGCTTGAATCCGCCGGCGACGATGGCGATCTTCATCGCCTGCTCCTGGAACAGCGGCACGCCGAGCGTCTTGCCGAGAATTTCCCGTAATTCGGGCTTGGGATATTCGGCCTTCTCCTTCCCCTGCCGCCGTCGCAGGTAGGGATGCACCATGTCGCCCTGGATGGGGCCTGGCCTGACAATCGCCACCTCGATGACGAGATCGTAGAATTCGCGCGGTTTCAGCCGCGGCAGCATCGACATCTGGGCCCGCGACTCGATCTGGAAGACGCCGAGCGTGTCGGCGCGGCAGATCATGTCGTAGACGCGGGGATCCTCCGGCGGGATCGTCGCCAGTTCCAGACGGCGCCCGTACCGGTCGCGCACGTCGTAATGCTTGCCGAGCAGCACGAAAGCGCGGTTCAGGCAGGTCAGCATGCCGAGCGCCAGGATGTCGACCTTGAGGATCTTAACCGCGTCGAGATCGTCCTTGTCCCACTCGACCATCTTGCGTTCGTCCATCGCCGTCTTGACGATCGGCACGATCTCGTCGAGCCGGTCCCGGGTGATGACGAAGCCCCCGACATGCTGCGACAGGTGGCGCGGAAAGCCCATGATCTCGTTGGCGAGCGCGATGACATGGCCCGACAGCGGGTCGGTCCGGTCCAGCCCGCCGGCCCTGGCCTCCTCGTCGCCGACCGCGGAAGGCCCCCAGCCCCACACCGAGCCGGCCAGCGCGTCGCGCACGTCGTCCGACAGGCCGAGCGCCTTGGCGACCTCGCGCAGCGCCGAGCGGCCGCGATAGGTGACCACGGAGGCCGCGAGCGCGGTGCGCTTCTGGCTGTACCGCTCGTAGATATAGGCGATCACCTCGTCGCGCCGCTCATGCTCGAAATCGACGTCGATGTCGGGCGGTTCGTTGCGCTCGGCGGAGATGAAGCGCTCAAACAGCACGTCGATGATCTCCGGGCCGACATCGGTGATGCCGAGGCAGTAGCAGATGACGGAATTGGCCGCCGAGCCGCGCCCCTGGCAGAGAATGCCCTGCGACCGGGCGAACTTGACGATGTCGCGCACGGTCAGGAAATAGCGGGCATAGTTCAGCTGCTGCACGGTTGCGAGTTCGTGCCGGATGATGCCGGCGACCTTGTCGGACACCCCGTCGGGATATCGCTGGCGCGACCCCTCCCAGGTCAGCCTTTCCAGCTCGGCCTGCGGCTCGAGCCCCGATTCCGTCGGCTCGTCCGTGTAATTGTACTCCAGGTCGCTGAGCGAGAAACCGAGCTCGCCGGAAAACCGCAGCGTCTCGGCCAGCGCCTCGGGGTGATGGCGGAAGAGTCGCGCCATCTCCTGCGCCGGCTTGAGGTGGCGCTCGGCATTGGCCCTGAGCTCCAGCCCGGCCTCGGCGACCGGCACGTTGAGCCGGATCGCCGTCAGCACGTCCTGCAGCGCCCGTCTTTCCCCCGTGTGGTAGAGGACGTCGTTGCTGGCCATCAGCGGCACCCCGGCGGCGCTGGCCAGGGCGGCTGCCTGCTCGATCCTGAAGCGGTCGTCGCCGCCATAATCGGGCGCCACGGCCAGCCGCAGCGCCTCGCCGAAACGCTGCTTCAGCCGGGCCAGCAGGCCGCGCGGATCGGCAGCGCCCGGACCGACATCCGCGAACACGGCGAGCGACAGGTGGTCGCCCCATTCGACGAGATCCTCGAGATAGAGGCGCGCCGCGCCCTTCTCGCTCTCGTCGCGCAGATTGGCCTGGCTGAGCATGCGGCAGAGATGCCCCCAGCCCTTGCGATCGCGCGGATAGGCGAGCACGTCCGGCGTGCCGTCGCAGAACACCAGACGGCAGCCTGGATGATAGGCGAGCCCTTCCACCTTGGCCTGCTGCCAGGCCCGCACCACGCCCGCCACGCTGTTGCGGTCGGCAAGCCCGATCGACGAATAGCCGAGCAGCCGTGCCGCCACCACCAGCTCCTCCGGCCGCGACGCGCCGCGCAGGAAGGAGAAATTCGACTGCATGCCGAGCTCGGCATAGGGCGGGGGTGTCATCGCGTTCATGCAAAGAGACCGTGCATGAACCAGCGCGGCACCGATTTCTGCGTGGCGCCGTAAAGACCCTGCCGGTAGAGCCAGTAGCGCCGCCCGTCGGCATCCTCGACGCGGAAATAGTCGCGTACCGGCGCATCGGCACCCTCGCGCCACCATTCCGGGGCGATGCGCTCCGGCCCCTCCGCCCGCGCCACCCTGTAGAGCGCGCGCCGCCAGCGGAAATGCAGCGGTGGCCCCTCGGGCACCTCGGTTGCCGGCACGTCGAGCGGCTCGGGATGGCGAAACAGCCGGATCGGCCGTTCCGCCATCAGGGCCGGCAGGCCCGCGGCCGGATTGCCGGCTTCGGCGAAAGGCAAGAGGGCAACGGCACGCTCGGGCAGGTGGCTCTGCACGGCGACCGGCCGCAATATCGCCTGCTTGCCGAGGCGCGCGCCGATGCGGTCGGCAAGCAGCGCGATGTCCTCGCCGCGGTCGAGCGTTCCGCCGGCGAGGTCGCCCTGGTCCATCTCGAAGCGCGCCGCCGCCAGCACCGACAGGCGCACCAGGTCGAAGCCGTAGCCGGCGTCGATGTCGCTTTCGAGCGCCGCCAGCCTTTCGTGGAACAGTTTCTGCACGAGGCGCGGCTCGCGCAGCGGCCGCGAGGTACCGACCGCGATGCGGCTGACCGCGCCGTCGACCCTGAACAGCTGCAGCTGCAGCATCCGGGCACCCTCCTCGCGCCGTTCGAGACTGTCCTTCAGCGTCGCCGCCAGGAGAGCGACCAGGCTCTCGATGTCGGCTGTGCTCGACACCGGCTCGGCGAGTTGCCGCTCGACCGACAGCGGCGCCACCGGCAGGCGCGGCGACAGCGCCTCCTCGAGCCGGCCAAGCGCCTGGTCGAGGCGCATGAGAAGCAGCTTGCCGAAGCGCCGCGACAGGGGCGCGCGCGGCGCCGCCATCACCGCGCCGGCCGTGCGCAGGCCGACACTTTCCAGGCTGGCGCAGGTCGCCGGCTCCAGCCGCAGCGCCGACAGCGGCAACGGCCCGATCAGTCCCGCCTCCTGTCCCGGCTCGACGATCAGCGAGCCGGAGAAGCGCGCCGCCGCCCAGGCCGCGCCGGCCGTCGAGGCAAGCCCGGCGCGCACCTCGAAACCCTGGTGGAAGAAACGCGCCAACATGTCGTCGAGCAGGCGTTTCTCGCCGCCGAACAGGTGCACGCAGCCGGTGATGTCGAGGAACAGCCCTGCCTTGCCGTCGAGCGCCACCAGCGGCGTGTAGCGGTCGCACCAGTCGGCCAGACTTTCGAGCAACTGCCGGTCGGCCTGCGGATCGGCCTCGACGATGTCGATGCCGGGATGCATGGCGCGTGCGTCGGCAATGCCCATGCCGGGCTTCAGGCGGATGCGCTCAGCCTGCTCGTCCAGCGCGGCGATGCGTTGCGTATTGTTCTCGCGGTGACTGATGACGAGCGGCGGCATCGTCGCCGGCCGGCTGGAGCGCCACGACCGTCCCAGCCGCTGCCGCATGACCCTCTCGACGCTGAGATAGGGAAACCACAGCGAGAGGATTCTCTGCCGAGGGGCGGTCTGGCCGCCTTTGCTGGAGGGAGCGTGCATCGAAGTTCCATTCCGCTATGAACTGCCCGGGCAGAGCCGTCCGGCTCTTGCCAATGGTGACCGAAAAACCCGGCGGACCGATCGAGCGGGCGAGCGCCCCTCCTGCCGTCTGGCGCAGGCCGGCCGGCGCTGGCGAGACGATCAGCCGGACCGGCGCTGCGGTCGGCTCGGCATGTGCGGACTGGCGCAGCAGGAAGACCGGCCGCCCGCCCGCCTGTGCCCGGCGGTGCAGCCGGCGCGTTGCCGTCAGGTCGAGCGCCTGCGGGTTGCCGCGCAGTTCCAGCAGCACCGCAGAAAGCGTCGTCAGCCGCGCCGCCTCCTCGGCGATCCACAGCGCATCGGCGAGCTTCGGCGCCTCCGACAGCAGCATGTCCTCCGGCGCGATGCCGAAGCGGGCCTGCAGCCCGGCCGCATAGGGAAGGGCCGCCTCGCGAAAGATCTCCGCCGTGCCGATCCATAAGAGCGGCGCCCTGTCGGCCCGCTGCTTCAGCGCCATGCTGATCAGCGCCAGCGCGAACCCGGCCGCGGCCCCGGCATCGCGCGTCTGGGTCCCGTGGATCTCGGTCAGCGCGGCCTTGGGCAGCCCGCCGCCCAGCGCCCGGTCCAGATCCTCGACGCCGGTCGGCAGCAACCCGCCGGCCGGCACGGCGATGCCGTGCTGCCTGAGCACGATGTCGGACTCGGCCGCGGCCTCGCCGCTGCGCTCTTCAAGGCGCTCGGCAAGCCGGCCCTCTATCTTCGCAATCTGTCGACGCAAGGCAAAAACGGTTCCCTGCGTCGCGGCGTTGGTCGCCATGACGGTCCTGCTTTCCGGCAATTGTTCCTGTTATGTTCTTATAGATTCCAGAGGGACCCGGAAGAGTCAAGCGACTCGCAAGGAGAATTTATTCCTTTTGCCGGAGCTGCAGGCCGACCTGATTGCCCCGCTTGTCGCAAGGGCCTCGAAACCCGGGGCCACAACGGCTATATGCGTCGAAAGGAAAAACGATGGCCCGCATCTACCAGACACGCGCATGGCAAGACCAATTATCGCCCTCGATGGAAGAGATGGAGCTGCTGGCGCTTGAGACCTATGCCCACCTGCCCGAGAAATTCCGCACCCTGACAGGCGAGATCATCATCCAGATCGCCGAGTTTCCGACCGACGAGATCATGGACGACCTGTCGCTGGAAACCCCGTTCGACCTGCTTGGCCTGTTCGAGGGCCGCGGCATCGCCGAGCGCTGGAACCCGCAGACCGGCGAGGGCCCCAACCGGGTCACCCTCTACCGCCGCGCCATTCTCGACTATTGGGCCGAAAACGAGGAAACGCTGGGCTCGATCATCAACCACGTGCTGATCCACGAGATCGGTCATCATTTCGGCCTGTCGGACGACGACATGGAACAGATCGAGGAAGACGCCGATCAATAGTCGCCGAGCTTAATGCCGGGGTCGTAATCGATGCCTTCGACGTCCTTCACCACGGCCTGGCCGCAGCGCATCGTCTTGGACTCCGCATCGAAAGCGTAGGTCGGCGACCCGAACAGATGCCATCCGTTGTTCAGCGCCGCCGTGACCTTGTGGCAAAAGCTCGCATCGTCTGGCCCGCTGAGAAACCGGTAGAGTTTCATCGCCTCACCCTTTCCGTACCGCCCTTCCGGCCCGGGCGAGCAGCCGTTCCGCCTGCGCGAGATGCAGCCGCTCGATCATCAGGCCGTCCCGCGCGATCACGCCCTTCCGCGCATTCTCGGGCAGCGCGAAGGCCGCCACGATCGCCTTGGCCTCGGCCAGTACCGCCTCCGATGGCGAAAAGGCGCGGTTGGCCGGATCGATCTGAGCCGGGTGGATCAGCGTCTTGCCGTCGAACCCCATCGCCGCGCCGTCCGCGCATTCGCCCGCGAACCGGTCGAGATCGCGAAAATCATTGCTGACCCCGTCCAGAACGTCGAGTCCGCCCGCCCGCGCGGCCAGCACCATCTGCATCAGCCATGGCGCCAGGTAGCGCCGGTCGGGCGTCGAAAGGATCCCGGTTTCTTTCACAAGGTCATTCGTACCGGCAACGAAACAATCCAGGCGCGCAGCGCCGTCGCGGCCGAATTCCGCCAATGGGCCGATGTTGAGCATCGCCTTGGCCGTCTCGATCATGATCCAAAGCCGCATCGAGGCCGGCGCGTCGGTCTCGTCCAGCATGTCATCGATGTCGTGCACGTCGCGCGGCGAGTTCACCTTCGGCAACAGGACCGCATCGGGCTTGCAGGCGCGCGCCGCGAGCAGGTCTTCCGTGCCCCATTCGCTGGCGAGCGGGTTGATGCGGATGACGCATTCCGGCCCGCCCTCGCCGCGCGCGGCGAAAAAGCCACGCAGGTTCTCGCGCGCATCGGCCTTCGCCTCGGGCACCACCGCGTCCTCCAGGTCGAAGATCACCGCATCGCATTCGAGCGACGCCAGCTTGGCGATCGCCCTCTCATTGGAGGCGGGCACGAAGAGCACCGAGCGGCGCGGGCGCGTGGCATGGTTCATCTGGTCTTCTTGCCCGGCGGTGCTGGCCCTTGCAAGCCCTTGCCGCGCAATGGCGAACCTGTCATCTGCGCAATCGTGACAGCTGAGGAACGGAAAGACATGGCGCGATATGATGTCGTCATCATCGGCGGGGCAATCGTCGGCAGTTCGGTCGCCTACTATCTGCGCGAGCACGGCTTTTCCGGCTCGATCGCGCTGGTCGAGCGCGACCCGCATTTCACCCATGCGGCGACCACTCTGTCCTGCGCCTCGATCCGCCAGCAATTCTCGGTGCCGGAAAACATCCGCCTGTCGCAGTTCACGCTGAACCTGTTCCGCCGCTTGAAAGAAGAGTTCGGCGCGGAGGCCGACATCGGCTTTCACGAAAAGGGCTACCTCATCCTCGCCAGCGACAGCGGCGTGCCGATTCTCGAGGCCAATCACCGCGTCCAGCAGGAACTCGGCGCCGACATTCTCCTCGAGGATGCCCCAGCCCTGCAGAAGCGCTTTGCATGGCTGTCGACGGAAGGCATCGCCGCCGGCGCCTACGGCCGCAGCGGCGAGGGCTGGTTCGACGCCCATGCCATGCTCTCGCTGTTCCGCAAGGCGCTGAAGACCAGAGCCGTCGACCTGATCGGAGCCTCGGTCACCGGCATTGGCCGCGAAGGCAAGCGCGTCACCTCCGTCACGCTCGACAATGGCGACACGCTGGAGGCCGGTACGGTCGTCAATGCGGCGGGACCGAATGCCGGACGCGTCTCGGCGATGGCCGGCATCGCGCTGCCCGTCGAGCCACGCAAGCGGTCGGTCTTCGTCTTCGAGGCGCGCGACAAGTTCGCCGACATGCCGCTGATCGTCGACCCCAGCGGCATCTATGTCCGGCCGGAAGGGTCGGTCTACATTACAGGCGGCGCCGACCCGGACGAGACCGACGGTCCGGCCGATCCGCAGGATTTCGAGCCAGACTGGCCCCAGTTCGAGGAGATCATCTGGCCGCTTCTGGCGACCCGCGTCCCCGCCTTCGAGGCGATCAAGGCGACGCGCGCCTGGGCCGGCCACTACGACTACAACGTGCTCGACCAGAACGCCGTCATCGGACCGCATCCCGAGGTGTCGAACTTCATCTTCGCCAACGGCTTTTCGGGCCACGGCCTGCAGCAGGCGCCGGCGGTCGGCAATGCGCTCGCCGAACTGCTCGTGCATGGCGCATACCGCACGGTCGACTGTTCGCCCTTCGGCTATGAGCGGATCGCCGCCGACCGCCCGTTCCGCGAGCTGAACGTCATCTGACGCTGCCCCGGCGTGCCGGTCTCTTTGATTTCAGCCCCGCATTGTGTAAAGCAGCATCCACAAATCAGTGCCGAGAAGACGAGGGCCAAGTCATGGACAAATTCACGAAGCTCACCGGCGTTGCCGCCCCCTTGCCGATCGTCAATGTCGACACCGACATGATCATCCCCAAGGACTACCTGAAGACCATCAAGCGTACCGGCTTGAGCGTCGGGCTTTTCGCCGAGATGCGCTTCAATGACGACGGCTCGGAAAACCCCGACTTCGTGCTCAACAAGCCGGCCTACCGCAACGCCCAGATCCTCGTCGCGGGCGACAATTTCGGTTGCGGCTCGAGCCGCGAGCATGCCCCGTGGGCGCTGCTTGATTTCGGCATCCGCTGTGTCATCTCGACCAGCTTCGCCGACATTTTCTACAACAACTGCTTCAAGAACGGCATCCTGCCGGTCACCGTCAGCCCTGAGGACCTTGAAAAGCTGATGGACGACGCCTCGCGCGGTTCCAACGCCACGCTCACCGTCGATCTCGAGACCCAGGAAATCCGCGGGCCCGACGGCGGCTCGGTCAAGTTCGACATCGACGACTTCAAGCGCCACTGCCTGCTCAACGGTCTGGACGACATCGCCCTGACCATGGAGAAGGCCCCGGCCATCGCCAGCTACGAGGACAAGCTCGCCGACAGGCGGCCCTGGGCCTGAGGCTCGCCGCCATGCGCAAGCTGATCTCCACCGGCTCGCCTTTCGAGCGGACGGCCGGCTACAGCCGCGCCGTCGTGCAGGGCGACTGGTGCTTCGTTGCCGGAACCACCGGCTACGACTATAGCGCCATGACCATGCCCGACGGCGTCGAGGACCAGACGCGCAATTGCCTGAAGACCATCGGCAAGGCGCTCTCGGATGCCGGTTTCGAGCTGGCCGATGTGGTGCGGGCGCATTATTACATCACCGACCCGGCCTATGCCGACTTGGTGTTCCCGATCCTTGGCGAGGCGCTGGGCGAGATCAGGCCGGCTGCCACCATGGTCGTCTGCGAGCTGATCAAGCCGGAGATGAAGATCGAGATCGAGGTCACGGCGCTCAGGCGTTCCTGATGCGGCAGAGCCTTGCGCATTGGCGGTCCGGCGTTTAGCAAAGCCGCACCTCACGACTTTCCCAGGGACAGCATCATGGCATCGAAAAACCTCCTTCTCCTCGCCGGCGACGGCATCGGCCCGGAATCCATGGCCGAGGTCAAGAAGCTGATCGGGGCCATGAACGACCAGCTGGGCAGCGGGTTCGTCACCGAAGAGGGTCTGGTCGGCGGCTGCGCCTACGACGCGCATGGCCAGGCCATTTCCGACGCCGACATGGACAAGGCGATGTCCGCCGACGCGGTGCTGTTCGGCGCTGTCGGCGGACCGAAGTGGGATGCCGTGCCCTACGAGGTGCGCCCCGAGGCCGGCCTGCTCAGGCTGCGAAAGGATCTCGAACTCTTCGCCAATCTGCGCCCCGCGATCTGCTACCCGGCGCTCGCCGCCTCGTCCTCGCTCAAGCAGGACGTGGTCGAGGGTCTCGACATCCTCATCGTGCGCGAGCTCACCGGCGGCGTCTATTTCGGCGAGCCGAAGGAAATCATCGACCTCGGCAACGGCCAGAAGCGCGGCATCGACACACAGGTCTACGACACGTTCGAGATCGAGCGGATTTCGGGCGTCGCCTTCGAACTGGCGCGCACCCGCAAGAACCACGTGACCTCGATGGAAAAGCGCAACGTCATGAAGTCGGGCGTGCTGTGGAACGAGGTCGTCACCGCCACCCACAAGGCGAAATACCCCGACGTCAAGCTCGACCACATGCTGGCCGACGCCGGCGGCATGCAGCTGGTGCGCTGGCCCAAGCAGTTCGACGTCATCGTAACCGACAACCTGTTCGGCGACATGCTCTCCGATATCGCAGCCATGCTGACCGGCTCGATCGGCATGCTGCCCTCGGCTTCGCTCGGCGCACCGGATGCGCGGACCGCCAAGCGCAAGGCGCTCTACGAGCCGGTGCATGGCTCCGCGCCCGACATTGCCGGCCAGGGCATCGCCAACCCGATCGCCATGATCGCCTCCTTCGCCATGTGCCTGCGCTATTCCTTCAACATGGTGGCCGAGGCCGACCGCCTGGAGGCGGCAATCGCCTCCGTGCTCGACGAGGGTTTGCGAACCAAGGACATCATGTCGGCGGGCATGACCGAGGTCGGTACCGTCGAGATGGGCAAGGCGATCCGCGAAGAGTTCCTGGCCCGGTCGGCCTGACGCCGGGACTGTGCTCCGGACCTGCATGGCGCTATGCATGGGTGCCGCCGGCTGCATCGGCCGGCGCACAGGCAGGGCAGGTGATTGGCTCGCATGAGTTCTTCCCACAAGGCAGGTGATCGCATGGCGCGCTGGCGGGAAACCGCCTCCGCCAAGGCGCGTCTTGCCGTCGCCAACACCACGTCCGCCTTCGGCTTCGCGCTGCGGCGGCTGCGTGTGCGTACGGCGTTGCGGCATCACCACGTGCCATGGCGGCGCTTTGCCGTCGTCAGCATCGCGCTCATCATCCTCGCCGCAGCCTATTTCGACCCTGTCTTCGGCGCCCATATCGTCGACAATTCGAGCCTCGTCACCCGCTTCGGACGGGCGATCACCGACTACGGCAAGTCCGGCTGGTACCTGGTTCCGCTCGCCGTCTTCCTGATCTGGACAGCCTTCGTCGACTGGCGGCGCTATCCGCGCCGCGCCCGGCTGCTGCTGTTCAACAGGACGGCAGCCGCCTGGTACGCTTTCGTCGCCATCGGCGGCTCCGGTCTCATCGTGACGTTCCTGAAACAGGCCATCGGCCGCGCGCGGCCCATGCATTTCGCCGAGCACGGCACCTTCTATTTCGACAGCTGGGCCTTCGACGCCAGCTATGCCGGCTTTCCCTCCGGACACGCCACCACGGTGGGAGCCGTCTGCTTTTGCGTCGCCGTCCTCTTCCCGCGCCTGCGGCTCCTGGCGATCATTGTCGCGCTCTACTTCGGCTTCAGCCGCTCGGTGGTTGGCGCACATTACCCGAGCGACGTTGTCGCCGGCCTGCTGCTCGGCGGCTGGTTCGCCTATTTCACGGCAATCCGCTTCGGCAAGGCCGGTCTGGTCTTCAACCTGCCAGAGACGGGCATGCCGCACCGCCGGCAATCCTTCCACCTGCTTGGCCGGCGTCATCGCAGGCGCCTGAGCAACTGGAGCAACGCCGCCGACCGCCGTCTGCACGCGCTTGCCCGCAAGCCATACCGCGCACCGCCGAATTGACATTCCGTGGAAATTGGCGCTAGAAGCTGGCCGTTTCCGGAGATCACCATGCGCGGCCTGTTGATGGCTTTCCTTTCACTCGACTTCCACGGCGGTTCCGCCGGGGGGTTCGGTGCGCGTGCAGTCCGGCTGACGAAAACTGCCACGGCCAAAACGACCGCCAAAACGGTCTGATCTCCCTTGGCCTCACCGCCCCTCCCGGGTCTGGCCTCGGGAGCGAGGCCCGCGCCGGCCGGCGGGTTTCCAACGAAGCAGCGGAGAGGGACAGGAGAGTTTCATGGGTTTCAAGGTTGCAGTCGTCGGCGCCACGGGCAATGTCGGCCGGGAAATGCTCAACATCCTCGAGGAACGCGGCTTCCCCGCCGACGAGGTCGTGGCGCTCGCCTCGCGGCGCAGCCAGGGCACGGAAGTGTCCTATGGCGACCGCACGCTGAAGGTCAAAACCCTCGACCAGTACGATTTTTCCGACACCGACATCTGCATCATGTCGGCAGGCGGTGAAGTGTCGAAGCAGTGGTCGCCCAAGATCGGCAAGCAGGGCTGCGTCGTCATCGATAATTCCTCGGCCTTCCGCTACGACCAGGACGTGCCGCTGATCGTGCCGGAAGTGAACCCGGACGCGATCTCGCTGTTCAGCCGCAAGAACATCATCGCCAACCCGAACTGCTCGACCGCCCAGCTCGTCGTCGCGCTGAAGCCGCTGCACGACGTTGCGAAGATCAAGCGTGTCGTCGTCGCGACCTATCAGTCGGTCTCGGGCGCCGGCAAGGAAGGCATGGACGAGCTGTTCACCCAGACCCGCGCCGTCTTCGTCGCCGACTCGGTCGAGAACAAGAAGTTCACCAAGCGCATCGCCTTCAACGTCATTCCGCATATCGACGTCTTCCTCGACGACGGCTTCACCAAGGAAGAGTGGAAGATGGTCGCCGAGACCAAGAAGATGATCGACCCGAAGATCAAGCTGACAGCGACCTGCGTGCGCGTGCCGGTCTTCATCGGCCATTCGGAAGCGGTCAACATCGAGTTCGAGACGCCGATCACGGCCGACGAGGCGCGCGACATCCTGCGCGAGGCGCCGGGCTGCCAGGTCATCGACAAGCGCGAGGACGGTGGCTACATCACCCCGCTCGAATCGGCCGGCGAGGATGCGACCTTCATCTCGCGCATCCGCGAAGATTCGACCGTCGAGAACGGGCTCGCCATGTGGATCGTCTCCGACAATCTGCGCAAGGGTGCCGCCCTCAACGCCATCCAGATCGCCGAACTCCTGATCGAGCGCGGCCTGATCCAGCCGAAGAAGCAGGCTGCCTGACAGCCGACAAACGGAGCGCCTTTCCTCGCCCCCTTCAGGGTGAGGAAGGCCTGCCGCCCTCCGACATGGCCTCGCCCGTTCGCCTCCGAAGAAGCCCGATCGTTGGCCTCTTCCGGCCTTCGGCCAGCATTCATCGCTGCCACGCCCGGCAAACGCCGTCTGGCCATTGCATGCAGTCGGGAAGCGGGCACTAGGTCCGCACCTCTCTAAGCAAATACGTGGCGCTTTCCTGGCGCCCGCCGACGTTCTTGCCCTGCCGCAGGGAGCAACGAGTTTCACGCACATGCCTCGGCCAGGGCCCGGGTGTGTGGATGACAATGTCCAACCGCGCCACCGTTTCGCGCAGCCACCCGGCGCCGTCCCCTGCCACGCTCGCCCGGTTCGCGACCCCGCGTTCCCGTACAGGAGATGACGCCATTATGCGTGCAGCCTCGAAAGCGTGGATAAAATTCTTTCAGGATTGAACGACCGTGCCATGCGACGCGCTTGCGCCGGGGGCAAGCCGGCCTACCTTAGACTCTCGATCCCTCCCCGGAGACTTTCATGACCGCGCAGCTTTTTTCCCCGATCGCCATCGGCGATCTGGAGTTCCCGAACCGCATCGCCGTCGCGCCGATGTGCCAGTATTCCGCCGATGACGGCTCGGCCTCGGACTGGCACCTGCAGCAGTGGATGACCTACGCGCTGACCGGCGCCGGCATGGTGACGGTGGAGATGACCGACGTCGAGCGCCGCGGCCGCATCACGCATGGCTGCCACGGTCTCTATAGCGATCACAACGAGGCGGCCGCGAAGCGCACGCTGGACGCCGCCCGGCGCGTCGCCCAGCCAGGCACCAAGTTCGGCGTCCAGCTGGCCCATGCCGGCCGCAAGGCCTCCTGCCAGCGGCCGTGGGAGGGCGGTGGCCCACTGCAGCCGCATCAGGATCCGTGGCAGACCGTATCGGCCTCCGCCATCCCCTTCGACACGGACTGGCACACGCCCCGCGCGCTTGCCGAGGACGAGATCCACGCCCTGATCGGGCATTTCGTGAAGAGCGCCCATCGCGCCGAGCGCGCCGGCTTCGACTTCATCGAGATCCACGCCGCGCATGGCTACCTGCTGCACCAGTTCATCTCGCCGCTTTCCAACCATCGCAAGGACCAGTGGGGCGGCTCGCTCGAGAACCGCGTGCGGCTTGCCGTCGAGATCGTCAAGGCCGTGAAGAATGCCGTGCCGAAGATGATGGTCGGCGCGCGCATCTCGGTCACGGACTGGGTAGACGGCGGCTTGACCGTCGATGAAGGCGTCAAGGTCGCGCAGGCGCTCGAACAGGCAGGCGCCGCCTACATCTGCTGCTCCAGCGGCGGCAACTCGCCGCTGCAGCAGATCCCGACCGGCCCCGGCTACCAGGTGCATCTCGCAGAGGCGGTGAAGCGCGCCGTCAGTATCCCGGTCCGCGCCGTCGGCATGATCGACGACGCGCGGCAGGCCGAGGAAATCATCGCCGGAGGCCGCGCCGACATTGTGGCGCTGGCGCGCGCCATTCTCTCGGACCCACGCTGGCCATGGCGCGCGGCTGCTACCCTTGGCGAGGAGATCAGGAGCGCACCGCAACTGGCGCGCTCGACCTCTCTGATGAAGAAGTGGGTTGGCGCCAGCTAGCCTTCCGGCACGACGGACAAGACTGCTCGGCCCGCGACTTCGGGCCGGGCGATACCTGTCAGGCCGAATGCTGCAGGCTGTCTCCGCTTGCCTTGTCGAACAGCACCACGCGCTCCGCATCCCACGAGAAGCGCACCGGCTTGTCGATGGCGACGTCCGTCAGTGCGGGCACGGTAGCGCGCAGCGTGGTCTCGCCGACCCGCAGCGTCAGGATCTTCTCGACGCCATGGTTCTCGATGTCGTGCACCATGGCTTCGATCGGCGCCCCCGACTCTACCCGCACGTCCTCCGGGCGAATGCCGAAGGTCAGCGCGCGGCCCTCGGTGGCGGCTCCGTTGGCGCCCGCATAGGGCAACTCGAAGCTGGCGGCCTTCATCACCGCGCGGCCGTCGACCAGCTTGCCGTCGATCAGATTCATCGGCGGCGAACCCACGGAACGGGCAACGAAGGTGTTCTTCGGATTGTTGTAGATCTCGTTCGGCGTGCCGGACTGCACCAGCTTGCCATTGTTGAGCACGCCGATCTTGTCGCCCATCGACATCGCCTCGATCTGGTCGTGCGTGACGAACAGGAAGGTTTGGCCGAGGTTCATCTGGATGTTCTTCAGCTCGGTCCTGAGCGACTCGCGCAGTTTTGCGTCGAGCGCCGACAGCGGTTCGTCCATCAGGAAGACGCGAGGGTTGCGCACGATCGCCCGGCCGATCGAGACGCGCTGCATTTCGCCGCCTGACAGCCGGTCCGTCTTGCGCTCCAGCAGGTTCTCGATACGCAGCGTCTTGGCCACCCGTGCCACGCGCTCGGCGATCTCGGCGTCGGCAACGCGGCGCAGCTTGGACTTCAGCGGGAACTCGAGGTTCTGGCGCACCGTGTAGCGCGGGTAGAGCGAATATTGCTGCAACACCAGCGCCACGTCGCGCTCGGCCGCACCCCAGTCGGCGACGTCGACGCCGTCGATGAACACCTGTCCCTCGGTCGGCTTCTCCAGCCCGGCGACGAGCCTCAGCGTCGTCGTCTTGCCGGCACCGGTCTCGCCGAGCAGCACGAAGAACTCGCCGTCTGCGATCTCGAGGTCGAGATTGCGCAGCGCCGTCTGGTTGCCGAACTTCTTGGTAACGTTCCTGAGCTCGATATGGGCCATCAGAGTCGCACTCCCAGGGACTGTCCGCTCGTCGTGTCGAAGAAATGCGCCTGGGCCGGATCGATGCGGGCGAAGACCTGGGTGCCCGGCTTTGAAACGAAGCCGGCGCGGGTGCGGGCGCGCAGCATCTGCGGCCCGAACTGCAGATCGACGATGTCGTAGGAGCCGAGCGGCTCGATGATATGCGCCTCGGCGGGCAGGAAGCCTTCCGCCGCCTCATGCTCGACGAGCACGCCTTCGGGCCGGATGCCGAGCGAAAGCGGCTTGCCGGCGCTGCCGTTCAGCTTGCCGAGCAGTTCGGCGGGGAACGGGAAGCCCTCGGGCGCACCTTCGACAGTGACGCTGGCCTTGCCCTTTTCCTCGCTGACCGTGGCATTGGCGATGTTCATCACCGGGCTGCCGACGAACTGCGCCACGAACAGGTTCTGCGGCCGCGAATAGACGTCGTTCGGCGTGCCGACCTGCTGCAGCACGCCCTCATGCATGATGACGATGCGGTCGGCGAGGCTCATCGCCTCGATCTGATCGTGCGTCACGTAGATGGTGGTCGATCCCTGCTTGAGATGCAGACGCTTGATTTCGGCCCGCATCTCCTCGCGCAGCTTGGCGTCGAGCGCGCCGATCGGCTCGTCCATGAGCATCGCCTTCGGCTGCCGGACAAGCGCCCGGCCGATGGCAACGCGCTGCATGTCGCCGCCCGACAGGGCCGAGGGCTTGCGGTCGAGCAGGTCGCCGATACGCAGCACATTGGCGATCTCGCGCACCTGGCTGTCGAGTTCGCTGCGGTTCATCCGCGTCGCGCGCAACGGGAAGGCGATGTTCTCGTAGACCGTCATGTGCGGGTAGAGCGAGAAGGACTGGAACACCATGGCGATGTCGCGCGCCGCTGCCTTCAGATGCTGCACGGTCTGGCCGTCGATCAGAATGTCGCCCTCGTCGATGGTCTCGAGTCCGGCGATGGCACGCAGGGTCGTTGTCTTGCCGCAGCCCGACTGGCCGAGCAGCACGATGAACTCGTTGTCCTCGATGACGAGATTGAGGTCCTTGATGACCTGGACAGGGCCAAACCATTTCTGGACGCCGCGAAGTTCGATCTGGGTCACGAGCGGCCCTCTTGATGGTCGGAGACGTCGAAGACGCCCTCATTGTCTTCGTCGTCCACGACCGGCTTGCCGAACCAGTTGGTCATCATGAAGGTCACAAGTCCGACCAGGATGATGGTCACCCCGTAGCGGTGCAGGAAGAAGTTCCACGGCTGGCAGAGCGCGACGATGCCGAGCACCATCACGATCTCCGCAATTCTCTGTAGTCGGTCGCTGCGGATCATTTGCGGATCGCTCCGAATGACATGCCGCGCAGGAGATGGTTGCGAAGCAGGAAGGTGAAGATCGCGACCGGCAGCAGGAACAGGAAGGTTCCCGATGCGATGACCGTCCAGTCCGGCAGGCCCGAACCGACCTGGCTCGGGATGAAGGGTGGCGCGGTCTGGGCGCGGCGGTTGGTCATGATGAGCGCGAAGGCATATTCGTTCCACGCCGTGATGAAGCAGAACACCGCGGTCGCCGCGATGCCTGTCGCCGCTTCCGGAATGACGATCTTGAAGAAGGCTTCCATGCGCGTATAGCCGTCGACGAGCGCCGCCTCCTCGTATTCCTTCGGGATCTCGTCGATGAAGCCCTTCATCAGCCATACCGAGAAGGACAGGTTGAAGGCCGTGTAGAGGATGATCAGGCCCCAATGCGTGTCATTGAGCCCGACCACCCGGTACATAAGGAACATCGGGATGGCCACCACCACCGGCGGCAGCATGCGCGTCGACAGGATGAAGAAGAGCAGGTCACCTTCTCCCTTCACCTTGAAGCGCGAGAAGCCATAGGCGGTGAATGTCCCCATTCCGACGGCCAGAACCGTCGAGGTGATGGCGACGATCAGCGAGTTCATGAAACGACTGGGGTAGCCCGACAGCTGCACCTCGCCGCGGCCGGAACGCACAACCTTCTCGCCGCCGTCGAACACCAGGCGCTCCCACCAGGGAGCCGCCTCGTATTCTTCCGGCGTCGGCGCCGAACGAAGCTGCGAGCGCTTGGTGAAGAGCTTCACGAAGGGCGAGATCTCGGGCGTGAACACCACTGTCGGCGGGATCGTCGTCGACAGGTTGCGCGGCTTGAACGAGGTCGACACGATCCAGTAGATCGGCGCCAGGAAGATCAGCGTGACGATGAGCACGCTGGCGATGGCGACGCGGTTGAGCGTCCGTTCGCCGGTAGTGCGGACGGCGGCCATCTAGCGCTCCTTCACTTTGTTCAGGTACTTGACGTAGATGTTGGTGATCGCCAGCACCATGATCAGCACGATGTAGGCTAGCGCGCAGGAGCGGCCCGTCTGCCATTCCTGGAAGGCCATCTTGTAGAGCCGGATCGAGATCACTTCCGTCGTCGGCTGGCTGGTCAGGATGTAGGCCAGGTCGAAGGTCTTGAAGGCTTCCATGGTGCGGAAAATGATGGCAATCATCAGGATCGGCGCCACCAGCGGCAGCGTGATGCGGAAGAAGGTGTAGAGCGAGCCGGCGCGGTCGATCGCCGCCGCCTCGTAGAGATGCTTGGGCACCGCCGAAAGGCCGGCCAGCGACAGCAGCATCACGAAGGGCGACCACATCCAGATGTCGGTGATGGCCACCGCGTAGAGCGCCATGTCCGGGTTGGACAGCCATTCGAAGGTGCCGAGGCCGAGCGCGTAGTTGATGATGCCGAAGGACGGGTCGTAAAGCAGCTTCCAGAACAGGCCGACGACGGCCATCGACAGCATCATCGGCAGCAGGAGCAGGGTCGTGATCAGGCCCTTGAAGGGGATGTCGCGGTTGAGCAGCAGCGCCACGCCGAAGCCGACGATGACCTGGCCGATCACCGAGACGATGACGTACTTGGCCGTTATGGCGAAGTTGGTCCAGATGAAGTCGTCATTGAGCAGTTCGCGGTAGTTCTGCAGGCCGACGAAATTGGCCGGCGCCGGCGACGAGGCGCGGAAATCGGTGAACGAGTAGCCGAGCGAATACATCAACGGGAAGATGTTGAAGACGATCAGGAAGACGATCGTCGGGATGATGAAGAGGTTGCGGATCGCCAGGTCGCTCATGCCGCGGGAAGCGGCGCGCGATTTCGGGTCCAGCGTTGTGATGACGGCGGCGGTGGCCAAGGCCCGTTCCTTCCTTGTCCTGAAAAAGAAACGGAGGGGGCGACTGCCGCCCCCTCCGAGCGTTGAAGTCGCTTACTGCATGCGACCGTATTTCTTGAAGGTCTCGTTCCAGTCGGCGGCCAGCGAGTCGAGCACTTCCTTGGCCGTTCCCTCGCCACCGGTGATGTAGGGATAGACGCGCTGGTTCATCTGGATGAGCAGCTCGGCATATTCCGGCGTCGCCCAGAAGTCCTTCACCTTGAACATCGTGTCGTAGAACGCCTTGTTGTAGGGCGTGGCGTTCTGGAACTCTTCGCTCTCGAGCACCGCGACGTTGCAGGTGTAGCCACCGAGCTCGGCCCACTTCTTCTGCGTCTCGTCCTTGATGAACCATTCCAGGAACTTGAACGCCTCTTCCTTGTTCTCGGAGTAGTTGACGATCGAGATGCCCTGGCCGCCGAGCGCGGCGAACTGCTCGCCACCGGGACCTGCCGGGTTGGCGAAGAAGCCGGTGTTCTTGGCGTTGGGGTTCGACGCTTCGTTGACCAGCGCCGGGAAGAAGGCGAAGTAGTTCATGCTCATCGCCGCCAGGTTCTCGGTGATCGCCTGGTTGTCCTCGATGAAGAAGCTCTTGGCCCAGCCCGGAGGCGTGTAGCCGTAAAGCTCCTTGTAGACTTCGAGCGCCTTGACGTTCTGCTCGGAGTTGATGATGCCGTCGACCTTGTAGGTCGCATAGTCGCCGAGTTCGCCGCCATAGGAGAAGATGGCGTTCTCGACGCCCATCACCAGCGCGTCATACGAGTTGTCGGTGTAGATGGCGACGCCGTAGCGCTTCTCGTCGGGACGGTGGAAGAACTCGGCGATGTCGCGCAGCGCCTTCCAGTCCGCCGGCGGCGCCAGGTCGTAGCCGTACTTGGCCTTGAAGGCTTCCATTTCCTTGGGGTCTTCGAACCAGTCCTTGCGGTAGGACCAGCCGACAGCGTCGCCCTCGGCCGGGATCGACCAGTACTTGCCCGAGGCGGCCGGATATTCGGCGTAGTACTTCACGGTGGCCGGGGCCATCGTTTCGGTGAGCTTATGCTCGTTGAAGAAGTCGGTCATGTCGACATAGTGGCCAGCTTCAGAGGCCGCACCGATCCACTGCGAGTCGCCGACGACCATGTCGTAGGCACTGCCCTTGGCATTGAATTCGGTGAAGGCCTTGGTCTGGAAATCCGACCACGGGGTGGTCTCGACGGTGACCTTTACGCCGGTTTCCGCCTCGTAGATGTTGACGAGTTCCTGCAGGTAGTTTGCCGGATCCCATTCAGCCCAGAAAATGGTGAGTTCCTTGTCCTGCGCGAACACGGATGTTCCGCTGGCAAGCGTCAGTGCGAAGCCGGCAAGCATGCCGGTCAGTTTGTTCCTCATGATATTTCCTCCCTGGTAGTCGTTCTGCCCGCAAAAGCAGGCGATCCTTTCACTCAGTCTGCCGTTATTCCGCTCCGCCGCGTGGCGGTTCCGGCCCTCCCCTGCCGACTTTCGAACCGATCCCGGCCACATGGCGCGATCCGCTCTTGGTGCCTAATCTGGTATTACCAATGCGAGAGGTCCGTCAAGCGGTTTCTTGGCGCTTCGGTTTTCTCGCGCTCCAGCAGAACTCGATGAAAATGCTATAATATCATCCAGTTCGCTGCATGTCGAAGATCATGCCCTGGCGAGCATGGATCTTGGCATGGGCGCAATGCCGTTAGCCGCTTCACATCTGGTCGAACCAGTTATGACCCCGCTTCTCGCCCCTCCCTGACCTCGTCTGCTTCGCGAATTGCCGCATCCACCAGCGCCGAGGACACCCATTTGACAACCGACCGCGTCCTCTCGCCGTCCAGCCCCCAGATGTCCTTCAGCACGATAAGCGCTTCAACGCCAAATACCAGCGACAGCGCCTGCGCGAGCCGGTCAAACGATTGCGGCGGCAATGTCCCGCGCAAGGGCTCAAGCGCCTCGCCGAGCAGCTGGACGCGGTGCCCACGCCTGAACTGCGGCTCTTCGCCGAGCGTTCCCGCCTGCCCCTTGACCCATTGCTCCAGCGACAGTTTCAGCGCCGCCTTGAACGTCGCCTCAAAGGACTCGATGCGCGGCATGCCGGTGTCGATCAGGTCGTTCACCCTCGCCTTTGCGTCCTGCGACGTCGGCTTCCATGTCAGGATGGGGCCAAGGCCCTCGTCGACCACCGCTTCGACCAGTGCCGCCTGGCTCGGGAAATAACGGTAGGCGGTGGCACGCGATACGCCCGCGGCCTCGGCGACGTCGCTGACCGACGGTGTCGCCCCGCCCTGCATCAGGGTGATCGCCGTATCGAGCATCAGCCGACCGGTACGGGCCTTCGGTCCGCGTTCGATTGCGCTGTCGGCATCCGATTGACGTGAGACGAGCATATCAATACGATACGCCCGTCTCACAAAATTGCAAGAGCGCCGGCCAGTACCGTCGCCGCGAGGAAACGAACAAAATGCGCCGGGAGGCGGGGCGCGGGAGGACTGGAGCATGCCGACGGGGCATATCCATATCGTGGGCACGGCCGACACAAAGGGCGAGGAACTCGCATGGCTCGCCGACTGTATCCGGCAGGCAGGCGGCAAGCCCCTGATCGTCGACGTCGGCACCGGCGAGCCGACGATCCGGCCGGACATCGCTGCGGGAACGGTTGCCGCAGAGGGGCCCGCCGGCACGGCTGAGGCGCTTGCATCCGGCGACCGCGGCCGCGCCGTGGCGGCGATGGCCGAAGCCTTCGCCGCATTCGCCCGGCAGCAGGATATTGCAGGCGTCATTGGCATCGGCGGCGGCGGCGGCACTTCGATCGTCACGGCAGGCATGCGCCACCTGCCGCTCGGCCTGCCCAAGCTGATGGTCTCCACGCTCGCCTCGGGTGACGTGGCGCCCTATGTCGGCGTCTCCGACATCATGATGATGCCCTCGATCACCGACATGGCCGGCCTCAACCGCATCAGCCGTGTGGTGCTGCACAATGCAGCGCAGGCGATCGTCGCCATGGCGGCAAGCCCGCTGGCTGCCGGCGACGGCAAGCCGGCACTTGGCCTGACCATGTTCGGCGTGACCACCGACTGCGTCACCGCGATCGCGAAGATGCTGCGTTCCGATTACGACTGCCTTGTCTTCCACGCCACCGGCACCGGCGGCCGGACGATGGAAAAGCTCGCCGATTCCGGCATGCTTGCCGGCATCCTCGACATCACGACCACCGAGGTCTGCGACTTCCTGTTCGGCGGCGTGCTTTCGGCCGGCCCCGACCGCCTTGACGCAGTCGCGCGCACGAAACTGCCCTATGTCGGTTCGGTCGGCGCGCTCGACATGGTCAATTTCTGGGCTCCCGAAACCGTCCCGGAGCGCTATCGCGGCCGTCTCTTCTACAACCACAACGCCAACGTCACGCTGATGCGCACCACCGAGGAAGAGTGCCACCAGATGGGCAAGTGGATCGGCCACAAGCTCAACGCCTGCGAAGGACCCGTGCGCTTCCTGATCCCTGAAAAGGGAGTCTCCGCGCTCGACATCGAAGGCGGCGCCTTCTTTGACCAGGCCGCCGACACCGCGCTCTTCGCCGCGCTCGAGGAGACGGTGGTGGAGACGGCCGACCGACGGATCCTGCGCTATCCCCTCCACATCAACGACCTGGCCTTCGCCGAGGCCGCCGTGGCGGTGTTCCGCGAGATTTCGCGCGGCTAGCCGCCGCTTGCCGCCCGCTTCCGACAAAACGAAAGGACAGAACAATGCCTGCCATCCAACGCCAGAAAATCCTCGAAAAATTCCGCGGCATGATTGCCGCGGGCAAGCCGATCGTCGGCGGCGGCGCCGGGACCGGCATCTCCGCCAAGGCGGAGGAAGCCGGCGGCATCGACCTCATCATCATCTACAATTCGGGCCGCTATCGCATGGCAGGGCGGGGCTCGGCTGCCGGGCTGCTCGCCTATGGCAATGCCAACGAGATCGTCAAGGAGATGGCCTACGAGGTGCTGCCGGTCGTCAGGAACACGCCGGTGCTCGCCGGCGTCAACGGTACGGACCCCTTCGTCATCATGCCGCTGCTCCTGAACGAGCTTAAGACGATGGGCTTCTCCGGCGTGCAGAATTTCCCGACCATCGGCCTGTTCGATGGCTCGATGCGCCAGAGCTTTGAGGAAACCGGCATGGGCTTCGGTCTCGAGGTCGACATGATCGCCGAGGCGCACAAGCTCGACCTCCTGACTACGCCCTACGTCTTCAACCCCGAAGAGGCAAAGGCCATGACCAAGGCCGGCGCCGACATCGTGGTGGCGCATATGGGCGTGACCACGGGTGGCTCTATCGGCGCCACCTCGGCCAAGACACTGGACGACTGTGTGCGCGAGATCGACGCAATCGCAGACGCTGCCCGCTCGGTACGCAAGGACGTCATCCTGCTCTGCCACGGCGGCCCGATCTCGATGCCGGACGACGCGAAATACGTTCTCGACCGCTGCCACGGCATCCACGGCTTCTATGGCGCCTCGAGCATGGAGCGCCTGCCGGCGGAGGCCGCCATCCGCGACCAGACGGCGAGCTTCAAGAAACTGACCGTCGGCAAGACGTCGTAAACAAACCCGGGAGACAAGAGCCATGAGCAAAGAACGCAACTTCCTCTATGCCGGCGACGTCAACACCTTCGCCTTCGACTGGGGCCGCCTGGCGCTGACCGTGGCACCGGAAACCAATGGCGCGACCCGCTTTTCCGGTGGCATCGTCGACCTCGGCGCCGGCCAGGGCCACACCCGCCACAATCACCCCGGAGCGGAGGAGATCATCTTCGTCATCTCCGGCAATGGCGAGCAGATGGTCGAGGACCCCGACGGCAATCCGGTTGTCCAGAAGGTGAGTGCCGGCTGCACCATCTACGTGCCGGAGAGCCGCTACCACTCCACACTGAACACCGGCGACGGGCCGATGCAGCTATTCGTCGTCTATTCGCCGGCCGGGCCGGAGCTGGCGCTGCGCGATCTGCCGGACTTCCGCCTGGTGCCGCCCGGCGGCAAATAGCCACTCCAGAAAAACGGGCGCGCCGGAAAAACTCTGGCGCGCCGAAACGATGCGGGCGCTATAGACTGTGATTCGCGCGCGGCGCCGCCGCGCGCCACCGATCCGGAAGCACCCAATTGAACAACGGAATCCTGCTGGCGCTGCTCGCCTACGCCACCTACTCGTGGAGCGACGCCGCCATCAAGGCGCTTGGCGGCGAACTGTCGATCTTCGAGATCGGCTTCTTCGTCGCGCTGATTTCAGGCACCTGCATCGTCCTGACGACGCCGAAGGACGAGCATTGGCTCGACTTCTGGCGCATGAAACGGCCATGGGGCGTGCAGGGACGCGCCATCTCGGGCGTCGTGGCCAGCGTCTTCGGCGTTATCGCCTTCACCACAATTCCGCTCGCCGAAGTCTATGCCCTGGTCTTCCTGGCCCCGCTCTTCGTCACCATCCTGTCGCTGATCTTTCTCAAGGAACAGGTCGGGCCCTGGCGCTGGTTCGCCGTCGTCGCCGGCTTTGCCGGGGTGATGCTCGTCGTCCAGCCTGGTTTTCGAACGCTCGAGCCCGGCCATTTCGCCGCGCTCGCTGTCGCCATGCTGGCCGCCGTCAGCGTAATCCTGATGCGTTCGCTGGCCTCGCACGAGACGCGCACGACCATGCTCGGCTACCTGATCATCTATGCGCTGCTGCTCAATGCCGTCGGCATGGCCTTCACCGGCTTCACTGTGCCGACCCTGCAGCAGGCGGGCATCCTGCTCATCGCTGGCGTCTTTTCGGCCACCGGCAACATTGGCCTGCTGCGCGCCACCCGCTTTGCGCAGGCCAACCAGCTGGCGCCGACGCATTACTCCCAGATCATCTGGGCCGTGATCATCGGCGCGCTCATCTTCGACGAGAAGCCTGATCTGCTGTCGATAGCCGGTCTCGCCATCATTGCCGGGTCCGGCCTGCTGACCGTCGTGCGCGAGCGCATCCGGCTCGGCGCGGTCAAGTGGAACCCCTTCGGCCGCAACCGTCTGTAGGGATTACGGGCTGATGCGATCGCTGATCTAGGCGGTGCCGCCGCGGTTCCAGCCGCGCCCCGTCTCGCCGAACATCTCGTAGCCGCTGCTGGTGATGGCCAGCGTGTCCTCCAGCTTGATGAAGCCGCGCGTCGGATGCAGCATGGTGGTCTCGACCGAGATCACCATGTTTTCCTCAAGCGGCCTGTCGGCATCGACGCCTTCATAGGCGACCGGATGGTTGGTCATCAGGAACGGAACCTCATGGGTGATCAGCCCCATGCCATGCGCGAAGAAGTCGGTGAATTCGGCGGATGGCGAGGCTTTCAGCTTGGCCTCCGCCTCGGCAATGAGGTCGCCGCCGAGCGCTCCCGCCTTCACCTTCGAGAAGGCCGCCTGCTGGATCGATTCCACTTCCGCAAGAAGGTCCTCGAGTTCCGAGTCCGGCTCGCCCAAAATGCCCATGCGGCAGAGGTCGCCGATGAAGCCGTGGTAGTTGCCGCCCGAATCGATCGACATCACTTCGCCCGGGCTCCAGCTCTGCAGCGACGCGGCGCGGTTGTGGCTGGCGCCGAGCGTCAGCAGGCAATACTCGAACTGCAGGCCGCGATTGGTTTCCTCGCGGCGCAGCTGCTCGATGATCTCGTTCTTGGTCGAGCCGTCCTTTGCCGCCGCGATGGTGGCAAGCATCGATTCGGTGATCAGGTCGGAGGCCGTGCGCAGCTGTTCCAGCTCGGCCGGCGTCTTCAGGGCCCGCATCCGCTCGAAGGTCGAAGTCGCATCGAATACCTTGGCATCGGGCAGCGCCTTGCGCAGCGAGATATAGGCATCCGACGGCAGGAAGCCGGGCTCTATGCCGATGCGCGCGTCCGGGCGGCCGATCTTCTTGACATGCTCGGCGGCCAGCGCCGACGCATCCAGCGTGCCCCAGCATGAGGTATGGACGGCGGGCGTCCAGAAAGGGTGGTTCTGGTGTTCGCCGCGCTCGAGGCCGTTGCCGATATAGGCGGCGTTGTCCGGGCGGCCACGCTCGTAGACGACCACGGGCAGGTAGCGGCTGTGGCCTATCGCATCCATGGCGGAGAAGAAGATAAACTTGTAGCCGCCAAGCAGGTACTGGACATTATGCTTCGATGTGGCAATCAGGACATCGAGGCCCGCCTCCTCCATCAGTCCGTCGAGGCGGCTCTGCTCGAAAGGCGTTCGGGTTCCCTGGGCTTTTCCCGTCGCTGCGTCCATCATTCTCTTCCCACGCTTCTCAATGACCAAGCAATCTGCACCGAATCGGCCACTCTGGTCCAGTAGTCAGCCGGCTCGGCTCACTATTGCGGCTTGAAAACAAAGATTCCGGGCAGAAACAAGGGCTATTCTCCACCCTCCTGATCAGCCGGGCGATCCTCGGCCCGGTACGAGCGCCGCCTACTCCTGCGCCGGATCGCCGCCGTCACCGGCATCGGCCAGCGCTGAAAATGCCTCGCCGGCGATCTTGTGCGTCTGCTCCGATGGCGAGTGGGCGATGGCAACGCGCTCGTAGAAGCGAATGGCCGCTGCATTGCCCGTATCGACCGAGAGCCGCAGGTAGACGCCGCCCCGCTGCCGGCAGAGCGCCGCCGTCCGCCGCAGCAGGGTCTCGCCGACGGCGCGGCCGCGGAAAGCCGGATCGACATAGAGATCCTGCACATAGACGCCCGGCCGCCCCATCCAGGTGGAGAAGATCGGGAAGAACAGGCACATGCCGGCGAAGGTGCTTCCGGCTTCCGCGATCAGCGCCTCGAAGGCCGGCGCCGCGCCGAAACCGTAGCGCCTGATGTCGTCGACCGTGCTCTTCACCAGGTGCCGCTCGCCCACGGTGTCGGCGATGCCCAGCAGGCCGCGGTGGATGGAGCCTGCATCCGCAGCATGCGCAAGCCGGATGCGGATCGGCTGATCGCCGGGTCTTGTGTCTTCCCGTTCCATTGTTCCCTCAGCCGTTCACCGGCAGTCCGAATTCGGCGGCCGCCGCGGCAATGGCGTCGCCGAGGATCGAGACGATCTCGCCGATCTCGGCGCCGGTGACGATCAGCGGCGGCGCCACCATCACGCAGTCGCCCTGCACGCCGCCCTTCACGCGCCGGAAATAGACGATCAACCCGCGCTCATAGGCGAGGTCGAGCACGCGCTGGCCGATGTTGATGCTGGCCGGCAGGAGCGCCATGGTTTCTCGATCGGCGACGAATTCGATCGCCGTCATCAGGCCCTTGCCGCGCACGTCGCCGATGAAGGGAAAGCGCTCCGCCAGGCCGCGCAGGCCGGCGAGCAGGTCTTCGCCGCGCGCCGCGGCATTGTCGATCAGCCCCAGCCGGTCGATCTCCTGCATCACCGCAAGGCCCGCCGCGCAGGCCAGCGGATTGCCCGCATAGGTGTGGCCGTGCTGGAAGCCACCCATGTCGAGCACCGGCCGCACGATGCGCTCGGGCGCCGCCATCGCGCCGAGCGGCATGTAGCCCGAGCCGATGCCCTTCGACAGCGAGACGATGTCGGGCCGGCAGTTCCAATGATCGCCGCCGAGGAATTTCCCGGTCCGCGCCACGCCGCTCATAACCTCGTCGTGGATCAGCAGGATCCCGTGCCGGTCGCAGATCTCGCGGATGCGCGGGTAGTAGCTGTCGGGCGCCACCAGCGCGTTGGTCGCGGCGCCCCCGATTGGCTCCATGATGAAGGCGACGACGCTTTCCGGCCCCTCGGCCAGGATCTTCTCCTCCAGCATGTCGGCATATTTCAGCCCGCGCTCCTCCATCGAGAGATTGTCGCGGTCGCGGTAGGCGGTCGGCGCCGGGACCGACGGCATGATGCGCAGCTGGTCGGAAAATGTGTCGGTCAACGCCCCGTCGCCGGTCACCGAAAGCGCGCCATATGTGCCGCCATGATAGGACGGCATGCGGCTGATCACCTTCCAGCGCTTCGGCTGGCCGGTGGCGACGGCCCATTGCCGCGCCAGCTTGATGCAGGATTCCACCGCCTCGGACCCGCCCGAGACGAAGAAGATCTTCTCCAGCCCGCTGGGCATGCGGCCGGCAAGATCGCGAGCCAGTTCCTCGGCCGGCTCGTTCTCGAAATGCAGGCGATAGGCGAAGGTGGTCTTCTCCATCTGCCGCTGCATGGCGTCCAGCACGTGCCGGTTGCCGTAGCCGAGATTGACCGCCACCGGGCCGCTCGAACCGTCGATGAAGCGGCGGCCGTCCTGCGTCCAGAGGTAGATGCCCTCGGCGCGGTCGACCAGCGGCCGGCGCAGCCGTGTCACGTAGAAGAGGTGCGAGGGACGGGTGTTGACCGCGATGTCACCGGTTTTCTGGTCCATGGTCTTCAGTTCCGTCCCTTCAGGTAGCGGTCGAGAACATTGGCGGTGACGCGCTCGACCATCGCGTCCTTACGAAGCAGCCCGGCGACCCATTCGCAACTGCCGGCGTGAAACACCTCGCCCTTGCCCTGCGGAAAATTCACAATCATGCCGTTGCTGTAGCGGACTTTCTCCAGGTTCTCGTCGCTTGCCTCGCCATAGAGCGTCTCGGCGATGAAGCGGCCGTCCTCGTCGCCGAAGAACTGGTCCTCCGGCTTCAGGAAGTCGGCCTCCTCGACCTGGCTGGCCATGCCCATCGCCAGGATTTCCAATCCGGCAGGCGCCCCGCTGGTTGAGGTCGGATGTGGACGGCCGTTGCGGATCTCGTAGTCAAGACCGTCGACCTCGTAGCCATAGACATGGCTCTCGGCGCCGAGCACGTCGCCGTAGAACAGCCCCGTCCCGGCGAAGGCCCAATGTTCCGGCCGGTAGACCGGAAAGCCGCGCACGCCGCGCGGGGTGCAGCCGCCCCAGCCCGCATAGACGCCCTTGGTCGAGTTGAGGCCGAAGGTCATGGCGCCGGGCCGGCACACTTCGGGCGCGTCCCAGGAATTGGTGGCCCTTGTGACATCGCCTCCGGAATAGGCCGGGTCTTCGGCCCGCGCCTTGTACTTGTAGCAGACCTGCCTGCGGCCCTCGTCCTCCAGCCGCGTCTGCCACATGAAATTGCCCGCGAAGCGCGCCGCATGGCCGCCGCTTGCCACATAGGCGTCGACCGCGTCGCGCATCTCCCAGGTCCAGTATTCGTCATGCCCGACGAAGACGGCGCAGTCATAGCCGTCGAGGATTTCGGGCGAAAAATGCAGCTCGTGCTGGCTGGCGATGTCGATGCCGTAGCCCGCCCGCTCGGCCCAGCGGAAAAAATGGCTGTCATAGCTTGCCCAGCCGGCGGAGGCGTATTTCTTGGAATGGCCCGTGGCGCGCGCCCATTCCATGTGCGGATAGCGTGGCACGGTTTTCGGTGGCATCGCCACTTCGAGCGGCACGCGCGGCGCGCCGGGCGGCAGCACGACGAAGCCGCGGCACCACGGCCTTTGCGTCGACACCATGCGCGCAAACTGGTCGCGCCCCGGCCCGGCGATGCCCTCATAGGCGTTGGACCCACCCCAGGTATTGTAGGCGAGCCAGGTGCCGGTGGCCGCGACCTGCAGGATGCGGCCCGGTTTCGGCCCGGGCGACGGCGCAACGATGAAGAGATGGTGGCAGCGGATCGGCTTGCCGTCGCGCCCGTCCGCCGTCAGCGTCACCCGGTAGGCGCCCGAGGGCCAGTCGTCGCCGATGCTGAACGCGAATGTCGTCTCCCAGCCGCAGCCCTCTACCGAGCATTGCTCCGGCGTCTCCTGCCAGCGGGCGGCAAGGCCGGTCTTTTCGAGTACCGTAAGCTCGTCCGCCCCGTCGCGCGTGATGTCGAGCGAGAACCGCGCAGCCGTCGCGCTGACCTTTAGTTCGACCCTGTCGCCCGCACGGTAGGAGAAGCGGTCGGTGTAGCACCAGATCTCGCCGCGCTGGCCGTCCATGCCAGGATATTCATAGTAGGTTCCCCGCACCGCGAAGCGGCGCTCATCGGCCGTTAGTCCGAAATCGGGAAATTCAGTCGCTGACGCCACGCAATGCCTCTCCGCCATCGGCCTTGCTTCGATGCGAAGGGGCCAGAACCGGTCGCGATTGACCGCCTTCATGCCCTTGCGGTCAAGGGGTGCAGCGAGCCGGACGTATCCTGGCTGCCGCTGGCCTTGGGATTGCTCCGCTCTGGAGCAAAGCAATCTCGAGCAGAGGGGGGCGGTGGCCCGCTTCCGAATCTGCGCTTTCGGCCGATCCAACCCACTTCTGTCTGTTCGGCCGGCGCGCTGCCATGCTATCCAGCGGCGATGGCACAGAAGAAAGCATTCGAGGTCGATGCCTGGCTGGCGCGCCCCGGCGAGCATACGGCGATCGTCCTGGTCTATGGACCCGACCGCGGCCTCGTCTCCGAGCGTGCCCGCGCCTTTGCGGTCAAGACCGGCTTGCCGCTGGACGACCCTTTTTCGGTGGTGCGCATGGACGCGGCCGAGATCGAGGCCGACCAGGGCCGGCTGATCGACGAGGCGCGCACCGTGCCGATGTTTTCGCCCAAGCGGCTGCTGTGGGTTCGCAACGCCGGCGCCCAGAAGGGGTTGGCCGAGCAGGTCAAGCTGCTTTGCGCCGAGCCGCCGGACGACGCGGTCGTGCTTATCGAGGCGGGCGACCTGAAGAAGGGTGTCGGCCTGCGCGCGACGGTCGAGTCGAGCGGCGCGGCCATGGCGCTCCCCTGCTATGCCGACGCCGAGCGCGATGTCGACGCGGTGATCGAATCGGAGGTCGCCGCGGCCGGCATGACGATCTCGCAGGAGGCGCGCCAGGCGCTCCGCCGCAATCTCGGCGGCGACCGGCTGGCCTCGCGCGGCGAAGTTGCCAAGCTCGTCCTCTACGCGCATGGCAAGAGTGAGATCGGCCTCGCCGACGTCGAAGCCATGACCGGCGATGTCTCGGGCCTTTCCGTCGACGACGCGGTCGATTCGATGCTGGAGGGCCGCATCGACGCCTTCGACAGCATTTTCACGCGTCATTCGCTGAACGGCAGCCAGGCCTACCAGGTGTTGGCGGCGGCAATGCGCCAGATGCAGACGATCCAGCTGCTGCGCGGGGCGATGGGTGCCGGCGACCGCAATGCCGCGGGACTTGTGGCTGCTGCCAGGCCGCCGATCTTCTTCGCCCGGCGCAAGACCATCGAGCGGGCAATAGAGCGATGGAGCGGTCCGGCGTTGCAGCGCGCCCTGGCGCGGCTGCAGTCTGCGGTTCTGGCCTCGCGGCGGCGGCCCGACCTGTCGGTCGCGATCGCCCGCCAGGCGCTGCTTGGAATCGCGGTCGAAAGTGCCCGGTCCGGCCGCAGGGGCTGACCGAATCGCGTCACCATTAGCCGGCTAAATGTGATATGTCACTGCTGCAGGCGGCGGCAGAGATCGTCCAGCTGCTCGAGCGTACGGTAGGCGATCCGCACCTCGCCGCCCTTTTCCTTGTGGCTGATCGACACCGACAGTCCGGTCACGTCGCCGAGCATCTTTTCGAGCGCCAGCGTGTCGGCATCCTTCGGCTGTGGTGCCGACTGCGTGCGGGGCGCCCTGCCTGATTCCGGCTGCTGTGCCAGGGCCTCGGCCTGCCTGACCGACAGGCCGTCCTCGACGATCCGCTTGGCCAGCCCCGCCGGGTCGCTGGCATTGACCAGCGTGCGGGCATGACCGGCCGACAGCTCGCCGTCGACCAGCATGTCGCGAATGACGTCCGGCAGCTTGAGCAGGCGCAGCGTGTTGGCCACATGGCTGCGGCTCTTGCCGATGACCTGGCCGAGGTCTGCCTGCGAGTAATTGTGCTCGTCGATCAGTTGCTGGTAACCGAGTGCCTCCTCGACCGGGTTGAGGTCGGCGCGCTGGACGTTCTCGATGATGGCGAGTTCCAGCGAGGTGCGGTCATCGACATCGCGCACCAGCACCGGGATATCGGTCAGCCCTGCAGCCTGGGCCGCGCGCCAGCGCCGCTCGCCCGCAATGATCTCGTAGCGCCCGCCGTCGCGCCGCCGCACCAATACGGGCTGCACGATGCCGTGCTCGCGGATCGATTGCGTCAGGTCGGTAAGCTCGGAATCGCCAAAGTGCCGGCGCGGGTTTTTCGGGTTGGGCGACACGAACTCGATGGGCACGCGCCCATCGGCGAGGGCCGGCGCCTTGGTCTCGGCCGCGGCTGGCTTGTCCATTTCGCCGATCAGCGCCGCAAGCCCGCGTCCCAGACGCTTCTTCGAAAGATCTTCAGCCATACTCAGTCCAATTGTTTCGATGCCGAATCGACGCTACGCCGCATGAAGGTTCCGCTCGCGCCGGATCACCTCGGATGCCAGCTGCAGATAGGCCTGACTACCCGAGCACTTCAGGTCGTAGAGGATTGCGGGCTTGCCGTAGGACGGCGCCTCGGAGACGCGCACATTGCGCGGGATCACCGTCTGGTAGACCTTGTCGCCCATATGCGCCCGGACGTCGTCGACGACCTGGTTGGCGAAATTGTTGCGCCCGTCGAACATGGTCAGCACGATGCCCTGGATCACCAGGTCCGGATTGATCGAGTTGCGTACCTGCTCGACGGTCTCGAGCAACTGGCTGAGTCCTTCGAGCGCAAAGAACTCGCACTGCAGCGGGACCAGCACGGAATCCGCCGCGGCCATCGAGTTGAGCGTCAGAAGGTTGAGCGACGGCGGGCAGTCGATCAGCACATAGGTGAAGCCGGCGTGGCGGGCCGACGAGGCGCGCAAGGCGTTGCGCAGGCGCAGCACGCGATCCGGCGCACTGGCGATCTCCATCTCTATACCGAGCAGATCGAGTGTCGACGGCACGATGAAGAGGCCAGGCACCGCTGTCTGCACGGCGGCCTGCTCGATCTCGAGGTCGCCGGTAAGCACGTCGTAGGAAGAAACGGCCCGGTCGCGCCGGTCGATGCCGAGCCCGGTGCTTGCATTGCCCTGCGGATCGAGGTCGACGATCAGAACGCGCTCGCCTATGGCGGCCAGCGCGGTGGCAAGATTGATGGCGGTGGTGGTCTTGCCGACGCCGCCCTTCTGATTGGCGACTGTTATGATGCGTGGTCCGGTATTCATCATAGCGCTTTGTTTTCGATATGTTTTTAGCCGTTATCCTCGCGCGGCGAGCTTGGTTATCTCCAGCACGACGCCTTGCGGATCGACTCTGCTAGGATGTTCTACCAGATCGAAGCTCCACTCGTTAAGGCTTTCTTGCACTTCCAGCCGGTAATCCCGACCTTTATGGAAGAGGCCTTTGGCGCCCTGGCTGAGCCACGGCGCCGTCGCGGCCAGAAGGGCCGGAAGCGGCGCGAGGGCACGCGCGGTGACCGCATCCGGTTGATTTACAAGGGTTTGGACGTCTTCGATCCTGCGCGCATGGACCTTTGCGGGCAGGCCGAACTCCCCTATTGCCGCCTGCAGGAACCCGGCTTTCTTGCGGTTGCTCTCGACCAGATCGACGAACCCGCCCTGTCGTTCAAGCAGCAGGAATCCCAGGATCAGGCCCGGAAATCCGCCTCCGGAACCCAGATCGAGCCATCGCGTGGCCTCGGGCGCCAGGGGCCAGAGCTGCGCACTATCCAGGATATGGCGTTCCCATACATCTCCCAGAGTCGAACTGGCGGACAGGTTTATCCTGCGCGACCACTTCTGGAACATGGCTTCGAAGGCGGCCAGCCGATCGAATGTTTCACGTGAAACGGGTCCTGCGACCTCCTGAAGTCCGGCAAAGGCGGGTTTCAAGCCGCATCCTCGGTACGTTCGTGCTGGCGGATGTGCGAAACCACAATCGCGAGAGCAGCCGGCGTCATTCCATCGATTCGTTGCGCCTCGGCCAATGAGGAGGGGCGCCGCAGCTTCAACTTCTGTTTGATTTCATTGGACAAACCCGGCACTTCGCCGAAATCGACATCTGCAGGTATGAGCCGAGCCTCCTCACGCCGCATTTGCGCTGCATCCGCCGCCTGCCGATCCAGATAAACGGCATACCGCGCTTCCGTCTCAAGCCGTTCGGCGGTTGCCGCGTCTATTGCGGAAAGTTCAGGCCACAAGCGTGAGAGGGCACTGACCTTCATGTCCTTCATCGCCAGCAGGTCGTAGGCCGAACGTCTTATGCCGTCCTGGTTCAGATCGAACCCCTGCCTCTTGGCCTCGCTCGGGGTAATGGTCGCCGACTTGGCAAGCTTACGGGCTGCTTCAAGGCTTTCACTACGTTCGCTAAAGCGACGATTGCGCTCTTCCGAGGCGATCCCCAGCCGCATTGCCAACGGCGTCAGCCGGTCGTCGGCATTGTCGGCGCGCAATGAAAGCCGGAACTCCGCGCGGGACGTGAACATGCGATAGGGTTCGGTGATGCCACGCGACGTCAGATCATCGATCATCACGCCGATATAGGCCTCGCTCCGGCTGAGATGCACGGCATCCTGGCCACCGGCGCGCCGCGCGGCGTTTAGCCCGGCCACCAGTCCTTGCGCCGCCGCTTCTTCATATCCTGTCGTGCCGTTGATCTGCCCGGCCAGGAAAAGCCCCGCAACCTTTCGCGCCTCCAGCCCGGCATTGAGTTCCCGCGGATCGACGTGATCATATTCGATTGCATAGCCAACCTGCTTCATCACGGCCTTCTCTAGGCCCGGAATGGTCTTCAGCAGCTCGATCTGCGCGTCCTCTGGCAGCGATGTCGATATCCCGTTCGGATAGACCGTATCGTCGTCGAGGCCCTCCGGTTCGAGGAAAATCTGGTGCCCATCCCGGTCGCCAAACTTGACGATCTTGTCCTCGATGGACGGGCAATAGCGCGGCCCGACACCTTCAATTGAACCCGAATACATCGCCGACCTGTGCAGGTTCGCGCGGATGACGTCATGCGTCCGGGGTGTCGTCCTCGTGATTCCGCACTCGACCTGCTGGTTGACGATCGCATCCGTCATCAGCGAGAAGGGACCCGGCTCCTCGTCTGCCGCCTGCATATCGAGCGATGCCCAGTCAATGGTCTTGCCATCCAGGCGCGGCGGCGTACCGGTCTTAAGGCGTCCCAACGCGAAACCAGCCCGCATCATAGTCGCCGAGAGCCCGATCGAGGCTTGCTCGTTCATTCGGCCAGCCGGGATCTTGCGATCCCCAATATGGATAAGGCCGCGCAGGAAGGTCCCGGTCGTCAGCACCGCCGCTCCACAATCCAGTCGGCGGCCATCGGCCAACAGCACGGCAGCGAGGCGGTCGTTCACGATGTCGAAATCCTCGACTTCCGCCTCGATTACCGTGAGCTGTCTCTGGTTCGCTATGGCCTGTTGCATGGCCCGCGCATAGAGCTTCCGATCAGCTTGTGTCCGCGGGCCGCGCACTGCGGGACCCTTGCGCCGGTTGAGAAGACGGAACTGGATGCCCGCAGCGTCTGCAACACGGCCCATCAATCCGTCCAGCGCGTCGATCTCGCGTACGAGATGCCCCTTGCCAAGCCCACCGATAGCCGGATTGCACGACATGGCACCGATTGTGTCGGCACGCATGGTCACCAAGGCCGTTCGCGCGCCGGCGCGCGCCGCGGCACTGGCAGCCTCGCACCCTGCGTGGCCGCCGCCGATGACAATGACGTCATAGCGGTGAGACATTCGAAACTCCGTTTGAGCCCGACACATGTGCCGTGGATGGTTGCCTGTCAAGCATTGGGGTTTCACGTGAAACGAGCTAACCGTCAACCAGCGATGTTTCACGTGAATCCACCCGATGGCCGCCACCCTAGTGTTTCACGTGAATCACTTGCCGATGCAGAACTCCGAAAAGATGACATCGAGCAGATCTTCAACGTCAACCGCACCGGAAATTCGTCCGATCCGGTCTGCAGCCTGGCGCAGCTCCTCGGCCCTCAGTTCGACATCACGATCTGTGGCATCCAACGCCTCTGCCAGGAATCCATGGGCTTCGCGCAGCAAAGCGGTGTGCCGCAGGCGGGAAGGCAAGACGTCGCTCGAATCCCCTGCTGCCTCAGATGCCAGGCTCATGATCCTATCCAGCAGTTCGGAAACGCCTTCCCCCGTCTTCACCGATAGAGAGCAATCAAAATCGCCAAGCTCCGCCAAATGAACCAGGTCTGCCTTGGTCCCTACCACCAAACGCTTTACGGCCGGCAGCAACGTCTCCCCGCGGGTCGGATCAGTCAGATCGACGAGGTGCAGCAGAAGATCGGCATGCTCTGCCCGCGCCAAGGCCCTTTCAATCCCGATTGCCTCGACCTTGCCCGCGTTTTCGCGAATGCCTGCCGTGTCCGTCAGCCGCACCTTCAGCCCACCGAGGTCAAGGGAGAGTTCCACCAGATCACGCGTCGTGCCGGGTTCGTCCGAGACAATGGCTGCATCGCGCTGCGCCAGCGCGTTCAACAGGCTGGACTTACCGGCATTGGGAGCGCCGACAATCACCACGTCAAAGCCATCCCGGACGATTTCCGCCCGGTGATATGCCTGGATATGGCCTGATAGCTCGTCCTTGAGCTTAGAGAGATCCCCCCACACCGCATCAGAAACCGACCCGGGCACATCCGACTCGTCAGCGAAATCGAGTTCGGCCTCAATCATCGCAAGCCCATGAATCAGGCGCTTGCGCCATCCAGCATAAAGATCCGCCTGGACACCTTCGGCATTGTGCACCGCCAGACGGCGCTGCGCCTCGGTTTCGGCCGAGATGATGTCCGCCATGGCCTCGGCGCCGAGAAGATCGAGCTTGCCGTTGAGAAAGGCGCGTCTTGTGAACTCCCCGGCCTCCGCATGCCGGACGCCCGGCAGCGAAACAAGCGCTTCAAGCAGCGTAGCCACGGACGCTTTGCCGCCGTGCACGTGGAATTCCGCCACCTCCTCTCCCGTAAAGCTGGCAGGAGCTTCAAAGAAGATCAGCAATCCGGAGTCTATGACCTCAGCCGCATGCTGGAATCTGCGCAAGACGGCCCGGCGCGCCTCGGGGCACGGTCCAGCAATCGTTTCGATGGCGAATCGAGTCTGTGGGCCGGAAATCCGCACCACCGCCACACCCGAAGGCAGGCGTCCGCTCGACAGTGCAACGATGGAATCGGAAAATGCGAAACTCATGCCAAGAACCAGCCCGGAGCAGGGGACCGGCAATGATGGTTACCGGTCCGTTAACAGGACGTTCCGGACGCGAATCGAGTCTTGTTCCTGCTGTCTTCGTCAGGTGTTCATCGAGTCGAAGAAGTCCGTATTGGTCTTGGTCTGCTTCAGCTTGTCGATGAGGAACTCGATCGCATCGGTCGTGCCCATCGGTGCCAGGATGCGGCGCAGCACGAAGATCTTCTGCAGGTCCTGCTTGGCGACCAGCAGGTCCTCCTTGCGGGTACCCGACTTGAGGATATCCATGGCCGGATAGATGCGCTTGTCGGCAACCTTGCGGTCGAGCACGATTTCCGAGTTGCCGGTCCCCTTGAACTCTTCGAAGATAACCTCGTCCATGCGGCTGCCGGTATCGATCAGGGCTGTCGCGATGATGGTCAACGAACCTCCTTCCTCGATGTTGCGCGCCGCGCCGAAGAAGCGCTTCGGCCGTTGCAGCGCGTTGGCATCGACACCACCGGTGAGCACCTTGCCCGATGACGGCACGACGGTGTTGTAGGCGCGGCCGAGGCGGGTGATCGAATCGAGCAGGATGACGACGTCACGGCCATGTTCGACCAAGCGCTTGGCCTTCTCGATGACCATTTCCGCAACCTGGACGTGGCGCACGGCCGGTTCGTCGAAGGTCGAGGAAACGACCTCGCCCTTCACCGAACGCTGCATGTCGGTGACTTCTTCAGGCCGCTCGTCGATCAGCAGGACGATCAGGTAGCATTCCGGATGGTTGGTGGTGATCGAATGCGCGATGTTCTGCAGGAGCACGGTCTTACCGGTACGCGGCTGCGCGACGATCAGTGCGCGCTGGCCCTTTCCGAGCGGCGCCACCAGGTCGATGACGCGCGAGGAGATGTCCTTGCCGGTCGGATGGTCGACTTCCATCTTCAGCCGCGAGGTCGGGTAGAGCGGCGTAAGATTGTCGAAATGGATCTTGTGGCGGATCTTTTCCGGGTCGTCGAAATTGATCGTGTTGACCTTGAGCAGGGCGAAATACCGCTCGCCTTCCTTCGGGCTGCGGATAGGACCTTCGACCGTATCGCCCGTCTTCAGCGAGAAGCGGCGGATCTGCGAGGGCGAGATGTAGATGTCATCCGGGCCCGGCAGGTAGTTGGCGTTGGCCGAGCGCAGGAAGCCGAAGCCGTCCTGCAGCACTTCCACCACACCGTCGCCGATGATCTCGATATCCTGGCCGGCCAGCTTCTTCAGGATCGCAAACATCAGTTCCTGCTTGCGCATGACACTAGCGTTCTCGACCTCGAGCGATTCAGCGTAAGCGATCAGCTCCGGCGGCTTCTTGTTCTTGAACTCTGCGAGTTTCATTTCTTGCATGGATAGACTCTGGGTGTGCAGTACGGGGAAATCGATCGGCGGAATGCGATGATCGTGACGGCGGCCAGCTGTAGGCGGTGAGGCGGCACGTGACGAAGAAGGAAGAATCGCCTTTTAGCGGCGACTCTTGCAAAGAGCAAGGCGGGAATCGCCTGAAGGCCTTTGTCAGAAGGGCTTGACGATCACCAGGATGACGATCGCGATCATCAGCAAGGTCGGAACCTCGTTGACGATCCGCCAGTGGCGCGTCGACTTGACGTTCCGATCCTCGGCAAAGCGCCGCACGGAACCGGCCAGATAGCCATGCACGCCCGACATCGCCACGACCAGCCCGATCTTGGCGTGCAGCCAGCCGCCGTGAAATCCGAAACCGTCCCAGGCCAGCCAGAGGCCGAACACCCAGGTCACGATCATCGCAGGATTGATGATGGCGCGCAGCAGGCGCCGCTCCATCACCTTGAATGTCTCCGACTGCGGCGAGCCGACGGCGACTTCGGAGTGATAGACGAAGAGCCGCGGCAGATAGAGCATGCCTGCCATCCAGGCGATCACGGCGATCACATGAATCGCCTTCGCCCAGAGGTAGAGATTTTCGGGCGCGAGCCAGAACAGCAACGCCGTCAGCGCCACGAAGATGGCGATGGCCACGGCCGCGCGCTTCATCGCAAGCCTTCCACTCCCGCTGTCGGCCGGAGAGGGCGCGCTCATCGCGCAGCTCCCTTGCGCACCTGCGCCACCATTGCCTCGACATGGGCGATAGGCGTGTCGAGCGTGATGCCGTGACCGAGGTTGAAGATCAGCGGTCCGTCGCCGAGAGCGTTCAAAATGGCGTCCACACCCTCGGAGAGTGCCTTGCCGCCGGCGACCAGGCGCTGCGGGTCGAGGTTGCCCTGTACCGCGCCTCCGGCCTGCAGGCGCTTGGCCTGCGATAGAGGCACGGTCCAATCAAGCCCGAGGCCTGTAGCACCCGTCTGCACCCGGTAGCTGTCGTAGTGGACGCCCGCACCCTTCGGAAAGGCGATTACCGGCACCTCGGGGTGCGCCGCCTTCACGCGACGCACGATCTCGGCAACCGGCTCGACGCAGAATGCCTTGAAACTCGGTTCGTCGAGCACGCCCGACCAGGAATCGAAGATTTGCACCGTGTCGGCGCCCGCCTCGATCTGGCGGATCAGGTAATCGGCCGATTGCCGCGCCAAGGTGCTCAGGAGCTTCTTCATGGCATCCGGATGGCGGTAGGCAAACAGCCGTCCGGGCGCCTGGTCCGTGGTGCCGTGCCCGGCGATCATATAGGTCGCCACCGTCCAGGGCGCGCCACAGAAGCCGATCAGCGTCGTCTCGGCCGGCAACTCGCTGCGCAACCGTCTCACCGTCTCGTAGACCGGCGCCAGGTGTTCGTGGAACCCACCAGTCTCGAGCTGATCCACCTCATCGGCAGAGATCGGCGTCAGCAAGGGGCCACGGCCTTCCTCAAATCGCAGGTCGCGACCAAGCGCGTGCGGTACGACCAGAATGTCCGAGAACAGGATCGACGCATCAAAGCCGAAACGGCGGATCGGTTGCAATGTCACCTCGACCGCGAAGTCCGGGTTGTAGCAGAGGTCGAGAAAGCTGCCTGCCTGCTTCCTGAGCTTGCGGTATTCCGGCAGGTATCGCCCGGCCTGACGCATCATCCAGATGGGCGGAGGCGACACTTCCTTGCCCTTCAGCACGTCCAGCATGATGCGGCTTTCAGCCATTGAATCGCGTCCTCACAGCTTTCCCTTAAAACTAAAGAAATTTGAAAATTTCTGTCTTCTAATTCTTAGAGTCTGTGGGAATCGGTTGTTTGGTTTCGTCCCCAGACGCCCCTCCGATCTCCACTGGCGACATCATGTAGCAGATCGGACGGAAAAAGGATAAGTCTGGGGACGAGTCCAAATTCGTCATTTCGAGCAGACACTTGGCTGAAGCCGGAAATAGGGAGACGAGCCGCTGCGTCAATGGGTCCACACTTGTCCCCACAGTTGGCACGAGCTGGACAACGATCTTCACCGCGACCCGAATTGTGGACAAGCAGGCATCTGATACAGTCGCCTTTCGAGGAGGGGCCTCCGACCGCTTCTCCATCCACAGCAGACCACAGCCCCAGGCCCACCCTGTGAACAAACCCCAAAGCTTCTTCCACCTGCACCTGATCTCGGACGCTACCGGTGAAACGCTGCTGGCCGCTGGCCGCGCCGCCTCGGCGCAATACAAGGACGCGCGCTCCATCGAGCACATCTACCCGCTGATCCGTACCGAGAAGCAGCTGATGAAGGTTTTCGAGGACATCGAGGAGGAGCCAGGCATCGTGCTCTACACGGTGGTCGACCAGGCTCTCGCCCGGATGATCGACGACCACTGCGCGGCGATGTCGCTGCCCTGCGTCTCGGTGCTGGAGCCGGTGCTTACGGTGTTCCAGTCCTATCTCGGAACGCCGGCCGGTCGGCGGGTCGGCGCCCAGCACGTGCTCGACGCACAGTATTTCCGCCGCATAGACGCGCTGAATTTCACCATGGAGCACGATGACGGCCAGCTTCCCGACGACATGGACGATGCCGACATCGTCCTGATCGGCATTTCGCGCACGTCGAAGACCCCGACCTCGATCTATCTCGCCAACCGCGGCATCAAGACGGCCAACATACCGATCGTGCTGGGCGTCCCCGTGCCTGACAGCCTGATTGCGGCCAAGAAGCCGCTGATCGTCGGCCTGGTGGCCACTGCCGAGCGCATTTCGCATGTCCGCCAGAACCGGCTGCTCGGCTCGACGCCCGGCTACGACCCGCAGGGCTACGCCGACCGGGCAACGATTACGGAGGAACTCACCTATGCGCGCCAGATCTGCACGCGCCATGGCTGGCCGATGATCGACGTCAGCCGCCGTTCCATCGAGGAGACCGCGGCCGCCATCGTTGCCCTGCGCGGCAAGACGCGTTAGGCCGCCGAAAGCAGCAACAGTTCAGGACTGACATGACCGAAACCATCATCCTCGCCTCGGCAAGCCCCTTTCGCAGGACCATGCTGGAGAACGCCGGCATCGCCGTCGAGGCCGTGCCGGCCCAGATCGACGAGCGCGCCGTCGAACTGGCCCTCGAAGGCACTGGCTCTACGCCGGAAGACGTCGCGCTGGTCCTGGCCGAGGCCAAGGCGCTGCGGGTCAGCGAGGAAAGGCCGGGCGCGCTGGTGCTCGGCTGCGACCAGACGCTGTCGCTTGCCGGCGAGCAGTTCCACAAGCCGGCCGACATGGAGGCCGCACGCCGCACCCTGCTGGCGCTGTCCGGCAGGACGCACCATCTGAACAGCGCCGCCGTGCTGGTCCGCGACGGCGAGGCGCTGTGGCGTCACTGCGAAACGGCGAGCCTCACCATGCGCAAGCTCGAGCCGGCCTTCATCGGCCGACACCTTGCGCGGGTTGGACAAAAGGCACTGTCGAGCGTCGGCGCCTACCAGGTGGAAGGCGAGGGCATCCAGCTGTTCAGCAAGATCGAGGGCGACCATTTCACCATTGTCGGCCTGCCGCTGCTTGCGGTTCTGAAGGCGCTGCGCGACCGGGGCGCGATCGATGGCTGAAACCGGCCGGCGGGCCTTCGTCTGCGGCCACCCGATCGCCCATTCGCGGTCGCCGCTCATCCACGGCTTCTGGCTGCAGCACTACGGGATAGCCGGAACCTATGAGGCGATCGACGTCGCGCCGCAGGATTTCGCCCGCTTTGCCGGCAGCTTGCGCGAAGAGGGGTTTGCAGGCGGCAACGTGACCATCCCGCACAAGGAAGCCGCCTTCGCGGCGGTCATCCGCCACGATGCGGCGGCCGAGATGATCGGTGCCGTCAACACGCTTTGGTTCGAAGGTAACGCGCTTGTCGGCGGCAACACCGATGCCGAAGGCTTCGCCGCCAATCTCGACGAATTTGCACCGGGCTGGGAGAAGGCCGGGTCCGCCGTGGTTCTCGGTGCCGGCGGCGCCGCGCGGGCGGTGGTCCACGCGCTGCAACAGCGCGGCGTTACCGACATCCGCATCGTCAACCGCACCCTCGAGAGGGCGCGCGAACTGGCCGACCGCTTCGGCGCCGGGGTCTCGGCGCATGGCGCCGGTGCCGCTGCCGAACTGCTCGGCGATGCCGGCCTGCTGGTCAACACCACGGCACTCGGCATGCACGGCAATGAAGACCTGGCCGCCGATCCGCAGCACCTGCCGGCCGGCGCCATCGTCACCGACATCGTCTATGTGCCGCTCGAGACGCCGCTGCTCGCCGCAGCTCGCCGCCGCGGGCTGAAGACCGTCGACGGGCTCGGCATGCTGCTGCACCAGGCAGTTCCAGGTTTCGAGCGCTGGTTCGGCATCCGGCCAGAAGTATCTGCCGAGCTGCGCGCCCTGATCGTTGCCGACATGGAGGCGGGCCCGTGATCGTCCTCGGGCTCACCGGATCCATCGGCATGGGCAAGTCGACGACGGCGAAAATGTTCGCCGACGCGGGCGTCCCGGTGCATGATTCCGACGAGGCCGTGCACCGCCTCTACGCCGGCGTGGCCGCGCCGCTGGTCGAGGCGGCCTTTCCCGGCACCGTGGCCGACGGTGCGGTCGATCGCGGCCTGCTGGCCGGCCAGGTCATCGGCAAGCCACAGGCACTGAAGCGGCTGGAAGAGATCATCCATCCGCTTGTCCGCGCCGACGCCGAGGCGTTCCTTTCCCGCCATCGCGCGGGCGGCGCGCCGCTCGTCGTGCTCGACATTCCGCTGCTCTTCGAGACAGGCGGCCGCGGCAGGGTCGACAAGGTCGTCGTGGTCACGGCGCCGGCGCAGGTGCAGCGCGAGCGCGTGCTGGCGCGGCCCGGCATGACGGCTGAGAAGTTCGAGGCGATCCTCAAGAGCCAGGTGCCGGATACCGAGAAACGAGAACTGGCCGATTTCGTCATCGACACCAGCCTCGGCATGGAGGCGGCCCGGGAGGCGGTTGGCGCGATCGTTGCCGCTCTGGGCGGGGGAAAGACGGGACCGTCAGCGGCCTGATGCTTGCGGGACGGGCGGCCCTTGCCCATTCTTGCCGCTGCAAACAGGGGTGATTCGGTGCGCGAGATCGTCTTCGACACGGAAACGACAGGGCTCGATTCGCGCGAGGAGCGCATCATCGAGATCGGCGGCATCGAACTGGTGAACCGCTTTCCGACCGGCCGCGTCTTTCACAAATACCTCAACCCGCAGGGCCGCGAGATCCACCCGGACGCGCAGGCCGTGCATGGCATCAGCGCGGCGGACCTCATCGGCAAGCCGACCTTCGCCGATATCGCCGACGAATTCCTGGCCTTCATCGATGGCGCCAACCTGGTTGCCCACAATGCCGGCTTCGACATGGCCTTCATCAATGCCGAACTCGCCCGGCTCGGGCAGCGTGCGGTCGATCCGGGTTTCGTCGTCGACACGCTGCAGCTGGCGCGACGCCGACACCCGATGGGGCCAAATTCGCTCGATGCGCTCTGCCGGCGCTACGGTATCGACAACAGCCACCGCACAAAGCACGGCGCGCTGCTCGATTCGGAGCTTCTGGCGGAAGTCTATGTCGAGCTGATCGGCGGCCGGCAGGCGGCGCTCGGCCTAGAGACGGCCGACAGGCGCTCCGACGGCACTGCCGCCTCGGTCTCTATCGAGATTGCCGTGCGTGTGCGGCCGGCGCCGCTGGCGCCCAGGTTGTCGGAAGCCGAGATCGAGGCGCACAGCGCGCTTGTCGCCTCGCTTGGCGAGAAGGCAGTCTGGCTGCGCATCGCCGAGGCCTCCGGCAAGGCATGAAAAAACCCGGCGCGAGGCCGGGTTCTTCAGACTCATTGATGGATGCGGCGATCAGCTGGCCGGCACTTTGCCCTTGGCCTGGTCCTCGGCCATCTTCTGCTGGAACATCTGCGCGAAGTCGATCGGATCGAGCATCAGAGGCGGGAAGCCGCCATTGCGCGTCGCCTCGGCGATGATCTGGCGCGCGAAAGGGAACAGCAGGCGCGGGCACTCGATGAAGAGCAGCGGCAGCATGTGCTCCTGCGGGAAGCCCTCGATGCGGAACACGCCGCCATAGATCAGCTCGACGTTGAACAGCACGTCCTTCTCGAAGGAAGCCTTGGCCGACAGCGTCAGGTTTACGTCGAATTCCTTCTCCGAGAGAGGATTGGCGTTGACGTTGACGTTGATGGCGATGTTCGGCGCCTTGTCACGGGCGCGCAGCGAGCCCGGCGCGCCTGGGCTCTCGAAGGACAGGTCCTTCACATACTGGGCAAGAACGTTGAGTGCCGGCTTGGCGGCATTGGCGTCGCCATTGGCTGCTGCTGCGCCTTCCGGCTTCTTCTCTTCATTGGCCATGAGCCGGTTCCCTGTCTGTTGCCGCGCACGGCCAGTTGTCGAAAATCGAGCGTTGGCTAGCATGGCGTGCAGGGCAAGACAAGGTTCGCCGGAAACGCATCCGTCCGGGCGGGCGGAGGTCCCGAATCAGTCCCTGTCGATCCGCCGCCAGGGCGAATCGTCGTCGCGCTTGGCGGAATACTCGTCCTCGTCGAGGTCTATGGTCTTGCCGCGCGGCGCCGGTCCGCGTGCGGAGAAGCCGCCGAAACCGCCTGACGTCACCACCACGCGGCTGCGCAGGAAGCGCCAGGCCAGATCGCGCAGCGGCGGCAGGAAAAGCAGCACGCCGATAATGTCGGTCACGAAGCCCGGGATCAGAAGCAGCACGCCGGCGAGCAGGATCATCACGCCATGGGCCAGTTCGCGGCCGGGATCGCGCCCATCCTCAAGCTCTGCCCGGATCCTGTTCATCACACCAAAGCCCTGCAGCCGCATCAGGAACGCGCCGAGCACGCCGGTGGCGATGACCAGGCCGAGCGTTGGCAGCACGCCGATTCGTTCGCCGACGACCACGAATCCGGCGATTTCCACGAAGGGCATCGCAAGCAGGATGAGGGGGAGGACGGACAATCGCATTGGCGGTTTCTCAATTGCGGTGGAGTTTGGCCGCGCCACCTGGGTCCGGGAGCATGGTCGGCAGGTCGGTTTGACCGCGTGGCTGGTACTCTGCCTGTAATATAGGTATGCACGCCTTTGATTTGAATGATCGCGGCACGCGTTCTATATGCAGGTATTGGAGCCTGCGGCGCGCGGCAAGCCGGAGACAAGGGATCGGTTGGCGGAAGACATGGAATTCTTCGACTTCGGCACAATATTTTTTCTGGTTGCGGCAGTGGTGATCTTTTTCCAGCTGCGCAACGTCCTTGGCCGCCGCACCGGCAATGAGCGCAAGCCCTTCGACCCCTATTCCGCGCCGCGCAATGGCAAGGACGCCGCGGCCAATTCGGAGAACGTGGTGTCGCTGCCGCGCAAGCGTGGTGCTGCCGACGAGCCGGTCGAGGACGCCTATGCCGCGATCGACGCCTTCGCCAAGCCGGGTACCGATCTCAACAAGGGCCTGCGCGCCATCCACGATGCGGATCCGACCTTCAACCCGAAGACCTTCGCCGAAGGTGCCAAGATGGCCTACGAGATGATCGTGCTGGCCTATGCCGACGGCGACCGCAAGACGCTGAAGAACCTGCTGTCGCGCGAAGTCTTCGACGGTTTCGTCTCCGCCATTGCAGAGCGCGAGGCCAAGTCCGAAAAGATCCAGTCCTCCTTCGTCGGCATCGACAAGGCCGAGGTCGTCGCGGCCGAGATGAAGGGCAGCGAGGCGCACGTCACCCTGCGGATCGTCAGCGAGTTGATCTCGGCGACCCGCAACAAGGCCGGCGAGGTCATTGACGGCGACCCCGAAACCGTGGCGGAGGTCAAGGATGTGTGGACCTTTGCCCGCGACACGCGTTCGCGCGATCCGAACTGGAAGCTGGTCGCCACCGAAGAAGAAGACTGAGCGCCGCCGCTCCGGAGCTCTGGCCGTGCCTCTGTCGCCGCTCTTCCGGCCCGTCGCCTTCGCCGACGTGCCGGGCTGGTCCGACGATTTCCATCGCGCGGCCTACGAGGCCTTCCGCCGCTCCGCCTTCCAGGTCCTGACCAAGCCCTACCGCACGGGTGCGCTTGGCGTCGCGGGCGAGGCTTTCGCAGCGGCGCAGGCCGATTCACGTGAAACACCGGCGTTCGACGACGCGATGGCCCGCGCTTTCTTCGAGCGCCACTTCACGCCTGCGCTGGTTCGGCCGGAGAGTGGCGGGCAGGGTCTCGTCACCGGTTTCTACGAGCCACGCGTCGAAGCCTCCCCGGTCAGGACCGAGCGTTTCACGGTTCCGCTGCTTGGCCGCCCGGCCGATCTCGTCGATCTCGACGATGCCAACCGGCCAGCCGGCATGGACCCTTACCTGGCCTTCGCGCGCTCCACCCCGGACGGCCTGGTCGAGTACCACGACCGCGCTTCCATCGAACGCGGCGCACTTGCCGGGCGGGGCCTCGAGATCGCCTGGCTCGCCGCGAAGGTCGACGCCTTCTTCATCCATGTGCAGGGTGCCGCGCGTCTCGACATGACGGACGGAACGTCGAGACGCATCACCTATGCCGCCAAGTCTGGCCAGCGCTTCACCGGGCCGGGGAAAGTCCTGGCCGAACTTGGCGAGATCCCGCTGAAGTCGGTCACGATGCAGTCGATCCGGGCCTGGTTTGCCCGCAACCCGGAACGAATTGACGAGATTCTCTGGCAGAACCGCTCCTATATCTTTTTCCGCGATGCACCGGTCGACGATCCGGAGCTCGGTCCCGTCGCCGCCGCCAAGGTGCCGCTGACGGCAGGCCGCTCGACCGCCGTCGACCGGCTGCTTCACACCTTCGGCACGCCGTTCTTCATCGACGCGCCATCGCTCACCGCATTCGATGGAAAGCCGTTCCGCCGCCTGATGATCGCGCAGGACACCGGCTCGGCGATCACCGGCCCGGCCCGCGGCGACCTGTTTGCCGGTTCGGGCGACGCCGCAGGTGAAATCGCCGGCGTGATCAACAATCCGGCCGACTTCTACGCCCTGCTGCCCAGCGCCCTGGTCGGGTCCCGATGAGCCGGCGCACCACAAGAAAACTGAGCGACGAGGACCGCGTCCTGTGGAACCTGGTGGCGCGGTCCGCCGTGCCGCTGAAGGGCCGCGAGGCGGTCGACATTCCAGAACCGCCAAAGCCGAAGGCGGCTGCGCCGGCCGCGCCACCTGCCACGGCCCGGTCTGCTGTGCCGGGCACCTTGCCTTCCAAACCTGCAGCGCCGCCCAGGCCGGCCCCGAAGCACATCATCGACCGGCCGACCCTCGACAAGCTTGCCAAGGGCAGGGTGCCGATCGAAGGCCGCGTCGACCTGCACGGCATGAGCCAGGACGAGGCCTATTTCCTGCTGCTTTCATTCCTGCAGCGGGCGCATGCCGGCGGCGCGCGCTACGTGCTGGTCATCACAGGCAAGGGCTCCTCGTCGGGCGGCGACGGCGTGCTGCGCCGTGCCGTTCCGGGCTGGCTGGCCACGCCGCCCTTCAGGGTGCTGGTATCGAGCCACGATCTCGCCGCGCAAAAGCATGGTGGTGCAGGCGCGCTCTATGTCCGCCTGCGCCGGCACGCCCAGAAATGACGCCGCTCGGCGAAAAGCTTCGCGAATTGAGACGGCGCAAGGGCGTCAGCCAGAAGGAGATGGCCGCGGCCCTCGGCATCAGCGCTGCCTACCTGTCGGCGCTGGAGCACGGCCGGCGTGGCACGCCGACCTGGGCGTTCACCCAGAAGATCATCGGCTATTTCAACATCATCTGGGACGAGGCCGAGGAACTGCAGCGGCTGGCCGAGAATTCCCATCCGCGCGTCGTCATCGACACGTCGGGCCTGTCGCCGGCCGCAACCGAACTGGCGAACCTGCTTTCGGAGCGGATATCGGAACTGTCGGAGGCCGAACTCGCCGAGCTGCTGGCCTTCCTGAGCGGATCGGCAAAACCGGCGCCAGACCGCTACGACGACTGAAACCGACCTTGGTCCGAAAAGCTGAGCGGCGCTCAGCCGGTGCTCAGAACAGTGCCTTGAGTTCCGGCAGCTTCTCGTTGACCAGCCAGCCGTAGTAATTCTCTTCCGGCAGGCGGGGGGAGAGGCCCTGCGCCTTGCGCTTGCGGTTTTCCGAGCGCAGCGCGCGGGCACGGTCTTCCGGGTTGCCGACATTGTAGAGCGTCGCCGTCACGCCCGGATTCTGCGAAATATCGAAGCCCGCAATCTTGTTGTAGGCGTCGATCGACTTCTTCAGCGCCGCCGCCACATAGGGCAGGGTCAGGTCGGGATCCATGATCGTCTCGTAGACCTGGTTGGGCCGGCTGGGGTCGAGCTTGGGCAGGCCCGACACGTCGTGCACCAGGTCGCTCATCTGCAATGCCGTCAACGGGTTCAGCTGGCCGAGTCCGAAGGTCTGGCCGGCGTAGAAGGGCTGGAAGAAGGTGGCGCTGAAGCGGTCGTTCGGAAACGAGATGCCGTCGACGGTCTTGCCGCGGAACGAGCGGTTCCAGACTGTCTCGCGACAGGACCACAATTCGTAGCTGCTGGAGATCTTGGTGCATTCGGAGAATTGCGGGCGCTTGACGAAATCGGAGACGTCCTCGCCTTCGTAGCGGAAGGTCAGGCTGCTGCTGAGATAGGCGATCGCCTTGACGTAATAGGTCTGCAGCCGGTCGTAGGCATCGACATTGTAGGTGTGCTCGCCGACGATGGCGCCGACGATGTGCAGCGGATCGATGCCGTAGGCGGCGGCCGCCTGGCTGATCTTCGAGCGCAGCGACTTGTCGTCCTTCAGCAGCGAATAGACCTTGCGGTACTTGGCCTCGAAAGTGGTGTTGCCGGCAGTGGTGCGCTTCGTGGAGGCGCCCGGCACGCCCGGCTGTTCGGCCGAGCGGTTTCCCGGAGGCACAAGCGTCGCTGCGGCAGCGCACGAGACGCCGCCGACGAAGATCACCACTGCTGCAAGAATTGCCTGTCTTTTCATCTGCCGCCGCTGCAAGCCCAAGCCAACGCCGCGCAAACTAGGTAAAGCACGGCCGGAAGTCGAGAGCGCAGTCCGCCGGTCCCTGGCGGGAAACCGGCGACTGCTGCGATCCGGCCACACAGGCCAGCGCAAACCTAGAGAATGAAGCGCGACAGGTCGGTGTTGCGCGACAGGTCGCCGACATGCTTCTCGACGTACTCCGCATCGACCGAAAGTTCCGTGCCGCTCTTGTCGGGAGCTTCGAAGGAAATCTCGTCGAGCACCCGCTCCATGACCGTCTGCAGCCGTCTCGCGCCGATGTTCTCGACGCTGGCGTTGAGGTCGACGGCGATCTGCGCCAGGGAGTCGATGGCATCCTCGGTGAAGTCGAGCGTCACGCCCTCGGTGTTCATCAGCGCGATGTACTGCTTGATGAGGCTGGCCTCGGTCTCGGTCAGGATGCGGACGAAGTCGTCCTTCTCGAGCGCCCGGAGTTCGACGCGGATCGGCAAGCGGCCCTGCAGCTCGGGCAGCAGGTCCGACGGCTTGGCGATGTGGAAGGCGCCCGAGGCGATGAACAGGATGTGGTCGGTCTTCACCGGCCCGTACTTGGTCGCCACCGTGGTGCCCTCGACCAGCGGCAGCAGGTCGCGCTGCACGCCCTCGCGCGAGACGCCCGCACCCATCGTGCCGTTGCGCACGGCGATCTTGTCGATCTCGTCGAGGAAGACGATGCCGTCGTTCTCGGTCGATTCAAGCGAACGGCGCACCACCTCGTCCTGGTCGAGCAGCTTGTCGGACTCGTCGTTGATCAGGACCGCGTAGGATTCCTTGACGGTGGTCTTGCGCGTCTTGGTCTTGGCGCCGCCCATCGCCTTCTGCAGCATGTCGTTGATGTTGAGCACGCCGATATTGCCGCCCGGCATGCCGGGAATGTCGAAACCGGGCATGCCGCCGGTGCCGGTGTCGGTCACCTCGACCTCGATCTCCTTGTCGTCGAGCTCGCCGTCGCGCAGCTTCTTGCGGAAGCTGTCGCGCGTCGCGGGGCTCGCCGTCTTGCCGACCAGCGCCTCGAGCACGCGTTCCTCGGCATTGAGGTGGGCGCGCGCCTTGACGTCCTCGCGCATCTTCTCGCGGGTCAGCCCGATGGCCACCTCGACGAGATCACGGATGATCTGCTCGACGTCGCGGCCGACATAGCCGACCTCGGTGAACTTGGTTGCCTCGACCTTGATGAAGGGCGCGCCGGCGAGGCGCGCCAGGCGGCGCGAGATTTCGGTCTTGCCGACGCCGGTGGGCCCGATCATCAGGATGTTCTTCGGCATCACTTCCTCGCGCATCGCGCCGTCGAGCTGCTGGCGGCGCCAGCGGTTTCGCAGCGCAATGGCGACGGCGCGCTTGGCGTCGTTCTGGCCGATAATGTGCCGGTCGAGTTCCGAAACGATTTCGCGGGGGGAGAAGGTGTCCATGAAGAATACTCTTTAAACAGCAGGAGCCGCTTATGTATGGGGTGGGAGCCGGTGTACAAGAGCGACCGGCAACAGCGGCAGCAGCAGGCGGCGCAGTCCGTGCCAACCGGCGCTGAGCAGCAGCACCAGCGCGCCCAGCACCAGAAGGGTGAGAGGGGCCGTGCCGCTGGTCAGTCCGGCGTTCGCCACCAGCGTGCCGAAGGCGATGCCGGCATAGGACAGGCCGGCGACCAGGATGGCGCGTCGATCGACGATCAGCGCGACCAGCGACAGGGCAATGAAGATCGTCAGCACGGCAAGCGCTGACGCCGTGTCGAGGCTGCCGCCGCCGACGAAGCCGCTGACCAGCGGGTGGACGATCAGCGGCGCTGCCAGCATGTGCAGCCAGAAGGCGATGTCGGTGCGGCGTGTCTGCCTGGCCGGATCACTGAGGTCGAAGCGCATCGCGAGCGCGAATACGCCGATGCCGCAGACGAAGATGAGCGGAACGGTTGCGCGGCTGGCGAGATCGGGCGCCAGCAGGACGAAGAGGGCGACGATCGATGCGACCAGCGCCGCAGCACCGGCGGCGATGGTGATGGGCACGCGGAAGCGCAGATAGTGCAGCGCCGTTGCCGCCGCGGTGACGAGGCCAGCAAGGACTGCCGGCCAGCCCGAGACGTCGATGCCGAGCGAGAAGACGCTGGCGAGCTGCCTTGGATCCGCGATGGAAAGAAAGATTGAGACGGCAAAGACCAGCAGCAGCACGATGCTGGGCAGCGCCATGCGCCGCTGGCGGGTGAAATACTCGGCCAGCAGCCAGCACGCCGCGGCTGCGGCAAGGCGGGCGCCGGCATCGCCGATGAAGCCGCGCGCGAAATAGGTCAGGGCGCCAAGAAACAGCGCCAGCCCGATGGTGACGAAGATGTCGCCGAAGCCGGTGATGAAACGGAACTGCTCGCTGTCTGCCGGTCCGGATGATCCTGGAGGAGAGCCCTCCTGCTCGAGCGCATGCAGCGCCTCGACCTGGTCGGCGGTCAGAACGCCGCCGGCGAGCGCCCTGGCAAGCGTGTCTTCGGAGATCGGGCCGCGCATGGTCATAGTCCTCCCTGCCAGGCTTTGACCGCGTCGAGCGGATAGACCAGCATCAGGACGTTGAGGGTAAGGTTATCGCGGATCAGCCAGCCGACGCCGAGTTCGAAGACGATGGCGAGAAGGATCGTCAGCCAGACCGGCAGCCGCGCCGCCAGGAAGAAGCCGACCACCATGAACAGGGTGTCGAACACCGAGTTGACGATGCTGTCGCCGTAATAGTCGAGCGAGATCGTCGCCTCGCGGTAGCGGTTGATGATGATCGGGCTGTTCTCGAGGATTTCCCAGGCGGCTTCGAGCAGGACGGCGAAGGACAGCCGCGTCCACACGGTCGAGCGGCGGAATAGCAGCCAGAACAGCAGGTAGAACAGGAAGCCGTGGATGACGTGCGAGAAGGTGTACCAGTCCGACAGGTGCTGCGAGTTCTCGGAACTGACAACCACGCCGTGCCAGAGCTTCACGTAGCCGCATTTGCAGATCCAGATGCGGCCGAGCAGGTGCAGCAGGGCAGCCTGGGCGGCGACGAGAAGCGCTGCGACGGCGACACCCGTCTTCCAGTCCAGCCCCCGTGCGGCGCGCCCGTCCGTCGCATTTGTCTGTGCCACGTTCCCCTCCGCGTCCGAATCACTGTGTCGGCGGCGACAAGAGCACATCTGCGGCCCGACGGGGAGCGGGCTTCAGGCGGCCGGGTGGGGCGCTAGTCCTCGGCTTCCGCGTCGACGGCCATGACGAGCGCCGGGCCGAATGGGGTCGTCCGTTCGCCGAGCCGCCTGAAACCGGCCTTCTCGTAGGCGCGGATGGCGCGGCCGTTGCCGGGATGCGGGTCGATGATGACGCGCGGACAGCCTTCCTCGAACAGGATCTCGACGAAGGCGCGGACCAGCCGCGAGCCATGGCCGATGCCGACCAGTTCCGGCACGCCGATCGTCACGTCGATGCCGAGCGTACCGAAGGGCTGGTCCTGATAAGGGTGGTCGTCCTCGAGATGCGGGTCGTAGCTCTGGACGTAGCCGATCGGCTTGCCGTCGAGTTCGACGACCAGCGGCTCGGTGGAGTCGCTATCCATCGCCTCGACGATCTCGGCGAGCGCTGCGCCGGGGCCATCGTTCCACCATTCCGCGACATGCGGCTCGGCCAGCCAGGCCGACAGCATCGGCAGGTCGTCCTCGGTGACGGCCCGGAAGTCGTACTGGAAATCAGCCTTTCGCGGCATCGATGGTTTCGATGACGAAGCTGGAATTGGTGTAGACGCAGATTTCCGAGGCGATCTTCATCGCCCGGCGGGCGATTTCCTCGGCGTCCATGTCGGTGTCCATCAGGGCGCGGGCAGCGGCGAGCGCGTAATTGCCGCCCGAACCGATGGCCATCACGCCATGTTCCGGCTCCAGCACGTCGCCGGTGCCGGTCAGCGCCAGCGACACGTCCTTGTCGGCCACCAGCATCATCGCCTCGAGGCGGCGCAGGTAGCGGTCGGTGCGCCAGTCCTTGGCGAGCTCGACGGCGGCGCGGGTCAGCTGGTCGGGATATTGCTCGAGCTTTGCCTCGAGGCGTTCGAGCAGGGTGAAGGCATCGGCGGTGGCCCCGGCGAAGCCGGCGATCACATTGCCCTTGCCGAGGCGGCGCACCTTCTTGGCGTTGCCCTTCATGATGGTCTGGCCGAGGCTGACCTGGCCGTCGCCGGCGATCACCACCTTGCCGCCCTTGCGCACCGTCACGATGGTCGTGGCGTGCATGGAGAGTTCGTTCGACATGTCTTGCTCCGATTCAGGCGGTCCCGGAAAAGCGATCCGCCCGTTACGAGGATGAGTTCGGCCCTATGTATGCACGCACCGGGAGAATGCAAAGGCCCGAAAGCCGCCGGAAACCATGCACCCTTTCGCAACTGGCAATCGCCCGACCTTGCTGTTAGAAGGCTCTCGCCTTCAACCGCAGGACCGCCAGCATGAGCTCCCGTTCCGCCGAAATCGGCCGCAAGACCAAGGAGACGGAGATCGCCGTGTCGATCGACGTCGACGGCACTGGCCGCTCCGACATCGCAACCGGGGTCGGCTTCTTCGACCACATGCTCGACCAGCTGTCGCGCCATTCGCTGATCGACATGACGGTGAAGGCGAACGGCGACCTGCACATCGACGATCACCACACGGTTGAGGATACGGGCATCGCGCTCGGCCAGGCGCTGTCGAAGGCGCTCGGCGAGCGGCGCGGCATCATGCGCTATGCATCGATCGACCTTGCCATGGACGAGACGCTCACGCGCGCCGCAATCGACGTATCGGGCAGGCCCTTCCTCGTCTGGGACGTCAAGTTCTCCGCGCCCAAGATCGGCACTTTCGACACCGAGCTGGTGCGCGAGTTCTTCCACGCACTGGCGCAGAACGCCGGCGTGACCCTGCATGTCGCCAATCACTACGGCGCCAACAACCACCACATCGCCGAGACCTGCTTCAAGGCGGTGGCCAGGGTGCTGCGCGCGGCAACCGAGCGCGATCCGCGCCAGCCCGACGCCGTGCCCTCCACCAAGGGCAGTCTGAAGGGTTAGGACCGGACCTGCTATGGCCATCTATGTCGTGATGGAGCCGCCCGGCGCGGCAGGCAGCGAAGCGGAGGCGCGTGCCGTCTTCGTGCGCGACGCCTTCTCCGCGATCGCCTTCCTGCTGCCGCCGCTCTGGCTGCTGTGGCACCGGCTGTGGATCGAGGCGGCCATCGCGTTGATCACAGCCGTGGCGCTGTCGGCGCTCGGCGAAATGGCGGGCCTCGGCTTTACCGGCGGTGCGCTGTCGCTGCTCGTGTCGGTCTATGTCGGGCTCGAGGGTCCGGCCTTGCGCATCGCCGCGCTCACGCGGCGCGGCTGGCGCCAGTGGGGCGTCGTCGAGGCAAGCGGCCGCGACGAGGCCGAGATCCGCTACATTGCCGGCACCGCGCCCGAACAGGCGGCGCGAGTGGCGGCCGTCCCGGAACCCCAGCTGCAGCTCGGCCGGCCCGCGGCCTCCGGCCCGGCGCTCGGCCTTTTCAGCTATCCCGGAAAGCCCTGACATGCGGGTCGCCATCATCGACTACGGCTCGGGCAATCTGCGCTCGGCGACCAAGGCCTTCGAGCGCGCCGCCCGCGAGGCAGGCATTGCCGCCGAGATCGCGCTTACCGCCGATGCCGAGCGCGTGCGCGGCGCCGACCGCATCGTGCTGCCGGGCGTCGGCGCCTATGCCGACTGCGCGGCCGGCCTGCACGCTGTCGAGGGCATGTGGGAGGCGGTCGAGGAGGTGGCCATCGCCCGGGCGAGGCCGTTTCTCGGCATCTGCGTCGGCATGCAGCTGATGTCCGAGCGCGGGCTGGAAAAGACGGTCACCAGGGGCTTGGGCTGGATCGCCGGCGACGTGAAGGAAATCGCGCCGAACGACCCTGCACTGAAGATTCCGCAGATCGGCTGGAACACGATTCACGTGAAACAGGCGCATCCCCTGTTCGACGGCATCGCCACCGGCGAGAACGGCCTGCACGCCTATTTCGTCCACTCCTACCACCTCGACGCCACCGATCCGGCACAGGTGCTGGCGACCACCGACTATGGCGGCCCGGTCACGGCGGCAGTCGGGCGTGACAACCTCGCCGGCACGCAGTTCCATCCCGAAAAGAGCCAGGCGCTCGGCCTGGCCCTCATCGCCAATTTCCTGAGGTGGAAGCCTTGATCCTTTTCCCGGCAATCGACCTCAAGGACGGCCAGTGCGTTCGCCTGAAGCTCGGCGACATGGCGACAGCGACCGTCTACAACGAGAACCCCGCCGCGCAGGCCAGGGCCTTCGAGGAGCAGGGCTTCGAGTGGCTGCATGTCGTTGATCTCAACGGCGCCTTCGAGGGTCAGAGCGTCAACAGCGCCGCGGTCGGCGCCGTCCTGCAGGCGACGAAGAACCCGGTGCAGCTCGGCGGCGGCATCCGCACGCTGGCGCAGATCGAGGACTGGCTCGACCGCGGGCTGGCCCGCGTCATCCTCGGAACCGTGGCGGTGCGCGATCCGGATCTGGTGAAGCAGGCCTGCAGGCTGTTTCCCGGCAAGATCGCCGTCGGCATCGACGCCAAGGGCGGCAAGGTGGCCGTCGAAGGCTGGGCCGAGGCCTCGGAGCTCGGCGTCATCGAACTGGCAGAAAAGTTCGAGGGCGCGGGCGTCGCGGCCATCATCTACACCGACATCGACCGCGACGGTGTGCTGGCCGGCATCAACTGGGCCTCGACCATCGAACTCGCCGATGCCGTTTCGATCCCGGTCATCGCCTCGGGCGGCTTGGCCTCGCTGGCAGATGTGGTGCGCATGACCATGCCCGACGCGCACAAGCTCGAAGGCGCCATATCCGGCCGCGCGCTCTATGACGGGCGCATCGACCCGGCCGAGGCGCTGGCCGTGCTGCGCGGCCGTGGCAATGCCGCGCCGGCAGGGCTAGACTAGGCGCATGACCCTCAAATCCCGCGTCATTCCCTGTCTCGATGTCAAGGACGGCCGCGTCGTCAAGGGCGTCAACTTCGTCGACCTGATCGATGCCGGCGACCCGGTCGAGGCGGCGCGCGCCTATGATGCGGCCGGCGCCGACGAACTCTGCTTCCTCGACATCACCGCCTCGTCGGACAACCGCGAGACGATCTTCGACGTCATCGCCCGCACGGCCGAGCATTGCTTCATGCCGCTGACGGTTGGCGGCGGCGTGCGGCAGGTGGCCGACATCCGCAAGCTGCTTCTGGCCGGCGCCGACAAGGTTTCGATCAACACGGCCGCGGTGAACAATCCCGATTTCGTCGCCGAGGCGGCAGACAAGTTCGGCAACCAGTGCATCGTCGTCGCCATCGACGCCAAGAAGGTTTCGGCGCCGGGCGAAGAAGACCGCTGGGAAATCTTCACCCATGGCGGGCGCAACAAGACCGGCATCGATGCCGTCGAGTTCGCTGAGAAGGTTGTCGGCCTAGGGGCCGGCGAGATCCTGCTGACCTCGATGGACAAGGACGGCACGAAATCGGGTTACGACATCGCGCTGACGCGGGCTATCGCCGACGCGGTGCGCGCGCCGGTCATCGCGTCAGGCGGCGTCGGCACGCTCGACCACTTGGTCGCCGGCATACGCGACGGCCATGCCACGGCCGTTCTGGCCGCCTCGATCTTTCACTTCGGGACCTATTCGATTTCAGAGGCCAAGGCCTATATGGCTGAGGCCGGCCTGGCTATGCGGCTCGATGCGGCCGCCTGAGCCGGCAACGGAGATCTTCTGATGACTGCATTTTCGCTCGCCGATCTGGAAAAGATCATCGCCGAGCGGGCCGCCTCCGGCGATCCGCAGTCCTGGACGGCCAAGCTGATGGCCGGCGGCATGGACAAAGCGGCCAAGAAGCTTGGCGAGGAGGCGGTGGAGACGGTGATCGCGGCGGTCAGCGAGGATCGTGGCGCCATCGTTTCGGAAAGTGCCGATCTTCTCTATCATTGGCTGGTCGTGCTGGCCCTCGCGGGCGTGCCGCTTGCAGACGTGATGGACGAGCTCGAGCGCCGCACGGCGCGCTCGGGCATCGCCGAAAAGGCTGCGCGGGCCGGGCCCGCCTGAGGCGAAGGACGGTGAACCCGATGGACCAGCTGGCGCCGAGCGAACGCTATTCGCCCTACCGCTTCTTCTCGGCCGAGAAATGGGCAGAGTTCCGCGCCGATACGCCGCTGACGCTGACGCCCGACGAGGTCAGGCGGCTTTCCTCGCTCTACGACCCGATCGACATCGACGAGGTGCGGCGCATCTATTTGTCGCTGTCGCGCCTGCTCTATGCCCATGTCGAGACGAGCCAGGTGCTGTTCAGCCAGCGCAAGGCCTTCTTCAGCGCCGATGACGCCATCAAGACGCCCTACATCATCGGCATGGCCGGCTCTGTCGCTGTCGGCAAGTCGACCACGGCCCGTGTCCTCAAGGAGCTGCTGGCGCGCTGGCCGTCGAGCCCCAAGGTCGACCTCGTCACCACGGACGGTTTCCTGCTGCCCAACGAGGTGCTGCGGCGCGACAATCTGATGGAGCGCAAGGGCTTTCCCGACAGCTACGATGTCGGCGCCCTGCTGCGCTTCCTGTCGGCGATCAAGTCGGGCGAGCCGAACGTGCGCGCGCCGGTCTATTCACATCTGGTCTACGACGTCATGCCAGGCGAATACGTCACAATCGACCGGCCGGACATCCTGATCTTCGAGGGGCTGAACGTGCTGCAGCCGCGCGAACTGCCCAAGGACGGCAATTTCGTGCCCTTCGTGTCGGACTTCTTCGACTTCTCGATCTATATCGACGCCGACGAGACGCTGATCCGGCAATGGTATGTCGACCGATTCATGCGGCTGCGCGAGACGGCCTTCCGCAATCCTGAGTCCTTCTTTCACCGCTATTCGCAGCTTTCGGACGATGCCGCAGGCGCCATCGCCGAGGGACTCTGGAACAACATCAACCTGAAAAACCTCAGGGAAAACATCCTGCCGACCCGCCCGCGCGCCGACCTTATCCTGCGCAAGGGCGTGCGCCATCTCGTCGAGGAAGTGGCGCTGCGCAAACTTTAGGGCCGGGTTTAAAGTTAACTTAACCGCGCTTTTCTAGTCTCCGCCGCGACAACGTCCATGAACCGACAGGCGAGCGGCAACCGATGAACGCGCCTTTTTTGCATAAAGACGGGCCGTCGGTGACAGGAGCCGATACGCTGGAGAATGGCGCAGCGACGATTGCCATCGTCGTTCCGGTGCACAATGAGGAAGACGCGATTGCGCCTTTTCTGGAAGCAGTACGCCAGAACACCGACGTCCTGGCCGAGCAGGGTCTCGCCTTCGAGTTCATCTTCGTCAACGACGGCAGCACCGACGCGACACTGGAGCGCCTGGTAGAGGCGCAGGGCCATGATGCACGCATCCGCGTGCTCGACCTGTCGCGCAATTTCGGCAAGGAGGCGGCGATGACGGCAGGCCTCGACGCCTGCGACGCCGATGCCGCGATTCCCATGGACGTTGACTTGCAGGACCCGCCCTATGTCATTCCGCTGCTGATCGAGAAGTGGCGCGAGGGCTACGAGGTGGTGCTTGCCAAGCGCGCCGACAGGTCGAGCGACGGCTTCATGAAGAAGCGGAGCGCCTCGATGTTCTACCGGGTCCACAACTACATGGCCGCCCAGCAGATCCCGCGCGACGTCGGCGATTTCCGCCTGGTCGACCGCCAGGTGATCGACGCGCTGCGTGCGCTTCCCGAGCGCCGCCGCTTCATGAAGGGCCTGTTCGCCTGGGTCGGTTTCAACACCGCAACGGTCGAATATGTTCGCGACCCGCGCCTGACTGGCCAGTCGAAATTTTCCGGCTGGAAGCTGTGGAACTTCGCCATCGAGGGGATCACCAGCTTTTCCAGCGCGCCGCTCGAGATCTGGACCTATGTCGGCGCCATCATCTCGGCCTTCTCGTTTCTCTATGGCCTCGTGATCGTCGCCAAGACACTGCTTTTCGGCATCGATGTGCCTGGTTACGCGTCGATCCTCGTCAGCGTGTTGTTTCTGGGCGGCATCCAGCTGCTCGGCATTGGCATAATCGGCCAATACCTCGGACGTGTTTATGCCGAAATCAAGCAGCGGCCGATTTACATCGTCCGCCGCACCTATGGGGGAACGCCGTCGTGAATGCGGAACTGCCCGCCGTTTCAGGCGCCTGACGGACGGATGCTTCGCCTCCCCGACCTTGCACGCATCATGCGGTTTGGCCTCGTCGGCGTGGCAGCGACGCTGACCTATGCCGGCGTTGCCGCCATGCTGTCCTACGGCCAGCTGGCCAAAGCCTTCTCCGCTACGCTTGCCTCGTTCGTCGCCTACTTGATCGCCATGCCGATCTCGTATTTCGGGCACAAGTGGCTGACCTTCGGGTCGCGCGGCTCGCATGCGCAAGAGGCGCCACGGTTTGTCGCCTCGGCCCTGCTCGGCATCGCCATTTCCTGCATTCTGCCGCTGACCCTCGTTGAGTGGCTGGGCTACACGCCCGCCGTGTCGATCGTTGCGGCGACGATACTCGTCCCGCTGACCAACTATGTTGTCCTTGGGCTCTGGGTCTTCCCAACCTCAGGGGAGCAATTGACATGAGCGCCTCGGACGACCTCAGTATCGGCCCTGTCTGCAGTTCCGCCGCACCAAATGTGGGAGTTGCAACTCGAACCACGCTTGCCTGTGTGGGGATCACCTTTCTCGGCATCCTTTACCAGATGCGCTGGGGCACCATTCCTGACACGAGCTGGCTGATAACCGTCTGCGAACGCGTGCTCTCGGGCGACCAGCTTTACGTGGAGGTCTATGAAACAAACCCGCCCTTCTCGATCTGGCTCTATCTGCCGCCGGTCGCGCTTGCGGGAATGCTCAACGTAGCGCCGGAAATCCTGGTCCACGCGTGGACCTACCTCGCCGCCATTCTGGGCTTCGGGCTGGCGTGTCTCGTCGTTCGTCGCGCCGGATTTCCGGAAGGCTCGGCCCTCGCCACGCTGGCGCCGGCCTTCTACGCCCTGCTGGTCTTGTTTCCCGGCCTCGCCTTCAGCGAGCGCGAACACATAGGCATGGCGCTATTCCTGCCGCTGTTGGCACTGCTCGCCTGGCGTGCCCGGCCGGCCAGCCCGCCACCAGGCCTCGGCCTCGCCATTCTCGTCGGCGCTTCCGGCAGCATCCTCCTGCTGGTGAAACCCTACTACGCTCTCATGGTTCTTCTGCCGGCGCTCTTCGCCGCATGGCGGCGCCGCAGCCTGCGGCCGATTTTCGCGCCCGAGATGTGGGTGATCGGCTTTGTCTGCACCGCCTATCTCGTGGCGGTGACATCGCTTCATCCTGAATATATCAGCGACTTTCTTCCCGTCCTCACCGACACCTACCTGAAGATCCGCGGCTACCTGGCGCTGACCCTGCAATACTGCATCCCCTTTTCGTTCCTGATGTTCCTCGCCTGGCGCCTGTGGCCGATCGGGCGCGTTCCGGAACTCGCCACTGTTGCGACGCTGGCTTCCATCGCCGGCATGTTTCCGCTCATCTACCAGGCCAAGGGTTGGGCCTATCACGCCTACCCGGCCATTCTCTGTGCCATCTTTGCCCTGTTATGCCTATTGGCCTTGCCTGCGGCGGCGCGGCGCGCCGAGCAATGGCAGGGCGCCATGTCCCTCTTCATGAGGCCCGGCATCGCGATGGTGCTGATGGGGATCATCGTGGCCTATGCGCCTTTCGTGACAACGCAAAAGCCGAGTGCCGACCTCGTCCAGACGGTGCGCGGTGCCACGGTCAATCCCACGGTCGCCCAGATTGGCACCGATTTGGCGGTAGGGCACCCATTGACCCGCATGGTGGGGGGACGTTGGGCCGAAACCTATGTGAGTGACTGGCTTGGAACCTCGGCGCTGGTTCTCTCGGCAAAGGCGCGCCGCGACGGTGACGTGGACGAAGCGGATCGATACCTGGCGATGGTCGAGCGCTATGCGGCGGGCAAGCGCGAGGAGTTCGAGCGCATCCGACCCGATATCGTCGCGATCCAGAAAATCGAGCCGGTGTGGAGGAAGCTGCTCGAAAGCCGCTTCGGCTTCGACCGGATCATGGCGGAGTACCGCCCTATCGCCGAGGATGACGAGGTGCTCATCTATCTCCGCAACGACTATGCGCCCGCCAAGGCCGTCGACTAGCGACTTCGCGGTCCTTCCCCCGGAAGCAGGCGGGAAGCCGTTCATGCATCCTTTGTCACCCGCCTGAGCGTCAGATTGATCCTGCCGCCATTCTTCAGCAGCGCCGAGGTAGACGGGTAGATGCGGTCCACGCCGTGGAAAGCGAGGCGCCCCTCGCCGCCGAGGATGACGACGTCGCCGCTCTCCAGCCGGAACGACATGGTGCGCTCGCCCCGGCTGGTGCCGCCGACGCGGAACAGGCAGGCGTCGCCGAGCGACACCGACACGACCGGTGCCGAGAGGTCGGCCTCGTCGCGGTCCTGGTGCAGGCCCATCTTCGCCGTGTCGGCATAGAAATTGACGAGGCAGGCCTGCGGCGGCTGCGGGTGACCAGAGACGGCGTCCCACAGGCGCAGCAGCGCTTCGGGAATAGGCGGCCAGGGCTCGCCGGTCACCGGATGGGTGGCCTGGTAGCGGTAGCCGCGCTCCTTGTCGGTAACCCAGCCGAGCGCGCCGCAATTGGTCATGCGCACGCTCATTTCCTTGCCGGTGCGCGGCATCGCGGGCACGTAGAGCGGGGCTGCCTGGACCACGGCGCGCACCTCCTCGACCAGCGCTTCCTGCGCCGCGCGGTCGAGATGGCCGGGAATGTGCCTGACGCCTTTCGGCAGAACCAGCATGCTTCACCTTTCGGCCGACAGGGCCCTGAACGAGAAACGGCGGCCGCGAGGGCCGCCGTCCAGAGATAGGATAGGATTGTCCGGGGGCAATCAGGCCTCGGCGAGTTCCGGTATGCGCAGTGACTGGCCGGGGTAGATCTTGTCCGGATGCGTCAGCATCGGCTTGTTGGCCTCGAAGATCACCGGGTACTTGGACGCCTTGCCGTAGACCTCCTGGGCGATCTTGGACAGGTTGTCGCCCTTCTTGACCGTGTAGAACTTCGGCTGCTTGGCTGGCGTCGACGCCTTGACGAGCTCGGTCATGTCGATGCCGTCATCGAGCTTCAGGCCGGAGTCGGGAGCCACGATGTTCAATTCGTCGGCCTGCACCTTGGAGACGCCGAGCGTTGCCGATCGCAACGATTGCCTTTTCGAACACCGACTGGTCGGCGACGACTCCCTTCAGGATCGCCGTGTCTCCCTTGACCTCGACTTCGACCTTTTCGGTGCCGAGCTTGTGCGAATCGAGCTCCTTCTTCAGCGCCTTGGCCGAGGTCGCCTCGTCGTCATCGCCGAATCCAAGCTTGTTGCCGACGCTTTTCACGAAATCGAATATGCCCATCAGGCGGGTCTCCTTTGCGTTTTTTCCCCGCCGACTTTCGCATTCGGGGACCGGAATTGAAAGCAGGAAGCGTCGTCAGTCGTCGCTGACCCGGCCGCGCAGCTTCTTCACGGTCGAGCGTCCGGCCTTGCTTTTCAGCCGCCGCTCGACCGACCCCTTGGTCGGCCGCGTCTTCTTGCGCGGCGGCGGCGGCGGCTCGGCGGCCTTGGCCACCAGCTCCGTCAGCCGGGTGCGGGCGTCGGCCCGGTTCTGCTCCTGCGTGCGATAGCGCCCCGCCTCGATGACGATGACGCCCTCCTTGGTGGCGCGCTGGCCGGCGAGCTTGAGCGCCCGCGCGCGCACCCGCTCCGACAGGCCGGCGGCGTTGCGGGCATCGAAGCGCAGCTGCACCGCGGTCGCCACCTTGTTGACGTTCTGGCCGCCGGGACCGGACGAGCGGATGAAGTTCTCCTCGAGGTCGGCCTCGTGGATCACGGCTTCATGCGAGATGGTGATGGGTTCGTCGGCGGCCATGGCGCAGTGATGGCGCGGAAGCGGCAAAAAGAAAAGGCCCGGCAGCGCCGGGCCTTTCAGTAAACGAAGCAGGCTGCCTATTCGGCGGCGATCTGCGTGCGCGGCGCAGCACCCAGGACGGCGGCGTCGACATGGCTTTCGAACTTTTCAAAATTGTCGATGAACATGCCGACCAGCCGCTCCGCCTGGCGGTCGTAGGCAGACCGGTCACCCCAGGTCGAACGCGGATCGAGAATGGCGCGCTCGATGCCGGGAAGGGCCACCGGAACGGCAAAGCCGAAATGCGGATCGGTGCGGAACTCGGATTGGTTGAGCGAACCGTCGAGGGCCGCCGCCAGCAGTGCGCGCGTCGCCTTGATCGGCATGCGCCGGCCGGTGCCGTAGGCGCCGCCGGTCCAGCCGGTATTGACCAGCCAGCAGGCGGCGCCGTGACCGGCGATGAGCTGCTTGAGCAGGCTGCCGTACTCCGACGGATGGCGCGGCATGAAGGGCGCGCCGAAGCAGGTCGAGAAGGTTGCCTCCGGCTCGCTGACGCCGCGTTCCGTCCCGGCCACCTTGGCGGTGTAGCCCGACAGGAAGTGGTACATGGCCTGCGCCGGGGTGAGCCTGGCGATCGGCGGCATCACGCCGAAGGCGTCGGCGGTCAGCATGATGACGGTCTTCGGATGGCCGGCGCGGCCGGTCGTGCTGGCATTGGGGATGAAATCGAGCGGATAGGCGCAGCGCGTGTTCTCGGTCAGCGAGCCGTCGTCGAAGTCGGGCCGACGCTCGTCGTCGAGCACGACATTCTCGAGCACCGTGCCGAAGCGCTGCGTGGTTGCGAAGATCTCGGGCTCCGCCTCGGCCGAAAGGCGGATCGTCTTGGCGTAGCAGCCGCCTTCGAAGTTGAAGATGCCGTCCTCGCCCCAGCCATGCTCGTCGTCGCCGATCAGCGTGCGCGACGGGTCGGCCGACAATGTCGTCTTGCCGGTGCCCGACAGGCCGAAGAACACGGCGGCGTCGCCGTCGGGGCCGACATTGGCCGAGCAGTGCATCGGCATCACGCCGCTCTCGGGCAGCAGGTAGTTGAGCGCGGTGAACACCGCCTTCTTCATCTCGCCGGCATAGGCCGTGCCGCCGATCAGCACGATCATGCGCGTCAGGTCGATGGCGATGACGGTCTCGCAGCCAGTGCCGTGGCGCGCCGGGTCGGCGCGGAACGAGGGCAGGTCGATGATCGTCATGCGCGGCTCGAAGCCAGCCAGCGCGTCGCGTTCCGGCCGGATCAGCAGGTTGCGGATGAACAGCGAATGCCAGGCGTATTCGGTCACGACGCGCGTCGGCAGGCTGCTTGCCGCGTCGGCGCCGCCGATAAGATCCTGCACGAACAGGTCGCGGTCGGCCGCATGCGCCAGGAAGTCGGCGTGCAGGCGCTCGAAGGCCTCGGGCTCCATCGGCTTGTTGTTGTCCCACCAGACGCTTGGCGCCGTCCTGGCGTCGCGCACGATGTACTTGTCCTTCGGGGAGCGGCCGGTGTGCTGCCCGGTCAGCGCGACAAGCGCCCCGCCTGCGGTGAGTCGGGCCTCGCAACGCGCGATCGCGTGCTCGTAGAGCGCCGGTGCGGAAAAATTGTAATGCACGGTTCCAGAGGTGCTCAGGCCGACCTTGTCGATCCCGAAGTCTGGGTTGCGAATTCCGGCGTCAGTCATGGCGAGCCTCGGCTGTCTCTGGGCTTCGTTGAACGCGCCATGTTCTCCCGATGACGCGCAGGTTCCCGAAAACAGAAAAGCCAAGTGATATCAAATCATTAATCGATTTAAAGATTTTAAATTCTGTTTAAATCGTTTATATGTTGTTGGCTGCACAAATTTTAGGCCGGTGGGAACCGGTTGGTGGCGGCACTCGTGCGATGGAGTCCGGGTTGCCGAGCCTGTAGGGCAGTTCGCCGCACTCGCTTGTGGCCCGACCGGCATGTGTGCCACAATTTGTACCCAATTTGTCCCGCATCTGCCGGCTTCTCGAAGCAGGAAGGGACACCCGCTCATGAGGGAGCCGCTTGATATGGCAACGATCGCGCTTGTCGATGACGACCGCAACATTCTGACGTCGGTTTCGATTGCCCTGGAATCCGAGGGCTACAGGGTCGAGACATACACCGACGGGGCGTCCGCGCTGGAAGGGCTGGCCGCGCGCCCGCCGAACCTCGCCATCCTCGACATCAAGATGCCGCGCATGGACGGCATGGAGCTTCTGCGCCGCATGCGCCAGAAGACCGACCTGCCGGTGATCTTCCTGACCTCCAAGGACGACGAGATCGACGAGCTCTTCGGCCTCAAGATGGGCGCCGACGATTTCATCCGCAAACCCTTCTCGCAGCGCCTTCTGGTCGAGCGCGTCAAGGCCGTGCTGCGGCGCGCCAGCACGCGCGAAGCCACGGCCAAGACGCCGAACCAGCAGGCCCGCTCGCTGGAGCGCGGCCAGCTCGTCATGGATCAGGAGCGCCACACCTGCACCTGGCGCGGCGAGCCCGTGACGCTGACCGTGACGGAGTTTCTCATCCTGCACTCGCTGGCCCAGCGGCCCGGAGTCGTAAAAAGCCGTGATGCGCTGATGGATTCGGCCTATGATGAACAGGTCTATGTCGACGACCGGACCATCGACAGCCACATCAAGCGCCTGCGCAAGAAGTTCAAGCAGGTCGATGACGATTTCGAGATGATCGAAACGCTCTATGGAGTGGGCTACCGGTTTCGCGAGGCGTAAACCGGGGACCCCTGCCTTATGGCCATGGAAGCGGAGCTCAAGAACAGTCCGGCCGTTGCGAAACGGTCGGCCAAGGGGCGTGCTTCCTCGCTCGGCCGGGCGAAGGTCCGGCTGCAGCGCTTTCTCGGCCACTACATCTTTTCGAGCCTGACGCGCCGCATCCTGTTCCTCAACCTGGCCGCGCTCTGTGTGCTGGTCGTCGGCATCCTCTATCTCAACCAGTTTCGCGACGGCCTGATCGAAGCGCGCGTCGAGAGCCTGATGACGCAGGGCGAGATCATCGCTGGCGCCATCGCCGCCTCGGCAACGATCGAGACGGATTCCATCTCCATCGATCCCGAGAAACTGCTCGAGCTGCAGGCCGGCGAAAGTCTTGGCCCCGGCTCCGACCAGCTCGACAGCCTCGATTTCCCGATCAACCCCGAGCGTGTGGCCCCGGTCCTGCGGCGGCTGATCTCGCCGACCCGGACGCGAGCCCGCATCTACGACCGCGACGCCAACCTGCTGCTCGATTCGCGCCATCTCTATTCGCGCGGCCAGATCCTGCGCTACGACCTGCCCTCCGTCGACGAGGAGGTGCCCGGCATCCTCGACCACATCCAGCGCTTCATCGCCGAGTTCTTCCGCCGCACCGACCTGCCGATCTATCGCGAGCAGCCGGGTGGCAACGGCGCTGCCTTCCCGGAAGTCATGAACGCGCTGACCGGCATTCCCTCGACCGTGGTGCGCATCAGCGAACAGGGCGAGCAGATCGTCTCGGTCGCCGTGCCGGTGCAGCGCTTCCGCGCCGTGCTCGGCGTGCTGATGCTGTCGACGCAGGGCGGCGACATCGACAAGATCGTCGCCGCCGAACGCAAGGCCATCCTGCGCGTCTTCGGCGTCGCGGCGCTGGTCAACGTGCTTCTGTCGGTGATGCTCGCCTCGACAATCGCGCAACCGCTGCGCCGGCTTGCCGCCGCCGCCGTCAGGGTGCGCCGCGGCGTCAAGAACCGTGAGGAGATCCCCGATTTTTCCGACCGCCAGGACGAAATCGGCAACCTCTCCGTCGCCGTGCGCGACATGACCAATGCCCTCTATGCCCGTATCGAGGCCATCGAGAGTTTCGCCGCCGACGTCAGCCACGAGCTGAAGAATCCGCTGACTTCGCTGCGCAGTGCCGTCGAGACGCTGCCGATCGCCAAGACCGACGTGTCGCGCGGCCGGCTGATGGAGATCATCCAGCACGACGTGCGCCGGCTCGACCGCTTGATTACCGACATTTCCGATGCCTCGCGCCTCGACGCCGAACTGGCGCGTGAGGACGCCGGCCGCATGGACCTGAAGAAATTCGTCGCCGACCTCGTCGCCGTGTCGCGCGATTCCGGCCGTCACCGGAAGGTCGTCGAGATCGATTTCAAGCCTGACAAGGGCGCGGCCAAGAGCTTCATGGTCGTCGGCCACGATCTGCGCCTTGGCCAGGTCATCACCAACCTGATCGAGAATGCGCGTTCCTTCGTGCCGGAGGAGACGGGACGGATCACGATTTCATTGGCGCGTGCCGGCAAGCGCATCATCCTCAATGTCGACGACAATGGTCCGGGCATCCGGGCCGAGAGCGTCGAGCGCATCTTCGAGCGCTTCTACACCGACCGTCCGTCCGGCGAGGCCTTCGGCCAGAACTCCGGCCTCGGCCTGTCGATCAGCAGGCAGATCGTCGAGGCACATGGCGGTACTCTGACGGCCGAGAATATCATGGGCGGCAAGCCCGGCGAGATCCGCGGCGCGCGCTTCACCGTCACGCTTCCGGCCGACGGCTAGGCCGGTCACCCGAAATGGCTGACAACATCCATGCCAGCGCCGTCGTGCTTGGTGATCGCGGCGTGCTGATCACCGGCGAGCCCGGATCGGGCAAGACCGGGCTGGCGTTGGCATTGGTCGGCCACGCCCTGAATTTCGGCCTGTTTGGCCGCCTCGTCGGCGACGACCAGCTGTTTCTTTCCGCATTCGACGGCCGCCTCTGCTGCACGGCGCCGAAGACGATCCTTGGCCTGGCCGAGGTGCGCGGCTACGGTCCGGCGCGGCTGGATGTCGAGCCGGCTGCCCGCATCGACCTGCTTGTGAAACTGGTCGCGCCGCAGGTGGCGCCCCGCTATCCGGACAGCCAGACCACCATTCTGGCAGGCTGCGAACTGGCCTTCCTGGCGCTCGCCGCGGGAGACCGGCAGGCCGCGCTTCTTGCCGTAGCGGCAAGCCTTTCCTTGCCGCCTTTTGACGGCTTATGAACGGAAATGAATGCTGCAATGCGTCAAAATGGCTTGCACCGAGACACTTTTGGGCTTGTCAACGCTTCGTCGGTCGACAAGATTGCGCTCCCGTCAGCCGGATACTCCGGCTGGGGCGAAATATTCGTGAAGCCGGTGAACGGACGATGACGGGAGCCAGGGAAGCATGATCGGACTCGTGCTCGTAACGCACGGTCGACTGGCCGAGGAGTTCCGCAACGCCGTGGAACACGTCGTCGGCCCTCAGGAAAATTTTGAATCGGTAGCGATCGGCGCCGACGACGACATGGAGCGCCGCCGGCAGGACATCGTCGAGGCCGTGGCGCGCGTCGACAACGGCTCGGGCGTGGTCGTGCTCACCGACATGTTCGGCGGAACCCCGTCCAACCTCGCCATCTCCGTCATGGAGTCGGGACACATCGAGGTCATCGCTGGCATGAACCTGCCGATGCTGATCAAGCTGTCCAGCGTGCGCAAGACCGGCGATCTGGCGACCGCCGTCGAGCAGGCCCAGGCCGCGGGGCGGAAATACATCAACGTCGCCAGCCAGCTCCTGGCGACCAAATGAGCGACGCGCCGTCAGCCGATGGCCTGATCGAGCGCGATCTCATGATCGTCAATCAGCGCGGCCTGCATGCCCGCGCTTCCGCCAAGTTCGTCCAGGTCGCAGGCTCCTTCGACGCCAGCATCCATGTCGAGAAGGACGGTACCCGCGTCGGCGGCACCTCGATCATGGGCCTGATGATGCTGGCGGCCAGTCCCGGCTGCTCGGTGCGCGTCACTGCCAGCGGCCCTGAAGCCGAGAAGGCCATGGCGGCGATCGAGGAACTCGTTGCCACCCGCTTCGGCGAGGAAGCCTGATCTTCAGGCATATGCACGAATAAAGATTTCTTTATATCCCATTGTCGATCTGGGCGTGATCTGCTAGTCACGGCCCACATTTGCGCGCCCTTTTGTCCTCCGGGCAGGCGCGCCGAAACGCACCAATCACGCAATGCGGAGCACAAGCATGGCCAAGGACTACCACGTCGCAGATATCTCGCTCGCCGGCTGGGGCCGCAAGGAGATCGAGATCGCCGAAACCGAGATGCCGGGCCTGATGGCCTGCCGCGAGGAGTTCGGCAGCGACAAGCCGCTGAAGGGCGCGCGCATCTCAGGCTCGCTGCACATGACCATCCAGACGGCGGTGCTCATCGAAACGCTGAAGGCACTCGGCGCCGATGTGCGCTGGGCCTCCTGCAACATCTTCTCGACCCAGGACCACGCCGCGGCCGCCATCGCGGATGCCGGCATCCCGGTCTACGCGGTCAAGGGCGAGTCGCTCGAGGAATACTGGGCCTACACCGACCAGATCTTCCAGTGGACCGACGGCGGCACGTCGAACATGATCCTCGACGATGGCGGCGATGCCACCATGTACATCCTGATCGGCGCCCGCGCCGAGGCCGGCGAGGATGTCCTGTCAAAGCCGACCAGCGAGGAAGAGGAGTACTTCTACGCCCAGATCAAGAAGCGCCTGGCCGCCACGCCCGGCTTCTTCGCCAAGCAGAAGGCAGCGATCCGCGGCGTTACTGAGGAAACCACCACGGGCGTCAACCGTCTCTACCAGTTGCAGAAGAAGGGCCTGCTGCCCTTCCCGGCGATCAACGTCAATGACAGCGTCACCAAGTCGAAGTTCGACAACAAGTATGGCTGCAAGGAATCGCTGGTCGATGGCATCCGCCGCGGCACCGACGTGATGATGGCTGGCAAGGTCGCGGTCGTGTGCGGCTATGGCGACGTCGGCAAGGGCTCGGCCGCATCGCTGAGCGGTGCGGGCGCCCGCGTCAAGGTCACCGAGGTCGATCCGATCTGCGCCCTGCAGGCGGCGATGGACGGTTTCGAGGTGGTGACGCTCGAGGATGCGGCACCCACAGCCGACATCATCATCACCACGACCGGCAACAAGGACGTCGTGACCATCGATCACATGCGCAAGTTCAAGGACATGGCGATCGTCGGCAATATCGGCCATTTCGACAACGAGATTCAGGTCGCCTCTTTGCGCAACCTGAAATGGACCAACGTCAAGCCGCAGGTCGACATGATCACCTTCCCGGATGGCAAGCGCATGATCCTGCTGTCGGAGGGCCGTCTGCTCAACCTCGGCAACGCCACCGGCCACCCGAGCTTCGTGATGTCGGCTTCCTTCACCAACCAGGTGCTGGCGCAGATCGAGCTTTATGTCCGCGGCGAGAACTACAAGAACGAAGTCTATGTCCTGCCCAAGCACCTCGACGAAAAGGTCGCACGCCTTCATCTCGACAAGCTGGGCGCCAGGCTGACCGAACTGTCGGGCGAGCAGGCCGCCTATATCGGTGTCACGCCGCAGGGTCCTTTCAAGCCGGAACACTATCGCTATTAACCATAGCGCGTTCTACTACCAGATATTGAGGCCGGGCAGTTGACAAACTGTCCGGCCTTACTTTTTGCGGCGCAAGCTTCTTCACGCCGATTCGCGCAGGCGTTATGGTGGGTGATTCGCGGCGCCTCCGCTCCGGCGGCAATGGACCGGAGAGCGCATCGGGCGGCCTTGCGGTCAGGCGGCGGAGAGGAAACAGGACATGCCGGGGGAAAACCCGCTTCGGGCGGGAAAAGCCGATTCCGGCGGCGATACGGATTCCGGAGAGGGGCTGCCGTCCAAGGGTGCCGGCGGTTCCCATAGCGGGGCTTTGCGCGCGTCGAAGCGGCTGCTGGCCGCCTCCGCCGCGACATGCCTGTTCGCGCCGACCGTAGCGCATGCGCAGAGCGCGTCGGCCAAATCGCTGTTCGCCTTCAACACGGTCGAGGTCATGCAGCTGGCGATGTTCGCCGGCGCCATGGGCGCCGCGCTGATCTCGGCCATCTTCCTCATTCGGGAACGCGCCCGCACCGCCAACGAGAATGTCGAGTTGCGCGGCCGGATCGCCGACCTCAACGCCGCGGTCCAGCGTTCGGACGCCCTGCTCAACCTGCGCGACCTGCGCGTCATCGTCTGGAGCAACGACAACCGCAAGCCCGAGCTGATCGGCGCCCTGCCGGTCGAGTCCGGTGCGCCGGAAGAGCGCGCCGCCTTCCTGGCCTTCGGCCGCTGGCTGACGGCGCGGTCCGCCGCTGCCCTCGAAAACGCCATCGCCGCGCTGCGCGAGAAGGCGACGGCCTTCGACATCGTCGTTGAGACGCATAGCGGCGCGCCGCTCGAGGTGCAGGGCCGCAAGAGCGCCTCGCATGTGATCGTGCGCTTCGTCTCGCTGTCCGAGCAGCAGCGCCTGCAGGCACGTCTTCGCATCGACAACCAGCGTCTGGTCAACGACCGCGAGAGCATGCTCGGCCTCATCGATTCCCTCGACATGCCGTTCTGGATCAGGTCGTCGGACGGCGAGCTGCGCTGGGTCAACCGCGCCTATGCCGCAGCGGTCGAGGCGGCCGACCGCGACGCCGCCATCAGCGAGAACAAGGAATTCTTGGGCACGCAGGCGCGCGAGGCGATCGCCCTGCACCACGCCTCGCGGCCGGTCTTCCAGCAGCAACTCTCGACCGTGATTGCCGGCGACCGCCGTGTCTTTGCCGTCACCGACTTTGCCGGTGCGCAGGGCTCGGCCGGCATTGCGCTCGACAAGAGCGAGATCGAGGCGACCCGCGCCGAATACGAGCGCATGGTGCAGAGCCATGCCGACACGCTCGACCAGCTAACCACGGCGGTCGCCATCTTCGACAGCAGCGAGAAGCTGCGCTTCTTCAACCAGGCCTTCCAGAAGCTCTGGGATTTCGATCACGGCTTCCTGTCGAGCGCGCCGGACAATGCGCTGATGATCGACAGGCTGCGCAGCGAGGGCAAGATCGCCGAGCAGCCGGAATGGCGGCGCTGGAAGGAAAACCTGCTGGCGGCCTATCGCTCGGTGGAATCGCAGGTTCACTGGTGGCACCTGCCCGATGGCCGCACCATCCGCGTCGTCGCCAATCCGCAGCCCAAGGGCGGCGTCACCTGGGTGTTCGAGAACCTGACCGAGAAGATGGATCTCGAGAGCCGCTACACCACGGCGGTGCGCGTGCAGGGCGAGACGCTCGACAATCTGGCCGAAGGCGTCGCCGTGTTCGGTCCCGACGGCCGCATCCGCCTGTCCAACCCGGCCTTCAACGCGCTCTGGCACCTGTCGCCCGATGTCGTCGAACAGAAGACCCACATCTCCGCCATCCGCGCGCAATGCGAACCGCTGGTGAAGGACAGCCCCTGGCCGGGCTTCGTCGCCTCCGTCACCGGCTTCGACGAGGAACGCCACGACCGCAGAGGCCAGGCCGAGCTCCTCAACGGCACGGTGCTGCGCTACGCGGTGATCCACCTGCCCAACGGCCAGGTGATGATGACCTTTGTCGACGTCACCGACCGGGTCAACATCGAGCGCGCGCTGGAAGAGAAGAACGACGCGCTGCAGCGGGCGGACCAGCTGAAGAACGATTTCGTCCAGCACGTCTCCTACGAGCTGCGCTCGCCGCTGACCAACATCATCGGCTTCACCGAGCTTCTTTCGCTGCCCGAGACCGGGCCCTTGCAGCCGCGCCAGCGCGAATATCTCGAGCATATCGGCACCTCTTCCTCGGTGCTCCTGACCATCGTCAACGACATCCTCGACCTTGCCACCGTCGACGCCGGTATCATGGAGCTCGACATTTCCGAGGTCCGCGTCGGCCAGACCATCGAGGCCGCCGCCGAACTGATTGCCGATCGCCTCGGCGAGCACCGCATCGAGCTGAAACTCGAGACGGCCATGGCGCCGGAAACCTTCCACGGCGACGAGATCCGCGTCCGCCAGATACTCTACAACCTGCTCTCGAACGCGGTGAACTACGCGCCCGACGGCAGCTCCATCACCCTGTCGTGCCGCCAGCTGGAGATCGGCACCGAATTCTCCGTGCATGACGACGGCCCAGGCATTCCGCCCGAGGTGCTCGACACCGTGTTCCGCCGCTTCGAGCCGCGCAGCAATGGCGGCCGCCGCCGCGGCGCCGGCCTCGGCCTGTCGATCGTAAAAAGCTTCGTGGAACTGCATGGCGGCAGCGTGCGCATCGAGACCGCCGAAAATGTCGGCACCACGGTGATCTGCCTGTTCCCGGTCAAGCCTGCCGGCATGCGCGAAGCCGCCGAGTGATCGCAGCGGTGGCCGCGAACCGGGTGCTGGAACGCTTTCTGGCCGACGAGGACGCCACGACGCGGCTCGGCGAGGACCTTGCCATGGCGCTGCGGCCGGGCGACCTCCTGGCGCTGTCGGGCGATCTCGGCGCCGGCAAGACCACACTGGCGCGCGGCCTGATCCGGGCGATGGCGGAAGATCCGGCGCTCGACGTGCCGAGCCCGACCTTCACGCTGGTCCAGTCCTACGAAGCCCGCGTGCCGGTGCATCATCTCGACCTCTACCGCCTGTCCTCGCCCGACGAACTCGATGAGCTCGGTCTCGACGAACTGCTGTCGGACGGGGCAGCACTTGTGGAGTGGCCGGAACGCGCCGGCGACCGCCTGCCAGCCGACGCCGTCCAGGTCGAACTCGTGCACGAAGCCGGTGGCCGGCTGGCGCGGATGGCGGGAAGCGGCCCGGCCTTCGAGCGCATTGCGCGCTCGCTTGCTGCCCGCGACTTCCTGGCGGCGCACGGACGTGGCGATGCCCACCGCCTTCACTTTGCTGGCGATGCCTCCGCGCGCTCCTACGAGAAACTGGCGGGGCCGTCCCCGCTGATCCTGATGAACGCGCCGGAACTGGTGCTCGGCCCGCCGGTGCGCGACGGCCGGCCCTATGCCGAGATCGCCCACACCGCGCGCTCGGTCGCCGCCTTCGTCGCCATCGACCGCGCGCTGGCCGCCGAGGGCTTTGCGGTTCCCGAGATCGTCGAGCAGGATCTGGCGCAGGGCTTTCTGCTGATCTCCGATCTCGGTTCGGAGGGCGTGCTCGATGCCGAAGGCCGGCCGATTCAGGAGCGCTATGCCGCCGCCGCTGAATTGCTGGCCGCGCTTCACACCCGCTCATGGCCCCGACGGATCGAGGCGGCTCCCGGCATCGTCCACGCGATCCCGCCCTTCGACCGCGACGCCATGCTGATCGAGGTCGACCTGCTGGTCGAGTGGTACTTCCCCTACATGACCGGCAGCCTGCCCGACGCAGCCGTCAGGGACGCCTTTCGCGACGTGTGGAGCCGATTGATCAGCCGGCTCGATGATGCCGAGGCGACGCTCGTGCTGCGCGACTATCATTCGCCGAACCTGATCTGGCGCGAAGCGCTGCAGGGTCACGACCGTCTCGGCCTGATCGACTTCCAGGACGCGCTCTGGGGTCCCGCCGCCTATGACGTCGCCTCGCTCGCCATGGACGCCCGGGTGACGGTGCCGCCCGAGGTCGAGGCGTCGACGCTCGCCGCCTATGCGGCGGCGCGCCAGGCGCTTGGTGGGTTCGACGAGGCGGCCTTTGCCGAGGCCTATGCCATCATGGCCGCGCAGCGAAATTCGAAGATCCTCGGCATCTTCGTGCGGCTGGACCGCCGCGACGGCAAGCCGGCATACCTCAAGCACCTGCCGCGCATTCGCGCCTATCTCGACCGTGCGCTCGTCCATCCGGCGCTCGCAGAGTTGAGCGCGTTCTATCGCGAGCATGGGCTTACCGGAGGGGCGGCATGAACGCGAAGCCGAAGGTCGCCATGGTGCTCGCTGCCGGGCTCGGCAAGCGCATGCGGCCGATCACCGACACCATTCCCAAGCCGCTGGTCGAGATTGCCGGGCGAACATTGCTCGACCGGGGCCTGGACAGCCTGGAGGCCGCCGGCGTCGTCACGGCCGTCGTCAACGTCCACTACCTGCCGCGCCAGATCGCCGATCATCTTGCGGGCCGCGCCGCGCCGCAGACGGTGATCTCCGACGAGAGCGACGGCCTGCTCGATTCGGCCGGCGGCATCGTCAAGGCGCTGCCGGCGCTCGGGCCGGAGCCCTTCTACATCCTCAACGCCGACACCTTCTGGCTCGACCGTGGCAAGCCGAACCTCGACCGGCTCGCCCTTGCCTGGGATGCGACGAAGATGGATATTCTGCTCATGCTGGCAGACCTTGATTCCGCAACCGGCCATTCCGGCGGCACAGACTTCGTCGTCGATGAAGACGGCCGCCTCAGCCGTGCCGCCGGCGCGCCGGACGGACTGATCTATGCCGGTGCGGCGATCGTCGACCCGGCGCTCTTCGCCGGTGCGCCGCAGGGGCCGGCTTCGCTCAACCGCTATTTCGATGCCGCCATTGCGGCCGGACGGCTCTACGGCATGAAGATGGATGGCCGCTGGATCACCGTCGGCACGCCGGACGCCATTCCGCTTGCCGAGGCGGCGGTGGCCGAAGGAGCATGAGCGACCCTCGCGTCGTCTCGATCCCGCCCGGCGCCGCCTTCCTTCCGACGCTGGCCGATTCCCTGCTGTCTGGCGCGCTCGTACCGGGCTTTTCCGCCGACGGCGATCCGCTGGCGCTTGCCGGCGTCACCATCTATGTGCCGACCCGCCGCGCCGCCCGTGCGCTGCGGGCGATCTTTGCCGACCGCGCGCCGGCCGGCGCCTCGATCCTGCCGGTGGTCAAGCCGCTCGGCGAGTTCGACGAGGACGAGGCGGTTTTCGGCGAGGACGATTCCGCCCCGCTCGAGCTTGCGCCGCCGATCTCGGCGCTGGACCGGCTGCTCTATCTCACGCCGCTGGTGCACGCCTGGAAGCAGCGGCTCCCCGCCCATGTCGCGCAGCTCTTCCAGGAACCCGTCGTCGTGCCCGCTTCGCCGGCCGACGCCATCTGGCTTTCCCGCGACCTCGCCGCGCTGATGGACGAGATCGAGACCGAGGGCGCAGGCTGGCAGGGCCTTGCCGGGCTCGCGCCCGACAGCCTGTCCGGCTGGTGGCAGGTGACGCTCGAGTTCCTCGGCATTGTCACCAAGCACTGGCCGGATTTTCTCGCCGCCCGCCAGCAGTCCAACCCGGCCGCCCATCGCAACGCGCTGATCCGGCTGGAGGCCGAGCGCCTGCGCAACAACCCGCCGGCCGGCCCGGTCATCGCCGCCGGCTCGACCGGCTCCATCCCCGCCACCGCCGAGCTGCTGGCGGCGATTGCGCGCCTGCCGATGGGAGCGGTGGTGCTGCCCGGCCTCGACCGCGCGCTCGACGAGCGGGCCTGGTCGGTGCTGGCCGCCGAGATGCCGCGTCCCGCCATCCTCGGGCATCCGCAGTTCGGGCTCGCCAAACTCCTGCGCCGCATCGGCCTGACGCGCGCCGACGTCACCGAGATCGGCGCCGCGACGCCGGCGCTGTCGCTGCGCGCCGCGCTGGTGTCGGAATCGCTTCGTCCGGCGGAGACGACCGACGAGTGGGCGGAACGCCGTGCCGCCCTGCCCGATGCCGACGTTGCCGAAGCGCTGTCGCGCGTCAGTCTCGTCGAGGCGCCGCGCGAGCGCGACGAGGCCGTCGCCATCGCGCTCGCGCTGCGCGAGGCGGTCGAAGAGCCCGGCCGCCGAGCCGCCCTGGTCACGGGCGACCGCGAACTCGCCCGCCGCGTTTCCACCGAACTGCTGCGCTTCGGCGTGCGCGCCGACGATTCGGGCGGCACGCCGCTCGCCAAGACGCCGCCGGCGACGCTGCTGACCTTGCTCGTGCAGGCGGCCTTCGAACCGGGCGATCCGGTCGCTGTGCTTGCCTTGCTGAAGCACCCGCTGCTGACGCTGGGCATGATGCGATCGACCGTACGCCACGCCGCCGAGACGATCGAACTGGTGGCGCTGCGCGGTGGCACGGGGCGTCCCGATATCGCCAGCCTCGGCGACCTCTTCGAAGCGCGGTTCGCCGAGACCGGTGCCGACGGGCGCCCGCCCTTCTGGCTGCCCCGCATCACCGAGGCGCGCATCGCCTCGGCGCGGGACGTCCTTGCCAGGCTGGTAGCGACCGTGGAGCCGCTGACTGCCTGCCGCGGTCAGGCATCGCTCGACCTGGTTGCCATGGTGCGCCTCACCGTCCAGGCGCTCGAGGCGCTGGCACGCGGCGAGGATGGCGGGCTTTTCGACCTCTACGCCGACGATGCCGGCGACAAGCTGGCCGAGTTCCTGCGCAGCCTCGTCGCTTCCACCGCGCCCTTCGCCCTCGAGCCCGACGAATGGCCGGCTATCCTCGCCGCCCTGATCGGCCCGGAAGCCGTCAAGCCGGCGCCCGGTGCCGAGCGCCGCATCGCCATCTGGGGCGCGCTCGAGGCGCGCCTGCAGAGCGTCGACACGCTGGTCATTGGCGGCCTCAACGAGGGCAGCTGGCCGCGCCGCGCCGAGGCCGACCGCTTCATGTCGCGCAGCATGAAATCGGGCCTGTCGCTGGAGCCGCCGGAGCGCCGCATCGGCCAGGCCGCGCATGACTTGGTGATGGCGATGGGCACGCCCGACGTGATCCTGACCCGCTCGGCGCGCGCCGGCGAGGCGCCGGCCGTCGCCTCGCGCTGGCTGCAGCGACTGCTGACCTTCGCCGGCAAGGACGCCACCGAAGCCATGCGCGCGCGGGGCGGCAAGTATCTCGCCTGGGGCCGCACGCTCGACGAAGCGCCCGATGTCGGCTTCGCAAAGCGCCCCAACCCGAAGCCGCCGGTCGGCAAGCGGCCGACGCATTTTTCGGTCACCCAGATCGAGACGCTGCGCCGCGACCCCTACGCCATCTATGCCCGCCTGGTGCTGAGGTTGTCGGCGCTCGACCCTCTGCTGCGCGACCCCGGCGCGGCCGAGCGCGGCACGCTGTTCCACGAGATCCTGAACCGCTTTTCAGCGAGCGGCGTGGATCCGCGGGATGCGACGGCTCTCGATGTTTTGCTGGCTAAGGGACGCGAATGCTTCGACGAAATCGCGTTGCCCGAGGATGTCGAGGCGGTCTGGTGGCCACGCTTCCACCGGCTCGCCGATGCCATCATCGCCTGGGAGAGGGAGCGCGCCGACGGCGTGCTCCGCCGCGCGCCCGAGGCACGCGCCGGCAAGCTTGTCGTCGGCGCATCCGGCGTCACCCTGTCCGGCTATGCCGACCGCATCGACCTCAGGCCCTCCGGCCTCGCCGATATTCTCGACTACAAGACCGGCTCCTCGCCCTCCAAGGGACAGGCGCATACGCTGCTGGCGCCCCAGCTGGCGCTCGAAGGCGCGCTGCTGAGGCGCGGCGCCTTCGAAGACATCGGCAGCCTGGAGCCGGCCGACCTGCTCTATGTCAGGCTGAAGCCCGACGGCGAAGTGGATCCCGAGTCGATCCTGAAGCACGGCAAGAACCTGCGCAGCGCGCAGGAGCTGTCCGAGGACGCCTGGGAGCGGCTGGAAAAGCTGCTGCTGCACTACCAGAACCCCGAGGCCGGCTATCTATCGCGGGCCCTGCCGTTCCGCGCCGGCGAGGTCGATGGCGAATACGATCATCTGGCGCGTGTGCTCGAATGGTCGGCCGGCGGCGATGGCGACGCGGAGGGCGGCGACGAATGAGCGGCCCGAGGCGCCAGGTGCCAGGCGAGACGGCGCGGCTGCAGGCGAGTGCCGCCGACCCGACGAACTCGGTCTGGGTGTCGGCCAATGCCGGCGCCGGCAAGACGCATGTGCTGGCGCAGCGCGTCATCCGGCTGCTGCTGTCGGGCACCGACCCGTCGCGCATTCTCTGCCTCACCTATACGCGCGCCGCCGCTGCCAACATGTCGAACCGCGTCTTCTCGAGTCTGTCCGAATGGACCATGCTCGACGACGCCAAGCTGGCCGAGAAGATCCTGGAGCTCGAGGGCATTGCACCCGATGCGGCGAGGCTGCGCACCGCGCGCCGGCTCTTCGCCGAGGCCCTGGAGACGCCGGGCGGGCTGAAGATCCAGACCATCCACGCCTTCTGCGAGGCGGTGCTGCACCAGTTCCCGCTCGAGGCCAACATCGCCGCGCAGTTCGAGATGCTCGACCAGCGCATGGAGCAGATGCTGTTCTCCATGGCGCGGCGCGAGATGCTGACGGGCGCCGTCGCCGGCAATGCCGGTCTGGCCGAGGCCTTCGCGACGGTGCTGGAACGCGGCGGCGAGTTCGGGCTCGACCTGCTGCTGCAGGAAATCGTGCGGCGAAGGGACGGCCTGCGCGCCTTCATCGACGAGGGCCTGTCGGGCGACACCGGTCCGCAGTCGCCGCTCTTCGACGAGTTCGGTTTTCGGCCCGGCGAGACGGCCGGGCAGATCGCCGGCGCCGTCTGGCCCTTGCCCGGCTTCGCGCCGTCGGAATTCGAGCGCTTTGTCGCCGAGGCGGAAGCCCGCGATGCGCGCAGCGTTCTCAACAACATCCTGCCGCACGCCACACTCGGCTTTGCCGAGCCGGATCCGGAACGGCGTTTGAAGCACTTCGCCAAGGGGTTCCTGAAGGCTGACGGCGACCCCTACGACCCCACCAAGGCGTTCAAGAAGGCGCTGCTTGCCGCCATGCCGGACCTGCCGGAGCGCTACGCCGCAGCTGCCGCCGCGATCATCGAGGCGATGGACAGGCTGACGCTCTTCCGCATGCTGGAGGGCACGCGCGCCGCGCTCGTCGTCGCCGACTGGATGATCGGCCGCTACGAGCAGCTGAAGTCGGCGCGCGGCCTGCTCGATTTCAACGACCTGATCACCCGCACCGTCCGGCTGCTCGCCCGCCAGGACGCCGGCGCCTGGGTACAGTACAAGCTCGACCAGGGCATCGACCACATCCTGCTCGACGAGGCACAGGATACCAGCCCCGATCAGTGGGAAGTCGTGCGGCGCCTCGCCGGAGAATTCTTTGCCGGCGAAGGAGCGCGCGACGACGTGCTGCGCACTGTCTTTGCCGTCGGCGACGAGAAGCAGTCGATCTACTCCTTCCAGGGCGCCTCGCCGGAATCCTTTGCCGAGACGGGCATCGAATTCCAGCGCCGCATCCGCGACGTCGAGGCAGGCTTCGAACGCGTGCGGCTGACGCTTTCCTTCCGCTCGACCAGCGACGTGCTCGACGCCGTCGACCGGGTCTTCGCCAGCGAGGAGGCGAGGCGCGGCATCTCGCACGACCCGGATCCCGTCAAGCACGGCGCCATCCGCGACCAGGAGCCCGGCTATGTCGAGCTGTGGCCCTCGCTCGGAGCCGAAGCCGTGCCGGAGGAGGACGACTGGACGCAGTCGGTCGATCACGCGCGCGCGCCCGCGGTGCGTGTCGCCGAAACCGTCGCGCTGACCATCAAGCACTGGCTCGATTCAGGCGACATCATCGAGGGCAAGGGCCGCAGGCTGCGTCCCGGCGATGTCATGGTGCTGGTGCGCAAGCGCGACAGCTTCGTCCACGCGCTGGCCAAGAGCCTGAAGGACAAGCACGTGCCGGTCGCCGGCGCCGACCGGCTGAGCCTGCCCGGCCACATCGCGGTCAAGGACCTCGCCGCGCTCGGCCGCTTCCTGATCCAGCCGGAGGACGACCTGTCGCTCGCCGCGGTGCTGCGCAGCCCGATCTTCGGCGTCAGCGAGGAGACGTTGTTCGATCTCGCGGCCGACCGCCCGAGGAGCCAGTCGCTCGATGCTGCGCTGCGCGAGCGTGCGGCTGCGGACCCGGGCCTGCAGGACATTGCCACGCAGATCGAGGCATGGGCCGGCGAGGCCGCCTTCAAGCCGGTCTTCGAGTTCTATTCCGGCGCGCTCGGCCGCGACGGCGTGCGGCGCAAGATGATTGCGAGGCTCGGCCTCGAGGCCGGCGACATTCTGGACGAATTCCAGAGCTTCTGCCTCGCCGAGGAGCGCACCGGCCTGCCCGGGATCGAGGCCTTCCTCGTCACGCTCGAAAGCGCCGGTCCGGAGATCAAGCGAGAGATGGACCAGGGCCGCGACGAGGTGCGCATCATGACCGTCCATGCCGCCAAGGGCCTTGAGGCGCCGGTGGTGTTCCTGGTCGATGGCGGCGCGGCGCCCTTCAGCGATTCGCACCTGCCGCGGATGATGCCTTTCGAGACGAAGCATCTCGGCTGGCAGGGCACCGGCTATCTCTGGCGCTCGGGCACCGACGTCGCGAACGGCTTCTCGCGCGAGGCGGCCGGCCGCGCCAGAGAGCGCGCCGACGACGAATACCGCCGCCTGCTCTATGTCGGCATGACGCGCGCCGAGGACCGCCTAGTCGTCTGCGGCTACCACGGCAAGCGCGCGCAGAACCCGGCCACCTGGCACCAGATCGTTTCCCGCGCCCTGCTCGGCGCGCCCGAGACCGTGGAACTTGCGCAACCGGTGACCGGCGAAGCCGTTCACCGGTTCCGCACCACGCAGGCACCGGCCGTCGTCCCCGACGAGCGTCAGGCGTCGGCGCCCGCCGCCTCTTTCCCGCCGCTGCCGGCTTTCGGCCCTCTGCCGCCCGACGACGACCTGCCGCGCCCGCTGTCCCCTTCCGGCGCCTCGATCCTGATCGAGGATGCCCGCGAGCCCGTCGTCTCGGACCGCTCGCCGGTGCTCGACGGCGACGACGAGCCGGGCTTCGCCATCCAGCGCGGCCTGGTCATGCACAAGCTGCTGCAGATGCTGCCAGGGCTGGCGCCGGAAAAGCGCGCCGGCGCAGCCGAGCGCTATCTGGAACGCGCGGCCGGCGACTGGCCGCCGGCGGAGCGCGCCGAGGCGCTCGGCGCCGTCGCGAAAATCCTCGAGCATGCCGGGTTCGGGCCGATCTTCGCACCGGGTTCGCGCGCCGAGGTGGCGGTCATGGGCGAACTGACGGTCAGGGGCAGGAAGCGCCAGGTCAGCGGCAAGATCGACCGCCTTGCGGTGACGGATAGCGAGGTGCTGATCGTCGACTACAAGACCAACCGGCCGGCACCCGCTTCGCTCGACGCAGTACCGCTTTCCTATGTCGTGCAGCTTGCGCTCTACCGCGCCCTGCTGCAGCCGCTCTATCCCGGCAGGCAGGTGTCGGCGGCACTCCTCTTCACCGAAGCGCCGCGCCTGCTGGCGGTGCCCGCCGCCGCGATGGATGCCGCGCTTGCCCGACTCACGCAGGCGTGAAACAAAGGCGCTTGAACGCAGCCCCGCACACCCCACATATCAGCCAACTGAATTTCTGAAAGGTGCACTCAATGGCAACCGTCAAGGTGGACAACAACAACTTCCAGGCCGACGTACTCGACGCCGAAGGGCCCGTGGTCGTGGATTTCTGGGCCGAGTGGTGCGGTCCCTGCAAGATGATTGGACCCTCGCTCGAGGAGATCGCGACCGAGATGGCCGGTAAGGTGAAGATCACCAAGCTCAACATCGACGAGAATCCCGAGCTTGCGGCCAAGTTCGGCGTGCGCTCGATTCCGACGCTGATGATCTTCAAGGACGGCGAAGTGGCCGACATCAAGGTTGGCGCGCTGCCCAAGACGGCGCTGTCGCACTGGATCGGCGGCAACGTCGCCTGATCCAAGTCACCACTTTTGAAGCTTCTGAAAGCCCGGCCCCCGTGCCGGGCTTTTTGCTGGCAGGCAGCATCCGGCCGGGCTGGCTCTCGCCATGCGTGCCGATCTCGGCCTTGATGTCCGGGACCAAACCGGGAGCCCGCCATGACAGGATCAGCCAAACCCACCGTCTTCATCGACAATGAGCGCGTCATTGTCACCGAATATCGCTTCCAGCCCGGCGACAACACCGGCTGGCACCGCCACGGCCACGACTATGTCGTCGTGCCGATGATGGACGGCAAGGTGAAGCTGGTCACCGGCGAGGGTGAGAGCTTCGCCGAGATGAAGAAGGGCCAGCCCTATTTTCGCAAGGAAGGCGTCGAGCACGATGTGATCAGCGCCAACGAAGGCGAGTTCGCTTTCGTCGAGATCGAGCTGAAGTAGCCTCGGCTATTCCGGCGGCGTGCCGTTTTCGGCGAGCACGGCGCCGGCGAGATAGAGCGAGCCGCCGATCAGGATGCGCGGCGGCGGTTCGTCGACCTCCCACGTGTCGCGCAGCAGCATCAGCGCATTGGCAACCGAATCGACCGGCTCGGCCGACAGGCCGGCCTCTATGGCGCGGATGGCGAGTTCCGCGTTGGGCACGCCGGCGTCGCTGCCGCTCACCGGAACGGCATAGACATGGCGCGCCATGCCGACAAAGGCGTGGAAATAGCCGGTCTGGTCCTTGGTGTTGATCATGCCGCAGATCAGGAACAGCGGACGCGGGTCCTTCTCCTCCTGCTCGACCAGCGCTTCCGCGACCACCAGCCCGGCGCCGGGATTGTGCCCGCCGTCGAGCCAGATCTCGGCGCCGACCGGTCCCTTTTCCGTCAGCAGGCCCTGCGGCAGGCGCTGCATGCGCCCGGGCCAGTAGACTTTCGTCATGGCGCGCTCGGCGTCGGCCTGGCTGATCGGGAACCCCGCCGCCTTGACCGCCGAGATCGCCGCCGCGGCGTTGGAATATTGGTGCCGGCCCGGCAGGCGGGGCGACGGCAGGTCCATCAGGCCGTCCTGGTCCTGGTAGACCATGCGGCCGTTCTCCTCATAGGCGAGGAAATCCTGGCCATAGACGGTGAGGTCGCAACCCAGCCGGTCGGCCGCCTCGATGATGACGTCCTGCGCCGTCTCGCTTTCCTGTGCGCCGATGACCACCGGGCAGCCCGGCTTGATGATGCCGGCCTTTTCAGAGGCGATGAGTTCGACGCGGTCGCCGAGATAGGCCTCGTGGTCGAGCGACACCGGCATGATCAGCGTCGAAGCCGGGTTGGGGATCACGTTGGTGGCGTCGAAACGCCCACCCAGTCCCACTTCCATGATGACGACGTCGGCCGGATGCTCCGAGAACAGCAGGAAGGCCACCGCCGTCAGGATCTCGAAGACGGTGATCTGCTGTCCCTCATTTGCGTCGGCGACGCGCGCGATGGTGCGCGCCAGCAGCGCGTCGTCGACGAAGCGGCCGCCGCCCGGCGCTCCCATGCGGTAGCGCTCGTGCCAGTTGACGAGATGCGGCGAGGTATGGACGTGGACGCTGTAGCCGGCGGCCTCCAGCAGCGCGCGCGCAAAGGCGGCGGCCGAGCCCTTTCCGTTGGTACCGGCGATGTGGATCACCGGCGGCAGCTTCAGGTGCGGATTGCCGAGCTTCTCGAGCAGGCGCGAGATTCGGCCGAGCGAAAGGTCGTAGCCTTTCGGGTGCAGCGCCATCAGGCGCTCGATTTCGAGGTCGGCAAGAAGCGTCGTCATGAAGGAATCCTATGCGCAGCCGGGCCGGCGCACAATCGCGAAGGCGGCGTGACGTGTCGCGTCAGGCCTGCGGGCTGGCCTGCTGATCGACGACGGCCGGTGGCAGGATTTCGGGTTCGGCGGCAGCCTGCGGCGCCGGCGCCTTCATCAGGATCTTCAGCAGCCGGGCGATTGTTGCCTTCAACTCGAGGCGAGAAACGACCATGTCGACCATGCCGTGTTCCATCAGGTACTCGGCCCTCTGGAATCCTTCCGGCAGCTTCTCGCGGATCGTCTGCTCGATGACGCGCGGCCCGGCGAAGCCGATCAGCGCGCCGGGTTCGGCGATGTGCACGTCGCCGAGCATGGCGTAGGAGGCGGTGACGCCGCCGGTCGTCGGATTGGTCAGCACGACGATGTAGGGCAGGCCGGCCTCCTTCAGCCGGTCGACCGCCACCGTGGTGCGCGGCAGCTGCATCAGCGACAGGATGCCCTCCTGCATGCGGGCGCCCCCCGAGGCCGCAAACAGGATCATCGGCCGCTTGCTGGCGACCGCCGTCTCGAACGCCTTGATGATGGCGTCGCCGGCGGCCATGCCGAGCGAGCCGCCCATGAAGGCGAAATCCTGCACGGTGGCGACCACGGGCAGGCCCTCGATGGTACCGAGGCCGGAGAGGATCGCGTCCTCCATGCCGGTCTTGGTCCTGGCGTCCTTCAGCCGGTCGAGATAGCGCTTCTCGTCGCGGAATTTCAGCGGATCGACGAAGACCTTCGGGTTCTCCAGCGCCTCGTATTTGCCGTCGTCGAAGAAGTACTTCAGCCGCTCCCTGGCCGAGATCTTCATGTGGTGGCCAGACGACGGGATGACGTACTGGTTGCTCTCCAGATCCTTGTGGAACACCATCTCGCCGCTCTCGGGATCCTTGATCCAGAGGTTCTCGGGTATGTCGCGGCGGCCGAGCATCGAGTTGATCTTCGGGCGGACGAAATTTGTGATCCAGTTCATGGCAGAAAATCCCGGTTCGGGAAGAGGATGAAGAAACTATTCGGCAGGAGCAAGGCGCGCCGAACGTACGCCCTGGGCGAGCCCGCTCACCAGGGTCGCCACCGCTTCCGCCGGGTCGGCGGTCATGCCGCCCTTCGGGTCGAGCACGTTGGCAACGGCGTTGACGATCGCCGTGCCGACCACGACGCCGTCGGCCGAAGCGCCGATGGCGCGCGCCTGCTCGGCAGTCTTGACGCCGAAGCCGACGCAGACCGGCAGGTCGGTATGGCCCTTGATGCGCCGCACGGCCGCGCCGACCTTGTCGGTGTCGGCGAGCGCCGAACCGGTAATGCCGGTCATCGAGACGTAGTAGACGAAGCCCGACGTGTTCTGCAGCACCTTCGGCAGGCGCTGGTCGTCGGTGGTCGGCGTCGCCAGCCGGATGAAGTTGATGCCGGCCTTCAGCGCCGGGATGCAGAGCTCCTCGTCCATCTCGGGCGGCAGGTCGACGACGATCAGCCCGTCGATGCCGGACGCGATGGCATCAGTGAGGAAGCGGTCGACGCCATAGACGTAGATCGGGTTGTAGTAGCCCATCAGGACGATCGGCGTCTCGTTGTCTTCCTTGCGGAAGTCGGCAGCCATCTTCAGCGTCTTGACCAGCGTCTGCCCCGCCTTCAACGCGCGCAGGCCGGCGGCCTGGATTGCCGGGCCGTCGGCCATCGGGTCGGAGAACGGCATGCCGAGCTCGATGATGTCGCTGCCGGCTTTCGGCAGCGCCTTCATGATCTTCAGCGAGGTGTCGTAGTCCGGGTCGCCGCCCATGAAATAGGTGACCAGCGCCGGCCGGCCTTCGGATTTCAGTTTCGCCATGCGGCTGTCGATGCGGGTGGTCATTCTAGAGCTCCATCCCGAGAATCTTGCCGACGGTGAAGATGTCCTTGTCGCCGCGGCCGCAGAGGTTCATGACGATGATCTGGTCCTTGCCCATCTTGGGCGCGCGCTTGATGACCTCGGCCAGCGCATGGGCGGGTTCCAGCGCCGGGATGATGCCCTCGAGGCGGGTCAGCAGCTGGAAGGCTTCAAGCGCCTCCGTATCCATGATCGGCACATATTCGATGCGGCCGGATTCCTTCAGCCATGAATGCTCCGGTCCGATGCCCGGATAGTCGAGACCGGCCGATATCGAATGGCCTTCCATGATCTGGCCGTCGCCGTTCTGCAGCAAATAGGTGCGGTTGCCGTGCAGCACGCCGGGCGAGCCGGCGGTCAGCGAGGCGCAATGCTCTTCGCCCTGGAGTCCCTTGCCGCCGGCTTCGACGCCGACAATCTTGACCGAGCGGTCGTCGAGGAAGGGGTGGAACAGGCCGATGGCGTTGGAGCCGCCGCCCACGGCTGCGACCAGCAGGTCGGGCAGGCGGCCCTCGGCCTCCTGCATCTGTTCCTTTGCTTCGCGGCCAATGACCGACTGCAGGTCGCGCACGATCTCCGGATAGGGGTGCGGGCCGGCGGCCGTCCCGATCATGTAATAGGTGTCGTCGACATTGGTCACCCAGTCGCGCAGCGCCTCGTTCATGGCGTCCTTAAGCGTGCCATGGCCGGAGGTCACGGGAATGACCTCTGCGCCGAGCAGCTTCATGCGGAACACGTTGGGCGCCTGGCGCTCGACGTCGGTGGCGCCCATGTAGACGACGCAAGGCAGGCCGAAACGCGCTGCAACGGTGGCCGAGGCGACGCCGTGCTGGCCGGCCCCGGTTTCCGCGATGATGCGGGTCTTGCCCATGCGCTTGGCGAGCAGGATCTGGCCGAGGCAATTGTTGATCTTGTGCGAGCCGGTGTGGTTCAGCTCGTCGCGCTTGAAGTAGATCTTCGCGCCGCCGAGGTGCTCGGTCAGCCGCTCGGCGAAATAGAGCGGGCTCGGCCGGCCGGTATAGTGCTTGTTGAGGTGCTCGACCTCGGCCTTGAAAGCCGGATCCGACTTGGCGAAGGTCCAGTGCTTCTCCAGGTCGAGGATCAGCGGCATCAGCGTTTCGGCGACGAAGCGGCCGCCAAAAATGCCGAACATGCCCTGTTCGTCGGGACCCGTGCGGAAGGAATTTGGTTCGGCCGGCTTGTTCATCGAGAATCCTGAGCGAACTGAAAGGGGTTGCTTGCGCTGGCCTTGCGGCCCTGCCGAGGCTTAATCCCATCCGGGACAAAAAGTAAACCGTGCGACAGGCTGCCTCAGGCCGCGTTTCCGGCACTTGCGGCGCGCACCGCGCGGAAAAACGCCTCGATCAGCGCGGGGTCCTTGATGCCGGGCGCCGTCTCGACTCCCGACGAGATGTCGAGGCCCGGCGGGTCGGCGCGCCGGATCGCCTCGCCGGCATTGCCGGCATTGAGGCCGCCCGACAGCAGGTAGTCGCCGCCATAGCCGTCGAGCAGGGTCCAGTCGAAGGTAACCCCGTTGCCGCCCGGAAGCTCGGCCCCCTTGGGTGGCTTGGCATCGAACAGGAAGCGGTCCGCGATGCCGACATAGGCTTCGGTTGCCCGAAGATCGGCGGCGTTGCTGATCGAGAACGCCTTGATGACCGGCAGGCCGTAACGCGCCTTGACCTCGGCGACGCGCGCCGGACTTTCGTGGCCGTGCAGCTGCAGCATGTCGGGCGCCATCGCCGCCACGATCCGGTCGAGCAACGCGTCGTCGGCATCGACGGTCACGGCGACGGCCAGCGCCTTGCCGCGCACCGCCTGCCGCAGCCGGCCTGCTTCTTCCGGCTCGATGTTGCGCGGGCTCTTCGGGAAGAAGATGAAGCCGACATGGCTGGCGCCGCCGGCCAGTGCCGCCGCCAGCGCTTCTTCGGTCTTCAGGCCGCAAATCTTGATGTCCATCGGCATGGCGCGGCAATTGCCACGAAACGGCTGCCGAGTCGAGAAAAACAGCCCCTTGCCGAGTGCCTTGCGAAGAGTATCTTCCCGTCAAATCAATGCTGGAGGAAACCCATGCCGACCAACGTCAAGGAAATGATGGCCGCTGCGAACGCCGCCGTGCCGAAGGTCACGCCTGCCGAGGCCAAACGCATGATCGCCGAACAGAACGCGCTCGTCGTCGATGTCCGCGACGGGCTGGAGGTTCAGGCGAGCGGCAAGGTCAAGGGTGCTCTCCACGTGTCGCGCGGCATGCTGGAGTTCAAGGCCGACGCTGACACGCCCTATCACGACAAGGCCTTCTCCAAGGACCGGCCGATCATTCTCTACTGCGCTTCCGGAGGCCGATCGGCGCTGAGCGGCAAGGTACTGAAGGACATGGGCTACGAGAATGTGCACAATCTCGGCGCCTTCAAGGACTGGGCGGAAGCCGGCGGCGAGGTCGAGAAGGCGGGCTAAGATCGCCTACTCGAACTGGATCGCCTGCAGCGCGCCGCCATTGCGCTTCAGCCAGTCCTTGCAGCGCTTGGTGTCGGGGCAGAGTTCCTCGCACAGCCGCCAGAACTTCGGGCCGTGGTTCATCTCCTTGAGATGCGCCACCTCGTGCGCGACGAGGTAGTTTATCACCGGCGCCGGCGCCATCATGATGCGCCAGGAGAAGGAAAGTGTCCCGTCCGAGGTGCATGAGCCCCAGCGGCTCGACGTGTCGCGGAATTTTATGGCCTTGGCCTTGCGGCCCACAGCCTGCGTGTGTTTGGCCACCGCCATGTCGATGTCGCGCTTGGCCTCGCGCTTCAGGAAATCGGCGAGGCGGCGCGGCAGGTGCCGCCGCTCGCCATGCACGATCAGCGCAGGCTGGCCACCTTCATGACCCACCGTAACGGTGCCGCGCCGGCCCGGCTCGTGCACGATGAGGTGCGGCACGCCGCGCAGCGGGATCTTGATGCCCGGCCTCACCTGAGGCCGTTCGGGTACCTTGGCCAGCCTTTGCTCCAGCCAGCCCTGCTGGCGGTGCAGGAAGCGGTCGACCTCGCCGCGCGGCAGGCCGGGCGGCACGGTGATGCGCAGGCCCTTGCCGCCGGTGTCGATCCTGAGCGTCAGGCGTCGCGCGCGGTCGTTCTCGACGATCCTCAGCGGAAAGGCACGGCCCGCCACGACATGCTCGCGCTCCTGCACGGCGGCAGAAGACGGCGAATTCAGGCGCTGGAGAAATCCGAAGGGCATTTTGGGGAAGATACGTGATTCGCTGGTTGCAGGGATGGGGGAAGTCGCGGTCCGGACGCAAAAGCGGCGCCGCCCTTTCGGGCGACGCCGTTTTTTGTCGGCCGAGGCTGCCGGGTCTCAGGCGTCGTCGAGAAGTCCCGACTCGCCGTCGCGCTTTGCCGGCGCGGTCGACTTGTTGCGGTTGGCCATGAAGCGGTCGAACTCTTCCTGGTCCTTGGCGCGGCGCAGTTCGCGGGCATAGTCGTCGAACTCCGTCAGCATGTCGTCGAGGCGCTTGCGCTCCTCGGCCAGGCGCTCGAGTTCCTTCTCGCGCCAGTCGTCGAAGGCGACGTTGCCGGTGCGGGCGGAACCGCCATGGCCCCAGCGGGCCGCCTTGTCGGAGGTGCGGCGGCAACCGGCGAAGATGCCGTCGGTTGCGCGGTTCACGTCGCGCTTGAAGCCGTCAAGCCGGTCGCCCCAGATGATGTAGGCAAGCATGGCGAGGCCAAGCGGCCAGAACACCATGAAGCCGATCACCATCAACGCGATGGTTGCCGGCGTCCAGGCCGGGCGGATCAGTGCAGTCGTGTTCATGTCTCTCCCGTTCCTTTGTTGGAGGCAGCCAAATTCGACTGCTGGATTCGAAATGGGATGCAAAAAACGGCGATTCAAGTGAGTCAGGGCCGAAACCGGACAATTCATTGAAAAGATTAACGTTTTTTGGCGATTTCCAGACCGAGTACCGTCAGGCCGGCGACCAGACCCCAGAAGGCAGAGCCGATTCCGAACAGTGTCAGCCCCGACGCCGTGACGGCAAAGGCGGTGGTCGCGGCCATCCGCTCCGCCTCCTCCTTGAGCGCGATGGCGAGCGCATTGGCGAGCGGTGCCATCAGCGCCAGGCCGGCCACCAGCACGATCAGGCTCTGCGGCAGGACGGCGAAGATCGCCACCAGCGAGGCGCCGAAGATCGCGAAGACGAGATAGGCGAGGGCGTAGAACGGCCCGGTCTTCCAGCGCTCCGCCGGATCGGGATCGACGTCCGGCCCGGTGCAGATCGCCGCCGAGATCGCAGCCAGGTTGGTGGTCAGCGCGCCGAACGGCGCCGAGACAAGCGAGAACAGCCCGGTCACCGAGATCAGCGGGCCGGGTTCCGGGTGATAGCCGGCGGCGCGCAGCACGGCGAGGCCGGACAGGTTCTGCGAGGCCATGGTGACGAGGTAGAGGGGCAGGGCGAGACCGACCGCCGCCGACAGCGAGAAGTCGGGGGCGATCAGCGTCAGGGTGGACAGTTCCGGCGTCGGCAGCCCGCCGACGCGCCCGGTGAGGAAGGCCGCGAGCCCGCCGCCCACCAGCACCGCCAGCACCGACAGCGCAGGGTTGAACAAGCGGATGACGAAGAAGGCGGCGATCAGCGGCAGGATCAGCCACGGGTCGGCGGGGATGGTCTTCACCGCGCCGGTGGCGAAGGTGACGACGATGCCGCCCAGCATGCCGGAAGCCACCGAGGCCGGGATCTTCGCGATCAGCCGGGTCAGCGGGCCGAACAGGCCGGTCGCGATCAGCATCAGCGCGGTCAGGATGAAGGCGCCGACGGCATCGGCCATGGTAAAGCCGCTGCTTGCCGCGACCAGCGCGGCGCCCGGCGTCGACCAGGCGGTGATCACCGGCATTTTCGTGCGCCAGGACAGCCACAGGCTTTCGGCCGCCATGGCCAGGCAGATTGCCGTCACCCAGCTTGCCGTCTCGAGCCGCGTTGCGCCGACCGCGTCGGCCGCCGCGATGATCAGCGCCAGTGTGCCGCCAAAGCCGACGATGGCCGCCACGAAGGCGGAGACCGGGATCGACAGGCGCATCGTCAGGCGGCCTGACCGATCACGGCTTCGACCGCCCGCACCATCAGGTCGAGGTCCTGCGGCCGCGACAGACGGTGGTCGCCGTCCGGCACCAGCGAAAGCGTCACGTCGTCGGCCGGCAGCAGGCTGACCAGCTTCAAGGCGTGTTCATGCGGCACGTCGGGGTCGGCCATTCCCTGGATGACGTGCACCGGGCAATGGGTGTCGATCGGCCCGGTCATGACGCGGTTCTGCCGCCCGTCCTCGATCAGCGCGCGCGTATAGACATTGGGTTCGGGCGCGTATTCGGACGGCTCCTCGAAATAGCCCTGCCGTTCCAGGTCGCGCCGGTGTCCCTCGCTGAGCGACGGCTCGATCAGCTCGGCGGTGAAGTCGGGCGCCGGCGCCAGCAGCACCATGCCGGCGAGGCGCTCGTCTTCGCCAGCCCGGCGCAGTTCCTGCGCCATGCGCAGCGCGATCCAGGCACCCATCGAGGAGCCGACCAGGATCTGCGGCCCCTGGGTGAAGGCCCGAAGCACGGCGAGGCTCTCGGCCAGCCATGTCGAGATCGTGCCGTCGCGGAATTCGCCGCCGGATTCGCCGTGGCCGGAATAGTCGTGGCGCAGGAAGGCGCGGCCATTCGCCGACGCCCATTCCGAGAGCGTTTCGGCCTTCGTGCCCAGCATGTCCGAGCGGTAGCCGCCGAGCCAGACGACGCCCGGTTCGCTGCCCGTCACCCGCCTGACCGCGATGGCGTTTCCGCCGACGTCGAGAAATTCAGCTTTGCTCATGTCCTGTCCCATCCTGCGGCAAGGCTTTTGCCACATCGTCAATTGCCCGGAAAGGTCCGCGAGCACCCGGCTGGCCCGGAACTGGCTCTGCGCCTGTCGATTCAGGTGATTTATTCTCCAGCCTGTGCTATTGACTTGGCCCGCCTCGCCACGACATAGGCGCAGGCTTAAAAATCCCGAACGTAAACGGCATGAGGAGACGACGACCATTCGCAGACCATTCAAGGCAACCGCACCCGTCAAGGGCGGACCGCGCGCAAACACCGACATTCGTGTTCCCCGGGTTCAGCTCATTGGCGTCGATGGCGAAAACCGCGGCGAAGTAAGCATCAATGATGCACTGTTGCTCGCCGAAGAGGCCGGACTGGACCTCGTTGAGATTTCCCCGAACGCAAATCCGCCCGTCGCCAAGATCCTCGATCTGGGTAAGCTGAAATATGCCAACCAGAAGAAGGCAGCCGAGGCGCGCCGGCACCAGAAGGTCATCGAGATCAAAGAGATCAAGATGCGCCCCAACATCGACATTCACGACTACGAGACCAAGATGAAGGCGGTCCGCCGCTTCTTCGAGGAAGGCGACAAGGTCAAACTGACGCTTCGCTTCCGCGGTCGCGAGATGGCGCATATGGAACTCGGCATGCAGCTCCTTAACAAGGTGCGCGAAGAGACCGCGACCATCGCCAAGGTCGAGGCCGAGCCGAAGCTCGAAGGCCGCCAGATGATGATGGTGCTCGCGCCGCGCTGAGCGCCGGCGCCGAGCCGCCTCGCGCCCCATCGAATCCCGGCCCCGGGGTGTTGCGCTTTAGGCGCCGCATCGCTATAAGCCGCCTCCAGAACCGTCCGGCAGGGCATGCCGTGGCGGTTCTTCATGCTTTCCAGGCTTTGGTCGGCCCGGAAACACCATCAGGGACGCGACGTGCCGAGGGCACGACGGTGATCCCGCAAGAAAAGAGGCGCCTTAAGCCTCCAAGGAGTAAGCAAAATGCCCAAGATGAAGACCAAGTCTGCCGCCAAGAAGCGGTTCAAGATCACTGCGACCGGCAAGGTCCTGTCGGCTGCCGCCGGCAAGCGCCACGGCATGATCAAGCGTTCCAACAAGTTCATTCGCGATGCTCGCGGCACCATGGTTCTCGCCGAACCCGATGCCAAGAAGATCATCAAGAATTTTCTGCCGAACGGTCTCTGAGACCCGGCCCGGAACGAATTAAGGAGATCATGACATGGCACGCGTAAAGAGAGGCGTCACTTCCCACGCCAAGCACAAGAAGGTCCTGAAAGCCGCCAAGGGTTTCTACGGCCGTCGCAAGAACACCATCCGTATCGCCAAGCAGGCGGTCGAGAAGTCGCTGCAGTACGCCTACCGCGACCGCAAGAATCGCAAGCGCAACTTCCGCGCCCTGTGGGTGCAGCGCATCAATGCCGCCGTCCGCGAGCACGGCCTGACCTATGGCCGTTTCATCGACGGTCTCAACAAGGCCGGCATCGAGATCGACCGCAAGGTTCTGTCCGACATGGCGATCCACGAGCCGCAGGCATTTGCCGCGCTTGTCGCCAAGGCCAAGACCGGGCTGGAGTATCTCAAGGACACGACGCCGAACGCTTTTGAAAGCGCTGTAGCCTAACCAGCGCCTTCCCAAGCACGACGAGTTCTGATTTGGGAAACCCGCGCTGGCACGGCTGGCGCGGGTTTTTCTTTGCCGCAAACTGCTGATTGGTCATGACGATGAGTGACATGGAAACCCTTGAATCCAATCTGATGGACGAGATCGCCGCGGCGTCGGACGAGCCGGCGATCGAGAGCGTCCGCATCGCTGCCCTCGGCAAGAAGGGCTCGGTCTCCGAGCTCCTGAAGACGCTGGGCTCGATGTCGCCGGAGGACCGCCAGGTCAAGGGCCCGGCGATCAACGGCCTTAAGAACCGCATCGCCGACGCGCTTGCTGCCCGCAAGGCAGAGCTGAAGGACGCCGCGACGACCGCCCGTCTTGCCGCCGAAAAGCTCGACGTCACGCTGCCGGTGCGCCAGTCGCCGGCCGAGCGCGGCCGCATCCACCCGATCAGCCAGGTCATCGACGAGATCGCCGCGATCTTCGGCGACATGGGCTTCTCCATCGCCGAGGGCCCGGACGTCGAGACCGACCACTACAACTTCACGGCGCTGAACTTCCCCGAGGGACATCCGGCGCGCGAGATGCACGACACCTTCTTCTTCCCGCCGGGCGAGGACGGCACGCGCAAGCTCCTGCGCACGCACACCTCGCCGGTGCAGATACGCACCATGGAGACGCAGCAGCCGCCGATCCGCATCGTCATCCCGGGCAAGACCTACCGTCAGGATTCCGACGCCACCCACTCGCCGATGTTCCACCAGGTCGAGGGCCTGGTCATCGACAGAAGCGCCAATGTCGCCAACATGCGCTGGGTGCTGGAAGAATTCTGCAAGGCCTTCTTCGAGGTCCCGCAGCTCAACATGCGTTTCCGCCCGAGCTTCTTCCCCTTCACCGAGCCGAGCCTCGAGGTCGACATCCAGTGCGACCGCTCGCGGCCGGGCGAAGTGCGCTTCGGCGAGGGCAGCGACTGGATGGAAATTCTCGGCTGCGGCATGGTGCACCCGAACGTGCTGCGCTTCGCCGGCCTCGATCCGGACGAGTACCAGGGCTTTGCCTGGGGCATGGGCATCGACCGCATCGCCATGCTGAAATACGGCATGCCCGACCTGCGCGCCTTCTTCGACGCCGACGTGCGCTGGCTCAGCCACTACGGGTTCAGGCCGCTGGACATGCCGACGCTGTTCGGGGGCCTTAGCCAGTGACTGCCCTGCACGCCGGCGGCTGCCGCTGCGGCGCGGTCCGGTTCGAGGCTGCGGCCGAGCCGGTGCATGTCAGCTATTGCCATTGCGCCGACTGCCGCCACGCCAGCGGCGCGCCTGTCTCGGCCTTCGTCGGCTTTCCTGCCGATGCCGTGTTGTTCGGCGGCGAGGCACCGCGGACCTACATCAACGGGCCGGTGACGCGCAGCTTCTGCGCCAGCTGCGGTTCGCCGATCGCCTATGCCGACAGCCGTATCGGCGAGACGATCTACTTCATGCTCGGCGCCATGGACGCGCCGCAGGACTACCGGCCGACGCTGCATGCCTATGTGCGCGAGCAACTGCCCTTCCTGCACATGCCCGACGGCTTGCCGCGCCATGTGAAATCGAGCGTCACCAGAGACGAAGACCCGACAGCTGACGGAACGCCATCATGAAATTCACCCTCTCCTGGCTCAAGGATCATCTCGACACCGACGCCTCGCTCGACGAGATCGTCGAGCGCCTCACCTCGATCGGTCTCGAGGTGGAATCGGTCGACGACAAGGCAGGCCTGAAGCCCTTCGTCATCGCCAAAGTGCTGACCGCCGCACAGCATCCCGACGCCGACCGCCTGCGCGTGCTGACCGTCGATACCGGCGGTGGCCGCCGGCCGGTACAGGTCGTCTGCGGCGCGCCCAATGCGCGCGCCGGCCTGATCGGCGCCTTCGCAGCACCCGGCGCCTATGTGCCCGGCATCGACGTGACGCTGACGGTCGGCAAGATCCGCGGCGTCGAGAGCCACGGGATGATGTGCTCGGAGCGCGAGCTCGAACTGTCCGACGAGCATGACGGCATCATCGACCTGCCTGAGGATGCGCCGGTCGGCACCAGCTTCGCCGCCTATGCCAAGATCGACGACCCGGTCATCGACATCAACCTGACGCCGAACCGCCCCGACGCCACCGGCGTGCACGGCATCGCGCGCGATCTCGCAGCCTCCGGCATGGGCACGCTGAAGACGCCGGCCATCGAGCCCGTCGCCGGCAAGGGCGCGACACCGGTCAAGGTCCGGCTCGATTTCGGCGCCACCGACCCGCTCTGCCACGGCTTTGCGCTGCGCCTGGTCAAGGAAGTCAAGAACGCGGCCTCGCCGAAATGGCTGCAGCAGCGCCTCATCGCCATCGGCCTGCGCCCCATCAACGCGCTGGTCGACATCACCAACTACGTCACCTTCGACCGCGGCCGCCCGCTGCACGTGTTCGACGCCGCCAAGGTGAAGGGCGATCTCGTCGTGCGCAGGGCGCGCGACGGCGAGAAGATCCTGGCGCTCGATGGCCGCGAATATGCGCTGACATCGGAAATGTGCGTCATCGCCGACGACAACGGCCTCGAATCCATCGCCGGCGTGATGGGCGGCGAGCACTCCGGCTGCGACGAATCGACCACCGACGTGCTGATCGAGTCGGCGCTGTGGGAGCCGCTCAACATCGCCCGCACCGGCCGCACGCTCGGCATAATCACCGACGCGCGCTACCGTTTCGAGCGCGGCGTCGATCCGGAATTCATGGTGCCGGGCCTCGAACTCGCGACGCAGATGGTACTCGATTTCTGCGGCGGTGAGCCGGCCGCAACCGACGTCGTCGGCTATGCCGCCCACGCGCCGAAGACGGTCTCCTTCCCGGTTTCGGAAGTGAAGCGCCTGACCGGCCTCGACGTGCCGAAGGCCGAAAGCCTCGACATCCTGACCCGGCTCGGCTTCGGCCCGCAGGGTTCGGGCGACGTGGTCGATGTCACCGTGCCGTCCTGGCGCCCCGACGTGGACGGCAAGGCCGACCTCGTCGAGGAGGTGATGCGCATCCACGGCGTCGACAAGATCGCCCCGGCGCCGCTCACCAGCCACGACGCCGTCAACGGAAAAATCCTGACCACGCTGCAGATCCGCACCCGCGCGGCCAAGCGGGCGCTCGCCGTGCGCGGCATGATGGAGGCCGTCACCTGGTCGTTCATCCCGGCCGCCCACGCCGAGCTTTTCGGCGGCGGCAAGCCGGAACTCCGTCTCGACAACCCGATCGCCGCCGAAATGTCCGACATGCGGCCGTCGCTGCTGCCGGGCCTCGTCGCGGCCGCGCAGCGTAATGCCGACAAGGGCATCGGCGATGTCGCGCTGTTCGAGGTGTCCGGCACCTATGAGGGCGACAAGCCGGAACAGCAGCGCCGCGTCGCCTCAGGCGTCCGTCGCGGTACGGCGGGGCTCGAAGGCTCGGGCCGCCATTGGGCCGGCAATGCCAGGAATGTCGGCGTCTTCGACGCCAAGGCCGACGCCTTCGCCGCGCTCGAGGCCTGCGGCGCCCCGGTCGCCAATCTGCAGGTCGAGGCGAGCGGCCCGTCCTGGTATCACCCCGGCCGCTGCGGCACGATCAAGCTCGGGCCGAAGGTCGTGCTCGGCCATTTCGGCGAGTTTCACCCGAAGGCGCTCGAAGTGCTCGACGCGTCCGGCCCGCTCTGCGGCTTCGAGGTTTTCATCGACGCGGTGCCGGAGCCCAAGGCCAAGGCGACGCGCACCAAGCCGAGGCTCGACCTGTCGGCCTTCCAGATGGTGCGCCGCGACTTCGCCTTCGTCGTCGACAAGGAGGTCGAGGCCGGCAGCCTGAGCAAGGCAGCTCTTGCCGCCGACCGCAAGCTGATCGCGGGCGTCAACGTCTTCGACGTCTTCGAGGGTGCGTCGATCGGCGAGGGCAAGAAGTCGATCGCCATCGAGGTGTCGATCCAGCCGATGGAAAAGACGCTGACCGACGAAGACTTCGAAGCGCTCGCCGGCAAGATCGTCGACAACGTCAAGAAGCAAACGGGCGGCGTGCTCCGGGGCTGATCGCCGGTCGGCGGTCGCCTAGCGGTTGGTCTGCGCCATTGCGGCGTCGCCGTAGCGCTGCCCGACAATCTGGTCGGGCGTCACCAGCGCGCCGATCTCGGCGACTTCCGCCGGACTAAGCGCAATGCTTGCCGCCGCGACGTTCGATTCCAGATTGGCGATCTTGCGCGAGCCGGGGATCGGAACGATGAAGTCGCCCTGGTGCAGCACCCAGGCAAGCGCCAGATTGGCCGCGCTCACCCCTTTCGCCGCCGCAAGCTGCTTCAGCTTCTCCACTGCCGCGAGGTTCTTGTCGATATTCTCCTGCTCGAAGCGCGGCAGGCCGCGCCGAAAATCCTTCTCGCCGAGCTGGTCGGCCGAGGTGATGGCGCCGGCCAGGAAGCCGCGCCCGAGCGGGCTGAACGGCACGAAGCCGATGCCGAGCTCGCGGCAGGTGTCGAGTACGCCGTTCTCCGGATCGCGAGTCCACAGCGAGTACTCGCTCTGCACGGCGGCGATCGGATGCACCGCATGTGCCCGGCGGATGGTGGCCACGCCGGCCTCGGAGAGGCCGAGATTGCGCACCTTGCCCTCCGCCACCAGCTCGGCCATCGCGCCGACCGTCTCCTCGATCGGCACGTCCGGATCGACGCGGTGCTGGTAGTAGAGGTCAATCGTCTCGATGCCCATGCGCCGCAGCGAGGCTTCCGCCACGGCGCGCACATGCCTGGGCTGGCTGTTCAGCCCCTGCACCTGCTTCGGCCCGTCCGGCGTCTCCTCGATCCGGAAGCCGAATTTCGTCGCGATCTTCACCTTGCCGCGAAAAGGCGCCAGCCCCTTGCCGACCAGCACCTCGTTGGCGAAGGGCCCGTAGACCTCTGCCGTGTCGAACAGCGTCACGCCGAGTTCGACGGCGCGGTGCAGCGTGCGGATGGCGTCGCCTTCTTCCTGGCCGCCATAGCCGTGGCTCATGCCCATGCAGCCGAGGCCGACGGGAGACACGCTGAGGTCCGTGCCGAGGTTGCGGTTCTTCATGGCTGGTCTCCTTCGCCTGCAATCTAGGGCGCAATTCGCGCCCTGCACAGTGGCCGGCGAACTTGGCACCGGAGGGATTTTAGGGCAAAGCTGCGCGCCTGCACGAAACAGTTTGCATGAAAAGGGAGAAGACCATGTTCCGTTGGGGCGTTCTGTCGACGGCCAAGATCGGCCGCGAGCATCTGCTGCCGGCCATCGCCGATGCCGATAATGGCGTGCTGACGGCGGTCGCCAGCCGCGACCAGTCGAGGGCGAGGGCGCTCGCAGACCGGTTCGGCGCCCAGCATGCCTTCGGCTCCTATGAGGAACTGCTGGCTTCAGACACGGTCGACGGCGTCTACATTCCGCTGCCCACCTCGCAGCATGTCGAATGGGCGGCCAAGGCCGCCGAGGCCGGCAAGCATGTGCTGGTCGAAAAGCCGCTGGCGCTCGACGCCAAGGACATCCTGCCGCTTATCGAGTTGCGCGACCGCAAGAAGGTGTTGATCTGCGAGGCCTTCATGGTGGTCTACCACCCGCAGTGGATCAAGGTGCGCGAGCTGATCGCGTCAGGCGCCATCGGCACGCTGAAGCACGTGCAGGGCGCCTTCACCTACCACAATGTCGATCCCGCCAACATGCGCAACGTGCTGGAGCTCGGCGGTGGCGCGCTGCCCGACATCGGCGTCTACCCGACGGTCTCGACCCGCTTTGCCACCGGCAAGGAACCGGTCCGCATCCAGGCGACCGTCGAGCGCGACCCCAAGTTCAAGACCGATACCTATTCGTCGATCCGCGCCGATTTCGGCAGCTTCGAACTGTCCTTCTACCTGTCGACCCAGATGGCCGCGCGCCAGATGATGGTGTTCCACGGCGACAAGGGTTTCATCGAGGTCTTTTCGCCCTTCAATGCCGGCCTTTACGACCACCACCGCGTCGAGTTGCACAACCAGGGCCACACCGAGGCGACCGTTTTCCGCTTTCCGGGAACCCAGCAGTACCGTCTCGAGGTCGAGGCCTTCGCCCGCGCCGCCCAGGGCGGCAAGGACGCCGTCTTCACGCTGGAGGACTCGGTGAAGAATCAGAAGGTCATCGACGCGATCTTCCGCGCCGGCGAAGGCGAGGGCTGGGAGAGGGTCTGACCTCCAGCCAGACAGTCCGTCCTCTCGGACCGACAGACTCCTGAAAGACTGATCATTCCGATCCCGCCGGGCCACACGCCTGGCGGGCAACGCGGCATTCGCCCCTGTTTCATCGGTCGCTGGACAGAGTGCATGCGATGTTATATAACCGTGCATATAAAACCTTGAGGTCTTTGACATGGTCGAGGATGTCGTCAGGTCGCTGGGGCATCTCTGCCTCGGCACCCGGATGAAGCGCATCGGCGAGCGACTGCAGGCCGAGACCCAGCGCATCATGGATACACTCGATGTGCCGGTTCAGGCCGGCCAGTACCCACTGCTCGGCGCGGTCGACCGGCTCGGGCCCCTCACCGTCGGCGAGCTTGCCGAGGCAATTGGGGTCACACAGCCGGGCGCGACACGAGCGGCGGGACAGCTCGTAAAGGCTGGCTTGCTCGACATGCGGTCGGGTCGCGACGACCAGCGCGTGCGGATACTGTCCCTGACGGCAAGCGGTCAAAAGCTGGTAGATGATGCAAAGCGCGATGTCTGGCCGCATATCGAGGCAGCCGTCGCAGACCTCTGCGGGGAGTTGTCAGGCCCGCTGCTCGATCAGCTCGCGGGCCTTGAAGACAGTCTGGCAGAAACGCCGCTGGTCGCGCGCTCAGGCGCGAAGGCGAGGCGGCCATGAGCCATGTCCTCGACCGGCCGATCTGGAACGCCCTGAACAGCCGGCACGCCGCGCTGTCGGAAGGCAACAGCCTGGCACGGCGCTACGCGCCCTCCATCCATCCCTTTGCCAGCCCACGCGATGCAAGTGCCGAAAGCTTCTCCGCGCTGGCCGCGATTGTCAGGCCCGGCGAAACCATACTCAATCTGCAGCGGGACGAGATGCCCCTGCCCCCCGGCTTCGCTTTGGTCGACGAGGCCGCCGGCGTGCAGATGGTGGCCGATCAAGCATTGGAAGAGGTCCACGACGACCGCATCGAACGGCTGGGTGAGGCTGACGCGGTGGAGATGCTGGATCTTGCGACGCTGACAAGGCCCGGCCCCTTCACCCTGCGCGCACAGGCGCTCGGCGACTTCTGGGGTGTCAGGGAAAATGGCCGGCTGATCGCCATGGCAGGCGAGCGGCTGAAGCAGGAGGGGTGGGCCGAAGTCAGCGGCGTCTGCACCCATCCTGACGCCCGCGGCCGCGGCCTGGGCAAATTGCTGACGCTGTTCGTCGCGGGAAAGATCGAGGCCAGGGGCGAAAAGCCCTTCCTCCACACCTACGCGGGCAACGCGACCGCGATCGCCCTTTACGAGAGGATCGGCTTCCGCCTGCGCAGCAAGATGCACGTGATGATGCTGAAGCGCAGCGAGGACTGAGGTTCGGCTGAGGCTGCGCCTGGGCCTATCCCAGCATGTCGTTGATGGTCGCCGTCAGCCGTTCGGGCACGTAGGGTTTCGGCATGAACACGCCGCCATCGGGCAACGCCTCGGGGCCCGGATTGCGCTTGCCGGAGGTGACGATTATCTTGACCGGAGGCCAGCGGTCGCGCACCGCCGCCGACAGTCTCAGCCCGTCCATGGAGCCCGGCATGTCGATATCGGTGAACATGATGTCGATGCGCTTGCGCGTCTCCAGCTGTTGGATCGCCTCGTCGGCATTGCTCGCCTCGTAGACGGTGAAGCCGGCGTCCCGCAGCTCGTCCGCGATGGTGAAGAGCAGCAGGGCCTCGTCCTCTACGACCAGGACGTGTGGGTGGGGTCGCTCGGTCACGCGTGCTGCCTTCGGCTTTCTGCACCGCCCGGGAGCGCCGTCTCGGGACATGGGGCGGTCAACACGCATTCAACGCCGTCAGGATGATATTCGATCCGCACCGATCCGTTGAAATCGGCGCCGAACACACGCTCGATCAGGAAACTGCCGAAGCCGCGCCGGCTCGGCGGCGAAACCGCCGGCCCGTTCCTTTCCAGCCAGCGCCAGGTTATCGGCGCCGTCGCGTCGTCGCGGTCTATGATCCATTCGATCGTCACGCCGCCCTCGGGGACCGACAGCGCCCCGTATTTCAGCGCGTTGGTGCCCAGTTCGTTGACGGCGAGCGCCAGCGACAGTGCCATCTTCGGGTTGATCGGCAGCGCCGGTCCGGAAATCGAGATCTGCTCGGTCGGGAAGGGCGAGATCGAGTTCTCGATCACCTCCTCGATCGAGGCCCGGGTCCAGCGCGTGCTGTTCAGGATGTCGTGAGCATTGGCCAGTGCCCGCAGCCGCTCGTTGAAGGTGGCGCGTGCCGTGTCGATATCGGTGTTGCGCAGAGTCTGCGAGGCGATCGCCGAGACCATCGCCAGGATGTTCTTGATGCGGTGCTCCAGTTCGTGCGTCAGCATCTTCTGGCGCGCCTGGGCTTCCTTGCGTTCGGTAATGTCCTGCATCACGCCGAACATCTTGATCGGCTTGCCGGTCTCGTCATGCACGAAGTCGATGTTGCGCGACAGCCAGCGGATCTCGCCCGTGTCGGGCCGCCGGACCCGGTACTCTACATTGGGGACTGCCGTCCCCTTGAGTCGCGTCTCGGGTGTCGAGCGGACGTCCTTGTCTTCCGGCAGGACGATGTTCTCCAGCACGCTGATATGCACGCTCTCCCGCGGCGAGAGACCCCACAGGTCCCAGAAGCCCTCCGAACCGATCACCGTCCCGGTGGCGATGTCGAGTTCGAGCGCCGCGATGCCGGCGGCATTCTGCGACAGCTGCAGGCGGCGCTCGCTTTCGCGCAGCGCCTGCACGGCCTGCTTCTGGTCGTCGATGTCAGTGTTGGTGCCGATCCATTTCGTGACCTTGCCGTCGGCGTCGAGGATCGGCACGGCGCGCGCCAGGTGCCAGCGATAGCTGCCGTCTGCACGCTTGAGCCGGAACTCGGTCTCGTAGGGTATGCCCGACGACAGGGCGGCGACCCAGTTCTCCGCCGCGCCGTTCAGGTCGTCCGGATGCACCATGGCGGCCCAGTTGTCGCCATCGAGCGTGCCGGGCTCGACGCCGGAATAGTCGTAGACGCGCGGATTGAACCAGTCGAGCTTGCCGTCCGGCCGCGAGGTCCAGACATGGTTCGGCATTGCTTCGGCAAAGCTGCGGAACTGCGCCTCGCTCTGCCTCAGCGCTTCCTCCGCAAGCAGCCGGTCGGTGACGTCCGTGCCCTGCACGAAGATGCCGGTCACCTGGCCGTCGGGATCGCGGACGGGCTGGTAGATCAGATCGACGAAGCGCTCCTGGATCGGCGCGCCCGGTTCCAGCTGGAGCGAGGCCTTCAGTGCCGTCCCGACAAAGGGCTCACCGGTCGAATAGACCCTGTCGAGCAGTTCGAAGAAACCCTGGCCCTCTATCTCGGGCAATGCCTGACGCACGGGCTGACCCAGAACATCTCGATGGCCGATCAGCTGGCGGTAAGCGGCATTCGTCAGCTCGAAGACGTGGGTTGGTCCCGTCAGCACGGCCATGAATCCGGGCGCCTGCTCGAACATCTGGCGCTGGCGATCGCGTTCGCCCGACTGCCAGTTCTCGGCCTGCACCTTGGCCGTGGTCTCGATGACGATGGCCAGCACGCCGGCCGGCTCGCCATCATCATTGGGCACCGGCGAGTAATCCAGGTCGAACCACGCCTTCTCCGGCTTGCCGGTGCGGTGCAGCGTCAGCTCCTGGTCGCGATAGGCCAGCGTGCCGCCCGCCAGCACGACCTCCAGCACATGGGCGTTGAAGTCGGCGACCTCGGACCAACCTTCCAGCACCTTCGAGCCCAGCAGCGCTGGATGGCGTCCCCCGGCGATCACCGAGTAGCCGTCATTGTAGAGCATCACCCCGTCCGGGCCCCACAGCAAGCATGCCGGCACCCGCGTGCGCAGCATGATTGACAAGGCAGTCTTGAGGCTCGGCGGCCAGCCATCGACAGGGCCTAGTTGCGTCGAACCCCAGTCGAACGTGCCGATAAGCCTGCCGGTCTCGCCGCCCCCGTTCAGGAATGCATGAGCTGGGTTTGCTGTATCAAAGGAACCGTCGGCGGGCATTTGGTCTCGTCGCGTCCCAAGTCAGGCCCCGACTGCCACAGGGCGGTCGCAGGCGGATTGAAGGTTGGGTTCTCTCGCATTCTCGCGCGCGGAATCCAAGTCATTTTGCGCAGTTGAGCGGCATCCCGCTGCCCGCAGTGGCCGGCGCGCTACCACCAGACGCCGCCACGCAAAACGCGTAGCCGCGGCCCGTCGCGCGGCGGGTTGAGGGGTGCCTGACATGCCGGCAGCGCATCGTCGATGACCTCCTCGCCCTCGGGCGACAGGTCGTGCGCAGCCATCAGTGCGGCGATATGCGGCGAGCCGGGCCAGTTGCTCTCGCCCCGCGACAGGTTTTCGCCGGGCGCCAGCCGGATTTTCGGCACCAGCGACGGGCGCGGCCTTGCCGTTCCCATGCCCGGCTTCGGGCCGCCTGCGCCGGTCATCTCGTTCTTCAGCGACTGCAGACGCGCGACGCGTTCGTCGGTCAGCGGATGGGAGCGCAGGATCGACGGGTCGGGAATCCGGCCGCCGGGCAGGATCACTCCTTCCCACAGCCGGCCCTGCGCCTTTTCCAGCTTCTGCAGCGCTGAAGCCAGCCCGTCCGGGTCGCCGGTCAGCCGCGCCGCTTCGAGATCGGCGTCGAATTCGCGCGTCCGAGACAGCGCCATCTGCAACAGCCCGCCAACGGTCGGCGCGGCGAGCAGCACGATCACGGCCGCCCAGGGAATCTGCGCCGGATAACCGCCCGCAAAGCCGAGCAGGTTGAGGATCAGGGAAAACAGTCCGACCGTCGACATAAAGGAGGTGAAGCGTGACACCATGTCGGCAAAGGCCATGACGCGCACGTCCTCATGCAGCACGTGGCTGATCTCGTGCGCAAGGACGCCGGCCAGTTCGCGTGCAGACAGTTTCGTCGCCAGCGCATCGGTGATGGCGATGGCGGCATCGCCGCGCCGTCCGACGGCGAAGGCGTTCATCATCTTGGATGGCACGACGAAAAGCTTCGGCGCCACCGGCAGCCCGGCGCGGCGGGCGATCTCTTCGACGATGCGCACGCCGGTCGGGAATTCCGCAAGCTCGACCGGTCGCGCCTTGTACATGGCCAGCACCATGCGCGGGCTCGCCCGCTGTGCCAGCCAGAGCGACAGCGTGCCGAATACCGCCGCATAGACGACACCGGTCGCGCCGCCGAAGGCCCAGGCCGTCGTGCACAGCAGGATCAGGCTCCCGGCGGCAAGCAGCCAGGTATGCAGGGTGTTGCGCGCACGGTTGCGGCTGAAATTGTCGGAAAGGCTCATCCCCTCAATATGGGGCCTGCCCGGCAGTTTGGCCATCGCGGCGGTGGGCGCGGCGAGAAAATGTGCCCGCCGTTGAACCTTTTGCGGTGTACCGGCGACCTACCGGGGGTCAGCAACATCGAAAAGGAGTAACGACGATGAAGACCTCGCTCATCCTCATGGCATCCCTCGCAATGGGCATGCTGTCCTCACAGGCTGGTGCTGCAGGCCCCTCGCCCACCTCCCTGGAAGCCAGCGGCGCGCCCTATCAGGTCGCATTGGTCTGGCGCTGCGGCAGGAACAACCCGGCAATGTGGGGCACGTTCGGCAATGGCTGCCTGAAACAGAAGCGCGCCTACAAGAAGAATGGCGGCAACAGCTCGTCGGCCGGCCACAAGCCCGGCCTTGCCGTCAAGCAGCCGGCGCCGCCGCCTCCGCCGCCGCCGAGCAAGCTGAAGCTCAAGAACTGACGGTCCCGCTTTCCCGCAAAGGGGCCCGCTGGTGAATGCCGGCGGGCTCTTTTCGTCGTGCACCGCAGTTTTTGCCGCAGCGCTTGCGCCTGCAAAGACCTCTTCTTATATACCCCGCAAGGCCGGACGGGTCGCCCACCACACGTGGCGTCGGTGCGGCAGTTGATCGAGGAAAAGGGGCTGTCGTGGAACGCCGTTACGGGTCCTGGCAGTCTGCTAAGCGGAGAGTAGCAAAATGGCAAAAGTAATCGGCATTGACCTTGGTACCACCAATTCCTGCATCGCCATCATGGATGGCAAGGAGCCCAAGGTTATCGAGAATGCGGAAGGTGCGCGTACGACGCCCTCCATCGTCGCTTTCACCGAAGGTGACGAGCGCCTCGTTGGCCAGCCGGCCAAGCGCCAGGCGGTAACCAATCCAGAAAACACGATTTTCGCGGTCAAGCGCCTTATCGGCCGCCGTTACGACGATCCGGTGACGGAGAAGGACAAGAAGCTTGTCCCCTACAAGATCGTCAAGGGCGACAATGGCGACGCCTGGGTCGAAGCGACCGGCAAGAAGCAGTCGCCCTCGCAGATCTCGGCCATGATCCTGCAGAAGATGAAGGAAACGGCGGAAGCCTATCTCGGCGAGAAGGTCGAGAAGGCCGTCATCACCGTTCCCGCATACTTCAACGACGCCCAGCGCCAGGCCACCAAGGACGCCGGCAAGATCGCCGGCCTCGAGGTTCTGCGCATCATCAACGAGCCGACCGCGGCAGCGCTTGCCTACGGCCTCGACAAGAAGGATGGCAAGACCATCGCCGTCTATGACCTTGGCGGCGGCACCTTCGACATTTCCGTGCTCGAGATCGGCGACGGCGTCTTCGAGGTCAAGTCGACCAACGGCGACACCTTCCTCGGCGGCGAGGACTTCGACATGCGCCTGGTCGAGTACCTGGCGGCCGAGTTCAAGAAGGAACAGGGCATCGACCTGAAGAGCGACAAGCTCGCCCTGCAGCGGCTGAAGGAAGCCGCCGAGAAGGCCAAGATCGAGCTGTCGGCTTCGTCGCAGACCGAGATCAACCTGCCCTTCATCACCGCCGACCAGACCGGTCCGAAGCATCTGACCATGAAGCTGACGCGCGCCAAGTTCGAGCAGCTCGTCGACGACCTGGTGCAGCGCACCATCGACCCCTGCAAGGCAGCCCTCAAGGATGCCGGTCTCAAGGCCGGAGAGATCGATGAGGTTGTCCTCGTCGGCGGCATGACGCGCATGCCCAAGATCCAGGAGATCGTGAAGCAGTTCTTCGGCAAGGAGCCGCACAAGGGCGTCAACCCGGACGAGGTCGTCGCACTCGGCGCCGCCATCCAGGCCGGCGTTCTGCAGGGTGACGTCAAGGACGTGCTGCTGCTCGACGTGACGCCGCTGTCGCTCGGCATCGAGACGCTGGGCGGTGTGTTCACGCGCCTCATCGAGCGCAACACCACGATCCCGACCAAGAAGAGCCAGGTCTTCTCGACCGCCGAGGATTCGCAGTCGGCCGTGACGATCCGCGTCTTCCAAGGCGAGCGTGAAATGGCCGCCGACAACAAGGCGCTCGGCCAGTTCGACCTGGTCGGGATCCCGCCCGCACCGCGCGGCGTGCCGCAGATCGAGGTCACCTTCGACATCGACGCCAACGGCATCGTCAACGTCTCGGCCAAGGACAAGGGCACCGGCAAGGAGCACCAGATCCGCATCCAAGCATCTGGTGGTCTTTCGGACGCCGACATCGAGAAGATGGTCAAGGACGCCGAGGCCAACGCCGAGAACGACAAGAAGCGCCGCGCGCTTGTCGAGGCGCGCAACCAGGCCGAGGGTCTGGTGCACTCCTCGGAGAAGTCGCTCAAGGATTATGGCGAGAAGGTCTCCGAAGAGGATCGCACCGCCATCTCCGAGGCCATCGCGGCCCTGAAGACTGCGACCGAGGGCGACGATGTCGAGGCGATCAACGCCGCGACCTCGACGCTGGCCGAAGTCTCCATGAAGCTCGGACAGGCCATGTACGAAGAGTCGCAGAAGGAGGCCGCTGAAAGTGACGCGGCTGCCGATGCGGCCAAGGACAGCGACGTGGTCGACGCCGACTTCGAGGAGATCAACGACGAGGACGACAAGAAGTCGGCCTGATCGTTCTCCAGCTCACAGACAGTGCAAAGCCCGGCCTCGCGGCCGGGCTTTTCTATTGGGTGACAACTGGCGGCTGGCGGGACAAGCATTGCTGCCGACCCGACCGAACTGCAACAAGCGGCCAAAAATACCGAAAATTCGTGCCTATCAGGCGCCTCGCCTATGGCATCCGGCGCCGAGGTTCACTAAATCCGGTCCCAACGACCGGAAAATGTCGGGTTCAACCGACACCGGCGACGGGTTTTCGAACTGCGGGACAACATGAAGGCTGATTTCTACGAAACGCTCGGTGTCCAGAAGGGCGCGGACGACAAGGAGCTCAAGGCAGCTTTCCGCAAGCTGGCGATGCAGTGTCATCCGGATCGCCACCCCGACGACCACACGGCCGAGCAGCGCTTCAAGGCCATCAACGAAGCCTACGACACGCTCAAGGACCCTCAGAAGCGGGCGGCCTATGACCGCTTCGGCCACGCCGCCTTCGAGAATGGCGGCATGGGCGGCGGCGCCCAGGGCTTCGGCGCCGGCGGTTTCGCCGACATTTTCGAGGACATCTTCGGCGACATGATGGGCGGCGGCCGGCAACGGCGTTCGTCCGGCGGTCGCGAGCGCGGCGCCGATCTGCGCTACAACATGGAAATCTCGCTTGAGGAGGCCTTTAACGGCAAGACGGCGCAGATCCGCGTGCCGGCATCGATTGCCTGCACGGATTGTTCCGGTTCCGGCGCCAAGCCGGGCACCCAACCCGTCACCTGCACCATGTGCGGCGGCCACGGCAAGGTGCGCGCCAGCCAGGGCTTCTTCTCCATCGAGCGCACTTGCCCGACCTGCCACGGTCGCGGCCAGACGATCCAGGATCCCTGCCCCAAATGCTCCGGCCAGGGCCGCATCGTCGAGGAGCGTTCGCTCTCGGTCAACATCCCCTCGGGCATAGAGGACGGCACCCGCATCCGCCTGTCCAACGAAGGCGAGGCTGGCCTGCGCGGCGGTCCTCCCGGCGACCTCTACATCTTCCTGTCGGTCAAGCCGCACGAGTTCTTCCAGCGCGACGGCGCCGACCTCTACTGCAAGGTGCCGATCTCGATGGTCACCGCGGCCCTGGGCGGCGCCTTCGAGGTCGCGACGCTCGATGGCACGCAGACCCGCGTCAAGGTTCCCGAGGGCACCCAGAACGGCCGCCAGTTCCGGCTGAAGGGCAAGGGCATGCCTATCCTGCGCCAGGCCAATGTCGGCGATCTCTATATCCAGACCGAAGTCGAGACGCCGCAGAACCTCAACAAGCGGCAGCGTGAGCTGCTCGAGGAGTTCGAGAAGCTCTCCTCGAAGGACAATTCGCCACAATCGAGTGGTTTCTTTTCGCGCATGAAGGACTTTTTCGAGACCTTCTCCGAGCGCTGACAGGTTCCTGCTGGTCCAAGGCCAGCTTTCGCATGCATCTGGCCACGCAGGCGAAGACTACCCGTCTCAAGGCTGCACAGGAGTGCCGATGTCGCGCGCAACCGAATTCCGCAGGGCTTTTGCCAAGAAATTCGACGACGAGTTGCGCTTCTTCCGCGGCTGGATCGACAAGCCCAAGGCGGTCGGCGCGATCATGCCGACAAGCTCCGTCACCGCGCGCCGCATGGCCTCGGTCATCGACCTCTCCTCCGGCCTGCCGGTGCTTGAGGTGGGCCCCGGCACCGGTGTCATTACGCGCGCCATCCTGAAACGCGGCGTCAAGCCCGAAAATCTCTGCGCGGTGGAGTATTCGCCGCAGTTCGTACGCCATCTCAGGCGGCACTATCCGGGCGTCGACGTCATCGAGGGCGACGCCTTCGATCTCGACAGGTCGCTGGGCGACCGGAATGGCCAGACATTTGATTGCGTCATCTCAGGCGTGCCGCTCCTCAACTTTCCCGTGGCGCGCCGCATCGCCTATCTCGACAGCCTGCTCGGCCGCATTCCGCATGGCCGTCCGGTCATCCAGCTGACCTATGGCCCCAGATCGCCGATACCGCCCGGGCTCGGCGACTACACGGTCGAGCATTTCGACTTCATCATCCGCAACATCCCGCCCACCCGGCTTTGGATCTATCGGCGCGCCGTCCGCAACTGACCGCGGCTGGCGTGTTGATTCTGCCGGCACTTCGCCTATAGCTTCGCGCGGACAAAGGAGTGCCGGTGCAGGTCATCCCGAAAATTCTCGTCTTTGCCGGATCGCTGCGTAGCGGCGCCTTCAGCATCAGCACCGCCGATGCGGCCATGAAGGAATTGGCGCTTCAGAACGCCGAGGTCACGCGCATCTCGCTCGCCGACTATCCGCTGCCGCTGATGGACCAGGACCTGGAAAAGGAAAAGGGCGTGCCTGAGAATGCCGTCCTTCTCGCACGCCAGATTTCCGAGCATGATGGCATGCTGATCGCCAGCCCCGAATACAACGCCTCCATCCCGCCGCTGCTGAAGAACACGATCGATTGGGTCAGCCGCGTGCGCCGCGATGGCTCGCGCGCGCTGAAGCCCTTCGAGGGCAAGGTCGCTGCTCTCTGTTCCTCATCCAACGGCAATTTCGCCGGCATGCGCGGCCTCTACCATCTGCGTGCGGTGCTGATGGCCTGCCAGGTCGAGGTCGTCACGCCACAATGTTCTGTCGCCCGCGCCGCCGAGGCATTTGACGAGGACGGCCAGTTCCGCGACGAGCGGCTGCGCGGCCAGATGGAAACGGTCTGCCGGACGCTGATCGAGAGGTCCAGGATGCTGTCGACGCGGCTGATGCCATGACGGAGGATGCAATGCGAGACCGCCTGATCGTTGCGCTCGACGTGCCGACGCTCGCCGATGCCGAGAAGGTCGTCGGCGATGTTGGCGACGCCGTCTCCTTCTACAAGATCGGCTACCAGCTGGTCTTTGCCGGCGGGCTCGGCTTCGCCCGCGAGCTTGCCGCCGAAGGCAAGAAGGTCTTTCTCGACATGAAGCTGCTCGACATCGACAACACGGTCGCCAAGGGCGTCGAGAACATCGCCCGCATGGGCATGTCGATGCTGACGCTGCACGCCTATCCGAAGGCGATGCGTGCCGCCGTTTCTGCGGCCGAGGGTTCGGGCCTTTGCCTGCTCGGGGTCACCGTGCTGACTTCGATGGACGAGCATGACCTGGTTGAGGCGGGCTACGAATACGATCCGCACACGCTGGTGCTGCGTCGTGCCGAGCAGGCGCTGGCCGCCGGCATGGGCGGCATCGTCTGTTCCGCGGACGAGGCGGCGGCGGTGCGAAAGGTCGTCGGCCCGGACCTTGCGGTCGTCACTCCGGGCATCCGCCCGGCCGGCTCCGCTCACGGCGACCAGAAGCGCGTGGTGACGCCGGCCGACGGCATCCGCAGCGGCGCCAGCCATCTTGTGGTCGGTCGCCCCGTCGTGGCGGCACCCGACCCGCGCGCCGCGGCACTGTCGATCATCGAGGAAATGAAGCGGGCCTGACCCGAACAGGAGGACATGAGGATGGCAAAGGGATATTGGGTGGCACACGTCGATGTGCACGACCCCGAAGGCTACAAGGGCTATGTCGAGGCGGCGCGCGCGCCGTTTCAGAAATACGGCGCGCGGTTTCTCGCTCGCGGCGGCTCCTTCGAGGGGCTCGAGGGCAAGGCGCGCGCCCGCAATGTCATCATCGAGTTTCCCTCCCTGCAGGCAGCCCATGACTGCTACCACTCGCCCGAATACCAGGCCGCGGCGGCGATCCGGCACAAGTTTGCCGACGCCGAGATGGTGCTCGTAGAGGGTCCCGAGGAATAGCGCGCGCCTCGCGGCTTTCGCACCTGCACGCCGGCGTTGCGGGGAATCTATTGCAACGCAGCAAAATTGCCCTAACTTGCTCGGGTGACTACAGGAGCGAGGTATTCGCCGGATCGGCGGATCGCAGCGGGGTTTGATGTGTTCTACCAGCTTTACGAACTGAACCACGCGGCCGTTCAGCCTCTGCGGGCCTTTGCGGACGCAACGCGGCTGCTCTACTCCAACCCGCTCAACCCCTTGTCCCACACGCCGTTCGGCCGCTCCATAGCGGCCACCGCCGAGCTTTTCGAGCGCACGACACGGCGCTATGGCAAGCCGAGCTTCGACCTCGACAAGACCGTCGTTGACTGGAAGACCGTGCCGGTGAGCGAAAGAACCGTCTGGTCGCGGCCATTCTGCGACCTGATTCGATTCGAGCGCGGCGTGCCGTCCGGGCGCAAGGCGGACCCCAAGCTGCTCATAGTCGCGCCGATGTCGGGTCATTACCCGACGCTGCTGCGCGGTACGGTCGAGGCCATGCTGCCGCATGCCGACGTCTACATCACCGACTGGGCCGACGCCCGTAATGTGCCGCTCAGCGAAGGCCGCTTCGACCTCGACGACTACATCGACTACATCGTCGACATGCTGCACGAACTGGGGCCGGACACCCATGTCATGGCCGTCTGCCAGCCCTCGGTGCCCGTACTGGCCGCCGTTTCGCTGATGGAAGCGCAGGGCGACCGCTTTGCGCCGGCCACCATGACGCTGATGGGCGGTCCGATCGACACGCGCCGCAACCCGACGGCGGTCAACCTGCTCGCCGAGGAAAAGGGCATCGACTGGTTCCGCGAGAACGTCATCATGCAGGTGCCGTGGCCGGAGCCGGGCTTCCTGCGCGAGGTCTATCCGGGCTTCCTGCAGCTCTCCGGCTTCATGAGCATGAATCTCGACCGCCACATCACCGCGCACAAGGACTTCTTCATGCACCTTGTGAAGGACGACGGAGACGGCGCCGAGAAACACCGCACCTTCTACGACGAATATCTTGCGGTGATGGACCTGACCGCCGAATTCTACCTGCAGACCGTCGACACCGTCTTCGTGCGCCACGCGCTGCCCAAGGGCGAGATGACGCATCGCGGCGTGCCCGTCGATCCGAAGGCTGTCCATAGCGTCGCGCTGCTTACCATCGAGGGTGAGAACGACGACATTTCCGGGCTCGGCCAGACCGAGGCCGCCCACGACCTCTGCGTGAACATTCCGGCCGAGAAGCGTGCCCACTACATGCAGCCGGCCGTCGGCCACTATGGCGTCTTCAACGGCTCGCGCTTCCGCGCCGAGATCGTGCCGCGAATCGTCGACTTCATGGCAAGCCACGCCAGCCGCTCCGCGCCTGCCGCAAAACCCCGCCTGGTGCGTGCCGCCAAGGGCTGAACCCCGCGGACTGCCGCTTTCAGCCACCCGACCTGTTGCATATTCGCCGCGGTCGCCGCGGAGGCGGTAACCATCCCGGCAATCGTGCCCCTACGTTAATTGACTTGACCCGCCCATCGCCCTTAACGTTTCATTAAGAAACAAGGGGCGGGGCCGGAGTTGATGAATTCATCACGGCAGACGGGTTTCGCGCGCAAATGCGCGATGGCATTTCTGGGCATAGCTGCGGCTGGTTTGCTGTCGCAGGCGCAGGCTTACGCCGCGCAGCCCATGGTCACGGGCTCCCTGACCTCCCAGCCGATCGGCCACTACGAGTTCTGCAAGGCCAACCCCGCCGAGTGCATGATCCGGACCCGCAACAGCCGCCCCGAGCGCATGAACGGCGCGCTGTGGCGTCGCATCGTTTCGGTCAATGTCGCGGTCAACGCCGCGGTCCGGCCGATGAACGACTTTGACATCTACGGCAAGGACGAGGTCTGGGCCTATCCGCATGGCGCCGGTGATTGCGAGGACTATGTGCTCGAAAAGCGCCGCCGGCTGATGCAAAAGGGCATGTCGCCCGCCAACCTGCTGATCACCGTCGTGCGCAAGCCCGATGGCGAAGGCCATGCGGTGCTCACCGTGCGCACCAGCAAGGGCGACTTCATCCTCGACAACCTGACCGATTCGGTGCGCCAGTGGGACGAGACCGGCTACCGCTTCCTGAAGCGTCAGGCGTCCGACCATACCGGCCACTGGGTCACCATCCGCGAGGGCCAGGCGCCGCTCGTCGGTTCGGTCCAGCAGTAACGAATCGGCCTGGGTGGCAGCCGCCCTCCATCTCCGGACGATTTCCGACCGCCGCGATTATTGACGACTGCTGGCCGCACATTGTCGCGGGCTCCCTGCCAATCCTGGTCTGCCGCGCTCCTTTCGGGCCAGCGCTTCTTGCCGAGCGCTCGGCCCAACCGCAGGCTCCCGAGTCGGCTGCGTTCATCCTCGCACCCGACGCCCTCGTTCCCTGCCTCAACGGTCTTGAATGCCGCCCCGCCGCTCAGGCGGCCTCGGCCCTGCGCTCCGCGCTCATCCGGTAGCTGATCGCCTCGGCGAGGTGAATGCGTCCGACCGTGTCGGCCTGGTCGAGATCGGCCAGCGTGCGCGCCACGCGCAGGACCCTGTGATAGGCGCGTGCCGAGAAACCCAGCTTCTCGCTGGCGTCGCGCAGCAGCGCCAGTCCGGCGGCGTCCGGCGCCGCGATCGTCTCGAGCAGCGACGTCGCGCAATGTGCATTGGTCGTGATTGACTCGACGCCAAGCCCTTCGAGACGCGCCTGCTGGATCCGCCGCGCCGCCAACACCCTTGCCGCCACCGCCGCGCTCTCGCTTCCGCGCGTCCCGGCCGGATCAGGTCGCCGGCCGAGACTGCCGGCACCTCGATGCGCAGGTCGATACGGTCGAGCAGCGGCCCGGAAATCCGCGCCTGGTAGTCGGCCTGGCAGCGCGGCCCCCGCGCGCAGCGGTAGCCCGGTTCGCCGGCCATGCCGCAGCGGCACGGGTTCATCGCCGCTACCAGCTGGATGCGCGCCGGGTAGGTGACGCGGTGGTTGGCGCGGGCGATCATGCACTCGCCGGTCTCGAGCGGCTGGCGCAGCGCGTCGAGCGTCTGCGGCGAGAATTCCGGCAGCTCGTCGAGAAACAGCACGCCATTGTGCGCCAGCGACACTTCGCCTGGCCTGACCCGCAGGCCACCGCCGACCATGGCGGCCATAGAAGCCGAGTGGTGCGGCGCGCGGAACGGCCGCCGGTCCGACAGCCGCCCGTCGGCGAGTTCCCCGGCAATCGACGCGACCATCGACACTTCGAGCAGCTCGCGTGGCGCCAGCGGCGGCAGGACCGATGGCAACCGCTGCGCCAGCATCGACTTGCCCGAACCAGGAGGCCCGACCATCAGCAGGTTGTGCCCGCCGGCCGCCGCCACTTCCAGCGCCCGCCGGGCGCTCTCCTGGCCCTTGATGTCGGCGAGGTCGGGCAGGTTTCGCGCCGGCGCCTGCACGCTGGGCTCCGGTCGCGCCAGCACCTGCGTACCGCGAAAATGGTTGGCGATGGCAATCAGGCTGCGCGGCGCGAGAATGTCGATCTCGGCGCCGGCCCAGGCCGCCTCCGGGCCGCAGTCGGCCGGGCAGATCAGCCCGCGCCCCTCGGCATTGGCGCCGATCGCCGCCGGCAGCGCGCCGGCCACCGCGGCGATGGTGCCGTCGAGCGACAATTCGCCGAGCACCACGTAGGAGGCCAGCGCGTCGCCCGGAATGGCGCCGAGCGATGCCATCAGCCCGAGCGCGATCGGCAGGTCGTAGTGGCTGCCCTCCTTGGGCAGGTCGGCGGGCGCCAGGTTGATGGTCACCTTCCTGGCCGGCATCGACAGGCCCGACGCATGCAGCGCCGCCTGCACCCTCTCGCGGCTTTCGGCCACCGCCTTGTCGGGCAGGCCGACGATCTGCATGCCCACCTTGCCAGGCGCCACCATCACCTGCACGTCGACCGGCACGGCCTCGATGCCCTGGAATGCCACCGTGCGCACGCGCGAAACCATGCCGCCCTCCGTCAGGCCGCGCCGCGGCCGAGCGAGATCCCCTAAGCAGAATGGAGGTCAGCAAAGCATAGATTTTTCAGTCACGCAAGAACAATACCGGAACAGACGGAATGGGGAGCATTTCGACTATGGCCGGCAAGCAGTCGGCCTGCTCAGGCCTTGCGCGCCTCCACTGCGTCCCAGAAAAGGGCCGCAATGTCGGCGCCGCCGAAGCGCTTTACTTCACGCACCCCGGTCGGCGACGTCACGTTGATCTCGGTCATCAGGTCGCCGATCACGTCGATGCCAACGAGGATGAAGCCGCGCTCGCGCAGCGAAGGCCCGATGCGCGCGCAGATCTCGCGCTCGCGCTCGGTCAGGTCGGTCTTCTCGGCGCGTCCGCCGACATGCATGTTGGAGCGCGAATCGTGCTCGGCCGGTACCCGGTTGATCGCGCCGACCGGCTCGCCCTCGATCAGGATGATGCGCTTGTCGCCCTTGCGCACGTCCTTCAGGTAGCGCTGCACGATGTAGGGCTCGCGGAACATCTGGCCGAACATCTCGAGCAGCGAGGCGAGATTGCGGTCATCGTCCTTGAGGTGGAAGATGCCGGCGCCGCCATTGCCGTAGAGCGGCTTGATGATGATGTCGCCGTGCGCCCTGCGAAAGGCCGCCACCTCGGCTGCATCGCGGGTGATCAGCGTCTCCGGCATCAGGTCGGGAAACTCGGTGACGAAGATCTTTTCCGGGCTGTTGCGCACCCAGGCCGGGTCGTTGACCACCAGCGTCTTCGGGTGGATGCGCTCCAGCATGTGGGTTGTGGTAATGTAGTTCATGTCGAAGGGCGGGTCCTGGCGCAGCAGGATCACGTCCATCTCCGACAGGTCGGTGCGCACCGCCTCGCCGAGCGAGTAGTGGCGGTCCTTCTCGTCACGCACGGTCATCGCCTCGATGCGTGCGAAAACCTTGCCGCCGAGCATCGAGAGCCGGTCGGGCGTGTAGTGGAAAAGCCCGTGGCCGCGGCGCTGGGCCTCGAGCGACAGCGCGAAGCTCGTATCGCCGGCAATCGACACGGTCGAGACATGGTCCATCTGGACGGCGACATTCAGCGGCATTTCTGGTCCCTCTCCGGAGCGGTACGGCGCGACCTGCGATATAGGGGTTGCAGCGGGCTCTGCCAATCCGCGCGGCGCGCAAATGCTAGCGGTCGAAGACCAGCCGCGAATAGCCGAGGTAGGAGAGCGCCATTGCCGCCAGCGAGGCAAGCGCCAGCGCGACCAGTACCGGAATGCCTGGAATAGCGAGCAGCAGCCCGCAATAGACGAGGTAGTTGACGATGGATGTCGTGACGCCGACGCTGCCGTAGCGCGCGCCTTCCAGCACCATGCCGCGGGCGGACGGGCCGAAGGTTACCGTGCGATTGCACAGCCATGTCACGCAGAGCGCGGAGCCGACCGAAGCGAGCCGCGCCAGGAAGGGGCCAAGCGGCGTTGCCGCCAGCAGCAGCGCCAGCATCGTCGCGTCGGCAATGAAGCCGATGCCGCCGACCACGGCAAAGCGCAGCACGCGGCTCATGCCGCGCGCGTGGCCGTTCCGCGCTTGGCCGGCGCCTGTCCGATGGCGCGCGGCGCGCGGCCGGTCTGGCGGGCAGGCAGGCTGAGATAGAAGCTCCGCTTCTGTTCGGCCCGTCCGCGCGACACGGAATCGAGGATCAGGCCCGTCATCACCATCAGCGCCGAAAACATCAGCAGCCCGAGCGACAGCACCCATGTCGGCATGCGCGGCACCAGCCCGGTAGCGGCGTACTCGATCAGGATAGGCGTCATCAGCACAAGGCTGGCCGTGGCAAACAGCGCCGCGATCACGCCGAAGAAGCCGACGGGGCGGGTCTCCTTGGCAAGCATCGCGAACATCCAAAGGATCTTGGCACCGTCGCGATAGGTAGACAGTTTCGACGCCGACCCCTCCGGCCGCCTGCCGTAGTCGAGGCCGATCTCGCTGACCGGCAGCTTCAGTTGCGAGGCATGAACCGACATTTCAGTCTCGATCTCGAAGCCGCCCGAGACTGCCGGAAAACTCTTCACGAAGCGCCGCGTGAAGGCGCGGTAGCCGGAGAAGATGTCGGTGAAGTCGCGCCCGAAGAGCCGCTTGTAGAGGCCGTTGAAGATGCGGTTGCCGAAGGCGTGGCCGGCACGGCCGGCGTCGTCGGTGACGCCGCGCCGCGTACCGACGGCCATGTCGGCCCGGCCGGTCAGCAGCGTGTTGATCAGCAGCGGCGCGTCTTCGGGCGCATAGGTGCCGTCGCCGTCCGCCATCAGGTAGATGTCGGCCTCGATGTCGGCGAACATGCGCCGGACCACGTTGCCCTTGCCCTGGCGTGCCTCGGGCACCACGATCGCGCCGCAGGCGCGCGCCTTGAGAGCCGTCAGGTCGCTCGAATTATTGTCGTAGACGTAGATGGTCGCCGAGGGCAGGGCGGCGCGGAACCGTGTCACCACGTCGCCGATCGTGTGCTCCTCGTTGTAGCAGGGGATGAGGACCGCGATGTCCAGGTCGGCGTTCATGTCGGGCATCGAAAACTCCGCTATCGCGCGCTGCACGGAATCCGTGGCGCGGCGCTTTACTATTTATTGAAGCCGTTAAGGCTAGGTTTAGGCGCCTGATCTTCCGAGCAACCGAGTGGCATCCCATGACACTGGCCATAGAGCGACCGGGCGAACGGTCACCCGGGTGGCGCCATGCCGCCATGGCCTTGGGCGCTTCGCTCCTGCTTGTCCTGCTTGCCGCATCCAAGGGGTTTCCGACCCTTTTCGACAGCGGCGCGGACAATGACAGCCTGCTCAGGCTTGTCGAGGTGCGCGATCTCATTGCCGGACAGGGCTGGTTCGACCTGCAGCAATATCGCATGGGCCTCGAGGGCGGCTTTACGATGCACTGGTCGCGCCTCGTCGATGCGCCGATCGCCGTTATCGTGCTCGCGGCCTCCGCCGTCACTGGCTCCATCACCAGCGGCGAGTCTGTCGCCATGGTGCTGTGGCCCCTGCTGCTCTACGCCGCCGCGCTCTGGCTGCTGCTTGCCATCGCCTGGCGCCTCGGCGGCGACGAAGCGACCTTCCCGACGCTGCTGATCGGTACCGTGACGCTGCATTTCACCGGCATCTTCGTGCCCGGCACGCTCGACCATCACAATATCCAGCTCGTTCTGATGCTGGCGACGCTCCTTTTTCTGCTTGATGCAGCGCAGGCTGCGCGCGCGGCGTGGTGGGCCGGCGTTTCGGCCGTCCTGATGCTGGCGGTTGGCATGGAGACGGCCCCTTTCGTCGCCGCCGCCGGCCTTTTCGTCGCCGGCTGGCTGTTGTTCGACGGCGAGAAGGCCGCCGGCCCGTCTTTCGGTTTCGGTCTGGCCTTCGCCGCCACCTCGGCCCTGGTGTTGGGCGTAACCGTTCCGCCCTCCGCCTGGGGCGTGGTTGCCTGCGACGCCTATTCCCTGCCGCAATCATCGCTTGGCATTGTTGCCGGCCTCGGCCTTGCGGCGATTGCCGCGATTCCGGTATTGCGGCGCAGCTTCGCCGCGCGTGCAGCGGCAATCGTCGTGCTCGGCGCCGTAGCTGCTTCCGTTGCCGTGCTCTCATTTCCGCAGTGCCTAGCAGACCCCTATGCCGGCCTCGACCCGATCCTGAAGGACTACTGGCTGGACTCGGTAGCCGAGGCGCAGCCGCTGTGGCGCGTCATCACCCTCGACACGGAAAGTGCCGCTGCGCATTACATGACGCCGCTGATCGGCCTCGCCGTCATGGCGCTCGCCATGCTGAGGCGGGGCCTGCGGCGCGGCGAACTGCTCGTCGCCCTGTTCCTGCTTGTCGCCTTTGCGGTCAGCGCGTGGCAGTTGCGCGGCTCGCGCTTCTCGGTCCCGCTGGCCGTCATACCGCTCGCCATCTGGGTCGCTGGCTGGCGCCGGCGCGCTGCGTCGCAGCCGGGAACCGCCGCCTCGCTGCGGCTCGTCGGGGCCTGGCTGGTATCGCTCAACCTGACCTGGATCATGCTCGGAGTTGCCGGCATGTGGGCCCTGTCTCCGGCCGAAGCCGACGCGTCCGGCGCAGGCGCAGCAGCCGCCCTGTCGAAATGCCAGAAGAGCGATGACTACGCTGAACTGGCCGGGATGCCGCCACAACCCATCCTGGTGATCTCCAATCTCGGCGCACCCATGTTGCGCCATACCCCGCACCGCGTCCTTGCCGGCCCCTACCACCGCAATGTCGACGGCAATCTCGCCGCGCTTCGCGCCTTTGTCGGGCCGGTCGATGCGGCGGAGGACATCGCGCGGAGCAATGGCATCACCCTCGTTGCGCTCTGCCGCGGCAATGGCGAGACGAGGGCGCTCGCCGGCCGCGCACCGGACGGGCTGCTCGCTGCGCTTGTCGCCGGCAAGGCTCCCGGTTGGCTTGAAGCTGTGCCCGAAAGCCTCGGCCGTCCGATCGAACTCTACCGTATCCGCAATGCACCCTGACCCGCGTGGCGGCACCTGTATTCGCCAAGCTTACCCTGGGTGATTGCTGGACGAACGGTTCTTTTCGCCTTTGCGGGCGCACCGATACCTTTCCTAAACGCTTTGCTGCGAAGTTTCGGGCATAAGTACAGACAATAAACCGGGAAGCGATGCAGCGGCTTTTTGCCCAAGGTCAGTCCAGCAGGGATAACAGTGAACTCGCGTTCACCGATCCCCTGACGGGGCTTGGAAATCATCGGCGTTTTTCCGACAAGGTCGAGCGCCTGATCAGCGAGCGCGCCGAGGATCCGGCGCCTTTCGCTGTCGGCATCATCGACCTCGACGGGTTCAAGCCGATCAACGACCTTTTCGGCCACAAGGCCGGCGACGAGATTCTCGTCCAGGTAGCGATGCGCCTGCGCGCCGCCATGGACGGACATTCCACCGTCACCCGCATCGGCGCCGACGAATTCGCCTTCCTCTTCCCGATGGTGTTCAGCGAAGAGGCCGCCGCCGAAAAGGCGCGCATGCTGATCGAGATTCTATCCGCCCCCTATGACGTCGGCGCCCGCTCGGCGCGCCTGTCGGCCTCTGTCGGCTGCTCGCTTTTCCATTCCGGCGACGAGACCACCGAGGTGCTGATCCACAAGGCCGAAACGGCGCTCTACAGGGCCAAGCGGTCGGGTCGCGGCGCCGTGGTCATCTTCACGCAGGAGATGGAAGAGGCTGCCAAGCGCGTTACCCGCATCGAGCAGGCTCTAAGGCGTGCTGTCTCGGCCGGCGATGTCGAGCCGCATTTCCAGCCCATCATCGACCTCAGGACGCGCCGCACGATCGGGTTCGAGACGCTCGCGCGCTGGACCGACCCGGATCTCGGCCCTGTCCCGCCGACCACCTTCATTCCGATCGCCGAGGAGCGCGGTATCATCGGCCCGCTGTCGCAGCTTGTGCTGCGCAAGGCGACGGAGGCAGCCTGCCACTGGCCGCAGGACCTGTTCATCGCCTTCAACCTCTCGCCCTCCCAGCTGGTCGACCAGAACACCGGCCTGCAGATCCTCTCGATCCTCGGTCGCGTCGGCTTCAACCCGCGCCGCCTCGAGGTCGAGATCACCGAGACCGGCCTGATGTCGGACCCGGTCTCCGCCGGCAAGGCCGTCGAGGACCTGCGCCGCAGCGGCATCCGCGTTTCTCTTGACGATTTTGGCACCGGCCAGTCATCGCTCGGCCGCCTGCGCGATTTCCATTTCGACAAGCTCAAGATCGACCGCAGCTTCATAGCCACCATGCTGGAGGACCGGCCCTCCGAACACATCATCCGCGCCATCCTGGCGATGTGCGAGGGCCTGGGCATGGATGTCGTCGCCGAGGGCGTCGAGCAGGAGGCGCAGGCCGACCGCCTGCTGCAGTTTGGTTGCCGCGGCGGGCAGGGCTTCCTGTTCGGCCGCCCCGTCGACGCCGACACGACGCTCGCCAATCTGCGCGGCGTGCAGCGCATGGCGGCGCGCCGAGAAGGCCGAGCCTATTCGGCTGCCAGCAGCATCGGCCGTGCACGCGCCGGACCCCGTCCGGTAAACACCATTCTGACGATGTTGCGGTAGCTCATCACCTGTCGCTCCAGGTGGCTGACGTCGCCCATCACCTTGGACAGCGTGATGCCGCCCTCGATCATGCAGACCAGGGACTCGGCGAGGTCGTCGAGTTCGGCGTCCGGCACCGGATAGGTCTCGGCGATCTCCGCCAGGTAGCCGCGGAACCGCGCCATCCAGTCGACCGTGAAGGTCCGCGTCCGCTCCACCACCTTCCGGTCGAACAACCGCTCCTGGTAGCACACGGAGGCGACGATGCAGCCGGGGTGCTTGCTCTTCACCTCTGCCAGGGTTTCGGCCAGCAGCTTGAGCCCGATCAGGAACCCCTGGAGCGGATCGTCGGAAAGCTCGCGCCCGCGCGCAAAAATGTCATCGCAAAGCTGATTGTTGGTTTCGATGAAGCGGTCCACCATCTGCAGGGCAAGTTCGTTCTTGTCCTTGAAATGGTAGAAGAAGCCGCTCTTGGTAATGCCGGCCTCGGCGATGATCTCGTCGATCGAGGTTGCAGCGAAGCCCTTGTCCAGGACCGCCGCCTCGGCGATGTCCAGAATTCGCTCGCGGGTTTCGGCGCCTTTTTTCATCTCTAGCCTCCGGTTCACCATACCGCCGGTACGGTTTTCAGTTGCCCGGGCCTGCCGCATCGATCGGTCGAAACGCCTCAGGATCGGGCAAGTCCTTGCTATGCATGTGCTTTGTTTCGGCAACGTGTCGCCGGACCCTAGGATTTCTATTACGGGACTCCTTGGTCCCCTAGATTCCAGGTGTCGTCATCGGCCGCCGAGCCGTGCGGCGATCGAAACCGAAATATAGGAGGCCCATATGGCCAAGTATCGCGACAACCTCCCGCAGGCCAATGGCGGAACGTTCCTCAGCGACGGCGGAATGGAAACGACGCTGATCTTTCACGACGGCGTCGACCTGCCGCATTTCGCTTCGTTTGTTCTTCTCGAGACAGCGGATGGCCGGCGGCGACTGAAGGCCTATTTCGAGAAGTATCTGCGCATGGCTCGCGAACGGCGTGTCGGTTTCGTGCTCGACAGCGCGACATGGCGCGCCAACCCGGACTGGGGCTCGAAGCTGGGCTATGACGCGGCCGGCCTCGAGGCGATCAACCGGGCCTCGATCGAGATGCTGGAGGAACTGCGCGCCGAATGGGAGGCGCCGGGCACGCCTTGTGTCATCAGCGGCGTCATCGGGCCGCGTGGCGACGGCTACAAGGCCGGCAAGATGAATGCCGCCGAGGCCGAGGCCTATCACGCGCCTCAGATTGCGGCCTTCGCGGCGACGAATGCCGACCTGGTGAGCGGATACACCTTGACCAACATCGACGAGGCGATCGGCATTGCCCGCGCCGCCAGGGCTCACTCGATGCCCTGCATGATCTCCTTCACCGTCGAGACCGACGGCAGGCTGGTTACCGGCAGGACATTGCGCGATGCCATCGAGACGGTCGACCGCGAAACCGACGGCTATCCGGCCTACTTCATGGTCAATTGCGCGCATCCGACACATTTCATGCCGGCGCTCGAAACCGGCCAGCGCTGGATGAACCGGGTCCGCGGCGTCAAGGCCAACGCTTCGTCGAAGAGCCACCAGGAGCTCGACGAGTCCGAGACGCTCGATGCCGGCGATCCGGCCGATCTCGGGCGCCGCTACCAGGCGCTGCGGCGGCAGTTCCCGACGATGCGCATTCTCGGCGGCTGCTGCGGCACCGACCACACCCATATCGGCGCGATCTGCGAGGCCTGCCTGCCGCCGCGCGCGATAGTTGCCTGACGGCAGGCGCTGGAATGGCTGGCGGGACGCCTCGCCAGCCGCTTCTGGAGCATAGAGATGAGCATGTTTGACCTGAACGATGGCATTGGCGGCGCGCTGTTCGGCAGCGTCGCCTCGTTGCGCCGCAACGTGGCGCTGAGACGCCGCGTGGCGCGGGACTGGGCGTCCCTGGAGCGCCTCGATGATCGCGTGCTGAGCGATCTCGGCCTGTGGCGTGAACGCAATGGCAGCCAGTGCCGCCGCTGCGAGATACGCTTCTAGGCGGCTTCGCGCGGCCTGCGCCTAGTCGTAGCGCAGGTCGCCCGCCTTGCCGCCGAAAACGCGGTAGGCATAGAAGGAGTAGCCGATGATCACCGGCAGGACGACGGCGGTTCCGGCGAAGATGATGCCGAGGCTTTCTGTCGCCGAGGCTGCCTCCCAGATGGTCAGCTGGTCTGGCACGACGAAGGGATAGAACGAGTAGGCGAGACCGAAGAAGCCGAGCGTGAAGATCGCCGCCAGGCACAGGAACGGCACCAGCGCGTGGCGGTCCCCCGGCTTGGGCAGGTGAAAGGTCTCGCGCCAGAGATAGACGAACAGCACGCCCGAAAGCAGCGGCAGCGGCGACAGGTACAGAAGGTCGGGCCAGACGAACCAGCGCTCGAAGATGCGCGGCGAGGCGAAGGGCGTGGCAAGCGACACGGCCGCCATGCCGAGCACGGTAAACAGCAGCAGGCGCTGCAGCCACTTCACCGCCTTCTTCTGCAATTCGCCTTCCGCCTTGTAGATCAGCCAGGCCGCGCCCATCGCGGCATAGGCGGCGGAGAGGCAGACCGCGACCAGCGCGCCGAAGGCAAAGGCAGCGAGCCCCGTCTGCAGCCCCAGCACGTAGATGCCGAGCATGTAACCCTCGGCCAGCGAGGCGATCAGCGATCCGACGAGGAAGGCGCGGTTCCAGCGCCGCTTGCGCCCGGCCGGCACCTTGGCCCGGAAATCGAAGGCAACGCCGCGCAGGATCAGCCCGAAGAGCAGGACGAAGGCCGGCAGGTAGAGCGCCGTCAGGATGACGCCGTGCGCCTCGGGGAAGGCCACCAGCAGCAGCCCGACCGCCAGCACCAGCCAGGTTTCGTTGGCGTCCCAGAAGGGCCCGATCGCCGCGATCATCGTGTCCTGGTCTTCCTCCTCCGCCACCGCGAAGAGAATGCCGATCCCGAGGTCGAAGCCGTCGAGCACCACATAGATCAGGATCGCCAGACCCATCAGCCCGGCAAAGGCGAGCGGCAGCAGGGTTGCCCAGTCGATCATGGCATCATTCTCCCGCGACCGGTTGCGTCAGCGGCCGGTCCAGAATGCCGGGCAGCGGCGAACTGTCACCCTCCTTCGCGGCCTTCAGCGACAGGTGCACCAGCACGCCGATATAGGCGGCAAGCAGCACCACGTAGAGGATGAGATATATGGCAAGCGTCAGCGCGACATGGCCGCCCGGAACCGGCCCGAGCGCGTCGGCCGTCTTCAGCACGCCGCTGACCAGCCAGGGCTGCCGGCCGATCTCGGTCGTGTACCAGCCGGCCAGGGTCGCCACCCAGCCCGACAGCGCCATCGGCACCATCAGCAACCCAAGCGGTCTGGGCAGGCTCCGGCGCCGCCACAGAAAGAACGCCGCCGCCCACGACACCGCAAGCATCAGCATGCCCGTGCCGACCATGATGCGGAAGCTCCAGAACAGCGGCAGCACCGGCGGATGGTTGCCGACATAATCGTTCAGGCCGGGCACCACGCCGTCGCTACTGTGCCGCAGGATCAGGCTGGCCCCGTTCGGGATCGTCACCTCGTAATGGTTGGTGCGCGCCTCCTCGTCGGGAATGGCAAACAGCACCAGCGGGACGTTGGCGCCGGTTTCCCAGTTGGCCTCCATCGCGGCGATCTTCTGCGGCTGGTGTTCAAGCGTGTTCAGCCCGTGCTGGTCTCCGGCGAGGATCTGCAAGGGGATCAGCACGGCCGCAGCCGTCACCGCCGCGCGCAACGCCTTCATCATCGATTCCGAGCGGTCGCCGCGCAGATAGCGCAAGGTCGACAGTCCCGCGATCAGGAACGAGACCGTCAGCCCCGAGGCGAGCAGCATGTGCACAAGGCGGTAGGGGAAGGAAGGGTTGAAGACGATCGCCCACCAGTCGGTCGCGTAGGCGACGCCGTCGCGCATCTCGAAGCCGGCCGGCGTCTGCATCCAGCTGTTGAGCGCCAGGATCCACACCGCCGAGAGGGTGGTGCCTGAGGCGACAAGGAACGTCGCCAGCGTATGCACCCGGTTCGACACGCGTCGGAATCCGAACAGCATGATGCCGAGGAAGGCGGCCTCGAGGAAGAAGGCAGTCAGGATCTCGTAGGCAAGCAGCGGCCCGGCGATGTTGCCGACCTTCTGCATGTAGCCCGGCCAGTTGGTGCCGAACTGGAAGCTCATCGTCACGCCCGACACCACGCCCATGGCGAAGGTCAGCGCGAACACCTTCACCCAGGTGAAATAGGCCCGCATCCAGGCCGTGTTGCCTGTCGCGCTGTAGCGCCACTTGAAGAACAGCAGCATCCATCCGAGCGCGATGGTGATGGTCGGGAACAGGATGTGGAACGAGATGTTGGCCGCAAACTGGATGCGCGACAGGATGAGGGGGTCCGTTTCCATGATGGCCCTTCGCGATTGCCTCACTGACTAGTTAGGGCGGCAGACGGGCGCGTCAAAGCGCCAAGATGCCGCGCTTTCGCGATCGCACGACGGCGCGCCGGGAAAGGCTCAGGCAGACTTTGCCGGCCGCTCGATGCAGGTCGCCTCGCGCAGCGACTGCTCATCTACCATGCCGGCGTTGTAAAGCGCCAGGATCGTCAATGCCGTGTCCCGTGCCCTGCTCGTTTCCGGCTCGATATGCCCGACCCGGCATGCCTCGTCAAAGACCCGCTTCAGCTTGGCGATCTCGGTCGGCTTCAGCACTCCGCGGTCATAGATCGAATTGGGCATGGTCACCTCAAAGCGGCAAACGGCCTTGCAGGCTATAGGTTGCATGCCCTTCAGGCGAATCCGGCCGCCAGATCCGGCGGCCGGTCTCTGTCTGCCTGTGGCGGTCTAGACGCCAATCTTGCCGCCGCCCTGTCGGGTGATCGCCAGCACAGACGGCCTTACCGGCATGTCGGGTTTGAAGTCGGGCCAGCGTGTCGACGGGTCCTCGTAGTAGGAGGCGCGGCCAAAACCGTCCCAGTCCTCGCCGCCGTCGCCGGGATGCTGAACGGCCACGAACGCCGTCTGGTCGTCCGGGGTGAACAGCGGGCCGCACAACTCCGCGCCGATCGGCACGCGGAAGAACAGTTTTGACGTCGCGCGCGCCGCTCCTTCCGTATCGACCGCCCACAGGCCGTCAGTCCGGCCGGTTGCCTTCGGCCCCTGTCCGTCGGTAGCCACCCACAGCCGGCCGGCTGAATCGACGGCGCAATTGTCGGGCATGCCGAACCAGCCATTCGCCGTGGTGGCCGTCGAGAACGAGGCGCCAACATCGGCGACGGACGGGTCGCCACATTTCAGCAGCACTTCCCATTTGCCGGTAGTGGCGGCGAAGTCGCCGCCCTCTTCGGTGATCTCGATAATGTGGCCGAAGGCATTCTTCTCGCGCGGGTTCGCGGCATCCACTTGGTCGGTCTTGCGCTTGGTGTTGTTGGTCAGCATCACATAGACCTTGCCGTTCGATGCGTTCGGCTGGATGTCCTCCGGCCGGTCCATCTTGGTGGCGCCGAGCAGGTCGGCGGCGCGGCGCGTCTCGATCAGCACGTCGGCCTGGCTGTCGAAGCCGTTCCTGGCGGTCAGCGGGCCCTCGCCGTGCACCAGCGGCATCCACTCGACGGAGCCGTCCTCGGAGAACTTCGCCGTGTAGAGCGTGCCCTCGTCGAGCAGGTCCATGTTGGCTGCCCGGTCGTCCGGGTTGAACGTGCCGGCCGTGACGAACTTGTAGACGTAGTCGAAGCGCTCATCGTCGCCGAGGTAAAACACCACGCGGCCGTCCGGCGCGACGATCGATTCCGCACCCTCGTGCTTGAAGCGGCCCATGGCGGTGCGCTTCTTCGGCGTCGAGTTCGGGTCGTTGACGTCGACCTCGACGATCCAACCGAAGCGGTTCGGCTCGTTCGGCTCCTTGCCGATGTCGAAACGCTCGTAGAACTTTGCCCACTCGTAGGAACCGTCCGGCACGCCCATGCGCTCGTAATTGGCCGCCTCGCTGTGACCAGCCGGAAGCTCGCCGGCGAAGTAGCCGTGAGTGTTTTCCTCGGCCATCACATAGGTGCCCCATGGCGTGACACCCCCGGCGCAATTATTGACCGTACCGAAGACCCTGGTGCCGCTCGGATCGGCATTGGTCTTGACCCGGTCGTGGCCGGCAACCGGCCCTGACAGCAGCATCTCGGTGTTCGACGTGATGCGGCGGTTGAGCTTGCCCTCCAGCACCGGCTGGAACTTGCCGTCGACCTTGCGGATTTCGACGATGGTGCCGCCATGCGCGGCCATCTCGATGTCGACCTGCTCCTTGCTGAGCGGGCCCTGCTCGACCTTGCCGTCGACGATCTTCACCAGCCCGGGGAACATCAGGTGCGGGTTGGTGTACTCGTGGTTGACCACGAGCAGGCCGTGGTCGGCCGAGCCGTCGATCGGAACGAAGCCGACATAGTCGTTGTTGTAGCCGAACTGCTTCGCCTGCGCTTCGGCCGTCTGGTTGGCAGCGTCGAATGCGGGCGCGTCGGCAAACAGCGGGTCGCCCCAGCGCAGCAGGACGTCGGCATCGTAGCCTGCTGCAACGTGGTGAGTATCGTCGACGCCGGCTTCCAGCTCGTCGAAGCTGAAGGCCGACGCAGCTTCCGCGCGCGCCTCGTCGGCGAGGATCAGCGCGATCGGGCTGACGGTCGCCGAGATCGCCGCGACCGCGAGCGAGCCCTTGAGCAGGCCGCGGCGCGAGAAGCGCGAGGAGATGATCTCGCCCATGGTCGGGTTTTCGCTCGCATTATGGCCGGGGCCATCATTCTCCTCGAGCTGGCTGGTGCGGAACGGCGAACTTGCCTGGGGATGATCGTTCATGGGACTACCTCTGGCTGGCGGTTGGCTTGAGATGGACAATTCGCCGTTCGCTACAAGTCGTCGATTACAGCACGATGACGGATCGGCGAATTGCGATCCAGCCGGCAGCTTTCACGCCGCGAGACATGTGACACGAAGGAGAGACGGATGGTGCGGCAATTGTGGAAGCGGGCGGAGTTCTCGGTGCTGCTTGCAGGCGCAATCGTGGCTTTCGGCCTGTGGAGCTTCCAGGAACTGGCCGAGGTTGCGCTCGATAGTACCGCGCATGATTTCGACACCGGCATCCTGCTTGCCCTGCGCGAGCCCGGCCGACCCGATGACCCGATCGGCCCGGCATGGCTCGAAGGCGCCGTGCGCGACATCACCAGTCTCGGCTCGATGGCCGTGCTGGTGCTCTTGACTGCCGGCGCTGCCATCTACCTGATGATGATCCGCAGGCGCTTCGAGGCGGCCCTTGTGCTGTTCACCGTAGGCGGCGGCCAGGTCCTGTCCAGCCTGCTCAAGCTCGGCATCGACCGGCCGCGCCCGGAACTCGTCTCCCACCTTGCCGATGTCCAGACGCTGTCCTTCCCGAGCGGCCACGCCCTGCTCTCGGCGGTGGTCTATCTGACGCTCGGCTCGCTGCTTGCGGGCCATGCCGCCAGCCGCGCGGTCAGGATATTCATTATCGGCGCCGCTGTTCTGGCCACCCTGATGGTCGGCGCGAGCCGCGCCTATCTCGGTGTCCACTGGCCATCAGACATCCTCGCGGGCTGGAGCATCGGCTTTGCCTGGGCGATGGCCTGCTGGCTGGCGGCGCGACTGCTCTTCCGGGGCCGAGACAAGGCCGATGTATCCCTTCCGAACCCTTAGACATTATGCTTGATACATCATCATGCATGTTCTAAACATGCACTTGCAGCGAGGAGAGTGAGCGTTGATCACTGCCCAGCAGATGCGCGCCGCGCGGGCTCTCGCCGGCATCGACCAGAAAGTGCTTGCCGAACGGGCGGGCGTATCGGTGCCGACGATCCAGCGCATGGAAGCCAGCGACGGCGTGGTCAGGGGCGTGGTCGACACGCTGGTCAAGGTGATCCGCGCGCTGGAGGAATCCGGCGTCGAGCTGATCGGCGAGAACCAGCCGAGCACGGCTGGCGGCAGGGGCGTACGCCTCAGGTCGCCGGGCGACGCTCCACCCGGCTGAAGCTGCACCAAGTCGCGACGCGACCGCCGACACATTCTGCCGACGATCACGCCGCCCAGGCACTGGAAGGCAGGATGAACGCAGCGGTCCACTCCACCCGGCACAACCCCGGCCTGACATACCGGCAGCTCTTCACGCCAAAGCTCGTCACCGTGCTGCGCGAGGGCTACGGTTCAGCCCAGCTGCGCGCCGACGTCGTCGCCGGCCTCACCGTGGCGATCGTCGCGCTGCCATTGTCCATGGCCATCGCCATCGCCTCCGGCGTCTCGCCCGATCGCGGCCTCTACACTGCCATTGTCGGCGGCTTCATCGTCTCGCTGCTCGGCGGCAGCCGCTTCCAGATTGGCGGCCCGGCCGGCGCCTTCATCGTGCTGGTCGCCTCCACCGTGGCGCGGCATGGCGTCGAGGGGCTGATCCTCGCCACCATGATGTCGGGCGTCTTCCTGGTCGCCGTCGGCTACCTGCGGCTCGGCACCTACATCAAGTTCATTCCCTACCCGGTCACCGTCGGCTTCACCGCCGGCATCGCCGTCATCATCTTCGCCAGCCAGATATCGGAACTCTTCGGCCTGTCACTGGCTGGCAAGGAACCCGGCGCGCTGATCGCCAAGCTGACCGCACTTGCCGCCGCGGCCGGCACGGTCAACGCCTCGGCCGTCGCCGTCGCCGCGCTCACCATCGCCACCATCGTCGGCCTCAAGCGCTGGCGTCCGTCATGGCCGGGCATGCTGGCGGCGGTCGCGCTGGCCTCGCTCGCCGCCGCCGCGCTCGGCCTGCCGGTCGAGACCATCGGCACGCGCTTCGGCGGCATCCCGCGCTCCTTCCCGCTGCCGTCGCTGCCCGCCTTCGACCTTTCTCTCATGCAGGCCATCCTGCCAGACGCCATCGCCTTCACGCTTCTCGGCGCCATTGAATCCCTTCTCTCGGCGGTCGTCGCCGACGGCATGACCGGGCGGCGGCACCGCTCCAACTGCGAGCTCGTGGCGCAGGGCTTTGCCAATATCGGCTCGTCCCTGTTCGGCGGCATTTGCGTCACCGGCACCATCGCCCGCACCGCCACCAATGTGCGGGCCGGCGCGCATGGCCCGGTCGCCGGCATGTTGCATTCGCTGTTCCTGCTTTTCTTCATCCTCGCCGCCGCGCCGCTCGCCAGCTACATCCCGCTCGCCGCCCTTGCCGGCGTGCTCGCCGTCGTCGCCTGGAACATGGTCGAGAAGACCGCCTTTGCCGCTCTCATCCGCTCCTCCTGGGGCGACGCGCTGGTGCTCCTGGTCACCTTCGCGCTGGTTGTCTTCCGCGACCTCACCGAGGGCATCGTCGTCGGCTTCGCGCTCGGCTCCGTGCTCTTCATCGACCGCATGTCGAAGGCCATCCATGTCGAGGCGCTGGAGGGCGTGGCCATCGCCGACGTCGCCGACACCGAGAACGGCGACCGCCCGCCCTATGACCCCGCTGCCTCTTCCGACCCCGACACCGTCGTCTACCGCATCAGCGGCGCCTTCTTCTTCGGCGCCGCCTCGGCTGTCGCCGCCGTTCTCGACCGCATCGCAGACCAGCGCCGCAACTTCGTGCTCGACTGCTCGGCCGTGCCCTTCCTCGATTCCACCGCCGCCAACGTCATCGAGGGCGCGGCCCGCAAGGCGCGCCGTGCCGGCGTGCGCTTCATCATCGCCGGTGCTGCGCCGCAGGTCCGCCGCATGCTCTTCCAGCACGGCGTCAGGCCACCGCTCGTCCGCTATAAGACGACGACCAGAAGCGCGCTGGAACAGCTCCGCAACGGCCGCCAGTCGGAGACGCCGGCCGCCGCAACTTGGTGATCCTGTTTCACGCGTGTTAGACGGAGCCCGACCGGCGTCGGAATACGTCATGAAACCACTCATTCTGATATCACCCTGGTTCGGGCCCTGGCCGGAGTGGATCAATTTCTTCATCGAATCCTGCAAATGGAATCCCGAGGTCGACTGGTTCATTCCCACGGATCAGCAGCCCCCGGAAAACACCGCGCCCAACGTCCGGTACGAACGCCTTTCCCTCGACGACTACAAGCGCGAGGCGGGGTCGGCGCTTGGCGTGAACAAGGCGAAGATGACGCCCTACAAGCTTTGCGATCTGAGGCCCTTTTTCGGCCTCGTCCATGAGGCCCATCTCGCCGGCTACAGGCATTTCGGCTACTGCGATATCGACGTCATCTTCGGCGATCTGCGCGCGGTCTACACGGACCGGCTGATGTCCTCCTATGACGCTATCTCCGCGCACCAGCGGTTTCTGTCGGGTCACCTCGCCGTGTTCCGCAACACCCGCCGCATGCGCCAGTTCGGCAAGTCGATCTCGCGCTGGCGGTCCCGGCTCGAGGCTCCCGATCACTTCGGGCTGGATGAGCGCGATTTCTCCAAGCGGGTGCGGCCGCGCCGCCGTCGCTGGATCAGGCGCCTCCTGGCTCCGACCTCGCTTTACGTCGAGCGCTTCAGCACGCCGGATGCCTTGATTCCGTGGCCTGATGGGAGCCCCGGCCCGACAAGCTGGACATGGGTTGGGGGCCGTCTCGGCAACGAGTTTGGCGGCGCGGACTCGCTGTACCTGCATTTCATGAACTGGCAATCGAACCGCTGGCGCAAGGCAGACGAGGGGCCGGCGCCCTGGACCCGGCTCGAGCGCATCGTCCAGTGCGACTGGCGCGAGGCCGCAGAGCGCGGCTTCTCGATCTCGCCGCAAGGGATCCGCGCGCTGCCGTGAGGACCCTGCGGCGACCGCTCAGGCGTCCTTCGCCGTTGCCGCGCTCGTGACCTCGGCCGGCTTCTCGCTCCAGATCACCGCCTTGTAGTCGAAGCCATATTCCAGCGTCGGCTTCACGATCCTGAAATAGGGCGACAGGTCGAAGTCGCGCGGCGTGTAGAGAGAGTGGTGGCGGATTTGCAGGATTTCCCTGCGCGAATAGTTCGACTGCGCCGAGGCCCGGCCGGGCGCGCGGGTGATTTCTGGCAGGATCGGGTAGCGGATCGTCTCGTAGGCCTGCGCGATCAGCGACGAGCAGATGGCGCGCGTCGGGTCGCCGGAACCGAAGGCCAGCGCGCGGCGGCGCCAGCGCACCGGCATCGGCGGCGTCGGGAAGAAATAGCGCAGCATGTCGAAGATGTTCTTCATGTCGTACTTCAGCCCCAGCCGCTCGACCATGAAGCCGACCACCTGGTTGCGGTCCTCTGGCGACATGCCGTGCGCGCGGCAGATGCGGGTGTTGTAGGTCTTGTATTTCGACAGCGGCACGGCGACGCAGCCTGCCCCGAGATTGACCTCGATCAGCCGCGGCCGTTCCGTGCCGTCCTCCGGTTCAGGCAATGTGTCCCCGACATAGAGCGCCGAATGCGACCAGGTGGACTGCGTCAGGTATTTGATCGCCGCCGAGATCTTCTGGTTGCCTTCGACCAGCAGGATGTCGCCGGGCTCCAGCGTACGCAGCAGGGTTTCGGGGTCTGACGGCGTGTAGGGCTCGTAGCCCGACGACTGCATCGTCAGCAGGCCGGCGAGAAAGCGCCCGAATCTGTCGAGTAGCGTGTCGCTGGTCTCGGTCATGCCTTGGCCAGTAGCATGACCTGACGGTCTTTTGCCACCGGGAGCACGGCTCACGAATCCGTCAGGGAGCAGCCTGCTAGGCGGCGCGGTGCGTTCCGGCCGGCCCGCGGCCTTCGGCGAGGTCGTCGCGCGCCCTGCGGGCAAGCTTCTTCACGGCCCGTTTCGGGCTGTCGGAGGACAGTTGCCCGGCCTCCGCGAGGCAGGTCTTGCGCAGCCTGCGCTCGGAGCGCTTGAGCAGCCGGTCTATGAGCTTCGTCTCGGCCTTGCCGGCAAGCGGATCGCCGTCTCCGGCAAGCAGCGCGCGCATGACGAGGATGTCATGCAGGTCGCCCAGCCTTTCGCCGAGCGCCTCCACCTCCTGTGCCTGCGCCTGTATTGGCTTCGGCCACAGTTTCTTCAGCAGCCACAGGTGCATGGCATGCGCCTTCACCGCCTTGCGCAGGTCGTGGAAGTCACTCGCTTCGCCGCGCTCGCCGGCGTCCCTGAGAGCCTTGCGCGCCTTGGTCAGCACGTCGCGCGCGCCCTCCGCCAGCACGTCGGCGGCCTGTTCCGGGTCGCCCGGCAGCACCAGCGCGTCGATCTTGCCGAGTCCTGCCCGGCACGACGCGGCGGCGCCCTCGGCCAATGCGGCAAGCGCCCTGTCCTCGTGCAGCAGGCGCTTGCGCCGGGCCTTCAGCGTGGCGCGCATCGCCTCGAAGGCTTCTGCCGCCGCGTGTTCGGGGAAGCTGTCGGCCAGCCTGTCGATGGTCTCGATGAGTGCCGCTGCCTCGCGCGGACCGGCGAGGCTGGCCGAGATGTCGCGGTAGCGCGCATTTTCCTCGCGGACGAAACCCGGGTCGCCCGTGCGCACCAGCCGCAGCAGAGCACGCAGCCGCTTGATGCGCTTGCGGCAGCCATGCATCGCCTTGTCGGGACTATCGGGCGCCGACGCCAGGTGACGCAGCATGCCCTCGATCTCGCCCTTGGCGATGCGGCGCACCTCGGCCGTCAGCGGCAGGCGCGGATCGATGCGAAAGCTCATGCGGCCGCCTCAGGTAGGTCGCCAAGGGCAAGCGATGCGTTGTAGTAGCGGGAATCGTCGGTCACTTCCTGCCCAAGCCATTCCGGCAGCCTGTCGTCCGGCACGTCGTCGGGCGTTTCAAGTTCGGCGATCACCAGTCCCGCGAGCGCTCCCCCGAAGACATCCACTTCATAGAGATAGCCAAGATGCCTAACATGGCAGCGTGTCTTCTCGATGACGCGCCCGAGCGCGAAGGCCTGCATCTCCTCGGCGTCCCCGAGCGGGATCGGATACTCGAATTCGTCGCGCCGCCGCCCCGCCCCGCCGAATTTCAGCGTCAGCATCCCCGACGTGCCGTCGCTTACCCGGACGCGCAGCGAACGACCGCCGGCCGCCGACAGGTAGAACTGCCGGATCCGGATTTCGGCCTCCACGCCGTCGCGCCAGCCATTGCCCGACACAAGGAACTTGCGTTCGACTTCTTCTGCCATGCCCGGCACTAAAGCCCGCGCCAGTCGGGGAGGCAAGGCGCTCCTTGACTTTAATCATACGATTGATTAAATTTGAAGAATGATCAGGAATACCGAAACCGCGCCGTCCGCGCGTGACCTCAACAGGTCCCCCGCCGAGCAGACCCGAGGCGCGCTGGTTCATGCCGCGCTCAAGCTGTTCGGTCGGCAGGGCTACCACGCCACCTCGACGCGCGAGATCGCCGCGCTCGCCAAGGCCAATATCGGCTCGATCGCCTATCACTTCGGTGGCAAGGCCGGGTTGCGCGCCGCATGTGCCAACTACATCGTCGAAATGATCGGCCAGATCGCCGGCGCGGCCCTGGCCGAGCCGCCCGAGGCGCCGAAGGATGACCCCGAGGCCGCGCACCGGCAGCTGAACCTCATTCTCGATCGCATGGCCGGCTTTGTCGTCGCGCGCCCGGAGGCCGGCGAGATCGTGCAGTTCGTGCTGCGCGAGCTGTCGCAGCCGAGCGAGGCGCTCGACATCATCTACGAAGGCGTCTTCGATCCCGTCCACCGCAGGCTTTGCGCCATCTGGGCCAGGGCCAGCGGCGAGGATGCCGACAGCGACCGCACCCGCATCACCGTCTTCACCATGATCGGCCAGGTGATCTATTTCCGCATTGCCCGCGAGGCGGTCATGCGCCGCATGGGCTGGACCGCCATCGGGCCGGCCGAGGCCGGCATGGTCGTCGATGTCGTCAGGGACAATCTCGACGCCGTGCTTGCCGCGCGCAGGAGGGGCTGACGATGAGCATCTTCTGCTCCGTTCCGCTGATTGCCACGCTTCTCGGCTGCGGCACCGCCGCGCCGCTTGCCGTCGGCTATGTAGAGGGCGAGTTCGTGCAGCTGGCGCCGATCGAGGTCGCCACCGTGCAGTCGGTTCTGGTGCGCCGCGGCGACCGCGTCGAGGCCGGGCAGGCCGTTGTCGAGATGCAAAGCGCCGATGTGGCCATCGCCGTTGCCCAGGCCGAGGCGGCGCTGGCGCAGGCCGAGGCGCAGTTGGCCGATCTCAAGCTCGGCAAGCGTCCGGAAGAGATTGCCGTGCTAGAGGCCATGGTCCGTTCGGCCAAGGCCCAGGCCGAAGAAAGCCGGCGCGTGCTGGCGCGCGCCGACGACCTCCTGAAGCGCGGCATCGCTCCGCAGGCGCAGTATGACGAGGCGAGCACCGCCGTCGAGGTCGCCGAGGCCCAGATCAACCAGGCCGAGGCCAATCTCGCGGTGGCCAGGCTCCCGGCCCGCGCAGAGGCGATCAAGGCCGCCGAGACGCAGGTCGTCCAGGCCGGGCAGGCGGCCGCGCAGGCCAAGTGGCGGCTTGCCGAGCGCACCGTCGAGGCTCCGGCGGCCGGCCGCGTCGACGACGTCATCCGCAACCCCGGCGACATTGCCGGCCCGTCGGCGCCGGTCATCTCCATGCTGCCTGACGGCGCGGTCAAGCTCACCCTTTTCGTGCCCGAGCCGGCCTTCGCGTCGATCAGCGTCGGCAGCCTGCTTGAGGTGCATTGCGACGGCTGCGCGGCCGGCCAGCAGGCGCGCGTCAGCTACGTCTCGCCCGATCCCGAATTCACGCCGCCCGTCATCTACTCGCTCGAGAACCGCCAGAAGCTCGTCTACCTCGTCGAGGCGCGCCCGCTCGCCGACGCTGCCGCCCTGCAGCCCGGCCAGATCGTCGACGTGGTGCTGGCGGACCCGTCGCGATGAACGCCATCGAGGTCCGCGACCTCGTCAAGCGGTTCGGCGATCGCACCGTCGTCGACCATGTCACCATGACCGTCGCCGAGGGCGAGATCGTCGGCTTCCTCGGCCCGAACGGTTCCGGCAAGACCACGACCATACGCCTGATGTGCGGCCTGCTAACGCCCGATGGCGGGGAGGGCACCGTGCTCGGCTACGACCTCCTGACCGAAAGCCTCAGCATCAAGCGCGAGGTCGGCTACATGACGCAGAAGTTTTCCTTCTACGAGGACCTGACGATTGCCGAGAACCTCGAATTCGTTGCCCGCCTCTACCGCCTGAAACCGGTCGCCGAACATGTCGACCGCACGCTCGAAGATCTCGGCCTCTCCTCGCGCCGCAACCAGCTTGCCGGCACGCTGTCGGGCGGCTGGAAGCAGCGCGTCGCGCTTGCCGCCTGCATCATGCACCGGCCGAGGCTGCTGCTTCTCGACGAGCCGACCGCCGGCGTCGATCCCAAGGCCAGGCGCGATTTCTGGGACGAGATCCACCGGCTGGCGCGCGACGGACTCACCGTGCTCGTCTCCACCCACTACATGGACGAGGCCGAGCGCTGCCACCGCATCAGCTACATCTCCTACGGCAAGATGCTGGCCACCGGCACCGTGGCCGAGGTCGTCGAGAATGCCGGTCTGACGACCTTCGTCGTCGAGGGACCGCGGCTTGGCGAAGTGGCGGCGATGCTCGAGGGGCGGCCGGGCGTCGAGCAGGTCGCTCCCTTCGGCGCGACGCTGCATGTCGTCGGTTCCGACCGCAAGGCGCTGAAGGCGGCGCTCGCTGACATCGGCCGGCGCGAGGGCGTCAGCGTCAGACCGGGCGAGACCAGCCTCGAGGACGTCTTCATCCAGTTCATGGCCGGCTCGCAGGACAACATGGCATGAACGCCGTCTTCTCCTTCGCCCGTCTCAGCGCGCTGCTCATCAAGGAGTTCATCCAGATGCGGCGCGACCGCATCACTTTCGCCATGATGCTCGGCGTGCCGCTGATGCAGCTCGTGCTGTTCGGCTTCGCCATCAACAACGATCCGAAGAGCCTGCCGGCGGCCTTGGTGGCGATCAGCAACGACCACTACACCCGCGCCATGGTCTCGGCGCTGGAGACGACCGGCTATTACCGATTCGACCATGTGGTCGCGAGCGCGGCGGAGGCCGAGGCGCTGATGGCGAGCGGCGCCGTCTCCTTCGTCGTCACCATCCCCGCCGATTTCGCCCGCCGCGTCGATAGCGGTAACAATCCGCAGATCCTGATCGAGGCCGACGCCACCGATCCATCTGTCGCCTCGGGCGCCATTTCGACGCTGGGCACCGTGGCCTCCACCGCGCTCCTGCGCGAGCAGGGCATACAGGCGCAGGCAGCCGAGAACGCCAGGAGCCAGCTCGAGGTCGTCGTCCACCGGCGCTACAATCCCGAAGGCATCTCGCAATACAACATCGTGCCCGGGCTGCTCGGCGTCATACTGCAGATGACGCTGACCATGATGACCTCCATCGCGCTGACCCGCGAGACCGAGCGCGGCACGATGGAAGACCTGCTTGCCATGCCGGCAAGCCCGCTCGAAATCATGCTCGGCAAGGTGCTGCCCTATCTGGTCGTCGGCGCCGTGCAGGTCGTTGTCGTGCTGGTCGCCGCGAAGCTGCTCTTCTCGGTGCCCTTCGTTGGCTCGCTGCCGCTGCTGCTCGGCGCCATCTTCGTCTTCGTCATGTCGCTGGTGCTGCTCGGCTACACCATCTCCACCGTCGCGCGCACCCAGATGCAGGCGCTGCAGCTCACCTTCTTCTTTTTCCTGCCCTCGCTGCTGCTGTCAGGTTTCATGTTCCCCTATCGGGGCATGCCGGCCTGGGCGCAGTATGTCGGCGAGATCTTCCCGTTGACGCACTTTTTGCGCATCACCCGCGCCGTCATGCTGAAGGGTGCCGACTTCGCCGCGATCGGGGCTGAGGTCGGTGCGCTCGCCCTGTTCATCGTGCTCTTTGCCGGTGTGGCATTGCTGCGCTTTCGCCGTACGCTGGACTAGTCTATCTCGATTCGGCGGCACGCAACCCGAAGGTCTCGGCTGCGTTAAGCCGTGTCGAAACTGGAACCTCCAAGATGCGCAAATATGTCGTTGGTTTGGCCCTCGTGGCCGGCTTGTCTTCACTGTTGCCTGCGGCCTCCTTTGCCAAGGACCTGCAACTCGAGATCGGCCGCGACGGGCTTCGACTGAAAGAAGCATGCGATTGGCGCTATGACGACTGCCGCGATGACCGGCATCACCGCGATCAGGGCCGGCGCTTCTGCACCGAGGAACGCGCGCTCGACAAGGCGGAGCGGATGGGCGTCAGGCGCGCCCGCGTCGTCGCGGCAAGCCGCCGCTCCATCGACATTCGCGGACGCGACCGCCGCGGCGACCGCGTCATGCTTCGCTTCGGCCGCGACCGGGATTGCGCGCTTTACCGCTAGGCATCCCGCAGCAGGAAGCGCGGCAGGCGGGGCGCAACCCTGCCTGCCGCGACGCTCAACCCATCAGCGAGCGTACGCGCTTTTCGCCGCCCGCCTTGCGCCAGGCGTTGAAGCGGTGCGTCGCCGCGGCAAACGAGATCTTCATCGCCCGCGCCACCGAGTAGCGGCTCTTGCCTTCGTCGAACATGCGATAGCAGCATTCGACGCCCTCTTCCGACAGCTTGCCGTCGGCGGTCTTGTTCTGCGGGTTGGCCGGATCGAATTTCTGCGCCGCCTGCTCGACCAGCCCCTTCAGCCGGTCGAGATCGCCCTGGATGCCGGCAATGAGCTCGAGCACGGGTTGGGGATCGAACGCCACCTTTGCGGCCTCTTCGGATTTCTTGGTCGTCATGGCAGAACCTCGCCTATAGGGTAAGGTTAGCCTATATAGGTTCGGTCCCGTGCCGGAGAAGACATGGCTTGCCAAAATTGCGGCGCTGCCGAGCATCCGCTTCCACGCGGACCGCGTCCGCCATTGACCTGCCCTAGGTTCCGACATACTTTAGAATAATTCTAAACTAGAGATTTGCAGCCATGTTATCTCGCGTCTTCGGCATTGGCCGCCGCTCCTTCGATTCTCTGTCCGAGCAGGAAATTCTCGCGCTCGCCATATCGTCGGAGGAGGACGATGGTCGCATCTACCGTGCCTATGCCGACGGGCTGCGCGAGGAATACCCGGCCTCGGCCAAGGTGTTCGAGGAGATGGCCGAGGAAGAGGACGGCCACCGCGCCTCGCTCATCGCGCTGCACCAGAAGCGCTTCGGCGAAAGCATCCCGCTGATCCGCCGCGAGCATGTCCGCGGCTATTACGAGCGCAAGCCCGACTGGCTGGTCCGCCCGCTCGGCATCGAGCGTGTTCGCGATCAGGCCGAATCCATGGAGGACCAGGCGCATCGCTTCTACCTCGAGGCGGCAAAGCGCACCTCCGACGCCTCGACCCGCAAGCTGCTCGGCGACCTCGCCGCCGCCGAGAAGGCGCACCAGGCGCTCGCCGTCCGGCTCGGCCTCAAGCATCTACCCGAGGACATCCGCGAGGAGGAGAATTCCGCCGAGCGGCGCCAGTTCATCCTCACCTTCGTGCAGCCCGGCCTTGCCGGCCTGATGGACGGTTCGGTCTCCACGCTGGCGCCGATCTTCGCTGCAGCTTTCGCCACCGGCGACACCTGGCAGACCTTTCTCGTCGGCCTGTCGGCTTCGGTCGGCGCCGGCATCTCGATGGGCTTCACCGAGGCGGCGCATGACGATGGCAAGCTGTCGGGTCGCGGCTCGCCGCTGAAGCGCGGCCTTGCCTCCGGCATCATGACGGCACTGGGTGGCCTCGGCCACGCTCTGCCCTACCTGATCCCGGATTTCTGGACCGCCACCACCGTTGCGGTGGTCATCGTCTTCTTCGAGCTCTGGGCCATCGCCTATATCCAGAACCGCTTCATGGACACGCCCTTCCTGCGCGCCGCCTTCCAGGTCGTTCTCGGCGGCTCGCTGGTCTTTGCCGCCGGCGTGCTGATCGGCAACGCCTGACCGGGCTCCCGGCGGCTAGCGCCGGCCGAGAGGCTTGCCCTGCTTGAAGAAGTCCTTCCACGGGTCCGGCTGCTTCAGCCGGTCGAGCGTCGACTTGTCGCCTATCGGGAAGGCGTTCGGCGGCAGCCCGTCCTCGATCTCCTGCCATGTCACCGGCATCGAAACGGTGGCGCCCTTCTTGGCGCGTGACGAGTAGGGCGCGACCGTCGTCGATCCCTTGCCGTTGCGCAGGTAGTCGATGAAGATCCGGCCCTTGCGCGCCTTCTTCGACAGCGTCGCCGTGTAGCGGTCGGGCTCGGCCTGTTCCAGCGCCTTGGCGAAGTCGTGCGCGAAGCCCTTCACCTGCGTCCAGTCGGCCGAGGGCTTCAGCGGCACCACCACGTGGTAGCCCTTCCCGCCCGAGGTCTTGACGAAGGTCGGCAGCGAAAGCTCGTCGAGCCTGGCGCGGATGTCGAGGGCAGCCTGGCGAACGTCGTCGACGTCGAGCCCCTCGTCGGGGTCGAGGTCGAAGATGATCTGGTCGGGCTGTTCGAGCTTGTCTACCGTGCTGCCCCAGATGTGGATCTCGACGACGCCGAACTGCGCCAGCGCGGCAACGCCGTCGAAGTCGCGCACGAACAGCAACTCCTGCTCGTCCTCGGGGTCCTTCATGCGCAGAATGCTTTCGTGCATCCCAGGCGAGGCGTGCTTCTGAAAGAAGCGCTGGCCGTTGACGCCGTCGGGCGCGCGTACCAGCGCCAGAGGGCGGTTGACCACGAAGGGCTCCATGCGCGGCCACACCAGCGCGTAGTGTTCCCGCAGGTCCTGCTTGGAAACCTTCTCGTCGGGCCACAGTAGCTTGTCGGGGTGGCTGAGCTTGACCGACGTCTGGACGTCGCTCGCCGCGGACTTTGCGGGTTTCGCAGCCGCCTTCGTCCTGCTCTTGGGCGCCGCCCTGGCGGCGGGCTTCGCGCCCTTGTCTGCCGGCTTCGGCTTTTCTTCCACCACTTCCTCCGCCGGCTTGTCTTCGCGCAGCCCCTGGAACGATGCGTGGCGGATCATATGCTCGGCCGTCCAGCTGCGAAACTCCACTTCGCCGACCAATTCCGGCTTCACCCAGACCAGCCCCTTGCCTTTCGGCAGGCTGGCGTCGAATGGCGACTTCGCGGTCTTCAAGCCATCGAGCTTCTTTTTCAGGTCCTCCGCGACCATTGCCGAGAAGCCGGTGCCGACCCGGCCGGCATATTTCAGCGCGCCGTCCTCGTGATAGCCGACCAGCAGCGAGCGCAGCCCGCGCCCGGTCTTCTCCGACGGCAGATAGCCGCCGATGACGAACTCTTGGCGCTGCGTGCATTTCGACTTGATCCAGACCTTGCCCCGCCCGCTGCGGTAGGGCGCATCGGGCCGCTTCGACACGACACCCTCGAGCCCCATGCGGCAGGCGTGCTGCAGCATCACCTTGCCGGGTTCGGTAAAATGGTCGCTGAAGCGCACCGCCGCGTTCTCATCCTCCGCGCCGAGCAGTTCGCGCAGCCGCTCCTTGCGCTCGACCAGCGGCTCCTCGCGCAGGTCCTCGCCGTCGAGCCGCACCAGGTCGAAGACGTAGTAGATCATGCGGTCTGTGCGGCCCGACGACAGGTCTGCCTGCAATTGCGAGAAGGAGGAGATGCCGTCGCCGCCGAGCACCACGATCTCGCCGTCGATGATGGCGTCCCGGCATTTCAGCTTGCCGAGCGCCGCGGTGATCTCGCCGCCGAATTTCTCGGTCCAGTCGAGCCCGGTGCGCGTCAGCAGCTTTACCTCGGTGCCGGCGATCTGCGCCTGCATGCGGTAGCCGTCGAACTTGATCTCGTGCAGCCATTCCTTGCCGGCGGGTGCTTGCGCCTGCAGCGTCGCCAGCGCCGGCTCGATGAAGTCGAGGCTCGTTGACGCCTTGGTAGTCTTGCCGGCGGCCGGCCTGTTGGAGTGCCAGACCTTGGGTTTCTTGCCCTTGGCCGCCTTGCCTTCGCCGACCTCCTCGACGGTCAGGCCGGATTTCACCGATTGCGGCGCCTCCACGAGAATGTCCTCGCCGGGCCGTGCGGCCTGGTCGTCGGACTTGATCAGCAGCCAGTTGTCGCGCTTCTCCCCCGGCCTCGGTTTCAGCCGCACCAGATGCCATTTTCCCGACAGTTTCTCGCCCTTCAGCTCGAAGTCGATATGGCCCTTCTTCATCCCCTTGGCCGGGTCGTGCTCGGGTACCCAGGTACCCTCGTCCCAGACGATTACGGCGCCCGCGCCGTATTCGCCCTGCGGGATCGTGCCCTCGAAGGGCGCATACTCGATCGGGTGGTCCTCGACATGCACCGCCAGCCGCTTCTCGTGCGGATCGAGGCTCGGGCCACGCGTCACCGCCCAGCTCCACAGCACGCCGTCATGCTCTAGCCTGAGGTCGTAGTGCAGCCGCGTCGCCGCGTGTTTGTGGATGACGAAGATGCCGCCGGCGCCTTTCTTGCCGCGTGCCACCTTGCCGGATGGTTCGGATGTCTTCTTGAAGTCGCGCTTGGCGCGGTATTGTTCGAGCGCCATGGCCTAGGCCGATTTGCGCTTCGGCGCCGCCTTGCCCTTCGGCTCGGCCTTTGCCTTTCCGGTCGACTTCTGCTTGCCGGCGCCCGTCTTGCGCTTCGACGACGACGACGGCTTCTCGTCATTGTCGGCGGCGAGGCTCTTTTTCAGCGCGTCGAACAGGTTGACCACGTTGGACGGCTTCTCCGCCTTCTTCGGCTTCGGTGCCCGCCGGCCTGTCTTCTTGGCGCGGATCAGTTCCAACAAGGCTTCCTCGTACTTGTCGTCGAACTCGGCCGGGTCGAACTTGCCCGCCTTCTTGCCGATGATCGTCTCGGCAAGGTCGATCATTTCCTTGTCGGTCTTCACCTTGTCGATTCCGTCGAACACCGTGTCCGGCTGGCGCACAGTGCTGTCGTAGCGCAGGGTCGTCAGCAACATGCCCTTGCCGAGCGGCTCGACGATCACCGGCCGCTCGCGCCGGTAGAGCACGATGCGAGCCAGGCCTGCCTTCTTCTTCGCAGCCATGGCGTCGCGGATCACCGCGAAGGCGTCTTCCGAGACCTTGTCTGCCGGCGTCAGGTAATAGGGCGTGTCGAGATAAATCTGCTGGATCGAGGATTTGTCGACGAAGCCGTCGAGGCTCATCATGTTCGAGGATTCGATCTGCACCGCCTCGAACTCGTCCTCCTCGATCTGGATGTACTCGCCGTTGTCGACTTCGTAGCCCTTGACCTGGTCGTCATCGTCCAGCGGCTTGCCGGTCTCTGCATCGACATAGATGCGTTTGACGAGATTGCCCGTCTTGCGGTTGAGGATGCGGAACGACACTTTCTCCGCATGTGTGACAACATTGGTCAGCTCGACCGCGCAGGTCACCAGCGAAAGCTTCAGATAGCCCTTCCAAGCGGGACGCGGCGCCATTGTCGTACTCCCTCACACGGAACAATAGCATCTTGAACGGGCGAGCCCATGCCCGGTTCCCGATTCGCACGGCCGGGACCGGCCTGTGCCGGTCCCGATCGCTTGTGGCGGCCTATTCGGCGGCCTGCATGTTGATCGAACCCTCGCCGAGCGCGCTCAGCTTCTTGTCCGTCTCCTGCTCTTCCTTCAGGTTCTGCGCCAGCACCGAGGCGCAGTCGTTGCGACCGAGCTGCTTGGCCCAGGCCATCAGCGTGCCGTAGCGCGTCATCTCGTAGTGCTCGACTGCCTGGGCCGAGGCGATCAGCGCGGCGTCCAGCACCTGCTTGTCGTCGATGTCACCCGAGACGTCGTCGGCTTCCTCCAGGATGCCGTCGATCGCCGGGCAGTTGACCGCCTTGGCCTCGACGCCGTGCATCTGGAAAACCTGCTCGAGGCGTTCGATCTGACCCTCGGTCTCCTGCAGGTGCTTCTCGAAGCCTGCCTTCAGCTCGGCGTCGGTCGCCTTGTCGATCATCTTCGGCAGCGCCTTCTTGATCTGCTTCTCGGCATAATAGATGTCGCGCAGCGTGTGCACGAAGAGATCGTCGAGCGTCTTGATGTCTTTGGAAAAGAATCCCATGGCATTGTCCTTCCTGTCTGGATTGGTCTTTCGGCGTCGGCGAAATGCCGACAGGCCGGGCCGGATGCTGTCCGGCTTGGGCGGCAAACGTGCCGGCCCGGCGCACGGTTCCTGACCGGCGGCAAAACCGACTCGAGGAATGTTTCCGCGGTTCCGTCGAAGCGGAAACAGGAGGCGCGTCGCTGCGACACCGTGGCGAAACCGCTGTGCTGCAAAAAGCACAGTAGGAGGGCGTTAATTCGCGAGCCGCCGAAACACCGCGAATCAGGCGCAATTCCGCCATTGACAGACGCGAATCCTGCCAGGGCTTAACAACGCGTTCACGGAAGATTCACGACTGATCGCTAGGATGGCGCCTAATCGGAAGGGACATCCGAGATACAGGGCTTGAGACGATGACTTTCTGGAACAACCTTTCGCACTTTGCTGTCGCCCTGCGCGAATTCGTGGCGCCGACCTATCGGCCCGAGCGCCACTACATGCGCGGCCCCGGCCCTGCCTGTGCCCGTCGCCAGCCCGGCTCCTTCAGCACGCCCGGCTTTCAGTGATCGCTGCCGCACGGCTCTAGCGTGACCGGCTCGCCGGCAGCGGAGCCGAGCTCCATGCAGCCGTCATCCGTGCACAGCGTCCAGCCCTGGCTGGTCGCGCCCGATGCGGCCAGCACCAGCCTGGGCAGCGCGCCGATTCTCGGCACATAGACCCACCAGCCGTCCTTCAGCACCGCGCCCTCGGGCGGCTCCATGCCGGCGCCCGATCCCTGCACCCTGGCCTCGACGATGCGCAGCCCCTCGGCGCCGACCGTCCAGTTTTCCTGCCAGCTCGTCTTCTCCACCGAATGCGTCCACGACAGTGTGAAGGCGGCTGCGACGAGCGTCACCGTCTTGCCGGCCGCGACGATGCAGAGGCTCATTCGGGCCGCGCGGCGTCCGCCGCCGCTGCCGCGCGCTTGCCCCGCGTCCGGTAGAGGTGCTGGCCGATCACCACGGCGGCGAGCGCGAAGCCGGCCTCATCGGTCATCGGCAGCGCGGCGATCAGCGTGAAGGCCGCGCCTGCCGCGAGCAGCCTTTCCCAGACCGCCAGCGGCGTGCGCAGGAAGCCGATCACCGCCGCGCCCCACAGCCCGATCGCCAGCGCAGTCTTGAAGACGATGTAGGCGACCGCCGGCAGGTAGCCGATCTCGGCCGCCAGCGGGCCGCCGTCCTGCAGCATCAGCGCCGGCGTATAGACTGCCATGAACGGGATGACGAAACCGGCCGCCGCCACCTTGATCGCTTCGAGCGATATCTTCAGCCCGCTCTCGCGCGCAATGGGCGCGGCCGCGAAGCAGGCCAGCGCCACCGGCGGCGTCAGGTCGGCGAGGATGCCGAAATAGAACACGAACATGTGGCTGACCAGCAGCGGCACGCCGAGCTGCAGCAGCGCCGGCCCGGCGATCGAGGCGGTGATGATGTAGTTCGGGATCGTCGGGATGCCCATTCCGAGGATGATGCAGGTCACCATGGTCAGCACCAGCGACAGGAACAGGCTGGATTCGCCGACCGAGACAATGAACTGGCCGAAGGTCGTGGCGACGCCGGTCAGCGTCATCGTGCCGATGATGATGCCGACGACGGCACAGGCGACGCCGACAGGCAGCGCGGTCTTGGCGCCCTCGGCAAGTGAATCGCGGCAGGCGGCAAGCGTGTCGCGCCCGCCGGCGACGAAGATGTTGGCCACCACCAGCACCGCCGCCGCGACCAGGATGGCGTTGATGCCGATCTTGAAGAAGCTCGCCGCCACCAGGCCGAGCCCGATCCAGAAGATCGCCCGCAGCACCATCGAGGGCAGCCCGAGCGCAACCGAGCCGCCGAGGATCAGCAGCACCGTCATCGCCAGGCCGATCGTGCCGGCATAGAGCGGCGTGTAGCCGGAAAACAGCAGGTAGATCAGCACCGCCAGCGGCAGGATCAGGAACCAGCCGTCGCGGAACGCCTTGAGCGGCGAGGGCAGGTCGGCCTTCGACAGGCCGAGCAGATTGTGCTTGCCGGCCTCCAGATGCACCATCCAGAAGGCCGAGGCGAAATAGAGCAGCGCCGGGATGATCGCCGCCTTGACCACCTCGTAATATTCCACGCCCAGCGTCTCGGCCATGATGAAGGCCACCGCGCCCATCACCGGCGGCATGATCTGCCCGCCCATCGAGGCTGTCGCCTCGACGCCGCCGGCGAAGGCCGCGCGATAGCCGAAGCGCTTCATCAGCGGGATGGTGAACTGACCGGTGGTGACGACATTGGCCACGCCCGAGCCCGAGATCGTGCCCATCAGCCCGGAGGCGATAACCGACACCTTGGCCGCGCCGCCGCGCGCATGGCCGACGAAGCCGAGCGACACGTCGGTGAACAGCCGGATCATGCCGGCGCGCTCGAGGAACGAGCCGAACAGGATGAACAGGAAGATGTAGGTCGCCGAGACATAGACGGGGATGCCGTAGATGCCCTCGGTGCCGTAGGCCATCTGGTCGATGACCTGCGAGAAATCGTAGCCGCGGTGGTTGAGCGGCGAGGGCAAATATTCGCCGAACAGCGCGTAGAGCAGGAAGGCGCCCGAGATGACCGGCAAAGCCGGGCCCATCATCGCATAGGCGGCGATGAACACGGTCGCCAGCGCCACCACGCCGAACACCAGGTCGAGCGTGTTGAGATCGCCGGCGCGGAAGATCAGCGGCTCGTATTCGACATATTGGTAGACGGCGACCGCCACGCCCGCGAAGGCCAATGCCCAGGCGATCGTCTTGCCCATTGCGCCATAGCCGCGCGCCGCCGCGACCAGCGGGAAGGCGAGCAGCATCAGGAAGGCGACGTGGTCGGCCCTGAGGATCTGGCTCGGAATGCTGATGATGTGCGCTGCCGTGGCGATCTGGAACACCGAGAAGGCGACCGCGATCCAGAACAGCAGACGGCCTTGGCCGTCATCCCTGAAACCGCGCCCTGTCGGGTCGTGGAATTCGTCGAGCGTGCTCGCCTCGGCCTGCTCGGGAGTGCTCGCCATGTCTGCCTCTGGGGGTGTTTATGGAAAGGGCCGCGGCGGGCCAAGGACCCGCCGCGGCGTCGTTGCCTGGCGCTGCGCAGCGATGCCGCGCGGGCGGGCTTTCTACATCACGCCCTTTTCCTTGTAGTAGCGTTCGGCACCCGGATGCAGCGGGATCGGCAGGCCCTTGGCTGCATTCTCCAGCGAGATCGCCTTGGCGGCATTGTGCGCGGCCACCATCGAGTCGAGGTTCTCGAACAGCTGCTTGGTCATCTGGTAGGCCTCCTCGTCCGACAGGTCGGAGCGGGTGACCAGGATGTTGGTGATGGCCAGCGTCGGCACGTCTTCCGTCTGGCCCTCATAGGTGCCGGCGGGAATTGTCGCGGCCTGGAACGGTGCGCCGAGCTTTTCGGCGACCTCTGCCGGTACCGCCACCACGGTGATCGGCAGCGAGGTGGCGAGGTCCTTGATCGAGGCGACGCCGAGGCCGGCCGACTGCAGCGTCGCGTCCAGCTGGCGGTTCTTGATCAGCTCGACCGACTCGCCGAACGGCAGGTACTCGGTCTTGGCGAGATCGTCATAGCTCATGCCGAGCGCGCCGAAGATGGCGCGGGCGTTGAGCTCGGTGCCCGATTTCGGCGCGCCGACCGACAGGCTCTTGCCCTTCAGCTCCTCGAACGAGCCGATGCCCGATTCCTTGCTTGCCACGATCTGCACGTAGTTCGGATAGATCGCCGCGATGGCGCGCAGCTTGTCGAGCGGCTTGGCGAAGCCGGCGTCGGCATTGCCCTCGGCCGCCGCCTTGACGGAATCGCCGAGCGCGAAGCCGATCTCGCCCTTGCCCTGCTGCAGGAGGTTGAGGTTTTCGACCGAGGCCTTGGTCGACTGCACCTGCGTGCGCACGCCCTCGATGTTCTTGCCGTAGATCTCCGACAGCGCGACGCCGAGCGGGTAATAGACGCCGGACGTGCCGCCGGTCAGCACGTTGATGAACTGCTCGGCCTTGGCCGGGATGGCCGATAAGCCGATAGCCAGCGCCATGGCGCCGGCGGCCAGCGGCCTGATCGTCGAATTCAGCATGAGTTTCTCTCCCTGGGTGTCTCTCTGCTAGGCGCGCGAGTTTAGACACCGGGAGTGAAATGCCAAGTTGCAAATGCACCACGTGCGACGAAGGGCTGATGCCGCAAAGGCCGACCCCTTGCCGATGCCGCGGCGGCGGGCGCAAAATAGTCAGACCGCTGTCGAAACCGGCGTGCTCCGAGCGACATCAGTACGGGTCGCAACGATGCGGCCTTGAACCGCGAAGGAGACCATCATGCGATACATGCTTCTGATCTATGGCGACGAGGCGGCAATGCGCAGCGCCCCCGCCGACGCCGTCACCAAGATGTCGGCCGCCTATGCGTCCTACACCAAGGCCATCAGGGAGGCTGGCATCCTGCTCGCCGGCGACCCGCTGCAGCAGACCCGCTCGGCAACCTCGGTGCGCGTCGGCGACGGCAAGACCAATGTCATCGACGGTCCCTATGCCGACACCAAGGAGCAGCTTGGCGGCTACTACATGGTCGACGTGCCCGACATCGACGCGGCGATCTCCTGGGCGGCGCGCTGCCCCGGCGCCGCCACCGGAACCGTCGAGGTGCGGCCGGTCTGGGAAATGACGATGTGACCAGCGGCGCCGAAGCGGCGCGGGTGGCGGCCGAAACCGCCGCCCGCCAGAGTTACGGCCGCCTCGTCGCCTGGCTCGTCGCCCGCACCCGCGACGTCGCCGGCGCGGAAGACGCGCTTGCCGATGCCTTCGCGGCCGCCCTCGAGCGCTGGCCGCAGGCCGGCGTTCCCGACAGGCCGGAGGCATGGCTGCTTGCCGTCGCACGCCGGCGCGGCATCGATGCCGCAAGGCGCCGCCAGACGGGCGTGGCGGCGCAGGAGCATCTGCTGCTGATTGCCGACGAACTGGAGGCCGAAATCGCCGACCACGACATTCCCGACGAGCGGCTGCGCCTGATGTTCGTCTGCGCGCACCCGGCCATCGAGCCGGGCATCCGCGCGCCGCTCATCCTGCAGACCATACTGGGCTTCGACGCTGCCACAATCGCCTCGGCCTTCCTGGTGTCGCCGGCCGCCATGGGCCAGCGGCTGGTCCGCGCCAAGGCCCGCATCCGCGAGGTCGGCATACCCTTCAGCGTGCCTGATCGCGACAGCCTCGCCGAGCGGCTGGGCGCCGTGCTCGAGGCCATCTACGCGGCCTTTGCCGAAGGCTGGGCGGACCCGGCCGGCACCGAGACGCGCCGCCGCAACCTCGCCACCGAGGGCATCTGGCTCGGCCGGCTGGCCGCCTCGCTGCTGCCCGACGAGCCGGAGGCGCTCGGCCTGCTCGCGCTGATGCTGTTTGCCGAGGCGCGGCGGCCGGCCCGCCGCAGTGCTGCGGGCGACTACGTGCCGCTGACCGAACAGGACACCGCGCTGTGGGACGCCGCGCTGATCGACGAGGCCGAGGCGCTGCTGTCCCGCGCCGGCCAGATGGATCTCATCGGCCGCTACCAGCTCGAGGCAGCGGTGCAGTCGGCACATGTCTCGCGCCGCCGCTCGGGCCGCACCGACTGGCCGGCGATCCGCGCGCTCTACGATGCGCTGGCGCTGGTCGCGCCCTCGCCGGTGGTCGGCATCAACCGCGCCGTGGCGATCGCCGAGACCGACGGGCCGGCAACCGCGTTGGCCGCGCTCGATGCCATCGGCGGCGACAGGCGCCTTGCCGACTACCAGCCCTGGTGGGCCGCCCGCGCCGGCCTGCTGGCCCGGCTCGGCCGTGAGGCGGAAGCCCGCGAAGCCTATGAGCGGGCCATCGGCCTCGAGCACGACCCCGCCGTGCGCGCCTTCCTGCAGCAGCGCCAGTCGGCATTGGCCTGACGGGTGCGTTCTGACACGCCACCCGCCGACCCGCGCAGCGCTCACGTTCGCGTGACACGGCTTGCCCGAAGCGCCCGGCGGACTAGTCTTGGGGCGAGCGCCGGAAGCGATGCGCCTCCGCCGTCGTTCACCGCATGCGCACAATCGAACAGGGAGAATCCCATGCCAGTCACACGACGCGACACGCTGCAGCTTGGCCTCGTCGGCCTTGCCGGTCTCGGCGCCACCACCCTCGTGCCGTATCAGGCGCGCGCCGCGGGCGAGGCCGACAGTTACAAGACCGACTCCGGCGCCATCGGCGTCATGCCGCTCAGCCACGCCTCCTTCGTCATGACGACGCCAAGCCTGACGATCTACAACGACCCGGTCGGCGGCAAGGAGCTCTATGACGGCCAGCCGGCGGCCGACCTCATCCTCATCACCCACGAGCATGGCGACCATTACGACGCCGACACGCTGGCCGCCATCACCGGCCCGGACACGAAACTCGTCGTAAATCCAGCGGTCATGGCCATGCTGTCCGACGAGCTGAAGGCCAAGGCGACAGCCATCGGCAATGGCGAAACGACGACGGTGGGCGAGATAGGTATCGAGGCTGTGCCGGCCTACAACACCACCGAGGAACGGCTGAAATACCATCCCAAGGGCCGCGACAACGGCTATGTGCTGACCATCGACGGCAAGCGCATCTACATTGCCGGCGACACCGAGGACATTCCCGAGATGCGCGCGCTGAAGGACATCTACGTCGCCTTCGTGCCGATGAACCTGCCCTACACGATGGACACCGACCAAGCGGCCTCGGCCGTCTCCGAGTTCAAGCCGGTCTATGCCTACCCCTACCACTACAAGGGCTCCGACCCGCAGGCCTTCGCCGCCAAGGTTTCCGACGGCACCGAGGTGGTGATGGGCCCCTGGTACGCCGAGGGCTGAACCCGGCAAAGACACCTCCACCCCTGCGAGGCGGGCGGGCCAAGCGCCCCGCCCGTCCCCTGTCGGACAAGCCTCACCGCTTTTCGCTGGCGTAGATCGGCGAGTGGCGTTCCGGCTTGCTGCGCCCGAACGCCCAGGGCGCGTAGCGCCTGGCGAAGTGGATCAGGAAGGCGAGCATCAGGGCGGCCTGGTCGAGGTCGGCCGAGGTCATGCCGCCAGGGCAGACGCCGTCGCCGTTTTCCTCGAGCCGCAACTGGCAGCCGAACTTGCGGCATCGCGGGTTGCGGCAGTTCTTCGTCGCGCCGCGCGTGGTGAGCGCGAAGCGCATGGCCATCACCAGGACCTCCTCCATCTCGCGCGCGATCCACGTCTCGCCCGTCTCCGGATCGACATGCACCGACGAATGCGTGGCGTGGTAGCCGGCGATATCCCTGATCTCGCGGACCAGCTTTTCGAGACCGTCGTCGTCGGTCGCTGCGGCGGGTTTCTTGCGGGCCATGTCGGTCGTCCTTTGCTGGTTTGTCTGGGGGAAATGTTGGGCGCGCCAAGGCGGCCCGCGCCTTTGAAAAGGCCGGGAAGCGAGGCCGGGAAACCGCGCCTTCTCTTTAGTTTTTTGCGGCGCGGTTTCCCGGGTCGCCGACGTTCTTGCCCTGCCGCAGGGAGCAACGAGTTTCACGCACATGCCTCGGCCAGGGCCCGGGTGTGTGGACGATGATGTCCAACCGCGCCACCGTTTCGCGCAGCCACCCGGCGCCGTCACCCTCCCCTGATCCCCGGTCCGGACCAGGTTTCCCGCGAGGGCGATGCGGGCATTATGCGGGAGGGGCGAGGGGTGGGGATAAGTGGGGGTGAGAAAATCCCCTCTCTTGCGATTTCTAACACTTAGCCCCGTGAACAACTCGGCTAAGATGTTGAAATCGGCCCTTCGGGCGTTCGTCATTTGATAAGCCCATTCAAGGGCTTATCATCCGCTTTGCGGAACTATCCTCACTCTCCCCCGCTTGGGAGGAGATCAGGGCTGCCTTGATGCCGGCGAAAATCCATCCACGGTATTGGGACAGAAACAGATTGCGGCGTTTCAAGAGACGGTGAAGGCGGCGGCGCGCATTATCTCCCCCCTTGCGGGGGAGAAAGGATTTTCACGATCTTAGCGAAGCCAAGTCGTAGAAAATCCAAGAGAGGGGATTTCTTCCGGCATCACCCGTCGCCCAGCCGCCCCTGCGCCTCGCGCAGGATCACCATGCACACCCCATCGAGCCCGGTCAGCACGTCGTCGTTCCAGAAGCGCAGCACCCTGAACCCCGCCGCCTCGAAGTGCCGGTCCCTCGCCTGATCCTGCGCCGACTCAGCATGCTGGCTTCCGTCCACCTCGACGACCAGCTTCGCGTCGAAGCAGACGAAGTCGAGAATGTAGCCGTCGAGCGGAACCTGCCGCTTGAACTTTAGGCCCTCAAGCTGCTTGCGGCGCAACGCCTGCCACAGCACGTTCTCGGCCTTGGTGGCGTCGGCGCGCATCTTGCGTGCGAAGCTGCGGTGCGGTGGTGGGACGGCCTGGCGCATGGTGGGCAGGATAATCCCCTCTCTTGCAAATTCTAAGGACTTGGCTTTGCCAAGCCCAAGAATTTGCTTTCTCCCCCGCAAGGGGGGAGATAACGCCGGCCGCAAGGCTTCCACCAAAATCGCCAGATTTGCCAGATTCGCATCGGCTTGCCCCGATCTGCCGCATTCCAAGACTGGCGCAACGCCGCCGCGCATATCTCTCCCCTTGCGGGAGAGAAAGCGATTTCAACATCTTAGCCGAGCACGGCCGCCAGGCCGCGCACAGGCCAAGTGTTAGAAATCGCAAGAGAGGGGATTTGTCCGATCCACATCTGCCAACCTTGCGACCCCACTGACCGCGTTGCCGTCTCGTGACTACCAAGATGACTCCGCACTTCCGATAGGCCAAGCTCGAGACATGATCCTGCACGAGTCGGCAATCGTCTCCGCCCACCATGCGCTCCTCGCCAACGGCAGTCTCGGCGACGCATATTCGCGTGCGGGGATTGGCTGCGTCCGGTTGATTGAGAAGGTCGCACTATCACGCGGCGAATACATGAATGGCCGACCAGAAATCGCAGTCGTTCTCGACCTAGGCGCGCGCATGGTGAACAGTTGTGGGGCTGCCGGTCGCCTAATGCTTTGCGGATATTGGTCTCCGTCTGCGCACCAATGTCGCGATATTGTCGAGTGCCATCAGCTTGTCGAGCACTTCCGTTTGCATCCGGAGAAGGCACCGGACTGGTTGAACGCAACGGGAAAGGCGCGCTTCAAGAAATTCAAGTTTGGGGTTATCCGAAAGACCCTCCTGGCGGACCCCACTGCCAAGGATGTCGAGTACGTGAAGGGTGCGTTCGACTTCTACTCTAATGCCGGCTCGCATCCGAGCATTGAAGGACTGTCGCTGCATATGACGGCGAATGGCATTAAGAACATTGGGCCAACCGCCCATCCAGAACGCTTCCTAGTCTTTGCCGCAGACCTATGGGCTTATATGACGCGAGCTACGCTGCGGTTCGTCGATGCAGTCGAGTGCCTGATGCCTGATCATCCCAAGATTGCAGACGAATTCCGATTCGAACTGGCGGTGGTATTGGGGTGGCAAGAATTTCTGACTCCGATCGGGATCGACGACATTGTGAACTTAAGCGGAAAGACGCCTTCATCGCACACGTCCACTGGGATAGATGAACGGGCACGGTTCTGACAGGATCCCCTCTCTTGCGATTTCTAACACTTGGTCTCCGCGCGGCCTGACGGCCGTGCTCGCCCAAGATGGTGAAATCGCTTTCGGCCGGGTCCCCGCTGCTTCGCAGCGTCCCGGCGTTCGCAGGCCTTTAATCATACCACTGGCATGATTAATTCGCTTCGCGAACCAGCCGCTCACCCCCCGCAAGGGGGGAGATCAGGCCGGCGCTACACCCCCGCCGTATACGCCGCGATCACCGCCATGTTCACAATATCCGAATCCTTGGCGCTGAGCGGCACGATCTGGACCGGCTTGTTCAGCCCCACCAGCAGCGGGCCGATGACGGTCGAGCCGCCGAGTTCCTGCAGCATTTTTGTCGAGATCGAGGCCGAGTGGAAGGCGGGCATGACCAGCACGTTGGCCGGGCCTGACAGGCGGCAGAAGGGGTAGCGCTTCATCGCCTCGGCGTTGAGCGCCACGTCGGCCGCCATCTCGCCGTCATATTCGAAATCGACGCGGCGCTTGTCGAGAATCTTGACTGCCTCCTGGACGCGCTCGGAGCGCTCGCCGGGCGGATGGCCGAAGGTCGAATAGGCGAGCATGGCGAGCCGCGGCTCGTAGCCCATGCGGCGCGCGAAGCCCGCCACCTCCTCGGCGATGTCGGCGATCTCGATGGCGTTGGGCATGTCGTGCACGGCGGTGTCGGCGACGATGACGGTGCGCCCGCGCGCCAGCACGATCGACACGCCGATGACGCGGTGGCCGGGCTTTGCGTCGATGACGCGGCGGATGTCCTCCAGCGCCGTCGAATAGTTGCGCGTGACGCCGGTGACCACCGCGTCGGCGTCGCCCAGCGCCACCATGCAGGCGGCAAAGTGGTTGCGGTCGTTGTTGATCAACCGCTGCGCGTCGCGGAAGAGGTAGCCCTTCCGCTGCAGCCGCTCGTAGAGATAGTCGGCATAGACGCCGTTCCTGCGCGACAGCCGGGCATTGATGATCTCGATGCCCGGCCGGTCGAGCTCGACGCCGGCATTTTTCGCGTTCTCGCGGATGATCTCGTCGCGGCCGACCAGGATCGCCGTGCCGAGCTTCTGGCTGGCATAGGAGGCGGCGGCGCGCATCACCTGCTCCTCCTCGCCCTCGGCGAAGACGACGCGCTTGGGCTGGCGGCGCACCCGGTCGTAGATGCGCTGCAGGGTCGAGGCGATCGGGTCGCGCCGGGCCGACAGTTCCTGCGCATACTTGTCGAGGTCGAGGATCGGCTTGCGGGCGACGCCGGAGTCCATCGCGGCCCTGGCGACGGCAAGCGGGATGGCCGAGATGAGGCGCGGGTCGAAGGGCACCGGGATGATGTAGTTGGGGCCGAATTTCGGCCGGTTGCCCTGGTAGGCGGCGGCGACGTCGTCGGGCACGTCCTGGCGGGCGAGCTCGGCCAGCGCGTTGGCGGCGGCGACCTTCATGGCGTCGTTGATGGTGGTGGCGCGCACGTCGAGCGCGCCGCGGAAGATGTAGGGGAAGCCGAGCACGTTGTTGACCTGGTTCGGATAGTCCGAACGGCCGGTCGCCATGATGGCGTCGGAGCGGATGCGCGCGACCTCCTCCGGCGTGATCTCGGGGTCCGGGTTGGCCATCGCGAAGATGATCGGGTTTTTCGCCATCGAGCGGATCATCGCGTCGCTGAGCGCCCCCTTGGCCGACAGGCCGAACACCACGTCGGCGCCGTCCATGGCGTCGGCCAGCGTGCGCTTGGTCGTCTTGGTCGCATGCGCCGACTTCCACTGGTTCATGCCCTCGGCGCGGCCCTGGTAGACGACGCCCTTGGTGTCGCACAGGATGATGTTTTCCGGCGCAAAGCCCATCGACTTGATGAGCTCGATGCAGGCGATGCCGGCCGAGCCGGCGCCGTTGCAGACGAGCTTCGTGTCCTTCATGTCGCGGCCGGTCAGGTGCAGCGCGTTGATCAGCCCGGCCGTGGCGATGATCGCCGTGCCGTGCTGGTCGTCGTGGAAGACGGGAATGTCCATCAGCTCGCGCAGCCGCTGCTCGATGATGAAGCAGTCGGGCGCCTTGATGTCCTCGAGATTGATGCCGCCGAAGGAGGGGCCGAGGAATTTGACGCAGTTGATGAACTCGTCGGCGTCCTCGGTGTCAACCTCGAGGTCGATGGAATCGACGTCGGCGAAGCGCTTGAACAGAACCGCCTTGCCCTCCATCACCGGCTTGGAGGCGAGCGCGCCGAGATTGCCCATGCCGAGGATGGCGGTGCCGTTGGAGATGACGGCGACCATGTTGCCCTTGGTCGTGTAGTCATAGGCGCGTGAGGGGTCCTCGGCGATCGCCGCGACCGGCACGGCGACGCCCGGCGAATAGGCGAGGCTGAGGTCGCGCTGCGTCGCCATGGGCTTGGTCGGGTTGATCTCCAGCTTGCCGGGCCGCCCCATGGCGTGGAAGTCGAGCGCCTCCTGGCCGCTGACCGAGGGACCGCTATTGTCCGGTTTCTTTGCCATGCTGAAATGTCCCCTCCCAGGGTAATGCTTTTCTTTTGTGGAGCATTCGGGATTAAGGCTACACTCCGGCGCTGTAAACCGCCAACAAGGGCCGGCAAATTTTTGCCCGACCGGAAGACGCGTTGAACCAGGAAGCCCCGATCAGGACCGAAGCCGCACACCCGCCCGCGACCCCGATGATCGAGCAGTTCATCGAGATCAAGGCGGCCAATCTGGATTCGCTGCTGTTCTACCGCATGGGCGATTTCTACGAGCTGTTCTTCGACGACGCCGAACATGCCTCGCGCGCCCTCGGCATCGTGCTGACCAAGCGCGGCAAGCATCAGGGCCAGGATATCCCGATGTGCGGCGTGCCGGTGCATGCCGCCGACGACTATCTGCAGAAGCTGATCGGGCTGGGGTTCCGCGTCGCCGTCTGCGAGCAGATCGAGGATCCGGCCGAGGCCAAGAAGCGCGGCTCCAAGTCGGTGGTCAAGCGCGACGTCGTGCGCCTCGTCACGCCGGGCACCATCACCGAGGACAAGCTGTTGGCGCCCTCGGAGTCGAGCTTCCTGATGGCGCTCGGGCGGGTCAAGGCCGGCGCCGGCAGCCAGGGCAGCTACGCGCTGGCCTGGATCGAGATGTCGACCGGCATTTTCCGCGTCGCCGAGACCGACGCCGACAACCTCGCCTCCGACATTTTCCGCATCGACCCGCGCGAACTGATCGTCGCCGAGCCGGTGTTCCACGATCCCGAACTGAAGCCGCTGTTCGACCAGCTCGGCCGCGTCGCCAGCCCGCAGCCGCCGACGCTGTTCGATTCGGCCGCCGCCGCCGGCCGCATCAGCCGCTTCTTCGACGTCGCCACGCCCGACAGTTTCGGCGCCTTCGGCCGCGCCGAACTGTCGGCGATCGCGGCCATCGTCGCCTATGTCGAGAAGACCCAGAAGGCCGAGCGCCCGCCGCTCTCCTTCCCGGAGCGCGAGCAGGCCGGCTCGACGCTGTTCATCGACCCGGCAACGCGCGGCAACCTTGAACTCCTGCGCACGCTCTCGGGCAGCCGCGACGGCTCGCTGTTCAGGGCGATCGACCGCACCGTCACCGGCGCCGGTGCGCGGCTGCTGGCCGACCGGTTGATGTCGCCGCTGACCGATCCGGCCGCGATCAACAAGCGGCTCGACGCGGTCGGCTTCTTCCTCGCCGAGCCGCAGCTTTGCGATGCGCTGCGCGCAGCACTCAAGGGCGTCGCCGACATGCCGCGCGCGCTGACGCGGCTGGCGCTCAACCGCGGCGGCCCGCGCGACCTCGGCGCGCTGCGCTCCGGCTTCGATGCCGCCGGCCAGATCGCCGACCTGCTGTCGGGTGCGGCGCTGCCCGAGGAACTCGCCGACGCCATGGCCGCGATTGCCGCGCTGCCAAACGACTTTGCCGCCCATCTCGACGCCGCGCTTGGCGACGAGTTGCCGCTCTTGAAGCGCGACGGCGGCTTCGTGCGCCAGGATTACGATGCCGAGCTCGACGAGATGCGCTCGCTGCGCGACGCCTCGCGCCGGGTGATCCTCGGCATGGAGCGCGACCTGATCGAGGAGACCGGCATCCGCTCGCTCAAGATCCGCCACAACAACGTGCTCGGCTACTACATCGAGGTGACGGCCAACCACCAGGCGGTGCTGAACGGCTCCGACGCACTGAAGGCGCGCTTCATCCACCGCCAGACCATGGCGAGCGCCATGCGCTTCACCACCACCGAGCTTGCCGGGCTGGAGACCAAGATCGCCAACGCCGCCGACCGCTCGCTGTCGATAGAGTTGGGCGTCTTCGACCGGCTGGTCGCTGAATCCGTCGCCGCCGCCGAGGCCATCCGCGCCGGTGCCGAGGCGCTCGCCGTGCTCGACGTGTCGGCCGCTTTGGCGAAGCTCGCGACGGCCGAGGATTATTGCCGCCCGGCGGTCGACGGAAGCCTCTCCTTCGAGATCAGGGGCGGCCGCCACCCGGTCGTCGAGCAGGCGCTGCGCCGCCAGGCCGAAAGCCCCTTCGTCGCCAATGATTGCGACCTGTCGCCCGAGGGCGATGCCCGCCACGGCGCCATCTGGCTGCTCACCGGCCCCAACATGGGCGGCAAGTCGACCTTCCTGCGCCAGAACGCGCTGATTGCGATTCTTGCGCAGATGGGCGGCTACGTGCCGGCGAAGAGCGCCCGCATCGGCGTCGTCGACCGGCTGTTCTCCCGCGTCGGCGCCTCCGATGACCTGGCGCGCGGCCGCTCGACCTTCATGGTCGAGATGGTCGAGACGGCGGCGATCCTCAACCAGGCAAGCGACAAGAGCCTCGTCATCCTCGACGAGATCGGCCGCGGCACGGCGACCTTCGACGGCCTGTCGATCGCCTGGGCGGCGGTCGAGTACCTGCACGAGAAGAACCGCTGCCGCGCGATCTTCGCGACACATTTCCACGAGATGACATCGCTCAGCAGCAAGCTCGGCCGGCTGCACAACGTCACCATGCGCGTCAAGGAATGGGAGGGCGACGTGGTCTTCCTGCACGAGGTCGCGATGGGTGCGGCCGATCGCAGCTACGGCGTCCAGGTGGCGCGCCTGGCCGGCCTGCCGGCCGCCGTCGTGCAGCGCGCCAAGGACGTTTTGCAGCAGCTTGAAACCGGAGAATCCGCAGGCAAGGCCGACCGCCTTGTCGACGATCTGCCGCTGTTCTCGGCTGTTGCAAAACGCGAGGCCCCGCCGCCAGCAAAGACCGAGGCGCTCGGCGCCGCACTCGAGGCCATCAACCCCGACGAACTGACGCCGCGAGAGGCGCTCGAAGCGCTCTACCGGCTGAAGGGGATGGGCGGCTAGCGACAGGCCCCGGAGCCTCTGTTGCCGCACGGATCGGAGGGCGCCTGCCGGACCGCTGCCGACTGGCAGCATTGTGGATGGCAGTGAGAGGGTTTGCCGTTGAGCCGCGCTTGGTGACGGCGGCGTGCTCTCGCATTGGACGGCAGGGCACCGATGCTGGTTGCGAGGATACGCAATAGTATATCCTCAGCCCTCCAGAAATTCGCCATTCAACCGGGTATTAATTCTTCAGGTCTATCTAGCTATCCGTCGGACGCCACTGAGGGGGATCGAACCGCTTCCGTGGTTTCGGTCCTTATCGACTGCCAGGCAGGCATCGCATGATGAAGTCTACGCTTCTTGAAATTGACAAGAATGAAGCCTGTCTCGGCATGTTCATCCATGGATTTGGCAACCAATGGCTGAGCAGTCCCTTCGCGCGAAGCCAGTTCAAGCTGACCAGTCCGGCTGAACTGAGAGCGCTTCGCGAAAGTTCGGTGAGTACCCTGACCATCGATCTGTCCAAGGGGGTCGGGCCGAGGAACTCGACGTCCGGGAAGCCGAACCGGGTGTTCGACAACGGTGCGGCTGCCATGACGCACGCGACCGGTATGGTCCGCTCGCTCTTCAGCAACGCCACCTCGCCGAAGGGAATCGACCGCACGCAGGCCGAGGCGGTTGTCGATGTAGTCGACCAGCTTGTCTGCACCCGCCCGGCAACCATCCTGAATCTCACCAAGCTCAAGACGAAGGACGAGGTCAGCTTCCAGCATTCGATCGCCGTCTGTGCGCTTGTTGGCCTGTTCGCGCGCCATCTGAAGCTCGAGGGGAAACTGGTCCGAATCCTGTGTGTCAGCGCCCTTCTGCACGATATCGGGAAGCTTCGCATCCCAAGCGCGATCCTGACCAAGAACGGGCCGCTCACCGCCGAAGAGATAGCGGTCATGCAGGCCCACCCGCGCAGGGGTTACGAAATGCTGGAGAGAGGAACCGACCTGCCGGAAATCGTCGCGAAGGCTAGTCTTCAACACCACGAGAAGCTCGACGGATCCGGCTACCCGAATGGTTCCAGAGGCGACGAGATCTGCGCCGCGGCCCGGATCATTGCCATCTGCGATGTTTTCGACGCATTGACCTCCATCCGACCATACAAGGCGGGGTCTACTCCGGAAGCTGCCGCGGCGATGATGGCGACGTGGAACGGTCATTTCGATCCGATGCTTCTGGGAAAATTCTTCGATTGCATGGGCCTGCAGGGAGCTCAAAAGCGGATGGTGACGAAGGGCTCTGCGCAACCTGCCAATACCACCGGAGAAATGCTGGGCCTGTCTCAGGCGGAGCTGGACGATTTCCAGTTCTGACCTGCCCGGTTTTTCTCCACCTGAAGTCTACGTCGGCCGCTGACCGCTTGCGTGCCCCGGGAGCGGACGGGTAAACCCAGATCATGGATGCCATGGCCTCATCGTGACGCGCGCATTTTTTCGACTGATTGCCCTGGCCGTCATGCTGTCCGGCCTGACCGGCTGCTACTATGCGCAGTCGCTGAAGGGGCATGTCGAGATCATGTCGGTGCGCAAGAGCGTTGCGAGACTGATCGACGATCCCGCGACTCCGGACGCGTTGCGCGCCAGGATGCAATCGGCGAGCGCCATCAGGCAGTTTGCCAGCGACAAACTCGCGCTGCCCGACAACAGCAGCTACCGCAGCTACGTCGATATCGATCGGGATTATGTGACTTTGGCGGTCTTTGCCGCGCCGGAATTCTCGCTGGCGCCGCGCACATGGTGCTTCCCCGTCTTCGGCTGCGTTCCCTACCGGGGCTATTTCTCGCAGGAGTCCGCGGCGGAGCAGGCCGCTGCGCTCAAGCAGCAGGGCTTTGACGTCTACATCTCCGGCATCACGGCCTATTCGACGCTCGGCTGGTCGAGCGATCCGCTGCTGAGCACCATGTTCCGGCAGGGCGAAACCGCGCTCGCCGAACTGGTGTTTCACGAGCTTGCCCACCAGCGCGTCTATGTGGCCGGCGATTCAGCCTTCAACGAGGCTTTCGCCGTCGCCGTCGAAACGACCGGGGTGCAGAAATGGCTGCGCGCGACGGGCGACCCCGGCGCGCTGCGCCGCTACGAGGCCGAGCGCAAGCGTCGCGACGCCTTTCTCGCGCTGGTGTCGCAAACGCGGGTCGAGCTGGCCGCCGTCTATGGCGGCGCCGGGACCGTGGCGCAGAAGCGGGCGGCGAAGGCGGCCGCCATCGAACGGCTGCGGCAGCGCTACCGGCGGCTGCGCGACGGCCGCTGGGGCGGCTACCGGGGATACGACGCCTGGATCGATGCCCCGATCAACAACGCCAAGCTTGCAGCGACCTCCGTCTACAGCGAACAGGTGCCGGCGTTCCTGCGGCTCTTCGAGCTCTGCGCGGGCGACTATCCGCGCTTCTATGCGGCAGTCCGTCGGCTCGGCGCAACGACGAAGGCCTTGCGAGACGAGGCGCTGAAGACGGCCCGTACCTGCGGCTGAGCCACTCGCGGCGCAGACGAGCCTGTTCCGCTAGCGCGTGAAGGCAACCTCGATGGTGCCGAGGCTGCCATAGTCGCCGGTCACCACGTCGCCCGGGCCGACAGGAATCGGCACGCAGCAGGTCCCGGTCGTGACGATCTGTCCTTGCGCGAGCGCGACGCCTTGCCCGGAGAGTTCGTTGGCGAGCCAAGTCAGCGCAATGAGCGGGCCGCCGAGAACGTTCGCGCCGCGCCCCTCGTGAACGGCGCCGCTGCTGTTGAGCCCCGTGACCCTGTGCGAGGCCAGGTCGGTGCTGCGCCAGGAGCCGGGCGCTTCGGGGCCGAGCACGAACTGGTCGGCGCAGGCATTGTCGGCGATGAGCTGCGCCTCGCCCGCTGTCTCGAAGGTCATGAAGCGGGAATCGGGGATCTCGATGCCCAGATGCAATGCCGCCACGGCGTCCAGCACTTCGCTTTCGGCATAGGCCTTTTCGCGCGGCGGCAGTGTCTCGCCCATGCGGAACACGAATTCCACTTCGGCCACCAGCATCCGGTTGGCTCCGAGCGAAACGGGGACGCCCTGCGGGACGATCCTCTCGGCCAGCAGCCGTCCGGCCATCGGGCCGCTCACATTGATGTGCTTCTGGCCGGCGACACTCGTCGCGGCGATCTTCCAGCCGGCAAGCGGCCTGGTGCTCATCCCCTCCGCGAGGGCCTGCACCGCGTAGGCTTGTGCCCGTGTGGTCGGGCGCAACTCTGCCGGCATGGCCTGCATGTGACGGCCGTCACGCCAGTGCTTCAACAGGAATTCGGACGCCGCCAGTTTCTGCTCTTCCCGCATCCTTGCCTCCAAAGTGTCGCGCATCCGGCTTGTCACCGGTTGTTACCCGGGACTGTCTTTGAACACCACAGCCTCACGGCTACGGATCATGCGCCTCGCAGTTTTCCCACGATCCGCCACGAGCGGCGCAGCGCCGTCACGCCCGAGCCGAGGGCGACCAGCCAGAGCGCTGCGAGCAGGATCTCGTTGCGGCCGTTCCACAGCGGCTCGAACAACGAAGCGAGCGCGGCGGCGGTGACCAGCGCCATGCGGTGCGGCTTGGCCATCGGGCCGCAGAAATCGGCGGCGAGCCCGCAACCGCGCCCGACCTCGCGCACATAGGCGGTCAGGATCGCCAGCGCCACGGCGGCCCAGCCGAGCGCCGGCCAGCCGATGCCATAGCCGATGCCGGCGAGGATCAGCATGTCCGACACGCGGTCAGGAAACTCGTTCCAGAAAGCGCCGTCGGGAGCGGCCTTGCCCGCCTCGATCGCCACCATGCCGTCGAGCAGGTTGCAAAGCAGCCTGAGCTGGCAGAACAGCGCGCCGGCGACGAGGAGCAGTGCACGCGCCACCGCACCGTCGGCCATGCCGGCCTGCCAGAAGGCGAGCCCGCCAAGTGCCGCCGCCGCCATGCTGGCGACGGAGATCTGGTTCGGCGAGATCGCGGTCCTCGCCAGAAAGCGGGTCAGCGCGGCGGCCCAGCCCGAGCCACGGCTGGCCAGCGGCCGCCTGTTTTCCGTTTCGGTCATGTCGCCCTCCTGCCGCGCCAGAGCGCCAGCGCATAGCCTGCCGAATAGAGTGCCGTCACGCTTGCCGGCAGCGCGATGGTGGCCAGAAGCTCCGGCGTGCCGGCGGCCATATGGATCGTGCCGAGGATGGCGAGCGACAGCGATACCGCGATCAGCGGCGGCAGCACCAGCGCGGCGATCCCCGCCAGGCGCCGGCCAAGCGCTTCGACCATGCGCTTCAGCACCAGCGTGATCCCCGCCGACAGCGCGCCCTGCACCAGCCCGGCAACGAGCGGCTCGGGCATCGGGTGTGCTCGGTTGGCGAAGGCCGCCCATCCGCCCATGGCCAGGAAGGCGATGCCCATGTGGACGAGGGAGTTCTCCGCCGGACGTCCCGCCATCCGTCAGTCCACCGTCCAGAAATAGCGCACGATGTGGAAGAAGATCGGCGCCGAGAAGACCACCGAATCCAGCCGGTCGATGAAGCCGCCATGCCCGGCGATCACGTTGCCCCAGTCCTTGACGCCGCGGTCGCGCTTGATCGCAGACATGACGAGGCCGCCGAAGAAGCCGGACAGCGTGATGACGAGCGCCAGCAGCCCTGCCTCCAGCATGGTGAAGGGCGTCATCCACCACAGGCCGGCGCCGACCAGCGTGGCGCTCGCGATGCCGCCGGCAAAACCCTCGACGGTCTTGGACGGCGACAGCCGGGGTGCAATCTTGTGGCGGCCGAGAAGCTTGCCCCAGACATATTGCAGCACGTCGGAAAGCTGCACCACGACGATCAGGAAGGCGATCAGGAAGACGTTGCGGCCCTCGAAGCCCGGAATGTCGAGATTGAGCAGCGCCGGCACGTGCGAGGCGCAGAACACGCAGATCATCAGCGCCCACTGCACCTCGGCGACGCGCACCAGGTAGTTTTCCGTCTCGCCGCGCAACACGGAGACGATCGGCAGCAGCAGGAACACATAGACCGGGATGAACACCGAGTAGAGCCCGTACCAGTCGGTCCACACCAGGTAGTACTGGAACGGCAGCACGACGAAGAACGACGCCACCAGCGACCAGTGGTCGGCGCGGCTGGCATTGGTCAGCGTGACGAATTCGCGCAGCGCCGCGAAGGAGCAGAAGCCGAACAGCAGCACCACGCCGGCCCGCCCGCCGATGAAGGCGATGGCGAGCAGCACCGCCATGACCCACCAGGCGCGAATGCGGTCGTTGAGGTTTTCGACCGCGCTGTTCTGGCCGTCCGGCGACAGCCGGCGCTGCAGCACGTAGCCGACGGCCGAGGCGACCACCAGGATGGCGCCGACGCCGAAGAGCAGGTTGAGGAGGTCGGGATGGATCACGCGGCACTCCCGTTGCGTACCGGTTTGAGCGCCAGAAGCGCCGCGCGCGCCCGATCGAGGAAGGCGTCGGCGGCCTCGCCCTCGGCCACCTGGATCGTCGGCCCGAAGATGACGCTGCAGATCAGCGGCACCGGCACGAACTCTCCTTTCGGCATGACGCGGTTGAGGTTCTCTATCCACACCGGCACGAGCTCCAGCGCGGGCCGGCTCGCCGCCAGGTGGTAGAGACCGGCCTTGAAGGGCTGCAGCGCGTCCTTCGTCTCGTTGCGCGTACCCTCAGGAAACAGGATCAGCGAGGAGCCCTCGTCGACAGCCTCGCGCATGATCTCGATCGGGTCGCGCGTTCTGGTCTCGCGGTTGCGGTCGATCAGCACCGCGTTGAAGACGTCGCAGCCGATGAAGCGCCTGAGCGGCGATTTCAGCCAGTAGTCGGCGCCCGCCACCGGCCGCGTCCTGCGGCGCAGCCGCGGCGACAGCACGATCCACACCAGCAGGAAGTCGCCATGGCTGGCATGGTTGGCGAAATAGACGCGCTGCCGGTCGGAAGGCTCGTTGCCGATCCACACGCCGCGCACCGCCGTGACGAAGCGGGCAAACAGCGTCACCAGGAAGGCGAAGGCGGTCGCCGCAGCGCGCCGAAGCCGGTTCGAGGCCGGGCTAGGCGGCATGGCCGGCCCACGCCTCTCGGCGGCACTGGCGGCGGATTTTGACGGACATGCCCCTTCCCCTCGGTGACGCGCGCATCTTTTGGCCGAAAACCGGTCGAGCGCAAGGGGGCGTGCACAGGGGTGCCGTTGGACCCCGAAACACCCGACAAATGCCCGAAAAGGCCACAAAAACCGCGCTTGCCGGCTAAACTCGGTCTTTTCTAAAGTGATATTTAAGCACTCGCCGATAGCGTCGGCCTGATGCGTGCCGATCCCGGCGCGTCGGCTGGTTGGAAATCATTGAGTGCCAGGCTCGAATCTCTCCGCAGTGTAGTGCGGCTGATCTGGAGACCGACGAATGTTCCGGCGGTGCTGGCGCTGTTCGTCATCGTTCTGGCCGGCTTCTTCGCCGAGCACCAGAACCGCCGGGTCTTCGAGCAGAGCCTGCGTTCCGAAGTCCTGAGCAGCGTCGGCGTGATCCGCGCCAAGATCGAAGGCAACGTCAACGGCAACATCCAGCTGGTGCGCGGCCTCGTCGCCACGCTCACCACTGAGCCGAACATGCGCCAGCACCGCTTTGCCCAGCTTGCGGCCAACCTCCTGTCCGGCGACTCGCAGCTGCGCACCATCGCCGGCGCACCAGATCTCGTCCTGTCCCTGATCTATCCGCTCGCCGGCAACGAGAAGGCCATCGGTCTCGACTACCGCAAGAACGACGCGCAGCGCGAGGCGGCCCTGCGGGCCCGCGATACCGGCGATCTCATCCTCGCCGGCCCGGTCGATCTCGTGCAGGGCGGCCAGGGCTTCATCGGCCGCTTTCCGGTCTTCATCGAGACACGCCATGGCGTTCCGTCCTTCTGGGGCATCGTTTCGGCGGTCATCGACCGCGATCGCCTCTACCGCGAGAGCGGACTGCTCGATCCAAAGCTGCCCATCGACATCGCGCTGATGGGCCATGACGGCTCGGGCGCCGCCGGCCAGCGCTTCTATGGCGACGAGAGCGTCACCAGCAACAATCCCGTCACGGCCCGCATCCTGCTGCCGACCGGTTCCTGGCAGATCGCTGCCGTTCCCAAGGGCGGCTGGGATGTCACCCCGCCCAACACCTGGACGCTGCGCCTGCTGATCTTCGTCGCCGGTGCGCTGATCATGGTGCCGACCGTGATGACCGGCCGGCTGATCGAGGAGCGCTCCGACAACATCAGCGAGCTGCGCCGCCGCGAGATCGAGCTCGAGCGCCTGTCGCGCCGCCTCGGCCTCGCCCTCAACAGCTCGCATATCGGCGTCTGGGAGCTCAACACCGGGGACAACAGCCTGCTCTGGGACGACCGGATGAACGAGCTCTACGGCCGCCCGGCCGATGGCGGTCCGCGCACCTATGCCGATTGGGAGCGCGCCATCCATCCCGAGGATCTCGCCCGCGTGCTGACGGAATTCCCCACCGCGCTGGCGGCCGGCGGCAGCTACCAGACGCAGTATCGCCTGTTGCTCGACGGCGAGGTCCGTCACGTCCGTGAGAGCGCCAAGGTCTACCAGGATCCCGGCGAGCCGCCCCGCATCGTCGGCGTCAACTGGGACGTCACCGCCGACGTCGAGCTGAACGAGAGCCTCAAGCAGGCCAACATGCTGACCGAGGCGCGCAATGTCGAGCTCGAGGCAGCCAAGGGACGCATCGAGTTCAATGCGCTGCACGATTCGCTGACCGGCCTGCCCAACCGCCGCTACCTCGACGACGTCCTCGCCGCCCACATCGACAAGGCGCATGGCGAAGGCGAACGCGCCGGCCTGCTGCATATCGACCTCGACCGCTTCAAGCAGATCAACGACACGCTGGGCCACGCCGCCGGCGACGCCATGCTGCGCTATGCGGCCAAGGTGCTGACCTCGAACCTGCGCCAAGGCGATTTTGTCGCCCGCGTCGGCGGCGACGAGTTCGTCGTGCTGTGCAAGGCCGACCGGCTCGACGAAGCGGTCTGGAACGAACGCCTTGCCCGCCTCGCCGATCGCATCATCGAGCAGATGCACCAGCCGGTCCCCTACGAGGGCCATGAGTGCCGCTTCGGTGTTTCCATCGGCATCGCCAGCGACCTCGAGGCCGGCACCGATCCGCGCCGCCTGCTCGTCAATGCCGATCTCGCGCTCTACCGGGCCAAGAGCCGCGGCCGCAACCGCTACCAGTTCTTCAACGAGGCGCTGCAGGCCGAGATCGTCTCGACCAAGCGCATCGCCGACGACATCCTGTCGGGTCTCGAACGCAACGAGTTCGTCGCCTACTACCAGCCGCAGTTCGACGCCGCCACCCATGCCGTCATCGGTGTCGAGGCGCTGGCCCGCTGGAACCACCCGACCGAGGGCCTGCTGGCGCCCGCTTCCTTCATGAAGATCGCCGAGGAGCTCAATGTCGTCGGCACCATCGACCGCATGATCCTCGAGCAGACGCTGAGGAACTTCAACGAGTGGACGGCCAGCGGCCTCGACATCCCCAAGGCCTCGGTCAACGTCTCGGCCCGCCGGCTGCATGACGAGGAACTGATCCGCAGCCTGCGCAAGCTCCGCATCAAGCCGGGCACCATCTCGTTCGAGCTGGTCGAATCGATTTTCCTCGACGAGAACGACGAGCTGGTCACCTGGAACGTCGAGCAGATCAAGAATCTCGGCATCGACATCGAGATCGACGATTTCGGCACCGGCTACGCCTCGATCGTCAGCCTGCTCAAGCTCAAGCCGCGCCGCCTCAAGATCGACCGCCAGCTCATCATCCCGCTGCTGCGTGCGCCGGGCCAGCGCCAGCTCGTCGGCTCCATCATCGACATCGGCCGCTCGCTCGGCATCGAGGTGCTGGCCGAGGGCGTCGAGACGATGGGTCACGCCAAGGTGCTGGAGGGTCTCGGCTGCCATGCGCTGCAGGGCCACGCCTTCGCCCATGCCATGAGCGCCGCCCAGCTGAAGAACTTCGTCCTGTCGCGAAAGCTGCGCGCGGCCTCGTGACCCCGGCTCGGGGTTCTGCGCCGCAGTGTTCACGCTCGCAAAATCACGCTATAGACGCCGCCTTGACGGCGAGGCCCAATGGCAAAGATTCCCCTTAAGCTCGACCAGTTGATCGACGGCGCAGCCCTGCGCGTGGCGCTTTCCGGACTGCCCGGCGGTGCATCGGGAGAAGGCGCGCGCGTGCATGCGCTGTCCCTGCTCAAGGACGCGCTCGCCGAGGGCCGGCGCACGGCCGAGACCATGCTCCTCGACGACGGCGGCGGCACCGCCTGCGCGGCGCGCCTGTCGCATGTCATGGACGAGATCATCGGTGCGCTGCACGACTTCACGATTGCCCAGTTCGGCGAACCGCCTGCCGCCACGCAGGAAGGACGCATGGCGCTCGTTGCCGTCGGCGGCTATGGCCGCGGCACGCTTGCGCCCGGCTCCGACATCGACCTCCTCTTTCTGCTGCCGCAGAAGCAGACCCGGGCCGGCGAGCGCATGGTCGAGTTCATGCTCTACATGCTGTGGGACATGGGGCTGAAGGTCGGCCACGCAACGCGCGACATCAACGAGTGCCTGCGCCTCTCGCGCTCCGACATCACCATCCGCACCTCCATCCTGGAGGCACGCTTCCTGTGGGGAAATGAGCCGCTGTTCGACGACCTCGTCATCCGCTTCGACCATTCCGTGGTCAAGGATACAGGCGCCGAGTTTGCCCAGGCAAAGCTAGCCGAACGCGACGAGCGTCACGCCAAGGGCGGCGAGAGCCGCTATCTCGTCGAGCCCAACGTCAAGGACGGCAAGGGCGGCCTGCGCGACCTGCAGACGCTGTTCTGGATCGGCAAGTATTTCTACCGGGTCAGGAGCGGCGAGGAACTCGTCTCCAAGGGCGTCTTCACGCGCGCCGAATACAACCGCTTCCGCAAGGACGAGGATTTTCTCTGGGCGGTGCGCTGCCACATGCACTTCCTCACCGGCAAGCCTGAGGAACGGCTGCATTTCGACATCCAGCGCGAGATCGCCGAGCGGCTCGACTACACCAGCCACCCGGGCCTGTCCGGCGTCGAACGCTTCATGAAGCACTACTTCCTCATCGCCAAGGATGTCGGCGACCTGACGCGCATCTTCTGCGCCGCGCTGGAAGAGGAGCAGGCCAAGCAGGTTCCCGGCTTCAACCGCCTCCTGATCGGCTTTTCGCGGCGCCGGCGAAAGCTCGCGGGAACCACCGACTTCATGGTCGACAACCACCGCATCACGGTGGCCGATGACCAGGTCTTCGAGCGCGACCCGGTCAATCTGGTGCGGCTCTTCTGGCTCGCCGACAAGCACGGGCTGGAATATCACCCCGACGCGCTGAAGCTCCTGACGCGTTCGCTGAAGCTGGTGGACCGCTCGCTGCGCCGTGACCCGGAGGCCAACCGTCTGTTCCTCGACGTGCTGACCTCGGACCGCAATCCCGAGCTCAACCTGCGCCGCATGAACGAGGCCGGGCTGCTGGGCAAGCTGATCACCGATTTCGGCAAGATCGTCGCGATGATGCAGTTCTCCATGTACCACCACTACACAGTGGACGAGCACCTGCTGCGCTGCATCGGCGTGCTGGCCGAGATCGAGCGCGGCGACGGCGAGAAGGTGCATCCGCTGGCGCATGTGCTGATGCCCTCGCTGAAGAAGCGTCGCGAGGTGCTCTACGTCGCGATCCTGCTGCATGACATCGCCAAGGGCCGCCCCGAGGATCATTCGGTGGCCGGCGCCAGGATCGCCCGCCGCATCTGCCCGCATATGGGCCTGTCGCCCGCGGATACCGAGACCGTCGCCTGGCTCGTCGAGCACCACCTCGTGATGTCCATGACGGCGCAGACCCGCGACCTCAACGACCGCAAGACGATCGACGACTTCGCCACGCTGGTGCAGTCGGTCGAGCGCTTGAAGCTGCTCCTCGTACTGACCGTCTGTGACATTCGCGGCGTCGGACCGGGTGTCTGGAACGGCTGGAAGGGACAACTGCTCAGGACGCTTTATTACGAGACCGAACTGCTGCTCACGGGCGGCTTCTCCGAGGTCGGTCGCGCCCAGCGCGCCGCCGAGGCGCGCGAGCGCCTGACCGAGGCATTGGCCGAGTGGCCCGACGCGGCGCGCAGGAAATACGTCAAGCTGCACTACGAGAACTATCTTCTGACAGTCGATCTGCCCGATCAGGTCCGCCATGCCCAGTTCGTCCGCGAATCGAGCACCGCCGACAGGCAGCTCGCCACGATGGTCAAGACGCATGCCTTCGAGGGGGTGACCGAGATCACCGTTCTGGCGCAGGACCATCCGCGCCTGCTGTCGGTGATCGCCGGCGCCTGCGCCGCGGCCGGCGGCAACATCGTCGACGCGCAGATCTTCACCACCGCAGACGGGCGGGCGCTCGACACCATCCTCATCTCGCGCGAGTTCGACCGCGACGAGGACGAGCAGCGGCGCGGCACGCGCGTCGGCCGGCTGATCGAGGACGTTCTGTCGGGCCGAAGCTGGCTGCCCGAGATGATCGAGAAGCGCGCCAAGCCCAAGCGCGGGCAGAAGACCTTCAGGATCACGCCGCGTGCCGAGATTCGCAACACGCTGTCCAACCGTTTCTCCGTGGTTGAGGTCGAGTGTCTCGACCGGCCGGGCCTGCTGTCGGAGATCACCGGCGCGCTGTCCGACCTTTCGCTCGACATCGCCTCGGCGCACATCACGACTTTCGGCGAGAAGGTCATCGACACCTTCTACGTGACCGATCTCACGGGCGCCAAGATCGACAATCCGACCCGCATCGAGGCGATCCGCAAGCGACTCATCGAGGCGCTTGCCGGCACCAAGCCCGAGCGCGGCTCCAAGCGTCTCTCCGCTGCGGCGGAATAAGGCCGACAATCGAATGCCCTGTTCCACCAGCCACGGTCCCGCCCGATGAGTCTCGTCAGGAAATTCGCCACCGTCGGAGCCGGCACGATGCTGAGCCGCGTCTTCGGCTTTGCGCGCGAAATGATGATGGCCGCCGCGCTGGGCACCGGTCCGGTCGCCGAGGCCTTCTACGCGGCGTTCCAGTTTCCCAACACATTCCGCCGGCTCTTCGCCGAGGGCGCCTTCAACGCCGCCTTCGTCCCACTCTTTGCCAAGGAGATCGAGGCGGGCGGCGTTGAAGGCGCGAAAAAGTTCTCCGAGGAAGTCTTCGGAGTCCTGTTCACCGTCCTCCTGCTTCTCACGATCGCGATGGAACTGGCGATGCCGTTCCTCATCCGCTACGCCATCGCGCCGGGCTTCGCCGAGAACCCCGCCAAGCTTCTGCTCACCACCGAGCTCGCGGCGATCATGTTCCCCTATCTGATATGCATGTCGCTCGGCGCGATGATGGCGGGCATGCTGAACTCGCTGCACCGCTACTTCGCGGCGGCCATAGCGCCCGTCTTCCTCAACATCATCCTTGTCACCATCCTCGTCGCGGCATGGTATCGCGGCCATGACGGGCCGGGGGTCGGCACGATGCTCGCCTGGGGCGTGATGATGGCGGGCGTCGTCCAGCTTGGCATCCTGTTCTTCGCCGTGCGCCACGCTGGTGTCTCGATCGGATTTCGCCGGCCGCGCCTGACCAAGAATGTCAGGCGGCTGCTGTGGCTCGCTTTGCCCGCCGCCATCACCGGCGGGATCACGCAGATCAACACGCTGGTCGGCACGGCCATCGCCTCGGGCAAGGCGGGCGCGGTGCCCTCGCTCAATCTCGCGGACCGCGTCTACCAGTTGCCGCTCGGTATCGTCGGCGTGGCGGTAGGCGTCGTCCTCCTGCCCGAACTGGCGCGCGCGCTGCGCTCCGGCCACCGCGTCGAGGCGGCCAACCTGCAGAACCGCTCGGTCGAGTTCACGCTCTTCCTGACGCTGCCCGCGGCCGCCGCGCTGCTGACCATCGCCGAGCCGATCGTGCGGGTGCTCTACGAACGCGGTGCCTTCACCCCGCAGGACACGACGCTGGTGGCCGAAGTGCTCTCCGTCTTCGGCATCGGCCTGCCGGCCTTCGTGTTGATCAAGGCCTTCACGCCGGGCTTTTTCGCGCGCGAGGACACGCGCACGCCGATGTATTTCGCCGGCCTGTCGGTGATCGTGAACATCTCGATCGCGCTGACCCTGTTTCCGGCCTATGGCGCTGTCGGCATCGCGATCGCGGCCGCGACCGCCGGCTGGATCAATGCGGGCCTGCTCTTCGGTACGCTGGCCTGGCGGGGCCACTGGACGCGGGACGCCGCGCTGGTGAAGCGCATACCGCGCCTGGTGCTCGCCTCCGCCATCATGGCCGGCGCGCTCTATTTCGCCGCCGGCTGGCTGGGCGACTGGCTTGCGGCGGCCTCGCCGATCTACAGCCAGGCGAGTGCGCTCGCCGTGCTGGTTGCCGGCGCCATGGTGATCTATTTCGCCACGGCCTTCGGTACGGGCGGCGCCGACATGGGCATGATCCGGCGCAACGTGAAGCGCAGGCCCGGCGAGACGCCAGCTGCCGGTGAAGCCGGTCAGGACCCGGATTAGGCGGCGCTTCGCTTGACGCCTGCCTCCCGTCCGGTAACTGAGTTCGAATTCAACGCAAGCAACGCCGGTCCGCTGCCGGCACAGGATGGACAAGGTTAGCAATGCCGCTTTCGCTCGAGGACTTCACGGATGATCCGGCCTGGGACGAGGGCAGGATCTTGCAGGACGTCGAGATCGAAAACAGGATCGACGGCGTCCGCATCCAGCGCCTCGACACGAAGGTCGACAAGCGCGGCGACTTGACGGTTCTCCTCTCCGACCTGCAGGAGCCCGTGCAGCCCGCGCCGCACGTCTACTGGGTGACGGCAGCGCCCGGATCCATCCGCGCCTGGGTCTATCACAAGCGGCAGTACGACCGCCTCGCCTACACCAACGGCGACATCAGGGTCGTCCTCTACGATATCAGGCCCGGCAGCCCGACCCACGGGCAGCTGAACATCCTTGACGTCGGCGAGGCCAACAATATCACGCTGACGATACCGCCCTTCGTGATCCACGGCGTCCACAACAGGGGCAGCCAGACGGCGACCTTCATCAACATGCCGACCCGCGCCTACGATCCGTCCCGTCCCGACAAGAGCAGGGTGCGGTTCGATCATCCGGGCATCCCCTACCGGTTCGTCTGAACGATGACCCGGTTCACGGTCGTCATGGCGACCTACAATCGCGGGCGCCACATCCTGCCCTCGATACGCTCCGTGCTGGCCCAGACCCATGACGGTTTCGAACTCGTGGTGGTAGGCGACTGCTGCGACGACGAAACGGCCGACGTGGTTGCGGCAATCGGCTCGCCGAAAATCCGCTGGCACAATCTCGCCGAACGATGCGGCAGCCAGTCCTTCCCCAACAATGCCGGTATCGCGATGGCCGGGTGTGACCATATCGCCTATCTCGGGCACGACGACATCTGGGCGCCCGGCCATCTCGCGGCGCTGGCTACCCTGTTCGAGCGCGACCCGACACTCGATTTCGCTGTCGGCGGCGCGATCTTTCATGGCGCGCCGGGCAGCGACTTTCGCCAGGTCACCGGCATCTTCGACGACGACCGTGTGCCGTTCGAGCACTTCTTCCCGCCCTCAAGCTTCCCGCATCGCCGCGACGTCACTGATCGCATCGGCCCCTGGCTCCCTCCGCACGAGGTGCGTGCGCCGGTCGACTCGGATTTCCTGCTGCGCGCCGCACATGCCGGGATGCGCTTCGCCTCGACCGGGCGCGTCACGGCCCACAAGTTCGCTGCCGGCCACCGCTACCTGAGCTACCTGCGCCACGCCTCCGATGAGCAGGAGGCGATGCTCGCGCGCATGGCTGCGCCGGGCTACGAGACCTTTCTTGCGGCCGAGGTGGCGGCCGCGCGCGCGGCGGGGACATTCATGGCCGTGCGCTATTCCGCTTTCGAGAATCTCGAGAAGGGCGCAATGGCCAGGCGCAATGCCGGCAACAAGGGCATAGCGCTGCCCGTCCTGCGGCCGCTCGAGCGCTGCGAGACGATCCGGCAGGACGACGGTCCGCGCGCCCTGGACTGGCGCCTGCCGATGTCCGACGATCCGACGGTCCGCTGGGTGGGCAGCAATCCGCGTCCCAGGGTGCTCATCCCCTTCACCGCAGCCGGGCCTGTCCGGATCAAGCTGCAGCTTGTGCATTCCGACCGCCACGCCCTCCGGACCCTTGCCGTCACCGTCAACGGCGGGCCGGCGGGCGTCCGGCTCTCGAATCCCGTGCCGCGCGGCGCGTTCTTCGGCGCGACCGCATCCCTCGTCGCCCGGCTCGACCCTTCCGGCTATACTGTCCTGCAACTTGAGCTGGGGCGATCGCAACGTCCGCTCGGCAGCAACCGGGGCCTCGGCATGGCCGACATCGTCATACTGCCGCTGGGGGCCGCCGGCCGGCTCGCGACGGCTCTCGGCAGCTTCCTTGACCCGTTCCGGTCGCGTCAGGGGGGCGACTGAGGGCGACCCGCCGAGAGGGGCAGGTCGCCTGCATTTCACGCCAGATCGAGGGGTCTTACGCTCAAATCGGGGTGTTCTTCCTGCAAACCGAACCCTTACGTCGGCATTTTCGCCATTTCCGGGCCGGTTTCTTAACAAAACCGGGTCAGGTTGCGCCTGATCGGCGGGCCTGCGTACCGCCGCCTGCGATTGCCCGGAGAGTCCTGATGCCGCCAAGCGCCAGACTTCACTACGTCGACTGGCTACGCGTTTCGGCCTTTCTGATCCTCATCGTCTACCATTCCTCGGTCGCCTTCTTTCCCGACATGGACTGGCTGATGAAGAGCCCGCAGGGCAGCCTCGGCCTGCAGCTGACGATGGACTTCCCGCGCGCCTGGCGCCTGGCGCTGCTGTTCTTCGTCTCCGGCATGGGGACCTGGTTCACCTTCCGCTCGGCCACCGCCTCGGCCTTCCTGAAGGAGCGCTTCGTCCGGCTTTTCGTGCCGCTGATCTTCGCCATGTGCGTGATCATCGTGCCGCAGGTCTGGTTCGAGCGCATGGCCGAGGACGGCTATGAAGGCTCGCTGCTGACCTTCTGGGTGACGCGCTATTTCACCGAGGGGCGCTACCCGGTGGGCAATTTCACCTGGGCGCACATGTGGTTCGTCGCCTACCTGTTGGTCATGTCTTTCGTCTGCTATCCGGTGTTCCGGATCCTGTCGCATCCGCGCGCCAAACCGGTGACGGACTGGTTCGAGCGAACGGCGAAAAGCGACGGAATCTACCTGTTCTTCCTATTTCCGCTGGTTCTGAACCTCGTTCTGACGCCGTTCTTCCCGCGCCAGACCAATGCGCTCTACAGTGACGGCGCCTGGTTTGCTGCCTGGGCGAGCTGGTTCGGGCTGGGCTTCCTGGTCGCCCGCCACCATGCCGCGGTCATCGCCGCGATCGTCGAGCGCCGCTACCACAGCGCCGCCTTCGCCTTCGTGCTGACGACCTATCTCTATCTCTTCTGCTTCACCGACGCCGGCGGGCATTTCCTCGGCAACTACGCAGACGTCACACCGCTGTTCAAGCTGCTGGTCTTTGCCCTGGCCTGGTCGATGATCCTGGCGCTGGTCGGCTTCGGCGCGAAATATTTCGACCGCGAAAGCGCGGCACTGATGTGGCTGAACCGCAAGATCTTTCCGCTCTACATCGTCCACCAGACGGTGGTGATCGCCGCGCTTTACTACGTGCTGCCGCTCGATCTCGGCGTCTGGCCCGCCTGGTTCCTCGTGGTGGTTGCCACCTTCGCCGGTTCGCTGGCCTTTGCGATGCTAGCCGAGAAGCTGCCGCCGCGTCTTGGCCTGCTGGTCGGCATGCCGGCTCGCCGCCGCACCTTGCCGCGTTCGGCGGCGAAAGCCCCCGCCGCCGCGCCACGGGGCGGCCGTACCGTGAATACTTGATCCCGGACAGGGCTTCGTCCATAAGCCCTTCTCGCATTTCGCCGCGCGCGAAACGGCCCTCCACAAGCCATCGGGATCAACGACAATGACCACCTTCCAGCCGCTCGTCTTCTCCGGCGTCCAGCCGACCGGAAACCTCCACCTCGGAAACTATCTCGGCGCGATCAAGAAGTTCGTCGCCCTGCAGGAAACCAGCGACTGCATCTACTGCGTCGTCGATCTCCACTCCATCACCGCGCAGCTCGTCCATGCAGACCTTGCTGACCAGACCCGCTCGATCACGGCGGCCTTCCTGGCCTCGGGCATCGACCCGAAGAAGCACATCGTCTTCAACCAGAGCCGGGTGATGCAGCACGCCGAGCTCGCCTGGATATTCAACTGCGTGGCGCGCATCGGCTGGATGAACCGCATGACACAGTTCAAGGACAAGGCCGGCAAGGACCGCGAGAACGCCTCGCTCGGCCTGCTCGCCTATCCGAGCCTGATGGCCGCCGACATGATGGTCTACCGCGCCACCCAGGTGCCGGTCGGCGACGACCAGAAGCAGCATGTCGAGCTGACGCGCGACATCGCCCAGAAGTTCAACAACGACTTCTCCGACCGCATCGCCGAGCTTGGCTGCGGCGTCGAGATGATGGTCGGCGAGGAGAAGGTCAACGGCTTCTTCCCGCTCATCGAGCCGGTGATCGGCGGACCGGCGGCGCGCATCATGAGCCTGCGCGACGGCTCCAAGAAGATGTCGAAGTCGGACCCTTCGGACCTCTCGCGCATCAACCTGACCGACGATGCCGACACCATCTCGAAGAAGATCCGCAAGGCAAAGACGGACCCCGCGCCGCTGCCGAGCGAACTCGACGGCCTGGCAGAAAGGCCGGAGGCGGAAAACCTCGTCGGCATCTATGCCGGACTGGCGGAAATCTCCAAGGAAGCCGTGCTCAAGGAATTCGGCGGCCAGCAGTTCTCCGTCTTCAAGCCGGCGCTGGCCGACCTTGCAGTGGAGAAACTCGCGCCCATCGCCGGCGAGATGCGCCGCATTTCGGCCGACAAGGCCTATGTCGATGCAGTGTTGCGCGACGGCGGCGAACGGGCCGGCGCGCGGGCCGAGGCGACGATGAAATCGGTGCGTGAGATCATCGGGTTGCTCGGCGACTGACGAAGCGTCACTCTGCACCGTCTTGCCGCCCGGGGCGGCAGATGGCAGATTGCCGCGCGATCAGGTCTCGAAGCAGGATGACAGATGGTCTCTAAACGCCTGAGCCGGGAAGCCGGCCACCGCCGCAAGTTCCTGGCGATCATCGACGACACGCCGGAATGCGAACGCGCCGTGGCCTATGCGTCGCGCCGTGCGCAGACCACGGGCGGCGTGCTCGTGCTTCTCTATGTCATCGAGCCCGGTGAAGTGCAGCACTGGCTGGGCGTCGAGAAGATCATCCGCGACGAGGCGATGGCGACGGCGAACGCCGCGCTCGACGGCTATGCCGGCAAGGTGCGCGAGAAGCTCGGCATCGAGCCCGAGCTGGTGGTGCGCGAGGGCAAGCCCGCCGAGGAGATCCACAAGCTGATCGAGGACGACCAGGACATCGCGATCCTGGTGCTGGCCGCCGGCGCCTCCAAGGAGGGGCCGGGACCGCTGGTTGCCTCGATCGCCGGCAAGGGCGCCGCCTTCCCGATCCCCGTCACCGTCGTGCCGATGAACCTGTCGGACCAGGACATCGACAGCCTCGCCTAGGCGAGCACTTCCTTGGAAGCCACGGTGGAATCGGCGTTGAGCTTGTAGACGATCGGCACGCCGGTCGCGAGCTCCAGATTGACGATCTCCTCGCCCGAGGTGCCGTCGAGCGCCATGATCAGCGCGCGCAGCGAATTGCCGTGCGCGGCGACCAGAACGGTCTCGCCGCGCAGCACATGCGGCTGCAGGTCGTGCAGGTAGTAGGGCCAGACGCGTGCGCCGGTATCCTTCAGGCTCTCGCCGCCGGGCGGCGGCACGTCGTAGGAGCGGCGCCAGATATGGACCTGTTCCTCGCCCCACTTCTTGCGCGCGTCGTCCTTGTTGAGGCCGGAGAGATCGCCGTAGTCGCGTTCGTTGAGGGCCTGGTTGCGGATGGTCTCGAGATCGCTCTGTCCGACCACGTCGAGGATGATCTGGCAGGTCTTCTGCGCCCGCATCAGGTCCGAGGTGAAGGCGATGTCGAACTTCAACCCGCGCGCCTTCAGCCGCTCGCCGCCGGCCTTGGCTTCCTCGCGGCCGAGATCGGTCAGGTCGACGTCGCGCCAGCCGGTGAAAAGGTTCTTCAGATTCCATTCGCTCTGGCCGTGGCGGACGAGCACGAGTGTGCCGGACATGGTCTCTCCTATGACTGATCGGAATATGTGAACGGGACCGGGCCGATCCCGGGCGAACGGCTCGCAGAGCCGGAAAGGGTTGCCTGGCTGGAGGTAATGCGCGGCAGCGTCATGCCGCGCCGAGCCCCAGCACGTCGCGCATCGAATAGAGACCCGGCTTGCGCTCGCGCGCCCAAAGCGCCGCCCTGACCGCGCCGCGCGCAAAGATGCTGCGGTCGTCCGCCTGGTGCGAAAGCGTGATGCGCTCGCCCGGACCGGCCAGGATGACCGAATGGTCGCCGACCACCGAGCCGCCGCGCAGCGTCGCGAAGCCCACCGTCCCCGCCTTGCGTGCCCCGGTGTGACCGTCACGCGACCGCACGCTGTTTTCGGCAAGGCCGATGGCGCGCCCGGCGGCTGCGGCCTCGCCGAGCAGCAGCGCGGTGCCTGACGGCGCATCGACCTTGTGGCGGTGATGCATTTCGAGGATCTCGATGTCGAAGTCCTCGGGGTCGAGCGCCTTCGCGGCCTGCTCGACCAATACGGCGAGCAGGTTGACGCCGAGGCTCATGTTGCCGGACTTGACGATGGTGGCGTGGCGCGCGGCCGCGGCGATCTTGGCCTCGTCGTCGGCCGAGCAGCCGGTCGTGCCGATGACATGGACGATGCGGGCCTGCGCGGCGTAGCCGGCGAACTCGACGCTGACGGCAGGCACGCTGAAGTCGAGCACGCCGTCGGCGCTGGCGAAGGCAGGCAGCGGATCGTCGGTGATGGCGACGCCGATCGGGCCGACGCCAGCCAGCTCGCCGGCGTCCTTGCCGATCGCGGGGGATCCGGCGCGCTCGAGCGCGCCGGCGACGCGCACGCCCTCGATCTCGTGGATGGTGCGGATCAGCGTCTGGCCCATTCGGCCAGCGGCTCCCACGATAACAAGGCTCATGTCAGTCATGCGTTTTCCCGTCAGGCGGCTTTCGTTCAACCGCGCCACCGGCGGCCGGCAGTCTCGACGCCGAACCGCGAGGGCTCGCGGGCGTAGGCGCCCAGTCCGGCCAGCGCGGCGAGCGGGTGAGTAATAACATAGACGGGTATCGAGGCCATCATTTCGCGGTGCGGGGCCTTGTCCTCGAAGGCCGCGCGGAAATTGCCGGCCTTCAGCGCCGGCAGGATCCTCGGCGCTATGCCGCCCGTCAGGAACACGCCGCCGCGGCTCTTGAACACCAGCGCAAGGTCGCCTGCCGTACGGCCCAGGCACGTCACGAAGAGCTCCAGCGCCTCCTCGGCGATCGGGTCGCTCCGGTCGAGCGCTGCGCCTGTGATCTCCGCCGGCTGGGTGAAAGGGTGAGGTTTGCCGTCTGCCTTGGCGACGGCGCGATAGGTGCTGACCAGGCCGCGGCCGCACAGGATCTGCTCGCCGGACACCCGGCCCTCCAGCGGCTCGATATGCGGCCAGATCTCGTAGTCGCGCGGCGTGCGCGGGCCGATATCCATGTGGCCACCCTCGCCGGGAACGGGGATCCACTTGCCCTGGAAATGCACCAGACCGGCAACGCCGAGACCGGTGCCCGGCCCGAGCACGACGCGGCTGGCATCAGGCTCGGCCGCGCCGCCGCCGATCTGCTCGAGATGCCGGTCGCCGAGCGCCACGACGGCCAGGGCCTGCGCCTCGAAATCATTGAGCACGACGACGTCGCCGAGGCCGACCGTCGACAGCATGCCTTTGGGCCGTACCACCCAGGGGCAGTTGGTGAGCGGGATCGCATCGCCATTGACCGGCCCGGCCACCGCCAGGATGGCCGAGCGCGGCTGGATCGACAGGCGCTCGACCACGGCGGCACGAATGGCCTCGTCGATCGTCGCGAAGCTCGCCGTCTGGACGATCTGCGGTTCGCCGGGCTCGGTCTCGGCGTCCATGACGACGCTGAAGCGCGCATTGGTGCCGCCAATGTCGCCGATCAGGATCGGAAATTCAAAGCCGTCCGCTTCCGGTTGTCCCATGGTGTATCTGCGTTCCCGTCCCGACTGGCCGTGGTTCAGCCGGTTTCCCTGGCCTTGAGCATGATTTCCCCGGTTGCGCGGTTAAGCGCCATCGGTATGTCGTAGACGATGGCAAGCCTGGTCAGCGCCTTGACATCGACGTCATGCGGCATCGGGGTCAACGGATCAACGAAGAAAATCAGCGCGTCGACCATTCCCTCCGAAATCAGTGCGCCGATCTGCTGGTCGCCGCCGAGCGGACCGCTCTTCAGGCGCTGGAGATCGAGTTCGGGACAGGCCTCGAGGATGCGCTGCCCCGTCGTGCCTGTGGCAAACAGCGCGCAGCCGGCCAGGTAGGGGCGATGGGCCTCGACGAAGGCGACCATGTCGTCCTTCTTCTGGTCGTGCGCGATGAGCGCAAGTCTGTATTTCGAAGACACCGGGTGAGCGCTCCAGACGGCTGGAGCGTCTTCCGATCCGGACGGGCTCCAATGAGGTGGCGGTATCGCCGCAAGCAGCCGGCGAGGCCGGCTGCAACCTATAGGGAGGTTTTCCGGGAGAGGAAAGGCCGGCCGCGGTTCAGTTGTCGGGGCGCCATTGCGGCAGCGGCACCGGGCTGCCCTGTGCAGGCAGGAAGGCGCTGGCCGATAGCGGAAGCCCCGCCGTTTCCGGTTGGACCGGGGCCGCGGCGATGGCGGAGCCGCTGCCGCCAAGCGTGACGGCAGCCTCGGAGACCGGCGAGGGTGCATCGAGCACGGCGCGGCAGGCCTTGGGCAGGGCGTCCATGGTCATCAGGTCGCGCGCCTTGGGCGCGTCCGGGTCCTTGTTGGGGCGCCACGGCTCCTCGGTGAACCACCAGGCGAGCGACTTGTCGCAGCCGTCGCCGGGATTTGTCGCCGCCTGCCTCTTGCAGTCGGGCGAGCCGGGCTGGCAGCCGATGCGGACGTGGAAATGGGAATCGTGGCCCCAGAACGGCCGGACTTTCTGCAGCCAGCTGCGGTCACCCGTGACGGTGTCGCAGAGCTTCTTTTTGATGCCCGGGTGGACGAGAATGCGCTCGACCTCGGGGTAACTAGCGGCGCGCTTCAGCAGGCGTGCACGGGCCGGCGTCCAGACGCTCTCGTCGACGGTGAGCCCCTTTTTCCTGATCATCGAGACGGCGCCGATCTTCTCGCGCTCGGTGACCGTCAATCGTCGGTTCGGCATCGGCGTGAACCAGATGTCGGCGTCGAGGCCGATCTGGTGCGAGGCATGGCCGGTAAGCATCGGGCCGCCGCGCGGTTGCGAGATGTCGCCGAGCAGCAAGCCCGGCCAGCCGTCGGCGACGGCCTCGCGCGACAGCTTCTCGATCAGCGCGACCATCGTCGGATGGCCCCAGCGCCGGTTGCGCGACGGGCGCATGGCCTGCCAGTGCGGGCCGTCATTGGCGATTGCAATGCCGCCGGAAAAGCAGCCCTTGGAGTAGAAGCCATAGGATTTTGCCGGCAGTGCGGCGGGCAGCGCAGTGCGCCCGAACAGGTCCTTGGCGAGCTCGGCGGCAGCAGCCGGCGGCGCATCGAACATCGGCATCGCGACGGCCAGCAGGGCCGCCGGCAGCAGCCGCGCAGCGCTCCTGCGAAATCTGTCGAACAGTGCGGACATTGAAAGTTCAGGTGCCATGCAATTCCTGCAGCGTGATGTTTGCGTGAACCCCTCGGCTCGAATCATAGCACGTTCGCGCCGCTTGTTCGATCACGAGCGCTTCATCGCGCTGCGCGCATCGCTGTCGCCGCCGCCCCGCCAAGTGCCGTCAGCCCACATGGCGGCGAAGGAGGCGCGATAGTCCGGGTAGAGGAAACGGTAGCCGGACTGCTTGAGCCTGGCGTTCGAAACGCGCTTGTTCTCGCCGTAGAAGGAGCGCGCCATCGGCGACAGTTCGGCACTCTCGAAGGCGATTTCCGGCGGCGGCTCGACGCCCATCAGGCCCGCCGCATAGGCGACGACGTCCTGCGGCGGCGCCGGCAGGTCGTCGGTGACGTTGAAGATGCCGCCCTGGTTGCGTTCCGCCAGATGCCAGAGCGCGCCGGCGATGTCGGCGGCGTGGATGCGGTTGAACACCTGGCCGGGCTTGACCAGGCGCTTGGCGGTGCCTTTCTCGAGGTTGACGAAGGCGTTGCGGCCCGGGCCGTAAATGCCCGACAGGCGGAGCACCGCGACCGGCAGGCCGGTCTCCTCGCCGAGGGCCAGCCATTCGGACTCGGCGGCGACCCGCATCACCGAACGGCGCGACACCGGCCGGCATTCGCTCTCCTCGTCGACCCAGCCGCCGGCATGGTCGCCATAGACGCCGACGGTCGACAGGTAGCCGATCCAGGCGAGCTTCGGCATGGCGGCGGTGATGGCATCGCGCGCGGCGTTGAGGACCGGGTCGCCGGCCTCGCCGGGCGCGATGGAAACGATCAGGTGCGTGGTGCCGGCAAGCTGCGCCGCGACGTCGCCGGTGAGCGCCTCGCCGTCGAAGGCGAGAGGGGCGACGCCCGCTGCGCGGAGTTGGTCGAACTTTTCCGCCGTGCGCGACGTGCCGGCGATGCCGACGGCCGGATCGCAGCGCGCCGCGGCGAAGGCCTTGCCGGAATAGCCGGCGCCGAAGATGAAGGCTTTTTCGATCATGCGTTTCCTGCGGTTTGCGCGCCGCGCGCGCGGTGGGCGAGCCCTTCCTGGACGCCGGCCCATTCGGCGAGCACGGTTTCGTCGGCTTCGCCGGGTCGGTGCTTGAGAGCGAGGGTGGCAAATTCCGTGGCCGCAACCAGCCGCGACAGCGCCCAGACCGCCGCGCCGCGCACCAGCGGCGAGGCATCGGAAAGCAGCGTGCGGCAGGCCGGAACGAGGGTGAGGTCGGCCGAATTGCCGGTGGCGACGAGCACGTTGCGCAGGAAGCGGTCGCGGCCGATGCGCTTGACCGGCGAACCGGAGAACAGGCTCCTGAAAGCGGCATCGTCGAGCGCCAGCAGGTCGGCCAGCGCCGGCTCGCGCAGGTCCTCGCGCGCCGACAGCTTCGCCTCGGAGGCCTGGGTGGCGAACTTGTTCCACGGGCAGACGGCCAGGCAGTCGTCGCAGCCATAGATGCGGTTGCCGATGGCCTGCCGGAATTCGGCCGGGATCGGGCCCTTGTTCTCGATGGTGAGGTAGGAGATGCAGCGCCGCGCATCGAGCCGGTAGGGGGCAGGGAAGGCGTCGGTCGGGCAGACGTCGAGGCAGGCGCGGCAGGAGCCGCAATGGTCTTCCTCGGCAGCATCGGCGGGGATTTCGGCGGTGGTGAAGATCGATCCCAGGAACAGCCAGGAGCCGTGTTCGCGGCTGACCAGATTGCTGTGCTTGCCCTGCCAGCCGATGCCGGCGGCTTCTGCCAGCGGCTTTTCCATCACCGGGGCGGTGTCGACGAAGACCTTCACGTCGCCGCCGGCGCGCGCCACCAGGCGGCCGGCCATTTCCTTCAGGCGGCCCTTCATCACGTCGTGATAGTCGCGGTTCTGCGCGTAGACCGAGATGGCGCCGCGGTCCGGCCGGGCGAGAATGTCGCGCGGGTCGCGGTCGGGCCCGTAATTCATGGCGACGACGATGATCGAGCGCACTTCGGGCCACAGCGTCTTCGGATCGGCACGGCGCTCGAGCGTTTCGGCGATCCAGTCCATCGAGCCGTGGAAGCCTTCGGCGACGAATTGCCGAAGCCGGGAGGGCGCAAGCGGGATGGCGTCCGGGCTGGTCACGGCGACGGCGTCGAAGCCCGCCCGTTCAGCCTCGCGGGCGATCAGCTGCCGCAGGGTTTCGCCCCTTGCAGGGCGCTCAGAAGTCGAGGTCCGCATAGTGAGCAGCCGGCGACAGCCCGCGCACCCTGTCCGAGAGCAGCGGCCGGAAGGACGGGCGCGACTTCATCCGCGTGTACCAGTCGCGTGCCGCATTGTGGCCGCTCCAGTCGATCTCGCCCAGATAGTCGAGGATCGACAGCGTCGCCGCCGCCGCGAGGTCGGCATAGGTGATGCGCGGCCCGGCGAGCCAGGGCCGCGTGCCGGCCAGCCAGTTGGTGTATTTCATGTGCTGGCGGATGTTGGCGCGCGCCGCGCGGATGGCCGAGGAATCGGGCGAGCCGCCGCCGAGCGCTTCGGGCATCAGCGGCTTCAGCACGCGCTCGCGCACCAGGTGACGCGTCACCTCGCTCTCGGTCTTGACCAGGTACCAGTCGGCCAGGCGGCGGATTTCGGCGCGGTCCATCGGGTCCTCGGCGAGCAGCCGGCGATCGCGCTTCAGCGCGCCGCGCGTCTCGTCGAGATATTCGGCAATCACATGCGCGCCGATGATCGGCACGTCGCCCTCGGCGAGCAGCACCGGCAGCGTGCCAGCGGCATTCAGCGCCAGAAATTCCTTGCGCCGCGTCCAGGGCTTTTCCTCGATCAGCGCCAGTTCCTCGCCATACTCGCCGAAGGCCAGGCGGACGAAGCGACAGGTAGCAAACATCTGGTGATGGAAAAGAGTGAGCATGATCCTGCGATAAACTGAAAATGCGGCTGGTCTCGGGCCGGCCCCGCCGCTAGAAGTTGGGCGCCCCGATTCAGGGGTCGCCACGGCGCACGAGCTATAGGGTGAGTTCCGCGCCGTGACAAGCAGATGCGGCCTGTCGATTCGCGGAGCTATCATGGAACATCAGACCATCGTGGAAGCCCTTCTGCTCGGGCTGCTGGAAGGATTGACGGAGTTCATTCCCGTCTCCTCGACCGGCCATATACTGCTTGCCGGCCACTTTCTCGGCTTCAAGTCGACCGGCAAGGCCTTCGAGATCCTGATCCAGCTTGGCGCGATTCTCGCCATCCTGACGGTCTATTTCGGCCGCCTGTGGAAGATGCTGATCGACTTCCCGTCCGATCCGCGCACCCGGCGCTTCGTGCTCGGCATCCTGATCGCCTTCCTGCCGGCCGCCTTTTTCGGCGTGCTCGGGCATGATTTCATCAAGACCGTGCTGTTCGAGACGCCGAAGCTGATCTGCATCATGCTGATTCTCGGCGGCTTCATCCTGCTCTGGGTCGACCGGCTGGACCTCAGCCCCCGCTATCACGACGTGATGGACTATCCGCTGTCGCTCTGCCTGAAGATCGGCCTGTTCCAGTGCCTGGCGCTGATCCCGGGAACCTCGCGCTCGGGCGCCACGATCGTCGGCTCGCTCCTGATGGGCACCGACAAGCGCTCCGCGGCCGAGTTCTCCTTCTTCCTCGCCATGCCGACCATGGCCGGCGCCTTTGCCTACGATCTTTTCAAGAACCGCGACGTGCTGTCGGCGGCCGACCTGCCGATCATCGGCGTCGGCTTCGTCGCCGCCTTCTTCATGGCGGTCATCGTCGTGCGCTACCTGCTCGACTACGTGTCGCGCCACGGCTTTGCGCTGTTTGCCTGGTGGCGGCTGCTGGTCGGCTTCGTCGGCCTCGCTGCGCTCTTCATCTGGGGCTGAGCGGACCCTACAGGAGGCCGGAAATGCCGCGTCGGAGCAGATCGAGCGCCAGCACGGTAAGGCCGATCCTGAACCATCTGCGAAACGCTTCTTCGGGCAGCCGCTCCAGCAGCCGGGTGCCGTAGATCGTGCCGAGATAGCCTGAAAGCACCATGGCGACGATGAGCGGCAGCCAGGTGTGGAAGGCGAAGCCAGCCACGCCGAAGACGACGATCTTCAGGAAGTGCTGGGCCGTCATGGCGACGGCATGCGTGGCCACCAGCGCCTTGCGGTCGTCCTGGAAGAAGTTGGCGAAGATTGCCGACACCAGCGGCCCGGTGGCGCCGACAAACATTGTGGCGACCGCGAGCACGATGCTGGCCAAGCCTAGCCCAAGCATCGACAGCCGCTCGATGCCGGGGATTTTCGCCCAGGTAAGCAGCAGGACGAAGGCACCGAGGATGAGCTTCAAAAGCGAATCCGGCAGCTGCACGACGAGGAATGCCCCGCCGATGGCTCCGACCACGCTGCCGGCTACGAAGGGCGCGGCGATGTCCATGCGCACGAAAGCGCGCTGATGCCAGGCGCGGCCTGTATTGGAGCCGAGCTGCACGGCGCCGTGCACGGGGATGAGGGACGCGACGGGCACGAAGAGGCCCATCAGGGTGAGCATGGCGATGCCGCCGCCGACGCCAAAGGCGGCCGTCAGGGCCGAGGTGAAGAAGCTGGCGACGGTCAGCAGGCCGGCAACCCAGGGCGCGAGCCCTTCGGGAAGCAAAGCGGCGATCAGCTCCACGTGGGCAAGGGCCCCTGCGTCAGGCCTCGCTTCGATGCGTGAACTGGCCGGCGACGCGGTAACGCCACAGGTAGGAGGGCAGGATCGCCGCCGTCGATTGCGGCGAGATGCCGATGCCGGCGAGCGTCCGGCCCTCGGCTTCGGCCTCGGTCGAAACCACGTTGGGGCTCTTCAGCAGCGTCACCTGATCGGTGGTCAGCAGCGGCTTGGGCAGCAGGCCGAGGATGCGTCCCTGCAGATAGGCGAGCCACCACGGCACGGAGACCAGCATGCGCTTGCGGTCGATGATCTCGAGCATCTGCTGCATTGCCTGGCGGAACGTCATCACATTGGGGCCGCCGAGTTCGTAGACCTGGCCGCCCTTGACCAGCCCATCCACCGACCGGGCGACGGCTTCGGCGACGTCGCCGACGAACACCGGCTGCAGCCGCGTGGTGCCGCCGCCGATCAGCGGCAGTGCCGGCGAGAACCGCGCCATGTTGGCGAAGCGGTTGAAGAACTGGTCCTCGGGACCGAACACGATCGAGGGACGGAAGATGACGGCGTCCTTGACGGTTTCGGTGACCGCCTTCTCGCCAAGCGCCTTGGTCCGGCCATAGACCGATTCCGATCCGGCATCGGCGCCGATGGCAGAGACGTGCGTGAGCTTCGCCCCGGCGGCCTGCGCCACCTCGGCCACCACGCGGGCGCCTTCGTCCTGAACCGACGAAAATGACTGCGAACCCGATTCGAACAGGATGCCGACGAGGTTGACGACATGGTCGGCGCCGTGCACGGCGCGCTCGACCGACCAGCGCACGCGCAGATTGGCCTGCACCGCCTGGATCTGGCCGACATTGCCGAGCGGCTGCAGGTGGCCGGCCAGTTCGGGCCTGCGCGTCGCGACGCGGATGCGGTAGCCCCGCTTGGCCAGCGCCCGGACGACATGGCGGCCGAGGAAGCCTGATCCACCAAACACGGTGACGAGCTTCGGGGTTTGCAGGATCTCGGTCATGACGGGCTCCGGTGGCGTCTTGAGGCGCGGCTTTCAGCGCTTCTTAGTCGTTTTTGAGGGGAAGGCAAAGGCCATCATGCATGGCGCGACAGCGTGTCGTCGTGGGCATCTGCGGCCCGGGCGCCTAGGTCCGGCCGGCCGCTTCGGCGATGCGATCATGCACGGCGCGCTCGACCGCGAGGCCCGACGCTGCGGCCCGCTCGCGCATCGAAGCCTTGCCCTGACCCGGAACATAGACGCCGTAGTCCGTCTGCAGCCGCTCCACCTGGTCGCGCATGCGGCTCTCGAAGCCGGGGTCGAACAGTTTCGGGTCGAGCGCGAGCACGAAGAGCCCGGTGCCGGGGTTCTGCGAGCCGGACGCGAAGCTCGGCGCGTCGAGCGACCAGTTGGCGCCCGAGATGCCGGCGGCCAGCACCTCGACCATCAGCGCGATATTGGCGCCGCGCTCGCCGCCGAAGGCGAGCAGCGCGCCCTTCATGGCTTCGGCAGGATCGGTCGTTACATATCCCTCGGCATCCACCGCCCAGCCCTCGGGGATCTCATGGCCTTCGCGCGCCGCCTTGCGGATCGAGGCGAAGGCGGTTGCGCTCGACGACTGGTCGATGACGAGCGGCGGGCCGTCGGCGACGGGTGCCGCGAAGGCAAGCGGGTTGGTGCAGTAGACGGGTTTCGTCGAGCCTGAGCCGGCGAGCAGCGCCGGCCCGTTGGTGGCGGCGATCGAAACCAGTCCGGCCTTGGCGAGGCGGGCGGCGAAATAGCCCAGCGCACCGCTGGTATAGGCGTTCTTCTGCGCGAAGACCGCAACCCCGAACAGCCGGGCCGCCTTGGCGAAATCGTCGAAGCTGCGATCGAAGGCGGTGTAGGCCGAACCCGCCATGGCGTCGGCCAGATAGAGGGCCAGCGCCGGCCGCGTTACCACCGGTTCGGCGGCGCCGTCGAGCCGCCCTGAGCGCAGAGCGTCCAGGTAGGAGACGAAATGCGAAAGCCCCATCAGGGAATGGCCCTCGGCCTCGGCGGCGACCGCTGCGCTCGCAAGGCCGCGCGCGGTCTCCTCGCTTGCGCCTGAAGCCATTGCCGCCTCTTCGCAGAGCGCCTGCGCCTCGTCGATGCCGATGTAGACCATATCGGCCATGGCTCAGGCGATCCTCACCGGAATGCGCGCCTCGAGCTTCTTGAACGCGAGAACGATGATGCCGGTGATGATCAGGTAGATCAGCGCCAGCAGCAGCAGTGGCTCGTAGACGATGAACGTGTCCTGCCTGACGCGCGAGGCGACGGCGTAGATGTCGACGACGGTGATGGTCGCGACCAGCGGCGTTGCCTTCAGCTGCAGCACGGTCTCGCCGGCAAGTGTCGGCATGGCGCGGTAGAAGGCCTGAGGCAGCCAGATGCGGCGAAAAACCTTCCAGCGGCTCATGCCGTAGGCGCGGGCGGCCTCCAGCTGGCCGCGCGGCACGCCGGCAAAGGCGCCGCGCATCACCTCGCCCTCATAGGCGGCGTAGGAGATGGTCAGCGACAGCACGGCATAGGGCCATGCCTGCCTGAGATAGGGCCAGAGTTCGGACTGGCGGATCCAGGGAAATTGCGGGAACAGCGAGCCCAGGCCGTAATAGAGCAGCCAGAGCTGCAGCAGCAGCGGCGTGCCGCGAATGACGGTGCAGAAGGCCTGAGCCGGGATGGCCAGCCAGGCGGGTCCGGCGGCCTGCGCAAGCCCGAGCGGCACCGCGAGCAGGAAGCCCAGGATCACGGTGACCACCAGGATCCATAGGGTGCGCCAGATCCCTTGCAGCGCGAGGTCGTAATATTGCGGGATCCAGTCCCAGCGCATGAACATGGCCGCGGCGACAAACAGCGCCAGCGCCACCACAATGAGGACGATTCGGTGCGGCTGCAGCCAGAGCGAGGCGCGGGCCGAGGCGTCGACGATGCCGGCGGTGGGCTGCGCGCTCATTGTGCGCCTCCCGCGACGGAGGGCATGCCGCGCCGCGACCAGCGCTCGATGCGGCCGATGATGACGTTGGAGACCAGCGTAAGCGCCAAATAGAGCGCGCCGGCGGCCATGAAGAAGGTGAAGTACGCCTTGGTCTGGCCCGCCGCAGTGCGTGTTTCCTGGGTGAGCTCGCTGAAGCCGACGATCGCCAGCAGCGCGGTGTCCTTGGTGGCGATCAGCCAGAGATTGGCGAGGCCCGGAATGGCGAAGGGCAGCATTGCGGGCAGTGTGATGCGGCGCAGCATCATGCCGGGCGACATGCCGTAGGCGCGCGCTGCCTCGATCTGGCCCGCCGGCACGGACAGGATGGCGCCGCGGATGACCTCGGTGGCGTAGGCACCCTGCACGAAGGCGAGCACCCAGATGCCGGCGACGAGACCGTTGACGTCGATGCGGGCATAGCCCATCGCCTCGAGCACGCGGTTGATGAGGTCAGTGCCGGCGAAATAGAGCAGCAGGATCAGCACCAGCTCGGGTACGGCGCGCACGATGGTGGTGTAGACCTCGAGCAGGTCGCGCACCACCGGCCCGCCATAGAGCTTGCCATAGGCGCCGCCAGTACCGATCAGCAGGCCGAAGCCAAAGGCGCCGACCGCGATCTGCACGGAGTTGAACAGGCCGCGCAGCAGGTTGCCGCCCCAGCCGGGCGGGCTCAGCGCCAGCAGGTCGAAAATGCTCGCCTGCGACAGCGGAAGAAGCAGCGCTTCGATCGGCCCGGTTCCACTCTATGCCGGGCGGGCGCCCCTTTCCGGGGTCTGGTCCCGCCGTCCCCTCTGATGCTGGCCGCGCCCGATGGTGGTCAGGCGCGGCCGTGAGTCATGATGGCAGCCGATCAGCCGCCGTAGATGTCGAAATCGAAGTACTTCTTGGTGATCTCGTCGTACTTGCCGTTCTCGCGGATCGCCTTGATCGCGGCGTTGATCTTTTCCTTCAGCTCGGTGTCTTCCTTGCGCACGCCGGCGCCGACACCCGGTCCGAGAATCTCGAGGTCTTCGGCGACATGGCCCTTGAGGTCACAGCATTCCTTGCCCTGGTCGGTCTTCAGGAAGGCGCCGAGCGCGATCGAATCGGCCTGTGTGGCGTCGATGCGTCCGGCGGCGAGGTCCTGGTTGGCCTCGTCCTGCGTCTGGTATTCCTTGATCTCCGCGGCGTCGGCGAAATGCTTCTTGGCATAGGCCGAGTGCGTGGTGGAGACCTGCACGCCGAGGATCTTGCCCTTCAGGTCCTCGGGCGTGGCGCCAAAGGTTTCGCCCTTGGGGCCGACGATTGCGGTTGGCGTGTTGTAGTACTTGTCGGAGAAGGCGATGGTCTTCTCGCGCTCGGCGGTGATCGACATGGAGTTCATGATCGCGTCGATCTTCTTGGTGGTGAGCCCCGGGATCAGGCCGTCCCACGGGATCGGCGTCATGACGCAGTCGAACTTGGCCTCCTCGCAGATCGCGTTGACGATATCGACTTCCCAGCCGGTCCAGTTGCCCGAGGCGTCGGCCGAGTAGAAGGGCGGGTAGGCTTCCGGCGAGAAGCCGACCTTGACCTCCTCTGCATTGGCGAAGGCGATGCCGGAGGCGCTGAAGATGAGCGCTGCGGCGGCGGCTTTCAGGATATTCTGCATTGTATGACTCCCATTCTTGCAGGTGTTCTGACTGGTTGTTGCTAGTGGATGTTGCTGATGAACTGCTTCAGCCGGTCCGATTTGGGCGCGCCGAAGATCTGTTCGGGCGGGCCCTCCTCCTCGACGAGGCCGTTGTAGAGGTAGACCACATGCGTCGCGACCTCGCGGGCGAACTTCATCTCGTGCGTGACGAGGATCATGGTGCGACCTTCCTCGGCGAGGTCGCCGATGACCTTGAGAACCTCGCCGACGAGTTCCGGGTCGAGCGCCGAGGTCGGTTCGTCGAACAGCATGACGCGCGGCTGGATGGCGAGCGCCCGGGCGATGGCGCCGCGCTGCTGCTGGCCGCCGGACATGAAGGCCGGGTAGACGTCGCGCTTGTCCGCCAGGCCGACGCGGTCGAGCAACGCCCCGGCGGTGGCGACCGCCGCGTCGCGCTTGATGCCGAGCACGTGGACGGGAACCTCGATGACGTTCTCGAGCAGCGTCATGTGGCTCCACAGGTTGAAGTTCTGGAACACCATGCCGAGCTTGGAGCGGATGCGTTCGATCTGGCGGCGGTCGGCGGGCACGGTGTGGCCGTGGCTGTCGGCCTTGAGCTTGATTTCCTCGCCATTGACCCGGATGATGCCGCTGGTCGGGTTCTCGAGGCAGTTGATGCAGCGCAGCAGCGTCGACTTGCCCGAGCCGCTGCCGCCGATGATCGCCACCACGTCGCCGTCGCGTGCCGACAGCGAGACGCCCTTCAGCACGTGCAATTGCCCGAATTTCTTGTGCAGGTCTTCGATGTGGATGGCTTCGGCGGCGCCGTTCTGCGTCTCTGCGGTCGCAAGCGAAGTGGAAGCGGAGTCGCTCACGCCGACTGTTCCGCGCACCCGAAGGGCATTTTCAGCACTCGTCTACCCATAAACCCGTCACAACAATCATGTCCCTGATGCAGGATGGACCCGCCGCCTTGCCTCCGTCAACCCGGCATTGCTGGCCCTTGCGGCAGCCAGGATGCCTGTCTATTGACGGCCAGCAGCAAGCCCTTCCGGAGTATGTGAGATGAATGTTCAACCGCAGAGACTGTTTGGATCGCAATCCATGGCAGCGCCCCTGAAGCGCGTCCTGATGCGGTCGGCGGAAAGCGCCATGCGCCGCGCGCAGCCTGCGGAGTGGCACTACGGTCCGGGCTTCGATCCCGAGCGGGCGGCATTGCAGCACGCCATCTTCTCCGGCCTCGTGGAAGCCTCCGGCGCCCGCATCGACTGGCTGACCGAGGAGGATGACGGGCTGGCCGATTCCGTCTTCACGCACGACCCGTCGTTGATGACCGACCATGGCGCCGTCATCCTGTCGATGGGCAAGCCGCTGCGCAAGGCCGAGCCGGGCCTGCACGAGGCGGCCTATGGACGGATGGGCATTCCGGTGCTCGGCCGCATCGAGGCGCCGGGTACCGTCGAGGGCGGCGACTGCGTATGGCTCGACGCGATGACACTGGTCATCGGGCGCGGCGTCCGCACCAACCAGGAAGGCATCCGCCAGATGGCCGAGCTCCTGGCGCCGAACGGCATCGAGGTGCTGGGTTTCGACCTGCCGCTCTGGCAGGGCGAGGAAGCCTGCCTGCACCTGATGTCGGTCATCAGCCCGCTCGCCGACGATCTGTCGCTGGTCTATTCGCCGCTTCTGCCCGCCGCCTTCTACCAGCTGCTCAAGGCGCGCGGCATCCGGCTTGTCGAGGGCGATGCGGAGGAGTTCGCCGCGAGCAACGGGCTTAGCCTCAACGTGCTGCCGACCGCCCCGCGCGAGGTCATCGCGGTTGCCGGCTTCCCGAAGACGCTGGCCGCGGTGGAGGCCGCCGGCTGCACGGTCGTCACCTTCGAGGCCGATGCCCTCTGCATCGCGTGCGAGGGCGGGCCGACCTGCCTGACGCGCCCGGTCCTGCGCGGGCACGCCTGAGATGGCAACGGTCGGCGAAGCCCTCATCAGCCTGCTCGAGCAGCATGGTGTCGACACCGTGTTCGGCATTCCGGGAGTCCATACGGTCGAGCTCTATCGCGGCCTGGCAGGCTCGAAGATCCGCCACATCACGCCGCGCCACGAGCAGGGCGCGGGCTTCATGGCCGACGGCTACGCCCGCGTCACGGGTCGTCCGGGCGTCGCTTTCGTCATCACCGGGCCGGGCCTGACCAACACCATCACCGCGATGGGGCAGGCGCGCGCGGATTCGATCCCCATGCTGGTCATTTCCGGCGTCAACGCCACCGCCACGCTCGGCAAGGGGCTCGGCCACCTGCACGAGCTGCCCGACCAGCACGGCATGATGGAGAAGGTGGCGCTGTTTTCGCAGCGCATCACCGAGGCGGCAGAACTGCCGGGGGCGCTCGACCGCGCCTTCCAACTCTTCGCACGATCCCGGCCGGGACCAGTGCATATCGAGATCCCGATCGACGTCATGGGCCTGCCCGCGGATGCGATGGGCGCCGAGGCGCATGACTATGCGACCCTGTCGCCCGGCCCGGCGTCGATCGCCCGCGCAGCAACGCTGATCGCCGCGGCGACACGGCCGCTGATCGTCGTCGGCGGCGGTGCCAAGCGCAGCGAGCCTGCACTGAAGAGGCTCGCCGAACGGCTCGATGCCCCGGTGGTGATGACCACCAATGCGCGAGGCCTGCTGTTCGGCCACGCGCTCGGCGTCCCGGCGAGCCCGAGCCTGAAGCCCGTGGCCGCGCTGATGGCGGAGGCCGATCTGGTGATCGCCGCCGGCACCGAGTTCGGGCCCACCGACTATGACATGTATGGCGAGGACCGTTTCGTCGTGCCGCCCAATCTGGTGCGCATCGACATCGACATCGACCAGCTGTCGCGCTGGCCGGCGTCCGTCGCGATCGAGGCCGACTGCACGCTGGCGCTGGAAGCGCTGTGTGCCGCGCTCGACGGCGAGACTGTTCCCACGCGCGCCGACGGCGACGGCGCGGCGCGCGCGAAAGCCGCGCGGGATGCTGCCTATGAGGAAATCGGACCGGTACTGAGGTCGCAGGTCGCGGCCGTCGAGGCGATCCGCGATGCGCTCCCGGGCGCCATCATCGTCGGCGACTCCACCCAGCCGGTTTATGCGGCCAATCTCTATTACGACCACGACCGGCCGGGCGGCTGGTTCAACGCCGCGACCGGCTACGGCGCGCTTGGCTACGGACCGCCGGCCGCGATCGGCGCCTCGCTGGCGGCGCCGGGTGCGCCGGTCGTCTGCCTGACGGGCGACGGCGGCTTCCAGTTCACGCTGCCCGAGCTCGCCGTGGCGGTCGACGCCGGGACGCCGGTGATCTTCGTCGTCTGGAACAATTCCGGCTACCGCGAGATCGAGACGTCGATGCGCGCCGTCGGCGTCGAGCCGGTCGGCGTGTCGCCGGCCCCGCCGGACTTCTGCAAGCTCTCCGACGCCTACGGCATCGCGGCCGAAAGGCTGACCGCAATCGCCGGGCTGCCGGACGCCCTGCGGCGTGGACAGGCGACGGCAAAGCCCTATCTCATCGAGATAATCGTCGAATAGACGAGCCGGCAATACCGGCTCCCGGAGGCTTCATGGCTGGCATGTTTGAGGGAAGGCAGATCGTGGTGACCGGCGGCACCGGCGCGCTGGGCGGGGCGGTGCTGAAGCGGCTGCTCGACGGCGGCGCGACCTGCCACGTGCCGACCAGCCATGGCAGCGCGCCGGACGACTTCGCTTTCAGCGGCCATTCCGGGGTAAGGCTCGCGCCGGATGTCGACCTGACCGACGCGTCGGCGGTTGATGCGTTCTATGCCGCCGTTCCCGACCTCTTCGCCTCGATCCATCTTGCCGGCGGCTATGCCGGCTCGCCGATCGGCGACACCTCGGCGGACGACTTCTCCCGCATGATGGACATGAACGCGCGCACCGCCTTCCTGTGCTGCCGCGCCGCCGTCCGCGCGATGCGTGCCTCAGCGACCGCCGGGCGCATCGTCAATACGGTCGCGCGTCCCGCACTCGAGCCGCGCAACGGATCCGGCAAGATCGCCTATGCCGCCAGCAAGGCCGCCGTCGCCGCGATCACCGTGGCGCTGGCCGAAGAGGTCAAGGGCGACGGCATACTGGTCAACGCCGTGGCGCCTGCAACGCTCGATACGCCGGCCAACCGCAGCGCCATGCCCAAGGCCGATTTCTCGAAATGGGTTCCGCTGGACGACGCGGCGCAAGCGGTCTGTCATCTTGCCTCGGCGGAAAACCGCGTGGCGAGCGGCGCGCTGGTGCCGATCTTCGGCAGGGGCTAGTCCGCGAGGCGTTGGCAGCGCGCCGGTCAGTGCAGGTCGAGCATGCCCTTCAACTGCCCATGCGAGGCCGTCCAGTCGGTCGGCCGCTCGATCATGCGGTGCACGCGCGGCGGCTCGGTTCCGCTGTGCAACTGCCTGATCTTCTGGCCGACTTCCGCGTCGGCCTGGGTGATGCGGGAATTGTGGCGGACATATTCGATCCAGGTCGGCGCGTGGTAGCTCTCGATCCAGAGCTCCGGATTCTCGACGTCGCGCAGCAGCGTCCAGTTGCGCGCACCGTCGCGCCGGCGCACCCGCCGCCGCTCGGCCATGGTGTCAAGAAAGGCGTGCAGGTTCTCCTCGCGGATGATGTATTCGATCATCACCACGATCGGGCCGCTGCGCGGCTTGATGTCGAGCGCCAGATGCGGCTCGCGGAAACGGTTCAGCGGGTCGAGGTTGAGCGCCGTCTGGTCGGGCAGCCGGAACCAGAGACCGATGAGCGCGCCGACGAGCATCAGCGCCGCGGAGGAAATCAAAGCGACGTCGGGACCCTGCGCCTCCGCGATGACGCCCCAGATCCAGCTGCCCAGCGCCATGCCGCCGAAGGTTGCCATCTGGTAGAGCGACAGGGCCCGGCCGACGACCCAGCGTGGCGTGGACAGCTGCACCGTCATGTTGAAGAGCGACAGCGTCATCACCCAACTGGCGCCGCCGATGAGCAGTCCCGCGCAGGTCAGCACGGCATTGCTGCTCAGGGCAGAGACGGTGGCGGACACGGCGAAGGCGACGAAACCCAGGCGCACGATCCATTCGTTGGAAAGCATGGCGCGCAGCCGGCCGACCAGCAATGCGCCGCCGATCGCGCCGACACCATAGGCGCCGAGCAGTACGCCGTAGAGCAGCGGTCCGCCCTGGATAAGGTCGCGTGCCACCAGCGGCAGCAGCGCCAGCGTCGAGATGGCGCTCAGGCCGAAGGCGAAGCCGCGCAGCAACACCTTCTCGATGTTGGGTGACATGGCGACGTAGCGCAGCCCGGCCGAGATGGCGAGGCCGATGGATTCGCGCGGCAGCGCATTTGCCGGCAGCGCGGGTTTCCAGCGGTAGAGAACGACGATCAGTGCCGCATAGCTGACCGCGTTGGCCGCAAACGCGGCAGCCGCGCCCGCCGCCGCGACGATGGCGCCGCCGATCGCCGGGCCGACGCTGCGCGTCAGGTTGAAGCTCATCGAGTTCAGCGCCACGGCGGCGGGAAGATGGTCGCGCGGCACCATGTCTCCGACGGCCGCCTGCCATGACGGGTTGTTGAGCGCCGTGCCGCAGCCGATCAGGAAGGTGAAGCCGAGCAGCAGCCACGGCGTCATCACGCCGGCATGGGCGGTGACGGCGAGCGCGACCGAGACGCCGAGCATGAAGACCTGCGCCACCAGCATGACCGAGCGGCGGTTGTAGTTGTCGGCGATGGCGCCCGAGACGAGCGAGAACAGCATGATGGGCAGCGCCGTCGACGCCTGCACCAATGCGACGAGATCTGCCGAGGTTGAGATCGACGTCATCATCCAGGCAGCACCGACACCCTGGATCAGCGCGCCGAGGTTCGAGGCGAGGCTGGCAAACCAGACTTTTCGGAAGATGTCGTGTTCGAACGGAGCCATGGCCGCGGCCCGCCCGAGTGCGGGTTGATCTACCATGCGCGGTCGTTGCTGGGGCTCATTGGATTCTCGCGATGCGTAGCCGGCAATCTGGGTCAGCGGCCAGACAACGGCAAGGGTGATGCCCTGGCAAGCCGCCGGTTCCGGTCCGCCGATCGCGCCAGCGGCAGCGAATTTCCCTGGCCACACGGCGAGCCTGCCGCCGCATGCTGCGGAAAAAATCGTTTCAGGACAACCGGTTGGCGTGCCGCGGAGCCCGTCGGACGGGAATGGCGAAAAATTTTCATGAACCATCTGCGAGGGCGGCACGACTGAGGATCAGGAACCGAGGTTCCACCCGAAGAAACCAGCCAAGGATTACCGAGAATGAACAGTTCCACCTTTCGCAAGATCGTCCAGGCCGCTGCCATTGTCGGCATTGCCACCGTCTCGATGTCGGCCACCGCGACCCCGTCGCTGGCCTATTCCTGCAAGGCCTACCCCGAGCAGGCCGACGCCTACCTGAAGACCAAGTTCGCGGCCCGCGCCAAGGCGATCAAGAACTGGTCCTACAAGACGAAGAACCAGTACGGCCTGGCATGGTCGGTCTGGGATATCGCCAAGGACAAGTCCGTCGAGTGCAAGAAGGTCAGCGGCAAGTGGTCGTGCAAGGCCAAGGCCAAGCCCTGTCTCTACGTCGTTCCGTGACCTGACGCGGCCGCACGCCTAACGCATGCACCGCACCGAATGCAGAAAGGCCCGCCGGATTGCTCCGGCGGGCCTTTCGCTGTCCGTTGACTGTCGCCGCCTGGGGCGGCGTCAGGCGACTAGTTTTCGCCCTGCTTCTTCAGGGCAGCGCCCAGAATGTCGCCGAGCGATGCGCCGGAGTCGGTCGAACCGTACTGCGAGATCGCCTGCTTCTCTTCGGCGATCTCGAGGGCCTTGATCGACACCGTGATCTTGCGCGTCTTCTTGTCGAAGGCGATGACACGGGCATCGACCTTCTGGCCGACCGAGAAACGCTCGGGGCGCTGCTCGTCGCGATCGCGCGACAGGTCGTTACGCTTGATGAAGGTATCGATGTCGTGGTCGACGAGCTTGACTTCCAGCCCGCCGTCCTTGACGCCGGTGACCTCACAGGTGACGACGGCATTCTTGCGCAGTTCGCCGGACGTGGCGGCTTCGCCGATCGCGTCCTTGCCGAGCTGCTTGATGCCGAGCGAGATGCGCTCCTTCTCGACGTCGATGTCGAGAACCTGCGCCTTCACCATGTCGCCGCGGTTGTACTCCTCGATGGCCTGCTCGCCCGGACGGTTCCAGTCGAGATCGGAGAGGTGCACCATGCCGTCGACGTCGCCCTCGAGGCCGATGAACAGGCCGAACTCGGTCTTGTTCTTGACTTCGCCCTCGACGACCGAACCGGTCGGGTGGTTGTGCAGGAAGGACTCCCACGGATTCTCGAGCGTCTGCTTGAGGCCGAGGGAGATGCGGCGCTTGGCCGGATCGACCTCGAGCACCACGACCTCGACTTCCTGCGTCGTCGACAGGATCTTGCCGGGATGCACGTTCTTCTTGGTCCACGACATTTCCGAAACGTGGATGAGACCCTCGATGCCCGGCTCCAGCTCGACGAACGCGCCGTAGTCGGTGATGTTGGTCACCGTGCCGGTGATCTTCTTGCCGATCGGGAACTTGGCGCCGATGTCGCTCCACGGATCCGCCTCGAGCTGCTTCATGCCGAGCGAGATGCGGTGGGTTTCCTGGTTGATGCGGATGATCTGCACCTTGACCGTCTGACCGATGTTGAGGATTTCGGTCGGATGGTTGACGCGGCGCCATGCCATGTCGGTGACATGCAGCAGGCCGTCGATGCCGCCGAGGTCGACGAACGCACCGTAGTCGGTGATGTTCTTGACGACGCCTTCGACCACCTGGCCCTCTTCGAGGTTCTGGACGATCTCCGAACGCTGCTCCGCGCGGCTCTCCTCGAGCACGGTGCGGCGCGACACGACGATGTTGCCGCGGCGGCGATCCATCTTGAGGATCTCGAACGGCTGCGGGTTGTGCATCAGCGGCGTGACGTCGCGGATCGGACGGATGTCGACCTGCGAGCGCGGCAGGAAGGCCACGGCGCCGTCGAGATCGACCGTGAAGCCGCCCTTGACCTGGTTGAAGATGACGCCTTCGACGCGTTCACCCTTCGAGAATTTCTCTTCGAGCTTGACCCAGCTTTCCTCGCGGCGCGCCTTGTCGCGCGACAGCATGGCTTCGCCCAGCGCGTTTTCGATGCGCTCGACATAGACCTCGACGATATCGCCGACCTTGAGGGTGGAGTCCTTGCCCTTGACGCCGAATTCCTTCAGCGGCACGCGGCCTTCGACCTTGAGGCCGACATCGATGATGGCCATGTCTTTTTCGATGGCCGTGATGATGCCCTTGACGACCTGGCCTTCACCGGAATGTCCGTCAGAAAAGGACTCTTCGAGAAGCGCCGAAAAATCGTCGCGGGTTGGGTTGGATTCAGACATTGTATCTCCTGCAGAGGTCCGCATCTTCGATGCCGGACCGGCGCCGTGGGTTAGTGTTGCGTTTGCCTGTCAGTGTCTCGGGCCAATGGCCCTGCGCCGCTTTCGCGGCGGCTCCGGCGCAGGAAGACTCTGGCAGGCGGGTTTCCGGAGGCTCCGGGACGGTTTGATCGGCGCCACAGCGGCAATCGCGGGTCCAGAGCTTCAGGCAGTGCTTCTCTTGGCCATGACCACGTCTATGATCGATTTGGCCGCGAGAAACGCGGCTTCTATAGACATTTCCGACGTATCGAGCAAGTGCGCGTCTGCTGCCGGCCTGAGCGGCGAGTCGGCGCGATCCGTGTCGCGCGCGTCGCGCAGCACGATATCCGCCAGAATTTCGGCGAGCTCGGCATGGCCGCCGCGCGATTCGATGTCGCGCAGCCGCCGCCCGGCGCGCACTTCCGCGCTTGCCGTCACATAGAGCTTTACGTCGGCGTTCGGGCAGACGACGGTGCCGATGTCGCGGCCGTCGAGCACGGCGCCGCCGGGCTGCGCGGCAAAGGCGCGCTGCTTGTCGACGAGGATCTTGCGCACCTGCGGGAAGACGGCAACGCGCGAGGCGGCATCGGCTACCGCGTGGGCAGACAGCGTGTGCTTGTCGAGGTTGGAGAGATCGACCTGGCGGGCCGCGGTCTCGGCGGCCGATTCATTGTCGAGCGGCAGGCCGTGCGTCAGGAGCGCATGCCCGACCGCGCGATAGGTCAGCCCGGTGTCGAGCAGGCGCAGGTGATAATAGTCGGCAAGCCGCCGCGCCAGCGTGCCCTTTCCCGAGGCGGCGGGGCCGTCGATAGCGATGGTGAAGGAATTCACGCAGCCGCCTGGGCGGTTTCGATCTCGGCGCCCAGTCCCGTCATCAGCCCCATGAATTCCGGAAAGCTGGTGGCGATCATGGCGGCATCGTCGATTGTCACCGGCTTTTCGGTGGCGAGCCCGAGCACCAGGAACGCCATGGCGATGCGGTGGTCGAGATGCGTCTTGACGGTGCCGCCGCCAAACCCCTTGCCGCCAGGCCGGCCGCTCACGGCGAGCGTTGTCTCTGCCTCGGTGCAGTCGATGCCGTTGGCTTCGAGGCCGCGCGCCACGGCGGCGAGACGGTCGCTTTCCTTGACCCGCAGTTCCTCCAGCCCCTGCATCAGCGTCTCACCCTCGGCGAAGGCGGCCGCGACCGCAAGCACCGGGTATTCGTCGATCATCGACGGCGCGCGCTCGGCCGGCACGGTGACGCCCTTGAGCTCGGAACCGCGCACGCGCAGGTCCGCGACGTCCTCGCCGCCCGCATTGCGCGGGTTGAGGATCTCGATGTTTCCGCCCATTTCCTGCAGCGTCAGCAGCAGGCCGGTGCGCGTCGGGTTCATCAGTACGTTCTCGATAACAATGTCGGAGCCCGGCACTATGAGGGCCGCGACCAGCGGGAAGCCGGCGGACGAGGGGTCGCCCGGCACCGCGATTGTCTGGCCGGTAAGCTTGCCCTGGCCCTCGATGAAGATGTGGCGCACGCCCTGCTCGTCGGTCTCGACGGTGAGATTGGCGCCAAAACCCTGCAGCATCCTCTCGGTATGGTCGCGCGTCATCACCGGTTCGATGACCTCGGTGATGCCGGGCACGTTGAGGCCGGCGAGCAGCACCGCCGACTTTACCTGCGCGGAGGCCATAGGCACACGGTAGCTGATGGGTGCTGCCACTTTCGGACCGCGCAGCGTGATCGGCATGCGGTCGCCGGGCGAAGCCTTCAGCACCTGGACGCCCATCTGGCGCAGCGGGTCGAGGACCCGACCCATCGGCCGGCCGCTGAGCGAGGCGTCGCCGATGAAGGTGGTTTCCATGTCGTAGGTGCCCGCCAGACCCATGGTCAGGCGTGATCCGGTGCCCGCATTGCCGAAATCGAGCGGCGCTTCCGGCTGCAACAGGCAGCCATTGCCGGTGCCCTGGATGATCCATTCGTCGCCGTCCTTCCGGATCCTGGCGCCAAAAGCCTTCATCGCCTCGCCGGTACGCATCACGTCCTCGCCCTCGAGCAGGCCGGTGATGCGCGTCTCGCCCGCTGCCAGGCCGCCGAACATGAAGGAGCGATGCGATATGGACTTGTCGCCCGGCACGCGCGCCGTGCCCTGGAGCGAGGAGGATCGCCGGGCGGTGGCCGGCCGTGGAAGCGCTTGGTGCATCGTGATTTATCCCGTGGCGGGAGGCCCTTGCGAGGAAGAACGCTCCCGGTCGTTTCGGCGGTCTCCTAACATGCCCCGCCGCGATGGTCATCTGTTTCGGTCAGGCCTTTCCAAACAACAAGTCCACGCCGCGAATATTAAGTGACTTTTGACTTTGACAGAGCCGCTGCTAGTGGCTATGGGGACCGACCTTTCAGGAACGAGGCTTGGCAGTGGCGAAACCCGAACTTGGCACAAAGCGTGTCGACCCGGAGACGGGTCAGAAATTCTATGACCTGAACAAGGACCCGATCGTGTCTCCCTACACGGGCAAGACCTATCCGCGGTCCTATTTCGAGTCCGGCAGCGAAAAGGCGATCGAGGAAGAGGTCGAGGAGAAGGAAGAGGTCGAGACCGAGGACGATGCACCCGAGGTCATTTCTCTCGAGGAGGCCGACGAGGACAGCAAGAGTTCCGACGACGCCCCCGAAATCGAGGACGAGGAAGACGTCGACCTCGGCGATGACGACGACGACGACACCTTCCTGGCCGACGACGACGAGGAAGACGACGACGACGTTGCCGACATCATCGGTGTCGGCGAGGACGACGACGAGAGCTGAGTCGTCGGCGCGCGCCGTCACGGCGCGGCGTGCCACCCGGGCGGCTTGAAAATAAGCCGGCCCGGAACACTTGATCTTGCCGCGCGGCGGCGCTAGAAGCCGCCAGCACCAGAGGCGAGGACCGGATGTCCCCGCCTAGCGACTTCGCCGGAAACGGCGCGCCGGCGAAAGCCGGCATGGGGCCATAGCTCAGCTGGGAGAGCGCCTGCATGGCATGCAGGAGGTCAGCGGTTCGATCCCGCTTGGCTCCACCATCCAGTCTTCTCCATTTCGGTGGATATTGAAGACTCAGAAATTACTCCGACATTTCAGCGGCTTAGCGCAGTAGAGACGGCATTGCGTGGGCAAGAAACTGCGTTTTCGCTGCAAACCCAGCACTTCCTGGCTGCCGGTCTCTCAGGCCCCATTTTCGTGACCACTTAGATTCGAGTTTGGTGCTCGGAGCATCACGATGATGCTGCCGTGATGCGCTCAAGTTGCGCGCGCGCTTCAAGACTGTTTGGGCGGGCGCGGGTCGATCGGGACTGGAAGTTTATGCCGTGCCGATTTCAGAACCGGAGCGCGGCTTCCTGATCGTGCCAGGCAAGCGGCAAATCAATGAGGCGGGCTAGTCGTCTTGATGTGAGGTCGACTGGTTGGCGTCCGATGAGGATCGCCTCGACGATTTTCGGTGAGAGGAAGGCAAGTGGCATGACGCGACTAATGTCGGCGCGATGCACGCCGCATTGTTTCGCAAGGTCTGCAATGCTTTGCACCGTGCCGTCTGTAAGCCTTGCCAGATAGAAGTGCGCTCTTGCGATGGTATCTACCAGAGTTGCATCTGGCAGTCTGGCCTGGACGTGATTGGCGATGATCGCACGGGTCTCTACGCCACGTCGCTTGATTGTGATTGGCAGCTCGATTGTGAACAAGGTCGATCCCGTGTCCGACTCGGCTTCGATGTCAGCATCTTGCGTCGGCTTGATCTCGACGCCGAGTTGCTCAAGCAGGGTCTGTCGATTGATTTGGAAGCTGATTCTGCTGGGGCTCAGTGTGATCCTGGGGAAGACCGACCGAAGGATTGCTCTTTGATCGTCAGCGTTCAGTTCAAACGCTTTGGCTTTTTCGAGGACCGCCATAACGCTGTTGCCGGAGGCGGTGCAATGCTGGACCCAATCGGCAAGCCGGGTTTGATTGGCGAGAAGGTCCTGGAATTGATGCCTGACGAGGCCTTCCAGTTCGCTCGCGGGAATCCTCCATCCGCCATCGCCCTTTGATTGTGAGCTCTTCAGTCTGGACGAGATGTAGTAGCGATATCTCTTCCCATGATTCCTTGCATGAGTTGGGCTGAGACGATCCCCCGTTTCGTCGAACACAATTCCGTTGAGAAGATGGAAATCAGTGATATTCGGCGATGAGCCTTTGCGTCGCTGCGATTGTCCTTTGAGAAGCGTCTGAACTTCCGCGAATTGGTCAGCGTCGATTATCGCCGGATGCTCGCCATCAAAATGCTGGTCGTGATGCTTGACCCTTCCGACATAGATCTGATTCGAGAGCAGGTAGTAGAGTTTCCCCCGGCTCCACCTTGCTGGTTTTGAACGGGGTTCGTCTCCCGGATCTGAATGGCGGTCGTCATCAAGCTTCTTGTTGAACTCCTCCGCCAGGGCAAGCACTGACTTGAGCTCGAGATAACGGCGAAACAGATAGCGGACGGTTTCCGCATCTTTCGCATCGACCACAAGTTTTCGATCTTTTACCGCATATCCGAGTGGGACCCGTCCTCCCATGTACATGCCCTTCTTGCGGGATGCGGCAATCTTGTCGCGGATACGCTCCGCCGTGACCTCACGTTCGAACTGGGCGAAGGACAAGAGGACATTGAGTGTCAATCGTCCCATGGAGCTTGTCGTGTTGAAGGACTGCGTAACCGAGACGAAGGAAACCCCGCTTGCGTCAAAGATCTCGACGATCCTGGAAAAGTCCATCAGCGATCGGGTTAGCCTGTCTATCTTGTAGACGACGACAACATCGATCCGGCGTTCACGAATGTCCTGAAGCAGGCGCTGTAGGGCAGGCCGCTCCATAGTGCCGCCAGAGATGCCGCCATCATTGTAAAGTGAAGGGATCAGTTTCCATCCCAGGCCAGCCTGGGAGGCAACATAGGCGGCACATGCCTCTCTTTGTGCATCGAGGGAGTTGAACTCCTGGTCGAGACCTTCTTCCGACGACTTTCGGGTATAGATCGCGCAGCGAAGCTTGGCTGGCCCGCTCATAGTCCAAAGAACCTTGGCCCGGACCAGTGGGCATCGGTGATCTTGCGGGCAATCGCGGAAAGGGAGCGGTAACTTTTGCCCTCGAAGAGGAAGCCACCCTGGACCACATCGACGACGTTGGTGCGGCCGTTCCATTCCCGGATGAGTCTGGCGCCAGTCTGAAGGTCCGTGCGCTTGATTGGTACTTGGTTAGAAGCCCTCTCGTCCGAAGCAGGCAGACCTTCGTCAACACTGGCAGCAGTTTCGCAAGGTGGTGGCGGCGCCAGCCTTGATGCCACATCCGCAACTGCTGCTTTGAGCGCCTTTCTGGCTTCTGCGGGCAAGCCGCCGAACCGCTTGGATTGCAGCTCCGAGGCAACGGCGTATCTCAGCAGGTCACGTCGTACCCCAAGAGGCGGTGGATATCGATAGATTCTTGTCCAATGCGCGACCAACTCGTCGCGATCAAGGCCGCCGACACCGGAAATCGCGAAGTCGGTCTGATCCGTCGCAGACATGCCGATCACTCCCCTACTGCGGGTTTTGCAATCCGATAGCGCCGTGTACCATCCTTGCCGACTTCGCTATCGACCGTATGGCCGAGTTTCTTCTTGACGGTGCCTGAGAGAAATCCCCGAACCGAGTGCGCCTGCCAGCCGGTTGCCTCCACCAGCATCTGAATGCTGGCGCCTTTCGGCGATCCGAGCTTCCTCAGAATAACATCCGCCTTACTCGGTCCTGGCCGAGCCTGCTTCATCTTGCCTGATCGGGGTGCGGATTTTGATGATCTGGCGAGGCGGCGACTTGGGACCGGGTCGTTAGTGGGCCTACCGCTCCGGCCAGAAGCCGTCGCCGAATCGTTGTGTTCAGCAATCTGCGTCATGTTGATCTCCATCAGTCAGGGCCGGCCAATCTGGCGCCTGTACCGACGGAAGCCCGCGATCAGGCGGGCGAGCTATGAGATGGGATGGTTCGTCCAGCCTCATGAGGACAGCAATGCTTCCTGTTCGACGGAAGTCCAGAGGAATCTGCAGTTGAAAAGTGAGAACGACGCTTCGTCATAGGACGGTAGTCAGAACGCCTATGCCTGGACGACTGAAACGGTGCCGGCAGCGGACCAGCAGCTTATAGCTTCCAGAGAACTATTGCGGTCATTTGAACGAGGTAGGGCCAGCGTCAAGCCAACTTAACCGGCTGACCGCAGCCGACGATCGTCAACTGCCAATGTGTTGAGCGTTCTTATCTGGTATGAAGTCGGTTGGGGGGCATGATGACGTGAATGAAGACATCAGGACCTGGCTGACAATCCTGGGGCTCGGAAAGTACGCGGATGCCTTTGTCTTCCATGACGTCGGTCCCGACGTGCTTGCCGACCTGACGGAAGAACATCTGAAGGAGCTTGGGGTCTCGCTGGGCAATCGGCTGCGCCTGCTCAAGGCGATCAGGGTCGGCTCTACCGGCATGATCAAGCCAGACCAGCTGCCAGAAAGCAGCACCGACAACCCAACCCCGCCGCTGGCCGAACCTGCAGCCTCACCACCGCTTCCGAGCGATGCGGAGCGACGGCCGTTGACGGTCATGTTCTGCGACCTTGCCGACTCGACGGCGTTGTCGACCAGGCTCGATCCGGAGGATTTGCAGGACGTTATCCGGACCTACCAGGAAATGTGCACCGGACTTATCCGGGAGTATGGCGGCTACGTCGCCAAATACATGGGCGACGGCATCCTGGTCTATTTCGGCTACCCGAAGTCGCTCGAGCGCAACGCCGAGCGGGCGGTGCGCAGTGCGCTTGGCATTGTCGAGGCGATGGCCGGGTTGAACCAGACGCTGGGCCGCGACAGGGACATTAAAATCGCGGTGCGCATCGGTATCGCCACCGGCATGGTGATGGTCGGCGAAGTCGTCGGCGAGGGGATGGCGCAGGAACGCACGGTGATCGGTGAGGCGCCCAACATGGCCGCCAGGCTGCAGGGCCTGGCCGGGCGCAACGGCGTCGTCATCGGCTCTCTAACCAAGGAGCTTTCGGGCGATGCGTTTGCTTACGAGGACTTCGGTACGCATGAATTGAAAGGCATAACCGGACTGGTCCACACCTGGAGTGTGACCGGCCTGCGCGGCGATACCGCCAACGAGGATGAGGATCGCGAGACAGACGGGACCACAGTGGTACTCGAACTGGTCGGGCGCGACGAAGAGACGGGGCTGCTGCGCCGCGCCTGGCAGAGCACCAAGGACGAGGGCCGCGGCCTGGTGGTGACCATCAGCGGCGAGGCCGGCATCGGAAAGAGCGTGCTGGTCGACGGGCTGAAGGCGGAGGTTCGGGCCGAAGGGCTGCCACGGCTGACGCTGCGCTGTTCGCCTTACCACGCTGGCAGTGCGCACTATCCGGTGATTGAACACTTCAAGCGGCTGGCCGACTGGCAACCCGATGACGATGCCGAGGCGCGCCTCGCAAAGCTCGAGGCGATGCTTGCGGAATACAGCCAGCCGCTCGCCGAGACGGTGCCACTCATCGCTTCGCTCCTGGCGCTGCCGCTGACGGACGATCGCTATCCAGCGCTGACGCTGCCGCCACAACAGCAGAAGCAACAAACTCAGGATGCCATTGTCGCCATGACGCTTGAGGTTGCGGAACGACAACCGCATCTGCAGCTTTGGGAGGATCTGCACTGGGCCGATCCCTCGACGCTGGAACTGATCGGGCTGCTGATCGAGCAGGTGCCGACCGCATCGCTGCTGATGGTGCTGACGGCGCGACCGGAATTCGTGTCGCCATGGCCGGCCCGTTCGCACGTTACGCCAATCACGCTCAATCGCCTGGAGCGCCCGCATGCCGAGGCGCTGGTCGCCCGCATCGCCGGCATGAAGCCGTTGCCGGCGGAGGTTGTCGACCATGTTGTCACCAAGACCGACGGCGTGCCGCTCTATGTCGAGGAACTGACCAAGACGATTCTCGCATCCGACATCCTGCGCGACACCGGCGAAAGCTATGAGTTGACCGGGCCGCTATCGTCACTGTCGATACCCGACACGTTGCAGGAATCGCTAATGGCCAGGCTCGACCGGCTACCGCAGGTACGCGAGTTGGCCCAACTTGGGTCCGTGCTGGGGCGCGAATTCGCCTACGAGATGATTTCCGGGCTCTCCACGCTCGGCGACACGCTGCTGCAGGAAGGCCTCAGCCAGCTCGTCGAGACCGAACTGCTCTACCAGCGCGGCCGCCCGCCACGGGCCCGCTACATCTTCAAGCATGCACTGGTGCAGGACGCGGCTTACGGCTCGCTGCTCCGGCGGACCCGCCAGCAGACGCACCTGCAGGTCGCCGAGCTTATGGAGAATCGCTTTCTCGAAACAGCGAAGGCCCATCCGGAACTGCTGGCGCACCATCTGGGCGAAGCCGGACAACCCCAACGGGCGGTCGGGTATTGGCTGAAGGCCGGCAAAAGGGCGGCAAAGTCATCAGCAAATGCCGAGGCCTTTGCGAGTTACATGCAGGGGCTTGAGCAAATAGCGTTGCTTCCTGAAGGCATGGACCGCGATCGACTCGAACTCGATCTACAAATCGCGCTGATCAATCCCCTCATCGCCTTCAAGGGCTACTCGGCGCCGGAAACCAAGGCCGCTTCCGAACGCGCCACTGTACTTTGCCGGCAAACAGGACAGGAATCCCGCGTCTTCGAGGCCATCTACGGTCAATTGGCCTACTGCTATGTCTCCGCCCAGATCAGTCGCTACCAGGAGCTCGCCGTCGAATACCTCGACCTGGCAAACGGCCAGCAGGAAGTCGTTCATCGCGCCGTGGGACAAAGAATGGTGGGAACCGCGTCGCTGGTCGCCGGATCATTGACGCCAGCCGTACAGCATCTGGAAAAGGCTTGGGCGCTGTACGATCCGGAGCGCGACGCCGGTTCAGCCCTCGTCTATGGCCAGGATCTTGGAACCGCAACCTCATCCTATCTGGGCCTTGCCTCGGTGCTTTGCGGACTTCCGGATCAGGGCCGTGATTGGGGGCATAAAGCTGTCGCTCGCGGCCAGGATGTCAATCACGCAAACACGCTGGGCTTTGCACTGCTGCATGCCATCCTCGCGGCTTTTGTGGCAGGGGACCGTACGACGGTGGAGCAGCACCTTGGTCAGTTGCAAGTCCTGATCGACGAACACGATCTGCCGGTATGGCGGGCGAGCGCGTTGACGCAGCAGGGCGCGGTTCTGGGCTGGCAGGGGTTGCCGCAGGACGGGCTAGTAAAAGTCGAACAAGGCTTCGCAATGATGGCCGACATGCAGTTCAAGCTGTTCAGGCCGCTGTTTTCACTGATCCGCGCCGGCCTGCTAACCGAGCTGGGTCGCTCGCAAGACGCGCTGGTCACCATCACAGATGCCCTGGCTGCTATCGCCATAACCGGCGAACGCTGGACCGAAGCCGAACTGCACCGCGTTCGCGGCGAACTCCTCCTGTCGCAGTTCAAGGAAAGCGAAGCCGAGGCGGCATTCACGACCGCCCTGACGGTCGCGCGCGAACAGGGCGCCAAATGGTGGGAACTGCGCGCCGCTACCAGCATTGCGCGTCTGTGGCAACAGCAGATCAGGCTGGTCGAAGCGCGCGACACGCTGTCGGGGGTATATGGCTGGTTCACGGAAGGCTTCGACACTGCCGATCTGAAGGAGGCCAAGGCATTGCTGATCGAACTGGCCTGAATTTAACTAATGCGCAACGTTGACGTAGAGTTCGCTGTCGCCGACGCCAGCTATTGCGCGCTGCCAAAGACGACTTGAATGACCACTATGAGGCGCGAAGCAAACATTCGAATGGTGAGCAACAGGGCGTCTTGTTCAGGTCGGAATTGACATCTGGCGGGTGGGCTTTTCGTGCTGATGTTGTGGCCAATTAATTTCGGCTTTGCCCCGGTTCGCTGGATTTCTGCCTTTGGGCTAGGATCTGACCGGCAGCTTGTAACCTAAGCTGGTTGATTTGGCCCGAACTAGCGTGGCGGTCGAATTACGAATACAAACTGACTTATGACTGTAGAGCGTTCCAACCGGCGATTGTCCGCAATCCTCGCCGCAGATGTTGTGGGCTACTCGCAAATGATGGGCGCCGACGAAACCGGCACTTTTGACGCTCTCAGACGGCACCGAGATGCAGTTTTCAACCCTATTGTTGCTGCCCATGGGGGGCGCGTCTTCAAGATCATGGGTGACGGGACTCTGGTAGAGTTTGCCAGTGTCGTCGACGCAGTGAACTGCGCGATCGACATTCAACGCACCATACAGGCTGAGCAGCCGAAAGACGGCAACAGCATTGTCCTGCGGATTGGTATCAACCTCGGTGACGTCATCGTCGACGGTGACGACATCTACGGCGACGGAGTGAATGTTGCAGCCCGGCTGGAACCACTCGCCGAGCCTGGTGGAATTTGTGTTTCGGCGATCGTCAATGACAGCGTCGCCACTCGTATCAACGACTCGTTTTGCGACGGCGGCGAGGTTTCCGTAAAGAACATCGCGCGGCCGATCAAAGTGTGGAGATGGCATCCTGACCAGCTAGCGACCGGCAAATCGGCCGCGCAGGCCGGTCAGCCGACAGAACTGCTGCGCGAAAAACCGTCCATCGCCGTGCTGCCCTTTGTTAACATGAGCGGGGACGCCGATCAGGAGTACTTCACTGACGGGCTGACTGAAGACATCATCACCGATCTCTCGAATGTACCCGGTTTCTTCGTAATCGCCCGCAACTCCACCTTCGCATACAAGGGCAAGCCCAGTGATGTCCGTCAGATCGCTCGCGATCTTGGGGTCAAGTACATACTCGAGGGCAGTGCACGGCGATCCGACAAGCGGATGCGTCTCAATGTGCAGCTAGCCAATGGGTTGGAAGGCGGCAATCACGTCTGGGCTGAGCGCTTCGACCGTGATGTCGCTGACATTTTCAGCGTGCAGGACGAGGTAACGCGACGCGTCGTTGAAGCAATTTCTGGCAAGCTTGGTGTCAAGAATATTGTTGCCCGTGCACGACCGTCAAATCTCGAAGCCTACGATCTTTGCGTTAGGTCGCGAGACAAATGGAACATTTCGTCTTCGGATAACCGTAGGGCGTGTGCTGATTTGGAACGTGCCGTTCAGATCGATCCAAACTACTGTGAAGCGCACAGCAATCTCGCCATCTCGTTGCTATTTGGCTGGATTATCTGGGGAGAGCCACAGATACCCGGCCGTGGAAAGGCCCTGATGCACGCGCAGCGAGCCGTGGAAATCGATCCAAGCGATTCCCACGCCCGCAGGATCCTAGGTTGCGTTCAGCTGTATGAGCGAAATTGGGATGACGCAAAATTCCAGTTCGATGCTGCTGTTCGGCACAATCCCAACAATGCAGATGCTGTTGCATGGATGGGTGAGCTTCAAATCTACCTAGGCAACTCGCATGATGCGCTGATGGCTTGTGCCGAGGCCCTGCGCTTAAATCCTCGTCCACCCGGTTGGTATTTCTGGATCATGGGAATGGCGCAAATTTCATCTGGTCAGTATGTAGACGCTGTTGCGTCCTTGAGCCGGGAAGAAACCTACGGAACGGGTTCGAGGGAGCACCTGATTGCCGCGCTTGCCCTTTCGGGCCGGCTTTCTGAGGCGCAAGAGGAAGCCCGCCTATTTATTGCGAGCAATCCCAATTGGAAAATCGGGGATGTGACGGCGAACTCACCCTTCAAAGGCATGAGCATTCCAAAGCCGTTTGTTGATGGCTGGCGTCTGGCCGGCCTGCCGGACTAGGCAAAATGGCAGTTAGTCCCGAGCACCTAGTTTGTCCAAGACTGTAGCTGAGTGACTGTGCCTTCCTCTACGGTGGCCAGTATAATATTTGAGACGCGAAGCAGACTCGATTGGTGAGCAACAGGGCGTCCTGTTCAGATCGGAACTGACATCTGGCGGGTGGGCTTTTTCGTGATGATGTTGTGGCCAATTAATTTACGTTCTGTGTCGGTTCACTGAACTTCTGCTTTTGGGCCATCACTATTTTTGGGAATGAGCAGTCGAGTTCAGCAATCGCACCAGCCGCGACAAGATGATTGCGGAATTGCACAGTGACGGTGATATGTTCGAAACCATCGATCGCGACCTTTACGCTGAATTGGCTCCAATCCGTGAGAAGCTCGGGATGAGCGGCGAAAATTTTAAAAGTATCTCGCGCAGTTTTACGCTGCACACAACGTCGTCTTTTCGACGGAATAGCCGTCGCTGCCAATGGGGACATAATACTTTTTGGGGGTAAAATGCCTTGGTCTGATGGGTTAGCGGTAGGAAGTCCTGCCTACCAGATTGCGTCGTCAACGAGTCTCCGCGTGCGCGTCGTGGCAGGTCCCGGCACAGGGAAGTCGTTCGCGATGAAACGGCGGGTGGCACGGCTCTTAGAACAAGGAATCGCGCCAGCTTCAATCCTGCCGGTCACGTTTACTCGCGTCGCAGCAGAAGACCTCCATCGTGAGCTAGTCAGCATGGACGTGGCAGGTAGCAACGGACTGATGGGCGTGACGCTCCACAGCCTCGCCATGCGTATGCTGATGCGAAATCACGTGCTTGGCGCAACCGGCCGAGTGCCAAGGCCGCTTAACGACTTTGAACTGGAACCGCTCATTTGCGACTTGATGGGCGCACATGGAGGAAAGAAGGCGGTAAAGAAGTTTAAGCAAGCGTATGAGGCGGCCTGGGCTCGACTGCAACATGAACAGCCCGGATATTTCATTGATCCCGCAGACGCGGCGTTTCAGCAGGATCTGCTAAGTTGGCTCCGCTTCCACAGCGCTATGCTAATCGGCGAGGTAATCCCTCAGCTATACCAATATCTCCGAAACAACCCGACAGCGCAGGAGCGCAGCGAGTTCCAGCACATTTTGGTTGACGAATATCAGGACCTCAACCGCGCGGAACAATCGGTCATCGTGCTTCTTTCCGATCACGCACACGTCTGCATTGTTGGTGACGACGACCAATCGATATACAGCTTCAAGCACGCTCATCCGGACGGGATTCGCGAATGGCTTGTTGCAAATGCCGGCGCGGATGATCTTGGGCTAGATGATTGTCGCCGCTGCCCGACTCGCGTCGTTCATATGGCCAATAGCCTGATCGGCCACAATCAGATCAGGCCAGTCCCTCGCACGCTGGTCCCGCTGCCCGCCAATGGGTCGGGCGATGTCCGGATTGTTCAATATCAGTCGCTCGCGAATGAGGTGAACGGCGTTGCGAACATCATCGCGGCGATGGTGGCGAACGGCACGCCTCCCGGCGACATATTGGTGCTTGCGCAGCGTGGCGTGATTGGAACGCCGATCTATGAGGCGCTTGTGGCCCGGCAAATTCCAGTACGGTCTTACTATGCGGAAGCGGAACTGGACGCATTGGAAGCCCGTCGCGCGTTCGCGAAGCTGAAACTCTTCATCAACAGAGACGACCGTGTCGCCCTGCGATGGCTGGTAGGCATCGATGGCAACAATTGGCACGCAGCAGGCTACCGTCGTGTGCGCGAGCATTGCGAGGCTTCCGGTCTGACGCCGTGGCAGGCGCTAGAGCAAATCGCAGCCGGAAACCTCTCCTTGCCTCATACAGGCGGGATCGTCGTTGCCTTCAACGAGCTCGTGGCTGAGCTTGATGCCTTAGAGGCACTTCCCGATCTAGCGTCTATCGTGGATCAGCTATTTCCGGACGGGCAGATTGCAACACGCGATATCCGGCAACTGTCGCTCGACATTCTTGCGGAATTGGACATGGACGAAGGCATTGAAGGTGAGGACATCAACGGCGAGTTCCTGTCGCGGCTTCAAGAGGCAATAAACCAGCCTGACATCCCTTCGGAAATCCAAGACGTGAGGATTATGAGCCTTCACAAGAGCAAGGGGCTCAGCGCGCCTGTCACAATCATTGCGGGCTGCGTTCAAGGTTTGCTCCCAAAGCAGCCCGACAACACCCTTCCCCCTGCGCAGCAAGCGTTGGAAATGGAAGAGCAACGGCGGCTGTTCTATGTCGGCATTACGCGAGTGAAAGCAGCGCCAAATGCTGGCAAGGCGGGCACGCTGATTCTGGCCTACTCACAGACCATGCCGGTGGCATCCGCCCTTGGGGCTGGCATCGCGCCAGCGCAGATGCAGTATGGCCTCGCATCTCTTCATGCGAGCCAATTTATCGCCGAACTAGGTCCGGCAGCACCACAACCAATCGCCGGCTAGGCCATTGGCGACACGCGATGAACTCTACGCAAAGTTCGGCATAACGGCGGAAGCCGCACAGCTATTCGAGGTTGAACTAGGCTCGCTGCTTCTGTGCGCCCGCGCGATCGAACGAGGCTTGCACTTCAAAGCGGACCCCGACAAGGCGCAGAAGCTTCTTCACGACATTGATCGAAGTACGCTGGGCCACCTGCTTGGTAGCTTGAAAAAACGCGTAGAGCTGGGCGATGGATTGGCTGACCGCTTCGTGTCCGCGCTGCAAACGCGGAACAGGCTGTTTCATCGCTTCTATGAATCTCACAACTTCAAAATCCAGACCGACCAAGGACGCGATGCGATGATGGCCGACCTTGAGACTATGCACGTCGAGCTTTTCAACGCATGGCAGGTAGCTAGCGGCATGACCGCTGCGGCGACAGCATTCTTGATTGAACTAAGAAGCAAGAAAGCTTAGCCGCCGTATCGATCTACGGTGCATATTCGCCCGGGAGGTCCGCTTTTCGGCGAGGGCAAAGTCTGCTTGAATGTCTGTATTGAGGGCGCATTTCAGACCAGCAGTTTGCGGCATCGCCGCAGCCAACCCAACCATTTGACGGTCTAAAAGTTGGTTCAGGTTGAATTGGCGCGATCTGTCCGAGTTCTGCGATCTGTCCGAGTTCTAATGACAACCCTATCGATCGACGAAATATCGCATTAGGACGAATTTGCGATAATCCGGCGATGAGGTTTCGCCGACATTCTCGTTGGTCCGCAACTGGCGGACATCTTCGCACCAAGCAGCAGCCAGTTCCGGGCAATGCCGCTCATTGGGGACAATGGCGAACAAAGATGATTCAGGACATATTGTTGGGTGCCGCAATCCTCGGCCTATTTGGGCTTGTCGCATATCGTCCGCTATCAACGGTGGGCCGGCCGGTCAGGGCATCGAAGTCGTAGACCCCTAGGTGGGTCTTTCACGATCAGGAGCGGAATGGAGCTCCTGCAAGCGCCGGCTATTCGCGACGGCCATCACGGTCCATTCCTCCAGCGAAAGTGGCGAGTGACCCAGCCACTTTGCATGTTCCGGCAATGGATGGCCGAACGCGCGGTGCATAATCATATATTGATACGCCAGTCTATATAAGCCGCCGCGAAGATGTGAGTTTTCCGGTGTCCAGTTTGGACCCTTTGGTTCAAACAAGAACCTCCGTGGACCGTTCGTGGAGCCACACGTATCTTGCAGGTACTGCGTCGCGTAGACAAAGTCGCCGACCTGATTCCAGAGTTCTGCTTGCTTCTCCGGGCTGTCGATGGCGGAATTCAAGACGCTGCCCTGTTTTCGGATCAGGCATTGTCCATCCGACAGGATCCATTCCTCGTCGTCAGTTGCGATTGAGGGCAGTACGACAGATTCGAATTTCTCGGATCCGGACTCGAGATGGCCTGACAGATCACCGCCGCGCACGCGTTGCATTACCAGAACCATTGCGCCCTTGTCGCGGTTGTTCAGACGCTGAAGGACCTCTGCGACCACCCAGTTATTCACCTCCTGGCAAAGATGATCATCGGCCGCGTGTGAGGGTGACAGCGGGTCGTCAATGACAACCAGATCAGCACCATGGCCACTGAGCTGCTGGCCGACGGTCACTGATCTTACGCCACCGCCGTGACCGGTCTGAATCGTTGTGCCGGCCATCGCCAACCGCATATGCGGAAAGATGCTGCGATAGCGATCGGATCCCATCAGCCGACGCAGACGTTTCATGAGTTCATTTGCCAACGCTGGGTGGCCAGTGATGAGCAAAACTTGTTTGGTCGGATCGCGACCGAGATATAGCGCGATAGATGCAAGCGTCGCGATGAGGGTCTTTAGTGTTCTTGGAGGAGCATTGATAATCAGGCGATTGGTCCGGCCCTTGATGACGGCGTCAACTCGGTCGGCGATGACATCGAGGTACCAATGCCAGATCAGCTTCTGGCCTGGGTGGAGTACGCCGAACGCAAACTTAATAAATGCCTTGGTGTCTGTCCTGTAGAGGGCAATGACTGCATCATTCCGACTGATCATCCGGGGGGACTCCCTCATCGTCTTCCCCGCCGCCGCTCTTCTGACGGCGACGCACACGCTCCAGGAATTCATCGAGTACGGACTCATCCTCCTCGGTGGCCACGAATGGTTCGGGTGGCGGCGCAACGTCCAGTAACTTGAGCAGATCGGACCGCGCACGCGGCTTGTTGTTGATTGCGTCATTGACCAGTGACGTCATAAACGCTTCCCGTTTAGTAATCTGACGTTCCTTGTTGCCGTCGCGAACCACGATCAGCTTGTCGAGTTCGATCTGCAGCAATGTGGAGGCGTTCGTCACACGGGGCTTGCGACCTTTGGGGTTGCCGCTTTGTCCCTTCTTGAAGCGGGTGTGGTTAGGCGGCTTGCGGTAGCCGATTTTATCATTCGTAGACGGATCGTCATCAGACTGGTCGCTCATCGTGCGGGATCCTTTTCGTCGCAGTCGCGGGTTGTGGATTTCAGACAGCGGAGTTTTCCGAGGGAGAAATCGTCTCCAAGTTGGCAGACTCCTTTTTTGTCGCGCTTCGGGCGACTTTTCGGGTTATCGCTCCCTTCCTGAACTGCCGTTCTTTCGGCGGTTCGCCAAACCCGACATGGTTGTCCTCGGCGCTCATGCTGCGTCCTCCGCAAGGTGTCCGCGCTGTGCCCGAATTTGCGAAAGTGGGATCTTGTCGGGCATGAGGAGGGGTTCAATGCCCGTCTGTTCGTGAAAGCGGCGCAGCGTGACGTCGACAAACTTTGGTTCGATTTCGATCAGTGCCGCACGCCGGCCGGTAGCTTCTGCGGCCAGCAAAGTGGTGCCCGCGCCCCCAAATGGGTCCAACACAAGATCGCCAGGCTTGGTCGCGTCACGAATAGCATCCGCCACCATCGCAATCGGTTTGACCGTCGGATGATCCGCTAGGTCTTTCTTCCGTGACTTGGAAAAGCCGGAGGCGCCAGGGTATTGCCAAAGGTTCGAGCGATACCGCTTCAACCGGCCAAGCTGGACATTGTTCACATGGGGCGCATCGCCGTTTTTGAAGATGGCGCATAGCTCATGCTGGGACCGATATAGGCTGCCTAATCCCCCATTGGCCTTAGCCCAAACTGCGACATTCATCAGCTTGGAATAGATTGAGCGACCGACAAATATGAGGTCGGCTATGCCACGCCAATCCATGCACACATAGTGCAGTGAGCCATCGCTTGAAAACGAGCGGGCGTGCTGAAGTGCCGTCGTCAGAAATCCCGTGAACTCGTCCAGTGTCATCTCACCGGAGGCCATTCTAAACTCGTCGTGGCGGGTCTCGCCGTTGCCGCTCACATGGCCAGAAATCGGCACGTTCCACGGCGGATCTGTGAAGACCATTGCCGCCAATGAACCACGCATCAGGCCAGCAAAAGTCCATGAGTCGAGCGTGTCGCCACAGATGATGAGATTGTTGCCGAGAAGCCAGAGGTCACCTGGCCGGGTGACCGGGACCACCGGTGGTTCGGGATACGGTGCTTCATCACTGCCGGCCAACGACACGCTGGGGGCAAGGATCTGGTCGAGTTCTATGGCATCGAAACCTGTGTCGCAAAGATCGTATTCTAGGTCGATCAGGCCCTTCAATTCGATCGCCAGAAGGTCCGGCGCCCACGAGGATTCTTCCGATACGCGATTGTCAGCAATGCGTAGGCCGACTTTCTCTGAGTCAGTCAGACCGATAATGCGGACCACCGGCACGGTTTCCAGCTTCAGAGAAAGCGCCGCTTCGAGCCGGCCGTGGCCGGCAAGGATTACCCAATCCTCGTCACAAACGATTGGCTGCGTGAAACCGTACTTGCCGATCGATGTCGCGATCTTACGAATGCCCGCCCTCGTGCGTTTCCGCGGGTTCCCGGGGTAGGGCTTGAGAAGGGTCGGTTCGGCAAGTTGAGTGGGAAGGATGGTGGGCATTAGAATCTCTCAATTGACTATCGGGACGCCGCAGACTATCGAGTGTTTTATCGTCGATAAGTGAATATTGGTTGTAAAAGAGTCGATTGTCAATCCATCGATTGGAATGAATCCGACGTGAGAGCTGACGCCGGTTTGAGGAGTGCGAATGGCAAGACCTGGAGAGTTGGCACAGCTCATCGCAGACGAGTTCTTGCTTGATCCCAAGACAGTCAGGGAACAAGCGCGTGCGCTGCGCGATGCAGGCTACATGGCTAAAGAGAAGGGCGGCCGCGGACCGGGTACGATGTCGGTTCGAGACGCAACCAATTTGCTAATTGCAGTTGCGGGTACGGGCAAGGTACGGGACAGCGTGTTGCCGGTAGAACAACACGGAAACACGGAAACGCAGCAGGGAAAGTGGACCGGCGTCAGTACATTGCCCGAGCTCTCCAAACTTCCGCGCAACCACAAATTCGCTGACGCCATCGAAGCGCTCATTCGATCTGCGATGAACGGCGCTCTCGAGAGCCCGCTTTCAGTGAGCGTGAAGCTGCATGAGCCGATCGCACGATCCAGCATCAGCATTACTCGCCGAACCGTCGATGAAGAGGGCTCCCTGCAAGAGGAGCCTATCGAAGAGAAGCTCTATGAAACCCAGATCTCTCCGAGGCCTGGTATTAGCTTCGACCCGCCTCTGGCAGCTAGGCCAGAAAGCGGTCTTTGGCATGAGCACATGTTCACGGCTGGGGTGATAAGAAGGATTGCCGATCTGATGCGTAGTTGAAATCGGTCCTTTCAAAAGCTGCGACTTGGAGTCCTCGGTGATGGGAAGAAAGAGTCTACGAATCAAAGGGCTATGCAAGGTCCCCGATTGTCCGCCTTTTGATCGATATCCGACGAGTATTTACAGAACCTAGAGGTTTCGCCAGGCTTGGAGTAAAGTAGACGATATGGGAGTGTTGGTTATGTCGAGATTGCTTTTTGCTATCTTCCTAGTGAGCGCACTCAACCTTGGAATATCGGGACTGGCGCTTGCCCAGTCGTCGTCTGACGCTGACAGCCGCCTGATTGAGATCGAGGTTCCTGCCCCTGCGCTGGTTGGTAATCTGCTCGGAACGTCCGACGTTCAGGATGTAGCTGTCTATCTGCCGCCGAGCTACGACAGCGATCCCGAACGCCGCTATCCTTCAATCTACCTGCTGCACGGTATCTTTGACGACTACGGCGTCTGGCTCAAGTTCGAGGAGGTTCCGGCACGCCTCGACCGTCTGATTACAGCGGGGGCGATTCCGGAGATGCTGGTGATCATGCCCAATGGCGGCAACAAGTACGGCGGAGGCTACTATCGCAATTCGCCCATCAGCGGGCACTGGGCAGACTACATAGCTGATGATCTCGTCGGTCATGTCGATGCGGAGTTCCGTACCATTGCCAGAGAGGGAAGCCGTGCAGTCGTGGGCCATTCGATGGGTGGATACGGAGCGCTTCATTTGGCGATCAGCCGACCTGGCGTGTTCTCCGTCATCTGGTCGATGAGTCCCTGCTGCCTGGCTGCTACCGATGATTTCGGTTTCGGTAATGACGCGTGGAAGCGGGCTGCAAGGGTTGAAACCTCGGAGGATATTGAAAATCTCATGGCCAACCGAGATTTCTATGCCGTCGCTGCGTTGGGTGTCGTGTCGGCTTTCAGCACCGAGGTTGGAGAGCCTCCGGTCTTTGGCGATTTCCCTTTTGATATCGTGCGCGGTGAGGTGGTGCTCGACAATGCCGCCTATGACAAGTATCTCGATTCTCTACCAATCCGTCAGGTTCGCCAGGCGCGCGATAACCTGCGCAGATTGCGCGGACTGGGGATTGGCGTTGGCTTGGGCGATCAGTTCTTGCATATCCCGCCCGGGACCATCGAGCTTTCACAGCGTCTCGGGTCGGAGCGCATACCCCACCTTCTTGACGTTCATGATGGGGACCACCGCCAGAGAGTGGGCGAACGTCTCGAGACCCTTGTGTTGCCGTGGGTCGGTGCGCGTATAGCGCACGCCGACTAGACCGGTCCTACTCAAGGATTGCCGCTGTTGCACCCGATGCACTCGCGCTGGAACATTGACTGACGAGCCGAAAGGATCTGGGCATAGGACAGTCACCGGTTGCGCCGCTCGCGGGGCCTCTGCACGCGGAACCGACGCCGCTTCGAAACCTTGAGACTATTTTGCCTAGCCAAGTTGCTCTGGAACGCAGGACGATCGCCGATGACTTGCACGGCGCTGTCCGCCGCCGGGCGCGATGCCGACATGAGTAGGCCGTGCGCGAGCTCGACACAAATCGGAATAGGCAGAGCTTTAAGACGAGACAACGCTGCTAACAAAACTCTCAAGCGAATTGCTGTTGTCTATTATACGGTGTCGATGTGCTTCCTTCTTTGCAGCATCAATCCATGCTGCATAAATGCAATTGTATAAGCGATCGTCTCGCTTTTTGTATATCGCATCAAAAACATGTGACTCACGCGTATGAAATTGACCGATTCGCTTTTCGATGCTCCTGGACAATCTCCGCATAAATGATCTTTTATTTATCAGAGATCGCTTCTCTACACGCTCGACTGCAACCAAAAAATCGCACGTGAGCGTAACAACAAATATCTTTTCATAATGGCCAAACATTGTAGAAAAATATCTCTGAAAGAACTCAGAGATTTGTATACGATCGATAAAACGCAGATCTCTCGGATACTCATTCTCAATTAGTTTGCATATATCGAAATGCAGCAGAACTGGAACATTCAGTCTAAGAGTTGATTGATCTGCAATATCAGGGCCATGTAAGCAGATTTTTCTTATTATTTTCTTGTCGACGCCGTATTGCGGACATTTAATGTATTTGAACTGAAAGAAATCATCGCTATTCCCAAACAGGGGGATCTTGTTTTCTAGGCAGAAAGTGATGATCGTGCTTTTCCCAACTCCTGGAGCGGAGGCGACAATGTACAGATTGTTGAACATCGGCCTCCTCGGTGCGAAACAAGTTTTCCTTGGGTTCTAGTTAGCACTAGAATGTTGGGTGTCGGTTAGGCGGTAGCGCAATTGGCAAATTGCATGATGCGATTTGGGAATCATATTATGCGGTGAGGTTGCCGTGCAGCAAGTTCCTCCTGTCGGGAGGGTGTCGGTCGACCAACGTAGGCGTCGGAGAGTATCCCATTGTTTGAGCGCTAGGTGAGCCCGTGGTTCGCTACATCGCACATGGGGCTCAACCACCACCTAGTTCGGGGGCATACCGCCGGACAGTCGACAGAACGACAGCGGCGTTTTCCTCTAAATGGGCTTTGAGACGGACTGATCCGGCCGGATCCAGTCGCTTGCCCGCCGCGATGCAAGAAAGAAAGTGAAAGTCGTAGTAGCGCATGGCGTTGCCGAGTACGAGTAGTTCATCCATCAGATTAACTGTCCCCATCGGCGAAGTTATGTCGCAGACATTGTCGGAGCCTATTTTTACCTGCACGCCATTCGCGACCAGATCCAGTACCCGAGCAATGCAGTTGTAGGTGGGCGACGGGAATTGTCGGTACTGCCGCATGCTAATGGCCGCACTCGGGCACGAAATGACGCCAATGTTCAGTAATGCCATCTCTTCGACCAGACGCGAAAATCGGTCTTCGTCATAGGTCGATGGCGATATGAAGTGGACGAGCCAGATGAAGGGGTCGGCCTCGGCCGTGGTTCCGAGGCCCATGTCGCGCACGACGCGCACGATCAGTTCTGAGCAGCCCTCGTAGCGGTGGAAGGCTTGGTCGGCGTGGATGTGGATTTGCTTTCCCAGCCGATGCGCCAGCGACAACGCGCGGCGGCAACTTTCCTCGAACCCGATATGGTCTGGATAGTCGGCCTTGTCGTCCCGCTCCGGCAGCAGCCCGATGAAATCGGCCATCGCCGCGCCCTCTTCGAGCAGCGCCCAGCGCTGCGGTTCATCGTCGCGGAATCCCAGCGGTGAATACGCGCCGAACCGCAGATCGATCCTGTCGGCGTGGCGCTCCTTGAGGCGCGCGAACGTCTCGAGCGCAGTCAGGCCGACGCGATCGGCGGTGGTGTCGACGACGGTGTCGGCGCGCGCCGTGCCGACCGAGATCATGTCGAGGACGTAACGCTCGACCCGGTTGTAGAGCTGGGCCGGATCGTAGCAATCGCTGGCATGAATACCCGGAATCACCGCGTGCTTTCCCGGCAGCGACAGCGATGCGCCGTCCATCACCCCCTGGGCGCGCAGCAACTCGACCGTCGGGTGGAAGGTTCCGGCGCGATCAAGGTGGAGGTGGGCGTTGAAAAAGCCTCCATGAGACTGGATGAGTTCGTGCAGTTCCTGAAAATATGGGGTCATGGGATCCTGAGCCGCGCGGGCAGTCCTGTTGCCCACAATTTGGGCGAACTGTTTGACCGAAACCGCAAGTGGAATCAAGGCGCGGGAGCAAGCGGGTCGCCGTTGCGGCGAAGCAGGAATTCGGCCCATTCGAGGTCGAGCTCTGTGTCGATATTGGGCACCAACTGGTCGACCACCACAGCACCCGTTCTGGCTCCCTTGATAGTTTTCTTCTCAAAGAGGCATTCGCGGGTTACAGCGTATGCGAGCCCGTTGCGGTAGTACACGGGCTGCAGCTGCTGGCGCGCAATGATGGCGGCGCCGCGCGGATCGTAATACTCTAGGCAACCGTCTTCACCGACTACAAGCTGTTTCAGCGGATGGCCTTTGCTGTCCGTCTCGCTGACCGTCCAGACTGCATCGAACTGCCGGTCGACGAGATGGCGCAGCGTTGTTTCCACATGCGCCGGTGTACGGCCGGGCGACGTCGGCTGCAGCATCAGCACGATGTCGTAGGTAGTGTCGTCCAGCGTCTCCATGGTGAGTAGCGCATGGTGTAGGACGTCCCAGTCGGCTATCCGGTCGCCCGACAGCGCCTCGGGTCGCCGGAAGGGAGCGGCCAAGCCTGCTGCTTCGGCAGCAGTAGCGATCTCGTCATGATCCGTCGAGACAACGGCTCGATCGATCGACGAGACTCTGCAAGCGGCCATACCTGCACGCGCGACCAAGGATATTCCACCCACGGTGCGCAAGTTCTTCAACCGAATTCCCTTGCTGCCGCCTCTGGCCGGAACGACTGCCAGAACCCGCCTTTGTTCAATCATCGCCACCCACCATATCCAGCATCTTCGCCGGCCATCCCGGCACAGGCTCGAGGTAATGGCGTCGCGTGACGCGAGCCGCCTCGGCATCGCTGACGCCGTAGCCGACCACCAGTATACGCCCTGGCGGGCATCGATGCCGACCGGGCAGCGTCTCGAGGATCGCCGGTTTCCGGTTGCGATAGCTGTAGGCCTGCCTGATCCACTGCCCCCAGCCGCGTTGCACGATGTGAGCCAACATTTCTTCTCGCGATGTCATCGAAACGGTATAGACAGAGGCATTTTCCGACGCCTATTGCAACGCGCCCGCCGCCTCTGGCACATCGCCCGCATCGCTCATGCCGGCCGCGACGCGCGCGGCATAGGCCTTGATCAGGCCTTCGGCGGTGATTCCGGATGTGTCGATATCATTGGCCGCAGTCGCAGCGAGCATGGCGGGGATGACGGCGTAACGCGAGCCGTCCGGATCACGTGACAGGACAGACGCTACCGCCGTCTCGCAGCCTGGCGGAAAGATCTCGGAGAATGCCTGAAGCTTCACACGTGCCAATTGGACCAGCGTGTCGTCGAAGTCGAACACGAGGACGTCAAACTCTATGCCGGTCACGGAAATAGGTAAGCCAGTGATCGACCTTGGTCTTGCGCTCGGCGCGAGGCAAGCTCGCGATTGACGGATCCTCGTAGAAAGAGTCGTCGGCATAGCTGGTCGAGGAGACTTCTTCGAAAACGCACCCTTCCAAGGTGTGGAACTTGTGCCACTCGCCCGGTTCGACGAGCAGGGTGTCGCCCAGCTCGAGAGCAAAGCGGTGACCTTCCTTGATGATCTCGACATCGCCGGCAAGCAGCTGGAAGGTCTCTTCCTTGCGCTTGTGGAAGTGATATGGATGCTTCTGCCGCGGCAACTGGATTACCAGCTTCTTGGCGTAGTCACGGTTGATGCAGGTGATCAGGACGGCGCCGAACTCGCGAAAACGGTGCAGACCGTAGTGATGCGAAATTTCAATGGTCGCAGCTTCGTTGATGTAGATGCCGGCCATGTTCAGCAGGCCGCGCACCTGCAGCATGATCTGATAGACGATCTGGTCGTCCGACATCCCGTGTGGCACAATTGCCGTCGACAGTCCCTCATTCGCGGCATAGTCGCGGTCCGCTATCATGCCGATGCGGAAGCCGCCCGATGTCATAGAGCCGTCGCTATACGGCATCGCGAAGAAGACATCGGCGGCCTTCAGCACGTCGCCTGCCTTGATGTCGTGCCGCGCGAAAACACCGCGCTTCAGTTCGGCCAGGGTCTGGTGCTCGTCGGGCCGGGCCGGCGCGCGTTCTCTTGCGCCCAACATGGCGCGGGCGCTGTTGAAAGCGCCCAGCCAGCTTTCGACCTGCGAAGGGGTCGATGAATAGGCGTTAAGATTGTACTTTTCCGTATTGAGGCCGACATGCCGCTCAAACATGCGGGCTCCCAACGCATAGGCGATCTGGATTGCGTTCAGATTGTCGGGCGATTCATGCGTCGACCAGCCAATCTCGATGCCGCGGTAGCGTTCCTTCATCTGGCGGATCTGATCTAGCTGCAGCTTGTCGTCCGGCGTCGGATAGAGCGCCACGCAATGCATGAGGGAAAAGTTCACCCGCTCAAATTGCATGAAGTTCACCAGCCAGTCGATGTCGTCGATGCGCAGCCCGGCGGTCGAGATCACGACGGGCTTGTTAACGCGGGCGACCTTCTCGAGAAGGGGGCGATCGTCGGCCGAACAACTGGCGATCTTGATGACGTCGAGATCCATGTCGCAGATTATGTCGACCGATTCTTCGTCAAAAGGGGTGCTCATGGTCAGCAGTCCCGCCTGTCTCACGATCGGCACGAGATCGCGAAATTCGTCCATCGACAGCCGTGTCTCGGTGAACCGCTTGACGTATTTGTGGTCGGTTCGATTCTTGAAATCCGGATGGATGAACGTGTCGAGTTGCCTAAACTGGAACTTCAGCGCTCCACGCACGCCGGCAGCGTTGCTCGCCTTGCCGATCTCGCGAACTATGTTTGCCGCGTGGTCGACATCGCCCTGATGATTGTTTGCGAGATCGTAGACGAAAAGATTTTCGAAAGAGAATGCGTTCCGCATTGACAGGGCTTTCAATCCATGGCTTCGGGCAAATAGCCGCGTGACCAGTCGATCTGCACGCGTCGACCGAGTTGATGCGATCGGTAAACTGCAGCGATTACCATCATAGTGTCGAGGCCGCGTTCAAGCGAGATGGGCGAGATCTGGAGATTGCCGGCCATGACGTCCGCCAGGTGGTCGATTTCAGCGATAAAGTCGTCCGGCCTGGACTTGTCTATCAGAATTTCCTCGGTCGCGCCGTCCATTGTGCCGAAAGCCACCTTGTCCTTGCCGGGAGCGGCATTCACCTTCCATTCGAGAAAGCCCTTGTCACCCTGCAGCCGGGCGGACTTGTCGGCAGGCGCCGTGACGACATCCTGCACCACATCGCCGACGAAACCCGTGTCGGTCTTGAGGGTGATGAAGGCGGCGCGGTCGTAGTCCAGACCGTTTGCAGTGACGCGGTCGAGCGCCGCCGAGACTTCAACGACCCGCCCAGCGCCTGTCAGATGCGCAAAATGCTGCCAGATGTTGATGGCGTGGGAGTGTTCCCCCGTTGCGCCGCCGCCACGCACGGAAAATCCGAGATATGAATCGGCTGGGCCGGAAAGCCAGGGATGCGCGTTGAAAATCCCTTGCCAGTGCTCACGTGTGCGGGCGGAGATCGTGATAACGCTGCCCAACCGTCCGCTCCGGACAAGCTTTTCTGCTTCGATCGTGTTCTTGCCCAGGCAGTGGTTGTAGCCAACAGCACAAAAGACCCCAGCGTCCTGAGTGGCCCTAAAGAGCTCATCGCAGCGGGCCAAACCTGGGCCGGCCAGCGGCTTTTCGATGAGCAGAACCTTCGGCTTCGCATGTCCGAGCGTCTCGATCGCCAAGGCGACGTGGGTGTCGGGCGGAGTGCCTATGAACACGACGTCTGCGTAGTCATCGACTGCATCGCGGGACAGCTTCAGACGGATAGCAGTATCCCATGCACCGTAGCGGGCCGGATAGATCTGGTCGCGGGTCCGATCGAGAGCCGCCGGGTCAACATCGGTCAGCGTTACGCGCCAATCGCGCGACCGGGCAGCATGCGCCAGATGATTGCCGATCGAGCCTGCGCCGACGATCCTGATGCTGTACATTCAAATTCCTCGGAGACGAACTCCGAACCACCTAGCGGCAGTCCATACGGAAGTCCAGAATTCCTGAATGCCGAGGAAACGGCGGTACATCCCGACGTGCTCGGCCCGGTCGGACAGCCTATATTGCCTGATCTGTCTCGCTGGTCGTTTCTATCTGGGTTGGGTCCAGCGACGATCCGCAAGACTTGGATAGTTGTGGTGAATGACATGAACCGCTATTTTTGGGCGCCTCGGCTCCCTAGGAAAGATGTCAGATATCTCAAGGTAGTCACTTCCACGCGCCAAGGGTTCTCCGACAGATTGAAACAATTGGTACGAAACGCTGCTAGGTTTGGATATCCAACGTCATGAGTCGAAAGTGGAGGAAAGAGCGTGTCGAAACTGGCCGGGCGCTCGAGCTAGGGAAGCGGGTCGTGCGGGAATCCATTCCGCCAAACCTTAATATGTATATCCTTTCGCTGATTTGCGTACTCGCCCTCGCGAGCTCAACTTCTGGGCTCGCACTGGCCATGCGCTATATCGTCAACAACATTTTCGTGAACCGCAATTCAGGACAGGTGCTGCTGATAGCCGCCGCCATTGTGGCCCTGTCCTTCATAAAAGGGCTCGCGACATACTTCCAGACCATTACGGTTGGCCATATCCGTCGTACGCTCGTAACCGACTTTCAGGTGCGGCAATTCTCGAAACTAGTTTCGTCTGAGTTGCGCTTCTTTGGAACTCGACATTCAACGGAGTTTGTATCGGACCTTCTTTATGCCGCGCGAGGGGCCGCCAGCGCGGTGCTGACCCTGACCAACAACCTCATCCGTGATTTGTTGACGCTTGTTTTTCTGGTTGGCGTAATGATTTCGCAAGATCCGATGATGTCGCTCTGCACCATTGTCATACTGCCGGTCGTCATCCTTGCGCTCAGCTTCGTAGTCAAGCGGCTAAAGAAACTCGCCAACCAACAGGTGCAGCTCAACGCTCAAGTCTCTGCGGTGGCAACGGAAGTTATAGCGGGAATCAAGGTGATAAAGTCCTTCGGTTTGGAGGAAAGAGCGCAACACGCATTCCGCAAATCCGTGATAGCGCTTGAGCGGAGTAGTCTGAAAATCAACCGTGTGACGGCCCTAACCAGCCCCATCATGGAGACGCTCGGCGGCGTCGTGATCGGCCTTTTCGTCCTCTATGCGAGTTGGCAAACCTTGGGCAACGAACGGACCCCGGGCGAATACATGGCGTTCATCACGGCGTTCATATTCGCATATGAACCGGCCAAGCGGATCGCGGGCGTCAATGTCGATTTACAGAAGCAATTAGTTGCTGTCGACAGACTCTATCAACTACTGGACCGGCCCGGTAGCGAGGCAGACACTGCGACACAGTCCGCCGGTGCCGTTCAGATCAGTAAGGGCAGCATTGAGTTCAGAAATGTATCGTTCTTCTACAATCCCGGCGAATCGGCGCTGCACGATGTGTCGTTCCGCATCCAGAGCGGCGAACGGGTAGCGATCGTCGGCCGTTCAGGTTCTGGAAAAACCACCGCAATCAACCTGATGCTTGGATTTCTCACCCCTGACAGTGGCGCAATCATGATTGACGGTCATGACATCACGAGGCTGCGTTACGATTCGCTTCGCCGCGGGATTTCGCTCATCGCCCAGGACGTCTTCCTTTTCGGCGGTACCATCCGCGAAAACATCCGGGACGGCGATCCCAAAGCCGATCGCGCCAGGATAGAGCAGGCAGCGGAAGACGCTCATGTGACCGCCTTCAGCGAACAACTGCCGCTGGGGCTGGATACTCCAGTTGGCCCAAACGGCTCATTTCTATCGGGCGGGCAGCGGCAAAGGGTTTCGATAGCCCGAGCCATTGTCAAAGATGCGCCGATCCTAGTTTACGACGAAGCGACCTCAGCATTGGATGGTGAAAGCGAGCGCGTCGTCATGTCGGCTTCGCAGAAGAACAATTTCGAACGGACAGTGATATGCATCGCTCATCGGCTTTCCACCATTCGAACCTTTGACCGGATCATCGTTCTCGACAAAGGTAGGGTCATCGATTCCGGCACTTACGGTGATCTAACGAAACGCAACGAGACCTTTCGCTCTATATTTCATATTGGGGAACCAGACAGATCCGCCTGGATCAGCGCTACGTGATCCCAGACAATCTTCAGCGGAGCACATCATATCCCAGACTGATAGGCTCTGCGGTTCAAGAGTGCCTACGCTATGAGCGTCCGGGAAAGCATTAGGGTCGAGTAGCTCGTGATCGGCTGGAAATCGGCGGAAGGACGGTCAAGGCCCATTCAATCGTGTTGCTGCTTATAGCGTCGGCAATTCGCAAACCGTCGTCTTTTGCGGAGCCCGGCCGCTTCATCTTAGATTACATCAAACCGAATCACGGTCCGCTTGGACACCGAATCCACGCAAGCATTGGGCGGATGCATATAAACGGACTTCAAGTCCGCGCTTGGATTACTGTTTGATGGAACGCGCCCGATCCGGCAATTTAGACGCGACGTAAATGGGAATCGTGTGCGGAGCATCGCTAGCCTGCCATCCTCCGGACAGTTATGCGGGAAACTCAACCGAATTGACATAGGACCAGTCTTCAAGCGTGCAGGAGATCATCCAAGACATAGCCACGCTGCTCCGCAGCAGGGCGGAATTGCATGGCGATCTGTCGGCCATCGAAACCGAGGCCGGCGAAACAGTCACCTATTCAGAACTACACCGGAGAGCGTCGAGTATCGGGGCAAGCCTCCTGTCGGCGAGACTGAAAAGAAGAGGTCGCCGGCCCCGGGTCGGGATCGTTCTTCCGAACGGCTCGAGCATGACGATAGCCCTTCTGGGGATAACGATTGTAGGGGAAGCCGCGCCTTTCAACTCTGCCAGCACAGCTGCGGAATTCGACATGTATTTCGAGAATGCCGGCATCGATGCCTTGCTGGTCAACTCGGAAGATGACGGACCAGCGGTCTCGATTGCCGAAAAGCGGGGCATCCCTCTACTGCGTTTGTCCGAGCGAGGCCAACTGGGCGGCTTTGAAGGTTTGTCGGCGTTCGTCTCTCCGCCCAAGAGTGACGACATCGCGCTTGTGCTTATGACGTCCGGGTCCACCGGTAGGCCAAAGCTCGTCCCCTTGACGCACATGAACGTATGCACATCCGCTAGAGATGTTTGCCTTTCGCTGAGCCTTGGCACAGCGGATCGGTGTCTGTCGATGTGGGAGCAGTATCACGTTGGCGGGCTGGTGGACCTGTCACTCGCGCCGCTCTTATCTGGTGGATGCATCATATCCACGTCAGGGTTCAATGCTCGCTCCTTCTTCGACTTGCTGCCCGCCCAGAAGCCGACATGGTTTCAGGCGGTGCCGACGACGCTAAATGAACTTCTGAATCAGGCTTCCCGAAATGGCGCTGCGTTGCGGCCAAACACGTTGCGCTTTGTCCGGTCTGTCGCCGCCCCACTACCGCCTGCCCTGATGCGCGATGTCGAAGAATTGCTAGGTGCTCCCGTCATTCAAACATTTGGGATGACCGAGGCCGGACCGCTGATTGCATCTACAGCCTTGCCGCCGGCGATCCGCAAGCCGGGGTCGGTCGGCCGTTCGTGCGGCGCAGAAATCAGGATCTTCGAACCCGCCGCCCCGGAAAAACCGCGCCACGGAGAGGTCGCCGTGCGCGGCGCCAACGTCTTTCACGGATACGAAAACGACGATGCGGCTAATCGATCGGCGTTCCGTGACGGCTGGTTCCTTACAGGAGATATCGGCTACTTTGATGCCGATGGCGACCTGTTCCTGACCGGTCGCATCAAGCAGATGATCAACCGCGGTGGCGAAAAGATAAACCCGCAAGAAATCGACGACGTTCTGCTGTCGCATCCGGCTGTCGCGGAGGCCGCGTCATTCGCCGTCAAGCACAGGACTCTGGGCGAAGACGTGGCCGTCGGCGTTGTGCTTAAGCATCCTGTCACGACGGAAGAATTGCAGAAGTACCTCGGCACCCAACTTTCCTCATTTAAGGTGCCGAGCCGGATCGTCGTACTGGACCGGCTCCCGCGCAATCCGGTTGGCAAGATCGACCGTTTAGCACTTGCCGGCACCACTGAGAAAGCCCACGCAGAAGTTGGGCATGTGGCCCCACGCAACGACCTCGAGGCTTTCATTGCAAATCTGTGGTCAGAAGAACTCAGCGCCGGTCTCGTCGGGATCTATGACGACTTTTCTGCACTCGGTGGCGATTCCCTTTCTAGTGTGCGTATTTGGATGGCGCTGGAGGCATCCCTTGACGGGGTGATTCCGAAGGAAGCGCTAGCGAACGCTTCGACGGTGGCCGGCCTGGCAAAAGCGCTAGTCGATTCCGGACTCAGCCTGAAAGGCCAAACAGCCGGTGCAGATTCGGATACCCCCCGGGTTAAGGGAGTTGCGTCGATCTTGTCGGCGGTCAAGGCTGGCAGCGTGGGGATCGAGAACGATTCACGCCTTCTGGTGGACCGGCTGGAAGACGTAAGTTCGCCGAACGAACTCCGGATGCTCCAGGATGCCATGACGCTGTATGGTACTCCATCCGAACTCTCTCAGCTTCTGGACCAGACCCGACATGGGCAACCGGGACGCGCTCGCAGCACAGGGATCGTGGCCTCAATCGGCCTGAGGCTCAGGCAGGAACGCTGGAGGCGACAGCTTGCTCGCGAGATTGCCGCGGCGCCCGCCGCTAGTCAGTGGAAGCGCACTGTCATATCGAACGACATCATCCATTACTCGAACGGGGCTGCCGATGTTTCTGAAAAAACGCTGATAGTGGGTTTTTCGGGCAATCAGATGCGACTGATGATCCCCACCTACCGCATTTTGAACTGCATTGATCCGGGCAAGTTTGACCTCCTGCTTCTCTGTGATCGGAAACGCTCGATGTTCTCCCAAGGCGCTGAGGGAGCGGGCTCAACCCTCGAGGAAATCGTGGAGTTCGCCCGCCGCTTCGTGGCAGATACAAATTTCCCACGCACCGTTTCTTTTGGCACGAGCGGAGGAGGCCTACCGGCGATCCATACCGCGGTCGACCTTGGATGGTCAAAGGCCATCACGGTGGGATCCGCCAGCCCGGCGCGCAGCCTGGAACTCGCAGCAAGATTGAAGAGACTGGCCGCAACTACGGCCAGCCAACATACCAAAATTCTAGCGACGTTTGGAGCCAATGCGCGGGACGCGGATGCCGCCAACCAACTTAGGAGCATTTTTCCAACCGTCTCCCTCTATCCGGAACCACGCTTTCCGCAACACAATCTGTTGCACGAGCTTTACAAGAACGGCCAGCTCGCGGCTTTCATGGAAATGGTTCTAAATGACTAGCGCTCTGAGGATCGAGACGGCAGCCGCGCACAAGGCCGGCCTGGCAACGGTCATTGCTCATAAGCGGAGAGGGGCGTGCGATTGACCATAGGGCACGACGCAGCCGAAAGAATGAATCATAGGCGAGACCGCATTTTGGCGCCTCTTGGGGTCGCAGTCGCGCTGATCTTGATTTTGGCAGTCTATTATAGCCAGCTATTGCCGGTCGGATCGCTGCAGCATACGGATGAGTATCTGACGCTTGACCGAAGCCATTCCTTCACGCTGCGGGACGACTGGCTGACCGTCTATTCGGAAAACATCCCGACTTTCAAGAAGCCGCCATTGCAATATTGGATCGGCGCTTGGCTGCTCGAACGAGGCTTCGATCCGGAGCTGTCACTTCGGTTGGCATCCTTTGTCTTCGCAATCGCGACTCTCGCCCTTGTTGGTACATTCGCGTGGATGATCCTCCCGGCAAATCCGTGGGTCTTTCCGGCAGCAGTTCTGCTGTTGGCGAGCTCGAAGCGGTTCTGGGAGGCGGCCATATCGGCCATGCTCGACAGTGGTGCGACCTTCTTTGCCACGTTGGCGCTGGTTGCCACGTTTGCCGCGGTTCGTCAGCCCAGATGGTGGTATCTTGTGGCCATCGCGTGCGGCGCAGGTGCGCTGCAGAAGGCCCCTATTGCCGTGGGCTTTTCGGGGATGGCCATTGCCGGGATAGCGCTCACACGTAGATGCCACGGCCTACCCCTCCGGCGCTCCTTGATCAGCAAGCATTTTATCTTCGCTATGGCGATAGGATTTGTTCTCGTGCTGGGTTGGCCGGCCCTGCAGTGGTTCCGGTACGGTCAAGTATCCTTTCAACAGGCCTTCATGAGCCAAATGATCGAGCGGTTCTCGCCCTTCGGAGAAGACTGGGAGAAGCGTCCTTCTCTCTACTCTCTGCTAATTGCCGGAGAACCCATACTGCGCCTTCCTGCCATGGCGGCGGTTCTGTGGCTGCCCTGGCGGTTGCGGCGCATGGAGCTAGTCAGTCTCCCCGCCATGATTGTGCTCTACGCAATGGTAACCGCCGGTGCATCCGGCATCGTCTCGCCGCGTTACTCCTTGCTGTTTGTACCACTACTTATCTCGGGTTTTGCGGCTATCATTCTCGCGGCTGCGCGTGGCTGCCGATGGCAGACGGCTATCGTCGCTTTGGTTTGTGTTGCAAGCGTAGGGCCTTTCAAGACTGCAGGACAGCTCGGAATTCTGGAGAATGACCAAGCGGAATTCGAGCCGGTGCTGCGACGTGTCGGTGCTGCGCTTCGGCCCGATGAGACGCTGTTGGTCTGCGGCAAGGGGGATGGCGGGGCGCGTGTTTATACCGGCGCAGTTTCGATCTATGCAAGTGCCGGGCGTCCTTTCTACAAGGTCCGATCGCCGGAGCAGCTCATCGCGCTACAGGCCGATGGTTCAATCCGGCCACCCTATCGCTTCGTTTGCGTCGCCGACCGTTTCGAAGCGTTGCGCCCGTTCCTGCAAGACGTAGCCATTCTGGAGGAGCAGGGATCGCTCGTGCACTGGACGGCCGCAAGCATATCGAGCAGTTGGTGACGGATAGGACGACCCTGCATGAGAACGTGCGCAAAGAGGTAATCCCCTGATATGCTTTCTCATCATCACAGGACGATCTTCATCCATATTCCCAAATGTGCTGGCCAGAGCGTCGAGCTGGCCTATCTGAAAGACCTCGGGATGAGCTGGGAGACACGCGCGCTGCTGCTCCTGCGCGCCAATGATCAACCGGAAAGGGGGCCGCCTCGTCTCGCCCATTTGCTCGCTGGCGACTATGTGCGTTTCGGACACCTAACCCAAGAAGCATTTGATGCCTATTTTCGCTTCGCCGTGGTGCGCAATCCTTGGTCGCGTGCGGTCTCGCTCTACAGACACCTGAACCTGAACATGCCATTCCGCTCGTTTGTACTTGATTGGTTGCCGCAGCAGTTTGCGCATCGCGGCTGGGGGGGCTCATTCTGGTTCGTTCGCCCGCAGTCCAACTTCGTGATGGAGGATGGGCGTTTGCTGTGCCATGAAGTCCTGCGGTTCGAGACATTGGCCGAGGATTTCAGCCGGGTTGCTGCCGCCAGCAACTTAGTCTCGGACCTGCCTCACGCGAATCGCAGTGGTAGTCGCATGCCGGTGCGGCCGAGGTCACTTCTCCGACGCTGTCAGGCAAGGCTGGTGCGCGACCGTCGCGACAGATTCGAAAACTGGAACGATTTTTATGACGAGGACACCGTAGTCGAGGTAGGGCGACTCTACGCAACCGATGCAAAGGAATTCGGCTATGAAAGGCCAGCGTCGGGAACGTCGAGGCGATGATCCGCATTCTTCGCAGCATGCTGCTTTCGCGTTCCGGGATCCGCTCTCCAGTAGGGAACCTGCGCAAGATCGCCGTAGTCGGCGCACTTCGCAGCGGAACCAATTTCCTAAAATACCTGCTTGAGCAAAACTTCCTGGTCTCCGCCGATTTCAATGCCTTTGGCTGGAAGCATTCAGGCATTCCGGTGCTGAGCCACAATTCGGCATTGGATTACCCAGACGTTCCATTAGCCTACATCGTGAAGAACCCCTACGCTTTCGCTGTCTCACTGCACCGTTACCATCAACGCATATCGACGCACGGCGACAGAATAAGTATCAGCGGCAGCGAGGGCTGGAGCGCCTTCCTAGTCAACCCGATTGTCATCTCTGACAGCCAGTTGGCCGGGTCGCCGCAGATGAGATTTGCGAACCCGTTCCAGTACTGGAACTTCCTTTACTGGAATCTGGAGACGCTGGATCAGAAGCGCTTCTGCGCCGTGGGTTTTAACTACGAGGATCTTATCGCCGATCCCGAAACTGTGCGCAGCATCGAGAGGGTCGTCAGGCTGCGGCGGCGGCCGTCCGCGCTGGTCACCCCAGGCAATCAAATGCGCCGGTTGGGGGGGCGCACAGCGCCGACGTCAATAACCGGCTATGAAACCCCCGAACGCTTCGATCTCAACTATTATACGGAGAAGCGCTACCTTCACCCATACACGCCCGAGCAACTGGCTTTTGTCCGGTCAGAGATCAGCATATGGCTTATGGAGCGGCGTGGCTACCGGATCATCTGATCTTTGCAATCTCGCAAGCGCTGATCGAAGTGTTACGAGGGCGATCCGAACTCCAAATCGCCGACGCGCCTATTGTCACTTGTAGAGCGCGGAACGCTGGCCGAACAGAGCCTGCATTCGCCCGACCGACCACCCTAGAGAACGGACAGCCATAACAGGGGAGGCGAGGCCGAAAATGGGGATCACCAAAAGAAATAGCGCCAGAACAAGGCGGATCGCGAAGAACAGCAAAGACGCCGTTGCCAGGGGAATAGATATATTGAGGCGCTTCATCACGAAGTGAGTGTTTGACTGCGCTGCACCACGAACGAACTGATAGGTGAGTGACAGCCGTTCCAACTCCATCGTCTCGTAGACGATCGCGTCAGAACACCATGCGGGCTTTGCCCCGGCAGCCCTTGCTGCCCGGTAGAAGGCGGTGTCGGAGCCTCCGCTTATCAGCATTCTCTCGTCAAAACGCACTCCGGACCGCCGCTGCCAGCCGAGGTCGCAGAGCCAATTGTTCGTCACGACGGTGTAACGCCCACCTGTCGCCGCCCGCTGCGCAGTCATCCGGTTCTTGCGGCGCATGCGTGCGGCGAGGCTCGCATTGATTGCACGTTGCCAGACGCTTGCCACGTCGGGCGGGGTTGCCACTTCGACCGGCCCCCCCACAAGGTGAGCGCCCGTCTTTTGCCAACAGGTGATGAGCCGATTCAGCCACAGGGGGTCGGGGCGTTCGTCGTCGTCGATGAAGCACAAGGCGTCGGCCTTCAGGGACAGCGCCTCATCGAGCGCCCGATTGCGTGCGATCGGAATCCCGCGTCGGCTTTCATGAAAGTAGCGAACATCGCAAGGGCCGGACTGACGTAACTCGACGATCTGGCGCGCTGACCCAAATGGATCATTGTCGATGACGACGAGCAGGTGACGATATGAAACCGGATTTTCCATCGCCGCGTAAGAATCGAGCAGGCGGTCAAGCAGCTCATTCCGCTTGTAGGTCAGAACCGCGACCACAACCAAACCGCTAGCTGGTATCTGGGAAGCGTCATTCAATCTACGACAGACCTCATTTTGCCTCAGTCATTCTGATGGGGATCCCAGCGCTTACGACAAGGGACAGTACCGAATTTTCACGGTCCTTGCCACATAAGGACTGAGATCGTTTTGAGCTGGGTGCCTTCCCCATACAAGAAGGCTGAGGGCGCTTTACAATCTTGTGCTGTAAACGGCGCTACGAAGGTCACCAGCGTGGGGTCCTTCGGGAGACAGAATGTTGTTCTACCCGTGTCGCGCCCAATTTTTTCTTGCGCGAGGGTCGCTTATCGCTGAGTGGAACGTACGAGAACCCGCGCTAAAAAAGGAACCGGCCGCTGACCAAGTCGCGAAACGTTATCTCGCTCACCACCATCCCGCCTCGAATGGACAAGGTCGGTCCGACCTTGGAGTCGCTCCTGCGCCAAAATGCAAATATCGATACGGTCATTCTCTGGATCCCGGAGAGTTACCGTCGCTCGGAATTCGGCGAGTTCACGATCCCTGCAATGCCGGAGGGGGTTGAGGTCAGACGCTGCCCGCTTGACTATGGGCCTGCTACGAAGGTGTTGCCGGCGGTCGAGCGATTCATGGGCCAAGACGTGCGCATCCTTTATTGTGACGACGACCGAATCTATCATGCCGGATGGGCGGCCAATTTGCTGCACGAGAGCGACCTTTACCCAGGGGAGTGCATGGCAGAGGCCGGCGAATGCGTGCGGCTCGCTATGCGCAGAGCGTTCAAGGCCAGCCCAGCCTACATGGCCCTGAAGATTTTGACTTTGGGGACACATAGCTATTTCTTTCGCCGGACGAACCGGCTGCTTGACCCCGGTCACGGTCTGGTGGACATCTGCCATGGCTACGGCGGGGTCCTTGTTCGCCCCGAATTCTTTACGCCCGCTGCCTTCGAGATTCCTGATCTGTTGTGGACAGTTGACGACATCTGGCTTTCCGGGCAACTCGCATTGAATGGCGTATCGATCCGAAAGATCGCGCGCAGCCCCAATTCCGACAAAACCCACGTAGCGACCATCAGCGCGCTGATCGATTATGTCGATCAGGATCACAATCGTCATCAGTCCAACCAGGCATGCATCCGCTATTTTCAGCAGTCAGCAGGTATTTGGAAAGGTTCACTCGTGGCCGCAAGGTGAAACCAGATCTAAGCCACTCCCGGTTGCAAGACAGATTGCACCGCAAATCTAGCTACGTCTTGCACTTGCTGATCGGTTGATCCTGTTGCTGGCCGAGCCTCCGCAACTGCCGTTGGGCTGAGATTTTGTCGAGACCGCCTTTGCCATCCTCGAGAATGGGCACACGATACGCCGTATCCGGTTAGTCCATGCGAGCGACGGGAGCTGCGATGCCTTATCGGTGGTTATGATGCCCGGCGCATTGACCTTTGAACCGCCTAGTCCAGTGGTTCGAGATTCGCTGGGCTGGCACCTTGCGAACGGATCGGTCCCTTGATGGCGATGAGGTAGAGGAACCTCGAGGGCACCGGAAGACACGCAATGTCTGCCGCCCAAACCTGGTAGTGGCCAGTCACACCGTGCCCGCAGCAGATGCGGCCAGATCCCGAGTCCCTTCGCAGGCCTGCTCCAGTTGAACTTTTGGTTGATCGGCATCAGGCCACCGAACTGACCATCTGGCGGCCGGCGACCAGCGTCTTGCCGCCAGCTTACATGTTCTACGGCGACGAAACTTACTAGTTACACTAGGTGCAGACCCTTGTTTTTGCTTGGCCTGCGGGTTCCGTCCAGCGGGTCAAATTGGACCATGACGAGGATCTGTGTTTTCGGGCTCCCGCCCAAGCGCACTGAGGCATCGGCTAGAACATCCGATAGGGCCACGGCTCTTGAGGACGGCAGAATTGTTGCGAGCCTGTTCGACAATTTGCCGGAGTGATCCGACCATCATACCTGGAGTGGCGGCGGGCCTCGATCGTACGTCTCGCTTGAACCGAATGGCTATTGTGGCGTAGCTGACTGGTGCCTGCTGCATATCGCCGAGGGATACTTTGGTAAGCATTTATCTGCCAGTCACCAGCCAACCGCGAGAATTGGACGCCAAGCTTCTGCTCGCACTGGTCGCGAGGGAGCGAGGCCACAAAGTTTGGATTGGGTACAAATCGGCCTTTCAAGACCGCCTCTCGTCGCTCGCCCAAGGCGTCTTCATCATCCACAATGCTCGCCAGGATGCGGAACGTGTGCGCCGGATACGCCACCATGGTCATCGAATCTTCGTCCTCGACGAAGAGGCGTTGGTTCGGCAAACAGATGAGATTTTCATCAAAAAACACCCGAAGCTTGCGTTCGACTCCGTGTCTAAGATTCTTTGCTGGGGAAAGGACAATTCCGACCTGTGGGAGCGCTACGGTATTGATGCTGAGGGTGGGAAGGCCATTGTCGGCAATCCGCGTTTCGACCTTCTTCGACCCGAGATCGCCGGCTTTTTTGCATCGGAGATAGACAGCATCAAAGCCCGTTTCGGGGACTACATCTTGCTAAATACCAACTTTCCCACCGTCAACAATCTAACGCGCGAAGGCGGCGGTGTACGAATCTCGGCTTGGGCAATGGACAAGCGCGGGCAGGACCTCAGCAATCGCTTTGTTGCCAACAAGCAGGCGACGCTCAATGCGATGCTCGCGCTTATTCCGCCGCTGGCAGCGGCAATTTCTCCAATGTCGCTCATCATTCGACCCCACCCGAACGAAGATCACACACCGTGGGTCGCTATGGTGCGAGAGATTCCGAATGCTCATGTCATTTTCGAAGGGGGCGTAGTGCCTTGGCTACTAGCTGCCAGGGCCCTGCTGCACAATAACTGCACCACGGCAGTTGAAGCCGCCGCCGCCGGCATTCCCACGATCAACTTTCTGCCATGGGCGTCAGATTACGACAACCGGTTGGCAAATTCGTTCGGACGCGCTTGTGCAACCACCGAAGAAATCATCGTCGCCCTGATAGAGATCGGGAAGAACCGCGGCGCAAGCCTCTCGCAGGATGAACTCGACCTACTGCAGCATTACGTTGTCAGTACCGACGGACCGCTGTCTTGTGAACGCATCGTGGAACTGGCAGAGCGCGAATACAGAACACTTGAAGGCATTGAGGCCGTCCGCTGGGGAGCGACGCAAAGTTTGGCACAGGCGCGGTTGAAGCTATTGTGGTTGAAGCGATTTCTGAAGCTTTATCGCTCGAAGCGTGGCCGCCGAAGGCGCGCTTATCTGAAGAAAAATTACCCGTCCTTGCGTATCTCGAGCTTGGACTACGAACAGCTGAACTACAGCGAAGGCAAATTCGATTTATTGATGAGGCAGTTTCCACCGCTCGACGAAGCAGTCCTGAACGACAAGATCAGACGCTTCTCCGAGGTGACGGGTCGGTTCGGATCGCTCAAAGCCGAACTACTGTCCCAGCATCTGTTCCGAATTGTATGAAAGCTGCTTCGGAAGGCGGTCGAGAGAAAGGAAGGAGTGGCCTCCGGCTCATGGTCACCGAGGTAACGTGCGCTGCGTGTGGAGCCGTGCGAACCCTTGAGCCTCGTATCCACTACCCTGTTTCGCCGGACGTTTTGCCTGTTCTGGCAAACCGAACAAGTTCCATGTCCCGATGCCTAGGGATGTTGTCTCCAAACCGCTGGAAAAACAAGACGAAGACGGAAATTCTCGACCTCGCGCGAAAGGAGCCGCGCGGCTTGAAGGTGTGGGGGCCGGAGAGGAACTTGTAACGCTTTGGAGGCCCATTGCGCCGCTTGAAACTGTAGAACCTAGCCCCGCACTGGGGGAGCGCTTGGCTGAAAGGCGCTCACGCTTGACTGAGCTGATGGATTCCTCGTCCGAGTTCTAATCCATCGAACCGCTTGCAGACAGCCTCTTTTGAATTTCAGCAGCCAAGCCTGTGACATGGGGGCGATCGATAATGTGGGGCAAAGGAAGCACCTTGTCGCCCGGAGGTTCAGGAAGAGACACGACCTCAATGCGGCCATTGGACAGGGTAACCCAGCCAACATGATTGTGCGGCTTCCCAAAGCAGAACAAGGTGGCTGGAATGGTCAACGGAACAGGCCGGTAACGCTGGAAATCGCGGCGAAACTGCCGATCCAGAAAACCCGTAACCACCGGTGAATCCGGAGCCAAGATCCTCGCGCCACGGTGTAGCAAAACGCGAAGTCGACGGCTTAGTCCACGGGCGGCGTGAGCCATCTCTCCAACCTTCCCCGATCGTGGCGTGTTCCTGGAACCCGGGAACGCTGTGTCAATCAAGCCAAGAAAGGAGACCTCGCCGCCTGCCGCGATAAGCTGCCGCGCGACCTCGAATGCGACCACGCCCTCAGAGCAGTTGCCGCAAAGCTGGTAGGGGCCCTTGCGCTGGATCCGCATTATTTCCAGGGCATAGCCTCTGGCCAAACTTTCAACCACTCGGTCTTTGCCGAGAAGATCATTGAAGGTGGCTCTCTCAATGGCCACTACCGGGTGATCCGGCGCCAGCATCTCGGCCAAATCCCGATACCCGCGTGATCGGTGAATGATAAACAGTGGGATGGCGTTGCCCGAGCCCTGAAGGGTCGTTGCAAGGGTCACGGGACGTGCCGACCCCATTAGTCGGTCCAGCTCGAAGACGCTCCCCACCTCGAACGGGAACTCTGGAGGGCAAGGGACCAGCAGTCTCCTCTCGATGAGCAAAGCCAGTTCTGCTGCCTGCAGAGAATCCCCGCCGAAATCGAAGAAGTTGTCGTGCAATCCCACGTCGCACTGTTCGAGGACCTCCATGAAACAGCGCAGGAGCAACCGTTGCTGTTTGCTGCCGGCAATGCTTGCCCTCCGTGGGAGAGGCGAATTCACCGGGGGAGGCAGTCGGTCTCTGCGTACCTTCTGGTTGTCGTCCAGCGGCAGTTCGTCGAGAAATGCAAAGCGCGTCGGCACCATCGTCCTGTGCAGTTTAGCTAGGAGAGACTTGCGCAAAGTTCGAACCTCGGGACGGCATTCTGATGCCACTACATACGCCACAAGCTGTTGCCGGCCGGGCTTGTCTTCCCGAACCATGGCTGCCGCTTGGCGAACACCAGGCAAGGCACGCAGCGCATCCTCAACTTGTGCTATTTCGATGCGTTCTCCCCGCAGTTTTATGCGGAAGTCCTTCCTTCCCAGATACTGCAGACAACCGCCGGGGAGCATCCGTCCGAGATCTCCGGTCCTGTAGATCCTGCGCGTGCTGTCTTCGGCATCCTGCCGGAATGATTGAGCTGTAAGCACGGGCTTACCCCAGTAGCCTACCGCAAGATAGCGGCTACATACGCTGATCTCCCCCACCGTCCCTCCGGGCACCTCCCTTCCTTCGTCATCGAGAAGCCTGATATCCATATCCCGGACCGGGTAACCTATGGGAACCGCACCCGGCGGCACGACAGTACCTGGGTCTACAAAGTACTGTCTAACGATCCCTGTCTCTGTCGTTCCAAGACCGTTGACCAAGGTACAATTTGGGCCGAATCGCCGCTGGAAAGCCGCGATGTGTCGGCTCGAAGCCTGGTCACCCTCTAGACGTATCAATCGAAGCCCTGTGAAGTCTGCTGAGGTCTCAAGCATCTGCTCAAAGATCATGGGGACGGAGTGAAAGATCGTCAGCTTTTCATCGTCGACCCATCTTGCGAGCCTTTTCATGCCCAGCCCCTTCAGGTCGAATGGGAAGGCGGATGCTCCGTTTAGCAAGGCTCCAAACAAGGATGATACCGTTCCACTGAAGGCGCATGCCTGGATCAGCGACAGACGATCATGACAGGTAATATGCAGATTGTTCGTGTAGCGATAGATGTTGTGAAGGACGTTCCGATGACTGTCGCACACGCCTTTGGCAGCGCCTGTCGAACCTGACGTGTAGTAAATGTAGGCCAGATCGTCTGGCTTGATTGTGCATTCCAGCGGACTGTCAGGCGCACCAGAGCCAACCGCGTCAAGATTGACGCACTGATAACCATGGGTCAATCGACCCACTCGATCAAAATGCTTGCTATCTGTCAAAACCAAGCCTGGCCGGCAGTCGGCCAGAATGCGGTTCAGTTCCGGCGGCGCCCAGGACGGGTCCAGCGCCACAAAAATTCTCGCAGCTTTCAGGATGCCCAAAATCGTCACTGCAGCGGTAGAGCTCTGGTCGAGCAAGAACGCTACGGGCGCATCGCTGTTATCGCGGGCAAGGATCTCGTGAGCGACCGTGTTGCTCAGCTTGTCGAGCTCGCGATAGGTGAGCTTCAGACCATCTGCTGACTTGATCGCCAGTCTGTCTGGATAGCGCTGAACCTGCGCAGAAAATCGTTCGACGATCGATTTCCCAACGTCATCGTCTTCCCATCTCCAAATCAACTCGTGAACTGCGTCCGTTGGCATCGGCACCCAAGTGTCAAGAATGGCGCGGGATCGTTGCTGGCCGCAGTGGGCGCACGAAATCCCCAAGGTACAAATGCTCGCCCAATGCCCGGCATGAATCAAGGTATTGGGTACGTTCGCGACATTGCCGATCTCCTTGTCCAGGAAACTTGTGAGGTGCTGGCCCGCCTCGAACGCTGACATTCAATCCCTTGGCGGATCGCGTTGCATTTTCAGGTGACGTGAGCCAGTCGATGTTGGCCCACCGCCGACTATTGTTCCGTTGCCCTGTTTCGCCTGAAAGATTGCCTGTTCCGGAAATTTCTTTCCCTGTTATGACGGATTAAATTCCCTGTTCCAGTGCACAGGGAACTTGCCCATAAACCATTGTAATTTTGCGGGTATTCGCGGCGAAAATCTTCTCTATGGCGTCAAAACACGTGAAGTTCCCTGTTTTTTGCCTGTAAGCAGGGAAATCCAACCAGAGAAGGGTTCGCCCCTGACTGCCTCCACCACCATCCAGTCTTCTCCATTTCGGTGGATATTGAAGACTCAGAAATTACTCCGACATTTCAGCGGCTTAGCGCAGTAGAGACGGCATTGCGTGGGCAAGAAGCTGCGGTTTCACTGCAAACCCAGCACTTCCTGGCTGCCGGTCTCTCAGGCCCCATTTTCGTGACCACTTAGATTCGAGTTTGGTGCTCGGAGCATCACGATGATGCTTCCGTGATGCGCTCAAGTTGCGCGCGCGCTTCAAGACGGTTTGGGCGGGCGCGGGTCGATCGGGACTGGAAGTTTATGCCGTGCCGATTTCAGAACCGGAGCGCGGCTTCCTGATCGTGCCAGGCAAGCGGCAAATCAATGAGGCGGGCTAGTCGTCTTGATGTGAGGTCGACTGGTTGGCGTCCGATGAGGATCGCCTCGACGATTTTCGGTGAGAGGAAGGCAAGTGGCATGACGCGACTAATGTCGGCGCGATGCACGCCGCATTGTTTCGCAAGGTCTGCAATGCTTTGCACCGTGCCGTCTGTAAGCCTTGCCAGATAGAAGTGCGCTCTTGCGATGGTATCTACCAGAGTTGCATCTGGCAGTCTGGCCTGGACGTGATTGGCGATGATCGCACGGGTCTCTACGCCACGTCGCTTGATTGTGATTGGCAGCTCGATTGTGAACAAGGTCGATCCCGTGTCCGACTCGGCTTCGATGTCAGCATCTTGCGTCGGCTTGATCTCGACGCCGAGTTGCTCAAGCAGGGTCTGTCGATTGATTTGGAAGCTGATTCTGCTGGGGCTCAGTGTGATCCTGGGGAAGACCGACCGAAGGATTGCTCTTTGATCGTCAGCGTTCAGTTCAAACGCTTTGGCTTTTTCGAGGACCGCCATAACGCTGTTGCCGGAGGCGGTGCAATGCTGGACCCAATCGGCAAGCCGGGTTTGATTGGCGACAAGGTCCTGGAATTGATGCCTGACGAGGCCTTCCAGTTCGCTCGCGGGAATCCTCCATCCGCCATCGCCCTTTGATTGTGAGCTCTTCAGTCTGGATGAGATGTAGTAGCGATATCTCTTCCCATGATTCCTTGCATGAGTTGGGCTGAGACGATCCCCCGTTTCGTCGAACACAATTCCGTTGAGAAGATGGATATCAGTGATGTTCGGCGATGAGCCTTTGCGTCGCTGCGATTGTCCTTTGAGAAGCGTCTGAACTTCCGCGAATTGGTCAGCGTCGATTATCGCCGGATGCTCGCCATCAAAATGCTGGTCGTGATGCTTGACCCTTCCGACATAGATCTGATTCGAGAGTAGGTAGTAGAGTTTCCCCCGGCTCCACCTTGCTGGTTTTGAACGGGGTTCGTCTCCCGGATCTGAATGGCGGTCGTCATCAAGCTTCTTGTTGAACTCCTCCGCCAGGGCAAGCACTGACTTGAGCTTGAGATAACGGCGAAACAGATAGCGGACGGTTTCCGCATCTTTCGCATCGACCACAAGTTTTCGATCTCTTACCGCATATCCGAGTGGGACCCGTCCTCCCATGTACATGCCCTTCTTGCGGGATGCGGCAATCTTGTCGCGGATACGCTCCGCCGTGACCTCACGTTCGAACTGGGCGAAGGACAAGAGGACATTGAGCGTCAATCGTCCCATGGACTGTCCGTCGTCAGAACATTTGGCGTGGCACAGACTGCAGCTTTGATTAGAGGAGTTTCGGCCTCGTCTCGGTGTTGATGTTATGCGGCTAGCTTGCGGTGCTGCAAGCGCCGCTGTTCGATGGTCTGACGTTTGATCCTTTCTCGTTGTTGGATGATTGCCTCCGCTCTGCCGAAGTAGGCGTCGGCGGGCGTCACGTTGCCCAGGCTCTCGTGGTAGCGCTGGTGGTTGTAATATTCGACGAACGCCTCGATCTGGCGTTCGAGGTCTCCGGGCAGGAAGTAGTTCTCGAGCAAGATGCGGTTCTTGAGGGTCTGGTGCCAGCGCTCGATCTTGCCCTGCGTCTGGGGATGGAACGGAGCGCCACGCACATGGCTCATGCGCTGCGCCTCGATATAGTCTGCCAGATCACTGGCGATGTAACTCGGGCCATTGTCGCTGAGCAGGCGCGGCTTGTGCCGGACATGAGCCTGGTCGCAACCTGAAGCGGCCAGCGCCATATCCAAGGTGTCGGTGACGTCCTCGGCCCGCATGGTGCTGCACAGCTTCCAACTGATGATGTAGCGGGAGTAGTCGTCGAGCACCGTGGACAGATACATCCAGCCCCAGCCGATGATCTTGAAGTAGGTGAAGTCGGTCTGCCACATCTCGTTCGGGCGAGTGGTCTTGGTGTGGAACGCATCAGCGGCCTTGATCACCACATAGGCCGGGCTGGTGATCAGATCATGGGCCTTGAGCAGGCGGTAAACCGTGGCCTCCGATACGAAGTAGTGCTTCTCGTCGGTGAACCGCACGGCCAGTTCGCGCGGCGAGAGCTCCGACTGATCCAACGCCAGTTCGATGATCTGATCATGAATCTCAGCCGGTATCCGGTTCCACACTCGGCTCGGCGCCGATGAGCGGTCTTCCAGCGCTTCCGGGCCGCCAACAAGGTAACGATCATACCAGCGGCAGAAAGTCCGGCGTGGGATGCCCAGATGCTCAAGTGTGCGACGAGCTGGCAGGTGTGACTGCTCGACAATCCGGATGATCTCGAGCTTCTCGGATGCGGGGTATCTCATTCGTCGTCGCCCCCATCCGCGATCATGCTTTTTTTAAGCAGACGGTTCTCGAGCGTCAGGTCGGCAACGCATTCCTTCAGCGCACCGGCCTCTCGGCGCAGATCCTTCACTTCGTCGGTGGTGGCGGCACGGGCGGTATCGCCCGCCAAGCGCCGCTTGCCAGCCTCCATGAACTCTTTCGACCAAGTGTAATACAGGCTCTGAGCGATGCCCTCCTTGCGGCACAGCTCGGCTATGCTGTCGTCACCGCGTAGGCCATCCAGCACGATCCGGATCTTGTCTTCCGCTGAGAAATGCCGCCGAGTTGCCCGGCGGATATCCTTCACTACCTGCTCTGCAGGTCTCTTCGCATTCGTCGTTTTGGGTGGCATCGTCATTCCTTCGTCAATGCGACGAGACCAAAACTCTCCTTAAGTCACAACCTCAAATCTGGGCCATAGGTGCTGACGGGAAACAACCTTCCCTGGAAACCGGCTCGGACTCTGGTATCACAATCGGCCCGTCCAGTTCCTGCAGGGGCAATAGTGACGGTGTCGTCAGCTTGTCGACCTCAATGGTGTCGAAGCCGGTCAAAGTGATGTCGAAATCCGTCGATGTGAGGTCGGCCAATTCAGAGGAAAGCAGATCCGGTGACCATACCGATGTGATTGCCAACTTGTTATCGGCAAGGCGCAACGCACGCTTCTGAACATGCGAAAGGTCGGCAAGACGTATGACGGGCACAGTTTCCAGCCCCAATTCCTTTGCCGCCTCAAAGCGCCCATGACCAGCAATGATCTCCCCGTTCTCATCGGCCAGAATCGGATTGGTAAACCCGAACTCGCGAATGCTAGCTGCGATTGAACTGATCTGCTTGCGCGAATGATGCCGGGCATTGCGTGCATAGGGGTGCAGCGCCGAAGGCGGCATATACTGCAGCTCGGTATACGTCATGGCTTGATATCCAGATGTCTTGGAGCTCTATTCTTGAATGCAGAATTTCATAAGTCAACAACAAAAACTTCATCCATCGGAAAATTTAGTTTAAAACGTTATACAACTAATAGTCAGTGGCGCTTTATATTGGTTTAGTTGTTGTATTTAGTCGCAAGCAGATTTGATTGTTCTCAACGAAGACGCAATTATTGGTGGACTAGCGCGCATGGCTCATTGACTCTCCCCTTGGCCAACTGAATGGCAGAAAGCAGAACCCAAAACGAAAAGCTGGGTTATTGTAGCGAGCTACCAAGGCGGAAACAGAGAGGCTGCGAGCGGCTCTGTTGGCGGATCGGTGATGGTTCCGGTTTAAAGCCATGATGCAAACAGCGGGACGTCAGTCGAAGATGACTGGATATTGCGCCGGCGTTTTGAACCGCCTTTTCACATATTGGCCTTCGTGCCCCAAAATTAGGGAGGCAGGCGTCTACGAATCTAGGGGCTATTCAGATCACCCGATACACATTCGCGCCGCTACAGAATGGTCCTGGCTGAAAAAAATTTCAGTAGGCGCCAAAATGCTCTCGGGTGTGATTGACAGATTCCGACCTGAGGCGCTGTTGCGAAAACGTAAAGCTCGTTGAGCAGTCCACTGGGAGGTGACCGTACCATGTTCAAAGCAATCGCTAAGGCAGCAATTGTCCTTGTAGGGATAGCCATTGGCTCCAATGCATCGAACGCTGATCCGCTAAACATCCGAATTGGATGGTCGACAATGCCAGGGCACATGATACCCGTGCTCTATCTGAAGCCTGAAATCCTGAAGCATTACGGGACCAGCTACACGGTTGAGCCGATCAAGTTCAAAGGGAGTTCGCCTCAGATCAGCGCCCTCGCCGCCAAAGAGATAGACATGGCCGCGTTTGGCCCCTTGGTTCTCGCGTTGGCGGTCAACAACGCTCACCTCGATGTAAAGCTAGTAGCCGACATCTTGCAGGATGGTGCAAATGGATACCATTCGTCGCCTTACTTGGTTAGGACCGATTCTGGTATCGAAACAGTTGAGGATCTGAAGGGAAAACGTATTGCGACGAATGCGATCGGGTCGTCAGTCTACACCGCAATGCAGATCATGTTCGGTAAACACGGGTTGGTCGATAAGCGCGACTACACCATGATAGAGGTCGGATTTCCCAACATTCCAGCGATGCTAGAAGAACGTAAGGTCGACCTCGGACCGGTCCTGCATCCCATGTCGGCAGATCTCCTGGCTACGGGAAACTACAAGGTGCTTTTTCGTACGATGGATGCCGTTGGACCGTCTCAGTCCACGTTTCTCGTCGCGCGTGGGGAGGTTCTTGCTGAGCATCGTGACCAGATGATGGACTTCTTCGAGGATCATGTACGTGCCTATCGGTGGTTTGCGGACCCCGCGAACCGCACGGAAGCGATCGGGATCATTGCCAAGTTTATGCAGCAGGACCCGGCAACGCTCCAGCATCTGTTTTCTAAGGACGACTACTACCGTGATCCATTTTTGATCCCGAACGTAGAAACGGTACAAAACGTGATCGACATCACAGTCGAAGCTGGATTGTCGCCAACCGATGGTATCGAGGTTGCACCTAATCATGTCGATCTGAGCTTCGTTGAGGAAGCCAAACGCCGCATCGAGGCCGAGTAACATTGGGTCGCTGAGGGTGAAATTGTAGTACAGCAAAATAGACGTTGTTGGATATTCAATAAAAAAGTAGCACATATTATGGAAACTGGCATTGGTATTAAGATTAGCGATCTGAATCATCGCTATGGTCCCCCGAGTGGCCCCGGTATCCCAGTGTTGGACAATGTGAACCTTCATATAAGGGACACGGAATTCCATGTGCTTCTTGGGCCATCTGGGTGCGGCAAGAGTACGCTCCTATACCTGATCGGCGGGTTTCTGCCGATCAGGTCAGGGACAATAGAAACGGTCGCAGGACTGGTAAAGAATCCTGGGCCGGATCGTAGCATCGTCTTTCAAAATTTTGCTCTGTTCCCTTGGATGACAGTGATTCAAAACGTAGCCTACGGCGTGAAGAAAAAGGGCCTTCCGAAGGAAGAGTGTAGCCGCATTGCGCAGCAACATATTGATCTCGTGCATCTGTCCGGATTTGAAAAGTCCTATCCATCTCAGCTGTCCGGGGGAATGCAGCAACGAGCTGCGCTCGCCCGAACCCTTGCGATTGATCCACGCATACTGCTGATGGACGAGCCCTTTGGCGCATTAGACGCACAAACTCGACGTGTAATGCAGGAAGAGCTCAGACTCATCTGGAAGAGAAGCCCAAAGACGGTTGTGTTTGTAACCCACGATGTGCATGAGGCCGTTTATCTCGCCGACCGAATTTCAATCATGAGCGCCAGGCCTGGCCGGATCGAGCACGTAATCGACGTCGACCTTCCCGACGAGCGAACTGAAGAAACGCTTAAAGATCCGTCGTTTGTCGAACAGGCTGAATATATCTGGAGGCTCGTCCGTGAGCAGGCCGTCGCGGCCGCCCGCGGGGTATGACCATGCTTAAATTCGCTCCCCTCTTGATCATGGCTGCGATTTGGCAATTGCTGGTGGACACCGGAATGGTTTCCAACCTCATTCTTCCGAGCATTCCGCAGATCGGTTCGGCATTCTGGCAGATCCTGATGAACGGGGATCTTCTGTCACACACCGGCCGTTCCTTGTACCGAGCCGCAAGTGGTTTGAGCGCCGCGATCATGGTCGGCATTACTATTGGTGTCACAATGGCACTCTGGAAGCCCTTCAGGCTAGTCGTGAACCCAATCGTCCAATTGTTTTATCCGATGCCGAAATCAGCACTCATACCGGTGGTTATGATCTGGTTCGGATTGGGCGACCAATCCAAGATTATCCTTATCTTTCTTGGCTGTCTGCTACCGGTGGTGATCAGCACGTTCAATGGCGTCCGCGGAATAAATCCGGTACTCATTTGGTCGGCAAAAAGCTTAGGGGCTTCAACACCCGCAACAATCATTCAGATTATAATACCAGCAGCGCTCCCAGAGATCCTGAGTGGTTGTCGCACTGCCTTGTCATTTGCGTTCCTGCTTATGGTGAGTTCGGAATTTGTCATAGCCTCGGATGGTGTGGGCTACATGATTAGCTCTCTTGGTGATGCCGGCCTCTATCCAGCCATGTTCGGGGTAATATTTTTTGTCGCGTTCGTTGGCTTTTTGGTCGACCAGATATATTCCGCGGTCTCCCGTTACCAGTTGCGCTGGAGGATGGCATGATGTCGTACGCGACTAAGATGTCATCCGAAGTAGCGATCCAAGCGTCCGTTATACTAGGTCTATGCATATTGTGGGAGGCAACCTCACGCATAGGTGAGATCAACCCATTCCTGCTCCCGCCACTCAGTGTTGTTCTGATGAGGCTATGGAATGACATTTTTTCGGGCCAAGCGGTGGTTGACCTACTCCTTACACTATACCGCGCTGTGGCTGGGTTCGGGCTTGCAGCTGCCTTAGCGATTCCAATTGGCGTGTTGATGTCGCAGCTAAGACCCGTGAGATGGTTCTTCGAACCGATAATTTCGGTTGGCTTTCCCATGCCGAAGGTTGCCTTCCTTCCGATCTTCATTCTTTGGTTCGATGTCTACGATACCTCTAAGATCGCGGTAGTCGCCTTCACCTGCTTTTTTCCGATCGTCTCGACAACCTACGCTGGCACTAGTGGTATCGACAAATGGCCATTGTGGTCGGCGAGGTCGCTGGGTGCCAAAGAGGGTCAGCTTCTAACCGAAGTGGTGTTGCCGATGGCGATGCCGCAGATAATTACGGGTCTGCAGATTGCCCTGCCCGTCGCTCTAATAGCTGCCATCGTTGCCGAGATGCTGATGGGAGGCCAGGGCATCGGCGGAACAATGATCATTGCCGGTCGGTACGCGGACTCAGTCGGTGTGTTCGCGGGTATCGTGGAAGTCATCCTCCTCGGTACAGTGGTGCTTAAGGCAGCGACCTATTTCCGCATGAGGCTCCTCAAATGGCATCCTGAGTCTCAGAAATCCTAGGCTGGTGGTTGCCCACCGGATTACCCCAGCTATGCAAAACAATTGGCGAATAAGAAAATGCATCAAGCACTGAATTGGAATTTCAAGCTGCTCAGTCATCATACGCTCGATGGCTTTGGCGGAATGGGCGAAGGCATGTCCGTACAAATAGCTAAGGATGGCAGACGGATTCTTTGGCTGGCACATGAAAGCGCACCGAAGAATTTCACCGGCTTGGATGTGACAAATCCATTGAAGCCCCGGGTGGTTGTGCAGACTGATTTGCCTCAGCCACACATGCGATCGAATTCTCTTGAGGTTGTTGGCAACTTAATGGCCGTGGCGTACCAGACTAGACAACCTGGTCAGCAGCCGGCTGGAATGGAGCTCTTCGACGTTTCCATTCCAGAAGATCCTCGCTCAATCTCGTTTTTCGACTGCTCTGGGCCTCATTCTCGGGGCGTGCACCAGTTGTGGTTTGTCGATGGACAATATGTACACATGGCCGCCGGGGCACCGGACTTCGAACCCCATAACCAGTTAGACGATCAATTCTATCGGATAATTGATGTTCGTGACCCCGCAAAGCCCGTTGAGACTGGTCGCTGGTGGCTTCCTGGCACAAGGGTGGGAGACACTCAACCGCCGCCGATCCGACATGAGAAGGCATGGGATTCGGGCTTTCGAGCCCACAACACAAATGTTTATACCCAGCGACCAGACCGTTGCTACCTTGGATATCTTGACGCAGGAATGATTATTCTTGATATCTCAAATATGGCAAAACCAAAGATGGTCTCGCGGTGGGACAACTCTCCTCCTTACTACGGGTTTACTCACACAGCGCTGCCGCTCTTCGACCGTGAACTTCTCGTGGTAACGGACGAGTCTGTTATGGAGGGAGCTGCTGACTGGCCGAAGCTCGTGTGGATCCTTGATGCGCGCGACGAGAACAATCCGGTGCCGATCTCTACGTGTCCGAAACCGCCTCTGGATGTTTTCGGCAAGCGAGGCGGGCGGTTTGGTGCGCATAATCTTCATGAGAATGTGCCACTACCAACCTCCTGGTGCTCGGAACAGATAATCGTGGGCACCTTTTTTAATGGCGGTCTGCGGGCGTATGACATCTCCGATGCCTATCAGCCTCGTGAAGTTGGCTACTTTGTGCCCCCGCCGCCCGATTCATCTCCTGTGGGAGAGATTCAGCTGAACGACGTATTCATCGACGAGCGCGGGATCGTCTATACCGTGGATCGCCACGCGGGCGGTGTGTACATCCTCGAGATGGAGTTCTAGCGCCCTGAGCAAGTAAGCATGAACTTTCTCAGATCCCATCCATTCGGACGCATTCAGAAATCTCCGGGTGCAGCGCGAATACCTGTAACGATTCTCACAGGGTTCCTAGGGGCCGGCAAATCGACATTGCTGAAACGGTTCCTTGCCAGTCCGGTGGGCATGGGCACAGCCGTAATTGTGAACGAATTCGGCGAAATCGGGATCGACGACACCATTTTACGGACAGCTACTGACAATATCCGACTAATCGAAGGCGGCTGCCTGTGCTGTGCGTCTAGCTCCGATCTTGCGCGGGCCTTGCGCGAGCTTTTCGCGGAACGGGCCAAGGGGACAATTCCCCCCTTTTGCCAAGTTGTACTAGAAACTTCAGGCATGGTCGACCCGAGCCCAATCCTCATGACACTGGCTAATGATCGAGCCCTCGCAGACGTATATGCGCTAACAGATATCGTGACAGTGGTTGACGCTGTTTCGGCGCCATCTTCTTGCCGCGAGCTTCCGGAATGGGGAAAGCAAGTGGCCCTCGCTGATCAAATCGTCCTGTCAAAGACCGACCTGGCCACGGATCGCGATCAAAGGGCATTAATGGAGACGCTTTCAGCAATAAACCCCAGCGCGAATATTGTTATCTCTCGAGAAGATGCACATCTAGTGCTTGGCGCGCGGATACGGAGCGTTATTGGTACCAGTCCCTTTCGATCGGTTGAGGTTTCTAACGCCGATCAGTTACATAACTATACTAGTTTCTCGGTTCGTCGCGAAAAGCCTGTACCTTGGATGCGTTTCAGGAGGTTCGTCGATGTCATCGCAGAATGCCGTGGTGATGACTTCCTGAGGATGAAGGGTTTGGTCAACGTCGAGGGTCGGGTCGGTCCAGTGATTGTCCACCAAGTGCAGCATCTGACTCATGCACCCGAAGAACTTGAAAGGTGGCCGTCGGCGGACAGGTCGACGCGTTTGATTTTTATTACGAAGAACATTGATGGCCCGACCGTAGAAGCGTTGTTTGCATCAATACTGGACTTATAAAGGGGGATCATCGCCTCATGTCAGAAGATTACAGCGTCTTCGCCCTTCGTGCCCAAGATTTCGCGAGCCTCATCGGACGTCGCGATCTCCAGAGACAGGTGTTCAATGATTGACCGGATCTTAGCCGCCTGTTGTGCGTTGCTGATATCGGTATTGCAGAGGTGTTCAACATCGCAACAGTCATTTTCGAATCGTACCTGCGATCGTGCGCCAGTTCTTTGATAGTGTAAATCGGTATTTCGCTAGTTAGTCGGAACGTATTGTTATCTGTGCCATCAGTATAAGTTCTCTTCCACTCACACTTCCATTTATTGTAACGCTTGGCCGCGGGAAAACTGCGAAGTACATTGACGAGGCAAGGAGCGCGACGTCGATGAGCGCTTCCTGGCCACGGCCAACCACCATCTCTTCGAACACAAGTTCTGCAATCCAGCGTCAGGCTGGGAGAAGGGCAAGTCGAGAAGAACGTTCAGGATGCAAGTCATCGGCTCTGGCAGCCGCTTCCACGCTTTCGCGACAAGCGACCCAAGTCCTCGACGGTATCGCGTGGCATGTGGAGATAACCGAATTGCTGACCGTAAACGCCTGTTTTGGACACAGTGGGAGCAAAGCATGCGTCAAATCCAAGGGGCGTCTGTCCTTCACCTCAGAATCTTACTGCGTCGCCGCCCTTCGTCCCAAGAATTTCACGAGCTTCGTCTGGCGTGGCGATCTCAAGTGAAAGATTCTCCACGATCGATCGGATCTTGGCGACCTGTTGTGCGTTGCTAGACGCCAACTCACCCTTGCCGATGTATAGAGAATCCTCAAGGCCGACGCGAACGCTGCCGCCGAGCAGCGCCGATGCGGTGCAAAAATTCATTTGATGCCGGCCCGCGGCGAGCACCGAGAACACGTAGTCCTCTCCAAAGAGTTTGTCTGCGGTGTTTTTCATGTGAACTAGATGGTCGAGATCTGGGCCGATCCCACCGAGAATGCCGAAAATGAACTGGATGAAAATCGGCGGCTTCAGGCGGCCGCTGCGGTAGAAATACTCCGTATTATAAAGATGGCTGATATCGTAGCACTCATGTTCGAAGCGCACGCCCCGCTTGTCCGCCAGTTCCTTGATGACGTAGTCGATCGTGCGGAATGTGTTCGGAAAGATGTTGTTGTCGGTGTCTTCGATATATTTCTTCTCCCAATCGAATTTCCAATTATCGTAACGCTTGGCCGCCGGGAAGATCGCGAAGTTCATCGAACCCATGTTAAGCGAAGTGATTTCCGGTTCGGCGCGCACTGCCGCCGCGATCCGATCGTCCATGCTCATACCGACGCCCCCGCCGGTGGTGATGTTCACGATGGCCTTCGTGCTTTGCTTTAAACGCGGCAAAAATTCCATGAACACTTTCGGGTCGGCAGTTGGCGCACCGGTTTCCGGATCTCTTGCATGAAGATGCAGGATCGCAGCTCCGGCCTCTGCGGCCTCGATCCCTGAACGCGCGATCTCATCGGGCGTGATCGGCAGAGCATCCGACATTGTCGGCGTGTGAATACCTCCTGTCACCGCACAGGAGATTATGACTTTGGTCTGACGTGCCACGGATTCCTCCTCAATCGCGCCGGCAAAGCCGGGAGTCGAGACGACGTACGTGCGTCTCGCGGTGCGGGCTTCGAAACCGTGCTGTCCGCCCCGAGAGAAAGGACGCAGCACGCGCCTAAATCCACCGCGCGTTGCGTGCGGCTGCACTCAATGAAACGAACGTCGCCATTTCCTTGAATTCGTCTCGTGGCCGGTTGAGCTAGTTTCGAGGACAACCACACTGAAGCGAACGAGGGCCGTGCAGTTGGAGGAGGAGAGAGGTGCAACACGCGTTGCCAGGGCTGCAGAGGTTATCAATGCGCACGCCTTAACTAAGGTGTTCGGGAACGCCGTGGTTGCTCTGGAAGCTGCGAGCTTCTCGATCTCTTCGGGCAGCTTTGTCTCTCTGGTCGGTCCAAGCGGCTGCGGAAAATCGACTCTGCTGCGCATGATTGCGGGTCTGATTTCAAAGACGTCAGGCAGTTTGAAGATTCAGGGCGAGGAGATAACCAGTCCTCGCACAGATATCGGCATGATGTTTCAAAAGCCCACATTGCTCGACTGGCGCACGGCCATCGAGAACGTCCTTCTGCCAACCGAGATCGGTGGCATCGTTACCGACGAGGATAGACGGAAGGCATACGATCTGCTGCAGCTCGTCGGTCTATCAGGTTTCGAGTTCTCCTTTCCCCGTCAGCTATCGGGCGGCATGCAGCAACGCGTCGCGCTAGCTCGGCTGTTGCAGACGGGGGCTGATATTTTGCTGCTCGACGAGCCATTCGGGGCGCTCGACGAATTCACTAGGGAGCGGCTTAACCTTGAACTGCGCCGTATCGTGACCGGCGGTGCCAAGACCACGGTGTTCGTCACTCACAATATCGCGGAGGCGCTCTTTCTCGCGGATAAGGTGATCGTGCTCACGCCGCGCCCAGGGCGCCTCGCGAAGATTATCGACGTGCCATTCAAGGGGGAGAGACCTCTCTCGATCCAGCAGACCCCCGAGTTCAATGCGCTGGTCTCCGAGGCGCGCAGGGCCTTGGGAGCGGACTGATGGCCGATGCGAATGCGCTCCCGGGCAAACATGCTGTGCGCCGCGCGCTACCCAACTTACGTCAATTCGCCATCCACGCCGCCATCCTGATCGCGCTTCTGAGCGCCTGGGAGTGGGTTACCTGGACGGGCATTGCCGACGCCCTCATTTTTCCCCGGCCCACCGACATCCTCATTTCGGCGTGGCGAATCTACGTCGTAAACGCAAACATCTGGCACCACCTGTTCATAACCGTGACGGAGGTCCTGTCGGGGTTTGTGCTGGGGTCCGCACTGGGGATAGTGCTTGCCATCATCGTGGGCCTCAGCCCAGCCGTGCGCTCATACCTCAAGCCCTATGTCGTTGTGCTGGAGGCGACCCCGCGGATTGCCATGGGGCCGCTCATCATCGCCTGGCTCGGCTTTGGATGGAGTTCGAAGATCGCGATCGTTACGCTCGTTTGCTTCTTTCCTCCTTTCGTTAACACCCTTGCGGGCATCCTGAACGTCGACAGCGAAGCGCTCCAGCTGTTTCGTTCCTTGCGCGCAACCAGCTGGCAGACTTTTCGCAAGCTCATGCTTCCCGACGCCATGCCGCTCATAATGGCGGGGCTGAGGCTGGCAATGGCGGCCGCGCTTGGCGGCGCGCTCGTTGCGGAATTTATCTCGGCCAACGAGGGAATGGGTGTGCTCCTGTCGCGATACACCGAAGCCCTCAATATGGGCTCGTCTTTCGCATCGCTGCTCACGCTGACCCTTCTCGGTTTCACGATCTACCGGCTCATGGAGTTCGCCGACAACCGCATCGTCTACTGGCAGCATGCCGGGCGCCTCACGGAGATGTCCCGCAGGCGCGCAGTCCAGTGGTGCAGACGCCTCGACCTGACGGTCGATCGCGGAGATTCTCACGATGGAAACTGAGCGCGGCGGAGAGCCAGAACCAAGATACCTGGGGTTTGCGATACTCCCTCACATCGCGCTGTTCGCCCTGCTGGTCAGCCTCCTCGAACTTGCCGGTATCGCCGGTTGGCTGAATGAGTTCATTCTGCCGCGTCCGAGCAAGATCGGAGCCGCCTTCGTCGAGGTCTACGTGACGCAGCGGACCGTCTACTGGCATGCGGCGGTGACGCTTTACGAAACCGTGGTGGGCTTCACGATCGCCGCCGTGGTGGGCGTCGGACTTGCTGTGGCTTCGGCCGTGAGCGATCCATTCCGCCGCTACGTCTCGCCTTATGCTATCGTGCTCAACGTGACGCCTGGATTGGCGTTGACGCCAATTGTCATCGCCTGGTTCGGATTCGGCTGGAGTTCGAAGATCGCGCTGGCGGCCATCGTCTCGTTCTTCCCGATATTCGTGAACACGCTGGCCGGACTAACCCAGGGCGACGATGATCGACGCGAGATGTTCCGCTCTCTCGGAGCGAGCAGAATGCAGACATTCTTGAAGCTGCAGCTTCCAACCGCTCTCCCCACTACCATTGCAGGCCTTCAGATCGGCGTCACCGCAGCGCTGGTTGGAGCCATCGTCGCCGAGTTCGCGTCTGCCAGCGAAGGCATCGGTGTTCTGATGAAGCGCTTTTCTTTCGCCCTGAACATCCAGGCCACCATCGCGACGCTTCTGACGATGTCGCTGCTTGGATTGCTGCTTTTCGTCATTCTCGAAATCATCGACGACAGACTGGTCTTCTGGCGTCGGGATGTGCGCATGGCTCGGGTGAGCCGGCGTCGGGCAGCCCGCTGGCGGGTGCCTTCACCGCAACAAACCAAAGAGACCGTCGAAGGAGGAACTAAGAAATGAAGATTGCCGGGATTCTTTTGGGGGCTGCACTATCGGCAGCTGTCTTCGCACCCGCGGCGGCTCAGCAAGAGCCTACCGTAGTAAACATCATCATGCCGCTGCAGCGTTCGATCGGCTTCTTCCCGCTGCTTGGCGGGGAGGCGCTGGGATATTTTGAAGATGAGGGCGTGAAGGCGAACCTCCTCTCATCTGACACCAGCCTACCATTCGTAGCATTCTTGCAAAATGGCCAGGCCGACATCGCCACGCTCGACGGTCCGGAAACATTTGCGGCAATCACCGCTGGCGCAGATGTTTCGGTTATCTTCGAAGCACAGCAGCGAGTTCCGGAGGGCATTGCCGTGCCGGCCGACAGCCCGATCAAGTCCGTCACGGAGTTGAAGGGCAAGATAGTTGGTTTAGCCAGCGACCGCGACATCAATACGCTGCGCTGGGCTCTAAGTTCGGTCGGTTCCAACGCAGATGACATCCAGACTGTGGTAGTCGGCGACGCAGGGCCTACGCTCGCCCGTGCGCTCCGAGACGGAACAGTCGCGGCCGTGGTCGGCTCGCTAACCGATTGGGGTCCAATCAAAGCAAACGGCATTCCCGTCCGCATCATCACACCGAAGGAGATGGCGCAAGCTCCATCGAACAACTTCGTCGTGTTGACCAGCACCCTGCAGGATCCGGCCAAACGCAAAGCGATCGTCGGCTTCCTGCGGGCCTGGGCCAAGGGCTCGCTAGTTGCCTCAATCGATCGCGATGCATTGGCCGCGATGTCCAAGGCAATCGTGCCCGAAGAATGGGAAAACGAGAAGTTCGCCAACGAGTGGTTGGATTCAACCATCATCACGATGGAGTCGGTGACCGAAGACGTTGGCCAGGTCCAGCCACAATCCTGGGAGAACCTCCAGAACGCCATGGTCGACATCGGCGTCGTTCCGGGCAAGGTCGATCTCCAGGGTCATCTCACCAACGATCTAACGGTCGAAGCGAACGATTTCGACCGGGAGAAGGTGAAGGCCGACATCGCCGAATGGCGCGCGGCCAACATGAAATGATGGCTTAGAGCCGTAGGACCCACCAGCCGATTGGCTGGCGGGTCTTCCTAGTGATAGCCGAGCACAGAAATATGAGATCAGGGAGCGACCTTTCGTCATGGAAGTTTGGAACAAATACGGCCCGACAGCCGCCCGTGAGCATTCCGGCGAAAAGTCCGACAGGCGCTATTCAGCGCCGATCACCGATATGCACGCGCATGTTGCGATTCCCGCAGCCGGCGCGTTCGTGGGCAGCCGCTCGGACTTCAGATCGACCCCACTCGGCATGTATTCCTCAGAACAGACGGTTGCGATCAACAAGCAACAAGAAGGCGATGTCCGAGCGCAGATTACCGGCTATGATGAACGTTTTGCGGTTATGGAAAGCATGGGTGTGGAGCGGCAGCTTGTGATGTGCCCGCCGTTCCAGACCTACTACGAGACGGAAGGTGAGGTTGGCATGCGCGCCAGCGAAATGATCAACCAAGGCCTTTTCGACTTCGTTTCCAAACATTCAGACAGGCTATTTGCCCTCGGTAACGTACCGTTGCAGGCGCCTGACATTGCCGTCAAACAACTCGAAGATTGCATGAAAGCCGGTTTCAAGGGCGTTCAGATCTTGACCAACGTCAACGGGATAGAGCTGTCCGACACGCGATTTGAAACCTTCTGGAAGCGGGCCGAGGATCTCGGCGCGATCGTGTTGCTGCATCCGAACGGCTTCACGGAAGGCCGACGATTTGCCAGCTATTACTTCAACAACATCATTGGGAACCCATTGGAAACCACTATAGCGCTGCATCACCTAATTTTTGCGGGCGTTCTGGAGCGCTATCCTGAGCTGAAGATCTTGTCGGTTCACGGGGGTGGTTATCTGGCTGCCTATTCTGGACGCATCGATCACGCCTGGGGAGCGCGTTCGGACGCCCGGACCAATCTGCCCAGGCCACCTACCCATTATCTGCGCAAGGTGTTTGTCGATACGGTTGTCTTCACGCCTCACCAGCTGCGCGCCCTGGTGGAAGTCTTCGGCGCCGAACATGTCGTTCTAGGCACCGATTTCCCTTTTGACATGGCGGAATTCAAGCCGGTGGCGCATGTCGAGCAAGCAGGTCTGTCGGATGATGTGGTCGATGCGATCGTTGCCGGCAATGCGCGGCGCCTTCTTGGCGTGTGAGCATTGGTCAGAAGAAAAAGGGGCGCCATCGAGGGCCCTTTTTCTTTGTTCTGCCTGCCTGCGCTTCATCAAGTGCTCGCCGGGCCAATCCAGACCGTCTTCATGTTGGTAAACTCGCGGATCCCTAGAACGCCAAGCTCGCGGCCGTAGCCGGAGCGTTTGATGCCCCCAAAGGGGAGTCGGGGATCCGAGGCGACCATGCCGTTCACGAATACGGCGCCGGCGTCAATCGCACGGGCAAGCTCTTTCGCCTTGATTAGGTCTTGCGTCCAGAGAGCAGCTCCCAAGCCAAACTCGGACTGATTGGCCATACGGATAGCTTCAATTGAGTCCTTGACGCGTATCACCGCCGCAGCTGGGCCGAATGTCTCTTCGTCAAATGCTGGCATACCCGGCGTTACAAAGTCGAGCAAAGTGGGCTGGTAGAAGCAGCCGGGACCTTCGACGCAATGTCCGCCCAACACGAGACGTGCGCCGCGCGCCACGGACGTCTCAACCTGTCGATTAAGGGTTTCGCGCAGGTTCGCTCGCGCCATCGGTCCAATGGTAACGCCGGTCGCAAATGGGTCACCAACCTTGAGTTTCTGTATACCCTCAGAGAACAGCTCGACGAAGCGATCCGCTACGCTTTCTACTACGATGAACCGCTTTGCGTTGACGCAGCTCTGCCCAACGTTGATGAACCTGGCTTTTACTGCGGTCGACGCGGCCAGTTCGATATCGGCGTCAGCGAGCACAATGAAGGCGTCAGAGCCGCCGAGTTCGAGCACCTGCTTTTTGATGGCTTTGCCGGCCTGCGAGGCTACGATAGAGCCAACCTCGGTCGACCCCGTCAGCGTCACCGCCGCAATCCTGTCGTCTGCGATTAGCCCGGCGATCTTATCAGCTCCAATAAGGAGCGCTTTCATCAGACCGTTTGGAACACCGGCGGCGGACATGATCTCTTGGCAGGCGAGGGCGGAGCCCGGCACGTTGCTCGCGTGTTTCAAGATGATCCCGTTTCCCGCAGCCAGTGCCGGCGCGGCAAACCGAAAAAACTGCCAAAGAGGATAGTTCCAAGGCATTATCGCGAGCACAACTCCGAGCGGTTGATACCCGATATAGCTTTCCGACGCCCCGGATGGCGCGGATTCATCCGCAAGGAATTTTGAGGCGTTGTCGGCGTAATATTCGCAGTTCCACGCGCACTTATGAACTTCCGCTATCGCTTCAGCGAGTGGCTTGCCCATTTCAAGTGTGATCAGCCGGCCGTATCCGTCGGCGCCTGCCCTCAGGATTTCTGCGACGCGGCGAACGACTTGCGTTCGCTCCTCCACGCTGCGAATCCGCCATTCCTTCTGCGCCGTCACAGCAGCATCGAGCGCGGCGTTGACAGCTTCGTCCGTATCGCAGGAATACTCCTGTAAAGTCTCACCGGTCGCGGGATTGAGAGATGTTATGGTTTGCATGCTTAATGCTCTGAATTGGGCTTTACGGCCTTGGCCAAGATAGCCTTGGCGTGTTCAATGATTGCTTCGCTTGAGAGCCTGCGAAGGTGTTCGTTGGTCGTGGTCAGCCAAATCCCGAAAGTAGGTCGGCCGGTCTGGGTCGGTACCATTATGCCAATCCCGTTGAGCCCAATGGAATATTCCCCACATTCGGTGGCATGTCCCACCACGCGGATTTGCTGCAGTTCCCTCACCAATGACGAGTATCCGCTAGTGGTGCGCGTCGTATGCCGCTCCATTACGCTGGCGGCGTAAAGCGATTTCACCTCGGCAGGATCCGCTGCGGAAAGCAAAACCTTCCCAATTGATGTAGCGTGAGCGTCGACCACTCCTGCACGGAGAGCTTCGGTGACACTGGGATGCCGCGCAATCGCCGACGGCTGCGAATAAAGCTGAACTCGCGATCCCTTTCGTGACCCTAGCAGTGCCGTCAGACCCGTAAGAAGTTCGATCTGGCTCAGCACCGGCTGAAGGCTGTCGACCGCCGAAGAATGTGCAAATTCCGAGCTGCCCAACTGGCATATCTGCAGGCCGGGTGTATAGCACCGTGTCGCTCTGTTCTTGTAAACGAAGCCTTCACGCACCAGTTCGGACAAAATCCTATAGGCCGTTGCACTATCGAGGCCGGTTTGTCCGGCGATATCCACTAGACGCACAGGGCTTTCATATCCGCCTATGCAATTCATAATTGCAGCAATACGGCGCACAAGCCTGTGGTCATATCCAGACAACTTCTGTTTCATCCCAAGACACCATCTGAATGTTTTTATTGACTTTATGGCAATGCGGCGATCTGAATCACCTCATTAGTGACTAATGATCACCAGTAGTGATCAAGAGTCAATAGCCAAGTCGTTTGGGTGAGCCACCTGGTGATAAATGCAGTCAATGCAGTGTATGCTGCGAGCGACATTGTGCTATTTCACCTGAGCGTTAGAGCTCGCGAGGGGCACCAAGATCAGGCGTTCCAGACTTGTATCGGGCAGAGTGGGAGCTACGACTTCAATGGCAGAAAAGGTCGTATCTGAACCGCGAAACATCAGGCTCGCGCCCGACCGGCGTGCGAAGCTCATACTCAATCGGTCGATAGAATTTTTTGGCAAGAACGGGTTCTCGGGGACGATGCGGGAGCTCGCAGATCACTGCGGCGTTTCCTCCGGACTCATTCTCAAATACTTCGGGACCAAGGAGCATTTGCTCGACCAGGTTTTCGATTCGATATTTATCGATCGCTGGGAAGAGGAGCGGCTTGTTGCACTGGTCGATCGATCGGTAGAATTTCGGGTGCGGCTCAAAAACTTTTATGCCTGGTTCTTCGAAATTACCGACGACTTCAACTGGATCCGGACTGGAATCTTTTCCGGCCTTACCAACCAGGAACTCTCGCGTCGCCACTATGAGTTGCAGGTCCGGCGCATCCTCGAGGCTGTTGCTCTCGAACTGCGGGAGGAGCGCGGTGACGCAGATAAATTGACGAACGTGCCCCCCGAAATGTGGGAGTTGGAAGTGGCCTGGACACTGCACTCCACTTTCATTCAATGGAATATACGGAACCACGTCTTCGGCCGCCCGGTTTGGCGCGACAAGCAAGGCATGGTGGAACTCGTCGTGGACCTTTTCATCGACGGTTGTTTTGTGCGGCCAGCTACCAGAACCTGATCTTTTTTCAGCCAGTGAAAAGCTTGGCAGAGGAAGCTCGAAGGGGACGTCCAAGTTTCCTACGGTCGTTGAGAGCCGCCTTGGCACCTGTCCGTGAACGCACCTCGTCCGCGGACTTCTCGTCTCAAGCGACTTGCAACATAAAGAGATTCGAGGATCTGCTAATGAACATCAAAGTCGATAAGGCCGCGGTCTACAAGGCCGCCAAAGAGCTCTCCAACTGGGGGCGCTGGGGAGCGGAGGACGAAATCGGCACCCTAAATTTCATCGAGCCCGCCGACATTGTCGCGGCAGCCAAACTGATTCGCAAAGGCAAGATCTTTGCTCTTGGGATCCCGGTAGACAAAGATGGCCCGCAACGAGGCGGCGATGGTCGCTGGAACCCTATCCACACCATGCTCGCCACTGGCACCGACGCAGTCTCCGGTATGCAGGACGACTGGAACCGCTGCCGGTATGCGGATGACGCCATCAATATGCCGGTCCAGTCGGGCACACATTGGGATGCGCTCGGTCACATCTTCATCGATGACAAGATGTATAATGGCTTTCCAGCCAAACTTGCCGACTCGCGCGGCTTGCAGAAGGGTGCAATCACCGCATCCAAGGACAAGATGGTCGGCCGCGGTGTGCTGCTCGACATAGCGCGTCACAAGAAAGTGGATTCACTACCCGACGGCTATGGAATTTCCAACGACGAGTTGGATGAGGTTGCTAAGGCACAGGGTGTCACCATTGGACGCGGTGACTTCGTGATCATCCGCACTGGTCACATGGAGCGTGTTCGCGCGGATGGCGGCTGGGGCAACTACGCCGCTGGCGATGCACCCGGAATGAAGTTCGAGAATTGCTACTGGTCACACAAGAAGGAAATCGCCGCAATCTGCACTGATACCTGGGGTGTCGAGGTTCGCCCGAACGAGACGATGGAAGTGCAGCAGCCTTGGCATTGGGTAGTGATTCCCGCCATGGGCCTGACAATGGGTGAGATTTTTAACTTGAAGGAACTCGCCGCTGACTGCGCGGAAGACAAGGTATACGAATTCTTCTTCTGCGCTCCGCCGCTTCAGATCACCGGCGGCACCGGTTCACCGATCAATCCGCAGGCAATCAAGTAGACCCATCGAACTCTCTGCTCAGCCGCCCGGCTCCGGCCGGGCGGCGTTTCATCGTATCTAGTAAAGGATTCCAGCGATGGGCACACAGTTTCCCCTACTCGTTACCGGCGGCAACCAGGGCATCGGCGAAGCTACAGTGCGGCTCGCCGTATCGCGCGGCTACCATGTCCTTTTCACATACCGCCGAAATGTCGATGCGGCGAACAGGATCGTTGCGGACTTTGATAGAAGCGTTCGCGCGGTCCGGTGCGATCTTGGACGAGAAGGCGACATCCAAAGCCTTTACAAGCTTATCGACGATGACTTCGGCGGGGTGTGCGGTGTAGTCAACAATGCCGCGACACAGGCCTCATCCAACTCATTGCTGGCCGATGCCGACATGGCAGACATAGCAGAACTCATTAAGGTCAACGTCACAGGAACGATCAGCGTCACCCGCGAGGCGGTGCGGCGCATGGCTAAGTCGCGGGGTGGTTCGGGCGGCGCCATCGTCATGGTCTCGTCCGTGGCCGCCCGCCTCGGAGCTGCCAATGCGCAGATCTGGTATGCGGCTTCAAAAGGCGCCCTTGACAGCCTGACGACGGGATTGGCGCGCGAGGTCGCGACCGACGGAATCAGGGTGAACGCCGTATCCCCAGGTCCGACTGACACGAACGACCGGCCTGAACAACTGCAGCGCATGGAGATGCTGAAGGCGACAATCCCAATGGGGCGACTCGGCCAACCAGGGGAGATCGCCGCGGCCATACTATGGCTGCTCTCAGACGAGGCGTCCTTCGTGACCGGCGCGAACCTCACAGTGAGCGGCGGGCGTTAGAGCCCGGCTCCGGCGCTAGCGCTGCCACCGCAACAGATAGCGCTCTGCAAACTGGAGCAGAGCGCTGCTCAGCCAACCGACAATTGCCAAGACGACCAGCCCTGCAAACATGTCTGCCGAGTTGAAGCTTCGACCGGCAAGCAGCACGAAAGTGCCAAGGCCGCGGCGCCCGGCAAGCATCTCTGTAACCACGGCAAGGATCAGTGCCACGGTCAAAGACAAGCGCATGCCACCTAAAATGTCAGGAACGGCGTTCGGCAGCCCGATCTTTCTGATGAAGGCGAGCGGCGATAGGCGCAACGCCGCGGCTACCTCGCGCAATCTTGGCTCGACAGTTGCAAAACCGTGTATCGTGGCCAGCAGTAGCGGCCAGATCGACCCGAACGCCACGACGCCGATTACCATTGATGAACCGAGGCCGAAAAGGGCGATGGCAACCGGTATAATCGCTGAGGCCGGAAGAGGGCGAAGAAATTCGAGGATCGGCCCCAGTGTGTCGCGCGCAGGCCGCCAGCTGCCGATAAGGCTTCCAAGGATTACGCCGATGATACTCGCCAGCAGCCAACCCTGAACCATCAAGAGAACCGTGGCTAACGTATCGCGTCCGAGACCGCCGTGTGTGAACCCCCACCAGAGCGATTGCGCTGCCGCGGCAGGTGACGGAACGAAAGCGCGTGAAACCATGCCGGTCGCCGAAAGCATGTGCCAGCCAAGCAGCAACAGAAGTATCGCTGGTAGGTCGTAGGCAAGAATACGGCCGGTTCGATGCATGCTCAGGTTCCGGACGCCTGGCCGAGCCTGAGGTACAGCCGACGCTCGGCGACTATGACAAGTTGATTCAGTACCCAACCCAAAATGCCTATCCAGACCAAGAAAGCGAGCATAAGGGCCGGCCGCAACGACTGTTGCGCGATCACGAGATCATATCCTATGCCGCGTGGGTTGACAGTGATCTCCACGGTCACGGCCACCACGAGCGCTATGCCGGTCGCCAACCGCAGCGCGACGATAATGCGCGGCAGCGCAGCCGGAAGGACGATCTTGGTTAGGCGGGCGAAGGACGTTAGTTCAAGCGCATCTGCAACGGCCAGAAGCTGACGGTCGACACCCGCGACTGCGTATTGAGCCATTATCATCGTCGGCCAAAGGGTGGCGAAAGCCACTATTGAAGCTTCAAGGGAGACGCCGAAACCAAAGGTCATCAGAGCGAGTGGAATGAGAGCCACGGAGGGTAGTGGGCGCAGCAGTTCAACGGGGGCTCGCGTCGCCTTCGTGAGGAACGGTGACAGACCAATCAGCAATCCGAGAATTATACCCGCGCCCGCGCCAATCAACAGGCCAAGCGCACCTGCCGACACAGTCTGCCACACAGCTCTGAATACGGAACCGTCGGCAACCGTTGACACCATCGCCATCGCGACCTCGCTCGGAGGAGCGAAAGATTCTGTGACCACTGCTCTGGTGCGCATGGACGCTTCCCACGCGATAACGGCAACACCCACGATGGCCACGGGACGCCAATTCATGTCTATCCCGAATGTCCGTGAGATAGGCCGAAAAGCTCGCGGCGCATGCGCAGGAAGTCCGGATGCTCTCGGGTGGCGAGCTGGTTCCGGGGGCGCGGCAGGTTAACTTCAACAATCTGGTGGACACGCCCTGGATTTGCCGCGAGCGCAATCACTTTGTCGCCGAGATAAAGCGCTTCTTCCAGATCGTGAGTCACGAATAGCACGCAAAGGCTTGTCTCGGCCTGAAGTTTTAGCAGTTCGTCCTGCAACGTCTGGCGGGTCATTGCATCGAGCGCACCGAAGGGCTCGTCCATGAGCAGAAGCCTTGGCTCCTGAGCCAGACAACGTGCGATTTGAAGCCGCTGCTGCATGCCGCCGGAGAGTTGTGATGGGAACTTGTCCACGTGCTGGGCGAGACCAACTGTCTGCAGCAGATGTTCGATACGAGGCTCGCGTTCGGCTTTCGGAATGTGCGCCGCCTCGAGCGCCAGCGACACATTACCCGCGACATCACGCCAAGGGAGCAGAGCCCGGCTGTAGTCCTGGAACACAATCGCAACGTCGCGCGATGGACGTTCACGTTTATTGCCATTCACGCGCACCATTCCCGTCGTCGGGCGCGTGAAACCCCCGACCAACCTGAGAACCGTTGTCTTGCCGCATCCCGAAGGTCCGATGACGCAAACGATCTCGCCGGGGTCGACTTTAAAGCTAATGTGCTCAAGAATCGATTTGTCGCCGTAGCTGAGACTTACGTCCTCCAATTCAATAGCGTTGACAGTGTTCATCAGCTATCGGTTTTTCGATTCCTCAGGAAAATACGCACTGCTCCGGATCGATCTCCGTGCGGATCATATTCTGCGCCTTCATCAGGTCGATCCAGTTCCGCACGTCGTCGACTGTGGCTGTCGCCCGCAACCGGGGGAAAGGGACCGCCTTAATAGCTTCGAGGTCCAGCTTGGTATACTTCGCGACGTATTCCTGGGCCTTTTCGAGGTTGTTCTGGGCGAATTCGACGCCCTTGACTGTTCCTGCCTGGAAAGCGCGCACAGCGTCCGGATTTTCAGCGGCAAAATCGCGTGTTGTGGCGAGGAAGGCGGTGGGTAACTCGTGTGCGAGATCGTCCATATGCGTGATAATTTCGCCCGCCCCGGACGCTACGATACGGCCGACGATCGGCTCAGAGCCGATGACCGCATCGATCGAACCGCCACGCATAACATCTGCCATCTGAGGGAACGGCACTTCGACAAAAGTAACTTGGCTGGCGTCGGCGCCCTGATCCATCATCCATTTCCGGAACACGACGTGTAGGAACGCATTCAGCCCCGGCACACCGACCCGTTTTCCGTAAAAGTCCGCTGCCTGCTTGATCTTCAGTGAGGGACTTGCAACTGCCGCGAAGCTCTTTACGCCCTTCGCAATCACGCTTGTCGATCCTACCGCAACGAGGTCGAGCCCTCCGTCGATGGCCGAGACAAATACCGGCGGGGAAGGGTTAGCGAACTGCAGCGAGGCGGACTGAAGCGCGCCCGGAATGGTCGGATTCAGCGCGACGAGCTGAAGCTCGGTATCGAGCCCAGCTTCCTTATAGAAACCTTCTTCCTGCGCTGCATAGACACCGGCTGGATCCGCGGCCGCCGTGAAGCCAATCAGAATTTTGCCCGATCGAGCAAACGCGCGATTCGGACGAAGAGCAATGGAGGTGGCAAAAAATGAAATGCCGCCAACAAGCTGGCGCCTGTCAATCATGTTTTCTCCCTTGTCTCGATCCCATCTTATCGCCCTTGCGGGATCGGCTGGGGTAACTTTGACACGGACGAAACGATGAATCTGCGTTTTGAGCGAATTCTTTCATAGGCTGCAATCGCTGTAGAGAATTTAGCTGCGTTCGACGGCCTGTTTTTCACTGCGCGCAATCCTGGTCGGTGATGCGTTGCGGGCGTGCATTGTGATGCTAGGTGTGTTGCCAACATTGCGTTGCGCCATGCCCAGAGGGGCAAGGAAGCTCCCAGGAACAAGATGTCTCACGCCCCACTTGTAATCTGCTGTGGTTCAGCTGTCGTCGACCACGTATTCGACGTCGCAGTAATACCTGAAAGCGCCATGAAGGTCCCTGCATCGCGCTATCGCGAATCCGGTGGCGGCATCGCTGCGACAGCGGCCGTAGCGGTCGCCGCGCTTGGCGGAAAAGCAATCTTCTGGGGCGTCCTTGGCGAGGATCATGCCGGTTCGGTAGTTCGCGAGATGCTCCACGCGGCTGGGGTGGATGCCGCCGACGTTATTCAAGATGGTTTAGCGCAGACGCCCGTTTCCGGGGTGCTCGTGGACGATGCAGGCGAACGGTTGCTCGCCTTTTTCCCCGGCCACCGCCCTTCCGGTCTGGAAAAGACGCTTCCGTTGGAGCGTGTCAAGGACGCTGGCGCCGTCCTTGCGGATATCCGTTGGTTCGACGGAGCGATCGCGGCGCTCAACGCAGCTCGCTCTTCCGGCGTTCAGACGGTGCTGGACATAGACGTTTCGAAAGACCCCCGCCTGCCTGAACTCATCGGACTAGCGGATCACGCGATCTTTTCGATGGGCGGATTGCACCACGTTACCGGAGCCGAAGTGCCGGAGGAGGGCTTGTCCCGGGCAGCCACAATTACGGGGGGCATTGTCGGAGTCACCCTCGGTCAAGACGGTTACCTCTGGTTGGAAGAGGGGCGCGTTCATCGTGAACCCGCATTCGCTGTAGCGGTGAAAGACACCAACGGTGCCGGCGACACCTTCCACGGTGCGTATGCACTTGCGATCGCGGAGCGGCGAAGTGCAGCGGAGGCGGCCAGGTTCGCAAACGCAGCCGCCGCTGCAAAATGCGTAAGGACTGGCGGGTGGAGCGGCATGCCGTTGCGCGAGGACGCCGAAATTTTACTTGCAGGGAGAATTCAATGAACCTAAGCGCCGGGAAATATCGAGGCTTTCAGCGCGTGTCGGACGTGAACGGCACGATGAAGATGCTTGCTGCTGACCAGCGGGGGCCGATTCTAGGACCGATCGCCAAGGCGCGTGGCGTCGCAGAAGCTCCCTATGAGGACGTATCACGATTCAAGGAACTGCTCGTCCGGCATCTTGCGGGCCAGTCGTCCGGCGTTCTTATCGATCCGATCTACGCATTCCCGAATACACTGCCGCTAGTAGGGCGGGATCCTGGATTGATGATGACCTTGGAACACTCCTTTGTCGAGGAGACCCCGCTCGGGAGAAAGTCCCTCAATATCCCCGGCTGGACCGTCGAAAAGTCACGGCGGGCTGGCGCAGATGCGGTGAAAATTCTTGTCTGGTATCGCGCTGATTCTGATGACTCGGTGCGCGAGCATCAACTCTCCTACGTGCGTGCTGTCGGCGACGCGTGCCGTGAAGCAGATGTGGCCCATCTACTGGAGTTGCTCGTCTATCAGCTGCCGGATGAAGATATCGCCAGCTATGGTGCGCGCAGAGGCAAACTTGTCGAGGAATGCGTTGCCGATTTCCGCGGTGAGGAATTCGGTGTCGACATCTACAAGCTCGAACCACCGTCGGCTCTCGTCGATGTTCCGGATCCGGACGGCAAGGATGCCGCCGCGGTGCAGAAGCTCTACGACGCCATGGCTCGCGACCTGCCGCGTCCATGGGTCTTGCTTTCGGCTGGCGCCAATGCCGAGGATTTCCTCCGATCGCTGGTTTATGCCTACCGGTCAGGTGCGACCGGCTACCTCTGTGGTCGTGCCATTTGGAAGACGGCATTCGACCTGTTCCCGAATTTTGATGCCATAGAGCGCGAACTTGTCCGAACAGCCAAGCCCTATCTCGAGCGGATCAACGGACTGACCGACCGACACGCTCTTCCTTGGCAGAAGCATTCAGCCTTTAAAGACGGCATTGCGCTCGGCGGCGGCGCGGATTTCCCAAAGCATTATTGACTGAACGAGTGGAGACAAGCATGGCTGAGAAAGAAAAGAACCGCGTCGCCGTTATTACCGGCGCAGGATCGGGCATTGGGGCCGCGACTGCGGTGCGCTTCGCCAAGGGCGGATATGACGTCGCTGTGAACTACCGGAGCCGCGAGGATGAAGCGCTGGCTGTCGTAGAGGCTTGCAAGGCAAACGGTGTCGACGCGATTGCAGTCCAGGGAGACATTGCTGACGGCAGGGATTGTCCCGCGATCGCGGCAGCAGTGGCCGAGCGGTGGGGCAGGGTCGATGCCTTGGTCAATAGTGCCGGCGTCACCGTCAGTGCCCCGCAGTCTGATCTCGAAGCGCTGGAGACGAAAGACTTCGCAAAGGTGTTCGGAGTCAACGTCGTCGGCAATTATCATATGGTGCGGGCCGTATGGCCTTTGCTGCGCCAGAGCTCGGCGGCCTCAATTGTCAACGTCTCGACGTCCGGATCGCTCACGGGGCTTGGTTCGTCGATTGCGTATGCAGCCTCCAAAGGTGCTTTGAATATCATGACGCTAAGCATGGCGAGGTCGCTGGCGCCGCACGTGCGCGTCAATACCGTCTGCCCCGGTGTGGTAGACACGGGGTGGCGTCTCCAATGGATGTCGACCGAGGAATATGAGGCCTTCCGGACCAAGGAATTGCAGATCGCACCGCTTCAGCGGATCGCGAGCGCAGACGAGATCGCCGAGGCAATTCACTGGCTATCTACCGCGGCGCCTTCGATGACAGGCCAGATCATCACCATCGACAATGGTGTCAATCTGAAGCTCGGCGTTGTTTAAGTGGGGATTGACAAATGCGCGCAGTATTCATCCACGCGGCGAAGGATATTCGTATCGCCGAAATTCCTGAAAGCAGTGTCGGTCCATATGATGTCGCAGTCCGTATAAGGGCGGCAGGCATCTGCGGTTCCGATCTCCACTACTATCTGCATGGTGGTTTCGGGCCGATACGCCTGCAAGAACCGCTGATTCTAGGTCACGAGATGTCCGGCGAGGTTGTCTCGCTCGGCTCGAGCGTATCAAACTTAGCAGTCGGGGCTCGGGTAGCGATCAACCCAAGCCAGCCATGCTATAGGTGCCATTTTTGCCTGCGCGCTGAATACCGTCACTGCAGCGACATGCGTTTTTTTGGCAGCGCGATGCGCTTTCCACACGTGCAAGGCGGTTTTCGCGAGACGCTCATTGTGCCGGCCAGGCAGGCATACCCGATCGATGACGACGTGTCCTTCGAGGAAGCGGCGCTCGGCGAACCCCTCGCTGTGTGCCTCCATGCAGCCCGTCGTGCCCAACTCGGTTTCGGACAGAAGGTGCTGGTCACTGGCTGTGGGCCGATAGGAACACTTTGCATCGCGCTCGCACGTCTTGCCGGCGCCCAGGAAATCGTCGCCACCGACGTCAGCGATTTTCCTCTGGAGCTTGCTCGTCGGATGGGAGCAGATAGGACGATCAACGTCGCAAGCAATCCGGACGGCCTCGCGCCCTACAACGAGAACAAAGGAAAGTTCGACGTGCTGTTCGAGGCGTCCGCAAACGAGAGTGCGATCAAAGCTGGCATCGACGCTGTTCGGCCTGGCGGCGTCGTAGTTCAGCTCGGCTTGGGCGGTAGCATTCCGATACCCATAAATTCACTGGTTGCAAAAGAGATCGAGTTTCGCGGCACCTTCCGTTTCGACCGTGAGTTTGGTGAGGCAGTCGATATGATCAACAGCCGCGTGATAGACATTGCTTCATTGATAACGACGGTGTTGCCATTCACGGAGGCACCGCATGCATTCGAACTCGCTGCCGATCGACGCGCCGCAATGAAGGTCCAACTCTCTTTCGGTTGACCCCGAAGGCTGGCTTAGCCCTGATCAGGTCGGCGATCTTGCCGTCCAGGTTCAGCGGCAGGAACACAGCTACTCGATTAGTCGCTTGCACATGGCCGACTAGCAACTGACGTCGTGCATGTCGGAGAAACAGACCTATAGCACCAGCCAATAGCTGCTACCCTGTTCCGCCTGAAACATTGCCTGTTCCGATAGTTTCTTTCTCTGTTATGTCGGATAAAGTTCCCTGTTTCATCGCATAGGGAATTCGTTCCCAAACCATTGTAAATACGAAACTATTCGACATCTGGATCTTCGCCATGGCGTCAAAATTGCGAAAGTTCCCTGTTCTTCAGGCGATTACAGGGAACTTCGACCAGAGACGGGTTCGCTCTAGACTGGACCCACCACCAATCAGTCTCCTCCACTTCGGTGGATTTTGACGGTTCGAAATTCTACCCTCAATTCATTAGCTTGGCCTGCGGGAACTGCATGGCGTGAACGCGCAGCGGCCCGTGCGGTGCGCTTTGTGACGCGCATCAGCTGCGGGCAGGCGTGATTGTGCAGCTTCAGATCAGGTACTGCATCTGCCCGACGGTCTCGGTGACGCAGTCGACGAAGGCGCGCGCCGCCGGCGTCAGCATGCCGGTGCGGTGAACGAGGAAGATCGCCACCGGCTGCACCGGCGGGAATGTCTCGAGGACGCGCAGGCGCCCGGAAGCGACCTGCTCGTCGATCATCCGGGTCGGCAGGATGCCGGCCCCGGTGCCGGCCTCGATGAGCTTGGCCTGGATCGCAACGCTGGAACAGATGTCGATGGAGGCCGGCTTCAGGCCTTCCGATGCGAACCAGCGGACGACCTGCCTGTAGCCGATCGTGCCGGGCTGGTTGCTGATGATGCGGATCTTCGCGAGATTGTCGGGTGTCACGGGGGTTGGCACGTCGAGCGACGAGGCCACCACCCATCCGGTCGGCTGCAGGCCGAAGTAGACGTAGGTAAAGCCTTCCAGTTCCGTCGGCTCCACGAGGAACGCGAGATCAATGCGGCCGTCCTGCAAGGCAGGTTCCATCGAGGAACTGATCGAGACGGTCAGTTCGGGGTGGAGATCGGGATAGGTGGCGTGAACCCGCTCGAGGATCTGCGGCAGGCAGGCGAGTGCGAACCCTTCCGCAAACCCCACCTTGATCGTGCCGCTGATACCGGGCGATGCATCCGCTCCAAGCGAATCGACGCCCTCGATGATGCCGCGCACCGTGCGCAGGGCTTCGCGGCCCGCCTGCGTCAGCCGCAGGTGCCGTCCGGCCCGTTCGAAGTGACGGCGGGCGGCGTTTCGCTCGAACTCCTTGAGCCTCAGCGACACGGCCGGCTGGGATAGGCCAAGCCGATCCGCGGCCTTCTGCACGGACCCCAGAGTGGCCGTCCAGTAGAACGCCTCGATCTGCTGCAGCGTCATTCGACTCATTAATTTTCCTTATGAGTTGAGCGTCAAACTTCAAATTGGACGTAATCCATCTAATGCAATATCTCGGCTTGGTCACGGGGGGAAGCGTGTGGGCAGCACGATCAAATTCATCGAAGGGTTCGTCGTTTCCTGCGCGCTGCCGGAGCGGGTCGGCAATGCGCGCGTGATGTTCGACAGGCGCAGCGCACTGCTCGTGCGTGTGCATACCGACGATGGTGCCACCGGCTGGGGCGAGAGCTGGGCCTATCCCGAAGCGGTGGCGCAACTGATCCGCACAAGGCTCGGCCCGTCGCTGATCGGCGCCGACGTCACCCTTCCGCTGCCGGCCTTGGCGCCGCTCTTCGGCTTTGCGGCGCAGGATCGCCGTGGTCTTCACCACATGGCCATCAGCGCGCTCGACATGGCGATCTGGGACGCATTCGGACGAACGGCGGGCAAGCCCATACACGCCCTGCTCGGCGGCGCTCACCATGCCGCCCTTCCAGCCTATGCGAGCGGTCCGCTGCTGCGCGAGGGAAACGATCCCTACGCCGGATTGGCAGAGGCGATCGCCGGCTACCGGGACCTGGGTTTTCGCGCCTACAAGCTGCGCGTCGGGCTCGACCGTGATCGCGATCTGGCCGCCCTGCGCACGGCGCGCGACGTGGCGGGAGCCGATGCCATGATCGCGGCAGACATGAACGAGGCGGCCACGGAAAAGGAAGCGCTTGCCCTTGTCGAGGCGGCGGCCGATGTGCACCTCGCCTGGCTCGAAGAGCCTGTCCCGCACGACAACATTCCCGCTTACGTTCGCCTGGCGCAGCGTCTGCCCGTGCCGCTCTCCGGCGGCGAGTCGCTCTACGGCCTTGCCGCCTTTCGCGACGTGCTTGCGCAGGGCGGGCTCGAGATCATCCAGCCGGATCTGGCGCTTTGCGGCGGCTTTGCAGAGGCTCGAAAGATCGCCGCGCTGGCGGAGGCTTTCGGCGTGCCGACGGTGCCGCATGTCTGGGGCACCGGCATCAACTACCTGGCGTCGCTGCAGTTCACGGCAACGCTGCCTGCGCAGCGTCTCGGACGGCACAAGCTGCCGATGCACGAAGTCGACGTCGGGCACAATCCGCTGCGCGAGTGCATGGTCGGCATCGAACTCGATGCCGGTGGCAAGATCGTGGTGCCCGGCGGCCCCGGGCTCGGCGTCGATATCCAGAAATCACAGTTCGAAGAGTTCATCGTCGATCAGTGGACGATTGACTGATAACAAGGGAGGTAAACATGAAAAGACAGATCATTCTATCCGCATTGGCACTTGTGCTTGCACAGGGAATTGCCCACGCCCAGACAGTGCTCAATCTCGGCTTCGTCGGCGGTCCGGCCGCGCCGGAGGCCATCGGCATGTCCCAGTTTGCCGAGGAGATCGCTGAGCGCACTGAGGGACGCTACACGGTCCAGCTCCAGGGCGGCGGCGCACTCGGCGGTGACCGGGACGTCGTCGAAGGCGTCCAGTTCGGCACGATCGAGATGACGGTCGTATCGACGTCGGTCGTCGCCAACTTCGCGCCCGACTTCGCGGTCTTCGACGTGCCTTTCCTGTTTCGCGACTTTGACCACGCGCAGGCCGTCTTCGATGGTCCCGTCGGACAGGAAATCCTTGGAACCCTGCCAGACGCCGGCTTTGTCGGGCTCGCGGCAGGCGGCATCGGCTTCCGGCAGCTGACCAACAATGTCCGCCCCGTCGCTTCAGCCGCCGAGGTGGCGGGCCTCAAGATCCGCACCCAGCAGAACGAGTTGCACCTGCAGGCCTGGGAAGCGCTCGGCGCGCTGCCGACGCCCATGGCGGTGACCGAAGTCTATTCGGCGCTCCAGCAGGGCGTTGTCGACGGGCAGGAAAACCCCATCGGCGCGATCATCAACAACCGCTTCGGCGAAGTGCAGAAGTACATGAGCATAACCAACCACGCCTTCACCCCGGTGGTGCTGCTCATCAATCCCGGCGTCTATGACGCCCTGAGCGATGCCGACAAGCAGATCTTCGGCGAGGCCGCCGTCAAGGCCATGACGCGTACGAAGGAAGAAGTCGCCAAGGTCCAGGATACCGGGCTCGACACCTTGCGCGGCATCGGCGTGGAAATCCTGACCGAGGTCGATGGTCAGAGCTTCCGCGACAAGCTGGATCCGACCTTCAAGGATCTCGCCAAGCGCTTCGGCGAACGCCTCGACGCCATCCGCAGCGTGGGTCAATGATCAAAGGCCTGCGGCCCCTGCTGCGGGAGGGCGAGCGCCAGCTGAACAGGCTGGTGGTCGCCGCCGCAGCGCTCATGCTGCTGGTCGCCTCGACCTCGGCACTGTACCAGGTGTTCAGCCGGTTCGTTCTTCACGTGCCGGCGCACTGGTCGGAGCCGCTGGTCAAGGTTTCGCTGATCTGGATGGTCTATCTCGGGCTGATGGCCGGCGCCCGGACCGGCACGCTGATCGCAGTCGATTTCCTGATGGACAAGTCGTCGGGCCTTGTGCGGTCGGCCATGCGGGCGATGGTCATGGTATCGACGCTGATCATCTTCGGGGTGCTCGTCTACTACGGCTGGCTCGCGGTCTACATGGTGCGCAACCAGACGATCGCCGGGCTGGGCGTTTCCGCCTCCTGGGTATACTCGGCAATTCCGGTCGGGGCCGGCTTCGCCGCCCTGGGAGCGATCGCGCATTTCGTCGACCCACAAACGAAGTCCGACAGCGCCGAAGCGCTCTGACGCGAGGGTCTCATGCTACCTGTCATGATTGCAGCCATGACGCTGCTGATGCTGATCGGCATCCCCGTCGCCGTCGCGATCGGCCTGGCGAGCCTGATCGGCATTGGCGGCTTCACCACGTTGCCGCTGGTCGTGCTGCCGCAGCAGGCCTACGTCGCGCTCGACAAGTTCCCGCTCGCTGCAATCCCGTTCTTCATCCTGGCCGGCAACCTCATGACAGCGGGGGGCATCTCTCGCCGCCTCGTCGAGCTCGTGGAAAGCTGCGTCTACTCGATCCGCGGCGGCATTTTGCTGACCTGCGTCTTTACCGCGCTGATCTTCGGGGCCGTATCGGGGTCCAGCGTCGCGACGACACTAGCCATTGGCGCCGTGCTGATACCCGCGATGGTCAGGCGCGGCTATCCGGTCGGCTTCGCGGCGGCGCTGCAGGCGACCGCTGCCGAACTGTCGGTGCTGATACCGCCGTCCATCCCGATGATCATCTACGGCCTGGCTGCCGACGTGTCCGTCGGCGATCTGTTTCTTGCTGGCACCGGACCCGGCATTCTGGTGGCCGTCGCGCTCAGCGCCTTTGCCCTTTTCTACAGCCGCCGGAAAGGCTTCGTGGAGCTTCGCGACGAGGCACGCCCGCCGTTCCTGCCGGCACTCAAGGGCGCCGGCCTGGCGCTGATGATGCCGGTCATCGTGCTCGGCGGCATCTATGGCGGCGTGTTCACGCCCACGGAAGCCTCGGTGATCGCGGTCGGCTATTCGCTGCTCGTTTCCCTTGTCTATCGCGAGATCGACCTGCGGGGATTCGGGGACGTCATCAAGCGATCCGCAATATCGTCGGCGATCGTCATGTTCATCGTTTCAATGGCCGGGATCTTTTCCTTCGCCCTGACAAGGGCCGGCATTCCCGCCGCCATCGGCGCGTGGATCGTCGAGAGTTTCACGTCCCCGATCAGCTTCCTGATCGCCGTCAACGTCTTTCTGTTCGTGCTGGGGATGTTCATCGAAACCTCCGCGGCGATTGTAGTGCTCGGGCCGATCCTCGCGCCGGTCGCCGTTCACTACGGGATTGACCCGGTTCACTTCGGCATAATCATGATCTTCAATCTTGCCATGGGCATGATTACGCCGCCGCTCGGGGTCAATCTTTTCGCGGCCTGTGCCGTCGCCAACATCGGCATCGAAAAGATGATTCCCTATCTGCTGCCGCTCGTCGGCCTGATTCTGATCTGCCTCGGTTTCGTTACCTTCGTGCCGGCCATATCGCTCTTCCTGATCGGCTGACCAGAGCAGAGCCGGTTCCGGCCCACCGCCTGGCAAATGCGCCGGCGACCGCGCGGCCTGTCCGGGCAACAATTCGCGGAATCGAGGGCCGGTGCAAAAAGGAAAAAGCCGGCCGCTTGCGCGGCCGGCTTCGATGTTCGGGTCCGGATTACTTGGCGAGCTCGGCCTTGATCTTCTCGACCTCGTCAGCGCTCATCTCGCCGACGGTCGTTACCGCGCCGTCCGTGATCCGCCACAGGCGGAACGGGCCGGTGATGTCGCCATACTGGTCGAAGCTGACCGGTCCGATGACACCCTCGTACTTGACCGGCTTGCCTTCCTTGATCAGCGCCAGCGCCTTGGCGAACTCTTCCTTGCCGGCATGGATCGGCTCGCCACCGGCGGCGACGACTTCCGGGATCGCCGCCTTGATCGCGGCGGAGTCGGCCTTGCCGGCCTTGGCGACGGCCAGCGCAACAATGGCGCCGGCGTCATAGGAGCGGTCGGCAGCCGGAGCGTCCGGCTTGATGCCGCCTGAGAAGGCTTCGTAATTGGCGTTGAAGTACTCGGTCGAGGCGGTGGTGCTGGTGCCCGACGACGTGCCATAGGCTTCGGTCAGATACTGCGCGCCGACGGCCTCGACGAATTCGCTGGAGTTCATGCCGTCATTGAGCAGGAACTTCTGCGCGCCGCCGCCCGATACCCAGGCGCGGGCAATCGTTGCGCCATCCACCGGATAGCTGACGAGGTAGAGCGCTTCCGGCTCGCCGGCCATCGCCGCACTGGCCTCCGACGCATAGCTCGCCTGCTTCTCGTTATAGGGCGTGGTCGAGGTGATGACGCCGCCGAGCTTCTCGTAGGCGGAAGCGAACTCGCGCACCATGTTGACGCCGAAGTCGTTGTTGACGTGGATGATGGCGAGCTTCGTCAGGCCCTGGTCGATGGCGTATTTCGCCGCCGCCGTGCCCTGCAGGGCGTCCGAGGTGATGGTGCGGAAGAACACGCCGTTGGTCTTTCCCTCGCGGCCGAGATCGGTCAGCGTCGGCGAGGACGAGGCGGGCGACACCTGCACGACGCCGGCCGGCGCCGTCACGGAGGTCAGGATCGGGATGGAGACCGACGAGATGATGCCACCGATGATCACCGGAACCTTCTTGATGTTGACCAGCTGCGTCGCCTGATCGACGGCAACCGTGCCCTGGCTCTGGCTGTCGCGCGTATCGGCGACAAGGTTGCAGCCATCGACGCCGCCGGCCTCGTTGAAGTCGCGGAACGCCATTTCGACGGATTTCGCGCCGGCCTGGCCATACTGGCCGGCCGGTCCGGTCAGTTCCATGACCATGCCGATGGTGATGTCGCAACCGGCGGCAAAGGATGGCATCGCCGAGGCGCCGAGCGCCGTCAGAACGGTGGTGGCAAGAAGCATATGTCTCATGGCATTCCCCTTTGGTTTCGAACGCTCTCCCGGAGCGCCGTTGGCTTGTTTCCGTGCAGTAACCGGTAGTCCCAATCCGTGGTCGCTCAGGCGGCTCCCTTGTTCAGATTGTATTTCATCACCGAGCCGTGCCGGCCGTGCCGGTCGCGCTCCAGCGTATAGACGTCGCCCTCGATCTCGTTGGCGGTGGCGAGCATTGTGGCGATCTCGGCATGGTCATGGTCAGTCAGCGCGATGCTGGAGACGGCGAGATTCGACGCCAGGTGGTCTCGCGTCCGGGCACCGACGATGACGCCTGCCACTGCGGGCCGCGTCAGCATGGCCGCGCTCGCCACCGTCGCGATGTCAGCGCCGTGCCGGTCGGCGATCTGGCGCAGGGTCCGAAGCAGGGCCTGGAACCGGTCCCAGCCGCCGAAATCGTCAATGATCAGCTTGTATTTGATGAGCGAGCGGTTCTCGAGCGAGTCCGACGGTTCCGGCTGCCCGAGCCAGCGGTCTCCCAAAAAGCCGCCCGCGACGGTGCCGTAGCAGAGCAGCGAGATGCCGTTCGCTTCGGCCGCTGCCGCCATGCGTCTGGACGGTCGGGAATCGAGCAGCGAGTATTGCACCTGCATCGAGGTCAGCGGCACGCCGCCTTCGACCATGGCCAGCATTCTGTCGGTGTCGAAATTGGTGGCGCTGACCTTGTGGATCTTGCCGGCGAGGCGAAGCTCGTTCAGCCATTGCGCCGTTTCCAACCAGCGCGGCGCGTCGTAGTCCCACCAGTGAAGCTGCACCAGATCGAGCCGCTCGATGTTCAGCCGGCGCAGCGACTCGTCGATCCCGCTTTCGACATAGCGCCTTGTGATGCCGGGAAGGATATCGAGATCGGGCACGAACTTGGTGTGCACCTTGATGCGGTCGAGCGCCTCCTGGCCGCGCATGTTGCGATAGTGGAGGCGAAAGCGGCCGATCGTCTCCTCGACGCCGGTATAGATGTCGGCGCAGTCGAAGGTGGTGATGCCCGCATCGGCGAAGGCCACCATGTCGGCGACCGGATCGTCGCTTTTCACCGCGCCGTGGCCGCTGGCCAGTTGCCAGCCGCCGCGGATCACCCGCGAGATCTCGTAGTCGGGCGCCAGGCGAATGCGCTGCATGTCGGGTGTTTCAGTCATCGAGTGGCACCGCTGTGGTTTCGGCATGGCTGAACTTGCGCAATCCGAGCCGCGTGATGCGCAGCCGCGATCCGCAATGCGGGTCGGGGCAGGCAATTTCCGCGTCGGTCGTCATCCAGTCGTTCTTGTGGCTCGGCCGCTGCTTGGCCGCCAGCAGCGGCAGCACCGAGGCCAGCGAATAGATCGAAATGCCCTGGCCGGGCGGCAGATGCAGCATCTCGCCGCGCAGCTCGAAATGGTCGCCGACCTTGGCGCCGCAATAGATCGCCGCGCCTTCCGGCGCCACGACCTCGACGCGCAGGTCGAAGATTTCGAAGCTGTCGTCCTTTTGCTCAGCCATAGGCCTGTGTCTCCCGGTTGGCGATTTCATCTTCGAAGCGCCGCCGCACCAGGTTGAAGGATCGCGTGATGTCGTCGGTCAGCGCCTTGACCGAGGCATCCCTGTCCCCGGCTTCCAGCGCTTCGATCAATCCCCAGTGATGATGGGTCGCGGAAATGTCGCGCTGCTCGTCATGCAGTTGCGCCGCCGCCCGCACATAGGGGCCGGACTGCAGCCACAGGCTCTCGGCAATCGGGATCAGCACCGCCGAGCGCGCCGCTCCATAGACGGCATAGTGGAAGGCGTGATTGAGCTCGGAGGTAAGGTGCGCCTTGTCGGGATCGTCGCTGCGGAACGCCGCCTCGCAGTCAAGCGTCAGCGATCTCAGCGTTTCGAAATTCTCCGGCCCCAGATTGGGTAGCGCGAGCGCCGTCAGTTCGCCTTCGATCAGGCAGCGGGCGCGGGCCAGATCGTCGAGCCGTTCCAGGGTGATGACCGGAACGCGCACGGTTCGGTTTGGCAGCGACTCCAGCGCCTGCTCGGAGACCAGCCGGCCCAGCGCCTCGCGCACCGGCATGGTGCTGGTCTCGAGAGTCGTGGCAAGATCCTGGATGCGCAGCATGGCACCCGCGTCGAACATGCCGTGGATGAGGGAGCGCCTGAGCTCGGCATAGACGCGGTCGTGCAGTGTCTCGCGGCCGACCGGCGAAAGCGCACCACGCGGGCTCATCGCAAGAGCACCGGGTGGGAAGGCCAGAGCCAGAATTGCCGATCGAACATGCGAACCGCCGTTGGTGATCGTGACGCCGAGACAACCGGCACTGGCAAAAAATCTAGTTGCAAACCAGATCGATGTAAAGTTTGATCAAACATCAGGTATCAAAATAATTCGGTGAAGACGGAATGCAGCCAGCCGCCAGCGCCCGCGACAAACCGACGGCCAGTGAGCGCAAGCCACTGCTGCGGGCGCGTGGTCTGGTGAAGGCATTCGGTGGCCTGCTGGCCGTCGACGACATGTCGATTTCTCTCGGGCAGGGCGAGATGCTCGGCCTCATCGGCCCGAACGGCGCCGGCAAGACGACGCTCTTCAATCTCCTGGCCGGAAGCCTGAAGCCGACGGCCGGCAGCATCGACATGGCCGGCCGCGACCTGACGCGCGCCGGACCGGAAAGACGCATCGCCAGCGGCATCGGCCGCACCTTCCAGATCCCTCGGCCTTTCGCCGAGATGACCGTCCTGGAAAACGTGCTGACGGGCGCCCAGAACCAGGCCGGCGAGCGCATCTGGATGAACCTGCTGCGCCCTGGCCGCGTCGCCGCCGAGGAGCGTGCCTCGGTCGAGAGGGCGCGGTCGCTGCTCGATTTCGTGACCCTGTCGCGTCTCGAGGGCGAGCCGGCGCGGGTCCTGTCGGGCGGCCAGCGCAAGCTGCTCGAACTGGCGCGCATCCTGATGGCCGACCCGCAGGTGATCCTGCTCGACGAACCGGCTGCCGGGGTCAATCCGACGCTGCTGGAACTGATCATCGACCGCGTTCTCGACCTGAACCGGCAGGGCAAGTCGATCCTGCTGATCGAGCACAACATGGAGATGGTCTCCCGGCTGTGCAGCCGCGTCGTCGTCATGGCCGGCGGTCGACATCTGACAGAGGGAAAGCCGTCGGACGTTGCGCGCGACAAGGCGGTCATCGACGCCTATCTCGGCGGTGTCGCATGATGGAGGTCGTCAAGCCCGTCGTGCTTTCGACCGAGGGCCTGGTCGCCGGATACGAGCGCGACCTGCCGATCGTGCGCGGTGTCGATTTCGCGGTGCGGGCCGGTGAACTGGTCGTGGTGCTTGGACCGAACGGCGCCGGCAAATCCACCTTCGTGAAAGCCATTGCCGGCCTTGTCCCGGTGCACTCGGGCACGATGGCGCTCGACGGCGCAGACATCACCGCCGTGCCGGCGCACGAAAAGATCCGGCACGGCCTGGCCTTCGTGCCGCAAACCGAAAACATCTTCGCCACCCTGTCGATCAACGACAACCTGCTGCTCGCAGCCGACATCCTTCCCAAGGAAAGGCGCGCCGGTCGCATTGCTGCCCTCTACGACATGTTCCCCGACCTTTCGGCCCATTCGTCGCGCCGTGCCGGCCAGCTGTCCGGCGGCCAGCGCCAGATGCTGGCGGTGGCGCGCGCTTTGATCGTCGAACCGTCCGTGCTGATCCTCGACGAGCCATCGGCCGGCCTGTCGCCGAAGATCGTCGCCGAGGTATTCGCCCGGTTGAAGGAAATCAATGCGCAGGGCGTCACCATCATCCTCGTCGAGCAGAACGTGAAGGCGGCGCTCGCTATCGCCGACCGTGCCGTCATCCTGGTCGAGGGCGCCATTCGCCACGAGGGCACGGCCGAGGGCCTGGCTGACGATCCGCTCGTCGCCGAACTCTATCTCGGCGTCCGCCACGACCGTGCGGAGGCGTCGTCATGAATCCGCAGGCCCTGATGGACGGTCTCATTGCCGGTTCGATGATCGGCCTCGGCGCCATTGGCGTGACGCTGACCTATTCGATCCTGCGCTTTGCCAATTTCGCGCATGGCGAGTTCGTCGCTTGGGGCGCCTATTTCGCGCTTGCCGTAGCCGGTGCGCTGGGCGCGCTCTTCAGCGGTCTTCTGACGCCGATCGGACCTTTCTCCTTCGGCTGGGCCCTGCCGATCGCCGCGCTAATCGCCATTGTGCTGAACGGCGGCCTCGCCCTGCTCGTCGATGCGCTGCTGTTCGGCAGGCTGCGCGACCGGCGCAGTTCTATCATCATCATGGTCATGGCGAGTTTCGGCGCGGCGTTGACCCTGCGCAGCCTGCTCGAGTTCATCTTCACCTCGAAGCCCGCCTATTTCACCACAGCCCTGCAGATCGCCCAGCCGCTCGGCGGCGGCATCCGGGCGACGCCAGACCAGTTGCTGTCGCTCGGCGTCGCGGCGGTTCTTGTCATTGCCGTGCACCTTCTGCTCACCCGCACCTCCATCGGCCGCTCGATGCGCGCCGTCAGCGAGAATGTGCAGCTTGCCGGTGTTGTCGGCATCGAGGTGCGCAAGGTCATCCGTATCGTCTGGCTGCTCGGCGCGGCACTAGCCTGCATCGCCGGCATCAGCGCCGGCCTGCTCGTACAGATCCGCCCGCAAATGGGCCTCGACCTGCTGCTGCCGCTGTTCGCCGCCGCCATCCTCGGCGGCATCGGCTCCGTGCCGGGCGCCATGCTGGCCGGCCTGATCGTCGGGCTTTCCGAGGCCTTTGCTGTCCAGCTCATCGGCGCCGAGTGGCGCGCCGCAATCGCCTTCGTCATTCTGGTGATGGTGTTGTTGCTGCGCCCCCAGGGCCTGTTCGGGAGGCCCGAATGAGCGTCGAACTTATCAGCTACGGCGCCTTCTTCCTGACCATGGCGCTGACCTACGCCATCATCTGTCTCGGCCTCAACGTGCAATGGGGCCAGACCGGCCTTTTCAATGTCGGCATCGCCGGCTTCGTCGCCATCGGCGCCTATGTCTCGGCCCTGCTGACCACGCCCGACACGGCCGGTCGCATCGGCGGCTTCGGCCTGCCGATCGTCGTTGGCTGGATCGGCGGCGCGGTGATCACCAGCATCGTTTCGTTTCTGATCGGCGCACTGACCATCCGCCTGCGCGCCGACTATCTTGCCATCGCGACTTTCGGTGTCGCCGTGGTGGTGCAACTCTGCGCACTGAACCTCGAGGCGCTGACCGGCGGCCCCTTCGGCATCGGTTTCATTCCGCGCCCCTTCGCCGAACTCGCGGCCACGCCGCTGCTGTTCAGCCTCGCCAATTTTGCCGTCGTCGCGCTGCTGGTGATCGCGCTCTACTTCGTGCTCGAGCGGCTTGCGCGCAGCCCGTGGGGTCGCGTCCTGCGCGCCATTCGCGAGGATGAACCGGCCGCGCTCGCACTCGGCAAGAGCGCCGTCGGCTTCAGGCTCCAGGCCTTCGCCATCGGCGGCGGCATCATGGGACTGGCCGGCGCCGTGCAGGCGCATTTCATCGGCTTCATCGCGCCTGACAATTACGTGCCGATGCTGACGTTCCAGGTCTGGGCCATGCTGATTGTCGGCGGCTCGGGCAACAATCGCGGCGCCATCCTCGGCGCGGTTCTGGTCTGGGCGATCTGGGCGGGCTCCGCCGGAGCAGTCGCCTCGATCTTCCCGCCCGGCGAACAGGCGCGCGCCGCCGCCCTTCAGATCGTCATGATCGGCGTTGCGCTTTGTGCCATCCTGCTGCTGCGCCCGCGCGGCATTCTGGGCGAACAGAGCGTCGTGTCACGCCATCTCGGCAAACTGCGCCGTGGCGTCGCGGCTCCGGCTCCAACCGAAGAGAAGACTGAGAATGCCGCAAACACCTGACCGCATCACGCTTGGCGAAAGCCTTTCCATCAGCCGGCTGGTCTGCGGTCTCTGGCAGGTCGCCGACCTCGAGAAGAACGGCACGACGCTCGATCCGGACACCGCCGCCGACGCGCTCCAGGCCTACGCCCGGTCGGGCTTCGACACGTTCGACATGGCCGATCATTACGGCAGCGCCGAGATCATCACCGGCCGCCTGCTGGCGCGCTATCCCGATGCCGGAGCCCGCCCCGCAGCCTTCACCAAATGGTGCCCCGAGCCGGGGCCGATGACGCCAGACATCGTTCGCAAGGGGGTCCAGGAGCGGCTCGACAGGCTCGGCGTCGAAAAGGTCGACCTCCTGCAGTTCCACTGGTGGAGTTTCGAGCACCCGGCCTGGCTCGACGCGCTGCACGAGATGGCCAGTCTGAAGGACGAGGGTCTGATCGGCGCCATCGGCGTCACCAATTTCGATGCCGCGCATCTGCGGGTCGCGCTGACCGACGGCATTCCGGTGGCCACCAACCAGGTCTCCTTCTCGCTGGTCGACCGCCGCGCCGCCTGCGAACTCTCGACGCTTTGCATGGAGAGGGGTGTGCGGCTGATCGCCTATGGCACGCTGTGCGGCGGCTTTCTCTCCGACAAGTGGCTGGGAAAGGCCGAACCCGAAACCATCGCCGACTGGAGCCGCTCGAAATACAAGCGCTTCATCGACGTCGCCGGCGGCTGGGCAGGTTTCCAGGGCATCCTTGCCGCTGCCGCCGATATCGGCAGGAAACACGGTGTTTCGATCTCCAATGTCGCCACGCGGTGGGTGCTCGAGCATGAAGCCGTCGCCGCGGCCATCATCGGCGCACGCATCGGCGAGAGCGAGCACCGTTCCGACAATCTGAAGCTCTTTGGCTTTGAACTCGATGGCGACGACAAGGACCGTCTCGAGGAAGCATTCGCCGCGACAGTCCAGATCCCGGGCGATTGCGGCGACGAGTACCGCAAGCCGCCCTACCTCACGGCCTCGGGCGACCTCAGCCATCATCTCGACGCTCTGCCCTCGATCTACAGCGCCGAACCCGTACCGGGCCGGCCGGGTCAGTTCCGCGTCTCTTCCGGCAGCGTGTGGGAACCCGTTGCCGGCTACAGCCGGGCGGTCAGGGTCAAGGACACGATCCGCGTCTCCGGCACCACGGCAACGCATGGCAATGACCGCTGCGTGGCGCCGGGCGACCCGGCCGCGCAGACTACCTATATTCTGGACAAGATTGCCGCTTCGCTGAGACCGCTCGGCGGCAGCATGGACGACATGGTGCGCACCCGCATCTATCTGCGCGACGCGGCGCAGTGGGAGCCCGTCTCGCGCGCGCATGGCCGGGTCTTCGGCGACATCATGCCTGCCAATACCATGGTCGAGGCCGGTGACCTGATCGGCGACTACGCGGTCGAGATCGAGGCCGAGGCGGTGGTGCCGGATAATGCCCAAGGTCGGTAGCCGGGGCCTGCAATGGCCCGCGCGACCGAATGTCCACAAAAAAGCCCCGCTCTCGCGGGGCTTTTTGGGGATTCCGGAACGACCCGGAACAAATGATTGGTGCCCAGAAGAGGACTCGAACCTCCACGCCTTGCGGCACACGGACCTGAACCGTGCGCGTCTACCAATTCCGCCATCTGGGCTGGTGGGCGCTGATGTAGGCGGGCTAACCTGACGTGTCAACGCGCTTTCTGCATCGGCAGGGCGGTTTGTGCCTTTCATTTCCACGCTTTGGCTGCAGAAGGACGGTGCTTCCTGTGAAGCAGCCGGAAAAACATTCCACCTGCTGCCGCGCATACAGTCCCGTTTCGCTTGAATGCATGCCCGAACAGGCTTATTTAGAATTATTCCAATATTGTAGGCGGCCCGTGAGCCGCGGAGAGCCAAGCCATGTTCATCCAGACCGAGGCGACCCCCAATCCCGCGACCCTGAAATTCCTGCCGGGCAAGGAAGTGCTGCGTGAAGGCACGGCCGACTTCCGCGACGCCGAGAGCGCAGCGACGGCCTCGCCGCTGGCCGGCCGGCTGTTTTCCATCCCTGGCGTCACCGGCATCTTCTTCGGCTACGACTTCATCACCGTGACCAAGGAGGAGGGGCCGGACTGGCAGCACCTCAAGCCGGCAATCCTCGGCGCCATCATGGAGCATTTCATGTCTGGCGCGCCGGTGATGGCGGCCGGTGGCCAGGCGGCCACGGACCGCATCGATGCCGACGGCGAGTTCTTCGACGAGGCCGACAGCGAGATTGTCGTCACGATCAAGGAACTGCTTGAGACGCGGGTGCGCCCGGCCGTTGCCCAGGACGGCGGAGACATCACCTTCCGCGGCTACGAGAACGGCACGGTGTTCCTGCACATGAAGGGAGCCTGCGCTGGCTGCCCATCATCGACGGCGACGCTGAAGCACGGCATCCAGAACCTGCTTCGCCATTTCGTTCCCGAGGTCCAGCAGGTCGAACAGATTTCCTGATCGGCCTGCCGCAGCCGGCTCATTCCTTCGGGGCGGTTGCGAAGATCCAGACCGACGACTTGTACTGCTCGACGATCGAACGTGCCTGCTTGGAACTGTCCGTCTCGACGCCGATCCAGCCGGGGAAGACCGAGCTGCTCGGCTGCACGGGCTCCAGCGCGGCGTCGATTGACCGCTTCGTCGCTGCGTTTTCGGCGCGCGCCTGCTTCAGCTGGCCCTCCATCTCCGCAATCATGGAGACCATCGAGGCGATCTTGGTCTCGTTGCGGGCATTCGAGGCGAGCAGGTCGGCGAACTTCAGGCTGAGCCCGGAGTACTGGTTGAAGAGCAGCCCCAGCGCCACCACCGCCATGATGACGGCGGCACCGAGAACCTTGGACTGAAAGGCGAGTTGGTCGCGCAGGCCCGCGAGGGAATGGCCGATTTCACCACGCGTTTCGAACTTCTCGCTCATTGCTTCCCCTTTTTTCTACTGATCCGGCATCCGCTGGATGCAAGGCCCGGCGCTGCCCCGAATCCCTGCAGGATGCGGTGCCAAGGCGATACCGTGCCGCCCTTCGGCTGGGGACAGCTTATCGGCTCGGGTGAGGCGCAAACAACAAAAAACCGGGCCCCCAGCCCGGTTTTCTGTCTTGGTGGTCCGTTGCTGCCGAGACGGTCCGCCTTACTTCACTATGACCTTTGCACCGACGCTGGCGCGGTCATAGAGATCGATGACATCCTGGTTCATGAGCCGGATGCAGCCCGACGACATGGCCTTGCCGATGGAGAACCACTCCGGCGTGCCATGGATCCGGTAGCCCGAATCGCCGCGCTTGTTGAACAGGTACAAGGCCCGCGCGCCGAGCGCGTTCTGCGGGCCGCCGGGCATGCCGCCGCGCCACTTAGCGAGATCGGGCCGGCGCTTGATCATTGCCGCGGGCGGGGTCCAGACCGGCCATTCGCGCTTCATCGCGATGCGGGCCGTGCCCTTCCACTCGAAGCCTTCCTTGCCGACGCCGATGCCGTAGCGCATCGCCTTGCCGTTGGGCATGACGAAGAAGAGATGCTTCTCGGACGTATCGATGACGATCGTGCCGGGCGTCTCCTTGGTCTCATAGCGAACCAGCTGGCGCCGGTACTTCGACGGCACCTTGCTGACCGGAATGGCCGGCAGGCGGTATCCGGCATCCTTGCGGGCACCGTAATCGCTGGTGAACATCGTTCCGGTGCCGTCGGTCGAACAACCCGCGAGGGTTGTCGCCAGAGCAAGTCCGGCAGCGATGAGCAGTGATCTTATCCGCATGAACAATCCGATTCCGTTCCCGCCCGATTCGGGCCGTATTTTCGCCGCTATTTCTAAAAGCCCGGTCCTCCACATGCCAAGCGCATATTGCCCCATACGGACACCTGACCTGCGGGTAAGCCGGCGACTATGGCATTTGCGCAACAGGCCTCACGGAAATGTGAAGTGATTTCAATGGGCCGGCGGGACTCGTTACTGCCAACGGCTACGGTTGCGAAGCCGTCCTCATACCCGGGCAAAACCCCTCACCGGCGCCAGGCTCTGCACGCTGCGGCGGCCTTTCCTGATTGAACGTCGGCGCGCCGCGGGCGCCTTCTCTAACTATCCGGGATGCTGTCTAGTGAAGCCGGTTCCGCGTGAGGGAGCGACGATGGGCGAACAGATTGGCCAAAGGCTTGGCAAGTTCGTTGGGCTGGATCAGCCGGTCACCCTCGTCGCCCGCGCACTGCAGTCGGCCGAACTCTTCGCCACCAGACTGCGCTGGGAGGATTCGCCGGAGGGCAATCCGACCTGCTTTGCCCGCATGGAGGGCTATCTCGTCTGCGTGCAGCGCCGCAGCCTGCTTGCAAATCCCTGCTGGGTCGACGACCACCCGGTTCCGTTGGAGCCGTTGCGCCGCGGACAGTTCCTGCTCATCGATGTGAGGCAGCAGCATGCCGCGCTGGTTCGCGGCAATGTCGACTGCGTCTCCTTCTACGTTTCGCGCGAGGCGCTCGAGCGCTTCCGCGATGAGCACGACCTGCCGCGCGGCGCCACGTTGCGGGCCCGCTCGGGTGTGGCCTTCAGCGACGAGCCGGTGCGGCAGCTCGGCGAATGCATGCTGCCTGCCTTCGACCGGCCCGAAAGGGCGAGCCAGCTCTTCATCGACCACGTGACGCTGGCTCTGCTGTCCCACCTCACCGAGTTCTACGGGGACCGTGCCGCAGCACCAGCGCACTTGCGCGGCGGGCTCGCCCCGTGGCAGGAACGGCGGGCCAGGGAGATGCTGATGGCCAATCTCGACGGCAGGATCGGACTTGGCGACCTGGCGCGCGAATGCCAGCTGTCGCGCAGCCACTTCGCCCGCGCCTTCAAGGCGACGGTCGGCGTGCCGCCCCTGCAATGGCAGCAGGCGCAGCGCCTCGAGCGGGCAAAGACCCTGCTGCTTGAATCCGACCTGCCGGTCAGCGACATCGCCTTCACCAGCGGTTTCAGCGACTCCAGCCACTTCACCCGCGCCTTCACAAGGGCGACGGGTGCGGCGCCCGGTTCCTGGCGGCGTGTGCGTCGCGCCTAGCGGACCGCCTCGCCAGGTCGCGCAGCCTCCAGCTATTGCGCTGCGGTCTACGAAGACAGCACTCCTGTACAAATCGCAGCACTCCGAGCGCTGGCCCGCCGTCCTGCTGGCTGTAGGCTTTGTCCAGTCGATCGCCCGGAAGGAGCGGGCTGAGGCCAGGCTTTCACAGGAGGTTGCATTGAAAAGCAGACATCCGACCACAGGCAAGGTAACCCGAAGCGGCGCGCCCGCCGCCCGCCCCGGCTCCATTTCTCGCCGGGAAGTGCTGCAACTGGCCGGCGGGGCCGCCACGCTCGCGGCGATTCCCACTGCCCCTGCCACTGCCGCGACCACCGCCGAGCAGGCGACGCCCGCCGGTACCCTGCGCCTTGTCGTCAATGGAGAACCGCGCGAGCTGACGCTCGACCCGAGGCAGTCGCTGCTCGACGTGTTGCGCGAAACCCTTGACCTCACAGGCACCAAGAAGGGATGCAACCAGGGTGCATGCGGGGCCTGCACGGTGCTGGTCAACGGCAGGCGCGTGGTGTCGTGCCTGACGCTTGCCGCCATGCACGACGGCGCCGAGATCACCACCATCGAGGGTCTCGGCAAGGAGGGCGAACTGCATCCGCTGCAGGCCGCCTTCATCGAGCACGAGGGCATGCAGTGCGGCTTCTGCACGCCGGGCCAGATCATGTCGGGCGCCGCCTGCATCGCCGAAGGGCATGCGGGATCGCCGGAGGAGATCAGCTTCTGGATGAGCGGCAACATCTGCCGCTGCGGTGCCTACCCGGGCATCGTGGCGGCGGTCGCCGACGCAGCAGCGAGGACCTGACCATGCTGCCCTTCACATTGGAAAAGGCCACGGACACATCAGGGGCTATCGCCGCCGCGGCGGCAGGCGGCCGCTACATTGCCGGCGGCACCACGCTGGTCGACCTGATGCGCGAAGAGGTCGAGCGCCCGGAGCGACTGATCGACATCAATGCATTGCCGCTAGGAGGCATCGGGATGGAGGGCGGCGACCTCGTCATCGGTGCGCTGTCGCGCATGTCCGATGTTGCCGCCGACGAGAATGTGCGGCGACTGCATCCGCTGATCGCCGAGAGCCTGCTCGAGGGGGCATCGCCGCAACTGCGCAACATGGCCTCGATGGGCGGCAACCTGCTGCAGCGCGTCCGGTGCCCCTATTTCCGCATGCTCGACGCGGCCTGCAACAAGCGCGACCCGGGTTCGGGCTGCGCGGCGATCAACGGGCTGAACGCCGGCCACGCGATCCTCGGCACGAGCGATCATTGCGTGGCGACGCACCCGTCGGACGTGGCCGTGGCGCTGGTCGCGCTCGACGCGACGATGTCTGTACGCGGCCCCGACGGCGCGCGCAGCTTTCCGGTTGAGGAATTGTTCCTTCTGCCGGGCGACACGCCGCAGCTGGAGCACAGGCTGGTGCCGGGAGAACTCATCGTCGAAATCCGCGTGCCGGCCGGCCCCTACGCCCGCAACGCCCGCTACCTCAAGGTGCGCGACCGCGCCTCCTACGAGTTTGCGCTGGTCTCGGCAGCAGCAGCGCTCTACATCGCCGACGGGGTCATCCGCTCGGCCCGCATCGCCTGTGGCGGCGTCGGCACGTTGCCCTGGCGCATGCGCGAATGCGAGGCCGCGCTGGTGGGTGCGACCCCTGGCCGCCCCGCCTTCGAGCAGGCGGCGCAACTGGCGACACGGGGCGCCCGGCCGCTGCATCACAACCACTTCAAGGTCGAGCTTTTGCCGCGCACCATCGTGCGTGCGCTCGAAATGGCAGGAGAGGTCGCATGAACGCTAGCATCGGAGCATCCCTGACAAGGGTCGACGGCGGCGCCAAGGTAACGGGTGCGGCGCGCTATGCGGCGGACTTCAACCAGCCGGGCCAGCTCTACGCCGTGATCGTCGGCGCGACGGTCGGGCTCGGACGCGTCACCGGCATCGAGGCCGCCGCGGTCGAGGCCATGCCCGGGATCGAGGCCGTCGTCACGCATCTCAACGCGCCGCGGCTCGCCTACCGTCCGCACAAGGCGGTCATCGACCCGGACGAGGGCGAAAGGCTGCACGTCCTGCAGGACGATGCGGTGCGGTTCTTCGGCCAGCCCGTGGCGCTGGTAATCGCCGACACGCTGGACCATGCCGAACGCGGCGCTGCCGCACTTCGCGTCGCCTACGAGGCGCGTCAGCCGCTGGTTGACCCGACCGACGCCAGGGCATCAAGGATCGTCCCGGCGACGGCCGAACGCACCGGCGCCTTCGCCGACCAGGCACGCGGCGACGCCGACAGCGGTCTCGCCGCCTCCGCCGTGAGGGTCGACGAGACCTACGAGATCGCCCGCGAGAATCACAACCCGATGGAGCCGCACGCCACCGTCGCCGCCTGGCAGGGCGGCCGGCTGACGCTGTGGAGCAAGAGCCAGTACCTCGCCAACGAGAAGGCCGAGATCGCTGCTGTCTTCGGTCTACCGGAGGACGATGTCGAGGTCATCTGCCCGTTCGTCGGCGGCGGCTTCGGAACGATCCTGAGGACCTGGCCGCATGTGACGCTGGCAGCGCTCGCGGCGCGCCAGACGGGCCGTCCGGTGAAGCTGGTGCTGACCCGCCGGCAGATGTTCTTCACCACCGGGCACCGGCCGCGCACCCTTCAGCGGATGGCTCTCGGCGCCGGCACGGATGGCAGGCTGACCGCCATCGTGCACGAGGGTGCCGGCGAAACGAGTCGCTATGAGCAGTTTACCGAGGCGCTCACCACAGTTGCCGGCTACATGTATTCCTGTCCGAACGTCTGGGCACAGTACCGCCTGGCCGAACTCGACACGGCGACCCCGAACCACATGCGCGGGCCGGGGGAGTCGAGCGGCATGTTCGCGCTGGAATCGGCGATGGACGAACTGTCCTATGCGCTCGGCGTCGACCCGATCGAGCTTCGCCGCCGCAACGAACCGGAGATTGACGAGGGCGAGGACAAGCCGTTCTCCAGCCGCTCGCTGACGCAATGCTACGACCTGGCCGCCCGGCAGTTCGGCTGGTCCCGCCGGACGCCGGAACCGCGTTCGATGCGCGACGGCCGCCTGCTGATAGGCATGGGCGCGGCGTCGGCTACCTACCCCGCCCTCCAGGCGCCGGCGAGCGCCCGCGTCCGCCTGCTCGGCGACGGCTCGGCAGAAGTCGAGGCAGCCGCCAGCGACATGGGGCCCGGCACCTATACGTCGATGACCCAGGTCGCCGCCGACAGTCTCGGCCTTCCGGTCGACCGGGTACGGTTCCGCCTCGGACGCACGGACTACCCTGCGACGCCCGCGCATGGCGGCTCGTGGACGATGGCCTCGGTCGGATCGGCGGTCCGCGCCGCCTGCCTCGAAGTGCAGTCTGCCGCAGCCATGCGCGCCGTGGCGGAAGCCGGCTCACCGCTGAACGGGCTGGACATGGAAAACCTCGAATGGGCCGAAGGGCACTTGCGCAGGCGCGGCGATGCCGGCCCCGGACTAAGCTTCGCCGAGATCGTCGGCGGCGGCCGGCCGGTCGAGGCGACAGGTTCGGCCGCGCGCGACGCGGCGGTCGCCGCGGGCTATTCCATGCATTCCTTCGGCGCAGTGCTGGCCGAGGTCGCCGTCGATCCGGATGTCGGCGCGATCAGGGTGCGCCGCATCGTCGGCGCCTACGGCATAGGCCGGGTCGTCAACCCGTTGCTCGCCGGCAGCCAGTGCACGGGCGGCATGATCGGCGGCATCGGCATGGCGCTGATGGAACGGACCGTGCTCGACCCGCGCGACGGCCGGCCGGTCAACGCACACATGGCGGACTACCTGTTGCCGGTGAACCTCGACATCCCGCACCTCGAAGCACACTTCGTCGATGAGGTCGATCCGCATGTGAACCCGCTCGGCGTCAAGGGCCTCGGCGAGATCGCGCTGGTCGGCACGGCGCCGGCGATTGCCAACGCCGTCTATCATGCGACCGGCAAGCGAATCCGCCGGCTGCCGATCACCATCGAGGACATGCTGACTGCCTGACGTCGCCACGGGCGCTCAAGGAATAGTGACAGGAACAAAAGGCGGGGGTCATCCGTATTGCTCACACGATCCATCGTGTTTGCATGGAGATGAACTCATGTCCTATCCGCCCGCCCGGGCTTCCGGCGTCGTCATCGTCGGACGGCCTGTCCATTCCATTCTGGTCCAGTTCCCGGTCGTCTGCTTCACGCTGGCACTGCTGACAGACATCGCCTATTGGCAGACCGCCAACCTCATGTGGCAGAACTTTTCGGAGTGGCTGCTCTTCGCTGGACTCGTCTTCGGCGGACTGGCGGTACTCGCCGGCATCCTCGAACTCCTTATGCGCTCGACGGTCCGCTCGCATCGCGCGACATGGACGTACGCGATCGGCAGCGCGGTCGTGCTCGTGCTCGCATTCTTCAACAGTCTTGTTCACGCCGGTGACGGCTGGACCGCCGTCGTGCCCTGGGGCCTCGCTCTCTCGCTGGTCACCGTGATCGTGATGATCGCCACCTGCTGGATGGTACGCAGCTTCACCTATCGCCACGAGATGGAGGTGATCCGCCATGTTTGATCGCATTCGCATCCTTCGCGCCGGCGCGCTTGCCGGCAGCTGCCTGGTTCTCGCCGCGCTGGCCGGCTGCAGCGACGACGGCAGCAATTTCGATGTCTCCTCGCAGATCGGTCCCGACCCGGTCCTGCCTGACCCGGCACCCTCGCTGATCGCCGACATGAAGCTCGCCGAGGTCGTCGGCTGGCAGGAGGGTCAGACGCCGACCGTGCCGGAGGGGCTCACTGTCACCGCCTATGCGACGGACCTCGCCAACCCGCGCACGGTCTACACGCTGCCCAATGGCGACGTGCTCGCCGTTCAGGGCCGCGGTCCCTCGGGCAAGCCGGTGGTGCGGCCGAAGGATATCATCCGCGGCTGGATCATGTCGCTGGCGCATGGCGGCGGTGGCGAGCAGAAGGAAACCAACCTGATCACGCTGCTGCGCGACTCCGACCGCGACGGCACGGTGGACGAGCGCAGCGACCTGCTGACGGATCTTGCCTCGCCCTTCGGCGTGTCCTGGTACGACGGGACACTCTATGTGGCGTCCGCCGAGGCCATCCTCGCCTGGCCCTACGAGCTCGGCCAGAACACGATCGAGGGCGAGCCGGAAGTCCTGACGCCGCTGCCCGGCGGGCCGATCAACCACCACTGGACCAAGGATCTCGCGCTCAGCCCGGATGGCCGCTACCTCTACGCCTCGGTCGGCTCGAACTCCAACGCGGCCGAACGCGGCATCGAGGCGGAAAAGGGCCGGGCCGCGATCTGGCAGGTCGACCGCGAGACAGGCGCGGCACGCGTCTTCGCCTCGGGCCTGCGCAATCCGAACGGCCTCACCTTCGAGCCGGAGACGGGCGTGCTGTGGGCCGTCATCAACGAGCGCGACGAGCTCGGACCGAACTTGGTGCCCGACTACATGACCTCGGTGCAGGAGGGCGGCTTCTATGGCTGGCCCTGGAGCTACTTCGGCGACCACGTCGACGAGCGGGTCAAGCCGGCGCGTCCCGACATGGTCGAGAAGGCGATCAAGCCCGACTATGCGCTGTCGAGCCACGTCGCGCCGCTCGGCATGACCTTCACCGCCGATTCCGCGCTGCCCGAGGCCTATCGCAACGGCGCCTTCGTCGGCGAGCACGGTTCCTGGAACCGCAGCTTCTTTAATGGCTACAAGGTCGTCTACATCCCGTTCGAGAACGGCATGCCGGCCGGCAAGGCGCAGGATGTCGTGACCGGCTTCATCGACGGCGACCAGGCGCGCGGCCGTCCGGTCGGCGTCGGCATCGACGGTACCGGCGCGCTGCTGATTGCCGACGACGCAGGCAATACCGTCTGGCGTGTCGCGGCAGCCGATGGCTCGGTCACCGACCGGCCGATCGGCACCGACCGGGCGGCCACGCTTGCCGCGGCCCCGAACGATGCCGCGCCAGATGAGGCGGGCGGGGCAGACGGCGCGGAAGAGCCCGCGGCAGCCGAGCAGGGTGCAGCCGCGCCTGCGGAAACGCCTGCCGCCACGCCTGAGGAAACGCCTGCCGCACCGTTGCCCGGCGCCGCACCGGAAGGCGAGGCGCCCGCGCAGGAATAGACCCAGGGATCTCCCCCGCGGACCGAGATAGCCCCGGCCGTCCTGCCGGAAGGCAGCGCGGAACAGGCGCCCGCTGGTGGCGGCTAGGTCGTCTGTCACCGCGACAGGAGAGCCCTGCGGCGTTCCTTGCCGGGGTTGCGTGACTGGCAAGTTATAAGCCGGCTCACGACATCTCCGGGGCGTCGCAGAATACAGCGTTAACCATGGCACATGAGTGGGTTTCGTCGCTAACGACTCGTCAATCAGGACCGGCGCTTAGTCAGCGAATGAAACCAAGGGCTGGCCATGCGCTCACTTCTCCGATTCCTCAAGGATAAAACAGGTAACTTCGCGGTACTGACTGGGATCCTGACAGTGCCCCTTCTTCTGACCCTCGGCCTCGCGACGGACTATGCGCGCGGGGTCTCGGCACGTTCTCACATGCAGGAGCTGGCAGATGCGACCGCGCTGGCGCTCGCCGCCTCTGGCGAACAGAACAGCACGAAGCTCAGGGACCTTGCCGAAGACTTTGTCAAGGCAAACGAATCGAAGGCCCGCGTCGACAAGGTGTCGATCAGCGAGCTGAAGACCACGGAAAGCAGCATCGACCTCTTCCTGAAAGGTCAGATCCGCACCAACTTCATGAAGCTCGCCGGCATCTACACCGTCGACGTGCGCGCCTCCGCGCTCGCCGAGCGCGCTGTCACCGGCAGCGTCGAGGTGGCGCTGGTGCTCGACAACACCTGGTCGATGTCGGAGGTCGGACCGACCGGGGTGACCAAGATCGCTACGCTGAAGACCGCCGCGCAGTCGCTGGTCACCGAGCTGATGAACAACAAGAAGGCCTCTGTCCGCATCGGCATCGTTCCTTATGCCGACTACGTCAATGTCGGCACCAAATACCGCGGATCGAGCTGGCTCTCCGTGCCCGACGACTACGTCGTGCCCGCCGTGGCCGCCACCTGCACCACCTCGACCACGAAGAGCGTGTGCACCGCCTACGCGCCGACCTATCCCTGCACCAAGACAGTGGACGGCGTCGTCGAACCGGCCACCTGCGGCGGCGGTTGCACGCAGTCGACCACCCAGACCGTGCCACCCTACCAGGTCTGCTCGGGCGGCAGCAGCAAGAAGACCTACAGCTGGTATGGCTGCGTGGGGTCGCGCATGAACAGCGATTCCCGCCTGCATGACGGCAGGCCCGCGGACACCTACCCGGGCTATGTCGAGACAAGCCAGAAGTGCCTGAACCCGATCGTTCCGCTGACCGACAATCTCCAGACGCTGACGTCAGCAATCAGCGGGATGGTCATCAACATCGGCTCCTACAAGCCCTACACCTACATCCCCGCCGGGCTGATCTGGGGCCAGAACGTGCTGTCGCAGAGCGAACCCCTCAACCAGGGCAAGGCCTACGATCCCAAGAACAAGCTGCCGCGCAAGGTCGCGGTGCTCATGACCGACGGCGAGAACACGCTGCGCTTCAGGAACAGCGACGGAAGGCATATCCAGCCGAGCTCGAATGCCACGACCGCAAAGGGCGAGATCAAGAAGACGAACGACGATACCAAGGCGATCTGCGACTACATGAAGGCGAACAAGATCGAGATCTATACGGTCGCCTTCATGGTCACCGACCCCGACGCGAAGCAGTTGCTGGAGAACTGCGCCACCGACGCCAGCCACTACTACGACGCGTCGGATCCGGCCAAGCTGCTGGCGGCCTTCTCGGGCATCGCGCAGTCGCTCGCCCAGGTCAGGCTGGCGCGGTAGCGTGCCGGTCGCGGACGGTCGCCGGGGCGTCCGCGACGATGGTCGCTAATGGAGCGGGTCAGTCCCGCTTCATGTCGCCAATCACTGTGGGGATGAGTTCCGAAACGGTCGGGTGTATCGGCACCGCCCATTGCAGGTCCCGGTAGGGCGTGCCCCAGTTGATGGCGTCGAGGATGCCGTGGACGGCCTCGTCGCCGCCGGGGCCGAGTATGGCCGCGCCGAGGATCTTGCCCGTCTTGGCGTCGGCGACGATCTTCATCAGGCCGAGCGTCTCGCCCTTCTCGACGGCACGGCTGACGCGCGTCATCGGACGCGACCCGACCAGGACGTTGAACCCCTTCTTGCGTGCCTCTCTCTCGCTCATTCCCGCCCGGCCAAGCGGCGGATCGATGTAGAGCGCATAGCCCGGTACGCGGTCGCTGACCTTGCGGTCGCCACCGTCGAGCAGGTTGGCGGCAACGATCTCGAAATCGTTGTAGGCCGTGTGGGTGAAGGCGCCGCGTCCGTTGCAGTCGCCAAGCGCGAAGACACCCTCGACATTGGTCGAGAGTCGGTCGTCGACCTCGAAGTAGCCGCGCTCGTCGCATGCGATGGCGGCGCGGTCGAGCCCAAGGTCGTCGGTGTTGGGGCGGCGTCCGACCGCCAGCAGGACGTGGCTGCCGACCACCGCGCGCGGCTCCTTCTCGCAATGCAGGCCGACCCTGGTGCCGTCGCCTGCCGGTTCGAAGTCGATGCACTCGGCATCGAGCCGGATTGCGATTCCCTCACGCTCCAGAATGTCCCTGACCGCGTCGGAGATCTCCTCGTCCTCGCGCGAGATCAACCGGGACGCCTTCTCGACCACCGTCACCTCGGCGCCGAAGCGTCTGAACATCTGGGCGAATTCGAGCCCGATATAGCTGCCGCCGATCACCACCAGGTGGCGCGGTACCGTGTCGAGGGCGACCATGTCGGTGTTGTCCAGCAGCCGCACGCTGTCGATGCCGGGGATTGCGGGCCGGTTCGCCCTGCCGCCGGTGTTGATGAAGATCTGCGGCGCGGTCAGCGTTTCGCCGTTCACCTCTACCGCATGCGGCCCGACGAACCGTGCGTGGCCGCGGATAAGGGTCAGGTTCCGCATGCCCGCCAGCCACTTCTCGAGCCCCGACCGGGCGTCGAGCGCGATGCCGGACGCCCGCTCATGCACCCGCTTCATGTCGACCGAGATGTCGCCGCCGATCGTCACGCCGAAATCGCCGGCGCGGCGTGCAAGATGTGCCGCGTGGGCGCTGGCAACCAGCGCCTTGGTCGGCGTGCAGCCGGTATTCACGCAGGTGCCGCCGAGATGCTTTCGTTCGATCAACGCCACCTTCCTGCCGGCATCCGTCAGGCGCCCGGCCAGTGTCGGCCCGGCCTGGCCGCCGCCGATGATGATTGCGTCGAATTCGCGGGGTTCGTTCATGGCGCTGTCCTCCATGTCGTCTCTGGAGCCGCGATCGCGTCCGCGCGACGGCCGCCGGTTCCGTAGCGGCTTCTTATCACATCGTGGCGCGGCAGGGACGGACAAGGGGCCTTACGGTCGCCGGCGGGATCAGCTCCCCGCGCTTGCCGCCAGCACCGCCTCGAAGAAGGCCTGCGGTGCCTCCTGCGGCAAGTTGTGGCCAACGCCGCCTGAGACGAGGCGATGCTCGTACCGGCCTGTGAACATTCTTGCATAGGCGGCGGGATCCGGATGCGGCGCACCATTGGCATCGCCTTCGAGGGTGATGGTCGGGACGCCGATGGTCGGCGCCTGCGCAAGCTGTTCCTCGAAGGCATCATATTGCGGCTCGCCCCGGGCAAGGCCAAGGCGCCAGCGGTAGTTGTGGATGACGATCGCGACATGGTCGGGATTGTCGAGCGCTGCGGCACTGCGCTCGAACGTCGGTTCGTCGAAAGCCCAGCGCGGCGAAGCCAGATGCCAGATCTGCCTCGCGAAATCGCGCGTGTACCGGGCGTAGCCCTCACGGCCGCGCTCGGTCGCAAAATAGAACTGGTACCACCATTGCAGTTCCGCCTTCGGCGGCAGGGGCAGCTTGCCGGCCTGCTGGTTGCCGATCAGGTAGCCGCTGACCGAAACCATCGCCGTGCAGCGTTCCGGGTAGAGGGCGGCGACGATGTTGGCGGTACGGGCGCCCCAGTCGAAGCCGGCGATCGTAGCCTTCTCGATCCCGAGAGCGTCCATCAGGTTGACGACGTCCAGCGCGAGGGCCGATTGCTGACCGTTGCGCTTTGTCTCGTCCGAGATGAAGCGTGTGGTGCCGTAGCCGCGCAGATGGGGAACGATCGCGCGGTAGCCCCTTGCCGCGAGAAGCGGTGCAACGTCCACATAGGCGTTTATGTCGTAGGGCCAGCCGTGCAGCAGGATCACCGGGGGCCCGTCCGCCGGCCCGAGGTCGACATAGCCGACATCGAGCAATCCAGCGGCGATCTGCCGGACCGGTCCGAGCGAGGCCGAAGCCTGGACGCCTGCGGCCTGTTTCGGGCTTGATGCGGCCATGGCCGGCGCGCGCGCCGCAAGGCTGGCTGCCGCAAGGGCCAATGCCCCCGCGCCGAGCAGCCTGCGGCGTGCGAGATCGATTGTCGAAGTCCCGCTCATCTCGAACTCCATAGCACTTGCGATGGCCAGTGGCGTTGCTGCCGCTAGACCGGCAGCTCGCTGCCGGCCTGTTCTGCCACCATGTAGTCGGCGTACCAGTCCGGCCAGCTGTCGTCGTGCTGGCCGCCGGTCCGCTTTTCGTGCTCGCCATGCGCGGCGCCGGCGCGCCGGAGCGCGGCGGCAAGATCGGAAGGCGACGAGAATGTCGTCGCGGTCGCGTCTACCCGGCCTGGCAGCCGCGCCGTCACTTCCTGCAGCAGCCAATTGTTGCCGTCTGGGTCGCTGAAGTTGGCATAAGACGAGTAGCTGCGCCGCTGCGGATCGCGACCCTTGACGGGTGGCTGGCCGGGGCCTTCGCGATGAAAGATCTCGCTCACCTCGACGCCGCGTTCAACGAGTTCGGCACGAGACTTTTCGATGTCTGAAACAACCAGAATCGTCGCGCCTGCCGAGCCGGGCACGGCAGATGTGAGACCCGTGCCGAAATGAATGGAACTCGGCGACCCAGGAGGCGTGAATTGCACGACGTGAAAATAGTCGCCGACCACGAAGTCGGCGTCCAGCCGCCAGCCGATGCTGCCGTAGAAGCTCTTGGCCCGGTTCACGTCAGCGACCGGAACAACGACGACCTCGAGCTTCATATCGCCCGGCCTGACCGACGACACCTTGTCCGTACTGCTTACGACCTGATCCATGCTGGCCTCCTTTGGATGACTGATTGATCTCTATCGGTCGGCAACGTGCTCGACTGAGCGGGGACTCTACGTCGTATGCGGATCAGGAACTTTCAGCTTCGAACGATGCCCGGCGCTCGGGTGCTTTTAGCCGGCAAGCTGTTCCGCGCGTGCGGCCCATGTTGGAGCCCCGGCAGGTTCGACTCGGACCGGCACCGCGCCGAGCGTCATCGGGGCTTCGGCAGGCAGCGCGATGTGAAACACCGCGCCGCGCGGCGCATTGGCCGTCACCCAGAACCGCCCGCGATGCGCCTCGACAACCGAGCGGCAGAACATCAGGCCCATGCCCATGCCGCCGGTCTTGGTCGACACGAAGGGCTCGAAGATGCTGTCGGCCATGTCGGGGGAGACGCCTGTGCCGGTGTCGGCAACGGTGACATGCACCTCTCCGCCGGGCCGGCGCTCGGTTGCTATCCTGATGCGCCGCTGCCTGTCGCCGACCTCCCGGACGGCGTCTAGGCCGTTCTGGATGAGGTTGCAGATCACCTGGTGCAGCTGCACCGGATTGCAGAAGACCGAAATATCCGTCTTGAAGTCCGTTTCGATCTGGATGCCGTCGAGATCAGCCTCGCCGGCGGCCGCGCAGGCTGCGTCCTGGACGACGGTATTGAGGTTGATCGACTGGCGCTCCTGGGCTCCCTTCACGAACATGGCGCGGATGCCGGCGATGATCTTGTCGACCCGGTGTCCGTCGCTGATTATTCGGCGCAGTGCCTCGTCGACCTCGTCGAGCTGGGGCTTGTCCCTGCCCAGCCAGTTCCGCGCCGCGCCGGCATTGGTGATCATGCTGGCCAGCGGTTGCCGGATTTCATGCGCGATGGTGGCCGAGAATGCCTCCATTGCAACCAACCGGTTCTGCCGGCTGCGCCGTTCCGCAGCGGCCAGTCGCGCCATCCGCGCGAAGACGGTGGTCACTTCAGAGATCAGGACCAGCGGCAGGATCGTCACGGCGACGAGTTCATAGGATCGCCCGGCCCACCAGCCGACGCTCAACCGGGTGCTGCCCCCGGGAGAGAGGAAAAGGACGAGTTCCATCGCGAAGGCCAGCAGGACAAGGCTCATCCACACGTCGAGCAGATTGCGTCGCCGCAAAAGCAGCAAGCCGGCACCGAGCGCGTAGAGGGCAAGCGCGAGGACGGGGACGAAGCGCCAGGATGCGGCGGCGCCCGACATGTCGGCGACCGGTGTCTGAGCGACGGGTGTTACAGCGAAGAAGAAGCACAGCGCCAATCCCGCGCCGGCCGCGGCAAGGATCATCGTCCGGACGAGCGGCGCGATAGCCGGCAGCGTTGTCCCACGGCTGGTCGGTGCGAGCGCGTAGCCAAGCGCGACGAGCGGGAAGGCCAATCGCCTTATCGCGTCGATGACCGCTGCCGTCTGCGCTCCGAAGTCGAGGCCGAATGTCGCGAAGACGGCCGGGAAGGTCAACGCCCATGCCGGCATCATCAGCACGTTGAAGATGTAGCCGCAGGCAAGCACGAGCAGAGCCGTGGAACGCTGCAGGCCGTAGAGCGACAGCAGCAGTGCCGCGGTGACGGTCTCGAGCACGGTCGCGGCGGCCGCATAGGCTGGCAGCAGGGCCTCGCTGCCGGGGCCTGCCGTGGCACCTAGCGGCACGCCCGAGGCGAAGGCGGCGAGCAGTCCGGTCAGAAGGCCAGTTGCCGCCAGCAACTGCGTCTTCGTCGCAAAGGCAGAAGGCGCGCTATCCGGCATCGACATCGTGGCCGCGATTCCGGCTGCTGCCGCTCGCCGCAGCTCCCAGGATGACGAGCCCCGCCCGCCGCGTCGCCGCGATGGAGCGACGTATCGCCTCCACCGCTTCGGCGAGGTCGGGCTTGTCCCTGTCCAGCCATCTGAGGCACGCCTCGGAATTCAGGGCGATCGCGGTAATGGGATCCTGCATGTCATGCACGATCGACGTGTTGGAGACACCGTTCCGCTCCAGGCGGGCGGGCCGGCCGCTCGACTGGGCTGCGTCGGTTGCAGAAGCAGCGCATCCACCGTCCGGACTTTCCATGAGATACATCATCACGGCGCTTTTCCTTTACCGGTAAACGTCGCGCCGCCATGCGGATATCTGAAACGATTCCGTGAATGCCAGTCCAGTTGGCGCGAACAAGCAAGAGATCGTCTTTGAATGCATTTCATCATGGCCGGGTGTTTCGTGGCACCCCACCATGAGGGCCCGGGCATCCCCCCTTTAGGGGTGCTGCTCGCGTCTTGCGGGATGCCGATAAGACAGACAGCCGCAGGTAGCGTAGGGGACGGTCTCATTCGGGCGGCCGCCGGCGCACACTGATCTTTCGCCGTCCGTAGACCGCAGCGTCCACGGACCAGGCGCCGGGCCCGATCAGCGCGAGACTGACACTGGCGCCGACGAGCCCCCAGAAGGGCAGTGTCCAGTGGCCTTGATGGAGGCCCTCATAGGCGAGCAGCAGGCAAAGCGCCGAGGCACCGAAGGACGTTCCCAGGCCAAGCGACAGGGAAATCACGATCCCGGCCATGGCCGCCAGCAGGATCGGATGCTCGATTTTCGGCTCGCCCAAGGCCAGGCCTGCCGCGCTGCCTGCCAGCGAGAACCGCAGGATGAAAAGGCCCGCGCCCGGCAGTGCGTCTGGAAATCTGGAAAGCAGTCGCTGCACGGGTCACCTCGATCGAGGCAAGGCTACGCCCGTGAGGCGGGATTGGCAGCCTCGTTCGAAGCCCTGGCAGCCCCCTCTTTAGGGGTACCTAAAGTTGCGGATCTAGAGCGAGATCAGTCCACGCTTCAGGCCGAGCGTCACAGCATGCGTGCGGTCGTTGGCGCGCAACTTGGCCAGAATGCTCTTCACGTGGCCCTTGACGGTCTCCTCCGTGATTCCGAGTTGCGAGGCGATCAACTTGTTCGAGTTGCCAGCCGCAATGAGGTCGAGAACCATCAGCTCGCGGGCACTGAGCGTGTCCTCGGCCAGATAGTTGGCCATGTCGGCGGCGACATTGACGTCGATCCGCTTCTGTCCCTTGTGAACCAGCCTGATCGTGTCGAGCAGTTCCTTGCGGACCGAGCTCTTGAGCAGATAAGCCTGGGCACCGGCGCGAAGGGCGCGCTTGGCGAGCTCGTCGCCCGCATAGGTGGTCAGGACGATGATCCGCGCAGTGGCGAACTCGCCGCGTATCGCGCCGATCGTGTCGATGCCGCTGAGACCAGGCATCTGCATGTCCAGCAGGACGACGTCGGGCCGATGCTGGCGGAACTTTTCCAGCGCTTCGTGCCCGTCGCGCGCTTCCGCGACGAGGTCGATGTCGGGCTGGCCGGCGACCAGCGCGGCGATGCCCTCGCGCACCAAAGGGTGATCGTCCACCGCAAGCAACCGTATCCGTACCTGTCCAGTTGTCACTGCTCTACGACCTTCCTGCATGCTGTGTCTGGGTGGCCCGGACGTAGGCGAGTTTGGCCGGGATGCTTACCTCCAGTTCGGTGCCCTTGCCCGTCTTGCTCCAGAGGGTGAAGGTTCCGCCAATCCTTTCGGCCCTTTCGCGCATGCCGGGCAACCCCCAGTGGCCCGCCTTCATGCCCTCCTCGAGCACCTGCGGGTCGATGCCGCGGCCGTCGTCCCTGACCCTCAGCCGCAGCGCCGCGTCGGAATAGGTAAGCTCGCATTCGACCTTCGAGCCGTTTGAGTGCTGGAACGCGTTGCGCAGTGCTTCGCGCGCCAGCCTGTAGAGCTCGTCGCGGATGACCGGATTGACGAGGCGACTGTGTCCTTCCACCAGGATCTCGACATTGAGTCTTCCGGGTTCAGCGGCCGCCAGTTCGCTTGCCAGCGCCCCGAGTACCTCGGGCAGGTCCTTGTCCACCAGCGGCGCGGCCCGAAGTTCGTGCACGGCGTCGCGGCCCTCGATCAGCGCCTGGTCGCCGCGGTCCATGGCGATCTCGAGGTGTTCGGTCGCCTTGGCAGGGTCCTGGGGAAGCATCGAGCGTGCTGCCTGCAGCCTGAACATGATTCCGTGAAAGCCCTGCAGCAGCGTGTCGTGCAGCTCGCGGGCGATGCGCGTGCGTTCCATCACCCGCTCCTCCGAGCGGATCTCGTACTGGTGCGTGATCTGGGCAATTCGGTAGCGGTAGGCGCCGAACAGCAGCAGCGCCAGAGCTGCCATGACGGCTGCCCGGAACCACCATGTCGCCCACCAGGGCGGCAGGACCGTGATGCCGAGCATCGCGCCGGGCTCCGTCCAGGCACCGCGCGCGGTCGCCGCCTGGACCTCGAGCTGATAGGTGCCGTGCGGCAATGTGGTGAAGCTCACCTGCCGGCGCTTGCCCTCGTGCCATTCGCTGTCCAGTCCCCGAAGCCGGTAGCGGTAGCGGGTCGTGTCCGGGCTGGAGAAGCTGAGCGCCGAGAAAGCGATCGAGAACTCGGTCACGTCGGGCGCTATGCTGATGTTCGTGGCATAGGTGACGGAGCCATCGAGCGGCGGCGTGCCGGGCATGACGGGCTCGCCCGACAGGCGCAGCTCCGTGATCAGGACCGGCGGGGTGAAGCCGTGCGCGACCGGGGCATCGGGCCGCACCACCGTCGCGCCGGCGAAGCCGCCGAAGTACATCTCGCCCTGCGCGTTCCTGGAGCACGCATTCCAGCCCGTCAGGTCGTTTCCGGGCAGGCCGTCGGCGGTCGAGAAATTGTTGAACACGCCGGTCGAGCGACGGAAGTGCGAGACGCCGTTGTTGGTGCTCATCCACAAGTCGCCGTTCCCGTCGGCCAGGATGCAGCTGACCGCCTCGCCGGGCAGCCCGTCGGCCGCAAAGTAGCTCCTGACCACTGACCCGCTCTTGCCGTCGAATGCGTTCAGCCCGTTCTGCGTGCCGATCCAGAGGATGCCGTCGGCGTCGAGGTGCAGCGTGTTGATCGTGTTGTTGCTGATGCTCTTGCGGTCGTCGGGGTCATGCGTGAACGAGGCGAATTCCGATGACTTCGGGTCGAAGCGGAAAAGACCGGACGTGCTGCCCAGCCACAGCAGGCCCTGGGCGTCCTCGACAATCGAGAAATAGGGCTCTGCGCCGGCGGTCAGGTCTCGGCGGAAGGTCGTGAACCCTTCGCTTTCTTCGTCATACCTGAGCAGGCCATTCCACGTCGTCAGCCACATCGCGCCGCCACGGTCGAAGAAGATGCGCGTGACGATGTCGCTGCTGAGCGAGCGGTCGTCGTCGGGCCTGTAACGGAAGTTCGTCACGGCCCCGGTCGCCCCGTCGATCCTGAACAGCCCCGTTCCGAGCGTGCCGACCCAGAGGTTCCCGCGCGGGTCCCGAATTGTCGTCAGGACCTCCATGGGAACATTCGGGCCGAGCAGCTCGACCACCTCCGATTGCCGGGTCGTTCGGAAGAGCCTCGTCAGTGCGCCGCCCGAACCGATCCAGACATCGTCCTGGGCCCCGGCAAAAATCGAGTTGACCAGGAACTCGCCCGACGCGCTGGGATGGACTTCGGGCAGACGGATGGTCTCGAACAGCGGTGCGACGCCCGGGAAGGAGTTCGGCGGCGTCGCATGGAGGCCGGCCCATATGTTGCCTTCCGAATCCTCGAACAGCGCAATGACGCGGTTTTCGGCGAGGCTTTCGCTGTTGCTCTGGTCGTGCCGATAGCTGAGGAACAGGTTGTTCGTCCGGTCGTACTTGAGCAAGCCGGCGCCCATGGTGCCGAGATAGATCGTGCCGTCCGCCGCCTCGACGATGGCAAATACGCCGGTCAGCCCGTCGCTTTCGGTCTGCGGATCGCTGAAGGTAAGCTGCGTCAGTTCGTTGGTTTGCCGATCGTAGGTCGCCAGCCCGTTGCCGGACCCGTAGATGATCCAGAACACGCCATGCCGGTCTTCGTGGAAGTAGAACTCACGCACCTCCACGCGCAGCGGTATCCTGATCGAGACCTCGCCGGTCTCCGGATCGAAAGCTTCCAGGCCCTCGCTCGTTGCGACCCAGAAAGTGCCGGTCCGGTCCACGCCTGTGGACTTGATGTCGTCGCTGGAAAGCGACCGCGGATCGTCGGGATCGGCGCCGAAGCGCTCGACCGCGCCAGTGTCCGGGTCGAGCCTGTAGAGACCCTGGCCGGTTGCCAGCCAGAGCTTGCCCCTGGGGCCTTCGCTGATATGGATGACGATCGGATCGCGCTCGCCGAGCCGGATGTGGCGGAAGGTTTCCGTTTCCTTCTCGAAGCGGTCCAGCCCCTGATCGCTGCCGACCCAGACGCGGCCCGAACTGTCGTTGAACAGCGCGTAGATGAACACGCCGCTCAGGCTGCCGGCACGGCCGACATCATGCTTGAAGACGCGGAAGTTGTAGCCATCGAAGCGGTTCACGCCGTGCTGGGTTCCGAACCAGATGAACCCTTCGTCGTCCTGCATGATCTGCGCGACGCGCGTCTGCGACAGGCCCTGGGCAAGCGACAGCCTGCGGAAACGGACGTCGTTTGCCGGCAGGAGCGCCAGCGTCTTCGTGTCGGGCAGGACGTGCGCCGTGCGCGGCAGCTGCGAAGCGGCAAGTACAGGGCAGGCGAGGAGAAGCATGAAGGCGATCAGAACGGCGAGGCCGCACAGGCCAATCGACAGGCGCTGCCGATCTGCAGCCTGCCAACTGCCCGACATTTGGACCGCTCGCCTCAACATCGTTCCCCACCGAAAGGCCGCTGGAGCCTTGACCGCCAGCGACTGGAACCCGGCCGCTTCTTACCAGATGCATGTCACCGCGCAGCCGGATTTGGTCCCGGTTGTCCAGTTTTGGGGCTGTCGGCGGTTGCGGAAACGCACGATGATCGACAATACCGCCGGCCCGGGCACGCCACCAGGCCCCTGGTGCCACGGTGTCGGCACCGATCTTCCACCTTTTCGCGCAGGCCGGCAAGCGTGGGCGGTCCGGTCCGCGGTTCGGAAGGCGGATGGTTCGGCACGCCCGGTTCAGGAACTAGAAATCCTCGACCGTCAGCTCGCGCGCCATGACGATGTTGCCGGCGGTCAGCCCGCAATCGACCGGGAGAGCGACGCCTGTCACGGCGCTCGCTGCGTCGGAGGCGAGGAAGGCGATGACCCGCGCGACCTCGTCCGGCTCGACGATGCGACCGAGCGGATACCACCGCTCGAGCTGTTTCAGCACGTCGGGATCCTTGGCTTTGCGCTGGTCCCAGATCGGCGTGCGCACCGTGCCGGGCAGCACGCAGTTGGCGCGGATGCCGTAGCGGCCATATTCGAGCGCGATGGCCTTGGTCATGGCGATGATGCCGGCCTTGGCGGCGCTGTAGGCGGGATCGCCGAGCGCCGACAGTCCGTTGACCGAACCGACGCTGACGATGCTGCCTGAACGCCGTTTCACCATTTGCGGCAGCACCGCGTGTGCACAGGCATAGGCGCCGTTGAGATTGGCTGCCACGTCGGCGGCCCAGCCCGCCGGATCGGTTGCCGCCAGCGTCGGGTGGCTGGAGACGCCGGCATTGTTGATCAGGAGATGCACCTCGTCGCCGAAGCCTTCGAACGCTGCCTTGACCTGGTCGGCATCGGCAATGTCGGCGATGGCGGGCCTTACCTCGATCCCGTCCTTGCCGAGCAGGCCGACGAGCTCGTTCACCCTGTCGCTCCGGTCAAGCGCCGCAATGGTGGCGCCCTCCGCGCCAAAGAAGCGGCAGAGCCATTGGCCGATGCCGCCGGCGGCTCCCGTGATGGCTACCGTTTTGCCGGCAAACTGTCCGCTCATGAGGTTCCCCGCAAGGCTTCGCCGATCCAGGCGAGGTTGGCGCGTCGGAGGTGGCCCCAATTGTAGAAAGCGAGTTCGTCCACGCCGCCCTCGCGCAGTGCCGCGACCGCGGCAAGAAACTCGCCCTTGCTGGAAAGGTCGGGGTGCGACGGGCGCAGAATCCCGCGAAAGTTGCCGGCACCCTTCAGCCGACGGCGAATGTCGAAGAGGTCGGCCTTAACCCGCATCGCGTCGGGTTCGTAGAAGCAGGCTTCGATGATGCCCGCGCTGCCGGCCAGCGCGGCGAGATCGCTGCCTTCGTACCAGGCGCCGGCCGTCGGTCGCGCGACCGACGGGATGACGGCGACATTGGCGTCCTTGCGGACGGCCGAGCGGATTTCGCCGACGAGCGAGGTCACGACTCCGCTGCGGAAATCGATGAAGCGGCGCAGGTCGCCGTCGGCGGCGACGTCGGCCATCCAGAAGGCCTCGGCCATGTCGGCCGGGTAGTCGATGTCGCTGTCGAGATAGGCCTCGATATCAGCGGCGGTTTCAGCCTTGAGGCGGCGGGCGTCTATGCCGGCCTTTTCCGCACCGGCGATGCAGTGGTTGCAGAAGCAGAGACCGAGCCGGTTTTCCAGCCATGCGTTCGACTTCATCAGTGCGAACTCGTGGTGGAAGCCGTGCGCATAGGGCGCGAAGCCCGGCGATTCCAGCGTGATGCCGCTGACCGGGTAAGTCTCGGTGACGTCGCGGGCGAGGCCGACGGCATAGGCACGCGCTTCCGGCGCCGACGGACAGAGACTGTAGTGGTAGGGATCGCCGAAGGCGTTGCGCACGACGGCGTCGGGGTTGGCCATGCCGAGCCGCGTATTGTGCAGCAGCACCAGCCAGGCGTTTACGGCCATGCCGCTTGCATCGACGAGCTCCTGCAGCATGTCGCGTTCGCCGACCAGTTGGCTGGCGACCGGCTTGATCGCGCCGTAGCGCGACGGGTCGGCCCTGAAATAGACCGTGCCGTCGTCGGGGAAATAGACCTTGCCGGCCTTGCCGTGCGGCCGCATGAACTTGCCGGCATGGTAGCTGCCGGCCATCGTCACCGTGTTGAGGCCGAGCGCGCGGAATTCGTCCGCGGCAGCGACGACCCCTGTCTCGGCGAGGTCCCAGGCATAGGTGTAGATGGCCTTGTAGCTCATGCGGTTTGCCCCGGTTCAGCGATGATCGTGGCTGGCATGGCCGGAAAGCACAAACGGTTCCTCGAACGGGCGGCGGCTCACCTCCATCGCCCTGCCGTCCAGATAGACGGCGACCGGCTGCAACAGGGTCGAACCCTGCCGGGTTGTTCCGACCACGTCCTCGAAGACGTAGTCGCTGTCGACCTGGCGCAGCACGGTGATATCGGCTGGCGCGCCGACACCGAGATGGCCGAGTTCGGGATGGCGCATGGCGAGTGCCGGGCGGTTCGCCGACATGCCGACGACATCGGGCAGGGACAGGCCGCAATTCAGCAACTTGCTCATCGTGTGCAGCAGGTCATAGCCCGGTCCCTCGACGGCGATCACATGGACGTCCGACGAGATCAGGTCGGGCGGAAAGCCTTCGCTGAGCGCCTGCTCGGTTGTTTCGTAACCGAAGGCGCCCATGCCGTGGGCGATGTCGAACAGGACGCCGCGTTCGCGTGCGGCGCGCACTTCCTTCATGATCCGGCGGTCCGCGCCGAGCGCGGAATTGGGCTCCGGCCGGAAGCAATGCGTGAGGATGTCGCCCGGACGCAGCATCGAGACGACGTCCGCGTAGCTCGGCGGCGCGGTGCCGATATGCGTCATCAGGGGCAGGTCGACGGCGTTGGCCGCCTCCAGCGCAGCCTCGAGCGCGCCCAGCCCGAGGTCGCCGGTCACCGGTCCGCCGATGCGGACCTTCACGCCCACGATGCGGTCGCGGTTGGCCTCGATCTTGGCGACGCAGCGGTCCACCGGCAGCATTTCGCGCAGCCGCGCCTCGCCCAGCGAAACGCCCTTGTCGAAGCCGAATATGCCGGGGAAGGAAACGTTGAGGAACGCGAATATGCGGTAGGGCGAGTGCTGCATCACATAGTCGCGGAAGCCGTCAAAGTTGCCGGCGCCCGCACTGCCCGCATCGACCATGGTGGTCAGCGCCGAGCGCCGCGCAATGAAACCCGGATCGACGCTGAGCGACGTCGCCTTGTGATAGACATGGGTGTGGATGTCGATGAGGCCGGGCGCCACGATGGCCCCGCCAACGTCCTCGACCACACGGCCCGCGGCTGCGAGCGAAGCACCCACGGCGGCGATCTTTCCCCCGGAGATGGCAACGTCCGTCACGGCGTCGATGCCGTTTCGCTCATCGAGGACGCGACCGCCCGTCAAGACCAGATCGTAGCCTTGTGCGGCTGCCGGCTGACTCATCGAATTTCTCCGGTTGTTCGGGTCTCCATGGACGGCCCGGTCGGACCGTCCATGGCTGGGTGCGAGGCCGCTCAGTCCAGCTCGACGACCCGCTTTTCGTTGATCGACTGCTCGGCTGCCAGCACGATGCGCAGGCTGTTCACCGCGGCATCCATGGACTCGGTGAGGTCGAGATCCTCCTTTATGGCCTTCAGGAAGAACGCCTGTTCGCGGTCGCAGAGCTTCTGGTGCCCCGGCTCGTCGGTCATGTTGAACATCTCGTCCTTCTTGACGAAGTTCTTGTCCGGACCGACCTCTGCGTGGTGGTAGCGGATCGCGTCGGTCTTGGTGTGGCGGTCGATGTCGGCGGAGTCCGAGATGTCCTCGAGCTGGTCCTTGCCTTCGGAATGGCCGGCCACGATCGAGACCGCTCCCTTCGGCCCCACGACATCCTTCACGAAGAAGGCTTCCTCGCTCATCATCGGGCCCCAGCCGGCCTCATACCAGCCGACCGATCCGTCGTCGAAGGTGACGTGGAGGTGGCCGTAATTCTGCTTGTCGGCTTCCGCCCAGAGTTTTGCGCCGATGCCGTGCACCCGCACCGGCTTGGCGCCGGTCAGCTGGCACATCACGTCGACATAATGCACGCCGCAGTCGACGATCGGGATCAGCGAGTCGATCAGGTTCTTGTGCCAGGCCCAGGCCGGACCGTTGCTCTGCTGGTTCAGGTTGAGTCGCATCACCAGCGGCTTGCCCAGCGTCTGCCCGAGTTCGATGAACTTGATCCAGCTCGGGTGCACGCGCAGGATGTAGCCGAGCACCAGCTTCTTGTTCTTTTCCCGCGCCAGCTTCACCACCGCCTGGGCATCGGCGATGTTGGTGGCCAGCGGCTTTTCCATGAAGACATGCGCGCCGGCATTGATCGCCTTGATGGCGTATTCGGCATGCGTGTTCGGCCATGAATTGATCGAAACCGCGTCCGGCTTGGTGGCCGCGAGCGCCTCTTCATAGTCCTCGAACAGCGGATATCCCTTGAGCTCGTCCGGGATCGGCTTCGACTTGATCGAACGGCTCATCAGCCCGACGATCTCGAAGCCCGGGTTGCGGTGATAGGCGCTTGCGTGGGAGGCGCCCATGTTGCCGAGCCCGACGACCAATACTCTTACCTTGTCAGGCATGATGCCCTCCCTGTGATGCTTGTCTGTCAGTGGCGGGCGGCGCATGCGCCGCCCGCATTTTCCTTAGTCCGGTTGGCCCGTCAGCCCGGAACGGCCTGGTCGTAGAGATGCGCCTTGACGTTATCGACGTCTATCGCCGCGAACGCATCGCTGAGCTTGTAGCCGTCTGCGTCGGCTTTGACCTTGGCATGGTCGAAATCGTTGGCGGCCGCAATGCAGGCATTGGTGCAGACGTCTTCCGCCTTGACCGGATTGGAGATCTGGCCGAGCTCGTGGATCTGGTCGAAGAAGGTCTGCCAGGCCGTCATGTCGTGGTCGCCCCAACCGGCGCGCTTGTCCATGTCGCCGCGGAATACGGCGATCTGCTGCAGGATCGACGTGGTGCCGAGTTCCGGCCCGATGTTGGTGGCAAGTGTCGGGAACTGCTCGAACACGGCTTCCACCGCCGCGCGCGGATTCTGGTAGCCGAACTCGAGACCCATCGCCCAGCCGCGCAGATACTTGTCTAGGAAGGCCTTCCTTTCGGGGTCGTCAACGTCGGCAGCACGCACCACGAAGGTGTTGGCAAAGAGCGGCGACTTCTTGACGCCGAGCCAGTACTCGAAGTCGAGGCCGGTGCCGATCCATTCGGCGCGCAGTCCCTCCCAGCCAAGAGCTGCATCGCCCTGGCCGGCCTTCAGCGCGGTTGCCCAGGTGGGCCAGCCGGCTTCGACATACTTGACCTTCGTGACGTCGACGCCCTGGACGGCGAGCATCGGGTCGACGATCGACTGCCAGGCAGCAGAGCCGAGCAGGATGGTCTTGCCCTCGAGTGTCTTCAGGTCGTTGGTACCTTCGCCCTTGCGGAAGGCAAGGCTGAACGTGTCGAGCGCGCCCATGTGGAAGGCGGACTTCAGCTTCATGCCGTTCTCCAGCGCGAACGAGAACACGCCGGGCGACGGAAAGCCCATGTCGGCCTGGCCGACATCGACAAACTTGACGGTCGCCGTGCCGTCCGAGGGACCGGGCTGCATGTCGGCCTCGACGCCGAGGTCGTCGAAATAGCCCATCTTCTTGCCGATCCAGTAGGGGTAGTCGTCGAGCACTTCGAGCGTGCCGCGCGGCGAGATCCAGGTGAACTTGGAATAGGGCTCGGCGCTCGCGCCGCGCGTGCCGAGCGCGGTCGCGCTGACGACGCCCGCGGCGGAAACCTGGAGGAAGGTGCGGCGGCTGAGGCCGCCCGACATGAAGTTCCTGATCATAGCTTTTCCCCTTTATGTTGGACGTTCCGATAGTTGCTTTCCCGGCGCCCGCTCCAGCAGGCTTCGGTCCTGGATCAGGCCTCCCAGCTGGCGTAGCGCTTCCCGAGCAGGAAGAAGAGCACGTAGATGAGAATGCCCAGAATGGAGAGGATCAGGACGACCGCGAAGAACTGCGGCATCTGGATCATCGACGAGTAGGAGGTCAGCCGGTTGCCGAGCCCGAAGCCACCGCCGACCATTTCGGCGCCGACCGCGGTCAGCAGCCCGAAGATCGAGCCGACCATCAGGCCGACGAAGATCATAGGCAGCGCCATCGGCGCGCGGATCTTCCAGAAAATCTGCAGCGTGGAGGCGCCATAGGAGCGGGCGAGCGCGATCTTGCCCTGGTCGACGCGGCGGAAGCCGGTCGCGGCGTTGATCATCACCATCGGGCCCGAGGCGAGCGCCACCGCGATGATGCGCGGTTCATAGCCGAAGCCGAAGCGCAGGATGAGCAGCGGTACGAGCGCCAGCATCGGCGTCGTGACGAGCAGCAGGATGTAGGGCGTGACGATCTTCTCGACGAAGGGAAACTGGGTGATCACGGCTGCGAGAATGAGGCCGACCGATGCGCCGATGGCGAAGCCGCCGAACAGTTCGACCAGCGTATGGCCGAGATGCGGCGCGATGAAGTGGAAGTCGTAGACCAGCGCGACGGCGATCTCGCTCGGCTTGGGCAGCACATATTGCGGCACGTCGAAGATGTTGAGGGCGAGCTCCATGCCGCCAATGACGATGACCGCGACGAGGATCACCGCGAACACCTCGCCCGCCGACTTGATGCCGGGACCCGAGGTCAGGGCGGACATGTTGGTGATGCCGACATCGCTGCCGCCGTCCGCCTTGCTCTTGAACACCGGTATCGCGTCGGTTTCGCTCACATCGTCCTCACTGGGCTGCCGGGAGAGATTCGGCCATCGCAGCGTCGCGATCGGCGTAGCGGCTCTGCTGCGTGCCGACGATCTCCTGCTTGATGGCGTTGGTGAGGTCGAAGACCTCCTTGGTGGCCATGATCTCGGGGGAGCGGGGGCGGGCGAACGGCACCGTGTGAATGTTGGCCACTCGGCCGGGCCGGGGGCTCAGCACCACGACGCGATCCGACAGGAAGATCGCCTCCTCGATCGAATGGGTGATCAGGACGATGGTGGTCTTGGTGTCGAGCCAGATTTCCTCGACCAGCCGGTTCATCTCCTCGCGTGTGAAGGCGTCCAGCGCACCGAACGGCTCGTCCATCAGAAGCACGGAAGGCTTGAAGGAAAGCGCCCGCACGAGCGCGGCTCGCTGCTGCATGCCGCCGGAAAGCTCGCGCGGGAAGCGGCCGCCAAAACCCTCGAGGCCGACGCGGTTGAGCAACTCGTCGACCCAGATGCGGTCGGGCTTGATGCCCTTGATCTCGAAAGGGAAGTTGATGTTGGCGTCGAGGTTGCGCCAGGGCAGTAGGTTGGCGTCCTGGAAGACCATGCTGATATCGGGGTTCGGGCCGGTCACCGGCACGCCGTCGAGCTGCACTTCGCCGGCGGAAAGTCCATGCAGTCCCGACATCGACCACAGCAGTGTGGTCTTGCCGCAGCCGGACGGCCCCACGATCGAGACGATCTCGCCTTCCATGATGTCGAGCGAACAGCGGTCGATTGCCAGCAAGTCACCGGAACGGGTGCTGTACACCTTGGTGGCGCCTTTGACTCCCAGTTTGGGGGGCATGGAAACTCCTGCCGGCATCGTCCCTCACGCAGTGCTGCTTACCCGACTGGCGACTCCGGCAAAGCCGGTGACGTTCGGGAAACCAGTCTGTAACTATCCGACTTTCCGAGTCAAGCGCGCTTTCCGCGCTGTAGGCTTTTCGGCACGAATCCACGATCTGTGGGGTTTTCACGCTTGCGTAGTGTGTAAGTTTCCTACATCCTGTGAAAACGAACCTTGGGTAATTGGCGATACTTCGACGAGAGATGACCGGCAAGTAAGATGGAAGTCGAATTCGATCAGGGAGCCGACAGGCCGAAGATGCAAAGACGCAAGCCCGACGAAGCTGCCGGCGAATCCCATGCCAGGCCGATCCCGGACATTCTCTCGCAGATCAGGGATTCATACGCCGAACTGCGCCCGGCCGAACGGCGGGTCGCAGACGCGGTGCTTGCCGATGTCACCTTCTCGGTCGATGCATCGAATGCGGAGATCGCCAGGCGCGCCGATGTCAGCGAGCCGACGGTCACGCGCTTCTGTCGCGCGATCGGCTGTGATGGCGTGCGCGACTTCAAGCTGAAGCTGGCGCAGAGCGTGGTGGTCGGGCGGCTCTATCTTTCGCCGGTTGCGCCATCCGAGCCCAACGGCAACGGCTCGCCGCTCTGGAACGTCGTGTTCGGCGAGGCCCGCAATGCATTGAGCGCCGTCGAGCGCAGCATCGACCCGAAGGACGTCATCGCTGCCGCCGACATGGTGGCGAATGCCCACCAGGTCGTGGTCTTCGGCCTCGGCGGCAGTTCGACCGCGCTTGCGCAGGAAACCCAGAACCGGCTGTTCCGCTATGGCGTCGTCGTGTCGGCGCATTCGGACCCCTACGTCATGAAGATGGTGGCTTCGACGCTGAAGCCGAACGACCTGGTAATCGCCATTTCAGGCACCGGGCGGACCAAGGAAGTGGTCGAGGCGACGGTGCTGGCAAAGCACTATCGCGCCAAGGCAATTGCCATCACCGCGCCCGACACCGACCTCGCCGAGGCAGCCGACCTGGCGCTGACCGTCGACGTACCGGAATACCAGGACGTGCTGAAGCCGACCGCCTCGCGCTATGCGTTCCTCGCCATCATCGATCTGGTTTCGACCGCTGTCGGCTACCGCCTCGAACCCGATGCGCGCGAGACGTTGCGCAGGATCAAGTACACCGTGCTCAACCACCGCAAAGGGAAGGTGCTGGAGCCTCTCGGCGATTGAAGTTCCCGTGGCGCCCGTCGCCACCCAGATCCGGAGAATGCTGATGCATGACACTGCACCCGCGGCAGAGGCGGCGGCCTGGCTCGCGACGTTCGGCGACACGCTCGCATCGGGCGACGTGGACGCGACGCTCGCGCTGTTTGCCGACGACTGCTACTGGCGCGATTTCGTGGCCTTCACCTGGAACGTCAAGACGATGGAGGGCAAGCCGGCAATCGCCGACATGCTGCGGGCGACGCTCGCCGCCGCCAGACCGTCCGACTGGCAGGTCACCACCGCGTCAGGTTCGCGCGGTGAACCGGTCGAGGCCTGGTTCACCTTCTCGACCGCTGCCGGCAAGGGCAACGGCATCCTCCGCCTCGAGGGCGGAAGCTGCCGCACCATCCTCACCACGCTGCAGTCGCTCGATGGCCACGAGGAAGCGTCCGGGCGAACCCGGCCGATGGGCGTGCGCCACGGCGCAGACCGCAAACGCACGACCTGGTCCGAAGACAGGGCCCGCGAGGCTGAGGCACTCGCGACCGGCACCGCGCAGCCCTACTGCCTGATCATCGGCGGCGGCCAGGGCGGCATCATGCTCGGCGCCCGGCTAAGACAGCTCGGCGTGCCGACGGTGATCGTCGAGAAGAACATGAATGCCGGCGATTCCTGGCGCAACCGCTACCGCTCCCTCGTCCTGCACGACCCGGTCTGGTACGATCACCTGCCCTACATGCCCTTCCCCGACAACTGGCCGGTCTTCACGCCCAAGGACAAGATGGGCGACTGGCTCGAGATGTATGTGAAGGTGATGGAACTGACCTACTGGGGCGGCACCGAGTGCGTTTCGGCGCGCTTCGACCCCTTGGAAAAACGCTGGATCGTGGAGTTGCTGCGGGACGGCCGGCCGATGACCCTGCACCCCACGCAACTGGTCTTCGCAACCGGCGCCTATGGTCCGCCGAAGATGATCGACCTGGCCGGTTCGGATGAGTTCGCCGGCGAGGTGATCCACTCCAGCCAGTATTCCGACGGTGCTCCCTACAGGGGCAAGAAGGTCGCCGTCATCGGTGCGGCCAGCTCCGCCCACGATGTTGCGGTCGACCTCTGGGAGGCCGGCGCCTACGTCACCATGGTGCAGCGGTCGCCGACGACGGTGGTGAGGTCCGAGACGCTGATGGAGCTTGCCTTCGACATCTACTCCGAGACGGCGGTCGAGAACGGCATCGACGTCGACAAGGCGGACCTGATCGCGGCCTCGACGCCCTTCGCGCTGCAGCCGCCCATCCAGCAGGCGCTCTACGAGCGCATCCGCGCCCGCGATGCCGAGTTCTACCGCAAGCTCGAGGCGACCGGTTTCCTGCTCGACTTCGGACCTGATGACACCGGGCTTTTGATGAAGGCCTACCGGACGGGCTCGGGCTACTATGTCGATGTCGGAGCCTCCCAGCTGATCATCGACGGCGAAATCGGCATCAAGGCGGGAAGCGAGATCGAGCGGCTGACGCCAACTGGGCTGCGCTTTTCCGACGGCAGCGAGATCGAGGCGGATGCAATCATCCAGTCGACCGGCTTCCAGTCGATGCATGAGGTGGTGGCGAAGATCGTGTCGCGCGAGGTTGCCGATTCGATCGGCACCTGCTGGGGGCTGGGTTCCGGGACGCGCCATGATCCGGGTCCGTGGCACGGCGAACTGCGCAACATGTACAAGCCCGTGGCGCAGGAGAACCTGTGGTTCCAGGGCGGCAATCTGGCGCTGTCTCGCTTCTTCTCGAAATTCGTCGCCCTGCAGATCAAGGCGCGGATGGAAGGCATCGACACGCCGGTCTACGCGCCGCCCCTCTAGCCGGCACGGCATCTCCAGCCGAAGCCGGTCCGATCGGTTGCCGGGCTAGTGACAGCGGCTGCTGCCCGGCACATATTGCGAATCTCCGAAACAGGCCGGGAGCATGCGGCGGCGGCGCGAGCGATGGCGCAGCCGCAACCTCCGGGAGAAAGAAGGATGGTAACCCGAGATGCATGTTCTGGTAATCGGCGCGGCCGGCATGATCGGCCGCAAACTGGTTGCGGCGCTGACCGGCAGGAAAGCCCTCGCAGGGCGCGACATCGAGCAATTGACGCTGGCCGACATCGTCAAGCCCGAGGCGCCGGCGTTTTCCGGCAAGGTCGATTGCCTTGCCATCGACCTCTCGGTCGACGGCGCTGCGGCCGGCCTCGTCGCCACGCGTCCCGACATGATCTTCCATCTGGCTGCAATCGTCTCGGGCGAGGCCGAGGCCGATTTCGAGAAGGGCTACAGGGTCAATCTCGACGGCACGCGCGAGCTGTTCGAGGCGATCCGCCTCGAAAGCGCCAAGGGCCCATACTGCCCCAAGCTCGTCTTCACCTCATCCATCGCCGTCTTCGGCGAACCGCTGCCGGCCGTCATCGACGACAATCATGGCCTTACGCCGCTGACCAGCTACGGCACCCAGAAGGCGATCGGCGAATTGCTGCTTGCCGACTACTCGCGGCGCGGCTTCTTCGACGGCATCGGCATCCGCCTGCCCACCATCACCATCCGGCCGGGCAAGCCGAACAAGGCGGCGTCGGGCTTCTTCTCGGGGATCCTGCGCGAACCGCTGGCCGGCATGGAGGCGGTGCTTCCGGTCAGCGAGGACGTGCGGCACTGGTTTGCCAGCCCGCGCGCCGCCGTGCGCTTCCTGGTCCATGCCGCGGAGCTCGACACCGCGCCGCTCGGCAGCCGTCGCTCGCTGACCATGCCGGGCCTGGCCGCAACCGTGGGCGAGGAGATCGAGGCCCTGCGCAGGGTGGCCGGCGAAAAGGCGGTCGGGCTGATCCGCCGCGAGCCAGATGCGACGATCATGAAGATCGTCGGCGGCTGGCCGCAGAGCTTCGACCCGCGCCGTGCCCTGGCACTCGGCTTCGAGGCTGAAAATTCGTTCGACGAGATCATCACGGCGCATGTCGAGGACGAACTCGGCGGCCGCATTCCGCAATAGGATCGGCCTCGACCCGTCCCGGAAAAGCCGCGCGACGTCTTCGCGACGCTCGCGCTAGTTTCCTGCAACCAGGTGACCGCCGCCGGTATCGCGCAGCGTGACCGTTGCCGGGCTCTTTCCCCTGGCATGGACCGGGCTCGGCACTTCGCCCTGCATGCGTGGAAAGCGGGCCCGGCGCTTTGCCGGGTCGGGGATGGGCACGGCGTCGATCAGCCGCCTCGTGTAGGCATGCTGCGGGTTGGAAAAAACCTGGTCGCGCGTGCCCAGCTCGACGATCTGGCCGAGATACATGACCGCGACGCGTTCGGAGATGTTCTCCACCACCGCCATGTCGTGCGAGATGAAGAGATAGGCGATGCCAAACTCCGCCTGCAGTTCCTTCAGCAGCTCAAGCACCCGCGCCTGCACCGAGACATCGAGGGCCGAGACGCTCTCGTCGGCGATGATCAGTTTGGGCCGCAAGGCAAGCGCGCGAGCGATGCAGATGCGCTGGCGCTGGCCGCCGGAAAACTCGTGTGGATAGCGCTCCATCTGGTCCGGGCTGAGGCCGACGCGGTCGAACAGGGCGGCGACCCGCTCGCTGCGTTCGGAAGGCGTGGCAATGCCGTGGATGATGAGCGGCTCGCCGACCAGGTCGCCGACGCGCATGCGCGGATCGAGTGAGGCGAAGGGGTCCTGGAAGATCATCTGGATGTCGCGCCGCACGCGCTTCAGGCCGTGGCGGTCGAGGCCGGCGATGGACGTGCCGCCAAGCCGGATGTCGCCGGTGAACGGCACCAGTCCGGCCAGCGCCTTGGCGATGGTCGACTTGCCGCAGCCGCTTTCGCCGACCAGCGAAAAGGTCTCCCGGTCGCGGATGGTGAAGCTGACATTCTCGACGGCATGCACGCGGTGGGTGGCGCGGCCAAAAATGCCGCCGCGAATGTCGAAGCCGACCGTCAGCCCTTCGACATCGACCACCTTGCCGGCGCCACCGGCCAGTTGCGCCGTTCCGCTCGCCATGCCGTCGCCGAGGCGGGGAACGGCGTCGAGAAGGCTACGTGTGTAGTCCTGAGATGGCGCCGCAAAGAGCGGGCCCACGGCGCCGCTCTCGATCATCCGCCCCTTCTGCATGACGATGACCCTGTCGGCCATTTCGGCGACGACGCCCATGTCGTGGGTGATGAGGATGATGCTGGTGCCAAAGTCGTTCTTGAGATCGCGCAGCAGTTCAAGCACCTCGCCCTGCACGGTGACGTCGAGGGCGGTTGTCGGTTCGTCGGCGATGAGCACGTCGGGGCGCAGCGCCAGTGCCATGGCGATCATGACTCGCTGGCGCATGCCGCCTGAAAGCTCATGCGGGTATTGCTTGAGCCGGGTCTCGGCCTGCGGGATGCGCACCGCGTCGAGCGCCTCGATGGCGCGTTCGCGCGCCGCGCCGCGCGGCAGCGAGGTGTGCGCCTCGATGGCTTCGATCAGCTGCCGGCCGATGCTGAGCACCGGGTTGAGCGAGGTCATTGGCTCCTGGAAGATCATGGCGATACGGTCGCCGCGAATGCGCCGCATCGCGGCTTCGTCGAGCGTTGCGAGGTCCCGGCCGCCAAACAGGATGGAGCCCCCGGAAATCCGCACGGCGGGTTGCGGCAGCAGCCCCATGATGGCGAGCGAGGTTATCGACTTGCCCGAGCCGGACTCGCCGGCAATGCACAGGGTCTCGCCGCGCCGGAGGTCGAAGGTCAGCCCCTCGACCAGCGGCGTGTCGCCCGCACCGGTGCGGGCGACGACGTCGAGGCCGTTGACGGACAGCACGTTTTCCCCGGGCGCGCCGGACGGCTGGTCCGACACGTCCGGGATGATGCTGGCGGCCGGCGCTGCGTTCATTCGAAGACGCAGCGCGGGAAGTAGAACGACACGACCCAGTTCGGCATGTCGACGATCTCGCTGATCCGGAGATCGCCGCACGTCGAAACCAGCATGTAGGCGTCGACGGCGTTCATGTTGTAGCGCGAAGCCAGCATGTCGACCATCTGGCTGACGGCGCTGCGCGCCCCGGCCATCAGGTCAGTCTCGATGCCAGTGGTGACTTCATACCCCTTGGCGTCGAGATGGCGCGTCACCGGGCCGGGCGTGGTGAAGCGCGGCGTCTTCAGCCGCGCATCCTTGACCAGGTCGAGCGTCAGCACGACATCCATCGGGCTTTCGATCGCCGTGCCACAGACCTCACCATCGCCCTGTGCGGCGTGCGTGTCGCCGACCGAGAACAGGGCGCCGGCAACCTCGACAGGCAGATAGAGCGTCGTGCCTGCCGCCAGATCGCGAATGTCGAGATTGCCGCCGACGCGCCGCGGCGGCACCACCGAGTGCAGGCCGGGTTCGGCCAGTGCATTGCCGATGGTTCCGGCGAAGGGCTTCAGCGGCACCCGGCCATGCTTGCCGAACAGGGCCGGCTCGAGACTGTCCGGATCGTATTTCCAGACATTCAGCGCCGGTTCCTTGAAGTCGTCCGCCAAGAGGCCGAAGCCCGGAATGTTGGCGGTCCAGCCAAAGCCCGAGGGCTTGAAGCTGTCGATCGACACCTTGATGGCGTCGCCAGGCTCCGCGCCCTCGATGAAGATCGGGCCGCTGACCGGATTGATCTTGCCGAAGTCGAGCGTTGCGACATCGGCGACGGTGCTCGACGGGCCAAGCTGGCCCGCCGAACTGTCATGGCAGTGGAACAGGATCGTCGATCCCGGCGCCACCCTTTCAGCCGGGACAAGCGAATTGTCCCAGCCGAAGTGATGCTGCGCACCATGAATTGTATAGTCGCACTTACTGCACATCGGTCACGAACACGTAGTCGTAGTTGACGGGGATCGAGACCGGGTCGACGTAGAGCGCGTCGGCGCCGCCCATGCGGGGCGACTTCATGGTGAAGCGCTGTTCGTTGAAGACCGGAACCCACGGCGCGTCTTCCATGATCTTGCCGTAGATCTCGCTCCACATCTTCGAGCGTTCGTCGGCCTTGGCCGGATCGGTGACCGAGTCGGCTTCGGTCGCCATCTTGTCGAGGTCCTCGTTGCAGTACCACGACCAGTTCCAGCCGCCTTCCACGGCACCGGCGCAGCCGAGGATCGGGCCATAGAAGTTCGACGGGTCGGGGAAGTCGGCGATCCACGCCATGCCACCCGACCAGATCATCGGCGCCTGGTCCTTTTCGCCGCCGGCGGCGATCACGTTGGCCTGGGCCAGCGACAGGATCGAGGCCTTGATGCCGACCGCCGAGAGATCCTGCTGGATCGCCTGGGCGATGCGCGGGTTGGGGTCGGTGTTCATGACGAAGAGTTCGGTTTCGAAACCGTCGGCAAGTCCGGCTTCCGCGAGCATGGCCTTGGCCTTCTCCGGATCGTAGGCGTAGCCCTCATAGGCATTGTCGTAGCCGGGCATCGAGGGCGGCAGCGGCTGGTTGGCCGGGATCGCCCGGTTGTTGATGATCTGGACCACGCGGTCCTTGTTGATCGCCATGTTGACGGCCTGGCGCACTTCCTTCTTGTCGAAGGGCGCCATCTCGACATTCATGGTGATGTAGCCGGTGTGCAGCTGGCCGCCTTCGACGACGCGCGCCTTCTGCTCGGGATCGGCCATGACCTCCTGGAACTTGGCCGGCGGAATGCCGTCGCCCGGCACGTCGACCTCGCCCTTCTGCAGACGAAGCAGGGCGACGATTGGCTCCTGCCCGACCTCGAAGGTGATCTGGTCGAGGTAGGGCAGGCCCTTGCGCCAGTAGTCCTCGTTGCGTGCGAACACGAGGCGCTGGCCGATGGTCCATTCGCCGAGCTTGAAGGCGCCCGTGCCAACCGGCTTCTTGCCGAAGTCGGCGCCGGCTTCCGCGACGGCCTCCTGCGGGACGACAGAGGCGAAGTTGAGCGCCATCACATGCAGGAAGGTGGCGTCGGGACGCGAGAGTTCGATCTTCACGGTCATCGGATCGACGACGGTGACGCCCGACAGCGTCTCGGTCGAGCCGGCGGTGATCTCGTCAAAGCCCTTGATCGAGCCGAAGAAGCCGGCGCCGGGGCTCTGGGTCTTGGGGTTGGTGACGCGATCGAGCGAATATTTCACGTCGTCGGCCGTCATTTCGCGGCCATTGTGGAATTTCACGCCCGAGCGGAGCTTGAAGGTGAAGGTCTGACCGTCCTCGGAAATCTCGTAGCTCTCGGCCAGGCCCGGACGCAGCTCGGTGGTTCCCGGCTTGTAGTCCATCAGTCCGTCGAAGATGCTCTTGATCATCGACCAGTTCTGCCAGTCGTAGCCGATCGCCGGATCGAGCGTGGCGACATCGTCCTTGTAGGTGATGACGATGCTGCCGCCCTGCTTGGCGGCAGGATCGAGCATCTCTTCCTGCGCGAGCGCCGGAGCGCCTGCCATCAGCACGGCAAGTGCCGATGCCGATACGGTAGTGCGAAGCCAGTTGTTCATGAGTGTTCCCTTTCTTGGTTTTGCTGCTGGTGCCCGGTCATCTCAGCCGAATGCGCGGATCGATGAACGGGGTAACAAGATCGGCAAGCAGGTTGCCGATCACGATGGCGCAGGCCGAGACCAGCGTGACACCCATGATGATGGGGATGTCGATGCGCTGGATGGCCTGCCAGGCGAGCTGACCGATACCGGGCCAGCCGAAAACGCTCTCGATGACGACGATGCCGCTCATGAAGAGCCCGATGTCGATGCCGATCATCGCGATGATGGGCAGCACGGCATTGGGCAGGGCATGCCGAAACAGGATGGTGCCGCGCGCTAGCCCCTTGGCGCGGGCGGTGCGCACATAGTCCTGGCGCAGAACGTCGATCATCGACGAGCGCATCATGCGCGAATACCAGCCGGCGCCGAGGATGCCGAGCGCCACCGAGGGCAGCACCATGTGCTTCCATGTCCCGTAGCCCCCGATCGGGAACCAGCCGAGGCGCACCGAGAAGAAGTAGAGCAGCAGCAGGCCGACCACGAATTGCGGCGCCGAGACGCCGACGAAGGAGGCGATCATCATGGTCTGGTCGGCGACGCTGCCGCGCCGGACGGCGGCGACGATGCCCATGGTCAGGCCGAGCAGCAGCTCGCAGCCGATTGCGCCGACCATCAGGAGAAGGCTGGCCGGCAGGCGCGCCGCGATCAGCGTGCTGACCTCGGAGCGCTGCAGGTAGGAGCGGCCGAGGTCGCCCTGCAACAGTCCCGACAGATAGCGCCAGTACTGCACGATGAAGGGCTGGTCGAGCCCGAGCTGGCGCCGGATGTTCTCGACCGTCTCGGGCGTGGCGCTGCGCCCGGCAATCTGGCGCACCGGATCGGCCGGCAGCAGATAGAGCAGGGCGAAGGTAATGACCGAGACGCCGAGCAGGATCAACGCGGTCTGCAACAGGCGGCGGACGAGATAGGCGGCCATCAGTCCCTGCCCCGCTGTGTCGGGTCAAGAATGTCGCGCAGCGCATCGCCGACCAGGTTGAAGCCGAGGGCCAGCGCCAGGATCGCCATGCCGGGAAAGAAGACCAGCCAGGGTGCCGCCTGGAAGTAGGTCTGGTTCTCGAAGATGATGTTGCCCCAGGAGGGGGTCGGCGGCTGCACGCCGACGCCGAGATAGGAGAGCGTCGCTTCGAGCAGCACCGTCGTCGAGATGCCCAGTGTTCCCCAGACGATGATGGTCGGCACCAGGTGCGGCAGGATGTGGCGAAACAGGATACGGCCGGTGCCGGCGCCGAGCGTGCGCTCTGCCGCGATGAATTCGCGTTCGGCGAGAGAACTGGTCTCGGTGAAGATGACGCGCGCTGTCTGCACCCAGTTCACCAGCGCGATGACCATGGCCACGATCCACAGGCTCGGCTGGAACACGGCGGCAAGGCAGATGGCGAGCAGCAGCGCCGGAAACGCCATCATCAGGTCGGTGAAGCGCATCAGAATGGCGCCGATCCAGCCGCGGAAAAAGCCGGCGACGACGCCGACCAGCGTGCCAATGATCAATGCCGTCCCGTTGGCGGCGATGCCGATGATCAGCGAGGTGCGTGCGCCATAGAGAATGCGGGTCAGGAGATCGCGGCCGAGCAGGTCGGTGCCGAGCAGGAATTGACCGCCCGGCGGCATCGGCGCGCCTTCGATGGTCAGCCCATCGAACATCTGGTCATTGGGATCGAAGGGGGTAAGCCAGGGCGCAAACAGCGCGCCGGCGAGCGTGACGACGATGAAGAACAGGCCGATGAGCGCCAGCGGGCGACCGAGCAGGCGGCGCCAGACGCCGGCGCGGACTGGTGGCGCTACGGTTGCCACGGCGATGTCAGGCGATGTCGGTGCGGTCACCGGCAGTTCCTTCCTTCGACCAGGCAACGACACGCCTGGCGGCATCCTCCATGCTGATCTGCCAGCTCATGGCAAGCGCCCGAAGCTGGGCATAGGCCTGCTCGTCATCGAGACCGCGCGATGCGAGCAGCGTGACGGCCTGCACGATGGTGTGCCGCTCGGCGACGCGGTTGCGAAGATCGACGATTTCGGCGTCGAGGCGCTTTCGGGCGTCGAAGGCGCGTCGGGCAATCAGCAGCGCGCTATAGACACCGGCATTGCCGACCGGCTTCAGGAGATGCGCGTCGGCATTCTGATTGAGCGCCCATTCGATGCGCCCCGGCGCCTCCGAACCGATCAGCGCGATGGCCGGCATCGGCGCGGCACCGGGAGCCCAGGGAAACTGGGCGTCGTGGCCGAGGTCGGAGTCGAAGAACAGGAAGTCTGCGGCCAGTGCGTCGGAGGGAAGGTCCGGCCAGCAATCGACAGCGTTGACGCCGATCGCCGTCAGTTGCCGCGCGATAGCAGCGACCACGCCATGCGGACGGTGCACGATCAGCGCGGTGGCGCCGCCGAGATTAGGGATGCGGAAGCCGCGCTTCATGACACGACCCTCAGGGTCTGGCGTCCGAAAGTCAGCGTGCGGTCATAGCGCGAGAGATAGGGGTCGGGTGCGACGCTTGGCGTGATCTCGAGCGCTTCGACGTCCGGCCCGGCGATCCGGCCGATGACCACGGGAAGGGCCATGTGCTGGGTGCGCGGATCGACGCTGACGGTACCGTAGGGCGAAGCAAATCGGCGTCCGGAGAAGGCCGCCTGCAGGTCCGCCTGGCGCGAGCCATGTGCGGTCGCGAGAACGTCGGCGAGGATGGCGACGGCGGTGTAGGCGGCGGCCTCGAAGGAAGAGGCGCAGCGCCGCTTGCCGGCAAGCGGCCAGCCATTGGCCTCGGCCGCCTTGCGGAAATAGGGACCGACGACGAGATGGCCGTCGGCGACGCCATTCAGTGCCGGGAGCTCTGCTTCGGTCAGGTTGCAGGAGAGCAACGGGCAGGATTCGGGCGTGAAGAACCGGTCATCCCGGCCGAGCGCCGCATAGGCCTCGAGGAACGCATAGGAGGACGGGCCGATCAAATTGTTGAGGATGAAGGACGGCCGCGTGGCGCGGATCTCGTCGATCAGCCGCGCGACGTCGGTGTCGCCGAGTGCCAGGTAGCGTTCTCCGAGCACCTCGCCGCCGGCGTCGGCGATGAGGTCGCGGGCGACGCGGTTGGTTTCCCAGCCCCAGATGTAGTTGGAGCCGAGCAGGAAGCCGTTCGGGCCGTGGCGGCGCGCCACCCAGCCGATCAGCGGCACCAGGTGCTGGTTGGGACAGGCATGGGTGTAGACGACGCGGTCATTGGCCTCGAAGCCTTCATAGGGGCATGTGTACCAGAGCGTGCCGCTGTGTTTCTCGACGACCGGAATGGCCTCCTTGCGGCTCCACGAGGTGATGCAGCCGACGACATGGCGGGCCGAACTGTTGGTGAGGATGTCTTCGCAGAGCGGGGCGTAGCGATCAATATTGCCTTGCGGGTCGCGTTCGACCGCGATGATCTCGATCGGAGAAGCCGGGTCGGCATTGATGTCCTCGATCGCCGCCAGCGCGCCGTCGCGGCAGGCGTTCGACAGCAGCACGTAGCCACCCGACCGGGAGTATAGAAGTCCGACTTCGACCCGCTGCTTCAAACGCCAACCACCCCAAAACGCAAAACGCCCCGCAATCAGCGACCGGTCAAACGGTGCGATGTCGGGGCGCGAATGCCAACGGAAAATGTCCGATATGTTGGCTGAAGCGTACTGCACGGCAATCGAGAGTCAAGGGGCAGCCGGAGCGCAAAGCCGGTCGGTTCGCTGATTTCCCGGCTCTCGCCCGGTCTCGCCGGCCATCCGCGGACACGCGCCGGAAGGCAGGCACGGAGTGTTCAACATCGGATGGAAGGGCCTCGACCGGCACGCTCAAGGGGCTGTCGAGTGGCACCGCGAGAGGGTGCGGGAGATTGCCGGCCGGTTCATCGTCCGCTAGCCGCAGCGCCCCACTTTCCTTCCTGGAAAATTTCGCGTTAGCTGATCTTCCATCGGTGTGGCAGTGACCGGTGCCTGGGAGGATGATTGACAGGGACTCGCCGTTCGGCCCGTACCTATCTGATGGGACTGATCGCCGCGGCAGTCGTGCCGGTCTGGCTGTTTGCAGCCTATGTACTGGTTTCCTTTGCGCTGTCCCAGCAGGAGGGATTCCGCGACCGCGCCATCGAGATGGCGCGACAGGCCGCGGCAATCGTCGACAGCGAACTGAATGGCATGCTCCTGCGCATCGACGCGCTGGCTCGCTCGGCGGCATTCGCGGAGGGTGACTTCGCAAAGTTGCATGCCGAGGCGCAGCGCCTGGTAAGCGGCAGTAACCAGACGATCATCCTGCGCACGGAGGCCGGACGGCAGCTCCTGAACACCGGCCTGGCGCCGGGACAGCCCATGCCGTCGCTGCCGGCCCTTTCAGCCGTGGAGCTCGAAGGCCTTGCCGCCGGTCAGCCTCGCGTATCGGACGTGCATGCTGATGCGGCGTCGGGTGCGCCGAGCGTCTCGGTGATGCGCAGACTCCAGCTCAAGGACGGTTCACCCGTTCTGCTGGTCATCACTACGCCGACCGCCGCACTTCACCGCATCCTCAGGGTTCTGGCGCCGAAGCCGTGGGTCATCGGCGTCGGCGACCGCACCGGCGTCTACGTCACCCGCTCGGAGCGCCACGACGAAGTCACCGGCACGCCGGGAGTTGCGACCTATCTCAGTCGTGCGCTCGGCAGTTCGGGCAGCTTCACCGCCGACAACCAGTTCGGCGACACGCTGCTTGCTGGCTACGTCCGATCGGATTTCTCGGGTTGGCTTCATGCGGCCAATGTCGACCTTTCGCTGGTCGAGGCACCGCTCTGGCGATCCTTGTTCAGCATCCTGGCGATCGGCGCGCTGGCCCTTGCGGTTTCGCTGGTGCTTGCCCTGGCTGTCGGCAAGGTGCTGACCGGCGACACGTCCAGCCTCGCGCGCCAGGCCTTGATGCTCGGAGCCGGCAAGCCTGTCGAGCGCCTGCCGACGAGACTGCGCGAGTTCGAACTGGTCAGCGCTGCCCTGGCCGATGCCGATGCCGATATCCGCAAGCGCACCTCCGAACTGCAGGCCGTGCTCGACACGGTGCCGGTGGCCGTATGGTTCACCTACGATCCGACCGGCCGGCAGGTCATCCGCAACCGGCTGGCTGCCGAACTGATGAACGTGCCCGACGACCACGAACACCCGTTCGGAGCGCCCGATCCGGTGATCGAGACCGTGGCCTTCAAGGATGGCGAAGTGGTGAGCCGGGAGGACCGTCCGCTGACGCGCGCCATGCGCGGCCAGGAAACCGATCACGAGGAGTTCCTCTACCGGCTTCCGACCGGGCGCGAGTTTGTGCTGTCGAGCAGCGCTCGCGCCATCCGTGGCGAGGACGGCAAGGTCGTGGGCGCCGTGCAGATCAGCCTCGACGTCACCGAACGCAAACGCGCCGAGGACCAGCGCAAGCTGCTCACCCGGGAACTCGACCACCGGGTCAAGAACAACCTCGCCATCGTCCAGTCGCTGGTCCAGCAGACATTGCGCAACGCGAAGGACCTCGAGGAGGCAAGAAGCGTCGTGCGCGACCGGCTGTCGGCGCTTGCCCAGGCGCATGATGTCCTGGCGCGCAACGCCTGGCTCGAGGGCGATCTGCATACGACGATTGCGGCTGCGGTCCAAGCCGAGGCGAAGGGCAGCCGCGTCAGGCTGACGGGGCCGGAACTGATGCTCCCCCCGGGCTTCGTGATGACCATCTCGCTCGCCATGCATGAACTGATGACCAACGCCGTCAAATACGGTGCGCTGTCGATCGGCGACGGGCGGATCGAGATCTCCTGGCAGGTCACCGAGGGACCGGATGCCGAACTGGTTGTGCGTTGGCAGGAGGCCGGCGGGCCCCCGGTGTCGAAGCCGAGCAGGCTGGGATTCGGCTCGCGATTGCTCGAGCGCATGACCCAAAGCGAGGGCGGCTCGGCCGAGCGCACATTTGGTCCTTCCGGGCTGGTCTGCGTCCTGCGCCTGCCCTGGCGGCCCTCCTGACCCCGACCGGCGCTGGAACCGGAAGCCGCTCGCGGCATTCATGGATTGGCGGTTTGCGCCATTGGGGGAGGCAGATTGCGTCGACTGACGGATAATCGGCTGGAGGAGAGCAGCCTCAAGCTGCGCCTGGCCCTTCGCGCCGCCCGGATGGGCGTGTGGGACTGGACGATCGATACCGGCGAAATGAACTATTCGCCGCGCGCACGGGAAATCTACGGCTTCACGCCGGACGAAGCCGTGACCATCGACAAGGTTCGCGGCGCAACGCACCCCGAAGACCTTCCCAGAACGTCGGCGCTCGCGAAGCTGGCGCTCAATCCATCGATCCGTTCCAGGGAGCCATACGAATACCGCGTGTTGAGGGCCGACAACGGCGAGGAGCGCTGGCTGCGGGCGCATGGCGAAGCCATCTTCGAGGAGATCGAGGGCGTTACCCGGGCGACGCGTTACCTGGGGACGATCGAGGACATCACCAGTCGCAAGGCCACCGAACTGGCCCTGCAGGAAAGCGAGCGTCGCAAGCGACTGGCGCTAGAGGGCGCGCGCATGGCGGTATGGGAGCTCGATCTCGCGACCGACGCCCTGACCAGTTCTGCCGAGCTCAACCGGATCTACGGGCTCCCCGCCGATAGCCATCCCACAGTAGAGGAACTGCGCAATTTTTACGCGCCGGGAGAGCGCGAGCGGATTCAGGAAATCGGCATGAGGGCGATCGCCGAGGGCCGGTCGGATTTCGAGGCCGAGTATCGCATCCGGCGGCCTGACGGCAAGATCGTGTGGTTGCTGCTTCGCGCGGAAGTCGTATCGGACGAAGACGGGCGCATGACTCGTGTGATCGGCGTCGTCATGGACATCGACGAACGCAAGCGAAGCGAGGAGAGCCAGAAGATTCTGATGCGCGAGCTTGCGCACCGGGTGAAGAACTCGCTCAGCGTGGTCCAGTCGATCGCAACCCAGTCCTTCCGAGGTGGACGCGCCGACCCTGCCGCGCTGAACACCTTCCGCAACCGGCTTGTCGCGCTGGCTGACGCAAACGAGGTGCTGCTGAACCAGGACTGGAGCGGGTTCCGGCTGCGCGAGCTGGTCGACCGCATCGTCGCGCCCTATCGCGACCCGCATGATCGCATCGAGGTTTCGGGCCCGGTTCTCGATCTCCCCGCTCGCCTGAACGTTCCGCTTGCCCTGACCCTGCATGAGCTCTGCACCAACGCGTCGAAATATGGCGCTCTTTCCAGCCCCTTCGGCAAGGTGAGCGTCAGGTGGGAGAAGTCGGGAGAAGGAGAAATCGACCTGCTTTGGGTCGAACAGGGCGGACCGCCCATAGAGGGGCAGCCGGCCAAGGGATTCGGCCTGAGGCTGATCTCCGAAATCCTGTCGGTCGAGCTGGGAGCGGTCGAACTCTCGGCCGCGGAGCCGGGCCTGAGGTGCAGGATCAAGCTGCTCGTATAGCCGCGCCGACTGCGGCCGTCACGCGGCCGCGGTCTTGTCTCACGCGCGGCGTGCCGTCAGACGCCGCTACCCGGAACCGACACCCTCGGAATTGTCGCGCCGGCAGTCCCGGCGCCATCCGCCTTCCAGCCTCCCGGTCCGACGTCTTCCAGCAAGATGTCCAGCTTGAGGGCGAACGCGATGAAGGCAAAGCGAGCCGTATCGGCCGAGGTCTTTCCATCAAGCGCCGCCCGGCAGGCCGCCAGGGCGGCATTCTTCTCGCGCGCGTCGCCCGGCCAGTCGTTCAGGAACTCCAGGGCTTCCAGGACGTTGCGGATTTCCCGCCGGTAGCCAAGTCCGACGAGTACGAAAACCGGTCTAGCGAATTGCATGGTCACGACGTGCTGCTCCTGTTCATGCTCCCAGCCAATGCAGAACCCCGCGCCCTGTAACTCAATCCCGCAACGCTGGTTCCATCCGGAACGCTAGACGATCAAGAGGCCTGGCAGTGTTCGATTGGCCCGCTTGCGATCGCAGCGCGCCCTGCCGACCTGCAGCTGCAATTACCGGACAGCACTGCCGCGAGCGGCGAAATATGCGGTCCTCGATGTCGCGGTCGGTCAGGCGTACCCGCGGGAACCGCTGCGGCGTTCGGAAGTTTCAGCCGGATGATGAAATGGTTGAGAAGTCTCGCGGCAGAACTCCTTCCGGCATGGCACCGGCGCCGCCTGAGGCGTGCGTCCGAGGGCCGGGCCGTAAGGGGCGAGGACGCGCTGTCGAGATTTCGGCAGCGCATTGCCCTGGACGATTCGGCATCGGGCGACGCCGACAAGGCCGGGACGCGAAAGCCGGCGCAGCGGCAGGTTTCGGGAGCGGGAACGGATGCGCCCGGTTAGCCTCGCCGGCTACCGGGATTGAATTCCACCGCCGCTCTTAGGCGAACAAGGTGGAGTGGATGGCTCGGTGACCGTCGAGAAGTCGCCGCAGTGGCCTTCATCGCAAGTGACCATCGTTGCTCATGCAACCAGACGTCGCCCGAACAGCAGCAGAATGGCTCGTCGGAGCAAGCGCCGTCGCGGCGGACCGCCTTGGCAGCGATCAGGAGCGGCCCGGTCGGCCGACGATGCTTCCCAGCACCTCGTCGATGCGGTCACGTGCCCGCTCGCACTCGGCCCGCGTCCCGGCCAGGAAGAGCCGTCCGCTCGCGCCGATCATCTGGACATCGACGAGCGTGATGCCGGGCGCCACCCGCTCGGCCTCGTTGGCCGCAACGGTCGCGAATAGCGCCGGCTCCAGCTCGTAGACCAGCAGCGACTTGCCCGGCAGCAGCATCGAGGCTTCGCGCGTGCGGTTGAGGATGATGGCGTGCTGGTCCGAGACGTCCTCGATGATGTCGGCATAGAGGGTGCGCGGCCTCAGCTGGTCGTCGGCCTTGTGGCCGATGCCGTCGAGGATCGCCTTGCCGGCCTCCTCGAGTTGCCCGAGATCGGCGGAATGGAGTTCCAGGATGCCATATTGCCGCTCGGTGTAGAGCAGCCCCGGCTCCATGTCCGGCATCTTCTTCAGCGCAAGGTCGCAGATGCGGTGAATGGCGAGTGCGGGCGCAATCTCGATGATGAGCGAGTGTTCGCCCTGCATCGGCGGATAGCCGCGTGCACGGGTCGGCGTCGACATGTAGGCCGCGAACTGTCGGCCGAGATCCTTCACCAGCAGATAGACCCGTAGTTCTGTCATGTTCTCATCCGTCGCACGCGCTCCATCCCCCTCCGGCACGGAGGGAGGTCACAAGACGCCGGGGGCCACGCCCCGGCCTCGGCCGCGCAGCTGCCCGCACCGTCCAAGGCAGGCGACACGAGCGTGTCGCCTGGCGAGGCGTCACTTGCCGGTCGTGGTGGAAAAATGCTTGCCAAGGTCCGGATGCGGACGCGGAATGACATGCACCGAGACCAGCGTGCCGACGCTGGACGCAGCTTCCGCGCCTGCCTCGGTCGCGGCCTTCACGGCGCCGACATCGCCATTGACGATGACGGCGACAAGGCCGTCACCGACCTGCTCGCGGCCGACGACAACCACGTTGGCCGCCTTGACCATCGCGTCAGCGGCGGCGAGCGCGGCAACGAAGCCCTTGGTTTCGATCATTCCGATTGCATTCGACATGGTTCTCTCCTGTTTGCAGATTGGCTATTTGGATTTCTGTTTTGGTGTCTCGTCGAGCGACCCGATAATCAGCGCGTCGATCGGAATCTTGCCGCCGCCGAGCCATGTGGCAGCCGTGGACCCGGTAACGACGAGCACGTCCTCGCCGTCGCCGCAGCCGAGTACGTCGAGCGCGATGATGCGTCCGCCGCCGGCGCTCTCGACTTCCAGAAAGGCCCCGGAAGGAATGTGTTCGATACGTTTTGTGGCCCAGTATCGGCCCACCACGCGACCTCGAATCATTGTTCGACCCTTTCGATGCTGATGTTGCGCGACCTGGCCTTGTCCCGGGCCAAGGGGGTGATGCTGACGCCGGCGCCGAGCAGCAGGCGCGAGACGCCCTTCGGCAGCTTGGCTATGGCGGTTTCGGTTACGACGCCCTTGTCGATGCGATGGTCGGCAGCGGCCGCAACCGAGGCGGTCGGCGCCGCGGAGCCTTGCCGCGCCAGCGAGAAGGGATGGCGACCGCCCATGATGGCGGCGCGCACGCCCGGATCTTCCGCCAGGGCGAGGACCTGCCTTGCGAAGGCGGCCAGGTCCGCGTCGCTGGCGATCGTCACGGCGGAAGGCGCGGCGGGGGCTGCTTGACCGCCCTTCAGATGTCGAACCTCCTCCGCGATGACGTCGCGGATCAGGGTCCGGATTGCGTTCTTGTCAAGCATGTGCACCGTCCTTCAGCGCCGCGAGCGCGGCCTCGGCGCCCATGCGCACATCCGACTCCTCGCCGGAAAGATAGACGCGCCCGGTGGCGCCGAACATTCGGTAATCGATGACCTTGATGTCGGCGTTCTTCTCAGCCTCGTTGGTGGCAAGGATGGCGTAGGACGCCGGCTGCATTTCGAGCACGAAGAGCGACTCGCCCGGCAGGATCATCGAGCCAGACTTGTTGCGGTTGATCAGGAAGGCGTGGCCATTGTCGATGCGCGTGACGATCTTCGACGCCAGTATCTTCGGCGGGATCGCCTGGTCGGTGCGGGCATCCAGCACCTCGAGCACGGCTTCCGCGGCAGACTTCACCGACGAGGTCGAGCGCGAATGGAACTCGAGATAACCGAACTGCCGCTCGACCACGAGCATGCCGCCGCTGACATCGGCATGTTTCAGCGCCACGTCGGTCAGCGCCTCGATGTCCAGTCCCGGTGCGACCTCGATGATCTGTGCTGCCATGTTGGTGCGTGGCAGGCGGCCACGCATGCCGCTTGCCATGTAGCAGAGCGTCTGCGGCTGGAGCTGGTCGATGAATATGAATGAGCGAAGCTCGGCCATGGGTCAGGTCTTCTTCCCGGCGGCCAAGGCCCCACGCAGTTCTTCAAGCACCATCTTGCGGATTTCCTCGCGCATCAGCGCAAGCTCGTCGGTGCCGCCCGCTGCGTTCGAGGGCGCAGGATCGCCGAGTTTCGGCGCACCTTCCTGCAAGCGCCCGAGCGAGATCGGCGCTTCGAGGCCGAGCGCAAGGGCTGGGCCGCCGGACCATGCGTCGAGGCCGGCAAAGTCGCCGAAGGCTTCCGACGGGTCGTCATTGTAGGCGATCCGGGTCCAGTTGATGAGGTGCTGGGGGCCCACATTCTCGCCGACCGACGACGAGCCGAAATAGCCCGTGCCGATCGTGAAGGCGGGAGCCAGGTGGGTGCCGTATCCGGCCGCTCCCATGCTGCAGGGAGCGTTCACAACAACCCGCAGCGCCTTCACGGCGGCGCCATAGGCGAGGATCGTCGCTGAATGGTGGCTGTGTATTGCGGCGGAATGGCCGGCACCCGAAAGCCGGATCAGTGCCTTGGCCTGGTTGATGCCGGCCTGGGCATGCGGCACGCGCAGGAACCCGAGCACGGGGCAAAGCTTTTCCTTCGACAGCGGCTCGTCGATGCCGACGCGGTCGATTTCGACGAGGATGATCTTGGTGTGCGGCGGCAGGCGCAGGCCGATCATGGCGCCGATCTCGACGGCCGATTTGCCCAGCACCTCGACATTGAAGGTTCCACGCCCGAACAGCAGTTCGCGCAGCGCCGCGACTTCCTCCGGCTTGGCGACATGCGCGCCGGCCGAGCGCATCGACTGCACCAGCCGGTCGGCGACGCTCTCCACGGCCAGCACCACGCTCTCATTGGTGCAGAGGATCGAGTTGTCGAAGCTCTTCGAGGCGACGATGCGCTTGGCGGCTTCGTTGAGGTCGGCACTTTCGTCCACCAGAGCCGGCGCATTGCCCGGGCCGACGCCGATGGCCGGATTGCCGGAGCTGTAGGCAGCACGCACCATCGGCGTGCCGCCGGTCGCCAGGATCACGCCGACCCGTGGCGACTTCATCACATGCTCGATCAGCGGCAGGTTCGGGTGCTCGATGACCTGGATGATGCCGGCAGGGGCGCCGGCCTTCTCGGCTGCCTCGGCCATCAGCTTCGCGGCCCGCGCCGAGCAGGCCTTGGCCATCGGATGCGGCGAGATGATGATGGCGTTGCGCGTCACCAGCGCCATCAGGATCTTGTAGAAGACGCTGCAGACGGGATTGGTGGAAGGCGTCAGTCCAAAGACGACGCCGGCCGGCCGCGGCAGTTCCACCATCTTCAGGTCGGGTCTGATCCGGGCGGAACAGAAGTCCTCGCGGGAATAGAGCTCGAACAGCGCGCGCGACGTGAGTTCGTTCTTGATCTTCTTGTGCTCGGCAACGCCGAAACCGGTCTCGGCGACCGCAGCCTCGGCCAGTTCGCCTGCGTGGGCGTGCGCTGCCTCGGCCGCGGCGCGGGCGATCTCTTCCACCTTTGCCCGGCCAAATCGTGCATAGGCGGAGGCCGCCCATTCGGCCACCTGCAGCATCAGGTCGGCTGCGCCGGTTGGGCGCTTTTCACCGGCCAGGATTTCTTCGACTATCGCGGTCATTTCGACTTTTTCCTTCAGGCCGCGCGGGCTTTGCCGCGTCCGCGCCCCATGCACTCGGCATAGGCAAGGCCGACGCTGCGCTCGACACGCTCAAGCACCTCGTGACAGAGATCGGCCGTCATCAGCACGCCGGGCTTGAATTGCAGCACGCGTGGATCGAGCGTGGAAAAGATTGCCCAGACGCCGTTCTCGTACAGATGCCGCATCACCGGCTTGGCGCCCTCGGGAAAATCGAACTCGAGCCCCATGACGACGCCGCACTGGCGGATGCCGACAAAGAAGTCGGGATAGAGCTTCATGATCTCGTGCAGCCCGTTGCGGAACGTCTCCGAGATGTAGTTCACCATCGGCTTCACCGGCGGCCGCTGCAGGATTTCAAGCGTCTTCATGGCAACGAGACAACCGAGTTCGGCACCGCCCATGGTCGACATGTGCGCAAAGCCGTCCTGGGTCAGCCAGCCGGCATAGGGCTCGCGCACCACCACGCAGGCAATCGGATACATGCCGCCCGAAATGCCCTTGCCGGTTACGACCATGTCCGGGACGATGCCGTAGCGCTGGTAGCCCCACATCTCGCCGCAGCGCATCAGGCCGGTCTGCACCTCGTCGGCGATGTAGAGTGCGCCGTAGCGCTCGCAGAGCTTCTTGACGTCCTTGAGATAGCCCGGCAGCGGCATCGGAAAGCCGTAGGTCGCGGGGATCGTCTCCATGATCAGCGCCGCGACGTCGTTGCCCTTCAGGGCGTCTTCCATGGCGGTCAGGTCGTTGAACGGCACATGGACGAAATCCTCCGGCTGATCGGACAGGAAAATCTTCTTGAAGCGGTCGGCACCGGCGGCGACCGCCAGGCCGGTATGACCGTGATAGGCGTTGACGATGGAGACGATCTTGCGCCGCTGGGTCGCGTGCCTTGCCGTCTTCAGGGCGATGTCGATCGCTTCGGCGCCGCCCGATGCATACATCGTGTAGTGCAGGTCGCCGCCGCAGATTTCGGCAAGCCTTTCGGCGAGTGCAGTGCGCGCCTGCGACGGAAAGTGATGGTTGCCCATGTCGAAGCGCTGGGTGCCCCGATTGAGAATCTCGATCAGTTCGGGATGGCGATGCCCGATATTGTAGGTGCCGCCGTTGAGATGCAGGTCGATCAGCCGCCGACCATCCATGTCCCAGATGAAGTAACCCTCGCGCCGGTCGATCACCAGATCGACGCCCATGTCCTGCCACGCCTGGGTCTTGCCGGGGTTCCAGAACGTCTTCGACTTGGCGATGAATTCGCGCTTTTCCGGGCTCTGCGGCTTTACGTCCGACATGTTCAGGCTCCAGGTCCTTCGGCTAGCCGTACTGGCTCAGATAGCGCTCGGCCAATTCGCAGGTCCCGGTGCTGTAGCCGGGGCCTTCCGTGCGCGCGAGATCGGTTTCGCTGTGCGAGCCCATCCAGGCGAACAGCGTCATGCGGCGCATCAGGATGAAGGTCCACAGCTCGTCTTCGTCCTCCTTGGGAAGGACACGCTGGCGGCGATAGCCCTCCTTCCAGGCCTCCATCAGGTCCGGCACGTCGGCCCGGTCCTCGAAGAAGCTGACCGCCGTCGCGGCGTCGTAGAGGAACCAGCCAAGGCCGCAATCGTCGAAATCGATGACCCGGACATCGCCCTCATGCACAAGCAGATTGGCGAGGCGGAAGTCGGCGTGGATCAGGCCGTAGCGGTCGCTTCCCTTGCCGAAGCGGGCGAGCCGGCGTTCCATCAGATCAACCGCGCGCTGCAGCAACCGCTGACGCTCTGGCGTGCAATCTGGCCCGTCTTTCCATTGGCCCCAGTTGGCAGTGGCGCCGAAAGAATGCTCGAAATCCCAGCACAGCCGCTCGAAATAGGGTGGCCGCTCCCAGGTCTGGCTGTGGGTATGGCAGCGCGCAGTGACCTCGCCCAGTTGCCGGAATGGCGCCATCAACTCGTCCTGCGCCGGCTCGGCACCGTCGATGAACTCGAACAGCACGCAATTGTGCCCGGACGGGATCTGCTTCGTTTCGACAAACTGTATGTCGGCGCCGTCCATTCCCGGGATTGCCTGCGGTGTCTTGACGGCAGCCTCCGCCTGCAGCGCGCGCATCCAGTCCAGTTCGCTGCGGATGCCGTCGGTGGTGTGATAGTCGCTGCGATGGATGCGCAGGATGACCGGCCGTCCGCCACCGGCCGGCGTCACGCGATAGGTCCAGTTTTCGGAATGGTTGATCAGCGTGGCGCTGGCGCCCTCGAGACCCCAGCGCGGCAATGCAGCCATGGCCAGCCCATCGATTGCACGCAACGATGTATCCTCGGCTAGCTCCATGCCCATGCGCTGTCATTCTCCCTGGACGAAAAGTTGGGCTTCTGCTGGTGGCCAGTTGCTTCGCTGCTTTGCCTGAGCAGCTTCATCTGATCCACACCCTAGCCCCGGCGTCACCCCCACCGCTTGACCCGTGATGCGGCGATCTTGACAGCTGGATGGTCGATGCGGCGCCGGGCAGGGGCCCTTCTCGCCGGCACCCGATTGTCCCGCCGACCGGTTCCGCTTGAAGCGGTGGCCGCAGCCATGCAATCATTCACGGCATTCCTTGGCTGGATTGGATATCGGCAATGACGTTCGCTCTGCTGCAACCCAACTCGACGATCGCGCCTGACGGCGCGCCCGTCGTCTTGGCAGCAGCGGCGACCGGCCTGGTCGACTTCATCGAGGCGCAGGGCGGAGACGTGGATTCCATCTTCGGCAATTCCGGCATCGCGCCGGATATGGCCGGTGCGCCAACGCTCAAGGTCAAGCTGTCGTCCTACTGCCGCCTGTTCGAGGAGGCCGCGCGCCAGATCCGGTCCGGTCATTTCAGCGAGGGCAATTTCGGCCTCTGGTTCGGCCAGCAGTTCCAGCCCCGCGATCTCGGCATGTGGGGCTATGCGGCGGTCTCGGCGCCGACGCTTGGTCAGGCGCTCGACAATCTCGTGCGGCTTTTTCATTACCATCAGGAATCGTCATGGATGCGGCTGGTCAGGAGTGACAGCGGCATGATGCGGCTGGAGTACCAGATATACTCCTCCGAAATCGTCGAGCGCCGTCAGGATGCGGAGCTCTCGCTGGGAATGTTCGCCAATGTCATCCGCGACTGCGGCGGTTCGAGATGGGCGCCGGTCGAGGTGCATTTCGAACATGCCCGTCCGCAGTTCTGGCGCGAGCATGAGACCGCATTTGACGCGCCGGTCTATTTCAGCCAGCCGACCAACGCCCTGGTCTTCCGGCCGGAACTTCTCGACCGCCCGATGCCGGGCAGCGACCTGCAACTGATGAGCATGATGCAGACTTGCCTGGAGTCGCTCGGTTCGCATCGCACCGGGGACGAGGGGCTGGTCGACCGGGTCAAGACGGCCATTCGCGTCGGCCTTCCGAATGGCTATCCGCGCATGGATAGGATCGCGCACGAACTGCGCGTGACGCCGGCGAGCATCCAGCGCGACCTGGCCGAGGAAGGCATGACCTACAAGGATGCCGTCGAGCAGACGAGGCAGAATCTGGCGCAGATGTATCTCGACCAGCGGCAGCTGCCACTGACCGAGATCGCCCTGCTGCTCGGCTACTCCGAACTGTCTGCGTTTACGCGTGCCTTCACGCGCTGGACCGGTGTCAGCCCGCGGGCCTGGCGCAAGGACGGCGCGTGACGCCAGCGCGTCACGAACCCCGATCAGAATAAGCGTCGGTCACATCTGCGACAGAGCGTCCGACGATTCAGGCAGGATCTGACCGCCGTCGACGATGATCGTCTGGCCGGTGATGTACCGCGCCTCCTGGCTGGCGAGGAACAGTGCCGCGTGGCCGATGTCCTCGACATCGCCCAGCATGCCGAGCGGAACCGATGCGGCCATGGTCTTCATATATTCCGGGCCGAGATCCTTCAGCCCCTCCGTCACCACGTTGCCGGGCAGGACGGCATTGACCGTGATGCCGTACTTGGCCAGTTCCATGCAGGCGGTGCGCATGAAACCGAGCTGTCCGGCCTTGGACGCGCCGTAGTGGCTCCAGCCCGGGAAGGCGGTGTTGGGTCCGGTGATCGACGAGGTGATGACGATGCGGCCCGCACCGGAGTTCTTGAGGTAGGGGACGCAGGCCTTGACCGACAGGAAGGTGCCCTTGAGGTTCGTTGCCTGCACCTCGTCCCATTCCTCGGGGCTCATCTTTTCGATGGTCACCTGCGGAAACATGCCTGCATTCGCGCACAGCACATCGACGCCGCCGTAGCGGTCGGCCGCAGCCTTGGCCATGGCTTCCATGTCTTCCAGCTTGGTGACGTCGGCCGAGAAGCCGCCGGCCGTATAGCCCTGATCTGTGAACTCCTTGGCAACGGCGTTGGCCGAGGCCAGGTCGCGTCCGACGATCATGACCTTGGCGCCATGTTTGGCGAATACCGTCGCAATGCCCTTGCCTATGCCCTTGCTGGCGCCCGTGACGATTACCGATTTACCCTTCAAGGATTCCGCCAGCATCTTCAGTCCTCCCGTTGCGCGGTGTCAGTTCGAGTCGACGTCGGCCGTTCGGCGGCGACGAAGGATGACGATCATCAGGTAGCCGACCAGCATCAGCAGAGCGGCGCCGAAAGTCGAGACGGTGCCGAGCACCGGCACGCCCGGCGTGTAGCCGGCTATCATCTTGGCGTAGAGATATTCCGGCAGCGTGGTATCGGCGCCGGTCGTATAGAGCGACAGCGGGAAATTTCCCCATGACAGAAGAAACGCGAACAGCGCGCCGGAGAAGATGCCCGGGAAGAGTACCGGCAATGTCACTTCGCGAAACACCTGCCAGCGCGTGGCACCGAGATCGAAGGCCGCCTCTTCCAGCGCCGGGTCGAACGAGTAGACCTGGATCGAGATCACCAGCGTGCAGACGGGAATGATCCAGACGAGATGCGCGAATACCGCCGTCTGCCAGGACATCGTGAAGCCGAGCGCATTGAAGTAGAGAAGCAGCGCCAGCCCGAGCACGGTCTGCGGAAAAAAGATCGGCAGCAAGACCAGCTTCTGGTAGATCGACCGGCCCTTCCACTCATAGCGGGCAAAGGCCAGCGCACCGAACAGGGCGATGACGACCGCAATCACGGTCACGCAAAGCGCAATCGCCAGCGACGTCCTGAAAAGCTGATGCACCTCCAGCGAGTCGAACGTCTTCTGCCACCAGACGAAGCCCCACTTCGTGATGGGGAAGCCGAAGTAGCGGCTCGATGTGCTCGACGCGAGGAACAGGCTCAGCGCCGGCAGGTACATGAATATGATGACCGCCCCGGTCCAGGACCAGATCAGTGCGCGGCGCATGCGATCTGCGGAACCGTCCATGCTCACTTCTTCCCCAGGATGGTGTCGAGATCGAAGCGCCGCAGGACGACGAGAACGAGAGTGCCCACGACCAGCATCAACAGCACGGAGAGAGCCGCTCCCAGCGGCCAGTTCTGGGCGTAGGTGAAGGCTGTTTCGATGTCCTGGGTGATCGGAATGATGCGCTGGCCGCCGAGCACCTTGGCTTCGGCGATCGCGCCGACCGCCAGCACGAAGGTCAGCAGAAAGCCGATGACGATGCCCGGCATCGCCAGCGGCAGGTCGACCTCCTTGAACACCTGCCAGCGCGTGGCGCCGAGATCGAACGCGGCGTCGCGGGTCTGCTGCGGCACCATCGAGACACCGAGCGTCATCGGAAACAGCATGAACGGCAGGTAGACATAGACCATGCCCATCAGGGTCAGGCCTGTCGTGAACAGGATGCTTTCGGGCTCGTAGCCGAACATCGATTTCAGCGAGCCGAGCAGCACGCCGTTCTTGATGAAAAAGAGGATCCACCCGTAGATGCGAACATTCTCGGAGACGAACAGCGGCAAGGTGAAAAGCAGCGTGATGAAGGTCGCGTACTTGCCGAACACCCTGGTCATCCCGAAGGCTACCGGATAGCAGATCATGGCCAGGATCAGCACTGTCGCGGCCGCAAGCCCGAGCGACCAGACGAACGGTATGTAGCTCGATGAGTTGAAGATCTCGGCGTAGTTGTCGAGGTTCCAGTCCTGCCACAGGTCGAAGGTGCGCGACGGAACGAAGCTGTACATGACGACCGTGACGAGCGGGGCGACGAACCCCAGCAACAGGAACAGCATCACCGGAATTGCGTGCCGCGGGCCGGGCCGGAAAATCTTTGCGAGCCTGTCCATCACCGATTCCGCTCAGTCCGTCACAAGGATGCTGTCGTCGGCGTCCCAGCCGATCAGAACCTTGTCGTCCCGGTGTCCGCCAAAGGCCTGCTGGCGCAGCTTCTCGACGATGAAGACGTGGTCGCCGACCCGCACCTGGTACTGCACGCGAGAGCCCAGAACGTATTCGTTGTACAGACGCCCCTCGAGGCAATTCTGCGCCTCGTCGGGCTTGGACAGGAAGCGCAGCGATTCCGGCCGGACCACCAGGTAGCCGGCACCGAAGCCCTCCGGCACGGCGGGCGTCTTGAGGCTGGCGCCGAATTCCTTTGCCTTCACCTGCGCAGTGCCGTCGGCCGTGACGCCGATGATATTCACGTCGCCGATGAATTCGGAAACGAACTTGGTGTGCGGCGCGGAGTAGATTTCCTGTGGCGATCCTACCTGGATCAGCTTGCCGCCCCGCATGACGCCGATACGGTCACTCATCACCATAGCCTCTTCAAGGCTGTGGGTGATGTAGATGAAGGTTTTTCCGGTCTCCCGGTGAATGTCCTTGAGTTCCTTCTCCAGCGTCTTCCGGAGCTTGTAGTCGATGGCCGACAGCGGCTCGTCGAAGAACAGGATGTCAGGCTCGTAGGCGAGGGCGCGGGCCAGTGCCACGCGCTGCCGTTCGCCGCCGGAGCACTTGGTGACGTTCTTTGAATAGTAGGATTCGGGTAGCCGCAATTGCGACATGAGTTCGAGCGCGCGGGCCTTGCGCGTCGCCGGATCGACGCCCTTCATCTTCAGGGAGAACTCGATGTTCTGTCCGACCGACCGGTGTGGGAACAGCGCCAGCGACTGAAAGACCATGCAGGTTGGCCGCTTGTTGGCGGGCAGGTCGTTGATGCGCTTGCCGCGCAGCAGGATCTCGCCACTCGTTGGCGTTTCCATGCCGGTCAACATGCGCAGGAGAGTGGTCTTTCCACTACCAGACGGCCCGACGATGGTGAAGAATTCACCCTCGTCGAAATCCAGGTCTATCTTGTCCACCGCAGCCAGGGAGCCAAACGTCTTGGTCAGGCTGCGCAGCTGCAAAATTGGTACGCCAGTCATGAATTACGGAATCCGGTGATGGTGCGACACGGAAAACCCGGAAGTCGCCCAGCCGAAAATGCTGGACGACTTCCAAGAACGGGAGCAGGCAGGCCTCGTCAGCCGCCCGATGTTTCGCGCTTTACTGCGGTCATGATGTCCAGCAGCTTGTCGTAGTCCGGCACGATATCGTACTCGGCCGAACGCGCCATTTCTTCCTCGAGGCTGTCCCACTGGATGACGTCGAGTTCTTCCTTGGAGAACAGGTCGAAGCACGCGGAGTTGCCCATCTGCGTGACGGGATTGAACGTGCCCTCGGCGAAGGCCACGGTGTGGGACATTTCGGGAGACTGGACGTATTCGAGGAAGTCCTCTGCCAGCGGCGAAACGTCCGGATTGTTGACGACCGAGGTGATCTCGATCCACGAGATGCCGCCCTTACCGCCCTCGAAAGGACCGCGCAGCGGGGTGATCGCCCGGATGTTGAGGTTGCCGTCTGCGCGCGCCGGGGAGCACGAGTAGGTACCGCCCGTCAGGTAGAAGTCGATCTCGCCTGAAACCAGCGCCTGGTTCATCGTGGCCAGGTCGCCGACCATTCTCGCGCCCTTGAAGACCCGCTTCGCGGCGTCGGTGTACTTGGCCACCTCTTCGTCCGTATGCTCGCGGAAGGGGTCGAAGCCGGCGATGCAGCAGAGATCGAAGACGTTCCAGTCGTCGGACGCCTGGACGCCATACTTCTTGTCATTCGCGGCATCGTTCCACAGATCCCAGCCCTGGTCCTCTGCGGTAGCGCGGCTGATCTTGTCGGTGTTGACGACGAAGCTGTATGGGCCGAAGCGCTGGGCCATGCCCAGCAGCTGATCGCCGGCATCGTCCATCGCCCACTTGTAGGGCGCCTTGAAGGCCGGCAGCATCTTGTCGAAATAGGGCTCGAACCGGGCCTTGTCGATCGGCTTGATCAGGCCTTCCGGATTCATCACCTTGCGGGCCCAGGGGTTGTTGACGTTGATCAGGTCCCAGATGTTGGTCTCGCCGGCACGCAGCCGGTTGATCATGGTCGGATCGTTGGTGAGGGACTCGGCCCGCACCGTTGCGCCGGTCGACGTCCGGAACGGGTCGAGCACCTGCGCCGAGTTGTAGCCCTCCCAGCACAGGATGTTGAGTTCCTTGGACCGGTCTGCGGCCGCCGGGAGCACCCCGGCCATACTGCCGGCCGCAAGTCCACCCGCCATCAGTGCTGAATTCTGTAGAAAGTCGCGTCGTGTCTGGTTGAATTTGCTCATCGGTTCCACTCCGTTGGCGCGGCCCCGGAACCATCTTCGTGTCCCATGAACCGCTATGCGCTTGACCAAGCTCGGCCGCACCACCGTCTGCGCACTCGGTGACGCGTCATCATGTCTGCCTCGCGGCGCGTGCTGTTGCACGAGCTCGTATCGTGCTTTGCCTTGACGCTACGGACGTTAGGCAAGGCTCGCCAGCCGGTCTTGACAGTAAGACCCTCAAACTTGACAGAGTTGGACGCCAGCCCCGGCGCGGCGCCGTGTCAGAATCGGTACCCGAAAAGACCGCGCCGCTCGTAGACTTCGGCGGCCTCCTCGACGAAGGCCGCCATCCGCTCGGCGCCATGGCCTGCACGCAGCGTGGCGGCGGCTTCCAGCAATTGCGCTTTTGACTTGGCCCGGCCGGGACGCAGAAGTTCGTAGACCTCGAGCAGGAAGTCCTGCGGCACGTCGACAAGTTCGGCCGCGCGCTCGAAGTTGCGGGCCAGCGTAGGCCGGCCGGCCGCGACTGCCACCTGTGCCTGATCGGACAGGGCCCTGGGTGTGATGCGAAGATCCTCGAGCGTCACCTCGCCGGCCTCAACCGCTGTCAGGGTCAGGTCGTCGAGGGTCTTGCCGCTCGCCGTCGTGACATCGGAGGGGCACTTTTCCGCGAGCGGATAATCGGCAATGCCAAGGCGGCGTCCCGGGTCTCTCATGACGTGGCCTCCAGGTCTGCAACCTCTAGATCCTCGGGCTGCGCGCCATCCTCGGCCAGCGCCGTCTCGATGGCATAGATCAGCGCGACCTGGGCATGGTAGCGGGCGCCAAGCGCCATGCCTCCGGTGGGCACCACCACCGGCTCCGGCATCTCGCCTGCGGCATAGACAGCAGCGTTCTCGCCAAACGATCGGTAGTGAGCCAGCGAGGTGATCGGCGCATTGGAAAACAGTTCCAGATTGTGGTGCGGCAGCCGGTCCGCCTGATGAATGACCGCGGTGCCCTTGGCCTGCAGTCCGATTCCGACGCCCGATCCCGCAAGCCTCGCCGCGGACAGACCCAGAAACGAGGTGTCGGCGGTATGGCGCATGCGTACCACCCTGACCGTGCCGCCTTTGGCCCTGATGCCTTCCGAAAGCGCCCGCAGCACCGCCGACAGGGGATGCCCTGCAAGCGTCTGGAAGAGCTTGATGCCGAAGGCCGGACTGATGCCGATGACGATCTCGCTGGCCGGTCCTTTCGAGGCCGCGGGGCCCAGCGCCTTGTAGGAGATCCGCGCGGCCTCGGCCGGCGCGAAGGCAGCCTCGGTGCGCAGCACTTCCTCGCGCGTCAGGACGTCGCGGATGGCGGCGAGTTCCCGGCGCCGCGCATCCGAGAGGCGATAGCCGGTGCCGGGGCCGACATAATCGTTCGGGTCGTTGACCGCGCTGACCACATGGCCGTCGCGCACGACGGCCGCCGTCTGGAGATAATCGCCGGAAACGCGGAGACGCACGACGTTCAGCAGGTTCTGTGCCTCCTCGCGAAACCCTCTCGCCGCCAGGGCCTTGATGACGTCCAGCACGTTGATGCCCTGCGCCTTGATCCTGTCGCTGATCAGCGCGACATCGCGGGGCAGATAGCTGTCGGTGTCGTTCGAGCCGGAGGCCACCGCGACACTGCGCTTCATCGCCGCCGTCGGCGTGCCGAGGCCGAGTTCGTCGAGAACCGCCGCAAGGGCCTCGATGGCGCGGCGCCGCACGTCGAGCGCGGTCGCTTCCTCGACCGACGTCAAGCCGCCATCGGCCTCGAAGTCGCGCTGCAGCACCAGGAAGTCCTCCATCTCCTCGCCGTTGAACGAGGAGGGGTTGAAGGAGTTGTCGTATTTGAGGATCGAGCCCATGCCGGAACAGACGAGATCCGACCCGGCGATCAGAAAGGGAAGGATCTTCGCACCGACCCGGATCTCGGATTCCGAGTGGCGCGCGTCGTTGCCGGTCGCGCATTCGAGGTCGAGCCAGGCTGCGATCAGGTTCTCGGCCATCAGCTCCCGCACGCCGCCCGGCATGGACGCCGCCAGCGGTGCACCGTCGATGCCGCCATTCTGCGTTCCCTGCACGCCCATGGCCCTTTGCAGGCAGAGGCAGCGGGCCTCGAGATAGAGCAGCGACTTGGATTCGTGGAATCCCATCAGCAATTCCGAAGCGGCACCCGAGGTGCAGCGCATCTTGATGCCGCGCGATGCATAGGCGGCTGCCAGGAAGGCCTTGGACCAGGGCGTGTCGTCGCCGTCGGTGAAGGCGCGCTCGGTGCCGTAGACGGAGACGGTCTCGGCATAGGAGGTGAAGCCCGCCATGCCGATCTGCAGTTCTTCGGCCTCTTCGCTGGCGCACTGGAACAGCGTGCCCCAGCGCCCGACCGACACGCCCACCGCGCAGGCCAGCGCGTTGGACCAGGCGTTGCGCGCCACGCGCATCGTGGTCTCGACCTCGTCGAAGCCGAAGGCCACCGCGATCGCTGCATCCGCTGCCAGTTGCAGCGGGTCGTCCTTGGCGTTGGTGACGTGCCCCTGGTTTCCGGGCGTCTTGCGGGTACGCATCTTGGAAAAGGCAAAGGCCAGTTCGATGGAAGAGAGCTGCGCCACGGCCTCGGCGAGCTTGGCCGGCGTCAAACCGTGTGCAAGGCGCGTCAGTTCGGTGCGCGGCACCGCGACGTCGACAAGCATTCGGGCAAGCCGCTCGGAAGGGATCGCCATTGCGGTCTCGGCCATCTCGAGATCGAGGTGATGCTCGGCCACGAAGGCATCGATCATGTCGAAGTCGGCCAGCGCCGTACCGTCCATCGAGACGATACGTCCCTTCGCGATCTGCAGGCCGGGAGCGGGATCGCGCGCGCCCTTGAAGGCGGCAAAGCCGTTCTCGGGATCCTCGACCGCGAACCTGTCGAGCCTGAGCGGCCGCTCATCCCAATCGGCGAAACGGCGCCAGCGATTTGCACCGCTAACGGCGTCAATCTCGGGCTGATCGGTCATTGCCATTCCTCCGTCAGGCTGTCTGACCGTCGGTGTTCGGGCAATCGATGTCTTGTGCCACCACAGGGGGGGATCGTTGCAAACCGACAGGCACACCCTACAGAGCCGCACTCCGTCCGGCTTGACCGAAAGCGGGCCAAGCTTGACAGATCGTGGCATGTTGCCTTGCAGCATAATGGGGCACGTGCCATGATTTTGTCGCTTGTCATTCCGCAGAGGCATTTTCCGGAACGATAAGAAGGGGTCGAACTGAATGGGCCAGGCTGGCCAGCTAACGTCGCAAATCGATACGCCCGTGGTCCTGATGGCCGCGGCCGCCGGGCTCACCGAGTTTGTCAGGGCTCAGGGCGGCGACGTTGACGCGGTTTTCGGCCGTTGCGGGGTCGCACCCGAAATGACAGTCGCGCCAACCCTGCAATTGCCGCTCGCCACTTTCTGCGCGCTGTTCGAGGAGGCCGCGCGCGACACAGGCTGCGACAACTTCGGCCTGTGGTTCGGACAACAGTTCCAGCCGCGCGACCTTGGCATGTGGGGCTATGCGGCTCTGTCGTCGCCGACGCTCGGCTCGGCGCTGGAAAACCTCGTCGGCCTGTTCCGCTACCAGCAGAGTTCCTCGACCATGTGTATCGTGCGGGAGGATGAGCGGCGCGTCAGGCTCGATTACCAGATTCACACGCCTGCAATCGTTGCGAGACGACAGGATGCCGAGCTGTCGCTCGGACAGTTCGTCAACCTGATCAGGGAATGCTGCGGCCGGACCTGGGCGCCCATCGAGATCCAGTTCGAACATCCGCAGCCCGTCGAGTGGCGCCAGCATGAGACTGCGTTCGGCGCTCCGGTTTTCTTCGGCTGCGACAGCAATTCGATCGTATTCGATCCCGCGCTCCTGGACAGGCCGATGCCGGGGCGCGACCTCAAGCTGCTGACGATGATGCAGACCTGTCTCGAACTGCTCGGATCTCCGGAACGGGCCGAGTCGCTGGTCGACCGTGTGCACGGCGCAGTGCGCCGGCGTCTGCCCGACGGGGCGCCAACGCTGGAGAAGGTCGCCGATGATCTGCATCTCGCCCCAAGCGCCATCCGCCGGGCACTTGCAGACGAGGGCTTGGGATTTCGCCAGGCGATCGACGCGATACGCTTCGACATGGCGCGGCATTACCTGGCGCAGCGCCATCTGCCGCTCAGCGAAATCGCCCTGCTGCTCGGCTATTCCGAACTATCGGCCTTCACCCGCGCCTTCAGCCGATGGGCCGGAACCTCACCGCGCGGTTATCGCAGCGTCATTGGCGGCTAGATCTGTCGACGGGCCAACTCAACCCGGTCCGCCGGAGCCTGCCTCGATACCCGCCAGAAAGTCTGACACCACCGACATGCAGGCTGCCCTCTCCTCGACATGCGGCATGTGGCTCGAACTCTCGAACACCACTGCACGGCAGCCGGGCACGCGCTCTGCATAGGGCCGGATGACCTCGGGCGTCGCCTCGTCGAACCTGCCGGAGATCAGGAGCGTCGGCGCTTCGACAAGCGGCAGCCGGTCTTCGATCGTCCAGTCTCTCAGCGTTCCGATCACGTGAAATTCCGTCGGTCCGTTCATGTTGCGATAGACAGTGTTGTCCTCGTCCATGATCGCAAAAGTCTTCGCCACCTCCGGCGGCCAGGGCACGACGCGGCAGACATGCCGGTCGTAGAACACGCGGGACGCGGCAATGTATTCGGGATCGGTGATGGTGCCGGCATTCTCGTGCCGCAGCAGCGTGTCCTGAACATCCTGCGGCAGCTCGTGCCGCAGGCGGTTGGCCTCCGCCACCCAGGTCCGCATGTTGGCAGGCGAGTTGGCGATGACCAGTGCCTTCAGGCCGGATGGGCGGCGAACGGCATGTTCCGAGCCAAGCATCCCGCCCCATGACTGGCCGAGAAGCGCATATCTGTCCCCGATGCCGAGGTGCTCGAGCAAATTGTCCAGCTCGGCCAGGAACAGCGACACGGTCCAGAAGTCTGCACCCTTGTCAGGCAGCCGCGTCGAGTTGCCGTTGCCAAGCTGGTCGTAGTGGATGACGGCGCGCCCATCGAGAGCGGCAATGTCCTTGAATGAATCGACGTAGTCGTGGGTGCAGCCCGGTCCGCCATGCACCACGACCAGGGGCAGTTTGCCCGACTGGAGCGTCCCTGTGATGCGGTACCAGGTCTGGTAATCCCGGAACGGGGCGAAGCCTTCTTTCGTGAGCGGCATGGACATCTCCTTCCCAGGGACATCCGGCAGCATAGGGCGCAGGCAATCACGCCGCATCCTATCAAAAATCATAGGTGAGCCTGGCTCTACCCTTCAAGCAGGCGGTAGTGCGTCGCCGAGACCGCGGCCTGGGTACGATTCTTCGCGCCGAGTTTGCGCGTCGCCGCAGCCAGATGCATGACGACGGTCGGAACGGAACGGTCAATGACGCGGGATATTTCCTTGGCCGACAGACCCTGCGACGACAGGCGCAGGCACTCACGCTCGCGCTCCGTCAGAGGCGCAACGTTGGGCCGCAGCGCCGACTGGTCGAAATGCTCGAAGGCACACTCGTGGAAAATCTGGGCAAGGAACCCGAAGTCGGCCAGGTAGCGCGCTTCGCGTGCGAACTCGACCTCCCGGCCAAAGCCTATGCCGTTCAGGGTCGCGTAACCGCCCCCCGGCAGATGGATCGGAATGGTAACCCCGTTGGTCCGGTCGCATTTGCGCATGTAGCGGACGACCGGTTCGGAATCCTCGGTAAGGAATTCCCTGATCTGCGTATCGGCCTCCTTGTCGAACTTCCAGAAGAACGGGACCGACGTGCGCGCGGCCGCCTTCTGGATGGGATCGATGCGCCCATAGCCTCGCTCGCACCAGTATTCGTGCATGTCGTCGGCCATGTTCCGCGACATCAGCAGCGATGGCACCATGATCGATCCATCGAGGTCGAACGGCACGGGAGTGTAGTCGTAGACGAGCGCGTCGAAGCCGAGTGACCGCAGCAGGGCGAAGGCCTCGTCGACGCAGGCGTCCAGCGTCTTGTGAGACGCGAAACAGTCTCTGATGGCGTCAACCCTGTCCATCATGCCCCTACTCCCACGGTGTCGAAAAACGCTACCCTATCACTTCTTATAGCTAACATAGCCGGCGTGGTCCGTTAATATGCCGGAGCCCGATTACCCGGCTGATGGAGTTGCCCGTGTGGCGTGAGATGCAAGCCGACGACCGCGTCGAGGTCAAGGTCGATGGGTTCAAGGTCGTTGCCTATAGCTTTGGCAGCGGCAGCGAGACCGTATTCTGCCTGAATGGCGGCCCCGGCCTGCCATGCGACTATCTGCGTGAATCCCATTCCTGCCTGGTCGACCAGGGCTATCGCGTCGTCGCCTTCGATCAGCTTGGGACCGGCGCGTCTGACCGGCCCACGGAAAAGGGGCTGTGGACGATTGCCCGCTATGTCGAGGAAACAGAAACGGTCCGCAAGGCCCTGGGTCTCGGCAAGGTCCATATGCTCGGCCACTCCTGGGGTGGCTGGCTCGCCATCGACTATGCCCTGACCTATCAGGAAAATCTGCAGACGCTGATCCTCGAGGACACCGTTGCCGACATGCCGCATCTCATCTTGGAACTTGAACGGCTGCGCGCCGCGCTCGGGCCGGAGACGGTGGCGATGATGCAGAGGCACGAGGCGGAAGGCACGTTCGACCATCCCGAATACGCCGCTGCCGTAACCATTCTCAACTACCGTCACGTTTGCCGGCTGCAGGAGTGGCCGGCCCCGGTCAATCGCTCGCTCAATGACTGGAACATGGGGCCCTACACGACCATGCAGGGCCCCAACGAGTTCCTCTATGTCGGCAACCTCAAGGACTGGAACCGGGTGCCGGACCTGCCAAGGATCAAGGTCCCCGTTCTGATCACCCATGGCGAGCACGACGAGTTGACGCCGGCCTGTGGACTTCGGATGAAGCTTGGCCTGCCGAATGCCGAAATCAGGATCATTTCGAACGCCAGCCACATGCCCTTTTATGAGAACCCATCCGAATACTATCCAATCCTGACAGACTTCCTGTCGAGGCACAGGGCCGGCTGATGCCCATGCGAACGCCGCTGCTCGACACTTCGCGACGAGCCCCGGATCGTCATGCACCGGTATAAGTTCGTCCTCTATCGGCCGCTGCAATTCCTGCCGGTGCTGTTCGGCATCAGCATCATCACCTTCGTACTCGTGCGCCTCATTCCAGGCGATCCTGCCCGCGTCCTGCTCGGCTCACGCGCGACGCCCACCGCCATCGCCAACATCCGTGCCCAATACGGGCTCGATGAGCCGATCTGGACGCAGTATTTCTACTTCATTGCCAATCTCGGCCAGGGCGAGATGGGCAAGTCCATCCTCTACAAGATCGACGTTCTGCGGCTCATCGCGACAAGGCTGGAGCCGACCTTGGCGCTTGTGCTGTCGAGCGTGCTTCTGTCGGTTCTCATCGCCGTGCCGCTGTCGGCCATTGCCGCGCGCAACCAGGGCCGTGCGCCCGACCAGATCGTTCGCATCGTCTCCACCCTCGGCATCGGCTTCCCGGCCTTCTGGCTGGCGCTGATGCTGATCATCCTGTTCAGCGTCAGGCTCGACATCTTCCCGGTGTCCGGATACGGCAACAGCCTCGGCGACAAGCTCTACCATCTGGCCTTGCCCAGCCTCACGGTTGCGCTGTCGCTCTCGGCGGTGCTGACCAGAAGCCTGCGCGGTGCGATGGTTCAGGCATTGAAGTCGGACGTCGCCACGGCAGCGAGAGCGCGTGGTATGCCGGAAAGCACCGTATTCTGGCGCCATGTCCTACCCAACTCGCTGGTGCCGACAGTCAATCTGCTCGCCGTCAACATCGGCTGGCTGATCGGCGGCACGGTTGTGGTGGAAAGCGTGTTTGCGCTGCCGGGCATGGGGCAGCTGCTGGTTCGGGCAATCTTCTCGCGCGACTACATGGTGGTCCAGGGTGTGGCGATGGTCTTTGCCTGCTCCACCGTCCTCGTGAACTTCCTGGCAGATATCGTCACCGTTGCCCTGGATCCGAGGGTAAAGCAGTGATCCGGCAGGCCACCCGCACATTCCAGCTTCCATGGCGCCGGATCTTCGGGGGTCGGGCAACGCTCGTCGCCGGGGTCCTCGTCCTCGGCCTGTTCGTCGGCATGGCGATATTCGCGCCGCTGGTCGCGCCCTATGATCCGATCTTCCAGGACACGACGGCGCGCCTTGTGGAGCCGTCCTGGCTGCACCCCTTCGGCACCGACAATTTCGGACGCGACGTTTTTTCGCGGGTGATCTGGGGCGCTCGCATCGACCTGCAGATTGCCGTGATCGGCGTTGCCTTCCCCTTCATCATCGGCACGACGCTTGGCACCATCGCCGGCTTCTTCGGCGGCATCGTCGACATCATCTTCATGCGGCTTGTCGATGTCGTGCTGGCCTTTCCTTTCCTGGTCCTGATGCTGTCGATCATCGCCATTCTCGGGCCGGGGCTGAGCAGCTTCTACATCGCCATGGCACTTGTCGGATGGGTCTCCTATGCCCGGCTGATACGGGCCCAGATCCTGGTACTGAAGAACGCCGACTACGCTGTCGCTGCCGTCAGCCTCGGATTCAGCCGAACCCGCATCATGTTCCGGCATCTGCTGCCCAACGCGGTGGCCGGTTCCGTGGTCTTTGTCATGTCCGACGCTGTCCTGGTGCTGCTGAACGGCGCGGCGATCAGCTATCTCGGGCTGGGCGTGCAGCCCCCGCTGGCCGAGTGGGGCATCATGGTCGCCGAAGGCCAGTCCTTCATTACCACCGCCTGGTGGATCACGCTGTTTCCGGGTCTGTCGATCGTGTTGCTCGCATTCGGCTTCAGCTTGCTCGGCGATGCGGTCAGCGACGTTCTGGGTGTCACGGAATGAGCGCGCCGCAGCTTTCTGTCCGGGATCTGAGCGTGGCCGTCGAGGACGGGCCCGGCCAAAGGCTCCTGCTCGATCGGGTCTCCCTCGATCTCGGCAGCGGCGAGATCCTGGGGCTTGTCGGCGAAAGCGGTTCGGGCAAGAGCTTGTTCTGCAGGGCGCTGATGCGTCTTCTGCCGTCCACCAAACTCTCGATCACCCATGGCTCGATACTGCTCGAAGGCCGCGACCTGGTGACCGCCGATGAGGCTGAAATGCTCAAGGTTCGCGGCGGATCCATCGGCATGATTTTCCAGAACCCGACCAGTCATCTCGACCCGGTCATGTCAGTCGGCGACCAGATCGCCGAAGGCATTCGCTACCACCAGGGTCTCAACCGGCGCGACGCCCGCGCCGCCGCCGTCGAAATCTTGGCGCAGGTTGGCTTCCCGAATCCCGACCGGCAATATGACGGTTATCCGCACGAATTTTCCGGCGGCATGCGCCAGCGCGCCATGATCGGTGTGGCCCTGTCCAGCAATCCGAAGATCCTCGTCGCCGACGAGCCTACCACCGCGCTCGACGTCACCATCCAGGCGCAGATCCTGCGGCTGCTGATGGATGTTCGCGACAGGCGCGGCCTGTCGATCATCCTGATCAGCCACGATCTTGGCGTCGTGGCGCAGACCTGCGACCGCATCGCCGTCATGCGCGACGGCAAGCTGGTCGAGCAGGGTGACAAGCGCAAGCTACTCGAGGCGCCGACGCACCCATATACCAAGTCGCTGATCCAGAGCCATCCGTCGATGCCGGGCGAGGCCGCAAGCGAGATTCCGGAGACTGTGGTGGCTGAACCGTCGTCGTCCAGGCCATTGCTCGAGATCGACGATCTGCATGTCCGCTTCACCGGAGGGGGGGGGCTGTTCGGCAGGGGCGCGCAGACAGTTGCCGCGGTCAAGGGCGTCAGCCTGCGCGTCATGCCTGGCGAGACCGTTGGCATCGTTGGCGAGTCCGGCAGCGGCAAGAGCACGCTGGCCCGCGCCATCCTCGGCCTGACGCCACTGTCCTCTGGGCGCGTCAGCTTCGATGGTTCCGATCTGACAACGGACCGTGCCGCCGCCCTGGCAAAGCTGCATGGCGAAGCAGCGATGGTCTTCCAGGATCCCTACAACGCACTTAATCCGCGGCTCACCATCGGCGACATGCTATCCGAAGTGCTGCGCGTGCAGGGCAAGGCGAGTGACACCGACATCGCCACGCGCGTCGGCGAGCTGCTCGATCTGGTCGGGCTGGAGCGGGAATTTGCCAGCCGCAAGCCGCGCAGCATGAGCGGCGGCCAATGCCAGCGCGCCGGCATCGCAAGGGCGCTGGCTGTCGATCCGCGCATGATCATCGCCGACGAATGTGTCGCCGCTCTCGATGTCACCATCCAGGCGCAGATCATCGACCTGTTTCGTGAACTGACGGCCAGCATGTCGCTGACCGTGCTCTTCATCGCCCACGACCTCGCAATCGTGCGCAATCTGTGTGAGCGCGTGGTCGTGATGTATCGCGGCGAGATCGTCGAGGAGGGGCTCTGTGCGGACGTCTTTGCGCGTCCCAGGCACGCCTATACGGCGGCCCTGATACAGGCCATCCCCGACATCGACCCCGACAAGCCATTGGGAGGAGGAGCGGCGTTGAAACTCGATGCCGTGACGCAGCAAGGCCATTCGTCAGGCCACCCACTTACCGCAGTCAACCAGTAGCAAAAGAAGAAGGGAACATACGATGCTAAAGAAATGGATGAGAATCGGCTTGGTCAGCGCCATGGCCAGCCTTACGGTCGGCGCCAGCATTGCCGAAGCAGCCGGCGTGCTGACGATCGGCCGGCGCGAAGATTCGACGACGTTCGACCCGATCAAGACAGCCCAGAACATCGACTTCTGGGTTTTCTCGAATGTCTATGACGTGCTCGTGCGCGTCGACAAGAGCGGCTCCAAGCTGGAACCCGGCCTGGCCGAAAGCTGGACGGTTTCCGAGGACGGCCTTACCTACACGCTGAAGATTCGCGATGCGAAGTTTTCGGACGGTTCGCCGCTGACGGCTGCCGACGCTGCTTTCAGCCTGCTGCGCATCCGCGACGACGAAGGCTCGCTGTGGAGCGATTCCTACACCGTCATCGACACTGCCGAGGCCACCGACGATCGCACGCTGGTGATCAAGCTGAAGACACCTTCGGCTCCCTTCCTGTCCACCCTGGCCATGCCGGGAGCATCCATCCTGTCGAAGGCGGGCATGGAGTCCCTCGGGGCCGAGGCCTATGCGGAAAACCCGATCGCATCGGGCGCCTTCACGCTCAAGGAATGGCGTCGCGGTGACCGTGTTATCCTGGCGAAGAACCCGAACTTCTGGGAAGCTGATCGCGTGCAGCTCGATGGCGTGGAGTGGATTTCGGTCCCCGACGACAACACCCGCATGCTCAACGTCCAGGCCGGCGAACTCGACGCGGCGATCTTCGTGCCGTTCTCGCGGGTCGCGGAGCTCAAGAAGGACTCCAACCTAATCGTCCACACCGATCCCTCCACGCGCGAAGATCACCTGCTGATCAACCACGAGAAGGGTGCGCTGGGCAAAAAGGAAGTCCGGCAGGCGCTCGACATGGCGATCGACAAGCAGGCCATCATCGACACCGTCACCTTCGGCCTTGGCGAAGTCGCCAATTCCTTCGTCCCCAAGGGCGCTCTCTATTATTATGCGGACAACCTGCGGCGTCCCTACGATCCGGAGAAGGCCAAGCAGATGCTGGCCGACGCCGGCGCCTCCGACCTGACGCTGAACTATGTCGTTCGTGCCGGTGACGAAATCGTCGAACAGACCGCGGTCCTGCTGCAGCAGCAGCTGGCCAAGGCCGGCGTTACCGTCAACATCCAGAAGGTCGACCCCAGCCAGGAATGGGACATGCTCGTCGATGGCAATTATGATGTCGGCGTCAACTACTGGACAAACGACATTCTCGACCCCGACCAGAAGACCACCTTCGTGGTCGGGCACGACACCAACATGAACTACATGACGCGTTATCAGAACGACACGGTGAAGGACCTTGTCGCTGCGGCCCGTATCGAAATGGATCCGGTCAAGCGCGAAGCGATGTATGTCGACATCCAGAAGATGGCCAAGGACGACGTCAACTGGATCGACCTCTACTACAGCCCGTTCATCAACGTATCGCGTTCCAACATCGAGAATTTCGACCAGAACCCGCTCGGTCGCTTCTTCCTCGAGGATACCGTCAAGAACTAGGGTTATGGCCGACGGGCGTCGCGTCATGCGGCGCCCGTCGGCACCATTGTCGCGGAGCCGGGACCGCTCTTGCCCGGAGGCGCGGTTCAAACCGCGCGCAGGTCCGACAGCGAGCGGATGAACTGCGCGAACAGCTCACCCTGCGAATTGATGCCAAGCTTGGTGTAGATGTTCTTGCGGTGAATGCGCACGGTGCCCGGCGCTATGCCGAGGATGTGCCCGATGGCCGCCGAGGAATGGCCCTTCAGGACATATTCCACGACGTCGCGCTCGCGCCGGGTCAGCACCGATCTCCCGAAGCTGCTGAAGGCGCTGTCGATCGTGCTCTGGATGATGGAGAGGCCCGGCCCGGGCGCCGCATCGAAGCTTTGGTGCAGGTCCCTCCAGTGGCGCGCGACGAAGGAACTGACGACCGGGTGGGCGTCGCGCAACTGGCGGAATTCCTTCGCCGAGAAGGCCGGGTGCCGGCTCGAGCGCATCAGCGAGACGACCACCATGACCGAGCCGGGCAGCGCGGCAATGTAGCCGATCTCCTCGGACAGGCCGGTCTGCGCATAATAGGATCTGAAATACTCGCCCTGGAAGAATCGGTCTGGCGCCAGGCTGCGCAACCGGTAGAGATCCGGCTGCACCCGGCGGGCACAGGCGAGATAGAGCGGATCGAGCAGGTAGGGGCCGTCCTGGTAGATATCGACCATGACCCGTCGCTTGCCGGCCGGAAAATCGTCATGCAGGTCGATCGGCCGCGCCTCGCCCCGATAGGCGAAGGTCACCGAATAGTCGAAGTCGGCCAGGGTCCTGAGGGCGGCGACCAGCGCGCCCGCAAACGCGTCGGTGTCGAGCGCGCCGACCAGCCTGCCGATCGCCGTATTCCATTCGGCCGTCATGCACGCCAGGCCCTCCGCACGGCCGCCTATCCCAAAATGCATATGCCTTGCGTCCTATATACAGAAAAGCGACCGACTGAATAGATTTGCTACCGGTCGGTATAGGCGGGCTCGCCGCTCCGACTGTTGCAGGATCGACGGGGAACCAGTGCAGATGGCGGAAGACGCAGCCCGCAAGCCCATTGCCGTTTTCCGGGGCGTCAGCAAGTTCTTCGGCGAAGTGGCCGCCGCGAGCGACATCTCGCTCGAAGTTGCGGCCGGCGAATTCCTGTCCTTTCTCGGACCGTCCGGCTGCGGCAAGACGACGGCGCTGCGCATGATCGCAGGCTTCGAGCAGCCGAGCGAGGGCGACGTCTTCCTCGACGGCGTGCGGGTGAACGACATCCCCGCCTACCGGCGACCGGTCAACATGGTGTTCCAGAGCTACGCGCTGTTCCCGCACCTCAACGTCTGGCGCAACGTGGCCTACGGCCTGCTGCAGCGTTCGCCGCGGTCGTCGCGCGCCGACATCGACCGCAGCGTGGCGCGCGTGCTCGACCTCGTCCAGCTGAACGGCTTCGAGACGCGCCGGACTTGGGAAATGTCGGGCGGCCAGCAGCAGCGCGTCGCCCTGGCGCGGGCGCTGATCAACGAGCCGAAGGTGCTGCTGCTAGACGAGCCTCTGGCCGCGCTCGACCGCAAGCTGCGCCGAGAGATGCAGATCGAGCTGCAGAACCTGCAGCGGCGGGTCGGCATCACCTTCATCCTGGTCACCCACGACCAGGAAGAGGCGCTGTCGATGAGCGACCGGGTCTGCATCATGCGGCAGGGCAGGATCGTCCAGATCGGAAAGCCAACCGATCTCTACGACCGGCCCGCCAGCCGTTACGTCGCCGATTTCGTCGGCAAGTCGAACTTCTTTCCCGGCACCGTCGGCGAGGTTGCTGCCGATAGCGCCCAGGTGACGGTGGCGAGCGGAGTCAGCCTCCCGGTCAACAGGTTCGGCGAAAACATGCAGCTCGCGAAAGGCGACAGCGTCGTGCTGGCGGTGCGGCCGGAACAGATCCTGCTCACCAGAAGCGCGGAGTCGTTGCCGCAGGACAGCGTGGTCAGGGTCGAAAGCCGCGTGCTGAACCGCATCTTTCTGGGCGAACACACCGAATATCTGCTGAGCAGTGAAGGGCTCGGCGAATTCGCGGCACTGGCACCGCGCCAGAGCGAACTTGTCGAAAGTCCGTTCGAGACGGGAGAGATCGTCACGGCGGGCTTTCGGGCGGAGGCGGCGCAGGCGCTTGCCGCCGACTGACTAGCAGACGGAAACAAGGCGTGCACTCAAACAAAGGGGAAGACCATGTCGAAGGATACAAAACCCATCTCACGTGAGAAATTCATCGAGGAACTGCTGCGCTACCGGAAGGGTTCGGTGTCGCGGCGCCATTTCCTGGGCGTCACCGGCCTCGGACTGGCGACGGCGGTGCTGGGCAGCGCCATGCCCGGACTGCGTCCGCGCCCCGCTTACGCTGCCGGCGAGCTCGGCGACACGCTCAATTTCACGACCTGGCCGAACTACTTCGCGCAGGCCAATCTCGACCAGTTCACCAAGGATACCGGGGTCAACATCAACGTCGCGGTGTTCGGCTCCAACGAGGAAATGCTGGCCAAGCTGCAGGCCGGCGGCACCGGCTGGGACGTTTTCGTGCCGACCAACTACACGATCTCGACCTATCAGTCCCTCGACCTGATCGAGCCGCTCGATCTGGCGCAGGTGCCCAATTTCGACGAGAGCACGCAGGAGGCGCGCTTCATCGGCGAGGCCAAGATCGGCGGACAGATCTACGCGCTGCCGAAGAACTGGGGAACCACAGGCTACGTCGTCAACACCGACAAGGTGAAGGGCGAGATGACCAGCTGGCGCCATTTCTGGGACCGCACCCGCGACGACCTCTCGGGCCGGGTGATGGTGCACGACTACCAGCTGACGACCATCGGCAACGCGCTGAAATATTTCGGCTATTCGTTCAATTCGGTTGATCCGAACGAACTGGCCGAGGCCGAGAAGCTGCTGATCGAAGCCAAGCCGCATCTGTTCGCCATCAACTCGGACTACCAGCCCGGCATGCGCGCGGGCGATGCCTGGCTGTCGGTCGCCTGGACCGGCGACGCCTCCCAGCTGAAGCGCGACATGCCCGAGATCGACTATGTGCTTGGCACCGAGGGCGGCGAGATCTGGACCGATTTCTACGCCATCCCGAAGGGCGCGCAGAACCGTCCGGCCGCCTATGCCTTCATCAATTACATGCTGGATCCCGAGGTGAACGCGCGCGAGGTCTTGGCGCACGGCTATCCGAGCACGGACTCCAAGACCAACGCCCTGCTGCCGCAGGAGGTGCTGACCGACCCGATCCTTTACCCGGCGCAGGAACTGCTGAGCGCACTCGAGTTCGGCGCCGCGGCGACGCTGACCGATCCGCTGCGGGCGGAACTCATGGCCCGCTTCAAGTCGGCCTGACGGGGCGCGGGCGACGGGCATGGCTCTGCGACGGCAAAAGGGCGTAACAGCGCTGCTGGTGGGACCGGCGGCGGCGTTCTTCCTGTTGCTTCTCGTGCTGCCGCTCGTCGTCGTCGTGATCTACAGCTTCGGGGAGCGGGGGCCGGCCGGTGGCTATACCCCCGCTTTCACCTTCGACAACTATCTCAATATCGCCTCGCGCGGACAGGCCTTCCTCAACACGCTGATGATGGCGCCGCTGGGCACCCTGCTGTGCGCGCTGGTCGCCTACCCGATGGCCTACTACCTGGCCGTAAAGGCGCCGGCGCGCTGGCGCGTGATGCTGCTCGTGCTGATCATCGTGCCGTTCTGGGCCAGCCAGCTGCTGCGCATCTACGCCTGGCTGCTGATACTGGGCAACCGCGGCATCCCCTCGCTCCTGGAACTGGTCGGGCTGGAGGATGTGCGGTTGGTCAACACCCGCTTCGCCGTACTGCTCGGCATGGTCTACGGCTACCTGCCGCTGATGATCTTTCCGATTTATGTCAGCCTCGAGAAGCTCGACAAGCGGCTGCTGGAGGCCTCGGCCGATCTCGGTGCGGGCGCGTGGAGGACTTTCCGGCAAGTCACGCTTCCGCTGTCGCTGCCGGGCGTGGCGACCGGCTCGCTGCTGGTGTTCATCCTGCTGATGGGCGAATTCATCATCCCCGCGCTGCTCGGCGGCGGCAAGGTCTTCTTCATCGGTAATGCCCTGGTCGACCTGTTCCTGCAGTCGCGCAACTGGCCCTTCGGCGCCGCGGTAGCGGTATCGATCGTCGCGATCATGCTGGCCACGATCGCGGTCTACATGCGCTTCCTGCTCGGCAGGAACCAGTTGCGCCAAGAAGCGCTGATCTGAGGTTCTGATGCGCTGGTATGCTGCTGCGATATACGTGTTTCTCTACCTGCCGATAGCGCTGATCGTGATCTTCAGTTTCAACGCCGGCAAGTACGCGATGGACTGGCAGGGTTTTTCCGTCGAGTGGTACTTCAAGGCCTTCGCCAATCCCTTCGCGCTCAAGGCGCTGCGCACCAGCCTCGTCGTCGGCCTGTGGACCGCCGTTCTGGCGACCTCCCTCGGCACGCTCGCGGCACTCGGGCTGGAACGGATGAGCGGCTGGCCGCGGCGCGCCAGCGACGGGCTCATCTACATCGCCATCATGGTGCCGGGCGTCGTCATCGGCATCGCCACGCTGATCGCCTTCGTCACCGTCTTCAACCTGGCCAATCCTTTCCTGGAAGGTCTCTTCGGGGACGCCGCGCCGCGCCTCGCCATGGGCCTGCCGACGGTGATCGGCGCGCATGTGCTGTTCAACCTCGCCGTGGTCATCCTGATCGTGCGCTCGCGGCTCGCCGGTCTCGACCGCAGCCTGATCGAGGCGTCAGAGGATCTTTATGCGACGCCGTTCGGCACATTCCGGCAGGTCGTTCTGCCGATGCTGGCGCCGGCGATCCTGGCCAGCTTCCTTCTCAGCTTCACCTTCAGCTTCGAGGACTTCATCATCGCCTTCTTCGTCTCCGGTCCCGACAGCACGCTGCCGATCTACATCTTCTCGTCGATCCGCCGCGGCATCACGCCAGAGGTCAACGCGATCGGCTCGGTAGTCCTCGCCGTATCGCTGACCCTGCTGATCATGGCGCAGTTCCTGCTGCGCGACAGAACGGGCTCGAGAGGAGCGAGGGGAGACCAGGCATGATCTTGCAGGACAGGGTGGCGATTGTGACCGGCGCCGGCTCGGGCATCGGTCGGGCGAGTGCCGAGATCATTGGCCGCGAGGGCGCCATGGTCGTTGTGGCGGACCGCGACCTCGCCTCGGCCAGCGAAACCGTCGGCACCATCGCGGCCAGGGGCGGGCGCGCGCACGCGATAGCCACCGACGTCACCGACGACGGCCAGCTTGAGACACTCGTCGAGACCTGCGTGGCGGCGTTTGGCGGCCTCGACATCGTGCATTCCCATGTCGGCATCCAAGTCGAGGGGACGCTCGAACAGGCGAGCACCGAAGGCATGGACCGGTCCTGGCAGATGAACGTGCGGCAGCATTTCCGGCTTGCGCAGCTTGCGGTGCCGCACATGAAAGCCCGCCAGGGTGGCTCGATCGTCATCACGGCGTCGAATTCGGGAGTGCTCTACGACCGCGAAATGATCGCCTACGCGACGACCAAGCATGCGGTGGTTGCGATGGCCAAGCAGATCGCGCTCGACTACGCCCGCTTCAACATCCGCGTCAACGCGTTCTGCCCGGGCTGGGTCGACACGCCATTCAACGAGCCGTTCATGCGCCAGATGGGCGGCCGCGACGCTCTCGAGGGCTATGTACGCAACAAGATCCCGATGGGTCGCTGGGCGACCGTCGAGGAGGTCGCCGAGGCGGTTCTGTTCCTCGCCTCCGATCGCTCGTCATTCATGACAGGCCAGGCACTGGTGGTCGATGGCGGAGAGTGCCTCGGCTAGAAGCGTCGCACCGGCAAGGCGCATCCAAATTCCGGGACGACGGCAAAAGAAGGCCCTGGGCAACTCAACGGAGCTTCCCGGCACTACCGATTATGCCCAATACGTCGAAGCGACAGGCGAAAAGGTGGAGCGCGGAGACCTGGCAATCGCCAGCCGCATCCTCGCAGCCCAAGCCATTACGCTCGACAGCATGTTCACCGAGTTTGCCCGCCGTGCAGCCCGCAACATGGGGCAATATGTCGACGCTATCGAGCGTTTCGGGCGGTTGGCTATGAAGGCCCAGAGCAACTGCCGGTCAACACTGGAGGCTCTGGCAAAGCTGCATCAACCGCGCGAGCAAACGGTCCGCCATGTCCACGTCAATGAGGGCGGGCATTGTCGCCGACCAATTCCATCACCACACGGGGGCTACCGAAATGACAAACGGTCAAACAATCCCATGCAGCCAGAGCCACTGGCGAATGCGCCACGCTGCCTTGCCAAGACCCGGTTCGGGAGGAAGTGCCGATCCCCGGCCGTGTAAGGGAAGCGCCGATGCCGAATGCACGGCGGCACGAACCCCGGAGCGCCTAAGGGTAATCAGAATGCGTACAAGCGTGGAGGACGGGCTGCGGCAACCAAGACGGCGGCTCTATTTCCAAAGGCGATGATGGAAGTGGACTGATCTGGCCTGCTCTTGGCCATCGCCAATCCGCCAATGCCAATCTGGCAGACCTGGGAGCGTTGAAGCGCGAGCGGCCATATTCCGTCTGTGGCGAGGTCGAGAAAAAGTTTTGAACCTTTCTTCTCGGTCACTCGACCAAGGGTTATCGGGCAGCAAAAGCCCGGCTTTGTAACAACCCAACGGAGACTATTATGAACACTTCCTTCAATCGTTTTGCTCTTGCCATTGCCTCGCTGACTGCGCTCTCGGCAGCCGGTCCGGTCACTGCCGCCCAGTTCGCCTCAGCCCCCGCTTCAGCCGGTGCCGCTATTCATTGTACTATCCCCAATGCAGTGTCTTGTACGGTTTCGAGCCAGAAGGGCGTCCGCTCGGTGAAGATCACTGCCAACACGCCGCAGGGCACCATCAATCTGGTCAACAAGCGCTACAATAGCTGCCCGAAGAGCGTGAAGGTGAGCTGGGACTCTGCTTTCCAGGCAGCAAGCACGAAGATCGTCGAATGTGGCAATCTGGGCCTCAAAATCAACTGACCGAAACAGTTTGACTACCGGGAGGGGAGGCGCGCAGCGTCTGCCCCTTTCCGGCGTTGCCAGTATCAGACCCGGCAAGGCTTATCCCTCAAGGCCTAGCCAGGACACTGAAGACCAGATGTAAGCTTAAAGCCTGTAAGCATGCGGAACGGACTGCGGCGACCAACGCGGCGGCCCGGTACCTGTCTCCTCAGTTGATCGGTTTCTGCGCGCCGGAATAATTTTTGCGCGCCGGACATGGGTGAGCGCTAGCACGGCAGTAATGCGAGCGAATGGGTAAACCCGTCTTGCCACAGTGTAACGATTTATCAAGGGCAAGTCCCCAATCACCCCAGCGCCCGCCATAAAACCTTACTGCCCTGGCGCTCCATTCTTCCCGTGCCTTCTTCTTGGCTCTTGATGCTCCAGCAGCTTTGGCAGTCACTCCAGACGCTGCTCACATATGTCCTTCCCCGTCGGGGCCGGCTTGGCCCTCTTCGCCTTCGGGCCGGACGGCCCCTTTGTCCCCGTTGTCGTGCGCACGCCAGGCTTGTCGTTACGGCCACCTTCGTAACCTTGGGACCGAAAGATGAAGGCGTCGTCGAATTCGTGCGCAACTGCGGCCCGCAGGTCGCTTTGAAGCGGACCCGAGCTGAAACCTCATCCTGCCAGATCACCTCGGCTCTGTACTTGGATATGGCGTCAGTGGGGATCTTGAACAGGTTCTCGACCGTGCCGACATCGTTGCCACCCGGTCCCTTGGCGGCCTGCGCCGGCGCGGCAAACCCGATGTCCACCCCGAGGACAATCGCACTTGAAGAAATACGTTTCGCGCGGCTACGCCGCCTTGCCATATCAATCATCGGCGCTGGCTCATCTATTCAAAGTCCACACAGACATCTGGAACGGCAGTAAGTGTCTATACCATCCAATTGCGATGCTGCCTTCGGAGGGGCTATGCCGCGATTGATAGCAAACGCCCCATTGGGGAACTATTATAGGAATGGTTCTTTGTTTGGGCAAATAGTCTTGCATAATCAATGATATGTGGCGGAGAGAGCGGGATTCGAACCCGCGTTACGGTCTCCCGTAAACACACTTTCCAGGCGTGCGCCTTCAACCACTCGGCCACCTCTCCGCGTCGCCGGCTGACCGCTAGGCCTGCCGACGAGGGGCTGATCTAGTCGATTGCGCGGCGAATGCCAAGCCATTGCGGACCTTTATGTGGCCCGGCTGGCCCACCTCTCCGGAGTCTCGCGTGGAAATGTCGCGGGTGCATTGCTGGCGCAGCGTCGAAGAAGCTTCCGGCGGGCTTCAAATTCCCGTGTAAAGATTGCAGTGTAAGGGCTGCAATCATATGTGTCGCAGCGACTGATACAATCAAGGATCGCGATGTTCCGTTTCCTGTTCCGGCTGTTGGCCAGCCTCGCGCTGGCGGTAGCTGTCATCATGGCCGTGCTCGACGTCACGCGCACCATTGCAGCCTCGCATCTGGTGCTGACGCCGCTCGGCGCGAGCTGGGTCAGTGCCTCGCCCTCGACGCTCGATGCGATGCAGGCTTTCCTGATCGAGAAAGCCCACCCCCTGGTGTGGAACCCGGTGATGATCTTCGTCCTCGACCAGCCGGGCTTTGCCGTTTTCGGCATCATCGCGCTCCTCTTCTACGCCATTGGCCGCCGGCCCGAGCGCCGCATCGGCCGGTTCGCCGTCACCCGCTAGCCGATTCCGGGGCGGTGCCGCCGCCCCGACCAAGGAGACAACGATGTTTTTCCTGAGCGACATGCTGAACAAGAAGCTGAACCTGCCGACGCCTGCCGACGCGCTGCCCGGCCGCGACAAGCCGATCCCGACCGCATCCGAGCACTTCGTATCGAAGCGCCCGCTGAAGGGACCCTACCCGCAAGGGCTGGAGAACGCGATGTTCGGGCTCGGCTGCTTCTGGGGCGCCGAGCGCCTGTTCTGGCAGACCGAGGGCGTCTGGGTGACGGCGGTCGGCTATGCCGGCGGCGTCACGCCCAACCCGACCTACCAGGAGACCTGCACCGGCCTGACCGGCCATGCGGAGGTCGTGCTGGTCGTCTTCGACCCGAAGATCGTCTCCTATGCCGATCTCCTGAAACTGTTCTGGGAAAGCCACGATCCGACCCAGGGCATGCGCCAGGGAAATGATGTCGGCACCACCTATCGCTCGGCCATCTATACGTTCGGCGAGGCCCAGCAGCAGGCCGCGATCGCCTCGCGCGATGCCTATGACGCCTCGCTGCGCGCCACGGGCCGCGAACGGATCACCACCGAGATCGCGCCGGTGCCGGAATTCTACTTCGCCGAGGAAGACCACCAGCAGTACCTGGCGAAGAACCCCTACGGCTACTGCAACCTGAAGGGCACCGGCGTCTCCTGCGCGATGCCCGCCGCCTGACCGGCGGCCCGTCGGGGCCGGCGCCGTTCTGCGCCGCCTGCCATCGGCGCCCGGCTGCAACCCGCGCAAACCGGCTGCCGGCGGCTTTAAGCTTTGCTTTTCATTGTTTTCCAGAAGGTCAAAATTCCGCGTGAATTTTGGCTTTCGGCATGCAAGACTGAATCATGAGCGGAGGGTGGAAGCCCCTGCCATGGCCGTGCAGCGCCGGGCGGACCCGGGAAAAGCGCGGCATGAAGCAAAGAAAACAACCGACAGGGTGTGGATCACATGAAACGTATCGTTTTTGGCCTTCTGGCCGCTTCCGCGATGTGCCTTCCGGCATTCGCCGCCGACATAAAGCCGGCGCTGCTCTACGATCTGGGCGGCAAGTTCGACAAGTCCTTCAACGAGGCTGCCTATAACGGTGCCGAGAAGTTCAAGTCCGAGACCGGCGTCGAATATGTCGAGTTCGAGGTATCGAACGCCTCGCAGCGCGAACAGGCTCTGCGCCGCTTCGCCGAGGACGGCCGCAATCCGATCGTCATGACCGGCTTCTCGTGGGCCGAGTCCCTCGACAAGGTCGCCACCGATTTCCCGGACCTGCAGTTCGCCATCGTCGACATGGTTGTCGACAAGCCGAACATCCGTTCGATCGTGTTCAAGGAGCAGGAAGGCTCCTACATCGTCGGCCTGCTCGCCGGCATGGCGTCCGAGACCAAGAAGGTCGGCTTCATCGGCGGCATGGACATTCCGCTGATTCGCCGCTTCGGCTGCGGCTATGTCGGCGGCGCCAAGGCTGCCGGCGCGACCGAGGTGATCCAGAACATGACCGGTGACACGCCGGCTGCCTGGAACGACCCGACCAAGGGCGGCGAGATCGCCAAGACGCAGATCGACCAGGGCGCGGACGTGATCTACGCCGCGGCCGGCGGCACCGGCGTCGGCGTTCTGCAGGCTGCGGCGGATGCCGGCAAGCTCGGCATCGGAGTCGATTCCAACCAGAATGGCCTGCAGCCCGGCAAAGTGCTGACCTCGATGCTGAAGCGCGTCGACACGGCGGTCTATGGCGCCTTCATGGACGCCAAGGACGGCAAGCTTGCCGGCGGCATCAACGACCTCGGCCTCAAGGAAGGCGGCGTCGATTATGCCGTGGACGACAACAACAAGGACCTGATCACGGCCGAGATGAAGGAAGCCGCCGAGAAGGCCAAGGCCGACATCATCGCCGGCACCATCACGGTTCACGACTACATGTCGGACGATTCCTGCCCCTACTAAGAGGCAGCCCGTTCATCTGAAAGAAACCGCCGGGCGAAAGTCCGGCGGTTTTTTGTTGTCCGGAGTTTCTCGCGCCGGGCCTAGGGCAGGAACTTCTGCACCGAGGCCGGCATGTCGAGCGATGCCCGGCCCGCGACGTAGCCGAGCACGAAGGCCACGATCAGGCCGAGTGCGATGGCAAGGGCGCGGCGATTGGGAACCGAGTGCGGTGCCATCCGCGTGCCGGCCGGCAACGCAGCCGGTGCAATCGTGTCGCGCAGGGCATCCGAGCGACGCCTGCCGAACGGGGCCTGCGGGTCCGGCGGCGCCGCCTCGACGGGTGGCGGCGCAGGGCGCATCTGCGGCATCGAGGCCAACCTGTCCTCGACCACCTTCCAGGCGTCCTGCGGCGCCTTGTCGGGAGCGGCCATGCGGTCGAAGAGGTGCATGCGCTGCGCGATCTCGACCATCGCGTCGCGGAAGTCGGGGTCGACCTCGAGGTCGTGCTCGGCGCGCTCGCGTTCCTCGTCGTCCATGAGGCCGAGCACGTAGCGCTGCGCCCTGTCGATCCGGTTTCCCGACTCCTCCATCGGCATTCCCCCTACCAGTGCGGCGGCTTGGCCACCGGCACTTCAGACGCGTTCTGATGTTCGAATTCCACAAAGCGCTCCGTCAGCGCCTCGACCTGCTTGCGCAGCCGCTCGATGACCTTCCACTGCTCGGCGATCTGTGTGGAAAGCTCTTCCACCGTCCTGTCCTGTTCTGCAGTCCGCATCTCCAGCGCCATCAGGCGATCGGGCGACATTGACATGGCTTGACCTCTTCCGGGTTCGCAGCGAAGCGCGACTGCAATTCCGGCAGATCAATATCACCGCCGGGTCCCTTAGGGAAATTGACAAGCGCGCGCGTATTTATAGAGAGTGCGCACGGCCGCCACTCGATTGGCAGCAGACAGGCAGCATGCTAGCTTTTTGACCGGACGATAAAAACAACAAGGGTGGGACCCGGCCGCATGGCGCAAGCAGCAATCGAGCTGACAGGCATCAACAAGAGCTTCGGCGCCGTCCAGGCCAATCGCGACATCAACCTCGTCATCGAGCGCGGCACCATCCGCGGCATCGTCGGCGAGAACGGCGCCGGCAAGTCGACGCTGATGTCGATCCTCTACGGTTTCTACCAGGCCGACAGCGGCGAGATAAAGGTCGACGGCAAGCCCGTGTCGATCAAGACGCCCAACGATGCCATCGCGCTCGGCATCGGCATGGTGCACCAGCATTTCATGCTGGTCGAGAATTTCACCGTCATCGAGAATGTTATCCTCGGCGCCGAGAGCGAGGCGCTGCTCAACAAGAGCATCGCCAAGGCACGCTCCGAGCTCGAGCGGCTTGAGCGCGAATACGGACTGGAAGTTGACCCCGACGCGATCATCGAGGAACTGCCGGTCGGCCTGCAGCAGCGTGTCGAGATACTGAAGGCGCTTTATCGCGGCGCCGAAATCCTCATCCTCGACGAGCCCACCGGCGTGCTGACGCCGGCCGAGGCGGACCACCTCTTCCGCATCCTCCAGCAGCTCAAGGAGCAGGGCAAGACGATCGTCCTGATCACCCACAAGCTGCGCGAGATCATGGCGATCACCGACACTGTTTCGGTCATGCGCCAGGGCACCATCGTGGCGACGCGCGAGACCGCCGGAACGACGGTCGAGGAACTGGCCGAACTGATGGTCGGCCGTCGGGTGCTGCTGCAGGTCGAGAAGGGCGAGGCCAGCCCGGCCGAGGTCAAGCTCGCAGTGAAGGGCCTGACGGTGAAGGATTCCCGCGGCGTCACCATGGTCGACGACGTCTCCTTCGACGTGGCGGCCGGCGAGATCGTCGGCATTGCGGGCGTCGCGGGCAACGGCCAGTCGGAACTGATCGAGGCGATCTGCGGCATCAGGCGCGCCGAGTCCGGCAGCGTGCTGCTCGACGGAAAGCCGATCGACGTGACCGGCATCGCCGACCCCGGCGAGTTGCGCGATCGCGGCCTCGCACACGTGCCGGAGGACCGCCACCATGTCGGCCTGGTGCTCGCCTTCGAGGAGAACGAGAACTCGATCCTCGGCTATCACGACAAGCCGCTTTACCTGAAAGGGCCCTTTCTCAACATCGACGCCATCCGCAACGACGCCCGCGAGAAGATCGAAAAATTCGACATCCGCCCCGGCGACTGCCGGCTGCGGACGGCCAATTTCTCCGGCGGCAACCAGCAGAAGATCGTGCTCGCGCGCGAGATGGAGCAGGACCCCGGTGTGCTCGTCGTCGGGCAGCCGACGCGCGGCGTCGATGTCGGCGCCATCGAGTTCATCCACAAGCAGCTGATCGCCATGCGCGACCGCGGCAAGGCGGTGCTGCTGATCTCGGTGGAGCTCGACGAGATCCGTTCGCTTTCCGACCGCATTCTGGTGATGTTCGACGGCCGCATCGTCGGCGAACGCGGCGCCGAGGCAACGGAGGGCGAGCTTGGCCTGCTGATGGCGGGTGTCGAGCAGCAGGAGGCGGCTGAATGATTACGCCGGCGCTCATCGTCATTGACGTGCAGAAGGCCATCGACGATCCAGTATGGGGACGCCGGGGCCAGCCGGAGATGGAAGACCGCATCGGCGATCTGCTTGGCGCCTGGCGCGAACGGCGCCTCCCGGTCGTTCACATTCGCCACGATTCGACGGACATGGCCTCGCCATACCATCCGGGCAGCAGCGGCAACGAGTTCAAGCCCGAGGTTGCGCCGTTGCCCGGCGAGCCGGTGGTGGACAAACGGACCAACAGCGCCTTCATCGGGACGGATCTCATGGATGTGCTCGACGAGTTGCAGGTCGGCCAACTGGTGGTTACCGGCGTACTTCTGGAGAATTCCGTCGAAGCGACAGTGCGCATGGCCGGCAATCTCGGCTTCGACGTTGTCATCCCCGAGGACGCGGTGGCGAGCGTCGACCGTACCGACCGCCGTGGCAAGCACTGGCCAGCCGAGGATGTACACGCGCTGACCCTGGCCCTGCTCGACCGCGAATACGCGCGCATTTCGGACACCCGCACCGTCATCGAGACCCTGCCATGAGCACCCCCTACGCAAAACTTCCCGGCTGGGCCGATTACGGGCTGATACCGCTGATCAATCTGCTGGTCGCCTTCGCGGTTGCCGGCCTCGTCGTCCTGCTGGTCGGCGAGAACCCGTTCCACGCTGCCGTCATTCTCGTCGACGGCGCCTTTGGCAGCGGCCAGGGCATTGCCTACACGCTCTATTACGCCACCAACTTCATCTTCACCGGGCTCGCCGTCGCCGTCGCGTTCCATTGCGGGCTGTTCAACATCGGCGGCGAAGGCCAGGCCTACATTGCCGGCCTTGGCGTCGGCGTGGTCTGCCTCGCCTTCGACCATGTGTTGCCCTGGTGGCTGACCTTCCCGATCGCCATCCTGGCCGCGGCCGCCGTCGGCGCGCTCTGGGCGCTGATCCCGGCCTATCTGCAGGCCAGGCGCGGCTCGCACATCGTCATCACCACCATCATGTTCAACTTCATCGCGGCCAGTGCCATGGTCTACCTGCTGGTCGGGCCGCTCAAGCCGCGCGGCGCGATGGCGCCGCAGACCCGGCAGCTTGCCGAAGGCGCGCAACTGCCAAAGATCGGCTTCCTGCTCGAGCCCTTCGGCCTGACGGTGCGGCCATCGGTTCCCTTCAACCTGTCCTTCATCCTGGCGCTCGTGATGGCGGTCGTCGTCTGGGCGATCATCTGGCGCACCAAGCTTGGTTACGAGATCCGCACCTATGGCTTCAGCCCCAAGGCTGCGCGCTACGCCGGCATTTCGGAGACCCGCATCATCATCATCACGATGATGATTTCCGGCGCCCTGGCCGGCATGATGGCGCTGAACCCGATCATGGGCGACCAGCACAATGTCTCGCTCGACTTCGTGTCGGGTGCCGGCTTCGTCGGCATCGCGGTCGCCCTGATGGGGCGCTCGCATCCGGCCGGCATCGTGCCCGCAGCCATCCTGTTCGGCATGCTCTACCAGGGCGGCGCCGAACTCGCCTTCGAGATGCCGGCCATCTCGCGCGACATGATCGTCATCATCCAGGGCCTGGTGATCCTGTTTGCCGGCGCGCTCGAACACCTGTTCCGCCCGACGGTGCAGACGATCTTCGCCAGCCTCAGTCCCCGCTCGGTCAGCATGGCCGCCAAAGGGGAGCGCGCCTGAGATGGAATTCGTCGATACGCTGATCAACATAGGCAACTCGACCATCCGGGTCTCGGTGCCCCTGCTGCTCGCCTGCCTGGCGGGCCTCTATTCGGAACGCTCGGGCGTCTTCGACATCGGGCTGGAGGGCAAGATGCTGGCCGGCGCCTTTGCCGGCGCGGCGGCGGCCGCCGTCTTCCAGTCGGCCTGGATCGGGCTCGGCATAGGCATGCTGATATCCGTCATGCTCTCGCTGGTGCACGGCTTCGCCTCGATCACCCACCGCGGCAACCAGATCGTCTCGGGCGTCGCCATCAACTTCATCGCCGCCGGCTCCACCATCATTCTGGGCCAGGCCTGGTTCAACCAGGGCGGCCGTACGCCCTCGCTGCCCCCCGAGGCGCGCTTCGGTTCGATCACGCTGCCCGGCGCCGATGCCCTGCGCGACGTGCCTGTCATCGGCCAGCTCTATTCGGGCCTTCTGTCGGGTCACAGCCTGCTTGCCTACGTCGCCTTTCTCGCTGTCCCCTTCACCTGGTGGGTGCTGTTCAGGACCCGCTTCGGGCTCAGGCTGCGCGCCGTCGGCGAGAACCCGGCCGCCGTCGATACGGCCGGCATCTCGGTCGCCTGGCTGCGCTACCGCGCCGTCATCTGCACCGGCATCCTCACCGGCATTGCCGGCTGCTACATGGCGCTCTCGCAAAATGCCGGCTTCGTCAAGGACATGACCGCCGGTCGCGGCTACATCGCGCTCGCCGCCCTTATTTTCGCCAAGTGGAAGCCGGTGCCGGCAATGTTCGCATGCCTGCTGTTCGGGTTCCTCGATGCGCTGGCGATCCGTCTGCAGGGCACGCCCCTGCCTCTCGTCGGCAAGGTCCCTGTACAGCTCATGCAGGCGCTGCCCTATATCCTGACGGTGATCCTGCTCGCCGGTTTCATCGGCAAGGCGATCCCCCCGCGCGCCGGCGGCGTGCCCTATGTGAAAGAGCGGTAGTCATGGCGCACGATCTGTTCCTCGCGGCGCAGGCCGCGATGGCCAAGGCCTATGCCCCCTATTCGAAATTCCCGGTCGGCGCGGCGCTCCGCACCGCCGACGGAAAGATCTTCTCCGGCGCCAACATCGAGGTTGCCTCCTATCCCGAGGGCTGGTGCGCCGAGACCACGGCGCTCGGCCACTACATCATGGGCGGCGGTGGCGAGATCACCGAGATCGCGGTAACCGCGGAACGCATGGCGCGCATAACGCCGTGCGGCGGATGCCGGCAGCGCCTCGCCGAATTCGCGCGGCCGGATACGAAGCTCTTCCTCTGTGACGAGAGCGGCGTCGTCGAGACCGTCACGATGGGCGCGATGCTGCCCTACGGGTTTGCGGGGGACATTCTGAAATGACCAACGCCGAAGACGTTCTGGTCGAGAAGCTCAACGGCCTGGCGCCGGAACTGGCGATCGTCCTCGGTTCGGGCCTCGGCCCCATGGCGGCCGAGGTCGAGGATGCGGTTCGCATCCCCTATGGCGACCTGCCGGGCTTTCCGCAAAGCGGCGTGACCGGCCACGCCGGCGAAGTCGTGGCCGGCACCCTGGCCGGCCGGCCGGTGCTGCTGCTCGCCGGGCGGGCTCATTACTATGAACACGGCGACGCTGCCGTCATGCGCCCGGTACTCGAGACGTTGGCCGGCATTGGCATCGGCAAGCTGGTCCTCACCAACGCGGCGGGTTCGCTGAAGCCGGAGATGCCGGCGGGCTCGGTCATGCTGATCACCGACCACATCAATTTCTCCGGCAGCAACCCGCTCTTCGGCGAACCGAGCGAGCGGCGCTTCGTCGGCATGACCGAGGCCTATGACGCCCGGCTGAGCGCCGCGCTGAAGAAGGCGGCGGCAGCCACCGGGACGTCGTTGCACCAGGGCGTCTACATGTGGTTTTCGGGTCCCTCCTTCGAGACCCCAGCCGAGATTCGCATGGCCCGCGTACTGGGCGCCGACGCCGTCGGCATGTCGACCGTCCCCGAAGTCATCCTCGCGCGCTTCCTTGGCCTGCGGGTTGCGGCCTGCTCGGTCATTACCAATCTCGGCGCCGGCATGACCGGAAACGAACTCTCGCACGACGAGACCAAGGACGTCGCGCCGCTTGGCGGCCGGCAGTTGTCCAAGGTGCTGAAGCACGCGCTGCGCGAAGGGCTCTTCGATGACTGAACCCCGCTTGCCGCAGCGACGGCCAACCGGCGTGACGCCATCGTCACGGTCCGTCCGGAGATAGACCGATGCTGTCGCAGGAAATCATCCGCAGGAAGCGCGACGGCCACCCGCTCCCGGCGGACGACATCGCAGCCTTCGTCGGCGGCATCGCGACGGGCAAGGTATCCGAAGGACAGGTCGCGGCATTTGCCATGGCCGTCTTCTTCAACGGCATGTCGCGTGACGAGGCTGTCGCGCTGACGTTGGCCATGCGCGATTCCGGCGAGGTCCTCGACTGGTCGGACCTGCCCGGCCCGGTCACCGACAAGCACTCGACGGGCGGTGTCGGCGACAATGTCTCGCTGATGCTCGCGCCCATCGTCGCCGCCTGCGGCGCCTATGTGCCGATGATCTCGGGACGCGGCCTCGGCCACACCGGCGGAACGCTCGACAAGATGGATTCCATACCGGGCTATGTCAGCCAGCCCGACAATGCGCTGTTCCGCAAGGCAGTGCTCGATACCGGCTGCGCCATCATCGGCCAGACCGCAGCATTGGCGCCCGCCGACAAGCGTTTTTACTCGATCCGCGACGTCACCGCGACGGTCGAGTCCGTGCCGCTGATCACAGCCTCCATCCTGTCGAAGAAGCTCGCAGCCGGACTGCAGTCGCTGGTGCTCGACGTCAAGCTCGGCAACGGCGCCTTCATGGCCAAGAGCCGCGACGCGACCGAACTCGCCACCAGCCTCGTCGAGGTGGCGAACGGCGCCGGGCTGCGCACTTCGGCGCTGATCACCGGCATGAACGAACCGTTGGCCTCGGCTGCCGGCAATGCCGTCGAGGTCCACAACGCCGTCGATTTCCTGACCGGGAAGTGGCGCGACAAGCGGCTGCTCGAGGTGACGCTGGCGCTGGCGACCGAAATGCTCGTCTCGGCGGGCATCGCCGCCTCGTCCAGGGAGGGCACCGAGCAGGCGACCGAAGCACTGGAATCGGGCCGCGCGGCGGAATGTTTCGGCCGCATGGTGTCGGCGCTCGGGGGCCCCGCCAATTTCGTCGAGAATGCCGCGCACTATCTGCCCAAGGCTCCGGTCGAACTCGCGGTCGAGGCCGACGCCGGCGGCCGCGTCGGCGGGATCGCCACCCGCGACATCGGGCTGGCCGTCGTGGCGCTTGGCGGCGGAAGGACGCGGCCGGACGACGTGATCGATCACTCGGTCGGGCTGACGCGGCTGATGCCGGTCGGATCGGAAGTCGTGAAGGGCGAGGCGCTCGGAGTCGTTCACGCAAGGTCCCAGGAAGAGGCCCTGCGGGCTGCCGAGGCGGTCCGGTCCGCCTATGCCGTGTCCGATGGGCGGCCGCCGACGCAGAAGGCGGTCATCCGGCGCATCGCGCCCACCGCCTGACCGCTACTGCACGAGCAGCAGCGCCCCGTCCTCGACCTGGTATTTTGCCAGCCGGTTGAGGAAGCTGGCGCCGATCAGCGTGCCCGACAGCGCCGAATCGTCGAGCACCACGGCCTTGACGTCCTCGATGCTGATGCGGCCGATCTGCAGGCGGTCGATCATCGCGCTTGCGGCGCGCGCCTTTCCGTTGGCCGTGTTGACCGTGTACTTGAAGTCGCGCGGCGTCAGCGCGATGCCGATGCGCCTCGCAGTCGACGCGTTGATGGCGACCAGCGTGGCGCCCGTGTCGATGATCGCGCCGACATTGCGGCCGTTCAGCCTGAAATCGGCGGTGAAGTGACCATGCGGCCCGACCTGGATCTGAACCTTGCGGCCGAGCATGCGCTCCGGCACCGGCACGACCGGGCGCACCACGTTGATCTCGGCGCTCGATATGTCGAACTCGGCTTCCTGCTGCAGCGCCGAGCGCAGCAGATGATCGACGGCTTCCGGGTTCGACTGGTAGAGAATCGGGATCGACGCCGACGAACCGGCGCAAATACCGAGAATCAAGAGTTTGCGCAGCATGGCCTTGCCCCTTCAGGCTCTGACCATAGCCGCGCCATGGTGTGCGCGACCTTAAAAAGCGGCGGCGAATGGCAACGCGGTGAACGGCTGGTAAACGGCTACTTGGTGCCGTAGAGGCGATCCCCGGCGTCGCCAAGGCCCGGAATGATATAGCCCTTCTCGTTGAGCTTTTCGTCGATCGAGGCGGTGAACACCGGCACGTCGGGATGCGCCGCCGTGAAGCGGGCGATGCCTTCCGGCGCCGCCAGCAGGCAGAGGAAGCGCAGGTTGGTGGCGCCGCGTTCCTTCAGCTTGTCGATCGCCGCGATGGCCGAATTCGCCGTTGCCAGCATGGGATCGACGACGATCACCAGCCGGTCGGCTAGGTCGCTCGGCGCCTTGAAGAAATACTCCACCGCTTCCAGCGTTTCGTGGTCGCGGTAAAGCCCGATATGCGCCACGCGCGCGGCGGGCACCAGGTCGAGCAGTCCTTCCAGCAGGCCGTTGCCGGCGCGCAGGACGGAGGCGAAGACCAGTTTCTTGCCCTCGAGCGTCGGCGCCTGCATCGTCTGGATCGGCGTCTCGATCGTCTTGGTCGTCAGTTCGAGGTTGCGCGTTACCTCGTAGCCGAGCAGCAGCGAGATCTCGCGCAGCAGCCGGCGGAAGCTCGCGGTCGACGTCTGCTTGTCGCGCATGATGGTGAGCTTGTGCTGGACAAGCGGATGGTCGACGACGGTGACGCCCTGCATGGTGTCTGCTCCTGAATTCAGATCTTGCGGAGCACCCTATCGGGTCTGGCGCGGGCAAGAAACGTCCGGACCGCCATCGACCACAGTTTTGTCGGCGTTTGAGGCCCTAGCGGCCGCCGGCAGGGGTCTTCAGGCGCGCCAGCAACTCGGCCCTGGTCTTCTTGTCGACGAAGGCCGCTTCGATGGCGGTCCTTGTGACACCGAGAAGGGCCTTTTCGTCCATGCCGAAATATTCCGCCGCGATCTCGTATTCGCGCTTCAGCGAAGTCCAGAAATAGGGCGGGTCGTCGGAATTGAGGGTCACCTTGCAGCCGGCCGCCCGCAGGGCCGGGAAGGGATGCTCCTCGAAACTCGGGAAAACCTTCAGCGCGATGTTCGAGCCCGGGCAGCATTCGAGCACGATGCCCTCGTCGGCGATGCGCTTGACCAGATCCGGGTTCTCGATGGCGCGCACGCCGTGGCCGATGCGCGATGGCCTGATGTGGTCGAGCGCGGCCTGCACGCTTTCCCAGCCCAGCAACTCGCCGGCATGGATGGTGATGCCAAGCCCTGCCTCGCGGGCAATCTCGAAGGCCTTCACATAGTCCTCGAAGTCTCCCATGCGCTCGTCGCCGGCGACGCCGAAACCGGTGACCAGCGGATGCCCGCAGCGTGCAGCGAAGCGCGCCGCCTTTTCGATCGCCTCGACCCCGACATGGCGCACGCCGGTCACAATCATGCGGCCCTCGATGCCGGTCTTGGCCCTGGCGCGCGCCATGCCCTCGCCGAGCGCATTGGTGTAGGCGGCGGGCGACAGCCCCGACTTGATGGCATGGTCGGGCGAGGTGAACACCTCGGAGTAGATCGCGCCGTCGCGCGCCAGGCTGGTCAGGTAGTGGTCGGCCAGCCGCGCATAGTCTTCCTCGCTGCGCAAAAGGTCGGCGGCGAAATCATAGGCAGCCAGGAAGCTGGTGAAGTCGTGCCAGACGAAGGCGCCATCCTTGATGTAAGGCGAGAAGTCCCTGCCGTATTTCCGGGCTTGGGCGATGACGAAATCGGGCGACGCGGCCCCCTCGATGTGGCAGTGCAACTCCGCTTTCAATGGCATTACGTCATCCTTGTGGTGCCCGTCCCGACGCGGCCGAACACCGCGCCCCCGACCATAGCGCGGTCGGATATGATCAGCTATGGTCCCGCCGACTTTGAATGGTAATACGAGAATGTCAGAACAACGTTCCACTGCCGCTGAGGACATGGAGACCTCTTATGGTTTCCGAACCGTCGGGGCCGGCGAAAAGCAGCCACTCGTCAACGAGGTGTTTCACAAGGTCGCCAAGCGCTACGACCTGATGAACGACCTGATGTCGGGCGGCATGCACCGGCTGTGGAAGGATGCGCTTGTCAGCTGGCTCAACCCGCCAAGACGGGACGGCTGGAAAGTGCTCGACGTCGCCGGCGGCACCGGCGACATCGCCTTTCGCATCATCGATGCTTCGGACCGGCAGGCCCATGCGACGGTTCTCGACATCAACGGCTCCATGCTCGCCGTCGGGCGCGACCGAGCCGTCAAGCGCGGACTCGAGGCCAACACCGACTTCGTCGAGGCCAATGCCGAGGAACTGCCCTTTCCCGACGAGAGCTTCGACGCCTATACGATCGCCTTCGGCATCCGCAACGTGCCGCGCATCGATGTCGCGCTGGCAGAGGCGTTCCGCGTCCTGAAGCCGGGCGGCCGCTTCCTCTGCCTCGAGTTTTCCGACGTCGACATGCCGTTGCTCGACCGCGCCTACGAAGCGTGGTCGTTCAATGCCATCCCGCGCATCGGAAAGGCGGTAACCGGCGACGCCGAACCCTATTCCTATCTTGTCGAATCGATCCGCAAGTTTCCCGACCAGAAGGCGTTTGCCGCAATGGTCTCGCAGGCCGGGTTCAGCCGGGTCGACTTCCGCAACTATGCCGGCGGCATAGCCGCGCTTCATTCGGGCTGGAAGCTTTGACGGACGTATGTCGATGAGCAGCCCGGGCGCTGCTCTCCGGCTTTTCAGGGCCGGCTGGATCATGGTGCGCGAGGGGGTCGTGGCGGCGCTGCCGGGCGACGATCTCGCCGGCCTGCCGCGTTTTGGCTGGCGCTTCGCACGCCTGCTGACGCGGCCACGCGCCATCGGCCGCGGCAGGAGCGACCGGCTTGCCTTCGCGTTGACCAGGCTTGGCCCCTCCTATGTCAAGCTCGGCCAGTTCCTGGCGACGCGCCCCGACGTCGTCGGCAACGACATGGCGCTCGACCTCGCCCAGTTGCAGGACCGGATGGGCACCTTTCCGCGCAGCCAGGCGGTCGAGGCCATAGAGGGCTCGCTCGGGCGCCCGCTCGACGATCTCTTCGTCAGTTTCGGGGAACCGGTTGCGGCCGCTTCCATCGCGCAGGTCCATGCGGCTGAGGTCGGCGACGACGGCGACTCCAGGAAGGTCGCCGTCAAGGTCATCCGGCCCGGCGTTCGCCGTGCCTTCTTCCGCGACCTCGAAGGCTTCTTCCTCGCCGCGCGCATGCAGGAGCGCTACATCCCGGCCTCGCGGCGTCTGCAGCCGGTCGAGGTCGCGCGCACCCTGGCGCAGACCACCAGGATCGAGATGGATCTGAGGCTGGAGGCAGCGGCACTTTCGGAGATTGCCGAGAACACACGTGACGATCCGGGCTTTCGCGTGCCGCAGGTCGACTGGGTCCGCACCGGCCGCGATGTCCTGACGCTCGAATGGATCGACGGCATCAAGATGTCGGACGTCGAGGGCTTGCGCGCCGCCGGCCACGACCTCAATGCCATCGCCGCCAACCTCGTCCAGTCCTTCCTGCGCCACACGCTGCGCGACGGCTTCTTCCATGCCGACATGCATCCGGGAAACCTCTTCGTGGAGGCCGACGGTACGATCGTCGCGGTCGATTTCGGCATCACCGGCCGGCTTGGCAAGAAGGAGAGACGCTTCCTCGCCGAGATTCTCTACGGCTTCATCACGCGCGACTACCTGCGCGTCGCAGAAGTGCATTTCGAGGCCGATTACGTGCCGCGCACGCACAATGTCGCCGCCTTCGCTCAGGCCATCCGCGCCATCGGCGAGCCGATCCACGGACAGCCGGCCGAGACGATCTCGATGGCCAAGCTGCTGACGCTGCTCTTCGAGGTGACCGAGCTCTTCGACATGCAGGCGCGGCCGGAGCTGGTTCTGCTGCAAAAGACCATGGTGGTGGTCGAGGGCGTTGCGCGCACGCTTGATCCGGCCTTCAACATGTGGAAGACCTCCGAACCGGTCGTCGGCGACTGGATAGCCGGCAATCTCGGCCCGCGCGGGGTCTTGATCGATGCGCGCGACGGCGCCAACGCGCTACTCGCCCTGGCGCGCCAGGCCCCGGACCTTGCTGCGCGCACGGAACGGCTGTCGCGTGAGATCGACAGCATGGCAGAGCACGGCCTGCGCTTCGACAAGACGACCACGGATGCCATCGGCAAGGCCGAGGCGCGTGCAAACCGCTGGGGACGCGTCGCGCTCTGGGTTTGCGCACTCGCATTGGTGTGGATCGCCTACAGGCTTTCCTGACAGGCCGGAACATGCCACTATGATTGCATTGCAATCATTTGACCCAAGGCGTGCAATCAAGTGGCCAGCATCACCGTCAGGAACCTCGACGATTCTGTCAAAGACCTTCTGCGCCAGCTCGCCGCGCAACACGGCGTCTCGATGGAAGAGCAGCTTAGGTTGATGATCCGCGACGGCGTTACCGGCCGGTTGCCGGCGGCGGGGTCGGCGCAGTCGCAGCCGGTCGCTACGGCCCCACGCGACCCAGGCGACGCATCTGGCACATTGGCAGGCAGGCGCATCCTCCTGATCCTCGGCGGCGGCATCGCGGCCTACAAGTCGCTCGACCTGATCCGGCGCCTGCGCGAGCGCGGCGCCGCCGTTCGCTGCGTCATGACTGCCGCCGCGCAGGAATTCGTCACGCCGCTGTCGGTCGGCGCGCTGTCGGCCGACCACGTCTTCTCAGACCTTTTCGACCGCCAGGACGAGCACGACATCGGCCACATCCGCCTGTCGCGCGAGGCCGACCTGATCGTCGTCGCCCCGGCCACCGCCGACCTGATGGCGAAAGCCGCAAACGGGCTTGCCAACGACCTGGCCTCGACGGTGCTTTTGGCCACCGACAAGCCTGTACTGATGGCACCGGCGATGAACCCGAGAATGTGGAACCACAAGGCAACCCGCCGCAACCGGGCCACGCTCGAGAAGGACGGCATCGCCCTTGTCGGTCCCAACAGCGGCGAGATGGCCGAAAGCGGCGAGGCCGGCGCGGGCCGCATGGCCGAGCCGCTTGAGATCGTGGCGGCGATCGAGGCGCTGCTCGCTCCCGGACCGAAGCCGCTTGCCGGCCGCCGGATCATCGTCACCTCCGGGCCGACGCACGAACCCATCGACCCGGTGCGCTATATCGCCAACCGCTCGTCGGGCAAGCAGGGCCACGCGATTGCCGCGGCGCTAGCCCGGCTAGGCGCCGATGTGCGGCTGGTTTCGGGCCCGGTCTCGATTGCCGACCCGGAAGGCGTTTCCACCGTCCATGTCGAACGCGCGGAGGAGATGCGCGACGTAGTCGAGCAATTGCTTCCGGCCGATGCGGCGATCTTCGTCGCCGCGGTCGCGGACTGGCGCACCGCATCGTCGGCCGGCGAGAAGATCAAGAAGCAGGCGGGTAACGGGCCGCCATCGCTGCAGATGGTCGAGAACCCCGACATCCTCGCCGGCATCGGCCATCACCGGCAGCGCCCCTATCTGGTGATCGGTTTCGCCGCCGAAACCGAAAACCTGCTGGCCAACGCCCAGGCGAAGCTCGCGAAGAAGGGCGCCGACTTCATCGTTGCCAACGATGTCAGCCATGCGGGCGGCGTCATGGGTGGCGACAGGAATCGTGTCCGGATCGTCGCCAAGTCCGGCGTCGAGGACTGGCCTGATATGAGCAAGGAGGACGTTGCCGCGCGTCTCGCGGAGCTGGTCGCCGAGCGCCTGAAATCTGTTGAGGTGTGACGCGGGAGTGATGCAGGATCGCGCTCGGCGGCTGCGCATCGCCTATTGCGGGCGAATTGAAAAGACTTGGCGCCGGCAGATGAGAGAACTAGCCTCATGGTGCAAAAATCCGTCTCCGAGCTGAATTCACGTTACGATCAGATGTTTCCGGTGCTGTCGTCGCACGATGTCGGCCGCATCGCCCCCTTCGGCACGCTCAGGCATTTCGCGGCCGACGAGCTGATCGTCGAGACGGGAAGGGTCGCGCCCGGCATGATCCTTGTCCTCAAGGGCCAGGTGGCGATGAGCCAGCGCGACGGGCTCGGCCACGTCAATCCGATCGTCGACCACGGCCCCGGGCAGTTCATCGGCGAGGTCGGGCAGCTCTCGGGCCGGGCTTCGCTGGTCGACGCCAGGGCCGACGGCGGCGAAGTCGAGGCGCTGGTCATTCCGCCAGATCGGCTGCGTGCCCTGATGGTCGCCGAGGCCGATCTCGGCGAACGCATCATGCGCGCGCTCATCCTGCGCCGCGTCGGGCTGATCCAGAGCGGCGTCGGCGGCCCGCTGATCGTTGGCGACGACACCATGCCGGACGTCGCGCGGCTGCAGAACTTTCTCAACCGCAACGGTTATCCGCACCACCTTGTCGATCCTGCAACCGACGAGGATGCCGCCTCGTTCGTCGCGGCCTCGCCCACCTGCCTGCGCAACCTGCCATGGGTCGTGCTGGCCGATGGCACCACCTTGCGCAATCCGGGCGAGCCCGAACTGGCGCGCGCCATCGGCATGAATGCGCTCCGGGCCGAAACGGCGGTCTATGACGTCGCAATCGTGGGCGCCGGACCGGCGGGCCTTGCAACCGCCGTCTATGCGGCGTCGGAGGGGCTTTCGGTTGCCGTGCTCGACAGCCGCGCCTATGGCGGCCAGGCCGGGGCCAGCGCCCGCATCGAGAACTATCTCGGCTTTCCGACCGGCATCTCGGGCGGTGCCCTGACCGGGAGGGCCTTCGTGCAGGCCCAGAAGTTCGGTGCCGACATGATGATCCCGACAGAGGTTCTCAGCCTCGACTGCAGTCTCGACGACGGCTTCTTCGGCATCCTGCTCGATGCTGGCGAGCGTATCCGGGCGCGCTCCGTAGTCATCGCCAGCGGCGCCCGCTACCGGCGTCCGCCGATCGCGGAACTCGACCGCTTCGAGGGCAAGGGCGTCTGGTACTGGGCCTCGCCGGTCGAGGCCAAGCCGACGGCTGGCCAGGACGTCATCGTGGTCGGCGGCGGCAACTCCGCCGGCCAGGCAGCGGTCTACCTTTCCGGCCTGGCGTCCAAGGTCGACGTGCTGATCCGCGGTCCAGAACTCGCCGACAGCATGTCGCGCTACCTGATCGACCGCCTGGCGGCGACGTCCAATATCGAACTGCACCGGCGCACCGAACTCGTGGCGCTCGACGGGTCCGATCGCCGCCTCGAGCGGGTATGGATGCGCGACAATGCAAGCGGACGCGAGACCGAGCGCGACATGCGCCACGTCTTTCTCTTCGTCGGGGCCGACCCGGCCACAGCCTGGCTCGAAGGCTGCGGCGTCGGCGTCGACAAGGCCGGTTTCGTCGTCACCGGCCAGCGCGCCGGCGCCCATCTCGAGACCAGCGTGCCGGGCGTTTTCGCCGTCGGCGACGTGCGCTCGGGCTCGGTCAAGCGCGTCGGCGGCGCCATCGGCGAAGGCGCGCAGGTGGTCGCCGCCCTGCACAGCTATCTCTCCGCCCGGCCCCAGCCGACGGCCTGAAGGAGGACGAAGCCCATGGCCGACGAGTGCCGTCACGCAGAGCAGGTCCAGGACGTGACGCCGAGCGCGCGCGGCTGCGAGGAATGCCTGAAGATCGGCAGTGCGTGGGTGCATCTACGGCTCTGCCGCACCTGCGGCCATGTCGGTTGCTGCGACGACTCGCCGAACCGCCACGCCACCAAGCACTTTCACCAGACGCGCCACCCGGTCATCGAAGGCTACGATCCGCCGGAAGGCTGGGGCTGGTGCTTCGTCGACGAGATCTTCCTCGACCTGTCCGACAGGAAGACGCCGCAGCTCGGGCCCATCCCGCGCTTCACCTGAGCCCGAAAAGGGGACAGATCGAGCGGCTGCGCGAATTGTGCTGGCAAAAGAACAAGTGAATACAATGGCTTGCGCGAAAACTCCCGAGCAGGACCCCGGCAATCTGTCAACAAGCACCCGCTTGCGGCGGAATACCCCCCGCAATGACCGTCCGCCGGGCGCTCCGGCGCGCCTTCGGCGGCTAGACGTCGAGGTTGGCGACGCTCAGCGCATTTTCCTGGATGAATTCGCGGCGCGGTTCGACATCGTCGCCCATCAGCCGTGCAAAAAGCGAGTCGGCGTCGGTGGCGTCGTTGACCCTGACCTGCAGCAGCGAGCGCACGTTCGGATCGAGCGTGGTTTCCCAGAGCTGTTCGGCGTTCATCTCGCCGAGACCCTTGTAGCGCTGCATCGTCAGGCCCTTGCGGCCGGTGGCGAAGATCGTGTCGAGCAGGGCCATCGGACCCGAGATCGGTTCCGACACCTCCTTGCGGCGCAACACCGGCGATTGCTGGTAGATCTCGCCGAGCCTGGTCGAATAGCGGCCGAGCTGGCGGGCATCCGCCGAGTTGATCAGCGCCAGGTCGAGAAGGGCGAATTCCTTGACGCCGCGAACCGTGCGCTCGAAAACAAACCCGCCCGGCCCTTCGTTGGAGGTGGACAGCCGGCCCGTCCAGCCACGTTCGGTTTCGTCGGCGATGGCGTCGAGCCTTGCGGCGACAGCATCGGCCATGCGCGTGGCATTGCCGAGGTCGGCCATCTTCTCCGAGTTGAGGGCGCCGGCGATTGCCGCCTGTTCGACCACCGTGCGGCTGTAGCGGGAGTGCAGGCCGTTGATCAGCGACCGCACCGCCAGCGCGTCGTCGACCGCGGCGCGAAGGTCCTGGCCGGTGCGGACTTCGCCCGACGACAGGGTCAGCGAGGCTTCTTCGAGGCCCGAACCGATCAGGAATTCCTCGAAGGCCGCCTCGTCCTTGATGTATTGCGAGCTCTTGCCGCGCGTCACCTTGTAGAGCGGCGGCTGGGCGATATAGAGGTGCCCGCGCTCGATCACTTCCGGCATCTGGCGGAAGAAGAAGGTCAGCAGGAGTGTGCGGATATGCGCGCCGTCGACGTCGGCGTCGGTCATGATGATGATCTTGTGGTAGCGCAGCTTCTCGATGTTGAACTCGTCGCTGCCGATGCCCGTGCCAAGCGCCGTGATCATGGTGCCGATCATGTCGGATGACAGCATGCGGTCGAAGCGGACCCGCTCGACATTGAGGATCTTGCCGCGCAGCGGCAGGATCGCCTGGTTCTGGCGCGAGCGGCCGCCCTTGGCCGAGCCGCCTGCCGAGTCACCCTCGACGATGAAGAGTTCGGATTTCGCCGGGTCGCGTTCCTGGCAGTCGGCCAGCTTGCCCGGCAGCGACGTCACGCCCAGCGTGCTCTTGCGGGTGATGTCGCGCGCCTTGCGCGCGGCCTCGCGGGCGGCGGCGGCCTGGATCACCTTCTCGATGACGATCTTGCCCTCGGCTGGGTGTTCTTCCAGCCAGGTGCCAAGCGCCTCGTTGACCAGCCCCTCGACCACGGGGCGGACCTCGGAAGACACCAGCTTGTCCTTGGTCTGCGAGGAGAATTTCGGATCGGGAACCTTGACCGACAGCACGGCGGTCAGGCCCTCGCGGCAATCGTCGCCGATGAGAGAGACCTTTTCCTTCTTGGTCAGGCCGGAGGTTTCCCCGTAACCGGTGACCTGGCGCGTCAGCGCGCCGCGGAAGCCGGCCAGATGCGTGCCGCCGTCGCGCTGCGGGATGTTGTTGGTGAAGGCCAGCACGTTCTCGTGGTAGCTGTCGTTCCACCACATCGCGACCTCGACGGTGATGCCGTCGCGCTCGGCCCGGATGGCGACAGGCTCGCTGATAAGCGGCTTCTTCGAGCGGTCGAGATATTTCACGAACTCTACCAACCCGCCGTCGTAGATCAGTTCCTGCACCTTGACGTCGGCATGGCGTGCATCGGTCAGCACGATGCGCACGCCCGAATTCAGGAAGGCCAGTTCGCGCAGCCGGTGCTCCAGCGTGCCATAATCGAACTCGACCATGGTGAAGGTCTCGGACGAAGGCATGAAGGTGATTTCCGTACCCGTGTCGGAGCCGGCGTCGCCGGTCTCGACGAGCGGCGAGTCGGCGACACCATGGGTGAAGCTCATCTCATGGATCTTGCCCTTGCGGCGGATCTTCATCTTCAGCCACACCGACAGCGCGTTGACGACCGATACGCCGACGCCGTGCAGGCCACCCGATACCTTGTAGGAGTTCTGGTCGAACTTACCGCCGGCATGAAGCTGGGTCATGATGACCTCGGCCGCGGAGACGCCCTCGTCATGCATGTCGGTCGGAATGCCGCGCCCGTTGTCGGTCACGGTGACCGATCCGTCCGGGTTGAGCGTCACCGTCACGAGGGTCGCGTGGCCGGCCAGGGCCTCGTCGATCGCGTTGTCGACGACTTCGTAGACCATGTGGTGCAGGCCCGAGCCGTCGTCGGTGTCGCCGATATACATGCCCGGCCGTTTGCGGACGGCATCCAAGCCCTTCAAAACCTTGATTGAATCGGCGCCGTATTCGGCCGGCACGCCGGGAATGTTCTCGGACTGATCGCTCATGAATTGCTTTCGTCTGACTGCTGCGCGACAGAGCGCGAAACCCGCCCCGAATCGGGCGCTTGAATATGCTCAATATATAGGCGCTCAGGCCTTGAATTCCAAGCTTTTGACGGTTTTGCACACCCTCGGCCGGGGAGGGCGGCCAGCCCCCCTTTTCGGCGCGCGCCATGGACGTTCCATCCGAGGCACACTAGATTCGCTGTTTGAAGGCGGAGACATTGATGGACACACTGCCAGCACCCTTCGTGCCGCCGGCGCCGACACCGCGCAAGACGCCGCCCTCGACGCTGGAAATGATCCGCATCGTCTACCGCAACCCGCTCGAACTCTGGGGCGAGCCTTCCTACAACGAGCCCTATATTTCGGTGAGCGGCATAGGCGGTCCGCTGGTCATCGCCAACGACCCGGCGCTGATCCGCCATGTGCTGGTCGACAATGCCAAAAACTACAGGATGGCGACGGTACGCCAGAAGATCCTGCGGCCGATCCTGCGCGACGGGTTGCTGACGGCCGAGGGCGACGTCTGGAAGCGCTCGCGCAAGGCGATGGCGCCGGTCTTCACGCCACGCCACATTTTCGGCTTCGCGCGGCCGATGCTCGAGCGGAGCCTCGCCTTTGCCGAGCGCTACGAGGCGGGTGGAACGGTCGATGTCGCTACCGACATGACCATGCTGACCTATGACATCCTGGCCGAGACGCTGTTTTCCGGCGAGATCGCCGGCGAGCCGGGCAGCTTTGCATCGCAGATCGACCGCCTGTTCGAGACCATGGGGCGCGTCGACCCGCTCGACCTGTTGCGCGCGCCCGACTGGCTGCCGCGCCTGACCCGGCTGCGCGGCCGCAAGACGATGGCCTATTTCCGCAAGATCGTCGCAGACACGATCACCATGCGCAGCGAACGCATGAAGAGCGCGCCAGACGAGGTGCCCGAGGATTTCCTGACGCTGCTTCTGAGGGCCGAAGGGCCGAGCGGGCTGACGCGCGGCGAGATCGAGGACAACATCATCACCTTCATCGGCGCCGGCCACGAAACCACGGCGCGGGCGCTGGGCTGGACGATATACTGCCTCGCCGAAGCGCCATGGGAGCGCGAGGCGATCGAGCGCGAGATCGATGCCGTGCTGTCGCGCGAGCCCGACCCGGTGAAATGGCTGGACGCCATGCCGCTGACGCGCGCCGCCTTCGAGGAGGCGCTCAGGCTCTATCCCCCGGCGCCATCGATCAACCGCGAGCCGATCGTGCCCGAACAGTGGCGCGATCTCTACATTCCGCCGAAGGCCGCCGTGCTGATCATGCCGTGGACGATCCACCGCCACCGCAAGCTATGGGACCGGCCCGACGCCTTCATGCCGTCGCGCTTCCACCCGGAGAACCGCGACAGGATCGACCGCTACCAGTACCTGCCGTTCGGCGCCGGTCCGCGCGTCTGCATCGGCGCCAGCTTCGCCATGCAGGAGGCGATCATCGCGCTGGCCGTGCTGATGTCGAAGTACCGCTTTAACACGACGCCCGAAACCAGGCCCTGGCCCGTGCAGAAGCTGACGACGCAGCCAGAGGGCGGCCTGCCGATGACGGTCGAGCGGCGCAACCCGGCTGCCTAGGAGGCGGCGGGTTCGTCCTTCGGGAAGGGCTCGACGGTCCCCTTGAGCTTGATGGTCAGCGGCTGGCCGAAGCGGTCCTTGGACTTGCCGGCCGGCACGCGGATCCAGCCCTCGCTGACGCAATACTCGCTGACGTCAGTGCGCTCCTTGCCATTGAACAGGATGCCGACGCCGCGTTCCAGGAGGTCCGCGTCGTAGAACGGGCTCTTGGGCTCGCCGCTCAGCCGGTCGGGAAGTGTCATGGTCGTCTCCAGTGGACAGTGCCTGTCTCGTCGCCGGGCGTCGCGCCCGGCTGTCTGGCTGGGCAGATAGTTGGATTGTCCGGCCGGGTAAAGGGCTGCGGTCAGTTGCGCCCGTAAAACACGTTCTCGACATGCACCGGCCAGCGCCATGGCAGCACCGCCACCATGTCGAAACGGACGGAGAGCCGGCCGTAGTCAGGCTGCCGCATCAGCCAGAGATCGGCTGCACCCTCGATGCGTCGCTCCGAGTCACGCGCAATCGCCTCCATCGCATCGGAAAGCGTTCGCCTCGCCTTGACCTCGACGATCAGCACCAGGTCGCCGCGCCGGGCGATCAGGTCTATCTCGCCGAGCCTGGTGCGGTAGCGGCGGGCAAGGATGCGGTAGCCCTTGGCAAGCAGGGCCGCCGCGGCCAGCCATTCGCTCGAATGGCCACGCCGGTAGGCCTTCTGCCGTGTTCGCCGGTCAGCCGCCATCCCCGTCTCGAAGCTCCAGCAACCGCCTGTAAAGCGCCTGTTTCGGCTGCCCGGTCATGCGCGCCGCCTCGGCGGCGGCCTTCGATGCCGCCATCTCGGACACCAGCGACCTGAGCAGCCGATCGACATCCCCGGGCTGGTCGGGCTGATGCTCCGGCGGCGCGACGCAGATGACGATTTCGCCCTTCGGCGTCGGTGCCTCGCCATAGTGGGCAGCAAGCGCGCCGAGGCTGCCGGTGCGCATTTCCTCGAAGGTCTTGGTCAGTTCGCGGCCGATTGCCGCCGGCCGGTCGCCGAGCACATCGGCCATGGCTGCGAGCGTGTCGGATAGGCGGCGCGGCGATTCGAAGAAGATCAGCGTCGCGGGCGTGGCTTTCAGCGCCTCGAGCCGGCTTCGCTTCTGGCCGTCCTTCACCGGCAGGAAGCCGGCGAACAGGAAGGCGTCCGACGGCAGGCCCGATGCGGTGAGCGCTGCCAGCACGGCGGAGGCTCCGGGAATGGGAACCACGCGCTGGCCGGCCTCGATCGCCTGGCCGACCAGCCTGAAGCCAGGGTCGGAGACGAGCGGCGTGCCGGCATCGGACACCAGGGCCACGCTCTTGCCGGCTTCAAGCGCGGCTATCAGCTTCGGGCCTGCCTCGCCGGCATTGTGTTCGTGGTAGGCGGTCGGGCGCTGCCGGATGCCGTAGCGGTTGAGCAGGACGCGGGTGACGCGGGTATCCTCGCAGGCAAGCACGTCGGCCGCCGCCAGCGTCTCCAGCGCCCGCAGCGTGATGTCGCCGAGATTGCCGATCGGCGTGGCGACGAGGTAAAGCGCCGGCTCGAGCGGCCGGGCCACGATCTCGTTCTGTCCAACGACGTAGGTTCGTTGCGCTTGCGTCACGTCTGGCTTCGCTTCCCTGGTCTGTCGAAGGGCTTTCGGCCCGCCTCGCGGCTTCGTCCCCAACCCATATCGTCGGCGTCATTGCGTCGCCACAGTCTGGAACCAAACAACGCTGGGCGGATTCTTATCGGAGTATCGAGGAGGATACGATGGCTTCGCTTATCATCCAGGACAGTTTCGAACCGTACTATGCCGGACGCCGCAAGTGGGTCTCGCCCACGCGCGCCGCAAAAGAGCAGAATGACCGCAGCGCCCGCGCGCAGGATTCCGCCGAACGCAGCGAGACAAGAGCCAGCGACGACCGTCCGGAAGACGAGGCCAGGCACTGATGGCCAGCCGCTTCGATGCGTGCATGGCACAGCTTGCCGCCAGCCAGATCGCGTTGCGCGGCGCGTCAGAAACGATAGGCCACGAGGACCGCGCCGGCCGAGATCAGGACCACCCCGAGCCAGTTCACCGGGCTAAGCCGCTCGCCCAGAAAGACCGCGCCAAATACCGCCACCAGCACGACGCTTAGCTTGTCGACAGGTGCGACCTGCGACGCATTGCCGAGCTTCAGGGCGCGGAAGTAGCAGAGCCAAGACGCGCCGGTGGCCAGGCCCGACAGCGTCAGGAAGAGCCAGGTCCTGGCGGAAATTTCGCCCAGAGGCTGCCATTGGCCGCTGCCGGCAATGATGATGCCGAGCACCAGGAAGATGATCGCGGTGCGGATCAGGGTCGCGAAATCCGAGCCGACATTCTCGACGCCGACCTTGGCGAAAATGGCGGTCATGGCCGCGAAGGCCGCCGCCAGAAGGGCCCAGAATTGCCAGGATGCAAGGCTTGCGTTCATGGCTTCCCTCTCTAAGTAAGCCGTTGCTTACCTATATGATGCCGCCAGTACGGTTACCGCGCCAGGTCGGCGACCACTGCGTCGAGCACGATCATGCCGGAAGCCGTGGCACGCAAGCGCGAATTGCCGACCGGCGCCACCAGGCCCTCTTCCTGCAGCACCGACAGGCGCGCCGGCGAGAAGCCGCGGCCCGACATCGCCTCGTAGCGCGCAAGGTCGATGCCCTCGACGAGCCGCAGTCCCATGAGCAGGAACTCGTCGGCCTCTTCAGCCCGTGTCAGCGTCTCGCCGCCGGTCACGCCGTGCCCCCTGGCCTCGACGAGGTTGGCCCAGGTCTCCGGGACCCGTTCGGCGATCGTCACGATCCGCCTGCCGTGCTCGACGAAGCGGCCATGTGCGCCGGGACCGACGCCGACATACTCGCCGTAGCGCCAGTAGGTGAGATTGTGCCGGCTCTCCGCCCCCGGCCGTGCGTGGTTGGAAATTTCGTAGGCGGGCAGCCCGTGCGCGGCGGTGACCTCCTGGGTCAGCGCGTAGAGGTCGGCGGCGAGGTCGTTGTCGGGGATGATGAACTTCTTTGCCGCATGCAGCGCATGGAAGGGCGTGCCTTCCTCGATGGTCAGCTGGTAGAGCGACAGGTGGTCGGCCGCATAGCCGATCGCCTGTTCGAGTTCGGCCGCCCAGTCCTCCGCCGTCTGGCCCGGCCGGGCATAGATCAGGTCGAAGGAAAGGCGCGGAAAGATCTCGCGCGCCAGCTCGATTGCCTTCAGCGCCTCGGCGACATTGTGCAGCCGGCCGAGGAAGCGCAGGTCCTTGTCGTTCAGCGCCTGGACGCCGAGCGACACGCGGTTGACGCCGGCCGCCCGGTAGCCGCGGAACCGCTCCGCCTCGACCGACGAGGGGTTGGCCTCGAGCGTCACCTCGATGCCGTCGGGCACCGTCCAGTTGCAGCCGATCGCGTCGAGCATGGCGCCGACCGTCTCGGGATGCATCAGCGAGGGCGTACCGCCTCCGAGGAAGATGCTGGTGACGCTGCGCGGCCCGGTGCGTGCCCGCATCGTCGCGAGTTCCGTCGCGAAGGCGGCGGCGAACCGCTCCTGGTCGACAGGCTGGTGGCGGACATGGCTGTTGAAGTCGCAATAGGGGCATTTGGCGGCACAGAACGGCCAATGGACGTAGACGCCGAAGCCGGGATCGCGGCCGACCGGCAGGAGATCGTTCATGCTGCCCCCAGGCAGGCCCGGGCGAATTTCTGGAAGGCGCGCGCGCGGTGCGACAGCGCCTCGGCCTGGCCGGGTTTCCAGCCGTGCTTCTCCTCGGCGGTCATTTCGCCGAACGTCCTGGCGTGCCCGTCGGGCAGGAAGACCGGGTCGTAGCCGAAGCCGCTGTCGCCGCGCGGCGGCCAGACCAGATGCCCCTCGGCCTCGCCGCGGAAATACTCCGCCTCGCCGTCGGGCCAGGCAAGGCAGATCACGGCGACGAAGCGGCCGGTGCGCTGGCCGGGCTCGGTCGCGCCGCGCTGCTGCAGTTCGGTCTCGGTCCGCTGCATGGCCATGCCGAAGTCGCGCGTGCCGTCCGGCCGCTCGGCCCAGTTGGCGGTATAGACGCCGGGCGCGCCGTCGAGCGCGTCGACCACCAGCCCGGAATCGTCGGACAGCGCCGGCAACCCGGTGGCGCTCGCCGCCGCGAAAGCCTTGATGTAGGCGTTTTCCTCGAAAGTCGTGCCGGTCTCGTCGGGTTCGGGCAGCCCGAGTTCCTTCGCCGACTTCGCCTCGAAGCCGAATGGCGCCATCAGGTCGGAAAACTCGCGCAGCTTGCCCTCATTGTGGCTCGCCACGACGATCTTTCGCTCCTCGAGCTTGCGCATCACAGTCCCCAGAGTCTCGGTTCGGCGAATTCGATGGAATTGCCGGACGGGTCGCGGAAATAGATCGAGCGGCCGCCATTCGGCCATTCGAAATCCGCTTCGATGGCGACGCCGCGGTCCAGAAGGTGTGACTTCCAGGTCTCGACCTCGTCGGCTGTCGCGGCAAAGCAGAGATGCCCGGGTCCCGTCGCGCCGTGTGGCGGCACCGGCAGTCGGGCGTCGGGCGGCGGGCCGTTTCTGGTCGCCTCGGCATTGAAGAGCAGGAGCACGCCCGCGCCACAGCGGAAGAATACGTGCCGGCCCTCGACACTGGCGATCCGTTCCAGCCCGAGCACTTCCGCGTAGAAATCCGCCGCGGCGTCGAGATCGGTGACGTAGAGGGCCGATTCGAGGATCGCGGAGGGCTGCATGCCTGCCTACGCCACCGCCATCTGCTGCAGGTCGACCAGCCGCGCGATGCCCTTCTTGGCGAGCGCCATGAGGTTGGCGAACTCTTCCTCGCTGAACGGCGCGGATTCGGCGGTGCCCTGGATCTCGACGATGCCGCCCTTGCCGGTCATCACGAAGTTGGCGTCGGTGCCGGCGGTCGAATCCTCGGCATAGTCGAGGTCGAGCACGGCCTCGCCGGCATGCACGCCGCAGGAAACCGCGGCGACATGGTCCTTCAAAACCTTGGCGACGCTGATCATCTGGCGGGTTTCCATCCAGCGCAGGCAATCGTGCAGCGCGACCCAACCGCCGGTGATTGCCGCGGTGCGGGTGCCGCCATCGGCCTGGATGACGTCGCAGTCGACGGTGATCTGCTGTTCGCCCAGCGCCTGCAGGTCGACCACGGCGCGCAGCGAGCGGCCGATCAGGCGCTGGATTTCCATGGTGCGTCCGCCCTGCTTGCCGGACGCCGCCTCACGGCGCATGCGGTCGCCCGTCGAGCGCGGCAGCATGCCGTATTCGGCCGTCACCCAGCCCTTGCCGGAATTGCGCATCCAGCCGGGCACTTTCTCCTCGAGGCTTGCCGTGCACAGCACATGCGTATCGCCGAACTTGACGAGGCAGGAGCCTTCCGCGTGCTTGGAAATGTTGCGCTCGAAGGAAATGGCGCGCATTTCGTCGAACTGGCGTTTGGATGGGCGCATCGAGGCTCTTTCTTCGGGAATCGGACTGGTCGCGGGCTTTTAGCCCCGCGCTCCCGGGAGCGCAAAGAAAAACGGCCCCTGGCGCCTTGTTGTGTTCCGCCCGACACCATCTATATCATTCCTCCGGAGGTGCTGCGCCACGATGACCACGCCGATCACCGATCAGAACCTGCAATCCCTCGATGCGCGCTCGCGCGAAATATTCCGCCGCATCGTCGATTCCTTCCTCAAGGACGGCGAGCCCGTCGGCTCGCGCAACCTGTCGCGCATGCTGCCGTCGTCGCTGTCGCCGGCCACGGTGCGCAACGTGATGAGCGACCTCGAGCATCTCGGCCTCGTCTACTCGCCCCATATTTCCGCCGGCCGGCTGCCGACCCAGCGGGGCCTGCGCTTCTTCGTCGACGCCTTCATGGAGCTTGGCGACCTGTCCGACGACGAGCGCCGGGTCATCGAGGCGCAGGTCAAGGCGTCGGGCAGCGGCGCCACCATGGAACACATGCTGACGGAAGCCAGCCAGATGCTTTCGGGCCTGTCGCGCGGCGCCGGGCTGGTGCTGACGGCCAACAACGAGGTGGCGCTCAAGCACATCGAGTTCATCCAGCTCGAGCCGACAAAGGCGCTGGTCGTGCTGGTGTCGCAGAACGGCGACGTCGAGAACCGGGTGGTCGAGCTGCCGCCCGGCATCACCGTATCGCAGCTGCACGAGGCGTCGAACTTCCTCAACGCCCACATCCGCGGCCGCACGCTGGCCGAGGCCAAGGCGGAGATCGCCCGCATCAAGGAAGAGACCCGGGCAGCCCTCGACACGCTGTCGCAGGATCTCGTCGAGCGTGGACTGGCCATCTGGGCCGGGTCCGAAAGCGGACTGCCGTCGCGGCTGATCGTGCGCGGTCGCGCCAACCTGCTCGACAACGTCACCGCCCAGGCCGACATGGAGCTGATGAAGCACCTGTTCGAGGACCTCGAGACGCAGGACGGGCTCATCCAGCTGCTCGGCCTCGCCGAGGAGGGCTCGGGCGTGCGCATCTTCATCGGGTCCGAAAACAAGCTGTTCTCGCTGTCCGGTTCGTCGCTCGTGGTGGCGCCCTACCGCGACAAGGATGCCCGCGTCATCGGGGCACTGGGCGTCATCGGCCCGACGCGCCTCAACTACGCCCGTATCGTGCCGATGGTGGACTATACCGCGCAGGTCGTTTCGCGCATGCTGCGCTAAGCATATCAACAACCGGCCGGTGGCCGGCAGCAAGACGGGACGGAACGTCCCAGGGAGCAGACAATGGCACTCGAGGAAATCAAGGCTCAGATCAGCCTGCTCCTGGAACAGATGGTCAACCAGCCGGAAGACGCCCACGAGGTGCACGAGAACCTGCGCGAGAAGCTGAACGAGCTGCGCGCCATGGGCATGCCGCTGCCCGACGATCTCGTCGAGCTCGAAAAGCGCCTCGAGGCCGATTTCCCGGCGACGCGCCGCTGATCGAAAGCCGTTTCCGGCCGAACCGGATTGTGCGAAAAGCCGGACTGCATTTCTCACGAGTGACTCGATGACCCTTGCCGGTTTCGTTACCTATTGCGGCGCGCTGGCGCTGGCTGCCGCCATTCCCGGGCCAGGCCTGACCGCACTGATCGCGCGGGCGCTCGGCTCCGGCTTCCGCTCGGCGCTTGTCATGTCGCTCGGCCTGATCGCCGGCGATCTCACCTACCTGACGGCCGTGGTGCTTGGCCTGGCGCTGGTGGCGCAGACCTTCGGCATGGTCTTCCTCGTCATCAAATGGCTGGGCGTCGCCTATCTGGGCTTTCTCGCCTGGACCTTCTGGACCAGCGGCATCACGGCCGAGAATGTCGAGGCGCGCAGGGGCAAGGGCGGCCTCGCCGCGAGTTTCCTCGCCGGCCTGACGGTCACGCTGGGCAACCCGAAGACCATGATCTTCTACCTGGCCATCACGCCGACCATCGTGGACCTGAAGACGATCACGGTCGCAGACTACGGCGTGCTCGCGGCACTGACCGTCCTGGTGCTTCTGGTGGTGCTGGTGCCCTATCTGCTGCTGGCGGCCAAGGCGCGCTGGTTCCTGAGGACGCCGCGGGCGCTGCGGGTGCTGAACCGGACCGCCGCGGGCTTCATGGCGGGTGCGGCAGCGGCGATCGCGGCGCGCCACTAGCATCCTTCGCGCCAATTCCTTCTCGCGATCGTCCGTTTTGAGGAATCCGGTTTCTCGACTGCGCAAGTTTGAGCATGGCGTTCCCTCGGATTCTCCCGCGCGAGGCCCTATCTTGTGCGCAACAAGGGAGTGAAACGATGTCGAACCACGTTCCAGGCCGCGGCCGAGTCTACAATTCCATCACCGAAACGATCGGCGATACCCCGCTGGTGCGCCTCGACAAGTTTGCCAAGCAGAAGGGCATTGTCGCCAATCTCCTGGCCAAGCTCGAATTCTTCAACCCGATCGCCTCCGTCAAGGACCGCATCGGCGTGGCGATGATCGAATCGCTCGAAGCGGCTGGCAGGATCGCGCCTGGCAAGAACACGCTGGTCGAGCCGACCTCTGGCAACACCGGTATCGCGCTCGCCTTCGCGGCGGCCTCCAAGGGTTACAAGCTGATCCTCACCATGCCCGAGACGATGTCGCTCGAGCGCCGCAAGATGCTGGCGCTGCTCGGCGCCGAACTGGTGCTGACGGAAGGCGCCAAGGGCATGAAGGGCGCCATCGCCAAGGCCGACGAACTGGCCGCCAGCATCGAGGGCGCGGTCATTCCGCAGCAGTTCGAGAATCCGGCCAATCCCGAGATCCACCGCAAGACGACCGCCGAGGAAATCTGGAACGACACGAAGGGCAGCGTCGACATCCTGATCTCGGGCATCGGCACGGGCGGCACCATCACCGGCGTCGGCCAGGTGCTCAAGCAGCGCAAGCCCGGCGTTCACGTCGTCGCGGTCGAGCCGGAAGCCTCGCCCGTCCTGTCGGGTGGCCAGCCCGGCCCGCACAAGATCCAGGGCATCGGTGCAGGCTTCGCGCCGAAGATCCTGGACACCCACATCTATGACGAGATCGTCACCGTCTCGAACGAGGATTCGGTCGCCAATGCGCGCCTCGTCGCCCGCCTCGAGGGCGTGCCGGTCGGCATCTCCTCGGGCGCCGCGCTGCAGGCCGCGACCATCATCGGCTCGCGCCCGGAGAATGCCGGCAAGGACATGGTGGTCATCATCCCGTCCTTCGCCGAGCGCTATCTGTCGACGATCCTCTTCGAAGGTCTCGGCGGCTAGGGTCAGGACCCTAGGCAGCCACTCGCGGGTCAGTCGGCGTCCTTGCCGTAACGCAGGACCTCGACTGTATCCAGCGTGACCAGGCCGCCCGTCATCATCGCTTCCAGCGCAGGCAGGAAGGCGTCGATCTTGTCGCGCGCGTCGACGATCTCGATGATGACCGGCAGGTCTTCGGACAGGCGCATGATCTTCATCGTACGCAGCCTGCTCGAATGGCCGAATCCCATGCCGCCGCGCCAGGCGGTCGCGCCGGCGAGTCCCGCCTCGCGCGCCTTCATCACGAGGGCCTCGTAGAGCGGGCGGCCGTCGTGCCGGTCGTCCTCCCCGACCAAGATGCGCAGCAGCGTTGCCTGTTTCGGTATCTGCATCGGTCCGGTTCCTCACATGCGGTTGGAGCGCATCGCTAGCACCTGGCCGAGCCAGGCGGCCGCGAGCCATGTCACGACGGAAAGGGCGACATAGAGCCCGGCGAGCGGAAGGCGGCCGGCCTGGGCCAGCATCAGCGTCTCCAGGCTGAAGGCGGAGAAGGTGGTGAAGCCGCCGCAGAAGCCGGTCATCACAAGCTGCCTCTGGCGCGTCGAGGCCATGATGCGCCCGCCCGGTCCGGTCATCGTGGCATAGTAGCCGATGATGAAGGATCCGAGCACGTTGACGGTCAAAGTGCCGAGCAGGAACGCCTCGCCGAGCCATGCGACCGCAGCGAGCGACACCAGCGCCCGCGACACGCTGCCGATCACCGAGCCCAGGCTGACGGCAAGGTAGAGCCCCGCCGTCTCGCGTGCATCGGCAGCCCCGGCCTGCGTTGCAGCGCGCTCCCTCATGCGAGGATTCCATTTGCCGCAGCGTAGCCAAGAGCGACGGCGGCCAGACAGAGGCCGAAGGACAGCGCGATGTTCCACCCGGCGCCGGCCGATTGGCCATCGCGCGCCAGCGCAAGCGTCTCGCGGCTGAAGGAAGACACCGTCGTGTAGCTGCCGAGGAAGCCGATGCCGGCGATCTGCCAGCCGGGCGAGGACAGGGCCATGCCATTGAGGGAGACCGTCGCGGCCAGTGCGCCCATCAAAAGGCAACCGGTCACGTTTGCAGCCATCGTGCCCCAGGGAAAGGTCTCGCCGAAGCGACGGCCGACAAGTCCGGACACGTAATAGCGGGCCGGCCCGCCGAGCGCGCCGCCGAGCGCTATCCACAAGAGTCCGGCAACGATTTCCGGCATGCGTCAGGTTTCTCCGCGAGGGGCCGGGCGCTGCCCGCCATTCGAGGGCACGTATAGCGCAAATGGCCGCAACCGACTGCCCGGATGCATGGCGTCGATCGCGATGCAGCGCGCCGTGGGCCTCAGTCCTTCCACTTGATGGAGCAGCCGATCGACGCGATCTGGTCGCGCGGCCCCGCGCCGCTGGCGGCCACCTCGCGCATCGCCTCGAACAGGTCGCGACGCAGCCCCGGCTCGTCCTGCCGGTTGCGCGAAGCGTCGAGCCTGCCGCGATACTGCAGTTCCAGCTTGCCGTTGAAGCCGAAGAAGTCAGGCGTGCAGGCTGCGCCGTAGGCGCGCGCCACCGACTGGTCCTCGTCATGCAGGTAGGGGAAGCCGAAACCGTTTCGTTCCGCGAAGAGCTTCATCTCGGGAAACGAATCCTGCGGATGGCTGGTGGCGTCGTTCGAATTGATGGCGACGAAGCCAATGCCGAGAGGTGACAGGTCGGCGGCGTCGCGGACGATGCGGTCGATCACGGCCTTCACATAGGGGCAATGGTTGCAGATGAAAGCCACGACCAGGCCATTGGGCCCGGCCAGGTCGAAGAGCCGATGCTCCCTTCCGTCGACGCCGGGCAGCGTCGCGTCGATTGCGTTCCATCCGAAGTCGCAGACCGGGGGTGTGGCTGCCATGGTTTTCTCCTCCTGCCAGGTCTTCAACGCGCCTTGTCGGCCGCGTCCCTGATGGCGGCAATGTTGGCGCGATAGGCGGCTTCGGTGCCGCCCTTGAAGATGGCCGCGCCCGCCACCAGCACGTCGGCGCCGGCGGCCACCACCAGCGGCGCCGTCTCGGGCGAGACGCCGCCGTCGATCTCGATGTTGATCGGGCGGTCGCCGATCATCGCCTTTACCCGCCGTACCTTCTCGACCACCGCAGGGATGAAGGCCTGGCCGCCGAAACCGGGATTGACCGTCATCAGGAGAACGAGGTCGAGCCGGTCGAGCACGTATTCGATGACGCTTTCGGGCGTCGACGGGTTGAGCGAGACGCCGGCCTTCTTGCCGAGCGCCTTGATCGCCTGCAGCGAACGGTCGAGATGCGGCCCCGCCTCGGCATGCACCGTGATGCGGTCGCAGCCGGCGTCGGCGAAGGCGGCGATGTAGGGATCGACGGGCGCAATCATCAGGTGGCAGTCGAACACCTTGTCCGTACGGTTGCGGATCGCCTTGATGATGGGCGGCCCGAAGGTGATGTTGGGCACGAAATGCCCGTCCATGACGTCGAGATGGATCCAGTCCGCGCCGGCAGCCGCCACCGCCTCGACCTCTTCGCCGAGCTTCGAGAAATCCGCTGAGAGCACCGATGGCGCGATAAGGGTCTTTGGGGTCATTCCTGCCGGTCCCGTTGTCTCGTTCGTTTCATCTGCCTTGAACTGACCTGCCTTAGCGCAGATCGGGTGACAAATGACAGTCCGGATGCGCGGGACGCAGCGTCGCGGCGGCAATTGTTTGTCGGATGTTAAAGTCTTGGCCCCACCATGGCTGCATGGCTGGATTGGCGCTTCCGAAACTCAGATGGCTGCTTGCCGGCGGCTTGGCCGCGGGCATCTGGGTCGTGTCCCAGGAAAAGGGCGTGCCGCGCCCGCCGGAGCGTGTGCCGGTCTTCAAGTCGGTTGCCGCGCCGTCGCGGCCGGCCATCACGCTGCCAAGGCGCGTGGAGCGGCCGCCGCCGCGTCCCGAAAAGATCGTCACCGGGTCGATCTCGAAGCCCGACCGACCGCGCATCCTCAGGACGACCACCGCGGTGAACCTGCGTCAGCGCGCCGATGTCGGATCCGCTGTCCTCATGACGCTCGCCGGCGGCAGCCGCGTGCGCGAGATCGCCCGCTCCGGCAAATGGCGGCTGGTCACGATCGACGGCAGCAAGGGCTGGGTCCACGCCAATTATCTCGACGCCTCGATGGACAGGCCGAGACGGCCGAAACTTCCGGTCTTGGGGCGCTCGGCAAAACCGGCTAAACCTGCGGCCGACAAGAAACCCTGAACAGCCGCCTGCGCCGCGGCGCGGAGAGCCCATGCAGTTCGCCAAGATCGGCAGCGTCACGCTGCACTACCAGCTGATCGGCGCGCCGGCCGGAAAGCCGGTCATCGTCTTTGCCAATTCGCTCGGCACCGATTTCCGCATCTGGCGCGATGTGATCGTGCGGCTGGCCGGCGATTTCGCCATCGTGACCTATGACATGCGCGGCCACGGACTGTCGGATTCCGGCGGGGCGCATTCGACGATGGACGATCATGTCGCCGACCTGGCGGGCCTGCTCGACATGCTGGATACGCGGCAAGTGATCGTCTGCGGACTGTCCGTCGGCGGGCTGGTGGCCCAGGGGCTCTATGCCGCGCGCCCGGACCTGGTACGCGCGCTGGTGCTCTGCGACACCGCGCACAAGATCGGCACCAACGAGCTGTGGAACGGGCGCATCGAGGCGATTCGCGCCGATGGCATCGAGGCCATTGCGGACGCCATCCTCGAGCGCTGGTTCACGCCGGCCTTTCGCGCCGCGGGCAATGCCGACTTCGCCGGCTACCGCAACATGCTGATACGCCAGCCGGTCGAAGGCTATGTCGCGACCTGCGAGGCGATCCGCGATGCCGATTTCACCGAGGAGGCCGGCCGGATCGCGGTTCCGGCCATCGGCATCGTCGGCGACCAGGACGGCTCGACGCCGCCCGATCTCGTCCTGTCGACGGCAAAGCTCATCCCGGGCTGCCGCTACGAGGTCGTCAAGGATGCCGGCCACATACCCTGTGTCGAGCAGCCGGAAGTGCTGACGGAAATCATCCGCGCCTTCGTCGCGGAGATAGGCTAGGCGCGCACAAGCGGCCGATCAGAGGCTGTCCGGGTCGATGTTCATCTGCCTGAGGCACCGCCTGACCGGGAAGACCCAGACCTCGTTGGCGTCCTCGATGCCGCCGAACAGGAGGCCGACCGCCATCAGGCCGGCGCCGGAGCGGCAGAACACCACGGCGCCGGAATGGCCGGGGCGGCAGCGGCCGACCGTCAGCCGGAGCTTGTGGAAGCCGGCATAGTTCAGGCTGTGGCCGTCAATGTCGATTTCGGCCGCGCCGGGCACGAAGCCGAGCCACACCGCCTCGTGCACGAATTCCATCGCCACGTAATAGAAGCGCCGGGAATCGTTGTTGGCGATCTCGCCGCAGCCGACGAGGCGAAGGGCGGTGCCGCGGAAACTGCCGGATGCGATGGTGCCCGTCGCGACGTGCACGATCGCCGCGTCGCTGCGCACCACGCCGCCGAGCAGATCGTCGAAGTCGCTGACGATGCCCTGGACGATGGGGCCGTCCGGCACCTCGACGCTCACCAGGCCGGGTTGCTGGCCCGGGTCGGTGACGACATGGGCGTTGGTCAGGAACAGGTCGCGATTGCCGCGCTGGAAGACGAGGCCGACCGTCCCGTGCTCGTTGTCGGCGCCGATCACCACGTTGCCGCCGCGCATGTTGAAGCCGCGGGGCCTGCCGCCGAGTTCGCACACGTCGGTGAGGATGCGGCGCTCGCGCGAGCCGTCCTCGTAAAGCAGCGGGAATTCCGGCGGGACGGGTTCGCCCGATGCGGGCGTACCCTTCTGCGCCACGTAGAAGGTGATGCAGGTCTCGGAGAGCTTCTCGCCCGCCCGGAATTTCTTCGAGACGCCGACATGGTGTGCGCCGTAGCGCTGAGCGAGGTCCTGCTCCTCGTCCACGATTGTTCGCTCGACGGTGGCGTATTCGGGATGCCTGACGATGTCGGCGACCATGGCTGCAGCCAACCCTTAGACCGGCCCCGGCGTTATGCCGTCGTCGCCTTCGTTCGGCTGGGCGGCTTGGCGGGGCGCCGCGATGACGGTGCGTTCTGCCGTCTTCACCCGGAGCAGGTTGGGCTCGATGAGCAGCGGCCGCAGGCCGACCAGGTTGCCGTCGTCGTCGAAGACGATGTCGTAGACCTGGAAGCGGTCCTTGATGCCGCCGGCGGAAGGGCCGCCAGCCGGTCCGGAGAAGCCTTTCGGCGCTGGGATCTTGTCGATGAGCGCGGTCAGCACCTTAATGAATTCCGTGGAATCCATATCCGCCTTGACCGTCGTCAGGATGCCGTTCTGGAGCGAAGCCTCGAAGTTGTTCTTGGCGAGGAAGGCGCCGAAGCGCAACGCGTAGGGACGGTTGTAATTGGGGACCATCTCGATGGTGACGTTGTCGCCGCTGACGATCAGCAGCGGCTTCACGTCATAGATGGGAATGCCGTTGATACGCTCCCCGGGTTTGCGCGGCACCGCCGTGACATATGCGCAGCCGGCCGACAGGCCTGCCGCCAGCAGCATCAGGGCCGGCGGAACGAAACGAAGACATGCACTTCCTGAAAAGCCCTTGCGCCACATTGATTTCCCCCTCGAAACCGGACAGGGGCATCATCTTACCTTCCGTTAGGGAAGTCAATCATGGATTGCAACAACACAATTATACAACTTATTGGTTGCATGCGGACGAGCGTTCAGGCCGGCAGAGCATTCGTTGCCCTCCGGGTGAGAAATGCAGAAGTTCTTGCTGCTGGGTCTAGAAGGCCTTGAAGGTCAGCGTCGTCAGCGAGCGGACGATGCCGGGCACGTTGGCGACGTGCTCGTTGATGAACTTGCCGATGTCGTCCTCGTTGTCGACATAGATCTTCATCAGGAGGTCGTATTCGCCGCTTGTCGAATAGAGTTCCGAGACGATCTCGCGTTCGAACAGCGCGTGCGCAACGTCGTAGGTCTTCCCTGGCTGGCACTGCAACTGCACAAAAACCGCTCTCATCGCTGTATTCCCGTCAACTCTTCGATCTTCCGGATGCTCGCTTCATAAAGCCAGCGGCATCATTGCGCCAGCAGGGTCCGCGTCAAGGCATGGTCCGGATCGGCCAGCCCGTCAATGATGGTGAAGTGGTGGCGGTCCGGCTCGACCACCGTCGCGGTTGCCGCGCCAAGTCCCGTCCAGGCGTTTGCAAGCAGGGCATTCTGGCGGATGAACTCCGAGCGTTCCGCGCCGCCGACCCAGCAGGTGATGCGCGCATTGTCCATCGGCTCGAGCAGTGCCGGGCTTTCGGCGAGCGCTTCCGCCCGGTCGATGTGCAGTTCGGCGTTCATGGCCGTGCGCATCATCGGGCGCAGGTCGTGCACGCCGGATATGGATACCGTGTTGCCGATCCGGCGCCGCACGGGCTGGCTTAGCGGCGAATTGGCGCAGATCATCCGCGATGCCAGATGGCCACCGGCGGAATGGCCGGTCAGGTGGATCGGCCCGCCGATCATCTCGGCCGCATGCTCGATGGCCGCGCCCACCTCGGCGACGATGCCGGCGATGCGGATTTCAGGGCACAGCGTGTAGGAGGGCATGGCGACGGCATAGCCGCTCTCGACGGCGCCGCGCGCCAGGTGAGACCAGTAGGAATTGTCGAAGCGCAGCCAGTAGCCGCCATGGATGAAGACGACGAGACCTTTCGGTTCGCCTGCCGGCAGGAACAGGTCGAGCCGGTTGCGCGCGCGCTCGCCATAGGCGAGCCCGAGCTTTGCCCGGCCCGCGCCGGCGCGTTCCTCGCGGTAGGCTTTCGACGGCGCAACCCAGGCCTCGGGCCAGCGGTCGCCACGCGGCACGTTGCTGCCGTTGGCATAAGCGTCGTCGAAGTCTGCAATGCGGTGGTAGATCATGCCCGGGCATCCTCCCATGCCGCTTCATAACGGCCCGGGCACAGGAGGCAAGCTGTTTGACGCCCCGCGCAATCGTCCGCTCGCATCTTCGCCTTGCTCCCCCGCCAGCGCTCCGATATTCTTCTGATGCAAATAATCTTCCGCGCAAGCAAGTCGCCGCCGACCGGCCAGGGACCGAGCAATGCTGCATCTGCCATATCCCGACGTCCTTGCCGGCCCGCCCAGGCCGAGCCGCATCATCCGTCCGGGCGGCGGCACGCTGGCAGCGGGCGTGGAGCGCCATGTCGTTCCGGGCGCCGGCGCCATCCTGCTCGAGCTCGAAGCCGGCGACACGATCACGATTGCCAACAGCGAGGGCGGGCAGGCTGCCGAACTCGTGGCGCTCGGACGCGACGGGCGCGGCGATCCGGCGGTGCTCGGCGTCAGCGAGGGCAGCGATGCCGCCGGCCTGAAGGCCATGCTCGCGGCCGGCGACCAGAGCCTGCGCGCCTTCCGTCGCAAGCTCGAGCGGCGCAGCATCGATCTGTCGAAGGCCACCGCGCTGCGCATCTTCGGCGCCGACACGCCGGCAGGTACCGAGGAAAGCTTCGTCGCAGCGCGCGACGGCATGCTGATCGTTGCCGCACCCGGCGGCCCGATGGCGGTCGACGCGCACGACACGGCAACGCCGCTGGCGGTGACGCTGAAGCGCGCAAGACCGAAGCTGGTACATCGCTTCGAGCTTCCCGATCCGCTCGCCGACCCGCTGCTCGACCAGCGCATCAAGTCGGCGACGGCCCAGTCCTATTTCGTCAAGGCCGGCGACTACATCCAGATCATCGACATCGACGGACGCCAGTGCACCGACTTCCAGTGCTTCTCGGCCCGCAAGCTCGACAAGGGCAAGGACCACCCGCTCGACGTGACGACGACGCGCTCGCTGATGGGCTCGAGCTACCCGATGCCCGGCCTGCATTCGAAATACTACGACCAGGACATGGAGCCGCTGGTCGAAGTGGTGCAGGACACCTGCGGGCGACACGACGCCTTCGCGCTCGCCTGCGCGGCGAAGTATTATGATGACATCGGCTATCCCGGCCATGCCAACTGCTCTGACAATTTCAACCGGACGCTGGCCGACAAGGGCGTGACGCCGCGCGCCGGCTGGATGGCGATCAACTTCTTCTTCAATACCGCCATCGACGCGCAGGGACTGGTCGTCTCGGACGAACCGTGGTCGCGTCCCGGCGACTACGTGCTGCTCAGGGCGCTGACCGACATCGTCTGCGTCTCCTCGTCCTGCCCGGACGACACCACGCCGGCCAATGGCTGGGACCTGACCGACATTCACGTTCGCACCTATTCGGGCGAAGAAAAATTCTCTCGAGCCGTAGCGAAACGCATGACCCCAGACGCCGAACCCGTAATGACCCGCGAGACCGCCTTCCACGCGAGCTTCGCCGAGCACACGCGCAACTTCATCGAGTACAAGGGCTACTGGCTCGCCAATGCCTTTTCCAAGGCAGGGCCGATCGAGGAATACTGGGCCTGCCGCGAGAAGGCGGTGGTGATGGACCTGTCACCGCTCAGGAAGTTCGAGGTCACCGGCCCGGACGCCGAGGCGCTGCTGCAATATGTGCTGACGCGCGACGTCAAGAAGCTCGGCGTCGGCCAGGTCGTCTATTCGGCCATGTGCTACGAGCATGGGGGCATGATCGACGACGGCACGCTGCTGAGGCTCGGCCGCGACAATTTCCGCTGGATCGGCGGCGACGACTTCGGCGGCACCTGGCTGCGCGAGCAGGCGAAAAAGCTCGGCCTGACAGCCATGGTGCGCTCCTCGACCGACCAGATGCACAACATCGCCGTGCAGGGCCCGAACAGCCGCGAAATCCTGAAAGAGATCATCTGGACGTCGCCGGTGCAGCCGTCGATCGGCGAGCTGGAATGGTTCCGCTTTGCCGTCGGCCGCATCGGCGATGCACAGGGCGTGCCGATCGTCGTCTCGCGCACCGGCTATACCGGCGAGCTCGGCTACGAGATCTTCTGCCATCCGCGCGACGCGGCAACCGTCTTCGACGCTGTCTGGGAAGCCGGCCAGAAGCACGGGCTGAAGCCGATGGGCATGGCCGCACTCGACATGGTGCGCATCGAGGCCGGCCTCATCTTCGCCGGCACGGAATTCTCCGACCAGACCGATCCCTTCGAGGCCGGCATCGCCTTCACGGTGCCGCTGAAATCGAAGACAGACGACTTCATCGGCCGCGACGCGCTGATCCGGCGCAAGGAGAACCCGTCGCACAAGTTCGTCGGGCTGGAGATCGACTCCAATGTCGATGTCGGCCATGGCGACTGCATCCATGTCGGCCGCGCGCAGATCGGCGTCGTCACCTCCTCGATGCGCTCGCCGCTGCTCGGCAAGAACATCGCGCTCGCCCGCGTCGATGTCGTGCATTCGGCGCTCGATACCGAGGTGGAAATCGGCAAGCTCGACGGTCACCAGAAGCGCTTGCCTGCGCGGATCGTGGGCTTTGCGCACTACGACCCAAAGAAGACCAGGCCGCGCTCCTGAGGCGACCGCCCAAGCACTGGGCACGGCCTGCCCGCCCAGCGGTCAGTCCGCTGTGGCTTTGTGCAGTTTTGCCCAAACTTCGGGTCGAAAGGCGATCGAAACCCGCAAAAGCGGGCTCGGGACCGCAATCACCATTGCGCGTGGTCAATGTTGGTATATAAATTTTCATAGCATGAAAAAGCGTCGTGGCTCCGCCGCGGACGATGGCCCGCCAAGAGGCCCGATAGGGGACTACCGACGACACAAGATCGTACAATGGGAGTTACGCATGTCGATGACCAGTAAGTTTGCGCGTTTTGGGGCCGGAGCTGCAGCGCTCGCGGCAGCAAGCCTCTTTATGCCTTCTGCCTACGCGGCGGCACCTGAATCCAACGACCCGATCAAGATCGCGCTGTTCGACTGGACCAGCGTCAACCTGAACGCCAAGATCATTGGCGGCATCTTTGAAAAGCTCGGCTACACGGTCGAATACCCGACCGCCGATTATCTCTCGAGCCTGACCACCGGCCTGACCAATGGCGACCTGACGCTCGCCATGGAGTTCTGGGACACCACGGCCGGCGAGGCCATGAAGGCCTCCGACGCGACGGGCCAGACCGAACGGCTTGGTCCCCTCGGCCCCAAGGCCAAGGAGGAGTGGTGGTATCCGGAATACATGAAGGAGAAGTGCCCGGGCCTGCCCAACTGGGAAGCCCTGAAGGACCCGGCCTGCGCCGAAGCCTTCTCCACGGCCGAGACAGCCCCCAAGGGCCGTTATCTCGGCGGACCGGTGACCTGGGAAGGCTTTGACGACGAGCGCGTCGAGGCCCTCGACCTGCCCTTCACCGTCATCCATGCCGGCACCGACGGCGCCATGTTCGCCGAACTGGAATCGGCCTATCAGCGCAAGGCGCCGATCATGCTGTGGATCTATTCGCCGCATTGGGCGCCCGCCAAGTACAAGGGCGAGTGGGTCGAATTCCCCGAATACTCGGCCGAGTGCTATGCCGATCCGAGCGTCGGCATCAATCCCGACAAGGCCTATGACTGCGGCAAGCCGTTCGGCGAAATCTACAAGTACTCCTGGGCCGGCATGAAGGACAAATGGCCGGTCGCCTACAACGTGGCGAAGAACTACTCGCTGACCTCCGACGAACTCAACGCGATGAGCGGCGAGGTCGATCTCGACGGCAAGTCCGCCGAGGACGTGGCTGCGGCCTGGATCGCTGCCAACGAGGCCAAGTGGAAGGCCTGGGCCGAGTAGGGCCAGCGCGAAATGGACAAACGGCCCCGTTCGGGTAACGATCGGGGCCGTATCTTGTGGACGCCACTCCAAAGGACGACCGATGAACAGTGCTGTTGAGGTGGGGCACGTGGCCGTGCCGGACGCCCGGCCCATAAAACTCGCCTGCCGCAATGTGTGGAAGCTGTTCGGTTCGGACGCCGAAAATTTCATCAAGAGCCGCGACGGCAAGGCAAGTGCCGCAGACCTGCAGCAGGCAGGCCTCGTCGGCGCCGCCCGCGCGGTCGACCTGGAGATCCGCGAGGGCGAGATCTTCATCATCATGGGGCTCTCGGGCTCCGGCAAGTCGACGCTGGTGCGCTGCATGTCGCGGCTGGTCGAGCCGACCTTCGGCAAGGTCGAGTTCGAGGGCAAGAACCTGCTGACGATCTCGGACGCCGAACTGATCGAGCTGCGCCGCCATCGCATGGGCATGGTGTTCCAGAATTTCGCGCTTCTGCCGCACCTCAACGTGCTGGAAAACATCGCCTTCCCGCTGAGTGTCCAGGGCATGGACCGCGCCACCCGCGAGGCCCGCGCCCGCGAAGTGATCGACCTGGTCGGGCTTGGCGGTCGCGAGCATTTCTACCCGCGTGAACTGTCGGGCGGCCAGCAGCAGCGGGTGGGCATTGCCCGCAGCCTGGCGACCAAGCCCGAGATCTGGTTCCTCGACGAGCCCTTCTCGGCACTCGACCCGCTGATCCGCCGCGAGATGCAGGACGAACTGATGCGGCTGCAGGATGTGCTGCACAAGACGATCGTCTTTATCACCCATGATTTCGACGAGGCGATCCGCCTTGCCGACCGCATCGCCATCATGAAGGACGGCGAGGTCATCCAGATCGGCACGCCCGAGGAACTCGTGGTCAATCCGGCAACCGACTACGTCGCCGAGTTCACCCGCGACGTGCAGCGCGCAAAGGTCATCTCGGCGCGCAGCCTGATGCGCCCGTGCCAGACCGAAGGCCACCCCGGAACGGTGGCGCCGGAAGACCGCATCGCGACCTTCTCCGCCAGGCTGATTTCGGCCGGCAAGCCCTTCGCCGTCGTCAACGGGACCGGCAAGCCGATCGGCGAGGTGACGCCCGACGCCGTGATCGACCTTCTTGCCGGTATCGACCGGTCCGGAGCGCAGGCGTGACGATCGCGGCCGACACGCCTTCGGGCAGGGTGCGGCCGGTCCAGAAATGGCTGGCGGTCTGGGCCGTTGCTCTCGCGGCCGTACTTGCCCTGGCCGTCTTCCGCGGCCATCTGGCCTGGGCGGTCAACTACCCCGCCGACCACGTCGTTCCCATCGCCGACTGGGTCAGCGCGATCATGACCTGGATGAAGGTCAATCTGAGCTGGTTCACCCGCTCGATCACCACCATCCTCGGCGTGCCGCTCGACTTCGCGCTCGACCTGCTCGCCAAGAATTTCAAGATCGGCCACGGGCTCGAGGCGACCGTGCTGCCCAGGCTCTCCTGGGTCGGTGTCGTCATCGCGGCCTTCCTTGCCGGCCATGCCGCGGGCGGCCGCAGGCTGGGCTACCTGGTCGGCGGCTGCTTCCTCTACATCGCGCTGTTCGGCCAGTGGACGAGCGCCATGCTGACGCTCGCGCTGATCGCCATCGCCGTGCCTTTCTGCATTCTCACAGGCCTGTTCCTCGGCATCTGGGCCTGGCGCCGGCCGTGGGCGGAGCGCCTGCTGGTCGCGCCGGCCCTCGACCTGATGCAGACGATCCCGACCTTTGCCTACCTGATCCCCATGCTGCTTCTGTTCGGCAACAGCCCGGTCTCGGCGATGATCGCCACCGCCATCTTCGCCACGCCGCCCATGGTGCGCGCCACCATGCTCGGCCTGTCGCGCGTGCCGGTGGAGATCGGCGAGTTCAGCGAGATGGCCGGCTGCACGGCACGCCAGAAGCTGTGGCGCGTGCTACTGCCTTCCGCGCGCCCGACGCTGATGGTCGGCGTCAACCAGGTCATCATGCTGGCACTCAACATGGTCATCATCGCCTCGATGATCGGCGCCGGCGGCCTCGGCTACGACGTGCTGCTGGCACTGCGCGCCCTGAAGGTCGGCGAGGCGATGGAAGCCGGTCTTGCCATCGTCGCGCTCGCCATCGCGCTCGACCGGCTGAGCCAGGCCATGGCGCGGCGGCAGGCGCTTGGCCATGTCCATGGCGATGCAGACGGCGGGCTGCTGCAGCGCTATCCGCGCCTTGCTCTCGCAATCGCCGTGCTAGCGGCGACCACGCTGGCCGGCCTGTTCATCCCGGCCTTCGCCGAGGTGCCCAAGGCGATCACCTTCACCACCGCGCCGGCATGGAAGGCGGCGGTGACCTGGGTGACGATCAACTTCTTCGACGCCATCGAGGTGTTTCGTGTCACGCTGATCCTCTATGTTCTCAATCCTGTGCGCACCTTCTGCGAGGGCTTTCCGTGGCTCGGCGCCGTGTTCCTGCTCGGCCTTGCCGGCTACCAGCTCGCCGGCGCCAGGCTTGCCATCCTGATCGCCGCGCTGACCGCCTTCTGCGCCGTCACCGGCCTGTGGGAAAAGACCATGGCGACGGTCTATCTCTGCGGCATCTCGGCCTTCGTCGCCTGCCTCATCGGCATCCCGCTCGGCCTGATGGCCTCGCGCAGCGACCGCTTCGAGAAGATCATCACGCCGATCATCGACACGCTGCAGGTGCTGCCCTCCTTTTGCTTCATCATCCCGGTGGTGATGCTGTTCCGGGTCGGCGACGTCACCGCCATGATCGCCACCGTTGCCTTCGCCGTGGTGCCGGCGATCCGCTACACCAATCACGGCATTCGCCAGGTGCCGCCCGGCCTCATCGAGGCCGCCGTGGTGTCGGGCTGCACCAGGCGCCAGACCTTCTGGAAGGTGCAGCTGCCACTCGCCCTGCCGGAGATCATGCTCGGCATCAACCAGACCATTTTGATGGCGCTCGCCATGATCATCATCTGCGCCATGATCGGCACGCGCGATCTCGGCCAGGAAGTGTTCATCGCCCTGTCCAAGGCCGATTCGGGCCGCGGCATCGTCGCGGGCCTGGCCATCGCCTTCATCGGCATCATCGCGGACCGGCTGTTCAGCGCCTGGAGCGCGAGGGCCCGCGCCAAGCTCTGAAGGACAGGGAGCATTTCGTGGCCACACCGACTGTCGAAGACCTGCTCGCCCAGTGGATCGAGGCCTTCGACCGCCACGACCTCGACCGCCACATGGCTCTCTACGCCGAGGATGCGACGCTGTTCGGCTCGGTTGACGAGCTGAAGGTCGGACGTGACGCCATCCGCGCCTATTTTGCCGGGCGGGCGCCCGATGTGCGCGAAGAATCCTACCCGATGCCGCAGGTTCGCATGCTGACGGCGGACGTCGCCGTCACGGCGGGTTTCGTCGACTTCGCCGAGGGCGACACCCAAGCCCCTACCGCATGACCTGGGTACTCGTGCGGCAGGGCGGCGACTGGAAGATCACCCAGCACCACGGCTCGCCGCGGCGCGGCACGTAGTCGTGAACGCCTGCCGGCGTCAGAGCGCCTTCTCGAACCAGAAGTCGGCGTAGGGATTGTCGTTGTAGCGGGCGATCGCGCGGTAGCCCGCCTTGCGGTACATCGCCTGCGCCTCGGCGAGCGCCCGGTTGGTGTCGAGGCGCACATGCGTCCAGCCGAATTCGCGGGCGATCTCCTCCAGCCGTGCAAGCAGCCGGCCGGCGAGTCCGGCACCGCGCACCGACGGGCTGACCCACATGCGCTTGATCTCGCCGATTGCCTCGCCGTCGCGCCGCAGCATGCCGCAGCCGACCGGCGCGCCGTCCAGCCGCGCGACGAGGAAGGCGCCGTCCGGCGGCGCGACAAGAGCCTCGTCCGGAGACGCGCCGAGCGCGGTATCAAAACCCTCCTCGAAGCGGGCGGCGAGCTCGCCGAAATACTGATCGAGGCACCAGCGCGCGTCGGCACTGTCGGAGGGCTCGATCGCCAGCACGATGCCGGCGGCGCTGAGCAGGCGTTCGACATCCGCCATCGCCGCGACCAGCCGGGCGCGATGCGCCTCGGTGAGCGAGGAAAGCAGCGACGCCGCGAGCTCGTCGGACAGGCCGTCATAAGCCGAAAATTCGGTGAGGCCGGCTTCGGTGAGCGCGACCCGGCGGCGGCGGCCGTCTGCCGCGTCGCGCCCCACCGCGACGAGCCCCTGGCGCTCAAGCGAGCGCAGCAGGCGGCTGACATAGCCTGAATCGAGATTGAGCCGGCCGCGCAATTCCTGCACCTCGGCGCCGTCCGGACCGATCTCGAACAGGAAGCGCGCCTCGCCGAGCGGCCGGCCACGGTGGAGATAGCCGTCCTCCAGCGCGCCGATGCGCTGGGTGACGGTGCGGTTGAAGCGCCTGACGGTCTCGATCTGCTGCCGGTCCATTACCTGACTTTAGTCAGGTAATTTCTCTTCAGCAAGCGGGTGGAAAGTCGCCGGCCTATTTTTCGGCCAGATAGGCTTCCATGGAATCGTCCATCGCCTCGAGCCAGGGCGTGTGGTGCTTGGGCGACATGGTGCCGGTCATCAGCGAGCGGTAGGCATTGTTGCGGAAGCCCATGATGTCCTCTTCCTTGTGGTGCTCCCATTCCATGAAGGTCTTGTTGGTCGCCTCGATGTCGAAGCTCGGATAGTCGGTCTGGTCGATCAGTTCCTGGGTGTAGTCGCCCTGGAACCAGATCATCTGCTCGGCGTCGGCCAGCGTTTCCTCGCGCTCGCGCCATTTGGCGCTGTGCGCCTTCATCTCGGCCAGCGACGGCAGCTTGATGCGGCCGAGCATCACGTCGCGCGCGAACCAGGCCTGCGCGTCGAACATGTTGAAGGTGTAGAACTGGTCCTGCATGCCGATGTAGAACAGCGCCGGATTCTTCTCCCACACCACGCCCTCGTAGAGGTCGAGCGGCCACATGCGGTTGCCGGTCTTGAGCCGCAGGCCCTCGTCGAGGAAGGGGAAGTGGTGCAGGTAGCCGGTGCACAGGATGATGGCGTCGACATCCTTGGTCGATCCGTCGGCGAAGTGCGCTGTCTTGCCGACAACCTTCTGCAGCAGCGGGCGCTGCGTCCAGTTGTCGGGGAAGGTGAAGCCCATCGGCGCCGAGCGGTAGGTCACGGTGATCGTCTTGGCGCCGTATTTGTGGCACTGCGAGCCGATGTCCTCGGCCGAATAGGAGCGGCCGACGACCATCACGTCCTTGCCGGTGAATTCTGTCGCGTCGCGGAAATCGTGGCTGTGCAGCACGCGTCCCTGGAAGGTCTCGAAGCCCGGGAAATAGGGCACGTTGGGGGTCGAGAAATGGCCCGACGCGACGACCACGTAGTCGAACTCCTCCGAATAGGTGACGTCCTTCTCGCGGTCATGCACGGTGACGGTGAATTTCTGGGTGTCGTCCGACCAGGTCACCATGCGCACCGGCGTGTTGAAGCGCACCCATTTGCGCACGCCCGATTTCTCGACGCGGCCCTTGATGTAGTCCCACAGAACGGCGCGCGGCGGGTAGGAGGCGATCGGCCGCCCGAAATGTTCCTCGAAGGTGTAGTCGGCGAATTCCAGGCATTCCTTGGGGCCGTTCGACCAGAGGTAGCGGTACATCGAGCCGTGCACGGGGTCGCCATGCTCGTCGAGGCCGGTGCGCCAGGTATAGTTCCACAACCCGCCCCAGTCCGACTGCTTCTCGAAGCAGACCACTTCCGGGATTTCCGCCCCCTTGGCGGCCGCGGACGCGAACGCCCTCAGCTGGGCTAGGCCCGATGGTCCGGCTCCGATGACGGCTACGCGCTTCTGCATTCCGACGCTCCCCACAGCTTGTCCGATACGAAAGAAATTTCACTGTGAGGACAATAATTTGTCCTGTATGTCTGTCAATGCGCGATCGTCGAGCTGCGGCGTTCCGTGCAACGCTTGAGGTTCTATTCCTGCCAGTGTATCTGGCGCCCGATAAGTTCACCGGAAGTGAAAAGCGACCGGAACCAAGGGTAGAGAAAGACCGACCATGGCTGAACGCAAGACGAATGGCGCAAGACCGGCGGCGGACGAGCCGCTGAAGTCCCTGAAGGGCAAGGTCGGCGACATCCATGCCATCCGCCCGCCGCTGACGCAGAACCCCCACGCCGTGCGCGACACGCGCGAAAAAGTGCTGGAAGTGGCGATCGGCCGCGAGGTGCGGGCCTTTCGCAAGAAGCTCGGCATCACGGTTGCCGACCTCGCCGCCGCCACAAGCCTGTCTCTCGGCATGCTCTCGAAGATCGAGAACGGCATCACCTCGCCATCGCTGACCACGCTGCAGGCGCTGTCCCACGCGCTCGGCGTGCCGGTCACCGCCTTTTTCCGCCGCTTCGAGGAGGAGCGCAACGCGGTCCTGGTCAAGGCCGGCGAGGGGCTGGAGATCGAGCGCCGCGGCACGCGCGCCGGCCACCAGTACAACCTGCTCGGCCATGTCGGCTCCAACACCAGCGGCGTCGTCGTAGAACCCTATCTGATCACGCTCTCGGAGGATTCCGACGTCTTCCCGACCTTCCAGCACGAGGGCATGGAGTTTCTCTACATGCTAGAGGGCGAGGTGGTGTACCGGCACGGCTCGAACCTGTTCCGCATGCTGCCCGGCGACAGCCTGTTCTTCGACGCCGACGCGCCGCACGGGCCCGAGGAACTGACGACGCTGCCGATCCGCTATCTGTCGATCATCTCCTATCCGCAGGGCAGCTCGGGCGACTGAAGCTTGGCCGATGCCGGCCCACGGTCTATCCTGCCTGACGCTGCGCCTTTCAGCGACGCCCCCGTCGCGGGCGAGCGCCGGGAGGATCTGCCATGATAACGCTGTTTGTCCGCCACACGGTCGCCGACTATGCCGCCTGGCGCAAAGCCTATGATGCCTACGGCCCGGTTCAGACCGAGATGGGCGTAAAGGCGCAGGCCGTCTACCGTTCGATTGACGACCCCAACGACGTCACCGTAACGCATGAATTCGCGACGGCGGAGGAAGCGCGGGCGATGGTCAGCAGCGCCGACCTGCGCAGCAAGATGCAGGAGGCCGGCGTGACCGGCGCGCCGACCGTCTGGTTCGCCAGCAAGGTCTGACCGGCGCGCTTCCTGACGGACAACGCCTGGCCGTATCGACGGCGGAGGCCGGCGCCCACTGCGGTGACGCTGCTTACTTCGCCAGCTCTTCCATCTCGGTCGAGAGCGGCCGGATGCGCGGGTCGGGCAGTTCGGCCCCCTCGTCTGACGCCGCGGGCACAGGCGCGCGCGGCGAAGCGCAGGCGCACAGGACAAGGATGAGAATCAGGGACAGGGGGCGGATCATTCGCGCTACCCTTAGCGCGCGCTGCCCGGCGGGGAAAGCCGGGCTTTTTTCGCGCGGCGCGCCGGGGAACTCGTCACGGCATGGGCGGTCGGGGCCAGGCCCGAGGATGACGACGTCGAAAGATTCGCGGCCAATCGCCGGCGACCACGCGAGCCCGGACCCATCGGTCATGGCGGGAGCCGGCAAGACAGCAGCGCGGCGGAGGCGCCCGCCTTACCGTCCGATGACGATGGTCGTCGTCGCCTTCTCGACGCAGATCGTGCAGCAATCCTCGCAGAGCTGGTCGCGGTCTGGGCCGACGCCCCAGAAGGTGCCGGCGTCGCCGTTCAGCCAGGCGCCGTAGCAGATGTTCTCGCCGGCCTGGCACTTGATGGGCACGGACTTCTTCTCGCCCTTTTCCAGGAAATAGACCTGGTCGTCGCCCGGCCACACCGTGTTGCGGTCCGTGCTCGAGAGTTCCACGACGACGCCGAGCGGCGCCTCGTTCTTCATGAAGAACGCCATCTGGTCGGCCTGCGCCGGGGCGGCGATGAGGAGGGCGAGGAGGATGAGGGCGAAGCGGATCATGCGCTATATTTGCGCCGGGATTTGGGGGAGGGCAAGGGGGATCCTGCCGCCAAGAAGAATCGTTCCCCTATGACGAAGCACGCCCCCACCCTCCTGCCAGTCCTGTCAGGAGGGCTCTGCTATGCATGCGCGCGCAGTGGAGGGATGCATGGCCGGGTTTGACGATTTCGATTTTCTGGAAGGCGAATGGACGATCCGCAACGAGCGCCTGACGGCGCGGCTTGTCGGCTCGACGGACTGGGAGTTCTTCGACGCCACCTCGCGGGTGGAGAAGGTGATGCGCTCGCCCGACGGGGTGTTCGGCGGCAATCTCGACCAGATGTTCGTGCCGGAGCGCGGCTTCACCGGGATGACGCTTCGGCTCTACGATCCGGCGACCGGGCTGTGGTCGATCTACTGGTCGGACACGAAGAGCCACCGGCTGTTTCCGCCGATGGTCGGGCGGTTCGCTGGCTCCAGCGGCGAGTTCTTCGGCGACGATGTGGAAGGCGGCCAGCCGGTGCGGGTGCGGTTTGTCTGGACGGCGGGCGAGCGTCCCGTATGGGAGCAGGCGTTTTCGACGGATGGCGGGGTGAGTTGGGAGAAGAACTGGGTGATGCGGTTTGAGAGGTAGGGGTGGTGGCTAGTCGCCAGCGTGCGGCCTCAGCGCCGCGCTGGGGTGGGACCGGACTGCAATCGACAAACCAATTTCGCTGAGGCCGGAGGGACAGTACCCCCCTCTGTCCTGCCGGACATCTCCCCCTCAAGGGGGGAGATCAGCAGCGTCGAGCTCCGGCGGCTAGTCGCCACCCTGCAGCTTCAGCGCCGCGCTGGGGTGGGACCCGCTGCCTCCGGCAGCTCCCACCCTTTCGAAGCCTGACATCGACCCACCGGGTCGATGGCTCCGCGCCGCGCTGACGCTTGGCGCGGACCGGCTTCTCAATCCCCCATCTTAAGCGCTTGAATGAAGGCTTCCTGCGGGATGTCGACCTTGCCGAACTGGCGCATGCGCTTCTTGCCCTCTTTCTGCTTGTCGAGGAGCTTGCGCTTGCGCGAGACGTCGCCGCCGTAGCATTTTGCCGTGACGTCCTTGCGCAGCGCCGAAATGGTCTCGCGGGCGATCACCTTGCCGCCGATGGCGGCCTGGATCGGGATCTTGAACAGGTGGTTGGGGATCAGCTCCTTGAGCTTCTCGCACATCACGCGGCCGCGCTTTTCGGCGGCCGTGCGGTGAACCAGCATCGACAGCGCGTCGACCGGTTCCTCGTTGACCAGGATCGACATCTTCACCAGGTCGCCTTCGCGGTAGTCGGTCAGCGCGTAGTCGAAGGAGGCATAGCCCTTTGAGATCGACTTCAGCCGGTCGTAGAAATCGAACACCACCTCGTTGAGCGGCAGGTCGTAGACCAGCATGGCGCGCTTGCCGACATAGGAGAGGTCGGCCTGCACGCCGCGGCGGTCCTGGCAGAGCTTCAGGATGGCGCCGAGATAGTCGTCGGGGGTGAGGATGGTGGCGCGGATCCACGGCTCCTCGATGGAAGAAATCTTCATCACGTCGGGCATGTCGGCCGGGTTGTGCAGCTCCTTCTGCGTGCCGTCCGAGAGGTTCAGCTTGTAGACGACCGAGGGCGCGGTGGCGATGAGGTCGAGGTTGAACTCGCGCTCGAGCCGCTCCTGGATGATCTCGAGGTGCAGCAGGCCGAGGAAGCCGCAGCGGAAGCCGAAGCCCAGCGCTGCCGAGGTTTCCATCTCGAAGGAAAAGCTGGCGTCGTTGAGGCGCAGCTTCCCCATCGCGGCGCGCAGCTCCTCGAAGTCTGAGGCATCGACCGGGAACAGGCCGCAGAAGACCACCGGCTGGGCCGGCTTGAAGCCGGGCAGCGCCTTGACGGTGGGGCGCTTGTCCTCGGTGATGGTGTCGCCGACGCGCGTGTCGGCCACTTCCTTGATCGAGCCTGTGAAGAAGCCGAACTCGCCGGGGCCGAGCTCGGCGACATTGACCTTGGCGGGCGTGAAGACGCCGGTGCGCTCGACGAGGTACTTTGCGCCGGTGCCCATCATGCGGATGGTCTGGCCCTTCTTGAGCACGCCGTCGATGATGCGCACCAGCACGATGACGCCGAGATAGGTGTCGTACCAGCTGTCGACCAGCATGGCCTTCAGCGGTGCGGTGGCGTCGCCCTCATGCGGCGGCGGCAGGTCCTTGACGATCGCCTCGAGCACGTCGGGGATGCCGAGGCCGGTCTTTGCCGAGATCAGCACGGCGTTGGAGGCGTCGATGCCGATGACTTCCTCGACCTGCTCGCGGATGCGCTCGGGCTCTGCGGCCGGCAGGTCGACCTTGTTCAGCACCACGACGATCTCGTGGTTCTTGTCGATGGCCTGGTAGACATTGGCGAGCGTCTGCGCCTCGACGCCCTGCGAGGCATCGACGACCAGCAGCGAACCCTCGCAGGCGGCGAGCGAACGCGACACCTCGTAGGCGAAGTCGACATGGCCGGGCGTGTCGATCAGGTTGAGGATGTAATCTTCGCCGTCGGCGGCGTGGTACTTCAGGCGCACGGTCTGCGCCTTGATGGTGATGCCGCGTTCTCGCTCGATGTCCATCGAGTCGAGAACCTGCTCCTTCATGTCGCGCAGCTCCAGCCCGCCGGTCAGCTGGATCAGCCGGTCGGCCAGCGTCGACTTGCCGTGGTCGATATGGGCGACGATGGAGAAATTGCGGATGTGGGAAATCGGTGTGCTCATGGTCCGGCGCTTTAGCAGGCAGCACCCTCAACGACAAGCGGACAAAGGCGGCGCGCGATTTGCCGCGTCAGGCCCGGGCCTGCTGCCAGGCGGCGAAGGCGGCTTTCAGCGCCTCGCCGCCGCCGGCAGCAATGGAAGCGTCCGGCGAAAAGCGTGCGGCCATCATCTTGCGCCCGAGCATGTGGTCGGCCGGCCGGTTGACGGTCTCGATGCCGGCAAGCCGGCCTTCGCGGTAGTGGAACACCGAAAAGCGGTTGTCTTCCGGTTCGCCGGTGACGAGCTGGCTGTCGCTGCCGGCGGTGAGCCCGACCATCTGCAGCTTCATGTCGCCGATGTCCGACCAGAACCAGGGCACGGCGCGATAGGGCTCGGCATGGCCGGTGACGGTGCGCGCGGCGAGCTTGGCGTGGTCGGTGGCGTTCTGCACCGATTCCAGGCGCACATCGGCCCTGGTCTGCCAGTGGCGGAATTCCGCCACGTCGCCGATGGCGAGGATGTTTTGGGCGCCGGTGCGCAGTTGCTGGTCGACGGCGATGCCGTTGCCGACGGCAAGCCCGGCCTCCTCGGCGATCCTGCTGTTGGGCACCACGCCGATTCCGACGATGAGCAGCCTTGCCGCGATGCGCTCGCCGGCCGACGTCTCGACGGCGGCAATGTCGCCGGCCTGGCCTTCGAGCCGGGCGATGGTGGTGGCGGTCAGGATGCGCACGCCCGAGGCTTCGAGCCGGCGCGCGACATGCGCGGCGACGACGGGCGCGACGGCGCGGGCCAAGAGCCGGTCCTGCGCCTCGATCACGGTGACGCGGCGGCCGCCGGCGGCAAGCGTGGCGGCAATCTCCAGCCCGATGAAGCCGCCGCCCATCACGACGACGTCCTCGGCGCCGGCGGCGCGCTCGCGGATGGCGCGCGCATCGGCAAGCGAGCGCAGCGACAGCACGCCGCCGAGCGGCCCGCCCTCGATGGAGAGCGGCCGCGGCCGCGCGCCGGTGGCGATGATGGCATGGCCGAAGGGAATGGTGGTGCCGTTCAGGAGCCGCACCCGGCTGGCGGCGGGGTCAATGGCCGCGACCGTCTCGCCGGTGATCAGTTCGATGGCCGCACCGCTGTAGAAGGCCTCGGCGCGCAGGATCTGCGGCTTTGCGTCCGGGTCCTTGATGAAGGTCTTGGACAGCGGCGGCTTGTGGTAGGGCAGGTCGCCCTCGTTGCCGATCAGCGCGATGCGCCCGGAAAAGCCTTCCTCGCGCAGGCTGGCCGCGGCCTGCACCCCCGCATGCCCCGTTCCGATGATGACGACGCCGTTCTTCATGCCAGTCCGATCGCTCCGGCCCCTGTGCTGCCATCGCCGCCGGCCGGGCGCATGGCTGGCGGCGGCGCGAAGGGCGTCATCCGGGTCGCACCCGGAACGCCGCCCTGTCAAGCGGCCAGCCGGGGCGAAGCCTGCGGCCTGGCGGGCTAAAACATGACTGTTCCAGTTTAGAATAATTCTAAACTGTTGATCTAAATGACTTTTCTACCCCGGTTATTGTTGACAATGACGGTCAAGATGCTGTTTAGGAGCCGTGCTCCGACGAGCATTCGCCTTTGGTGTCCGGGCCTTGAACCCGTTCGATTGGAGGATTTGGTGGCTGTCCGTTTCAAGCCGCGCGGTGGCGCGGCCCCTTCAGCAACGATCCCGATTTCGTGCATGGCCGGACGCCTGACGGGCGAGCGCGCCCGATCGGCCGCGAGCCTGGGCGCCGAAACACCTATTGAGGAGAGACAGATGATCAGAACCACCGGGAAAGGGCAGGGCAGGCTGGCAGCACTTGCCGCGGCCGCCCTGCTGACCGCCGCGGCGTTTGCCTTGCCGGCACGCGCCGAGACAGATCCGAAGGCGGTGCTGGAGACCTATGCCGAAATCGCCAAGGCCAAGTACGAGGATTCGCTCTCCACGGCCAAGGCGCTCGACGCCGCGGTCGAGGCGCTGATCGCCAATCCCTCCGAGGAAACCCTGGCCGCCGCCCGTGACGCCTGGAAGGCGGCGCGCATCCCCTACCAGCAGACCGAGGTCTATCGTTTCGGCAACCCGATCGTCGACGACTGGGAAGGCCGGGTGAACGCCTGGCCGCTCGACGAGGGGCTGATCGACTATGTCGACGCCGGCTACGGCACCGAATCCGACGAAAACACGCTCTACACGGCCAACGTGATCGCCAACACCTCGATCGAGATCAACGGCGAAGCCGTCGACGCCACCGAGATCACGCCGGAATTCCTCTCCGGCACGCTGCAGGAGGCCGGCGACATCGAGGCCAATGTGGCGACCGGCTACCACGCCATCGAATTCCTGCTCTGGGGCCAGGACCTGAACGGCACCGGCCCGGGCGCCGGCAACCGGCCCCATACCGACTTCGACACCGCCAACTGCACCGGCGGCCATTGCGACCGCCGCGCCGCCTATCTCTCGGCGGCGAGCGACCTGCTGGTCACCGACCTCGAGGAAATGGCCGCCAACTGGGGACCCGATGGCGAGGCGCGCAAGAGCCTGCTGGAGGGCGACGTCAATGCCGGCATCGGCGTCATCCTGACCGGCATGGGATCGCTGTCCTACGGCGAACTGGCCGGCGAGCGCATGAAGCTCGGCCTGCTGCTGCACGATCCGGAGGAAGAGCACGACTGCTTCTCCGACAACACGCACAACTCGCACCTCAACGACGCGCTCGGCATCCGCAACGTCTATCATGGCAGCTACACGCGGGTTGACGGCACCAAGGTCGAAGGCCCCTCGGTCGCCGACCTGGTGAAGGAGACGGACGCAGCGATCGACGCGGAACTTTCGGCCAAGCTCGACACCACGGTTGCCGCCATGGAGGCGATGGCCAGGCGCGCCGAAGGCGGCGAGGCCTACGACCAGCAGATCGGCGAAGGCAATGCCGAGGGCAATGCGGCGGTGCAGGCCGCCATCGACGGGCTTGTCGACCAGACCCGCTCGATCGAGCGCGCTGTCGCGGCCCTGAAGCTCGGCAGCATCGCCTTCGAGGGATCCGACAGTCTCGACTCGCCGGACAAGGTCTTCCAGTGAGCCGTCAGAACACCTAGATTTTAGCCAGGCGGCGCGCGACGAGCGTGCCGCCAGCCACTTCCCAGAGCGTGCCATGCTTGTCTGTCACTGCAACCTGATCACGGAAAGGGAGATCGAGGACACGATCATCCAGCTGCTCGATCAGGATCCCTGGAACCTGATCGTTCCGGCCAAGGTGTATCACACGCTGCAGAAGCGCGGGCGCTGTTGCGGCTGCTTTCCGAATGTGGTGGAAACGATCATAAGAGTTACCGAGAACTACCATTCCCGATCAGAGGTGAACGGGGTGGATATCGTTTCACACCTGGACCGCGTGCGAGGATTGCGCGGCCAATTTGGGAGCAAGGGCCATGAAGGGCGAAAAGCAGATCATAGAGCGGCTTAACGAGGCTCTGTTCCTGGAGCTTGGCGCCGTCAACCAGTACTGGCTGCACTACCGGCTGCTCGACGACTGGGGCTTCAAGAAGCTCGCCAAGAAGGAGCGCGAGGAATCCATCGAGGAGATGCACCACGCCGACCGGATCATCGAACGGATCATCTTCCTGGAAGGTCACCCGAACCTGCAGTCCCTGGCGCCGCTGCGCATCGGCCAGAACGTCAAGGAAGTGCTCGAGTCCGACCTGGCAGGCGAGTACGACGCGCGCACCTCCTACAAGAAGTCGCGCGAGATGTGTAACGAGGCGGGCGACTACGTGACGATGAAGCTCTTCGAGGAACTGCTGAAGGACGAGGAAGGCCATATCGACTTCCTCGAGACGCAGCTCGAACTGCTGAACACGATCGGCGAAGCCAAGTACGGCCAGCTCAACGCCGTCTCGGCCGACGAGGCCGACTAGGACATGAGAGCGTGCGGCACGACCTGACCTCTTCGCGCCGCGCGCCAGTGCCCGGAGTCCGGCCCGCCTGGCCGGCCTCGATCCTGCGCGTCCAATCGCTGGTCCTTGCAGCTTTCATCGCCATGCCGGGGGTGGCGGCCGTCGCCGGCGACGTGCCCGCCGGGCTGCAGACGGTGCGCCAGGACCTGACGCCCGAGGACCTTGCCCGCGTCACGGCCATCACCGCGCCGACAACCGACTTCTCGAAGGCGGAGCCTTTCGAGCTGATGCAGGGGGGCGCCGGCACCTCCCGCAAGCGCATCAACCAGGACGCCTTCTCGCATTCCTCGGCCAACCTGACCTTCGAGGAAGAAGGCACGTTCAAACTCGGCAACGGGCTGTTCCGAAAGCTCTGGGTCTCCTCGCCCTCCTCGACGCAGGCCTCGGACGGGCTCGGGCCGCTGTTCAACGCGCGCGCCTGCCAGAGCTGCCACCTGAAGGACGGCCGCGGCCATCCGCCCGAGGCCAATCCCGACGCGACCTCGATGTTCCTGCGCCTGGCGCGCGAGGCCGAGACCGCCGAGGAGAAGGCGGCGATCGCCGAGCACAGGGTGCTGAATTTTCCCGACCCGGTCTATGGCGGGCAGCTGCAGGACCTCGCTGTTCCGGGTCTCGCCGGCGAAGGCAGGATGGCGATCTCCTACAGCGAGGTGCCGGTGATGCTGGGCGACGGCAGCACGGTTTCGCTGCGCAAGCCGAGCTACAGCGTCGAGAACCCCGGCTACGGACCGCTCGGACCCACGACCACGCTGTCGCCGCGCGTGACGCCGCAGATGATCGGGCTCGGCCTTGTCGAGCAGATCCACCCGGCCGACATTCTCGCCAATGCCGATCCCGACGACCGCGACGGCGACGGCATATCGGGCAAGGCCGCCATCGTGCGTGACGGCAGGAGCGGCGAGCTGACGCTCGGCCGGTTCGGCTGGAAGGCATCGCGCCCGACGATCCGCGAACAGTCGGCCGAGGCCTTCGTCGGCGATCTGGGCATCTCCAATCCCGACATCAAGCGCGCGCATGGCGACTGCACCGAGACGCAGGCCGCATGCCTTGCCATGCCGATCGGCGTGCAGGAGCGGCTGGGCGACACGGAAGCACCCGACCCGGTTCTCGACCTCGTCACCTTCTATTCGCAGAATCTCGCCGTACCGGCCCGCCGCAAGGTCGAGGACCCGGCGGTGCTCAAGGGCAAGAAGCTGTTCTACGATCTCGGCTGTGCCTCCTGCCACACGCCGAAATTCGTCACCCGGCGCGACGCGCCCAACAAGGCGCAGGCCTTCCAGCTGATCTGGCCCTATTCCGATTTCCTGCTGCACGACATGGGCGAGGGCCTCGCCGATGGCCAGCAGGTGGGTGACGCGACGGGCACGGAATGGCGCACGCCGCCGCTCTGGGGCATCGGACTTACCAAGCGGGTCAACGGCCACACCTTCTTCCTGCATGACGGGCGCGCCCGCAATCTCGACGAGGCGATCCTGTGGCATGGCGGCGAATCCGCCGCCTCCCGCGACGGCTATGCCGCGGCAACGGCTGCCGAGCGCGCCGCACTGATAAAATTCCTGGAGTCGCTCTGATGCGCATTCACCTCGCCGGCTCACTGATGCTCGCGCTCGCTTCCGCTTTTGTCTCGCCGGCTCTCGCCAACGAGAAGGCGACGGGCATCATCACCGGCGCGATCGACGGTTTCATCCGGCCGGGCTATGCCGCCTTCCATCAGGCGACAGGCGAACTCGTCGAGGCCGAACAGGCGCTCTGCGCCGCGCCGTCGCAGCAGGCGCTCGACGCGGCGCGACAATCATTCGGCAAGACGGTCGACGCCTGGTCGAGGATCGAGATTATCCGCTTCGGACCGGTGAGCGAGGACAACCGACTGGAGCGCGTGCTGTTCTGGCCGGATCGCAAGAGCACCGGCCTGAAGCAGGTGCAGGCAGCGCTCGTGGCGGAAGACGCGACGGCGACGGATGCCGACAGCCTGGCGAAGAAGAGCGTCGCGATGCAGGGGCTGGGGGCGCTGGAGTTCGTGCTGTTCGGCACCGGCTCGGAAGGGCTGGCCGAGGCGGACGAGGACTACCGCTGCGCCTTCGCTGCGGCAATAGCCGGAAATCTCGACGCCATCGCCGGCGAGGTCGAGACAGAATGGGCCGAGCCGGACGGCTTTGCCAGGCAATGGGCCAACCCCGGACCCGACGACCCGCTTTACCGCGACGGCACCGAGGCGGTGACCGAACTGATGGACGTCTTCGTCACCGGCTTCGAGCTCGTCCGCGACGTGCGGCTGGACGGCTTCCTCGGCGAGACCCCCGAAAAGGACAAGCCCAGGCAGGCACTGTTCTGGCGCTCCGGCAAGACGATCGATGCGGTTGCCGAGAACCTTGCCGGCATGGCAGAGCTGTTCGAAGCATCGCGGCTTGGCGAGGCCGTGCGCGACGACGCCCGCTGGATCGGCAATTCGGCGAGGTTCGAGTTCGGCAATGCGGCGAGTGCCGCGGCTGCAGCCAATGGACCTGTCGCGGATGTGCTGGCCGATCCGGCGCGGCGTGACAAGCTCGTCTATCTCGGCCTCGTCACCTCCAGCCTGTCGGAGATTTTTGGCACCAGCCTTTCGGGCGTACTCGGACTGACCGCCGGCTTCTCCTCGCTCGACGGCGACTGACCATGAAGTCGCCGCTGATCGACCGCCGGGATTTTCTCAGGGCAGCTGGCGTTACCTTCCTTTCGGCGCTGGCGCCGAGGGCGCTTGCCGCGACGCTTGACGCGGACGCCGTCTTCGCCACCGCCTACCAGCAGCGCAGCGGCGCCTATGGCGTGGCGATCCTGTCGGAAGCCGGCAGGATCCTGCATACGGTCGAGCTGCCCGACCGCGGCCACGACATCACCTTCGATCCGGTATCCGGCCGCTCGGTCGCCTTCGCGCGCCAGCCGGGGACCTTCGCGGTGGTGTTCGACCCGAAGGGCAGGGCTGCGCCGCGGACCATCCAGAGCGTCGCCGGCCGCCACTTCTTCGGCCACGGCGTGTTCTCGCCGGACGGGGCACTGCTCTACGCGACGGAGAACGATTTCGAGAACGCCGCCGGCATGGTCGGCATCTATGATGCGCGGGCGAATTTCGAGCGGATCGGCGAGTTTCCGACGCATGGCGTGGGCCCGCACGAATTGCTGCTGCTCGATGATGGCCGCACCATCGCGATCGCCAATGGCGGCATCGAGACGCATCCGGACTTCGGCCGCGCCAAGCTCAACATCCCGACCATGAAGCCGTCCTTCGTGCTGGCCGACCGCACGACGGGCGAGCTGATCGAGAAGCATGAACTGCCGGCCGAGCTGCACAAGCTGTCAATCCGCCACATGGACATCGACGCCGCGGGCACGGTTTGGTTCGGCTGCCAGAACGAGGGTCCGGCGAGCGAGCGGCCTGCGCTGGTCGGGCGCGCCGTGCGCGGCAAGGAGCTGCAGCTCGTCGAGATGCCGGAGAAAGTGCTGTCTGGCTTCCGCAACTATGTCGGATCGGTGGCGGCCAACCGGCAGGCCGGCACGGTGGCGGTCACCTCGCCGCAGGGCAATTGCCTGGTGGTGATGGACGCGGCAAGCGGCGCCGTGGTGTCGGCAACGGCGCTGACGGAGGTCTGCGGCCTGGCGCCCGACCATGCCGGCTTCATGGCGACCACCGGCACGGGCGCCGTGGTCGAGCCGGACGGCACGGCATCGCAGGACGACGACCGCGTCTGGGACAACCACGTTCTCAGGATCGCGCCGGCGGTCTGACCTCCGGCAACGCCGCCCGTTTCGCGCGGGCTCCCGGCTACTTCTTGGCCTTCGTGGGCGCCTTGGCTGCTTTTGGCTTGGCCGCAGCCTTGGGTTTGGCGGCCGCCTTGGGCTTGGCCGCGGCTTTCGGTTTGGCCGCCGCCTTCGCGGGCTTCGCCGCCTTGCTGCCGGCCATGTCTATTTCGCGCTCGGCCTGCTGCCAGTGCCTGTCATGCGAGCCGCTCGGCCGTCCTTCCGCTTCCCAGATCGCATGTGCGCGCTTGCGGATCTGTTCGTCCCGGGTGCCTGTCATCGCCGCCTCCGAATGTGTTCCGACAATTCACAATAGCGAAAGGCGGGCACTGTGGCATGGGAATTTTGCGAAACCGCCTGGCAGGATTCAGACGGTGCCTGAAATGTCGGCAAAGGCCATCGCCTTGCGGATGATGCCGACAAGCTTGTCGCCGGCGATTTCGGGCGCGCCGCTGTTGTCGAGCGCGATGGCGCTGCCGGTCGTTTCGCAGGAAATCGTACGGGCCAGCCGCGCCAGCACCTCTTCGCGGGACTCCCGGCCACGGCCGGCAAGCCGGGCGGCGAGAATCTCGGGGTCGGCGGTGACCTCGACGACGGCGACGTTGGCGTAGCGTTCGCGCAGCGCCGGCAGGGCGCCGCGCGACAGGTTGGCGACGGCGACATGGCCGTTGTCCAGCGCCAGGTCGATCTCGGCCGGCAGGCCGTAGCAGAGCCCATGCGCCTCCCAGGAGAGCGCGAAGGCGCCTTCGGCCAGCGCCTTGGCGAAGGCGGCGTCGGATAGGCTGTCGTGCTCCTCGGTCTGGCCGTCGCAGGGCCGCGTGATGACGCGGCGCACGAAGTCGATCTGCGGCTCGCCGGCAAGCGCTGCGCGCGCATGCGCGATCAGCGTGTCCTTGCCGGCACCGCTCGGGCCGACCACGGCGACGAAGGCGCCGTTGCGGATCGGCAGGGCGCGGGACTGCTCCCGCTCGAGCATTGCGGACGCCATCATGCCACGCGGCGTCCCTGGCGCCAGACGGTGCGCACGACCGGGATGTGGTCGTCGACGCGGACCCGGACAAGGTCGGCGCGGCGGCCGGCCTCGATGACGCCGCGGTCGTCGAGCCCGACGGCCTCGGCGGGGTTTTTCGACACCATGGCGACGGCCTGCGGCAGCGAGATTGCCTCGACGGCCTCACCAAGGAAGAAGGCCGACTGGATGAGGCTGAAGGGGATGTAGTCGGACGACAATATGTCGAGCATGCCGCCGGCCGCCAGCGTGCGGGCCGAGACATTGCCCGAGTGGGAGCCGCCGCGCATGACGTTGGGGGCGCCCATCAGCACGCCGAGGCCGGCATCCTTGGAGGCACGCGCCGCCTCCTCGGTGGTCGGGAACTCGGCGACGCGGATGCCCTGTTCGATGGCCTCATCGACATGCGCGATGGTGGCGTCGTCGTGGCTGGCCAGCACGATGCCGCGCTCGCGGCAGGCTTGCGAAATGGCGATGCGGTTGGGGCCGGAATTCTTCGCCGACTGCGCCATGCGCTTCTCGCAATAGTCGCGGAAGGCCTCGTCCGACAGCTTCAGCTTGCCCTGGTAGTAGAGCGCGTAGGCCTCGAGCCTGGCGAACTGGCGCTGCCCGGGCGCATGGTCCATCAGCGAGGCCAGCTTGACCCGGGCGTCACCGTCGAACTGGTTGAAGGCCTCGACGCAGTCGGACGCCGAGACCTCGCAGCGCAGGTGGATGAAGTGGTCGGCGCGCAGCCGGTCGCGCGCGACGCTCTCCTCGATCGCGCCGGCGAGCTTGCGCATGTCCTCGATGGTCAGGTCGGCGTCGTAGTCCATGCCGACGCGCAGCGCGTCGAACACGGTGGTGATGCCGGCCGTCGCCACCTGGGCGTCATGCGCGAGCACCGAGGCGACCGGGTTCCAGCGCACTTTCGGGCGCGGCGCGTAGTGGCCCTCGAGATGATCGGTGTGCAGTTCGACGAGACCCGGAATGACGTAGTCGCCTTCCATGTCCTCGCCGGTGCGCGCGTTGTTGCTGGCGACCTCGGCGATCTTGCCGTCGCGCATGACCAGCGAGCCCGTCACGACTTCGTCGGCGAGCACGATCCTGGCGTTGGTGAGTACCGTTTCGTTCATTCAGGCGGTCTTTCTTTCGAGTCGGCGGCCGAGCCGGTGCCAGGATTTCACCACGAAGGGCGCGCCGGGCTCCGGCTCGACGAACAGCGCGAGGCCGTCGAGCGATATGGGTTTGGCGAGCGCCGGGGCGAAGACCTCGTCGATGGCAGCGCGCACGCGCGGCAGGTCGGGGTCGGCGACGCGGCCGGTAAGCGTCATGTGGAAGCGGAAGGACTGGAAAACGTAAGGGTAGCCCCACTGGCAGAGGTTGCGGAACTCGTCCTGCGACAGCTTGTCGGGATTGCGGCGGCGAATGTCTGCCTCCGACAGGGGCGCGCGGAACGCTTCGAATTGCTTGACGATTTCGCCGGCGAAACGATCGAGCTCGGGCGAAGGCGCGGCCGGCACCAGCGCCAGGAAGCCATCAAGCCGGGCGGGCGCCAGTCCTGCCAGGCCGACCGGTTCGGCGGCGGCCGAAAACGATGCCAGCGCCGCGTCGAGCTCGGCTTCGGTCTTTCCCTCGGCCAGCACGAAGGGAGCCTTCAGCGTCGCATGGAAGCCGTAGCGGCGCGCGCTCGCCGTGTGATAGGCGATCTCGGCAGGCGACAGCGCAGTGACTGCTGGCGCCTGTGGGACGGTGCCCATGAAGGGGTCGCGGCCAAGCCAGCTCGCGGCGGTTCGCGCAAGCGGATCGTCCTGACCCGGGGTGAAATAGATAGCGTAACGCATCGAAAATCCTCGTCGGCTTCGACCCATTAGGTGATTTGCATGACGAAATGACGAAGCCGGCTTAATTGGCCCGGCTGATAGCAGAGGCTTGGTCCCAAGTCATCATGCCAGCCAGCGCAGGCAGGATGGCCGAAAGCGCGGCGTCACGCCTTCATCAGCCATTCGTGTTCGGCTGCGTTGTGGAATTTCCATGTCCGCTTCGGCCCGGCCATGACGTTGAGATAATAGAGGTCGTAGCCGTGGCAGGTCGCGCAGGGGTGATAGCCCTTGGGCACCAGCACCACGTCGCCGTCCTCGATGGCCATGGCCTCGTCGAGCGAGCGGTCGTCGGTGTAGACGCGCTGGAAGCCGAAACCCTGTGGCGGGTTGAGGCGGTGGTAGTAGGTCTCCTCGAGATAGGATTCGGCCGGCAGGTTGTCCTGGTCGTGCTTGTGCGGCGGGTAGCTCGAGGTGTTGCCGGCCGGCGTGATGACCTCGACGACGAGCAGCGAGTCCGCCGGCTCGTTCTCCGGCAGGATGTTGGTGACGTGGCGGACGTTGCTGCCCTTGCCGCGCACGATCGGGTCGCGGCTTTCCGGCGCAATGACGCGCGCCGGCAGGCCGCCGCCGAGACCGGGCGCACTGCAGACGGCGAGTTCGAGATCGGTGTCGGCGGTGACGCTCCAGTCGGACTTTTCAGGCACGTAGACCGACCATGGCTTGCCCTCGAAGGGCGTCATGCGCTCGCCGAGCAGGCCGAGATCCTTGCCAGCGGCGGTGACCTTGCCCTTGCCGGTGACGAAGACCAGGCAGACCTCGCGGCCCTCGGTCCTGGCCGAGACGCTTTCGCCGGGTTTCAGGCGGTGCAGGTCGAAGCCGACATAGGTCCAGCCGGCCGTCTCCGGCGTGACGTGGGCGACGCGGCCGTGGCCCCTGTCGGCCTTGACGATCAGCTTGGACATCTCACTTCTCCTTTTCGTCGGCGGGCGTCTCGCCGGCGTCGGGCGCCGGCGCATCCGGATCGACCGGCTTGTAAAGATAGAAAAACTGCCAGATCGCGTAGGCGGTGAAGGCGGCTGCCGCCATGCCCCAGCCCGTCGAGCCCATGGAATATTCGAAGACCGCCCAGCCCGCGCAGACGAGCACCACCAGGATGCGCCGCCAGAGCGGCCGGAAAAACGGGTGCTCGTGGTCCTTCATGCCTGTTCACCATGCCTTTTCATTGCGGGAATCCCCGGGTTTCGACGCTGTAGCCGGCGGCCGTCATCACCCGCATCAGTTCCTTGTGGCCGACCTGCGCCATCTTCAGCGGCGGGTTCTTCCTGGGGTCCTGCTCGGCCTCGACGACGAACCAGCCCTCATAGCCGTAACCGGCGAACTTTTGAACGATGGCGCCGAAATCGAGCGACCCGTCGCCGGGCACGGTGAAAGCGCCCAGCGCCACCGCGTCGAGGAAGGATTGTTTCGTGCGGTCGAGGCCGTCGATGACCGCCATGCGCACGTCCTTGACGTGGACGTGGCTGATGCGGGCGTGGTGATTGTCGATGGCGCGCAGCACGTTCCCGCCGGCAAAGGCCAGGTGTCCCGCATCGAGCAGCAGCGGGATGCCCTCGCCCGAATGGCGCATGAAGGCATCGAGCTCCGGCTCGGTCTCGACCACCGCCGCCATGTGGTGGTGGTAGGCGAGCGGCATGCCCTCGTCCGCGCACCACTCGCCGAACTCGGTCAGTTTTTTCGCATAGGCCTTCATCTCGTCGTCGGAGAGTTTCGGCTTCGTTGCCAGCGGCTTCGAGCGGTCGCCCTGGATCGAGCGGCCGACCTCGCCATAGACGATGCAGGGCGCGTCGACCGCCTTGAACAGCTCGATCATCGGGCGGATGCGGTCCTTGTTCGCCGCCATCTCCTCGTTGACCAGCGTGCCCGAGAACCAGCCGCCGCAGAGCGTCACGTCGGCCTTCTTCAAGATCGGCAGCATGACTTTCGGGTCGCTCGGAAAGCGGCGGCCCATCTCCATGCCGGTGAAGCCGGCCGAGCGCGACTGCGCCAGGCACTCCTCCAGCGACACGTCGTCGGAGAGTTCCGCAAGATCGTCGTTCCACCATGCGATGGGGGACATGCCCAGTCTGGCTTTCAAGTCTTTTGCTCCAGTGTGAGAGCCTCCCCCTCGTGGGGAGGTCGCGGGTGGGGGTAAGTCTGGATGCTGCGCGCCGACCCTCCCGCAAGGGAGGGCAAGCCAGCGCTAGTTCACCAGGTGCTGCATCCTGCGGTTCTTCTCGTAGTCCGCGCGCGCCTTGTTGACGCTCGGGCGTTCCGAGACTTCCGGCACCGCGACATCCCACCAATGGCCGCCGGCATCGGTCGAGATCAGCGGGTCGGTGTCGATGACGATGACCGAGGTCTTGGTGTCGGCCTCGGCCTCCTTCAGCGCACGCTCGAGTTCGGCGATCGAGGCGACCTTGCGCGACACGGCGCCCATCGAGGCGGCATGCGCGGCGAAGTCGATCTCCGGCATCACCTCGTGTTTGGCGTCCTTCAAAAGATTGTTGAAGTTGGCGCCGCCGGTCGCCATCTGCAGCCGGTTGATGCAGCCGAAGCCGCGATTGTCGAGCACGACGATGGTGAGCTTCTGGCCGAGCATGACGGAGGTGGCGATCTCGGAATTCAGCATCATGTAGCTGCCGTCGCCGAGCATCACGATGACGTCGGCATCGGGCTTGGCGAGCTTAACGCCGAGCCCGCCGGCAATCTCGTAGCCCATGGTCGAGAAGCCGTATTCCATGTGGTAGCTGCCCGGCGCGCCGGAAGGCCACAGCTTGTGCAACTCGCCGGGCAGCCCGCCCGAGGCGCAGACCAGCGTCGCGCCGGAGCCGCGCGCCCGATGCACGGCGCCGATGACATGGGCGTCGGACGGCAAGGTGTTGGTCGGGTCGGTGACCGCCTTGGCGGCTTTCAGCCAATCGGCACGGGCGGCGTGTGCCGTCGAGACCCAGGCATCCGGCGACTTCCAGTTGCCGAGCCGCGCCTCGAGCGCTTCGAGACCGGCCCTTGCGTCGGCGACCAGCGGCAGGGCGCGGTGCTTGCCGGCATCGAAGGCCTGCGCGTTCAGCCCGACGATCCTGACGCCATCGGCCTTGAACAGCGCCCATGAGCCGGTGGTGAAATCCTGCAGGCGCGAGCCGACCGCAAGTACCACGTCTGCCTGCTCGGCGAGCAGGTTGGAGGCCGACGAGCCGGTGACGCCGACCGAGCCCATGTTGAGCGGATGGTCGTGCGGCAGGCTCGACTTGCCGGCATTGGTCTCCATCACGGGAATGCCGTGCGTCTCGGCGAAAGCCTTCAGCGTCGCGGCGGCTTCGGAATAGAGCACGCCGCCGCCGGCGATGATCACCGGCTTCTTCGCGGCCTTCAGCGCGGCAACCGCCGAGTCGAGTTCGCCGGCGTCCGGCTGCGGCCGGCGCGGCGTCCAGACGCGCTCCTCGAAGAAGGTTTCCGGATAGTCGAAGGCCTCGGCCTGCACGTCCTGGCAGAGCGACAGGGTGACCGGGCCGCAGTCGGCGGGGTCGGTCAGAACCTGCATGGCGCGGTGGAGTGCCGGGATGATCTGTTCGGGCCGCGTGATGCGGTCGAAGTAGCGCGATACGGGGCGGAAGCAGTCATTGGCGCTGACCGTGCCGTCGCCGAAGCTCTCGACCTGCTGCAGCACCGGGTCGGGCGCGCGGTTGGCGAAGACGTCGCCGGGCAGGAACAGCACCGGCAGCCGGTTGACGTGGGCCAGGGCTGCCGCGGTGACCATGTTGGTGGCGCCCGGCCCGATCGACGAGGTGGCGGCCATGAAGCGGCGGCGGAAGCTGGCCTTGGCGAAGCCGATCGCCGCATGCGCCATGCCCTGCTCGTTGTGGGCGCGGTAGGTCGGCAGCTCGTCGCGCAGCTGGTAGAGCGCCTCGCCGACGCCGGCGACATTGCCATGGCCGAAGATGGCCCAGACGCCGCCGAAGATCGGCAGCTTCTCGCCGTCGATCACCGTCATCTGGCGCGCCATGAAACGGGTCAGCGCCTGCGCCATGGTCAGGCGGATGGTATTCGTCATCGTCTTCTCCTCCCGTCTCTCTATGCCGCTTTCCGGCCGCGCACGGCAAGCCAGGATTCCGTCAGGCGCTGGAAGCGCGCCGCCATGTCGTCGATGGCCGCCTCATCGGAGATCGTGCCGGCCAGCCACTTTTCCGCGGCGTCGGCAAACAGCGTCCGGCCGACGGCGAAGCCCTTGACGATGGGCGCGTTCGCGGTGGCGGCGAAGGCCGCCTCGAGTTCGGCCTGTGGCGCCTCGAGGCCGAGCAGCACGATGCCGCGGCACCAGGGGTCGTGTTTCGCGATGACAGTCTCGATCTTCGCCCAGGCCTCGGGCGAAGCCTGCGGTTCGAGCTTCCACCAGTCGGGCTTGATGCCGAGCGCATAGAGTTCTTCCAGCGCGCGCGGGATGGTGTCCTCGTCGAGCGTCCCGTGCTTGCCGGCGATGATTTCGACGAGGAGTTCGCGGCCCACTTTCCGCGCGGCATCGAAAAGGCTGCGCAGCTTCTGCTGCTGTTCCGTCTTCAACTCGGCGGGGTCGTCGGGGTGGTAGAAGCTCAGGCACTTTATGCAGTGATCGACCGGCCATTCGACCAGCTGCGAGCCGATGTCCTGGCTGAATTCGAAGCGCAGCGGCCGCGAACCCGGCAGTTCGACCGGGCGGCCGAGCCAGGAAAAACCGTGCCTGGCATATTCGAACATCGCGCTGCGGCCATGCTTCTCGTCGAGCAGCATGCCGTAGCCGGGGCGGCCATCGGCGACGCGCGCCGCGGCCTTGACCGCCAGAACCTTGAAGTCGCCGATGCGCGAAGGATCGGCGCCGGCACGTTTCGCGATGTCCTCAAGCTGGATGCGATGGTCGCAGGCAAAGGCCATCAACGACGGGACGTCGTTGCGGCGCGTCGTCGCCCAGTGAATGTGGTTCAGCGCCTCGTCCTTGCGCAGCGCGCGATGCGGGCTGCCGTTCTTGAGGAAATACTGCAATTCCTCGAAGCTCGGATATTCCGGCGCGCAGAGCAGCCGCGACACGGCGAAGGCGCCGCAGGCATTGGCCCAGGTGGCGGCAGTCTGAAGTCTTTCGCCGCCGAGCCAGCCGCGCAGCAGGCCCGACATGAAGGCGTCGCCGGCGCCGAGCACGTTGTAGATCTCGATCGGAAAGCCCTTGCCGACGATGCCGTCCTCGAGGTCGTCGCTGATGGCGCCGTCATAGACGATGCAGCCCATCGCGCCGCGTTTGAGGACGATGGTGGCGGATGACAGCGAACGGATGGTCTTCAGCGCGCCAAGCACGTCGTCGGCGCCGGACGCGATCATGATTTCTTCCTCGGTGCCGACGATCAGGTCGCAATCGGGCAGCACGGTCTTCAGCCGCGACGAGACATGGTCCGACTTGACGTAGCGCTCAAAACCCTCGGCGTGGCCGGCGAGGCCCCAGAGGTTGGGGCGGTAGTCGATGTCGAACACCACCTTGCCGCCACTCGCCCTGGCAATGCGGATCGCCTTGCGCTGCGCGGCGTCGCTGTTGTCGCGCGAGAAATGCGTGCCGGTGACGACGATGGAACGCGCCGAGCGGATGAATGCCTCGTCGATATCGTCTTCGGACAGCGCCATGTCGGCGCAATCCGTGCGCATGAAGATCATCGGCGAGACGCCCTCGGCCTCGACGGACAGCAGCACCAGGGCCGTCAGCCTTTCCCCGTCGATGGCGATGCCCTCGACCGAGACGCCCTCGCGCACCAGCTGCTCGCGGATGAAGCTGCCCATCTGCTCGGCGCCGACGCGGGTAAGCAGCGCCGAGCGCAGGCCGAGGCGCGCGGTACCGACCGAAATATTGGCCGGGCAGCCGCCGACCGACTTGGCGAAAGAGGCAATGTCTTCGAGGCGCGAACCGATCTGCTGGCCGTAGAGATCGACCGAGGCACGGCCGATGCAGATGACGTCGAGCGGCCGATCGTCTGCGTGCGTTTCGGTCATGGTGTTGCCTCCCGTCGAACGGCTGCTAGCATCTTGCACATCTGCATAGGAAGCGTGGAATGAAACACACATTCCATTTGACAGTCAATGTGGAATATTTATTCTGCGCGCAACTTCACAGCACCACGACAACAAGGACGGCTCCATGATTTCCATCGCGCTGCTTGGCGCCGGCCGCATCGGCCAGATTCACGGCAGGAACATCGCCGCCTCGCCGCGCGCGAAACTGGCGGCCATCGCCGACCCGTTTCCGGAGGGCGCCAAGACGCTGTCGGCCGCGACCGGAGCACCCATACGCACGGCCGAGGAGATCCTGGCCGACAAGAGCATCGACGCGGTGCTGATCGGCACGCCGACCGACACCCATGCCGACTATATCGATGCGGCGGCCAAGGCCGGCAAGGCGGTGTTCTGCGAGAAGCCGGTCGACATGAGTTCGGCGCGGATCAGGGAAACGCTGGAGCGCGTCGACAAGGCCGGCATCGCCCTGATGATCGGATTTAACCGGCGCTTCGACCCGAACTTCGCGGCGCTCCAGAAGCGGCTCGCCGACGGCGCGGCCGGCAATGTCGAGCTGGTCACCATCCTGTCGCGCGACCCCGCACCCCCGCCGGTCTCCTACATCAAGCATTCCGGAGGCCTGTTCCGCGACATGATGATCCACGATTTCGACATGGCGCGGTTTCTGCTGGGCGAGGACGCGGTCGAGGTCTTTGCCGTCGGCTCGGCGCTGGTCGATCCGGCGATCGGCGAGGCAGGCGACGTCGATACCGCCGCCGTGGTGCTGAAGACGGCGTCCGGAAAGATCTGCCAGATCTCCAACTCGCGCCGCGCCACCTATGGCTACGATCAGCGCATCGAGGTGCACGGTTCGAAGGGCATGCTGTCGGCCGCCAATGTTCCCGAGACCACCGTGTCTTTCGCGGGCGCGGACGGGATTGTCGCCGACCCGGTGCAGAACTTCTTCCTCGAGCGCTACGCTGCCGCCTACAGGCGGGAGATCGAGGCTTTCATCGACGTCGTCGAGAAGGGGACCAGGCCAAGCCCCGACGGCACCGACGGGCTGAAGGCGCAGATGATGGCCGATGCGGCCACGCAATCCCGTGAGACCGGCAAGCCGGTTTCGATCGGCTGAGGAGGAAAGCATGTTCGATGCATCGTCGCTGAAACTGTCTTCGCTCGAAGGCAAGGTCGCCATCGTTACCGGCTCGACGCAGGGGCTGGGCGAAGCGATTGCGCATCTCTTTGCCGAGCGCGGCATCGCCGGGCTGGCGATCACCGGCCGCAATGCAGAGCGCGGTGCGAAGGTGAAGGCGGCGCTCGAGGCGAAGGGCGTGAAGGTGATCTTCGTCGCCGCCGACCTCGCCAACATGGACGACACCCGCAAGGTGGTCGCCGAGGCCGACAGGGCGTTCGGTCGCATCGACGTGCTGGTCAACTCGGCCGGCATCACCGACCGCGGCACCATCTGGGACACCGACCCGGAACTGTTCGACCAGATGTTCGCCGTCAATGTGCGCGCGCCGTTCTTCCTGATGCAGGACACGCTGAAGGTGATGAAGCGCGAGAAGATCGAGGGTTCTGTCGTCAACATCATCTCGATGTCGGGGCATGGCGGGCAGAGCTTCATTACCGCCTACTGCTCGTCGAAGGGCGCGCTGATCACGCTGACCAAGAACGTCGCCTATTCGGTGCTCAACCACCGCATCCGCGTCAACGGCCTGACCATCGGCCACATGGACACGCCGGGCGAGGACCGCATCATGAAGACCTATCACGGTGCGCAGGAAGGCTGGATCGAGGATGCGAAAAAGCAGAAGCCGTTCGGCCGGCTGCTCGATACCGCCGAGGTGTCGCGCGCCGTCGCCTATCTGTCGAGCGCCGAAAGCGGCATGATGACCGGCTCGATCATCGACTTCGACCAGCAGGTCGCCGGCACCGGCGATTCGCCGCCGATCCCGCCGGCTGTCTGAGACGACCGCCTAGCGCTCGCTGCGCCGTCCGGCGACCGCGACGGCGAGCGTCATGGCGACTGCCATGGTGGTCGCAAGCGAGCGGAACCCCTCGAAATTCGCCTCGGCAATCTCGATCATCACATCGGCCGGCGCGGCGATCGGCGACATCACCGAATCCGTGATGGTGACCATCTTCGCGCCGCGCGTCCTCGCCGCCCCGGTCAGCGCCACAGTCTCGCTGGCATAGGGCGCGAAGCTGATCGCAAGCGCGGCATCCTTCGGGGTGATGAAGCTCGCCTGTTCGGAACCCATTCCGGCGACCCCGTCGACCAGGATGCTGCGCACGCCGAGCTTGCCCATCGCATAGCTTAGATAGGAGGCAATCGGGAAGGAACGGCGCAGGCCGATGAGATAGATGATCTCGGCGCCTGCGAGCACGTCCACCGCCCGGTCGATCGCCGCGTGGTCGAGCTTCTCGCGGAAGCTGGCTATGGACCGCTCGCTGGCTTCCAGGAACCCGTCGAGCACCAGCCCCGACTTGCTGCCGGCGATGCCGTGGTCGCGCAGCTGCGACAGGCGCTCGTCATAGTTCAGCACGCGTTCGCGCAGCCGCGAGCGAAACACTTCCTGCAGTTCGGAAAAACCCTGGTAGCCGAGCGCGTGCGAAAAGCGCACCAGCGCCGATGGCTGCACTTCGGCGCTGGCGGCAATGCTGGCGACCGTGCCGAAGGCGATCTCGTCGGGAAATTCGAGCGCGTAGGCGGCGACCTGCGCGAGCCTGCGGGGCAGGTCGCCGGCCCGACCGGCAATGGCCGTGCGCAAGGCCTGGTAGTCCCTGGGTGCGTCCTGCGTGGCCGTCATCGCCCTGCCCGTTCGAAACGTTTCGACAGGAATAGAACAAAAATTCCAGACCGAACAGCCGATGCAGCTTCTATTCCATTATGCGACGCGGTAGATCGGAAATGCGCCGCCGCTGGCGGTGGTCGGAGGGAGCTGTTGCATGCAAGAGATCGGCGTCGGCCTGATCGGAACCGGATTCATGGGCAAGGCCCATGCGCTGGCCTGGAATTCCGTGCGGCCGGTCTACGGCGACGTGCCGGCGGTGCGGCTGGTGCATCTGGGCGAAGCCAACCGGGAACTGGCCGAGAAGAAGGCTGCAGAATTCGGTTTCGAGAAAGCGTCCGGCGACTGGCGGGAGGTGATAGCCGACCCGGCAGTCGATGTCGTGTCGATCACCACGCCCAACCGCTTCCACCTCGAAATGGCGCGGGCAGCACTCAAGGCCGGCAAGCATGTCTGGTGCGAGAAGCCGATGGCGCCCAATCTCGGCGAGGCCGAAGAGATGCTGGCGGCCGCCCGCGCTTCGGGCAGGACGGCGGTGCTTGGCTACAACTACATCCAGAATCCGACGATCCGTCACATCCGCAAGCTGCTCGACGAGGACGTGATCGGCGCGGTGAACCATGTCCGCATCGAGATGGACGAGGATTTTCTGGCCGACCCGGAAGCGCCGTTCCAGCAGCGCCACGAGGCCTCCAACGGCTATGGCGCGCTCGACGATTTCGGCGTGCATCCGCTGTCGCTCATCCAGACGATGTTCGGCCGCGTCACCCGCGTCATGTGCGACATGGCAAAACCCTATCCGACGCGCCGGACACCGGAAGGCGAACGAGCGGTCGAAGTCTATGACATCGCCACCATCCTGCTCAGGCTGGAGAACGGCGCCTCGGGATTCATCGCGGTCAGCCGCACGGCCTGGGGCCGCAAGGGTCGCATCGCGATCCAGATCTTCGGCGCAAAGGGGTCGATCCTCTACGACCAGGAGCGGATGAACGAGTTCCAGCTCTATCTGACCGCCGACCGGCCGACCGAGCAGGGTTTTCGCACCGTCCTGACGGCGCCGCACCACAGGCCCTATGACCGCTTCATCCCGGCGCCCGGACACGGCCTCGGCTTCAACGAGCTCAAGACCATAGAATGCCGCCAGCTGATCGGCCGCATCATGGGCGAGGACAGCGTGGCGGTGACTTTCGAGGAAGGCATCCTGATCGAGCGGGCGGTCGATGCCATGGCGCGTTCCTTCAAGGAGGAGCGCTGGGTCGAAGTCTAGGCGGGCATTCCGGTTCAAGCCGCTCTCACCCCGAAGTGAACGCCGCTTGCTTATCCGTGCATTGACCCCGCTTACGCGACAATGCTCAAACGCCGGACGACCGCAAAGGACCGGGAGGCTGGATTGAAACAGGCAATTTTGGGCATTGCATCGCTGCTCGCCATGACGCTGGCGGCGGCGGCGGAACAACCCGATGCCGCGAAATGGGATGCCGTGCTTGCCGAGGCGAAGGGCGAGACCGTCTATTTCAACGCCTGGGGCGGCGCCGAGAACATCAATGCCTATCTAGAATGGGCCGGCGACGAGTTGTCCCGGCGCTACGGCGTCACGATGGTGCATGTGAAGCTCGACGACACCGCCAATGCGGTGGCCAAGGTCGTCGCTGAAAAGGCCGGCGGCAAGGATGCCGGCGGCACCGTCGACCTGATCTGGATCAACGGCGAGAATTTCGCCTCGATGAAGGAGCAGGGCCTGCTGTTCTCGCCCGGCTGGGCCGAAAGCCTGCCCAACTGGCGCTATGTCGACATCGAGAGCAAGCCGACCATCCGCACCGATTTCACCATTCCCGTCGAGGGTCTGGAAAGCCCCTGGGGCATGGGCAAGCTGGTCTTCTTTCACGATTCGGCCCGCACCGACGCCGCCTCCATGCCGGGATCGGCGAAGGACCTCTTGGCCTGGGCGAAGGAAAACCCGGGTCGGTTCTCCTATCCGCAGCCGCCGGACTTCGTCGGCTCGTCCTTTCTCAAGCAGGTGCTGAGCGAACTCGTGACCGACCGCAGCCTGCTCCTGAAGCCGGTGGACGAGGCGACGTTCGACGCCGTGACCGCGCCGCTGTTTGCCTGGCTGGACGAGATCAACCCGCTGCTGTGGCGCGGCGGCAAGAGCTTTCCGCAGAACTACTCCGCCATGAAGCAGCTGCTCGCCGACAACGAGGTCGACATCATCTTCGCCTTCAACCCGTCCGAGGCGTCGAGCGGCATTGCGGCCGGCGAACTGCCCGACACGGTGCGCTCCTTCACCTTTCCGGGCGGCACGCTGTCCAACACGCATTTCGTGGCGATCCCCTACAATGCAGCCGCCAAGGCCGGCGCCCTGGTGCTGGCCGACTTCCTGATCTCGCCGGAGGCACAGGCACACAAGCAGGACCCGGTGGTCTGGGGCGACCCGACGGTGCTGGCGGTCTCGAAACTCGACGCCGCTGACCGCGCCCGCTTCGACGCGCTGGACCTCGGCGTCGCGACGCTGAAGCCCGACGAACTCGGCCCCGCACTTGACGAACCGCATCCGAGCTGGATGGATCGGCTGGAAACCGAATGGAAGCGGCGCTATGGGGCTGCCAACTGAGCGATCGCCTGCGTCACCGGCTGACCAGCCCGTGAGGCCGGCCGGTCTCGGCTGCCCATCGCCAGCGCCATGCTGACCAGGCTCGGGCCGCCCTTCGCCATTCTGCTGCTCGCTGGCCCGATCGTCGCCGGGCTGGCCGGCACGGTTCTGCCGGCCCTCGGCTATTTCCCGGCGCTCGGCGGCTTTTCCCTCAGCCTTGCGCCCTTTGCTGCCGTTCTTGCCGAACCCGGCATCTGGATGTCGGTGGCGATAAGCCTCGGCACCGGGCTTGCCGCCACCGCCATCTCGCTTGGCGCGGTCATGCTGTTCGTCGCCGGCTGGTCCGGTACGCGCATCTTCGCCCGCATCCAGCACCTCGTGTCGCCGCTGCTGTCGGTGCCGCACGCTGCGGTGGCCTTCGGGCTAGCCTTCCTGATCGCGCCGTCAGGCATGCTGGCGCGTCTCGTGTCGCCGATGCTGACCGACTGGCACCAGCCGCCGGACGTGCTCATCGTGCACGACCCGGCCGGGCTGACGATGACGGCGGGGCTGATCGTCAAGGAAATCCCTTTCCTGCTGCTCATCGCGCTGGCCGCCCTGCCGCAGACCGACCCGGCCCGCACAAGGGCGCTTGCCGCCTCGCTCGGCTATGGCCAGGTCGCCGGTTTCCTGCACGGCACATGGCCGCCGCTCTACAGGCAGATGCGGCTGGCCGTTTTCGCCGTCATCGCCTTCTCGACCTCGGTCGTCGATGTCGCGCAGATCCTCGGTCCGACGACGCCGGCGCCGCTCGCCGTCCGGCTGATCGAGTGGATGCGCGACCCCGACCTCTCGATGCGCTTCCTGGCCTCGGCCGGCGCGATCCTGCAACTGGGCGTGACGGCGCTGGCCATCGCGATCTGGATCGGCTTCGAGCGCATGTCCACCGCCATGTGCCAGCGCATACGCGATACCGGCTGGCGGTTTCGCGGCGACGCCTGGCTGCGGGGTGCCGCACTCGCGGCGGTGATGCTGGCAGCCTTTGCCGTGTTCGCCGGCCTGGCCACGCTGGCGCTCTGGTCGGTGGCGGGCCTGTGGCAATACCCCGACGCGCTGCCTGAGTGGCTGACGCTGAAGACCTGGATGAAGACGCTGCCGCGCGTCGCCGGGCCGCTGGCGACGACGGTTCTCGTCGCCACCCTGTCGACGCTGCTTGCCGTGGCGCTTTCGCTGCTGTCGCTGCTGCGCGAGGACGAAACGGGCCGGCGCGGCGGGAGCGGTGCCCTGATGCTGCTTTACCTGCCGCTGATCGTGCCGCAGGTCGCCTTCCTGTTCGGGCTGCAGTTGCTGCTCATCCTGGCCGGTGCGGAGGCAAGCCTGCCGTCGCTGGTCTTCGCCCATCTCGTCTTCGTCATGCCCTATGTCTTCCTGTCGCTGTCGGATCCCTGGCGCGCCTATGACAGGCGCTACGAAGCGGTTGCCGCCGGCCTCGGCAAGCGGCGCTGGAGCGTGTTCTTCCGCGTCAAGCTGCCGATGCTGGCGCGGCCGGTGCTGACCGCGGCGGCGGTCGGCTTTTCGGTTTCGGTCGGGCTCTATTTGCCCACCGTGCTGATCGGCGCCGGGCGGCTCGAGACGATCACCACCGAGGCCGTGGCGCTGGCCTCGGGCGGCAACCGGCGCGTCATCGGCGTCTATGCCTTCCTGCAGATGGTCCTGCCGGCGCTGGGCTTTCTGGTTGCGATCTTCGGTCCCGCGCTGATATTCCGGCATCGCCGTGCCATGCGGGTATAGGCCGGGGGGCGGATACGGGATTGCATGACTGAACAGGGTCTCCACCTCGACCACGTGTCGATCGCGCTGAAGGGCAAGACGCTGCTTGCCGTCGACCGGCGCGTGGCGCCGGGCGAGGTGTTCACCGTGATGGGGCCATCGGGCTCCGGCAAGTCGACGCTGCTCGCCTTCATCGGCGGCTTTCTCGACCCGGCCTTCTCGGCCTCGGGAAGGGTGTTCATCGACGGCGCCGACCTGACCGGCCTTGCCGCGCAGGACCGCCACGCGGGCATCCTGTTCCAGGACCCGCTGCTGTTTCCGCACATGTCGGTCTGCGCCAACCTTGCCTTTGCCATCCCGGCCAGCGTGAAGGGCAGGTCGGCGCGGGCCGCGCTTGCCGATACCGCGCTCGAGGATGTCGGCCTCGCCGGTTCCGGCGCGCGCGATCCCGACACGCTGTCGGGCGGCGAGAAGGCGCGCGTGGCGCTCGCCCGCTCGCTGCTCTCGGGCCCGCGCATGCTGTTGCTCGACGAGCCTTTTTCGAAGCTCGACGCCGGCCTGCGGCAGCAGGCGCGCCAGCTGGTCTTCGACAAGGCGCGCGCCATGCGCCTTCCGGTGGTGCTGGTGACGCATGACGAGGCCGACGCGGAGGCCGCCGGCGGCGCCATCCTGCGTATCGACGATTGCTGATGCGCGACCTGCCAGCCCTGCCGGTCACCGAGGTGCTGCCGGCGCTCGCCGGGGCGCTCGAGGTCGGCCGCAGTGCGGTGCTGGTCGCGCCGCCCGGCGCCGGCAAGACGACGCTGGTGCCGCTGTCGCTGCTCGACGCACCCTGGCTGGGCAAGGGGCGCATCGTGCTGCTCGAGCCGCGCCGACTTGCCGCCCGCGCGGCGGCCCGGCGCATGGCATCCCTGCTCGGCGAGGAGCCCGGCGACACGGTCGGCTACGCCATGCGCATGGAAAGCAGGATGTCGGCAAGGACCCGCATCATGGTCGTGACCGAGGGCGTGCTGGCGCGCATGATCCTCGACGATCCGGAGCTGCCGGGCGTCTCGGCGGTGATCTTCGACGAGTTCCATGAGCGTTCGCTCGACGGCGATTTCGGGCTGGCGCTGGCGCTCGACGTGCAGGACGCGCTGCGCCCGGACCTCAGGCTGCTGGTGATGTCGGCGACGCTCGATGGCGCCCGCGTCTCGACGCTGCTTGCCGGCGCGCCGGTGATCGAAAGCCAGGGCCGCAGCTTCCCGGTCGAGGTGCGCCACGAGGAGCGCGCGCCGGGCACGCCGATCGAGGACGCCATGGCCAAGGCGATCCGCGAGGCGCTCGCCGCCGAACCCGGCAGCGTGCTCGCCTTCCTGCCCGGCCAGCGCGAAATCCTGCGCACGGCCGAGCGGCTGGAAGGGCGCATTCCGGACAATTGCGATGTGGTGCCGCTCTACGGCATGCTCGACGGCAAGGCGCAGGACATGGCGATCAAGCCGGCGCCCGCCGGCCGCCGCAAGGTCGTGCTGGCCACCGCCATCGCCGAGACCTCGATCACCATCGACGGCGTGCGCGTTGTCATCGATTCCGGCCTGTCCCGGCTGCCGCGGTACGAGCCGGCGACGGGGCTGACCAGGCTGGAGACGGTGCGCGTGTCGCGCGCCTCGGCCGAACAGCGGGCCGGCCGCGCAGGCCGAACGCAGCCGGGCGTCGCGATCCGCCTGTGGCGCGCCGAGCAGACCGCCGCCCTGCCGGCCTTCACGCCGCCCGAAATCCTCGAGGCCGACCTGTCCGGCCTGATGCTCGACTGTGCTGCCTTCGGCGTCGCCGATCCGGCGACGCTGCGCTTTCTCGATCCGCCGCCCGGCCCGGCGCTCGGCGAGGCACGCGCCCTGCTCGAGGAACTCGACGCCATCGACGAGGCCGGCCGGTTGACGCAAGCGGGGACGGCGATGCGCCGGCTGGCGCTGCCGGTCCGGCTGGCTCACATGGTGGCGGTCGCCGCCGAAACCGGACGCCAGCGCGAGGCGGCCCTGCTGGCCGTATTGCTGACCGAGCGCGGGCTGGGCGGTGACGCGGCCGATCTGGAGCGCCGCCTGTCGCGCTTTGCCACTGACCGCTCGCCGCGCGCCAGTGCCGCGCGGCAGCTTGCCGAAAGGCTGGCCAAGGCCGCGGCTGCAAGGAGTGGACAATCTTTGCGCGGCGGGGACGGCGCGGCCCGTGCCGGATCGGGCTCCGCCGGCGCCCTGCTGCTCGCTGCCTGGCCCGACCGCGTCGCGCGGGCGCGCGGCGAACGCGGCCGCTTCGTACTCGCCAATGGCAGCGGCGCACAGCTCGACGCCGCAGATCCGCTGGCCGGCGAGACCTATCTCGTGGTGGCCGACCTGCAGGGCAAGGCGCAGAATGCCCGCATCGCGGCAGCCGCCGCAATCGCGGAGGAGGATATCCGCGCGGCGCTTGGCCACCGCATCGAGACGCATACCGAGAGCGCCTTCGACCCGGCGCGCGGCGCTGTCAGGGTGCGCGAGGCGGTGCGGCTCGGCGCCATCAGGCTAAGCGAGCGCATGCTGCCCGCCCCCTCGGGAGCGGAGGCCGACCGCGCGATCCTCGACGCGATCCGCGCGCACGGGCTCGGCCTGCTGCGCTGGAGCAAGGACGCCGAGACGCTGCGCCAGCGCCTCGGCTTCCTGCATCGCGGCCTCGGCGCGCCGTGGCCCGACGTTTCCGACGCGGCGCTGGTCGCGGGGCTCGACGAGTGGCTCCTGCCCTTCCTGTCGGGCGAGGCGTCCTTCGCGCGCATCGATGCCGGCGTGCTCAATGCCGGCCTGATGTCGCTGGTGCCGCACGACCTGCAGCGGCAGCTCGCAAAGCTCGCGCCGACGCATTTTGACGTGCCGTCCGGAAGCCATGTACCGATCCGCTACGACGGCGAGCAGCCGGTGCTGGCGGTGCGCGTGCAGGAACTCTTCGGCCTCGACCGCCACCCCGCGATCGCCAGCGGTACCGTGCCGCTGACGCTCGAGCTTCTGTCGCCGGCGCACCGGCCGATCCAGACGACGCGCGACCTGCCGGGCTTCTGGCGCGGTTCATGGGCCGATGTGCGCGCCGACATGCGCGGCCGCTACCCGAAACACGTCTGGCCCGACAACCCGCTCGAAGCCGCCGCCACCAGCCGCGCCAAGCCGCGCGCCAAATAGCGCTTGGCGGCGACCGGCTGGCCGGGCATATACGCCCGATGACCAGCGACCTCGACACGCCAGACCTCGCCCAGAGCCAGCGGCTTCGCCTCAACACGCTGATCCGGCTGCGCTGGCTGGCCATTGTCGGCCAGAGCATCACGGTGGTGATCGTCGCCTATGGCTACCAGTTCCCGCTGCCGGTGGTGCCGTGCTTCGCGCTGATCGCGACCTCGGCGGCGCTCAATCTCTATCTGGCGCTGAACTACCCGGCGACCTACCGGCTGAGCACGCCGGCGGCCTTCGCCATCCTGACGCTCGACGCCTTGCAGCTTGCCGGCCTGCTGTTCCTGACCGGCGGCCTGACCAACCCGTTCTCGCTGCTGATGATCGTGCCGGTGGTGGTTTCGGCAACCTCGCTGCCGCTGCGCATGACCGCACTGCTCGGGGTGATGGTCGTGGCCATGGCGAGCGTGCTGGTGTTCTTTCACTTCCCGCTGCCCTGGTTCGACGGCACGGCGCTCGCCATGCCCTTCATCTATGTCGCCGGCATGTGGATGGCGCTGTCCTCCTCCATCGCCTTCACCGGCATCTACGCCTTCCGCGTGGCCGAAGAGGCCAGGCTTCTGGCCAACGCGCTTGCCGCCACCGAGCTGGTGCTGCAGCGCGAGCAGCATCTGTCGGCGCTGGACGGGCTGGCGGCCGCCGCCGCGCATGAGCTTGGCACGCCGCTCGCCACCATCGCGCTGGTCGCGCGAGAGATGGAGCTGACGCTCGGCAACGACGCCACCTATGGCGAGGACGTGCGCCTGCTGCGTTCGCAGAGCGAGCGTTGCCGCGATATCCTGAAGCGCCTGACCAGCCTCTCCTCCGAGGGTGAGATGCACCTTGCCCGCCTGCCGCTGACCTCGCTGGTCGAGGAGGTAATCGCGCCGCACCGCGACTTCGGCATCGCCATCCGTCTCGAGCCCGGCGAGCAGTCGGGCCCCGAGCCGGTCGGCCAACGCAACGCCGGTGTCATCTACGGTCTCGGAAACCTCGTCGAGAACGCCGTCGATTTCGCGGCGGCCAGCGTCACCGTGCGATGGAGCTGGAACGACGAGGAGGTGACCCTGCGCATCGCCGACGACGGGCCGGGCTTCCCGCCGGAGATCATCGGCCGCATCGGCGATCCCTATATGTCGACGCGCCAGGGCGCCGAGCGCGGCGGCGGGCTGGGGCTTGGCCTGTTCATCGCCAAGACTCTGCTCGAGCGCTCGGGCGCCACGCTGTCGTTCAAAAATCATCGCGCCCCGCATGAGGGCGCCTCGATCGAGATCGTCTGGCCGCGCGCGCTGTTCCTGGCGCGCGGGCAGGCGGCCGACCAGGCACTGCCGGATGCGTTTGCGGACGCCCAGTTGGATAAGCCGGCACAAGACCTATATGGTGCGAAGCAGGACTAGAGACGGGCGCAGCGATGACAGCAGACGACAACCCCGATATCGGCACGATCGGCGAGGATGCCTCGCTCCTGATCGTCGAGGATGACAAGCCGTTCCTGACCAGGCTTGCGCGCGCCATGGAAGGCCGCGGCTTCGCGGTCGACACGGCCGAAAGCGTGGAGGAGGCGGTAGCCAAGGTGCGCGCCAATCCGCCGGCCTATGCGGTCGTGGACATGCGGCTGGCCGACGGCAACGGGCTCGACGTCATCGCCGCCATCCGCCAGAAGCGGGAGGACACGCGCGCCATCATCCTGACCGGCTACGGCAATATCGCCACCGCCGTGACCGCGGTGAAGCTCGGCGCCGTCGACTATCTGTCGAAGCCCGCCGATGCCGACGAGATCTTTGCCGCGCTGACCCGCTCGGCCGGCGAGCGCGCCGCGCCACCGGAAAACCCGATGTCGGCCGACCGCGTGCGCTGGGAACACATCCAGCGCGTCTATGAAATGTGCGAGCGCAACGTCTCGGAAACCGCGCGGCGGCTCAACATGCACCGCCGCACCCTGCAGCGCATCCTGGCCAAGCGCGCGCCGCGCTAGGCTACTCGCTTTCGCCGTCGAGCGCCGGCACCGACACGCCGGCAAGCTCTGCCGCAAGCAGACGCGCAGCACCGGCGCGCGCCAGCCTGAGCATCAGCGCCTTGCGCGTCGCCGGCGCCAGCCGGTGCTCCGGCGCATCGCGCAGGATCTCGGCGCCGTAGCCGTCCGACAGGATGAAGCCGCATTCCTCCGGGAAGATGTCCGCCGGCACGCCCGGATGCGTGGCGAAGAAGAAGCGGTCGGAATGCAGCCTGTAGTCCGGCCATTTGCGGTCGACGCGAAAATCCTCGACCGACGATTTGATCTCGATGATCCAGATGTCGCCCTTGGCGGTCAGCGCCACGAGGTCGGCGCGCCGGCCGGTCGCCAGGCTGAGCTCCGGCAGGACGTGCGCACCCATCTGCGCCAGCAGCCGCTGCACGCCGCGCCGCACGAGCAGGGCGCGGTCCGACTGGCGGCCGTCGATCAGCGAGTTCTGCTGCAGGGGCGAGACGATGGGCATGGCCGCACCATGACAGAGTCTGTTCACGATTTGAACCCGGTTCTGTCAGCTGGGAACTGGCGATGCGCAGCCGCGTTATCCGGGCCAAGATTGCGTGAGAGTGTGCGCCATGACCCAGCCTGGAAGACCATCGCCGCGGCCGGAACCCTTTCCGGCCCCGCAGCCAGCCCCGGTTCCCCCCGACCCGGCGCCGCCGCCGGGCCCTATACCGATACCGCCGGTTCGGCAGCATTTCGGTCTTACACGCCCGGTTCAACTCGTCGGATGAGACGTCGATGGAAAGACTCTTCACCAGAATTGCCAACGCGGTCGCCCGCGCCGCCGGCCGGCCGATAACCTTTCTCGGCTGCTGCCTCATCATCGTCCTGTGGGCGATGACCGGGCCCGTCTTTCACTACAGTGACACCTGGCAGCTGATCATCAACACGGGCACAACCATCATCACCTTCCTGATGGTATTCCTCATCCAGAACACGCAGAACCGCGACGGTGCGGCGGTTCAGACCAAGCTCGACGAACTGATCCGCGTCAGCAAGGGCGAGAACTCCTTCATCGGCATCGAGCACCTCTCGGAGACCGAGGTGCTGGAATTCCGCAGCCGCTGTGAGGCCGCGGCCAAGCAGCATGACCGGCTGACGGCCGGAGGCCTGGCGCCGGCCGCTGAGTGACGGCCGGCGCGTTCTGCTTCAATAGCCGCCGATGATCGGCAGGATTTCGCCGGTGATGTAGCTCGAGCATTGCGGCGAGGCGAGGAACACGTAGGCCGGCGCGATCTCCTCGGGCTGGGCCGGCCGCTTCATCGGCGTGTTGCCGCCGAATTCCGAGACATCGCCTGCCTGTCGGTCCGACGGGTTTAGCGGCGTCCAGACCGGTCCGGGCGCCACGGCGTTGACGCGAATGCCCTTGCCCAGAAGGTTGCCCGACAGAGCCCGCGTGAAGGCGTGTATGCCGCCCTTGCTCATCGAGTAATCGACCAGTTCCTTCGACCCCTCGATCCCGGTGACCGACCCCGTGTTGACGATCGCCGAGCCCGGCTTCATGTGCGCTACGGCCGCCTGGGCCAGGTTGAAATAGCCGTAGAGATTGGTCTTCAGCGTGGCGTCGAAATGCTCGGGCGTCAGGTCCTCGAACTTCGTCGAATGGACCTGGAAGGCGGCGTTGTTGACCAGCACGTCGAGCCCGCCGAGTTCCTTGACCGTGCGGGCGACTGCCTTGATGCAATGGGCGCGCAGGGCCACGTCGCCGGAGATCAGGATGGCCTTGCGGCCCTCCGCCTCGACCGCCGCCTTGGTGGCGTGCGCGTCCTCGTGCTCCGTCAGGTAGGCGATGGCCACGTCCGCGCCCTCGCGCGCGAACAGCACCGCGACGGCCCGGCCGATGCCGGAATCACCGCCGGTCACCAGCGCCACCTTGCCCTCGAGCTTGCCCGACCCGTGGTAGTAGGGAGCGTCATACATCGGCGCCGGGTCGATCAGCCGTTCCTCGCCGGGTTTCGGGTGATGCTGCTTCGGGAATGGCGGCGCGGGGTATTCGCGCGCCCCGAGCTTCGCGGCGACGGGCTTTTCGTCCTTCCCGTCCTCGCGGTCGTTTCTGTCGACGGTCGCCTGGATCTTGCGCTGCCTGGCCGCCGCCGTTTTGGCGTTGCCGTTCTTCTTGGTGCTGGTCTTCGTCGCCATGTCGGTCTCCGGTTTCATGCGTCCACCCCAAACGCGCGAAGCGCCGGAAGGTTGTGGCGGCAGGAAAACGCGGCGTCGAGGCGGGCGAGCTAGGCCTGGCGTTCCGCCTCCCATGGCTCGATCCGCCGCGATTGCAGCAGTGCGAAACCCGACACGGCGGCAAAGAAGCCGCCATAGACCCACAGCAGCCCAGTCGGCTCGAACCGCCCGATCAGCATGATCGCCTCCGCCGCACCTGCCCCGACCGTGGCGAAGACCGCAACGCCGAGCACCAACCGCCTCGCATTCAGGTAGGAAAGGAACAGCGTGGCCGGCTGGTAGAAGCCGCTGACCATGATGATGAGCGCCGCGGCCGGTGCGGCTTCGGGCGGAACGACATTGTTCGGGCCGAGCAGGAGATCGAAGACGAAGGGCGAGAAGAACAGCACCGAGCCCGCCGGGATGGCAGTCGCGGCGGCGCAAAGCAGCGTGACCCGCCATAGGCCGCGCTGCGCCTCGGCGCGCTCGCCGTCGATGAGGTGCCGGCTGATGCGCGGCAGGAAGATCTCGGCCAGCGTCCGTGTCCCGGCCATGGCGAGGCGGGCGACCTTCATCACCGAATCGAACACCACCAGCACCGGCCCGACGCCGAACAGCGCCGTCAGCACCGCATAGGGCGAGTTCAGCACCAGTAGCTCCGACAGGGCGAAGGCGAGCGAAGCCCAGAACTGTTTCCAGTAGGCGAGAAATCCCGTGCGCGCGGGATTGGCCGGGCCGGCCGCCAGCACCGGCGCGCGGCGCGCGGCTCTCAAAACGACCGCCATGAAGAGCACGATGACGACGGTCGTCGCCATGCCGTAGAGCAGGAAGTCGCCGGTCAGCCAGAACAGGCCGAGCGCCAGCAGGAAGGCGAAGCGGCGCAGGATGGAGACGAAGGCGAAGCGGCGGCCGAGATCGGCCGCCCATGCCGTCGATTGCAGGTCGAAGGACCAGTAGTTGGTGAACAGGCAGCCGAACAGGAAGAGCGCGTTGCCGAGGTAGCGCACGGGGTCGTCCGTGCCGAACCACAGCGGCACCGCGAAGGAGAGCAGGAGAAGCAGGCAGGCCTGGCCGGCCAGGAACCACACGACCGCGCCGCGTGCCGCGCCGGCCATGCCGGCAGCCGCCGGGCGCAGCGCCATGTAGTTGGCGCGCCCGATCGCCTGGTCGGCCGGCTGGATGTAGAAGCCGACGGCGGTCAGGAAGACGATCTCCGCATAACGCGGCTGGTCGAGCAGGCGCGCCAGCACGAGAAGCTGCAACAGGCTGAAACCGAGGTTCATTGCCGTGTGCAGCACGTGCAGGGCGCCGAATCCGGTCGCCAGGCCGAGGATGCGGGACATCCGGCCGGCCGGTACGGGCTGGGACAACTCCTGGGTCATCTATTTGCTACGGGCCGCGTCGCGGCCTGCTCACTTGCGCGTCGAGGAGGCGACGGTCCAGGTCTGGAAGCGTTCGCCACGGATGGACTTGTAGACACCGATCGCGGTGGCCCACATCGCCACGAAGATCTCCCACATGCCGGTGATGATGGGCAGGTTGAACCGTGCCGCGGCGGTTGCCGCCAGCGCCAGCAAGGCGATGTAGGCCGCGAAGGCGGCGGGCCCGAAGGCAAGCCAGACGATCGCCGACGAGGCGGCCGCCCCGGCGACCAGGAAATAGCCGGCCAGCCAGCGCAGGAACTTGTGCGACAGGTACTTGTAGACCGTCAGCCCGTCGAGCCGGGCGATGCGCGGCCACAGCAGCCGGTGGCAGTTGAAGGCGCGGCAGGCGATGCGCACCTTGCGGCGGAATTCGTCGCCGCGCACGGTGGCCGATCGCTCGTAGGCGACGAAGTCGCCGCCGCGCACCAGCCGGTAGCCGGCGCACAGGATCGACATCGAGGTGTGGAAATCGTCGATGATGTCGGCCGGCGTCGGGCGGTGCAGCTTGCGTCGGATGGCAAACAGCGAGCCGTCGGCACCCATCACCGAGCCGGTGTCGCTCTCGAGCTGCTTCACCCATTCCTCGTGCTTCCAGTAGAGCGCGCCGATGCGCGCCGTCTCGCTCTCCTCCTCGTTCTGGTAGCGCAAGTGGCCGGTGACGCAGCCGACCCCTTCGTCGGCAAAATAGCGCGCCAGGTTTGCGGCCGTGGCCGGGTCGATCATCACATTGGCGTCGGTATAGATGACTATCTCGGCGTCGGTCATGGCGATGAGCCGGTTCATGCCGGCGCTCTTGCCGCTGCGCGCTTCCGCCAGCGAGATGGCGAACTCGCCCTCCACCGACTGCAACACCTCGTTGGTGCCGTCGCTCGAGGCGTCGCTGTGGATCAGCAGCTGGCAGTCGCCAAGCGCGTCGCGCACCGCACGCATGTTGTCGATCTTCTGCTCGACCACGGAACGCTCGTTGTAGACGCAGCAGACGATGGCGAAGCGCGTCGGCTCCGGCAGTGTCGGCCTGAGCGGCTGCGGCCGCAGGCGCCGCACCGCCATCAAGCTGAGCGGGTACGTGACGTAGGGATGCAGCACCACGAGCACGCAGGCCACCAGGATCGCTATCAGCCAGATCATGTCATGCGCCCCCGTCCTGTTGCCGCCTCGGGCCGCCGCCCGCCCATCTTCAGCCCCGCGCCGCCGCCCGCCGCCGCCAGGCCAACCTCATGCATGTTCATTCGCCGGGCTACCTCCTCTGCGGGTCCCTGCCTCAGTTCCAGTTGACGGTGTTGCGCCCGGCCGACAGGGCCGTCGTCGTCTCGCCGACCGCGTTGATGAGCTTCAGGTATTTCACGACGGCCGCGTTGCCGATGTAGAGCACGTCCTTGTTGTGGACCGGGAACTGCGAGGCGAGGAAGAAGCCGCCGGAATCGCGCAGGTCGAACTGGTAGATGACCGGAATCTCGTCGCCCTGGAACTTGTCGACCGGCACGCCGAGCTTGGCCGCGACCTTGCGGCTTTCCATGCGGTAGACGACCACGGCGCCGGGATTGGCGCGGTTGTCGAGCAGGCCGCCGGCCTTGCCCATCGCGTCGGACAGGCTGATCTGCTCGTCGGCGAAGTCGAAGCGGCCGTTCTCGCCGGACGCGCCGAAGGCGATGAAGGCGTGCGGCTCGCGATAGACATAGATGGTGTCGCTGGGCAGCACGTAGATGTTGTTCTTCGGCTCGCGCACCAGCTTCTGGAAGTAGATGGTCTCCTTCTTCGAGCGGCGCTGCAGCGTGACATAGGTCTCGTAGCCGGGCTGCTTGGGCCCGCCGGCCCTGGCGATCACGTCGAGGATGCGCTCGCCGTCGGCGTTGATGGCGAATTTCGACGGCGAGTTGACGTCGCCGAGCACGCTGACCTCCGACGAAGTCTGAGACTTCACCGACACCACCGCCTGCGGTTCGATCGCCCGGCTCTCCAGGCGCTGCTCGATGACCCGCTGGATGGCGGCAGGCTCCTGCCCGGCGGCGCGGATCGAGCCGGCATAGGGCACCGATATGTTGCCCTCGCTGTCGACCTTCTGGTCCGGCAGGTTGACGAAATTGCCCGAACTGCTTGTCGATTCCAGCGGGATGAAGAGCCCGCCGGGGCTGGCCTCGAAGATGGTGACGGCCACGATGTCGCCGACGCCGAGCCTGATCGCGGCGGGTCCGCCGCCCTTCAGTCCCGCCAGCCCCTTGTCGGGACGCGACTTCTCGAGCACCTTGACCACCGCCGGCGTGACGTTGACGACGGCATGCGGAGCGCCGGCCGGCGGATTGACTGCCGCGAAACTGTTCGGCCCGATCTCGGGCCCGGAAGAGGGTAGGGTATTGCAACCGGCAAGGGCCAGGCTGCTGACAAGGAGGACGGAAATCGACTTAGCAGAGAACTGGCACACACAACCTCACTTCGCCCCTCCCTCAGCCTATAGGTGCACTGCACAAATGCGAGTCCTGAAATTCCGGAATGACCCTGACGGGGCAGTTTTGATGCCGGTGTTGCCTTGAGAACACACAACAAGATGTTCGTCAGAATTATGTCGGCACCCGGAATGCGCACTTGGGGCTCCGCGTCACAATAAAAACAAAATCAACTACAGGCTGTGCGAACGAATATACTTTTATCCGATTTTTAAATTATCTGCTCGCAATCGATTTCGTTTCCATATGAACTGATCAAACAGGGATCGCCGGCCGCGTGTAATTCAACAATTTTTACGCAGCTGAAACATTCTGTCACTGTGCGTTTTGTTTGCAGTGCAGCATGCTGGTCCATGAAACCGCGGCAGGTAAGGGGTGGCCCTACCGCAGATCGGTAGACAATCGGCCATGCAGTCCGCACCGGCGCCTTCCAAGACGATTCCCCGCCCGGCGGGACCGGATCTGCCTGTCGTGCGCCAGGCAGTCATCGGCGGCTATGCCGGCATCCTGGCGCTGTCGGCCGTCTTCAACCTCTTCATGCTGTCGGGCTCGCTGTTCATGCTCTTGGTCTACGACCGGGTGTTGCCGAGCGGCAGCCTTGCGACACTCATCGCCCTCTTTGCGCTGGTCGCCGGCATCTATGTCGGCCTCGGCGCGCTGGAGACCCTGCGCCTGCGTGCGGCCACGCGCATCGCCGACCGTTTCGGCGACGAGGCGGGACCGGCCGTCTTGCGCGCCGCCGTCGCGGCTCCTGCGATGACAGAACCGGGCCGGGCCATGCGGCCCGTCAACGCGATGCAGGATTTCGACCGGCTGCGCGGCTTCATCGGCTCGCCGGCCGCGATCGCGCTCTGCGACCTGCCCTGGCTGCCGATCTACCTGGCGATTGCCTTCCTGTTCCATCCGGCGCTTGGAACGCTGGCGCTCGGCGGTGTCGCCCTCCTGGTGGTGCTGACGGCGCTCGGCGACCGGCTGGCGCAGGAGCCGGCGCGTCTTGCCGGCGTGGAGAATGCGCGACGGGCGCGGCTGTTCGAGACCGCCATGCGCAACGCCGGGACCATCGCCGGGCTCGGCATGCGCGGCGCCTTCTCCGGCCGCTTCGCCGCGACTGATCAGGCGCTGCGTTCGGCGGTGCGTGGCGCGGCCGACAGCTCGGCCCTATTCATCGGCCTGTCGCGCGGCATCCGGCTGCTCTTGCAATCCGCATCTCTGGCGCTTGGCGCTTATCTGGCGCTGCGCAACGAGATCACGCCGGGCATGATCATCGCTGTTTCGATCATCACTTCGCGCGCGATGGCGCCGGTCGAGCAGGCGATTGTCCACTGGCGCGGCTTCGTCGCCGCCCGGCAGGCTTGGCTTCGCCTGGGGCCGGTCATCCATGCGGCGGCCGAAGCCGGGCCGCGCACCGGGCTGCCCGCGCCGGCGGCGTCGCTCGCGGTCACGGGGCTCTCGGTCGACGCTCCGGTTTCGGGCCGCCGCATCCTCACCGGCGTGACATTCTCCGTTAGGGCCGGCAGCGCGGTTGGCGTCATCGGCCCGAGCGGGGCGGGCAAGTCGACGCTCGCCAGGGCACTCGTCGCGGTCTGGCCGGCGGCTGCCGGGACAATAAGGCTCGACGGCGCCGAACTGTCGCAATGGCCGCAGGACGACCTCGGCCGGCACCTGGGCTACCTGCCGCAGGAGGTCGAGCTCTTCGAGGGAACGGTTGCCGAAAACATCGCCCGCCTGTCCGCCCCGGTCGATTCCAGCGCTGTCATCGCCGCAGCCAAGCAGGCTGGCGCGCACGGCATGATCGTCGGCCTGCCAGACGGCTACGATACGCAGATCGGCCCGGACGGCATCACCTTGTCGGCCGGCCAGCGCCAGCGCATCGGCCTTGCGCGCGCGCTGTTCGGCCAGCCCTTCCTCGTCGTGCTCGACGAGCCGACCTCCAACCTGGATGCCGATGGCGACGAGGCGCTGCTCGGCGCCATTGCCGGCTGCCGCAAGCGGGGCGCCATCGTGATCGTCATCGCGCACCGCCCGGGCGCCATCGCCGCCTGCGACCAGGTGCTCGTCATCTCGGGCGGCACCCAGGCCGGCTTCGGCCCGCGCGGCGAGATCCTGCGCGATCAGGGCAGGGGGCCGGTCAGGGTGGCGACATCATGAAAATCCTTCGTCCGCAGCACTCCCCTGTCCGCCGCGAACTTCTCGCCGGTCTGCTCGTATGCGTGCTGATGGTAGGCGGCCTCGGCGGCTGGGCCGTCACGACACGGCTCGACGGTGCCGTGATCGCCGGCGGCCGTCTGACCGTCAGCGACCGCGTCAAGCAGGTGCAGCATCGCGAGGGCGGCATCGTCAGCGCCATCCTCGTCCGCGATGGCGCGCGTGTGGCAGCCGGCGAACCGATGCTGCGCCTCGACGACACCGCAGCGCGCGGCAACCATGCCATCATCGTGGCGCAGCTGGTCGACCTGGTTGCAAGGCGCCAGCGCCTGCGCGCCGAGCAGGCAGGTCTTCCCGACATGACAGAAGCCGCCGCCACGATGCCCGGCATGGAGGGTCTCGAAGGCGATCTCGCTGCTGCGCTTGCCGCCGAGGCCACGCTCTTCCAGGCCCGCCGCACGGCCCTTGCCGGCCAGAAGGACAGCGTTGCCGAGCAGATCAGGCAGTTGCGGGCGGCGGTCCGCGGGCTGCAGGCCCGCCTGTCGGCGACGCGCGACCAGGTTCGCTACATGGGCGAGGAACTGGCCAGCGCCGAAAAGCTGATGCAGCAGGGGCTGACGACGCAGCGACAGATTTCGGCGCTGCGTCGCGGCAGGGCCGAGCTCGAGGGCAGCATCGGCCAGCTCGAATCCGACATCGCACAGTCCAACATCGCGATCGCGCGCAGCGAGCTCGAGAGCCTGCAGCTCGACCTCAACCAGCGCGAACAGGCAGAGCAGGAACTGCGCGACGCCGATGCCCGCATCGCCGAACTGCTGGAGCGCCGCAAGGCGACCCAGGACCAGCTCGAGCGGCTGATTGTTCGCGCCCCCGGTGCTGGCGTCGTCAGCCAGCTCGCCGTCCACACTGTGGGTGGCGTCATCGCGGCCGGCGCCGTGCTCGCTTTGGTGGTTCCCGCCAACGACCGGCTGGTCGTCGAGGCGCGCATCAGGCCGGTCGACATCGACAACGTCGTCGCCGGTCGTCCGGCGCGCATCAGGCTGCGCACGCTCGATGCCGGCATGCTGGAGGATATCGCCGGCGAGGTGCTGTCGGTGTCGGCAGATGTCATCGAGCGCACGGGCGGACAGGAACCCTACTATCTGGCACGCATTGGCATCGACGAGGAGGCGAGGCTGCGCCGCGAACGCAAGCTGGTGCCGGGCATGCCGGTCGACGTCTTCCTGGCCACGACCGGCCGGCGCACCGCCCTGCAGTATCTCCTCGGACCGCTCAGGGACCAGATGTCGCATGCCATGCGCGAGGGCTGAAACCGCGAGCCGTCCATGCGAGGCTGGCGCCGTGCCGCCCCATGGGCGGCCGACGAAGGATTATTCATGACCGAGGCCACGGAAGACTATGCGGGCGGAACGCCGACCATCGGGTGGCTTCCCGGCGCCCTGGCCTGGGCCCTCCTCGCCGCCGCCGCTGTCGCCGTCGGGCTGCTTGCCTTCGCGGAAAAAAGCTGGCCAGGCGACATGGCCGCCTTCTTCCGGCCCCAGATCGCCGTGGCGACAGCTGTCCTCCTGCTGTGTGCGGTTGCCTTGCGCCGTCGCCGCCTGGCTGCGGCCTTCGGCGTCCTGCTTCTGTTGTCCGGCGCGCCGCTCTTCCTGTCCGGCGTGCCAAGGGCGCCCGACGCTTCGCATCGCGACCTGCGAATCGTCTCGGCAAACCTGCTCTACGACAATCCTGACAAGGCTGGCTTCCACGGCGTCGTAGCCGGGCTCTCACCCGACATTCTGGTGACGCAGGAGGCGAAATTCGGCTGGCCCGAGGTGCTGCGGACCCTGCCGGGGCTGCCTTATGCGGCCGGGCCGGAAGTCTCGCGCTGGAACGGCAACATCGTGCTCAGCCGCTACCCGATGAAGGCGCAGCTGGTGCCGGACATGCCGCCCTCGGGCGATCCGATCGGCGGCGCGCAGGCGATCCGCGTCGAGGTGATGCGGCCGGACGCCGTGCGTCCCCTCGTTCTCTATGCCATCCACGCGCCGACGCCGCGCACGGCTGCCGGCTGGCGGACACGCAATCTCTATCTCGACACGCTGGCCCGGCGCATCGCTGCCGAACCGGCGGGCATCGACCTCGTGATGGCCGGCGACTGGAACACGCCGGTCTGGACACCGGCCTTTCGCGACTTCTTAGACCGCTCGCAGCTGCTTGCGACCGAGCGCTCCGCCTGGCCCGCGGCGACGCGGGTCTTCTTCGGCCTCGGCAAGCTGCTCGGCACCGCCGTCGACCATGTCGCGGTGTCGCGCGGCATCGGCGTAGCCGGCATTTCCACCGGCGAGAATTTCGGCAGCGACCACCTGCCGGTCGTCGTCGATCTCGCCCTGCCGGAAGGCGGCTAGCCGCCTGTAACCGGCGCCGGCACCCCGATGCCGGCCTCCAGCGCGGCCAGTGCATGCTTCAGATGGGCAATGCTGGAGGTGCCGAGGATCACCGAGGTGACGCCGTCGCGCCGGGCCGCGCGCACCAGCGCCTCGCCGGGCGCCAGGCCCGGCTGCAGCCGCAGCACCTCGCGCGCCAGCACGCCGATCGAGCGCTTCTTGATGACTTCCGTCAGCCCGGTTTCGATGGCCGCGTCGAGTACGTCGATCGGCAGCTCGACCATCTCGATGCCGGGCAGCGCCAGCGTTGCCTCGAGGGCCGGCAGGTCGTCGCAGGACATGCCGTAATGGCGAAGCTTGCCGGAGCGCTTCAGCGCCTCCAGCGCCTCGGCCGCTTCCAGCGTGACGTCGCCGGCCGGCGGGCTGTGCAGCAGCAGCGCGTCGACATGGCCGGTGCCCAGGCGTTTCAGGCTGTCGTCAAGCGCGGCAATAATGTGAGCCGGCGAAAAGTCCGTCACCAGATTGGCGTCACGCTGGCCGACGACGGCCTTCCTCGCCGATCCGGCGCGCCCGAGCAGCGGTTTCAGCATCGGTTTCAGCGAGCGCATCAGCCGCATCCTGCGCGAGAAGCGCTTGCCGACCTTGGTCACCACGAAGGCCTCGTCGCGGCGCCCGGCGATCAGCCGGCCGATCTCGCGTTCGCTGTCGCCCTGGCCATAGATGTCGGCCGTGTCGAACAGGTTGACGCCGAGTTCCAGCGAGCGTTCGAGCAGGCGGCGCATGTCGCGCATCGGAACGGGGTTGCCGAGCGAGCCGATGCGGCTGCAGCCGAGGCCGAGTACGGGAAGCGGGGTCTGCGCGGGGCCGAAAGCGCGCTGCATCATGAGATACTCCGATGCCGCCGGCGCCCCAATGCCAACGGTCTTGCTGCAGTGCAACCAAATATTCCGCGCCCGTGTTGCAATTGCTAACACCAAGTGGAATAAAAATCACCAAGCATGGGGAGCAAAACCGTCGGCCGTCGTTGTGGCCGCAAGGAGCGTTCATCCGTGCTTGCATCATTTGCCGACATTCCGGACCGCGGCCTTTCCTGCGATGTCGCCATCGTCGGCGCTGGGGCGGCGGGACTGACGCTTGCCCGCACGCTTGCCGCCGAAGGCGTGGACGTTGTCCTCCTCGAGGCCGGCGGCGACAAAAAGACCAATGCCTCGCAGGAATTCTACCGGGGCGAGCTCGTCGACCCCGTCCGGCACCCGCATACCCACAACTACCGCGTCCGTGCGCTGGGCGGCACCAGCACGATCTGGGGCGGTCGCGCCATTCCCCTCGATCCGATCGATCTCGAGGAACGCCCGTGGGTGCCCGGCTCCGGCTGGCCGATCGCCCATGCGGAGCTTGGAGCGGACTACTCCATGGCACTCAAGGCCGCCGAGGCGGGCGTGCCTGCCTACGCGCCGGCTGACGCCCTGCCGGGCGAACAGGAAGAGCTCGCCCCGGGCCTCGACGGCGACTACGTGCGCACCACCGTCGAGCGCTTCAGCAGGCCGACCAACTTCTGGCGTCGCTACGGCGCCGAGCTTGGCAGATCGGAATCGGCGAAAGTGTTCCGCAATGCGCCGGTGACGCGTATCCAGCTCTCTGGCGACGGCAACAGCGTCGAGTGGCTGGATGTCGCCGGGCCCGATGGCGCGCGCAGGCGCATCACCGCCCGCAACTACGTGCTGGCGCTCGGCGGGCTGGAGACGACGCGGCTGCTGCTGGCCTCGAACGACGTCAGGCGGGACGGCATCGGCAATGACAGCGGCCAGCTAGGCCGCAACTACATGAGCCATCTCTGCGAGACGGTCGGCACGGTAACCTTCACCGGCCCGCCAGAGGGCATCGCATACGACTATGCGCAGGACGGCGACGGCATCTACCTGCGCCGCCGCCTGTGGCTGACCGACCGGGCGCAGCGCGAGCACGGGCTGCTCAACACCACCTTCCGCACCCATCTGCCGGAGCCCGGCGACCCCGCGCATGGCGACGCCGTTCTGTCGGCCATGTTCCTGGTCAAGGACATGGTGCTTTACGAATACAGCCGCAAATTCGTCGACAAGCCGGTCGGCTGGGCCGGCCGCGCGCGTCATGTCTCCAACATCGTCCGACAGCCGCTTCGCCTGGCAAGGTTCGGCACAAACTGGCTGCGCAAGCGCACCTTCGCCGACCGCAAGCTGCCCTCGGTGGTGCTGGGGTCGGCCGCAAACCGCTATGCGCTCGAATTCCATGCCGAACAGGCGCCCAATCCCGACAGCCGGCTGACGCTGTCGGCCGAAAGCGACGCGCTCGGCATGCCCCGCCTGAAGGTCGACTGGCGCATCACCGATCTCGACATCGAGAGCCTGGAGAAGAGCTACGCCCTGCTGGCGACCGAGCTGGAGCGGACCGGCACCGGCCGGCTCGACTTCGACAGGGAAAAACTCCGCGAGCGCGCCCACCGGCACGGCATCGTCGGCGGCCATCATATCGGTACCACGCGCATGGCGGCCGATCCGAGGCAGGGCGTCGTCGACACGGATCTGCGCGTCCATGGCGTCGGCAATCTCTACGTCGCCAGTTCGTCGGTGTTTCCGACCTCGGGCCAGGCCAATCCGACGCTGACCATCCTGGCGCTGACGCTCAGGCTGGCGCGCCAGCTCAGCCATCCCGGCTGAGCGCTGGCGATCAGGCTGCTTCGGCTTCGGCCGGGCGCCCGCGCGCGGCCACGCAGATGGCGGTGAAGACGGCGACGCCCAGCACGGCGACGACCCACAGCGCACCGATCGACACCGGCACCGAGGTGCGCGCCATCATCAGCGCGAAGAGGAAGGGGGCGAAGGACGACGAGAACTGCCGCGCCGCGCTCATCCAGCCGACGCGCGAGCCGTAGTCGTGGCGGCCGAACATCTCGAGCGGCAAGGTGCCGCCGACGATCGACACCAGTCCCGAGCCCAGGCCGAACAGCACAACGAAGGCGGCAATGCCTGGCAGGGATGGCGCAGTCGCCAGCAGCACGGCCAGCCCGACGGCGAGCAGCAGCGTTGCAATGACGGCAAGAAGCGCCTGCGACAGGCGCCCGCCGAACAGCATGTTGATGAGCCGGCTGGCGACCTGGGAGGGCCCGAACAGCGTCGCGACCAGCGTGCCGGCGGTGCCGAGCCCGATGGCGGTGAGCAGCGGCACCATGTGGATGAGGATGGACGACAGCACCAGGCCGCCAATGGCGAAGCCCGCCATCATCAACAGGAAGACGATGCGGGTTTGCGCCGGATCGAGCGGCGCGGCCTGGGCGAGAGCCGGCGCGCTTGCGGGAAGGCCCGGGGCAAGCACCTGCCGCCGCCGCGACAGGCTGAGCAGCCAGGCGTGAATGGGCAGGCAGACGAGGAGGTTCAGCCCGGCGAAGACGAAGTAGACCGCGCGCCAGTCGAGGAAGCCGTGCAGCCAGGTGGTGACCGGCCAGAAGATCGTCGAGGCGAAGCCGGCGATAAGGGTCAGGTGGGTGATGCTGCGCTGCGCGCCAACCGGCCCGATCTGCACGATGGCGACGAAGGCCGTGGCGTAGAGCACGAAACAGGAGGCGAGTTCCATCGCCACCAGCGCGGCGACGAAGCTGAGGCGCTCGGGCGCCAGGGCGCAAGCGGCAAGTGCCAGGGCGGCGGCGGCCGAACCGACGGTCATCACCCGGCCGGCGCCGTGGCGGTCGGCCATGCGGCCGGCCGTCGGCGCGAGCAGGCTGCCGAGGAAGAGCGCCAGCGACAGGGCCGCAAACACCCATTGCTCGGGCAGGTCGAGGTCGGCGGACATTGCTGGCGCGAGAATGGCAAAACTGTAGAACAGCGTGCCGTAGCCGATGATCTGGGTGACGCCGAGCGCCCAGACGGCAAGCGCCGGCGCCCGGACGTCAGGCGAGTGCATGGGGCATGTCGCCTTCGCCGCGGCGGGCTGTTCCGCCTGTCACGCCTGATCTCATCCGGCGGCTCCGCAGCAGGGCGACTTGCTTGCCGGTTCGATCACCACGCTCGAGCCGCAGCCGCAGCCGGTTTCGCCTGCGGCCTTGGCATCCGCATCCTTGACGCAGCAGGCGTCGACGCCGGCCGGCGCGGGGCCGCCGCAGCAGCCTGAAGCCCCGGCCTGCGGAAGCGGGTCCGAATTGCACACGCCGGTCTCCGGCAGCACCAGCCGCACGTCGCGGGCCGCCTCGTGGTCGCCGGCGATGTCAGCCACCACCGAGCGCACCTGCTCATAGCCGGTCGCCATCAGGAAGGTCGGCGCGCGGCCATAGGATTTCGAGCCGACGATGGTGAAGCCCGGTTCGGGATGCAAAAGTTCGGCGATGCCGTGCGGCGGAACCGTGCCGCAGGAATGGAGATTCGGGTCGATCAGCGGCGCCAGGGCAGGGGTCGCCTCGACGGCGGGATCGAGCGCGATGCGCAGTTCGCTGAGGAAGGAAAGATCCGGCCGGAAGCCGGTAGCGACGACGATCCGGTCGACCTCGAGCCGAGTCGGCTTCCCGCCATGGCTCGCCTCGACCGCAAGGCCGTCCGCAGTGGTCTCGATGCGGCCGACCGAGAAGGGGGCCAGCATGTTCAGCCGGCCTTCCTGCATTGCCCGCCGGGCGGCAAGGCCGAGTGCGCCGCGCTCCGGCAGCTTGTCGTTCAGCCCGCCGCCGAGCAGGCGCTCCACGCCGGCGCGGCGCAACGCCCAGAAAATCTCCGTATTCGGCGCGTCGCCCTGAAGCTGCATCAGCGCCAGCGCGACATTGATCGCCGAATGGCCGCCGCCGATAACCAGCGTGCGCTTGCCGGCATAGGCCGCGCGCTCGGTGCCTGCCACGTCTGGAATGCCATAGGCGATGCAGTCCGCGGCCTCGGTCTCGCCGGGCACGCTGAGACCGTCAACGCCGATCGGGTTGGGCCGCGTCCAGGTGCCCGAGGCATCGATCACGGCGCGCGCCGTGACACGATGCTCGCCGCTGGAGTCGCGGTAGCGGACGACGAAGGGCGCTTCGGCGCGCCCCTTGTCGGCGAGCTTGTCGCGGCCTTCGCGGGTGATCGCCGTGACGGTTGCCCCGAGCTTCAGGTTCGGCGCGATCCCGGCAAGTGCCGCCAAGGGCTGCAAATAGCCGCGAACGATCTCGCCCCCGGTCGGCAGCAGGTCGTCGTCAGGCGCCTGCCAGCCCGCGCGCTCGAGCAGACGGCGCGCCGCGGCATCGATATTGTAGCGCCACGGCGAGAATACCTTGACATGGCCCCATTCCAGCAAGGTCGCGCCGAAGCTTGCGCCGCGCTCCAGGATCACCGGCCGGATGCCACGCTCGACGAGGTGCGCAGCGGCGGCGAGGCCGACGGGGCCGGCGCCGATAACGGCCACGGGAAGTCCGGTTTGAATTGCTGCGCTCATAGCTTCCTTCCTTCTAGTATATTCGAAATACAAAGGCAAAAAAACGCATCCTCATGCGCTCGCGATGCTGCCGACCGGCGGGCAGGTTCCGTCGGCGCAGCATTCGTCGGCCAGGTAGCCGATCAATTGCTGCATGCCGGGATAGTGCGCGCGGCAGATCAGCGTCGTCGCCTGCCGCTCCTGCGTCACAAGCCCGGTGTCGACGAGGCGCTTGAGATGGTGCGACAGGGTCGAGGCCGGGATCGTCAGCCGGTCCTGGATGCTGCCGACGGCCAGACCCTCGTCGCCCGCCCGCACCAGGGTGCGATAGAGCTGCAACCGGGTCGGATTGCCGAGGGCCTCGAGCTGGGACGCTGCTTTTTCGAGTTTCATGGAAATAGCTTTAGCGCCCGTAGCGTCCTTCGTCAATCGAATTTCGATAATGTTGGAAATATTGCGGCCGAACTTCAGATCGACCGCTGGTTGACCCGCTTGGAAACCGCCTCAGCGCTCTCGACACGCTCGGAATAACGATCGGTCAGATAGGCGGAGCGGTCGCGCAGCAGCAGCGTGAACTTCATCAGTTCCTCCATCACGTCGACGATCCGGTTGTAATAGGAAGACGGTTTCATGCGGCCCGCCTCGTCGAACTCGGCGAAGGCTTTTGCGACCGACGACTGGTTGGGGATCGTCACCATGCGCATCCAGCGGCCGAGGATGCGCAGCTGGTTGACCGCGTTGAAGCTCTGCGAGCCGCCCGACACCTGCATCACGGCGAGCGTCCGGCCCTGCGTCGGCCGGACCCCGCCGAGCGACAGCGGCAGCCAGTCGATCTGCGTCTTCATCACCCCGGTCATCGCACCGTGGCGCTCGGGCGAGCACCAGACCTGTGCCTCCGACCAGACAGAGAGGTCGCGCAGCTCCTTGACCTTCGGATGGTCCGCCGGCACTGAATCGACGAGCGGCAAGCCGGCCGGATTGAAGATGCGAACCTCGGCACCGAAGTTTTCCAGGATCCGCGCCGCTTCCTCGGTGGCGAGGCGTGAATAGGAGCGCTCGCGCAGCGACCCGTAAAGCATCAGCACCCGCGGCCTGTGCTGCGAGCGCGGCGCGTCGAGCAACACCCGGGTGTCGATCGGCCTGAACTGGTCTTCGTCCAGATTGGGCAGCGGTTCGCCGGGCTTTGCCGGACCGTCAGGCAACCGGCTTGCTTCCGGTCGCGACTGTTTCGCCGTCTTCCTTCGTGAAGGTCCCGATGTCCTTGTTGGGCAGCACCTTCAGCACAGCTTCGGACGGCCGTGCCAGCACGGCGCCGAGCGGCGTCACGACGATCGGCCGGTTGATCAGGATCGGATGCGCCAGCATGAAATCGATCAGCTCGTCGTCGCTCCATTTCGGGTCGTCGAGCCCGAGTTCGGCATAGGGCGTGCCCTTCTCGCGCAGCAGCTGGCGCGGTGTCATGTCTATGGCGGCGAGAAGTTCGACCAGTCTCTCACGTGACGGCGGCGTCTTCAGATATTCGATGACCTCCGGTTCCTCGCCGGACTGGCGGATCATCGCCAGCGTGTTGCGCGAGGTGCCGCATTGCGGGTTGTGGTAGATCGTGACGGTCATGTCAGCCTTTCGGGAACCAGTGTTGCGTGCGGTTGGCGAAGGCGACCAGCGACAGCATGACAGGCACTTCGACCAGCACGCCGACCACGGTCGCAAGGGCGGCGCCGGAGTTCAGTCCGAACAGGCTGATCGCTACGGCCACCGCCAGTTCGAAGAAGTTCGAGGTGCCGATGAGCGCGCAGGGTGCCGCGACGTTGAAGGGGACCTTCCAGGCCTTCGCCGCCGCATAGGTGATCGCGAAAATGCCGTAGGACTGAAGGATCAGCGGCACGGCGATCAGCACGATGAGCATGGGGTTGGCGAGGATCACGGTGCCCTGGAATCCGAACAGCAGCACCACTGTCGCCAGCAATCCGACTACCGACACCGGCTTCAGCCGGCCGGTGAATTCCGACACCGCCGCCTCGGCGGTCTTGCCGCCGCCGGCGCGCCCGATCAGCCAGCTTCGGGTGATCGCGCCCGCGACGAGCGGTATGACCACGTAGAGCACGGTCGAGAGGATAAGGGTCGCCCATGGCACCGTAATGTCGGTCACGCCCAGCAACAGGGCGACGATCGGGGCGAAGGCGAAGATCATGATGACGTCATTCACCGACACCTGCACCAGCGTGTAGGTCGCGTCGCCGCGCGTCATCTGGCTCCAGACGAACACCATTGCCGTGCAGGGAGCCGCGCCGAGCAGGATCAGCCCGGCAATGTACTGCTGGGCGTCAGCCGGCGCTATCCACGGCGCGAAGACATAGTTGAAGAACAGCACGCCAAGCGCCGCCATGGTGAACGGCTTGATCAGCCAGTTGACGACAATCGTCAGCGCCAGGCCCTTCGGCCGGTCGCCGATGTGGCGCAGGCTGGCGAAATCGACATTGACCATCATCGGGAAGACCATCGCCCAGATCAGCACGGCGACGACGAGGTTCACGGAGGCGAACTCGAGTCCGGCCAGGAAGCCGAACACGCCCGGCATCAGGGTGCCGAGCGCGATGCCGGCGGCGATGCAGAGCGCGACCCAGACCGAGAGCCATTTCTCGAAGAAGCCGATGGATGGCGCAGCGATCTTGCGCGCCGGATAGGCGTGGTCAGTCATGTGTAGTCCTTAGCCGGCTTTTGGAAGTTCTGCGCCGATCTCGTCCAGGCGCTTCTGCAGGGCGAGCCTGTCGAGCATGTTCATCGGCAGGCTGGTGAAGATCGAGATGCGGCTGTTGAGCATGCGGTATGTGTCGGCAAAGGCGAAATGCTTCTCGGCTTCCGTTCCCTCTGCGGCTGCCGGGTCCGGCACGCCCCAATGCGCGGTCATCGGCTGGCCGGGCCATACCGGACAGGCCTCCATCGCGGCATTGTCGCAGACGGTGAAGACGAAATGCATCTGCGGCGCGCCGGGTGTTGCGAATTCCTCCCAGCTCTTCGAGCGGGCGAAGGACGTATCGTGGTTGAGGCTCTTCAGCAGCTGGAGCGCACAGGGATGAACCTCGCCCTTGGGTTGCGAGCCGGCCGAGTATGCCTTGAAGCGGCCCTGCCCGACCCGGTTGAGGATGGCTTCGGCGAGAATCGACCGGGCCGAATTGCCGGTGCATAGAAACAGGACGTTGAAAGGTTCTGCGGTCATGTCATTTCCTCCTGGCAATCGCAGATGACGGCATCGATGACGGGCCGGCAGAGCTCCGGCGACCCGTTGCAGCAATCTTCCATCAGGTAGGCCAACAGGTCGCGAAAGCCGGTCATGTCGGCGCTGTAGCGTACGCTGCGGCCGTCGCGGCTGGCGCGCACCAGCCCGGCATGGGTCAGAATCTTGAGATGCGAGGACATGGTGTTCTGGACGGTGCCAAGGCGGGTCGCGATCTCGCCCGCCGGCATGCCTTCGGCGCCCGCCTTGACCAGCAGCCGGAAGGTTTCAAGGCGCGTGTCCTGGCCGAGGGAAGCCAAGGCGGCGAGGGCGGTGGTCTTGTTCATATATCCAGAAATCTCGATTAATTGATTCCACCAGTAGCAGCCCTTTTCCGCAATGGGAAGGGGCAGGAGCGGGAATCTTGTCAGTACATGCTGATTTGCGCGGCCGCCCGCGCGGCCCCCCGGCTGCCGTTGACGATATGGGGCAATCCCGGTCTAACTCCGGCGCATGGAGACGCTGCTCAGTTCATCGCTCTACGGCATCCTGCTCACCATGGCGGACCTCGCCGTGATGGCGCGGATCCTGCTGCGGCCCAACCGCGATCCGGCCTCCCGCATCGCGTGGCTCGTCGTCGTCGGCGCCGTGCCGGTGATGGGCATCATGATCTACGTGCTCTTCGGCGAGGTCAGCATCGGCCGCAGACGAGTCAGACGCATGCGTGACGTGCTGGCGCGGCTGCCGAAGGCGACCGAACATGGCACGCCGGCGCCGGTTCCCGACCACTACGCCAGCCTTTTCCAGCTCGGCCATTCCATCGGCGGCTTCCGGCCGGTCGGCGGCAATGCGGCGCGGCTGCTCGCCGATTCCAACGCCACCATCGATGCGATGGTGGCCGACATCGACGCTGCCACCGATCATGTCCACCTGCTGTTCTACATCTGGCTTGCCGACAATAACGGCCGCAAGGTGATCGAGGCGCTGATCCGCGCCGCCGGGCGGGGCGTCACCTGCCGGGCGATGGCCGACGACCTCGGCTCGCGCGCCCTGATCCGCTCCGAGCACTGGCAGGCGATGCGCCGCGCTGGCGTCCGGCTCGCGTCGGGACTGCCGATCGGCAACCCGCTTCTGCGCCCCTTTGCCGGCCGCATCGATCTGCGCAACCACCGCAAGATCGTCGTCATCGACGGCACCATCACCTATTGCGGCAGCCAGAACTGCGCCGACCCCGAGTTTCTGGTCAAGGCGCGTTTCGCGCCCTGGGTCGACGCGGTGGTCCGCTTCGAGGGTCCGATCGCGCGCCAGAACCAGGTCCTGTTCGCCAGCGACTGGATGGCCGGCGTCGACGAGGATATCGGCGATCTGCTGCACGTCCCCGCGCCGCAGCCGGCGTCCGGCGCCATGCCGGCCCAGGTGGTCGGCACTGGCCCGACCGTGCGCCCCGCTGCCATGCGCGAGCTCTTTGCCTCGCTGATGTTTTCCGCGCGCCGCGAGATCGTCATCAGCACGCCCTATTACGTGCCCGACGAGGCGTTGCAGGACGCGATCTGCACATCGGCCTATCGCGGCGTCGAAACGACGCTGATCGTGCCGGCGCTGAACGACTCGCGCATCGTCAGCGCCGCCAGCCGCAGCTACTACGCCGAGCTGATCGCAGCCGGGGTGAAGCTCTACGAGTTTTCCGGCGGCCTGCTGCACGCCAAGACTTTGACGGTCGACGGCGAACTGACGCTGATCGGCTCGGCCAACATGGATCGCCGCAGCCTCGACCTGAACTACGAGAACAACATTTTGGTGCACGACGCCGAGCTGACCGCTGCGCTGCGTGCGCGCCAGGCCGACTATGTCGGGCGCTCGACCCGCGTCACCCGGGAGGCGGTCGAGGCCTGGCCGATGACGCGCCGCCTGTGGAACAACGCCATCGCGACGCTCGGCCCGCTGTTCTGACGGGCATGCAGACCGTGGCGTTCCGCAACGCGGCGACGTGCGATTCGGCAAGAAGTTCAGCTGGCGTTGAGAAAAGAAGCCGGCAAATGGATTGCGTGGCCGGCCCGGTTCTATTCGGCGGCGCGCAGCGCCTGCTCGATCGCCTCGACCATTTCCCGTCCCTCGAAGGGCTTGCTGAGAAAGCCGATCGCGCCGGCGCTCATCGCCTTGCGGCGGACGCGTTCCTCCGGGAAGGCGGTGATGAAGATCATCGGTATGCCGTTGCCCAGCGAGCGCAGCCTGGCCTGGAGGTCGATCCCGCTCATGCCCGGCATCTGAACGTCCGAAATCACGCAATCGGCGTCGCGCAGCCTCGGTGAATTGAGAAAGGCCTCGGCGGAATCGAAGGTGCTGGTCTCGAAGCCGAGCGACCTGACGAGGCTGGCGGTCGCCGTCCGAACGGACTCATCGTCATCGATGATCGAGATCATCGCGGGCTGGCGCACAATGGCAATCCTTTGGGTTCGTCTGTCTGAGCAAAGGCGCACGCCTCACTTTCGGTTCCAGCTATCCTCAAACTTCGCCAATCCCGCAATCATATCAAGGTTTGTATAGTCGGCTGGCTTGATCTCCGTCCCCGGGGCCGTGCGGCGCCGGACAGGGCGAAGCGGCGATCTCTTGGCCGTTGGCTCCGCAGGCCCTAACATGGCCCGCCGGCGCGCGGCAGCGTGCCGGATCCGCTGTCGATCCGCCTGGAGGAACATGACGCAAATGCCCGGTACGCCGGCTGTCGAGACCGATGTGCGGCGCCGCTACGCCAGGCTAGAGCGCGTCGTCATCCTGGTGATCGCGCTGGTCGGCCTGGCTGTCGCCTGGCTGGCACAGTCGGTTGTCGCGGATCGGGCGCACCACACGGTTTTCGCCACCGCGCGCGAAGCGCTCGCGCTGCAGACCGAGACGCTGTCGGGCGTACTCGAGAAATACCGGCTGCTGCCGCCGCTGCTGTCGCATCGCAACGACATCATCAACGTCTTCGCCGATGCCAACGCGCCGGGAGGCATGCAGGCCGCGCATGAAATGGCGCTGGAGATCGCCGGCTATTCGGGCGCCATGGATGTCGCCTTCGCCGGGCCGTTTGGCCGCGTCTTCGCGTCGGCCCGAGGCATCTTCGACAATTCGCGCCTCAACGAGGAAGCACTGCTCGAGGCCGCGCGCCAGGGCAGGCTCGGCCGCGAATCGCTGTCGCCGCAGGAGCATGAACGTGCCTATGTCTTCGCCTCGGCTGTCCGGCGCGGCAACGCGCTCATCGGCGTTATCGCCATCTATGTGCGCATGGACCAGATCGAGCAGACCTGGGCGCTGTCGGCAAATCCGATCGCGGTGACCGGCCTGGATGGCAGCATATTCATCTCCAACCGTCCGGCCTGGCAGGGCCACCAGCTCTTCGGCGGCGGCGATGCGCTGTTTGCGGAGGAGGGTGCGGGCGAAGGCCGCACGGTCAGCCTGGCCGCCGGCGACGGTCCCAGCTATCTGGCGGCCAGCCGTCCTTTGCCCCTGATGGGATGGACGCTGCACGTGCTTGCCGACCGGAGCGCGGTCGTGTCGGCGCAGCTTTCCGCTGTCCTCATCACCGTCCTTGCGGCACTGCTCGCCGGCAGTCTCGCCTTCTTCTTCGTCAAGCGGCGCGAGGCCACCGAGCTCAGGCAATTGCGCGCGGACGCCAGCGCACAGCGGCTGGAAAACCTCGTGCGCGAGCGCACCGCCGACCTGACCGAGGTCAATGCCGCGCTGGCCCACGAGGTCAAGGAGCGCACCGAGGCCGAGGAACAGCTGCGCAAGACCCAGGCCGAACTCATCCAGGCCGCCAAGCTCGCCGCGCTCGGGCAGATGTCGGCGACGCTCAGCCACGAGTACAACCAGCCGCTGGCGGCGATCCGCACCTATGCCGACAACGCCGCCGAGTTCCTGGCGCGCGGCAAGGCCGCGGCCGCCACGGACGCCGTCGCGCGCATCGCCGGGCTCGTCGACCGCATGTCCGAACTGTCGCGCACGCTTTTGTCTTTTGCCCGCAAGCCCGGCACGACGGTCGAGGACGTGCTGATCGCTCCCGTTATCGACGAGGCTCTGATGCTGGCCGGCCCGCGCGCCCGCAAGGCCGGCGTCGCAATCCGCCAGGAAGGCGTGCTGCCGGGCGTGGCGGTGCGCGGCGGCCATGTCCGGCTGACGCAGGTCGTCGTCAACCTCGTCAACAACGCCGTTGACGCGCTCACCGGAATAGGTTCGAAAGCCGCGGTCGACAATCCCGAGATCGTTGTCCGGCTGTCCCGCCGGCGTTCGCGCATCGCGCTCAGCGTCGAGGACAACGGACCGGGGATTCCCGAAGAGGTGCACGAGCGCATGTTCGAACCGTTCTATTCGACCAAGGGCGTCGGCGAAGGCCTCGGTATCGGCCTGTCGATCGTCTACAACATCGTTCGCGAGTTCGACGGCTCGGTCAGCGTGACCGAACGACCCGGCGGCGGCGCCATCGTCACCGTGCTTCTCGCGCCCGCCCGTCAGGCCGCGTTGCGCAAGCTTGCCAAGGCATCATGAGCGAAGCGCGCGTCCTGCTCGTCGACGACGACGACGACCTTCGCCCGGCCCTCGTTCAGGGGCTTGAGATCGAGGGTCTCGATGTCGACGCCTTTGCGCGCGCCGAGGACGCGCTGCCGCGCGTTACCCGCGACCTCTATGGCGTCGTCGTCAGTGACATCCGCATGCCGGGCACCGACGGCATGGCATTGCTGCGCCAGGTGCTCGAGATCGACCCGGCCATGCCGGTCGTGCTGATCACCGGCCATGGCGAGGTGGCGCTCGCCGTCGAGGCGATGCGCGACGGCGCCTATGATTTCATCGAGAAACCATTCCCGGTTCGCCGGCTCACCACCGTCGTGCAGCGGGCTATCGAGAAGCGCCGGCTGGTGCTCGAGAACCGCCTATTGCGCGAGAGCCTCGATGCCTCCGGCGACCTCGGCTCGCGGCTCGTCGGCCGCAATCCGGCGATGGCCCGGCTGCGCGAAGAGATACTGGCGCTCGCCGATACCGACGCCGACGTGCTGGTGCTCGGCGAGACCGGCAGCGGCAAGGAGGTGGTGGCGCGCGCCCTGCACGATTTCGGCGGCCGTTCGAAGGGCAACTTCGTCGCCATCAATTGCGGCGCCCTGCCGCGCGATATCTTCGAGAGCGAGCTGTTCGGCCATGAGGCCGGCGCCTTCACCGGCGCGCAGAAGCAGCGCATCGGCAAGCTGGAACATGCCGACAAGGGCACCGTCTTCCTCGACGAGATCGAATCGATGCCGCTCGACCTGCAGGTCAAGCTTCTGCGCACCATCGAGCACCGCACGATCGAGCGACTCGGCTCCAACAAGTCGATCCCGCTCGACGTGCGCTTCATTGCCGCCACCAAGGCCGATCTGCAGGAGGAGAGCCGGGCCAAGCGCTTCCGCGCCGACCTGTTCTACCGGCTCAACGTCGCGCGGCTGCGCATTCCGCCGCTGCGCGAGCGCAAGGACGACATTCCGCTGCTGTTTGCGCATCTGGCGCGCGAGGCGCGGGCGCGCTACCGCCGCGACATGCCGCAGATGACGCCGGCGCTGGAAGCAGCGCTCACCGGCAACGACTGGCCGGGCAATGTCCGCGAATTGCGCAACGCCGCCGACCGCTGGGTGCTCGGCCTGTGGCGCGGCGTCTCGGCGGGCGATGGCCAGGCCGAGGACGGCGACAGCCTTGCGCAGCGGCTGGCCGCCTTCGAGAAGTCGGTCATCGAGACGGAACTGGCCCGCCATGGCGGCCGCCAGAAGGAGACCTACGAGGCGCTCGGTATTTCCCGCAAGGGGCTCTACGACAAGATGCGCAAGCTGGGCATCCGCGCGGGCGAAGGCGGGTAGAATCCTACCCATTCAGCGGCGCCGATGGGTCGAACCGGTGACATGGCGCAGGCGTCTCGCCGCGTTCCGGGCACTGCATCGCCATGCAAAGACCGGAAAACCGCCGGATATCCCGCCCCGACGAAGATTTCTGCCACTTGGCACGTGCCTTGCGATACATTCGGCGGATTGCCGCGAGGAGCGGCGTCTCGGGGAGGAAATCGTCCATCAGCGACGGGCATGCACCGCGTGCCGCCGCCCTGACGAATGAAGTGAGCGGGCCAGGCCCGCCAGTGGAGGACTGTCATGAAGAAACTTCTCGGCGCCGTCTCGGCGCTATCGCTCACCCTGTTCGCCGGCCAGGCACTTGCCTCCGACGGCTGCGACAGCGGCGAAATGGTCATCAAGTTCAGCCACGTGGTTGCCGAAAAGGGCCACCCGAAGGGCGAGGCCGCCAAGAAGCTGGCCGAGCGCGTCAACAAGGAGATGGAAGGCACCGCCTGCATGGAGGTGTTCCCGAACTCCACCCTGTTCGACGACGACAAGGTGATGGAAGCGCTGCTGCTCGGCGACGTCCAGCTCGCCGCGCCGTCGCTGTCGAAGTTTGAGGCCTATACGCTGAAGTATCGCCTCTTCGACCTGCCCTTCCTGTTCGCCAGCCTGAAGGACGTCGATACCTTCGGCTCGTCGGACACCGGCAAGGAGATGCTGAAGAGTGCCGAATCCGCCGGCTACACCGGCCTCGGCTACTGGCTCTCGGGCCTCAAGCAGTTCTCGGCAAAGAAGCCGCTGCTGATGCCCACCGACGCAAACGGCCTGAAGTTCCGCATCCAGACCTCCGACGTGGCCGATGCCATGATCGAGGCAATCGGCGGTTCGGCCCAGAAGCTCGCCTTCAAGGAAGTCTATGGCGCGCTCCAGACCGGCGTTGTGGACGGTCAGGAAAACTCGTGGTGCAACATCTACACCCAGAAGTTCTTCGAGGTGCAGGACGGCATCACCGAGACCAACCACCAGACGCTGGCCTACCTGCTGGTCACCTCCTCCGAGTGGCTGAACGGCCTGGATCCCGCGGTGCGTGACCAGTTCATCAAGATCGTCGATGAGGAAACCGCCGCCGCCAATGCCGACGTCGGCAACAAGGAGGCGACCTGCCGCCAGAACATCCTCGACGCCGGCGGCACCATCCGCGAACTCGACCCGGCGCAGCGCCAGGCCTGGGTTGACGTGATGAAGCCGGTTTGGGCCAAGTTCGAGGGCGACATCGGTACCGATGCCATCGCCGCCGCCGTGGCGGTTGGCGCCAGCAACTGATAGGCTCATGACCTTCCCGCGCGGCGCACGGGCGCCGCGCGGGCAACCATAAGAGGTCCGCGCCATTGGATGCGGCCGCTGCGTTAGGGGGAGGATACCGATGGCACTGCTGATGCCGGCGTTTCTGCTTGTCCTGCTTGTCGTCCTGCTCTTCCTCGCCGAACGACGCTGGCCCGCCGGCGTGGATCGCTTCGAGGAGAACGTGCTTGCCGCGCTCCTCGCCATCATAACGCTCGTCTCCTTCGTCCAGGTCGTGATGCGCTACGGCTTCAACACCGGCTGGTCGGGCGCGCTCGAATTCACCCGCATCATGTTCGCCTGGATGATCCTGTTCGGCATGGGCTTCGGCATCAAGCGCAGCGTCCATCTCGGCGTCGACGCCTTCATCCGCATGCTGCCGCCCGGGCCTTTCCGCGTTGTCGCCCTGTTCGGCGCCTTCGCCACCTTCCTCTATGCCTTCCTGCTGCTCTATGCAGCCTGGCTGTCGATCATCGGCATCAATGTCAGCACCAACTGGCGCCAGACCGGCGCCATCGGCTACTGGACCTTCATGTTCCAGCAGGGCACCGGGCTGGACGATCTGCGCTATCCCGAAGTCCTGCAGAACCTGTTCGGCCTGCAGGAGCGCGTCCACCGCTGGCTCGCCTATGTCATGCTGCCGATCGGCCTCGCGCTGCTCGCCTACCGCAGCCTCGAGGCGATGCTGGCGATCTGGCGCGGCGAGCGCGAGCTCGTCATTGCCGGCCACGAGGCTGAAGAGCTCGTCGCCGAAAACAAAGACATCCTGAAGGACTGAGGGCGCAACCATGGAAGCCGCAATCCTCTTCGTCCTCGTCCTGTTCCTGCTCTTCGCGGGCGTGCCGGTCGCCATCTCGCTCGGCCTGTCGTCGCTGATCCTGATTGCGGTGTTCTCGCAGGACTCCATGTCCTCGGTCGCGCTGCAGCTCTTCACCGCCTCGCAGAACTACACGCTGCTGGCGATCCCCTTCTTCGTGCTCGCCTCGGCCTTCATGTCGACCGGCGGTGTCGCCGCGCGCATCATCCGTTTCGCCATCGCCTCGGTCGGCCACATTCGCGGCGGCCTGGCCATTGCCTCGGTGCTGGCCTGCATGCTGTTTGCCGCGCTGTCCGGCTCCTCGCCGGCAACCGTCGTCGCCATCGGCACCATCGCCATCGCCGGCATGCGCAAGGTCGGCTACACGCGCGAGTTCGCCGCCGGCATCATCGCCAATGCGGGCACGCTGGGCATCCTCATCCCGCCTTCCATCGTCATGGTGGTCTACTCGGCCGCCACCGACGTGTCGGTCGGCCGCATGTTCCTGGCCGGCGTCGTGCCGGGCATCGTCGCCGGGCTGATGCTGATGGGTACCATCTACGTCATGGCGCGGGTAAAGAACCTTCCGGCCGAACCCTGGCACGGCTTCGGCGAGATTATCGCCGGCGGCAAGGAGGCGGGCTGGGGCCTGTTCCTGATCATCATCATCCTCGGCGGCATCTATGGCGGCGTCTTCACGCCGACCGAGGCCGCTGCGGTCGCGGCCGTCTATGCCTGGTTCGTCGCGCTGTTCATCTACCGCGACATGGGGCCGCTCGCCGGCATCCGCTGGATTCAGGACACCGACGCCAAGCGCGCCCGCGTCGGCTTCTCGTCGCTGGTCTATGCCGTCGCCTTCTTCTTCGTCTGGATGATCCTGTCCTTCTTCGTCGCCGGCGAGTGGGAAGGCGTCACCGGCACCGGGCGCGCACTGGTCGGCCTGGTCCTCTCGCTCGCCATCATGGTCGCCTATGCGCTGTGGCGCGACCGCGAGTCCAACCCGCTCAACATTCCCGGCTACCTGGTTGCCGGTCTGCCGATCTGGGGCCGCAATTTCGGGCAGATCGGCCGGGCCCTGCCGCGCATGTTCTTCAACGACGACACCCGCAAGGTGCTGGTCGACGCATCCAAGACGACGATCATGCTGATGTTCATCATCGTCAACGCGCTGCTCTTCGCGCATGTGCTGACGTCCGAGCGCATTCCCGATGCCATCACCGACATGATGCTCGGCTATGGCTTCAACTGGTTCACCTTCCTGATCGCGGTCAACGTGCTGCTGCTCCTCGGCGGCCAGTTCATGGAACCCTCTGGCCTGCTGCTGATCGTCGCGCCAGTTGTCTTCCCGATCGCCATGGAGCTCGGCATCGACCCGGTGCATCTGGGCATCATCATGGTGGTCAACATGGAGATCGGCATGATCACGCCGCCGATCGGGCTGAACCTCTTCGTCACCTCCGGCATCACCGGCATGAGCCTGATCCAGGTCGTGCGCGCGGCGCTGCCCTTCGTGGCCGTGCTCTTCGTCTTCCTGATCATCGTCACCTACGTGCCGGTGCTGTCCACCTGGCTTCCCTACAGCCTGATGGGCCCGGAGATCGTCACCCGCTGACAAGGCATCGCGGCCGGCTGCTAGCCGGCCGCATCCTGCCGCACATAATAGGCGTCGTAGTGCTCGTCCGGGCCGGCCCGGGAAATCTCCACGAAGCCCTCAGATGCCAGCAGCGCCAGCAGTCCCGCCTTGCCGTCGCCGGCCAGGTTGTGCTCGGAGACCTCGATGATGATCGCCTTGATCGCCGGATAGAACCGCGTCTGTCGCAGGATCGAAAGCACCGCCGCCTCGCTGCCCTCGACGTCGATCTTGGCCAGGATGTCGCCTTGCGGCTCGCCGACCAGCCGGTCCAGTTCGGTCGCGCCTATCGCCCTGGCCCGAACAGTGCCCGGGCCTCGTTGCGGCATCACCTTCGACATGCCCGAATGGGCTGGATCATGGGACAGTTCGACATGACCGCCGGCAGCGCTGATGGCGCAGCAGTGGGCGGTGACCTTTGCCGCACTGTTGCGCTCGAGATTGGCGCGCAGGCTGGCGAAGACGGAAGGCAGGGGCTCGAAGGCCAGCGCCCTTCGGCAGAGCGGCTGGCGGTCGGCAATCAGGCTGAACAGGCCGAGATTGGCGCCGATGTCGAGAAACAGGAACTCGCGCCCGTAGCCCGCGATCCGCTCGGCGACGAACGGGCCATAGCCTGTCAGGCAGAGCTCGAAGGTGCGGTCGTCCGGCGTGTCGAGAAGCAGCGGGCCATAGACCGATCTCCGGAACGCAGGCCCCGACGGGTTGAGCAGCCGACGGGCGGCGTCGGATAGTTGCCTGGCGACGCGCGAAGCTCTCATGCGTATCGGCGCTCCTGTTTGTCGGACGGTCGCATGGGCAGAGCTATCTCAGGATCCGGGGACGCAGCGGGCGCGGCAGGCATGTTGCTAGGCGATGGATGCGCCGGCGCATCGGCGTTGCCCAGTCACCCAGCAGTCGGTGCGCATCGGCATTGGCAGCGATCAGTTCGAAAGCCTCGGCCCACCCGATATGGTTGACCAGCAGCCGCCCCATCAGGCGCCGTGGGATCAGCGGTTCGAGATCGGGTGCGACGGCGCACCATCGCTCTGCGAGCGCCGCTCGGACTGCCTTATCGGTCGCCTCCGGCGCCAATCCCATGCGGCAGGCGTCGCCAAGAAGTCGCTGATGAGCCCAACCGTTGTTCGAGTGCAGCCGATAGCTTCCAAGCACGTGCTCGATCCGGACGGTCCCGCCAAGCATATGGGCAGCCGGCGCAAGATACGCGTCGGCGCAATGCCGGATCCGGTCAGTGTCGAGAGGGCGGATGGCCTGGATCGCGTCACGCCGGAACATCATCCCCGACGTGGTCGACCAGCGCCACTTTGGCACCAGCCGATTGACGAAGACGAGCGTGTCGCCGCCTTCTTGAACCTCGTGGAAGAGTTTGCGACCTCGACCCGTTTGGCGCATGTCACCGTCGCGAAACATCGGCAAGCCGCCTGCCACGATTGTGTTGGTGTCATCGATAATGTCCGCGTCCGACGACGAGATCGCCCTGATGCCGTTCCTGCTGAGATGAGCCCTGACGTGCCGTTCGATGAAGTCTCGGCTCCAGACGTCGTCCGCATCGAGAAATGCCACGAAAGGCGAACTCGTTGCATCAAACCCCTGCATCATGGTCGTCATCTGGCCGCCATTGGCCGTCCGCTCCAGGAAGCGAAAACGATCATCTCTCATCTCCGCCAGCACTGCCCGGATTCTCTCCCGGGAGCCGTCGGACGACACATCGTCGATCACAACACATTCGAAATCGACGTGGCTCTGCGACGCGACCGACCGGATTGCCGCCTCGACGAATTCCGCCTGATTATAGCAACCTACGATGACGGCGACGCGAGGGCTTCGTGTGAAGGAGGTAAATGGATAGGGAGCTTGATGAGTCATGTTCTTGGTTGCGGATGGTGGGGTACATCGGAGAGGATTACTTGAGTCTCACGGCGGAGGCGATACACCAACCTGATGATCCATAGCCGATCGAAATCTTCGTGCGACCAGTCGGGCCGACAACGAACCCCCGCTGACGACCTTGCGTCCGATCTCGGATTTCGTCCGCCCACGTCCAACGAACTGACCCGCATCCTGTTGCGTCACGCGAAGTCGGGCTTCAGAAGGCGCCGGCCCTTCTCGAGAGCGACCATTCTCCAGTCGAGCCTGATCTCCGCCGATCCGTTCATCGCCTACTCCGGCATCACCCAGGCGCCGCTCGGACTGGCGAGCGAGCTGCCGTGGCGGTGGCGAAACCGCAACGCGTGGTTCCTGCTGTCGCCGACCTGGTCCCTCGAGGGCAACTTCTTCGCCAAGGCCCTGCGCGGCTATGCCGTCATGCACCGCCTGTTCAATCCCTGGCATCGCCTGGTTTTCCTGTGCAACACCGAACAGGAGGTCGCGCAGATGCAGGAGGTCGGCGAGGCGGCGCTCTTTCACATCAAGACATCGGTCGTCTCCGAGCATGTCTTTCGACCGCTGGACGATGTCCCGGTCGAGTTCGATGCGATCTACAATGCCCAGTTGCGTCCGTGGAAACGCCACGAACTCAGCCTCGGCGTCGAACGATGCGCCTTCCTCTACTACCGGGATGAGACCGGTCCCAACACGGCACGCGACGAGGCAGCCCTGATCGCCGGCCACACCGCCCGCGCACCGGGGCACGTCTTCATCAACCGGTTGGACGAACAGGGCTTCGCCGTCCGGCTGGCGCCGGACGAGGTCAATGCAGAGCTCAACCGCGCGTCTGTCGGCCTGTGCCTTTCGGAAGTTGAGGGGCCGATGTTCGCCAGCATCGAATACCTTCTTGCCGGGTTGCCGGTCATCTCGACGCCGAGCCGCGGCGGCCGGCAGCACTTTCTCGACAATGACTACTGCCTGACCGTCGACCCCGACCCGCGATCGGTCGCGGGCGCGGTCGGGGCCCTGCGGGCGCGGCAGATACCAAGGGAATATGTCCGCCAGCAGACGCTTGAGCGGATGCGGCCGCAGCGACAGGCCTTCATCGACCTCCTGAACCGCATCCTCGCAGAGGCGGGCTCTGACCGCACGATAGTCACGCCCTGGCCGTTCCGGCGTCCGGTCATCATGCAATGGCGCCGAAGGGGCAGAACGGTCTGCCGGGCGCTTGCCGGCGAAGTGGACGCTTTCCACGTGCCCGAGGATTGACGGCTATCCGCCGGGTTGCCCACCGACTCTGCCGGCCCCGCCGCTAGGTCGCGCCTTCGGTCTTGATGTGCAGCGTCTCGCCGCAATGCTTGCAATGCACCGCGTCGGGGTCGTGCCGCGTCAGGCCGCAGGTCGGGCACTCATAGGTGACCTTCTCCGGCCGCAGCAGCACCTGCGCCAGGCGCAGGAACAGCGTCACGCCGACGATCATGATCGCCACCGAGATCAGCCGTCCTGTCGTCCCCGGCAGCGTGATGTCGCCGAAACCTGTCGTCGTCAGCGCCGTCACCGTGAAATAGAGCGCGTCGGCGTAATTGCCGATGTCGGGGTTGCTGCGATACTGCGTCTCGTAGACGAGGCCGGTCATCACGAAGATGAAGACACCGAGGTTTATCACCGCCGCCAGAACGTCGGCATGTCGCGACACGATCTTGAAATCGGCCTTCAAGCGGGCCAGCACCTGGTAGGTGTAGAGCAGGCGCAGGGTGCGGAAGATGCGCAGGAAGCCCAGACCCTCGCCGGCTACCGGCGCCAGGAACGAGACGATCGCGACGATGTCGGCCAGCGTGCCGATATGCAGCAGCGACTTGAGGCGCTTGCGTGACAGGGCTATCCGGGCGACGAAGTCCGCAAGGATGATGGTGCCGATGACGCCGTCCAGAACTTCGACAGCCATGCCGCGCGGCGTGAACGAGGTGGCGATGACGAACAGGATGGTCAGCACGTCGAAGACCAGCAGCGCATAGCGAAACGTGTGCGCCCGCGGCGTGTTCTGTTCGTAGAGTTCGCGGATGGTCTGGAAGTAGGTCTGGTCTGCCGTCAAGGAGCTATTCCACCACACGTTGCACAAGCCGCCGCAGGCTAAGCCCTTGCACGACGATTGTGAACACGACCACCGTATATGTCGCGGCGAGCAGCACCGATTTCTCGGCCACTTCCGGGATCGACAGCGCCAGGGCCACCGAAATGCCGCCTCTCAACCCGCCCCACACGAGCACGGGAATGGTTCCCCGCACGAAATCCTGGCGCGCCGAAAGCGCCAGCACCGGCATCGATACGGCGAGCAGCCGGCCGAGCAGCACCAGCGGAATGCTGACCAGCGCCAGCCAGACGAAGGAAGGATCGTAGCGCAGCACCAGCACTTCGAGCCCGATCAGCAGGAACAGCACCGAGTTGAGCATTTCGTCGATCAGCGTCCAGAATCCGAACAGGTAGCGCTGCGTCTCGTCGCTCATGGCAAGCGCGGCACCCCTGTTGCCGATCAGGAGCCCGCCGACCACCACCGCGATCGGTCCGCTGAGATGCAGCTTTGCGGCCAGCGCATAGGCGCCGGTCACCAGTGCCAGCGAGATCAGCACCTCGATGGGATAGTCGTCGATCGCCAGCATGGCGCGGTAGGCGATGTACCCGGCGATCAGTCCGAGCAGCGCGCCGCCGAGCGCCTCAACGACGAACAGTTCGGCGACATGCGCGAGGTCCACGGCCCCGCCCTGCAAGCCGACGGCGAGGGAGAGGATCACCGCGAAGATCACGACGCCGACGCCGTCGTTGAACAGCGACTCGCCGATCATGTCGACCTCGAGCGCCTTCGGCACGCGCACCGCCTTCAGCGTCGAGAGCACGGCCACCGGATCGGTCGGGCTGATCAGCGCACCGAACACCATTGCCCAGGGCAGGGAGATGTCGACGCCGACAAGCTGCGCAAAGCCCCAGAAGCCGAACCCGACCACCGCCGTCGAGATCAGCACGCCGAACGTCGCCATCGTTCCGACCACCGCGGCGCGCATGCGCAGCAGCCCGAGATCGACATGCAGCGCGCCGGCAAACAGCAGGAAAGCCAGCATGCCGTTCAGCACGGTGTTCTGGAAATCGAACTCCCCGACCAGCTGCGTCAGGTCCTCGTAGAGCGAGATCTCCGGCACCGACAGTTCGAAGGCGATCAGCAGCAGCGACGAGGCCAGCCCCATCACCAGCATGCCAATCGTGTTGGGCAGCTTGATGAAGCGATGGTTGATCCAGCCGAAGGTCGCCGTCAGCACCAGCAGCAGTGCGATCAGGTCGAAGGCTGACAGGGTCATGTGCATGCGGCCTCCCGGGGCAGGGTCCTGGCCGTGTCGGCCCTCATCGTGAGTTCCGGCTGTGCAGGGCGAATTCGAGCGTAAAGGTCGTGCCGCTCGCGAAATCGTAGGCGAAGTTGCCGTCGAGCTGGTCGACCACGCCCTTGATCAGCTTGCTGCCCATGCCCGTGCGCACCGCGTCGGCATCGAAGCCGACGCCGTTGTCGGCGATGACGAGCCGCGCGCGCCCGTCGCCGATCGGCTCGAGCCGGATACTGATCTTGCCCTTGCGGCGGTCGGCGAAGGCATATTTCAGGCTGTTGGTGACGATCTCGTTGGCCACCAGCGCCAGCGGCGTGGCCTGGTCATGGTCGACCACCATCGACTGCAGGTCGTAATCGACATCGACATCCTTGGCGTAGGTCTCGACCAGCGCCTTGATCACCGACCGTAGCATCTCGCTCGCCTCGACGTCGGCAAACTGGTCGAAGCTGTAGATGTGCTCATGCACCGAGGCCATTGCCGCGATGCGGCCCCTGAGGTCGGTCTTGGCGTCGTCGGGAATGTTCTGCAGCCTGACCAGCGACTGGATCGACTGCAGGTTGTTCTTCACCCGGTGATGGATTTCGCGCAGCAGCAACTTGTTGCTCTCCAGCGCCGTTGCCAGTTCGCGCCGCCGCGTGGCGTCCCGCTGCAGCAGCTGCGTGATCCACAGCGAGGCGGCCGCCAGCCCAAGCGCCGTGGGCAGGGCGAGCAGCAGGGTGATCAGCGCATTGTTCCAGAACAGCGCCATCGCCTCGCGCTCGTCGATCGATGCCAGAGCAATGAACCTGGTGCCGGGCACCGTTCGGAAGCTTACCAGGCGCTCGACGCCGTCGATCGGGGACGGGCCGCTGTAGGTCCCGGTCGGCGCCTGCTTCAGATGGTCGGTGAAGAGGGTGTAGTTGCTCATGTCGAGCGGCTTGTCGGCAAGCGGGTAGCGGGCCACCAGCATGCCGTCGTCGCGCACCAGACTGATCGTCGAGTTGGCGCCGAGGTCCAGCGAGGCCCACACGCTGGCCAGCAGCGCCACGTCGAAGGAGATAATCGCGGCGCCCGCGAATTTTCCGTCGCGCACCAGGCGGCGGCTGAACACGAAGATCTGCTTGTCGTTGAGCCGGCTCACCATCAGTCCCGACAGGTAGGACGACTTGCCCGCGGCAAGCACCGCGAAATAGTCGCGGTCGGTGATGTTGATCGGCTTCACCTCGGGGTCCGTGGAGTAGATCGTGTCACCCTTGGCATCGACGACATAGGCCTTCACCTGGCCCGGCAGGCTGTCGACCGCCTCGCGGATGTCCTGCACCTTGCCGCTGCGCGGCTGCAGCGACGGCCCGACCGTGTCGTCGATGCGGCGCAGCGCCTGGCGCGCCACCTCGCTGATCCACAGCGCATTGGTCGCCACCACCTGCGAGGCGGCCGCGACGCGGTCCTCGCCGCGCATGCGGGCGGCCTCGTGCGCCTGTGTCAGCCACAAGGCTATGAAGGCGGCGAACACCACGAAGAAGGCGAGGATGAGCAGCACCGCCGACCTGACCGTGATGGGCGCCGACGCAGCTGGATTCGATCTGCCGGTTGCTGCACCGTTCTCGGCCTTGCTCATGCGTGTTGTCCGCTGTCGTGTCGCGATCTGGTCGGTCCTGACACTAAGTAGTGCGCGCCGCTTCCGCCACCAGTTCGTGCACTCATCTAGGCGAATGCAATCCCGGGGTTATTCCGTTCCTCACCCGGCGCGACAGCATCACGCGGCCTTGTCCCGGACCTGGTAGTCCTTGATGGCCGTGAAGCGGATCGCCTTCCAGCGCTCGGCCTCGTAGTTGAGCGAGAACTCGTGCTGGGCGAGGAACACCGGGTCGCCGTCAAGATCGCGGGCGATGTCGCCATGATGCGCCTCGACGAAACGGTAGAGCTCCGCCGGGCTGTCGGCGTCGATCCAGCGGCAGATGGAGAAGCGCGCGACCTCGAATTCCACCGGCAGCGAATATTCCACCGACAGCCGCTCTTTCAGCACGTCGAGCTGCAGCGCGCCGACCACGCCGACGATCGCCGGCGAGCCGTCTTCCGGCGAGAACAGCTGCACGACGCCTTCCTCGGCCATCTGCTGCAGCGCTTCCTTCAGCTTCTTGGCTTTCATCGCGTCGCCGAGCCGCACCCGGCGCAGGATTTCCGGCGCAAAGTTCGGCACACCCCGGAACAGCAGTTCCTCGCCGTCCGTCAGCGTGTCGCCGATGCGCAGCGTGCCGTGGTTGGGGATGCCGACCACGTCGCCGGCGAAAGCTTCGTCGGCGGTGATGCGCGAACGCGCGAAGAAGAACTGCGGCGCCGAAAGGCTCATCGGCTTGCCGGTGCGTACCAGCTTCGCCTTCATGCCGCGTTTCAGTTCGCCCGAGCACACGCGCACGAAGGCGATGCGGTCGCGGTGGTTCGGGTCCATGTTGGCCTGGATCTTGAACACGAAGGCGCTCATCGCCGGCTCCGTCGCGTGCACCATCCGGGTGTCTGCTTCCTGGTCGCGCGGCGGCGGCGCAAACTCGCCGAGCGCCTCGATCAGGTCGCGCACGCCGTAATTGCGCAGGGCCGAGCCGAAGAAGACCGGCGTGAGATGGCCTTCCAGGAACGCCTGCTTGTCGAAGGGCCGGCAGGCCTCGCGCGCCAGTTCAAGCTCGTCGATGAAGGTCTCGCGCTCATTCTCCGGCAGCAGCCCGGCGACCTTGTCGGAATCGGGCCCGTTGACCTTGGTGCGCTCCTTTTCGGCATCGCCGCGGCGCACCGCGTTCTGCGCCAGGTGATAGGTGCCGGCAAAGCTCTTGCCCTGGCCGATCGGCCAGGTGATCGGCGCGGTGTCGAGCGCCAGTTTCTGTTCGATCTCGTCGAGGATCTCGAACGTGTTGCGCGCCTCGCGGTCCATCTTGTTGACGAAGGTGACGATCGGGATGTCGCGCAGCCGGCAGACCTCGAACAGCTTCAGCGTGCGCGGCTCGATGCCCTTGGCGGCGTCGATGACCATGACCGCCGAATCGACAGCCGAAAGCGTGCGGTAGGTGTCGTCGGCGAAGTCCTCGTGGCCCGGCGTGTCCAGCAGGTTGAAGACGTTGTCGCCATATTCGAACGTCATCACCGAGGTGACGACCGAGATGCCGCGTTCGCGCTCGATCTTCATCCAGTCGGAGCGCGTCTGGATCTTGTCCTTCTTCGCCTTCACCTCGCCGGCAAGCTGGATCGCGCCGCCGAACAGCAGCAGCTTTTCCGTCAGCGTCGTCTTGCCGGCGTCCGGATGGGCGATGATCGCAAAAGTGCGCCGGCGCGCCACCGCTTTGTTGATGTCTTCTGCCAATGTCGTGAAATCCCGTGTGGCGCGGCTTTTAGCAGCCGGGATTCGACCTGTCGAACGGAAATGGCGCGTCAGGCGATCGGATGGAACCGCCGCAGCGACAGAAGCCCGATCAGAATGAATACCACCAGCAAGATGCCTTGCGCGATCGTGAAGGGCGGCTCGTTCCCGCCTGGCGCCAGCGCGTTCAGCGCCGGCACCTTCAGGAAGGACTGCACCACCAGCACGAAGACGTTGAGATAGAGCGACAGGACAGCGCCGGCGACATAGACCCAGCGCCAGGGCCCGCGCAGGCGGAAGGCATAGAGCGCGGCCAGCGTGACGAGCAGGACGAGGCTCGACACGATGCCCACGCCCAGCGCCGGCGTGAAGGCGGTGATCGGAAACAGGAACCCTGTCAGCGTTGTCAGCACGGTCGTCAGCAGGAAGACGAAGGTCAGGCTGCTCACGCGGTTGGCGGTCAGCATGCCCCAGACGACGATCAGGCCGGTGGCGATGGCAACCAGGCTGATCAGCACATGCAGGGTGGTGAAGGTGGAAACGGACATTCCCAGGATCATGGCGCGGCTCCCTCAAACCATGCCGACACGGAACGCCCGCGAGCGCCATTTGTAAATCCCCGCGCGGCCTCGCCATGCCAATAATTTGGCGGATATGTCCAAAACACACGTCGGGGGTTGCGCCTCGGCTTTTCTCCGGCCGGGCGCTGCGGGTCAGCCGGCGAGGGCGAGGCCCTTGAAGGACGGCACGAAGGGCTGGATGCTCATTGCCCCGTCGGCCACGGTGACGAAGCTCGATTGGGCGATCGCCTGCCAGTTGCCGCCCTCGCGGTCGAAGGGCTCCGAGACGAGGCAGCGTCCCGCGCCGCCGCGCATCTCGCCGGTATAGAGCGTCGGCGCATGGTCATCGGTGGCATAGCGGATGGCAAATAGCGACCGCCCGTCCGAGAAGGCGGCGGTCAGCTTCAGCGACGGTTCGATGCCGGCCCGGTTTGCGGCGTCGATCACGCGTCCGGTGGCGCGCAGCGCAGCGCCTCGCGGGTCGGCGTCGAGCCCCTCGTCCAGCATCAGCAGGAAGAACAGCTCCGAATCGGTGGTTCCCTGCTTCTGGTCGTAGAGTTCGTCCGGGATGGCATTCTCCAGCGACCGGCGAATGCGCTCGAAGCCGCCGATCTGGCCGTTATGGATGAACGACCAACGGCCCGACACGAAGGGGTGGCAATTCGCCCGGCTGGTCGCGCCGCCGGTGGAGGCGCGGATATGGGCGAGGAAAAGCGGGGAGCGGATCTGCCGGCAAAGGCTGATCAGGTTCGGGTCGGACCAGGCTGGCAGAATGTCGCGATAGAGACCGGGTTCGGGCCGGTCGCCATACCAGGCGAGGCCAAAACCGTCGCCATTGGTCGGCGACTTGGCTTCCTGCGCACAATGGCTCTGCGCGATCAGCGAGTGGCAAGGCGACGTGACGATGTCTTCGAGGAAGACTTCCTGCCCGGAATAGGCCGCCCACCGGCACATGAACTATCTGCCCCTGTTGTGCGTCCGCTCGTAGAGTTCGCGGATGATCGTACTGGCCGTAGTTTCGAACAGAAAAGGCAAGAAAGCGTGAACGAGCGCGGCGAAGCCGGCGGCAAACAGGCGCGAGGCGAACCAGCCCGCAAAGGCCATGTGGCCGAAATAGGTTTCGTCCACCGATGCCGGATGTTCGACGAAAAGCCTGGCAATTCTTGTAGTCATGAACGGTTCCCCTTCTCTCAGCGAGGCCTCCAATATGCGCGGCTCGCCGGAAGAAGACATCTCAATTTGTCCTTGCAATTGGTTCATCGATGGGACATTCATCCCAACATGGCGTACGTTCTGGATGAAATTGATCGACGGATCCTCGCGGAACTCCAGCGCGACGCCACGCTGTCGGCCGATCAGATGTCCGAGCGCATCAACCTCTCTCGCAATGCCTGCTGGCGGCGCATGCGGCGGCTGGAGGACGACGGCTTCATCACCGGGCGTGTCGCCCTCGTCGATGCCGAAAAGCTCGGCCTTGGCCTTTCGGTCTTCATCCTGATCCGGACCTCGAACCACGACCGCGACTGGCTTGCCCGCTTCCATGGCGCGGTCGCCACCTTTCCGGAGATCACCGGCGCCTACCGCATGTCGGGCGACCTCGACTACGTGCTGCGCGCCCGCGTTGCCGACGTTAAGGCCTATGACCGGCTCTACCAGCGGCTCATCGCCAAGGTGCCGCTGTCGGACGTTTCGGCCTCCTTCGTCATGGAGGAGATCAAGGAAACCACAGTCGTGCCGGTGGAACTGCGCTGAAAAAAGCGGTTGATCGAGCAACGCTGCGATTGACCGGCCGGCCGGATTTTTCGATAGGGTCGCGGCCATGAAGAAAGACCCGCAAGCTTCCCCGACCCTCGGCCTTGTCCGGCTCCCGCATGGCGAGGGCCTCGACCTGCCATCCTACGAGACCGCCGGAGCGGCCGGGATGGACCTTCGCGCCGCGGTGCCGGAGGACCGGCCGCTGCTGCTTCTGCCGGGGCGTCGCGCGCTCGTGCCGACCGGTCTCGTCTTCGAGATTCCGGACGGTTTCGAGGGCCAGGTGCGGCCCCGCTCCGGCCTTGCCTTCAAGAACGGCATCACCTGCCTCAACACGCCCGGCACGATCGACAGCGACTACCGCGGCGAGGTCAAGGTGCTGCTGGTCAATCTGGGCGACGAGGATTTCGTCGTTACCCGCGGCATGCGCGTGGCCCAGATGGTTATCGCGCCGGTCACCCGCGCCGCGATCGAGGAGCGCACCCTGGCCGGCGAGACCGTCCGCGGTGGCGGCGGTTTCGGCTCGACCGGCACCGGATGACATGCTGTCAGGAGCGCCCCTGGTCCAACGATAAGGGGATTTTCCGGGGGCTCCGCATCCGGTAGGATGCGTCCGTTCGGAGCGTGAATCCGTCCGGCTCTCGCCGGGCGACATTTCGGGACGGCGACCATGGACAAGGGCAAGATTTTCCGCGACCTGCATCGGGCAGGTGCGCCTTTCATCATCCCGAACCCCTGGGACGTCGGCACGGCCAAGCTGCTTGCCTCCTGCGGCTTCCGGGCGCTCGCCACGACCAGCGCGGGTTTCGCCTTCTCGCGCGGCCTGCCCGATGGCGGTGTCGGCTTCGAGACGATGATCCAGCATTGCCGCGAGATGGCGGCGGCGACCGACCTGCCGGTATCGGCCGACCTCGAGCGCGGCAAGGGCGATTCGCCCGAGAGCGCCGCCGAGACCGTCTTCGCCGCCGCTGCTGCCGGGCTTGCCGGCTGCTCGATCGAGGATCACACGGGCGATGCCGCCGATCCGATCTACGACTTCTCGCTGGCCGTCGAGCGGGTGGCTGCCGCTGCCGAGGCCGCCCGCGCCCTGAAGAGCGACTTCGTCTTCACGGCGCGCGCCGAGAATTACCTCTGGGGCCGGCCCGACATCGACGACACGATCAGGCGCCTGCAGGCCTTCGAGGCGGCCGGCGCCGACGTGCTCTATGCGCCGGGCCTCGCCGATACGTCCACTGTCGGGAAGGTCTGCTCCGCCGTCTCCAAGCCGGTCAACGTGCTTGCCGTGGCGGATTTCTCCGTCGCCGCGCTCGCCGCCGCCGGCGCTGCCCGCATCTCGCTCGGATCGAAGCTAACCACCTATGCCTTCGGCATGGTCGAGAGGGCGGCGAAGGAAATGCTCGACGGCGGCAGTTTCGGCTTCGCCCGCGATGCGATGCCCTTCTCGCGCGCCCAGGCGCTGTTCGCCCGGCCCGACGAGTGACGGCGCTTTAGCGGCGCAGGCCTGCCGGCGCGGCATCGCGCGCCGCCACCATCTTGTGCAGGTGCACCATCATCGCCGCGGCAAACAGCGGCGTCACGAGGTTGAGCAGCGGCACGGCCAGGAAGCCGGCGATCACCAGCCCGGCGAGAAACACCGTGCCGGCATATTTGCGGCGCAGCGCCTTGGCCTCGGCCTCGGGGCGGAAGCGCATGGCGGCGAATTCGAAGAACTCGCGCCCAAGCAGGTAGCCGTTGACGATGAAGAAGGCGCCGATGTTGATGCCCGGGATGAGCAGCAGCAGCAGCGCGAACAGATTGCCGAGGATCACGACGAACAGGAATTTCAGCGACATCACCAGCGCCGGAATGGCCGGCACCGCGCGGCCCGGCGGTTCCTGCGGATAGGCCACGCGTTCCACCGTCTCTGCGGCATCGTCGAGAAACAGGCCCGCCACGATCGCCGTCACTGGCGCGATCAGCAGCGCCAGCACCAGCGCCAGCCCGATGCCGGCGGCGATCGCCGTGACGAAGCTCAGCCAGCCGGCCCAGCTCGGCAAGCCGGGCATCAGCGCGTCGATCCACGGCAGCGCCAGCCAGTCGAATGTCTCCTTCAGCCCGAACCACAGGCCGGCGAGCGCCAGCAGCGTCAGGCCGAGCGTCTTGAAGAAGACGGCGCGGAATTCGGCGGTGAAGAGATTGCCGGCGGCGGCGCGGGCGGCGTCGAGGATCATGGTGGCTCCCGGTTTTCACCAGTCAGATAGGCGAGGCGGCCCTGCGCGGCAAGAAATGCCGGCCGGCGGGTTTCCAAAAATCGACCGGTCTTGTAGACCCGCCGGCGGCCGGCATGCCAAATAGCCCGGCCCGCCGCGTCCCGGAGACCTTCATGAGCGAATACGACGTGCTCTGCATCGGCAATGCCATTGTCGACATCATCGCCCAGTGCGACGACGATTTTCTCGCCGACAACGGCATCATCAAGGGGGCGATGAATCTCATCGACCCGGAGCGCGCCAACCTGCTCTACAGCCGCATGGGCCCCGCCATCGAGGCGTCCGGCGGCAGCGCCGGCAACACGGCGGCCGGCATCGCCAGCCTCGGCGGCCGCGCCGCCTTCTTCGGCAAGGTCTCCAAGGATCAGCTCGGCGACATCTACACGCACGACATCCGTGCCCAGGGCGTCGCCTTCGACACGGTGCCGCTCTCCGGCGAACCGGCGACGGCGCGCTCGATGATCTTCGTCACGCCCGACGGCGAGCGCTCGATGAACACCTATCTCGGCGCCTGCGTCGAACTCGGGCCCGAGGACGTCGAGGCCGACAAGGCGGCCGGCGCCAAGGTCACCTATTTCGAGGGCTACCTTTGGGATCCGCCGCGCGCCAAGGAGGCGATCCGGCTGACGGCCGAGCACGCCCATGCGGCAGGCCGCGAGGTCTCGATGACGCTCTCGGATTCCTTCTGCGTCGATCGCTACCGCGAGGAATTCCTCGACCTGATGCGTTCGGGCACGGTCGACATCGTCTTTGCCAACGACAACGAGATCAGGTCGCTCTACCAGACCGAGTCGTTCGACGACGCGGTGGAGCTGATCCGCAAGGACTGCCGGATGGCGGCGGTGACGCGCTCCGAGAAGGGGTCGGTCATCGTGCGGGGCGACGAGACGGTGAAGGTCAGCGCCATACCGCTGGCAAAACTCGTCGACACGACCGGCGCCGGCGATCTCTATGCCGCCGGGTTCCTCTACGGCTACACGGCGGGGCTGGACCTCAAGCGCTGCGGCGATCTCGGCTCGCTCGCCGCCGGGCTGGTCATCCAGCAGGTCGGCCCGCGCCCGCGCCAGAACCTGCGCGACGAGGCGATCAAGGCGGGCCTGCTCCAGCCCTAGCGGCTCACGCTGCGATGCGCGGCCGTCCGGTCGCGACGGCCACCAGCCTGGCCTCGATGAACATGCGCTGGCCCTCGACGACGGAGGTCTTCATCTCGCGCGTCACCGCGATCTCGGCAGCGTCGGTGCCGGCATTCTGCGCACGGCCGGCGACGGTCTCGCGGATGCGCGCCTCGGCCGCCGCAAGCGCCTCTTCCTCGTCGCGGAAATCGCGCAGGTGCTCGCCCGCCGACAGCCGGAAGATGCCCTCGACCGGCTGGCTGACCAGCGCCTCGGCCGAAACCCGGACCTGGCCGACCACGGCGCCCAGCGCATTGGCAACGTCGGTGTCGTCCGGCACGATGCAGCGGTTGCCGATCAGCGGCGGCAGCCCGCCATAATGCAGCGGCGCCGAGGCGCCGAGCCCGATCACCGGCCGGTCGAGCGCCACCGACAGCCGGGCGATGCCGGCCTTGCCGTCGACCGCGCGCTGCACCAGCGCATGCGCCACGGTGGCGGCGCCGTCGAGCCCGTCTTCGGCGAAGGCGGTTTCGAGGATCAGTTCGGCCGACTGGCGCGTCAGCGCCGTCAGCACGCGCTCGCAGAAAGCCTCGGGCGAGGGCGCGATCGCGTGGCCGCGCCCGTCGCGCCGGCGGATGAAGAGTTCGGCGCCGAGCCTGGCGGTCGCGGCGTCCCAGTTGGCCTGCCGGCCGAGCACATGGGCGGCGTCCGACGGGGTGAAGCCGGCGATGTGGATCAGCCCGCGCGCCACCAGCCTGTTGACCGTCGCGCCCTGCGCGGTGGAGGTGAGCAGCGTGTCGAGCGGCAGCGGCACCATGCCGATTGCCTCGTAGAGCTTCGCCTCGGGCGGCGTCAGCCCGGCGGCAAGCCTGTCCGGCACGCCGGTGCGCACCGCGAAGCGGCCGTCGAGGCGGCCGGGATTGGGCGCCCGCAGCTGGCGCTCCAGCGGACCCCGGACGGCGGCGCCATGCGCCATGCCGGCAAGCGACAGCGGCAGCAGCCGGCGCGGCCCGAGCAGCAGTTCGGGGTCGAGCGCGCCCGGTTCCAGCGCCACTTCGGAATCGCCGCCGAGCCCGAAGGTGCGCATGGCGACGGCCTCGACCATGGTGCGGTAGCCGCCGACGGTGGCGCCCTCCGGGTCGAGCCGCGGCCGGCCGCGGTCGAGCACGGCGACGTCCGTGGTGGTGCCGCCGATATCGGAGACCATGGCATCGTCGAGCCCGGTCATGTGGCGCGCGCCGACGAGGCTGGCGGCCGGGCCGGACAGGATCGTCTCGATCGGCCGGGCGCGCGCGAAGGCGGCCGAGACCAGCGCGCCGTCGCCGCGCACCACCATCAGCGGGGCGGCGATGCCGCGCGCTTCGAGAAACCCTTCGGTCGCCGCGACCAGCCGGTCGATCATCGAGATCAGCCGCGCGTTGAGCAGCGTAGTCAGCGCGCGGCGCGGGCCGCCGAGCTTGGCCGACAGTTCGTGGCTGGCGGTGACCGGCAGGCCGGTCTTCTCGCGGATCAGCTCCAGCGCGGCGAGTTCGTGCGCCGGGTTGCGGGTGGCGAAATAGGCGCAGACGGCAAAGCCCGAGACACTGGCGGCAAGCTCGGGCAATTCGGCCTCGAGGGCGGCAAGGTCGAGCGGCTGCGGCTTGCCGTGCACGTCGTGGCCGCCGGGCGCAAAGACCACCGGGTCGCTGCCGAGCGCGGTTCTCAGCCCATCACGCTCGAGGTCGGTCGGCGAAAAGCCGATCATGACCAGCGCGACGCGGCCGCCCTGGCCCTCCACCAGCGCGTTGGTGGCGAGCGTCGTGGACATCGAGACGAGCTTGATCGAGGCGGGCGCGCAGTCCGCCTCGGCGATCACTGCGTCCACCGCGCCCGAAATGCCAACCGCGAGGTCGTGCCGGGTTGTCAGCGCCTTGGCCTTGGCCAGCACCGTGCCCCGCTCGCCGCCGGCCTCCGTCCACAGCACGGCATCCGTATAGGTGCCTCCCGTGTCGATGCCGAGATAGAGGGCGGGCTGTGCGGTCATCTGGGGGCGTTCCGGCGCGTGCGTTGGCTTTCAGGCCCTGTAGCGCATCGCCGTCCGCCACGGAAGCCGTGCCCGTTACGCCACCGCTGCGCCTCAGCACCCCAAACACGCGTCATCCCGGCCAGGCGGCGCAGCCGCGCCGAGCCGGGACCCATTGAGCCGCGCGGCCGGGTGGCGTGAAGGGTGCAGGAGTGCTGACACGCAACCGCACGAGGACCGGGCCGTGCTCCACGATCTTCTGGCCAATGGGTCCCGGGTCACCGCTCGCTGCGCTCGCTCGCACGGGTTGACGATGCGTGCCGGCTAGCGACTGTGCCGCAGCGTGATGTCGCCCGACATGACCGTGTGGTGCTCGACGAATTCAGGCGGGTCGATCAGGTAGATCTCGTCGACCGTATAGTAATGCGCGCGCTCCGGCTCGTCGCCGACGAACTCCTTGATGGCCTCCATGTCGGTCCACCACGACAGCGCGGTGATTTCCGTGGTGCCGTCGCCGAGGTCGCGCGTGGTGATCTGGTAGCCGAGATTGCCGGGCAGCATCTGCAAATCCTCGCCGCCGGTCTCGGTCATATAGCGGGCATATTCGGCGGCGCGCTCGGTCGCGACCTTGCCGCACCATTTGCGAAGGATGACCGTCTTGTCCATGAACCGCCTCGTGCCGGGGAGTGCATGGTGACATGGGGCGGGGAGGGAGTCGAGTTGGGTGAGCAGCCGGTTCGCCGTAGGCGAATTGGCCATGCCGGTGGCATGGCCAAAGGCCGGCGAACGCCGGGACGCTGCGAAGCAGCGGGGACCCGGCCGGGGGCGACGTCATGGCCGCGTTCTTCACGCGGTCAAGTGTCAGAAATCGCAAGAGAGGGGAATGCGCGCCGAGGGGACCCCCCTCTCTGGCAAATTCTAAGGGCTTGGCTTCGCCAAACCCAAGAATTTGCTTTCTCCCCCGCAAGGGGGGAGATCAGGCGCGCGCCCTTGCGATCCTCGCGCCTTCGTCATCCCGGGGCGAAGCTGGCCGCAGGCCTGCGGAGACCCTGGGATCCATGCCGTGACATCGGTGGGCCTGCCAGCGGTTCAGAACCGGCGCGCGTTCTGCACCGCCGGTTCCAGCATCAGCGCTACGGCATGGACCCTCGGGTCGCGCTCCGCTTCACTGCGCTTGCCCGTGGATGACGAAGGGAGGGGCTCGCTTCGTCATGCCGGCGCCCAGCTACTAAGATCGACCGATCGCAAAGGCCATGTCGCAAGGTCGCCTAATGCGTATGGATGCGGCGTCTCATGCAAATCCGGGTGAACTTGCATTGCCGGTGCTTCCTGCGACACTCCGCTGGCCTCGTGGCGCGCGACATGGAGGATGTCCTGTGGAAGACCCGAACTTAATCAGAACGCTGGCGAGCCTTTCGCCAGAGCAATTGAAGATATCTGAGATATTTTTTCCGCATGCATTTGAGCGGACGAAGCACGCGGTTCAGAGCGGCATTCGATTTGCGCATTACTCTTCTGCGGAGGCAGCAATGAAAATGCTGGCCAGCGAGGAGGTCTGGATGCGCAAGTCCGCAGCGATGAACGATTTTAGGGAAATCGATTATGGTCGGGAGCTCTTGAACGAAACATACAAGGGCGAGGCAGGCGATCAGTTGAAGGCGATCTTGGAGGAAATGTATCCAGGAATCTGTAGGGAAATCGAAAAGCTATTCGACGGCTGGTATCCGCACTTTGTTGCAAATACCTATCTGACTTGTATATCTGAGCACGATCCTGATGAAGACCACATAGGGCGGCTATCTATGTGGAGAGCGTATGGCGGGGCCACAGGGGTCGCTGTAATCCTCAAAGGTGCGCCATTTATCGCGCCGACTGATGCGTTACAGGCCTATACTAGTCCAGTTGCCTATCTATCCCGTTCCCAATTCGTCAGGGAGTTTCACAGGCTCCATCAAAACATCGTTGCTAACCGCGAATTCGTGCAGGGCTTAGGCAAGCCCTTGGTCCTAAATATGTTGTTCGACGTTTTCAGAGCTGCGACCGTATGCACCAAACATCCTGGGTTTCATGAGGAGCGAGAATGGCGAGTGGTCTACAACCCAGCATGGAAGAAATCGGAGCGAATTATAGCTTCGGCTGAGATAATCCGCGGCGTACCTCAGATGGTGCAGAAGATTCCGCTGAAAGACTTACCTGAAGAAGGATTGGTTGGGATAACAATCCCCGACATCATCGACCGAGTTATCATTGGCCCAACGAACTTTCCTTGGGAAATCCGCGAGGCACTTATAAGCTTGCTGGAAGGCAAAGGCCTAGAAAACGCTGCTCAAAAAGTGGTGATTTCTGATATCCCGCTGCGAAACTCCTGATTGACTTTGGATGATGCGCGCCAACCAGCGGATGCGAATCTTACCCGATTTTCTGCCGGGCGGGAACCATCTTGGCGTTGCCGGCGGGCTTACGGCCCAGGCCTGTATTACTTCCGCGGCACTTTATACAGCCCTTTGGTTTGAGCCGCCCCAACCCGGCGCTGCGCGCTGACCCTTCTCCCAAGTGGGAGGGTTACGAGCCCTAATCCGGCCCGAACCCCGGGCTCGTCTCCGCCCCGTCGTCATGCTTCGCCAGCCAGTCCAGCAGCGTCGGGCGGTAGAGCGTCAGGCCCTTGTAGGTGGCGAGTTCCTCGGGGAGGTCGCGGATGACGCGGTGCAGGCGGCGGGCCCATTTCCTCGAGGTGACGAGCTCGTCCATCTTGATCAGGTAGCAGCGGATCGGGAAGACCATCGCGTTCGATCGCGGCAGGCGCCAGAAGCTTTGCAGCTCGACGCGCAGATGCACCTTCTGGCCGACATTTTCCGGCGTCACCGTGGCGCGGTCCGCACCCCATTTGTGATAATTCTCCGGGCTGGTGTCGAGCCGCGGGTTGATGGTCATTGTCCAGTTCAGCCGGCGCGCCGGCTTGCCCTGCTGGATGTTGGTGAGGAATTTCAGGGCGCGGGTAAAAATGCCCTTCTCGTGCGCCAGCGGCACCGGCGCGTGCCACTCGAAGAAGTTCATGCCGATGTCGAAATCGAGCGACCAGTCGGCCTGGGTGGTGACGATGCCGGCATCCATCCACAGATTGCCGTCGCGCTGGTCGAGGATGCAGAAGTCGCCCTGGCTCTGGCGGGTGATGTACTCCATCGGCCCGTAGGGCAGCGTCGTCAGGTCGCCGAAGACGAAATGATGGTCGATGCCGAGCGGCCGGTTGATCCAGTGCCACTTGTCGCCGTCGCGGGTCAGCGAAAAATGCTCGGGATAGCCTTTCGCCTGCTCGGTCATCAGCAGTTCGAGCAGATCCCAGCCGGCCAGAGTCATGTGCGGCAGCGACTGGCAGCGCAGCGGGTCTTCCGCCAGCACCAGCGCGCGGTCGCGCATCTCCGAGACATAGTGCTCGTCGACGTCGATCAGGTTTTCCAGCACGCTGCCCTTCGGCCCCGGCACATGCGGCTCGATGTTGACCGCATACATGTAGCTGTCTTCGTGGAACGGGAAGGGAAATCGCCTTATGTGCTCCGGCGAGTTTTTGAAGGTGAAGTCGTCGCGGAACGTCTCGTCGCGGAAAACTATGCCCATCGTAAGTAGCTCCTTACCGTTCGAGAACCAGTGACCGGCCCTCGAAGCGCGACACGCAGGGCATGATCTTCTTGCCCGAGCGGTGCTCCTCTTCGGTCAGCCAGTGGTCGTTGTGCAGGAACTTGCCGTCGCAGGAGACGACGTTGGTCTCGCACTGGCCGCAGACGCCGCCGCGGCACAGATAGGGCGGATCGACACCGGCCGCCTCGATGGCCTCGAGCAGGCTCTGCTGCTCGCCGACATGGATGGTCTTGCCCGAGACGGCGAGCTCGACGTCGAAGGGCACGCCCGGCTGCGGCGCGGAAAAATGCTCGAAATGCACGGTCTCGGGCGGCCAGCCGGCCTCGGCCGCGGTCCGGCGCACCCAGTCGATCATCGGCGCCGGGCCGCAGACATAGAGATGCGTGCCGAGCGGCTGCGAGGACAGCAGCCGCGTGAGCTCGATCTTCTCGCCGCGGTCGTCGTGGTAGAGGTGGATGCACCGGCCGTAGCGCTCGGCGAGCACGTCGCCATAGGTGAACAGCGAGGCGGTGCGGCAGGCATAGTGCAGCTCGAAATTGCCGCTTGTCGCCGCCAGTTGCGCGGTCTGCGCCATGAAGGGCGTGATGCCGATGCCGCCGGCGATCATCAGGTGCTTCTTGGCACGCAGGTCGAGCGAGAAGAGATTGACCGGGTAGGAGACGACCATGCGGTCGCCGGGCTTTACGGCGCGGTGCATGAACAGCGAGCCGCCGCGCCCAGAATCGTCGCGGCGCACCGAGATGGTGTATTCGGCCGTGTCGAGCGGCGACGACATCAGCGAATAGGGGTTGAGGCGCGTGGTGTCGCCGTCGCGCATCTCGACCACGACATGCGCGCCGCCCGAGAAGGTCGGCAAGAGGCCGCCATTGGTCGGGCGGAAGTGGAAGCGGGTGACCAGTTCGTTGACCGGCACCACATCGGCCACGGTGACGTCGAGTTTCGTCGTTCCGGTGCTCATTTGAACATCTCCACCATCGGAGGCACTTCGCTCGGGTCCTCGGCGTTGATGCACACGCCCTGGAAGGCGGCGATGCGGCGCGAATAATGGTCGCGTACCAGAAGCATGAGGCCGCAATGCGAGCAGCGCGCCGGCTGCGTGGTGACGTCCTCGGTGATGCCCTTGCAATGCACGCATTGCACGCGCCGCGCCAGCGAGCCGCGCTGCTCGGTCTGGATCGACTTGTGGTCGATGCCGGCCTCGAGCGCTGCCTGCATGGCCTGGCCGATCAGCCCCTCCGTGCCGGTGAGATAGAGGCGCAACCCCATATGGGCGGTGGAAAGCCGCTGCTTCAGCCGCGGCAGGGCCGCCGCGATCGACGGTCCCTCGTAGAAGCGCGCCGGCTTCAGCGCCTTCAGCGCGGCGATGTACTTTTCGCCGGTGTCGCGCGGGATGAAGACGATCTCGACCTCGGCGAAAAAGTCCGCCGGCGCCGATTTCGCGAGGTCCAGTATGGCTGCCGCGCCCTCGGCGTCGGCGATGAGGAGATGGTCGCTGCCCGGCTGCGGCGAGAGCGTGCCGTAGACCGGGCGGCTGATGATGCTTTTCACTGCCATGCCGGGATTATGCCTCAGCCCTTGGCCGTGCGCTTGGTTTTCTTCGGGTCGTCGAAGGGCAGCGGCTGCGCCGTTGCCTTGATGACGCCGCCGGCATTGTGGATCTCGAGCGGCGTGCCGGCGATGGCCGTTTCCGGCGACAGCCGGGCGATGCCCATCGATTTCTTGACCAGCGGCGAATACATGGCGCAGGTCACGACGCCGACCTGCTTGCCGCCGGCATGCACCGGCGCGCCCTCGTCGGCGGGCGTCGAGCCTTCCAGCAGCACGCCGAAGATCTTGAAGCGCTCCTTGCCCTTCAGCCGGTAGTGCTCCTCCGCACCGCGGAAGCCGGTCTTGCCCGGGCTGACGGTGAAGTCGAGGCCGAGCTCCCACAGCGTGTCGCCGGGGCCCTCGTTCTCGAACGGGTATTTCTGCGAATTGTCGTAGGGATAGAACAGCAGGTAGCTCTCGACGCGCAGCATGTCGAGCGTGGTGAAGCGGCACGGAATGATACCCATCTCCTTGCCCTCGTCGAGGATGCGGTCCCAGATCGTGCCGGCGTCCTGGCCGCGGCAGAAAATCTCGTAGCCGCGCTCGCCGGTATAGCCGGTGCGCGAGATCATCACCGGCAGGCCGAAGAGCTGCGTCTGCATGTGGTGGAAATAGGGCAGGTCGCGGATGCCCGGCACGTGCTTGGCGAGGTAGTCGACGGCCAGCGGTCCCTGCAGCGACAGGTCGTGCAGATTGTCGTCGAAGCGGATCGACACGTCGCGGCCCATCGCCGCCTTGGTCAGTTCCTCGTGGCCGGTGCCCGAGCCGTGCACCACCATCCAGCTGTTCGGCCCGGTCCGGTAAAGCAGGCAGTCGTCGGTGAATTTTCCGGCATCGTTGAGCATGCAGGCATAGGCCGACTTGCCGGGATAGATCTTTTCCACGTCGCGCGTGGTGGCGAGGTCGAGCATGTGCGAGGCGTGCGGCCCGGTGACATGCACCTTCTTGAGGCCCGACACGTCCATCAGGCCGGCCTTGGTGCGGATGGCGGTGTACTCGGCGTCCGGATCGCCCGAGTAGCTCCACGCCGTTCCCATGCCGCTCCAGTCCTCGAGGTTCGAGCCGAGCGCCCTGTGGCGGTCGGCAAGGGTCGAAAATCTCCAGGATCTGGTCATCGGTGGCTCTCCGCGTTGGCAATCAAATCAATGCTCCGCACAGCTCGATCAGAGCCCTCGGAGGATATCACATTGTCCCGATTTCGCCGCGTCGGCAATACTCTGGTGCAAAAAGTTTTCCTGCTAGGCAAAATTGCTCCCGGGCGCGTCGGCGAAGGGATTGAGTGCCGCCCCGATTGTTCAAATCATGTGCATTTGCATAGAATTGACGCAGTGCAGCATGCGCGACAGCTTGACGCAGGACTCAAAGGCGCAGACATTCCTCGCAGGCAATTTGTTTTCATGCCAATCAAATGTGTTTGGGGGAGGGAAAATGGAAGCGGGCATCGCAGGAAGCACCGATACGCGTCCGATGGGAGCGCGAATCGACCAGATGCACCAACGGGATCGATGGGGCGCCATGGCCTTCGTCGTGGTCCTGTGGGCGGCACTGCTGTTCGTGCTCATCACCATGTGGTCGCTGGTCGAGGACGATATGATTAGGACGGTGCTCGCGATAGCCGCGGCGCTGGTTCTGGCGTTCAACACCGCCGCCATCGCAGCGATGCTGCGGCACTATCATCATGACAAGGCCTTCATCTACGGCCTCGACATCAAGCATCTCGACGAGATGCGTCGGCGCAAGCGGGGCTAGGGGGAGACGATGGCATATCAACCACCGAAACAAAGTATCGCAGGCCAGATCGTTGACGTCGTCGTCCTTCTGGTGCTCACCGTGGGCGCGCTCTATCTGCCGCTTTATCTGGGCCTGGCCGGCGCGGCCAAGACGCCCGCTCTGATCGAGAATCCCACTTGGGAGGCCCTCGGCCAGAATGCTGCCGAACAGCAGCAATGGGCAGCGCTCGGCTATGCCGATGCGGCATCGGCCAACGAAATCATCACCGCCCGCTTCGACTACACCTTCAGCTGGACGGCGCTGATCGTGATGATCGTTGCGGTCGTCGGCTATTTCGTTCTCGTCGTTCGGCTTTCGCAGCGGGAATACCGCGAAGTGATCGCGGAACGCTTCGGCGACGACAGGACGTAGGGGGCAGAGATGGACGTATGGAATTACCTGGAATATGCGGCCTGGGCGCTTTCGGCACTCGTTGCCGTGGTCATGCTCCTCGACATGTTCAAGATCGACACGACCTATGACAACGAAATTCTGACGTCATCGCGCGAGGGGGAACTCGAGCTGACGCAAGAACGTCACGAGCTCTGAGGACACATCAATGAGCAATTCAACAGCGACTACGGCGCCGGAGCGCCTGGGACTTTTGCGCGTCCTCGGACCTGGCCATGTCTGGGCACTGGGTGTCGGCATCGTGCTTGTCGGCGAATATATGGGCTGGAACTTCTCCGTCGGCAAAGGCGGCATGATCGCCGGCCTCGTTGCCTGCTGGGTGGCGGGTCTTCTCTACACCTGCGTGGCCATGATCGATTCGGAAGTTACCTCGACGGTGGCGGCCGCGGGCGGCCAATACGCCCAGGCAAAGCATATCGTCGGACCCTTGATGGCTTTCAATGTGGGCCTCTTCCTGGTCATGGCCTACACCATGCTCGAGGCGGCCAACGCTATCACGATCGGATTTCTGCTCGACACCGTGGCAGGCATGCTCGGCCATACCGGGCTGAACCAGAAGCCCTTCATCATTCTGACAATCCTGGCGCTTGCCTGGCTGAACTATCGCGGCGTCCTGGCGTCGCTCAGCTTCAACTTCGTGATAACGGCCTTCGCCTTCGTCGCCATCATCGTGCTGTTCCTCGCGGTTCAGTTCGGCGTGTCGGCGGTCCCCCTCGACTTCTCGGCGGTGACCAACGAGCCCCTGCCCTATGGCTGGCTGGGCATCGTGGCGGCCATGCACTTCGGCCTCTGGTACTACCTCGGCATCGAGGGCACCTGCCAAGCGGCCGAGGAAGTCAGGTCGCCGGCCCGCTCGCTGCCCTTCGGCACGATGGCCGGCATCATGACGCTGCTGATCGCCGCGACGCTCACCTGGTATGTCTGCTCGGGCCTGATCCCGTGGGAGTACCTTGGCAACTCGGGAACGCCGCTCTTCGACGCCGCCCGCGTTACCGGCAACAGTGGTCTGATGGTCCTGCTCTTCATCGGAACGGCCTTCGCAACGACGGCTTCGGCAAACGGCTGCATCAACGACGCATCGCGTGCCTGGTTCTCGATGGGACGCGACCGCTATCTGCCAAGCTGGTTCGGTGCCGTGCACCCGCATTATCGGACACCCTACCGTTCGATCGTGTTCCTCGTGCCCATCGCGCTCATCTTCGCGCTCGGCGCGCCGCTCGATCAGGTCATCACCTTCTCGATCCTGTCGGGTCTGCTCGGCTACACCTTCATGACCTTCAACATGGTGATGTTCCGTCGCAAGTGGCCGCTGGGCACGATCAAGCGCGGTTACGTGCATCCTTGGCATCCGCTGCCTGCACTGATCCTGCTGATTCTGTGCGGCGCAACCTACTTCGCGGTCTTCCTCGGATATGGCACGCAGCTGATCGCCATGTTGTCCTTCTACATCATCGCATCCCTGTGGTTCCATTTCTGGCGGTACCGCTTCGTACGCCGCGGCGACCAGTTCACGATGCCCTGGCCACGACCCCTGGGCTACTGAGAAAGCTGGCAGGAAACCCATGCCGTTGGTATTCGATCCGACCGCACTGAAGCTGTCCGCCAGCGGCATGGGGCTCCTTGTCTTCTGCGCCATAGGTGTCGCCATGCTCGTGGCGATGGCGCGAAAGGAACTGCGATCCGAACTCGACCGCCGCAAGACGCTTCTAGACGCGGCGGTCGGGCTACTCGACAACCCCCGCCTGACAATCTGCAGCGACGGCTATCCGCGCCTCGACGGCGATAGCGACGGCAACCAGGTGCGGCTGGAGATCGTCTCCGACAGCCTGGTGCCGCGTCGGCTGCCCCAGCTCTGGCTGCGCTCCACACTGATGGCCAGGGAAGAAACATTCGGCCCCTCGATCGGCGTCCTGGCGCGACCGGCGGGCACGGAATTCTACTCACGGGTGTTGAGCCTGCCCGACACCCTGACGCCGACCTTCACCCCGGACTTCCCCATGCTCATGCGCGGCGGAAGGGCGACGGAAGAGGCGCTCCAGAAGACCAGCAACCTGTTCCGCACGCTGTTTGCCGATCCGAAACTCAAGGAGGCTGTCATCACGCCGCGCGGAAGCGGCATCGTGAGACAGATCGCCGAAGGGGACCGCGGCGCGCACATACTCTACCGGCAGATGCGCTTTCCGATCTCGCAGGTGCCGCCGGAACTCGTCCGAAACGCCCTTGGAGAACTGCACTTGCTGAACGATGCTCTGAGGCCCGCCACCCGCATGTCCCTGGAGCCAGCATGACCCAGCCGCTCAACCCCCGCGCCGTGCTTGCACTGGCCATCGTTCTTCCGGGAGCCGGCCATGTCGCGATCGGGCAGGTACAGCGCGGCCTCTGCTTCGTTCTCTTTGCCATCCTGCTGATGATGGTCACATACCTGACCACGACACCCGACCACTCCTTTGTCGGCCGTCACGCGGGCGGGCTGTTTGTCTGGGCGCTTTCCATCACCGACGCCTATCGCCTCGCCAGGATAAGGCAGGAGGCATTTCGCCGGGGTTCTGCGTCCGGCGGCTGAGCAAATCACCCGGCGTGACGCCGGGCGATTAATCAGCAGGAATATTTTTTTCATGTCAGTTGAAACCGGTTCGGCGATTGGCTAGAACACAAGCCAGCAGTCTCTCCAGAATGGAAGGGGAATACCATGTGCGGCATTGTGGGTCTGTTCCTGAAGGATAAGTCGATGGAGCCGCAGCTTGGCGCGCTCCTTTCCGAGATGCTGGTGTCGATGACCGATCGCGGTCCCGACAGCGCCGGCATCGCCATCTACGGTGCCGGCGACGGCAAGCACAGCAAGATCACCATCCAGTCGGCCTCGCCCGAGCGCGATTTCACCGGCCTCGACAAGGATCTCGGTGCCAAGCTCGGCGCCGACGTGTCGCTGGTCGCCAAGTCGACCCATGCGGTCATCGAGGTGCCCACGGCAAAGCTCGACGCCGCCCGCGAGGCGCTTGCCGAGTTGCGCCCGGACGTCCGCATCATGGGCTCCGGCGACGTCATCGAGATTTACAAGGAAGTCGGCCTGCCTGCCGACGTTGTCGAGCGCTTCGCCCTGGCCAAGATGACCGGCACGCACGGCATCGGCCACACGCGCATGGCCACCGAATCGGCGGTCACGACGCTCGGCGCGCATCCCTTCTCGACCGGCCCGGACGAGTGCCTCGTGCACAACGGCTCGCTGTCCAACCACAACAATCTGCGCCGCGAGCTGAAGCGCGACGGCATGAAGTTCGAGACCGAGAACGACACCGAGGTCGCCGCCGCCTATCTTTCCAACAAGATGGCGCACGGCATGAATCTCGGCCAGGCGCTCGAGGCCGGCCTCTCCGACCTCGACGGCTTCTTCACCTTCGTCGTCGGCACCAAGGACGGTTTCGGCGTCGTGCGCGACCCGATCGCCTGCAAGCCGGCGGTGCTGGCGGAGACGGACCGCTACGTTGCCTTCGGTTCGGAATATCGCGCGCTTGCCAATCTACCCGGTATCGAGGACGCCAAGATCTGGGAGCCGGAGCCCTCCAAAGTTTACTTCTGGGAACATTGAGCATCATGCCGACAGTCGATCTGGCCAAATCCACCCTGCGGGAGCTCAATCATGCTCTGCATAACATCAAGGACGGCTCCAACGAGACGGCCTGGGAAGTCGTAAACCCCAAGGGCAGCCATTCGGTGGCGGTCGGCGTCGATGCGCCGGTCAAGGTCGATGTCCACGGTTCCGTCGGCTACTACTGCGGCGGCATGAACTCGGAGGCGACCATCACCGTGCATGGCTCGGTCGGTCCCGGCGTCGGCGAAAACATGATGTCGGGCGCCATCTTCGTGAAGGGCGACGCCAGCCAGTATGCCGGCGCCACCGGCCGCGGCGGCTTGCTGGTCATCGAGGGCAACGCCTCGTCGCGCTGCGGCATCTCGATGAAGGGCATCAACATCGTGGTGCATGGCAATATCGGCCACATGTCGGCCTTCATGGCGCAGTCGGGCAACCTCGTGGTGCTCGGCGACGCGGGCGATGCGCTGGGCGATTCCATCTACGAGGCCAGGCTCTTCGTGCGCGGCAAGGTCAAGAGCCTCGGCGCCGACTGCATCGAGAAGGAGATGCGGCCTGAGCATATCGAGCTGCTCGCCGGCCTGCTCGAGAAGGCCGGGGTGACCGGCGTCAAGCCGGAAGAATTCACGCGCTACGGTTCGGCCCGTACGCTCTACAATTTCAACATCGACAACGCCGACGCGTATTGAGGCGGACAGCATGACATACAAGAACCCGCCCACCACCCCGCGCAAGTCCGCGACCTTCGACGACTACACGATGTCGGAAATCCGCCGCGCCGCGGCGACCGGCATCTACGATATCCGCGGCGGCGGCGCCAAGCGCAAGGTCCCGCATTTCGACGACCTGCTGTTCCTCGGCGCCTCGATCTCGCGCTACCCGCTCGAAGGTTACCGCGAGCGCTGCGACACCAGCGTCGTGCTGGGCGCGCGCCATGCCAAGAAGCCGATCGAGCTGAAGATCCCGATCACCATCGCCGGCATGAGCTTCGGCTCGCTCTCCGGCCCGGCCAAGGAAGCCCTCGGCCGCGGCGCCACGCTCGCCGGCACCTCGACCACCACCGGCGACGGTGGCATGACCGAGGAAGAGCGCGGCCACAGCCAGACGCTGGTCTACCAGTACCTGCCGTCGCGCTATGGCATGAACCCGCGCGACCTGCGCCGTGCCGACGCCATCGAGATCGTCGTCGGCCAGGGCGCCAAGCCCGGCGGCGGCGGCATGCTGCTCGGCCAGAAGATTTCCGACCGCGTCGCCGAGATGCGCACGCTGCCCAAGGGCATCGACCAGCGCTCGGCCTGCCGCCATCCCGACTGGACCGGCCCGGACGATCTGGAAATCAAGATCCTCGAACTGCGCGAGATCACCGACTGGGAGAAGCCGATCTACATCAAGATCGGCGGCGCCCGCCCCTACTACGACACCGCGCTCGCCGTGAAGGCCGGCGCCGACGTCGTCGTGCTCGACGGCATGCAGGGCGGCACCGCGGCGACTCAGGAAGTCTTCATCGAGCATGTCGGCCAGCCGACGCTCGCCTGCATCCGCCCGGCGGTCCAGGCGCTGCAGGATCTCGGCATGCACCGCAAGGTTCAGCTGATCGTCTCCGGCGGCATCCGCAATGGCGCCGACGTTGCCAAGGCGCTGGCGCTCGGCGCCGACGCGGTCTCCATCGGCACCGCCGCCCTGGTGGCGCTCGGCGACAACGATCCGCATTGGGAAGAAGAGTACAACAAGCTCGGCACCACGGCCGGCGCCTATGACGACTGGCACGAGGGCAAGGATCCGGCCGGCATCACCACGCAGGACCCCGAGCTGATGAAGCGCGTCGATCCGATTGCCGCTGGACGCCGCCTGGCAAACTATCTCAAGGTGATGACGCTGGAGACGCAGACCATCGCGCGCGCCTGCGGCAAGAACCACGTGCACAACCTCGAGCCGGAGGATCTTTGCGCGCTGACGCTCGAGGCTGCCGCCATGGCTGGCGTGCCGCTGGCCGGCACCAGCTGGATACCCGGCAAGAACGGTCTCTGAACGGCCATACCCGGGAACGAAGAACAAGCCACCGGAACGGCATTCGGCAAAATGATGGGGAACTCTATTGGCTACTGATCTCGCGCAATTCGCCAAGAAGAACGGCGTAAAGTATTTCATGATCTCCTACACCGACCTGTTCGGTGGCCAGCGCGCCAAGCTGGTGCCGTCGCAGGCGATCGGCGACATGCAGAAGGAAGGCGCCGGTTTCGCCGGCTTCGCCACCTGGCTGGACCTGACGCCGGCGCATCCCGACATGCTGGCCGTGCCGGATGCCGACAGCGTCATCCAGCTGCCGTGGAAGCCGGATGTCGCCTGGGTCGCTGCCGACTGCATCATGGAAGACAAGTCGGTCGCCCAGGCGCCGCGCAATACGCTGAAGCGGCTGATCGACGAGGCGGCCGGCGAGGGCATGCATGTCAAGACCGGCGTCGAGGCTGAGTTCTTCCTGATCTCGCCGGACGGCAAGCAGATTTCCGACGAATACGATACCGCCTCAAAACCCTGCTACGACCAGCAGGCGGTGATGCGCCGCTACGACGTGATCGCCGAGATCTGCGATCACATGCTGGCGCTCGGCTGGGAGCCCTACCAGAACGACCACGAGGACGCGAACGGCCAGTTCGAGATGAACTGGGCTTTCGACGATGCGCTGGCCACCGCCGACAAGCACTCCTTCTTCAAGTTCATGGTGCGCTCTGTCGCCGAGAAGCATGGTCTGCGCGCCACCTTCATGCCAAAGCCCTTTATGGGCCTGACCGGCAATGGCTGCCACGCCCACATCTCGGTCTGGGACAAGTCCGGCAAGACCAACGTCTTCGCCGACAAGAACATGGAACTCGGGCTCTCCGCCAAGGGCCGCACCTTCCTCGGCGGCATCATGAAGCATGCCTCCGCGCTTGCCGCCATCACCAATCCGACGGTCAATTCCTACAAGCGCATCAACGCGCCGCGCACCATTTCGGGCGCCACCTGGGCGCCGAACTCGGTGACCTGGACCGGCAACAACCGCACCCACATGGTGCGCGTGCCGGGCCCGGGCCGTTTCGAGCTGCGCCTGCCCGACGGCGCCGCCAACCCCTATCTGCTGCAGGCCGTCATCATCGCCGCCGGCCTCGACGGCGTGCGCACCCAGGCCGACCCGGGCAAGCGCTACGACATCGACATGTACCAGCACGGCCACACGGTGAAGGGCGCGCCCAAGCTGCCGCTCAACCTGCTCGACGCGCTGCGCGAGTTCGACAAGGACAAATCGCTCAAGGCGGCGCTGGGAGAGGAATTCTCGTCGGCATACCTAAAGCTCAAGCATGGCGAATGGAATTCCTATGCTTCGCACCTTACGCAGTGGGAACGCGATCACACGCTCGACATCTAGCATGCGAAAGCGCGCCAAGCGGGTCCGAGACGGCAGGAAATGAAATACTCGATCTTCTCCCTCGCCCGCGCGGCGCTCAACGGCCACAAGAACTGGCCGCGTACTTGGCGCGACGCAGCGCCAAAGAAGCACTACGACGTGGTCATCATCGGCGGCGGTGGGCACGGACTCGCCACCGCCTGGTTCCTCGCCAGCCGCTACGGCATCAGGAACGTCGCGGTGCTCGAGAAGGGCTGGATCGGCTCCGGCAATGCCGGCCGCAACACCACCATCATCCGCTCCAACTATATGCTGCCCGGCAATATCGGCTTCTACGAGCTGTCGATGAAGCTGTGGGAGACGATGGAGCAGGACCTCAACTACAACACGATGGTCAGCCAGCGCGGCATCGTGAACCTCTACCATTCCGACGCCCAGCGCGACGCCTATGCGCGGCGCGGCAACGCCATGCGAATCAACGGCATCGACGCCGAACTGCTCGACCAGGACGGCGTCAGGAAGATGATGCCGTTCCTCAATTTCGAGCATGCGCGCTTTCCCATCCAGGGCGGCCTGCTGCAGCGCCGCGCCGGCACCGCGCGCCATGATGCCGTGGTCTGGGGCTATGCCCATGCCGCCGACAAGCTCGGCGTCGACATCATCCAGAACTGCGAGGTCACCGGCTTCACGCGTGACAAGGCCGGCAAGGTCATCGGCGTCGAGACGTCGCGCGGGGCAATCGGCGCCGGCAAGGTCGGCATGTCGGTCGCCGGCAGTTCATCGCGCGTCGCCGCGATGGCCGGGCTGCGCCTGCCGATCGAGAGCCACGTGCTGCAGGCCTTCGTCTCGGAAGCCATCAAGCCGCTCATCCCGTGCGTCGTCACCTTCGGCGCCGGCCATTTCTACGTCAGCCAGTCCGACAAGGGCGGCCTCGTCTTCGGCGGCGACATAGACGGCTACAATTCCTACGCCCAGCGCGGCAACATGCCGACCATGGAAGACGTCTGCGAGGGCGGCATGGCGCTGATGCCGATCATCGGCCGCGTGCGCCTCCTGCGGCAATGGGGCGGCATCATGGACATGTCGATGGACGGCTCGCCGATCATCGACCGCACGCCGGTAGAGGGACTCTACCTGAATGCCGGCTGGTGCTACGGCGGCTTCAAGGCGACGCCGGGCGCGGGCCTGACCTTCGCCCATCTGCTGGCGCGCGACGAGCCGCACGAGGAAGCGGCGCGCTACCGCCTCGACCGTTTCCGCACCGGCTGGACGATCGACGAAAAGGGCATGGGCGCCCAACCGAACCTGCATTGAGAACGGCCAAGAAGAGATGCGCATAGCCTGTCCATATTGCGGTCCGCGCGAGAACGGCGAGTTCAGCTATCTCGGCGACGCCACGCCCGTGCGCCCGTCGCTCGAGCAGGGCGTCGATGCGATGCTCGATTACGTTTTCCTGCGCGACAACGTCGCCGGCGAGATGCAGGAACTCTGGTACCACGGCGGCGGCTGCCGCGCCTGGCTGAAGGTCACGCGCAACACGCTGACGCATGAGATTTCCGCCGTCGAGGCCGCGCGCGGCGCCGGTGCTGCAAAGGTCGGCAAGCGATGAGCAGCCAGTCACATCGCCTCGCCTCCGGCGGCCTGATCGACCGCTCGACGCCGATGAACTTCACCTTCGACGGCAAGCCGATGACCGGCTATGCCGGCGACACGCTGGCCTCCGCGCTCGTTGCCAACGGCGTCAGGCTGGTCGGCCGCTCGTTCAAGTATCACCGTCCGCGCGGCATCCTGACCGCCGGATCGGAGGAGCCCAACGCACTCGTCGAGCTGCGCAGCGGCGCAAGGCGCGAGCCCAACACCAAGGCAACCACGGCCGAGCTCTATGACGGTCTGGAGGCGGCGAGCCAGAACCGCTGGCCGTCGCTGCGCCACGACTTCCTGTCGGTCAACCAGCTTGCCTCGCCGATCTTCGTTGCCGGCTTCTACTACAAGACATTCATGTGGCCGGCCGCGCTCTGGGAAAAGCTCTACGAGCCGCTGATCCGCCGCGCCGCCGGTCTCGGCCGCGCCGCCGAGGCTGCCGATCCGGATAGCTACGAGAAGGCCTGGGCGCATTGCGACGTGCTCGTCGCCGGCGGTGGCCCGACCGGCCTTGCGGCAGCCCTCGCCGCCGGCCGCACCGGCGCGCGCGTCATCCTGTGCGATGAGGGAACGCAATTCGGCGGCCGCCTGCTGTCGGATGGCGGCGAGATCGACGGCATGCCGGCCGGCGAATGGGCCGCCAAGGCGCTTGCCGAGCTCGAAGCCCTGCCCAACGTCCGCATCATGGCGCGCACCACCGTCACCGGCGTCTATGACGGCGGCGTCCATTCCGCGCTCGAGCGCGTCAGCGACCACCTGCCGGTGCCGCCGGCGCATACGCCGCGCCAGCGCCTGTGGCGCATCGTGGCCAGGCGCTCGGTCGTCGCGGCCGGCGCCATCGAGCGGCCGATCGTCTTCCCCGGCAACGACGTGCCGGGCGTCATGACGGCGTCGGCCATGCGCACCTACATTTCCCGCTACGCGGCGACGCCGGCGCGGCGCATCGCGCTCTTCACCAACAATGACGACGGCTGGAAGACGGTCGAGGCCGCACTTGCCGCCGGGCTGGCGGTTGCCGCCGTGGTCGATTCCCGCGCCGAGATCTCGGCCGCGCAGCGCGAAACGGCCAGGGACGCCGGCTTCGCCATTCTCAACGGTGCGGTCGACAGGGTGGACGGCGGCAAGGACGGCATCGGCTCGATCTCGGTCGCGCTCGCCGGTGGCGCCCGCGCCACCGTCGAGGCCGACGGTCTCGCCGTCTCGGGCGGCTGGAACCCGGCGCTGGCGCTTACCTCCTATCACCGTGGTCGGCCGAAATGGCGCGACGACATCGCAGCCTTCGTGCCCGACTCGCCGCCGCCCGGCATGCATGCCGCCGGTGCCGCCAACGGCTCCTTCGGTCTTGCCGCCTGTCTTGCCGACGGCCACGCCGCCGGCGCCACGGCCGCCTCCGATCTCGGGTTTTCGAAGAGCGCCGGCAAGGCAGCCTCGGCCGCCGACGCGCCGGAAACGCCGCTGTCGCCGCTCTGGCATGTCGCCGGCAAGGGCAAGGCCTTCGTCGACTACCAGAACGACGTCACCGCTTCCGACATCGAACTGTCGGCGCGCGAGGGTTTCCAGTCGGTCGAGCACCTGAAGCGCTACACCACGCTCGGCATGGCGACCGACCAGGGCAAGACCTCCAACGTCTCGGGCCTCGCCATCATGGCGGCGGTCACCGGCCGCTCCATTCCCGAAACCGGCACCACCATCTACCGCCCGCCCTATGTGCCCACGTCCATGGGTGCGCTGGCCGGCACCAACCGGGGCGAGCACTTCCACGCCACCCGCCTGACGCCGTCCCATCACTGGGCCGAGGAGCAGGGCGCGGTCTTCGTCGACACCGGGCTGTGGAAGCGCGCGCAATGGTATCCGCGCGCCGGCGAGAAGGACTGGCTGGAATCGGTCACCCGCGAGGTCAGGACGGTGCGCTCGGGCGTCGGCTTCTGCGATGTCTCGACGCTCGGCAAGATCGACGTGCACGGTCCCGATGCCGGCGCCTTCCTCGACCGCGTCTACATCAACACCTTCTCCACGCTTGCCGTCGGCAAGGCGCGCTACGGGCTGATGCTGCGCGAGGACGGCATGGTCTATGACGACGGCACCACGTCGCGGCTCGCCGAGGATCACTATTTCCTGACCACCACCACGGCCAAGGCCGGGTCGGTGATGCAGCATCTCGAATTCTGCCGCCAGGTGCTGTTCCCGGAACTCGACGTCCAGCTCACCTCGGTCTCGGACCAGTGGGCGCAGTTCTCCATCGCCGGGCCCAAGGTCCGCGACCTGCTGCGCGAGATCGTCGATCCCGAAGAAGACCTGTCCAACGAAGGCTTCCCCTTCATGGGCGTGCGCGAGGTCGCGCTGCGCGGCGGCATAAGGGCGCGTCTCTTCCGCATCTCCTTCTCCGGCGAGATGGCCTTCGAGATCTCGGTCCCGGCCCGTTTCGGCGACGCGCTGGTGCGCAACCTGATGCGCGCCGGCGAGCCCTTCGGCATCATCCCCTACGGCACCGAGGCGCTCGGCGTCATGCGCGTCGAGAAGGGCCACGTCGCCGGGCCGGAGCTCAACGGCACCACCACTGCCGGCGACCTCGGCCTCGGCAAGATGATGTCGTCCAAGAAGGACTATATCGGCCGCACCATGGCCGGCCGCGACGCGCTGACGGCGCCCGACCGGCAGGTTGTCGTCGGCATAAGGCCAACCGACAAGGCGCGCCGCCTGCGCTCGGGCGCGCATCTGATCCCGATGGGCGAGATGCCCGAACCGTCGACCGACCACGGCTATGTCACGTCGGTCTGCTTCTCGCCGATGCTCGACCAGTGGATAGGGCTCGGCCTGCTTGCCCGTGGGCGCGACCGCATCGGCGAAGTCATGCGCGCGCATGATCCGCTGCGCGGCGAGGACTACGATGTCGAGATCTGCAACCCGGTCTTCTACGATCCCGAGGGAGGACGCCAGCGTGGCTGAATTGTCCTGGGTCGCGACGGCACCGCTGTCGCATGTTCTGAAGCCCGGCCATCACGGCGCCGAGACCGGCGGATCGGGCGTTGCCTATACGGGCCTGAGCGATTTCGCGCTGGTTCAGGTCATGGCGCGGCGTGGCAAGGCGGGCGCGCTGGCCAAGGCCGCGAAGGCACATTTCGGCGTTGCCGCACCCTTAAAGCCCAAGGCCGTGGCGGCGGGCGGCAGCCTGCTCATCTGGTCGGGTCCCGACCAGTTCCTGGCGCTCTCCCCGCGCGATGGCCTCGCCTCGCCGCTGGCATCACTTGCCGGCCCCCTTGCAGGCGCGGCGTCGCTGTCGGACCAGTCCGATGCCCGCGCGCTGGTCCGCATCGCCGGACCGCGGGCGCGTGACGTGCTGGCGAAATTCTGCTCGCTCGATCTCGACGCCTCGGTGTTTCCGGTCGGCACTGCTGCGGCGACATCCGTTGACCATACCGCCGTCACGCTGTGGCGCGGCGAAGACACGGCAGGCGGCGCGGCTACCTTCAACCTTCTTGTCTTCACCAGCTTCGCCGAGAGCCTCTGGCACATGATGCTGGACGCAGGCGCTGCCTACGGCATAGAGGTCGGCGAGGCGTCATACGGCGTGTGACGCCCGGCACGCCGGACAGCGGCGGGGACGACCTCGACCAGCTCTAGCGAACCGGAAGGGACGGCCCTTTCACTACGGGAGAATGCACGATGCATTGGCTCATTCTGTTTGTCGCCGGCCTGTTCGAGATCGCCTGGGCCATGGGCCTGAAATACACGCATGGCTTCACCAGGCTGACGCCAACCGTCGTCACCATCGCCTGCATCCTGGCCAGCCTCGGCCTGCTCGGCCTGGCGCTGAAGGAACTGCCGGTCGGCACCGCCTACGCCGTGTGGACCGGCATCGGCACGGTCGGCACGGCGATCCTCGGCATCTGGCTGCTGAACGAGCCGGCAACAGCGGTCCGCCTCGCCTGCATCGGCCTGATCATCACCGGCATCATCGGCCTGAAGCTCGCCGCCTGACGGCGCCTAGCGATACCCTGCCGCCTGCAGCTCGAACAGGTCGGCATAGACGCCTTTGCTCGCCACCAGTTCGTCATGCGTGCCGGACTCAAGAATGCGCCCGTCGGCAATGACGAGGATGCGGTCGGCCATGCGCACGGTCGAGAAGCGGTGCGAGATCAGCACTGTTGTCTTGCCGGCGGCCAGGCCCTTGAACCGCTGGAAGACTTCGGCCTCGGCCTTGGCGTCGAGGGCGGCCGTCGGCTCGTCGAGGATGATCAGTTCGGCCTGGCGCATGTAGGCGCGGGCGATCGCCACCTTCTGCCATTCGCCGCCCGACAGGTCGCGGCCATTGGCGAACAGCTTGCCGAGCGGCTGCTCGTAGCCGAGCGGCAGCCTGTCGATGACGCCGGCCGCCAGGCTCTGTTCGGCGGCACTGACGATCTGCTCGCGGTCGATGCCGGCCTCGATGCGGCCGACGCCGATGTTTTCGGCCGCCGTCATGGAGTAGCGGATGAAGTCCTGGAAGATGACGCCGATATGGGTGCGCAGCTCGGCGAGATCGATGTCGCGCAGGTCGATGCCGTCGATCAGGATGCGCCCCTCGTCGGGGTCGTAGAGGCGGGTCAAAAGCTTGACGATGGTGGTCTTGCCGGCGCCGTTCTCGCCGACCAGCGCCAGGGCCTCGCCGGCCTTCAGCGTGAAGGACAGGTCGCGCACCGCCCAGCGCTCGGTGTCGGGATAGCGGAAGCCGACGCCCTCGAAGACGATGCCCTCGCGGATCGGCGCCGGGAACGGTTTCGGCTCGGCCGGCGCGACGATGGTCGGCTTGATGTCGAAGAAGGAGAACAGATCGTCGAGATAGAGCGACTGGCCGGCGATCTGGGTCACGCCGATCAAAAGCTGCTCGAACAGCCCGTGCAGGCGCAGGAAGGAACCGGCGAGGAAGGTCAGGTCGCCAAGCGTGAATTCGCCGTCCACCGTGCGCCAGACGATATAGGCATAGGCGCCGTAATAGGTGGCCGAGCTGAGCGCCGCGAACACGCCGCCCCAGAAGGCGCGCTGCGTCGCCAGCCTGCGGTTCTCGATGAGGATCGTCTCGGCCAGACGGCGGAAGCGCGCCACCAGGAAGGAGCCGAGCCCGAACAGCTTGATCTCCTTGGCGGTCTCCGCACTGGCGCCGATATAGCGCAGATATTCGAGCTCACGCCGCTCCGGCGAGCGCAGCCGGTTGAGCCGGTAGGAGCGCGTGTTGAACTTCGATTCCGAGATCACCGAGGGGATCAGCGAGATCAGCAGCAGCAGGATCAGCCAGGGCGCGTAGAACAGCAGGCCGGCCGCCAGCGTCAGGATGGTGATGATCGATTGCCCCTGCGAAAAGACCTGCGACAGGAGCTGGTTGCGCCCCGCCGCCTGGCGCCGCGCCCGCTCGAGCCGGTCCTGGTATTCGCTGGATTCGAAATGCCTGAGATCGAGGCCGGCGGCATGCTGCATCAGCTCCATGCTGACCGTGTTGGAGTGCAGCTCGGCCAGCAGGCTGTCGGCAAGCGACGCCCCGCGCGACAGGAGATCGCCGGCCAGCACCAGCGCGAATTCCAGCGCCAGGAGTTCGGCCACCGTGGCCAGCCGGCCGCTCGCCAGCCAGTCGGAAAAGCCGGGGCCCGGCGAGGGCATCCCGGTCTGCAGCACCACCTCGTCGATGATCAGCTTGCCGACGTAAAGCAGCAGCAGCGGCTGCACGGCGCGCAGCAGGCGCAGGCCGATGGCGGCCGCGGTCAGCGGCCGGCTCGTGCGCCAGATCTGCTGGAACAGTCGCTTCAGGTGCTTGAGCGTTGCCAGCCGCTGGCCGAGCGGCACGTTCTCGTTGCCACCGCCGCTTCGCAGGGCCAGCCTTGCGGCGAAATTCTCACTGGAGCTCATCTGCGCCTATAGATGGTGCAGGCCGGCCTTCTCTGCAATGCGCGCGTCCCCATGGGGGAAGGCCTTTTGGGCCCTCGCGCAATTGACAGGTCGGCGACCGTCCCGCAGGTTGCGGGCCGCGGTGCGGACGCCTCGCGAACGACAAACGGGACTTCGGATGACTTCCGCCGCGATTACCCTTCTCGCCCTGCTTCTGGTCAAGCACTGCCTTTGCGACTTCGTCTTCCAGACACCGTGGCAGCTGTCGCAGAAAGGCACCTACGGCGCGCCGGGCGGCCTCGTCCATGCCGGCTCCCACGTTACCGGCACCTTCATCGCGCTGCTGGCGGTGATGCCGTCGCCTTCCGTCATCCTGACCGTGCTCGTCGCCGAGTTCGTGGTTCACTACCATATCGACTGGGTGAAGGAGCAGGTCGTCAGGCGCTGCGATATCCGCGAGGGCGCCCGCTTCTGGAACGCCATCGGCGTCGACCAGCTTCTGCACAACCTGACCTACCTCGCCATACTCGTCTATGTGACGGCCTGAGGGGAGGCGGCCGGCGGGCCGCTCTCCCGGATCGGAGGCCTAGGCCTTCTTTGCCAGCATGGCCCGCGCCTGCTTGGCCCCGAGTGCCTCGGGTCGTTCGCAGGTCGTGCGCATGGCGACGAACTTGCCCGTCTCGCCCGACTTCAGGATGCCGGTCATCACGTCGATGGCGTGCAGCGCCATGTCGAGCGAGCAGCGATGCGGGCGGTCCTCGGCGATCGCCAGCGCCATGTCGGCGAGTCCCGCGGTGCGGTAATTGGCCATCATGCCGCGCGCATGCTTCTGGTTGGGCACGCCGAAGGGATGCTGCCACTTCGGCAGCTTCTTCACCGGCTTGTCCTGCTTGGTCATGGCGAGATCGCCGCCGAAGAAGTTGGGGTCGGGCACGTGCAGCGTGCCGTCCTCGCCATAGAGTTCCATCGGCGAGTGGCCGTGCTGCCAGACGTCCCAGCTGGCGTTGAAAGTCACCACCGCGCCGCTCTCGAATTCCATGATCGCGTGGATGGTCGTCGGCGTCTTCACCGGCACCTTCTCGCCAAGCCGCGGGCCGTTGCCGATGGTGCGCTCCTTGCTGGGCGTCGAGGTCAGCGCCGTGACCCGCTTCACCGGCCCGATCAGCTGGATCAGGTTGGTGATGTAGTAGGGCCCGAGGTCGAGGATCGGTCCGGCGCCCGGCAGGAAGAAGAAGTCCGGGTTCGGGTGCCAGTGCTCCATGCCGTGGCTCATCACATGGCAGGTACCGCCGGTGATGCGACCGACCGCGCCGCTGTCGACCAGGTGGCGCGCCTGCTGGTGCGCGCCGCCGAGAAAGGTGTCGGGCGCGGAGCCGACGCGCAGTCCCTGCTTGTCGGCGCGCTTCTTCAGGTCGAGCCCTTCCTTGACGTCGAGCACGAAGGGCTTTTCCGAATAGACGTTCTTGCCGGCGTCGAGCGCCTGACGCGAGATCGCGTAATGGACTGCCGGCACGGTCAGGTTGACGACGATGTCGACGTCCTTCGCCTTCATCAGGTCCTCGACCGTCGCCTCGGCGCGGACGCCGAATTCCTCGGCACGGGCCTTTGCCGCCGCCGGGTTGATGTCGGCGCAGGCCGTGACCTTGATGCCCTTGAACAGCGGCGCGAGCGAGAAATACGCGGCCGAGATGTTGCCGCAGCCGACGATGCCGACTCCGAGTTTGCGTGCCATGGGGAGTGCTCCTGAAAATCTCTTGCTAGTATGAACTGACGGCTTCGATGGAACGGCGCGCGAAACGCTCGATGTCGTTTGGATTGTCCTGCTCCATGACGAAGTGCTTCGCCGGCGTCTTCGCCCGCAACGCTTTCAGCATCGCCGCCCAGTCGATGGTGCCGTGGCCGACGTCGCTCCAGCCGTCCTCGTCCAGGCCCTGACCCGGCTTGGCGATGTCCTTGACGTGCACTGCCACGATGCGCTTGCCGAAGCGGTCGATCCAGGCGAGTGGCTCCGAGCCGCCGCGCACCAGCCAGGCAAGATCCATTTCCCAGCCGAGGTCGGGAGCCGATTCGAAAATGTGCTCCTGCGGCACGCTGCCGTCGGCGAGCTTCTTGAACTCGAAATCGTGATTGTGCCAGGCAAAGCCGTAGCCGGCCTTCGTGGTCCTTTCGCCGATGGCGGCGAGGCGCTCGCCGAAGCCGCGCCAGCCGGCGGCGTCGGCCGGCCGCGCCTCGGCAACGATATGGGGGCAGATCAGCGTGGTGACGCCGAGCGCGTCAGCGAGCCTGCGCGCACCGTCGAAATCGTTCTCCAGCATGTCGACGGGGAAATGACCGGTCGGCATCGCCAGTCCGTTCTTGTCCATCTCCGCGCGAAAGCCGGCGGGGTCGGCGTAGACGCCGCCAAAGCCCTCGACCTCCTTGTAGCCGAGACCGGCAAGCATCTTCAGGATCTTGTCCCAAGGCTGGAAATTGCGGGCGCTGTAGAGTTGAAACGACCAGTTCATGTGAGTTCCTTCCAAGAATGCCTCGGGCCCGGGAGGCCGGCTAGAGTCTCTCGCCCGATGCCGCATCGAACAGCGATGCGTTCATCGGATCGAATCCTATTGTCACGTTTTCCCCGACGCGCGGCGTGCGCTCGGAGGAAACGCGGATGGTCAGCGCCTGCTTTCCGAGCCGCGACCAGACCAGCGTGTCGGAGCCCATCGGTTCGACGATCTCGACGGGCGCGGTGGCGGTGAACGGCCAGTCCTCGCCGCTGTTGACCGCGACATGCTCCGGCCGGATGCCGAAGGTCGCCGGTCCGGCTTTCGCGCCTGCCTTGTCGAACTCGTAACGCGCAAGCGGGATGTCGAGCCCGTCGAAGCGGAAATGCGCCCCGCCGTCCTTCAGGGCAACCTCGCCCTCGATGAAATTCATGCCCGGCGAGCCGATGAAGTCGGCGACGTAACGGTTGACCGGCCGGCTGTAGATGGTCTGCGGCGCGTCGAGCTGCTGGATCAGGCCGCTGCGCATCACCGCGATGCGGTCGGCCAGCGTCATCGCCTCGATCTGGTCGTGCGTGACGTAGATCATCGTGTTGGCGAGCTTCTGGTGCAGCCGCTTGATCTCGACGCGCAGTTCCGAACGCAGCTTGGCGTCGAGGTTGGACAGCGGTTCGTCGAACAGGAAGACGTCGACGTCGCGCACCAGCGCCCGGCCGATGGCGACGCGCTGGCGCTGGCCGCCCGACAGCTGCGACGGCTTGCGGTCGAGCAGCGGCTCGATCTGCAGTACGTCGGCGGTGCGCGCGACGCGCTTGGCGATCTCGTCCTTGGCGACGCCCGCCGTCTTCAGCCCGAAGCTGAGATTGCCCCTCACCGACATCTGCGGATAGAGCGCATAGGACTGGAACACCATGCCGATGCCGCGGTCCTTGGGCTCTTCCCAGGTGACGTTCTTGCCCTTGATGTGGATCTGCCCGTCGGTGACGTCCATCAGCCCGGCGATGCAGTTGAGCAGGGTCGACTTGCCGCAGCCGGACGGTCCGAGCAGCACCAGGAACTCGCCGTCCTGGACGTCGAGATCGAGGTTCTTCAGCACCGAGACGGTGCCGAAGTTCAGAGACAGGTTGCGGATGGAGACGCTGACGTCGGTGCTTTCCATGCCGCTCATCCCTTCACCGCGCCGGCCGCGATGCCGCGGACGAACAGTTTGCCCGAAACGAAATAGACGATCAGCGGCACCAGGCCGGTCAGGATGGTTGCGGCCATGTTGACGTTGTACTCCTTCACGCCTTGCACGGAATTTACGATGTTGTTGAGCTGCACGGTCATCGGGTAGGTATCGGGCTTGGTGTAGATCACGCCGAACAGGAAGTCGTTCCAGATGCCGGTGATCTGCAGGATGATGGCGACCACGAAGATCGGCAGCGCCATCGGCAGCATGATGACGAAATAGATGCGCCAGAAACCGGCGCCGTCGACGCGCGCAGCCTTGAAGAGTTCCTCCGGCACCGAGCTGAAGTAGTTGCGGAAGAGCAGCGTCAGGATCGGCATGCCGAAGATCGAATGCACGATGACGAGGCCCCAGAGCGTGCCGTAGAGGCCCATCTCGCGCAGCAGGATGACGATCGGGTAGATCATCACCTGGTAGGGAATGAACGCGCCGACGATCAGGATGGTGAAGAAGGTGTCGGCGCCCTTGAAGCGCCAGTTGGCGAGCGCATAGCCGTTCACCGAGGCCACCGCGATCGAGAAGATCACCGAGGGCACGGTGATCTGCACCGAGTTCCAGAAGCCGCGGGAGAGCCCGTCGCAGTTCAGCCCGGTGCATGCCGTCGCCCAGGCCTTAACCCAGGGCTCGAAGGTGATCTCGACCGGCGGCGAAAAGATGTTGCCGAGGCGGATCTCGGGCATTCCCTTCAGCGAGGTCACGATCATCACGTAGAGCGGGATGAGGTAATAGACGGCAACCACGATCAGCGTGCCGTAGAGAAAGATGTTGCGCCGCGACAGCACGCGGCGCGGCTTGGCGCCGCGCGGGCCGGACAGCTGGCCGGCGGCCGGATCGATGCCGACGGCGACCGTGTTGAGGGTTTGCACGTCAGCCACGCTTCTTCCCTCCGAACTCGAGATAGGCCCATGGCACGACGATGATCGCCACCGACAGCAGCATCATGGTCGATGCGGCAAAGCCCTGGCCGAGATTCTGGGCGAGGAACATGTAGTCGTAGACATATTTTGCCGGCACCTCGGAGGCGCCGCCCGGGCCGCCGCTCGTCTGCGCCACGACCAGGTCGTAGAGACGCACGATGCCCGAGGCGATGATGACGAGCGTGGTGATGAACACCGGACGCATCATCGGGATGACGATGAACAGATAGGTCTTCCAGGTCGGGATGCCGTCGACGCGAGCGGCCTTCCAGATATCCTCGTCGATGCCGCGCAGGCCGGCCAGCATCAGGCACATGATCAGACCGGTGCCCTGCCACAGCCCGGCGATCAGGATGCCGTAGATGACGATCTGCTGGTCATAGAGCGGATTGAAGTTGAAACTTTCCCAGCCGAGGCTGCGCACGATGTGCTGCACGCCGAAATCGGGATTGAGGATCCACTGCCAGGTCAGTCCCGTGACGACGAAGGACAGCGCGAAGGGGTAGAGGAAGATCGTCCGGAACACGCTCTCGAAACGGATCTTCTGGTCGAGCAGCGCGGCAAGGATGAAGCCGATGACCAGCGAGAAGATCAGCGACAGCACGCCGTAGACGAGCAGGTTCTCGATCGAGGTGAACCAGCGCGACTGCGACCACAGGCGCTCATACTGGTCGAGCCCGACGAACTTCAGGCGCGGCAGCAGCTTGGAGTTGGTGAAGGAGTAGACGATCGTCCACGCCGTGCCGCCGAGAAAGACGACGAGCGCGGTCAGGATCATCGGCAGCGAGGCGATCTTGGCGTTCAGGTTCCTGAACAGCTGGCTCGGGCGGCGGGTCGTGGTTCCGCTGATGCTCATCATGGGCTCCGGCTGCGCGCGGACAGGCCGGTCCGCTTGCGGATCGGCCTGTCGCGTTTGGCGATAAGATCAGTCGGCGGACGCGATGATGGCCGCGTAGCGCTTCTGAGCTTCTTCCGGTGTCATCGAGGGCGTCTTGAAGAACTCGACGAACAGGTCGTTGAGCTGGTTGTTGGTGTCCTCGGTGTTGAGCTGGTTGGTGTCGGGGATGATGTTGCCCTTGGCGAGGATGTCGAGGCCCTTCTTCATGCAGTCATTGGCTGCCGAGACATCGACGTCGCCGCGCACCGGCACGGAACCCTTCTTCAGGTTGAACGCAACCTGCGTGGACGCGTTCAGCATCGTCGATGCCAGCACTTCCTGGGCTGCGGTCTTGTCGGCATCGTCCAGCTTCGGGAAGTAGAACGAGTCGCCGCCCGTCGAGATCAGCTGGTTGACGCCGAGGCCCGGCAGGCAGGTGTAGTCCTTGCCGGCGACCTGTCCGGCCACCTGGAACTCGCCCTGCGCCCAGTCGCCCATGATCTGTCCGCCGGCCTGGCCGGTGATGACGAGGTTGGTCGCCTGGTTCCAGTCCTGGACGTTCGACTTGGCCGACATCTTGCGCGCGTCGTCGGCGGCCTTGAACACTTTCGCGATCTCGGGCCCTGCGGCCACTTCCGCGTCGTGGTCCTGGTAGACTTTCAGGAAGACGTCCTTGCCGGCGATGGCCGGGATCAGCACGTTGAACGTGCCGGTCGTCTGCCAGGACTGGCCGCCGATGGCGAGCGGGATCTTGCCGGCCTTCTCGAGTGCGGGCCCGGCGGCGACGAATTCGTCCCAGTTGGTCGGAACCGGCACGCCGGCATCCTCGAACGCCTTGTTGGAAAGCCACAGCCACTGCCAGGAGTGGATGTTGACCGGCACGCAGTAGACCTTGCCGTCGACCGTGCAGCCTTCGAGCAGGCTGGCCGGACGGATGAAGTCCTTCCAGCCCTCTTTGGCGGCCAGATCGGTGAAGTCGCGCATCAGGCCGGCTTCGACCAGTTCCTCGGCCTGGCGGCCGGTGTTGAACTGCGTTGCGGCCATCGGCGAGCCGCCGGTGATGCGGCTGACCATGACCGGCCGCGCCGTGCTGCCGCCGCCAGCGATGGCGCCGTCGACCCATTTGTTGCCGGTGGCGTCAAACGCCTTGGCGAATTCGGCGACAGCCGCTGCTTCGCCGCCCGACGTCCACCAGTGGGTGACCTCGAGGTCGGCTGCTCCGGCTGGTGCTGCCAGTGTGATGGCTGTCGACGCGGCAAGCGCGGCGGCCAGGAAATGATAACGCATTTATACTCCTCCCAGAATCTGAAACGTTACAGATCGGAGGATAGGGGAGGCATTTCGGAATCGCAATGCGCAAATCGGCGTAGAGCCGAATTTTTTCGAATGTCGAACTAATGGCGCAGGCCCGCCGGCATGTTTCGGCATCCGGTCAAACTCTGCTGCAATGCAATAAAACTGGCCTCTTTAACCCTGTAAGCCGCTGATCCTGCACCCGTTTGCACTGCGAAACAACCACCGCTCGACTGCCTGGGCTCTTGCGCCTCCGACTGCGCCCTGAGGGCAACAGGAGTCAGTACTGTAACGTTACAGAACTTGCCTCGGCCCGATTTCCCGTTCACTGTGCGTCAACAACGTTGCCGCTTGCGGCACCGGCGGTTAAGAGGCGGGACAATGAACAAGCCGCATGACCCAGCGTCCGACATGCCCGCACCGTCGGGCGCCGGCCGGCCGACCCTGAAGACGATCGCCTTCATGACCGGCCTGGCCGTCACCACCGTGTCGCGCGCGCTGAAGGATGCGCCGGAAATCGGCGAGGAGACGCGCCGCCGCGTGCAGCTCGTCGCGCGCCAGGTCGGCTACCGGCCGAACCGCGCCGGCGTTCGCCTGCGCACCGGCAAGACCAATGTCATCAGCCTGGTTCTCAACACCGAGGAGCAGATCGGCGGCTTCGTCTCCGACATGATCTACGGCATATCCGAGCAGCTCGCCCAGACGCCCTACCACCTGATCGTGACGCCCTATTCGCGCAACAACGATCCGCTCGAGCCGGTGCGCTATGTTGTCGAGACCGGTTCGGCCGACGGCATCATCATCTCGCGCACCGAACCGGACGACAAGCGCGTCCGCTACATGATCGAGCGCGGCTTTCCCTTCTCCGCCCATGGCCGCACCAACATGGGCGTGGCGCATCCCTTCCACGATTTCGACAACTACGCCTTCGCCAGCGAGGCCGTCGCCAGGCTCGCCGCGCTCGGCCGCCACAGGCTGGCGCTGCTCGCGCCGCCCTCGGCGCTGAGCTACCACCGCCACATGCGCGACGGCTTTTCAGACGCGCTGGCCGAGCACGGGCTGGACGAGGTCGCCTTCGACAACGTCACCGTCGATCACTCGATCGACCAGATCCGCGCCCGCACCCTGCAGCTGATGCAGCGCCCCAACCGGCCGGACGGCATCGTCAGCGGCGCCGGCGGCGCCACCTTCGCGCTCGTCGCCGGCATCGAGGACGCCGGCCTGAAACTCAGCGAGGACATCGACATCGTCTCCAAGCAGTCGGCCAATCTCCTGCACCTGTTCCGGCCGCAGCTTCTGGTCGTCAACGAGAACATCAGGCTGGCCGGGCGCGAGCTCGCGCGCAACGTCGTGGGCGCCATCGACGGCGCGCCCACCGAGGCCCTGCAGAGCCTCACCCAGCCAGGCCCCGTCGTCTCGTTCACGGATTAGGCGAACCCCGCCGTTTTGCGGGAGCGGTCAGGCCGGCCCGACGATGCCCCAATGCACCCCGAACGGGTCCCTGAGCTGGCCGTATTTGTCGCCCCAGAACTCGACCTTGATCGGATGCACGATCTCCGCGCCGGCTTCTGTCGCTCGATTCCACCACGCGTCGGCGTCGTCGACGACCAGATGCAGCACGATGTTTTTCGGGGCGTCCTGCATGGTGCCATATTCGGGAAAGGGGTCGTTGAACATCATCGACCCGCCATTGATCTCGACATGCACATGCATCGACCGCCCGTCCGGGTTCTCTCTTCGGTCGATCAGGCGGGCGCCGAAGGCCTTCTCGTAGAAAGCAGTCGCTGCCTTGCTGTCGCTGACGGTGAAATAGGCGATCACGCCGGGGATCGCCTTTGTCTTCTGGTCGGCCATCGGGTTTCTCCTTTCAGAATGTCTTCAGCAGTTCCGCAAGCTGGTCGGCGCACTGGCCCCAGCCCTCGTGAAAGCCCATCGTCTCGTGCGCCTCGCGGTCTTCGGCGGTCCAGTGGCGCGCCAGCGCGGTGTATTTCGTCTTGCCGTCCGGTTCCTCCTCGAAGCTCAGGATGACCGTCATGAACGGCTTGTCGGATGGCACCCAGGCGCTGGTATAGGCATCGGTGAAGACGATCTTCCGGTTCGGCACCACCTCCAGGTAGACGCCCTCGCTCGGATGGTCGTTGCCCTCGGGGTCGCGCATCACCACGAGCGTACTGCCGCCTGGCCGCGGGTCGGTCCGGGCGCCCGATACGCTCCATGGCCGCGGCGCGAACCATTGCTTGATGAGCTTGGGCTCGGTCCATGCGCGAAACAGCTTTTCGGCCGGCGCGTCGAACAGGCGCGTCAGCACGAGGTCGCGATTGGTGGACGGATTGACCTGCATGTTCACGATTGTTCTCCCTGCTTATGCTGTGCACCTAGGACGGCCCGGCATCGGCGATTCCGACAGGGCCTCGTCAGGAATTGCCAAGAGGGGTCGCAGCCCGCGAAAGGGATCAGCCCGGCGAGGCGCCTGCAATGCTGTCGTCGGTCTCGCGTTCGAGCCTGTCGAGATGCATGCGGATATGGGTGGCCTCGGCGGTCGTGTTGGCAAGCGCGATGGCGCGGGCAAAGGCCTCGCGCGCCTCGGCACGCCGCCCTAGCTGCATCAGCAACCCGCCCTTGACGCCGAAGAAATGGAAATAGCCCGACAGCCGTGCCTCGAGCGGCTCGATCATCGCCAGTGCCTCTGAAGGACCGCGCGCCTTGGACACGGCGACGGCGCGGTTCAGCGTGATGACGGGCGACGGCTGCAACCGCTCCAGCGCGCCGTAAAGCAGGTCGATCTGCGCCCAGTCGGTGTCTTCGGGCCGCTTGGCGCGCGCGTGCAGCGCAGCGATCGCCGCCTGGATCTGGTACGGGCCGGGCCGGTGGTGGCGGATCGCCTTGTCGATCAGCGCCAGCCCCTCGGCGATCATCTTGTGGTTCCACAGGCCACGGTCCTGGTCTTCCAGCAGCACGACCGCGCCATCGCCGTCAAACCGGGCCGCCGCCCGCGCGTGCTGCAGCAGCATCAGCGCGGCCAGCCCCATGATCTCGGGCTCGGACTGGAACAGCTTGAGCAGAAGCCGCGCGAGGCGGATCGCCTCGTCGCAGAGCGGCAGGCGCATCGCCGCGTCGCCGCCGCTCGCCGAATAGCCTTCGTTGAAGACGAGATAGATCATCGCGGCAACCGCCCCGAGGCGCTCGGATCGCTCCACCGCGCCCGGCGCCTCGAACGGCACGCCGGCCTGCGCGACCTTCGCCTTGGCGCGCGTGATGCGCTGCTCCATGGCGCTCTCGCCGACCAGGAAGGCGCGCGCGATCTGCTTCACCGACAGCCCCGACACGATGCGCAGCGCCAGCGCCACCTGCTGCGTCGCCGGCAGGTCGGGGTGGCAGCAGACGAAGAGCAGTCGCAGGATGTCGTCGCGATAGTCGGAATCGTCGAGCCGCGCGGCGATCTCCTCCTCGGCATCGTCGAGATCGGACAATGCCTGTTCGTCGGGCAATGGCTGGTTGCGCGCGCTGCGGCGCACCGCGTCGATGGCGGCATTGCGTCCGACGAAGATCAGCCAGGCGACGGGATCGCGCGGCGGCCCGTTCTTCGGCCATGCCTTCAATGCCCTGAGGCAGGCGTCCTGGAATGCCTCCTCGGCCGTGTCGAGGTCGCGGAAATAGCGCAGCAGGGCGGCTACCACGCGCGGTCGCGCGGAGCTCAGTGCCTGGCTGATCCATTCCATGTCTGTCATGCGGGCAACGTCCAGGGATGGAAGATCCCGATGGGCCGTATCTCGTAGGAGCCGGGTCCCGGGTTGGCTTCGGTCAGTTCGCGCGCGATGTCGAGCGCCTCGTCGAGCGAGGCGCAGTCGACGACGTAGAAGCCGAGCAGCTGTTCCTTGGTCTCGGCAAACGGGCCGTCGAGCACCAGCGGCTCGTCCTTGCCCTTGCGCAGCGTGGTGGCTGCGGTCGTCGGCAGCAGGCGCAGCACCGGGCCGAGGCGACCCTCCTTATGCAGGCGTTCCTGGATCGTCAGGAGGCGCGCCATGCAGGCCTCGTCCTCTTCCTTGGTCCATGATCCGACGACGTCTTCGTCGCTGTAGCAGAGAATGGCGTATTGCATGTGGTATCGGCTCCCTTTCGAAGGACGAAAGGGTAGAGCCAACCCCGACAATGCGTCGAGATTATTTCGCGACCGCCGCGCCATTGCATGCGGCGCGAAGCCGAACCAAACTGTCCGTCGACACGTCTCATGCCGGGTGAACCATGCGCTCCACGAAAGTCGTCCATGTCGTAAGCTGCCACGCCGAAGGCGAAGTCGGTGACGTCATCGTCGGAGGCGTCGCACCGCCGCCGGGCGACACGCTGTGGCAGCAGAGCCGCTTCATCGCCGGCGACCAGGCCCTGCGCAACTTCGTGCTCAACGAGCCGCGCGGCGGCGTCTTTCGCCATGTGAACCTGCTGGTGCCGCCGAAAGACCCCCGCGCCGCGATGGGCTTCATCATCATGGAGCCGGAGGACACGCCGCCCATGTCCGGGTCGAACTCGATCTGCGTGGCCACCGTGCTGCTCGACAGCGGCATCGTGCCGATGACCGAGCCGCTAACCCGCATGACGCTCGAGGCGCCGGGCGGGCTTATCGATGTCGTGGCCGAGTGCCACAACGGCAAGGCCGTGCGCATCACCGTCACCAACGTGCCGTCCTTCGCGGCAAAGCTCGGCGCGAAGCTGGAAGTGCCCGGCCTCGGTACGCTGCAGGTCGATACCGCCTATGGCGGTGACAGCTTCGTCATCGTCAGCGCCGAGAAGCTCGGCTTCGAGCTCGACGACAGCGAGGCGCGGCAGCTTGCCGAAACCGGCATGAAGATCACCGCCGCAGCCAACGAGCAGCTCGGCTTCTCCCATCCCGGCAACACCGGCTGGGATCATATATCGTTCTGCGCCTTCGCTGGTCCGGTCTACACCGAGGACGGCGAGCCGATGACGCGCTCGGCGGTCGCCATCAGGCCGGGCAAGATCGACCGTTCGCCGACCGGCACGGCGGTTTCGGCGCGCATGGCGGTGATGCATGCCCGCGGCGAGCTGCAGGTCGGCCAGAGCCTGACCGCGGTCTCGATCATCGGTTCGCGCTTTGTCGGCAGGATCGTCGGCGAGACGGACATCAACGGGCACAGGGCCATCGTTCCGTCGGTCTCGGGCAGGGCGTGGATCACCGGTACGCACCAGCACATGCTGGATCCCGACGACCCCTGGCCGGGCGGCTATCGGCTGACCGACACCTGGCCCGCGATGGGCTGAACCCGGCTCAGAATTTTCGGGACTTGCGCTTCTTCGGGGCCGGCTTGGCCAGCGAGGGGAACAGTTCGGAATCGCCGTCGCTCGTCACGGCGTCCGCATCTTTTGGCGCCGCGGACGGCACCGGCGCCTTGACGGCCTTGCCTGGCTTGTCGTCAAGCGGCAGGTCCTTGCTGGTGAACTTGATGGCCATGGCTCAGTCGTCGAAATCGTGGCGCGGCTTGTCGCTCGGATTGCGCAGCCTGCCGATCAGCGCCATCACGGCGGTAATGTTCATTTCCTCGGGCGACCAGTTCCTGGTCTCCTCGATGTGCTTCGGCGCCAGTTCGCGATGCGTGCTGCCGCTATAGGCGGCATCCGACGTCACCGTGCTCTGCTTTGTCTTGGCATCTTCGGAGATGTATTCGATCAGGTAATTGGGGCATTCGGGCCGGCCGCGAACGCCGATCCTCACCTGCGCGTCGCCATGCGCGCGCTTGCAGCGCTCCAGCTTCTCGAGCACACGGCGGACATATTCGACCGGACGGTCGAGCGTGCCTGCAACGTCGGCAATGGTGGAATCCCCGGGGATTGTCGTCACGGTCGCGCGGCGGGCCATCAGCGCTTGGTCCCGCGTTTTGCAGGCGCGCTGGCCTTGGCGATTTCGGCGGCGGCAAGTTCCTCGGCTTCTTTCTCGAGGCGCAATTCGCGCAGCCGTGCCGTCTTGGCCTCGCGCGCCTGGCTGGCGGCGTCCTGCTCGGAAAGAATCCGGTTGAGCGACAGCATCTGCGTCTGCGTCTTGCTGAACATGGTTTCCGCGTGGTCGCGGCTCTTGCGTGAGTTCTCGGTCAAGCTTGTGTCCTCTGGGTGATGTAGCGGGTCACCGCTACGAAAAAGGCCAGGCAAAAAAGCCTGACCTCTCTGTTGGCATTCACGCTGCCGGTGCCGGTACATCCGCGGTCATCGGCGCTGTTGAATGCCGTCTAGACTGCTTGCAGCTGGTCGGCTGCCATCTTGCCCGACTTGTTGTCGCGGACCATTTCGTAGCTGAGCTTCTGCCCTTCCACGATGTCGCGCATTCCGGCGCGCTCGACGGCCGAGATGTGAACGAAGACGTCGGCGCCGCCGTCGTCAGGCTGGATGAAGCCGAAGCCCTTGGTGGCGTTGAACCATTTTACTGTGCCGGTGCTCATGTCGAACCCCTTTCATTGGCATATTATCGCGCTGCCTTGCGAATGCAGGGCGGCATCTAGTCTCGATTTTTGAAGAGGAAGTTCGTCAACCGCGCGCCTCGACGCGCATGAGCAAAAGTCGTGCAAACCAATAATCGATTGAAAAACCATATACATTTTTCGTTCCCGAGTCAAATATTTGTATTCAGCCGCGCGAATTCTTTGCCCCGGCGACGAGCGAAGCTTCTTCTTTCGGGTGCCGCCGGCGACAGGGCCGGCGATTGCGATGAACCTTTCCAGGTCCCGCTGCGACTGACCTCCAGGCGCCGCAATGGTGCGGCCCTGGAAAGGAAGCACCCCATGACCAGAAACACGAAGTGTTGCGGGTCACCGGGATCGTCCGGCATGCAACGCAGCCACCGTCGTCGAGACGGCCTGGCGGCGGAGCATGTCGGACCGATTGCGTTGACCCAGCGTAATACCCGTCGTAACGTTCCGCCCGGGGACGTACAAATCGCAAAGGGAGATAGTGCCGGACAAGCGTGCTTGGCACCTGGTAGCGCGATTCCCCCGGCATTCTTTCCCCGCCACCACGGGAGAAGAAGCATGCCCTCCAACCGCGGAGCCCGGCCTTCCTTCGCTTCGTCCGCCGGCCAATTGAGCAGGACGCTTGCCGCCGGCAGCGGCCTGATGGCCCTGGCGCTCGGCGCGAGCCTGTGGCTGGCAAGTCCCGGCCACGCGCAGGACGCCCGGATCATCCAGCCCGGATCGATGGCGGTGACCGGTTTTTCCGGCACCTGGATCCCCGGTTTCGATGAGGGTCTGCCGCCCGGCGTCGATCCGGTCGAGGAAACCTTCATCGACACGTCGCGCGCAACCCTGCGCGTTTTCGACGTTTCGGTGCTCGGCGCTCCGTCCGGCCAGGTCGTCTACACGCCGCAGCCCTTCGAGGTGCTGGCCAGCCAGATCGGCCAGGTCTTCGGCCTCGCCTACGACGACGGCGTGCGCGACGGCGAGCCCTCGGGCGTTCCCGACCTCTACGCCGCGGCCACCTCGCTGCACGGCATCCGCATCGTCACGCCCGACGCCGACGATGACGGCCGGCCCGAACGCGAGCGGCGCGGCATTGCCGGCGCCAGCTTCATGGACGGCCAGTTTGGCCTCGAGAACGGAGGCGGTCCCGGCACCATCTGGCGCATCGACGGCATCACCGGCGCCGTCTCGCTGTTTGCCGACATCGAGTCCAACAGCGGGCCCGGCATCGGCAACATCGCCTTCGACAGGTCGCACCGGCAGTTCTTCGCCAGCGATCTCGACAGTGGCCTGATCCACCGCATCGACGCCGACGGCGCCGTCATCGACAGTTTCGATCACGGTGTTGACGGGCGTCCGGCGCGTGGTCTCGACGCCGTCGCCGACGATGGCGCGGTGATGGACATCCAGGGCGCGGCCTTCGACAGCGAGGACCCCGACAGCTGGGGCTTCACGCAGGACGAGCGCCGCGTCTGGGGCGTCGCCGTGCATGGCGGCCGCGTCTACTACGCGGTCGGCGAGGCGGCGGAAATCTGGTCGGTCGGCCTGACGCGCGAAGGCGAATTCGCCGGTGATGCGCGCTGGGAACTGACGGTCGAGGCCGACAAGGACCTTGCCGTCACCGACATCGCCTTCGACAGCCGGGGCTTCATGTACCTGGCGCAGCGCGGCGAGACCGAGAACCGCTTCAACTATTCGCAGTTCGCCGATTCCGGCAAGGGCGAGGTGATCCGCTACTGGCGCGAAAGCCCCGACGATCCGGAAACGGAATCGATCTGGGTGCCGGTGCCGCAGGAATACGCGGTCGGATTTCCCGAGGGCAACCGCCAGTCGGCGGGCGGCCTCGACCTGCAATACGGCTATGACAGCGAGGGCTACTTCAACCGCAACGCCTGTTCGGTCACCCTCGTCAAGACCGGCGACAAGCTGCGCGACAACCCCGCACTTGCCGACCAGCTCGCCGCCGGTGGCCCGCTCGCCGTCAACGGCGTGCAGATCACGGCGACCTCGCTGGTCAAGCCGCAGAACGTGCCGCCCTTCGGCTCGTGGTTCGTCGATTTTGATTCCTTCTACGAGGATCCCGAGGTCGAGGGCCATGTCGGCGATGTCGAGGTCTGGCATCCCTGCGACGGCCGCGCCGGCTACTATGAGGATATCCCGGGAGGCTACCTGCCGCCCTATTATCCGCCGGAGTTTCCGCCGGACGGCGATCTGCCACCCTGTCTCGATGTCGAGGACGTGCAGTATTTCTGTACGCCGGCCGGCCTCGAGGCCGATCTCTATCTCCATGACCAGGCCGGCATTGGCGGCGATACGATCATGGCTGACTCCAGGACGCCCGGCGTCGGGGTGACCCCGCCCGTGCAGACGCAGGCTCCCGGACTGCCATACACGATCGGCATCACCGGCCATTTCCCGGGCGACAGGGTCGATGTCGGGCTCTGCTTCTACAAGCAGTCCGACGCCGATGCGGGAGGGTACTACCCCTGCTGCAAGGTGACGCTGCCGCTTGAGACCCCAGCCATCAGCTGCGAACCGTGAGGGAGGAAAAGATGAGCAATCTCGCACTTTTCCCGCTCGACGCGGGCAGCAAGCCAACCGTCATGGAGACGATCATGAAACCCCTGTCATACGCCGCGCGCCCAGCGCGCTGGCTGATGGCGGCAGGGCTCGCGCTCGCCGCCATGCATGCGCCGCAGGCCTCGGCCCAGACGACCGAGCTGTCCGGCGGACTCAATGTCGAGAAGGGTGGTCATCCGAATCCCCCGTCGGGAGAGGCCCTGCCCTTCTTCGAAAAGACCGGCGTCCAGCGCGACTGCGACTACGTCGTCTACAATCTGCGCTTCGGCGCGCGGGGCGATCCGGCGAAGTTCGTCGATCCGGCTTTCGAGGCCAACCTGAAGAATGTCCGGATGGATTTCCTGGACACCCTTCCGGCAGGTCTCGAAATCGTCGACGTCGCCGTGTCGGGTGATGCAACCGACGCCCTTGGCGGGCCGCTTCCGGCGGCCTCCATCTCGACAACGACCAACCCCAACGACACCGCGTCACTCGATGACTTCCGCCTGACCACCGCCGATCTCGACGGTTCGGGCGAAATCGACCGCCGCTATGTCGATATCGTCATCACCGCCAAGATCGACCAGGCGTCGTTCCCGGCGCCGACATTGGTCGACAACCAGGGCTTCGTCACGCTCGGCCTGGCAGGCGGCGTGGTGATGGAAGTTCCCTCGCACGATCCGGCCCTGCCGGATGATGGCGACTTCACGACCGGCGAACCGACATCGATCCTGATCGACGTCACCGGCTGCGAACCTCCCCCGCCACCTCCGCCTCCGGGCGACGACGAGGCCTGCTTCTCGGTCGAGACCGGCGACGTGGACTGCGTGCCCGGTGGCGGCGCCTTCATCTATCACATGCCTGTCGGGCCAGAGCTCGGCGGCAAGTGGGTACAGGTTTCGACGACCACCCCCGGCATCACCATCGAGCCGCCTTTCCAGCTCGCCCCGATCGGCGGTGGCGTCCTGGCATGGACCATCACCGGCGCCCTGCCGGGCGATGTCGTGCATCTCGTGGTCACCGGCATCGACAGCTATGCCGGCCCGGAGGAGGGCGTCGGCCTCTGCTGCACGCAGACCGTCGACATCGTCATTCCGGAGGACCTCGATTGTCCGCCTGAAGAGAAGGAGCCCGACATCCAGGTCGAGAAGCGCGCCGACGTGGCCCGCTGCACGCCCGAGGGTGGTTGCGACTTCACCATCCGGGTCACCAATGTCGGCGACGCCGACTACAACGGCCCGATCGTGCTCGACGAGGTGACGACCCCCGGCAATGCTGCCGTGGTCTCCGGCCCCAACGCACCCTGGGCCTGCGTGCCGATGGTCAGCCCGATGAGCTGCACCCATCCGGCCACGACGCTCGCTCCCGGCGAGTTCGTCGAGCTCAAGCTCGGCTTCGCACCGGGCGCCGGGTGGGACTGGAACACCATCCGCAACTGCGCGGAGTACGACTACACCGCCAGCGGCAAGCCGGAAGTCTTCGGCTCGACCGCCAACGACAGGGCCTGCGCCTCGATCCCGATCTGCATTCCCGGACGTGACCGCGAATGCACGCCGCCCGAGGAGAAGCGTGTCGACCTGCGCATCACCAAGGATCCGCGGACATTGTCCTGCAGCGCCGATGGCGTCTGCACGTTCGTCATCCGCGTCTTCAACAACGGTTCCGACCCCTATGTCGGTCCGCTGACGGTGATCGACGACTACCCGACGGGCGTTCCCGCCTCGTCGACCTTCGGACCGACTCCGCCCTGGGCCTGCGGCCCGATCGGTGGCGGCCAGTTCCAGTGCGACCATCCGGGCGTCAATCTCGCGCCGGGTGCCTTCATCCCGCTCGGGGTGACGGCGATCGTGCCGGGCGACTATCCGGGCGATCTCATCCGCAACTGCGCGGAAGTGAACGCGATACCCGGCGAGGCCAACCTCGCCAACAACAAGGCATGCGCAGACATGCGCATCCCGAATCGCGATCCCGGCCAGCCGGCATTGCGCATCCAAAAGACCTGCGACGGCGGCGTTGTCGGCGCAGCCGTGTCGTGCCGCATCACCATCACCAGTACCGGTTCTGCGGCTCCTTCCGGTCCGGTTCGCGTCAATGACGCGGCCACCGTCATCGGTGCCGGCGTGCCGGTCCAGATCCAGACCGTCACTCCTGACGGCGCGGAGTGGACCTGCGGTCCGGTTCCGGCCGACGCGCTGTCGTGCGAAATTCCAGGCGCCGTCATGACGCCCGGAACGAGCCGTCACTTCGACGTCACGGTCAATGCGCCGACGTTCGGACGGTTCGAGAACTGCGCACGCGGTTCCTTCGGTCCCGCCCCGGGAGACGACATCGTCTATCCGTTCGGCGAGGCCTGTGCCCAGGGTGGCACGACCCTCAACGTAGAAAAGACGGGCGACGCGGAATGCCAGCCTGGCGAGCCGTGCACGTTCGAGATCACGATCACCAATGAAGGCCCGTCCGGCTTCTCCGGTCCGGTCCGCATCGGCGACGCGATCGGCGTGGAGGGTCTCGGCAGGCTGGAAGGCGTTCCGATCACCTCGATCGAGCCGCCCTTCGGTTGTTCGCCTGAACCGGCGACGCTGCCCCTGTCGTGCGTCGCCAACATGACGCTCGGCGCCGGCGAAAGCCGTGTCCACAGGATGACGGTTGTCATCCCGGATGACGGTCGCTTCGCCAACCTCAACGGGCCGGCCAACGGACGCAACTGCGTCGGTGTCCTGCCTCCGGCGGTGCCGGTGGCCAGGCAGGGAGCGGCAGCTGCCAATACCGAGCTGGAGCACCAGGGCGATCGTGGCGTTGCCTGCCACCCCTTCACCATCATCAGCGAGGTGGAGAACCAGTGTTCGGAAGGCTTCGTGATGAACGACGCCGGCCGCTGCGTCTGCCCGGAAGGCACCACCTTCCGCAATGGCCAGTGCGTCGGTGGCTCCACCACTGTCCCGATCCCGCAGCCGAGGCCTGATCGCTGCACGCTGCTGCCGGGGCAGATCCGCACCAAGGACGGCCAGTGCGTCTGTCCGCAGGGTACCGATCTGAGGAACGGTCGCTGCGTCGGCGACACGCCGCCGCCTCCGCCTCCGCCCCCGCCGCTGTGCAAGCTGCTGCCGGGACAGATCCGGACCCAGGATGGACGCTGTGTCTGTCCGCGCGGTACGGAGCTCAGGGGCAACCGCTGCGTCAGGGACGTACCCCCGCCGCCGCGTGAGTGCACGCTGCTGCCGGGCCAGATCCGGTTGCAGGACGGGCGTTGCGTCTGTCCGCGTGGCACCAGCCTCGTCAGGGGTGCGTGCCGCAAGGACCAGCCGCCGCAGTGCCGTCTGCTGCCGGGCCAGATCCGGCTGAAGGACGGGAGCTGTGTCTGCCCGCGTGGCACCGAACTGCGCCGCGGCGCCTGCCGCAAGGTCCAGGTCGAATGCCCGAAGGGTACGACGCTGAGGAACGGCCGCTGCGTCAGGATCGAACGTGAGCGCTGCCCGCGCGGCACCGTCGGCACCCCGCCGAACTGCCGCAAGGTGCAGGTGGAGTGCCCGAAGGGTACGACGCTCAGCAACGGTCGCTGCGTGAAGATCGAGCGTCAGCGCTGCCCGCGCGGCACCATCGGCACCCCGCCGAACTGCCGCAAGCTGCAGCTGAACAACAACAGCCGCGACCTGCTGCAGCAGCTGCAGAGGCGACAGAACCAGATTCAGTAGGCACTGAAGTCTGAAGACAAGAGCCCCGCCGGTCCGCCGGCGGGGCTTTTTCTTGTCCGGCTGTGGCTCAGGGCGCGTCGGGCGTCGGCGCCCGGGCAGTGCCGGCGCGGCTTGCCATCCAGATGGCGAACGCCACGCCGACCAGCACCGCCGCGACCGCGAAGGTCACCTGCATCCCCGTTGTCATGGCAGCAGGCTTTGCTGTCCGGATGTCGCTGACGGAAGCAGCAAAGGCGAACACCGCACCCATCACCGAGGCCCCGGTGATCAGCCCGACATTGCGCGACAGGATCAGCAGGCCGGAGATGACGCCCCGCTCGTCCGGCTTCACGTCGCTCATGACCGCGGTGTTGTTGGCCGCCTGGAACAGCTGGTAGCCGGGCGTCATCACGGCGATGGCGGCGATGTAGCCGGCAAGGCCGAAAATGGGCGGCAGCAAGGCCAGCGCGACGCATCCGGCCGCCATCGCGACCAGCCCGATCGTGACCACCGGCTGGGCCTGCAGCCGGTCGACCATGCGCCCGGCCGGCACGCCGCTCAGCGCCGAGATGACCGGGCCGATCGACAGCACGAGGCCCGTCATGGCGGTGCTCAGCCCGAGCGCGCTCGACAGGTAGAAGGGGCCGACGACCAGCGTCGCCATCATCACGGTCGAGACCAGCCCGTTCATTGCCAGGCTGGCGCTGAGCGAGGCCTCGCGCAGCGCCGAGAGCCGGACCAGCGGCGAGGCGACCTTCTTCTGCGCCAGCACGAACAGCCCGACGGCCAGTACGGCGGCCGCTATCAACGCCGCATTGAGCAGGCCGAAGTGTCCGCCGCCGGCCGTCGTCGCCAGCGCGTAGGCGCCGAGCCCCAGCGCCAGGAGCAGGGTGCCGAGGCCGTCGAAGCCTGGGCGTTCGCTGCCGTCCCGGCGGCGGTCGGCTGGCAGGGTTTTCAGCGCCAGCCAGAAGGCGGCGGTGCCGAGCGGCACGTTGACGAGGAAGATCGCCTGCCAGCCGGTTGCGGCAAGCAGCAGGCCGCCGAGCGAGGGCCCGAGCGCCGTTCCCACCGCCGACATGGTGCCGAGCAGCCCCATGGCGCTGCCGGTTCTTTCCCGGGCAACCGCCGAACGCACGAGGCCGATGGTCAGCGCCATCATCACGGCGGCCCCGGCGCCCTGTACCGCCCGCGCCGCAATCAGCATCGGAAGGGCCGGTGAAATCCCGCTGAGCAGCGATGCCGCGGTGAAGACCGCGATACCGGCCAGCATCACCCGCCGGTGACCGAAGATGTCGCCGAGCCGCCCCGCGCTGACGATCAGCGTGGTGATGGCGAGCAGGTAGGCGAGCACCACCCATTGCACCTGCTGGAACGAGGCCGCGAAGGCCTCGGCCAGCGTCGGCAGCGCCACATTGGCTATGCTGGTGCCGAGCGACGAGAGCAGCATGGACAGCGAAAGTCCGGCGAGCGCCCAGCCAACCGGCGGCGTCTTCACGGCTGCTTCGGGGACAGTCACTGCGGACTGCGCGGTCTGGGGTTTCGACATTTGTCTTGTCTCCTGCGGCCCCGGCGCGGGGCTTCCAGAGACCTAGTCGCTTTCCCCGGATTGCGGAACGCGCAGCATCTGCACTCTATTCGTGCATCAAACGCCATGTCATGCTAAACAGGCATGCATGGCCCGACCCGACCTCAACCTGCTTGTCACGCTTGATGTGCTGCTTGCCGAAGGCAGCGTGGCGCGCGCCGCCAAACGCCTGAGGCTCAGCCCCTCGGCGATGAGCCGGGCGCTTTCGCGGCTGCGCGAGACGACCGGCGATCCGCTGCTGGTGCGGGCCGGGCGCGGTCTCGTTCCGACGCCGCGCGCGCTCGAACTGCGCGAGCAGGTCGGCCGGGTGGTCGGCGACGCCGAGGCGATCCTGCGGCCGGCGGAAAAACTCGATCTTGCCAGGCTCGACCGCTCTTTCACGCTGGGTAACAGCGAGGGTTTCGTCGAGACCTTCGGCCCCGCGCTCATCGCCCGCGTCGGCCGCGAGGCACCGGGGGTCAGGCTGACTTTCGTCACCAAGCCCGACCGGGAAAGCACCCGGCTGCGCGATGCATCCGTCGATCTCGAAACCGGCGTCATCGGGCCGGAGATCGGCCCGGAGGTGCGCACGCAGGCGCTTTTCCGCGACCGCTTCATCGCCGCTGTGCGGACCGGTCACCCGCTCGCCGAGCGCGAGGAGCCGGCAAATCTCTATGCGAACGGCCGGCACATCCAGGTCTCGCGCCGCGGCCGCGATGCCGGTCCCCTCGACGACGCGTTGCAGGCGGCGGGGATCAGGCGCGACATCGCCACCACCGTCGGCGGCTTCGCCACCGCGCTGGCGCTGGCGCGTGCTTCCGACCTGATCGCCACCGTGCCCGAGCGCCACACCACGGCAGCGCGTAGTGGCATGCAAAGCTTCGCGCTGCCCTTTGCCATGCCCGAGATCACCGTGTCCCTGCTCTGGCACCCGCGCCTCGACGCCGATCCGGCGCATCGCTGGCTGCGCGGCTGCGTCCGCGAGGCCTGCGCCGGCTGAAGCCTGGCTCAGCCCTCTTCGGCGGCGACGAAGACCTTGCGGCCCTCGATCCAAACGCCGCGCACGTCGAGATTGTTGGAGAGCGCCACGATGTTGGCTGCCGCACCCGGCGTGAAATGGCCGAGCCGCTCGGCCTGCCCGGCGGCCTCGGCCGGGTAGAGCGAGGCCATGCGCAGCGCCTCCGACAATTCCAGCCCGACCGTCTTGTGCATGAAGCGCACAGCCGAGATCATGTCGAGGTCGGCGCCCGCCAGCGTGCCGTCCTCGAGCGTCAGCCGGCCGCCCTCGCGCTTGATGGTGCGGCCGTTGAGCAGGAAGGACGTCATGCCGGTGCCGATAGTCGCCATCGCGTCGGTGACGAGGAAGATATGCCCGGGCCCGCGCTTGGCCCTGACGGCAATCGCGATCGTCGCCGGGTCGACGTGAAAGCCGTCGGCGATCAGCCCGGCCGACAGTCCCGACGTGTCGAGTGCCGCACCCACCAGTCCCGGCTCGCGGCCGGTCAGCGGGCTCATCGCATTGAAGAGATGCGTCACCACGCTGGCGCCGGCATCGGCATGCGCCACCGCCGTCGCATGGCTGGCGTCCGAATGGCCGAGGCTGACGATGATGCCGGCGCCGGCAAGGGCGGCGATCTGCTGCGGCGACACCGATTCCGGCGCCACCGTGGTCAGCAGCACGCGCAGCTCCCTGCGCGCCGCGATCAGCGCCGCCTGGTCGGCCTCCGTCATCGGGCGGATCAGCTGCGGATCATGCGCGCCCTTGCGCCCGATCGACAGGTGCGGCCCCTCGAGATGCAGGCCGAGAAAGCCCGGCACCCGCATGGCGGTCGCCCTGGCGCCGGCGCTAACCGCCGCCGCCGTGATCTCCGGCGTGTCGGTGATCAGCGTCGCCAGCAGCGCGGTCGTGCCGAACTGCGCATGCGCCTTGCAGATCGTTTCGATGCTCTCGAGCGATGGCCGGTCGTTCAGCATCACGCCGCCGCCGCCATTCACCTGCAGGTCGACGAAGCCCGGCGCCAGCATGCCGGCGCCCGATTCCGTGATCTGCGTCGCATAGGGCGTCTGGTAGCGTTCCATCACCGCTTCCACCAGCCCGTCGCGCACCATCAGCACGGCGTCGCGCAGCCAGAACTCGCCGTCGAAGATCCAGGGTGCCGCAAGGGCGAAGCTGTCGCTCATAGCGTCTCCGTCACCTTGCGCAGGTTGGGCGGCTGGTCGGGGTTGAGCCCGAGCCGCACGGCAAAGGCCTCGACGAAGGCATAGAAGGAGACGATCAGCGCCAGCGGATCGGTCAGCGGATGGCCGGTGGCGGCATGCGGCAGCATCGCGGCCTGCTTCGAAAGGCGCGAGGTGATGAAGGCCGCTGCACCCTTGCCGGCCAGCGTGTCTGCGGCCGCGGCGATGGAGGCCTCGGAAGCGTCCCGCGCGGCCAGCGCCAGCACCGGAAAGCCCGGCCCGACCAGCGCCAGCGGCCCGTGCATCACTTCCGCCGCGCTGTAGGCCTCGGCATGCATCGAGCAGGTTTCCTTGAACTTCAGCGCCGCCTCGGCGGCGATCGCCGTCGAGGGTCCGCGCCCCAGGATGAACAGCGACGTCTCGCCCGACAGCGCCGCGCCGATCTCCATCCAGTCGCAGTCGATGGCGTCCTGGAAATACGCCGGCAGCCGGTGCAGCGCGGCCAGCAGTTCCTCGTCGTCCGTCCAGTGCGCCAGGAGCAGCAGGCCGGCCAGCGCCGAATTGACGAAGCTCTTGGTCGCCGCGACGCTCGTCTCCGCCCCCGCCATGATGTCGATAGCGTGGTCGGACGTCGCAGCCAGTGGCGATCCGGCGGTGTTGGTCAGCCCGATGGTCAGCGCCCCGCCATCCCGCGCGCCTTCGGCCATCGCCACGATGTCGGGGCTCTTGCCCGATTGCGAGACGCTGATGCAGGCCGAGCCGCGCAGCCTGAGCTTCGCGCCGTAGATCGAGGCGATGGAGGGCCCGAGCGAGGCCACCGGCACGCCGGCCGACAGCTCGACGGCGTATTTCAGGAACGAGGCGGCGTGGTCCGACGAGCCGCGCGCCACCGTTGTGAGAAAGCGTGGCGACAGGTCGCGCAGGTGCTTGCCCGCGGCGGTCAGCGCGCCGCCCGAGGCGTCGAGCAGGCGAGCGGCCGCATCAGGGATCTCGGCGATCTCGCGCCGCATCTGCGTCGTCTTGGTCATGCAGCGCCCCCGCTGCCGTCGGGCGCGTCCGGCAGGCGCAGCTCGACGACGAAATCATAGGTGTCGGCACGATAGACCGAACGGGTGAACTCCACCACCTTGCCGCTCGGCAGGTAGGAGATGCGTTCAATGTTGAGGCTGGCCGAACCTGCCGGCACGGCGAGCAGCTTCGCATCGGCTTCGCCCAGATTGGCGGCTGAGATGCGCTGCACGGCGCGCGTCGGCCGCTGCCCTGTCTTTTCCAGCGCCGCATAGAGCGAGGCGTCGATCTTCTCGGGCTCGGGCAGCACGCTTGCCGACAGCGAGGCGCGCTCGATGGCGAGCGGCGTGCCGTTGGCCATGCGGATGCGGCTGACGCGCGCCACCGGCTCGCTGGCCGTCAGCCCGAGCGCCATCATCTCGTCGGGCGAGGGCGCGTAGAGGCCGCGATCGAGCCAGGTCGATTCCACGCTCAGCCCGCGCCGCGCCATGTCTTCGGTAAACGAGGTCAGCCGCGACAGCGACTGTTCGACTCGGCCAAGCCGCGGCGCCACGAAGGTGCCCGAACCGTGGCGCTGCACCAGCACGCCGCCCCGCACGAGGCTCTGCACCGCCTTGCGCACGGTCACCCGCGACACGTCGGCCTTGATGGCGATGTCGCGCTCGGAAGGCAGCGCGTCGCCCGGCCCGATGATGCCGGCATTGACCGCCGCCTCGATGCTCTTCTTCAGCTGCAGGTAGAGTGGCGCGCCCTTTTGCGGCGCGTCGCGCACGCTGCCGAAGATCTGGTCCGCGACGTCAGTCATTTTCGGGCCCGCCGTAGAGCCGCGCGGCCATCGCCACCGCGCCGCCCAGCGCGTCCTGCATCGGCGGCTTCAGCATCGTCTGGAAGCGCGGCGCGAGCCTCGCCGCATAGATCGGCGCCAGCCCGCCGAGCAGGCAGAGCGGCGCCTTGCCGTCGAGGCCGAGCGCATCGAGCGACGCCTCGACGTCGGCCACCGCCTTTGCGACGATCGCCTGCGCCACCGCGTCGCCGCGCCCGGCATGCTCGAAGACCTTGGGTGCGAAACCGCCGAAATCGCCGGGGCTTGCCGTCGTGGTGAATTCGACCAGCACCTGCGGGTCGTTGCGGAACACCTTCATGATCTCGCCGGTCAGCGGCGAGGCGGCGCGGATGCCGTCATGCGCCAGCAGCGTCTGTTCGAGCAGGTCGCGCCCGACGCGTGCGCCGCTGCCCTGGTCGCCGACCTGAAAACCCCAGCCGCCGATGGCGCGCGAGGCGGCGTCCTTGCGCACCATGTAGGCGGTACCGGTGCCGAGGATCGCCATGGCCCCGTCGCCGGCGCCAACCGCGCCCTCGAGCGCGATCAGCGCGTCGGTCTCGACGCGCGACGAGCCGAAAGGCAGGATGGTTTCGAGCTGCTGCGCATAGGTGCCGACATTGGCGCCGGCCAGCCCGAGCACAGCCGGTGTCTGGGAGATCAGCGCGGGGTCGGCGCCGGCATCGGCGAAGGCGCGCTCCGCCGCCTCGACGATGTGGGCGCGCGCGCCCGAGAGATCGGTACGCACATTGGCGGCACCGCTCTTGCCGCGCCCGACGATCTCGCCCGTCGCCTTCGCAAGCGCTGACCTGCAACCTGTTCCGCCGCCGTCGATGCCGAGCACAAAGCGCAATGGAAGCCCTCCTGCGCGGATAATACCAATAAAATACCAATAGCCAAGGCTTAATTTTGCTTGATGAAACGTTAAGGCATATTTTATTGAATTTACGGGACTTTCGGGCGCAAAGTCAGCCGGCTGCGGAGGAAATCGTTAACGCCGCTGGACAAGTGGTATTTTTTTGGTATCGTCTGTGGCAAGGAGAAAACCAATGGCGCAATTGCGGACCGAAGCATTGCATGAACACGCGGAAGGGCTTGACATGCAGCCGCCTGCGGCCGTTCTCGGTTTTCTCGCCGACGCCCAGGTCGAAGCCGCCCGCAGCGTGCAGGGTGCCATATCTCAGATCGCGGCCGCGGCCGCCATCGCAGCCGAGTGCCTGGGCAGTGGCGGCCGGATTGCCTATGCGGCGGCCGGCAGTTCCGGCCTGATGGCGCTGGCCGACGGGCTCGAACTCCCCGGCACCTACGGCATTACCCGCGACCGCATCGTCATCCTGCTTGCCGGCGGCGCCGCTGCCTTCCACGACCTGCCGGGCGGCCCCGAGGACGACGCCGTTCAGGCCGCGAAGGAGGTCGCCGATGCCGGTCTCACGTCGGGCGACTGCCTGATTGCGGTCTCGGCGAGCGGCACCACGCCCTATGCGGTTGGCGCGCTTGAGGAGGCAGCGCGCCGCGGCGTGCGCACCATCGCCATCGCCAACAATCCCGGCACGCCGCTGCTGGAAAAGGCCGAGGCGCCGATCCTGCTCGCCACGCCGCCCGAGCTCATCGCCGGCTCGACCCGCATGGGCGCCGGCACGGCCCAGAAGATCGCGCTCAACATGTTGTCGACGCTCGCCGCCATCCATCTCGGCCACGTCCACGACGGCTACATGGTCAATCTGCTGGCCGACAATCTGAAGCTGAAGGGCCGCGCCGCGCGCATCGTCGCCGCGGTTGCCGGCTGCAGCGAGGCCGACGCTCGCACGGCGCTGGAAAAGACCGGCGGCGCGGTCAAGCCGGCGATCCTGGTCGCGGCAGGCGCCGCCGATCGCGCGGCCGCCGAAAAGCTTCTCGCAGGGACCGGCGGCCGCGTGCGGCCGGCTCTCGCAACATTTGAGGGAAGCCGGGAGCAGCGCTCCCGGTCCGCCAACAACCGAACCTGAAACAGGTCAACAGGGAGACTGACATGACACGCAAGACGCTTACCGGACTGCTTCTCGCCTCCAGCATTCTCGGCACGGCCGGGATGGCGATGGCGCAGGATACCACCATCACCATCGAGAGCTGGCGCAACGACGACCTGCCGATCTGGCAGGAAAAGCTGATCCCCGCCTTCGAGGCCAAGAACCCCGGCATCAAGGTGGTGTTCGCGCCGTCCGCGCCGACGGAATACAACGCCGCCCTCAACGCCAAGCTTGACGCAGGCTCGGCCGGCGACCTCATCACTTGCCGCCCCTTCGACGCCTCGCTCGAACTCTACAACAAGGGCCACCTCGCCGATCTGGCCGACCTGCCCGGCATGGAGAACTTCTCCGATGTCGCCAAGTCGGCATGGACGACGGATGACGGCGTCCATGATTTCTGCGTGCCGATGGCCTCGGTCATCCACGGTTTCATCTACAACAAGGATGCCTTCGCCAAGCTCGGCATCGAGGTGCCGACCACCGAGGCCGAGTTCTTCGCCGCCCTCGACAAGATCAAGGAAGACGGCACCTACATCCCGATGGCCATGGGCACCAAGGATCTCTGGGAGGCCGCGACCATGGGCTACCAGAACATCGGACCGAACTACTGGAAGGGCGAGGAAGGCCGCAACGCGCTCATCAAGGGCGAGCAGAAGCTGACCGATCCGCAGTGGGTCGAGCCCTACGCCACGCTCGCCAAGTGGAAGGATTACCTCGGCGACGGCTTCGAGGCGCAGTCCTACCCCGACAGCCAGAACCTCTTCACGCTCGGCCGCGCCGCCATCTACCCGTCCGGTTCGTGGGAGATTTCGGTGTTCAACCCGCAGGTCGATTTCGAGATGGGCGCCTTCGCGCCGCCGGTCAGGAATGCCGGCGACACCTGCTACATCTCCGACCACAACGACATCGCCATCGGCCTCAATTCCAAGAGCCCGAATGCGGAGGCGGCAAAGACCTTCCTGTCATGGGTCGCCTCGCCTGAGTTCGCGACCATCTACGCCAATGCACTGCCGGGCTTCTTCAGCCTGTCCTCGGAGCCGGTGAAGATGGAAGATCCGCTGGCGCAGGAATTCGTCTCCTGGCGCGACAAGTGCGAGTCGACCATCCGCTCGACCTACCAGATCCTGTCGCGCGGCACGCCCAACCTCGAGAACGAGACCTGGGTGGAATCGGCCAACGTCATCAACGGCACGGATACGCCCGAAGCGGCTGGCAAGAAGCTGCAGGACGGCCTCGACAGCTGGTACAAGCCGGCTAACTAAGGCTCAGCTAGACCCTTCCCGTCGCAGGGAGGGTCGCAGACAAGGTGAGCGGGGTGGGGGTCTGAGCAGATCATCCCCACCCCGCCTCCAGACGGCACTTCAGGAAAACGTCCCGACGACCCCTCAAGGGGGAGGGCAAGGCGCGGCCTTGCCTGCAGCCCGAATACGGGCATCATTCAACCGGCAGCATGGAGGGAGGCGACGATGGCGACGGCGAAAAGACCCATCCGCTGGCATGTCGCGGTCTTCCTCGCGCCGGCCGTCCTCGTCTACACTGCGGTGATGATCGTGCCGCTGTTCGGCACGCTGCAGCTTTCGCTGTTCAACCGGTCGGGGCAGGAGGCCGTCTTCTTCGCCGGGCTCGACAACTTCCGCACCCTGTTCTTCGACCCGCGCTGGTCGGAAAGCTTCTGGAACGCGTTGTGGAACAACACCTGGTTCTTCATCATCCATATGCTGGTGCAGAACCCGATCGGCATCGCGCTGGCCGCACTGCTTTCCAGCCCCAGGTTGCGCTTCTCCGCCTTCTACCGCACCGCCATCTTCATCCCGACCATCCTGTCCTTCGTCATCGTCGGCTTCGCCTGGAAGCTGATCCTGTCGCCGCTCTGGGGCGTCGCGCCCAATCTGCTCGACATGGTCGGCCTGAAAAGCCTGTTCGCGCCCTGGCTCGGCAAAGAGGAATATGCGCTCACCACGCTCGGCCTGATCTCGGTCTGGCAGTTCATCGGCATCCCGATGATGCTGATCTACGCCGCCCTTCTGTCGATCCCCGACGAGGTCATCGAGGCCGCCGAATGCGACGGCATCACCGGCATGGGCCAGTTCTGGAAGATCAAGCTGCCGCTCATCCTGCCCGCCATCGGCATCATCTCGATCCTTACCTTCGTCGGCAATTTCAACGCCTTCGACCTGATCTACTCGGCGCAAGGGGCGCTCGCCGGACCGAACTATTCGACCGACATCCTCGGCACCTTTCTCTACCGCACCTTCTTCGGCTTCCAGTTGCAGACCGGCGACCCCTACATGGGCTCGACCATTGCCTCGATGATGTTCTTCATCATCCTGGCCGGCGTCTGCCTCTACCTCTTCGCCATCCAGACGCGCCTGCGTCGGTACCAGTTCTGAGGGAGGGACAGGATGACCCGTTCCACCCACTCCATCCCGCGCTCCATCGCAGCCCACGCGGTGCTCATCGCCTATACGGTCATTGCGCTGTTCCCGGTCGTGGTCATCGTCATCAACTCCTTCAAGTCGCGCAACGCCATCTTCCGCTCGCCGCTGTCCTTCCCGACCGAAAAGACCTTCGACCTCGTCGGCTATGCGACGGTGCTCAACCAGGGCGACTTCCTGCACTATTTCCAGAACAGCTTCGTCGTCACCGTGGCCTCGCTGTTCTTCGTGCTTCTGTTCGGCGCCATGGCGGCCTTCGCGCTCGCCGAATACCGCTTCCGCGGCAATTCGCTGATGGGGCTCTATCTGGCGCTCGGCATCATGATCCCGATCCGGCTCGGCACCGTGGCCATCCTGCAGCTGATGGTAGCGAGCGGGCTGGTCAACACGCTGACCGCGCTGATCCTGGTCTATACCGCGCAGGGCCTGCCCCTTGCCGTCTTCATCCTGTCGGAATTCATGCGGCAGGTGTCAGACGACCTGAAGGACGCCGGGCGCATCGACGGCCTGTCCGAATATCGCATCTTCTTCCGCCTCGTTCTGCCCCTGGTGCGCCCGGCCATGGCGACCGTCGCCGTCTTCACCATGATCCCGATCTGGAACGACCTCTGGTTCCCGCTGATCCTGGCGCCCTCCGAGGCCACCAAGACGGTGACGCTCGGCGCGCAGCTCTTCATCGGCCAATACGTGACCAACTGGAACGCGGTGCTCGCCGCCCTTTCGCTCGCCATCCTGCCGGTAGTCATCCTCTACCTCATCTTCTCGCGGCAGATGATTCGCGGCATCACCTCCGGAGCGGTAAAATGACGGGCGCCCGCCGCCCGGATCGCCCGGCACGACCTCAAGCAAGGGGAGCGGCATCTTGGGCTCGCTGACCATCGACAATGTGAAGAAGTCCTTCGGCAAGGTCGAAGTGCTGAAGGGCATCGACCTCGAGGTGAAGGATGGCGAGTTCGTCGTCTTCGTCGGCCCGTCGGGCTGCGGCAAGTCGACTCTGCTCCGCGTCATTGCGGGCCTTGAGGATTCCTCGTCGGGCGACGTCAGGATCGACGGCGACAGCGTCGTCGGCGTGCCGCCGGCCAGGCGCGGCATCGCCATGGTGTTCCAGACCTACGCTCTCTACCCGCATCTGACGGTACGCAACAACATGAGCCTCGGCCTCAAGCAGGCCGGCACGGCGGCGGATGAAATTGCCCGGCGCGTCGACGTGGCCTCGACGATGCTGTCGCTCGACCCCTATCTCGAACGCCGCCCGGCCGAGCTCTCCGGCGGCCAGCGCCAGCGCGTCGCCATCGGCCGTGCCGTGGTGCGCGATCCGAAGCTTTTCTTGTTCGACGAGCCGCTGTCCAATCTCGATGCGGCGCTGCGCGTCAATACTAGGCTGGAAATCGCGCAGCTGCACCGCCGCCTCAAGGCGACGATGATCTATGTCACCCACGACCAGGTCGAGGCGATGACGCTGGCCGACCGCATCGTCGTGCTCAATGCCGGCCGCATCGAACAGGTCGGCAAGCCGATGGATCTCTACAATTCGCCGGCCAATGAATTCGTCGCCGGCTTCATCGGTTCGCCGAAGATGAACTTCATCGACGCCGCCCGTCTCGGCGACAGCGAGGCCAGGACGATCGGCGTGCGTCCCGAGCACCTGACGGTCGATCCGGCATCGGGCACCTGGAAGGGCACCGTCATCCACGCCGAACACCTCGGCGCCGACACCAACATCTATCTCGATACGGAAAAAGCCGGCTTGCTCACGGTGCGGATTTTTGGGGTCTACGACGCCGAGCCGGGCTCGACGCTCTATGTCACGCCGGACCCCGAGAAAACCTACCGTTTCGACAAGGAAGGCAGGCGGATCGGCTGACCGGGCCTGCTTGTTGAAAGATTTCGGGTGCCGCGCGCGGGCAATCCGGCGCAAACAGCTGTTTGGAAACCTGTTTTTTCTGGCACGATCCGACGCCCGGGCGGGATTTATCCCCGCCGGGCGTCGTTCAGGTGAGGCTCAGGCGTCGGCCTTGAACGTCTGCTTCTGCGTGCCGAGACCTTCGATGCCGAGCTCGACGACGTCGCCGTCCTTGAGGAACATCGGCGGCTTCATGCCGAGGCCGACGCCGGGCGGCGTGCCGGTCGAGATGATGTCGCCGGGCAGCAGCGACATGAACTGGCTGAGATAGGAGACCAGGTGCGCAACGCCATAGACCATGGTCTTGGTCGAGCCGTCCTGCATCGTCTTGCCGTTGACCGTCAGCCACATCTTGAGGTTCTGCGGGTCGGCGACCTCGTCCTTGGTGACGAGCCACGGGCCGGTCGGGCCGAACGTGTCGCAGCTCTTGCCCTTGGTCCACTGGCCCTGGCGCTCGGCCTGGAAGGCCCGCTCGGAAACGTCATGCGCGACGCAATAGCCGGCGACATAGTCCAAAGCCTCTGATTCCGATACGTATTTCGCCGGCTTGCCGATGACGATGGCGAGCTCGACTTCCCAGTCGGTCTTTTCCGAACCGCGCGGGATCAGCACGTCGTCGTTGGGGCCGACGATGGCCGAGGTCGCCTTCATGAAGATGATCGGCTCGGATGGCACGGTGGCGCCGGTCTCGGCGGCGTGGTCGGAATAGTTGAGGCCGATGCAGATGAACTTTCCGGTGCCGGCAACGCAGGGGCCGAGGCGCGGATTGCCCTCGACCAGCGGCAGCGACTTGGCGTCGACAGAGGCCAGTTTCTTCAAGGATTCCGGGCTGATATCGGCACCGGCGATATCGGCCACGTGGCCGGACAGGTCGCGGATGTTTCCGTCCGCATCGATCATGCCCGGACGCTCGCGTCCAGGTTCTCCATAGCGCAGCAGTTTCAAGAAAAGTCCTCCTCAGTCGCCGTAAGGCACCCAGACATTTTTGACTTCGATGGCGCGTCGCAGGAACTCGTCCCCCGCGGCTGCCCCGGATGCCCAGTCGAGCGAGCGGCCATTGCTGGTCCAGACCCGCTTGAGATTTCCGGTCGACTGGGCTTCCGCGTTTTTGCAGGTGTCGGCGTCTGCGACAACCCACAAACCGTCGATATCGTCGTGTTTGGCCATCACGCCGGCAAGTTCGGCGGCCTTTCCCGTGACGATGTTGAGTGCGCCGGCCGGCAGGTCGGACGTCTCGATCACCTGGTAGAGATCGGTCGCCACCAACGCGTGCCTGCGGCTGGGCACGGCAACGACCGTATTGCCCATGGCGAGCGCCGGCGCGACCAGCGAAACGAGGCCGAGCAGCGGCGCCGCATCACCGGCGACGATGCCGACAACGCCGACCGGCTCGTGCAGCGCCAGCGTCACGGCGCGGGCCGGCGGCTGGTGCACGCGGCCCTCGAACTTGTCGGCCATGCCGGCATAGTAGAAGAGCCGCTCGACCGAGGCCTCGACCTCGGCGGCGGCAACCTTGGCCGAGACACCGGTGAGGTCGGCGATGCGCGCCGAAAATTCATCCGACCGGGCAGACAGGTTCTCGGCGAGGAAATAGAGCACCTGCGCGCGGTTGTAGCCGGTGGCGGTGGGCCATGCCTTGCAGGCGCGCGCCGCCGAGACGGCGTCGCGGATGTCCTTGCGGTTGCCGAGCCCGACCTCGCCGGCGAGCCGGCCTTTGGTATTCACGACGGCCATCGAATAGCTGCCGTCCGGCCTGACCTGCTTGCCGCCGATATAGAGCTTTGCGGTGCGGTCGATACCGGCGCCGTCGCTGTCGGTCGCCGCGGCAGCGGCCGCCTCGCTTTCAGGCTTGATGGCGGGGCCATAGGGCGGCTTGCTCGCCAGATATTCGAACATGCCCTCCTTGCCGCCCTCGCGGCCGAAACCGCTTTCGCGGTAGCCGCCGAAGCCGCAGGCGGCATCGAACATATTGGTGCCGTTGATCCAGACCACGCCGGCCTTGAGCTGGGGTGCCGCGTGCACGGCGAGGTTGATGTTCTCGCTCCACACGCTCGCTGCCAGACCGTAGCGGGTGTTGTTGGCAAGCTCGATGGCTTCCTCGGTGCTGCGGAAGGTCATCGCCGCGAGTACCGGGCCGAAGACCTCTTCCTGCGCCAGCACGTTGGCGGGCGCGACGCCGGTGGCGAGCACCGGCAGGTGGAAATAGCCGGTCTCGGGCAGGACGCAGTCGGGCTGCCAGCATTCCGCGCCCTGTTTCGCGCCCTCGGCGACGAGGCCGCGCACGCGGTCGAGCTGGGTCCTGTCGACCAGCGGGCCGATATCGGTGTTCTTGTCGAGCGGGCTGCCGACGATCAGCTTGCCCATGCGCGCCTTGACCTTGGCGATGAAGGCATCGGCGATGCCCTCCTGGACGAGCAGGCGTGAACCGGCGCAGCAGACCTGGCCCTGGTTGAACCAGATGCCGTCGACCAGCCCCTCGACGGCGCTGTCGAGATCGGCGTCCTCGAAGACGATGAAGGCCGACTTGCCGCCGAGCTCGAGCGACAGCTTCTTGCCGGATCCGGCGGTGGCGCGGCGGATGATCTTGCCGACCTCGGACGAGCCGGTGAAGGCGATCTTCTGCACGCCGGCATGCTCGACGAGTGCGGCACCCGCATCGGGGCCGCCCGGCAGGATGTTGACGACGCCCTTCGGCACGCCGGCTCGGGCGCATATCTCGGCAAACAGGATGGCCGTCAGCGGCGTGAACTCGGCGGGCTTCAGCACGACCGTGCAGCCGGCGGCGAGCGCAGGCGCAATCTTCCAGGCGAGCATCAGAAGCGGGAAATTCCACGGGATGATCTGGCCGACGACGCCGGCCGGCTTGTGGTCGGGGAACTCGCGCTCGAGCGCCTGCGCCCAGCCGGCGTGATGGATGAAGTGGCGGATCGCCAGCGGCACGTCGATGTCGCGGCTTTCGCGGATCGGCTTGCCGTTGTCGAGCGTCTCGAGCACGGCGAAGAGCCGCTGGTGGCGCTGCATGCCGCGGCCGATGGCGTAGAGGATCTTGGCGCGCTCGAAACCCGACTTCGCGCTCCATTTCGGCAGCGCCTTGCCCGCGGCGGCGACCGCCGCGTCGACATCGGCCGCACCCGCATCCGAGACCTTTGCTAGGAGCTTGCCGGTCGCCGGGTCGCTGGTGTCGAAGCGCCTGCCGTCCTTGGAGGCGCGCCATTCGCCAGCGATGAAGAGCGACTTGTCGAAGTCGCGCGCGGCGATCCATGCGTCGGCCTCGTTGCGGGCTTCCGGGGCCGGGCCGTAATCCATGGCTGCGTAGCGTTCGAGAATGGTCATTGGTCTGTTCCAGGCAGTGCGTTCGAGAAGATCGCCCGCTCAATGGGTGAGGGGAGTGTTTCCATCCGGGCGCCGGCCTAGGCCATCGCGTGGCGGTGGTTGGCGGAGTAGTGGCCGGTCAGATGGTGCTCGAGCTGGCGTTCGATGTCGGTCAGCAGGCTCGAGGCGCCGAAGCGGAAGAGTTCCGGCTCCAGCCAGGGCCGGCCGAGCTCTTCCTTCATCAGCACCATCCAGTCGAGCGAGGCTTTTGCGGTCGAAATGCCGCCGGCCGGCTTGAAGCCGATCAGGTAGCCGGTTTCCTCGAAATAGGCGCGGATGGCGCGCACCATGACGAGGCCGACAGGCAGCGTGGCGTTGACGCTTTCCTTGCCGGTCGAGGTCTTGATGAAGTCGGCGCCGGCCATCATGGCGACCATCGAGGCCAGCATGACATTGCGCAGCGTGGCGAGATCGCCGGTGCCCAGAATGACCTTCAGGTGCGCCTCGCCGCAGGCGGCCCGCATGGCGACGATCTCGTCGTAGAGTTCCTGCCACCTGGCGCCGAACACCAGGCCGCGCGGGATAACCACGTCGATCTCGTCGGCCCCGTCGGCAACCGAGGCTTCGATTTCCTGCAGCCGGGTCTTGAGCGGCGCAAGGCCGTGCGGGAAGGCGGTGGAGACGGCGGCGACATGCACGGCGCTGCCCTTGAGCGCGGCGACGGCCGTGGCGACGAAGGGATGGTAGACGCAGACGGCGGCAGGACGGATTTTCGTGTCGCCGAGATCGAGCCCTTCGGCAATATCGGCGCGCAGCGGGTTGAGCGCCTTGGCGCAGAGCCGGCGGACGCGCTCGTCGGTGTCGTTGGAATTCAGCGTCGTCAGGTCCATCAGCGAGATGGCGCGCAGCAGCCAGGCCGCCTGGTTGTCGGCCTTGATCGAGCGGCGCTTGTTGATCGTGCCGGCGCGGCGCTCCAGCGCAGAGCGGTTGACGTTGCGCACGGATTCGAGAAAGCCGAGGTCGAGCTTCATGCCGGGGTTGCGCGCGATGCCGTGGCCGGAGGTGGTGTTGGCTGCCACGCGCGACGGCAGCGTCGTGACCCTTGCGGCCACGGGCGCGACGATTGCTTCTGCTTCGCGAATGCTGCTGCTCATCTTCCGTCCTTCCCTGGACCGCCCCTAGCTGCCTGGCGGCTTGGATCACGGATGGGGAGCGCTTGCCCCGGCCTTCACGCGATCGGCACAACGATAACCCGTGCAGCGCCGCTCCACGAGTCCTCAATTGCGCGCGTCATAGTCGAATTGGGAGCGGATTGCAGCCGATTTTTGACCGGACGGTAAAATCATCGTGCCGCTTGTCGACCTGCCGGGGCCGGCGTGTATAGCTATGTGCCCCAGCGGCATCCGCCGGGGGCGGATCGGGCGGAGAGGAGAGTTCGATGGCGGCACTGAGCATGGAGAATCCTGTTTTCGTCAGCTACATGATCGCCGCGTCGATCATGATCCTGAAGCTGATGGGGCAGGGATGGATGACGGTGTTCCGGATGCTGAAGAGCGATGCCGGAATGCTCAACCCCGAGGACCTGCTGCCCGGGCCGGCAAACCGCAATCCGCGCCCCGAACAGTTGCTCGCCAACGACTATGTCGAGCGGTCGCGCCGCATGCAGCGCAACGACCTTGAGAACATCCCGGCCTTTCTGGCCGCAGGGCTGATCTTCGTCGCCGCGCAGCCGTCGCTCTGGCTGGCCAACAGCCTGATGATCGCCTTCGTGGTCGCCAGACTGTTCCACGCTGTGGCCTACGCGACCGGGCAGCGTCACGAAGTGCGCGCCACCTTCTTCTCGATCGGGTCGATTGTCGTGATCGTCATGGCGCTCTACGCGCTTGCCGCCGCGCTGGCCTGAAAGCGGGCCATGGACACGGGACGGGCGCCAGAGGCGCCATCGGCACCAGAGGTGCCGGAGTCAGCCGACGAAGGCGCGCTCGACGACGAAGTTCGACGGCTTGCTGTTGGAGCCTTCGTCGAAGCCGAGCTTCTCGACCAGTTCCTTGACGTCGTGGATCATGTGCATTGAGCCGCAGATCATGACGCGGTCGGTTGCCGGATCGAGCGGCGCGATGGCGAGGTCCTCGTAGAAGCGACCGCTCTCGATCAGCCGCGTGATGCGGCCCATGCGCGGCGTGATCTCGCGCGTCGTGGTCGAATAGAGTGTGACGCGGCCCTCGGTCATCTCGCCGATCAGCGGATCGGCGGCGAGGCCCTCGGCGAGTTCGACGCCATAGGCGAGCTCGGCATGGTCGCGGCAGGTGTGGGTGATGACGATCTGCTCGAACTTCTCGAAGGTCTCGGGGTCGCGCACCAAGCTGGCGAAGGGCGCGATGCCGGTGCCGGTCGAGATCATGAACAGGCGCTTGCCCGGCGTCAGCGCGTCGTTGACCAGCGTGCCGGTCGACTTCTGGCGCATCAGCACCGTGTCGCCGGGCGCGATCTTCTGCAGCTCGGAGGTGAGCGGGCCGTCCGGCACCTTGATGGAGAAGAACTCGATTTCCTCGTCCCAGCTCGGGCTGGCGATCGAATAGGCGCGGAAGACCGGCTTCTCGGCATTGGGCAGGCCGATCATCACGAATTCGCCGGATCGGAAGCGAAAGCTCTGCGGCCGGGTGATGCGGAAGGAGAACAGGCGGTCGGTGTAGTGGCGCACCGAAACAACCGTCTCGGCATGCACATTTGCCGGGATCGGGAAAACGACGCCGGGGTCTTTCCGAAGGGCTGAAACCTGCTGCATCACATCGACCTTTTTCCGGCGCAAAGCCGTACCCGCACTGACCGCGCCCGTTTCGCGCACGCCGTCAGCTTCGGCGGAATTGAGGGAGTCTTGTCTTGCATATTTATTAGTGTACAAACGATTATCGCGTCAAGATTGCGATGCGAAACAGGCTTCCAAACTGACGCGCGAGCGTAGGTCCGGCATTCCGGTTTTGATGCATGGTTGAGAAAAATCGAGCATTGCGCGGCAAAGTGGTCGCAGGCATCGACGTCGGGGGCACTTTCACCGACCTGATCCTGATCGACGGTCGCGAAGGCGGCGGCGTCAGCATCGCCAAGACGCCGACGACCACCGACAACCAGGCCTATGGCGTGGTCGCCGCCCTCGGCTTGACGAAGTTTCCGGTACCCGAGATCGACCTCATCGTGCACGGCACGACGACTACCACCAATGCGGTGCTGGAGCGGCGGCTCGCCAGGACCGGCATGATCACCACCGAAGGCTTTCGCGACATCATCGAGCTTGGCCGCCGCACGCGGCCGCAACCCTACGGCATGACAGGGACCTTCGTGCCGGTCATCCCGCGCAACCTCAGGCTTGAGGTTCCCGAGCGGGTCGAGGCCGCGGGCAAGGTGCGCCTGCCGCTCGACGAGGAGGCGATGCGGGCTGCGGTGAAGCAGCTGATCGACGCCGGTTGCGAGTCGCTGGTCATCCATTTCCTGCATGCCTATGCCAACCCGGCGCATGAACAACGCGCCGCCGAGATCGCCGCCGAGACCTGGCCGAACGCCTACATCACCACCGGGCACTCGCTGCTGTCGGAGGCGCGCGAGTTCGAGCGCGGCGTGACGGCGGCGGTCAACGCCTCGGTGCAGCCGATCCTCGAGCGCTACGTCAACCGGCTGCGCGGCGAGCTGGAGGGGCTGGGCTACGCGCGCGACTTCCTGATCATGAACGGCAATGGCGGCATGATCTCGGCCCGCTTCGTGACGCGGGAATCGGCCAAGACCGTGATGTCGGGGCCGGCCTCGGGCGTTATCGCCGCCGCCTATACGGGCCGCCGCGCCGGCTTCGAACACCTCGTCACCTACGACATGGGCGGCACCTCGACCGACGTCGCGCTGATCCGCAATGCCGAGCCGGCCGTCTCCAGCGAGACCGAGATCGAATATGCCATGCCGATCCACGTGCCGATGGTGGCGGTGCACACGGTGGGTGCGGGCGGCGGCTCGATCGCCCGCGTCGACGCCTCGGGGCTGATCCAGGTCGGGCCGGAAAGTGCGGGCGCCAGCCCGGGGCCGATCTGCTACGGCCGCGGCGGCGAGGAGCCGACGATCACCGACGCCAATCTGCTGCTCGGGCGGCTCGACCCGAAAAGGCTGCTCGCGGTCGACGCGCCAGTGACGGTCGACCATGTGCGAAAGATCTTCGAGGAGAAGATCGGCAAGGCGGCCGGGCTCGACGCCGTCCAGGCGGCGGGCGCGGTGCTGAGGCTCGGCAACATCAAGATGGCGGGCGCGATCCGCATGGTGTCGGTCGGGCGCGGCCACGACCCGCGCGACTTCGCACTGTTTGCCTTCGGCGGCGCCGGGCCGCTGCACGCTTCCGCGCTGGCGCGCGAGCTTGGTCTGCCGACGGTGCTGGTGCCGGCAAGGCCGGGCATCACGAATGCTCTCGGCTGCGTCGTCGCCGACCTGCGGCACGATTTCGTCAACACCGTCAACCAGCCGGTGGCGCTGCTCGACGAGGCGGCGATGCGCGCGGTGCTCGAGCGGCACCGCGAGGAGGGCGAGGCGCTGATTGCCAAGGAGGCGGTGACGCCCGAGACGATCCGCACCATCCATTCGGCCGACATGCAGTTCGTTGGCCAGACGCATATTCTGAACGTCGAGTTGCCGTCTCCCGATGTGGACCGCGCGACGCTGCAGGCGCTGTTCGAAAAGGCCTATTTCGCCCGCTTCCGGGTCGAACTGCCGGAGATCCGCGCCAATCTCGTCAACCTCAACACCTCGGTGATCGGCGCGCGCGCCGCGGTCGACCTGTCGCGGCTGATCGCCCCGGCGGGCAGGGCCGCGACGCTCGCCGGCGCGCTGCGCGAGACGCGCCCCGTGTGGTTCGACGGCACGTGGCAGGACACGCCGGTCTACCTGCGCGAAAAACTGCCGCTCGACGCCATTGTAGCGGGCCCGGCGATCCTCGAGCAGATGGATGCCACGACGGTGCTGGAGCCCGGCGATCGTGCGGTGAGCGATGCGGACGGCAACATCATCGTGGAGGTGGGAAAGTGAGCCTCGACGCCATCACTCTGTCGGTCATCCAGGCGGCGTTGCAGCAGACCTGCGACGAGATGGACCTGACCTTTTCGCGCGCTGCCTTCTCGCCTGTCATTGCAGAGGCGAACGACCGTTCCGACGGCATCTATTCGGCGCTCGACGGCGCGCTGATCGCGCAGGGGTCGCAGGGCCTGCCGGTCTTCGTCGGCGTCATGCAGTATTCGACGAAAACGATCATCGAGATGATCGCCGACGGCCGCTGCCTGCCGCCGGAAGAGGGCGACATCTACATCGTCAACGACCCTTATCTCGGCGGCACGCACCTGATGGACGTGCGTTTCGCCATGCCGGTCTGGCGCGACGGAAAAATCTTCTGCTGGCTGTCGAACACCGGCCACTGGCCCGATATTGGCGGCTCGGTGCCGGGCGGATTTTCGGCCTCGGCCACGGCGGTCGAGCAGGAGGGGCTGCGTCTGCCGCCGGTAAAACTGTTCAAGAAGGGCAGGCTCGACCCGGAAATCTACGCCATCATCACGTCCAACATCCGCGTTGCCGACCAGCGCATCGGCGACATCCGCGCCCAAGCCGCCGCGCTGCATGTCGGGCAGGACCGGCTGTTCGCCATCCTCGACCGTTACGGTGACGAAACGGTGGTTGCGGCGATTGCCGAACTGCGCCGCCGCGCCGCCGAGCAGATGCGCGCCAACATCGCCGCCATGCCGGACGGCACCTACCGGTCGAAAGCCTTCGTCGATTCCGACGGCGTCGTCGACGAGCCGCTGACCATCGCGCTGGCGATCGAGAAGAAGGGCGACGGGCTGACGTTCGATTTTGCGGGCTCGTCAAAGCCCTGCGCCGGGCCGATGAACAGCGTGCTGGCGACGACGCTGTCGTCGGTCTATCTCGCAATGCGCCACATCTTCCCCGACGTGCCGATCAGCGCCGGCGCCTTCGAGCCCCTCGACGTGATCCGGCCGGAAGGCACATTTCTCGACGCGAAATATCCGCGGCCGGTGTCCGGCTGCGCGGCGGAGGTCTCGCAGCGCATCGCCGAGGCCGTGTTCGCGGCCATGGTGCAGGCGCTGCCCGACAAGGTGACGGCCGCCCCCGCCGGCTCGAGCGGCAATTTCGCGCTCGGCGGCCACGACCCGGCGCGCGGCCGCGACTTCGTCATGTACCAGATCTCCGGCGGCGGCTATGGCGGCAACGCCAGCGAGGACGGGCTGTCGAACGGCTGCTCGACCATCGGCATCTCGAAATCGCCGCCGGTCGAGATCATGGAACAGGCCTATCCGATCCTCTACCGCCGCTACGCGCTGCGCGAGGGTTCGGGCGGCGCGGGAAAGCATCGCGGTGGCTTCGGGCTCGCATACGAGGTCGAGCTGCTGCGCGGCGAGGCGCGCGCGTCCTTCGTCATGGACCACGGCCGTGTCGGTCCGCAGGGCGCGCTCGGCGGTAAGGATGGCGCGGTGAACAGCGTGACCGTCTGGCGTGACGGCGAAGCACATGTCCCCAAACACCTGTCGAAGGAACAGGACATTCCGCTGAAGGCCGGCGACCGCGTCGCGGTCGGCACGCCGGGCGGCGGCGGCTATGGCGACCCGGCGCAGCGCGACCCGGCGCTCGTCAGGCGCGATGTGGCGATGGGCTATTATACGCCCGAGCAGGCGGCAAGGATGTTCGGCGCCGCTGGGTGCGACGTGGACGGCCCGGAGCCGAAGGGCGCGTGAGGCGCGCGCCGCCGGCATTTGCCACTTCCGCTGCTTCGATCCTAGAGTGAGCCGATGACCACCATTGCATGCATCGGCTGGGGTTCGCTGATCTGGGACCCGCGACAGCTGCCGATCCAGCGCCACTGGTTCGAGGACGGCCCGCTGCTGCCGATCGAGTTCGTGCGCCAGGCGCGGGACGGCCGCGTCACACTTGCCATAAGTCAGGCCGCGCGCCCGGTACGCACGCTCTGGGCGATCATGGACCTCGACGATCTCAGCGAAGCGCGCGCGGCACTGCGCGACCGCGAAGGCTGCACCGACGAGCGCATCGGCTTCTGGCCGGGCGGCGCAGCATCCGCGGAGCATGCGCACATCGCCCGCTGGGCCGCGGCGCGTGACGTCGATGCCGTCGTGTGGACCGGACTGAAACCCGTCTTCGGCGGGGTCGACAGGACGCCGTCCGAAGACGAGGTCGTGGATTATCTGAGGGGTCTAAGGGGCACGGTGCGCGATCTTGCCGAGCGCTACATCCGCCGCGCGCCGCGCCAGACTGACACGGCCTACCGCCGCCGCATCGAGGCCGAGTTCGGCTGGACGCCGCTCGACAGCTGGCCGCCGGCCCAGCGGCCGCCCTACGCTGGCTGATCCTCCATCTCCCAGAGCTCCGGATAGGTCCGCACGAAGCCGCTTTCGTCTATCACGAGCATGGTCGCGTAGTCGTTGCTGGGCGACTGGTAGGCATAGAGCCGCTCCTCCCGGCGCTCGTAGATCTGCGGCAGCTCGACCAGCGTCTCCGTGCCGATGTCGAACCAGGCGACCGAGAAGGCCGCCCGCTCGCCGACGGCGAGCCTGATGCGCGAGAGCTGCTGGAGATTCGTTGCCGGCGTAAAGCCGAAGTCGAGGTCGACGATGTGCGGCAGGCCCTGGTTCCTGCCGTCGAGCGTCCAGCCGTCGGGCCTACGCTCGATCGAATGGGCAAAACGCCGGCCCGCGGCGATGCCGGCAACCCTGCCGCGCCGCGCGCACCAGTCCGCATCGATCTCGACCGCGTAGTCGACGGCGACCGGACCTTCCTGGGCGAGGAAGGCGGCCGCTCCAGAGAGCAGCCACCCCTCCGGCGCCGGCGCGACCAGCGCGGCGTCGTGGCCGGGCGTATGAAGATTGCGCCAGAGGACGGAGCGGGAGGGCGGCATCGGCTTCGCGGCGCCGGAAGGCTCAGGCAAGCTTGGCGAGCAGTTTCATCAGCGTCGCCGCTTCCTTGGCGGTCAGCGGCGCGACGGTCTCGGCGGTGATCCGTTCTGCTGCCGGAACGAGACGGGCAACCGCTTCGCGGCCTTCGGGCGTCAGGCTGACCAGCAGCCGCCTTTTGTCGACTTCGTGCCTGGTCAGCTTCACCAGGCCGCGCGCCTTCAGCCGGTCGATGACGCCCTTGACGGTGGCGGCATCCATGGCGATCAGCTGGCCGAGCTGGTTCTGCGAGGTCTCGCCGACATCGGCAAGCTTGGCGAGGGCGGCGAATTGCGGCGGCGTCAGGTCGGCGATGTGCGAGGCGAAGATCGAGACATGGCGCTGGTGCGCCTTGCGCAGGATGAAGCCGATCTGGTCCTGCAGCCGGTAGGTTTCCGTCGCATCCGCGTCGACCAGCTTGAGGATGTTGTCCTCGCCGCTCACCTCTGGCCGTCCCAGACCGAGATGGCGTCGGCCTCCAGCCCTCCCATGCGGCTGTGCACGCGGCCGCCGCAGGCCATGGTCAGAACGAAGAGGATCTCGTCGGGGCGCGGCCCGTCGGAGATGCCGACCTCCATGGCGTCGAAATGGCTGCGCACATAGGCGGCATTGATATGGCCGAGCGGCACGTCGAGCCGCGCGCCGAAGGCGCCGACCTTCATCGCCGAGGGCACGATGGCCTTGGCCTGGCCGAGCTTTTCTCGCATCGCGTAGCCGCCCGGCACGTGCCAGAGTGCGCCGTGCTCGATCTCGCCCGCCGTGCCGACGATGGCGCCCTTGCCGTAGCCGTCGATCTTCTTCACGTCGCCGAGCGCCGCGATCAGGCGCTCGGTCAGTTCGAGGCCGAGCGGCTTCAGGTCGTCCATGGCGCTTTGCAGCTCCTCGGCATAGCGGCCGGCGAAGGGGTTCCTGACCAGAGCGAGTGCCGCGGCGCGCCGCATCGGCTCGGCCGGCGCCGGTCCGCCCTCGTGGCGGATTTCCTCGACGAGAACGGCAATCTTGCGGACCGGAAAATCAGGCATGAACGGGTATCCTCCCAGGCATTGTCGTAGTCGGCTCGGCCGGCGCAATCAATCCGCAGATGCGGCTTTCTCCGGCGAGAAAGAGCGCGGCCGATTGGATGAACCCGCGGCGGCGCAGGCTTTCGGCTCGCTCGATGCCGCGATCGAGGGCGGCGGCAATGTCGCGCGGCGACAGCGGCCCGACGCCCTGCGTCACCGGCCGGTCGCCGAGATCGCTGTCGGGTGCGAGATCGCTGGCAGGCAGCCGCGTGACCGCAGGGTGTCTCGGCAGGTCGACGGCATTGGCGATCAGCGTCGCGGCGGCGTCGGCGGCGGCAGCCGAGTCGGCCAGCACGGTGACGGCGTCGGCGATGCCGAGCGAGAAGCTGCGGCCGCGCCAGCCGCTGGTGGCGACGCCGCGCACGGCGTCTCCGGCGCGGATCATCGCGCGGTCGGCAAAACCGTTGCCGGTGCCGGCGACGGCGAGCGTCAGCGACTGGCCCGCAGCAAGGAAGAGCGCGATGTCGCCGCCATTGTTGACATAGGCTTTCTGCAACCGCCGCCCGGCCGTCAGCGCGGCCAGAATCTCGTCGGCGACCGAACCGGCGACGGCGGCCATGGGCGTGATGAAGTCCTTTGCCGCCAGCGGCGAGACCGCCGCCTCCATGCGTCGCGCGGTGGTTCCGTGAAAGCGGCGCGGCGCAGCACCGGATGCGCTGCGCAAGGCCGGCAGTTCCTCGACCAGCTCGGTCAGGATCGTGCGGAAGCGATCCGTCGCCTGCGCATAGGCGGCCTCGCGTTCCTTGGCGGCGCCGAAGGCCTCGACGACCAGGTCGATCGGCCCGTGGTTGAGGTGCAGCCGCCGCCCGTCGGGCAGCATCGCCGCCTGCGGTTCCATCGTCACGGCATCCGTCCGGCGCGGCGCAGCTGCGCCAGCGGCGGCCAGGGGTTCACGCCGGAATCCTCGCGGCGCTCGCGCGGATTGAGGTATTCGCCGCCCGAGGCGAGGATGTCGTCGACGCTGCGGATGGCCGCGGCGTGGCCGCCGAGCGCCAGGTAGTCGTCGCGTGTCAGCGTGAACTCGATCGGCGCCACCAGCGCCGGCGTCGGCACGTAGCCGAAGGCGTTGTCGGGCACGCGCATGACGTCTACCATCAGCGTGATGCCGCCGCCCGGCCAGACATAGACCGGCGCACCGCCGACCGTGACATAGGTCTTCAGCCCCTGCACGGAGCGCGTCAGGTTGACCGGGTTTTCCACCACGCCGGCGCGCAGCGAGCCGCCGGCGCCGCCGACGAAGAGCACGGTGCAGAGAGCCGGCTCGCAGTTCTCCTCGATCAGCTCGACCGACTTACTCAGCCGCTCCGGGAAAGGTTTTTCGACGGGCTTCAGATCTCCGTCCAGTTCGTAATAGGCGAACTGCTCGCCGGTGGTCGACACCATCATCAGCGACATGCCGGGCCGCGCGCCCTTCTTGGCGTTCCACTCGCCGAGGATCGACAGCGGGTCGGAAATCGTCGTGCCGCCCCAGCCGAGGCCGGGCTCCGAGACCTTGAAGTAGCGGCCGGGCGTCGAGCGACGGCCGATGATCTTGATGCCTGTGTCTTCCCAGCCCAGGACCTTGCCGGCCTGATGCTCGGAGACGACGCCGGTGATGTGGTCGTCGACGACGACGACCTCGTCGACGAGGCCGCGCCATTGCGTCGCGAACATGCCAATGGTGGCCGAGCCGCAGCCGACGCGCATGCGGTGCTCGACCGCGCCGTCGATGACCGGCGGCTTGCCGGCCTCGACGATGACGGTGGCGCCGCCGTCGATGACGAGTTCCACCGGCTGCCTGTTGCAGAGCGCAAGCATGGCGGCGCAGGTGGCGCGCCCCTCGGCCTTGGAGCCTCCGGTCAAATGATGCACGCCGCCGAGCGACAGCATCTGCGAGCCGTATTCGCCGGTCGTCACGTGGCCGATCGCCTCGCCCTCGGCGCGCACCGTCGCGGTCTCCGGCCCGAGATGCCGGTCGGTGTCGATCTTCACCTTGACGCCGCAGTAGGAGAAGATGCCCTCGGTGACGCAGGTGACGAGATCGACGCCCTCGACCTCCTGGCTGACGATGAAGGGGGCGGGCTTGTAGTCGGGATAGGTGGTGCCGGCGCCGATGGCCGTGACGAAGCGGCGGCCGGTGTTGACGAGCTCGCCGTTCCACGCGCCGGCGGCTTCGAGCGGCACCGCCTCGCCGCCCGTTTCGGCGCGCTGTTCGAGGATGGTCAGCGGCTCCAGCCGCACGATGCGCCCGCCGCTGTTGCCGTAGCGGTCGCAGGCGCCGGTGCGGCCGTCGGCGATGTAACACATCACCGGGCAGGCATCGCAGCGCACCTTCTCGGCGACCAGCTTTTCGCCGGGCTCATGCGTCTCGAAGCGTTCGGAGAGTTCGCTCATGGGCGTGCCTTCTCACGGATCGGGTGAGGGGCGTCGGAGGATGGTGCTCTACGGCGCCCCCCTCTGTCCTGCCGGACATCTCCCCCACAGGGGGGGAGATCGGAAGCTTTGCCGGGGTCGAGATGATTCAGGCCGCGCAGGGCGCTCGAAACGGTATGCCGGAGACGGTTGGGCAGGGCAGTTGCGACGGCCAATCTCCCCCCTTGTGGGGGAGATGTCCGGCAGGACAGAGGGGGGTGCGACGAAGCGCCGGCCGTCGTTGATGGAGGCTTGCTCATCCTGCCTCCTTCGCCCGTATCGCCGCGAGGACGCGGCTGGGGGTGGCCGGGATTTTTGTGACCAGCGCGCCGGTGGCGTGGCGGATGGCGTTGAGGATCGCCGGTGCGGTCGGGATCAGCACATGCTCGCCGAGCCCCTTGGCCCCGAAGGGTCCTTCGGGGTCCGGCACCTCGACGAGGATGGACTCGACCGGCGGCACGTCGCCGATGGTCGGGATCAGGTAGTCGTGCAGATTCTCGGTGCGGCCGGGGATGTATTCCTCCATCAGCGCCATGCCGATGCCCTGCGCGATGCCGCCCTCGATCTGGCCCTCGGCGAGCAGCGGGTTGATGGCGCGGCCGACATCATGCGCGGCGGTGATCTTAAACAGGCGCACCGTGCCGAGCCGCATGTCGACCTCGAGCTCGACGACCTGCGCCCCGTAGCCGTAGACGGCGTACGGGCTGCCCTGACCGTTCTCGTCGAGCGGCGTGGTCGGCGGGTCGTAGGTTTCCTCCGCCGCGAAGACCAGCCCGTCGAGATCGGCGGGGAGCGAGGCAAGCTCGATTCGGCGCGTCGCCTCGCCCTCGGCGATGACCAGCGTGCCGCCGTCGAGCCCGAGCGTGGCCCGCTCCGACACGTTGGCGAAGCGCAGGATCGACTCGCGCAGCGCCCGTGCCGCCTTCTCGGCCGCCTTGCCGGAAACGAAGGTCTGGCGCGAGGCCGAGGTCTTGCCGGCGTCAGGCGAAATGGCGGTGTCGGCGCCGCGCAGCCGCACGGCCGAGAGCGGCAGGCCGAGCGCGTCGGCGGCGATCTGCGCGATCACGGTGTTGGAACCCTGGCCGATATCGACCGCGCCCTGGTGCAGCACGACGTCACCGGCCGGCGACAGGCCGAGCTTGATGGTCGAGGGGTTGGGCAGCGAGGTGTTGCCGCAGCCATACCAGCACGACGCGATGCCGACGCCGCGTCGGGTGAGTGTGGCGGTCGCGTTGAAGGCCTCGGCCTCGGCCAGCGCGCGCGTCCAGGCGGGTTTCAGCGCTTCGAGGCAGTCGGCGATCCCGACGCCGGATGCAAGATGCTGGCCGGTGACTGTTTCGGAACCGTTCCGAAGTGCGTTCTTCAAGCGAAAATCGAGCCGGTCCAGGCCAAGCTTTGCGGCCAGTTCGTCGTAGAGCGTTTCCTGCATGATGGCCGCCTGCGGCACGCCGAAGCCGCGAAAGGCGCCAGAGATCGGCCCGTTGGTGTGGATGGCGCGGCCGATGGCGCGATAGTTCGGCGTCGCATAGGGCCCGGAGGCGTGCACCGGTACGCGGTTGGCGACCGTCGGCCCCCAGGAGGCATAGGCGCCGGTGTTGAAATCGCCGTCGAAGACCATGCCGGTGACGCGGCCTTCGGCGTCGGCGCCGATGCTGGCGGCCATCGAGGCGGGGTGGCGCTTGGTCGTCGACTGCATCGAGGCGGTGCGCGTGTAGGCAAGGGCCGCCGGCCGGCCGGTCTTCAGCGCGACGAGGCCGATCAGCGGCTGCAGCGACACGTCGAGCTTGGAGCCGAAGCCGCCGCCGGTGGCTGTTGGCACGATGCGCACCTTGTCGGGCGCGAGGCCGAGCACCTTGGCCGTCTCGTCGCGGTCCATGTAGGGCGCCTGTGTGCAGGCGGTGACGACCAGCGTGTCGCCCTCCATGCGGGCGAAGCCGGCTTCCGGCTCGATATAGGCATGCTCGACATAGGAGGTTTCGATGCGGCCTGAGGCGACGAAGGCGGCCGCGGCAAGCGCGCCCTCGGGATCGCCGCGCGCCACCACGCCGGCGGTCAGAAGGTTGCCGGCGCGCGAGGGATGCAGCAGGTCGCGGCCCGGCGCCTGCGCCTCGGCCGGCGTCAACGCATGCGGCAGTTCGGTCCAGGTGACGGGGAAGGCGGCAAGGTCGAGCGCGGCGACATAGCCGGGCTCGACGGCGATCAGCGCGACGGCCTCGCCGCGGAAGCGCACCATGCCTTCGGCGAGCGCCGGCTGGTCGGCGAAGGGCGCGATGACGCCGAAACAGTTGACGCCGGGAATGTCGGCGGCGGTGAAGACGGCGGCGACGCCCGGCGTGTCGCGCCGATAGGCGGCGAGGTCGCCAAAGGCGAAGCGCGCATGATGGTGCGGCGACCGCACGACGAGCACGGCGAGCGCCTCGGCGGGAAAGCTGTCGGCGCCGAACTTTTCGGCCCCGGTGACCTTCGGGATGCCATCGAGGCGGACCGGCGAGGCGCCGACCGCGTGGCCGGAACCGGGCAGGCGGGCATCGTGCGGCGATCCCTCGGCGAATCTCCACGCGTCCATCACCGCGGCGATGATCTTGCGGTAGCCGGTGCAGCGGCAGAGGACGCCGCCGAGCGCGTCCTGCACCGCCGCCTCGTCGGGCTTCGGGTTGCTTTCGAGCAGCGCGGTGGCGGCGACGAGCAGGCCGGGCGTGCAGATGCCGCATTGCGCCGCGCCATGCGACAGGAAGGCTGCCTGCAGCGCCGAGAGCGTGTCGCCGCCGAGGCCTTCGACGGTGCGCACGCTGCGCCCCTCGACCGAGGCGGCGGGCACGAGGCAGGCGCAGACCGCCTCGCCGTCGAGCAGCACCGTGCAGGCTCCGCAGTCGCCGGCGTCGCAGCCGATTTTGGTGCCGGTAAGCCCGAGAGTGTCGCGCAGAACGGCCGACAGCCGCGTCGCCGGATGGACCTGCGCCGAGACCGGCTGGCCGTTGACCGTGAGTCCGATGGCGTGGCCGAGCGCGTTCATGCCGCCACCGACCGGCCCGAGGGAGCAGACGCCTGGGCGAGGGCCCTCAGCACGATCTCGCGCGCTGCCGCGCGGCGGTATTCGGCGGTGCCGCGCACGTCGTCGATCGGCGTCAGAGCGGCGAGGTCGGCTTCGGCCACGGCCCGTTCGAGGTCGGGGCCGGGCCTCAAGCCGACAAGTGCTGTCTCGAGGCCGGCAAGCCGCTGCGCCACGGCAGAGCAGGAGCCGACGGCGATTGCGGCCGACGCGACGGACCCGTCGCCGGCAAGCACGATGCGGGCCGCCGCCATCGCGATCGAGATGACGAGATAGCGCCGCGCCCCGAGTTTGACGAAGGCCGAGGTGCCCTGCGTGGAGCTCTTCGGCACGCGGATGGCGGTGACGAGTTCGTTCGACAGGAGCGCGGTCTTGCGGTTGCCAAGGATGAAGTCTCCGAGCGGCAGCACGCGGCTGCCCCTGATCGAGCGCAGTTCGACCTCGGCGTCGAGCACAATCAGCGGCGGCACGCCGTCGGCTGCGGGCGAGGCGTTGCAGAGATTGCCGGCAACCGACGCCATGTTCTGAATCTGCACCGAGCCGACCTCGCGTGCCGCCTGCTTCAGCGCGTCGAAGGCGGATGGCAGGGGGTGGCGCAGCAGTTCGGTCCAGGTCGTGCGTGCGCCGATGACGACATGCGAGGCGGTATCGGCGATGCCGCGCAGCGCGTCGAGCCCGTTGAGATCGAGGATGTTTTCGGTCAGCGGGCGGGTGCCCTGGGCGGGATAGAAATCCGTTCCGCCGGCCAGCATTCGCCAGCTTGCATCGCCGAGCAAAGTCAGCGCCTCGTCCAGACTGGTGGGTTTCGCGTAGCGGCTCACGCAATGCCTCCCGGCGCCCCAGGGCCGGCAAATATTCGTTCGTATGCAAATGATATCAAGCCGGCCCGAATTGTCAAAACAAGTCTTGGCCGACGGGTCGTGGCGTCGGGGCGCGGGAAAGCCTTGACGCGACCGCCCTATCCATCGAAGTCTGCGGCCTGTCGCCACAGAAAGTTCTCAGGGAGTGTTTCATGGTCAAGCAGGCGCTGGTCATTGTCGATGTGCAGAACGATTTCTGCCCGGGCGGCGCGCTGGCGGTTGCCGGCGGTGACGAGATCATCCCGCTCATCAACCAGATGTCGCCGGGCTTCGAGCATGTCGTCCTGACCCAGGACTGGCACCCGGAGCATCATTCCAGTTTTGCCTCGAGCCATCCGGGCGAGGCGCCGTTCGAGACGATCCAGATGCCCTACGGGGCGCAGACGCTGTGGCCGGACCATTGCATCCAGGGTTCCTTCGGCGCCGAATTCCACAAGGATCTCGACCGTTCGCGCGCCGAGTTGATCGTCCACAAGGGATTCCGGCCTGAAATCGACAGCTACTCGGCCTTCTTCGAGAACGACCGCACCACGCCGACCGGACTGGCCGGCTACCTGCACGAACGCGAACTGAACAAGGTGACGCTGGTCGGCCTCGCCACCGACTTCTGCGTCGCCTATTCGGCGCTCGACGCGGCGGGTCACGGCTTCGACACGACGGTGCGTCTCGATGCCTGCCGGGCAATCGACCTCAATGGCTCGCTGGAGGCGATGATCGACGCGATGAGGAAGGCGGGCGTGAGGCTCGCCGGAGCCTAGCCGACGCCGACATAGCGCATCACCAGCGCATGGTCCTCGCGCAGTCGCTCGACATCGACGGTCTCCTTCAGCCGGCCGTTCTCGATGAAGGAGACGCGGTCGGCGACCGACAGCACGGCGTCGACGCGCTGCTCCACGAGGATGGTCGAGACGCCGCGTTCGCGCAGCTTGGCCACCGTCTCGCGGATCCTTGCGATCATCGAGGGCATCAGGCCCTCGGTCGGTTCGTCGAGCAGCAGCACCTGCGGTTCGAGGCAGAGCGCGCGCGCCATGGCCAGCATCTGCTGCTCGCCGCCCGACAGCGTGCCCGACTGCTGTTTCAGCCGGTCGCGCAGGAGCGGAAACAGCTCAAGCACGCTTTCGCGCGTCGCCTTGCCCTTGCCGCGCGTCATCAGGCCGATCTCGATGTTCTCGGCGACCGTCATCTCCGCGAACAGCCGGCGGCCCTGCGGCACATAGGCGACGCCGGCCTTGGGCACTTCATGCGCCGGCAGCTTCGTCAGTTCGGTTCCGTCGAGCATGATCGAGCCGGCGCGCGCCGGGATGAGCCCCATGATGGCCTTCAGCGTCGTCGTCTTGCCGGCGCCGTTGCGCCCGAGCAGGCAGAGCACTTCGCCCTGCCTGAGATCGAGGTCGAGCCCGTGCAGCACCGGTGTCTCGCCGTAGAAGCAGTCGAGGCCGCGGATGGTCAGCGCGTCACTCATCGGCCGGCGTCCCCAGATAGGCGTGCTGCACGTCGGCATTGGCGCTGATCTGCTCCGGCGTGCCCTCGGCGAGGATGGTGCCGCCGTTCATCACCGTGATGCGGTCGGCAAGCTTCATCACCACCTGCATGTTGTGCTCGATCAGGAGCACGGTGGCGCTGCCGGCGATCTCGCGCACCAGCGTGATGAAGCCGTCGATCTCGCCGTCGGAAAGCCCCTGGGTCGGTTCGTCGAGGATCAGCAGGCGCGGCTTGAGCGCCAGCCCCATCGCCACTTCGAGCAGGCGCTGGTGGCCGTAGGAGAGGTGGCCGGCAAGCACATCCTCGCGGCCGGCAAGCCCGGTACGGGCGAGCGCCTCCATGACGCCGGCATGAACGGCCTTGTGGCCGTGCCCTCCCTGCAGGGTTCGCTGCACCGGCAGGGCGACATTGTCGTAGGCGGTCAGGTTGGCGAAGACGCTGGTGATCTGGAAGGTGTAGGCGATGCCGTGCCGGACACGCTGGTGCGGCGGCATCGAGGTGATGTCCTCGCCGTCGAAGACGATCATGCCCGCGCTCGGCTGCACGCGGCCGCAGACCAGGCTGACGAAGGTCGTCTTGCCTGCGCCGTTGGGGCCGATGATGGCGCGGATCTCGCCGGGCATCAGCGAGAAGTCGACGCCGTCGACCGCCTTCAGCCCGCCATAGGATTTCCCCAGCCCCTTGGTGGTGAGCAGCGGCATCATGGCAGCCACCTCACCCAACGGTCGCGAATGGTGCCGAGCACACCCTTCGGGAAGTAGAGCACGAGCAGGATCAGCGCGATGCCGACGACCAGCATGTAGGCCGAGGTGTAGCCGCTGGTGACGTCGATGACATAGTACATGAAGACCGTGCCGACGAGCGGCCCGAGCGTGGTGGCAGCCCCGCCGAGGAGCACCCAGAGCAGCGGCAGAATGGAATACTGCACCGAGGCAAGCGTCGAGCCGACATAGCCGAAGAGCAGCGCGTAGGCGGCACCGGACGCGGCGCAGATGACGCCCGAGGCAACGACCGCGGCGAGCTTGTTGGCGAAGGTGTCGTAGCCGAGCATCTTCGTGCGCTCTTCGTTCTCGCGGATAGCCACGAGCACGCGTCCGAACGCCGACCGCGCGATGAAGAGGGTGGCGACGAGCACCACCGAGAACAGGCCGAGCGCGGCCATGTAGCGGGTCACCGGTTCGGTGAGGTCGAGCGTCGCGCCGCCGACTTCGATCACCCGCTGCGCCTGCTGCAGCACGAGGCCCTGATCGCCGCCGGTCCATTGCGCGAAGTAGAGGATCGAGAGGTAGAAGACCTGCGCGAACATCATGGTGACGATCATGAAGGCGACGCCGGTGGTGCGCAGCGCAAGCAGTCCGATCACCAGCGAGAGCGCGGCGCCCGAGACGAGGCCGGCGCCGAAGGCCGCCGGCACGCTCCAGCCGAGATGGTAGATCGCAAGGCCGGAGCCGTAGAGCCCGGCCGAGAAGAACATGGCGTGGCCGAGGCTGAGCAGGCCGACATAGCCGAACAGCAGATTGTAGCCCATCGCGAAGACGGCAAGCACCATGATGCGGGCAAGCAGGCCGTGATGATAGTCGGGCAGCATGAAATTGAGCGCGAAGAGCAGCGCGATGACCGCGACATGCAGCGCCCCCGGCTTGAACCCGTCGTGCCTCATCGGCGGGCCGTGCCGAACAGGCCCTGGGGCCGGAAGACGAGCACCATGGCGACAACGAGCGTCGCGATGATCTTGGCGAGCGTCGGCGAGAAGAACACCGAGATGACGCCGTCCGAAACGCCGATGAGCAGGGCGGCGACGACCGTTCCGCGCAGCGAGCCGAGGCCGCCGATGATGACGACGATGAAGGAGAGCAGCAGTGGGTCGAGCCCCATCAGGTAATGCGCCTGGCTGATCGGCACGATGAGCACGGCGGCCACCGCCGCCAGCATGGCGCCGAGCGCGAAGACGCCGGCATAGACGCGCTCGACCGGGATGCCGAAGGCCTGCGCCGTCTCGCTGTCATACTGGGTGGCCCGCATGACGAGGCCGATGCGGGTGCGCGTCAGCACGAACCAGGTGGCGATGAGCAGGATCGCCGAGGCGCCGATGATCGACAGCTTGTAGCCGGAATAGCCGAACCAGGGCAGCGAGATGCGGTAGTTGAATGGCGCCGCGACCGGGCGCGCATCCGGCCCGTAGAAGGTGAGCGCCAGCTGCTGGATGATGTAGAGCAGGCCGATCGTGGCGACGATGGTCGCTTCCGGATTGTAGTTCAGACGCTTCAGCACGAGCTGTTCGGCAAGCAGCGCAACCGCGCCGACGATCAGCGGGCTGATGACGAGGGCGGCGAGGAAGCCGATGGCAGGATTGCCGCCGAGCGTCGCGGTGACGGCCCAGGCGAGCACGGCCCCCAGCATGAAGAACTCGCCATGCGCGACATTGACCACGCGCATGACGCCGAACACCAGCGACAGGCCGAGCGCCATCAGCGCCAGCACCGCCGACGTGACGAGCCCTTCGAGCGTGGCCAGCAGGAGATGCGGTCCGAATGCCATTCAGTCTGAGCCTGGGCCCTCTCCCGCAAAGGGAGAGGGAATTGCAGAAATCAAAGCGGCTGCGTGGTGTAGTCGCCTTCGGGCTCGTACATGCCGTCCTCGATCGAGGTCTTGTGCACGACGTTGAGCCGGCCACCCTCGAGCTTGGAGATGTTCTGGATGCCGAAGCACTGGTGGATCTTGCCGTTGAAGATCTTCGGCCCCTGCGGATGCTCGGGGCCCTCGGCGAACTCGGTCAGCGCCTCGGTCGCCTCGACCAGCTTGGCGGCGTCGTCGCGGCCCTGGTAGCCGGAATCCTCCATCGCCTTCTTGATGACGTAGAGCGTCTCCCAGCAGCCGAACATGTGGGCGGCCGTCGAGATGTCCTTCGGGTCGTCGACCGAGGCGCCATTGTCGTCGATGCCGACGGCGGCGCGATAGGCCTTCTGCGCGTCGCTGTCGTCGGGCTGTGCGTAGCGTGGCGAGCCTTCCCAGAAATGGCTGCCGTCGAGGAATTCCAGGCCCGGGCTGTTGATGTCGACGGCCTCGAGGCTGTCGATGAAGCCGAAGAGCTGCGGCCGGTTCGAGCCGTAGAACTCGCCGAGCTCCTTGACGAAGGTGAGCACGGCGGGTCCGACCATGACGTGGTAGATGACGTCGGTGTCGGCCGGGATCTGCGGGAAGTACTTGGTGAAGGAGCTCTCTGTCGGCGGAATGGCGATCTGCGCGATGACGTCGGCGCCCTGCGCCTTCAGCGCCGGCGGCAGGTAGTCGCGATGATCGTAACCGAAGGCGAAGTCCGGGAAGATCTGGGTCACCTTCTTGCCGGCGTTGGACGCGATCCACGGCGCCATGGCCTGGATCTGGCTCTTCACGTCGGTGATGCCGGGCTGGAAGACGTAGCGATTGAGCTTGGTCGAGGCGACGTGATGGCCCTCGCTGACCACGTAATAGGGCAGCTTGTTTTCGCCGGCCGCCGGCGCCGAGCCGATCACCACATGCGAGAAGAGGGTGCCGAAGGCGACGTCGACCTTGTGCTGGTTGGCGAACTTGCCGACCACCTCGGCGCCGCGGCCCGGATCGGTGCCGTCATCCTCGACGATGACCTCGACCTGGCGGCCGTTGATGCCGCCGGCGGCGTTGATCGCCTTGACGGCGGCGTTGGTGGTGCGCTCGTACCAGCGGCCGTAAGAGGCGCCGATGCCGGTGCGGTGAGCCTGGAAGCCGATCTTGATCGGCTCCGAGCTCTGCGCCTGGCTGTAGCGGACGAAGCCCGGCCCGGCGACGAGGCCGGCGGCGGCGCCGAAGCCTTTCAAGGCCGTGCGGCGCGTGATTGATTTCCTGATGAAGCTGCTCATGCCGGTTCCCCTTTTTTGTAAAAATTCCAGCCGAATTTTCAACCTGTTCGCGGTCGTTGCAGCGCCGCGAAAATTGCATGTGTACAAACTAAATCACCAAAGGTTCAGCGTGGCAAGGGAGGTTTCCGCAGCGGCGTATCGGGACGCCCGCCGGAGGCGTTTAGGCGGCTAGCCGACCGTCGGCGTCGACAGCAGCCAGAGGCCGAGGACCGTATAGGCGACCATCAGCAGCGTCAGCGGCAGCTGGCTGAGGAGTGCTGCGCGCGGCGTCGGATGGAGTCGGAAGGCCAGCCGGTGCGCGGCAAGCACGGCGAGCACATGGCCGCCGATGATGGCTCCGGCCTGGAGATTCCAGATCGTCCATGCCGCGGCCGACCCGGTGGCGAGCGCTGCCTCGACCTGCCACCAGGCGGTTCCGAAGAGGTTCCAGCCGAGTGCGAAGGGATCGGACAGCGCCACCAGCGCATATTGCCCGTTGACGAGCAGCGCGGTCAGGTAATGCGCGAAATGGTAGGCAAGCGCGATCGGCACGATCGACCACACGAGCAGGCCGGCGGCCGCCGCAAAGCCGCTCTCCCTTCCGCGGGCGAGCGCTTCGCCGGCGGCGACTGAGACGAGATAGGCGGCAGCGAGCAGTGTCGAGGCGGCGAGAAGGCCGGTGCCGTTGATGCCCATCATCGCGGTGCGGCCCGGGAACTCAAGCGGGTTGATGCCGTTCGTGCCGAGCCAGAAGAAGGTCTTTGAAAGCCCGTCGAAAGAGACCGAGCCGAGCGCGGCGAGGAGGAACAGGGTGCCGGAAAAGGGCAGCGGCTCCGTGGTGGCGAGCTTGGCGCCGGGCAGGCAGAGTGCAAGCCGGTTCCTTCCGTCCGGCGATGGCGTGCGCTCGACGATGCCGAAGCGCGCCACCATGGCGAAGAACACCGACAGGAACTCGCCGCGACGGCTCCATTCGGCATGGCCGAAGGCAAGCATGGCGGCGAAGCTGAAGAGCCAGTAGAGGCCGACGGCAAGGCCGAGTTTCTCGGGGTCGTCGGGCGCCGGGTAGACCAGTTCGAACCAGGCGAAGGCGAGGAGAAGCAGGAGCGCCGGCCACATGGCGAGCCATGCCGGCAAAGCGAGCGGCGGGGCGTCGGCGGCATCGCGGCCGGCGAGGCGCATGGCCAGCCGCCAGGGTCCGTACCACGGGTCGATCCAGCGCCAGAGATTGCCGAACATGCCCTGGACGAATGTCAGCCCGACCCACAGAAGCGTCCAGATGGTGAGCGGCAGCGGGTTGGACAGCGGATCGCGGCTGCCGAGGAAGCCGGCGGCAACGAGCGTGGCGAGGAAGGCGAGGGAGACAAGGCTGGTGGCGAGCCTGCCACCATCGCCGAGCGTACCGACGGGGAGGCGGGCGGCGAAGGCGCGCTCGAGCGCGTCGCCGCGCAACAGCCCGAGCACGGCGAAACTGGCGGCGACCGCCAGCGCCCCGCCGACGAGATAATAGCCGGTCGGCAGGATGAGCACGTGGCCGCGCTCGGACGCGTGCGCAATGGCGTCCGTGGGGAGGAGGGGGAGCAGGGCGGACGTCCACCTCGGCGAAACCCTCCACCGACCCCCCTCTGGCCTGCCGGACATCTCCCCCTCAAGGGGGGAGATCAGCCTTCGCGGACGGCTTCGCAAATCGGCGGCGTCGCAGGAAGAGGTGGTGCGCCGAACCTGCCAATCTCCCCCCTTGAGGGGGAGATGTCCGGCAGGACAGAGGGGGGTGTTCCCGCGCTGTGCGCCCGCTACGGGCCTGTCGGCGCCAGGCACTAGCCTCACACCTTGACGCGGTGCTCGACGCGCTCGGCGGTGCCGAAGACGCGCAGATAGCGCGCGATTTCGTCGGGGTCGCCGGTCGCCTTGGCCGGGTTGTCCGAGAGTTTCACGGCCGGGCGGCCATTGGCCGATGTGACTTTGCAGACCAGCGAGATGGCGTCGAGCCCGTGCGTTTCCATCGGCGCGCAGTCCTCGAAGTCGTTGGTCAAATTGGTGCCCCAGCCGAAGGCCATGCGCACCTTGCCGCGGAAATGGCGGTAAGTCTCCTCGATGGTTTCCAGCTCCAGCCCGTCGGAGAAGATGAGGAGCTTTTCCCGCGGGTCGACGCCCTTGGAGCGCCACCACTCGATGATCCTCTCGCCGGCCTCGATGGGCGGCGCGCTGTCGGGGCGAAAGCCCGTCCAGTCGGCGATCCAGTCGGGCGCGTCGCGCAGGAAGGAGGCCGTGCCGAAGGCGTCTGGCAAGACGATCAGCAGGTTGCCGCCATAGTAGCGCTGCCAGTCCTGCAGCACGCGGTAGGGCGCGGCGCGCAGTTCCTCGTCGCTCTCGGTCAGCGCGGCGAACACCATCGGCAGTTCATGCGCGTTGGTGCCGAGAGCCTCGAGGTCGGTGTCCATGGCAAGCAGCACGTTCGAGGTGCCGGTAAAGGCTTCGCCGATGCCTTCCTTCAGCGCCTCGACGCACCAGCGCTGCCACAGGAAGCTGTGTCGGCGCCGCGTGCCGAAGTCGGAAATCTTGAGGTCCGGAAGCTCGCGCAGCCGCTCGGTCTTGGCCCACATCTTCGACTTGGCGCGGGCATAGAGAACGTCGAGCGCGAAGGGGCCGAAGGGCTTCATCGCCGAGCGCGAGCGCAGTTCGTTGATGATGGCGAGCGCCGGGATCTCCCACATGGTGGTGTACATCCAGGGCCCGTGGAACTCGAGCTCGTACTGGCCGTCGCGCTTGGCGAGTTCGTATTCGGGCAGCTGGAAATTCTCGAACCAGGCGAGGAATTCCGGTTCGAAGATCTGCTTGCGGCCATAGAAGCTGTTGCCGCCGAGCCAGATCATTTCCTTCTTGGCAAGCCGCAGCGTGCGCGCATGGTCGAGCTGCTCGCGCAACTCCTGCTCGTCGATCTCGTCGGCCAGCCGGACGCGCTTGGTGCGGTTGATCAGCGAGAAGGTGGCGTCGACCTTCGGATACATGCCCCAGATCATCTGAAGCATCAGAAGCTTGTAGAAATCCGTATCGAGCAGGCTGCGCACGATCGGGTCGAGTTTCCAGGCGTGATTGTAGACGCGCCGCGCGATATCGGTCTTTGCCATCGAATACTCCCAGGACAGCCGATGGTTCACATAGCATCGTTTTTCCCGCTATGCGCGCGTTCAGCCGCTGGACCGACAAAAACACCAAATCCTGGGCAGGCCAAGTGCCGGTCCGGGCGGCCCGGCGCGACAATTGCGATTGATTTTCCGCGCCGGCTCCCGCATCACTTCGCGCCTCACGGAGACCGACAGACATGGCATTCGACCGCGAAAAACTCGAGGCATTGCGCGCAAGATTTGGCGACAGCCAGGGCGGCGAGACCTTCGACCCGCGCTTCAAGCGCGTTGCCGAGAAGATCTTCTCGGAGAGCGGCACGCGGCTGGCGCCCTATTCCGGTATCCCGACCTTCCTGACTGCGCCCCACCGGGAGGTTTCCCCGGACAAGCCAGACTTCGGCGACCTGCAGGTGGCGATGATCGGAATGCCGATGGATCTCGGCATCACCAACCGGCCGGGCTCGCGCTTCGGCCCGCGCGCGCTACGCACCATCGAGCGCATCGGTCCCTACAACCACGTACTCGACTGCGCGCCGGTGCACGAGTTGCGCGTTGCGGACATCGGCGACGTGCCGTTCCGCAGCCGCTACCGGCTGGAGCAGAGCCACGAGGACATCGAGCGCCGCGTCGGCCAGATCGTCGATGCCGGCGTCGTGCCGCTGTCGGTCGGCGGCGACCATTCGATCAGCCACCCGATCCTCAAGGCGGTCGGCAGGAAGCGCCCGGTCGGCATGATCCACATCGACGCGCATTGCGACACCGGCGGCCCGTTCGACCAGACCAAGTTCCACCATGGCGGTCCCTTCCGCAACGCCGTGCTCGACGGCGTGCTCGACCCGACGCGCACCATCCAGATCGGCATTCGCGGCCCGGCCGAGTATCTTTGGGAGTTCAGCTACGAGTCCGGCATGAGCGTCATCCACGCCGAGGAGATCACCGGGCTCGGCATTCCCGGCATCGTCGAGCGGGCGAGGAAGATCGTCGGCGACGGGCCGACCTACATTTCCTTCGACGTCGACAGCCTCGACCCTGCCTTCGCGCCGGGCACCGGCACGCCGGAGATAGGCGGCCTGACGACGCGCGAGGTGCTCGAACTGCTGCGCGGGCTGAAGGGCCTCGACATCGTCGGCGGCGACGTCGTCGAAGTGGCGCCGCAGTACGACGCCACCACCAACACGGCTCAGGCCGGCGCGCAGGTGCTGTTCGAAATACTCAGCCTGATGGTGTTCAGCCCGTCGATCACGGGCCGGAAGGCCTGACGCTTCAGGCGGGCCGCACCGGCGCAGGGAGCCGGTCGCGGCGCAGCCAGCGGACGACGAGCAGCAACGCCACGACGCCGAGCCCGGTAGACAGGCCGATCCAGATGCCGTCGCCGGCGAAGCCGAAGCGGAAGGCCAGCAGGACACCCAGCGGCAGGCCGATGCCCCAGTAGCCGATCAGCGCGAAGAGCATCGGCACACGGGTGTCGTGCAGGCCGCGCAGCATGCCGCTCGCCACCGCCTGCGCACCGTCGAAGATTTGGAACAGGCCGGCAAAGACCAGGAAGCCGACGGCAAGGCCCACGACATCGGCGTTCTTCGGGTCACCGATGTCGATGAAGGCGCCGATCAGCCGGTAGGGGAAGCTGATCATCAGCAGCGCCATGACCGCCATGAAGCCGACGCCGAGCGCAAAGGCCGTCCAGCCCGCGCGGCCGACCGCCTCGGCATCGTGGCGGCCATTGGCGCGGCCGACCCTGACGGTTGCCGCCTGGCCGATGCCCATCGGCACCATGAAGGAGATCGAGGCGATCTGGATGGCGATGGCATAGGCGGCGATCGAGGCAGCGTTTATCAGTCCCATCAGGAAGGTCGCGGCGTTGAAGATCGAAACCTCGAAGGTCAGCAGCCCGGCGATCGGCAGGCCGAGGCCGAGCAGGGTGCGAAAGCGCGGCCAGTCGGCACGCCAGAAGCGGCCGAACAGGCGGTAGCGCCGGAACCGCCGGTCGAGCGACACGACTGCAGCCAGTCCGCCGAACATCAGCAGGCTGGACAGGGTTGTCGCCCAGCCGGAGCCACGCAGGCCGAGTGCCGGGAAGCCGAGATTGCCGTACATCAGGCACCAGTTGGCGAGCACGTTGAAGGCGACGGCGGCGAACACGATGACCAGCGCCCAGCGCGGCCGCTCCAGCGCGGAGATGAATGAGCGCAGCACGATGTAGCCGTAGAAGGGCAGCACCGCCCATTGCAGTGTGCGCACATAGGTCGCCGCATGCGCCGACAGCGCCGGCTCCTGGCCCATCGCGATGAGGATTGCCTCGGCGTTCCACAGGATGACCCAGATCGGCAGCGCCACCATAATGGCGATCCAGAAACCCTGACGCACGGTGCGGCGCACGTCGCGCACGGAATGCCGGCTGCGGCCGAGTTCGGTCGAGATCATTGGCGAGACGGCGAGCATCAGCCCGAGCCCGAAGATCAGCGGCGCGAAATAGAGGTTGGAGCCGAGCGAACCCGAGGCAAGCGCCCGCGAGCCGAGCCGCCCCATCATCAGGACGTCGGTCGCCGTCATTGCCGTCTGGCCGAGATTGGTGAGAATCATCGGCCAGGCCAGCAGAAGCATTGCGCGCATTTCTGTGCGCCACGGGTTTGCCTGGGCGTCTGCCCCGGCATCAACAACAGACATGGTCCTGTCTTTCGGCGCGCGAGCCGGATGGCGGCTGGCGCTGGCTTGGCGGCGGGCGAATGGCGACCGCGGCAAGTGAACTTGGCCTTCTGGATGAAGCCGAGGCATCGCGCAAGATGCGTCAAGCCGGGAGATGTTGAGCCAGAGCGTCAGGCGGGCTTGCGGACCCGCAGCGGCAGCATGGCGACAATGCCGAGCGCCGGGCCGATGGCGAGGCCGCCAAGCACCAGCGGCCAGCCGATGGCATGCGCCACGACAGGCGTCATCTGCACGGTCACGATGGTCAGCGCGAAGCCGATCGCGGTCTGGAAAGTCATCAGGCTGCCGGCGAGATGCGGCGGCGCCGCGTCGGCGACGAGCGCCGAGAACTGCGCAGAATCCGGGATCACCGCGATGCCCCAGATCATCACCAGCCCGAAGGTGAGCCAGACGGGGCCGCCGAAGGTCGCCGCGGTGAGTACGGCGGCGGTGCCGCTGACGGCCATGGCGATGATCGCCACATTGGCCTTGCCCATGCGGTCGGCCGCGCGCCCGGCCGCCACGCAGGCGAGCGCCCCGAGGGCAATCGTGAGAAAGGCGGTGAGCTTGCCGAGGCTCTCGGCCGCCGCAAGGTCGAGCGAGGCGCGGTAGGAGACGGCCGATGCCGCGCCGATCCAGGCCCAGAAGGCGAAGAGCTCCCACATGTGGCCGAAATAGCCGAGATAGGCGGCGCGGATCCTGCTGTCGGTCCAGGCGAGCCTGATCGCGCCGGGATCGAATGTTGGCGCCCTGGCGTGATGCGGGCCGAGCCCGACGCCGAGCACGACAAGGCCGCCGGCCCCGGCAAGGGCCGAGACGGCGACTATGGTCGAGCGCCAGTCGGCGCCGCCGAGGAAGGAAGCGAGGTAGGGCAGGCCGTTGCCGAGCGTCAGCGCACCGACCAAGAGGCCGACGAGGAAGCCGCGGTCGCGCGTGCCCCAGCCTACGACGATCTTCATGCCGACCGGGTAGACGCCGGCAAGCAGGGCGCCGGTGACGAAGCGGGCGAGGATGGCAAGGTTGCCGCCAAGCGGGAGCACGAGCAGCATGGCGTTGGCGAGGGCGGCGAGCAGGGCCGAGACGGCGAAGACCCGGCGCGGGTCGTAGCGGTCGGCGATGCCGCCGATCGAGGAAACCAGTGCTCCCAGCACGAAGCCTGCCTGCACGCCGCTCGACAGCAGCGCCTGGCGGTCGGGCGAAATGGCCGCCTCGCGCGCCATGTCGGGCAATACCGCGGCCGAGGCGAACCACAGGCTCATGCCGGCAATCTCGGCGACCACCAGCAGCGAAACCGACAGCAGCTTGGACGGGCTGGACCCGGGCATGTCCGTTTCTCCTCCCTGGGCACGGCATGCCGTCGCCGACGCGCCGGGCAGCCGGAAACGGCGCCGGCGCCTGCTGCCGACTATGCAGAATTCGCGGCCTGTGTCCCCTGCATTCTGGTTGCAACGGCCCTGCGCCTATCGCATGGCGGGCAGCGTGTGCGTTCATGCGCGCTGCCGCCGTGGACTATTGCCCTAGCGTCAAAGCTCTGGTCATTTCGCGCGCATGAATTTTATCCCGCCCGCCGTCCGCGGCCCGCTCTTCATGGTCATTGCCACCGGCTCTTACGTCATCAACGACACGATGATGAAGCTCGCGACCGTAGGCCTGCCCGCCTACGAGGTCCTGTTCCTACGCGGCGTGGCGGCGGCGCTGTGGGGCTTTCCGCTGGTGCTGCTGCTCGGCTACGGACGCCAGCTTGCACATATTGCCGACCGGCGGGTGCTGCTGCGCAATCTCTTCGAGCTGGGCGCCATCATGTCCTACGTGGTGGCGCTGGCCAACATGCAGATCGCCGACGCTGTCGCGCTCGGGCAGATCGCGCCGCTGTTGATCCTGCTTGGCGCGTCGGTGCTGTTTCGCGAGCGTATCGGCGGGCTGCGCATGGCGCTGATCGGGCTCGGCTTTGCCGGCGCGCTGATGGTGGCGCAGCCGACCATCGAGGGCATCTCCGTCTATGCAATTCTCGGGCTGGCCAATGCCGTCTTTTCCGCAGCGCGCGACCTGTCGAGCCGGCGGGTCGCCGCCCATGTGCCGGGCATGATCGTCGCCATCTCGGCAGTCGTCGTCGTCATGGTGGGCGCCGGCATCGCACATCTGCTGCTCGAGGAATGGGTCGTGCCGGGGCCACGCCACCTGCTGCTGCTCTTCGGTGCCGGTCTCTTCCTGGTGTTCGGCCACTTCTTCATCTTCATGGCCTACCGCGTAGGACAGGCGGGCGTCGTCGCGCCGTTCTACTATTCCTTCACGGTGTGGGCGGTTATCTCCGGCCTTCTCGTGTTCCGCGAGCTGCCGAATACGCTGGCGATCGTCGGTATCCTGCTGGTCGTGGCGAGCGGCCTCGTCATCATCTCGCTCGACGAGCGGCGACGCCGGCTGACCGTGGTCGCCTGAGCCGGGAGTGACGCGGCGCTACCTGATGGCGTCGAGCTTCTGGCGCTGCTTGTGCATCTCGAGAAAGACGCGGAAATCGCGGTCGAAGCGCGGCCATGCCGCCGGGTCTGGCGCACGCTTGCGACCGTGCTGCCGCATGGCCGCGCAGGCGCTGGCCAGGTCGGGATAGAGCCCCGCACCGGTCGCGGCCACCATGGCGGTGCCGGCAAGCACGGCATCGTCGGCGACGGGCTGGACGACGGTACAGCCGACGGCGTCGGCATAGAGTTCCATCAGCAGCGGGTTCTTGGTGTGACCGCCGGTGACGTGCAGCGTATCGATGACGAAACCGCAGGCGTTGAGCGTCTCGAGGATGTGGCGGATGCCGAGCGCGATCGACACGCAGGTGCGCCAGTAGAGCCGGCACAGGCTGTCGAAGGAGGCGTCGAGCGTCAGGCCCGAGATGACGCCGAGCGCGTGCGGGTCGGCGAGCGGCGAGCGGTTGCCGTGGAAGTCGGGCAGAACGTGCAGGCGGCCGGCGAGGTCGAGGCCCTCCTCCTCGCGCAACTGCATGATGCGCTCGACGATGGCGCGGTGGCGCTCCGGCGTCGGGTTGCCGCCGGCGCCGTGCAGCCGGACGATGTGGTCGAGCAGCGCGCCGGTGACCGACTGGCCTCCCTCGCTGATCCAGATGCCGGGCAGTGCGGCGCCGAAATAGGGGCCCCAGCCGCCAGGGAAGGAGCGCGACTCCGACGACATTGCCATGACGCAGCTCGACGTGCCGGCAATCAGCGCGAGGTGATGCTCGAGCCCGTCCGGATCGCTGGCAAAACCGCCGAGCACGCCGAGCGCGCCGGCATAGGCGTCGATGACGCCCGTCGCGACGCGGCAGCTTTCGGTCAGGCCGAGGTCGCGCGCCGACTGGGCGGTGAGCGGCCCGAGGTCGAAGCCGACCGGCTTGGCGCGGCCGGGCAGCTGCCCGCGCTCCAGCATGTCCTCGAGGCGGACCTTGGCGAAAAAGTCCTGCTGCCAGCCTGGCTTTTCATGCGCGAGATAGGTCCATTTGCAGGTGAGCGTGCATTGCGAGCGCTCGATGGAGCCGGAGGCCCGGCAGGTCAGAAAGTCGGTCAGGTCGAAAAGATAGCCGGCTTCGTTCCAGCTCGCGGGCAGATGCCGCTTCAGCCACATCAGCTTGGGCGTCGCCATTTCCGGCGACATGACGCCGCCGAGATAGTCGAGCACGCGGTGGCCGCTGGCGGTGCATTCGTCTGCCTCGGCGAGTGCCCGGTGGTCGAGCCAGACGATCGTGTCCCAGCGCTTCTCGCCGGTGGTCGAGACACTGACCTGACCGCCATCGACATTGCGCACGACGAGCGAGCAGGTGGCGTCGAAGCTGATGCCGGCGACGCTCTCGGCTGGAACGCCGGAATTCTCCAGTGCCGACCTGACAGCATGACAGACGGCGGCCCAGATATCCTCCGAATCGTGTTCGGCATGGTCTGGCTTGGGGCGGTTCATGGCGATCGGGTGCTCGGCCCGCCCGAGCATGCGGCCGGTGCGGTCGACGATGCCGGCGCGCGCACTGCCCGTGCCGACGTCTACGGCGCAGACATGCACCGCCGTCACCTCAGGCCTGCGAGCATTTCCGGCAGCTGCCGCATATCGTCGAAGGTGCGGTCGGGACGCCGCTTGGCGAGTTCCGCCACGAGCGCGGCATGTCCGGCATGCGAGGCGCCGGTGAAGGCGAAAACGCGCATTCCGGCGCTGTGCGCGGCATCGATGCCGGCCGGGCTGTCCTCGATGACGAGACAGTCGCCGGCGGCCACGTTCATGGCGCGCGCCGCGTGCAAAAACAGATCCGGGGCCGGTTTGCCTCTCCTCACCATGCCTGCACTGTACAGACGCGGCTCGAGCATTTCCAGCAGTCCCGTGATGCCAAGTGAAAGCCTGATGCGGTCCAGGCTTCCCGAGGAGGCGACGCAGCTCGCGACGCTCAGCCGCGCCAGCGTTTCGGCAATGCCCTCGACCGGCCTGAGCTGGCTGCGGAAGCGGCGCATCAGTTCGGTCCGCATCTCGCCGAGCTGCGGGTCGGTGAGCTCCAGGGCGAACTCGTCGCGCAGCACTTCGCGCACGGTCGCCATGCTGCGGCCGAGGAAATGGCGGTAGGCCTCTTCCTCGCTGACGCTGCCGCCGGCCCGACCGATCATGTCGAGCAGAACGGCAATCGAGATCGGCTCGCTATCGACCAGCACGCCGTCGCAGTCGAAGATGACGAGGCGAGGAGGTTGCTGCACTGACAAGCGGACCGGCCTCAGGCAGTGCCGTTGAGATAGGCCTGGAGCGTGGCGCGTGCGCCGTTGGCCCAGAGCGCGGCGAGATGGCGGGCGAAGGCATCGGCAAAGACGCGTGACTTGCCGACGTCGCCGTAGATGTCGGCCATGGCGAGCCAGGCGCCGGGGTCGGTGCGGGCAGCACTGGCCATCGCCAGCATGCGCTCCCAGTTGGGATCGTTCGCCTCGATGACGGCGCCGGAATCGGTAGTGCCGAAGCAGTAACGGCACCAGAGTGCGGATTCGAGCGCCAGGCCGTCGATGCCCTTGCCGGCCTTTAGTCGGTCGGCGATGGTCGGGATGATGAATTTCGGCTGCCGGTTGGAGCCATCGAGGCAGAGCCGCCTGACCGTGTCGCCGATCGTCGGGTTGGAGAAGCGGCCGACGACCTCGGCAGCGTAGTCGGCGAGCACGACGCCCGGCACCGGCGGCACCGTCGGAATGATCTCGTCTTCCTCGATCTTCTGCAGGAAGCCGCGCACCAGCGGCTCTTCCATCGCCTCGTGCACGAAGTGGATATCCATCAGGCCGGCCGGATAGGCGATCACCGCGTGGCCGCCGTTGAGAATGCGGATCTTCATCAGCTCGAAGGGCGCGACGTCCGTGACGAACTGGACGCCGACCTTTTCCAGCGCCGGCCGCCCGTCGGTGAAGCGGTCCTCCAGCACCCATTGCTTGAAAGGCTCGCAGAATACCGGCCAGTTGTCCCTGACGCCGAATTCGCGCTCGAGGATCTGGCGCTCGCGCTCGCTGGTGGCGGGCGTGATGCGGTCGACCATGCCGTTCGGAAAGGCAACGTGCTCCGAAACCCAGGTGGCGAGGTCCTCGTCGACCAGACGGGCGAGCCCGATGACGGCGTCGGCCGCGACATGGCCGTTATGGGGAATGTTGTCGCAGGACATCACCGTGAAGGGGACGCCCTCCTCGTCGCGCCGGCGCATCAGCCCGGCGAGGATCAGCCCGAACACGGTCCTGGGCGCCGACATATTATGCGCGTCGGCGACGATGTCGGGATGCGTCGGGTTGAATTTTCCCGACGCCGCGTCGATGAAATAGCCGCCCTCGGTGATGGTCATCGAGACGATGCGGATCCGGGGATCGGCGAGCTGGTCGATGATGGCCTGCGTGTCGCCGGGCGTCAGGAAGTCGATCATCACGCCGGTGACGCGCGCCTGCCTGTGGCCGGCATCCTGCTCGACCACGGTGGTCAGCCAGTCCTGCGCCTCGAGGCTGGCGCGGCCGGCCTTTTCGCCGTCGAAGACGCCGGCGCCGACCAGTGCCCAGTCATGCCCTTCGCCGGTGTTGAACAGGTCGTCGAGATAGACGGCCTGGTGCGAGCGGTGGAAATTGCCGACGCCGAAATGCACGATCCCCGGCCTCAGCCCATCGCGGCTGTAGCCGGGCCTGCCGACGGTTTCGGGCAGGTCGGTGAGCGTCTTGAGCGACAGGGTTACGGGCATGACAGGTCTTCCAATCAGAGCGCCATTCCATCGGCGCCGAAGCGGTGAAGCTTGCTGGAGTCCGGCGTCAGGTAGATCGTGTCGCCGTGACGGGCAGCGATCTCGCCGTCGCCGCGCACGGTGAGCGGGCCGACGTCGGACTGCACGTGCAGGAAGGTGTCGGAGCCCAGATGCTCGGCGACGCCGACGGTCGCCTTCCACTCGCCCTCGGTCTTCGAGATCGCGAGGTGCTCGGGACGGATGCCGATCGTGTGCGCCTTGTGCTTCGTGGCGGGTGCGCCTTCGATCAGGTTCATCTTGGGCGAGCCGATGAAGCCGGCAACGAAGAGGTTCTTCGGGTTCTTATAGAGGTCCATCGGCGAGCCGACCTGCTCGATATTGCCGGCGTTGAGCACGACGATCTTGTCGGCCATGGTCATCGCCTCGACCTGGTCGTGGGTGACGTAGATCATCGTGGTCTTGAGCTGGTTGTGCAGCTCGCTGATCTCCAGCCGCATCGTGCCGCGCAGCGCGGCATCGAGGTTGGACAGCGGCTCGTCGAACAGGAAGGCCGAAGGCTGGCGCACGATGGCGCGGCCGATGGCGACGCGCTGCCGCTGGCCGCCCGAGAGCTGGCCGGGCCGCCGGTCGAGATAGTTGGTGAGGTTGAGCACCTTGGCGGCGTCGCCGACCTTCTTGTCGATGGTCGCCTGGTCCTCGCCCGCCATCTTGAGCGGAAAAGCGATGTTCTTGGCGACCGTCATGTGCGGATAGAGCGCGTAGGACTGGAACACCATGGCGAGCTTGCGCTTGGCCGGCGCCTCGCCGGTGACGTCGCGCCCGTCGATCGAGATCGAGCCGCCGGATGTGTCCTCCAGCCCGGCGATCAGCCTGAGCAGCGTGGACTTGCCGCAGCCGGAGGGGCCGACGAAGACCACGAACTCGCCATCCTCGATGGTCAGGTCGAGGCCCGGAATGATGACCGTCGCCCCGAAGGACTTCGACACGTTGTTGAGCGTGATGTTTCCCATTATTTCCTCCCCCGGGGGACGTAGGTCCAGTGTCGATCGAAAGGCCGGCGCGTCACTTGACGGCACCGAATGTCAGGCCGCGCACCAGCTGCTTCTGGCTGAACCAGCCCATGATGAGGATCGGTGCGATGGCGAGCGTCGAAGCGGCCGACAGCTTGGCCCAGAACAGGCCCTGCGGGCTCGAGAACGAGCTGATGAAGGCGGTCAGCGGCGCGGCGTCGATGGCCGTCAGCCGGATCGTCCAGAAGGCCTCGTTCCAGGCCAGGATGATGTTGAGAAGCATGGTTGATGCGATACCGGGCACCGCCATCGGTGTCAGCACGTGGATGATCTCGTTCCACAGCGAGGCGCCGTCCATGCGGGCGGCTTCCAGGATCTCGCCCGGGATCTCGCGGAAATAGGTGTAGAGCATCCACACCACGATCGGCAGGTTGATCATGGTCAGCATGACGGTGAGGCCGAGGCGCGAGTCGAGCAGGCCAAGGTCGCGGAAGATCAGGTACATCGGGAAGAGCACGGCGACTGCCGGCATCATCTTGGTCGACAGCATCCACATCAGGATGTCCTTGGTCCGGCGCGTCGGAGAAAAGGCCATCGACCAGGCCGCGGGCACTGCGATGAGAAGCGCCAGGAGCGTCGAGCCGAGTGCCAGGATCACCGAGTTCATGAACGGCTTGAAGTAGTTGTACTGGCTCTGCACCTCCTCGTAGCTCTCCATCGTGCCCGACGGGATGAGGTTGAAGCCGGCGATCGCCTCGGTCTCGGATTTGAACGAGGTGATGATGGTGTAGAGGATCGGGAAGAAGATCAGGAATGCGACGATCCAGGCGGCTGCCGTGACGATGGTCTTGTGCTGATTGCTGACTGCGCGGGCCATGGTTTTTCTCCTCCGTCCTACTTGTCGAGGTTCTTGCCGACGGCGCGCATCAGGAAGATGGCGACGATGTTGGCGAGGATGACGGCGATGATGCCGCCCGCGGATGCCTGGCCGATTTTGAACTCCAGCGAGGCTTTCTGGTAAACGAGGAAGGGCAGGTTGGTAGACGCGTAGCCCGGGCCGCCATTGGTCGTGACCAGGATCTCGGCATAGACGGCGAGCAGGAAGATCGTCTGGATCAGGATGACGACGGTGATGCCCCGCGCCAGATGGGGCAGCGTCAGATAGATGAAGCGGCTGACGAAGCCGGCCCCGTCCATCTCGGCGGCTTCCTTCTGCTCGCCATCAAGCGACTGCAGCGAGGTGAGCAGGATCAGCGTCGCGAAGGGCAGCCATTGCCAGGCGACGATCAGGATGATGGAAAACAGCGGATATTGTGCGAACCAGTCGATCGGTTGCAGCCCGAAGAAGCGGGATATGTCGGCAAAGACGCCGTAGCCCGGGTGCATGATCATGTTCTTCCACACCAGGGCGGCCACCGGCGGCATGACGAAGAAGGGCGAGATGACCAGGATGCGCACGACGCCTTGGCCCCACATCGGCTGGTCGAGCAGCAGCGCCAGCATGATGCCGCCGATGACGGTGATGGCGAGCACGCTGCCGACGAGGATCAGCGTGTTGAGGATCGACTGCAGGAAGGCCGGGTTCGCGTAGAACAGCGCATAGTTGTCGAAGCCGACGAAGCCGTCGCGGATCGGGTTGAGCGGATTGTACTGCTGGAAGGAAAACCACAGGGTGATGCCGAGCGGGATGACCATCCAGACCAGCAGCATGATGACCGACGGGGCCAGCATGAAGCGGGCGAGTGTCTGAGTCTGTCGAGTAGCCATAACGATCCCTCCCCGGTCCGGTCACCAGAGTCAGTCCTCAGCCGGACGGAACATGCTTGATATGGTCAGATCTTGTGTTCTTCACGGCCCGCAGCATGCCGCGCCTTAGCGCAGGGGCAAGCTCATTTTCCGCGACCGCGTAGGGTGGTCGCCCGGCAGGGGCCGGACGACCAAGGCACCGGGAGGTTGCCTTACTGGATGTAGCCGCCTTCGGTCATGGTGGCGGTAGCGACGTCCTGCGCCTGCTTCAGCGCATCGTCGACCGACATCTGGCCGGCAAGGGCCGCCGAGAAGAGCTGGCCAACGGTGGTGCCCAGGCCCTGGAACTCGGGGATGGCGACGAACTGCACGCCGACATAGGGAACCGGCTTGACGGTCGGCTTGGTCGGGTCAGCCGCGTTGATGGAGTCGAGGGTCATCTTGGCGAAGGGCGCTGCCTCCTGGTACTTCGGGTTCTCGTAGAGCGAGGTGCGGGTGCCGGGGGGTACGTTGGCCCAGCCTTCCTTCTCCGCGACGAGGGCCAGATATTCCTTGCTGGTTGCCCAAGCAACGAACTTCTGCGCCGCATCGGCCTTCTGCGATCCGGCCGGAATGCCGAGCGACCATGCCCACAGCCAGTTGCCGCGCTTGCCGAGACCCGTGTCGGGCGCCAGGGCGTAGCTCACCTTGTCGGCGACGGTGGAGTCCTTCGGGTTCGACACGAACGACGCCGCCACGGTGGCGTCGATCCACATGCCGCACTTGCCCTGCTGGAACAGCGCCAGGTTCTCGTTGAAGCCGTTCGAGGAAGCACCGGCCGGACCCGCGTCGTTCATCAGGTCGACATAGAACTGCAGCGTGTTCTTCCACTCGGGCTGGTCGAACTGCGGCTTCCAGTTCTCGTCGAACCAGCGCGCGCCGAAGGAATTGGATGTGGCCGTCAGGAAGGCCATGTTCTCGCCCCAGCCGGCCTTGCCGCGCAGGCAGATGCCATTGATGTCGTTGTCGCGGTCGGTCATCTTGCGCGCCGCGTCGGCGACGAACTCCCAGGTCGGCGCGTCGGGCATGGTGAGCCCCGCCTTCTCCATCAAATCCTTGCGGTACATGATGAAGGAGCTCTCGCCGTAGAAGGGGGCGGCATAGAGCTTGCCGTCAACCGACAGGCCGCCGGCGATCGCCGGGATGATGTCGTCAGCGTCGTAGTCGGCGCCGAGATTGTCGAGCGGCAGCAGCCAGTTCTGCTTCGCCCAGATCGGCACTTCATAGGTACCGATGGTCATCACGTCGTACTGGCCGCCTTTGGTGGCGATGTCGGTGGTGACGCGTTCGCGCAGGACGTTTTCCTCAAGCGTGACCCAGTTGAGTTCGATGCCGGGGTTCTTCGACGTGAAGTCGTCCGTCAGCTTCTGCATGCGGATCATGTCGCCATTGTTGACGGTGGCGATGGTGATCGATTCGGCGTGCGCGGCGACAGCGAGCAGGCTCGCGGAGCACAGACCCAATATGAGCGTGTTCAGTTTCATTCAGAATTCCTCCCATTAATACCAAGTGAGCATTTGCCTTGGTTGTGAGCAATTATTCACCAGATAGCCCTTAAGTCAACCGTCATTCGATGCTGCACCGCAGCATGGATGGGGGTGAACGGCCCTTGCGGAAGGTCTGCAGGAGCAGCGGGGCGAGGCGGCGGCAACGTCGGCGACGGACTGTCAACAGGCGACCTGTCCCTCGGGCATTGTCGCAAGCGCGCCGCCCTGCCAATCTGGCGCAATGGATAGTTCGACGCCGAAGGCCCAGAAGATTCCTCCGCAGAGACCGGCCGCCACTGCCGCGGCGTCATGGTGGTCGGAGCGCATGCTGCGCAACGCCAGGCTGGGCTCCGGGCTGGTGATGATGGTGTTCATCATCATGCATTTCGGCAATCTGTCGCTCAACCTGATCTCGCTCGAGGCAGCGGAGGCCGGGCGTCTGTGGTTCCTCGCCATCTGGCGCAACCCGGTGGGCACTGTCGCGCTCTACGGCGCGGTGGCGGTGCATGTCGCATTGGTGCTGCGCAGCCTTTACCGCAGGCGCAGCCTCGTGATGCCGTTACGCGAAGCCGCCCAGGTGGCGGCCGGCCTCGCCATCCCGCTGCTTCTGGCCCTGCATGTCATGGGCACGCGCGTCTTCCACGAGCTGACCGAGGTTCCCGACACATATGAGTTCGTCGTACGCGTGCTGTGGGTCACCAATCCCGGCGTCGGGCTCGCCCAGGCCATCGCGCTGGTCGTGGTCTGGGCGCATGGCTGCCTCGGGCTGCATTTCTGGCTGCGCTACCGCCGCTGGTATCCGACCGCCGCGCCCTGGTTCCTGATCGCCGCAGTCCTGGTGCCGGTCGTCTCGCTGCTTGCCTTCGCCCATGCCGGCCAGCTCGTCGCGCTGATGGAGCAGCAGCCGCTGCCCGACGGCATCGACCAGTCTCTGATCCCCGGCGCAATCGAGACCGTCCACATGCTTGTCGACGTGGCCTACGCGTTCTTCGCCTCGCTGATTGTCGGCCTGTTCGTCCTGCGGGGGCTGCGCAGCAAGCGCGAGAGGAGCAGTCTCGTCGAGATCCGCTACGAGAGCGGCCAGACGGTTCGCCTGCCCAAGGGACACAGCGTGCTCGAGGCGAGCCGCATCGGCGGCGTGCCGCATTATTCGGTGTGCGGCGGCCGCGGCCGCTGCTCGACCTGCCGCATCCACGTGACGAAGGGGATGGAGGGCCAGCCCGTGGCGGGCTCGGTCGAGGAACTGACGCTGATGCGTATCAATGCCGGGCCGGACGTGAGGCTGGCCTGCCAGTTCCGCCCGGTGCACGACCTGACCGTCATACCCCTGCTTGCCGCCGGCACCGAGCGGGCTCTTCCCGTCGGCGGCCGCCAGGCGACGCCCGGCCGGGAACAGGAGATCGCCGTGCTGTTCTGCGACATAAGAAGCTTTACCGCGCTGGCCGATCACCGCCTGCCCTATGACATCGTCTTCCTGCTCAACCGCTATTTCGCCGTTGTCGGCAAGGCGGTGGAACAGTCGGGCGGCCAGCTCGACAAATTCATAGGCGACGGCGCCATGGCGCTGTTTGGCCTCGGCACGACCAAGCAGGAGGCCTGCCGCCAGGCGCTCGCGGCCTCGGCCGCCATCATCGCCGACCTGGCGCATTTGAGCGAAGAGCTGGCCGCCGAGATCCCGGCGCCCCTGAGGGTCGCCATCGGCATCCATGCCGGCCCGGCAATTGTCGGCGCCATGGGTTATGGCGGCGTGATGGGCGTGACCGCGATCGGCGACACGGTCAACATCGCCAGCCGGCTGGAGTCGGCGGCCAAGGAGTTCGATGCCTCGATCGTCATTTCGGACGATGCGGCGATGCTGTCGGGCATCGACATGTCGGCCTACGAGACGCGCGAGATCGCCATCCGGGGCAGCACCCGTCCGCACAATGTGCGGGTGGTGCCGCAGGACGCCGCTTTTGCCGCGGTCATGGTGGAAGCCGAAACGGCGGCGTAACGCGCGGCTCGCTGTCAGCGCACGATCGACATGTAGCGGCTCGCCAGCATGTCGCGTCCGCCGAGCTCGGCGCTGGTGGCTTCGCCGCCCCCCTTTCCTGCCGGTCAGAGGGCGGGTTCGGGAGCCTCCTCGAGCTCGCCGGCGTCGAGATCCGTGTCGGTCTCGGGTGTCTCTTCCGTGTCCACGGCCGCTGTCTCCTGCGGGTCCACGGCCTGCGCCTCGAGCACGCTCTTCATCTCGTCGATCTTGCCCACGGCGGTGCCGACGCCGAGGACTTCCTTCGACCACGAGACGACCGCCTCGTTGACCGTCTTGTTCGACATCGCCTCCAGCGCCGCCTGCAGCGACGCGTCGTCCGTTCCGACTGCTGCCGTTTCGGCCGCGGCCTGGGCCTCGGTCGCGGCCTGGCTGGCGGTTTCGACCGCGGCTGCCTGCTCGCCGATCTCGGCTTCGAGCGCCGACATGCGGCTGGTGCGCTCGGCCTGCTCCTCTTCGGTCAGCCCTGCCACGGCTTCTTCGGTCATCGCCGACAGCGTGCCGAGCTCGGCGTTGAGCGCATCGAGCTTTTCCTGCTCGGCAGCGGCCGCGGTGTTGGCCGCCTCGACCTTGTCGAGCGCGATCTCGTATTGCGCCGAGGCGACGACGAAGGACTGCACCGCCGCGAAGCGCGGGCTCTTGGCGTTGAGATAGGCGTTGATGTTGCGGTTCAGCGAGTTGAGTGCGCCAAGTTGCGCGTGAATGTTCTTTTCCTTGGCGACCGCCGCGACCTGCTGCTTGGCTGCGGATTTTGCCGCGCCCTTGTTCGTCTTGGCCGTGCTGGCGGTCTTCGTCGTGCTGGTCTTGGCCGAATTCGACTTGGAGGCCGAGCTGCTTGAGGATTTGCCGGCGCTCTTGCCGCCGCCGCCGGCGTTGCCGCCGCCCTTGCCGCCGCCGTTGCCCCCACCGTTACCGCCGCCATTGCCGCCACCATTGCCGCCGCCGCCACCGCCCCCGTTGCCGCCGCCATTGCCCTTGGCCCAGGCGCTGCCATCGCCCGAAAAACCATCCGGCAGGTCGAGCGGGAGGGCGCCGAGCGCAACGCCGCATAATGCTGCGACGAGGAAGTTCCTGGTTCGGGTCATGGCTATGGTCCTCCGGCATCAATCGAGCAAGGCGGGTCGCCTTGTGCGTCCCGCCGGACCGGCACCATGATCGCCAAACGTTAAGGGCGGCTGACGCAGGAGGTTAGATTTCTACGCATTCATCATCGGCTGGCCGTGCGGCACGGCGCGCTCCGGCATCGGTCGGGGTGAACGAGGCCACTCGAGGCAGGTAGTGTCACCGGTCCAGCGGCGACGAATGCGCATCTCCGCACGGGGCTTGCCTGGCCGGAGGCGTCCCGTCAGACAAGTTGGGCAAGTCTTGCGGAAACATAGTCTTTGACCTGCTTCAGCGCGTAGTCGCGCGGGATGCCGTCAGGCTGGAGACCAAGCCTGAGCCACAGGCCGTCGATCATCGCGGTGACCCCGAAGGCAATGTCCTGCGCGTCTGCCGCCGGGACGATGTGGCGCAGGCCCGACAGGAGGTTGGAGCGCATGCGCGCGTGAATGACAGTCTGGATGCGCCGGAGCTTGTCGTCGCGCGGTACCTCGGCGCACAGAGACAGCCAGGCATGGCCGAGCGGCGGGCGAAACAGGTGCGGCTCGAAATTGCCCTCGATGACGGCATCGATGCGCTCCATCGGGGTCCGCGCCCGGTTCAACCGCGCCACGACGACGTGGCGCAACACGGCATTCGACTCGCGCATGGCGTGTTCGAACAATTCGCGCTTGCTCTTGAAGTAGTGGAGCACGATTCCCTTCGAGGCACCGGCCTGTGCAGCGACCTTCTCGATCGTGGCGCCCGCTATCCCCTCTCGCTGCAAAACTTCAAATGCCGCCTGACGCAGCTCCTTGCGGCGGATGTCACTGAGGCGCGTGAGGTTCACGGTCTGCTTCCCCGAAATTGGTCGGCGCAACGTGTCAGCTTAGGCTTGTGAGATCAACTATTGACCCGCTGGTCAATGTCCAAGACAATGGGTCAACAAAAGAAGGGGAGTGTTCCGAAATGAAGCCTATCCATCGCATTGTCGCGAGCTGCATCGTGCTTGCTGCCTGCTCGGTTCAGGCCGCCCATGCCGGAGACCCAGCCGAATGCCGCGTTGTTCGCATGGCCGAGCCGGGCTGGAACGATCTTGCTTTCACCACGGGAGTGGCAGACGTCCTGTTCAATGCTCTCGGCTATGAGGCCAAGAGCGATGTGCTTGGCATCAACGTCATCTACGAAGGTATGAAGAACAGCGATCTGGACGTCTTTCTCGGCTACTGGGACCCCGCAATGGTCACCTATTTCGACCCGTACAAGCAGGACGGTTCGGTCGAGACCATTGGCGTAAATCTCACCGGCGCAAAATACACGTTTGCGGTGCCGACCTACGCATGGGAGGCCGGCGTCAAGGACTTCAAGGATCTCGACAAGTTCGCCGACGAGTTCGATCGCAAGATGTACGGCATCGAGCCCGGCTCCAACCAGCTGATGCTCGACGCGATCGCCGATCTCGGCCTGAAGGACTGGAAAGTCGTGGAATCCAGCGAGGCGGGGATGCTGTCGGAGGTCGGCTACAAGATCAAGGAAGAGAAGTTCGTGGTCTTCCAGGGATGGGCGCCGCATCCGATGAACGCCATGTACGACTTCAGGTACCTGACCGGCGGCGACAAATATTTCGGCCCCGATTTCGGCGCGGCGACCGTCAGCACGCAGGCTCGCAAGGGTTACGCCGAGGCGTGCCCGAATGCCGCCCGGCTGCTGCAGAACCTCACCTTTGACATCGACTTCGAGAACGTCGGCATGGGTTACCTGATCAATGACGGGATGAAGCCCGCCGAGGCGGGTGTAAAGGCCATCAAGGCCAATCCCGACAGGCTCGATGGTTGGTTGGCGGGCGTCGAGACATTCGATGGCAAGCCCGGCCTGGAAGCGGTGAAGGAAAAGCTCGGGCTGTGACCCCTGCCGATCAGCAGGGTTGGAGCGGGCGAAAGGAAACGGTCGCTATCGGAGGTGCCGAAATCGCCTATGTGGAGATTACAGGCAGCGAACCTGCGCTGCTGCTGATCCACGGGTTTACCGACACGAGCCGCAGCTTCTCCCTGCTGGCGCCGCACCTTGCAGGTCGGCGCCTTCTCATTCCGGACCTGCCGGGACATGGCGATTCAACCAACAGTACTGGCGGGGTGAGGCCGAAGGATTTCGCGGTCGACGTCGCCCGCCTGATCGAGGCGCTGGATCTCGACAGGCCGATCGTCGTCGGCCATTCGATGGGCGGCATGATCGCCATCGAGCTGGCGGCCGGGCGTCCTGATCTTGTGGACGGGCTGGTACTCCTGGCGACGACGCTGCGGGTCGACGTAACCGATGAGGACGCTGTGGCGATCGGCGTTCTTGCCCTGCAGGATCCGATTTCACCGACCGATCCATTCTATGATTTCTGGCATGCCTGCGAGGTTCCGGTTGCGCCCGACTTCTTGGCCAGGACGGCCGAGGAGGCTTCTGCCATGCCGGCCGTCAGCTGGCGCAGCATCTTCGACGAGGTTCGGCGCGCCGACCTGACGGAGCGCGTGCGAAAGGTGCGCGCAAGGACGCTGATCATTAGCGGCGGTCGCGACCCGCTATTCGACAGGACGCATCAGGAACGGCTTCGCGCGACCATTCCGGCGGCAGGGTTCGTCGAGGCCGAGCAGTGCGGCCATAATGTGCATTGGGAGAATCCGGCACTGGTAGCCGAGGCGATCATCGGACACTTCGGCGGTCACTGAAGACGGGCGGTGGCCAGCGACGCGCAGGCGTCTGCCAACGCCGGCGGACAACTGACGCGCGCCTGCTCCAGGCCGTATTGGAACGGCAGCTGTCCGACATGGCGAGCGAACACGAAGCTGAAGGCGCTGGTCAGCCCGTAGCCGCGGCGTTCAGAGATCTCCGCGACGCCGACTTTGCCGCGTCAGGCCGCCGCGAGCAGCGCTTCGGCAGTCTGCTCGTCAGTGATCAGCCCGTTGACGAGCCGGCGCGTCACCGCGGCGAGGATGCCGGGCAGCTTCTTCTCGCCCATCGCCAGCGCGACGACCAGCGAGCGCTCGCGCGAGGGCAGCGGCGCCGACGCCACGCGGTCGTTGATGACGTCCTCGATGAGTCGGCCGTCGCGGTCGAACACCCAGCCCACGATCTCGGCGACGCCGCCGGCCTTCTGCAGGGCCTTGAGTTCAGCCTCGGTGATGAAGCCGTCCTCGTAAAGCGGCGCCTTGGGTCCGAGGTCGCCGATGCCCACGAAGGTGACGTCGGCGCGCGCGGCGAGCGCCAGCGTCGGCTGGATCATCGGCTGGCTGTGCAGCATGGCGCGCTCCTCCGCCGAGGACGAGATGACCGGCAGCGGCATCGGAAAGGATCGCGCCTTGATGCGGTCGGCCATGGTGAAGATGACGTTGTAGAAGGCGGCCGAGCCGTCGGGCGCGATGTTGCCGGTGAGAGACACGACCTTGTGCTGCGGGCAATCCATCGGCGCCAGCTGCTCGATGGCCGCTTTGAGCGTACGCCCGGTACCGATCGCCATGACGATCGGCTCGGTCGAGCGCAGCCAGCGCTCGATCTCGCTGGCAGCCGCTTCCGCGATGCCGATGGTGGTCGACGACGAATCGCCGCTGCTCGGCACGACCTCGGCAAGGTCGAGCGCGAAGCGCGTGGTCAGGCGCCGCGCGAGTTCCAGGCAATTGGCGATGGGATGGTCGACGCGCACCTTGATCAACCCCTCAGACACCGCGAGCGAGACAAGCCGCTGGGCCGTCTGGCGCGACACGCCGAGCTTGCCGGCGATCTGGTCCTGGGTGTTGCCGGCGACGTAATAGAGCCAACCGGCGCGCGCTGCCTCATCGAGCCGCGGATTGCCGCCTTCCTGCCGTAAACTCATGCGCACCCCTTCTGCTGCGGGGCCAGCTTTTCGCGGGGACCCGCTTGGAGTGTTGCAGGGAATGGCCTGATGCGCAATTCTCTATTGCCCGGGCAAATGCCCGTGCCGCTGCCGACGTCCTCCCCTTGCTTGACCGGACCTATCTGTGCGCGACCGCCGCCGCCGGTCGCATCGCGGTTTATCTCGCGCACCGAAACCTCTAGGACTCGTCGAAAAGGAGCTCCGCATGAAGCCGAAGGCGGTCTACTGGGACATGGACGGAACGCTGGTCGACAGCGAGCCGCTGCACGATCAGGCCCTGTCGGCCGCACTCGAGAGCGTCGGCATCGAACCGCCGGCCGACCTGCACGAGCGGGTACTCGGGCAGGCTGCGCAGCCGGTCTACGACATGATGCGGCGCGACCTCGGACTGAAGCTGCCCTTCGACGACTGGATCCGGCGCAAGTACGATTTCTACCTGCTGCACGCCGTGACGCTGAGGCCGCGGCCGGGAGCGCTGGAGATCTTTCGCGACCTGCAGCGCGCCGGCGTGGTGCAGGCGGTGGTGTCGAATTCCGACCGGCTGATCATCGACGCTAATCTCGGCGCCGTCGGCATCGTCGAGCCGGGCATGAAGACGGTTAGCCGCAACGACGTGCGCGAGGGCAAGCCGCACCCGGAGCCTTTCCTGCGCGCCGCCTGGCTGACCGAAGTCGACCCGGCCGAGACCTTCGTCATGGAAGACAGCGTAACGGGCGCGACGGCGGGACTGGCGGCCGGCATGAAGACGATCTTCTGGCCTGAGCGGCCTACCGCCGGGCCGCGCGACGCCCTGCACGCCGAGACGGCCGAGGACGTCAGAAGGCTTCTCGGACTGGACTGATCCGGTCCGGAGCCGGCGCCCGCGCCTGCTCTGCGAAGTACTCGTTGGCCGGTTAGAGCGCGCCCGAAGCGGTTGACCCGCAAGAGGGTGCGGTCAGCCGCCCTGCGCCATCGCAACATCGTGCCCTGCGTAGGGACGCCAGCCATGCACCCGGTCGCGACCAGCCGCCTTGGCGCCGTAGAGCGCCTCGTCGGCGCGCCGCACCAACTGGCCTACAGAGGCCGCGCCATCGCCGTCAAAGGTCGACACGCCGATGCTGACGGTGAGATGCTTCTTCTGGCTGGCTTCGTGCGGGACCTTCAGCGCGCGCACCGCCGACTTCAGCGCCTCTGCTATGACGAAGGCGCCGCGGGCATCGGTGTCGGGCAGGATCACCGCGAATTCCTCGCCGCCGTAGCGGGCTGCCAGATCGCTCGGACGCCGCGCGGTGGTCTCGATACAACGGCTGACGATGCGCAGGCACTCGTCTCCGGCAGGATGGCCGTACTGGTCGTTGTAGAGCTTGAAGAAATCGACATCGATAAGGAGCAGGCTGAGCGGGCTGCCGGAGCGCCTGCTGCGCGAGAATTCCCGCTCGATCGCATCATCGAATGCGCGCCGTGTCGACAGGTCGGTCAAACCGTCGCGGTGCGCAAGATGGTTGAGCTTTTCGTTCGCCGCCAGCAGTTCCGACTCCGCCGTCTTAGCGCTGGTGATGTCAGAAAAGACGCTGAGCCTGCCACCATCGTCGGTCGGCCGCGCCCGGACGTCCAGCCAGCGGCCATCGCCCAGCTGGATCTGCTGGTTGCCGACACGGTTGGCGTCGACAATGTCTTCGATCCAGGCCTCGATCCGGTCGGCAGGCATGACGATCTCGCCGGTCTCAGCGGCAGCACGCAGTATGTCGCGTTGCATCGCGCCCGGAACCCGCAGATGCGCGGTCTTCGGAAACATCGAGCGATATTGTTCGTTGCACAGCAACAGGCGCCGCGAGCTGTCGTAAAGCACCAGGCCGTCTGCCATGTGCGTCAGCGCGTAGCTGAGCTGCGCGCGGCTTTGGGCGAGCTCGCTTTCCAGTTTCTTGCCGCGGGTGATGTCGCGGTTGTGGGTGATCAGACCGACCACCTTGCCATGATAGTCCGTAAGCGGCGTCTTCATGCTCGACAGCCAAGTATCGACGCCGTCGGCACGCGTGAAGCGCTGCTCGATGTTGATCGACTTGCTGGCCATCAGGGCCGCCATGTCGACCTGCTTGAACTCACGCGCCACCGCCTCCGGGTAGAAGTCGAAGTCGGACTTGCCGATCAGCGCCTCGGTTTCCTCGGCCTGCATCAGGTCGGCAGTCGCCGGATTGGCGAGGATGAAGCGCCCCTGCAGGTCCTTGACGTTCAGACAGTCAGGCAGGGCGTCGACGACGAGTTTGTAGATGCGCTTGGACTGCAGCGCTTCAATGCGCCGGCGCTCCTGGTACAACGCAAGGCCGACAAGCACGATCGTTCCAAAGTCGAGAACTGCCGAGGGCAGGGCAGCCGTCTTCATATAGGCTTCGACGATGTGCCACGGCAGCACGACCAGGCCGATACGCGATGCGATGGCGACCGCCGCCGCGATGATCAATATGTCGCGCCGCATTGGCGGGCGGCCCCGCAGCAACTGGTGGCCAGCTGTGGTGACGATCATCGCCGCGAGAACAGAGAGCGTGCCGGCAAACGCGCCGGCGCCGCCTTCGTGAATTCGGAAGGCGCCGGCCATGACGCCGGTGATCAGCCCCGCGACAGGTCCGCCGAACAGGCCCGACAATGCGATGGTGACAAAGCGCAGGTCGATCATGACTCCCGGCATGAGTTTGACCGGCAGGCTCATCACAACGATGGCGGCCATGCCCATGAGGAGCCCGAAGGCGGCGGAACTTGTCCGCTCGCCGAGCCGGTCGACCCACACATGGGTATGGATCCAGACCGAGACGAACATCGCCACGACCGCGAAATTCGCGAGCAACTGGGCCCAGGCAGACGTCATGTCGCCTTCTCCTACGCATAACACTTGAGTTGAGGCCTAAGCGGTCACTGACAACAAACCGTTACCGCAGTCTCACAAATGCGTGTTTTCGACGGATGACATGCAATTCTTACAATATGACGCGAGGGCATGAGGCGCGGGCCTTGTCGCCGCGACGGCGCAAGGCGACAGGCCGTGCGACGCGGTGATGGTCGAAAGCCGGTTTCAAGGCGTGAAAAAGCGCCGCCGCGGAGCCGCAGCGGCGCATCGCGAGCGGGCGAGCTTCAGTGCCGGTAGGCGGGTTCCTGCTCGTCGAGGATCAGCTTCAGCTCGGCGAGGTGCCGCTCGGCCTGACCCGGATAGTCGTCCATCTCGGCGGCCGTCTTCTCGGCGATGGCGTCAGACAGGACGCGCAGCTTCTGGCCCGTCCACAGCGCCTTGACGTAGGTCTCGGCGGCGCGCTCGAAATAGAACATGCGGTTGAACGTGTCTGCGACGCTGTCGCCGATGACCATGACGCCGTGATTGCCCATGATCATGACCTTCTGCTTCGGGTCCGTGAAGAGCGTGGCGCAGCGCTCGCCCTCTTCCTCGAAGGCGAGGCCGCCGTAATTCTCGTCGACGACCTGGCGATTGAAGAACATCGCCGAATTCTGGTCGACCGGCGGCAGCTTCGAGTCAGCCATGATGGCAAGCACGGTGGCATGGATGGAATGCACATGCATGACGCAGCGCGCATGCGGCACACGGCGGTGGATGGCGCCGTGCAGGCCCCAGGCAGTCGGGTCAGGCGCGTTCGGCCCGGTCAACGTCTCGGGATCGTTGGCGTCGATCAGGAGCAGGTCGCTCGCCTTGATGCGCGAGAAATGCACCTGGTTGGGGTTCATCAGGAACTGCGTGCCGTCGTCGTTGACGGCGAGCGAGAAATGGTTTGCCACCGCCTCGTGCATGTTGAGCCGGACCGTCCAGCGGAAGGCTGCCGCGAGATCGACGCGCTCCTCGTAATGGGGCAGGTTGGTCTGGGGCGGCTGCTGCAAGCGGGCAATGGACATGGCAGTCTCTCTGGCTGTGGATGGACTTGCCGCACACTAGCCGGTTCCCCCGCGGGATGCAGCCCCCTTTGCGCGGTGGACCGCCAATCCGCGGTGGTTGGCGCATCGGCTTTCTAACGGCCACGAATGGCTGTAAGACTCGCCCGCAACGACATGCGGTTTCGAATAACCATCATCCTGATGATCGCGCTGGGGGGCCTTACGGCGGTCGCCACCGGCACGGTGCTCGTCATTTCGGCTTCGGCCAGCATCAAGAACACGCTCGAACTGACCAGGCAGCGCGCGGAGCTGACAATTTCGGCGCTCGAGCGGGCGGTCGCCGACCACCTTCAGCCCGGCCCCGACCTGATTGCCGGCATCAGCAGCCGCGTCGCCGACGGTTCGCTCGACCTGACGGACAACCGGCGCCTGACGGACGTTCTGGGCGGCTCGCTTGCTCCGGCGCCGCAACTCGGTGGCATCGTGCTCTGGCGCAGAAACGATAGTGGCGTATCGGTGTACCGGACCGAGACTGGCGGTATCGGCGTCACCGAGAATCCCGAAGCCGACGTTCCGCAGTTCTCCGCGTTCATGTCCGGTCTTGCGACATCGAAGGACATGGTCTGGGCGCCGCCCTATCATCTCAACAACGAAACCTACATCACCATCGGCTCGCGCCTCGCGAACAAGGGCGAGGTTGTCGGTTCGGTCGCCACCGGCATCTCGCTCGAGGCCCTGTCGCGCTTCGTCAGCAAGCTCAACCAGAACGGGCTGACCGCCTTCGTGCTCTACGGCGACGACCACGTGCTGGCACATCCGGCGATGCTGGATGAAAGCCGCGAAAAGCTGCTGTCGGCCGAAAGGCCGATGCTCTCGGTGACGGAGATCGGCGATCCCGTGCTGGCGGGCTTCTCGCAGGCCGAGAAGGTCAAGCTGCGCGGCTGGGAAGACCTCGATATCCGCGAAACCGGACAGCGCGAGTCGGGCGACCTGATCCTGTCGCGCACCAGCAACGCCTATGGCGCGGTGCCGTGGCGGATCGGCATCCACGTTCCTGTCGAAGCGGTGAGCGAGCAGATCAGACGCCTGATCGGCTCCATCGCCATCAGCATCGGAATGCTGGTTGTATCGCTGGCAGCGGCATTGCTGCTGGCGCGGCGGATCGCCAGGCCGATGCGTGCCGTGGCCTCGGCGGCGGGCAAGATCGAGCGCCTGGAACTCGACACGATCCGGCCTCTGCGGGGCTCGATGATCCGCGAGATCGACGACCAGGCGGTTTCCTTCAACCGCATGATACAGGGCCTGAAGTGGTTTCAGGCCTATGTGCCGCACCAGCTGGTGCGGCGGCTGATGACCGTGACGGGCGGGCCCGTCACCGACGCACGCGAGGCTGAGCTGACGGTGATGTTTGCCGACATTGTCGGCTTCACGCCACTGTCTGAAAGCCTGCCGCCGGCCCGCGTGGCGGCGCTGCTCAACGATCACTTCGAGATGCTGGGTGCCTGCATCGAGGCAGAGGACGGCACGCTGGACAAGTATATCGGCGACGCGGTGATGGCCTTCTGGGGTGCGCCGGAACCGATCCAGGACCACGCGGCGCGCGCCTGCCGGACCGCGCTGGCCATGGCAAGCGCCCTTTCGGCCAGAGAACATGAAGTGCAGGGCGAGAAGTTCCGCCTGAAGATCGCGCTGCATACCGGGCCGCTGATCGTCGGCAATATCGGCGGCCGCACGCGCATGAACTACACGGTGATTGGCGACACGGTGAATGTCTGTGCCCGCATCGAAGCGCTGGCCTCCGACTATATCGGCGACGAGGCAGTCACGATCCTGGTCAGCGGCGATGTCGTGCAGGCGGCGGGCGCCAGCTTCCGCTTCGAGCCGCTGGGCGACGTCACCGTCAAGGGACGCGAGCAGAGCGTGGCCATCTGGCGGCTGGTTGGCGAAGCAGGTCCGGCGGCAGTACATGCCGAAACGGCGAAGGCGGGCAGCGGGACGGCCTAGGCTGCCGGGCGCGCCATGCGCAACCCGCCATTCTCGACGATGTAGTCGATCACCGCGTCCAGCCCCTTGCCGCGCGACAGGTCGGTGAAGCCGAAGGGGCGCTTGCCGCGCTGCCTGGCCGCGTCGCTTTCCATGACATCGAGATTGACGTTCACATAGGGCGCGAGGTCGCTCTTGTTGATGACCAGGAAGTCGGAGCGGGTGATGCCCGGCCCGCCCTTGCGCGGGATCTCCTCGCCCTGGCAGACCGAGATCACGTAGAGCGTCAGGTCGGCGAGATCGGGCGAGAAGGTGGCGGCGAGATTGTCGCCGCCCGATTCGATGAAGACGATGTCGAGGTCGGGGAACTTGCGGTTCATCTCGGCGATCGCCTGCAGGTTGATCGAGGCGTCCTCGCGGATGGCCGTGTGCGGGCAGCCGCCGGTCTCGACACCCATGATTCGGTCCTCGGGCAGCGCCTGCAGGCGGGCCAGCATCAGCGCGTCCTCGCGCGTGTAGATGTCGTTGGTGACGACGGCGATGGAGAACTCGTCGCGCAGCGCCTTGCAGAGCTTTTCGGTGAGCGTCGTCTTGCCGGAGCCGACCGGGCCTCCGATGCCGACGCGAAGCGGCCCGTTATGCGAAGTCATCCAGAAAATCCCCTGATGCCGAGAGTGAAAATGCCGGCGCCGATGAGCAGGCAGAGCGGCGAGTAGTAATAGCGATCGAGACGCGCGAAGGGCTCGACCGGGCTAAGCCGGCGCCAGGCGGAGGTGTAGCCGGCAATGCCGCGCCCGACGAAGACCAGGGTGATGGTGAGCGCCGAGGGGCCGAGCAAAAAGAAGGGTATGGGGCTCTGGATCAGGCCGCCCAGCACCAGCGCGACGATGGCCGAATAGACGAGAAGCGCCGCGACCAGGAAGCTGGCGATGGCAGAGGGCGGCGACGGTTCGCCGGCAAAGCCCGCGACGCGGGCTGCGAGATCGGCGGCGTCGGTACCCGGCCACAGGCCGCCGAGGCCCCAGTAGACATGCAGGGCGGCGATGAGCAGCAGCACGCCCGCCACCAGCAGCGCCAGCATCATCATGTGCGGAACAGCCTCGAATATTGCGTCTCGTGATTCATCGCCATGATGTCGGAGAGTATACTCGCCGAGCCGAGACCGTCGAGGGTGGATTGCGCGGCGCGGGCAGCGACCGCCAGCACGCGCGGCTCGAGGGTGGCGATTGTGGCGACCGCGCCGGACTGGCCGGTAACGGAGAGCCGGATCGCCGCCTGGGCGAGATTTGAGCAAAAAGCTTGCAAATAGGCGGCGAGCGCGTCGGAAAGCGGCACGGCATGCGCGCCGGACACTGCGCCGACCGCGATGCAATAGGCTGGTGTCTCCGGCAGCCTCCCGATGACCGGATGCGGCCAGCCGGCGGCAGCAGCAAGGAAGGCTGCGCCCTGCAGCGTGGTTTCGCGGTGACGCTCCAGCGACCCGGCAAGCGCTTCGGCAAGTTCGGCCAGGTCGCCGAATTTCTCGCCCGCGTCGGCCCGCCGCCATGCCTCGGCAAACAGCACCGCGTCGTTCCAGCCGGAACCGATCTCGATCAGCGCGCCGAGCCATGCCTCGAGTCCGTCGCGGTCGGCGACGCGTCCGTCATGCACGGCGCGCTCCAGCCCATGCGAGTAGGAGAAGCCGCCGACGGGAAAGACCGGTGAAAGCCACGTTATAAGACGCAGCAGCCCGGCCCGCTGCTCAGCCATGGCTGTGGCCGTAATGCGGATCGCCGGGCAGGCGTCCATGGGCGTCGCGCTCGCCGTGATCGTGGTGGCCGTGGTCATGCGAATGCGAATGAGCGCCGTGGCCATGCGTTCCATGCCCGGAATAGGCGCCGGCAAGCGGTGAAAATGGCTCGACCGTATCGGCGACGGTGGCCCCGAGCCCTTCGAGCATGGCCTTGATGACATGGTCGCGCAGGATGAGGATGCGGCCGGGCTCGATGGCGGCGGCGAGATGGCGGTTGCCGATGTGCCAGGCAAGGTCCGTGAGGTGCAGCGCATCGCGCGGCCGGATGTCGTAAAGCTCTTCGGCCGCGGCAACGATCTCGGCCTGGCGGCCGTCCTCCAGCACGAGCAGGTCGCCATGCGCAAGCACGATGGTTTTGGGCAGGTCGACCAGGACCTTCTCGCCCTGCGCCAGTTGAATGACGCGGCGGCGCAGATGGCGCTCGTCGTGGACGAGTTCGGCATGGTCGAAGGGCTCGGCTCCGGCCGGGCGCTCGGCGGCGCGGATGACGGAAACGGCGCGCGCCAGCTTGGTGAAGTCGGTGTTGAGCGAGAGTTTCAAGGCGTGTCCTTTGCGGGTATTCCCGACACCTAGAACAGAAAATACCGCTGCGCCATCGGCAGCACGGTGGCCGGCTGACAGGTCAGAAGCTCGCCGTCGGCCCGCACCTCGTAGGTTTCGGGGTCAACCTCGATATGGGGCGTCGCGTCGTTCAGCACCATCGAGTGCTTGCCGATCCCGCCGCGCGTGTTCTCGACCGCCACCATCTGCTTGTCGACGCCGATTTTTGAGCGCAGTCCGTCATCGAGAGCGGCCTTCGACACGAAGGTGACGGAGGAGTTGGTGATCGCCTTGCCGTAGGCGCCGAACATCGGCCGGTAGTGCACCGGCTGCGGCGTCGGGATCGAGGCGTTCGGGTCGCCCATCGGGGCGGCGGCGATCGAGCCGCCGACGAGGATCATGTCGGGCTTCACGCCGAAGAAGGCCGGATTCCACAGCACCAGGTCGGCGCGCTTGCCGACCTCGACCGAGCCGATCTCCTTCGACAGGCCGTGCGCGATGGCCGGGTTGATGGTGTATTTGGCGATGTAGCGGCGCACCCGGATGTTGTCGTTGTCGCCGGTTTCCTCGGGCAGGCTGCCGCGCTGCCGCTTCATCTTGTCGGCCGTCTGCCAGGTGCGGATGGCGACCTCGCCGACGCGGCCCATGGCCTGCGAATCGGAGGCGATGATGGAGAAGGCGCCGATGTCGTGAAGGATGTCTTCGGCGGCAATGGTCTCCTTGCGGATGCGGCTCTCGGCAAACGCGATGTCTTCCGGAATGGACGGCGACAAATGATGGCACACCATAAGCATGTCGAGATGCTCGGCGATAGTGTTGATCGTGTAGGGCCGCGTCGGGTTGGTCGAGGACGGAATGACGTTGGGCAGGCCGCAGACCTTGATGATGTCGGGCGCATGGCCGCCGCCCGCACCCTCGGTGTGGAAGGCATGGATTGTGCGGCCCTTGAAGGCGGAAACCGTGTTTTCCACGAACCCGCTCTCGTTCAGCGTGTCGGTGTGGATCATCACCTGGACGTCGTGCTCGTCGGCGACGGTCAGGCAGCAGTCGATCGCGGCGGGCGTCGTGCCCCAGTCCTCGTGCAGTTTGAGCGCGCAGGCGCCGCCCAGGATCATCTCCTCGATCGCCGCCGGCAAGGAGGCGTTGCCCTTGGCCGACAGGCCGATGTTCATCGGGAAGGCGTCGAACGACTGGATCATGCGTGCCATGTGCCAGGGGCCGGGCGTGCAGGTGGTGGCCAGCGTGCCGTGGGCCGGGCCGGTGCCGCCGCCGAGCATGGTGGTGATGCCCGACATCAGCGCTTCCTCGATCTGCTGCGGGCAGATGAAGTGGATATGCGCGTCGAAGCCGCCGGCGGTGAGGATCTTGCCCTCGCAGGCGATGATTTCGGTACCGGGACCGATGATGATGGTGACACCGGGCTGGGTATCCGGGTTGCCGGCCTTGCCGATGGCGGCGATGCGGCCGTCCTTCAGCCCGATATCGGCCTTGAAGATCCCCTTGGCATCGACCACCAGCGCATTGGTGATGACCGTATCGACAGCGCCCTGCGCGCGGGACACCTGGCTCTGGCCCATGCCGTCGCGGATCACCTTGCCGCCGCCGAATTTCACTTCCTCGCCGTGGATGCAAAAATCCTGCTCGACCTCGATGAAGAGTTCGGTGTCGGCGAGACGCACCTTGTCGCCGACGGTCGGGCCGAACATCTGGGCGTAGGCGGCGCGGGATATCTGTGCGGGCATGGCTTCGTCCGTTCCGGGTGTTGGCTGCTATTGGGGTCCGTCGATGTATCGCATGAGTTCCTGGGTGCGCAGGCGCGTGGTTTCGGCGAGGCACATCGCAACCAGCATCGGCTCCATGGAGCCGCCGCGCGCCTCGAAACCTGCCAGTTCGCAATGGCCGTCGCGATAGGCGATCCAGCCGCGCTGTTCGGCGAGAAGAGCCTTCTCGGCACCCTTCAGGCCCTCTTGATACTCTGCGTCCTCAGCCTTTGCGGCAGCGCGCGCCTCTTTCCAGACGGCGTTGAGTTCGGCATCGGCAGCATCGTAGTCGCGGCTGGCGCAGATCGTCATGTCCTGCTGCGCCATCACGTTCTCGCAGTCCAGTTTCTCTTCAGCGGCCAGAGGCGAAGCGGCTGTGCAGAGAAGGGCGAGGGTGAGAAGCATTCTCATGGCCGGCTCCATGCCGGGCGCGTGCCGAGGGCTCCCCGAAGCAGGCGTGCCGTGCTCGAAAGTCCATTTTCGCCGCAATCGCCGGGCACGATGGCGGCGGGGCGAAATGATGGAACCGGGCCACACACCCTGCGTTGCGTCGCAGAATGAGGGAGAACGCCATGCATTCCGCACGAACATTCCGCGCCGTCTCGCTTGCCGCGCTGACCATGCTGGCCGCGGCGCCAATTGCGCAGGCGCAGGGCCTCGACAGCGACCAGGCGATCGATACGATCGTCGGATCCGAGGTCGACGAACAGGAGACGCGTTCGATTGCCGCCATCAACGATGTGCTCTCGGCGATCGACAAGACTGTCGAAACGACGGGCAGGGTGCGCAAGGTGACGACGCTCGACACGGTCGACATCGTCTTCCTGAGCGATGCCGCACAAGCCGAGGGCGGTCCGCCGCCCCAGATCGAGGCAAGCATCGCCGCACACCAGGACGAGATCGCCGAGCTGCGCAAGGAACTCGAGGGCAACGCCATGCTGTTTCACGCTGTGGATTCGCGCAACGTGCTGATGCGCGACATCATCGCAGTGGCGTTCAGCGATGACAGCAAGGTGACGATCTATGCGGCGACCAAGCCGCCGAGCTGAGCCTGAACGGCCCGATACCGACACACCTGCCGGCGCCTTCCTGCTCACAGCTTGCCCATGACCTGCTGGCGAAAGCCGTAGATTTCGCGCTTGCCGCCGACCGGCACCAGCGTGACATCGCGCTCCTGGCCGGGCTCGAACCGGACGGCGGTTCCCGCCGCGATATCGAGCCGCATGCCGCGCGCCCTGTCGCGGTCGAAGCGCAGCCCCTCGTTGGTTTCGAAGAAGTGGTAGTGGCTGCCGACCTGGATCGGTCGGTCTCCTGTGTTCGCGACGCGAAGGGTCACCGTGGCGGCGCCCTTGTTGAGTTCGATCGAGCCGGGGGCGGTGATGACTTCGCCGGGGATCATGGTCAGGCTCCCATCGCCATCACGAGACCGGCGACGGCGGTCGCGCCACCCATGAAACGGATCAGGATGCGGCCCGTGGAGCTGCCAAGCAGGCGGCCGAGGCCAATGCCCGCCAGGTGAAGCAGCGCCGTGGAAACGGCGAAACCGAGGCCGAAGACGAGTACGTTCGCTCCGCCTAGCTCACCCCCATGCGCGTAGCCGTGGAACAGTGCAAAGGAAGCGACCAGCGCCATGCCGGCGCCGACCGGCACCGTGTAGGCGGCCGCTGCAAGCAGACCGAGCACCACCACCGAGGCGAGGATGGTCGGCTCGACGAAGGGGAGCGCCAAGCCTGAGAGCGCCAGCACGAAGCCGACTGCCATGGCGCCGACGAAGGCTGCCGGCACCAGCCAGACGACGCGCTTCTCGCCCTGCGCGCCGAGGAGCGAGGCCCACAGGCCGACGGCCAGCATCGCCAGCACATGGTCGAGGCCGAGGAATGGGTGCGCCATTCCCGCCGCGAGCGAGCCACGGTCGAGGGCACCCGGATGCGCGAAGGCCGGCGACGCGGCGGCAAGCGAGGCGATGGCGGCGAAGGCGAGACGTCTGGTCATGGATGGATTCCTGTTCATTCAGGCAGTGAAATCGGCCTCAGGCAGCTCGTGCAGGCGGCGAACATCCCTCTGCCTTGAGCACGCGCTCCGTCGAGGCGGGGTGTTTTGCCAGCATGGCCGCTGGACGGATAGGGCGCGGCGAGAAATTGCCACCGCAATTGGGGCAGACGCCGCCGAGCACGGCTTCGACGCAATCGGCGCAGAAGGTGCATTCATAGGTGCAGATCATGGCATCGGTCGCGGCTGGCGCAAGGTCCTTGTCGCAGCATTCGCAATTTGGCCTGAGGTCGAGCAATGGAGAGCCTCCTAGCGGATCGGTTCGTGCACGGTGACGAGCTTGGTGCCGTCGGGAAAGGTCGCCTCGACCTGCACGTCGTGGATCATCTCGGCGATGCCCTCCATGACCTGATCGCGGGTGATCACATGGGCACCGGCTTCCATGAGATCGGCAACCGTGCGTCCGTCGCGCGCGCCCTCGACGACGAAATCGGTGATCAGCGCGATGGCTTCCGGGTGGTTGAGCCTCACGCCGCGCTCCAGCCGCTTGCGCGCCACGATTGCGGCCATGGCGACCAGCAGCTTGTCCTTTTCCCGGGGCGTCAGGTTCATGCTGCCGAAAACTCCTAGATTGACCAAACCTTGGGCAGGCCTGCCTGTCCGTTGAGCAGGCCGATCAGCGGCACCAGCCGCTGGCGCAGCCGGTAGCTGTCCCCGGCAACGAGCCTCGCAAGAAGCTTGCCAGTTCCGGCCACGCTCCAGGCGCTGGCGCCGCCGTCCTCGCCGACGATGTCACGCACCGCGGCGAGGCGCTCCTCCGCGTCCTGCGCGACGACGAGCAGCGTCGCAACGGCGATCCCGCCGCGGGTGACGGCGCCGAGGCCGAGCGTCGCGGCGGTGTCGGGACCGATGGCGAAATCCTCGGCATGGATCAACCTGCCGTTCTGCCGGATGCGCCAGCGGTCGTGAAAGTCGGCTTGCCGCACGGCCTCGCCCATGGCGAGCCGGCCGAACACGGTGGCCTCAAGGATCAGCGCCTCGGCGCCCTCGGCGAGATCGGCCTCGAGCCTGCGGGCAAATGCGGAACGGTCGAAGACGATGGTTTCCTGCGGCAGCCAGGCGAGTCGCGCGCCCGGGCCCGCGATCAGCCGGACATCGACTTCTGCGCGGCCCGAACCGGTGCGATAGAGCCTTTCGCAGGCCTGCGTCGTGACGGTGACCGAGGCGCCGGTCTCGGCTTCGACCTGCCAGGCGACACGGTCGCCGCCCGTCAGCCCCCCGGCCGTGTTGATGAGCACTGCTTCCAGTGGGTCAGCGACAGTGGCCGGCATGCGGATCTTCGCGGCACCGTCCTGGTGCAGCCGGGCAAGCCGGGTGCGCCCGGCAACGCGCCGGACGACAAGCCTGCCGCGCGCCGCGACGCGTTGCGCCGCGAGCTCGAGCATATCGCCGGTATCCATCAGCATCTCTTCATTTTTCCTGCCATATGGTCGGGCACCCGGAACGCTTTGTCGAGCACTTCCGTTGTTGCCTCACGACGTTTCGCTTCCTATAGAAGACAGCTTCCGGGCAGTTGCCCAAAGATCCAGCGTCATCCCGACGGCCATGCCGCAGGACGGAAGATCAGGGGAATCTGCGTTAGCCATAGGGGGGCAACGCACTATTTTGGAAGGACGCAATGGCTGATCAGCTTGCAGACGACATCATCGCCAAGATCATGGCTCACGCCGAGCCGGACGGTGGCGAGATTGGCCTGGATACGGAGCTGACCGCACTCGGAATTCATTCGCTCGAGCTGACCGAGATCATTTTCGATCTCGAAGAGGCCTACGACATCGAGATCGAGATGAATACTGTTGAGGCGTGGAGCAACCTGTCGAATGTCGGTGACATGGTTGAGGCCGTGCGCGACCTGATCGCCAAGAAAAACGCCTGACGTGACAAGACAGCGTATTGCCGTCACCGGCATTGGCGGCATCTGCGCGCTCGGCAATTCCGCACCTGACATCTGGGCCGCGATGCGCGCCGGTCGCTCGGCCATCGGCGAGATCGAGCACGCGCCGATACACGAGTTGAAATACCGCATCGGCGCCGAGATAAAGGCGCTGCCGGAGCATGGCCTCGACCGCAAGCGGATGATGACGATGGACAGGTTCAGCCTGCTGTCGGTGATCGCCGCGGGTGAGGCGCTGCGCCATGCCGGGCTGACGGTCGACGCGTCCAACACGCGCCGTGTCGGCACGGTGGTCGGCGTCGGTACCTTCGGCGTCGAATGCGTCGAGGAAAACTACCGCACGCTGTTCATCGAGAAGAAGCCGCGCGCTTCGGTGTTCTCGGTTCCGCGTACGATGCCGAGCGCACCTGCCGGCCAGATCAGCATGCAATACGGCCTGCGCGGGCCCTCCTTTGCCGTCACCTCGGCCTGCGCCTCGTCCAACCACGCCTTTGCCTCGGCCGCCGACCAGCTGCGGCTCGGCCGCGCCGACGTGATGATCGCCGGCGGTGCCGATGCGCCGCTTGTCTATGGGCTGATGAAGGGTTGGGAGGCGCTGCGCGCGCTGGCCAGAGAGACCTGCCGGCCGTTCTCGGCCGACCGCGACGGGCTGGTGATCGGCGAGGGTTCCGGCATGCTGGTGCTGGAGACCTTCGAGCACGCGACAGCGCGTGGCGCGACCATCCTCGCCGAACTGGCGGGCGTGGGCATGTCGGCCGACGCAGGCGACATCGTGGCGCCCACGGTCGAGGGGCCGACGGCAGCCATGCTTGCCTGCCTCGAGGATGCCGGCCTGGCGCCCGGCGACATCGACTACATCAATGCCCACGGCACGGGCACAAAGGCCAATGACCAGATCGAGACGGCTGCGATCAGGCGCGCCTTCGGCGCCGATGCCGACCGCCTCTCGGTGTCGTCGACCAAGTCGATGCACGGCCATTGCATGGGCGCTTCCGGCTCCATCGAGGCCATTGCCTGCATCATGGCGATCCGCGAGAGCATCGTGCCGCCGACCGCCAACTACCGAGAGGCGGACGCAGACTGCGACCTTGACGTGACGCCGAACGAGGCGCGCCGGCGCGAAGTGCGGGCGGCGATCAGCAATGCCTTCGCCTTCGGCGGGACCAATGCTGTGGCGGCCTTCACGAAGGCTTGACCGGGCGGGATGCCGGCCTATCTGGCGTCCCGGCTGCACTGTGCCCATCTTCGGCTTCCGGCGGCAGCGTCGGAGACAACCCACCCGCATCGCTTCGGAGCCTCGCATGACCGGTCTCTCAGCCTTCCCCATCGCCTCCCGCTGGGAGGCCAAATATCCCGACCGCCTGCAGCTCTATTCCTTCCCGACGCCGAACGGCGTGAAGGTGTCGATCGCGCTGGAGGAGATCGGGCTGCCCTACGAGGCGCACACCATCAACATCTCGGCCAACGAGACCTGGACGCCGGAATTCCTGTCGCTCAACCCGAACGGCAAGATCCCGGCGATCATCGATCCTGACGGGCCAGGCGGCGAGCCGATCTGCCTGTTCGAGTCCGGAGCCATCCTGCTCTACCTCGCCGAGAAGACCGGCAAGCTGATGCCGCTCGATCCGGCGCTGCGCTACGAGACGGTGCAATGGGTGTTTTTCCAGATGGCAAATATCGGCCCGATGTTCGGCCAGCTCGGATTCTTCTACAAGTTTGCCGGCAAGGAAATCGCCGACAAGCGGCCGCTGAACCGCTACGCCGACGAATCAAGGCGGCTGCTCGGCGTGCTGGAAACACGGCTGACCGGGCGGCGCTGGTTCATGGGCGACGAGTTCACCATTGCCGACATCGCGCATGTCGGCTGGCTGCGTAGCCTGCTGCAATTCTACGAGGCGGGTGAACTGGTGGGTATCGATGCGTTCCCGAATGTCCAGGCGTGGCTCGAGCGCACGCTGGCGAGGCCAGCCGTTGCGGCCGGGCTGACCATTCCGGCGCGTTCCTGAACCGCCGGAGCGGCTAGCGCTTTTCCTTGGAGTGCGTATCGGACTTGCTGAACAGCGAGGTAATACCCTTAACGGCGCTGCCGATACCGGCCAGCGCGCGTGCGGCGATCGACTGGTCGTCGGTCGCCCTACGGCCCTTCTGACGGGTCTGCCCTGAAGCTGTGGCGGACATCACCTGCCTCGGCGCTGCCTTGCCGAATGTCTTCTTGACGTCCTTGGTGCGCTCGGCGGGTGGCGTGCCGCCAGCTGGCGGCTGAGGACGTACTGTGCGCTTGGTGACTGTCTTGCGTGGCTTCGCGGCCATTGCTTGCTCCCTGGCCCGCAAAATGACGCGGGACCCTTCCGGAAGAACGTCCCGAATTCCTTTCAGTTCCGTTAACGCTGGCCGGCCCGGGCCTCATATCACCAGGTCCGCTTCGCGGCGGGAGCCGAGAACCCGGTCGACATTGGGCATGTCGTTGCCAGCCACCCAGGCGCGGGCCTCGTCGTCGGGCCTGCCATGTTCGCGCCAGCGTTCAAGCAGGCGCCGCTCAAGCTCGAAGCGCGGCACGTTGACGAAGATGGAGAAGTCGAAGCGCTCGCCGAGCCCCGACCACGGCTCTTCGTCTAGCAGCAGGTAGTTTCCTTCGACCAGGATGAACTTGACCTCGGGGGCGATCACCGCCGCGCCGGCGCGCGACAGTTCCATCGAGCGGTCGAACACCGGGATGGCTATGTCGGGTTCGCCCGAGCGGATGCGCTTCAGGAGGTTGTCGAAGCCTGCGAAGTCGAAGGTTTCGGGCGCGCCCTTGCGCTGGCGCAGTCCACGCTGCTCGAGCACCCCGTCGTCGAAATGGAAGCCGTCCATCGGCACGACGACGGAAAGACCCTCTGGCAGGACTTCGTGCAAGCTGGCCGCGAGTGTCGACTTGCCCGAGCCGGGGGGGCCGGCGATGGCAACGACGAAGCGCTGCTTCCCGGTGGCTCGCTTGAAGATGGCGGCGGCGATCGAAGCGATCTCGGACATGGTCTCCCCGGCGGTTCCTGGACGGCCATCTTGCCGTGCCGCGGCCGGGATTTCAAATGTTTCGCCGTCGAGTGCGCGGGAGGCTCGGCCCTAGAACTTGCCGGTCGCGCCGTAGAGCGAGAAGATCGCGCCGCCGCCCGTCTTGCTGCGTTCGAGCGCCTGTTCCGCCTTGACGAGAATTTCGTCGTTGCTGGTGGCGTCCTTCGGCGCGAAGGCGATGCCCATGGACAGGCGGACGATGATTTCCCGTCCGTCGATCTCGAAGGGCCGGGCAAAACGGCTTAGAACACGGCGCGCCAGCACGGTCGCGTCGGCGATCTCGTTGATGCCGGTCTGCACGATCGCGAATTCGTCGCCGCCAAGCCGCGCCAGCGTGTCGTTCTCGCGGATCGCGCCCGAAAGGCGTTCGGCGGCGGCGATGAGGAGCTTGTCGCCCGTGCTCTGGCCGAGGCTGTCGTTGATGGTCTTGAACCCGTCGATGTCGATGCTGTGCACCGCCATGAGCCCGTTGCGCTTGGCGAGCGCGATGGCCGTTTGCAGTCGGTCGGTGAACAACGTCCGGTTGGGCAGGTTCGTCAGCGCGTCGTGATGGGCCATGTGGGCGATCATCGACTGCGCGCGCCGCTGCTCCGTGACGTCGAAATAGGTGGTGACGAAACCGCCGCCGGAGACGGGAGAGCCACGGACCTCGACGACGGTGCCGTTCGGACGGGTGCGCTCGAAGACATGCGCCTTGCGCTGGCGCGCCCGGCGCATGCGTTGCGATACCTGTTCCTCCGGGTCGCCGGGTCCGTATTCCCCGCGGCGGGCATTGAAGCGGAACAGCTCCTCCATCGACGGATAGCCGGCGGAGAACAGCGTGTCGGGATAGTCGAGCATCTGGCGCAGGCGCCAGTTGCACAGCACCATGTCCAGATCGGCGTCGAAGACACAGATGCCGCCCGGAAAATTCTCCAGCACCGCTTCGAGCAGGCGCACCCGCTCGCGCAGGCCTTCCACGAAGCCGCCGAGATGGCCGATTGCCGACGCCAGCTGCTGGAGTTCGTTCCCCGGATCTGAACTGGCCCTTTTGGCCTGCCGCATTGCCCACCTGTCGCGCATCGGCGCTGTCTCTCGGCGTAAACGCTAGTAAACAATGCTTGCGGATCAATTAATCAGGCCGTCGGAGAGCAGAAGTCACCGCACTTGCTATCGCCTGAACTGGCGCACCGGCGATTGTGTTCCGTCGGAATAGGTTACCTGCACCGACATCGAGATGACGTCTTTGCCAACCTTGAAATAGGGCATGTAATCATTGGGAATCGCGTAGGGCTCCTCGGCGTCGCAGGGCGGCAGGTCGAGCGCCTTGTCGAGTGCGTCGCCATTGAGGCTGTAGCGTACTTCCTTGATGCCGCAGCGGTAGGAGACCATCTGCGTGAAGTAGACGAGGCCGGTATTGCCGCTGGCGTCAAAGGCGATCCACGAGGTCCAGAACTGGTCGAGCACCTGCTTGTTGCCCTCCGCAAGTGCGGCGTCGGGATCGAAGCGGATGTCGAACGGACCGTTCTCCTGGCCCCGGACGTCGGTGTATTTCAGCGACACGGTTCCGGCCGGGGTGTCATTGGGCACGACGAAGCTGGGATTGGGCATCGGCTTGCCGGTGGTCTGGTCGTTGTAGGCCAGAAAGCCGGTCTCGGTGAACGGTCCCTCGTTCCCGAGGCGCCATGAGATGCTGGAGGCGGATTCCGGCAGGGTGATCGTCACCATCCAGCCCTGATTGGAGCGTTGCGGCACCAGCTTCGGCGCAAACAGCGCCGGGTCTAGCACATTGCCGAGGGCTGCCAGCCGCCGCCGGGACGAATCCAGCCATTCGGCAAGCTGCGTCTGGTCGATGAAGAAGGGCAGCAGCCCGCCATCGGCTTCATAGGACAGGAATTTTTCCAGCGCCTCGGCCTCGGCGCGCTTGTCAGCGAGGGACTGGGTGCCGAGCCTGTCCTCGGAAAATTCGAGCGAGCGCAGGTAGTAGGCTGGTGCGAAATCGGGGTTTGCCGCTATGAAGTCGTTCAGCCGCGAAATGCGCTGGGCGTCGTCGAACTGCAGCGCATGGACCAGCTGGATCGACAGCGCCTTGCCCTTGCCGGCGAGCGTGCCGAAGACTTCGCGGGCGCCGGCCCGGCCGTCCTGGACGCGCAGCAGGGTGGCAAATCTGGTGTAGGGATCGACAGCATCGACGTCGAAACCGGCAAAGGCGAGGTAGGAGCGGCGCGCGTTCAGCATGTCGCCTGACTGCTCGTAGGCGCGGGCATTGTGATAGAACTGGTCGGGACGCTCGGGGTCCGCGATGATGCCGCCCTGCTGCGACAGGGTGGCGAAACCGCTGGCGATGGCCTCGACGGAGGCAGCGATCTTTTCGGTCGTCGCCTGAAGCTCTGCGGCCTGCTCCTGGCTCTTTTGCTGGCCGGCAGCGATTTCCTGCGTGGTCCTGTCGACCTTTTCGGTAGTCTGCTGAACCTGCTGGGTGGTCTGCTGGACCTCTTCGGTCGTCTGCTGCACTTCCTCGACCGTCTTCTGCGTCTCGGTAACGGTCTCCTGGATCGCTTCGACACGGGCCGATACGATGCCCATCGACTGCTGCAGCCCGGCAATTGCCGGCACCAGAGAGGCGAGCACGCCGTCCTCGGCGTCATCGGCCTGCTGCAGCGCAAAGACGCCGCCGGCGATCGCCGCTGTGGTGGTGGCGAAGACCAGCGCCGGCAGGGCGCGCGTCGCCAGAACGAGGCGGAAGGCGATGGCAACGGCCACGACCATCGCGGCGACCGCAGCGATCAGCGCGATATAGGCCGCGAAAGGCGCCAGCGGCTGCAAGATGTCGGCGATGAAGCCACCGACGGCGCCGAGGCCGGCCGCCCATTTGCCGCTGCGGCCGAGCGAGGCGCGCAGCACCGATTGCGCGCCGCCGATTGAACTGGTTTCGGTCATGAGAGCTCCCCTCGCAGGTATCCGGCATACCGCAGCGGAAGCCCGATCTCAAGAAGCCGGGGCTGGGACCGTTGCGGCCGATTTGTCCCCACCTGTTGCATAAAGGGAATGGCAACCGGGACGGTCATGGGTTAGTCGGGGGCAGGCAACCGACAAATGGCGTCATCCCAACGCACCGCATGATCCAGCAGCATACCCTGAGCCGTCAGACCTTCCCGTCGCCTCTTGCACTTCTTCGCCGCGCGGCGATCCTGTGTTTGATGCTGGTGGTAGCCGGCTGTTCGACCACGAGCACGCTGGAGCCGCCGGCACCGGTCAACCTGCCCGGCCCGGCCTCACGCTATTCCGAACTCGTCATCGACGCCTCGACCGGCGCCACCCTGCAGCAGATCGATTCGCGGGCGACGCGCTATCCCGCCTCGCTGACGAAGATGATGACGCTCTACCTGCTCTTTGAGGCGCTCGACCAGGGCCGCATAACGAAGTCGAGCCAGATCCCGGTATCCGCCAATGCGGCACGCCAGCCGCCGAGCCGCCTCGGGCTCAAGGCCGGGCAGACGATCGACGTCGAGACCGCGATCGAGGCGCTTGCCGTCAAGTCGGGAAACGACACGGCAGTGGCGGTCGGCGAGTTTCTCGGCGGCGGCAGCGAGGAGCAGTTCGCCCGGCAGATGACGGCGCGGGCGCGCCAGCTCGGCATGTCGGCCACCACCTTCAGGAACGCGTCCGGCCTGCCCGACGACGAGCAGCGCACGACGGCGCGTGACATGGCGGTGCTCGGCCTAGCCTTGCGCTCGCGTTTCCCGCAGCACTTCCATTACTTCTCGAAGCGCGAGTTCACCTTCAACGGCCGGACCATTCGCGGCCACAACGACCTGCTCGGCCGGGTACCCGGCGTCGACGGCATAAAGACCGGCTACATTCGCGCCTCGGGCTACAACATCGTCACCTCGGTCACCAGGGGCTCGCGCCGCCTCATCATCGTTGTCATGGGGGCCGACAGCGCCCGCGCACGCAACGCGCAGGTCGAGGTACTGATCGACAAGTATATGGCTCAGCCTTCGTCCGATGGGATGCTGGGCGCGCTTTTCAGCAAAAACTGACACCCATCGCCGAAAGCCGCGGCGGAAAATGACGCCCGGTTTGCCCCAGCGCAAAGACCTGGCGGGCCGATTGCGCATTGTCGCAGTGAACGCGGCCTTGCCGGCGACAGACGATGCAGGTTGCAGAAATGCCCACGAGAAATCCTCAAGCGACGCCGCCTGCGGCCGAGCAGCCGGTCGAGCATGCCGGACTGGACCGCGCCTTCATCGGCAGGCTGGTCCGCACCTTCTACGGACGCATCAGGCAGGACGAGCGTCTCGGCCCGATATTCGCGGCCGCCATCACCGGCGACTGGGAGCCACATCTGGAGAAGATGACGGATTTCTGGTGCTCGGTGATGCTGAAGGATGGCAGCTACCAAGGCCGCCCGGTGCCGGCCCACGTCAAGCTCACGACCGTCGTCGAGAGCGATTTCGCAATCTGGCTCCGTCTGTTTGGAGAGACGGCACATGATCTGTGCCCGCCCGATGTCGCGACTGCCTTCATCGAACGGGCCGAACGCATTGCGACCAGCCTCAAGCTCGCGATGTTCTTCCGGCTTCCGCCGCATGGCATAGGGAGCGTGCCAGCCTGACGGCGAGACGACGCGCAACGACAGAGGCGCACCGGGCGATTGACCGGGATCAACGCGCCTGCTGTTCGCCTGCGCGATGATGCCCGACATGTTCACGCGCCAGACTGCGGACCTGGTCCGGTGGCCGGCAGCAGGAGGACGCAATGATCATCAGGGAAATGAACAAGTCCGAATGCGCGGCAGTGATTGCGCAGGCGCGCGTCGCGCGGCTTGCCGTCAGTCGTGAGGACCAGCCTTACTTAGTGCCGGTGCACTTCGCCTATGCTGCTCCCTTCTTCTACAGCTTCACCATGCCCGGCCAGAAGATCGAATGGATGCGCCAGAACCCCAAGGTCTGCATGCTCATCGAGCAGTATTCAGCCGGGCGCGAATGGCGCAGCGTCGTGGCCTATGGCCGGTTCGAGGAGTTGCCAGACCGAATCGGCTGGAAGCGTGAACGCGACCACGCTTGGTCGATGCTGGGCAAGCAGGCAAGCTGGTGGGAACCGGGCGGGTTGAAGCCGGTGCCGGGCCCGTCGGCAAACGCTGCTGAGCACCTGTTCTACCGCATCGAGGTCGAGAGCATGACCGGCAGGCAGTCGGTCGACGCCGACTGAGTCATGTCGGCTGCCTCAGGTGATCGCTTCGCGCACCTTGGCCGAGACCCATTCCGAGACCACCACCGTGCCGAGGATGACGACGAAGATCAGCGTCACCTGCGGCCATGCCAGCGTGTTGAGCGAGGCCTGCAGCTGCAGGCCGATGCCGCCTGCGCCGACCAGGCCGAGAATGGTGGATTCGCGGATGTTGATGTCCCAGCGGAACACCGAGATGCCGAAGAAGGCAGGCAGCACCTGCGGAACGATGGCGTAGTCGATCACCTGCGCACGCGAGGCGCCGGTGGCCGCCACCGCCTCGACCTGGCCCTCGTCGATCTCCTCGATGGCCTCGTAGAGCAGTTTTGCGACGAAGCCGATCGAGCGCAGGCCGATGGCGACGATGCCGGCGAGAATGCCCGGCCCGATGATGGCCACCAGCAGCAGCGCCCAGATCAGCGAGTTGATGGAGCGCGAGGCAACGATAATGAACAGTGCCGCCGGCCGCACGAAATAGAGCGAGGGCGTGGTGTTGCGGGCCGCCGCGAAGGCGACAGGGACGGCGATGAGGATGCCCAGCATCGTGCCAAGCGTGGCGATGTTGAGCGTGTCCCACAGCGGCCACCACAGCCGCTCCATGTATGACCAGCGCGGCGGGAACATGCGGCTGCCGAGATCGGCAGCCTGCTCGGGTGCGTCCATGACGAAGGCCCAGATCGTGTCCTTCGTCATCACCTGCCAAGAATAGACGAACAGGATGGCGAGCGCGAACCAGCCGCCCCACAGCGTCCACTGCGCCGCCGTCGTGCGCTTCCTCCAGACTGGCACCGTACCCTGCTCCACCGGCATCACTGCACCCACTTGCGAACGAAGCCCGACGAATATTCGGCCAGCATGACGATGGCGATGATGATGAGCAGGATGGCGCCTGCGGAATCGTACTCGTAGCGGTCGATCGATGTGTTGAGCGTGGCACCGATGCCGCCGGCGCCGACAATGCCGATGACCGAGGATTCGCGGAAATTGATGTCGAGGCGGTAGAGCGCCAAGCCGATCAGGCGTGGCATGACCTGCGGCTGCACGGCGTAGTTGACCACCTGCCACCACGAAGCGCCGGTGGCGCGCACCGCCTCCGTCTGGGCCTCGTCGATGTCCTCGATGTCCTCGGCGAGCAGCTTGGCCATGAAGCCGATGGTTGCGAAGGTCAGCGTCAAGAATCCGGCAAAGGGACCGAAGCCGAACATCGCGACGAACAGGATGGCGACAATGATCTCCTGCAGGCTGCGCGAGATGGCGACGATCGAGCGGCAGACGAGATAGACCGGGAGCGGCGCGAGGTTGCGCGCCGCGCCAATGCCGACCGGGATGGCCAGGAGCACGCCGACGATGGTCGAGGTGACGGTCATGGTCAGGCTTTCGACGAGGCCCGAACCGATGTCGCGCCAGCGCGAGGTGAAGTCGGGGACGAGAAAACCCTGCAGGAAACGCCAGCCACGCTCAAGCCCCTCGTAGACGCGCGCCCAGTTGACCTCGACGCTGGAGACGGCGAGCACGAGGTAGATGATGGCGAATGCATAGATGCCCCAGCGCCAGCGCCAGTCCTTGATCAGGATCGGCGGACGCCGCCAGGTGCGCACGGCTTCGGCAGCCATCAGGCGAGACCCGCCATGCGCTCTTCGTCGGTGATGGTATCATCGTGATGGTCGCCGTCCTTGCGGCGCATCGCCGTCCAGTCCTCCTCGCCGTAGATCGAGGTCAGCACGTCGTCGGTGAGTTCGTCGGGCGTGCCGTCGAACACGACTTCGCCGGCCTTCAGGCCGATGATGCGCTGGGTGAAGGCCTGGGCCAGCACCACGTCATGGATGTTGATGATCGCGGGCAGGTTGCGCTCGGTGCAGATCTCTCCGATCAGCCGCATGATCTGGCGCGACGTTTTCGGGTCGAGGCTGGCGGTCGGCTCGTCGATCAGCAGCAGTTCGGGATCCTGTTCCAATGCGCGCGCGATACCGACGCGCTGGCGCTGGCCGCCCGATAGGGCGTCGGCGCGCTTGTCGGCGTGGTCGGTTAGGCCGACGCGGGCGAGCAGCGCAAACGCCTTGTCGACATCGGTCTGCGGAAAGCGGCGGCTGAAGGAACGCCAGAACGGCACGTAGCCGAGGCGGCCCGACAGCACGTTCTCCATGACGGTCAGCCGTTCGACCAGCGCGTATTCCTGGAAGATCATGCCGATGCGCCGGCGCGCCGTGCGCAGGCCGGCGCCGGACAGGCCGGTGAGTTCGGTGTCCCCGAGAAAGATCTTGCCGGCGGTCGGCTCGACCAGCCGGTTGACGCAGCGGATCAGCGTCGACTTGCCGGCGCCGGAGGGGCCGATCAGCCCGACCACCTGGCCGGCCTCGACGGTGAAGCTGACATCGTTCAGCGCGCGGTCGCCGGTCTTGTAGGTCTTGCCCAGATTCTTGACTGTGAGCACGGTTGCCCCTTCTTTCGCCTCGGAGGTTCAGGCCGGGACGAGCCCGGCCTGTCGCAAGTGCGGGGTCGCGCCTACTGGCAGGAATACTCGACGCCGTTGGCCTCGTCGATCTGGCGGATGACCGCCCAGTTGTCCTTGAAGGTGATCGGGATGAACTTGGCCTCGCCGGACTTCGAGAACTCTTCCTGCAGCTTCGAGCCCTCCCACGGGAAGGAGAAGAAGCCGTCCTTGATCTTGTCCTGAAGTTCCGGAGTCAGATTGTTGGCAACGCCGTAACCGGTGGTCGGGAAGGTATCGGACTTGTAGACCGTGACGATCTGCTCCGGCTTGACGACGCCGCGCTCGAGCATGCGCGCCATGACCGAATTGGCGATAGCGGCCGCCGGATAGTCCTTGTTGGCGACGCCCAGGATCGAATTGTCGTGCTTGCCGGAGAAGACCGGCTCGAAGTCGGTGCCGGCGACCATGTTGTACTCTGCCTTCAGCAGCGCCGACGGCGCCTTGAAGCCGGAGTTGGAGGTCTCGGAGGTGAAGGCGAGCTTCTTGCCCTTGATGTCCTCGACCTTCTCGATGCCCGAGCCCGGATAGGTGATGATCTCCATCTCGTAGCCGAAGGAATCGTCGGCCGAGGCCATCATGGCGAAGGGACGCAGCCCGGCGCAGGCGACGGCAAGCGGGTTGGAGCCGGTGTTGAAACCGGCGATGTGCAGGCGGCCGGCGCGCATCGCCTCGATCTGCGCGGCGTTCGACTGGACGGGGAAGAACTGCACCTTCTTGCCGGTCTTTTCCTCCATGTGCTTGAGGAAGCCGTCCCACACTTCTGCATAGACGGCCGGGTCCTCGACCGGCGTGTAGGCAAAGATCAGCGTCGACGGGTCGACCTGCTGGCTTGCGTCGGTGGGGATGTCGGCGATGAGGTCGCCATCGGCGTCCTGGTAGCGGCTGTCCAGCTTGAATTCGGCCTGGGACACAATGGTGGTGGCGAGCAGCATCGCAGCTGCGGCGAGCAGTTTTTTCATGAATTCCTCCCTTTGGATGTGCAGCCTGAGCCGGACCCGGCGAAAGGCTGCAGCAACGGCTTGCAGTTTTGGGGCACCGGCCTTCAATGTCCACCCCAAATTCGACAACCGGCAAACTATCCTGTGGCCGGAAACGAAGCCTCGGCCGCGGCCTGGCCGGTCTTGCCGCATCGACCCTTCAACGCGCCCGGCGCATCTGCTATCAGCGGCAGCAGATTCCTCCCACAGTCGAGAGCAGATGCCCATGGGACATGACAATGAAGCGCGGATGCAGTTCGCGGCAGAGCTGGCAAAGCGCGCCGGCGATCTGGGCATGGAGTATTTCCGCCGCCTCGACACGCTGACCATCGAGAGCAAGGGCCACCAGGACCTGGTCTCGGAAGCCGACCGAGACGTCGAGACCTTCATCCGTTCTGCGCTTGCCGAAAAATATCCGGACGACGCCGTCGTCGGCGAGGAGCACGCCCCGACGCCAGGTACCTCGGGCTATTCCTGGGTCCTCGACCCCATCGACGGCACGGCGAATTTCGTGCGCGGCATTCCGGCGTGGTGCGTGGTTATCGCCGGCTTCAGGGACGGCCAGACGGATGTCGGCGTGATCCACGAGCCGTCGACCGGCGAGAGCTTCTATGGCCGGCGCGGCGGCGGCGCCTATCTCAACGGCAAGCCGATCCGCGCGACCGGGGCAACCAGCCTGACCGAAGGCTCGCTCGGCACCGGCTTCTCCAACCGCGCGGAGGCAAACAATGTCGTGGGCCTCATCGCCGACCTGCTCGGCCAGGGCGGCGTCTATTTCCGCAACGCCTCGGGCGCGCTGATGCTCGCCTACGTCGCCGCCGGACGCCTGCTCGGCTATGTCGAGGAGCACATGAACGCCTGGGACTGCCTGGCCGGCATGCTGCTGATCGAGGAGGCCGGCGGCAATGTCGCGCCGCATCCGGCCGAAGTGCTGACCAAGGGAACGCCGGTGATCGTTGCCGGCCAGGGCGTCTACGACAAGGTCGAGGCGCTGGCGCAGGCCGCCTTCAGGAGCTGATGAGCACCGGGCCGCGCTCCGGGAACGCAAGCCCAACCAACTCGCCGGCCTTGGGGCCGGCGTCGACATTCGACGAGACGACAAAAACCTCGCCGAACTCCGTGCCGACGATGAATTCGAGATGGCTGCCGACATAGGTGGCCTTCTCGATCGTGCCGGGCAGCGTGCCGGGCGTTCCCGCCTCTGCAATGTTGATGCGGTTCGGCCGCGCCGCAAGCTTTGCCGCACCGGCCGAGTGGCCCCGCGCCGGCAGGTTCAGCGTCACCGGGCCGAGCCGGACCGCCGCCAAGTCGCCTTCCACGGAAACGACCTCGCAGTCGAAGATGTTGGCCTCGCCGATGAAGTCGGCAACGAAGGCGTTGGCCGGCGCGTCGTAGAGCTCGCGCGGCGTGCCGTCCTGCGCGATGACGGCGTTGTTCATGACGATGATGCGGTCGGAGACCGCCAGCGCCTCTTCCTGGTCGTGCGTCACGTAGACGACTGTCAGGCCGAGCTTCTGCTGGATCTCGCGGATTTCCTCGCGCACGCGGCGGCGCAGCTTGGCATCGAGGTTGGAGAGCGGCTCGTCGAACAGCAGCACCTGCGGTTCGAGCACCAGCGCGCGCGCCACGGCGACGCGCTGCTGCTGGCCGCCGGAAAGCTGGCTGGGCAGCCGGTCGCCGAAGCCGGTCAGGCCGACGAGCTCCAGCCCGGCATTGGCGCGGTCGTTGATCTCCTTCTTCGGGAAGCCGGAGAAGCGCAGGCCGTATTGCACGTTTTCCATGACGCTCATATGCGGAAACAATGCATAGGACTGGAACACCATCGACACGTCGCGGTCGGTGGCGGGCAGCGAGGTGACGTCGGCGCCGCCGATCAGGATCTGCCCGCTGGTTGCCATTTCGAGCCCGGCGATCATGCGAAGCGTCGTCGTCTTGCCGCAGCCTGACGGACCGAGCAGGGTGACCAGCTTGCCCGCCTCGACGTTGAGCGAGACGTCGTTGACCGCGGCCACCTTCGATTTGCCGTAGAACTTCGAGACGTTTCGAAACTCCACCGATGCGGCGTTGCTCTTGATCTCGGCCATCAGCCGCCTCCTGAAAATGCCGGTTGCCGGCCGGGCAGGCTGACATTGGTGCGCGATTGGGAAAGGTCGCCGTCGCCGCTGCTGCGGCGGCCGATGTTTCGGCTGCCGACGGCGAGCTGCATCAGGCCGATGACGGCGAGCATGACGGCGATCAGCACCGCCGAGTAGGCGATGGCGATGCCGTACTCGTTGTTCTCGACACGGCCGATGATGTAGCTGGTCGACATGTCGTAGCGGGCCGAAACCAGGAAGATGATGGCGCTGATGGCGGTCATGGCGCGCACGAAGGAATAAACCAGAGCGGCGAGGATGGCGGGCCTCAGAAGCGGCAGCACGATCTTGCGGAAGGTCTGCCAGGAATTGGCGCCCAATGTCAGCGAGGATTCGTCGAGGCTGCGGTCGATCTGCGACATCGACGCGACGCCGGCGCGCACGCCGACAGGCATGTTGCGGAAGATGAAGGACAGCACGAGGATGACGCCGGTACCCGTCAGCTCGATCGGCGGCACGTTGAAGGCGATGACGTAGGAGACGCCGATCACCGTGCCGGGAATGGCGAAGGACAGCATCGTGCCGAACTCGAAGGCATCCTTGCCGGCGAAGTCCTGGCGTACCAGCAGGTAGGCGGTCAGGAGTCCGATCGCCGCGGTGAGCGGCGCCGAGACGAGCGCGATGGTGATTGTGGTCCAGAAAGAGCTCCAGGCCGCGCCCTTCCAGTGGATGCCGAACTCGGTCCAGCCGATGGCGAAGGACTTCACGTAGTGGACAAGCGTCAGGCTGTTGTCGACGCCCCACAGCTTGACGAAGCTGCCGTAGAAGATGGTGGCGTAGACGAAGATCGTGAACAGCGCCCAGAAGCCGGCTATGGCGAAGACGGTGTATCGCAGGCCGGTGGGAAGCAGCGGATGGACGCCGGAATCACCCTTGCCCGAGACGGTGGTGTAGGATTTCTGGCCGAGCCAGAAGCGCTGCGCGTAGAAGGCGCCGAGCGTGAAGGCCAGGAGCACGATGGCAAGCACCGCGGCCTGCGCCTGGTCGTTCTGGGCGCCGACGATGGCGAAGAAGATCTCGGTCGAGAGAACGTCGAAATTGCCGCCGAGCACCAGCGGGTTGCCGAAGTCGGCCATGCTCTCGATGAAGCCGAGCAGGAAGGCGTTGGCCAGCCCCGGGCGCATCAGCGGCAGCGAGACAGTGCGGAAGGTCTGCCAGCGGCTGGCACGCAGTGTCTGGGCGGCCTCCTCCATCGACGGGCTGATGCCCTCGACGACGCCGATCAGCACCAGGAAGGCAATCGGCGTGAAGGCGAGGAGCTGAGCGATCAGGAGGCCGGGCAGGCCGTAAACCCAGCGCGTCGCCTGGACGCCGAAGAGTTCGGCGAACATCTGGGTGACCGCGCCCGACAGGCCGAACAGCAGGATGATGGCAAGGCCGATCACGAAGGGCGGCGTTATGATAGGCAGCACGGTCAGCGCGCGCAGGATGCGGCCATAGCGGAAGCCAGTGCGCGTGACGACCAGCGCGAAAACGAGGCCGAGCAGCGTGGTGAGTACGCCGACGAGGATGGCGAGGAAGAGCGAGTTCCAGGCGACGCCGCAGCCGATGTTCTGCGTGACACAGCCGATTCCCCACAGCCGGTCGCTGAAGATCTTCTCGACGAAGCTGGAGAGCGAATAGGTTCCCTCCTGCGTGATCATGGCATTGGCCAGCATCTGCAGGATGGGCATGAAGATGAAGAGCGCCACGACGGTGATGACGAAGGCGATGGTGCTGACGACGAAGACGTCGCCGCCGACCACGCCGCGGCCGGCGAGGCCGACGGAAAACAGGAAGAGGAAGGCGCCGGCGCACAACATGGCGCCGTAGCCCATGCCGAACTGGCGGTCGCCGAGCTCTCCGAACAGGGCCGTCAGCCATTCGAAACGCCAGCCGCGCAGGCCGATGGCGAAGCCCTGCAGCATCAGATAGGCAAATCCGATCGCACCGACGGCGATCAGCAGGCGACCGAAGAACGGGTCGTTTTTCTGCCGGTTCCAGAGCAGGAACGGCACAAGCAGCAGCAGTCCGACCGGCGCCAGCCAAGGCTTCTCGCCCTGCAGGGCCAGGAACAGCGCCGGCGCCACGTCGCCGTCGAACGGGTAGCCATCGAGCAGCCAGGAGAGCGTGAAGAAATTGGAGTCCGTGCCGTACCAGGGAAGTACGGCAAAGCCGATCAGTCCGACCGCCACCCACAGGGTGACGGTCGGATGAAGGCCATGGACCTCTTTATGCTGCCGCACGGTTTACTGCGGCAGGGTCGAAACCTCGTCGTCCCACTTCTTCAAGAGCCGCTTGCGTTCGTCGCTCGAGCCGTACTTCTTGAAGTCGTAGTCGATCAGCTTGATCGTCGACAGGTCGGGCGACAGCGGCGAGGCGGTCGCATTCTTGTTCGACGGCAGCTGGTAGGAGTTGGCATCCTTGGCACGCGACTGCATCTCTGCCGACAGCGCCCAGTCGTAGAACTTCTTGGCCGCTTCGGGATTCCGCGCACCCGCGATCAGCGACATCGAGCCGATCTCGTAGCCGGTGCCCTCGCAGGGCGCCACGGTGACGATCGGGAAACCGGCCGCCGTCTGCGCCACGGCATCGTGCATGAAGACGATGCCGACGGTGGTTTCGCCGAGGCCGGCCGCCTTGATCGGAGCAGAGCCCGACTTGGTGTACTGGTTGATGTTCTTGTGCAGGGCCTTCATGTAGTCGAAGCCCTTGTCCTCGCCGAACAGCTGCACCATCGTCGCCAGCGTCGTGTATGCGGTGCCCGACGAATTCGGGTTGGCGATCTGCACATGACCCTTGAACTCGGGCTTGGTCAGGTCTTCCCAGCATTTCGGCTCGGGCAGGCCGTTCTTGGCCAGCAGGTCCTTGTTGTAGCCGAAGCCGAGCGCGCCGGAATAGACGCCGATGGTCTTGTCGCCGGCCGCTTCCGCCTGGCGGATCGCCCAGGGCTGCAGCTGGTCGCGCATCGGCGAGACATAGGCCTCGGTCAGGCCTTCCTCGGCAGCCTGCAGGTGCGGGTCACCGGTGCCGCCCCACCACACGTCGCCCTTCGGGTTGCTGGCTTCCGCCTTGACCTGGGCGAAGGTTTCGCCTGAGCTCTTGCGGGTCATGTCGACGGTGATGCCGGTCTCGGCCTCGAAATTGGTCTTGATCTGCTGGCACCAAACCTCGTCGGCGCTGCAGTAGAGCGTCACGCTTTCGGCACGCGCCAGCGCGGTCCCCGAAAGCAGCATTGCGGCCATCGCGGCCGTTCCAAGATAGTGCTTCTTCATGAGCGGTTCTCCTCCCAAATTATTTCGCCGTCTAACAAGTAGCAAATTCTGCTATTACGGCAACCGATCCGTGGCAATTGTGTTGGAGTGCAATTCCGATACAGGGAGTCACGGAGCGCTTGGAGAGCGCCGGCAGACAGCTGGCGGAATGCATCGGCGACAGGGTAGGGTCCAAAAGACGGCATGGTCAAGCAGAAGCTCATCGTTGCGAAAGCCAAGAAGGGAAAGCCGATCCGGCAGGTCGCTGCCATTCCGTTCCGGCTCGATGCCGAGGGCAAGGTCGAGGTGTTGCTGATCACGTCGAACACCACGAAGCGCTTCATCGTTCCCAAGGGCTGGCCCATGAAGGGCAAGAGCGGCAAGAAGACAGCCGCGATCGAGGCGCGGGAGGAAGCGGGCGTCAGCGGCAAGATGCTGAAGACGCCGCTCGGTACTTACGACTACTGGAAGAGGCTGAAGACCCGCTTCGTCAAGATCCGGGTGACGGTTCACATGCTCAAGGTCGAGGAGGTGCTGGCGGACTGGGAGGAAAGCGCCAAACGACACCGCGCATGGCTGTCGCCGGAAGATGCCGCGCTGCTGGTTGACGAACCGGAGCTCGGCACGCTGGTCCGCTCTATAGACTTCAAGGGTGTTGCCGCGGCGGCTTGAGCAGCGTGGCGCGGCTAACCGCGCGGAACGAAACTCACCTGAAATTTCCGTAGGCCTGGATCGCCTGCCGCGCCGTCACGAACCGTTCGGCGCGTCCTGACGGGACGTCGCCCGGCAGCACGCGGCGACCGCTGCGCCTAAAGTCGAAGGGTTTCCCCACCGCCTCCGCCGCGAGTGCGGCGGCACCGACGGCGGTGAGCTCTGGTTGGTCGGAGACGATGATCTCGCGCTGCAGCGTGTCGGCCAGGAACTGGCAGAAGTAATGGTTGGCGGCCATGCCGCCGTCGATCGATACCGGCGCCGAAAGCGGCGCGGTTTCCTGCAGGGCGGCGGCCACCTCGCCCATGCGCAGCGCCACGCCCTCGAACAGCGCCTGCATCATGTCGGCGGGCGAGGAATCGAGAGACAGCCCGAGCCAGGCGCCGCGCGCCGAGCGATCCCAATGCGGGCAGGCAAGCCCGGCGAGCGCCGGCACGAAGGCGATGCCGCGGTCGATTGCCGCCGGCGCGTCGAAGGCGTCGATCTCCGCGAAGTCGGAAAACAGGCCGAGGCCGCGCGCCCAGTTGACGGCCGAGGAGGCGCTGTAGACGCCGCCGTCGAGCGCGAAGGTCGGCGCCTCGCCGGCCTTCTGCCAGGCGACGGTGGGCAGCGGCCCGCCGGCCTTCGTGCGCAGCAGATCGCCGGTAAGGGCAAGCGCGAAGGCGCCGGTGCCGAAGGTGATCTTGGCGTCGCCGGCCTCGCGGCAGCCATGGCCGTAAAGCGAGGCCTGCTGGTCGACGATGGAGGCGGCGAGCGGTACCGACCTTCCGCCGACATCGAGCGCGCCGAAATCGCCGGTGCTCGATACGATCTGAGGCAAGGCGTCGACCGGGACGCCGAAAAGGGCGCAGAGTTCGGCGTCCCAGCCGCAGGTGGCAAGGTTCATCAGCGAGGTGCGCGAGGCTGTGGCGACGTCGGTGACGAAGCGCCCGGTCAACCGGTCAAGGAAGAAAGCGTCGGTTGTGCCGAGCCGTAGCTGCCCCTTGGCGGCCAGCCGCGCCGCCTCCGGGATTTCGCGCATGATCCAGCCGAGCTTGGAGGCGGAAAAATAGGGGTCGAGCGGCAGGCCGGCGCGCTCCAGCACCGTGGCCTCGAGCCCATCGGCGGCAAGCCTTTCGATGTCGGATGCCGTGCGGCTGTCCTGCCAGACGATGACCGGGCTGATGGCGCGGCCGGTCCCGGCGTTCCATGCAAGGCAGCTCTCGCCCTGGTTGTCGAGGCCGATGGCGCCGATGTCAGGCACGGCGCCGGACGCGTCGAGACAGGCTCGCAGATTGCCGATTAGTTCTTCCGGGTCGTGCTCAACCCATCCGGCTTGTGGGTAGATCTGACGGTGCGGCAGCGAAGCCAGCGGCGTTACCTTGCCTGCTGCGTCGACGACGAGCGCGCGCGTGCTGGTAGTGCCCTGGTCGATCGCCAGCGTGTTCACTTTGCTTGCTCCCGCACGAAGAATTCTGCGGTACCCTTCCGGCCATCGGGCAGCATCGAGACCGGCACCGTCAGCCGCCGTTCTGGCACGGCCGAGAGCGGCTTGGACCACAGCTCGGTGCCGTCGATGCGCAGGCCGAGCCGCCCCTCGACCGGGCGTGTGACGCGCAGCTGGATTTTCGTCGCCGAACGCGGGCTGCCCGCGGGATAAGCGACCCGCTGCGGCACGGCGTATTTCAGCGCGTCGCTGGCCATCACCAGCCGCAGCCCCTCGCGCGGCTCGGGAAGGCTGCTCTTCAGGTCGTGTGCGATCGTGTTGCCGGCGCGGCGGCCCTCGGCCCAGCTCCAGCCGGCGGTTTCCACTGCACGCAAGAGGTTGCCGGCGGCGAAATAGGTCGGGTCGGAGCAGCGCCCGAACTGGTCGATGTCCGGCCCGCCGCTGGCGGGGTCGACGGCGAGGTGGCTGGCCCTGAGCAGCGAAGCCTCGGGCAGGAAGGCGCCGGTAACGATGACGCCGTCGCAGTCGATGTGGCGCGTGCCGCCGTCGGGTGTGACGAGGTCCACGCCGGTGACTTTCGAGCCGCCATGGATTGCGGAAATGCCGGTGTCGAGGAGAAGCGGAATGCGCAGGAGCTTGGGCAACAGGCGGGTCGGCCAGCGGGCCGTGACGCGGCTGGCGGGCTCGACCATGGCGACCGGGCGGATGCCCATGTGCCGGCAGGTCAAAAGTGCGGAGAAGGAGACGAGCTCGGTGCCGAGCACGACGGGACGCGAGAAGGGCTTCTGGTGATTGAGATAGACGAGCCCCTGCAGCGCTCCGGTGGACAGAACGCCGCCGGGCTTTTCGCCGCCGATCAGCCGTGCGGCGCGGCTCTTCTCGCGCACGCCGGTGCACAGAAGCACGCGCGTTGCCGCAAGCTCGGCAGCGCCTTCTGGCGTCGACAGGCCGAGCCGGCCACCAGGGTCGAGCGCGGTGACGGTGACGGAAGTGCGGATGTCGACGCCCGACTTCAGCGCCCGGGCGACCAGCCGCGCGGCGTAGTCGGGGCCGCGCAGCACGCGGTTGAACTCGCGCATGCCGAAGGGATAGTGGCCGCAATGGCGCGGTATGCCGCCGGCCTGCGCCTCGCGTTCCAGAACAACGACCGATGCGACGCCTGCCTTGCGCAGCGCAACGGCTGCGGCAAGTCCCGCCGGCCCGCCGCCGACGATGGCGACGTCGCAGCTTTGCGGCGCTGAATCAGCCATCGGCGGTTTCCGTCATCGCAACCGCAAGCCGGTCGCGCGTCATCGCGGCAAGCTCGGCCGAGCAGTAGAAGCCCTGGCAGCGGCCCATGGTGACACGGGTGCGGCGCTTCAGCCCGGCAAGCGTTTGCGGCGCCAGGGGGCCTTCCATCGCGGCCTCGACCTCGCGCCTGGTGACCAGCTCGCAATGGCAGACGATGCCGGCATTGCCCGCGGCGCGCCAGTCGCGCTGGCCCTCGTCGGTGAGCGCTGGAAGGCGCGGCCAGACGGGATCGGCAAGCGGCTGAGCCGGGAGGCCGAGCTTCACGGCGAGCGCCTGCACGTAGCGCGCCACGCCGAGTGCGGAGCTCAGGCCGGTCGAGCGGATGCCGCCGACGGTGATGTAGGCTTTGCCCTCATGCGCGCGGACCCGGTAGTCCTTGTATTCGGTCGCCGGACGCAGGCCGGCATAGATGGCGGTGACCTCCTCGCCGGCGAGCGCCGGCAGGATTTCCTCGCCGCGCCGGCGCAGCGCCGCGAGCGCGCCGGGCACCAGTTCAGCAACGCTGCGATCCTCCTGCTCCTCGGCAGTCGGTCCGACGAGCAGGTTGCCGTAGGCGGTTCGGCAGACCACGATGCCCTTGGTCGTCTTGCTCGGCACCGGCAGCAGGATGTGCGTGGTGAGCCGCGCGGCGGTCTTGTCGAAGACGACGAATTGGCCCTTGCGCGGCTTGATGTGGAAATCGCGCCGGCCGGTCAGCCGTTCGTCAACGATATCGCCATAGAGCCCGGCGGCGTTGACGACGAGGCGCGCCTGCACGCCGCCACGGCTTGTCTCGAGCCGCCAGGCGACGCCGTCATAGATGCCGCCCAGAACCTCGCAGTCGCGCCGGAGCACGGCGCCGTTCTCCATCGCCTGCAACAGATAGGCGTGCGGCGCCGACCACGGGTCGATGAGATGTTCGCGCGGCACGCGGAAGGCAGCGCGCAGCGTGCCGGCAAGCTCGGGCTCGAGCTTCAGCGCCTCGGTGGCCGTCAGCGGCTGGATGTCGGTGATACCATTGGTCCGCGCCTGCTCCATCAGTCCGGGCAGGGCCGCTTCCTGTTCCTCGGTCCAGGCGAGCACGAGCGCGCCAGCCCGCACGAGCGGCAGGTTAAGGCGCTCGCGAATGTCGAGATACTCGGCGTAACCGGCTTTGATGCAGGCGAGTTCCAGCGAGCCGGGCGGCGCGTCGAAGCCGGTATGCAGGATCGCGCTGTTGCCTTTGGAGGCGCCGTCGAGAATGTCGAGCGCCTTTTCCAGGATGACGACGCGGGCACCCTCCAGCGCGAACTTGCGCGCCACGGCGCAACCGATGACCCCGCCACCGATCACGGCAACGTCGAAAACCTCGGAGGAACTGTCCTGCGACATCGGTTGAGCGACTCTCCCGCCTGGCTCGCCGCCACGTGAGTGTGAATTGGGCAGTCATGCCCACGGAATGACCAATTAGTCAACGAAATCGGACTAATGACTACAAAACTTTGCCGCATCCAACAAAAAGCTGTTGACTTGGGCGCTGCCGCTTGTTTCGTGTCAAGTTTGGGGGCGGAATGAAACCAAAGCAACGGCAAAGCCAGATCGCCGCGATCATCGACAGGGACGGGCAGGTCTCGGTCGATGCGCTGGCGGTGCGCTTCGACGTGTCGACCGAAACGATCCGTCGCGACCTCGGCCTGCTGGCCGAGGCCGGCATCGTGCAGAAGGTGCATGGCGGCGCCAAGCGGCCGCGCCTGCAGTCCGAGTCGAGCTTCCAGCAGCGCATGACCGAGAACGCCGAGGCCAAGCGGCAGATCGCCGTGAAGCTCGCCGGCGTCATCGAGCGCGGCGACACGCTGTTCATCGACACCGGGTCGACGACGCTGGCTTGCGCCGAGGAACTGGCGCCGACCGGCGGCATGACCGTGATCACCAATTCGCTGCGCGTCGCGCAGGTGTTCGGCGCGGCCGGCGGCGACAACGCGGTCTACCTGCTCGGTGGCGGCTACAGCAGTGACAATGCCGAGACTGTCGGCCCGCTCGCCATCCGGCAGGTCGAAGCCTTCCAGGCCGACTACGCGGTGCTCACGGTCGCCGCCATCGACGCCAAGGCGGGCGTGATGGACGCCAATTTCGACGAGGCGCAGATGGCGCGCGCGATGATCGGCCGGGCGCGAAACGTGGTCGTGGTGGCCGACGCCACCAAGTTCGACCGCCGTGCGGCGTTCCAGGTCTGTGCGCTGTCCGATCTCGATCTGCTGATCAGCGACACGCCGCCGGACGCGATGTTGACCGCGTCGCTGCGTGAGGCTGAGGTGACAATCCGATGAGTTCCGGCCACACTGCGATTTCGTGCCTATTCTCGACACAGTACCAGGGGCAAGCATGCCAGCCGCAATAAGACACTACGTGCGGATAATCGACCGGCTGTCCGACTATGTCGGCTACCTGGCCATGATGCTGATCTTCGTCATGGTCGGCGTACTGCTGCTCGACGCGGTGACCCGCAACGTTGTCCACATACCGCTGCACTGGTGCATCGAGTTCGCCCAGTTCACGTTGGCGGCCTATTATTTCATGGGCGGCGCGATGACCATCAAGGACGATTCCCACGTCCGTATGGATCTGTTCTACGAGCGCCTCTCGCCGCGCGGGCGGGCCAAGATGGACCTGGTCACCATCGGCTGCATGCTGTTCTACCTGTCGGTCATGCTGATCGGCTCGATCTCCAGCCTGAAATACGCCATCGAGACCGGTGAGCGGCGCTTCTCGATGTGGAATCCCTCGATGATCCCGATCAAGGCGCTGATGGTCGCCTGTCTCATTCTCATGCTCCTGCAGGGTGTGTCCCTCGTCTTCAAGCATATTGCCACACTCCGCGGAGCCGACCTTTCATGAGCTATGAGCTTATCGCCATACTGATGTTCGCATCCATGATGGTGCTGCTCATGACAGGGCAGCGCGTCTTCGCGGCGATCGGCTTTGTCGCGGCTGGCGCGGCGCTGCTGCTTTACGGCCAGGGCGCCGTGGAGATGCCGTTCAGCGCGACCTTCAAGCTGTTCAACTGGTTCCCGATGCTGACGCTGCCCCTGTTCATCTACATGGGCTACATCCTGGCCGAGTCAGGCATTGCCGAGGACCTCTACCGCATGCTGCATGTTTGGTTCGGCCGGGTGCGCGGCGGGCTGGCCATCGGCACGATCTTCCTGATGGTCATCATTTCGGCGATGAACGGCCTGTCGGTCGCGGGCATGGCCATCGGCGCGACAATCGCGCTGCCCGAGATGCTGCGCCGCGGCTACGACAAGGTGCTGATATCGGGTGTCGTGCAGGGTGGCTCCTCGCTCGGCATCCTGGTGCCGCCGAGTGTCGTCATGGTGCTCTACGGCATGATCGCGCGCCAGCCGGTGAGCCAGCTCTGGCTGGCTGGCGTGGTGCCCGGCCTGCTGATGGCGGGGATGTTCGTCATCTATGTGGTGATCCGCTGCCGCATCAACCCGGAACTCGCGCCGGTGGTTTCCGATGAGGAACTGAAGATGCCGCTGCGCGAGAAGCTGGCGCTGCTGCGCGCCGGCATCATCCCCTTCCTGATCTTCTTCACCATGACCGGCCTCTTCGTCATGGGCATCACCAGCCTCGTGGAGAGTTCCGCGGTCGGCGCCACCTCGGCGACCATCGCCGCGGCGCTGAAAGGCCGGCTGTCTTGGAACCTCATCACCGAGACGGCGCGCAAGACGCTTGCCATCTCCTGCATGTTCCTGTGGCTGATCCTGGCGGCACTCGCCTTCGGCGCCATCTTCGACGGGCTGGGCGCCGTGCGCGCCATCGAGTCGCTGTTCATCACCAGCTGGGACCTGTCGCCCTGGCAGGTGATCATCATGATGCAGCTGTCCTTCATCATCATGGGCATGTTCCTCGACGACACTGCCATGCTGGTGATCGTCGCGCCGCTCTACGTACCGCTGGTCAAGCTGCTCGGCTTCGACCTGGTGTGGTTCGGCGTGCTCTACACCATGACCTGCCAGATCGCCTACATCACCCCGCCCTTCGGCTATAACCTGTTCCTTATGCGCGCCATGGCGCCAAAGGAGATCGGGCTGAAGGACATCTACCGCTCGATCTGGCCCTTCGTCGTGATGATGGCGTTGACCATCGCGCTGGTCATGATCTTTCCGCAGCTGGCACTCTGGCTGCCCCACCATGTCAGGGGGATCTGAACCCCCGACTGCCGCCAACGGCCCGCAGAGGCCGCAACACCAGTTCCACCAGAGGAGTAAAGTGACGATGACGAAAGACAACAAGACGCAATCTCCATCCGAGAAGATCCTGGCGAGCCGCCGCACCTTTCTGCGCAATGCGGGTTTCGGCGGCGCGGCCCTTGCCGGCTCGACGCTTGCCGCGCCGGCCATCGTGCGGGCACAGGCACCCATCAAGTGGCGCCTGCAGAGCTATTCCGGCGCGCCGCTCGGCGCGCACGTCATCAAGCCGCAGATCGACGCCTTTAACGCGGCGGCCAATGGCGAGATGGAGATCGAGCTCTATTACGCCGACCAGCTGGTGCCGACGGCCGAGTTGTTCCGCGCCATGCAGAACGGCACCATCGACGCCGTGCAGTCGGATGACGCCACCATGGCCTCGCCGGTCGACATCTCGGTGTTCGGCGGCTACTTCCCCTTCGCCACGCGCTACAGCCTCGATGTGCCGTCGCTGTTCAACTACTATGGCCTGAACGAGATCTGGGCCGAGGCCTATGGCGAGGTCGAGAACGTGACCTGGCTGTCTTCGGGCGCCTGGGATCCGCTTCACATCTTCACCGTCAACAAGCCGATCCGCAGCCTTGCCGACATGAACGGACTGCGCGTCTTCGGCGTGCCGACGGCCGGCAAGTTCCTGTCGAAATACGGCCTGATCCCGGTCACCGTGCCATGGGACGACGTCGAGGTGGCGATGCAGACGGGCGAGCTCGACGGCGTCGCCTGGTGCGGCTTCACCGAAGCCTACGAGGTCGGCTGGGCGGACGTCTGCAACTACGCGCTGACCAACTCGGTCACCGGCGCCTGGTTCGGCTCCTACTTTGCCAACACCGAAAGCTGGAACAAGGTGCCGCCGCACCTGCAGCAGCTCTACCGCTCGACCATCGACCAGTCGCACTACTATCGCGACGTCTGGTACTGGGGCGGCGAGGCGAAGCTCCGCGTCGAGGGCGAGAAAATGGAACTGACCTCGATTCCGGCGGAGGAGTGGGGCAAGGTGGTCGACGATTCCGAAGCCTTCTGGGACGAGATCGCCTCGGCGAGCCCGCGCTCGGCCAAGGTGGTCCAGGCGTTCAAGGACTATGCCGGCGTGATGAAGAAGGCCGGCTACCCCTACCGCTGAGCGGCAGGCGGAAACCCTCCCGGCAAGCCGGGTAGAAGATCGGGATGGCGGGCTTCGGTCCGCCATTTTCGTTTGCGGCAGTCTCTGAATGCCCCGCCCGGCGGTCAGCGCGTCGCAGCCAACTCCGCATTGCTGCGCAGCATGGCCATCAGCTGTGCGGCACGTTCGCCGGCGGCCTCCTCGTCATGGCGCACGATCGCCTCGATCAGCTCGACATGGTGGCGGGCGGAAACTGCAAGCCCGGTCTCGCGGTGGAAGCGGTACCAGAAGCGGCGGCTGTGCGTCTGCAGCGGCGCGGCGAGCCGGGCGGCAAAGAAATTGTCGGCGGCCAGCGCCAGCGCCTCGTCGAGTGCCTTGTCGGCCTCGAGGAAGGCCAGAACGTCGGAAGAGGCCGTCGCACGCTGCATAGCCCGCGCCGCCTCCTCGAAGAGCCGCGCCGTATCCAGCGTGACGAAGCGCGCGGCAGACCGCGCCAGCACGATCTCGACGCCGGCGCGCGCGTCGATGACGCGCAGCCAGTCGCCGGCATGCAGGGGCGCGATGGCAAGCCCGGCGCGCGGGCGGATCTCGATCAGGCTTTCCCAGGCCAGACGCTGGATCGCCTCGCGCACCGGCGTGCGGCCAAGCGCCAGCCGGTCGATCAGCGCTCCTTCGGTGGTGGTGCTGCCTGGTGCAAGTTCGAGGGTGACGATCAGCCGCTCGAGTTCGCGGTAGGCCCTGATCGCGGCCGGCTCCACCCTGTCATTAAGCATCATTAATCCTGTCGCCGGCCGGATAAGGTTCGGTCCGGTGCGACACTACAGATGGCTGATATATCAAACAAGCGACGAGCGCCGTTGACCCCAGGCAGTGAAGCCTAGCCGGCGCCTGGCCCCGGTTCTTCGGTCGAGATCGCGTCGGTGGTGCGCGTCGAAGGCTCGGGCGAACCATCGGCGCGCTCCATCGAGATGTTGATCGGTCCGGCCTCCATCTGGCCGAACGGCGTGGCAAAGGCGATCTCGGCCGCATCGCGGCCGGCGCCGATGCGGATGAGGCCGTCGAGATTGGCCTGGCGTGTGCCGTCGAACAGCCACCAGCGGCCGTCGAGATAGGCCTCGAACACAGCGTGGAAATCGCCGGGCTCGAGTCCGTGCGCGTAGCAGCTGACAAAGCGCGCCGGGATGTTGAGGGCGCGGCAGAAGGCGATGCCGAGATGCGCGAAGTCGCGGCAGACGCCGGCCCGCATGATCAGGCTTTCGTCGGCAGTGGTGAACTGGTCCGAGGAGCCGCGCTGGTAGTCGAGATTGTCGTAGAGCCAGTTGCAGATTTGGGTGACACGCTGGTGGCCGGGCGGCACGTTCCCGAACTCGCGCTGCGCGAAGGCAGCGAGCCTGTCGGAAGAGACGAAGCGCGACGGCAGCAGGAAGGGCATGATGTCGAGCGGGAGGTCACCGAGCGGCGTCTCGTGCACCGTTGCAGGATCCGCACGGTGCACGTCCAGTGTGACTTCCGCCTCGTAGTGGACGTCGAGCGGACCGGCATCGGCATCGACGCTGACATACCGGTTCTGCATGTCCGGCACCGTGTGGCTGCGCCGCGTGAGTTGCGGCGAGAAAGTCAGAGTCTCGACGAGGTCGCGGTGCCTCGGCAGCCGGGCCACCTCGATGTTGAAGATGAAGAGGGTCAGGTTCATGACCTGATATGAAAGGTCGCAGCCCAGTCTATAGCGGACGGTCATCGTTTTGGTCCTTGCAAAGATTTGCCTGACATCAGGAGTTGGCGCGTTGCCGTTTGCCGTCATCGAAGCAGAATCCGGCGGGCAGGGGAATGACTGGGGTTGTAGCGGCCTTCTTGCCGATCCTTGGAACGCGAAAGGCGCCCGGCGCGGCAGAAACCGCGCCGGGCGCCTGTCCGGGGTGACTTACAGCTTGACCTTTGGCTCGCGCGCCCAGAGGCGTAGCTTGCGGCAGCTCTCGATGAAGCTGGAGATGCCGGCAGCCGAGCCAAGTTCGATGAAACCCTCGTCAAGCTCGACCTGCGCCTTGTCGAAGAGCGGCTGAGCCGCCTCGACATGGCCGATGAACTTGCAGTGGGCGAAGGCATCGGCCACGAAATCGCGGGCCGTTGCCTCCTTGGTGAGCTTTTCGGCGCCTTCCGGGCTAACGATCAGCGCCACCGCGTCGTAGAGCACGGACGGACCGCCGTCGATCATCTGGTGGCCCTCGATGAAGCTGCCATCGGAGGCCTCCACGCCGCCGACCTTGGGCGCGATGATTTCCATCATGGCGCCCTCCTTCTTCAGCGCTGCGGCGAGCTTCTTGACGATGCCGGCGTCGCAGCCGTTAGTGACCAGCACGCCAACCTTGCGACCGGCGAAACTGGCGGGACCATTCTTGACGATCGACAGCGCATCGGAGGCCGGCAGGTCGTCGCGCGGTGCAACGGCGGCGTCGGCCTTCTTCGGCAGTTCCTTGATGCCGAGTTTGTCGGCTACGGTCTCGGCCAGCCCCTCGTCGATGTTGAGCAGGTGCGAGACCATGCGCTCGCGGATGACGGGCGTCTCGACCTTCGACAGCTCGAAGGTCAGGGCCATGGCAATATGCTGCTGCTCGGGCACCGTCTGGCTGATGAAGAACTGCCGCGCCTGGCTGTAATGGTCGGCAAAGCTTTCCGGGCGCAGCCGGACCTTCTGGCCCTCCTCGGCATCGGCGAAGGAACGGAAGCCGCGCTGCGGATCCTCGCGCGGTCCCATGCCCCAGGAATTCGGCTCGTAATTGGCGCGGCCGACCGGGTTGCGCATCGCCATGTGGCCGTCCTGCTGGAAATGGTTGAACGGGCATTTCGGCGCGTTGATCGGCAAATGGCTGAAATTGGTCGAGCCCAGCCGTTTGATCTGCGTGTCGAGATAGGAGAAGTTGCGGCCCTGCAGCAGCGGGTCGTTGGAGAAGTCGATGCCTGGCGGCACGTTCTGCGTCATGAACGCCACCTGCTCGGTCTCGGCGAAGAAATTGTCGGGCATGCGGTCGAGCACCAACCGGCCGACCGGCATCGGCTTGATGATCTCTTCAGGGATGATCTTGGTGGGATCCAGAATGTCGAAGTCGAAACTGTCGGCAAATTCCTGGTCGAACAGCTGGACGCAGAGTTCCCATTCCGGAAAATCGCCGGACTGGATGGCCTGCCAGAGGTCGCGGCGGTGGAAATCCGGATCGGCGCCATTGATCTTGACCGCCTCGTTCCAGACCACCGACTGCAGGCCGAATTTCGGCTTCCAGTGAAACTTGACGAAGGTGGATTCGTCATTGGCGTTGACCAGCCGGAAGGTATGGACACCAAAGCCTTCCATGAAGCGGAAGGAGCGCGGGATGGCGCGGTCCGACATCACCCACATGATCATGTGCATGCTTTCTGGGGTCAGCGAGATGAAGTCCCAGAAATTGTCGTGCGCCGACTGGGCCTGCGGGAAGGCGCGGTCGGGCTCGGGCTTAACCGAGTGAATCAGATCGGGAAACTTGATCGCGTCCTGGATGAAGAAGACCGGAATGTTGTTGCCGACGAGATCCCAGTTGCCCTCCTTGGTGTAGAGTTTCACGGCGAAGCCGCGCACGTCGCGCGCCACATCGAACGATCCCTTGGAGCCGGCAACGGTCGAGAAACGCACGAAGGCCGGCGTCTTCTCACCGGCGCGCTGGAAGATGTCGGCGCGGGTGTATTCGGCGAGCGAATCATATGTCTCGAAATAGCCGTGCGCGCCATAGCCGCGCGCATGCACCACGCGCTCGGGAATGCGCTCGTGGTCGAAATGGAAGATCTTCTCGCGGAAGTGGAAGTCTTCGATCAGCGTCGGGCCGCGCGTGCCGATCTTCAGCGTGTTCTGATCGTCGGAGACCGGAACGCCGTGCGCGGTGGTCATCGCCTCGGTATCGCTGCCGGCGGTCTGGTGCAGTTCGCCACCATTGCCGCGCGCGAGCTTCTGGTCGTGGATGGTGACGGCGGATCCGTCGGACCGGCCGGTCCTTGCTGTCTTGCTGGGCTTGCGGGCCATTGAAATACCTCGGATTGGTGGACTGGAAGCGGGCGGGGGCGTGGTTTGCAGTGCCTCGCGGGGCCGAAGACCTCGAAAGAAACGACCCGGGAAGACAGGGCTTCCCGGGTCGGGTCGTCAGGCGGCCTTCTTGGCCTTGGCCCGCTGGTTGGCGGAAGCATCCGCGAGCTTGGTCAGGTCGCCGTCGGTCTTCGATTCTTCCTGCAGCGTGGCATCAAGCAGCTTGGCGGCGTCGTTCATCCCGAGCTCGGTCGCCCAGCGCTTCAGCGTGCCGTAGCGGGTCATCTCGTAATGCTCGACTGCCTGTGCCGAGGAGATCAGTCCCGCGTCGAGGGCGGCCGTGTCCTTGAACTCGTCCATGATTTCTTCGCCCTCGGCGATGATGCCTTCGATGGCATCGCAGGTCTTGCCGCGGGCCGGCTTGCCAAGCAGTTCGAAGACCTGCTGCAGGCGCTCGATCTGGCCCTCGGTTTCGGTGTGATGCTTGTCGAAGGCTGCCTTGAGATCGTCGGACTGGGCTGCGCGTTTCATCTTGGGCAGCGTCTTCAGGATCTTGCGCTCTGCGTAGTAAATGTCTTTCAGCGTGTCGTGGAAGAGATCTTCCAGCGTCTTTTCCTTGGCCATGTTCTGTCCCTTTGACTTGGAGTGGGATCACGGGGGCGTGATCTGTCCTTCAACTCACGATGGCCGCGGGCGTTCCCGGACTGCCGACGATTTTTCTGGGACAGTTGCGCGATGGCCTGCCGACGCCCGTCATGCGCGGCCGGATGCCGGGGTGCAGCGTGGATTACACTTTAAATGACAGGCGTTTGGCGGCACGGCGCCGATCACGATGCCGTGTCCGGAGGAAGAAATTTTCCCGGAACTTTCCGTCCGCCCGGCGGTTCGTTTGGCAGTGCAGTTACCGACTGCCGGAACGAAACAAGGAAGGAAACCACCATGAAAATTCTTCTCGCAGCATCCATGGCCCTGATGATGGCCGGCGCCTCTTTCGCCCAGGAAACCTCGTCGACCTCGGCGAGCGATCGCGGCGGCTCTGACCCGGCGAACTATCTCAACAGCCCGAGCGTCCACCAGTTCTACACCGACGATTCGATGACCACCCTCCGCTCGAATGAAGAGATCAAGGCCGCCTGGGAGGCCATGTCGGAGGAAGACCAGGCCAGCCTGTCGACGGCCTGCGAGGCCAACACGGATCCCAACCGCGACGAGCTCTGCCTGTCGATGCGCACCAACTAAGCGCAGACTGATAGGCGCCGCATAGGTGGAGGAAGCCGCTGCCGACTTAAGGTCGGTGGCGGCTTTTTCTTGTCGCAGCGGCCGGCGCCACTTCGGACAGTGTGTGCCAGTTCGGGCCACTCGATTGCCCGTGGCTATGGCGGCACATTCGCCGTTTCAATAGCGAATGAATCAAGCGCGTCCCGCTGCCCCATAGATTGCTCAATGTCAACGGTGCTTACTCCCGCGGAGCTCAAAGGAAGTGTTTCAATTCGATACAGCAATCCTCTGAAGGCCTCATTAGTTAAGAGTTTTCAGCATCTTAAGGTCCTGCTCTCGTTAACTATACATTAACGATAAAGTTGCCGCCCTGTGGAAAACCTGCAACTTTAACGTGGGTCGGACAAGTGGTGGGTGTAGGTGCATGCGTAATCTCAGACTGAATCGTAACCGTTGCCTTGTTGCCGGTGGGGCAGGCTTCATCGGTAGCAACCTTGTCCGCGCGTTGCTGGCAAGGGGGATGCAGGTGGACTGCGTCGACGACCTGTCGACAGGGCGAGAGAGTAATATTGTCGATCTGAAGCGGAATCCATCATTCCGGTTCATCCAGCTCGATGTCTCAAATGCCGAAGACTGCACGCGCTTCTTGCGACGTCATTATTCCCGAGTATATCACCTGCGTGTCCGACCGGCGTGCCCAACATCGAGCTTCTCGGTGAGGAGATGCTGCTGGCATCCTCGGCAGGAACCTACAACCTGCTGAAAATCGCCCGCACCTCCGGTGCACGCTTCCTGTTCACCAGCACTGCGGAGGCATACGGCGACCCGCAGGTTTTCCCGCAGGCCGAAACCTATGCCGGCAATGTCGATCCGGTTGGACCGCGCAGTGCGTACGAAGAAGCAAAGCGCTTCGGAGAGGCGCTCACCTGCTATTACGGTCGCAAGTACGGGGTCGACGCACGCATCGTGCGCATCTTCAACACATACGGTCCGCGAATGTCTCCGGAAGACCAGCGGGTCATTCCTCAGATGATCGGCAGCCTGATCAATGGCCAGCCGGTCTTGATCTATGGGGACGGCTCGCAAACGCGCACGTTCCTGCATGTCGATGACCTGATCGACGGCCTGTTTACCGTGATGGAGCGCGGGTCGAACGGCGAGGCCTACAACATTGGTGGCAGCAGGCAGCTCACGATCAAGCAGTTGTTCGAGGCCGTGAAGAAGGCGACCGGTTTGTCCGGGAGAGCTGTCTTCCAGAGGCACTTCATCTCGGATCATCGCGGACGCTGGCCGGACACATCGAAGGTCGAGGCCCTGGGATGGAGCCAAAAGGTCAGCCTGGCCGACGGCTTGAGAGAGATGTACGCCGAGTTCGTGTCCTCGAAGGATGAGCGTCGCTCGGACGAAGTGACCCTCGTTGCCGCGTTCGCAATGAATGGCCGGAGCGGACGGCCTCAGGCACGTGTATGACAACGTTGTTCAATAGCGGTTGGCTGTTGCCGATAATCGCTGCGTCGCTCGGTGTCAGCATAACTTTTTGGTGTACCGTCGGCATTGCCCGCCTCGTATCGGAAAACCTGTTTGCGCCTCGGCGCCGGCAACCTCTGCTGTCGGTCGACGATGTCGCGGTGGTCATTCCTGCACACAACGAGGAAGTGGCCCTGCCAAAGTGTCTTGCCGCGCTGAGGGCGATCGTTCCTGCCTCCCAGATATTCGTGGCGAGCGACGGCTCCAGGGACCGGACGGTAGAGCTGGCTCGTGAAGCCGGATGTAACGTTGTCGATATCCAGCCGAACGGTGGCAAGGCAAAGGCGCTCGCTACCGCTCTCGTAGAGTTCGACCTTTGTGGTCGATACAAGGCCGTCCTTATTCAGGACGCCGACTCCGAAATCGACCCGCACTATCTCGAGCATGCACTTCCGCTTCTGGACGATCCGAGAAACGCGGTGGTCGCCGGCCATGTCCTTTCCCGGTGGCGCAGCCAGTTCTGGCCCAGTCCCGACTTGCTCTACGCCGCGTACAGGACCCGGCTTTACCGTCTCCTGCAGACGGCTTTTCAGTACGGCCAGTCATGGCGTTGGACGAATGTGAGCTATATCGCGCCGGGGTTCGCCAGCATGTATCGCGCGAGTGTTCTTGAGCATATCGACATCACGGCACCCGGGCTCGTGATCGAAGATTTCAACATGACCTTCGAGGTGCAGCGCAAGCGGCTCGGCCGTGTCGCCTACACGCCGACAGCCCGCTGTTCGTCCGAGGATCCCCTCACGCTGAACGATTACCGCAAGCAGGTTCAGCGTTGGTATCTCGGGTTCTGGCAGACAGTCTGGCGCAACGGTGTCTGGCCCAGCATGTTCTGGCTGTCGCTCGGCGCGCTGCTGATCGAGCTGCTCACGATTTCCGCGTTTGTGCTCGCCTTGCCAGTCATGCTGGCGTTGTACCTCACCGCGGGTATCCACGTTCCGGCTTTCTCGCTGCTCGACATGGATGTCGAAATGATCTCGCCGGTTCCGCTGGTCGCTCTCTTCCTTGCGACGGATTACGCACTAACGGTTGTCGTATCCCTGGTGGAACGTCGTCCGAGCATGCTTCTGTATGGACTTCTTTTCCCGCTGATCCGCCTTCTCGACGCCGCGCTCTTCTGGCGCGCCCTGGTTGTTTCGTTCATCGCCCAATCGGATGGTCGCTGGGTCAGTCCCCAGCGCTACGGACCCATCACGACCGTGGCCGAAGCATGACCGCCGGATTGAAAAGGAGCTGACATGAACGTTACGAGGCGCAATCTTCTCCTCGGTGCGCTAAGCGTACCGGCAATGTCCATATTGGGGCGCTCAGCCGCCAGGGCGGCATCGGCTACGTTGCCCAACCCACTCGTCATTACGATCAGCGGCGCCGACCCCGCATCCGATCCTATTCGGCTCGCGACGATCGTCAGCCCGTTCCAGATCCGCGGAATCCCCGTCACATTGACGGTCAATCCTCATGGCGGCGAAGGCGCCTTGCTCGAATATGATTCCAAGATGGCGCGATACCTGCGCGACATCATCCAGCAAGAGCGCCGAGACATCGAGATCGGGCTTCATGCAGAGACGCTGGAAGCTACGGATCCGTATTTCCAGTTGCGTCAGGTGAGTGCCGCTCAAGCGCACTTCTCCAAAGCCATCAACCAGTACGAGCGGTACAAGGACAAGGCTGTAACGACAGCATGCACCTTGACCACCAATTCGCCGCTCGCCTCCTATCAGGACGGGGCAGCGATGCGAGCGGCGGGAATTCGCTCGATAATTCGGTTAGCTGCCGGCGTGAAGGATGTAGCCAACCTCCAGCCCGACCAGGGTGGATACTGGACGACCGACACCGGGCTCGTGAACCTGTTCGGCTCGCCCAAGAGCAGCAGCCGTCCTTCGCGCAAGCGCAAACCCAACCCTGCCTCTGTTGCGGCGGGAATAGACAAGCTCGCGAATTCTGACGAGCCAATCATCGTTGACATTCCCTACGCTGCTTTTGACAAGATGAGCGAAGGCGATCTTGCAAGCTACGCTACCGAGATTGCCCAGGCAGCGCTGCACGCCGGGGAATCAGGTGAAGCAAGAACTGTCCTGCCGATGGAATTGCATCGGCAAAGCCACCCCGACAACCATCGCTTCGTTGTAGTCCGCTTCGACGATCTTAGGGTCAACGCGAAGTCCGACATCACACAAATGGCGTTCGTCGAGGAACTGATCAATGGCGGTTACCCCGTCACCGAAGCGGTGGTCCCCGCTCCGTCAGACTACTTCCTTTCCGCCGACGGCGCGGTAGAGGCATATCTGCGGCGCATGTTGCAGCATCCTCGATACGACGTTTCCACGCATGGATGGCGCCACCTTCCATCGGAGCTCGTCGGCAACTCGATTGAGAAGAACCTCGATCTGATCCGCTACGGCGTGGCCGAGGTCTCGCACGCCAGCGGCCGCATCCCGGCGTCTTACATTCCGCCGAACAACGCCTATGACGAAAACACGCTGATAGCCCTTGCGGGCATCGGCGCGACCGTCATCAGCGCGGAGAAGCGCGATTTCCGATGGTTTACCGGAATGGATGAGCGGGGTCTTCTGCACGCTTCCAACACCGTCATGTTCGAAGAATCGTGGGAGGCCGATGCCCCCTATCACGACACGCAAACGGTTCTGGATCTGGTCGGCGACAAGAATGATGCCGTTTTCAGCGTCCACCTCAACACGGCGAACACGCCACAAAGGATCGAGCAGATCAAGGACGTCATCTCGACCCTGTCCGGACAAGCCGGCACGAAGCTCGTCAACTTCGAGGAGTATCGAAGAATGGTCCTGCCGCCATTGGCAGCATACGACCGAATCTGCGGCGCGCGCGCCGAGGTGCAGATCCGCGACTGGAACCCCGTCGACATGACCGATGCCGAGAGGGGCCTGCTTCTCAACGATGCCGAACTTGCGTGGCGGTACTTCGATTGGGGAATGAAGACCTTCAACGGCATTGCTCCCGGCACCTCATGGATGGAGGACGGAAGCCAGCAGGGCTACCCATTCGCCACCATGTGGGACGTTGCGAGCATGGTCATGGCGACGGTTTCAGCCAAGCGACTGGGGCTGATCGATAATGGTGAACTCGAGGAACGCAGCAGGCGTATCATCGAGTTTCTTGGCGAACAGACCTTCCGCTATGCCGGCGTCAAACTGCCGCCGGCAGAGCGCAGGCTGAGCACCCAGGCAGGCGAACGCAGCGGATTCGACTCCGCGGACACAGGCCGGTTGCTCATCGCGCTCAAGGTGCTCGACATCGAGTCCGGAAGCAGTCTCGGGATCGACAAACTGGTTGGCAGTTGGGGCCTTCACAAGATCCTGATCAAGGGAGAGATGCATCTTGTCAGCGGGAAAGGCCGCCTGACATCGGTCCACGCCAACAGCTATGCGAATTATGTTGCCAACGGGTATCGCCTGTGGGGTTTCGAGACCAAGCCGGTTTTCGGCGAACAGGACCCAAGCCGCAATATGGACGATGCCGTCGAAGCCCTGCGCGAGATTGCCGACCGCGGCCGCATCGCCACGGAACCGCACCTGACGGAAGAAATCGAACTCGGCGGCTCGCCGCACGGACGGTTTTCGTCGGACATCCTTCTCGATGCGCAGGTCAAGCGCTTCCAGGAGACGGGAGTGCTGACAGCGGTATCTGAAGGTCCGGTCGCCTTTGCGCCCTACTTCACATACCAGGGCTACCAGATCACGCCTGACGGGGGTGAATTCGTGGTCGATGCGCCGACCAGCAAGCAGGCGGGCAAGACAGCAAGACGCGAAGCGGACCTCAGGATGGTCAACAGCAAGGCATCCTACCTTTGGTACGCCTGCCGGCAAGGTAACTACAGTGACAGGCTGATTTCGCTCATTCGCGACAAGGGCAAGATTCCGGAAATAGGTTTTGCATCCGGTGTCGGCGAAATCAGTCAGTCGGCTGTCGAAGTCGCCGACGTGAACACTAACGGCATCATTCTCGAAGCCATTTCCTACATTGTGAACGAACGAACGCCCTTTCTCGATCGCGAAGTCACATCGGGTATCCGGGACTAGTGCGATGACCAGGAAACCGGCTCCGAGCAGTGCAATCAATCCGGCGCGCCCAAAAGCGGCAAAGCGCCATTTCGAGGAGAGCTCCAAATGCTAGTCGCAGAACATGCACGGGCGGCTTCGCTGTTTTCCAAGCTTGAGACGCGTACCGCTACGGTCGGCATCGTGGGTATGGGCTATGTCGGCCTCCCACTGGCTTCGGCCGTCGCGCGGGCCGGCTTCAATGTCATCGGATTCGACATCGACCGGTCGAAAGTAGAGAAACTCAATGGCGGCAAATCATACATCGACGCGGTGAGCGACGCTGCGTTGCAATCGCATATGGCCGAAAAGCTGTTCAGAGCAAGTTGTGACTTCGCCCAGTTCGAGGAATGCGACGTCATCGCGATCTGCGTTCCCACCCCGCTGACCAAGCAGCGCGAACCCGACCTGTCGTTTGTCGAAAAGACCACCCGGTCAATCGCGCAACATCTGCGCAAGGAGCAGCTCGTCCTTCTGGAATCGACGACCTATCCCGGCACGACCGACGAGTTGATGAAGCCGATCCTGGAAGCCACGGGCCTGCGCTCGGGCCGCGACTTCTTCCTCGGCTATTCGCCGGAACGCGAGGACCCGGGAAGTGCGGGCTTCGAGACCGCGACCATTCCCAAGGTTGTCGCGGGCGACGGCCCGGTTGCCTCGAAGCTGGTCGCGCAGTTCTACGGTTCGATCGTCGAGAAGGTCGTGCCCGTGTCGAGCATCAAGGTCGCGGAAGTGGTCAAGCTGACCGAAAACATCTTCCGGGCCGTCAACATCGCCTTGGTCAACGAACTTAAGGTGATTTACGACGCCATGGGGATCGACATCTGGGAAGTCATCGAAGCCGCCAAGACCAAGCCATTCGGATACATGCCCTTCTATCCGGGCCCGGGATTGGGCGGCCACTGTATTCCTATCGATCCCTTCTATCTCACCTGGAAGTCACGGGAGTTCGAGGTGTCGACCCGCTTCATCGAACTGTCCGGCGAAATCAACGTAGCAATGCCGCACTATGTCGTGAGCAAGCTGATCGACGCCCTGGACACACGGCTTGGCCTGCCGCTTAGCCAGTCTTCGATCCTGATCGTCGGCGTCGCCTACAAGAAGAACGTTTCGGACGTCCGGGAGAGCCCCGCGCTGAAGCTGATAGAACTGCTTGAGAACCGTGCTGCCGACATCGCCTATCACGATCCGCACGTTGCCCGCATTCCCAAGACCCGCAAGCACCCGACGCTTGCTGGCAAGGATTGCATCCGCCTGTCGCGAGACTCGATTGCCGCCTACGACGCGGTCGTCATCGTGACCGATCACGACGATATCGACTACGCGCTTCTCGCCAACCATTCGCGATTGATCATCGACACACGCAATGCAATGCAACGCGCCAACATCATCTGCGATCGCGTGGTGAAGGCCTGAGGCCGCTCGGATCGGCGCTTCTGAGGGTGGGCCAGCCCTCGTGCGAAGCGCCGGCTTCCGGGAGTAAGGCAGCGAGATCGTGGACCCGCGCTGGGTGTCGTGAAGCTGCCTACGCGCGTGTCGCGCGCGGCATCCCTCTCGGCCTCAGCATGCGCCGTTGCGCCGCGATCCTGAAAGGCGCGTTGGCCGCGCCATATCCCCGGTACCCTCCGCGCCGCTCGACGATCTCGAAGAAGAACGCCTCGCCGAAGTTGCCGCTGTAGAACTGGAAGAACTCGCCGTGCTCGTCGCGGTCGTACAGGATGTTGAGGTCACGCAACGTCTCGACGAACCCGGCCTCAAGGCCGAAGCGGGCCGCGATATCGTCGAAATAATTGGGCGAGATGACCAGCGGCTTGAAGCCACGGTTGCGCAGGCGCCGCGCGGTCTTCAAGATGTCGCCCGTCCGGAAGGCGATATGCTGGACGCTGGACCCGAAAGTCTCGGCGATAAACGTCCCGGCCAGGGTCTTGCGGTTTTCGGCGCCGTTCAGGGTCAGGCGCAGCGAACCGGACGCGTTCTCGATCACTTGGCTGCGAACCAGCCCGGCCGGGTCGACGACGTCGACCATCGGCGACTTATGCACCTGGAAGATCGAGGTTAAGAACAGAATCCAGGTCAGCATCTCTTCGTAGTTCATGGTCTGGGCCACGTGGTCGATGCTCCGGAAGGCGCTGTCGCCGGCATCCGAGCCGGTCGGCTCGAATTCGATCTCCCAGACGCCCTCGGTCTTGCCATCGACAAAATAGAGTACGCCGCCGCCAACGCCCCTAATGGCGGGGATGGCCAGTTCGCCCGGCCCGTGACGCTGCTCGAAAATGTCGGCGCCGAGCGCGCGCGCCCGCTCGACGGTTGCCGCGGCATCCGCCACCTTGAGGCCGATTGCATAGGCCGACGTACCGTGCACCAGATAGGACGAGTGCGCGAAGCCCTCCTTCTCGGTGTTGACGACAAGATTGACGGCACCCTGCCGGTAGAGCGTAACCTCCTTGTTGCGGTGCCGGGCGACGGCCGCGAAACCCATCGCCTCGAACAGGGTGCCAAGTTCCTGGGCCTCCTGCTCGTTGGCTGCGAATTCGATGAATTCGATGCCTTGCGCCTCGACGCGGTCGGGAATCTCGGGGACGTCGATGGATATTGCCGGCTCGGCACGCGCCACCTGGTCCATCAGGTAGATCAGCGAACGCCGGCCGTCGACGGCGATGGACCGCGGCGAGCCGCCCCGGAACTGGTCGTTGAAGATCTCTAGCGACAGCGGACCGTCATAGCCTGTTGCCGCTACCGCGCGCATGAACTCGGTTACCGGCAGGTCGCCTTCGCCCGGCATGTTGCGGAAGTGACGGCTCCAGTAGAGCAGGTCCATGTCGATCAGCGGTGCGTCTGCGAGTTGGACGATGAAAATCCTGTCGCCGGGGATAGCGCGGATCGACCCGACGTCGATCTTGCGCGCCAGCGTGTGGAAGGAATCGAGGATCAGCCCGGCATTCGGGTGGTCGGCGCGCCGCACGACCTCCCAGGCATCGCGGTGGTCGCTGATGTGCCGGCCCCAGGCAAGTGCTTCGTAGCCGATGCGCAACGACCTCTTGGCTGCCCGCTCGCCAAGTTCGCGGACATCGGCTGCAGCCCGGTCTATCCCGCCCAGCGCGAGCGGCGAGACGTTTGAGCAGACGAGCATGAGATCGGTGCCAAGCTCGGCCATCAGGTCGAACTTGCGCTCGGCACGATCCATGGCGCTTGTGCGCTGTGGTTCCGGCATTCCTTCGAAGTCGCGGAACGGCTGGAACAGCGTGATCTCGAGCCCATGGTCGCGCACCATGCGGCCGACCTCCGCCGGGCTGCCGTCGAAGGTCAGAAAGTCGTTCTCGAAGATCTCGACTCCATCGAACCCTGCCGCCGCGATAGCCGCCAGCTTCTCGCGCAGGTCTCCACTGATCGAAACGGTGGCGATCGAGGTTTTCATCTGTCGATCATGTCGAGCAGCGCGTGCACGGCCAGCGCATAGCCTTTCGGACCGAGCCCGGCCAGCACCGCGGTCGCGACCGGGGAGACGAGCGAGTGATGGTAGATTTCCTCGCGGCGATGGATGTTCGAGATGTGAAACTCGATGATCGGCCCGGGAAACATCTTGAGGGCATCGAGGATCGGGATCGACCGGAACGTCAGCCCGGCCGGGTTGATCAGGATGCCCGCGCCGTCGTCGATCGCCTCGTGGATCCAGTCGACGAGCTGGTGCTCGGCATTCGACTGGTGGAACCGGACCGGCCAGCCCCCGGCGGCCTCCCGGCACATGGTCTCGACTTCGCCGAGGGTGACCGTTCCGTAGATCTCCGGTTCGCGCATGCCGAGCCGGTTAAGGTTGGGTCCGTTGAGCACGAAAATCGGTTTGTCGGCCATGAAGGTCCTCTTTCGTCAGCCCTGGTAGCCCAGCAGGCGCGGCAGCCAGAGCACCAGCGCGGGGAAGAATGTGATGAGCGCGAGCGAGGCGAGCATCGCGCCGAGAAACGGCAGCACGTCGCGCACGAGGTCGCGCAACGGGACTTCTGCGATGCGCGTCATGATGAACAGCAGAAGCCCGTAGGGCGGCGTGATCAGGCCGATCATGATGTTGACGACGACCACCACGCCGAAGTGAACCATGTCGATACCGAGCAGCTTGGCGGTCGGGATCAGCACGGGCACGATGACGAGAAGGATCGTCGTGCCTTCGAGAAGGCAGCCGAGCAGCAGCAGGATGACGTTGACCAGGATCAGAAAGCCGGTCGGCGAAAGCTCCCAGCCGGTCAGCAGGACGCTCAGCGACTGCGGAATGTTCTCCACCGTCACCACGTAGTTGAAGATCAGCGCGCCGGCGATCAGCATGCCGACCGATGCACTGGTGCGGGCGCTCGAGAGCACCGATTTGTAGAAATTGGCCGCGCTGACGCTCCGGTAGAGCACGACGGAGACGATCAGGGCATAGGCGGCAGCGATGGCAGCGGCCTCGGTCGGAGTCGTCGCGCCGCTGTAGATTCCGCCCAGAAGGACGACCGGCATCATCAGCGAGGGCAGTGCGCGCCACGTGATCATCGGCAGTTCGCGGAGCGGGGTAGGGCCTCGACCGGAAAATTTCGGCGCCGCGAATCGACGCCGACGATCAACATCTGGGTTACCGCCATCAGCAGGCCGGGGACGACGCCGCCGAGGAACAGGAAGCCTATCGAGGCGTCGGAGACGAGTGCGTAGATGACCATTGGGATGGATGGCGGGATGATCGGTCCGATCACCGCCGTGGCGGTGGTCAGGGCGGCGGCGTAGCTCGCCGGATACTTGCCGTCCTTGGTCATCATCATCTGCATCATCTTGCCGGTGCCCGCCGCGTCGGCGATCGCCGAACCCGACATGCCGGCGAAGATGATGCTCTGCAGGATGTTCACATAGGCGAGGCCGCCCCTGAACCGCCCGACGACCGCGTTGCAGAAGGCGAGCAGCCGGTTGGTCATCGAGCCGATGTTCATCAGTTCGGCTGCCAGGATGAACAGCGGCACGGCCAGGATGATGTAGTTGGAATACATCCCGTTGAGGATCTGTTCCGCCACCGTGCCGAGATCGAGGCCGGCCAGGAGCAGGTAGAGGATGGATCCCGCGATCATCGCGTGGCCGATCGGCAGGCCGAGAAAGGCCAGCGCCGTGATCGCGACCAGCGACAACGAGAACGGGCTGGCAAGGTTCATTTGCGCGGCTCGATCGTCGGGCCGTCAGTATTCTCGGCGCTGCTGGCCATCAGGCTCTGCCACGCCAGCCAGATGTAGCGCACGATGACGGCGACGGCGAAGACGACGTAGATCGAGAACAGCCAGTCGAAACGGATCTTCATGTAGGCGGTGCTCTCGACCTTCATGAACCCGACATAGTCGACGACCGCCGGCAGCGAGATGCCGTAGAGGCCGATCACGGCTGCTGCCGACAGAACCAGCATGACACGGCGGACCTGCGGGCCGAGCGCCGAATAGATCAGGTCGAAGCGGATTTCCTCTTCCTCGCGCAGCACGAAGGCCGCGCCGAAAAGCACGATCCATATCCACATGACCACGCTGATCTCGTTGGTCCATCCGACCGGCCAGTTGAGGACGTAGCGGAACACGATCTGCAGGATGAAGGCGAAGAACATCACCGCCAGCATCATCGCCAGCGCGTTTTCGGCGCGCCGGTAGAGCCAGCCGCCCAAGGTTCGAAGTCGCGTGCTCACCCTGTTCATCCCCCGGCTGTCCGGCCGGCGCTCTGCCGGCCGGACGCCGATTGCCATGTTAGATGGCGTTGATCTTCTCGACCATGCCCGCGGGCCAGGTCGTGGCGAGATCCGAGGCCAGGTACTTTTCCTGGACATGCTTGCGGAACGCCGCGACGTCCGGCTCGTAGATCTTGAGGCCCTTGGCCTTGAACGTTTCCACCAGTTCCTGTTCGCGGGCGAGGTGCTTCTCGGTCGAGAAGTCGATCGCCGCGTCGGCTGCAGCCTGCACCTTCGCCTGCTTCTCGGCGCCCATCTCGTCCCAGACTTTCTTGGAGATCGACAGCAGGTCGAAGCCGACGAGATGCGAGGTCAGCACGATCTGCGACATCACCTCGTAGAACTTCATGTTCTCGACGTTCGGCAGCGGGTTGTCCTGGCCGTCAATCGCGCCCGTCTGCAGGCCGGTATAGACCTCGGCATAGGCCATCGGGGTCGGGTTGGCGCCGAGCGCCTCGCCGAGGAACTGCCACGCGTCGCCGCCGGGCATGCGCAGCTTGACGCCTGCCATGTCGTCGGGCGTCTTGATTTCCTTGTCGATCTTCAGGCCGAGCTGGCGAACGCCGAAATAGGTCGGTCCGAGCACCTTCACGCCGAGCTGGTCCTCGGTCATCTGCTTCATCTCGGCACCCGCGTCGCTGGCGAAGAACGCCTTGAGATGGGCGGCGTCGCGGAACAGGTAGCCGGCGGTCAGGATCGACCATGCCGGGATTTGCTTGGAAACATCCTGCGGCGCGATGTTGCCCATTTCCAGGTTGCCGCGCTGCAGCGCCACGAGTTCGGTCCCCTGCTTGAAGAGGTTGCCGCCATAGTAGCCCTCGAAGGCGAAGTCCTCGGCCGTTGCCGCGGCGAACGTCTTCATCATCTCGGCGCGGATGTCCTGCTCGGAGAAGACCGCCGAAAAGCGTAGCTTCGGCTTGTCCTGGGCAAAGGCGGGCGCTGCCGCGGAAGCGGCCAGAAGGCCGGTTCCGATCAGTACCTGTCGGCGGGTTGCGTGTGTTGTCATGTCATTCCTCCCTGTGGTGCACTATGACGTGGCGTTCATGCCGCCGTCTCGAAATAGCCGGCCATGGTCCGGCGATCTGGTGTTTTTCCGGTGAAAAGCTCGAAGGCCCGTACGGCCTGGTAGATGGCCATGCCGGCACCCGGAAGCGTGCGGCAGCCAAGGGCGCGGGCGCGCCGCAGAAGCTCTGTTTCCTGCGGGAAATAGATGATCTCGGCGACCCAGTGGCGCGGCTCGAGAAGGTTGGCCGCAAACGGCACGCCGGGATGCTTGGTCATGCCGACTGGCGTCGTATTGACGATGCCGTCGGCCAGCGCCAGCGTGGCCTCGACGTCGGTCTCGGCATGGACCCGGTTGGCAAAGCGCCGGCGCATGGAATCGGCCAGCTTTGCTGCTCGCTCTCGGTCGCTGTCGATGATCGAAAGGGTTCCCGCACCGAGTTCCATCAATGCGTGGGCAACCGCTGCACCGGCGCCGCCGGCGCCGAACTGGACGACCCTGCGCATGGGCACGTCGTCCATGCTCTCCCGGAAGCTTTCCCCAAAACCCCAGCAATCGGTGTTGTGCCCCTCGGTGCCGACGGGTGAGAGAACCACGGTGTTCACCGCACCGATCGCTTCGGCATCGGTGTCGAGCGCGTCGAGATGATCGATGATGGCCTGCTTGAAAGGGTAGGTGACGTTGAGGCCTGCAAATCCGGAAGTCCGCGCCTGCGCGATGACATCTGCGAGAGAGTCGTCGGACAATCCGAGCAGGTCGAAGTCGATCAGCACATAGACATAGGGGATGCCCAGCCGCGCGCCCTCGCGCTCATGCATCCTCGGCGTCCGCGAGGCCTGGATGCCGCGCCCGATCAGCCCGACCATGATGGCGTGCTCCGGCAGCACGCCCGTGTCGGGAACGAGGCGTCCCACCATCTCCGCGATGATGCCGGCATGTCGGCTCAACAAATCCTCCCGTTCGAACCGCGACCCGAGCTCGCAAGGCGCATCTTCGGCGCTCTTGTCATTGGTCTTTCAAAGCCGGTATGGACTTCGGTACGACTTAGTACACAATGTACGAACTGGTTAGTTTATTCAATCGCCGTCCGGCGGGAGGGACTGGTGCCGTGAATACCCAGAAAAGTGCCCGTCGGCGGAACGGTGATTCTGTCACCCGGACGCAGGATCCGGAGGGGACGCGGCGCGACATTCTCGCCATCGCCACCGAGGAGTTTGCGCTGAACGGCCTGTCGGGCGCGCGCATCGATGAGATTGCGGCGCGGACCCGGTCCTCCAAGCGAATGATCTACTATTATTTCGGCGACAAGGAGGGGCTCTACCTGCGCGCCCTGGAAAATGCCTACCGCCTTGTCCGCGAGGGAGAGAACGGCCTGGACACGGCGGGATTGTCGCCGGTCGATGCCTTGCGCAGGCTCGTCGAGTTCACCTTCGACCACCACCATCGGAATGAGGGGTTCATCCGCATGGTGATGATCGAGAACATTCATCACGGGCAGTATCTGGAACGGTCCGAAGCCATCCGCGCACTCAACGTGACCGCCATCGATCACATCTCCGGCATCTATGAGCGCGGGGTGTCGGACGGCGTCTTCCGGGCGGGCATCGATCCGGTGGAACTGCACTGGCAGGTCAGCGCGCTGTGCTTCTTCAATGTCTCGAACCGCGCCACCTTCTCGAAGATCTTCGGACGGGATTTCGGGGCGGCCGCATCCCAGGCCAGCCTGCGCAAGAACGCGGTCGATATGGTTTTGCGGTTCGTCGAAGATAAGCGGTAGGTTGCGAGGTGTTTGCTACCTCGGCTGGTTGAGGTTGGGATCTCCGCCACGGCGCCTTTCGCTTTGAAGTCCCAACAGCACTCCTCGAATCGCAGGCTCTTCGAGAGCGCCAGAGAATCCTCGGCAAGAACCCGCACGTGGCTTCGCATCGATGTCGATGCGGTTTCGCCGTCGCCGCGGAGCAGGGCCTCGAAGACGGCCTCATGCTCCTTCATCGCGGTCTGGGTGCGACCGGGCCGGAAGGTGATGAAGCGTCGATAGGGGGACAGTCTCTTGTTCAGATGTTCGATCTGCTCGATCAGCATGCTGTTGTGGGAGGCAGTTGGGCGGACTCCATTAGACACGTCCCGCGCGCCAGTTCTGTACAATCATCCTCTTCGATTTTGGATTATCAAACATCGTGTATGGGGCCGGAAGCGGTAGGTCCGCTTTTGGCGGCAGCCGATCCATAGCGGCCAATAGGCTTGTGCTCGATGGCGGCATTCACCAACTAGAGCAAGATGGCGTGCCCGATTAGCTGACCATCCCTGTTAATTTCGCAGACGCCTTTTTCCTTGATCTAAGGCCAGGAGGTCACGAACGCCCTCTAGGCTCGAACGATATGGCTCGACGTTGACCATCAGTAAGTAGCCCGGCCACCGCTGAGGTCGAACGTGAACCCGGTGGTGAAGCTACATGCCGGTGAAACGATCCAGGCAATCATCTCTGCAGCTTCATCCAGTTCGCCGCAGCGCTTCATTGGAATTTTATCAGTCATGTAGTTGACCTGTGCTTCGGGCAGGGCGGCCACCATCGGTGTGCGGATAACGGCCGGGGCGAGCGCATTCACCGTGATTCCCGTCTCGGCATAATCCTTGCCCATCGATTTAACCATTCCGATCACACCAGCCTTGGTGGCTGAATATGCGACCATGCCGGCATTGCCCTCCTTGCCGGCAATGGAGGCAATGTGAAGGATACGGCCAAACTTGTTCTCGAGCATGTGTGGGAGAACGGCTTGCGAGACAAGAAGAGTGCCCATCATGTTGATACGGTAGACCAGATCGAAGTCCACAGGATCGACTTCGTGTGTCTTCAGATTGGTCTTGCCGGTCACGCCCGCGCAGTTGACCAGACCATGGAGTTGGCCGCACTCGTCTAGTGCCTTTTGCCAGACGGTCTTCGCGGCGACCGGGTCGGTGACATCCAGGGCGTAGGCGGACGCCCTGCCGCCCGCCGCGATGATCTCGTCACGTGTTTTCTGCGCACCAGCGCTATCGCGATCAAGGCAGATTATGGACGCGCCGCGAGCGGCCATCAGTCCGGCCGCCGCTTGGCCGATACCGCTCGCTGCGCCGACAACCGCAATTGCGTATGGGTCTGGAAAATTGGTCAAGGGAATCTCCAACGTCTTGCCTGGCAAGTCCGCAATGCACGGCTGATTTTCAATCTTAGCGTCTTGGCGTGTCGATTTCGATCCTGGCGACCGCGTAAGCGCCGAGTTCGACCCGACCGGACGCAAGGTCGATCCGCGCATTGTCGAGATAGTCCGGCGACGCCGTCAGTTCCGCAAAGCCTCTCTCATCCAGTTGTGCAATTCGGGCGCCGGTAGTGTCGACCGAAGGGATAACCGCGGTGACAGCGTTTGAGGTCAAGTTGGCCAGCCAAAGCTGCGTCTTCTTGTCCAGAGAAAACGCTAGTGCGGCGAGTTTTCCCTGTTGCGACAGAGTGGTCGATAAGTGGGGTTTGCCGGCGGCTTGAGCGAGCCCGGCCAGTACATGAAACGATGGGTAAACGGCAGGCTGATCGAGATCGTCGAAGTAGGGTTGTTCGAAATCCGTGCGACGGTAGATGTGCCCGAACGGTCCGGTGGTCGACCCGAGCGCGACCACGTCAACCTTTCCCCTCGCACAGGCCGCCATGTAGGCAAGCGACCAGGCGGCGTTGAACAGCCCGCGCTGGCGTGGGTCTATCCTGCTCAGGCACACGCGGCCATTGTGCGGATTGGGCGTGGTAGCCTTTCCGTACGGGTTCTCCCGGCATCCGAGCTGGCTCGGGCCGATGCGGTATGAGATGGCATCGCCCATGAATGAGCGGGTCGAGATGATCTGGTATGGCAACGCCTCGATCGTCTCCATGACCGACTGGTCGTCTGCCGCGTGCACGTTCGGACAGGTGGTGTGAGTGACGTAGTCGAGCGGTGCTGCCGGCGGTCGCTTGCGGTTGAGTTCGGTAAAATAGGCCGCCATTCCACCGCCGATCGCGGCATGCGGAAATGCCTTGCGCGCTGCAGCGAAGGTTTCCTCGAATGTGGGCATCTCCGGCCACGGCACGCCGGGTTGGACAGAAACCATGTCCTGGGCCGGAAACGCGGCGACGGCCGAGGGTTCGAGGCCAGCGGCTCTGGCCGCCCGGGCTACCGAAGTCAGTTCCGAATCCGGATCCAGACTGCCGAGCGTGATGATCTCGAGCGCCACCTCGGCGCCGGTCAACTGCGAGAGCGAGCAGAAATTTTTCATCTCCGCTAGCCCGTGCCCCTGGCGCAGATCGACCTCGCAGACGAGCCATTGGGGAGACAACAGTTCGACCAGCGCGCCTCTTTCCAGCGAATGGCCGGCTTCCTCGGCAGGGATGCCGATGCCGACGGCGGGCAGGACGCCCATCTCCTCGCCGATGGTGACGGTGACCGGCTGTCTGCCGTCCGAAGCGGCAGCCGACGGCGGCTTTCCCGATATCGTCAGGCTGACCTTCTGCGCGACGGGCTCGCCCTTCGGCAGCACATAGGGCCACGGCTGCGTCAGCGGGCGCACATAGGTCTTGTAGGAGGCATCCGACCAGTTGCGCTGGTCTTCCATCTCGAACGTGTCACCCTCCATGGTGCAGGTTGCCCAGCTTCCCGGAGCGAACTCGTGCGACAGGGCACGCAGATCCTTGAAAGGGCACATCGGATTGATGATTTCCGGAAACGTCGAAAGGGTCTCGCTTCCATCGACCTTGAGAATTTTCACCGGCTGGCCGGCAACGCCGTCGAGTGGATGCAGGACGATGAAGCCGGTGCGGTTGGTCAGCACGTCCGTCTGCGGCGTGGCGACGGCCTCGAAGGTCAGCGCGCCGTCGCTCCCGCCCGTTATGGTGGCCTCATAGACGAGGCTTCGCTTCGCGTCCGCGCATGTTGCCCGATAGCTGACGGAGAACCCGTCCTCGGACTCGATTATCTTCAGATTTTCAAGGCTCGCGGCGAAGGTACCCCAATTCTCGTCGCGCACCAGGAATGCGATGGCCCGGAGCACCTCGATGCCGCCATAGCGCACGTAGCGCAGAGCGCCATTGTCGAATTCGACGGAGAGCAGCCCGGCCGTCAGGGTCCGCATCGGCGGATCTGCGGAATCGGTCCCGCAAAGTGCAATCGCGCGTGAGAGCATGGCTTTCCCCCTAGAGTGCGCGCTGCGTGTCCGCATCGAAGATCGAGGCGCGCATCATGTTGATGTCGATCGGCATCTGCTGGCCAGCCCGGCTCACGTCATGGGCCTGGAGTTCGGCATTCACCGGCTCGCCGGCCATTCGAAACGTCGCATAGGTCCGCGAACCCGTCGGCTGGACCAGCTCGATCCGGGCTTCGTGACGGTACACGCCCTCGGCCGGTTGCTCCCCATGCGCGCGGGTCAGATGCTCCGGCCTCAGGCCCAGCAGCACCGACATCCCGTCCCGGGCCCCGCTCAGGGACCGGTCGGCTGGGATCGGCAGCATCATCTCGCCGACCCGGACGCCATGGGTCTCGCCGGCAATCGCCAGATTGCCAGGCAGGAAGCTCATGCGCGGCGAGCCCAGGAAGCCGGCGACGAAGGTGGTGGCCGGGCGCTCGAACAGTTCGAGCGGCGCGCCCTGCTGCTCGATCAGCCCGTCGCGCATGAGCACGATCCGGTCGGCCAGCGTCATCGCCTCGATCTGGTCATGCGTCACGTAGATCATCGTGGTGGCGATTTCCTGGTGCAGCCGCTTAATCTCGCCGCGCATCTCGTCGCGCAGCTGGGCGTCCAGGTTGGAGAGCGGTTCGTCGAACAGGAACACTTTCGGGTTGCGCACGATGGCGCGGCCGATCGCGACGCGCTGGCGCTGGCCGCCCGAAAGCTGGCGCGGAAAGCGGCCAAGCAGCGAGGTGATGCCGAGCATGGTCGCCGCTTCCGACACGCGCGCCTCGATGTCGGGCTTCGGCATCTTGCGGGCCTTGAGACCGAAGCCGATGTTGTTCGCCACGGTCATGTGCGGGTATAGCGCATAGTCCTGGAACACCATGGCGACATCGCGATCGCGCGGCCGATAGTCGTTGACCACCTCGCCGCCGATCTCAATCGTGCCGCCGGAAGCTTCTTCAAGCCCGGCAATCGTGCGCAGCAGCGTACTCTTGCCGCAGCCGGATGGCCCGACCAGCACGGCAAACTCGCCGTCGCTGATCTCGAGGTCGATGCCCCTGACGGCGTGGAAGGCGCCATAGCGCTTGTGTAAACCGGTGATCTTGACGTCCGACATGTTCAATCATTCCCAAAAAGGCGGGGTGGATGCGGCACTTCTCATCCGCGAATTGCGCCGAGCGTCAGCCCGCGAACGAGGTGCTTCTGGACCAGCACGCCCAGCACGATCGATGGCACGAGAGACACGATCGCCAACGCACTTGCCTCGCCATACTGTGCGCCCTGGAAGCTCAGGAAGGCGCGGAACACCGTGGGCAGCGTGTAGGCGTTGCGGCTGGTCAGGACGAGCGCGAAGAAGAACTCCGTCCAGCAGGCGATGAAGGTGAAGATCGCGGCCGCCACGATGCCCGGTATCGCCAGCGGCACGGCGACCCGCCAGAACGAGGTCCAGCGCGTGCAGCCGTCGACCAGAGCCGCCTCTTCGAGCGAGCGCGGCATCTGGCGGAAATAGGCGAACATCATCCAAACCGACACCGGCAAGGTGAAGACGGTGTAGGCGAGGATCAGCCCGACATGCGTATCGTTGAGACCGAGCACCCGATAGTTGAGAAAGATCGGCAGCACGATCGCGATCGGCGGCAGGAAGCGCTGCGACAGCACCCAGAAGGAGAGGTGCTGGCCGCCCGTATTGAAGCGGGCCAGGCTGTAAGCCATCAGCGTGCCAAAGAGGCAGGACAGGAAGGTCGCGGAGATCGAGACGATCAGGCTGTTGATGAGCCCGTTCAGCCCGCGATAGGCAAACAGCGCGGCCGTGTAGTGGACGAGCGTCGGCTTGTCGGGAAACCAGACCGGCGGGATCGCCAGGTAGTCGTCGCTCGGCTTGATCGAGGTGACGAACACCCAATAGAGCGGCAGGACGACGAAGATCACGCAGACTGCCAGAAACAGGATGCGCAGGAACGGTATCCGCCGCAGGCGCGAGCGTCGGCTGCTGTGTGGTGCCACGGGCGCCATCACTTCGACTCCATGGTCAGCAGGCGACGGACGAGCAGAAACACCACCAGCAGGGTGAGGATCATGAAGATCCAGGCACCGGCGGTTGCCCGCGAAAGGTGAAACTGCGTGAAGCCGATGGTGTAAAGATAGTAGGACGCACTGTAGGTGGAGGTGCCGGGACCGCCGCCGGTCATGATGAAGATCGTGTCGAACAGTCGGATCGCGTCGAGCAGCCGGAACGTCACGGCCAGCAGCATCATCGGCGCGATGTAGGGCACGGTGATGTACCAGAAGGTCTGCCAGGGCCCCACGCCGTCCAGTTCGGCGGCTTCGTAGACGTGCGGCGGGATGGAAGTCAGCCCGGCGAGCAGGATGACGAACATGAACGGCGTCCACTGCCACACGTCGGCAAGGATCAGGGCGACGAAATTCCACGGAAATCCGGTCAGCCACTTGATGGTGACTTCATAGCCCAGGAGCTGGCTCAGCAGGTAGTTCGTCGGTCCAAACGGGCTGTGCAGCATGAGCACCCAGACCTGGCCCACGATGATCGGACTGATGAAGAGCGGCACGATCAGGACGGAGATGAGCACTCCGCGGCCCCTGAACGTGTTTGCCATCGCCATGGCAATCGCCAGGCCAAGCAGGAATTCGACCACCACGTTGATGGTCGACAGCGCCACTGTGACCCACAGCGAATAGACGGCCACTGGATCGAAGATGACCTGCTTGAAATTCTTGAGGCCGACGAAGGCGTGGCCGGGGATCTGGAAATCGTAGTTGACGAAAAGCACCCAGACCGAAAACAGCAGCGGGTAGATCGAGATGGCAAGAATGAGGAACGCCGCCGGCGCGACGAGCAGCCACTTGAACCAGGTATCGCTCGTCCGCGCTGAAGGGCGCTGCCTGCCATCCTTCGGTCCGACGTCCGCCGCTGCTCCTGTCATCATCCCACGCACCTGTTTTTGTCCTGCTGAAGCTTCTTTTCGCGAATGTTCGGCCATGACAGGCCGTCCGCTCGCCTTGGTCGGAAGGGCCGCCGCAAGCAAGCGGCAGCCCTTCCGTTTGTCCTAGAGCGTGACCGCCATGCCGAGCTTTTCCACCGTGTTGTCGGCAGTGGCACCTGGCAGCTTGAGGAACTCCTGGTAGAAGCCCTTTTGGGCGTCGACGCCGAGGTTTTCGGTCGTGGCGTCCCATTCGGCCGCAGCCGTCTTCAGGGCCTCCATCGGGTCCGTGCCTGCCCAGACAGAGGTGCACATGCGGTCGAGCGAGAGCTGGTAGTCCTGCGCGCCCGGCATGATCGGGTCCAGCAGGCCGACATTGGCCGAAGCGTTGAGATTTGCCAGATATTCCGGCGCGCTCGGGAACAACTCTCCGTAGAGTTCCGACTTGAAGTGCGAGATCCGGTAGGGATCACGCAGCGCGTAGGGCAGCATGCAGCGGGCAAGCGACACCGGCGGCGAGCACGCCCACTGCATGAACAGGAATGCCGCTTCGGGATTGGCCGAATCGGCGGCAAGCGCCTTGTTGAAGCCGAAGGCATGCTCGGGATTCCCCCCGGGTACGATCGCATAGCCGACCTTGCCGGCGATCGACGACTGGGGAATGAACGAGATCGCCTTGTCGCTCTGCGAATAGCCGGCCGACATGCGGCCGGTCGGCGGCCACGAGTACATCATGGCGATCTTCCCCTGCAGCCATGCAACCCACAGCGACACCGCATCGAGTTCCTCGTTGCCGGGGATCGATGCCTTGTTGGCGGCGATCATGTTCTGGAGGGTCTTTACGCCGATGTCGGTGGCCAGCGCGGCCTTCATGTCGCCATCGAAGAACGCGCCGCCGTTCGAACGGAACTGCTGCATGAAGTCGAACTGGTTGCCCGGGCTGCCTGCCTTGCGGAAGTGTCCGGCGCCATAGACCTTGGGTGCCATCTGGTCGGTGATGAACTGTGCGACCTGCGCGTAGTCCTCCCAGGATTTCGGCACTTCGAGCTTTTTGCTGAACTTGGCCTCATAGGCCTCGTTCAGCTTCGGATCCTCGAAAATGTCCTTGCGGTAATAGAGGGCGAACATGTCGCCGTCGTCGAACAGACCCCAGATCTTGCCCTTGTAGGTCGGCAAGGCCTTGTAGAGAGGGTGGTAGTCCTCGAGGTCGGCCGGGTTCATGTATTTGGCGATCAGGTCGTCGAGCGGCGCGATCACACCACCGTCGGCAAGCGCCGGTGTCCACTGCGGTTGCAGGTCGAGGATGTCGTAGGCGCCGGACTGCGCGATATGCTCGGCGATCGGCTTGGAGTACATGTCCGGCGACGGCAACTCGACGACGGTCGATTTGATGCCGGTCAGTTCCTCCCAGAGGGGGCCGGAGAAGTTGCGGGGATCGAGCCCCTGCAGACCGGCCTCGTAGGTCATGTTGAGGTTGACGCCGGCAAACTGCTTGGCTGCCTCCACGGCGCGGAAGGCCGAACCATCCGCGGGACCTTCGGTTGATGCCTTGAGGGCAAGGGCCTGCGCCTTGCCTAGCGGCGTGCTCGGGTCCTCAAGTTCCATCTTCGCTTGTGCCAAGGCCCACTGCACACCGGATCCGAGCGCGCCGCCGACGATCGGCAACATGCCCATGGCCTGACCGAACCTCTTGATGAAGGTTCGACGTGTCGGCTCACCACGCAGGAAAGCGTTCACCTCGTCTTCCAGGCCCGCCTGAAAGTCTCGATTCTGACGTTCATTCATAGTCCTAGCTCCTCCCATCGGGGCTACCGAAGAATTCGGTAGCCATCGCATCGGCTTCACTCGACCGCTGGCGCGGCGGGTCGAGCCTCCCTGCCTAGATCGGCGCCGTGGAACTCACCCGCGGCGACGCGCCAAAATCCTTTCCCCGTTCTACGTGCCGGCGCGCGCGGCAAGGCCCGCCAGCCGCTTCGTCCAGACCTCACTGGACAAAACCTCCCTATTGACCACGCCGCGCGGCTCGCGACCGTGCTGCACTTCCAGTACAGCCTTGACGTCAGCTGCGCCGTTGCCGGCAAAACATTGGTCGGTCCAGCACAGCGCGTGCGGCGCCAGAATGACGTTGTCGAGTTTCAGGATCGGATCATCGGCCTCCGGCGGCTCCTGCTCCAGCACATCGAGCCCCGCGCCGGCAATGCGCCGCTCCTGCAGTACCCGGGTGAGCGCCTTCTGGTCGACGATCGGTCCGCGTGCGGTGTTGATCAGGTAAGCCGTCGGCTTCATCAGCGCGAGCCGCTCAGCGTTGACGATGTGCCGGGTTTCGGGCGTCAGCGGACAACTGACCGACAGTATGTCGGCGCGGCGAAACAGGTCCTCCAGGCCGACCAGTTCGATCCCGAGTTCGGCCGCGACCGGCTTGCTGGCGAAGGGGTCGTGCGCAATGAACTTCATGTCGAACGGCTTTGCCATGCGGAAGACTTCGGCGCCGATATTGCCGATGCCGAGCGAACCAAGTGTACGGCCGACGAGGCCGACGCCCATGTGGTCGGAGCGCTTGGCAAAGCCGTTGGCGGCTTCGCGCGTCAGGCGGTCCTTGATCATCAGCTTGCCGGTCAAGGCAAGCATCAGGGTAATCACCGATACGGCGACCGGGCGCCGGACGCCGTCAGGCGTAATGACCAGCGCGATGCCCGCCTTTGTGCAGGCGTCGACGTCAACGGTATCGTAGCCGACGCCGAACCTTGCCACGACGGCCAGCCGACCGCTCTTGGGGACGCTCTCCGCCCCGAAGCGATGCGTCAGCAGGATCAGCGCATCAAAGTCCTCGAGCTGCTCGGCACGGATCGGGTTGTTCGATTCCAGGAACGCCATCTCGACACCCGGCGCAGTGCGCAGTGGCTCCAGATCGAAATCCGGATAGGTCGGCGAACCGTCCGGCTTGCGGAAGTCTCCGGATATCGCGACGCGGAATTTCGGGTCGTTCGTCATGCTGACACTACCCTATTTGCAGCCATCGCGCAGCTTGCCGATGGCGTCGGCCAGCGCGTCGTGAAGCACCCAGACATCGCCCGAATAGCAAATGAAATCAAAACCCTCGGCATTGAAATCTATGCCCTGCTGCACATTCGGCACCAGCCGGCCCAGAGACTTGTTGTGCCGCTTGGCCGCGGCGATGATCTTGTCCATAGCCGTAGCGAAGGTGGGATGGGCGAAGTCACCCGGCACGCCAAGCGACACCGACAGGTCAAAGTGGCCGACCCACAGGCAATCGACCCCATCGAAGCCGGCAATGGCATCGATATTGTCCACGCCCTCCGCGGTCTCGATCAGGCAGAAGAACGTCGAGCGGTCATTGGCGGCCTTGAATTTGTCGGCCACCGAACCAGGGCGGTAGCGATCATGCGCGATCTGCAAGGCAACTCCGCGATTGCCAGCGGGGTGATATTTCATCGAATTGACGATGTGGCGAACCTGATCGACGTTGCTCACCATCGGCGCAATGAAGCCTTCGACGCCCATGTCCATGGCGCGGCCGATGAAATGATAGTCCTGCGACGGCACCCTCACCATGGCCGGCAATCCGGCCGCCTCGAAATATCGGATGGCGCTCTTCACGGTCTCCATGCTGAAGCCGGAATGCTCCATGTCGAAGAACACGAAGTCGCATCCGGCGGACTTAAGGATGTGGCCGATCCCCGGCGTCGCGAACTCGGCGACCAGATGACCCAACTTGACCCGCCGGTGACTCGTCATCTCTCTAAGACTGCTGTCGGCCATTCCATCCCTCCCGAACGTCGCGCCGCTCCCCGGCTTGTGCGACCTGATTGCCTTTTTCGTTGCTATCCCCCGCAGACCAACTGCGCCTTGATGACCTTCTTGTCGCTCACGAGGGCTGCGCTCTCGGCGTCGAACTTCAGAAAGTGATCGGTCCTGCAATGCGCCTCGAAAGCCGCCTGATCATCGTAGATCTCGTAGAGCATGACCCGGTTGGGTTCCCCGACCGGTTCAACCACATCGAAGCGACGGCAAGACTTCTCAAGCCGCATCGAAGTCCTGGAATTGGCATCAATCAGGACCCGGAAGTCGCTACGCTTTCCATCCCGCAGTTGGAAATCGACTATCACCACGTAGCCACTCATGCGCCGCCCCCGGCGACGTCAGTGTAACGCTTCGCCACATACTCCAGATGCTCGCGCATAGCTTGTTCGGCGCGGTCCGGGTCCTTCGAGACGATGGCTTCGTAGATCGCGACATGCGCCCGATAGGCCACCATGTCCTGACCGGCCGCCAGGGTGGTCCGCCTCTGTTCCAGCAACCATTCTGCCAGTGCGGCGTGAATGGCCGTGAATATCGGGTTGCGGGCAATCACTGCGAGCACAAAATGAAAGTCGACGTCCGTTCGCTCGAATCGCTTGAGATTCCCGATAGACAGTCGGTTTTTCTCCAACGCCTCCTTGAGCGTCGCAAGTTCATCTTCGGTTGCGTGCAAGGCGGCATGACGCGCCAGTCCAACCTCGAAGAAACTCCGCGCATGCTGGAAATTCTGAACGCCGCCGGGCGCTGAAATCAAGCTTCGAGCGGGACTTGCAAGCGCCTCGATGACGAATTGCGGAGTCGGGCGCGTTACCTTGGCGCGCTCCCCAGAGCGAAGCTCCACGAGCCCAATCTTGCGTAGATGAAGCAGCGCCTCGCGCACGGACGGGCGTCCGACGCCGAAGAGGCGCATCAGATCACGCTCCGAAGGGAGCTGGTCGCTTTCCGAGAATTCACCGCTCTGGATCATCCGCTCGAGACGGTCCGCGACATCCTCGGACAACCTTCTTTGCTTGATGACCTCAATTGGCATGATGGCATACCTGTTATACCAAGATTGGAACGTAGGACCGAGAGTTTCTCCCGTCAAATGGATTCGAGTCGATGCAGGCGCCCTTCGTGGGGCGCGGTGGGGCACTTAAGCCTGTCTCGGACACATCTCTAAATGGGGCCGCCGAAACGCCTGTTGAGCTGAACTCAGGCCACAAGACCGTCGCGAATATCGGCGAAATAGGCGTCGGTGCCGACCTGTCCGCCCTTGAGCGCGATTTCCAGCCCGTCGATGCCGGCAGCCCGGCTGTGAGCGGCGCAGAGCGGCGATCCGGGCGACTGCGGGAAGGGCATGCGCACGGTAAGCGCGTCGACACCGAGTTGACCAAGCGCGTGGCTCGATGTGTCTCCACCGGCAATGACGGCGCGTTTCAGCGATTGCTCCACCACCAGCCGGTTGAGGATGCGACCGAGGCTGCGGCCGATATGGTGGCGGGCGCCTGCAACCTTGTCGATCTCGGCGCCGAGGTCTGCCGACGAGCCGAGCGCGGTGTAGAGGATCACGCTGCGGCCCTCCCTCAGGCTGGCGAGCCCGGCAGCCACGGCCTTGTCGAGTGCCGCATCCGAGTCCTCGCCGATCATGTCGCGGGCGTCGAGCGCGATGCCGTCGAAGCCGTTGGCCAGGGCATGACGGATCTGCCGTTCGGTCGTCGGCGACACGCTGCCCGAAACGGTAGCGATGCGGTCGACGGCCGGCGTCGGTTCGAAACGCGCCTTGCCCGGCGCGATGCCCGAGCGCACCCATTCGGCCATCAGCGCGTATTCGACACCAGAAGAGCCCGCCACGTAGAGGCCTCCCGGCCGGCGCAGCCGCCACAATTGCTCGCCGACGGCGCGCTGCGTTTCGGCGCTGTCGATGTCGAGGAGCAGGATCTCGGGACCGTCTTCGAGGACACGGTCCACGGCGGCGGCAGGATCCGTGGAGCGCAGGGCCGGTCCGTCGACGAGCCGGGACCGCAGGCCGGTCTGCCTGGCAAGGTGAAGGAGCAGGTCTGCCTCGTCCATCGGCGTCACCGGATGCCTGCTCATCACCGGGTGGCGGTCGATGCGGTAGACCTGGCCCTGGTAGCCGGCAAACAGGTTGCCGAAGCTGGTGTAGCGCCGCAGTTGCGGCGCGCCGACCGCCACCGGCACGCAGTCCTGCTCGAACAGCGTCTTCCCGATCTCGATGGCGCGACCGATATTGCCGACCGCCGGGCTGGAATCGAAGGTCGAGCAGACCTTGTAGTGGCAGATCGCAGCCCCCAGTCCCTTCATCCAGGCGAATGCCGGGGGCAGGTGTTCGTCCATCCAGTCCGGCGTCTCGCTGCGGCTCGTTCCGGCGAGGCCCATGGCCCGGCAATGCGCAAAGCGCGCCTGCAGCTCGGCGTCCGGAACGCGCATGAACAGCACAGTCGGCACGCCGCCCAGCGCCATCGATTCCATGACGTCGGTCGACCCGGTCAGGTCGTCGCCATAATAGCCGAGCAGCAGCTCCTTGCTCATCCTGGCCGGTCAGCCCTTCTTGCCGGCATCGAGCCTGTCGATCGCCTCGACATTGCCGGCCGACGGGCCCTGCGGGTCGAAGGTCGAAGCAAGCCAGGTATCGACGATCGCCTTGGCCAGTTCGGGACCGATGACGCGCGCGCCCATGGTGATGATCTGCGCGTTGTTCGACTTCGCCGCGCGCTCGGCCGAATAGGTGTCATGCGTCAGTGCCGCGCGGATGCCGGGCACCTTGTTTGCCGAGATGCTGACGCCGATGCCTGTCCCGCAGAAGAGGATGCCGCGGTCGTTGCTGCCGTCGAGGATCGTCTCGGCAAGCCCCTTGGCGAGTTCGGCGTAGAAACCGGACTGGCTGAGGTCGTTGACGACGATGCCGGGCTTGGTGGCAAGGTGCTTGGCGATGACGTCGAGAAGCGGTTTGCCGGCGCTGTCGGCTCCGATGGCAATTTTCACGGCATGTCCTTTCTGGAAACTGGTTGGTATCTGCCCGACCCTAGCGGGATTTCTTGCTGCCGAACTTGTTGATCGACTGCTGCAGTTCGGGATGCGTCCTTGCATAGTCTTCGAGAGCGATCCCCTCAACCGCTGCCTGCCAGGCCTGCTGGACGGCCCGCACGCCGGCCGCCGGTCCGCCCGGATGGCTGACGATACCGCCGCCGCAGAGGTAGAGCAGGTCGGTCGTTCGACCCGTGCGTCGGTAGGTTTCCGGTGCCTGCCCGCCCCACTGGCCCGAACCGGCTACCGGGAGCGGGCAGTCGGCCTTGTCGAAGAGCGGCGTGCTGATGGCCTTGAACGATTCCACGAAGGAATCGTCCGGCTCCCAGTATTTCACGCCGATCCCGTTGATCTGGAACTGATCGACCCCAAGCAGCCGCCAGAACTGCTGCGCGACCTTGAAGTCCATGCCAAGCCCCGGATGCCGGGTCAGGATGTCCCAGCCGTTTCGGTGGGCATGGATGACAAGGTTCGTCCGCTTGCGCAGGAAGGCGACGCCCCCCATGCCGACGGAAAAGATGTTGACCACGGCGCAATTGCCGCCCGCCTTCGCCACGATATCGTGGTTGCGCATCATCTGGTCGGGATCGGCATGGGATATGCCGAATGCGTACATCACCTTCTTGCCGGTCTTCTGCTCGTGGTCGAGGATGAGCGGCATGATCGCCTTCACCCGCTCTTCGAGCGGCGAATAGGCCGGGCTCATCAGCTTCTCGTCGTCCTTGATGAAGTCGACACCGGCCTCGATCAGTTCGCCGACAAGTGCCGCCGTTTCATGCGGGCGCAGGCCGAGTGCCGGCTTCACGATGGTGCCGATGATGGGGCGGTCCTTGACGCCCGTCAGGCGCCGGCTGCCCGCCACGCCGTACTTCGGACCGGGGTGCGCACCGCGGAAAGCCTCTGGCAGCTTCATGTCGACAACGCGGATACCGGAAAGCTCGCGAATCGAATAGGTTCCGCCGATGGCAATTGTCATCAGCGCCGACAGATCGGTGCCGATGGCATCGAAGGGGAAACCGATATCGACATCGGCGCGATTGAAGGGGCCCTGCTGACCGGCAGCCTGGGGAAAGGACGGAACCGTTGCAGGCGCAAGAGGCCGGATGGCCAGCACGCGCGCCGCAACCCGCGCCTTCAACTCCTCGGTCTCACCCGGCAGATCGACGAAGGTGCCCGTGGACTGGTCGCTGGCAATCTTGGCGGCAAGCGCTTCGATGCTGCCCGGCGTTTCGATGCGATAGGTGAGGATGATCATCGCGGGGTGGGCTTTCGTATCGTGCGGAACTTGCGGTCCCATGCATTCGCGAGTACTGGTATAATGAGTATGCCGGGTTTACAAGAGGAATTGGCTGGCTACCCTAGGGTCAGGCGCAGTCAGAAGCTGGTGCGAGGCACTGTCCCCCGAGTATTGTCTGTTCCGGTTGCGAGGTTGAAATTCCCATGAGCCATTCTGAACCGATCGTCCGACGCAAGCTGTCCGACGAGGTTTTTGTGCGGCTGAAGCGGATGATAACCAGCGGCGAGCTGCAGCCGGGCGACGAAATGCCGTCCGAGCGCGAGCTGATGGAGCGCTTCGGTGTCGGCCGCCCGGCCATCCGCGAAGCCATGCAGGCGCTGAGCAGCATGGGGCTGGTTGCCATTTCGCACGGCGAACGCGCCAAGGTGCTGCAGCTCACGGCCCAGTCGATCTTCCGCCAGGTGGATGTGGCAGCCAAGATCATGCTCGCCTCATCCCAGGACTCGCTCGAACACCTAAAGAGCGCCCGCATCTTCTTCGAGCGCGGCATGGTTCGCGAGGCTGCGGCCAAGGCCAGCGCCGAGGACGTCGCGCATCTGCGCGACATCGTCGAGCAGCAGCGGAATCTGCGCGGCAATGCCGAAGCGTTCATCGCAATGGACATGAAGTTCCACAACGCCATCGCCGTGCTGTCGGGCAATCCGCTCTACGTCGCCGTCAGCGAAGCGATGCTCGGCTGGCTGAAGGAATACCACACCGAGATGCTGATCTGGACGGGCAAGGAGAAATACACCCTCGCCGAACACGAGGAGATCATCGAACGCATCGAAGAGCACGATGCGGAGGGGGCCGAGCAGGCGATGATCAAGCACCTCGAACGCTCGCGCGCGCTCTACATGCTCCACACCAGCGGCAATTCCTAGGGTTGGGCCCAGGCAGGGCAGGGAACGGCCTGACCCTCTGTCGCATCGGCCGGACCGCCAATGCTTAGGAAAGTGAGCGTCGATCAGACGTCCGCCAGCGCCACCGGCTTGTGGCTCTCGGCGCCGCGATAGGCCGCTTCCACCAGCGCGAATGTCTTCAGATTGTCATCGCCCGAGGTTGCCGGCTCGCATCCGGTCTTAAGGCAGTCGACCCAATGCTGCTGGATCGCCACGACGCTCTGCTGGATGTTGTGCCAGGGACGCGACGCCCATGAGTAGAGGGGCGGCGACACGTCCGCGACGGTCGTCTTGCCGCCGCTGGTGACGGTCAGATGATAGCCCTGCGACAGCCGGATCGTGCCCTCGCTGCCGTCGATCTCGACCAGCGTCTCGGGAAAGGGCTCGACCTCCAGCCTGCTCGCATAGCTGCAGTCGACGATCGAGGTCGCGCCGCCCGCATGATCGAGCAGCATGGTGGCGACATCCTCGCCCGCGATCTTCGGGTTGATCCGGGCCGTGCGCGTGGTGATCGCCGTCACGTCGCCCAGCACATAGCGGGCGATGTCGAGGATGTGGATGCCCAGGTCCTCGATGATGAAGCGCTTGCCGGTGGCGAGATAGGGCTGGCCCGAAAACACGTCGTAGCCGGAGCGGAACGAGATGCGGCCGAAAAACGGGGTGCCGATCGCGTCGCGGTCGAGCACGGCCTTCACCGCCTGGATCGCCGACTGCCAGCGGAAGTTCTCGTGCACCATCAGCGGCACACCCGCCTCCTTGCACGCGCGCACCATCTGACGTGCATCCTCAAGCGTCGGCGCAAAGGGCTTCTGGCAGATCACCGGCACCTTGTTGCGCGCGGCCAGTTCGACCAGCGGCCGGTGGCTCGGCGCCGTTGTGGCGATGTCGACGAAGTCGAGCTTCTCCCTGGCGAACATCTCCTGCGCATCGGTGTAGCGACGCTCGATGCCGAACTGGTCGCCGACGATCTTCAGGCGTTCCGGATCGCGGTCGCAGATCGCGACGATCCAGGCCCCGTCGACCTCCGCCCAGCCATGCATCTGGTTGACGGCGAAGAAGCCGCAGCCGATCAGTGCCCCTTTGAATTCCGTCATGATCAGCCGATTCTTGCCATCTGGATGAGCGTGACCCGGCTCTGCAGCCGGCGCTGTGCCTGGTCGACGACGACGGCGACGATGATCACCAGGCCCTTGATGACCATCTGCCAGAAGGAACTGACGCCCATCATGACCAGTCCGTCCGAGAGAATGCCGATCACGAAGGCGCCGATGATGGTGCCGCCGATCGTCCCGCGCCCGCCCGACATCGAGGTGCCGCCGAGCACGGCCGCGGCGATCGCGTTGAGCTCGAAGCTCTCGCCGGTCGCCGGGTGCGATGCCATCAGCTCGGACGAGATGATGAGGCCGACGATCGCCGCACAGAAGCCGGAGAACATGTAGACGAACATCTTGACCATATCGACGCGAACGCCAGAGATCCGCGCCGCCCGCTCGTTGCCGCCGACGGCGAAGATATGGCGTCCAAGCGGCGTGTAGCGCGCAAGGTAGGCGGCCCCCAGCGCCACCACGATCAGGATCCAGATCGAGACCGGGATGTTGAGGATGCGCCCGGCGCCGAGAAAGCCGAAGCCGGTATTGCCGAGATCGGCCTTGCCCGCGAGGTTCGGAAAGGTGCTGCCGCCGGACGACAGCAGCGCGAAGCCGCGCGCGACATAGAGCACGCCGAGCGTGGCGATGAACGGCGCCACGTTCAGCTTGGTAATCAGTATGCCGTTCACCGCGCCGATCAGTACGCCGACGACCAGGGTGATCAGGATGATCTCGATGACGTTGAAATAGACCGTGTAGCCGATCTGCAGGTCGATGCCATTCAGCACGAGGTAGCCGGCGACCATGCCGCACAGGCCGACGATCGAGCCGACCGACAGGTCGATGCCGCCGGTTATGATGACGAAGGTCATGCCCATGGCGAGAAACGCGTTCAGTGCGACGTGCTTCGACATCAGAATGAGATTGGCCGTCGACAGGAAGTTGGGCGCGGCGATCGAGAAGAACACGATCACGGCAATCAGCGCAATGAAGGTCCTGAGCTTCATCAGCGTCAGCAGCATGGATCCGCCGGTAGGCGCAGCCGCTGCAGTCCTGGCTGAGGTATCAGTCATTTGTCGTTGCTCCCGCCACTCGTGACGCCTTGCCGTGACCGAGCGCCGATGCGGCCACGATGGCCGCCTCCGTCGCTTCGGCGCGATCAAACATTCCCGTCAGCCTTCCATTGCTCATCACCGCGATCCGGTCCGACAGGGCCATGACCTCGTCGAGATCGGAAGTGGCGAAGAGAATTCCCAGCCCGTCGCGCGCAAGCTTGCGCATCGTGCGGAACACGTCCGCCTTGGCGCCGACATCGATGCCGCGGCTGGGCTCGTCCATTAGCAGCACCTTGGGCTGTGTCAGCAGCGCCTTGCCGATGACGACCTTCTGCTGGTTGCCGCCCGACAGCGAGGACACTTCCTGCGCCGGGTCGGCGACCTTGATCGCCAGTTCGGCAACCATCTGCTCGACGGCCTGCTTTTCGGCCTTGCTGCTGATGTGGAAGAAGTTTGCGATGCGCGACAGGCTTGCCATGGTCAGGTTGCTGGCGACCGACAGGATCGACACCAGGCCCTCGCGCTGCCGGTCTTCCGGGATCAGGGCAAGGCCGTGCCGGATGCGGCGCGTCGTGTCACGCTCGTGCACCTCTTCGCCGCTGATGAAGATGCGGCCCGTGGACTGGCTGTGGCGCCCCATGATGCAGTCGAACAGCTCGCTGCGCCCGGCGCCCATCAGCCCGTAGACCCCGAGAATCTCGCCGGCCTTGAGCGACAGGGAAACGTGGTCGACGGACAGGCCGCCCGTCTCGCGCGGCAGCGATATCTCCTCGGCGCGAAAGACCTCGGCGCCGGGCTGATGGCCGTCGGGCTTGGCGAAGTCCTTGGCGTCGGAGCCGATCATCTGGCGCACGATCCACTGCGTATCGATGTTCTTCACTTCTTCATGGCCGGTTATCTGGCCGTCGCGCAGGACGGTGATCGTGTCGCCGATGCGGATCAGCTCTTCCAGCCGGTGCGAGATGTAGACGATGGCCACGCCGCGCGCCTTGAGATCCTCGATGACCCGGAACAGGATTTCCACCTCGGTGGCGCTCAGCGCCGACGTCGGCTCGTCCATGATCAGGATGCGGGCGTCGAGCGAGACGGCCTTGGCGATCTCGACGAGCTGCTGCTGGCCGATGCGCAGGTCCTCGACCATCATGTCCGGCCGGATGCCGGCCTCGAGGCGGTCGAGAAACTCGCCGGCGCGCCGGACCTGTTCCTTGTGGTCGATCTTCCAGAGGCCGCTGGTGATCTCGCGGGTGGCGAATATGTTCTCGGCAACGCTAAGGTTGCTGAACAGGTTGAGCTCCTGGAACACCATGCCGATACCGCGCGCGACGGCGTCGCCGGAACTGTCGAAGGAGACTTCCTTGCCGTCGAGCAGGATCTTGCCCTGCGTCGGGCGCTCGACGCCGGCGATGATCTTCATCAGCGTCGACTTGCCGGCGCCGTTCTCGCCGACCAGCACGTTGACAGCACCCCGCCGCACTTCGAAGTTCGCGCGCTTCACCGCGACGGTGCCTGCATAGACCTTGGTGACGTCCTGCAGCCTCAGGATGACATCGTCGGTGGGTTCGGCCGTCATGGCTTGGGCCCGATTTCGACCTCGGCCGGCGTGACCAGAGGCAGGTCAGAACCCTTGCTCGTGCTGTAGGCGCCGAGCACCTTGGCCGTGCGGCCTTCGAGGTCCTCGCGCGGCAGTTTCGACAGCACGGTGGAGTCGACATAGGTGTTGAACGCCTTGCCGTACTGCGCAAAGTCGATCTGGTTGGTGAATTCGTTGAAATTGACGAAGTCGAGGCTGTCGCGCAGCGACGTGCCGCGCATTGCCGGGCCGAACTGCACGCGCGCGTCGGCCTTGCCGTCGCCGTCAACATCGATGTCGATGGTCGCGGCGCGCGACTTGGTGTTCGATCCGATGATCGTGCCGTCCAGCGTGACGGCATAGGTCCAGGGCGAACTCGCCTGCTTGTTGGGGTTGCCGTATTTCGTGCCAGCGGCCTCGGGGTCGGCCTTGGCGGCCGCCTCGACCTCGGCGAAGGATGCGGCCTTGGCCTGCAGATAGGGGATGACGCGGGATGTCCAGATCTCGGTCACCATGGCGTCCGGATTGAACGCCGCCGCGTCAACCTCGTCGCCCGACGGCGTTGGCAGGATCTTGCACGCCGACAGTGACAGTGCGCCGGCCGTGGCGGCGACGATCAGGCAGGTCAGTCTCTTGAACATGGCGGCGCGACGGTTCCGGTCGTTAAAGATGGACATAGGGGCGGGCGCTGGGCCCACCCCTCGCAATTGCACCAGTCAGGCCTAGTTCTTGAGAGCGAACGTCTCGAGATTCGGCGCGTTCTCGGCGGTGATGAGGACGCAGTCCATCAGCTGCTTTTCCTCGGCCGGAGCCTTGCCGGTCTTGATGTAGGCGTCAGCCTGTTCGACGGCCATCTGCGCCTGTGCGTAGGCAGGCTGCAGGACGGTTGCCTTGATGCCACCCGAGTTGATCGAGTCGCGGACGTCGTTGGAGCCGTCGAAGCCGACGACGATGACGTCGCCCTTGCCGGCGGCGACCAGGGCCGCGTAGGCACCCATTGCCATCGTGTCGTTGCCCGAGATCACGCCCTTGATGTCGGGGTTGGCCTGCAGGATCGATTCCATCTTCGAGTAGGCCTCGGTCTGGCTCCAGTTCGCCGACTGCGCGGCGACCATCTTCAGGTCCGGGAATTCGTCGATGACGTCATGGTAGCCCTTCGAGCGGATGCCGGCGTTGGTATCCGACTCCTTGCCGATCAGCTCGACATAATTGCCGGCTTCGCCCATCAGCTTGACGAACTCCTGCGCACCGAGCTGGGCGCCCTGGTAGTTGTTCGAAACGATCTGCGCCGCGGCAACGCCGGTGGCGTTGATCTCGCGGTCGATCAGGAAGGACGGGATGCCGGCGTCCTTTGCCTTCTGCACGGCAGCGACGGAAGCGTCGGCACCGGCATTGTCGAGGATGATCGCCTTGGCGCCACGGCCGATCGCGGTGTCGATCAGTTCGGACTGCTTGTTGGCGTCGTCGTCATGCACGAGCACCAGAGCCTCGTAGCCGAGTTCCTTGGCTTTCGCCTCGGCGCCGACCGCTTCTGCCTTGAAGAACGGGTTGTCGTGCGAGGGCGTGATGATGGCGATCAGGTCCGCCGCATAGGCTGGCATTGCCGTGCCGATCGAAAGAAGAGCGGCGAAGGCAACAAGCGTTGTTCTGCGAGTAAGTTTCATTGAGTCCTCCCGGTGAGATGTAACCAAACCCGCCGGACCCGTCCGGACGGGGTACCAAATTCGAATTCAGGTGATGCGCCGAATGCTGTCGGCAATCTCCTGCGGTTCGAAAACCCGCTTCCAGTCGTCGCGCATCAGGACCGGTTTGCCGAACTCGATGGCCTTGTTGCACGCATCTGAAAACACGCCCTGCGTCTCCCCGAAGATGACGGCGCCCAGGACATTCATGTGGCCGAGCAGGAAGTCGAGCGCGGCTTGGCGGTCCACGCCGCGCGCCACCACCTCGTCCATCGCCTCGCGCATCACCACCAGCAGCGAAGCGCACACGGTCTCCGACAGGCCGGGCTCCAAGAGCGCCATCTGCTCGACGGTTACGCGGTGCGAGCGCATGACCGGCGCCCAGATGATCTTGGCGATCGCTTCGCCGGTGGCATAGGCCTCTTCGGGACCCTGCATCAGCGCGCTGACGATGTGCTGCTTGGCCTTGACCCCACCGAAGAAGTCACGCTTGGCCTCCAAGTCCGTCTCGTCGTTGAAGATCGGCGGATGGCATGGGTGCGTGACGAAGTAGGTGAGGTCCGGTCGCTTGGGAAGATGCCCGGCAAAGGGGGCGGCAGCGTCGAGCACGACCACCATCGTGCCCGGCTTCAGCTTGCTTTCGATACCCGCGGCCACCTTGCCGATGGCCGTATCGGGGACTGCGAGAATGACCACGTCGGTGCCATCCAGCGCCTCGTCGGCCGACACCGTGTCTAAACCGAGGCCGGACTTAAGCCGCTCGCGGCCGGCGTCGCTGACTTCGACATGACGAACCAGGTAAGGCGAGCCCTTGAAATTGGTAGACAGGCGGTAGCCCATCTTCCCGCCGGCTCCGAAAAGGGCGATCGTAGTCATGCACTCATTCCCAGTTTTGTCGCTCACGCACTGTGCTGCTGGTATAATGAGTATGTCATCAATTGCAAACGCTTTTTGCGCGTGTCAGAATCAGACGACATGTTGAGTAGGACGAAGGGGGCGACGGACGTGACAGATTTCTGGGTCGGCACGAGCTGGAAGATGAATAAGAGCCTTGCTGAGGCGCTGTCCTTCGCGGCCACGCTTGCGGACCGCCTGCCGAAGGTCGACCCGCGCATCCAGCCCTTTGTCATCCCGTCCTTCACCGCCGTTCGCGAGGTCAAGGCCGCCCTTGCCGAGACGCGGGTCAGGGTAGGAGCCCAGAACATGCACTGGGCCGATGCCGGCGCGTGGACAGGCGAGATCTCGCCGCCGATGCTGAAGGATTGCGGGCTGGACCTTGTCGAACTCGGTCACAGCGAGCGGCGCGAGCATTTCGGCGAGAACAACCGCACCGTCGGCATGAAGGCGGCGGCGGCCGTCCACCATGGCCTGGTGCCGCTGATCTGCGTCGGCGAGACGCTGGCCGAGCGCAACGAGGGGCGTGCGGTCGAGGTGCTGGCCGCGCAGGTCGAAGGCGCGCTGCAGTTCCTCGAAGGCGACGGGCTGCGCCAGAAGATCCTGTTCGCCTACGAGCCGGTCTGGGCGATCGGCGAGGGCGGCAGCCCGGCGAGCGCCGACTATGCCGACGAGCAACAGGCGCGCATCAAGAAGACGGCCGCCGCGCGACTGGGCTCGGAACCCCAGGTGCTCTACGGCGGCAGCGTCAATCCGCAGAACGCCGCGGAGCTCATCGCGATGCCGCATGTCGATGGCCTGTTCGTCGGGCGGTCGGCGTGGGACGTCGGCGGCTACCTCGACATCCTGGCCAGGTGTTCGAACGCAATATAATGAGCCGCGTTCGGACAAGCAGATCGCCGATAACAGTTGTCGGGCGACAAAGAAGTCTGGACTCGAACGTATTACGAAACAACGGCTTGACGTCCTACAACGACAATGTGCTGGACTATTTCCGCCACAATAGATTGGACTCTGATCGCAGAGCGCCACAAAAGATTGGACCTAGCCGTACGGGCGCGAAATCGGGCCGGATCGTCGGCTCTAGGGCCGTAAGCAGTTTGTCCGCTACCGGACGCTGGCCTCAGCATAGCGGACGTTCGCGCGAACTGAGTTTCAGCTTCTCCAGTGTCAAGTCCAACACCAACTTGCGATCTGCTCGTTCTCATTCTCAAGATCGTTGAGATGCTTCACCTTGTCGCCTTTCGACCGAACAATCTCTATGTGCCAGCGGTAACATGACAACTGTCATAACCCCGATCAAGCGAACCTGTCGACCCTACAGGGAGGACCACTTTTCAAGATGCAGACAACAGATATCCGACATAGGATCTTTCAACAATTGCTCAAAATGTGGCGGCAGTGCAACAGATCGGGCGGGATTTTCTGCCGCTCGCGACTATGAGGCTGGAAATGTTTACGATTTATGGCAATCATCACGAAGTTTGCTAGCCGCGCATGCGACCAGTCGCGGTCGAATTGATCTCAAGGTGGGGACCATGAAAATACTCGCAGCCATGGGTGCCAGTTTCGTTGTCTTAACAACATGTGCATGGGCCGCAGACCCAACGGTTTCCGTAGACACCGGCTACAATTGGTCAGGCTTCTATGCAGGCGTCAACATAGGGCACGCGGGCCATCGCACTGGGTTCGAAGACCCAGAATACGATTGGTATGGTTCCACATTCTATCTTAACGAAGACGGCTTCGCCTACGGCATTCAAGGCGGTTACAATTGGCAGCAGGGAGCAGCAGTCTACGGCATTGAAGGCGACTTCTCCGGGCTGACCAACAGCGCTTCCACAATTTTCTCCTCCGACAATGCAATCGAAAACGATGTGAACTGGATGGCCTCGCTGCGCGGCCGCGTTGGCCTCGGACTAGATCGGACCTTGGTTTATTTGACCGGCGGCTTGGCTGTAGCAGATTTCGATCGATCTTGGATTGAAACAAACGATGCCGACGACAGTTGGCCCGATCTGGGCGATACCAAGTTTGGCGTTATCGGCGGTTTCGGTGTGGAGCATGCTTTCTCCAGCCGATGGACGGCTCGTTTCGAGGGGTTGCTCGCTCGTTTTGGCGAGAACACAACTGTCAACGACAATGATTACCCTCTCCTGACTTCGGACACTATCGCAACGGCGCGCTTGGCGATCAACTATCGATTTGGTGAGATGCCCGACGCCGGGATTGCACCGTACACCTCAGGAACGCCTTCTGACTTTTCAGGCTTTTATGTAGGCGGCAATTTAGGCGGTGCATTCGACATCGTTTCGCAAACCGACATTGACTACTATGAATGGGGCGCCACCTACGACCACAGGAGCGAAGGTTTCACCGGCGGCGGGCAGATCGGATTTAACGTGCAGGATGGCGCGGGCCTGTACGGTGTTGTTGCAGATTTCAACTTGTTCTCCAACAGTAATGCTAAACTGTATTACGACCCAGACGACCCCGAGTACGAAATTCGTACCGGCATCAATTGGATGGCGTCGCTCCGCGCCAAGGCTGGTTTGGTAGCCGGCAACTCGCTGATGTATTTGACGGGAGGTGTCGCACTGGCGGATTTCGACAGTGAGGTCGACGGGAGACCTTACGACGACCCTTATTGGGACATGAGCGGCACAGAAATCGGCCTGATAGTGGGTGGCGGTTTCGAACAGAAGTTCACCAATAACGTAAGTGGTTTTGTCGAGGCGACATTTGCTGCTTTTCCGGGATCCACGGTATACGGAAGCGGCGATGGCGACGATGCACCCTACCGCGGCGCCGGTCAGGTAACCTCAGTGCGCACCGGCATCAACTATCGCTTCGGCGGCGCCGAAATGTCAGACGGGGTAGAGATGCCGCTCATTGATTGGAGCGGTGCTCACGCGGGTGTTGAGACTTCCTTCGCATACCACAACGGCAGCATTTGGGATCGTGTGTATTATGACTTTGGCGGGACATATCAGGTGCCCAGCTTGGGGGCCGGGTTTGGCGGGCACGTGGGCTATAATTGGCAAAACGGAAGCTTCGTATATGGTGCCGTTGCCGACATAGAAATGTTCACGAATGGAGAAACGGATACCGCTGTCGATTATCGAGCGGTGGTTTCTGAACTCGATTGGCTTGCTACTATCCGGGGTCGTGCGGGTATAGCATCCGGTAGCACCTATATGTATGCGACTGGCGGTCTGGCTATTGCCGATGTCGATCTGGAGTACAATTATCTTCCATCGCCGGATTCCAGCAGTTTTGACATAGGCGGTACACGCACCGGCTGGGTCGTGGGCCTAGGCGTCGAGCAGGCGTTGACAGACAAGGTAAGCTGGAAGCTTGAAGGCCTCTATTCTAAGTTTCGAGGGGAAACGGCCGGCAACGGTGAGACATGCAGCGACACATATGTCGAACCGTGCGAGATGGATGGCTTCGATGACAACGTGTCAATCAAGCTGGGTCTTTCCTACAAGTTTGGCAGTCTGTGAGGCGGGTAGGTAAGGACTGCTACGCTAAAAGCACGGGGCTGCCGAAATCCCTGGTCGCGGAGAAGCCGCTTTCGGGAGGATAGGATTTTGCGGAGATGAGGCGCGAAGCAGGGCAAATTTCAGATCAAGATGACGCAGTTTAAGGACGAGGTAGAAACTTCAGATCTCGGCCAGCATGCCGACGGCGATGAGCTCAGGACTCGCTGCCATTTGCCCAACAGAACTAGGCTTCGGGACGGTGCCGACTCTAGTGGCATGCGAAAGATCGGACGGACGGCGAGATAGCTCTACTTAGGCGCTGCGCCCAGACTGATTGGGATGAATCCGCACTAGCGCTCCAGCGCTCGTTTGATCACCCCATGCCAAGTCTTCGACGAGAACGCCGCTGAGGGGTGCAGCATTCGCACTGCTCGAACTGGAGGCTGATGCGGAAGATCGATCCATTCCCCAGTGAATGACCAAGGATCTCCATCGTAACCAGCATAGTGATTCCGTATGACCCATGGAAAAAGCTCATAGCCACAAACCAGCAGAATTTGAGGTCTCACTTCGCTTAGCACTGTCTCGAAGTGCCGCTGACCATCACGGAACTGTTGTGACGTCGGTCGCGTCGATCTCGCACTTTTCGCAAGGACCACGGGAATGTAGTTGTAGAACGCAAGCGAGTTCCAGACGTCCAACTCGCCACGCTTGCCGTTAGCTTCGAGCTCGATTCGATTCTTGCCAGATACCGCCCATGCGACGTTATCAAACGTACGAACCCAACGTTTTCCGGCTGGCCTAGATTCGTACAGACGCATTGCGTCCCGTGTCATCTCCGGCACTTCCTGGCCTACTCGCTCCTCGTAGTCGTCATAGTGGGATTCTCCAACCACAAGGATGCGCTTCGCCCCGATGGGGTCATTACCGGATCCAAACTTGTTGCCAACCCAAGGCGTGAACATGCAGTCGTTACCCTTCCACAACTGTGAATGAAATTGTTTCGTTCGCCCAGTCCGCGAGCATGGCGCCGAGCACGCAACCCAAGATCGCATAGGGCAATTCATCCGAAGAGTACATATGGATGACCTTGCCTCTGCGGTCTTTTAGCCAGACGCGATAGTTCGGTGCCCATTTGCCTTCACCCTCGACGATTGTGAGATTGAGGGCGGCCCGAAATACACGCGTTTTGAACATCAGCGCGCCACTCACCGAGGTCGTGAACCGGGGTACCAACTGCAGAATTGGAAGTTCGACAAACTGTCCTTCGGCATCGAGATAACCACATCGCCCCGCTTCGAAGGTATCGGCAGAAGCATCGAAGCTATCGAGCGTTAGTTCTCTCGTCTCACTGACCCAATCCTCATATGCCGTTGGGCTCATCGCGCGAATGGCGTTCTGTAAATCGCCAGCATCAGGGGGGAGATCCCTTAGGACTGTGTCGCAGCTGACTACTGTGGCCTTCCGAACCTCACGAGCATCTATCAATTTGAAAAGTTCGGCATCGAAGTCGCGACTGCCGTAGTTCGCTCCCACTCCCGGCAACAGCTCCAGCAATCTGGCCACAGTCGATCGTGCAATTTTCCTTTGGTCCGCATCGTCCATTGGTTGCTCCATATTGTTTCCAACCAAGAACCCCTTCGCCCCCTCCAATTCAGCCTTCGCGCCATAAGAACCCTTTCACCGGTAACCGATCCGATCAGGAGCGAGCTTCAGATTCCTTATCGGCTACGCGACCCAGGACGGGCGAGGGGATGATGTGGAACCTGTATTTCGCGCAGGACTGCCGCACGCTGAAGCAGCCAATTGAATGCCTTCGCGGGGTCATTACCGTCGTAAGGATGGCTCTCTGTCACGCTGAGACCATGCAAAGGCAGTACCTGGGGCACAGCCTGAGGCCATCCGTGATTTATTGCTGATTGGTGAGCGCGAACGCGAGCTGAATTAAGTGGGACCACAATACGAAGTCGTCGTTCCCCAGGCTCTATTAGCAGATTCAACCGACGAGTACTGTCACTCAACACCATTGTGGTAGAATCTGGATGCCACCGAAGAGTGTATCCCTGAGCAAAACGTTCTAGATAAATTTCGAGATCATTATGCAGCTCCTGAGCCTCAGGCCGATCTTGAAAGGTGCCTTGAGCAAGGCCCAGTGCACGCTCCGCATCCACACGCCTGACGAACAATGTCACGCAACCCACGAGTTCGCGAGGAACTCCCACACCGCGCGCCTTGAGGAGTTTCGCTGCCTCGCGCCGCTTGCATCCCAAGGCGGCTGAGTACATATGCGCCGGCGCGTAATGCAATCGAAAGTGCGATACGGACTCGCGATCGATTGCGGCTGTTCCCCCTTCTTGGGCGTGTTTCAAAACTCCCGCATCAATGAGTTTTTTCACCATATCCCTAGTGGTTCCAAGAGAGGTGGCAGCTTGGATAAGCGTGACCGAAATCAAGTCACTTCGCTTCTTTCGAGGGACGAAGTGGTAAGCTGCTTTCCGCCGCGGAGGTAAACTCTCCGGCGAAATAAGCACTGCTCCGAGGCCCCGCCCAAGCGGACTTGAATCCACGACGTTTAAGCGCCCTGCAATAATGTCGGACACTACCTGAGCAAAGCTGCAATTCGCTTTGAATCGAAATTCGTCGATAGTGAGCCCACTTCCTGTGTAGGTCTGCCTCGATACTGGTTTCGCCAATGTAATGATGCCCTCTACGGCAACACGATCATATTTGCTAAGAAGCCCGCCATGTCCTCTGACAATGGGCACGAGCACGCCACAGGACTTGAGCCGCGCAAGACGCCCAGCCGATATCCCGAGGGCATCCGCTGTCGCCCTGCTATCCATCATCCGCCCAGCACGACGCTTTATCGTTTCAAGAGAAACGTCGTGTGGATTGAGACTGGAATTTGCAGCATGATCCGAATCCTGATCATTCCAATGAGCCAAGGCTTGAACCTCGGTTGCATACATATCGAGGATGACCGCGATTTCGCGATAACGCGGAACTTCCACCGGGAAGTTCCTACGCAGTTTCCTACAAGCGTTATTGGTTCCGGCTGCCCAGTTCAGCATTTTGCCGACACTAGGAATATCGCATCCGCTCTTTCCAAAGACGGCGGATTTCACCCAACCGAGGGTTTTCTTGATGTTCTTTGAGCTTGTTGGCTTCTGCAATTGATACGGCGAGGACTTGAGATAGTCCTCGAAGAGCGCAGGAATCTCCCCCCTTCGGCCAAGTAGAGATATCCAGCTTCTGCTGCCCTCTGTCGTGAGGCCAGCCAATCGTCTCTAGGCAATGTCTTCTGCCAACCATAAATGCTGATTCTTCCGAGTAGGATCAGCAACCCGATAGCTTTAGACAGCGAAAGATCGTCCAACTCCGGCAACTGGAGGCGCGCCAATCCGTTGAGGCGACCGTAGACATAGGCAGAAAACGGCGTCGGACTGCACACGTCTCCCTTGTTATTGCCAACGGTCCGAAACGTTTGAGACGGAGACTTGCCCCAGGCCCAGGTAAAGCCGCCAATTTCGGTGTGCAGCACTGTGCCGTGAAATGGACAGGTTCGCAGGATCGTCAGGTCGAACCAATAGCGATGATAAGAACATTCGCTGATACAGTCGGGACAATATCGACGGTTCCTGACAGACCAATCACGACTTACCCTCAGATGCTCACCGCGAACACTGACGAACGCATCGTTGAGGATGGGCGTGCAATCTCGCAGGCGATCGAGACCCTCTATCGGCAGGTTCTCGCAAAGCTGGAGCATCTCCTGAGGTTTGATATTGCGACCGTTGACGCCCAGTGTCATCGCGAATGGCCTGATCGACTCCTGGCCGTTGAGCGCCGCAAGACGGAGGAAGAACCCGTGTGCGGGTTCGTCCTTAAATGGGATCAGTCCCCACCGGGGGATCGGCGGAATGCTCGGCACCGAAGCGTCCGATCGGCGGTCAAGCATGCGCGCGCTGCTTCCGTTTCGAGAAGGGGTCGTGGGACGCGGCCGGCCGCGAGTCGTTGGCCGGCTTTGGCTTCTTCGACCAGTCGTCCCTGAAAGGGTTGAAGCTCGTCTGCGGCGGCTTGATCCAATCGTAAGCCAGAGCGAGATGGGAGGCATTGATCGCATCCGATCCGTCGTTGATGGCTTCCGTGCCGGCAAGGAATAGAAAATTCTTGAGAAGTCCGATAATGCCCTCGCTGACCCAATGCAGTTGTTCGGCCACTGCGGTATCTCCAAGACCCGACTTCTTGAGAAACGGCATGCCTTTATCGAAATGATCACACAGCAGACGGAACGACATTCGCTCTTCTGCACTGTCCCATGAGTATGGACGAAGGAAAACGTATGGCAGCCCGCCACGGCCCACCAACTGCTTGTCGCCACTCAGGAGGCCGTATGTCTCGGGCAGGCCGATGCAGATGATGCTAGCCTTCTCGAGATTGAGAATTTTCCGGATGAGCCGCTTGAAATCGGCGGCAAGCTTCGGGTTCCTGACGCTGCAGACATCCTGCACCTCGTCGAAAACAATGAGTGTTTCCCGTCAGCACCTATGGCCCAGATTTGAGGTTGTGACTTAAGGAGAGTTTTGGTCTCGTCGCATTGACGAAGGAATGACGATGCCACCCAAAACGACGAATGCGAAGAGACCTGCAGAGCAGGTAGTGAAGGATATCCGCCGGGCAACTCGGCGGCATTTCTCAGCGGAAGACAAGATCCGGATCGTGCTGGATGGCCTACGCGGTGACGACAGCATAGCCGAGCTGTGCCGCAAGGAGGGCATCGCTCAGAGCCTGTATTACACTTGGTCGAAAGAGTTCATGGAGGCTGGCAAGCGGCGCTTGGCGGGCGATACCGCCCGTGCCGCCACCACCGACGAAGTGAAGGATCTGCGCCGAGAGGCCGGTGCGCTGAAGGAATGCGTTGCCGACCTGACGCTCGAGAACCGTCTGCTTAAAAAAAGCATGATCGCGGATGGGGGCGACGACGAATGAGATACCCCGCATCCGAGAAGCTCGAGATCATCCGGATTGTCGAGCAGTCACACCTGCCAGCTCGTCGCACACTTGAGCATCTGGGCATCCCACGCCGGACTTTCTGCCGCTGGTATGATCGTTACCTTGTTGGCGGCCCGGAAGCGCTGGAAGACCGCTCATCGGCGCCGAGCCGAGTGTGGAACCGGATACCGGCTGAGATTCATGATCAGATCATCGAACTGGCGTTGGATCAGTCGGAGCTCTCGCCGCGCGAACTGGCCGTGCGGTTCACCGACGAGAAGCACTACTTCGTATCGGAGGCCACGGTTTACCGCCTGCTCAAGGCCCATGATCTGATCACCAGCCCGGCCTATGTGGTGATCAAGGCCGCTGATGCGTTCCACACCAAGACCACTCGCCCGAACGAGATGTGGCAGACCGACTTCACCTACTTCAAGATCATCGGCTGGGGCTGGATGTATCTGTCCACGGTGCTCGACGACTACTCCCGCTACATCATCAGTTGGAAGCTGTGCAGCACCATGCGGGCCGAGGACGTCACCGACACCTTGGATATGGCGCTGGCCGCTTCAGGTTGCGACCAGGCTCATGTCCGGCACAAGCCGCGCCTGCTCAGCGACAATGGCCCGAGTTACATCGCCAGTGATCTGGCAGACTATATCGAGGCGCAGCGCATGAGCCATGTGCGTGGCGCTCCGTTCCATCCCCAGACGCAGGGCAAGATCGAGCGCTGGCACCAGACCCTCAAGAACCGCATCTTGCTCGAGAACTACTTCCTGCCCGGAGACCTCGAACGCCAGATCGAGGCGTTCGTCGAATATTACAACCACCAGCGCTACCACGAGAGCCTGGGCAACGTGACGCCCGCCGACGCCTACTTCGGCAGAGCGGAGGCAATCATCCAACAACGAGAAAGGATCAAACGTCAGACCATCGAACAGCGGCGCTTGCAGCACCGCAAGCTAGCCGCATAACATCAACACCGAGACGAGGCCGAAACTCCTCTAATCAAAGCTGCAGTCTGTGCCACGCCAAATGTTCTGACGACGGACAGATTTGCCTTGGCGGACAGCGTTGTCAATCATGTCAACAGGGCGCTTCTGGATCAGATGTCCCGCCGGAATAATGGGCCTCGTTTAGACGTTCATCAATCTGCGTTATTGCCGCCTCGAGATGCCTGCGCTCTTCGACGGCGAATTCCTTCAACTCGTCAGGAAACTCATCGAGCTTTTCGATAGCTTCGACGATCGCGGCGCGGTAGACAGTCAGAGATTGAATAAGGTCCAAGTGCGGCTCCTTAAATTCCGCAAGTCTTATCGGAACTTTGGCCCAATAGCGACAAGCGAACGATCAAGTTTCAACCTGAAACATTACCCATCATAAGCAAAGGTTGAACTGCAACCCCACGCAGCCCGACCGACTGGCGAAGGCGTTGCGCTGCCTTGCCCGGACCCGAAAAGGATCGAAGTGCCAATCCCCAGCCGTGAAGGGTAGGCGTCGATGCCGGATGCACGGCGGCACGAACCCCGGAGCGCCTAAGTGCAATCGCAATGCCTGGAAACATGGTGGGAGGTCTGCACTGGCCATCAAGGCGGCTCGGTACCTCAGAAACTTATCGACCGCTGCTGAATGTCGAGTTACTCAATCAGTGGAGCAGGGGGAGCAAATTCAGTGAGGCAGCATAGCCGTCATCGACTAGCTAATCTGGGTGCGGCCATAGCGGCCCTAGCCGCAATCCTCACCGTACTATTTTTTACGTTCGGACCTTCGTGAACAGCAACGGCATCGCCGCTCTCATCACTTAGCGCTTAACAGACGAAGCCCGCCAATCGGTGAGAGTGGTTGACAGGCTCGGAGGCGGCTGGCTGGCGAGGGCCGCGAGCACAGCCAGCCTTTGACATCCAGCTGCAAAAAATGGCCCGTCGACAGAGAGGCAACGGGCCAAGTGTGCAAGCTAAAACTTGCCACGCGATCATCATGCTCGGGGGGGGAGCCGGTGATCAGCCAAGACAATCATGGAAAGCCAAAAAGGTTCCATACCGAACTGAGATGGAGTATTTCGTTCAACTGGTGTGCTGCTGGCCGTTCTTGCGCCCGTCTTTCCTCATTGCCAGTTCAGAACAAACCGCCAACGACTCGCGCTCCATCTTCGCCCCCAGCATGCAGCATAACGCCGGATCTAGTCGTTGCGCTGTTGGTCAAACGGACGATGCTCTCGTTCTCGGCGAATAGATTAGGCTGACGTTCTTGCCGCCGCATTTCGAGCATTTGAGCTTCGGAGCAATATCCGCGGCCATCGCTGGCGCGCGTTCTCCGAGCATCGCCTGCAAGAGTTCCAAGTCAACCGTCCGGTTGTGATGACAGCCTTGAGCCTCACAATAGGCCGTGATCGTCATGTCTTCGGAGATAAGCTCGGCAAGGGTCCAGACCATGCCGGCAACATAGCTCGAATTCGCGGTATGTGCAGGTGGCCCGTCGCTGTTGGATGAGGGGTCGCTCTAAGCGACGGGCCTGTTGCAAACAGCGGTGAGAAAGAGGGCCGCCAATCCAGAATCTGCTCTCGCTCTATGAATAATGGGTTAAGGGGTTTGCTCTCGTCCCTGCTAGCTAGTCCGAACTGTTTTTGGCTTGCACCCAATTGGGCAATGCTACACAGATTCAGCGTTTGGGGACGACATGCAATCATGGCCAAGAAAAAGGATCGACTGCGACTGATCGAGGAGGTCGAGTCTCAGCCGTTTGAAATAGCTTGTTCTAAAGGCCATCGGTTCTCGAGAACGGGAGCCTGGTTACAGAGAAATTTGATATTCAGCTGTCCAGCTTGCGGAACCAGCATTGTCCATTCGGAAGTCAGACTCCGGAAGCTTTTCTGCGAACGGGTCGAGCAACTCCTCCAAATTACTTCATGGCAAGATAAGTAATACTAGTCAAACCTAGCTGTGAGAGTCGGGGATTCTTCCATCGCTTGCTTGTTTGGCAATGGAGGCAAACCAAGCTGCTGTGGTAGCTTGGGGATAACAAAGCCCGCCGACCGGTGGGGGTGGTCGACGGGCCTGCAAGGTTCACGTCGGAACCTCCGACCTCCTGAGTTGGCACCCGGAGTTCGAAGCGACTTAACGGCTCGCCTCGCAAATGGTTCCGCTCATTTCCTGGGAATGAGCTGTCTTCCCCAACCTCTTTGTGTTTCTCCAGCTAGTCAGTGCAGCCATTGACATCTTTTGCGCAGTAGGCCGCTACGTTAACGCCAGGGCAGCAGTAGGGCAGTTCATCCGAACAATAGCTGCCGCTGCCATTAGGACACTCCGCTCCAGCAACCTGTGTCGCGGCCGACTCATTCGCTGGAGGAACGGTGGGCTTGCCATCAAGGCTCCAAAAGACAGGGGTCAAGGGCAGTCGCGATGCCTCCTCGCCCGCATGGGCAGAGGCCGCAACTACGATCGCGCCAGCAATTGCGATCATTGATAGTAATAGCGGAAAGTGCATGTCATCCTCCCAACCGGGTACGACGAGCCTGTTACCCGAAACTTGCTCCCGTGCGTCCTTGGTGACAAGGACGGGCTCCACGTTCGATCTGTGTCGGAACTGCCATCCGCCGGTAGCGTCATTCTGCTATCACAACGAGCGCAGCGTTTGCTGATCCGACATCCATAGCAAACACCAACGTGCTGACCGCGTCAGGCGGCCTCTGCACCTTGACCGCCGAGGTCTCTTAAAGTGGCGATGTCATCGAGTATGCGCGCCGACCTTGCAAAGCTGGCAAAGCAGGCTCGAGCGGACGATGACGGGAGCCTGCCATCGCTCGCATAATCGCAAGCTTGAATCGCCGTGCGATGGATGGACCCGCGCATTTCTTGCGGCCAGCCCTCAAGGAAGCGTTGAGCTTCCGAGACGCTTGCGATCTCTTGGATAAGGTGGTCTCCGCAGATGACGAAGACTGAATAGTCGAAAAGCCGGTCGTTCATCACTTCCTCCTTGTGATGGAAACGTGAGCTTACTCGATGGGAACTGCCTACGCGGGGGAACAGTGTAAGGCGACGCTAATATGGTCATCGTCGCCTTCGCATTCAATGGGACCCATGGAGCGGTCTGTAGTCGGCGAGCTGGATCGAGTGATATGATAAAGCCGTTGCCGGCAGAAAGCCGGATGATCGTTTGGGTTGAGGAGCCTGACAAATGGACAACAAGAACGTCATAATTGGCGCCATTGCCGCTATTATCTTGATCGCCATTATCGGTTGGTACGCTGGCTGGTTTGGTGCCGGCGAGACCACGCCACCGGCGGTGGCCACCGAGGAACCGGCGACCACCGAGGAACCGCCTGCCACCGAGGAGCCGGCGACCACTGAGCAGCCGGCGGCCAACTAAGCCTGGCAGCAGAAACGTGCAACAGAACGGCGCATGAACCTGCCCGGAAGCGCCAGCCGACGGGAAGGCGAGAATGTGGCAATGGAGGCATAGCAGTATTTAAATGCTCTGTTTGGACAGGCGGTCGTCTCTAAACGGCCAGCCTGTCCACGTGCTTGGTACTCAGGCTATGTGCATTGCACGCCTTCGACTCGTCCCGAGTGCATTATTGAGTTCTGGTAGCGCGCAGCGACCTCCCACCATCCAGTTTCACCCGGACGCGCTGGTTGCGACACATCACGGCATGGTCAAAAGCCGAATATTGCGAGCCCTCCTGAACGAAAAACGCTAAATTGCAATTGAATTCGTTTCGGGGCCAATATTGGATTGGTTCCCTTGGAGGGCTTTCATATGCCCATATCTGACTATGCAGAAACGTTCCTTCCGTCCGACCTGGACGAACTCCGCAATGTTTATGACCGTGTGTGTGCTGAGCGCGGTCTAACTTCCAAGGATACGACCAAAACCGAAAAGCTCGCTGATGAGCTTATCCGGCATCGGTTACTGGGCACTTCCAACGAAGATGAGCTTTATCAGGCCGTAAACGAGGAGCGGGGCTCAAACCGGACATAGTTGCTCCAATAGTTATCAGGTCGATCAAATCTGATCGATCTAGGTAATTGATTTGCCTTTGGTTAAAATCATCGGAGAAAAGTTTCCGGAATAAAAGGAAATTTGGGCTCATTGCTCGCGCTACGATTCCTTCTTTATGGATGGATAGTGCAATGATCATGCGGTCGTTTTCCCTGGTTCCGCTTTATGCGGCGTTGCTGTTGCTAGGCCTCATTTCGGTAGCGCAGGCAGCGGATTGGCGTGTCGCACAGATGAGCGGTCGCGTTTTCATGCAGCATCGCGGCGTGCAACTCGCCTCGCTTGCAACGGGCGGCCTGCTCAAGAGCGGCTCCGTGGTCATCACCGACCGCAACGGGCGCGCCAAACTGGTTCGGGGCGACCAGACGATGATCGTGTCTCCAAACTCGATGGTAACGCTGCCCGGCAGCAAGGGCGGTTCGACCAAGATCATTGAGGGCGTCGGCCTCGTTGAATATGACATCGATCATCGCAAGGTCCAGCACTTCTCGGTGGAAACGCCCTTCCTGGCCGCCGTGGTCAAGGGTACGCGCTTCAAGGTAAAGGTTTCCAAGAGTGGTGCCAGCGTCGGCGTGCTGAGGGGCATGGTCGAGGTGACCAATTTGAGGTCTGGCGAGCACGCCAACATCCTGGCCGGCCAGATAGCCTTCGTGAATTCCTCGAAGGGCATCACCATCCGGGGCAAGGGCGCGATCCAGAAAATTATCCCGGGTCCAGTGCGCGAGGCGCTTGTAGCTCCGCCGAACGGAAGCGGCATCGATACGGTGCTTGGCGGCGTATCGGCCATTGCTACAGCCGGCGCATCCGCAAACGTCGGCGGTGTGTCGGCGAGCGTCGGGGTTGGCGGCGTGTCGGCCAGTGTTGGTAGCGGCACGTCGGCCGGCGTGGGACGCGGCGGCGTTTCTGTCGGCGTTGGTGGCGTATCGGCCGGCGTGGGAAGCGGCGGCGTGTCAGTTGGCGGTCTAGCGGGGCGCCGGTAGAATTTCGGAGACGGGCGGCAATCCGGTCGATTATTTGAGGACACGGATGGCAGCCATCTCGTCGAAGGCCTCGATGTCGGTGCGAATGACACTGCCCACATAACAGAGCGGGCGCCAGCGGTCCCGACTCCCTCTTTCGAACATCATAGACGCCTTGTTGTGTGTCCCCCCGGTTCCAACTGCAAACCGCTCTCCGGCGCAACTTCACCCCCAGTTTTCCGTACGCGTTCCATACGGGAGAGGTCGCTTGGATGTAAGTTATTGAATTTATGGCGCACCCGAGAGGATTCGAACCTCTGACCTCTGCCTTCGGAGGGCAATGCAGTGAGCGCTCGCGTGTATCTGTGATAGCCATGAAGCCTTGTTTCCTGCGGTTTCACCGTTATACATATCACACCAATCCCGGAAATCTATGTGGGACGATCGTGTGGGACAAAAACTTGCCGAGATCGACAGCCCATCCAAACGAGCGAAACTGGCAGCTCGGAAGAATCCCTACTGGCAGGGGGTTGGCGGTGGCCGCGGCGGCGTAAGCCTTGGTTACAGGAAGCTGTCTCGAGGACCGGGTGCCTGGGTGGGCAAGATTGTCGTGGAGGGCAGGCGCGTCGAAGAGCGGATCGGAACGGCGGACGACGACGGCAATGCCGCCGGAGCGCTGACCTTTAGGCAGGCCGTGACAGCCACGCTCGAGTGGAGCCGCCGGCAGTACGCCTCGCTGCAGGCAGAGAAAACCGCGGCGTTCGGTGCTTCGGTCCCGACAGTGGAATCCGCGGTCGCGGAATACACGGCTGCCAGAAAGGCCCGCTCTGCGCGCGACGGATCGAACGCCGGTGGCCGACTCAAGAAGCATGTGCTTGCCGATAAAAAATTCTCGCGAACCCCATTGTCAAAATTGAGCGCGGTCACGATTGCTGACTGGAGGGGCCGACTGGCGATCAGGGGTCAGACGCAAGTGGGCTGTGCCGACGAAGCCCCAGCGATTGCGCCGTCGACGTTGAACCGCCTAATGAACGATCTGCGCGCTGCGCTCAACGGGGCGGCCGAACGACATCGGCGTGAACTTCCGTCCCACATTGCTGGCGAGATCAAGGTTGGAACCCGCGCGGTGAGCACGGAAGATAATGCACGTCACCAGTTGCTTACCGAGCAAGAGGTTCGGTCAGCGATCGAAGCATCATTCGCCGCTGATCCAGATGGCGACTTCGGACGGTTGGCGCTCACCCTGGCCACGACAGGTGCGCGTCACTCTCAAGCCAGATTGCTGCGTGTTCGCGACGTCCAAGTCGATGAGTGCCGTATCATGATGCCGGGATCCAGGAAGGGGCGGCTAGGCAGGGCCAGGGCGCCCGTCGCCATTCCCGTTTCGGCAGACGTTGTACGCGAATTGATGCCGGCCATCGACGGACGCGGTCTTGATCAGCCGCTGCTGGAGCGATGGGCTTACAAACGGGCCGGGCCGGTCAAGTGGGAAAGGTCAGCGCGGCGCCCGTGGGGCCCGGCTTACGAGGTCGATAAAGTGTGGGCGGACGCGGCGTCGAAAGCCAAACTGCCGGCTGGCACGACGATGTATGCCTTCAGGCACTCGTCGATAGTTCGAGGATTAAAAGCCGGACTGCCGGTGCGCCTTGTGGCTGCTTTGCACGACACAAGCAGCGAAATGATCGAGAAGCACTATTCGGCATACATCGTAGACGCGACCGAGGAGCTTTCTCGCCGCGTGACACTCTCAATATAGCGACTCGGGAAGATAGTAGAAAACGACATACGATTTGATTGATGTAGTAAAAGAATTGCCGTGATTGACAGGTTGCCAATGAACCGGTAATTTAACGATCAACGCGTCGCACTAATTGTTAAATGATAGACGGCTGGCCTGGATTGGCATGACGCACTTTCCCCGAAACGGGCGCGAAGCGCCCTTTGCAAGGTCAGCCGATGCCAACTACTGCACAGCGCATCACCGCGCGCGAAATCTCAAAATCTGCCGACGCCGAAATCTCTTGGCGTGACAGGCCGTTACTGACGCTCGCCGCGGCAGGATCATTGCTCGGGTTGTCCACTGCCTCCCTGTACAGGTTCGAAACCGAGGGCAAGTTGACGTTCCGTCGACTTGGAGGTCGTACACTCGTCAAAGTGGACACCCTCATTGCTCTTGTCGACGGTGCTGAAAGCTGGTCGCCCTCACAACGCGGGTCCGCCGCGCGGGCGGCCCGTAGCGAACGCGCGCAAGCAGCGTGGTCCGAATGACGGCAGCGTCGAAGTCCCGCCGAGAACGGCGCCGTAACAGATCGGGTGTGCTTGTTTTCGAAAAGCCGCCGGTGATCTGCTCTCTTCGCCCGATGACCTTGGCGGATATCGAGCCCGGCGGGAGTTGGGTCCCGGGAATGACCGTTCTGGAAATTCGCCATGTCGACAACAACGGATACCCCCAGGAGCCCGAAAACATAATCCTACGGCTGTCGCCTGGCCTGCGAGAAAACACCACGGCCAACGTCAAGGAGGTCATCAGTCGAATCCGAAGTGCGTCGGACGAGGTGCGGGTCCTAATCGATCAGTACGCAATATTGCACCAACTGCCTCGGACGGTCGGCAAGGATGTCGGGCGGCGCGCTGCCTAGCGTCCAAATTTGCCAATACAAAATAGCTGACGACCAAGCATCTAGTGAAACAAAAAATAGGCCGCGCGATCCGGAAGATCGTGCGGCCCGAAAGAAAGTTTGGTCGAGATGAACTCTATCGAATCACCGCGCGAAGCGCAACAGTTCGGCGACGTTATTGCGAGCTCGATTGCTCAATCGCTTTCATCCTTCAACACATCTGTTCCGCCTAAGCAACGTCTGTCCGGCGGCGCTGTAGCATCCGCCTTCCTGCATGAACTCGACCCGACTGGCTGGCACAACCTGGTCGCGCTCGATCCGACGCAAGACATTGCGCCGCCGGTCGCTGCGCAGACGTTTGCGCCTGGGGAATTCGACGCCATGGCGAAGTGGATCGACGAGCGCGATGGCGAGCTGAACCTCTACTATTCGGTCAATGAGCCTCGACCAAGATCGCCTCACAAGAAGCTTGCCGCGGGGGACATCGGAGCAATTCGTGCCGTCGTGGCCGACATCGACCTGCCAGCACTTGCACAGGGTGCCGATGCCGAAAAGGAGGTTGCCCACTACGTTAAGTTAATGGGCGCCGTCGCCGAGCAGACTTCGGCACCGCCGACTGTGCTGATCGATTCAGGTGGTGGCGTTCAGCTGGTGTGGAAGCTGGACCGCGGGTACGACCCCAAAGAGTCCAGGACATGGGCCGAGGAGCAAGGCCGAGCGATTGCCAATGCTTTTGGCGGGGACAAGGTCCAGGACATTGCACGGATTATGCGGCTCCCCGGGCCAGAGAACATACCGACACCCAAGAAGGTCAAGATGGGCCGTGTACGGCGTCGTGCGGCGGTCGTCGCCAGCCATGTTGAACGAGGCTACAGCGATGCGGCGCTCGCCAGCGCGTTCACTCCTGTTGCTGCAAGCGAAGCCTTGGGCGCCGCGCCGGCCGACGTTGCAGCGGCGCACGAGGCGATCGACATGGGAGAGGTCGAGGCGCATGAGACCTACGGAGATCTGCCTAGCGATCTTCGGCTGCGCTTCGAGGCTGCAATTGATCGCGTTCCGAAACTGGCGGCGTTGTGGAACGGCGATACGACCGCATTGCTTGGAAGCGATCAGACCAGCTCCGCGTGGCGCGCCGCGCTGGCTGGGCGATTGTCCTCGAATGAAGGTTTCGACGCGCAAGACTACGCAAGTTTGGTGTGGGTTTGGGAACAAGCGGACAGAGCAAAGATCGACCATCGCCAGCTGGCGCGAGATTGGGCAAAGTACGGTGAGCCCAACGTCGCGAGGCGCGCTGCAGTCCTTGCGCATTTTGTGCCCGTGGCGGAAACGGCTCTGCCCCCGACGCAGTGGATCGACCCTACCGCTTGGCTCGGCCAAACAATAAAGCCACGCGAGTGGGAAGTCGAAGGTTGGATCCCGCGCCACGAGGTCACGCTGCTCTACGGCGACGGCGGCATTGGCAAGACGCTGCTCGCGCACCAGTACGCTACCGCAGCGGCTACAGGTCGCTCTTGGCTGGGCCAGAATACGCGGCCGGCGCGGGTCATGTGCTTCTTCTGCGAAGACAGTGCCGCGGAGCTCCACCGGCGCCAGGCCGACATCAACGCCTTACTCCACGTTGACTATCCGGACCTTGCAAACCTCCGGCTCGCGTCTCGCAAGCAAGATGACAATGCGCTTGGAGTTTGGGACCGCAGCGCCGGCAGACTCAAGCTGACACCTGCGTGGGATCAGCTGAAGGCCGACGCGATCGAGTTCGGCGCCGACGTGATCGTGATCGATACCTTGTCCGACGTGTTCGTGGGCGATGAGATTTCGCGCAACCAAGTCAATGCCTTCGTGAAGGGTTGCCTCGGACGCCTGGGCGCTGCGATCGGCGGCAGCGTCATTGCGCTTGGGCATCCGTCCGTTTCAGGCAAGGCAAGCGGTTCCGGAACGTCTGGCTCAACCGCTTGGAACAATGCAGTCCGATCGCGCCTGTATTTGCGGTACCCCAAGGGCACCGACAAAGGAAATATCCGTGAACTCGAGGGGATGAAGCTCAACTATGGTCCCAAGGGTTCGCTCCTCAAGATCCGATGGGAGAGGGGCGCATTCGCCACGATCGCCGGGAATACGACAGCCGCGGCTAACGCAAACACCGGCTGGCCGGCCTATCTAATCCCACAGCTCGACGACGTTGCCGAGGCCGCGACGATCAAAGCCTTGAATGAGTGCTCAGACGTGGCCCTGTCGATGTCCAGGAACAGCGTTCATTTCGCGCCAAAGATACTGGCACGCCGCTCGCCGGAGCTGCTGCAAGGCTATTCCGCAGAAGAGATACAGGGCGCCATGGAGCGGCTCGAGCGAAAGAAACTCATCCGCAACGCAGTCGTGGGACGAACCTCATCGCGGCATCCGATCAACGGCTTCGTGGTCGTAGTACCGGACAACCTGTCGGTCGCCGCTAGCGCTACAGCGTCGGTGTTCGAATGAGAGAGGGCAAGCGCACAGTGCGCAAGGTTGAGGGGGATGTGCGCAGGGTTCCCGCTAAGTCGTTGAAATCATTGCGGCGCAGTCTGCGCTCGGGTTCGGCGACGCCAAGCGCGCTTGGGTGCGCCCAAGCCCAATATTCACAAGGATTTGCGGGTTGCCCTCGGGTAGTGCGCTGGGGTCCACCCCTACGGGGGAGCTGCGCTTTGCGCGCAGTCGCTCCCCATCGCCGGTTTTGGGCGGTCAATGCTGAAGGACTTGGGGACGAAAAGTCGATTCTGGCGATACCTCACGGACGCGTCGCTGGGAGGCGGCAATGAAGAGGCGTCGTCCGACGAGAGCGCCAAGCGCGTGGCAGAGTTCGAGCCAGTGGCGCGCGATCGGTACTGCAGCGATCCGGCGCTGGAACGCCAAACGGCATCTGGCTCCAAAGTGCGGCGCGACAAGCAAGAGCACCGGCTACCCTTGCCAGCAAGTCGCGATGGCCAACGGCCGCTGCTACTTCCACGGGGGGCGAACCCCCAAGGCGGACGGGTGGCACCAGTCACGCTGGCCAAACGGCAAGGCGCCGGATGCCGTTGATAGGATGAACCGTAAGCTGGCCGACAAACAGCGAGCCGCGGCCAAGCGCGCGACGCGACTGAAGGCGATGACGCCAGAGCAGCTCGCGAAGCATGAAGCCTGGCAGCGGACGCACGCGCCGACGTCGGCCGGCGACCGCGCGCGCAAGCGTGCTGAGCGCGAGCACAACAAATGGTTTCGCGAAGGCGTGAAGAAGATCAAGCAGGCGGAGCGTGAGGCCGAACTGGCGGCAGCGATCGAGAACCGACTGGGAGTGTTTGCATGATTGCGTGACCACCCAGCTACTTAAGAAAGGACAGAGACATGGCATCGAAAAGGAACGAGAGCTCCGAAGAAGTCTACGAGCGCGTGCACGAATTGCTGATGACACGCGGCATTGTTGCAGCGGTTGAAAGCCTGATCGCCGTGGCCGAAGATCCTAAGGCACCAGCCCCAGCAAGAGCTACCGCGGGGACAAGCCTGTTGCGGGCGGCGGGCATGTTTGCCGCCGGTAAAGCCGGAGGCAAACAAAAGCTGCCTTCGGAAATGACTCCGGAAGAGCTGACAAATACATTGGCCAAACTGCGCAGCGACTTGGAGCGCAGCGAGCGCGCCGGCCACGACGACGAACAGAACGACGGTATTTTCGCCTAGTCGATTTCGGGGTCATTCTGCCCGAAGCGGCTTTCCTTAGATCAGGTTGACGGCGTCGCGCAGATCGTCGCGAGAATGTTTTACGTAGGTCCAGCCTGTTGGGCCTTTGCAAGCGCTCGATACACGCTGGCCTTCGACAGCTTTTTCGCTTTCATGATCGAGGGCACTGTCTCACCCGATGAACGTAGTTCAATGATTTCGTTGACAACGTCATGGGTGAGCGTCGGCCGTCGACCGAATTTTACGCCCTTCTTGCGTGCCATTGCGATTCCGTCGGCCTGGCGCTCACGCCGGATATCGTTCTCGAACTCTGCAATTAGCGCTAGGATCCCAAGCAGCAATTTCCCCGATCGAGTTGTCGTGTCTGCCTCGGCGTCGTCCAGCGCGCGAAACCCGACCTCTTTGTCGGCCAGCGTCTTCAGAATCGCGTGGAAGTCAGAAGCTGACCTGGCAATGCGATCAATCTTCGTAACCAGAAGCACGTCGCCGCGACGGACAAACTTGAGGCACTCCTGGAGCTTTGGGCGTTTAGCGTCGGCGCCGGAACGCTTTTCCTCGAACATTTCATCCGTACCGACGCCAGCGGCTAGCAGTCGGGCGCGTTGTGCGTCTAGTGATTGGCCTGTCGATGATACGCGGGCGTAGCCAACTGTGGTCACGTTTCTTATCTCCTAAGACGTTGTGAGAACGCCTTTCTGACACATAAAAAGAGACACACAAAGCAATAGCTTCAGAAAGCATACAATATGAGACACTTACCGCGGGAGTTTTCGGCTGGCTGCCAGTAGGAGCGTCGGACTGGGCTGAAGTGCCCAACCAACTCGCCCTACGCGCCCATCCAGATCGCGCAACAAATCGGCGGCATCGTGAAAACTGGGCAGACGTCTATAGCGGCGAGCGACTCACAAAGACTCGAAGCTCTCGTTGCAGGACCTCCGAAATTGGTGAGTCCTGACCTTAGTTGTGAATGATCGGAACTTCTTCCTCGCTGCGGTCTTCCGCATCGTTTGAAGGTAGGTCAGGAATTGTAGCCTGCACGCCGTCAAGTGCGTATTGCCAGGGTCCCGGCAACGACTGCTTGAGTACTTCGAGCATTGCAACGCCGGAATCGTTGCCATTGAAGACGATGGCCGACGCCAGTCCAACAGCCCATCCATCGGGATCCGCTTCCATCTCCTGTTTGATTCTTTCCATGTCTTCAGGCCCGCCATGGGCTGCAAGATACTGTGAGAACGGAGAACGATCGTTGAGCCCATAAGTTTTCACTGAATCCCGTGCGATTTGAAGCTGCAACTCGGCATTGGCAAGATCGAGAAACACTGCATAGGATTTGTAGAAAGTCGGCTTCTCTGCAGCAGCCTTTTCAAGATCCGGCTTCAACTTCGGGAGCACTAGTTCGGGTTCGCGCTGAATCCGCGCCACCGCGAACTCGTCCTTAGACTGCGAATCCCGAGGATAGGTTGGCGATTCCAGAAGCCAAGCGTATGCTTCTTCGTCCGTCGCGAAGGGGTTCTCGATCGGTTGCCCAATGGCAATGCTCGAAAAGGCCATCCATACCATCACGAGCCAACCCGACGTCGCTTTCATCAGGCCAGATTTGATCATCGCTATGGCACCCTTAGCAAGTTGTTGCCGGCCCCACCAATTCCGGCCCGAGGCGTGGTTTTGATCTGGGTTCCCCTTGCGTGCTGAATGCGTCGCAGCGTCAAATAGGTGGTGCTGTCTCCAGCAGCGGCTCCACTCGATGGAAAGTACATGTATTGCGGCACACCAGCCATGTCAGGCCGGTTGGTCAGTTGGTGCCCAAGCTCGTGTGGGAAAGCCCCTGGCACATTCTGAGTAGCGCTGTTGAGACCAACCATGACCAAATTGGCGATGTTAGCCGGGACACCCGGTTGTGTCGCAGCGTAGCCGGGCCGCCACTGCACCGCAAAGAAGTTGTCAGGGGCGCCGTGATTGAGCGGAGCAACAAGGTACAGATCAACGATATCGTTGTTCGGATTGACGTCAATATTGACGGCTGACCTCATCGCCGGGTGAATAGCCCGCTCGTCAGCACTTAAGCGGTTCCCCGCCGCATCGCCCAATCCGTCGGTGAAGCCCGGAATAGTGGTGAACAGCACTGGACCAGGGTTAAGCACTGTTCGCCCAAGTTCATGCACCCTTATGCAGTCGACCGCGAGATAAGACCGCAGATGCAGCATCTGCCGGTCGATTTGGGCTGTTGTCCAGATTGGCCCCCATGTGCCGCCCAACCCGAAAAAGACCGAGCCGGCGCTGATGTCGATGAACGGCTCATTGGCATCTCGCCGACCCGGGGTGAACGGGGGCGTGGGGATATCAATCCAGGGCTCGTTGAAGTTGTAAATCATCACCTCGAGTCGGTGGCGACGTTCCGGGTTGCGCTCGCATACCGGAATCTTCATTTCCACATTCTGGCCAGCGACGGCCCCCACGGGTTGATACGTCAGAACGACCTCGCCATCGACGGTGGCTCGGTGCGAGCGGTCCTCTGCTTGGTCATCGCAGACTACGCCGGCGGTCGACCTGACCGCAAAATCATCGTCGGCGTTGTCGGTGTCGTAGTTGCCGTTGCCATTCAAGTCGGTAAAGGCTTCACCTGCGTCGTGTTGGCAGTTTCGATTCGTGTCGGTGAACGGCTCATTATATACGTCTGGGCCCACGATCATCTGGGATTCGGAGGCGAAAATGCCTGTATTGGAGCCCGTCTCTACGAGAGTAATTTGCGTCGGGTTGTCGTCGGGCAGGGGCACCGGCAGTAGCGGTACGCCTCCAAAGGTGAAAGTAACGACTCTTGTCGTTGAGATGTTGGTCGTGGTTGTATCGACTGCACTCGGATCAGCGTCCAGCCGATAATCTCGCAGCCGGACGTAGATCCGGTTTGGATCCCTATCGATGAAATTGTTCCAGGCGTTGGCAGCCGTGCCAACAGCATTGCGAACTGCTGGCGGGACGCCCCCAATGTAGCCGGTAAGGCCGCCACCGACGCCGCCGATGTCAGCGCCCCAGCGACCGAAATTAACATGGGTCATGGCCGGATCGGACATGTCGATTGTGCGCGCCGGCGCTGCCGAGTCCTGTACTATCTGGAGCAACGCGTTGCTAATCTCGGATGTGTTTCCGTTCAGGTCCGTCACAGTCAGCGTGACATTGAGGCCGTTGTTAGAGAGACCTGCATGGGCGAAGTGAAATCGGCCGTCGGCGCCGACAGTTGCGTTGCCTAGATACTCGGCCGCCTCGTTGTTCGTATCTTGAAAGACTTCCACGCGGCTGCCGGACGGCTGAATCATTTGCCCGTCAACACTCGCAGCAGAAACAGCAGTTAGTACCGGAGGCGGCGGTTTCCCGTTTGCCAGGCCTGATAGTCGGATGCCCCAGCCGATGTTAGCCGTGATCAGATTCTGGGTGAAACGGTTGTTTATGGAGGTACCACCCGTCGCAGCGATTCCATCGCGCACATTGTGGGCAATCGCGTTGGCCGGTCCGACCGTATTCTCCGACGAGTCGGCTAGAACGAGCCCGTGACCGTCATTGGGCATCGGATTGTTCTGGCGGTCACGGCCAATGAAATTGTTAAGGATCTTGTTGAGCTTCCCACCGGATATATGGATAGCATTTCCAACATTACGGCCGATCGTGTTCATATTTATCAGGGCACCCTCGGCGTTGTGAAGCGCGATGCCGGCTCCCTCGCCGACGGCGGGTGGAACACCGATGACGATTTGCTTCGTGGCAGCATTTCTGACAATCGTGTTCTCGCCGAACAAAGTTCCGTCTCCGATGGTCGGCTTTGCGTCGCGCGAATAGAGGCCGCCGCCGACCTTGGCCGTATTGTTATCTAGCCGGTTTCCGACGATTTGGCCGTTGTACCCGCCGAAGACGGCGATCCCACCGCCAAGGCCACGGTCTGGCTGCGGCGATGCGGCCGTGTTGCCAGTGAAACTATTGCCACGAACTTCATTGCTGCCGCCTTCGATCAGCAACCCGCCACCATTGCCGTTCACCGTTGAGTTGGTTTCGAATCTATTGACGTCAGTTCGCTGGCGACCGCCGATTACGGTAGTTGGTGAGTCCTTGATGTAGAGACCGCCTCCATGATCGTCAGCCCTATTAAGCTTGAAATAGTTGCCCAGGATCGTAGCCTTACAGCGCGCCAGAATCGCAACACCGCCGCCACTCGCCGCACCAGTATTTGCTCCGTGGATGGCTTTGTTATTCTCGAATTCGTTGCCGACGAGCTCAATTCGCGATCGACCGGTACAGGCCAATCCACCGCCAACGCCGTCTTTCGCTTGGTTCAAACTGATTGTGTTTTTCTGCACCGCACTGAGACCGCCAACGAAACCTGCTGAATCGATTATCGCGATACCGCCGCCAGAGGATATTGAGCGATTGTCGGAGATTGTATTTCCCTGAATTCTTGCAGTTGACTGCTCTATTACAACAATGCCCCCACCTATCGCGGCACGTGTTGGAGTTTTCGAGTTACTGATGATCTTGTTATCGATAATTGAAAATTCTACCGGTGTTCGTCGCACGGAGACGCCGTTCTGGTGGTTGTCCCGAATTACATTGCTTCGTATTTCGCCCTGCATTTCATCCGAAATGCTGACGCCGCGCCCTTCGTTAGCTCTGATCTCGGGATTGTCCCGTATGATCGCTGTTCCTGGCCCAAGCGCGAACAATCCAGTCGCGTCGTTCTCAGTGATGCGGTTTTTCTCGACAAGGGCATCTGGGATCAAGTTAAGATAGACACCGAAATTACCGTTGTTATGAACCACCGCGCGGCGAAGGATGAACCTGCCGAGCTGATCGGCAAAAATGCCGTCGCCGCCATTATTGCGAACGTTAATATCGGAGAACAAGAGCCGGTTTGTGGTCTGCCGAGCGGATATGCCCCGCTGACCATTGTTGTCGACATCGGTGTCAATGACGCTTCCGTACGAGTTCCCGGAGTATGTGACGCCGTGTCCGCTGGGGTTGTTGGAAATCGTGCTGCGTGTCGCCCCTAGGCCCCGGATCAACATCACTGAGCCAGCGCGGGCATACGCCCCCCCATTTGCGTTGTTCGTGATCTGGCCACCTTCGATCAAATTCGCAGGCGAATCATCTGCCACGAAGCCAAAACCGCCGCCGTCCTTTATCTCGACGTCAATCAGGTGAGAGGTGCTTCGGTCAATGACACAGATCCCGTCGGAGAATGCATTGGTCACGTCAACGTCTCGGCCGTTAAGCGTTGAAGCCTGCCGCGCAACAATGCCGTGGGCGCCAGTTGGACCAATCTGCACCCGAGACAATGTGAGTGTTGTGCCGTTGACAATGATGCCGCTGCCGCCTGTGCCAGTCACCTGCACACGGTTTAACGTCAGCGCAGGGCCGCTCGTGCCGCCGCCGCCGCTCGCGACAACGCCTTGAGCCGAGGCGCCTCTGATGACTAGGTTCTCTAGGGTCACCCCGGCTGAACTCGACACCCTCACGCCAACTGTACCGCCGGCCACGACTGTCGGCGACGTGCCGGCACCTCGTATGGTGATGCCTACGCTTACATCAATATGCCTCGGGACCCCTGCCGGGACATTTGGTTCATGGGCGTTGAACGGGCCAACGCCTCTGATCTCGATAACCGTATCTGAGATTAGATTTCTCCGCAGCGCATAGAGCGCGCCCTGAATGGTACGGAAGCGCTTTGTCCTTAGAGATTGGTCTGGGGGGATGCCATTGGCAGGATCGCCACGGTCAATTCCGGGAATACCGTTCGTGTCGTCTTGCGCCCCCGGCTCGATGACTACGACGGCGTGGGCCGACCCCGAGCCGACGAGCGACAAGATCGCCCCAAATGAAATCGCAATGGCAATACTTCGTATCGACATGACCACCACTCCAGAGTGTGGTAGCGAGATAGTGTAGCACAAACCATCCCGGTTCACCAATTCAGCCATCGGCGGTCTGGCAGCAGGCGCGGCGAAAATCAGGATCCTGTCGCGCCCGGCCAGCGCCTTTCAGGCTGCCGCGATCTCGATAGTTTAGCCAAAGTCTTGGATCTCGAGGCGCATGTCCAAGCGCAAGCCAAAGGTCCGGAGAGGCTCCCGCTGTGAGCCGTTTCAATCCCGGACGCTAACGCTGATTGAAACTCGGCAGGAGACACAGCAATGGCCACCATTGTCGATTCAAAAAACCGCAAGCCTGCGCGAACGCGCCAACGCAAATTCCGATATCATCAATTGGGACGATCCGTACGTGAAAGAGCTTGCGCGCGTCGAAGGTCGCGTCTTGATTGACGGTCTGGTGCGTGTCGAGCTGGCGCTGGAGTCCAAAGAGATTGCGATCGGCGCAACGTCGTCGCTTAGGTGACCAGATGTGAAGTGCCAAAAGGACGCCCTTGGTGGCGCTCCTTTCGTTGGCCCGACACAGGACAATTTTCCCGAGAGACGCACGCTTCCGGTGCTTTGCTATCAATCCGCTACCATCAAACAATCGCAAAGCTTTGCGATGCATGGCGTGACCACTGTGTCAATAAGGGAGTGCATGCACCATTTAGCGCGATCCAATCGACGGAGGCTCGCTGCTGCGGTTCTATCTCCGAGCTACACGAGCATGAGGGCGCTGGACCGAGCCTAGCCCGCCCAGCGTCCGGGCACAGGCCTAGGCCACCCCCCGGTACAGTCCCTCGCGCCGTTCTATTGGGGCATCGAACCGCGATTGGAATTTGTCGCGGCGTGGAACTTTTCTGATTGAAAGATAGGGCGTAGTCAGGATCGGGTCCGATTCAGATCCAGAGCTTATCCTCGGGCAATCAAGGGACTGCAAACAATGTTTGAGCCCCGCAGGACGATGGATCGGCGTTCGAGAGGGTGAGATGGAGTTTCCTGAAAATGATCGATCTAGATCCTTTAGATGCACTAGCGTTGACGTTGCACCACTCGCCGGGGGTGCAAGCGCTTCTACTCGGCAGCGGTATATCTCGGCCGGCCGGAATTCCCACTGGGTGGGAGATTACACTTGATCTCATTAAGCGCCTGGCCAGTGTGCAGAATGTAGCGGACAAACACGACTGGGCCGCGTGGTACCGGGATCGATATGCTCGAGAGCCGAGCTACTCTGAAATACTGGACTCAGTTGCCACCGCGCCGGCAGAACGCCGTTCGATCATACATAGCTATATCGAGGCCCGCGACGATGAGGATATCCGCCAACCGACAAAGGCGCATCATGCGATAGCGAGATTGGTAGCACTCGGCGCCGTAAGGGTCATCCTGACAACGAATTTTGATAGGCTGTTGGAGAGCGCGCTTCGCGACGCTGGTGTGGAGCCAGCCGTAATTGCGTCAGAAGACGCCTTGGTCGGCGCAACGCCTCTGGTTCACTCGCGATGCACGGTCATCAAACTCCATGGCGACTATATGGACGCTCGCATTCGAAACACAGCGGACGAGCTTGAGCGTTATCCACCGGCTGTTGACGCCGTTCTAGACCGAGTTCTCGATGAGTACGGTCTGATAATTGCTGGGTGGTCCGGCGATTGGGATACCGCTCTTCGCAATGCGGTCCTTCGAGGAACGAGTCGAAGATACCCGTTTTATTGGGCAGTACGCGGCAGTCTATCCCCGATGGGGACAGACTTGCTTCTACATCGCAAAGGGCGAGCAATCGCCATCGACGATGCGGACAACTTCTTTTCGCAACTATCCAACAAAGTCGACACACTAAGCAAACTCGGTCGGGCACACCCCGAATCGATTGCGCTGACCGTTGCGGAAGGAAAGCGCCTCTGTCGCGATGACCGATTTGCCGCGGAGTGGTCTGACCTACTTGCACGAGAAGTCGATCGGGTTTCCTCGTTTGTGAACGGGCCCGATTTCCCTCGCGACTCCCCCACCAACCAATCAATTAATGATCTGGTGAGGACAACTATAGCCCGATCCGAGGCAATCCGAAGGCTCATTCTAGTTGGGATCCGTTGGGGAAGCGAAGAAGCTTTCAAGATCACATTGCGGGCAATCTCTGCGATGGCCTTCGATGGATCAGACAGCTCGGGGGTAAGATATCCATGGCTGACATCCCTAAGCCAGCTCTCAGCATCTATGGCATTCCATTGGGCTGTAGCCGCGGCCTTACTTCGCGAAGATTTCGGCCGCGCCTCGCAGGTCATGAGTCTGCCAATCAAGTCCCGAAGCGAGGGGCAACGACCGGCGGTCTCCGCATTGCCTTTGGCCGCACTCGACAGTGTCCAATGGAAGGTGCTTGAAGGATACGAGGAAAGAAGAACGCCCCACAGCGATTATTTCTCTGAGATTTTCCTGAACGAGGCCCGTGACCTGGTTGTCGGCCTCGATGAAGCTGAACAATCTTGGGACGATTCCGAGTTTTTGATCACGATGGAGGCGGCTCACCGACGATCATCGATAGTCAAAGATAGTGGACTTTGGTTTTGGGTCCCACTTGGGCGTTTTTATTGGAGACGTAGCGGTCAGGAGTTGAAAGATCGGCTAAATCGTTTCAGCGATTTGCCTGTAGACTCGGCGGAGTTGCAGGCGGGTCTTTTGGGGGGAACCCCACAATCGGCCAAGGAGGCGGCGGAAGAGGTCAGAAAATTTATTCGCGAGAATGTTCGTTTCTTTTGACGATCTTGCTGATGGGAGGATGGGTAACTTAGCGCCTCGCGAAGAGTCCTGCACCGCGGTATCGAATTGGATTCCGAGTGCTTGGCACCTTGGAAGGCCGCGACACGTACGGGTCGCTACTTATCGCAGCCAATTCCATCGCCGTCGCGGTCCAAGCCATAGATGTCTGTTCCGATGACGATCACCGGCCCTTGAACATACGCCGGGCCGTTACCCTTGCCTCCCGCGCAATCCACGTCACTGGCAATGGGGACGCAGGGCGGGGACTGGTAGTCCGGGTCGCACTCCTGCGCGCGAGCCGAAAAGCAGACGAGCATTCCGGTTGCCGCAAAGATCATTTGTCTGCATCCGCGCATTGTGCTCCCCAAAAGCCCCTGCAGGTTCGCTATTTCTGTCAGCGTGGGGCGAGACTTTCTGTATACGACCTAGAATATTTCTGGACTATCTCGTCCACCTCCCTCAGTAGACGCAAGGGGGGGGATTCTACAATGAAATCGATAGCAATATTGGTGGCCGTTGCTGCGCTGCTTTGCGGTTGCAATGCAAGTACCACTGTTCAGCGCGGCGATATCAGGTCCGAGAGTACCAACAGTCTGTGCCAAGCCTGGCTCAACAGCAGTGATCAACAGCATCGTATCGAGGTCGCCGAAGTGCTTAGAAAGCGCGGTGCGTCGAATGATAAGTGCCGCCGCCTCGTCCAGGCCGACAATTCGATCGCGACTGGAATTGCCATCGCGGGACTTGGGGTGGCTGCCGGCGCCGCAGCCAGCAATGGCGGCGGGGGCTACTATCCGAACGCCTACGGTGTCGCTTGGGACCAATTCTACGATCAGTACTACCAACTGACTTGGCGTTGCAGAGACCGCGCGACGGGGGGATTCGTGGACGACTATCGTTGCAACGGGAAGCCTATGGTAGACTCCACGTGGCCCGGATGGACCGCGTGACCCATGTCAGAGCTTGTTGAGAAAGTGCTGGTCGAACTCATCCGCGCAACCGATGCGGCCGAGCGCCCACCTCTGTTTGCACGCGCCAGGCTGCTTCGACAAGCGGCTGTGCTGATCGAGGTTCTCAGGGAAAGGATCAGTTTCCAGGACGGGGACGGCGCCGTAGCAGGACTTGCCGAAGAGCTCAACGTCAAGGCTGACACCGTGGATTTGCAAACTTGGCCAGAGGTGAGCGGATTGATCCTGAGGGCACGATCGGCGATCGAGACGCTCCAGCGGGAGCTCGATCACACTATGGATCGGGACTATGAAAATTTGATCGATGACTTGAACGCGTATCTGCGTGATCGATGAAAACGTCTGCGATTTCGTTGATGGATATTCCCGCTACCGCAAGATAATCGTGATACAGCGCAGGCATCTGACCAGAACTCGGCAGGCCACTTTGTCCACGCTCTGCAGGGTCCGCTGATAATCCTCTCATCAGTTCAGATGGAGGTTCAAATGCTGACCCACGAGACGTTTTTCTTCACCACCCTTACCCTTACCACTGTCAGCGGAGCGACCGCTGTCGCGATTGTCGCATTTGGCGATACCCGCAAGAACGCGGGCCACCGTATCGTCGCTCAGACATTTGCGCAGATCACATTGCTCGGGGCAGCCGCCATCATTGCGCTGCTGAAGATTAGCGCCTAGGGCTGCCGATATGCTGAGTTTGATTTCCTCGACGATCATCGCCTGCGCCAGCCTATCGGCAGTGGATGGCGACACGATCAAGTGCAACGGTCAGAACATGCGCATTATGGGGAATGGCGCACCCTTCAAATCAGGGGTCGATACGCCGGAGATCCGAAACGCGCAGTGTGCCAAGGAACGCTTATTGGGCGTCCAGGCGAAGTTGCGGCTTTCCGAGTTGATAGTCGAGCCGGGGACCGAGATCGAAGATTCTGGCAAGCGTGATCGGTATGGCCGCCCACTAGTCTGGGTGCGTCTCGCCAACGGGAGAACGGCAGGGGCAACGCTTGTTGCGGAAGGCTACGCAGTAGTTTGGCGGCCAGGAGCAAAGGTCTCATGGTGCGATTGAGCTTCGGCACGGCACTTCGCTGCAATACATTGCTTCCAGTTGATATCAGATTAACTTGACGAGCTGCCCGGATGGGGCAGCACTTCAGTTCTGGCGAGGGGAGCATTTGCGATGCATATTATTATCCAAGTTTTTGGCATCATCGTCGTGATTGTTGGCGGCGCAGTTCTCTATTTCGGGTTGGGCGCTGCAGGCGAAGCTGCCGGTTCCGGTCTGGTAGCTGTTGCAGTCATGGCCACGGGCCTGGGCACTGTCGTATCTGGGGCGGCGATCTATTGCTTCGGCGCCATAGTTCAGCATCTGATCGCGATCCGGCGAAACAGCGAAGCGCAGTTAGCGATTTTCCAGCAAAGGATTGGGCAACGATGAGCAGGACTGGATACTACCTGGGTGGACACAAAATCATCCGAGGCCCTGCACCAAGCAGTAAGGGTCGTCCGAAGGTGGAGTCCAAACTGATCTGGGCGCCGGCTGCTCTCGAAACAGAATTGCGTGCAAGCCGTCAGGGCCAACGGCCAAGCGCGAACCCCCAATCGAGCCAAAGAGGGTTGGATACGGCTTGTGCGGTCACTGCTAAGAAGGAATAATGTCCTAGTGCGGCGATTCTCATTTGGAGTTCGTCATGTCTGGATATCGCAAGAAACCTAGCCATCTCTCCGAGCCGGAAATTGACCGGCTTTTGGAGGATGCCGAGAAACTGCACGCCACGATTTGCCGCCCGCTGATCTCGCCTCAGAGCAGCCATTACAAAGCTTGCCTCGCCCTCAATGAGGCAATCTCGCGCGCAATTATCGAGATCACTGGAAAAGAACCGCCATGGTTCTTTCGATCAAGTAGCGGGCCCGTGAGGTTGGCCGCTGACCGCCCGCATTATCGCCCCCCAAACCATAGTGAATAGCTCAAGACGCATCTTCTGCCGAAGCCGAGGCGCATCACAGTTTCGTTCCGACATGGTCAGAACCGGCGCGACGCTCGACAGGGGCAGGAGAAACCGAATGTGAAACCTCTACAACTTGGCAACCACGCAGCAGGCCGTTATCGAATGGTCGCGCGCCAGGGCTAGGGAAGCAAAAGCCGCCTACTCGGCTCCACAGTAACCGGACAAGGCAAAGCCAAGGGCGATGCTGGCGGGCTCTATGAGGGCCGCGCGCAGGCCCTGACGGAATCGCCAGAAAAGGCTATGAAGCATGTGGTAGGGCAGCCCTTGGGTGAAGCTTTGGCTCAGAGCGGCTGCGCACGGAGTGTGGTGCAATCCTTCATCCTCACATGCGCCGGGCGACCAAACTTCGGACCGCAGCGGCGATAGGCAGACTCAGGCTAGAAGCACTCCTGGCACCGAGTAAATTTGACTGACTTATCCCCTAGAATTTTTCAATGAACGTCCAACGATCATTGCTACACGAAGTTGTTCGTGAATACTCTATAAACCTTCAGCATTTTTTGGGAGGGGCGATATGAGGCAGAGCATATATATCGCAGTCTTGGCGTTCTTGCTTGCCGCGTGCGCTCACGTCGCGCCGCTTCCCTCCGAATATGACGTAAGTGTTTCTGATGTAGTCAATAATGTCCGATGTGAGTTCAGGAATGCTAGCCGCGATTTCCGATTCTTGAGTGATGGGCCCGGTTGGCGCGCGGCAACAAACTTGAGTCTACAAGTTGTTGCGTCAGCAGACGTTGGCGGAGACCCGAGACTGGACGCACCATTGTCGCCGGGCTTACTGGTTGTCACGGCAGGCGCGAAGTATCTCGGTAAGGCTGATAGCACTGCCTCACTGAAATTTACGCAGAACCTAGACAACTGGGAATCTATCCCTTGCGACACCCCAAATGCCGACAGGAAAAATCTCCCGCAACTCAGGGGTGATCTGAAGATATACGACTGGCTCAAGAACATCCGGAATACAATTAAGGAGACCGATTCAGAGATTCCTGAGGCCGGCTACACTGTCGAATTCACGATTGATAAAACCGCTGGTCTTGGCCCTACATTCTCGCTTGTTCCAGTCGGAAACAATTTGTTTGGCGCCTCCTTTAAGCTAAACGGAGGCCGCAAAGACGTGCACAAAATCATCATTGCCTTCGCACGAAATGAGCCACCGTCTTCTGGCGGGAAGAAAGGCAAGAAGGCGCGCGAAGCCGCAGATAACAAGGCTATCCTCGACCAGCTAAACGTTCTGACTATTATCGACGCGGTGAAAGACAAGTAAGTATCGAACGGCAAATGCCGGCCGACAAATCCGCATGAAAGATCAAGGGCAATACCCGCGGATCTCCACCCGCTCGACAATCCACGACTCTGGCGTCCCGCTCGGCCCCGCGGACTTCGTATACCACCAGGAATTGCACGAGGTGGAGAAAATAAAGACGCGCTGGCCGGTCAGGTTGAAATAGTTGTCAGGCGTGGCGCCGTTCTTCAGCATGAAGTCGGACAGCGGGCGACCGACATAGGTCGAGTTCAGGAGTGCTGTCTTGTTGGCTTCCTGCTCGACGGTCGTGCAGCCCGCAAGGAATCCGACCGCAATGACGACTGCGCGCTTCATTGTTCCGATCCTTTGGTGGCTTTGGGAGGCAGCTCGGCTTGGCCGATCCATAGCAAATTCGACGGCCAGGCGAGCCCTTATGTGGGACGACTGTGTGGGGCGGTTGAAGCAACCGCCTGACAAATCCGATAACGCATTGATTTCATTGGCGCACCCGAGAGGATTCGAACCTCTGACCTCTGCCTTCGGAGGGCAGCGCTCTATCCAGCTGAGCTACGGGTGCTGGCCGGGAACCGACGTGGGCTCCGGGCGCGGCAGCCTGACGGCCGCCGCAACCTGGCTGTCATAGCCGAAGAGACATGGCGCATCAACGGCCAATATGGAGGCTGCGCTGTCCTCCTCAGGCAGATGTCAGAGGTTCGAACTCTCTCGGGTGCGAGTGGCGGGGATGTGCCTGTCGATCAGGTTCTATTGCTGTGATTGCGGCAGTAGTCGGTGTCGACCAGCTAGGGCGACCCGATACTGGTCAGTCGGGTAGAGAGCTATCGGTCTGGAACACGAAAAACCCCGCCAAAATTGGCGGGGTTTGTCGAGATAGCGAACTGCAATCGCGCTAGCTCTTGCGAGTTTCTGGTTAGTCGACCGCAGGAACAGCGCCGAGCCAGCGTCCGAAGTTGGGCAGATCGGGAGCCGTGTTGCGCTCGCGGTCCTGTGGGGTCATTGCGCCGAAGCGGAACTTCAATCCGACACGCACCGTATGGTCGGTCAGCTTTTCGTCTCCACTATCAACACTGTGTTCGATGACATGAATGCCTTCGTATGCAGCAAACACAGACAGTGCGCCACCACCGACAGCGAGGTCTGGCGTGTGCTCAAGCTCCAGACCCCACGCGATCAGATCCGTGTCGTCTTGAAACTCCGGATCTGAATCATAATCCTGGGTCCCGTTCGCATAAGCGATGTCGCCCTGGAGCATCGTGCGCCCGCCATTGAAGAACGCTTGACCAATGCCGCGGATGAAAAAGGCATCATCAATGTGTTCGCCGTCGTCACTGTTCGAGCCGAGATAGCCACCCTGTGCCGCAAATGAAAGATTGTTGAAGTTCGTGCGGGCCGCGAGACCGGCGAAATAGTGCGTCGCGTTCTGATCGTCGTCGTCGCTTTGGTCAACATTAAAGGTCTTGCCACCACCTGCGAACGCACCGAAGAGATACTGGTCAGACGTCCATGCCGCCTGCATGCCGGCCGTAATGCTGCCGGCATAGGTGTCATCGACGTCCAGATCATCGTCGTAGAATGAACCCTCCCCGCTAATCTCGGTCTGCCAAAGCCAAGAGTCGCCGATAGGAACAGCTGCTAGACCGCCGCCACCCATCAGCGGAAAACCGTCATCCTCATCGCCATCGTCATCAATAGCGTCGCCGGTCCGCCATAGGTAGCCACCCCAGACGTTTACTTCGACAACCATCTGACGTTCCGCCGACTTGGATGTCCAGACTTGGTGGCGCGGGCTCGCGATCAAGCATCTGTTGGAGAGAACCGCAGGATCCGAAGCTGCTTTACGCGAGCCTGTGGCCTCGCTCCCGAACGACCCTTGGATAGACGGCGGGCCGGCAGCCCGACAGACTTTCGCAACGCAGACGTCGCCTGTATGAAATCCCAAACCGGCGAGGGATCATGACGGTAGCAGATCAAGGACAAGTGACGCTGGGCAAGGTCCATCCGCCGGTACCGGACCCACGGTTCCTGCCGAAGATGAAGCGAAAGCTGCGGGCGTTCCGGCAGGCAATACGCTGCACGGCCATTCCCTGGCTTCTGGCGCGCGGCAAGAAGCCGATGACGGTCCAGATGGCGGAGGTCTACGACATTCTGCGCGTCTATCGCCGCTGGCCGGGATATTGCTTCCGGTTTCGCGGGTATCTGAAAGAGCCGGACAGGGCCGAGCAACTCGTTTCGCCACGGCTGCTCGATAAGGTGCAGTTCGATCTGAACCGCAATGCCGACCTGCAGCTTGTCGGCGACAAGCGCCGGTTCAGAATCTGGATGCAGGAACTCGGCTATCCGGTCATTCAGGAGTTCTTTTCCAAGTACGGACCGGGCGCGATCGTGGACGGCGAGGGCGCCCTAGTCCCGCTCGAGCAGGTCGCCGCCTTCCTGAAACAGCGCAAGGGCGACCTGTTCGTCAAGCCGCTTGGCAGTTCGCTGGGCCGCGGAGCCTTCGTCTGGAAGCCGGGCGACAGCACCGGCTTCCTTGAAAGGGAATGCACCTGGATCATTCAGGAACGGTTGAAGCAGCACCCTGATATGAACCGGCTTTACCCCGGCGCGCTCAACACGCTGCGCATCCTGACGGTCGAACATGCCGGACAGATCCATGTCGAGATGCTCGTCTTGCGGATCGGGTCGGGTGGATCCTGCGTCGACAATTCAGGCGCTGGCGGCCTGTCGGCCCGCGTTGACCCAGACACCGGCAGGATCGCCACCCCGGCGACGAGACGCTACGAGTTCGATCCGAGCCAGCGGCCTTATCGAGAACACCCAGACACAGGGGTGACGATTGAAGGGTTCGAGATTCCGTTCTTTCGGCAGGGCCTTGAGATGGTCGTCGATGCAGCGTCGAAGACCAGCAGCTTCCGGTCGCTCGGATGGGACGTTTGCTTCATGGGAGACGGCCCGCTGATCGTCGAGGCGAACGCCCAGGCCTCGGTCGACCTCTTCCTGCGCTTTTGCGATGTCGCAAACACGGCTACCGGCCGGATGGCTCGCGAAACCTACGCGCGCCGCGGCGGGTAGGGTCTTTGGCGCGGTAGGGTCAAGTTTCGTTCTTGCCGGCCAGGGTCGCTTCGTAAAGCGCCAACAACCGGTCGATCCCCTTTTCCAGATCGGCGTTTGCACGCAGCCATTGCGTCGCTCTCGCGGCTTGTGCCGGATCGTAGTCGTCGATGGCGCGATTCAGCGCATCGAGCGACACGGGGGAAGAGAACGACCGATAAGAAAAATTGCCCTCGTAGTAGTGCCGGATGTTATCTCCAGTGAGAAAGCCTCCGACACCGTTGAAGTCGGTCACCACCACGCCCGCGCCCGCACAGCAGGCCTCCAGCGCACATCGGCCGGAGGCGAAGACGAGGTCGAACTCCGCGCAGGCCTTGGGCAGGTTGTCGACACGGTTGAAGTAGCGCGGACCGATGGACCGCAGCATCCGGCCATGCTTGAGCGCGATCCAGAAAAGTTGCGCGTAGAGACCATAGCCGCGCTTCTGCTGGCCGACGAGAAGCCAGCGGGCCGGCCTCGCGGGCAGAGGCGCACTTCTCGCCTCGAAGCGCCGAAGGTCGACGTAATTGTGGGCAAGACCATGCGTCGGCCGTCCGGTGTACCGTGCAATCTTCTCGATGATGCGCTGGCTCACGCCGGTGATCGCCACGATGTTCGTGCCCTCGACGCTGAAGCTCGTCGGCACGAACCGATGCCATTGCAGGACGGCGGGCGTGCTCGGAAACGCCCGGGTCGTTTCCTGCGCCATGGTCAGATCGTTGAAGTGAATGATGTCCGGCCGGAACGGGATCGCGGCAGGATCGGTGGACACGCAAACCCCGTTCCTCTCGACCTCGGCCGCAATTTCGCCCGCCTCGCCCGTCAGGATGGCGACGCGATGTCCTCGCCGCGCAAGCCCGAGACTGTAGTCGCGGGTGACGATTTCAGTTCCGGTTCTTTTTGCGAACCGTTCGTTGACGATCAGACTATTCACTGAGGCCTGCGGCGAAAAACGCTGGATACCCTTCGACCCGCCTGCGCTCTTTTGCTGGACGCGATGACTTGTCCGTGCTGAGCATGGTCTGCGGCGATGCTGGGCCAATTGCACGTGCTGACCAGCAGTGTTGCGATCTGATATGTGCCGTGTCGCGAAGCGATGGTAAGCATTAGCGGATCCGGGAAGGCCTCTTCGAGTTGGACAACCCGGCCGTCCGCATCTCGTTCCATGCCGAACGTGACGATCAATTGTCTTGTTCGGCTGGCCATCTGCATGACGTACTCGTCATCGACGTTCAATACCGCGGCCACCTTTTGAGCGCCTTGCCCGACGGCGCAGGGGGCGGGTGCTGCTGCTGCGCAGCCAGTCGAGAATGCCGGGCAAGAAACCATGCGCGGGTTTTAATATAATCGGGACTCGAAGCAAGGCATGCCGGCGGCACTGGATGCGACCGAGAACCTCGGCTACTGCGCGGCCATGCCGGTCAGCTTGCCGAGAGCCTCGCCCATCGCTTCGAAGGATTGATCGGCGCCCTCAATGCCATACCTGGCTTTCAGGGCCTCTGGCTTCTCGTAGCCGATCATGGCCGAGCCGTTCTCCTCCCAGACCAGCACGCGGATGGGCAGGTCGAGGCCGGCGCGGCGGTCGGCCTGGATGATCGGCGTTCCCACCTTGGGATTTCCGAAGATGACCAGAACGGTCGGCTCCATCTCGGCGCCAATCGACTTGGCTCCGGCAGCATGGTCGACGGTTGCAAACACCTTGGCGCCGGCAGCCTCGATGGCCGTCACCAGCTTCTCTACCGTCGTCGGAACATCCGACCTGCTTTGCGTGGTGACCCAGGTGTCGGCGGCCAGCCCGGCATTCATGCCGAGGGCCAGGAATGCGGCTCCGATGATCAGTCTTTTCATGTCCATCTCCTTTGCGCCGGGTGAGCGCCGTGATCGCATCGCGTGGGGCGAGGTCGTCCTGCTCCGCAACGATACGACGATCCGGTTCGAAGTGACCGTCCCGGCATCTCAGGACTGTCGCACGGGCACGGACAGCCCTCGTTCAAGAATTGCAGGGCAACGTTCACTTCATGGTGTGTTTCGCTCAGCTAAGGTCGGAGAGCCTTGCATGCGGCTCGTGCTGATCGAGCTGAGCCTTCAGACGGTTCCTGTATAGCTGCAGCAGGCCCGCGGCTTCGGTAGTCAGGAACCACGAGCGGCGCAGGTCCCACAGTTCGCCCTGGCGCGCAAAGACCTCGGGCCAGTCGATGCGGTCGTAGCCGCCTTCGGAATAGAAGGTGTATTCGGAAAACCATATGTCGCCGTCGGTCTCGTAGAGATCGACCCGTACCGAATCGAATTCCCGCCCCAGCCTTTCGGCCGAAGCGAGGATCGCGTCCCAGTTGTCGGGCTTGTCGTGATGAACCGAGAAATAGCGGCCGCTGCACTCGGTGATCCGTGAGTTTCCGGCCCGATCGAACAGCACATCGAGCGGATTGTCGCCGAAACGGTCGACCTTCATGTAGACATAAATGCAGCGGTCGCCGGCCATGTAGCATTTGTATTCGCGGTCGACCGGGCGGCCGGAATGCATCACCATCTCTTCGACGAAAAGGCGGGGCGCGATGTCGCGGTAGCCCCACTGCATGCGGCCGCGGCCGTAATAGCGCCGGCGCATCCACTTTCGTGCCTTGCGCAGCATTTCCCGTCTGTCGTAGCGGCCGTCATGCACAAGGAAGTTCCAGCCGCTGCCGTGACTTGCCTTGACGACGCAATTGCCTGCAAGCACGGAGGGCGGGATCAGCGCCGGGTCGTCGCCCTCCCACAGCGTGGCAGGCAGCCGGATGTCGGGGAATTTCTCGCCGATATGCTGTTTGCAGCGCAGCTTGTCGATTCGTTGCGGCAGGCGCGGGTCGTGATCGAACAGCTTTCGCCACAACATCTTCTCATTGTAGTTGCGCGGCCGCGAGGGCCGCGGCCAGTACCCCATGTTCCGGAAGTAGCTGAGCATCAGGAAGGGGTGTCGGACATAGAGCCAGATGTCGAAGAGTCGAAAGAACCGATGCTGCATGCTGATTCTGAATGTTCCTCCCAGAAAGGTGGACGGTCATAGGGGATCGACGGTCGCGTGGCTAGCCGCAGGGTTGTTTCACGGCCACCGCGGAGTCCGAAACCGCGCCTGCGAATGCCGGTTTTGGCGAATGATGCGTGCTTGGCAATCACCACACGATGGGGCTGCCGTCATAGGCGAAGAAGCCGCCGGACTGGTCTGCGGCGAGGCCGTCGAGCAGGCCAAGCAGCATGGCTGCCGAGCGCTCGGGCGTCAGCCGTTCGCGGTTGCCGGCGAAGGGGTCGGAAAGCGCCGTTTCGACCGTGCCGGGATGCAGTGCGGCCAGTACCGCCTGCGGTCGGGTCCGGGCGATTTCGATGGAAGCGGTCCTGACGATCTGGTTCTGGGCCGTCTTGGCGGCCCGGTAGGAAATCCAGCCACCGAGCCGGTTGTCGCCGATGGAGCCGACACGCGCCGAGAGCGTGGCGAAGAGGGCGCGACGATCCTTCGGCAGCAGCGGTACGAAATGCTTTATGAGGAGGGCCGGCCCGATGGCGTTGAGCCTGAACTGCGCGGCCATGGCCATGGCATCGATCGCCCGGATGGACTTTTCGGGAGCAGCTCCGTCGATGACGAGGGCGCCCGTGGCATTGAAGACGAAGTCGAGCCCATTGGTCTGCGCTGAGATGCGTAGGGCGGCATCAGCGACGGATGCCTCGTCGCCCACGTCGAAGGAGGGGTGATCGCGGCGCGACAGTCGCACGAGCCGGCCGCAGGCGGGATCTGCCTCGACAAGCCGCGCGATCGCCGATCCGATGCCACCGGATGCGCCGATGACGAGGGCTGAGTAGCCTTGCCCGAGTGATGAGAGCCTTGTCATGCCGATCCGTTGCCTGCGACGGACCGGGGTAGCGGCCCTCCGCCTCACATGGCGTCCAGCGCCCGGAAGGCAAGTATCGAGCCCGCGTTGGGGGCAGACGTGTCGCCTAGGGTGCAAGTTCGATCCAGACGGGTGCGTGGTCGCTCGCGCCTTCCTGCCCGCGCACCGCCCGGTTGACGCCGCCCGCGGCGAGCCGATCGGCCAGATTCGGGCTAAGAAGCAGGTGGTCGAGGCGCAGGCCGGCGTCCCGCTGCCAGCGCATTCGTTGGTAGTGCCAGAAGGTGTAGAGGCGCTCCTGCGGGTAGAGCTTATGCAGTGCGTCGATCCAGCTGCGGCCGACGAGCCGTCTGAACGCGGCGCGACTGTCGGGATGGATCAGCGCATCGTCGTCCCATGACTGTGTCGGGTAGATGTCGAGATCGGTCGGGGCGACGTTGAAGTCGCCGGCGAGCACGACGGGGGCGCCGCTTCTGCGCAGCGCAGTGGCATGCTTGTGGAGCCGCTTCAGCCAGGCGAGCTTGTAGTCGAACTTCGGGCCGGGCAGAGGGTTGCCGTTCGGTGCGTAGATGGAAGCGATGAGAATGCCGCGCACCGCCGCCTCGATGTAGCGCGCCTGCTGGTCGGACGGATCGCCGGGCAGTTCGGTACGGGTCAGCACCGGTGTTGAGTCGCGCGCGAGGATGGCCACCCCGTTCCATGTCTTCTGGCCAACCCAGACAGCCTGGTAGCCGGCCTTCGCCAGCACTGCCTGAGGGAAGGCTCTTTGCTCGGCCTTCAGCTCCTGCAGGCAGACAACATCGGGGCGCGCCAAAGCGAGCCAGGCCAGCAGGTTGGGAAGGCGCCTGTTGACGTTGTTGATGTTGAAGGTCGCGATTTTCATGGCGTCGTCCGGGTCCCTGCCGAAACCGGGCTGGCCGGCTTCCGTGCCGACCCAACGCCCGACGGCGGGCATTGTGCCGTACCGCCGCGGGAAAATGCCTCCAAGGCGCTACGTTTGGGCGAGGAGCCGCGTTACGCGTCGTCGCCCGAGGAGGTCCAGCGGGCCGTCTTGCCGTCATCTCGCGAGGCCGGCATGGACCAGGCATCGTCGCTGACCGCGCGATAGGCCTCGAGGGCCTTTGCGTCAGCCGCCTTCGCCTCGTCATTGGCGTCGAGCGGAGAAAACAGTGCCTCCAGGTAGCCGGCAGGAAGGGCGCCGCTCGCCAGCCTGTCGAGCAGGTTGAGGGCGCCGAGTCCGCCGGCTTGGCCGGTATCCTCGAGGCCTACGAGATTCTTGTCGCCGACGATTTCCTGCGTAACCGTGCGGGTCCTGACCTGCTCCCTGCCAATCGCGACGAGCTGTTCCCCGGTCTTTACCCACTCGACGCCGAGTACGACTTGGTGTTCGCCCGTCTTGACGCGCTCGATCCCGACGACCACCGTTTCGCTGCCGATGACCACCTGCTCGGTGCCGACCTGGACCTGCTCGGTGCCGATCACCTGAGCCTGCGTCGTTCCGGCGACAAGGCCGAGCTTGTCGAGTGGACTGCGCGAAAAGTCGAGAAACCCGTTTGCGACGTCGGCAATGGTCAGCGAAGTCTGTCCGGCGGCCTGCAGGCTGAGTTTGCCGTTGCTGTCGATCGAGGCGTCGAGGCCGCCCACGCTGTCGAGCGCCGAAACCAGCGCGCTGGCCAGCGATCCACTGGTGTTGTCGTAGGCGAAGTTCTGCGTCACGCCGCCCTGGGTCACGCTGATGCGCGACGACGACGCGAAGGTCACGATCGCCTTCTCGCCGTTCCCGACGGTCACGGAAAAGTCGGCGCCGGTGTCGATCTTGGCGTCGCTCAGGCCCTTCTTGTCGTCGAGCCGCTTGCTGCCCTGGACTTCTGCTGCCCAGACGTCGCGTGCTTCGAACACGGCGCGCGTCTCGAAAATGTCGCGCGTCTCGGTGATGTCACGATCCTCGAAGATGTCCTCGCTGCCGATGACCTCGCGTTCCTCGAAGATGTCCTGCGTGCGTGCGACCGCGCGCGTTTCAAAAGCCTCCCTCTCGACCGTGCGGGTGTTCGCCTCGTAGATCGGCCGGTATTGGCCGCCGATCTCGCCCGGCCGGATGCCAAGGCGGGAACTCGCCTGCTGGTTGGACAGGCTGGCGAGGCCAGCGCCGGCCGTGGGCCGGTCCGGCGCCGGGCCGCGGCTGCCGAGAATGGTCAGTATGGCCGAACCTGTCTTGTCGATCTGCATCAGTCTGGTCTCCTGCGCGCATGGCGGGCAACGCCATAGTGCCGTGCTTTATCAGATCGGGCTTGCTACGGGTCTAAGCATCGTGCCGGCATTTTTGCCGCCGGGTTAACGGCGCGCTAACCATGCAAGCCCCTCTGAAGCACGGGAAATCCGGGCAGACCTTGCCGCCATTGCGCGGGATCAATGCCTTTGCACGAGAGAGACGGGAGGATGTGCTAGCCTGAAGTTCACACGCAGTACCGGCGCGACCGTCCAGCGACGTGACGGTAGACCAAATACCCGAAGCGGAGGATCGACGACGGACCATGAATCCGCGGCTCCTGATTGCCCTCTACCTCCTGATCGTGCTGCTGCCGCTTGGCCTGAGCTGGGCCGGCGGGCGTCCGCCCCGCTCCCTCTGGGACGAGCTGGCCTCCGGCGCAGGCATGCTCGCATTTGCGATCGTGCTGGCGGAGTTCCTGCTTTCGGGACGCTTCCGCACGGTGTCGAATCGCATCGGCATGGACGTGACGATGCGGTTTCACCAGCTGCTGGCGCGCAGCGCGCTGGCGTTGGCACTGGTCCATCCCTTCCTCTACAGCGCACCGACCAAGCCGGCCTATCCGTGGGACACAACGCGGCAACTGACGCTGAGCGACGATTTTTCCGCCTATTCCACTGGCCTGTTCGCCTGGCTGCTGCTGCCGGTCCTGGTGCTGCTGGCAATCGGCCGGAGCCGGCTCGACTATCGCTACGAGACTTGGCGGCTGATGCACGGCATCGGCGCAGCACTCATTGCCGGCCTGCTCCTGCACCACACGCTCCACGCCGGGCGCTACAGCCAGGACCCGCTGCTGGCTGGCGTCTGGAAAGGGCTGTTTGCAATCGCGCTGGCATCGCTGCTCTTCGTGTATCTGGTCAAGCCGGCGTTGAAGCGCCTGTCGCCCTGGGTAGTCGAGCGGGTGCGCAAGGTCGGCCTGAAGACCTGGGAGGTCACGATAGCGCCACAGGGGCACAAGGGGCTGCGCTACCAGGCAGGGCAGTTCGTCTGGCTGAATATTGGGCACGGCGCGGCGTCGCTGGCGGAAAATCCCTTCTCCATCAGCTCGGCTCCCGCCTCGGGCAACCGGCTTCAGTTCATCATCAAGGAACTCGGCGACTTCACCAGGACAGTGGGCGCCATCGCGCCCGGAACGCATGCCCATGTCGACGGGCCGCACGGCAATCTGGTGGTCACCGGCCGCAAGGAGCCCGGCATCGCCCTGATCGCTGGTGGCGTCGGCATCGCGCCGCTGATCGGCATCCTGCGCCAATTGCATTACGAGGGAGACACGCGCCCGACGACACTCGTCTACGGCAACCGCGTCGCGGAGCAGATTGCCTGCAGGGAGGAGCTGGAGACGCTCACCCGTGAACATGGAACGCGGGTCGTGCATGCGCTCTACGAGCCGCCGGAGGGTTGGACCGGGCGAACTGGCATGTGCGACGGCGACCTGATCCGCGAGGTATTCGACAGCGCCGAAGCCCGCCAATGGCTTTACGTTCTGTGCGGCCCGCCGGCGATGATGGAGGTTGTAGAGACAGCGCTGATCGGCATGGGCGTGCCGGCCGGCCAGATTCTGTCCGAGAGGTTCGACTATGGATAGATGGCTGGCGAAGCGTTCCGCCGAAGGGCGCAACCGCGTCGTTTATCGCGTGCTGAATCTCGCGATCGTTCTTGCCCTGCTCCTGTTCGCGCTGCGCGGCCTGCTGACAACAGGATAGGGCGCGACGGGGATTCCTAGAAGCGCTCGACCCAGGGCCTGATCGACAGTTCTTCCGACCAGGTGGAGCGGTTCTGGCGGATCAGCGCCAGGTAATTCTGCGCGATCGCGTCCGGGTCGAGCATGGAGTCCGGCTTGTCGGCGGCTTCGCTACGCTCGCGATTGCGGATGCCGCCGTCGATATTGACCCAGGCGACGTGGATGCCCTGCGGATGGAGTTCGCGCGACATCGACTGCGACAGGCCGCGTTGCGCGAACTTGCCCATGGCGAAGGGCGCCGACTGCGGGAACCCCTTCACGCCCGCCGAAGCGCCGGTGAACAGGATGGTGCCGCGCACGCCGTCTTCGGGCTCCTGCGCAAGCATGGTGCGCGCTGCCGCCTGTCCGACCAGGAAGGCGCCGTAAGCGGTGACCTCGATCGACCGCCTGACCTCCTCGGGATCGAGCTCGGCGACCGGCCCGCGCTGCCGCGCCGAGGGGTTGTAGATGACGATCCGGAGCGGCGCCGGCGTTCCGGCAAAGAGGGTGGCGACATCGGCGGGCTTGGAGGCGTCGCAGGCGATGGTTGCAGCACCAGTCTCCTCGGCGAGTGCTGAGATCTTGCCGGTGTTGCGTGCGGCGAGAACCAGCCCGTATCCCTCACGGGACAGCAGGCGCGCGAGCGATGCGGAGAGTCCGTCGCCGACGCCGACGATCAGCGCAGTATCCTTGGTCATGGCAGAATCTCCTCTCGGCAGTGCCATATCACTCTGCGCGTCGGCGGCGGACAAATCTACAGGTGGCAGCCGGGCATGCGCTTGTGCGCCAGGTACTCGTCGATGAGCTGGCGGTAGCGGGTCGCTCCGAAGCTCGGAAAATGCCCGCCATGCACGATTGCAACCGGCAGGTCGCGCATGCGCTCCAGCGTCGCCAGATAGTCGCCGGCGTCCGAGTGGTAGGCATCGTCGATCAGCGGCCCGTCATAAACGATGTCGCCCGACAGCAGCGTGCCGGTCTTCTTCTCGAATAATGCGATGCCGCCCGGCGAATGGCCCGGCGTGTGGATCACCTCGAAGGCGCGGTTGCCGAGATCGACGACGTCGCCGGCCTCGAGGATGCGGCCGGCAGGCGCAGCCGGTATCTGGTACCGCGACGCGTCCCAGCCTTCGGGCGAGGAGATGAACATCTCGTCGGTGGCGTAGCGGTCGGCGAGCGTCCAGTCGTTGCGCGGATCGGCAAGGATCGCGGCCTCGGCGGCGTGCACGCAGCGGTCGGGAAATTCGTGGTGGCAGCCGATATGGTCGAAATGCGTATGGCTGGCGACGCAGACGAGCGGTCGTTCCGCAACCAGCGGCACGTGTCGGCGCAGGCTGACATGGCCGAGCCCGGTATCGAACAGCAGGTCGCGGTCGCGGCCGCGCACGTGCCAGATATTGCAGCGGAAGAAGGGCTGGATCCACGGCTCGTGGATCAGCGTGACCCTGTCGGCCATGCGAAGCGTCTCGTACCAGTGGCGGTGCGGGATCGGCGCTTCCATCGTGTCAGCGCGACATCAGGATCATGTCGGCGGCCGGGCAGAACAGCTCGACGGTGTCGCCGACCGAGACCGGGCGGTTCGACGGCACCTTGACGATGAAGGTCACCTCGGGGTTCTTGTCCGAGACGGCGAGAAGCCGCTTGAAACTGCCCTGGAACACTACGTCGGTGACCTTGGCTTCGCCGAGCGCCACCGAGGGCGGCACATCGACCAGCGTGATGTGCTCAGGCCGGATCGCCAGCGTCACGTCGAAACCCGGTTCGCCCGACGCCGAGATGGCGACCGGGCCGACTTCGGTGGCGACGCTGATCTCGTCCATGCCGAGATCCTGCACCTTTCCGGTCAGCAATGTGCTCTCGCCCATGAAGGTGGCGGTGAAGCGCGAGGCGGGTCGCGAATAGACGCGCTCGGGCGGCCCCTGGTCCTCGATGCGGCCTTGGTTCATCACGACGCAATGGTCGGCGAGCGCCATCGCCTCTTCCTGGTCGTGCGTGACATGAATGAAGGCGGTGCCGACGCGTTTCTGCAGGGCCTTCAACTCGTCCTGCATCTGGCGGCGCAACTTCAGGTCGAGCGCGCCGAGCGGCTCGTCGAGCAGCAGCACGGCAGGCTCGACGACGAGCGCGCGGGCAAGGGCCACGCGCTGGCGCTGGCCGCCCGACAGCTGGTGCGGCTTCTTGGAATAGGCGTCGGCAAGGCCGACCATGGCGAGCGTCTCGCGCACCTTGGCGTTCCGCCTCGAACGGCCGACGCCGCGCATCCTCAGACCGAAGCCGACATTGTCGCCGACGCTCAGATGCGGAAACAGCGCGTAGTCCTGAAACACGGTTGCTGTCGGCCGTCGGGCCGGCGGCGTGGCGGTGCAGTCTTCGCCGCGGATTAAGACGCGGCCCTCCTGCGGCGCGAGAAAGCCGCCGAGGATGGAGAGCAGTGTCGTCTTGCCCGAACCGGAGGGGCCGAGTAGCACCGTGTAGCTGCCCGGCTCGACATTGAGCGCAATCTCGTCGAGCGCTCTGTGCGTGCCGAAGCTGTGCGACAGCTGGCGGATTTCAACGAGGGGCCCGGTCATGCGCGGTTCCTTCGCAGCAGGATGAGTTCGAACAGGATGGCCAGCACTACCGAGACGCCGAAGACCAGCGAGCCGATGGCGTTGGTGCGTGGGTTGAGCCCGGAGCGCAGCAGGTTCCAGATCTCGACAGGCAAGGTGGTGTCGAAGCGGGTGAGCAGGAACGAGATGACGAACTCGTCCCAGGAAAAGGTCATCGACAGGAAGAAGCTGGCGAAGATCGCCGGCCACATGACGGGCACGCTGATCAGGAACAGCACCTTGCATTCCGGCGCGCCGAGGTCGCGCGCGGCGCGCTCGAGATTGACCTGGTTGTCGCCCATCTGGCTGTAGATGATGGCAAAGCAGAGCGGCAGGTTGATCACCACATGGCCGATGCCGGCGGCGGCCAGCGACTTCGGGATGCCGGCGGAGTTGAAGAGGATCAGGATGCCCATGCCGATGATCAGATAGCTGACGGTAAGCGGCAGCGTGATCAGACCGCGCAGCAGGGCGGCGCGCGGCAGGTGGTAGCGGGCGAAGCCCCAGGCTGAAAGGAACCCGAGCCCGACAGCCAGCGCGGACGAGATGACTGCCACCATGACCGAGTTGACCAGCGCCGAGGTCAGCCGCGTATCCCCGAGCACCGCCTCGTACCAGCGCAGCGACGGGCCGGTGAATGGCGGGATGGGGAAGGACGTCGCCTGCAGCGAGAACAGCACCAGCACGACGACCGGCAGGAAGATGAAGGCGTAGACGGCGAGCCCGTAAACGGCGACCAGCAACTTGCCCAGCACCCGCATCGCTCAGCTCCGCTCCAGCTTGAGCCAGCGGGCGCAGAACAGGTAGGCGATGGTGACGACCACCATCAGGATGATGGCGAGTGCCGAGGCGAGCGGGAAATCGCCCCGTCGGCCGATCTGCATCATGATCAGCTGCGGCATCAGCAGCTCGTTGTTGCCGCCGAGGATCTGCGGCGTGATGTAGTCGCCGATGCACAGCACGAAGGTCAGGAAGGCGCCGACCATGATGCCGGGCAGCGTCAGCGGCAGGATGACGTGCAGAAAGGTGCGCAGCGGTCCGGCGCCGAGATCGGCGGCCGCCTTGCGATAGCTGGGCGACAATTGCTTGAGGTTGGCGAAGATGGTGAGTGTCAGGAGCATGACGAAGAAATGGACGAAGCCGATGACCGTGCCGGCCCGGCTGTTGGCGAGCTGGACGGGGTCAGACAGCAGGCCGGAACCGGTCAGCGCCTTGTTGACGACGCCGTTCTCCGAAAGCACAAGCAGCCAGCTGTAGGACCGCACAACGTAGGAGGTCCAGAAGGGCAGCACGGCGAGCATCAGCGCCAGCCGCTGCAGCCTCAGCGGCACGACTTCGGCGAGGATCCAGGCAAAGGGGTAGGCAAGCAGCACCGAGATGGCCGTGACGGTGAGTGTCACTTCGAGCGAATTGACCATCGCCCGCCAGTAGCTCGGATTGTCGAAGAACTGCCGGTAGTTATCGAACGAGGCACTGCCGTCGCCGCCGTGCTGCATGAAGCTCAGCACGCCCATCGCGACGAAAGGCAGTACGAAGAAGCAGACCGTCCACAGCAGCGCCGGCGTTACCAGTGCCCAGCCAGGCGCCCGACTGGATGGGCTTCCAAATGACGTGCTCACAGGCCCTATTTATTGTGCCTGCAGCATCTCTGTCCAGACGTCCTGCATCTTCTTGTCGAGGTCGGCGTCGGGCGACGGGTAGCTCTGGGCGCGCGCCAGGAACTCGGGTTGTTCGTCGAAACGCAGCGTCTTCTTCTCGTCGTCGCTGAGTGCCGCCTTGGTGTTGGCCGGCATGCCCCAGTAGCAGGAAGAAGTGGCGAGGCGCGCCTGGCCCTCGGGGCTCATGATGTACTGGATGAACTTCAGCGCCATCTCCTTGTTCTCGGAGTCGGCGAACATGGCGAGCGACTGCGACCACAGCACCGCACCCTCCTGCGGGATCGAGAAGTCGAGCGCCGGGTTCTCCTTTGCCAGTCCGGCCGTCACCCATTCGCCACCGCCGACCAGAATGTCGACCTCGCCGGTGGCAAGTGCGGTCTGGCTGGCGACGACTTCGCCGACCAGCTTGGCGTTGGCCTTCATTTTGAGGAGAACGTCCTTGATGGCCGGCAGGTCGGCCTCGGTCAGCTCTGCCGTCTTCTTTCCGATCGACATAGCTGCCATGCCGATCACCGGCAGGTAGTAGTCGTAGATTGCGATGCGGCCCTTGTACTTGTCGTCAGTGAGGGAGGCCATCGATTGCATGTCGGCCGGATCGACCTTGGTATTGTTGAAGCCGATCGTGTTGTAGCCGAATTTTTCGGTAATGCCGTAGCGCTTGCCGTCAACCATGGTCGCGCCGTCCATCTTCACTTCCGCGAAGAGGTCGCCGAAGGGCAGCTGGTCTTCCGGTAACGGCTCGAACAGGCCTTTCTCGACGCCACGCGGAATGTCGATGGAATCGATCACCATGACGTCCCAGTCGCCGGGCTGCGACTGCTCGACGATGGCCAGACCCGCGCCGGTGCCCTCGAACTCCTTGACGTTGACCTTGATGCCGTTGGCCTCCTCGAAGGGCTGCAGCAGCGCCGGGTCGGCATGGTCGCACCAGATCAGCGCGTTGAGGTCCTTCGCCAAGGCCGGCGAGGCGGAAATAAGCGCAAGAGCGGCCGATCCAAGGCCCGCGGCGCGGGCAATGTTCTTCAGGTTTGCAAGCTTGTTCATGGTCGTAGGTCTCCTGTGTTCCCGGTGCCTTTCCGGCGGTTGCAAAAAAACTGAACCAATTACAAACTTGAGTCAATTCCGATTCCGAGGCAGTCTCGCCGCGCATGGTCGGATTACGCGCAAAACACAAGGCTGACAGGCACCGCCGCATCCTCGAGGCAGCGGCCGAACTGTTTCGCGAAGCCGGCTACGAGGGTGCCAAGATCGAGGCGATCGCGACTGCGGCCGAGGTCTCGGTCGGCACGATCTACAACTACTATCGCAACAAGGGCGACATTCTCGTCGCCATCGTCTCGATGGAGGTCAACGAGGTGCTGAACGCCGGGCGTGGCGTCGTTGCCACCCCGCCCGCCAACGTCGGCGACGCCGTTGATACGCTGCTCGGCATCTATTTCGAGCATTCGCTGATCTATCTCAGCAAGGCGATGTGGCGGCAGGCCATGGCGACCTCGATGCAGCAGCCGGACAGTCCGTTCGGGCAGACCTATTCGGCGCTCGATCGCGCGCTTGTCGACCAGACCTGCGAACTCGTCGACCGGCTGAAGCGCCTCGGCCTGGTGCGGCTCGACGCCGACACCCGCGCCACCGGCGAGATCATCTTCAACAACATGAACATGATGTTCACCGAGTTCGTGAAGCAGGACGCCATGCCGATTGCCGACCTCAGGGCAGCCGTTCGCCGGCAGAACAAGGTGCTTGTCGGTGCGATTGAGATGCTTGGAGGAACCGGCCAGACGAAGGCCTAGTCTGAGAAGACGGCACGTTCGAACAGGACAATCGGCTTGTCGTGATAGCTGGTTGCGAGCACTTCCCGGTAGCCGCATTTCTGCGCGACCTTGATGAATGCGGCATTGTCCGGGGCGATGATGCAGACGGTCCTGCCGCCGAGGTTGGCGTCGATCCAGGCCGCGGCGCGGCCGATCACTTCCGTGGCAAGCCCGATCCCCTGGAAGGCAGGCGCCAGCGCCCAGCCGGCCTCCGGGATGCCTTCGATCGACGGCTCGATGCTGCGCTTCATATCCTGGAAGCCAGCCTCGCCGACGAGGGCGCCGCCGGCCTTGGCTTCGATCGCCCAGTAGCCGTAGCCGAGCATTGACCAGGTGCCGGTGTGGCGCAGGAACCGGACCCACGACTCCTCGCGCGTGTGTGCCCGCCCGCCGATGAATCGCGTCACCTTCGGATCCGTCCACATCGCCTGGTAGGCGTCGAAATCCTCAAGCCTGTGCGGTCTGAGGATTACCCGCTCGGTCTCGATGACGGGAGCTTGCGTGAACTTGGTCATCAAAGGCATTCTCCGGCGACGTCGTCATTCGATTAGCAAATACGCGCCGCCGGACAAGAGCCAGTATAGGGCGCTGTGCCGACAAGCTGCAGGGCCAGGCTTGAAAGCGTGTTGCAGCACAGCCAACTTAGGTTGAGTATAGGTTGTGTCCGAGGGGGGCCGCTATGCATGTCGTCGATCTTTTACTTGCAATTGCGCACCATCTGCTGGTGTTTTCGCTGGCCGGAATCCTTGCCGCTGAACTGGTGTTGATAAGGCCGGGCCTCTCCGGGCCGACGCTGGGGCTGCTCGGCCGGATAGATAGCGCCTATGGCGGAGTTGCCATGGCGGTTGTGGCGGTCGGCATTTGCCGGGTCGTTTTCGGCCTGAAGGGGTGGGAATTCTACATCTCCAACCATGCTTTCTGGGGCAAGATGATTGCCTTCGTGATCGTCGCCCTGCTGTCGATCCGGCCAACCATGCGTATTCTCGCCTGGCGACGTGCCGAACTGGCGACGGTCCCGGACGACGAGATTTTCGCCGTGCGCACCTGGATCAAGGGTGAAATCGCCTTCCTCGCCCTGGTTCTCGCCTTCGCCGCCATGATGGCGCGCGGCGTGGGCTACTGAGCCGCCGCGGCCACTATTTCGGGAACAGGTGCCAGTTCGACCAGCGGGGCCGGTATCGCGCTGGTCTTGACCGCCGCCTTGCAGATGTCAGCGATCACGCAATGCTCGCATTCGGGCCGACGCGCCTTGCAGACATAGCGCCCGTGCAGGATCAGCCAGTGGTGCGCATGGCGCATGTATTTGTCCGGGATGATGCGCACCAACCCGGCTTCGACCTCGTCGGGCGTCTTGCCGGGTGCCAGCCCGATCCGGTTGCCTATGCGCAGTATGTGCGTGTCGACCGCCATAGTCGGCTGGCCGAAGGCCATGTTCAGTACCACATTGGCCGTCTTGCGCCCGACGCCTGGCAGCTTGACCAGCGCGTCACGGTCGCCCGGCACAACGCCGTCATGGTCGCGGATCAGCGCTTCAGACAGCGCGATGACGTTCTTCGCCTTGTTGCGCCACAGCCCGATGGTGCGGATGTGCCCGCCGACCGCCGCCTCGCCGAGTGCCACCATCTTCTGCGGCGTGTCGGCTTCGGCAAACAGCGCCCGCGTCGCCTTGTTGACGCCGGCGTCCGTCGCCTGCGCCGACAGCACGACCGCGACCAGCAGCGTGAAGGCGTTGACGTGTTCAAGCTCGCCTTTCGGTTCCGGTCGCTGCACCGCGAAGCGCCGGAAGATCTCGTCGACCTCCTCCGGCGTATAGCGCGAGAACGGCCGCTTCGGCCGCGGCCTTGGCTTGGCGTTGGAGCCGTCGCGCAGGCGCAATTTGTCGCGGGTTTTCTGTTTGGGTTCTTTCATCGCCCCTCTATAATCGAGGCCCATGAGCGACACAAACCTCGCCCCAGACGAGCCCTTTTTCCGGGCGCTGCTGACGCCGCACCGCTCGCTTGGGCGCACCGGCTTCATGGTGCTGATGGGCACGCTCGCCGCCATCTGGCTGGTCGCCGGGGCGATCTTCCTCGCCCGCGGCGCCTGGCCGGTCTTCGGCTTCTTCGGCCTCGACCTGCTGCTCGTCTACGGTGCCTTCCGGCTGAACTACCGCGCCGCTCGCGCCCGCGAAGAGGTATCGTTGTCGCGCACCAGCCTCGACATCCGCAAGATCGCACCGTCGGGAAGGGCCGTGGCGCACCATTTCAATCCGTTCTGGTCGCGCTTCTCCGTCGCCCGCCATGCCGAGATCGGCATCACCAGCATGGCTGTCGATTCGCGTGGCGAAAGCGTCCCGATCGGCAGTTTCCTCAACCCGGACGACCGTGAGAGCTTCGCCTCGGCCTTCTCCGGTGCGCTTGCCAGGGCCAAGCGCGGTTAAGCTGGAAATATTCGAGCCTGAGCTGCAGGAATCGGGTGGAGAAGCGGCCCGCCGGCGAAGATATTGGCGTTCACGGGAGATTTTTGCCATGAACGCACACATGCCACTCAAAACCGAGACGATCCTCGAGAACGACATCACCCCGACGGGCGGCGACTACGAGACGGTGCGCCGGGTGATCGAGAAGATCAGCCTCGATTTCCGCGACCAGCCGTCGCTGGAAGCGCTTGCCGCGGATGTCGGCCTGACGCCGACCGCGCTGCAGAAGCTGTTCACCCGCTGGGCCGGCCTGTCGCCGAAGGGCTTTCTGCAGGCCGTGACGCTCGACCATGCGAGGCGGCTGCTCGACGAGGGCTTGCCGCTGCTCGAGGCTTCCTACGAGGTCGGCATGTCCGGTCCGGGCCGCCTGCACGACCTCTTCGTAACGCATGAGGCCATGTCGCCCGGCCACTACAAGATGCGCGGCGACGGCGTCACCATCCGCTACGGCTATCATCTGTCGCCTTTCGGCGTGGCGCTGGTGATGGTCACCGACCGTGGCTTGGCCGGCCTCTCCTTCAACGATCCGGGCGATGAGCGTGCCGCCTTCGCCGACATGTCCGGGCGCTGGCCGAACGCCACCTATGTCGAGGACATGTCGGCCACCGCGCCCTATGCCGCGAGGATCTTCGATCCGTCGACCTGGCGCGCCGAGCAGCCGCTGCGTGTCGTCATGATCGGCACCGACTTCCAGGTCCGCGTCTGGCAGGCGCTGTTGAAGATCCCGATGGGCAAGGCGCGCTCCTACTCCTCGATCGCCGAAGAGATCGGCTCGCCGTCGGCCAGCCGCGCGGTGGGTGCCGCGGTCGGCGCCAACCCGGTCTCCTTCGTGGTGCCCTGCCACCGGGCGCTCGGCAAGTCGGGTGCGCTGACAGGCTACCACTGGGGCCTGACGCGCAAGCGCGCCATTCTGGGCTGGGAGGCAGGCCAGCTTTCGGCCTGACGCTTTCTGGTGCGATGGCCGCTGGAAAGCGGCGCCGACAAAGGCTAGCTTCCCGGAAAATTTCCGGGAGGCATCTTCTTGATCACGGTCATCGGCTCCATCAATCTCGACCTCATCGCCAATGTGACGCGCCTTCCGGCGGCGGGCGAAACCGTGCCCGGCGACGATTTTCGCACCGCGCCCGGCGGGAAGGGCGCCAACCAGGCGCTGGCGGCGGCGCGGGCCGGCGGCCAGGTGCGCATGATCGGCGCCGTTGGCAAGGACGCTTTCGCGGCCGAGGCGCTGGCCTGTCTCAAGCAGGGCAGGGTCGACCTGTCCGGAGTCGGCGAGACCCATGCGGCAACCGGCACGGCGCTGATCCTGGTCGACGAGAAGGGCGAAAACGTCATCGCCGTGGTGCCGGGCGCCAACGCCACTGTGCTGCCGGGCGATATGACAAAGGCCCTGCTCAAGAAGGGTGAGGTCGTACTGCTGCAGCACGAGATCCCGATCGCCACGGTGCGCAAGGCGCTGGCAACTGCGACCGCTGCCGGCGCCATCAGCGTGCTCAACACGGCACCTTTCCGCGCCGACGCCGCCGACCTCCTGGCCTCTGCCGACTACGTTGTTGCGAACGAGACCGAGTTCGACCTCTATGCCGACGCGCTGGAACTCGCGGGCGGCGACCGCGCTGCGCGCATGCGCACCTTCGTCGAAAAGACTGGCCGCACCGTGATCGTGACGCTGGGCGGCGATGGCGTGCTGGCGGCAACACCGGAGGGCGATATCAATGTACCTGCGCTGAAGATCATGCCGGTCGACACGGTTGGCGCTGGCGACACTTTCTGCGGTTATCTTGGCGCAGGGCTTTCGGCCGGGCTGCCGCTCGAACAGGCGCTGCGACGCGCCGCGGCCGCAGGCTCTCTCGCCTGCCTGAAACCGGGCGCTCAGCCGGCCATTCCGCACGGCAAGGACGTGGATGCGGCGCTGGCCAAGGAATAGGACTGGCCGGCCGGGTACGTTCGTGTGGCATGCGTCAAAGTCTGCGGCCCGTATCAGCCACTTCGAATCTCCGGGTGAAACTGTATGCGAGGCCAGACAATTCGGGGCAGAGGTCCATGTTCAAGAAGTTCTCCCGCTCCATCCGACGGCGGATCGGCAACCAGGCCCGTGGCAAGCGCTTTGCAACATCCCCGGTGTGGCCGGCTCTCAAGTCGTCTGAAAATAGACCCGCGAAGAATGATCTCGAAGAGTTCTTCGACCGCAACATCGACGGCCCCGGTATCTGGAAGTGGCGGCACTATTTCGACATCTATGACCGGCATTTTTCGAAATTCAGGGACGCCGCTCCCACCGTGCTTGAAATTGGCGTGTTTAGCGGGGGCAGCCTGGCGATGTGGAAAGACTATTTCGGCCCCGGTGCAAAGATCGTTGGCGTCGACATCGAGCCGGCATGCAAACGCTATGAATCGACGGACGTCCGAATATTTATCGGCGATCAAGCAGACCGGGACTTCTGGCAGGGTTTGCGTCGCGAGGTCCCGAAGGTCGATATCGTCATCGATGACGGGGGGCATCTGCCGGAGCAGCAGATGGTTTCGATGGAAGAGATGCTACCCCATCTCGCGCCCGGCGGCGTCTATCTATGCGAGGACATTCACAGCGAGAGGAGTTCCTTTGCAAGCATGGTGCACGGCCTTGCCGATACGCTGAACAACAACCGGAACCAAACTGCGGGCACTGATCCGGAACGCCGTACCGTTGTGCCCTCGACGCCCTTCCAGAGCCGCGTCAGGGGGATCCATCTGTATCCATTCGTGGCGGTTATCGAGACCAATGAATTGCCCCGAACGGAACTGGTCTCGACAAAGCACGGCACAAAGTGGGAGCCGTTCCTCAGCTAGGGCCGATCGACCATAGCAGTGGACCGCAGCCCAGGCACCAGGGTCTATCCCCAGGCGTGATCCATGGATTGCAGGCCAAGGCGAAATGACCTTGCCGAGGCATAGTTCGCCGAGCAAACAGGGACGCGGCCGTAGATCAAGGCCACGAGCCGCCCTGCAAGACGGCTGCCCCTGCGGAATACGGGGTTGGAACCCTGCACCTTCATGGGTTAAGCCTGACGGGCAGAAAAAGAGGGTGTTTCCCGTGAACCTTTTCGAGCCCGGCCGCGACAGAGGCTTAGGAGCCGCGCGCCAGACATGAGCGCCGCACCAAGCCAGCAGTCCGACCTTGAACTGGTCGGTCGCGTCGCAAAGGGCGATCGAACTGCCGTGCGGCTCCTGTTCATGCGCCACCACGCCCGGATCTACCGGTTCGTGGCGCGCCAGACGGGATCGGAATCGATGGCAGACGATATCGCAAATGAAGTTTTTCTGGAGCTCTGGAAGCAGGCACCCGGCTTCGAGGGCCGTTCGCAGGTTTCGACCTGGCTGCTCGGCATTGCCCGCTTCAAGGCGCTGTCGCATCTGCGCAAGCGCAAGGAAGAATGGATCGACGACGCCGATGCGGCAGCCGTGCCCGACACTGCCGACACGCCGGAAGTCGCCGTCATGAAGGACAACAAGGCAGGCGCGCTGCGCGGCATGGTAAATGCCTTGCCCGAAGAGCAACGCTCGGTGATCGACCTTGCCTATTACCACGCCAAATCCGTTACAGAGATCGCCGAAATCCTCACGATTCCGGTGGCTACGGTGAAGACCCGCATGTTCTATGCCCGCAAGAAACTCGGCGAGGCGCTGCAGGCGGCCGGCTTCGAAAGGGGATGGCCATGAGCGAGCCCGCGAAGATGTCGCGCCGCGACGAACTGGAAACACTGCTGCCCTTCTACCTGACCGGTACTCTGGAGGGCGAGGACCTTGCCGCTGTCGAGGAATGGCTGGCGAGCGATCCCGCAGCCGCCGATGCGCTGGCCGAGGCCGAGGCCGAGTTCTCCGGTGTTTCGGCCGCCAACGAGGCGGTTCGGCCGCCGGCCGACGCGCTCGCCCGGTTCAACAGGATGCTCGACGCCGAGGCGGGCCCGGTGCGCCATGCCTCGCCCTCGACGCTGGCGCGCCTCTGGCAGGGGTTTCTGGGCGTGCCCTCGTCGGTCGCCTGGGGTGCCGCCGCCGCTGCCATCGCGTTGCTGATGGTGCAGGCGGTGCTGCAGCCCATTGGGTCTGTCGGCGATTTCGAGATCGCCGGCACAGAGGAAGCGGCGGACATGCCGTTCGTCTTCGTCACCTTCAAACCGGAGGCGACGATAGCTGACGTCTCGGCCTTCCTCGCCGAAAACGGCGCGACGGTGCTTGCCGGACCCGCTGCAGGGGGCGTCTTCAAGATCGGTATCGGGGCCGTGACGGCTGCCGATTATGACAGGATTGTCGGCCTTATTGCTGCCCAGCCTTTTGCCGAGACTGTGGTTCCCGGGAGGAAACCGGCCGATGGCGGCTAGAGGCGTTGCATTCCTGATTGCATTCTTGGCGGCGGTCCTGGTGGCCGCCCTGCCTGTCTCCGCGCAGACCAACGACCCCAACATCACCCAGGACCAGCTCGACTGCATCCAGACCATGGCAGCCGGCGGCGTTTGCGGCCCGGATGGCGGTACTGCCGCGCCGGGGGCTGTGGTGCTCCCCGAACTGATCTTTGACCTGTTTCCGCAAACGGCGTCGGGCGAGCCCTCATCTCCCGCCGACCCCGCATCTACCGATACGGCAGCGACATCGGAGCCGGCAGCGACCGCAGGTGCCGATTCGTCGTCGCCCGCCGCGCCGCCGCCCGGCTCGCTCACGACCGCACCGCCGGTCGTGGCGCCCGTCGCGGTCAGCGGCGAATTCGTGCCCGACGAGGTGCTGGTAACGGTCGATGGCGACGCGGCCGTGGTTTCGGCGCTGGCGGCTGCCTTCGGCCTCGAGATCCGTTCACAACGCGTCTCGACGCTGCTCGGCTCGACGGTCGTGCGCTTCGGTATTCCGGACGGCCGTCCGGTCGGCCTGGTGCTCGCACAGCTTGCCGGCGACGCCCGTACACAGGCGCGCGTACCCAACTCCATCTACGACCTGCAGCAGGCGGCCGGCACGCAGAACTATGCCTTCCAGCGCATCGCGCTGAGGCCCGACAGCGCCAGCGGCGAAAATGTCCGCATCGCCGTCATCGATACCGCCATCGATGAGACGCACCCGGCGCTGAAGGGCGTGGTCGAGGGCATCTTCGACGCCATGCCGGGTGTCGAGGTGACGGTGCGCGACCACGGGACTTCCATTGCCGGACTGATCGCGGGCATCGGCGACCTGCCGGGCATGGCGCCCGGCTCCAGGATCTACCACGCACGCGCCTTCGAGGGTGGCCGCTCGACCATGGACATCATCCTCTCGGCGCTCGACTGGGCGGCAGAGCAGGACGTACGCATCATCAACATGAGCTTCGTCGGCCCGAAGAACGACATGCTTGAGGCCGCCTGCGCCGCGGCGCGCGGACGCGACATGGTGCTGGTGGCGGCAGCGGGCAACAACGGCCCCAAGGCCCCGTACGGCTATCCCGCCGCCTATGACAGCGTGATCGCGGTAACCGCAACCGATGACAAGGACGAACTGATGCAGCAGGCCAATCGCGGGCCCTACGTCTTCGTCTCCGCGCCCGGCGTCAACGTAATGGCACCGGTTGGCGGCGGCCAGGATCTCGTTACCGGGACCTCATTCGCCGCGGCCATCGTTTCGGGCGCCATCGCAAATCTGATCCACGCCGCGCCGGAGCGCTCGGCTGACTGGATCGAGGCGGCGCTGTCGGCGACGGCGAAGGATCTCGGGGAAGCGGGACGCGATGCTGACTATGGCTATGGCCTGATCGACGCGGCTGCCGCCGAAGCGCTCAAGTAGACTAGGGTGCGCTGCCGATCGAGGCGCGCACCACCAGGTCGACCGGCCAGACCTCGCCTTCGAAGCCGCTTTCGCTGCCGGTGATGCGGGCGGCGAGACGCTCGGCGATGCGCTGGCCGGCAAGCCGGATTGAGGAGCGTGTCGTCGTCAGTGGCACTGAAAAATTCTCCGGTCTCAGCCACGGAAAGACGTCGTCATGCGCGACCAGCGAGACGTCGCCCGGAACGGTGAGCCCGAGGTCGCGGATGGCGCGCACCACGCCGAGCGACATGATCAGCGAGGAGCAGATGATGGCCGTCGGCGGCGTGCCGCTTTGGAGCAGGCTGCGCGCTGCGCGGTAGCCGTTCTCCTCGGTCATCGCCACCGAGCGGATCGAGGAAGGCGGAAGCGCCAGGCCGCTGTCGGCCAGCGCGCGCTGCGCGCCGCGCTGGCGGAAGATCGCGAAGGTCTGGCGGATGTCGCCGTTGATCAGTGCGATCCGGGTGTGGCCGAGCTGGATCAGAAGGCGCGCTGCGTCGTGGAAGGCCATTTCGTTGTCGATGTCGACATAGGCGTAGTCGAAGCCCAGACCTTCGCTGCGCCCATGCACGATGAAGGGGATGCCGAGCCGGTTGAGCAGCGAAATGCGCCGGTCGGCGGGGCAGGGCGAGGAGATATAGACGGCGTCGACCTGCTTGTTGGCGACTATGCGGCGGTAGGTTGTCTCCTCGTCACTGGCGTCGGCGGGGCTGAGCACGAGGTCGAGATCGTGGCCGCGCGCATAGTCGCCGAGACCGGACAGGAACTCGACGAAATGCGGGTCGATGTCGACCGAGGCCCCTGTCGGCAGCACGTAGCCGATCATGCCGGCCTTGCCGGTGGCCAGGCGCCGCGCGCTCGGATTGGGCCGGTAGCCGTGCCGCTTGGCGGCGTCTGCGACGCGCCGACGCGTTTCCTCGCTGACCTCGGGATAGCCGTTCAGCGCACGGCTCACCGTGGTCTGCGACAGGGCCAGCATGTCGGAGAGCTGCTTCAGATTCAAAACAGCCTCCGCGCCTTCAAAGCGCTTTGAGACATCTGCGCATTTCCTCCCCGTGGCATGCACGCATTACGTTCCAAGTTTAGCGCCAAATCAGGCAGAGTGAAGCAAAAACGGCGCGTGCAGCGCCGCAAAACCATAGTGCAGCGCACCAAACCTGCGCGCGCGGAAGAAATCGTGAAGACAAGCCGCTTGACTCGCGCACCAAATGGTGGCGAGATGAAGGTAGCCAAAGCGCTTTGGAACCCGCGTTCAAGCCGTTGCGATTGGTTTGATCCCGGGTCTCAGTTGAAGCACGTCGGCAGGCCGGAATGGAGGTTCCGCGCCTTGTCTTGCGATCCACAGGGAGGACCATCATGAAAAAGAGCCTATTGCTGGGCGTGGCGCTTGCCACTCTTGCCCTTTCCGCACCCGCCTCGGCCGAACTCAAATTCAAGCCGGGCGAGGATTCCAAGTTCACCTGGTCGAACTACGACGAGCTCAAGAACGTAGACCTCAAGGGCGAGACGCTGACCATCTTCGGTCCGTGGCGCGGCGAGGACGAGGCGCTGGTCCGTTCGGTACTGGAGTATTTCATCGAGGCGACAGGCGTCGACCTGAAGTACTCATCCTCGGAGAATTACGAGCAGCAGATCGTCATCGACACGCAGGCCGGCAGCCCGCCGAACATTGCCGTGCTGCCGCAGCCCGGCCTGATCCAGGATCTCGCCTCGAAAGGCCTGCTCACCCCGCTTGACGACGCCACTGCCGACTTCGTGCGCGAGAATTACGGCGCCGGCCAGTCCTGGGTCGATCTCGGCACCTACAAGGACAAGCACGGCACCGACAAATATTTCGCCTTTCCCTACAAGGCCGACCTGAAGTCGCTGGTCTGGTACGTACCGGAGAATTTTGAGGAAGCCGGCTACGAAGTGCCCAAGACCTGGGAAGAGATGCAGGCCCTGACCGACCAGATCGTCGCCGATGGCGGCGTGCCATGGTGCATCGGGCTTGGTTCGGGCGGTGCCACCGGATGGCCCGCGACCGACTGGGTCGAGGACATCATGCTGCGCACGCAGTCGCCCGAGACCTACGACAAGTGGACCAAGAACGAGATCCCGTTCAACGACCCGTCGGTCGTCGAGGCGCTGCAGATCTTCGCCGACATCGCGACCAACGACAAATATGTCGACGGCGGTGCGGCCGCGGTTGCCGCCACCGACTTCCGCGACAGCCCGAAGGGTCTCTTCTCGATCCCGCCCAAGTGCTACATGCACCGCCAGGCATCGTTCATCTCGTCCTTCTTCCCGGAAGGCACCGAACTCGGCGTCGACGCCGACTTCTTCTACCTGCCGCCCTTCGCGTCTCATGCCGATCTCGGCAACCCCGTGCTCGGCGGCGGCACGCTGTTCTCCATCACCAAGGACTCCAAGGCGGCGCGCGCCTTCATCGACTTCCTGAAGATGCCGCTGGCGCACGAGATCTGGATGGCGCAGTCGGGCCTGCTGACACCGCTCAAGACGGCGAACAAGGATGCCTACGCCAACGACGCGCTGAAGAAGCAGGGTGAAATCCTGGTCAACGCCTCGACCTTCCGCTTCGATGGCTCGGACCTGATGCCCGGCAAGATTGGCGCCGGCGCCTTCTGGACCGGCATGATCGACCTGGTCGGCGGCAAGCCGGCCGCCGACGTGGCGGCCAACGTCCAGACCAGCTGGGACGCCATCAAGTAACGGCGTCGAGCGTTACCTCGTCCACAGTCTAGATCCGGGCCATCGCGGCCCGGATCCAAGCGGCAAGCCGCCCGTACCGGCAGCGCCAGGCGCTCGGTCGGGTCCGGCAACAGGGGAGGAAGCCATGGCGGCGCAAATTCTGTCGGCCATCATCACCATCATCGTCGGCGTCGGCGGCGCGGTCGCCTATTTCTGGGGCGCCAACCGTCTCCTCGACTTGATCTTTCCCTCGCGCGGCGTTGCCGGGACGGCTGCAATCGACAATCTGCGCCGGCAGGGCCTGATCCGCCCCTGGCTGTTCATCGGCCCGGCGCTGATCATCCTGACCGTCTACCTGATTTACCCGGTCGTGCAGACGCTCTGGCTCTCCTTCCACGGCCGCAACGGCGAGGACTTCGTCGGCTTTGCCAACTACACCTGGGCCTTCGGCGACCGCGAGTTCCGCAACTCGATCTTCAACAACCTTCTCTGGCTCGCCGTGGTGCCGGCGGCCTGCACCTTCCTCGGCCTGGTGATCGCGGTCCTGACCGACAAGATCTGGTGGGGTACCATCGCCAAGAGCCTGATCTTCCTGCCGCTCGCCATCTCCTTCGTCGGCGCCAGCGTGATCTGGAAGTTCATCTACGAGTACAAGGGTGACGGCCAGACGCAGATCGGCCTGCTCAACGCCATCGTGCAATTTCTCGGCGGCAGCCCGCAGGTCTGGATATCGCTGCCCTTCTGGAACAATTTCTTCCTGATGGTGATCCTGATCTGGATCCAGACCGGTTTTGCCATGGTGATCCTGTCGGCAGCCCTGCGCGGCATTCCCGAGGAGACCATCGAGGCGGCCGTCATCGACGGCGCCAACCCGTTCCAGATCTTCTGGAAGATCATGATACCGCAGATCTGGGGCACCATCGCCGTGGTGTGGACGACGATCACCATCCTGGTGCTCAAGGTCTTCGATATCGTGCTGACCATGACCAACGGCCAGTGGAACAGCCAGGTGCTGGCCAACCTGATGTTCGACTGGATGTTCCGTGGCGGCGGCGATTTCGGCCGCGGCGCCACCATCGCCATCATCATCATGCTGGCTGTGCTGCCGATCATGGTCTGGAACATCCGCCAGGCGAACCGCGAGTCGGGGGATCACTGAGATGGCAAACGCCACGGGAAAAAGCTTCCTCGGCCGCTTCGGCGTCCACATCGCCGTGCTGGTTTTCGTCACCATCTGGACGATCCCGACTCTCGGCATCCTGGTGTCCTCGTTGCGCGACAAGGACCAGATCATCGCCTCGGGTTGGTGGAACGCCTTCTCGAGTTCCAGCCAGACCGAAGCCGGCCGCCTGCCGCCGCCTACGGCGCAGGTAGAGAAGGACGGCAAGTTCGTCCTCGAGGGAAACATCTTCGAGGGCGGCGAGGCGCGCAGGATCAGCGCCTTCGGCCTGAAATCGGCTGCGCCGACCGAGTTCGAAGCCGGTGCGGTGGCCGACCTTGGCGACGGCGTCTCGCTGCAGCTCAACGAGGACGGCTCCTTCGTGATGACCTCTCCGGTCGAGATGGAGGGCAAGCGCGGCCAGCGCGTCTACTACGAGTCCTCCGCGCCGCCGCGTTTCACCACCGAGAACTACAAAACGGTGATGTTTTCGGAAGGCATCGGCCGCTCCTTCGTGAACTCGCTGACGGTGACCGTGCCGGCTACTGTCATCCCGATCATGATTGCCGCCTTTGCCGCCTATGCGCTTGCCTGGATGCGCTTTCCGGGACGTGCGTTGATTATCGCCGTCATCATCGGCCTGCTCGTCGTGCCGCTGCAGATGGCGCTGATCCCGCTGCTGCAGCTCTACAACGGCGTCGCCATGTTCTTCGGTGTGCCGTCGAAGACCTATCTCGGCATCTGGCTGGCGCATACCGGCTTCGGCCTGCCTTTCGCCATCTACCTGCTGCGCAGCTACATGGCCGGACTGCCGCGCGAGCTGATGGAATCGGCGCGCATCGACGGCGCCAGCGACTTCGAGATATTCATCAAGATCGTGCTGCCGCTGTCCTTCCCCGTGCTCGCCTCCTTCGCCATCTTCCAGTTTCTCTGGGTCTGGAACGACCTGCTGGTGGCCATCGTGTTCCTGGGCTCCGGCTCCGACCAGCTTGTGCTGACCGGCAAACTGAACGCGCTGCTCGGTTCGCGCGGCGGCGACTGGGAAATCCTCACGACCTCGGCTTTCATCACCATCATCGTGCCGCTGATCGTGTTCTTCTCGCTGCAACGTTACTTCGTGCGCGGGCTGCTTGCGGGATCGGTCAAGGGAGGATGAGTGCGATGCCTGCAGTATCGATGCCCGCACAGGCGCCGGCGCTCGCCGCCGACCGAGACTGGTGGCGCGGCGCGGTGATCTACCAGATCTACCCGCGTAGCTACCAGGACTCCAACGGCGACGGCATCGGCGACCTTGCCGGCATCATCCAGCGACTGCCCTATATTGCCGGTCTTGGCGCCGATGCGATCTGGATTTCGCCCTTCTTCAAGTCGCCAATGAAGGATTTCGGCTACGACGTCTCGGACTATTGCGACGTCGATCCGATGTTCGGCACGCTCGACGACTTCGATTCGCTGGTCGCCGAGGCGCACCGGCTGGGGCTGCGGGTGATGATCGACGAGGTGCTGTCGCACACCGCCGACGAGCACCCCTGGTTCGCCGAGAGCCGGTCGAGCCGCGATAACCCGAAGGCTGACTGGTATGTCTGGGCCAATGCCAGCCCGGACGGCACGCCACCAAACAACTGGCTGTCGATCTTCGGCGGCTCGGCCTGGCAGTGGGACACACGCCGCCAGCAATACTATCTGCACAATTTTCTCGCCGAGCAGCCGGACCTCAACTTCCACAACAGGGAGGTGCAGGACGCGCTGCTGGAGGTGACGCGCTTCTGGCTCGACCGCGGCGTCGACGGCTTCAGGCTCGACACCATCAACTTCTACTTTCACAGCCAGGGCCTGGAGAACAATCCTGCGCTTCCGGTGGCCGAGCGCAACGACCAGACCGCGCCCTCGGTCAATCCTTACAACTACCAGGACCACATTTACGACAAGAGCCGCCCCGAGAACGTCGCCTTCCTCGAACGCTTTCGCGCTCTCCTCGACGAGTATCCGGCGGCCGCCGCTGTCGGCGAGGTCGGTGATGCGCAGCGTGGCCTGGAAGTCGTCGCCGCCTACACCGCCGGCGATAACCGGGTGCAGATGTGCTATTCCTTCGACTTCCTGGCGCCGGAAAAGCTGAGCGCTGAACGTGTCCGCGCAGTGCTGGAATCCTTTGGCCGGGTCGCCGAGGACGGCTGGTCGTGCTGGGCCTACTCCAACCACGACGTGATGCGCCACGCCTCGCGCTGGGCGCAGGGCGAGAGCGACCGCACCGCCTATCTCAAGGTGATCTCGGCGCTGCTGATGTCGCTGCGCGGCTCGGTCTGCCTCTACCAGGGCGAGGAACTCGGGCTCGGCGAGGCAGATCTCAATTTCGACGACCTGCGCGACCCCTACGGCATTCGCTTCTGGCCCGAGTTCAAGGGCCGCGACGGCTGCCGCACGCCGATGGTGTGGGAGGAGGCCGAGACCAATGCCGGCTTCTCGACGGGCCGTCCCTGGCTGCCGGTTGCCGCCGACCATCGACCGCTGGCGGTCAACCGGCAGGAAGGCGATCCGCATTCGCTGCTGGAGCATTACCGCCGCTTTCTCGACTTTCGCCGCGCCCACCCGGCGCTCGCCAAGGGTGACATCGAGTTCCTCGCGGCCAAGGGCGACGCCATCGCCTTCACGCGGCGCGAGGGCAATGAACAGCTGGTCTGCGCCTTCAATCTCGGCGACCAGCCGACCGAGATCGACCTCGGCGAGGGAGACGCGGTCCAGCCGTTGTCGGGACACGGCTTTGCCGGCGGTCTCGAGGGCAGGACGATCAGACTGAACAGCTACCAGGCGTGGTTCGGGCGCATCGCCTGAACTGCGGGAAATCAGGTTTTTCGGGAGGAAACCACATGGCCGATCTCAGCCTCAGGCAAATCAAGAAGTCCTATGGCAATCTGAAGATCCTGCACGGCATCGACCTCGACATAAAATCGGGCGAGTTCATCGTCTTCGTCGGCCCGTCCGGTTGCGGAAAGTCGACGCTTCTGAGGACGATCGCCGGGCTTGAGGAGATCACCTCGGGCGAGCTGAAGATCGCGGGCGAGGTGGTCAACGACGTGCCGCCATCGAAGCGTGGCATCGCCATGGTGTTCCAGTCTTACGCGCTCTACCCGCACATGACGGTCTACGACAACATGGCCTTCGGCATGAAGATCGCGCGCGAGGAGAAGTCGGAAATCGACCGACGGGTGCGCCAGGCCGCGGAAATCCTGCAGCTGACCAACTATCTCGACCGCCTGCCCAAGGCGATGTCGGGCGGCCAGCGACAGCGCGTGGCCATTGGCCGCGCCATCGTGCGCAATCCCAAGGTCTTCCTGTTCGACGAACCGCTGTCGAACCTCGACGCGGCGCTGCGCGTCGCCACCCGCATCGAGATCGCCAAGCTGAAGGAGAGCATGGCGGCGACAACGATGATCTACGTCACGCACGACCAGGTCGAGGCGATGACGCTGGCCGACCGCATCGTGGTGCTGAAGGACGGGCGCATCGAGCAGGTCGGCACGCCGATGGAACTGTATCACCACCCGGGCAACCTGTTCGTGGCGCAGTTCATCGGTTCGCCAGCGATGAACATCGTGCCGGCGACGATCGACAAGGCCGGGGACCAGACGCTTATCGCTCAGGTCGGTGGCCGCAAGACCGATGTCCCGGTGGCCACCCCTGCCGACGCGGCGGGCGCCAAGATCAGCTTTGGCGTTCGACCGGAGGATCTGCGCGTGGCGACCGGCGATGGCGCGCTGTTCGAGGGGCGCGTCGACTATGTCGAGCAGCTCGGCGAGGTGCAGATGGTCTATCTCGACATTGGCATCGCCGACCAGCCACTGGTGGTGAAGCTGCCCGGTAATGCAGAGGTCAAGCGTAACACCAAGATGAAGGTGACCGCCGATGCCGACACGCTGCACATCTTCGACGCCGATGGCCGATCCTTCGCTCGCGCGCAGAATGCGGTTCAGGCGGCCTGACGAGAGAACAAGGCTTCGACCCGGATACGCCGAGATGCGGACTCCAAAAAATCCGCTTCGCGTGTAGGCGCGCCACGTTGCCGACCGTCCTTGCATCGACAGGAACCGGATTTCGGCCTAGGTTCTGGGCGCTCTCGCGCATCCGGACCAGCCGTTGCGGGGCCTGCCGGTCATGCTTGTGGAGGTGGTGATGGCAAGGAAAATTCTCGTTCTCCTGGGTACCAAGAAGGGCACGTTCATCGCCGAGAGCGATGAGGCGCGCAGGGACTGGAAGCTGCGCGGTCCCTATTGCGAGACCTGGCCGATGAACCACGTCATGGCCGACCCGGCGACCGGCACGATCTATGGCGGGGGCGGCAATGAATGGTTCGGTCCCGCAGTCTGGAAATCCGACGATCTGGGCGAGACATGGAGCCATTCGAGCGAGGGGCTTGCCTATGAGGCCGGTGTTGAACCGATCAAGGCGGTGTGGAGCCTGGCGGCGCGCGATGGCGCGCTCTATGCCGGCGTTCAGCCGGCCGGCCTGTTCAGGAGCGACGACAACGGAAAAACCTGGCAGCATCTCGACGGGCTGCAGAAACATCCATCGCGGCCGCACTGGAACCCTGGCGGCGCGGGTCTGATCCTGCATTCGCTGGTGCTGCACCCCGAGGACGAAGGCCAGGTCTGGGTCGGCATTTCGGCCGCCGGCGTGTTTCACACTGCCGATGGCGGCGCGACCTGGGAGCCGCGCAACAGGGGCACGCGCGCCGACTTCTTTCCGGAAGGCCAGAACTACCCGGAATTCGGCCAATGCGTGCATTGCCTGGTGATGGCGCCTGGCGAGCCCGACACGATGTACCAGCAGAACCATTGCGGTATGTACCGCAGCAAGGACGGTGGCAGGAGCTGGGAGAGCATCGAATCCGGCCTGCCCTCCACTTTCGGCTTCCCGGCGGCGGCGCATCCGCGCGATCCCTCGACGCTCTTCCTCGTACCGCTGAATGGCGATTCCGCCGGTCGTTACATGCCTGACGCCAAGGCGGCGGTCTGGCGCACGCGTGACGGCGGTTCGACATGGCAGGCGATGCGCGAAGGCCTGCCGCAGGAAAACGCCTATTTTGGCGTGCTGCGCCAGGCCATGGCGACAGACCGGCTGGAGCCGGCGGGCGTCTATTTTGGCACCGGCGGCGGTGCCCTGTTCGCAAGCGCCGACGAAGGCGAGAGCTGGATCGAGGTGGCGGCGCATCTGCCGGCGATCTCCTCTGTCGAGACGCTGGTCGTCGATGCCTGAAATGGACGGCACTTCACCGCGGCCGGGTCACAACCGGCCGCCGAGGACGGTAGTCGTCAGGCTGCCGGGGGTTCTGGTCGACCTCTTTCCCGGCGCGCCGCGACGCCTCGAGGTGCAGGCCGCGAGTGTTGACGAGATGGTGGACCGGCTCGACGAACTGTTTCCGGGCATGCGCGACCGGCTCTGCGATTCGACGCCGGCGGTACGCCGCCACATCAACATCTTCATCGACGGCGAAAGGGCGCGGCTTGAGACGCCGCTGTCGCCGGGCTGCGAGGTTTTCGTGCTAACGGCTATCAGCGGCGGTTGAACTCCCCAGGCGTGACGTCATTTCTTTGCAACTGACTGTCATCTGGCGCATAGTCAGGCAATGAAACGGCAGGCAGTGCGAAGAGTGGACTACGAAAAGGAATTGCGCCGGCGCGGCGTGAGAATCACCCGCCCGCGGCGCATCATCCTGGGTATCCTGTCGGAGACTGAAGACCATCCGGACGCGTTGGAGATTTTTCGCCGCGCGGTCGCGGTCGACAGCTCGATTTCGCTGTCCACGGTCTACCGGACGATGAAGCTTCTGGGTGATCTCGGCGCCATTCACAGGCACGCTTTCGAGGGTGGCCCGTCTCGCTTCGAGCATGCCACCGGCGATCATCACGATCACCTTATCGATATCGAATCGGGCGACGTCATCGAGTTTAAGTCGGACCGCATCGAGCAGTTGCAAAACGAGATCGCGCTCGCGCTGGGCTACGACATTGTGCACCACCGGCTGGAGCTTTACGGGCGCAAGCGCCGGACCGGCTGAGCGCCTGCACCCGGCGTGCCAATCGGGAACCGGTGTGTTGACGAAGCCGCCAGCGCGCGGCAAACATCGCGCGCGCCGGCGCCCTGCCGGCGTCAATCGCCGGGCCGGCGCACTTGAATTGGGATGAAACGATGGCGGAAGCGGAAATCGGATTGATCGGCCTTGGCGTGATGGGATCGAACCTGGCGCTTAACATTGCCGAGAACGGCCACCGCATCGCGGTTTTCAACCGCACGACGTCGCGGACCGGCGAATTCCACGCCCAGGCCGGCAGCCTGCAGGACATGGTTGTGCCCTGCGAGACGATCGAGGACCTTGCCGCCGCGATCCGTCCGCCACGCCCCGTCATCATCATGGTGCAGGCCGGCCAGGCAGTTGACGAGCAGATCGCGCACCTGCGCGGCGTGCTGTCGGAAAACGACATCGTCATCGATGCCGGCAACGCGAATTTCCATGACACGATGCGCCGCTTCAAGGACCTCGAGAATTCCGGCCTGACCTTCATCGGAATGGGCGTCTCCGGCGGCGAGGAGGGCGCGCGCCACGGGCCTTCGATCATGGTCGGCGGCACCGAAGCGTCATGGAAGCGTGTCGAGAAGGTTCTGATTGCTATTTCGGCCAAGTATGAGGGCGAGCCCTGCGTCGCCTGGCTCGGAACCGACGGTGCCGGCCATTTCGTCAAGACCATTCACAACGGCATCGAATATGCCGACATGCAGATGATCGCCGAGATTTATGGCGTTCTGCGCGACGGGCTGGGCATGGGCCCGAAGGAAATCGCGTCAGTTTTCGCCACATGGAACAAGGGGCGTCTGAATTCCTACCTGATCGAGATCACGGCGTCCGTGCTTGCCGCCGACGATCCGAAGACCGGCAAGCCGATGGTCGACATGATCCTCGACCGCGCCGGCCAGAAGGGCACCGGCAAATGGTCGGCCATCGAGGCGCAGCAACTCGGAATCCCGGCGACGGCGATCGAGGCGGCGGTGGCCGCCCGCGTGATCTCGTCGCTGAAGGACGAGCGGGTGGCAGCCGAGAAGGCTTACGGCATGGGCGTCTCGCCGGTTTCGGGCAACAGGGATGCCATTCTGGCGGATCTCGAGCTTGCACTGTTTGCCGGCAAAATTGCTGCCTACGCGCAGGGCTTTGCAGTGATGTCTGCTGCCTCGGAGGAGTTCGACTGGAACCTGCCGCTGCCGACGATCGCAAAAATCTGGCGCGCCGGATGCATCATCCGCTCTCAATTTCTCGACACCATCGCTACGGCCTTTAACGCCGGGCCGGTAGCGAACCTTTTGATGGCGCCAGATTTCGTCCAGATGATGAAGGAGGCCAATCCGGCGCTGCGGCGCATCGTGGCGCGCGCCGCCGAGGCAGGCCTGCCGACGCCGGCACTGTCTTCCGCGCTCGCCTATTTCGATAGCTACCGGCTCGGCCGCGGCACCTCGAACCTCATTCAGGCGCAACGCGACTTCTTCGGCGCGCACGGTTTCGAGCGCATCGACGCCGGCGGCGCGCACCACGGCCCCTGGGGAAGCGGCGCGGCCGGCTGAACAGACAAACAGACAGACCCAACCGGGAGACACGATCATGAGCTGGCAACCAGCCGACAATCGCTATGACGCGATGACCTACAATCGCTGCGGACGATCGGGCCTGAAGCTGCCCGCCATCTCGCTCGGCCTGTGGCACAATTTTGGCGAGGATACGCCGCATGCGACCAAGCGGGCGATCTGCCAGAAGGCTTTCGATCTCGGCATCACGCATTTCGACCTTGCCAACAATTACGGGCCGCGGCCCGGTTCGGCCGAAGCAGCGTTCGGCGAGATCCTGCGCACCGATTTTGCCGGCTACCGCGACGAGATGGTCATTGCCACCAAGGCGGGCTACGGCATGTGGCCCGGGCCCTACGGCGAATGGGGCAGTCGCAAGTATCTTCTGTCGAGCCTCGACCAGAGCCTGAAGCGCATGGGCCTCGACTATGTCGACATCTTCTATTCGCACCGCTACGACCCCGACACGCCGCTTGAGGAGACGATGGGCGCGCTGGACAGCGCGGTGCGCGCCGGCAAGGCGCTCTATGTCGGCATCTCGTCCTATAACTCGCAGCGCACGCGCGAAGCCGCCGATATCCTGCGTTCGCTCGGCACGCCCTTCATCATCCACCAGCCGAGCTACTCCATGCTCAACCGCTGGGTCGAGGAGGACGGTCTGCTCGACACGCTGGAAGGGCTGGGCCTCGGCTCGATCGTCTTCTCGCCGCTGGCGCAGGGTATGCTGACGTCGAAATACCTCAATGGCGTGCCGGAAGGCAGCCGCGCCACGCAGGGCAAGTCGCTGAAGGAGAATTTCCTGAACGAGGCGACGCTTGGCAATATCCGCTCGCTCAACGCGATCGCCGAGAAGCGTGGCCAGACACTGGCACAAATGGCGCTGGCCTGGGTGCTGCGCGGCGGCCGCGTGACAACGGCACTGATCGGCGCCAGCCGGCCCGAGCAGGTCGAGGATTGCGTCGGAGCTCTGAAGAATCCGGATTTCAGCGACAGCGAGCTGGCCGAGATCGACCGCCACGCGCATGACGCCAACATTAATCTCTGGGCAAAGTCGGCCGAGCGTGAAGGGCCGGCACGCTAGGCAAGCCGGCCGGTCGGCAAGCGGGGGAACAATGACAGGCATTTCCAACCCGGTGCTGACCGGCTTCAATCCCGACCCGTCAATCTGCCGGGTAGGCTCGGACTACTACATCGCCACCTCGACCTTCGAATGGTATCCGGGCGTCCAGCTTCACCACTCCAGGGACCTTGTGAACTGGCGGATGGTCAAGCGGCCGCTCGAGCGGGCAAGCCAGCTCGACATGCGCGGCAACCCGGATTCAGGCGGCATCTGGGCGCCCTGCCTGTCTCACGCCGACGGGCTGTTCTGGCTGGTTTATACGGACGTGAAGCGGCTCGACGGCAGCTTCAAGGACACGCACAACTACATCGTGACGGCGCCTTCGATCGAGGGTCCCTGGTCGGATCCCGTCTACGTCAATTCGTCGGGGTTCGATCCGTCGCTCTTCCACGACGATGACGGTAGAAAATGGTTCCTCAACATGCTGTGGAACCATGTCTCCAGCGGCGTCGGCGGCCAGCCGAAGCATCCTTCCTTTGCCGGCATTCTTTTGCAGGAATACGATGCGGCGGCGGGCAGGCTAGTCGGCCCGGTAAAGAACATCTTCGCGGGCAGCCCGCACGGCCTGGTCGAGGGGCCGCATCTCTTCAAGCGCAATGGCTGGTACTACCTGACAACTGCCGAGGGCGGCACTGGCTACGGCCATGCGGTGACCATGGCGCGCTCGCGGTCGATCGACGGCCCCTACGAACTCGATCCGGAAACCCATCTGATCACCTCGAAGGATGCGCCCGAAGCAGTGCTTCAGCGCGCCGGGCACGGCCAGATCGTCGAGACGCCGGACGGCGAATTCTACCACACGCATCTCTGTTCGCGGCCGCTGCTGGGCACGCGGCGCTCGCCGCTCGGCCGCGAGACTGCGATCCAGAAAGTCGTCTGGACGGACGATGGCTGGCTGCGGCTGACGCAGGGCGGCAGGGTGCCCGATGTCGAGGTTCCGGCGCCGCAGGGCGCGCAGGCCGAGCCGCAGGACGGTGCAACGCGCTATGATTTCGACGGGCAGGCTCTGCCGCTCGATTTCCAGTGGCTGCGCACGCCTTATCCCGAGCGCATCTTCTCGCTGTCGGAGCGGTCGGGCTTCCTCAGGCTGCATGCGCGGGAATCGCTGGGCAGCTTCTTCGAGCAGGCGCTGGTCGCGCGTCGGCAGCAACATTTTTCGCTGCGCATCGAGACGGAACTCGACTTCCGGCCCGAGACGTTCCAGCAGGCGGCCGGCCTGGTGCACTACTACAACCGGCACAAGCTGCATTTCCTGGCACTGACGCACGACGTCAGACTCGGCCGGGTGCTAATGATCATGAGTTGCCCGGGCGACTGGCCGGATGCGAGGCTCACATTCCCGCTGGAGACGCCGATCCCGCTTCCCGGCAATGAACCCGTCGGGCTGGCGGCCGAGATTGACGGTGCATCGCTGCAGTTCAGCTATCGCAACGGTGACGACTGGAAGCCCGTTGGACCCGTCCTCGACGCCAGCGTCATTTCGGACGAAGGCGGGCGCGGCGAGCATGGCTCCTTCACCGGCGCCTTTGTCGGCATGGCCGCATTCGACACCAGCGGCACGGCGTGCTCCGCCGACTTCGACCATTTTGCCTACCAGCCGTCGTGATTCCAGAATGGCGGATTTCAGCCGCGGGGCAGACGCCCGCGGCTGAAAGAGGTCGTTACATCCCGGTTTTTCCGGCGATCCAGTCCTTGTAGTTGGCGACCCGTGTGTAGACGCCATAGGCATTGGCGTGGCCGCAGGCGGCGGCTGCATCCATCGGGCCTTCGCCCCAGCTGACAATACCGATCTGGACAGCGCCGTCAGGCTTCTCGACAAAGAGCGGGCCGCCGCTGTCGCCGTTGCAGGCGTCACGCACGCCGGTCGTGGTGCCGGCGCAGATCATGTTGTCGGTAAGCCGGTCGCTCATCGTGTCGACGATCGACTTGGTCGCGCTGGTGATACCCGTCTCGGAGTAGAGCATGCGCGGCGCGAAATTGCGCAGGATGAGCTCGAGGTCTCTGGCGTAGATCGCCCGGATGCCCTCGTTGCAGGCCGAGATCGGTTCGAGGTCGAGTTCAGCCTCCATCAGTGTCATCGGGAAGTTGCCGTCGTCCATGCGGCCCCAGCCGGTGACGCGAACCTTGCCCTTGTCGTCGCCTCGCGCCTCGACCAGCTTCACGGTCGGTGCGTCGGCCGGCTCTGCGAGCTTGATCAGCGCGATGTCGTTGTCGAGCGTCGTTTCGTCGTAGCCCTCGTGCCGCACCACCTCGGCGACCATGAAGCGGCTGCCGTCCTCGAGGCTCGTCGCCCCGGTCAGCACGACCATGGTGTCGGGGCTGACCGTCATGCCGCCATCGGTCACGCAATGCGCCGCCGTCAGAACCCATTGCGGTGCGATCAGGCTGCCGCCGCAGAACTGCGCATTGGCCTGCGAGGCAACGCTGTCATCGAGCATGCTGCTGGACAGCAGCGCAACCTGGAAGGGCCATTCGCCGGGATCGGCCTCGTTGCCGCCAAAGACGCGATCGTTCGACCCGTCGTCGGACTTCGCTGCTTCGGCACGCGCCGCGGTGACGCGGCTCATCGGCGACAGTTCCGGCCGCATCTCAGCGCCACTGGCCGGAGCGATGCCGCCCATTCCAGCCGTGACGACGACCAGCGCCGCAGCTGCCAGCGGCAGTTTCGAATTCACAAAAATCAAGTTGACCTCCTGAGACAAACCATTCCGCCGGCGCTCGACCCAAGCCCGGGCGCACCGCATTATCTAAAGCCCCCCACGGGCCAAGAGATAGAAAATTGTCGTTTTCAATCTTGGATTTATTTGGGCAGTGTGTTCTGGTTGACGCAGGGTCGGGTTTTCCGGGGAATCGCGGGTGAACATGGGGCCGATGCCGCCGGGGGGTGGCCGGGCGGGAATCCGCGATGACCAAAATATCGACATGATTCCACTTATCTCATCCGGCCCTTGCTGACTTTGGGAGAGTCTCACTATGAAGAAACTTGCTAAGCTTATTGCATTGTCGACTGTCGTGTCGGCGGGCGTCTGGGCAGCCCCCGCCTTCGCGGAAATGGGTTCCGCCAGCCCGGGGACAGGGGAAGAGTCGCGCGGTTCTCCGGCGACCGATCACCAGCTCCAGGGCGAAACACCGAGTGCTCCGCCGAAGATCGAAGCCGGCGAAGAATCGCGCGCCGCGCCGATGCTCGACGAGGAAAAGGCCGTCGAGGCGTTGACCGTCGTGACGCGGTCGGCGGACGGCAATGTCACGCGCTCGGCACCGAGCGAAGAGGTCCGCGGGCTGGTTCTGAAGGAACTGGGCGCGGAAGAGGGCAAGGGTACCAGCGACATCGAGAAGTCCGAGGACCCAGCTTTCAGCGAAGGCGAAGAGGCCAACAGGCAGGTTTTCGGCACGGACGACCGCGTGCAGGTCGCCAATACCAAGGTTTATCCTTTCAAGGTGTTCGGCTACATAGAGGCCAAGTCGAAGAGTGGCGTAGGCAGCTGCTCGGGTACGTTGATCGGGCCGCGCACCGTGCTGACGGCAGCGCATTGCGTCTACAGCGTCGAGCACCAGGAATGGCTGACCGACGTGCTTTTCGCGCCGGGCCTCAACGGTTTCGGCGATGCTCCCTTCGGAGCGGTTGCCGCGGAATCGATGAGCATCCTTGAAGGCTTCATCACCAACTACCAGGGCTACTATGGCTCGGTCGTGCCGTGGGATCTCGGCATCATCACGCTGTCAGAGCCGATCGGCGACAGCCTCGGCTGGCTCGGCTATGCCAATTACGATGGGCTCGGCGATTTCACCGCCAATATCGTCGGCTATCCCGGCGACAAGGAGCCGCCGGCACTGATGTGGCGCGCGACATGCGAAGTGATGGCCGAGCAGGTCGGCGCGATCAACTTCTCGTATGATTGCGACACCTATCCGGGTTCCAGCGGCAGCTCTGTCTACGCCTACGATTCAGGCTCCAAACAGCGCGTCGTCGTCGGTGTGAACATTGCGGAAAGCCCGTCGGCGAACACCGCTGTGCGCCTGAACGCCAGCTACGTCGCCTGGATCAACAGCCTCTGGAAGTAAGGCTGAATCGGCGCGATCATCAGCGTTTGAAGGGGGCCGGCGACAGCACATGTTGCCGGCTCCCTTTGCTTATCAACATGCTGATTTGACTGGACAAGATCGTCTGCATACCTTTGCGGAAGGCCGGCTTTGGGGGCCGGGAGAAACGGGGTTTGGGCATGCAGTGCAGGATCGGGTTTGTCGCAGTCTTGCTGGCAGGTTTTTTCATCTCGTCGGCATATGCCGAGCGCGCAGCGCCGGACGGCGCGTGGGCCGAGCGCGTTCAGGTCCTCTACGTCAAGGACAAGGGAACGGTGGAGCGCCACGTCGTGCGCGTCTGGGACAGCGAGCCCGAAAAGAACCTCGACTTCGTCTGGGAGCCTGCCGAAGACGGAACGCTCGCCGCCGACGGCACGGTGAACGGCAGGGGCAAGCTCGTCTGGCGCGTGCGCGGCTCGGCGAGCTATGACCCGGATACGATCTACAGCACCTATGTCGGCGGCCTGAAGGACGGGCGGCTCGACGGCCAGGGCCGGCTGCAGTTCCGCTCCGGCGAACTCTTCGAAGGCCATTTCGTTGCCGGCCGGCTGGAGGGCAAGGGCCTGCATGTCGACACGGCAGGCAACCGCTACGAGGGCGGGTTCATCGCCGGCCGCCCGCATGGCGAGGGTCGCCTCGCCGAGACCACGGGCACAATCTACACCGGCTCCTTCGCGAACGGGCTGAAGCACGGCGAGGGAACGTCACAGTTGGCCGGCGGTGCTACCTATGTCTCGCGCTGGACGATGGGTCTCGAGAGTGGCCGACCGGAAGTAGTCGCCGACGCGACGCTGGGCGGGCTGCTGAAGACACAGTCGGGTGGCGATGCCGGCAAGGCCGAGATTGCCGTGGCGATCGAGCCGCGCATGACGCAGCGCGCCAGCGACAGTGGGGTCATGGCCTACCAGCACCTCGTGCAGGACCAGTCGATCGCGATCTACCCCATCGACGATAGGATCAACGGCCTGTGGAACGGCAGCGGCCAGATCTGGACGGACAGCTGGATGTTCGACAACCGGGACTGGGATGCATCCGCCTATGTCGAGGTGGGCGTGCGCACGCGCGATGGCTCCAAGGTGAAGCTGGACCGGCTCGAACTTGCGGTCGACAACAGCGAGGCCTACCGCAAGCCGATGCTGGCGACGATTTCACACCAGGGATGCACGGGCTTTCGCCCGTCTTTCTCGATCAAGAACTACGGCTGGGGCGATGTGCGCGACATGAAGATGACGCTGCAGTTCACGACCGAGAAGGATGACATTCCCAGAAGCCGCGCCTTCTCGCGTGTCGTCGGCTCGTTCGACGAGGGCATCGATGTCGCCATCAAGGACATCTTCGACGAGGTCGGCGTCGAGACGGGGAAGCTGGCGAAGGCCCGCTATACCTGTCCGTCGCGCGAAGCGGTCGATGTTTGCAGAAGTCAGGTCTTCAACGATGCCGGTTTCGGCGACATCGCGGACTACGTGGAGGGAAACGACCAGATCTACACCAATCTGGCGGGGACTCTCGATTATAAATGGGCCGACGACAGCGGCACGGTCTACGACGCCAGCGAGAAGTTCCGCGTCGACATCTCGCTGGCGGTGATCGAATATCCGATCGAGGCGGAATGCGGCGACCTAGCGCCCATGGCGCCTGAAGCGCTGCGCTACCAGGAAGTACACCTGCCGGTCGGCAAAAAGGACTACAGCATTGACATCCCGGTGCGCGGCAACCGCAGCATTTCGAGCTACATCTCACGCATGAAGCTCGGTGCCGAGCCCGCCATGTCGTCGTTCCACCAGTTCAGCGTAGCGGCGCATTTCACAGACGGAAGCATTCGCAAGAGCAAGCCGGTGAACCTCTATTACGTGCAGCCCCGGCTGTCGAAATTCCAGCCGGGCATGGAGCCGCCGGTCTGCACCCTGTCGAGTGTCGGAGGCTGCTAGGGACGACGGACAAGCCTATCCGTTCAACGATTTGACTGAATTCCGACCCCTGTCTACCTTTGCGTAAGGTTGGCTGTGGGGGCCGAAGGTCGGGGGCACTGTCATGAAATTCGGGATTGGGGTTGTAGCTGTCGTTCTGGCTGGCCTGTCGGGCGCGCCGGCAATTGCCGAGAGTGCAACACCGGCCGGCGCATGGGCCGAGCGCGTCCAGGTCATCTACCAGAAGGACGAAGGAACGGTCGTCCGCCGCGCGGTGCGCGTCTGGGACAGCGAACCAGAAAAGAACCTCGACTTCGTCTGGGAACCGGCTGAACCCGACTCGCTTGCTGCAGACGGTAGCGTGACCGGCAAAGGCAAGCTCGTCTGGCGCGTGCGCGGATCGGCGAGCTACGATCCCAACACCATCTACAGCACTTATGTCGGTGAGATGAAGGACGGCCGTCCTGATGGCGAGGGCCGGCTGCAGTTTCGCTCGGGCGAACTGTTCGAGGGCCATTTCGCTGCCGGCCTCCTCAGCGGTAGGGGCGTCCATGTCGATGCCGCGGGCAACCGCTACGAGGGCGAGTTTTCCGAAGGCCGTCCACATGGCGAGGGCCGTCTGGCCGAGACGAACGGCAGCATCTACACAGGCACTTTCGCGCATGGTGTCAGGCATGGCGAAGGCGAGACCAGGCTAGCCGGAGGCGCGACCTACATCTCGCGCTGGACCATGGGGCTGGAGAGCGGCAGGCCGGAGATCTTCGCCGACGCGACGCTTGGCGGGCTCATGAAGGCGCAGTCGGGCGGCGACGCCGGCAGGGTGGAGATATCGGTTGCGATCGAGCCGCGCATGACGCAGCAGGCCAGCGAAAACGACGTCCTCGCCTACCAGCACCTCGTGCGCGAGGAGGACATCGCCGTCTACCCCGTCAACGAGGAGATGAACAATTTCTGGAACGGCACCGGGGTGATCCACGAGAGCGAATGGATGTTCGAAGACCGCGACCTCGATGCGCCAGCCTATGTCGAAGTCGAGATGGGCTCGACCGATGGAAAGCGTGTCGATCTCGACAGGCTGGAGCTGCAGGTCGCCAACAGCGAGGCCTACCGCAAGCCGATGCTGTCAATCGTCCCCCATCGCGGGTGTAACGGCTTCAGACCGTCCTTCTCGATCAAGAACCATGGCTGGGGCGACGTGCGCGACTTGACGATGAACTTCCAGTTCACCGGACAGGACGAGGGCAGCCCGGCGAGCCGCAGTTACAGCCACGCGGTCGGCAGCTTCGACCAGGGAACCGACGTCGGCATCCGCAACATCTTTGACGAGGCTGGCGTTGACACGCGAAAGCTGGAGCAGGGTCGCTTCTCCTGCCAGTCCATCGAGGCCATAAACGTCTGCCGTAGCCAGGTCTTCAACGAGGTCGGTTTCGGCGAGCTTGCCGACTTTGTGTCGGGAGACCAGTTCCTGACGACGACGGCTGTGGGCACCTTCGATTACAGCTGGGCCGACGATGCCGGCAATGTCTATCCGGCATCGGAGCAGTTCCGCGCCGAGTTCTCGCTGGCGGTGATCGAGACCCCGAACCAGGCCGAGTGCGGCGCAGGTTATAACCAGGCGCCGGAAGCGTTGCGCTACCAGGACGTGAACTTTCCCGTCGGCAAGCAGAACTACACCATTGAGTTGCCGGTGCGGGGAAACAGGAAGCTCACGCGACACGTGGCACGTCTGAAACTTGCGGCCGAACCGCGAATGTCGTCGTTCCACCAGTTCAGCGTTGCCGCGACATTCGCCGACGGCAGCGTGCGAAAGAGCAAGCCGGTCAGCTTCTTCTTCATGCGGCCGCGAGATTCCAATTTTCAGCCCGGCATGGAGCCTCCTGTCTGCACCCTGTCGGACGACGCCATTCCCGGTTGCTGAGGCGCTCGCCTAGCCCGGCGTGTCGTAGAAAGCTGGGAGCGGGATGAGCCGCGCAAAGAAGGTCCCCTGCTCGAAGACACGGATCTCGAGCAGCGAACCGGACGACCGCTCGGCGGTCTGGTCGAACAGGAAGTTGCCGAGCGAATAGAGTTCCAGCGTGTCGCCGCCGCCGAGCGCGTTGAGCGAACCGCTTGCGACATGCGGGTGGGCGCCAACGATGGCCGAGACGGCGCGCAGCCGCATCTCGTCGGTGAGCATTCTTTCGCGAGGACCTGGCGCGGCGACGTACTCGCTGCCCCAGTGGACGAAGGCGACGACGGGCCTCAGAGCATCGGGCCGCACCAGGCGGTCAAGCAGCGGGGGGTCGATCAGGTCGAGCGCGTCGGTGCCGTTCCTGCCGATGTCGGTCAGGCCGACGATGTCGAGGCGGGGCAGTTCCAGCGCCTCGCCCTGGCCGAAAGCGGAAATGCCAGCCTGCTTCAGCGCTCCGAGCGTCTCTGCATAGCCCGCGTCGCCAAGGTCCATGGAATGGTTGTTGGCAAGGCCGACGCCAGCGACGTTCAACCGCTTCAGCCAGTCGACGGCAAGCTCCGCCGGCATGCCGAGCGTCATGTGCTCGAGCGCCTCCGGCACGTTGGGCAAGAGTACGCCCTCGAGATTGACGACCAGCGGCCGCGACTTCGTCAGCGCCAGAATTTCGTTCTCCACACTTTCGCTGTGGCGCTCGTCGAGCAGGAAGCGCGTCATGGCGCGGCCGAACATGGTGTCGCCTGCGAGGTAGTAGAAGCGTTCCTTGCCCTCGGCCGGATTGTTGAAGCCCGGGCCGAAACGACCGAACAGGATGACCAGGTAACTCGTCGTCTCCTCGATATGGCCGGCCGAATATTGCTGCATGTTTTCGTTGGCGACGACCAGGGGCGCCGCGCCGAACAAGCGGCGCTGCAATGCCGTCTGGATGTAGAGCGCGCCGGCGGAGTCGGCGTGGTCCGGCTGGCGCAGGCCGGCAATCGCGTCGAGCGAGCCCGACGCGATTATATTCAGCGTCTGCTGGTCGAAGCGGCGTGCCTCGTGGTGCGGCAGGTAGTGCGAGAAGTCGGTCGACTGGACGATCAGCGTTTCGCCGTCGACGAGCGGCGCCAGCGTCTCGGCCATGCGCTCCCAGTCGGCGCGGCGGGTCTTGATCGAGATGGCGACGGGGATGACCGACGCCTCCGGGAAATAATGGTGCAGGAAGGGCAGCAGCGCGCGCACGCCGTGCTCCTTGTCGAACAGGCAGGACTCCTCGATAAAGTCCCTGCCATCGAGCAACTGTCTCACCGCCGCGGCGTCGGTAGCGACGCGGCCCGTCGCGGTGTCAAAGCCATGTGTTGTGGTGGCGAAGGGTTTGCCCGACCGGAAGAAGTGGTCCGGTGCGAGCAGGATGATGCGCTTGTAGCGGAAGCCGGATGCGGCGCGAAAGCCTAGAGCGACGAGGTGGCTGGCCAGCAGATGATGCGGCGAAGTGATGCCGGTGAGACGCTCGTTGGAGGGTTCGTAGGAGGCGATCTCGGCGATTGCCTTGTCGAACAACGACCGGTCACTGTAGAGGCGCGGGTAATCACCGCCGGCTGGCGGGCATGCAGGCTCGGCAGCCCGGCTGCCGACGCCGAGCGAGACCAGCACTGCCAGTGCTGCCATCAGCGCCGGGAGCCGCCTGGCTGCTGCAAGTCCGAGCCGTTTGAGCACCGGAGAAATTTGCCGGCTCACGGCTTTGCCATCAGCAGGTTCTCGACGCCGCCGGCGTAGTAGAAGGGCTTCTGCCGGGAATCGGTCAGGGTCGCCACCTCGCGCCCGACATAGTCGGCGAGGCCGAACAGCGTGACGCCGTCCTCCGAGGTCTTTGCCTCGCCCTCCAGTCCCTTGAGCAGCGTGTAGGTGAAGACGCCGTGGCCGAGCTCGGCCATTTCGAGCGCCGTGTTGTTGGCAGCTGTCGCCGAGAAGACGACGATGCGGGCGTCTGCAGCGTCCTTTTCGAGGCGAGGGTTGAAGGCGTTGCCGGCATGGCAGGTGTCGAGCATCATGAAGCGCACGCCCTCGGCGCGCTCCACCGCCTTCTGGATGTCGGACCACTCCACGAGCGAAGACCGTTTCCAGCGATCGGCATCCTGCTTCCGCCCGTCCGTCGGGATGAAGTAGTAGTCCTCGCCGATGTTGATGCCGTGGCCGGCAACGAAGACGATGGTCGTGTCGTCCGGTCCCGGCAGGTCGAGGAAGTCGGTCAGTTCGTCGCTGATCGTGTCGGCGTCGGGTTCCAGAACGTCGTCGAGAGCGGCGAGGCGGACAGCACCTTCCGAGGTTTCCTCGAGCGAATCCTGGTTGACGATGACCAGCGATTCCATGCCGGTGAAGAGCGGCGCGGAGTTGCGCTCCAGAACGTGTAGGAGCGCGGTGGCGTCGTCGACCGTGTAGCTGAGATCGCAGGGCCGCCCGCTGCACTCTTCCTTCAGGAACGGGTACTTCTCGACGCCGATGACCACGGCGTAGAGCTTGCCCTTCCTTTCGGCTGCGCGCTTCTTCTTGCCGAGCGCGGCCACGCTGCGCTCGGTCAGGTAACCGGCGGCATTGGTGCCAGTGATGCGGATCTCGTTCTGGCCTTCCTGGATCGGCACCTCGATGATCGTCGTCTTGCCGCCACCGTTCACCGAGCGGGAGGTCAGGTCGCCGACATTGCGGCTGTTGGACAGGATCGAGAAGGTGGCGACGTCGGTCTCGGCTTCCTCGGCGCCGATGATCTCGATCGCCACATAGCCGTCGCGCACGCCCGACTGGTCTGCGGCGAGCTTGATGTCGAACTCGGGCGGCCTGCGCTCGAGCAGGCGCTCCAGCTGCCGCTCCGCGCCCGGGCGCATCTCGGCGACAGCCGCGCTCGAACTCTTCAGGATGATGGCGCGGCGCACCATTTCGGGGCTCCACAGGAAGGTCTTCAATTGCCCGGCGCGGACGAAGCGGCCTTCCTTGTCCTGGCCCTGATTGACCTGCCAGCCGAAGCGCTCGTCGCCATTGTCGGAAGCGTAGTAGTAGCCCTGCGGCATCCAGGCGACCCAGTCGGTGTCGTCGGCGTAGATCGAGACGATCAGTTCGCGCGTCCGGAGGTTCCAGAGCCGCAGCGTCTGGTCGGCGCTGCCGGTGACCAGCAGACCCGCCCTGTCGAGCGCGGCCATGGCGTGGATCTCGCCTGTATGCCCGCCGCGGAATTCGCCGGCGAAGTCGCCACTCTCCGCACCGTACTCGATCAGCGTGCCGTCATTGCCGCCGGTGACCAGGTTGGCCCCGCTGTCGAAGAGCGTGAAGGCGCTGTGCAGGTAGCCATTGGTGGCGTCGTTTTCGATGCGGTGCTGCATTTCGCCGGCCCGCGCGATTTCGAGGATCGCGTTGTCGAGGTCGTAGCTGCCGCCAGCCGCCGCCTTCAGCGCCCAGTCGCCGGTGGCGAGGACGGCGCGGCGGTAGCGTTCCGCGCCCCCGGCAAGCGGCTCGGGCTGTTCGAAGTATCGCTCCAGCGACGGCAGGCCGAGCCGCATGGAGAGCTCTCCGAGCGCCTCGGGGCAGGCATTGCGATCCGGGCAGGGATCGACATTGCCCCACGCGATCTCGAGCGTCTTCGGGTCGGCACCGACCGCCATCACCGGCTGGCCGCGACCCTGCAAGGCGCGCGTCATCTCGCCGGTCAGCGGGTTCCAGAGCTGGATCACGTGGCGGGTGCCGCCCGCGGTAACGACGGTGCCGCCGTCGGGCGATACGGTGCTTGCCGAGACCGTGCCGTCATGGCCGCGATAGTCGAGCACGGGCGCGTCGCCGTCGATCGGCCAGACCTGCGACCGGTGTTCGTCGCGGCAACCATAGCCGCAGGACAGCACGATGCGGTCGCCCGTGCCGGTGAAGGAGAGCGCGCCGACGAGATAGTCCTGTGGAGGCAGTGCGTGGACAAGCGTGCCGTCATCCGCGCGGCGGATTTCGACTTCGCCGTTCGCCGTGCCGACTGCAAACAGCGCGCCGTCGCTGGAAACCGCAAGCGACACGACGCTGGTGTCGCGCAGCGGCTCGGCATCTTCCGGCAATTCGATCTCTGCCTGCGTTGCCATGTCGAAGAGGCGGATGCCGTTGTCGGTCGTCGTGGCGACGAGGCGGTTGCCTCCAGCGGCAAAGCCTACTTGGCTGATGCGGTAGGAATCGGCGTCGAGCGCGGCGAAATCGGACCAGCCGGATTCGCCAGCCGCATCCTGGCGCCACAGCTTGACGATGCCGTCCTGGCCGCCAGCAGCGATCACCGTTCCGTCGGGCGAGAAGGCGACGTCGTAGTTGGCGTAGTCGAGACCCTTCAGAACGGCCTTGATCTTGCCGGTAGCGAGATCGAACAGTCGGACGTCGCCATAGGGCGGGCTATCGCCGAGACCCGGACCGAAATAGCCGACGGCGGCGACGGTCTTGCCGTCAGGCGAGATGGCGATGCCGAATATCTTGCCCTCGTTGCCGGGGCCGATCTTGCCGCGCAAGGTACGCAGCGACAAGCCAGTCTGCCAGTCCCAGATGCGTATGGTCTTGTCGTCGGAAGCCGAGACAAGCAGTTCGCCGTCGGGCGTGAAAGCGAGGTCCTTGACGAAGGCGCGGTGGCCGCCGGTGTCTAGGTCAAGGAAGAACTGCGGCGCCTCCTGCGCCAGGGCGGGGTGCACTATGGCCATGCAGCCAGCGAGGGCGGCCGCTGCGACTAGGCCGATGAACCGGCGGATGGTGGAACGGCGTCTCGGGGCAGAAGTCATGGCGCTACTCCGGCCGGGCGGGCGCGGCGCCCGAACCCTTGAGATACTGCTCGATCGGCAGCGCGTAGGTCGGCGAGAAGGCCTTGCGTTGTCTGGCAACATAGCCGGAGAAATAGCTCCAGAAGGATTGCGCAAAATCGCGGAAATAGGCGTCGGCCACCTCGCGCGAGCAGAGTCCGCCCTCGACGCAGAAGGACACCCGGTTGAGGAAATAGACGATGCGGTCGAACTGGTCCTGGAAGTCGGCGAGCGGCATGGTGCCGCCATCCGCCGTCAGCGCCTCCATGCCGATGCGGCTGGCATAGACCGCCTGCTCCGAGGCGGTCGGGTTTTCCCCGACCAGGCTGGCATAGCGTTCGTTGAGCGAGCCGATGCGCAGCTTCAGCGCCCGCTGCGCCGCCTGGTAGTCGGGCTGCTCCCAGAGCTCGACGAGTTCGAGCGCGCGCTCGACGCGCTTTTCCTCGCGGGCGGCAAGATACTGGTAGACCGAGAAGATGGCGCCGAGCACCAGCGTGAGGCGGATGACCAGGCCGGACCAGGCATAGACCAGCATGCGCCAGTCCCGCTCTGTGAAGGGGTTGGACTCCTTCTTTACCTCATGCGCGCTGAGCCACGGCATGGCGCCGGCTGTCTCGGGGAGTGCGGCGGGCTTGTTCTCCGGCGCAGGCGCGGCCTTGCCGACGACTGTCTTCGCCTTGCTCATTCGCAACTGTCCAGCTCGATCGTCGCGGTCGGGTCGAGCGCCAGGTCGGGTTGCTCGAGCTTCGCCTTGAGGCAGCCGAGCTGTTCGGGCGTCAGGATGAATTCGACGTCTGGCTCCAGCGGGCCGGAGCCCGGCAGGCGCAGGGCATCCACGATGCCGCGCGACTGCTCGCAGGCGCTGAGATCGACGACCACGGCGCCCTCGGTCTTGCCGGCAAGCGAGGGATAAGCCTCGAGGAAACAAGCGGCCAGCGCCGAGTTGGTCACCACTTTCTGGTCGCACAGGCCGCAGGGCTCCGTGGCGCCGGTGGCGGAGGCGGACATGAGCGCGCCAAGCAGGGCAACGCCGCGGTGCAATCTTGTCAGTCTGGTCACGGAACCACCTTTTCGGCAGGGACTGGCATTGTCGGGCAGGGCACGAGCCGTGTCAAAGCCGCGGCGTCGTCTCCATCGGGAAGATCATCACTGCCCCCTTGGCACCGCTCTTGTCGCCGAGCTTCATGACGGAGCGCGTCGAGGGTGCCGCGCCGATGTCAGCCAGCATGTCCGCGAAGCCGACCGGTGCGTTGATGTCACGGGTGACTTTGGCGACCCCCGGCTGGGCGAGGAACGAAAGATCCTCGATCTCGCTAAGCGGCGGCGCCTCGGTCAGCACGGCAATCATCCGCTCACGCCCGAAACTCGTGTCGGTGAAGGCGAACAGCCCCTCCTCGATGCGCGCACCGGGCACCAGGCGCTGGGCGTCGATATGGGTGATCGAGTAGTCGCTGCCGACGTAGAGAATGTTGATGTCGACGAGTTTGGTCGACTTGTTCTCGGCGAGGATGTGCACCTCGTCGTCGGGCATCAGCACAGGCACTGAGGCGGTCTCGAGCGGTTGCATCTCGTCGGCGCCGTCGCGCCGGATCATGAACTGAACGTTGACCTGGTCGGGCTTGTAGTCGCTGGCTGCCGCAAGCCGCGACAGGCTGGTGGCGCGGAAGATCTTGAGCAGATTGTCGGCCGTGCCCTTGGCGAGCCTGTCCGGGTCGGAGGGATCGATCGCCACCAGAGGCGGGTGTTCGCCGGTCGCGGTGCCGGCGTCGCCGGAGGATGGCAGGAAGTAGAGCGCCGGGCCGGCGACGTTCGCGGATTTCGCGCCGGGAAAAGCGTCGCCGCGCATCACGGCGAGCCGAACGTCAGCCTCCGCGCCGGGATCGACGATCTCGACATTGACGCCCCTGCCGTCGGTGGCGAGCTTTTCGAGCGCGCCGTCGACGAGGTCCACTTCGGCGTCGAACCCGTCGCCACCGGCAGGGCGCGCCACCTTGAGCCGATAGTCGACAGCCAGCTCGACGAGCCGCGCATAGGCGTTGGCGGGCATCGCGGCAAGGTCGAGCGCAGGCTTGCCCTCGAAGGCGACCGGCACGACCGTGCTCGTCAGGTTCTTTGCCGACTTCACCTCGAGGTAGCCGAGCGTCTCGGACAGTTCCGAAGCAGGCGAAGGAAGCACCGCCAGTTTCGTTCCGGGCGTCAGGCGATGCAGTAGGCCGGCCGGCAGGCCTGCCTTGCCGTCCTTGGCCTCGACCTGCCATTGCATGACGGTGTCGATCTTTTCCGAACCGAAGACGCGCGCATCGAGTTCGCCCTCGAAGAGCGGGGTGGGTCGCTGCCTTGCATCGGCGGAGTATTGCTGCAGTACGGCGTGGCCGAGCTGGCGGTAGGTCATGTTGGGGTTCTCCGCCAGCTTGGAGAAGATCGTGTAGGTGAAGAGCCCGTAGCTCTCCGCGCCTGGCGTTCCCTTGGGCAGCGGCATTTCCGGCGTCGTCTCGATGGTCTGGGCCGCGAAGAAGGCGACCATGCCGCCCTTGGCGATCGACTGCGCGCCGGTGGCGCTCTGGTCGGCGCCGGCGTCGATGCCGCGGCTAGAGGTTCCAAGCTCGAAGGCAGCCTCGCGGCGCGCGGCTTCGACCTCCTGTGGCGTCGCCGCTGCCTCGGCCATCGCAGCCTGCACGGCCGAGTCGGGAATGCCGAGATCGTCGAACTCGACCTTGCGGTCGTGCTCGCCGGCCGGCGCGATATCGCGTGTGGCGTCTCCCGAGTGGCAGGCATCGAAGATGATCCAGACGAAGGCGCCCTTGTCGCGGATCGCATCGAGAGCGGCACCGATCTCGTTGTCCATCAGCGCATTGGGGACGCCTTTTGTCCGGTCGGCCCATTTCGCCGTGTCGGCCGGCAGGAATATCTCGTCGAGACCGTCGGTCTCGCTACCGGGCTCAAGCGCCGGCTGCTGCGCGCCATGGCCGGAAAAATGCAGGTAGACGAAGTCATCGCGCTCGGCGCCCTCAGCGACCGCCTTCAGCGCATCGAGAATGTGCTCGTGGGTCGGCGAGGCGGCTGCGCCGTCAAGATTGTCGGCGAGCAACGTCACATTGGCTTCGTCGAAGGCGACAGGTGCGCTTGACAGAAGGTAGTCGCGCACCAGTTTCGCATCGTGGTTGGGTCCGACAAGTGAAGCCTTCGGCGGGAGCCCGGGATAGGCGGTGACGGCGACCAGCACCGCGTGGTTCGTCCGCGCCATGGCCGGCGCGGCCAGCATCGTACCGGCAGCCACCATCGTCGTGGCGGCCAGCATGCCGACCCGCAAAAACTTCAACATATTGCTATTCTCCCAAGCCCTTTTTGTCCCAAGCACTGCAATCGTCCCCCAAGAATTGGGCAGTATTTTGAATGTTGTGGCCGCGATCAAGCCGAAACCGGCCGCGAACGCATTTGCATCGGGCAGCTTCCGCAATATCCTGCTGCCGGCCGCGGTGGAATAAAGCCGCGCCGATCGCCATATCAGGCTTGCCGGCCGCGAACGCGACTGGCTGGAAATCGGAGTGGAGTGGAATGCTGGCGACACGCGAGAAGCTGACCAAGAACCAGTTGCGCGTGCTGGAAAGGCTGGAGGGCGCTGTCGGTCCGCTGAGCGCCTATACGCTGCTCGACCAGTTGCGCGACGACGGTTTCCGCGCGCCGCTGCAGGTCTACCGCGCGCTAGACACGCTGATGAAGGGCGGCTTCGTGCATCGTCTGGAAAGCCTCAACGCCTTTGTCGCTTGCGCCGAGCCGCACGACCACAGCCACCGCATGACGGCTTTCGCGATCTGCGACATCTGCGGCCAGGTTACGGAATTCTCGGACCACGAGGTCGGCGAGCAGCTCGACGAGTGGGTCGGCTCGACCGGTTTCGCGGCCAAGAAGGCGGTTATTGAGTTTCGCGGCACCTGCGCCAAGTGCCTTGCCGAGGCGGCCTAGCGGGCGGTTGACCAGCCGAACCACAGGGCGACGCCGGCGAGCAGCGCCGACAGGGTCCGGCGCGCCACCGTCTCGCGGCGGGGCTCGTTGAGGAGTGGCTCCAACGATCCGGCAAGCACGACGATCGCAACATGGATGACCGTCGCTACGGCCACATAGACGGCGCTCAGGGTCAGCGTCTGCGGGATGATCGGCTGATCGAGCTCGACGAAGGTCGGCAGCACGGCGACGTAAAAGACGGCAGCCTTGGGATTGAGCAGGTTGGTGACGAGGCCGCGCAGGAAATAGCTTCCGTGCGACACGCTTCCGCTCGAGACGACATTGGTTTTCGCCGTCCAGCCTTCCCAGGCGAGATAGAGAAGGAACAGGACGCCGGCCCAGCGCAGCCCCTCGTAGAGCAGCGTCGAGGCCTGAATGAGTTCTCCGACGCCGAGTGCAGCAATGACGCCGACCAAGGCCAGCCCGAGTGCAACGCCGGCGACGGTGGCAAAACCGAAGCGCCGTCCATGGCCGGCCGCGACCAGCGCCAGATAGGTCATGTTCGGTCCGGGGGTCAGCTCGATGAGCGTGCTGGCCACGGCGAAAGATAGGAGCGTGGCCGGCGCAACCGAGAAGATGTCCGCCAAATCAGTGCGCCTCGTCCCAGTTGTCGGCGGCACGCGCGTCGACCTGCAAAGGCACCGACAGCGAAATCGCCGGCATGGCGGCCTCTTCCATCACTTTGCGGATGACCGGGATGGCGGCTTCGACACTGGCGGCCGGGGCCTCGAAGACGAGCTCGTCGTGTACCTGCAGCAGCATGCGGACGTCCGACAGGCCGGCGTCATCGAGCGACGCGTCCATCCGCACCATGGCGCGTCGGATGATGTCTGCGGCCGAGCCTTGGATCGGCGCATTGATCGCCGCGCGCTCGCTGTTGGCGCGGATCGACGGGTTGGACGCCCGGATTTCCGGATAGTGCGCCCGGCGCCCGAAGATCGTCTCGACATAGCCGTGCTCGCGAGCGAATGCCTTGGTGCTTTCCATGTAGTCGCGAATGCCGGGAAAGCGCTCGAAATAACGCTTGATGTAGTCACCGGCTTCCTCGCGCGGGATCGACAGTTGGTTGGCGAGCCCGAAGGCCGAGATGCCGTAGATGATGCCGAAATTGATCGCCTTGGCGCGGTTGCGCACCTCGCGCGGCATGCCTTCGACCGGCACGTTGAACATTTCGGACGCCGTCATCGCGTGGATGTCGTCGCCATGCGCGAATGCCGCCTTCAGCTGAGGAATGTCGGCGACATGGGCGAGGATGCGCAGCTCGATCTGGCTGTAGTCCGCCGAGATCAGCTTGTTGCCCTTCTCGGCGATGAAGGCGGTGCGCACCTTGCGGCCGGCCGCTGTGCGGATCGGGATGTTCTGCAGGTTGGGTTCGTTGGAGGACAGGCGGCCAGTCGAGGTGGCCGCCATGGCGTAGGAGGTATGCACCCGCTTGGTTTCCGGGTGGATGTAGCCCGGCAGCGCGTCGGTGTAGGTCGACTTGAGCTTGGTCAGCTGCCGCCAGTCGACGATCTTGCGCGGCAACTCGTGGCCCTCGGCGGCGAGCTCCTCGAGCACTTGGGCGGTCGTCGACCATTGTCCGGTCTTGGTCTTGGATCCGCCGGGAAGCCCCATGCGGCCGAACATGATGTCGCCGAGCTGCTTGGGCGAACCGATGGTAAACCGCTCGCCGGCCAGCCTGTAGATGTCGTCTTCAAGCGCTGCGGCGCCCTGGGCGAGCTCGCCCGAAAGCCGGCTAAGTATCTGCCTGTCGACGGAGATGCCGCGCTGTTCCATGCGGGCAAGCACCGGCACCAGCGGGCGCTCCAGCCGCTCGTACACCGAAACCAGGCTCTTGGCGGCGAGGCGCGGCTTGAGCACGTCCCAGAGCCGCATCGTTACGTCGGCAGCCTCTGCGGCATAGGGCGTGGCGCTTTCGATCTCGATCTGGTCGAAGCTTCGTGCCGAGCGTCCGCTGCCGGCAAGTTCCTTCAGCGTCTGCGTCGCATGGCCGAGCCAGCGGTCGGCAAGGCCCTGCAGCGTATGCGCCGCCGTGCCGGCGTCGAGCACGTAGGAGATCAGCATCGTGTCATCGAACGGGCCAAGCTCGATGCCGTGCCGGGCAAGCACGATGTAGCTCGACTTGATGTCGTGGCCGATCTTTAGCACCGACGGGTCCTGGATCACGGGTTTCAACAGGGCGATCGCCTCGCGCAACGAAATCTGGCCCTCGACAGGACCGCCCGAGAGCAGGTCCTCGGCGCCACTGCGGTGAGCAATCGGAATGTAGCCGGCGCGGCCCGGCCGGATGGCGACCGAAATTCCCCAGATCTCAGCCTGCATAGGATCTATCGAGGAAGTGTGCAGTGCGAGCGCAAACTTTCCGGCCTCGAGGGGCTCGGCGGCCCAGTCGGCCAGCGTCTGCAAGTCGCGGATACATGCGTAGTTCGACGTCTCGACCTTGCTGGAGACGGCCGCCTCGGCGCGCGCAGCGGCCAGTGCCGCCGGGGTGCCGCCGAGATGGGCCGCGATGGCGGAGGCAGGAGAGGCGCTGGCGGATGCGGAGCCGTCCCCGGCAGCTTCGCCTTCGCCCGGCGATCCGGAGCCAACGTCGGGCCCATGCGCCTTGTCGCCGGTCTCTATGGCAACGGCTGCAGGGTCGATCTCAGCCGCCTCTGTGCCAGTCGCTTCTGCGACGCGGCGGGTAAGCGTGGAAAATTCCATCGTCTTGAGGAAGGCGATCAGCTTGGGGCCGTCCGGCGGATGCAGCACGAAATCGGCCAGCCCCTCGGCGATCGCGACGTCGTTCTTCAGCGTTACGAGTTCACGCGAGATTCGCGCCTTGTCGGCGTTCTCGATGATCGACTGGCGGCGCTTCTCCTGCTTGATCTCGGCGGCGCGTTCCAGCAGCGTGTCGAGATCGCCGAATTGTTCGAGGAGCGTAGCCGCCGTCTTCGGGCCGATGCCAGGAACGCCCGGCACGTTGTCGACGGAGTCGCCGGTCAGCGCCTGCAGATCGATCATCTTCTCTGGCGGCACGCCCCATTTCTCGATGACTTCCGGCACGCCGATCTGGCGGTCCTTCATCGGGTCGTACATCGACACGCTCGGACCGACGAGTTGCATCAGGTCCTTGTCGGAGGAGATGATGGTGGTGTCCGCGCCGGCCTCGTGCGCAAGGCGGGCATAAGTGGCGATAAGGTCATCGGCTTCGAAACCGTCCATCTCGATGCAGGGCAGGTTGAAGGCCTTGGTGGCCTGGCGGATCAGGCCGAATTGCGGGATAAGGTCTTCCGGCGGTGCCGAGCGGTTGGCCTTGTACTCGGCATAGAGGTCGTTGCGGAATGTCTTGGACGAATAGTCGAAGATGACCGCGAAATGGGTCGGGACCACGCCGACATCGGTGTTTCGTGCCTCCAGCATCAGCTTCCACAGCATGTTGCAAAAGCCGGAGACCGCACCGACCGGCAAGCCGTCGGATTTGCGGGTCAGGGGCGGCAGCGCGTGGTACGCGCGAAAGATGTAGCCGGAACCGTCGACAAGGAAGAGATGGTCGCCTTTTTTCATGCGCAAGGCCTAGCGCGCGGCCAAAAGCGTGTCCATCTCAAAGGCCACTTTTCGCAATCATTACTGACGTGTGGAAGAGCACCAAACGGCGATCACGGCTATGTTACACAACTGTAATCTTCGTGCCCTTGAATCGCCATGTTCAGATATCCAAATGATCGTCATCGGCGGTTTTTAGCCGAAGTCCGGAGTATGGCCCGTCCCCCGCCTAGACCGGACATTGCGGCAGCCTCATCCCCCCTCTCCGGGCTGCCGCATCGTTTGTAGTAAAGCCGCCGTGGTTGTCCCCTCCGCCACGGCGGCATTTTCTTGTCCGTTTTTGTTGCGAATCCATTGGATTTCGACCGGTTTGCCGCTGAATTGAGACAATCGACTGTCCCATTCCAACCTTTGATGCACTAGGGTTGCCGCGCAGATTCGAAAGGCAATCCGGCAATGTTGTCACTCCCCCCTGTTCTCGACCATCTCGACTCCAATCTTGATGCCAGCCTCGAGCGGCTCTTTGCGTTGCTGCGCATTCCTTCGATTTCGACAGATCCCGCATATGCGGCCGATTGCAGGCGCGCCGGCGAGTGGCTGGTCGAGGATTTGCGCTCGATCGGCTTCGACGCCAGCCTGCGCGATACGCCCGGCCATCCGATGGTCGTCGCTCATCACGAAGGAACCTCTGCCGACAGCCCGCATGTGCTTTTCTACGGCCACTACGACGTGCAGCCGGTAGACCCGCTGGAGCTCTGGACCGATGGCCCATTCGAGCCGGCGATCAAGGAGATCGAGCCCGGACGCAAGGTCATCACGGGGCGGGGCTCGTCGGACGACAAGGGGCAGTTGATGCTCTTCGTCGAGGCCTGCCGCGCCTACAAGAAGGTCAACGGCCAACTGCCGTGTCGCGTCACCATCCTGTTCGAAGGCGAGGAAGAATCCGGTTCCCCGTCGCTGAAGCCGTTTCTGGACGCCAACCGCGACGAGCTGAAGGCAGATTTCGCACTCGTCTGCGACACCGGCATGTGGGACGGCGAGACGCCGGCGATCACGGCGTCGCTGCGTGGCCTGGTCGGCGAGGAGATCACCGTTCGCGCCGCCAACCGAGACCTGCATTCGGGGCAGTATGGGGGTGCCGCGGCCAATCCGATCCGGATCCTGGCGAAAATCCTCGCCGACGTGCACGACGATACGGGCCGCGTCACCATTCCGGGCTTTTACGACGGCGTGGAGGAAACGCCGTTGCAGATACTGAAGTCATGGGAGACGCTTGGCGAAACCGCCGAGACAATGCTCGGCCCTATCGGTCTTTCCGAACTGGCCGGCGAGAAGGGCCGCTCGGCGCTTGAGCTGGTCTGGGCGCGGCCGACCGCCGAGTTCAACGGCATTTCCGGCGGCTATACCGGCAGGGGATTCAAGACGGTGATCGCGGCCGAAGCCTCGGCCAAGGTATCGTTCCGCCTGGTGCACAAGCAGGACCCGAAAAAGATCAGGGCCGCCTTCCGGAAATTCGTCGAGGAGCGCATCCCGGCCGACTGTTCGGTCTCCTTCCACGAGCACGGCGGTTCGCCGGGCATCCAGCTGCCGTACGACGCGCCTTTCCTCAGCAAAGCCAAGGCGGCGCTGTCGGACGAGTGGCCGAACCCGGCCATCATGACGGGCGGTGGTGGTTCGATCCCGGTGGTCGGCGACTTCCAGACCTATCTCGGCATGGACTCGCTGCTCGTCGGTTTTGCACTCGACGACGACCGTATCCATTCGCCAAACGAGAAATATGAGCTAACCTCCTTCCACAAGGGCCAGCGCTCCTGGGCGCGCATCCTCGATGCCTTGGCCCGCTGACACCGGAACCCCGACATGACCATCCGTTTCCACAAGCACGACCTGCCGGACCTCGCCCACTACGCCGTACCGGCGATGGCCATCGACACCGAGACGCTCGGGCTCAACCCGCACCGCGACCGGCTCTGCGTGGTGCAGATCTCGCCGGGCGACGGCACAGCCGACGTGATCCAGATTGCGCCCGGCCAGAAGAAGGCGCCGAACCTGGTCAAGCTTCTGCGCGACCGCAGCATCACCAAGCTGTTCCATTTCGGCCGCTTTGACATCGCCGTGCTGTACAATGCCTTCGGCGTCATGGCCGAGCCGGTGTTTTGCACCAAGATCGCCTCGCGCCTGACCCGTACCTACACCGACCGGCACGGGCTGAAGGATATCTGCAACGAACTGCTTGGCGTCAGCCTGTCCAAGGTTCAGCAGTCGTCCGACTGGGCGGCCGAGACCCTGACGCCCGAGCAGCTCGAATATGCAGCCTCCGACGTGCTCTATCTGCACCGCCTGCGCGATGTGCAGATGGCACGGCTTGCGCGCGAAAACCGCGCCAAGGAGGCCGACGCCTGCTTCCGCTTCCTGCCGACGCGGGCCAAGCTCGACCTCATGGGCTGGGCCGAAGAGGACATCTTTGCCCACAGCTGACCGCGGAACGCTTCGACCAGCGCCGCGTTGAGCGCGCAAACGGGAGACAAGCCATGAGCGGAGAGAGACCGATCACGACCGCGCCTATGGACGGCTCGAAGGTCACGGTGCTGTGGAGGGACCGCGACGAGCAGGAAAACCGGTCCATCGCTCAATACAGATCGGTGCAGAGGCTGAAACCGACCGGCGGCGATTGGGACGAGACGGACGAGGGCTGGTGGGCCTTCGTCGACAGCGACACCCAGATCCGCGTTGAGCCGCACAGCTGGAAGCCCGACGGTCCAGACGAAGACGATTAGGCGGCGTCGACGCACCATCTGACCGCTCGCCGCGAATCCGATTGTCGACTATGATGGTCCCGCACCCTTTCGATTCGTCGCGAGCGGGTTGAAGAGGGTTCACCGGGAGGGGAATACCATGGGTATCGAAAGCCTGATCATCTTCCTCATCGTGGGTGCCATCGCAGGCTGGCTTGCCGGACTGCTCGTCAAGGGTTTCGGCTTTGGCCTGCTCGGCAACATCGTCGTGGGCGTAGTCGGCGCGTTCATAGCCGGATGGCTGTTTCCGAGGCTGGGCGTATCGCTCGGCAATGGCATTCTCGACGCAATCGTGTATGCGACCATCGGTGCCGTCATCCTGCTGGTGCTGATTCGACTGGTCAAGCGGGCCTGACGTCACAAGTCATTGAAACGATTGGGTGCGCCGATGAAACAGAACCAGCTTTATCTTGTCATCGGCGCACTCATTGTCGCGGTCATCGCACTCGGCATCTACGTGTTTCGCGAGGAATCGAAGCCCGACGGCGTCGAGCTGCGGATCGACGACAAGGGCATCTCGATCCAGCAGAACTGATCGGGCAGAGGTCGTTGCCGCCGCGCGCGGGGGCGTTTCAGCCGTTGCAGCCTTTAAGCTTAACCCCACCTTAAATTGCCGCATTTAGCTTTCACCCCGAGTCCCAGTCCCGGGACCGGAATGGCGGCTTCATGGCGAAACGAAACAACCGGCGCATCGAGCCGACATTCGACACTCCTGCAAGGGCCAAAGCCCGGGGGCTGTCGGTGACCGATGACGACCGTGTCGTACCCGCCGGCAAGGCAAAGAGCGTACGGCGCAAGCCCGCGGCGAAGCGGTCTCGCAAGGCTCGCGGCGGCCGTCGCAAGTCCGGCATGTTCGGCCGCTTGGGCAAACTGTTCTACTGGACCTTCGTGCTGGCGATCTGGGGCGGTATCGCGGCCGCCGGCGTGGTCGTCTACTACGGCGCCAAGATGCCGGCGGCGACGACCTGGTCGATCCCGGACCGCTCGCCCAACATCAAGATCGTCTCCGTCGATGGCAGGCTGCTTGCCAACCGGGGCATGACCGGCGGCGAGGCCGTCGGCCTGCACGAGATGTCGCCCTATATCCCGCAGGCGGTGATGGCGATCGAGGACCGCCGCTTCTATTCGCATTTCGGCATCGACCCGCTCGGCCTCGCCCGCGCCATGGTCACCAATGTCATGCAGGGCCGCTTCACCCAGGGCGGCTCGACGTTGACACAGCAGCTTGCCAAGAACCTGTTCCTGAAGCCCGACAGGACGATCGAGCGAAAGGTACAGGAAGTCCTGCTCGCGATCTGGCTCGAGCACGAGCATACGAAGGACCAGATCCTCGAAATGTACCTCAACCGGGTCTATTTCGGCTCCGGCGCCTATGGCGTTGAGGCGGCGTCCAGGCGCTATTTCGGCAAGAGCGCGCGCGATGTCAGCCTGTCCGAGGCGGCCCTGCTCGCCGGTCTCCTGAAAGCGCCATCTCGCCTCTCGCCGGCGCGCGATCCCAAGGCTGCGGAAGAACGCGCCCAGGTCGTACTGGCCGCCATGCGCGACGAGAAGATGATCGGCGACAAGGAACTGACAATGGCGATGAGCGCGCCCGCGACACGCGCCGCCTCCTACTGGACCGGGTCGGAGAACTACGTCGCCGACCGCATCATGGAAGAGCTCCCCGGCTTGATCGGCGACGTGCGAACCGACATCGTCGTCGACACCACGGTCGATCTCGACCTGCAGGAACTGGCCGAGAAATCGATCCGACGGCTGGTCAACGAGAACGGCAAGAAGCTGAACGTCAGCCAGGGCGCGCTTGTGTCGATCGACAATTCCGGCGCCGTGCGTGCCATGGTGGGCGGATACGACTACGCCAACAGCCAGTTCGACCGCGCCTCGGAGGCACGCCGCCAGCCGGGCTCAGCCTTCAAGCCCTTCGTCTTCATGGCCGCGCTCGAACAGGGCCGTACTCCAGACAGCATTCGCAACGACGCGCCGATCAAGATCGGCAAGTGGACGCCCGACAACTACAACGGCAAGTATTACGGTCGGGTCACGCTGGCCACTGCCCTGGCGAAATCGCTGAACTCGGTCGCCGCGCAGCTTGCCATGGAAGTCGGACCGGCAGCCGTGGTCGAGGCAGCCCACCGCATGGGCATCGAATCCGAGTTGCAGGCCAACACGTCTATCGCGCTCGGCACGTCGGAAGTGACGCCGCTGGAACTGACGGCGGCCTATGTGCCCTTCGCCAACGGCGGCTACCGGCCGGACATCCATTTCATCACGCGTGTCACTTCGACCGATGGCGAAGTGCTCTACGAGAACACCGGCAGCGGCAATCCGCGCGTCGTCAGCTCCGAGGTCGTCGGCATGATGAACTCGATGATGACCGGTACGGTAGAGACTGGAACAGCCAGGAAGGCGGCATTCGCCTGGCCGGCCGCCGGCAAGACTGGCACCAGCCAGAATTCGCGCGACGCCTGGTTCATCGGCTACACGGCCAATCTGACCACCGGTGTCTGGTTCGGCAATGACGACGGCGCACCAATGAAGAGGGTGACCGGCGGTGCGCTGCCGGCGCAGGCCTGGCACGAATTCATGGTCGCCGCGCACGAAGGCGTGCCCGTTGCAGCCCTTCCCGGCACCTGGCATTCCCAGGGCGCGGACAGGCCGCTCGTCGAGCCGCAAAGGCCGGTGGCCGAGGTGTCACAGGGTGTGCCGAGCGCCAGCAGCCGCATGGACGACTTCCAACCGGCCAATGACGTTCCCACTGCCTCGATCGGCCGTCCGGTGCCGCCAGCCGATGTCGGCGGCCCGGTCCGCAAGCGCAGCACCTCCATCCTCGACATCCTGACCGGCGGCTGACGCGGCCATCTGATTGCCCCTCGCAATGTCTGGTGCGCGGCGCTACATAGCGCAGTGGAGAACCCCGTCATGGCCGAAATTGATACCCGCAAGACGATCGTGCTGACCGGCGCCAGCCGCGGCATCGGCCATGCGACCGTGAAGCGCTTCTCGCGCGAGGGCTGGCGTGTCATCACCTGTTCGCGCCAGGCCTTTGCCGACGATTGCCCCTGGCCGGCGGGTCCGGAGGATCACATCAAGGTCGATCTCGCCGACCAGGAGGATGTCGGCATCGCCGTGTCGGAAATCCGCCACCGGCTCGAAGCCCATGGCGGCAAGCTGCATGCGCTGGTGAACAATGCCGGCATTTCGCCCAAGCTGAAAGACAATGGCCGGATGAATTCGATAGACACGCCGATGCATGTCTGGCGTGACGTCTTCCAGGTCAATTTCTTTGCGCCGATCATGCTGGGACGCGGCCTGTTCAAGGAACTGGCGGCAAGCGGCGGCTCGATCGTCAACGTCACCTCGATCGCCGGCACCAGGGTGCATCCATTCGCCGGCACCGCCTATGCGACCTCGAAGGCGGCGCTCGGTTCGCTGACCCGCGAAATGGCTGCCGATTTCGGCCCGCACGGCATCCGTGTCAACGCCATTGCCCCGGGCGAGATCGACACCGCTATCCTGTCGCCCGGCACGGATCGGATCGTCGAGACCATTCCGCTGCGCCGCCTCGGCTCGACCTCGGAAGTGGCCGACATCATCTTTTTCCTGTGCTCCAGCCAGGCTTCCTACGTGACCGGCTCTGAAATCCACATCAACGGCGGCCAGCACGTCTGAAGCGGCAATCGCGCCAAGCCATTCCGGCCAGGCGCAACTCGCGGAAGATTTTTCTGCCGCGACGGGTAGCGGCAGAAAACCAATTGCCTGCCAATCCGGGCAGCGCCACCCCATTCCTTCAGCGCCATCGGCCCCGGGCGTAAAACTTCCGACTACACTTTCGGAAGCCGTATGCCATGACCAAGGATATCGCCCGCCTCAACGCCTTTCCCGTCTTTATGCGGGTCGAGGGCCAGGCCGTGCTTGTCGTCGGCGGCGGCGAGGAGGCCCTCGCCAAGGCCAGGCTGCTCGGCCAGTCGAGCGCCCGACTGCGGGTGGTGGCTGAAGCTGCCGAGCCGGAACTGGTCGACTGGATAGCCGCCAACGACGCCGAGCTGGTTGCCGAAGCCTTTCGCCCGGATCATCTCGACGGCGCGGTGCTCGTCTTCGCGGCAACCGGCGACGAGGCGCAAGACAGCGCCATCTGCGCTGAAGCGCGACGCAAGAGCATTCCCGTCAACGCGGTCGACCGCCCCGAACTCTGCGACTTCTTCACCCCGGCGCTGGTCAACCGCGCGCCACTCGCCATTGCCATCGGCACCGAGGGCGCTGGACCGGTTCTGGCGCAGATCGTGCGCGCCCGCATCGACCGCTTGCTGTCGCCCTCGCTCGGCGCGCTGGCCGGTCTCGCCAACAGCTTCCGCGGCACGGTGGAAAAGATCGTGCCGAAGGGTGGCGAGCGACGACGCTTCTGGAACGAGTTCTTCAGCGGTGCGCCGGCGCGTGCCATGGAAATCGGCCACATTTCGGAAGCGCGCCGCGCCGCGACCGAACTGCTTGCACGCCGCGCCGGACCCGCTACGGGCCACATTGCGCTTGTCGGTGCCGGTCCCGGCGCCGAGGACCTGCTGACGCTGCGTGCGCAACGCCTGCTGATGGACGCCGACGTCATCGTTCATGATGCGCTGGTCCCCGAGGCGGTGGTTGCCATGGGACGCCGCGACGCGGAGCGGTTGCCGGTCGGCAAGCGCAAGGGCTGCCACTCGAAGTCGCAGGCCGAGATCAACGAGCTTCTGGTCGCGCTCGGACAAGAGGGCAAGCGCGTCGTGCGCCTGAAGTCCGGCGACCCGCTGGTGTTCGGCCGCGCCGGCGAGGAAATGCAGGCTCTGCGCGAGGCCGGCATTTCCTATGAGGTTGTGCCGGGCGTTACCGCGGCCTTTGCCGCCGCTGCCGATTTCGAGCTGCCGCTGACGCTGCGTGGCGTGTCTTCGTCGATGGTGTTCACCACCGGCCACGACCTCAAGGGCGGCACACTGCCCGACTGGGGCAAGCTGGCGATCTCGGGCGCCACGGTTGCCATCTACATGGGTCGCTCGGTCGCCGCCGATGTCGCCTCACGGCTGATCGAGGCCGGCCTTTCGCCGGACACGGCGGTCGCCGTCGTCGAAAACGCCAGCCTCTCCAGCCGCCGGCGCTTCCACGGCACGTTGGCCGATCTGCCCTCGCTCGAGGAGCGCAGCGACCTCACCGGTCCTGTCATGACGATCATCGGCGACGCCGTTGCCGGCGCGAATTTTGAACGTTCCGAGCCGCTGGCGACACACAGGCGGGAGAAGCCCGCAGCACGCCAGGCCGAAGGAGCAGTGGCATGAAGATACTGACCGCCAACCGGCTGACCGACGGCGAGGCCGTGTGGTTCTCGACCAGCCAGGGCTGGGCCGAGACCATCGGCGATGCCGAACTCGCCGGGGACAAGGAGGCGGAAGCCCGCCTGCAGGCCATCGGCGACGCAGCCTACGCCAACAACGAGGTCGTCGACGTGAACCTCATCGACGTCGACCTCACCGACGGCGCGATCGTGCCGTCGCGCCTGCGCGAGCGCATCCGCGCCGCCGGGCCGACAAACCGAAACGACCTTGGCAAGCAGGCCCGGCTGGACGCCGGGCCGGCGGCCTAGGGAAACAGGGAAGGGCGGACGCGCCCCGCGAGACGAAAATGTACCGTTACGACGAGTTTGACCATGATTTCGTGAAGGCCCGGGTCGCAGAGTTCAGCGACCAGGTGGAGCGCCGTCTTGCCGGCGAGATCACGGAAGACCAGTTCAAGCCGCTCCGGCTGATGAACGGCGTCTATCTACAGCTGCATGCCTACATGCTGCGCGTCGCTGTTCCCTACGGCACGCTGAACTCCAGGCAGTTGCGCATGCTCGGCCACATCGCCCGCAAGTACGACAAGGGCTACGGCCATTTCACCACGCGCCAGAACATCCAGTACAACTGGCCGGCGCTGTCGGACATCCCGGCGATTCTGGCGGACCTTGCGAGCGTCGAGATGCACGCCATCCAGACCAGCGGCAACTGCATCCGCAACGTGACAGCGGACCATTTCGCCGGCGCGGCGGCCGACGAGGTTGCCGACCCGCGGCCCTATGCCGAAATCCTGCGGCAGTGGTCGTCGGTGCACCCTGAGTTTTCCTACCTGCCGCGCAAGTTCAAGATCGCGGTGACGGGTGCGTCGCGCGACCGCGCGGCCATCCAGACGCACGATATCGGCCTGCATCTGAAGAAGAACGACAACGGCGGACTCGGCTTTGCCGTCTATGTCGGCGGCGGGCAGGGCCGCACGCCGATGGTCGCCAAGAAGATCAACGACTTCCTGCCGGAAGAGGATCTGCTCTCCTACTGCACGGCGATCCTCAGGGTCTACAATCTGCACGGCCGCCGCGACAACAAGTACAAGGCGCGCATCAAGATTCTGGTGCACGAGACCGGCGCGGAGGAATTTGCCCGCCAGGTCGAGGCCGAGTTCGCGGCGCTGAAGGAAGGCGAACTGAAGCTGCCGGATGAAGACATCCGGGCGATCGAGCGCTACTTCGCGCCGCCGGCTCTCGCGCCGCGCCCGGAAGGCGACGAAGCGGTGCGCTTGGCGCGGCTCGATTCACGCGGTTTTTCCGAATGGATCGACCAGAATGTCGTCACCCATCGGCATCCTGACTATGCCGCGGTGACGATCTCGCTGAAGGGGATCGGCGAGGCTCCGGGTGACGCCAGCGACAGCCAGATGGAGGCGATTGCCGACCTCGCGGAGAAATATGCCTTCGACGAGATCCGCGTCAGCCACGAACAGAATCTGATCCTGCCGCATGTCGCACGCGCCGACCTCAAGGCCGTCTATGACGCGCTGGTGGAGATCGAGCTGGCGACTGCCAATTCTAACCTGATCACCGACATCATCGCCTGCCCGGGCCTTGACTACTGCGCGCTCGCCAATGCGCGCTCGATCATCGTCGCACAGAACATCTCGAAGCGCTTTGCCTCGCTGGAGCGCCAGCGCGACATCGGCGAGTTGAAGCTGAAAATCTCGGGCTGCATCAACGCCTGCGGCCATCACCATGTCGGGCACATCGGCATTCTGGGTGTCGAGAAGAAGGGCGCCGAGCTCTACCAGGTAACACTGGGCGGTTCGGGCGACGAGAACACCTCGGTCGGCGAGATCGTCGGCCGCGGCTTCGGCCCCGACGAGATCACCGATGCCATTGAAACGGTCGTGGAGACCTATCTGCGCGTCCGGTCGGACCGCTCGGAGACCTTCCTTGACGCCTACCGGCGTGTTGGGCAGGCCCCGTTCAAGGAGGCGCTCTATGCTGGCGAAGCCAAGGCCGCCTGAGGCCGAAGTCGAAGCGCTGGCGGAAGCCGCCAGCCTCGACGCTCTCTACGGGCACCTCGCGCCCGAGAGGATCATCGAGCGCGCCCTGCGCGACCACTTTGCCGGCGAGATCGCCGCCGTGTCGTCGTTTGGCGCGGATTCGGCCGTGCTCCTCAGCATGATCGCCAGCGTCGACCGCACGCTGCCGGTGATCTTTCTGGATACCGGCAAGCATTTCGGCGAGACTCTGTCCTACCGAGATGCGCTGATCGCCGATTTCGGCCTGACCGACGTGCGCGTCATCACGCCGGACAAGGCGGCGCTCGAGCAGCGCGACCCCGATGGCAATCTGCACCAGTCGGATACCGATGCCTGTTGCGCCATCCGCAAGGTGGAGCCGCTGGCGCGCGGTATTGAGCCGTTCCGTGCCTGGTTCACGGGCAGGAAGCGCTTCCAGGCCGCGACGCGCGCTGAACTCGCGGCGTTTGAGTCGGTAGGGCCGCGTATCCGCATCAACCCGCTCGCCCGCTGGACCACCGCCGACCAGGCCGACTACATGCGCAGCCACGCGTTGCGCGAAAACCCGCTGGTTGCCTATGGCTATCTGTCGATCGGCTGCTTCCCGTGCACCCAGCCGGTACAGCCGGGCGAGGACGCGCGCAGCGGCCGTTGGGCTGGACAGGCGAAAGTCGAGTGCGGCATACATCTGTCGGGCCTCGACCGCTCGCTCACCGACGCATCTTTGTAGGAATGTTGCATGGCTGACCCGACACCGGAGACCGCGCCGCGGCTCTGGACCCCAAGCGGCTTCCGCGAAGACGAGTGGACGCATGCCGAAAGTGCCGAGGCGCTGGCGGGCAACGGCCGCTTCATCCTGCCGCTGGCTGCCTTTCTTGAACTCGGCGAGCAGGAGCGCATATCTGCGCGCGAGCGGCTTGGCGTGCTCCTGCTACCGGGCGATGCGTTGGACAAGATTGTCGGTCTTCTCGACCAGCTTTCGCTGGTGGCGCTTGCGTTTCCAGCCTTCAGCGACGGCCGCTCCTTCTCCAAGGCGGAACTCCTGCGCAGCCGCCATGGTTTCGAGGGCGCGGTACGGGCGACCGGCGATGTCCTGGTCGACCAGCTGCCGCACATGCTGCGCGTCGGCTTCGACGAGTTCGAGGTGACGAACCCGGTGCTCATCCGGCGGCTGGAGACCGGCGTGACCGGTGGAATAGCGCTGCACTACCAGCCGGCGGCAAAACCCGCCGAGCGGGCCGGGCGCTATGCCTGGCGGCGCGCCCGCGCCGACTGAACGGGCGGCCGGTCGGCAGTTTGCGGGACAGCACCGCCAATCTGGTCCGACCAATTGCTTTCGAGCAAGCCTCGCCATAAAGTGCCGCCCGACTGTTCTGTCGTTCAAATGTCGGTCGCTATCCAGGGAGGATGATTATGTCGGGCAAGAAAATACTGATGCTGGTCGGAGAGTTCAGCGAAGAGTACGAAATTTTCGTCTTCGAGCAGTGCATGCATGCGGTCGGGCACACGGTGCATGTCGTTTGCCCGGACAAGAAGGCGGGCGAGATCATCAAAACCTCGCTGCACGACTTCGAGGGCGGACAGACCTATACCGAGAAACTCGGGCACGATTACATTCTCAACAAGACCTTCTCCGAGGTCGATCCGGCCAGCTACGACGCCATCTATTGTGCCGGTGGCCGCGGCCCGGAATATATCCGTATCGACAAGCGCGTGCAGGCGCTGGTTCGCCACTTCCACGAGACTGGCAAGCCGATCTTCACCATCTGCCATGGCGTCCAGATACTCATCGCGGTTGATGGCGTAGTGCGCGGGCGCGAAGTCGCGGCTTTGCAATATTGCGAGCCCGAAGTGACCCTGGCCGGCGGCAATTATATCGATGTTGCGCCGGACGGCGCCCATATCGACGGCAACCTGGTGTCGGCCAAGGGCTGGCCTGGCCTCGCGGCTTTCATGCGCAACTGCCTGAAGGTGCTCGGCACCGAAATCCGGCACGGCGAGCACCTGATGCGCGACGAGCGCAAGGCTGCCTGACGGGAACCTACGAGACGGCGGGCCGTCAGGCCCGTCGTGTCTGCAATTCAATTGATCGGGAAAAGCGGGGCGGGCCTGTCGGTCCGCCTTTTCGTCATGCCGCCGCGCGGGCCTCGCGGAATGACACCAGCTTGCGCCGGTTCTCGTCCCACAGCACGAGCTTTACGCAGCGCAGGCTTTCCAGCAGCGTGATGCGGCCGAGATTGCGCAATTCGGGAAAGTCCCGCAGCACTTCCGGAAGCCGATAGTAGGGCACGCGACTCGACAGGTGGTGAACGTGGTGGATGCCGATATTGCCGGTGAACCAGCGTAGCACCAGCGGCAGATCGTAATGCGAGGAGCCGTGCAGCGCGGCATGCTGAAACTGCCAGTCGTCGCCTTCAGCCCAATGCGTTTCCTCAAACTGGTGCTGCACGTAGAACAGCCAGATGCCCATGGCACCAGCCAGCGTCACGATAGGCAGGTGAACCGCCAGGAACGGCACGACGCCGCAGAACCAGATCAGCCCGCCGGCGAGCACCGCGATTCCTATGTTGGTGGCCATGGTCGAAACCCAAGGCGTCACGCCGGCGCGCATAAGTCCGAAGGGCAGGCGCTGCTGTAGGAAGAAGAGCCAGGCCGGTCCGATGCCGAACATTACGACAGGGTGGCGGTAGAGCCGATAGCGGAACTTGCCCCAACCGGACAGCGCGCGATATTCGGCGACGGTCAGCGTCGTAATGTCGCCCATGCCGCGCTGGTCGAGATTGCCGGCGCCGGCGTGGTGCGCGGCATGCGTGCGGCGCCAATAATCGTAAGGGGTCAGCGTCAGGACGCCGATAACGCGGCCAATCCAGTCGTCGGTCTGGCGATGCGCGAAGAAGGCGCCGTGCCCGCAATCGTGCTGGATCATGAAAAGGCGGACAAGAAAGCCCGCAGCCGGCAGGATCAGCACGAGTCCCCACCAGTAGCCATAGGCGACCGTGGCCAGGGCAAGAGCCCATAGCGCAACGAAGGGGATGACGGTGACGGAAAGTTCAAACGAACTTCGCAGCCGGTTCGGCGTGCGATAGGCTGACAGCGCTTTTACCCAAGCGCGCTCGTTTTGCGCGGAGCGCGGATCGGGCAGAGTCGTATTCATGGACGACCCTATGCAGAGCGGCGCGTATCAGGCAAGCGATAGAAGCGAGAACTTACGTTAATTCCCTGTCATGTTTGCGCTGCGGGCCTGTTTTCTGCGGCTTTCCACGCGATCCAGTTCGTCGAGCAGGGTCGCGAAGCGGTCGTCCGTCTCTGGCGGATCGCCAAAGCTTGGAAGCGAGTGGACGAAGCGCGTCATTGCCGGGGAGCCGAGCTGGCGCCGGATTTCCACCGGCAGGCTGCCGGGTGTATCGGGTATTCTGGCGTTCATGGGTTCCAATGCCTTCTGTTGGGAGCAAAACTACCCGCGCATTGGAATGGTTCCAGCTTTCGGCGGCTAACGGACAGTGCGCCACAAGATATGGTAAAGTTTATCTAAATTTGTATCGATCGCGTTGCCTGCCTGTAACAGCCGGTCCCGCCATGGCAGGTTTCGGCGATCGCTGTCCTAGGCCTTTACCCCTTGATTTTTGGCCGTCAAACATCGATATGCGGCACGACTTCAAACAGTGCCGAGATGACAGAACGCGATGAGCGACACCTCAAAAGACGAACACGCGCCTGACGACGCCCAGATGCCCGAAGCCAAAGCCGAGCGCCCGGAAGGGACGACCGACGGCGACTACGAGGCCCTGTTGCGCCTGATGAAGGAAAACGAGGAGCTGAAGGACCGTGCGCTGCGCGTTGCGGCCGACATGGAGAACCTGCGTCGCCGCACGGCGCGAGACGTGCATGATGCACGTGCCTATGCGGTGGCGAACTTCGCGCGCGACATGCTGTCGGTTTCCGACAATCTGCGCCGTGCCCTCGACGCCATTCCGGCCGAGGCGAAGAGTTCCGGCGACGCTGGCTTCACCGCCCTCATCGAGGGCGTCGAACTGACCGAGCGTGCCATGCTTTCCGCGATGGAGCGTCACGGGGTCAAGAAGCTCGCGCCGGAAGGCGAGAAATTCGACCCGAACTTCCATCAGGCAATGTTCGAGGTTCCCAACCCCGACGTTGCGGCCAACACGGTCGTTCAGGTGGTGCAGCCGGGCTATTCGATCGGTGATCGGGTGCTCCGGCCGGCTATGGTGGGCGTCGCCAAGGGCGGTCCCAAGCATGTTACCCCGGAAGCGCCGCCGGAGCCCGGTCCGGTCAACGAACAGGCCGAAAAAGACGCCTGACCTATCCGGCGCCATCGCATTCCGGTAAGCGGGAGCGATGAACGCAATCCAGCTTCTCGACTATGCCGGTGTCGCGGTTTTTGCCGCGACCGGCGCGTTGGCTGCCTCGCGCCGGCAGCTCGATATCATCGGCTTCCTGTTCCTGGCGAACGTTACCGCCATTGGCGGCGGAACCTTGCGCGACGTCATCCTCAACATCCCAGTCTTCTGGGTCGGCAATCACCACTACGTGCTCATCAGCGCCGCGGTGGCGGTAATCGTCTACTTCACCGCGCACCTTGTGGAATCCCGCTACAGGCTGTTGATCTGGCTTGATGCCGTCGGCCTCGCCGCCTTTTCGGTGATGGGTGCGGCCAAGGCCATGGCGATCACCGGCTCGCCTGTCGTCGCCATCGTCATGGGCATGCTGACGGCGACATTCGGTGGCATCCTGCGCGATCTGCTGGTCGGCGAACCCTCGGTGCTGATCAAGCCTGAAATCTACGTTTCGGCCGCAATGGCCGGAGCCGCCGTCTACACGCTGGCCGATATCGCCTACCTGCCGGGCTTCGCGGCAGCGCTGATTGCTTTTGGTTGTGCCTTTGCCGTGCGCGGCGGCGCGATCAGGTTTGGATGGAGCTTTCCACCCTACCGGGCGCGGCCAGGCCGACGGCCGGAAGACATTCCATGACGCTCGAATGGGCCTGCGCGTCCCGGGGTTCAGCCATGGCTAGTCGCGCGCGCTGTCGGCCTCAGGCCGCGTAGCGCTGCCCCTCGCCGCCATAGTAAATGACGTACCGGGCCGCGATCTCCTTCACCGGCATCACGATGAAGACGTCGACGGTGCCGAACTGGTGGTCGATGACGCAGCCGTCGCCGACCCGTGCGCCAACCCTGAGATAGCCCTTGATCAACGGCGGCATGGCGGCGAGTGCCGACTTCATGCTGACAGCCTCGGGCGGCATGAGATCCATCGAGCAGTAGCGGCTCGCCACGGCGCGGATGTCCCAGTCTGACGTGGTCCGGCAGTTCTGCGCCAGGAAAGACAGGGCCTCGGCATGTGCCGCCGGCACGACGCCGTGGAACGAGGCACAGCCGGTCATGACGCCGACGTTGTGTTGGTTGATATAGGCCCAGATGCCCTGCCAGAGAACTTCGATCGTGCGCTTGGAGCGGTATTGGGGCAGCACGCAGGAGCGGCCAAGTTCAAGGAACCGCTGGCCCGGATGCCGGGCGATCAGCTTCTTCAGCTCGAATTCGTCATCGGAGTAGAAACCGCCGGCCTTGTTGGCCGCTTCCTGACTCAGTAGCCGGTAGGTGCCGACGATCTGCCTGTGGCAGGGGCCGGGGAGGGCGGTGTCGAAAACCAGCAGATGGTCGCAAATGAGGTCGAAGCGGTCGGCGTCGCGTCGCTCGGTAGTATCGAGTTCTGCGCTGTTGGCGCCGAGTTCCTCGTAGAAAACGCGGTAGCGGACTTCCTGGGCGGCGGAGATTTCGTCGAGACTGCGCGCCAACCGGACCTCTAGGCTGCCGATCCGGCCAAGCGGAGCGCCGGCATCGAAGCGGCTCACCGCATTTCTATCGACCGCGGCCGGCGATAGGGCCTGATGGATTTCACGCTCCGGCAAGGCTGCACGCACAGGTGATTCTCCTTCGAGCCATCCCTCATGGCGCCGGGGATACGGACGGAGTGCAACAGGATTGTGACACTAGCTTGCTCGCCGGGACCGGGCAAGACAGCGGACTGTAGCCGGCTCAGCAGGATGACAACGACATCGGTTCGGGGCGTATGTGCCCGGAGTCGTGACGGTGTGGACACGGCCTTAGGCCGCGGCGCGTTCTTCCACCAGGCGAACCAGCGCATCGGGATCGAGCGGCTTGGTCACGAAGCCGCTCGCGCCATGAGCGAGGATGGCATGACGGGTCTTTTCCTGGCTGTCGGCCGAAAGCACCATGATCGGAATCGGCGGGGAGCCGACCTCCTCCTCGTAGCGACGAATGGCGGCGATCGCGTCGAGACCGTCCATGACCGGCATGTGCAGGTCCATCAGAACGACGTCGTAGGGGCGCTTGCCCCCGGCACCAGTTACCGCCTCCACCGCTGCCTTGCCGTTGCCCACGACGTCGACTCGGTGACCGGCCTTGAGCAATGTCGAACGCGCCAGCATGGCGTTGATCTCATTGTCCTCTGCGACCAGTACCGAAAGTCCTGGCAACTGTCCGCGCCTGCGCGCCGGCTTGATGCCGGGCTCTCTTGCGGGCTCGACCGACGCCTCCTTCGTGGCCAAAGCAGACAGCAGCACGCGAAGCAGCGTCTCGCCGCGCACCGGGCGCGCGAGGAACGTCGAATAGCCGCTGGCGCGGAACTCACCAAGCATGCCGCGATCGGTCGGCGCTATCATGGTGATGGCGTTGGCGGCGTTGAAACCGGCTTGGCGAAGCCGCTTGAGCACGCGACCGTCGGCCTTCTCGATCGCCGCGTCGACCAGCAGCGTCTTGCAGCCCTGCGCCATCGTGGAGGCCTGCGAGACGGAACTGGCAATGGCCACGCTGCCACCATAGGCATGGATCGTCATGGCGATGGCGCGCGCCTCGACGAGGTTCTTTGACAGTACCACCACCTTCTGCCCGGCCAGAATCTTGCCGCGCTCCTGCGGCGCTTCCGTGGCGCTGACCGCCGGAATCTCGAAGACGAAGTCAGAGCCTTCGCCGTGCTCGCTGGTGACCGACAGCGCGCCGTTCATCGATTCGATCAGCCGCTTGGAAATGGCGAGGCCGAGGCCGGCGCCGCCATGGACGCGGGTGGACGTACCGTCGGCCTGCTCGAATTCCTGGAAGATGCGGTCCATCTCCTGCGGCAGCAGACCTGGGCCGGTGTCGGCGACAGAGAAGCGTATCCCGCCGGGGTTGGAGCCGACCCGGGTGATTGTCAGCAGGATGCCGCCGGTATCGGTGAACTTGACCGCATTGCCGAGCAGGTTGAGCAGCACCTGCCGGACGCGCCCGGGGTCGGCAGTGATCAGGCGCGGCACCTCTGGCGCCACGTGGCAGCCAAGGCCGATCCCCTTGGCGAAGGCCTTGGCGGCGAGGAGTTCGACAACATTGTCGGCGATCTCGCGGGGCGACATGGGCTGCGGTTCGGCGTCGAAGCGGCCAGCCTCGATCTTGGAATAGTCGAGCAGGTCCTCGATCAGCGCGAGCAGAGCGCTTGCCGAGGTTGATACGGCACCGACATAGGTGCGCTGCTCCGGCGAGAGCTCTGTGTCGGCGAGCAGCTTGGCCATCCCCATGATGCCGTTCATCGGCGTGCGGATCTCGTGGCTTACAGTGGCCAGGAAGCGCGACTTGGCCTGGCTGGCGAATTCAGCGCGCTCGCGCGCGTTTATCAACGCCGTTTCGGCGCGCTTGCGCGGTGTGATGTCACGCGCGATCGCGCGGTGCGAGACGTCGTCGCTTGCCTTGTCGCGCACCGAAAGCTCGATCCAGGAGAACCAGCGTGGCCCGCTGGCGCTGCGGATCTCGACGTCGGTGGAACTCAGGCACTCGCCTTCCGAGAAGGCGGCGTCCGGCACCACGCCGACGTCGATGCCGATCTCGGCCAGCGTCAGGCCGACCAGCTCGCGCTGATCCATGCCGACAAGCTCTGCAAACACCCGGTTGGCGTAGACGATGCAGCCGTCCCGGTCGCGGTGGACGACGAGATCGCCGAGCGCGTCGATGAGGCCGCGGAACCGCTCCTCGCTCTCCTGCAGCTCCCACATCCGGTCGGCAATGTTCTCGATCTCGGCGCGGCTGCGGGCGACGCTTTCCGAGAGGATGAGAGCGGCGCGACCTTCGGCCTTCAGAGCCCTGGCGAACAGGACGATGCCGGCAATGCCGGTAACCAGCAGGCTGACGACCAAGAATCCGGGAGCGCCCGTCAACCGGGCCACGCCGGCCAGCATCAGAACAGCAACTATGGTGGCGAAGGACAGGAGGCGAGGCACGCGTTTGGGCAATACCGGAGCAAGCGGAGGCGGCGCCATGATGCGCCGGTTCACCGCTCCGCCAACCGGCCTTGCGGTGCCAGAATGCGCCTGCGGTTTCGCCCTGCTGTCAGAGTCCACGATCATGCGCAAACACTTGGCAGAGAGAGATTAGGGAAGCTTTTGGAGGAAAGATCGCATTTTAGCGGATCGGCTGGGAGCCAGCCGATCCGCCATGTGGCAAATCACATTTCGACGACGACGCGGCCGCGGATCTTGCCGTCGACGATATCGCGCGCCGAGGCGATAATATCGTCGAATCCGATCGTTCTGGACAGTGCGGACAGCTTGGCGTGATCGAGCTCGGTGGCGATGCGCCGCCAGGCCTCAAGCCTCATCGCGCGCGGTGCCATGACGGAATCGATGCCGAGCAGCGAGACGCCGCGCAGGATGAAGGGCGCGACGCTGGACGGCAGGTCCATGCCGCCGGCGAGGCCGCAGGCGGCGATTGCGCCACCGTAGGAGGTCATCGACAACACGTTGGCGAGCGTATGGCTGCCGACCGCGTCGACGCCCGCTGCCCAGCGCTCCTTGTTGAGCGGCTTGGCCGGGCCCGACAGTTCGTCGCGCTCGATGATCTCGGAGGCCCCGAGTTGCTTCAGGAAGTCGCTCTCCTCGGGCCGTCCGGTCGAGGCGATTACGTGGTAGCCGAGGCCGGAAAGAAGCGAGATGGCCACGGAGCCGACGCCGCCGGCGGCACCCGTGACGATTGCGGGCCCCATGTCTGGCGTGATGCCGTGCTTCTCCAGCGCCATGACGGACAGCATGGCCGTGTAGCCCGCCGTCCCGACGGCCATGGCATCGCGCGCGCTCATGCCGGCCGGAAGCGGTACCAGCCATTCGCCCTTGACCCGGGACTTACCGGCAAACGCGCCGTGGTGCGTCTCGCCGGTGCCCCAGCCGTTGAGGATCACCTTGTCGCCCGGCTTCCAGTCGGCGTTGTCGGATGCGACTACCGTGCCCGCGAAGTCGATACCGGGAACCAGCGGGAAGCGCCGTACGACCGGTGCCTTGCCGGTGATCGCGAGGCCATCCTTGTAGTTGATCGTCGTCGCTTCGATGGCAACGGTGACGTCACCCTCCATGAAGTCGGCTTCACCGAGTTCGGTGACCTCGACGGATTGCTTTTTTTCCGCATCGCGCGAAATCAGGATTGCCTTGAATCTGTCGCTCATCTTCTTTTTTCCTGTTTAGGGCTGCAGATTGGAGTGCCGGCCGAACGCGGTCAATCGGCCGAAGGTCGATCCTTGTCGTCCTGCCGTGACCAGCCGAGGAACTCGTCGGCGAGCACGATCAGGGCGCCGATGGTGATGAAGGCGTCGGCCAGGTTGAACACGGCAAACGACCAGACGGGCGTGTGGAAGAGGATGTAGTCGATGACGTGACCATGCAGGGTGCGGTCGATGATGTTGCCGATGGCCCCGCCCACGATCAACGCAAAGCCCAGCCGCGCAAGGACCTGCCCGGGCTCCGTGCGGCTCGCCAGATAGAGCACGAAGGTAATGACGGCGAGAGAAAGGACGATCAGGCCCGTGTCACCGAAGGAGGAGAACATCGAGAAGGCGACGCCGGTGTTATAGGTGCGAAACAGCGCGAGGAAGGGCAGGATGTCTACCTGCTCGTGCATGACGAGCCCGGTCTCGACAAGATGCTTGATCCACTGGTCGAGCGCCACGGCGACGGCGACGACCAGCGTATAGGACATGAGCGGCTTCAAGCGTCGGCCTCCCCATCGCCGATGGCAAGCGCACCGCGCCGGACCTCGTAGAGCATGACCCCGGTGGCAACCGCGAGATTGAGCGAATCGGCCCGACCCGCCTGCGGGATCTTGAGCAGCCGATCGCACGAGGCAGCGAGGTCTTCGGGCAGGCCTTGCTGCTCGTTGCCCATCAGGAGAAGCACCGGGCGGCCCGAATAGTCGACCGAGCGGTAGTCGACCGCGCCCTTGAGATGCGTTCCGGCCACCAGGCCGGGAAAACCCTTCCGCCAGGCAAGGAAGGCCTCTGGCGAGGCCTTTGCGACCGGTACGGCGAAGATCGATCCCATCGTTGCGCGCACCGTTTCGAGCGAGAACGGATCGGTCGTCTCGCCGACGAGGATGACGCCCTTTGCGCCAACGGCGTCGACGGTACGGATGACGGTGCCTAGATTGCCGGGATCGCGGACCCGGTCGAGGGCGACCCAGACGTCGTCGTTGCCGGGTCTGACGTCGCCGAGTGCGGTAAGGCGCTGTGCGAAGACGCCCACGACCGCCTGCGGGTTGTCGCGGCGGGTGATCGCAGTCAGGATCTTCTCGCTGACCTCCAGCACGGTACCGCCGGAGGCGACGGTGCGCGCGGCGATCTTTTCGATGGCGGCATTGCCGCGCGCCGCCTTGGCATAGACCAGCGTGCGGATCGACCAGCCGAGTTCGAAGGCGTCGATGATCAGCTTCAGTCCCTCGGCCATGAAAGCGTGCTGCTGGTCGCGGTACTTCTTCAGCGCCAGGGACTTGATGTCCTTGATCAGCGGATTGGCAAGGCTGGTTATTTCCTTGACCTGGCCCGGCGCGCCGCTGGCACGATGCTCGCTCATGAGGCCACCCAGCGCGAGAAGAGCGATGTCGAGAGGGCACGGCCGGCCGACTTCTCGCGGATGATCAACTCCCCGGATTCGACGGTTCCACCCATGCCGGCGAAACTGTCGCGCATCAGCGCGTGGATGGCGAAGAAGGAGGCGCGGATGGAATAGGCCGTCAGCACGACAGCGAGCGGCTTCGGCGTCAGGATTCGGCGGCAGAGATCGGCCAGTGCCGGCAGGTCGGCGAAGAGCTGCCAGACTTCGCCCTTCGGGCCGCGTCCATAGGCCGGCGGGTCGAACAGGATGATGTCATAGGCGCTGCCGCGGCGTTCTTCCCGCTCGGCGAATTTCATAGCATCCTCGCAGATCCAGCGGATCGGCTTGTCCTGCAGGCCGGCTATGGCCTGGTTTTCGCGGGCCCAGCCAATTGCCTTCTTCGAGGCGTCGACATGAGTGACTTCGGCGCCTGCACGCGCGGCGACCAGCGAGGCGACGCCCGTGTAGCCGAAGAGGTTCAGCACCTTCACCGGACGTCCGGCCTTTTCGATCAGCCCGGCCATGTGATCCCAATGCGAGGCTTGTTCCGGAAACACGCCGACATGGCGGAACGAGGTGAAGCGGCCGAGGTAATGGATGCCGTCGTGGCGCATTGGCCAGGTCTCGCCGAGCGGCGTGCCGGGGAACCGCCAGCGGCCAAGGCCTTCCTCTTCGGTGTCTCCGGTGAAGATCGCGTCGGCATTCTGCCAGTCGCGCTCGGGCAGGGCGCGCAACCAGATCGCCTGGTTCTCGGGGCGGATGATGCGGTAGGCGCCGTACTGCTCGAGCTTCTGGCCGTCGCCGCTATCGAGCAGCGCGTAGTCGTCGTTCGGCTTGACCTCGAGGATGAGGGGCAGCCGTTCGGCCGGCAAGGGTGCGTCGCGGCGCTTCAGCGTGGCCGGCGGGTGCGGCGCCTGCCGCGGTTCGTCGGCGTCAGGGCGCGCCTGCGCGGGTCTTGCCTGCGGCTTGGGCGCGCCGTGCTCGCGACGACGGTCTGGGCGTTTGGCGCGCTTCTGGCTCAACGAGACGGCTCTCCGGCGGGGGTGCTGGCTGCTTCTGCCATAGGCCAGAAGTCGGCGCAACAAAGCGCCGAACCTGCTACGGCAATCGATGGTCAGGCGGCAGTGGGTCGCAACGCCTTGTAGACCGCGATGCCGGCGGCGAGATCCTCGAGTGCGGCGCCGACCGACTTGAAGAGCGTGATATCGTCCCTCGTTTCGCGGCCGGTCTTCTGACCGCGCGCAAGCTCGTGCAGGTCGGCAACGATATGGTCCGGGTCGATGACCTTGGCTCTTAGGGGCTGCACGATATCGCCCGCTTCCTTGCTGGCGCCGGCGCGCGTATCGACGAAGACGCGGGCGCGCCGCACCGCCTCGTCGTCGCTCTCGCGCATGTCAGGCGTGAAGGCGCCGACAAGGTCGACATGCACGCCGGGGCGCAGCAGCGCGCCCTTGACGAGCGGTTCGGTCGAAATGGTCGCCGACGAGATGATGTCGGCCCAGCCCTGCGCCTCATCGAGGTCGGTGGCTACCGAGACCGAGACGCCGGGAATTTCGAGTGCGGCCGCCACCTTTTGGGCATTGGCTGGTGTGCGGTTCCATATCCGTATCTCGCGGATCGGCCGCACAGCGGCGTGCGCATTCGCAAGAAAGGGCGCAAGCGCACCGGCGCCGACGATCAGCAGGCGCGAGGCATCTTCGCGCGCCAGGTAGGTTGCCGCGAGCGCCGATGCACAGGCCGTGCGCCACTGCGTCAGCCGCTGTCCATCGATCAGCGCCCGCGGCTCGCCGGTTGTGCCGTCGAGCAGGAGATAAAGACCCATGACGGCCGGCTTGCCGATGCTGTTATTGTTGGGCGACACGGTGACGACCTTGACGCCGATATAGCCGTCCTTCGAGGTGCCCGCGGCCTGGAAATCCGACCAGGCCGGCATGATCAGCAGCGTAGAGGCCGCGCCGTCGGGCCGTTCGATCGTGTGATGATGGCGCACCGGCTGCACCGCGCCGGCCGAGAAGGCCTCGCGCAGCGTCTCGACCAATCCCGGAAAGGTCAGGGCGCGGTCGATATCGTCCGCCGAAATGGTCAGCATCTGTGGAACTCCGCCGGCCGCCGCCGGACTGTTGCTAGGGATGCGGCAGCGCGACCTGGGAAGGAGCCTTGTCGCCGGGCGCCCGCGCCGCGGCTTGGCGCAGCATGTCTGCCTCCTGGCTGCGGTGGCGCGCCATCTTGCGGTAGCGGCCCTGCTTGAACCAGGTTGCCAGGCTGCCGACGATCATGCCGATGCCGACCGCGAGGAACAGCAGTACGAACAGCGGCAGTTGCATGGTCAGCGCAGGATTGCCCGGATTGAAGGGATCGAGCGTGAAGGCCACGGGATTGCGATTGGCCACGGCCAACGCCACCAGGATGATGGCCAGGGGGACGACGATCGCAATCAGCACAAATCGGTTCAGCATGTTTTCTTCCGGTAGCTTTGGGGCGGCAGTCTCACTTGCTGCCGTTCAGCCGTTCGCGCAATTCCTTGCCCGTCTTGAAGAAAGGCACCCATTTCTCCTCGACCTCGACCGATTCCCCGGTGCGGGGATTGCGGCCCGTGCGCGCCGGCCGGTTCTTGACCGAAAAGGCGCCGAAGCCGCGAAGCTCTACACGGTTGCCATCGGCGAGTGCATCGGTGATCTCTTCGAAGATGGCGCCGACGATGTTCTCGACGTCGCGCAGAAACAGATGCGGATTTCGTGACGCAATGAGCTGCACGAGTTCAGATTTAATCATAGGAGCGATCCCCGCCACAATCACAGACTGAAGAATATGCGAATGATTTTATTGTCTTTTTTTATCGCTGCTGGTGACCCCGGCTAAGGGTGCCAGACGGATACGAGACCGTCAAGGAACAAGCGTTCGGCGCCAAGTTCGTTCAAAATGGTAGCGCTGTCTTCCGGAATGCCGAGCAGCCGGGCGACGGCCGCCACTGCCTGCGGCAAGGGAAACAGCGAGCTGTCGTCCTTCTGCTTCCACTCGATGACCTTCAATTCGGCGTCGACTCCCTTGGTTTCCAGCCATCCGATCGCCGCGCTCTCGCCGCCGAGTTCGTCGACCAGCTTGTTCTTCAGCGCCTGACGACCGGTGAACACCGAGCCGTCGGCGAGAAGCGCCACTTCGGCGGCCGACAGGGGCCGGCGTTCGGCCACCAGTCCCTTGAACCAGTCATAACTGTCGAGGATCATTGCACGCAGCATGGCGCGTTCTGGCTCGGTCGTCGCGTTGAAGGGCGAAGGCTCGGCCTTGAGGGGAGAAGACTTCACTTCCTCGAGCTTGATGCCGACCTTTTCCATCAGGCCGGTGACGTTGGGAAACTGCACGAGAACGCCGATCGAGCCGATAATCGACGATTTCCGGGCGACGATGTGATCTGTCGCGCTGGCGATCATGTAACCTGCTGAGGCGGCCAGCGTGCCGACCTGGGCGACCACGGGTTTTTCGGCGGCAAGCAGGCGTACCGCCTCGAAGATGGCCTCACCCCCGGCAGTGGTGCCGCCAGGCGAGTCAACGGCAAGGATCACGCCCTTGACAGCGGGCGCCTTGCGGATCTTCTCCAGACGCTCGAGCAGTTCGTCGTCCTCGGTGATCGTGCCCTCGATGCGCACTTTTGCGATGTGGTCGGCAGCCAGTCCGCCGAGGCCGTCGCGCATCGTCCATGCCGCGGCGGCCGCAAGGCCGACTGCAACGATGCCAAGTGCCGCAACCCGCCAGAAGGTGAGCTTGCGCCGCAGTCGGCGACGGTCGATCAAGTCGTCGGCCCGCATGGCCATGTCGAGTGCTCCCGTGCTGAAAATCCGTCGCGTTTTAGAGCATGCGTTTCTCCACCGCCACCGCTTTCATCTGTCGCCAATGCTGCGTTCCCGCAAGACGGGCTGGTCAAACTTCCCAAAATAACCATATTGGGGTGCAAATCGCATGCCTGTAAGATTTCGTGATGTGCTGGCGGCTTGGGCACGAACGCGAGCTCGGGCGGAACTCTAACCGAAGTGGACCGCAGAGAAGGTCCATCAATCATGGTGCCCCCGGCATCATCCAAGGCGAACTGGATATTCGGTACCCGATGGGCGGAGCGATCTGTCCGTCGTTATCGGACGAAGGCAGACGGAAGGCGGGCGCGTTGGCGCAAACGATCGGTACGACTGAAGATCAGGCGGAGCTGTCCATGGCGTCGATGCACCGGACAGTCCGGTCACGCACGGATGCGTTCGGCCGTGCCGCGCGCCATTCGCGCAATGTCCGGCGTCTGAAGTTCGTGCTGCCGGTCGCCGCGGTATTGCTGGCAGCCGGTTTCATTTCCATGTCGATGATGTCGGCACCGCCGGCGGTGAAGGTCGTGGAACAGGGCACGGACGTTGCTGACGGCAAGCTGGTGATGGCAAATCCGAAACTTGAAGGCTTCACCAAGAAGGGCCTGCCCTATTCGATGATTGCCGGGCGCGCATTGCAGGATTTCGAGGAACAGGGCATCGTCACGCTTGAGGGCATCGATGCCAAAATGCCTCTGAACGAGGACAACTGGGCCCGCGTTCAGACTGAGAGCGGCGTCTTCAACCGCATCGAGAACACGCTTGAGGTGGATACCGCTATCACGGTGACGACGAGCGATGGCCTGATCGCCAAGTTGCAGTCCGCCTTTCTGGACATCAACAATGGCAACTTGAAAACAAGTCAGCCCGTCGATATTCAATCCAATGGCTCAACGATTACCGCAGGGTCAATGGCAATTCTCGACAATGGCAATCGCGTTATCTTCGAAACGAAGGTCCGCGTGAACATTGACCCGGACAGAGTAAAGGCTGCTGAGGCGGCCAGGAGAGACACCGATGCGTCCAACTAGGTCCCATGTATGTCTTGCGGCGCTGCTGGCGCTTGGTTTCAGCGCGGGTGCGGCGCAGGCTCAGGCCGAGAGCGAGAGCCGCATTTCCGGCCTGCGCCTCAATGGCGGAGAGCCGATCGCCATCGAGAGTGACAAGCTCGAGGTCCGCGAGGAAGACAACATCGCGGTCTTCACCGGCAATGTCGCCGTGACCCAAGGCCCGACCCTTCTCAAGGCAGGACGCATGACGGTCCATTACGCCAAGGACGGCGGCTCGGCCGCAACCGGTTCGTCGAACATCGAGAAGCTCGAAGTCGACGGCAAGGTCTACGTCAAGTCGGACAACCAGGTCGCGACGGGCGATTCCGGCGTCTTCGACATGAAGACGGAAGTCCTTGTCATGTCGGGCAACAAGGTGGTGCTGTCTGAAGGCAGCAACGTCCTGACCGGTTGCAAGCTGACCGTGCAGATGAAGACCGGCCGCGCCCAGGTCGACGGCTGCTCGGGTCGCGTCCAGATGAAGATCGATCCGAAGTCCAAGAAGTAATGGACAGTCAGCCGTCCTTCTTCTCGCGCCTGTTCGGCACGCGCGGGCCGGCAGCGCCTGCGATCCGCAGAAGTGACATCGCGGCCTTCAAGGGCACGCTGATCGCCAAGGGGCTGACCAAGAGCTACAAGGGCCGCAGGGTCGTCAACGGCGTTTCGCTCGGTGTCAGGGCCGGCGAGGCCGTCGGCCTGCTCGGCCCCAACGGGGCCGGCAAGACGACTTGCTTCTACATGGTCACAGGCCTCGTGCCCGTCGACCAGGGGACTATCGAGATCGACGGTTTCGACGTTACGTCCATGCCGATGTACCGCCGCGCGCGGCTTGGCATAGGCTACCTGCCGCAGGAAGCCTCGATCTTTCGCGGCCTGACGGTAGAGCAGAACATCCGCGCCGTGCTCGAAGTCGTGGAAAAGAGCCGCAAGCAGCGCGAGATCGATCTCGATGCCCTGCTCGAGGAGTTCCACATCTCGCATCTGCGCGCCGCGCCGTCGCTGTCGCTGTCCGGTGGCGAGCGTCGCCGCCTTGAGATCGCCCGGGCACTCGCCAGCCGGCCGCACTACATGCTGCTTGACGAACCCTTTGCAGGCATCGACCCTATCGCCGTCGCCGACATCCAGCAGCTTGTTCGCCACCTGACCCAGCGCGGCATCGGCGTGCTGATCACCGACCATAATGTCCGCGAAACGCTTGGCCTCATCGACCGCGCTTACATCATTCATGCCGGCGAGGTGCTGACCCACGGCCAGGCCGACGAGGTGGTGGCCAATCCCGACGTCCGGCGCCTCTATCTCGGCGAGGGTTTCACGCTTTGAGGCGAGCCACTCCCGTTTTCCACCCCTGGACGGATCGAAAACCATTCTATCGACCCCAATAACCCCCCGGTAAGCGGTCCCTGCTAGTCATTCGCCTTGACAAGCAAAAGCCGGGCCAGTTTTTATGACCGGTCGCATAATTGTCACCTGGAGCCTCTCGCTGCCGGGGTGACGGTTGCACGGGGATGTATCGGGTAATGGCGCTTTCCGCCAAATTGCAGCTTAGGCAGTCGCAGTCGCTGGTCATGACGCCGCAGCTGATGCAGTCGATAAAGCTGCTGCAGATGACGCATCGCGAGCTCGAGCAGTTCGTCGACGAGGAGATCGAGCGCAACCCGCTGATCGACCGCGCCGAGCCGCGCGACGATGCGGCCACCGATCAGTTGCAGAAGAGCAGCAGCGATCAGGGCGACGACGACTGGCAGGACGGAGAGCCGGCCTGGACGTCCAAGGCGATGGCCGACAAGCTCGACAGTTCGCTCGAGAACGTTTTCCCGGACGATCCGGGCACGGGCGAGCGCCTCGGCCCGGACCTGACAGCACAGTGGAAATCGGCCGGCAGCGGCAGCAGCGGCAATGCCGGCGGTTCAGGCGATCCGTTCGACATGGACGACATGGCGGCCAGCGCCGTCACTCTGCGCGACCATGTCGGAGAGCAGATCGCCTTCGCTTTCGCAGAGCCGGCTGCCCGTCTGATTGCGCGCGAACTGACCGACAACCTCGACGAAGGCGGCTACCTGCGGGCAGATTTCGCCGACATCGTGGAGCGGCTGGGCGTCGAGGTCGAAGAGATCGAAAAGGTGCTCGCCATCTGCCAGACATTCGAACCAGCGGGAATATTCGCCCGCGACCTTGCCGAATGCCTGGCGCTGCAACTGGCGCAGCGTGACCGGCTGGATCCTGCAATGCAGACGCTGCTCGGCAACCTCGAAATGCTGGCACGCCGCGACTTTTCCGCGCTCAAGCGCCTGTGCGGGGTCGACGAGGAAGACCTTCTCGACATGATGGCCGAGATCAGGCTGCTCGACCCGCGGCCCGGAACCGGCTTTACCGGCGGTCACACGGACGCCATCGTCGCCGATGTCGAGGTGCGCGCCGCAAGTGACGGCAGCTGGACCGTCGAGCTCAACCCCGAGACGCTTCCCCGCGTGCTTGTTGACAACATCTATTTCGCCCAGGTGTCGGGCCAGGCCAAGAACCCGGCGGAGCGCGATTTCCTGTCCGAGTGCTTGCAGAACGCCAACTGGCTGACGCGCAGCCTCGACCAGCGTGCCAAGACGATCCTCAAGGTGACATCGGAAATCGTAAGGCAGCAGGACGCCTTTCTGGTCCATGGCGTGCGCCACCTGCGCCCGCTCAACCTGCGCACGGTTGCTGACGCCATCGGCATGCATGAATCGACGGTCAGCCGCGTAACCGCCAACAAGTACATGCTGACGCCGCGCGGCGTGTTTGAACTGCGCTATTTCTTCACGGTCTCGATTGCCGCATCGGGCGGCGGCGACGCCCATTCGTCGGAATCGGTGCGCGACCGCATAAAGCAGATGATCGACGAGGAGCGGCCCGCAAATGTGCTCTCCGACGACGCGATTGTGGATATGTTGAGGAAAAGTGGCATCGACATCGCGCGTCGGACCGTGGCCAAGTATCGGGAAGGCATGAGCATTCCGTCCTCCGTGCAGCGCCGCCGCGAAAAACGGGCCCTGGCGACCGCCGGACGCTAATTCTGCGCCCGATTCCGCCCTGCCCAAGCTTCATTGACATTCCCCGATGAAGTGACTAGAAGCCCGCCCGCATGGACAGGGCAGATGGCCTGACTGTTGAAGGCGCCGTCCGAAACGGCTTGTTGATCAACCAGAAAGTTCGAACCGTAAATCGGCCTGGGTGCCGCTGCGAAGCTTGTGTGCATCCGCCACGAGTATAAACTCTCGGACATCCAGAGTCTGAACAGGGAAGGTCGATAACAAAATGAGCCTGCGGATCTCGGGTAAGCACATGGACATCGGCGATGCGTTCCGTACGCGCATCGAAAGCCGGATCGGCGACGCGGTCGAAAAGTACTTCGACGGCGGCTTTTCCGGGCATGTGACGGTGGAAAAGTCGGGATCTCGCTTTTCGGCTGACTGCGTCATCTTCCTGGACAGCGGCATGGACCTGCAGGCTGCAGGCGAGGCCTATGATCCTCAGGCAGCCTTTGAGGCTGCTTCCGACCGAATCGAGAAGCGACTCAGGCGCTACAAGCGCCGCCTGAAGTCATATGATTCGGCCGCAAACGCCAATCTCAAGGAAGACATGGCTTATCGGGTGATGGCGCCTGTGGCCGACGAGGATGAGGAGGTGCCGGAAGACTTCGCACCCGCCGTCGTCGCCGAATCAACGCTGTCGCTGCGTACCATGTCGGTGGCGAACGCCATCATCGAACTGGACACGAAGGACAGCCCGGTCTTTGTATTTCGCAACGCCGGCAACAACCAGGTCAATATCGTCTACCGCCGCGGCGACGGAAATATTGGCTGGATCGACCCGTCAACGGCCTTGTCGGCCTGACGAAAATGCGTCTCCCGGCGATGGCCGGAAAGACCACGAGGATTTTTGCAATGGATCTCAGTGATCTCATCGAAGTTCCCGCAATCATGCCAGCGCTGAAGGCCAATTCGAAGAAGCAGCTTCTGCAGCTTCTGGCCGAGCGCGCATCAGCCATTACGGGCATTCCGGAGCGCGAAATCTTCGACACGATCTTGCAGCGCGAGCGCCTGGGTTCGACGGGCGTCGGCAACGGCATCGCAATACCGCACGGCAAGCTTGGCGGAGTCGAGCAGATCAGCGGTGTTTTCGCGAGGCTGGAAACGCCGATCGACTTCGAGGCGCTGGATGATCAGCCGGTCGATCTGGTGTTCTTACTTCTCGCCCCGGAGGGAGCCGGGGCGGATCATCTGAAGGCTTTGTCGCGTATCGCCCGCGTGCTGCGCGACGCGGATACGGTGGCGAAGGTACGCGGTACCCGTGACGCCACCGCCATTCATGCGTTGCTGTCAGAGACCCAAGGGTCGAAAGCAGCCTGAATCGATGCTTGCGGTCAGACCAGCGGGGCCTGACCGGCCCCGGTCAGTGAATGCTGACCGGCGTAAGGTCGTTTTCGAACGCTCCGGCGATCGCGCGTTCACGAGCGTCGGACAGCAGGATCGGCTGTCCATTGGCTGCAAACAGCGCCCAAAGCTTGGTGTTCGGGGCGATTTCGGGCAGGTTCGGGAACTTGCCCATCAGCTCGTCGCTGCCGATTTCGCGAAGATAGGCCACCGTGCCCTCGCCGAGATGGGCGAGGTCAGACTGCGTGAAGGTCTGGGTTTCGTCACTATGGGTCATGCTAGCCTCCAGTTTGCGGGGCGTCATTCCGACCGACCCGCCATCGAGCCAATATTTCGGAGCAGGACGAGATCAGTCTTTCACCGAAATGTTTATTTTTTGTACCAGCTTCTGCGGTTCTGGTCGGTCGAGATCAATCGCCAGCAGGCCGTTCTTCAGTTCAGCGGCCGTTACCCGCATTCCATCCGCCAGCACGAAGCAGCGCTGGAACTGTCGCGCAGCTATTCCGCGATGCAGATAGTCCCGTTCGGTTTCGTCGGTCTGCCTTCCCCGCACCACCAATTGGTTCTCCTCGGTTGTGACTTCGAGGTCTTCCTCGGCGAACCCTGCCACCGCCAGCGTAATTCTCAACTGCTGTGCGGTTCCATCGGTTCCATGCAGTCGTTCGATATTGTAGGGCGGATAGGAATCGCCGGTCTTGGACAGGCGTTCGAGCGTCTTTTCCATGGCATCGAAGCCGAGCAAGAGCGGACTCGAAAAAGGCGTCATACGGCTCATCGTTACGGTGTCCTCTGCGAGCGACATAATAGCGAAAGACCCGAAAGGCATCTTTCACACTGACCAGAGATATGGTTCCAGCCAAACTCAACTTCAAGCCTTTTCAGACGCCGCATTACAAGGAAACATCATGCCTTCCTCCATGCCCATCATCATCGACACCGACCCCGGCCAGGACGACGCAGTCGCCATTCTGCTGGCCTTGGCGAGTCCCGAGATTGATGTGCTGGGCATCACCGCGGTCGCCGGCAACGTGCCGCTCAGGCTGACCGAGAAGAATGCGCGGAAGATCTGCGAACTCGCGGGCAAGCCGGAAACGAAGGTTTTTTCCGGCGCCATACGCCCGATGGTGCGCCAGCTCGTCACCGCCGAGGAAGTGCACGGCAAGACCGGCCTCAACGGCCCGCAGCTGGCCGAACCGACCATGCCCCTGCAGGCGCAGCATGCCGTCGACTTCATCGTGGAGACGCTGATGCGCGAGGAAAGCGGCACGGTGACGCTTTGCGCTCTCGGCCCGCTCACCAATGTCGCACAGGCGCTTAACCGCGAGCCCAAGATCGCGCCGCGCATCAAGCAGATCGTGCTGATGGGCGGCGGTTTCTTCGAGGGCGGCAATGTGACGCCGACGGCCGAGTTCAACATCTATGTCGACCCGCACGCCGCCGACGTGGTGCTGAAGTCCGGCGTTCCAATCGTCATGATGCCGCTCGACTGCACCCACAAGGCGCTGACAACGGCCAAGCGGACGGCGGCCTTTCGCAACCGCGGCACCAGGGTCTGCGTCGCGGTGGCCGACATGCTCGAATTCTTCGAGCGCTTCGACGAGCAGAAATACGGCACCGACGGTGGGCCGCTGCATGATCCCTGCGTGATCGCCTGGCTGCTGAAGCCGGAGCTTTTCTCCGGCCGTTTCTGCAACGTCACGGTCGAGACCGCCTCCGAACTGACCATGGGCATGACGGTCGCCGACTGGTGGGGCGTCACCAAGCGTCCGAAGAACGCTACCTTCATGCGAGACATCGATCACGAGGGATTTTTCGAGCTTCTGATCGAGCGAATCGGCCGACTCTAGGCGGCTGCCTCGTCCGAAGATGCCGCGGCGATGACGCGACATCCGTTCAGGATATTCCCAGAAGAATTGCTGCTGCGTTTCCAGACGTGGCGGCGGCAATAGCATATCCCGCGTCTGACGAAGTGTTTCGCTCGGTTGAGAAACGTGTGGACCAGTCACGGAACTGCCCGATCCCTGCCTCAATTGTTGCCTTAGTCGCCCGCTAGCAACGCCCGCGAGTTAGGACGGAGAGTTTTCAAGGATGATGGGTATGAAAGCCGCAATGACTGCGGCCGCGTTGACGGCTGTACTTTTTTCGGGCGCGACGCCCGCTTCCGCCCAGTGCGGCAGTGCCTCCTGGTATGCGCTCTATTCGCAAACGGCATCGGGCGAGCAGATGAACCCGGCCGAACTGACGGCCGCGCACCGGACATTGCCGTTCGGCACCAAGCTGAAGGTTACCAATCAGCGCAACGGCAAGTCCGTCGTCGTGCGCATCAATGACCGCGGGCCCTTCATCAAGGGGCGCATGATCGACCTGTCGAAGGCGGCTGCCAAGAAGCTCGGCTTCATCGACAAGGGCGTCACCAAGATCTGCATGGCCAAGGCCTGATCGAACGTCAGAGGAGCCTGGCTGCGGCGGTTGCCGCCATTGCATCGGCCAGGTCTAGACCCCATACCGAGCGGCAGTAGTCGCGGAAATCGAAGCAGGGCAGGCCCGGACAGACCTCGAACTCGATGAGGTGTACGGTGTCGTCCGGCTCGACCCTGAAGTCGGCAGAATAGACGTCGCGCAGGCCGAGCCCGCTCATCATGCCGGCCGCAATCTCGCGGATCTTCTGTGCCGCTCCGGGCTGGCTGTCAGCGACGGCAACCAGCACCGGTTCGCGGTACCTGCCGTCTGCGGCCGCCTGGCTGCCGGTTTCGCCATAGAGCGCCATGCTGTCGTCCATTGTCTGGAAGTCGTTGCCGGAATCGACGAAGAAGATGCCGAGCGCCTCGATGCCTGCGCCAGGCTCGACGCCGAGGAAACTCGCCCGCACGTTTCGGCCCGGGACATAGGGTTGCACGACCACGCTGTCGCGATAGGCCGAATGGACACGTCGGCTGAGATCAAGCGCGTCATCAAGCGCGTCGGTGCGCGAATCCGGCCAGATGCCGATCTTGGCGCCAAGCCGGTTGGGCTTGACGAAATAGCCGCGCGCCGAGGTTGGCGGCTCGACCAGCCATTGCCCGTCGTGGGCGAGCCCCGCCGGAGGAACCGGCAGGCCGAGCGCGGCGAGCACCGCGCCGGAGCGGAACTTGTCCTGACAGAGCGAGAACAGGGAATCGTCGGCACCGAGCGTTCGCAGTCCGTTCAGCCGCGCCAGCATCGGTCCCGCGCTGCCGCGGAAGTAGGCGATCCCGTCGGTCAGGGTCCAGACGAGTGTCGGCTGCACGGAGTGGCGCGCAAGTGCCGCCGGCGCGTCGTCGAGCGCGACTGCCTCGAAACCCAGTCCACGCTCGTTGCAAGCCGCACCGATGGCGCCGAATTCGGGCGCGAGATCAGTCGATTGCGCGAGGTACGACGAGATTTCCAGCGCCTGTCGTTCGGCGAACCCATCCTGCCTTAGCCGCGCGCGGCAGGCCTCCTCCGGTTCATAGACGAGGACCAGTCTGGGCCTGTTGTTGCTCATGTGCGCAAACCTCTGCTCTCAGATGGCGACGCGCGGATCAAGCCGGCCGTTGACCGGCAGCTCGACCAGGAATGTCTTGCCGGCATGCGGATCGCCAGCACGGGCGCCGGCATCCATGTCCTGCCAGGCCGAGGTCACGGCGATGCGATCGGCTCTGGGACCGACGAAGACAGGACAGGTGGTCTGCCGCGCCGGTATCGCGACCGACCTGACACGCCTTCCGTCCGGTGCATAGGCATCAAGGCTTGCCGCGCCCCAACGCGCGTTCCACAGGACGCCATCGGCATCAACCACCGATCCGTCGAGGCCGCCGGTGCCACCGCTCTGATCGAAGAACACTGACGGTTCGCCGATCGGCAGTCCCGAGAGCGGATCGCAGTCGACCCGCATCAGGAGATTGAGGTCGGTGTCGGTAAAGTAGGCGGTCGCGCCGTCGGGCGAGAAACATATCGAGTTGGGAATGGTGATGCCGGCATAGAGCGTGCGAAGCTCGCCGCGAAAATACCAGTAGATCGCGCCCGCCTTCTTTTCCGCCCTCTTGCCCATCGTGCCGACCCAGAACGCACCCGACGGATGCACCCGGCAATCATTGGAACGCGTGACCGGATTGTCTGCCTCGATCGCCCTGTGCGGGGTGATCTCGCCCGAACGGATATCGCGTACATGCAGTCCGGTCTCTGTGGCGAGGAGCTGGCGGTCGTCGTCGATCCCGGCCAGCGCGCTCGTCATCTCCGGCAGGTTGTGGACCTTGACGCCGCCGCCCGGCATCGGCTTCTCGAGCAGTATTCTGCCGGTGATGTCGAACCAGAACAAGGTTCCCGTGTTCGGGTCGTAGGTCGGACCTTCGCCGAGCTGGCAATCGATATCGGACAGGATTGAGACGGGTGTGTTCACGTATCGGCTTCCTCAAAGACTTTGTCCCGGGGCGCCGCCGAACTACCGCTCGGCCCCGGTGCGCTCGCCAGCAAGAACTTCACCGCCGATGCGCCCGAGGCCGTGCGCATGGCGTGGGCGCCTGTACCCACGGCCCCTTCTGCGTTCGCACGGGCGCCGTGAAAGCGGCAAGCATCGTCTGGTTCATAGGTATCCCCCGTCGACGACCAGCGTCTGGGCCGAAACCATGCGTGCGGCATCGGATGCCAGGAAAAGGCAGGGGCCCACGAGGTCGTCTGGATACATGACCTGATGGATACTCTGCTTGTCGACATGCGCCTTGAGGGAAGCCTGGGTAACCCAAAGCTTGCGCTGGCGCTCGGTAATGACCCAGCCGGGCGCCACCGCATTGACCCGGATACCGTCATTGCCGAGCCTGCCTGCAAGTCCCTTGGTGAGGCCGATGATGCCGGCCTTTGCGGCCGTGTAGGACGGCATGTCAGGGTTGTTCATCATGAAGGAGGTCGAGGTGAAGTTGATGATCGAACCCTTGCCGGCCTTTTTCATTCCCGGCGCCACGGCCTGCGCGGTGAAGAAATGCGGGCGCAGGTTGATCGCCTGGTTTTCATCCCAGAAGTCCGGAGTCACCGCGTCGACCCTGTGGCGCTGGTCATAGGCCGCGTTGTTGATCAGCACGGTAATCGGCCCATGCGCCTCGGACGCAGCGGCAACCGCTGCCCGCAGAGCATCAATGTCACGCAGGTCGGCGTTGAGATAGAGAGGCCGTCTGCCGGCGGATTTCTCGACGCGGTAGCAGAGTTCTCGGCTCGGCTCGTCGGCGATGTCGATGAAGGCGACCTTGCTCCCCTGCAGGGCAAATCCTTCCGTAAGGGCGGCGCCGATGCCGCTTCCGCCCCCGGTGATAAGGACAGAGGCGTCTTCGAGGTCTGAAAATTTCGCTGAAGGTATCACCTGAAAATGACCTCCCTGAATGCTTGCCTGCCGGTGCAGGCACAACGTATCGGCGAAGGTGCGGATCAGGGCAAGGGCCGTCTCCAGCGATTTTTTGCGGCCGGGTACGTTGAGAACGGAGGCGTACTGCTCCATCTATCCGCCAACCAGGTGCTTGCGTGCAGGAGCGACAAGTGCTTGCACCCTATGGAGAATTGACCGTCTTGGCCTGGCATGGTCAAAAGCCGGTCGATTCCGAAGGCCGTATTCCGTTCACTGGAGCCCAATTAATGACCGATCGCGTAGAGATCTCTGGCCTGCGTGTTGCACGCGCGCTGCATGACTTCGTTTCTGGCGAGGTCCTGCCGGGAACGGGCGTAGACGAAGCCGGGTTCTGGAGCGGTCTCGCCTCGGTCGTTGGCGATCTCGCGCCGCGCAATCGCGACCTTCTTGCCAAGCGCGCCGCCTTGCAGGAGGCCATCGACGCCTGGCACCGCGATCATGGCGCTCCTTCCGACATGGAAGCCTACAAGTCGTTCCTGACCGATATCGGCTATCTCGTGCCCGAAGGCCCGGCCTTCAGCGTGACCACCGACAATGTTGATCCCGAAATCTCGACGGTGGCCGGGCCGCAGCTCGTCGTGCCGGTGGCCAATGCGCGCTATGCCCTCAATGCCGCAAATGCGCGCTGGGGTTCGCTCTACGACGCGCTCTATGGCACCGACGCCATCCCGGAGGACGGCGGCGCCAACAAGGGCAAGGGCTACAACCCTGTTCGCGGCGAAAAGGTGATTGGCTGGGTGCGCGACTTTCTGAACGAGGCCGTTCCGCTGGACGGCGCCGCCTGGCAGGACGCGCGCGGCTTCTCGATCGAAGGGGGCCGGCTGGTAGCCAAGCTCGATGGCGGCAGCGCCGGCCTGAAACAGCCGGAGAAGTTCGCCGGCTACATCGGCGAAAAGGCCTCGCCCGAGCGGGTTCTGCTGGCCAACAACGGCATCCACATCGAGATCCTGATCGACGCGACATCGACGATTGGCAAGTCCGATCCTGCCCACATATCCGATGTCTGGCTGGAATCGGCCCTGACGACGATCCAGGATTTCGAGGATTCGATCGCCGCCGTCGATGCCGAGGACAAGGTCTCGGCCTATCGCAATTGGCTTGGCCTGATGAAGGGCGACCTCGAAGAAGAAGTCACCAAGGGCGGCAAGAGCTTCGTGCGCAGGCTGAACCCCGACCGCACCTACCCGGCGCCGGACGGATCGCCCTTCGAACTGGTCTGCCGCTCGCTGATGCTGGTTCGCAATGTCGGACACCTGATGACCAATCCCGCGATCCTCGACGCCGATGGCAACGAGGTCCCGGAGGGAATGATGGACGCTGCGGTCACGGCGCTGATCGCCATGCACGACATCGGGCCCAAGGGACGTCGCAAGAACTCGCGCGCCGGCTCGATGTACATCGTCAAGCCGAAGATGCACGGACCGGAGGAAGTCGCCTTCGCGGTCGAGATATTCGGTCGGGTCGAGAAGATGCTTGGCCTCGCGCCGAACACGCTGAAGATGGGCATCATGGACGAGGAGCGCCGCACGACGGTTAACCTCAAGGAATGCATCAGGGCCGCCAGGGAGCGCGTGGTGTTCATCAACACCGGCTTCCTCGATCGCACCGGCGACGAGATCCGCACCTCGATGGAAGCCGGCCCGATGATCCGCAAGGGCGACATGAAGCAATCGGCCTGGATTTCCGCCTACGAGGCACGCAATGTCGATGTTGGGCTCGAATGCGGACTGGCGGGCCACGCGCAGATCGGCAAGGGCATGTGGGCGATGCCCGATCTGATGGCGGCGATGCTGGAGCAGAAGATCGCGCATCCGCAGGCCGGCGCCAATACCGCCTGGGTGCCATCCCCGACGGCGGCTACGCTGCATGCCACCCATTACCACAAAGTCGACGTGCACGCCGTGCAGGCGAGACTGAAGGACCGGCCGAAGGCGAAGCTTGAGGACATATTGTCCATCCCGGTGGCCGTGCGTCCGAACTGGACGCCCGAGGAAATCCAGAAGGAGCTCGACAACAACGCGCAGGGAATACTTGGCTATGTCGTGCGCTGGATCGACCAGGGCGTCGGCTGCTCGAAGGTTCCGGACATCAACGATGTTGGCCTGATGGAAGATCGTGCGACCCTGAGAATCTCCTCGCAGCACATTGCAAACTGGTTGCACCACGGCGTGTGCAGCCAGGCCCAGGTGATGGAGACGATGAAGCGGATGGCCGGTGTCGTCGACCGCCAGAACGAAGGCGACCCGCTGTACCACCCGATGGCGGCGAATTTCGAGGGCTCAATTGCCTTTCAGGCCGCCTGCGATCTCGTCTTCAAGGGGCGCGAGCAGCCGAGCGGCTATACCGAGCCGGTGCTGCATGCGCGCCGCCTTGAGCTCAAGGCATCGCGTGCGCAGGGCTGACTCCAGCGCTGACCGGGGCCCGGCCGCCGCGCCTTTCGGTAGCGTCGGCTTTGCCGACAGGTTGTCGACGCCGCCATCCGGCTGGATGAAGCACCCATGAAACTGCTCGCCATCGACACCGCATCGGTCATTTGCGCGGCCTGCGTCTACGACACGGCGGCCCGACAGGAGGACGGCCGCGCCGTCCTCGATCTCGGCAAGGGCCATGCAGAGCACCTGATGGCGGTGGTTGGCGACGCTATGCAACGGGCGAAAATCACGTTTCCGGAGCTCGACGCGGTGGCGGTGAGCATCGGCCCCGGTTCTTTCACCGGCGTGCGGGTCGGCGTTGCGGCGGCGCGCGGTCTGGCCATGGCCCTGAAGGTGCCCGCAATCGGCGTGACGACGCTGGAGGCTCTGGCCGCCGAGGCGCGCCAGCGCTTCGGCGAGGTGACGGTGATGAGCGCACTCGACGCAGGGCGGGGCGAGATCAACGCTGCCGTCTACGGCGAGACGGGCGCAACGCTCGTCGAGCCCACCGTGATGACGCTCGATGAGGCCGTCCTTCTGGCGCGGCGCCGTTCAACCGTGGTTGTTGGTTCCGCCGGGCCGCGGATCGCTGTGGAACTGCCCGCAGTCAAAACCGGCTCAACGTCGGCAACCGCCGATATCGGCTACTATGCGGCGATTGCCGCCGGCCGCGATGCGGGGGGCGAGAAGCCGCGTCCGCTCTATCTGCGCGGCGCCGACGCCAAGCCGCAGGCCGGTTTCGTCCTGCTGAGGCAGGCGACATGATGCGCATTCCCTTCCTGAAGCCGCGCGGCCGTGACTATTTCCTGGAGCCGCTGGCCCAGTCCGACAGTCCGGCGGTCTCGCGGCTGCACCAAGAGGATTTTCACCGGCCCTGGACCGATGGCGAGTTCGCCAGCCTGCTCGCGCAGGACACGGTGTTCGGCTTCGTGGCGCGAGAGACCGGCCGTGGCCACGAGGCGCCGGCGGGTTTCGTGCTCGCCCGGCTGGCCGCCGACGAGGCGGAAATCCTGACCATTGCGGTGGCGCGCTCACACCGCAGGCAGGGACTCGGCTGGAAGCTGATGGACGCGGTGCTGCGCGAGCTTCACCGCCAGCGCGCCGAGGCGCTTTTCCTCGAGGTCGATGAAACCAACGCGCCGGCAATCGCTCTCTACCGGCGCTTCGGCTTCTCCGAAGTCGGCAAGCGTCCGAACTATTACCAGTCGGCCACCGGCGCGTCGGGCGCGCTTGTCATGCGCCGCGATCTTCGCTAGCCAGTGGGCCTCTGCCGGGAGATGAAAAGCGCGCCATGATTGGCTGGGCAAGGCTCGTGATCGCGCTTTCCTGCGTCCTCTTGGCGACACTGCTGCTGGTGCCGGTACAACTGCTGGCCATGCGGACGGGCTGGTTCAGCGAAAATTTCGCGCGCGGCCTGTGGCACAGGGTCAACGTCAAGGCGCTCGGATTCCGCATCCACGTAGTCGGCGAAATGACCGCTCAACGGCCGCTGCTGATTGCCTCCAACCACATTTCCTGGACCGACATCGAGGTCATGGCCTCGCACTTCGACATGACCTTCATCGCCAAATCGGACATCGACGCATGGCCGGGGGTCCGGCGGCTGTTCAGGCTGCAGCGGCCGATCTATGTCGAGCGCACGCGGCGGCGAAAGACGGGCGAGCAGGCCGGCGAGATTGCCGAGCGCATGGCGGGCGACCAGCCCATCGTGCTCTTTCCGGAAGGCACGACCGGCGACGGCAACATGATCCTGCCCTTCAAGACCTCGCTGTTCGGCGCGGCATCCCTGGCGATTGACAGCGGCATCCGCGAAACCGTTCACATCCAACCGGTGGCCATCGCCTACACGCGCATCCACGGCGTCCCGATGGGCCGTCTCCACCGCCCGCTCGCCGCGTGGATCGGCGACACCGAGCTGTGGCCGCACCTGGCCGACCTGCTGCGTGGCGGCGGAATCGACGTCGAACTGCATTTCGGCGAGCCGGTCGCCTTTACCGCCGGCACCAGCCGCAAGGAGGCTGCCAGGCTGGTGGAAATTCGGGTCCGTTCCATGCTGCAGGCTGCTCTGCGCAACCCGCTTCCGTCCGCGTAGAAGATCGACGGCAGATTCGCCTGTTTTTTGCCGCGGGAACGCATTAGAAAGCGCCGCATGGAACAAGAACAGCTTTCAGAGCGGCCTGGTGCCGCCCCGACCTCCGAGATCGGGACGGCCACAAAGAAGGTCTTCGTCAAGACCTATGGCTGCCAGATGAACGTCTATGATTCCCAGCGGATGACCGACGCGCTGGCCGCGGATGGCTATGTCGGCACCGAGGCGATCGAAGAAGCCGACCTCGTGCTCCTGAACACCTGCCACATTCGCGAAAAGGCCGCCGAGAAGGTCTATTCCGAACTGGGACGTATTCGCGGCCTTAAAGCCGAGCGCGCCCGAAATGGACTGGAGACGATCGTCGGCGTTGCCGGCTGCGTGGCGCAGGCCGAGGGCCAGGAGATCATGCGGCGCGAGGGCGCCGTCGACCTGGTGATCGGGCCGCAGACCTATCATAAGCTACCCGAGGCGCTGCGCAGGGTTCGCGGCGGTGCCAAGGTCGTCGAAACCGATTACGCCATCGAGGACAAGTTCGAGCACCTGCCGCAGCCGCGCCGGGCGCAGATCGCTGGCCGTGGCGTGACCGCATTCCTGACGGTGCAGGAAGGTTGTGACAAGTTCTGCACCTTCTGCGTCGTGCCCTACACCCGGGGATCCGAAGTCTCGCGCCCGGTGGCGCAGATCGTCGCGGAAGCGCGACGTCTCGCCGAGAACGGCGTCCGCGAGATCACGCTGCTCGGGCAGAACGTCAACGCCTGGCACGGACTGGGCCCCGACGGCGCCGAGTGGGGCCTCGGCAGACTGCTCTTCGCACTGGCCGAGATTCCCGGGTTGGCACGCCTGCGTTATACGACGAGCCACCCGCGCGACATGGACGACGAACTGATAGCCGCGCATCGCGACCTGCCGGCGCTGATGCCCTATCTGCACCTGCCGGTGCAGAGCGGGTCGGACCGCATCCTGAAGGCGATGAACCGGCGCCACACGGCTGAGGACTATCTGAGGCTGATCGAGCGTATCCGCGCCGCGCGGCCTGATATTGCCATGTCGGGCGACTTCATCGTCGGATTTCCCGGCGAATCCGAAAGCGATTTTGAGGCCACCATGGAATTGGTGAGAAAGGTCCGCTACGCGCAGGCCTACTCGTTCAAATACTCGCCGCGCCCGGGTACGCCGGGCGCCGAGATGGACGACCACGTGGCCGAAAGCGTGAAGGACGAGCGGCTGCAGCGCCTGCAGACATTGCTGTTCGAACAGCAGCGCGAATTCCTTTCCGGCCTGGTTGGCAGCGGCATGGATGTGCTCATCGAAAAGCCCGGCCGCAAGCCCGGCCAGCGTGTCGGTCGCTCGCCCTGGCTGCACCCCGTTATTGTTGATGAAACCGCCGGCGAAATCGGTGACATTGTCAGTGTGCGAATCATTAACGCAGGCCAAGGCAGCCTGTTCGCCGATCCGGCATGACGGCGGATGACAACGAGGAGAGTCGTTTGAGCGCTACCGAGTTGAAGGACCCGCCCTCTGGGGCGTCGGACATGGCGCATATCGTTCTGACATTCGACAACAATAAGCTGGCCAGCGCGCTCTACGGCCAGTTCGATGAGAACCTGGCGCGTCTCGAACAGAAACTCGGCGTCGACATCCACTCGCGCGGCAACCAGATCACCATCAAGGGTTCGTCCTCGGCGGCCGAACAGGCGAGGCGCGCGCTCGACAATCTCTACGGCATACTCCAGAAGGGCGCCGACATCGGCCAGTCCGACGTCGACGGCGCGGTGCGCATGGCGATTGCAGCGGACGACCAGATGACGCTGCCGACGCTTGAGCGGAAGGGCAAGATGGCCGCCGCCCAGATTGCCACGCGCAAGCGCACCATTTACGCCCGATCGCTCAACCAGGACGCCTATATGCGCGCGCTGGACCGTTCCGAACTGGTATTCGGCATCGGGCCGGCCGGAACCGGCAAGACCTACCTGGCGGTCGCCCATGCGGCAATGCTGCTCGAGCGCGGCATGGTCGAGCGCATCGTGCTGTCGCGTCCTGCCGTCGAGGCCGGCGAGCGTCTGGGCTTCCTGCCGGGCGACATGAAGGAAAAGGTCGACCCCTACCTGCGGCCGCTCTACGACGCGCTCTACGACATGATGCCGGCCGACAAGGTCGAGCGGGCTATCGCCGCCGAGGTGATCGAGATCGCGCCGCTGGCTTTCATGCGCGGCCGAACATTGGCCCACAGCGCGGTGATCCTCGACGAGGCGCAGAACACCACGCCGATGCAGATGAAGATGTTCCTGACCCGGCTTGGCGAGAATTCGCGCATGATCGTCACCGGCGATCCGACTCAGATCGATCTGCCGCCCAATACCAAGTCGGGCCTGGTTGAGGCGCTTCGTATCCTCGACGGGGTATCAGGCTCCGTCACCGTGCGCTTCACCGACAGCGACGTGGTCCGTCATCCGCTTGTCGCGGAGATCGTCAAGGCCTATGACCGAGACTCCAAGATGGCGCGCGGCTTCGGCGCCAGCGAAGGGTGAAAAAGGCCGGCGCGCGTTTGCCGGCACGGATGTGATGCGTTCAACCTGGCCAAACATCGAGATCGATCTCCTTGTCGAGGCAGGGGCGTGGCCGCAGGAGTCCGATCTCCTCGAGATCACCTCGGATGCAGTCGGCGCGGTGTTGGCTGAGCTGGACCCGCCTTCGGGTGCGGCTACCGAACTCAGCGTCGTGTTTTCCGACGACGCCCATATCGCCGCCCTGAACGCCGAGTGGCGCGGCAAGGACAGCCCGACCAACGTGTTGTCGTTTCCGGCCTTTCCCGTAGCCATTGGCGCCCCGCTGCCGCCAATGCTTGGCGACATCATTCTTGCCAGTGAGACCGTCGAGCGCGAGGCGCGGCTGGAAGGCAAGGTCCTGCAGCACCACATATCGCACCTCGTCATCCACGGGCTGCTTCACCTGCTCGGTCACGATCACGAGAATGATGCGGATGCGGAGGCCATGGAGGGCATCGAGCGGGCCGCTCTTGCCAGACTTGCCATTCCCGATCCCTACGCGTAACAGAAGCGGAAACCAACCGGACGACGATGAACGATATTCCTGAGCCTGCCCCAAAGCCGGAGACGGGCGGTACAAAACCCGCCGCCGACGGCGCGGAAGAGGGACCTAGTCCCAGCACGACGGCGCCTGAGGTCTCGGCCGATCGGCCGACACTGCTTGGCCGCCTCTCGGGGCTCTTCAAGCCGCGAAACGGCTCCAACCTTCGCGACGAACTGGCCGATGCGCTGGCCGAGACGGACACCGGCGGCGAATCCTTCTCGCCCGGCGAGCGTGCCATGCTGCACAACATCCTCAGGTTGCGCGAGGTGCGGGTCGAGGACGTGATGATACCGCGCGCCGACATCGAGGCGGTCGAGATCAACACCAAGCTCGGCGAGCTGATGGCGGTATTCGAGCAGTCGGGCCATTCCCGCATGCCTGTCTACGCCGAGACGCTCGACGACCCGCGCGGCATGGTGCACATCCGAGACGTCCTGGCCAACATCACCAAGGTCGCGCGCACAAAGAAGGGCCGCGGCGGCAGGAAGCCGGCAGCCGTGACACTCGACCTCGGCAATGTCGATCTTTCCAAGACGATCGGCGAACTCAACCTCATCCGCACGGTGCTCTTCGTGCCGCCTTCGATGCTGGCCTCTGACCTGATGGCGCGCATGCAGGCGGCGCGCACCCAGATGGCACTGGTCATCGACGAATATGGCGGCACCGACGGGCTGGTCTCGCTGGAAGACATTGTCGAGATGGTCGTCGGCGACATCGAGGATGAGCATGATGACGACGAGCCGATGATCACGCAGTCCGGCGATGGCGTCTTCGTCGTCGACGGCAAGGCCGAGATCGACGACGTAGCCAAACTGATCGGCGAGGATTTCGCAGCCGGGGAGCATGGCGACTATGTCGATACGATCGGCGGCATGATCTTCAATACGCTCGGCCGCGTGCCGGCCCGCGGCGAGGTCGTCCAGGCCATACCGGGCTTCGAGTTCCACGTGCTCGATGCCGACCCGCGGCGCGTCAAGCGGGTCCGTATCGTCAACATCCTGAAGGCGGAGCGCCGTCGACGCGCCGCCCGAGCGGACCAGCCGAGCTCCTGAGGCCTTCAGGCCGTTTGGAACAGCCCGCCCATCCTGCTAAAGCTGCCGTCGTGATTCTGGGGACCAGATCCGCGGGCGATTCGGCGCGGAAGCTGGCAAGGCATGAGCAGGATAGCGAATGGAGCGTCTGGCTGGGCGGATAATTCTGCTTTGGGGCTGGCGCCGCGCCTTGGTGGCTTTCACCGCGGGCGCGCTTGCCGTGCTGACGCAGGCGCCGTTCGATTTCTTCGCCGTCGGCTTTGTGTCATTTCCGGTGCTGGTCTGGCTGCTCGACGGCGCCACCGTACCGCGACCCGCTGCGCTGACCAGGCGCCTGGCGCCGGCCCTTTCGATCGGCTGGTGGTTCGGTTTCGGCTATTTCCTTGCCGGGCTTTGGTGGATCGGCAACGCGCTGCTTGTAGAGGCAGACAGTTTCGCCTGGGCGCTGCCCATCGCAGTTGTAGGCATTCCGGCGCTTCTTGCCATCTTCTATGCCTTCGCCTGTGCACTGGCCTGGCTGCTTTGGACAAACAACATCAGCAGGATCGCCGCGCTCGCCTTCGCCTTCGGTCTGGCGGAATGGCTGCGCACCTTCCTGTTCACAGGTTTCCCGTGGAATCCCATTGGTTTCGCTGCAATGCCGACGCCTCTCCTGATGCAGAGCGTCAAGCTGGTCGGCGTAATCGGGATGAATGCGCTGGCGGTGTTCGTCTTCTCGACGCCGGCGCTGTTTGCGGCGCGCCGCAACCTTGGCCTGGGCGTGGCGACCGCGCTGGCGCTGGTCGCCGCGCACCTTGGCTACGGCTTCTACAGCATGGGCGTCAGGCTGCCCGAAACGGCCCAAACGCTCCCAGTGCGAATCGTGCAGCCTGCCGTGGATCTTTCCGAAAAGTGGGACAACAACGTGCGCGACCGGATATTCGCCACCACGCTCGAATTGTCGGCGCGCCCGCCGGAGGCCGGATCGCCGGCGCCGAAGCTGATCCTCTGGCCCGAAACGGCAGTCCCCTTCCTGTTCACCGACCGGCCAGACGCGCTGGCCGCGATCGGCGAGATGCTGCAGCCGGGGCAGCTGCTGCTGACAGGGGCGGTGCGCGCCGAACCCGGCAGCGGCACCGACGCTCCCCGCTATTACAATGCGGTCATCGCGATCGACGACGGCGGGGAGATCGCCGACGCCGTCGACAAGGTGCACCTGGTGCCCTTCGGCGAATACCTGCCTTTCTCCGGCTTGCTTGCCAGACTGGGCATAGAGCAGTTGGTGGCCGGTCCGATGAACTTTGTCGCCGGCAGCCAGCGTCACCCCCTGGCCCTGCCGGGCGGCATCGTTGGACTGCCCTTCATCTGCTACGAGATAATCTTCCCGGATATAGTAGCAGTTGACGTTACGTCACCTGGGGTTATTGTGAACGTGACTAACGATGCGTGGTTCGGGGAGACGCCTGGCCCGTACCAGCATTTTCGGCAGGCGCAGGTGCGATCTGTGGAAAGCGGGATGCCGCTGTTGCGTGCAGCCAACACCGGGATATCCGGTGTTATCGATCCGCAAGGGCGGATCGTGGACGGGCTTGCGATGAATTCCAGGGGCATTCTCGACGTCGAGCTGGCCGTGCCGGCCAGCGCCTGGAACTCTTATTCGCAGGCCCGGCTCGTCGGTTTTGCAATTCTGTTGATCCTGGCTCTCTTTGCTGCGGCAGGCAGGGTGTGGCACGGGATGCGGGCAGTTTGACAGGGTTTGTTGCGCGGCACATAGTTTGCCGCATTTGGAATGACGAGACTGGCTGCAGACAGGTATTAGCTATTTGGGGGGCTGAATCGGACGGACAGGTGACAATTGGTCCGTCGTGATCGGCGAGAAGAACCATGGTCGACAGCAGCAACAAGAAGAAACCGAATCCGACCGACATCCATGTGGGGAGCAGAATAAGGCTGCGCCGCAACATGCTCGGCATGAGCCAGGAAAAGCTCGGCGAGAGCCTGGGCATAACGTTCCAGCAGATTCAGAAGTACGAGAAGGGCACGAATCGTGTCGGCGCGAGTCGACTGCAGGCCATCGCCAACATACTTGGCGTGCCCGTCGCATTTCTGTTCGAAGACATGCCTGGCGCAGAGCCGGCCGCCACTGGCGGGTTTTCGGAGGATGCCTCGACCGCCTTCGCTCTTGAATTCTGCACCAGCGCCGAAGGACTGCAACTGAACCGGGCCTTCGTGAAGATCTCCGACGCCAAGGTACGTCGCAAGATCATCGAACTGGTCAAGACGCTGGCCAGCGATCCCGCCGCCTGAGGGGCGGTCGCCGCTTGCCGGTCCTGAGTCGGGCGCCGCTCTCCGGGGAGCGGCGACACGCGGCTTGACGACCCCGGCTTGTCCTCGCTAACACGTTGTCCGCCTGAACTCGGCTTCCGCCGATCGGACTTTCAAGAGGGGACACCCGTGACGCGGCAAAACTACATTTTCACTTCGGAGTCGGTTTCCGAAGGGCATCCGGACAAGGTCTGCGACCGCATTTCGGACGAGATCGTCGATCTGGTCTATCGCGAAGTGAAGAAGGTCAAGCCGGAAGACGCCAAGCGCTATGAGCAATACGCCGTCTCGGACCCGTGGAGGGTTCGCGTCGCCTGCGAGACGTTGGCGACCACCAATCGCGTCGTGATTGCCGGCGAGGTCCGAGTGCCGCACACGCTGCTGAAGAAGGACAAGAACGGCGACGTCGTTCTCGACGCCAACAGTCACCCGGTGGTCAACCCGTCCAAGTTCAAGTCTGCTGCGCGCAAGGCCATTCGTGAGATCGGCTATGAGCAGAATGGCTTCCACTGGAAGACCGCAAAGATCGATGTGCTGCTGCACGGTCAGTCTCCCGACATCGGCCAGGGCGTAGACAACGCTTCCGACCGCCAGGGCGAGGAGGGAGCGGGAGATCAGGGCATAATGTTCGGCTATGCCTGCCGCGAGACGCCTGACTTGATGCCGGCGCCGATCTACTACAGCCACAAGATACTCGAGCTCCTGGCAGCCGGCCGCCATTCCGGCGAAGGCGATGTTGGCAAGCTGGGCCCGGACGCCAAGAGCCAGGTGACCGTTCGCTATGTCGACGGTAAGGCTGCTGAGGCCACGCAGATCGTGCTTTCCACCCAGCACCTCGATGGCAGCTGGGATTCGGCCAAGGTTCGCAAGGTGGTCGAGCCCTTTATCCGTGAGGCGCTTGGCGACCTGAAGATCGCAGACGATTGCAACTGGTACATCAACCCGACGGGCAAGTTCGTCATCGGCGGCCCGGACGGCGACGCCGGCCTGACCGGCCGCAAGATCATCGTCGACACCTACGGTGGCGCAGCGCCGCATGGCGGCGGCGCCTTCTCCGGCAAGGACACCACGAAGGTCGACCGCTCGGCCGCCTATGCCGCCCGCTACCTCGCCAAGAACGTGGTGGCCGCGAAGCTCGCGGACCGCTGCACGATCCAGCTTGCCTACGCCATCGGCGTCGCCCAGCCGCTCTCGGTCTATGTCGACATGCACGGCACCGGCAAGGTCGACGAGGCGGTGCTCGAAAGAGCGCTTCGCGTCGTGATGGACTTGTCGCCGTCCGGTATTCGCCGTCACCTCGACCTCAATCGGCCGATCTATGCGAAGACGGCTGCCTATGGCCATTTCGGCCGCAAGGCAGGACGCGACGGCTCGTTCTCTTGGGAGAGAACCGACTTGGCCAAGGCGCTCAAGGAAGCCGTCACCGCCTGACCGGAGACCGAACAGTGACAGTCGAGGGCAGGCGCAGCAGGGCGACCGAGGCGTTCTTCGGTCGCCGCAAGGGGCGGCCCATGAGTCCGCTCCAGCAGAATGCGCTGGAGCAGGGCATGCGACACTACGCCGTCGACCTGAAGGCCGCGGCGCCAGCCGAGCTCACGACATTGTTCGAGCGTGACGTGACCGATGTGCGGCTGGAAATCGGCTTCGGCGGCGGCGAGCACCTGCTGCATGAGGCGAGGACGCACCCCGACACCGGATTCATCGGCGTAGAGCCCTTCATCAATTCCATGGCCAAGCTGATGGGCGTGCTGGCGGAGGCCCCGCTTCGCAATCTTCGCGTGCATGACGACGACGCCACGCAATTGCTCGACTGGCTGCCGGACGCTTCGCTGTCGGGGATCGACCTTCTTTATCCCGATCCCTGGCCGAAGAAAAAGCACTGGAAGCGTCGCTTCGTCAGCCCGGACAACCTCGACCGTTTTGCCCGCGTCATGCAGAGCGGGGCGCGCTTCCGCTTTGCCTCCGACATTGACACCTACATCAACTGGACGCTGCTGGCCTGCCGGGCGCATGGCGAATTCCACTGGCAGGCAGACGACGCGCGCGACTGGAATACGCCCTATCCGGGCTGGCCTGGCACGCGTTACGAAGCCAAGGCGCTGCGCGAGAAGCGGCGGCCCTGCTACCTCACTTTCGTCCGCCGCTGAGCGGCCGGATGCCCGTCCGGGCGGCATGCAGGACTTGAAAGCGGCTGGCGCTTGGTCTATATCGGGTTCAAATTCTTGGTCGGTTTGACGAAGAGTGGGTCCACCCGGTCCCGCTCTTTTTTGTTAGCTGGCCGTAGTGGAGACCCAATGACGGCCCTGGCAAACGAAACAACGGGTGACGATCGCATCATCCGCGAAAGCGGTGTGGACGCGCGCGTTGCGTCCATCGTCCAGCCGGTGCTGCGGGCGATCGGCTTCAGGCTCGTTCGCGTACGGCTGTCCGGGCAGAATGGACTGACGCTGCAGATCATGGCCGAGCGCGAGGACGGCACGATGACCGTCGAGGATTGCGAAGAGGTCAGCCGTGCGGTGTCGCCGGCGCTCGACGTTGAAGACCCGGTGGACAAGGCCTACCATCTGGAAGTCTCCTCGCCGGGCATTGATCGGCCGCTGGTCCGGAAGTCGGATTTCGAGAATTGGGCAGGACACCAGGCCCGTATCGAGACCTCTATCCTGGTCGCTGAGCGCAAGCGCTTCAAGGGAACGATTGTGTCTGCCGGTGCCAATGGCGTCACCATCGAACGAGACCAGGCCCCCGAGGGTGCCGAGACACGGATAGAAGTACCCTACGAATTGATCGCCGAGGCCAGGCTCATCCTGACCGATGATCTCATCCGCGACGCCCTGTCCAAGGACAACCAGGCGCGCAAGGAAGCCAAGAAGCGTGCCGGCGAGCCGGAAGACGAAGCAGACGACGAAACACAGGATTGATCGAACACCCACACCGTTGACCGGTGCAGGAGTGGATGACCAAGGAGACGACGAACATGGTTGTTAGCGCCAACAGGCTTGAACTGCTGCAGATCGCAGACGCGGTTGCGCGGGAAAAGTCGATCGACAAGGAAATCGTCATCGAGGCGATGGCCGACGCGATCCAGAAGGCTGCGCGCTCGCGCTACGGCCAGGAAACCAACATCCGCGCCGACATCAATCCGACGACCGGCGAGATGAAGCTGCAGCGGCTGATGGAAGTGGTCGAGGAGGTCGAGGATTACGGCCGCCAGATCGCGCTGTCCTCGGCGCGTGAGCGCAACCCCGATGCCGAGGTCGGCGATTTCATCGCCGAGCAGCTGCCGCCGATGGAGTTCGGCCGCATCGCCGCGCAGTCGGCCAAGCAGGTCATCGTGCAGAAGGTGCGCGAGGCCGAGCGCGACCGCCAGTTCGACGAGTACAAGGACCGCATCGGCGAGATCGTCAACGGCACGGTAAAGCGCGTCGAATACGGCAACGTCATCGTCGACCTTGGTCGCGGCGAGGCAATCATCCGCCGGGACGAGCTGATCCCGCGCGAGAACTTCAAATATGGCGACCGCGTTCGCGCCTATGTTTATGACGTGCGCCGGGAGCAGCGTGGCCCGCAGATATTCCTGTCGCGCACGCATCCGCAGTTCATGGCCAAGCTGTTCAACATGGAAGTGCCGGAAATCTACGACGGCATCATCGAGATCAAGTCGGTCGCCCGCGATCCAGGTTCGCGCGCTAAGATCGCCGTCGTTTCGCGCGACAGCTCGATCGACCCGGTCGGCGCCTGCGTCGGCATGCGCGGCAGCCGCGTCCAAGCCGTCGTCGGCGAGCTGCAGGGCGAGAAGATCGACATCATTCCGTGGTCGCCTTCGGCGGCATCCTTCATCGTCAACGCGCTGCAGCCGGCCGAGGTCGCCAAGGTGGTCCTCGACGAGGACGCTGAGCGCATCGAGGTGGTGGTGCCCGACGACCAGCTGTCGCTGGCAATCGGTCGCCGCGGACAGAACGTCCGTCTCGCCTCGCAGCTGACCGGCTGGGATATCGACATCCTGACCGAGCAGGAAGAGTCCGAGCGCCGCCAGAAGGAATTCGTCGAGCGTTCGACCCTGTTCATGGAAGCGCTGGACGTCGACGAGATGGTCGGCCAGGTTCTGGCTTCCGAAGGCTTCACCTCGGTCGAGGAAGTCGCCTTCGTCGAGCAGGACGAGATCGCCTCGATTGACGGCTTCGACGAGGACACCGCGGTCGAAATCCAGACGCGTGCTCGTGACTACCTCGAAAAGATCGAGGCAGAGCACGATTCCAAGCGCAAGGAGCTCGGTGTCGAGGACGATTTGCGCGAGGTCCCTGGTGTGACCACAGCCATGATGGTGACCCTCGGCGAGGACGGCGTGAAGAACATCGAGGATTTTGCCGGTTACGCGGTCGACGATCTCGTCGGCTGGAAGGAGCGCAAGGACGGCGAGACCAAGTTCTTCCCGGGCGTACTGGCAGATCACGCGGTGTCGCGTGCCGATGCCGAGCAGATGGTGATGACGGCCCGCCTGAAGGCTGGCTGGATCACCGAAGAAGAACCCGTCGAGGCGGAAGAAGAACCCGCTGAGCCGACCGGTGCGTGACGTGAGCCGGCCCGGAGACCGCATTGGAACAGATGAACGATCGCACCTGCATCGTCACACGCCGGCAATCTCCGCCGGATGAACTGATCCGTTTCGTTCTCGGGCCAGACAATTCGGTCGTCCCGGACATCAAGAGAAGTCTTCCCGGCCGGGGCTGCTGGGTAAGCGCCGACCGCTCGAGCGTCGACAAGGCCGCCAGGAAGGGGGCCTTCGCCCGGGCATTCAAGGCCGAGGTTACGGTACCGTCGGAACTCGGCGCTATGGTGGACAATGTGCTGGTAAAGTTGGCACTCGGTTCACTCGGGCTGGCCCGCAAAGCCGGAATGGTCGCGCTCGGTGCGACCAAGGTGGAGGCCAGTGTCCGCAGCGGAGCAGCGCTTTTCGCGCTGCATGCGGCTGAGGCATCCGAAGACGGCCTGCGCAAGATTTCGCAGGCGCGGCGCGCCACCGCCTATGCCGGCGGGCCGCAAATCGCCGCCTACAAACTTTTTTCGGAGGCCGAATTGGGTTTGGCATTGGGCGGTACAAATGTGATACATGCAGCCGTTCTCGCGGGCGACGCGGGTAGGGCGGTTGAAAAGCGCATGGTTGCGCTTGACCGATACCGGGGCGGATCCCCGGACGAACGGGCAATGTTTGCGGCGATTGCTGACGAAGTTGATGCCGCAGAGGATATGGAATGAGCGATACGAAATCGGATGACGACAAGATCTTGAGTGTCCCTGCGAAGAAGACACTGACGCTGAAGCGGCCCGGCATGGAGCAGGGTACGGTGCGTCAGAACTTTTCGCACGGCCGCACCAAGTCGGTCGTCGTCGAAACCAAGAAGCGCAAGTTCTCGATTCCCGGCGAGAAGGCCGAGACTGCTGCTGCCGCTTCCGTGTTCACGCCGAAGCCGGCGCCCGCGGCGCCTGCGCCCGCGCCGGCCGCCACCGCACCGACGCCTGCCGCCAAGGAGGCTCCAAAGGCCCCGGCCGAGCGTTCGGGCATGGTGCTGAGCGACCTGTCGACGAGCGAGATTGAAGCGCGCCGCCGTGCCCTCGAGGGCTCGAAGGTTCGCGAGGTCGAGGACCGCCAGCGTGCGATCGAGGACGCCAAGCGCCGCCTCGAGGAAGAAGAGCGCCGCAAGCGCGAGCGCGATGAGTCCGCGCGCCGCCAGGCCGAGGAGGAAGCTCGGCTTCTGGCCGAGGCCGAGTCGCGCCGCCGGGCTGAGGAAGAGGCACGCCGCCGCACCCCGGCCGCCGACCTGGTCGGCGCCGAAGAGGAAGCTGAAAGCAAGGCCAAGGGCCCTGTCCGCGGCGCGCCGATCAAGCGCATCGCGACTCCCGAAGTCACGCGTCCGGCCAAGCCGAAGGGCGAGGACGACCGCCGCCGCGGCAAGCTGACGCTGAGCAACGCGACCGCCGGCGAGGAGGCGCGTGCGCGCTCCCTGTCATCGATGCGCCGCCGTCAGGAGAAGTTCAAGCGCGCCATGCATTCGGAGCCGCGCGAGAAGGTCATGCGCGAAGTGGTTCTGCCCGAGACGATCACGATCCAGGAACTGGCGAGCCGCATGTCGGAACGCGCCGTCGACGTCGTGAAGTACTTCATGAAGGAAGGCCAGATTCTCAAGCCGGGCGACGTCATCGACGCCGACACCGCAGAACTGGTCGCCGCCGAGTTTGGCCACACGGTCCGACGTGTCGCCGAGTCCGATATCGAAGAGGGCATGTTCAACGTCGAGGACAAGCCGGAGGACCAGAAGTCGCGTCCGCCGGTCGTGACCATCATGGGCCACGTCGACCACGGCAAGACCTCGCTCCTCGATGCCATCCGCAACGCCAACGTTGTTTCCGGCGAGGCCGGCGGCATCACCCAGCACATCGGCGCCTATCAGGTCGAGAAGAACGGTCAGAAGATCACCTTTATCGACACGCCGGGCCACGCCGCCTTCACGGCGATGCGTGCGCGTGGCGCGCAGGCGACTGACATCGCGATCCTGGTGGTGGCGGCCGACGATTCCGTCATGCCGCAGACGATCGAATCGATCAGCCATGCAAAGGCTGCCGGTGTCCCGATCATCGTTGCGATCAACAAGATCGACAAGCCGCAGGCCGATGCGCAGAAGGTGCGCGCCGAGTTGCTCCGCCACGAGGTTTTCGTCGAGTCGATGGGCGGTGAAGTGCTGGACGTCGAAGTATCGGCGACCAAGGGCACCAACCTCGACAAGCTGCTGGAGGCGATCCTCCTGCAGGCCGAATTGCTCGACCTCAAGGCGAACCCTGACCGTACGGCCGAAGGTGTCGTCATCGAGGCCAAGCTCGACAAGGGGCGCGGCGCCGTCGCCACGGTTCTTGTGCAGACAGGCACGCTCCTGATCGGTGACATCATTGTGGCCGGCGCCGAATGGGGCCGTGTGCGCGCGCTGATCAACGATCGTGGCGAACAGCTGAAGGAAGCGCCGCCGGCTATGCCGGTGGAGGTGCTCGGCCTTGCCGGCACCCCCATGGCCGGAGAACGCTTCGCCGTGGTCGACAACGAAGCCAGGGCACGTGAGATCACCGACTACCGTCAGCGCCTTGCGCGCGACAAGGCGGTGGCCAAGCATGCCGGCCAGCGTGGATCGCTCGAGCAGATGATGTCGCAGTTGCAGGCGAGCGGGCTGAAAGAATTCCCGCTGGTCATCAAGGGCGACGTGCAGGGCTCGATCGAGGCGATCGTCTCTGCGCTCGACAAGCTCGGCACCGACGAGGTCCGTGCCCGCATCGTTCACGCAGGCGCCGGCGGCATCACCGAGAGCGACGTGTCGCTGGCGGAGACGTCCGGAGCGGCGATGATCGGCTTCAATGTTCGTGCCAACCCGCAGGCTCGTGCGGCTGCGGAAGCTGCAGGGATCGAGATCCGCTACTACAACATCATCTACGATCTGGTGGATGACGTTAAGGCGGCGATGTCGGGCCTGCTCTCGCCGGAGCGCCGCGAGACCTTCATCGGCAATGCGGAGATCCTCGAAATCTTCGACATCACCAAGGTCGGCAAGATCGCCGGTTGCCGCGTGACGGAAGGCAAGGTCGAACGTGGAGCGGGCGTGCGCCTGATCCGCGACGATGTCGTCATCCACGAAGGCACGCTCAAGACACTGAAGCGCTTCAAGGACGAAGTGGCAGAGGTGCCGGGCGGCCAGGAGTGCGGCATGGCCTTCGCGAACTACGAGGACATGCGCGTCGGTGATGTCATCGAGTGCTTCCGCGTTGAGATGATCACCCGGACGCTCTAGGCGTCGGACAACGCAGTGCATGCGGATGGCGGCAAGACCGCCATCCGGAACGCGTGAAACATGTAGTGCGGTTTGATCCCGTGCCGCACGCTTTCGGGATCGAAAAAACAATGAACAAATCTGCTAGTTCCGGCCCCTCGCAACGCCAGCTTCGCGTTGGTGAACAGGTGCGCCACGCTCTCTCCGAGACGCTGCAGCGCGGCGAGATCATCGATCCACTCATCGAAACGACGGTGATCTCGATTTCGGAGGTGCGCATGTCGCCCGATCTCAAGATTGCCACGGCCTTCATCTCCCCGCTCGGTGCTCCTCACCCGGATGCGGTGGTGGACGCTCTGAACAAGCATGCAAAGTTCGTGCGCGGGCGCGTTTCGCATGCGTTGCGCCAGATGAAGTACATGCCGGAGTTCAGGTTCCGTCTCGACACCAGCTTCGACAATTTTTCTAGGATCAACGAGTTGCTCAAGTCGCCGGAAGTGGCGCGCGACCTCGACGCCGACGACAAGGAAGACGAATAATGGGCCGTCGCGGCAAGAAGAAGGGGCGCCCGATTTCGGGCTGGGTTGTCCTCGACAAGCCGGTCGGCATGGGCTCGACCGATGCGGTCGCCAAGGTCAAGTGGCTGTTCCAGGCCGACAAGGCGGGTCACGCCGGTACGCTCGACCCGCTGGCGTCCGGCATGCTGCCGATCGCGCTCGGCGAGGCGACCAAGACTGTTCCCTATGTTCAGGACGGCGCCAAGGTCTACCGTTTCACGGTTGCCTGGGGCGAGGAGCGCTCGACCGACGATCTCGAAGGGCCGGTGACCGAACGCTCGGACCAGCGACCGGACGAGGTGGCGGTGCGCGCACTTCTGCCGAAATACACCGGCGTGATCATGCAGACGCCGCCACAGTTCTCGGCCATCAAGATTGCCGGCGAACGTGCCTATGACCTGGCCCGGGAAGGCACGACCGTGGAAATCCCGCCGCGCGAGGTCGAGATCGGTCGTTTCGACCTCGTCGAGATGTCCGCCGACGGGCGCTCGGTGTTCGAGATCGAATGCGGCAAGGGCACCTATGTGCGCTCGCTTGCCCGCGACATGGGGCGCGATCTCGGCTGCTTCGGCCATATCGCAGACCTGCGCCGCACCGAGGTCGATCCGTTCACAGCAGAGGACTTCGTCACCATCGCGGAGCTCGAGAAGGCCCGTTTCGGCGAAAAGGCCGAGGCATGCGCCGACACCGCCGAGGCCCAGGCGGCCGAGCCGGAAGTTCTGGTGCAGGACTTTTCAGCCATCGACGCGCTGTTGGTCGACACGGTCGCCGCGCTCGACTGTCTGCCGCAGGTCGCGCTCTCGGACGACGCTGCCCAGCGGATCAGGCTTGGCAATCCGGTAGTCATCCGTGGCCGCGACGCTCCGGTCGAGGCGGAGGAAGCCTGTGCCACCGCGCGCGGCCGGTTGGTCGCTATCGGCGCTATCGAGGCCGGAATGTTCCGGCCGAAGCGCGTCTTCGTCGGCTAGCTGCGATCCGGTGCTTTCCCATTGGGTGAAGGCCGTAGAGCCATGAGCCAGCAAAGCGGTGCATCGCAAATGCTGCTGGCTTTTCCGGCAAAACTGGACTATATGCGCCGCAGCATGGCGCCAGGCGTCATGTGCATCGGCCTCCGCTGGACGACATCCCGGCTGCAGGCGTCCCGTTTCCAAGTCATTTGAAAGGAAAGAATCCGATGTCGATTACCGCAGAACGCAAGCAGGAACTGCTGTCCGAATACGCGACCGTCAAGGGCGACACCGGTTCCCCGGAAGTCCAGGTCGCCATCCTTTCGGAGCGCATCAAGAACCTGACCGAGCACTTCAAGGACCACAAGAAGGACAACCATTCCCGCCGTGGCCTGCTCGCTCTGGTGTCGCAGCGCCGCAGCCTGCTCGACTACCTGAAGCGCAAGGATGAGAGCCGCTATTCGACCCTGATCGAGAAGCTCGGCCTGCGCCGATAAGAATTTGACCGGCGCGTCCTGACGAAGGACGCGCCGGTCACGCATTCGGGCTGCCGCATTGGCGGTCCGACCCGGCTCCGGATCAGTCAAGGGATTTGACGGAGCCTCCCATGGACGGTCATGGGGCAGGATTGCAGGATACTCGGCGCGGATCGCGCAGCCTGAATTTTACGAGTTTCCCGTTGTCTTGCCCGTGGCTCGCCCGAACAGGAAGCCAGGCAGGGATACACGCGCCGGAAAATGCGCGCGGGCCCTGCCGCATCGAAGGACAAGATATGTTCAATCATCACAAAGTAGAAATCGAGTGGGCAGGCCGTCCGCTCGTGCTGGAAACCGGCAAGATCGCGCGTCAGGCTGACGGCGCCGTGCTCGCCACCTACGGCGAGACCGTCGTTCTCGCTACGGTCGTCTCGGCCAAGGAGCCGAAGCCCGGCCTCGACTTCTTCCCGCTGACCGTCAACTACCAGGAAAAGACCTACGCGGCCGGCAAGATCCCCGGCGGTTACTTCAAGCGCGAAGGCCGTCCGAGCGAGAAGGAAACCCTGGTTTCCCGCCTCATCGACCGCCCGATCCGCCCGCTCTTCGCCGCCGGCTACAAGCACGACACACAGGTCGTCATCACCGTGCTTCAGCACGACCTTGAGAACGACCCGGACATCCTGTCGATCGTCGCCACCTCGGCTGCGCTGACGCTCTCGGGCGTTCCCTTCATGGGCCCGATCGGCGGCGCGCGCGTCGGCTACATCAACGGCGAATACGTTCTCAACCCGCATGTCGACGAGATGCAGGAATCGCAGCTCGACCTGGTGGTTGCCGGTACCGACGCCGCCGTCCTGATGGTCGAGTCGGAAGCCAAGGAGCTTCCCGAGGACGTCATGCTCGGTGCCGTCATGTTCGGCCACAAGGGTTTCCAGCCGGTCATCGATGCGATCATCAAGCTCGCCGAGGTTGCCGCCAAGGAGCCGCGCGACTTCACGTCCCCGAGCTATGACGAGCTCGAGGCCGAGATGCTGAAGCTGGTCGAGGGCGAGCTGCGCGAAGCCTACAAGAACGTCGACAAGCAGAAGCGTTACGCCGCCGTCGACGCCGTCAAGTCGAAGGTCAAGGAAGCCTTCGGCGCGAAGGAAGACGAGACGCCCAAGTACACAAGCGAGCAGGTCGGCGCAGTATTCAAGGACCTGCAGGCCAAGATCGTCCGCTGGAACATCCTCGACACCAAGGCACGCATCGACGGTCGCGATCTCTCCACGGTCCGCAAGATCGTCTCGGAAGTCGGCGTTCTGCCGCGCACGCACGGTTCGGCGCTGTTCACCCGCGGCGAGACGCAGGCGCTGGTCGTCGCGACGCTCGGCACCGGTGAGGACGAGCAGTATGTCGACAGCCTGACGGGCATGTACAAGGAGAAGTTCCTTCTCCATTACAACTTCCCGCCCTATTCGGTCGGCGAGACCGGCCGCATGGGTTCGCCCGGCCGCCGCGAGATCGGCCACGGCAAGCTTGCCTGGCGCGCTATCCGTCCGATGCTGCCGGCACCGGAAGCTTTCCCCTACACGCTGCGCGTTGTCTCCGAGATCACCGAGTCGAACGGCTCGTCCTCGATGGCGACGGTCTGCGGCACCTCGCTGGCCCTGATGGACGCCGGCGTTCCGCTCGGCAAGCCGGTTGCCGGCATCGCCATGGGCCTGATCAAGGAAGGCGAGCGCTACGCTGTGCTCTCCGATATCCTGGGTGACGAGGATCACCTCGGCGACATGGACTTCAAGGTTGCCGGTACCATGGGCGGCATCACTGCGCTGCAGATGGACATCAAGATCGACGGCATCACCGAAGAGATCATGCAGATTGCGCTTGGCCAGGCCAAGGACGGTCGCCTGCACATCCTCGGCGAGATGGCAAACGCTCTGTCCGGCGCCCGCGCCGAACTCGGCGAGTTCGCGCCGCGCATCGAGGTCATGCAGATCCCGACCGACAAGATCCGCGACGTTATCGGTTCGGGTGGCAAGGTCATCCGCGAGATCGTCGAAAAGACCGGTGCCAAGATCAACATCGACGACGATGGCGTGATCAAGATCGCCTCTTCCAACGCCAAGGAGATCGAGGCGGCGAAGAAGTGGATCCACACCATCGTGGCCGAGCCGGAAGTCGGCGAGATTTACGAGGGCACGGTCGTCAAGACCGCCGATTTCGGCGCTTTCGTGAACTTCTTCGGTCCCAAGGACGGCCTCGTCCACATCTCGCAGCTTGCCAATGACCGGGTCGCCAAGACCTCGGACGTCGTCAAGGAAGGCCAGAAGGTCTTCGTCAAGCTGATGGGCTTCGACGAGCGCGGCAAGGTTCGCCTGTCGATGAAGGTCGTCGACCAGGAGACCGGCAAGGAAATCGCCCGCGAGAAGCGTGCCGAAGGCGAAGACGCCGCGTAAGCCTGCTTGCGACGATCGAAACGAGTTGAAGACGGGCGCGGCCATATGGTCGCGCCCGTCTTGCATTATGTGAGCCGACGATGAACCGTGACGCCCAGAGAACGCTGTTTCACCCTTTCGAGACCGGCGACATCGCCTGTCCCGGCGAGGGTCGGCACATCCTTTATCTTGGCGCGGAGCCGGGCTATCGCCCCCCGGTGGAGTTTGCTGCGGAAATGTCTCTCGTGCAGGGCTTCCGCCCCTATTTCAATGCGCTGAAAGCTGCCGGACAGAAGGTCGCGCCGCGGCCGGACGGCGGCCCCTTCGACGGGGCGCTTGTGCTTGCGGGGCGCCATCGGGGCCAGAACGAAATGCGCATCGCTGCGGCGATCGAGCGCGTCGTGCCTGGCGGCACGATCGTGGTTGCCGGAAGCAGCGATACAGGGATAGCCAGCCTGCGCAAGCGGTTGGAGAAGCTGGTCGCACTCGAGGGCTACCTGCCGAAATATCATGGTGTGGCCATGTGGTTCGCCCGTCCCTCCGGCGCTGGCACGGTAGTTGCCGCGCTGGAGCCGCAGCAAGGCCTTGCGGAAGGCCGCTTCGTGGCAGCGCCCGGAATGTTCTCGCATGACCGGAGCGATGCTGGCTCGCGTCTGCTCTCCGAGCATCTACCCGATTCAGCAAAGGGTGCGGCGGCCGATTTCGGCGCCGGCTGGGGCTTCCTGTCGGTGGCGCTGGCCGAGCGCACGGCGGGGCTGAAGTCGATCGACCTCTACGAGGCCGATTTCGACTCGCTTGAGGCAGCAAGGACCAATCTTGCGTCGATCGCCGACATGCCGCCGACGGAATTCTTCTGGCACGATCTGGTCGGCGAGAAGGTGGAGAGGAAATACGACCTCATCGTCATGAACCCGCCCTTCCACCAGGGCCGTGCGGCGGAGCCGGGCATCGGTCAGTCCATGATCGGGACGGCGTCGGCGGCCCTGAAGCCCGGTGGTCGCCTGTTTATGGTGCAGAACCGCGGCCTGCCCTACGAACAGACACTCAAGGCGCGTTTCTCGCGTGTCGAGGAGATCGGCCGCGACGGTGCATTCCGGATCGTCCTGGCGCAGCGCTGAGCGCTGCAGGTATTCAGTTCATGCTGTTCGAATGATCGCGTTCGGCGCCGTGGACGGCGACAACCTGGCCATTCTCGACCTTGAGCGGCGCCGGCCGCCCGTAGAGATAGCCCTGCATGACCTCGCAACCCGCCGCCTGCAGCAGGCGGGCCTGCTTCTCCGTCTCGACGCCTTCGGCGATGGCATGGACGCCGAGTGCGCGCGACAGGCCGACGATCGTCGAGACGACTGCCCCGGAATTGGCGTCCACGTCGATGCGGTTGATGAAAGAGCGGTCGATCTTCAGCTTGTTGAACGAGAAGTCGATGAGATAGCTGAGGTTGGAATAGCCGGTGCCGAAATCGTCGACGGCAATTGAGATGCCCATCTCGGTCAATTGCTTCAGGATAGCGGCAGCGCGGTCCTTGTCCTGCATCATCGCCGTTTCGGTGACTTCGAGTTCCAGCCGCTGCGGCTTGATGCCGGTCGTGCGGACGACTTCACCGACGAGACCGACGAAGTCCCGTGTCATGAACTGGACCGGCGAGATGTTGACCGCGACGAAGCAGTTCTCGGGCAGGAATGCGGCGTCCTTGCAGGCCTTGCGCAGCACCCATTCGCCGATCGGCCCGATCATGCCGGTTTCTTCCGCGATCGGGATGAATTCAACCGGAGGGATCATGCCGCGGTCCGGATGCTTCCACCGGATCAGTGCCTCGTACCCCACGACCTCGCCTTTCAGGAGGTCGGTCTGCGGCTGATAGTGCAGATCGAAGTCGCCACGGTCGAAGGCGACACGCAATTCGGATTCGATCCACTGGCGATAGTCGGCGACACGGCCGATATCGGGGTGGAAGACGGACCAGTTCCCGATGCCGCTCGCCCGCGCGTTCTGCAGTGCAAGGTTGGAGCGCCTCAGCACCAGCACAGGGTCGACGCCGTCCTTCGGCATCGCGACGATGCCGATCGATACGTTGACGGACTGCTGGTGCGCCAGGAGGTCGTATGGCTCCATCAGCTCATTGATCAGTTGCTCGGCAATCGCTTCCATGGAGATTGTGAAGCTGGAATCGGGATAGAGCACCGCGAATTCGCCAGCCCCAATGCGGCCGACCGAAGCGTCGGGCGGCAATGCGGCCTTCAGCCGCTTGGTGAAGGCCCGGATAAGCTCGTCGCCCTTGGTGTAGCCGATGGAATCGTTGATTTGCTTGAAACGGTCGATGTCGACGTCGATCAGGAAGACCGGGTCACCCGTCTTGAGCGTTTCCTGCGCCGCCCGCCCGATGCGCGCGATCATTGCGGGCCGCGTCAGCAGGCCCGTCAGCTTGTCGAGGTGCGTCTCGTTGTAGACGTAGGTTGCGGATTCATCGATGCCGGCGAAGAAGGACATGGCGGCTCCGGCGGCTGCAAGCGCACAGAGCGAGGCAATGATCGCGCCGATCACCTCGGCCGGCATGCCGGCCACCCCGTCGCCGAACCCGAAGCGCAGCCCCCAGATGCCCAGCATGAAGCTTCCGAGGCCGGAACTGGCAATCGTGATGGCCCGGAATACCGGGGTTCTGCTCGGGTTGCTTACAGCGGGCATGAGAAGATTTCCCCAGTTCGCAGGGATTCTTATCTCAAAGGTCCTTAAAATGGGTTTCCAGCGAATATTTCAATTTTATCCGCCTGAGATGCCGGCAAGCAACGCCGAATCTATTCCTGCGGATCCTGCGTGCGCCGGAGTTCTTCAAGCGCCGGCATCGAAACGATGTGGTATCCGGAATCGACATGGTGGATTTCACCTGTCACGCCGGCCGACAGGTCGGAGACAAGGTAGAGCGCAGACCGGCCGATCTCGTCGATAGTCACGGTTCGCCTCAACGGCGAATTGCGCTGCTGGTACGACAGCATCTGGCGCGAATCCGAAATGCCCGCGCCTGCCAGCGTCCGCACCGGTCCGGCCGACAGGGCGTTTACGCGAATGTTGCGCGGGCCGAAATCATTGGCGAGGTAGCGCACGCTGGCTTCCAGTCCGGCCTTGGCAACGCCCATCACGTTGTAGTTTGGCATGATGCGGGTCGAGCCGGCATAGGTCAGCGTGATCATCGAACCGCCGCTGTCCATGAGCGCGGCGGCATGTCTTGCACACTCGGTGAACGAGAAGCACGAGATCACCATGGTCCGGATGAAGTTCTCACGGCTGGTATCGGCGTAGAGACCCTTCAACTCGTTCTTGTCCGAAAAGCCGATGGCGTGGACGATGAAATCGAGACTGCCCCATTCCTCGCCCAGTCGGGTGAATACCGACTCCAGGGAAGCGCTGTCCTCGACATCGCAGGGAAGGACCAGTTCGGCGCCGACCTGCTCGGCAAGCGGCTTTACGCGCCGGCCAAAGGCCTCACCCTGGTAGGTGAAGGCCAGAGTCGCACCCTGCTCGGCAAGCTGCCGCGCGATGCCCCAGGCGATGGAATGGTCGTTGGCGACGCCCATGACGAGGCCGCGCTTGCCGTGCATCAAATGGCCCATGCCGATTTCCTATGCGGAGTAGCGCTGGAACACCAGCGTTGCGTTGGTGCCGCCGAAGCCGAAGGAGTTGGACAGTACCGTGTCGATCTTGGCGTTGTCGATGCGCTTGCGCACGATCGGCATGCCTTCGAATTCCGGGTCCAGCGTCTCGATATGGGCGCTCTCGCCGATGAAGCCGCCCTGCATCATCAGGATGGAATAGATTGATTCCTGTACGCCTGCCGCGCCGAGCGAATGGCCGGACAGCGACTTCGTCGAACTGATGTGCGGCATCGTCTCGCCGAAAACTTCCCGAATGGCGCCCATCTCCCTGGAATCGCCGACTGGCGTGGAGGTGCCGTGCGTGTTGATGTAGTCGATGGGACCGGAGACCGTGGCCATCGCCTGGCGCATGCAGCGCACCGCGCCTTCGCCGGACGGCGCGACCATGTCGTAGCCGTCGGACGTGGCGCCGTAGCCAACGACTTCCGCGTAGATCTTGGCGCCGCGCGCCTTGGCATGTTCGAGTTCCTCGAGCACGAGGACGCCTGCGCCGCCCGCGATCACGAAGCCGTCGCGGTCGACGTCATAGGCGCGCGAAGCGACCGAGGGGCGGTCGTTGAAGTCGGACGACATCGCGCCCATCGCGTCGAACAGGTTCGACATCGACCAGTGCAGATCCTCGTGGCCGCCGGCAAAGATCATGTCCTGCTTGCCCCACTGGATCAGTTCGTAGCCATTGCCGATGCAATGCGCGGAAGTCGAGCATGCCGACGAGATGGTGTAGTTGACGCCGTGGATTTTGAACCAGGTGGCGAGCGTCGCAGATGCGGTGGAGGACATGCCTTTCGGAACGGCGAAAGGCCCGATGCGCTTAGGACTGCCGTTCTTTCGCGTAATGTCGGCGGCTTCCATGATGACCGTGGTGGAGGGGCCGCCCGAGCCCATGACGATGCCGGTACGCTCGCTGGTGATGTCGCCTTCCTCAAGGCCGGCGTCGGCAATCGCCTGATCCATCGCCACGTGGTTCCACTGGCCACCCTTGGACAGGAAACGCAGTGCACGCCTGTCGATCAGCGGGGCAGGGTCAAGCTTGGGCTCGCCCCAGACATGGCAACGGAAGCCGTGCTCGGCGAATGATTCCGAGAAGGTGATGCCTGATTTCGCATCGCGCAGTGATGCCTCGACCTCTGCAGCGTTGTCGCCGATGGACGACACGATTCCGAGGCCAGTGACGACGACCCGTCTCATCTGAAACTCCTTGCGGTCGAGCGTTGGCCGTCAGGCCGAAGCTGCTTGTTTGAACAGACCGACCCTGAGGTCGGTTGCGCGGTATATGGTCTCGCCATCTGCCTTTAGCCACCCGTCGCCGATGCCGAGCACCAGACGACCGCGCACGACACGCTTGAAATCGACGCCGTACTCCACCTTCTTGGTTTGCGGTGTCACCATGCCGGTGAACTTGACCTCGCCGGTCGACAGCGCACGCCCCTTGCCGGGCTCGCCGAGCCAGCACAGGAAGAAGCCGCTGAGCTGCCACATGGCGTCGAGCCCGAGGCAGCCGGGCATGACCGGATCCTTGATGAAGTGGCAGGGGAAGAACCAGAGATCGGGGTGGATATCGAGTTCGGCGCGGATATAGCCCTTGCCGAATTCGCCGCCGTCCTCGTGCACTTCGGTGATGCGGTTGAACATCAGCATTGGAGGGTAGGGCAATTGTGCGTTGTCCGGACCGAACAATTCCCCTCTCGCACAAGCCAGCAATTCTTCGTAATCGTAGCTGGACTTCGAAGCCGCCATCAATCGTTTCCCCGTTGGCGGGCGGCCTGGGCGCCCTTGTTGTTTCGTAGCTACCACAATCCGCTTGCAGGCGGAAAGCACAGTCAGCGATTATCGTGCCCGACCGTTAGGGTCAATGCGTGCTATTGATCGCATAGGCGCGAGCGAATATATTGAAAGACAAGCGGGTTCATTGAGGCGCGGGCATCTCTGCCCGCGGTATGTTGTGGAGCCCGGCGAAGAGGTTGGATGGACTCCAAGGTCCGGAACGATACGGTAGCGGTGGACAAGCGGGTGCGGGACGCGGGACTGCGTCCTACGCGCCAGCGGGTAGCGCTCGGCAATCTGCTGTTTGCCAAGGGCGACCGTCACCTGTCGGCCGAGGAACTGCACGAGGAGGCTCTGGCAGCCGGCGTGCCGGTTTCGCTGGCGACCGTTTACAACGCCCTGCACCAGTTCACCGAGGCTGGCCTGTTACGCATTCTGGCGGTCGAAGGGTCGAAGACCTATTTCGACACCAACACGTCGGATCACCACCATTTCTTCATCGAGGGCGAGAACCGGATTTTCGACATCGCTGCCGGCCCGGTCGAGATCGTCAACCTGCCCGAGCCGCCCGAAGGCATGGAAATCGCCAATGTCGACATCGTGGTGCGCCTGCGCCCGAAGCGCTCGAAATAGGCGAAGGCAGGTTGCGGCAGAGCGTCACGCCTGCCGAATGCTCCATCCCACTCAGATAATGGCTGGACGACCGACGAATCGGTCAGTTTGGCACTGGCGCTGCGTCCTCAGTCCTTGACCTGCTCGCCCGGGTAGGCGCCCCAGACGAGGGACTGGCTGATCCAGCCGGTGTGCCCGTCGAAGGTCATTTCGCACCAGTCACCGTTACAGGCGCGAATCGTGCCGATGACGCCGGGCTCGATCATCGCTCGCGTCGCCGAGGAAGGATCGGGGTCGGCAAGCAGGTTGATGCGCGCGTCCTTGCCCTTCTGCCATGGCGCGGTGATCGCGGTGCGCCGGCCGGACAGCAGCGACTGGTTGACCCAGCCTTCAGCGCCGTCGGCGTCGCGCACGCGCCGCCAGTTGTCATACTCCTGGATGATCTCCATCGGCAGGCCTGGCTTCAGGTACAGCCATTCGACCGGGTAGTTGACGCCGGGGCCGATGCGCGCATTGACGCGGCCGGATTTCAGGCTGACGAAGCGCGGCAGCGGCAAGCCGCTCGGCCCGCGTGAGATGTCCTGCGTGCCTGCTGCTGCCAGGGCCTCGCTGGACGGTATGGCGGCCGACAGGAGTCCCAGGCCGACCAGGGTGGCGCTTATCGTCAGGTGAAGGGACTGAAAACTGGACAATTTGGTTCCTCTGATCGAAAACAGCGCCCGCACTCAAGCTGAATCGGGCGCGCCTTTTTCTTTGTCATCGGCGAATCTGCTTGTTACACAGTCAGCCATGCCGGGCCGGTCCAGTGTCGCCTGTCTTGGTTAAAGAGGTCTGAAACAGACCCGGGTTCGAGGAAACTATGGCCGGCAAAAAGAAGCCCCTGGTCGTCATCACGCGCAAGCTGCCGGACCCCGTGGAAACGCGCATGCGCGAGCTTTTCGACGCGCGGCTGAACGTCGACGACCGGCCGATGAGCCAGCCCGAGCTGGTGGCGGCGATGAAGGAGGCGGATGTCCTCGTTCCCACCATCACCGACCGCATCGATGAAGCGTTGATCGCGCAGGCCGGCGACAATCTCAAGCTGATCGCCAATTTCGGAAACGGCGTCGACCGGATCGACGTCGCGGCTGCCGCCCGCCGCGGGATTTCGGTGACCAATACGCCGAACGTCCTGACCGAGGACACCGCCGACATGACGATGGCGCTGATCCTGACGGTGCCACGCCGGCTCACCGAGGGCGCCAACGTCCTGGACGGCTCGGGCAAATGGACGGGCTGGTCGCCGACGTGGATGCTCGGCCGGCGGATCTGGGGCAAGCGGCTCGGCATTGTCGGCATGGGCCGCATCGGCACGGCGGTGGCGCGTCGGGCGAAGGCCTTTGGCCTGTCCATCCACTACCACAACCGTCACAGGGTTCTGCCTGCCGTCGAGGATGCGCTGGAGGCGACCTACTGGGAGAGCCTCGATCAGATGCTTGCCCGCATGGACATCATCTCCGTCAACTGCCCCTCGACGCCGGCGACGTTCCATCTCCTGTCGGCCCGCCGCCTAGCGCTGATGCAGCCGTCGGCCTACCTGGTCAACACGGCGCGCGGCGATCTCATCGACGAGGATGCGCTGATCGGCATGCTGCAGGAAGGCAAGCTGGCGGGCGCCGGGCTCGACGTCTTCGAGCACGAGCCGGCGGTCAACCCCAAGCTGGTCAAGCTCGCCAAGCAGGGCAAGGTGGTCATCCTGCCGCATATGGGCTCGGCAACCATCGAGGGCCGAATCGACATGGGCGAGAAGGTGATCATCAACATCCGTGCCCATGTAGACGGCCACAGGCCGCCCGACAGGGTATTGCCGCTGAAAGCTTAACCGTCGAAGCCGACGGCGCCGTTGCTGTCGACGGCGACCCGTCGGCCGTCGAAGGCCGCAAAGCCCACCCGGTCGAGCCTCAGGGCAACGGGCGTAGACCAGCCCATCTCGCGTGCGACGATAAGGCCGAGCAGCAGGATCGCGTCCGGCTCGTGCAGCACGAGGGCCGCAGGCGCATGGCCGTTGTGAACCAGTTCGAGCAGTACCGCGGAAGCCGATGACGAACCGATCGTGCCGGGCAGGAAGAGCACCGTGCCGGCGATGGCTGCACCATGCTGAGGGTGACGAACATCGATGATGCGCCCCGATACCGGGTCGACGCCGCCCCAGAAGCTGATCGGCGCGGTGAGCACGAGGGCGGGGCCGGAACCGGCCGTTCCGGGCACCAGGATTCTTCCCCCAGCCACGCTCACGACTGCAGCTCCTTTAGCATGGGTCGTCCGGCCACGGCGCTTTCGACGCAGTCCGCAAGCGAGGCATAGAGAACCGAGTAGCCGGTATTGCCTGGCGCATAATGAGCGAATTTCCCCGAATTGGTCATCAGCACGCCTTCCCGGAGTTCGGGCAGGATCGGCGTGACGACAACGCATGTATCGGCGACCACCACGACGCCCAGTGCTTCCAGCGCCTGTCTGCGACCGTGCTTGTCGAGTTCCGCCAGCACGTGACGGCCGGTACAGGCATGGATAGGCACGCGCAGGCGCCGGCCGGCCACCAGCTTCTCCAGCGCGTCGAATTCGGCGAGCGAAAGGTGCGGGCTGCCGATGGCCACTGCGTCGATCTTCTCGCCCGGTCCGGCGGTCGAAAGGCGCATCTGCGCATCGGCTGCCATTTGACGGGTGACACGGATGACAGATGTCGGTTTGTTGCCGCCTAGCGCCGTCTCGGCGTCGGGAGCTTCCGGCGTGGCTCCGGCGATGTGGAAGAGCCCGACCGCTCCCGACGACGCGGCAGCCGCCCCGAAGGCCTTCAGAGCGTCCTCGCCCGGTGAAGCGGGGACTCCCGTGACGACGCCGATATCCGAGCCGACCAGGCGCCCATAAAGGCTGCCAAGCACGGGCCAGGCAATTTCGGAGGAAAGGAAGACTGGCTTCAGCGCCGAGACGTCGAAGATGACGCTGGCTCGGCGGTTTTCCGGCCGGTGCAGCCCGTAATCGGGCGCTCGCCCGGCGATCGCGCAGGCAATGTCCAGGAAATCACCGTAGCGGTTTGTGCGTGCTCCGAGCACGGAGTTGCAGAAGACGACGGCATTGGATTCGCCCCAGGCAACGTCGCTGCCGAGTGCCGGCCGGTGCCCGGCCTGGTAGGGCGCGCAAGTCCAGCTCTGCTCGCAGCCGAGCTTTCGGTAGGCCTCCATCATCCGACGCGCCATGCCGCGGGCGGGCTCAGCCAGCCGGACGCGCGAGCAGCCCATCAGATCGAGCGCGCCGACATTGAGCGTTGAACGCACGGCGACGCTGGCGCCGCCCTCGACCAGCCTTTCGGCGAAGATCGTGCCGGAATCGCCGTGATAGAGCGCGCCATCTATGTGTGCCGAGGCGACAGGGATGAGGCGCGGGGCGCCGAGAAGGCGCGCGCTTTCTGCGACGAGGCGCATCGCCATGGCGGTGCCGGCGCCCATCTCGCCCGTTGCCATCATCCGCTCCTGCGCGGTCAGTTCGAGGCTCAAGGCTGTTCCTTTCCGGGCATCTGCTCTCTTGCCGGGGTCATCGAAGGGCGATCGGAGGCGGGAGGTCTAAGATCACGACCGCTTGTAGCGGATCGTGTCGAAACGCGCCGCCAGCGCGTCGTAGAGCAGCAGTCGCCCGATCAGCGGCTCGCCGATGCCGACGATAAGCTTGATGACCTCGAGCGCCTGCAGCGTTCCGATTACGCCGGTCAGCGCGCCCAGAACGCCGGCTTCCGCACAGGACGGCACCAAACCCGCCGGCGGCGGCTCGGGAAAAAGGTCGCGGTAGGACGGGTTCGGCGTGCCATCGGCTCCGGTTTCGTAAGGCTTCAGCACGGTCACGCTGCCGTCGAAGCGTCCGACCGCAGCATGCACCAGGGGGCGCTCCTCCGCCGCGCAGGCATCGGCGACTGCGTAGCGGGTCTCGAAATTGTCGGAGCCATCGGCCACCATGTCATATGCCGCGACAAGCGAGCGGGCATTGCTGGCGTCGAGGCGCAGCGGATGGAGTTCCAGCCTAGTGTGCGGATTGATGCGCCTGAGCGCATTGCCGGCGCTGTCGAGCTTGGACAGGCCGACGGCCTCGGTGTCGTGGATGACCTGGCGTTGCAGGTTGGAAAGGGAGACGGTGTCGTCGTCGACGATGCCGAGCGTGCCGACGCCGGCCGCCGCGAGATATTGCAGCACGGGCGCGCCAAGGCCACCGGCGCCGATCACCAGCACGCGTGCGCGCTTTAACTTCTGCTGCCCGGCGCCGCCGACTTCCGGCAGCACGACGTGGCGCGCATAGCGTTCGAGTTCTTCAGGCGAAAAGGGGGCGCTCATGCCCGACTAATACCGCGTGCCGCGGGCAATGTCAGTCACCATCGGTGGCTGCTACACTGCCATGATCGACGGTCAGGAATTGCGCCCGTCCTTTGATGCTGGAAAACAGCGAGGCATCTGTGCCGGTCATGAATGCCTGACAACCAAGCTCCTCGAGGATCGTGAAGAGCGCTGCGCGCCGGCCGGCGTCGAGATGGGCGGCAATCTCGTCGAGCAGCAGGATCGGCACATTGCCGAAGACCTCACCGCAGAGCCTTGCATGCGCAAGGACGATACCGATGAGCAGCGCCTTCTGTTCGCCCGTCGAGCAGAGTTCGGCCGGCATGTCCTTGGGCCGGTGACGGACCAAGAGGTCGGAGCGGTGAGGGCCGTCCAGCGTGCGGCCGGCCGCACGGTCGCGTTCGCGGCCCGACGCCAGCGCCTGGCGGAATTCTTCCTCGACCTCCACCGCGGCTGCGGAACCGATCCGCGCCTCCAGTGTGCCGGAAAGCGCCAGATCGGAATGAGGGAAGGGACCATCGGGCAGCGCTGCGACCATCGTCGCCAGAAGCCGGACGGTCTCGACGCGGGCTGCAGCGATGGCTGTGCCCGACTCCGCCATCTGGGTCTCGATCGCCTCGAACCATGCACGATCCGTCGATCCATCAGTAAGTAAACGGTTACGATTTCGCATCGCTTTCTCGAAGGCCAGCGCCCGCTGGCCGTGGCCGGGCTCGGTGGCGAGCACCAGCCGGTCGAGGAAACGGCGTCGGTCGCCGGCAGGTCCCGTGAACAGCGCATCCATCGACGGCGTGATCCACATGACGCGGAGCCATTCGAGCAGCGCCTCCGCGGGCTTCGGCGTGGCGTTGATCCTGACGCGCCGCCCGGAATCCGTCGTCGCGTCTATGCCGGCCGTCCCGGTGCCGATTTCGCATTCGCCGCCGGGACCGTCCAGCACCGCGTGGATGGCGAAGCCGCCCGGCTGTCCCTCGCGCGCCATCTCGCCATAGCCGGCACGGCGCAGGCCCCGGCCCGGCGTCAGAAGGGATATCCCCTCGAGGAGATTGGTCTTGCCGGCGCCGTTGTCGCCGTTGAAAGCCACCATTCCCGGCCGGAAGTCGAGCGAAACGGCAGAGTAGTTGCGGAAATTTGTAAGCGTAAGCTTACGAATATAGGTGCCCACGGGCGGTGATGCCCGCGCGTCCGCGTTGTCCGGATTCATCCTGACGCCGGTCTTAGACCCGCATCGGCATGAGAACGTAGAGCGCGTGCTCGTCCGCGGTATCCTGGATGAGGGTCGGAGAGCCTGCGTCGGCCAGCATGAAGCGCGCTTCACTGCCGGAAAGCTGGGCCGCCACGTCGAGAAGGTATCGGGCGTTGAAGCCGATCTCGATCGGGTCCGAAGAATAGTCGGCGGCCAGTTCCTCTGTAGCGCTGCCCGAATCCGGGTTGGTCACGGCGAGGGTCAGTTGCCCGTCGGCGATCGACAGCTTCACCGCGCGGCCGCGCTCGGACGAGATCGTCGAGACACGGTCGACGGCGGCCGCAAAGGTCTGGCGGTCTATGGTCATCGCCTTGTCGTTGCCCGACGGAATGACGCGCTGATAGTCGGGAAAGGTGCCGTCGATCAGCTTCGAGGTCAGCACGACGCTGCCGATGGTGAAGCGGATCTTGGTGTCGGATACTTCGGTAGTGACCGCCACATCCGGGTCGTCGACCAGTTTCTGAAGCTCGCTGACGGTCTTGCGCGGAATGATGATGCCGGGCATGCCCTCGGAGCCGGCCGGGGCGTCCATTTCGGCGCGCGCCAGGCGATGGCCGTCGGTCGCGACCGAGCGCAGCTTCAGCTTGCCGCCGGATTCGATGGTGTGGAAGTAGATGCCGTTGAGATAGTAGCGCGTTTCCTCCGTCGAGATCGCGAACTGGGTCTTTTCGATCAGGCCCCTCAGCGCGGCCGAATCGATGCGGAAGATGTGCGAAAAGCTGCCGGCCGACAGTTCGGGGAAATCGGACTGGGGCAGGCACTGCAGCTTGAAGCTGGAGCGGCCCGAGATGACTGACATCGAGCCGCCGTCCTCGTCCGTGCGCAGCATGATCTCCGAGCCGTCAGGCAGCTTGCGCACGATATCGTAGAGCAGGTGCGCCGGAACCGTCGTCGCGCCGGCAGTCTCTACCTTGGCGGCTGTGGCTTCGGTGACTTCGAGGTCGAGATCGGTCGCCTTCAGCTCAAGGCTAGCGCCTGTCGCGTTGAGCAGCACGTTGGACAGGATCGGTATGGTGTTGCGCCGCTCGACCACGCGGTGAACGTGGTTCAGCGATTTCAGAAGGTTGGAGCGTTCCAGAATAACACGCATGACCGATCGAGCTCACTTGAATGAAGATTCGGAGGTCCGGACACGGACCTCCAGCCGGGGCGCACCAGGCGCCTGAATCGCAGCAAACTGACAGGAAAACCGGAGCAAACGCAAGCCTGTAGGCCCCGCTGCGGCGGGTTCGGGCGCCTTTCTGGGGATAAACGCCAAAGCGGCTGGCCCGCGGGGCGGGTCCAGCCGAATCGGCGTCGTTCAGGCCTGGTCGTTGATCAGGCGGCGGAGCAGTTCAAGCTCCTGCGCCAGCGTGTTGTCAGAGCCCGACAGGTCCTCGATCTTGCGCACGGCGTGCAGCACAGTCGTGTGATCGCGACCGCCGAACCTGCGTCCGATCTCGGGCAGCGAACGCGGCGTCATCACCTTGGCGAGATACATGGCGATCTGCCTCGGCTTCACGATGGTGCGGGTGCGCCTGTTGGACAGGAGCTCGGTCTTCGACACGTTGTAATGCCGCGCCACGACGCGCTGAATGTCCTCGATGCGCACGCGCTTGGGTTCGCCCGAGCGGTAGATGTGACCGAGGATCTCGTCGATACGCTCGATGGTGATCTGCGGCTCGAAGGTTTGCCGGAACAGCAGCTGGTTGAAGGCGCCTTCCAGTTCGCGGCCGCTGCCGGTGATGGTGCGGGCGACATGGGCGAGAATCTCTTCGGAGATGTCGAGATTTGCATCCTCTGCCTTGGCTGCCGCGTGACGCATCTGCAGCATGCCGAGCCGCATCGAATAGTCGGGCAGCGACATTTCGAGCGCAACGCCGCCATTGAGGCGTGAACGGACGCGCGGCTCGAGCGACTCGAGCTCTGCCGGCGGCCGGTCGGCCGCGACCACGACCTGCTTTGCGCTGTCGAGCAGCATGTTGATCAGGTGGCAGAACTCATGCTGGATCGACTTGCCCTGCAGGAACTGCATGTCGTCGATGATCAGCAGGTCGATGTCGCGCAGCTGCTCCTTGAGCGTCAATGCGTTGTTGTCCCGGATCGCCGTCGCGAAGCGCCACATGAAGTATTCGGCCGTCAGGTAGACGACACGGGATTTCGGGTTCTGCTTCAACGATTCCGCTGCAATTGCCTGTAGCAGGTGGGTTTTGCCAAGGCCGACGGTGGCATGCAGGAACAGCGGGTTGAAGCGCGACATGGACTCGGCGACGGCGCGCGCCGCAGCTAGGGCAACGCGGTTGGACGGTCCCTCGATGAAGGAGTCGAAAGTATAGCGCTGGTCGAGCGGCGAGCCGAGCACACCCTGGCGGAATTCGGGGCTGTTGTAGCCATTCCGGACGGGCGCCGGCGGCTCGGCGCGTCCGTTAGCGATGGTGCCGGAACCGAGCGCCGTCTGCTGCGTCGGCCGGGCCGGCTTGCGCACGAGCTCCTGGTCATCTTCCTGGGTCGGGCGGGCCAGACGAGTTGCGCTACGCACGACAATTTCGATCTTGAACAGGTCGGGGTCCTGCTGGCGCCAGAGTTCGGCGATGAGGTCGAGATAATGGCCGTTGATCCAGGACTTCAGGAACGCCGTCGGCACCGAAATGCGAACGAGGCCCTTGGAGGCTTCTGCAAGCTTCATCCTGCCGAACCAGCTGGAGTAGACTTCGGTACCGAGCCGCGCCTTCAGTTGTGTCCGCACGCGTTCGAAATTCTTCTCCGCGTCGCTCGAAGCCGCCATGTCGTTCCCCTCGGTCAAATTTACTGGAAAGAGAAGTCCGCCCTCGGCTCTCCCCTCAATACCGCCTTGCATCGTCAACATCCTCGTTCCTGCTTCCTGCGAGCCGCCGCCGGCCCTCCGGGAAAATTCCCGCGCCATCACTTCTTTTCGTTTCTCACGCCTGCAGGCAGCCAGACAAACCTTCGGCCATGCCGATAAACGCTCTTGAACGTTTTCGGCCGACTGATGGGCAAAGCGATCCTCGTTCCGGTGAACCACCAGAATTGATCCTTTACGCGTTGCTGCTAGACCCCACTCGCCTGCTACGTCGAAACAGACAGCACTGACCGATCGCGGAGTCGTATCCGCGTTGGCAAACTACGCCGAAATTGGCTGGCTTGACCGGGTTGGTGCCCGTCTTTCTCGATGGACAGACATTACAAAAAACGTCGTGGACAGGGCAAGTGCGGGGCTAACAGTTTTTTAATGAATCAGATTGGGTGACTGCCCGATTCAGCCGACCGTATTTGAACCAGAAGGGACAAAACCGTTTTGATTCAAAACCTTTCCCGCAGCCCGTCCGAAATGTCACTGCGGCGGAAATTTTTTCAAAAAATTCGCTTGACATTGGCTTGTCCCCCACTCGACGGAGCATGCGTGGGCAAGCTGTGGACAACCGGCTGTAACTATCTGAAAGAATGGAATAAATTGTGTTGCCGTTAACCTTCGGCAATGGCCCTGACGGCAGGGTGTACGGCGCTCCGGCGAGGCGTTGCCGGCAAACGATGGCGCGGGCAAGAGCAGGGGCGCAGAACGCATGTTCCACGGTGGGAACAAGCCGTTGTCTGGCAAACAAAAAACCCGGCGCAGAGCACCGGGTCATGTCACGCTATGACGTGGAGATTAGGCCGAAAGCGCCTTCAGGCGCTGGGCAAGGCGAGAGACCTTGCGGGAAGCCGTATTGGTGTGCAGGACACCCTTGTTGGCTGCGCGCATCAGTTCGGGCTGCGCTGCCTTGAAGGCGGCTTCGGCCGCGCCCTTGTCGCCTGCCGCCAGAGCCTCTTCGACCTGGCGCACATAGGTGCGAACACGCGACCGGCGGTTCTTGTTGATCGCCGTCTTGCGAGCGATCTTTCGCGTCGCTTTCTTGGCCGAAGATGTGTTGGCCATAGTGCCTCTCAATCTCTCTTGATGGGCGCTGGCTACGGGAGCAGCGCGCAAAAACAAACAGGCGGCCTCGAAGGCCACCTTGGTTGGGCCGGCTTATAGTTCAGCTTGACCGGCGCGTCAACGCGGATTCAGTCGCAAATGGTCTGGAATGGTCCCTTCCTAGCGGTTGCGGAAGTTGGCCGGCCGTTTCTCCGCAAATGCCGCCATTCCTTCTTTCTGATCCTCCAGCGCAAACATCGAGTGGAACAGCCGGCGTTCGAACCGCAATCCTTCCGAAAGCGTCGTCTCGTAGGACCGATTGACGGCCTCCTTTGCCATCATGACGGCAGGTAGTGAGAAGGCGGCGATCTTGTCGGCAGCCTTGAGGGCCTCGTCGATAAGGTCGCCCGCGGCAACGACGCGCGACACCAGCCCCGCGCGTTCGGCCTCGGCTGCATCCATCATGCGCCCGGTCAGCACCATGTCCATGGCCTTCGACTTACCGACGAAGCGCGTCAGACGCTGCGAGCCGCCCATCCCCGGCATGACGCCAAGCGTGATCTCGGGCTGGCCGAACTTCGCGCCGTCGGCAGCGATGATGAAGTCACACATCATCGCCAGTTCGCAGCCGCCGCCGAGCGCATAGCCGGCGACCGCCGCGATGACGGGCTTTCGCAGGCGAGCAAAATCCTCCCAGCCGACGAAGAAGTCTTCGAGATAAGCCTCGACATAGGTCTTGGCCTGCATCTCCTTGATGTCGGCACCTGCCGCAAAGGCCTTTTCGGAGCCTGTCAGCACGCTGGCGGCGATCTCCGGATCGGCTTCGATCTGCTTCAGGGCCGCCAGCAGCTCGGCAAGCACGGTTGAGTTCAGTGCGTTGAGAGCCTTGGGCCGGTTCAGCGTGATCAGCCCGACCTTGCCGCGGGTCTCGACGATGATCGTTTCATAGTTCATTCGGATGTTCCTTATCGCCGCCGCCGGTGGCTAATGCTGGCATACCGGACAATAGAATGTCGACCGGCCGCTTTGCACGATCCGGCTGATTGTTCCGTGACAGCCTGGCTTCCGGCAGGCTTCCCCTTCGCGGTCGTAGACGGAGAACTGGTGCTGGAAATAACCCAGCGACCCGTCTGCCTGGGCGTAGTCGCGCAGAGTCGAGCCCCCGGCCTCGATGGCATCGGCAATCACCGAGCGGATGGCCTCCGCGAGCCGCCGGGCGCGCTCCGTTGCCTTGCCCGAAGCAGTTGCGAGCGACCCGGCGCCGCGGCGCGGCGAGAGACCGGCCCGCCACAGCGCCTCGGCTACGTAGATATTTCCGAGGCCTGCGATCAGCGACTGGTCGAGCAGCGCTGCCTTGAGCGGGGTTTTCTTGCCGCGGAAGAGTGCGGCGAGAAGGTCGCCGTCGAGTGTGTTTCCGGTCGGCTCGACGCCGAGCCCGTCCAGCATCTTGTGCCCGCCCGCCTCATCGGCAAACAGCATGAAGCCGAAACGGCGGGGATCGTTGAAGATGACCTGCACGGCTTCCTGCCGCGAGTCGGTCAGATGGAAAACGACATGATCGTGTGCTGCGGCCCGCGAACGGGCATTATGAAACCCGCCCGGCGCATCCCCGGCATCGATGCGGAAGGACCCCGACATGCCGAGATGGCAAATCAGCATCGGTCCCCGGTCGAACTCCATCGTGAGGTACTTGGCCCGCCGGCCGAGCGACACGATTTGCCGCCCCTTGAGACGCGCGGCCAGGTCAAGTGGCAGCGGAAAACGCAGGTCCGGCCTGCGGGTCTCGACCGAGAGGATTCGTGCGCCTTCCATGGCCGGCTGCAGGCCCCGCCGGACGGTTTCGACTTCTGGCAGTTCAGGCATTGCCGGCGATGCGCGAAAGGAAGGACGTGCCGTGACGTCCGGCCGGAAGGCCAAGATGTTCGGCGACAGTTTCTCCGATGTCGGCGAAGGTTCGGCGCAGGCCGATGCCGCCGCCAGGCAGGCCTGGAGCCGCGCCGATTACGGGAACGCGCTCGCGCGTGTGGTCGGAACCGTGCCAGGATGGATCGCAGCCGTGATCGGCCGTCAGCATAAGCAGGTCGCCCGGTTGCAAGAGCGCCAGCGCCTCTGGCAGGCGGCGGTCGAAGGCCTCGAGCGCCGCTGCATAGCCGGCGATGTCGCGGCGATGTCCGAACAGCATGTCGAAGTCGACGAAGTTGGCAAACACAAGGTCGCCGTCGCCGGAATCTTGCATGGCCTGCAGCGAGGCGTCGAACAACGCCATGTTGCCGGCTGCCTTGCGCACTTCGGAAATCCCCTGATGGGCGAAGATGTCGCCGATCTTGCCGATCCCGAAGACCTTGCTGCCGCGCCCCGTCAGCCGGTCGAGCAGGGTGGGCTCGGGCGGCGGAACGGCATAGTCGCGCCGATTTGCGGTCCTTTCGAAGGTTTCCGGTGTCTCGCCGAGGAAGGGTCGCGCGATGACGCGGCCGATATTCAAGGGATCGACGAGTTCGCGCACCATCATGCAGAGCTGATACAGCCGCTCGAGGCCGAAATGCGTCTCGTGAGCGGCAATCTGGAAGACGGAATCGCTCGACGTGTAGCAGATCGGCTTGCCGCTCCTGATGTGCTCCTCGCCGAGCCGGGCAATAATGTCCGTGCCTGACGCATGGCAATCGCCCAGAATGCCGGGCAGCCCGGCCCTTTCGATCATCGATCTGGTCAGCGCCTCGGGGAAGGTCGGCACGGTGTGCGGGAAGTAGCCCCATTCGAAGGGCACCGGCACGGCGGCGATCTCCCAGTGCCCGGACGGCGTGTCCTTGCCGCTGGAGACCTCCTGTGCGGCGCCGTGGAAGGCTGCATCGCAAAGCCTCCCGGCTGCCGAAATCTGGAAACCGGATGCCGTGTCGGCTGCTTTTCCGAGCCCGAGCGACAGCATCTGCGGAAGCGCTATCGGCCCGCTGCGCAGGCCGGCGCGGTCGGCACGGCCCTCCGCGCAGGCCTCGACAATGTGCCCGAAGGTGTTTGCGCCTGCGTCGCCGAACTTGGCAGCGTCATCGGCTCCGCCGACACCGAAAGAATCCAGTACAAATAGAAATGCACGCCGCATTGGGGAATCTCTGACAGTCAATCGCCGAAACGGCGAGCCAGACATAGGGTTTGCCGACGGCGATGGCAAATCGGGAAGTGCAGGCCCCGCTGCCCTGCTGCGTGTCACGCAACGGGGCGTTGTACCATTCGACGACAAACAGCCCGGACCTTGTGGGGCCGGGCTGCTGGCTAAACGAGAGAGTCGGTCAGAAGCGTCGCGGAGAGTTCGCTCCCCGGCCGGTCAGCAGTCCGGGCAGGGGATCGTGGTACTCATGCGCGGCCGCAGAAAGTATGTCTCCTTCATGGAGATGCTGTCGAACGCCGCAGTGAGGCCGAGTGCGGGCTTGTCGGCCGCAGCCCATGTAATCACCGGTGTGTAGTTGAGCGAGGCCACGGCGCGTACCAGGAAGCTTCCCTTGATCTTCAGCGCCGCCGGAATGGTGGCGGCTGTGCCTGGCACTTCAGCCTGGCTGAAGACACCATTGACCAGTTTACGGGACCAGACCACCTGGACCTTCGGCGTCATTTCGTCGGTGACCTCGATCGCGGTGATCGTGATCGAGGGCGTGCTGCGGTTGTAGGGCTGGAGGGTGGCCTCGCCGATCCGCATGATCGCTTCGAGTTCGGACTTGTGGATCTCTTGCTGCTGGGTGACCAGGTCGGCCACCATGTCGCCAACGCGGCTGACCTTCTTGTTGACCTCGATCGCCTGCGACACTTCCATCGTGACGAAATACATCGCCATCAGAAGCGGCACGATCAGCGCGAACTCCAGTGCCGCCACCCCGCGCTTGTCGGAAAGCAGCCCGGCCAGCAGCGACGAACAGCGCATGCCCGCCCTCTTTGCCTTAGCCCGCAGTCCCATTTTCCTCTCCTTCCCCATTGTTCTTTCGCCCAACATTGACTGGTGTCAGTCGTCGAACGGTTCGTTCTGCCAGGTGACGGTCGCGAAATGCAGCGTCTTGCCGTCCTTCAGGTTCGACATGAGTTTGCTCATGAAGTCGGTGATGACTGGCCATTTGTAGAAGACGCGAAGCATGTTCTTGGACATCGAAAGACCCGGCGTTACCGCGAAGTCCGACGTGTTCAGGTCCTTGTCGGCAGTGATCCGGATGCGAACCGCCGCCGCCGCCGCGAAGGTCGGGAATTCGCGCAGGTCGACCTCGAGGCCGGGGCAGTCCTTTGCCACCATGATCTCGAGCTCGTCGCAGATCATCTTCTTGAGAGTGGCTTGCGTCAGGTCAGCGGGCTTCAGCTGGCCGGTGCGTATCTGCCTGGCAATGTCGTCGGTGATGTTGGACATCACCTGTTGGCCGGCGAAGGAAATGCAGCTCTCCAGAATCGCGAAAACCAGCGCTGCGAAGGGCAGTGCGAGGAGCGAGAACTCGACCACGGTGCTTCCGCTGCGATTGCGGAGAAATAGGCCTGCCAGCCCGGGACGCCGGGACGAAGCTTGCATATGATTTGGTTTGGTCATGTCGGTTTCCTGCCGCTCTTGGTGCGGTTATCTCGGAAACCTTAGAGGAAACCGGTTGAAGTCCGGTTTGGATGACAGTCGCAATTTTCGCGTTGGTTTTGATGAACCGTTAACGAAGTCGGCGACTTTGCCTGGGACCGGCGCCGGCGGCTATTGGCCGGCGCTCATCTCTGCTTCGGAGGTGCGTTCGGCCTCCGTCTTGTAGGAGCTTTCGCAATAGGGCGTGCAAGAGAGCGTCTGGACTTCCGAGCGCCTGTAGATGCGCACCGAGGATGCGGTGGACCGCGTCACGGTGATTTGCTCGTCGATGATGGGCGTCCCCTGGTCATCGAGAACGACAACGTTGGTCACCCCAAAGCCCTTGCCGGTCAGGATCACTGTCGAGGCGTCCTGCACCGACGCGTCGGCGATCTCGGGATTGCCGACGATGATGGTGTCGGCGTCGCGCGCCAGCTTGACGATCTTGGCCTGGTTCATTGTCACTTCGATACCGGCGGCTAGCGCAGGCACTGCCGAAATCGACGCGGCAAGAAGCGCGCCGAGGCCAATGTGCAGGGAAATTTTCGCCATTTTGGCTCTCCAGACGGGGACATGTTCAACAGAAGATGAAGGATATTGGTGAACCAACAGTTAAGCCCGCGGGTCTCATCACGGCTTCAACTGCGTCTTTCCCGCTCGCTTATTATAAGGTGCATCGCGCATGTGCTCCTCCGGCATAGCCTGGAAGCCGTCAGTGTGCGGCAGGCTGCGGGTTAGGTGGAGGTTAACCACCCTGGACCTTCGCCAGTTGAAAGGATTCGGTAAGGCTGTTTCTTAAGTCGATCGAAAGAGCTTCTCCCTAGATTGCCGGTATCCGATCAACCAGTCACAGAAGTTGACGGAAGTGCTGTAACACGGAGTAGGAGTTCTCAAATGACGAACATTTTCGCACGTTTCATCAAGGACGAATCCGGCGCGACCGCCATCGAGTATGGTCTTATCGCCGCTCTTATCGCTCTGGCCATCATGGTTGGCGCCGGCGCCGTCGGCAACTCGCTCGACGCCAAGTTCAGCAGCATCGCTACCAAGCTGAACTCGACCAACTAAGACACGGCCGGGTTCGTCCCGGCAGCGTAAAAGGGCCGCCCTCTCGGGGCGGCCTTTTTTTTGCTCCGTCGCAAGTCGACAAAAGTCCTTCACGCGCAATTAACGCCGTAGCGGCTAGATTTCGACCCAAGGTCTGCAACGTGGAAACCTTGTCATGCTCGAAGCTCTGATTTTCGTCGTCTTTCCATTTTGCATGGTATTTGCGGCCGTGTCCGACACGCTGTCGATGACCATCGCAAACCGCGTGCCATTGCTGCTGCTCGGTGTGTTCGCGGTCGTTGCGCCGCTCACCGGCATGGACTGGGCCACCTATGGCTGGCATTTCGCGGCCGGTGCCCTTGTGCTCGTGGTGACATTCGGCATGTTCGCCGCAGGCGGCATGGGTGGCGGCGACGCCAAGCTCGTGAGTGCTTCGGCAGTCTGGATGGGCTTCAACATCCACCTTCTCGAATATCTGGTAATCTCGGCCTTCGCTGGCGGCGTGCTGACGATTGCCATCCTCAGTTACCGGGGATCCGTGCTGGCGACCTATACCAGCCGCAACATGTTCCTTCGAAACCTGGCAGACGGAGAGGGCGGAGTGCCTTACGGCATCGCGCTGGGGATCGGTGGTCTGGTTGCGTATCCCTCTTCGCCTTTGATGATCTGGGCTCTGGCGCAGCTCGCCGCACAATAGAACTACGGCGATCTGCCGCGCTGCCTTCCATTAACTCTCAATCGACTGGCCGCAACGGAATATTAATCACGATAATAAGCATTGCGTTAACCCTAATTTGACGATTGGGGCTGCATGTTCCGGGCTGGCTAGGTGGTTTGCCACGTACGAGGTTAGGACAAATGGCAGCATCCCGACTTATAATTTTGGGCGTAGCAGTCGCTGCGGCAGGCGGCGCAGGTTACGTTGCCAAGAACATGATGGCGGCTCCGCCGCCGCAGGTCATCGTCGAGCAGGGCCCCCAGGGGCCGGCCATCGACCTGACGGATGTGCTGGTGCTGGGCGGCGATGTGCCGATGGGCGCCACGGTGGGCGACCAGCTCGAGTGGCAATCTTGGCCTTCCGACGGCATCAACGCCAACTTTATCACCCGCGACAGTGATCCCGAGGCGCTTGCCAAGTACAAGGGCTCGGTCGCCCGGGTGGCAATGTATGCCGGTGAGCCGTTGCGCAGGTCCAAGCTGATCGGCGAAGGCCAGAGCTTCATGTCGTCGATCCTGCCCTCGGGCAGTCGCGCAGTCGCCACGCAGATCGCCGCCGACACTTCGGCCGGCGGCTTCATTCTCCCCAACGACTATGTCGACGTGATCATGACGCGGCGTTCCGACACCGCCACGACCACCGGTGGGTTCGTCACCGAAACCATCCTCAAGAACATCCGGGTACTGGCGATCGACCAGGCCATCCAGGAGGACGAGGAGGGCCGGCGCGTCAAGGTTGGCGATACCGCGACATTGGAACTGACACCGCAGCAGGCGGAGATCATCACCGTCGCACAGCAAATGGCAGACAGGCTCACTCTGGCCTTGCGGCCCCTGGTGGATACCCAGGAAGTCGTGACCGACGAGGCCGATTATCTCGTCTCCGGCAACGGCAGGCGCGGCACTGTCCGCCTGATCAAGCAGGGCGAAGTTTCCGAAGTGGGGGCAAGGAAATGAATTCAACGGTGATTATGCCGGCCTCCAGGGGCGCAAAGGTTACAGCCGTGATGGCTGCGGCAATTGGGCTGCTTCTAGTCAGCACGAGCCTTCAGAGCGTTACAGATGCCCGTGCGGCGGGTCAGGCCCGTGTCGGTGAGACGACGGCGTCGCAGCGCATCAAGCTTGGCCTCAACAAGTCTGTCGTCATTGACCTGCCGGCCGATGCCTACGACATCCTGGTCGCCAACCCGGCAGTCGCCGACGCGGTGACCCGTACGGCGCGCCGCATATACCTGTTCGGCAAGAGCGTCGGCGAAACCAACATCTTCGTCTTCGGCCCGAACGGTGAGCAGATCGTCAGCCTCGACCTCGCGGTAGAGCGCGATACGGCCGGCGTCGAGGAAAACATCAAGCGCTTCATCCCGACTTCCAACGTCAAGGTCGAGCTGATCAACGACAACGTCGTCCTGACAGGCACGGTGGACACGCCGCTCGACGCTAGCCGGGCCGCGCAGATCGCCAACATGCTGGTCCGCGGCGGTGAAGCCACGACAGGCCAGTATTCGCAGACTGCAGCCGCCTCGAGCGATGGCGGCGGCGTCGACATCGACAACCCCGACGCAACGCGTCAGGTCAGCGGCATCGTCAATCTGATCCAGATCATCGGTGAAGACCAGGTGATGCTGAAAGTGACGGTTGCCGAAGTCAGCCGCAACGTCATGAAGCAGCTCGGCGTCAATATGATTGGCGACGGCTCGTCCAACGGTATCAGCTGGGGAGCGGTCTCAGAGAGCTTGCCGGGTCTCGGCAAGCCGCTCGGCGGAACCCAGGCCTCCATCGGAACGGCGGCCATCGACGCATACCTCAACGCAATGGAACAGGCCGGCGTCATGAAGACGCTCGCCGAGCCGACCTTGACGGCGGTTTCGGGCCAGCAGGCGACCTTCCGGGTCGGCGGCGAGTTCAACCTTGTTACGAACCAGGAGTCCGGCGATGACGGGTCGGTCACCTACGAGGTGGAGAAGATCGAGTACGGCATCGGCCTGGAGTTCAAACCGGTCGTCCTGTCGCCCGGCCGCATCAGCCTGAAGATCCGCACCTCCGTTTCGGAGCCGACCGACGAGGCCTCGGTCGCCCTGTCAGGCGGCGGCCAGCGCGGCGCGACCTACCGGCGCCCCGGCATGACGGCCCTGTCCATTCGCAAGCGACTTGCCGACACGACTGTCGAGCTTCCCTCCGGCGGCTCCATGATGATCGCCGGCCTGGTGCGCGACGACGTCAAGCAGGCCGTCAACGGTACCCCTGGCCTGTCTAAGCTTCCGGTGCTCGGAACGCTGTTCCGCAGCCGCGATTTCATCCGCAACGAGACCGAGCTGGTGATCATCGTGACGCCCTACATCGCAAGGCCGGTGGCGCGCAATCAGCTCGCCGCGCCGACCGATAACTTCAACCCCGCCAGCGACGGTGCCGCGATGTTCCTCGGCCGCGTGAACCGGGTCTACGGAACCATGCAGACCAACCTGCCCAACGGCCGCTATCACGGCGTTGTCGGCTACATCTACAAGTAATCGGGGATCTCAGGCCATGTCTGATGCAGCGTTCAAATTGAGGTCAGTCGCCGCACCGGCTCGCGCCGGGCGGATCTTCCGGCCTGCCATGCCGATCCTGGCTATCGCCACGGTTGCCTTGCTCGCCGGCTGCGCCATGCAGAAGCGGGATTCGATCACCGTCGGAGCCGTGCCTGACGATTATCGGACCAACCATCCGATCGTTATCGCCGAGCAGCAGCAGACGCTTGATTTGCCGGTGGCGGCGTCGCAGCGCGGCGCATCGCGGCAGCAGAAGGACTCGCTCGAGGGATTCCTGGTCGGCTACGACCGGACGGCGGCGCCGGTGCTCAATATCATTTCGCCGATGGGTTCGCCGAACGCCGTGGCGGCTGCCGATGTCGCGCATGATTTCGCCAGCGTCGCCGGAGCGAGCGGCGTGCCGACGAGCCGGATCATGTACGCTTCGTATCAGGCGGGACCGGAAGAAGTGTCAGCGCCCGTACGGGTTTCCTTTGCATCGATGCGCTCGCAGACCAACAAATGCGGACGTTGGCCGAAGGACATCCTCGAGACCAGCGATAACAAGCACTACGCGAATTTCGGCTGCCCGACCCAGAACAACCTCGCGGCGCAGGTCGCCAATCCCGAGGATCTTCTCGGACCGCGTAAGCAGACGCCAATCGACGCCGACAATCGCGATGCTGTGATCGGCGACTACCGCGATGCGCCGGCAGGTTTCGAGCCGAGTATCGGCTACTGACACGGGCTAAATTTGGGGTAAGGCAACATGACCAATCTGGCATATGACAGTCCAGTTGACGGCGAACCGGCAGAACAGGAAGTCGCAGCCATGCAGGCGCTGCGGCCTGTCCCGCGCATCTCCGTCCAGGCCTTCTGCGAAACGGACGGAGTCGCCCAGCCGATCGAACGGGCCGGCGAGGACCGCCGCATGTCGAAGGCTCACCTGAAGGTTCACATGGGTGGCGTCGCGACTGCGATCGAGTTCTACCAGTCCGCGCCGACGCCAAACCTTATCGTCCTCGAATCGCGCAGCGAGCCGCGCCAGCTGCTTGAGCAGCTTGGCCAGCTCGCCGAGTATTGCGACCCGAGCACCAAGGTCGTGGTCATTGGTCATTACAACGATGTCGGTCTCTACCGCGAACTGATCCGCTCGGGCATTTCCGAATATGTCGTCGCACCCATCTCGATGGCCGACGTGGTCAGCGTCATCTCGACCATCTTCGTCGATCCGGATGCAGATCCGATCGGGCGTTCCATCGCCTTCGTCGGCGCCAAGGGCGGCGTCGGCTCCTCGACGATCGCGCACAATGTTGCCTGGGCGATGTCGACGCTCTTCAACTCAGAGGTGGTAGTCGCCGACCTCGATCTCGCCTTCGGCACGGCCAACATCAACTTCGACCAGGACCCTGCCCAGGGTATCGCCGAAGCGGTATTCTCCCCCGAGCGGATCGACGAGGTCTATCTCGACCGGCTACTGGCGCAGTGCTCCGAGCACCTTTCGCTCCTGTCCGCACCCTCGACGCTGGAGCGCGTCTATGACTTTGACGCCGACGCCTTTACGCAGATCATCGATACGGCGCAGCGCAGCGCGCCGCTGCTGGTTCTCGATGTGCCGCACATCTGGACCGGTTGGACCAAGGCGACGCTGATGAAGGCCGACGAGATCGTCATTACAGCAACGCCGGAGCTGGCAAATCTGCGCAACACGAAGAACCTGGTCGACATGCTGAAGCGGCTGCGCCCCAACGACGCGCCGCCCAAGCTGATCATCAACCAGACGGGCGTGCCGAAGCGGCCCGAGATCGCCTCGAGTGATTTCTCCGAGCCGCTCGGTATCACACCGATGGCGATGATCCCCTTCGATCCCGCGCTGTTCGGCAACGCCACCAACAACGGACGCATGCTCGGCGAGATGGATGCCGCCCACTCGGTGGTTCACACCATCAACGAGATGGCCCACATCCTGACCGGCCGCAGCGAGATCAAGGCGAAGAAGAAGGCCGGCTTGGGCGATATTCTCGGCAAGCTGAAGTTGAAAAAGAACTGATTGTCCGACAGCTGAATTGGTAAGCGATCATGTTTGGTAAGAGAGGCAAAGACGACGGTTCGCGGGCGACGCCCGAATTCCGTCCAGCCGCCACACCCGAGGTCAGCGAGAAGCCAGCAACGCCTGCGCCGGCCCACGCTGGCGCGGCCGACGTCGACACAGTCACTGCTCCGCCAAGGACGGCAGCCGCCACGCCACCGCCTCCGCCGGCCGCGCCGGCGCGAAAGGTGGTCGAGGCGCCGCCTATCGCTACCGAGCCGCGCAAGCTGCAGCGCGAGCGTAGCGACAGCTACTACGACACCAAGAGCCAGGTATTCTCGGCGCTGATCGACACGATCGATCTTTCGCAGCTCGCCAAGCTGGATCCCGACAGCGCGCGCGAGGAAATCCGCGACATCGTCAACGATATCATCGCGATCAAGAACTTCGCGATGACGATCTCCGAGCAGGAAGAACTGCTCGAGGACATCTGCAACGACGTCCTGGGTTACGGGCCGCTCGAGCCGCTTCTGGCGCGCGACGACATCGCCGACATCATGGTGAACGGCTCCAAGAACGTCTACATCGAGGTCAACGGCAAGGTCGAACAGACCGGCATCCGTTTCCGCGACAATCAGCAATTGCTGAACATCTGTCAGCGCATCGTCAGTCAGGTCGGCCGTCGCGTCGACGAATCCAGCCCGATCTGCGACGCGCGCCTGCCCGACGGCTCGCGCGTCAACGTCATCGCGCCTCCACTGTCGATCGACGGCGCCACGCTCACCATTCGTAAGTTCAAGAAGGACAAGCTGACACTCGACCAGCTGGTCAAGTTCGGAGCGATATCGCCGCAGGGCGCCGAAGTCTTGAAGATTATCGGCCGCGTCCGCTGCAACATTGTCATCTCCGGCGGTACCGGCTCGGGCAAGACAACGCTTCTGAACTGCTTGACCAACTACATCGACCGCGAAGAGCGCGTCATCACCTGCGAAGACTCGGCAGAGTTGCAGCTGCAGCAGCCGCATGTCGTGCGCCTCGAAACCCGCCCGGCCAACCTGGAGGGCGAGGGTGAGGTCACGATGCGTGACCTGGTCAAGAACTGCCTGCGCATGCGTCCGGAGCGGATCATCGTCGGCGAGGTGCGCGGACCGGAAGTGTTCGATCTTCTGCAGGCCATGAACACGGGCCATGACGGTTCGATGGGCACGATCCACTCGAACAGCCCGCGCGAGTGCCTGAACCGTATTGAATCAATGATCGCGATGGGCGGCTACTCTCTGCCCCAGAAGACGGTTCGCGAGATCGTCGTCGGATCGGTCGACATCATCATCCAGGCTGCCCGTCTGCGTGACGGTTCGCGCCGCATCACCCACATCACAGAGGTGATCGGCATGGAAGGCGACGTCATCATCACGCAAGACCTCGTCCTCTATAATATCAAGGGCGAGGATGCGAGCGGCAAACTGGTCGGCGAGCATGTCTCGACGGGCATTGGCCGTCCGCATTTCTGGGACCGCGCACGCTACTACGGCGAGGAACAGCGGCTTGCCGCGGCCCTCGAGGCGATGGAGCAGCGGTCGGATTGAATGGGCGAACCAGGAAGGCGCTAGCTCCCGATGTTCGGAATTGACACCACGATACTGGCGTTCATCGCCCTTGCCGGTTGCAGCGCGGGGGCGGTGGCCTATGCCTTCCTTTTCAAGAGGATAGAGAGCGAGAACACGGCTGGCCGCCGGCTCGAGACCGTGAAGAAGGCCGAAACCGATCGCTCGGTCGTGATGGCCACGCGCGACCGCGCCGCCGAAGCGGCCAAGCGCCGCAAGTCCGTGCAGGATTCGCTCAAGGATCTCGATGCCAAGCAGATGGCGTCAGACAAGAACATCCGCAAGCCACCCCTGAAGGTGCAGTTGCGCCAGGCCGGCATGAAGGTTTCGATCGAACGCTTCTATATCTATTCCCTGCTTTGTGGTCTGCTGATCACGGCCGGAGCCTACGTGCTCCAGGCCCCGCTGCTCACCTTGCCGGGCGCATTGCTGGCAGGCGCCTTCGGCCTGCCGCGCTGGTTCGTCTCAATGAGGCGCGGCATGCGGGTGAAGGCGTTCCTCAACGAGTTCCCCAATTCGCTCGATATCATCGTGCGCGCCGTGAAATCCGGCCTTCCGCTCAACGACGGCATCAGACTTATTGCCAGCGAGTCGCCTGAACCGGTGAAGACGGAGTTCCGTCGCATCGTGGAATCGCAGCAGATTGGCCTGTCGATCCCGGATGCCGCCATCCGCATGCAGGAAACCATGCCGTGTCCGGAAGCCGGCTTCTTCGGCATCGTCATCCAGATCCAGCAGCAGGCGGGCGGCAATCTCTCCGAGGCGCTGGGCAACCTCTCGCGCGTGCTTCGCGACCGCAAGAAGATGAAGGCCAAGGTCCAGGCCCTTTCCATGGAAGCCAAGGCGTCCGCCGTCATTATCGGCGCGCTGCCTTTCCTCGTCGGATTCCTGGTCTACCTGTCCAGCCCGAACTACATCATGCCGCTCTTCACCACGAGCACCGGCCACCTCATTCTCGGTATCTCGGGCATCTGGATGTCGATCGGCATTTTCGTGATGCGCAAGATGATGAATTTCGATGTCTAGGAACGCAGCACAATGACCGCACAAGTCGTCAAGGCAATCACGGATCCCGCATTCCTGATCGCGTTGCTGGTCGGTATCGCGGTCTTCGCCACGATCTTCACGTTGATGCCGGCGTTGAGCGGCAACACCTTGAAGAACCGGATGAAGTCCGTCGCGCTCGAGCGCGACGAACTCCGCGCCAAGCAGCGCGCCAGGCTGGCCGTCGAGGCCGACCGGCGCCGCAAAGGCCTTCGGGAGGAACAGTCGGTGGGCATGCGCGCCATCGTCGACAGGCTCGACCTGCGGCGCGCACTCGTCGATGAAACCACGGTGGCGAAGCTCAAGGTGGCAGGCTTTCGCGGCCAGAATCCGCTGACCAAGTTCCTCTTCTTCCGCCTCGTGCTGCCTTTTGTCTTCTTTGCGGGCGCAGCGGCCTACACCTTTCTTCTCGGCGGTCTTCCCGAGCAGCCGACCTTCGTCAAGGTATTCGTCTGCGTCGTCGTTGCCTATGCCGGCTTCTACACGCCGGTTCTCTACGTCAACAACCGCGCCACCAAGCGCAAGCACTCGATCCAGATGGCCTGGCCCGATGCGCTCGACCTGATGCTGATCTGCGTCGAATCGGGCATGTCGATCGAAGCCGCCATCAAGCGGGTTGCCGACGAGATCGGTGGCCAGTCGGTAGCACTGGCCGAGGAACTGATCCTGACCAATGCCGAGCTTTCCTACCTGCCCGAGCGCAAGCAGGCCTATGACAATTTGTCGAGCCGCACGGGTCTGGAGTCGGTGAAGTCGGTTGCGCAGGCACTGGTCCAGGCCGAACGCTACGGTACGCCGGTGGCCCATGCCCTGCGCGTGCTGGCCAACGAAAGCCGCGACATGCGCATGAACGCCGCGGAGAAGAAGGCGGCCGCACTGCCGCCGAAGCTCACAGTGCCGATGATCCTGTTCTTCCTGCCCGTGCTGTTTGCCATCATTCTCGGGCCCGCCGGCATCCAGGTCAGCCAGCAGGGTGGCATCTTCGGTGACGGCGAAAAGACGATGCAGGAATAGCGCCGCACCGTCGGGCACAACCAGTCAAAGAAGAAGGGGCCGGTCGATCGACCGGCCCCTTCTTCTTTGCTGTTGCCCGGAGCCGATGCTCAGTTGGTGTTGGGCTTGTCTTCGTCCTTGAGCTGGTTCCAGGCATTCTGCTGAGCCAGCATGGAGCGCAGGTAGCTGACATTCGCTTCGGCCTGGTCCGGCGAAAGCTCGTGGCTGGCGATCTTCTCGGCCTCCTCGAAGCGGCCCTGCAGGCCGACGACGAGGGCGAGGTTCTGCCTGACGCGGCTGTCGGCGCCCGCTTGCTCGGAAGCCTTTCGCATATGCATCTCGGCGGTCTTGAGATCGCCCTCGAGCACGTAAGACATGCCGAGATTGGAGAGCACCGAAGGCTCGTTCGGCTTGAGGTCGAGCGCCCGCCGGTAAAGGTTGCGTGCCTCGCCGGCCTGGCCCAGCTGATCGAGGATGGCGGCTTCGGCCGACAGCAGCTTCCAGTCTGGATATTCGGGGGTCTGCGCCCTGCGCACCGCGTCGAGAGCGGGCTGCAATTCGCCGGCCCCCGCCAGGGACTTGCCGTAGGCTGCAAGCACCTCACGATCGGTCGGATGGGCGATGGCAAGCTTGCGCATCACAGCCAGAGACTGCTCCGTCTTTCCGTTCATCTGCAGCACGGTCGAGTATCGCATCGCCGTGGCCTTGTCGTCGGGGTTCTTGGTGTAGGACTTGCCGAGCGCCGCGCCAGCATCGCGCAGTTCGCCAGACGACATGTCGTTGACGGCTTTGCCGGATTGGCGGGAAATAGATCCCGTCGTCATCTTGCTGGTGCCGCAGCCGGACAGGTTTGCGACGACCGCGAGCGCCGTTGCAGCAAGGAGAAGCCTTTTTCCCGTTGCGTTCATCGTGCGGTTGGTCAACATCTTGGCAGGCGCTCCATTTTACGTGCACGGCCGCGTTTAGGTTCTGTGAAGAAATATTCTGTTAACCCTAACGGATGGTTAAGGAACGCCTCCTCGCAGCTATCGGGAACAATGCGGAATGCCTGTCGAACTCGTCGAAAAGAAACTTAAATCGTCTCGCCCCATCCATGTCATAGCCAAGGGCGGCCTGGACAGCGCTGGTCTGGCTGCGGCCGATGTCGCGTGGGCGAGGGCAAACGGCTTTTCAGGCGAGGCCGGTCGCACGCTTCTGGTTCCCGGCGCCGACGGGTCGGTGACCTCTGCCCTGTTCGGCGTAGGTGACGGAGCCGACCGCCTCTCGCTGGATTCTGGTTTCCTCGCGAAGTCATTGACGGAAGGAGACTGGCATCTTGCCGGAGATTTGGACGCCCCTGACTTGTCGGCATTGGGAATGATTCTCGGCGGCTACCAGTTCACCCGCTACGGCAAGAAGCCGGGCGCCAGGATCCGTTTGGCTTCGCCCGCCGGCACCGACGCCAAGTGGGTCGGTCGCATCGCCGAAGGCGTTTTCCTCGCCCGCGACCTGGTCAACACGCCGACCAACGACATGGGCCCCGACGAGCTCGAACTGGCAGTCCGGCGCCTTGCAAAGGCGCACAAGGCCAAGGTGTCCGTGATTGCCGGCGACGACCTGATCGCCAGGAATTTTCCGATGATCCATGCCGTCGGGCGCGCTTCCGACAAGGCGCCGCGCCTGATCGACATGATCTGGGGAAGAAGGGATGCGCCGAAGGTCACGCTGGTCGGCAAGGGGGTCTGCTTCGACACAGGCGGCCTCGACATCAAGCCGGCGAGCGGCATGCTGCTGATGAAGAAGGACATGGGCGGCGCTGCCAACGTGCTTGGCCTCGCCTCGATGATCATGTCGGCCGGAATGAAGGTCAGGCTTCGCGTGCTGATACCGGCGGTCGAAAATGCGATCGCCGGAAATGCCTTCAGGCCGGGCGACGTGCTGACAAGCCGCAAGGGGCTGACAGTCGAGATTGGCAACACGGACGCAGAGGGACGCCTTGTGCTCGCCGACGCGCTGGCATTGGCGGACGAAGAGGTGCCGGACCTTCTGATCGACATGGCGACGCTGACTGGTGCCGCCCGGGTCGCACTCGGCCCGGACCTGCCGCCTTTCTATACCGGCGACGACGACCTCGCGGCGGAGGTGTCGTCAGCGGCGTCGGAGATCGCGGATCCTCTGTGGCGTATGCCCCTCTGGCAGCCCTACGACAAGAAGCTGGCTTCCAAGATCGCCGATCTCAACAACGTCACCCCCGACGGCTTTGCGGGCTCGCTCACAGCGGCGCTGTTCCTGAAGAGGTTCGTCGAGAAGGCTGGCGCCTGGGCGCATTTCGACATCTTCGCCTGGAGCCCGTCCGACCGGCCGCATGGACCGGCTGGAGGCGAGGCGCAGGGCATCAGGGCGCTCGAACGGGTGATTTCGCGCCGCTTCGGCTGAGTTGACGCTGAGCAGGCTAACAATGAAACGGAAGCGAAACAATTTTGCCGCATTCTGCCGCGATGTCGATCTCATTGCGCCCGAGCCAGGCCCTTCAACTGTGGCAGCAGGTAACCCTATCGGAGGTGCGCGACGACGCGCCTGACCTGACCATGCGCCAGATGGCGATCCTGCTGACGATCTATCTCGAGAGGCCGCCGCATACGGTGCGGGGCCTGGCTGCGCGGTTGCAGGTGACAAAGCCGGTAATCACGCGCGCGCTAGACACGATGGGCCGCCTCAAGCTGGTGTCGCGGCACCGCGACGAGCGCGACCGGCGCAACGTCCTGGTCAAGCGGACCGTCGAAGGTGCCCTCTATGTCGAGCGCTTCGGCGATGTTATTATTGCGCAGGCTCTGGAGTTACCGATTTGACTGCCCACGACAAGCGTCTTCATGCCATCAGGCCGGATCTCGCAGACGAGAGACTGCGCGGCCAGGTCTCGTCTGATCGGTTCGTCGCCGGCCGGCCGGCCCGCATCTCCGTGCCTGTCGCCAATGTCCTGAAGGAGCCGTCGGCGGACGCGGAACTGAGCACGCAGCTGCAACTCGGGGAAAACGTCATAGTCTTCGAGGAGACCGGCGGATGGACCTGGGTGCAGGGCGGCTTCGACGGCTATGTAGGCTATGTCGAAGCAGGCTCAATCGGCAATGTCGGCGCGCCGGCGACGCATGTTGTCCGCGTCCCGCGAACCTTCATCTATTCCGGCCCTGACCTGAAGCTGCCGCACCGCGCCAGCCTGTCCATGGGCGCGTCGGTTGCGGTGACCGGCTCAGCGGAGACCCGCGGCACGCGCTATGCGGTGCTGGCCTCGGGCGAGGCGATCATCGCCGAACATCTGGTCCCAAGAGGCCATGATGACGACGATTTCGTCGCGGTGGCCGAGATGCTGGCGTTGACGCCTTACCTCTGGGGCGGCTGCACGGGTTTCGGCATCGACTGTTCGGGTCTCGTCCAGTTGTCGATGCGGATGGCAGGCCGCAAGGCCCTGCGCGATTCCGACATGCAGGCCGAAACGGTCGGCGAGCCGATTGAGCCGGGCGGACAATTGCGCCGCGGCGACCTGGTTTTCTGGAAGGGCCATGTCGCCATCATGACCGACCCCGAGACGATCCTCCACGCCAATGGCCACACGATGATGGTTTCCCGCGAGCGGCTGGCCGACGCGGTCGACCGGATCGGCTACCTCTACGGCACGCCGACTGGCTACCGTCGCCCCTGAACTAGTATCCGGCCCCGCGGTCGACCACGTATTGCAAGGGCTCGCCGCGTTCGAACGCGGCCATCTGCTCGAGCATCGGCTCGACGAGGTGAACCGGGTCTGATGTGGCGGCTGCATGCGGCGTGACGAATACGGCGGGATGGTTCCACAGCGGGCTGGTACGGGGCAGTGGCTCGACTTCGAACACGTCGAGGCTGGCCTCCTTCAGGGTTCCGTCCTCGAGCGCCCGCAGGATGTCGGCGTCCTTCTGCAGCCTGCCGCGCCCGGCATTGATCAGCACCGCGCCGCCGAGGCCGTTGCGCTTGCGCAGTTCCCTTAGCAGTTCGTAGTTGATGATGCCCGTGGTCTGCGGCGTCAGCGGCAGCAGCACAACCAGAATGTCGGTGGCATTGAGGAAGGGGATCAGCCCGTCATCGCCGCAGAAGGTGGCAACGTCGGTCATTGTCTGCTCCCGGCGGCTCCAGCCGTTGACCCGGAAACCGGCGGAAAGAAGCGTATGTGCCGCGGCGCGTCCGAGTTGCCCGAGACCCATGATACCGACCGAGATGTCGCTTGCAGGCCGTTGGGCGGGCTCACGCCAGATCTTGCGCTTCTGCTGCGCCCTGAACAGCATGCCCTGCCGGTGATGGTCGAGGACGCGCCAGAGCACATACTCGGTCATGTACTGCGTCAGGTTATCGGCGACGACGCGCACGATCGGCACGTCGGGCACGCCCGGGTCATTGAAGATGTGGTCGACGCCGGCGCCGATGGAGAAGATTGCCCTGAGGTTCGGCAGGCCGGCCAGCAGGTTCGGCCGCTGCTTCCACACCACCGCGTAGGTGATCGAAGGATCGTTCGGCCCGTCCGGTTCAAGCACGACCTCGCGGGACTTCGACAGGAGTTCGAGCCACAATCGCGGACTGAACCCGGTCACGGAGAGCAGAATTCGACCTTGTTCTTTCTCAGGCATCGGTTCCTCTGATGTTTCCGGCACTACTCGCTGACGACGCCTGTCGCCGCGGTCTCGATCCTGAAGGCTGCCGAGATCAGTGCTCTGGTATAGTCGGATTGCGGCCTTTCGAAAATCTGTTCGGCCGGGCCCGCTTCGACGATCTTGCCGTTGCGCATGACGATGACGTCGTTGGCGAGCGCCCTGACGACCTTCAGGTCATGGCTGATGAACAGATAGGCCAGTTCGTGCCTGGCCTGGAGGCTGCGCAACAGGTCGACGACCTGTGCCTGGACGCTCATATCGAGCGCCGATGTGGGCTCGTCCAGCATGACGAATTTGGGCTTCAACACCATCGCCCGAGCAATCGCGATACGCTGGCGCTGGCCGCCCGAGAACTCGTGCGGGTAGCGAAAGCGGGTTTCCGGGTCGAGGCCGACCTCGTTCAGCACATCGACCACCCGGCGGTCCCGCTCCTCGACCGACAATGCCGGCTCGTGGATGGCGAGGCCCTCCTCGATGATCTCCGATACCGACATGCGCGGGCTGAGCGAGCCGTAGGGGTCCTGGAAGACGATCTGCAACTCGCGCCGCAGCGGCCGCATGTCGCTGAAGGAGAGCGCGTCGATATCGCGACCGTTGAAATGGATCTTTCCCTGCGACGAGATCATGCGGGCAAGCGCCAGCCCCAGCGTGGTCTTGCCCGACCCGGATTCGCCGACGACGCCGAGCGTCTGCCCTGCGCGGACAGTCACGTCGACCCCGTCGACCGCCTTCACATGGTCGACCGTCTTGCGGAAGAAGCCCTGCTTGATCGGGAACCAGACCTTGATGTCCTCGCCCGACATGACGGTCCTGGCCGAGGCGTCGGCTGCCGGCGGCCGGCCCTTCGGCTCGGCTGCCAGCAGGTGGCGGGTGTATTCGTGCTGCGGATTGGAGAAGATCTCCTCCGTCGGACCCATCTCGACGATCTTGCCATGCGTCATGACGCAGACCCGGTCGGCGATCTTGCGCACGATGCCGAGGTCGTGGGTGATGAACAGCATCGACATGCCCAGCCGTGCCTTAAGGTCGGCCAGCAGCTCTAGGATTTGCGCCTGCACGGTAACGTCGAGCGCCGTCGTCGGCTCGTCGGCGATCAGCAGTTCCGGCTCATTGGCAAGCGCCATGGCGATCATCACGCGCTGCCGCTGACCACCTGATAGCTGATGCGGATAGGCGCCGAGCCGCCGCTCCGGATCGCGGATGCCGACCTCGTGGAACAGTTCGATCGTCCGCTTGCGGGCCTGCTGGTCGCGCATGCCCTGGTGCAGGGACAGCACCTCGACGATCTGCTGCTCGATCGTGTGCAGCGGGTTGAGCGAGGTCATCGGCTCCTGGAAGATCATCGTGACCTTGTTGCCGCGCACCTTCCTGAGTTCGTTCTCCCCTTGGGAAAGCAGGTCCTCGCCCTTGAACAAGACCTGCCCTGAGGGATGGCTGGCCGACGGGTAGGGGAGAAGCTTCAGCACCGAGAGCGCCGTGACGGACTTTCCCGAGCCGGACTCGCCTACCAGCGCCACGGTCTCGCCCCGGCCTATGTCGAACGAGACGCGGTCGACGGCGGTGGACGACTTGCCGCCCTGGGTGAAGGCCACGGAAAGGTCCCTGACCGAAAGGAGAGGCGTATCGCTCACTTGAATGTCTTCCTCGGGTCGAAGGCATCGCGCGTTGCTTCGCCGATGAAGATCAGCAGCGACAGCATCAGCGAGATGACGACGAAACCGGACAGGCCGAGCCAGGGCGCGTTGAGGTTGCTCTGCCCCTGCCGCAGCAGCTCGCCGAGCGAGGCGGAGCCCGGCGGCAGGCCGAAGCCGAGGAAATCGAGCGAGGTCAGGGTGGTGATCGAACCGTTCAGGATGAAGGGCAGGAAGGTCAGCGTCGCCACCATGGCGTTGGGCAGCAGGTGGCGGAACATGATCGTCCGGTTCGAGACGCCGAGCGCGCGGGCCGCGTTGACGTATTCGAAATTGCGGGCGCGCAGGAACTCGGCCCTGACGACACCGACGAAGGCGACCCAGGAAAACAGCAGCATCAGCCCGAGAAGGATGAAGAAGCCGGGCGGCAGAACGGCCGCCACGATGAGCAGGAGGTAGAGCAGAGGAATTGCCGTCCAGATTTCGATGAAGCGCTGGAACAGCAGGTCGACCATGCCGCCGAAATAGCCCTGAACGGCGCCTGCCGATACGCCGATGACGGCCGATCCGAGCGTCAGGATCAGGCCGAACAGGACCGAGATGCGGAAGCCATAGATGACGCGGGCGAGCACGTCGCGCGCCTGGTCGTCGGTGCCGAGCCAGTTCCAGTTGCCGAGATTGCAGTTCGGATCGTCGACCCCGAGCGGATAGCGCTGGCAGCGTGTTTCCTTGTCGTAGAGCCAGGAGGGTTTCGCGGGGGCTGCCTGCGGAATGTCGTTGTTGACGGTCCGGTAGGAGTAGCGCACCGGGGGCCAGAGTATCCAGCCATTGGCCTCGATTTCCTCGGAGATCACCGGGTCGCGGTAATCGGTGACGGCGAGGAAGCCGCCGAACTTCTCTTCCGGGTAGTCCACGGCAAAGGGCACCAGCAACTCGCCGTTGTAATAGGCGAGGATCGGCCGGTCATTGGCGATCACCTCGGCGATCAGCGACAATCCGAACAGCGCGAGGAATATCCACAGCGACCAGTAGCCGCGGCGGTTGGCCTTGAAGCTCTGCCAGCGCCGCTGGTTGAGCGGTGAGAGCCATGGTCGCTTCCGGACGGCTGGCACGGTATCGGCCAGCGACATCAGACATCCCTCCGGTCGAAGTCGATGCGCGGGTCGATCCAGGTGTAGGTGAGATCCGAGATCAGGCTGACGAACAACCCGAGCAGCGAGAAGATGTAGAGGTTGGCGAAGACCACGGGATAATCGCGGTCGAGCACCGAACGGAAGCCGAGAAGGCCGAGCCCGTCGAGCGAAAAAATGTTCTCGATTAGCAGCGATCCGGTGAAGAAGGCGGAGATGAAGGCGCCGGGAAAGCCGGCGATGACGATCAGCATCGCATTTCGGAAAACGTGGCCGTAAAGCACCTGTCGCTCCGACAGGCCCTTGGCGCGCGCCGTCACGACATACTGCTTGCGGATTTCGTCGAGGAAGGAGTTCTTGGTCAGCAGCGTGGTGGTGGCGAAAGCCGAGAGAACCATGGCTGTCAGCGGCAGCGCCAGGTGCCAGAAATAGTCGAGAATCTTGCCGCCCAGCGACAGCTGGTCGAAGTTCTCCGAGGTCAGGCCGCGCAGCGGAAACCAGTCGAAGAACGATCCGCCGGCGAAGAACACCATCAGCATGATGGCGAAGAGGAAGCCCGGAATGGCGTAGCCGATGATGACGATGCCGCTTGTCCAGACGTCGAAGGCCGACCCGTCCTTCACTGCCTTGCGGATGCCGAGTGGGATGGAGATTAGGTAGGACAGGAGGGTGATCCACAGGCCGATCGAAATCGAGACGGGCATCTTCTCGAGGATCAGGTCGAGCACCGAGATGTCGCGGAAATAACTGTCGCCGAAGTCGAACCGCGCATAGTTCCACAACATCAGTCCGAAGCGCTCAAGCGGGGGCTTGTCGAAGCCGAACTGCTTTTCGAGCTTGGCGATGAATTCGGCGTCGAGCCCCTGCGCGCCCCGGTATTTCGACGATCCCTCGCCGCCCTGACCGAACTCGCCGCCACCTGCGGCACCGTCGCCGCCACCGCTGCTCAGGCGGTCGCTGCCCTGGCCGGTCAGTTTGGCGATGACCTGTTCGACAGGTCCGCCGGGCGCGAACTGGATGACGGCGAAGGAGATGGCCATGATGCCGAGCAGGGTCGGGATCATCAGCAGCACGCGTCGGAGAATATAGGCGCCCATCAGCGTTCGCCCTCCCGTACCGGCCGCAGGAGCGCGCCCCGGCAGGACCGGCGCCGCGTGCTCACGCCTTCAGGTCCATTGATTCCGGTCCGTTGCCAGGATCGGGTGCTAGCCCTTGCCAATTGCCGCCGCCTTTTCCTTGTCGAACCACCACATCTCCTCCACCGGAAAACCGTAGTCCGGTTTGGGCTCCTGGTATCCGAACATGTCCCAGAAGGCGACCCGGTGATTCGCCGAGTACCAATTTGGAATCCAGTCTCGCCGCGCGCGCAAGACCCGGTCCAGCGCACGCATGGCGGTGATCAGGCCCTGCCGGTCGCCGGCAGCGCCGACGGCGTCGATGAGCGCGTCGACGGACGGGTCCGCTGTGCCCGGGAAATTGCGCGAACCCGGCAGGCTAGCCGCGCGTGAATGGAATAGTCCGTCGATCTCGTCGCGCGTCGGGGTGGCGCTGAAGGACAGGGCCATCGAGATGAGGTCGAAGTCGAAGCTTGCCTGCCGCGCCTGGTGTTGTGCGGCATCAACCAGGCGGATCGACGCGTCGATGCCGATCGATTTCATGATCTCGGTCCATGGTCCGAAAACGCGCGCGAAAGTCTCCTGATCGATGAGGATCTCGACGGTGAGGCGCTCGTTTCGATCGTTGACACGGAACGCGCCGGAGCGCTTCCAGCCAGCCTGGTCGAGCAGCTTCGAAGCGGCCCCGAGCACCTTGCGGTCGCGCCCGGACCCATCCGTCACAACCTGGATGACGGCCTCGCCGAACGCCTCGTCGGGGATCTTGCCGCGGAGCGGCTCGAGCAGTGCGAGTTCTTCCGGCGAGGGTAGGCCGACGGCCTTGTAGTCCGAGCGTTCGAAGCAAGACTGCGAGCGCGTATAGGCATCGTAGAACAGATTGCGGTTGGTCCACTCGAAGTCGAAGCACATGCCGATCGCCTGGCGCACGCGAGCATCGCGGAAGCGGTCGCGGCGCTGGTTGACCGCGACCGCTTGCATGGAAGGTCGATGCTCGCCGGGGAACTCGCGCTTGACGACCTTGCCTGCTGTGAGCGCCGGGAAGTCGTAGTCGGTCGCCCATGTGCGCGAGGTGAACTCCTGGCGGAAATGGATGTCACCCTTCTTGAAGGCTTCGAAGGCGGCCTGGCGCTCGCGGTAGAACTCGATGCGGATGCGGTCGAAATTGTAGAGGCCGCGATTGATCGGCAGGTCGCGCGCCCAGTAGTCCTCGACGCGATCGAACTCTATGCTGCGGCCGGCGGAGATACGGCCGACGCGGTAGGGCCCCGAGCCGAGCGGTGCCTCCAGCCCGGCGCTGCCAAACGGGTTTTCGGTGAAGTAGTGTTTCGACACGATCGGAAAGATAATGACGTCCTGAACCGTGCGCGCCGACTGTCTGCCGGAGAAGGTCAGGCGGAATGTCTGCGGATCGGGCGCCTCGGCCGATACCATTTCGGTAAGCGGCAATAGTAGGTTCGGATGACCGTCGGACTTGAGGAGGTTGAAGGTGAAGGCGACATCGTCCGCCGTCAGCGGCGTTCCGTCGTGAAAACGGGCCTCCGGTCGCAGCGCGAAATCGAAGCTGTTGCGGTCGGCCGACAGCACCACGGATTCAGCGATCAGCCCGTAGAACGCATCGGGCTCGTCGAGTACCGGCGTCATCAGCGAATCGAAGCACAGTTCCATCCGCGGGGGCGCATCGCCTGTCGGCACGAAGGAGTTCAGCGTGTTGAAGGTCTGGGTGTTCTGGTTGTAGAGCCAGTTTGGCGGCTGGAAGTTGAAGGTGCCGCCCTTGGGCGCGCCGGGATTGACGTAATCGAGGCGCTCGAACCCCTTCGGGTATTTCAGGTCGCCAAAGGCGGAGAGCCCGTGCAGCCTCGTCCCGGTCGGCGTGGCGGCGAAGGCCTGTCCGGGCAGCGTGCCTGCGGTAAGTGCGCCGCCGGCTAACGCAAGAAAATCCCGCCGGGAAAGCCCGCGCGCAGCCATCAATTGGCAGACTTGTACTTGGAAGACAGAATAGCTTCCTTCTCGGGATCGACCCACCAGGACTCGATATCCACGCCGATGTAGCCGGGCTGCTTGTCGGGCATCCCGAACTTGTTCCAGTAGGCGATCCAGACCTTCGCCAGATGCCACTGCGGAACGACATAGAACTCCCAGAGGAGGACTCGATCCAGCGCATGCGTGGCGGCAAGCAGGTCTTCCCGGTCGGTGGCGAAGATCACCTTGTCGACCAGGGCATCGACCACCGGGTTCTTGATGCCTGACTTGTTGCGCGAACCGGGCGTATCGGCGGCCGACGACGAGAAGAAGTCGCGCTGCTCGTTGCCGGGCGACAGTGACTGGGCCAGCACCGCCGTCACCGCGTCATAGTCGAAGTTCTCGTAGCGGTTCACGTACTGGCTGGTGTCGACGATGCGCAGCGTAGTGTCGATTCCAAGCTTTCGCAGATTGTCCATGAAGGGAGCGGTCACCCGCTCGTCGCTTGGATCGTTGCCAAGGAACTCTATTCTGAACTGCTCGCCGGTCTCCTCATTGATCAGCTTGCCGCCCTTGCTGGCCCAACCGGCCTCCTTGAAGAGCTGCACGGCGCGTCGCAGATTGTCGCGCGTCGATTGCGGGGTGTCATAGACGGGGAGCTTGAACTCCTCGGTAAAGACCTCCGGTGGCAACTGGTCGCGGAACGGCTCGAGAATGGCCAGTTCCTTGCCGGTCGGCAGACCGCTTGAGGCCAACTCGCCGCCTTCGAAATAGGAGTCCGTGCGAGCGTAGGAATCATAGAAGAGCGTGCGGTTCATGCTCTCGAAATCGAAGGCATAGGTAAGAGCCTGGCGGACGCGCCGGTCCTGGAACTGCGGCCGGCGAATGTTGAGAACGAAGCCCTGCATCGGTTCGCCGGAGGTCGTGTCGAACTCGGCCTTGATGACGTCGCCTGCCTTGAAGGCCGGGAAGTCGTAGCCGATGGCCCAGCGCTGGGATCGGTTCTCGCGTCTGATGTCGTCGAAGCCGCCCTTGGTGAAGGCTTGCCATGCGGCATTGTCGTCGCGGAAATATGAATACCGCCGGATGTCGAAGTTTTCGCGGCCGACCTTTACGGGAAGATCCGCGCCCCAATAGTCCTCGACACGCTCCCAGACGATTTCCTGGCCGGCCTTGAAGCCCTTGACCTTGTAGGCGCCCGACCCGAGCGGCGGCTCCAGTGTCTGGCGCGTAATGTCGCGCGTCTTGCCGGAGGCGTCGGTGCCTTCCCACCAATGCTTGGGCAGCACCGGCATGTCGCCGAGGATCTGCGGCAGTTCGCGATTGCCCTTCTGGTCGAAGCGGAACTCGACCTCGCGATCGGACACCGCAACGGCCTCGGTCACGTTGGCATAGTATTTGTTATAGAGCGGGCTGTTCTTTTTCAGCACGTCGAAGGTCCACACGACGTCCTCGACGGTGATTGGCTGGCCATCATGCCATTTCGCCCGCGGGTCGAGCCGGTAGGTGGCAGATGAAAAATCGTCCGGATGCTTGTAGGCGTCAGCGAGCAGCGCGTGGCTGGTGCTCGGCTCATCGGTCGCCTGCTCCATCAGCGTGTCATAGAGCAGGCCGCCGCCGAATGGCGTGAAGCCTGCGGCGGGCGATCCCTGCACGATGTACGGATTGAAGCTGTCGAAACTGCCAGCTGCGGTGCTGTTGAGCGTGCCGCCCTTGGGCGCATCGGGATTGACGTAGTCGTAGTGCTTGAAGTCGTCGCCATATTTCGACTTGTCCATCAGCGACGAGGTCGTCAGCCACTCCTCGGACTGGGCCGGCAGACTGCCGGCGACAAGCGATGCGGACATCCATCCGGCGAGCAGCAAGCTTCTTGCAATCACGGTAAGCCTTTCCCAATCGTTCCAGGCCCGGCCGCAGCCGGGCGCCACCTGTTCGTAGTCGAGGCCGAATTGCCCGTACGCTCGGACCCTAATAGCAAAAAAGCCGGGCAGAACCCGGCTTTTTCGTGATTTTTGAGGTTACAATTTTGTCATTGCGCCGGAGCGGCCTCGGATGGCGCTTCTTCGGCAGGAGCCTCGGCAGGCGCCGCATCCGCGGGTGCTGCCTCTGCAGGTGCCGCCTCAGCTGGTGCTGCCTCTGCCGGTGCCGCCTCGGCTTCAGCCGGTGCTGCCGCATCGGCGGGAGCCGATGCATTCTCGGCAGCGGGGGCCGCCGCCTCCGGCAACGGGACGGGGCTATCGGAAAGCGTGCGCAGATACGCGATGAGATTTGCGCGCTCGCCGTCCTTCTTGACGCCGGCGAAGCCCATCGCCGTGCCCTTGATGAAGCCCTTGGGCGAGGTCAGGAAGTGGTTCAGGTTGTCGTAGCTCCAGACCTTGCCGCCCTCGGCGAAGGCCTTCATGGCCGACGAATAGGAGAAGCCTTCATGCGAGGCGATCGGCCGGTCGACGGTGCTCCAGAGGTTGGGGCCAACCTTGTTGGGGCCGCCATTCTCGACCGTGTGGCACGCGGCGCATTTCTTGAAGACCGTCTCGCCGGCGGCCGGGTCGGCCGTTGCGAGCAGTTCAGCGATCGAGACTTCCGGCGCGGCCTCTTCAGCGCCGCCCGCTTCGGGTTCGGTCGCTTCGATGAGGAAACCTTCCTTCTCGGGCACCGGGGAGGCGAAAATCGAATCCGAGATGATGCTGACCGAGAAGACGATGAACACGACGCCCAGAAGCGCGCCGATCAGCTTGTTGAATTCGAAAGAGTCCATTCGCCCGAGGCTCCCTTGGCCGGCACACCGGCGGAAGCTTCCTTCTGCGCGGTGGATGATATGATATTTCTCTCCGGCCGGGCCGGTCGATTTGGCCGGAAACTAGGTCTTTTGCTTGGTCGTTGCAACACCTATAAGGGCGGTTCCAGTGAGACCTTTTGCCACTTTTGGCAACCCCGTCCAGACCGCATCGGTTCCCATGCCTGCACTTGTCATTATCCCGGCCCGGATGGCCTCGATGCGGCTTCCCGGCAAGCCTTTGGCCGACATTGCCGGGCGCCCCATGATCGTCCATGTCGCCGAGCGTTCGGCTGAGAGCGGGCTCGGTCGCGTGATCGTGGCCACCGACAGTGAGGCTGTAGCCGATGCTGTCCGCGCACACGGTTTCGAGGCTGCGATGACGAGAGAGGATCACCAGTCGGGATCGGACAGGATCTTCGAGGCGCTGCAGGCGCTGGACCCGGACGGCGGCATCGAAACGGTGGTCAACGTACAGGGCGACCTGCCGACGATCGAGCCGGAATCGATCCGCGCGGTCCTCGCGCCATTCGAGGATCCGGCCGTCGATATCGCCACGCTGTGTGTCGAGATTTCGCGCGAGGCTGAAAAAACCAACCCTAACGTGGTCAAGCTCGTCGGTTCGCCGGTGTCGTCGTCGCGCCTGCGCGCGCTCTACTTCACACGCGCCACGGCCCCCTGGGGAGACGGCCCTCTCTACCATCACATCGGGCTCTACGCCTATCGTCGCGCAGCGCTGCAGCGTTTCGTGTCGCTGCCGCCATCGCCGCTCGAGAGGCGTGAACGGCTTGAGCAGTTGCGCGCGCTGGAAGCCGGTATGCGCATCGACGCCGAGATCGTGCAGTCGGTTCCGCTGGGCGTCGACACGCCCGAGGACCTTGAGCGCGCCAGAGAAATTCTTGCAGACCGAAGAGGCTCCGACCATGCCCGCTGAAAAGACCAACAGGATTTCCTTCCAGGGAGAGCCGGGGGCAAATTCGGATACTGCCTGCCGCGACATGTTTCCGGGAATGGAGCCGCTGCCGTGCCCGACATTCGAGGACGCCTTCAATGCGGTCGAGACCGGCAAGGCGGATCTGGCCATGATCCCGATCGAAAACACGATCGCGGGCCGTGTCGCCGACATCCACCATCTGCTGCCTGAATCGAAACTGCACATCATCGGCGAGTACTTCCTGCCGATCCATTTCCAGCTGATGGCGCTGCCGGGCGTGGCCCGCAAGGAGATCAAGACCGTCCACAGCCACATCCACGCGCTAGGCCAGTGCCGGAAGTACATTCGCAGGAACGGCTGGAAGCCGGTTATCGCCGGCGACACCGCGGGTGCTGCCAGGCTTGTGCGGGATATCGGAGACCGCACCATGGCCGCCCTCGCGCCGCGTCTCGCCTCAAGCCTCTATGGGCTCGACATCATGGAGGAGAACGTCGAGGACACGGATACCAACGTGACGCGTTTCGTCGTTTTGACCAAGAGCAAGCAATGGGCCGAGCGCCCGTCGCCGGATGCCGGGATGATGACGACCTTCATCTTCCGCGTCCGCAACGTGCCGGCCGCGCTCTACAAGGCGATGGGCGGTTTCGCCACCAACGGCGTCAATATGACGAAGCTCGAGAGCTATCAGCTCGGCGCTTTCACGGCGACACTGTTCTACGCCGACATCGAGGGCCACCCGGACGATCCCATGGTCAAGCTGGCGCTAGACGAACTGCGCTTCTTCTCGCGCGAGGTCAGGATTCTGGGCGTCTACCCTGCAAGCCAGTCGCGCGACGAGTGGAAGGTCGCCGACTGACCGGGCTTCATCCTCAGGCGAGCGGCACGTAGTCAATCTCGAGAAACGCCTCGACTTCGGGAAGCCAGCGGTCCCGCACATAGGCGACGTGGTAGGGATGGTTGTTGTAGCCGTCATAGGCAGCCTGGTCGTCGAACTCCATCGAGAAGCCGTAGTGGAAATCGTTCTTCGGGCTGATCTGTTTCAACTGCTCGAAATGCTTCACGCCGGGAATGGTCGCCAGTGCCAAGCTGTCGGCCAGGAAGACGGCCTCCTCAGGCGAGCCGGGCCGATGCTTCAGGCGAAACGTGACGGTGTGGCGGATCATTTGTCGGTCCCCTTGTCAGAGTTCAGGCGCTCTCGGCCCAGTCACGGATGAGATGGTAGGCGATGGCGCCCTTCGGCGGCACGAAATGAGTGGGATGGGTCCTGGCGAGCATGGTCAGAACCTCCTCGCGCGAAAACCAGCGGCAGTCTTCCAGTTCCTCGAGGTCGGCGTCGATATCCTCGTTGAGCGCTTCGCCGTAGCAGCCGATCATCAGCGAATAGGGAAACGGCCAGGGCTGGCTGGCGTGGTAGACGACGCGGCCGAGCCTGATCCCGGCTTCCTCCAGGGTCTCGCGGCGTACCGCGTTCTCGATCGTTTCGCCCGGCTCGATGAAGCCGGCCAGCGCGGAGTACATGCCGGGCGCGAAATGCTTGCTGCGTCCAAGGATGCACTTGTCCCGCGCCACGGTCAGCATGATGGCGACCGGGTCGGTGCGCGGGAAGTGTTCCGCGCCGCAAGACATGCAGACACGCTTGTATCCGCCTGCGCGCATCTCCGTCGGCTGGCCGCAGCGGCCGCAGAAACGGTGGTTCGCATGCCAGGCAAGCAGGCCCGCACCCTGCGCCAGCGCGCCCAGCGAGGCGGGGTCGAGCAGCCCCTGCATGTTGATCGACCGGTAGTCGACGGCCTTGATCGTCTCCGGCAGCGTTTCAGGATCGAGAGAAACCGGCGCTGCCAGCATCGGGCCCTGCGGCGAGAAACCAAGCAGGATCGCCTGGTCTTCCAGCGCCTGGAAGGATTGCGCCTCCGCTCGCGTGAACTGCCCGTCGAAGGCTTCGCCTGCGAGCTTCAGCAGCGCGCGGCCGCCGCCCATCAGGAAGAGACGCGCACCTGGATCGTCCAGGGCGCGCAGCGCGGCGTCGTCGCTGCGGTTTTCCGACTGGCGGTCGAGGATGTTTCCGGCAAAGCCCATTGTCTGGCTGGGCTCTGTCGCTGGCGCATCGAATAGACGGAAGCTCATGCAGGAGACTCGGCGATTAGGGAGAAGTCGCCGGGGTTATAGCGCCGCCTTTATCTTTTGAGCAAACAGGTGAATGTCGGAACGCTTGTAAGGCTCGCGCGAGCCGTGGCCCCAGACCGGACCGGGCCATCCCGGATCGCCTTCGGAACGGGCAACGACATGGACGTGCAACTGCCGCACAATGTTGCCGAGCGCCGCCGAGTTGATCTTGGTGCAGCCGGTGACGGTCTTCAGCGCCTGTGCGACCATGTTGGTCTCGAAGGTCAGCATGGCCTGGTCGAGCGGCGTCATGTCGTGGATTTCCTCGATGCCGGACCTTTGCGGTACGAGGAGCAGCCAGGGCCAGCGCCGGTCGTTCATGACACGCAGTTCGCAAAGGCCGAGCCACATCAGTTGCTCGCTGTCGGCCTCCAGCCGGCCGTCCAGCGAAAATCCGGCCTTGCCGCCCGGCTTCATCTGCGTTCCCTCCTTTTCTGAAGGCTAGAGCGACCGCCCTTTCGCTGCAAGCGAATCGTGAACGGCGTGCGCCCGCCTTGTCGCGGTCTTCAATCCCGCTCTTGCAATCGCCGGCCAAATTGCCGATATGGACAGTGGGAGGTTGGTGGTGGACGAGCCACTCGCCAACCGGGTCAGGTCCGGAAGGAAGCAGCCCTAACGAGCACGGAACGGGTCATTGTTCCAGCCTCCCACCTAACCCATGATATGTCAGCATCGACCGCCGCATCATTGACGGCGCGATGCCGTGCAGGCGAAGGTCTGGCGGGGGAATCGGCCTGCCACTGGAATACGGGAAACGGGATGAGCGACGCCGGAAACGATCCGAAGGGCCAGGCTGCCGGCGGCTACAGGGTTCTCGCGCGCAAATACCGTCCCTCCGACTTCACCTCGCTGATCGGCCAGGAGCCGATGGTGCGGACCCTCACCAACGCCTTTTCGACCGGCCGTATCGCGCAGGCCTGGATGCTGACCGGCGTTCGCGGTGTCGGCAAGACGACGACGGCGCGCATCCTGGCGCGGGCGCTCAACTACAAGACAGGCACTGTCGACCAGCCTTCCGTCGATCTTTCGGTGCCAGGCGAGCACTGCAAGGCTATCATGGAAGGACGTCATGTCGACGTCACCGAGATGGATGCCGCGTCGCACACCGGCATCGACGACATTCGCGAGATCATCGAGCAGGTGCGCTATGCGCCGGTGTCGGCCCGTTACAAGGTCTACATCATCGATGAGGTCCACATGCTGTCGACGCAGGCCTTCAACGGTCTGCTGAAGACGCTCGAGGAGCCGCCGCCGCACGTCAAGTTCATCTTCGCGACAACCGAAATCCGCAAGGTTCCGATCACCGTCCTGTCGCGCTGCCAGCGCTTCGACCTCAGAAGGGTCGACGCCAGCATGCTGACGGAACATATGCGCGGCATTGCCGGCCAGGAGCAGATCGGCGTCGACGACGAGGCGCTGGCCATGATCGCCCGCGCGGCCGAAGGCTCGGTGCGTGATGCTCTGTCGATTCTCGACCAGGCGATCGCGCATGGCGCGGGCACGGTTACGGCCGAGCAGGTTCGCACCATGCTGGGTCTCGCCGACCGGGCGCGCGTCGTGGAACTCTTCGAATACCTGATGAAAGGCGATGTCGCCGCCGCACTCAACGCCTTCCGCGCTCAATACGATGTCGGGGCCGACCCGGTTGCCGTTCTGACCGATCTTGCCGAGTTCAACCATCTGGTCACCCGCCTGCGATTCGTGCCGTCGGCAATCAACGACGCCTCGCTGTCGGAAGAGGAGCGCGGTCGCGGTGCCGAGTTCGCCAAGACGCTGTCGGTGAGAGTTCTGTCGCGCAGCTGGCAGATGCTGCTCAAGGGAATTCCCGAGGTGCAGTCGTCGAACCGGCCGGTCAGCGCCGCCGAGATGGTGCTGATCCGTATCGCGCATGCCGCCGACCTGCCGACGCTCGACGAGGCGCTGAAGTCGCTGTCGGACGGCTCGCCGGTGTCGAGCGGCGCCGCGCCACGCCAGTCGCCGGGACAGGCGCCCATGCAGCCGGGCAATGGTGCAAATCCTCCGCAGTCGCGCATGGTGGCGACGAGCTCCGGCGGCGGGCAGACGATGCGTCTGGTCGAACCGGCTGAGAAGCCTGTCGAATTCACGCCGGCACCCGAGCCGGTGGCCGAGGCGGCCGCCGTAGCTGTTCGCTCGCTTGAAGACATAGCCGCCCTTGCCGACACGCACCGCGACAAGCTGTTCAAGATTTCGCTGAAGCAGTATGTGCGGCTGGTCCGCATCGAGCCCGGGCGGCTCGACGTCAGCCTGACCGGAGATGCGCCAAAGACCCTGCTCGGCGACCTGACGACGAGGCTGAAGTCCTGGACTGGGCGGCAGTGGATTGTCTCGCTGTCGCGGGAAGAGGGTGGAAAAACGCTCGCGGAGGCTGAAACCGCCAAGCGTGACAGCGCCATTCTCGACGCCAAGAGCGATCCGGCCGTTGCCGCCATACTGTCGCGGTTTCCCGGTGCCAAGGTAATCGACGTACGCATCCCGGATGCGACTGAAATCCAATCCGATGAGAACAGTCCACCGCCTGAACCGGCGGATGACGACGACATCGACAGCTAACGGAGACCATCATGAAGGATCTGCTCGGCCTTATGGGCAAGGCCAAGGAAATGCAGGCGAAGTTCCAGGGCATGCAGGAGGAACTTGCGACCATCGAGGCCAGCGGCCAGGCGGGGGGCGGCCTCGTCACCGTGACTTTGTCCGGCAAGTTCGAGATGAAGTCGCTGAAGATCGATCCGTCCCTGTTCAAGGAAGATGAGGTCGAGATCCTCGAGGACCTCGTTCTGGCGGCGCACAACGACGCCAAGGCTAAGGTCGAGGCGGTCATGCAGGAAAAGACGCGAGAACTGACCGCTGGCCTGCCGATTCCCCCCGGCATGAAGCTGCCCTTCTAGGGCTTCGACAACTCAAGCCTCATGTCGACGGCGGGTAGGACCAGGTCCGGTCCCATCTCGACCTCGATGACGCCGAGGCGGCGAAACCCCGCGGAGCGGTAGAACCCTTCCGCCGGCAGGGTCGACTGGCACATCATCGTGCGGATGCCGGCTGCCGATGCTTCCGCGAGGCATCGCAGCAGCAGGCTTCGCGCCACGCCTTTTCGCATATGGTCGGGATGGGTGGCGAAATGCCTGATATGTGCGATCCCCTGGCGGATCTCGCCGCTGCCAGGCTTTTCCACTGACCAGCCGCCGCAGCCGGCCGGCTCGCCGCCGATCGCGGCGAGATAGTAGGTGCCCCCCGCCAGCAGCTTCGGGTTGGCGCGAGACATGTAGGGCAAGGCAGCATCAAGCCCGTGCGGGTCGTATGACCCCTTGAGGCTGGCATAGGATGCGGCAAGCAGCGCCGACAGGAGTTCCTGGTCCTCGCTTCGCGCCGCGCGGATGCTTATCTCGCTCATGGAGGCCTTGCCGTTTTCCTTCCGCTCCGGCCCAGCATCATAAATGTCGCTGCCGCCGCTGCTACCCAATTTCGCCGTTCCCCGCTAAACCACGTCAATGTCCAAGCGAATCGCCGGTCCGGAAATCGAACGCCTGATCCAGCTCCTGGCCAAGGTGCCGGGGCTCGGCCCGCGCTCGGCCCGGCGCGCGGCGCTGCACCTCATCAAGAAGAAGGAGCAGCTTCTGGCGCCGCTTGCTTCGGCCATGGGCGAGGCCCTGGAAAAGGTTCGCATCTGTTCGACCTGCGGCAATGTCGATACCGCCGATCCCTGCATGATCTGCACCGACGCGCGGCGCGACCCGGGCACCATCATCGTGGTCGAGGATGTCGCCGATCTCTGGGCGCTTGAGCGGGCCGGCTCGATGAACGCGCTGTTCCATGTGCTGGGCGGCACGCTTTCGCCGCTCGACGGCATCGGACCGGACCAGTTGAACATCAAGGCGTTGATCGACCGCGTCGCGCCGGGTGGCGTGACGGAGATCATCATCGCGGTCAACGCGACCGTCGAGGGCCAGACGACGGCACACTATCTGACCGACCAGCTCTCCGACTTCGGCGTGAAGGTGACGCGGCTCGCGCACGGCGTGCCGGTCGGCGGCGAGCTCGACTATCTTGACGAGGGAACGCTCTCGGCGGCGCTGAAGTCGCGGACGGCGTTCTGACTCGTATCCTGGCGAGGAGACCGTGATGATTGCTGGCAGCCACCTGTTGCGATTGCCTTTCCTTGGGCTGCTCGCGCTGCTTCTGCTGCTGGCAATGCCGGCAGGCAAGGCCTCCGCCGCGAAGATCGACGACCAGTTCCGCGCCTGGCTCGCCAAGGACCTTTGGCCCGCTGCCCAGGCCAACGGCGTTTCCAGGAAGACATTCGACGCGGCCTTTACCGGCGTGAAGCCAAACCTCAAGCTGCCAGACCTGGTCATGCCGGGTGAGAAGGAAGAGACGCCGAAGGACCAGCACCAGGCCGAGTTTCGTTCGCCCGGCAACTACTTTGCCGAGAACACGGTTGCCGCGGTAACGGCCGGCGGCCGGGCCCGCGCCGGGAAATATGCTTCCGCGCTTGCCGCACTGGAAAAGCGTTACGGCGTGCCGCGCGGCATTGTCCTGGCGATATGGGGCCGCGAATCCGGCTTCGGCAACGCGAAAATTCCCTACGATGCCTTCGAGGTGCTTGGCACCAAGGCGTTTCTCGCCACCCGCAAGGAGATGTTCCGCGAGGAGGTGCTGGCCGCGCTCGTCATGGTCGAGCGAGGGCTGGCGCCGCGCGCCGCGATGAAATCGTCCTGGGCCGGCGCGCTCGGCCAGCCGCAATTCATGCCGACCTCCTTCCTCAAGCACGCCGTCGGCTTTGACGGCAAGGGCAGCCCGGACATCTGGAATTCTGAAGCCGATACGCTGGCTTCCATCGCCAACTATCTTGCCGACTATGGCTGGGTGAAGGGGCGTGACTGGGGTTTCGAGGTCACGGTGCCCGACAACGTCACCTGTGCACTGGAAGGTCCGGACCGCGGCAGGAAAATCGCCGACTGGGCCGCCATGGGCATAGAGAGGGTGGGCGGCAAACCCTTCCCGCAGCACGAGGCTCGGGCCGAGGGATACCTGATGATGCCGGCCGGGCGTTACGGCCCGGCCTTTATCGTCACCCCGAACTTCTATGTGCTGAAGGAATACAACGAGAGCGATGTCTACGCCCTGTTCGTGGGCCATGCTGCGGACCGCATCGCCTACGGCGACAAGAGCTTCGCCTCGGGATGGAACAAGGTCGACGCGCTCTATCGATCCGACATCGCCGCCATGCAGCGCGGGCTGGAAAGGCAAGGCTACGACGTCGGCGGCGCCGATGGCCTGCCCGGCTACAAGACCAGGCGCTCGATCGGTGACTGGCAGGCCAAGAACGGCCGCGCCGCCACCTGTTTCCCGGACAAGGAATTGGTCCGGGCGCTGAAATAGGCATTCGCGGTTGTGCAGTCCCAGGATGTCGCAAGAACTACCCTGCGCTTCCGGCGCGATCTCGGGCAGCCGGTTGATGCGTCGGTCTGGCCGGCCGGCTTTGCCTGCCGCACCCTTGCACCCGGCGATGAGGCGGCAGTGCACGCACTGCTGAAGGCCGCCAACTTGCATGGGCCGGATCTGCCGGATCCGGAGGGCTGGTGGACCGCGCTCTCCGGGGATCCGGAATTTGAGGCCGCACTGTGCTTTGTGGCGTTGGATGCCGAGTTGCGCATTGTCGGCGTCGCGCAATGCTGGACCAGCGCCTTCCTGAAGGATCTTGCCGTTCACCCGGACTTCCGGCGGCTTGGTATCGGCGAGTGCCTGCTCCGCCAGGTTTTCGGCGCGTTCAGGGCGCGCGGGGCCTCTAATCTCGACCTCAAGGTGGACGCCGGCAATGCGCCTGCGATCAGCCTTTACGAGCGCGCCGGCATGTACCGGGTACCGCTCGCCGGCTGAAGCATGCGCGTCAGGCTGCCTGCTGCAGGTCGCGATGAGCCTCGGCCAGGATCTCGAAGGAGCGGACCCGCGCCTTCTGGCCGAAGATCTGCGCCGTCACCATGAGTTCGTCTGCCCCGGTTCGCCGGATGAAGGCGTCGAGCCCCTTCTTCACTGTCGACGGCGAACCGACCACGGCACAGGACAGTGCCTGGTCGAGCATCGCCCTGGCCATCGGATCAAGACCCTCCACATAGCCTTCCACGGGGGCCGGCAGCTTGCCCGGACGGCCGCTGCGAAGGTTCACGAAGGCTTGCTGCAGCGACGAGAACAGGAACTGCGCCTCCTCGTCGGTCTCGGCCGCGAAGACGTTGAGGCCGAGCATCAGGTTTGGCTTGCCCAGCCGCTCCGACGGCTCGAAGCGCGAGCGGTAGATGTCGACGGCGTGTTCCATCTCGGCTGGCGCGAAATGCGATGCGAAAGCGTAGGGCAGGCCAAGCATGGCGGCGAGCTGTGCGCCGTAGGTGCTGGAGCCGAGCATCCAGACCTCGACCTCCTGGCTCTCGCCGGGCACGGCGCGCACGCGCTGCCCGACTTCGGCCGGCGCGAAATAGTTGATCAGTTCGACGACGTCCTGCGGGAAATTGTCGGCACCGGCCTCAAGGTTCCGGCGTAGCGCGCGGGCCGTCAGCATGTCTGTGCCCGGCGCGCGACCGAGCCCGAGGTCGATGCGGCCGGGATGAAGCGCGGCCAGCGTGCCGAACTGCTCGGCGATGATCAGCGGCGCATGGTTGGGCAGCATCACGCCGCCCGCCCCGACACGGATGGTCGAGGTGCCTGCGGCGATATGGGCGATCACCACGGCGGTCGCTGCGCTTGCGATGCCCGGCATGTTGTGGTGCTCTGCCAGCCAGTAGCGACGATAGCCGAGCTGTTCGGCCCGTTTGGCCAGTTCGAGCGAGTTGGCGAGAGACTGGCCGACATCGCTGCCTTCGGGAACCGGTGCGAGATCGAGGACGGAAAGCGTTGTCATCAAAAAGTCCGCTGTTCGGCACTCGCATATAGGAGCGCCGACAGCCGACGCAACGGTCTGGCCTCAATCCTCCTGGTTTGCGTTAGGAACCTCCTGCGCTGCAAGGAAGATGCCGATGTGGCGCCAGCTTTCGAAATGGTCGCAGAAGACCTTGATGACGACGAGCAGCGGCACGGCGATCAGTGCACCGATGAAACCCCATAGCCAGGACCAGAAGGCGACCGCGACGAACACCGCAACGGCATTGATCTCCAGCCGTCGGCCAACGATCAGCGGCGTCACCAGTTGCCCCTCGACCAGGTTGCAGGCGAGCACGAAGGCTGGTGCCAATAACGCGTAGGAAAGCGTGTCGAAGCTGATGAGCGCGATGGCCGCGACCAGCACCACCGTAACCACTGCGCCGACATAGGGCAGGAAATTCAGCGCCGCGGCGGCAGCGCCCCACACGACAGGTGTCGGCATGCCCAGGCCCCAGAGTCCGAGTGCCACGGCCACGCCGAGCCCGGTGTTGATGAGCGCGACGGTGAGCAGGTAGCGCGAAATCTCGCGCTCGACATCATAGACCAGACGCAGGGCGCGCTTCTTCTCGCTCATTCGCGCAAAGGATTGGATCGTCTTTTCGTAGAACATCGTCCCGGAGGCGAGGAGGAACAGGGACAGGACGAACGTTATCGCCGCTGTCGTGCCCGCGGAAAGCAGGTTGCCGGCCGCCTGGGACAGGATGCCGGGCTGCGCGACGACAACCTTCTGCACGTCGGGCTCCTGCGCCGTTTCGGCGACTTTCTCGACCTGCTTTGAAACCTCCATGACCTGTTTGAACGGGTGCCGCAGTTCCGCAAGGCGCTCGGTAACCTGTCGCCCGATCGTCGGCGCGCGGTTGACCAGGTCCACGATAGGCCCCGACAGGAAGTAGCCCACCGCCGTGAGCGACAGGACCGCCAGGAGCACGAGCAGCGTCGCAGACAGCGGCTCGGGCACGCCGTGCCACTTCAGGAAGCGCACGATCGGCGTCAGTGTCAGCGCCAGCAGGAATGCCAGCACGACCGGCATGAAGAAGTCGCGTGCGAAATAGAGCGCGTAGATCACCATGAAGATGAATATGCCGATGAGCAGCGACCGCATCAGCCGCGTGTCGGAACCGCGCGTGTCGACGACGGCCGGCAACGGCGCGTCCGCGACGCTTTTCTTCCTGTTCATGGCAACCCCTCAAAGGGCCGCGTCGAACGGCTTTCGAAACTGTGGCCCCGACAGCAAACCCGCTGGCAAGGAATTGGTTCCGCCGGCGCTGTTCAGGCGGTCGCCGTATCGACCGCGCTCGCGGCGGTTTCCTTGCGGACCAGCGGCGCGACTCTGGTGCCGTAGAGCTCGATCGCCTTCATGATCTTGGCGTGCGGCATGATGCCGATCGCCATCTGCAGCACGAAGCGGTCATTGCCGAAGATCCGGTGCTGGGCGACGATCTTCTCGGCGACCTGTTCCGGGTTGCCGACAAACAGCGCGCCGGTCGGCGAGCGCGACTGGTCGAAATGGGCGCGGTTGGTCGGTCCCCAGCCGCGCTCGCGTCCGATGCGGTTCATCACCTCCGCCTGAGGTCCGTAGAAGTCGTCGGCCGCCTGCTCCGTTGTCTCGCCGATGAAGCCATGCACGTTGAGGCTCGTGGCCAGGGTGCGTGGATCGTACCCGGCGCGCCGCGCGGTTTCGCGATAGAGCTGGAACAGCGGCGCAAAGCGATGCGGCTCGCCTCCGATGATGGCCAGCGCCAGCGGCAGGCCGAGCGTTGCCGCGCGCGCGACCGATTGCGGCGTGCCGCCGACCGCGATCCAGATCGGCAATTGGTCCTGGTAGGGGCGCGGATAGACGCCGCGGTCGTGGATCGGCGCGCGCAGCCTGCCCGACCAACTGACCTTGACGCTATCGCGAAGCTTGAGCAGGAGATCGAGCTTTTCCGAAAAGAGCTCGTCGTAATCCTCGAGATTGTAGCCGAACAGCGGAAAGGATTCGATGAAGGAGCCTCGCCCCGCCATGATCTCCGCGCGGCCGGAAGAGAGTTGGTCAAGCGTCGCGAACTGCTGGAAGACGCGCACCGGATCGTCCGAGGAGAGCACGGTGACCGCGCTGGTCAGCCTGATCCGCTTGGTATGCTCGGCTGCGGCGGCAAGCGCCACGACCGGCGCCGAAACGGCATAGTCGGGCCGATGGTGTTCGCCGAGCCCAAAGACGTCGAGGCCGACCTGGTCGGCCAGCGTGATCTCCTCGATCAGGTTGCGCAACCGCTGATGTGGTCCAATGGCGTTGGGACCTGGCTCGACGGAAACATCGGCGAAGGTATAGAGACCAAGTTCCATGGTGCGCTCGCTTTCGAGGTCGTGAACCACACAGCTAGTAGCGGTGTGGCTTTGTTGCCAGAGCCCGCCCGGTGAACAGTGCATTCAGGAAAAGGCCGACCGAAATCATGCTTTGAACGCCGGTTTAGGCGTACCGAGAGGGCAATTTCGTGGAAACGCGCGCTTTGGCGCTTGAACTTCGGCCTGTCGCGCGTATGTAAGCGGCGCGAGATGACTCTAGGGATATAAAATTGGCGATCTACAGGGAAAAAGACATTTTTGAACGCCGCAATGCGGCGAACGACGCGAAAAAGGCATTGCTGGAGAGGTTCAAGGCCCGACCGGCGGAGGACGATCCGGCGGTACAGGCCCGAAAGGCCGAGCGCCAGGCAATCCTTGAGGCGCGTGAGAAGCGCGCGGTGGAAAAGGAAAAGCAGCGGCAGGAAAAGCTCGCCCGCGAGGCAGCCGAGCGCGCCGCGCGCGAAGCAGCCGAAGAGGCAGCCCGCATCGCAGCCGAGGAAGCTGCCCAGGCCGAAGCCAAGGCGCGCGAAGCCGAAGAGAACGAGCGCATTGCCCGTCTGCTCGGCGACGAAGCAGAACGCAAGGCCAAGCGCGACGCGCGCTACGCGGCCCGCAAGCAGCGCAAGCGCTGAACGGCACCATATTCCGCCGGCTTGCGCCGGCGGGCCGGTGCCTCTGTTGTTGCCTCAAGCTCTTTAGCCTGAACCGCTTGCCGGATCGATCTGGCGGCTTTGCCGCCTCTCGCCGTCAAATGCCCGTGCGGACGCGCCCCTTGCGGACTATTTCTTTTCCTTCAGACGTATGGCGGCAACGGGCGGTGCCTTCAGGGCCGGGGCCGGCGCGGGCTTCTTGGCGTCCTTCTTGGGTTTGCGGGTTTCCTTCTTGCTCTTCATCTGACCTTTGGCCATGATTCGTCACTCCGGGTTGCGGGAAGCGGAGTGAACCAACTCTCCGTTCCGAGAGCAAGACATCACCAAGCCACACCAAGCGCATCAGCGGGTGCAAGCCGGGATTTCAAGCTGAACCCTCGTCAACCCGTCGTGCCCGTGCAATGCTCGCCTGCCTGCCGCATACAGGGTGCATCCGCCCTCTCGAACTGCACGGCCAGCAAGGAGATCAATGCGTATTCACATTGGCTGCGAGATGAGTTTCGACTTTCCGCAAGCCACACCGATGATTGCCATGCTCAACGTCCATTATTCACGCGCCTCGGATCTTGAGCGTCCCGACTTTCTCGTTTCCGATCCGCCGGTGCAGATCGAAAGCTACCGCGACAGTTTCGGCAACTGGTGCAACCGTCTTGTTGCGACGGCTGGACGCTTCACGATCGGCACCGATTCCGTCGTGCGCGACCCGGGATCGTTTGAAGTCGTCGATACATCGGCCTTCCAGCATCAGGTTGAGCATCTGCCGACCGACACGCTGCTCTTCCTGCTGCCCAGCAGGTATTGCGAAAGCGATGTCCTGGCGACCGAGGCGTGGCAACTGTTTGGTCACACGCCGCCGGGCGCGGCGCGCGTCCAGGCTGTCTGCGACTTCGTGCACAACCATCTGACGTTTAATTATGGCCTGGCGCGTCCGACCAGGACCGCCGTCGAGGCTTATCGCGAGCGGAGCGGCGTGTGCCGGGATTTCGCCCACCTGGCCGTCGCCTTCTGCCGCGCCCTGAACATTCCGACCCGATACTGCACCGGCTATATCGGCGACATCGGCCTGCCAAAACCCTGGTCCGACATGGACTTCGCCGGCTGGATCGAAGTCTATCTCAGCGGGCGCTGGCACCCATACGATCCCCGCAACAACGCACCGCGCATCGGCCGCACGCTGATTGCCTACGGACGCGATGCGGCTGACGTTCCGCTGACCCATATTTTCGGCCCGGGTATCCTGTCCTCCTTCAAGGTGTGGACCGACGAACTGGCCGACTGACGCAACCTTTCGCCCGCTGCCGCTTTTTCGACACGATTGAGCGTCCGCGAGAGCGAGGCGCGGCACAGAGGGGACGTTTCCATGGCCGGGCACTCAGGCTCCAAGGTTGTCATCTACGCCGCGATTGTCGGCAATCTGCTGATCGCACTGACCAAGTTCGTCGCCGCCTTCTTCACCGGTAGCTCGGCCATGCTCTCGGAAGGTGTCCACTCGGTCGTCGACACGGGTAACGGACTGCTGCTTCTCTACGGGCTGAACCGGGCCGCCCGGCCGCCTGACCTCAGCCATCCGCTCGGTCATGGCAGGGAACTCTATTTCTGGAGCTTCATCGTCGCGCTCCTCGTCTTCGCGCTCGGCGCCGGCATCTCCTTCTACGAGGGCGTCTCGCACATCCTGCATCCGGAGCCGGTCCGCAATCCCACGGTGAACTATGTCGTTCTCGGCGTCTCCTTCGTTTTCGAAGGGGTGACGTGGTGGGTCGCGTTCAAGGAGTTCCGTCGTCACAAGGGAAGCTTCGGATGGTTCGAGGCGGTTCGACTGAGCAAGGATCCTAGCGTCTACACCGTACTGTTCGAGGACAGTGCGGCGCTGCTCGGGCTCGCGGTCGCCTTCTTCGGCATCCTTGCCGCCGAGGTGCTGGAAATCCCCGAACTCGACGGTGTCGCTTCGATCGGCATCAGCCTGATACTCGGCGCAACCGCCATCTTCCTGGCTCGCGAGAGCAAGGGCCTGCTGATCGGCGAACCGGCCATGCCGGACGTTCAGCGCAGGGTGCTTGAAATCGCGCAGGCAGACCCGGTCGTGCAGAAGGCGAACGGTGTCCTGACGGTGCATCTGGGGCCCGATTCAATTGTCGCGGGCCTCAGCATCGAATTCGAGGATCACACAGCCGCGCCGGAGATCGAGGCCTGCGTCGAGCGACTCGAAGCACTTCTCCACAAGGAGCTTCCCGAGATCACTTCCTTGTTCGTGAAGCCGCAGACGACCAGCGGCTGGGAGCGGCGGCGCCTCGCGCTGGAGGAAGGCAAGGCATCGGCGGAGGCTGCGGGGCAGGAAGCCTAGTCGCCCTCGTCGACCACCCGCAGCTTCAGCTGGCCGCCGCCCAGTGCCGGCTTGTCGCCGCTACCCGACACGCTCCTCGGCTCGGCGTCGCGCATGTCCTCCGTGTCGTGGCCCGAAGCGCCGAACTCCAGCGCCTCGATCTTCTGGCCGCGCTTGGTGACCTTGCCGGACGAGACCAGAATGTCGTCGATGTCCCGCGATGCCTGGCCGAAATGGGTCTGGAGCTTGCGCACGCGCTCGTCCAGCCTGCCGACATCTTCCATGAGCCGGACAACCTCGCCCTGGATCAGATGCGCCTGCTCGCGCATCCGGGCATCCTTCAGGATCGCCTGGATGACCTGGATCGACAGCATCAGGAGCGACGGCGACACGATGACGACGCGTGCGCGGTGCGCCTTGTGGACGATCGCTTCGAAATTCTCGTGGATTTCGGCGAAGATCGATTCCGACGGCACGAACATGAAGGCCGTATCCTGGGTTTCGCCCTGGATCAGGTACTTGTCGGATATCGCCTTGAGATGGATCTCGATGTCGCGCCGGAACGCCTGGGCTGCGAATTTCGGCTGTTCGCCCGGATTGTCGAGTTCCGACGCCGCGCGGATGGCATTCCACGCCTCGAGCGGAAATTTCGCGTCGATGACCAGCGACGGTGAATCGTTGGGCATCTTGATCAGGCAGTCGGGCCGGTTTCCGTTGGAGAGCGTCGCCTGGAATTCATAGGCTCCCATCGGCAGTCCGTCTGCGATGATTGCTTCCATGCGCGACTGTCCGAAGGCGCCGCGCGTCTGCTTGTTGGACAGTATTGCCTGCAATTGCACCACCTGGCCGGCGAGCGACTGGATGTTGTTCTGGGCGGTGTCGATGACCGCCAGCCTTTCCTGCAGCTTGGCCAGGCTCTCATGCGTCGACTTGGTCTGTTCGGTCATGGTTTGGCCAAGGCGGCCGGTCATGGCGTCGAGGCGCTGGCCGATCGACTGCGTCAGTTCTGCCTGCCGGGCGCCAAAAACTTCGGCAACGGTGCCTAGCCTTCCCTGCATCTCCGCCTGGGCCTGCAAAATGCCGGCCATGCGCGTCTCGGCGTCCCGTGCCAGCTGCGCGGCCTCCGCTGCGGCGGCGGCGCGCGCGCTGGACGCACGCCACAACGCGACAGCAAGGAAAATCAGGAGCCCGAGCACCAGCAGCGCCCCGAAAACCAGCAACTGGCCGAGTGTCACGCTGGTCGCGCCAAGCCGCAGGATGGGTTCTGCCAGTAGTGCTGAAAGGTCATTCATGGCGCCAGCATAGACGATTCGCTGCCTTCGGTCAGATCAAAACAAGAACAACCGTTCACGTGGCCGGTTGACGCGTCAAAGCGGACATCTTAGGTGAGTGCGATGTCGATCAAGCCTCTCATCATCCTGCCGGACCCCATACTGCGCACCGTCTCGAAGCCCGTCGAGCGCATCGATGCGCCGCTGCAGAAGCTGGCCGACGACATGCTGGCCACGATGTATGACGCGCCCGGCATCGGACTGGCGGCCATCCAGGTTGGGGAGCCGCTGCGCATGCTGGTCATTGACCTGGCCAAGGAAGACGAGACGCCCGCGCCGCTCGTGTTCATCAACCCGCAGGTCTTGGGCAGCAGCGATGAGCGCTCGGTCTACGAGGAGGGCTGCCTGTCGATCCCGGACTACTACGCCGAGGTCGAGCGGCCCGCGACCGTCAGGGTCAGCTACCTCGATCGCGACGGCAAGACACAGGAGATCGAGGCTGATGGGCTTCTGGCAACCTGCCTGCAGCATGAGATCGACCATCTCGACGGCGTGCTCTTCATCGATCACATTTCGAAGCTGAAGCGCGACATGGTGGTCAAGAAGTTCAAGAAACTGGCACGCGACCGCCAGCCGGCCAGGATGGTCGGGTAGGGCGCTCCGCCCCCATCGGGAAAGCCAGCCATCATGCCGCTGCGCATCATCTTCATGGGTACGCCGGATTTCTCCGTGCCGACGCTCGATGCCATTGTCGGGGCCGGTCACGAGGTCGTGGCCGTTTACACGCAGCCCCCCCGACCTGCCGGTCGACGCGGCCTCGACCTGACGCCTTCGCCGGTGCAGAAAGCTGCCGAACGCCTCGGCATCGAGGTCCGTTCGCCGACGACGCTGCGTGACGGCGCCGCGCAGCAGGAGTTCACCACGCTCGATGCAGATCTGGCCGTCGTCGTCGCCTATGGACTGCTGCTGCCGTCGCAAGTGCTTCGGGCGACGCGGCTTGGCGCGTATAACGGCCATGCGTCGCTCCTGCCGCGCTGGCGCGGCGCCGCGCCGATCCAGCGCGCGATCATGGCCGGCGACGCCGAGACAGGCATGATGATCATGAAGATGGAAGAGGGGCTGGATACCGGTCCGGTGGGGCTTGCCCAACGGATCGCAATCGGTCCCGACGAGACCGCAGGCGAGTTGCACGACAGGTTGATGCATGCGGGTGCGCGTCTGATGGTGGAGGCGCTCGAGAAGCTTGAGGAAGGCCACCTACCGCTGACGCCGCAGGCCGCTGAAGGAGCGACCTACGCCCGAAAGATCGGCAAGGCCGAGACGCGGATCGCCTGGAGCTTGCCAGCATCGGAAGTCCACAACAGGGTGCGCGGGCTGTCGCCATTTCCGGGCGCCTGGTGTGAAATCGAACTCGGCGGCCGGCGCGAAAGGCTGAAGATACTGCGCACGACGATCGGCAAGGGCAGCGGCCCGGCAGGCGCCGTGCTGGACGACCGGCTGACCGTCGGCTGTGGAGAAGGCGCCGTGCGCCTCGTCGAATTGCAGCGCGCCGGCGGAAAACCAGTTAAGGCTGATGAGTTTCTGCGCGGTGCAAAAGTAGATCAAGGAACGATATTGCTATGAGCATGATGTCGATAAGGGCCGCGACGCCCAGGGATCGCGAGGCGATCAGGCTGGTCGAGGAACACGCATTCGGCCAGAAGGCGGAGGCCGGGCTGGTCGATGCGCTGGTTTCGGGCGGCGACGCCGTGGTCGAACTGGTCGCGGAGGAAGAAGGCCAGGTCGTCGGCCATATCCTGTTCTCCCGCCTTTACGTGGAGCATGCCGGCCGGGAGTTTCCGGCAGTTGCACTCGCCCCTCTGGCGGTGGAGCCCGCCATGCACGGATCGGGGATCGGTGGCGCGCTGGTGCGCGAGGCCCATCTCAGGTTGAAGCAGGCGGGTGAAACGCTCGCCATCGTGCTGGGCGACCCTGCCTATTACAGCCGCTTCGGCTACGAGCGCCAGCGCGCCTCTGGATTCGAGAGCGACTACCAGTGCGACGCCCTGCAGGCGCTCGCCTGGGGCGAAGCGCCGGAAGCCGGCAAGCTGGTCTATGCGACGGCTTTCGGCGCCGAACTGGCGGCTTAACGGACTGGATGCCGCGCTACCGCCTCGACGTCGAATATGACGGCACGCCCTATTCAGGGTGGCAGAGGCAGGCCGGCCAGCCGTCGGTGCAGCAAGCCATAGAGCAGGCAGTCTTGGGCTTTTGCGGCGAAGAGATTTCGCTTCGCGGCGCCGGCAGGACGGATGCCGGCGTCCACGCGACGGGCCAGGTGGCGCATCTCGACCTCGTCAGGGAGTGGCCAGACGACACGGTGCGCGACGCCATCAACGCGCATCTGCGAATGGCGCGGGAATCGGTGAGCATTCTTGCGGCTGGTGCGGTTCCGGACAGCTTCGACGCCCGCTTCTCTGCGACGGCGCGGCACTATCTCTACCGCATCCTCAACCGTCGGGCTTCGCCGGCGCTGGAGAAGAACCGCGTCTGGTGGGTTCCGGCCATGCTCTCGGCCGAGGCCATGCACGAGGCGGCGCAGATGCTTGTCGGCCGGCACGACTTCACCACCTTCCGGTCGGTCCAGTGCCAGGCCAAGAGCCCGCTTAGGACGCTCGACCGTCTCGACGTCACACAGGCGGGAGACCTGATCGAGGTCCGGGCTTCGGCGCGATCCTTCCTGCACAACCAGGTGCGGTCGATGGTCGGCACGTTGAAGCGGGTCGGCGAGGGTGCCTGGACGGCCGGAGACGTGCAGGCCGCACTCGAGGCGAAGGATCGATCGGCCTGCGGAGCCGTTGCGCCGCCGGACGGGCTCTACCTGATGCGCGTCGACTATCCGCCGGAGATCTAAGCCGCCGACGCCAGGCCCAGCGCGGACTGCAGCAAGATCAGGATCGCGATCGACGAGACGAACATCCCGACAAAGACGGCCGTTGCGATGGCGGGGCCCTTGCCTACTGCGAGGTTGGTGAGGCGCCATGTCAGGAGGAGCGAAACGGCGAACAGCACCAGCGACAGCAGCGAGGCTGCGCTCTCGGCGGCGGGATAGACCAGCCGGAGCAAGGGCGCCGGCAGCATGAACCAGACGATCACTGCCGATCCCCAGTTGCCGGCGACGACGATCCGGGCGAAGCGGTCTGCGATGGGAGTCCTGGTGATGACGAGCGCAAGCAGGACGAGCGGCCCCGTCCATGACGCGAAGTCGATCGCCGCTATCCTGAGCAGGATGGTGAAGCGGCTGCCGATGGCGTCCGGCATCTGCTCGAGGTCGTTGGCAAGACCGACCCAGCCGATCATCAGCGCGGGCAGCGCTACGACCATTGCAAAGAAGGAATTCCAGAATCCGTCGGCCGAAAAATCGAGCATTCGCAGGCCGTCAGCTTTGCCCAGCATCAGCCGCGCCGCGCCGGTAAGATATTGCTGTACCTGTTCAAACGAAGGCATGCCGCGTTACCCGAACCAGTCCTCGAGGAAGCGGCGGTAGATCTGCGTCAGGGCCTCGAGCTGGGCCACCGGAACACGCTCGTCCACCATGTGCATCGTCTTGCCGACCAGGCCGAACTCGACCACCGGGCAGAAATCCTTGATGAAGCGTGCATCCGAGGTGCCGCCCGAGGTCGACAGCGCAGGCTTGCGGCCAGTGACCGCCTCGATGGAGCCGCTGAGCGTCTCGATCAGCTTCTCGTCCCTGGTGATGAAGACCTCGCTGGGGCGGTCACGCCAGGACAGCTCGAAATTCGAGGGCTCGGCCTTGCCGGCCCGGAACCTCGTCGAGCGGCTCGCCTTCTCGATCCGCGCTTCGATCTCGGCCCGCAAAGTCTCTGGCGTCCAGGTGTCGTTGAAACGCACGTTGAACGCCGCGGAGGCCTTCGCGGGAATGACGTTGGTGGCCGCATTTCCAACATCGACGGAAGTGATTTCGAGGTTGGTCGGCTGGAAATTCTCGGTGCCGGCATCGAAGGCAGGCTCAAGCAGCGCCTCAACGATCGCCATCATGCCGCGCACCGGGTTGTCGGCAAGGTGCGGGTAGGCAACGTGTCCCTGGCGCCCATGCACGGTCACGATGCCGGAGAGCGAACCGCGCCGGCCGATCTTGATCATGTCGCCCAGTGCGTCCGGATTGGTCGGTTCGCCGACGATTGCGGCATCCCAGCTCTCGCCCTTCGCCGTGGCCCAGTCGAGCAGCTTGGTGGTGCCGTTGATCGCCGGGCCTTCCTCGTCGCCTGTAATCAGGAGAGATATCGAACCGGGGATCGTGACACCGGCTTCTACGTGGCGGGCGATTGCGGCAACGAAACAGGCAATGCCCCCCTTCATGTCGACGGCGCCGCGACCGAACATCTCGCCTTCATGGATGTCGGCTGAGAAGGGCGGATGCGTCCAGGCGGCCTCGTCGCCGACCGGCACCACATCGGTATGGCCGGCAAACATCAGATGTGGCCCGTTGCCAGAGCGGCGCGCGTAGAGGTTCTGGATGTCGGGTGTTCCCTGCTCCGAGAATACCGGACGTTCTACGGTGAACCCGATCTGCGCGAGCATCGACCCCAGCACCTCCAGCGCGCCGGCATCCTCCGGCGTCACGGAAGGGCAGCGGATCAGGGTTGCGAGGTTTTCGACGGGATCAACGGGAAGGGTCATGGGTTCGGATTAATGCAAAGCACCGGCGGTGTCATCACGTGCGTCAGCCGAGCGGCACAGGCGGGCCTGCCCGCGCGGCGATGTCCTCGATCATGGTGATCTTCTGCCAGATCTTGCGTGACAGGTTCGAGCCGAGGTCCTCGATGTCGTTGACCGCCTCGATGACGACCTCGTCGTTGACCGATTGCGCGAAGAGTGCGGCGAGCTTGCCTGTAAGCGACAGCATTTCCGAGCAATAGTCGAGATAGCGTGCGAGGTCCTGACTGTTGGTGATCCGCACCGGCGAGTTCGGCATCGGCTTGAAGCTGTCGGAGAGCGCTGCCGGGTCCTTGGTCATCTGGTGCATGTCGACGACATGGATCATCGAGCGTAGCGTGTGCAACTGCACGAAGACGCGCTTGCGTTTGATGCGCTCCTCGCTGCGTGCCAGCGCCAGGAAGCCGAGCGCCGCCAGGAGCAGCGTGTTGAGCGAGGCCTCGATGCCCTGCACGAAGTCGAAGGCGCCGGTCTCGATGCGGTCGAAGGACAGGATCGTTCCGACGAAGAGAAAGACGGCGGCACCCGCCGCGACTGCGACCCCGATCAGGATGCGCACCCACCAGATCGGCGCCTGCAGCGCCTCGGCCGAACGCGCAAGGTCGCTCGACAGGAGGACGAGTTCACTCGCCACGTTGCGCAGGCCCGCTTCCGGAAACCGTTCGCCGACACGCTGCTCGAGCTTCGCCGCGGTGCCGATGATCTGTTCGGGATCGAGCCGTCGGTAGCGCATGCCGTCCCTGCCGGCTTCCGCCCCGATCACCTCAGACGGTCCTTGCAGGACTGTTCGGCCGGTCGCCGTAGCGGTTGGGGCCGGGCTGGCCGGGAATCAGACAAAGCGCCACGAAGGCGAGGATCGATAGCATCGGGATGAACAGTGCGGCGGCCATGATGCCGTGCCGGCCGATATCGTGCAGCCGCTTGACGCCGAGCGCGACGCTGGCCCAGACCGACACCAGCACGACAGCCCAGAAGGCCAGTGCCCAGACCTGTCCGGCCGTGCTGTCTTCCGGCACAAGCGTGAACCGGTAGAGCAGGAACGCCTGGACGATGGCGAGCAGCAGCCCCGCGAGGAAATAGGCCGCGCGGCTGACACGGCCCGAGAACTTGAAGAATAGCCAGAAAAGCTGGTCTTTATCGGGCAAGGGAATCTGGTCCGTATCTGTTGGCGCCGTTGGCGAGGAAGATCACCACGGTGCCCGCCGGGACCTTTGCCCGGTTGAAGCGGCCCGCGTGGCTCGGGAAAGGATACTTCCAGTCCATTTCACCCCCTGTCGCGGCGTCCGCGGAGGCGAGGACGCGCGGTGCGAAGGTGGAACCGTTCGCCGGAAAGATCAATCTCTCAACAGTTCGTTTATCGAGGTCTTGGTGCGGGTCTGTGCATCGACGCGCTTGACGATGACGGCGCAGTAGAGCGACGGCCCCGGCTGGCCGTTCGGGAAGGGCTTGCCCGGCAGCGAGCCGGCCACCACGACGGAATTGGCGGGAACCTCGCCATAGCTGATCTCGCCGGTGGCGCGGTCGACGATCTTGGTGGACTTGCCGATGAAGACGCCCATGCCGAGCACCGAGCCTTCGCGCACGATGCAGCCCTCGACGACTTCCGAGCGGGCGCCGATGAAGCAATTGTCCTCAATGATCGTCGGTCCGGCCTGCATCGGCTCCAGAACGCCGCCGATGCCGACGCCGCCCGACAGGTGCACGTTCTTGCCGATCTGCGCGCAGGAGCCGACAGACGCCCAGGTGTCTACCATCGTGCCGCTGTCGACATAGGCGCCGAGATTGACGAAGGAGGGCATCAAGACGACGCCGGGCGCCACATAGGCCGAGCGCCGGACGATTGCCGAGGGCACCGCGCGCATGCCGGCCTTCTCGAACTCGGCGGCACCCCAGCCCTCGAACTTTGACGGCACCTTGTCCCACCAGACAGAACCGCCCGGGCCTCCCTCGATGACCTCCATCGGGTTCAGCCGGAACGACAGCAGGACTGCCTTCTTGAGCCACTGGTTGACCTTCCAGCTGCCGTCGTCGAGGCGCTCGGCCACCCGCGCCTGGCCCTTGTCGAGCAGGTCGAGCGCCGTGCTGACGGCATCGCGCACTTCGCCGCGGGTCGCCGTGGAGATGGCGTCGCGCCCCTCGAACGCATTTTCGATGACCGATTCGAGGCTGGCGAGGTCCGGCTTGGACATGAATAAGCTCCGTTACACAGGCTGTTAAGGCTGCGGCAGCTAAGCTGGCGCGAAATCGCGCGGACCCTATGTCAAGCCATTCTGGGGGTCAATCGCGCCTGCGCCGGGGGACGGCGTGGCGAGCAGGACGGGGAAAGACATGAATTCCAACGAACAGACGGGATGGACACCGCTGCCGCATTCCGACGAGGATCTGGAGCGTGCCAGAAGTGTCCCGGAAACCCCGCAGACCGTGGCGCCGACCTATAGGCTGGCATGGAACGATCCGGACTTCATGACGCGCCGCGAACTGCGCGCCGTGCGCCTGCAGCTTGAACTTCTGAAGCCCGAGATGATCCTTGCCGAGCGCGGCATCCGCTCGACGGTCGTGCTGTTCGGCGGTGCGCGGCTGCCGGAGCCCGGCGGCGACGCCTGGGCGGCCAAGAACGAGACGCAGAAGAAGAACCTTCTGGCCAACAGCCGCTACTACGAGGAGGCGCGCCTGTTCGCACGACTGTGCTCGGAGCACTCGGCAACCTCCTACTACCGTGAGTTCGTGGTGGTGACAGGCGGCGGGCCGGGCGTCATGGAAGCCGGCAACCGCGGTGCCGACGATGTCGGTGCGCCCTCGATCGGGCTGAACATCGTGCTACCGCACGAACAGGCGCCCAATCCCTACGTCACGCCGGAATTATGCTTCAATTTCCACTACTTCGCCATCCGCAAGATGCACTTCGTCATGCGCGCCAAGGCCGTGGCCGTGTTTCCGGGTGGCTTCGGGACAATGGACGAGTTCTTCGAGACGCTGACGCTGATCCAGACCGGTCGCATGGAGCGCGTGCCGGTCATCCTGTTCGGCAAGGAGTTCTGGAAACGGGCGATCGACCTCGATTTCCTGGCCGAGCAGGGCACCATCTCGCCGGGCGACCAGGATCTTATCGACCTGGTCGATTCGGCTGACGAGGCCTGGACGATCATCAGCCGCTTTTACGGATTGGGCGAGCCTGCCGTTTGACCGTTCAGACCGGGCAGCGCTTCAGGCTGGCGCCTTCACGATGGCGCCGAGAAAGCTCGACAGGTCGTCGGTGACGAAGTCGACATCATCCTCATATGCCTCGTCGCGTTCCCAGATCTCCGAGAAGGTCGGCTCGAAGTTGTTCGGTACGATCAGCACCGTCTTCATGCCGATCGCCTTGGGCACTGTCAGATTGCGGGCGAGGTCCTCGAACATGACCGCGCTTTTGGCCGTGATGCCGTGTGTTTCGGTGAAGCGTTCATAGGTGCGCCTCTCCGGCTTGGGCAGCAGCTCGGCGGAGACAATGTCGAAGATGTCGTCGAAATGGTCGAGGATGCCGAGCTGTTGCGCCGTGCGTTCGGCATGCTTGCGGTTGCCGTTGGTGAAGATGAACTTGCGCCCCGGCAACTGCCGAATGGCTGCACCCAGAACCGGATCGGGAACCAGCCACGAATAGTCGATGTCGTGCACTTTCTCGAGGAAGTCATCGGGATCGATGCTGTGCCGCAGCATCAGGCCGCGCAGCGTGGTTCCGTATTCGAGGTAGAGCTGCTTCTGCACCTTGCGTGCCTCGTCGCGCGGGACGCGCAGCAGTTCGGACACATAGGCCGTCATCCTGACGTCGATCTGCGAGAACAGATTCGTGTGATGGGGATAGAGCGTGTTGTCGAGATCGAAGATCCAGTCTTCGACATCGGCAAACAGAATCGGATCGGGCAGTTCGGTCATCGTTTCACTATGGCACGGTTTGGCGTTCCTGCGCCTTCACTCGCCGGAGATTCTTTCCAAAACAACAACAAAGACGCCGTCACGTAAAACTTTAACCCTTCTGGAAAGGGGTCCTTCAGAGGCACGTGCGATTTAACCTCACACGAGGAGCGGTGCATGGGTAGGATATTTGCGAAGTCTGCATTGGTGGCGTTCGCGTCGCTTGTGGCATCGCTGCTGCTCGCCTACACGGTCGTGCCGACTCTCGGCGGCGTTGTCGACGGAAACGCCTGGCTCATCCTGACCATCTGCCCCATGCTCGTCGCCTGGCCGGCCAGCGCCTTCGCTTTCCTGCAGGCCGAGAACCTTAGGAATGCGCACCAGGAACTCGCACGCACCCATGCCCAGCTCGCTGCAGCCCACAAGCGGCTCGAGGACAAGGCAAGCCGCGACAACATGACCGGCATGCTGAACCGCGAGAGCTTCTTCCTTGCGCTCGACCGGACCCGCCCACGCTCCGAGCGCGGCGCGCTGCTCATCATTGATGCCGACCACTTCAAGAAGATCAACGACGGGTTCGGCCATCTTACCGGCGATGCCGCGCTGGTCGAGATCGCAGCCGCGATAACGCGTGCCATCCGCACCGGCGATGTCCTCGGCCGGATCGGCGGCGAGGAGTTTGGCGCCTTCCTCGTCGGCGCCAGCGATCAGGAGGCAACCCGCGTTGCCGAGCGCATCCGCCACGAGGTAGAACTGATCCGCTTCCAGCCGGTCGATGAACGCACCATCCCGCTGACGGTCAGCATCGGCGGCACCTCGTGCCCGAAGGGCGCAACCATCTCCGACCTGATGCGCGCAGCCGACCGCCGGCTCTACGAGGCCAAGAACAGCGGGCGCAACCTCGCCATCTTCAAACCCGACATATCTGCGGCAGCCTGAGTAAGCGACCGGCTCCGACGATCTGAACGCGACCGGTTCGGTCAGGTCTCTCCTGCGGATACGTCCGGACTATACGCGCGCATGGTCCCCTCTTTATGCTTGCCTGGCATGGTCGCCGTAGCTGCCGCTGCATGCTAAGAGCGCGCGTCCCTGCCGAAAGCATCGCATGGAACTCTGGATACCGATCACCATCGCCGCCGCGTTCTTGCAGAACCTGCGCTCGGCGACACAGAAGCACCTTAAGTCCGTCATGGGGACGACGGGCGCAACCTTCGTACGCTTCGGCTTCGGCTTTCCCTTCGCGCTGCTCTTCGTCGCCATTTTGCACTACGGGCTGGGCTATCCGCTGCCGGCCGTGAATTCTACCTTCTTCGGCTGGGCCCTTGTTGGCGCGCTCGGCCAGATCGGCGCGACCTTCCTGCTCATCCACCTCTTCTCGTTCCGCAACTTTGCCGTGGGCACCGCCTATTCGCGCACCGAGCCGGCCCAGGCGGCGCTGTTCGGTCTTGTTTTCCTCGGCGAGCGAGCGAGTCTCGGCGCGCTTGTCGCGATCGCCATCAGCGTCTTCGGCGTGATGCTGATCTCGGTAGCGCATGTTGCCGTCAGCTTCCGCACGATGCTGTCGTCGACCGTCAGCCGCAACGCCCTGATCGGCCTGGCCTCCGGAACGGCATTCGGCGTATCGGCGGTCTCATACCGCGCCGCGTCGCTGGCGCTCGGCGGTCCGAATTTCCTGATGCAGGGCGGCGTAACGCTGGCCTTCGTGATCACCTTCCAGACGCTGCTGATGCTTGGCTGGATGCTGTGGAAGGATCGCGACGAGATCGGCCGGATCGCAAAGGCGTGGAAGCCGTCGCTCTTCACCGGCCTGGTCGGCGCCTCTGCCTCCTTCGGCTGGTTCACGGCGATGACGCTGCAGCAGGCGGCAGTCGTCAAGTCGCTGGCCCAGATCGAGATGCTGTTCACCTTTGCCGCGACGGTCTTCTTCTTCAAGGAGCGGATCAACAGGCTTGAAGTCGCCGGTTGCATCCTGATCGTCGGCGGAATCCTGGTGCTTCTGGCGGTCGGCTGAGGCGCCCTATGGCACGATCAGCGTGCCGGCGCCGTGCTCGGTGAAAAGCTCGAGCAGCACCGCGTGCGGCGTCTTGCCGTTGAGGATGACGACGCCCTCCACACCGCGCTCGATCGCCTCGATGCAGGTCTCCACCTTCGGGATCATGCCGCCCGAAATCGTTCCGTTCTTGATCAGCGCCCTGGCCTCGGCGACGGTCAGCTCGTCGATCAGCTTCTTGTCCTTGTCGAGCACGCCGGGCACGTCGGTCAGGAACAGCAGGCGCGAGGCGCCAAGCGCCCCGGCAATCGCGCCGGCGAAGGTGTCGGCGTTGATGTTGTAGGTATGGCCGTCGCGGCCCGGCGCGACTGGCGCCAGCACCGGGATCATCTCGGAGCGCGCAAGCAGGTCCAGCAGTGTCCGGTCGACCTCGACCGGTTCGCCGACGAAACCGAGATCGAGCACCCGCTCGATGTTGGAATCCGGGTCGGTGAAGGTCTTCTTGGCCTTTTCGGCGAACACCATGTTGCCGTCCTTGCCGCACAGGCCGATCGCCCACTCGCCCTCGGCATTGATGAGTGCCACAATTTCCTTGTTGATCGACCCGGCCAGCACCATCTCGACGATCTCGACGGTCTTCTGGTCGGTGACGCGCAGTCCACCCTCGAACTTGGACTCGATGCCCATCTTCGACAGCATCGCGCCGATCTGCGGCCCGCCACCGTGGACGACGATCGGGTTCACGCCGGACTGCTTCAGGAGCGCGATGTCGCGGGCGAAGGCCTGCCCGAGCGCAGCGTCGCCCATGGCGTGGCCGCCGTATTTCACCACGACGGTCTTGTTTTCGTATTGCTGCATGTAGGGCAGGGCGGCCGATAGCAGGCGCGCCTGTTCCGCTGCGGTGGCGGCTTTGTCCGTCGTCATCGGCATGTTCCCGAATTGCTGGAAAGGTCGGCGGCGTCTTAGCCGGAAACGGCGCGCCGGGCAAATGCTTCATCCTCCCGGAGATCGGCAGGTGTCTGCGTCTGGCGCCCGTTGCAAACTGGATGCAAAACCCTAGTTTGTCCGAAATGACTCCGCAGGACATCACCAAGCTGATCGTCAGGGTCTCGATCAAGGATCGGGCGGCTTTCGATCTGCTTTACCGGCAAACGAACGCGAAACTTTTCGGCGTCTGCCTGCGTGTCTTGAATGACCGGGCAGAGGCCGAGGAGGCGCTGCAGGAGGTTTTCGTCAAGATCTGGACGAAGGCCGACCGCTTTGCCGTCTCGGAGCTCAGCCCGATCTCGTGGCTGGTGGCGATAGCGCGCAATCATGCGATCGACCGCATCAGGGCGCGGCGCAGGCCGGCCGCGGACATCGATGCGGCTGCGGACGTGGCGGACCCGGCGCCCGGACCAGAGGCGATGGCGGTGGCGGGCGGCGAGAGCGAGCAGATAGACCGCTGTCTGGATGAACTGGAACAGGATCGCGCAGCGGCGGTGCGCGGCGCCTATCTCATGGGCGAAAGCTACGCCGATCTTGCCGAACGGCATGGTGTTCCGTTGAATACAATGCGGACATGGCTGCGTCGCAGCCTGATGAAACTGAGAGAGTGTCTCGAACGATGAGCGCGGTGGACGATAACGGACCGGAACACGGAGGCGACGATGTCGTGGCCGCCGAGTACGTTCTGGGCGTCCTGCCTGCCGAGGAGCGGGCGGCCGCCGCGCGTCGCGTCGAGACCGATCCGGCCTTCGCCAGGCTCGTCGAGCGCTGGGAAGCCGATCTTTCGCCGCTGGCGACCGGCTATGCGGAGGTGGAGGCCCCGGCCTCCGTCAAGGCCGCCCTCGACCGCCGACTGTTCTCCAATGCCGGCGCGGCCGATGTGGCGCCAGCGTCATCCGGACTGCTGTCCAGCCTCGCCTTCTGGCGCGGGCTGGCGATCGCAGCACTGGCAGCGCTTGCCCTCGTCGTTGCCTTGCCGCTGCTCAATCCGCCGGTAAGTCTTCCCGAAGCAAGGCTTGTCGCCTCGCTGGCGCCGCAGGACAGCGATGTCCACTACATGGTTGTCTATGACGCCCGCACCCACGACGTCGGGCTGTCCCATGTGACCGGCGAGCGGACGGACGGGCGCGACTTCGAACTCTGGGTGATCGACGGCCAGCAGCCGCCGCTGTCGCTGGGTGTGATTCCGGCCGGCGCCAGCGTGCACCTGGCGGTCGACGACGCGCTGCGCCGCCACATCGCATCCGGTGCCGTCTTTGCCATCAGCCTTGAGCCTGCCGGCGGGTCGCCTACCGGACAGCCGACAGGCCCGGTGGTCGCTGCTGGCGACCTGAAGACCATCTGAGCGGAATATCGAGCCGTCCGGGCCCGGCGCGTGTCTGAAAGAAGTCTGAATCTTTTTTGCCGCCGCTGAAACTCCCCGCGAAACCGCCTCGTATCTCCCTGTGCCCCTCCAAGAGGGAATGCCAACACAAGGAGACCACACCATGCGTAAACTCACTTCGACGATCCTCGCCGGCGCTGTTGCTCTTTCGGCCCTTGCCACTGCGGCCTATGCCGAGAACCCGATGGTCGGCGGCGCTGCCATGTATGCCGACAAGAACATTGTCGAAAACGCCGTGAACTCGAAGGACCACACCACGCTCGTTGCCGCCGTCAAGGCCGCCGGCCTGGTGGACACGCTGTCGGCCGAAGGCCCCTTCACCGTCTTCGCGCCGACCAACGAAGCCTTCGCCGCGCTGCCGGAAGGCACCGTCGAGACGTTGCTGAAGCCAGAGAACAAGGACCAGCTGACCAAGATCCTGACCTGTCACGTGGTCGGCGCCAAGGCGATGTCCGACGCTATCATGAAGATGGTCGATGACGACAAGGGCGCGCATCCGGTCAAGACCGTCGGCGGTTGCACATGGACTGCCAAGTACGAGGGCGACAAGCTCATGCTGGAAGACGAGAACGGCAATGTCGCCAACGTGACCATCGCCAATGTCGAGCAGTCGAACGGCGTCATCCACGTCATCGACGCGGTCCTGCTCCCCAAGATGTAATCAGGCCGTCTCAGGCTTGCGGCCGCACGGGGTTTCCACTCCGTCCCTCTCGTGCGGTCGACCATGCGCACGCCCCGTTTCTGTCCCTCTTGCTGTTCCGGGACAGGTGCGGGGCGTCGCTGCAAGGGGCGCGATCAACCTCAGTTGATTTCAACTTGAGAGCACCCCTCCCTACATTCCAGCCAAAGGAGTCTGCCATGAATCGTCGTAATCTTGTTGCCGGGGGCGCCGCCCTTGTTGCCGCACTGGCTGGCACGACCGTGCTCTGGCGCATCGGGCGCCCGCAGCCGGCACGGGCCGAGAACTTCGAGATCACGAAGACGGATGCCGAATGGCATGCGATCCTGGACGACGCGCAGTACGCCATCTTGCGGGAGGAAAGCACCGAGCGCGCGGGCACCAGTCCGCTGAACCATGAAAAGCGCGCCGGCATTTTCCACTGCGCAGGCTGCGACCTGCCGGCCTATTTGTCCGAGGCTAAGTACGATTCGGGCACCGGCTGGCCGAGCTTCTGGGAATCGCTTCCCGATGCCATCGGCACCAAGGAAGACAATTCCTTCTTCTCGACGCGCACCGAAGTCCACTGCCGCCGCTGCGGCGGCCATTTCGGCCACATCTTCGATGACGGACCGCCGCCGACCGGCAAGCGCCATTGCCTGAACGGACTGGCGCTGACCTTCAAACCGGCATCTGTGCAGGCCGGCTAGCCGCCAAGCACGACGCGCACGATGGCCTCGCGCAGATCGGCGAGGCCTTCGTTCTTTTCCGACGACGTGGCGATGACCTCCGGAAACGCCGCCGGGCGCTTTCGGATCTTCTCCAAAGTCTCGGTGACCAGCTTGGGCACCGCAGGAGCCTTGATCTTGTCGGTCTTGGTCAGGACGATCTGATAGGACACGGCTGCCTTGTCGAGCAGGCCGAGCACCTCCTCGTCGTTCTTCTTGATGCCGTGGCGCGAGTCGATCAGCACGTAGACGCGTTTCAGCGTCACCCGGCCCTTCAGGTAGTCGAATACGAGCTTCGTCCACTCGTCGACCTTTTCCTTCGGCGCGGTCGCATAGCCGTAGCCGGGCATGTCGACCAGCGCCATCGGCGGCAGGTCGCCCTCCGACCCGGAATAGCCGTCCGGCACGAAGTAGTTGAGCTCCTGCGTGCGGCCCGGCGTGTTCGACGTGCGCGCGAGCCCGCTGCGGCCGACCAGCGCGTTGATCAGCGACGACTTGCCGACGTTGGAGCGGCCGGCAAAGGCGATTTCCGGCGGCCCTTCCGGCGGCAGGAACTTCATGGCCGGCACGCCGCGGATGAAGGCCCATGGCCGTGCAAAGATGCCGACGTCCACCGTCCCGCTCGTAAACTCGTTCAAACCGCTGCCTCCAGCGCATCGATGTCGGCGCCGCGTATGGCATTGAGGTTGCGGGTGATCTTGTCAACAGGCCAATCCCACCACGCCGCCTCCAGGAGGCGCGCGACCGTCCGACGGTCGAAGCGCATCCTGACCACCTTGGCGGCGTTTCCCGCCACGATCGCGTAGGGCGCAACGTCGTGCGTCACGACCGATTTGGCGGCGACGATGGCGCCGTCGCCGATCGTCACGCCTGGCAGGATCACCGCGTCCATGCCGATCCACACGTCGTTGCCGAGCACGGTGTCGCCGCGGAACTCGCGCTGCCAGGTCGCCGGGTCGAAGCCTTCCTCCCAGCCATGGCCAAAGATGTTGAATGGATAGGTCGAGAAGCCCGACATGGCGTGGTTGGCGCCGTTCATGATGAAGCGCGCGCCTTCCGCGATGGCGCAGAATCTTCCGATGATCAGCTTGTCGCCTATGAAGGGATAGTGGTGCAGCACGCAGCGTTCCTGGAACAGGTCCGGCCCGTCAGGATCGTCGTAGTAGGTGAACTCGCCGATCTCGATGTTCTCGGCGGTGACCAGCGGTTTCAGGAAGCCGACCCGACTGTGCAGGGGAACCGGGTGCTTGATCGAGGGATTGGGTCCGTTCATGGCGTGTACGCTCCGGCTGGTTCGCTAGGCGGGGCGATTGTAACGCGAGGCGAGGCGGGTGTGGAACTCTTGAGTGCCGCTCCCGCTCCGGACTGGAACCCTCCGGGAGGAAGCCTAGGCCAGGGTGCCGCCGGTCAGGCGCTTGCGCAGCGCGTTGGAGATATTGTCGAAGACGAACACCACGGCCAGGATCAGCAGCACCATGTAGGCGACGTTTTCCCAGTCGGAATTGGTGCGCATCGCTTCCCACAGCTTGAGGCCGATGCCGCCGGCGCCCACCGCGCCGATGATCGTCGCCGAACGGGTGTTGGATTCCCAGAAGTAGAGGGACTGGCTGAGGAAGACCGGCAGCACCTGCGGCAGCACGCCGTAGCGCTGCACCGACGTCGGCGCCGCGCCGACGGATTTGACGCCCTCGCGCTGCTTGTCGTCGATGTTCTCCAGCACCTCGGAATAGAGTTTCCCGAGCGTGCCGGTGTCGGTGAAGAAGATTGCCGACATGCCGGCCAGCGGACCGGGACCGAAGGCGCGGGTGAAGAACAGCGCCCAGATCAGCATGTCGACCGACCGCTGGAAGTCGAAGAACCGCTTCAGGAACTGGTTGACGAGCCGGTTCTGGGTGATGTTGCGGGCAGCGAAGAAGGACAGCGGAAAGGCGATGAGGCTGGCCAGAACGGTTCCCACGAAGGCCATGACGATGGTCTGCAGCAGCTTGGTCCACACGTCGAGGTGCTGCCAGTCGGCGTTGTAGAGGACGTTGTTCCACGCCAGCGACAGGTTCGACCGATCCGGGTCGATGCGCTCGCCGCTGGTGACCAGCGTCCACACTTCGCCGGCCGATTTGCCCCAGAAGGGCGAGTGGGTGTCGAACAGGAAGTTTTCCCAGCCCCAGAAGCGGTGGCTGATCTTGACCTCGTCGTCCTCGATGTCGGCCCTGCCGGCGAAGCCGAAGCTGACGACGATCTTGTCGCCCGGGTTGCGCTGCCTTGCCCAGGCGGGCAGCGGCCCGCGCGCAGTGACGCTCTGGTCGCGCACGATGTCAGCAATGAGGGTCTCGCTGCCGCGCGTTACGGTCACAAGGCCAGGCTCGACCTCGATCGTGTTGCTTGTGCTGATCGTCGCCACAGCGCGCACCGTCTCTTCGCGCAGAACCGTCCTTGCTTCGTCGGCAGTGGCGGCGGACGTGTCGGTGCCGGTCGGCGCAGGCTCGCCGCCGACGGTGCCGAGAAAGCTGCCGCTCGAACTGCTGGTGCCGCCGCCGTTGCCGCTCGCCGTCTGGGGCGCATCAACGCGGCTTTCGACCATGGCGCGCTCGCGCACCAGCCAGTCCGGGTTGGCGTTCTCCCCCAGCGGGTCGCCGCGCGAAAAGGCGATGTCCAGATAGCCGTCCTCATATTCGACGCGCGGCCGCACCTCGTAGCTGACCCAATCGGCGAGATAGGTGCCGGCAATGTCCCAGCGGCCGTTGGCGACCACCGAGCCTACGGAGAAGAACCACCAGGCGAAGATCAGGTAGCCGACCGTGCCGAGGGCCAGGCCCCAGTTCATCAGCCTGCGCCTGCCGCTGCCGGCGAAGACGTGCGGATGGCGGGAAGCGATATCGTTGACTTCGGCGACGGACAGCAGGGACATGCTCAGACCTTTCCACCGAAGGCAAAAGCCTGGTCGCCGACCAGCTTCTTGCGCAGGTAGGCCGACAGCTGATCGACCGCGACGATGGTCAGGAAGAGCAGCAATACGATCGCCAGAGTCTTGGCTTCGTGGCCGCGCGAGATCGACAGGCGCAGCACTTCGCCGATGCCGCCGCCGCCGACGGCGCCGATGATCGTCGAGGCGCGAACGTTGATCTCGAAGCGCAGCAGGAGATAGGAAATGAAGTTCGGCATCACCTGCGGGACGATGGCGAACCACACCCGCTCGGTCCAGTTGGCGCCGGCAGCACGCAGGCCTTCCTCGGGCCGCATGTCAGCATTCTCGACGACCTCGAAGTACATCTTGCCGAGCGCGCCGATAGTGTGGATCGACACCGCGATGATGGCCGGGATGGCACCGAGCGAGAAGATCGCCAGGAAGAAGCCGGCGATGACGATTTCGGGAAAGGCGCGCAACACTTCCATGAAGCGCCGCACGAAGAAGCGCAGCCAGCGGTTGGCGACGAGATTGCGCGCGGCGAGAAAGCACAGCACGAAACCGGCGCCGAAGCCGATCAGCGTGGCGACGAGCGCGATGTTCAGCGTCTCGACCATCTTGTAGAAATATTCGGGGACGTAGAACCCGTCCGTCAGGTAGATGCGCCCTTCGGGATAGTTGAACTTCAGGCTGCCGTCGTCATAGGGCGAGGGCAGGTCGAACAGGGCGCGCCAGACCTCCCAGCCGTCGCGCGGCACCAGCATGCTGATGAAGTCGAAAAAGTGCGGCAGGCGATCCCAGAACTTGCCGGCATTGGTCTCGTTGGCGAACCACAGCGAGCCGCCCATCGCGACCACCATGAAGAGGACGCCGCCCAGCGTGTAGAGGCGGCGGCGCGAGGCTAGCTCCTGCCAGTGGCGCTCGATGCCGAGGCCCGCCTCCGAGAGGCGCGTCGCGGAAGTGGCCGTGTGTTCGCTGGCGCTCATTGCGTCCCCTGCCCATGGCAAAACGCGCCGCGAGGCTGTGCCCCGCGGCGCGTCGGTTGTTGAAGGTCCCTACGAACCGATCTGCGCCTTACGGGCGTCGATGATCGGCTGGTAGAAGGCCGGGGTGACTTCGGTATAGCTCGTGTAATCGCCGCCCTGGATGGCCGAGAAGCAGGCCGGGTCGGACTTCGGCAGGTCGATCATGAACGCCTTGAACTTGTCCTTGATGCCGGCGTCCATGGTCGAGCGCACGACAATCGGGCCGTTCGGGATCAGCGGCGATTCCCAGAGCTGAACGAGGTCGTCCATGTCGAGGATGCCCTTCTCGACCATCTTGCGCAGGTTGCCCGAGGTATAGCCGTCCTTGAAGTCGCCGACGCCCGAGGCCCAGGTCGTGCCGGCATCGAAATTGCCCTTGACCACTTCAAGAACCAGGTTCTCGTGGCCGCCGCCGAAGCCGGTCTCTGCGAAGAAATCCTTGACGGGCGTGCCGCCGAGGTCGGCCGGCAGCGACGTGACGGGCACGAGGTAGCCCGAGGTGGAGTCGGGATCGGCAAAGCCGAGCTTCTTGCCCTTCATGTCTTCCAGCTTGGTCATGCCGGAATCCTTGCGGGCGACCATGACCGAATGGTAGCCGGTCGAGCCGTCGGTCTGGACCGTCGTCAGGATCGGTTCGACGGCGTCCTTGTTCTCGAGGTAGATCTTGGCATAGCCCGATGCGCCGAGTTCGGCGTAGTCGAGCGTGCCGCCGAGCAGGCCCTGGATGGTGCCGTCATAGTCGGCCGCCGGGAACAGCGAGACCTTCTCGACGCCGAGCACTTCCGGCAGCTTGTCAACCATGCACTGGAAGCTGCGCAGGCGGTCGGATTCGTTCTCGCCGCCGAGGATGCCGATGCGAAATACCTTGAGGTCTTCTGCCTGCGACGCGCCGGTCATCAGCGCGCTGATTGCGACTGCGCAGTAAAGTGCGTTCCTGAACATGGTGGTCTCTCCTGTTGAGCCGGCAGCGCCGGGGTTTGGTAGGGTGAGGGAGGGCTCCGGACGGTCAGTAGCCGGCGAAGGCCGGTTCGAGAACCGGCGCGGTCTCGCGCTTCCTGGGCTTGGGCACGTCGATGCTGGTCGATGTGATCGCCTCGGAAATCTCCGACCCGTCGGTGTCGGCGCCGTAGATCATCCGCACGGCATCGCGTGTCAGATCCTCCGGCGCGCCATCGAACACCACCTTGCCGGCCGCCATCCCGATGATGCGGCTGCAATAGGCGCGCGCGGTATCGAGCGTGTGCAGGTTGGTGATCACCGTGATGCCGTCGCGGGCGCTGATGTCGCGCAGGGAGTCCATGACGACCTTGGCGTTCATGGGGTCCAGCGAGGCGATCGGCTCGTCGGCGAGCATCGCCTTCGGCTGCTGCATCAGCGCCCTGGCGATGGCCACACGCTGCTGCTGTCCGCCCGACAGGGTTCCGGCCACCTGCAGGGCGGTCTGCGCGATGCCGAGGCGCTCGAGCGAGGCGATGGCCAGAGCCCGTTCCTCCCGCGAGAAGATGCCGAGCAGATTGGCCGCCGTCGAACGGTAGTTGAGCCGGCCGAGCAGCACGTTGGTCAGGACGTCGAGGCGCGGCACGAGGTTGAACTGCTGGAAGATCATCGCGCAGTCGCGCTGCCAGTGGCGCAGCGCGGCACCCTTCAGCGCCGAGACTTCCGTTCCGTCGAAGAAGATGGATCCCTCGCTGGGGTCTATCAGGCGGTTGATCATGCGCAGCAGCGTCGACTTGCCGGCACCCGAGCGGCCGATCACGCCGACCATCTGGCCCTGCGGGATCTCCAGCGTCACGTTGTCGACGGCGGTGTTGCCTCCGAAGCGGCGTGTCACGTCGCGTATCTGCAGCATTGGCTTCCCCGGTTCAGTGCGGCTTTTGTCCGCGTCTGGACCATTCGCCTAAACCAGCCATATGAAGGGGGCATGTCGGCCGGATTGCAGTTCTGTGACAGTCCACAGCGGCCGGCAGCGGATGGCCTGCCGCCGCTCGCCGAGTCCGATCGTGCGCGCAGGCGTGTTCCATCCTCGCCACGCCTCGTTTCCGATCTGGCCACTGTGAAGTTTGCGGGAGGCGGCGCATGGCGGCGACGTCGATCTTATTTTTTATGTGACGCGCTGCCATGCGCCGCCGGCGTCTTACCCATGCCCGTTCCGGCCCATGGGCATCCCATGAGCTGGATGCCAAGGGCGCTCGGTACGGAGCAGGGCCGGATCCGGCCCGCGCGACCACGCGGGCAAGTCCGGCGCCACACTTGCCTGGATGGAGGTCGTGGCCACCCGTTCCCACCGGCAAGCTGCGGGGAGGAGTATGCGGGCAGTTCTGCGGGTGGGGATGAAATGGCGGTCGCAAAAACTGTCGCTCGCGGCTCTCTCAGTCGGGAGAAAGCGAGGATGGTTCCGCCGCGTGCATGGTAAGACTTTGATTGGATTTAAGAAATGACGACGGGCCGGTTCAGCAGCGTTGCCGGAGCACCTGCGCAGGCTGAATCCTGGAACTCGCCAGCGGGAAAATCCCTGTCCACGTTCGGCGCCCGGCGGCTGGCGACGCCGCTTCGCCTATGCAGCGTTCGACAGTTCCGCCCGGCGCAGCGACCGCTCCAGCATCTCGACGCAGAGCGGGTCGTGCGATGTGCCGGCTCCTTCCCGCAATATGGCGAGCGCCTTCGAAACCGGCATCGCCGCGCGGTAGGGCCGGTCCGCCGTCAGCGCGTCGAAGACGTCGGCGGTCGAGATGATGCGGGTGTCGAGGTCGATCGCCTCGGCCCGCAGGCCGCGTGGATAGCCCTTGCCGTCGAGCCTTTCGTGATGGGCGCCGGCAACCTTGGAGAGATCCGCAAAGGCAGCGATCCGCGACAGGATCTGTTCCGACAGTTCCGCGTGGCGCCGCACGGCGGCCCATTCGGCTTCGTCGAGCTTTCCGGGCTTGTCGAGCACGCTGTTGCTGACACCGAGCTTGCCGATGTCGTGCAGGAGTGCGGCGCGCTTCAACCAGCGCCGGCGCTGGTGGTCGTAGCCCATTTCCTCCGCGATCAGATCGGTGAAGACGGCAACCCTTTCGCTGTGGCCGGAGGTGAACGGGCTCTTCGCGTCGATCACCCGGGCGAAGGCCTCGGCAATGTCGTCGAGATAGTCTTCATCGGCGAGCAGGGCCTGCCGGCCGGGTTCCATCTCCAGCACCTGCGCCTCGAGATCGTCGCTGGCGAGCGTCTCCCAGAAGTCTTGGCCTTGTGCAGCACTCTCGAACGCCGCGACGATGGCCGGATCGAACCAGCCGCCGGAGCGGTGGCGCGCCTCTGCGAGGGCAGCCTGGCGGCCGGCGCTGGCATGGAACACGTCGACGACCTGCGCCAGGAGCGCGATGCGCGCGAAGAGCGAGATGTCCGTGCCGGCGAGGCCAACGGGCTTGCCGCCGCCGTCCCAATGTTCGTCGAGGTCGAGGATCGCCCTGGCCACCGGCTCGGAAAAGCGCATCTGCTGCGCGATCTCGGCACCGCGCTGGCAGCGGGTCTCGATCAGGCTGCGGGCGATCTCGCCGCCATTCTGCAGGATGGCAACGATGCTGCGGAAACGCTGGGCAAGGTCGGTATTGGCGCCCGTGTGCGAGAGCACGAAGCGCAGCACCTGCGGAAGGCTGCCATCGACCAGCTTGAAGTCCCTCTTGAATGACAGGTCGTCGGCCAGATAGAGGTCGCAGATGCGCGCCGCATTGCTGCTGCAGCCGAGATCCTTGAGCAGCAGGGCGTAGTAGAGGTCCTTGAGCTCCACCTCGCCAAGGCCGAGTTGGCGTCCGATGCTGACGCCGATCCAGCAGCAGCGGACGCAATGCCCCGGCGGCTGACCCTCGGTCAGGTCGAGCGCCCGGCTGAGCGCACCGAGAATCTCGGCGAGGCGCACTTCCGTGCTCATTGACGCAGCCCTCGTGGCATCATTGTCGTCGGTCTGGTGTCATGGCTTGCCGTTGTTGTCGCATCCTGACGACAGATAGAGCGTGGCCGGCCGTTTGGATCATTCCGGCCTCATGAATGCGCGTTCGGCGTTAACGGAGTGTGACGCCGTTCCTCGGTCGCACCGCCGCTAGCGACTTAGGATTTGCTATGCCCTTAAAGGAATTTCAATCTGTGCGCGCATAATTGCCTGGCGGGCGAGTGGTCAGGATTTCGGTCGCGAGCGATCGCGAACGACGACCCACGTACGTCATCTGCAGAAGAGTTCGGGCGAGCGATCCGATCCGGTACAGGAAGGGTTCCTGGATGCGTGTCATCACGTGCGTTTTCACGCTTCACAATCTCTGGCTGGTGGCCCTGGCCGCTGTCGTGTGCGTCGGCGGAGGCTGGGTTGCACTGGAACTGCTGCGCCGCGCGCGCGCCCGGCAAGGGGTGCAGCGCGCAGGATGGCTCTTCCTTGCAGCGATCGCGGCAGGTGCATCGGTCTGGTGCACGCACTTCATCGCCATGCTTGCCTACGACGCCCAGGCGCCGGTCACCTTCGACCCCCTGCTGACGATGACTTCGCTCCTCCTGGTCATTGGCGGCAGCCTGCTGGCCTTCCGCACGGGTATTGAAGGCTCGATGTCCAAGATCGGCGCCTCCGGAGCATTCCTCGGACTGTCGATCGCGGCAATGCACTATGCCGGCATGACCGCCTACCATGTCGACGGCATCGTGGATTGGGACGGCTACTATGTCCTCGCCTCGGTGGTCATCTCTGCCGCGTGCGGTGCTGCGTCGCTGGTCGCCCTGCACAAGCAGAGGCGTTACTTCGGCCTGCTGATGTTCGTGGCGGCAGTGGTCGGCCTGCATTTCACCGGAATGACCGCCGTTTCGGTGACGCCCTTCGTCACCGGCGCCCCATTGGCCGATGCGGCTGCCGTCGCGGCGATGGCGGTCGCCGTGGCCGGCGTAGCGATGCTCATCGTCGCCACCGGTGTCGCCAGCTACATGATCGACAATGACACTGCTGAAAAGAACGTCGAGACGCTGCGCCAGATGGCGCTGAACGACGCGCTGACGGGCCTTCCCAACCGTACCAGCTATGCCGACTATCTCGAGCACGAGCTCGGGCGGGCAAGGCTTGACGGCAAGCACGTCGCCGTCATCGGCATGGATCTCAACAACTTCAAGGAGATAAACGACCTGCGTGGCCATGATGCAGGTGATCAGGCGTTGAAGATCATCGGTGGCAGGCTTGTCTCGATGCTCCGGGACGGCGAGTTCGTGGCCCGTATCGGCGGCGACGAGTTCTCGGCGCTGAAGCGTTTCACCGACCACCGCGACCTGCTCGATTTCGTGGCACGGCTTGAACGGGAGCTGTTCGCCTCAATGCGCATCGAGGACTTCGATGTGGTGCCCGGCGCGAGCATTGGCGTTTCCGTCTTTCCCAATGACGGCGACACAGCCGCTCGCCTGATCGGCAACGCCGACCTGGCCATGTACCGGGCGAAGGGCGACGTGACGCGTGCTGTCTGCTTCTAGAGGCTGACATGGACGAACTGGCGCGCGCCCGTCGCAACCTGTCCCTCGACCTTCGGCGCGCCATCGAACTCGACCAGCTCGAACTGCACTACCAGGTCCAGGCCAGCGTTTCCGGCAAGCAGGTCTTGGGCCACGAGGTGTTGCTGCGCTGGAAGCATCACGAGCGAGGCTTCATCCCGCCTGCCGAGTTCATCCCGCTTGCCGAGGAGACGGGCACGATCCTGGTCATCGGCGAATGGGTCCTGCGGGAAGCCTGCAGCGAGGCGGCAGGCTGGACCGACGGCGGCAAGATTGCGGTGAACATCTCCGCCGTCCAACTCGCCAACGCCGACCTGCCGAGGCTTGTACACCAGGTGCTTCTCGACACCGGCCTGCCGGCCTCCCGGCTTGAACTCGAGATCACGGAATCCTCGATCATTCAGGACAAGGCCCGCTCGCTTCACGCCCTGAGGCAGATCAGGGCGCTCGGGGTCACGATAGCGATCGACGACTTCGGAACCGGCTATTCGTCGCTTGAGACGCTGCGCTCTTTCCCGTTCGACCGGATCAAGCTCGACCGTTCCTTCATGACCGAACTGGAGCATAGCCAGCAGGCGCGTGCCATCGTGCGCGCCGTGCTCGCCTTGGTAAAGAGCCTCGACATCAGCGTGCTGGCCGAGGGCGTGGAGACAAGGGAGCAGCTGGAACTTCTGGAGTCGGAGGGCTGCAACGAGGCCCAGGGCTATTTTCTCGGTCGTCCGCAACCGCGCGGCGCTGTCGAATCCGATGCCGTAACTGTCGCCGCCGTCGCCTAGCGGCCGACGCCGAACAGGCGGTCGCCTAGCCGCCGTGCTTCTCGAGGAAGGCCTCGGCATCCAGCGTGCGGAAATCGTCGAGCGCGGCGCGAATCGCGGCATGCTCCCACTCCCACCAGGCGAGCGCCTGATAGCGTTCCGCCGTCCGGCGGTCGAAGCGCTCGCGGATCGGCTTGGCGGGCACGCCGCCGACGATCGTGTAGGGCGCGACGTCCTTCGACACGACCGCACCTGCGCCGACCACCGCGCCGTCGCCGACCGTGACGCCGGGCAGGATGGTCGAGCCGTGGCCGAGCCAGGTGTCGTGGCCGATCTTCACTGCATTGGAGCGCCGCCAGTCGAAGAACTCGGCCTCATGCTCGGCGTCGTCCCAGTAGTCGGACGCACGGTAGGTGAAATGGTGCAGTGTCGGGCGCCAGGTCGGGTGGTTGGTGGCGTTGATCCGGACGGCGGCGGCGATGTTTGAAAACTTGCCGATCTGCGCGCACCAGACTCCGCAATCCTGGACGATGTAGGAGTAGTCGCCGAGCGAGGAATCGATGAAGTTCGTGCGCGCGCCGATCTCGGTGTAGCGGCCGAGCGTCGAGCCCGAGACGTCGGCGCTGTCGTCGACCAGCGGCGATACCGACAGCTTGCTCATGCGGCAGCCTTTCCCGGCGCGAAACCGGTGACGTCGATGACCCGGTCGGCCACCGCCTCGCGCACGTCTGCATCGTGGAAGATGCCGAGCAGCGCGACGCCCTCGCTCTTCTTGCGCGCGATCATCTCGACCACGACCTCGCGGTTCTTCGCGTCGAGCGAAGCCGTCGGTTCGTCGAGCAGCAGGACCGGGTGCGGCGTGATGAAGCCGCGCGCGATGTTGACGCGTTGCTGCTCGCCGCCCGAGAAGGTCGCCGGCGGCAGGCTCCACAGCCGCTCGGGCAGGTTCAGGCTGGCCAGCAGGTCGCGTGCCCGCTCGCGTGCCTTCTCCCTGTCGGTGCCGAGCGTGACCAGCGGTTCGGCAACCACGTCGAGGGACGAGACGCGCGGCACGGTGCGCAGGAACTGGCTGACATAGCCGATCGTGTCGCGCCGGACCGCCAGCACCGTGCGCGGGCTGGCACTGGCGAGGTCGATCAGCTGGTCACCGTGACGGACGATGATCTGGCCGGCGTCGGCCGAATAGTTGCCGTAGAGCATTTTGAGGATCGAGCTCTTGCCGGCGCCGGACGGCCCGCCGAGGACGGCGCACTCGCCTGCCTTGACGGCGAAGGAGACGTTGGCGACGACCGGCAGGAGGATGCCGTCGCGCAGGTGCATGGTGAAGCTTTTCGAGACTTCGGAGACGACGATCGGCGTTGCCATGATCAGACCTGCAGGATCGAGGAGACGAGGAGCTGGGTGTAGGGCGCGCGCGGGTCGTCGAGCACGCGGTCGGTGAGGCCGGTCTCCACCACGTGGCCGTCCTTCATCACCATCATGCGGTGCGACAGGAGCCTCGCCACCGCGAGGTCGTGCGTGACCACGACGGCGGCGAGGCCCAGATCGTTGACCAGGCCGCGAAGCAGATCGAGCAGGCGTGCCTGTACCGAGACGTCGAGCCCGCCGGTCGGCTCGTCCATGAAGACCAGGCGCGGACCGGTGACGAGGTTGCGGGCGATCTGCAGGCGCTGGCGCATGCCGCCGGAAAAGGCGCGCGGCTCGTCGTCGACGCGGTCCTCGCCGATCTCGACGCGGCCGAGCCAGTCGACCGCGGTGGCGCGGATGTTGCCGTAGTGGCGGTCGCCGATCGCCATCAGCCGCTCGCCGACATTGGCGCCCGCCGACACCGTCATGCGCAGGCCATCGGCCGGGTTCTGGTGCACGAAGCCCCAGTCGGTGCGCATCAGGAAGCGGCGCTCGGCCTCGCTCATGCGGTAGAGGTCGCGGTAGGCGCCGTCGCGCATCCTGTAGGACACCGAGCCTGACGTGGGCATCAGCCGCGTCGAGATGCAGTTGAGCAGCGTCGTCTTGCCCGAGCCGGACTCACCGACGACGGCCAGCACCTCGCCGGGCCAGAGGTCGAAGGAGACATCCTCGCAGCCGATGCGCGAGCCATAGAATTTCGACAGCGAGGAAACGCGCAGCAGGGGTTCGTCGGTCGTCATCAGGCAATCTCCCCGGCCAGTTCGCCGCGATGGCCCTCGGCCTGGCGTTTCTCGCAATGGTCGGTGTCCGAGCAGACGAACATGCGCCCGCCCCGGTCATCGAGGATCACCTCGTCGAGATAGACGTTCTCGGCGGCGCAGAGCGCGCAGGGCTTGTCGAAGGTCTGCACCTCGAAGGGATGGTCCTCGAAATCGAGGCTGACCACCTCGGTGAATGGCGGGATCGCATAGATGCGCTTCTCGCGGCCGGCGCCGAACAGCTGCAGCGCCGCCGACATGTGCATCTTCGGATTGTCGAATTTCGGGGTCGGCGAGGGGTCCATGACATAGCGGCCCTCGACCTTGACCGGATAGGCGTAGGTCGTGGCGATGCGGCCGTGCCGGGCGATGTCCTCGTAGAGCTTCACATGCATCAGCCCGTATTCCTCCAGCGCGTGCATCTTGCGGGTCTCGGTCTCGCGCGGTTCGAGGAAGCGAAGCGGCTCGGGGATCGGCACCTGATAGACCAGCGTCTGCCCGGCCGTCAGCGGCAGTTCGGGGATGCGGTGACGCGTCTGGATGATCGTCGCCCGGGCGGTTTCGGTCGTCGTCTCGACCGCTGCCACCTTGCGGAAGAAGTTGCGGATCGAGACCGCGTTGGTGGTGTCGTCGGCGCCCTGGTCGATGACCTTCAGCACATCGTCCGGGCCGATGATGGCCGCGGTCACCTGCACGCCGCCGGTGCCCCAGCCATAGGGCATCGGCATCTCGCGCGAGGCGAAGGGCACCTGGTAGCCGGGGATGGCGATGCCCTTGAGGATCGCCCGACGGATCATCCGCTTCGTCTGCTCGTCAAGATAGGCGAAGTTGTAGGTCGCGATGTCCTTGTCCAGCGCGCTCATTCCGCGGCCTCCTTCGTCGTGGCGTCCGTCCCGTTCTCCGCCTCGTGGTCGGCACGCATCCGACGCACGAGGTCGAGTTCGGCCTGGAAGTCGACATAGTGCGGCAGCTTGAGGTGCTCGACGAAGCCGGTCGCCTGCACGTTGTCGGAATGCGAGATGACGAACTCCTCGTCCTGCGCCGCCGCGGTGATGTCCTCGCCGAGTTCGCGGGCGCGCAGCGCCCGGTCGCAGAGCGACATGGCCATCGCCTTGCGCTCGCTCTGGCCGAAGACCAGCCCGTAGCCGCGGGTGAACTGCGGCGGCTGCTTTGCAGACCCTTTGAACTGGTTGACCATCTGGCACTCGGTGACGCGGATGCGGCCGAGCGTCACCGGAAAGTCCAGCTCCGGAACATCGAGCTCGAGTTCGACTTCGCCGATGCGGATCTCGCCGACGAAGGGATGGCTGCGCGCATAGCCGCGCTGCGTCGAATAGGCGAGCGCCAGCAGAAAACCCTCGTCGCCGCGCGACAGCGCCTGCAGACGGGCGTCGCGCTCGAGCGGGAACTCCAGCGGCTCGCGCGTGATGTCGCCGGTGACATGGCCGGCCGGCAGGTCGCCGTCGCTCTCGATCAGGTCCTCTCCGGCGAGCAGGTCCGAGACGCGCGGCATCGCCTCGGGTTCGATGTCGCGCTGTTCGGGCTCCTCCACGGGCGCGCCGGTGGCAAGCTCCGGGTCGAGCAGCCGGTGCGTGTAGTCGAAGGTCGGCCCGAGCATCTGGCCGCCGGGCAGATCCTTGTAGGTGGCGGAGATGCGCCGCTCCGCATGCATGGCGGCGGTGTCGACCGGCCGCGTGTAGCCGAAGCGGGGCAGGGTGGTGCGGTAGGCGCGCACCAGGAAGATCGCCTCGATGAGGTCGCCGCGCGCCTGCACGATGGCGAGTGCGGCGAGCTCGCGGTCATAGAGCGAGCCCTCGCTCATCACGCGGTCGACGCCGAGGCCGAGCTGCTCGACGATCTGGTCGAGGCGCAGCGCCGGCACGCTGCGGTCACCGCGCCTGCGGTCGGCGAGCAGCCTGTGGGCGTTGCGGATGGCGGCTTCCCCGCCCTTGACGGCTACATACATGGTTTCATGCCTCCGAGGCGCGGATGCGGGTGCTGCGCGGCAGGCAGGCAATGCCATCCCCGGCAGCAAGGATCAGATCGACGCCGCGCGGAAAGCGGGCGCGGTTCTGCTTCCACTGCTCGATGAAATGGCGCGGCAGCGGCGTCGGCGCGAGCGTGGCGACGCGCTCGATCCCCGGCCCCTCGAAGAGCAGCGTCTCGCCCGCCGTCAGGCTCGCAACCTGGAAGACGAGCGTGGTCGAGCGGTCGGGATATTCCTGCGTGCCTTGCGCGAAATTCTCGAGCGCCATCAGGCTTGCAGGGTCGGCGACGAGCGCGAAATGCGCGTCGGCCGGCGTGTGGGCAAGCGGCGCGCCGGTGTGGAAGCCGATCCAGCTTGCGACCGCTTCCGAGGCGCGCAGCGATGCGTCGAGCCAGACCGGCGTATCCTGGTCGCAGAGCGTCAGCGCGATGGCCGCGGCCGTCGGCGACAGCGGCGCAGGCGGCCCGGCAAGGGATGCAACGGGCGATACGGTTCCCGGCCGCGCCATGGCGTCCATGACCGAGCGAAACACGCTCTGCGCGTTGAAGACGGGATCGCCGAACCCGCCGGTGATGTGTTCGGCCAGCACCATCAGTCTTCTCCCCGCACCATGGTGAAGAAATCGACCCGGGTCGCCGCCGTTTCGGCATGCTTGCGGGCGTCGGCCATGGTCGCCAGTTGCGCAAGCGGCAGCACGATCTTCTGCTCGACCGCCGGCCGTGTCTCGTCGCTGCACCAGAGCGCGTCGAGGATCGCGGCGAGCCGCACCTTTTCCTTGTCGCGGCCAAGCGCGAAGGCGTGGCCGATCTGGCCGGAGGGCAGGCGCACCGTTGCCCGCGTGACCGTCGCTTCCCCGGTGTTGAAGACGGCGCCGCCGCCGCCGATCCGGCCGCGCACCGTCACCAGCCCGGTCTCTGGCCCGCGCATCGTTTCGGACTCGAGCGGCAGGCCGGCGTCCTGTGCGAGCTGCCTGAGCTGATCGCCGGTCGCACCGGCGAAGGCCGCCATCGCCGCCTTGCGCGCCGCGTCGGCATTCTTTTCCAATCCACGTTCTGGCTGCATGGCAATCGCTCTCGGTTGACAATTTGTCTATTGATATAGACAACTATACAAATTATGCATATTTGCTACCGCGTGTCGATGACGCCTGCATGACAGGTTCCGGGAAATGACGATCGAAGCCGAAAAACTGATGGAGCGCCGCCACGGCATTGCGCTCTGGCGGCAGATTGCCGACCAGATCCGCCTTGCCATCGGGACCGGCGAATTTGTCGAGACGCTGCCGCCGGAGATGGCGCTGGCGGATCGCTTCGGCGTCAACCGGCACACGGTGCGCGGCGCGATCGCAGCGCTCGTGCAGGAGGGCGTCCTGCGCGCCGAGCAAGGCCGCGGCACCTTTGTCGAGAACCGCAAGCGCTTCGCCTATCCGATCGGCGTCCGGACCCGCTTCTCGGAGGGACTGAAGGACCAGGCGCGGGAACGGCGGGGCAGCCTGCTTGGGCATTCGGTCGAGGCGGCGGATGCCCGGATCGCCGTCGCTCTCGGGCTCGACGTGGGGACGCCGGTACTGAGGCTGGAGACGCTGAGCGAGGCCGATGGCCGCCCGGTCTCGCGCGCCACGAGCTTCTTCGACGCAGCCCGCTTCGACGGTCTTGAAAAGGCCTATGCCGCATCGGGGTCGATCACCGCGGCCTTCCGCGACTTCGGCGTGAGCGACTATTTCCGCCGCTCGACCAATGTCTCGGCGCGCCACGCCACGGCGTCGGACCTGGCCGACCTGCGCCTGTCGCCGGGCGCCATCGTGCTGGTGACCACCTATGTGAATGTCGCTCCCGACGAGGCGCCGGTGCAGTATTCGGAGACCCGCTTCGCGGCCGATCGCGTGGAACTCTCGGTGGCCTAGGCCTCGGCTGCCAGCCGCACCAGCGCGTTCAGCATCAGGTCGGCTGCCTTCTCGATGTCGGCCCAGTCGCTCCACTCCTGCGGCGCGTGGCTGATGCCGCCGCGGCTTGGCACGAAGACAAGCCCCGCCGGGCACAGCGTTTGCATCGTCTGCGCGTCGTGACCGGCGCCGGACGGCATGTCGAGCGCCGCCAGCCCGAGCCTCTCGGCCTCCTCGGCAAGCATCGCATGGAGCCCCGCATCGAGCTGTGCGGGTTCGAGCCAGCTCTTCTCCTCGATCGTGAAGCGCAGGTGATGGGCGCCGGCTGCCGCCTCGATGCTGTCGGCGATGGCAGCGCGCAGGCGCTGCATGACGTCCTGCGACGTGTCGCGGATGATGATCGAGAATTCGGCGGCGCCCGGGACGGTGTGCGGGACGTTCGGGCCGAGTTCCACCTTGCCGATGGTGATGCGGCTCTGGTCCGTGCCGCTTGCGGCGATGGCCTGCGGGATCGTGACGGCGAAGGCGGCGAGGCCGGCGAAGGCGTCCGCGCGCATGTCCATCGGCGTGGTGCCGGAGTGGTTGGCGGTTCCCTCATAGCGGACCTGCAGGTTGCAGACTCCCGAGATCGCGTTGACGATGCCGATGGGAATCCGGGCCCGCTCAAGTATCGGCCCCTGTTCGATATGGAGTTCGAGGAAGGCCTTGATCGAGCCGGGCGACCACGCGGCAGCCGGCGCGCCATGCGCATCGAGCCCCCGACGCGCCATCTCCCCGACCAGGCCGATGCCGTCGCTGTCGCTCGCCTGGTCGATCCATTCGCGGGTCACGGCGCCGGCGATGGTCTGCGACCCGAGCATGCCGCCGAACCGACCCTCTTCCTCGGCGGTCGCCACCACGGTGATTGCGCAGCGCGGCTCGATCCCTGCGTCCTTCATGGCGCGCACGCATTCCAGCGCCACGCAGGCGCCAAGCGAACCGTCGAAGGCGCCGCCTTCGGGTACCGTGTCGAGATGCGAGCCGGTCATGATGCAGGGACCGTCCGTCGGCCCGAAGCGCCCGAAGAGATTGTTCACGCAGTCACGGGTGACCGAGAGGCCGTCCCTTGCCATCTCCGCGGCGAACCAGTCGCGCACCGCCATGTCCTCCGGCGAATAGCCGATCCGGTTGTAGCCGCCGCTCAGCGCGTTCAAACCGAACGCGTTGATCCCGTCGAACAGGCGCCGCAGCCGGCCGGAATCGATGCTGGGCTTGGGATGGTTCATGGTCGACGCGCCGCTCCTCCCGTTGGTGGCTTGCAGACCGGCTCATGACTGCACAAAAATTTATCATAATAAATACTTGCCTTACCTTAAATTTTGCGAATTAATTGTCTTCCATCTGAAACGATGGAGATCGCCATGAAGAGATTTCTGGCCGCCATGGTGGCATCTGCGCTGCTCGCCTTCGCAGCGCCCGCCCATGCCCAGACGCCGCCCAACGTGCTTGTCGTGGGCCAGATTGCCGAGCCGAAATCGCTTGATCCGCATGCGGTGACGGCGGTCAACGACTTCCGCATCCTCATGAACGTCTATGACGGGCTGGTGCGCTACAAGGACGCCACGCTGGAAGTCGAGCCCGCGCTGGCCGAGAGCTGGACGATCTCGGACGACGGCACGACCTACACCTTCAAGCTGCGCGCCGGCGTGACGTTTCACGACGGCTCGGCGTTCAACGCCGAGGCGGTCAAGTTCAACTTCGACCGAATGCTCGACGAGAACCATCCCGCGCATGACACCGGGCCTTTCCCGCTCTCCTTCTTCTTCTCCTCGGTCGATACGGTCACCGCCGTCGACAACCTGACGGTCGAGTTCAAGCTGAAGGAGCCCTATGCGCCTTTCCTCTCCAACCTCGCCTATCCGACCGGCCTGATCGTCTCGCCGGACGCGGTGACGAAGAACGGCAAGGAGTTCGGGCGTAACCCGGCGGGCACGGGCGCTTTCAAGTTCGCCGAGTGGGAAGCCAACGCCAAGGTGGTCGTCACCCGCAACGACGACTACTGGGATGGCGCACCGCGGCTAGAGGCGGTCATCTACCGGCCGATCACCGACGCCAACACGCGCATTGCAGAGATGCTTTCGGGCGGTCTCGACATCATGGTCGAGGTGCCGCCGGACAGCCTGCAGCAGTTCCGCACCGACGGCCAGTTCGTCGTCCAGGAACAGGCCGGCCCGCACGTCTGGTTCCTGATCCTGAACACCAAGGAAGGGCCCTTCGCCAACAAGGCCGTCAGGCAGGCCGCCAATTACGCCATCAACAAGACGGCGCTGGTGGACAACATCCTACAGGGCACCGCCGAGGTTGCGGCCGGACCGACCCCACCGGCCTTCGCCTGGGCCTATAACGAGGATCTTGAGCCCTATGCCTACGATCCCGACAAGGCCAAGGCGCTGCTCAAGGAGGCTGGCTACAACGGCGAGCCGGTGACCTTCTACGTCACCGAGGGCGGTTCCGGCATGCTCGATCCGATCGCCATGGGCACCGCCATCCAGGCCGACCTGAAGGCCGTCGGCATGGAGGTGAACATCGAGACCTACGAGTGGAACACCTTCCTCGGCAAGGTCAATCCAGGTCTCGAAGGCAAGGCCGACATGGCCGAGATGGCCTGGATGACCAACGATCCGGACACGCTGCCATTCCTCGCGCTACGCACCGAAGCGATGCCCGACAAGGGCGGCTTCAACTCCGGCTACTACTCCAACCCGAAGGTCGACGAGCTTCTGGAAGCCGCGCGCCGTTCGACCGACCAGGACGAACGCGCCAAGCTCTACAAGGAGATGCAGACCGTGGTGCAGGAAGACGCCCCCTGGGTCTTCGTCGCCAACTGGAAGCAGAACGCCGTGACCAAGGCATCGGTGGCGAACTTCAAGCTCCAGCCGTCCTTCTTCCTGATGCTGCAGAAGGTCGCCAAGCCGCAGTGACCGTATCGCGATGCCGGGGCAGGACCCCGGCATCGCCCTGACGCCCGGAAGGGGAGCGCTTCTTGACGGCCTACATCGCCAAACGACTGCTGGCTGCGATCCCCGTCATCTTCGGGCTGACCATCATCGTCTTCCTGATCATGGCGATGATTCCCGGCGACCCCGCGACGGCCATCCTGGGCTCCTACGCGACGCCCGAAAACGTCGAGAGGCTGAACCGCGACCTCGGCCTGGACAAGCCGCTCCTGCAGCAATACCTGATCTGGCTGACCAACCTGACCCACGGCGATTTCGGCCGCTCCTACACCATGAACAGGCCGGTCCTCGACGAGGTGATGGAGCGATTTTCAGCAACGCTCATCCTTGCCGGAACGTCGCTGGTCCTGTGCTCGATTGTCGGCCTGGTGGCGGGCATCGTCTCGGCCGTCCGCCAGTTCTCCTGGGTCGACAAGACCATCACCTTCGTCGTCCTGATCGGCATATCGGTGCCGTCCTTCTGGTTCGGTCTGCTGCTGATCCTCGTCTTCGCCGTCGACCTGCGCCTCTTCCCGGCCAGCGGCATGTACGCGATCTACGGCGGCGGCGACCTGCCGGACCTGCTGCACCATTTGTTCCTGCCGGCGTTGACGCTGGCCGTCGTGGCGACCGGCGTGATCGCCCGGCTGACCCGCACCGCGATGCTCGAGGTGCTGCGCCAGGACTACATCCGTACAGCCCGCGCCAAGGGCGTCACCGAAAACCGCGTCATCTACAGGCACGCCTTCAAGTCGGCGCTGGTCACCGTCATCCCGGTCATCGGCATCCAGGCCGGCTTCGTGCTCGGCGGCGCCGTCTATATCGAAACCGTGTTCCAGTGGCCGGGCATCGGCTCGATGCTGGTCAAGGCAATCTCGACGCGCGACCTGCTGCTCGTCCAGGGCGGCGTGCTGATCGTCGCAACCGCCTATGTGCTGTTCAACCTGGCGGCCGACGTGGTGCAGACCATGCTCGACCCGAGGCTGCGCTGATGGCGGAAGTCGCAGTTGCCCCGCCCGCCCGCCGCAGCTCGGGGCGTCCCGACGGGCTGCGCCTGCTGCTCAACAACAGCCTGGCGACCGGCGGGCTGATCGTCTTTGCCGTCATCGTGCTCGTGGCGCTCGCTGCGCCTCTGCTGCCGCTGCCCGATCCCGACGCCACGGAGCCGGTCAACCGGCTGCTTCGGCCGCTCGAGGCGGGACACCTGCTCGGCACCGACGCGCTCGGGCGCGACATTCTCTCGCGGCTGATCTGGGGCACGCGCGTCAGCCTTGCGGTCGGCATTTCGGCCACCCTGATCGCCGCCTTCTTCGGGTCGCTGATCGGCCTCGTCGCCGGCTATGTCGGCGGCCGTGTCGATACGCTCCTGATGCGCGGCATCGACATGGTGATGGCGTTTCCCTACATCCTTTTGGCGCTGGCCATCGTGGCGGTTCTCGGCCCGGGCCTGCTCAACGCGCTCTACGCCATCGCCGTCGTCAACATCCCGTTCTTCGCCCGCAACATCCGCGGCATCTCGCTCGGCGTTTCGCGCCGCGAATTCGTCGACGCGGCGCGTCTCTCCGGCAAGTCCAATGCCCAGATCCTGTTCATCGAAGTGCTGCCCAACGTGCTGCCGGTCATCATCATCACCATGTCGACGACCATCGGCTGGATGATTCTCGAAACGGCGGGCCTTTCCTTTCTCGGGCTCGGCGCTCAGCCGCCGCAGGCGGACCTCGGTTCCATGCTTGGCGATGGCCGCAAGATCCTGTTCAGCGCCCCGCATGTCTCGATCATCCCCGGCCTGATGATCTTCGCGCTGGTGATGAGCATCAATCTGCTCGGCGACGGCGTGCGCGACGTGCTCGACCCGCGCCTCAAGTCGGGCGCGCTGACGCGGCCGGTGGCGCGCACCGCGGTGATGCGCGATGCGCAGCCGCCCATGCAGCGAACAGACGGCGCGGTGCTGGACGTGTGCGGACTGCGCACGGAGTTCCACATTGGCGGCGAGATCTACAAGGCGGTCGGCGGCGTCGACCTCCATGTGAAGCGGGGCGAGTGCCTTGGCATCGTCGGCGAATCCGGTTCCGGCAAGTCGGTCACCGCCATGTCGATCATGGGGCTGGTGCCGACGCCACCCGGCCGCATCGTCGGCGGCACCGCCATGCTGGGCGACGAGGACCTGTTTGCCGCCTCCGACGAGCGCATAAGGCAGCTGCGCGGCGCGGCCGTCAGCCATGTCTTCCAGGATCCGCTGTCGACACTGCACCCGCTGTTCACCGTCGGCGACCAGCTGATCGAAGCGATCCAGGCGCACCAGCCGCTGTCGAAGGCCGAGGCGTCGGCCAGGGCCTTCGACCTGCTCAAGCTGGTCCGCATCCCCAATCCCGCAGAGCGGCTCGACGCCTATCCGCACGAACTGTCGGGCGGCATGCGCCAGCGCGTCTGCATTGCCATGGCGCTCGCCAACGACGCCCGCATCATCATTGCCGACGAACCGACGACGGCGCTCGACGTGACGGTGCAGGCGCAGGTGCTGTCGCTGCTCGACGCGCTGCGCAAGGAGCGCGACACCGGCATCCTGTTCATCACCCATGATTTCGGCGTCGTCTCGGCAATCTGCGACCGGGTGGCGGTGATGTATGCCGGCAAGTTCGTCGAGACCGGCAGCACCGAAGACATCCTGTCCACGCCGGCGCATCCCTATACCGCCAAGCTGATCGACTGCGTGCCGGTGCTCGGCCAGCCGGAACGCCGGCTCGACGCGATTGCCGGCCGCCCGCCCGTCGTCAACAGGCTGCCTGTCGGCTGCGCCTTCGCCGAGCGCTGCCCGCGCGCCCGGGACGACTGCCGCGCCGCGCCGATCCCGCTGGTCGACTTCGCGCCGGGGCGCGCGGTGCGTTGCATCCACCCGCTGGTCGGGGAGGTTGCCGATGCATGACGAGACGCTGCTGAGGATCGAGAATGCCGGGCGCGTCTTCGGCGGCGGGCGCACCCTGCTCGGCAAGCCGAAACGCGGCGTCCACGCCGTGCAGGACGTCTCGATCGAGGTCCGTCGCGGCGAGACGCTTGGCGTGGTCGGCGAATCGGGCTGCGGCAAGTCCACGCTGGCGCGCATGATCGTCGGCCTCGACAGGCCGACCGCCGGACGCATCATCTTCGAGGGCCGCGACCTGGTGGCGGAAGCGGGCAGGGACCTTCGGCGCCTTTCGCGCGAGGTGCAGTATGTCTTCCAGGACCCGGTCGCCTCGCTCAACCCGCGCAAGACGGTGCGCACCATCCTCGAGGCGCCCTTGATCCACCTGCTGGAACTCGGCCGCGAGGAGCGCGCGGCGCGGCTCGCCGAACTGATGGATGCCGTCAATCTGGCGCCCGAGTTCCTCGACCGCTACCCGCACGAATTCTCCGGCGGCCAGGCGCAGCGGATCGGCATTGCCCGGGCGCTCGCCGCCGACCCGAAGCTCATCGTGCTCGACGAGCCGGTCTCTGCCCTCGACGTGTCGGTGCAGGCGCAGGTGCTCAACATTCTCGACGGCCTGAAGCAGCGCTTCGGCCTGACCTATGTCTTCATCAGCCACGATCTGTCGGTCGTCGAAAGCGTCAGCGACCGCGTGGCGGTGATGTATTTCGGCCGCATCGTCGAGATCGGATCGAGCCGCGCCGTGTTCGGCAGGCCGCGCCATCCCTACACGCATCTGCTGCTCAATTCCGCGCCGGCGCCCGGCCGCAGGTCGCTGGCGGCCGAGGATGCGGAGACCGAACTGCCCGATCCCTACGACCCGCCGCCCGGCTGCTCCTTTTATGCCCGTTGCCCGAGGCGATCCGACACGTGTAATGCGGTTGTGCCGGCTCTTGAGGGGGTTGCCGGCGCAGACGGCCAGATGGCCGCGTGTTTTCACCCCCATGGAGGCAGATGACTGGCATGGGGGAGGCGGACGACAGCCTGCCGGTTCCGGCGCTCGACCCGCAGGCGGGCAAGCGGCGCAAGCGGCCGGACATTATTTCGGATGCGATTCGCGACCGCTTGATGAGCGCCGGCCTGGCCCCGGGCGACCGCGTGCCCGCCGACTGGCTCAACCCCGAACGGCTCGGCGTGTCGCGTGGCACGCTGCGCGAGGCGCTGAAGATACTCGAATTCCAAGGCTTGATCGCCAGCAAGACGGGACCCGGCGGTGGCGCATTCGTGGCGGCCATCGACCCCGACAATGCCATCCGCATCCTCGACAACCTCTTCCTGTTCGAGCCGCCGTCGATTGCCGACATCTACGTCATCCGAAAGCTGGTCGAGCCCGAACTTGCCGCCACCGCGGCGGCGGATTCGCTTTCGGAGAAGGCGTTCACGGCTTTGCAGGCAACCATCCGGCTCTATGAGGCCGAGCCTGCGTCCAGCGAGGACGAGTATCGCCAGCGTCTCGCCGAGCTCGATTTCCACGCCGAACTCGCCCGCAACAGTTCAAACCGCCTGCTCGGCTTCGTCGCCATCTTCCTGCTCAGCCTGCTGCGCGACATGACGGTGTGCCGCGAGATCTACCAGTTGCCCAACCCGCAACTGCGCGAGACAGGGCTGCATTACCAGGTGCGCCTGCTGCGGGCGATCAGGCAGGGCGACCCCGACAGGGCGCGGCAGGTCATGCTCGAGCACATGGTAGAGGCGGAAAAGTCCATGCTGAAGAGCGCAGCGATGCGCGAACGCCCGAAAGCCGGCTGACAGGCAGCCGGACGGCGATCCGCTCGCTCAACAAGCCGGACATTGGTAACGCCACCGCGAAAGCGCGGCAGAGCTTGGCCATGGTCTCCTCGTCAAGAGATATCTCAAGATATCTAGTGAAACTGTTTCCATGTTGAAGTATGGCCTTCAGCATCTTGGCGGCAGGTCGAGATGCCTGATCGGGGAAAATTTGTCTCCGGAGCGCCGCAATGTTCTCCGGTCACTCGATGGACTGTCGGAAGCACGGGAAATGGGAAAGCATGACTAAGGGCATCATTCTTGCGGGCGGCAGCGGCACGCGGCTTTACCCGCTGACGATTTCGGTGTCCAAGCAACTCCTTCCGGTCTTCGACAAGCCGATGATCTACTATCCGCTGAGCGTGTTGATGCTTGCCGGCATTCGCGACGTACTCGTCATAACCACGCCGCATGATGCGCCGCTCTTTCGCCGCCTGCTCGGCGACGGCAGCGCCTTCGGCATCAACATTGAATATGGGGTGCAGGCCGAACCGAACGGCCTGGCGGAGGCATTCATCATCGGCGCGGATTTCGTCGCCGGCGAGCCCTGTGCCCTGATCCTTGGCGACAACATCTTCTACGGCGACGGGCTTGGCGACCTGTGCCGGGATGCCGCGGTCCGTTCCGACGGAGCAACGGTCTTCGCCTATCAGGTGAGCGATCCGGAGAGATACGGCGTGGTCGAGTTCGACGCGACGGGCAAGGCCTTCTCGATAGAGGAAAAGCCGAGTGCCCCGCGCTCGGACTGGGCGGTCACCGGGCTCTATTTCTACGACGGCGACGTTGTCGATGTCGCCCGCTCGCTGAAGCCTTCGGCCCGCGGAGAGCTGGAGATAACCGACCTCAATCGCCACTATCTCGAGGCCGGCATGCTCCAGGTGCAGCGCCTGGGACGCGGCTATGCCTGGCTCGACACCGGAACGCATGACAGCCTCAACGACGCGTCTTCATTCGTGCGCACGATCGAGCACAGGCAGGGCATCAAGATTGCCTGCCCGGAGGAGATCGGCTTTGAACTCGGCTATCTGACCGCCGAAGAAGTGCTCGCGCGGGCCGACTTCCTCGGAAAGACCGATTATGCGGTTTATCTGCGCAAGCGCGTCGTCTCCCTGCAGCGACACTAGACTGCGCGTGCTTTGGTCCATGGCAGGCGTCCGCGCCTGGTAGAAAGACGCGTCACCGCACTGGGGCCCGCACGGTGCCATTCATCGGCGGCTGAGCATCGTTCGGGTCGCTTTCGTCCTGCCTGACCGGCCCGAACTCAGCTCGGTTGCGATATCTGCTGAGAGCGCGGAACGCGGCGGCGCATCAAGACGCGGAATCGCCGTCATCGAGTTCGGCCGTCGCGGCAGCAAAGTCAGCGATGCTTTTCCCGATTCCGGTGACGAACGTCTTCTGCCTCCCGAGCGCCTCGATCCTCGCTTCGTAGCGCAGCATGGAGGACGTCAGGTCATCGACCTTGGTCGAGATCGTGGAGTCGCCCTCGTTTTCGAGGGTTGCCTGCGCAAACGCGGCGGAAGTCTTGGTTTCCGAGTAGCGGCGCTCCAGCCCTGCACGCTCGTTCTCGATCTCGTCGCCAAGTTTCGCAATCATCTGGGAGAGCCGCTCGAAACGCGTCCGGTCGGTTTCGCCGTCGCGCTGGGCGCTCCTGATCCGAAAGCCTGAGAATAGCATGATGTCCACCCTTGCGTTCGCCGGTGACCGATATTGGAGGGTAGACATATCGCACACACGACCGGAAACGGAAACGGTTCCGAGCTGCTTCCAGCCACTCGCCGGCATCGGTCGATTTGGACGACCTGGGCTCCCGGCACGCGACGTGTAGCGTCGGCACGATAATCCTGTACCGCTCGCGCCAGAGAGGGCGGAAACGCCTTGCAACCCGGACGTGAAGGATGGCGAACGCCCGTTCCGGCGACCACGCTTACCGCGGCATCTGAATCCTGATCGTCTCGCCATTGTCCAGCCGCACAGCCAATCCACGCGCGCCGTCCCCTGCCCGGTACCGACTTGGTGGTGCTGGGTTACCCTTCCGACTATTGGGGCGAGATCGTGACACTGGTTGCACAACGTCCCCCGGCCGACTGGCGGGAGCGACTTGCGCCAGCGCTGGAGGCCATGACCTCCTACAAGCGGCCGCGCCTGTTCGCCGCCATTGACGTGCTGCCTCGAAATTCCATCGGCAAGATTTCCCGCACACATCTGCGCAGTTGGCTTTCGGAAACCCATGATCTGACCGAAAGCCCACGCCCTGCGCTCACTCCCAAAAGGGGAATCGAAGCATGAAGTTCTCGCAGGTTCCCGCAATCTATCACCGGCAGGTCGGCGAGGTTCTGGTGACCGCTCTGTGCGACGGCCACATGGCATACCAGTCACTGGACATCATGCGCGATCCCGATCACGCAAAGCTTCGGCGTCTGTTGGAGGAGGAGACGCGCGTTTGTCCGCCTATAGTCTCAATCAACGCCTTCCTGATCCGCGACGGGATTCACACCGCTCTGGTTGATTGCGGGTCCGGCGATATCATGGGGCCGACCTGTGGCCATCTGCCCGCGCTCCTGGACCGTCTTGGCGTCGCGTCTGAGACTATCACCGATGTCCTGCTGACTCATGTGCATCCAGATCATTCGAATGGACTCACCGACCCTGCAACCGGACGCAAGCTCTTTCCAAGCGCGCGGGTCCACGTCCATCAGGCGGAAATCGACCACTGGTTCGACGATGACGCAAAGGCAAAGGCCACCGAGCGACAGAAGAGGGTTTATTTCGATGCCGGTCGCATCCAGCTTGGTCCCTACCTGGACGGCGCGGTGAATGCCTTTGACGGTGAACATCAAGTGCTGCCCGCCATAACGGCGCTGCCAAGCCCAGGCCATACGCCGGGGCACACCTGCTATATCCTGCGCTCTTGCGGGGAGGCGATGATCATCTGGGGCGATACCGTCCATGTGCCGGAGGTGCAGCTTGGCGATCCGGATGTGGGGATGGTCTTCGACACCGACAGTGCAGCGGCCGCCAGCTCTCGCCGACGGGTTCTGCAACGGTGTGTTGACGAGGATTTGCTGGTCGCGGGCATGCACATCCACTTTCCCGGCTTTGCCCGCATCCGTCCCGGGCATGATGGAGCATACCGTTTCATTCAGGAGCAATGGTTTCATGCCCCGAACCACGGTCATCGGTCAGAAGTTTGGCCCACCTCCCACCCAAGACAGGAACCGACCAATGACGAGTATGCAGATCTGCGATGCCCCGAAACGCGGCGGGCCCGATGCGCTGACATTTCTGACGGCTGAACGCCCGCGTCCGGCTGCGCATGAGGTTTTGATCCGCGTTGGTGCCATCGGGGTCAACAGGCTGGATGCTATGCAGCGGTCGGGAAACTATCCGCTGCCCCCGGGGGCGAATCCGGTACTGGGCGTCGAATGCGGCGGTGAGGTGGTGGCAGTCGGGGCCGAGATCTCGGACATGGCCCTCGGCACGCGGGTCGCGGCGCTGCTCTCGGGCGGCGGTTACGCCGAGTACGCAGTGGCAGAGCGACGCCACGTAGTCGCGGTGCCGGATGGGTGGGACGATGTGCAGGCGGCCTCGGTGATCGAGACTTTCTGCACGGCACATGAGACCCTGTTTGAGCTTTCGCGCCTTGCCCCCGGCGAACGGGTGCTGATCCATGCCGGCGGCAGCGCCGTCGGTAGCACCGCCATCCGAATGGCACAATCCATCGGCGCCGAGATTATCACCACCGTCGGACGCGAAGAGAAAGCCCGTCGCCTTCGCGATTGGGGTGTGCCCCATGTCATCAACTATCGTGAGACCGACTTCGCCGAAGCCATCCGCGCGTCGCATCCCGATGGCATCGACGTGGTAGAGGATTTCATCGGCCCTTCTTACCTCTCGCGCCATATCTCCTTGCTGCGTTGGCAAGGACGCATGGCTTTTGTCGGGCTCCTGAGCGCAGGTCTAGCAGAGTTGGATGTCGCCGCCGCTCTCACCAAGATGCTGCAACTGCGTGGATTCACCCTTCGGCCGCATTCGTCCATAGCGAAGGCGGCGGTGGTTGAACGCTTCCGGCAACGGTGGCTCCCCGAACTGGCCAGTGGCCGGATCAAGCCAGCGATTCACGCCGTGCTGCCTTTCGACAAGGCTGTCGAGGCGCATAAAATGCTGGAGGCGGGTGACAATTTCGGCAAGATCGTTCTGCAGATCTGAAGCCTGAACTGCTCAGGAGGTAGCCACACCATCCCGGAGCTCTCGCGGTCCGTAGAAGCTGCGCCTCACTGGATCGACAGGACAGTTCCATCCATCGCTGCCACAGCATCAATCGTACCGGCAACCGGATCGGTGCGGTTCAGGAGATTGAGCGGACGTCGTGGCCTGGGTGCTGGAGCGCGCCACCGGCCAGTCCCTTGCCGATCTCGTAAGTCGTCACCTGTGGCAGCCCATTGATGCTGCACGTGACGCGTATTTCACGGTCGATGAAGCGGGAACTGCCTGGCAGACGGCGGCTTCAACGCAACGTTGCGCGATTACGCTCGCCTCGGATTGTTGATGCTCAACTCTGGTCAGGCGGCGGGGCGGCAGGTCGTGCCCGCGACTTGGATGGAGGCTATCCGAACCGGAAACGATGAGGTGTTCGGCTCACCTTACACGCATGTCCTCCCAAAAGGCGCCTATCGCAGGTTCTGGTGGGTCCGCGACACGAGACGGCGCGATGTCTGCGCTCGCGGGGTCTTTGGGCAGCTTATATACGCAGACCCAGCCAGTGAGCTCCTGGCCGTAAAGCTGTCGACATGGCCAGACTACGTCATGCCTTCTCTGAGCCGCGACACGTTTCGTGCCATCGACGCAATCCGCACTGCGTTGACAGGGAACTGACATGATGGCGCTACAGATGGCCTTGGGCGTCTCGACGTCCCCTCGTAAGCTCACCAATTGTTGTGAATAGTATCGTCTATCGTCGAGGGGCCTTCTTCGCCGATGCGCGCCTGATGTCTCCTTTGCGATACCTTCTATCAGAAGCAGACCTGCCAGAAATGGCCCCCAAACCGTCATTCCGCTTTGCGCCCTCAAGTCAGATATTCGAAGTGGGCTGACGGTGGCCTGAAAGCGGACATTGCCAGCGACAAACTCTCGCCGCGATCTCGATAGCACTAACGCCTTGATCCAATAAAACCTGCCAAAATGGAGGTGGCTTCTGAGCCATTAGTGGATGCTGAAACTGTAGGGTTCGGTCACCATCTGCGGCAGCGAGCGGTGTGCAAGTTCCCGCACCGTCTCGCAGAATGGGCTAGTCGGATCGCCTCCCATGCAGAGGAGACCGCCAGGCAGCAACACCTCGATCTTGGCCCGCTTCACATTCAGCACCTCATTCCACCAGCGCTGGAGGTCTTCCTTTTCGCGTTCCGCTGGGTAAAGGAGCGTGCTGCTATACGGTCCGTTTGGCAGGATGGGGGTACCTACGGCGACCAAGGTCATGCTTTCGTGGGGATCGAGATCGACGGTCCAGGTTGCGCCGCGGTAGACCGGTCCTGCGCTTGCGGAGATCTCGACACCGGTCAGCGACTTGTCTCCTCTATTGAGCACCGTGATGCGAAACTTCGGGTGGAACGAGGTAGGCTTGCATAGCGATCCTTTCCCGGCCTGTGCAGTCTGCCGCGCGATCTCGTCGGCGGCCGCGAGCAACGCTTGGCGCGAGCGCTTTTCCAACTCATCCTGCAATCGCTCACGCAGTTGCTGTTCCGCCATCCCGGCTGCCGCTTCGATGGTGATGTCGGCGGCGAGATTGCCAACGTTAGCCGCGAGATCGGCGCTTGGAATTTGGCTGACCGATGTTTTCGCGACCTCCTGTGCGAGGCCATCTATACCCTCTTTCATAAGCTGATCGAGGTTCGGAATATTCGGCGGTATACCCATCGTGGCAAGTGCGGTGTCTAGCGCGAAGCCCAGAACGCTCTCGGGGATCAGGTCAAGGGTCAGCGTGTTGACGACGTCGACCACGCGATCCTTGACCCATTGATACGCCTTGCTCGCCCAATTCCAAGCACCTGAGAAGAAACCGCCAATCTCTTCCAGAATGTTCTTGTCGTCGTCGCCGTACTTTTCCTCCCAGGTCTTGCACTTCGGTGGCCATCGCGTGACATATCGATAGGGCTCGAAAACCAGCTTGGTCAATTCGAGGTCCGGTCGCGAACCGGGCACCTCTAGCGTCGAATAAAACTGGAACGGCTCCTGAGGCGGCAACTCGGCGCCATAAAAGATACGCATGACGTTGGACGGCTGGCCGACCACCTGACCGAACCCGGCAGCGGCGAGCGGAAGGACGCGCACGTGCAAAATGGTGCTGGCTGTGCCACGTGGCAATCGGTGGGCAGTTTCTCGCAAGTCAAAGCTGAAGCTCCCCTCGACGGAGCGAACTACGTCGCTTTCTACGAGGCCCGGCGGCTCGATATCGCGGGCACTGCCGTTGCTAAAGGGTGGAAATGGTAGGTGACTTACCTGCCAGCGCGCACTGCCGCTGTGCGGCACCTTCGTGATGTTGAAATTGAGTGTGACGTGTTGGTGGGCTGCTGTGGGGACGATCTCGAAATCCGCAGCAGTTGCGATCGAGCAATCGCCGCTGGCGCACCTATAAAGACCGGCACCGGCTGGGTAGGTTGCCAGCGCCTTTAGGGTCAAGCTCCAGTCGAGTGCGACGGCCTCACTCGACAGAGGGCGGAACTGAGCAAAACTAATCATGGGTGGGGGCGACGGGACGACGATCGGATCGGCCCGATTCGTCGGTCGCGGCACTGGTAGTAGCGTCATCGTCTCGGGCAACGCAAAGATCCGGGCCGGCGGTTTCGTCGACGGCTCAAGAGTGGATTCTCCCAAGGGCTCGGCAGATTCATTCTTTGACGATTTAGACCCGAGACCGGCCTTCTCTTTCGGCGACTGTGATTTAGCTCTGTCGGCGTCGTGCATGCAGATGATCTGCCGGAAGCCGCTGCATTGCTTGCCTTCACAGGGCCGTCCATCACCGAACACCAGAGTTGGAATACCTTGTGCGCCGATGTTCCGATCTATCTGGAAGTCGCGCGCCCCGGCAAATCCCCGCTCGAGGCAAAAAAGTTCTGCTGCTGAATGACCGCAGCCTTTGCCCCAGTTGCGGCACCAGTCGAGACGGACGCCCTTCACTGCGGGGTAAGCAAACCTCGTCGCGTTCCGGTCAATGACAGTCACGGTCATCTTCGATCCGGTCTTGGGCTTCGGATGCGCGGCGAATGGGACACCTGCGGCATCTCCGTCCTTGGCGGCGCCGGCCGGCGGCCGGGATTGCTGGAGCATGTTGTTAGAAGGCGGCGCCTGTGCACCCGGCTTCATGCAGGTGATGGCGCGGAAACCGGTGCAGGCCGGCCCCTCGCAGATGCGGCCGTCGCCGTACACGACCGTTGCGATGTTGCGCGAACCAAGGCTCGGATCGGGCAAGAAGCGCACCGCGCGCGAGAAACCCTTTTCGGCGCAGAAGAGGTTAGCCGCTGGTCCTCCGCATTCGCGGCCCCAGTGCTTGCACCAGTCAAGACGAACACCCCGGACCTCTGGAGCCGCGAACGTCTGCACGACATCTGCAGCGAATGCTACGCCCGGCGCCAGCAGCAAGAGCGCAAAAAGCAATGCGGAGCGCGTCATGTTCATGACGACCTCCTATCTGCTGCAAGAATACGCCCTTTTCCGGGATGCGACAAGAAAGCCGTCCAGAGGTTGGCTGAACCGGATCCCGTCATGGTGCCGGCGGCGATGCTGGAACCTCAGGGTTGGATGCCCCCAATTACCGAGCCGCGACCCTCCAGTCGGTTGAGTTGAACCGGAGCCACCCGGACCTCGACATTTAATGCAGCCACTGAATCCGGAGATCGGGCCGCATCTCGATTAACGTCCAGGCAACTGATCACCCGTCCGGATGATCAAAATGATCGCCTGAGTCCCAATCGGCAGGCTGATTTCCGCGTGCTGGAATCGCGTTGTCCCGCAACATCCGTGCCATATGCATGAGGTTCCAAGTCATGAATGCGGTATTGCGCTTGGTGAACTCGTTGTCCAGACCCGCTCCATCGTCGCCAAAGGATGCGCCTGGACCTGCCTCCCCGATCCACCCGCAGTCAGCTTGCGGCGGTATCGCATAACCAATGTGCTGGAGAGCATAGAGAACCGTCATGGAGCAGTGCTTTATGCCGTCTTCATTTCCGGTCACAATACAACCCCCGACCTTGTTATAGTAAATATACTGGCCTTTGTCGTTCGTCTGCGCACTGTGCGCGTAGAGACGCTCGATGATCACTCGGCAAACTGAGGACTCTTCCCCGAGCCAGATCGGAGTGCCTATTACCAGGATGTCTGCTGCCTCGACCTTTGGCCAAATATGCTCTGGCCAAGCGTCTGTGGTCCACCCCTCCTGTCGCATGTCGGGCTGCACGCCAAACGCTATTTGATGATCTACCGCGCGAATGTATTCCACCTGCACGCCATTGCTTTCCATGATCGAAATCGATTTGCGCATCAGCAATTCGGTGTGGGACCTTCGCGGCGAACGCGTCAGGGTGGTGTTGACGAAGAGCGCCTTCAGGTCAGTAAAATTCGTCGGAACAGCCATCGTCTATGCCGCCAGGGTGCCGCGCGCCGGGTAGTTTTTCTCGATAATGAAATCCAGACCCTTCAGCAGGTCGTCGAGACGCGGGCGCGCAAAGGGCACGCTCTGTTGAAACAGTGCGTAGATGGTGCCGTCTGGATAAACGATGGCAGTGCCAGGCTCGGCAAAACGGTCGGGCTCTCCGTCCTTCTCCTTCTTGGAGATGTACAGTCCCCAGCCTCGGGCGTCGGCCTCGTTGAGCGAATAGCCGATCTTAAGGCCTTCGATCTTCCAGCTCTCTTCCTGGCGCTTGGCGCGTTCCTCCGAATCCATCGAGGCGGCCAACAGGTTCACGCCGCGCTTCTCGAAGTCACGCGCACGGGAAGCCAGTTCTTCGATCTGTGTCTTGCAGATCGGGCAATGCACGCCTCGATAGAAGAAAATGACAGTGAATTCTCGGGGAGGCTCAGCAGACAGGTCGATCGTACCGCCGCCGAGGGCCGGCAGCGACAGGGTAGGCGCCTGCGAACCCGGTAGTGCACTTTGATGTGACATGGAACTCCCTTTACTCTCGGAATGCTTCGACCCGACATTGAAGCGGGCCACCAGAGACGGATGCTTTGATCGCGACGACCAACTCCCCCAGTGCAGCAAGAATCGTTCCTGCGCGTGTGCGGTTCCATGACCAAATCGTGATCGGCCTGTCGTTAGCGAGCCATGCACGACCATCAGGTCAATCAACGACCGGTCAGTGTGACTGGGCCACCTTCTGCCATGACGGTCAGGCCTGGGTGAAAAGCCAGCACCACGAAGGCGAAGGTCGTGTCGTGAACGATCGGTGAGCCATCGGCGATCCGTTCGACTGTGACCGAACCGATATCGGTTCCCTCGGCAATATTTGCGTCATCGAGCGCGGAACTGACACCTTCGCGCCATGACAACCGTATGCCATCCATTTCAACGCTGCCGACACTCTTCAAATACGGCAACGTGACCGCAGATAGACGCTCGTCGCGGACCACGACAACCCGCATCATTGGCGGCAGGTTAGCCGGTAGCGCACCGGTGTAGAACGGGTATGGTGCCTGACGGCTATCGTAGGCGACGTATGGATTTTGGCCGTAGGCACGGATCGACGGATCGCGCGGGACGAGTACGTCGGCCGTCGGGTTCTCGCGGGCAAACGCGCCGAATGCCTGAATGCGCGAAGGGATCATGTTCAACTTCTGGCCGGCCCGCTCGCCGACAATGCCGCGGCCGGTGAACTGTTGCCACCAGCTTTCCGTGTCGCGGTCATACATGATCATGTCGGAGTTTCTGAGAAGGCCGCTGACGCCAAACGTCGTGACCGTGCCGTCCGCCAGGTTCCTTTCGAACGCGATCGACGAATTGCAGAGTGGGCAATAGGTCACGAGGACGGGCTTGCCGGCCAGCGTGTCGTTGACAATCTCGTGCCAGGTCAAAACCCTCAGCGGGTAGGCGCGCACCATGCCGTCGAGTTCAAGGCGGATTACCGGTTCGTTCGGCCCAATGTTCTTGATCAGGTCGGCTTGCTTGAACACAGGCGAATCTATCGACGGAATACCATCGCGTGCCGGGCCTCCCGAGATGATCTCGTCGAAATCGACCTCGGTGATGGAGAAATCGGTCTTCCAACCGGCCGCTCGCCAGACGGCAGGTTCGGCGCTGGCAGGCGCGGCCAACCCTAGCGCGAGAAGCCAGGCGATTATGACGAACCGAATACTCATCCCGCATCGTGGGGCTTTCGACGGTCGCGAGCCAGTCAAGTTTGCTTGAGACCGCGTTTACCGAACGACAACCAAGGTCGGCGACTTCGATCACGCATCCTAACGCGTACCGCATCGGGGACTGTGCTGTTGCTCAGTGGTTGGTCAAGGCAGAACGCTCGTCAGGATGCGTCCGCTTTGGTGTCTCAGCCTCAGCGCGAGCCATGATCTCGTCTACATTTGCGATCGTCTTCTCTTCCTGCAGGATGTCACCGTGATTTGTGACAACTTGCCTGCCGTGGTCATCCTCGAGGATATTGAATGTGCCCGGTCGCATCCATTCGATGCGATGCGAAAGTCTCGTTATCATATGTCTGTATTGAGCGATGGCTTCTTCGCGCCAGGTCATTCTTACCTCCCATGTACTCCGGCTGGATTCGATTTGCTCTTTCGTTGACACAGGTCAGCATAGTCTCGACCGTCAGGTTGAGGAGCAGCCGCGACCGCCTATGTGCCCCCGCCTTTCTTGAGACGACGAGTTTATAGCAGCTATTGCGATGTCAGGGTCTCGAGATCCTCACCACCGACGCTCGTGTGGCAAGCGATACAGCCTTGATCCATCCCTTTTGCCACTCGACCGGCAAGCTCGGCTCCGTTTGGATTCTTGTCGAGAACCCCGTCAGGCAGATACTTGGCCCAGAACCAGTCCTTGTTCTCCGGATCGTAGCCTGCTTCCCTCTTGAACATCACAGTGATTGCCGCGAGGTATTGCGTGGGGTTGTCGTAAACTTCCTGAACCGTCAGCCCTTCCTTGCCACCGTGGTTGCGCTTGAGGAGAAGTCTGCCCGTATGGCCACCGACTGTCGCAGTCGTGGCGAGCACTTCCTGAACGGCACCGTGGGGCTCGTTGCCTTCAAACGGTACGACCCGAATGGCCTCTTCGCCGACTAGGCGCGCTTCTTCCAATGCGGCCCACAGCGCCTTGGCGTCATCTGTGTCTTGCGGATTGCCAAAGGGAGCGTCCTGGGCGAACGCCGCCTGTGAGACCGCAAACAAAATTGCACCGGCGACGGACAGCCCTTGCCCGGTTCGAACCAAGTTACGCCTATAGGCCATGGTATCCTCCCAGGATCGTTTGCTGAATGCCCGACTATAGCATCTGACGCTTCACAAAGAGGTCACGATCCATTGACCGAGGCGGTTGGCCTGTTCCTCCACGCAGCAACTCAGGCCGCCACTGCTGAACAGGCGCGTTAAGCATCTCGACGTCGAGGGTTGGCGAGCAGCGCAATAAAAGGATGTTCGCCCTTCCGATCATTTAACATATGTGTTATATGATTTCACATGATCCACGTGTCTTTCATCTTTTCGGCACTCAGCGACCCTTGCCGCTTGGAGATCGTTGAGAAACTGATGCGCGACGGCGAAACCCCGGCAGGCACTATTTGCGAAATGTTTGAGATCTCGGGACCGGCCGTGTCCCGCCATCTGAGCGTACTGCACCAAGCGGGACTGGTCAGCCGCAGGGTTGCCGGCAAGCAAAGACTCTATTCAGTGCGTCCCGAAGCAATCCGGCAAGTCTCGGACTGGACGCTGGACCACCGAAAATTCTGGGGGACGAGCCTCGACCGTATTGAGGCTTCTCTTCGCGAGGATACGTAGATGGCAGATGTCGTCACCTTGGAGCGTGTCATGCCGGCTTCGGCCTTGCGGGTCTTTCGGATGATCAGCGAGCCTGAGAACATGGTGCGCTGGTGGGGTCACGACGATATGGTTGTACCCGATCATAATCTGAATTTCTCTAAGCTTGGCCCTTGGTTTTCTGTGATGGAAACGCCTGACGGAAAACGCAGAATGGTCTCGGGTGAGGTCATCGAGGTAGATCCACCACGTTTCATCGCCTTCACCTGGGCCTGGCACGATGGCGGACCGGGCGGGCCAAGAGGCAATGAATCCCGCGTGACCATCGAAATCATGGAAATCGACAAAGGTCAGTCAAAGCTCATATTGAGCCATTTTGATCTTTCCACCGACTCTGCGCGAGCTGGCCATACACGAGGGTGGCTGTCCATATTTGACAAGCTTGAACAAGGGTTGGCGTGACGCCACCCACAACCGGAGGAAACTCTATGCCCAATTTTGTATTTGCCTACCACGGAGGTGGCATGCCTGAGACACCCGAGGAGGGCGCGAAGGTCATGGCAGCCTGGAACGCCTGGTACGGGTCGATGGGCGCCGCCGTGGTCGATGGAGGCGCACCGGTCGGGATCTCAAAGACCGTCAGCGCACGTGGTGTTACCGACGATGGCGGCGCCAACCCGTTGTCGGGATATACGGTTGTCAAGGCGGACACTATCGAGGCCGCTTGCGAAATGGCCAAGGGCTGCCCGATGGTCGTCGATGGCAGTGGTTCTGTCGAAGTGGCGCAAGTGCACGAGATGTAACAGGCCAGTTTCTCAATGCGGCGATCGGCCCATGCTTATGCGCCGGTCGCTGTCTCCAACACGAGAGCCTTCGCTTGCCGCATTGAAGTCAACTCGATCTACCCATCCTTGAACTCAATGGAGGTCGATCATGAGCCTGCTGGTTCAGTACACATTAAAAAATGAAGGCGATCACGATGCGCAGGTCGCTGCCATGTCGGCGCTGGTATCGGGCTTGAGATCAGAAAAAATCTCTGGTTTGCATTACTCGTGCTATGCAACCAGTGATCCTTTGAGCTTTATCGGGATCTTGGAGTTTCCGGATGAACCAACAAAGCAAGATTTCTTGAGTTCTGCTTCCTGTGCCATTTATCGCCTAAAAGTCGGTCCGACATTTGCCAATCCGCCCCAAACCACTGAAATCGCCGCAATAGCGTCCACACGAGACTAGAGCTGCCGCGTCTTGATAGGACCGGCAAGGATCCAAGTTAGCTGTGCGCCTCGAAGATCTCAAAACTCAGACGCTCAGACAACGGCCCGCGAACTCGATGACTGCCTGCCCACCGAGCAAAACGCGGCTGCCTTCCAGCCGTGTTCGGATTGCGCCGCCGCGCTGCGAGGCCTGCCAGCAGCGTAGTTCCGTTCCGAGCCTTCCCTGCCAATGGGGAGCGAGACAGGTGTGGGCAGTCCCAGTCACTTGGTCTTCCTCGACCCCCACGATCGGCGCGAAATTTCGCGAGACGATATCATAGCTAGGCAAGTCCGAAGGTGCGGTGACGATAAGAGCGCGTATGCCCTGTTCGACGATCCAGTCGAAGCGTGGACGCACCGCCCGCACCTCACTCGCATTCGCGAACTCAAGGAGCCAGCGCTCTCCATGACGGGCGGACGAGACAGGACTTGGGTCGCCGGGTGAAAGAAGACACTCGGGCGCCGGCTCGACTGAGCCCGCTATCACAGGGAAGTCCAGCCATATCAAGCCGCCCGGATCGAGCGTTGCCGACAGGGTGGCAATAGCGGCGTCGAAATGGATAGGTTCGTTTGGCGGCACCAGCCCTTCGCGCCATAGTACGGCAGCGGCTGCCAACGTAGCATGACCGCATAGGTCGACCTCAGTCTGCGGCGAAAACCATCGGATCGTCCAGCCATCCAGACCCCTCCCGATGAAAGCTGTCTCAGGCTGCCGCAGCTCGCTTGCGACGTCCTGCATGAAAGAGAGATCTACCGTTGTCTCGGGGTCCAGAAGGCAAACTCCGGCCGGGTTGCCGCGGAAAGGCAAATCCGAAAATGCAGCGACGAGATAGAAGCGCACTGAACGAACCCCTTCTAGCAAACCAATCGATGCGTCGAGAATCGCAACCGAGAAGTCTCACTGAGACAAGCGTCCAGATCGCATTGGGCCGACTGCCCCGATTACATTTCTAGAGACGTGGCGCCATCAGATCGGTATTGCGAGGGCTGTCAAGGGTCGCGGCGCGTGTCGCTCAGGATCGTTGAAGCTATGCCATTTGAACCAGGCAGGAATGCGCAAAATTTGTCGCAAGTACCCGGCGCAGTCGAGGCGGCAGGAACCACCCTACGCGTCCTCAAGCCTGCCTGCAATCTGGCGTATCAGTTCCGAAATGCGCTGCACTCTTTTCGGAAGGATCCGCCCGCGCTGGAAAATCGACCACAGTTCGAACTTCCGCTCTCTGGCCAGATTTGCAACGCGCAGCTTTTGTCTGTCTGGATAAGCATCCAGCCCACTACGCGGCAGCAGCGTATAGCCAATACCCTGGGCAACCGGCGTCGGGATCTGGCTGATCTGATTGACGAACCCGCGGACCCGCAAGCGATCAGAGCCTTTGAACTCCTCGGGAAAGTTCAGGGAAAACAATTCGTCCGCATAAGCATATCCATCGGGATGGGCGATGAACCCGATGTCTTCGAGTGCCGCCAACCCTATGTCACCACGTGGCGCACTAGCCGGCAGCAGCAGACATAGCTCCTCGCGTCCCAGACTGCTGGCGTCAAGGCGAGGATGGCTTGGCTCTTGGTTCGTCACCCCCAGGTCGAACTTGCCGTCGAGAACGCCCTTCACAACCCTCTCCTGCGGCATGGCCTCAAGTCTCAGCGAGAGATGCGGGGCGGTTTTCATCAAGGCCAGCAGTTGCGGGTAAACAAGCATGGCAAAGCTGCCGGAACAGGCGATGGCAACATCGCCGACATCGGGATCGTCGTTCTGAATTGCCTGCCTGAGTTGGCGTTCCTCCTCGCGCCGAGCACGCCCGAGTGCAAGGACTGCCTCGCCCGCGGGCGTCCGGCTGAAGCGCTTGCCCTGGCTTGAGATCAGAGCCTGCCCGACCTGATTCTCGAGCTTGCGCAAGTGCTGCGATACGCCGGGTTGCGTCATTCCCAGGCGCTCTGCCGCCCGGGTGAAGTGACCCGTCTCGCACAGCACTGTGAATGTCTCGAGCCATTGGGCGTTCAGCATCGAACATTACTAAATGTAATAAAGATAATTTGAAATGATAATTTTTGGCACAGAGATGGAGGCGCTATGTACCACTCACCATTGAGAGGAACACCCAATGCTGCCGACCCCGCGTACCTTCTCCTATATCGGCTTGTCCGTCCCGGACGTTGCAGCCGCTGTGAAGTTCTACACCGAGATCCTCGGTTTCTACACGATTATGGAAGCGACCGAAGTCACCGAGGATGACAGCGACATCGGCCGGATGTGCACCGACGTATTCGGGGCCGGCTGGAGGCGTATGCGCATCGCGCATCTTTCCACAGCCGACCGCATCGGCTTCGAGCTATTCGAGTTCGATGGCAACCATTTCCCGCAGGACAATCTGGACTTCCGCCAGCACGGCACATTTCACTTCGCTATTCAGGACCCAGACCTCGAAGGCCTTCTGGCCAGGATCGTGGCCGCCGGCGGCAAGCAGCGGATGCCGGTGCGAGAATACTTCCCCAACGCCAAGCCCTACCGGATGGTCTATGTCGAGGATCCGTTCGGGATCGTCTTCGAGATTTACAGCCACAGCTACGAACTGACCTATTCCGCGGGCGCCTACGCCTGATGGTCCGGGGGATCGCAAAATCGGTTACAATGACCTGACTGGGGTCGACGAGCAAGTGTTGTGTGTCCGCGACTGAATGGCAGCTAACCAATCGTCAGCCCCCAAGAGCGGACCGTCTGGATACGGCCCGCTTTCAGACAAAGTTTGCCTGTCGGCTTTGCGCCCTCAAACCGGTCATTCGAGGCGACTACACTATAGCCTGGAAGCGGGCATGCCTACTTCACCACTTCCACGAGATCGGTCTACGTCCGAGTTCGAAACAGATCGCCGTGTTCAGGGGAGGCGGATCGGTGCATCAAAAGCTCAGGATCGGTCCTTGGAACGGGTCGAACCAATTTGGTCTGCCTGGTGCTTTTCGTTATCGATTGCCGACGGGCAGTATGCAGGATACCGATCTTAGAAAAGTAACCGGCTGCGTCTGGCCGCCCGATTAGCCCCCGAATCGTGAGCTACCTCCAAGCCAATGCAGTCCTCCTATGTAATTCTTCTTGCCGTATTCGGCGCAGTGGTTCTGCTCACTGCCTGGCTGCCCATGCTCCTGAAGCGTGTTCCTGTCTCGCTTCCGATGGTCTGCATTGCGATTGGCGTTGTCCTATGGTCGCCCCTCACGCCGCTTGTCGGGGTGAACCCGCTGGAAAACCGATACCTTACGGAACGACTGACCGAATTCGTCGTCATCATCGCACTCATGGGCGCGGGGTTGAAACTGGATCGTCCCCTGAGCTGGCGAGGCTGGGGAGCGTCTTGGCGAATGATCGGCATGGCCATGCCGCTGACCATTGCCGCCATCACGCTTCTGGGGTCGACAATTCTGGGACTCGGGATAGCGTCAGCGCTTCTGCTCGGCGCGGCTTTGGCACCCACTGACCCCGTTCTTGCCAGCGATATCCAAGTCGGGCCCCCGCAATCTGGAGAAGAAGACGAAGTTCGCTTTGCTCTCACTTCGGAGGCCGGCCTCAACGATGGAGCGGCATTTCCCTTTGTGTATCTGGCCATCGCCATCGCCCTGTCGGAAGTCTCAGGCGAACCGTTCCTTGCACATTGGGCTTTGGTCGATGTCATCTGGAAGATCGCCGCGGGAGTAAGCGTAGGCTGGATCGGTGGCAAAGCCATGGGATATCTGGCGTTTCACCTACCAAGGCGGACCGGGCTGTCGGAGACCAAGGACGGCTTTGTTGCACTTGGCATCACGTGTCTTGCATACGGCTCGACCGAGATGATCCACGGTTACGGCTTCCTCGCCGTGTTTGTCTCGGCCTTGGCGCTTCGGACGGTGGAGCGTCACCACCGATATCACGAGAACCTGCACAACTTCGCCGAACAGATCGAGCGGCTGTTGATGATGGTGCTACTGGTCTGCTTCGGTGCCGCCATTGCGGAAGGTTCGATCTTCGGCGCATTGAGCTGGCAGGTTGTCGTCACTGCGGCCCTAATCCTGCTCGTCGTGCGCCCGCTTTGCGGCTGGATTGGCTTGATCGGTTTTCCTGCAAGACCCCTTGAAAAAGGCGCCATAGCGTTTTTTGGAATACGCGGGCTGGGATCGTTTTACTACCTGGCGTTTGCCCTTGGGCAGGCAGAGTTTCAAGGCAGCAAGGTTCTATGGGTTACAGTCTGCTTCGTCGTTCTGAGCTCAATCATCATGCACGGCGTCTTGGTCACTCCCGTGGTGCGATTGCTCGATCGTAATCGCTTGTGACCCACACGCGAGCACGATCGACGTTACCCGGCTCTGAAACGCGGGCCCGCCACCTCTGACCGAATGCGGCACCTCGCTACGACACCGGGCTATCAGACGGCTCGATCACCGGCGTCGACGTTTCCGAAGGAGATTTCGGGGCTGACACTTCCCGGGAAACTCTAGCGAGCCGGCTGGCTGGGAATGCAAACAAACCTCAAGACTCAGTCGTAGAGAGTCCTCGCTGGCGCCTGGACGTCGGCTGCGGGGGGCTGATTGCCTTCGTGGCTGCGAGGGCCACCTATTTCCAGAACACCAAACAGGAATAGAAGCACAACGGCCACACATGATCCCAGTATTGTTATCGTGGTCATAGCATCGTCCCCAGACTGGATCTTGTGCTGTGACATGCCGCCCGCTCTTTCAATTAGCCAGAAAACCAAGCGACACGAAGGCTATGCACAGAACGAAAACTGGCGCCAGAATCCAGCGAGCCTCTTTGATGCTTGTCTCCATGATCGCCTCCTAGGTAGTCGGCAAATCAACGGGGCCTGCCCTGATCGGTTCCATCCAACTGGCCAACGGTGCGAGCATCAGGGGACGGGAACCTTCTTCGCTGGGCCAAGTTCATTGCGCGATGGGACATCGAGCAAGGAACCAAAACATGAGCAACAAACTCTTACTGGGCGGCGTTGCCGCCTTGGCACTTCTTACCACTCCACTCATGACGCAGTCCGCAGGCTGGATCGTGGGAACCGCTCAGGCTCAAAGCGCTGCAATCAGTGTTGGCGTTTTCTACGACGAGCTGACGTCGGAAGGCGCATGGGTGAAACATTCCAAGTATCGGTATGTATGGATCCCCACCAAAGTTGCAGCTGACTGGACCCCATACACGCATGGGCGTTGGGTCTACACCGAGCGCTACGGTTGGTATTTCGCGTCGGATGAGCCCTTTGCGTGGGCCGTCTATCACTATGGTCGGTGGGCCTTCGAACCGCAGCTGGGCTGGTATTGGGTTCCAGGGCGGGTATGGGCTCCCGCTTGGGTGAGCTGGCGTCGCAGCAACGACTATGTCGGCTGGGCGCCCCTCCCGCCAGAAGGTGATGGGCTGTCAGTCAGCGTCAGCATATCGACCTATGAGCCGCCCCGCAGCCACTGGCATTTCGTGCCGGTTCGAAAGTTTGCTTCCCGCGATCTCAGCGTCGTGGTTGTGAACGACAACAGCGTCTACGAGCACACCGAGTATTACGGACCGGTGACCATCGAGAACAACATCGTCATCAACAATGTCATCAACATCAATTTCGTGCGTGACAACAGCGACGAGGAAGTCGAAGTGGTCGAAGCCAAGGTGGTCAACGACCCCCGTGATGCGAAGACGGCAGACGGCAGCGCCGTAGTCGCGGTTGAGGGGCAGGTTGGTGAGCCATCCTCCACCGAGGCTCCGCCTGAAGGCAAAGAGCCGACTGAGGTGAAATCCCCCACTGCTGAGCAAAAGGTTGAGGCTACTGCGGACGGAGGCTCTACGGAAACTCCGGCTGATGAAGCGAGCGACGCTCCTTCTGACACATCGGGTGAAGGCCAGAAGCCTCAGGCCGAGCCAACCGAGGAGAATCCGGCCACCGCTACTGACGCGGCCAAGCCGGCGGAGGAGTCGTCCGACAGTGCAACGGATAAGCCCGCGGAAGCTACGGAAGGTTCGCAGCCTACAGACCAGGCCCCAGCCGAAGGCGAGACCTCTGACACGACTGAAGGCAGCGACAGCACGCAGCCGGTGGATCCTGCCCCGAGCGAGGCCGAAACCACAAAGCCGGCCGAAGCAGCGAAACCAGCAGAGGAGGCGCCCGATGCGGGCGAGGCGGCAGGACAGGCCCCTGCTGCAACGGCCCCGACAGAGCAGCCAGCTGACCAAGCACCGGAAACCGGTGAGGCGACCGACCAGGCGCCCGCTGAGGTGCCCGCAGAACCGGATGCGTCAGCCGCAAAGGAACAGCAGCCAAAAGCCGACCAGTGTTCGGAAGAAGACAAGGCGGCAGGTCGCTGTTGACCAGTCTCTAAGTAGGACGAGGTATCGGTCCGGCCGCATATCCTGCGGCCGGACCATCATTTCAATCAACTGCGCATCCGTCCGACCAAGTTGTGCACGAAAGCGCGATTGACATTTCGTTCCAAGCTGGAAGCGGATCTAATTATCGGTATCCTTCGACCCGCGCGCTGACGATCCGGCCGGTCCAAGCGTTCACTCGGACAGACCACAAGCGATCGCGGCGAATTGCCCGATATCGGTAGACGTTGCCGTGGCACCTGACCGGCTCCACGCGACGAAATCCTTCATTGCGTACGATCCGGCTGCCCTCGCGACAGGTGATCGCCTCATAGTCGTCGTCGTCCTCGTCCCACCAGTCACGCGGACGCTCGCGATGGTCCGGATAGCGTTCGGGGTAAGGCTCTCCGATCGCGATGCCGGCAGAGAATCCGTTGCCGGCGTGGGAGATTGACATCGAAGACGCCATGATTGCGGCGGTGGACAAGGCAGCAAACAGATACTTCTTCATGGATGTGGTCCTAGCTGACACTGCAAGGCCCGATTACCTCACGAGTGTTGAACACCGACGGAACGCGGCATTCACCGGCCATTCATAAAATCGATCCTGACCTCAGGCGCGCCGCAGATTGATCTGGCTGGTGATGACCTCCTTGCCGGTCGCCGGGTCCTTGTCGACGGTAGTCAATTGCATTCCGTTGCTACCCTCTTTTTCCACCACGAGGCGCGCGTCGCGATCGCCATTCACTTCCTTCGCCCAACGAATGGTGAGATTGATCGCGTTTCCATTGCGACGCCCCTGAAGCCCCGCCTTTCCGGAGCCAGCACCAAGATACGAGCCCTTGTAGCTTGAGCCGTTCGCCTTCAGGTTGGCGGACACTGCACGAGAAAACATGAAAGGCCCGCGACAGTTGCCGTTCAGGGCCAATGAGGAGGCCGCAGCGTCGGAATTGAACTTGCAGGATATGCTGACGGGTGATGCGTCTGCGCGGACCTTCACGGTTCCCGTGCCGGTCCAATTGCCTTCAAGTGAGGTCAAGAAGTCGGATTCTGAGGCCGCGACGACCGACGGTGCAAATGCAATGGAAGCGGCGAGGAGCATCCTCGCTAATGAGGTTTTCATTCGAGCGTTCTTTCGTGATCGTTGGGTTTTGTGGCGCCACGGCCACCGGAAACCGAACGCATAAGCGCGGCGGCGTGAACCAGTTCGGAACGGCTCGTTTAGTTGAGGTTCACCAAAGCTTTGGTGCGGTGGAATTGGGCCGAAGCCGTTCCAACGGGTGACGCCCGTGAGACAAACGATCGAGCGTCGTTGCTTGAAGGATGTAGGCCTCTACCTCCTCGACGTGGTGTCGTTGCAATCGGCGATAACGCGCATGTTGATTGCCCAAAGGAGACGCGTTGTGTCTAGCTAACCGCAAGAGGCAATACGGAGTTAGGCTTAGGGAATGCATCCGGCCGGCCAATCGGCCGGATGCATTCCTCGGTCAGCGTCCCGCGCGCAGCAGCGGCGTGATGCGGCGTATGGCGACCCGGCGGTTCTCCCGCTCGGGCGCCTGGGTAATGATCTTGAGCTGCTGCTCGCCATAGCCCTGCGTCACCAGGTTTTCCGGAGGTATGTCGAAATCCTCAGAGAGCGCCACTGCCACCGCTTCGGCACGCTGGTCCGATAACAGCAGATTTGCCTGATCCGAACCGACCGCATCCGTGTGGCCTTCGATCAGGAAGATCTCGTCCGGGTTCTTGCGGACCAGGTCCTCGATGGCCTGGCCGACGCTGTCCAGCGAGTCGAGCTGGTCTAGACCGATAGCCGCGCTGCCAAAAGCGAAGGTGATGGTGTCCAGATCAACGCGGCGCACCTTTTCGCGCAGGCGGTCGCTGTAGCGTACCTCGTCCAATGTATAGGCACGCTCCACTCGCTCTACCGGCGGCGCAACAAGTGTCTCCTGGATCTGGCGGCGCGAAGCCCTTCTGGTCTCCACGATGTATTCGTCGCGGGGGATGCGCAGCACGAGGGGCGGCAAAGGATCAATTTCTCCATAGTGCCTGCCTCGCCTGGGTGTCTTTTCGATATCGCGATTATCGATCAGGACGATCCTGCGACCGCCTGGAAGAACCCGGGTGCGAAGAAGGATATCGCCGTAACGGTCGCGCAATGTGACGATCTTGACACCACTTTCTCGGTAGACGGTCGTGCGCGTCTGGCCCCTTCCCAGATCCTCGACCTCGACGTCGCGCGCTCCTGACAAGAACCGATCGCTTTCTCTGTTTGGCTGAATGACCAGCTGGTCGCCGAGGCGGATGATGATGCGGTCGCCCTGGCGATTTACGACTTCGCCGCGATCAGCACGGTCGCCGTTTGTGCGCTCGGCGCGCTCGTTGCCGGTGGAATCCTGCTGCTGCGGGTCCCGCGCCTGGTTGCGTCTGTCCCGTTCTCGCTGCCGCTTGCTTCGCGCATCGTTAGCGTCCTCGTCGGGTTCAGCTTGATCGGGGGCCGCCTGCTCCTGCAAGACCTCAACGCGCTTTCGTTCCCGGTCGAGCTTCTTGCGCAGTCGGCGCAATTCCTCGACCTCCGCGCTTCCGCGCTGGATCTGGATTTGCTGCTCTACGGGCGAGGCGCCTTTTGCAACCGGGGCCGGTGCGGACGGTTCAGGCGCCACGGGAGACGCCTTCAACTGCTCGCGACGGCGCTGGCGTTCTTGTCGCCGCTTTTCGCGGAGGTTGTCGGGCTGCCCGGTCGGCGATACCTCGTTGGACTGGGTGGGGGCCGGCGCGATTGGGTCTTCTGCGGCATCATCAATCGAGCGTTGCTCTGCGGCCCTGTCGTCACGCCTTTTCTTGCGACGCTCCTCGCGCGTCATTTCCGGCTGCTCGGATTCGGGGGCGGCCGGTCTTGCCTGTTGGACGGCACGGGCTGCTTCTTCCTCTGCAGCCCTTAAGGCCTCCTCCTCGGCGGCCCTGGCCGCGCGCTCCGTTTTCTTTCTGGTGCGGGCATTTTCCTCAGCGGCCTGTGCGGCTTCCTCTTCGGCGATCTTGGCTGCCTCCTCATCCGCAACCCTTTGAGCATCAGCCTGCTCGGCTTTCCTGGCATTTCTTTCGGCTTGGGCGGCATTCTTGCTCGCCGACCGGAAGTCGGCCTGCTTCTCTTCGGCGAAAGCTTCGGCTTCTTTGGCAGCCCTTCTGGCTGCGCGGGCATCCTCCACAGCCTCCTCCGCCCGGGCGGCAGCCTCACCGGCAGCCTGCTGTTCCGCTTCGCCGCCCTTGGCTGCTGCCCGTTCGGCACGTTTTACTTCTCTGACAGCCAATTTGGCTGCTTCCTCCGCCTCGGCTGCAATGGCAGCGGCGTAAGAAGCCTGCTCGGCGGCACGCGCAGCCTCCTCCTCGAGGAGCGGCAACATCTCAGCCTGTGCCACCAGTAATGGCCGGGGTGAGATCTCCTCGGCAGAGCCAGCATGTGTAAGCGCCAATACCGAAACGGAACCAATCAGTAGGAGAGTGCGGAAAGTCATTCGATTTGTCTCCATTTGCGGCGCAACGGCGCGGCTGGGAATTTGACACTGAGTTAATCGACAGGGCCTGAACTGCAGATGAATAGTGGTGCACCGCGAAGTCGCGAGTTCCGGGTGAGGGTTGCGATATTTGCTGTGAGACAGATTCACCTTGAACCGCCTTCGGCTGGAATGCGTCTAGATGGGCGGTAGGCGAAGCCCGCCAGCCAAGGTGGGGCTCGGTCAGCGGGCTCCTTGTTGGCCACCTCTGGCATCGGGACTCATTGGCGGCCTATCCTAAGAAACATTGGCATCGGAAATGGTTCCGCCAAGGCGTGTCCCCCGGCCCATATTGCATCTTCTAAGGATGAGAGATTCTGTTCGATTGGCGTCTCCGCAGCGGCACCAATCAAGGATGTATTGGCTGCGTGCGACAAGTCATCGAGCTTTGGATACAGCATCAACGACAAGAACTACGCTGAGGGAGGCAACGGTTGGCCCAAGGTTGTGACAAAAAAAGAGGCCCGCCGCCCAATTGGGATGGGGCGACGGGCCATGTGCAGCCTTGATCCATTTCAGTGAGGGCTTCCGCGGATCAGACAGCAGCACCCGGGATTTTCTGGGTCAGAGTGCCAAGAAATCAGTCTAGCGCTTTATCGCTCTCGCAATCGCGATCAGAAGGCTCGCTCCGATGAAGCCGGCGATCAGGTAGCCAATCCACCCACCCAGTGAGACCCCGATCAATCCAAGCAGGATATTAGCGACGACGGCACCGACGATGCCAAGAACAATGTTCATGAGCACGCCCATGTTGCTCTTCATGAACATCTCGGCGAGCCAACCCGCCAAACCGCCGATGATAATAGCTGCCAGCCAGCCCACGCCTGCGTCTTCCATCTTATTCCCCTTTGCTTGCGGCCGATCTCGACCCGTTAAAATGATATCTAGCCAGTGGCGATCCGATTTGCGCTTAGCGCCTCGGCCAAGTGCCTGCCTATCAATACCCGTCGGGGCAACGTGCGATGTATCTGCGCCCTGCTCTATCACGGTAGTAGCATTTACCCGGTTCGTTGGCGGAACCGATCAGCGCACCAGCGGCCGCACCAACTGCGCCACCAATCAGGGCGCCCTCCGCTGTGTTGCCTGGGGCTGCCACTGCAGCACCAACGGCGGCTCCGCCCAGTCCGCCAATGGCCGCGCCACGTTCGGTCTGCGAGCATGCAGCCAGTGGGATCAGACACATCACGACAAATATGGTGTTTCTCATCTCAACCTCCCAAGGGTTCCAATCCGCATCCACAATGCGCGGGAGGTCGAATCGATCCGAGGGAGCAGCGCAGAAAAGCGAAACGGTTCATTATTTTAGGGATGCTGTCGCTCGACGGGCGTTTGCCGTCCCGATCCGCCAGGCATCTCGGAACATTGTCACGCCACCTCGGTTTCAGACCTCGCGAGGTGGAAATGAAATTGTTCGAACTTGTTATGGCTCGGCTATCTGAAAGCTGGCGCCGGCGACAATTTATACGACACGCGAGGGAAGAGGCTGAGGCAATGGACAAAGCCAAGCGGGAGTTCGCTAGGCGCTACCCTCGGATATTCGACAACCCGAAATCCGATGAGCATACGGGCGAAAGAGACTAGGTTCCCGACTTTTTGGTCTGGCCCAACCAGGAATGGCCGTCGCTCCAAGTTGTTTAGCGATGTGCCTGTCGCTCTATTGCGGCACTCTCTACGAAGCCGCACGCATTTGTCAGGAGGACGCAATGGGTTCCTCCCCGTTCTCGATCCGATGGGCGCCGCCGGGACGGTAATCGACCCGCCCGCACAGTTCCGGACCTACGTGACTACAAACAGTCTGGATCCGGTTTACCTGGAAGGCGAGGTAGTCGTTGGCGCCGGAGTGCCAGAGAGGTCGACTCCAGACACGCTAGATCGTGTGTGTACTAAGAACTGGCGTGTGCGCAGCCGTCGGAAACCCGCCGATGGCTGCGCACATGTTGGCCAGCAAAACATCCGACCCGCATGTGGAAGTAGGTGCTTCCGCAGCCTGATTGCAACTTTGCCGGCTCCGTCCGCTCCCGGCCGGCTTTCTACCAGTCTGCTTTGCACTCAAGCCAGCCGTCAGACAAATTCCGCCATCGCTTGAAGGCTGACGTCTTCGGTCGGCCGCGGTTGATCAGCTGGGGGCTCGCGTGCAACGCGGGACAGAAACTGTTAGATTTCCCGCAACCAATTGCCTGAGGATCCACGACATGCCGGGGCAGCAGGTACGCTACTTCGAGAGCTTCGACGGTGCCCGGATTGCCTATGCGATCTCGGGGAGCGGCCTGCCGGTGGTGCTGATGCCGAGTTGGCTGACACATCTCGAATATCAGGATCGCAGCGTGGCATGGCAGCCTTGGCTCGAAGTGCTTGAATCGCGGTACACGCTCGTCAGATACGACCCAAGGGGCTGCGGCATGTCGGAACGCGATGTATCGGATCTTTCCTTCGAAACCTGGGTCCGTGACTTCGAGGGACTCGTCGAGAAGCTGGAATTGGAACAATTCGCTACGATTGGCATCTGCCAGGGTGGCGCCGTCGCAATCAATTACGCCGAAAGGAACCCTGGACGGATTAGTCATCTCATCCTCTACGGCGCCTACGCAAGGGGCAGAAACAGGCGGTCATCACCTCCCCTTGAACCCGAAAAGGCCAGGGTAATGATTGAGATGATCGAATTGGGATGGAGAGACTCGGACAGCGCCTTCATGCGTTCCTTCGCAACACAGTTCCAGCCCGAAGGCTCGATGGAGCACTTGAGTTCTTGGTGCGAACTGCAACGGCGCGCGACCTGTGCGCGAAACGCCGTGGAATTGACGCGCATCATGTTTGAGATCGACATCAGCCGGGCCGCAGAACGCATAACCTGCCCTACGCTGGTTGCCCATGGCGACCGCGATGCAGTTGCCCCTGTCGAGGAGGGTAGATTCCTTGCGCAGACTATCCCGAACGCGACTTTCCTGGAGCTCGATACTCCAAACCATCTAATGCTTCGCGGCGAGCCAGCATGGCGCGTGTTCACCGAGGCGATGCACGAATTCCTGCCAACCGCGACGGCGGACAAAGCCGAGTTCTCGGCACTTACCGCGCGTGAGAGCGAAGTCCTGCATCTGGTTGCACGCGGCCTCGACAATCATGCAATCGGCGCGCGATTGTCGATCACTGAAAAAACCGTTCGAAACCACCTCTCGGCCATACTCGACAAGCTTGGATCAGCGACACGCGTGGAGGCGGTTGTCCGAGCTCGCGAAGCAGGCTACGGCATCTAGGGTCGCCCGGGACCCCGGACCCACCTATTCTCTCACCACCGTCACGATTCTTCGCCGCTCCGGGACATCGGCCTCATGCGAGCGACCATAGCGCGGTCTATGATTCCTCGCTCAGGCCGGCACTGCCGCAGGCCTTCTGGAGGAAATGATGTCCGCACATCTCGTGCCACATATCCCCCGCGTCGCCCCGCTCGGCGCGGCGATCATGTTCGTCTTTGGAGTGCATCAATCCGCTGGCGCCGACGACCAATCCTGCATCAGTTCAATGTCAATCGATGAATTGAAAAGCGTTTACCTCGGGTGCGAGCAAGCCGCCACAACCAGCAGGCTGAACGGAGGGGACGCCATGTACTGTTCGATGGTGTACGAGGAGCTTAAGGATAAAGCTTTCCGGGGAGAATTCAGGCGCATCACATCCTGGTTGGACCGGAACTGCCTGCGGTGCAGTCCAGAGTCGGAGAAACGTTGACGCATGCCTGAGGCGTTCTTACTGCGACCCGCAGGATTGCGCCCCGATATTGGCCGTTGAGATCTGCTTTAACGCTTCCTGAATCCAGACATCGTCGTCGATGACCCAGGAGATCGTAGGTTCACCAAATGCAGGCGTTGATTGTGGCTTCTCGCCTCAAGACACCCTGCTAGTGGGAGCGGGCAGAACGGGCGGCTTTAGCCGCGGCACAGGTTCGCAGTCGTGATAAGGGAGCACGTCGCGTCGTTAGCGTATACCTCGCATTCGGGTACACCCGGCACCGTCCGAGCATGCCCAACGGCTTAAAGCACGCACTCGTTGGGATCACGGCGACGTCCTTCCACGTCCGGATGCGCGAACCCGATCCGGCAGTCCCATAGCATTGTCAATTAACTACCTGATCTAGCGCCGATGTTTAGGGCCCCATCTGAGCGATGCTCCCACGAATGTCTTGATTATCGCTCACGATTGCTTATGTCGCATCGCGGGGGCAAGAACAGGATATTAGAAGATGGAATTCGAGAAACGGGACGATGCACTATTGTCGCTCACTGCAGAGGTGGTGATGGCATATGTATCAAAAAATCCACTTCCAAGTGCGGAACTCACCGACTTGATTGCTTCGGTGCACGCTTCGCTGGTGGCACTTGCAAGAAGCGAAGCAACCGCATCGAGTGCAGAGCCTCAGAAGCCGGCGGTGCCGATCAGGAAATCGGTCACACCGGATTTCATTGTTTCGCTGGAAGACGGTAAGAAGTTCAAGTCGCTCAAGCGGCACCTTCAGACCAAGTACGGGATGACGCCGGCCGAGTATCGGGAAAAGTGGAATCTGCCATCCGACTACCCGATGGTGGCACCCAACTACTCTGAGGAAAGGTCGCAGTTGGCCAAAAACTTGGGTCTGGGACGAAAACCTCAGCCCAAGGCGAAATCGACCCAGCCGAAAGCGAGGCCCGCCCGGAAGAAGGCGGCCTAACGGGAACTCCGCATTCCCGCGGGGCCTCAGCATGATTGCGCCTTTCTGAACCCAGCGCGGATGCTGTCGACCCGAAAGGTCATCCGATACTGTGGCGGCTGCCATATCACCGCTTTGTTGGCTAGTTGCGTATGGAACTCGTTCAGCGTTTGCGAGTTGAAGAAGTTGGTAGTCCTTGGCGCGACAAGCAGGGACACTGGTTGAGAGCCGGGAGTTGCCGTGAGGTGCTTCCGGCTTTCCCATTTGCACAGCGATAGCGATCACGCAGTCGAGACCTTCGCACGAAGTCGAGCGCGCACGAGGATGGACATCGCCCCAAGCGCAAGGCGCAAGCGGCCATTTTGGACGTGCGCGGGGCGATAGTCGCAGTGGAACACTTGTGATGATCTTAAGGCCGTCCTGACTCGCGTCGAAGCACTCGAAGCAAGATGGTTAGTCGCCAGCCAAGATCCCGAGCTCGAGCGCGGCTGCTACAAAAGCCCGTCTTGCGAAGGGAGTTTGGGCGTCGCCTCGGGTTGCTCCCAGGCAGGCAATCATTGCTTGCTTGCGCTTTGCAGTTTCGCGGGGGAATTCCTTCAGGAGTATCTTGGCTGCCGCACTTACATCGACGACGGTGCGGTCGCCTCCCGCCCGTATGATGACCGGCCGTGCGAAGCGATTTTCCCGTCTGATTTCTCCCCTGAAAGCCTCCCCTTTCGGATCCAGGTACACCATTGAGCAATACATTACATCACTGCAGTTCTGCTATCCGACTTTCGCCCGGGAGACGCTACCCCATAGCCGCTTAGTCGGCACCTCTGCCGAGGCCAGGCGGCGCAACCAGCGCGCTGTTCCAAGAGATTGCAAACGCTGAGAAGATGGACGAATCTGAAGCTGAACGTTTGCGCCCCCCGGGACTCGATGAACTGAACGCTAAGATCAGATCCGGCTCCGAGTACGCCACCTTTGGACGCTCTCGCGGGTCGCGGGAAACGATGGCCCGCGCCGTATCGGCAATAGGCTTACCCGAGTTCTTTCCCAGCGTGCTGAATTTCATGCGAAGTGTCGTGCCCTTCAGCGGCGCATTCATAACTCATTTCCACCGAACGCGTGCGCCAACCCACATATACGACAATGTACGTGCCGAGCGGCACCGCGTGGTCGTCGACCAGTACATGGACAGCGCCTATCTGCTCGACCCCGTCTATGATGCATTCCTTTCCGGACGAAACAGTTGTGCGATGCGACTGCGTGACATCGCGCCCGACCAGTTCATGCGCTCTACCTACTATCGCCGCTACTACCAGAACATCGCGTTGCGGGACGAAATGGCGATTTTGGTTCCCTATGGGGACGGCGCGGTGTTCTATTCGCTTGGTCGGCTGGGCGAGGAGCCGCGCTTCACCGGTCGGCAGGTGAGGGCATTCGAGGAAGAGATCGAACTCATCTCCGCTTTGACGGCCAAGCATCTGGACAGCGGGAGTGAGAGCGCGCACCGGAGCGCGGCGTTCGGCGAGGAACGCTCGCTGGCGGCCGCCCTGGAAGCATTTGGCGAAAACATTCTGACGGCCCGCGAACGCGAAGTGGCCACGCTGATACTAAAGGGCCACTCTTCTGTCTCGATATCAAGGCTGGCCGGCATCGCTGTGGGAACGGTGAAGATCCACCGCAAGAATATTTACCGGAAACTCGCGATCTCCTCGCAATCGGAGCTCCTGTCGCGGTTTCTGCGTTCGGTGCTGGGCTGACCTACATACTCCCTTCGGGGTATTTAAGTGCCGGACCCGGAGACCTAGCCTTGGCGGTATGGACACTGGGCTTAGCCGAATGATGAATCGCGAGGCGACCGGAGGGCGCGGCAACCCCGCGGTCTCGGTACGGGCGCTCACAAAGGGGTTCGGCGCCGGAGATGCTGCGGTGACCGCGCTGGATCGAGTTGATCTCGACATTGCCGAAAACGAATTCTTCACGCTTCTCGGACCTTCAGGATGCGGAAAGACTACGCTTCTGCGGCTGATTGCAGGCTTCGAACTTCCGACGCAGGGCTCTATCGCGCTGGGTGGTGAGGACATTAGCCAACTCCCGCCGCACCGGCGCCCAGTGAACACCGTCTTCCAAAGCTACGCGCTTTTTCCGCATTTGACCGTGGCCGAAAATATCGGTTTCGGATTACGCATGCTCGGCCGGTCGTCCGCAGACATCAGGCAGACTACCGAGCGCATGCTCGCGCTCGTGCAGTTGGAGCAGATGGCCGGACGCAGCATCAGCCAGCTCTCGGGCGGCCAGCAGCAACGTGTCGCGCTCGCACGCGCCCTGGCTCCCGCGCCAAAAGTGCTGCTTCTGGACGAGCCGCTGGCGGCGCTGGATCTCAAGCTCCGCAAGACCATGCAGATCGAACTGAAGCGGTTACAGGCACAAACCGGAATTACATTCGTGTTCGTAACTCACGATCAGGAAGAGGCCCTTACCATGTCCGACCGCATCGCAGTGATGAAGGCCGGCCAAATCCTGCATGTCGGAACTCCAAAGGAAATCTACGAAAGCCCGTCACACCGCTTCGTGGCGAACTTCATTGGCGACATCAACGTTCTCGACGGTTCGATTGTACAGTGGGATGGCGACCTGGCGACGGTCCGGCTGAAGGACGCAACTTTGCTTACGGCGCGACTGGGGGCAAAGCGGTCGGGTAACATATCAATTGCCATCAGGCCGGAAAGTGTCCGCTTGGCTGGTGCGGGCGAGGCGCCGACAATTTCAGGGGTTCTTACCAACCTCGTCTATTTCGGTGCGGCGACCAATCTCCACATTCGCCTTGCCACAGGCGAGGAAATAGTGGTTCGCCAGCCCGGATCGATCGATGAAGACAAGTACCGGCCCGGCGTAACCGTCGGGGCCGTTCTCCCACCAGAGCTGATCCGGGTGCTGGCATGACGGCGGCGGCGGATATATCCACGCTTGTAGCAGCGACCCGGCAAAGCCGGCGCACCGATCGGTTCAGACGCGTGGCGTTGCTCACGCCTGCGTTGGCCATCATACTTCTGATCAGCATCCTGCCGCTCGGACTCACTGTTCTCTATTCATTTCTGACGCCCGGTACCTATGGCGGAGTGACCTGGAAATTCAGCACGGACAGCTACGTCCAGTTCCTGTTCCAGCGCGACATCTTCGACGACACGCTGACGCTCAACTCGGCCTACGTTTCGATTTTCCTCAGATCGATCTGGCTTGCGTTCGGCGCCACGATCGGCGCGCTGCTGCTGGGATTTCCGACCGCCTATTTCATTGCCACCAAACCACCGGGGCAGCGCAACACCTGGCTGTTCCTGATCACGCTGCCATTCTGGACGAATCTTTTGATCCGCACCTATGCCATGCTGCTGATCATCCGTGACGAGGGGCTCATCAACATCGCGTTGATGAAGATCGGGATCATCAGTTCGCCGCTGACGATACTCTACACCGACACGGCAGTGTTCATCGGGCTGATCTATTCATTCCTGCCGTTCATGGTCCTGCCCATCTATGCCAGCCTGGAAAAGCTTGATTTTCGCCTCGTCGAGGCTGGCTACGATCTTTATGCCAGTCGCCTGAGAGTCCTGTTCAACATCATCGTGCCGCTATCCAAGCCGGGAATTGTGGCGGGATGCGTACTGGTCTTCATCCCCGCGCTAGGCGCGTACATCACGCCGGAGCTTCTCGGTGGTGGAAAGAAGCTGATGATCGGCAACATGATCGCGATGCAGTTCGGTGCATCACGCAACTGGCCTTTCGGGTCAGCCGCGGCGCTGATTCTGATGGCGTTGGTCATAATCGTTCTTCTGATAAACGCTCGCATCACGGGCAGGAGCGGCAACCAACATGGTTGAGATTGCCGGCGCCACGCGAACGAATGACGCCGGGAAGCGGCGCGGCAAGCCGATCCGGGATCTCAAGGCGATGCCCGGCTTCAACGCGATGGCCTGGATCTGCATCTTTGCCCTTTATCTTCCGATTCTCGTCCTGGTTTGGTTTTCCTTCAACGGAAACCGTTCGGTTGTGCTGTGGACCGAGTTCTCGCTGCATTGGTATGCCATGGCATTCGAGAACGAGGGCATCCGCAATGCAGCCTGGGTTTCGATCAAGGTCGCACTGATCGCCACCGTCATATCGACAGCTGCCGCAACGACGGCCGCGCTTGCGACGACGCGGACGAAGGGATTCGTCGGCCAGGGGTTGGTTTACGGGATCATCAACCAGCCATTGATGATCCCCGAAATCGTCACGGCAATCGCGACCCTGTCCCTCTTTGCGCTGGTAAAGAGGTTTACCGGCGTCAACGGCATCGGGTACCTGATGCTGGCGCACGCCGCCTTTTGCATTCCATTTGCCTACATGCCGATCCGGGCACGGCTGCAGACGATGGACCTGACCCTGGAACAGGCTGCGGCGGACCTTTACGCGCCGCCGCTTAAAGTCTTCGCCCGTGTCACGCTGCCGCTGCTAGGACCGGGCATCGTCGCCGGAGCGATGCTCGCTTTCGTTGTGTCATTGGATGACGTGATCATAACACTGCTGATCGCGGGCCCCGGAGAAACGACCCTTCCCATCTACATCCTCGGCGCCATCCGGCGCGGGATCACCCCCGAGATCAACGCCGTTTCGACCATCCTAGTGGCGGTTTCGGTCTTGTTGGTACTGCTGCTGTTTTTCGTGCAGCGGCGCATGCAACGATAAATTACAGGCAAGAAGTCGAGAAAGAGAGGAACAATGAAAAAGCTGTTTAGTCTATTCGCCACCGCGTCGGCAGTGGCCCTTGTGTCTTCGGCGGCCATGGCCGCCGGTGAACTCAACATCTACAACTGGGGGAACTACACCTCCCCGGAAATGATCAAGAAGTTCGAGCAGGCGCACGACGTGCAGGTGAACCTGGACGGCTATGATTCAAACGAGGCCATGCTCGCCAAGGTCAAGGCGGGCGACACCGGCTACGATATAGTCGTTCCTGGCGACTATATGATCAAGGTTATGATCGGCGAGGGGCTTCTTGAGGAAGTCAAGCCCAACTCAATGGAGAACTTCAAGAATGTCGATCCGCAATGGGTCGATGTGTGGTGGGACCCTGGCCGCAACTATTCCATCCCATATCAGTGGGGCACCACTTCCTTCACGGTCGACACAGCCGTCTATGATGGCGAGATCGATACCCTGGCATTGCTGTTTGATCCGCCAGAGGTGTTGAAAGGTCGTATCAACATGCTCAATGACATGAACGACGTAATCAACGCCGGATTGCGCTATCTCGGCTATGGACGATGCAACGGCAACCCGAAGGAGTTGCGCGAGGTGCTCGACCTGCTCGCCAAGGCAAAGCCGCACTGGCGGACGATGGACTATGCGGTCATCGAAAAACTCACCTCCAAAGACGTCGACATCAGCCAGAGCTGGAACGGCGCTGCGATGCGCGCGCGGGCACAACGCCCGACGCTCAAATACGCCTATCCGAAGGAAGGTTTCACCGGATGGATGGACAATGTCGCCGTATTGAAGGGCGCGCCCAATCTCGAGAATGCAAAGCTGTTCATCAACTTCATGATGGATCCTGAAAATGCCGCGCTGACCTCGAACTTCGCGCGTTACGCCAATGGCGTTGTTGGCAGCGACAAGTTCATGGAGGAAGAGATACTTTCCGCCCATGAGATCGTCATTCCTGCCAATGCGCCGGAACCCGACTTCGTCACGCCCTGTCCGCAGGAGGTCGTCGATCTTTACAACAAGATCTGGACCCAGCTGAAACAGTAGGCGCATGGCCGGCGCGACGTTGCACTCGCGCCGGCCTGCCATCAAAGAAGCCTTTCCATGTCAGACATCAGCAAGTCCAGACCGGCCCGGGCGCCGAAAACCGCCCGGCAAATGGGAATCATGCAGGGTTTTCCGCCGCCGCCGGAAATGAGACCAACCCTCGCGAACTGGGACCTGCCCCCGTTCAACCGTTGGACGTTTCAGAATGTGCGCAGTCTCATTCCGACCGTGGATGTGTTTCGCGGGTTCGGTCCCTCCACTGAGCTCAGGGATGCACCTGAGAACCTTGGCGAAATTCGCTTCGACCGGGAGGACGGTGTCACAGTCTCGATCGAGCAGTTTCTCAGGGAAAGCTATTGCGACGGCCTGCTGGTAATGCACCGAAACCGGGTCGTTTTCGAGCGCTATCTGAACGGAATGGCGCTGGAAACACTGCACCTGTCGCAGTCCGTGTCGAAATCGGTCGTCGGTCTCCTGGCCGGTATTCTAGAAGCTGCCGGCTTGGTCGACATCGAGGCGCCACTCGCCGAGCTCGTTCCCGAGCTAGAGCACTGCGGCTACGCCGATGCCACGCTGGACCAGGTTCTAGACATGCGTTCGGGCGTAAGGTTCACCGAGGACTACAATCTGCCCGGCAGTGACATGACGCGAATTGATATTGCGTCGGGATGGCGGCCCAGTGCCGACGGAGTCGCAAGGCAGACCATTCGCGAAGTCATCCTCAGCCTGCCCAAGATCAGGCCTCATGGGGGAGCTTTCGAATACCGCTCGATTGAGACGGACGTCGTGGCCTGGGTGCTGGAGCGCGCCACCGGCCAGTCCCTTGCCGATCTCGTAAGTCGTCACCTGTGGCAGCCCATTGGTGCTGCACGTGACGCGTATTTCACGGTCGATGAAGCGGGAACTGCCCTGGCAGACGGCGGCTTCAACGCAACGTTGCGCGATTACGCTCGCCTCGGATTGTTGATGCTCAACTCTGGTCAGGCGGCGGGGCGGCAGGTCGTGCCCGCGACTTGGATGGAGGCTATCCGAACCGGAAACGATGAGGTGTTCGGCTCACCTTACACGCATGTCCTCCCAAAAGGCGCCTATCGCAGGTTCTGGTGGGTCCGCGACACGAGACGGCGCGATGTCTGCGCTCGCGGGGTCTTTGGGCAGCTTATATACGCAGACCCAGCCAGTGAGCTCCTGGCCGTAAAGCTGTCGACATGGCCAGACTACGTCATGCCTTCTCTGAGCCGCGACACGTTTCGTGCCATCGACGCAATCCGCACTGCGTTGACAGGGAACTGACATGATGGCGCTACAGGTGGCCTTGGGCGTCTCGACGTCCCCTCGCAAGCTCACCAATTGTTGTGAATAGTATAGTCTATCGTCGAGAGGCCTTCTTCGCCGATGCGCGCCTGATGTCTCCTTTGCGCCCTCATCGCTGACGTCCAGGCAAACTTTGCCTGCACCCAAAGGCGGACATCGATCACTCGCCCTCTGATCTTCACCTTCAAGTCTCATATCGGCCGGTGATGGTGATTCTGTCCCTTCTCATTTGCGGACGCCGCCAGATTCCAAGCTAGAGGTCGTCTATTCGGAAAAAATGGCGAGGATGCAGTTTCCGTCGGCGTTCTGATCAGTCTATCGCTCGTCGCTTTTGCTAGACAATCACGAGCCGGTCACTGCTTAGGCCATTGTCGCCAACTTTTATCCGCTCCTGCAAGTCGTTTCATTCAGGTAGATACTTTTCGGACCAACGGTCCCCTACCGCACCCGAGGCGAGCATCGTGTCGATGGCGTTGGCTGTGTATCCGACCCGGCGCAGCACCTCTCGGGTATGAGCACCGTATTTCGGCATCGGTCCGGGGATGGTGATGCGCCCGCGCTCGGGCCGCACCGCATTCGGCGCGACGAGGTCGGCCCATCGGCCCATCGGGTGGCGGTCGTGGCGGATCACCCGGAACGTCGCCTGCGCGAGATCGATCGCGCCTTCGCTTTCCCGCTGGAGCGCCGCGTCTCGGGTGGCTTGAAGCGAACCAAGCCGCACCACCGCCGAGGGCGTGCCGGCAAAGGCCTTTTCCCAATGAGCGAAGGGCAAGGTGGCGAACCGTTCCGCAAGGGAGGCCACAAGATCGACGTCGGAACGGTCGGCAAGATCGGCTAGATCGGCGCACGAGCGCAGCGCGTCATGCTTTTCCTTAGGGGCCGCGAAGAACATCCAGCCGTCAGCTGCCTCGTAACAGTGATAGAACGGCCCCCAACCGCGTGCCTCTCGACCTGAGGGTTCGGCAAAAGGCGCCCGGTCGTCGTAATCGTACATGAACTGCGCCTGGATCAGGTTGCCGGCCCCGGCGAGCGCGGCGCGAGCGATGCCGCCCTTCCCGGTCCGGTTGCGCCGTACCAGTGCCGCGGCCAGCGAGACGCAGGCGCAAAACCCGGTCAAAACGTCAATTGTGCCGAAATGGGCGTGCTCCTCAGGCGTCGCCATGCCCCCGCCGAAGCGGACCATTACGCCGGTCGCCGCCTGCGCGAGGTCGTCATAGCCGAGATCGTCGGATTTCGGCCCTCGCATTGGCCCGCCGAAGGCGTCGAGCTGGACGAGGATCAGCTGGGGATTGAGCGCCGCGAGCCGCTCGGGGGATAGACCGAGCTTGTCGCGCTGCTCGTCTGTGCCGTTCATGGTGATGACGTCGGTCTCGGCGATGAGCTTCGCCAGCGCCTCTTGACCCTCCCGGGACTTCAGGTTCAGTAGGACACTTCTCTTACCCCGCTGAGCGTGCAGGCCGAAGACCACCGCGTTCCAAGGATCTACCGAGGGCTCCACCGGCTGAACTAGCGTCACTTCGGCGCCGTAGCGCGCCAGCGTCGAGCCGATTGTCGGCCCCGCGATGACGTTGGTAAGGTCGAGCACATTCAGTCCGTCAAGCCAACCGCCCGCGCCACTGTTATGGGGCGTTGGTCGGACAGGCTCGGAAAGGATCGTATCGAGCTTGGCGCGCGCATCGTCTAGGACAGGACCCGGCTTCTTCTTTGCGGCCATCTTGTCGTCGGCGATCCAGGCGACATTGCCCATCTGCCGCATCTTCCCATAACGCGGATCGTCTACCTCCAGAACCAGACCCGAGGCCAAGGCATGGGGGTCGGCGAGCCATTCCCTGGTGAAGCGCTGCGCCGTCGCGGGCGCCTTCGCGGCGCCGAAAATCTCCTCCCATTCATGCGAGGGACGAGTGAGAAACGCCGCCTTCATCGCCGATGAAACCCGGGCGCGGTCATTTACCCCGACCGGGTAGTTCCTGACGCTCCAGTCAGCGGGCCAGTCCTTCTGGTCGAGATAGGCCGAGAAATCCGGCAGCTCGTCAGCCAGTGAGCCTAGGCCGAGCGCCCTCAAGGCGCGCTGAGGATGGCCGGCAATGGAGCAGGCGACAACGTAAAAGCCGCGGCCGTCAGCGCAAGTATAGGTGCGGTAAAAGGGGTCGAGGAATTCCGACAGAGCCGAGAAAGGCAGGTTCATCGGCAGCCCATCGGCGGCGCGGCGGTCAAGTTCGACCTCACGCGGGGATTTGTAACGGTCAGGGTAGTCTTCGATTTGTTCGCAGTTGTAAACGAGCCCTTCCATGAGCGCCGAGGCCAGCGGCACCTCGATGTGATCACCGCCGTTCCGCTCGCGCGCATTTAGCGCGAAGAGCACCGACATCGCGCCGAAGGCCGCGCCATAGGCTGAGGCGAGCGCCAGCGGCGTGAAGCTTGGGTTGATACCCATGAGGCGGCGGTTGAGTCCCATGTCGGTGAACTGCCCAGTTCGTGCCGCGATCACCGTCTCCCAGGCGGCAAGCCCGGCGAGGTCTGCGTCGGTCGAGGCAAAGCCTGGCATAGAGAGACTGACAATACCCCCGTTGACCGTGCGTAGCTCATCAGGACCGAGGCCCAGCCGCTTCATCACGCCGGGGCGGAAGTTTTCGATCACCACGTCGGCGCGTGCGGCGAGATCGAGTGCCACAGCCCGTCCTTCCGACGTCTTTAGGTCGAGGACCAGAGAGGATTTGCCGCGCGACAGCATGTCGGATGCCGGCGATTTGAAGCGCGGGCCGCCGGGCGGGTCGATGCGGATCACTTCGGCACCCATGTCAGCCAGCATCATGCCGACGAGGGGACCTGCCAGGTATTGCCCGAAATCGAGCACCCGAATGTTTGGAAGAGGGCGGTCGGCCATTGCAGAATCGACTCCGTGCGCCTCACCCGCTGGGGGGATAGTTGGCTTCCATCTCATATGCCAGCTACATCGCCAATAACACTGGACAAATGAGACCTGCAACTGCCGCGCATCCCTCATCGGACCAAGACAGCTAGTCTCGTCCACGCATTACCTGGAGTTACGAAGCGCGGCTTGGAGGCCGAATAGCTCGGGCGGAGTGATGGCCTCGTAGCGAAGCTTCTCGCAAGCGTCTGCCGCGCTGGCGATCACTTCGCGAAGGAGACATCCCGGTCCGATTAGACAGAGTGGACCATCATGTGGAGAAGGCGGGAGACGTCCGCACTGAAGCTTTTGGTTTTGCATTTCTTGCTTTTCGTTGCCCCGCGGTTCCGGTCGCAATGTTGTGACGACCGAAATGGCTGCACAAAGGTGTACTTTCAACCCCACCAAGCCGCATTCCTTTCGCCAGCGATTCGAACTATTCGGACCTCGTACGTGAGGCCAGTGCCAGGGCTGCCTCTCGAAGGAACAGTGGCGCACCCATTTGAAGTGCCGCGCTGACCGTAGCGCCGGCGTCGTGGCGCTCACAACGCCTTTTTGAGCCACCTCGACAAGACACCCACGATCCCTTCACGGAAAAGCAGCACTCCAAGAACGAATATCACACCCTGAATAACCGTCACCCAAGCGCCGAAAGTTGCGAGGTAGTTCTGCATCGTCACAATAATGCAAGCACCGACCAACGGACCGAAGATCGTTCCCATGCCGCCTAAGAGAGTCATCAAGACGACCTCTCCCGACATTGACCAGTGCACATCGGTTAACGATGCCAGCTGGAAGACCTGACTTTTCGTGGCCCCGGCCAGGCCTGCCATCGTAGCAGACAAGGTAAATACGATGAGCTTGTATCGGTTCACGTCATAACCCAGCGAGATGGCGCGCGGTTCATTCTCGCGGATAGCCTTGAGTACTTGTCCGAAGGGCGAATGCACGATTCGGTAGAGCAGCAGCACGCCTCCGAAAGTGATAGCTAGAACGAAAAAATATAGAGCAATGTTGTCGCCGAGCGGGATCAGACCAAATAGATCGCCGCGTGGTACGCTCTGAATCCCGTCCTCGCCGCCGGTGAAGTCCGACTGAAGGGCGACGAAGTACACCATCTGCGCAAAGGCTAGCGTGACCATGGCAAAATAGATGCCCTGTCTCCGGATCGCTAACGACCCGATGATGAATCCCAGTAAGCCCGCCGCGGCTGCGCCGCAAAGGACAGCCAATTCCGGGGTGAGTCCCCAAACTTTTGCAGCATGGGCGGCGATATAGCTCGCGCCACCGAAGTAAGCCGCGTGGCCAAATGACAGCAGCCCGCCGAAACCAAGGAGAAGGTTAAAGGCTGCTGCGAACAGGGCAAAGCACATAACCTTCATGGCAAATACTGGATAAACTAGGAACGGTAGCACTAGCAGTCCGACCAGCAGAGCTACGAAAATCACCTTATGGAGGCGCGGCATGCCGCCAGTCTCCCTGGAGGTTGCGCTCTCGATCGCGCGGCCTGCCACTGCCATCAGCTTGGCCTCCCAAACAAACCTTCGGGTTTGATCATCAGAACAATTGCCATAATGACGAAAATCACGACAGCGGATCCCTCAGGATAGAATACCCTAGTCAAGCCCTCGATTATTCCGAGCATGTAGCCCGTCACGATCGCGCCCACGATTGAGCCCATGCCCCCGATCACCACTACCGCGAATACAACGATAATCAGATCGGCACCCATATTGGGATTCACCGAATAGATCGGTGCCGCCAGAACGCCGGCAAATCCGGCAAGTGCCACGCCGAAGCCGTAGGTAAGGGTGATCATCACCGGCACGTTGACGCCAAACGCTCCGACCAGAACAGGGTTCTCCGTCGCCGCACGCAAATAGGCACCGAGCCGAGTCTTTTCGATCATGAACCACGTACCAAAGCATACCAGAACGGACGCAACGACGACCCAAGCGCGGTAGTTCGGCAAGAACATGAAGCCCAAGTTCTGACCGCCCGATAGCAAATCGGGGATCCGGTAAGGCAGTCCGGAAATTCCATAGTAGTTGCGGAACAGACCCTGAATGATCAGGGCAAGACCGAAAGTGAGCAGTAGCCCATACAAGTGATCGAGGTGATAGAGCCGCGACAGCATGGTGCGTTCCAAAACGATGCCGAAAGCCCCCACGATCAAGGGTGCCGTGATCAGAGCGGGCCAGTAGCCGATACCGACGTAGTTCAGCAGCATCCAGGCGACAAAAGCCCCTGCCATATAGAGCGCACCATGAGCGAAATTGATGATGTTGAGCAGGCCGAATATCACGGCCAGTCCCAACGATAGGACCGCATAGAACGACCCGTTAATTAGGCCGAGCAGGAGTTGGCCCATCAGGACCTGCGGCGATATCCCCAGTAACTCGAACATGGATGCAGCCCTGTCGCGCGGTTTGTAAGTCTTGCGTCCGTCCGAACCCGGACGGACGCAAGGAGTGTCACTTCTTGGTGAAGTCGCACTCGTCAAGCATTGGCAAGAATGCTTCTTCGCCGCTGATGGAAGAGATCTGGTTGTAGAGATCCCATTCACCCGTCGACTGGTCCGGCGACTTGACTTCGAATAGATACATGTCGTGAATTGCTCTCCCGTCACCACGCACGGTGACCTTGCCGAAGAGCGGATCGTCGAACTCCATCTCCTTCATCTTGGCGGCGACAGCCTTGCCGTCGGACGCATCCCCAACTGCCTCGACAGCGGCCAGGTAGGCCAAGGTTCCTGAGTAAACTCCAGCCTGCACCATTGTCGGCTGTGCTCCGTGAACTTCCATAAACCGCTTCGACCATGCTCGGGTATCGTCATTTTGATCCCAATAGAAGGCTTCAGTCAGCGACAGGCCTTGGGCGGTTTTTGCACCGAGTGCGTGCACGTCGGTCACGAAGAAGAGAAGCGCCGCTAGTTTCTGGCCTGCCTGCGTGATGCCGAACTCAGACGCCTGTTTAATGGCGTTGACTGTATCGCCACCAGCATTCGCCAGCCCGATGACGTCAGCTCCGCTGCCTTGTGCCTGCAGGAGGAAGGAAGAAAAGTCGGTCGCCGGAAAGGGCACGTTGACCTGTCCAACCACTTCGCCGCCATTGTCCGTCACGACCTTGCTCGTGTTCTCTTCCAGAGAGTGACCGAACGCGTAATCTGCTGTGAGGAAGAACCACTTTTTGCCACCCGCGTTGGTCATCGCGGTTCCGGTGCCGGTAGCCAGAGCCGCAGTATCGTAGGTCCAGTGAATAGTGGTTGCTCGACACTGTTCGCGAGTTAGTGCCGTCGATCCGGCGCCGGAATCGATGAGTACCCCGTTCTTCTCGTTTGTGATGTCTGCAACGGCCAGGGCAACAGAGGATGTCGGCACGTCGAGGATGGCGTTCACGCCTTCTACGTCATACCATTGCCGTGCAATGTTGGAGCCAACATCCGGCTTGTTCTGGTGATCGGCCGATACTATTTCGACATTCAACCCCTTATCGGCCGCCTTGAAGTCCTCAACAGCCATACGTGCTGCGACAACCGATCCTTCTCCCGAAAGGTCAGCGTAGACACCCGAGCGGTCGTTGAGAACACCAAGCTTTACGTTGATGTCCTTGGCCAGCGCGGGTGCTGCGGCCAGAGTGGCCAGTACTGCGGTTCCGATAGTGAGCTTCCGTATCATTTCTTCCTCCTGATTAAGACGCGGATACGCCGGTGTATTGATTCAGACGCCAAGATAGGCATGCAGCTTGTCGGTGTTTTCATCGAGTTGATCATTCGGGATCATGTCGACAACCTTGCCTTGGTCCACGACGTAGTGCCTGTCGGCAACTGATGCCGCGAATCGAAAGTTTTGTTCAACCAACAGGATCGTGAATCCGATTTGCTTAAGCGCGCCGATGGTCCGGCCGATCTGCTGGACAATCACGGGCGCCAGCCCCTCAGTGGGTTCATCCAGCAGCAACGTTTTGGCGCCGGTGCGCAAGATTCGTGCGATCGCAAGCATCTGCTGTTCGCCGCCAGACAACTTCGTACCCTGACTGGTGTTGCGCCGTTCACTCAGGTTCGGAAACAGATCATAGATTCGTTCTACGGTAAGGCCGCCCTCGGCGATGCGAGGTGGCAGCATCAGGTTTTCTTCAACGCTGAGCGAAGAAAATATTCCGCGCTCCTCAGGACAAATCGCGATCCCTAACCGCGCGATGTGACGTGGCTGTGAGCCGATTATCTCGGTGCCGGCGAAGGTTACGGATCCGGTCCGTTTGGCGATGATGCCCATGATTGCCTTGAGCGTAGTCGTCTTGCCGGCACCGTTCCGACCAAGAAGTGTGACGACCTCGCCCTCGGTGACGTCAATATCTACGCCATGCAAAACGTGGCTCTCGCCATACCATGCCTGTAAGTCGCGCACCGACAACAACGTACTGCGTGCAGAAGTCCCGGACTGCCTATCGATATCCGATGCAATCTCATTCATGGCCGGATCCGATGTATGCTTCGACGACACCCGGGTCGGCGGAGACTTCAGCGTAGTTGCCTTCCGCAAGCACCTGCCCCCGGGCAAGTACAGTGATGTGATCCGAAAGCGAGGCAACTACCGAGAGATTATGCTCAACCATGAGAATGGTTCGGTTTGCCGAGATCCGCCTTATCAAGGCCGAGATGTTGTCGACGTCAGCCTGCGCCATTCCGGCCATAGGCTCATCGAGTAACAGCATCTCCGGGTCGATAGCCAGTGTTGTCGCAATTTCAAGCGCACGCTTGCGTCCGTATGATAGGTCGCTGGCACGAGAATCAGCAAATTCCCCCAATCCCACTTCGGAAAGCAGGGCCGTTGCTTGCGCATCGTATTCCGAAAGGATCTTTTCTGACCGCCAGAAATCGAAGCTGTCACCGCGCCGTCGCTGCAGCGCAATGCGCACATTTTCGAGCGCCGATAGGTGCGGGAACACCGCTGAAATCTGGAAAGAGCGTACGAGGCCAAGCCGGGCGATTTCGGCAGGACGCCGCCCTGTGATGTCTCGGCCATTGTAGCGAATGATACCGCGCGTAGGCTGCAGGAACTTGGTCAAAAGGTTGAAGCAGGTGGTCTTTCCAGCACCGTTCGGGCCGATTAGCGCGTGAATCGTGCCGCGTCGGATCGAGAGATCAACACCATCGACGGCGAAGAAACCCCCAAACTCTTTCGTCAAACCTGTAGCGGATAGGATGACATCTGGTGTGCTCGCCATCTCAAGTTGGGCTCCTCCTCCCACCATTGATGCCTCTGATCTTCGAACGCTACCGGTCACGGCTGGGCGAGTCAAAAGATTTCCATTGTCACGCACGAGAGTTCATATATGTGAAAAGTAGAGAGGCCGGAACGGAGGAGGGAAGGGTGCGCATCAGACAACTCGACAACGCGCTCGATCTCATCGAGGTCTTTGCACAGCAAAAGACGCCGATGACGCTTACACAAATTTCGCGAGCAATCGGCATGCCCAAGTCAAGCGCATTCAACCTCATCGATACGCTGCTCACGCGAGGCCTGATATACGAGATCAATGCCCGCTCCAGCTATTACCCGACCCGGCGCCTCTTCGATCTGTGTAAGGATTTCATGGAGGGGGATCCGTTTCTCCAACTGATCCACGGCCAGTTGGAAGCGCTCGCCACAAGCACCGGAGAGACGGTACTGATAGCCTCGCGTGACCCTCATAGCCGGAACGAGATCGTCTACATCGATGTTGTCGAATCGACGGCGTTGATAAGGTATTTCGCCAAGGTGGGAGACAAGCGACCAATCTACACTACATCGAGCGGGAAGGCGATTCTGAGCGGATACCCGAGGGAGGAGCGTCTGCGTATCCTAGCGTCGTTGACCTATGTCCAACACCAAAGCGGAACGGTCACGGACGACGAAGAACTTAATGCGGTGATTGATGCCTCGATCGCACGCGGCTGGTGCGAGGACAATGCCGAGTTCACGCCCGACGTCATGGGAATTGCGGTGCCGATCCGGTATGGCGACAGACATTTCGGCCTCGCGCTTGCCGGTCCGATCTACCGTATGCACGCCCGCCGCACCCAACTGGCCGAACTCCTTCGCATCGCGGCCAAACAAATTCACAGTCTGCTCGCACGTGACAGACCGCAGCCGCTGGTTGACGCTAGGTAAGGCCCGAGTTGCCACTCACTGCCGTGCTCTGTCTCTTGAGGCCGGCTTGGGAGTTAAAATAGGAGGATGGAAGCGACAGCGGCATGCTCAGTTGAACCGCCCTCGGCGCACTGCGCTCCGGATTTCGCTGCGATCCAAGCCGATGTCCCGCAAGAGTTAGTCGGGTAGCGTTTGCAGGTCACAGACCATGCTCCGCTGTCTCTCTGTCTCCAAAACCCAGTGCAGCCAGCTCCTGAACCATCGGGTTATGACGTAGGGATTTCCTAGTGCAATCGCGTTATCATTCGACATCACAATTGATCCTCTTCGAGTGTTTCGGTTGGATCGCGCCTGTGAGCGGCCGACGTAGCCAAACCGTTGCAACGTCACTCAAGCTGCCGCAGCGAGGCCTTGGGCTCCGGCGCCGTTGGTCAACGGTTACCAGCGCCACGCGTGCTGCCCCTAGTCGACCTTAACGGCAACGCGATCGCACAGTGGAAGCCAAACGCCGCCACGCTTCCACTCCCAGACTACATTCTGTCGCCTGTTGTCGGCGTCGAACTTGTAGGTTGCTCTCTCCCCGACGCCTGAAAAGGTCCAAACGTCACCTTGATGCTCGACTGCATATTCTCGGTAGAAGCCATGGTTCTCGAATATGCGGGCAACAAATTCGCCCTGTTCGGTTACACCAATGACGAACAAGGTATCAAAGCGACTGCCTGAAATATCCGCGCGCTCATCTTGAAGCAGGAAGAATTTGCCCGTGTGCCAGTAGGCCTCATGAGTGCTCAACCATTGCTGCCCATCTGTCTTCGGATCGGCGCCAGATTGATCTGTGCCGCCGAAAGAGGTGCCTCGCGCAGTCCATTTCCCCAAGAACACGGATAGCTCGTCATGTTGCGAAGTTCGTTCCATATCGGTCTCCTGTTTTCACAGGGAAATTACTTCGCCAGACGTCCGTTCCAAAAGAAAGGGATCGCACAATCGGTCGTAATGACCTGACTGGGGGTCGAAGATCTAGTGTTCTGCTTTTCGCGTCTAAATGGCAGCCAACCATTCGTCAGCCCACAAAAGCGAACCGTCTGGATACGGCCCACAAGTTGCCGGTCCGCTATGCGCCTAAACCAGACATTCATACAAACTTTGCCCTGCGCCAAAAGCGGGCACTCCGTCAGAGAAGCCTAAGCGTCGATCAAAGTACTCGCAGACATGCCTTTTCGGGATACTTCATCGGTTCCGCGAGATGCCGAATTTCCGCAGATTCGATTTATTCGAAGGTTACCCACAAATCGAACTAGACGATGACCCCGTTTCAGGTTGAGGTCGGTGAGAAATGGTTGACGCACGATTGAATCGTTAGAGAGGGCGCGGATGAACCGCATATATCTGTTGGCGAGCGGTGATCTGCGCGAGAGTGCGAATCGCGTCTGCTGGCCGGCGCAGGAGGCCATGGAGAAGGCGCTGACGGGCGCTATGGCGAAGCTTGGCGCGGAGATTGTCCGGGCACATCACTACGACCCCGAACGCGGGCACGGCTTCCTTTCGTCGCAACGCATGGGGCTCGATACGTTCCGCGATCTGCCGCCGGATGCGCCGGTCGTCGTCGCGCAGTCGGCCTGGCAGTATTCCCATCATGTGCTGCCTGGCCTCATCCACCACAAAGGGCCGATCCTGACGGTCGCGAACTGGTCCGGGCAATGGCCTGGCCTCGTGGGAATGCTCAACCTGAACGGCTCGCTCACCAAGGCCGGCGTCGACTACTCGACGCTCTGGAGCGAGGATTTTACCGATGCGCTTTTCCAGGATGGACTGCGCGTCTGGCTGTCCGACTGGAAGGTCGATCATCTGATAGACCATATCCAGTCCGACTTCGTCGTGCCCGAGAAAACCCGCGTGACAGCCCGCAGGCTGGCGGCGGAAATCCGCCATGCCAAGTTGATCATGGGGGTGTTCGACGAAGGCTGCATGGGCATGTTCAACGCCATCATCCCTGATCACCTGCTGCACCCGACAGGCGTGTTCAAGGAGCGCCTGTCGCAGTCGGCACTCTACTATGCCACCACGCAGGTGCCCGAAGCGGAAGGACGCGCAGTCCTCGACTGGCTCGAGGCGCGCGGCATGACGTTCGATTTCGGCGAGGACGACGCGACCGAACTGACACGGGAACAGGTGATCTGGCAGGGCCGTCTCTATGTCGCCGCGTTGCGCATGGCGGACGAATTCGGCTGCGACGCGATCGGCATCCAGTACCAGCAGGGCCTGAAGGACCTGCTCCCCGCCTCGGATTTGGTCGAAGGGCTGTTGAATAATTCCGACCGCCCCCCGGTCCTGCGGGCCGACGGAACGGAAATCCGCCCTGGCGAACCACTGCCCCATTTCAACGAAGTGGATGAATGCGCCGGCCTCGATGCGCTGCTGACCAACAGGGTTCAGGCTGCACTGGGTCAACCAGTCGAGACGACGCTGCACGACCTGCGATGGGGTGACGAAGACCGCGACGGCAACGCCGGATTTGTCTGGGTATTCGAGATCTCGGGCGCAGCGCCTGCCGCGCATCACAGCGGCGGCTACGCCGGCTCACGGGGCTATCGGCAACCGGCAATGTATTTCCGGCTTGGCGGATCGACTCTCGCCGGGGTCGCCCGGCCCGGGCCGATCGTCTGGTCTCGGATTTTTGTCGCAGGCAACGCTCTGCAGATGGATATCGGAACGGGTCACGCGATTGAGTTGTCGGAGAAGGAAACCCACCGCAGGCTGGAGGCCACCACGCCGCAATGGCCGATCATGCATGCCCAGCTCGACGGCATAGACCGGGACAAAATGATGGCGCGCCACAAGGCCAACCATCTCAATGTTACTTATGCCGACAGCGAAGCGATCGCGCGAGAAGCCGCACTCTGCCGGGCCGCCCTCGCGCAGGAATTGGGACTGACCGTGCACCTCGCAGGGATTGTCCGTCGCCCCAAGTCCTGATGAAGATCCTAACCGATCATGGATTGGCGTTCGCTTAGCTGGAACGTCGATTGCGAGCGTGTGAGGTGTTGGTGAACCTAGGCACGACGCTGCGCAACCACGTTCCCAGCCGAGCGGCGCTAGGATCGGACCTAAACCGTGGGCACGTCGCTGTGATCAATGATGCCGGAGCTAAGCAGGCCGCATAGGAATGTCGAGAGAACTATCATCTGAAAGTTCGAGGTTGAAATCCTTCGTCCAGAATGCCCACGCCGCCGGCACGGGCATTCCCCCACGGTGGACTCGCCAACGCGTAGGAATGCCGAGATCGCATCGTGAGTGGCATCGCCAAACGCGTGGCCTGACCCTGCGGTCCAGGCTTCGGCCCCGCTGAGTGGCGTGCAGGCATCAAATTAGAGCTTGCCTGCGCGCCTAAGCTCGCCATTCTAAAATGAGGACCATTACGACCGCGTCATGAGTACCTTCGACATTATGGTCGCAACCGCACTCATACCGACGGTCTTCATTTCTAGCTTTTTCGGCGAGCACCCAAGTGCACACAGTTCGTGGGTCGCACAAGCCTATTGAGGCACCGTCACACCGGAACCAAAACCCGCTGGAAAATCCCTGAACTTCGGCAGACCGTCTTTGAAGGGTAAGACCGTTTCTGCATAATTTAGATGTACCGACGGCTGAAACGGCATATCGGGAAATACCGCCGCATGAACATCCGTGAGATCGTGACTAGGATGTCCCGTCATTAAATGCCCGCCACATCGTGTGCAGAACTGCCGCTCGCTCGTTCCCGTCTTGTTGAAGCTGCCAATGTATTCCGCACCCATCGTGACCCTGACATCTGCTTTTTGCCAGAGGATGAACGCTGTCAGGGGCGCGCCGGAATAGGTGCGACACGACCCACAATGGCAGTAGCCCATCTGCAGGGGGGCGCCCTTCGCAACGATCTCAACCTCGCCGCAGAAACAGCGTCCAGTGTAGCTCCTTGCATCGATTGTTTCCTGGCATTCGAACGGACCATTCATGCGCATTCTCCTCTTTCCAGATCAATAGAACACCGAGGGCATGTATGGCCGGGTGGGGAGACGGTAATGCCCCTTCGCCATGATTGTCATCGGCTTCGCAACCTGCATTCCCTGGTCCAGGCACCACCTGAATGACGCGGTCTGCCTCGTCGGTAGCAGGAACGAGACGCTCGGATTGACGGCGGCCGCGCCGAGTATCATCGCGTGCATATCGCTCGCAGAGTGTGCCACGCCATGGTTGGCGAGCCAAAGTGAGGGTGCCGTCATGTACCCGACAATCTTCGACGAGCGTTCGGCAACCAGCGGCGAGAGCGAACGGACTGCGTTCTCGATCTCACGCCGGCGTGACACCCCAAGAATCCGCTTACAGAGTTCGTCGCAAGCTTCTACATCGCCGTCGACCATTGGCCTCACGGTCAAGACCTTAGACGTTGTACCGAAAGGCATTCCTGTCATCACTACGACTGGTTCTCGCACTTCGAAGCCGAGCGAGGCGTAAAGCGCCAGCGAACCCATGTTGAAGCCGTCCTGCAGGAGGCGGATTCCGGCCGAGCCATCTGCCTTGTCGCATACCGTCTGCATCAGCTTGCGACCGATGCCGCGTCCCTGCATCGCGGGATCGACCGTGATCGGACCGACCGCCTTAATTGCGTCAGCCTCAGAGAGAAAATTGGATGCCGACACCTTTCCGTCGACCTCCGCGACAAGGCTGTAGACCGCTGGATCGGCGATTAGAATCCTAGCTAAGTCCGTCGCGGCGTCGGGCGTTGGGAAATCGGCTGGAAAGCCATGTCTCGATGCAATGTCGTTGAAGGCCTCGAACATTATCCGACCACACCTCTCGGCATCGGCTGGTGTTGCTGTTCTTATCTGCATCGCAAGAAGATCCCGTTGGAACTTGGAATGTCTTTTCCATGTCGATCAGGACCTGCGAAATATCGAACGGCGCATCGTCTCGCCATCATCGTTTCTGGCGGTTGGGTCGGCAAAAATGCATAGTATCAGGATGCTTGACTGGAACGATCTTAGGTACTTCCTAGCCGTGGCGCGAACCGGGACCACGGCTGCTGCCGCCCGACAGCTTGCCGTCAACCAGTCAACCGTGGTTCGCCGCATACAGGCGCTGGAGGAAGGATTGGCCCTCCGACTCTTTAACAGGAGGCGCGACGGGTACGGGCTAACATTAGAAGGAGAGGCGCTGCTACCGGAAGCCAATGCAGTTGAGGCAGCCGTTCAGGCGCTCGCACGGCGGGCTTCTGCACTTGACGGTGGCTACACCGGTACGCTGCGCGTGACAACTGCGGAGGGAATGGCTATCGGTCTGGTACCTCAGTTGCTGGCCTCGTTCCACGAGGCGTTTCCTGGCATCAACGTGGTTCTGATCATCGAGGACCGCTATAATGACCTCAGCGACGGCCAGGCGGAGATTGCGCTGCGCGCAGGGCCGCCCGGCAACAGTTCGCTAGTAGGCAAGAAGCTCTCGGATCAATCTTGGGCCGTATATGGGAGCAATGGATATCTAGATCGGGCGGGTCGTCCGGAGACGTCAGAGGATCTGAACGGCCACAAGCTGATTGGCTTCGAAGGCACGCTCGAGAACATTACGCCCGCCCGCTGGTTACGCCAAGTTGCGCCCAATTGCGAAATTGCCAGCCGAAGCAACAGCGTCTTGGGTATCTCTTTCGCAGCGCAATCGGGATTTGGACTTGCGCTTTTGCCCTGCCAGATCGGCGATGCCGATCCGCGGCTTGTCCGTGTCATCGGACCTCAGCCGGAACTTACCACTGGCTTCTGGATTCTCACGCATCCGGACCTTCATAAGCACCCGAAAGTCCAAGCCTTCTTTACGTTCATGTCCAAGGAGATCGTCAAGCACCGCCCGATATTGTTGGGCCAGGCTAAGCCGCTGAATCGAAGAACTGCCAGCTTCTAGGGGTGGAAAACAATATGACGCGAAATCCCTCCCCGGTATGCCAGAGCGCCTAAACTGGTCTGCTTTCCGCATCTCGCAAGCAGAAGCTGACCGTCCGGATCCGGCCCATTCTGGTCATTCGGATAGCGGCGTCCGTCGCCCCGAAGCAGACGTTCACCTCCTACTGCCATGCAACGATATGGGCTGCGCGGACTTCATACGCCCCATAGCTAAAGTCCAGAGCGTTTGATCAAGGACGATTCCCGCGACCTTGCGCCTCGCATCGCTTTAATCGAACGGCTTGCCGGCTCCCGATCGCTCGGTATCTTGGGGGGTGGTATGAATTTGGTATAAGCCTTGAAGGGGCACCCGAACGCTACCCAGAGGGCTAGGTCATATCGTGTAATATCAAGAGGTTAAATGGCGCGCCCGAAAGGATTCGAACCTCTGACCCCCAGATTCGTAGTCTGGTGCTCTATCCAGCTGAGCTACGGGCGCGCAGTGGGCCGTCCTTGGACAGCCGCACGGACCGGTCTTTGAGGCCGGCCGCAATCGTGACGTGCTAACTAGCGATGGCGATCATGAAAAGCAAGCGGCAAGACCGAATTCTTTTGCCGACCCTTTCGCAGCCGTCTTGTCGCTGCAGGTTGCGGGGTCCTGCGATCAGCAGGGGCTGTCTCAGGCGGGCCGCCGCAGGCCGCTGCGGGCTTCCTCGAGGCTAACCGGCTGGTCGGGAATGGTGACGGCAAAGACGGTTCTCCCGCCCACGCTCTCGACGAGCTCCAGCGTGCCGCCATGTGCGCGCACCAGCTCCTGTGCGATGGCAAGGCCAAGACCGGTGCCGCCGCTGCGCGCCGAGCCGCGAAACGCCGTGAACAGGTTCTCGCGCGCCTTCTGCGGCAGGCCGGGCCCCGTGTCGGCGACCAGGATGCGGCTGACGCTGCCGCTGCGCTCAGCCGATATGGTCAGCCGGCGCACGACGCCGCCGCTCCCGTCGCCTGCCATCGCCTGCACGGCGTTGCGCGAAAGATTGGTCAGCACCCGGTAGAGCTGCTCGGAATCGGCATCGACCTCGAATTGCGGGTCAACGGCGTTGACGAACTCGACCCCGCTGTCCTCGATGCCGAGCAGGCCCTGCACTTCATCGACAAGCTGGTGCAGCCTGAGCCGGCGCCGCGATGGCGGTGCCTCCTGGGTGCGGCCATAGGCGAGCACGCCCTCCGAATAGGCGACGGCGCGGTCGAGCGCGCGCAGGAGTTTTGGGGCGAAGGCCTGCACCGTGGGGTCGCGCACGTCGCGGAGGCGGTCGCTGAGCAGCTGGGCCGAAGCCAGAATGTTGCGCATGTCGTGATTGATCTTCGACACCGCAAGGCCGAGGTCGGCCAGGTGCTTCTGTTCGCCAAGCGTCTTCTGCAATTGCTGCTGCATGTCGGCCAGTTCGCGCTCGGCGACGCCGATCTCGTCGGAGCGGTCTTCGGGCAAGATGACGCGTCCCGGATCGTCCGGCGCCCGGGAGAAGGCCAGCATCGAGCTGGTCATCGCCCGGATAGGACGGATCATGATGCGGTCGATGGCCGTATAGACCAGCGCGGCGGTGATCAGCGAGATCAGCAGCGACAGCATTGCGACATTGCGGGAGTAGACCAGCATCGCCTCGCGCAGGCGGAAGTCCGGCAGGATGAGCTCGAATTCGGTCCGGCTTTCGCCCACGCGCCCGAACACGCGCAGCATGCGGTTGCCGCCGAAAAACACCGTCTCCAGCGCGCCCCGCATCGCCGCGACCGGCCCGGTCCTGGCGATGTCGACATGCTCGTCGACCTCGGGCGGCATCTCGGCGATCACCAGCAGGCGCGAGACGCCGCCGTCGCGCACCGCGATCGCCTTGGCGCCGATTGCCATCAGCACGTCGTTCTGCACCGTCCGCGACAGGCTCTCGGGGCTTTCCTGCAGCAACACGGTCGAAACCGCGGCCGCGGCGCCGAGGCGTTCCTCCAGCCAGCGCAGGCGGAAATTGGCGATCGACGGCAGGAAGATCAGCACTTCCGCGATCATCACGAAAAGCACGGTCAGAAGCAGCAGCTTGGTCGACAGACCGCGCGCCAGCGGCACGCTGCGTGACGCGCCCCGTGGCGGTCGCTGGTCGCCCGGACTGATCTCTACATCGCTCATGCCAGGATTGCGTTCCCGTTGTCGACGGTTGGCGTGTTCAGCCGAACAGGCGCAGGAAGCGCACGATTCCTCTCACCAGCGGCCTGCGGGTCTGAGGAACAAAATAGGTGATTGCGGCGCGTTTGCCAATTTCGCTCATCGTCGGGTAGGCCATCACGGTCGACGTGATGTCCTGAAGCTTGAGGCCCTGCGTCATTGCCAGCGTCCAGCTGGCGATCATTTCGGAGGCGCCGGCGCCGACGATGCTGACGCCCAGTATCTCGCCCTTGCGGCTGGTCACGAGCTTGATGTGGCCGTCTGTCTTGTGCTCCGCCTGCGCCCGATCGTTCTCGGCGAGGGGCCAGCGCAGGATGCGCACCTTGCGGTAGCGCTTCAGGGCCTGCGCCTCGGTCAGGCCGACATGTGCGAGCTCCGGGTCCGTGTAGGTGGCCCAGGGGATCAGCCCGCGGTCCTTGGCCGGCAGCCTGAACAGCAGCGCCCGCACCACCAGGCCGGCATGGTAATTCGCGGCATGGGTGAACTGCTGCCGGCCGATCACGTCGCCGACGGCATAGATGCGCCGGTTGGTCGTCCGCAGCATGGCGCTGGCGTCGATCGACTTGCCTGCAAGCCTGACGCCTGCCTTCTTGAGGTCGAGCCCCTCGGTGTTGGGCACCCGACCGGTAGCGATCAGTATGTGGCTGCCATCAATCTCTTCCTCTCCGTCGGGCCCCTCGGCGAATACCTTGACGCCGGACTTGCCGCGCTGCTCGACGCGGGTGACGCGGGTGCGTTCGCAGATCCTGGCGCCTTCCGAACGCAGCCTGTCCCTAACGATGCCGACCAGTTCGGGGTCGTCCTTGGAAAGCACCTGGCCGGTGTCGAGAACCGTCACCTGCGAACCCAGCCGGCAGAAAGCCTGCGCCAGTTCCATGCCGATCGGCCCGCCGCCGACGATGACGAGGTGTCCCGGCCGCCGCGTCAGGTCGAACACGGTCTCGTTGGTGAGATAGGCGATGTCCTCGAGGCCCGGGATCGGCGGCACGAAGGCCGACGACCCGGTCGCGATCACGAAGCGGCGCGCACGGATCTCGGTATCGCCGGCGACCAGACGGTTGCGTGCGATGAACTTCGCTTCCGCCTTGATGACGGTGACGCCAAGCGCGGTGAAGCGTTCGACGGAATCGGTCGGCGCGATGCTGGCGATCACTCCGCGCACATGCGCCATGACCGCCTTGAAGTCGATCTCGGGCTCGACATTGGCGATGCCGAACTTCGCGGCGCTGCGCATCGCCTGTGCCTGCTTGCCGGCCGCAATCAGCGCCTTGGAGGGCACGCAGCCATAGTTCAGGCAGTCGCCGCCCATCTTGCCCTTTTCGACCAGCACGACCGGTACCCCGAATGCCGCAGCGGCTGCCGCAACGGAAAGGCCACCAGAGCCGGCGCCGATGACACAAATGTCGGGTGTAAGTAGCTTCGTCATGGATTGCCCTTGCCCAGACCGTGCAAATCCCGTCAGGATTCGCGCGGCGCCCAGACCTTCCTTACAATCGTCGCCAGCGCGGCCACAAGCGCCAGCGCGACGAAGGCGATCGTAATCTCGGGCGTCACGAGATCGGAAACCGCGGCATTGCGGCCGGCACTCTCCGCGGCGACGAGCACGCTGTCGACGCCCTGGCCGAGCCAGGCATAGGCGAAAGTCCCCGGCATGATGCCGATCAACGTGGCGGTGACGTAGGTCCTGAGGCGGACGTCGAAGAGCGCCGGCGCAATGTTGACGATGAAGAACGGGATGAAGGGCGCGATGCGCAGCACGAGCAGGTAGCTGAAGGCGTCCTTCTCGAAGCCGCTGGCTAGCTTTGCCGCGGCCGGCCCGGCGCGCTGCTTGAGAAAGCCGCCAAAGGCCGAGCGTGCGGCGAGAAACAGCGCCGTCGCCCCGGCGGTCGCTGCCACGACCGTGCAGGCGCCGCCGATCAGCCAGCCGAAAAGGAAGCCCGCGAAGATGGTCAGCACGGAGGCGGCCGGGAAGGAAAAGGCGACCGCCAGCGCGTAGAGAACGATGAAGCCCGCCGGCGCCAGGACCGGGTGTTGGCCCACGAAATCCTTCAGCATCGTGCGGCTTTCGCCGAGATAGTGCAGCGTCAGGAACTCGTGCCAGCCCATTGCATAGCCGAGCCCCAGCCCGGCCACGACTATGGCGATCGGCAACAGGTGCCAGTGCTTCTTGCCCTGGCGATCCGCGTCTTCGTCTCGTGTCGTGCAGGTGGCCGGACCTTTGGCCATGTTTGCTTCCCCGATGGTGTTTTGCGGCCGCCCCGACCGGATTGCCGATGCGGCGCCATCTCGCCACATGCCGGTGGCTCGGAAGCCAGACAAGCCAATTCCGCCAGTGTCACCCCGATTTGCTCGATTGTACAACCGTGCTCACCCCTTCGTGAAGTCGGTCGGACAAGTGACAGGGCGCGTCGGCTTCGGATTGACTTCCAAAAACCTTCTTTCTATAAGCCCGCACACGCTCGGGCCTCCAGTCCGGCGCGCTTTGTATTGCGTGCTGGAAAGGACCGGGTCAGCTCCCTGTTACCCAAGTGACAGAACGAAGAAGGGCCGCACTCCGCGGTATTAAAAGAAATGAAGCGTACCTATCAGCCGTCCAAACTCGTCCGCAAGCGTCGGCACGGCTTCCGTGCCCGCATGGCCACCAAGGGTGGTCGCGGTGTCGTTGCCGCCCGCCGCAACCGCGGCCGCAAGCGGCTTTCCGCCTGAGCGAAGGCGACCCGATTGCCGGCAACCGGCAAGCCCCTGCAGGCCGCGCCAGCGCGGCTTCGCAAGCGGGCGGAATTTCTGGCCGTCCGGCGTGGTGAAAAGCGCCGCGGGCGGCTGTTTCTCGTTGAAGTTCTCGACCGTGGCGACGATGCCGCGGCGCGCGTCGGCTTCACGGTCACCAAAAAGGTCGGCAACGCCGTCGTGCGCAACCGCGTTCGCCGGCGGCTGAAGGAGGCCGTGCGCGTTCTTGCTGCAGGTGACATGCAGCCCGGCAACGACTATGTGATCGTCGGGCGCGAGGAACTTCTGACCGTCCCCTTCTCCGATATCGGGGCAGAGTTGTCGCGCCGGCTGCGTGCAAAGCGTTAGGACCAAGGCTTCCCGATGGAAAACAACCGCAATTTCTTCATCACCATCGCGCTTTCGGTGCTGATCCTGACGGTCTGGCAGGTGTTCTACATGAACCCGAAGATCGAAAAGGAGCGCGAGGTCGCCCGGGTCAAGCAGGAGATGGTCGGAGAGCAGGGTGCAGCCGACCCTGCAGCGCCGGCGATGCCGGGCGTCGATGCGCCGGCCGCGCCACCCCAAGGTGCCGTTCCCGGCACTGCGGGCGGCGTACAGAGCGCTGAAACGCGCGAGGCCGCAGTCGCCGCCAGCCAGCGCGTCCGGATCGACACGCCGAGCCTCTCCGGCTCGATCAACCTGACGGGCGCCCGTCTCGATGACGTGCGCCTCAATCGCTACCACGTCACCGTCAAGGACTCGTCGCCGACCATCGAACTGCTCAGCCCGTCGGCCCTGCCGAACGGCTATTTCGCCGAGATCGGCTATGTCGGAAGCGCCGACACCGGAACCGTCCCCGGCGCCGACACGCAGTGGACGGTCGAAGGCAACCAGACGCTGACCCCGACCGATCCCGTCACGCTGGTCTTCACCAACGAGAAGGGCCTGACCTTCAGGCGCACCATCTCGGTCGATACCAACTACATGTTCTCGATCTCCGACACGGTCAGCAATGCCGGAACGGCACCCGTGTCGCTGTCCAACTACGGCCGGGTCACGCGCTTCGACAAGCCCGACCACGCCAGCATCTACGTGCTGCACGAGGGCCTCATCGGCGTCACCGGCGAGGAGGGTCTCGAGGAGATCAAGTATTCCACCATCGAGGACGACCGGCAGATCAAGCCCGGCAAGTCGACCGACGGCTGGCTCGGCATCACCGACAAGTACTGGGCCGTCGCGCTCGTGCCTTCCGGCAAGCAGGCATTCCAGCCGCGCTATGCCTATTTCGACGACGGTCGCCCGCGCTACCAGTCCGACTTCCTGACCGACGCGATCACGATCGCGCCCGGACAGTCGGATACGGTCGAAACGCTGATCTTTGCTGGCGCCAAGGAAGTCGGCAAGATCCAGGACTATGAGACCGACAACAAGATCCGCCAGTTCGACCTGCTTATCGACTGGGGCTGGTTCTATTTCATCACCAAGCCGATGTTCTGGCTGATCGACACGCTCTACAAGATGCTCGGCAATTTCGGCCTGGCGATCCTGGCCACGACCGTCGTCGTCAAGGCCGTCTTCTTCCCGCTCGCCAACAAGTCCTACAAGTCCATGGCGAAGATGAAGATGGTGCAGCCGAAAATGCTGGAAATCCGCGAGAAGCACGCGGGTGACAAGATGAAGCAGCAGCAGGCGATGATGGAGCTCTACAAGACGGAGAAGATCAATCCGCTGGCCGGCTGCTGGCCGGTGCTGATCCAGATCCCCGTCTTCTTCGCCCTCTACAAGGTGCTCTACGTCACCATCGAGATGCGCCACGCGCCGTTCTTCGGCTGGATCCAGGATCTGGCGGCACCCGACCCGACCTCGCTGTTCAACCTGTTCGGCCTGCTGCCCTATTCGGTGCCGGCGTTCCTGATGATCGGCGTCTGGCCGCTGATCATGGGTGTCACGATGTTCCTGCAGATGCGCATGAACCCGACGCCGCCCGACCCGACGCAGCAGATGATCTTCACCTGGATGCCGGTGATCTTCACCTTCATGCTGGCGACCTTCCCGGCCGGCCTGGTTATCTACTGGGCCTGGAACAACGCGCTGTCGATCATCCAGCAGGGTGTCATCATGAAGCGCCAGGGCGCCAAGATCGAGCTCTGGGACAATCTCGTGGCATTGTTCAAGAAGAAGCCCTCGCCGGCCGAATAGGCCGGCGCCCGGGGCGTCCGACGCCGGTGCGCCGGCCCCTTCGGGGGCAGGGGGGCCGGCCCGCGTCTCGTCTACTTTCTGGAACTATTTTCTGCGTCGCGTAGCAGTCGGTCATCCGCATGCCCGCAGGCTTTACGGGAGCGGATAGCGTCGGCCTCGTGGCGAGGTCTGCGTGGCAAGCCGCATGTGCCAGGACCTGTGTCCCGGTCTCAAGTCCGGCGTCAGCTGTTCTTGCCGGCCTTGTCCTCGACCTCTGCTTCGGGCCGGTCGTCTCCCGAGGCTACCTCGCCGTGCCAGCGGCCGGACTTGTCCTCGTAGCTGATGCCCTCGGTCTTGCCCGCCGCCTGCTGCTCTGCGGCAGCGATCTTGGCTGCGGCAAGCGCGTCGCCATGCGTGCGGAAGGTCTCCGAGTAGGTGCCGTCCATCCGGTACGCCCAGCCGCCGTCATGCTCGACGATCTCGTAGGTAACTTTTGTCATCACATAACTCCTGCTGGATTGATGGTCTCGCGCGGGCGCGACGTAAACACTCTCGTCCGAAGGCCGGCATTGTTATCGGGTGCTGCGCCCGGGTGTACAAGCGCGTGCTTGCCAAATGGCCGGACGGCGACATTGTTCCGGTCCTCTCAGGCGCCGCGCACGAAACCGGCGCTCGCCGTGAGCAGGTTGCGGGTGTAGTCGCGCGTGACATGCTGCGCAGCCAGGTCGTCGGCCGACAACCGCTCCACCTCCTCGCCGCCCTGCATCACCATCAGCCGCTCGCACATGTGGGTTACGATCGCGAGGTCGTGGCTGACCATCAGGAAGGTCAGGCCGCGGTCGCCGCGCACCTGCTCGAGCAGGTTCAGCACCTCGGCCTGAACGGATGCGTCGAGTGCGGAGGTCGGCTCGTCGAGCAGCAGGACGGACGGCTCCAGGATCAGCGCCCGCGCGATGGCGACGCGCTGCCGTTGCCCCCCCGACAACTGGTGCGAGTAGCGAAAACGGAAGCCGGCGCCGAGCCCGACCTCGTCCAGCGCCCGCACGATGCGCGCCTCAATGTCGGCAAAGCCGTGGATCGCCAAGGGTTCGAGGAGAAGCCGGTCGACAGTCTGGCGCGGATGCAGCGAACCGTAGGGATCCTGGAACACCATCTGCACCTTGCGGTAGAAGGCCTTGTCGCGCCGTGCGCCGAGCCTCTCGCCGCCGACGGTGATCTGTCCTTCGGCGACGGGCGCCAGCCCGGCAATCGCCCGCAGCAAGGTCGATTTGCCGGAGCCGGACTCGCCGACGAGGCCGTAGGACTCGCCCTGCCGGACTTCCAGGCTGACGCCCTTCAGCGCGTGGTGCCCGTCATAGATGACGCGCAGCCCCTCGACGGTCAGTGCCGCGCTCACAGCGCCCACTCCGGCTTGCGGTCGAGCACCGGCAGCGGGTGGCGGTGCTCGCCGATCTTGGGCATGCAGTTGAGCAGCCCTCGCGTGTAGGGGTGTTCGGCATTGGCGAGTTCGGATGCCGGCAGTTCCTCGACGATCTTGCCGGCATACATCACGATGACGCGGTTGCAGAACGACGAGACCAGCCTGAGATCGTGCGAAATGAAAATAAGCCCCATGCCGCGATCGGCCACCAGCCGGTCGAGGATAGCCAGAATGTCGAGCTGCACCGTGACGTCGAGCGCCGAGGTCGGCTCGTCGGCGATCAGCAGTTCCGGGCCGGCGATCAGCATCATGGCGATCATCGCCCGCTGGCCCATGCCGCCCGACACCTCGTGAGGATGCAGGTCGAAGACGCGGCCCGCCTCGCGGATCTGCACCGCCTCCAGCATGGCCAGCGCCCGGTCGCGCGCCTCGGCGGCACTCACCTTCTCGTGCGTCCGCAGCGTTTCGACGATCTGCAGGCCGATGCTCATCACCGGGTTCAGCGAGTATTTCGGGTCCTGCAGGATCATCGCGATCCGCTTGCCCCTCAGCGAGCGCCGCTCCCGTGCGGAGCTCCCGAGCAGGTCGATGCCGTCGAACGCCAGCCGGTCGGCCGAAATTCTGGCGCTCGGCGGCGTCAGCCCCATGATGGCGCGCCCCGTCTGTGACTTGCCGGAACCGGATTCGCCGACGATCCCGAGCCGCTCCTTGCCGAGCGTGAAGGAGACGCCGCGCACCGCTTCCACAACGCCCGTGCGGGTGGGGAAATGCACCTTCAGCTGTTCGACCGAAAGCAATTCCGTCATTGCTCGCCGCCCCGCGGGTCGAGCGCGTCGCGCAGTCCGTCGCCCAAAAGGTTGAAGCCGAGGCTGACGATCAGGATGGCCGCACCCGGCGCTGCCGCCACCCACCACTGGTCGAGAATGAAGCGCCGGCCCGACGCGATCATGGCGCCCCATTCGGGCAGCGGCGGCTGCGCGCCGAGGCCGAGAAAGCCGAGCCCTGCCGCGGTCAGGATGATGCCGGCCATGTCGAGCGTCACGCGCACGATAAGCGAGGAAATGCACAAGGGCATGATGTGGCGCACGACGATCCTGAGCGGCGACGCGCCCATCAGCCGTACCGCCGCGATGTAGTCGGAATTGCGCACCGTCATCGTTTCGGCGCGCGCGATGCGGGCATAGGGCGGCCAGGAGGTGATGGCGATCGCCAGCACCGCGTTCTCGATGCCGGGCCCGAGCGCCGCTACGAAGGCCAGTGCCAGGATCAGCTTGGGGAAGGCCAGGAAGATGTCGGTGATGCGCATCAGGATCGCGTCGGTCCAGCCGCCGGCGTATCCGGCCACCGTGCCGATCAGCAGGCCGATCGGCGCCGCGATGATGGCGACCAGGATCACCACGTAGAGCGTCAGGCGCGAGCCGTAGATGATGCGCGAGAGGATGTCGCGGCCAAGGTCGTCGGTACCCAGCCAGTGCTCGGCGCTCGCCGGCAACAGGCGCGCGTTGCGGAGATCGCCGATCACCGGAGAGTAGGGCGCCAGCTGGTCGGCAAAAATCGCCAGCAGAATCAGCAGTACAATGATCCCCAACCCGAGAACCGCCAGCCGGTTGGCTGAAAAGCGGCGCCAGCTCACATAGGCGCGGCCGAGCCTTGCCTGCATACGCGACGCCGGTCGCTCCGACAGCAGCCAGCCGCGCATGGTCTGTTCGGTGGCGCTCATTGCGTGCGGGTCCGCGGGTCGAGCGACCTGTAGAGCAGGTCGGAAAGCAGGTTGATGCCGATGAACACCGAGCCGATGATGATCGTGCCGCCGAGCACCGCGTTCATGTCGGCATTCTGCAGCGAGTTGGTGATGTAGAGCCCGAGCCCCGGCCAGGAAAACACGGTTTCCGTCAGCACCGATCCCTCCAGCAGCCCGGCATAGGAAAGCGCGATCACCGTGACCAGCGGCACCGCCGCGTTGCGCAGCGCATGGCGCCAGATGATGTTGGTCTCGCTCAGCCCCTTGGCGCGCGCCGCCACGATATATTCCTGCGACAGTTCGTTGAGCATGAAGGAGCGCGTCATGCGGCTGATATAGGCGAGCGAGAAGTAGCCGAGCAGCGAGGCCGGCAACACGATATGGGCGAAGATGTCACGAAACGCTGCCCAGTCCCGCTGCAGCACCGCGTCGAGCAGGTAGAAGCCGGTGATCGGCGTGAAAGTATATTCAAAGACGACGTCGATGCGACCGGGCCCCGCGGTCCAGCGCAGCTTGGCATAGAAGACGAGCAGTGCCAGCAGGCCGAGCCAGAAGATCGGCACCGAATAGCCGATCAATCCGATGATGCGCACGATCTGGTCGACAAGGCTGCCGCGCTTCACTGCCGCGAGTACCCCGAGCGGCACGCCCACGAGCGCCCCGATCAGCGTGCCCAGCGTCGCCAGTTCGATCGTCGCCGGGAAGACCCGGCGAATGTCGGTCATCACGGGGTTGGTGGTCAGCACGGACCGGCCGAAATTGCCCTGCAATGCGCCTTTCACATAGATGAGGAACTGCTGGTAGTACGGCAGGTTGAGGCCCAGCTCCTCACGCGTCTGCTCCACGACACTCGCCGGCGCGCGGTCGCCGACGATCGCCAGCACCGGGTCGATCGGGATGACCCGGCCGATGAAGAAGGTGACGGCGAGCAACCCGAGGAAGGTCACCGCCACCATGAACGCAAACCGAAGCAGTGCCAGCGCGGCGGCGCTGGCACTGCCGCGCTTGGCGGTTGGGGTGCTGCTGTTCAACGGGCCGTCCGACGGTCCGTCAGTTCTTCGAGACGTTGGCCACGAAGTTGGTGTCGAACGTCGGCCCGAGTTTGTAGTCCTGCACGGCGCTGCGCAGTCCTGCCACCTCGTTCTGCTGGAAGATGATCACGAAGGGGCTGGTTTCGAGCACCTCCTTCTGCAGCTTGGCATAGATCGCGGCGCGCTTGGCGTTGTCGCGCTCGAGCAGGGCAGCATTGGTCTCGGCAGTAAGCTCCGGCACGTCCCAGGCATTGCGCCAGGCAAGTGTCTTGGTGGTCGAGTCGTCGGCATTGTTCGGGTTGCTGGTGAAGGTCTCCGCATTCGAATGCGGATCCCAATAATCGACGCCCCACTGGCCGATATACATGTCGTGATTACGGGCGCGGTACTTGGTCAGTGTCTGCTTGCCGTCGCCGGGTATGATCTCCATCTTGACGCCGGCCTGGCCGAGCGACTGCTGGAAGGATTCGGCAATGCCCGTCACCGGCTGCGTGTTGCGCACGTCCATCGTCACGGTGAAGCCGTCCTTCAGCCCGGCTTTTTCGAGCAGTTCCTTCGCCTTGGCCACGTCGAAGGTGTACGGATTCTCGTCTACCGAGCCGAGGACGCCCTTCGGCAGAAACGTCTGGTGAATTTCGCCGATGCCCTTGATCAGCGTTTCGCCGATGGCGCCGTAGTCGACCAAGTACTTGAAGGCCTCGCGCACCTCGGGCTTCGCCAGGTTCGGGTTCTTCTGGTTGAGGCTGATGTAGTAGATCGTGCCCTTCGGCGCGTCGGTCGACGTCAGCTCGGCATTGGCCGAGATCGCCGCCAGGTCCTCGGGCGAAAGGTTGCGAGCGACGTCGATGTCGCCGGTCTCCAGCATCAGGCGCTGCGTTGCGCTTTCCTTGACGTGCCGGTAGATCACCCGCTGCAGCTTGGCCTTCTCGCCGTAGTAGTTGTCGTTGCGTTCCAGCACCACCAGCTCGTTGGCGCGCCAGTCGCGCATCGTGTAGGGGCCCGAACCGGCATAGTTGGTCTTCAGCCAGTCATTGCCGAAATCATTGTCGTACTTGTAGTCGGCGCTCGCCGTCACGACGGCCGCGTGCTCCTTGACCAGCTTGCTGTCGACCACGGAGGCGACGGTTGCCGTAAGGCAGTTCAGCACGAAGCTCGGCGCGTAGGACTTGTCGACCGTGAACACGAAGGTCGAGGGATCCACCGCCTTGGCCTTCTCGGTGACGTTATCGCCGTTGAGGCCGAACTGCTGGATGATGAAGGCCGGGCTCTTGTTGAGCTTGACGGCGCGTTCGAACGACCAGGCCACGTCTTCGGCGGTAATCGGGTTGCCGGAAGCGAAGGTCAGGCCGGGCTTCAGTTTGAACGTGTAGGTCAGGCCGTCCTCGGAGACTTCCCAGCTCTCGGCGACGCCGCCCACCACCTGGGTCGTGTCGTTGACGTCGAGGCGCACCAGCATGTCGTAGGTGTTGCCGGTGATCTCACCCGCGCTGATCTCGAAGGCTTCGCCGGGGTCCATCGTGATGATGTCGTCGATCGCCCAGGCCTGGACCAGCGTATCGGCCGGAGTCTCGGCAAGGGCCGGATTGGCTGCAACGACCATTGCCGAGAGCGCGGCGCCGGTCAGCATAAAGCGGAAATGTGCGTTCATTTTTCCCATCAACATTTTACGCGGTTCCCATTTTTCGTTGTGAACTTGTTGTTTTGTCTTGGATTTCTGCCGTTTCATGCCAGGCCGAGGCAAGCACTCTCAGCCAGTTCCCGCGACAGATCTTGGCCAGATCCTCGTCACCATATCCGGCGTTCTGGAGCCCGGCAACGAGCTTCTGGAGGCCCGCCGCGTCGCCTATCTCGGCCGGTATCGGGGCGCCATCGAAGTCCGATCCGATCGCCACGCAGTCGATGCCCATGCGCTCGACCATGTAGTCGATGTGGCGGATCATCGTGGTGACCGGCGTGTCCGTGCTTTCGCGCCCGTCGGGCCGCAAAAGGCCCACCGCGAAGTTCAGTCCCACCAGTCCGCGACTTTCGGCGATGGCGTCGAACTGGCGGTCGGTCAGGTTGCGCGCTGCCGGCGTGATGGCGTGCACGTTGGAGTGGCTGGCCACCAGCGGCTGGTCGGACAGTTCCGCGACGTCCCAGAAGCCTTTCTCGGTTATGTGTGCCAGGTCGACGAGGATGCCCAGCCGGTTGCATTCGCGCACCAGCCGCCGCCCCGCCCCGGTGAGGCCGGGACCGGTGTCGGGGCTCAGGGGAAAGGCGAAGGGCACGCCGTGGCCGAAGATGTTGTTGCGGCTCCACACCGGGCCGAGCGAACGCAGCCCGGCCGCGTAGAAGACTTCCAGCGCGTTCAGCTCCGCGTCGAGTGCCTCGCAGCCTTCCATGTGCAGCACCGCGGCGAATTTTCCTGCGGCCATCGCGGCGGCAATGTCTGCGCTGTCGCGGCAGAGGGCCCAGCCGCCCGCACGTTCGATGCGCAGCGCGATTGCGGCGATGCCGAGCGCCTTGTCGAGCGAAGCCTGGCGCTCAAGCGGCGCGGAGAGCGGGGTGTGGTAGCGTCCCGACGCGTCGGGTTCGTCAAACTGCAGGCGTCCGCCAGACGATATGTAGATGGCGCAGAGGCCGCCGGCGAGCCCGCCAGCCTTGGCGCGCGCCATGTCGATGTGCCCGGCTTCCTCTCCCTCGAAACCTGCTTTGGCTGCGCCGCCGACGAACTCGACCACCGGGTCGGCGCCGTTCTCGGCATGGTTCCACAATCTGAACAGAACGTCGTTGTGGCCATCGAAGACCGGCTGCATCGGGCACTCCTTTTGCCCAATGATGATTTAGCGCGCGGCAAGATCAAGCCCCAATCCTGCGCGGGCGGTTCTGGCCCTCAAGAATTGGAGTGCTGGCATCTGCCTCGCGCCCATTGGGCGCTCGGGCCCGTCAGGGCATCAGCTGGAAGTCGTAGAGCTTGCGGTAGGCGCCGTTCTCGCGCTTGAGCAGTTCCTTGTGCGTGCCCTGCTCGATTGCCTTGCCGGCTTCCATCACGATGATGTTGTTGGCCTGGTGGACTGTGGACAGGCGATGCGCGATGGCGATCGTCGTGCGGCCTTCCTTGAGGTGTTCCAGCGCGTCGCGGAACAGCGCCTCGGACTCGGCGTCGAGCGCGCTCGTCGCTTCGTCGAGCAGCAGCACCTGCGAGCGCCGCAGCATGGCGCGCGCGATCGACAGCCGCTGGCGCTGGCCGCCGGACAGGAACACGCCGTTCTCGCCGATCTGTGTCTGGTAGCCTTCCGGCGTCGCCATGATGAACTCGTGCGCGTTGGCGGCCTTCGCGGCTTCGATCACTTCTTCGTCGGTGGCGTCCTGGCGGCCCATGCGGATATTGTAGAGGATCGTGTCGGAGAACAGGAACGTGTCCTGGCTGACATAGGAGATCCTGTCGCGCAGCGAATGCAGCGTCGTGTGCTTGATGTCCTCGCCGTCGAACAGCACCCGCCCGCTGTCCGGGTCGTAGAGGCGCATGATGAGGTTCATCACCGTCGACTTGCCGCCGCCCGAGGCGCCGACCAGCGCGGTCATCTTCCCGGCCGGAAACACGAGATTCAGCTGGCTCAACACCGCCTCGTCGTCACGGTAGGAAAAGCTGACGTCCTCGAACCGGATCTCGCCCGGTCCCTTCTTGAGCGGCTTTGCGTCCGGCGCTTCCTCGAGGCTCAGCGGCCGGTCGGAAATCTCGTACATCATGCGCACGCCGACCATCCCGGTTTCGAGCGCGACGCGGGTGCGTGCCAGGCGCTTCGCCGGTTCGTAGGCGAGAAGCAGCGCCGTGATGAACGACATGATCGAGCCGGGCGAGTAGCCGCCCTGGACGATCATGTAGCCGGACACAAGGATAACGCCGGCAATGGCGATGCCGGCCAGCGTTTCCATGATCGGGCTGGTGACCGCCTCGATGGCCGCGATGCTGTTGGCGCGGTGCTGCAGGTCCGTCACCGCGGTGTTCATCTGCGAGCGCATGGTCGATTCGAGGTTGAACGACTTGACGATGCGCACGCCGAATACGGTCTCCTGCATCACCTGGACGATCTTCGACACCGACAGGAACTGCATTTCCATGTAGCGGCGCGCCCGCTTGAGCAGGCGCTGCACCAGGAAGATCGCGATCGGCCCGACGACGAAGGCAAAAAGCGACATGGCCGGCTGCTGGATCACCATCACCGCGACCAGGCCAAGCAGCGAGAACAGGTCGCGCACGAAGGAGGTCACCAGGACGTCGACCACCGTCCGCGCCGCCTGGGCGCTCTGCGTCAGGCGGATGATCAGGTCGGACGACGAGTAGGAGTGATAGAACTCGATGCCGTGCTTGAGGATGCGGTCGTAGATCTTGCGCTGGCGCTCCGCGATGATGCTGTTGCCGGCCCGGCTGAGAAACAGCGCCTGTATATAGGTGGCAAAACCCTTCGTGATGAAGATTCCCGCCACCGCGCCCGCGATGATGTAGATCTTCTCGATGTCCTTGGTGAGCACGAACTCATTCGTGACGTCGCGCATGATCCAGGCGCTGGCGCCGGTCATGGCCGCCACCACAAGCATGGCGAGGATCGCGATGCCGTAGGCCGGCGCGTGCTGCCTGAACGACTCCGACAGCAGGCGGCCAATCAGGCGCTGGTTGGCTGACGAACGGAAAAACTTGAGCAATGGAAGGACCCTGGGACGACTTATCCGGAAAGTGGGGCGTATATAGGAAGCAGCCGGCCAAGTCACGGTTGAAACCGCAAGCCTTTGGACACCGCTGCCGGGTACCTGAGGTGGGCTGGATGCAGTCCAACGCACCCGCCATCTCCCTCCGCCCTGCTTACCCTGCGAAAGCCGCGCCGGAAAAGCGTGTGAAACCTGCCGGCTCGGCAATTGCCCGGTCTTCCGAATTCGCCTATCGTTGACCAAATGATAAAAATTCAGGGCGGGATGAACCCGAACCTGTGCCAACCAGAGGTGGTCGAACAATGCCTAAAATCCAGGTCTTTGCAGCAGGTGCACGATTCTCGCGCAGGCAGGTTCTGAAAGCGGGAGCGGCGATGACGGCGCTTGCCGCGGTCGGAATGCCGATGCGCGTCTTCGCCCAGGAAGTGTTGAAGGTCGCAGCCATCTATACCGTTCCTGTGGAGCAGCAGTGGGTCAGCCGCATCCACAAGGCAGCGAATGCCGCCAAGGACCGCGGTGACATCGAGTACGTCTATTCCGAGAATACGTCGAATACCGACTACGAGCGCGTCATGCGCGAATATTGCGAGGCTGGCCACAAGCTGATCATCGGCGAGGTCTTCGGTGTGGAAGATGCCGCCCGCGTGGTCGCCAAGGACTATCCCGATGTCGCTTTCCTGATGGGCTCCAGCTTCAAGCCCGACGATGCCGTGCCGAACTTCTCGGTCTTCGACAACTACATCCAGGACGCCTCCTACCTGACCGGCATCATCGCCGGCGCGATGAGTAAGTCGCACAATATCGGCATGGTCGGCGGCTACCCGATCCCCGAGGTCAACAGGCTGATGAACGCCTTCATGGCGGGTGTGAAGGAAACCGCGCCCGACGCCAAGTTCCAGGTCGCCTTCATCGGCTCCTGGTTCGATCCGCCCAAGGCCAAGGAAACCGCCTTCGCCCAGATCGACGGCGGTGCGGACCTGCTTTACGCCGAGCGCTTCGGCGTGTCCGACGCGGCCAAGGAAAAGGGCGTGCTGGCGATCGGCAACGTCATCGACACGCAGGCCGACTATCCCGACACGGTCGTGGCGTCCGCGCTCTGGCATTTCGAGCCGACGCTCGACAAGGCGATCGCCGAGGTCAAGGCCGGAAGCTTCAAGGCTGCCGATTACGGCGTCTATTCCTTCATGAAGGAAGGCGGCTGCTCGCTGGCGCCGCTCGGCACCTTCGAGGGCAAGGTACCGGCAGACGTCATGGCCAAGGTCGCCGAGAAGGAGAAGGCCATCAAGGACGGCTCCTTTACGGTCGAGATCGACGACGGCGAGCCGAAGTCGAGCTAGCTTCCCAACCACTCTCCCGGCCCAGCGCCGGGAGAGTCTCTTGCCACGCCAGGGTGGCGTCCTCTTTGCGTCACGGGAAAGAGGGGTTCGTCGCCAACGAGGGGCAGTGCCGGCCTTGCAGGAAGAGAAGCCAACCGCCAATGCGCAGGACGAAGGCGCGCCGGTCGTGCTGCGCCTCGACGGCGTGACCAAGCGGTTCGGCCCGCTGGTCGCCAACGACGCCATCTCCTTCGACCTGAAGCGCGGCGAGGTGATCGCGCTGCTTGGCGAGAACGGCGCCGGCAAGACCACCTTGATGAACATCCTGTTCGGCCACTATGTCGCCGACGAAGGCTCGGTCGAGGCGTTTGGCCGGGCTCTGCCGCCGGGCGACCCCCGCGCCGCGCTCGATGCCGGTATCGGCATGGTGCACCAGCATTTCACGCTGGCCGACAACATGAGCGTGCTCGAGAACATCGCGCTCGGCACCCAGAGCTTCTGGAAGGCTCGCTTCGACCGCGCCTCGGCGCGCCGACGCATCGCCGAACTGTCCGGCGCCTTCGGTCTTGCCGTCGATCCCGAGGCCATGGTCGCCTCTCTGTCCGTCGGCGAGCGCCAGCGGGTAGAGATATTGAAGGCGCTTTACCGCGACGCTCACGTGCTGATCCTGGACGAGCCTACGGCTGTGCTGACGCCCGCCGAGACCGGCGCGCTCTTCCACACGCTGAAGCTGCTGGTCGGGCAGGGCCTCGCGATCATCTTCATTTCGCACAAGCTCAACGAGGTCATGGCGGTCAGCGACCGGGTCCTCGTGCTGCGCTCGGGCAGGCTTGCCGGAGAGCGCATCACCGCGCAGACGACGCGGCACGAACTGGCCTCGCTGATGGTTGGGCAGGAGGTCACGCCGCCGCCCGTACCTCCGGTCATCACCGGGCCCTCGCTGCTTGTCATGGAGAAGGTCTCGACGGTTCGCCAGACCAATGCCACGCCACTCGACAACATCACGCTGTCGCTGCACAGCGGCGAGATCACCGGGCTCGCCGGTGTCTCCGGCAATGGCCAGGCAGCATTGGCCGGCCTGCTGTCCGGAACCGAGGTGCCGCTTTCTGGAAGTTTTGCCGTCCAGGGAGAGCCGGTCGGCCGGGATTGGTCGCCCGCCGAAGCACTCGCCGGGGGCATCGCGCGCATCCCCGAGGATCGTCACGCCGTCGGCACGATCGGCGACATGAGCGTCACCGAGAACGTCATCGCCGAGCGCTACCGCACGGAACGCTTCAGTCGGGCGGGATTTCTCGACTGGGCGGCGGCGCGCAAATTCGCCGAGGAGATTATCGCCGACTACGACGTCAAGTGTCCGTCTCCCGAGGCCCGTATCCGGCTGCTCTCGGGCGGCAACATGCAGAAACTGATCCTCGGACGGGCCCTCGATCCCGAGCCGGTCATCATTCTCGCCAACCAGCCGACGCGCGGCCTCGACGTAGGGGCTGTAGGCTATGTCCATGGCAAGCTGCTCGAGGCCCGCTCGCGCGGCGCCGCGGTACTGCTCATCTCGGAAGACCTTGAGGAAATTCTTGCTCTGTCCGACCGCATTCTCGTGATCTCGAAGGGCCGCCTGTCGACCCCCTCGGCGCGAGGCGAGCGCAGCGTGCGCGAGCTCGGTGAACTCATGGCCGGGCATGGCGACGAGGGCAGGGCGGCATGATTTCCAGCCCCGACATTGGCCGCTCCCAGGCTACCCCCCTCTGGCCTGCCGGCCATCTCCCCCTCAAGGGGGGAGATCGGTCTGCATCGACCGCTCGATCCATCTTCGAAGCTGCGGGACTGGCGCAAACGGCCGAGCTGCCAATCTCCCCCCTTGAGGGGGAGATGTCCGGCAGGACAGAGGGGGGTACTGTCCCGCCAACGTCTCCGGGCCTCACCGGCAGGAAAACCTGCCATGCGGCTTGAGCCGAAACCCGCGCCGACGCTCGCCGTCACCCTGCTTTACCCGCTGGGCGCGGTGGCCGCGACGCTGGTCATCACCTCGCTGCTGGTGCTGGTCGCAGGCGCCTCGCCCTTCTCCGTCTTCTACCTGGTTGCCAAGGGTGCCGCCGGCTCGCAATTCGCCCTGCTCGAAACGCTGACGCGCTCGACGCCGCTGATCTTCACCGGGCTCGCCGTTGCCGTCGCCTTCCGCGCACGACTCTGGAACATCGGCGCCGAGGCGCAACTCTATGTAGGCGGCATGGTCACCGTGGTGCTCGGCACCGGCGCCCTGCCGCTGCCCGCCTTTCTGCTCATCCCCATCATCATGGTCGTCGCCATGGCCGGCGGCGCCCTCATGCTGCTCGGTCCGGCGGTGTTGAAGACCCGCTTCGGCGTCGACGAGGTGGTGACGACGCTGCTCCTCAATTTCATCGTCCTGCTCTTCGTCTCCATGCTCCTCGAGGGGCCGCTGAAAGACCCAATGGGGCTCGGCTGGCCGCAATCCTCGAAGGTCATCGCCGAGGCGCAGCTTCCGCGCATCATCCAGGGCAAGCGGCTGCATTACGGCTTCGTCATAGCCATCGTGTCGGCACTCATCGTCTGGGTCATCATGAAGAAGACGACCCTTGGCTATGAGATGCGCGCGGTCGGCCACAATCCGCAGGCGGCGGGTTTTGCCGGCATTCCGGTCAACCGCGTCCTGATGAAGACGGCCCTGCTGTCGGGCGGACTCGCCGCCCTTGCCGGCTTCTCGGAGGTCTCGGGCCTGAAGGGAAACCTCACGCTCGACCTGTCGCCGGGTTACGGCTATTCGGGCATCGTCGTTGCCATGCTCGCCATGCTCAACCCGGTCGGCGTGGTCGTTTCGGCCATCTTCGTCGCCGGCATCTTCGTCGGCGCCGATGCCATGAGCCGGGCAGCCCAGGTGCCGAGCTACATCGCCGACGTCATGGTGGCGACCGCACTGCTCACCATGGTCGTCGCCATTCTCACGACCCGCTTCCGGATAAGGTGGAAATAGGATGGACGTCGTCGAGATCCTGTTCACCGCCTCCTTCTGGGTCGCCGCGATCCGCATCGCCTCGCCGCTGATCTTCGCCACCATGGGCGAGCTGATCTGCGAGCGCGCCGGCGTGCTCAACCTCGGTATCGAGGGCATCATGACGGCCGGTGCCTTCGCCGGCTGGTTCACCGTCTACGCCGGCGGCGACCTTTGGACCGGCGTTGCGGTCGCGGCCCTTGCCGGCGCCATGTTCGGCCTGCTGCACGCCACGCTCACCGTTCCGCTCGGCCTGTCGCAGCATGTGGTGGGCATCGGCGTCACGCTGCTCGCCACCAGCCTGACCTATTTCACCTACCGGCTGGCGCTGCCGGAGGTCACTTCGCCGCCAAAGATCGAGGCGTTCCAGCCGCTGCCCATACCGGGCCTGTCGAAAATTCCGGTCATCGGCGAGGCGCTGTTTGCGCAGACGCCGCTCACCTATCTCGCCTTCGTCACCGTCGCGCTGGTCGTCTGGGTGCTCTACCGCACACCGCTTGGCCTCGCCATCCGCGCCGCCGGCGAAAACCCCTCCGCCGTCGAGGCGCAGGGCATCTCGGTCACAGCGACCCGCATCGGCGCTGTCATGGCCGGCAGCGCGCTGATGGCGATCGGCGGCGCCTTCCTCACCATGTCTGCCTTCAATTCGTTCTTCTTCGGCATGATCAACGGGCGCGGCTGGATCTGCATCGCGCTGGTGGTGTTCGGTTCCTGGCGGCCCGGCAAGGCGCTGCTCGGCGCCATCCTCTTCGCCGCCTTCGATGCCTACCAGGTGCGTCTGCAGCAGATTACTGGCGGCGTGGTGCCCTACCAGATCTTCCTGATGATGCCCTACGCACTGTCGATCCTGGCGCTTATCCTGGTGGCGCGTCGCGCCACCTATCCCAAGGCGCTGATGATCCCCTACCAGAAAGGCGAAAGATGAGTTTTGACCTTATCGTCAAGGGCGGCATCCTGCCTGACGGCAAGACCGTTGACATCGGGATCAAGCGCGACAGCATCGCGGCGGTCGAACCGTCCATCGACGCCGAGGCAGGCCGTATCGTCGACGCCACGGGCTGCCTTGTCTCGCCGCCCTTCGTCGATCCGCATTTCCACATGGACGCAACGCTGTCCTACGGCATTCCGCGCATCAACGCGTCGGGCACGCTGCTCGAAGGCATCGGCCTCTGGGGCGAATTGAAGCCGCTGCTCACCGAGGAAGCCGTCATCGAGCGGGCGCTTCGCTACTGCGACTGGGCCGTCTCGATGGGCCTGCTCGCCATTCGCAGCCATGTCGACACGTCCGACGACAACGCCATGACCGGCGTGCGCGGCCTGCTGGCGGTGCGCGACATCGTAAGACCCTACCTCGATCTGCAGCTTGTCGCCTTCCCGCAAGACGGTTTTTACCGGGCGCCGAAGGCTCGGGAGATAACGCTGGCTGCGCTCGACATGGGCGTCGATGTCGTCGGCGGCATCCCGCATTTCGAGCGCAGCATGGCCGACGGCACGCGCTCGGTCACCGAGCTTTGCGAAGTCGCTGCAAAGCGCGGCCTGATGGTCGACATGCATTGCGACGAGACCGACGATCCGCTGTCGCGCCACATCGAGCAGCTTGCCTACGAGACGCAGCGCCTCGGCCTTTCCGGCCGCGTCGCCGGCTCGCATCTCACCTCGATGCACTCGATGGACAATTACTATGTCTCGAAGCTGTTACCCCTGATTGCCGAGGCCGGCGTTTCGGCGATCCCCAATCCGCTGATCAACATCGTCATCCAGGGCCGCCACGACACCTACCCCAAGCGCCGCGGCATGACGCGCGTGCCGGAAATGCTGAAGGCCGGCATCCGTGTCGGCTTCGGCCAGGATTGCGTGCTCGATCCGTGGTATCCGCTCGGAACCGCCGACATGCTCGACGTCGCCTTCATGGGCCTGCACGTCGCGCAGATGACGAGCCCCGCCGACATGGCGCATTGCTTCGACATGGTCACCAGCGTCAATGCCGACATCATGGGTCTCGACCACCTCGGGCTTGCGGTCGGCAAGAGCGCCAGCCTCGTCGTGCTCGATGCCGGCAACCCGGTCGAGGCGCTCAGGCTGCGCGCCGAGCGGCTGTGCGTTGTCTCGAAGGGCAAGGTCGTCGCCGAGCGCCCGCGCCGCGACACGCAGCTCACGCTGCCCGGCCGGCCGAAACAGGTCAACCGCCGCCACACCAGCTGAGATCACCGGAAATTCTTATTCTACCGACTGGGAGCCTGCGTCGAGCTCAATGGTCATGACGTCTTCTTCAGGCGGCAGCGGCTCGCGCGGGAAGACACGGGCATAGGCGACGTCGTCGATCATCACCACGCCGTCCGACGGCACCGTCATGCGGCGCTCGGTTCCGTCGTCACACGTCATCACCGCCGGCTGGTCGCCGCCGGGCCAGGTCACCATCAGGCAGTTCAGTTCCTTGAACCAGTCGCTGCCATCCGCCGCGAAGGACAGCCGGAAGGTTCCCTTGCCCACCCGCGTGACCACGTCGCCGTTCTCGGTCGCCCAGGTCCACTGCAGCGGTCCGGCCAGGTCGTCGCCATAGATACGGTCAGAGGCGACGAGCGGCGGCTGCAGGCCGCTGGCCAGGGCCACGCGGTAGAGCGTCATCGCGGACACGTAGGCCCCGGGCACGCCATTTTGCAGCGATTCGATCGGCTCGGCGCGGGCGACGAGCGGCGATTCGGCAGAGAAGGCAAAGCGCAGCGCCGGCTGCTCCAGCCCATCCGGCTGGCCTTGCGTGTCGGCCGCCCATGCTGAAGCAGCGACGCTGCCGACGCATACAGCCAAAGCGATGAAGGGCCTGACGGTTTTCCACATGGGGCCAGCCTAGCACCGACGGGCTCTCTCTGGAACTCCCGACGTCCGCTTGGCGCGAAGTCGATCCTGCGCATGATGCGTGACGACCACGACGCGATATGCTTTCGTAGGCTGTCGGGGGAGTTGCAGCGCATGTGCGGAATTGCAGGGGTCTGGCGCAAGCGTAGTCCGGTTGGCCAGACGGACCTGGCGGATGTCGCGAACATGATGCGGGCGATCGTGCATCGCGGTCCCGACGACAGCGGCAGCTGGAACAATGGCCGGCTTGCCTTCGGCCACCAGCGCCTGACCATCATCGACACCTCCCGTGACGCCCGTCAGCCCATGCAGGTTCAGGATGGCCAAGGCGTGCTGGTCTTCAATGGCGAGGTCTACAATTTCAAGGCGCTGCGCGACGACCTGCGCGCCGAAGGCGTCGTCTTCCACACCGCATCCGACACCGAGGTCGTGTTGCAGGCGCTGCACCACTGGGGGCCGCGCAAGGCCGTGCTGCTGTTCAACGGCATGTTCGCGCTCGCCTATGTCGATTTGCGCAGCTCCGAGCTCTGGCTGGCGCGCGACCGCCTCGGCATCAAGCCGATGTCGGTGGCCGAAACCGCGGAGCGCATCCTGTTCGCCTCGGAGGACAAAGCAATTCTCGCCTGTGACGGGTTCTACCGCGATGTCGACCCGCGCGAGGTCACGGTCCGCCTCGCCGGGCAGTATCGCGATTCCGGCCACAGCCTTTTCGACGGCATCGAGCGGCTGCCGCCCGGCGGGCTCTGGAAGATCACCGACGAAGGGGTCGAAAGGTCGGTCTTCTGGGACCCGCTCGAGAGCCTCGATCCGGGCCGCCTTGTCGGCGACACCGCCTCGGATGCCGTCCACATCGAGGCGCTCGAAAGCCTGATGAAGCAGAGCGTCGGCCTTCACTGCATTGCGGACACGTCGGTTGCGACCGCCTGCAGCAGCGGCGTCGATTCCGGGCTGATCACGGCGCTTGCAAAGCAGTTCCGGCCGGAGGTCCACGCCTATGTCGTCGACCCGCAGCTCGGCAAGAGCGAGGCCGCCGACGCGGAACTGACGGCGCGCAGGGCCGGCGTGGAGATGCGCCGCGTGCCGCTCGGGAGGGACCAGTTCCTCGACCTATGGCCGAAGATGATCTGGCATCTCGAAAGCGACGGCTGGCACGGCAGCCGCATCGCGCTCCTCGCCCTGGCGCAGCGCTGCCATGCCGACGGCGTCAAGGTCCTCCTGACCGGCGAGGGTGCCGACGAACTGTTCGGCGGCTATACCTTCCAGGCCAAGCGCACCCGGCAATGGCAGTTCCTGTCGCCGCCCTGGGACAGGCTCTTGCCGCGCGGCCTGATCGCCAGCAGGCTCAGGAAGGGCATGGTAGATCCGTTCTCGCCTTTCCGGTCGGGACCGCGTGCCGACCAGGTTCATGCCCGGATGCGCGCGCTCTCCCCGGAACTCGCCTTCCTGCCGGCCAAGCTGTTCGACCGGCTGGAGCCGGTCAGGTCGCTCAGTGATCGGGCTTTCCTGGCAGGCTGCGTCTTCGACCTCTATTCCTACCTTGGCGATCTCCTGCACCGGCACGACCGCATCAGCATGGCGGCCTCGGTGGAGCTCAGGGTGCCCTTCATCGAGAATGCGCTCATCGACTTCGCCATGCATTTGCCGCGGCGCTTCAAGCACCGGCGCGGCACCGGAAAATGGTTGCTCAAGAAGGTCGCCGAGCAGCACATACCCAGGCGCAACGTCTATGCCAGGAAGAACGGCTTCGGCATCGCGCCCGAATTGTCGGCCGGCGCGGAGCGCATCCTTGCCAACGGCCCCTTGCGCGATGTCATGAAGTGGCCGGCACCAGCCGTTGCGGACATGATCGGGCTTGCCGCCAGCGACCCGGTCTCGCGCATGCGCCTTGTCGGCATGGACCTGTTCCTGCGCCTCTATGCCGGTGGCGAACCGCCGGACGATCTCGCTGGGAAGTTGCGCACCGTCGCGAGCTGACGGAAAGCCCTCAGCCCTTGCGCACCGCCTCAAGATGGCGTGCAAAATCTGCGCCCTGCATGAGCTTCCTGCACCGCGCGAAGCGCCCATCGGCATAAGCGCGAAAGTCTTCGGCCGGGTTCTCGTTGGCCAGCTGGATCAGGCCCCACAGGGTCCACAAAAGATCGCACATCGCCTTGTAGATGACGACGCGGCCGCGCTCGGCTGGCCTCGGCTCGCCGGAAAAATAGGCCAGCAGCATTTCTTCTTCCTGCTCCTCTCCGAACTTGCCTTCCACCGACAGGTCGCCGAGGTCCCACATCGGGTCGTTCATGCCGGAATATTCCCAGTCGACGATCCACATGCGATCCCCGGTGTCGAGGAAGTTCTCGCACAGCGGATCGCAATGACAGGCGACGAGCGTCGCCGGACGCGCCGACAGCGCCGTTCGGATATCCTCGGATTCGCGCAACACCTCGTGATAGCCCTTGGGCAGCACGACGTCCTTGGTCGACAGGATCCTGAGGTAGTCGTCGATCATCGAGAACAGGTAGAAGCGGAACGGAAACACGGCGCCCGAGACATGCAGCTTTCGCAGCGCCTCGCCCGCTCGCGCCGGCGCCCCGGAATTCAGCTTGAAGGCCGCAGGCGACATCGTCTGGGCGCCGTCGATGAAGCGCGTGACCATCACGCCCGCCGTGTCGAAATGGAGCACTTCGGGGCTGACGCCCGCCTTCGCCGCCTCGCGCGCGGCCACCGCCTCGTTGGCGCGGTTGATGTATTCCTCGGTGCCCTTGCCGGGAATGCGCAGGCAATGCTCCCCTGCCTGGAACACCAGGTTGGTCAGCCCGCCCAGTCGGGTGACGGGTCCGCGATATCCCGCCAGAAGCGGAATGGCCGCCATGGCTTCGCGGGCCTGCTGTTCTTCAGACATCGTCTCGAGTTCCCCTTTTCGATTGGCCGTTCCGCGGCCCCCGCTCTTTGGGTAACATGCGAGACCATGGGATCAAGTCGCGAATTCGGAAATGGCATATGGCTGACGGACGACACCAGGGCGCGCTCGGCGCCGTCTACGAGGCGAAGCGACCCGAGGAGATTGCAGCGCTCTATGACGGCTGGTCCGAGACCTACGATCACGAGATGGCCGTCGCCGGCTACCGGCACCCGTCGATCTGCCTGGCGCTGCTGTCGCGCCATCTGCCGCGCGGCGCCGAACCCATGCTCGATGCCGGGGCCGGCACCGGCCTGATCGGCGAATGGCTGGGCATCATGGGCTATCCGCATGTCGAGGCGCTCGACATTTCCGAAGGCATGCTGGCGCAGGCCGCCAGGAAGGGCGTCTACAAGGCGCTCCACAGACTGGCGCTAGGCGGCCCGCTGCCCTTCGCAGACGGCCACTTTGCCGGCATCGTCTCGGCCGGCGTCTTCACCTCCGGGCATGTCGGCACCGAGGGACTGGACGAGCTCCTGCGCATCTGCCGGCCCGGCGGCGTGCTGGTGCTGACGGTCAAGAACACGCTGTGGGATGGCGGCTTTTCGGACCGCATCGCCGAACTGGAAGGGCAGGGGATTCTGACCCGCGTCGAGGAGACTGAGCCCTATGTCTCGATGCCCGGCGAGACCGGCACGGTGCCGAGCCGCGGGCTGGTGCTGCGCCGAAGCTAGAAATCCTTCGGGCGCAGCAGTTCCAGGCGCATCTGCATGGAGGGCCTAGGCCTTCACCCGCTCCGCCTTCGGATCGTAGAGCGGTTCGAGATGGATCGCCGCCCTTGTGCGCTCCATCGCGACCACCAGTTCGTAGTCACCTGATGCGAGAAATTCGTCGCTGACGCCGTCGGCGTTGCGGACATAGCCGTAGCCGATGCTCTTGCCCGCCGTGGAGCCGTAGCCGCCGCTGGTCAGGTAGCCGACCGGCTCGCCGTTGCGCAGGATCGTCTCGCGGCCGAGCAGCACGACCCCCGGATCTTCGACCGTGAAGCCGGCAAAGCGTTTCGTCAGCGCCGCTCCGGTGATCTTGCCTAGCGCCTCGCGCCCGACGAAGTCGGTGTTCTTGCGCAGCTTGACGGCCCAGCCGAGCCCGGCCTCGAAGGGCGTGTCGTTCGGCGTGATGTCGGCCCCCCAGGCACGGTAGCCCTTTTCGAGCCGCAGCGATTCCAGCGCCCGGTAGCCGATCGGCCTGATGTCATGCGCCTTGCCCGCCGCCATCAGCGCGTCGAACACCTCGCCGGTCGCGCCGATCGGTATATGCAGTTCCCAGCCGAGTTCGCCGACATAGGTGACGCGCAGCGCGCGCACCGTCGCGCCGGCAATCTCGATCTCTCGTACATGGCCGAAGGGGAAGGCCTCGTTCGAGACATCGGCTTTTGTCACCGCCGCAAGCACGTCGCGTGCCCGCGGCCCCATCAGCGACAGCGTCCCGAACCTCTCCGTGACGTCGACCAGTCCGGCATCGAGTTCGTCGTCGATGTGGTCCTGGATCCAGGCGAGGTCGTGCGTGCGGAAACCGGTTCCGGTGACGATGTAGAACCTGTCCTCCGCCAGCCGCGCCACGGTCAGGTCGGCCTCGATGCCGCCGCGCGTGTTGAGAAGCTGCGTGTAGGTCAGCCGCCCGGCAGGCTTCGACACGTCATTGGCGCAGATCCAGTCGAGCGCCTTCTGCGCATCCCTGCCCGCCATCTCGTACTTGGCGAAGGACGACTGGTCGAAGATGCCGACCTTCTCGCGCACGTGCCGGTGCTCGTCGCCGACTGTTTCGAACCAGTTCTGCCGGCCCATGGAATAGACGTCCCTGGGCTCCATGCCGTCGGGCGCGAACCAGTTCGGCCGTTCCCAGCCGAGCTTCGACCCGAACACGGCGTTGTGCTTCTTCAGCCTTTCGTAGAGTGGCGACACGATGCGCGGCCGGCCCGAATCGTACTCCTCGTGCGGAAAGCCGATCGTGTAATGCTTGCCATAGGCCTCGAGCGTGCGATCGCAAACCCATTGCCGGTCGCGGTGCATGTCGGAGAAGCGGCGGATATCGACGACCCAGAGATCGAGCGGCGCCTCGCCGGCCATGGTCCACTCGGCCAGCACCCAGCCGGCGCCGCCGCCCGAGGCGATGCCAAAGGCGTTGAAGCCTGCGCCGACATACATATTGGCGCATTCGGGCGCGGCGCCGAGGATGAAGTTGCCGTCGGGCGTAAAGCTCTCCGGCCCGTTGATCATTTGTTTGACGCCGGCGGTCTCCAGCGCCGGGATGCGCGCCATCGCCTGTTCCATATGCTGCTCGAAATGGTCAAAATCGTCGTCGAACAGGCGGAACTCCCAGTCGTTGGGCACGTCGCCCGTCGTCCAGGCCTGCGGGTTGGGCTCGTAGCCGCCCATCACCAGCCCGCCGACCTCTTCCTTGAAATAGGTGCGCCGGTCGGGATCGCGGATCGTCGGCGCGTCACTCGCCAGCCCGTCGATCTTCTCGGTGATGATGTACTGATGCTTGACCGGCTGCAGCGGCACGTTGATGCCGGCCATCGCGCCGACCTGCCGCGCCCATTGCCCGGCGCAGTTCACGACCATGTCGCAGGCGATGTCGCCCTTGTTCGTCTTCACGGCGGTGATGCGCCTGCCGCTCATCTCGAAGCCGGTGACGCGCACCTCCTCGTGAATCTTGGCGCCATGCATGCGCGCGCCCTTGGCGAGCGACTGGGTGATGTCGGACGGGCTCGCCTGTCCGTCTGTCGGCAGCCAGGAGGCGCCGACGAGATCGGAGGTCTCCATCAGCGGCCACATCTTCTTCACCTCCTCCGGCGACACCAGCTGCATGTCCATGCCGAAGCTTTTTGCCGTCGTCGCCAACCGCTTGTATTCCGTCCAGCGGTCCTGGTTGGTGGCGAGCCGCAGGCAGCCCGTCATCTTCCAGCCGGTCGCCAAGCCGGTCTCGGCCTCGAGCTGCTTGTAGAGGTCGACGGAATATTTCAGCACCTTGGTGATCGAGGCCGACGACCGCAGCTGTCCCACGAGGCCGGCGGCATGCCAGGTCGAGCCCGAGGTCAGCTTGCCCTGTTCGAGCAGCACCACGTCGGCCTTGTGGTCGCGCGCCAGGTGATAGGCCGTCGAACAGCCGATGATACCGCCGCCGATGACGACGATCTGGGCGTGGCTTGGCAGCGTCATGTCGGCAGCTTTCCGTAGGTGGTGCGATAGCTCTCCAGCGCCGCCTCGAGGCGCGCCAGGTTCTCCGCGGTGTAGGCTTCGTAATCCGCCCCGGGCGCGGCGAGGTGCAGTTCCGAGATCATGCTCCACATTGCCTCGCGCAGCAGAGAGGCGCATTGCATGGCGGCGTGAGAGCGGCGCAGCTTTTCGTCCGGTTCATGTCCGAAATAGGCGGTCAGCAACTGGTCGGACTCTTCTCCCGTCATGCCGGCGTTGGAGGCGGCCCCGGCGAGGTCGAACATCGCCGTGTTGAAGCCGGCATACTCGAAATCGATCAGCCAGAGTTTTTCCCCGTCATCGAGGAAATTGGCCGGCAACAGGTCGTTGTGGCCGAACACCACCGGCAGCGGCGCCTGCACCTTCTCCAACTCGTCGGCGAGCGCGAGATAGGACGGCAGGTGAGGGGTCATCCGGCTGCTGCCCGCCTCGAGCGACCGGGCATAGTCGCGGATGACGTGGAATACCCAGAACATGAAGCCCGCGCCCGACACGTGCTTTGGCATCTCGGTATGGAAGTCGCGCATCAGCCTGGCGATGCGGATGCGGTTCTCGCGCACGTCGTCGCCGTCATAGGTCTTGGCGCCGAGAAACGCCGACACCATGACGCCGGGTTCGGCATATTCGACGGCCGGCGCGAAGCCGGCTTCGCTCGCCGCACGCGCGGTCATGATCTCGCGTTCGCGATAGACATGGTGGAAGGGGAAGTCGCGCCCGAACCGTACGACATGCTTGCCGTTGGCGTCGGCGACAAGAAAGCTTTCATTGCTGAGGCCGCCCTTCAGGGGCTCGATGCTCAGGGAGCCGTTCCAGAGGGGTAGTGCCCGGATACGTGCCTCGGTCGCACTCACCTGCGCCGTCCCGATTGTGCCTGTCGGCCGGCGTTGGTGATCAAGAGGCATCCTCGACGGTTGGCCGTCCGCCCTTCATGGCGCGGATCGCGGCTGTGCAAGACGCCGGCAATGTCGGCTGGCCGCCGTCGCAATGTCAATGCGTATTTGTGGCTTTCGTAGCTTTTTTGCCCGTTTCTGCCCGGCTTCCACAGACGCATCGGACATGCTTGAATGTCGCCGGCGACCGGCCCCGGACGCCGTGGAGGACTGACCGAGCGATGAAGCATTCCAAGCGGCATGGAGAAATATTGCGGCTGCTGCAGGAGGAGGGCACGGTCACCATCGCCAGCCTCGCCCGCAAGCTGAACGTTTCCCTGGAAACGGTGCGCCGCGACGTCAAGCCGCTCACCCGCAACGGCGCCGTCCTGAAGATGCATGGCGCCATCGGGCTGCCGTCGCTGATCGGCGAGGCGCCCTTCGAGCGCCGCATGCGCGAGAACGCCGAGGCCAAGCGCGCCATCGCCCGCCAGGTGGCCGCTACCATCCGCGATGGCGAATCCGTGATGCTCGACACCGGCACCACGACGAGCTTCCTCGCCCGCGAGTTGCTCGGTCACCGCCGGCTCACCGTCGTCACCAACTCGTCGGACATTGCCCGCACGCTCGCCACCGTCAACGGCAACAAGGTCTACATGACCGGCGGCGAGCTGCGCAGCGATTCAGGCGCGGCCTTCGGCGTCTCGGCCATCGAGTTCGTCAGCCGCTTCTCGATGAACCACGCGGTCATTTCGGCAGGCGCCGTGAACGCCGAGAATGGCGTCATGGATTTCGTTCTGGAGGAGGCCGAGTTCGCGCGCGTCGTGTTGTCGCGCGGCACGCGCTCCGTGGTCGTCACCGACCACACCAAGTTCGGCCGTCAGGGGCTGGTGCAGGTCTGCGGTTTCGACGGCTTCAGCGAACTCGCCACCGACCGGGCGCCGCCGCCCGAAATCGTCGCCGCGCTTGAGCAGGCGGGCACCGGCCTGCTGGTCGCAACCGGGCCGCGCCACCCCGCTGCATGAACCTGCAACTATGGTCGAAGGCGGCCATTCAGGCTTGTCTCGCGCGCCATGATGTCCAATAAGGAGCGGGCAAACGGAGAGGAGCCGGAATACATGGGTTACAAGTTCAAGATCACCGATCGCAAGACCGATCAGTTTGGCGTCCAGTTTCTGTATAATTCGGAAGTCATGGTCTGGTCCGAGAGCTACAAGGGCAAGGCAAGCGCAAAGAACTGCATCGAATCCTTGAAGAAGAATGCGCCGGATGCCGCGGTCGCTGACTTGACCAACGACGAGACTGCCAAAGGCTATCGTTTCGAGATCGCCAGCACGAAGGACGATCAGTTCATGGTCCGCTTCGTCGCTGCGAATGGCGAGCCGATGGTGATTTCCGAGAGCTACACATCGAAGTCAAGCGCCAAGAACTGCATCGCCTCCTGCAAGAAGAACATGCCGGACGCGGTCGCCGAAGACGCTACCGCCTGAACCGGTTCCGGGGTCGTGACAGGGAGTATCGCCCCTGTCACCTCAGATGGGCAGGCCGAACATCAAGGACTGGTGCGCGGCGAGGCCCGCGAATGCGCCGGTGGACACCGCAAATGGGATGCTTTGCGCTGGCTGGGCCGCATCGCCGGCTGCGAAGCAGCCTGGAATGCTGGTCCGTCGCATGTCGTCGACCTTGATGAGCGGCCCGAGCATGCCTTCCGTCATCTCGCAGCCCAACTGCTCGGCGGCACGCCCTGCCATGCGCGAACGCGGCGCGACGAACAGGCCGCGCATGGTCCTGTGCGTGCCGTCATCCAGCCGGGCCGAGATTCCGCCGTTAGGACCGTCTTCGATGCTGGTCAGCGGTATCGTCTCGATCGCCACGCCGCGCTGGCGAAGCTGTTCGGTTTGTGATGCGTCGGGTCGGAACGCTCCGGCGCAGAAGAGGGTCGTATCGCCCCAGTCCGCGACGACCAGCGCCTGGTGGATCGAAGGCGCGCCCGTTGCCAGTACGCCGAGCGGACCGCCACCGAATTCATAGCCGTGGCAGTAGGGGCAGTGGATCACCGTCTTGCCCCACCGCTCGGCAAGGCCCGGAATGTCCGGGAGTTCGTCGGTTATGCCGGTGGCCAGGATCAGTCTCGACCCGGTGAAACCTGCCTGGTCGCCAACGGTTACCTCGAAGCCGCCGTCTGCCTTGGCGGCCAGCGTCGCCCGGCCGTTGATCATCCTTGCTGTCGGGTAGGCCGCTAGCTGGCGCCGCGCCTTGTTCAGGATCGCCGAGGGCGGCTCGCCATCCTGAGCGAGGAATCCGTGCGCGTGCTCGGCAAACCGGTTGCGCGGCTCTCCGGCATCGATCACCAGCACGCTGCGCCTGGCGCGCGCCAGTTGCGTGGCGGCCGACAGGCCGGCGAAACTGCCGCCGATGATGATTGCATCATGATGCATTGTTGTGGGCTCCTGTCAGTTGCATATTGGGTCCTACTGTCGCGGCGATATCGGCCAGCGACACGCGGCTGAGTTTTTCGGCAAGCAGCTTCTCGGCGTCGCGGCGAAACTCGTCGAGCGCCCCGATCACCGCCTGCTCTACAAGGCATCCGGGTGCTTCCGGTTCTGTGCCGAAAGGCAGCAGGCTTTCGCCAAGAGCGGTGCAGATTTCTGCCAGCGAGATCGTCTCGGGTGCCTTGGCCAGCTGCCACCCACCTCCATGGCCGCGTGCCGAGGCAACGATTCCGGCCTCGCGCAATCCGGCAAAGGCGCGGCGGATGACGACTGCATTGGTGTGAACGAAGCCGGCCAGTTGCTCGGATGTCATAGCTTCGTCGCGGCTGGGGGCCATGTGGACCAGGATGTGAAGCATGGAGGATAGGCGGCTGTTGCGTTTCATGTAACTTTAATAGTTACGAATCGAGCGCTGGTCAAGCCCTTGCTGGCACGCCTTCCCATCGCGGCCTCTTGCGTGTTTAGTCGCGTCATGGCCTTCACATTCCGGCAGTTGCAGTATTTCGTCGCCGTTGCCGAGCAGGGCACGATTTCACGCGCCGCCCAGAACCTGTCGATCTCGCAATCCTCGGTCACCCAAGCGATCAAGGAACTGGAGAGCGATCTCGGCATCGAGCTCTTCGAGCGCCACCCGCGCGGCCTCAACATCACCCACAAGGGTCACCAGTTCCTGCGTCACGCGACAAAAATCCTGGCTGACGTGTCGGACGCCAGGCGCAGCTTCTTTGGCGGCAGGGAGGCGACGACCGGCCGGCTGCAACTCGGCGTCACCTCGCTCGTCGCCGGCTACGTGCTGTCCGACCTGCTGGCCCGTTACCGGCGCGCCCACCCGGCGGTCGAGATTTCGGCCATCGAGGACAATGGCGACTACCTCGAGCACCTGCTGGTCGGCGGCAAGCTCGATATCGCCGTCATGGTCATCTCCAACTTGCGCGACCGTCTGGCGCTGCAGTCCGAAATCCTCGAAGTCTCTTCCTATCGGCTCTGGCTGCCGCTCGGCCACGCGCTCGCCTCGGCCGAGATCATCAATGTCGGCGACATCGCCGACGAGCCGCTGATCATGCTGTCGGTCGATGAGATCGAGGAGAACACCGGCAAGCTCCTGTCGGCGCTTGGCGCCCGCCCGCACGTCGCCTTCCGCACCCGCTCGGTCGAGGCGGTGCGCAGCCTAGTCGCCACCGGCGCCGGCGTGGCGCTGTTGCCCGACCTCGTCTACCGCCCCTGGTCGCTCGAGGGCGACCGCATCGAGTCGCGCGATATTTCGGGATCCCTGCCGGTCGTCCAGGTCGGCATGGTCTGGCGCCGCGGTTCGGGCCTGCCACAGGCCGCGCGCGACTTCATCGGCATCGCCCAGTCGCAGCGTACCGTTCGCCAGCGTCCGCGCTCCGGCTTTTCGGATCGGCCGATCTGATATCGGTTTTGCCGATATCGGCTTTCTGATAAATGAATTTGTGAAACCGGATGTTTCGCGCAACCTTTCCGGTTCGGGGATCATGCCGCCGTTCCAGAGCGGCCCCGCCAATGGGAGACGTAGCCATGAAATCATTCCTGAAATCCTGCACCGCGATCGCGCTTGCAGTGAGCTTCACCGGCCAGGCCATGGCCCAAATCAAGGAGATCGGCGCCGGCGAGGGGCAGGTCAACATCGTCGCGTGGGCCGGCTATATCGAGCGCGGCGAAACCGACAAGGCTTTCGACTGGGTCACCAAGTTTGAGGAGGCCTCCGGCTGCAAGGCCAACGTCAAGACCGCCAACACGTCCGACGAGATGGTCGCGCTGATGAACGAGGGCGGCTTCGACCTCGTCACCGCATCGGGCGACGCCTCACTGCGCCTCATTGCCGGCAAGCGTGTCCAGCCGATCAACATCGACCTCATCAAGAGCTGGTCGACGGTCGACGACCGCCTCAAGGATGCTCCCTGGCACACGGTCGACGGCGTGCACTACGGCGTCCCCTACATGTGGGGCCCGAACGTGCTGATGTACAACACCGACACATTCAAGGAAGCGCCGACCAGCTGGAACGTCGTCTTCGAGGAAATGGATCTCCCCGACGGCAAGACCAACAAGGGCCGCGTGCAGGCCTATGACGGCCCGATCCACGTCGCCGATGCGGCACTCTACCTGATGACCCACAAGCCCGAGCTCGGCATCAAGAGCCCCTACGAGCTCAACGAGGATCAGTACAAGGCAGCCCTCGACCTGCTGCGCGTCCAGCGCACGCTGGTCGGCCGTTACTGGCACGACGCCTTCATCCAGATGGACGACTTCAAGAACGAAGGCGTCGTCGCCTCCGGCTCTTGGCCGTTCCAGGTCAACATCCTGAAGAGCGAGAAGCAGCCGATTGCATCGGTCTTCCCGGAAGAGGGCGTCACCGGCTGGGCCGACACCACCATGATGCATGTCGACAGCGCCAACCCGAACTGCGCCTACATGTGGATGGAGCATTCGCTGGCCTCCAACCTGCAGAGCGACCTGTCGGTCTGGTTCGGCGCCAACCCCTCGGTTCCCGCCGCCTGTACCGATGGCCGCGGCATGCAGACGGCCGAGGGCTGCACCACCAACGGCATGGACAATTTCGAGAAGGTCCATTTCTGGACCACGCCGACCTCGAAATGCGCCAGCCAGAATGACCAGTGCGTGCCCTATTACCGCTGGGTGTCGGACTACATCGGCGTCATCGGCGGCCGCTAGCATCCCGGCCTCCGCGCAGGAGGCCGTCACAGGCGACGGGCCGGAGACGCGCTTTTGCGTGCTCCGACCCGCGTCGGGCTGATCGGCACGACCGGTCGGCTGCCCTTGCAACATCGCTCCCTCCTCTCCCCCTCGGGGAGGGGCTGGCCGCGCAGCGGCCGGATAGGGAGACTGTGATTCCGGTGATCGGTACATGACCACAGCTGTCGCCTTCGAGAAGATCTCGCGTCATTTCGGCACCGTAAAGGCCGTTGACGCGGTCGATCTCGACATCCGTGAAGGCGAGTTCTTCGCCATGCTCGGGCCGTCCGGTTCGGGCAAGACGACCTGCCTGCGTCTGATCGCCGGTTTCGAGCGGCCGACCGCCGGCCGCCTGTCGATCTTCGGCGAACGCGCCGAGGACGTTCCGCCCTACCGCCGCAACGTCAACACGGTGTTCCAGGACTACGCGCTCTTTCCGCATCTCAACGTCACCGACAACGTCGCCTACGGGCTGATGGTCAAGGGCGTCGCAAAGGCGGAGCGCCGGCGCGCCGCGGATGAGGCGCTCGAACTCGTCAAGCTTCCCGGCTACGGCGCGCGCCGTCCCGGCCAGCTTTCCGGCGGCCAGCGCCAGCGCGTCGCGCTCGCCCGCGCCCTGGTCAATCGGCCGAAAGTGCTGCTGCTCGACGAACCGCTCGGCGCGCTCGACCTCAAGCTGCGCGAGAACATGCAGGAAGAGCTGAAGGCCCTGCAGAAGTCGCTCGGCATCACCTTCGTCTTCGTCACCCACGACCAGGGCGAGGCCCTGTCGATGGCCGACCGCATTGCCGTCTTCGACCATGGCAAGGTCATGCAGGTCGGCACGCCGGAAGAGATCTATAAGACGCCGAATTCGCGCTTTGTCGCCGACTTCGTCGGCTCGTCCAACGTGCTGCCCCCAGACTTCGTATTGCGTCATACCGGCGAGAAGCGTTGGGCGAGCCTGCGGCCTGAGGCCGTGCGCCTCGTCGAACAGGGTCCCGGAAGCATCGCGGCCACTGTCATCTCCAGCGCCTATCTCGGCGGCACGACCCGGCTTGGCCTCGACGTCGAGGGCCAGCGCATCAACGCCGTTCTGCCGGCCGGCGAACCCTTCCCCGCCGAGGGCAAGCCCGTCCACATCGGCTTTGCCCGCGACGACCTGCATCTGATGGACGAGGGCGGGCGATGAGCCTCGCACAAGCATCGGCCATCCTGCCGGAGCGTGGCGGGCTTCGCGGCAGCCTGTCGGATACGCTGTGGCGCAAGCCGACCGTGCTGCTGGTGCTGCTGCTGACGCCGCCGGTGCTGTGGCTCGGCATCGTCTATCTCGGCTCGCTCTTCGCGCTGCTTCTGCAGAGCTTCTTCTCGATCGACGAGTTTTCCGGCCTCATCAATCGCGAGTTCACCTTCAAGACCTATGGCGAACTGCTGCGGCCCTCCAACATCGACATCATCGTGCGGACGGTCTCGATGGCGGCCATGGTCACGCTCGCGGCCGCGGTCGTCGCTTTCCCCATCGCCTATTTCGCGGCCCGTTATGCGCGCGGCAAGTGGAAGGCGCTGTTCTACCTCGGCGTGATGCTGCCGCTGTGGTCCAGCTATCTGGTCAAGGTCTACGCGTGGAAGCTGATCCTCGCCAAGGAAGGCATCCTCACCTGGCTGTTCGCCAAACTGCATTTGACCTGGCTGATCGACGCCTGGCTATCGCTGCCCATCGTCGGCGGCAACTCGCTGTCGGTCTCCTTCACCGGCACCTTCATCGTCTTCCTCTATGTCTGGCTGCCCTTCATGATCCTGCCGGTGCAGGCTGCCCTCGAGCGCGTGCCGCAAAACCTCGTCGAGGCCTCGTCCGATCTCGGCGCAACGCCGGGCCAGACCTTTCGCAACGTGCTGTTCCCGCTGGCATTGCCCGGCATCGTCGCCGGCTCGATCTTCACCTTCTCGCTGACATTGGGCGACTACATCATCCCGCAGATCGTCGGCACCTCGCACCTCTTCATCGGCCAGGCGGTCTATGCGCACCAGGGCACGGCCGGCAACATTCCGCTCGCCGCCGCCTTCACCGTCGTGCCCATCGTCGTCATGGGCTTCTATCTCTGGGGCGCCAAGCGCATGGGAGCCTTCGATGCGCTCTGACCGCCAGTCCGCCCCGCTCGGCCTGAAGATCGCCGCCGCCGCCGGCCTCGCTTTCCTGCACCTGCCGCTGCTCTTGATCTTCGTCTACGCCTTCACCACCGAGGAGCGCAGCTACCAGTGGCCGCCGCCGGGCCTCACCCTGCAATGGTTCGCCGTCACCTGGAACCGGCCGGATGTCTGGCAGGCGCTGACCCTGTCGATCAAGGTCGCGGCCATCTCCACGGTCATCGCGATGATCCTCGGCACGCTCTGCGCCGCCGCCGTCAGTCGCACCAGGTTCTTCGGCCGCGAGACCATCTCGCTGCTGGTGATCCTGCCCATCGCGCTGCCCGGCATCATCACCGGCATCGCGCTGCGCTCGGCCTTCAACCTCGCCGACATTCCCTTCTCGACCTGGACCATCATCCTCGGTCACGCCACCTTCTGCGTGGTCGTCGTCTACAACAACGCCGTCGCCCGTTTCCGCCGCGTCTCCGGCTCGCTGGTCGAGGCCTCGATGGACCTCGGCGCCGATGGTTTCCAGACGTTCCGCCATGTCATCCTGCCCAACATCGGCACCGCATTGGTCGCTGGCGGCATGCTGGCCTTTGCGCTCTCTTTCGACGAGGTCATCGTCACAACCTTCACTGCCGGGCAGCAGCAGACCCTGCCGATCTGGATGCTCGAGGAACTGGTGCGCCCGCGCCAGCGCCCGGTCACCAATGTCGTGGCAATGGTCGTCGTGCTGGTGACGCTGCTGCCCATTCTTGCTGCCTACTATCTCACCCGCGACGGCGACCAGATCGCCGGTTCCGGTAAATAAGGAGGATCTTTCATGGACACCCAGATGCTGATCGGCTCGAAATTCGAGGCCGGAACCGAAGCTGGTGAAGCCGTGCTCAACCCGCGCACCGGCGCCAGCATCCTGGACCTGCCGGAAGCCTCCGAAAGCCAGATCGAGGCGGCCGTCTCGGCAGCCGAAAAAGCCTTCGTCACCTGGTCGCGCACGACGCCGGCACAACGCTCGGTCTACCTGCTCAAGATCGCCGAGCGCATCGAGGCCGAGGCGAAGGAATTCGCGGCACTGGAGGCGTTGAACTGCGGCAAGCCGGTGAACGCCGTCCTCAACGACGAAATCCCGGCCATCGTCGACTGCTACCGCTTCTTCGCCGGCGCCGTCCGCTCCATGCCGGGCGTCGTCGCCGGTGAATATCTCTCCGGCCACACCTCGATGATACGCCGCGACCCGATCGGCATCGTCGCCTCCATCGCGCCGTGGAACTACCCGCTGATGATGATGGCCTGGAAGCTCGCGCCGGCCATTGGCGGCGGCAACACCGTCGTGTTCAAGCCCTCCGAGCAGACCCCGCTGACGGCGCTGAAGCTGGCCAGGATCATGGCCGACATCCTGCCCGAGGGCGTCGTCAATGTCGTGCTCGGTCGCGGCATCACCGTCGGCAACGCGCTGATCAACCATCCCAAGGTCAACATGATCTCGATCACCGGCGATATCGCCACCGGCAAGAAGGTGCTGGAAGCGGCCGCCAGATCCGTCAAGCGCACGCATCTGGAACTCGGCGGCAAGGCCCCGGTCATCGTCTTCGACGACGCCGACATCGATGCCGTGGTCGCCGGCCTGCGCGCCTTTGGCTACTACAATGCCGGGCAGGACTGCACGGCGGCCTGCCGCGTCTATGCCGGCAAGAAGGTCTACGAGAAGCTCGTTGCCGACCTGTCGTCCGCGGTCTCCACCATCCACTACGACGACCCCGACGACACCGCCAACGAGATTGGCCCGCTGATCTCGAGGCGTCAGCGCGACCGCGTCGCCTCCTTCGTCGAGCGCGCCTCCGAGCTCAAGCACATCGACATCACTACCGGCGGCAAGGTCGGCGACGGCACCGGCTTCTACTACCAGCCGACCGTGGTCGCCGGCGCCTTGCAGGACGACGAGATCGTCCGCCGCGAAGTCTTCGGCCCGGTCGTCTCGGTCACCCGCTTTTCCGAGGTCGACGAGGCCGTCACCTGGGCCAATGACAGCGACTACGGCCTCGCCTCGTCGGTCTGGACCAAGGACATTTCGCGCGCCATGTCGACGGCGGCCCGCCTGCAATATGGCTGCACCTGGATCAACACGCATTTCATGCTGACCAACGAGATGCCGCATGGCGGCCTGAAGCAGTCCGGCTACGGCAAGGACATGTCGGTCTACGCGCTGGAGGACTACACGGCCGTCCGCCATGTGATGGTGGCGCACTGAAGGCCCCTTGCGGGAGAGGTCCGACTCTCTGATTTGCCGCTATGGCAAATCGACCTGGAAATCCGGGTGAGGGGTAGGCGGCGTCCGGCTCTGCCCCGTCTTCCCGAACACGTCGGCGAAGCGCTCCGGCCTGCATCCTGCGTCTCCGGTAGCAACAGCCGACACATCCTCCCCGCGGCCTGAGGCCACGCCGTACTGAATGTTAGGATATCAACAGTAGCTTCGTTCCGCGGTTTGATTCATCGGGGGAACGATTATGCAGACCATCAGCGACAGGGACGCCTTCAGCGTCGGCGGTTTTCCACTGCTCTTCGTCTGGCTGGTGACGATGGGCGTGGCGGCCCTGTTTTTGTGGCCGCTCATCATCCCGATTGCCGTCGTCGGTCTTCTCTTCGCCAGCGGCTTCACCATCATCCAGCCGAATGACGCCAAGGTTGTTACCTTCTTCGGCCGCTACGTCGGTACGCTCAAGAAGAGCGGCTTTCTCTACACCGTCCCGTTCTCGTCGAAGACCAGAATTCCGCTGAAGCTGGTCAACTTCGTCACAGACCATCTCAAGGTCAACGACCGCAACGGCAACCCGATCGAGATCGGCGCCGTCGTCGTGTGGCGCGTTACCGACGCCGCGCAGGCGAGTTTCAATGTCGACGAGTACAAGACCTTCGTGGGCAACCAGAGCGACAGCGCCATCCGGGCGCTGGCTGCGCACTACCCCTACGATTCCGAGACCGAGCAATCCTTGCGTGGCAATATCGACGAGGTCGCCGAGCAGTTGCAGACGACGCTGCAGGTCAAGCTCGCCGTCGCCGGCATCCATGTCGACGAGGCGCGGCTGACCCATCTCGCCTATGCGTCCGAGATTGCCGGCGCCATGCTGAAGCGCCAGCAGGCGGTCGCCATCTTCCAGGCGCGGCGCTACATGGTCGAAAACGCGCTCGCCATCATCGACGAGGTGATGCTGCATTTCGACAAGAGTTCCGGCGTCGCCGTTTCCGACGACAAGAAGGCCGATCTCATCAACAGCTTGCTAGTAGTGATGACCTCCGAAAAGGAATCGAGCCCCGTTCTCAACGTCGGGCGCTAGGCCTTACATCGACGAGGACAATTGGTGCGGCTTGCCTGACGGCCCGAAACCTGCAATCTGGTCGGACCAGATTTCGGGGAGGGGATCGTCATGAAAATCGGCTTCTGCATGTTCCTGTGGACGACCAGCGTCACGGCGAAGCACAAGAACCTGCTCAAGGATATCAAGGCCACCGGCTATGACGGCGTCGAGATCCCGATCTTCGAGGGCACGCCGGACGACTACAGGCGCCTCGGCGAGATGCTCGACAAGATCGGCCTCGAGCGCACATCCGTTTCGGCCATGGGCGATCCGTCGATGAACCTGATTTCGCCCGACGCCGCGACGCGCCGGAAGGGCATCGCCTACATGAAATGGGCCATCGACTGCGCCAACGCGCTAGGCGCCGACCGGTTGTCGGGCCCGCTTCATTCGACGCTCGGCGCCTTTTCCGGCGAGGGTCCGACGCGCGCCGAGAAGAAGCGCTCCGTCTCCTCGCAGCGTGCCATCGGCGACCATGCCGGCAAGCAGGGGGTGACCATCGGGCTTGAGGCGCTGAACCGCTTCGAGTGTTATCTGCTCAACACCATGGCCGACCTCGCCGAGCATCTCGACGAGATCGACCACCCCGCCATCAAGGGCATGTACGACACCTTCCACGCCAATATCGAGGAAGCCGACCCGATCACGGCTTATACGAAACACGTCAAGCACTTCGCCCATATCCACATCTCGGAGAATGACCGTGGCGTGCCGGGCCGCGGCAACATCCCGTGGAAGAAGACTTTTGCCGCCATCCGCCAGAGCGGCTACGATGACTGGCTGACCATCGAGGCCTTCGGCCGCGGCCTCAAGGACCTCGCCGCGGCGACAAAAGTCTGGCGCGACTTCGCCGAAAGCCCGGAAGCTGTCTACCGGGAAGGCTACAGCCACATCCGCGACCACTGGAAGAAGGCGCCGAAGGCGAGATAGCCGCGTTCGGCAAGCGCGCCCCGCATTGCGATCACATGTTGGCCACACTGGCCTGCATGCTTCAGGATCGGGACAGGACCGGACGAGAACGTCCGGCAGGGCAAGGGTGGCAAGATGCGAAACAGGACTGGAATCCTGCTGGCTGCGATCGCCTGTGGTGTGCTCGCATGTTTGGGCTCGACCGCGCAAGCGGGATTTGCCGTGCTCGACCCGGCCGGCGAGAAGCAAGAACAGGAGAGGCTCGCCGCTGAGCGGGCCGAGCGCGCCGCTGCGCTGAACAACGCCATCAGGCTGTACTACGACGCCGCGCGGGTCCATAGCCCCGGCCTCACCGAACCGCTGATAGACCACCGGAGGCTCCAGGGTCCCGGCGCGACTTGCACGCTGGGCCATGCGCCCCGCACGCACGCCATTCCGGCGCCCTGCTTCGCGGCGGTCCGGCGGATGAGGAAAGCTTCGACGAGGCGGAGCGCACGCAGGTCATGCTGAAGCTGCAGTCGCGCCGCTCCCGCATCGTCATCACCTCTGGCAACAACGAGCCGGTCCAGGACCTGGGCGGCCAGGGCCATTCCGTCTTTGCCCGCGCACTCATCACCGGCCTCGAGCAGATGGATCATGAGGCGTTTTCGGCGCGCGAGCTGTTCGACGATTTCATCATCCGCCAGGTGTCGGCCAATGCAGACCAGGAGCCGCAATACCGCCCGCTCGAAAAGGTCGGCCATGAAGGCGGGGACTTCGTCTTCGTTAAGGCGACGAAGGGGTAGCGCGCGGCTCCGAACCAATCCGGCCCCAGGCGCGTACCGGCCGCGAATCTGGGCCATTGCCCCGGCTTCGCCGAGCCAATAGTCATGGTCCGACCCAGGAGGTTCGGTTTGGCAGTTCAGAAACACGTTATTGTCGTCGGTGCCGGCATCATCGGCGCCTCGATCGCCTGGCACCTGGCTCGGGACGGCGCCCGTGTCACGGTAGTTTCCGCCGACCGCGGAGGCGGCGTCGCGACGCCCAATTCCTTTGCCTGGATCAACGCCAGCTGGGGCAACCCGAAACCCTATTTCGACCTGCGCACCCGCTCGATGGCTGAATGGACCAGGCTTGCGGCCGAGGTGCCCGGCATTCCGCTCCGCTGGTGCGGCTCGCTCTGCTACGACCTGCCGCCCGACCAACTGGAGGACTTCGCCCGCGAGCATGGCGGCTGGGGCTACGGCATCCGGCGCGTCGACGCCGCAGAGGCTGCCCGCATCGAGCCAGCACTTGCCCGTCCGCCAGAACAGGCACTGCATGTCGCCGGTGAGGGGGCTGCCGAACCGATCGCGACGACCCTTGCGCTGCTTGCTGACGCCGAGCGGCGCGGCGCCGTCTTGCGCATGACGACCCCGGTGCGCACCCTGACGCTCGGGAGCGGCCGCGTGGTCGGTGTGTTGACCGACGAGGGCAGGCTTGCCGCCGACGAGGTGGTCATCGCTGCCGGAACCGGCAGTTCCGAACTGCTTGCCGGCATTGGCGTTGCCCTGCCCGTTGAGACGCCGCCAGGCCTGCTCGTCCATTCGAAGCCGCACGCCCCCCTGCTTAACGGGCTGGTGATCGGCGAGGTCGCGCATGTCCGCCAGACTGCCGAGGGCCGCATCGTCGCGGGCTCGGATTTCGGCGGCGCCGAGCCGGGTGCCGATGCGGCCGCGACCGCCCAGGCGCTGTTCGCCGAGGTCAGGGCGATGCTGGCGGGCGCCGACCACCTGGCCCTCGACTTTCACACCGTCGGCTATCGGCCGACGCCGTCCGACGGGTTTCCGGTCATCGGTCGTCCTGCCGGGACGGGCGGCCTCTACGTATCGGTCATGCATTCCGGCGTCACGCTCACCCCGGCCGTCGGGCTCTTCGCCGCCGCGGAGATTCTTTCCGGCGAAAGAAGCGGCCTCCTGTCGCCTTACGGTCCGGACCGCCTTGGCTGATCCGGCTGGCCGCACGCTGGAGCGCGCCGAGCTTCCGCCTCGCCAGCTTCCTGGCGGCTTGGTTCGCCGCCCCGGATGCACTATCTGAGACCCTCACAAAGGTGGCAGGTTGAGATGACCATTACCAAGGAGGCCGTCCTCGAACGCCTCGCGACAGTCGATGCTCCGGACGGCAGCGGCGATATCGTATCGCTCGGCATGGTCTCGGAGATATTCATCGCCGATGGCAAGGTGTTCTTCTCGATCACCGTTCCGGCCGCCCGCGCGCAGGAAATGGAGCCGTTGCGCGCCGCTGCGGAGCGGGTCGTCAAGGCGATCCCGGGCGTTGCAGGGGCCATGGTGGCCCTGACCGCCGAGAAGAAGGGCGGCGGCATGGAAGCCGCGGTCCAGCCGCGGCCGGCCGCTTCTCCGGCTCCCGCCGCGCCGCGCCAATCAGCAGCCTCGTCGACTTCCGGCAAGCGCGGCGTCCCCGGCATCGGCGCCATCATCGCCGTTGCCTCGGGCAAGGGTGGCGTCGGCAAATCGACCACCGCCGTAAACATCGCGCTCGGCCTCGCGACTACCGGGCTCAAGGTCGGCATCCTCGATGCCGACATCTACGGCCCCTCCATGCCGCGCCTGCTGGGCATCCAGGGCCGGCCGCAGACAGTCGACGGCAAGGTCATGCGGCCGATGGAAAATTATGGCGTCAAGGTGATGTCCATGGGCTTCCTCGTCGACGCCGAGACGCCGATGATCTGGCGCGGCCCCATGGTCATGTCGGCGCTGGCGCAGATGCTGCGCGAGGTCGAATGGGGCGAGCTCGACGTGCTTGTCGTCGACATGCCGCCGGGCACCGGCGACGCACAACTGACCATGGCGCAGCAGGTGCCGCTCGCCGGCGCAGTCATCGTCTCGACGCCGCAGGATCTTGCGCTGATCGACGCCCGCAAGGGTCTCGCCATGTTCCGCAAGGTCGACGTTCCGCTGCTCGGCATCGTCGAGAACATGAGCTACTTCATCGCTCCCGACACCGGCAAGCGCTACGACATCTTCGGTCACGGCGGCGCGCGCCGCGAGGCCCAGCGGCTCGGCGTGCCGTTCCTCGGCGAGGTGCCGCTGCAGATGGAGATCCGCGAGACGTCCGATTCCGGCGCCCCTGTCGTGGTATCGAAGCCGGACGGTCCGGAAGCCAGGATCTATGTCGACATCGCCAGGAAGGTCTGGGAACGCGTCGAACAGGAACGCGGCGCCTCCGAAGCCTCGGCGCCGAGCATCGTCTTCGATTAGGTAAGCGTTGGCTTACGTGATGTCAGGGTTGGCAGCGCCACGCTAGGCGGCGCTGACCTTCTCGTTCAGCGTCGAGAAGAACTGGCCGGCAAGCTTCTTCGAGGTCGACTCCATCAGACGGCTGCCGAGCTGCGCCATCTTGCCGCCGACATCGGCCTTGGCGGTGTACTTGAGCAGCGTCACACCCGGGCTTTCCTCGACCAGCACCACGTCGGCGCCGCCCTTGGCGAAGCCCGCAATGCCGCCCTTGCCTTCGCCGGTAATTGTATAGGAGTGCGGCGGGTTGAGATTGCTCAGCGTCACCTCGCCGGCAAAGGTCGCCTTGATCGGCCCGACCTTCAGCACGACCTTGGCCGCCAGCTCGGTGTCGGACTTCTTCTCGAGGCTCTGGCACCCCGGAATGCACGTCTGCAGCGTGTCGGGATCGTTGAGGGCCGCCCAGACTTTTTCCACAGGCGCGTCGACGCGCTCTTCACCTTCGATCACCAACGCCATCTGTCTCTCCAGCATCCGTTTGGCCGAACCCGTAGCGCAGCGCTCTGCCCCTGTCTATCGCACCAAAGTGCAGCAATGTTCGCGTGAAAATTCCAAAAAGATGCTATTTGTCCGACAAAAGAGACAATTCGCGGACGCCCGCCGTCCGCGCCCCCTTGCTGCGGCAGTGTCCTTGTCATATCGATGCGGGGCAGCATTCCGGAGACCATCATGACAGGCCCGACCACCACGAAGAAATTCCGTTCGCAGGAATGGTTCAACAATCCCGACAATCCGGGCATGACGGCGCTCTATCTGGAGCGCTATCTCAATTTTGGGTTGACGCGCGAGGAACTGCAGTCCGGCAAGCCGCTCATCGGCATCGCCCAGACCGGCTCCGACCTGTCGCCCTGCAACCGCCACCATCTTGAGCTTGCCAAGCGCGTGCGCGCCGGCATCGAGGCGGCTGGCGGCGTGCCCTTCGAGTTTCCCTGCCACCCGATCCAGGAAACCGGCAAGCGCCCCACCGCAGCGCTCGACCGCAACCTAGCCTACCTCTCGCTCGTGGAGGTGCTCTACGGCTATCCGCTCGACGGCGTCGTCCTGACAATCGGCTGCGACAAGACCACCCCGGCGCTGCTCATGGCCGCTGCGACCGTCAACATTCCGGCGATCGCGCTGTCGGTCGGCCCGATGCTGAACGGCTGGCACAAGGGCAAGCGCACCGGTTCGGGCACCATCGTCTGGGAATCGCGCCAGCGCCTGTCGGCCGGCGAGATCGGCTATGATGAATTCATGGACATCGTTGCTTCCTCGGCGCCGTCCGTCGGCTACTGCAACACGATGGGCACGGCGACCACCATGAACTCGCTGGCAGAGGCCCTCGGCATGCAGCTTCCGGGATCGGCGGCAATTCCCGCGCCCTACCGCGAGCGCGGCCAGGTCGCTTACGAGACCGGAAAGCGCATCGTCGACATGGTCCACGAGGACCTGAAGCCTTCGCAGATCATGACACGCGAAGCCTTCGAGAACGCCATCGTCGTCAACTCGGCGATCGGCGGTTCCACCAACGCGCCGATCCACCTCAACGCCATCGCCCGTCACCTCGGCGTCAAGCTCGACAATGACGACTGGCAGAAGGTCGGCCACAAGATCCCGCTGCTCGTCAATCTGCAACCCTCCGGCGAATACCTCGGTGAGGACTACCACCATGCGGGCGGCGTTCCGGCCGTCGTCATGGAACTGATGAAGGGCGGCCTGCTGCCGCATCCCGGTGCCCTTACCGTCAATGGCAAGTCGATGGGCGAGAACTGCCAGAACGTCACCAACGAGAATCCCGACGTGATCTATTCCGCCGGCAAGCCGCTGATGGCGGACGCCGGCTTCATCAACCTGAAGGGTAATCTCTTCGACAGCGCCATCATGAAGATCAGCGGCGTGTCGCCCGAATTCCGCCAGCGCTACCTCTCCAACCCCAAGGATCCGGAGGCATTCGAGGGCAACGCCGTGGTCTTCGACGGTCCGGAGGACTACCACGCCCGCATCGACGATCCCGCAGAGGAAATCGACGAGCACAGCATCCTGTTCATGCGCGGCGCCGGTCCGGTCGGCTATCCTGGCGGTGCGGAAGTCGTCAACATGCAGCCGCCGGCCTACCTCATCAAGAAGGGCATTCACGCTCTCGCCTGCGTCGGCGACGGCCGCCAGTCGGGCACTTCGGGGTCGCCGTCGATCCTCAATGCCTCCCCTGAAGCCGCCATCGGCGGCGGGCTGGCGCTGGTCAGGACCGGCGACCGCGTCCGGATCGATCTGCGCAAGGGCACGGCCGACATCCTGGTCACCGATGACGAGATCACGCGTCGCCGCGCCGAACTGCAGAACAATGGCGGCTACAAGTACCCGGAACACCAGACCCCCTGGCAGGAGATCCAGCGCGGCATCGTCGACCAGTTTTCGGAAGGCATGGTGCTGAAGCCGGCAATCAAGTACCAGGACGTCGCCCACACCAGAGGCGTGCCGAGGGACAACCACTGACGCACGAGGCGGTCGGGCTTAGCTCAATCGGCAAGCCCGTCCGCACGTAGCCATGCCGGGCATGCAAAACGCTCTGGTTCTGCTCGCCACCCTCGCGGTGGCGGCACTTCTCGTCTATCCACGACTGGCCCGGGCGCCGACCTGGCGGGCGACCATCACGCCGCTTGCCTCGATCATCGGCAGCGGTTTCCTGGTTCTGGGGCCTATCCTCGATGCTTCCTACGGCATGTATGCGCCGCTGGTCATGGCGGCGCTATGCGCCGTCGCATGGGCATTCGGCAGCGCCATTCGCTTCAACATCGAAGTCATCGACCGCGAGGTAGACAAGCGGCCTGAACTGGAGGTCCGGGTCGAAACGCTTGCCTCCTGGGCTCTCGCCTTCGCCTACTTCATTTCGGTTGCCTACTACCTCAACCTGTTCGGTGCGTTCGGCGTCAGCCTGACGCCGGTCAATGACGATCAGCATGCCAAGATGCTCACCAGCGGGGTGCTGCTGCTGATCCTGGTGGTCGGCTGGACGCGCGGCTTCAAGGCGCTCGAGCGAATGGAGCAAGTGTCCGTCGGCATCAAGCTTGCCATTATCGGGGGCTTGCTGGTCGGGCTTGGCTGCATCTTCTTCCGGCAGGCCGGAGCGGGCGAACTGGTACTCGATCCACCGGCTCTGACGGGGTGGGCAGGCATTACCCTGGCCTTCGGGTTGATCGTCACCGTGCAGGGTTTCGAGACCTCGCGCTATCTCGGCGCCAGCTATTCAACCGGGATGCGCATAAGGTCGATGCTTTGGGCTCAGGGCATTTCGACGCTCATCTACATGATCTATATCGGCTTTCTGTCCTTCGCCCTGCCACCAAAGGCGCTCGCTCTGGATGAAACGGCGATCATCACGATGATGGAAATCGTGGCGCCAGTTCTTCCTGTCCTGCTGGTCGCGGCAGCCCTAAGCGCCCAGTTCAGCGCTGCGGTTGCCGACACCAGCGGGTCGGGCGGGCTGATCAGCGAGCTTACCCGGGGAACCGTGCCTGCCAGGATGGCCTATGCACTGCTCGTCGGTGTCGGGTTGCTGCTGACCTGGTCGCTCGATGTCTTTCAGATCATCAGCTTCGCATCGCGCGCCTTTGCGCTGTATTACGCGCTGCAGGCGTTGATCGCCGCCGCGGCCGCCTGGCGCAGCGCCGGCCATCGACGCCGGGCACCTGCCTATCTGGCACTGTCGCTGCTCGGAGTCCTGATCGCGGTCTTCGGCACTTCTGTCGAATAGAGGCGACGACTCGCCACCGGCGTGATGCCGGTCGCCCGTCACGCGGGCGCGCTCAATCTCGCCACCTCGACCTCCAGCGCTGCGATACGCTTGTCGCGTTCTGCCAGGGCCGCCGCGACGTCGGCCGCCTCGAAGCGCTGCGGGATATGTTGCGGGCAATTGGCGTCCCAGGCCGTCACGGTGAACAGAACCACCTGTTCGGGGCGGGCCCGGTAGTGCTCGGGCATCAGCCTGTCGATCAATTCCTCATCGCCCTCTACCACCCTGGCCGTGCCCCAGATCTTCACCCGCCGCCTGTTGGCGTAGTCGATGAGAAACAGATGCGCCTTGGCGTTTTCAGCAAGGTTTCCGGCGGTGATGTACTGCCGGTTTCCCGCGTAATCGACGAAGCCGATGGTCTGTTCGTCGATCACCCGCAGAAAGCCAGCCGGTCCGCCGCGATGCTGGATGTAGGGCTGTCCTTCTGCGTTCACCGTTGCCAGAAACACGCTGGTCTGTGCTTCGACGAATGCCTTGAGATCGTCGGGAATATGCGTAGCCCAGCCGCCCTTTTCCTCCATATGTGCATAGCCCTGGCGCGAACCCTTGCGCGCCTGGATTGCCTTCACGGATGGCGTGAATGCCACGTCGCTCGAATAGACGGAAGTCATTGCTCCCTCCTGCTTGCTAGAGGCCGAGCGCGCTCAGGCCCGGATGATCGTCGGGCCGGCGACCCTGCGGCCAGTGGAATTTGCGGTCGCTTTCCGTGATCGGCAGGTCGTTGATGCTTGCGATCCGCCGGCGCATCAGGCCGTGCGAGTCGAACTCCCAGTTCTCGTTGCCATAGGCGCGGTACCACTGACCGCTGGCGTCGTGCCATTCATAGGCGAAGCGCACGGCAATCCGGTTCTCATGGAAGGCCCAGACTTCCTTGACCAAGCGATAGTCGAGCTCGTTCGCCCATTTGCGCGTCAGGAACTCTTCGATTGCCTTGCGGCCGGTGAGAAACTCCGAGCGGTTGCGCCAGACGCTGTCCTCGGTATAGGCGAGCGCGACTTTAGCGGGATCGCGCGAATTCCAGGCGTCTTCTGCTCTGCGCGCCTTTCGGGCTGCGGTCTCGGCGGTGAACGGTGGCAAGGGAGGGCGGTCCATGGGTTGCTCCGACAGGTTGCTCGGGCGGCGTCACCGCGTGAACGGCAGCGCCGCCGACGAGATTGGTTCAGCGCCCCGGCCTCAAGCAGCGGCTCGGGCGTTGACGACAGGAAAATCGATGTCGGTTTCGGTGACGATGTTGAGGTAGTTCGTCCACACGTTGAGGGCGACATGCTGAACGATCTCGACGATCTGGGCATCGTCGTGTCCGGCTAGCCGCACAGCGCGCAGATCGTCCTCGCTGACGCGCCCGCGCTGCGACGTAACCTTCGCTGCAAAGCGGACCGCCGCATCCGCCTTCGGATCGTTCGAGCGGCCGGACCGATTGGCGGCTATCTCGGCGTCGTCAAGCTTGGCGAGATTCTTGCCGATATAGCTGTGCGCCGACAGGCAGTAGTCGCAGCCGTTGATCTCGGCCACGGCAAGGGCAATCCGCTCCCGCGTCGCGGCAGGCAGGCTTCCCTTCGACAGCGCGCCTGCAACGCCCAGATATCCCTCGAGTGCCGCTGGGCTCGTCGAAGCAAGGCGGAACAGGTTGGGCACGGTGCCGAACTGCTTTTTCACCGACTCGAGCAGCGGACGTGAGAGCTCCGGTGCGTCGGCGATCGTCGCGGGGATTGGAAGACGGGACATGCTGTTCTCCTTGGTTGTCATCGGCCTCGGGGCCACCCGCATCAACTAATCCCTTCCAAAATCATCAACCATCCCTCAATATCGGCAAGTTCCCTTCCGAAAAATGGGAGTTTATATGGATCGCCTGGATGCAATGTCGGTGCTGCTGGTCGTCGTCGATGCCGGCAGCCTGTCCGCTGCCTCACGACAGGTCGGCGCGCCGCTGTCGACGGTGAGCCGAAAGATCTCCGATCTGGAGGCGCTGCTCGGGACACGCCTGTTCATCCGCTCGAGCCGCAAGATCCTGCTGACCGAGGCGGGACAGTCCTACGTTGCCGCCTGTAAGAGAATACTGGCCGATGTCGAGGAGGCCGAGCGCGCCGCGTCAGGGGAATACAGCGCGCCGCGGGGGGACCTTGTCGTTACCGCGCCCGTCGTCTTCGGCCGCCTTCACGTCCTGCCGCTGGTGAACGAATTCCTGGCCACCTATCCCGAGATCGACATCAGGCTGGTGCTGGCGGACCGGGTGGTGCACCTCGTTGACGACCATGTCGATGTCGCCTTGCGGATCGGTGCCCTGCCGGACAGCAGCCTCGTGGCGATCAGGCTTGGCGATATCCGCCGCGTTGTCTGCGGCAGTCCCGCCTATTTCGAGGAACACGGCGTTCCCGGGACGCCTCAAGCCTTGTCATCCCACGCCTGCATCACCTTCGACGGACTGTCCTCGCCGGCGAACTGGACGTTCGGCTCGGGCAGGGCGCAAGAGACGGTGGCGGTTCACTCCCGGCTCGTGGTCAACACGGCGGAAGCGGCGATCGATGCGGCTGCTGCCGGTCTCGGCGTGACGCGCGTGCTTTCCTACCAGGTGGCGGCAGCCAGGCGCGCCGGGCAGTTGGAGATCGTGCTGGCAGATTTCGAGCCCGAGCCCTGGCAGGTCAGCCTCGTCCATGCAGGGCAGGGGCCCTTGCCGATCAAGCTCAGGGCCTTTCTCGATTTCGCCGCACCCCGTCTGCGGGCAGACCTCGCCCGGGCAGGCATGTAGTTTGACGCAAGTCGCGGGTCAGTGGCCCATGCCGCCGCGCGGCAGCTTGATCAGGTCGCCGAAGCGCAGCCGCAGCCTGTCGTCCATTGCTTTCGGCACATGGCTGGGAAACCGTTCGACGAGAATGCGCTTCTTCTCGGTGATGGCGCGGCCCAATATGTCGGGCTTACCCTTCTCGTTCCATTCCTTGGGCGAGAAGCGGTCGCCGATCGCCGGGTAGAAATACTCGGTCTGCATCAGCCTCAGCGTCTGCTCGTTGCCGAGATAGTGGCCGGGCCCCTGCATGCAGACTTCCGCGATCGTGTCGATCGACAGCGCCGCGTCCGTCACCTCGATGCCGCGCACGCAGCGCTGGCAATGGCCGAGCATGTCATTGTCGATGATGAGGCTTTCCAGGCAAAAGCCGAGCAGCGAGGCGTGCATGCCAGCCGATTCATAGACGAGGTTGAGCCCCGAAAGTCCGGCCATCACATTGGTGATGCCCTTTTCGTAGCCGGACTGGATGTCGGGCAGCTTGGAATCGGCCATGCCGGCGGCCGAGCCGCCCGGCAGGTCGTAGAACTGCGCCATCTGGGCACATGCCGCGGTCAGCAGCGCCTGCTCGGCCGAACCGCCCGACATCGCGCCGGTGCGCAGGTCAGAAACGAAGGGCCAGGTGCCGAAGATGCAGGGGTGCCCCGGCGCGATGGCATTGACGTAGACAAGGCCGGCGAGCACTTCGGCCACCGCCTGCACCACCGCACCCGCAATCGCCGCCGGCGCCGTCGCGCCGGCCTGGCCGGCCGACAGGAGCAGGATTGGAATGCCGCCCTCGACGCAGGCCTCGAGCACGCCGCAGGCGTCCTCTGCGAATTTCATCGGCGGCACGACGAAACAGTTCGAATTAGACACGAAGGGCCGGGCGCGGAAATTCTCTTCGCCGCCGGCAATCGCATAGAGCAGTTCCAGCGCCGGGGCGACGTTCTCGCGCACGGTGAAGCTGGTCCCGACATGCTTCGACGTGCCCATGACGCAGGCATAGAGCGTGTTGAAGTCCATCTCGGCGGGATCGGGGATATCGCGCGGCACCATCGGCCGCTGGAAGAAGTGGATGTTGTCGAGCCCGTCGACGATGCGTGCCGCGTCGTAGATGTCCTGCAGCGTCGATTCCCGGTACTCGCGGTTCTCGACATCGACCAGGTGCACGGCGGCGCCCGCCGTGCCGTAATGCACGCGCTTGCCCTGGATCAGCATGTCGTGCTTCGGGTCCTGCCCGTGCAGCGTGAAGTTGCGGGCCGCGTTCTTGATCGTTTCAAGCACGAGGGCACGCGGAAACCGGATGCGGCCGTCCGCGTCGTGGCTGGCGCCGACCCGCGTCAGCGCCTCAATGCAGCTTGGAATGGCATTGGCGAAGCCGACAGTCTCAAGCAGCGTCAGCACCGCTTCGTGCACGCGCTCGAGATCGTTATCGGCAAGTGCCTTGTAGGTTCCGCCTTCGAGACCGGCGCGGATCGGGCGGATGTCGTCGGCCAGCGGTGCCGCGCGCATCGCGCGCCGTGCCTCTCGACCGCCGGACCGGCGTGTCGTCTTTTCGGGTGCGCCGTCCTGCTGCTCCAACACAACCGTCATGCGACCCTCCTGCCGTGGCGAAGGCTGGTTCCGATTGGTCCAGGCTGGACCGGCATCGACCCGCTCTTGCGCCGACTATGCGCGAGCCATTGGCCGCAAATAGGGCCACGGTCTGCCGCGGGGTGGGCCAGAAATCCGGGTGGTGCCGGCGGCTATGCCGCCGCCGGCCGGCGCCCCGCTGCAGTGGCGAGTTCGCGAATCCCCGGTTCGATGTGCTGGAGCGCGATCGAGGAGATGCCGAGCCGCATGAAGCGCGAGGGCTGGCTGGCGCTGTCGAAGAAACGGTCGCCCGGTTCGATGATGACGCTGCGCGCCGCCGCCGCCTCGGCCAGGCCGCGGGCATTGATGCCGCGCGGACCCTCGAGCCAGAGCGATGCGCCGCCTGCCGAATCCGTCGAGCGCCATTCGGGCAGGAAGGCGGTGATTGCCTGCACCAGCCGCTTGCGGCGTTCGTCGAAGGCCGAGGAAAGCCGCCTGACCAGCGCTTCGTGGTGGCCGAGCGACAGGAACAGCGCCACCGCCCGCTGGTTGTTTGCCGGCGGATGGCGCAGCATGAAGCGGCGCAGCGCCCTCAGTTCCGCGATCAGTCCGGCGTCGGCGACGATGTAGCCAAGCCGCAGTCCCGGTGCCAGCGTCTTCGACATCGAGCCGACATAGATGACCCGGCCCGAGCGATCGAGGCTCTTCAGCGCCTGCTGCGGCGCCTCGTCGATCAGCTGGCTGTCATAGCCATCCTCGATGATGATCTGGTTGTTGCGGCTGGCGCGCGCCAGAAGGTCGGCGCGCCGCTCCGTGCTCAGCGGCACCATCGTCGGGCAATGGTGACTGGGCGTCACGAACACGAAGCCGGCATCGTTGGGAATCTCATTGGTAACAATGCCTTGGCTGTCGACCGGCGTGGCGTGGATGTCGGCGCCGGCAAGCCGGAAGATCGACCGCGCATCCGGATAGCCGGGGTCCTCCATGGCGACCTTGGAGCCCTTGGTCATCAGCAGGTGGGCCAGCATGTAGAGCGCGTTCTGCGCGCCGAGTGTGACGATGATCTCGTCCGGATTGGCGAAGATGCCGCGCCGCGGCAGCAGGCGCGCCTGGATCTGCTCGATCAGCAGCGGATCGTCGCGGTCCACCATGTCGGCCGCCCAGTTGCGGATTTCCAGCACCGCCAGCGCCATGCGGTTGCACTCGCGCCACTCGGCGGTCGGGAACAGCGCCGGATCGAACTGGCCGTAGACGAAGGGATAGGAAGACTTGATCCAGTTCTGGTGATTGGACGGTCCCGGCATGTCGCTCGCCGCGATCTGGCGGCGCGCCTTCCAGTCGATCTCGTTGACGTTGTCGGCCTTCTGGTGCGGCTTGGCCGGCGTTGCCAGCACTTCCGGATTGACGAAGTGGCCGCGCCGTTCGCGTGCTACCAGGAAGCCCTGGTCCACCAATTGCTGGAAGGCCAGCACCACCGTGCCGCGCGCAACGCCGAGTTTTTCCGCCAGGATGCGGCAGGAGGGCAGCGGCATCGAGGCGGCTATCTGCCGGTCGAGAATCGCGGCGACGATCGCCTGCCGGATCTGCGCCTGCAGGGTCTGGCCCGATTCCGCGGAGATGTGGAAAAGGCCTGACCAGATGGCGGCGTCGTTTCGCTGTGGCATGATGCGCTCCTCCCGTCGTCCGGTGTGGATTTCTGGACCATCGATTTGTAGCGCTGGTCCAAATCGTTAAGCCAATGAATTTTTCTTATTGTTATGATCTACACCAATGATGCTTGCCATCTGGTCCAAGCTGGTGGTGACCTACTGCGCTGCAGAATTTCGCGCCAAGGCCCGGACATGTAATCTTCGCGTTGGCGCCAATCTCCATTAAGGTGCGCCGGAATCCGTCGATCATGGAGTCCGTCAGTGACAGTTTCTACGACCTCGGCGCAGCTTGCGGCGCTGCGCGATCACCATGCGCGTGCGCCAAAGGACATGCGCGCAGCCTTCGCAGCCGATCCAACGAGGTTCGAGCGGTTCTCGGCCGAGGATGACGGCCTGCTGTTCGACTGGTCGAAATGCGCCGTCGACGAGGAAACGATGCGCCTGCTGTCCGACCTGGCGCTCGCCGCCGGCGTGCCGCAGCGCCGCGACGCCATGTTCTCTGGTGAGAAGATCAACATTACCGAGGGCAGGGCGGTTCTCCATACAGCGCTTCGCGCACCGCGCGGCGCAGAGCTGCTGCTCGACGGCGAGGACGTCATCGCCGATGTCCATGCCGTGCTCGACGCCATGGCCGCCTTTTCCGACGCCGTGCGGTCCGGCAAGGCGGCCGGCGCGACCGGCAGGAAGATCACCGACATCGTCAACATCGGCATTGGCGGCTCCGATCTCGGCCCGGCCATGGCGACGCTGGCGCTGGCCCCCTGGCACGACGGCCCGCGCGCCCACTACGTCTCCAATGTTGACGGCGCGCATATCCACGACACGCTGAAGGGGCTCGACCCTGAGACTACGCTCTTCATCATTGCCTCCAAGACCTTCACCACCGTCGAGACCATGACCAACGCTGAAACGGCGCAGAAATGGATCGAGGCCGCGCTCGGCAAGGCCGCCACGGCAAAGCACTTCGCCGCAGTCTCCACCGCGCTCGACAAGGTCTCGAAATTCGGCATCGCGCCGGACCGCGTCTTCGGTTTCTGGGACTGGGTCGGCGGCCGCTATTCGCTGTGGGGCGCCATCGGCCTGCCGATCATGCTCGCTGTCGGCGCGGAGAACTTCCGTGCCTTCCTCGCCGGCGCGCATGCCATGGACGAGCATTTCCGCAGCGCGCCGCTGGACGGCAACATCCCCGTGTTGCTCGGTCTGGTCGGCTACTGGCACCGGGTCGTCTGCGGCTATCCGGCGCGCGCGGTCATCCCTTACGATCAGCGCCTGTCGCGTTTCCCCGCCTATCTCCAGCAACTCGACATGGAATCGAACGGCAAGCGCGTCACGCTCGACGGTGCAGCCGCGGCCACCCCGACCGGCCCGCTTGTCTGGGGCGAGCCCGGCACCAATGGCCAGCACGCCTTCTTCCAGCTCCTCCACCAGGGAACCGACATCATCCCGGTCGAGTTTCTCGCCGCCGCCGTCGGCCACGAGCCGGAGCTGCGCCATCATCACGACCTGCTGCTTGCCAACGTGCTTGCCCAGTCCGCCGCGCTGATGAAGGGCCGCACGCTCGAGGAGGCGCGCGCCCAGATGCTCGCAAAGGGCATCGCCGCAGCCGAGGTCGAGAAGATCACGCCGCACCGCGTCTTCACCGGCAACCGCCCGTCCGTCACCCTCATCTACAGGACGCTCGATCCCTATACGTTCGGCAGGCTGATCGCGCTCTACGAGCATCGCGTCTTCGTCGAGGGCGTGCTGTTCGGCATAAACTCCTTCGACCAGTGGGGCGTGGAACTCGGCAAGGAACTTGCGACCGGCCTGTTGCCCGTCGTCGAGGGCAAGGAGGATGCAGCCGCGAGTGACGCCTCGACAGCCGGCCTCGTGCGCCATATCCATGGGCTGCGCGGGGAGTAGCCGATTTGCCTGACATCAAGGGAATCCTGTTCGACAAGGACGGGACGCTGGTCGATTTCCAGAAGACCTGGTACGCCATTGGCGACCTGATGGCGTTGCGCGCGGCCGATGGCGACCGTGCGCGCGCCGATGATCTGATGACTGCCGCCGGCTATGATTTCGAGCGCCACTGCTTTCGCGCCGACTCGGTGTTTGCCGCCGGCACCAATGCGGACATCGTCGCCCTCTGGTATCCCGATGCCGACCCGGTCGCCCGTCACGGCATGACCGGCATCTTCGATGCGGTCACCGCGGAGGAAGGTGCTGCCCAGTCGGTCGCCCTGCCGGGTACTCACGAGACCATCGCCAGGCTTCACCGCTCCGGCTTCCGGCTCGGCGTCGCCACCAACGATTCCACCGCCGGCGCCGAAAAGACGCTGCTCGCACTCGGCATCGCGCAGATGTTCGATGCCGCCTATGGCTATGACGCCGTGGCCAATCCGAAGCCGGCGCCCGATGCCATCCACGCCTTCTGCGACCTGACCGGCCTGAAACCGTCGGAGATCGCCATGGTTGGCGACAACCGCCACGACCTCGAAATGGCGCGCGCCGGCGGCACCGGGCTTGCCATCGGTGTCCTGTCGGGGACGGGCACGCGCGAGACGCTGCAGCCCCTGGCCGACGTCATCCTGGGATCGATCGCCGAACTTCCGGACTATCTCGGCACGAGCTGACGAAGGCGGCGACAAGGAGGGGTGTCATGAGACTGCAGGGGAAGCGTGCGATCGTGACAGGCGGCTCGCAGGGCATTGGACTGTCGATTGCGGAGGCGTTCGTTCGCGAGGGGGCCGATGTCTGCCTGATTGGCCGCGATGCTGGGAAGCTGGAGACGGCGCGCCAGCAGCTTGGTGCCGGATTCGTCGAGACGATATCTGCAGATCTCGCGACGCAGGCGGGCATCGACAAGGCAAGCGCGGGCATTTCCGGTTCTGGCCGGCCTGTCGACATTCTGGTCAACAATGCCGGCGTCGCCTTCCTGGTGCCGTTCGACGCGGTCACGCAGGAACAGTTCCACCAGTCCCTTTCCCTCAACGTCACGGCGATGTTCTTCCTGACCCAGCGGCTGCTTCCCGCTTTCGCTCCCGCAGGCGCTTCCGTGATCAACCTGTCCTCCTACTTCGCGGGCAAGATGATCCCGAAGCGGCCGTCGAGCCTCTATTCGCTGTCCAAGGGGGCGGTGAGCTCGCTGACCAAGTCGCTGGCCTTCGAACTCGGACCGCGCGGCATCCGCGTCAACGCCATCGCGCCCGGAACCGTCGATACGCCGATGCGCCGCAAGTCCGTCGACAACCTCCCGGAATCGGCCAAGGCCGAACTGCAGGCCTATGTCGAGCGCAGCTACCCGCTCGGCCGCATCGGCCGGCCTGACGACCTGGCGGGCATTGCCGTCTATCTGGCGAGCGACGAGGCTGCCTGGACGAGCGGCGGCATATTCCCGGTCGACGGCGGCTACACCGCAGGCTGACGCTTGGCTTATCCCCGCAGTTCCCGCCGCAGTATCTTGCCGACATTGGTCTTCGGCAGTTCGGTCCTGAACTCGATGTATTTCGGCCGCTTGTAGCCGGTCAGGTTTTCCTTGCAGAAGGCGTTCAGCGCCTCGACGGTCAGGTCCGGGTCCTTCTTGACGATGAACAGTTTCGGCGCTTCGCCCGAATGCTCGTCAGGCACGCCGATCGCTGCCACCTCCAGCACGCCGGGGTGCATCGCCACCACGTCTTCCAGTTCGTTCGGGTAGACGTTGAAGCCGGAGACGAGGATCATGTCCTTCTTGCGGTCGACGATCTTGGTGAAGCCGCGTTCGTCCATGATGCCCATGTCGCCCGATTTGAAGAAGCCGTCCGGCGTCATGACCTTTGCCGTCTCGTCCGGCCGGTTCCAGTAGCCCGCCATCACCTGCGGACCCTTGATGCAGATCTCGCCGACCTCGCCGAGCGGCATTTCCTTGCCGTCGTCGTCGCGGATCGACAGTTCCGTCGACGGCAGCGGCAGGCCGATCGTGCCGCTGAAGTCGGCGCCCGTCACGTAGCTCGCCGTCGCAACGGGCGACGTCTCCGACAGGCCGTAGCCTTCCGTGATGCTGTTGCCGGTCAGCGCCTTCCAGCGCTCCGCCACGGCCTTCTGCACCGCCATGCCGCCGCCCAGCGTCAGGATCAGCGGCTTGAAGTCCAGTGCCCGGAACTGCTCGTTGTTCAGAAGTGCGTTGAACAGCGTGTTGAGGCCCGGAAAGATGTGGAACTTGTACTTCTGCAGCTCCTTGACGAAGCCCGGAATGTCGCGCGGGTTGGGGATCAGCACGTTCTGCGCGCCCTGCTGCATCCCCATCATCGCGTTCACCGTCAGCGCGAAGATGTGGTAGAGCGGCAGCGCGCAGATGTAGACGAGATCGGCGGGCTTTGGTTTTACCCGATAGGCCTCCTCCACCCACATGGCGAGCTGGCTGACGTTGGCCAGCACGTTGCGGTGCGACAGCGTGGCGCCCTTGGCCACACCGGTCGTCCCGCCCGTATACTGCAGGAAGGCGACGTCGTCGGGCCCGACCTTGGCGGGCTTGAACGGGCGCTCTGCCCCCTCGCTCAGCGCTGAATTGAAACTGACGTGGCCAGGCAGGGCCCAGGCGGGAACCAGCTTCTTCACCCGCCGCACCACGAAGTTCACCAGGAGCCCCTTAATGCCCAGCATGTCGCCCATGGTGGCAACTACGACATGCTTCACCTGGGTCCGGGTGACGACCGTCTGCAGGGTCTTGGCGAAGTTCTCGAGCACGATGATCGCTTCGGCGCCCGAATCCTTGAGCTGGTGCTCGAGTTCGCGCGGCGTGTAGAGCGGATTCACGTTGACCACCGTGTAGCCGGCGCGCAGCACGCCCATCATTGCCACCGGATACTGCAGCACGTTCGGCATCATGATCGCCACGCGCGCCCCCTTGGCGAGGCCGCGTCCCTGCAGCCAGCTTCCGATCGCCGAGGATTGCCGTTCCAGCTCGCCGAAACTGATCGACTTGCCCATGCAGGTGAAGGCCGGGCGCCCGGCAAACTGCTTGCACGCGCCGACCAGCAGGTCGCCGATCGAGGCGGCGGCAAGAGGCGGCATCTCGGCAGCCACCCTCTCGGGGTAGCTCTTCAGCCAGGGCTTGTCTCGCGAAGTTGTCTTGCTGGCAGCACGGCCGCGTGCCGCGGTTGCCGCTTTCGTTGCGGCAGGCTTCCTTGCTGCGGTTGCCTTGGTCGTCTTGGCTGCCTTGGCGGGTGCCTTTGGCGCCGTTACTGGCTTGGCCCCGACCGGCTTCCTGGTCTGGGCTGGGCCTGCGTTCTGCGCGGCCGGTTTTGCCGCTGCCGGCTTTCTCGCCTTGGCCGCGCCCGCGCCCGTTGCGGCGGGCTTCGCCGCCTCGGCCTTTATCGCCGCGGCCGGCTTCCTGCCCTTGGTGCTAGACTTGCCGGCAGCCCGGGCGGGTGTCTTGCTGGTCGCTCTTGCCAATTCTTCCTCCCATGGCGGCTGCGGTTGCCGCCTTGTTTTGACCCTGTCCGCTCCGGGCATCGACAGCCAGGGGCTGCGGATCCACTCCCCCCGGACCTGCGACAGGCCTGCGCAATCTATTGCGAGGCGCCCGCCACAAGCAAGCCATGCGCAAGTCTCCTGTAGCCCGCAAATGCGGTTATCGACGCCAAAATACTGGCTTCCCGTACGGCAGAGAGGGGGGAGTTCCAAACCGTGAGAAAGGATGATTATATGCCGGCTTCTCCGGCCTGATTGAGGGGCTTGGAAAAATATCAGGGAGTAACCAATGATAAGAAAATTGACCTTCGCTGCTGCGCTGGCAGCCGCGACCGTCCTGAGTGGCGTAGCAAGTGCGAAGACCTTCGTTTATTGCTCGGAAGGTTCGCCGGAGGGTTTTGACCCCGGCCTTTACACTGCCGGCACCACTTTCGATGCGGCGGCTCACACGGTCTACAATCGCCTTCTCGAGTTCAAGAAGGGCACGACCGAGACCGAGCCGGGCCTTGCCGAGAGCTGGGAGATTTCAGACGACGGCCTGGAGTACACCTTCAAGCTGCGCCCGGGCGTCAAGTTCCAGACCACCGAGTTCTTCACCCCGACGCGTGACCTCAACGCTGACGACGTGATCTTCTCGTTCGAGCGCCAGTTCAGCGCCGACAACGCCTGGAACCAGTACGTCCCCGGCACGTCCTGGGAATATTTCTCCGGCATGGGCATGCCCGACCTGATCTCGTCGATCGAGAAGGTCGACGACATGACCGTGAAGTTCGTGCTCAAGCAGAGGGAAGCGCCGTTCCTGGCCAACGTGGCGATGCCCTTCGCCTCGATCATGTCGAAGGAATACGCCGACAAGCTCGATGCCGACGGCAAGAAGGAACAGCTGAACCAGATGCCGCTCGGCACCGGCCCCTTCGCCTTCGTCGCCTATCAGCAGGACGCCGTGATCCGCTACAAGGCCAACCCGGACTACTGGGGCGGCAAGCAGAAGATCGACGATCTCGTCTTCGCTATCACGACGGACGCTGCCGTGCGCTATCAGAAGCTGAAGGCCGGCGAATGCCACCTGATGCCTTATCCGAACTCGGCCGACGTCGAGGCCATGAAGGCCGACCCGGCGCTTAAGGTTCTGGAGCAGGAAGGCCTGAACGTGGCCTACCTCGCCTACAACACCACCCAGGCGCCTTTCGACAAGGTCGAAGTGCGCAAGGCGCTGAACAAGGCGATCAACAAGCAGGCCATCGTCGACGCCGTGTTCCAGGGCGCCGCAACGCCCGCCAAGAACCCGATCCCGCCGACCATGTGGTCGTATAACAAGGCCATCGAGGACGACACCTACGATCCGGAAGCAGCCAAGAAGATGCTCGAGGACGCTGGCGTCAAGGACCTGTCGATGAAGGTCTGGGCGATGCCGGTTGCGCGTCCCTACATGCTCAACGCGCGTCGCGCCGCCGAGCTGATCCAGTCCGACTTCGACAAGATCGGCGTCAAGGTCGAGATCGTCTCCTACGAGTGGGCCGAGTACCTCGACCGCTCCAAGGCGAAGGATCGTGACGGCGCCGTCATGCTCGGCTGGACCGGCGACAATGGCGACCCGGACAACTTCCTCGACACGCTGCTCGGCTGCGATGCCGTCGGCGGCAACAACCGCGCGCAGTGGTGCAACCAGGAGTTCGACGATCTCGTCTCCAAGGCCAAGACGTCCTCGGACAAGGCCGAGCGCACCAAGCTCTATGAAGAGGCGCAGGTCGTCTTCAAGCGCGAGGCGCCTTGGGCAACGATCGACCACTCGCTCTCGGTCGTACCGATGCGCAAGGAAGTCGAAGGCTTCGTCCAGAGCCCGCTTGGTGATTTTGCCTTTGACGGCGTCGACATCACCGAGTAACTAGCGGCCGCAATTCAGGAGGGGGCGTTCCAACACGAACGCCCCCTTTTTGCATATTTTCGGACTGCCCGAAGGGGCTAGCGGCAGGGGTTGTTCAATGCTTCGCTATCTCGTGAAACGTCTGGCCGTTCTCGTGCCGACCTTCATCGGCGTTTCCATCATCGCCTTTTCGTTCATCCGCCTGCTGCCGGGCGATCCGGTCGCGCTGCTGTCTGGCGAACGGGTCATGTCGCCCGAGCGGCACGCGCAGATCTCGCACGAGCTCGGCTACGACCGGCCGATCGTGGTGCAGTATTTCGATTATCTCGGCGGCGTGCTGACCGGCGATTTCGGCAACTCCATCGTCACCAAGCAGCCGATTCTCGACCAGTTCCTGACGCTCTTCCCCGCGACGCTCGAACTGTCGGTCTGCGCCATCATCTTCGCGGTCTTCCTCGGAATCCCGGCCGGCATCTTCGCGGCCATCAAGCGCGGCAGTTTCTGGGACCAGACCATCATGGGCACCGCCCTCGTCGGCTATTCCATGCCGATCTTCTGGTGGGGCCTGCTGCTCATCATCTTCTTTTCCGGCATCCTGCAGTGGACGCCGGTCTCGGGCCGCATCTCGCTGCTCTACTTCTTCCCGCCGGTTACCGGCTTCATGCTGATCGATTCGCTGCTGTCGGGCCAGGCCGGCGCCTTCAAGTCGGCGGTCAGCCACCTCGTCCTGCCGACCATCGTTCTCGGCACCATTCCGCTCGCGGTGATTGCCCGACAGACCCGCTCGGCCATGCTGGAGGTGCTTGGAGAGGATTATGTCCGCACCGCGCGCGCAAAGGGACTGGCGCCGTTTCGCGTCGTCGGCATCCACGCGCTGCGCAATGCCATGATCCCGGTCATCACCACAATCGGTCTGCAGGTCGGCGTATTGCTGGCCGGCGCCATCCTGACCGAGACCATCTTTTCCTGGCCGGGCATCGGCAAGTGGATGGTGGATTCGGTATTCCGGCGCGACTACCCGGTCATCCAGGGCGGGCTGCTGCTGATCGCCGGCATCATCATGATCGTCAACCTCATCGTCGATCTGCTCTACGGGCTGATCAACCCGCGAATCCGGCACTAGGAGCAACGCGCATGGCCGAAACCAACGCTGTCCAGCCCGTCTCGCTCGACCCGTCCCGCCGCCGCCGGCTGGCCGAGTTCTGGTTCTATTTCTCCGAAAACCGCGGCGCGGTTCTCGGCTTCTGGCTCTTCGTGCTGCTCGTCATCGTGGCGCTGCTGGCACCGGTCATCGCGCCACACCTGCCCAACGCGCAGTACCGCGACGCCGTGCTCGTGCCGCCGTTCTGGGAGGAGGGCGGCAGCGCCGTCTTCCCGCTCGGCACCGATCCGGTCGGCCGCGACATGCTCTCGCGCCTGCTCTACGGCGCACAATATTCGCTCTTCATCGGCGTCGTCGTCACCACGATAGCGCTGTTGGGCGGCATCTTCATCGGCGTCATCGCAGGCTATTTCGGCGGCTGGATCGACACCGTCATCATGCGCATCATGGACGTCATCCTGGCTTTCCCGTCGCTGCTCCTGGCGCTTGTTCTGGTGGCGGTTCTCGGGCCTGGCCTGACCAATGCGATGATCGCCATCGCGCTGGTGCTGCAGCCGCATTTCGTGCGCCTGACGCGCGCTGCCGTGATGACCGAGAAGGGCCGCGAATACGTCACCGCGGCGCGGGTCGCCGGCGCCGGGCCGATGCGCCTGATGTTCCGCACCATCCTGCCCAACACCATGGCGCCGCTCATCGTGCAGGCGACGCTCTCCTTCTCGAGCGCCATCCTCGACGCCGCCGCACTGGGCTTCCTGGGCATGGGCGCGCAGCCGCCGACGCCCGAATGGGGCACCATGCTGGCCGAGGCGCGAGAGTTCATCCTGCGCGCCTGGTGGGTTGTCACCTTCCCCGGCATCGCGATCCTGATCACCGTCCTGGCGATCAATCTGGTCGGCGACGGCCTGCGCGATGCGCTCGATCCCAAGCTGAAGAGGTCCTGAGCCCATGCCCCTGCTTGAAATCGAAAACCTCGTCGTCGAATTCGCCACCGCGGCGGGACAGTTCCGCGCCGTCGACGGCGTCTCGCTGTCGGTCGAGCCGCGCGAGGTTCTGGCCATCGTCGGCGAATCCGGTTCCGGCAAGTCGGTCTCGATGCTGGCTGTCATGGGCCTTCTGCCCTGGAGCGCCAAGGTCACCGCCGACCGCATGGAGTTCGACGGCGTCGACCTCATGACGCTGACGCCGGCCGAGCGCCGCAAGATGGTCGGCAAGGACATGGCGATGATCTTCCAGGAGCCGATGGCAAGCCTCAATCCCTGCTTCACCGTCGGCTTCCAGATAGAGGAAGTGCTGGCAGTGCACATGGGCATGAGCCGCGCAGAGCGCCGCGCGCGCGCCATCGAACTGCTCGACCTCGTCGGCATTCCCGACCCGGCCGATCGCCTCAGTTCCTTCCCGCACCAGATGTCGGGCGGCCAGTGCCAGCGCGTCATGATCGCCATCGCGATCGCCTGCAATCCCAAGCTCCTGATCGCCGACGAGCCGACCACCGCGCTCGACGTCACCATCCAGAAGCAGATCCTCGACCTGCTGGTCAGCCTGCAGGAAAAGTACGGCATGGGCCTGATCATGATCACCCACAACATGGGCGTGGTGGCCGAGACCGCCGACCGCGTCATCGTCCAGTACAAGGGGCGCAAGATGGAAGAGGCCGACGTGCTGTCGCTGTTCGAGAACCCGAAGAGCAACTACACGCGTGCGCTTCTGTCGGCATTGCCCGACAATGCGACGGGCGACCGCCTGCCCACCATCTCCGACTATCTCGTCGACGAACAGCCTGCCGCCGGAGCCGCGTCATGACAGCAGTCCTCGAAGCCCGCAACCTGGTGCGCGACTACCATGTCGGTGGCGGCCTGTTCGCCAAGCCGCGCACCGTCCATGCCGTGAAGGGCGTCAGCTTCTCGGTCGAGAAGGGCAGGACGCTCGCCATCGTCGGCGAGAGTGGTTGCGGCAAGTCGACACTCGCCCGCATCGTCACGCTGATCGATCCGGCGACCGCCGGCGAGCTGTTCATCGAGGGCCAGAAGGTCGACATCGCCAAGGACAAGCTGACGCCTGTGATGCGCCAGAAGGTGCAGATCATCTTCCAGAACCCCTACGGCTCGCTCAACCCGCGTCAGAAGATCGGTGACGTGCTCGGCGAACCGCTGCTCATCAACACCGACATGCCGGCCTCGGAGCGACGCGACCGCGCCATGGCCATGCTGAAGAAGGTCGGCCTGGCTGAGGAACATTTCGCCCGCTATCCGCACATGTTCTCGGGCGGCCAGCGCCAGCGTATCGCGATTGCCCGAGCGCTGATGCTGAACCCCAGCCTGCTGGTGCTCGACGAGCCGGTCTCGGCACTTGACCTGTCAGTGCAGGCGCAGGTGCTGAACCTGCTTGCCGACCTTCAGGACGAGTTCCAGCTCACCTACGTCTTCATCAGCCATGACCTCTCGGTGGTGCGCTATATCGCCGACGAGGTGATGGTCATGTATTTCGGCGAGGCCGTCGAATACGGCCCTCGCGACGAGGTCTTCGCCAACCCGAAGCACGACTACACGAAGACGCTTTTCGCCGCGACGCCGCGCGCCGACGTCGCTTCGATCAAGGCGCGCCTGGCAAGGAAGGCCGCGGCCTGACCGCGGCCCGGCCCTGAACGCTCAGTAGCGCTGCGGCACGTACATTTCGCCGGGCACCGGGTGGCGCACATAGTCGTCGTGGTGCACCCGCGGCGGCAGCTCTATCTCGGGCTTGGGCACGTCGCCATAGGGGATCTGCTCGAGCAGGTGCGCGATGCAGTTGAGCCTCGCCTTCTTCTTGTCGACGGCCTGCACCACCCACCAGGGCGCATCTTCCGTATGGGTGCGCGCCAGCATCTCTTCCTTGGCCCTGGTGTAGTCTTCCCAATGCACCCGGCTCTCCATGTCCATCGGGGAGAGCTTCCACTGCTTCAGCGGGTCGTGGATGCGCATCTTGAAGCGGAACTGCTGCTCTTCGTCGGTGATCGAGAACCAGTATTTGACGAGCACGATGCCGGAGCGCACGAGCATGCGCTCGAACTCGGGCACCGAACGGAAGAACTCTTCGAGCTCCTCCCTGGTGCAGAAGCCCATCACGCGCTCGACGCCCGCCCGGTTGTACCAGGAGCGGTCGAACAGCACCATCTCGCCGGCCGACGGCAAATGCGGCACGTAGCGCTGGAAGTACCACTGGTTCTTCTCCCGGTTGGTCGGCGCGGGCAGGGCGACGACGCGGCAGATGCGCGGGTTGAGCCGCTGCGTCACGCGCTTGATGGCGCCGCCCTTGCCGGCCGAGTCGCGGCCCTCGAAGATCACCAGCACCTTCAGCTGCTTGTGCTGCACCCAGTCCTGCAGGCGCACCAGTTCGTGCTGCAGCCGGAACAGCTCGCGGAAGTAGATCTTGCGGTCGAGCGTCTGCTCGGCCGGGCCGGACATGCCCTCGGCGACCACCTCGTCGAGCCGGTCTTCCTCCATTTGCACCTCCAGTTCCTCGTCGAAACTGTCGGCGATCTCGTCCTTGATCCGGTTGAGGTCGTAGCTCTGGCTGTCGTTCATGGCGCATGTCCCCGTTGTGGCCCTACAAGGAGCCGGCTTTTGCAACAGAGATGTGACAAGCCGGCAGAGATAGGCGCGCGGAACTGCCCGTCGGTCGAACTGCCGCAGGGGGAGTGAGGCGTAATGAAGTCTCGGCGAATGACCGGCGGGCTGGCGGAACGGCCAAGCTGTGTGTTGCTAGCGCCGTGACCATTTTAGCGCGACCAGGGGCCCCGCGATCAGCCCGACGAGGATCCCGCCGAGCATCCAGACGACCACGACATAGCCGGAATAGCCCTCGAAGCCCGAGGTGCCTGCAAGTTCAGTGTAGAGAAGGCCGGCAAGGAGGCCGATGCCGCCGCCCAGACCGCCACCCAGCACCAGGCCGAGAAATGCCAGCGCTATCCTGCCCGCAGCACTCATGATCACATTACCCCGTATGACCGCACGATGCCAAATGAGGGCGACGCCCCGTGCCCGGGATACTACGCTCATTTCGGCCGGGCGATAGCCACAGGCCGACGGAGCCTAATCCGGTGGAGGGCGATATGGAAGGTCTGGCGAGATTGTTGGTGCCGCTTAGGTGACTCGAACACCTGACCCCATCATTACGAATGATGTGCTCTACCAACTGAGCTAAAGCGGCCGCCGTCCGCCATGGTCGTTACGACGGATTGCGCGGGTGATAGCTTCATTGCGTGCCGAATTCAAGCGGGCGCGTGGCCCATTTGAAAATTCACCGGAACGCCGCGGCGGCGCCTTCTCATCGTCACCTGCACCCACTACTATGCCTCCCAAAGCGCTTTGGGAGTGAAACATGACGATTCGAGCGGTGGTCTGGGGCGAAAATGTCCACGAGCAGACCAGCAAGGAAGTGCGCGCCCTCTATCCCGATGGCATGCATGCGACGATAGCCGCCGCTCTTGCCGGCGACGGGGCCATCGAGGCATCCACGGCAACTCTTCAGCAGCCCGAGCACGGCCTGACCGCGGAGCGTCTCGCCACAACCGACGTGCTGCTCTGGTGGGGCCATGCGGCGCATGGCGACGTCGCCGACGACATCGTCGAGCGCGTGCAGAAGCGCGTCTGGGAAGGCATGGGCCTGATCGTCCTGCATTCCGGCCATTACTCCAAGATTTTCAAGCGCCTGATGGGCACGCCATGCTCTCTGAAGTGGCGCGAGGCCGGCGAGCGCGAGCGCGTCTGGGCGATCAACCGCGGCCACCCGATCGCGCAGGGCATCGGCGAATGCCTCGAGATCGCCGAGACCGAGATGTACGGCGAGCCCTTCGCCGTGCCTGAGCCGATGGAGACGGTCTTCGTATCTTGGTACGAAGGCGGCGAGGTGTTCCGCTCAGGCATGACCTGGCAGCGCGGCGCCGGCCGCATCTTCTACTTCTCGCCAGGGCACGAGACCTATGCCATCTATCACAATCAAGGCGTCCAGCAGGTGCTGCGCAACGCCGTTCGCTGGGCGCACAACCCGGCGCCGGCCTGGTCCGCGATCACCGAGGCGCCCAATGTGCCGGTCGCTTCGGCCAAGGAGAAGATCGTGCAGAAGGGTGCCCGTCTCCATGCCGATGGCGACAAGGGTCTGAGCTGAGGACCATTTTATGAATCGTCTGCTGCTGCTCGGCACCGGCGGTATCGCCGGCACCCATGTCGAGGATTTCGCAAAGATTCCCGAATGCGAGATCGTCGCCTGCGTCGATCTCCTCCCCGGCAAGGCCGAGGCCTTCGCCGCTAGGCACAAGATTGCGCAGCATTTCGAAAGCCTCAAGGCGGCAATTGCCTGGGACGGTTTCGATGCCGCCATCAACGCGACGCCCGACGGTGCCCACAAGGTGACGACGCTGGCGATCCTCGCCGCCGGCAAGCACGTCTTTTGCGAAAAGCCGCTGGCGCCGAACCATGCAGACGCGCTTGCCATGACGGAGGCTGCGGAAGCAGCAGGCGTCGTCAACATGGTGAACCTCACCTACCGAAATTCGCCGGCGCTGCAGCAGGCGCGGGTCATGGTCGAGGCCGGCGAGATCGGCGAACTGCGCCATGTCGAGGCCGCCTACCGCCAGAGCTGGCTGGTCAGCAAGGCCTGGGGTGACTGGCGCACAATGGACCAGTGGCTGTGGCGCCTCTCAACGGGTCACGGCTCGACCGGCGTCCTGGGCGACGTCGGCATTCACATCCTCGATTTTGCGAGCTTCGGCGCGGCCGATGATCTCGCCAGCCTGCAGGCCGAGCTGGTCACCTTCCCCAAGGCCGATGGCGAGCGCATCGGCGACTACGTGCTCGACGCCAATGACAGCGTGGCCATGACGGCGCGCTTTCGCAAGGGCGCGCTGGCGACCATCGTGGCGACCCGTTACGCCACCGGCCACACCAACGATCTCTCGCTGACGCTGCACGGCACGCTTGGCGCCCTCAGGGTCGAGACCGACGGCCAGGCGTCGCACCTCTCCGCCAGCCTCGGCGCGGATGTCGAGCCTGCCCGCTGGCGCGAGCTGGCGCCGCCTCCTGTGCCCCGCAACGCGCGCCGATTCGCTGATGCGCTGGCCTCGGGCGTCAATGGTGACCCCACCTTCCGGCGCGCCGCCGACATGCAGCGGCTGATCGACGCCGCCTTCGAAAGTGCCGCCTCAGGCTGCCGCATCGCGATCGACTAGCGGAAAATCGCCTGTTCGACCGGCAAGGCGTTGCCTCATTGCGCCGCGGCGGCTAACGATCACCGAGGCGAACTGCCGCAATGGGGAAAATTGTTTGGATCCGATCGAGAAGGCGATCCGCAACGCGCTTGAGAAGGGGAATGCCGAAGACCGCGCCTTCCGCGAGAAGGTGTACCGTTCGGCCTTCGCCGCGCTGGAGCGCGCCACGCAGTCGCAGCCGAACCTGACGGTCGAGGTCGCAATCAAGCGTCGCAAGAACCTGCAGGCACGCATCACCAGCATCGAATCGGAATTCATGCCGGCCCTGCCGCCGGAGCCGGTTGATTCGCGGGAACCCGCGGCAACCGAGGCAGGCCCGCAGCCCGGGGCCGCCGTGCCGGAGGTCTCACCTGACCGCAAGGCGCCCGCTCGCGCCGAGGCTGCTGCACCGCCCGTGCATCTCGAGCGGCCGTCAAACGGCGGTGCCGTCAATCCTGCTGCCGGACCCGAGCCCCGCGTCGATATCGGCGTTGCGCCGGCCCCCCGTCCAGGAGCCGCAAAGTCTGCGCTGCCTGGCGCCGAGGTCGCACCTGACCGCGACGAGCGGCGCGCCCGCCCGAGGCGTCGGCCGCTGGCTGCGATGTTCGTCGCCGTCACACTCTTCGCCGCGGCTGCCATCGCCGGCTGGTGGGCTTTCGAGGTCGGCTTGTTCAAGCTGCCGTCCGAAATCGACACTTCGGTGCATAACCCGCCCATGGTCATGGAGGGCGAGGACTTCGATCCCGACGCCACGCCCCCCGGCCTTTCGGAGGCGGGAGCCGCGCAGGATCGCCGCAACTGGATCACCGTTTTCGCGCCCGCCGATTCCTCGGCCGTCAATGCGCCCTCCGGCGCCACCGCAGAAGTGAGCGAGGATGAATCGGGCCCTTACCTGAGCATCAGATCGAGCGGCGGCGCCTCCGTCATCTTCGACGTCGGGCAGGGCATTCTGGAGCAGATCGCCGGTCGCAAGGTCGTCTTCGACATCGTCGCGCGGGCGGAAGAAGGCAAGGAGACGGAGATCTCGATCAGCTGCGATTTCGGCGAGCTCGGAGACTGCGGGCGACGTCGCTACGTCGTCGGCTATGAGCGCGCCGAGTATCTTTTCGATGTCGAACTGCCTGAGGGCCGTCCGGGGTCGGGCGGTTCGCTGGCGATCAATTCCGACTTTGCCAATGAGGGCAATGCGGTCGACATCTACCAGATCCGCGTCTCGGTCGTAGAATAGCCCACCTCAGGCATCGAGCAGCGCCTTCAGCACCTCGATCCGGTCCGCCTCGTTCGGCGGCTTGTCCCAGCGCAGCCGCGAAATGCGCGGGAACCGCATGGCGACGCCGGACTTGTGGCGCGTCGAGCGGTTCAGGCCCTCGAAGGCAACCTCGAGCACCAGCCCCTGCTTGCGGTCGGCGCGCACGGAGCGCACGGGCCCGAAGCGCTCGATCGTGTTGTCGCGCACATATTTGTCGATCTGCTTCAGCTCCTCGTCGGTGAAGCCGAAATAGGCCTTGCCGACGGGTACCAGTTCCTCTGCCCCTTCCGGGCCAGTCCACACCCCGAACGTGTAGTCGGAGTAAAAACTCGAGCGCTTGCCGTGGCCGCGCTGCGCATACATCAGCACCGCGTCCACCGTGTGCGGGTCGCGCTTCCACTTGAACCATGGCCCTTTCGGCCGCCCGGCGACATAGGCCGAGTCGAGGCGCTTCAGCATCACCCCCTCGATCACCGGGTGCGGCGGGTTCTTGCGCATCCCGTCGAGTGCCTCCCAGCCGGTGAACGGCGCCAGCGGCGACAGGTCGAAGCGCGTCGGGTCGAGCTCGGCCACAAAGGCCTCCAGTCTCGGCCGTCGCTCGACGAAGGGCAGGGCACGCATGTCCTGCCCGCCGATCATCAGCATGTCGTAGCAGCGCATGAAGGCGGGAAACCGGTCGCGGATCTTCGGCGAAACCGTCTTGCGGTTTAGTCGCTGCTGCAGGTCCGAAAAGGTGCCCGTGGCCTCCGCCGGATTGCCGACCAGCAACTCGCCGTCGAGCGCCCCCTCGAAATCCATCGCGTCGACAAGGTCGGGAAAGGCGCCCGACACGTCGTCGCCGGTGCGCGAATAGAGACGCCGGACGCCGCCCTCCGACACGGCCTGCACGCGGATGCCGTCCCACTTCCACTCGGCCGCGTAGTCCGCCGGGTCGAGCTTCTCGAGGTCGTTGTCGCCGACCGGCGTCGACAGCATAACCGGGTTGAACATCGCCTTGGCCGTGCGCTCCGGCTTGCCGGTGCGGCCCTCCAGCCATGCGAAGAGCTCTATGTAGGGCGGTGTCAGCCCGTGCCAGAGCTCCTCGATCTCGCCGACGTCGACCGCGCCGAATTCGGCCAGAGCCTGCTTGGCGAGCCTTGCCGACATGCCGACCCGCAGGCCGCCCGTCACCAGCTTGATGATCGCGTAGCGCGCCTCGATGTTGGCGCTGTCGAGCAGGGTAGACAGAACGGTCGGCCCGTCCGAGCGGCTGGCCGTCTGCAGTTTCGTCACCACCTCGTCGAGTGTGGGGGTGCGGTTGGCGCGCCGTTCAGGCCCGGGTTCCGGCCAGACCAGCGAGACGGTTTCGGCAAGGTCGCCGACATAGTCGTAGGAATAGCCGAACAGCACCGGATCCATGCGTTCGGCGACCAGCGCGCGCAGCATTGCCGGCTTGATCGACGCGATCGACAGGTCGCCGGTTATGGCGGCGAGCGCGAGGCCGCGGTCGGGGTCCTCGACCGTCCGGAAATAATCGGTCAGCAGCCGCAGCTTGCCGTTGCGGGCGGGCGTCAGCACGAGCCGGTCGAGCAGTTCGGCGAAGCGCTGCATCAGTCGCCCTCGTCCTCGTAGCCGACGAGATGCAGCGGCTGCGCTGCGATGCCCTGCAACTCGCACCAGCGCACCAGCGCTTCCTCGCGGCCATGCGTCGCCCACACCTCCCTGGCCCCGGTCTCCTCGATGGTGCGCGTCAACTCGTCCCAGTCGCCGTGGTCGGAGATGATCAGCGGCAGTTCGACGCCGCCCTGCTTGGCGCGCTGGCGAATGCGCATCCAGCCGGACGCGAAACACGACATCGGGTCGGGAAATCGTCGCGCCCAGCGGTCAGCAAAGGCTGACGGCGGCCCGACGACGATGGCGCCGGCAAAATCTCCCTTCGAGCCGCCCTCGACGGTGGCCGGCCGCAACTCGCCAAGCGCGATTCCCTCGCCCTCGTAGTAATCGCAGAGCTTTGCCAGCGCGCCGTGGATGAAGATCGGCCTGTCGTAGCCGGCGTCACGGATCAGCCTGATAACGCGCTGTGCCTTGCCGAGCGCATAGGCGCCGACGAGGTGCGCCCGCTCGGGGAACTGCTGAGTGGACGTCAGCAGCTGGTCGATCTCGTGCGTGTCGGGCGGATGGCGAAACACCGGCAGCCCGAAGGTCGCCTCGGTGATGAAGACGTCGCAGGCCACCGGCTCGAAAGGCGCGCAGGTCGCGTCCGCCTGCCGCTTGTAGTCGCCGGATGCGACGATGCGGATGCCGCCGTTCTCGACGGCAATCTGCGCCGATCCGAGCACGTGCCCGGCGGGGTGAAAGGTGATCGAGACGCCGTTGACGTCGAGCGGAGTGCCAAGCGCTGCCGCCTGTGTCGTGCCGGCGAAGTCCGCGCCGTAGCGCAGCGCCATGATGTCGAGCGTCTGCTGCGTCGCCAGAACCGAGCGGTGGCCCGAGCGCGCGTGATCGGAATGGCCGTGCGTGATGAGCGCGCGTTCGACCGGTCGTACCGGGTCGATATAGAAATCGCCGGGCGGGCAGTAGAGCCCTTCGGGTCGGGGGTGAAGCAGGTCGCGAGGGCGCATTGCCAGAAGATAGGTGCTTCCCGGCGACAGGGAAGGGCTCCCGGGAATCATGCTGCCATCGCAGCTTGTGCAACCACTGATCCCCTTTTGTTCCAGAATCTGCTTGGCCGGACGTGTGCCCCGCGCTAGGTCTCCATCGTGACGAGCCAGAAACCCATCGAGCAAGCGGTCAGCGCCGCCATCCTGCCCGCGCCATTTACCAGGTGGTTCGCCGAACGCGGCTGGGCGCCGCGCGCCCACCAGCTCGAGCTTCTTGCCGAGGCGCAGCGCGGCAGTTCGCTGCTCCTGATCGCTCCTACCGGCGCCGGCAAGACGCTGGCGGGCTTCCTGCCCAGCCTGACCGATCTCGCCGGCAGGCCGAAACGCCGTCCAGGCGAGGCCCGGCGCGGCATCCACACGCTCTACATCTCGCCGCTGAAGGCACTCGCCGTCGATATCGAGCGCAACCTCGCCCGCCCGGTGAGCGAAATGAACCTGCCTGTCGTGATCCAGACGCGCACCGGCGACACCCCCGCCCACAAGCGCCAGCGCCAGAAGCTCGCACCGCCCGACATATTGCTGACCACGCCCGAGCAACTCGCCCTGCTGCTCGCCGGGCCGGACGCTGCCCGCTTCTTCGCCGACCTGCGCTACGTCGTCTTCGACGAGTTGCATTCGCTGGTCACCTCCAAGCGCGGCCATCTTCTGGCGCTCGGCCTCGCCCGGCTGAGGACCATGGTGCCAACGCTCCAGGCCATCGGCCTGTCGGCGACCGTCGCCGATCCGGACGGGCTTCGGCGCTGGCTGGTCGGCCAGAACCCGCCGGGCGGCATGGCCGATCTGATCACCGTTTCGGGTGGCGCCAAGCCGGATGTCTCGGTGCTGGATTCGCGCGAGCGGGTGCCGTGGCAGGGCCACTCGTCGCGCTATGCCATTCCCGAGATTTACGACATGGTCAGGCAGCACAATACGTCGCTGCTCTTCGTCAACACGCGCAGCCAGGCGGAACTGCTGTTTCAGGAACTGTGGCGGATCAACGAGGATTCGCTGCCGATTGCGCTGCATCACGGCTCGCTCGACGTCAGCCAGCGCCGCCGCGTCGAGAAGGCGATGGAGACCAACAGCCTGCGTGCCGTCGTCGCCACGTCGACGCTCGATCTCGGCATCGACTGGGGCGACGTCGATCTCGTCATTCATGTCGGCGCACCCAAGGGCGCCAGCCGTCTGGCCCAGCGCATCGGCCGCGCCAACCACCGCATGGACGAACCGTCCAAGGCAATCCTCGTTCCCTCGAACCGCTTCGAGGTGCTGGAGTGCCGCGCCGCGCTGGAGGCCTCGACCGTCGGCGCGCAGGACACGCCGCCGCTCGTCGAGGGCGCGCTCGACGTGCTGGCGCAGCATGTCCTCGGCACCGCCTGCGCCGCACCCTTCGACGCCACCGAGCTCTACCGCGAGGTCGTCACCGCCGAGCCCTATGCCGACCTCGACCGCGAGACCTTCGACCGCGTCGTCGATTTCGTCGCCACCGGCGGCTATGCGCTGAAGACCTATGAGCGCTATGCCCGTATCCGCAAGACCAAGGACGGGCTGTGGCGGGTTAGCCATCCGCGCGTTGCCCAGCAATACCGCCTCAATGTCGGCACCATCATCGAGGTTCCGGCGCTCAACGTGCGCTATGTCCGCGCCGGCAGGGGGGCGGCATCGCGCGGCGGCCCGACGCTCGGCAAGATCGAGGAGGCGTTTCTGGAGACGCTGGTCTACGGCGACACCTTTCTCTTCGCCGGCAAGATCCTGCGCTTCGAGGGTATCCGCGAGAACGAGTGCTATGTCTCCAACGCGCCCGGCAAGGACGCCAAGGTGCCGTATTACGGTGGCGGCAAGTTCCCGCTCTCGACCTATCTGGCCGACCAGGTGCGCGGCATGCTGGCAGATCCGAAGCGCTGGAAGGCGCTGCCGGGCCAGGTCGCCGACTGGCTGCGCCTGCAGGCGAAGGTCTCGGTACTGCCCAAACGCGGTGACCTCCTGGTCGAGACCTTTCCGCGCGCCGAGCGCTTCTACATGGTCGCTTATCCTTTCGAGGGGCGCCTCGCGCACCAGACGCTTGGCATGCTCCTTACCCGGCGCCTCGAGCGCATGGGCGCTCGCCCGCTCGGCTTTGTCGCCACCGACTATGTGCTCGGCGTCTGGGCGCTTGGCGACATGGGGCAGATGTTCAAGTCGGGAAAGATCCCGCTCGGCGAACTGTTCGACGAGGACATGCTCGGCGACGATCTCGATGCATGGCTTGCCGACAGCTGGATGCTGAAGCGCACCTTCCGTGCCTGCGCCATGATCTCTGGCCTCATCGAGAAGCGCTATCCCGGCCAGGAGAAGAGCGGCCGCCAGGTGACCGTCTCGGCCGACCTGATCTACGACGTGCTGCGCACCCACGAGCCGGACCACATCCTGCTGCAGGCCACGCGCGCCGATGCTGCGGCCGGGCTTCTCGATGTCAGGAGGCTCGCCGACATGCTCTCGCGCATTCGCGGTCGAATCATGCATAAGGACCTCGAACGCATCTCGCCGCTCGCGGTGCCAATCATGCTGGAGGTCGGCAGGGAGCGGGTCGATGGCGAGGCGAGCGAGTCTCTGCTGTCGGAGGCGGAAGGATTGATAGAAGAGGCGATGGGACGTTGATGGCGGCAGATGCTTTGGCAGGCGAGCGTGGCGACGGCACGGAGATCGACATTGCCGGCGAGCGCGCGTGGTGCGATCCACGCGGCGCGCTTTATTTCCCTGCGCTCGGCCTGCTTTGCGTTTCCGACCTGCATCTGGAGAAGGGTTCCTCACTTGCCCGGCGCGGCATGCTGGTGCCCCCCTATGACACCGCCGCGACGCTGCTCAGGCTGCAGGCGGTCATCGACCACTACCGCCCTAAGACGGTGGTCAGCCTTGGCGACAGTTTCCACGATGCCGATGCCTCGGCCCGCCTGCCGGCTGCCTTGCGCGCCGATCTCGCGGCTCTCACCGTGGGCCGCGACTGGTTCTGGGTTGCCGGCAATCACGACCCGCGCCCACCGGCCGGCCTGCCGGGTGACACCGTCGATGCGCTTGCCGTCGGCGCGTTGACCTTCCGGCATGAGCCCACGGCGGCTGCGCCTGCGGGGGAGATCGCCGGCCACCTGCATCCTTGTGCCCGCATCGTGCAGCGCGGCCGTTCGGTGCGCCGGCGTTGCTTCGCCACCGACGGAGCGCGGGCCATCATGCCGGCCTTCGGGGCCTATACGGGATCGCTCAACGTGCTTGACCGCGCCTATGCCGGGCTGTTCCGGCGTGACGGACTGATGGCCTACATGATCGGTGCGCGCCGCGTTTTCGCCATTGCCGGCGGCCTGCTGCAGCCGGGCTGACGGACCTCAGTCCCGGCGGAAAATGACGCGGCCGAGCCAGCCGGTCAGCATCGCCAGCGCTACCGCAAATGCACCATAGAAGAAGCTGTGTTCGCCCGCGTAGCGCGCGAGCGACTGCTCGAAGCCGGACTTGACGATGGCGAGCTGGGCGGAGTTTTCCTTGATGAAGACGCCGTTGCGGAACAGGAAGGCGCGCGCCTTGTGCGTGCCGACCGGCACGTTGGGCGACAGGGGAAGCGAGGCGCGGAACAGGCTCTGCGACAGGAACTCGACACCGCCAACGCGCACGCTGAACAGGCCGAGCGCCGTCTTGCGTTCGCGCAGCGCCGCCTCGAAGGCATCGATCGTCGCCGGGTTGCCTTCCCTGTCGAGCGGTTCGATGTGCAGATTGTCGGCGCCGAGAGCCAGTTGCTTGTAGTTGTTGGGATCGGTGATGTCCTGCATCACCCGCGTGGTCGCCACCGAGTAAGACACGGGCACGTTGACGAAGGTCTCCGATTCCATGTTGATCCACATGCCGAGGAAGCGATCCTTCTTGCGCACCACGACGGGGCGCGACGGACCCTCAAGCACGACGATCACGTCGTAGCGGCCCTGCCGGTTGATCAGCGGATCGGCGTTTTCCAGCGATCCGAAGATGGTCAGGTCGGCGCCGGTGAAATCGGCGGTAATGGCGATCCTGTCCGTCGACAGGCCGATCTGGATCGATTCCGGGTTCTGCACTTGCAACGGGTTCTGCACCGCGTCCTGCGCTGCGGCCGGCATCGCGAGTGCCAGCGCGGCGGCAAGTGCAAGGAATGGGAGGTGGCGCCTCATCTAGCTGTCCGCCCCGGCCAGAGAGAAGAGCGAGCTGGGGCGCACGAAGAGGTCGAAGCCGAGCCTCAGCGCCACCGCCAACACCAGTATCGCAAGCAGCGCGCGCAACTGCTCGCCGCGCAGCTTCTGCCCTGCCTTGGCACCGTATTGCGCACCGGCGACACCGCCGACCATCAGCACGAAGGCCAGCACGATGTCGACGGTCTGGTTGGTCGAGGCATGCACGATGGTCGTATAAGCGGCGACGAAGATGATCTGGAACAGCGATGTCCCCACGACCACGTTGGTCGGAACCTTGAGCAGGTAGATCAGCGCCGGCACCATGATGAAGCCGCCGCCGACGCCCATGATAGACGACAGGAAGCCGATGCCGGCGCCGAGCGCGATTACCGGGATCACGCTGACGAAAAGCTTCGAGGCCCGAAACCGCATCTTGAGCGGCAGCCGGTGGATCCAGTTGTGCTGGCCGGGCTTCTTCAGCGTGGCCGGCGTCGCTGCGCCGCGCGACAGGCGGATCGCGTTGACGCTCTCGACCAGCATCAGGCCGCCGACCGAACCGAGCAGCGCCACGTAAAGCAGCGAGATGAAGAGGTCGAGCTGACCGAGGTCGCGCAGCAGCGAGAAGACGTAGATGCCGACTGTCGAGCCCACTATGCCGCCGCCGAGCAGCACCGTCCCGAGCTTGAAGTCGAGCGTTCCCCGCTTGAAATGCGCGAGCGCGCCCGAGAAGGACGAGGCGATGACCTGGTTGGCGCCGGTGGCCACCGCGATGGCCGGGGGAATGTTGTAGAAGATCAGCAGCGGGGTGATCAGGAAGCCGCCGCCGACCCCGAACATGCCCGAGAGGAACCCGACCGCCGCGCCCATGGCAAGCAGTACGAAAACGTTGACGGATAACTCCGCGATCGGGAGATAGATGCCCACCCGCTGACTCGATTGTTGCTGCCTGTCGGCGTCGACCCGTCCCGTACGAGTAGAATGCTTCGAGGATTTAAGCCGTTCTTGCGCCGACAATGCGGCGAAGTCAAACTTCGCCGCATTGTCGAAACAAAAAACATCTTCAACCAGTTAACGCTGGTTTCGCTATTGCATGATGGTCCAGTCGCGACGGATCGCGGCCTTATTTGCGATCCAGAAGCGCGCGAGCAACCTGCTGGTCGATCTCGCCGGTTGGCTTCATCCCGTTATCCTTCTGGAAGGCGGCGATCGCGGACTTCGTCTTGCCACCCAGAACGCCGTCGGGATTGCCTGCCTGGTAGCCGTTCTTGTTCAGGATGACCTGGATGTTCTTGATCGCCTTGGTCATGTCGACGCTGGCGGTCTGGTCCTGCGCCTCGCGCCAGGAGTCCGGGATATCGACAGAGTTCGCTTCGGCGTTCAGTTCCTTGGCCTTCCACAGTTCCGTGGCGGCGCGGGCGCGCTCCAGCTGTTCCGGGCGCAGCGCGTTGGCGATCTCGTCGCGCTTGTCGGCAGCGTCCTTGTCGCCGGTCTTGGCCACCAGCGCGAACCACTTGTAGGACTCTTCCAGGCTCTGCGGCATGCCGACGCCCTTGGCGGTCAGGATCCCGAGATTGAACTGGCTGTCCTTGACGCCGAGTTCCGCGGCGCGGGTAAACCACTTGGCGGCCGAGTCGTTGTCGGAGACGCCTTCGGCGCCCATGGCGTCGAGCACGGCGAGATTGTGCATGGCGCTGGCATTGCCCTGCTCGGCGGCCTGCAGGTACCACTGGCGCGACTTTTTCAGGTCGCGCTGTACGCCGAGGCCCTTCTCGTAAAGATTGCCGATGCGGTACTGCGCGGGCGCGAAGCCGAATTCGGCCGACTTTTCGTACCACGACGCGGCCCGCGTCATGTCGGACTTCACACCGCGTCCGTCCGCATAGCGCGTGGCGATCTCGAACAGCGCCTTGGGGTCGCCGGATTCGGCGGCTTCGCGCAGCAGGACCGGACCGGCTTCCGCCGGCACGTCGATGACGATCTCGGCGGCTTCACCGGTGTCGCCGAGCGACGCGGTCACCGTCTCCGGCGGCGATACCGCGGCGACCTTGACCTGTTCCATGGCTTCCGGTTCCTCGGTCTCGGCGGCGGACTGTTCCGGCATCGCCGGCTCCATCTCGTCCATCGCGGCCGCGACGTCGTCCATGGGCTGCTCGTCGGTGGCGCCGGCCATCATGTCCATGTCGGAGCCCTCGAGGTCGTCCGAGGCATCCTCCAACGCCTGGTCGCCGGCCGCCATTTCCGGCTCGGAGTCCATGTCCTGTATCGTAGCGTCGTCGAGCGCTGCCATTTCCGGCTCCGCCGCGGCGCCGAGCTGCGCCTTGGCAGAAAGATCGGAAGAGCCGTTGGGCTCGTCCTGCATGAAAGCCTTGCCGAGTTGCAGGCCCGCCAGCGCCAACATGACAACGGCGGTGCCCATCAGGATCGGCTTGCGCCGCGATTTGAGCAGGTCGCCGATGCGCAGCGCCTTGACTGGGCTGCCGATGTCGGTCTTGCGCCGGTTGATCTGCGATTCGGCAGCCGCAGCCTGGGCAGCCCGCCGCGCCGCGGCGATGAAGTCGGACTTGGCGGCGTCGGAGTCGTTAACGCGGGCCGTCTGGCCGCGTTCGTCGCGCACCCGCTTCATGATGGCGTTGAGGTCTGGCGTGCCTGAGCCCGGCTCGAGGGGACGGTTGGCAATCTTTGGATCGAGCGGTGCATCGAGGTCGACGCTCGGTGCAACGTCGATATCGTCGTCGGGCAGGTCCGGTCCGGCCAGTACGGTCGCGGGCGCCTGCTTCTTCTTGCCGAGCGCGCGGGTAAGAGCGCCGAGCATCGAGCGACCGCGTCCGCTTTCTGCCGCATCGGAGGGAGGCTCGTCGCCCAGTGCGGCGATGGCAGCAGCGGCAGCGGCTTCCGCCGGCGTGCGTTCTGTCCTGGCCCGCGCGGGTGGCGGTGCCACGGTCGAATCGTCGCGCTGCAGCGGCTCGTCCAGCGCCAGCGTGCCCTCGGCATCGATGGACGGAGCGTCCTCGATCGTCTTCTTGCGCGGCAGCGGCGCCGGCTCGTCGTCCTCGCCGTCCACGTCGCCGTCACCTTCCAGCGAACCCAGCCGGTCAACGATCTTCAGCAGCGTGTCGTGGATCGCCTCGAAGGTCTTGCTGTTTCGTTCGTCCGAGCGACGCGTCAGCGCCTCCAGGGATTTCAGGTCCTGCGCCAGGCCGGCCACCGCGGCCGACTCGGCCTGGCTGCCGGCCAGTGACTTGGCGGCATTCTCGGCAGCGTCACGCGCCGCCTCCAGAACGGTCTCGCGGCTGCCCGCGATCGACTTCTCGATTTCTTCCAGCCGGGGCGAGATGTCCTCGTAGGCCGGCAGTGGCGCATTCGGCTGTGACAGGTGCGCCGACAGCCCGGCGACCTGGGACTCAAGGTTGCGCACCAAATCGGGGTCGATGCCGGTGTACTGGCTGGCCGACTGGTCGATCTGCCTGGCGATGCTTTCGAGACGAGCCTCGAGACCGCGGATTGCCGCCTCGGCAGCCTTGTCCGGCTTGTTTCCCTCAAGCTGCTTGGCCATTGCCGAGAAGCGTTCGTCGATCACGCTCATGATGCCGGAATTGTCGAGCGTCGCTTCGCCCTGCCGGCGCTCGATCCGCTCTGCAACCTCGTCCAGACGCCGCTCGAGCTCACGAAACAGCATGTTGCCCTGTTCCAGCGCGTCGCCCTGGCGGCGTTCCATCAAGCCCGACAGAACTTCGAACCGCTGCTCTATGCCCGAAAAGATCTCGTTGGCGTCGGGCATAGGTGGCGCCCGGTCGATCTTGTCGGCGATCGACGCGATCTGGTGTGCCAGACGTTCGATGGTCTCGTCGGGCAGCGCGTTGTGCGCGGCCATTTCGTCGACCCGCTCTGACAGCATGTTGAGGCGGCTGATGATCTCTCCGGTCGGCCGGTCCTCGACCACTTCCTCGATCTGCCGCGCCAGCGCCGACATGCGCGCCTCGATGCGCTCGAAGGGTTCGGGGTCGAACTGCGGCGTCTGTGCCGCCACCGTCGCGCTTACGATGGCGCGCGAAATCTCGTCGAGCCGCTCCTCGATCTGGCCGAAAGTCTCTGTCGTCTTGCCACCCTGCTGCTCGATGAAGTGGTCGAGTGCGCCGGCAAGCGTGCGCACCTTGTCCTCGAGCGACCGGATCGACTGCGATTCGGGCAGCCTGCCGACGGCATCGTTGATCTGTTCGAGGCGGCTGGTCAGGCCGGACAGGTCGATCTCGCCCGGCCGCTGGGCGGCGACCGACGAGACGTGGTCCTGGAAATCGCTGAAGCGGCGGTCGAAGTCGTCCCAGCGCCGGTCGACCGAACGCACGGTCTCCTCCCGCGCCACCATGTCCAGCGCGTCCCGCATCTGTTCGATCTCGAGGCGCAGCATGTTGACGTTCTTGTCATCGCTGCGTTCGGCGAGCGACTGCACGGTGCCCGAAAGCCTTTCGACATCCTGGCCAAGCTGGGCAAGCGCCCTGCCGGAGCCAGCGGCCGCGGCGCGCTCGATCTCCTGGCGCAGCGTTTCGAATTCACGCCTGACGCCCGAGGTGACCTGATTGCGCAGTTCTTCCCGCAAACCCTTTATCTCTTCGGAAATCTTGCCGAAGGCCGCGACACCGTCCTCTTGGCTTCGGACGCGTTCGATGTCGCGCGCAATGGAACGGTAGGGCTGCTCGAAAGCGCTGCGATTCTCACTGGCGCGCGGCATTTCTGGCCGGCGGGGGGCCTCGTAGGCCGGCGGCGAATCCTGCTGCGCCGGGGCACGCGAATAGCCTGCCACCTCTTCCCGGTTGCGGTCGATTCGCTGCTCCAGCGTTTCGAGCGACCGGTTGAGTTGCTCCAGCGACGCATAGGAACGGCGCTGTCTGCCCGCGTTGATTGCGTCTATGTAAGACCGCTTGCTGTTCATCGAAACGCCCGTTTGCCAGTTTGCTGGTTTTCGACCAGTTTCCGTATAGTTCCCTGCCGGGACCGGAGCGGCCGCACTTGAGGCGGAAGAAGACTTCCGGGCTTTCGCCTGCGAACTCCGGGAAACCGTGAACAATTCGATACAGGATAAACACGGGGGACCGACATGCGCACATTTCCCCCAACGTGGTAAACAAGGCGTTAACCAAACTTAAGAATTGGGAACTATCGGCGGATGTGACGATTTCTGCACCTGAGGGGGTGTTTCAAACTGCCGCATCAGTTTCAACCAGAGCGCGCTTGCATGACCGGGCGGCAATCAATATATCCCTTACGTAAACGTAAGCAGCGTCTTGCGAGACGCGTCTTGCGATTTTTCTCAACGAAACCACGATCGGACACCGCCCCCGCCGGATCCGGTCAGGCGTTCTTGAACGCCACAAACGGGGAAAGCCAAAATGACAACCATGCTTAAGAGGGCTGGCGAAGCCGTGGCCAACAACAATAACAACAACGATGCAACCATGAGCGCTGAAGAAGAATTCGTTCGAATCGGCGAAATGGCGAGAAAGTACGGCGTCACGTTGCGCGCCCTGCGCTTCTACGAAGACAAGGGGCTGATCGCTCCCAAGCGTGAAGGGTCGACCCGTCTTTATTCGCGTCGCGACAATGCGCGGCTGAAGCTTATTCTCCTTGGCCGCAAGATCGGCTTTTCGCTGCGCGATGTGAAGCAGATCATGGATCTCTACGATCCGTCGGGCGCCAACATCAAGCAGCTGCGTCTTGCGCTGGACAAGTCCGAGAAGCAGATGGCGCGCCTGCAGAAGCAGCGGGCCGTCATCGACGACGCCGTCGGCGAGCTGTCCAATCTGATGGCTGACGTGCGCGCCAAGCTGGCCGATCGCACTCCGGCTTCGGCCGTGGCCGCGCGCTAGAACCGACTGACAATCTGACCGGCGGCAGCTGCCTGGCAGCGCTGCCCCAATTGCGCCGCGGAGCCTCTGGTCCCGCGGCGCAACTGTTTCAAGAATCCCATTGACGTTTACGCAAACGTCAATATTTTGAGCGCGGCCGCCGTGGCGGTCTTGCAGTGCGCCTAGGAGTGTTCCACAAGGCGTGCACACCGCGTCTTGGAGGAGATTTCATGCCGAGCTACACGGCTCCCGTCCGCGATTCGCTATTCGTGCTGAATGAAGTCTTCGGCTACGAGCGCTACAACAACCTTCCAGGTTTTGCCGACACGCCGCCCGATGTGCTGGAAGCCATCCTGGCCGAGGGCGCGAAGATCGCCGAAAACGTCATGCAGCCGCTCAACCGGGTCGGCGATCTCGAGGGCTGCGTGCGCGCCGACGACGGCTCCGTCACGACGCCAGAAGGCTTCGGCCAGGCCTATCAGCAGTACCGCGAAGGCGGCTGGATGGGACTTGCTGCACCTGCCGAGTTTGGCGGGCAGGGGCTTCCCTACACCGTTCACACGGCCGTTTCTGAATTCATGGTTTCGGCCAACATGTCGCTGATGATGTATCCGGGGCTCACCCAGGGCGCCATCGCGGCCATCGTCACCCACGGCACCGACGAGCAGAAGGCGAAGTGGCTGCCCAAGATGGTGGACGGCCTGTGGACCGGCACCATGAACCTGACCGAACCGCATTGCGGCACAGATCTTGGCCTGCTGCGCACCAAGGCCGTGCCTGCCGACGACGGCAGCTACAGGATTTCCGGCCAGAAGATCTTCATCTCGGCCGGCGACCATGACATGGCCGAGAACATCGTCCACCTGGTTCTCGCCCGCATCGAGGGTGCGCCGAAGGGCGTCAAGGGCATCTCGCTGTTCATCGTGCCGAAGCTGAAACTCGATGCCGAGGGTAATCCGGGCGAGGGTAACGGCGTGTCCTGCGGCTCGCTGGAAGAGAAGATGGGCATCCACGGCAACGCCACCTGCGTCATGAACTACGACGAGGCGACCGGCTACCTGCTCGGCGAGGAGCATGGCGGCCTGAAAGCCATGTTCACGATGATGAACGAGGCGCGGCTCGGCGTCGGCCTGCAGGGCCTGTCGATTTCCGAGGTCGCCTATCAGAACGCCGTCGCCTATGCCCGCGACCGCCTGCAGGGCCGCTCGCTGTCGGGGCCGAAGGCTCCAGACAAGCCGGCCGATCCGATAATCGTCCACCCCGACATCCGCCGCTCGCTGATGACCATGAAGGCCTTCAACGAGGCCGGCCGCGCGCTGGTGCTCTGGACCGCCATCAAGTCCGACATCGCCCACCGTTCGGCCGACGCGGGCGACCGCGAGATTGCCAGCGACTACACCGGCCTGATGACCCCGATCGTCAAGGGCGTGCTGACCGACAAGGGTTTCGAGCACGCCGTCATGGCGCAGCAGGTTTTCGGCGGCCACGGATACATCGAGGAATGGGGCATGAGCCAGTTCGTGCGCGATGCCCGCATTGCCATGATCTACGAGGGCGCCAACGGCATCCAGGCGCTCGACCTCGTCGGCCGCAAGCTGGCGCTGAACGGCGGTCGCGCCGTGCAGGCCTTCTTCAAGGAGGTCGGCGACTTCTGCGAGGAGAACCGTTCCGACGAGAAGATGGCGCCCTACACCAAGGGCCTGAAGAAGGGCCTGAACGACCTGCAGGCCGCCACCATGTGGCTTATGCAGAACGCCATGGCCAAGCCCGACAATGCGGGCGCCGCCTCGACCGACTACATGCATCTCTTCGGCCTCGTCGCGCTCGGTTACATGTGGGCGCAGATGGTCAAGGTCGCCAATGCGAACCTTGCCGACGGCGCTTCCGGCGATGCCGCCTTCTACGAGAACAAGCTTGTCACCGGCCGCTATTTCATGGAGCGTGTGATGCCCGAGACGGCGGCGCATCTCGCCCGCATCTCCAGCGGCGCGGACACCATGATGGCGCTGCCGGCCGAGGCGTTCTAGGCACTAGCTTCCAATCCATGTGGAGGATGACTTGGCAACAAAAGGCGATCTAGTTGATTGGGTGCGGGATGCGCTGAAGTCTGCCGGTGGGACAGCGACGATTCTCTATGTTGCAAAATACATCTGGAAGCATCACGAGAACGAACTGAAGCAAACAGACCTGTTTTATACCTGGCACTACGACATGCGTTGGGCCGCCACCGAACTCCGTAAGAAGGGTATCATGGTCTCCGCTGAAGAAGACCGGAGAGGTAAATGGACGCTCAAGTAGTCGTTAACCTGAGGGCGTCGTTGTGACCGCGCCCGCCGATATCCTTGGTCTGCCGAAGCCGGCCTGGGCCGCCGACGACGTCGCCATGCTCTACGACATGGCGACGCGTTTCATGTTGGAAGAAATCGCGCCGCGCTACGACGAGTTCGAGAATAACGACATGGTCGACCGCGCGAGCTGGGAAAAGGCGGGTGCGGCCGGGCTGCTCTGCGCCTCGATGCCGGAAGAGTACGGCGGCTCGGGCGGCACCTTCGCGCATGAGAGCGCCATCATCGAGGCCATGGCCCATGTCGGGGTCGACGGTTTCGGCATCGGGCTGCACAACGCCATCGTCGCGCCCTACATTCTTCACTACGGATCGGAGGAGCAGAAAAAGAAGTGGCTGCCGAAGATGGCGACCGGTGAACTCATCGGGGCCATCGCCATGACCGAGCCGGGCGCCGGTTCCGACCTGCAGGGCGTCAAGACGCGTGCCGAGAAGGATGGAAACCACTACAAGATCAACGGCTCGAAGACCTTCATCACCAACGGCCAGCACGCCAACCTGATCATTGTGGTCGCCAAGACCGATCCGGCAGCTGGCGCAAAGGGGACCTCGCTGATCGTTGTCGAGACCGACGGGCTCGAGGGTTTCGAGCGCGGCCGCAACCTCGACAAGATCGGCCTGAAGGCGAACGACACCTCCGAGCTCTTCTTCAACGACATGCGCGTCCCGACCTCCTGCCTGCTCGGCGCCGCGGAGGGCCAGGGATTTGTCCAGTTGATGCAGCAACTGCCGCAGGAGCGCCTGCAGATCGGCACTGGCGCCATCGGCATGATCGAGCGCGCGCTGTCGCTCACCATCGACTACGTCAAGGAGCGCAAGGCCTTCGGCAAGGCGGTTATCGACTTCCAGAACACCCAGTTCAAGCTGGCCGAACTGAAGACCGAGGCCACCGTCGGGCGTGTCTTCTACAATGATTGCGTCGCCCGCCACATCGCCGGCGGGCTCGATCCGGTCACCGCCTCGATGGCGAAGTACTGGCTCAGCGACCTTCAAGGAAAAGTGGTCGACGAGTGCCTTCAATTGCACGGCGGCTATGGCTACATGAATGAATACCCGATCGCCCGCATGTTCCGCGACGCGCGCGTGCAGCGCATCTACGGCGGCACGAACGAGATCATGAAACTGCTGATCGCCCGCAGCCTCTGAGCGCGAGCGGTCAGGAAATCAGGAGAACGAAAATGGCCGAAGCCTATGTCTATGACGCCGTGCGCACCCCGCGCGGCCGCGGCAAGAAGGATGGTTCCCTGCACGAGGTGCCGGCCGTGCGCCTCGGCGCGAAGGTCCTGGAATCGCTGCGCGACCGCAACGGTATCGACACATCCAAGGTCGACGATATCATCTTCGGTTGCGTCGACCCGGTCGGCGAAGCCGGCGCCGTCATCCCGCGCTCGGCCGCCTTCGAGGCCGGCTACGACATGGCCGCACCCGGCATGCAGATCTCGCGCTTCTGCGCCTCGGGTCTCGACGCCATCAACTTCGGCGCCGCCAAGATCGCGCAGGGCGCCGACGACATCGTCATTGCCGGCGGCGTCGAGAGCATGTCGCGTGTCGGCATGGGCGCCTCGGGCGGCGCCTGGTACATGGACCCGTCCGTCGGGCTGCCTGGCTGGTTCGTGCCGCAGGGCATCTCGGCCGATCTCATCGCCACCAAGTATGGCTTCAGCAGAGACGACGTCGACGCCTATGCCGTCGAGAGCCAGAAGCGCGCCGCCAAGGCCTGGGACGATGGCCGCTTCAAGAACTCCGTCATTCCGGTCAAGGACCAGAACGGCCTGACCATTCTCGACCGCGACGAGCATATGCGCCCGACCACCGACATGCAGTCGCTTGCCTCGCTGAACCCCTCCTTCGTCATGCCTGGCGAAATGGGCGGCTTCGACGCCGTCGCCGTCCAGAAGCATCCGGAAGTCGAATCGGTCAATCACGTCCACCATGCCGGCAATTCGTCCGGCATCGTCGACGGCGCTGCCGCCGTGCTGCTCGGCTCCAAGAAGGCAGGCAAGACGCTCGGTCTGAAGCCGCGCGCCCGCATCCGCGCCTTCGCCAATATCGGCTCGGAGCCGGTGCTGATGCTGACCGGCCCGGTCGACGTCACCGAAAAGCTCCTGAAGCGCGCCAAGATGAAGATTTCCGACATCGATCTGTTCGAGCTCAACGAGGCCTTCGCCTCGGTCGTGCTGCGCTACATGCAGGCCTTCGACATTCCCCACGACAGGATCAACGTCAATGGCGGTGCGATTGCCATGGGCCACCCGCTCGGCGCCACCGGCGCGATGATCTTCGGCACCGTTCTCGACGAGCTGGAGCGCCGCGATCTCAACACCGCGCTGGTCACGCTCTGCATCGGCGCCGGCATGGGCACGGCGACGATCATCGAACGGGTCTGATCCGGCGATGTACGTCCCCCAGCAATTCCGCGAGGAGCGCCGCGACGTGCTGGTCGCGGCGATGCGCGACATCCAGCTGGCGGCCATCGTCACGCAGGATGCCGACGGTCCCTGCGCCACGCACGCGCCGGTCGTGGTGCGCGAGGAGGGGGACGAACTGCTGCTCGAATTCCACGTCGCGCGGCAGAACCCGCACTGGCAGCTGGCCGGGCAAAAATCCCTGGCGATGTTCCAGGGACCGCAGGCCTACATCCATCCGGGCTGGTACCAGAGCAAGGCCGAGCACGGACGGGTGGTGCCGACCTGGACCTATGTCATGGTGCACGCCCACGGTACTCTGGCCGCGATGGAAAGCGAGGCCGAACTGCTCGCCCATCTCAACCAGCTCACCAGCCGCAATGAGGCCGGGCGCGAAGAGCCCTGGGCCGTGTCGGACGCGCCGCAAAAATACATCCAGGGCATGACGCGCGCCATTGTCGGCCTGCGCATGAAGGTCGAGCGCCTCGAAGGCAGCTGGAAGCTCAACCAGCACAAATCGGACGGTGACAGGACGGGCGTTCAGGCCGGCCTTGCCACCGAAACGGATACTGACGCGCAAGCCATCTCCGCGCTGATGCGCGGGCTTGAGAGCGGGCGCGTGCCCGCCGCGAAACCATAAGCAAAGGTAGACCAGACATGACCTACACCAACTTCACGGTCGACACGGACGCCGACGGCATCGCGCTCGTCACCTGGGACATGCCCGAGAAGTCGATGAACGTCTTCACCGAGGAAGTGATGCGGGAGCTCGACGCCATCGTCGACGCCACCGTCGCCGACGAGAAGGTCAAGGGCGTGGTCTTCACCTCCGGCAAGGACAGTTTCTCCGGTGGCGCCGACATCACCATGCTGCAGAAGATGCTGAAGGCCTTCGCCCGCGACAAGGCCAAGGATCCCGAGAAGGCGGCGAAGGCTCTGTTCGACAATGCCGGTTACATGAGCGGTCTCTTCCGCAAGATCGAGACCTGCGGCAAGCCATGGGTCTCGGCCATCAACGGCACCTGCATGGGCGGCGCCTTCGAGCTGTCGCTTGCTTGCCACGGCCGCGTCGCCGCCGATAGCGACAGGGTCAAGATGGCGTTGCCCGAGGTCAAGATCGGCATCTTCCCCGGTGCCGGCGGCACCCAGCGCGTGCCGCGCCTGACCGACCAGCAGCAGGCGCTGCAGATGCTGACGTCGGGCCAGTCGCTGACGCCGAAGAAGGCCAAGGCCATGGGCCTGATCCACGAGATCGCCGCGCCCGAAAACCTCGTCGAGGCCGCCAAGGCGATGATCAAGGGCGGCCTCAAGCCGGTCGCTCCCTGGGACGAAAAGGGTTTCCGGCTGCCCGGCGGACAGGTCTACTCGGCCGCCGGCGCCAATCTCTGGCCGGCGGCCATCGCCATCCTGCGCCGCGAGACCTACGGCAACTATCCCGCCGCCGCCGCCATCCTGAAATGCGTCTACGAGGGCCTGCTCGTTCCCTTCGACACAGGTCTCAGGATCGAGCAGCGCTATTTCACCGAGATCATGCAGACGAAGGAAGCGGCGGCCATGATCCGGTCGCTCTTCGTCTCGTTGCAGGAGCTCAACAAGGGCGCCCGCCGGCCGGCCGGCGAGCCCGAGACGAAGTTCAAGAAGATCGGCGTCATCGGCGCCGGCTTCATGGGCGCTGGCATCGCCTATGTCACCGCCAAGGCCGGCATTCCGGTCGTGCTCATCGACCGCGACATGGAAGCGGCCGAAAAGGGCAAGGCGCATTCGGAAGGCCTGGTTGCCGCCGCCGTCAAGAAGGGGCGCTCCACGGCCGAGGATGGCGAGCGGCTCCTGTCACTGATTACGCCGTCGGCCGACTATGCCGATCTCGACGGCGCCGACCTCGTCATTGAGGCGGTCTTCGAGGATTCCGGCGTCAAGAAGCTCGCCACCGGAAATGCCGAGGCGGTGCTGAAATCCTCGGCGGTCTTCGCCTCCAACACCTCGACCATCCCGATCACCGCGCTGGCCAAGAACTCGGCCCGCCCGAAGAACTTCATCGGGATCCATTTCTTCTCGCCGGTCGACCGCATGATGCTGGTCGAGATCATCCTCGGCAAGAAGACCGGCGACAAGGCGCTCGCCACCGCGATCGACTATGTCCGCGCGATCAAAAAGACGCCGATCGTCGTCAACGACACGCGCGGCTTCTACGTCAACCGCTGCGTGCTGCGCTACATGTCGGAAGCCTACAAGATGCTGATCGAGGGCGTGCCGGCGCCGATGATCGAGAATGCCGCGCGCGCCGCCGGCATGCCGGTCGGCCCGCTGGCGCTGACCGACGAGACCGCCGTCGACCTCGCCCAGAAGATCATGAAGCAGACCATCCGCGATCTCGGCGAGAAGGCCGTCGATCCGGCCCAGATGCAGCTCATCGACACCATGGTCGACACCCATGGCCGCTTCGGCCGCAAGAACGGCAAGGGCTTTTACGACTATCCGGCAAAGCCCGCCAAGAAGTCGCTCTGGCCGGGCCTCAGGGACCTCTATCCGCAGAAGGCTGCCGACGACATCGATTATGAGGAACTGAAGCAGCGCCTGCTGGTCGTCATCGCGCTCGAGGCTGCCCGCGTCATGGAAGAGGGCATCGTCACCGACCCTCGCGAGGCCGATGTAGGCTCGATCCTCGCCTTCGGCTTCGCGCCCTTCACGGGCGGCGCGCTGTCCTACATCGACAGCATCGGAGCGGCGGGGTTCGTTGCCATCGCCAAGTGTCTGCAGAAGAAATACGGAGCCGAGTTCAAGGCGCCGAAGCTTCTCGTCGACATGGCGGCGAAGGGCGAGACCTTCTACCAGCGCTTCGACCCCTACGCGGGACAGTCGAAGAAGGCGGACTGACCGGCCGTCCTCTGCCCCGCCATCGAGGACACTGGAGCTAGCCATGTATGTCTGGGCCCGTCTCGCGCGCACCGTGCTGTCGGCACGGTCGCGCGGAGAATACCGCATGGGCGACGAAAGCCGGCTGGCCTTCCGCTGCCTGCCGACCGACATCGACCTCAACATGCATCTCAACAATGCCCGCTACATGATGCTGGCCGACCTCGGCCGCATCGACATCCTGCTGCGTGCCGGCCTGCTCGGGCTCGCCCGCAAGAACGGCTGGGCGCCGATGATGGGCGGGCTGCAGGCCGTCTTCGTGCGCGAGATCCGGCTGTGGCGGCAATTCGAGGTCGTCTCCACCATCGAGACCTGGGAGGACACCCAGGTCATCGGCCGTCACCGCTTCGTGCTGGAGGACGGCGAGACGGCGGCGCTGGTGATGACGACCGCCGGCATATACGACCGCACCGGCCGGCGTTTTCTTGCCGTCGAGGAACTCAACGCAGCCCTCGGCGTCGAGGTCTCGCCGCGCCCGCCGACCGAAGCCGAAAGCATCTTCATGCGGTCGCACGCCGGTCTGCGACAACTCGCCAAGGGCGGCAGCTAGGCCGCCGGGGCTTTGCGCCGGACGACCCGGTGGCTATGGTCCGCCTGAACGGAGAAGCCCCATGCCCGCAACCATCGACTACTATCTGAGCTCGGTGTCACCCTGGACCTATCTCGGCCACGGCGCCATCTGCGATCTGGCCGCACGGCACGGCGCAAATCTTGTCGTCAAGCCGGTCAATCTCGGCGAGATGTTCAAGGTGTCCGGACAGGTCGGCCTTGCCGATCGCCCCCAGGTGCGCCAGCGCTATCGCCTGATCGAGCTGCAGCGCTACGCCGACTGGCGCGGCATGAAGCTGACGCTGAGACCGAAATTCTTTCCCACAAATCCGGCGCTGGCCGACCACACGATCTGCGCCATCATTGCCGATGGCGGCGATCCGCTCGACTACATGGCGAGCGTCTTTGCCGCTATCTGGGCCGACGAGCGTGACATTGCCGACGAGGCGACGCTGTCCGCCCTCCTGTCGGCTGCCGGCTTCGATGCCGCTGCCGTGCTGGAGCGTGCCAAGACGCCGGAGGTCGCGGCCATCCGGACCCAGAATACAGGCGAGGCGATCCTCGCCGACGCCACCGGCGTGCCTTGCTTCGTGCTGAACGGCGAGCCGTTCTGGGGCCAGGACAGGCTCGACATGCTGGAGCACGCGCTGGTCACCGGTCGTGCTCCGTTCCGGGCATCCTGACGCCGCGCAGGGCTTCCCCGGCGGCTGGACAAGCGCATTCCTCTGGTCTAGGAAGGAAAGGTATTTTTTCCTGTTGCCGGGGAGCGTCCATGCTCTCGCATGACCGTGTCTGGGCCGCGATCGACGCGCTGGCCGAACGTTATTCGCTGTCGGCGTCCGGCCTTGCCAAGCGGGCCGGCCTCGACTCGACCGCCTTCAACAAGTCGAAGCGCCAGTCCTCCGACGGCCGGCCGCGCTGGCCGTCGACGGAATCGGTCGCCAAGATCATCGAGGCGACCAATTCCTCGCTCGACGAGTTCCTGTCGCTGGTCGAAGGCAAGCCGTCTGGCGATCGCCCGTTGCCGGTCCAGCCCTCGACGGTCCCGCTGCTCGGCTTCGCACAGGCGGGTGCGGGCGGCTTCTTCGACGATGCCGGCTTTCCGGCAGGGCAGGGCTGGGACCTGATCGAACTGCCTGCGCAGTCGGGCGAGGGCTCCTATGCGCTGCAGGTGCAGGGCGATTCCATGCTGCCGCTCTACCGCCATGGGGACGTGCTTGTCGTGCAGCCGCATGCGGCGGTCCGCAAGGGCGACCGCGTTGTGGTCAAGACGAGTTCCGGGGAGGTCATGGCCAAGGTGCTGCAGCGCCGCACCGCCAACATCATCGATCTCGTCTCGCTCAATCCGGAACATCCGGACCGCCGGCTCGACGCCGCCGAGGTCGAATGGCTGGCGCGCATCGTCTGGGCGAGCCAGTAGGTCCCCCGGTCGCGATGCAAAGCGCGCCGATCCTCGCCGCCCTGTCTCTCCTCATCGGTGGTGCCGTCATTTCGCTTGGCGGCGGCATGATCGCGTCGCAGGAAGCACTATCGTTCGATCCGCCGGACCAAGTGGAACTCGCCGTAAGCACGGATCAGCCAGACGTTCCGATCGCACCGGGAGCACCCGACAGCGCGCCTACCGCCGCCGTCCCGGCCGCGCCGGCGCAGTCGCGGCTTGTCGCACCGAAAGTCGTCGCGCCGCCGCAGGTCGATCTGCGGGAGTTGCAGCGCGAGGCGCCGCGCGACCCGCTCTCCCAACTCAGTCTCGCCCTGCCGCCGCCGCCCAAGCCGAAGTCATCGAACAAGTGGAGCGGGACGCCCTTCTTCCGGCCCGTTGCCACGGAGTCGGCGGTCTTCCAGTCCATGGACCACACCATCTCGATCGCCGGCACGGAGGGGCTGGCGGCCGACGAGACCTGCCTCACCGATGGCGTGGCATGGCCGTGCGGCGCCCGTGCCCGCGCAGCCTTCCGGCTCTGGGTGCGCGGCCGCGCCTTGGTCTGCAAGGTGCCTGAAGGCGTCGATGCCGTTCACATCATCGCGCCCTGCCGCCTCGGCAAGCAGGACGCGGGCGCATGGCTGGTCTCGAACGGCTGGGCCCGCGCCGCGCCAGGCGGTCCCTATGTCGAGGCCGAGGAGAAGGCGAGGCTCGCCGGCATGGGCATCTTCGGCGCCCCGCCCGATACGTCGGGACTGGGCGCGGTTCCTGCCCCCGCAGCGCCGGTCTTCGAGGACCAGACGATCCTCGCCGAGTAAGATCAGGCGGCGAGCTTGCCGGCGAGCGCCTTCTCGATCAGCGCCCGGGTCTCGCCGATGCCGTAGAGTGCTGCGAAGGAGCCGAAGCGCGGACCGCGCTCCTGGCCGATCAGCACCTGATAGATCATCTGGAAGAAGGCGCCCGAAACGCCGGGCCCACCCTCCGGGCTCTTCTTGGAATGATCCTGGTAGCGCTCGATGGTGCGCGCGGCGTTCAGGCTGGCGTTCTGGATCGCCTCGCCGTCGGCATCGTCGGGCAGCGTCTCCAGTTTCTCGAGCAGCACCGTCAGCGCATGGCGCTCGACGTCGTCGGCCGCCCTGAACACCTTCGCCGGCCGCACGAAATCGTCGAAGTAGCGGATCGCGTAGCCGACCAGCCGGTCGAGTTCGGGGTGCGTCTCGGGCGATGCGCCCTTGGAATAGCGCGAGATGAAGCCCCACAGAACCTCCTTGTTCTGGGCGTTCGAGGCGCTGACGAGGTTGAGCAGCAGCGAGAAGGGCACCGGCATGTCCACCTTCGGCGGATTTCCATCATGCATGTGCCAGACCGGGTTGTTCAGCCTGTCCTTCCAGTCCTGCCGGAAATAGGCCGACAGGTAGGTGTAGTACTCGTCGACGGCCTTCGGGATGACGTCGAAATAGAGCCGCTTCGCCGTCTTAGGCTTCTGGTACATGTAGAGGCCGAGGCTTTCGGTCGGCGCGTAGGCCAGCCACTCGTCGATGGTGATGCCGTTGCCCTTGGACTTCGAGATCTTCTGGCCGATGTCGTCGAGGAACAGTTCGTAGACGAAATGCTCCGGCGCCCGTCCGCCGAGAATGTTGCAAATCCGGTCGTAGATGACGGCGTTGGTCTGGTGGTCCTTGCCGAACATCTCGAAGTCGACGTTGAGGGCCGCCCAGCGCATGCCGAAGTCCGGCTTCCATTGCAGCTTCACCGCGCCGCCGGTCACCGGTAGCGTGGTTTCCTCGCCGTCCTCGTCGAGGAAGGTGATAGTGCCCGCCTTGGCGTCCACCGACTTCATCGGCACGTAGAGCACGCGGCCGGTCTTCGGCGACAGCGGCAGGAAGGGGCTGTAGGTCGCCTGGCGTTCGGGCCCGAGCGTTGGCAGCATCACCTTCATGATGTCGTCGTAGTGTGCCACCGCGCGCAGCAGCACGTCGTCGAAACGGCCCGACTTGTAGTACTCCGTCGCGCTGGCGAACTCGTAGTCGAAGCCGAACGTGTCGAGGAAGCGGCAAAGCATCGCGTTGTTGTGGTCGCCGAAGCTCTTGTAGTCGCCGCCGAACGGGTTCGGCACCGCGGTCAGCGGCTTGTGCAGGTGCGGCTCCAGGAAGGAGCGGTCGGGCACGTTGTCGGGGATTTTGCGCATGCCGTCCATGTCGTCGGAGAAGCAGAGCAGCCTGGTCGGCACCTTGTCCCCGGTCAGCACGCGGAAAGCGTGCCTCACCATGGTGGTACGCGCAACCTCGCCGAAGGTGCCGATATGCGGCAGGCCGGACGGCCCGTAGCCGGTCTCAAACAAGATGGTGTCGGGCCAGTCCTTGCCCTTGTAGCGCGCGATGATCTTGCGCGCCTCCTCGAAGGGCCAGGCCTTGCTTTCGGCCGCCGCGGCGAGCACGTCGGGAGTGAGATCGATGTCGGTTGATCCCGCCATATGGGAAATTCCTGATTATGGCCGGCTGGGCCGGTCGGTAGCGCCGTTCTCTATGAAACCAGACCCGGTGCGTCAACGATGCACCCGGTTTTTCATTGCGGTGCCGCAGCGCGGCTCTTACCTATTCCAGGATTGAGGGAGAAAGATATGGCCAGACCGGGCGCACACGAGGCGTTGATCTATCTGATGGTTGTAACGTCGGCGTCCGACCGCGACATGACCGACGCCGAACTCGCACGCATCGGCGAGGTGGTGCGCACCTGGCCGGTCTTCGAGGATTTCAGGCAGAACGACCTGGTCCGTGTGGCGCAGGACTGCCAGCAGCTTCTGCACGAGGATGGCGGGCTCGACGGAGTGCTCAAGCTCGCCCGCCAGGCCATCCCCGAAAGGCTGCATGACACCGCCTATGCTGCCGCATTCGAGGTCGCCGCGGTCGACCACGAGATGCGAATGGAGGAACTGCGCGTGCTGCAAATGCTGCGCCAGCATCTGAAGATCGACCAGTTGACGGTTGCCGCCATCGAGCGCGGCAACAAGGCCCGCACGCGGAGCCTGACATGATCGCCGGCAGGACCGGCTGATGACGGGCGGCATGCTGGAATCCCAGGCGACGATCCGCCTCGTCGCCTTCCTGGCGATCTTCGGCTCGATGGCCGCTTTCGAGCTCTGGTCGCCGCGCCTCGAAAGGCCGGAGATGCGCGGCGCGCTGAAGTCGCGCCGCTGGCTCACCAACCTGTCGATCGTCATCCTGTCGTCGGCGCTTCTGCGGATCGTGTTTCCCGCCGCCGCCGTTGGTGCCGCGCTGTGGGCCGAGGCCAATGGCTACGGCCTGATGCGCCTCGCCGGGCTGAACGGCGTCATTGCGGGCATCATCGCCTTCGTGGTGCTCGATTTTGCCGTCTGGTTCGAGCATCTCGTCAGCCACAAGATCCCGCTGCTGTGGCGCATCCACCGCATGCACCACGCCGACACCGGTTTCGACGTGACCACCGCGCTGCGCTTCCATCCGCTGGAAATCCTGCTCTCCATGCTGTGGAAGGCGGCCATCGTCATCGCCCTCGGTGCGCCGGTCGTCTCGGTGCTGATCTTCGAGATCGTGCTCAACGGCATCTCGATGTTCAACCATTCCAACGTCAGGCTGCCAGACCGCGTCGACGCCATCCTGCGGCGGGTCATCGTGACGCCCGACATGCACCGCGTTCATCATTCGACCAATCCGGCCGAGACCGATTCCAACTACGGCTTCAACTTCGCCTTCTGGGACCGTCTTCTGTCCACCTATGTGCATGCTCCTGCGCTCGGCCAGGAGGGCATCAACATCGGGCTCAACGAGTATCGCGACGACAGGCCTGCCGGCCTCTGGTGGTCACTTGTCCTGCCGTTCAGGCGGGTCGGCCGCCGGCTCAGTAGAAGCTGACAGGGAAATAGCGCAGGTACAGCTCGGCGAACCGGCCCTTTACGGCAATCTGCTGCAGCGCATAATCGAAGGCGGCGGTGAGCAGCGGATCGTCGATTTCCGTGGCAATCGCCAGTCCGGTGCCGAGATACTCGGGCGCCAGGTAGGGCCCGCCGACAAAGCGGCAGCAGCCGCCGGCGTCAGACCCGGCCAGCCAGAAGGCGAGCCGCATGCCGTCGCCGAACGTGCCGGCGATCTTGCCGGCCTTCAGGTCGGCCTGCAGCCAGTCCTGCCTGGTATAGGTCACCACCTGCACGCCGGGAAAATAGTCGCGCAGCATCTGCTCATGGCCCGAGCCCGCTAGCACGCCGATGCGCTCGCCCTGAACCTTGTCGTAGATCGGCTCCGAAAGCGCCTTGGTCTTGAGCATGGCGAAGCGCGCCGGAAACTGCAGGTATGGCCGCGAGAAGGCGTATTTCGAGCGCGATTCCTCGGTCACCGCGATGCCGGCTATGATCGCCTCGCCGCGGCCGCTGATCAGCGCCTGCTCCAGCCCCGCCCATGGCATAACCTGGACTTCGCATTTTTCCGAGATGTCGAGTTCGGTGCAGATCTCGCGCGCCAGGTCGATGTGGAAGCCGGAAAGCCGTCCGGCACCGTCGAGAAAGTTGAAGGGCGGAAAATCGGTCGTCGTCAGAAAGCGCAGGCGCTTCAGTCCGCTGAGATCGGGGCGTGGCAGCCGCTCCTTGCTGTCCCAGAACATGGGCGCCAGGGGCTCGGCCGCTTGCGCGGCGGTTGTGCCAAACGCCAGCGCCGTCATCAGCAGAACGATCGATCGAAATCTCATGCAGCGACCTTGTCGTGTCGTCCGGAAGGAAGGCTCACCCTATACGGCTTTTCGGGCGAAACGCCATGCACCGCAACCGAAAACTGCCCGAGTTTCTGGGACTCCTCTGCCCGGGAAATGCGTCCGGACGGCAGCGGGAGACAAGTCGCAAAAGCTGATCGGCAAGGACAAAAAATCTTCTATTGCGGGGGGTACGCAAGTTAAAGTATGATTAAGTAGTAGTTAAGTGTACGAAAGCAGAGTGGCGGGGAGCCGCAATGTATCGCGTAGGCTTTCAAGGTGGGCTCGGCCGTGGGGCTGTCTGAGCCGCCGTCATTTGCACGTTTGGCTCATCACAGCGACCGGTTGCAGGCGCACCCGCCCGCTACTGGCCCCTCCAGCGACAGACGGCGCATCGACGGGCGTCAGCGCCTCGCCTGCCAGCTGTTCCCCGAGCTGCTGGACTGGCTCCCCTTGCTGCAGCGTCTGCCGCTGTCCATCGATCAGGCCTCATGGATCGCCGCGCTCGCGCGCCGCAATGGCAACGGCTTCCAGTTCGAGCTGATCGATTCCGGGCTTGTCGGCGAAGTCGCCTTCTACCGTGCGCTGGCGGCTGAACTGGGGCTTGGCTTCACGGAGCGCATCGACCCTGACAGGCTGATCGTCAACGAAGCGGCAGCCCTGTCGCTGCTGCGCCGCGCCTCCTGGCATTTTCCCGTCAAGCAGGAAGAGCCCGATGGGTCGACGACCTATCTCGTTTCGCCCGATCGGCTCGATCCCGGTCGCCTGCGCCGTCTGGTCGAGCGATATCCGAGGATCAGGGGGCGCCTCAGGATTGTCGTCCCGAAGGAACTCAGGCGCGCGCTTTCCGTGCGCATGCGGCCGCTGCTGGCGCAGCAGGCGACCGGAGATCTCTTCGACAGGTTTCCTAAGTTCTCTGCGCGCATCGTCGCAAATGCCTGGCAGGGCTTCGTCGTCGGCGCAGTCCTCGTTGCGGTGCCGGCGGCCACCCTGCTGGCGCCGTTCGAAGCCTGGACGGCGCTGCATATTTTCCTGTCGTTCTTCTTCCTTGCCTGCGTCGGGCTGCGGTTTGCCGCACTCTGCTCGCCGCAGACGCATGCTACCGCTCCTATCTCCGCCGTGTCACGGGCGCGCCTGCCGACCTATTCCGTGCTCGTCGCGCTATACGACGAGGCCGAGAGCGTGCCGGGGCTCGTTGTCGCGCTCAAGGCGCTCGACTGGCCGCGGGACCGTCTCGACATCAAGCTGGTCTGCGAGGCCGATGACGCGGCCACGCTTGCCACGTTAGGGTCGCTGGATCTTCCGCGCCATTTCGAGATCGTCCGCGTCCCGGTCGGCGGACCGCGCACCAAGCCGAAGGCGCTTTGCTATGCGCTGCCGCTGGCAAGCGGCGACTACGTCGCCCTCTACGACGCCGAGGATTGTCCCGACCCCTCGCAACTCATTGCCGCGTTTCAGGCCTTCGAGGCGGCGGGGCCCGATGTCGGATGCGTCCAGGCACCGCTCGAGATCGCCAATTGGGGGGCGGGCCCCGTCGCCCGCATGTTCGGGTTCGAGTATGCCTCGCTGTTTCGCGCCCTGCTGCCGTGGCTGTCAGTCCGCCGGCTTCTGCTGCCGCTCGGCGGCACCTCGAACCATTTCCGCCGCTCGGTTCTCGACCGTGTCGGCGGCTGGGACCCGTTCAACGTCACCGAGGATGCCGATCTCGGCGTCCGCCTCGCCCGCTTCGGCTACCGCACGCAGACCATCGCCTGTCCGACCGTCGAGCCGGCGCCTGACAGTTTCGACATCTGGCTGCCGCAGCGGACCCGCTGGTTCAAAGGATGGATGCAGACATGGCTCGTCCACATGCGCGATCCGCTCCGCCTGGCTGGCGAACTCGGGCCAGGTTCGTTCCTCATCGCGCAGATACTCTTCGCCGGCATGGTGCTGTCGGCGCTTGCGCATCCCTTCTTGATCGTCACGGGGCTTGTGCTGCTGGTAGACCTGATGATGGAGCGGCCGATGGGGCTCTGGAAATCGATGCTGTTCGGCGTCGATCTGGTCAACGTCGCCTGCGGCTACCTTTCCTTCCTGCTGCTCGGCTGGCAGGCACTGGACAGGGCCGAGCGCAGGGGCTTCTGGAAGGTCGTTCTGTTCACGCCGGTCTACTGGATGATGATGTCGCTGGCCGCCTGGCGCGCGGTCTGGCAGATCTGCCGCCAACCGCACCACTGGGAAAAGACGCCGCACCCTGCCTGGTCCGGTCCCGTGACCGCCTCAGAGCAGCCGCGCACCGCCACCGATGATCTTCGGATCCGGCTCGCCGATCACGTCCATGTCGCGCCCGGTATAGTCTAGACTGCGCAGCACGTGGCCGATCACCTCGATGCGGGCGCGCCGCTTGTCGTTGGTCTTCACCACCTGCCACGGCGCATGCTTGGTATGCGTCTTCTTCAGCATGAGGTCGCGCGCCTCGGTGTACTCGTTCCATTTCGTGATGCCGGCCACGTCCATCGGCGAGAATTTCCAGCAGGTCAGCTTGCTGTGCACCCGATCGTGGAATCGCTTCAACTGCATCTCCTGGCCGACATTCAGCCAGAACTTGAAGAACTTGATGCCCTCGTCGACGATCTGTTGCTCGAAGCCCGGCGTCTCCTGCAGGAAATGCCGGTGCTGTTCGGGCGTGCAGAAGCCCATGACCGGCTCGACCCCGGCGCGGTTGTACCAAGAGCGGTCGAAGGCGACGAACTCGCCGGCCGTTGGAAAATGCTCGATGTAGCGCTGGTAGTACCATTGGCCGCGCTCGGTCTCGGTCGGCTTGGTCAGCGCCACGGTGCGCGCCGTACGCGGGTTCATGTAGTAGCGCATGGCGCCGATCGTACCGCCCTTGCCCGCGGCGTCGCGTCCCTCGAACAGGATCATCACCCGCGTCCCGGTCGCCTGCTGCCAGAACTGCAGCTTCACCAGTTCTTGCTGCAGCTTCTCGAGCTGCTTTTCGTAGTCCTTGGACTTGAGCTTCTTGTCGTAGGGATAGCCGTCGGATTCCAGCGCCTTGTCTTCGATCCAGTCCGGCAGCTTGGGGTCGTAGATGTCGAATTCGCGCTGGACGCCGTCGACCATGATCTTCAGCGCGTCCTTCTCGTCCCTGGCCGAGGCCTTGCCGGCACCTTTTTTCATCTGCGCACAACCTTTCCTGCTTTTGCAATCATGCTATTGGGTGCTCCCGGAGGGGTCCAGCGCGAACTTCGCTTCGTCGGACATCTGTTGTGGCAGGAAAGGGCTGATGGCCGAACCGAGACGCGATGAACAGGCCCGCCGCTTCAGCGCCCTCGTCGCCGGGCGGCTGGCGCAGAACCGCTGGACGCTCGTTGCCGGTATCATGGCCGTGCTTGCCGTCCACCATCTCGGGGGAGGGTCCTGGCAGCTGACCGCTGCCATTATCGTCATTCTGTTCGCTGTCACCGCGATCGCGCCCCGCCGCACGCGGGGTCAGCGCAAGGCCGACCGTGCCGCTGCCGCCGACCGCAACGGTCTCGACGGGCTGACCGCGCAGAGCCTCGCCGAGGCCGTCGGCGATCCGCTCGTCATCTTCGACGCCGCCGGCAGCGCGGTGCATGCCAACGAAGCCGCCCTCGCCGCCTTCGGCGTGATCGCCCCGGGCATGTCCATGATGATGAAGTTCCGCGCGCCGGAGATGCAGTCTCTCTTCGAGCGCGTGCGCACCGGCGTGGTGCCGTCCGCCGTGGTCGACTATTCCGAGCGCATTCCCATCGAGCGCGTCTATCGCGTCACCGCCTCTTCCATCGGCCGAGGCACCGGCCTCTTCGTCGTCGTTTTCAAGGACCAGAGCGAGACGCGGCGCATCGACCGGATGCGCGCCGACTTCATCGCCAATGCCAGCCACGAGATGCGCACGCCGCTCGCCTCCATCGCCGGCTTCGTCGAGACGCTGCGCGGGCCGGCGCGCGACGACGCCAAGGCGCGCGATCATTTCCTGCAGATCATGCAGAACCAGACCGCACGCATGGCGCGTCTGATCGACGACCTCCTGTCGCTGTCGCGCCTCGAGATGAAACCCTATCTGCCGCCCGGCGCCACTGTTGACGTTCGCCTGGTCCTGCAGAGCGTCATCGACTCGCTCGGCCCGCTGGCCGAAGAGTCCGGGGTCGTCATCGAGCGGCAGTTCGCCGACACGCCGGTCGAGTTGCGCGGTGATCGCGACGAGCTCTTCCAGGTCTTCGAGAACCTGCTCGAAAATGCCTGCAAGTACGGCCAGTCGGGCCACCGCGTCACCGTGTCGATCGAAACCGGGACGGCCGGCGGCACCGAGGTGGCGGTCACGATCCGCGACTATGGACCGGGCATCCCGGAAGAGCATATTCCGCGCATCACCGAGCGCTTCTACCGCGTCGACGTCGACACCAGCCGGGCCCAGAAGGGGACCGGTCTCGGCCTGTCGATCGTCAAGCACATCCTGACCCGCCACAATGCGCGGCTGAACATCAAGTCCGAAGTCGGCAAGGGTGCGACCTTCACGGTGCATCTGCCGCTCAAATAGCCCTCCAGGGCGCGGCAGCCCGGGTTCGGGTTCTTTTTTCTGTCATCTGGCTGGCCTATCAGCGATGATTGACCCTAGAGAGGCCCTGAGTCGCAAGACTGTGCTGGAACAGACATGACCGCGCATATCGTCCACTCCTTCGACGAGGAACTCAAGTTCCTATCCAACCGCATCGCTTCGATGGGCGGTCACGCCGAGCGCATGGTCGACCAGTCGATGTCGGCGCTGGTCAATTCCGACGCCGGCCTTGCCCGCAAGGTCATCGAGGACGACGTCTTTCTCGACGAGTGCCAGCGCGAGATCGACGACAAGTCGATCATCATCATCGCCAAGCGCCAGCCGATGGCGGACGACCTGCGCGAGATCATTGGCGCGATCCGCATTGCCGCAGACCTCGAGCGCGTCGGCGACCTCGGCAAGAATATCGCCAAGCGTGTCGTCGCCGTCACCGAGGCACGCCATCCGCTCAGCCTTTTCCGCGGCCTGGAGGCCCTGGTCGAACTGGCGCTGACCCAGCTCAAGGAAGTGCTCGACGTCTATGCCTCGCGGTCTGTCGATCGCCTCGCCCTGATGCGCGACCGCGACGAACAGATCGATGCCATGTACACCTCGCTGTTCCGCGAGCTCCTGACCTATATGATGGAGGATCCGCGCAACATCACGCCCTGCACGCATCTGCTGTTCTGCGCCAAGAACATCGAGCGCATCGGCGACCATGCCACCAACATTGCCGAGACGATCTATTACGTCGTCACTGGCGAGCAGATGCCCTCCGAGCGCCCCAAGGAAGACAAGAGCCACAAGGTCACGGTGTCCGGCGAGACCGGAGACTGACGCACATCGTCTTCCCATTCCGGTGCCCTGCCGCAGGTCGGGCCTGCCCTGGCGCCTCAAATGAGGTAGCATCGTCCAAGCCGGACCCAGGTTACGGCCGCCAGGAGGAGAAATGGGCCTCATCGAGGATATGGCAGCGACGAACCTGAACGAGGACGGTGTCGTCGCCTGCAGCGTCTATGAGGGCGGACGTCGCGTCGCCGACATCCAGGTCGATGAGTCCGGCGCGTGGACGAAGAAGGAGGGCCATGTCGTCTGGATCGGCCTTTGGGAGCCGAGCCGGGACCTTCTCCTGCGGGTGCAGGAGCAGTTCGGGCTGCACGACCTCGCCATCGAAGACGCCGAGCATCCGCATCAGCGGCCGAAGCTCGAGCAATATGGCGATGCCCTCTTCATCGTCGCGCGCACTGCACAGCTCATCCGCGGCCGCGTCTCCTTCGGCGAGACCCATGTTTTCGTCGGCAAGGGCTACACCGTCAGCGTCAGGCATGGCACCTCGACCTCCTACGCCGCGGTGCGCCAGCATTGGGAAACCTGCCCGACCGCGCTCGCCAAGGGCGAGGATTTCATCCTCTACGCCATCCTCGATTTCATCGTCGACAACTACATGCCAGTGCTCGACCAGATCCAGGAGGAGGTCGACGAGATCGAGGATCGCGTGCTGGCCCGGCCGATGACCGGGGCCGACATCGAGAGGCTCTACATGCTGCGCCGCGACCTCCTGCGCCTGCGCAATGCGGCCGCCCCGCTGGTCGAGGTCTGCCGCCGCCTGACAGGGACCGAGCTGCCGCAGATCCGGCCGGCCATGCACACGCTGTTCCGCGACGTCACGGACCACATCAGGACGGTACAGGAAAAGATCGACAATCTGCGCGAGGTGCTGGCCTTCGCCTTCGAGGCGAGCCTGCTCGTCGGCCAGAGCCAGGAGACGGCAATCGCCAAGAAGCTGGCTTCCTGGGCTGCCATCCTGGCCGTGCCGACGGCAGTCGCCGGCATTTACGGGATGAATTTCGCTGACATACCGGAGTTGAAGCTGACCTACGGCTATCCCGCCGTGCTCGGATTCATCTTCGTCGTCTGCTCCGTGCTCTACTGGCGCTTCAGGCGCAACGACTGGCTATAGGAGCCGGAAGCCTCAGCGGCTCCGGCGCCGCTCAGAGGCAGGCTGGAAGGCGATCTTGGAGTGGTAGCCGCAATAGGGTCCGCTTTCGCCGGCATCGTTGCCGCAGAAGCTGAAATCCTCGGTCAGCGGATCGCCGTTCGGCCATTTGCAGGTGTTCTCGGAGAGCTGCACCAGCTGTAGCCGGCGCGAAATCGGCACCACGACATTCTCGCTCGGCTGCGCCTGGTAGCGCACCACCGGATCGGTATCGAACTGAGCCTGCAGCGCATTGGCGCCGATCGAGGTCGTCACCGTGCGCGTCACGCTGGACGCGCGGCTGGTGCTCTTCGAGGCGCTGGCGCCCATGGTGGTCTTCTTCTGTCGGGCAGGGGCTGCGGTCGAGCGGCCGCGGCTCGACAGTTTCAGCCTGTGCACCTTGCCGATCACGGCGTTGCGCGTCACCGACCCGAGCTGGGCCGCGATCTGGCTCGCGCTCAGGCCTTCCGACCAAAGCTTCTTCAGAAGTTCGACGCGTTCGTCGGTCCAGTTCATTGTGGCACGCTCCTTTTCAGCGTGCGGAATCCGGAATCCATCAGCGCCCCGGCATCGCCGGGCGGACACTACATATACGCTGCTGATTAGGTTCGCCGCACGAAATATAGTCTTTTCTTGGTCTCAAACTACTCTATCGGCTGACTCGGTGACAAGAGTCCCCGATGCAACACCGATTGGTTTTTTTGGTTTTCCCCAACTTGACCGGCCGCGTTTGCGGGGTAGCGGGGATAAGCTGGGTCGCGCTTTCCTGCGCGACGTTTTCGTTGACTTCATGGCCAAAACCCACAATATGAACGGGTCGGCCGCCGCTTGGGCGGCTTTTTGATTTTTTGGCCGCTACCGGGATTTCCTGCGCCACGCGAGGCCGCCGCAATTCCCGACTGTTGGTTCCGGAGAGACATATAATGAGCGGTTCGGCGCTTTACGAGACTTTCGCGCGCGCGCCCCTCTCCTTTGAGCGGGGCGAAGGCAGCTGGCTGATCGCCGCTGATGGGCAGCGCTACCTCGATTTCGCCGCCGGCATCGCCGTCAATTCGCTTGGCCACGCCCATCCGCATCTTGTCGCCGCGCTCACCGAACAGGCCGGCAAGCTCTGGCATGTCTCCAACCTCTACGAGATTCCGGGCCAGCGCCGGCTCGGCGAGCGGCTCGTCGAGGCGACCTTCGCTGACAAGGTGTTCTTCACCAATTCCGGCGCCGAGGCGCTTGAGGCTGCCATAAAGACGGCGCGCCGCCATCACTATGTCAACGGCAACCCCGAGCGGTTCCGCACCATAACCTTCGAGGGCGCCTTTCACGGCCGCACGCTCGCCACCATCGCCGCCGGCGGCCAGGCGAAATATCTCGAGGGTTTCGGCCCCAAGGCCGACGGCTTCGACCAGGTGCCGTTCGACGACATCGACGCCGCCGAAAAGGCCATCACGCCCGAAACCGCAGCCATCCTGCTTGAGCCTGTGCAGGGGGAGGGCGGTGTACGCACATTCCCGGCGGAGTCCCTGAAGCGGTTGCGCGCGCTGTGCGACAAGCATGGCCTGTTGTTGATCTTCGACGAGGTCCAGTGCGGCATCGGCCGGACCGGCAAGCTCTTCGCCTATGAATGGTCGGGCGTCGCGCCCGACATCATGGCGATCGCCAAGGGCATTGGCGGTGGCTTCCCCATGGGCGCCTGCCTTGCAACGGACGCCGCTGCCGGCGGCATGACCGCCGGCGTCCACGGCACCACCTTCGGCGGCAATCCGCTTGCCATGGCGGTCGGCAACGCGGTTCTCGACGTCGTGCTGGAAGACGGCTTTCTCGACGATGTGACGCGCAAGTCGCTGCTCATCAAGCAGGGTCTCGCCTCCGTCGCCGACGAGTTCCCCGGCGTCATCGAGGAGGTCCGAGGCACCGGCCTCCTGCTCGGCCTGAAGTGCCGTGTGCCCAATGTTGCCCTCAACGCAGCGTTGCGCGAGCAGCACCTGCTCACCGTGCCCGCAGGCGACAATGTCATACGCCTGCTGCCGCCGCTCGTCGTCACTGACGACGAGATCCGCGATGCGCTCGATCGCATTCGGGCGGGCGCCGCGGCACTCTCGGCCGCACCCGTCGCTGCCGCCGGCTGATTTCCTGGAGTATTTGCAATGACCGGTGGTATCCGCCACTTCACCGACCTGTCCGCCGTTTCCGAAGGTGAGCTGCGCGGCATGCTGACCGACGCCTCGGCCCGCAAGGCACGCCTCAAGGCCGGCGAGCGCTCGCGGCCGCTCGACGGCAAGGTGCTGGCGATGATCTTCGACAAGCCCTCGACCCGCACGCGCGTTTCCTTCGACGTCGGCATGCGCCAGCTTGGCGGCGAGACCATCATGCTGACCGGCACCGAAATGCAGCTCGGCCGCTCCGAGACCATCGCCGACACTGCCAAAGTGTTGTCGCGCTACGTCGATGCCATCATGATCCGCACCACCGCGCATGAACGGCTCTTGGAATTGACCGAGCACGCCACAGTGCCGGTCATCAACGGCCTGACCGACGATACGCATCCCTGCCAGCTCATGGCCGACATCATGACCTTCGAGGAGCATCGCGGCCCGGTCGCCGGCAAGACCATTTCCTGGATCGGCGACGGCAACAATGTCGTACACTCGCTGCTCGAGGCGTCGGCCCGCTTCTCCTTCAATTTGCGCATCGCCGTTCCGGAAGGCAGCGAGCCGGAAGGCAAGTATGTCGACTGGGCCAGGGCCAATGGCGGCGACGTCACGATCATGCGCTCGCCGCAGGATGCCGCAGAGCAGGCCGACTGCATCATGACCGACTGCTGGGTCTCGATGGGCCAGGAGCACCGCGCCCGCGGCCACAATGTCTTCCTGCCTTATCAGGTCAATGCCGACCTGATGCAAAAGGCGAAGTCCGACGCCCTGTTCATGCACTGCTTGCCGGCGCATCGCGGCGAGGAAGTCACCGACGACGTCATCGACGGACCGAATTCGGTCGTCTTCGACGAGGCCGAGAACCGGCTGCACGCCCAGAAGGCTGTGCTGGCCTGGTGCCTCGGCGCTTGAAGCTTGGCCCGGTGATGCCTATCTCCGGCGCATCACCTACAACCATGGGCGTCTCGACGCATGCTTCCTGAGTGGCGGCATCGCCGCGCGCCGGAGACGTGTCATGCTGGAATCTGTGCAAGTGTCTGATCACGAAAGAAAACTCGGCGAATTCGGCTATGCCGGGGACGACCATGTCGTTCCCTTCGAGGTCGGCCCGCTCGACGCGCGCGGCCGCATCGTTCAGCTCGGCCCGCTGCTGGACGCCATACTCGAGCGCCACGACTACCCCGAATCGGTCGCCCGGCTTCTCGCAGAGGCCTGCGTGGTCGCAACGCTGCTCGGCTCGTCGCTGAAGTTCGACGGCAAGTTCATCCTCCAGACGCGCACCGACGGTCCTGTCGACATGTTGGTGGCCGACTTCACCACGCCAGGTTCGCTGCGCGCCTACGCCCGTTTCGACCCCGACCGGCTGGCCGAACTCGCTGCAGTTGGCGAAACCGCGCCCGAAACCCTTCTGGGTAGCGGCATCCTGGCGCTCACCATCGACCAGGGCGAATACACGCAGCGCTACCAGGGCATCGTTCAGCTTGAGGGCACCACCCTCGAAGAGGCCGCGCGCACCTATTTCAGGCAGTCCGAACAGATCCCGACCGAGATCCGCCTGGAGGTTGCCAAGGTGGTGCGCCCGGGCGAGCCCGAGCGCTGGCGTGCCGGTGGCCTGCTGGCGCAGTTTCTGCCCGAGTCTCCAGAGCGTCTGCGCATGCCGGATCTTCCGGGTGGCGACGGCGACACCGGGTCCGAGATGCCGTTCGACAATGCCTGGCTGGAAGTTCAGGCGCTGCTCGGCACTATCGAGCCGACCGAACTGACCGACCCGACCGTCGAGTCCGAACGCTTGCTCTACCGGCTGTTCCACGAGCACGGCGTCCGCGCCTTCCCCGGCGTCCAGGTCGCCGACGAATGCTCCTGCTCGCGCGAGCGCATCCGCGGCATCCTCGAAGGCTTCACAGCCGAAGAGATCGCCGAGAGTACCGAGGACGGCCGAATCTCGGTCGCCTGCGAGTTCTGCTCGCAGAGCTACGAGTTCGACCCGGCCGGGTTCTCGCCCGCCAACTGATGCGGCCAAGCCTCTCCCCGCCGGGGAGAGGCTTGGCCGCACGGCGGGTGTCCGTGTTTCCGGTCAGTTCACCACGCGCGGCTTGCCGGGCAGGTCGAGCGAGAAGGCCGGAATGGCGATGTCGAACTGTTCGCCATGCGCATTGCGCATCGTGTAGCGGCCGACCATGAATCCCGACGGTGTCGATAGCGGGCAGCCTGACGTGTACTGGTAGCTGTCGCCCGGATCGAGCTGCGGCTGTTCGCCGACAACCCCGGCGCCGCGCACCTCCTCGACCTTTCCGGCCCCGTCGGTGATGTGCCAGTAGCGCGACAGCAGCTTCACCGTGTCGTCAGACTGGTTGTCTATCGTCACCCGGTAACCCCACACGTAGCGGCTCTCGTCGGGATCTGACCGGTCGGCCATGTAGAACGGCTTGACCGTTACGGTGATGTTGCGCGTCATGGCGCTGTACATGGTCTGCTACTCCGCATCGGCACTCTAGATTCCCGCTTCCTGACCTGGCGTCAACCATTCCAGCGTTCGATTGTGATTTCCGCATGGCATCGTTTGCTGTCTACTGTCCGGCACGATTGGCAGGAAGAAACCGATGCTTGATGGCTGGGCGCGCGGGCGCCTCGATCCCTGGCTCGATGCGACGGCGGCACGGGTTGCCCGTACCGGCGTTTCGGCCAACGCCGTCACCATCTCGGCCTGCATTCTGGGCATCGCGGCGGCGGTCGCCATTGCCGGCGGTTACTTCTGGCTCGGCCTCGTGCTCATCGCCGTCAGCCGCTTCGGCGACGGCCTCGACGGCGCCATTGCCAAGGTCGATGGCCGGACCGATCTCGGCGGCTATCTCGACATCGTGCTCGACTTCGTCGTCTACGGCGTCATTCCGCTTGGCTTCGTCATATACGATCCGGCCGCCAACGGCCTTGCCGGCGCCGCGCTGCTCTTTGCCTTCTATATCAACGGCGCGAGCTTCCTTGCCTATGCGGTGATGGCCGAGAAGCGCAAGCTGATCACGGTGGCGCGCGGCGCCAAGTCACTGTTCTTCACCACCGGGCTGGCGGAGGCCACCGAAACCATCGCCGTCTTCCTCGCCTTCTGCCTGTTTCCGGCCTGGTTCCCGATTCTTGCCTGGATCTTCGCCGCGCTGACGCTCTACACGGCGCTGTCGCGCATCGTGCTGGCCTGGCGGACTTTCGCCTAGGAAGCGTTAGCCCGCTCGAGCGCCGCGCCGATATCGGCAATCAGGTCGTCCGCATCTTCCAGCCCGACCGAAATCCTGAGCGTTCCCGGCCCGATACCGAGCTCGGCACGCGCGTCTGGCGTCAGGTTCTTGTGCGTCGTCGTTTCCGGGTGCGTGATCAGGCTCTTGGCATCGCCGAGATTGTTGGAGATCTGCACGATCTGCAACGCGTTCTGGAAGCCGAAGGCCGACTTCTTGCCGCCTTTCAGGTCGAGGCAGATCAGCGTCGAGCCGCCGCTCATCTGGTTCTTGACGATGTCGGCCTGCGGGTGATCGGCGCGTCCGGGGTAGATGACCCGGCTGATGTCGCCGCGACCGGCCAGGAAGTCCGCGATCCGCGCCGCATTTTCCGTCTGCTGGCGCACCCGCACCGGCAACGTCTCCAGCCCCTTCAGCAGCGTCCAGGCGTTGAACGGCGACAGGCTGGGTCCGGTATGGCGGAAATAGTCGTGCAGGTTCTTGTCGATCCATTCCTTGTCCGACAGCACCACGCCGCCGAGGCAGCGGCCCTGGCCGTCAATGTGCTTGGTCGCCGAATAGACAACGATATGCGCGCCAAGTTCGAGCGGCTTCTGCTGCAGCGGCGTGGCGAACACATTGTCGACCACCAGCCGCCCTCCGACCGAGTTGGCGAGTGCGGCAACGGCAGCGATGTCGACGACCTCGAGCGTCGGATTGGTCGGGCTCTCGAGGAAGAACAGCCTGGTATTGGGCTGCACCGCCTTTTCCCAGTTGGCGATCTCGCGGCCGTCGACCAGCGTGCAGGCGATGCCGTAGCGCGGCGCCAGCGTCTCGACCACCCAGCGGCACGAGCCGAACAGCGCACGCGCCGCCACGATGTGGTCGCCGGCCTTCAGGCTGCACAGGATGGCCGCCGTCACAGCCGCCATGCCGGATGCCGTGGCGCGCGCATCCTCCGCGCCTTCCAGCGCGCACATGCGCTTTTCGAACATGTCGACCGTCGGGTTGGCGTAGCGCGAGTAGATGAAGCCGGGCTCCTCGCCCTTGAAGCGGGCTTCCGCAGCTTCGGCGCTGTCGTAGATATAGCCCTGCGTCAGGTAGAGCGCCTCGGAGGTCTCGCCGAACTGCGAGCGCAGCGTTCCGGCGTGAACCAGCTGCGTGGCGGGCTTCCAGTCGCGCTCATTCTTGGTCGTCATGGCTTGTCCCCAAATACAAAAAAACCGGCGGCGAAAAATCGCAACCGGTCCATACGGGCCTTCGGCCCCGACGGTCCTTTAGCGATTTGTTTAACGTGGCTGCAAGCCGACCGGCCAAATCACCACGGGATAAATGTCCATTAGACCCGTCCCCGGCTTGCGTCAATCTTGGCGGTTGCTAAACCACTGGGCCAGACAACGGAGCTGGCTCTTGCGGCAGACGGGCATTCTTCCAGATCAGGAAATTCAGGCGCTGTTCGTGTCGGGGGCGCTGAAATCGCCGCGCGCGCTGGATTCCGACCAGGTCCAGCCTGCGAGCCTCGACCTTCGGCTCGGCGAAAAGGCATGGCGCGTGCGTGCCAGCTTCCTGCCCGGCCCATCGCACAATGTCTCCGACAAGCTCGACCGGCTGAAGCTGCACGAGATTGACCTGACCAACAGCGCGGTGCTTGAAACCGGCTGCGTCTATATCGTGCCCCTGCTCGAGAGCCTGGACCTTCCCGACAGCATATCGGCCTCGGCCAATCCGAAGAGCTCGACCGGCCGCCTCGACATCTTCACCCGCGTCATGACCGATCGCGGGCAGGAGTTCGACAAGATCCCGGCCGGCTATTCCGGCCCCCTCTATCTCGAGGTCAGCCCGCGCACCTTCCCGATCGTCGTGCGCACCGGCTCGCGCCTGTCGCAGATCCGTTTCCGCACCGGCAATGCGCTGCTGTCGGAAGCCGAGATTGGCGAGCTCCATCGCGCCGAGACCCTGGTCGCCACCGAGCCGACCAACATCTCGGGCGGCGGCATCGCGCTGTCCATTGACCTGTCGGGCGACAAGGGCAGCCTGATCGGCTACCGCGGCAAGCACCACACCGGCCTCGTCGATGTCGACAAGCGTGCCGCCCAGGAGGTGCTCGACTTCTGGGAGCCGCTCTACAATCACGGCGCCGCCGAACTGGTGCTCGATCCGGACGAGTTCTACATCCTCGTCAGCCAGGAGGCGGTGCACGTGCCGCCGCTCTACGCTGCCGAGATGACACCCTACGATCCGCTGGTCGGCGAGTTCCGTGTCCACTACGCAGGCTTCTTCGATCCGGGCTTCGGCCACTCGAAGGCCGGCGGCACCGGCAGCCGCGCCGTGCTCGAGGTGCGCAGCCACGAAGTGCCTTTCATCCTGGAGCATGGCCAGATCGTCGGTCGCCTCGTCTACGAGCACATGCTGTCGCGGCCGAAAGCGCTCTACGGCACCGATCTCGGCTCGAACTACCAGGCCCAGGGCCTGAAGCTCTCGAAGCATTTTCGCCCGGCCTGAACCGGTACGGTCAACCGCCAGAGGTCGTTGCTGAACTGCCTTTCGCGGCCTGCCGGGCGACCAGTCCGGCGCAATATTCTGCGAATTTCCGCGTCGACCCGAGTGTTTCGGGCGTCATCGTTCCTGCCGCAGGGTCGAGCGGCAGGCGAGCCGTGGGGGTAGCCGCCAGCAGGTTCGCGGCGGCAAATTCCTCGTCGAGTTCGCGCAGGCTTTCCGCTCCCTGATCCAACCGGTCGAGCCGGTCGAGCGCGAGCCCGATCTCGGGGAAGACGTTGCGGCCGCCCTTCCAGCGGTAGCTCGTCTGCTCGGCGGCGGGCAGGTCTGAAAGGTCATAGGTCACATTGCCCTTCCGGGCGGCAAAGATCGGCTTGTTGCTTCCGATTTCGTAGAGCCGGGCCCATTCGTTCGGTGCGGTCTGGCTCGCTTCAAGCCAGCCGGCGGCCGATTGGGCCGCTTCGAGATTTCGGCCATCGCCCGTTGCGCGGTAGAGATCGATCAGTGCGTTGATCGCGTAGCCGGTCTCTAGCGACGAATAGGCAGCCGGCTCGAATTTGCGTGCCGGTGCGATTTCGAGCGACGCGGTGTACTGCTGGGCGAAGCCCTGCTGCCCGCCGCCGCCCTGGGCGCGCAGCAGAAACTCGCCGCCGCGCCGTGCCGCATCGAGATAGGCGTCATTGCCGAGCCGTGCGTGCGCCGCGATCAAGACGCGCATCATCCCCGTCGTCGTGTCGTCGTTCAGCGTGGCGAACTCGTGATAGCCTGGTCGCGCGACCAAGGACTGCGGCCAGGCTCCGTTCTCGAGTTGCGCGTTCAACGAGAAATCGAGCGCCCTGCCGATCGTCCGACCGAGCCAGGCCGGCGGTTCGATCGAGAGTTCGGAGAACCGGTCCGAGAGGTCGAACAGGAAGTAGAGCGCGGCCGGCACCGTGCCGTCGTCAAGCGTTTCGCCACCCTCTACCGTTGTCGGGAAATTCCTGGCCGCGCAGTGCCGGGATGACGGCGCAACATGCCTCCAGCCTCCGTTCGCCGTCTGGACGCAGGCGAGGGCGCGTCCAACCCCGGCAGCCTCCAGCATCAGTCGCGGATCGCGCGTGATGCGTGAGGCTGCCAGCAGGCAGGCGCCCAGTTCCTGCGCGGATCCCGGCGGTCTGGCGATCACCGAGCGCACGGGAAGGGGGGCTGTCGATTGCGGCCGGTCCAGCCGTTCGCCGGGGTTGACGCCGTCGACACCACCCAGGCTTCCCGCCGTCACCGCCGGCAACTGGTCGAGCAGCTGGCGTGCCAGCGGCCGCATTTCCGGATCCCGCGCGAAGAAGTCCGTCTCGACGCCCGAATAGCGATCCGTGGCGACCGGGATTCTCGTCGCGTGGCCTGCAATCCGCTGCAACAGGCCGTCGCCATGGGCATGGCGGCGCAGCATCACCTGGCTGGTGGGCCGCGCCTTTACCTCGAGGACGATCTCGTCCTCTCCGATGCTGCCGGTAATCACACGCTTTGCCGACCAGACCGCTAGGTTTGGTGGCACGGCCTTTCCGGAGCGAAAGGCGTCGATAGGCTTGTCGGTTATCAGGTAGCCCGACTGGTCGCCGAGCAGCGCGAGGGTCGTTCGCGCCAGTTCCTCGTCGAAACTCGGCGCCTTGTTCAGTGTCCTGCGGGCATCCTTCAGACTGTGATAGGCCAGGATCGTCAGGCCAGGAGCCAGCGCGAGGATGAGCAGTCGCCCCGCTAGCCTGACGCGCCGATTGCGATGCTCGGCGACCCTGTTGGCGATGCCGAGGCGCTCGGCCGGGACGAAGAGGCTCTTGAAGCCGACTCCACCCAGCCAGCAGAGCGGGGGCACGAGAATGAGCAGATGGTGCTGCCACAGCGGCCTGTGAAAGCCGAGCATCAGCAGGCCGGCGACAAGCCAGAGCAGGGGGACGAGAAGCATGCTTCCCGGGCGTCTGCAGAATGCTGCTATGCCGAACAGGACGGTGAAGTAGAAGGCAACCGAGCTGCCTTCGCTCAGGATTTCGATCACCTTCGCGAAGCCGCCGAACCTGTCGAATACCGGTGCTGAACGTGCCGCCAGATGGGTGCCGATCAGCTGGTCGAACGCGAACCCGGCGATGGCGAGAAGGATCGCCATCGCCGTCGCGACGAAGGCCAGCAGGAACCACCCGGTCAACGTGATGCCGGCACGTCGGTCGTGCGCTGCGCCGTTTCGGGCTGCAAGCCAGAGGCCGGCGAGCAGTGCAGGAAAGATCATCAGCGCGAACATCTTGGTCAGCACCGCCAGCCCGAACACAACGCCAGAGCCCGCTGCCCTGTAGGCTCTTGCATTGCCCGTTGCCGAGGTGGCGAGATCGACCGACAGCATGGCCAGCGCGACCGCCGGAAGTCCGATCAGCACGGCGACGCTGAGTTCGAGGTAGAGGCTGCTGCAGGCAAGCAGCAACACTGCGATCCAGCCCGCCGCCAGCCCCTCGAAGCGTGCCACCGTGCGGAACAGGCTCGCCGCCATGAGGGCGCCGAAAGCCAGGATCGTGGCGCGGGCGGCGGTGACGGAAAACGGAAACAGGCTTTGCACCGCAGCCAGCACGTAGGTCAGCACCGGCGGCTGGTCGCTCCAGATTTCGCTATAGAGGCTGTAACCCTGCGCGACGAGCAGGCCCTTCTGCAGGTTGAGGCCTTCATCGGAATTGAACTCGTAGACCGACCACCAGGGGCCGAGCAGGCAGACCAGGCCAATGATGCCAACGGCGGCGAAGAGCGGGTAGAGGACATTTTTCAACAGGCTAGCCTCAGCGGTTTGCCAAAGCCGCGATGACCGGCTCCCGCCTCCGCTTCTAGCAAGCTGCGTCGGCGCGTCAAATGGCGGTGCCGTATCGGCCGGCTTCCGGTCTCGCTAGGCGTTGGCGGCAGCTTTGGCCTTGATCTCCCGCCCGGGGTCGAGCGCTGCTACCGTTTCCGCCGGCAGATCGGGCGTTCGTCCCAGGCAGAGGTCGGCGGCAAGCCGCGCCAGCGCCGGCGAGGCCTGGATGCCGTAGCCGCCCTGGCCGGCCAGCCAGAAGAAGCCTTGCGTGCCCGGCGCGAAGCCGACCACCGGGTTGCGGTCGGCGACGAAGCTGCGCATCCCGGCCCAGTTCTTCAGCACGTGCGTCACCGGCACCGTCACCGCCTGTTCGTAACGGTCGAGCCCCTCGGCCAGCACCATGTCGTCGGCCCACACGTCGTGCGGCTCGACCGGGTCCTCGTCGCAGGGCGACACCATCAGCAGACCCGCCTCGGGCTTGGCGTACCAGCGCTCCGATGCGCTGGCGAACAGCGGCCAACGCGTCACGTCGTGTCCATCGGGCGCCGGCAGCAGTGCGGCCGAGCGGCGCAACGGTCGCAGGCCCACCTGCGGCGCACCAGCGAGCGCAGCCAACTGGTCGGCCCAGCCGCCGGCCGCATTGACCACGATGGGCGCCGAGAACGCGCCCTTGTCCGTCGTCGCGGTCCAGACCCCGTTCGCCCGCGTCAGCGCTCCGGTACGCGCGCCGTTCACCACCTCGCCGCCGCGCTTGCGCAGCAGGCGCAAAAAGCCCTGCAGCATGCGATCGACGTCGATGTCCTGCGCGTCCCACTCGATCGCCGCAGCGGCCAGCCGGTCGCGGCGCAGGATCGGCACCAGTTCGACCGCCTGGTCCGGCGTAAGCTGTTCGATGCCGGTGCTGCCCTCGAGATAGCCCGCCAGCGCCTCGAGTTCGTCGGGCGCGGCCACCAGCATTTCGCCGCGCGGCGACAGCAGGCTGGAATCCGACACCCCGTCCGGTGCGCTCAGGAAGGGCGCCGACGCGGCGTTCAGCGTGCGCAGAACAGGGCTGCCGTAATTGCGGATGAAGATCGCCGCCGAGCGGCCGGTCGAATGATGGCCGACATTGGCCTCGGCCTCGAGCACCGTCACCGAGGCGTCGGCTGCCATGAGTGCGGCCGCACTTATCCCCGCCATGCCGCCGCCGATGACGAGGATGTCGCTGCTTCTTGTCGTCATGCGTCCTGGTACCCGGAAAGGAAGCTGGTGAGGTTCGGCCCGAGGTCGTCCTGCAGGTAGCCGCCCTCCTGAACGATGACGGCGGGCAGGCCGAGCCCGGCAATCGCCGCCGCGATGCGGGCAAAGCCCGGCGTGGTCACGCGGAACCCCTTGAACGGATCGTTCTCATGCGCGTCGAGGCCGAGCGCCACGACGACGACATCGGCACCGAAGGCGCGCACGCGGGCAAGCGCGGTGTCGAGGGCCGTCAGGTAGTCGGCATCGTTGGTGCCGCGCGGCAGCGGCAGGTTGAGATTGTAGCCCAGCCCTTCGCCGGCGCCGCGTTCCTCGGCATGGCCCCAGAAGAAGGGGTAGAAGCGCGCCGGGTCGGCATGGATCGACACGGTCAGCACGTCGCGGCGCCGGTAGAAGATGCCCTGCGTTCCGTTGCCGTGATGCACGTCGACATCGAGGATCGCCGGGAGCAGTCCCGCCTTCAGCAGCGCCTCGGCGGCAATGCCCGAGTTGTTGAGGAAGCAGAAACCGCCGGCGAGGTCGGCAAAGGCGTGGTGGCCCGGCGGCCGCGACAGCGCATATACCGATCGCTCGCCCGCGAGGACGGCGTCAGCCGCAGAGAGCGCCGTCTGCGCCGACCAGTAGGCCGAGGTCCAGGTGCCTGCTGCGATCGGGCAGGACGTGTCGGCCTGGTGGAAGCCGGCCTGTCCGACCGCAGAGCGGGGATAGGAGGCGGTGCGGCTGTCCGGATGGATGTTGGGGATCACCTCGTCGGAAGCACCCTCGATGCGGCTCCAGCGCGTGTGTATTGTCTCGAGGAAGACGAGGTACTCGGGCGAATGCAGTGCCGCGATCGGGCCGAGCCCGTGGTCGGTCGGGGCCTCGAAGCTGCAGCCCGCGGCCTTCGCTGCCTCCGACAGCACCTCGATCCGGCGCGGCTGTTCGGGGTTCGGCGACATCGTCCCGTTGGCCATGAACATCTTCGGGTCATGCGCGCGCTGGCGTTCGTCGAGTATCGCTTTCATTCCGCTTCTCCGATGGCGCCGGGCGCCAGGCCTTCCTGCATGATCATGGCGGTATCGCCTGGCACGCCGCCGCTCAGAATGCGACGGCGTCGCGCCCCTTCAGCGACAGCATCTCGCGCGCCTCGTCGGGCGTCGCCACCACGCGGCCGAGCCGTTCGACGATGCCACGCACCTTCTCCACCTGCTCGGCATTCGACTGCGCCAGTCTGCCGCGCTCGATGTAGAGATTGTCCTCCAGTCCGACGCGCACATGCCCGCCCATCCTGGCACCCTGTTCCGCCATTGCCATCTGCTGGCGGCCGGCGGCAAGCACGGAGAACATGTAGTTTTCGCCGAACAGCCTGTTCGCCGTCCACTTGAGATGCTCGAGGTGCTCGGGCTCCGCCGCGATGCCGCCCAGAACCCCCATCACGAACTGGATGAAAACCGGCCCCTGGACCAGCCCGCGATCCGCAAAGTGCTTCAGCATGTAGAGATGGCTGACGTCGTAGCATTCGAACTCGAAGCGTGCGCCGCGCTCCTGTCCCATGCGCCGCAGCACACCCTCAATGTCGCGCGGCGTGTTCTTGAACACCAGGTCGTCGGAGTTGCGCAGGAACGGCTCCTCCCAGTCCTGCAGCCATTCGCTGCGCTTGCCGAGCATTGGGTAGAGCGTGAAGTTCATCGTCCCCATGTTCAGCGAGCACATTTCCGGCTGCGCGGCGAGCGGCCCTGCCAGCCGCTCCTCCAGCGTCATCACGGCGCTGCCGCCGGTCGTCATGTTGATCACCGCGTCGGTGCCGGCATGGATGGCGGGCAGGAAGGCCATGTAGTCGGCCACCGCGGCCGAGGGCCGTCCCGTCTTCGGATTGCGCGCGTGGAGATGCAGGATCGCGGCACCCGCCTTGGCAGCGCCGATCGACTGCTCGGCGATCTGTTCGGGCGTCACGGGAAGGTGCGGCGACATCGACGGAGTGTGGATCGAGCCTGTGACGGCGCAACTGATGATGATCTTCGACATGCTGTTCCTCAGGCGCTGCGCGACAGCGCCGGTGATATCCTGCCGGCGAACCTGTCGAGAGCGGCCGACAGCATCGCCATGATTTCCTCGACCTGCTCGGGGCTGGTGATCATTGGCGGGCAGACCAGGAAGTGGTCGCCTTCGGTACCGCCGCGGGTGCGCCGGGAATAGATGATTAGCCCCTCCTCATAGGCCAGGTCGACGAGTTCGTTAAAGGCGTTCAGCCCCTTGGGCAAGGGCCGCATTGTCTTGCGGTCGGCCACCAGTTCGAAGGCGAGCAGCAGGCCTTCGCCGCGTACGTCGCCGATGAAGTCGTAGCGCTGCATCAGGTCACCGAGCCGCGACTTCAGCAGCGCGCCGACACTCGCCGCATTGCCGATCAGTCCACCGGCCTCGATTTCCTCGATCACCGACAGTCCCGCCGCGCAGGCCAGCGGATTGCCGGCATAGGTGTGCCCATGCATGAAGCCGCCGGCGCCGAGCACCGCGTCGACCAGCCTGTCATGCGCGATCATCGCGCCGAGCGGCGCGTAGCCGGCCCCGAAGCCCTTCGAGATGGCGATGATGTCCGGCTCGACGCCCCAGTGTTCGGCGCCGTAGAAGCGCCCCGTGCGGCCGCCTCCCGACATCACCTCGTCATGGATCAGCAGCACGCCGTGCCGGTTGCAGATGTCGCGTACCGCCCGCATGTAGCCGGCCGGCGGTACCAGCGCTCCGGTCGAGGCGCCTCCCACCGGTTCGTGGATGAAGGCCAGCACGCTGCCCGGACCTTCCTCGATGATCTTGGCCTCCAGCATCGCAGCGTAATGTTCGCCCGACGCCGGGTCGTCAATGTCGAGCCCGTCGAGATAGGCGCGCGGCGCCGGTATCTTCGGCATCGCCTGCATCATCGGCAGGAAGGGCAGTGTCAGAGGGTCGTAGCCGGTCAGCGCCAGCGCGCCGAGCGTCGAACCGTGATAGCTCGGCATGCGTGAGATCACCTTCCAGCGCGAGCCCTCGCCGACGGTCACCGCATATTGCCGCGCCAGCTTGATGGCGCTTTCCACCGCCTCGGAGCCGCCCGACACGAAGAACACCTTCTCCATGCCGTCGGGCGACAGCGCCGCCACCTTGGCGGCCAGCAACTCGCCCGGCTCGGTCTCGAAATGCAGCCGGTAGCCGAAGGTGGACTTCTCCATCTGCTGGCGCATGGCGTCCAGCACGCGCGGGTTGGAATGGCCGATATTGCTGACCATGGCGCCCGATGAGCCGTCGATATAGCGCTTGCCGTCGACATCCCACATGTAGATGCCGCGTGCCTCGGCCAGCACGGGGCGGCGCGAGCGGGTCTGGCAGAAGAGATGGCTTTCAGGCTTCACGCGTTGCTCCCGGCCGGCAGCGCGGCGCAATCCCTGGCGCGAAAGCGCAGCGAAACCTGCTCGCCGGTGGCGAACGGCCGCTCGTCGATCATGTTCACAGCCTGCATCTGATGTTCGGCGACCTTCAGGAAATAGCGCGCCGACTGGCCCTGGTAGTCGACATTTTCGACCGTGGCATCGACCGACAGCCCGTCGCCCGCCTCCGCGCCGGGCCTTGTCAGATGCAGCTTCTCGGCCCGGATGACGAGCCGCACCGGCCCGGCGGCCGAGACTTGCGGCGCGCGCGCGGCCGGAATCGCGAAAGACGGGAAGCCCGGCACCTCGAGCGCAACCTCGCCGCCGGACACGCCGGTGCACCGCGCCGGCAAAAGGTTGGATGCGCCAAGGAACTGCGCGACGAATTCGGACGCCGGCGTGTTGTAGACTTCTTCCGGTGCGCCGACCTGTTCGACGCGGCCCTTCGACATGACGATGATCTGGTCAGACATAGCCAGCGCCTCGGTCTGGTCATGGGTCACGAAGACGGTCGTCACGCCGATGCGCTGCTGGATCCGCTTCAGCTCGACCCGCATGTCCTCGCGCAGATTGGCGTCGAGCGCCGAGAGCGGCTCGTCGAGCAGCAGTACGTCGGGTTCGATGACGATGGCGCGCGCCAGCGCGATGCGCTGCTGCTGGCCGCCTGAGAGTTCTTTCGGGTAGCGTCCGCCGAGGTCAGGCAACTGCACCAGCTCAAGCGCTTCGGCCACCTTGCGCCGCATCTCATCCTTGTCGATGTTGCGGTACTTCAGTCCGAAGGCGACGTTATCGGCGACCGTCTTGTGCGGAAACAGCGCGTAGTTCTGGAATACCAGCCCGAGGTTGCGCTTGTGGATAGGCACGTCGTTGACCCGCTTGCCCTTGATGGCGATCTCGCCCTCGCTCGGGTCGAGCAGGCCGGCGATCATCCGGAGCGTTGTCGTCTTGCCGCAGCCCGACGGCCCGAGCAGCGTCACGAAGCTGCCCTCGGCAATGTCGAGCGACATCTTGTGCACGGCGGTGAAGTCGCCGAAGCGCTTGACGATATTGGTGAGTGAAACGGCGCTCACGGGCAGGTTCTCCGCTTGGGGAAAGCCGGCCCCGCCGCAGCGGCGGGGCCGAGCAGGGGGCTAGTAGCCGCGCTGGACGCGGCCGAACATCTCGGACCATGCGGCCTCGTTGCCGTTCCAATAGCCCGGATTGGCGAAGGTCAGGCCCGACAGCGTGCCGGTGGGGTCGAAGGCCGGCAGCTTCGGAATCTTCTGGCCGAGATCGACCTTGGTCGGATCGAGCGCCGGCGGGTAGCTCTGCCCTTCGGCCACCGCGATCGAGGTGTCCTTGTCGAGCATGAAGTTGAGCAGTTCCTCGCAGGCCGCCATCGGGCTGCCCTTGATGACGAACAGGCACTCCTGCCAGCCGAAGCTGTTGGGCGGATCGTAGTAGCCGATGTCATGGCCCTGCTCCTGCAGCGCGTAGATGCGGCCTGACCAGCCCTCGGTGACGTAGATTTCCTCTTCCGCCAGCAGGCTCATCAGTTCGGCGCCCGACGACCAGTATTTCAGCGCCAGGTCGCGGTGCTTGCGCACGGCATCCCAGGCGGCATCAATGTCCTTGATGTCGTTCGGGTCCTGGCCGGTCTGCAGCGCTGCGTACCACAGCCGGGTCCGCCAGTCGGCCCAGCCGCCGATCTTGCCCTTGTACTTCTCGTCGATCAGGATCTTTGCGCCCTTTTCCTTCATCTCCTCGTCCGAGATGTGCTTGCGGTTGTAGGCAAGACCCGTCGTGCCGTAGTCGTAGGGGGCCGCGCTCAGGCTGTCGGGTGTTATCGACTTGAAGGCGTTCATCAGCGCCGGCATGACATTGGCCATATTTGGGATGTTGGCGAGGTTGAGCTCGCTGGTCAGATCGAAGCTGTGATAGCGCGCATAGTCGAACACGCCCGACAGATGCGCGATGTTGTATTCGCCTGGCTGGCTGGCGCGCACCTGGGCGAGGTATTCGTCGCCGCCCGGGAATGTGCCGTCGATGACCTTGATGCCGGTCTTTTCCGTGTAGGGATCGAAGGCATATTTGCGGAAGGCCTCCGACACCACGCCGCCCCAGCCATCGAAGCGCACCTGCGTCGCGTCGGCGGCCAGAGCGTGACTGGCGAACGGCGTGTGCAGTCCGTAGGCAGCGCCCGCCGCGCCCAGCAGGGCAAAGAATTTGCGCCGGCTGATGTCGCCGTTCTGCAGCCGCTCACGCAGCCGTTCATAACGTTTGGTATCGTCCATCTGTGTTCTCCATCCTGGGTTCACGATTATCGGGCGGCTTATCCGCCGCTCTTTGTTGCGAGTTTTCGGGCGACTGCCGCGCCGATCAGCGGCAGCCCCACGGTCAGCACGATGATCACCGTGCCGAGGGCGTTGATCTCGGGCGAGATCGAATTGCGAAGCATCGAGAAGATCTGCGTCGGCACGGTCTCGATGCCGCCGGGCTTCCAGAAAAGCGTGCCGGTGATGTCGTCGAAGCTGATGGTGAAGGCGAACAGGCCGCCCGCCGCCACCGCCGGCATCAGGAGCGGCAGCGTGATCGAGAAGAAGGTCTGCATCGGCGACGCGCCAAGGCTGAGCGCCGCCTCCTCGACGTCGCGGCGGATGCTGACCAGCCGCGCCTGCACCACCAGGATGACGAAGGGGAGGGTGAAGATCACATGCCCCATCAGGAGCAGCGTGAAGCTCTTGCCGATGTTGAGGAAGTTGAGGAAGAGCAGCAGTGCCACCGCCAGCACCACTTCCGGCACAAGGATCGGCGCGATCAGCAGCGTCGTGATCAGGTTGCGGCCGGGGATGGCGTAGCGCACCAGCGCCAGGCTCGCCAGGACACCGAGCACCGTCGACACGCCTGCGGTCATCAGACCGAGCAGGATCGAGGTGCGGAAGGCCCGCATGATGGCCTCGTTCTGCCACAGCGTTTCGAACCAGCGCGTCGACAGGCCGGTCATCGGAAAGCTGCCGAACTGGTTGGCGTTGAACGACAAGAGCACCACCACCGCGATCGGCAGGAACATGAACAGGTAGACGAGCACCGTATAGGCGCGGATCAGACGCCAGCCCATCAGCCCAGCCCCTTCGCCAGTTGCGCCATGCCGAGATAGCGGTTGTAGATCAGCACCAGCACGCCGAGCACGGCGAGCAGCAGCAGCGACAGCGCCGAGCCGAGCGGCCAGTTGAGCTGCCGGATAATTGCCTCGTAGACGAGGTTGGCGAACATCGCATCGCGCGGTCCCCCGAGGATGACGGGCGTGATGTAGGTACCTGCCGCCAGCACGAAGCAGAGCAACCCGCCGGCTGCCAGGCCGGGCAGCGACAGCGGCAGCGTCACCTGCAGAAAACCCTGCCAGCGCGTCGCGCCGAGCGAGGAGGCGGCATCTTCCAGGTTGGTGTCGATGCCGTCGAGACTGACGAAGATGTTGAGCACCATGAAGGGCAGCAGAAAATGCACCAGGCCGAGGATCACGGTGGTCTGGTTGTAGAGCATCTGGATCGGTTCATCGATGATGCTCACCCACATCAGCACCGAGTTGAGCGCTCCAGAGACGCCGAGAATGTTGATCCAGCTCATCGTGCGGATGATGTAGCTGATCCAGAAGGGCAGCATCAAAAGCACCAGCAGGATCAGCTTGTTGCCCTTCGAGCGGGCGATGAAATAGGCGGCCGGATAGCCGAGCGCAGCACAGGCCACCGTGGTGATCGCGGCGATGTTCAGCGTGTTCAGCAGGATGTCGCGGTAGAAGCGGTCGGTCAGCGCCGCTTTCCAGTTGTCAAGGAAGAAGCCGGGCGTATCGGCGCCGGCCGCGCTGCGCAGCCAGAACGAATAGACGACGATGAACATCAGCGGCACGATCAGCAGCAGGCCGACGGCGGTGAGTGCCGGCGCCAGCAGGATCCATGGCTGTCGCGCCTCTCTTGCCTCAATGCTCATGCAAGCGCTCCCCTGCGCTTTTCCTGTTGCCGCCCATGATGGGCAGGGCAGGATGCATTGAGCAAATAGATAATTGATATTCTCATCATAGAGGATATCAATACGACATGAGCAAACTGCCACCGCCCGAGCGGCTTGCCCGCGATCTCGACTGGAACCTGCTGCGCACCTTCCTCGTGCTGGCGCAGTCCCGTTCGGTCACCGACGCGGCAGAGCGCCTGTCGCTCAAGCAGCCGACCGTGTCGAGCGCGCTGAAGCGGCTCGAGGATCGGCTTGGCAAGCGGCTGATCGACCGCCGGCCCGGCCGCTTCGAACTGACGAGCGCCGGTCGTTTGCTCCTGACCGAGGCGACCGACATCCACGGCGCCATCCTGCGGCTCGGCACCGCCATGCGCGATGTCGGCGACGAGGTGACCGGCCATGTCTCGGTGGCGATGGCGAGCCATGTGATCAGCCCGCTCTTCGACGCAGCGCTCACCGACTTTCACGCCGCCTATCCGCGCGCTACCCTGTCGATCGAGATTTCGGCCAGCCGCGAGGCGCTCGACGCCGTGACCGCGCGGCGTGTCTCCTTTGCCGTCTGCCTCGTCAACGAGCACAAGCCCGGTCTCGAATACCGCCGCCTGTTCCGCGAATATTTCGGCCTGTTCTGCGGCCCGGCGCACCCGCTCTTTGGCCGGCACGGCCTGTCCATGGCCGACCTCGCCGGCCATTCATCGGTCAGCTTCGTCACCGACCAGGCCAATGATGCGCTGCGCGCCGTCACCATGATGCGCAGCGAGGCGCGCCTCGACGACCGCATCGTCGGCACCTCCGCTAATCTCGAGGAGGTGCGCCGCATGATCACCGCCGGTCTCGGCATTGGCCCGCTGCCCTTGCATGTCGTCAAGGAGGACGTTGCCATGGGCCGCCTCTGGCGTCTGCCGCCCTACGAGTCGCCGCCGGCCATCGACGTCCACGTCGCCTGGAACCCGCGCACGCGCTCCAACCGCGCCGAGCAGGCGCTGCTGGCAAAGCTCCTCGAACGCATCGAGAACACGCCGATGGACCAGCGCATCTACGTCTGACGCGGTCCGGCATCGAGCGTGTCTCGCGCCAAGGTCTGCCTGTGGCGAGTGCCGCGATAACATCGACAATCGGCCGGTCGCCGGAATTCTGCCGTCGCTTGACTTCGTCGAAGCGAGAGACCATGTCTGAAGGCATGAATACGGCCACGCTCATTGCGGAAATACTGAATCGGGTTTGCCCGATCGCGGGACACTAACCCCCGGCCCGGTCGCATCGCGCCCCGGCCGCGGGGTACAGGCTGGCTCCCGCCTTTGCGGCCGATCTAAGCCGATTGCGCGAAATTCATCCCATAGAAGTTCAAGATGATCGTCACTGCGCTCTCGGGCGGGCGATCGGAATGCATGAGAAGGGTCAGACATGGCTCCCGACACGAAGCGACACCGCAAGCCCTCCATCACCATGACGCGCTCGGACCACGCAGCGCTGGCACTCCTGGCAGAATCCGTGTCGGGCAGGAGCCCAGACCTGGCGGAGCAACTCTTCGCCGAGCTCGACAGGGCGCGTGTGGTCGCGGATTCGCAGCTGCGTGCAGGTGTCGTCCGGATGGGCTCGACCCTGCGCTTCACGACAGACATGGGCGAGGACAGGACCGTGACGCTGGTGTTTCCGGCCGAGGCCGATATTGCCGAAGGAAAAGTGTCGATCCTGACCCCGATCGGTGCCGCCCTGATCGGCCTGTCTGCCGGCCAATCGATCGACTGGACTGCACGGGACGGCCGCGTTCATCGCCTGAGCGTGCAAAGCGTCGACGAGAGCGTGTCGGCCGCTCCCCCGGCAAGGCAGCTGGATCGGGCGTCCTGATGGACGTGCCCGGCATATCCCGGCTCTCACTGTTCGGAGGCTGCCTCATCGCAGGATAGCAGCCCCTGTGCCGCCATCGCGCGGCCAGGGGAATCTCCACTCTCGCCTCAACGAATCCGCTCCCATGTGGAGCGAAGGAGAACTGCTATGTCACAAGATGCCTGCGTCCTAACCACCAAGGATCTGACGATCCTTGAAGTCATGCTCGACCGCTGCCTCGGCATGGACGATCCGATGGCTCCGCTGCTGCGGCGCAAGATCGACTCTGCTTTGGTTGTCTTCTGGGACGACGTAGCCGGCAATGTCGCAACGCTGAGCAGCCGGGTGTTGTTCAGCGTCGACGGGCGGGACCCGGATACGCGCATCCTATCCCACGACCGCATGGACGGGTCGGTGGGGATGTTCCTGCCGATCACCACCTTCCGCGGCCTTGCGCTCCTTGGATTGACGGCGGGGCAGGCGTTCAGCTACCCGGGCCATGACGGCCTTGGCGAAACGGTACGGCTGGACAATGTCATCTACCAACCGGAGACGGCGAAGCGGGAAAGGGAACTGCTCGGCGGCGGCATGGCGGCAATGTCGCGCAAGCCGGCCCTGCGGCTGATACGGGGTGCCCACTACGGCGAATCCGCAATCGCCGCTGCCGGATCGGTCCGCCTGGATGATGAGCCGGATGGGCCTTCTGCCGCATGACCGGGCCCTGGCGCGAGGATTGGGAGGCACGCCTCCATCGTCCTCGCGCCTTCCTCTCAATTCAGTTGATAGGCGTCCGCCATGTCGGGCACCGCCCCGCCGCCGGCCCCGCGACAATGAAATGATCCGGCCTCTGCCAAAGAAATCGTCGGGCTGGGCCAGATACTTTGTGAATGTCCGGTCTAAGGTCGGCATTCGGACGCGACAACGTCCTCGTTAAAGCACGGGGCACAGGCACGATGGAGGCGACTGCGAACCCGAAGGCATCGCTCTACAAGCGGATCGGCGAGGACAAGGGTGTCCGTGCGCTGGTCAAGGCCTTCTATGACATCATCGAAACCGAGGAATACGCCCGCGACCTGAACCTGCTTCATCTCAGGGGGCACGGCGTGGCCCACTCCCGGATCGAACAGTTCGACTATCTGTCGGGCTTCCTCGGCGGGCCTGCCTACTATCTCCAGAACCATGGTCATACCCGGCTGAAAGAAATCCACGAGCACGTTCCGATCGGCAGGGAGATGCGGGATCTCTGGCTGAAATGCATGGCCCAAGCCGTTGATGTTGTAGGTCTCTCGCCGGCCCTGGCCGACGAACTCATGCGCCATCTGACGCGTGCCGCGGAAAGCGCCCGCAACATGGATTAGCGCACTAGCCGTAGTCGTCGATCTGGTGCGGCGACAGCCGGAACAGCCAACCGCGATCCGTCGCCACCCCACCAGAACGTCGTTGAGCGCGATACCCTCGCCGTCGATCACCGCCTGCACCCGCACGTTCGGATCGGGAATCGTCAGTACCGCGTCGCGGGTCTTGAACGGCAGGTCGGCGGCGCGGTGCCAGTCCGCCCAGGCAGCACTGCCGCTGCGGTCGGAAAGCAGCGTCAGCTTGTCCATCGCCGAGGCCAGGCCCCTCGGTCTCAACCAGCGCCATGGCCTCGGCGCGGCCGGTCGCGAAGGCAGGGCAGGAGAAAAGCCGACGAGCCACGGTGTGCCGCGCAGGGCGTCGACATGCGCCTCGATCACATCCTGCGAGCGTTTGCTTTCCAGTCATGGCTCGCGCCCCTGGGGCGCCAGCGCGCGCCGCGGATCGTGAAAATCAATGCTGGCGGACTATTCCGCCGCCGATCGATCCCGCCATCGACGCCGGCCTTCGTGGCGGTACGCAAATCCGCAATGGCCGACGGGTGGTACTGAAGTGGATAGCGCCCGGAAAAGGCAACGCATTGGCTGGAGCGGGTAGCGGGAATCGAACCCGCGCGTTCAGCTTGGGAAGCTGAGAGAATTTCAATGATTTCAAGAGGATAGATGTAAAATTGGTGCCTCGTTGTGCCAAGATTTGCTAGTGAAATCAATGCGCATGCAAAACACACAGTCCCCGGAGTAGGCAGCTGCTCACTCGGAATCCGCTTCTTCAACGGCTTTGCGACGATCGCCGGCGCGTTGCCACCGCTAACAAGCGTCCTCACGCACCGCACTCGCACGAACAGGATTGCGTTGTCATTATGGACGAAACTATTGAGGGCAGTCGGCCGCCGCGGCCAAAAGTCGACCTCGGTTTCGAGGTCGTTGCACGCCAAAGCATGCAGCGAACGGCGTTCACTCGGGCCTAGACCACCGTGTCATCGAGGTGCCACTATCGGAATGGCGTAAATCGCCAGCCTGGAGGAACAAATGATCGCCCGTTCCGCAAAACCCAAGATCGACGAGCCGCGCGTCGTGGACATCGAAACAAAGCGGACAATGGGAAAGGCACAGAAGCATTTCGGAGTGATCGATGTCGGCTCGAACTCCATACGGCTAGTCATCTATGACGATCTTAGTCGCGCGCCGTTTCCCCGATTCAACGAGAAGTCATTGTGCGGGCTTGGCGCCGACATAGGCGAGGACGGAAAGTTTTCAGAGAAAGCCACTGCGCGAGCTTTGCATGCCATTCGCAGGTTCGGCTCCATCGCCAAGGTGATGGAAGTTGAACGGGTGGACGTCATTGCAACGGAAGCGACACGTCGAGCTGCAAACGGCGCCGAGTTTATTGCTTCCATCAAGCGCGCCACGGGTCTCAAAACAAAGATTCTTTCAGGCGCCGAGGAAGCACACTATACGGCGCTTGGCGTCATTTCAGGCTTTTATCAGCCACGGGGGCTGGTCGGCGATATCGGCGGCGGCAGCTTGGAGGTAGCGGAAGTCATTGGCGCCGAGGTCGGTGAGCGCTCAGCCAGCATGCCGCTTGGCGCCCTGCCGATCAAGAAGATCATGGAGGAGTCAAGCGACGGGGCGAAGAAGTATATCGACGACATTCTTGAGCAGAGTTTGCCTCCCCTCCTGACGGAGCCGGTTTTCTATGTAGTCGGTGGCGGCTGGCGCGCGATCGCTCGGGTTCATATCGCCATGAACAAGGTTCCGATAAGCGTCGTCCATGGCTACGACATTTCGGCAGAAGAAATTCGTTCTCTCGCCAAGAAAATCGCGCGCATGTCTGCCGACGAAGTCGCAGGTCTGCCCGACGTGCCAAGCAGGCGAGTAGATACGCTTCCCGCAGCCGCACTGGTAATGTCACGCGTTCTAAAGAATCTGAAACCCGAACGCGTCGTTTTCTCTGCCTTCGGATTGAGAGAAGGCTGGCTCTACGCACAGCTCGACAGTGAGGAGCAGTATCGGGATCCGTTGCTGGAAGGCGCACAGGCGATAGGGCTACCCGCGTCGCGGGTTCCCGAATTCAGCGCCGCGCTCGCCATTTGGACGAACGAGTTGTTCCCCGGCGAGACACAATCCGAGCGCCGATTGCGTCTCGCCGCCTGTGCCTTGTCCGACATTTCCTGGCGTGATCATCCCAAAGTGAGAGCAATCGATAGCTACCTGCGTCTCTTGCAGTTTCCTTTTATCGGGATCACCCACCCGGAACGTGAGTTTCTGGCACTCACGATCATGACCCGTTATGGCGGCAAGATCGACGACGCCGAAGATGCGTCCGGCACGATCAGCTTACATGCCAGCATGCGGAAGCGCGCTGAAATCCTCGGCCGCGCTCTACTACTTGGCCACCGCTTTTCAGCCAGCGTGCCTGAGATCTTGGCGAGATGCCGCTTACGCATCGATGCAGATGCGGTTCGGCTCGAGGTTCTGGATTCCGAGAACGTGCCTGATAGCGAGGCTGTGCATACGCGCATGCGTCAACTGGCAAAAGCGGTCGGGGTAGACGGCGCCGAAATAATTGATGTTACTGTTTGACCATATAGGCACGAGATTGATCCTTTTGACCCCAGTCTAGCTTCACCCGCAGTCACAAGTGAAGGCTCGGGACGCAAGGCAAATGCTGAGCGTGGTAGTCAAGAACGATCTCGAAGCTCAAGCAGAACCGCCGATTGCCACTCGCAACGACAGGACCGCTGATATCTATCGTGGGTGCGTCGTCATCCGTGCCCCGGTGTATGGATCAGACACTGGGGCAAAGTGGTCCGGTTTCGAGGCGGACCGTCAACACGGCGCAGCGGAACTTTAACCCTTAGTTAACCATAATTGCGTCAGGTCTCTTGGTCACTGCAGTTGTATCGATCGCGGATTTTTGACGCGAGATCGAGGACACCGAATGTTGGAGTGTCTTTTACCCCCGACCTGTCTCCAGGAACGCACTAGCCGCTGCCACAGCAGCATGCTCGGCGCGTCTCTTCCGCTTCACTGGAAACCTGGTCGATTTCCGACTGGGTTGGAATAGTGTCCCTGAAGAACTTTCCCGTCGGTTGGCGGCGCCGAGCTAAAAATATCCTCACATCATGGGGGCTGCAGATCGGCCTGCTATTGATCGTGTGTTCACAGGCCGGGGCACAATCAGCAAACGACAATTTCGCAAATGCCATCTTTCTGTCCGGGCCTGCCGGGGTGGTGGCAGGGACGAATGTTGGCGCAACCGGGGAAAGCGGTGAACCGAACCCCGGGAATAATTCGATCCTGAACAGTGTCTGGTATCGATGGAGGGCTCCCGCCGACGGAGTTGTGACATTCGACACATGTGTTGATGGGTCTTTTGATTCGCATTTGGCCGCTTTTACCGGGGCGGCTGTAAATGCACTTACAACCATCGCTGCCAATGACGATGCGGATGGCTGCGGCTTTGAAGCTTGGCGGCGCGGCAGGAGCGCGCGGATCACATTCTTGGCTACCGCAGGCACAATCTACCATATCCAGGTGGATGGCTGGTTCAATCATACTGGGTCGTTCAACTTAACGTATCCGGACAGTGACATCACGGCCCCTGAGTTCACCGACTTCCCATCCGACATTTCGGTTGACGTTGACTACCCAGCCACCACTGGAGTGGTCTCGTGGAGTGAACCGGCAGCCGACGACGATTCAGGTTCGGTCATTGTTACGCAAACTGCCGGCCCTGTTTCGGGCTCATCGTTTCCGCTTGGGTCGACGATTGTGAGCTACCAGGCCGAGGACATTGCCGGGAACTCAAGCACGCAATCGTTCACGGTTTTGGTCACTCAGATTGCCCCTGGATCACTTACTCTGGTTGTCGAAAGTGCAGCAGACGGCAACTTCCCGTTCACGTCGGATGAGGGGGCCTTTAATTTCACAGTATCCGTCGTCTCGGGGTTCGGAACTTCAGGACCGATTCCAATTCGTCCCGGAAATTATGCCTTTTCGTTCTCAGTCCCCCCGGGATTTGGCCTTACTGGGGCGGAATGTAACGACCCAGCCAGCTCAATCGACATTGAAGACATGACCGGCAGCGTAACCCTTGCCTCCGGGGCCCAGGTGACTTGCACAATATCCTCGGTAGATTCCGTCAAAGAAACAACGGCGCAGATTGGGGCGTTCCTCGAAAACCGCGCGAAGCTCATTCTCCAGAATGGACCGGATCGTGACCGTAGGATCGAACGGCTGACCGGCGACTACGCCAATAATGGTGGTTTGACCGCCTTGAACTTTTCCTATGCCAGTGGACATTTCCCGATGTCGCTCCGACTATCAAACGATAGGGCCTCCTTTTCCTATAGCTTTCGCAAGTCGCAAACCGAAACGGCAGCCTACGGTAATGCGACGGCCGATGAAAAACCGACCCAAGACGGAGGTGAAAAGAGGGAACCTCTGACCGATGGTGACCTCCCATTATCTTCGACATTGTTAGGCTTTGCAGAATCGAAGTTCGGGGCTGAGCCTAGTGGTTCGTGGGAAAGGTCCATCCAGACGTTTGATGACGATGGACAACCAGACCCTTCGGCCAGCGACCCTATGCGATACAGAACTGACATTTGGTTGGAAGGCACAATCGCCAATTTCGATGGCGTCGGCGGCAATGGTAAGTTCGGAATTCTCCACGGTGGCATTGACTATCTCGTCACCCGAAATCTGCTTTTCGGAATAGGGTTTCAGGGTGATTGGACCGAGCAACGAGCAACGTCAGGCTCCGGCTATATGATCGGCCCTTACATGACCGCCCGGATATCCGACCAGTTGTATTTCGACGCGCGCGGGGCATGGGGGCAATCGTTCAATGCGATTGCCCCGTTTGACAGCTACACCGATGATTTCGACGCCGAACGGTGGCTGGTCAGCGTCGCCATGATTGGGGATTTCGATGTCGGCGCTTGGAAAGTCAGCCCAGAAGTCAGGTTGGACTATTTCAACGAAACGACACATCCCTATCTCGACAGTCTAAATGTCCCGATCCCGTCGGTTGATAGCTCCGTTGGCGAACTGAAATTCGGTCCGACCTTTACCGTCGATTTGCCCCCGATCGACGATGGGGTTGGAACTCTGGTATTCCGGCTCGAAGGCATTTGGAACTTTGCGAATGAAAACTCGGCCGCTACTGGTTCACCCAACTATCTCGGGCTCGCGGAAACAGGTCTGCGTGCCAGGGCTGAAGTCGGTTTATCGGCCCAAATTGTTGATGGCTTCAGCTTTTCGAGCTCCGCCTTTTACGACGGTATTGGCAGCAATGATTTCAGCGCTTGGGGCGGTAAGGTCAGAATTGCTAAGCAATTCTAGGCTCAGGGCTCAGGGCTAATTGATCAGATCAAGAGGCGTGTCACTACATCGTTCCGGACTGAGTTTGGCGACGAAAGCCTTGGCCGCCAGCCTGTAATAAGTCTTGCTAATGTGGGGATCGTGGTCAAAGGCGTGGCGCCACAGGAACTTCTCGTTCGCCCTGCGCGGGTCAGCGATAGCCGCCAGCCTCCCGCAACGACGGACCTCGCGCCATCCCTGTTTCGGGTAGCGCATTCGGACCCACAAATTCACCAGAGGCAGGATCAGCGAGTCTTGAGACATCGGTCCTGTTGCCTCATCGGATGCCAGCCAAGGCCCCGATAAAGGGAAAATTCATTAAAATGCTGTAACGCTCTACTGGTTTTCCTGCAAAATATTCGTGCTTTGTCACAAGCACAATATTCTGCTGATGGGCGGGCATCGTAATGTTCAATCGGATAAGCCGACTTATTCCCCTCTGCGCGGCAATATTATTGGCGCTGGTTTGCACATCGATTTCAGCAGATTGGCGTGTGGCCCAGACTACCGGTCGAGCATTCGTGCAGCAAGGCACCGGACAACTTGCATCGCTTTCAAGAGGCCTAGTTCTGGAAAACGGAGCGGTCATTGTCACGGAGAAAAACGGCAAGGCAGCGATCGTCCGTGGGTCCCAGACAATGATCGTATCTCCGAACACGGTTGTTACTTTGCCGGCCGAGAAAAATGGGATGACCACAATCGTCCAGAGTTCAGGAGAAATCCAAGTCGATGTAGACCGTCGGCAGAATATACATTTCTCGGTCGAGACGCCTTACCTGTCGGCCGTGGTTAAGGGAACCAAATTCACCGTCCAGGTGCGCAATCGAAGAGCCAATGTCGGTGTCTATCGTGGTCGCGTGGAAGTGAAGAACCTCAAATCCGGTGAAACGGTAGATATTCTACCCGGGCAACGAGGCTATGTGAATTCGTTCACGGGCATCTCTATCGACGGCGTCGGTGACATCCAGCCGGTCATGCCCGGCGTCCCACGTGCAGCTATTGTCGACCGTGCCACCGCAAAGCAGGTCTTGTCTTCTCTTAGCCGCAGCACGTCGGCAAATACCGGCAAAGCCGCCACTTCGGTGGGCAAGGGCAAAGAGCACTCGTCGGAAGCTCGCAGCAACAGAAGCAACGGCAAGCGTAGGAATGGCAACAATGATGGCGGCGATGGCGGCGATGACGGCGGTGGCGGCGATGACGGCGATGACGGCGATGACGGCGATGACGGCGATTGTGATGGCGACTGCGACGGCTAGTCAGGAAATCGTAGCGAGCGCAGGAAATCCAGACAGGTTTCGACTGGCTGGCCCCAACGCGTCGTTTCGTTCAACCGGAGCCCCTTTTTGCTGAAGCGAGCGATTGCCTTCGCGCTTGTCTATTTGTTTGCGGTTGCCGCTGTCACTGGCAATTGGCTAAGGCCACTCGACGAGCGGCTGGCCGATTGGCGTATGGGCCTTCTTTCCCGCGCGCCGACAGCAGATATCGTTCTGGTCGACATCGACGCAAGGAGTATTTCCGGTCTCGGCCAATGGCCGTGGCAGCGCCAGATTCACGCCGACATTGTCGATCGTCTCACGACATTGGACGCCGTTGAGATCGCCTTTGACATCGATTTCAGCGCACCATCGTCTCCCGACCAGGACGCAGCCTTCGAAGCGGCGTTGAAGCGGGCAAGCCAACCGGTGATCCTTGTCGCGTTCGATCAAAGAGCCACAGCCGAAAACTCTGATGCGCCCCTGCATCAGAACCGACCAATCGATCGGTTCGCGGCAAATGCCTGGGTCGCAAGTGTGAATGTGATGCCGGATGCCGATGGAAAGATCCGGTGGTTGAAGTATGCGAGCGCGCCTTCCGATGCATCGATCCCGTCCCTGTCGACCCTCCTTGCTGGCGGCATGTCTGATAGCGACAATGCGTTTCGGGTGGACTTTGGCATCCGGGCAGACCAGTTCGACCGGGTTTCGGTTCTGGATCTACTCCAAGGAAATGTCACCAGGGATCGGATCGCCGGCAAGAAGGTAATTGTCGGCGCGCAAGCAACAGAACTTCGCGACATTTTCAATGTGCCAGTCCACGGCTTTATAACGGGGTCGGCGCTGCATGCGCTTGGTGCGGAAAGTATCATGCAGGGTCGCGCCCTGTCCGACACCGGTGACCTCGCCAGCGCTTTTGGACTGCTGCTTATCCTTGGCGTGGTGTTCTTTCTGATCCGTCAGCGAGGATGGAGAAGCAAGCTCTCAGTTCTTGTGGGCACTTCCATCTTGATCGAACTTGCTGCCCTCTCCGTCCAAAGCTTCTTCCCTATTGAAGTATGGACCGCTGCCTGGCAGGTAGCTCTTGGCAGTATGATGCTCCTGACGCTCCTGCGCGAGATCGATCTTCGGCGTATCCTGATCATCGTCCAGCGCAAACAGAAGGCCAACGTCCAGACGATACTCGACCGCATCATCGCCGACAATTTTGCCGGTGTGTTGGTCGTCGATGCGGATGGAATGATCCTTGCCGCCAGTCAGGCAGCCGCGGCACTCCTTGCAAAGGAGGGCGATCTGGTGGGCCTGAGCGTCACTGACGTTTTGCCCCCTGAACTTGCGTCTGCTTTCGCCGGTGTTCAACCTGTGCCCGGACAGGCACCTCGCGGTAGACCCCGCGAAGTCGAGGTCACGTCGTTCGGCGGCTCGCGGACATTCGAGGTGGTAGTTACGCCCTCCTGGTTAAGTGGCGGTGTCGATGCAAAAGGTAGCGACCTCCCGGACGTTCTCGTCACCTGCCTGACTTTCGTCGATGCGACCGAACGCAAGCAGGCCGAAGTCAGGATGGCCTATCTCGCGCGCTTCGATCCAATGACCGGGTTGGCCAACAGGAACCAGTTCGAGGACCAGGCCAAAGCACTGCTCGCGGAAGCCACGGACACCAGGCCGTGCGCCATGATTTGCATCGAACTCGACCGGTTCAAGTCCGTCAACGACACTCTCGGCCAGAGTTTTGGTGACAAGTTGTTCGGCGCAGTTGCGGGTCGGCTTGCGACAATCGCTCCTTCAGGCAGTGTCGTCGCGCGACTGGGAGGAACGGACTTCGCCATCTTGCTCAGCGGTCCCGACACCAGGGGGCACGCCGTCGCGATCGCCGAACAACTGGCAAGACCCGATGCCCAATCATATCAGATTGAAGATCGCCAAGCTGTGATCACCATGAGTGTCGGTATCGCCAACCAGACACCCGGCGACACGGACGCACTTTCCCTGCTCAAGCAGGCGGACACCGCCCTGCATCAAGCCAAGCAAGCCGGCGGCAACTGTTACTTTGTCTACCATTCAGCAATGGTTACCGATCTCGAAAGACGCCGTCAGCTCGAGATCGACCTGTGGGAAGCCTTCAAGAAGGACGAATTCGACGTCTACTATCAGCCGCAGATTGGCCTTGATGACGGCCGGGTGATTGGTGCAGAGGCCCTCGTGCGTTGGCAGCGCGCTTGCGGCGACTACGTTTCACCAGCCGAGTTCATCCCGGTGCTTGAATCGATTGGCCTGATGGAAGCAGTCGGACGCAAGATCTTGGAAAAGGCCTGCGCCGCCGCCACCCGCTGGCCCGACAGCATCAAGGTCGCTGTCAACGTCTCGTCTGTTCAGTTCACCCGCGACGACCTTGCCGCTACAGTGTCAGAGATCCTCCATCAAACCGGACTGCCAGGGGAGCGGCTTGAACTCGAGATTACAGAATCGCTGTTTCTGACTGCGAACAAGTCGGTAAAGGCTACATTGAAAAAGGTCCGAGCTATGGGCGTCAGTTTCGCGCTCGATGATTTTGGCACCGGCTACTCATCACTTTCTTACGTGCAGAAATTCCCCATCAACAAGATCAAGATCGATCGATCGTTCATCGTCGGCGTTCCAAACGACCCTGGCTCAGTCGCAATCGTGCGAGCTGTGGCAGCACTCGCAGAGAGCCTCGGCATGCGCATGATGGCCGAAGGGATCGCCCGCGACGAACAGATCTCGATCCTGCGACTGCTCGGCTGTCACGAAGGACAAGGTTTCTTGTTCTCGAAGGCCATTACGGAGGAAGAATTCCGGCACTTTCTCGACGAGAGAAAACCTGTCCAGATGCAACTCAGCGAGCGAAGAGCGGGACGTGCATGAGCGGGATCGAAGCCGCGACCATCTCCGGACACAATGAGCTTCGTATGCTACAGTGCGACTGCCACCTCCGCATCGTCGATCTGGTCGACCATCCTCGGATGACAATCGCTCCGACCTGGGGGCAACGCGCGCATCCCTGAAAGGACGGCAAAAGGCCCTTCAACCCGACATCGGAATTGCGGAAATTGGCAAGCCGACCGACCCGGATGCATTCTCTTGCTGCAGTAACACGGCATCGTATCGACCCATTGACCTGCTCCCGTGAAGCGACCTTGCATCGATCGGCATCTCTCCTCATGAGCCGCACTCGGCGTGCCCGGAAACTTGGCAGTCTGGCAAGAGCGGTGAGCTCCTTCCAAGCCGCGCGGATCCGCTGACCCAGTCAAACTTTAGTTGCAAACTGGGGCACTCCGCCCTTCTTACGATGGCTCCGGTGCGGCAGATGGGTCCCTATTTCCTCCGACCCTCGACGGATTCTCGTTGAGTCGAATGGCGTCACGTGAAAGGAACGAACGATGAATATTCTGAACCTCAATCGCACCCTAGCTGTGGCAACTCTGCTTGCCGCGGCACCGGTGAACTTGGCGCTAGCCCAGACCGCCACCGGAACGGTTGTGGACGGCAGTTTCACGCTAGTTGCGCAGCAGCAATCCTATCTTGATGTAATGGCCAACCTCGAGGCCGCCGGTTATGTTATCGATTCGACCAAGACCACATTCTTGGGCAGGGTTCAGATTACCGCACACAACCGGCAGCACCAGCGCGAGATCGTTGTGAGTAGGGCAACCGGAGAGATCAAGAGCGACGTTATCACGGAGCTATTTGAAGGGTCAGCAAGCGCAACTCTGGGAACAAGTGTGTCCGGCGCAGTCGCTACTCAGCCGAGCCCCGCGGATGGCGGTCTCCTTAGCATTCTCGGATTTGGCAGCAACGTGTCGACTGGAGTGGGTGGCTCTGCTGGGACCACCGCAGGCACCAACGGGGGTTCGGTGACGGGCAACGTTTCAACTAGTGTATCGGGCGCCGTCGGCGGCGGATTGTCAGGCAACTCCTCCGGCGGAAGTTCTGGTGGCGCTTCGGGCGGTGTCTCCGGCGGCGTATCCGGCGGCTTGGGCATCGGCAACTAGACGCCACGATCCGCCTCCCTCCCGGTGGGGTGGAGGCGGATCCGCAGGATCTGAAGAGGATTTCGACGCATGCATGACCCGGCGATTTGCGGATCACTTCGGGCTAACCGTGTCAGGCTTCTCTATCTCGCGTTTGCCGTGCAGGCGCTCGGCGCACTGTTCTTTGTTGGCGATCTTTGGTCGGACATATTGGGTCTGAGAAGCGAGCCAATTCCGTGGATGTGGCAGGAATACATTCAAGTTCTCGCCAGCGCTGGTCTTATCGTCGGCGTGCTGGTCAGTGGCATCTTTCTGCGCCTCAGCCTTCGTCGCATCAGTCGCATGGGTCGCCAGATAGAAGTCGTTTCAGGCAACTTTCAGACGCATTTACTTGCACTGTTCGAGGAATGGAACTTCTCTCCGTCAGAACAGGCAGTGGCCATCTATGCAATGAAGGGCTTTACCAACAATGAGATTGCCGTGCTTCGGGGCACAACTACGGCGACCATCAAGAGCCAGATGAACTCCGTATTTCGCAAATCAGGACTATCCAGCCGGCAGCAACTGGGTTCGTTCCTCGTCGAAGAACTGCTGGCCGGACTCCCGATGAACGATCGTTCGCCTTCGCCCATTGAGCTGAAGAGCCTGCCGAGCGAGGCTGCCTAGAGTCAACACATCGGAGGGCAACTCCGCCCCGGAAAGCGACGACGGACTTGCGCCGTAGCCAGCCTGTCACTATCCATCTGGTATTGGTAGAGGCTGTTGGCGGACTGCACAACGATCAGCCGTTTCTCTATCCGAAGCTCTCCAACGGCCCGTGCCGCACATTCAGACGACGCTTTAAGGCCTCGGCATAACGGCGCCGCCAGCCCTTCTGCGGAGCCGTGAGGAACCAGGAGCGCCTGATGTCCCATGATCTTGCGCAGTCGCTTGCCGGATCACATCCGAGATATACCATGTGCCCGCCGAGATTGTAGGCGGTCATCTCGCCGAACCAGACTGAGCCGTCGCGGTCATAGAAGTCACAGCGCATATGGTCAAAGTCTCGGCTGAGCAGTCGCGCCGCGCGCAGCATTTCAACGATACTGGGAGGTAGTTCACTATGGGAAACTGGCAAGCCGACGCCGCTAGAGGTATTTAGCCGATTGAACTGCCCGTCGAATACCGCGGCCTCTCCGTGACTGTAGCGGTCCTCGATGAGGACAGCTAAGCGGCACTCGCCGCCGAACATGAGTAGCTTGACCTCTTTCTGCACCATGCCCCCACCGGGTTCGGTGATCATCTCTTCGACAAAGAGTCGGTGCCTGACGTGGGAGTATCCCCATTCGCCATGCTGTCGGCCGTAGGTCCGGCGCATCCATTTCCGCGCCTGGCGCTCAAGGGCTGAGCGATCGTATCTGCCCCCATGGACGAAGTAGTTGTAGCCGCAGCCGTGGCTGGCCTTCACCGCGACGTCGCCGCGCAGGACGTCGTCGGGGATCGCACCCGGATCGGTTCCTGACCAGAGCACCTTTGCGATCTTCAGGTCCGGACATCGTTCAGCGACAAAATCCTTGGTTGCCAGCTTATCGCAACTCATCGCGATGCGTGGGTCGTGGTCGAAGATCTTCCGCCACAGGAACTTCTCGTTGGCCGTGCGCGGATCTGCAATTGCAGGCAGCCGCCGACAACGACGCAACTCGCGCCATACCTGTTTCGGATGGCGCAGCCGGACCCAGACATCAACCAGAGAGAGTATCATGGTATCTCCTGACATCGGCCCGGTTGCTCTTCGAGTATTCGCCATGGCAAAGTGTTCTCTGCGACATCAGCCTGAGATGCCAGACAGGCCGCAAGCGACGTGTCTGTTGCGCGTCACAAATTTCTCCTTGACTGGACCAACGCTGGACTGAACCAATGTCTGAAAAGCATGTAGTCTATCACATCCCCGTTTGCCCATTCTCCCAGCGTCTTGAGATTTTGCTGGCTCTCCGCGGCCAAGAAGACGCAGTCGAATTCCGCGTCGTAGATATCACCAAGCCCCGGAACCCGGAGCTATTGGCCAAAACCCGTGGAACCACCGCCCTGCCTGTTCTGGAAACACCTAGCGGGGCCATCCTAAAGGAAAGCCTGGTTATCCTGCGCTACCTCGACGAGGTAATACCTGGTTCGCAACTTCGCCGTGCGGACCCGTTGGAGCATGCAGTCGAATCAATGCTGATAGCCCGTGAGGGGGCATTCACGACGGCCGGCTATCTCTTCGTGATGAACCAGGAGGGAGCAAAGCGAGAAGACCACCGGAACAGGCTTCTCGGCCTATATCGCGACATCGACGGTTTCCTCGTGGAGCATAACGCAGAAGGCACGTTCCTTTTCGACGATTTCGGGCTCGCCGAAGCCGTGTTTGCTCCCATTTTCAAACGCTTCTGGTTTCTCGAGTATTATGAGAACTTCGATCTTCCTGACAAAGTTGACTACCAACGCGTCCGGCGTTGGCGCCAGGCGTGCATGGATCATCCAGCAACGGCTCAGGTGACGCAGGAGGAAATCGTAAAGCTTTACTATGATTACGCCCTCGGTGCAGGAAATGGCGCACTTGTTGAAGGCCGTGGCGTATCGAGCTTCGTTTTCGAGCCTCGCTGGCAAGACCGTCCGTGGCCACCAAGAGATACCTCTGCTGGGAGCGCGTCGGACGACGCGCTTGGGCTTGTCTAATGCCAGATGCGCTCCTCGCCAAAGTGCTGCCCACTGGACAGCGCTCTCTTGGCAGTCCTTACCGCGATCGCATGACCTATGAGCGACTGCGGCAAACGCGATCGGAGTAAACAGCTGAGGGTAGACGCGCAATCTGCGCGTCGCCGTGCTCTGGCTCCCTTCGAACACTCTCAGAATCCGAGACAGGTTTCGAAACGATGTTGCTGCCGACATTCTAGAGGCAGCACCAGCTTTCAGCATATGTGAGCAGCGTTGAAGAGGGTTGGCTGAGCCCGGCGGCCGTTCACCAGCCCTGAAACATCTTCAACGCATCTGCATCCACTTTGCCCAGCGCTACATCAGACAACGCACGATCGAGAATTGTCAGCCCTTCATTCGCTTCAGCAATGGTCAGAGTCAGCGGCGGCGTTAGTTCTATTACGTTAGACTTGGTCCCTACGTAGTAGGCCACCAAACCAAGTTCGAATGCCCGATAAACTGTCATCGCTGCCTCGGCCTTGGCAGGAGTGCGCGACATCTGATCGGTGACGAGCTCAATACCTATCGCTAGACCTCGTCCTCGCACGTCTCCTATCAGGCGGTGCTTCTGGCGCAGGTCCCGAAGGGCTTCCATTAGGTGATTGCCGACTTCAGACGCATTCCTAGTGAGTGAGTCCTGTTCAATAGTGTTGAGCACTGCCAATGCTGCTGCGGCACACACTGGGTTTCCGTGTGTCGTCTGAAAAGAGAAAGCCGCAGCATGGTTCATGATGTAGTCTGGCCCTATTGCTGCAGAAATCGGCAGCCCACCTCCCAGCCCCTTTCCAAGCACCACGATGTCTGGGTCAATTCCGAGATGCTCGAAGGCGTGGAATTTCCCGCTGCGTCCCAGGCCAACTTTCACTTCGTCCGAGATGATCAGGATACCATGACGCCTGCAGATCTCCTGAACCTGCTCAAAATAACTGGCTGGAGGAACGATCATGCCTCCGTCAGACTGGATCGGTTCGATAAAGAGTGCCGCCACCTCGGAAGGAGAAATATGGTTGGCTAAGCAAAGCTCCAATTGAGCGAGCGCTAATTTCGACGCCGATTCATCGCCACCGTCCCGATAGGCATCGGGGTATGGAATCAGTGTTAGTCCATTCGCTCTGGGAACACTTGACTGGACCGGATGCCCGGATATCGCCATCGAGCCAGTGGTGCCGCCATGGTAGGCCCCATGGAATGAAAGGATGCGGGGTCTTCCTGTTGCAGCCACCACAGCGCGCGCTACAGTCTCATTCGCATCCGAACCCGAATGGCCTAGCCAGACGCGACCCGCAGCACGTTTCGGCACGATAGAAAGAAGTTTCTCAGCCAGTTGAACTGTGTGCAGATTTGCTGCTGACAGATAGCTGGCCCCGGCCTGGCTCTCGAGAGCTTTTTGAACTGATGCTCTTACGGCCGGATGCGAATGGCCGAGACCAGCTGAGCCCCACGATGCTGAAAAATCCAGGAGTTTCTTCCCGTCTTCGTCGAATAGATAGGCTCCCATGCCACCGGTCACCGCCAATGGAAAGAAGCGAAGATTCGACATGGCCGATAAAGCGCCCGAATCTCGTTCGTAGAGCGTTGGCACGATGTTGATCCTCCCGTGGCTGGTTCGTTTTCCTCCACGATGGAGGCAGCTACCGGCTGCTAGAGTCCGACGCAAGAAATGTGATGACCTCGTCGAGCCGCACGACATGGCAGTAGATCATATTGATGATCGCAAGCTCCTGATTATGCAGTTCCATCGTGGCCGCAGCCGAGCAGTCGTCAACGACGACGACACCGAAACTTTCGTCGGCCAGGCTGCGCACAGTCGAGGAGACGCACTGATCGGTGAAGATGCCGGCGCAGATGACGTCGGTGATGCCCATGTTGCGCAGAATTAGCCGCAGGTTGGTGCCTGTAAGCGCGCTGTCGGTGGTCTTGATGATAGTAATGTCGTCATCGAGGGGCGCCAATTCGGGCACGATCTGCCCATCGGGGCGATCTTTGGGCAGAAGTAGATAGTTGAAGCCTGGTTTCTTCTGGCTGAGAGAGCGGTCGCGCCCATCCAGCTTGAGGCAGGCGATGCGAGCATAGATGACCTCGACGCCGCGCGACCGGCACTCGGCTATCAGGCGCGCCGTGTTGGGAATGACAGTCTCGCGCATACGGCTATAGAAGGGCTGCCAGCGAGCCGTCTCAGCGGCAGTCTCTTTGTCTTCCAGATAGGTGTTCTGGATATCGATGACGAGCAGCGCAGTTGACTTAGGGTCGAGGACTATGTCTGCGGGTTCCTCCGCATTGGCATAGTAAAAGGAACGGTGCGCGATCTTCCAACTCATCTGTGATCTCCCTGCTTGGTCCTGCGGCGCGTTAGCTGAACGCCGATCTCGCGTGTTGGGAAGATGCCGCCAGGACGCAGCGACAGCAGAGCGATCATCGCGATCGCGAGCACGATTTCAGTTAGACCAATGATTGGGCTCGAAATGATTTTGGCCTCGTTCAGGAAGCCTTCCAAGCCGCGCAGGCTCTCGTAGGCGATGGTGACAAGGAAGGTGCCGAGCACCGCCCCGGTGACAGTGTTTGCGCCGCCGATCACCAGCATGCTCAGGATTAGGAAGGTCTCCTTGAGATAGAACGCCTTGGGCGAAAAAGAAGTGATAAAATGCCCCCACATGGCGCCGCCAATTCCGGCAAAGAGCGCGGCCAGGATGAAGGCGCGCCAGCGAAGCTGCGGGATGTTGGCGCCAAGGGCTGCGGCCGCCGTCTCGTCGTCGCGGCTTGCCCTGAGGAGGCGACCGGTGCGCGACTCCTTGAAGGCGAGCGCCGCAACAAGCGCCAGCACGGCGACGCTGGCGGCAAGCCGCAAGTCGGTGGCCTTAGGCAGGCCAAAAAGGGTGCGTGGCCCGTTGGTGACCTCACTCCAGTTGGTCATCACTGTGTAGAGAACGACTAGGAGCGCAAACGAGGTGATCACAGCAGCGGCATCCGACAGCCGCATCAAAGGGTAAGACAGCGCGGCCGCTACCAACGCCGCCACGAGGCCGCCAATGGGTATCGCCAGATAGGGCGAAAGCTCCACGCCTTGGAGCACCGGATAGAGATCGGGAAGAGCCATGCCTTTCATCTGGGCCGGAATGGTCAGGACGGCGGACGTGTAAGCTCCCACTCCCATGAACCCCATATGGGCAAAGGACAGGATGCCGGAATTACCCATGAAGACTTGCAGGCCGAGCACCAAGACGAGCGAGATGCACAGGTGGATGGCGATGCGGTCATAGAGCCGTATGCCAAGGAGATAATTTGCGAGAACGAGCAGGCCGACGAATCCGGTCAGAAATGCGACGGTGGCAACATGGCGCGTCATGATGTTTTCACGTCCTTTGGCCCGAAGCAGGCCCTTGGATCAACCCGTCCGGACGCCAGAGCAGGATCAAGATCACAAGGCTGAAGGTGAAGGCGTCGCGGAACTTGAGGAGGTCCTGCGGCAGTGTGTAGTTAAGCGAGGTGTCAATCAGAGCCAGCAGGAAGCCACCGATGACCGCACCCTGCATGGATCGCATGCCGCCGATCACCGTTGCGATGAAGGCAACGAGCAGTGGCTCGAGCCCGATCCCTGGCGCTACGGTGCCGATGCGTCCAATCCAGAGCAGCCCGACTACGCCCGCCAGAAACCCGCTTATGGCAAATGCGGATGAGATAATGAGGTTGGCCGGCACGCCGAGCATGCGAGCCATGGTAAAGTTGGTCGCCGCCGCTCGCATCGCGATGCCAAGGACGGTGCGGCGCATCAGCCAGGCAAACAGCGCCAGCAGCGTTACCGCCGCGACGATTGTGATCAGGTTGCGTGCCGGCGTCACGGCGCCCAAGATGGTTACCGTCTGCGAGAATATTTCAGGCAACGGCACGGCGCGGGGGCGCGGAGAAATGAACAGCAGCGCCGCATTCTGTAGCAGGGTGGAAAAGGCGAAAGAGGTAATCAACACTGCAGTCACCGACTTCGCTCGAACCGGACGGAAGGCGACATAGTCGGTGGCCACGCCCGCCATGATCGACATCACGACCGCGACCGCCGCCATGACCAGCCAAGGTAGGCCGGAGCCGCCTAACAAGAACATGGTGTATCCGGCGACCATGATGAGTTCGCCATAGGCGAAGTTCACGAGCTTGAGAATTCCGTAAACGATCACCAGACCAAGCGCCATCAGGGCATAGGCGCCGCCAAGGCTGAGGACGTCGATGATGAACTGGACGGCGAAGGTCACGCGGTCATCCTCCCAGATAGAGCGCGCTGAGATCAGTGGCCGCCGCGATCTCGTTGGCGGTGCCGCTCGCCTCGATCTTGCCCAGCCGCATTACATAGGCGCGGTCAGCCACCGACAGCGCCTTGGCGGCGTTCTGCTCGACCAGAAGAATGGTCAGCCCCGACTGTTTCAGAGTCCGGATCATATCGAAGATCTGATCCACTATCACCGGCGCCAGACCCAGCGACGGCTCATCGAGGAGAAGGACACTGGGCCGCGACATCAAAGCCCGAGCAATCACCAGCATCTGCTGTTCGCCGCCCGACAGAGTGCCGGCGGGCTGCGTCTGGCGCTCGGCCAGACGCGGGAACATCGTCAGCATGCGCTCGCGGTCTTCCTCTACGCCCTTAGCGTCGCTTCGGCGCGTGTAACTACCGAGCGCCAAATTCTCCGCGACGGTGAGATCGGGGAAGACGTCACGTGTCTCCGGCACCGTCGCGACGCCCAGCCGCACCATTCGTTCTGGCGTGGCCCCGGTCACGTCTCGGCCTTCGAGTCTTACCGTGCCGCCGGACGGTTTCAGCGCTCCGGCAATACACATTAGGGTAGAGGATTTGCCGGCCCCATTGGCACCCAGTATGGCGACGAGTTCACCCTTGTCGGCATGGAGCGTGATGCCCCGCACGGCAGAGATCGCGCCGTAGCGCACGTCGAAATCTTCAACGTCAAGCATCCACGCTCCCAGTGCCAAGATAGGCTTCGATGACGGCCGGGTTCTTCCTGACGTCGTCGGCCTTGCCCTCGGCGATCGTCTGGCCAGAGGCCAGAACATGGAGCCGACTGCAGAGCCGCATGATGAGTCCCATGTCGTGATCGATGATCAGCAACCCAAGACTACGCGCACTCGGTAGGTCTGCGAGAATATGCAAGAGCGATTCCGATTCTGCTTCGTTCATGCCGGCCGCAGGTTCGTCGAGCAGCAGAAACCGGGGATTGGCAGCTAGCGCCCGAGCGATCTCGATGCGGCGCTTGTCGCCGTAACTGAGATTGCCGGCGAGATCATCGGCTCGGTGTTCTAGCCCGAACTCGGCAAGCAGCGCGTCACTCTTTCTGCGCGCATTTCGCAGGTCCACGCCTTGGGCCAGCGCCGCCATTTCGACATTCTCGACGACTGTCATGTTGTTGAACAGTCGGACGATCTGGAAGGACCGATAGACGCCCTTCAAGGCGATCCGGCGCGGCGGGAGGCCTGAAATCTTGTCGCCTGCGAGCAGGATCGCGCCGCCCGCCAGTGGGACTTGGCCAGTGATTGCGTTAATCAGTGTTGTCTTGCCGGAGCCGTTAGGGCCGATCAGGCCAACGATCTCGTTGCACGATAGCGAAAGTGACACGCCATCGAGCGCCCGCAATCCGGAAAACTCGACCGTGACGTTGTCGGCGCGAAGTTCGTCCTGAGACATTCAGTGATCCAGTAGGTGATGGCGCCGGGATATGTCTCCCGGCGCCTCGGATGTTTCAGGGTGCCGGAATCGTCTCGGGCGTGCGCCATCCGAGGAAAGTCGGCTTGCCGCCCTTCAACTCGACCATGACTGCTGCCTTGTTTGGGACATGGCCTTCCTCTGCTGTGCCGTAGTCCAGATCGCCGGTCAGGAGCTTGAACGTGCCGTCTTCGAGCGCCTTGGCAACCGCTTCGCCATCGGTGCTGCCGGCAGCTTCGATGGCTTGTGCCATCAGCATCACTGTGTCCCAGCCGGTCGCCACAAAGGACGTATCTGGCGCCGCCCCGTGCATCTCGGTGTAGAGATCGATGAACGTCTGCATGTCGGGATGGGCTTCGGGCGTCATGAAGGTGTGGGTGACGAAGAAGACGTCATTACCAAGCTTCTCCCCGAGCGCCTCGTGCATCGCGGGATCGTCATAAGCGTCGCCGCCCAGCACCGGCGCGTCGTAACCAACCTCGCGCAGCGAACGGATGATGGCACCGATGTCTTGTCCGTAGGACGAAAGGAAGATTACGTCGGGTTTCTTTCCGAGAGCCTGAAGCCGCGCCAGTTGCGCGGAGAAATTGTTGTCGCCATTCGTATATGTATCTTCAAGGATGATCTCCCCACCGTCCGCCTTGAACTGTTCGACAAAATATTTCGAAAGCGACTTGGTATAGGCGATGAACTGGTCCGTTACGACATATGCCGTCTTCCATCCGCGTTCCTTAAAGGCATAGTCTGCAGCAACTGCGCCCATCGTCGTGTTCCACATCGACATGGTGAACTGCTTGTCGCCTAGCGACCAGGAGCTGTAGAGCGGATCCGACGCGCATGTCGAAATACCGACCAGGCCCGCGGATTGCGCTTCCCGGCTTGCAGGGCCGCCGAAGTCAAAATCACAGGGCGCCATAATGATGTCAGCACCCTTGTCGATCAATTCGACAGCCACGTTGCCGACAACGACTGGGTCGGACTTGCCATCGATGTTGATGAATTCGAGCGGCTTGCCGAGCACGCCTCCCTTGTCATTCAGATACTTAACCGCAACTTCGGCGCCTTTGACACCTGGTGTATCTAGTGGAGCCTGCACGCCGGTTAGTGACATAGCGCCACCGATGACGATCTTGTCGTCGGCCGCTTGTGCCGATGCGCCGAGGAACAGCAGCGCTGCTGCCGCAGTGCTAAGAGTTTGAATCTTGGTTCTCATTTGTTTTCCCCTGTTGCTTCTCTTTTTTGTTCCGCATCTGTGGCACCCCGAAAGCGAACCACCTATGCTATACGCGAACAGTCTCGTCCGCGATTCATTTGAGCGCTGAAATCCGCTCTACGACGCTCACCTCCCGCCGATTTCATTGATGATTTCTTCAGTTGTGACCTGACGGCAGTAGCCCCTGATTGCGCGCAACGAATTGTTGTGGCGTTCATCCGAATATGTGGCGCACGCATCTGTGACCTGCGTCACTAGATAGCCCAGATCGCACGCGTCGCGGATTGCAGACTCTACGCATTGGTCGGTCACCAGGCCCGACAAGACTAGCTGTCGAATTCCGAGGTTTCGCAACAGGTAGTCGATGTGCGTGGAGACAAAGACACTCGAGGAACTCTTGGGCAATACGATCTCGTCTTCGAGGGGGGCGATTTCATCGATCACCTTGCCGTCCCAGGAACCTTTGGGAACGTTGAATCCAGTGATCTTGTAGTCGAGACTCCGGTCTCTGCCATCCAGGGTCAGGCTTTCGATCGTCGTATATAGGACTTCAATACCTGCGGAGCGAAAAGCCTTTTGCAGGCGCTGCATGTTGGGAATGACCGGGGACCGTAGCTTCTCGAAATAGTAGCCATACGTTGAAGAGATGTCGGCGTCGGGCACGTCCTTGAACTCGCCGCCATCGCGCCGAACCGAGAAATTCTGGACGTCAATGAACAGTAACGCAGACGCCTTTGGGTCGAGCGGGATCTCGCGGGTCTGGGGATGTTCAGCGGACATTCGAGGGCGCTTTCATTGTTGCTTGCGACAAGGTGAACAAACTAGCGGCGACTATCCGCGCCCAGCGATCCTGATCCGATTCAGTGGAAATGAGATCATTGCGAATTTCGAGCAATACATGCGGGAGGCCGCGGCGTTCGCCGTGGACCGGAATGGTGTAATCAGACAGGTCATCGACAATGTATGGCTCGTTACTGGCGGCCAGGACTTCAGGATTTTTCGCCCTGAAGCTTGCCAGGAACATGTCGGCAAAGCTTGGATCACGATTTGAAAGTGCTCCGACGTGCCATGGACGCTCAGGTCCGTCAGTGAGGCGGGGCGTGAAAGAATGCACCGCTATCAATTTCGCTGGTTTGGATAATGTTGCACGTCGATCGAGTAGACCCGCAATCGCTGCATGAAAGGGCTGATGGATTTCCGCAAAGCGGCTCCTTCGCTCACTATCAGTCAAGCCAACGTTTGCAGGAATCGCCGTTCCGTCGCTGATCTCTGGGAAACAGTCCTGTGCATCAAGCGGCCGATTGCAGTCGACGACCAAACGGCTGTAGCGCTGGAGGATGAGCGGTGCGTCCAGAAGTGCGGAGAGCTGCCGTGCCAAGCCTGCGGCGCCGACGTCGTAGGCTATGTGACGGCTCATATCCTCAGGGGAAACTCCCAAGTCACCGAGCAACGCTGGAACCATTCGACCGGCATGTTCGCAGATGATGACGAAGTCCGATGTTCCTTCGCTGTTGACCGTCTCCACGGGATCAGGATCGAGGGACGATAAGATCGCGGTGTCGGTCTGAAAGGAATGCAACATCGATTCCGGAGGCGCTCAACTTCGTGGGGTTCACTAGGCCAACAAAGCCAGTGAAAGAAATTTATGCATCATAGTCAACCAGATTATTCCGTTTGACTAATTTTTTTCAGAATGCCTATATCGCAGCGAATTGGCTTTCGAAATCAACTACTGCGGCGGCGATCATGGCGGTGCGCGAGATTATCAGGAGACAAAGCGCTAGCTTTACGGCGAGCGAACGCAAAGTCGCCAACGCAGTGCTTGCCGACTATCCGTTCAGTGGATTGCAAACCATACAAGAGCTCGCACAGCGAACGGGGGTCAGTGCTCCGTCAATCACGCGTTTTGTTAGTAAGATCGGTCTGGGAGGCTATCAGGATTTTCAGCGACACCTGATAGGCGAATTGCGCGAGGGGCGTCGATCGCCCTTGGATTTGCAGATCACAGAGTGCGAAGCCGGGGCGCTTGACTTCCTCGGTGACTATGCACGGCGAACCTCGGCGCGGCTGTTGGAAATGAGCGAGTGTGTTTCGCAAGAGCAGTTCGACAGGATTTTGAAACTTGTCGCCGATCCAACGCGCGCTGTGTTCGTTCTGGGCGGGCGAATTTCAGACAGCATAGCAACATTCTTGTCGATTCATCTGCGGCAGATACGCTCGAACGTTTTTCATCTCTCATCAAATCCGGAGCACTGGCCCGAGCATTTGCTGCGTATGCGCAAGCGCGATGTCTTCATACTGTTCGACTTTCGACGCTACCAACCAGATCTGGAACGATTGGCGGAGATCGCTGCATCAAAGCGCCGTCCTTCGATCGTGCTGATAACTGACAAGTGGATGTCACCTATTGCAAGGCACAGCGACATCGTCGTCGCGCTGCCTATCGAGATCGGCACCGCCTGGGACACAGTGGTCTGTGCCATCGCCTTCATGGAAGCACTCATCGTCAGGGTGTCGGAAGCAGACTGGTCAACGACACGCAATCGCATCAAGGCATGGGACGGCGTCCGGCTGACTCCACCTAAAGGCAATGATCGGGACGAAAATGACACGTGAAGAGCTTATCATCGCTTGCTGCACTGACTTGGCGGGCAAGGTCCGCGGAAAAGCTTTCCCAGCATCACAATTCGAGAAGAGACAAAAGCGCGGCATCGGTTGGACACCCACAAATGTCCAGATCACCTGTTTCGATGCGATCGCAGAAAGTCCTTTTGGTTCTCTCGGGGATCTAATCTTAGTTCCGGACGATGCGGCACGTGTCCGACTGGAAGTAGCCGATGGAGAACCCGCTGAGCATTTCGTGCTAGGCGACATTCGGCATACTGACGGAAAACCATGGAATTTTTGCACTCGATCGATACTGAAGCAAGCTCTTGAGAGGCTTGCACGAGTAGCCGGCTTGACTCTATACGGCGCGTTCGAGCACGAATTTCAGTTCAAGAACCGTCCGAGTCCCCTAGGCGATGCCTTCTCAACCGCTGGATTTAGGGCGGAACGACACTTTGGCGAAGCGTTGATCTCGGCCATGCGTGCGGCAGGGATCCAGCCTGACACCTTCATGAAGGAATTTGGCTCTGGCCAATACGAAGTGACAATGGGGCCGCAGCGTGGAGTTGCGATAGCGGACCAATCGACGATCTTGCGCGAGCTGATCAACATAGTAGCTGACAGGCTCGGGCGGCGCGTTACTCTGACACCAATTCGCGATCCAGTCGGAGTGGGTAATGGCGTCCACATTCACCTAAGCTTTCTAAATAGCGCTGGCAAACCCGCAACATACGATCCGCAAGGCAAGCACGAACTGACACAGGTAGCGGGGCAGTTCGTTGCCGGTGTCTTGAAGTATCTAGATTCCATTGTTGCAATCACCGCGCCAAGCGTCATTTCCTACTTGCGCCTCACGCCGCATCGCTGGAGCGCTGCCTACAACAATCTTGGATTTCGCGATCGCGAAGCGTCAGTCCGGATCTGTCCGGTCTCAGACGTAAGCGACGTGGCCAAGGCTGCTCAGTTCAATTTCGAGTTCCGCGCTGCCGACGCGGCAGCAAGCCCTCATTTGCAGCTTGCGGCCATCGTTCATGCAGGAGTGCAAGGAATTGAGGAGCAGTTGGGAGTGCCGGATGCTACAGAGCAGGACCTGTCTACGCTGGACAGCGCGACACTCACGAACCTGGGCTATTGCCGTTTGCCGCAATCACTGCCGGAGGCCCTCGCGCGTTTTAGGGCGAACGAAGTCGTGAACAGCTGGTTTCCGACCGAGTTCGGTGATGTTTACCTGAAGCACAAAGAGGGAGAGATCGCCTTTTTGGGGGAACGAACGCAAGCCGAAATCTGTGCAGCATACGAGGAAGTCTACTGATCGCCCGCAGACCGTTTAAGGCGCGCAAGGATTGTTAGCGCGCGCCTTGGGGCAGAGCGGCTATGGACCCGCTAGTGCGCTCCGGGGCGACAACAGAAGGTGCCGGCATCTCTCCGATAGTTACAACGTCGCCTCCGGGGAAAAAATTGCCGTCGAAGCCGAGTTCAAGCACACCGAACAGGAAGAGAAGGACGACCGTCATTAATGCAGAGAAAACGCCAATGACCGTTGCCAGGTTATTGCCGGTATCGTCGCCAAAAGGATCGCGTGGCATCGGCATCGGCATCTCCTTTCAAATCGCAAGGAACCCTAGCGTCATGAAGGCAATACAGACGCCAAGAACCGATCCCAGTAGCCATCCGGCTTCAACAACGCTCTTTTCCATTACGTTCTCCGATAGATAGTCGGCAACCAACGGCGCGAACCCGAGAGGGTTCCGTGACGACCCTCCGATAAGAGGCACCTACCGGCGGGAACCTTCTTCGCTGGACAAAGTTCATTGCGCGATGGGACATCGAGCAAGGAACTGAAGCAATGCGCCAGAAACTCTTACTGGGCGGCGTTGCCGCCCTGGCACTCCTTACCACTCCACTCATGCCGCAGTCCGCAGGCTGGATCGTGGGAACCGCTCAGGCTCAAAGCGCTGCAATCAGTGTTGGCGTTTTCTACGACGAGCTGGCGTCGGAAGGCGCATGGGTGAAACATTCCAAGTATCGGTATGTATGGATCCCCACCAAGGTTGCAGCTGACTGGACCCCATACACGCATGGGCGTTGGGTCTACACCGATCGCTACGGTTGGTATTTCGCGTCGGATGAGCCCTTTGCGTGGGCCGTCTATCACTATGGTCGGTGGGCCTTCGAACCGCAGCTGGGCTGGTATTGGGTTCCAGGGCGGGTATGGGCTCCCGCTTGGGTGAGCTGGCGTCGCAGCAACGACTATGTCGGCTGGGCGCCCCTCCCGCCAGAAGGTGATGGGCTGTCAGTTAGCGTCAGCATCTCGACCTATGAGCCGCCCCGCAGCCACTGGCATTTCGTGCCGGTTCGAAAGTTTGCTTCCCGCGATCTCAGCGTCGTGGTTGTGAACGACAACAGCGTCTACGAGCACACCGAGTATTACGGACCGGTGACCATCGAGAACAACATCGTCATCAACAATGTCATCAACATCAATTTCGTGCGTGACAACAGCGACGAGGAAGTCGAAGTGGTCGAAGCCAAGGTGGTCAACGACCCCCGTGATGCGAAGACGGCAGACGGCAGTGCCGTAGTCGCGGTTGAGGGGCAGGTTGGTGAGCCATCCTCGTCCGAGGCCCCGCCTGAAGGCAAAGAGCCGACGGAGGTGAAGTCCCCCACTGCCGAGCAGGAGGTTGAGGCTACGGCGGACGGAGGCTCTACGGAAACTCCGGCTGGTGAAGCGAGCAACGCTCCTTCCGACACTTCGAGTGAAACAGGCCAGAACCCTAAGGCCGAGCCAACCGAGGAGAATCCGGCCACCGCTACTGACGCGGCCAAACCGGCGGAGGAGCCGTCCAACAGTGCAACGGATAAGCCCGCGGATGCGACGGAAGGTTCGCAGCCTACAGACCAGGCCCCAGCCGCAGACGAGACCTCGGACACGACTGAAGGCAGCGACAGCACGCAGCCGGTGGATCCTGCCCCGAGCGAGGCCGAAACCACGAAGCCGGCCGAGGCAGCCAAACCAGCAGAGGAGGCGCCCGATGCGGGCGAGGCGGCCGGGCAGGCTCCTGCTGCGACAGAGAAGCCAGCTGACCAAGCACCGGAAACGGGTGAGGCGACCGACCAGGCACCCGTTGAGGAGCCCGCAGAACCGGACGCGTCAGCCGCCAAGGAGCAGCAGCCAAAAGCCGACCAGTGTTCGGAAGAGGACAAGGCGGCAGGTCGCTGTTGACCAGTTTTCTAATCGGACAGAGCTTGGTCCGGCTGCAAGATGCGGCCGGACCATTTTTTCGTTCAACGACCTCTTGAGAATTGATCCCAAAATGTATCTGTGACCGGGGCCGGTCAGAAATGGTCGTCTCGCAGCACTTGGACATCGGAGACATAGACAATACCGGCCGTGTCCTCGAGCAATGCATCGGCCGTGTCGAGAATATTCGCTGCGACCTCTTCCGAAACGATCGCCACGATCATCCAGTTACCAAATATATCCGGAAATGGCCCACCGGCGCGAATCCCTCGGTTGCCCTTCCCAGATACCTTGCGGATGATCGTATAGCCTTTTGCCCCAGCCGCCTCGAGCGCGTCGATAACCTTTTCGGCTTGAATCTGCTCGATCACAATCTCGATTCTCTTCTTCAGATAAAGCTCTCTCATGTCACCTGTCGACCCTCATCGCCCGAAGAAAGATTCAGCTACTGCGAAATAAACCGGAATGCCAACAATCAGGTTGAAGGGGAACGTTATCGCGAGCGACAGTGTTATGTAGATCGCGGGATTCGCCTTGGGCAGCGAGAGCCGCATCGCAGCCGGAACAACGATGTAGGAGGCGCTCGCGGCCAGGACCATCAGAAGCGTCGCGTCGCCACCTTCCATCCCCAAGGACGCTGCGCATAGCAGACCCAAGCTCGCACCAATCAGCGGCATGATGATGCCAAACGCGACCAGCGACGGGCCAACGGCGGCGAAGTCGCCGATCCGGCGGCCAACGAGCAGGCCCATGTCTAGCAGGAACACGGCGAGCACTGCCTTGAAAGGGTCGGAAACTGCCGGGCCCATGATCTTCATACCGTCTGCACCAGTGATCCAGCCGATTGCAAAACTCCCCATCAGTAGGACAAGGCTACCGCTCAAAAATATCTCGCGCGCAATGCGGCGGGTCATCAAAGGCTTTCTGGTCAATCCCACTGCCGGCTCGCCAAGCTTTGCAAGGCCGAGACCTGACACGATCGCCGGTGTCTCCATCAGCGCCATCAGAGCGACCATGAACCCGCCGTAGGGAACATCCTTGAACGCTAGGAACCCCGTTGCTGCAACGAATGTGACGACGCTGATCGAGCCATAATGAGCGGAAATCGCTGCAGCGTCGATCGGACCCAGCTTCGTCATGACGCGCAGCAGCCCGAACGCTATGACCGGCATGACAAAACTAAGAGCTATCGCCACAACCATGGTCATCAAGATTGCGGCGGTCAGTCCGCTCGATGCGAGTTCTGCCCCGCCCTTGAACCCAATCGCCAGCATCAGATAGAGGGAGATTCCCTTACTTACGGCCTCGGGCAGGCTGAGGTCCGAGCGCAGTGCGCCCGCCACAAGCCCGAGGCCGAAATAAAGCACCATCGGGGTCAGGAGATTTGCAAGGGCCAGACTGGCTACTGTATCCATGGATCGGTTTTTCTGCGAATGGGGTGCATATCTCCAATCAGGGCTTGGATTCTGCAGCTCCGATGCCAATAGCGATCCGAGACGAAGTTGGCTAGCATCCGCGTCCGTTAAGCTAAGCGATTCCGGCGACATGCTTGCAAGGCACTTGGGGCCGAACGTTGTCGGGGTAGCCTCTAGTTGTAACCCTCTGCTCAGCTAGAGGTATGGGCGTTCCACGCCATTGCTGCGAAACGGTGCTGTGCATGAGGAGCACATTCCGAAGTATTCCTTCGATACAGGGCGGATTGTGCTCGCCGCGCATGTTCGATCCAAGAGAAAGCCACCGGCCGCCTTCCGAGGCCGGTGCTGCCTTCGCGACTTAAGCTATTACATGGGCGTCATGACTTGTCGATGACGTGGATTACGCCGTTGTCGGCTGCGATATCAGCGGTGACGACGTTGGAATCGTTCACCATCACGCCATCGTCGAGGTCGATCTTGACTTCGCCGCCCTCGACGGTCTTGGCCATCATGTCGTCCTTGAGATCGGTCGTCATCACTTTGCCCGCCACGACGTGATTGGTCAGAATGGCAACGAGTTTGTCCTTGTTCTCCGGCTTGAGGAGGTCCTCGACAGTCCCGGCCGGCAGGGCGGCGAATGCCTCATCAGTTGGTGCAAAGACTGTGAACGGGCCTTCGCCCTTCAGCGTATCGGCCAAGCCGGCTGCCTGAACGGCTGCGACGAGGGTCGCGAAGGAGCCGGCGCCGACTGCGATATCAATAATGTCGGCAGCCTTGGCCGGCAGGGAGAAAGTGGCGGCGATCATTCCAACTGCAAGATACTTGGCGAACTTCATCTGAATCTCCCTTGGGTTGAAGCGGCTGCTGTCGAGCCGATGAACCCGATACGGAGGGTAGCGTTTAGCAGATCAGCGCGACGGGCCTTGAGCCGATCACGGTTCTGCCATCTGACTTGATCGCTCTGATGGTGATGCTCCGTTGCACACCTTCCGGGGAAATGCCGTCCAGCGGACTGGATTCGCGTTCTTCTCGGATTCCAAAGCCTGTCAGGCACCTAGAGATGCTTCAGGAACCTTGGGTCAATCAATATTTCCTCGTCCTTGATCTGGGACAATGCGGGTTTGCGGGTTCGATGCGCCTAATCGCACAACACGGAGCAGGCGAACCTGTTCATAAGGTTCTCGACTACGAACTCGGCAAAGCGCAGCGGCTGTTGCGCCCTTTGCCAAGAGCCGCACGCTGGTTCAAGCCGACTGCCCTCTCGCCTGTTCTTCCAATCCCGCGCTGAGGCGGGCATGGCCGCTATCCACCGAGAGCTAAGGTGTGGGCCTGAGCATTCCATGGGAGGAATTATGAACCTGAGACACGTTTCTGATTGGCGCGCTGCCCTGTTGGCCGTGGCAGTCCTTGCAGGATCGTCATTGGTCGCCGGGGCAACTCCCTTAGCCGCCGCCGGGCTCGACCGGTCAACACTGCTTCCTAGTGCCTCAGAGGCCGGGACGGACGTCCAGCCCGCCCGCTCCCGCAATCGTCGACATTGCACGCGCGACGGACGCTGCTACTGGAAGAAGAGCCCCCGGAGGCAATACCATCAAGATCGGCGCAAAGACCGTCGCTACTGGAAAAAGCATTCCCGCCCACAATACCGCCAGCATCGGCGCAACGACCGTCGATATAGTCGTCATATCTACCCGCGTCTCTATCTGGGCCCGCGATATCCAGGCTACCGCTACTACGAACCGCGCCAATACTATGGCCCCCGCCTTGGTTCGCGACACGTCCGCTGGTGCTATGATCGCTACCGTTCGTATAGGGCTTGGGACAATACGTTCCAACCCTATCACGGCCCGCGCAGACAGTGCCGATCGCCTTATTGGCGCTGACACATGTGACATTCGGGCAGAGATGTAGCGATATCATTCTGTTCCCGGCGACGTGAGGATTGCCGGGGCAATTCAGACTAGCGGGATTGGGTCGCCTCGCAATGGTGGAACGTTTCTAATACTATGGGGTGCCCTAGTAGTCACCGGCTACGGACAAGTGATATGGACGCGACTGTTAGCGGATGAATCCTGGACAACGTCCAGCCCCGGAAAGGGAGTTCGAGGACATGGGAAACAAGAATGTCGCTATCGGCGTCGTTGCCGTCATAGTAATCCTTGCGATCATTGGATGGTATAGTGGCTGGTTTGGCGCCGGCGAGGTCACGGCGCCGGAGGTATCGACCGAGCAGCCAGCGACGACCGAGGAACCTGCCACCACCGAGGAGCCGGCCGCGAATTAGGACCGCACCGAAGCGCCACAACAGCTCGGTCTTCCAGCTTGGCCCGAAAGGTCAGTCTCTGCTACTCGGTGCTTCTGTGAGCTTGGTGTATATTTCCGGTCGCCGATGCTTGGCGAAATTGAAGACGTTTGCGCGGATTTCGCTACAGCGATCCATATCGCAGTCATGCACGATGAGTTCGTCGCCGGTCGAACTCGCCATGGCCACTATCTCGCCAGTCGGCGCGACAATGCAACTCTGGCCGAGCAGGTCGCAACCTTCTTCCTTGCCAGCCTTCGCTACGCCTACGACCCACATGCCGTTCTGGTAGGCACCAGCCTGAAGGCACAGATGGTTATGGAAGCCTTGCAGGTGATCGTGTTCAGGAGCAGGCGGGTAGTGGACAGGTGTGTTATAGCCGATCAGCAACATTTCTGCGCCGCGCAGCGCAGCTTCCCTATAAGTTTCCGGCCAGCGGCGATCGTTGCAGATTGCTTGGGAAATCACGCCACCGAATGCCTCAGCAGTCGAGAATGGCTCCATGCCCGGATCGAAGTAGCGTTTTTCGAGGTGCTGAAATGATCTCCACGGTTCATGTTCCTTATGCCCGGGAAGATGAATCTTCCGATAGCGATGGACGATGGTTCCGATCTTGTCGACGACGATGGACGTGTTGTAGCGCCGCGTCGCGCCTGCTTCCTCGATCAATTCCCCAAATCCGAAAGAAAAGCCGATGCCTAGTTCCTTGGCGCAGTGAAATAGCGGGGCAACGTCGTCGTTTGGCATGGAGCGTTCGAAAAAAGCATCGATATCCTCTTGGTTCTCCATAAACCAGCGAGGGAAGAATGTCGTCAGTGTCAGTTCGGGATAGACTACGAGGTCCACATTGCGCAGGGCCGCCTTCTTGAGTAGCGCAATCATGCGCATCACAACCTGCCTACGGGTATCCGAACGAGCGATCGGCCCCATCTGCGCAGCCGCGGTCACAATCACTCTGCTCATGCTTTGAGGTCTCCCTTCCTGGCAGCCGGATTGGCATGCGAAAGCGTTGCTTTCAGCAAGACGTTGGTGCCGTTCGCAAGGTCGGCCGGCTTCGTATACTCGGTGATGTTGTGGCTTATTCCGTTGACGCTCGGCACGAAGATCATGGCGGCTGGCGCGATGCGCGCAATCATCTGGGCGTCGTGTCCGGCACCTGAGTAGAGGCGCCTCGCGGTCAGGCCCAGCTCCTTGGCAGCCGCCTCGACTTCATCGACCAGTTCAGGTGCAAAATCGACAGGTTGGAAGCGGGCCAGGCACCTGCGCTCGACGGTGACGCGCTCCTGTTCCGAAACCTGCTCAATCAAGTCTGCCAATCGAGCTTCGCAAAGCTCCAGAATCGACTCGTCTGGGTTGCGCAGGTCAACGGTCATGACGGCCTTCTCGGCCACCACATTGACTAGATTAGGCGAAAGCGTCAGCGCTCCGACGGTGCCCACCTGTTCGCCGCCGATGTTGCGGACGATATCGCCGACGCCGGCCGCGATGCGTGCTGCAGCGAGACCGGCATCGAGTCGCATCCGAAGTGGCGTCGTTCCGGCATGGGCCGAACGGCCTTGAACCGTCAATTCGGTCCAGGAGATGCCTTGAACGCCACCAACAACTCCGATCTGCACGTTTTCATCTTCGAGAACGGGGCCTTGTTCGATATGGAGTTCGAAATAGGCTGCTATCTCGCGTGGACCTTCATCTAGGCCCGCATAGCCAATCCGCTCCAGTTCGTCGCCAAGCCTCTTGCCATCAATGCCGATTGTATCGAGTGCCTCTCGTAGTCCGAACCCGCCGACGAAGACCAGGCTTCCCAGCATGTCAGGCGCAAAGCGAGCGCCCTCTTCATTGGTGAAGGCCGCGACCGTGATCGGCAGTTCGGTTTCAGCCCCAGCGTCATTCAGGGCCGCGACAACTTCGAGGCCCGCAAGCACACCCAAGGCGCCGTCATAGGGACCGCCTGTGGCCACCGTATCAATGTGCGAGCCGAGCATAATGGTTGGGGAAGATTTGCGGGCGGACCTTGTGCCGAAAATGTTGCCGATCGCGTCGATTTGGACCTTCAGACCCAAGCCCTTCATTTCTGCAACAAGGTGGTCGCGGCCCTTTCTGTCGGCATCCGTTAGAGCGAGCCGGCAAACGCCACCCCCTTGCAGCGCACCGATTGCCGCCATTGCTTCAACGCGCTTCTGCAGGCGCTCGGCGTTCATCTGGATCGCGGCGGCATTCATTGTCCGGCCTCCACGGCACGGCCGCTCTGTCCGACGATCTTCTGGTAGAGTTCGGGATCGGTATCGCCTTCGCTGCCGATGAGGAGAATGATGGAATCGGCGGTGAGGCCAATGGCCTCGCGCATGTCGGTGTGTTCGGCGGCCGCCAGGAGTCCGGCCAGCCCGGCCACGCCGCTCTCGCCGCCAACCAGCTTTGCTCCTCCTGCTCCAGAAGCCAGCAAGCGCATCGCCTCGGCCGCGGCCTCGTCGGGAATTGACATGAAGGCGGCGGCGCCCTGCGCAAGGATCGGCCAAGCAATGATCGAAGGTTCGCCGCAAGCAAGCCCGGCCATGATTGTGTCGAGGTCGCCGCCGACACCCCTTGGCTCACCTGCCTTTGCACTCTCGAGAAGACAGGCGGCCTTGTCGGGCTCAACGACCGTGATCACCGGCGCATCGGCGCCAAAGGCTTCCCAGGTGTGAGCCGTGACTGCAGCTGCCAGGCCCCCGACACCGCCCTGAATAAAGACGTGAGTGGGGCGAAGACCGTTCAACTGGCGAAGCGCCTCTTCAACCATGACGCTGTATCCCTGCATCACATTCCGCGGCACGTCGATATATCCGGGATAGGAAGTGTCGGAAACGACGGACCAGCCGTTCTCTGCAGCCGTGCGCGCTGCCTCGCGAACGGAATCGTCGTAATTGCCTTTGGTTCTTACGACATCAGCCCCGTAGGCTGCGATGGCCTCCTCGCGCGCCGCTGACACAGTCTCATGGATGAAGATGACGGCCTTGCAGCCGAACATGCGCGCACCCCACGCGACAGACCTGCCATGATTTCCATCGGTCGCACACGTCACGGTTACATCGCCCACAATCGTTGCATGTTTTCCGGAGAGCAGATCTTTGACGTCCGCACCGCTTCCCGTGTCTTGTTGAATGCGTGCAGCCAGAAGACGGAATACTGCATAAGCACCGCCGAGCGCCTTGAAAGACCCTAATCCGAAGCGGTCGGCCTCTTGCTTGTAGTGGATCTGTCCGACATCAATCTTGTCTTCCAGGCTCCGAAGGCGCACCAGCGGTGTTTGAGCATATCCGCTCCACTCGGATATCTGACTGAGCGCTTCCCGGGCTGCGTCATGGCTGAGCACCGTTTTGAATTCCGGGGGATACGGGCCAGTTATTCGGTCGGAGTTGATATGTAGTTCAGCGGGAAATTGCGCAAATGCAGACGACATGGCTTGGATATTCCGGTATCGATTTGAGGCCTCAAACAATACGCTGCGAAAATCCACCGTCAACTGGAAATGAAAATGTTTTTTCTCTATGTGTATGTTTTGAAAAATGGAGATGCACGTGACGGTGTCCGCCCATCCTGATAACCGACCAATCGATGCGCGCATAATGGCTATCTACGATGAGTTGACCGCAGGCGAGCGGCAGCTGGCGGCGGTGGTGATGGAGGCGCAGTCAAATCTCTCCAGCTTTACGGCTGGCGAACTAGCCGCCAAGGCCCAGGTATCCAACGCAACGGCGGCCCGCTTCTTCAAGCGGCTCGGGTATGCGGGCTACAATGATGCTCGCTATCACGCGCGCCAGGCGCAGGACTGGGGATCCCCTCTCTACGAGATGACGGGTATCGGCGAGAAGCGCTTGGGCTCGGGCGACTTTGGTTTGCATGTCGCCCAGGACCTGCAGAATCTCACGCGCACGGCCGAAATGCTCAGTGAACAATCGCTAGAGCAGGCATCGCAGATACTTGTCAATGCGCGGCGCCTGTGGGTCGTTGGGTTTCGCAATTCGATGGCGCTTGCCACTTACGCGTGTGGCTTGCTGAATCACGTGCGGTCCGACGTTCATCTGCTACCCCGGGCCGGCATGTCGATGGGCGAGGACGTGGCTGGCATTGGTTCTGACGATGCAATGCTGGTTTTCGGGTTCCGTAGGCGGCCGGTGATCCTTCGAGAAGTCATGGCCGTTGCTGCCGAGGTAGGGACACCGTGCGTGCTGATCGCCGACATGACCGCGGCGCGCACAGCGCAATTGGCGACTGTAACGCTGAGGTGCCACAATCGGGGACATAGCATGTTCGACAGTTATGCCGCGCCGATGAGCGTCATCAACTACCTTTGCTCTTCGGTCGGTTCGGCCTTGGGGGATTCGGCCATAGAGCGACTGGCGATCATCGAGAAACTTCACGAGAAACTCGATCCGCTTGTTGCACCGGGAAAAGGCAGGAGGCAGCCTAGAAAATCGGCATATGATGAATAATGAAACAGATTTTTCATATTGAACAATGGATGAAAATAGTTTCTTATCCGGAGGTCAACTGATCGGCTTCGTGCGTGCGAGCTTTGAGGCCGTGGGGAACAAAAAAAGGATGAGCCAAATGGAAATCCGAATGGACCGACGTAGCCTATTGTTAGCTGCCGCATCCGGCGCTGCGCTTTCGACATTGTCACCATTCCGGCAGGCGTTTGCCGCGACCGATCTGGTGTGGATGACCTGGGAGAACCTGGCGAAGGACGAATACCTCGCAGCTTTTCTCGAGGGTGGAGATGTCACGCTAACCAAGAACTTCATTGGCACAGACGACGAGCAGTTCGCAAAGCTACGTGCGGGCGGCGCCTCTTCCGTCGACCTGATTACGCCGGGACTCGATAAGGTCGAATTCTATATCGAATCCAATCTTCTGCAGCCCATCGACCCGGCGAAGGTGCCGAATGCATCGCTGCTGTATGACGCATTCAAAAAGACAGGGTTGGGAAAGAAGGACGGACAGACCTACGGCGTTCCCTTCTATTGGGGGATCAATCCGATCGTTTACCGTGCCGATTTGATGGATGCCGAGCCGGATTGGTCCGTCTTCTTCGAGGGTGACAAGTATGCCGGCAAGCTCGCCATGCGAGACTATGCTCTCGAGGGCATCATGATCGCCGCAATGTATCTGGGGATCCCGCGCGACAAGATGTTCCACATGGAAGACGCGGAACTGGCCGAAGTGAAGAAGGCCCTGATCGCTCAGAAGAAGCTGCTCCGGACCTACTGGAATTCGATCAGCGATTTGACGAACCTGTTTGCCACCGGCGAAGTAGTCTGCGCGTTTTCCTGGGTCCCGCCCTACTACGATCTCAGGGAGAGGGGCCTGGACATGGGCATGGCCAAACCAAAGGCAGGCGTAATCGGATGGTGCGACACGATCGCAATTCCGGCAGGCGTGGAAGGCGAGAAGCTCGACAAGGTCTTCGGCCTCGTCAACTATCTGCTGGGCCCGGAATATGGGGAGAAGCTTGCCTTCGGCGGACCTTATGCCCAGAGCACCTCGGCCGCACTTGATCGACTTCCCGATGAGCAGAAAGAAAAGATCTTCGTGAAGGATCTTTCCGTCATGGACTCGTTCGTTTGGAAGGAGAACCCGCCCCGCTATAACGACTGGGTGGCGCTCTGGAACGAGGTCAAGGCCAGCTGATCAATGTCACTTTCTGAAACCGCACAGGACGGGGGAGGGCGGCTAGGCCGTCCTCTCCTCACAGCTTCCGGACTGAAGAAGAAATACGGCGAGTTCGAAGCGGTCAAAGGCGTTGATTTCACGATTGAAACCAACAGCTATGTTACACTTCTCGGCCCCTCGGGTTGTGGAAAAACCTCGATTCTCAGAATGATCGGCGGGTTTGAGGATATTTCGGGCGGAACACTCGAGCTCAACGGTTCTTCTCTAGCCGAAGCGTTGGCTAGCCAACGCCCCGTCAACACGGTCTTCCAAAACTACGCCCTTTTCCCCCATCTCAGTGTCGCCGATAACGTCGGTTTCGGACTTGCCTACAAGAATCTCAGCCACACTCAGATAGCCGCAAAGGTGAAGGCAACGCTCGCCATGGTGCAAATGTCCCCCATGGCTGACCGGAGGCCTCGTCAACTATCGGGCGGTCAGCAGCAGCGGGTGGCGCTTGCGCGCGCCATCGTAAACGAACCCGAGCTGCTCCTTCTCGATGAACCCTTATCCGCTCTCGACCGCCGCATGCGCAAAGACATGCAGATAGAGCTGAAGGATCTCCAGCGCCGCTTAGGCATGACCTTTCTGCATGTGACGCACGATCAGGAGGAGGCTTTTGCGCTCTCCGATCAGATCATCGTGATGAACCAAGGCCGGATAGTGCAACAAGGCGCGCCCTCCGAAATCTATAACCGGCCCGCTACGTCCTATGTGGCCGATTTCATCGGCGGCGCGAACTTGTTGTCAGGGCGCATTGTTGCCAGATCCGGTGAAGGCTTGACAATCGAGACGGCGCTGGGTCGTTTTGAAACACCGGGCGTTCCCGATCAGTCTGTGGGCTCGAATGCCGTTTTGTGCCTGCGTCCGGAACAGCTGCACCCGTCGGCGAACGGCGTCATTGAAGCGCGCGTGACGCATGTGGTCTTTCGCGGCGCCGAGTGGTTGATCGAGGCCAGAGCTTCCGATGACACACTCTTGAACTTTATTGTGCAGAACGAGGACTATCCTCAGCCCGGGAGCTCGGTGCGTCTGGGCTTTCTTCCGGCTCAGGCTTGGATCGCCGCCAACTCGACAGAGCTGAACTAGCTGATGGCAGGCGCTCGCACTGGAACGTTGCTTGCAGCGCCGGTATTCACCGCAGTTGCTGCGCTTTGCATCGCGCCATTGGCGATCCTGTTCGCATACAGCTTCTTCCAGGTCGATTTCGTCGCCATCGTCAAGGAGCCGACATTTCGAAACTACGCCCGGATCTTTGCCAGCGAAACCTATCGCTGGCTCATCGCAAAGGCCTTTTTGTCGGGACTGCTGGTCGTCGGGATCACCGCCCTGATCGGTCATCCGGTAGCGTGGTTCATCGCCAAGCGGACAACTCAGTTCAAGTCGGCGTTGCTGACTTTGCTTCTGGTGCCCCTCTACACCGGCGACCTAGTGCGAATTTTTGCCTGGCGCGTCTTGCTCGGCGCAGAAGGTGTGCTCAACAATTTCCTGATGTGGGCGGGCGTCGTCGATCGGCCGGTGCAAGCGCTGCTGTTTTCCTCTCTCGCTACCCACATAGTCATGACTTACAATTACCTGCCTTTCATGGTCTTGGGCCTGTGGCTCGCCTACGAGAGCCTTGACGATGGCCTGCTCGAGGCCGCGTCCGATCTTGGCGCCGGTAGGGCATCGGCATTTCGACGCATTACGCTGCCAATGACGACGCCTGGTCTCATTGCCGGCGGCATGATGGTTTTCGTTATGGTGGTTGGCGATTATCTGACCCCGCAACTTCTGGGCGGGGCTTCTGGCATCACCATCATCAGCGCCATTAACGATCTCTTCGGGACTGCCTTCGACTGGCCGCTGGGGTCTGCAATCGCCTCCACCATGCTGGCCATGCTTTGCTTATCCTTCGCCTTAGCGGGCCTCGGGATCAGTCGCTCGACGCTTGGCAGGGCCTTGGCCGGAGGAGAGTGATAATGGTAAAGACACCTCTCCTTGTGACGGCTTGGGTCTGGCTGATCTATGCATTCATGTATCTGCCAGTCGCGGTTATCGCCGTATTTGCCTTCAATGATTCCGAACTCATCGCGTTTCCGCTGCAGGGATTTACCGCCAAGTGGTTTAGCCAGGTCCTCGCCGATTCCAGGTTGACGGGCGGCTTCGGGACCACGCTGCTGGTAGCCGTTCCTGTTGCGCTCTTCTCGACGCTGTTAGGGGCGATGGCCGCACTTGCTCTTACGCGTTACAGTTTGAAGCACCGCGTCGCATTCCTCGTGATCATCTTTATCCCGTTCCTGATTCCTAAGGTCATACTTGCCGTCGCCCAGTTGATCCTGTTGTCCGAAATCGGGATCGAGCGCAGCCTTTTTACGATTGTCGCCGGCCAGACCATCATCATCATGCCCTTTACCACACTCATCATCGCGTCGGTTCTGATCCGGATCGATCCTAGGCTGGAGGAAGCTGCCTCTGATCTCGGGGCGGGCCAGTGGAGCGCATTCCGGCGCGTGACGCTGCCACTGATGAAGAACGGCCTGATGGCAGCCTGGTTCATCGCGTTCGTTCTATCGTCTGCCGAATACGTGCTGACCTCCTTCACCAGCGGCCGCCAGCAGCCACTTTCTATACTGGTGGCGTCGGATTTTCGCTTCAACATGTCGCCAGCGCTTGACGCGTTGGCGCTGATGATCGTGGTGGCCAACATTTCATTGATCGGTATTGCAGAGTTCGCCCGCCTTCGGTCGCGCCGGTAACAACGCTGCCCTTCCTTCCAGCCGTGCCCCGATCGCGGCGAGTCCTATTGGGGAGAATGCTGGGGGTGAAGAGAGCCTTGAGCCGCTATCGCCTTCATTGAAATCCGGAGTTCGAACTTCCCGTCAGAACCCCATTTCTCGCTCGATATAACTCGTTCAAGCAGTCGATTGCGCTGCACTTGAACGAGAAAGGTCGATGATGAAAAACGCAGCCAAGCCATTCGCAGACACGCGGCTGGCAAAATTCCTACAGAAGAGAATCCTGGAGCTACGGTCCAGAAAGACACAGGCCCTGATCGCAACCGAGGCAGGCTTCGCTCAGGCGAATATGCTGGCGATGATCAAGGTCGGCGCCAGCAAGCTGCCGCTCGACCGTGTGCCAGCACTGGCAAAGGCGCTGGAATGCGATCCTGCACTCCTGTTCATGATGGCAATGGAGCAATTGGGCGGCGACACCACCGAGCGAGCCATCCGCCAGATCTTTGGCACGATCGTCACCGAGAATGAAGTCGCCTGGCTTGAAGAGATCCGCGACGCCTCCGGTCATACAGACCCCAACCTGACGTCTAAAGCTCGGGCTGCTATCCGCGGGATTTTCCGCCGATGAGACACGCTACACCCTCCTCACCCACGTCCTCGACCCGCAAGAGTGCATGGGATCGACCGCTCACGCTGAACGAGCTTGCCTGGATCGACATCATCCGGCTCGCGTGCTGGGACACGGATCCGAAACCCACGCTTGCACGTGTGCAGAGGGTGAGAAGGGTATTCGGCGAAGATTCACCCAAGCAGGAAGATGCGTGAACGAGCGATCGTCATCGCCTCGCTGACACGGGGTGTTCTTTTGAGTTATCGGTGCAGAGCGAGAAGCCTAGTCCGTCGGACAGCCGCGCCTCTAGCCGAGGTGAGTGGGCTGGTAGGATGATGTCCGTTATATTTCAGTCGGCACCAAGATCAATGAGACGGACCGCCAAGCATCGTCACATACATGCGCACGGGGACAGCTTCTTATGCAACCGGATGTTGACCCCGTGCCTGCCGAGCCGTCGAGGGACGGTTCTTAGGAACCAAAGCACTTCCATCCCGAGGCGAGCCGCCGTCCCAACGATCTTGCGTGTCACTGCCAATATGCGAAGTCCTAGAAGGGGTGTCGACATTTGACCCGGATGCCTCCTGTTGCCGGAACATTTTGGGCACCAATCCACCCATCCTTGAGTGACACGAAAACCGAACGACAACCGCAAAGCAACGACGGTAAACTAGGGCTGTTCAGTGATCTTAGCGCAAGATGAGGAACGGCCGTGAGGTTTACCTTAGGTTGTCATTTTGCGCCCGAGCGGATCTGATTTCCGGCTGCATGAGTTATCCGGTCGGGACCGACGCGCTCCCCAGACGCTTCCGGCTGATTAGATTTGAGTGTTCAGGCCTTCCGGATCAATGCTTTCCGGGTGCTCACTGGTAAGAGGGACAATCCCCAATAGTTTCCGCTGTCTCAAGATACTCCCCACGACTTCAGCCGGCGCGTTTCATCCGCCGCTCCCCCGCGCCGCCGAAGCACCGCTCCTCATCCGCCTTCTCGCCGGCGTGCATGCAATCCCCTGCTGTAGCCAACGAGACCGCAGGCGCCGTCATCGCGAATTCATCTTTCGAGTAGGCGTTGGCGACCAAGAGCGCTTTACAGTCGCGCGTGCATCGCCGTCATGAAGATTGGGATCGCAGCCCAGGATGACATGCGACACGGACGAGCCCGCGTCGCATGTGATGCCAGTTAGGTTTCTCTCAACGCCAGCTCCAGTTTGGCGCCACCTGTTTTCAGGACCGCGTTGCGTAGGATTGGAAACTTCGGACCAAAACGCTCCTTCAGCACCTTGACAATGTTTCGGGCGAGTTGGTCGGGCATGGCCTGACCGTTGCCATTACTGGTAGCACACAGTGCTTCCGCCTCTTCACGTTCGGCTCGAGGCTCTGCTGCCTGATTTTGCGCTGTGGTATTAGCTTCCACGCACCCAGCATGAGGGGGTAGCGCTGGGTGGACTTCCGGGACGATTGGCGGCTCGCTAGAACTTCCTGTGCTCCTGGAGCTAGGCTTCCCGATTTCGCTCTGGTTCACTGCTTGCTCAACCTCATTTCTCACGGCAACCCTTTGGCGCCTTGCCGGTCTAGAGCTAGCAATGAGCTCCTCAACTGCCTTTTTCTCGGGCAAAGTTCCAGAATTGATCTGGTCAAAGACTTTCTTTCTAACCTCGGCCGGAGTGCTCCTTGCGGCAAGTCGGTAGACTGTCCCATGAGGTAGCAAGTCGAGGACATCCGGAGCGTTGGCAAACTCCCGGGCAGCGTTCATGTAGTTCTCGGCTGTCCGTTCGGACATGTCGAAGTAAAACTTCAACCACTCACCGAACTTGCCGTGACCTAGGCTTTCCTTCACAGAGCTCAAATCATTGCCGACTTCTATTATGCTCGATCGCATCGTTTTCTGGATGCGCCCAGCTGCCGCTTCCGCATTCAGTCGAACTGAGTCAGAGACGCCGGAGTAGTCGAAGCCAGCACGGACGGGCAGGATGATCCGCGTCGGCGCCGCGTCCGGCGACTGGTCGAGTTTTTCAATTTCAGCTAGCTCGTTATCTTCAAGGATCATCTCGGTGCTGAGATCGAGCACTTCAATCACCCGTGTCCGGTCTGTTAGGAACATCGTTTCACTCCGTCGTTTAGATGTCGGACGGGGTTATATCGAGAAAATCATCGTGTGCATGATCTCCTGACATCTACTGACATTTCCGCTGGCGTGGTTGTGTTGGGCGGCGATCTGCTAGATGCTCTGAAGGAAATTAGTCCGCACGGCATGCTGTCAGGGATGCATAGCCAGCGATGTGTGCCTGCGTTTCCTGCCACGCTTCGGGAGGCGAGAACTTCAGATCGCGTGCATGTCCTGGCATCGCATCAGGTCTAACGCGAAATCCGCAACCGTTGCGGATTTCGAGACGGTGTGGAGACGCAAGTGAAAGCCATGCCGTAGCGCGGTAACCAGAGCCTCCGCATCCCGCTCAGTCCATGGTGCACAGAACTGCACTCGAATGGCCATATCTGCAACAAACCTCTCTTAGGAATGAGGCATAAACTTCACCTACGCATAGAGAGACGTGGGGCCTAAGGGCCAAGCGTCAAACTATGCTGTAGGTGAAGTTCTGTCAGAGGAACTGTTTCCTCTCTTGAGGCCACGACCGCCACCATATGACGGGGCGAGTTCGGGGGACATAACCATGCTCGACCAGCCTTTCAGAAAAGGTGAGGCGGGGTCGGACTGTCGCCTCTTACGGTCGGACTTCCAAGCCTTTCGGCCCAGCCGGCGTAGGCATCACTGAACCAACATGGCGATTTCAGTGCACCTTGCGGGTTACAAGTCACCAGTAGTGCCCGCGCCACGAGTTTCCACGCACGGTTTCCGAAATCATCGGCGTCTACGACAACCTATTCGGAATACGGGCGCGTGCAAAACCCGCTTTTAGCCGTCTTCTTCAACGGCAGACACATTATAGCGAATACTCAAGGGGACTTCTAGACTATCTAGCGAGATTAATAAAAAAAAAGGGGGGGGGGGGAATCTCGTGCGATAGCAAGTCGTTGCTACCATAAAGGCTCAACAAAGGCGTTCTGTCATGATCACGATCGAGACGCGGTCCTCACGAACAGTTTACGAGATACCATTCGGCTTCCTCGCACGAACTTATCTTGCCGCAAGTCTTTCGCGGAGCACATGACCAGGACAGCGATAGCTCGATAGGCTTTGAAATGGCCGGCTCCGGTGAGCTTGCCGCTTGCGAGACGACGAGGCCGATCAGTGCGAGCATCTATGTTTCCTCATCTGCAAAATAAAGCGATCGTTGCCAGCTATATGAGCATATGCCCGACAAAGCTCGTGAAACGATCAAGATCAACGGCGCCTCGGATTCCTTCATCAAGGGCTTCGTCTATGCACCAGGCGCCCACGTGTTCTATGCGGGCAATTCGTCGACCTCGACGCAATCGGCCTGTCTACGACTGGTCGGCAATACGATCGAAATGACGGGAAATTCCAGCTTGAAGACCGATTGCACGGCGGAGCTGGGCGGTCGCGAAATGTATTCCAGCCGGTATATATCGCTTACGCAGTGATGCAATGTCCTCGGATAGCGTCAGTCCGGATAATCACCTGTTAACGTTTTGACCGCAACGTCTGACTGCTAGCTATAGCGCTCGATCCGACAAAAGCCCGCTGGAGATTTCGGTATGCCTCTCCGCCGGGCCTTTTTGTCGTCTGGTTCCCGCAACGGCAACCTGGTCGTGGTCTCAATTGTGGCTAAAACACGACGTTGCTAACGCGGACGCGTTGGCCCGAGCGCTAGATCGCCTCGTCCCATCTCGGAGGCTGGGTCAAGCATTCTACGTTGTAGGCCGCAGGACCCATATGAGTGAAGGAGAGGTCGGTGGGGGCCAACCTCTCCTTCTGGCGTCACGTGGGGCGGGGGGCGCTGTGTGACGCCGGTATGCATTACTGAACGAAGACGGTCAGCGAACCACCGGCTCCGATGTTGGCTGCGACGACCGACGACACGTCGACCGACTGGTTTTCCAGCTCAGCCTTCAGGTCGGTGTTGGCTTCGATGGCAGCCTGAAGATCAGCTCGCGCCTCTGCGTTCTTGGACATGGCATTGCCGATAGCGGCAGCATTTGCGCCGGCTTCCAGGTCGCTGACCATCACCACCGTCACTTCGGACACGTCGGTCATCGCCTTGATGTCAGCAGCAGTCTTTGCGCTCGCGTTCAGCGACGAGATCAGCATGCCGAAATTGGCGTCCGAAGACGTGCTGGCGGTCGTGCCGAGGTCAGTGTTGAACTTGGCTCCCGTGCCAGCGCCGGCTCCAGCGTTTGCGCCGCCATCAACGTTGGCGCCAGCGTCGATATTGGCGCCGGCTCCACCGACCTGAGCACCAGCGTCGACGTTACCGCCGGCGTTTACGTCGAGCGCAAATGCAGGAGCGGACATCAGGCCAGCGATGAGTGCAGTCGTGGTGATAAGGCTAGTGCGTTTCATAGGGGTATTCCTTTTCAGAGTTGTCCCTCGGCACCGACAACACCCCGGCTCCACGTCCGTTCCTGCCTTGATCGGGGTCTTTTCAAGGAGATTTTGGGGCGGCCGGAGGAGGTTTAGTCCAGCTCCCCGCCGCCCCCTTGAATCCTGCTGGGTTGAGCATCGCTGATCGCCACCTTCGCACGGCACGTTTCTGCCATTCCGCCACTAACGCCCTGCGAATGTCGTATTTCGGATTCTTTGTGCGGTGCAGCAACAAACCTCTCATTATAGCGTTTCAGTCGAGTCGACTTCGGATGGTTGGCCTGAAGGAGACGCATCCATGAGAAATCTCGCTGACACGATCGCGCGGCTAAATGCCAATCGAAACAGAAGCTTCGGGCAGTCACCGTCGGGTCCGGACCGGCTATCTGACATGCCGGACTTCGGCTCAAACCCTGGGCAACTTGATGCGCGCATCTTTGTGCCCACCGGGTTGCCACAGGGCGCACCACTCGTGGTGGTCCTACACGGATGCACGCAGACCGCCGCCGGCTATGATCACGCAGCTGGATGGTCGCGTCTTGCCGAGCGGGAGGGCTTCGCCGTTCTCTACCCGCAGCAAAGGCGTTCGAACAATCCCAATCTCTGTTTCAACTGGTTCGTTCCCGGAGACATCCGCCGTGATCAGGGCGAAGCTCTGTCGATCCGCCAGATGATCGAGACACTGTCATCGGCGCAACGCCTCGACCCAAATCGCGTCTTCGTTACTGGATTATCTGCTGGCGGAGCAATGGCATCTGTCATGCTCGCCACCTATCCGGAAGTGTTTGCCGGCGGCGCGATCATCGCCGGCCTGCCCTATGCGACTGCTGTATCCGTCCCGGAAGCGTTCGACCGCATGCGCGGACATGGTGCCCCTGACCACAGGGAACTGCAAGAAAAGCTGGAGGAGGCGTCTGACCACGCAGGACCTTGGCCTCGAATTTCTGTTTGGCATGGCAGTGCAGACCAAACCGTCGAAGCTTCGAACGCCCTCTTGACTGTTGGCCAGTGGCAAGGGGTGCATGGCGCAGCCGGCGAGGCGTCACGAGAAGAAATCGTAAACGGGCATCGGCGACTGGCCTGGGACAACAGCGAGGGAACGGAAGCAATCGAGTATTATCTCGTCCAAGGCATGCCACACGGCACACCTCTCGATACTGCCGATGGCCTGAGCCACAGCGCACCCTATATGATCGACACCGGCATATCGTCCACGCAGCATATCGGCAGGTTCTGGGGGCTGGTCGAATCTGGGTCAGCTCGGATTTTGTCGGCTAGCTCCGGGTCGAGACTCAACGGCGCAGGTGCTCGCGCAGCCGACGGAGCGAAACATCGAGAGGCGAGGAGCGGATCCATTCCCCACGGCACGGTCGGCGGCGTGCGCCAGATCATTGAGGAGGCGCTACGCAAGGCGGGACTGATGAAGTAGCGGCAGTGGGGAGCATTTCTAAAGCTAACCTTCACATCAACGGTCTTCCCCCGCCAATGTCGGTCTCTGCGAACAGGAAAAGCCACACTACGAGCGCTACCGCTGCCACAATGGCAGCCGTGACCGTTCCGCACTTCCTGAGTTAACTACTGGACCGGTCTGCCATGAGTATCTCCTATTCAACCAGCAAGGATCCCAAGCTGAGGAATGCGCCGCAAATTGCGAAATTCGGCGCGAGTATCCGCCGAGATTCAACGACACTTTTGTCCATTGCACCCTCCGCAATTTTGTCAGCTAACAAACGGGGTCGTGTGGACTTGGTTTCGAGGAAACCATGTCCGCGACCGACGACTTATCAAACGTTTTCAGATTTGCCCTAACTGTTGCAGCAGTCTCGAAGCAGCGTAGCTTTGCGTCGATACGTAACTGCACACTCGAACCAAATTGCACCAAGAGCGATTTCGGTTCGGAGCTCGACACAGAGACGCTCCAGATGCGCCGAGCCGACGAGGGCGCGCTGCCAAGCCGGTTGCTTCAGTTCACCAGAGCAGCAAGAACGAAGGCGAAGGGATAAAGCGGGGTTCGGGTCCGAGGAATCATTCCATGTGATCATGCGAAGGCCGCTGCGACACATGAATCCCGGCCGCCTCATTTGCAGCTCGCATACTTGTTTCGAACGAGTGACCTGTCGAAAGGGCCACCACCAGCGTGCCCATGAAGACGTCGCCAGCGCCATGCGTGCTGACAACCCGCACCGGCCTGACAGGCAGAAGGACCGGCGGCTCGCCGACGGTGATGCCGGCCGCTCCCGACCCGCCCGCCGTAACCACGACCGAGGCGATTCGCCCAGCAAGGACCTTTGCGGCAGCCTCCGCAGATATAAGGTCGGTCACCGCGATGCCGGTGAAGTCCTCTGCTTCGATCGCGTTGACGACCAGCAGGTCGACCAGCGCGGCGAGTTCGCCTGAAATCGGACGGTAGGGCGCCGCATTGAGGCACACCCTGAGCCCCGCCTCTCTGGCTGCCCTTGCGGCCGCCAGGTTGATCGCCTCGGGCATCTCGTTCTGCATAACCAGGGCCTGCACCTCTCCTGCGAAGGCCAACCCGACCAGGCCCGCAGGGTCGGCTAGCAGGTTCGCTCCCGAGACGATCACGGCACCATAGTCTCCGTCCGAGTCGGAGATCGCGACACTCATGCCCGACCCGATGCCCGCGCATCGGGCAACCGACGAAGTGTCGATGTCATGGGCGGTGAGTTCATCGAGCAAGAAGCGTCCGAAGGCGTCGTCGCCCACCGCCCCAACCATGCGGACGGTCGCGCCCGCCTTGGCCGCCGCTATGGCCTGGTTGCCGCCCTTGCCGCCGAATTTCGGGCGCCAGGACCTGCCGATCACGGTCTCGCCTTTGCGGGGCAGGCTCGGCGCATCGACCATTATGTCGTAGTGCAGGCTGCCGGCCACGACGATGACGGGAGCCACGCTGCTGTCGGATGGGGCAGACAAGACCATGCCTTTCTTGCGAGACTGATCGCCGCGTCGGCGTAAGCCTGCCGCGGCGGCTTCCCGCGGGCTCAAGCTCCGAAGAGAGCTTCGTTGACGATTCTTTGGCTCGCGACCGCGTCCTGCTTCGCAAGTGCCTCGCCCAGCCGGTTGTTCGCATCGAGCGTTGCGGCGACTTTCAGCAGCCGCTCGACCGTCGCGATGTTTGCCTCGCACTCTGCGATCGGGTCGAGGCCGCTGGCATCGGGAAAAGTGTCGAAATAGAGCGCCCCCTTGTAGCCGTCCCGGTGCACCTGCCGCAGCAGCTCCAGCGTCGAACGCAGATGCACGGAGCCGACCATTAGGCCGTCGTCGCGCTTCGAGTATCCGTCGTTGAGGTGCACGCCAAGCAGCCTGCTGCGGCGATGGATCAGGTGAGCCACGAATGCAGGCTGCTCGCCGGCATAGAGCGAGTGGGCGAAGTCAAGGGTCACGCCGACATTGGGAGCGCCGACCTCGTCGATTGCCAGCAGCGTCGTCGCGGCGTCGCGCAGCAGGCTCTGGGCGCGCGGTTCGTCAGGCTTGTATTCGATGCTTACACGGCAATCCGGATCGTGTTGCGCGACTTCCCGGATGCCCTCGATTTCCCAGGCCCATACCTGTTCGTAGTCGAGCTGGAAGTTGTAGTCGAAGCCATCCTGGCCTAGCCAGATCGTCATCAGGTCGATGCCCATCTCCCGCGCGGCGTCGATGCCCCGCTTCGTCATATCGAGCGCTTCCTGCCTGACGTTGCGGTCCGGATTGGTGAAGGCGCCCCGCTTGAAGGCAGGGTTGGTGTAGTAGCGCATGGCTAGGCCGTTGACAGTCAGGCCGAGATCGGAAATTCGCGCGGCGAGGGCTTTCGGCTCGCCCGGGACGTGGTCGGGAAAATTGAGATCGAGATCCGTCAGGCCATCGACCGTCGCTGCTCGCTCGATCAGTTGCAGCGTCGACGGTTTCCCCGCAAGGTCGGGCCAGAACAGGTGCGGCGCCGAGCCGAACGAATTCAGTCGAGTGGCAAAGCGGGAAAGCGTCATCGCGTGGCCTTCAAGATGTTGTGGCGACGAGATGCGCCGGGTGGTGCACTCATCCATATTCCGATCAACGTCGCAACCCTGCTCAGCCGCCTGACCGGTTGGTGCGCTACACGTGCCGTAAACCGAGCACTCCAGCTATCCAATAGCACTCGCGTTCAGTCGCTCAGTGACATGAACAAGTTGACCGATGCGCCCATCTGCAATGTGACATGCAGACGGGGTAACGAAGCCAGGGAGGGGGCTCCGTTAACTTTCGAGGGACAATACCCAGCGCGCGAAATCCGCAACATCGGGATTGCTCATCGCGTCAGCCCTATGCACCAGAAAATACCCGTAGCCCTCGATCTGATGTTGAGACAGACGGAATAGACTTCCACGCTCCATTTCAGTCTCGACAAGCGCATCGTTGAGCGCAATTCCTTGGCCGTCGATCACTGCCTGCACCCGGAGGTTGGGGTCGGGGATGGTAAGCACGGCGTCGCGCGCCTTGAATGGCAGACCGGCAACCCGATGCCAATCCTCCCACGCTGCACTGCCACTGCGATCGGCAAGCAGAGTGAGTGTGCTTACCGCCGACGCCAGCCCTTCAGCCTGAACCAGAGCCAGCGCATCTGCCGAGCCGGTCGCAAAGGCGGGGCAAGCGAAAAGCCGCTGTGTCACGGAGTCTGCCGAGTCGCCGCGGCCCCACCTGATGGCTAGATCAACGCCCTCATTATCCAGATCCTTGAGGTCGATCATCGGTTGCAACCGTAACCGAACACGCGGATGCCCCTTCATGAACATCATCAGCCGCGGCGACAGCCAGCGCGAAGCAAAATAGGTGGTCGTCGCGATTGTGATCGGCGCCCGTGGTGCATCGCGCAACTCGTCAATGCGCGCCTCGATGGCATCAAGCGAGCGCATGCTGCATATCCACAGCTCGCGGCCCTTCGGCGTCAGCACAATGCCACGCGGCTTACGGTCGAAAAGATTGAACCCAAGTGCTTCCTCAAGCACCCGCAACTGGTAGCTGACCGCGCCCTTCGTTAGATTCAGCTCATCCGCTGCACTGGAGAAGCTCTCGTGCCGAGCCACGACATTGAAAACGCGCAAGCTGTCGAAATGCTGGAACCGCATCAACACCGTCTAGTTTTTCTGAACGCTCCAGGCAATTGATTTCGTTTGTCATGTGATGTGTTTTGAGGTGCAATTCAGTCGACGGTTCGAGCCATTACCGTCGAGAGGTTCAGGCCATGCTGGAAATGCCGGTCGACGAGTGCCCACGCGTTCCTCAGAATCCGCGCCGCGGCGGCCGAACGCGCCCCGTTGCGGTCAATCCAACCCGGCAGGCCATGGGAACATTTCGGCGCGAGGTTCCCGCCTACGAATTGCTGAGCGAGGAAGCACTTCGTGCCCTGGAAGACCAGGCCGACTGGCTGCTTTGCGAGATCGGGATTGATTTCCGAGGAGATGTCGAGGCCCTACGCTTGTTTTCCAATGCGGGTTGCAGCGTTGTCGGTGAGCGGGTTCGATTCCAGCTTGGCCAAGCAAGAGCGCTTTGCGCATCAGCCCCGTCGAGCTTTACCCTGCACGCTCGCGACCCCCGGCGATCGGTTGTTCTGGGTGGCGATCATGTGGTCTTGATGCCCGGCTACGGTTCACCGTTCGTCACCGATCTCGACCGGGGCCGGCGCTACGCTACGATCGAGGACTTTCGCAACTTCGTGCGTCTGACCTTCATGTCGCCCTGGTTGCACCATTCTGGTGGCACGGTCTGCGAACCGACCGACATTCCGGTGAACAAGCGCCACCTCGATATGGTCTATGCTCACCTCACGCTTTCATCCAAACCATTCATGGGCGGGGTGACATCGTCCCAGCGCGCCGCTGATTCAGTCGCCATGGCACGGATCGTCTTCGGTGCGGACTTCATGGAAACCAATGCCGTCATGCAAGGCAATATCAACGTCAACTCGCCGCTGGTTTTCGACGAAACCATGACCGGCGCGCTACGCGTCTACGCCGCGGCAAACCAATGCGTCTGCGTCTCGCCGGCGATCTTTTCCGGCGCCATGGGGCCGGTAACCCCGGCCGCCGTCGCCGCTCAGACTCACGCCGAGGCAATGGCTGGCATTGCACTCGCACAACTCGTTCGGCCGGGATGCCCCGTCGTCTATGGCAGTTTCCACAACTCGATGAGCCTGAAATCGGGTGCGCTCACCTTCGGCTCACCCGAGGCCAATCTGGTCACCATGGCGCTGGGACAACTGGGACGGCGGCTTGGCGTGCCCGTGCGCTCAGGCGGCGGCCAGATCACGGCTGCTAATTCCGCTGATGGTCAGGCCATGCAGGACAGCGCCTCGGCCATGTGGGCAACCATTATGTCAGGGGCCAACCAAGTCTGGCACGCAGCCGGCTGGCTAGAGGGCGGCCTGACTATGGGCTACGAAAAGTTCGTGATGGATCTCGACCATTGCGGCGCCATGCTGCGCTTGGTTGCCGGAATGCCGGTTTCGGACGACACACTGACCAGAGAATCCTATTTCGAGGCGGGACCTGGTATCAATTTCTTGTCGACCCGGCATACGATGCAGAACTTCGCTACTGCCAATTTCATGCCCGATATCGCCGAAGCTGGCCCATACGAGATGTGGGTCGAAAACGGAAGCCGCACCGCTGAGCAGCGCGCAAACGATCGCTGGAAATCAATGCTGGAAGACTATCAGGCACCTCCGATCGATCCCGCTGCAGAAGCGGCCCTGCGAGCCTTCATCGCGGATCGCAAATGTGCGATGGCCGACGAATGGTATTGAATAGATACTGGCTTTCATACCAATGCTGAGAAGTCCGCTGGTCATGCGCTTATCGTGATAGATCAGCTTCAGTCGCACCTTCCAGCGCTTGCCAATACTCGCCGTGTCCCGAGCAGCATCAAAGTTTCAAACGCACACTACGACTCACCCCCGGCCGATTGGCGCGCTATCTGTGCAAAGACTGAGCATTGCAGTCATCCAACAGCGTTGGCGTTAAGTTTCTCGAAGACGTGAAGAAGCTGGTCCGTGCGCTCGATCGAGAAGACCTGCTCCGGGCCGGATGGTGCGATGTCTATAGACGGGCTGGCATAGAGCAGCCTCGAATCCATTGCGCCCTTATCCATCGGGTATGCCGTCGCTCAGGACCTGTGGTCGTCAACGAGCAGGATCATGTCTCGATGACATAACTGAGAGCAAAGAGCCCCAGCACAATTGAAGCTACGGCCGTCCAGCCACGTTGTGTAGCCTTGATCTCGTCGTTCCTGTCCGGGTCGCTCATTTTTTGTCCCCTGGCTTCGTATATTATTTGGGCCCCGCTACATGACTTTCAACCGCATCACAGTCTTGCTGTCCTTGCGTCAACGCAACCGTGGTTGAGACTCGGAAGCGCTCCGCCATTGACTGCTAGCGCATCAGAGACCCGCAGAGTGCGCCTTCTCGCGACTGCATCAGATAGCATCCGGCGCGCCGAGACGCACCACGAGTCGCTCCAGGAACGGCCCGGTTCCCGGACCGCTCCTGGTTCACGCAGTAGACTATTTCTTCAGGTTGCCCCAGTTACGGGCGTCATCAACGTTGGACTTGTCTATGAGGTATGGCTTGGTCTGCATGCTGTCTTCATATTCCTTACCTTCGAAATATGCGATGACCTGCTCGAGTATTCCGCCGCCGCCCATAGCGTAAGGGTCCTGCGCAACCGTTGCGTCTTGCGTGCCCTCTCTGATGCGATCCAAAGCCAGCGGCGTGCCGTCAAGACCAATGACGGTGACGTGGCCGGCCTCACCGGGTGGCACGAGTTTTCCAATCTGGCGCAGCGCGGAGACGATGCCCCGCACCATTTCGTCATTGTGGCTGAACACGCCGACGATGTTCGGGTCCTGAGTGAACGAGTCCAATACCATCTTGTTCGCGTTGTCCGCCGCCCACTCCGTGTTTAGGGAGCGCACCTCAACGTTCGGATAGTTGGCCGCCATCCGATCAGTAAAGCCCTTATGGCGAGCCTGCGCCTGGGCTGAGCCTACTGAGCCGCGCGTCTCAAGCGCGACACCCTTTTCACCAATCGCCTTCGCAAGAGCGTCTGCTCCAAGCGCTCCTCCTGCCTCGTTGTCGAAATCGACAAAGCCCAGATACTCTCCCTCTGGAGGTGCATTCTCCATGATGAAAACCGGAATGTTGGCCTCGTTGGCGCGCTTTACGCCTGCCACCAGCAAGGTCGCGTCGATCGGGTTGATGATGATCGCATCCGGCTGTTTGGTGACCGCGTCAAGCGCTTGCGTGACCTGATTGTTCGGATCGCCCTTGCCATCGATGACGTTGAGCACGATGCCAGCTTCTTCGGCCCGTTTCTTCATGCCTTCGACCATGGCAACCTGATACTCGAACTGAAGGCCAAAGGTGATGTATTCTACTGTCTTTCCCTTGGCATCCCCTTCGGCGCTAAATGCTGTGCTGGACAGTGCTGTCGAGCCGACCGTGGCGGCGACAGTCGCTACGAGCAGCATCCGCCGCGATAATGTGTTCAGTGTCATTTCTTCCTCCTTGTGGTTCTCTTTGATCCCGCGTGATCAAATTAGCGAAGCCTGCGGGCCGACTTTCGATTGGGCGTGGACTCATTGCGGGCGGGGTCGAACCAACCGCTCTCTATTCCCGCGCGGTTCGGCCTTGAGATTTTTCGCGCCGGATAAGCATGGTGCGCTTGCGCAAGCCCGTTTCGACATATGAGCGTCGATATACGTCGAGTGCAGCCGCGGCGGCGATGACCGCGCCACTAACGATGTAGTCGTAGTTTGGCGGCACGTTCAGCAGGTTCACGGCATTCTGGACGAGCCCAAGCAGAATGACACCAAGAAGCACACCTGAAATCTTGCCCTCGCCGCCGAACAGACTTACGCCGCCGATGACCACTGCCGAAATAACGGTAAGTTCGTAGCCGAAGCCGGCCGTCGCAGCTCCCGCCTCTAGGCGCGCGGTTATCATCAGGCCGCCGAGTGCCGCAGCAAATCCTGAAATGACATAGGCCATCAGAACTACCCGGTTGGTCTGGATGCCGGCCAGTCTTGCTGCTACCGCGTTGCCGCCGGTGGCGAATATCTCACGTCCGAACCGTGTTCGCGTAAGCACGACATGAGCAACAAGCGCGACCGCCGCCGTGAAGATGATGACAAAGGGAATGCCAAAGATGCGAAGCGACTGGATTTCGATATAAATTGAGGGCACCGGCGCAATGTTGCGCCCATCCGAGATGAGATAGGCAACGCCGCGAGTGACGCTCATCATCGCCAACGTTGCGATCAAGGCAGGCACCCTTAGCTTGGTGACGGCGACCCCATTAAGCAACCCGATGCCGGCGCCGGCGGCAAGTGCCAGCAGTGCCGCGACGATAACTGGTAGCCCAGTCTGGGTTGCCAGCACCACGCCCAACACCGACGAGAGTGCCAGCACCGCACCGACCGACAAGTCGATGCCTGCAACCAAGATCACGAAGGCTTGGCCAATCGCGACGACGGCGATGATGGTCGAAGAGAAGAGCAGGTTCTCGATGTTGATGCGGGTGAAGAAGACCGGCGATGCAAAGCTAAGCATCACCCCGCCAATTATGATGACGACAAGCAGGCCGAGACCCTGAACCAGGTCCAGCAGACGTGTGCTCTCCTGCATAGGGGCGGCGGTAATAGGGGCTGATTTCGTTGAGTTTGCCATCGGTTCCGTCTTTCAACCAGTGGTGGCCAGGGCGATCACCGCCTCCGGGGTGAGGTTCGAGCGATCAAGTTCCCCGACTATTCGGCCTGAGCGCATGACGAGGACGCGGTCGCTGAGCGACAGCACTTCGGGCATTTCGGAGCTGATTAGCAGGATCGCCGTGCCGGCCTCGGCAAGCCGGATTATGAGCTCGCTGATCTCGGCTTTAGAGCCGATGTCGATACCCTTTGTGGGCTCATCGAGAATGAGTAGCTTGGGCTGACGCGCCAGCCAGCGTCCAATCACGACTTTCTGCTGGTTGCCGCCGGAAAGCGTCGAGATGGGGACGCTTGTCGAAGCCATTTTGACCGCGACGGAACGGGTGGCTGTGGCAACCGCTTCGTCCTCGAGACGCTTTGAAACGAACCCGCCCGGCGCGATGCGGTCCAGCACGGCCAGCGATGCGTTGGTTGATACGCTGAGATTCGCTACCAGACCCTGATGACGACGGTCCTCGGGCACCAGGCCGATCCCAGCCTGGATCGCGGCGCGCGGGCTACCTGCGGGCACTGGCTGTCCAGCCAATTCGACGCTACCGCTCTCATAGGGCTCAACGCCGAAGACGCAGCTCGCCAGCTCTGTGCGGCCAGCTCCAATCAGGCCGGCGAGGGTCACGATCTCACCGGCGCGGACCTCGAACGAGATATCGTCAACCACGCCGACCCGCGTCAAGTTGCGAACTTTCAGCACCGTGTCGCCGATCGGACGCGGCTGCGCTTTGACGTGTGCGACATCGCGGCCAACCATCAAGCGGATGACCGCATCGGCATCGAGCGAGTCGGCCGGCTCGCTCGCAACAAGACGGCCGTCTCGCAACACTGTTACCGTGTCAGCGATGCGAAAGACCTCCTCCAGCCAATGCGAGACAAAAACGATGCCCATGCCTTTGGCTTTGAGCTCGTCGACGACGTGGAAGAGTTGCTCGATCTCTCGGCCGGAGAGCGACGTTGTCGGTTCATCCATTATGAGCACGCGCGAATCCTCAGAAATTGCACGCGCAATCTCGACCAACTGACCCTCGGCGGGCGAAAGGCGATGCGCGAGCATGTTGGGTGAGAGCGACGGTGCGACTAAGGCAGTGGCCTGCTCCGCTCGGCGATACTGCTCGCGACGGGAGATGAACCCGTAGCGGGTCGGCCAGTGGCCGAGCATGATGTTCTCCGCGACGGTCATGTTGGGGACGAGGTGGCTGTCCTGATGAATGGTCGCCACGCGGGCACGGTGCGCAGCCGCTGGCGTCGCCTCCAGCCGTTTGCCCTCGACGCGGACCTCGCCGCCGTCAGGCGCGTAGTTTCCCGACATTATTTTTATTAGAGTCGATTTTCCTGCACCGTTCTCGCCGACCAGCGCATTTACCTCGCCGGCGCGCACCTCGAAGTTGACATCGTCAAGCGCAATGACGCCCGGAAACGTTTTGGAGACGTTTTCAGCGATCAGTATCGGCTCGGCGTGCCCGGTCATCGGCAACACGGCAGAACGGACGGCGCTCATACCCCCCTCCCCAACCCTTTTGCAGCAGCCTTACCGGCAGCAGGACTCGGGAGTTCGTCGACCAGCGATTTGACATAGAAGAAAGCTTCGCGGGCGATGCGGTCAGGCTCGACAGCGCGGCGATCGAACCCAATTTCCATGGTGAGGTAGCCGTCAAAGCCTTGCTCTGCCAGCGCTGTGACCAGCCCTCGATAGTCTGCGCGTCCTGCATCACTCGGTGCAGCCCGGTTTGCATCGGCGAGATGAACGTGTCGCAACGCCCCGCCCATTCGGTGGACGTAGTCGACCGCAACCTCGTTGCGGTAGATAGTATGGTAGGTGTCAAACATCAGTCCGACATTGCTTGCGCCAACCTCACGCTTCATGCGCATAGCGTCGTCGCAGGAGTCCACGAGATTGCTGTCGGCCGAAGTGGGCTCGATGATCATCGACACGTCGCGAGTAGCGGCATGTTCGGCGAGCTTGGCTAGAGCGGACCGGCTCCATTCCCACGCTTGCTCTCGCTGGGTGCCGAATATCTGCCAACCAGCGACATAAAGAACCTGCTTGCCACCCAAGTCGGCGCAGAGATCAATTACCTTGCGATACTGGTCGAGTGTGTTTTCGCGTTCCGCGTCTAGAGGCGAAGCAGCATTGAAACCCGGTCCGCCGCCTGGTGCAGGCAGCATACTGGCCAGCGCCAGTCCATTCGCTTCCAGACAAGCCTTGATCTCGCGGCGGCGTTCCGAATCCAGATAGTCGGGGTAAGCATGGGGGCTTGCTGCGCCGATTTCGACTCCGTCGTAGCCGATAGCAGCAATACGTTCGATGGTGTCGTTGAGCGGATAAGATGGGACCCAAACCGGAAAGCTGGAATAGACCCAGGTGTTAAAAGCTAGCTTCACGTTTTCCTCCCAAACTTCTTGATCGAGTCGCTCCCCGAACTCACAAGTCGCGGCCGAGTTCGAACGCTTCCTGGATGGTGCTCTGGATGAGCCTCGGCACGACGCAGTCACCGACCCGCTCGACTCTGACCCCAGCAAAATCGGGCGATTGCTTGAGTTTGAGATAGAGGTCCTCGCGAGATCGCCTGCCAATCACTGGCACTACCCAGTCCACTCCCTCGATGGCTTCCTCGTCACCCGGCATCAGGATGTATTTGGCCCAGCCGATGGCGTCCGCGGCGCTAAAGACGGCAGAGACCCGCACTCTTCCAGGCTCGATCGCAGTGACGTTTGTGGCGGTCCGCATGGAGATCCCTTTTATGGCGGCGCGCCGGTAGAAAAGTGTGCGATTCCCGGCCTCGATATCCTCGCCGACAAGCGTGTGGCCTGAGACAATCGTCACTTGGCAGCCATCATCGGCCAGGAACTCAGCAGTGCCAGCTGCCTCCCAGTGTCCGTTGTTGTCGATCAGCACGACGTGGCCGGAAAGACGAATGTCGCCAGACAAGACCTGGTCGCAGGAAACTACGTTGTCGCCACCAAGCCCTTCGATTTCGGGCAAGATTTGTCGCCCGAGTTTCCTCGAGAGAACGGAGTCGGCATCAGCCTTGCCAGGCAGGTTAGGGTCTGAACCAGTCGCAACGACCACGATGTCCGGATCGCAGGCTTTAATGTTATCTAATGTCGCCGCCTCGCCGAGCCGAACGGTGACGGCGTGCTCGCTCACGGCGGCTTCGAGATATGACGTTACCTCGCCAACTGCCGCATGCTCGGGCTGCGCAGCGGCCAGGTTGACGAGGCCGCCAAGCCGCTTCGCACGCTCGAACAAGACTACACTATGGCCTCGACGTGACGCGAGTTCTGCCGTCTTTAGCCCGGCAGGACCCCCGCCCGCGATGACTACACGCAATTGCTTGGGCGCCAAGGATATGATGCGCTCGCTATGCGTCAGCTCGCGCCCGGCGCCCGGGTTGTGTATGCAGCGCACACCCTTCTCTTGGCCAACCTGGAAAATGCAGCCATCGTTGCATGAGATACAATTGCGCACGAGGTCGCCGCGACCAGCCTTGAGCTTATTTGCCGTCTCCGGATCGGCGATCAACTGCCGAGCCATACCAACGAGGTCGGCTTCGCCGTCGCGAACAAGCGCTTCTCCGGCCTGCGGCGTTATCCGGCCGAAGGCCACGACGGGTAGTTTGGTGGCGGCCTTCAGCGCCGCGTTGATCTTACGGAAATCTTCGCGGGCGACGGCCGCCGGCGGAATCTCCATCCAGTAGCTGGAGAATGAACCGGCGTCTGCATTGAAGTAGTCGACGGCTCCTGTGCCCTCCAGCGCGGCCGCCATTTCCAGTCCATAGTCCGTATCGTAGCCGAATGGAGTGAACTCATTTACGCACAGCCTGATACCGATGGGCACGTTGCCGATCGCGTCGCGGATTGCAGCTACAACTTCGCAGGAAAGTCGCATGCGGTTCGCGAAGGTGCCGCCATAGGCATCCGTCCGGTGGTTGAAGTAGGGCGAGGCGAAGGAACGCAGCAGCCCGTCATGTGCGATCTTGATCTCGATGCCGTCGAGGCCGGCATCTATCAAGTTCTTGGCGCTTCGGGCAAATCCCTCGATCACCGCACGGATATCGTCGTCGTCCATCGCCTTGGTCGAGTGATGGCTCGACGGTTCTGGCATCTGCGTTGGCGCCCACATTATATGTGGCGGCTGCTCAAGTGATGTGTGTCCGCCATGCGTCAGCTGGCCGAAAATTTTCGCGCCATGGCTATGGACCGCGTCAGCGATTTTGGCGAGACCCGGGATTACCGCCGGGTCCCAGGCGTTGATAAAGCGGCGTGACATCTTGCCAGTCGGATGCACCGCTTGGCTTTCCATGATGATCAGGCCGACGCCGCCGCGGGCCCGCTCCTCATGATAGGCGCGCAGATCGTCTGAGGGCATGCCGTCGAGATGACCCAGCGCGGTAAAATGCGGTTGAAACACCAGACGGTTGCGTAGTGCAACACCCCGAAGGGCGAAACTACTGAGCAGATGCGGATGCCGCGATGTGTCGGCCTTCATATGATCACCAATGAGAAATCGTTTACGTAATCGATTACGTAAACGATTACTCTCTGATGGTCAACGGTGAATCTTGGCGTGACCGGCCAAACTGGTCGGCTTGCCAACCGTCTTTATTTGAAGGCGGCCTGAGCCCGCACTAGACGATGCGCAGCTGCCGTCGCCGAGCGCACTCGCCCGTGATCACGAAGACTTCCGTCGACGCGACGACTCGCGCACGATGAGGTGGGTATCGAGGAGCTTGTGGATAGGCGGACCGATTTGCGTCTTGTCGATCCGTGACATCAGGAGCCGAGCCGCCTCCTCGCCCATCTCGATGCTCGGCTGCGCCACTGCGGTGATGCGCGGCCGAAAAGCGTCGGCCCACGCAAAATCGTCGAAACCGGCAATGGCGATATCCTCAGGACAGCGTAAGGTGCGCGCGTTGATTGCGCGCACCATGCCGAGTGTCATGAAATTGTTGGTGCAGAACACTGCGTCTGGAAGCGGATCTAGATCGAGAAGCTTGCTGCCGCCCGCTTGGGCCGAAACGACGTCGGAGGCACATTCGACCACTAGTTCTGACAGAATCTCCAAGCCGGCGTCTTCCATTGCTTGCTTGTAACCGGTCAGACGGTCGTCAATGGAATTGGCCTGAAGCGTCGCTTTTAGCACTGCGATACGTTGATGCCCCTGATCGATAAGGTGTTTGATCATCCTGGCAGCTGCACCACAATTGTCGACTTCGACCGAATCGACATTGATACCAGCAAGCGAACGGTCGACGAACACTAGCGGAAATGCCTGATCCATGAGCGACTTGAAGTAAGGGCCGTTGTCGCCGGCAGGCGCCACGATTAGGCCATCGACGCGCTTTTCCATCAGCACGTCGAGATAGGCTCGTTCTTTATCCGGGTCCTCTTCCGTATTGCACAGCATCACGTTCACACGGTTGGGAAGATTGTGGACGACATGGTCAATTCCCTTCACCAAATCGGAGAAGAATGGGTTGGTAATGTCCGAGATAATCGCGCCGATGGTTCCGGTGTGACTCCGCCTGAGACTGCGAGCGATTCCGTCTCGGCGATAGTGGAGCTCGGCTATGGCGGCGAGCACGCGGGCTTTGGTGTCTTCTGCTACAAAACGCGACTCGTTCATTACGTGCGATACCGTCGCTACCGATACACCAGCGCGACGCGCCACATCTCGTATGTTAGCCATCCATGATCCCCAAAGCCGATAGCACTAGACATTCCACAATGAGCCGTCGAATGGCTTGACGTAATCGTTTAACTTGTTCATTTGGACGGTTCAACGATGTTTTTTTGAACACTAGTCGAAAAGTCCTGAGCTGAGATGGCTATGCAAAATCCAGTGCGATTCGGTGTGCTAGGTGCTGCTGGAATAGCTAAGGCGGCAGTAGTGCCCGCCATCACAAGAGCCCGTAATGCTGAGGTTGTCGCAGTCGCAAGCCGACACCCGGGGGCTGCTACTGACTGGGCCCGCGAGGCTGGCATCGAGCGCGTGTTCGGCTCCTATGATGAACTGCTGGCCGATCCGAATGTCGAAGCTGTTTACATACCGCTACCAAATTCCGAACACGCGCACTGGACCGTCGCTGCCGCTCGTGCTGGCAAAGCAATCCTGTGCGAGAAGCCGCTCGCGATGAGCGCATCGGTCGCCGAAACTGTGGCGCGAGCCTGCGCCGACCACAAGGTGCTGCTGATGGAGGGCTTCATGTATCGCTTCCATCCCCAACATGACCGTGTGCGGGAAATCATCGCGTCGGGAGAGATCGGCGACGTGGTCGAGGTCCACGCTCACCTTTCGGTCGATCTCATGAGCCCAGTGGATCCCGCTAATGTTCGGTTTGACAAGAAACTTGGCGGTGGGGCGCTCCTCGACATGGGCTGCTATGTCGTCCACATCGCCCGTAGCCTCTTCGCCGAGGAGCCAGTAAGCGTTTTGGGGCGTTGGTCAATCGACGATCGATTTGGGGTCGATGTGGCGGCTGCCGCTTTCCTCGAATTTTCGGCGGACCGCGTCGCAATGGTGAGCTGCTCCTTTAAGGGCAACGCTCAGGGCTTCTACCGAGTTCTAGGGAGGCGCGGCCAGATAGACGTGCCGCGGGGCATTATTCCAGGCTTGGGTTCGCGCATGTCCGAGACATTAGTCATCGTGGTCGACGAAAACGGACGCCGACGCGAAGAAGAACTGCCGGGGGTGGATCAATATCAGTTGATGATCGAGGCTTTCGCCAATGGGGTTCGCGGCGATCTCTCCGCCATCCCGCCGATTGAAGATTCGGTGAACAATATGCGTGTCCTCGATGCCTTTGCCAATTCAGCGAGTTCGACCGCCAATACTTCGCTTAGTTTCTGAGAGCATGGCCGTGGGGAGATTGTCGGCACCGGAGTCTAGCGGGGCTAGAGAACGTCAGGCAGGCAACCTCTGTTCCAGTCAATTGACCCGGCACATCCCCGCCACTCGCACCAATCAGGATTCGAACCTCTGACCTCTGCCTGAGGAGGACAGCGCAGCCTCCATATTAGCCGTTGATGCGCCATGTCTCTTCGGCTATGACAGCCAGGTCGCGGCGGCCGTCAGGCTCCCGCGCCCGGAGCCGCTTCGGTTCCCGGCCAGCACCCGTAGCTCAGCTGGATAGAGCGCTGACCTCCGAAGGCACTGACTGCCCGCCCCTTCGCGAGAGGTCAAAATTGCATGATGATTCCTAATGCGACGCAAGCGCTGAAAATCTTGATATAATAGGCAGCGAAAGGAATTTCGCATGCTAGTCAATGCCGCACTCATCCATGCTCTTCCCATTTCGAAGCGTAGGGTTTTCAATCGCAAAGAAGCCGCAAGCTACGTCAGCCTCAGCATAGGCAAATTCGACGAGTTCGTGCGTGTCGGACTAATGCCCAAGCCGTTGCCAATGCCAGGTGTCAAACGCTGGGACTTGCACGCTCTCGACCGTGCGATCGACGCAATGTCCGAGTGTTTCAGTTCTCGACCGCCGGATGACGAGCTCGACCGAGAGCTGGCTGAGTTTGAGGCAAAGCATGGTCGCGCTTGAACTGAAAGGTATACACAAAGTCAAATCAAAGGGCCGAACTTACTGGTATGCTTGGCGCGGCGGCCCACGCCTCGCCGGTGAACCGGGCACACCTGAATTCGTGGCCAGCTACAACGAAGCTGCCGCGAGTCGCATATCTAGTGATGACAATCGCTTTTCGTCGCTCGTTGCCCTCTATAGGGCGAGCGGCGACTATAAGAAGCTTGCTGACTCGACCAGGCGACAGTGGGGCCCATGGCTTGATCGCATTGCTGAGCACTTTGGCGAGTTGCGCATTGCGCAGTTCGGTCGCCCGGAGAAGATAAGGCCGCTGATCGTCAAGTGGCGCAACCGATACGCTGCAACGCCGCGGACTGCCGATTTCGGCATGCAGGTGCTTTCTCGGGTCTGCTCTTTCGCTGTTGATCCTCTTTGCAGGATTGCCTCGAACCCTTGCGAGGGCATCAAGCAGATCTATTCCGCAAACCGCTCCGAGATCATCTGGACGGACGACGATATCGCAAGAGTGAAAGCTTTCTCCTCGCCGGAGGTTGGCCTTGGCATCGATCTTGCTGCATGCACGGGGTTGCGCGCCAGTGACCTCACTCGCCTGTCCTGGTCACACGTCGGCGAGCATGCAATCATCATCACAACGGGCAAGAGTAGAGAGCGCCGTCGCGAGGCCGTGATCCCGATCTATCAGGACCTCCGTGATGTGCTTGCGCGAATTCCACGCCGCTCAACTGTGATCTTGACCAACAGCAAGGGGCGTCCGTGGGCGCCAGGGTCACTTGGCGACCGCGTGGTCGAGGCGAAGAAGCGCGCGTGGCCTGACGGCACCAAGCTTCACTTTCACGATCTCCGCGGCACGGCCGCCACGAGATTCTACAATGCCGGGATCCCGGAGCGAGAAATCGCCGAGATCTTGGGTTGGGAAGAAGAGGGCGTCTCCCGCATCATTCGACGCTACGTGGGCAGGCAGGCATTGGTCCTGGAGCACATCAGGCGACTTAACGAGACCGGATCGAGAACGTAGCCTGTAAAACGCACTGTAAAACGTCGCTCAGAGAGCCAGCGTCAGATATCCGCAAACGCTTATAGGACAAGCTGGAGCGGGTAGCGGGAATCGAACCCGCGCGTTCAGCTTGGGAAGCTGACAAGCTACCATTACATCATACCCGCACGAGCTCTCGATACCATGCCCCGCCCGCCGCCTGCAATCGCAAAGCGGTGGTCGGGCAACGCGCGATCCCTGCCAGGAAATCGCCGGTAACGGCCCGCCCGGACAGGATTTTTGGCCTCTACACGGCAGTGTTTGTGATCATGATCAGGGAGCGGCAACGCGCCACCAGGCCGGTAGAACGGCGTTTTCCAGATAGCAGTTTTCCGCCGATCCGGATGCGCACAGCTTTGGTGATGGACTTGCGGAACGCACCTCGGCACAACCGTCTCCTCAGGGCAGCCAACTGGAGGAACGGCCGAAGGACTTCATGGCGTAATTTTGCAGTCCCAGTGCGTTTGGGCTCGCGTGTCGCGGTTGCCGGCCCGTCGCCACCCCACGGGATGTTTCCCTTCAATCCCAGTCCCAGTCCCTGCGCGGTCAAGTAGCAGTCCTGTGTGCAGAGCGCAGGGTCGAGCTGATACGGCCGAAGGGCCTGGGCAGCGGGAAGGTCCGGCGAAAACAGAAACCGGTCCACCGGTTCGCAGACGGTATCGGCCAACCGCAGGAGAACCTCTGCGCCTGTCCGGGAAACGAAATACCCGCCTGACCCCGTATGGTCTGACGCTAGCCGGCACATCCGGTGCATGCGGGCTTTCCGACATCCTTTCTTGGACATCTCGATCCGTGCAAAAGACGTCTCCGCTTTCACCAGAGCCGCATCTGCCGGCAGCCAGTCCGCATTGTTTAAGAAGTCGCTGAAATCGTCCGAAAGATGAATGTCGTCTTCTGCGATGAACGCCCAGGGTTCGCCGCGCTCCACCACCATTGACCATGCCTCGCGGTGGCTGAGGAAACAGCCAATTTCGGCACTCGAAAGGGGCGACCACACCGTGGACCGCTCCTGCCATTGCCGGTTTTCCGCTGCCGAAAGTGCCAAGCCATCCACGGCTTCCACCCTGGCGACTTCCAAGTCGTGACCTTCGACCTGCGCCATGAAGTGAGCGAGGCGTTCGGGCGTTCGCTCAAGATTGATCAGGTAGCAAATCATCTCGCAAAAGGTCTCGAATCCAGTTCAAAAAGGGCGATTGGCTGGGGACGAATGACGGTCATCCTTTCCAGATAGACGCGCTGCTTGCGCAAAGGCATTGATCAGGGTCAATCGGGAAGGCGCCCGAGGGCGGTGCCGGTTGTGCCTTTTGCCCGGCCCGACGAATGCACAACGCGGATGCAGTTCTTCTCGCCGCTCCGCTCATGATGCAAAATTTGCTTGCGGCCCACCCCTGCGATAGACAGGGCTTCAGGCCTGCGGAGAACCATTGCAATCGGAGAATCAGGTTGTCGCCGACTCTCGCACAGACAAATCTGCAGCTCTATCAGCAGTTGCGAGCGGCCGGACACTCACGGCAGGACCTGGCCATCCTGCAGAGGGACAACGAGACAGCCTGCATGCTCTTTGGCAGCAAGATCAGGTCGACTGGAAGACCGTTCCTCTGTCACGCCGTGGGAACGGCCAGTGCGGCCCTGGCACAGGGCGCGAGCCTCGATCTGGTCCGAACCGCGTTCCTCCACGCCGCTTACAAGCATGGACGGTTTCCCGACGGTACGCGCGGAAACAGCGATGCACATCGCAGCTGGCTTCGCGAGCGCACGGGAGGTGGGGTCGAGAAGCTTGTCTTCGCCTTCTCGCAATACCCCTTCAATGTTTCGATCGCCCGGAAGCTGGTGGACAATGGAGCCGATGAGAGCCAGAACAAGGAGATGCTGCTGCTGAAGCTGTGCAACGATGTCGACGATACCCATGACTTCGGCGCCTTGCTCGCGCACAAGCCGCGCTACAGCGACCCGCACTACCTGAGCGATCTGGAGACATTGTCCACGCATTTCGGCTTCGATGTCTGCGCCGAATTCTTTGCCCAAGCCAGGCGCGACATGGCCGACAACCAGTGGCTCGATGCAGAAACGGTCTACAGTCGTTTTCCCTTCCCGCGTTCGCTGGTCGGGGAGATATGGCGCAGGATCAAGGGAAGGAACTAGCAAACTCCGTGGGCTTGGCTTAGCGACAAGCCGCCATCTCGTCGTTCCGGCGCGCCAGATGCCATGCCCGCCGCGGCTCATAAGGCTGTGGTCGCACCGCGGGAAAATCTGTGCCAGACATTCCCCTGCAACCCGCCCCGGACCGGGTGCCGGCGATGCGCAGGAACGGGTGGTGCAAGGTTGGGCATGTCAGGCGAGTTTGCGACACGGTTTTTCGGCCCGGGTTCCGCGCTCGCCGCCCTCAAGGCCCGGCTGCGGCGGGCGCGGCGGGTGCGCCGCCAAATCCGCAACAGTCCGATGCTGCTGAAGGCGCGCCGGCTCATGGCCGATCCGCGTTACGACGCCTACCGCGCAGACGTGGCACGCTATTGGCGGCTGCATTTCGGCCTCGAGATCACCCCGCTCTGGCATCTCGCTTTCGCCGATGGCACCGGCAACGATGATGTCCGCTTCATTCCGGGACAGGTCTGGGTCGACGACATCCTGCCCTTCTTCAACGAGAACGCACTCAGGCCCGCCTATCTGGACAAGAATCTCAGCGACGTACTCCTGCAGGCGGACCGGACGCCCGTCACGATCCTCAAGCGCATGCACCGGACCTACTACGTCGGCTCGGCGCCGCTGTCGCGCCGCGATGCCGCGGCACACCTCGCTGAATTCGAGGGTCGGCGTTTCATCGTCAAGGGCAGCCGTACCGACAACGGCGTCGGCATCCGCCTGCTGGAGGTCGCCGGCGGCGCTCTTCGCGTCGGTGGCCAGGGATGCTCCCTCGAGGATATCGAGCGGCTCTACGGCGACGACTTCCTCGTCCAGGAGATGATCGTCCAGCATGCCGATATGGCCGGCGTCCATCCCGCCTCCGTCAACACCATCAGGGTCGTGACGCTGCGCTGGCGTGAGGAAATTCGCGTGCTGATGACGATTGCGCGCTTCGGCGTCGGCGGCCGCATCAATGACAATCTTGGCACCGGCGGTATCGCCTGCGGCATCGGGCCGGACGGCCGGCTGGCCCAGCGGGCCTTCGACATCCACGGCAACGTCTTTGCACAACATCCGACCACCGGCTTCAGCTTCGCCAGCCGGCTCGAGGTCCCGGGTCACGCCCGTGCCTGCGCCTTCGCGCGCGACCTGCATCGGCAGATCTACCACTTCGACATCGTCTCGTGGGACATCGCGATTGCGCCCGATGGCGAGCCGATCTTTCTCGAGGTGAATTTCCGCGGCGGCTGCGATTCCTACCAGCTCGTGCACGGTTCGCCGCTGTTCGGCGATCTCACCGAGGAGATTCTGCACGCCGTCAGGGAGAGCCGGACATCAGCCGGAGCAAGGCGCCGCCGCCCATCCTAGCGACAGGCCACCTTCAATCCCCTGCCTCCCTGCGCATGATAACCTCGCGGTGCGGATAGGGGATTTTCACGCCATGCTCCTTGAAGGTGTCCCACAGCGCCAGCAGAACCTTGCCGCGCACATTGGTCAGCCCCTGTTGCGGGTCGTGGATCCAGAAGCGCAGCACGAAGTCGAGCGAGGAATCGCCGAAAGCCGTCAACCAGCAGACCGGCTTGCGGTCGGCGTCGACTCGGGCAACGCCCATGGCGGCCTTGATCGCGATCTTGCTCACCAGATGCGGGTCGGAATCGTAGGAGACGCCGAAATGGATATCGAGCCGCACATGGTCGTCGCTGAACGACCAGTTGATCACCTGCTGGGTGATGAAGTCCTCGTTGGGGATGAGGTATTCACGGCCATCGCGGGTCACCACCGACACGAAGCGCGCGCGCAGTTCGCGGATCCAGCCGAAGGTCTCGCCAAGCGTGATCGTGTCGCCAGGCTTGATCGACTTGTCGAGCAGGATGATGACGCCCGAGATGAAGTTCGACACCACCTTCTGGAGGCCAAAGCCGAGGCCGACGCCGATGGCGCCCGACAACACGGTCAGCGCGGTCAGGTCGACGCCGACCATGGACAGCGCGGCCGCACCGGCGAAGATGACGAGGCCAATCTTGACGATCTTGCCTATCAGCACGCGGATCGACGGCGTCAGTTCTTCCGACTGCTGCAGCCGCTCGTCGAAATAGTTGCCCGAAACGATCGCCAGCCAGATCGTGCCGCTGAGCAGCAGGAAGGCCTTGATCGCCATCAGGACGGTCAGGCGGATGTCGCCGAGTTGCACCGCGAGCCCGTCGAGAAATGCCGCCACCTCGTCGTTCAGCCCGAGGATGACCAGTGCCGCGTATGTCCATGCAAGCACGCTGATCACCCGCGCGACCAGCCGGTTGCGGATGACGCGCGACAGTACCGAGACCGTCAGCCAGGCCAGCGCCAGCGACAGGGCAATGCTGATCAAATAACTCCGGCTCGGCCAGGTCGTGGCACGCAGGATGGTCAGCGTGACGAACAGCAGGCCGACGAAGACGATCCACTTGGTGCGCCGCATCAGCGCGACCACCACCCGCAGCAACCCCTGGTGCCCTTTGATTCGTCGGGCGCGTTCCTCGAGCCGTCCCTCCACCCGGCCCGCCAGCAGCTTGGCGGCAAGGAACAGCACCGCGATCATGGCGAGCTGGTAGAGCGACCAGGGCTGCGACAGCTCGACGATCTGCTGTTCGACCCAGCCTGCTACGTCGCCTGCGATGCGCTCGATATCCATTGATCCACTCTATACAGCCGGCCGTCGCGGGCAATGCGCCGGTGGTATTGACTTGCGTCAATGCCGCGCGTGCCGCGACCTGCGATTTTGCAGGACCGGCCGCGCGTTCAGCGACAATCAGGGCCGATGGTACAACAGCAGGACGAGGCAGGCTTCTCATGATCATTCCCAACGACACCGTCATCGCCGTCGCGGACGGACAGTCGCTGCGGCTCTTCCGCAACAAGGCGGCAGAACCGCAGATCGCACTCGAAGCCATGCCCGACGCGTCGATAGAGATTCGCAACGAGGGCTCGGGCATGCGCCACAGAAGCACCGGCGCCAATCCCGACAGGAGCCGTCTCGCCGAGGACGACCATGCAGCGTCCGTCGCCAGCTATCTCAACCGCCAGGTCATCGCCGGTGAGGTCGGCCAGCTTGTCGTCATCGCAGATCCGCGGACGCTCGGCGAAATGCGCAAGCACTTCCACCCGGCTGTCGCCTCCGCCCTTGTTGGCGAGATCGCCAAGGATTTGACGGGCCAGTCCGTGGAATCGATCAAGGCCGCGCTGGTCAAGGCATCATGAAAAGGCTGCTCGCCGTACTGACCGTCCTCTCGGCAGCGCTCCCCGCGGCGGCGCAGGACAATGGCGACATCGAGGCGGGCAAGGCCCTGATCGAGGCCCGGTGCGCCGCCTGCCACGCCATCGGCGTCGCCGACAAGAGTCCCCACCCGGATGCACCGGCCTTCCGTACGCTGCACGAAAAATATCCTCTGCAGAACCTGGAGGAGGCTCTGGCAGAAGGCATTTTCACCGGCCATCCCGACATGCCTGAGTTCGAGGCCACGCCGGTCCAGATTGCCGGCATCATCGCCTATATTTCCAGCCTATCCGGCAACTGACCTGCAAGTTGTCGCGGAGGAGTGGCATCGCGTTCATCACCTCTGCAGGACTTTTTGATTCGGCACGCTGCCGGCCTCCGGCGATGGCTTCGTGCCAGCCAAAACCAGGAAAATCTTTTCCGACTGTGGGCAAGCCGCCGGTTACGGCCCTCCTGCTTTAACCACAGCATTTCTCCGTCGTCCGCCCGCGCTTGAAGCACAAGGCCCGGATAGTCTATAAGAGCACTGCCCCTCCCTTAGGTAATGCAAGGCTTTTTCGATGGAGATTCTATGTCCATCAGAGTGACCGACGTCTATGCGATTAACGACCCGGACATCGTTGCCGAGGATTTCAACGGTCAGGTCGTGATCCTGAACCTGTCCGACGGGCACTATTTCAGCCTTGGCGGCGTGGCGTCTCCGATCTGGGCCGCGCTGCTTGATGGCCACACGCCTCAGGCCATTCTGGGCAGCATTGCCGCTAGCCAGCCGGGCTTGCGCGACAGCGCGGCGCAGTTCCTTGATCGCGTGCTCGAACTCGGATTGATAAGGCCGCGCGAGGGCTCTGCCACGCCCACCGGGCCTCTCGCCGCCGACTGGTCCGGCGAGGCAGCCCAGATAGAGGTCTTCGACGATCTCGCCGAACTGATTTTTGCCGATCCTATCCATGACGTTGACGAGCAGGCGGGATGGCCGGCGCCACGTCCCGACCGGTGACCGCCGAGCAGCGGCTTTCACCCGCCACCGTTTCGCAGGATGGCCTTGCCGCCTATGCCGGCCGGCTGCTTGAGGCAGCCAGGCATTATCCGCGCGAGCGCCTGCAGCGGCGAAGCTTTGCCATGCCAGGGCTCGACCTTGCAGTCTGGTTCGCCAGCCCCGAACTCGCCGATCTCTGCGCCGCGATGCTCCTGCAACAGGACCGCACCGCGGCGTCGCCGCATAGGGCAGAGGTGTTCGCCCTGGACGCCGGTGCGGATGGCTGGGATCACCCAGCCGGATGGGACGAACATGCCGGCTTTTCGTCGCGCGAGTTTAGCCAGATCCTGGCCGCTGCCGGCAGGCGTGGCTTCTACCACCACGACGCGCCGTCTTGGCAGTTCTACGATCCGGCCGAGGCCTTCGGGGTCCAGTCCCTGCCGTCTGGTCTGGCCATGCCGCCATGGGAGAAGGCCTCGCCGCTCCGCCTGTTCCTGCACTGGGCCTACGCGCAAGCAGGCATGCGCCTCACCCATGCCGCGACCCTGGGGTTCGACGGCCGCGGGGCACTTATTGTCGGCGCCAGCGGCTCGGGCAAGTCCGGCACCACGCTTGCCGGCGTGATGAACGGCCTGGCGAGCGTCGGCGACGACTACGTCGCGGTCGTGCAGGGCAATCAGGTCACTGCCTACCCGGTCTTCCGCCAGTTCAAGCAGGACCCGCCCGGACTTCGTGGCGCCGGCGTGCGGCTCGAAGCCATTCCCGATTCCCGGTTGAACTGGCACGGCAAGATCGAGTTCGACCCGGCGGGCCTGGCGCCGGGCTGCATCGCCGACAAGCTGGAGATCCGGGCCATCCTGCTGCCGCATGTCGCCCGGCTCGAGCGCACCCGCATCGAGCCCGTCGGCACCCGCGAAGCTGCGCTCGCCCTCGTGCCCTCGGCGGTCTTCCAGCTTCCCGGCGATGCCGAGGAAGGGTTCCGCTTTTTCGGCAGCATCGCAAAGCGCCTTCCAGCCTACCGCCTTCACCTGTCGGAAGATCCGCGCGAGATCGCCGATACAATCGCATCCCTGCTTTCCCAGGAGGCCGGTCATTTCCGTTAGCGTCATCATGCCTGCCTTCAATGCCGGCCGCTTCGTCGACGTCGCCGTGCGCTCGCTACTCGCCGAGCGCGACGGCATAGACCTCGACGTGATCGTCGTCGACGACGGATCGACCGACGACACGCGCGACATCGTGGCGGCAATCGCAGCGGAGTTTCCCGAGGTCAGACTGCTTGCCAATCCGCGCAAGGGCATCGCCGCGGCGCGCAACACCGGCGTCGCCAGCATCCGGCCGGACTGCCGCTTCGTCGCCTTTCTGGATTCCGACGACATTTCCTATCCGGGCCGGCTGGCGCGCCAGCGCGCCATCCTCGCCGGAGACCCTGCCATCGACGTGCTCTACGGGCTGATGGAGATGTTCTCGGTCGCCGATGAAACGGGCATGAGGCCCGACCCCGCCAGCCCCACCAAGGTCATCCGCGGCCCCTATCTCCAGTCAGCCATGTACCGCCCCTCAGTCATCGCCGCGGTCGGGCAGTTCGACGAGAAGTTCCGTCAGGGCTGCGATACCGATTTCATCCTGCGTGTCGTAGAGAAGGGCTACAATCTGGTCCTCGACGAAGGCATTGCCGGCTATTACCGGCGCCACGACGCCAACGTGACCCTCAACGTCGAGGAGATGCAGCGCGAATTCATGCTGGCCAGCATGAAATGGGCCGCCCGCAACCGACTCGGCGGCAAGAGCGGAATTCCCAAGGTGTTCTCGGAACTGTTCCTGCGCCGCGACCAGATCGAAGAGGGATTCGGCGAATGACGACGTCCTATGTGGTGGTGATCCCGGCCTATAACGCAGCCGCCACCATCGGCGAGGCAATCGACTCGATCCTCGGCCAGAGCGTACCGCCCGAAGCCGTCGTCGTCGTCGATGACGGCTCGACCGACGAGACAGCCGCGCTGGCCGCCGCAAGCTCCGGCAAGGTTACCGTCATCCGCCAGATCAACCAGGGCCCCGGCGCCGCGACCACGGCCGGGTTGAAGACGGTGGACACGCCCTTCTTCGCCACGCTCGACGCTGACGACATCTGGCTGCCCGGCAAGGCCGAGCGCCAGCTTGCCATCCTGCGCGACGACCAAGGCCTCGCCGCCGTGTTCACGCTCGGCCGCCTGTTCAGGGATGGAAGCCAACCGGACCCGGCGGGAGACGGCAGGGTCACCCGTCTCTGGACGCGCACCACGATGTTCTTCCGGACCGGCGCTGCGCAGGAAGTGGGCGATCTTGTTGATCCGCCGGGGCGCCTCGGTGAACTGGTCGACTGGCTGGCGCGCAGCCGCGAAATCGGCCACCGCCATGTCATGCTGGAGGAAATCCTCGCCATGCGCCGCATTCGCCCGGGCAGCCTGTCGAGCAATCTCGACGCCGAGCGCAGTCGCGGCTACCTGATTGCAGCGCACAACGCCCTGGAGCGGCGGCGCCAGCGCGCCAGGCAATCCGGTTCCGGACAAGATAGCTGATGCCCCGCCACCGCTCCGGTGCGATTTTCCGTGCGGCATGGCCGACGCCGCAGATCGACAGGCTGCTGCGCGCCGCGACCCTGCCGGACGATGCGCTTGCCGCCGAGTCGTGGCGCGCCTTCGAGGCCGCCGCCGACTTCGACCAGCTAACCGCAGGCGAAATGCGCCTGATCGGGCTGGCGGCGAGGCGCCTCGCCACGCTTGCCCCCGATAGTCCCATGCGGCCCCGCATCGAGGGCATCGAGCGCGCCAACTGGTCGCGCAGCCAGCTTGCCATCGGCGAGGCCTCCGCCGGCATGCGCGCGCTGCAGGCCGCTGGCGTCGAAATGCTCGTCATAAAGGGCGCCATGCGCGCGGCGACAGGCGACGCGGGCGCGCGCGGCCGCATGCTGAACGATGTCGACGTCGTGGTCCGCCCCGACGACCTCGCCCGTGCCTACGAGATACTCACGGACGATGGCTGGCGTCCCGCCGGTTCGGGCTCGATCGTCTATCACGCAAGCCGGCTTTCCGACGCCGTCGGCATAAACCTTGTGCACGGCCGCTTCGGCAATCTCGATCTTCACCGCACGCCATTTCATCCGCCTTATGAACTTGCAGAGGACGATGCCGCGATCTGGCGGCGCTCGCTGGCAGGCACAGTCGGCTATGCTTCCGTGCGCGCTCCGTCGCCGACCGATGCGGTCACCATCTCCATGGCGCATGGCGCGCTCGACGCTCACAAGTCGAGCGACTGGCTGGCCGATATCGCCGCAAGCATCGACCGCGGCGTTGACTGGAGCATGCTCGAAGAAGTGGTCTCCCGCCGCCGCCTTCAGGCCGCAGCCGCCATCGCGCTCGGCTATGTCAGCGACAGGCTGGACCGTGAGGTACCTGCCGAGCTGCAGCGGAAGTTCGAGCGCTCCGCCTACAGCCATCCGTTCGGCCTCCTGGCCGCCGCCGCGGAAACGCGCCCCAAGGCGAGAACCCTCGGCTTGGCCTGGCTGCTGCGTGCCGTCGCCAAGCAGGGTCGGCTGTGGCGCACGCATCGCCGCTCCTCGGCGCGCAGACGGGTCGTGCTGTCCAGGCCGGTTATCGGCAGGGCGCCGACCGAGACGGCCGTCCGCACGCTGCAGAAGGTCCTGGAGTTGCCCGACCGGGGCGATGGCGAGGCCTGGGATGGCTCCATCGACCTGACACTGGCGCTCGACCTGCCGCCGGCCATGCGCCGCATCGATTTCGAGGTAAACTCGCTGACCCGCCACCACGTCCGGCTGAGAACGCTGGTGCTCGGCCGCAGCGCGCGCGCGCGCCTGCTCCGCTTCCGCTTTCCCCTCTCGCTTGCCGAAGGCGAGGGCGCTCCGACGCTCAACGCGGTTCCGTCCCGTCGCTTCAACGCCGGCGCCCCGGATGAGATGCTGGCACGCTACGGCGCCACGCCTTTCCAGATCGTCAGCATCAAGGCGCGCAAGGGCGCCTGACAGCCTCCCTGGCCGTCCGGGCAACTGCTTGCTTGAATGCAAGCGGCCGAATGCGTATCTCGGGGCGACGGTTCACAGGCTGGAGAATGACATTGTCGGCAATGGCGCGCTTTCTTGGCGATACGCCGCTTCGGGTCTTTCTGAAGCTGGTCGTCATCTCCTTCCTGGTCGGCGTCGTCATGAGCGCCTTCGATTGGTCGCCCTTCGACGTGCTCGCGGGCATCCGCGAGTTCTTCTTTGACATCTGGAACATGGGCTTTTCAGCGCTGGAACGCTTCTTCGGCTACTTCCTGCTGGGTGCTGCCATCGTCGTCCCGGCATTCATCATCCTCAGGCTGTTCAGCTTCCGCCGTTAGGCCGCGTTCACAATGAGCGGGAGAACCTCGTGACGGGTGCCGTGCAAGGCCACACGCCCCAACAGGCGGCGGTCGCGCCCTTCTCGGTGACGCACCGTGCTGTGCTCGCCATCGCCATTCCCATGACGCTGGCCTACCTGACAACGCCGCTGCTCGGCCTCGTCGATACGGCCGTTGTCGGCCAGTTCGGCGACGCCGCGCTGCTCGGCGGGCTCGCGGCCGGCGCCGTCGTCTTCGACGTCGTCTTCACAAGTTTCAACTTCGTGCGTTCGGGCACCACCGGGCTCGTCGCCCAGGCCTTCGGGCGCAGCGATGCCGCCGAGGAACAGGCCGTCTTCTGGCGCGCCTTCGCCATCGCGGTTGTCGCCGGCGTGGTGCTGGCGGCGCTGGCGCCGCTGATTGTCATTGGCGGCAAGTGGTTCATGGGTGCCGAGCCGCGCGTCAACGAGGCGATGAGCACCTATGTCAACATCCGGCTCTACGGAGCGCCTTTCCTGCTCATCAACTACGCCATCCTCGGCTACGTGCTCGGCCGCGGCGAGGGCGCGCTCGCGCTGCTCCTCCAGATGGTGCTCAACCTCAGCAACATCGCACTCTCCATCCTGCTCGGCCTGAAGCTCGGCTGGGGCGTCGCTGGCGTCGCCTGGGGCACGGTCGGCGGCGAGCTCATCGCCGTGCTGTTCGGCATGGCGGTGCTGCTGCGCCGCTTTGCCGGCGCGCCCCGGCTGGAGCGGGCGCGGCTCCTGGACCGACCCGCCTTCCTGCGCATGATCTCGCTCAACCGCGACATCATGATCCGCTCCTTCTCGCTGCTTGCCGCCTTCGCGCTGTTCACCCGCCAGGGCGCGCAGTTCGGCACGCTGACGCTTGCCGCCAATGGCGTGCTGATGAACTTCTTCCTGGTCGCCGCCTTCTTCCTCGACGGCTTCGCCACCGCGGCCGAACAGCTTGCCGGACGCTCGCTCGGTGCCCGCAACGAGACGGCATTCCGCCGCACCGTCTATCTCTCCTCGCTCTGGGGATTTGCCCTGGCGGGCATCGCGACCGTTCTGCTGCTCTTCTTCGGCGAGCATCTGATCGCGCTTGTCACCACCGCCGAGGACGTCCGCTCCGCCGCAGCAGCCTATCTGCCCTGGGCGGCCTTCACCGCGGTCAGCGGCGTGCTCGCCTTCCAGATGGACGGTGTCTTCATCGGCGCAACCTGGTCGAGGGACATGCGCAACATGATGCTGCTGTCCTTGCTGGCCTTCGTGGCGGCGCTGCTTACCCTGACGCCGCTCTTCGGCAATCACGGCCTGTGGATGTCGCTGCATCTCTTCCTGATCGTGCGCGGCTTCAGCCTGCTCGCCATGCTGCCAGCAAAACTCAGGACGGCCTTCTAGAAGTCCTTCGCCGCCCAGTCGTCGACGCTGGCGTCGCGCAACTCGGCGATCGACTTCAGCTTCTGTGCCTTGGCGAGCCGCGACATCTCGCCGAGGATCCGCCCCGGCAGGGCAGGACCGGCATAGACCATGCCGGTATAGAGCTGCACCAGGTCGGCGCCGGCGCGGATTTTTTCCAGCGCCGTCTCGCCGCTGTCGATGCCGCCGACGCCGATCAGCGCGACTTTCGGCCCGAGCAGCTTGCGCATCCGCGCCAGCGCGATGGTCGAACGCTCGAACAGCGGCCTGCCGGACAGCCCGCCCGTCTCGCCGGCATGGTCGCGTGATGCAAGAGCCGGCCGCGCGATCGTCGTGTTGGAGACGATCACGCCGTCGATTGCATGCGCCTTCACCTCGGCGGCGATGTCCTCAAGATCGGATTGCGCGAGGTCCGGCGCGATCTTCAGGAACAGCGGCACCTTGCGCCCGGCGGAGGCAATCGCCGCATCGCGCGCGGCCGATACGCGCGCCAGCAGTTCGGCGAGGCTCGCCCGTGCCTGCATGTCGCGCAGGCCTGCGGTGTTTGGCGAGGAGATGTTGATCGTCAGGTAGGCGGCGAGCGGTGCGAAGCGTTCGACGCCAAGTTCGTAGTCGCGCACCCGGTCGGCGCTGTCCTTGTTGGCGCCGATGTTGACGCCGACAATGCCGGCCCGGACTTTCCGTGCCTGCAGCCGGGCCTCTGCTGCCGCGTGCCCCTCATTGTTGAAGCCCAGCCGGTTGATGACCGCCCCGTCCTCGACCAGCCGGAAGATGCGCGGCTTCGGGTTCCCGGCCTGTGGAAGTGGGGTCACCGTGCCGACCTCGGCGAAGCCGAATCCCAGCCTCAAAAGCGCGTCGGGCACCTCGGCGTTCTTGTCGTAACCGGCGGCCATGCCGAGCGGGTTGTCGAAGTCGAGACCTGCGACCGAGAGCTTGAGCAGCGGGTCGAGGCGTGGCGACAGTGCGACCGGCAGGCCGGACTTCAGTGCTGCGATCGACAGACCATGTGCGGTCTCCGGGTCGAACTGGAACAGCGCCTTGCGCCCGAGCCGCTCGAGCAGGCCGAGCATCATGAGGTGAGATCCGGAAAGGAGTGCGCACCATCGGAGCCGATCGGCAAGGGTTTGACCCAGGAAACCGCCGACAGGTCGAGCGGCGCGTAGAGATGCGGAAACAGCGCGCCGCCGCGAGAGACCTCGTATTTCAGCGCTCCGCCGAGCCGGCTTTCGTCGATCGCCACGAGCAGCAACCCGCTCTGGCCGGCAAAATGCTTGGCAGCGGTCTCTCGCACCTGGTCGGCGGTCGAGAAATGGATGAAGCCGTCGGCGAGGTCTATGGGCGCGCCGTTGAAGGATCCGCGCTTTTCGGCCTCGCGCCACAGCGCCTCGGGACAGATCTTGAAAATGGTCTTGGACATGCGCGCCCTATAGGCTCAAACCGCGCCGCCGCAAAGCCGAAGCTGACGCGAATTCCCCATTTTCGGCGCAAATGAGGCCGAAAATCCGCTACAGTCCAGCGACCGGAGAAGACCATGCACGCCAAGCCCGCTATTGCCGCCCTGTTCGCCGCGCTCGTCGTCGCCGGCCCCGCCTCGGCGGCCGACACAGAGAACTTCCGCCTTGAGCGATCAACTGACGGCTATGTCCGCATGGACACCCGTACCGGCGAGATGTCGATCTGCGAGGAGAAATGGGGCGAGCTGGTCTGCCGGATGGCCGCCGACGAGCGCACCGCGGTACAGGACGAGATCGAGCGGCTGCAGGACGAGGTCAAGGCGCTGGAAACGCGGCTTGCCGACGTCGCCGCGCTGGAGGATCGTGTCGCCAAGCTCGAAAACTCGCTGACCGCCCGTATCGAAAAGACCCTGCCGACAGAGGAGGAGTTCAACAAGACGATGAGCTACATGGAGCGCTTCTTCCGCGGCTTCATCGGCATCGTCAAGGATCTCGAGGGCGAGAACGCCAAGCCGGTCGAGCCCGAGGCCAACCGCACCTGACGCGATGGCATGCTCTTCGCCACGGTAAAGTTGCGGCCGTGCGGCGTTTGCATGCGCGCAATTGGGGACCTGCCTGATTGCGGCTTGAAAAACCTGTCCACCCCCTCATAATCGGCTAACTGTCCGGCGCCACGCCGTGTTGGGCGGATTCGGGGAGGAATATTTGCCGTCAGGCTACAAGTTCGTCATCGCGGACGACCATCCGTTGTTTCGTGGCGCTTTGAAGCAGGCCCTGTCGGGGCTGAGCAGCGCGGCGACGGTCCTGGAGGCAGGCGACTTCAAGAGCGCCAAGGCGCTGGTCGCCGGCCACGACGACATCGATCTGGTGTTGCTGGACCTTACCATGCCGGGTGCCGCAGGCCTTTCAGGCCTCGTCTCGCTGCGCGGTATTCACGCCGCCGTGCCCATGGTCGTCGTTTCGGCGCATGACGATGCCGAAACCATCCGCCGCGCGCTCGAACTCGGCGCCTCTGGCTTCATCTCCAAGTCGGCCAGCATGGACGACATCCGCAAGGCAGTGGAGATGGTGCTTGCGGGCGGCGTCTGCACGCCGAGCGACGTCGAACTCGGCGTCGAGCACGACCCCGAAATCCTGGACCTGATCAAGCGGTTGCAGTCGCTCACACCGCAGCAGGCACGCGTGCTGGGCATGCTGGCCGAGGGCCTGCTCAACAAGCAGATCGCCTACGAGCTCGGCGTCTCCGAGGCCACCGTCAAGGCGCATGTCTCGGCGGTCCTGCACAAACTCGGCGTCGACAGCCGCACCCAGGCCGTTATCCTGCTGTCGCGCATCGGCACCGACCCGCTGCCGCCGGTCGGCTGAAGGCCTATTCTGCAGCTGCCGGCGTCATGCGCCGCAGCCGCGTCATCATCGAACGCAGCACTGCCGGCTTCAGCGGCTTGTTCAGCACCGGCACATCGATCAGTTCGGCGGCCGCACGGACCTCGTTGGAGCGGTCGGCGGTGATCAGCACGGCCGGGATGTCGTCCCCGTGTCGGTTCCGGAAGGCGCGGATGAAGTCGATGCCGGTCTGGCCGTCGAGATGGTAGTCTGCGAGCACGATGTCGGGCCGAATTTCGGTCGGACTGTCGCCCGGATGCGTGATCACCCGGCACCCCCAGCCCTCGAGCAACAGGCGCATGCCATCGAGGATGCGCGCTTCGTTGTCGACGCACAGCACCACCATGCCGCTGAGCGCCGCCGTCGGCCCGCGCGCTGCCGCTGGCTTCTCGGGCCGCACCGCTTCCGCAGCCTCGGTCACCGGCAGGATGACGGAGAAGCGGCAGCCCTTTCCCCGCCCGGAATCGACCTGCAGCTCGAGCCGCAGCACCCGCGCGATGCGGTCGACGATCGACAGGCCGAGCCCAAGCCCCTGCGCCTCACGCGCGCCTTCCTCGAGGCGCGTGAATTCGCTGAACACCGAATTCAGCTTGTCGATCGGAATGCCGATGCCGGTATCGTAGACCTGGATTTCGGCGAGTTCGCCGCGCCGCCTGACGCCCACCAGTATGCGGCCGCTGCGCGTATACTTGATGGCGTTGGACACCAGGTTCTGGATCAGCCGGCGAAACAGGTTGCGGTCGGTGCGCACCATCAGCGAAGACGGCACGATGATCAGCTCGAGCTTCTTTTCAGTGGCCATCGGCTGGAAATCGGTTCCGATCTGCCTGAGCAGGCTGTCCAGCAGAAACACAGTCTCGGCGGGCTTCATCGCGCCTGCATCGAGTCGCGAAATGTCGAGCACGGCGCCGAGGATCGTTTCGACCGATTCGAGCGAGGATTCGATATTCAGCGCCGCTTCGCTGGCCACTCCCTTGCCGGCCTTCTCGATCAGCGAGGCGCAGTAGAGCCGCGCCGCGTTCAGCGGCTGCAGGATGTCGTGCCCGGCCGCCGCCAGGAAGCGCGTCTTGCCGAGGTTGGCCTCCTCGGCAAACATCTGCGCCTGCGCCAGTTCCTCGTTGACGCGCGTCAGTTCGGCGGTGCGCTGCTGCACCCGCTGCTCAAGCGATTCATTGGCGCGCTTCAAAGCCAGGTCCGCGGCAACGCGTGCCGAGATGTCGGCGTAGGTTGCCACGATGCCGCCGTCAGGCATCGGGTTGGAGCGCAACTCGATGGTTCGTCCGCTGGTCGCAAGTTCGAGTTGCCAGGGGCTGCCGAAATTGGTCATTCGGTTGAGGATCGTGACCTCGGTCTCGGCCGAGATATCGCCTCGCTGCACAAGGTAGCCGAGGATCTGGTCGAGTGAGACGCCGACCTGGCCCATCTCGTCGGGCAGGTCGAACAGCGCGCGGTACTGTCTGTTCCAGCACGTCAGCCGGAAGTCGCGGTCGAGCACGGTAATGCCCTGTTCCATCTGGTCGAGCGCGGTCTGCAACAGGTCCCGGTTATGCTGCAGCGCCTCGGTCGCGTCATCGAGCAGCCGGAACGTGTCACGCGAAGCGCTGTCGCCGCGCTTGACCAGCAGCGACAGGATCAGCCGCGCCGAAGACGAGCCCACCGCGCTCGCCAACAGCTGCTCGGAAAAGCGGATGACGTCCATGCCGGCCTGTTCGCTGCCGACCAGCGGGCCGTTGTTGCGCTCGTAGGTCTGGAACGAGCGTTCCGTCCTCTCGACACCGAGATAGCGCGCGATCGTGTCGCGCAACTCGTTGACGGTGATTGCCGTGCGGAAGCGCTTCAGGCTGGGCATCGGGCTGGTGTCGCGTGGCACGAAGATCGACGCCTGGATGCGCTCGAGCGGCGCTGCCGCGCGCGACAGCGAGCCAAGCACGAAGAACAGCAGGTTGATCGAAAGGCTCCACATCACGCCGTGGTTCAGCGGTTCAGCCTCGGTGCCGAACAGCGACTGCGGCCTGAGCGCCTGGATGCCGAACGGACCGTTGATCAGGATGCCGGTGTCGGGCGCCGCGAGCGAGGGCAGCAACAGCGTGTAGCCCCACACCGCGATTCCGGCTGCCATGCCGAGTGCCGCGCCGCGGCCATTGGCGCCGCGCCAGATCAGGCCGCCGAAGAAGGACGGCGCGAACTGCGCGATCGCCGCAAACGACATCAGCCCGATCGAGGCGAGCCGCGCATTGTTGGTGCTTTCGCGGTAGTAGAGAAAGGCGGCGAACAGGATGACGAAAATCGACGCTCGCCGGACATTCAGGATCAGGCTCGACCAGTCCTCGTTTTCGGGCTGCTGTGTGCGAAGCAGCCGCCGGACGAAGAGCGGGATCACCAGGTCGTTGGAGATCATGATCGACAGCGCGACACTTGCCACGATCACCATGGCGGTAGCGGCCGATAGCCCGCCGATGAACGCCACCATCGCCAGCAGGTCATGCCCGGTAAGCAGCGGCAGTGAGAGCACGTAAAGGTCGCTGCTGGTCTGATCGCCCACCACCGCGATGCCGGCCAGGGCAATCGGCAGCACGAAGAGGTTGATGAGGATCAGGTAGAGCGGGAAGACCCAGGTAGCCGTCCTGACCTCGGCCTCTGATCGGTTCTCGACGATCATCACGTAGAACTGTCGCGGCAGCATGATGATGGCAAAGCCGCTGAGTGTGGTCAGGACCAGCCAGGTTCCAAGCGAAGTCCGGTACGCCACCGACTCGAGAACTTCGGCATGTGCCGATACAGCGGCGACAAACCCTTCCGGGCTGCCGAACAGAAAGAAGCTGACAAACACGCCAACCGCCAGGAAGGCCGCCAGCTTGACCACCGATTCGACAGCGACGGCCAGGACCAGCCCATCCTGGTGCTCGGTCGCGTCGGCATGCCGGGTGCCAAAAAGCACGGCAAACAGCGCCAGCAGCATGGCGATGATCAGCGAGATGTCGCTGACGAAGGGGTCGAAGGATGGCGGTGCGCCGTTGTAGTGTTCGACCATCAGGCTGACGGAACCCGCGATCGCCTTGAGCTGAAGCGCGATATAGGGGATTGCGCCGACGACCGCGATCAGCGTGGCGATGGCCGCCACAGCGAAGCTCTTGCCGTAGCGCGCACCGAGGAAGTCTGCGATCGAGGTGATGCGTTCGGACTTGGCCAGCCGGATGACACGGCTCAGCAGCGGAAAGCCGAAAAGGAACACCAGCACCGGCCCGATATAGATGGCGAGGAACTCCAGCCCGCGGCCGGCCGCGAGCCCAACCGAGCCAAAGAAGGTCCACGACGTGCAGTAGATGGCCAGGCTGAGCGCGTAGATATAGGGGCGCGGCTTGCCCGGGCCGCGAAGCGCGGTGCGGCGATCCCCGAGGCTGGCGATCGCGAACAGCAGGGATACATAGGCGACCGCGATGATGACGACGACCCAGCCTTGCACGTCCCGGCAACCTCCTCGCGTCTTTTCGAGACGCAACCACAGCTTGGCGCGTCTGTCCATTGCCGAGCGCGAGGGCAGGCGTCCGGCGCGGCGGGAGAGCCGCGCCAGGCATCAGGCCGGATGACGTGGCGTCATGCCCGAAAAGGTTAATTGACAGTGTAAGCAATTGAGGCTTTTGCTAGCTTGTCCCCGCTGGCGCTGGCGGTTGGGATGACGCAGCGCGACAGCAATATAACAAGGAGGGCGAACATGCTGAAAGAATTTAAGGAATTCATCTCAAAGGGCAATGTCATGGACCTTGCCGTCGGTGTCATTATTGGTGGCGCCTTTGGTTTGATTGTCTCGTCACTGGTTGACGATATCATTATGCCGATCGTCGGGGCGATCTTCGGCGGACTTGATTTCTCCAACTACTTCATTGCGCTTTCGTCGGCAGTATCGGCCGACTCTCTGGAGGAAGCGCGCAAGCAGGGTGCCGTCTTCGCCTATGGCAATTTCCTCACCGTGCTCTTCAACTTCCTGATCCTTGCCTGGATCATTTTCCTGATGGTCAAGGCGGTCAACAACCTGCGGCGCAACATGGAGGCCGACAAGGCTGCCACGCCGGAGGCGCCAGCGGCTCCTCCAGCCGATGTCGCTCTGCTGACCGAAATCCGCGATCTGCTGGCCAAGAAATAGGCTCAAGCTGCGCTGGACCGACGAAAATCCCTCGCTGCCTGCGCAGCGGGGGATTTTTTCATGCGCGGATGCGGGATAGACATCGCGTGCTCAGTTCCTGAAACGGGTGCCGTAACCATGCCGCTCATAGACAATCTGCGCGCCGAAGCGCGGCTCGCGCCCACCAGCGGTATCGAAGCCGTCATGGACTACGGCCGCGGCCGGTCCGGCCTGATCCCGCTCTGGGCGGGCGAGGGCGACCTGCCGACGCCGGACTTCATCAACGCCGCCGCCATGCGTGGCCTTGCCGGTGGCGAGACCTTCTACACCTGGCAGGCCGGCATTCCCGAGCTGCGCGAGTCGCTGGCCGCCTACCACAGGCGTCATTTCGGGCGCGAATTCTCGGCTGACGAATTCATCGTCACCATCGGCGGCATGCAGGCGATCGTGCTTTCGCTGCTTGCCACATGCGGCGCCGGCGACGAGGCGATCTATCTGACGCCGGCCTGGCCGAATTTCGCCGGCGCCGCTGCGGTCGGCGGCACCAAGCCGGTCGCCGTGCCGCTGCGGTCGAGCGACAATGGCTGGGTCTGCGACATCGACGCGATCGAGGCCGCGGTTACCCCGCGCACGAAGGCGATCTTCGTCAACACGCCGGCCAACCCGACCGGATGGACCGCCGACCGCGAGACGTTGCAGGCAATCCTCGACCTGTCGCGCCGCCACGGCCTGTGGATCATCGCCGACGAGATCTATGCGCTGTTCCATTTCGGCGGACGCCGCGCGCCCTCCTTCGTGGACATCATGGTTCCGGAGGACCGCATCCTCTTCGTCAACACCTTCTCCAAGAACTGGGCGATGACCGGCTGGCGCATCGGCTGGCTGCGCGCGCATCCCTCGCTCGCGCGCACTTTCGAGAACCTGATCCAGTATTCCACCTCCGGCGTGGCGCAGTTCCTGCAGCGCGGGGCCATTGCGGCGCTCGATGAGGGCGACGGCTTCCTCGCCTCGCAGGTCGAGCGCGCCCAGGCGGCCCGCGACCTCGTCTGCCGCATCCTCGGTGACACCGGCCGGGTCAGGTTCAGCGTGCCGCCCGGAGCATTCTATCTGTTCTTTGCCGTCGAAGGGCTTGCCGATTCGCGCAAGGCTGCCTTCGAGATCGTCGACAAGGCCAATGTCGGCCTGGCGCCGGGCAGCGCGTTTGGCGAAGCCGGCGAGGGCTATCTGCGACTGTGCTTCCATCGCCGGCTCGACCAGCTCGAGGAAGCGGCGAACCGCATCGCAGACTGGATCGGCAAAACCTGACAAGATTGTCTGACTGGAAGTCGCGGCAGCGCTCTGCCGCCGGACCCGGGCGGCTCAGCCGCCGGACTTCGGCACCAGAAGCGGAATGATGCGATCCGACTTGGCGACAGATGGTCGCCCGGCGTCGGCATAGGAAATACCCAACGCATCCCAGGTTTCCACCAGTGCGTCCTGCAGCCGGTTGATCAGCACGTCGTCATGGAACGGCGTCGGGGTAATGCGCAGCCGCTCCGTGCCGCGCGGCACGGTCGGATAGTTGATCGGTTGGATGTAGATGCCGTGCACGCCGAGCAGCCGGTCGCTCGCCATCTTGCAGAGCTCGGGATCGCCGACCGCGACGGGCACGATATGCGTCGCCGAATCCATCACGGGCAGCCCGGCTGCCGACAGCACCTCCTTGGTGCGTGCCACCTGCTGCTGCTGCGCTGCACGTTCGGCCTGCGAGTTCTTCAGGTGCCGGATCGAGACGGTGGCCGCCGCGGCGACGGCCGGCGGCAACGCCGTGGTGAAGATGAAGCCCGGCGCATAGGAGCGCACTGCATCGATGACGGCGCAGGAGCCGGTGATGTAGCCGCCCAGCGTGCCAAAGGCCTTGGCCAGCGTCCCCTCGATGATGTCGATGCGGTCGGCAAGTCCCTCGCGTTCGGTGATGCCGCCGCCGCGTTCGCCGTACATGCCCACCGCATGGACCTCGTCGATATAGGTCATGGCGTTGTACTTGTCGGCGAGGTCGGCGATCTCCTTGATCGGCGAGACGTCGCCGTCCATCGAGTACACCGACTCGAAGACGATCAGCTTGGCGCGCTCGCGGCCGGCCGCCGCCAGGATGCTTTCCAGGTGCGCCACGTCATTGTGACGGAAGATCTTCTTCTCCGCGCCGGAGCGCCGCACGCCCTCGATCATCGAGGCGTGGTTGAGCTCGTCGGAGATGATCAGGCAGTTCGGCAGGAGCCGCGCTATGGTCGATATCGACGCCTCGTTGGAGACGAAGCCCGACGTGAAGACCAGAGCCGATTCCTTGCGATGCAGGTCGGCGAGTTCAAGCTCAAGCTCGACCAGTGGATGGTTGGTGCCCGAGATGTTGCGCGTGCCGCCGGAGCCGGCGCCCATGCAGCCGGCTGCCTGCTGGAAGGCGGCGACGACATCGGCATTCTGTCCCATGCCGAGATAGTCGTTCGAACACCAGACGGTGATTTCCTCGGCCTTGCCATTCGACCGCCAGATGGCGCGCGGAAACGCGCCGACGATGCGCTCGAGGTCGGCGAACACCCGGTAGCGGCGCTCGGCGTGGACCTGGTCGATGGCTTCTTCGAAAAACCGCTGATAATTCATTGTGACCTTCCGGTTTTGGGCGGATCATAGTCGGTGGGCCTCGGATCGTCTATTCCGTCTGCTCGGTCAAAATGCCACGCCCGGCCAGCCATTAACGACCAGATTTCGCGTCTTATTCCCTTGATCGGGATCAAGGCGGCGGTCGGCAATACACATCGGACACGTAACCGTCTGGTGTTCCGGCGGTCCGAGGTGGTATCCGCTTGGTAGCGGCGGATGGGTCGGCATAGTGATCTGGGAGTGTCCATATGAGCGTTTTGGTAACGGGCGGAGCCGGTTACATCGGCAGCCACATGGTCTGGGAGCTGCTCGACCATGGCGAGAAGGTTGTCGTGCTCGATCGCCTGTCGAGCGGCTTCGACTGGGCCGTGCCGGCCGAAGCGCCACTGGTCGTCGGCGATGTCGGCGACAGCGAACTGGTGCGCTCGGTGATCCGCGAGCACGATGTCGACGCCATCATCCATTTCGCCGGCTCGCTGATCGTGTCGGAATCCGTCTCCGAGCCGCTTCTCTATTATGAGAACAACACCTGCAGGACGCGCAGTCTGGTGGCTGCCGCGGTCGCCGAGAAAGTGCCGCACTTCATCTTCTCTTCGACGGCCGCCGTTTACGGCACGGCCGGCGTCGAGCCGGTGCGCGAGGACGCTGCCACCAGGCCGGAATCGCCCTATGGCACATCCAAGCTGATGACCGAGTGGATTCTGCGCGACACTGCGGCCGCCTATGATTTCGACTACACGGTGCTGCGCTATTTCAACGTCGCGGGCGCGGACCCCAAGGGCCGCACCGGCCAGTCGACGCCCGGGGCAACGCTGCTCATCAAGGTTGCCGCCGAAACGGCGCTCGGCAAGCGTCCCTACATGGAGATCTTCGGCGACGACTACCCGACGCCGGACGGCACCTGCATCCGCGACTACATCCATGTCAGCGATCTCGTCGAGGCGCACCGCCTGGCGCTCGACCGGCTGCGCGGCGGCGGGGGGAGCCTGGTCGCCAATTGCGGCTATGGCCACGGCTATTCGGTGCTGGAGGTCATGGGCAGCGTCAAGCGGGTCTATGGCGGCGAGATCGACGTGCGCATGTCGGGCCGCCGGCCGGGCGACGCTGTAGCCGTCGTCGCCAATTCCGACCTCGCGCGTAGCGCCTTCGGCTGGAAACCCCGTCTCGACAACCTTGACGGCATCGTCTCCGACGCGCTTGCCTGGGAACGAAAACTTTCGATGAAGAATTCGTCGCGCTGACGAGGCGGGCCGGAGCCAAAGCGGACCGGCAGCCTCGACGGCGCATCGGCGACGCTGCCACAGAGTGAGGCGGCAGGCGCTTCGCCGCGCCGCTCAGGCCTGCACCTGGCCGCCGTCGACGAAGAATTCGACGCCGTTGACGAAACTCGCCTCGTCGGAAGCCAGGAAGAGGACCGCCTTGGCGATTTCGTCCGGCCGGCCGACCCGTCCGAGCGGGTTGCGCGAGGCCAGGAAGTCGAGCAGGCCCTCCTGCTGGGCGACATCATCGCCGGCAAGTCCGACCAGGCCAGGCGTCCGGGTGGCGCCGGGGCTGATGACGTTGACGCGGATGCCGCGCTCCTTGAGGTCGAGGATCCAGCTGCGGGCGAAATTGCGAACGGCAGCCTTCGTTGCCGAATAGACGCTGAACGCGGCCGTTCCCTCGGCACTCGTCGTCGAGCCCGTCATGACGATCGCACCGCCGTCCTTCAGCAGCGGCAAGGCCCTCTGAACGGTAAACAGCACGCCCTTCACATTGGTGTCGAACGTCCGCTGGAAATGCTCCTCGGTAATCGCGTCGAGCGTCGCGAATTCACCGCCGCCGGCATTGGCGAAGACGACGTCGATCTTCTCGTGCTTGCTTGCAACAGCGTCGTAGAGGCGGTCGATATCGGCCAGCTTCGACATGTCGCCCTGGACGCCGGTTGCCTGGGCGCCGATCTCCTTCAGCGCAGCATCCAGCGCCTGCTGGCGGCGCCCGGTGATGAAGACCGAAGCGCCCTCTTCCGCAAACGCCTTGGCCGTTGCCAGGCCGATGCCGCTCGTCGCGCCGGTGACCACCACCACCTTGTTCTTGAACCTGTCAGTCATCGTTCTGCTCCTTGGCTGCGGCACTTTGTGTGCCGTCGCCTGGATATGTTTCTGCAACGCTCATGCTTGAAGACGTTGGTTGTGCTACATAGCGTTCCATCAGGAGAACGATGATTGCGCAGCGACCTGAACGACTATGTCTATTTCGCCGAGGTGGTCTCGCATGGCGGGTTTGCAGCCGCCGGGCGCGCCCTCGGCGAGCCGAAGTCCAAGCTCAGCCGCCGGATCGCGGCTCTGGAAACGCGACTCGGCGTGCGTCTCATCGAGCGGTCGAGTCGCCGCTTCCGCGTCACCGAGATCGGCCGGACCTTCTACGACCGCTGCCGCATGATGATGCTGGAGGCCGAACGGGCCGAGGCGCTGGTTGCAGAGGCGCATTCAGAGCCGCACGGCCGCATACGGGTGGCTTGCCCGACAGGCCTGGCCAAGATCGCCTCGACCATCCTGCGCGGCGTTCTCGCCCGCTACCCGAAGGTCAGCCTCCAGCTCATCGCCACCGATCGCGCGGTCGACCTCATCGAGGAGCGCATCGATGTGGCGCTGCGCGTCCGGCACGAGCTGACAAGCGATGCTTCGCTGACGATGCGCGTGCTTGGCCATTCGCGCTGGATACTCGTCGCCAATCCCGAGACCGCCGGCCGTCTGGGTGCCGACATCGCCACGCTTGGCGCGCTGCCGACGCTGGGAACCAGCGACCAGGCCGGAGAGGTCGAATGGAGGCTCGAGCGAGAGGACGGCGCGACGCACGTGCTTCGTCATGAGCCACGCATGACATGCGCCGACTTCACGGTTCTCTGCGATGCGGCGGCCGACGGTATCGGCATCGGCTTCCTGCCGGATCACGCCTGCGCCGGTCATGTCGCATCCGGCCGGCTTGTGCAGGTGTTCGGCGACTGGCGCGGCCCGGACGGCATTGTCCACCTCGTCTTCACGACCCGCCGCGGCTTACCACCGGCCGTCCGCGCCCTCATCGACTGCCTGGCGAAAGAATTTCCCGGCATCTAGGAGGAAGACGCCACGGGTGCGCGCACCACCCGCGCGATCTGCCGGATCTCAAGTGCTTGAGTTTAAGGACTAAGGGAATGGTGCCCAGGGGCGGATTTGAACCACCGACACGCGGATTTTCAATCCGCTGCTCTACCCCTGAGCTACCTGGGCTTACCATCGCGATGCCGGGTCGTCTGCTGCATCGCTCGTCTTGTCAGGGTGCTGCGGCACCCCTCGAAAGCGGCTGCGTTATAGCACGGGATTTCCGCCTGTCCAGCGCCCGTTCGGCAATTTGGGAAGGAGAAATCGGCAGGCTGTTTCGCCGACCCCGACAGCCGGCCTCAATCCGCGTGCTGGCCGCCTGTTCCGGCCGCATCCTCGCCGGTTTCCTCGTCCTCGTCTTCGCGTACCGGAATGGCGTAACTTCCCGAGAGCCAGCGGTTGAGGTCGACGTCCTTGCAGCGCGGCGAGCAGAAGGGATAGGTGGCGCGCGCCGAGGGCTGCCCGCATTCGGGGCAGGGCCGCTTCGGTCTCAGCGGCGTCACCTTGGCGCCCATATCCCTCACGCCCGCGCGCCCGACAGCCAGTTGAAGTGCACCTGGTAGCCATCGGCATTGAGCAGCCCGACGGTCTCGTAGAGCGGCAGCCCGACGATATTGGTATAGGAGCCCGTCAGCTTGACGACGAAAGTGCCGGCCAGTCCCTGCACGGCGTAACCGCCGGCCTTGCCGCGCCATTCGCCCGAGGCGAGATAGCTTTCCAGTTCCTCGCGGCTGATGCGCTTGAAGCGCACCCGGCTCTCGACAAGCCGCTGGCGCACCTTTCCGGACGGCGCGATCAGGCAGACGGCCGAATAGACGCGGTGCGTGCGCCCCGACAGCATCTGCAGGCAGTTCGACGCCTCGTCGATCATCTCGGCCTTGGGCAGGATGCGCCGGCCGAGCGCCACCACCGTGTCGGCGGCAAGCACGAAGCAGGGGGCGTAGTCGGCCTCGGTTTTCAGCGAGGCAAGTGCCTTCTGCGCCTTTTCCTTGGCCAGGCGCTTGGCCAGCGAGCGCGGATGCTCGGAGCGGAGCGGCGTCTCGTCGATGTCGGCCGGCAACAGGCGGTCAGGCTCGATGCCTGCCTGCTGCAGCAACTCGATGCGCCGCGCCGAACCGGACGCCAGCACAAGCTTCTGGAAAACGCTCATCCGGACACGCGGCCAGCGGCCGTCCTATTTGAAGCGATAGGTGATGCGGCCCTTGGTCAGATCGTAGGGCGTCATTTCAACGAGGACCTTGTCGCCGGTCAGAACGCGGATGCGGTTCTTGCGCATGCGTCCGGCGGTGTGGGCAATGATTTCGTGCTCGTTTTCGAGCTTCACCCGAAACATCGCGTTCGGCAAAAGCTCGGTCACGGTGCCCGGAAATTCGAGGACTTCTTCCTTCGGCATTCTCTACCTTTATTTTGGATCGTTTCCGGCGGCCTGCCCGGAATTGCGCGGAACCTATATGATTGTCGCCGCTTTGTGAACACGCTTTAAATCATGTCGTCCCGGGGGTAAATCGGGCCTCGATCCGCGCCTTCAGCCGGTCGCGCACGTCGCGGTAGGCAGCAAGTATGTGCTCGCGCGACCCGCGCGCCGATGTCGGGTCGGCCGTCGGCCAGTATTCCACGTCCACCGCCAGCGTGCGCGTCAGTTCCAGCGCCGCATGGTGCGCCTCCGGCGCCAGCGTCACGATGAGGTCGAAATAGAGGTCCTCGAGATCGTCGATCGTCCGAGGATGCCGTTCCCCGAGTGTCAGCCCGGCATCGGCAAGGACGGCCTCGACGAAGGGATCGGGCTCGCCTGCATGCAATCCGGCCGAGGCTATGAAGGTCGAGCCCGGCAGCATGGAGCGCGCGAGGCACTCGGCCATCGGCGAGCGCACCGTGTTCATGCGGCACATGAACAGCACGGAGCGGGGAGGCGGGCCGCCGGTCAGCTTCTATCCCCTCCAGTGCAGCACGCAGACCAGCGTGAACAGCCTGCGCGCCGTGCTGAAGTCGATGTCGATCTTGCCGGCCAGCCTGTCCATCAGCGTCTGCGAGCCGTCGTCGTGCAGGCCGCGCCGGCCCATGTCGATCGCCTCGATCTGGCTTGGCGTCGAGATGCGGATCGCCTCGTAATAGCTCTCGCAGATCATGTAGTAGTCCTTGACGATGCGCCGGAACGGCGTCAGCGATAGGATGTGGGTGACCACGGGATCCCCGTTCTCGCGGCTGACTGAGAACACCAGCCGGGATTCGGCAATCGAGAGTTTGAGTTTGTAGGGGCCGCCGACCGGATCATCGACCGGTGCGAAGCTGTTTTCCTCGATCAGGTCGAAGATCGCGACGGCGCGCTCATGCTCGACATCAGGCGTGGCGCGGCCGATCGATTCGTCGAGCTCGACGTCGATCAGCCTGCAATTGTCGCGGCCGTCCTCTGCCATATTACAGGTTGAGCCGGATCGCGACGGAGCGCCCATGCGCGTCCAGCCCCTCCGCCTTTGCCAGGTCGATCGCGGCCGGCGCCAGCAGCCGCAGCTGCTCCGGCCCGAGCTTCAGCACCGAGGTGCGCTTGACGAAGTCGAGCACCGACAGGCCGGACGAGAAGCGCGCCGAGCGCGCCGTCGGCAGAACGTGGTTGGAGCCGCCGACATAGTCGCCGATCACTTCCGGCGTATGCCGGCCGAGAAACACCGCGCCGGCATTGCGCAGCCGCGCGAAATAGCCTTCCGCGTCGTCTAGAGCCAGTTCGACATGCTCGGCCGCGATCCGGTCGGCAAGCGCTACCGAGCCCGCCAGGTCCTCGACCAGGATCACCGTGCCGTAGTCGCGCCAGCTCTGCGCTGCGATCTCGCCGCGCGAAAGAGTCTTGATCTGGCGCTCGACCGCCGCCTCCACGGCGTCGGCGAAGGCGCCGTCGTCGGTGATCAGGATCGACTGCGCTGCGATGTCGTGCTCGGCCTGCGCCAGAAGGTCGGCGGCGATCCATTCCGGGTCGTTGCTGCCGTCGGCTACCACCAAAACCTCGGACGGCCCGGCGATCATGTCGATGCCCACCGTCCCGAACACCTGCCGCTTGGCGGCCGCCACATAGGCATTGCCCGGGCCGACTATCTTGGCGACAGGGCGGATGCTCTCGGTACCATAGGCAAGGGCCGCGATCGCCTGCGCGCCGCCGATCTTGTAGATCTCCGACACGCCGGCAATGTCGGCCGCCACCAGCACCAGCGGGTTGATGACGCCGCCCGGCGCCGGCACCACCATGACGATGCGCTCGCAGCCTGCCACCACTGCGGGAACCGCGTTCATCAGCACCGAACTCGGATAGCTCGCCGTGCCGCCCGGCACGTACAGGCCGACCGCCTCGATGGCTGTCCAGCGCGAGCCGAGCTCGACGCCCGAGGCGTCGGTATAGCGGTCGTCGGCGGGTTTCTGGCGCGCGTGGTGGCTGCGGATACGATCACGCGCGAAGGTAAGCGCCTCGATCGTGCCCGCGTCGGCCGCGCCATAGGCGTCCTTGATCTCCTGCGGCGTTACCGCAAAGCCGGTCGCCGAGAGATCGACCCGGTCGAATTTCTTCGTGTAGTCGGCCAGCGCCGCGTCGCCTTCGGCGCGAATCCGCGCAATGATCTCGCGCACCACGGCGTCGACGTCTGCCGAGGCTTCGCGCTTGGCGCCGAGGAAGGCTGTGAAGCGCTCCTCGAAATCGGTGTCGGTCTGGCGAAGGGTGGTGGCCATGGCTGTTCCGTCAGTCCGCGTGCTCGGGCCGTGATTCGGCCTCCCAGGCGCCGCCGAGGTCGGCGAGCCGCGCCTCGATGCATTCGACCTCGAGCCTGATCGCCGCGCCGCCGGAAAAGACCAGGTCGACGGTGCCGGCCGGCTCGTCGCCCGCGGTGAACAGCACCGCAAGCAGCGACAGCACGTCTTCGGGTTTGTCGCGGGCGATTCCCGACAGCTTGACCGACAGTACGCGCGAGAAATGCAGCACGCTGTTGCGCCGCTCCGGCTGCGCCTTGCGGCTGGTCGGCGCAGCTTCCCAGGCAAAGCGGTACATCGGCAGCACGAAGAGCTTCGAGGCCGGCAGGAATTCCAGGTCGCCGACCTTCAGCACAGCATCCTGCACATGGGCCGAGACGATCTTCAGGTCTTCTTCGTCGAGCGCGACGAGCTTGAGCTGCTTCATGGCCTGATTTGCCTGTTCGGGTTGCCGGTTGCGGCCTTGTTATGCGCTCCGGGCAGGCCGTGCAACGCCCGCCGCGGGCGGGACGTGCGGCCTAGCTGGAAAGCCGCTCGATCACCGCGCCGCAATTGGAGAGCTTCTCCTCCAGCCGTTCGAAGCCGCGGTCGAGGTGATAGACACGATTCACCTCGGTTTCGCCTTCCGCCGCAAGTCCCGCGATCACCAGCGACACCGAGGCGCGTAGGTCGGTTGCCATCACCGGCGCGCCCTTGAGACGTGCCACGCCCTCGACCGTGGCGGTCTGGCCCGACAGCGTGATGTGGGCGCCCAGGCGGGCCAGTTCCTGCACATGCATGAAGCGGTTCTCGAAGATCGTCTCGGTGATCTTCGACTTGCCGTTGGCCATCGTCATCAGGCCCATGAACTGTGCCTGCAGGTCGGTTGGAAAGCCGGGGAAGGGCGCCGTCGAAACATCGACAGGCAGGATTCCGTTGCCGTTGCGATAGACGCGGATGCCGCGCTCTTCCTCGGTGATGTCGGCGCCGCTCTGGCGGATGATGTCGAGGGCACCGCTCAAGAGGTCGGCGCGTGCGCCTTCCAGCAGCACGTTGCCGCCGGTCATGGCGACCGCCATGGCGTAGGTTCCGGTCTCGATGCGGTCGGGGATGACCCGGTGGCGCGCGCCCGACAGCGCGTCGACGCCGTCGATGGTGATGGTCGAGGTGCCGGCGCCGGAGATCCTGGCGCCCATGGCATTGAGGCATTCGGCGAGGTTGACGATCTCGGGCTCGCGCGCGGCGTTTTCCAGCACCGTCTCGCCCTTGGCCAGCGAGGCGGCCATCAGCATCACATGCGTGGCGCCGACCGAGACCTTCGGGAAGACGAAGCGGTTGCCGACCAGCCGGCCATTGCGCGTCTTGGCAATCACATAGCCGCTTTCGACGTCGATATCGGCGCCGAGCGCCTGCAGGCCATCGAGGAACAGGTCGACCGGACGCGTGCCGATGGCGCAGCCGCCGGGCAGCGACACCTTGGCCTCGCCCATGCGGGCAAGCAGCGGTCCGACAACCCAGAAGGAGGCGCGCATCTTCGACACCAGCTCATAGGGTGCCGTCGTGTCGACGATATTGCGGGCGGAGAAATTGATGGTGCGCGAATAGCCCTCGTTCTGCTTCTCGCGCCGACCGTTGACCGAATAGTCGACACCGTGATTGCCGAGGATGCGGATCAGCTGCTCTACATCGGCCAGGTGGGGCACGTTCTCGAGCGTCAGCGTGTCGTCGGTCAGCAGCGACGCGATCATCAACGGCAGGGCTGCGTTCTTGGCGCCCGAGATCGGGATGACGCCGTTCAGTTCGTTCCCGCCGACTATTCTGATGCGATCCATGAAAAATCACTTTCCCGGCTCAACTGCCGGTTCTTTTGCCAAGCGGACCGTCTAGACCATCGTACGGGCCGGTTCAAGGAACAGCTTGCCTCCGCTGCTCCGACCGCGACGAAAGTTGACCTCCCTTGCCGGTCCTCGCCTGGATTGTACCTATAGGGTCGCTCCATTCACCCCTTGTCTGGCGGGTTGCCGTCGGCAGACCCCAGGCCCTCCGGCCGCTCGTCGGCGTCGCCGTCGCGCCGGGCCCGGGCCTGCGCCTTGCGGCGCAGCAGGTTGGCGCGCAGTTCCTCGGCGAGCCGGGCCTTGCGGTCCGGCTGCTTCGGCTTTGCCGTCGCGCCATCCTTTGAAGTCATGTCCATCCGTCCCGACCCGCCGCGGCAGCTTGGCCGCCAGCAAAACATGCGGGCCATTGTGGCCCTGTCGTGGCAGCAGGTCCAGCCTCGCGCAATGGCGGCATTACATGCCTTGCGCTGGCCCCATCCTTGTGGCAGAAGTCCGCCGCGTCGGCAGGCTGCGGTAGCTCAGTGGTAGAGCACTCCCTTGGTAAGGGAGAGGTCGAGAGTTCAATCCTCTCTCGCAGCACCATTTTCCCTCAGATCTCACTATTCCTGCATCCTGCAGGCACATTGATTGTGCGGTCGGACCGATCCCTGACGTTGCCGACACTGGCTTGTGCCCGTCGAACGCAGATCTGGGGCCAGCAGGTTCACGCCTTTCCGCCCCCACGCCCCATCCGCGTCAAATTTGCGCCAGATCAATTCGCGCCGTTCGCTCTTGTGCGAGACACGCCGGGAGGGCATGCCCGTCTCGAGACGGGCATCGGGCGCGCAGCTGCACAGGCTGCGGCGTCCGCATTGCAGTCTGGGGATCGTGACATGGAATTTCGGGGAACGGCGACATGGTAGCGCAGCTTACGAAAGGCGAACGCCAGCTTTCGGTGATTGTTCTCCTGGCATTGGCGCTTGCCGGCCTCGCCATGGCGGTGGCCGGCCGGGCCGACCCGCTGGGCGTCCACGGCATCATCGTCATCCTCTTCTCGGCTGCCCTGGTTTTTGTCATTCTGGCGCAGTTCAATGCGCCCGAACCCTCGCCCGAGCGGCTGAAGGACTACTACGACGACCCCAGCAAGGTCGGCATCGTGCTGTCCATGTTCTGGGCGGTCATCGGCATGGCGCTCGGCGTCTGGGTCGCGGCCCTGCTGGCCTGGCCCGACCTGACCATCGATGCTGCCTGGGCGAGCTTCGGCCGCCTGCGGCCTGCCCACACCAGCGCCGTCATCTTCGGCTTCGGCGGCAATGCGCTGATCGCCACCTCCTATCACGTCATGCAGCGCACCTCGCGCGCGCGCCTGCCCGGCCAGTTCAGCCCCTGGTTCGTGCTCATCGGCTACAATCTCTTCTGCGTCGTGGCGGCCGCCGGCTACTTCATGGGAGTCACCCAGTCGAAGGAATATGCCGAGCCCGAATGGTACGCCGATATCTGGCTGACCATCGTCTGGATTGCCTACTTCGTCCTCTACATACGCACCCTTGCGCGCCGCAAGGAGCCGCACATCTACGTCGCCAACTGGTATTACCTGGCCTTCATCCTGGTCGTGGCGATGCTGCACATCGTCAACAACCTTGCCGTTCCGGTCTCGCTCGGCCACGCCAAGAGCTATTCGGCCTTCTCCGGCGTGCAGGATGCAATGACGCAATGGTGGTACGGCCACAACGCCGTCGCCTTCTTCCTGACCGCCGGCTTCCTGGGCATGATGTACTATTACCTCCCGAAGCGCGCCGGCCGGCCGATCTTCTCCTACCGGCTGTCGATCATCAGCTTCTGGGGCATCACCTTCATGTACATGTGGGCAGGCTCGCACCACCTGCACTACACGGCACTGCCGCAATGGGTGCAGACGCTCGGCATGACCTTCTCGCTGGTCCTGCTGGTGCCATCCTGGGCCTCGGCCGGCAACGCGCTGGCCACCCTCAACGGCGCCTGGCACAAGGTGCGCGACGACGCCACGCTGCGCTTCATGATGGCGGCGGCCGTGTTCTACGGCCTCACCACCTTCGAGGGTTCGTTCCTGGCTATCCGCCCGGTCAACTCGCTGTCGCACTACACCGACTGGACGATCGGCCATGTCCATGCCGGTGCGCTCGGCTGGGTCGCGCTCATCACCTTCGGCTCGATCTATGCGGTCGTGCCATGGCTGTGGCGGCGCCAGGCCATGTACTCGGCAAGGCTCGTCGAGTGGCATTTCTGGCTCGCCCTGTCCGGCACCGTCATCTACGTCTTCGCGATGTGGAACTCGGGCATCATCCAGGGCCTGATGTGGCGCACCTACAATGAAAGCGGGACGCTGACCTACTCCTTCATCGAATCGATGGTGGCCATGCATCCCTATTACATCGCGCGCGCCTTTGGCGGCCTGCTGTTCCTGCTTGGCGCGATCATTGGAACCTACAATGTCTTGATGACGATCACCGGCCATTCCAGGGCCGTGGAAGAAGTCGGCGAGGACATGCCGCACCGCGCGGGTGCGGCGATTTCGGCAGAGCCGGCGGAGTAAGGCAGATGGCAGAATTTCACCGCAAGCTCGAGCGCAATGCCATCGGCTTCGTCCTGGCCATCGTCGTGGTCGCCAGCATTGGCGGCTTCGTCGAGATCGCGCCGCTCTTCACCATCGACGAGACGGTCGAGGACGTGCCCGACATGCGCGTCTACACGCCGCTGGAACTGGCCGGCCGCAACATCTACATCCGCGAAGGCTGCTACGCCTGCCACAGCCAGATGATCCGTACCTTGCGCGACGAGGTCGAGCGCTACGGTCCCTATTCGCTGGCCGTCGAGTCGAAATACGACCATCCGATGCTGTGGGGGTCAAAGCGCACCGGCCCGGATCTCGCCCGTATCGGCGGCAAATATTCCGACGCCTGGCATGTCGCCCATCTGACCAACCCGCGTGACGTTGTCGTGGAATCGGTGATGCCGAAATACGGCTGGCTGAACCGCAACACGCTGCGCACCGACGACCTCGGAGACCACCTCCTCGCCCAGCGCCGGGTCGGCGTTCCCTATACCGACGAGATGATCGCCAACGCCACCAACGACGCCTACGGCCAGACCGCGCCGGACAGCGAATTCGCGACGGGGGTGGCCGAGCGTTACGGCGAGGCGACGCAGATCCGCTCCTTTGACGCCGACGCTACCCGCGTCACCGAGATGGATGCGCTCGTCGCCTATCTGCAGATTCTCGGCCATCTCACGGACGCCGCCTACAAGCAGTCGGCAATGGCCGGGGAGGCCGCCAAGTGAGCCTAGATCACCAAACCCTGGTCGGCTTCGCCAAGAGCTGGGGCCTGTTCTACCTGATGGCGCTGGCCGTCGGGGTCCTGATCTACACGTTCTGGCCGTCCAACAAGAAGCGTTTCCAGGACGCCAAGAAGAGCATTCTCGACGAGGACGACAAGCCATGGATGTAGGCGATCGCGACCCCGTAACCGGTCAGCTGACGACGGGTCACGAATGGAACGGCATCACTGAGCTCTATACGCCGGTGCCGCGCATCGTGTTCTTCTTCCTCTTCGTCACCATCCTGTTTTCGATTGTCTACTGGGTGCTGATGCCGGCCTGGCCGCTCGGCTGGACCTACACCAAGGGCATTCTCGGCTTCGACCAGAAGGCGGTGGTGCAGAGCCAGCTCGCCGAGGCGGGTGCCGAGCAGTCCGCCTGGACGAGCCGGATCGACGGCATGGACTATGCCGCCATCCAAGCCGACCCGGAACTGATGAAGATCGTGCACGAGGCCGGCGCCACGCTGTTCGGCGACAATTGCGCCGTCTGTCACGGCACCGGCGGCACCGGCGGCAAGGGCTTTCCCGACCTGACGGCGGGCGCCTGGCTGTGGGGCGGCGAGCCGGAGGTGATCGCCGAGACGCTGCGTGTCGGCATCAACGCGCCGCATGAGGAAACCCGCGTTTCGCAGATGCTGTCCTTCGGTCGCGACGGCATTCTCGCCCGCGACCAGATAGATGACGTGGTCGGATATGTGGAGTCGCTGGGGCCGTCTGTCGCGGCCGCTCATGACGAGGAAGCTCTAGCGCGTGGCGCCGAGGTGTTTGCCGGCAATTGCGCCGCTTGCCATGGCGAGGACGCCAAAGGCAATCGCGACCTTGGCGCGCCAAACCTCACCGATGCGTCCTGGATCTATGGCGGCGACCGCCAGTCGATAACCTCGACCGTCTACTCCGGGCACCAGGGGCTGATGCCGAGTTGGGAGCAGCGCCTGACACCGACCCAGCGCAAGATCCTGACGCTCTACGTGCTCGGTCTCTCGGGAGAGACACAGTGACAGCGCTGCCGCAGCATGCAGTGGCTGTCGAGCGCACGCCGCACCGCGGCAGGGCGCTGGCGATCGGGCTGGTGATTGCGGGCGTGGCGCTATTGGTCGCCGCCAATGCACATTTTCTCTATGTTGCGGTGACCTCGCAGCCCGATTGCGTACCCTACAGCAGGGCTTCGGGCGAGAACGCGGCCGGCACCTACGGTGCCGCAAAGCCGGCGTGCTGAGAGAGCGAGACGAAGTGGCAGGACAGGAAGGGATCATCAGCATGGGCAAGGCAGGCACGGTCACAAACGTACCCGTTGTTGGATCGCGCAATCGCGGCCTGCCGGTCAGCGCCGCCTTCGGCTGGCTCGCTGCCGGCGCACGCGACCTCACCACCCAGGCGGGGCTCAGCCTCGCCTACGGGCTCGCCGTCTTCCTGGTCTCGATCGGTATCGTTTCGGGGCTGTTCTATCTCGACCTCGACTACATCCTGTTCCCGGCCATCGCCGCCTTCATGGTCGTCGGGCCGCTGGTTGCCGTCGGCCTCTACCAGAAGAGCCGACTGCTCGAAGCCGGCGAGAAGGTAACGCTGGCGCGCATGCTTTTCGTGCGCCCGGCCTCCGGCCCGCAGATCATGTTCATCGGCGTCATCATGCTCGGCCTCGCCCTGCTGTGGATGCGTGCCGCCGTCATCATCTACGCGCTGTTCTTCGGCCTGCGCCCCTTCACCGGGCTCGACAACATCGTGCCGATCCTCTTCGGCACTCCGCTCGGCTGGTCGATGCTCGTCACGGGCACGGTGGTCGGCGGCGTCTTCGCCGCTTTCTCCTTCGCCATCAGCGCCTTTTCCGTTCCGATGCTGCTTGCCGAGAAGACCGACGCCTTCACCGCCATCGGCACCTCGATCTCGCTGGTATGGAACAACCGCCCGGTGCTGATTGCCTGGGGTGCCATCGTGCTGGTTCTGACCGCCATCGGCCTCGCCACGGCGATGGTCGGGCTGATCGTGATCTTCCCGCTGGTCGGACACGCGACATGGCATGCCTACCGGGCGATCAGGTGATGCGCCCGCTGCCCGGCCACGCCCGCCCGGCCTGACCGCCATGAGTTGCTGCGCGCCCGGCATCGAGGCATCGCTCCAGGCCGAGGCTTCGAGCCCGGCCGAGGAACTGCACCTTGCCAGCCGCGATCTCGGCGACGGCACCTTCCAGACCGACCTCTCGGTGCCCGGCGTCCACTGCGCCGCCTGCATCGCCGTGGTCGAAAAGAGCCTCCAGGCGCTGCCCGGCGTCGAGCATGCCCGCGTCAACCTGTCGATGAAGCGCGCCAGCGTGAAGTGGAGCGCCGGCGCTGCGCCCGACCTGATCGGCGCGCTCAGGACCGCGGGCTATGCCGCCCATCCCTTCGCGGTCGAGACGTCGGCGGGCGATCCGGAATATTCCCGCCTCGTCAAGGCGCTAGCCGTTGCCGGCTTCTGCGCCATGAACATCATGCTCCTGTCCGTCTCGGTCTGGGCGGGCGCTTCCGGCGGCACTCGCCAGGCCTTTCACCTGATCTCGGCCGTGCTTGCCGTCCCGGCCATCGTCTATTCCGGCCGCATCTTCTTCCTCTCCGCATGGTCGGCGCTTCGTCACGGCCGCACCAACATGGACGTGCCGATCTCGGTCGGCGTGCTGCTTGCCTTCGGCCTTAGCCTCTACGACACTCTGAATGACGGCACGCATGCCTATTTCGACGCCGCCACCACGCTGCTGTTCTTCCTGCTGATCGGCCGCACCCTCGACCACCTGATGCGCGAGAAGGCGCGTTCAGCAGTCGCGGGCCTCGCCCGGCTGACGCCGCGCGGCGCTACCGTCGTCGAACCGGACGGCGCCCGCCGCTACCTGCCGCTCGCCGAGATCGAGCCGGGCACGGCGCTGCTGATCGCCGCCGGTGACCGCATCCCGCTCGATGGCATTGTTACCGGTGGTGTTTCCGATCTCGACCGCTCGCTGGTCTCGGGCGAGGCGGCGCCCGAAGTCGCGCGCGCCGGCACGCGCGTGCAGTCCGGCCTGATGAACCTGACCGGCGCGCTGACCATGCGCACCACGGCGCGCGCGGAGGATTCCTTCCTCGCCGAGATGGTGCGCATGATGGAGGCGGCCGAGGGCGGCCAGGCCGGTTATCGCCGCATCGCCGACCGCGCCGCGGCGCTCTATTCGCCTGTCGTTCATCTGGTTGCACTCGCCACGCTGCTCGGCTGGTTCTTCGTCACCCTCGACTGGCATGCCTCGATCACCGTTGCGATTGCCGTCCTCATCATCACCTGCCCCTGCGCGCTGGGCTTGGCCGTGCCGATCGTCCAGGTCGTCGCCGCGCGCCGCCTGTTCGAGCGCGGCATCCTAGTCAAGGATGGCTCTGCGCTCGAGCGTCTGGCCGGGATCGACACGGTCCTCTTCGACAAGACCGGCACGCTGACGCTGGGCAGCCCGCGCATCGTCAACGTCGCTGACATTGATCCTGCCGCTCTCGGCATCGCGGCAAGCATGGCCGCCGGCTCGCGCCATCCGCTCTCGGCGGCGATTGCTGCCGAGGCGCGCAAGGACATCGCCGCCCCGATTGTCTTCGACCGGCTCGGCGAACAGCCGGGCAACGGCCTCGAGGCGTACGCCGGCGATACTGTGTATCGCCTGGGCCGGCCCGACTGGGCGCTTGGCAAGACCGCCGATGCCGCCGGCGACGAGCCCTATTCGATGGTGCTGCTTGCCCGCGACGGCGTCGAGCTTGCCCGCTTCAAGCTGGAGAGCACCATTCGCCCGGGTGCGGCCGCGACGGTGGCCGGCCTGCAACGCCAGGGTGTGGAAGTCGAAATCCTGTCGGGCGACCGCGAGGCGGCGGTTGCCGCGCTTGCCTCCCGCCTCGGCGTCGAGCGCTTCGGATCCGCCCTCCTGCCTGCCGAGAAGGTCGCCCGCATCGAGGCGCTGCGGTGCGAGGGGCACAGGGTCCTGATGGTCGGCGACGGGCTGAACGACGCGCCGGCCCTTGCCGCTGCCGACATCTCGATGGCGCCGGCAAGTGCTGCCGACATCGGCCGCACGGCGGCGGGTTTCGTCTTCATGAACGAGAGCCTGTCGGCGGTGTCCGATTCGCTGCAGATCGCCCGCAACGCCAACACGCTGGTGCGCGAGAATTTCGCTCTGGCGATCGGCTACAACGTTATCGCGGTCCCGATTGCCGTCAGCGGCCAGGTCACGCCCCTGCTGGCGGCGGTCGCCATGTCGCTCTCCTCGGTTGTGGTTGTCGCCAATGCCATGCGGCTCGGCCGGCCTGATGCGAGGAAGCCAAGCTGGCGCGCGCTGTTCGACGCCGGCCATGGTGGCGAGGCGGTGGGCGCATGACGATGAGCTATCTCGCCATTCTGGTGCCGATCGCCCTGCTGCTAGGCCTTGCCGGGCTGGCGGCCTTCCTGTGGAGCCTGCGCGCCGGTCAGTATGACGATCTCGAGGGTGCTGCGCAGCGTATCCTGCTTGAGGATGATGACCGGCCGATCGAGCATGCTCCCAGCCCCCGCGAGTAGGGCGTGCCTGCGCGTCAGACCCCGAGATAGCGGTCCTGCAGGTCCTCGGTCAGTTCCTGTGGCCGCCCGGTCCAGACCGTACGGCCCTTTTCCAGCACCACGCAGCGGTCGGCCACCGGCAGCAGCTCCGCCATCGTCTTGTCGACCACCAGGATCGACTGGCCCTCGGCCTTCAGCTTGCGGATCGCCGTCCAGATGTCCTGCCGGATCACTGGTGCCAGTCCTTCGGTCGCCTCGTCGAGGATGACCAGCCGCGGATTGGTCATCAGCGCGCGGCCGATCGCCAGCATCTGCTGCTCGCCGCCCGACAGCGTGCTGGCATATTGCCCGAGCCGCTCGCCGAGCCGGGGGAACAGGCCGGTCACGCCGTCGATGGTCCACTTGCCCGGCCGCGCCGCCGCGACGAGATTTTCGCGCACCGTCAGGTTCGGAAAGCAGCGTCGTCCCTCCGGCACCAGCCCGATGCCCAATCGCGCGATCCGAAAGGCCTGCTTGCGCGCGATTGCTGTGCCGCCGAACTCGATGGCGCCACTGCGCGGCCGGTTCAGCCCGCAGATCGAGCGTATCGTCGTCGTCTTGCCCATGCCGTTGCGGCCCATCAACGCCACCACCTCGCCCTCGGCGACGTCGAGGTCGACGCCGAACAGCGCCTGGCTGGCGCCGTAGAAGGTTTCGATGCCGGCGACCCTGAGCAGCGTCATTGCGGCTCTCCGAGATAGGCGGCGCGTACTGCCGCGTCGCTGCGGATGTCGGCGACGCTGCCGCTGGCGATGACGCGCCCGTAGACCAGCACCGTCACCCGGTCGGCCAGCGCGAACACCGCGTCCATGTCGTGCTCGACGAGCAGGATCGGCGCCTCGGCGCGCAGCCCGTCGAGAAAGCCGGTCAGCGCCTTGGCGCCCTCCGGGTCCATGCCGGCCATAGGCTCGTCGAGCAGGAACGCCTTGGAGCCCAGCGCCAGCGCAATGGCGATCTCGAGCTGCCGCCGCTCGCCATGCGACAGTTCGGCCGCCGTGACGCCGGCGCGCCCGGCCAGACCCGTGCGCTCCAGGGCCTGCATCGCCGGCCCGGTCAGTCTGTCGTCCTGCATCACGTTGCCGAAGAAGCGGAAGCTCGACCCCTGCCTTGCCTGCACCGCCAGCATGACGTTGCGCAGCGCCGAGAATTCCGGCGTCAGCGATGAGATCTGGAAGGTCCGGCCGAGCCCGCGCCGCGCCCGCTCGGCGACGCCCAGCCCGCCAATATCCTCGCCGAGGAAGCGGATCGTGCCGGCCGACGGCTTCAATATGCCGGAAATCTGCTGCATCAGCGTCGTCTTGCCGGCGCCGTTCGGCCCGATCAGCGCGTGGATTTCGCCGGGCCTGAGGTCGAGGCTGACGTCGTCGGTCGCCTTCAGCGCGCCGAAGCTCTTCGACAGATGGCTGATGTCGAGCACCGGTTCAGCCATGCCGCGGCCTCCCGGCGATCAGCCCGACCACGCCGCCGCGCGCAAACAGCACGACGCCGAGCAGGATCAGCCCGAGGAAGAACTGCCAGCGGTCGGTCATCCCGCCGAGCACGAATTCCAGCATGACGAAGAGGATGGCGCCTGCCACCGGCCCGAACAGCCGCCCGGTGCCGCCGAGGATGATCAGCACGATCAGTTCGCCCGACATCTGCCAGGACAGCATCGACGGGCTGACGAAGCGGGTGAGGTCGGCAAACAGCGCGCCGGCGATGCCGGTGATCATCGCCGAAATGACGAAGGCGGCGAGCCTGATCCTGAGCGGATCGATGCCGACGGCCGCAACCCGCGCCTCGTTCTGGCGTGCCGCCTGCAGCGCTGCGCCGAAGCGAGAATCGCGCAGCCGCCAGGTCAGCAGCAGCGCCGCCATCAGCAACCCGTAGCAGACCAGGAAGAAGCTCGTCGGCGCCATGGTGTTGAGGCCGGGAAAGCCGTTGCGTAGCGTGATCGACAGGCCGTCCTGCCCGCCATAGGAGGGCCAGGAGATGGCGAAATAGTAGATCATCTGCGCGAAGGCCAGCGTGATCATGATGAAGTAGACGCCGCTGGTCCTCAGGCTGATGGCGCCGATCGGCAGCGCCACGAGCCCGCAGGCAAGCGCCGCCACCAGCCAGATGACGGGCATCTGGTCGCTGCCGCCGATCTCGAAAGGCCAGGTCATCAGCGGTTCGGCGTTGAAGGCGTGCGCGGCGAGAATGCCCGCCGCATAGCCGCCGATGCCGAAGAAGGCGGCGTGTCCGAAAGATACCAGCCCGCCGAAGCCGAGCGCCAGGTTGAGCCCGGCGGCGGCGAGCGCCAGCACCGCCATGCGGGTGGCGAGCGTCACGTAGAAGGGCTCGCCGGCCGCATTCGCCGCGAAGGGCAGGGCCAGAAGCAGGATGGCGAGGAAGGCGTTGAGGACCGTTTCGCGCGTCATGCTCAGCCCTGTGCCGCGAACAGGCCCTTGGGCCGGAAGGCGAGGATCAGCGCCATGACGATGTAGATCAGCATCGAGGCCAGTGCCGCGCCGATGCCCGACGCCTTGGCCGGGCCGATCACCGCCGCCAGCATCCCGGGCAGCAGGAAGCGCCCCATCGTGTCGGTGACGCCGACCAGCAGGGCGCCGACGAAGGCGCCCTTGATCGAGCCGATGCCGCCGATGACGATGACGACGAAGGCGAGGATCAGCACCGGCTCGCCCATGCCGACCTCGACCGACTGCAGTGCGCCCACCATGGCGCCGGCGAGCCCCGCCAGGGCCGCGCCGAGCGCGAAGACCACCGTGTAGAGCGTCGAGATGTCGACGCCGAGAGCGCCGATCATCTCGCGGTCGGATTCGCCGGCCCGGATCCGCATGCCGAGCCGCGTCCTGCCGATCAAGAGATAGAGGCCGAGCGCCACGCCGAGCCCGACGCCGATGATCGCCAGCCGGTAGAGCGGGTAGTGCACGCCGCCCGGTAGCGCCACCGCCCCCTGCAGCTGCGACGGAATGTTGAGATAGAGCGGGAAGGAGCCGAACAGCCAGCGCGTGCCTTCCGAGAAGATCAGGATCAGCGCGAAGGTCGCCAGCACCTGGTCGAGATGGTCGCGCTCGTAGAGCCGCCGGATCACCGTCACCTCGACGATGGCGCCGGCCGCCGCGGCGGCGGCGAGGCTGGCCACCAGGCCGAGCCAGAACGAGCCGGTCGCCGTCGCGACGCTTGCGCAGGCGAAGGCGCCGACCATGTAGAGCGAGCCGTGTGCCAGGTTGATCAGCCCCATGACGCCGAAGATCAGCGTCAGCCCGGCCGCCATCAAAAACAGCATCACGCCGAACTGTATTCCGTTGAGCAGTTGCTCGATGAAGAGGGCGGTTTGCACGTGGGATTACAGTCGTCCGATCACTGGGGAACAGTGGTCCAGGTCTTTGCCTGGATTGACGGATTGGTGGTCGCCCCGGAGGCGGCCCGACGAGGCCGCCTCCCGACGTCCGGCAGCATTTGCCTCCTTTCGACTGCTACATCTTGCAGTCTTTGGCGTAGGCGTCTTCGTGATCGACGAAGCTGGTCGCCGCGATCTTGTTGGTCATCACGCCGTCGGCATCCTTGATCACCTCGCGGACGAAGAAGTCCTGGATCGGGTGATGGTTGGTATTGAAGGCGAACTTGCCGCGCACCGAATCGAACTCGGCGGCCTCGAGCGCTGCGCGGAAGGCGTCGGCGTCCTTGACGTCGGCCTTGGCCGCGGCCGAAGCGATCAGGCTCGCCGTGTCGAAACCCTGCGCCGCGTAGATCGAGGGCAGGCGGTTGTACTCGGCCTTGAAGGCCGCGACGAACTCCTTGTTCTTCGGATTGTTGAGGTCCGGCGACCATGAAGCCGTGTTCTTGGCGCCGAGTGCGGCGTCGCCCATGGCGCCGAGCACGTCCTGGGAGAAGGAGAAGCCGGGTCCCATGACCGGGATCTCGACGCCCGACTGCGCGTACTGCTTCATGAAGGCGATGCCCATGCCGCCCGGCAGGAAGAAGAACACCGAGTCGGCGCCCGAGGCGCGGATCTGCGCGATCTCGGCGGCGTAGTCGGTCTGACCGAGCTTGGTATAGACCTCGCCGACCAGCTCACCCTTGTAGAAGCGCTTGAAGCCGTTCAGAGAATCCGTGCCGGCCGGGTAGTTCGGCGCCATGATGAACATCTTCTTGATGCCCTGCTTCTCCGCATAGTTGCCGGCAGCTTCATGGAAATTGTCGTTCTGGTAGGCGACGTTGAAATAGTTCTTGTCGCACTTCTCGCCGGCGAGCGGCGAGGGGCCGGCATTGGGCGACAGGTAGAACTTGCCCTGCGCCACCACGCTCGGCACCACGGCCATGGCGAGATTCGACCAGATGATGCCGGTCAGCACGTCGACCTTGTCGCTCTGGATCATCTTGTCGGCGATCTGCACGGCGATTTCCGGCTTCATCGCGTCGTCTTCGGTAATGACCTCAATGTCCTTGTTGCCAGACATTTTCAGCGACAGCATGAAACCGTCGCGCACGTCGGTGCCAAGTCCGGCGCCGCCGCCCGAAAGCGTTGTGATCATGCCGACCTTGACCGGTTCGGCGAAGGCCAGGCCTGACACGCTAAGCCCGAGAGCGAGCGCGGCAGCTGCAAAAAGAGGTTTCATACTGGTCTCTCCCATTGGTTTCAGGTGCTCAAAGTGCCCAAAACGGGAGCTGTTGCAAACCCTATATTTTAAGGATGAAGTAATTTTGTTGGCCAGCGCACGACTGGCGGGCCGGCCTGCTCCATCCGCATGCTCGCCGCTCGCCCCTCAGGCTGCCGCGTGGTCGCCGGAAAGCCCGTCCATGATCGGGCATTCCGGCCGCTCGTCGCCATGGCAATGGCGCACCAGGTGCTGCAGCGTGTCGCGCAGGCCCGCCAGCTCGGCCAGCTTGCGGTCGATTTCCGCCAGCTTTGCCTCGGCAATCGCCTTCACCTCGGCACTTTCCCGCTCCTTGTCGTCGTAGAGCGACAGCAATTGCCGGCATTCCTCGACCGAGAAGCCGAGGCCGCGCGAGCGCTGCAGGAAGCGCAGCCGGTGTACGTCTTCGGTCGAGTAGTCGCGGTAGCCGTTTTCGGCGCGGCCGGCCTTCATCAGGCCGATGTCCTCGTAGTAGCGGATCGTCTTCGGTGGCAGGCCGGAGCGTTCCGATGCGGTGCCGATGTTCATCGCTTCCTCCGTCTCACTTCAGGTCCAGCGTCCGCAGTCTCAGCGCGTTGCCGATCACCGACACCGAGGACAGGCTCATCGCCGCCGCCGCGATCATCGGCGACAGCAGCGTGCCGAACACCGGGTAGAGCACGCCCGCCGCCACCGGCACGCCGACGGCATTGTAGACGAACGCGAAAAACAGGTTCTGCTTGATGTTGCGGATCGTCGCCTGCGCCAGCGTGCGCGCCCTCACGATGCCGTTGAGATCGCCCTTGAGCAGCGTGATGCCGGCGCTCTCCACCGCCACGTCCGCGCCAGTGCCCATGGCGATGCCGACATCGGCAGCGGCCAGCGCCGGCGCGTCGTTGACGCCGTCGCCCGCCATCGCCACCTTCGCGCCGGCCGCATGCAGTTCGTCGACCAGTTGCTTCTTCTTCTCCGGCAGCATGTCGGCGCGCACCTCGTCGATGCCGAGACTGGCGGCCACCGCCTTCGCCGTGCGCTCGTTGTCGCCGGTCGCCATGATGATGCGCAGCCCGCTCTCGTGCAGTGCGCGGATCGCCGCGGCGGTCGTCTCCTTGATCGGGTCTGCAACGGCCACCAGCCCGGCAGCCTTGCCGTCGACCGAGATGAACATCGCCGTCTTGCCTTCCGAGCGCAGAGCGTCGGCCCGTTCGGTCAGCGCGCCGACATCCACCTCCAGGCCGTCCATCATGGCGCGGTTGCCGAGCGCAACGTTCGCACCGCCAACCTTGCCCGCGACGCCCTTGCCGGTGACGGAGTCGAAATCCTCCGCCTTCTCGACGCTCGCGCCGCGCTCCTTGGCGCCGTCGACGATCGCCTCGGCCAGCGGATGCTCGGAGCCCGTCTCGAGGCTTGCCGCCAGCGACAACGCCTGCGCCTCGTCGAAGCCGTCCGCCGCCACCACGTCGGTCAGCACCGGCCGGCCCTTGGTCAACGTGCCGGTCTTGTCGACGATGAGCGTGTCGACTGTCGAAAAGCGCTCTAATGCCTCGGCATCCTTGATCAGCACGCCGGCCTGTGCGCCGCGCCCTGTCGCCGTCATGATCGACATCGGCGTCGCCAGCCCGAGCGCACAGGGGCAGGCGATGATCAGCACCGACACCGCCGACACGATGCCGAAGACGAGGCTCGGCTGCGGCCCGAACGCCCACCAGGCAAAGAAGGCGATGATCGCGACAAGCACCACCGCCGGCACGAAATAGGACGACACCCGGTCGGCCAGGCCCTGGATCGGCGCGCGGCTGCGCTGCGCCTTGGCCACCATCTCGACGATGCGCGACAGCACCGTGTCGGCCCCGACTTTTTCTGCGGTGATCACCAGCGAGCCGTTCTTGTTCAGCGTGCCGCCGGTCACCGTGTCGCCCGCGGTCTTCTCGACCGGCACCGCTTCGCCCGACAGCATGGACTCGTCGACCGCCGAACGGCCTTCCGTCACGCTGCCGTCGACCGGAATGCTCTCGCCCGGCCGCACCCGCAGCCGGTCGCCCGTCTGCACGTGCTCCAGAGGCACGTCGGTCTCGGATCCATCCTCGCCGATACGCCGCGCCGTCTTCGGCGCCAGGTCGAGAAGCGCGCGGATGGCCGAGCCGGTTCGCTCGCGCGCCTTCAGTTCCAGCACCTGGCCGACGAAGATCAGCGCCACGATCACCGCCGAGGCCTCGAAATAGACCGGCACCGTGTCGCCATGACCGCGGAACTGGTGCGGGAAGATATCCGGAAACAGCGTCGCCACGACGCTGTACAGATAGGCCGTGCCGACGCCGATCGAGATCAGCGTCCACATGTTCGGGCTGCGGTTGACGATCGATTCGTAGCCGCGGTGGAAGAAGGGAATAGCAGCCCACAGCACCACCGGCGTCGCCAGTGCCAGTTCGATCCACGTCGCTGTCGGCTCGCCGATCCAGGCGCGGAAGGGCAGGCCGATCATCGGCCCCATGGTGATCAGCAGCAGCGGAACCGACAGCAGCCCGCTGACCCACAGCCGCCGCGTGAAGTCGACGAGTTCCGGGTTCGGTCCCTCGTCACCGGTCGGCACGCCCATCGGCTCCAGCGCCATGCCGCATTTCGGGCAGGAGCCGGGTCCGTCGCGCACGACTTCCGGATGCATCGGGCAGGTATATTGCGTGCCCGCTGGCATCGGCTCGGGGGCAGGCGGGCCGTCGGCATATTTCTCTGGATCGGCCTCGAATTTGGCCTTGCAGCCGGCCGAGCAGAAATAGGTGCCATGCCCCGCGTGGCGGGCAAAATGCTTTGCGGTCGCGCGGTTGACCTTCATGCCGCAGACCGGGTCGGTCGCGGTCAGATAGGCTTCCGGATCCTTGGTGAATTTCGTCCGGCAGGACTCGCTGCAGAAGTGAAATACGTGCCCGTCATGCTCGGCGCTCGGCTTGCCGGCGGTAGGGTCGACGGTCATGCCGCAGACCGGGTCGCGCACCACGTCTTCTGCCTTGCCGGCGGCGCTGGCGCCGCTCGTGCAGCAGCCCGCGGAATGGGTATGGTGGTGGTCTTGGCTGGTCATCGGAATATCCTCTGAACGATATGTAGGATCACTGCCTACACTTTCCAGTCACTGGAAGGTCAAGGCCTGTTTGCCGTGTCGCAGGATAGTCGCTCGGGAGTGGTTGATTGAGATCAACGCGCATGACGGCCGGTTGGACCATAATGCCCGTCTGTCACTGGAAAAGGAGATTACTCCTATGACCCGTCTTATCGTTTCCGCTGCTCTTGCTTGCGCCATGGCCCTGGCAAGTCTTCCCGCCCACTCGCAGTCCATGCGCGGCCCCATGGGCATGATGGGCGGCGGTTGTCCCATGATGGGCATGATGGGGCGCGGCATGATGGGCCGCGGCTGGAGCGACGACCAGGGCGGCCGACACATGATGGGACGCCACCCGAGAATGGGCGCCATGGTCGACGGTCGCCTCGCCTATCTCAAGAGCGAGCTTGAGATCACCGATGCCCAGGCTGCGGCTTGGGATGCCTACGCAACTGCGGTGAAGGATCGTGTCGAGACCATGCAGGGCATGCACGAGGGCATGATGGAAACAATGACCGCCGGCACCGCCATCGAACGCATGGATGTCCGTATCGCCGGCATGGAAGCCATGCTGGAATCCCTCAAGGCCATGAAGCCCGCAACCGAAGGCCTCTATGCGGCGTTAAGCGACGATCAGAAGAAACTCGCAGACGAGTTGATCGGAAACGATTGCGGCGCCTTCTAGGTGCCGCTTCGCGGCCGTCGGCTCGCGCCAAAGGAGCCAGAATGAGCTATACTTTTACCAAGGTGCTGAACGCGTCCATGAGCGACGCCGTCGAGCGTGCCACGGCCGCTCTTGCGGCCAAGGGCTTCGGCGTCCTCACCACGATCGACGTAAAGGCCACGCTTAAGAAGAAACTTGACGTCGATTTCCGGCCCTATGTCATCCTGGGTGCCTGCAACCCCGAATTCGCCTACCAGGCGCTGCAGCATGAGGACAAGATCGGCGCCATGCTGCCTTGCAACGTCGTCGTCCAGGAACTCGACAAGGACCGCGTCGAGGTCTCGGCGGTCGATCCCGTCGCCTCGATGCAGGCGGTCGCTAACCCCAAGCTGGGCGCGGTCGCTACGGAAGTGCGCGACCGCCTGAAATCGGTCATCCACAATCTTTGAATAAGGGGAGGGCGGTTTCGCTGGCCGGCTCAGGCTGGCGGCCGCCCGCTCAGCTTCTGCACCGCCTGATACTGGCTGAGAAAGACTTCGCCGGAAAGATCTTGCAGGAAGTGCGAGCGCTTCAGCCTGTCCATCACCGGACCCTTCACCTCCGACAGGTGCAGCGTGACCCCGGCCGCGCCCAGCCGGTGGCTGATCTCCTCCAGGCTTTCCAAAGCGCTGGCGTCGATGGCGTTCACCGCCGGGCACATCAGGATCAGATGCTTCAGCTCCGGCCGGTCGGCGGTCAGTTCAGCGATGCGGTCCTCTAGGTAGCGGCTGTTGGCGAAGTAGAGGCTCTCGTCGACCCGGATGGATAGTATCTCCGGGCAGGTTACCACGCTGTGGCGCTCGACGTTGCGGAAATGCTCGGTCCCCGGCACGTTGCCGACGATCGCCATGTGCGGCCGCGAGCTGCGGTAGAGGTGGAGCAGGAGCGACAGAGCCACACCCGCCACCACGCCGGTTTCGACCCCTAGGAACAGTGTGCCGAGAATGGTCGCGGCCATCGCCGAGAAATCGATCTTCGAATAGGTCCAGACGCGGCGGATTGCGCCGACATCGACCAGCGACAGCACCGCGACGATGATTGTCGCTGCCAGCGTGGCACGCGGCAGCTCGGCCAGCAGCGGCGTCAGGAACAGCGTCGCGCCGGCAATGCCGACGGCGGTGAACATGCCGGCCGCAGGCGTCTGCGCGCCGGCGTCGAAATTCACCACCGATCGGGCGAAGCCGCCCGTCACCGGGTAACCCGACGAGATCGCCGAGGCGATGTTGGCGGCGCCGAGACCGATCAGTTCCTGGTCGGGAATGATCCGCTGGCGCCGCTTGGCCGCAAGCGTCTGCGCCACCGAAACCGATTCGACGAAGCCGATCAGGCTGATCAGCAGGGCAGGGACGGCGAGCGCCCGGATCAGTTCAAGATCGAGCCCCGGAACGGCCGGAACCGGCAGGCCGGGCGGGATGGCGCCGACCAGCGCGACGCCGCGCTCGCCGAGGTCGAAAAGCGAGGTGGCGAAAATCGTGCCGGCCACCGCCAGAACCGGGCCGGCCTTGGTCAGAAAGTCGGCGAGGCGGGGCGCGAGCCCGGCGCCGACCAGAATCGGCTTCAGCCTAAGCCGCACGAAATAGAGGAAGGCCAGCACCGAGAGCCCGACGGCCAGCGTCGGGCCATTCGCCTGGCCGATGGTCCCCGCCAGCCCGGCGAAGATTTCGGTCAGCGTGCCGCCGCCGGCCGGAATGCCGAGTACGTATTTCAGCTGGCTTGCCGCAATCAGCAGTCCCGACGCGGTGATGAAGCCGGAGATCACCGGGTGGCTGAGGAAATTGGCGACGAAGCCGAGCCGGAACAGGCCCATCGCGATCAGCATGACGCCGGACATCAGCGCCAGCAGCATCGCGGCCGCGACATAGGTCGCGGTGCCCTGCGCGGCGATTTCGCCGATCGCCGAGGCGGTCATCAGCGACACTACGGCGACCGGGCCGACCGCCAGCGTACGGCTGGTGCCGAAGATGCCGTAGGCGATCAGCGGCAGCACCGAGGCGTAGAGACCGACCTCGGCGGGCAGGCCGGCCAGCATCGCATAGGCCAGCGACTGCGGGATCAGCATGACCGTCACGATCACCGCCGCCACCAGGTCGCTCGACAGCATCGCGCCGTCGTAGCGCCGGCCCCAGTCGAGGATCGGCAGGTAGCGGGCTGCACCCGTCCGCGGCATCGGCTTCCCTCTCGTCAGGCTGGCTGCGGCACGGCGGGCCTGTCGGCGAGCGTCCTGGCAATCCACATGCCAGCGAACATCGCCGGCACGAAAACCAGCGTGCCGGGTGCCGCAAGGCCGATCGCCGTCAGAGCCGGCCCCGGGCAGAAGCCGCCGAGGCCCCAGCCGATGCCGAAAATCGCCGACCCCGTGAGGATGCGGCCGTCGATGTCCTTGCGGGTCGGGATGTGGAAGCTGTCGCCGGTGATCGGCCTATTGCGTCTGAACACAAGCCTGTAGCCGATGAAGGTCACGACCACTGCGCCGCCCATGACAAAGGCGAGCGAGGCATCCCAGGAACCGGCGAGGTCGAGGAAGTTCAGCACCTTGGCCGGGTCGGACATGCCGGAGATGACGAGGCCGAGGCCGAACAGGAGGCCGAGGCCGAGATTGACGAGGAAGGTCATGCCTGGCTCCTCAGATCACGTGACGGACGATGAACACGGTGACGATGCCCGTCGCCATGAAGGTGGCGGTCGCCACGATGGAGCGCGTCGACAGCCGCGAGAGGCCGCAGACGCCGTGGCCGCTGGTGCAGCCATTGCCGTAGACCGAACCAAAGCCGACCAGCAGTCCCGCGACGGCCATCAGGGCCATGTTGGATGATACGGTCTGCACGATGTCCGTGCCGGTCACGGCGGCCATGGCGAGCGGCGCGGCCACCAAGCCGAGCACGAAGCCGAAACGCGACAGGAAGGCGCGGTCGCTGTAGGAGGGCATCAGCCGGCTGGCGATCAGGCTGATGCCGGCAATGCGGCCCTGCCAAAGCATCAGCAGAACGGCCGACAGGCCGATAAGGGCGCCGCCGACGAGCGAGGCCACGGGCGTGAATTCTGTCATGTCGATGTTCTTTGCGTTGGAGGGGATTTCCTGTCCTGCGGCACTTCGCAGAACATGCGGTGCATGAGTCCGATGAATTCCGACACGCGGCCGTCGGCGAGGCGGTAGAAGACCGACTTCGATTCCTTGCGGCCGACGATGAACCCTGCCTCTCTAAGTTCGGCGATCTGTTGCGAGAGTCCCGGCTGGCGAATGCCCAGCGTGTCCTCGAGGTCGCGCACCGAGCGCTCGCCATCGACCAGCGCGCAGACGATCATCAGCCGGCTGCGATGCGCCAGCCGCTTCAGGAAGGTGGCCGCGTCGCCCGCACTTTCCACCATGTCGCGCGTCTCGGGCGCGAGGTCGAGCTTCACGGCGTCACCCCCACGATGCCCCGGAGAGCAGGTCGAGCGGAAATTTCAGGTAGCGCTTGCCGTTCGCCTCGGGCTCGGGCAGCACGCCGGCATTCATGTTGATCTGCAGCGCGTGCAGGATCAGCTTCGGCATCGGCAGGGTCTTGTCGCGCGCCTCGCGCACGGCGACGAATTCCGCCTCGCTCTTGCACTTCGACATATGCGAGTTCGTTGCCTTCTGCTCGCCGACCGTCGATTCCCACTGCGGCTCGCGACCGCCCGGCTGGTAGTCGTGACCGGTGAAGACGCGCGTCTCGTCCGGCAGCGCCAGGATTTCCTGGATCGACTGCCACAGGCGCTTGGCGCTGCCGCCCGGAAAGTCGGCGCGCGCCGTGCCGCTGTCGGGCATGAACAGCGTGTCGTGCACGAAGGCCGCGTCGCCGACCACATAGGTGATGGAGGCCAGCGTATGGCCGGGCGAGAACATCACCTTGGCGGGAAGCGAGCCGACCGTGAAGGTCTCGCCATCGGCGAACAGGCGATCCCATTGCGAGCCGTCGGCCGGGAAGTCCGGCCAGTTGTAGAAACCCTTCCACAGCTTCTGCACCTCGGTCACCTTGGTGCCGATCGCCTTCGGCGCGCCGGTCTTTTCCTTCAGGTACTGGGCGGCCGAAAAATGATCGGCATGCGGGTGGGTGTCGAGGATCCATTCGACTTCGAGACCCTGCTCGCGCACATAGTCGAGGATGGCATCGGCGTTGATCGTGGCCGTCGCGCCGGACTTTTCGTCGAAGTCGAGCACCGGGTCGATGATGGCGCACTTCTTCGTTGCCGGATCAGCGACCACATACTGGATGGAGAAGGTGCGCTTGTCGAAGAATCCTTTGACCTGTGGTTGTTGCATGTATCGGCCTCCGGGCTTTGCTGGTTGCTGTCGGCGGAACGCTGCCCGCCTGCGGCTGTTCCGCCGGGCGTGCCATCCTTGTCGCAAGACCTATTATCCTTGCAGAAAAATGCAATAGTTAAACCGAAGTCGTTGGCAGGGCTCCCCGCTGGGCGTCGGATTCCCTGCCCTGCCCATTCCGTTCGCCGCGTCCCCGGGCTATCAAATGCGTCAGACCGAGGGAGACGATGCATGGCCGACATCACGATCCGACCGCTTGAGTTGTCAGACAATGCCGATTGGCGCCGGCTGTGGACGCTCTATCTCGAATTTTACGAGACCACGGTATCGGAGGATGTCTACCGCTTCACCTGGCAGCGTCTGTTCGAGAAGGGGGAGTTCGAGCCGAAGGGGTTGCTCGCCATCGTCGACGGCAAGCCGGTCGGCCTCGTGCACTATCTCTACCACCGCTCCTGCTGGGCGATCGCCAACAATTGCTACCTGCAGGATCTCTTCGCCGCCCCGGAAGTCAGGGGGACCGGCGTCGGCCGCGCGCTCATCGAGGCGGTACATGCGTCGGCTGCCAGGGCCGGCGTTTCGAATGTTTACTGGATGACGCACGAGACCAATACCGTTGGCCGCAGGCTCTATGACCGCATCGCCCGCCGCACCGGCTTCATCGAATACGACATGCTATAGGCTAGGTCCGATCCTGCGCCTCCAGCCAGCGCAGTACCAGCAGCTCTTCCTCCTCAAGGCCCTCCACCGGCTTGCGCCGCGAGCGGCGCGCCTGCGCGAATTCCTCCGCCAGTAGGCCCTCCTCCCAGGACGTCATCACTCGTGGGTGGATGTAGCAGTTGCGGCACACGGTGCGTGTGTTGCCGAGATGGCCAGCCACCTGGTCGATCACCGCGTTCATCGTCATCGCCCGTTCCCGCTTGGTCTCGGGCAATCCCGTACCGGCAAACAGCGACGCCGCGGTTACCGTGCCGCCCCAGGTGCGGAAGTGCTTCGAACTGAAGCCGTTGCCGGCCGCCTCGTGGATATAGGTGTTGACGTCCTGCGAGCGCACCACGCGGCGGTCGCCTTCCTCGTCGACGTACTGGAAGAGGTGCTGCCCCGGCAGTTCCTGGATGCCGCGGATGATTTTGGCCATCCGCCGGTCCGTCACCTTCAGGTTCCATTCCTTGCCCGACTTGCCCTTGAAGGCGAAGCGCAGCCGCGAGCCCTCGACCACGACATGCCGGTTGCGCAGCGTCGTCAGTCCGAAGCTCTTGTTGTCGCGCGCATAGGTGGCGTTGCCGACTCGGATCATCGTGTTGTCGAGCAGCCAGACGATCGAGGCTACGACGCGCTCGCGCGGCAACTCTCGCCGGCGCAGGTCCCGGTCAAGCCGTTCGCGGATGGCGGGCAGGGCGCGCGCGAACTCGGCAAGGCTTGAATACTTCACCTCGTCGCGGCTCGCCGACCAGCGCTCATGGTAGCGGTACTGTTTGCGGCCGCGCTGGTCGCGCCCGGTCGCCTGCAGGTGGCCGTCGGCGTCAGCGCAAATCCAGACGTCCGTCCAGGCCGGCGGAATCGCCAGCATGCGGATGCGGTCGAGCGTTGCGGCATCGCGCACCGGGCTGCCGTCGGCCTGCTCGTAGCCGACGCCCTTGCCGCGCCGCCGACGCCTGATACCCGGCTCGGCGTCGCTGACATAGGTCAGGTCCGCCTGCCGGGCATATTCGGCAGCCTCCGTTATGCCGCCACCGCCGCCGGTGGCCGAGCCGCCTGTCATGATCCGCATGTCGCTTGAACCTCCGTGACGCCCGGAATAACCGGTCCGGCCGTCGGAGGTTCCCACGATCCTGACAGTCCGCCGTCAGGGCCGGATCAGGTCCCCGCCGCAGCTGCCGCAGCGTTAGTCTTGTGCCGGCTAAGCAGTGGGTCGCGACAGGCCCGTCTGGGCGACGCGAAACTTCATGGAACCGCAACAAAACCATTGTCGATCTGTCACAATCGAAAGATACTCCCCGTCGCGAGACACCCCCATCTCGCCAACCACATACGGGAGAGAAACATGTCGTTTCAACGCTTTGCGGCCGGACTGGCTGCCACCATCACGTTGCTGTCCACGACTTCTGCCTTTGCTGTCACAGAGATTTCCTGGTGGCACGCCATGACCGGCGCCAACAATGAAGTCGTCGAAACATTGTCCAAGGAGTTCAACGAGAGCCAGAGCGATTACAAGGTCGTTCCGGTCTTTAAGGGGACCTATCCCGAGACGCTGAATGCAGGCATCGCCGCCTTCCGCGCCAAGCAGCCACCGCACATCATGCAGGTGTTCGACGTCGGCACCGGCGTCATGATGGCCGCCGAGGGAGCCGTCAAGCCGGTTGCCGAAATCCTCTCCATGGGCGGCACCGCCTTCGACAAGAGCCAGTACCTGCCGGGCATCGTGGCCTACTACTCCAAGCCCGATGGCACCATGCTGTCCTTCCCCTACAATTCCTCCTCGCCGATCCTCTATTTCAACAAGGACATCTTCGAGAAGGCCGGCCTCGACGTGAACAATCCGCCCAAGACCTGGCCGGAAGTCTGGGACGCTGCAAAGAAGATCAAGACAAGCGGCGCTGCGCCCTGCGGCTACACCTCGACCTGGCTCACCTGGATTCACACCGAGAACTTCGCCGCCTGGAACGACCTGCAGTACGGTACGCAGGAAAACGGACTGGCCGGCACCGATGTCGAGCTCACGCTCAACTCGCCGCTCTTCGTGAAGCACTTCCAGGAACTCGCCGATCTTGCCAAGGACGGCACCTTCAAGTATGGCGGTCGCACCTCGGAGGCCAAGCAGATCTTCCTCGCCGGCGAATGCGGCATCTTCACCGAATCGTCCGGCGGTCTCGGCGACATCGTGAAGTCGGGCATGAACTACGGCATCGGCCAGCTTCCCTACGAGCCGGAAGCCCCGAACGCGCCGCAGAACACCATCCCCGGCGGCGCCAGCCTGTGGGTCTTCGGCGGCAAGTCCGACGAGGAATACAAGGGTGTCGCGGCCTTCTTCACCTTCCTGTCACAGACCGAAATCCAGGCGCGCCTGCATCAGGTCTCGGGCTATCTGCCGGTGACGCTTGCTGCCTACGAGGAGACCAAGAAGTCCGGCTTCTACGACAAGAACCCCGGCCGCGAGACGCCCATCACGCAGATGATGGGCAAGGAGCCCACCGCCAACTCCAAGGGCGTTCGCCTCGTCAACCTGCCGCAGGTCCGCGACATCGAGAACGAGGAGTTCGAGAAGCTGCTCGCCGGCGAACAGACGGCACAGCAGGCGATGGACAACATCGTGTCGCGCGGTAACGCGGCAATCCAGCAGGCCATCGGCAACTGATCCCGGCCGTCACCAACGACAATCGCCCCGCGCATCCCAGCGCGGGGCACTTTGCTGATCGGAGGATGTCCTGACTCCACGCGTGGTATTTCCCAACAAGGTGCTGCCCTATCTGCTGGTCGCGCCGCAGCTTGCCATCACGCTGGTGTTTTTCTACTGGCCGGCGAGCCAGGCGCTCTATCAGTCGATGCTGCGCGAGGACCCGTTCGGCTTGAATTCCAGTTTCGTCTGGTTCGACAATTTCGAGCGCGTCCTGTCGGACCCCTCCTATCTCAATTCCATCAAGGTCACGGCGGTCTTTTCGGTCGCCACTGCCTTCGTCGCGATGTCCACGGCGCTCCTGCTCGCCGTCATGGCCGACCGGGTGGTGCGCGGCCGCGGCATCTACCGCACGCTGTTGATCTGGCCCTATGCCGTCGCGCCGGCCATTGCCGGCATGCTGTGGCTGTTCCTGTTCAATCCCTCGATCGGCACGCTGGCCTACGGGCTGCGCTGGCTCGGCATCGCCTGGGATCCGCTGCTCAACGGCACCGATGCCATGGTCCTCGTGGTCGCCGCCGCCTCGTGGAAACAGATCAGCTACAATTTCCTGTTCTTCGTCGCCGGCCTGCAGGCGATCCCGAAGACGCTGATCGAGGCAGCCGCCATCGACGGCGCGGGACCGACCAAGCGCTTCTGGACGATCGTCTTTCCGCTGCTGGCGCCGACCACCTTCTTCCTGCTGGTCATCAACACGACCTACGCCTTCATCGACACCTTCGGCATCATCCACGCCGTCACCGGCGGGGGGCCCGGCAAGGCGACCGAGACGCTGGTCTACAAGCTTTACAATGATGGCTTCGTGAACCTGATCCTCGGCGACAGCGCCGCCCAGTCGGTGATCCTGATGATTATCGTCATCGCGCTCGCCGTCTTCCAGTTCCGCTTCGTCGAGAAGCGGGTGCATTATGGTTAGGCCGGCATGATCGAGAACACGCCCGTCCGCACCGTCATCGCGCACCTCCTCTTGGTGCTCGGCATCCTCGTCGTCGCTTTCCCGATCTATTACACCTTCGTGGCGTCGACCCATTCGCTGCAGACCATCCTGCGGCCGCCTCTGCCGCTGCTGCCTGGCGACCGTTTCATCGAGAACTATTCCACCGCGCTGTTCGGCGGCATCGGCCGCATCGGCGGCGTCTCGGTCGCCACCATGCTGTGGAACACCACGGTCATGGCGCTCGGCATCGCCATCGGCAAGATCGTCATCTCGATCCTCTCTGCCTATGCCATTGTGTTCTTCCGCTTTCCCTTCCGCATGACCTTCTTCTGGCTCATCTTCATCACCCTGATGCTGCCGGTCGAAGTGCGCATCCTGCCAACCTACAAGGTCATGGTCGACCTGCATCTGATCGACACCTATGCCGGACTGATCATCCCGATCATCGCCTCGGCGACCGCAACGCTGCTGTTCCGGCAGTTCTTCCTGACGATTCCCGGCGAGCTGGTCGAAGCCGCGCGAGTCGACGGCGCCGGCCCGTTCCGCTTCTTCAAGGACATCCTGCTGCCGCTGTCCAAGACCAACATCGCGGCGCTCTTCGTCATCCTCTTCATCTATGGCTGGACGCAGTATCTCTGGCCGCTGCTGGTCACCAATTCCAACGACATGAACACCATCGTCATCGGCCTGAAGAAAATGATCTCCTTTGCCGATGCCGATACCGAATGGCACCTCGTCATGGTCACCTCGATGCTTGCCATCGTGCCGCCGATCCTGGTTGTCGTGCTGATGCAGCGCTGGTTCGTCCGCGGCCTCGTCGATACGGAGAAATAATGGCAACCGTCACGCTCAACGATGTGAGGAAGGTCTATCCGGGCGGCGTCGAAGCCGTCAAAGGCGTCTCCATCGTCATTCCGGACAAGGCACTCTGCGTGCTGGTCGGCCCGTCAGGATGCGGCAAGTCCACCCTGCTGCGCATGATCGCCGGCCTGGAATCGATCACCGCCGGCACCGTCTCGATCGACGACAGTGTGGTCAACGCCATTGGCCCGACCGAACGCGACATCGCCATGGTCTTCCAGAACTACGCGCTCTACCCGCACATGAAGGTCTACGACAACATGGCCTACGGCCTGCGCAACCGCGGCACGCCGAAGGACGAGATCGACCGGCGCGTACGCGAGACCGCAGAGAAGCTCGAACTCACGCCGCTGCTCGAGCGGCGGCCGCGCGAACTGTCGGGCGGCCAGCGCCAGCGCGTCGCCATGGGCCGCGCCATCGTGCGCAACCCGAAGGTCTTCCTGTTCGACGAACCGCTCTCCAATCTGGATGCCAAGCTGCGCGGCCAGATGCGCATCGAGATCAAGAGCCTGCAGCGCTCGCTTGGCGTCACCAGCGTCTACGTCACCCATGACCAGTTGGAGGCGATGACGCTCGCCGATCTCCTCGTGGTGATGAACGCCGGCAAGGTAGAGCAGATCGGCGATCCGCTCGACATCTACGAGAAGCCTGCATCGACCTTCGTGGCGAGCTTCATCGGCGCGCCGCCGATGAACCTGTTGCCGGTCACCTTGGGCGAGAAGGGTTTTGCCTTCGCCGACGGGTCGGCGGTCGACGCCGCCCAGGGTCACAAGGATGCTGCCACCTTCGGCTTCCGCCCGGAGGACGCCGACGTCGCCTTCGATGAAGACGTTCCGGCCGGCGCGCTGACGCTTGCCGCCGAGGTCCAGGCGGTCGAGCCCGTCGGCGCCGACAGCTTCCTCTATTGCGCCGCCGCGGGCTCGCAGATCGTCGTGCGCGTTGCCGGTCGCGCCAAGGCAAGGCCCGGCGACCAACTGCGCGTCATCGTCCGTCCCGAAAAGCTCCACTGGTTCGACGGTTCGGGCAAGCGCACAGACTGAGCCGCCGCCCTTTGGCCGCAGCTAGCGCAGGCGCCCGTCGATGCGTCTCAGCAGGGTCTTCAGCGGCTTGGCCTGGTTGTAGACCAGCGACACCGCCTTGCCCTTTATGCTGCGCGCAACGGTCAGGTTGTAGAGCGGGATTTCGGTCGAGCCGAAATCGCTCTTCTGCCGCGTCTTGCCGATGCCGAAGTCGAAGCGCGCCCGGCCGTTCTCGTGGCTGCGCCTTATCATCGCGAACAGCGATTGCAGCCCCGGCGAATAATGGCCGTATTCGTCGATGCGTGAGGCGCAAAGGATGGCGTGGTGGGCGTTGTCGTTGACGATGCCGAAGTCGGCCGACACGAGTTCGCCGTTGACCAGCAGTCCGGACGTCACCGCCTCGCCCGATTCAGCTCCCATCACCGCCACGCGCGTGTAGAAGTCGAGATAGGCCTCGTTGTGCAATATGTCGTCGGCAAAGCGCGCCGTGCGCAGGTCGCGGATGAAGCGGATGGCACGCTCGATGTCGGCCTTGTCGCTGAAGGTCACTGTTTCGACGCTGCCATGCGCTTCCTGTAGCCCCTGCAGCTTGCGCCGTATCCCGTTGCGGAACTTCTTCTTCAGCGCCTTCTTCTGCCACTCGTCGAACGTACCGACGCCGAGTGCCAGCTCGTAGCCGGCATTGTCGTTCAGCGTCTCGGTGCCCCTGAAGAGTGCCGCCACCGACTTCGGGCAGCGCTGGATCTTGCGGAAGATCAGCACGTCGGCTGGCGCAAGGCACTGCCTGATCTGGCCGATCAGGTCCGGGTCGGAGGCGGCCAGTTCGTGTGTCGCCTTGTCGGCGACGAAGGCGTTGTAGTCGGAGACGCCGAGGTCGGCCGGCTGCAGAATGTTGATGCCTGCCGCGCGCTGCAGCACCAGCGGGATCACCATCCTCAGCCGCCCGGCGCGGTCGCGTAACGTCACGACGTGCGGGCGCGCGTCCATCCGCCTGGCCAGCACCGCGTAGAGCGAGTCCAGCCACAGAGGCGACTGGAAGGCGGTCGCGCCGCTTGCCGCAAACAGCGCCCGGTATTCCGGCGACAGGAAGTTGAAATCGCCTGCGACGCTGGCGCTCAGGCGCTGGTCGGCGGGTCTGACGATCTCGATGTACATCCTCGTTGCACCACTCTTCGAGGTGGGGGCAGGGGCTGGAGATCCCCGGCCTTCTGGGAAATCATGCGTTTCGTCGCGGCTACTCCGCCGGCGACGCGTAGGCCGGTTCGCCGCGCGTGCCCACCAGCCGCAGCACGGAGCCGTCGAGCCCGGTCAGCGACTTGGAGGAATGGCGCAGCATCGCCGCCATGAAGATGAAGGAAATCGTCGTCGCCGACACCGCGCCCATGATGCCGAAGCCCGGAATCAGCGTGAAGAAGCCGACCGCGCGGATCAGCACCGACAGCGCGATGATCTTCAGGTAGCGCCCCTCGTGGCCGGTCAGCATCAGGATCGAGCCCGACGGTCCGGCGGCCGCGGTCGCCGCAGTGCCGAAGCACAGCAGCGCCAGTGCCGGGTAGTAGGGCACGTAGGCTTCGTTGAAGACCATCAGAAAGAAGTGACCGCCGGCCAGGATCACCACCATGCCGCCGATCACAACCGCCAGCGTGATGCCGGCAACCGAATTCAGCAGGCTGTTCAGCTGCTTGAACTCTCCGCGGTAGTAGAGGTCGGGAATGTGACGCGTCGAGAACATGTGCATCGTGTCGGATGCGGTAGCGAATGCGTTTGCGAGCCTCGTCGTGACGAAATAGGCGCCGGCGATCGCCGGGCTCATCAGGTAGCCGATGATCAGCACGTCGAGATACTGGTTCGAGGCCTCCAGGCAGTTGGAGATCCACAGCTTGAACGAGCGCGACCGCCAGCTCGCCCGGTCATGCCGGGGTTCGATGGCGGCAAAGTCGGGATAGAGCGCGTGGATACGACGCCGCATGAACACGAAATGCAGCAGCATCGCGGTGATCGCGCCGCCCGAAAACAGGAAGAACACGGTGCTCACATCAGCAGCGGTGCCGGTCGCCAGGCAGAACGCCAGGTAGGAAAGCGCCGGCAGCACGACGAGCAGATTGCCGAAGCCATCTCCCGCGCCGACGCCGACCGCCGTGCGCACGAGGTGCGCCGTGGTCAGCACCGAGGCCTGCGCGACCATGAACAGCGTCACAGCGGCTGCCAGCATCATCGCGTGGTTGGAGGCTGCCCAGAAATAGAAACCTGCCGCCACGATCGCGCAACCGGCAAGGCAGGTCGCGAAGCTGAAGCGCAGCGCGCCCTTCAGCAGCGCGGGGTCGTCGGCGGCGGTGTATTCGTTCCACCAGCGCATTACCGAGACCTGCTGGCCAAAGGTCGCCACGATGCAGAACAGGCCGACCGCCGAGAACAGGATCGAATAGATGCCGAAATGCTCGGTATCGAGCACGCGTGCCGCTGCCATGATCAGCAGGAAGTTCGACACGATGATCGAGCTCTTCATGACGAACACGCCGGCAATGCCGCGCAGCGCCGGGTTGCGCGCCAGTCTGCCGACTCGGGCGGCAATTCCGTCGGCCTCGGCGCCCGGCTTTTTGTGCGGGCGATCAGCGGACATTCGGCACGAACTTCCTGAGCAGGTTTTTCACAGGCTTGGCGTGGTGGTAGACCGTCGCCATCGCGTAGCCGGCCATCGAGAACGTCTTCGTATGGTTGCGCAGCGCGGTCTCCTCGACGCGGAAGTGCGTCTTGTAGCCGCTATTGCCGAGACCCATGTCGAAGCTCCGGAAACCCTCCTCGAAGCGCCGCTTGATGATCTGGTAGATGACCTGCGTGCCGGGTGAGCTGCGGCCGAAACGCTGCGTGTCCGAGCCGATCAGCACGGCGTGGAATTCGCCGTCGCCGACCAGGCCGAACAGCACCGCCACCGGCTCGCCGGCTACATAGCTGACATAGGTGACAGCCTCGCCGCGTTCGGCGGCCGCAATCGCGTAGTCGCGATAGAACTCGAAATAGAGGTCGCTCTGCAGCAGGTCGTCCTCGAAGCGTCCGCTACGCGAGGCGCGCAGGAAGTCGAAGGCTTTGCGGATCTCGTCCTCGGTCGCTGCCGCGCGATGCTCGTAGCTGCCGAATTCGCGCTCCATCTGGCGCTGCAGCCGGCCGAGCTCCTTGGAGAATTTCTTGCGGATCGTGCGGCTGCGCCAGGCGTCGAAATCGTCGCCTACCGTGCTGTGATAGGCGGCATTCTCTGCTGGCGTGCTCGTCGATCCGGCAAACAGCCGGCCGATATCGAAATCGTCTTCGCGCACCTTGCGGAACATCAGGATGTCCGCGCCTGAAACCAGGGCGTTGAGCTCCGCGACAAGGCTCGCGTCGGCAGCGATCATGTCGAGCATGTTGCGATCGGCCACGATCGAGTTGTAGTCGCAGACACCGAAGTCGGCCGGGCGCAGCAGGCGGATGCCCTTCGAGCGTTGCAGCACCAGCGGGATGACGGCGACCAGCGCGCCATCGGCGCGGTTGCGCAGCGTCAGTGTCTGCTGTGTGGCGTTGAGGCCGCCCGCCAGCCGGGAATGGATCATCGCCATCCATAGCGGCGCCTGGAAGGCCGTCGCCCGGTCGGCGGAGTAGAATCCCGCATATTCGTCGGAAAGGAAGTCGAAACCGGGCTCGAGCGAGACGGTCAGGTCGAGCCGCATGTCCGCCCCGGCGACTGACAGCATCGCGATGCTCCTCGCTATGGGCGGCAGCGCGTTCAGCGCAGGCTCGCACGGCCGTTGGGCGACTTCGCATCGATGCGAAAGTCACGCTGTTTCACCACGTCGCCGGTGATCTGCTTGCCGAGCTTCTTCCACAGGAACGTCGCTGCAGCCTTCGGATAGACATGCAGGCCGTGGTCGCGCGTCGAGCTGTTCTTGAGACCAAGCGTGCGTCGCAGAACGCCGTTGCCGTAATGGACGGCGTAGGAATTCCAGATCTGCTTCGTCCAGTGCTCCATCGTCACCGAGATGTTCAGGCAGTCGTGGTTCTTGACCCGGTGCGGCGCATAGAGCGGCCAGGACACCATCTCGCCGGGCTTCAGGTCGACATGCGTCGCATAGTCGTCAAACCAGTTTTCGTAGGGCATGTCCTCGGCGGTCTCGCGTAGCAGGATCTTCTCGACATTCTCCGGCGTGATGAAGATTTCCGAGCGGGGGTAGATGTAGACGCTCTTCGATCCCTCGATCTGCCACAGTGACTGGCCCTGGATGTCGGCGTGGTAGAAGACATTTGCGTTGGGCGAGGAGATCAGAACGCCGAGATTGCGCTTGAATGTTTTGAAGCCCGGCATGCGCGCCTCGAATTCGCCGAACACCTCGTCGAGCAGTGTCTTGTATTCCGGCGCCCAGTCCATCACGCGGCGGATGTTCATCCACATGCGACCCTTTTCGATCGCCTCGATGGCCTCCATGCCGTTGGCGTTGCCGAGCTCGCCTTCCATCCGCTTCGGATCGTCGATCTCGGTGCCCATGGCGCGCAGCCCCAGATGTTCGCTTGGGCAGCGCTCGATCACCCTGCCGAGGGCTTCGCGCGAGAACAGGCCTGAATCGATCAGGCGATGGTTCAGCTTGACGAGTTCAACCCCGAACAGGCTTTCATGACGGTCCTCCCAGTTGGAGATGATATCCGCCTGCATCACCATGGAATTCATTGTCGTGCTCCGTATGCGTCACGCTGCCGCCGGCCGTGGAATCATGGTTTCCGCCAACGCCTGAAAACTGGCTTCATCGCCGATCAGGCTAATGTCTGGAACCTTGCCGTCAATAAACCGGATCGTGGTCGCAATGGGTAAACGCTGGCGGTAAAGATCGCTCCCCGGTTAACGAGGCGTTAACCGGAAGGAACGGATTTGAATGAAGTCTTAACGGTCCCGGTAACCCTGCCCCGAGGCCATGATCATGCGGCAGTCTTATGGGCTGGTCCGGCGCCTTCAGCGGCGGCGGAGACGTCGTTCGGCAGGCGACGGGTCGCGCGGCAGCTCTTCGCCAGCCTGGCGTCGCATCGTTTCGGCCATCATCAGCAGCGAGTCAGCCTGGCGGTCGCGGTAAGCTCTCTTCGGTAGCCTCTCCTGCCGCTCTGCGAATGCGCTTCGCACGGGCTCACGGTCCTTGGCCAGCATCAACAGCGAGGCACCCGCCTGCCGCCTTGCGAAAAGGTCGTTTCGGGCCGGCCGGGCCGTGAAGTCTGGCTGCTCGCGCTCGGCCGTTGGCGTCATGCGGCTCCTCTCGGGCGAGGGCGGCGGCGCGCCGGGGCTGCGCGGCACGCGTGCCATGCTCGCGGGCGTCGTGGCGCGCTCGGCCACAGCCAGCATCACTGTGGCGGCAATGGCGCTCAGGAAGCCCAGCACCGGCGCCAGCAGCGTCAGCGAGGGCCGGCTCGACTTCAGCGGCGGCACGGCCGGCGAGACGACGCGCACATTGTCGCTCTTCATCGCCGCCAGTTCGTCGGTCGCCTTGTTGCGGCTCAGGAACTTCTCGTAGATGTCGCGGTCGGCGGCGGCCTCGCGCCGCAGCGCCTCCAGCCGCACCTCGGCGGCGTCGGTCAGCACCACGCCCGAGCTCAGCTTGGCGATGTCGGCCTCGAGCTTCTTCTGCTGCGCCTCGGCCACTTCCAGGTCGCCCTTGAGTTGCCGTGCAAGGCTTTGCTTCTCGTCGCGGATCTGCCGTTCGATTCCGGCGATCAGCTGCCTTGTCTGCGCGATGCGCGGGTGGCGCGATCCATAGGTCAGGCTCTGCTGTTCCAGCGTCTGCATCAGTTGCGCGCGCTGCTGACGCAGGAAGGAGAGCTGGGCCGGTTCGCCGTTGCGCTGATCATTCAGCACCGCGCCGCCGTCGGTCTGGCCCTGATAGCGTGCGCGTGCGGCTTCCGTGGCGTTCTTGGCCAGCGCCAGCTGCGCGCTGAGTTCGGTCAGTTGCCGCATCTCCAGCGTGTTTCCGCTGTCGACATAGAGAATGCCGTGCTCCGCCGCAAAATCGGCTACGGCCTTTTCCGAAGCGTTCAGCTTGCGCCGTAGTTCAACGAGTCGCTCCGAAAGCGCCTGCGCCGCGTCCTGGTTGGCCTGGCGCAGATAGCCGTTCTGGGTCTCGGCAAAACTGCTGGCGACGCTGTTGGCGACGCGCGCCGCCTCCTGCGCCGTGTCGGCCTTGTAGGAGACCTCGACTAAGTAGGTGGCGCCCTTGCGCTCGACCGACAGGTCCTTCTTGAACTTCGCCAGCAGCTTGAGCTGCTCCTCTTCGCTGAGCTTGGCCTTGGCATCGCCCGCCATGCCGAGTTGCTGCATCACGGTCAGCAGGAAGCCGTCGGACTTCATGATCTGCACCATGCTTTCCAGCACGGCGGCGTCGCTGCCGATCGACCGCAGCACGTCTTCCTGCAGCGTCACCTGCTGGTCGCGCGGATCGACCAGGACGGTTGCAGTGGCGCGGAATGGAAAGGGTACGAAGCTGATCGCCACGATGCCGATGGCCGTCAGGATGATGGCGATGACCGCGATCTTGCCGATGTTGCGAAAGACGAAGCCGAACAGCGCCAAAGGGTCGATTGCGCCGGTGCCGCGCGTTTCTGGGACCCCGAATACTGTTGAATTGTGCAGGGAGTCGGCCAGGGAGGGGACCGTTCTCGGCCGCGCCTCTTGGTGGCGCGATTCGGGCAGATCCCATTCCGAACTCATTACCCCGATCCTCAATGACAACCGAATTGCGCAAAATGCCGCCCGCCTGGCAGGCGACCAAACATGACCGAACCGTAAACAGGAATGCTGAACGGGCGGTTAACCAATCGGATAGATTGCCCCTGTAGTGTCCCGGCGGAAGGGAATATTCCCTCCGGACCTCAAGACGGAACCGGGAGTTCAAACTGTACGGTCAGGTTGAAAGCGGGGCATGACGCAGGTGTCGAGCATCGCCGGCGGCGTTACGCATGGCGCCATGGCACACCCGGGGGATCTGGCGGCCGCGAATTTCGCGAATGCCATTCTCACAGTGGTCATTGCTGTCTGCATGACGGCCTTGCCGGTATTTGCGCATATATTGCACCCCGGCTTCGGCATTCTCTCGGCAGCACTGCTCGCCGGCATCTGCGCGTGGCGCATGCCTTCCATCGCCATAGTGGCGATCTTCTTTGCGCTACTCTACCAGAATTTCTTCGTCTCGCTCGCCGCCGGCTACATCGTCAGCGACGATGATTTTGACATCATCCGCGGCTACAACTTCGTGCTCCTGAGCGTCACCTGGCTGGTGACGACGGTGACCTTCCTCGCCGGCTGGCAGCAGCGCAACCGAGCGCTCGACCCCTTCGTGAAAGTCCTGATAGGTGTCTTCGCCGTGCTCGGCGTCTACTTCCTGCTCGGCTTCGCGCTCTATGGCATCACTGCCGTCATCTACCTGCGCAACATCGTCACCCCGCTGCTCCTCTTCCAGATCTGCATGCTGGCATTCGTGCGCCAGCCGATCCGGCTCGGCCAGGCGATGACGGTGCTGTCCGTGCTTGTCCTGGTCTGCGGCTTCGTCGAGTTCTTCCAGCGGGACCTCTGGCTCGAACTGTCGAACAGCTATGCCTATTGGGAAAGGGCGCAGGGCCCGAACTATGTCACGCTGGCCTATGACAAGGCCTTCAAGGAATCGGGCATCGTCCAGACCGGCCTGCTCGACAGCTTTTCCATCACACTGTTCAACTCGCCACTGCTTGCCGACTACGACATCCGCATCATGCGGCTATTCGGCCCCAACATGCACGCCATCAGCTTTGCCTATGCGCTGAGCTTTCTCGCCACTTTCGCGCTATATCGCGGTCGCATCATGCTCGCCGGCCTGCTCTTCGTGCTGCTCTTCCTGACCAGCGCCAAGGGACCGCTGATCCTCTTCCTGCTGGTCGGGATGAGCTGGACCCTGTTCCGTCTGTTCGGCGCCCGCTTCGCCTTTGCCTGCCATTGCCTGGCGCTCGCGGCCTATGCGGTGATCGGCATCCTGCTTGGCCTCTCGATCGGCGATTATCACGTCATCGGCCTGATGGGGGGGCTGTTCGAGTTCTTCGCCAACCCAATCGGGCTCGGCATCGGCGCCGGCGGCAACCTGTCGTCGGAATTCATCAATATCGACTGGCCCGCCGCGCAGGCTGCCGGCCGCACGCCCTTCGCGGTCGAAAGCGCCGTCGGCGTGCTGCTCTACCAGACCGGAATCTTCGCAGTCGCCGTCATTGGCGCCTATGCCTGGACCGCCTGGCGCATCCTGCTGATCGCCGAAAAGACCGGCAATGATCTGCACGCCGCCGCAGCACTCGGACTGATGGCGATGACCGTGACCGGCCTGTTCCAGGAAGAGGCCTATTTCGCCCCGTTGGCGCTCGCCATGTTCATGGCGCTCGCCGGCATGATCGTCGGCGCCAGCGCCCGGACCGGGCTTCTCGCCCGGCCGCCAACCATTTCTTGAGGGATTTGCGTCTTGTTGCAGCGGACCGAAACAATACAGGCGGATATGCGTAAGCGGAAAAAGGCCGGGCCAATCCGGCTGCTGTTCATCCAGACGCAGGCCGAAATGGCCGGCGCGCAGGAGATTTCGCGTCTCATCGGCGAGGGCCTTGCGCATGCCGAGCGCATCGGCGAGCCCGAATACGAGGTCCACCACCTCTTCTTCTACCGCAAGACGGCGGCTTTCGACCGCTGGGCAAACGTGCATTTCTGTCTCGAGGACAGCCCGCGCAACCCGGTTTCGTTCATGGTCTTCCTTTGGAAGCTTCTGCGCATGATCCGCCGCATCCAGCCCGACGTGCTGCTGACCTTCCAGCACTACGGCAACATCTTTGGCGCCGGCGCCGGTCGGCTTGCCGGCGTGCCCGTCGTCATTGCCAACCATGTCTCCGCACCCGCCACGGTCAGCCCGGCAGCGCGCCGTATCGACCGCGTTCTCGGTCTTCTCGGCGCCTATGACGTCATCACCGTCAATTCCAACGAGACCTGGCGAAACTTCCAGTCCTACCCGGCGCGCTATCGCCGCCTGCTCACCCACGTCCCGCACGGCTTCGAGGACAAGTCGGTCGAGATTGGCCGCCAGGAGGCGCGCGCGCTGTTTGGCCTGCCGCCCGGCGTTCTGCTCATAGGCTCGGTCGCAAGGCTGCATCCGCTGAAGCAGCTTGACGCGGCAGTCGCCGTTCTTGCCGAACGCCCGGCGCTCCACCTCGCCATAGCCGGCCAGGGGCCGGACGAGCAGCGCCTGCGAGCTATTGCCGATGGGCTTGGCGTTTCCGACCGGCTCCATCTCGTCGGCGACATGCCGCCGCGGAAGGTCGGTCTCTTCCTCGCCAGTCTCAACGCCTTCGTCTTCCCCTCGCTCGCCGAGACCTTCGGCCTCGCCGCCGTGGAGGCAGCCCAGGCCGGCGTGCCTGTTGTCGCCAACGACCTGCCGGTGCTGCGCGAGGTGCTCGACGTCGACGGTGAGCCCTGCGCGCTGTTTGCCAACGCCGCAGACACGGACGACTTCGCCGCCTGCATCGACCAGGTCTTCCAGGACCACGCTGCGACCGCGCGCATGGTCCTGCTCGGTCGCCGCCTTGCCGCGCGCTATTCGGTGGCCGGCATGGTCGACGCCTACGCCGGGCTGATCGGCCAGGCCCTCGGCCGCGGCGGTTCGGCCCCCGTGTCGCGGCCTCCGCAGTCCATGGCGCTGCACTCCTCGCAGCGGTGAGCGCCGTGTCGCTTGCCGAACCGGCCGTATTTCTCATCCACGTAGAGCGTCCGGCGCTGTCGCGCTGGGTGCTTTGGCTGGTCGAGGCGCTGGAGAAGCGTCCGGGCAGTGAGGTCCATGTCCGGCTGGTCGACCCCGCGCCCGGCGAGAGCTCCGCGCTCGACACGCTGCTGTCGCTCGAGCGCATGGTCCTGCGTCGTCATGGCGCGAGCGGCGCAGACCGTCTGCCGCCATCCGCACTCGCCGATCGCCCCCCCGTCTCTGACCGGCTCAGTCCCGACCTCGTCATCGACCTTACCCGCCAGGGCGTGCCGGGCATTCGTGCGCCCTATCTGCGCCCTCTCTACAACGGCCACCCCGGCGAGACGGCTCTAGCAGCCGCCCTGTTCTTCCAGGGCACGCCGGCCATCGCCATCGAGCGCAGCGGCACGCGCGAGGAGGCCCGCATCGTCGCCGCCGGCACCGCCTCCCTCGAGGCCGCATCAGGCATCGGTGGCGCCATCGAGGCTGTCGGCTCGCGCGTCATCGCGCTCATCCTGAAATCGCTGTCGCCCGCGGCCGACGCCGTGCTGCGCGACCAGAAGATCGCCGCGCCGTTCCGCTCCATCGGCCGCGCCGACGTTGCGCGCGACATGGCGAAAAGCGTCGCCCGCGCCGCCGTCCGCGCCGCCTACCGTCTCTGCTGCCACGGCTCGCACTGGCGCGTCGGCTACCGTTTCGTCGAGCCCGGCGGCGATGTCTGGTCGCGCCGCGATCTCGCCGGCGCGCGCTGGAGCGTGCTCGCCGACCCGGTCGACCACTTCTACGCCGATCCCTTTCCGCTCCACTGGCAGGGCCGAGACTACCTGTTCTTCGAGGACCTTCACCACAGGACGGAAAAGGGCATCATCTCGGTCGTCGCCTTCGACGAGGCGGGCCGTCCCGGCCCCGTCATGCCGGTGCTGGAGGAGCCCTGGCATCTCTCCTATCCGTTCCTGATAGAGCATGAAGGCGAGCTCTACATGCTCCCAGAGAGCTCCAACAATTTCGATATCCCGATCTACCGCTGCACCGGCTTCCCACTGAAATGGGAGCGCCACGCCGTGCTGGTCGACGATGTAGAGGCGGCCGACGCGACGATCGTCCGCCACGCCGGCCTCTACTGGATGACGGCCGTGGTGCGCGACGGCGCCGGCGGTTATTCAGACATGCTGGCGCTGTGGTCGTCCGAGAACCTGTTCGGCCCGTGGCAGCCGCACCCGGCCAACCCGGTGCTCGTCGACGACCGAACGGCGCGGCCCGCCGGCAACATGATAAGCCGCGACGGAAATCTATACCGCCCGGTGCAGGACTGCCGCCGCACCTATGGCGCGGCGCTGAGTTTCATGCGTGTCACGCAACTCGATGGCGACGGCTTCACCCAGGAGAGCGAGGGCACCGTGACGGCCGGCGGTGCCTGGCCGGGCAGCCGCATCCACACGCTGAATTACAACGGCCGGCTTGAGGCGATCGACGGCTACACGCTACGCCCGCGGCTGAAGCCCGCAGCCGATTTCGTCGACTGGTGTTACCGCCCGCCGGAAGCGCTGGGAATCGGCCCCGCACCAGGATAAACTCGCTGCAGCGAAACGGGCCGGACCGGGGAGGATGGGCCATGGCGGACGCACAGGAATACAGCGCAGTTTCGGAAGTCGTGAAATCCTACGTCGAAGGCATGTGCCGCAACGATCCTGCCAAGCTGCGTGCGGCCATGCACGAGAAGTCATCCATCATCGGCCACTACGGTGGAGGGCTGGAGTGGGACAGCCGGGACGGCTTCATCGCCGCGGTCAACGAGGCGGTGGACACGCCTGACCCGTCGCCATGGTACGTCATCAACGCCATGTCCATCGTTGGCGACGTTGCCACGGTCCAGGTCGAGGACATCTGGCTCGGCATGCATTTTGACGACACGCTGACGCTTCTCAAGCATGAGGATCGATGGCTCATCGTGTCCAAGGTATTCTTCCACAGGTCGGCGACCTGAGGCGCGGCGTCGGGCGCCCTAGTCCGCGTCGGGCGTCAGCGCCTGCATGATGCCGGCGTCCGGCATGCCGGTTTCGGGGTCGATCAGCCCGAACCCGTCCTGAAAATCCCAGTGCATCCAGCCGATGCAACGCTTTTCGGCCTGCCGCCGCACCGCGGCGAGCCAGTCGAGCCGCGCCTGGCGCGGCGCGACATGCGACAGCGCGCCGAACTCGTTGACGATCACCGGCCGGTCATGCGCCACGCTCCAGTCGCGCATCGTGTCGAAGGCGCCCGCCATGCCGGCCTCGTCCCACGGCGTATCGAGCGCATCACGCAGCACCGTCGCCGCCCGCTGTTGCCCCGCCTTCTCCAGCTCCGCGATTTTCTCCTGCATCGCGGGGTCGACCAGTCTCGCCGGAAACGGCAGGCCCTTCAGGTGGCTTATCGGGTCATCGTCGCCGCCCCAGTCGGCTCCCTGGTGGGTGAAGGCAAACGGGTCGTAGTAGTGGATCGCGTAGATGACGTTCGGGTCGGCGAGCGGCTGCAGCCCGGCCAGCGTCTCGTGTCGTTGCGGCCCGGCCGGGCCGACAATGATGGTGTGCGCCGGCAGGATCGTGCGGATCGCCGCGGCCGTCCTGCCTGCCGCCTCCCACCAGATCGCCGAGGAGACGTCCGGTTCGTTGAGCAGTTCGACCGCCAGCTTCTGCGGGTCGATCGAGCGTACCCGAGCCGTGATCGCCTGCCACAGTTCCGCCAGCCGAGCCTCGCCTCTCTGGGAGTCCGCTTCCAGCATGGCGCCGATGGCGCTGCCGGCATGCAGGTCGAGCGATACCGTGTAGTCGAGGCTGAGCAGGAAAATCACCTGCTCGAACATGCGGTCGAGATAGGCCTCGCTCCCTTCGCCCTCGAGCTTGCGCTCGTCGAGCGGCAGCCTGATGTGGCGGAAACCCCGTTCGTGCAGGGCGGAAAGCTGCACCGCGTTCGGACGCCGGCTTTTGTCCTCATGGTCCCAGCCGGGCAGGTTGACGCCGCGCCGCATTGTCGAAAGCAATTCGTGGTTGGCGAAACCTTCCGCCACCGCGCAGGCCTCCGCGTCGCGCTCGGCAGCAAGGGCATGGCCTGGCGCCAGCATGCAGCCGAGCAGCACCAGCCGCGCTGCGAAGGGCAGGCGGGAAGGTCGGCCGGACACGCTGGCGGCCCCTAGGCCGAGTGGCGGATCAGCGCCCGGATCGCCTTGGGATTGGTCGTCAGGTAGCGCATGCCCAGCCGGCGCGGTTCGCGCAGCGTCCGGTAGACCCACTCGAGCCCTGCCGCCTGCATCCATTGCGGCGCGCGCGGGTTCTTGCCGGAAATGAAGTCGAACAGCCCGCCGGACGTCTTCACCACGCCCACCCCGGTCAGCCTGTCAATGTTGCGCTCGATGAACTGCTGCTCAAGCGGCACGCCGAGACCGATCCACAGTATGTCGGGCTTGGCCGCGTTGATTGCCTCGACCACGCCTGCCTCTTCGTCGCGGCTGAAATAGCCGTTGCGCCGGCCGGCGAAGGTGAGGCGCGGATAGGCCTTGCGCATCTCCTCGACCGCCTTGGCATTGACCTCCTCGCTGGCACCGAGGAAGTAGAAGGACAGGTCCTCCATCTCGGCCAGCCGCGCCACCTCGTGCACCAGGTCGGTCGTGGCCACCCGCTCGGGCAGCGGCGCTGACGAGAACAGCCGCGAATAGAGCACCATCGGCATGCCGTCGGCATGGATCTCGTCGGCCTGCAGCATCAGCTTGACGAATTCCGGGTCCTTGCCGCACAGCGCCAGCACCTGGCCATTGGCCGAGGTCGAATAAAAGGGACGCCTGCCGTTGCCGCGCCGCTCCAGCGCCTCGACGATGAAGCCGCGCGCGGACGTCTTCATGTCCGTCTGCGCGATCGGCAGCCCGCCGAGCAGGCTCGTCGGCCATTTCTTCACAGTGGGTTCAAGTGTCGTCGCCAAATCGCTTCACCGGTCGGTTTTCTGCCGGCAGGCAGTAGCAAGTAATGAATCTGGTATCGTCGCCAGATATTACATTATCTCTGCCGGGAAGCTAATTATTCAACGAATTCATCGCGCCATGGTTAATGTGGTAAAGGTAAAACTGTAGAAATACTTAAAACACTATTTAAATTTTATGCGAATTTTCATAACCCATCTGGCGCGTCATCGGATCCCGCTGGCTGGCAGCGGAGGATGCGCTACTTGCCGAGTTCCACCGACCTTGCCCGCGCGGCCTCAACCGCCTCGCCCACCAGCGTCTTTAGTCGGTTCTCGCCCATCAGCACGGCAAGTGCGGCCGCAGTCGTGCCGTTCGGGCTCGTCACCTGCTGGCGCAGCGTGCCGGGCTCGTCCAGGCTCTCCGCCGCCAGCGAAGCCGCACCGTAGACGGTCTGCATCGCGAGCAGTTTGGCCGTTTCGGCAGGAAGCCCGGCCTTCTCGCCCGCCGCCGTCAGGCACTCGATGAAGTGGAACACATAGGCCGGTCCCGAACCGGACACAGCCGTCACCGCGTCCATCAGGCTCTCGTCGTCGATCGTCGCGACTTCGCCGCTCGCCGACAGCAGGTCGGCAACGAACTTCTCTGTCGTCGCCGTCACGTGCGGGTTGGAGAAGGTCACCATCATGCCTTTGCCGATGGCCGCGGGCGTATTGGGCATGCAGCGCATCAGCGCCGTCTCGGCGCCGAGGATTTCAGCGAAGGTAGCGATGGGGGTTCCGGCTGCGACGCTCAGGAACGTGGTCTTGCCGGCGAAGCGCCGGTAGCCGGCGACCACGTCGCGGATCACCTGCGGCTTGACCGCGATGACGATCAGTTCCGGCGCAGCGTCGGCGGCGATGTCGCCTGCCGACGCAACGGCGACGCTGCCCAGCCGCGCTGCTCGCTCGCGCAACTCCGCGTTCGGCTCCACGACCAGCGTTTCCTTCGCGTCGAGCTTGCCGGAATTGATCCAGCCCGAAAGCATCGCGTAGCCCATGTTTCCGCAACCGGCCAGCAACACGCGGATCGATGTCATGCTGTAACGACTCCTCTTCACACCCATGCGGCGCATGGCCTCCGGTTTATCCACCGTCTCTGCCGAGGTCCAGCGATTAGGCCGCAAACGCATGGCCGCGCCGCGCCGGTTTCGCTATCGCGGCACGCGACGCCGCAAAGTCGCGATTGCCCGTCGCCTGAATCGGCATTATGCGGGAGGCAACGCAAAAGCATGCCCGGGGGAAATATGGCCGAGATCATCGACGGAAAACAGGTTGCCGAGGACGTCGTGCAGACGGTCAAGCGTCTCACCGCCGATCTGGTTGCGGCCGGCCACCCCGCGCCTGGACTGGCCGTCGTCATTGTCGGAGAGGATCCTGCAAGCCAGGTCTATGTCGCATCGAAAGGCAAGAAGGCTAAGGAATGCGGCTTCAAGTCGGTGCAGCATACGCTGCCGGACGACACCAGCGAGGCCGACCTGCTGAAGCTGATCGGCGAACTCAATGCAGACGCGTCGATCGACGGCATCCTCGTTCAGCTGCCGCTGCCCGGCCACATCGATTCGGGCAAGGTCATCCAGACCATCGCGCCGGAAAAGGATGTCGACGGCTTCCATTTCATCAATGTCGGCAAGCTCGGCACCGGCGAGCTCGAGACCGCCTTCGTGCCCTGCACGCCGGCCGGCTCCATGCTCCTGATAGAGCGCGTGCGTGGCAAGGACCTTTCGGGCCTCAACGCGGTCGTCGTTGGCCGTTCCAACATCGTCGGCAAGCCGATGGCCAACCTGCTGCTCGCCGCCAACTGCACCGTCACTGTCGCGCATAGCCGCACGAAGGACCTGCCGGCGCTGGCCCGCACCGCCGACATTCTCGTCGCCGCCGTCGGGCGCCCTGAAATGATCAAGGGCGACTGGGTCAAGGAGGGCGCCACCGTCATCGACGTCGGCATCAACCGCGTGCAGGCGCCTGAGAAAGGCGATGGCAAGACGAGGCTGGTCGGCGACGTCGCCTTTGCAGAAGCGGCCGAAAAGGCCGGCGCCATCACGCCCGTGCCGGGCGGCGTCGGGCCGATGACCATCGCCCTCTTGATGGCCAACACGCTTGTCTCTGCCTCGTTGAAGGCCGGGCTTCACCGCCCGAGCTTCTGACCCGGCCTTCTGCTGCCGCTTTGCCCAAGATGTCTTCTCCTGTAGACATGCCGGTCATGTCCGAACCGACGCAAGACAGCCGGCAATTCGCCTTCCTGCTGGTCGACAAGTTTTCGATGTTTTCGCTCTCCGCGGCCATCGACACCTTCCGCTCGGCCAACCGGCTGCTAGGCCGCGACTTCTATGGCTGGACCACCGTATCGGCCGACGGCGAGGCGGTCATTGCCTCCAACGGCCTGCCGCTCAAGATCGACTACGCGGTCGCCGACCTGCCGCCGGTCGACATACTCTTCGTCTCCGTCGGCCTGACCACCGAGTTTCCCGGCAAGAGCAAGATTCTGGGCGCCCTGCGCAGCTGGGGCCGTCGCGGCGGCGCGCTCGGCGCGCTCTCTGTGGGTTCCTACCTTCTGGCCGAGGCCGGCCAGCTCGAGGGCTACCGCTGCACCATACACTGGGAAAACCGCGCCGGCTTCATGGAGCGCTTTCCCGAGATCGAATGCACCGGCAATGTCTTCGAGATCGACCGCAAGCGCTACACCTGCGCCGGCGGCACCACTTCGATCGACCTGATGCTGGAGATCGTGCGCGGCGATTTCGGCTCCGGCCTCGCCAACGGCGTCGCCAACCAGTTCCAGCACGAGCGCATCCGTTCGGCCGGCGACCGCCAGCGCGTCGGGCCGGAGCGCGACCTGTCGGGCAAGTCGGAAAAGCTGCGCAAGATCGTCGAGCTGATGGCCGACAATCTCGACGAGCCCTTTTCCGCGGTCCAGCTCGCCAAGTCTGCCGGTCTCTCGGTACGCCAGGTCGAGCGGCTCTTCCTGCGCCACCTCTCCGTGACGCCGGGCCGCTACTACATGCGGCTCAGGCTCGAGCGGGCCCGCGAGCTGCTGCGCCAGACTAACATGCCGATCCTCGACGTCGCCATCGCCACCGGATTCACCTCGCATTCCTATTTCGCGCAGAGCTACCGCCTGCAGTTCGGCCGTCCGCCGAGCGAGGAACGCCGCACCACCTATTGATGACCGCGACGCAGATCTGGCCCGCATCCAGCCTTGCCAGCATCCGGAGCCTCCTCTAGCGTTCGCCGCCACGGCGGGCTGATTCACGAGGAGACGATCTTGGCGCAGATTTTACGTGGCATGCTTGCCGCAACGCTCCTGTTTTGCATGTCGGCCTATGCCGCCGCCGCCGACCGCGCCATCATCGTGCTCGATGCGTCGGGCTCGATGTGGGGGCAGATCGACGGCACCCCGAAGCTCGAGATCGCGCGCGACACGCTGCGCACCGTGCTGCAGACCGTACCCGCCGACATGGAGCTCGGTCTGATGGCCTATGGGCACCGCGAAAAGGGCTCCTGCGAGGACATCGAGCTGATCGTGCCGCCGGCCGCCAACAGCGCCGCCTCGATCACCGCTGCCGCCGACACCATGAAGTTCCTCGGCAAGACGCCGCTTTCGGCCGCAGTGAAGCAGGCCGCCGAGTCGCTGAAATACACCGAGGAAAAATCCACCGTCATTCTCATCACCGACGGCATCGAGACCTGCGAGGCCGACCCCTGCGCGCTCGGCAAGGAGCTCGAGGAGGCCGGCGTCGACTTCACCGCCCACGTGCTCGGCTTCGGCCTGTCGGCGGAGGAGGGCAGGGAGGTCGCCTGCCTCGCCGAGAATACCGGCGGCAAGTATTTGCAGGCATCCGATGCCGCCGCGCTGAAGGACGCGCTCGCCGAGGCCGTCACCATCGCCCCGGAACCGGAGCCCGAGCCGGCGCCCGAACCCGAACCGGAAGTCGTTGCCGAGCCGGCCCCCGAGCCCGCGCCGGCGCCTGCACCCGAGCCCGCGAGGCCGGCGCAGAATTTCGCGCCCAGCCTTGTCATGGTCGCCGGCGGCGCGCCGCTCGCCGATGACGGCCAGGCCTGGGAGATTTACGCGGTCGAAGCTGATGGCTCGAAGGGCGAGCGCCTTGCCACCGAATACAATGCCTACAAGGGCACGCTCAAGCCTGGCGACTACATCGTCCGCGCCCGTCTCGGCGAAGCCGCCGTCGAGGTGCCGGTAAAGATCGAGGCCGGGTCAACCGCCTCGCCGGTCTTGGTGCTCGACGCCGGCACGCTGATCGTCCGGCCGCGACCGCACGAGGGCGGAGACGTTAGCGAATCGGCCACCGTCGTCGTCGACTATCCCGGCGGCTCGGGCCCGGCGACCAATTACGGCGAGACGAAGATCGTCCTGCCGGCAGGCGAGCAGAAGCTCACCGTCAAGATCGGCCAGGGCGAGGTCACCGAGACGCTGCAGCTTGCCGCCGGTGAGACCGTCGAGAAGGACGTCGTCGTCGGCGTCGGGCACGCCGTCCTCAACGCCTTCTATGTCGAGGGCGGCGACCGGGTCGATGCGTCCGGCCTGTCGGTCCGCATCCTCAAGGCACGCGCCAAGGTCGACGGCACGCGCGACGAGGTTGCCTATGGCTACGGCCCTGACGGCAAGTTCGACCTGCCGCCCGGCGACTATGTCGCCATGATGCGGATGGATCAGGCCGAGGTCGAGCGCCCCTTCAACATCCGCGCCGGTGAGGCCAAGGACATCACGGCCTTCCTCGACGCTGGCGTTCTCGCCATCTCGGCACCAGGGGCCAAGCACATCGAGGTCTTCGAGGCGAAGAAGGATATCGAGGGCAACCGCAAGTCGGTCGGTTACGCCTATGACGAGAAGCACCAGACGACGCTTCCGGCCGGCGACTATGTCGTCGTCGCCGAGATGGCCGACGACAGCGGCAAGAAGGAAGCGACCGCCACCGTCGCGGCCGGCGACCGCGCCGAAGTCACCGTCGAATAGCTTCGCTGTTGTCCAAATGTAAAGGGCGGCCTCGGGCCGCCCTTAGTTTGTCCGGTTCAGCAGCGGACTTATGCGATGCCGAAGGCGCTCGCGCCCTGGTCTGCCCGCGCCACCAGTTCGCGGAAGCCGGCGAAAAGCTCACGCCCCATGCCATGCTCGTTATCTGAGAGATCGGGCACGATGCAGCTTCTCTGCGCCAGCACGTCGGGCGCCACCAGCACTTCCAGCAGCCCGCCATCGGCGTCGACCCGGATCATGTCGCCGTTCTGGATCTTGCCGATCACGCCGCCTTCAACGGCTTCCGGCGTCACGTGGATTGCCGCCGGCACCTTGCCGGATGCGCCCGACATGCGCCCGTCGGTCACCAGCGCGACCTTGTGCCCGCGGTCCTGCAGGATGCCGAGCACGGTGGTCAGCTTGTGCAGTTCCGGCATGCCGTTGGCCTTCGGTCCCTGGAACCGCACGACGGCCACGAGGTCGCGGTCGAGTTCGCCGGCCTTGAAGGCATCGTGCAACGCCTGCTGGCTGTCGAGCACCAGCGCCGGTGCTTCGATCAGCCGTCGCTCCGGCTTCACCGCCGAGGTCTTGATGATCGCATGGCCGAGATTGCCCGACAGGACCTTCAGCCCTCCGGTCGGCTGGAATGCCTTGGGGAACGGAGCGAGCACCTTCTCGTCGCCGCTCTTTGCGGGTGCCGGCTCGCGCTCAACGCTACCGTCCGCGCCGAGCTTCGCCTCTACAGTATAGGGCCGCAGCCCTTCGCCCCACACTGTCTGCACGTCCTCGTGCAGCAGCCCGGCATCGAGCAACTCGCGAATCAGGAAGCCGAGCCCGCCCGCTGCGTGGAAATGGTTCACATCGGCCAGCCCGTTCGGATAGACGCGCGCCAGCAGCGGCGTCGCTTCCGACAGGTCGGAAATGTCCTGCCAGGTGATGGCGATACCGGCCGCTGCCGCCATGGCGATCAGGTGGATCGTGTGGTTGGTTGAGCCGCCGGTGGCGTGCAGCCCGACGATGCCGTTGACGATCGACCGCTCGTCGATCATCCGGCCGACCGGTGTGTAGGCGTTGCCGAGCGCGGTGATCGCCAGTGCTCGCTTGGCCGCCTCGCGCGTCAGCGCGTCGCGCAGCGGCGTGCCGGGATTGACGAAGGAGGCGCCCGGCGTGTGCAGGCCCATGATCTCCATCAGCATCTGGTTGGAGTTCGCCGTGCCGTAGAAGGTGCAGGTGCCCGGGCCGTGATAGGACTTGGATTCGGCGTCCAGCAATTCGGCGCGGCCGACCTTGCCCTCGGCAAACAGCTGGCGGATCTTCGCCTTCTCGTCGTTGGGCAGGCCGGTCGTCATCGGCCCGGCCGGGATGAACACCGCCGGCAGATGGCCGAAGGTCAGCGCTGCGATGGTCAGGCCCGGCACGATCTTGTCGCAGACGCCGAGATAGACCGCCGCGTCGAACATGTTGTGCGACAGGCCGATGGCCGCCGCCATGGCGATCACGTCGCGCGAGAACAGCGACAGTTCCATGCCTGGCTGGCCCTGCGTGACGCCGTCGCACATTGCCGGCACGCCGCCGGCCACCTGCGCGATGCCGCCGGCCTCGCGTGCCGCGTGCTTGATCGTCTGCGGGAAATTCTCGAAGGGCTGATGCGCCGACAGCATGTCGTTATAGGAGGTGATGATGCCGAGATTGGGTACTTTCTCGCCGCTGAGCGCGACCTTTTCGGTCGGGCTGCACACCGCGAAGCCGTGTGCCAGGTTTCCGCAGGAAAGCACGCTGCGGTTGGCGGTCTTCTGCGACGCCTGCTCGACGCGATCGAGGTAGAGGCCGCGCGCCGGCTTGGAGCGCTCGCGAATGCGCTCAGTTATCGCTTCGATGTCTTTTCTTGCCGTCATCGGACTCGTCCTTGTTCAGCATGTCCCGGAAAAGTGGGAAGCCTTTCCGAACCGGACATGTATGTGAGGGCCTATTCGGCCCAGTATATCTGCACCGGCCGTGATGCCTGGTCGAGGACTGCCCGGATCGGCAGGTCTTCGCCATTGCAGGCACGGTCCAGCACGGCCCTCTTCTCGACGCCCTCGATATGCAGCCCGAGAAACCGCGCCTTGACGATCGTGGCGAGCGTCAGCGTCAGCCGCGGCTCCACCGCGCTTGCCGCATGGACGGGCAAGACGACCGCTTTCTGGTCGGGATCGAGCAGCGCCTCGAGGTTATCGGCATCGGGAAAGAACGACGCCGTGTGCCCGTCCGTTCCCATGCCGAGGATGGCCGCGTCGAGCGGCCAGGGCAATCCTTGAAGCGCTTCGCCGGCGAGCTTCGCCGCCTGTTCGGAGCTGTCGGCCTCCTGGTAGAGCCCGACGAAGCGTGCTGCCGCTGCCGGACCCTGCAACAACTTGCCCATGGCAAGTGCAGCGTTGGAACGGGGCGAAGACGCCGGCACCAGCCGCTCGTCGATCAGCGTTACCGTCACCTTGCTCCAGTCGAGCGGCATTCCGGAAAGCTCGGCGAAGAACAGCCCGGGTGTCGAGCCGCCCGAGACGGCGAGAAACGCCTCTCCGCGCGATTCGATGGCGCCGGAAAGCACCCGTGACACCGCCTCGGCCAGAGCCTTTGCGAGCTTCGCGCGGCTGTCGAATATGCGCCGGTCCGGCCGGATCTCTTCGCCCATCAACTGCTCTCGTGCCAGGTTCGGCCGTCGCGCTCGATGAGTGCGATGGAGGCGGACGGGCCCCAGGTGCCGGCCGTGTAACCCTGCGCTTCCTGCCGGCTGTCGGCCCAGGCCGAGAGGATCGGATCGACCCAGGCCCATGCCGCCTCGACCTCGTCGCGGCGCATGAACAGCGTCTGGTTGCCACGGATCACGTCCATGATCAGCCGTTCATAGGCATCGGGCGATCGGCCGTCGAAGCTCTGCGCGAAGATCATGTCGAGCGGGATCTGCCTGAGCCGCATGCCGCCCGGGCCTGGATCCTTGATCATGATGTACTGCTTGACGCCTTCGTCGGGCTGCAGCCGGATCACTAGCTGGTTGGGCGAGACGTTGCCGGCGCTGTCGCCGAAGATGTTGTGCGGGATCGGCTTGAACTCGATGACGATCTCCGACACCCGCGTCGCCAGCCGCTTGCCGGTCCGGAGATAGAACGGCACGCCGGCCCAGCGCCAGTTGGCGATTTCCGCCTTCAGCGCCACGAAGGTTTCCGTGTTGCTTTCCTTGCTTTCCAGCTCCTCGGCGTAGCCCTTGACGGCGCCGCCTGCCGACGCGCCGGCCCGGTACTGGCCGCGCACCGTCGACTTCGGCGCTTCCTGGCCGTTCACCCGCGTCAGCGAGCGCAGCACCTTTAGCTTCTCGTCGCGCACCGAATTGGCGTCCATCGAGGGCGGCGCCTCCATGGCGACGAGGCACAGCAGTTGCAGCATGTGGTTCTGCACCATGTCGCGCAGCGCGCCGGCCTTGTCGTAGTAGGTCACGCGGTCTTCCAGACCGACCGTCTCTGCCACCGTGATCTGCACATGGTCGATATGGGCCGAGTTCCACAAGGGTTCGTAGAGCGCGTTGGCAAAACGCAACGCCATCAGGTTCTGCACCGTCTCCTTGCCGAGATAATGGTCGATGCGGAATATCTGATGCTCGCCGAAATTGGCGCCGATCTGGTCGTTCAGTTCCTTCGCCGAGGCGAGGTCGCGGCCGATCGGCTTCTCCACCACGATGCGCGAGTTGTCGGTGACGAGCTTGTGCTCCTTGATCCGGTTCGAGATCATGCCGAACAGCGACGGCGCGACCGCCAGATAGAAGGCGCGGATGGCCTTGCTGTCGCCGATCGCCTTTTTCAGCTTGTCGAAACCCTCGCCGTTGCTGGCGTCGGCGGGCACGTAGCTGAGCCGCGCCAGGAAGGTGTCCAGTTCTTTCTTATCGATATATTCGGGCTTTACGTGCTCCTTGATCGCCTTTCTGGCAAAGGTCCGGAACTCCTCGTCGCTCATCTTGGACCGCGAGGTCCCGATGATGCGCGTCGGCTCCGAAAACTGGTGATCGCACTGCCGGTGATAGAGCGCCGGCAGGAGCTTGCGCTCGGACAGGTCGCCCGTGCCTCCGAAGATGATGAAGTCGAACGGGTCGACTGGAATGATCTGGCTTGTCATGGCTTGTCCACTTGATGCCGCAGTGCAGCAAGATAATCAAATCGATTTAAAATGACCAGTGCCAAGGTGTCACATATGCCGATCCAGCCACTGGTCCTGCCGGCTCGGCGGTGGCACCATAGAGCGGGCCTGTGACAAAATTCAAAGGAGAATCGGCGGTGGGTGCACATATTTCGACAGATGTCGCCGACGGCCGTGCGTTCCAGCAACTGGTGAATGGCAAGCACGCGGACGCTCTTTCGGGCGCGCGAATCGATGTCCTTTGCCCGTCCGACGGCAAGGCCTTCGCCTCCATTCCGGCCTCGGGCGAGGCAGATGTCGGCCTGGCTGTGGGCGCCGCGCGCCACGCCTTCGAGGCCGGTCCGTGGCCGGCGATGCCGGCCTTCGAGCGCGGTCGGCTTCTGACCAGGTTGTCGCGGCTGGTCGAAGAGAACGCGACCGAACTCGCCGCACTCGAATCGCGCGACACCGGCAAGCCGCTGCGCCAGGGCAGGGCCGATGTCACCGCCGCCATCCGCTATTACGAGTTCTACGGCGGCGCCGGCGACAAGGTCCACGGCCAGACCATTCCCTTTCTGGAAGGCTACACGGCGCTCACGCTGCGCGAGCCGCATGGCGTCGTCGCCGGCATCATTCCGTGGAACTATCCGCTGCAGATTCTCGCCCGCGTTGCCGGCGCCGCGCTCGCCATGGGCAACACGCTTGTCGTCAAGCCGGCTGAGGACGCCTCGCTAACCACCATCCGGATCGCCGAGCTGGCGCTCGAAGCCGGCATTCCGGCCGGCGTCTTCAATGTCGTCACCGGCTATGGCGCCACGGCGGGCGCGGCACTCTCGGGCCACCCCGGTGTCGACTACGTCACCTTCACCGGCTCGCCCGCCACCGGCACGGCGATCCAGCAGGCCGCCGCCCGCAACAACCGTGGCGTCACGATGGAACTCGGCGGAAAGTCGCCGCAGATCGTCTTTGCCGACGCCGATCTCGACAGGGCGCTGCCGGTCCTCGTCAACGCGGTGATCCAGAATGGCGGCCAGACCTGCTCGGCCGGCAGCCGCGTGCTGATCGAGCGCCCGGTCTATGACCGCGTGGCCAATGCCCTGGCCGAGCGCTTTTCAAAACTCGTCGCCGGCCCGCACGAGGCCGACCTCGATCTCGGCGCGCTGATCAGTGCACAGCAGCGCGACCGCGTCGCCGCCATGGTTGCCGACGCCGAGGCCGCCGGAATCCCAGTTCTGTCGCGCGGCTCGGTAAGCAACGACGCACCATTGGGTGGCTACTATTTCGCGCCGGTCCTGTTCGGTGATGTCCCGCCGGATGCCCCGATCGCCCAGGAAGAAATCTTCGGGCCGGTCCTGTCGCTGTTTCCGTTCGAGGGTGAGGAGGAGGCCGTGCGGCTAGCCAATTCCACCGACTACGGCCTCGTCGCCGGGATCTGGACGCTCGACGGCGCCCGCCAACACCGCGTCGCCAAGCGCGTGCGCGCCGGTCAGGTCTTCGTCAACGCCTACGGCGCCGGCGGCGGCGTCGAGCTTCCCTTCGGTGGCTTCAAGCGCTCCGGCCATGGCCGCGAAAAAGGGTTCGAGGCGCTCTACGACATGTCTGCCACCAAGACGATCGTGTTCAACCATGGATGAGAATTTTTCGATGACTTCATTCCGCGCCGCATGCGTCGCAACCTGGCGAGCCAAATCATGAGTCGCCTCGCAGGCAAGGTCGCCATCGTCACCGGTGCCGCCTCCGGTTTTGGTGAGGGCATGGCAAAGCGCTTCGCCGAGGAGGGCGCGAAGGTCGTTGTCGCCGACCTCAATACCAAGGGTACCGAACGCGTCGCCGGAGAGATCGGCAGCGCGGCGATCGCCATCACCACGGACGTCTCGGTCCGCTCCGATGTCGAGGCCATGGTCTATGCCGCCAAGAGCTCTTTCGGCGGCGTCGACATCATGGTCAACAATGCCGGCTACACCCATCGCAACGGCGACATGCTGGAAGTCGGCGAGGATGTCTTCGACCTCATCACCGCGGTCAACATGAAGGCGATCTACCACGCCGCAATCGCCGTCGTGCCGATGATGGAGCGCCGCGGCGGCGGCGTCATCCTGACCACCGCCTCGACTGCCGGCCTGCGCCCGCGCCCCGGCCTCACCTGGTACAATGCCTCGAAGGGCTGGGCGATCACCGCCACCAAGTCGATGGCCGTCGAACTGGCGCCGAAGAACATCCGCGTCAACTGTCTCTGCCCCGTCGCCGGCGAGACCGGCATGCTGGCGAAATTCATGGGAGAGGACACGCCGGAATTGCGTGACAAGTTCCGCGCCTCGATTCCGCTCGGCCGTCTGTCGACCCCGCTCGACATCGCCAATGCCGCCCTCTGGCTCGCCTCCGACGAGGCGGCCTTCATCACCGGCGTGGCGCTGGAGGTCGATGGCGGCCGCTGCATTTGAACATGCACGGCAACTCGTGCAGAATACCCGGGTATAGGGCTGCTTTTCAGCCACCCGGCCAACTCTCCTCGCAGACTTGGCTATTTTTCGGCATTTCTTGCCAGTTTTTGCCGTCAAATCGGATCATTCTGCATGCGTCTTCTGGATAAGAACGGACCCTTCAGGAACTGGCTTAGGCCGAGGCTCAGGCGCGCCAAGGTCTCGTACCGGGCATTCCTTTCCCGCCGTGCGCGCAAGCGCAGTACCGCCCGGTACATCGGCGTAACCGGCAGTTCCGGCAAGTCCACCACCACCGCGCTGCTCGCCCATATGATCTCCGGCCAGGCGCCGGCCGCGAGCCAGTTGTTCCGCAATACCATGGGGATGCTGACGCGATTCCTGCGGAGGGATCACAGCGGCATTGACTACGTCGTCGTCGAGCTAGGCGCCGCGGGCCCCGGCGATATCGGCCCCATGACGGCGCTGCTGAAGCCGCATGTCGGCATCGTCACGCTGGTCCGGCTCGAGCACTATTCCGCCTTCCGCAAGATCGAGGCTGTCACCGCCGAGAAGGCCGCACTCGTCCAGGGCGTGCTGCCCGGCGGCCTTGTCGTGCTCAACGCCGACGACGAGAATGTCCGCGGCATGGCGGCGCTGACCGGCGAACGCGTAGTTACCTTCGGCACCTCGCCGGAGGCGGATTACCGGGTCTTCGACATCCACGCGGCCTATCCCGACACGCTGAGCTTCAACCTGCGCGGGCCTGCCGGCGACCTGGCGCTGAAAACACGCTTCCCGGCCTCCCACTTCTGGATGCCGGTCGCCGCGGCGGCGGCGGCTGCGCTCGAACTGGGCATGGCGCCGGAGGTCGTGGCCAGCCAGGCCGCAACCTTTGCGCCGCTGATCATTCGGGGCGAGGTGATGGCCATCCCGGGCGGTCCGGACTTCATTCTCGATACCGCCAAGGCGCCATGGCACTCGCTCAACCTGGCCTTCGACATGATCGGCGCCGCCACCGCGGGGCGCAAGCGCATCGTGCTCGGCCACATCTCCGATTATGCCGGTTCGACGCGCAAATACGGCAATGCGTACCAGGCGGCCAGCGAGGCCAGCGACGAGGTGATCTTCGTAGGCGACAATTCTCACCGTTCGCGGGCCTCGCAGGAAGACCGGGATACCGGCAGGTTCCAAGAGTTCGTCTCGGTCAAACCCGCCGCAGATCACATCCGCCACACGGCGGTTGCCGACGAACTGATCCTCATCAAGGGTTCGTCGAACCTGCATCTCGAACGTATCGCGCTGAGCTTCACGCATGACGTCCAGTGCTGGGTCGATGCCTGCGGCAAGCAGGTGGACTGTCGCAGCTGCGGTCTCTTTGACCTGCCCTTCGAGGAACATTCCACGCTCAGCCGGCGCGAGAAGCGTCGGCGCCTGACCATGGATGGCGGACCCGGCCTCGACCGTGACTAGATCCGGTCGCGCAGTGCGAACCAGTTGAGCGCCAGGAACAGCAGCGGCGCGCGAAACCGCCGGCCGCCTGGAAAGGCCGGAATCTTCAGTTCCTCGAACAGCTTCAGCCGGTCGCGGTTGCCGGCAACGGTCTCGGCGTAAAGCTTGCCGACATAGTTCGACAGCATGACGCCGTGGCCGGAGTAACCACCCGCCGAAATGACGTTCGGCATTACTTCGCGCACATAGGGCTTGCGCGGCATGGTGATGCCGACAAAGCCGCCCCAGCCATGCGTGATCTCGACATCCTTTAGCGCCGGGTAAAGCTCGGCGATCTGCTTGCGGATGTGGATGTGGATGTCCTTGGGGTCGTTGACGCCATAAATCTCGCGCCCGCCAAACAGCAGGCGCCCGTCAGGCGACTTACGGAAATAGCGTACCACGAAGCGCGAGTCCGATGCTGATTCCCAGCCGGGCAGCACCGGGCTGTCGTCGCCGAGCGGCACGGTGGCGCCGATGAAGGAGCCGATCGGCATGACATGAGCAGCGCTCTTCGGCTCCAGGTCGCCACCATAGGCGTTGACCGCGATCAGGCATTTCTGGGCCGTGATCGTGCCGCTCGCCGTCGTGACGATCACCTTGCCGCCATTGACGGAAATGCCCGTTGAGCGCGTGTTTTCGAATAGCTGGGCGCCGGCTTCCGCCGCCACCCGCGCCGTGCCGATGACCAGCTTGAGCGGGTGGATATGGCCGGTGCCGGTGTCGCGCACCCCGCCATAATAGTGATCGGACCCCAGCCGCTCGGCTGCTTCGGCGGCATCCATATATGTCAGGTGCTTGTAGCCGAAGCGCGTGGTCATCGCCTCGACATGTTCCTTGTACTCGGGCAACTCGCGCTTCTTGTGGGACACGTTGAGGTGGCCGGGCCGGAAATCGATGTCGATCTTGTTGGTGGCGGCGAAATCGAGCAGATGCGCTTTGGCTTCCTCGGCAACGTCGAACAGCGCCTTGGCGCGTTCGAAGCCGAACTCGGCCTCCAGTTCCTCCGCGCCGGCGCGCTGACCGGTTCCGAGCTGGCCGCCGTTTCGGCCGGACGCGCCATCGCCGAAGCGGTGCGCCTCGATCAGGGCGACGCTGGTTCCTGCCTTGGCCAGATGCGTGGCTGCCGACAGCCCGGTGAAACCGCCGCCGATGACGACGACATCGACCGTCCGGTCGCCGTCGAGCGTCGGATATTCCGGCCGCGGGCCGGCAGTCTCCTCGTACCAGGAATAGCCGGGGGAGATCGGGGATTGGTATGTCATTATTTCTGTCTGGTTTGGGGGGGCGGTTATGTGTTCCGGCCGACTATCGGTTTATCCCCAAACGTTTGCAAGAACGGTCCGGCGGATAATATCCAGCGCCTAGATGAGGGATTGAGGAGTCGTGGTCTAGGCGGTAGGAGGCGATCATGACCGACGCATCAGTGGAACCGATTGCATTCGATCTTCAAGCCTGGGCGGCGGACGTCAACAGCGGATTTCTGTTTCACGCTGCGAGAGCGCGGGGCATCGCCGCCGACCAGGTTGAATTCCGCCCGCGCAGGTCCGTACCCTTGCAGCTGTGGCTCCGCCTCAGGATTGGCCGCCGCGTCTACATGCACCGCAAGGCTGTCATCTATTGCCGGAGGGGCCTCTTGCGCCGTCGCTGGCGTCATGTGAACGGCAAGGCGCTGCACGTGACCGGCAACAAGCATATTGTCAACGAGCACTTGCGACAGGCCGGATACTCCGTTCCAAAGGGTAGGTTGTTCTCGCGAAGCGAAATCGGCGCAGCGCGCGAATTCTTTCTCTCGCTCGGTGGCGATGCCTGCATAAAGCCCACCAACGGCCTCAAGGGCGCAGGCGTTGTGCCGCATATCAGCGACATGCTCCATTTTGAGCAGGCCTTCTCCAGCGCGGGTCACGCTTTTGAGAACATACTGGTCGAGCAAAGTGTCAGGGGTTCTGCCGTCCGCTTCATGTTCGTGGGCGGCGAACTTGTCGCGACACGCCTCGACCGTCCTGCCAGTGTCGTGGGCGACGGCACGGCGACAGTCGCAGAACTCGTAGCTTTGAGAAACGAAGCAACGATTGCCGCGGGGCTGCCGATCTGGTCCCCGATCATCATGGATGCGGAAGCGGACCGGATGCTGGCGATGGCAGGATCGACCAGAGGGTCCGTTCCTGGCCCCGACATGCGGGTCTTTCTTCGTGCGACTTCCAATATTCCGACTGGCGCGGACGGCATCGGGTGTCCGCCCGGTCTGCATCCCGGCTATGCCGATCGGGTCAGGAGGGCGGTCGAAGCCATTCCTGATCTGGTCATCACTGCTGTGGATGTGATGATTGCCGATCCCGGCGCGCCGGCAACCGATTCAAACTACTGGATTCTGGATGTGAATTCGGCGCCGGGTATCGCCAATTTCCATGTCGTGCGCGAAGGGGCAAGCCAGGACGTCGCGGGAGCCATAATCGACTGGCTCGTTGCTGAAAGTTCAAGCTGAGTTCAATCTGATCATGCTCCATGTCCGGCAAACCGATCGGCATTTTTCGCGATCGAACCGGAGTTCAGGTGCGACCGGGTCGGTCCGTCCGCAACGCGCCACTGGACGCGCCTCGTCTGCTGGCTGTGATGCTCGCCAACAGTCCGGTCACATAGCGGCAGCGCCATGCTCCATGAGCCGCGCCCTCGCTCACACGTTGAGCAGCAGGAACTCGCGTTCCCAAGGGCTGATGACCTTCATGAAGGTCTCGAACTCGGCCCGCTTGATCGCCGCATAGGTCGACACGAAGCTGGCACCCAGCGCATCGCGCAGGTCCTCGTCCGCCTCGAACAGGTCGACCGCCTCGAGCAGCCCGCGCGGCAGATCGATCTCGTCCTCGTTGGCCGTGGTAACGATCGGGTCGTCCGGCTTGATCTTCTTGGTCATGCCGATCAGGCCGCAGGCGAGCGATGCCGCCAGTGCGAGATAGGGGTTTGCGTCCGACGAGGGGATGCGGTTCTCAACGCGCCTGGCCGCGGGGTCGGATCGCGGCACGCGAAACGCCGTGGTGCGGTTGTCGTAACCCCACTTCGTATTGACCGGCGCTGACACGCCCTGCGTCAGGCGGCGATAGGAGTTGACGTAGGGCGCAAACATCACCAGCGCGCTCGGCACGTGCCTCTGCATGCCGCCGATGAAGTGGAAGAAGGCGTCTGTCTCGCTGCCATCCTCGGCCGAAAACAGGTTCTTGCCTGTCTTGCTGGAGATGATCGACTGGTGGATGTGCATCGCCGAGCCCGGCTGGCCCTGCATCGGCTTGGCCATGAAGGTTGCGTAGGTCTCGTGCTTGAGCGCGGCCTCGCGGATCGTGCGCTTGAACAGGAAGACCTGGTCGGCGAGCTTCACCGGATCGCCGTGCCGGAGGTTGATCTCGAGCTGGCCCGCACCCTCTTCGTGGATCAGCGTATCGATCTCGAGACCCTGGCTTTCGGAGAAGTGGTAGATGTCGTCGATCAGCTCGTCGAACTCGTTGACCCCGGCAATGGAATAGCCCGCGCCGCCACCGATTGCGCGACCGGAGCGGCCGACCGGCGGGGTCAGCGGGTAGTCGGGATCGGGGTTCTTGCGCACGAGGTAGAACTCGATTTCCGGCGCGACGACCGGCGTCAGTCCCTGCTTGTCGTATGCGGCAACCACGCGGCGCAGCACGTTGCGCGGCGTGAACTCGACATAGCGGCCGTCCTGGTGGACGAGGTCGCAGATGACCTGTGCGGTCGGGTCTTCCTCCCAGGGCACCACCGACAGCGTCGACAGGTCGGGCATCAGCTTGAGGTCGCCGTCATCCTCCGGATAGGCGAAGCCGTTGCCGTTCTCCGGATAGCCGCCCGAGATCGTCATCATGAAGGGAGCTGAAGGCAGCGCCAGCGAGGTGTTGGAGGTGAACTTGTTCGACGGCATCATCTTGCCGCGCGCGATGCCCGCCTGGTCGGGCGTGATGCATTCGATATCTTCGATACCGCGCCATTCCAGCCAGCCGCTAACTTCTTTCCAGTTCTTTACCCCTCGGATGTTCTTCACGAACGCCGGGGTACGCGCGCGTCCCACGCGGCTGGAGGGACGGGCTTCCTTTCTTGCAGGCGGCATCAATCACCAATCATGTTTCGAATAGCCGACTATAGCCGTTCGGCAACGGTGAAGGGAAGGGGGCGCGAGAATCCTGCGCAGCCGCAGACATCTTGTCCCCCCACGCAATTGGCCCAGGGGCACGATCAGTGATCAGCGCTGCTTGCTTGCGGTCGCCTCCTGCGGGTCCGCTTCTCGCGCCGCGCTTAGCAGCCGCTCGACGACAGGCTGCAACTGGTCTGTCGTGAACGGTTTCGTCACCACCGCGTCGATCGCCTCCGCAAGCGCCAGGCTAGCCGTATCACCGCTGCGCGTTGAAAGCAGGATCGCGGCTGGGAGCTTCTTGCCGGCGACGCGACGCAGGGCGGCAATGCCCGAGATGACTGCGTCACAATCGGAATTATCGGGTCCGCCGTCCAGTATGACCAGACCGGGAAACATCAGTGGCAGCACGCGAACGGCCGTGACCGGCGTTTCCGAGACCGGCTTCAGGCCGGAGCGTTCGACGATCTTGCAGACGACGATACGGTTGATCTGCGATTGGCCGACGACAAGAACCTTGGAAAGATCGGGCGAAAGCCGCGACGCGCCATCTGTCGCCAGGCTCCTGTCCTGGTCAAATCCCGGCTCGACCCGCAATGTCGTCATCTACCCCCCGATGCAGCAAGAACAGGGTACGGTCGACCGCCGGCCCTGCAACTGAAATCATATGTCGGGACGATTGCAACCGCTAGTTAAAACCTGCGGCTCTCACACCGAATTGAAGCAGTGGCCGGAACCCGGGCGCCGGCACGTCGCGACGCGAGTGGAGACGAGGCGCCGGGGAGCAGGGCGGCGCGCAGGGAGGTCATCTGCGCGCCGCTCGCCTCCTCAGCCCTGTGTCTGCTGGGTGACGATGACCGGGATCAGCAGGTCGCCCCAGTTGCCGTTGCCGCCGTGGTGGCGGGCCGAGCGGACCAGCTCGACCGACACGCCGGCCTCGACCGCCTTCATGACGGCCTGGTTGAGGCGGTGGAGGTCGTTGGCGAGCATCCGGGTTGCCGCTTGCTGGTCGGCGCTCATCGACGACGACTGTTCCTCGGTGCGTTCCTTGACTTGTGGTCTGACGTTCATGGCTTTTCTCCTGAATTGGGATTCGGTTGGCTATTCAGCTGCTGGCCGGAACTCGGCCTTTTCCGTGGGTCTGAACTGGTCGTGCTCGGTTGATTCACCCATCGCGGTGGTCGACGACTTGCCGCCGGAGATGGCCATCGACACGGCGTCGAAATAGCCGGTGCCGACTTCGCGCTGGTGCTTGGTCGCGGTGTAACCATTCGCCTCGGAGGCGAACTCGGCCTCCTGCAGCTCGGAATAGGCCGCCATCTGGCGATCCTTGTAGCCGCGCGCCAGTTCGAACATGCCGTGGTTCAGCTGATGGAAGCCGGCCAGCGTGATGAACTGGAACTTGTAGCCCATGGCGCCCAACTCGCGCTGGAACTTGGCAATCGTTGCGTCGTCAAGGTGCTTCTTCCAGTTGAACGACGGCGAACAGTTGTAGGCCAGCAGCTTGTCAGGGTGATGCCGGCGCACGCCCTCGGCGAATTTCCGCGCCTGCTCGAGGTCGGGCTTGGAGGTCTCGCACCAGATCAGGTCGCAGTTTGGTGCATAGGCGACCGCGCGGGCGATGCAGGGCTCGATGCCGTTGCGGACATGGTAGAAGCCCTCGGGCGTGCGGCCGGCCTCGTAGTCGACGAAGGGCTGGTCGCGCTCGTCAATGTCGGAGGTCAGAAGCTTCGCGGCCTCGGCGTCGGTCCGGGCGATGACCATGGTGGGCGTGCCCATCACGTCGGCGGCCAGCCGCGCCGCGTTGAGGTTGCGGATGTGGGCTGCGGTCGGGATCAGCACCTTGCCGCCGAGATGGCCGCACTTCTTTTCCGATGCCAGCTGGTCCTCGTAGTGGACGCCCGCCGCACCAGCCTCGATGAACGCCTTCATGATCTCGAAGGCGTTGAGCGGACCGCCGAAGCCGGCCTCTGCGTCGGCGACGATCGGCGCGAACCATGTGTCGACCGACAGGCCGTTGCCTTCCGCCGTTTCGATCTGGTCGGCGCGCTGCAGGGTGCGGTTGATGCGCCTGACGAGTTCGGGCGCCGCATTGGCGGGGTAGAGCGACTGGTCGGGATACATGGCGCCCGCCGTGTTGGCGTCGGCGGCGACCTGCCAGCCCGACAGGTAGATCGCCTTCAGCCCGGCGCGGACCTGCTGCATCGCCTGGTTGCCTGACATGGCGCCGAGCGCGTTGACGAAGTCTTCCTCGTGGATCAGCTGCCACAGCCGGTTGGCGCCCTGCTCGGCCAGCGTCTGGCGGATCTGCACCGAGCCGCGCAGGCGCTTCACGTCGGCCGGCGTGTAGGGCCGGTCGATGCCGTCGAAGCGGCCTTCCGGTGCCGAGGGAACAAGGTTGTAAAAATCGGTCATGGCATGCTCTCCAGTGCTGGTGCCGTGGGTTTGGATCGCCGCTACCTGACGATCTCGATGTGACTTGATTTGCATTGCAGCGCACGCAAAGCCATGAAATTTGGTCTTTAGACCGAAAAATAAGGGAAAATCTGTGTTGGCTTTTACCGCCCACCGGCGTAAATCTGTCAAATCTGTAAAGAAACGCTTCCTGTCGCGCGAATGGTTCAGGCAGTAAAATTCCTGTCAAAGAGGTCGAATGGCTGATCAGAAAATCTTCGCCGGGCCGCGCATCCGCCGCATCCGCACCGCCAAAGGGCTGACCCAGACGGCAATGGCCGAGGGGCTCGGCATCTCACCCAGCTATCTCAACCTCATCGAGCGCAACCAGCGGCCGCTGACCGTTCAGCTCATCCTCAAGCTCGCCTCCGTTTACAAGATCGATCCGCATGAGTTGCAGGGCGAGGCGGGGGGCTCGATCGCCGCCCTCAAGGAGGTGTTTTCAGATCCGCTGCTGGCGGGCGAACTGCCCGGCGACCAGGAACTGATAGAGATCGCCGAGGCCGCGCCCAATGCCTCGGCAGCGGTGATAAAACTGTTCCGCGCCTACCGCGAACAGGCCGAGCGCCTGTCGGGATTGAACGAGGTGCTGGCGCGCGAGGGCAAGGCGACAGCCCTGTCTGGCGCACGTCTTCCCATCGACGAAGTGCGCGAGATCTTCGAGCGCCGCGCCAACCATTTTCCCGCTCTCGAGGAGGAGGCCGAGGCTTTCACCGCGCTGCTCGACCCGGGTGACGACCTGTTCGGCGCGCTGAAGGCCTGGCTGAAACGTGAATATGGCATCGTCGTGAAGGTGCTGCCGGTTGCCACCATGCCGAACTGGCGCCGTCGCTACGATCGCCATTCGCAGCGCCTGTTCCTGTCGGAGCGCCTGTCGCCCTTCGACCAGCTGCGCGAGGTGGCCATGGAGGCCTGCCTGATCCGCATGTCGGTCGCTGTTGCCGCCGAGATCCAGGCCCTGCCGCTGTCGTCGGATGAGGCGCGCCGGCTCGCCCGCTTCGAGCTCGGCCGCTACGCCGCGCACGCGCTGATGATGCCCTACCAAGCTTTCCAGGCGGCGGCGGTGCGCGCCCGCTACGACGTGGATGTGCTGAGGTCGCGCTTCGGGGTCTCCTTCGAGCAGGCGGCCAACCGGCTGACCATGCTGCAGCGGCCGGGCGCTTCGGGCGTGCCCTTTTTCATGCTGGAGATCGACAATGCCGGCAACCGCTTCCGCCGCGCCGGCGCCCACGGCTTTCCGCACAGCCGGTTCGGCGGCGGCTGCCCAAAACTTGCCGTGCATGCCGCCTTCGCGCAGCCCGGCCGGATTCTCGTCGAGGCGGTCGAGATGCCGGACGGCGCGGAGTTCCTGACCATCGCCCGCACGCTGGAGGGCCCGCAGGGCGCCTTCAATGAGCGGCCGCGCCGCACCGCCATGCTGCTCGGCTGCGACATCGGCTTCGGCGACGAGATCGTCTATGGCGCGGCGCTCCCAGCAGGGACGGGCAAGGCGCCGGTCGCCGTCCCGATCGGTCCCGCCTGCCGGCTCTGCGAGCGCGTCGGCTGCCTCGCCCGCGCCGAGCCGCCGGTGACGCGGCCGCTCGGGCTGGACGAGATGGTGACGGGCCTCTCCGCTTTCGATTTCCAGTAGGCTAAGCGATCGTCAGCACCACATTGCCGTTGACGCGCCCGCCCTCGACGGCCTCGTGCGCGGCGACAATCTCACCCAGCCCGTAGCGCGCGCCGATCGAGTGTTTCAGCGCCCCGGCGTCCAGCAGCCGCGTCAGTTCTGCAACCGCTGCCTGCCGTTCGTTCGCCAGCAACTCGTAGACGACGAAGACCTGCAGCGTCAGGCTGCCCCACAGCATCGCCGGGAAGGAGATCGGGATGTCTCCCGCCACATTCGAGCCGTAGCAGACCAGCTTGCCATGCGGCGCCAGCAGGCCCTTCGGCAGCAGGGTGGCCGTCGTCGACAGATCCATGTCGATCACGCCGTCGGCGCCCCTGCCACCGGTCAGCGCTTTGACGCGCTCTGCAACATCCTCGTTGCGATAGTCGATCACCTCATCCACGCCGGCGTCGCGCGCGTGGGCCTGCCTGTCCCTGGAAGCGGTGCCGATCACCCGCGCGCCGCGCAGCTTGGCAATCTGCACGGCGTAGTGCCCGACCGCCGCTGCGGCCCCCGTCACCAGCAGTGTCTTGCCGGCGATGTCGCCATGCAGTCCGACGGCATGAAGCGCTGTCAGTGCCGGAATGCCGAGGCACGCCCCGGCATCGAAATCCGTCCCGTCGGGCAGGACGACGGCCTGCGCTGACGGCAGCACGATATGCTCGGCCGCCGTGCCGTTCGCCCGCTTCCACTGGCCGTTCCAGATCCAGACGCGTTCGCCGAGACGGGTTTCCGGCACGCCGGAACCGACCTTGTCGACGACACCCGCGCCGTCCGAATGCGGCACGATGCGCGGCCCGACCATCGGCCGACCGCGCCGGCTCTTCACGTCGGACGGGTTGACGCCCGACATCGCGAGCTTGACACGCACCTCGCCGGCGCCGGGTTCCGGCGTCTGCATCTCGCCGACGACCAGCACGTCACGCGCAGCGCCATTCTTCTCGTACCAAGCTGCTTTCACCGAAGAATCTCCAGTCTGCGACGCGATCGCCCCGCCGCCTAGCATGTAGCCACGCATCGGCTTGTCACAAGAGGAAGCAAGTGCTGGACCACGCCAGCGCTGCCTCTATTGAATAGCGGTGAAAGCAGAGCGGCCTGCCGCCACGACCCTGGCCCCTGCGATCGGCGACCGAAGATGAACAACAAGCCGGCTGCATCCTTGCTGCCCACCGCTGCCATCCCTGCGCCGGTGGGGCAGGGCGACGAGCGCCGCGGCTTCCTGCTTGTCTTCCTCTCGGCACTATTCTGGAGTTTTGGCGGCGCCATCGCCCGCTTCATTGAGACCGCCGATTCCTGGACGGTCGTCTTCTGGCGCTCGCTCTGGGCGGCCGCCTTCCTGCTCGGCTTCATGCTGTTGCGCGACGGCGCGCGCGGCACGCTGAGGCTGTTCCGCGACATGGGACTGCCGGGCATCGCCGTCGCCTTCTGCTTCGCCACCGCCTCGACCTCCTTCGTGGTGGCGCTCGCCTACACGACGGTCGCCAACATCCTCCTGATGCAGGCAGGCGTTCCGCTGATCGCCGCGCTGCTCGCCTTCATCCTCTTCCGCGAGAAAGTGTCGCTGCCCACTTGGGTGGCCATTGCCGCCGTGATCGGCGGGGTCGCCATCATGGTCTCGGATTCGCTTGGCGGCGCGGTCTCGCCGGTCGGCGACGGCCTGGCGCTGCTGATCGCCGTCGCCTTCTCCATCGCCACAGTCATCACGCGCCGCTTCGCCCATGTGCGCATGACGCCGGCCACCTGCCTGGGCACCGCCATCGGCGCCGCCTTCGCCGCCACGCAGGCCTCGGGCTTTGCCGTCTCGGCCCCCGATTTCGCCCTTCTGTTTGCCTTCGGCGCCCTCAATCTCGGCCTCGGCCTGGCCTTCTTCGCCACCGGGGCGCGCTTGATCGCGGCGGCCTTCGCCGCCCTGCTCGGCACCTTCGAAACGCTGCTCGGCCCGATCTGGGTCTGGCTGATCCACGGCGAGGTGCCTTCGACGCGCACGGTGATCGGTGGCGCCGTCGTCTTTGCTGCCTTGCTCGTCCACATCGGTATGGAATTTCGTCGCCAGCAGCGGCCGCAGAAGCCGGGCGTCACCGGCATGCCCTCGCCGCACTGACCGCGAGGCTCCCGCGCCGCATATTGCATTGCCGCATGGGAAGTCGATTGCTCCTTGTCGAGACCGAAAAACGTCAATAGGCTGAACCTCATAGCAGGTGGGATGCCATGGGAGGTGCGTGTTCGGCCGGCAAGAAAAAGGGGAATGCAAGATGAAGACAACAGGTTTTTGGCTATCGGCGGCGACCGTCGCATTGATCGCATGGACGGGCGCCGCACAGGCGCAGGATCGCGTCGTGAACGTCTACAACTGGTCCGACTACATCGACGATTCCATCATTGAGGAGTTCACCAAGGAGAGCGGCATCAAGGTCGTCTACGACGTCTTCGATTCCAACGAAATCCTTGAAACCAAGCTGCTCGCCGGTGGCACAGGCTACGATGTCGTGGTCCCGACCGGTACCTTCCTCGCCCGCCAGATTCAGGCAGGCGTGTTCCAGAAGCTCGACAAGTCGAAGCTGCCCAACCTGTCCAACATGTGGGACGTGGTGGCCGAGCGCACCGCCGTTTACGATCCGGGCAACGAATACTCGATCAACTACATGTGGGGCACCACCGGCATCGGCTACAACGTCAAGAAGGTGCAGGATGCGCTGGGCATCGAGAAGATCGACACCTGGGACGTCGTGTTCAAGCCGGAAAACCTCGCCAAGCTCGCCGATTGCGGCGTCTACATGCTGGACGCCCCGGCCGAGATGATCCCGGCGGCGCTGAAGTATCTCAAGCTCGACCCGAACTCGACCGACGCGGACGAACTCGCCAAGGCCGAGGAACTTCTTCTCAACATCCGGCCGTCGATCCGCAAGTTCCATTCGTCCGAATACATTAACGGCCTCGCCAATGGCGACATCTGCCTGGCAGTCGGCTGGTCGGGCGACGTCTTCCAGGCCCGCGATCGTGCGGCGGAAGCTGATCAGGGCGTGGCGATCGATTACTCGATCCCCAAGGAAGGCGCGCAGATGTGGTTCGATCAGATGGCGATTCCCGCCGACGCGCCGCATGTCGAGGAAGCGCATGAGTTCCTCAACTACATCATGCGGCCAGACGTCATCGCCAAGGCTTCCAACTACGTCTTCTACGCCAATGGCAACAAGGCCTCGCAGGCCCTGCTCGATGAGGAAGTGATCGACGATCCGGCGGTCTATCCGGATGAGGAGACGATGGCGAACCTGTTCACCACCGTTCCGCTCGACCCCAAGACGCAGCGTCGCGTCACCCGCATCTGGACCAAGATCGTTACCGGTCAGTGACCATCCAGGGAGCCCCGGCGCAAACGCCGGGGCTTTTTACTTCAAGTGGGGCAACCGGCGTCCGGAGGGGACATGAAATCGCTTGGCAGCATCAGGAGGGAGTTCGCGCCCTGGAACGACCCATCGGCGACGCCCTACATCGTCTTTGAGAACGTGACCAAGCGGTTCGGCGACTTCACCGCCGTCAACAACTTGTCGCTGTCGATCTACGAGAAGGAATTCTTTGCCCTGCTCGGCGCGTCTGGCTGCGGCAAGTCCACGCTCTTGCGAATGCTTGCAGGATTCGACGAGCCCACCTCTGGCCGCATCCTGCTCGACGGCCAGGACATGCGCGGCATCCCGCCCTACCGCCGGCCCGTCAACATGATGTTCCAGTCCTACGCGCTGTTTCCGCACATGACCGTCGAGGCCAATATCGGCTTCGGGTTGAAGCAGGAAGGCATGCCCAGGGCGCAGATCGAGCAGCGCGTCGCCGAGATGCTGAAGCTCGTCAAGCTGGAGCAATTCTCCAAACGCAAGCCGCACCAGCTCTCCGGCGGCCAGCGCCAGCGCGTCGCGCTCGCCCGCTCGGTGGCCAAGCGGCCCAAGGTGCTGCTGCTCGACGAGCCGCTCGGCGCGCTCGACAAGAAGCTGCGCGAGGAGACCCAGTTCGAACTGATGGATCTGCAGCAGTCGCTCGGCCTGACCTTCGTGGTGGTGACCCACGACCAGGAGGAAGCCATGACCATGGCCGACCGCATCGCCATTCTCGACAAGGGCGAGGTGATGCAGGTGGCAACCCCCGCCGAGGTCTACGAGGCGCCGATCTCGCGCTTCGTTGCCGGCTTCGTCGGCAATGTGAACATGTTCGAGGGCACGGTTGCGGCGCGCGACGACGACAGCGTGCGCATCACCGGCGCCAGCGGGGCCGAGATCGTCGTCGGCAATGCTGGCGAGGCGGCTGCCGGCAATGCCGTCGCCTTCGCCATCCGGCCGGAAAAGATCAGGGTCTCGTCGCGCCGGCCCGAGGGTGCCGCGAACGCCATGGAGGGCGAGGTCTACGATCTCGCCTATCTCGGCGACATGACCATCTACCACGTCAGGCTTGACGACGGGCAGGTCGTCAAGGCCAGCGCACTCAACAGTTCGCGCGCAGTCGAGGAAGCGCTGAGCTGGAACGACCGCGCCTGGATCTCCTTCCCGCCGGACGCCGGCGTCGTGCTGACGAGGTAGGAGCGACCATGTCGAACCTTGCCGCATCCGCCGACACCATGAACATCGACGCCGCGGCCGCCCGGCCGCTCGCCTCGCGTTTTCTGTCCGGCCTGGTCAGCCGTCTGGTCATCATCGTTCCATACCTGTGGCTGCTGGTCTTCTTCCTCGTTCCCTTCATCATCGTCTTCAAGATTTCGCTGTCGCAGACTGCGATCGCCATGCCGCCCTATGTACCGGCGTTCAGCCTGGAGGACGGGATCAGCGGGTTCTTCTCGCAGCTCGGCCAGATGAGCATCGACAACTATCTATGGCTGACCGAGGATGCGCTCTATTTCAACGCCTATGTCTCGAGCATCGTCATCGCCGGGATTTCGACCCTGCTCACCCTGCTGGTCGGCTATCCCATCGCCTACGGCATGGCGCGCGCGCCAGCGAACCTGCGCCCGACGCTCCTGATGCTGGTCATCCTGCCCTTCTGGACCTCGTTCCTGATCCGCGTCTATGCCTGGATCGGCATCCTCAAGCCGGAGGGCCTGCTCAACCAGTTCCTGCAGGCAATCGGCATCATCGACGATCCGCTGCTCATCATGAACACCAACACGGCGATCTACATCGGCATCGTCTACTCTTACCTGCCCTTCATGATCCTGCCGCTCTACGCAGCGCTGGAAAAGATGGACTATTCGCTGATCGAGGCGGCGCAGGATCTCGGCTGCCCCCCGATCAGCGCCTTCTGGAAAATCACCTTCCCGCTGTCGCTGCCCGGCGTCATCGCCGGCTGCATGCTGGTCTTCATCCCAGCCGTCGGCGAGTTCGTGATCCCCGACCTGCTCGGTGGCTCGCAGACGCTGATGATCGGCAAGACGCTGTGGAACGAGTTCTTCAACAACCGTGACTGGCCGGTTTCGTCCGCTGTGGCTGTGATCCTGCTGCTGCTGCTGATCGTGCCGATCATGATCTTCCAGGCGGCACAGGCACGCGCCCAGGAGCAGTCGCGATGAACAGTGGATGGAGCCGCTTCAACATCAGTTCGATCGTGCTGGGTTTTGCCTTTCTCTACCTGCCGATCGTGCTGCTCATCATCTTCTCGTTCAACGAGTCCAAGCTGGTGACAGTATGGGGCGGCTTCTCGACCAAGTGGTACGGCTCGCTGTTCAACAATCAGGGACTGATGGACGCTGCCTGGGTCACGGCCCGTGTCGGCGTCATCTCTGCCACGGTCGCCACGGTGCTGGGCACAATGGCGGCGCTTACACTGACTCGCTACACGCGCTTCCGCGGGCGCATCCTGTTTTCCGGCATGGTCTTTGCGCCACTCGTCATGCCGGAAGTCGTCACTGGCCTGTCGCTGCTGCTGTTGTTCGTTGCCATCGGGCTCGACCGCGGTTTTCTTACCGTGACGCTTGCCCACATCACCTTCTCGATGTGCTTCGTGGCGGTGGTCGTGCAGTCGCGGCTGGTCAGTTTCGACCGTTCGCTCGAGGAGGCGGCGATGGACCTCGGCGCGCCGCCGGTCAGGACCTTCTTCCAGATCACTCTGCCGGTCATCGCGCCGGCCATCGTGTCGGGCTGGATGCTCGCCTTCACGCTGTCGCTCGACGATCTGGTCATTGCCAGCTTCGCCTCGGGACCCGGCGCCACCACACTGCCGATGAAGATCTACAGCCAGGTGCGGCTCGGCGTGACGCCGGAGATCAATGCCGCCTGTACGCTCATGATCGGGGTTGTTGCTGTCGGGGTAATCGCCGCGTCGCTGATCAACAAGCGGCGCGAAATCCAGCGGCAGCGCGACGAACAGGCGGCGCAGCGCGCCTGATCGCGACTACTCGGCCGACAGCGCCTCGGCAGTCGGTGCTATGAAGGGATTGTTCCAGGCGCCGCCGACGTGGAAGGGCAGTGGCTTGGCCGCGTCTTCCCCGGCCGGCCCGGCGGCCGGGCCGACCGAGCCGGAGAGCGCCAGGCTGCCGCCCCTGTAGGGCACCTTGCCCGAGAGCGTGACCTGGCGCGCTGCGGACCTCGCCTTGGCCGTCTCGATGCTTGCCACCCCGTCAGCGACGCTCGCCTTCACCTCCATCGCCTCGATCGGGAAGCTGCCCTTCGAAACCTCGTCGAGCGGAAAACTCTGGCCTTCGCCGAGCTGCGTGACGAAACGTTCAATGTCGAGGCCTGCCAGCGCGCCGGCGCCGAAGCTCGCCGCGACCGAGCCGTTGGCATGCTCCATGATTTCCTCCCAGGTCGTGCCCTGACCCTTGAGGATGACAGAGACGGTACCGCGCCCGACCGGCACCAGACGGGTTATGCCGGCCGCTGCGCCGAAGGCGCCCCCGTCGATCTCCGAAGCCAGGAGACGAAGCTCGATCTGGGTGCCCTCCGGCTTGCGGTCGAAGCGCAGCCCGGTCTGGACATTGCCGCCGAAGGCGCTGGCGTCCGAGATGTCGAAGGCGGCGAAACCGTCATTGACCCGCGCCGTCGCGGCGACGTCGGCCAGCGTCAGCGACCCCGCCGTTGCCTGCCGCGCCGACAGGCGGAGGTCTAGGTTGAGGCGGCTGGCGAAATCCCTGTCGACGTCGCCCGGGCCGCTGCCGGCCGCGTGTTCCAGCGGCGTGAAGGCAGACAGGAAGGATTTCAGGTCGATGGCGTCGAAGGCGAGCGTGCCGGCCACCACCGGCAGGTCGCCGGTGAGAAGCAGGTCCAGGGTGCCCGTGCCCGGATTGCCGTCAAGCGCGATAACCGCTTCCTCGAAGCGGATGCGCTGGGCGTCGCCGCTGACATTGCTCCTGATGCTGACGGCGCCGATCTCGGTGCCGTGCAGGATGTCGGCATTCGTCCACTCGATCATCCTCAGCATCGATGGGGTGGTGAAGCTGGCGCGCCCGTCGAAATAGGCGTTCTCCGACAGGCTCGCCTTGCCCTCGAAGGACAATGTTGTAGGCGCCGACTTGAAGGCAATGGTGAGCGGGCTTTCGCCACCCCCGAGCATCAGCAGAGGGCCTGCCGCGGCGGCGTCGACCGAAAACTCCTCGCCACGCCAGACGCCCGTGGCGGCAAGTTTTGCCTGCCCGTTCAGCCGCTCCCATTGCAGGTTGCCGGCGAGGCCGGAGACGAGTTCGGTCACGGCGCTTCCCGTGCCGGAGACGATGCGGCCGTCCGTGAAGGCCACGGTGCCGAAGCGGTCATCCGGCAGCCGCGCGGTATTGGGCGCCAGGCGGTCCTCGGCGACGATGCCGCGGGCAATCGCCAGCGACTGGCCTATGCGGCCGCTGCGCGGCAGGGCGGCAACCGGCAGGCCGTTGGGGGCAAGCGCAACGCGAAGCGTCGGGCGCACCAGGCGTGCGGTCGAAAACTCGACATTGCCGGCAAGTGCGGCGAACGCCGACAGGCTTATCTCCATCCGCTCCGTCGCCAGCACCGGCTCGCCGGGCTCGTCGGGCCGCGTCATCGAGACGTCGGTCAGCACCGCCTGGAAGCGCGGCCAAACGGTGATCTGCGGATTGCCCCCGATCGAAACGACGAGGCCGCTCCAGTCACCGATCTCCTCGGCGATGCGGTCGCGCACGATGCGGGTCGACGCGAAATAGGGCAGGGCGACCGCCGCCGCGACGACAAGGAGCACGGCGAGGCCAAGCGCCCGGATGCTGCGTCGCAGGAGGGGTGAGGGCATGTCGTTCGTCAGCCCCGGCCGGATCGTTGTGTGCTTGCTTGCAACCGCTCGCGCCCATCGGATCGTTGACTAAATCGGTCCATCGCCGGCTCGAGGCATCTCAGGCCTTTGTGTCCGGGCGATGGCATTGCGCGACTCGCCGAGAGCCCTGCGGCGAATCCATACAGCATCTTGTTCCGGTGCGCCGCCATATGCAAAAAGGATGCGCATTGGAGAACAAATAATGGTTGAAAACGCGCCGCTCTGGACCCCCTCGGCCGAACGGATAGCCTCGGCGCCGCTGACGGCGTTCATGGCATTGGCTTCGGAGCGCGCGGGCAGGCCCTTTGCGTCCTATGCGCAACTGCACCGCTGGTCGGTCGAAGACCGCGAGAATTTCTGGGACCTGCTGTGGGACTTCTGCGGTGTGATCGGCGAAAAGGGCGGCCGGCTGCTCGCCGACGGAGACCGCATGCCCGGTGCACGGTTCTTTCCCGATGCGCGGCTGAATTTCGCCGAGAACCTGTTGCGCGAGGCGGGGCAGGGCGATGCCCTGGTCTTCTGGGGCGAGGACAAGGTAAAGCGCCGCATGTCCTGGGACGAACTGCGCAACCAGGTGTCACGCCTGCAGCAGCTGTTCCTGTCGCTTGGCGTCAAGGAGGGCGATCGCATCGCGGCGATGATGCCCAACATGCCCGAGACGATAGCCGCCATGCTGGCCACAGCGTCCATCGGTGCGGTCTGGTCATCCTGCTCTCCCGACTTCGGCGAACAGGGTGTGCTCGACCGCTTCGGCCAGATCGAGCCGGTCGTCTTTATCGCGCCGGACGGTTACTGGTACAACGGCAAGCAGAACGACGTGACGTCCAAGGTCCAGGCGGTGATGGCGAAGCTGCCGACGCTGCGCAAGACCATCATCGTCGACTATCTCGGCACCGCCGCCCAGGCCGTGACCGCGATGGACGGCGCAGAAACCTTCGACCAGGCGCTGGCGCCTTTCGAGGCGAAGCCGCTGACCTTCGTTCCCTTGCCCTTCGCGCATCCGCTCTACATCCTGTTTTCTTCGGGCACGACGGGCATTCCCAAATGCATCGTCCACTCGGCCGGCGGCACCCTGCTGCAGCACCTCAAGGAACACCGCCTCCATGCCGGGCTCATCGAGGGCGACCGGCTGTTCTACTTCACCACCTGCGGCTGGATGATGTGGAACTGGCTGGTCTCGGGCCTTGCCTCGGGCGTCACGTTGCTGCTCTACGACGGTTCGCCCTTCCACCCGAGCGGCAACGTGCTGTTCGATTTCGCCGACGCGGAGCGCATGACCTATTTCGGAACCTCGGCCAAATTCATCGATTCCGTGCGCAAGGCCGGACTGAGGCCGATCGACACGCACAGCCTGGCAACGGTCCGCACCGTCTCCTCGACCGGATCGCCGCTGTCGCCGGAGGATTTCGTCTTCGTCTACGAGGGCATCAGGCAGGACGTGCATCTGGCCTCGATCTCGGGCGGCACAGACATCGTCTCCTGCTTCGTGCTCGGCGTGCCGACCGAGCCCGTCTGGTCGGGCGAGATCCAGGGTCCCGGCCTCGGCATGGCGGTCGACGTCTGGGACGACGACGGCCGGCATATGGAAAGCGGCAAGGGCGAACTGGTCTGCACCAGGGCGTTTCCGGCCATGCCGATCGGTTTCTGGAACGACCCCGACGGCGCGAAATACCGCGCCGCCTATTTCGAGCGCTTCGACAATGTCTGGTGCCATGGCGATTTCGCCGAGTGGACCGAACATGGCGGGCTGGTTATTCACGGCCGTTCCGACGCGACGCTCAACCCGGGCGGCGTCAGGATCGGCACCGCCGAGATCTACAATCAGGTCGAGCAGCTGCCGGAGATCGCCGAGGCGCTGTGCATCGGCCAGGATTTCGACGGCGATGTGCGCGTCGTGCTGTTCGTTCGGCTGGCCGGCGGCGTCGCGCTCGACCCCGAACTGGAAACGCGTATCCGCGCCAGAATCCGCAGCGGCGCCAGCCCCCGCCACGTGCCGGCAAGGATCGTCGCGGTGGCCGACATTCCCCGCACCAAGTCGGGCAAGATCACCGAGCTTGCAGTGCGCGACATCGTCCACGGGCGCGAGGTGAAGAACCGCGAGGCGTTGGCCAATCCTGAGGCCCTGGAACTGTTTCGTGACCTCGAGCAGCTGAAGTCGTGAGGTCTATACACCGGCTTCGCATGGTTAACGAAAGATGTTTGCTAAATTTACCTAGATTTCATGAGTGGTACACTTTCGTAAAGATTCAACGAGTCTGGTAAGGACCTGTTAAGCTCTCTGGCGCGATAGTCGATCCCAACTTGAGGGAGAAATCCCCCTCCTCAGCCCCCGAGGAGAACAGTTCGCTCAAGCCCCGTTATCGCAGCATCACTTTTCTTCAGGGCGCTCCTCACGGAGCGCCCATTTTTTTGTGTGCTAGAGGCTGGCCTCGCGGTCGCGCGCCAGCGCCCCTGACAGCAGCAGGACCGGAATGAGCGCTGTCAGAATGATGACGATCGCCGCAGCCGCGCCATCCTGCGGAACCCCGCGCGAGGCATTCTCGTAGACGTAGGTGGCAAGCGTCGTGAAGCTGAAGGGCCGCAGCAGGATCGTTGCCGACAGTTCCTTGATCGTGTCGACGAAGACCAGCACCGAGGCGGTGAAGATCGCTGGCTTCAGAAGCGGCAGCAGGACGACCCGGGCGCTCTCGGCCGGGGTCTTGCCGAGGCTCCGCGCAGCTTCGTCGAGATGACCGGGCAGTTTCTCCAGGCCGGAGCGGATGGCGCCCTCGGCAAGCGCCAGGAAGCGGATGCTGCAGGCCATGACCACGGCGGCCGCCGACCCGGTGAGCAGCAGTCCGGTCGAGAAGCCGAAATAGTCGCGAGCGAAGCTGTCCAGCGTGTTGTCGAAGCGCGCCAGGGCAAAGAGCAGGCCGAGCCCGAGAATGCCGCCGGGCAGGGCATAGCCGACCGAGGCCAGGCGAACGGTCGCCGTCACGCCCTGCGATCGGGTCAGCCGCACGGCGTTGAGCAGGAACAGAGCCAGCACGACGGTCAGCGCAGCCGTGAAGGTCGCCGTCATCAGGCTGTTGAAGAAGGCGTCGGCAAGGCCCGGCGACCAGAACTGGTCCATCCGGCGCCAGGCATACTGGCCGAACACCGAGATCGGGATGCCGAAGCCGCACAGGACCGGAAGCGAGACACCGAGGGCCGCCAAAAGGCCGGCCGTCCTGCCGAGGCGCACACGCGGCGGATATACCTTCATGTGGGTGGCGCGCCCGGTGTGGAAGCGCTGGCGGCGACGGCCCCACTGTTCGGCAAAAAGGATGAGGAACACCAGCACCAGCATCAGAAGCGCGATCTGCGCGCCGCCCTCGAGACTGCCGCGGTTCAGCCATGTCGTGTAGACCGCGAAGGTCAGCGTATGGACGCCGAGATACTCGGCCGCACCGATGTCGTTGATCGTCTCCATCATCACCAGGGCGACGCCTGCAAGGATGGCCGGCCGTGCAACCGGCAGGAGAACGCGCCAGAACACTTTGGCCGGCCGTGCGCCGAGCGTTCGCGCCACGTCGGCAATGTTGCGGCCCTGCATCAGGAAGACGATGCGCGTTGTCAGGTAGACATAGGGATAGAGCACCGAGGACAGCACGAAGGCACAGCCGGGCGTCGTGCGGATATCGGGAAACCAGTAGTCGCGAAAACTCTCGAAGCCGAAGACGGCGCGCAGAGCCCCCTGCACGGGGCCTGTGAAGTGGAAGAATTCCCCGAAGGCATAGGCAGCCAGGTAGGACGGCACGGCGAGCGGCAGCACCAGCGCCCAGGCCAGCGTCCGGCGCAGCGGGAATTCATAGGCAACCACCATCCAGGCAGTCGCAACGCCGGTCACGGCGGTCGCGGCTGCGACCATTGCGAGCAGGCAGAGCGTCGTCGCGCTGGCGCCCGGCAGCACGTTGCGGAAGAGATGCGGCCAGTCCTCGCCGCTGCCCGACAAGGCCACATAGGCAAGCGACACGATCGGCAGCAGAACGACTGCGCAGACGCCGAGCGCAAGGGCGCGCAGCCAGGGATGGCTGGGGCGCTTCACCGCGCCCGACGCAACGACGGGCGGCGTGCCTTGCGGCAAGATCTCGCTTGTGCCCAGAAGTCCCGCCAATGGATACGCCACCCCTGAAATGGAAAGGCCGGGCCGTTGCCGGCCCGGCTGGATTAATGCCCGTGAAGCGCTCTGCTAGCTGCTCGGGCCGTCATTGAGGCCAACCCTGTCGACCATCTCGGAAGCCGCCTTGCGATGCTTGGCGATGTCGGCGAGCGGCAGCGTGTCGGCGTTCAGCTTGCCGAAGGACTTGACGATTTCCGACGGCTCCAGGCCGGGCTCGACCGGATACTCGAAGTTCTTCTCGGCGTAGATCTGCTGCGCCTCGTGGCTGGACAGAAATTCCAAGAGCTTCACGGCGTTGTCGCGGTTTGGCGAATGCTTGGCCAGTGCCGCGCCCGAAATGTTGACGTGCGTGCCGCCGTTTTCGAAGGTCGGGAAGATCACGTTGATCGCGTTACCCCAGTCCTTCTCGGCGGCCTCCTTCTCGTTGGTCCGCATCAGGCCGACATAGTAGGTGTTGCCGAGCGCGATGTCGCATTCGCCGGCGTAGATCGCGCTGGCCTGGCCGCGATCGTTGCCGTCCGGCTTGCGCGCGAGGTTGGCCTTGAAGCCGGTCATCCACTCCTCGGCCTTTTCGGTACCCCAATGTTCGATCATCGCCGAAAACAGCGCGAGATTGTAATCGTGCTGGCCGGAGCGGACGCAGATTCGGCCCTTCCACTTCGGGTCGGCCAGATCGGCGTAACTGAGGGCGGTGTCCGTCACGCGGTCCTTCGAGGCGTAGACGACGCGGCCGCGCTTGGTCAGGCCGAACCAGTGGCCCTCCGGATCGCGGTACTCGGCCGGCAGGTTGCCGTTGACGATGGCGTCGTCGAGCGCCTGGGTGATGCCCTTTTCCTTGGCGGCGGTGAGGCGGGCAATGTCGACCGTCATGATCAGGTCGGCCGGCGAATTCTGGCCTTCGGCGGCGATGCGCTCCTCAAGGCCCTTGTCGAGGAACAGTACCTGCGTGTCGATGCCGGTCTCGGCGGTGAAGGCGTCGAGCACGGGCTGGATCAACTCCGGCTGGCGATAGGTGTAGATGTTCACCACGCCGTCGGCCATGGCCTGGACGGGGAGCATGGCGGTTGCGGCAAGCGCTGCGAGGCAGGCGGCTTTCAGCGGGAACGTCGGAAGCTTCATGGCATATCTCCTGGACACCCGGGTTCAAGGCCCTGGGCTCGGATGGCGGTTCGCCCCTTTCAGGACGGAGCCTCTATGGATAAATGGACAAGATTAGTCAAGATAAACTCGATACGATTTCAACAGCTTAGAATTATTCTAAGGTAGCTGTCCGCGCTTTCCGGCGACTCGGGCGCTCTCGGATGGCGGCGACGCGCTGTACGTCTCAGTCGGCTAGAACCCGCGTTGGCGGAAAGCTGATTTCGACCAGCGTGCCTTCGCCGGGCGTCGAGTTGATGGTGAACTTCGCCCGATTGGCCTCGACCATCGCCTTGGTCAGCGGCAGGCCGAGACCGGTGCCGTCGCCGCGCGCCCGCTTCAGCGAATTGATCTGCTTGAACGGCTTCAGCGCCTGCTCGATCTCCGACGACGACATTCCGATGCCGGTGTCGCGCACCCGCATGACGACTTCGCCCGCCGCCTCATAGGCGGTCGAGACGATCACCTGGCCGCCGGCCTGCGTGTAGCGGACAGCGTTGGACAGGATGTTGAGCGCGATCTGGCGCACGCTGCGCAAGTCGGCCACCACGTCGGGCAGGCTGGAGGCAAAGCTCGAGCGGATGATGACGCGCTCGCGATTGGCCTGCGGCTGCATCATCGCCACGGTCTCCGACAGCGTGTCGTTGAGCGATACCGCCTCGTAAGCCATTTCCTGCTGGCCGGCCTCGATCTTGGAAATGTCGAGCAGGTCGTTGACGAGGTCGAGCACGTGGTTGCCCGAACGGTTGATGTCGCGCAGGTAGTCGCGGTAGCGGTCGTTGGCGACCGGACCGAACTTCTCGTCCATCATCAGCTCGGAAAAACCGATGATGGCGTTGAGCGGCGTGCGGATCTCATGGCTGACGCGGGCGAGGAAGTCGGTCTTCTGCGAGGATGCCCTTTCGGCAAGCGCGCGCGCCTGGGTAAGGTCTTCCTCGGCCCGCTTCCACTGCGTGATGTCGCGCACCACGGCGCAATAGCCACTTTCGCCCGGCAGCTTGCCGATGGTCATGAACAAGGGGATGAAGCGGCCTTCCGCCTCGCGCCCGATCACCTCGCGCCCGTCGTTGAGCACGCTCGCCACACCGTTCTCGGAAAGGCCGGCAAGATAGTCCCGCGCGGCGCGCTGGCTTTCGATGGCAAACAGCGAGGCGAAATGCTTGCCCACGACCTCGTCGCTCTCGAAGCCGAACAGCGCCTCGGCGGGGCGGCTGATCGAGCGGATCGTGCCGTCCGGCGAGATCAGCACGACGCCGTCGGTCGCCGTATCGATGATGGTGCGCATCTCGGCGACGCGCGCCTCGAGTTCGGCGATCAGCGGCGACTGGCCGGCGGCGAAGCCGCCTTCCTTGCTGCGCGAAAGCACCAGCAGGAGCGCCTTGCCGCGGTTCCACGGCACCGACTGCAGGAAGGCCTCGACCGGGATTTCCTCGCCGTCGCGCGTCTTCAGGCGCAACTGCCGGTCGACCTTTTCGGGCGCGTCCTCGTCTTCATAGCTGTCGGCGAAAAGCACGCCGATGCCGCCGGCCTCCGCGAGTTCCTCCACCGACCCGTAGCCGGTCAGCACAGCGAACTCGTCATTGGCGTAATGCAGCGTGTCTCCGGAGTGAACCAGCACGGGCACCGGCAGCTTTTCGAGGATCGACAGGCCGGCTGCGGATTTCGGCGCGACGTCGGCCAGCGCGGCGGCGGCTGCCTTGCCACGCCTGTCGGCGGGTTCTCCCGGTAATGCCTCGCTGCCGTCGCTTGGGCCCTGCGGAGTTTCGCCGCCGGCGACAGCGTCCGGCGCGGCCTCGCTGGCTGGCCCGGACGGATCCTCCTTGGCGGAAGGCTGCTCGGCGTCGGCGGCGGGCCCTTCCGTCCGCGCCGGCTCGGGCGTCGAAACATCGAGGCCCGCGGCTTCTTCCATCTCGACCAGCGTGAACTTGCGCCAGCCGGGCGCCCGCCTCGACGCCGGTTCGTCGTCTTTCTCGGCGCGCGGCGCCTCGTCCTTCGTCTCCGAGGACTGCTCTGCCTGGATTTCGGTCGACGGCTCGTCGGCAGCCTCGGCGGATGGCCCGGATGCCTCAGTGTAGGGTGCCTGCTGGGCGTCCCACTGCGCGAAGTCGAGCAGCGACATTCCGGGCCTGCCGGGCTTCTCGGCTGCCGGCTCCTCGGGTGTTGTTTTCCGTGCCGGCGCGGAATCGGTCGCATCCTCTCCGGCAGCCGGCGCGCCGGCCGAAGCCAGCTCCCCCTCATCGTCGGCGGAAGGCACAGCCTCGTCCGCGCCGTCGATGCGGCGCAGATCGTTTGTCTCGGCCTCCGTGTCACCCGTCGGCTCCGCATCGGGGTCTACCGCTGCGATATCCGGCACCTCGGGAGCGTCGGGCGTCTCGGCCTCGAACGGTGCGCCGGGCGCCTGAACGGCCTGCGTCGTCTCGTCGGTTTCGGCGGGAGAGTCTTCCGTTGCCGGCGGCGATCCACGCGTCGACGCGCCGTCTTTCTTCAGCCGCTCGCCGATCTGCTGGAAGGCGAGGCGCTCGCCGGAAGAAAGGCCCTTGTCGTTGTCGGCAGTCGGGCGGCGCTCGGCCAGCCGGATCACCTTGTCGGTGAAGCGTCGGTCTTGCGCAGGCACGATGCTGAGCGCCGGAACCTCACCGCGGAAAGGGTCTGCCGGCGGTTCGGATGGCTTGTCGGAGGCAGGGTCGCTCGCCGCGACGTCCTCCTGCGGCTCCGTCTCGATCTCTTCCTGCCCAGCGCCCGAGGCGGCGGCGACGTCCTCGGCGTGTGTCATCGTCAGCGCCAGGCCGGTCGCCCGCGGATCGACCGTGGCATCGCCGGTGCGCGCGACGCCGAAGCCGCGAAAGCCCTCGAAGGCACGGTTGCGGTCGTAGACCGGCAGGGCGGCGAGATCGACGGGTACCTGCAGGTCGGTGCCGGAAACCGGCCACATCACGCTGCGGCCCGACCAGGTATCGCGCCGCGCCAGCAGGCCGGCAATGTCGCCCTTGGGATCGAGACCCAGGGCCCTGGCTACCTCGTCGAAGCTCCGGCCGACGATATCGGCGGCTTCCTCGCCTACCGCGTCCGCGAATTCCGGCGAGATCTGGCTGAACTTGCCCTCGGCATCAGTGCGCCAGACGAAGCGAACCGGCCCGGTGGCAGATGATGGACGAGCAGTGGAAGGGGACGGCGGCACCGTCGCGATATCGCTTTCTGGCTCGACTGTGTTGGCGGGCTCTGAGTCCAAGGGCAGATCCGAGGAGGCAGGGTCGGCCGTTGGCGTGCCGGCTTCGTCCGCCGGGGCGACTTCGGTCGGCTCTTCAGTGGGCATGCCCGCACTGTCAGGCCTTTCGGCGCCCGGCGGCTGCCGCTTGCCGGCCTCGCTGAAGTACCAGCTGTCATGCGAAGGCGTCTCGCTGCCTGATAGCTTGGCTTCGGCCGGGGCCTCACCGGCAGTCGGTTCGGTCGTTGACGGAGCGGGAGTTTCGGCGTGAGGCGCCAGGGCGGGCTCGCTCGTGTCGGGCCCGGAGCCGCCCTCGTCGATGACGACGAGCAGGTTGCGCCTTTCGGTCAGCCGCGCGAGGCCGGCCGGCAGGGAGCCGCTGGCGCCGGGAATCATCTGCTTGACGATGCGATCGGCCTCTTTGGCTGCCTGCCGCACGAGGTCCGCCAGCGTGTCGTGCCCTAGGCCAAGCGCGTCGAAGCCGGCCGAGGCGGCCTCGACATTGCCGTCGGCGTCCAGGAAGGCGGCAAAATGGCCGACTTCGGCAAAACCGCCGATCGCCCGTTCGGCAATGTCGCGCTCGCTGCGCGCGCCGCCGGTCGGCGCCGGTGCGGCAAGCAGGATCGCCGCCTCGCCGTCGGGCAGCACCAGCGAGCTGGCGAGGAATGAGACCATGCGGCTCGTCATGCCCGTCGTCATGCGCAGTTGCACCGGCCGGTCGCGCCCGATGTTCGGGAAGCCGCGCGTCGCGGCGATCTGCCGGCGCGTCGCCATGCCGAGCCGCGATGCGGCCCCGATGCCATCCTCGATGTCGGCATAGCCGAGCAGGGCTGCGCCCGGACCGTTCGCCCAGATCACCTCGTCGAGGTCGCTCGACAGGATGGCCAGCGCGTCGCCAGAAGCGAAACGTTCGCGCACGCCGTCAAGGGCAGCGACATCGAGGAAGGAATAGGAAGCAGAAGGCATACGCGGAACAGGACCCCTCTCTGACGGTACGCGGCCATTAACCGTTTATTAGTAATGCGGGTCGCCTCCAGCGTCCATAAAGCAGAGGGCGCAAAGCGGGCTATTTGGCGGCTTGGTTAACCGCCGTCAGGAATTTATGGTGCAGCGCAACAAAAATGTTGCAATGCACCATGACATGGTCTATATAGGCTGCATCACCAATCAGACGGCTTTCCAGCAAGCCGCTTCTAACAAAGGACAGGAAAATGGCCAAGACAGCAGAGAAGACCAACGAATTCATGGAAAACGTCGAGTTCCCGACCTTCGACGCATCCAAGGCTACCGACCAGATCCGCGCTTTTGCAGAAAAGGGCGTCGAGCAGTCGAAGGAAGCCTACGCCAAGATGAAGTCCGGCGCCGAAGAGACCCAGAAGACGGTTGAATCGACCCTCGAGACCGCCAAGTCCGTGTCGAACGAGATGTCGATGAAGACCATTTCGGCACTGCGCGCCAATGCCGATGCCGGCTTCAACCACCTCGAGGCCCTCGTCGGCGCCAAGACCCTTTCGGAGGTCTTCGAGCTGCAGACCTCGTTCCTGCGCAAGCAGGTAGAGAGCGGCGTCGAGCAGGCCAAGGAATTCCAGGCGACCGCCACCAAGGCTGCCGAGGAAATCTCCAAGCCCGCCAAGACCGCCTTCGAGAAGGCGATGAAGGAACTTAAGGTCGCCTGATCAGTTAAGGCGACAGCAGATACCTGGAAGGCGGCACCTCCTCCCGCTTCCTTCCGGGGTGACCAGCCGGCACCTCCTCCCGCCGGCTCGTAAAAGGAAAAGGCCGGCACCTCCTCCCGCCGGCCTTTTTCTTTGCCTGCATGTCTGTGGGCGGCCTGGCCGCCGTCCGGCATGCCAAGGGCATGGAGGCACAAGGCCTTCCGCGTCGTTTTTGCGCGCAGAACCGGCTTGAATTAAGTTTCGATAGCCCGTATGCACCGCTACGCCAAAGGCAGGGCGTGCGGTTGTAGCTCAGTTGGTTAGAGCGCCGGATTGTGGATCCGGAGGTCGGTGGTTCGAGCCCACCCAACCGTACCATTCCAAAACCCCGAAATCGTCCGATAGCTTGCCCGCGTGCGGGACTGCGAGATGTTCCTCGGCTACCCCGTCGCCTGTCGCCTGGTGCCCTGTTGACGCCGATGTGTCCGCGAGCGTCCGGGCAAACCGCCGACCGGGTCTCGTGTCGGCTGCAGCTTTGCCGTTTCGGCCAGTGCCATCGCGTCGAAACTCCACAGCATGGCAATGATGTCGGAAGAGGCGGACGTTTCGGCCAACCGGCTGAGGTCGGCGCGGATCAGCTCGCTGTCGAGCACCGAAGCAGCCTCCGGGTAGCCTTCCTTGACCAGTTTTGAGACCACGTCGAGCGGGCCATGCCCGGTGACGGCAAGCGCGTGAGCGCGGTTATAGATGTGATCCAGGCGTTGGTTACTATCCATGATGACACCACCCTTTTCATTGTCAGGGTTGTCAGCAAGAACAGGCTGCAGGCCGATTGGTTCCGTTGGCGGAGGACGCCACCTCCCGGTCGGGCGCGGGCGTGGGCGCGCCTAGCCCCTGATCGGCAGGCTCCGCATCGTCTCCATGGTATGCTCGAAAGAGTGGATACCGGCATCCGACCCGAGTCCAGTGGCGACCAAGGCCGCGCTTGCCTGGGCGAAACGCAGTGCCGTCTGGAGATCCATCTGGTGATGCAGCGCGGCAATGAAGCCCGCATCGAAGGCATCGCCGCAGCCGGTCGTGTCCACGACGTCTATTGAATAGGCCGGCGATTTCAGCCGAGTTCCCTCACGGTCGGCATAATAGGCGCCCTCGCTGCCGAGCGTGAAGATGCAGGCCGTCGCTCCCCCGCCGAGATAGAATTCAGCGCAGGCTTCCGGTCCCTCGAGACCCGACATGTCCTGCGCTTCCTCGATCGAGGGCATGAAATAGTCGACATGCGGCAGCAGGGGCAGCACCAGATGCGCCGTCGAGGCGTTGCCGGCCAGGAGGTCGAGCGTGGTGGTCCGACCGCGCCGCTTGGCTTCGGCCAAGAGGTCGGTGCTGCGCTGTCCGTCGAGCCTGCTCAGCAGGCCCGTGCCGCCGAGATGCACGATCGGCGCATCGAGCACGCGGTCGTAGTCGGTGGGCAGGACATCGAAATGGTCTGAAGCGCCGCGCACATGCAGCGCCGGGCGGTCGCCATTCGGGCGCACGTTGAGGATCGACGCCGAGGTCGGCACGCCGGCGATGCGCTGCATGGCCGAGGTGTCGACGCCGAACTTGCCAAGCGTCATCAACACCCAGTCGGCCTTCTCGTCGTCGCCGACAGCACCGACTGCCAGCGCCTTCAGCCCGAGCTTCGCCGCGTCGATGACGGTGCCGCCGGCGGTGCCCGCGACGGTGAGGCGGATCTCGTCGATGAAGTCGACATTGCCGCGATCGGGGATTCGCTCGACCGGCCGGCCGAGAACGTCGAGGATGTAGAGCCCGATAAACGATGCATCGTATGTCATGGCGTCACCCGCTCTGCCGGGTGGCGGTGGTATCTGCTTTTCATCGGCTCCCCCCGGTGCCTTCGGCGGCTTTCGACGGCCTGCCTGTCCTCGGCGCCATGATCGCGGCGACGAGCGGGGGACGTCAAGCCGACCCGAGTTTTTCGATCAGCCGATCCTTTGGCAGCGCCGGGACGAAGTTGCCGTCGCGCCCAGTCATGTCCTCGTTGGCCGTCAGGCTGTTGAGGATCGCTTCCTCGGTCGCCTGAACCACCGCGTCGAAGAAGGGATTGATGTCGATGTCGGGAATATAGGCCGCCTGCAGCAGCGTTCCCGACTTTCCCGTTGCGGCCTCCGCGTTCGCCGTGGAGAAGGCGAGAAAGATGTCGCCCGACGTGGTGTAGCCATAGCCGCCGGTCAGCGCGATGCCGAGTGGCACGCGCTTGGCAAGCCGCTCCATCTGGTGCGGCATGAAGGGCGCGTCGGTCGCCACGATGGCGATGATCGAGCTCTTTTCGGCGCGTGGTGTGCCTTCGCGGATCGCTGGTTCGGCGAGTTCCGGCCCGACGCGGACACTGCGCACCGTCAGATTGTGCCGCGTGCCGAAATTCGCCTGCACGAAGACGCCGACCGTGTAGCGCCCGCCATTCCACTCGACCATCCGCGATGCCGTACCCGAACCGGCCTTGAAGCCGAAGGTGATCATGCCGGTGCCGCCGCCGACGCTGCCTTCCTCGACCGGTCCGCCGGACGCCTGGTCGAGCGCCGAATAGACATGCTCGAAAGTCACATGGTGGCCGTTGATGTCATTGAGAAACCCGTCATAGGTCTCGCCCGCCACCGGCAGCGCCCAGGCGCTGTCGAGCGCTTCGGGCAGCGCCTTCTGCATCCAGCGCAGCGTGCCATCGCGTGTCACGCCACAGGAGTGCGTGTTGGTGATGGTAATGGGAAAATTGAACGCCCCGAGTTCCTCGATCAGGTGCGAGCCGGTCAGTTCGCCGTCGCCGTTCTGGCTGAACATGCCGGCAAACACCGGCTCGGCCAGCCGCTCGCGCGGCCGCGGCAGGATCGCCGTCACGCCGGTCCGCACCGGTCCCTTGCCGACATCTAGCGAGCCTTCACCGGAGATCAGCGTGGTGTAGCCGAGTGACACGCCGGGCACGTCCGTGATCGCGTTGTGCGTCCCCGGTTCGCCGTCGAAAGAAATGCCCAAGCCGCGCGCACGCGGCTTGCCGGAAGGGGTAAGGAGATGGGGATTGTTCACATTGGCCTCAGAATAGCGAGCCCTGGCTGCCGGGCATTTTCGGTTTGCTTGCCGGCTTCGGCGACGGTTTCGGCCGTGCGGCCTCGCTGGTCGCAATGACCCCGGCCACGCCGTCGGCAAAGCGCAGCGACAGTTCCGTTCCGGGCGAGACGTCCGCGGCGCGCCGCAGCACCGCGCCGTCCGCGTCCATGACCAGCGCGTAGCCGCGCTCGAGGATCGCCTCGTCCGATAGTTTCAGCGTCGACAGCAACCGCTCGGCCTGGGTCAGCTTGGCGCGAAGCCGCTCCAGCCGGAAGCCGATCGCCTGGTCGCCGCGCCGTGCCAGCGCTTCGAGCGTCTCGGCTGCCCGCCGGTTGCGTCGCGCCACCGGCTCGGGCGACAGCCGCGCCACGACCCGCCTGAAATGGGCTCGCCGCTCGCGCACAAGGCCCGACAGCGCATTCTGTGCGCGGGAAAAATCGCGGTCGCTGGCCCTGCGCGCCTCGCCGATTCGGCGCGACAGCGTCGCCGGCGTCAGCCTGACCGCGCCGAGCCGCGCCCGCTTGCGCTCGGTGGCGACGGTTAGCGCCCGGCCGAGCCGGCTCGTCGCCTCGTCGAAGCGGCGGCGTGGCAGCGCCAGAAGCTGGTCGGGCGAGGGCAGGGCGCGCATCGCTGCGCGGAGCGCCGTTCGCTTGCGGTCGAAATTGCGTGTCGTGCAGGCGCGCAGGCGCGCCGACAGGCTGGCCAGCGTCGCCTCCAGCTCTGCCTTCACCGGCACCGCCATCTCGGCCGCGCCCGTCGGCGTCGGCGCCCGCATGTCGGCGGCAAGGTCGATCAGCGTCCAGTCGGTCTCGTGGCCGACCGCCGAGATGATGGGGATGTGCGATGCTGCTACCGCGCGGGCCAGCGCCTCGTCGTTGAAGCCCCAAAGGTCCTCGAGGCTGCCGCCGCCGCGCGCCACGATAAGCACGTCGGGTTGTGGTATCGGTCCGTCTGCGGGCAGCGCATTGAAGCCCTCGACCGCTGCGGTCACTTCCGCGCCGCTCGTCTCACCCTGCACGCGCACCGGCCAGACGATGACATGCAGCGGGAAGCGGTCCTTGATGCGGTGGATGATGTCGCGGATGACCGCGCCCGTCGGTGACGTGATGACGCCGATCACCATCGGCATGTGCGGAAGCAGCTGCTTGCGGCCGGCGTCGAACAGGCCTTCCTCGGCCAGACGCTTCTTGCGCTCCTCCAGCAGCGCCATCAGCGCGCCGGCGCCGGCGGGCTCGAGATTGTCGATGACGATCTGGTATTTCGACGATCCGGGGTAGGTCGTCAGTTTGCCCGAGGCGATGACCTCCATCCCCTCTTCGGGGCGGAACTTCAGGCGGCCCATCGTGCCCTTCCAGACAACAGCGTCGATCTTGGCGCGGTCGTCCTTCAGGCTGAAATAGGCGTGGCCGGAGCCGTGCGGGCCGCGGTAGCCGGAAATTTCGCCGCGCACCCGCACATTGCCGAACGCGTCCTCGACGGTGCGTTTCAGCGCGCCGGAAATCTCGCTCACGGTGAATTCGGCGGCGTTGGTCTTCGAATCGGTTGCCTGATCGCTCATCGGGCGATTCGTGCGGATTCCCGGGCGAGGGTCAAGTGCCGTCGCCCGATGGGCGCCGGCGGCCGTGCCTTCCTGGTGCTACTTGTTCGCGCCGATGATGGCGCCCGTCGCAGCGCCGCCGATGCCGCCGATCAGCGCGCCGGGCGTTCCGGCGATCGCTGCACCGGCAACGGCGCCGGTTCCCGCGCCGATCGCGGCGCCAGAGGCCGTCCGCGTCACCTTGGTCGATCCGCAGCCGGCGAGCATTACGGAAACCATCGTTACGGCCAGGATGCGGGTCATGCTTGTCTCCGTCGGTGCGGGGTGCCGACTGAGACTGGCCGCTTGCGGTTAATGATTGCTTTCCGGACCGCGAATTTACCAGCCCGGAAGGATGTGGCCGGGCTTCGTCTTGCGCCCGCGAGAGGCGGCCAGCGCAGCCATGTCGAAGCCTGCCGGCGCGTCAGTCATCGGCACGGAGATGTTGTCCAGGCTGTCGGAAATGTGCCTGGCGATTGCATCCACGAGTTCCGGTCTGGCCGAGGCGCCGCGGATGATGCCGATCTTGCAGTCGGGCAGCGCGCCGAAGCCGTCGGCATCGCTGAGCACGCGCATCCCGGGCCGCAGCGCACACTCCGGCAACACGGAGATCGCCAGTCCCGACAGCACGGCCGCGGTAATCACGGTGGCCGACCAGCTCGTGAACAGGATGCGGTATTCACGGTTCATCTGATCGAGAACCTGGCAGGCCGAGCGGCGCCACACGCAGGTGGGCCGGCCGAATGCCATTGGTAGGATCGTTTCCTCGTGGATGGCGTGATTGGCCGATGCCACCCAGAGCAACGGTTCGCGTCGCACCACTTCGGACTGTCCGCGTTCGGCATTGTGGGTCACGATGGCGAGGTCCAGATTGCCGCGCTTGATGTGGTCCACCAGACCAGGCGTCGGCTCGCAGATGACGGTCAGTTCGACGCGCGGGTTCGAACGCGCAAAACGCGCCATGATCTCGGGCAGGAAACGGTCGGCATAGTCGTCGGGTGTGCCGATGCGCAACGTGCCCTCGAGCGCCCGATCGTCAAACGCGCTCAGTGTCTCGCGGTTAAGATGCATCATCCGCCGAGCATAGGACAGCAGACGCTCGCCCTCCTCGGTCAGCTTGTTGGTTCTGCCATCCTTCTCGAACAGCGGCTTGCCGATACGCTCCTCGAGGCGGCGCATCTGCATCGACACGGCCGACTGGGTGCGGTGCACCTCGTCGGCGGCGCGGGTGAAGCTGCCGGTGTCGGAGATGGTTATGAAGGTTTGGAGCTGGTCGAGATCGAGGGGCGCGGCCATCGGGGGATCCATCATCCTTGCTGATGATAAAGATTAAAAACATTCGTTGGATAAATCAATGACCCGATGGCAATGTCGCAGGGTCAGCAGCGGCAGGATCAGTAGGACCGGAACGGGACCAGCCATCGGGCGGTCGCGCCGGATCGGAGGACTCTTGCCCGCATTCAAGGAGAAAGACCATGACCACGCTCACCCACGACGTCTCGCATTCGATGTCGGCGACCGCACGCCCGTCCATCGCGACGGTTGTGGTGAACGCGATCGTGAAATTCCTGCGGGCCTGGAAAAACCGCCGCGCCTTCTATCGCCTCGGCGAGATGTCGGATGCAGAGCTCGCCGATATCGGCTTGACGCGCGCCGACCTCAACGTTGCAATCGACCTGCCCTTCGGCAGCGATCCGACGTCGCATCTGGGCTCGATGGCGGAGACGAGGCGCGTCGAGGCGCTTGCCCGCCTGACGGCCTAACCCGGTAACCGTTACGCAGGCTCCCCGAAAACCCGCCGGCTCCCCCTCCGGCCCAGCCTGCACATTGCCCGGTCCCAAAGGACCGGGCTTTTTCGTATCAGCTTCGCAGACCCGGCGCCTCGTGGCCGGTGCGTGCGACATATTCGGTATAGCCGCCGCCATAGGTGTGGATGCCATCCGGCGTCAGTTCCAGCACGCGGTTGGACAATGCCGCAAGGAAATGCCGGTCATGCGAGACAAACAGCATGGCGCCCTGGAATTCCGAAAGTGCTGTCACCAGCATTTCCTTCGTCGCGATATCGAGATGGTTGGTCGGCTCGTCCAGCACCAGGAAGTTCGGCGGGTCGAACAGCATCTTGGCCATCACCAGCCGCGCCTTCTCGCCGCCTGAAAGCACGCGGCACTTCTTCTCGATCTCGTCACCCGAAAAGCCGAAGCAGCCGGCGAGCGCCCTGAGCGGCGCCTGGCCGGCCTGCGGAAAATCGTCCTCCAGCGACTGGAACACGGTGCGGTCGCCATCGAGAAGCTCCATCGCATGCTGCGCGAAATAGCCCATCTTGACGCTCGGTCCGCGCGCCACCGTCCCGTCATCCGGTTCGGCCGCCCCTGCAATCAGCTTCAGCAGCGTCGATTTACCGGCGCCGTTGATTCCCATCACCGCCCAACGCTCGCGCCGTCGAACCTGGAAGTCGAGCCCCTCGTAGATCGTCCGGCTGCCATAGCTCTTGTGCACGCCTTTCAGCGTCGCCACGTCCTCGCCGGAGCGCGGCGCAGGCTGGAACTCGAAATTCACCGTCTGGCGTCGCTTCGGCGGCTCGACGCGGTCGATCTTCTCCAGCTTCTTTACCCGGCTCTGCACCTGCGCGGCGTGGCTGGCGCGCGCCTTGAAGCGCTCGATGAAGGCGATTTCCTTGGCCAGCATCGCCTGCTGGCGCTCGAACTGCGCCTGCATCTGCTTTTCGCTCTGCGCCCGCTGCTGCTGATAGAACTCGTAGTCGCCCGAATGCGAGGTCAGCGCGCCGCCATCGATCTCGACGATCTTGTTGACGATGCGGTTCATGAATTCGCGGTCGTGCGAGGTCATCAAGAGGGCGCCTTCGTAGCCCTTCAGGAACTCTTCCAGCCAGATCAGGCTTTCGAGGTCGAGATGGTTGCTCGGTTCGTCGAGCAGCATCGCGTCGGGCCGCATCAGCAGAATCCGTCCCAGCGCCACGCGCATCTTCCAGCCGCCCGACAGCTTGCCGACGTCGCCGTCCATCATCTCCTGGCTGAAGCCGAGGCCGTCCAGCACTTCGCGCGCTCTTCCGTCCAGCGCGTAGCCGTCGAGTTCCTCGAAGCGCCCCTGCACCTCGCCGTAGCGCTCGATGATCGCGTCCATCTCGTGGGCGCGCTCCGGGTCGCTCATCGCGGCTTCCAGTTCGGCGAGTTCGGCCGCCAGCTCGCTGACCGGCCCCGCGCCGTCCATCACTGCCGCCACGGCGGAGAGGCCGGCCATGTCGCCGACGTCCTGGCTGAAATACCCGATGGTGATGCCGCGCTCGACAGACACCTGGCCCTCGTCGGGCTGCTCTTCGCCGGTCATCATGCGAAACAGCGTCGTCTTGCCCGCGCCGTTGGGGCCGACCAGCCCGACCTTCTCGCCCTTGAGGAGGGTGGCCGAGGCTTCGATGAAGACGAGCTGCTGCCCGTTCTGCTTGCTGATGCTTTCGAGACGGATCATGGTGCGGAGAAGCCTGAAAGAAGAGTTGTTGCGCGCCCATAGCCGATGGGCTCCGCCGGCGACAGTCCCGCAATTGACGCAGGACGCGGCTTTTAGGCCCTCCTTTGGAGAAGCTCCCGGTAATGACCGCTGTCAGGAGACCTTCGGCCTGCGCATTACCAGCAGCGGGCAGCGTTCGGCGAGAGGATAGTCGCCGCTGGCAACCAGCGAGACGTCCTCGAAGTAGCGGGATGCCTCCTCGGCCAGTATGTCGGCCGTCGCGAAGGTGTAGACGGCAGGCGAGCCGGCATAGAGATCGATGGTGCCGATCGTGTCGCGGGACCAGCCCGTGAGCGAGGCAAGCGCGTCGCGATCCGGAAACAGGCCATGGATCGTATCGAGGATGCTCTGGACAGCTATCCGGCAGTCGGCGTCCTCCGATACGCAGGCCATGGCGGCGCGCCACTTCAGCACATGAAAATTGGCGACCGCCCCGGCCTGGGTATCCCTGCGGACCGTGTCGAGGGTCTCGCGCTGTTCGGGCGCTGCGAAAAGCCGGACACTCGCGGCGCCGTCGGGTGCCAGGACCCGCGCGATCTCGCGCAGGAGCCCGAGCCTCGCATCGCGGCTGTCCACGGCACTGAGGCAGCCGTCGCCGACGACGCAGTCCATGCTGCCGGCCTCGACCGGGAGTGCGAGCCAGTCGCCGAGCATGGCCCGTCGGGAGCCATCATTGCCCGGCCAGATCTTGGCGATCATCGAAGCCGAGGAATCGACAGCGATCATGCTGCGGCTGAGGTCGCTGAGTTCGGGCGTAACGCCGAGAAGCAGCACCGTCTTTCCGGCGGGTTCGAGAACGCGTTCGACGGCACGCACAACATCCGGCGGCGGGCGGAGTGGTGCGCCAAGCTGCTGCCAGCGCCGGTCGTAGGCATCCCAGTGCTTCGCCATCGGCAGGTTTCCGTTGCGTGAGCGTGTGAAGCGTGGGAATAGCCTGTCCTCGCATCCGCCGCAATCGCGGCTATTCTGTCGCCGAGACAACCGACATCGTTCGACTGCATGGCCAGAATCGTCATCATCACGCATGAGTTCGACCATTTCCTGCGTCGGCGCTGGCCGTTTTTCGTCAAGACCAGCGCGTTCCAGATATTCGACGTGATGCGTGAACTGCAGCGTCGGGGTCATACCGTCATCCTTCAGCAGGGCCTGGCCCGCGCGACCGAGGGCGATGCCGCGCTGCTGCATGTCGACAGCACCGTCGTGCCGCAGGACTATGTCGACTATGCCGCCCGCTTTCCGGTCTGCCTGAACCTCGCGACGGCCGATATCTCGAAGCGCCGGATCAGTGGTGCGCTGCTGTCGCGCGGCGACGACTGGCCGGGCCCGGTCATCGTCAAGACCGACCTGAACCGCGCCGGGCTCGCCGAACGCCGCCATTATCGCCACGCCCTGCGGGCCGGCAGGCCCCTAACCGGTCCGATGCCCCCGGCGCCGACAGACTACAAGGTCTACGAAAGCCTCTCGCTCGTTCCCGAATCCGCCTTCGACGACCCGGCCCTGATCGTCGAGCGCTTTCTGGCCGAGCCGGAGCCCGACGGGTTTGCCGCGCGGTTCTGGGTGTTCTGCGGCGATCGCGGACGCTGCGCCCGCTATGTCGCCTCGAGCCGCATCGCCAAGGGAAAGGACACGCTGCGAAGCGAGGAAGTGCAGGTGCCGGACCAACTCCGCGCCATCCGTGAGAAACTCGGCTTTGACTACGGCAAGTTCGATTTCGTTATGCATGACGGGCTGGCGATCCTGCTTGACGCGAACCGCACGCCCGGCCGGCCGCGCGCGCTGCGCAAGAGGCTCGAGGAGGGCGCACCTGAACTCGCCGACGGCTTCGAGCAGGTCATGCGCGCCAGGGGCTGAGGGCACCGATGCTTGCGGGAAGCCGAATTCTGGCCGATCCGAAATGCACTTCCGGTTCCGACAAGAGTTGGCTTTGTTGGACAGTAATGTAAAGAAATCTAGTCGACCCAATCTAGTGGTCGGCCCTGTCTGCAGCCGCAGTCGGCAGACCAGATATCCTTTTGAACTCTAACTATTTTGAGAACAGGCCTGCTTGCTGCATGACGTAAAGTCATTCCATGCATTCATCGTGAGCTCTATTGACGCTTTCTTAAGGCGGCGCGGCGTTGATGGAGGTGCATTCTCGCCCGGACCAACTGTACTCGATGCCGCAACGTCCAGCCAAAGCCCTGCTGATCGACCTCCTGAGCGATGTTCTGGAGATGGTCGCCTATGGTGAAGATGCGAAGTCGGAGATCTGCTGTGCAGGCGCGCGGAAACCTTCGCTCCGGAAGTCATTTGCTCAATCCTTTATGTCGATGACGAACGAAAACTGAGGCCACTGGCCGCCCCGAGCCTCCCGGAGCACTATTCGGCAGCGCTTGACGGTCTGCCGGTTGGACCGAAGGTCGGCTCCTGTGGAACGGCGGCTTTTCGCGGAGAGCCTGTCGAGGTCGACGATATAGAAAACGACGAATTGTGGGCCGATTTCAAGGCGCTCGCCCTGCCGCTCGGTCTGCGCGCCTGCTGGTCGAGCCCCATCAAGACGCGCGACGGCCGCGTCGTCGGCACCTTCGCCTTCTACTATCGCAAACCGCGCGGTCCGACGGCTCACGAGCGCCAGATCGTTGCGCGCTGCACGCATCTTTGCGCAGTGCTGATAGAGAACAACGAATTCCGTCGGCGAGCCCATGACGAAGCCTTCATCGACGCGATGTCGGGGCTTCCCAACCGCGCGAGTTTCGACGTCCGTCTTGAGGAGATGACCGCCGAACAGAGGCAGTTCGCCCTGCTCTTCGCCGACCTGGACCATCTGAAGCGGGTCAATGACACGCTGGGTCACGCCGCCGGCGACGAACTGATCCGCATCGCATCGACGCGCCTGAAGTCGGTGAGTCCGGACGTCGAGGTCTTCAGGCTGGGTGGCGACGAGTTCGCCTTCATCCTGCGTGCATGCGAGTCCGAGCCCCAGATGGTCGCAATCGCCCAGTCGCTTATCCAGGCGGTCGGCCAGCCGGTCGAATACCAGGGCATGACGCTGCAGCCTTCGCTGACGGCGGGCGGCGTGTTCCAGGGCGAGACCGGCTCCGACAAGAACACGCTCTACCAGAATGCCGATTTCGCGCTCTACCATGCGAAGGACGTCAACCGCGGCGGCTTCGTCTCATTCCGCCAGGGCATGCGCACCACGATGACGCAGCGCTTGCGCGCCATCGCCGAGGTCGACGAAGCCTTGGCAGAAGGCCGCATCCTGCCGCATTACCAGCCGATCGTCCGCCTCGGGACGGCCGAGATCGTCGGTCTGGAGGCGCTTGCGCGCATCAGGACACGCGACGGCGGCATCATGGCGGCGGCTGAATTCCATTGCGCACTGAGCGATCCGCGCATTGCCTACGCCCTGACCAGCCAGATGCTGGTCCAGGTCGCAGCCGATATCCGCCACTGGCTGGCCCTCGGACTTCCGCTCCAGCATGTTGGCTTCAACATCACCACCGCCGACCTCCAGAAAGGCGATCTCGAGCGACGTGTCGCGGCAGCCTTTCCCGATGGCGAGGAGGCGCTGCGGCATCTCATCCTGGAAGTGAACGAGGCCGTCTTCGTCAACGACGACATGGTGGCCGACGAGATCAAGAGCCTGCGTGGCAAAGGCATTCTCGTTGCGCTCGACGACTTCGGCACCGGCTTCGCCTCCCTGACGCATTTGTTGGACTTCCCGGTCGACATCATGAAGATCGACAAGTCTTTCATCGACAGGATCGTCGACGACCCGTCGAGCGCGGTCATCGTTCAGGCCCTCCTCGACATCTCCCGCAAACTCGGCATGCGCATCGTTGCCGAGGGCGTCGAGACCAAGGAGCAAGCCGAGAGGCTGATGGAAATGGGTTGCACCATGGGGCAGGGCTACTACTTCGCCCGCCCGGCATCGGCTGCAATTACGGCGGAACTGCTCACCCGCTTTGCCCATCGCCCGTCCGACAAGACGCGCAGCATCGCCAGCCGGACGGCCGCAACCGGGCAGCGCGCGAGACGCGCCCGCTAGGCCAACCGTGCTCAGCCGCTAGCGGTAGCGGTCCATCCCCTTGGAGAACTGGTCGAAGATCGATCCGATATTCTTCTCGTATTCGTCGCGCTGCTTGGCGCCGGTCTCGAACATCTGGCCGAACAGATCGTCGTAGGGGTTCTTGGCAGGCCTTTCGGGCGCCTTCTTCTGCCGCGCCCGGGGTTCGGGTTCGGGCGGGGGTGACGGTTGCTGCCGGGGTTGGCCTCCCTGCATCATCTCCTCGAAGATCTTGCCGAGCGGGTTGTCGCCCCATGGGTTCTGAGCCTGCGCCTGCGGCTCGGGCTTGCGCCGCTGCTGCGGTGCCGGCTGCTGTGGCATGCCGCCGCCGAACATGTCCTTGAGCACCTTGCCGAACGGATTGTCGAACGGATCCGCCGGCTGAGCCTGCCGCGGCTGGGGCGCCGGCTGCGGCGTACGTCCGGCCATCATGTCGCCGCCCTGCTTCATCATCTGCTCGATGATCTCGCCGAGCGGATTTCCGGCACCACCGAAGCCGGCCGCCTGCTGCGCACCGGGCATCTGGTTGGTGGTCTGCTTGTAGAGCCCGCCCATGATCATCGAGGCGATGACTGGCAGCATCTGCTGCAGCACCTGCTGGCCGACGCCGGTTGCCTGCGCCGCCTGTGCGGCCACCGCGCGCGACAAATCCTTCGAGCCGAAGAGGTGCCCCAATATGCCGTTACCCTCGTCGACGCCCTGCGGCGCGAAGGCCTTCTGGGCGTCCTCGAAGTATTTCGCATGGTTGCCCGACGCCATGGCGCTCATGAACGCGGCGACGCCATAGGGATCGGAGGCATTGCGTTTCAGCCCCTGGCTGAAGGCGGGCATCAGCGCCTCGACGGCGGCCTGTGTCTGCTGCTGCGACAGGCCGAACTGCCGCGACAATTGTTCCATCGCATGGCCGTTCTGCGCATTTGCCAGCATGTCGAAGAGGGGAAGCATGAACGTGGTCTCCTTTGAAACCACGTTATCCGATCGAGGCAGCCCGCGCAAAGCAGAGGGACGGTTTCGCCGCCGCAGCGCGATAGCGGGCGGTCAGTAGGCGTATTCGAGGAAGGCAGGCTCGATCGATCCGCCCCAGCGGGTGTGGTAGGCCGAAAGCATCTCTTCAGCGCTCGTGGTGCCGCGGGCGACCACCTCGTCCAGCGTGCTGAGAAAGCTGGTCTCGTCGTAACCGTCGCGGTTCTTCCGGTCGCGGTTGGTAAGGCCGGTTCGCGAGATATTGAGCACCTCGCGCGCCATCTCGCGCAGCGTCGAATTTCGGAACGGCGTTGCCATGCCCTTTTCCGGAACCGCATCGCGCATCGCCAGGACTTCGTCGAAACTCCAGTCGCGCGTCAGCGCCTCGGCCGCCTCTAGCGCCTCGGCATCGTAGAGCAATCCGACCCAGAAGGCCGGCAGCGCGCAGATGCGCCGCCACGGGCCGCCGTCGGCGCCGCGCATTTCCAGGAAGCGTTTCAGCCTGACATCGGGAAACAGCGTCGACAGATGGTTCGCCCAGTCGCCGATCGTCGGCACGCCGTCGGCAATCTCGTTATGCGCGGCCCCGGCCATGAACTGGCGGAAGGTCATGTGCGTCATGTCGTGGTAATGGCCGTCGCGGATGACGAAATACATCGGCACGTCGAGCGCCCAGTCGACATAGTCGAAGAAACCGAAATCGGGGGCGAAGCAGAATTCGAGAAGGCCGGAGCGCTGGTTGTCGGTGTCGCGCCAGATGTCGCCGCGCCAGCTCAGGAAGCCGTTGGGACGGCCCTCGGTAAAGGGCGAATTGGCAAACAGCGCCGTCGACAGCGGCTGCAGCTTCAGCGAGACCTGCATCTTGCGGCGCATGTCGGCCTCGCTCTCGAAGTCGAGATTCACCTGGATGGTGCAGGTGCGGTACATCATGTCGAGACCCTTGGTGCCGACCTTGGGCATGTAACGGGTCATGATGTCGTAGCGAGACTTCGGCATCTTGGGTGTCTCGGCGAGCGACCATTTCGGGCTCCCGCCGAGGCCGAGGAAGCGGATGCCCATCGGCTCGGCGATCTCGCGCACCTGCGCCAGATGCGCATTGCCTTCGCGGCAGGTCTGGTGGATCGTCTCCAGCGGCGCCCCGGACAGCTCGAACTGGCCGCCGGGCTCCAGGCTGATGGCGCCCTGGCCGGTCGGCTCGACCAGCCCGATAATGCGGCCCGCATCCATGATCGGATCCCAGCCGAGCTTCTCCTGCATGCCTTCGAGGATGGCGCGGATGCCGTTGGAGCCGCCATAGGGTACCGGCGCATTGCCATCGACATAGAAGGGGAATTTCTCGTGCTCGGTGCCGATGCGCCAGTCTTGGCGCGGCTTGTTGCCTTCGGCCAGATGCGCGACCAGTTCGTCGATGCTTTCGATCGGCCGGAAATCGGTTGTGTCGCGCGCCATGATGCTTCCTCGTCGCGACCCTGTAGATCGCCGGCGCTTGATGGACGAAATGTCAGGAGCGGATCAAGCGAAAAACGCTGAACCAGGGGTCAAGAGGAATTGATGGAGGGGGGCTCGCAAAGCGTCGGGCGAACGCCTACCAGTCGCCCACCGTCGCCTGAATGACCGCCAATGCAGCCACAGCGGCCGTGTCGGCCCGCAGGATGCGCGGTCCGAGCGGGATGGCCGTCACGAAGGGCAGGGCGCGCAGCATTTTGCGTTCGTCGTCCGAAAAGCCACCTTCCGGGCCGACCAGCAGCGCGAGCTTCTTCCCGGCGATGCCTTGCAGCGCGGGCAGGGGATTGTTGGTCTGCGCACTCTCGTCGCAGAAGATCAGCCGCCGGTCCTTCTCCCAGCCGGCCAGAAGCTTTTCGAACTTCACGGGTTCGCGGACTTCTGGAACGGCGAGGATGCCACATTGCTCGGCCGCCTCGACGGCGTTGGCGGCCAAGCGCTCGGTGCCGAACTTCGTCACCTGCGTATGCTGCGTGATGACCGGCTGCAACACGCCGGCGCCCATCTCCACCGCCTTCTGGACGAGATAGTCGAGCCGTCCCTGCTTCAGCGGCGCAAAGCAGTAGAGGAGATCGGGCAAGGCCGGCTGCGGGCGGGTTTGCTCCACGGCCTCCAGCCGGACCGCCTTCTTCGTCTTTGCCGCGACGCGCGCCAGCCATTCGCCGTCACGCCCGTTGAACAGAAGAAGTTCGGCATCTTCGGCCATGCGAAGGACATGGATGAGATAGTGGCTCTGCTCCGGGCTCGCCTCGACGGCGATGCCCTTGGCAAGGTCCTGCGGCACGAAAAGCCGCTGCATTTTGTAGTTGGCGCGCATCGCCGAGCAATGCGGCAGGGTGGCCTGCCGGTCAAGCGACTTGGTCGGCACACCAGCAGGTCGCGGGTTGAAGCCTGCGCGATGTTATTACAGGCCTGGCCCTGTTGCGAGCGTGCAACAGACTGTTTTTCTTGCGAATATCGCTACGCATGCCGTTGCGTCGCCTCTGCAATCCAGGGTAGAGAGGCGCAGTTTCGCCTGTGGGGACCCTATGCGTAAGATCCTTTTGTCCGCTTGCTGCCTGGCCGCGCTGGCTGCTGCCTCGTCCATGGCGCCGCAGGCCGCCCTTGCCCAGGATGCCGGGGCCGAGCCCGGCAAGCAGGGCTGGTGGGTCAGTGTCGAGGGCGGCGTCGCCTTCTCGGCCAGCGACGAGAGCCTGGATTTCAGAGACGACGACAAGCTGGGGGATCTTGATTCCCTCGCGCCCGGCGACGATGGCTTCGAGGCCCGGTTTGAGGCTGGCAAGCAGTTCGACCAGACCTGGGATCACAAGGTTGGCGTCGGTGTCCTGTCGTTTGGTGACGCCTCAGACCGCGGCGGATTCACCTTTGCCGAGCAGGATCTTGCCGTCGGCCTGGCGGATATCGAGGTCGGCTACCGTCCCGAATGGAATTCGGCGATGGATCTCAGGTTTTCGGCAGGCGTGCGGGGGCTCACCGCCTCGGGCAAATCGAATTGGTCGGATTTTCCGGAAGTCGGTGAGTTTACGGACAAGACGTGGGCGCTCGGGCCACGTTTCGGTGTCGAGGCCTCGGTGCCGGTGAATGTCGAGCGCGCGCTGAGCCTTGTCGGCTCGGTTGGCGTTGCGGCGCTGTTCGGCGAACGCAGCACCGATTACGAGATTGGCTTCCTGTCGCCAGCGCGGACCAGCTACTCGGAGTCGGTGACGATCTGGAACGTCGACGCATCCGTCGGGCTGAACAAGGCCATGTCCGACGGCTCGAGTTTCACCGTCGGCTACAGGGCCCAGGGTTTCGGCAACCTCGCTGCGAACCGCTTCAATGTCGGCAGCGACGGCATAACCGATTTCGTCGAGGATGGCGGCACGACGGTCATTGCTCACGGACCCTTCGCGAAATTCACGATCCCCTTGAACTAGATTGCGATCGGCGCCGCTACTTGCTGTGGACGGTTGCCTTGCGGCTGCCGCCGGCGGCAGTGTCGCGCTTGAAGAATACCCGCTGGTCCGGATGCAGGCGCCTGCAGGCCCTGATGATCGGCATCAGATATTCGTTTGAAGCGACCGAGACGATGGTCAGCGCGAAGGCGTTGGCCTTCGCCGGGTCCACCGGCTTGAGCGTGGTCTCGCTCCTCAGCCAGCGCTCGCCCTGTTCGACGGTGATCCTGAGCCAGCCGCAATAGCCGACCAGCGTATCGTCCCTGAGCAGGCAGACGTGGTTGCGCGTCGACAACTGATGCTTGAGCGCCATGACGAGACGTCCCGCCCGGTACTCCGAGAATGGCGGTTCCCGCGCCACGAAAGACATGACGAGGCCAAGCGCCTCCATGGAGGCCACCAGTTGGCGCGACGTGACACCGGCCGGGAGAGAAGGTTTTTCGGTATTATCGGACATTCGACTGCCTGAATCTGTTCACAGAACCACTGGCCTGCCGACCGGTTCCGATCCGCCCTATGCCGCATCGCCGATGAGCGCCACGCCGGCCTCGGCAGTAGGGTGCCAGACAGGGCGATATCCGCGGCTGAGAACGGCAATCGTCGTCGCCGGTGTCACGATGCACATCTCCTGCGGTCCGAAATTCGCGAAGGGGATCGCCCGGTCGTAGCCGCCAAAACTCCAGCGCAGCGCCTCGCCGCCGCGGATCGCATAATCGTATTGCCCGTCAAAGATCACGGCGCCGTCGGGCAACAGCCCGAGGCCCTGGCGGTCGAGCTCCACCATGCTGCCGCCGGACGCCAGCCTTTCGCGGTGCAGCCGCGCATCGATATCGGGCGCGCGCGGCGCCGCAATGCCGAACGCCGTGCCGAAGGCCGCTGCAAAGGCCTTTGCCTTTTCACGTTGGCAGAAAAAGCAGGGCCGGTGCCCGGCTGCCAGCGCCGTCACCTCATCGAGAAAGAACAGCTCCGTCCAGCCGGCCCTGTCTCCCACGCCGTTGCGTCCCATCGGTTCGCGCCGCCGGTCCTGGAAATCGCAGGCGCAGATGATCCAGGCCTTCGCCGTCCACCGCTTCTTCAGAAGCGTCTTGGTGGCCGGGTCATGGATGATGCCTCGGTTGCCGGTGAACAGGCCGCGTTCCGTGACGGCGTGGATGTCGCCGAACGGATCGACCCGGTTCTGGAGTGGCATAGTCTCTCCTCTCTTCTTGCCTGCCGGACTGCGTGCTATCGCTCGGCGGGCAATTCACCTGACAAAGGAATAGCATGCGCGTCCTCATCGTCCAGAATTTTGAGAAAACCGGCCTCGGCCAGATCGGCGTGGCGCTCGCGGAGGCTGGCGCGCAGATGGACATCCGTTATGCGCATCTGGGCGATCCGTTGCCGGCAGATGCTGCGGGCCACGACGCCATCGTGGTGCTCGGCGGCGGCCAGAACGCCCTTGATGATGCCAGCTCACCCTATTTCCCGGAACTGCTGGCGCTGATGCGCGATTTCGCCGATAGCGGGCGCGCCTTGCTCGGAATCTGCCTCGGCAGCCAGTTGCTGGCGCGTGCCTACGGCGCCGACAACCTGATCGGCGCGGCCAGCGAGTTCGGCTGGTGCGACGTGGCGCTGACTCCCGAGGCGGCCGACGACCCGGTCCTCTCCGCCGCCCCCGAGCGCTTCCCGATCTTCCAGTGGCACGACGATACCTTCACCCTGCCGCGCACCGGCACGAGGCTGGCCGGTAACATGGTTGCCCACAACCAGGCCTTCAGGATCGGCCGCGCCGCCTATGGCATCCAGTTTCACTTCGAGGCCGACCGCGCGATGGTCAGGCAGTGGAATGCCGATTTCGCCGAGACGATCGCGAAGAGCCAGCCCGACTGGCCGGCCCGCCATGCGGCAGCGGAGGCCAGGCATGCCGAGGACGCGGACCGGACCGGCCTGGCGCTGGCGCGCGCCTGGGTCGCCATCGTGTGAGAATCAGACCCTGCTGCCAATTTGGAGAGGGGCCGGGTCCGACGGCGTTGCATATTTGGCACGCCCGGTTTCTTTCGTGGCGTAAGCATGAATTCGCTCTGGCCTGAAGGTCCCGGGCTGCGTAGATGGTCGGCGTCTCTGGGAGGAGAATTTGATTCTCGTCGATGCAGTTTTCGCTCCCCGCGACATGGAGAGGATACAGGACTTGCCTATCAATGAGCGGATCAACCGCTCTGACGACGCAATCTGGATCGCAACTGATTAGTAACCCTATTTGTGCCAGATGTGGCGAGAGCAAGAACCTGAGATGAATCCCGTGAAAGCTGTGTTTCTTTCCTTCGTCATGCTGTCGGCGATCGCCCTCGGCGGACTTGGCATCTATGCCGCTGACGCCTCCAGCGGCCACGCGCCAATCGACGGTTACGGCGTTACCGTCTCACGCTGAGGCGTTCCCCACCGACAGTATCTGCTTGTCCGAACCCTCGATGACGAGGGCGGTCAGCACGCCCGACGCATAGGCGCCAGTGTCGACATTGACACGATTTGGCATGACCTCCGGCTCGACCACCGGCGTATGGCCATGCACCACGATCTTCTCGTAGAGCCCGACATGGCGGTGGAATTCGCGGCGGATCCAGATCATGTCTGACGGCACCTGCGCGTCGAGTGCGATGCCCGGCCGGATCCCGGCGTGGCAGAAGAAGAAGTCGCCAGCAACGTGCGTGTAGGGAAGCGCCTGCAGAAAGTCCCGGTGGCTCTGTGGCACGGCCGCCACCAGCTTCGCATGCGAGGCGGCAAAGGCCTTTGGGCTGGAAAAATCGAGCTCGACCCCGTAGGAGCGCGCCGTCTGCTTGCCTCCATACTCCACGAAGACCCCGTCGGGCGTGCCCTCCTTGAGGAAGTCGAGCATCGACAGGTCGTGGTTGCCCGCCACGCTGGCGATGCGCCTCTGGTCGTTTCCCGCGGACAGGATGAAGTCGATCACGCCTTTGGAGTCAGGGCCGCGGTCGACATAGTCGCCCAGATGGACGATCAGCCAGTCGCTGGCCGCGCGCTTCTTGCGGTCGGCCGCGATCGAATCGTATAGACGGGTAAGCAGGTCGAGCCGCCCGTGCACGTCGCCGATCGCATAGACCACAGTGTCATCGGGTCCGCGCGCGTCGAGGAAATGAATGCCGCCCCCAGCCAATTATCCGCCGACCACGAGCAGGTGCAGCGCGCGCGGCCCATGCGCGCCAAGTATCAGTTTCTGCTCGATGTCGCCGGAGCGGGAAGGTCCGGAGATCAGGTTGACGGTACGCGGCATCTCGCCCTTGCCGAAACGCGTGCGGATCCCGGCGATCGCTGTTTCCAGGTCTCCCTTGATCGAGGTTACGTCGATCACCACGATATGGTGCTCGGGCAGGAAGTTGATCGTCGTCGGATTGTCGGCGCCCGACACCATCACCACGGTTCCGGTCTCTGCGACGCCGCCGAAGGCGTGGCTGACGCCAACCTCGTCATTGCCGTCCGACGGACCGTGCCTGACCTCGAGAGCGCCCTCCTGCGACCAGGGCAGGTCGGACAGCCGTGGGTCGTCGCCCATGCGCACCGATTGCGGCAGGTTCTTCTGCCTGAGGTAGCCTGCCACCGCCGCGGGCACCGCGTCGGCGCTCGCCAGCCGCTCGACGCTGGCGAAGAGTTTCACGGCCTGGGCGCAGAACAGATCGATCCGCTCCTTCGCCGGCAGTTGCCCGCGCGCCGGGATGATGCCCGGCTCCGACTTGGTCAAGCGTTCGTTCACCGCCGCCAGCCGCGCCGTATCGCCGGCCTTCGCCTTGAGCGCCGTCCGAACCTTGCCCAGAATTGCCTCGCGACCGCTCATCGTGCACCTGCCGGCCTGGCGCTGCGCACCTGCTGCATGAAGGTCTTGCCCTGCGGCGCCGGCAGTTCGCGGTGCTTGGTCCATCCGCCGGCCAGCGGCAGCCAGCCGAAGCGCTGGCTCTTGCCGCCAAGCAGCGACAGCAGCGGCATGCCGATGGCCGTCATCGCCTGGTAAAGCGCCGGGCGTCTCGCGAAGAAGGCCCAGAACTTCAGCCCGCTGCGCGCTGCGGCCGGATTCAGCCCGCGCTCGAACTCGCGCTCGCGCCAGTGCCGCATCATCTTGGGCAGCGGTATCTTCATCGGGCAGACGCTCTCGCAGCGGCCGCAGAAAGTCGAGGCGTTGGGCAGGTGCCCGGCCTTGTCGACGCCGATCAGCGACGGCGTCAGCACTGCGCCCATCGGGCCGGGATAGACCCAGCCATAGGCGTGGCCGCCGACCGCGTGATAGACCGGGCAGTGGTTCATGCAGGCGCCGCAGCGAATGCAGCGCAGCATTTCCTGGAATTCCGTGCCGAGCATCGACGATCGGCCATTGTCCAGCAACACCACATGGTATTCCCCGGGCCCGTCGACGTCGCCCTCGCGCCGTGGTCCGGTCGACATGGTGGTGTAGACGCTCATGTCCTGGCCGGTCGCCGAGCGCGCCAGAACGCGCAGGATCTGGCTGGCATCCTCCAGCGTCGGCACGATCTTCTCGATCGAGGCCACCGCGATATGCACCTTGGGCAGGATCTGCGTCAGGTCACCATTGCCCTCGTTGGTGACGATGATCGAGGTACCCGTCTCGGCAATCAGAAAATTGGCGCCGGTGATTCCGACATCGGCGGCGAAGTATTCTTCACGCAGCACCTTGCGCGCCTCGTTGAGCAGCGCTTCCGGCTCCCTGAGATCGCGTGCTGCATCGAGATGCGTATGCACGCGGCGGAAGTCGGCCTCGACCTGGCTCTGCGTGACATGCACGGCCGGCGCGATGATGTGGCTCGGATGCTCGTGGCGCAGCTGGATGATGTATTCGCCAAGGTCGGTCTCGACCGGGCGGATGCCCTTCTCCTCGAGGAAGTCGTTGAGCGCGATCTCCTCGGTGATCATCGACTTGCCCTTGGTCACTGTCTTGGCGTTGGCCTTGCGGCAGATGTCGAGGATGATGTTGCGCGCGTCCTCCGCGCTCTCGGCCCAGTGCACATGGCCGCCGGAGGCGACGACCTTTTTCTCGTAGGCTTCGAGATAGAGGTCGAGATTGGCCAGCGCATGGTCCTTGATGGCGCGGGCACTGTCGCGCAGCGCGTCGAATTCTGGCAGCGCCTCGACCGCCTTCAGCCGCTTGTCGATGAAGCCCGAGCGAACATTGCCGAGCGCTTGCTGCAACTGCACGTCGGCCAGCGCGCCCTTGGCGTTCTGCTTGAAGGCGGGGGAGGTGATTTGCATGCGCCTATCCCTTCCCGCCGATGGGGGCTGCATCGGTCATCCCGGCCAGCACTTCGGCGACGTGCCTCACCTCGACGGCCGATCCCTGCCGCTTCAGCTTGCCGGCCATGTTCATCAGGCAGCCGAGGTCGCCGGCCAGCAGCGTCTGTGCGCCCGACGCCTCGATGCAGCCGGTCTTCTGCTCGACGATGGCGTTGGAAATGTCGGGATATTTGACGCAGAACGTGCCGCCGAAGCCGCAGCACACGTCGGCATCCTTCAGCTCGACCAGTTCCAGCCCGTCGATTGAGCGCAGCAGCTTGCGCGGCTGCGCCTTGATGTTGAGCTCGCGCAGGCCCGAGCAGGAATCGTGGTAGGTGACGCTGCCGGCCTCGCTGCCGGCCACCGCCGTGACGCCGCGCACGTCGGCCAGGAAGCTGACCAGCTCGTGCACCTTGGCCGAAAAGTCCCTTGCCCGCGCTTCCCATTCAGGTTCGCCGGAAAACAGCCCCGGATAGTGCTTCTTCAGCATGCCGGCGCAGGAGCCTGAGGGCGCGACAACGTAGTCGAACGCCTCGAAGGCCTCGATCGTGTTTTCCGCGATTGCCCTGCTGTCCGCCCGGTCGCCGGAATTGTAGGCCGGCTGGCCGCAGCAGGTCTGCGTCATCGGCACCTCGACGGTGCAGCCTGCATCTTCCAGCAGCTTGATCGCGGCAAAGCCGACCGACGGTCGGAAGAGATCGACGAGGCACGTCACGAACAGCCCGACGCGGGGATTTTGATCAGGCACTCTTTTCTCCACTCTTTTCGGTTCGTTGCCGCAGCCGCAGCCGCGATACGCGCTCCCAGTCGCCCGTGCGCTCCGCCTCGGCCATGCCCTTCTCGACATAGGTTATGTGATCCATCGCCGCCTCGCGCGCCGCCTTCGCGTCGCCGCGCCGCACGGCGTCATGGATCGCCAGGTGCTGGTCCAGCAGCGCGTCGCGCGCGCCGGGCTGCGCGAACAGGAGCAGCCGGTTCTGGAACACGCCGTCAGACAACAGGCGGTAGCAGGAACGCAGCGTGTGCAGCAGGATGATGTTGTGTGCGCACTCGCCGATGGCGTTGTGGAACTCGACGTCGATCGCGGCTTCTTCGGCCAGGTCGTTTGCGCCATGCGCGGCCTTCATGCGCGCCACGATGGCGTCGAGCAGCGCAAGGTCGTCCGCCGTGGCGCGCCGCGCCGCGTAGTCCGCAGCGACGCCTTCGATCTCGCGCCGGTATTCGAGATAGTCGCGCGCCGCCTTGGGGTGGGTCGAGATCAGTTCCATGACCGGCTGGGTGAAGACCTGCCCGATCACGTCCGCGACATGCGTGCCGCCGCCATGCCGCGTCACCAGCAGGCCGCGGGCTTCGAGCAATTTCAGTGCGTCCCTCAGGATCGGGCGCGACACCTCGAATTGCTTGGCCAGCTCGCGCTCGCCGGGCAGCCGGTCGCCCACCCTCAGCACGCCTTCGAGGATCAGGCTCTCGATCTGCTGCACCACCTCGTCGGCGGTGCGCGAATGCTCTATTCTGGAAAATATCGCGCCCAAGGCGTGGTCCCGGAAATGGATCGGAGGGTGGCAGGATAGTGCGATCGGGGCAAACTGGTCAAATAATTTATCCAGTTTCGGGCCCCCACCTGCGCTTTCCTGAAAGCCTGTCCGCGACAACGTTCCGCATAGGAATTGCCAGAGACTTGCTGTAGGCGGAAAATCGAGGGAGCCCGCCATTGTCCGATACGCCCGAAGAAATCAGGACGCCATCGACCCTGACCGGCAGCGTGATGGGTTTCCCGGCCTATGGCGGTCGCTCCGAAGCGATAGGCGAAGTCCACTCCCGCCCGCACCCGCCGATCGAACAGCCGCGCGCGCTGATCCAGCTGGCCTTCATGACCGAGGGCGGTGCAGCCGTCGACCGCGCCGTGCTGTCGGAACTGTCCCGTCGATTGGGTACGGCCGCGCCCGACAAGCAGGCCCGCCACCATGCGATGAACTGGGGCAAGGGCACGCTGCGCTGGGAGCGCCATACCGAGTTCTCGACCTATCTCTATGAAGGCCCGCTCGCCTCGACGGGTCGCTCGCCGGAGGAAAGCCCGTTCGGCAACGGCTTCAGCCCGCCAGGCACGGTGATCTCCGGCATCCGGCTGGAGATCCGCAAGTGGACGCCGGCTGCCGAGAAGCTGATTGCCGGCTTCGACGCCTCAAGTCTCTGCTACTCCCTGGTCGAGAATGAAAAGGCCGCGATTGTCACCGATTTCAGGCAGGACGGCGACGGCCTGACGCGCATTCTCGTGCTGGAGCGCGGGTTGACCCCGCAGCGCACGGGAGCGCTCTGCCAGCGCCTGATGGATATCGAGACCTACCGCACGCTGGCGCTGCTCGGCCTGCCGCTGGCGCAGTCCCTTTCGGCGCGGGTGCGGCGCATCGAGGACCGGCTGGCGGCCATCACGGCGGCCATGAAGGCGCCGGACAGCCGCAACAGCCAGGAACTGCTGGCCGAACTGACCGAGCTTGCAGCAGAACTCGAAGCCGACGCGGCGTCCAGCCTCTACCGATTCGGCGCCAGCCGCGCCTATGACGGCATCGTCGCCGAGCGTCTGCTGGCGCTCGACGAGGTGGCTGTGCCTGGCTACGACACCTGGGCGACCTTCCTGCAGCGGCGCGTCGCGCCGGCCATGCGCACGTGCCGCTCGGTTGAGGAGCGCCAGGCCAACCTGTCGCGCAAGCTGACCCGCGCGACCCAGTTGCTGCGCACCTGGGTCGATGTCGAGGTGGAAAAGCAGAACCGCGACCTGCTCGCCTCGATGAACAACCGCGCCCGGCTGCAACTGCGCCTGCAGCAGACCGTCGAGGGTCTTTCGGTGGCCGCCGTCTCCTACTACGTGGTCGGCCTGATCGGCTACCTCGCCAAGGGAACCAGCGTCTTCGGCAAGGTGGTTGCCCCCGAACTGATCACCGCGGCCTCTGTGCCGGTAGCGCTTCTCGTGGTCTGGTGGCTTGTCCGCAAGGCCCGGCGCGTGCACGAATAGCGCCTCTGGCCGTCGCCCGTTTCCCAATGCCTGACCGCACGCCCAAGAGGTTTGCGCTGGCTGCGATTAACAGGTAAAACCTTTTTACCAGTTGAACCTTGCGGGGAATGCGATGTCCGGCCTGGCCATGCCGAAGCCCGATGCCGAAACGATGCGGCGCCGCGACGAGATCGTCGCCGGCCTGAGCGCCATCGTGCCGGGGGAGGGCGTCGTCGATGCAGTCAACGAAATGCGCGCTTTCGAAAGTGACGGGCTGACCGCCTACAGGCAATTGCCGCTGGTCGTCGTGCTGCCGGAAACCGTCGGCCAGGTGTCGCGCATCCTGAAATTCTGCAACGAGCGCAACATCCGCGTCGTGCCACGCGGCTCGGGCACCTCGCTGTCGGGCGGCGCGCTGCCGCTGGAAGACGCCGTGCTGCTCGTCATGAGCCGCTTCAACCGCATCCTCGGGATCGACTATCCGAACCGTGTCGTCGTCGCCCAGCCGGGCGTCACAAATCTCGGCATCTCGACCGCCGTCGAGCAGGAGGGTTTCTACTACGCCCCCGATCCGTCCTCGCAGATCGCCTGCTCGATCGGCGGCAATGTCGCGGAGAATTCCGGCGGCGTGCACTGCCTGAAGTATGGCCTGACCGCCAACAACGTGCTGGGCATCGAGATGGTGCTTATGGATGGCGAGGTCGTGCGCCTCGGCGGCCGGCATCTCGATTCGGAAGGCTACGACCTGCTTGGCGTCATGACCGGTTCGGAGGGTCTGCTCGGCGTCGTCACCGAGGTCACGGTGCGCATCTTGAAGAAGCCGGAGACGGCGCGCGCGTTGCTGATCGGTTTTCCGTCGAGCGAGCAGGGCGGGCAATGCGTCGCCGACATCATAGGAGCGGGCATCATCCCCGGCGGCATGGAGATGATGGATCGGCCGGCCATCCACGCCGCCGAGGATTTCGTCCATGCCGGCTATCCGCTCGAATGCGAGGCGCTGCTGATCGTCGAACTCGATGGTCCGGGCGTCGAGGTCGACCACCTGATCGGACTGGTCGAGCAGATCGCGCACAAGAACGGCTCGACAACCTGCCAGATCTCGTCATCGGAGGTCGAGCGGCTGAATTTCTGGGCCGGGCGCAAGGCGGCCTTCCCGGCGGTCGGCCGCATCTCGCCCGACTATTACTGCATGGACGGCACCATCCCGCGCAAGCAGCTGCCGCGGGTGCTGGCCGGCATGCGCGAGATGTCGGAGAAATACGGCCTGCGTGTCGCCAACGTCTTTCACGCCGGCGACGGCAACCTGCATCCGCTGATCCTTTACGATGCCAACGTCCCGGGCGAGCTCGACAAGGCCGAGAGCTTCGGCGCCGACATCCTGCGGCTCTGCGTCGAGGTCGGCGGCGTGCTGACTGGCGAGCATGGCGTCGGCGTCGAGAAGCGTGACCTGATGCCGGAAATGTTCAACGAGATCGACCTCAACCAGCAGATGCGCGTCAAATGCGCCTTTGACCCCAACCATCTGCTCAACCCCGGTAAGGTCTTCCCGCAGTTGCGCCGCTGCGCCGAACTCGGCCGCATGCACATTTCCGGCGGCAAGCTGCCGTTCCCGAACATTCCGAGGTTTTGACGGCCCGCCCCATGACCACCTTCATGCCCTTTTCCCAGACCGACGTGCTGGACGCAGTGAAGTGGGCGCTGTCGGAAGACGCGCCGCTCGAAATCTTCGGCCATGGCTCGCGGCGCGGCATTGGCCGGCCGATGCAGTGCGAGCATGCGCTCGACCTGTCGGGCCTGTCCGGAGTCACGCTTTACGAGCCCGAGGAACTGGTCCTGTCGGCCAAGGCCGGCACGCCGCTGATCGACATTGAGCGCCTCCTGGCCAAGCACAGGCAGGAACTAGCCTTCGAACCGATGAACTGCACGCGGCTGTTCGGCGGTACGCCCACCCAGACCGACAAGACCGGAACGATCGGCGGCGCGCTCGCCACCAATCTTTCCGGTCCGCGCCGGCTGCGCGCGGGCGCGGTGCGTGACCACGTGCTGGGCGTCAACGCCGTGTCGGGTCGAGGCGAGCTGTTCAAGTCGGGCGGACGCGTCGTCAAGAATGTTACCGGCTACGACCTCTCCAAGCTGATGGCCGGATCCTGGGGCACGCTCGCCGTCGTGACCGACATTACCGTGAAAGTGCTGCCTGCGGCCGAAACGCAGACGACGCTCGTCATCCGCGGCCTGACAGACGAGCTGGCGACCGCCGCCATGGCCCTGGCACTCGGCTCGAGCGCCGAGGTTTCGGCCGCCGCGCATCTGCCCTATGGCGTCACGCAGCGCGTCGCCAGCGACATGCGCGGCGACGATGCGGCGACGCTGCTGCGCGTCGAGGGGTTTGGGCCGTCGGTCGCCTACCGCGTCGATACGCTGAAGAGGCTGCTCGAAAATGCCGGTCCGCTGTCGGAAGTCGGAGCGCAGTTTTCGAAACCCCTGTGGCGCGACATCCGCGACTGCGTCCCCTTCGCCGACGGCACCGAGCGTCCGGTCTGGCGCGTCTCTATGGCGCCGTCCGAGGCGCACAAGATGGTTCTGGCGCTGCGCATGGAAACCGGCGCCGACGCCTATTACGATTGGCAGGGCGGTCTTGTCTGGCTGCGAATGGAGGCCGAGCCCGAGGCCGAGACGCTGCGCAGGCTGATCGCCGATTTCGGCGGCGGCCATGCCACGCTGATGCGCGCCAGCCCCGCCTGGCGCGCCGCCGTTCCCGTCTTCGAGCCGCAGCCGGCCCCGCTCGCCGCACTGGCCGCGCGGCTGAAGGTCGAGTTCGATCCCAAGGGGATACTCAGCCCGGGCCGCATGGTGTCCAGCGCGCCGTCTGCTAAGGTTGCCGCAACCGAAGAGGAGAGGAGCGAGTCATGAGCGACAGCAATCCCCAACCGGCGACGCCGCGCAAGACCGACAGCTGGCTCGAGCCCGGCCCGACCAACGTCATGGTCATCTACATTCTCTATCTGGCCGGACTCGTCATCGGCGTGAGCGGACTGGTCGGCATCGTGCTGGCCTATGTCAACCGCGGCAAGGCCGGCGGCTTCATCGAGAGCCACTACACCTGGCTGATCCGCACCTTCTGGATCGGCCTGCTCTATGCGCTCGTATCAGCCGTGCTGATGCTGCTCGCCATCGGCTTCCTGCTGATGTTCGCGGTCGCCGTCTGGTTCATCGTCCGCTGCATCATCGGGCTGCAGGCGCTGGGCCGCAACGAGCCGATCAAGAACCCCGAAAGCTGGATCATTTAGGGCGAAAGCCCAAGTCGAGGAATTGTCATCGCGTGCAGACCACATTCACCGCCGAGCAGCTGGCCGACCCGCATGTCGAGGAGTCGGAGAAGATCCTGCGCAAATGCGTGCATTGCGGCTTCTGCACGGCCACATGCCCGACCTATGTGACACTCGGCAACGAGCTCGATAGTCCGCGCGGGCGCATCTACCTGATCAAGGACATGCTGGAGAACGGCCGCGCGGCCGACGAGCAGATCGTCACCCATATCGACCGCTGCCTGTCCTGCCTCGCCTGCATGACGACCTGCCCGTCGGGCGTAAACTACATGCACCTCGTTGATCACGCCCGCGCGCATATCCAGAAGACCTACACCCGCGCACCGGCCGACCGCTTCATCCGTTCGCTGCTTGCCTTCGTGCTGCCGAAGCCCGGCCGCTTCCGGCTGGCGCTAAGGCTGGCGCGGCTCGGCCAGCCATTTGCCAGCCTGTTCGAGCGCACGCCATCGCTGAAGCCTCTGGCGGCGATGCTGAGGCTCGCGCCCGCCACCGTGCCGCCGAAATCGCCGACCTCGCGCCCCGGCAATCATCCGGCCGATGGCGTGTCGCTCGGCCGCGTCGCCATCCTCACCGGCTGTGCCCAGCCGGTGCTCGATCCCGGCATCAACGAGGCGGCGATATCGCTGCTCACCAGGCTTGGCATCGACGTCGTGGTTCCGAAGGGCGAGGGCTGCTGCGGCGCGCTGGTGCATCACATGGGCCGCGAGGAGCAGGCGCTGGCCTCGGCGCGCCGCAACGTCGACGCCTGGACGCGCGAGATCGATCGGGGCGGGCTCGACGCCATCATCGTCACCACCTCGGGCTGCGGCACGACGATCAAGGATTACGGCTTCATGCTTAGGCTCGACCCTGCCTATGCCGAGAAGGCGAAAAGGGTTTCCGAGCTGGCGAAGGACATCACGGAATATCTGGCGACGCTCGACCTGCCCGAGCCGCCGCAAAAATCGGGCCTTGAGGTCGCCTACCACTCTGCTTGTTCGATGCAGCACGGCCAGAAGATCGTCCGCCAGCCCAAGGAACTGCTGGCCAAGGCCGGCTTCGTCGTGCGCGAGCCGCGGGAGGGTCATCTCTGCTGCGGCTCGGCCGGCACCTACAACATCATGCAGCCGGAAATTTCGGCCAGGCTGCGCGAGCGCAAGGTGAAGAACATCGAGGCCACGGGTGCTGCGCTTGTCGCCACCGGCAACATCGGCTGCATCACGCAGATCGCCTCGGCCGCCTCGCTGCCCATCGTCCACACGGTCGAGTTGCTCGACTGGGCCTATGGCGGCAGGCGGCCGAAGGGCCTGCCCGACACCGCCTCGCTGCAAGCCGCCGAATAGCTACTCGGCCGCCAGGCTGTCGCGCTCGACACCGTAGGTCGCCTGGTAGAGCGAGCGCTGCCGGTTGAGCGCGACGATGGTGTTGCGTAGCAGGATCGCGACCGTCACCGGCCCGACGCCACCCGGCACCGGCGTGATCCACGAGGCGACCTGACGCACGCTGTCGGTGTCGACATCGCCGACGATCCGCGTCGATCCGTCGGACAATGTCTCGCTGTTGATGCCGATGTCGATGACCGCGGCGCCGGGCTTCACCATGTCGGCCTTGATCAGCCGGGGCTTGCCGACAGCGACGAACAGCGCGTCGGCCCGGCGGGCATGCGCGGCGACCGAGCGGGTCATATGGTGGCACACCGTCACCGTCGCCCCCTCGCTCATCAGCAGGAACGCGATCGGCTTGCCGACGATCTCGGAATGGCCGACCACGACCACCTCGAGCCCCTTGAGGTCGAGCCCGGTCTCCTTCAGCAGCTCGACCGATGCCGCCGCCGTGCAGGGAGCAAGATCGAGCTCGTTGTAGACGATGTTGCCGATCGAGGCCGGGTGCATGCCCTCGACGTCCTTTAGGGGATGCACGGAAGCCTGGATCGCCTTGATCGGGATATGCGCCGGTGTCGGCCGCTGGATGATGATGCCGGTAACGCGCGGGTCGGCGTTCATGGCGTGGATCGCGGCCTCCAGTTCGGCGGCCGTCACCTCGGCGGGAAAGCGCCGCTCCTCGAAACCGATGCCGGCCATCTCGGCCTTGGCTCGCTGGTTGCGCACATAGACGTCGACCGCATCGACATCGCCGACCGTTACCGAGACCAGCTTCGGCGGAAAACCCTGCTCGGTTGAAAGCGCCGCGGCCTCGCGCACTTCGGCGATGATGCGGGCGGCAACCGGGCCGCCCTTCAGGGTGCGCGTGTCTTCGATCGACATGGGAGGAGTCCTGTTGATGGATCGCCACTATCGCGCACGCGCCAGGAGCGCAATACGACAAATGCGAAACGGGCTGGCCATCCCGCGACGCGCGCGCCGCTCAGGTCGGGCCGTGCTGAAACAGGAAAGGGCGGGCGGCCTTTTGCCGGCCGCTCCGCCCTTGCCGGCAGGCCGTGCCCCCACGCCCGGCCCGTCCCCCGACCCGTGAATGTTAAATGACGATGACCGTCGTGCCGACGCCGGCCCGTTCGTAGAGCTCGATCACGTCCTCGTTGCGCATGCGGATGCAGCCCGACGACACGGCGCGCCCGATCGTCCAGGGCTGGTTGGTGCCGTGGATGCGGTAGAGCGTCGAGCCGAGATAGAGAGCGCGTGCGCCGAGCGGATTCTCCGGCCCGCCAGCCATGTGCACCGGCAGGTTGCGGCCCTTGGCGCGCTCGCGGGCGATCATCTCCGCCGGCGGGCGCCAGTCCGGCCACTCCCGCTTCTGCGTGATCTTGTGCGTGCCGGCCCACTCGAAGCCGGGCTTTCCGGTGCCGACGCCGTAGCGCCGCGCCTTGCCGCCCTGCTCGACCAGGAACAGGAAGTTCTGGTTGGTGTCGATGATGATGGTGCCCGGCTTGTGCGGCCCGTCATAGTCGACCACCTGCGGCAGGAACATCGGATCCATCTGGGGCTGCGCCTGGCGCTGCGGCTTTGGCTGCGGCTGCCGCCCGATCACCGCGGAGGTGCGAACCGGGTCCTGCCGGCCCCCCATCAGGCTGCGGATCCGCCGGTCAGCCTCGCGCTGGGTGACCGCCGGCTGCTGCCGCCTGAGCACCTTGCCAGGCGTGCGGCCAAGCTGCAAAAGCCAAGGCGCCGAGAGATCGGGGCTGACGACTACCGGCGGACGCTCGGCATAACGGTCGTTGGCAGAGGCCGGGACGGCGGAAACGGCGATCAGGGCCGAACTGACAAGCACAACAAGTTTCTTCATGACACGCTCTCAACACGGGGACGCTTGGCGAGGAATTCCCTCGGGCTCGGCGATCATGTTGGCGCGTGTCGGCAACCGAAAGGTGAATCGAAATGGTTCAAATGCCGTTTTGTCAGTAAAGCTTTTGGTGTGGTTACCGCCGGGTTCAGGAATCTGGTAAAGGCCGTCTAAACAGGGGCCGATCGGGCGTTAACGAATGGCTTTAGACGAAAACAGCACCGGATTGATCGAGGGGCCGGACGGCCGCATGCGCTGTTTCTGGCACGGCAACCTCCCCGACTACCTGCACTACCATGACCATGAATGGGGCCGCCCCGTCTCGGAAGACCGCCGGCTGTTCGAGAAGATCTGCCTCGAGGGGTTTCAGTCCGGCCTGTCCTGGCTGACCATCCTGCGCAAGCGCGAGAACTTCCGCGCCGGCTTCGCCAATTTCGAATTCGACAAGGTCGGCGAGTTCGGCGACGCCGACATCGAACGCCTGCTGCAGGACGCCGGCATCGTGCGCCATCGCGGCAAGATCGTGTCGACCATCAACAATGCGCAGCGCGCCCGCGAAATGGCCGACGAGTTCGGCTCGCTGGCCACGTGGTTCTGGCGCTTCGAGCCTGGCCCGGAAGAGCGGCCGGCACGGATGGACCTGGCGCATCTGCGCGCCAATCCGACGACCGCCGTCTCGGTCCGCATCTCCAAGGAGCTGAAGAAGCGCAGCTGGTCATTCGTCGGCCCGACCACGGTCTACGCCTTCATGCAGGCCATGGGCCTCGTCAACGACCACCTTGAGGGCTGCATCTGCCGCGACGCGATCGAGAAGGAGCGCAATGACTTCGTCCGTCCGTGAGCAGGCGGTCGATACGTTCCTCGCCTCGGCCCCAGAGCCGGCGCGGACGGAAATGCTGCGCCTTCGGGCGCTGATTCACCGGGTGGCCAAAGAATTGCCCCGCGTCGGACAACTCGCGGAATCGCTGAAATGGGGCCAGCCGTCCTTCACCCCGCAAAAGGCAAATGTAGGAAGCTCTGTCAGGCTGGCGCCGTCGGCCGATGGTCGCGTGGGCCTCTATTTCATCTGCCACACAGGACTGGTGAACCGCTTTCGCGAGATTTACCCGCAAGGCCTCGTCTTTGAAGGCAACCGTGCGATTCTTCTGACGCCGGGCGGCGCTGTTGACCGCGATATCCTGGCGCACTGCATCGCCATGGCACTGACCTATCACCTCGACAGGCAGGGAACCCAAGCGCCGCCTCGGGGTTGATTAGCAACTACGCTTCAGGCAGTCCCGGGTGACTGTACCCAGGTTCGTTTCCCTGTGGGCTGACCTGTGGGGCAAATGACAGATGAAGATCACCCTGATTGTTGAAGAGATGATCCCCGTAGTCGGCTACGGCGGAACGGGCAGGCAGGTCCAGTGGCTGGCGCGTGAACTGGTCCGCCTCGGCCACCGGGTTACCATCCTGGCTCCCGCCGGGTCGAGCCATCCATTCTGCGAGGTGCGCGCGGTGCGGGAGGCGTCCGAGGTGGCAGGGCTGGTCCCTCCGGACAGCGATATCGTGCACCGGCACGGCTGGTACGACGAGGACATGCCGTTCAAGATCCTGAACACCGGCCACAGCGGCAGTCGAACCGTCAATTGCGAGCGTGGCAACTGGAACTTTGTGAGCCGCCGTCATGCCGAGAGCCACGGCCGCGAAACCTTCGTCTACAACGGCTTTCCCGTCGACGAATACCACCTGAGTCCGAAGACGGACCGGCTGCTTTTCCTTGCCGGTTTCGCACGGCCGGACAAGGGCTTGGCGCGCGCCATGGATCTTGCCGAACGCTTTGACTTCAAGCTCGATCTTGCCGGCGGGCGGCGCGTAGACATGCTGGCCCGCAGCACGAATCGTCGAAACCGTCTCTTCCTGAAGTCTTTTGCATCGCGATACCGAATCCACGGCTCGGTCGACGGACAGGGCAAGGTGGAACTCCTCGGCTCGGCAAGGGCATTCCTCAACCCGATTTCGATCGAAGAGGCATTCGGCATGGCGCCGGTGGAGGCGATGCTTTGCGGGACACCGGTGCTCTCGACACCATGGGGCGCCTTGCCCGAAACCGTATCGGCAGAATCCGGGCGCCTGTTCGAAACCGACGATCAATTCGCCGAGGCGCTCGAAGAGGTCGCGTCGCTCAAGCCCGAGAACATCCGGCAATACGCAGCCGACAAGTTCCCGATCTCCGCCACGGCAGCGGGCTATCTGGAGCTATACCAGCGTGTCATCGACGGCGAGACGCTTGCCTGACCGGACCGCTTGAAGCTCAGGCGCCGGCCGGTCCGAGCAGCAGGCCGAGCGCAATGACGGTGACGGTCGCGAAGGCGGGATAGACGATCAACAGCGCGGTTAGCATGGCGCCCGTCGTGCTGCCGGTTCGCGCGGCGCCGTTCGCGGGAATGCCGAAGGGACCTGCGGCCACCTCGGCGTTCGGCCGCCGCACGGTCTCGGCCGGACGCAGCCGTGATGGCGCCCCGTAACGGGTGTCCGCGCTTTCGCGGCGCATGCCAGTGGTCGTCATGATAAGCCCCGGGCCCATTTTCCTAGGCTGGCTTATCGGTCGCGATTGTGTCGGTTCAATGCTGCGAATGCGGCAGTTTTGTATCGTTTCCGGGCGTCAGACCCACGTCAGATCGATATTGTCGATGCCTTCGTTCTCGATCCGGGCACGGATCGCATCGAGGCGTGCAGCGAGATCGTTGGAAAATCGATCATGCGTCTCGACCAGGATGGTGCCGACGGACCGATGCAGACCTGAATCGAGCAGCGCCTCGAGACACTCCGCCTCTGCCCCTTCAATATCCATTTTCATGACGCCTACCGGCCTCGGCAGCTGTCGGACGAAATCGACCAGATCGACAACGTCGACATCGACTGCCAGATCGTCGGCATGGAAGTCGAATTCGATCAGGGACGACCACTCGGTCAGGTCCCCGGTCCTGCGGTGAAGCTTGGCCGCGCGGTTGGAAGCGCCCACTGCCTTCGGGATGATCTCGATGTTCGGATTGTTGCCGAAGCGACTGCGAAGCAGGGTCAACGCTGCCGGATCAGGCTCGAAGGCGATCACTTTCAGGTTGTGCTCCAGCGCCTTTGCCGAGACGTGTCCGACATTGGCGCCGAGATCCAGGAAAATGCTGTCGGCAGCAACGCCGTCGAGCATCTTGTGAAAGCTGTATTCTGCCTGTCGCCTTGTACTGGGCGGCTTCTTCCAGCGCCTGTAAAGATGCCAGCGAAGCATGAATTCCGCGCGTGATTCTTCCAACATCCGCTGCCCATAGCAGGTGCGCAGCAGCCGCAACACCCTTCCTGCCTTCTTTGGCGGCGGCGGCCGGTGCCAGCCCGCCCTTGCCGCTCAACGGCGCATCGGTTACGACGCGCGCGGACTATCTGGCACCAGAACCCATCCGAAGAGCGACTTGCATGGCCGACAAGACCCAAAAGACCAAAGCGCGGCTGCCGCGCGGCTTTGTCGACCGCTCGCCCGACGACATCCGCGCCGTCAACGAGATGGTCGAGAAGATCCGCGAGGTCTACGAGCGCTACGGCTTCGATCCGATCGAGACGCCGCTCGTCGAATACACCGACGCGCTCGGCAAATTCCTGCCCGACCAGGACCGGCCCAACGAGGGCGTCTTCTCGCTGCAGGACGACGACGAGCAATGGCTGTCGCTGCGCTACGACCTGACCGCGCCGCTCGCCCGCCATGTCGCGGAAAACTTCAACGAGATTCAGTTGCCCTACCGCACCTACCGCGCCGGCTGGGTGTTCCGCAACGAGAAGCCAGGCCCCGGCCGCTTCCGCCAGTTCATGCAGTTCGACGCCGACACGGTCGGCGCGCCCTCCGTCGCCGCCGACGCCGAAATGGCTATGATGATGGCCGACGTCATGGAAGCGCTTGGCATCCCGCGCGGCGACTACGTCATCCGCGTCAACAACCGCAAGGTTCTGGATGGCGTTCTGGAGGCAATCGGGCTCGGCGGCGAGGAGAACGCCGGGCGCCGCCTGACCGTGCTCCGCGCCATCGACAAGCTCGACAAGTTCGGCCCGGAAGGCGTGCGCCTGCTGCTCGGCGAAGGACGCTGGGACGGCGGCAGGGAAGGCGAGGGCGATTTTACCAAGGGTGCGGGGCTGGATGATGAGCAATCGTCACCGATCATCGACATTCTCGACTTCAATCGAGCCGCCGAAAGCTATCTTAGGACAATCATCACCGGTAGCGACGATCCAGCAGCCTTCGAGGACCCGCGCCTAGTCCAACAGACGCGGGCAAGCTCCCTATTCGCGATTATGGCAGGTGAACAGGATTCTTCGGAGGTTGCCGGTCTGCCTGAATTGGTTGAGATCTGGTCTCTCGTTAGTGCAGCAGGTTATGATGATGGCCGTATTATAATCGACCCCTCCGTCGTCCGCGGCCTCGAATATTACACCGGCCCGGTCTACGAGGCCGAACTGACGGCAAAAATCCCCAACGAAAAGGGCCAGCTTGTGCAGTTCGGCTCGGTTGGCGGTGGCGGGCGCTATGACGGGCTGGTGTCGCGCTTCCGCGGCCAGCCGGTGCCGGCGACAGGCTTTTCCATCGGCGTCTCGCGTCTGATGACGGCGCTGAAAAATCTTGGCAAACTCGGCCAGAGCGATGTGCTCGGCCCCGTTCTCGTCACCGTCATGGATGGCGATACGGAATCGATGGGAAAATACCAGTCGTTCACGCAGCAGCTGCGCAGCTCCGGCATTCGCGCCGAGATGTACCAGGGCAACTGGAAGAAATTCGGCAACCAGCTGAAATATGCTGACCGTCGCGGCAGTCCGTGCGTGATCATCCAGGGCGGCGACGAGCGCGCCAAGGGCGTCGTCCAGATCAAGGACCTCGTCGAGGGCGCGCGGCTTGCCGAAAACATTACCGACAACGCCGCCTGGCGCGAAAGCCGCCCCGCGCAGGTCGAGGTCGGGGAGGCCGACATCGTCAAGACGGTGCAGGGCATCATTGACGCGCAGAAGGCGGAGCGCGCCGGTGGGCGATAAAGGCCTCGTTTCGTCGCAACGTCGAGCCATGACGCTTGTTGCTGCCGAAAGGCGCGCAGCATGACCGCGCGCTATCCCGAGATTGCGCCCGCCATCCAGAAGCTCTTCGCCGAGCGCGGCGCCGGAACCGTCGACGTGCCGGTGATCCAGCCGGCCGATCCGTTTCTGGACATGGCCGGCGAGGATCTGCGCCGCCGCATTTTTCTCACCGAGAGCGAGACCGGCGAGGTGCTTTGCCTTCGCCCGGAATTCACCATCCCCGTCTGCCTCGGCCACATTTCCAGCCAGTCCGGCACGCCGCGCCGCTACGCCTATCTCGGCGAGGTGTTCCGCCAGCGCCGCGAGGGCGGCAATGAGTTTTTCCAGGCCGGCATCGAGGATCTTGGCGACGCCGACCGCGCCCGCGCCGACGCCCGCTCGCTGGCCGATGCCCATGCGTTGCTGGCGCTGACGCTGCCCGGCCAGCCGCTTGCCATCACGCTTGGCGACCAGACGATCTTCGAGGCGGTGCTCGCAGCTCTTGGCCTGCCGCGCGGCTGGCGCATGCGGCTTGCCCGCGCCTTCGGCTCGGCCGACATGCTGAAGGCAGCGCTCGCCGACCTCGCCAACCCGCCGAAGAACGGCGCGCTGCCGGAGGCCGAATCCGCGCTGGTCGCGGCCGGCGACCTCGAGGGCCTTGCCGCTCACATCGCCGCCGGCATGGCCGAGTCCGGCCTGTCGCCTTCTGCCGGCCGTACGCCGGAGGAAATCGCCCGCCGGTTGGTCGAAAAATCGGAGCTGCGCAGCGTTCGCCTGTCGGCCGAGGCTTTTGCGGCGCTGGAAACCTTTCTCGCCATAAACGTGCCTCTCGACCGCGCAGCGGATGCGCTGGAGCGTTTCGCGGCCTCCGCCGGCCTGTCGCTTGGCACGGCGCTGGCCGGCTTTTCCGCCCGCGTCGACGCGATCGCAGGGCAGGGGCTGGAGGCGGACAAGATCCGCTACGACGCCGCCTTCGGTCGTCCGCTCGATTACTACACGGGCCTCGTCTTCGAGATTTCCGCTGGCGATGGCGAGCGCCCGCTTGCCGGCGGCGGCCGCTACGACCGCCTGCTGACGCTGCTCGGCGCGCAAAAGCCCATTCCCGGCGTCGGTTTCTCGGTTTGGCTCGACCGTATCGAAGCCCTGCGGGGAGAGGCCCGATGACCGTCACCCTCGCGCTTCCGTCGAAGGGCCGCCTCAAGGACCAGGCGCTCGACGTGCTGGCACGCGCCGGTCTTGCCGTCAGCCTGCCCGGCGACGACCGAAAATACCGTGCTCGCATCGAGGGCCGCGACGATATCGAGGTGGCATTCCTGTCGGCCTCCGAGATCGCCGGAGAACTCGGACAGGGCAGCGTCGATCTCGGCATAACCGGCGAGGACCTGGTGCGCGAGAATCTTGCCGAATGGGACCGCAAGGTGGCGATCGACGCGCGGCTCGGCTTCGGCGAGGCCGATGTTGTCGTCGCGGTGCCCGACGCCTGGCTCGACGTCGAGACCATGGCCGATCTTGATGACGTCGCCGCCGATTTCCGCCAGCGCCACGGCCGGCGGCTCAGGATTGCGACAAAGTACTGGCGGCTGACCCAGCAGTTCTTCTCCCAGAAGCACGGCATCCAGGTCTACCGCATCGTCGAAAGCCTCGGCGCCACCGAGGGCGCGCCCGCCGCCGGCTCGGCCGATGTCATCGTTGACATCACCACCACCGGCTCGACCCTGCGGGCCAACCATCTGAAAATCCTGTCGGATGGCGTCATCCTGCGCTCGCAGGCCTGTCTCGTTCGCTCTCTGAAAGAGCGCGATGCGCAGCAAGAGGCGGTGCTCGCCGGCATTTCAGCCGCGGTTGTCGCCCTCGGCTGATGTCACGCGGCGGCGAGCAACGTGTGCTTCAGCCCGCGGATGATCCGCGCAAGTTCCATGCATTCCTCGTGCCGGGCGCTGTTGCGCCGCCACGCCAGGCAGACGCTGCGTGAGGGCATCGGGTCGGCAAAGGGCACGACCTTCAGCCCGCTGGCGCCGCCGCTCGCAGACATCGCCATTTCGGGGATCAGCGTGACGCCCAGCCCATGCGCCACCATCTGCAGCAGCGTCGTCAGGCTGGTCGCGCCATAGCTCGCCATGGCCACCGGCTTGACCTTGCCGCAGACAGCCAGTGCCTGTTCGCGCAGGCAATGGCCTTCCTCGAGCAGCATCAACCGCTCCAGCGCCGGGCTTTCCGGCGGCACGGGCGGCGAATCGAAACCCGGATCGTCGGCAGGCACCGCCAGGAAGAAGCGGTCGTCGAAGAGCCCCTCCGCCACCAGGCCGGGATAGTCGAGCGGCAGCGCGGCGACGAAGGCGTCGATGCGGCCGCTCGCGGTGTCCTCGACGAGCGATCCGGTGACGGCCTCGCGCAGTTCGAGGCGCATGCCCGGAAATTCGACTTTCAGGACGGGCAGTACCTGCGGCAGCAGATAGGGCGCGATCGTCGGGATGATGCCGAGGCGGAAGCGCCCCTCCATCACCAGCCTTCCGCGCCGGGTGGTCGCCTCGATCTCGCGGATGTCGGCCAGAACCCTCTCGATACGCGGCTGCAGGGCCCTCGCCTCGTCGGTCATCGTCACCGATCGGCCGCCGCGCTCGAACAGGCGGCAGCCGAGCCTCTCCTCCAATTCGGCGATCTGCGCAGAGAGCGCCGGCTGGCTGACGCCGGAGAGTTCTGCGGCCCTGCCGAAATGCAGCGTCTGTGACAGCGCATCGAAATACTGCATCTGGCGAACGGTCATCCTGATCATAGGCTTAGGCTATCGCAACGAACAGCAAAGGCAATTTGTCTTTATGACGCGGGCGTCCTAGTCTGGAATTCTTCCAGTGTGGCGAAGCCATCGGTGCGCACCGGTCGTCGATGTGGCGGCCCGGCTGGCGCCGGACGTCGGGGGCCGGCAGGCCGCCCGGAACGCCAACGGAATGCAGCGGCATCGATACCTGCAGGTCATCAAGGCCCGCTACGCCAGAAGAATTGAACGACATCATACGATCGGAGGACGACATGGACGCAAAGACAGACGAAGGCGCCGGCAAATGCCCATTCGGTGGCGGCTCGCGCAGGCCCAGGAACCGTGACTGGTGGCCGGAACTGCTCGACATCGAAATGCTTCACCGCAATTCCAGCCTCTCCGATCCCATGGGCGAGGACTTCGACTACGCCAAGGAATTCCAGAGCCTCGACCTGAACGCCGTGATTGCCGACCTGAAGGCGGTAATGACGGACTCCAAGGATTGGTGGCCGGCTGACTTCGGTCACTATGGTGGCCTGTTCGTCCGCATGGCCTGGCACTCGGCCGGTACCTATCGCATCACCGACGGTCGCGGCGGCGCCGGGGCAGGGCAGCAGCGCTTCGCGCCGCTCAGCTCGTGGCCGGACAACGTCAACCTCGACAAGGCGCGCCGCCTGATCTGGCCGATCAAGCAGAAATACGGCCGCAAGCTTTCCTGGGCCGACCTGATGATCCTCACCGGCAACGTCGCGCTCGAATCCATGGGCTTCAAGACCTTCGGTTTTGCCGGCGGCCGTGCCGATGTGTGGGAGCCGGAAGAACTCTACTGGGGCCCTGAGGGCACATGGCTTGGCGACGAGCGCTATAGCGGCGAACGTCAGCTGGAAGAGCCGCTCGCTGCCGTGCAGATGGGCCTCATCTACGTCAATCCGGAAGGCCCGAACGGCAACCCGGATCCGGTCGCCTCTGCCAAGGACATCCGCGAGACCTTCCGCCGCATGGCGATGGACGACGAGGAAACCGTTGCGCTGATCGCCGGCGGCCACACCTTCGGCAAGACGCACGGCGCCGGCGATCCGTCGCTGATCGGTGCGGATCCCGACAGCGCGGCGATCGAGGATCAGGGGCTCGGCTGGAAAAGCGGCCACGGCACCGGCTTCGGTGACGACACCATCGGTGGCGGACCCGAAGTCACCTGGTCGCAGACGCCGACCAGGTGGAGCAACAACTTCTTCGAGAACCTGTTCGGCTTCGAGTGGGAGCTGACGCAGAGCCCTGCAGGCGCCAAGCAGTGGGTGGCCAAGGACGCGCCGGAATCGATCCCCTATGCGCACAACCCTTCGAAGTTCCGGCGGCCCATGATGCTGACGACAGACCTCGCGTTGCGCTTCGACCCGGCCTACGAGAAGATCTCGCGCCGCTTCCACCAGAACCCGGACCAGTTCGCCGATGCGTTCGCCCGGGCATGGTTCAAGCTCACCCATCGCGACATGGGTCCGCTGGTGCGCTATCTCGGGCCGCTCGTCCCGAAGGAAGAGCTGATCTGGCAGGACCCGATTCCCGCTATCGACCATGAACTGGTCAGCGAGCAGGACATCGCCGACGTGAAGGCGAAGATTCTCGCGTCGGGTCTTTCGGTTTCCGAACTCGTTTCCACCGCCTGGGCGTCTGCGTCGACTTTCCGCCGTTCCGACAAGCGCGGCGGCGCCAACGGGGCGCGCATCCGCCTGGCACCCCAGAAGGACTGGGAGGTCAACCAGCCGGCTCAGCTGACGCGGGTTCTCGACAAGCTGGAAGCCATCCAGAAGGAGTACAACGCTGCCCAGACCGGCGAGAAGAAGGTTTCTCTCGCCGACCTGATCGTGCTTGCCGGCGTTGCGGCGGTCGAGAAGGCTGCCCGGGATGCCGGTGTCTCCATCAAGGTCCCGTTCACGCCGGGCCGCATGGATGCCTCGCAGGAACAGACCGACGTGGAGTCCTTCGCCGCGCTCGAGCCGCGTACGGACGGCTTCCGCAACTACCTCAGCGGAAAGCAGTTCATGCAGCCCGAGGAGGCGCTGGTCGACCGGGCGCAGCTGCTGACGCTGACGGCGCCCGAAATGACGGTGCTGGTCGGCGGCCTGCGTGTTCTCGGAGCCAACGCCGGCAACTCCAGCCATGGCGTCCTGACCGATACGCCGGGCATGCTGACCAACGACTTCTTCCTCAACCTGCTCACCATGGATACGCAGTGGCAGGAAGCCGGCGAGGAAGGTGTTTACGAAGGCCGCGATCGCAAGACCGGCGCCCGGAAGTGGACCGCGACGCGCGTCGACCTGATCTTCGGATCGCACTCGCAGCTTCGTGCCTTTGCCGAGGTCTATGCCTGCGCCGACTCGAAGGAGAAGTTCGTCAAGGACTTCGTGGCGGCCTGGACCAAGGTGATGAACGCCGACCGCTTCGACCTGCAGCGTTGATCCCGTCCCGCGGGATCGCGGGATGCTGAACAGAAGAGGCGCGGAGCAATCCGCGCCTTTTCCATGTCCGGCGTTTGCCGAGTGGACTGGAGAGCCTCATGCCGCTTGTGTCGGACCGCGTCACCAGCTAGCTAGGCGCGATACGGGCAACCGACATCGGGAAACCAGAACATGCGCCTAGGCGGACGGCTCGCGGCAGCCATCGACGTGCTGGAAGACATTGCGCGGCGCCACCGGCCCGTCGCAGAGGCCCTGAAGGATTGGGGCGTCTCCCACCGCTTCGCCGGATCAGGTGACCGCTCGGCTATCGGCAACATCGTCTACGACGCCCTGCGCCGCAAGCGCTCCGCAGGCTGGCTGCTCGGTGCCGATACGCCGCGCGCCATCGGCTTCGGGGCGCTGCTCCTCGAATGGAACCAGACGCCGCAGTCCCTCAACGAGGCATTGCAGGACGACAAGTTCGCGCCGCCGCCGCTGAGCGACGAGGAGCTTGCCGGGCTGGAATCCCGCCGACTTGCCGATGCGCCGGACGAAATCCGCGCCGACAGCCCGGACTGGTGCGCGCCGCTTCTCGAGGCCTCCTTCGGCGAAGCCTGGGTAGATGAGGCCGCCGCTTTGTCCACACGGCCGCCGCTCGACCTGCGCATCAACACGCTGAAGGCCAATCGCGAGCGCATCCTGACCGAACTTGCGGGCGTCGGCGCCGCAGCGACCCGGCTTGCGCCACATGGCATCCGCATTCCGCCGATTGACGGCTCCGGCCGCCACCCCAATGTCCAGGTCGAGCCCGCCTTCCAGAAGGGCTGGTTCGAGGTGCAGGACGAGGGCTCGCAGGTCGCCGCCGAACTGGCCGGCGCCGCCGCCGGCATGCAGGTCCTCGATTATTGCGCCGGCGCCGGCGGCAAGACCCTGGCGCTGTCAGCCGGGATGGAAAACCGCGGCCAGCTTTTCGCCTATGATTCCGAGAAGGCCAGGCTGGCGCCGATCTTCGACCGCATCCGTCGTGCAGAAACCCGCAACGTGCAGGTTCTGTCGAAGCCGCAGGAACTGGCGCCGCTAGCCGGCCAGATGGATCTCGTGCTGATCGACGCGCCCTGCACCGGGTCCGGTACCTGGCGTCGGCGGCCCGACGCCAAGTGGCGGCTGACGCAGAAGCAGCTCGATGTGCGCATCGGCGAGCAGGTGGCGATCCTCGACGCCGCGAGCGCCTATGTGAAGCCGGGCGGCCGGCTCGCCTATGTCACATGCTCTGTTTTTGCCGCGGAAAATGGCGAACAGATCGATGCGTTCCTGAAGCGGTCGCCGGACTTCGCGCCGCTCGACCATGCTATGCTGTGGAAAGAGCACTTCCCGGAGCACATGGATGCGGCGCGCATCGACGGCGGGCGTGGCATCTCGCTCACGCCGGCCCGCAGCGGCACGGACGGCTTCTTCTTCAGCGTTCTTTCAAGGGTATCGTGATAGCATTAGTCATTTGTTGACCTTGGCGACAGCCGGGCCAAACGGAATTGGCAGAGCAGCCCATGGACGAGTTCTTCACCAACCTGATGAATCCGGACAATGCGTTCGGACACGTCAATTACATCCTGATCATCCTGTCGGTCTCGATGAGCAGCATGCGCTGGCTCCGCGTCTTCGCCATCGCCAGCGGCATTACCGGCGTCATCTATTACGGCTTCATCGTCTCCGACGAGATAAGCGCCATGTGGGAGACGATCTTCACGTCGGTGAACGTCATCCAGCTCGCCATCATCCTCTTGGCCAGCCGGCGCCGCTCTACCAGCGAGGACGAGCAGTTCTTCATCGATACGGTGATGCCGAACCTTGAGGGCAACCTGCGCGCCCGCATGTTGAAGCTGGCGCGCTGGCAGACCAAGGAACCCGGCGAGGTCCTGGTCGAGGAAGGCGAGGCCAAGCCGCAACTGGTGTTCATCGCGCGCGGTGCGGCGAGCGTCGAGCGGGGTGGCAACATCGTCGGCGTCTGCGGTCCGGGTGATTTCCTCGGCGAAATGAGCTTCCTGACCGGCAAGCCGGCATCGGCGACCGTTCGGGTCGCCAACGAGACGCGTTGCTGCGTCTTCGATCCCGGCGTCCTGAGAATACTGACCGACAAGAACCCGGGCATCCGCCAGAGCCTCGAGGTCAGCTTCAACCGCAACCTCGTCGGCAAGCTCGAGCGGATGAACGAGGCCAATCGCGCCGCCAGCAAGCCGGCCGTGGCCGAAGCAGCCGCCAAGACACCGGCCGAAGGCTCGACCGAAACGGATCCCGCGCCACCGGTGACTTGATCTTGCGGCCGGCTGCGCCAGATGGAGACCATCTCGCCCAGCCCCGCAGGAGCACCATGATCCGTCGTCCCCTCGTTCTGCTCGCCTTTCTCGCCCTCGTCGTCGGGGGAGGCCTGCTGATTGGCTTTCTCACGCTGCCGGGTCCCTGGTACGAGGCGCTGCAGAAGCCTTCCTTCAATCCGCCCAACTGGCTGTTCGGGCCTGCCTGGACGACGCTCTACGTGCTGATCGCGATCGCCGGTTGGCGGGTCTGGCTGCGCGACCGCGCCGGCAGCCTCATGAAGCTCTGGTGGCTGCAACTCGCGCTCAATTTCCTCTGGTCGCCCGTCTTCTTCGGCATGGAGCTGATCGCACCGGCGCTGCTCGTCATTCTTGCCATGCTCGCGGTGATCCTCCTCTTCATCGGCCGCGCCTGGAGCCAGGACAGGGTGGCTGCACTGCTCTTCGTACCCTACGCCGGGTGGGTCGCTTTCGCCACGCTTCTCAACGCCGCGATCTGGCAGCTGAACTAGCCGGACTATCCATCGTGCTGCAGTGCAGCAAAAGTCGATTGCCGCAGACCTCGGCTTTGTCATAAGCTGTTCTGGAAAGGACATGCCGATGGCAATCGCGAAGCGCGTTACGAACCCAGACTACGAGGAGCGCGTCCGCGCCTCCTTCGCGCGGCAGAACGCCATGGCGACGATCGGCGCGGAACTGACGCTGGTGACGCCGGGCATCGTCGAGATCGAAATGCCGTTCTCTGATGCGCTGACACAGCAGCACGGCTTCCTCCACGCCGGGGTGATTTCGACCGCGCTGGATTCGGCCTGCGGTTATGCCGCCTTCTCGCTGATGCCCGAAAATGCCTCGGTGCTGACCATCGAGTTCAAGGTCAACCTGCTGGCGCCGGGCAGGGGCGTGCGCTTCCTGTTCCGCGGTTCGGTGACCAAGCCCGGCCGCACCATCATCGTCGCTGACGGGCAGGCCTATGCCATCGGCGAGGACGACGAGGCGAAGCTGATCGCCACCATGACCGGCACGATGATGACCATCGTCGGCCGCGGCGACGTTGAGGGCTAGGGTGCCGCAACCGACCGCTCTTGGCGGCAAGCAGGTCCTTTTCGTCATGGCGGCGGATGCCGAATATGGCCCGCACCTGCAGGCGCTTTTCAAGCCGCTGATGACCGGGGTCGGACCGGTCGAGGCGGGCATCGCACTCGCTTCTGCGCTGGCACGGCTTTCGACGGAAGGCACGCCGCCCGACCTCGTCGTTTCGCTCGGCTCGGCCGGCAGCCGGAGGCTCGAACGGACCGAAGTCTATCAGGCCGTCTCGGTCAGCTATCGCGACATGGATGCCTCGGCCTTCGGCTTCGAGAAGGGTGTCACGCCCTTCCTCGACCTGCCGGCGACGGTCGCCATGCCGCTTCGCATTCCGGGCGTCAGGGAGGCTTCGCTGTCTACCGGCGCAAGCGTGATCGGCGGCAGGGCCTATGACGCCATCGCCGAGGACATGGTCGACATGGAGACCTTCGCCTGCCTGCGCGCCTGCCAGAAGTTCGGCGTGCCGCTGATCGGCCTGCGCGGCATCTCGGACGGCCACGCCGATGTCGAGCATGTCGACGACTGGCTCGAATACCTGCACGTCGTCGACGAGAAACTGGCAGACGCCGTGGGCCGTCTCGAAGTCGCGATCGGGGAGGGACTGCTCGACCGCTGAACGGCCATCCGCCGGCCTTCAAGCGCTGCGTGAAGGAGGCCCGACTTGAATCAGTTTGGCAGCCGCCTGAATCGAATTGGCCGCCCCTGCGCGTAAGCCATTGCGCCGACTCACTCTTTTCTTTATGTGCCCGCCATGAAAAGCGCCCATCCCGACACCGTCCTGATCATCGATTTCGGCAGCCAGGTCACGCAGCTTATCGCGCGGCGCATACGCGAAGCCGGCGTCTTCTCCGAGATTGTCCCGTTCCAGTCCGCCGAAGCGGCCTTCAAACGCATCAAGCCGAAGGCGGTCATCCTGTCCGGCGGACCGGCCTCGACGACCGACATCGGCAGCCCGCGCGCGCCCGACATCGTCTTCACCTCCGGCGTTCCAGTGCTCGGCATCTGCTACGGCCAGATGACCATGTGCGTGCAGATGGGCGGCGTCGCCGAGAGTTCCGACCACCGCGAATTCGGCCGCGCCTTCGTGCAGATCGAAAAGGACTGCCCGCTGTTCGAGGATCTCTGGGCCCCCGGTCAGCGCCATCAGGTCTGGATGAGCCACGGCGACCGCGTCATCTCGCTGCCGGACGGTTTCAGGATTTTCGGCAAGTCCGAGGGAGCCCCCTTCGCCATCTTCGGTGACCCGGACCGCAAGATGTACGGCATCATGTTCCACCCCGAAGTGATCCACACGCCGGACGGCGCGAGGCTCTTGCAGAACTTCGTCCACAAGATCGCCGGCATCGAGGGCGACTGGTCGATGCGCGCTTATCGCGAGCATGCGGTCGAGGCGATCCGCAAGCAGGTCGGCACGGGTAAGGTGATCTGTGGCCTGTCGGGCGGCGTCGATTCGTCGGTGGCGGCCGTGCTGATCCACGAGGCGATTGGCGACCAGCTGACCTGCATCTTCGTCGACCACGGCCTGATGCGGAAGAACGAGGCCGAGGAGGTCGTGGCGATGTTCCGCGGCCACTACAACATCCCTCTCGTGCATGTCGACGCAGCCGACATGTTCATCGACGCGCTGGAGGGCGAGAGCGATCCGGAGACCAAGCGCAAGACGATCGGGCGGCTCTTCATCGAGGTATTCGAACGCGAGGCCAAGAAGATCGGCGGCGCCGACTTCCTCGCCCAGGGCACGCTCTACCCGGACGTCATCGAGAGCGTATCCTTCTCCGGCGGCCCCTCCGTCACCATCAAGTCGCACCACAATGTCGGCGGCCTGCCCGAGCGCATGAACATGCAGCTCGTCGAGCCGCTGCGCGAACTGTTCAAGGACGAGGTGAGGGCCCTCGGACGCGAACTCGGCCTGCCCGATCACTTCATCGGCCGCCACCCGTTCCCCGGACCCGGCCTCGCCATTCGCTGCCCCGGCGGCATCACCCGCGACAAGCTCGAGATTTTGCGCGAGGCCGATGCCATCTATCTCGACGAGATCCGCAAGGCCGGCCTCTACGACGCCATCTGGCAGGCCTTCGCCGTGCTGCTGCCGGTGCAGACCGTCGGCGTTATGGGCGACGGGCGCACCTACGAATTCGTCTGCGCGCTGCGCGCCGTGACCTCCGTGGACGGCATGACCGCCGACTTCTTCCACTACGACATGAACTTCCTCGGCGCGGCCGCCACCCGCATCATCAACGAGGTGCGCGGCATCAACCGCGTCGTCTACGACGTCACCTCGAAGCCGCCCGGCACCATCGAGTGGGAGTGACGGCGGCGCGGTCTACCGATCCGCAGCCGGCCTCCGCACGACCCTGATCTTGCCGCTGCCGCCGCCGCCGCAATAGAGCTGGCCTGCGCCGTCGGACTCCATGCCGGAGACGCCGGTGTCCGGCGGCATTTCAACCAGCTCGAGAACCTCGCCCGTCTCTGCGTCGACGCGCCTGATATCGCTGCCGTCGCTGTCCCAGGTGGCGTGCCACAATTCGCCGTTGACCCAACTGACGCCGGTGACGAAGCGGTTGGAATCGATGGAGCGCAGGATCGCCCCGGTCTCCGGGTCTACTTGGTAGATCTTGCTGCCGCGATGCTGGCCGACCCACAGCGTGCCCTCCGCCCAGGCAAGGCCGGAGTCGCCGCCCCCGCCCGGGGCGGGGATGGCGGACAGGATTCTGCCCGTTTGCGGATCGATCTTCTGGATGCGGTTTTCGGCGATCTGGAAGATGTGCCGGCCGTCGAAGGCCGTGCCTGCATCGGCTGCCGCGTCGATGGTGCGCACGATCTCTCCGCTATCGGGATCGAGCACGTTGAGACGGTCGCCGGAGGCGAACCAGACGTAACGGCCGTCGAAGGTGACGCCAGCGACGTTGTCGGCTCCCGGAAACGGTCCGTATTCCCGAACGATCTCCGCGGGTGAAGGCTTCATGTGATCGTCGTCCTCATGGGTGGATTGAAGGCGCTATCCTAGCCGCCCGGCATCGGACCGGGGAGTAACAGTGTTGTCGGGAATCCCGGTACCGGCGGCGTCATCCAGCGGCGGGCGCGGCCCTGGCCGACAGCCTGCACCTTGCCGTGGCCGGAAAGCTGTTCAAGCGCGCGCTGCACGCTGCGGGCACTGATGTTCAGCGCGATCGCCAGCGCCGAACTCGACCAGGATTCGCCGTCGGCAAGCAGCGCGAGAATCGTGGCGTGCTCTTCATCCGCCGTTGGCGCCAGCACGACCACTTCGCCGGCGCGACTTGGCGCCAGCACAAAACCCCGATCGGTGGCATTGATGTCGGAAAGGCCGGCAAGCTCCGCACGAAGCCTACCGATTTCTACCCGAAGCCTCGCCCGGTGCGATTCATCGGCATTCTTTGCCCGAAAGGCGCACCGGACCAGCACATCTCGACTCACATCCCCGGGCCATCCTTCGGCCAATGCCCGCGCGAGCGCGAACAGGATGGGGCGGGTCGCAAGCGTGATGGTCTGCTCGCCTTTTCGCACGGCGTTCCGGCAGGCGTCGACGATCAGGCCGGTTGTGCCAAGCAGCGCTTCGACCTCATCCAGCCTGAGCACGCGTTCCGTGCCGCGCGAAATGAGCCGCGCCGCCGGCTGCTTCAGCAGTTGCGCCACGGCCTCGACCTCGGCGCCGAGCGCCGGGATGCCGGCGACTTGCGCCGCATGTTCGGCCCGCGCTATCGCCCTGCGGGCCTCTTGCGTCCTGAGGTGCCGGATTGCGATGCCTGCCCAGGCGAGCTCGTAGGCCGCATGCAGAACCGGCGACAGTGGCCCGGGATCGACGCCGGCAAGCACCCGCTCGGCTTCTTCGAGACGGCCGATCAGCAGCAGCCGGCGGGCGATCAGACAGCCCGCATGCGCGGCATTGACCCTGTCTCCGCGCCTTTCGAGAACGGCGCGCGCCGCATCCAGCGCCTTGACCGGCCAGGCAAGGTCGCGTGAGACGAGCGCGATCTCGGCCTCGGCGACGATGCAGCGCGCACGCGCGACGGCCTCCTTCTGGCCGAAAGCCCGTGCCGCGCGCTTCAGAAGATCCTTAGCGCGCGCCATGTCGCCGAGCTGTGCCATGGCAATGCCGCGCAGCGCCAGCGCTGGAGCGTCGTCGCGCAGCGCAATCAACTTCAGGGCCAGCAGCGGATCGCCGACGGCGAGGGAGCGCGCCGCGGCATTGATCAGCGAGTCCATCGCAATCCCGTCACACTTGTTACTCTCACCAGCCAGCGTCCCGGTGCCAGTCTATCCCGGCAGCGATGCGCAATGCGATCGTGCTCAAACGAGATAGGGAGACTTCAGGACCATGACTACATCAGCCAGGAACGGACAGAAAGCCGGTGGCCTTTCGAGGCAGGCACCGGAGATCGCGTCGCCGGCGGCATGGCAGGCGGCTTGGGCGAAGATGCTCGTCAAGGAAAAGGCCCACACGAGGGCTGGCGACGCCTTGGCTGCCGAGCGGCGGCGAATGCCGTGGATGTCGGTGGACAAGGACTATGTCTTCGACGGTCCGGCCGGCAAGGCGAGCCTGTTCGACCTCTTCGAGGGCCGTCGCCAGCTGATCGTCTACCGGGCCTTCTTCGAGCCGGGTGTGCACGGCTGGCCCGACCAGGCCTGCCGCGGCTGCTCGATGGTCGCCGACCAGGCGAGCCACCTTGCGCATCTGAACGCCCGCGACACGACGCTTGCCTACGTCTCGCGTGTTCCCTCTGCCGACATCGAGCGGCTCAAGGCACGGATGGGCTGGACCATGCCCTGGTACAGCATCACGGACGGGTTCGACGCAGACTTCGGCGTCGATGAGTGGCACGGCCACAACGTCTTCATCCGCGACGGCGACCGCATCTTCCGCACCTATTTCATCAACAATCGCGGCGACGAAGCGCTTGGCACGGTCTGGAGTTACCTGGACATCACGCCGCTCGGCCGCCAGGAGACCTGGGAAGACTCGCCGGAGGGCTTTCCGCAGACCGCCCCCTACAAGTGGTGGAACTGGCACGACAGCTACGAGCCAGGCGCCGCGCCGGATCAGCGTTGGGTCGAGGTGTCGGATGCCGGCGAAGCGGCCATGCGCAGGTCGAAGCAAGGCGCGCAACAATGAGCCATCTCTGTTGTGGCGAAAACGCGGGCAGGGAGGGCGGCCGTGAGGCCGCCCGTGGAGGAGCCATCGACTGGCTGGCTCTTGCGGCATCGCCCACCTTCGCCGCCATGGCACTCTTGAGCAGCCTCGGCGGCGATCCGGCGGCGATGATATGCTCGACCACGCCTTTCCTGCCGCTCAACGGCATGGCGCTGATGTACCTGCTGATGAGCGCCTTCCACGCGACGCCGTGGCTCAGGTTGCTTGGCGGGCGACCGTAACAGGGCGGGGCGTCCGCGGCGGCTGCCCGCCGCGTAGGCCTATTTCCACATGCCGCGCATGCGCGCGCCGAGGTCGACACGCACCTGCGGGTGGCGCGGCGTCTCGCCGGCCTTGGGTGCCGGCGCCCAAGAGGTCTGCTGAAAGTCCCCGAGGAGGGCCGCCGGGATAAAGCGGGTCCGCGAGGCATTGACATGCCGGTCGCCGCGTGCGGCCTGGCCATGCACGTAGAAGCGCTGCGGCGTCACCAGATGCAGGCTGTCCTTGGCGCGCGTCATGGCGACGTAGAGCAGCCTGCGCTCCTCGTCGATTTCCTCCTTGCTGCCTACGCTGAGGTCGACCGGGATGCAGCCGTCGACGGCGTTGAGCACGAAGACGTTCTTCCATTCCTGACCCTTGGCGGAATGGATCGTCGACAGGATCACGTAGTCCTCGTCGAGATGCGGCGGGCCTGCCTGGTCGCTCGTCGCATCCGGCGGATCGAGCGTCAGTTCGGTCAGAAAGCGCTCGCGCGAGGCATAGCCGGAAGCGATCTGCTCGAGCTGCAGCAGGTCGGCACGCCTGCTCGTCGCGTCCTCGTGGATGCGCTCGAGATGCGGCTCGTACCAGAGCCGCACGCGCTCGAGGTCGGCCGGCCATTTCCCGGCGCCGGCGCGCAGCCCCGCATAGAGCTCGACGAAGCCCGGCCAATCGGCGGCTGCGCGCTGCGGCGGCCGGTAGGCGGCGAGCCCCATCTCGTGGTCGAGCGCCGTGGTCATGCTCTCGACGACGGCATTGGCGGCCGACGGGCCGATGCCTGGAAGCAGTTGCAGCACCCGGAAGCCGGCAACCCGATCGCGCGGGTTTTCGGCGAAGCGCAGCACGGCCAGAACGTCCTTGACGTGCGAGGCGTCGAGGAATTTCAGGCCGCCGAACTTGACGAAGGGGATGTTGCGGCGGGTCAGCTCGATTTCGAGCGGGCCGCTGTGATGCGAGGCGCGAAACAGCACGGCCTGCGACTTCAGCGCCGTCCCGGCTTCGCGTTCGGCAAGGATTTCCTCGCAGATGTAGTTGGCTTGGTCGGCCTCGTCGCGCACGCTGACCAGCCGCGGTCTCTCGCCCGACTCCCGCTCTGACCAGAGGTTCTTGGTGAAGCGATCCGAGGCCTCGCCGATCACCGCATTGGCGGCGGCCAGGATGGTCTGCGTGGACCGGTAGTTGCGCTCCAGCATGACGACTTCGGCCTCGGGCGCGAACAGCGTCGGGAAGTCGAGGATGTTGCGCACCTCGGCCGCGCGGAACGAGTAGATCGACTGTGCGTCATCGCCGACCACCGTCAGGCCGGTCCCGTCCGGCTTCAGCGCGGTCAGGATCGACGCCTGCAGGCGGTTGGTGTCCTGGTATTCGTCGACCAGTATATGGTCGAACCTGGCGGCGAGATGATCGGCGATTGCCGGCTCGGCCGCCATCTGCGCCCAGTAGAGCAGCAGGTCGTCGTAATCGAGGACGTTCTGCGCCTGCTTGGCCTCGACATAGGCGGCGAACAGTTGCCGCAACTCGTCGTGCCAGCCCGAGCACCAGGGGAAGGCGGCGCCGAGGATTTCGCCGAGCGGCGCCTGCGCGTTGACGGCGCGCGAATAGATGGCGAGGCAGGTGCCCTTTGCCGGGAAGCGGCTCTCCGTGCTCGAAAAGCCGAGCTCGTGGCGCACTAGGTTCATCAGGTCGGCCGAATCCTCGCGGTCGTGGATGGTGAAGGCCGCGTCGAGCCCGATCTCCAGCGCGTAGTCGCGCAGCAGCCGCGCTCCGATGCCGTGGAAGGTGCCGGCCCATGTCAGTGCGTCGGTTATCACGGCGGCGTCGCGGCCGAGCACATCGCCGACGATCCGCTCGACCCGTCGGGCCATCTCGGACGCAGCGCGGCGCGAAAAGGTCATCAGCAGGATGCGGCGCGGATCGGCGCCCTTGACGATGAGATGGGCAACCCGGTGGGCGAGCGTGTTGGTCTTGCCGGAGCCTGCGCCGGCGATCACCAGCAACGGCCCGGCGATCCCGCCATCGCCATGTTCGACGGCAAGGCGCTGCTGGTCGTTCAGCCTGTCGAGATAGGCCGGCCGGGAAGCCGAATCAAACGCAACGATGTTCATGCCCCATGAAGCATCGTTTCTGTTTCGTTCGCAACGGAGAGGGTGGAGGCGGGGCCGGTTTCACCACATTCCGGGACCGCGATCGTTCCGAAGACCGGTAAAGGGATGGCACACGAAAACACTTTGCCGGCATTCTCGAAAGAACTTCCCGGGCCGTTGCGCGAGGATGCACCTGGCCCGGGACACTCGCGGTCAGCGCTGGGGCCAGACCATGTCGCCTCCCCCTCGGCATGCAGCGGTCCGCCTTAGGAGGTTGCACCTCTCCCATGCTCCCTCCGACCCGGCAAATGCAATCGTTCGATGTCCCGGGCTGCCGCAGGGCCTCGTCGCCGCCAATTCCCTACAGGGAGTGCCTGGCGACGATCTCGCGCAGCGCCTCGCCGAAGCGGTGGATTTCCTCGAGCGTGTTGTAGTGGACCAGCGAGGCGCGGATGGCGCCCGAATCCATCGACAGATTGAGTCTTTTCATCAGCCGAGGCGCATACATGTGGCCGTCGCGGATGCCGATGTCGCGCTTGGCCATCTCCTCGACGATCATCTGCGGCGACAGGCTGCCGATGTTGAAGCAGAAGGTCGGCACGCGCTCATTGATGCGCGCATCGTCGGCAACGCCGTAGATGGTCGCGCCGCAGCCCTTCAGCACCTTCATCATCTCACGCGCCAGTACGATCTCGTAGTCGCGGATGGCTCCCATGCCGGCGACGATGTTTTCGCGCCGTGTGCAGTTGTTGGAAGGCGCGAAATTGCGCCCGATCGATTCCAGGTAGCGCACGGCGGCGTCCATGCCGGCGACGTTCTCGTAGATGAAGGTGCCGGCTTCGACCTTGTGCGGCGGCTCGTCGGGAATGAAATCCTCTCGGAAGGTCGGCAGCCGCTTCAGTGTCTCGAAGCGGCCCCACAGAAAGCCCATATGCGGCGAAAAGTTTTTGTAGCCGGAGCAGACCAGGTAGTCGCAATCCCACGCCTGCACGTCGATCAACCCGTGCGGGCCGTAATGCACGGAGTCGAGAAACACTTCCGCGCCGGCGGCGTGCGCGATTTGGGCGACCGATGCGACATCGACGATGGAGCCGATCGAGTGCGCCGTCACCGTGCAGGCGACGAGCCGCGTGCGCTCGCAGACAAGCGGGCGCAGATCATCGACGTGCAGATTGCCGTCCTCGCGCATGCGCCACCAGACGATCTTCGCACCCTGCGATTCCAGCGCCGTCCAGGTCGCGATGTTGGCGTCGTGGTCCATGTCGGTGACGACTATCTCGTCGCGCTCGCCGAGCATCTGTGCAATGCCGAGGCTGACCAGCCGGATGAACGAGGTGGCGTTCATGCCGAAGCAGATTTCTTCGGGCCTATAGGCGTTGATGAGCAGCGCGACACTCTCGCGCGCCGTCGCCACCGACTGGTCGACCGTGACGCTGCGGCCATAGCGGCCTCCGCGCTGCACATTGTGGTCGATAAGATGATTGGTGACGGCGTCGAGGACACTCTGCGGTATCTGCGCGCCGGCGGCATTGTCGAGAAAGATGAACGAGCCGGCCTTATTCAGTGCGGGGAACATCGCCCGCACGGTCTCTACCGGGAATGTCGCCGGTGCCTGGGTTCCGGCGGGCTTTGTCGGGTGCTGGTTCACGGTAGTCTCCTTGAAATGCAATTCTGGAATTCGAGTGGGTCCCTGAGTGGCCCGGATGTCAGTGCGTTTTCTCGGTCTGGAAACGCTTTTCGAGCAGGCTGACCAGACGCACCATCGGCCACAGGAAGATCAGGTAGACCAGCGCCGCGCCGATCAGCGGCGAGGGGTTGGCATAGAGCGCCTGGGCGTTGTTAGCTTCCTTCAGCAGTTCCGGCAGCGCGACGACCGAGGCAAGCGCGGTATCCTTGAACATCGACACGCAGTTGGACGTGGTCGGCGGGATGACCAGCCGGATCGCCTGCGGCAGGATCACCTTGCGCAATGTCAGCAGGAAGGGCAGGCCGAGCGCGTGCGCGGCCTCGAACTGTCCGCGCGGGATGCCTTCGATGCCTGAACGGAAGACTTCGGCCGAATAGGCCGACATGACGAAGGAAAAGGCCATGGTCGCCGACACCCAGGACGAAAAGCGGATGCCGACGAAAGGCAGCGCGTAGTAGATCAGGATCAGCACCACCAGCACCGGCATGGCGCGGAAGATGTCGATGTAGCCGATCGCCAGCCAGCGAAAGGGCTTCGGCGCGTAGAGACGAACCAGGCTGATGACGAGGCCGGCCGGGATGCCGATGCCGATGCTCAAAAAGCCGAGCAGCAGCGTGTTGAGGAACCCGCGCAGCAATGACGGAAAGGCCGACAGCATGACCTGACCGTTGAAGAAGGTGTCGAGCAAAGTCATGGACGTCCCCCGCTAGAGCATCCGGCCGAGCAGTGGATATCGGTTGTCGGCGTGTTACGGTGCTCGATCAGATCCTGGATTGTCAGAGCTGTCCGACCTGGACAAACGGCGATCCGGAAAGAAATCGTGCCGGCATTTCGCCGGCACGACCTGGTACAACGATGGTGCCTGTATCAGGCCTTGGGCAACGGCGCTTCGGACACCGTTGAGGAGTCGGCGGGCGCGTCGGTACCGAACCACTTCTTGTGGATCGCCTGCATCGTGCCGTCCTTCTTCATCTCGGTCAGCGCGTCGTTGATCTTGCCGAGCAGCGGATGGTCCTTGGTCATCATCAGGCCATACTGTTCGCCGGTCTTGATGCGCTCGACGACGGCCAGGCCCTGCATCTTGGTGAAGGCATATTCCATGCCCGGTACGTCGCTTACCACGCCATCGACGCGGCCGGCGGAAAGGTCGAGCAGCACGTCCTGCTGGCTGTTGTAACCCTTGACCTCGCTGAAGCCCTGCGCCTCCTTGTTCTCATTGGCATATTTCTCGCCGGTCGAACCGGATAGAACGCCGACGACCTTGCCCTTGAGGTCGGCCATGCCCTTGACGTCGCCGTCCTTCTTGGCGGCGATGCCCATGTCGGAATCATAATAGGGCTGCGTGAAGGACTGCGATCCGAGCCGTTCGGGGGTGATCGTGATCGACGAGATGGCGACGTCGACGCGCCCCGAGCTCGTCGCCGCGAACAGCGGCTGGAAGTCGTAGCCTTCCACGTTCACGGTCATGCCGATCCGCTTGGCGGCCTCGGTGACGATGTCGACCTCGAAGCCCTCGAAATTGCCGCTCTCGCCCTTGAACTCGAAGGGCGGGTTGTTCGGGTAGGAGGCGACGTTCAGCACGTCGGCGGCATAGGCGGTGGCCGGGCCGGCAATCATGCCGACGGCGGCGGCGATAAGCAGGAAGTTGCGACGGGTAAAGCTCATTTTCGTTCCCTCTTGTTGGTCCGGACGGTTGTTCCGACCGGCTTTCGTTGCCGCCCGCTCCCTGCGGGGCGTCAATTCCTCATGGCGAGCATGCGGCCGAGAGCCGTCTCGATCTGGCCGCGCTCGCGGCACACGCACATGCGCAAGAAGGCGTTCGCCTTGCTGCCGAACAGGTAGCCGGGCGCCAGGCCGACGCGGGCCTTCTCGAGAATGTCAGCGCAGACCTTGCGCGCATCGGCCTCGCCCTCGACGGCGAAGAAGGCATACATGCCGCCGCGCGGCTTGGTTGGAAGGACCATGCCGGGGATCTGCGCCAGCGCGCCATAGGCGAGGTCGAGCCCGGTGCGGATACGCTGCCGGATCTCCTCGACCAGCGGCTCGCCTTCAAGGATCGCAGCCGTCGCGCCGGCCTGCATCGAACCCGACGTGCCACTGTTCATCAACTGCGTCATCGCGCCGATCTGGCCGGCGATGCCGGACGGATGCGTCAGCCAGCCGATGCGCCAGCCGGTCATTGCCCAGGCCTTGGAGAAGCTGTTCACTGACAACACCCGGTCGCCGTCCTCGGCAATCTGCAGGATCGAGGGCGCGACGGGGGCGTCGAAATAGAGCCGCCCGTAGACCTCGTCCGAGATGATCCAGATGCCGGTGCGCCGGCTGAATTCGAGCAGCGCCAGCATTTCCTCGCGGCTCGCCGTCCAGCCGGTCGGATTGGACGGCGTCGACAGGAAAACGGCGCGCGTGCGCGCGTCGCAGGCTGCGAACAGCCCGTCGAGATCGAGCTTCCAGTCGCCGTCGAAGTCGAGCGAGAAGGGGCGCGGTTCGCCGCCGACCAGATGGATGGCGTTGTGGATGTTGGGCCATTGCGGCGCGACGTAGACGACGTTGGTGCCGGTATCCACCAGAAGTTCGAGCGCCATGAAAAGCGCCTGCATGCCGCCTGGCGTGACTGTCGTGCGGGAGACGGGAATGTCTCTGCCGTGCAGCCGGGTCTGGTACCCGGCCAAGGCCTCGTTCAGGGGCCCGTAGCCGTGCATGTTGGGAATATAGAAGGTCTGTCCCTCGTCCAGCGCCGCCTTGGCGGCCTCTCGGATGAAGGGCGGGGTGACCATGTCACCTTCGCCATACCATAGCGGGATGACGTCACCGAGCTCGCGGGCACGGATCGCAAGGTCGGCGATGCTCTCGGTGTGCAGGTCGCGGATCTGCGCGCGGATGCCATCGAACGCGAAGCGCGGATTGGCGACGGAGGCTTGGGGCGGCATGAACGTCAACGACTGAACCCTGATTTCGAATGGATACTCAGGCTGCGACGCGCCGCCCTGTGAACTGCGCCGGAAGGACGGCGCGCCACGAGGAAATGCTACCCCAAGCACGGCGCATTTCAAGGCAAAAGTTTTAAGCTTAAAAAATCATCCGGTTGGGCCAGGACGCGTTCTGGCGGGCTTTGCTGTCTCCCGTACCGCCGTCAATCGTGCCGCGGCTTCGGCGCCGAGAAACATCGTGTCGCTGGCGAGAATCATGAACGTGGCGCCGGCTGCCGACCATTTTCCGGCGGCTTCTGGGGTAGTGCAGAACATGCCCGCGGCCTTGCCCTCGGCAAGGCTGGCCGCAATGATCGTCTCGATGGCGCTGGAAAGCCGGTCGGCATGTTTCGGCCCGATGGCGTCGATCGACACCGAGAGATCGCCGGGCCCGACAAAGACGAGGTCGACGCCCTCGGTCGCCGCGATTGTTGCGACGTTCTCGAGCCCTTCCGCGGTCTCGACCTGCACCGCCACGACGATCTCGACATTGGCGCCGGCCAGATACTCCGGAATGCGGTAACCATAGCCGGCCGCACGTCCCGGCCCCACGCCGCGCGCGCCGAGAGGTGGGTAGCGCGCAGCTGTGACCGCGGCCGCTGCCTGCGCGGCGGTCGAGACACGCGGCACGAGCACGCCGCGCGCGCCGCTGTCCAGCGCGGCGGCGATAGCCTCGACGCCATGGCCCGGAACCCGCACCATGGCCGGAACCTGATGGACGTCGCAGGCCCGCACGAGGTTTTCGATCGTGTCGCGCGAGATCTGCGCATGCTCCCAGTCGATGCAGATGAAGTCGAACCCCGCCTGCGCGGTGATCTCCAGCGCGACCGGGTGAGGGATCGCGGCGAAGGTTCCGACCAGCATTTTCCTGCCGGTGCATCTGTCACGGAAGCTGCTCATTGGCGTCCTTTGGTACTTTCTCTTCTGGCGAGTCATATCCGCAAAACCTGCGCGTACAAGCATGCTATTTCAGGCTTGAAATATTTGCACGCCGCCGTAGCGTGCCGTGGCAACCGGGAACGTGCCACATGGTCAAACTGCATCCCCTGAAGGGCCCCAACCGGCTCAAGCTGGGCATCTTCTCGGCCAATGCCGATGGCGGGCTGGCCATCACCGACGTTCCGGAGCGCTGGACGGCCGGCTGGCAGGACAATCTGACCGCCGCGCAGATCGCCGACCGCGCCGGGCTCGAATTCGTGCTGCCGATTGCCCGCTGGAAGGGTTTCGGCGGTAAGAACAAGGTCCGCGAATGGTCCTTCGAGACTTTCACCTGGGCGGCCGCACTGGGTGCTGCGACCGAGCAGATCGGCCTGTTCATGACCGTGCACGTGCCGCTGGTGCATCCGCTCTATGCCGCCAAGGCGCTGGCCACCGTCGATCACATCAGCCGGGGCAGGGCGGGCCTCAACATCGTCTGCGGCTGGAACCCGAAGGAGTTCGGCATGTTCGGCGTGCCGCTGGTCGAGAAGGGCTACGACCAGGCGGCCGAGTGGCTGGCGATCGTCGAGCGGCTCTACGCGTCGGACCAGCCTTTCGACCATGACGGCACCTACTACACGATGAAGGACGCGGTCAGCAGCCCGGCCAGCCTGCAGACGCCTCGCCCGGTGACCATGAACGCGGCCTTCGGCGGGCCGGGACGCGACTTTGCCGCCGCCCAGTGCGACTACCTCTTCACGACCTTCTCCGAAATCGCCGATGCCGGCCGCCATGTCGCTGACATCGGCGAACGCGCCCAGAAGGCCGGCCGCGATGTCGGCGTCTATACGGTCGCGCATGTCGTCTGCCGCGAGACGATGGAGGAGGCGAGGGCCTATTACGACCGCTATGCCGTCACCCAGGCCGATCACGCGGCGGTTGACGCGCACATGGCCGGCAAGAAGGAATTCTCGCAGTCGCATGACAGCCATGCCTACGATCGCTACCGCCAACGCTTTGCCGGCGGCGCCGGCACCTACCCGCTGATCGGCACGCCGGAATCGATTGCCTCCGAGATGATCTCTATCGCCGACCAGGGTTACCAGGGCATCGCGCTGTCCTTCGTCAACTACACGCAGGAACTACCCTATTTTTGCGACCGCGTGCTGCCCTTGCTGAAGGCCGCCGGCTATCGCGGCTAGCTGCGCCCCGCAGCGAACATCGGTCCGCCCTTGTGGGCCGGAAATCCGTAGCCGTTGATCATCACAAGGTCGATGTCGCTGGCGCGCTGCGCAATGCCCTCGGCAAGCAGGGCATCGCCTTCGGCAGCCATGGCGGCGAGCAGGCGCGACACGATCTCGCCGGCATCGATCCCGCGCGGCTGGATGCCCTTGGCGGCGCGCGAAGCCTCGATCAGTGACGTCACTTCCGGGTCGACGGTGCGCTTGCCATCGGGATAGGCGTACCAGCCCTTGCCGCTCTTCTGGCCGAAGCGTCCGGCTTCGCAGAGCCGGTCTGCGATCTCGACATAGCGCTCAGCCGGGTCGCGGGTGGCTGCCTGTCGCTTGCGGCGTGCCCAGGCGATCTCCAGCCCGGCGAGGTCGAAAACGGCGAAGGGGCCCATGGCCATGCCGAAATCCTCCATCGCCTTGTCGATTTCCTGCGGCAGCGCGCCGTCCTCGACCAGAAACTCGGCCTCGCGCCGGTAGGCCGAGAAGATGCGGTTGCCGATGAAGCCTTCGCAGACGCCGGAGACGACCGGCAGCTTGCCGAGCTTTTTCGCCACCGCAAGCCCTGTCGCCAGCACGTCCAGCGTGGTCTTGTCGCAGCGCACCACCTCGACCAGCCGCATGATGTTGGCCGGGGAGAAGAAGTGCAGTCCGAGGACGCGTTCAGGATGCGGGGCCGCTTCCGCGATGGCATCGGGATTGAGATAGCTGGTGTTGGTCGCCAGGATGGCATCCGGCCGGACGAGCCTGCCGAGCTCGCGGAAGAGCTCCGTCTTGACCGTCAGGTTGTCGAACACCGCCTCGATCACCAGGTCGGCGGTCGCCACCTCGTTCATGTTGGCCGTGACCTCGAGCCGCGACAGCCGGTCGGCGCGCCCATCGGCGTCGAGCCTGCCCGATGCGACCGCGCGATCGAGCAGAGCCGAAATGCGCTTCTCTCCCGCCGTCGCCCTCTCGGCGGTCTGTTCGATGCAGATCACCCGGTAGCCCCCATTGAGCGCCGAGACGGCGATGCCCGAACCCATCAGGCCGGCGCCGATCACGCCTATTGTTGCGACGGGCCGCGGCTCGACATGCTCGATGCCGGGCACCTTGGCCGCGGCGCGTTCGGCAAAGAAGACGTGGCGCAGCGCCTTCGACTGCTCGGAATCGCGCAGCATCAGGAAGGTCGCGCGCTCCTCGGCCAGGCCGTCGGCGAGACTGGCTTCTGCCGCAAGGCGCACCAGCCGGATCGCTTCGGCAGGCGCGATCTGTCCGCGCGCCTTGACAAGGACCTTGTCGGCCAACGCATCGACATCGTCACCCTTGCCGACGGCGACAGCAAGCTCGCCGGTGCGGCGCGGCGGCGTGACGACCAGTCGTCGCGCGGCGGCGATCGCCTGCCGGGGGAGGTCGCCGTCGGTCACTTTGTCGACGATGCCGAGCGACTGCGCTTCCTCGGCGCCGATGATGCGCCCGGTCGCGATCATCTCCGCCGCGGCCAGCGTGCCGGTCAGCCGAGGCAGGCGCTGCGTGCCGCCCGCGCCCGGAACGATGCCGAGCTTCACTTCGGGCAGGCCGATCCTGGCCGCCCTCGAAGCGATCCGGTAGTGGCAGGCCAGCGCGATCTCGCAGCCGCCGCCGAGTGCCACGCCGTTGAGCGCCGCGACAACCGGCTTGTCGCTCGCCTCGATCAGTTCGACGACCTGCGGCAGGGTCGGCTCGGCCATCGGCTGGCCGAACTCGCGGATGTCGGCGCCGCCGACGAAGCTGCGCCCGCTGCCGATGATGACAACGGCGCGGACCTCTTCGGTGATGCCGGCATGCACGATGGCGCATTTCAGGCCGGCCCGCATGGTTGCCGAGGCCGCGTTGACCGGCGGGTTGTCGATGGTGACGACGAGGACGCCGTGCTCCTTGCGATAGGAGACGCTATCGGAAAACCGGGTGCCTGCGGCCGCCGGCTTCACCTCACCGCCCTTTGCCCGCATCAGTCGGGCACCACGGCGATCGCCTGGATTTCCACCTTGGCGCGGTCCTCGATCAGCGCCACCACCTGCACGGCGGCCATCGCCGGGAAATGCCGGCCGATCACCTCGCGATAGGCCTGGCCGAGGCCCTTCAGGTTGGCGAGGTATTCGCCCTTGTCGGTAAAATACCAGGTCATGCTGGTGATGTGTTCGGGGCCGGCATTGGCGGCGGCAAGGATCGCGACCACGTTCTCGAGGGTCTGGCGAACCTGACCGACGAAATCATCGGTCTCGAATTCCTGCTGGCCGTTCCAGCCGATCTGGCCGCCGACAAAGATCTGGCGGCCGCGCGCGGCGACGCCGTTGGCGTAGCCGACCGGCTTGGCCCAGCCCTCGGGCTGCAGGATGTCATGCATCGGATCGTTCTCCCCCTCGACCTATAATTCGGTCCGCACTTTCCACAGTTCCGGAAACAGCTCGACCTCGAGCATCTTGCGCAGATAGGACACGCCGGCCGTGCCGCCGGTCCCGCGTTTGAGGCCGATGATGCGTTCAACCGTGGTGACATGGTTGAAGCGCCAGCGGCGGAAATAGTCTTCGAAATCGACGAGCTTCTCGGCCAGCTCGTAGAGCATCCAGTGCGTCTGTGGCGCGGCGTAGACGACCTTCCACGCGGCCAGCACTTTCGGGTTCTCGCCGCGCGTCTCGCGCCACGAGCCACGGTCGGCATCCGCACCGATATCGAAGCCGTTGCGCGCGAGCAGCATCAGCGCCTCGTCGTAGAGGCTGGGCTCGGCCAGTATGTCCTCCAGCCGCTGCAGCGTTTCAGGGCGGTGGGCATGCGGGCGCAGCATCGCCGGGTTGCGGTTGCCGGCCAGAAACTCGATCGCCCGGTACTGCCAGGACTGGAAGCCCGAGGACTGGCCGAGCGCGTCGCGGAACTCGGTATACTCGCTGGGCGTCATGGTGCGCAGCACGTCCCATGCGCCGGTCAACTGTTCGAAGATGCGCGCCACGCGGGTCAGCATCTTGAAGGCCGGTTGCAGCTGGTCGACACGGATCGCCCGGATCGCCGCGCGGATCTCGTGGATCGCCAGCTTCATCCACAGCTCCGATGTCTGGTGCTGGATGATGAACAGCATCTCGTCATGCGCCGCCGACAGCGGCTTCTGCGCATCGAGCACCTTCTCCAGCCCGAGATAGTCGCTGTAGGACATGCGTCCCTCGAACGACATCTGCGCACCTTCCGTCGCGGGATCGTAGGGCTTGCCACTCATGTCACGGCAGCCCTGCGCCTGTATTCGGGCCGGTCCCACAGGCGGTTGGCCATGATGTCCGCCAGGATCTCGACGGCGCCGCGCACCTCTGCCTCGCCGATATAGAGCGGCGTCAGGCCGAAACGGATGTTGTCGGGAGCACGGAAGTCGCCGATCACGCCGCGCGCGATCAGCGCCTGCATGATGGCATAGCCCTCCGGATGGCGGAACGACACCTGGCTGCCGCGCGCAAAACCGTCGCGCGTCGTGGCCAGAACCAGCTCCGGGCAGCGCGCCTCGACCTCGGCGATGAAGAGATCGCAAAGCCCGATCGAGGCGGCGCGCACGTCTTCCATCGACACGCCGTCCCAGGCGTCGAGCGCGGCGTCGAGTGCTGCGAGCGCGATGACGGGCGGCGTGCCGACGCGCATGCGTTCGATGCCCTGGCCGGCGCGGTAGTCGAGATCGAAGGCAAAGGGGGCGGCATGACCCATCCAGCCGGAGAGGGCAGGGCGGGCGGTTTCGGCGTGGCGCGGCGCGACATAGATGAAGGCCGGTGCGCCGGGCCCGCCATTCAGATATTTGTAGGTGCAGCCGACCGCGAAGTCGGCATCCGCCCCGGCGAGATCGACGGGCAAGGCGCCGGCCGAATGCGCGAGATCCCAGACGGTCAGTGCGCCATGCGCATGCGCCTTTTTTGTCAGCGCCTTCATGTCATGCAGCCGCCCGGTACGGTAGTCCACCTCGGTCAGCATCAGCACGGCGACGCTGTCGTCGATCGCCGCCTCGACGGCTTCCGGTTCGACCACCTTGAGTTCCAGCCCGCGCCCGAGCGACTCCAGCAGGCCCTGCGCCATGTAGAGGTCGGACGGGAAATTGCCGCTGTCGGACAGCACGACGCGCCGCGCCGGGTTGAGGTCCAGCGCCGATGCCAGCGCCTGGTAGACCTTGATCGACAGCGTGTCGCCCATCACCACCGTGCCTTCCGCCGCGCCGATCAGCCGGCCGATGCGGTCGCCGATCCTGCGCGGCTGGTGCATCCAGCCGGCGACATTCCAGCCGCGGATCAGGTGCTCGCCCCACTCCTTCTCGATCATGTCTGCGACGCGCGCCGTGGCGGCAAGCGGCAGCGGACCCAGCGAATTGCCGTCGAGATAGATCACGCCCTCGGGAATGTGGAAAAGCGCGCGCGTGCTGGCGAAGTCCGTCATCGCTTTTCCTTCAGCCGGAAACGCTGGATCTTGCCGGTCTGCGTCTTCGGAAGCGCCTCGACGAACTTCACCGAGCGCGGATATTTGTAGGGGGCGATCACCGCCTTAACGTGGTCCTGCAGGCGCTTGCGCGTCAGCTCGTCGGCGGCAATGCCCGCCACCAGAACGACATGCGCCTCGACGATCTGGCCGCGCTCGGTGTCCGGGACGCCGATCACCGCGCACTCGCTGACCTCGGCATGCGCCAGAAGTGCTGCCTCGACCTCGGGTCCGGCAATGTTGTAGCCCGACGAGATGATCATGTCGTCCGAGCGGGCGGCGAAGTGGAAGGCGCCGGCCTCGTCCTGCACGAAGGAATCGCCGGTGAGGTTCCAGCCGCCCCGTACATACTTGGTCTGCCTGTCGTCGGCGAGGTAGCGGCAGCCGGTGGGGCCGCGCACGGCCAGCCGCCCGACGCTGCCGCGCGGCAATTCCTTCATGTCCTCGTCGACGATTTTCGCCTCGTAGCCGGTCACCGGGCGGCCGGTCGTCGCCGGTGCGAGGTCGTCGAGTCGGTTGGAGATGAAGATGTGCAGCATCTCGGTGGCGCCGATGCCGTCGAGGATCGGCTTGCCGGTCTTCTTCGTCCATTCCTCGAACACCGGCGCCGGCAGCGTCTCGCCGGCCGAGACGGCGATCCGCAGCGACGACAGGTCGGCGCCCTCGTCCATCGCGGCAAGCATGGCGCGGTAGGCCGTAGGCGCGGTGAAGCTGATCGTAGCGCGATAGGTCTCGATGATCTCGACCATGTTGGGCGGCGTCGCGCTTTCTAGCAGCGTCGCCGCGGCGCCAAAGCGCAGCGGGAAGATCGCCAGTCCGCCGAGCCCGAAGGTGAAGGCAAGCGGCGGCGAGCCGACGAACACGTCGTCGGGCGTGACGCCGAGGATCTCTTTCGCATAGCCGTCAGCAATGATCAGCAGGTCTCGGTGGAAGTGCATCGTCGCCTTGGCGACGCCGGTGGTGCCCGAGGTGAAGCCGAGCAGCGCGACGTCGTCGCTGGCGGTTGCGACGGCGTCGAACTTGACCGGCTTGTTCAGCGCCACGCGGTCGAGTTCGGCGTCGTGGTTGGCCGTGCCGTCGAAGCTCACGACCTGCTTCAGGAAGCGACTGCTCTTGGCGCAGGCGATCATCTCTTCCATCAGTCGCGTATCGCAGAGCGCGATGGTCACCTCGGCCTTGTCGACGATCTGCGTCAGTTCGCCGGCGCGCAGCATCGGCATGGTGTTGACGACGACAGCACCTGCCTTCGTCGCCGCAAGCCAGCACGCCACCATGGCGGGGTTGTTGGCCGAGCGGATCAGCACACGGTTGCCGGGCTTCACGCCGTATGTTTCGACCAGCGCATGCGCCAGCCGGTTCGTCCAGTCCGACAGTTCCTTGTAGGTCCGTCGCCGCCCGTTGCCGATCAGCGCGGTGTTGTCGCCAAAACCCTTCTCCACCAGCCGGTCGGTCAGCTCGACCGCTGCGTTCAGGCGGTCGGGATAGTCGAAACCGTCGAGCAGCAGGTCCGGCCACTGGTCCTGCGGCGGCAGGTTGTCGCGTGCAAACGTGTCTGTATGGGCGGAGGCGGAGTGCATCTCAGGCGTTCGCTTCTTCCGGCAGGAAGTCCACGTCGTGCTCGGCCGACAGCTTGATGATGGTCGGGATGTCACTCTTGTCGTGCAGCTCCTCGAACAGCTCCTTCAGGCGTCCGGCCGGCGAGACCCAGAACAGCGCGCGGCACGGCTTGTCGGACTTGTTGAAGTAGCCGTGCGGAATGCCGCGCGGCATGCGCACGAGATCGCCGGCTCTGGCCGTGGTCCATGCGCCGTCGAGCTTCAGCTCCAGCTGGCCCTCCTGCACGAGGATGAATTCGTCCTGGTCGGGGTGGATGTGGACCGGCACGAACTGGCCGGGTGCGCTGTTGGTCTCGAAAGCGAAGCTCGACTCGCAGACCGCCTTGGGAAAATAGGTCTGGCCCAGGATATTCCACTTCACGCCGTCGAAGCCGGTGCCGTTGACGGTGATGCCCTTTGCGAGGTCGGTCGTCATGTCGCGGTCCTTTCGGTTGGAGTCATCTGCTTCTGAAATCCGACAGCGCCTGGCGTGCGATCACCACCTTCTGCACGTCTGACGCCCCCTCGTAGATCCGGAGCGCGCGGATCTCGCGGTAGAGGCTCTCGATGATATGGCCCTTGCGCACGCCGTCGCCGCCATGCAGCTGCACGGCGCGGTCAATCACCTCCTGCGCCTTGTCGGTGGCGAAGAGCTTGGCCATCGCCGCCTCGCGCGTCACGCGGGCAGCACCCGAATCCTTGGTCCATGCGGCCCGGTAGATCAGCAGTGCGGCGGCATCGATGTCGAGCGCCATGTCGGCGATGTGCCCCTGGACCATCTGCAACTCGGCCATCGGCGCGCCGAACAGTTCGCGCTCGCTTGCCCGCACCAGGCTCTCGTCGAGCGCCCGGCGGGCGAAGCCCAGTGCCGCAGCCCCGACCGTCGAGCGAAACACGTCGAGCACCGACATGGCGATCTTGAAGCCTTCGCCGGGCTTTCCGATAAGCGCCGAGGCCGGCACCCGGACCTTGTCGAAGGCAAGCCGCGCAAGGGGATGCGGCGCGATCACCTCGAGCCGCTCGGCGACCGTCAGGCCGGCGCTGTCTGCCGGCACCAGGAAGGCCGACAGGCCCTTGGCGCCCGGCGCCTCGCCGGTGCGCGCAAACACGATGTAGAGGTCGGCGATGCCGCCGTTGGAGATCCAGGTCTTCTCGCCAGTCAGCAAATAGTCTGAACCGTCGCGCGTGGCACTCATGTCCATGGCGGCGACGTCGGAGCCCGAGCGTGGTTCCGACAGCGCGAAGGCGGAAATCGCCTTGCCTGCGCGCGTCCTCGCGAGCCACTGCTGCTGCTCCGGCGTGCCGAACAGGCTGATCGCCCCGGTGCCGAGCCCCTGCATGGCGAAGGCGAAGTCCGCCAGACCGTCATGGCGCGCCAGCGTCTCGCGCGTGATGCAGAGCGAGCGCACGTCGAGCGGCGCGGGATTGGCCGTGTCGACTGCCGTCGCCTTCAGCCAGCCGTCGCGGCCGAGCATCGCCACCAGCTCGCGGCAGGCCGCGTCGACGTCGTCATGCGCCACAGGCAGGTTTCTCGCGCACCATGCGTCGAGGCTTTCGGCCAGTTCGCGGTGACGCGGCTCGAAGAAGGGCCAGGACAGGAAGGAGCGGTCGGGCATCAGTTCCCCTCGAACACCGGTTTTTCCTTGGCGACGAAGGCCTTGTAGGCGCGCTCGAAGTCGCGCGTCTGCATGCAGATCGCCTGCGCCTGCGCTTCGGCCTCGATTGCCTGGTCGAGGCCCATTGACCATTCCTGGTTGAGCTGCGTCTTGGTGATGCCGTGCGCGAAGGTCGGGCCGGAGACGATGCGTGCCGCCATGTCCAGCGCATCGGCTTCAAGCGCTGTCGCATCGACCAGCCGGTTGTAGAAGCCCCAGCGCTCGCCCTCGGCGGCGGTCATCGTGCGGCCGGTATAGAGCAGTTCCGCCGCGCGGCCCTGGCCGATGATGCGAGGCAGGATTGCGCAGGCGCCCATGTCGCAGCCGGCGAGCCCGACGCGGGTGAATAGGAAGGCGGTCTTGGCTTCCGGCGTTGCGATGCGGATGTCGGAGGCCATGGCGATGATGGCGCCGGCCCCGACAGCTACGCCGTCGACGGCGGAGATGATCGGCTTGCCGCAGTTCAGCATCGCCTTGACGAAGTCGCCGGTCATCCGGGTAAAGGCGAGCAGTTCCTTCATGTCCATCGCGACCAGCGGGCCGATGATGTCATGCACGTCGCCGCCCGAGCAGAAATTGCCGCCGTTCGACAGGAACACCACGGCGTCGACGTCGTCGGCATAGACGAGGTCGCGGAACGTGTCGCGCAGCTCGGCATAGGACTCGAAGGTCAGCGGGTTCTTGCGCTCGGGCCGGTCGAGGCGGATGCGGGCAACCCGGTTCTCGACCTGCCACTGGAAATGCTTCGGCTTCAGGCCGGCCATCTGCGAAGACCTCATTCCCGTCCCTCCCAGTTGCTGCGGAAGCCCTTCAGCATGCCGCTCAGCTGCTTCGTCTCCTCGCCGCCGACATGGCCGAGCAACTCGCCGATCCATCGCTCATGCGCCACTGCCATGGCGCGGAACTGCTCGGTGCCGGCCTCGGTCAGACGGACCATCGAGGTTCTGCGGTCGCCATTGCGCCGCGCCCGCGTCACAAGTCCCTCGGAGACCAGCCGGTCGACGATGCCCGTCACGTTGCCGTTCGACACCATCAGGAAGCGCGACAGGCCGCTCATCAGCATGCCTTCAGGCGCGCGGTAGAGCGCGGCCATGACGTCGAAGCGCGGCAGCGTCGTGTCGAACTCCTGTCGCAGCCGCTCGCGCAGCTCCGCCTCGATGGTGCGCGAGGCGCGCAGCAGCCTGATCCACAGCCGCAGCCGCTCCTTGCTTTCGCCGGAGATGCCCGGCGAGGAAAGCGGCGTGCTCACCATGTCTCGCCTCCCGAGACCGAGATGGCCTGGCCGGTAACCGATCCCGCCGCCGAGCTGCAGAGCCACAGCACGGTTTCGGCGACTTCCTCCGGCTGGATCAGCCGTCCCTGCGGATTGGTCCGGGTCAGGCTGGCGTGCGCTTCTTCCGGCGTGCGGCCGGTCTTCTCGACGATGCGGGCGACGCTCTCCTCGAGCATGTCGGTCTCGACAAAGCCCGGGCACACCGCATTGACGGTAACGCCGGTCTTCGCGGTTTCGGCGGCCAGCGCGCGCATCAGCCCGACCACGCCATGCTTGGCCGCGACATAGGGCGCGACATAGGCGTAGCCCTTGAGGCCCGCCGTCGAGGCGATGAAGACGATGCGTCCGGCCCTGCGTTCCGCCATGCCCTCGAGCGACGGCCTCACCGTGAGAAAAGCGCCGGTCAGGTTCACGTCGAGCGTCTTCTGCCAGTCGGCAAGTGTCGTTTTCGCCGCCGGCGCACTGCCCGCCATGCCGGCATTGGCAACGACGATATCGATCGGTCCGCGCTCGGCCTCCGCCTTTTCGTAGAGCGCGGTCATCGCCGCCTCGTCGGTCACGTCGGCTGCAATGCCGACGATGCGGTCGTTTTGGCTGGCGACTTCAGCCAGCGCTTCCTCGCGCCGCCCGCAGATGGTCACCGCGACACCGGCGCCGGCAAGCGCCAGCGCGATCGCCCGACCGACGCCGGAACCTCCGCCTGTCACCAGCGCGTGACGGCCCGCGATCATACCTTGAGCCCCGAAGCGGCTGCCTCGCGCTCGGCCAGCCGGTAGGCCTGGTCGCGGCCGGGCAGGTACGGGTCGGGCCATTTCACGCCCCGGTCGCCGAGCGTCACGGCGGCGTGCAGCGTCCAGTAGGGATCGCTGAGATGCGGACGCGCCAGGCAGACGAGGTCGGCGCGGCCGGCCATCAGGATCGAGTTGACATGGTCCGGCTCGTAGATGTTGCCGACAGCCATGGTGGCCATGCCGACTTCATTGCGGATGCGGTCAGAAAAGGGCGTCTGGAACATTCGGCCATAGACCGGCTGGGCGTCGGCCGAGGTCTGGCCTGCCGAGACGTCGCAGATGTCCACACCTGCCTTGTTGAGCAGATGCGCGATTTCGACCGCGTCGGCCGGGGTGACGCCCTCGACGCCGACCCAGTCATTGGCGGAAATGCGGATCGAGATCGGCTTCTCGTCCGGCCACACGGCGCGCACCGCGTGGAACACTTCCAGCGGAAACCGCATCCGGTTTTCCAGCGAGCCGCCATACTCGTCGGTGCGGCGGTTGGTAACCGGCGTGATGAAGGATGACAGCAGGTAGCCATGCGCGGCGTGGATTTCCAGCATGTCGAAGCCGCAGCGTTCCGCCATCTCGGCCGATGCCACGAACTGGTCGCGCACCATGTCCATGTCGGCGCGGTCCATGGCCTTCGGCACCTGGTTCTGCGGCGACCACGGAACCTCGGACGCAGCCATGATCGGCCAGTTGCCGGTCTCGAGCGGCACGTCCGTGCCCTCCCAGCCGACCCTGGTCGAGCCCTTGGCGCCCGAATGACCGATCTGGGCGCAGATCTTCGCCTCGGTCTCGCGATGCACGAAATCGACGAGTCGTGTCCACGCCGCCTCGTGCTCCGGCGCATAGAAGCCCGGGCAGCCCGGCGTGATGCGGCCCTCGGGGCTGACGCAGGTCATCTCGATATAGACCAGGCCGGCGCCGCCCTTGGCGCGCTCGGCGTAATGCGTGAAATGCCAGTCGGTCGGGCAGCCGTCGACCGCCTTGTACTGTGCCATCGGCGACACCACGACGCGGTTCTTCAGCTTCATCTCGCGCAGTTGGAACGGTGCGAACATCGGCGCGCGCTGCTGCTGCTTCTCTTCGGCGCCGGCCTGGCGTTGGAACCAGGCCTCGGCGCCGCCCAGCCATTCCGGATCGCGCAGCCTGAGGTTCTCGTGACTGATGCGCTGCGAGCGCGTCAGCAGTGAATAGTTGAACTGAACCGGGTCGAGGCCGAGGTAGCGCTCGACCTCCTCGAACCATTCGAGCGAATTGCGTGCCGCCGACTGCAGCTTCAAGACCTCGGTGCGCCGCTCTTCCTCGTACTTGTCGAAGGCCGCCTGGAGGCTTGGCTCGGAATGCACGTAGCCGGCCAACGCCACCGCACTTTCGAGCGCCAGCTTGGTGCCGGACCCGATGGAGAAATGCGCGCTCGCTGCCGCGTCGCCGAGCAGCGCCACGTTCTTGTATGACCAGCGCTCGCACAGCACGCGCGGAAAATTGATCCAGGCCGACCCGCGTATGTGATTGGCATTGGTCATCAGACTGTGGCCGTCGAGGTGCTTTTCGAAGATGCGCTCGCAGACGGCGATCGATTCCTGCTGCGACATGTCGCCGAAGCCGAACTTGTCCCAGGTCTCCTGGCTGCACTCGACGATGAAAGTCGCGGTGTCCGGGTCGAACTGGTAGGCATGCGCCCAGACCCAGCCGTGCTCTGTCTCCTCGAAGATGAAGGTGAAGGCGTCGTCGAACTTCTGCTTCGTGCCGAGCCAGACGAACTTGCATTTGCGCGTGTCGATGTCGGGCTTGAAGACGTCGGCAAAGGCGGTGCGCGTCACCGAGTTCAGGCCGTCGGACGCGACAACCAGGTCGTGCGTCTCCATATATTGCTTGGGGTCGGGAACATTGGTCTCGAACACCAGGTTGACGCCCAGTTCCCGCGCCCGCCGCTGCAGGAGCATCAACAGCCGCTTGCGCCCGATGCCGCAGAAGCCGTGCCCGGTCGAGACCGTGCGCACGCCCTTGTGCACCACGGCCACGTCGTCCCAATAGGCAAAGTGCCGCTTGATCCAGACCGCGCTGACGGGGTCGTTGCGGCCGAGATTCTCGAGCGTTTCCGCCGACAGCACCACGCCCCAGCCGAACGTGTCGTCCGGGCGATTGCGCTCGACCACCGTCACCTCGTGAGCGGCGCTCTTCAGCTTCATGGAGATGGCGAAGTAGAGCCCGGCGGGCCCACCGCCGAGAACGGCAACTTTCATCGCGCGATCCGCTCCTCTTGCTTCAAGGCTGCATCATCACGCGGGAATCGGATTACTTCAAGCTTAAAATTTCACACTGGGTTGATTTCGGGGGATTACGGGCAGGTGGCCGTGCGCCACCCGCCCGTATTCGAATCTGGAGTGGACCGTCGGCTATTTTGCCGGGTCCTTGGGAGACCAGAGCACGGTCTCTGCATCCTTCTCGTAGGCCATGCCCTCGGGATAGCTGATCGCTTCGAACTGCAAGCCCCATGGCGCCTGGAAATACATGATGGTCTGGCCGGCCGCCGGACCTTCGTTGACGGGCAGGGGCCCTAGCCGTGTGGCAACGCCCTTGCCCTCCAGATAGGCCTTCGCCGCAGCGACGTCGTCGACATAGAAGGCGATGTGATAACCGCCGACATCACTGTTCTTCGGCGTGGCGTCCTTCTGGTCGGGCGCGGTGTATTTGAACAGCTCGATGTTCGAGCCGAAGCCGCAGCGCACGAGGGTGATCTCCTCGATCACCGCCTTCGGGTCCACGCCCAGCAAATCCTGCATGAACGTGCCCTTGTCGTCGGCGAAGGGGCCGAACGACATGGCCTTCTTGCAGCCGATGACATTGGTGAAGAAGTCGACCGCCTGTGCCATGTCGGGCACGGTGACGCCGGTGTGGTCATGCCCGCGCATGCCCGGGACGGAATCGGCCGATGCGACGCTGGCCAGCGTACTGACGGCGGCGACGAGAACTGTACTGCGAAGGATGCTTTTCACGTTCGAGTCTCCCATTGCGGGCCGTTCCCCTGTTGCGCACCGGTGCCTGCTGGGCCGATGCGATTTAGACCTTTTTTCGCTATCCCGTGCTCAGCCACTCGGGATCGATTTCGGGCAGCGGAATCGCTGCGATCAGCTCGCGCGTGTATTCCTGCTGCGGAGCCTCGAAGAGCTGGTCCGTCGGCCCGGCCTCGACGATGCGCCCGTGCTGCATGACGATCACCTGCTGGCACAGCCGCCGGATCACCGACAGGTCGTGGCTGATGAAGGCGACGGTCAGGCCCATCTCGGCTGCCAGCTGCTCCAGCAGCGTCAGGATCTGCGCCTGCGTCGAGACGTCGAGCCCCGACACGATCTCGTCGGCCAGCACGAAGTCCGGCGACAGGGCGAGGGCGCGCGCGATGCCGACGCGCTGGCGCTGTCCGCCAGACAGCTCGTGGCGGTAGCGCTGCGCAAAGGCTTCCGGCAGGCCGACGCGCCTGAGGGCCTCGGCGACCCGTTCAGCGAGATTGTCGCCGAGCCCGTTCTGCTTCAGCGGTGCTGCGATGATCGCACCGATCGTGCGGCGCGGGTTGAGCGACGACATCGGGTCCTGGAAGATCATCTGCAGGTTGCGCCGCAGCGGCTTGAGTTGCGCTTCGGAGAGATGCGCGATGTCGCGTCCCTCGAACTCGATGCTGCCGGTACTTGGCTCGAGCAGCCTGACCAGGGCGCGGCCGAGCGTCGACTTGCCTGAACCTGATTCACCGACGATGCCGGTCACCGAGCGGCGCGGCAGGTCGAAGTCGAGCCCCTTTAGAATCTCGACCATCGGCGCCTTGCCGATCAGCGGCTTCCTAGCCATGTCGGGCAGGGCGACTTCCAGCCCGCGCACCTTGAACAGAGGTTCGCTCATGGCGCCACCCAGTCGCGGTCTGCTGCGGCGATCTCGCTTGCGAGCCCCGCCAGCACGGTCTCGTCGACCGGCTTCAGAGAAGCCAGGGGATCAGTATAGCGCGGCGTCGCAGCCATCAGCGCGCGCGTGTAGGCATGTTGCGGGTTCTCGAAGAGGCTCGGCGTGTCGGCCTGCTCCACGACCTTTCCGGCATAGAGCACGGAAACATTCTGGCTGATCTTGGCGACGACCCCGAGATCGTGCGTGACGAACAGGATCGCCGTTCCGTGTTCCTTCTGCAACTCGGCGATAAGCCGCAGGATCTGTTTCTGCACGGTCACGTCGAGCGCCGTCGTCGGCTCGTCGGCAACAATCAGCCGGGGCTCGGCGGCGAAGGCCGCGGCGATCAGCACGCGCTGGCGCATGCCGCCCGACAATTCGTGCGGATAGGACTGCATCACCCGGTCGGGGTCGCGGATCTGCACCTCGTCGAGCAGCTGCCGGACACGCCTGTCGGCCTTGTCGCCGGCCCAGCCGAGAATATGCACCAGCCGGTCGGTCATCTGCGGGCCGATGCGGCGAGACGGGTTGAGAGCGGTCAGCGGGTCCTGCGGGATGAGGGCCGCCCTTTCGCCCACAAGGACGCGACGTGCCTTTGGCTTCAACTCGCCGAGGTCGATACCTTCCAGCGCGATGTTCCCCTCGACGATCCTCACGCTCGGCGGCAATACGCCGAGAACGGCCTTGCCGATCATGCTCTTGCCGGCGCCGCTTTCGCCGACGAGTGCCGTCACCACGCCGGGTTCGACCGCCAGCGACACCGAACGCAGCACCCGCACGCCGTTGGCGAGCGTCGCGCTGATGTTGGAGATCTCGAGGCAGGGCACGCTCATCGCATCACCGGATCGAAGCGGTTCTTCAGGCCCTCGCCGAACTGGCTGAAGGAGAGGACCGTGAGGAACAGGGTGATCAGCGGAAACACCAGGATCCACCAGGCCTGGTGGATCGACAGCCGGCCCTCGGCGATGATGCCGCCCCAGGTCGGGTCGTCGGTCGAGATCGACAGGTTGACGAAGGACAGGATCGCTTCGACGATCACGGCGATGCCCATTTCCAGCGACAGCAGTGCCACGATCGCCGGCGCCACGTTGGGCAGCACCTCGCGCAGCATGATGCCGATGCGGCCGAAGCCGGCAATGCGCGCGTTCTCGACATAGTCCATGCGCGCCTGGCTCATCGCCTCGGCTCGGATGACCCGGCAGAAGCGCGTCCAGTCGATGATGGCGATGGCGATGATCACCGAGGTGAGGCCGGTGCCGAACACGGCGACCAGCAGGATGGCGAACAGCACCGGCGGGAACGCCATCCAGACGTCCACGATGCGCGAGACGATGCGGTCGGGCCAGCCGCCGAAATAGCCGGCGATCAGCCCGAGCGCCGAGCCGACGAGACAGGCCGCACTTGCCGCCGCGAAGGCGACGATGAAGGCGACACGGCCGCCATAGATCAGCCGCGAAAGCAGATCGCGTCCGAGGCTGTCGGTGCCGAGCCAGAAGCCGGGCTCGGAGCCCTGCATCCAGAAGGGTGGCAGGCGTTCGAACATCAGGTCCTGCGCCAGCGGGTCCTGCGGCGCGATCAGCGGTGCGAAGATCGCGGCGAGCAGCGCCAGCAGCAGCCAGCCGCCGGCGAGCCAAAGCCGCGCGTCGCCACGTCTCGTCACGGCGCGCGGCTCAGCCATGCCTGAGCCTCGGATTGAGCAGCGCATAGGTCATGTCGACGATCAGGTTGATGGTCACGAAAAGCAGCGCGAAGACCAGCACGATGCCCTGGATCAGCGGTAGGTCGCGGTTGATGACCGCGTCGATCGCCATGTTGCCGAGGCCCTCGTAGGAGAACAGCCGCTCGATGATGACGGTGCCGCCGATCAGGAAGGTGAACTGCACGCCGATCAGGGTGAGCGCGGGCAGGGCGGCATTCTTCAGTGCCTCGCGCAGGATTACCTGCGTCTCGGAAAAACCCTTCACGCGGGCGAGTACGACATAGTCGAGCGTCATTACTTCCTTCAGCGACAGTTTCAGAAGCTGCGAGATGATCGCGGCGAGTGGCAGCGCCAGCGCCAGCGCCGGCATGAACATGTGGCTGATCAGGTCCTTTGTCAGGTCGAAGCGCAGCCTCAAAATGCTCTCGAAAAGGTAGAACTGCGTTGCGAAGGGCAGGTCGAGTCGCGGCGACACACGGCCCGAAATCTCGAAGATCGGCCAAAGAACCCCGAACAGGAGGATGAGCGCCAGGCCCCATAGAAAATCCGGGATCGACAGTGCCGCCCCGTTGGCGACGTCGATGCCGGCCTCTACGCCCGTGCCCTGTTCGCGTGCGCCGATCACGGCGAGCGGCCCGCCGATCAGGAGCGCGATGAGAAGTGCGACGATCGACAGTTCGAGTGTCGCCGGCAGTCGGTTCAGCACCAGCCCCAGCACGTCCTGGCGCAGCGAGATCGAGGTGCCGAAATCGCCCTGCAGAACGCCGGAAAGCCAGATGCCGTATTGCTGGAGGATCGACTTGTCGAGGCCGTAGAGCGCCTTCAGCCTCTCGATATCGGCATCGGTCGCGCCGGGCGGCAGCATCATGGCGATCGGGTTGCCGGGCGCCACGCGGATGATGACGAAGACCACGACCGACACGCCGAGCAGCGTGATGGCCATGGTGAGCAGGCGGATGAGAAAGCGTTGCAGGATCATGCGTCGGGTGCCCGGAAAAACGACGCGCGCCGTCCCCGCGGGGGAACGGCGCGCGTCAAACTGGCGTCGGCCTCAGGAGGCCGGCGTCATCAGGGCCGGCAGCAGCGCGCCCGACTTGTGCTGCACGACGTTGACGCCCTTGGCATGCACGATCGGCTGTGCGTACTGGATGAGCGGCAGCACATAGGCGTTGTCGGCGATCAGCTTGCTGACGGCCTTCCACCCGGCGATGCGCTTCGCCTCGTCAGCCTCGCCCCACAGCGGGTTGATGGCGTCGATGACGTCCTGCCCGTCCCAAACCGAGTGTGGGCTCGGGCCGTACATGGCAAAGCCGGTCGAGGTGGTCGGATCGCCGATCGCGTTGCCCCAGTTGTAGAAGGCGGCCGGCGCCAGCTGGTCGGCCGCGCGCAGCTCGTAATGCTTGGCGATCTCGTAGACCTCGATATTGGCCTCGATGCCGACCTTGCGCCACATGCCGACGATGGCCTGAACCATCTCGTAGTCCTTGGGCTTGAAGCCCTTGGTCGTCTGGATGGTGAACTTGACCGGATTGTCGGTCGAATAGCCGGACGCCTTGAGCAGTTCGACGGCCTTCTCGGGGTTGTACTCGACCTTGATCGACGCATCGAAGGCTTCGTATTCCGGCGTCTCCAGCGTATCGAGCGGCAGGCCGTAGCCGCGCAGCAGGCGGTCCACCAGCAGCTTCTTGTCGACCGACATCACGGCCGCCATCCGCACGTTGGGGTCGTTCATCACCTCGATATCGTTGAAGAAGATCATGCCGATGTCCGACACGGTGTCGATTGAGCCGGCAAGCCCATCCTTGGCGATCAGGCGGTCATACTCCTCGTAGGGAATCTCGAGCGTCACCTGCGATGAGCCGGATTCGATCTCGGCCACGCGGCTCGCCGCATCGCCGACGAACTTGATCGTGACGTTCTCGTAGGCCGGCTTGTTGCCCCAGTAGCCGGGATAGGCCTTCAGCCTGACGAAGGCGTTCTGTTCGAATTTGTCGACCATATAGGGGCCGGTGCCGATAGGCGCGGCCTCGAAGCCGGCAGCGCCGACCTTCTCATAATAGGCCTTCGGCAGGATGTAGCCGGTCAGGAACGACATCCACTTGAACAGCACCGGATCGTAGCCCGCTGCGTCGGCGGTGATCTTGTTGCCGTCAATCGTGAAGTTGCTGAGGTTCTTCCAGACGAACTGGATCGGGTTGCCGGTCTCTTCCTTGCCGGCGCGCTCCAGCGACCAGACCACGTCCTCGGCCGAGAAGGGCGAGCCGTCATGCCAGGTCACGCCCTCGCGCACCGTCATGTGGACCTGCTTCTTGTCGTCGCTCCAGCCCCATTCCGTCAGCAGGCCCGGTCCGAAGGACAGGTCTGGCGCCTGCGGGATGAACTGGTCGAAAACCGACTGGTAGATGCCCTGGATGGTCGGGTTGACCGCCGAGGGACCGGTGGTCGGGTCCCAGGAAGGAAGGTTGACGTTGTAGGCGATTACCAACTCGTCCGACTGCGCCATTGCGCCGGTCGGAAAGCCGATCGCCGACAGGGCGAGCACCGAGGCGCTGTAGGCGAGAAGTTGCCGTCTGTTGATTGTCATGGTCATGTTCCCCATTGCTTGTTTCGTCTGGTTTGTCCGGACCGTTTTGCCGATCCTTGGTTCTTCGCTGCGCAGGCTATCTCCCGGCGAGCTGTTGGGCTAGCAAATAGCCTGAACCGGCGCCGACTCCGGCGCCTGGCCATGTTGCTGCGCCGGTAAGATGCAGGCCAGCAACCGGCGTGTTGTATCGGGCATAGCCCCTTGCCGGCCGAAACAGGAAGTTTTGTGCGATGTGGTGGCTGCCGCAGACCTGGTCGCCGCCGACAAGATTGGGGTTTTCGCGTTCGAGGTCGATGGGCGAGAAGACCGCGCGCTTCAGCACCTTCTTCTTCAGGCCGGGCGCGTGCGCCTCGATCATCGCCATGGCGCGGTTGGCGTAGCGCTCCTTGACCTTGTCCCAGGAGGCCGGCGCGATCTTGCCGGCCGCATCGCCTGCGATCTCGGCGGGCAGCACCCTGACCTGCACCCAAAGCACATGCTTGCCGACCGGCGCCCGCGACGGGTCGATCGCCGTCGGCTGTCCGACCACGAGGATCGGCTCGTCGGGCAGCAGCCCGGCGACCGCCTGCTGGTAGGTCTTCGCCATCTGGTCGAGCGACGGCGCGATGTGCACATAGGCGAATCTCTGCAGCTCCTCGCCGGCCGTCCAGTCCGGCAGGCCGTCGAGCGCCAGGTGGATCATCATGGTGCCCGGCGCATGGCGGAATTTCTTCATCGCCGTATCGAAGCCGGCGTCGCCCGAGCCTTTCGCCAGCAACCTGCCCGGCTGCAGCGCGCCAGGCGCGACGCCCGCCACAACCGCTTTGGCCGCGTTATGCGTGTCGCCGTCCGCCAGCCGCACGCCTGTTGCACGGCCGCTGGCCGTGGTGATCTCCACGACATCGCTGCCGGTGAAGACCTCGCCGCCGGCATCGGTCAGCATCTTTTCCAGCGCCAGCATCATGGTGTTGGCGCCGCCCTTGCCGAGCACCATGCCGAAACTCTGGTTGGCCATCGATTCAAGGTAGGGAAAGACAGCGCCGCCGGCGATGTCGGGGGCGAAGTCGAGATGCATGCCCCAGGCGGCGAGCGTCGCCTGGACATGCGGCGACTCGAAGTTCTCCTCCAGCCAGGTGCGTGGCGAGGACAAGAGCAGGCGTGCCGTGTCGAGCGCGCCGCGCACGCCCTTCTTGCGCCACAGCTTCCATGCGGTGCCGGTCAGCGCGCGAGAGCTCATCGGCGATCCGAGCAGGCCGAATATGTGTTCGGCCTCGGCGGGGAATTCCGCGACGAGCCGCTTCCAGCTCTCGGCGTCGGCGGGGGAAAAGGCTTCCAGCCGCGCCACGGTCCTGGCCATGTCCGAGCTGACGCCGAACCAACGCCCGTCCGGGAACACGCTGGCAAAACAGTCGCCCGCCGGAGCAAAGTCCAGGCCGCAGGATTTCAATTCATTTGCATAGTTCTGGTGAAAGGCAGAGCCGGCAAACAGGCTCAGATTCATCGCGCCGAGATCGTGCCGGAAGCCTGGAAGCGTCAACTCTCTCGTCTGGACAGCGCCGCCGATCGCCGGATTTCGCTCGAAAACCGCGATTTTCCAGCCTTTCAGCGCCAGATGCGTTGCGCAAGCCATGTTGTTATGGCCCGCCCCGACAAATATGGCGTCGTAATCACTCACGCCCCAACCCGATCCTTCATGCTTAAAGATAATTGCAGATGCATAGGTTTTCGTCTAGTAGAAGTTTAGAGGCCGACACGAGCCGTCAAACAGGGAACAGGCATCATGGACACGCAGAAAATTCTCGGTGACTTCGCAAGCCAGCTTCTTTCCGGCGCGATTCAAGTCGTCGATCTTTCCGCACCGCTCGGTCCTGACACGCCGCTGCTGAAGCTGCCGCCGGACTTTGCCGTCGACACGCCCAAGATCGAGATCCACACCATTTCCGAATACGACAAGAACGGTCCCTTCTGGGCCTGGAACTGGCTGAAGATCGGCGAGCATTCGGGCACCCATTTCGATGCCCCGCATCACTGGATCACCGGCAAGGAATTCGCCGACGGCTACACCGATACGATTGACGTCAAGAACTACGTCGCGCCGGTCAACGTCATCGACTGCTCGGCCGAATCCGCCGCCGACAACGACTTCCTGCTGACGGCTGACGGCGTGAAGGCCTGGGAAGCCAAGCACGGCGCCATCGGCCGCGGCGAGTGGGTCGTCATGCGCACCGACTGGGACAAGCGCAACAACTCCGAGGAGAAGTTCCTCAACGCAGATGCCAACGGCCCGCATTCGCCCGGGCCCACGGTCGACTGCATCGAATACATCATCGAGCGCGGCGCTATCGGCTGGGGCACCCAGTGCATCGGCACCGATGCGGGCGCTGCGGGTGGCATGGAACCGCCGTTCCCGGCGCACAATCTCATGCACAAGGCCAACCGCTACGGTCTGGCGAGCCTTTGCAACCTCGACAAGCTTCCGGCCAAGGGCGCGATCCTGATCGCTGCGCCGCTGAAGATCGTCAAGGGGACCGGCAGCCCGGTCCGCGCGATGGCGCTGGTACCGAAGAAGTAACGCGCCGGCGGCCAGGCTCATGCGTGCCACGGGCGTCCAGGCTTCGCCTCTCCCTCCCCACCGGCGGAGGGCCGGGGGCGTGCTTCGATGAGCGATCCCGATCACATCATCGTCGGCAGCGGCATCAACGCACTGGTCTGTGCGGCGATGCTCGCCGGCAAGGGCCAGAAAGTGCTGGTGCTGGAACGCAACGACCGTATCGGCGGCTGCATCCGCACCGACGAGATCACCGCGCCGGGCTTCGTTCACGACGTGATGGCGACGACCTTCGTCCTCTTCATCACCTCGCCGGCCTATGCGGCCCTTGCAGCCGACCTCGGCCGCCACGGCCTTGAGTTCTGCAACACGGACATGCCGACCGGCGTGCTTCGGCCGGACGGTTCGCACCTCGTGCAGCGCATGGACCGTGCCGCCAATGTCGCGGCCCTCAACGCCGCCTCGGCCGGTGACGGCGACGCCTATGCAACCGATGTCGGCGGCATAGAGAAAGACGCCGGCCTGCTGTTCGGGCTGCTTGGCGGCGGCCTGTGGAGCTACAAGACGCTGAAGCTCATTGCCGGCGAGGCCTGGCGGCGCGGGCCCCGCGGGCTGGCGGCATTCTTCGGCGAGGCTATGCTGCCGTCGCGCGGCTGGCTGGAGACTTCGTACAAATCCGACCTCACGCGCGCCCTGTGGGCGCCGTGGTCGCTGCATGCCGGCATAGGGCCGGAGGATGCCTTTTCCGGCCAGATCGCCAAGGTCATCGCCTTCGCGCTAGAAGCCGCCGGCGCGCCCATCGTCAAGGGCGGCGCGGGCAAGCTGCTCGACGCCTTCGAGGCGCTGATCCGCGAACGCGTCGGCGACATCCGCACAGGCGCCGACGTTGCCGAGGTGATCGAGACGGACGGCCGCGCGAGCGGCGTGCGCCTTGCCTCGGGAGAGACCCTTTCCGCGAAGAAAAGCGTCATCTGCTCGGTCACGCCGACCCAGCTCTACGGCCGGCTGCTCGCCGGCTCGAAGCACGAAGCAGAAACGAAAGCGGCCCGGAAATACCGCTACGGCAAGGGCAATTTCCAGATCCACTATGCGCTCGACCGTCCCCCCGCCTGGCCCGATGCTTCGCTCGGCAAGGTGGCGCTCCTGCACCTGACGCCCGGCCTCGACGGCGTGTCGAAGGCGAGCAACGAGGCGGCGCGCGGCATGCTGCCCGAGACGCCGACCATCTGCGTCGGCCAGCCTCATGCGCTCGACCCGTCGCGCTGTCCTGCAGGCAAGGCGATCCTGTGGCTGCAGCTTCCCGAAGCGCCGCGCGAGATCAAGGGCGATGCGGCAGGCAAGCTGGCCGCGCCTGCCGACGGCAAGTGGACCGAGGAACTGCGCGAGGCCTATGCAGACCGTGCCGAAGCGATCCTCGCCACGCACATCGGCGGCTTCTCGGCCACAGTGCTCGGCCGCCGCGCATATTCGCCGGCCGATCTCGAGGCGATGAACATCAACCTTGTCGGCGGCGATCCCTATGGCGGTTCGTCGACCATCGACCAGTCATTCCTGTGGCGACCGTTCAAGAGCAGCGTCAACCACACGACGCCGGTCAAGGGCCTCTACCACATCGGCGCATCGACCCATCCCGGCGCAGGGCTCGGCGGCGGCTCCGGCTTCCTTCTGGCGCAGGCGCTGTGATGGATGAGCGGGTTCCCGAAAAGCGCCAGCGGATCTCGACCCTCGGGCAGATCGGCCTGCAGCAATTCGCGCCCTATCTGATGAACCGCATCATGGGCCGCTACAACGCCACGCTGCGCGAGGATTTCCGCCGCCAGGGCAGGACCATCCCGCAGGTGCGCACGCTTGCCGTGCTCTCGGTGACCGACGGTGTCACGGTCGGCGATCTGGCCGTCTTCACCGTCATCGAGCAGTCCACCCTGTCGCGCACACTCGACACGCTGGAAGCACATGGCCTGGTCCGCCGCGAGACGGGCGATACGGACACGCGTATTCGCAAGGTTTTCCTGACCGACGAGGGGCGGGCCGAATTCAACCGTGCTTGGCCGGCCATGCACGACGCCTTCGAGGCGATGTTCGACGGCATCGACGACACCGAATATGCGGCGCTGATCGGCACGCTGCAGCGGATGCTCGCTAACATCCGCAAGCACGACATCTGAGGAATTTACGCCGCCCGGTCAGGCGGCAACGGAATGGAGCCATCATGGCCGAACGGTCATTTGCCAAGGAAGTCGAGAAGCTGAGGCTTGGCGCGGGCGATGAGTTCGCCGGCGAGGGCATTCTCGCCATCACCAAGGCGCTGCTGCAATGCGGCGTCGGCTATGTCGGCGGCTACCAGGGCGCGCCGATCAGCCACCTCATGGACGTGCTGGCCGACGCCCAGGACATTCTGGGCGAACTCGGCGTGCATTTCGAGGCGTCGGCCTCAGAGGCCACCGCCACCGCCATGCTCGCCGCGTCGGTGCACTATCCGATCCGGGGTGCCGCCACCTTCAAGTCGACTGTCGGCACCAATGTCGCGTCCGATGCGCTTGCCAACCTTGCCTCCGGCGGCGTCACCGGCGGCGCGCTGATCATCGTCGGCGAGGACTATGGCGAGGGCTCCTCGATCATGCAGGAGCGCAGCCATGCCTTCGCCATGAAGAGCCAGGTCTGGCTGCTCGACCCGCGCCCCAACCTGCCGTCGATCGTCAAGGCGGTCGAGGATGGCTTCGAACTGTCGGAAGCCTCCAACACGCCAGTCATGCTGCAGGTGCGCATCCGCTGCTGCCATGTGCATGGCCATTTCATCGCCAAGGACAACAAGCGGCCGACCATGTCGGTCGCCGAGGCGCTCGATTCGCCGCGCCGGGATACCGGCCGCATCGTGCTGCCGCCGGCCTCCTTCCTGCACGAGAAGGAAAAGGTCGAGAAGCGCTGGCCGGCTGCCGTCGATTTCATCCGCTCCAACAGCATCAACGAGTTCTTCGGCAAAGAAGACGGCGAGGTCGGCATCGTCATGCAGGGCGGCATGTACAATTCCGTCATCCGTGCGCTGCAGCGCATGGGCCTTGCCGACACTTACGGCGAGACCGACGTGCCGCTCTACGTCCTCAACGCCGTCTATCCGCTGATTGACGCCGAATTTCTTGAATTCTGCGAGGGCAAGGAATCCGTCCTCGTGGTAGAGGAGGGGCAACCCAACTACATCGAGCAGGCTTTTGCCGCGATGCTCCACAAGGCCGATCGCGGCACGCGCCTCGTCGGCAAGGAATATCTGCCTGTCGCCGGCGAATACACCGGTCAGGTCATGCTCGACGGCATCGGCGGTTTCCTGCGCGCCTGCGCGCCGCAACTCCTGTCGAGCGAGGTCCGCGCGCCCAACAAGACCGGCCAGGGCGATACAATCCCCGATCTGTCGCGCGTCGTGCCCGGCCGCCCGCCGGGCTTCTGCACCGGTTGCCCGGAGCGGCCGATCTTCGCCGCCACCAAGCTGGTCGAGCAGGAACTCGGCAAGCACCACATCGCGTCCGACATCGGCTGCCACCTCTTCTCGATCATGCCGCCCTTCGAACTCGGCGCCACCACCATGGGCTACGGCCTCGGCCCCGCCTCGGCCTCGGCCTTCAATTCGCCGGACGCCACGCGGCGTTCGATCTCCTTCGTCGGCGACGGCGGCTTCTGGCACAACGGCCTGACCTCCTCGATCGGCAACGCCGTGTTCAACAAGAACGACGGCGTCATCGTCATCGTCGACAATTTCTATTCGGCGGCAACGGGTGGCCAGGACATCCTGTCGTCGCGCGCCAGCAACAAGACGAAATCGACGAAGCACCCGATCACCGAGGCGGTGAAAGGCATGGGCGTCGGCTGGGTGCGCCACATCGACCGCACCTATGACGTGCCGAAGATGAAGGCGACATTGCGTGAGGCGCTGACCACCGAGCACAAGGGACCGAAGGTCATCATCGCCTCGTCCGAATGCATGCTCAACAAGCAGCGCCGCGAGCGCCCGCTGGTCGACAAGGCGATCAAGGGTGGCGAGCGAATCGTCAAGCCGAAGTTCGGTGTCGACGAGGACATCTGCACCGGCGACCATGCCTGCATGCGGCTGTCGGGCTGCCCGTCGCTGTCGGTCAAGTCGCTCGACGACCCGCTGCGCGACGACCCGGTTGCGCATATCGACCAGAGTTGCGTCGGCTGCGGCAATTGCGGCGAGGTGGCCGATGCCGCCGTGCTTTGTCCTTCCTTCTACCGCGCCGACGTCGTCCACAATCCGGGCCGCTGGGATCGCTTCCTGGAGTCCGCGCGCCGGGGCGCCATCGGCTTCCTGCAGCGCCGCCGCGAAACCCGCCGGCTGAGTTTCGCCGATGCTTGACGCCGTGTCCCCACTCCGTCCCGATGGCGACCCCCAGGCGGGAGAACGCGTCATCAAGCTCGCCGTGCTGGCGGTTGGCGGGCAGGGCGGCGGCGTGCTCGCCGACTGGATCACCGCGGTGGCGGAGCGCAACGGCTTTGTCGCCCAGTCCACCTCCGTCGCCGGCGTTGCCCAGCGCACCGGCGCGACGATCTACTATGTCGAGATGGCGCGCGACACCGGCCGCCTGCCGGTCTTCGCACTGTCGCCCTCGCAGGGCGACGTCGACATCCTGATCGCCGCCGAACTGATGGAAGCCGGCCGCGCCATCATGCGCGGCTTCGTCACCCCGGAGCGCACCACGCTGATCGCGTCATCGCACCGCATCGCCGCCGTGTCCGAGAAGATCGAGCCTGGCGACGGACGCGCCTCGTCCGACAAGGTTCGCGCGACGGCCGAGATGGCGTCGAAGCGCTTCATCGCCTTCGACATGGAAAAGATCGCCGTCGACAACGGCTCGATGATCTCGGCGAGCCTGCTTGGCGCGTTGGCTGGCTCAGGCGAACTGCCTTTCCCGCGCGAAAGCTACGAGCGCACCATTGCCGCATCGGGGCGTGGCGTGAAGGCGAGCCTCGCTGCCTTCACCGGCGCCTATGACCGCGCGCGCGGCGGCGGCGCGCCGGTCCGCAATCCTGTGGAGCCCGGCGGCGTCAACGACAAGGCCGCGCCGCACAGCCCGGTGAGTTCGGCTGAGGCGGCAGACCCCGATGCCGGCAATGCCGGCTTTGCAGGCCCGGTACACGGTCCCGCGCGACTGCTGAAGGAATGGCAGGCGCTGACCACGCGCGTGGCTGCCCTGCCGGAGCCGGTTCGCGACATGGCGGGCCGCGGCCTGCGCAAGGTCGTCGACTACCAGGACATCGCCTATGGCCGCGAGTATCTCGACAGGCTCGAGCGGGCGGTAAGCAGCGACGGCGACGGACAGGAATTCGCTCTGTCGATTGCCGCGGCCAAGCACCTCGCCAATGCCATGTGCTACGACGACATGATCCGCGTCGCCGACCTCAAGACGCGCTCGACGCGCGATGCGCGTGTGCGGCGCGAGGTGGCGCTCGGCGAGGATTCCATCCTGCAGGTAACGGAGTATTTCCATCCGCGCATCGAGGAATTCTGCGGCACCATGCCCGCGCGTCTTGGCCGCTACATAGAGGAGTGGCCAAAGCTTGCCGGCTTCCTCGACCGCCGCATCAACCGCGGTCGACGCATCCGCACCGACAGTTTCGCCGGCTTTGCGGCGCTCTGGCTGATCGGCGGCATGCGCCGCTGGCGCCGCGGCCTGCTGCGCCACAGCGTAGAGACAGCGCATCTCGAGAAATGGTATGCGCTGGCGCTCGATCATGTGCCGACCGACTACGCGCTGGCCGTCGAGATCCTCAACTGCCGCCGGCTGATCAAGGGCTACAGCGACACCCATGTCCGGGCGCAGTCGAAATTCGATCGCGTGCTGTCGGCGCTCGACCTCCTGAAAGGCCGCGACGACGCCGCCGAATGGCTTCGCCGTCTGCGCGAGGCCGCGCTGAAGGACGAAAAGGGCGACATGCTCAACGGTGCGCTGAAGACGGTGGCGACCCTCTAGGAACGCACCGCCCTTCAGGGCGCGAAGATCAGCAGAACATAGGCAAAGAACACGACGAGGTGGACGAGCCCTGTCAGCACGGTGGTGCGCCCGGTTCCGAAGCTGACGAAACTGATCGCGAGTGCGAGCAGCAGCAGTACCGTGTCCCCGGCGTTGAGGCCGAGCGTCAGTCCCTTGCCGGTGACAAGGCTTGCGACCGCAACCGCCGGGATCGTCAGGCCGATCGTCGCGCAGGCTGAACCCAGCGCGACGTTCAGGCTGCGCTGCAGCTCGTTCCTCATCGCGGCGCGGATCGCCGACATCGATTCCGGCAGCAACACCAGCGTCGCGATGAAGGCGCCGACCAGCGCGTCGGCCTGCGAGAACTCGATTGCCGCCAAGCCGTCCTCGATGCCGCCGGCAATCTGCTCGGCAAGCAGCACGATGCCGATCAGCCCGGCGGCCAGCAGGAGGATGTTGGCGCCGATTCCCGGAGCCGCCCCCGCCTCCGCGGCCGTTTCGTCCCCGTCGTCGATCGCCTCGACGAAATCGTCGCGGTGGCGTCCCATCTGGGCGGCCACGAAGCTGACATAGAGCAGCACCGACAGCAGGCTGACGAAGCCGAGCTGCAGGTCCGAGAACGTGCCCGGTTCGGTGGCGAGCGTGTAGTCCGGCAGGATCAGCGTCAGCACCGCCAGCGCCATCAGCACCGCCAGATAGGCATTCGTGCCCTGCTGCTTGAGCTGCTGGTTGCGATGCTTCCAGCCGCCGAGCGTGAGGCAGAGGCCGACAACGCCGCCGGTGACGATCATGACCGTGGAAAACACCGATTCTCGGGCGAGCGTCGGGTTGTTCTCGCCATGCAGCATCATCGACAGGATGACCGACACCTCGATGGTCGTGACGGCAAGCGTCAACACCAGCGTCCCGTAGGGCTCGCCGAGCCTGTGCGCGATCTTCTCGGCGTGGTGCAGCACCACGAACACCGTGGCGAAGACCAGCGCCGTGGCCAGCAGGGACACGATGACTCGCGCCGTCAGCCTCATCTGATCGAGCGGGAAGCCGCTGAGATGGACGGCAGCAGCAAGCACGAGACAGCCAATCGGCAGCAGAATATTGGCTGCATTGCCACGGGTGAATGTCATGCCTGCTCCCGATTCCCCAGGGTGATGTGCCAATGGGGCAAGCTATGCCAGCATAATCGGCCGATTGCGACCCTGCGCGGCCCGAAACCGGGTCAGCTCGTTGGCAGGCGCAACAAATTGACTTTTGTCAGCAGCCATGACTAATGTCGAATTGGAGGGGCTGATGGCTATTCGACCCGCAGAACAGATCATCCACAAGGCGGCCTGGCTTTATTACGCGCACGGCCTGCGCCAGGACCAGGTCGCGAAGGAACTTAACATTTCCCGCGCCTCGGTGGCGATGTATCTGCGCAAGGCCCGCGACACCGGCATCGTCAACATCTCCACCTCGACCCAGCTCTTCACCGACGACGTGCTCGCCCGGCAGGTCGAGGACGCCCTCAAGCTCGACGCGGTCTGGATCGCTCCCGACCGCGACGAGGCCTCCGAGGTGCCGGTGCTGGCCGCAAGCGTCTTTCTGGAGCTCGTCCGCAAGGGCGATCGCATCGGCGTCGCCTGGGGCAAGACCATCTATGCCATCGCTGACGTCATGTCCTATGCCGACCTGCAGGATGTCACCGTGGTCCAGCTCTGCGGCAATCTCGGCGCGCCCTATTCCTACCGACCCGACCAGTGCACCATGGAGATTGCCCGGCGGCTCAACGCGCAGGGCATCAACTTCTATGCGCCTCTGGTGCTCAGCACCGAGGAACTCGCGCGCGACCTGCGCGCCGAGCCGGTCATCCGCGAACAGCTGGCCAGCATTCCCGACTGCGACCTCGCGCTCTACTCCGTCGGCACCGTCGACGCCGAAAGCCATGTCATCAAGTGCGGTGCGCTGAGCGCGCACGAGCTCGAAGCGCTGCGCAAGGCAGGCGCTGCCGGCGTCATAGCCGGCCAGATCATCGATGCCAGGGGCGCGGCGCTCGACTGCAGCTACAACAGGCGCGTCATCTCCGCCGACCTCGCCTCGCTGCGTGCCATCAGGAAGCGCCTGATGGTGGTGCGCGAGGAACTCAAGTTCGAGCCGCTTCTGGCGGCTATCGCCGGCGGTCTGTGCACTCATCTCGTCGTCGGCGCCGCCCTGGCGCGCCGGCTCCTCGACCACGCAAAAGCGACCGCAAGCGCATCCTAGTCTCCAACCAACCTGCCGCAGCGGCCCTGTCATGAGGCCGTCGCGGCGTTCCTGTTTCACCACCAAAGACAAGACGGACACCCGACAAATGAAGAATCTCTGGAACGACGCCGAAGCCGAAAAGCTGGTCGAGGACTATGCCGGGAAAGGCGTCAGCCGGGATCTGGCGCTGCGCGTTTACACGACGCGCCTGCTCGGCGGCGATCCGCGCCTGGTGCTGCATGGCGGCGGCAACACGTCGGTAAAGTCCACCGCAACCGATCTCATCGGCGACAGCTGGGACGTGCTCTGCGTCAAGGGCAGCGGCTGGGACATGGGCGTCATCGAGCCGCAGGGCCTGCCGGCCGTGAAGCTCGGCGCGCTGCTCAAGGCGCGCAAGCTGGACCGGCTTTCGGACGAGGACATGGTGGCGCTGCAGCGCGCCAACCTCATCGACCCGTCATCGCCCAACCCCTCGGTCGAGACGTTGCTGCACGCCTTCCTGCCGCATAAATTCGTCGACCACACGCATTCGACCGCGATCCTCGGTCTCGTCGATCAGGAAAACAGCGAGGAGATCTGCCGCGCAGTTTTTGGCAAGCGCCTCGGCTTCGTGCCCTACATCATGCCGGGCTTCGATCTCGCCAAGGCCGCTGCCGAGGTGTTCGAGCAGGACACCTCCGTCGAGGGCCTGATCCTCGACAAGCACGGCATCTTCACCTTCGGCGAAACGGCCCGCGAGGCCTATGACCGCATGATCGATGCGGTGACGGCTGCCGAGGCGCATATTGCCAAGGGCACCAAGCCCAGGCCCGCCGGTGCGGCACTTCCCGCCAGGCTCGCCACGCCTGCCTCGATCGCGCCGATGCTGCGCGGTGCTGTCGCCGTCGACAGGGGCGAGGGGCGTTTCGACCGCATGATCAGCGACTTCCGCACCTCGGACGCGATCCTCGACTTCTTGGCCTCGTCCAAGCTGGCCGAACTGGCCTCGCGTGGCGTTTCGACGCCCGACCTGTCGATCCGCATCAAGACCGGGCCGATGGCGGTTCCCGCGCCCGATGCCGACAAGGCCGGCGAGTACAAGGCGGTGATCCGCCGGCATGTCGAAAACTTCGCCGACGAATACCGCGCCTACTTCGCCACCAACGACGCCAAGGACGACGTCAAGCGCACCATGCTCGACCAGATGCCGCGCCTGACGCTGGTGCCGGGGCTCGGCATGTTCGGCCACGGCCGCACGCTCAAGGACGCCAGGATTGCGTCGGACGTCGGCGAGATGTGGATCGAGGCGGTGCGCGGCGCCGAGGCCATCGGCGAGTTCCACCCTCTGTCCAAGGCCGACCTCTTCCCGCTCGAATACTGGTCGCTGGAGCAGGCCAAGCTCGCCTCCAACAAGCCCAAGCCGCTGACCGGCCAGGTCGTACTGGTGACGGGCGGGGCAGGCGCCATCGGCGCTGCGACGGCAAAGCTCTTCGCCGATTATGGCGCGCATGCCGTGGTGGTCGATCTCGATGCAGGCAAGGCGGCCGACGCTGCGAAGAAGGCCGGCAACGGCTCGATCGGGGTCGGCGCCGACATCACTGATCCGGGCCAGATGCGCGCCGCCTTCGACAAGGCGGTTGCTGTCTTTGGCGGCGTCGACATCCTCGTCTCCAACGCCGGTGCAGCCTGGGAAGGCAAGATCGGCGAGATCGACGACGCGCTGCTGCGCAAGAGCTTCGAGCTTAACTTCTTCGCCCACCAGTCGGCGGCGCAGAACGCCGTGCGCATCATGCTTGAGCAGGGCACCGGCGGCGTTCTTCTGTTCAACGCCTCCAAGCAGGCGGTCAATCCGGGTGCGAAGTTCGGCGCTTATGGCCTGCCCAAGGCAGCGACGCTGTTCCTGTCGCGGCAGTACGCGCTGGAATATGGCGCCAACGGCATCCGCTCCAACGCCGTCAATGCCGACCGCATCCGCTCCGGCCTGCTCACCGACGCCATGATCGCCAGCCGCTCGGGCGCGCGGGGTGTCTCGGAGAAGGACTACATGTCCGGCAATCTGCTCGGTCAGGAAGTGACCGCCGAGGATGTCGCGCAGGCATTCCTGCACCAGGCGCTGGCTGAGCGAACCACCGCCGATGTCACCACCGTCGACGGCGGCAATATCGCAGCGGCGCTCCGCTAACGGCGTCGGAGCACGCCCGGCGGCGCTTTCCGGCGCCGCCTCTTGGCCATGCCGGCCACGCCCTGTAGCCTCTCGCCATTCAAAGAGGCGAGGGCGACGGCATGGCTTTACGGTTTTTGATTGCTTGGGTTGCGCTTGCGGCACTGGCGCCGATCTCTGCCGCCGCCGAAGCGCCGGCGCGCGAACTGCAGCTCACACCGCTCGTCGCCGAAGTCGTTGCGCCACCCCGGGCCGTTTCTGGCTCCGACGGGCAGCACCATCTCGTCTATGAACTCGCCGTCACCAACATGACCGGCGGCGCCATGCGCATCGAGAGCCTGGACGTCGTCGACGCCGCCTCCGGCAAGCCGGTCGCGACGCTCGGCCCGGACGCGTTGGAAGGCCGCGTCACGCCCGGTGCGCGCCGTGGTCACGAGACGGCGGAACTTTCCGCCTACCAGTTCGCGGTCATCTTCCTGCATGTCGCCATACCCGATGGCGACGCCCTTCCGGCGCGGCTGCTCCACGAGATCAGCGCGAACTTCGAGCTCATCGGGAAAGACATGCAGATGCTGGTCGGCGAGACGGAAGTCATCGCCACGCCACCGGTCCTGCTCGGCCCGCCGCTGCGCGGCAAGGGCTATGTCGTCGGTGACGGCTGCTGCGATTCCATCCGCCATGTGCGGGCGCTTCTCGCGCTCGGCGGACAGCTGTTTCTCGCCCAGCGCTTCGCCATCGACTGGGAGAAGATCGACGAAAACGATACGCTCGTCGCGGGCGACACGAAGGACGTCGCGAACTACCACATCTACGGCGAACAGGTGCTGGCGGTCGCCGACGGCGAGATTGTCGCCATGCGCAACGATCTGCCCGACCAGGTGCCGGGTGCGCTGCCGGCCGGCCTGCCGATCGACGAGGCCGATGGCAATTTCGTCGTGCTTGACATCGGCGCCGGGGCCTATGTGGCCTATGCTCACATGCGCCCGGGCAGCGTGAAGGTGAAGGCCGGCGACAGGGTGCTCCGCGGCGACGTGCTGGGCGAGGTCGGCAACAGCGGCAACAGCCAGGCGCCGCACCTCCACCTTCATGTGATGGATGGCGACTCGGCGCTGGCGTCGAACGGCGTGCCCTATGTCTTCGACGCCTTTGCCATCGCGGCCGTCGACGAGGCAGGCACCGAGGATTTCGACAAGGCGGAAGCGACGGGTTCGCCACTGACCCTGACGCCCCATGCGCCGCCCTCGCGGTTCACCAACGTGCTGCCGCTCGATCTTTCGATCGTCGACTGGCCCGATTGATCCCGACGTCGACGGCGACAAAAAAAGGCCCGGCATCGCTGCCGGGCCCCTTCAGCCCTGGGAGGCTGCGAACGAAGGCTATTCGTTCGGGTTGGGCATCCAGGCCGGCATCGCGACGTCGGCATGGGCGAACTGTGGCAGCTTGGCCGACAGCTCCTCCATGTTCTTGATGTCGTTGTCGATGAGCTGCTTCTGGGTGATCAGAGTCGGCGGCACGATGACGCTCTTGCCCGGGTCCTCGCCGGCCAGAAGCTGGGCGAGCGCCCGCACCGAGACCTGGCCGACGACGGCCGGGTTGGTGGCGGCGGTTGCCGCCCAGGCGCTGTCGGGCTCGCGCATCGCGGCGATGTCCGACGTCGAGATGTCGGCCGAGTAGATCTTGATGTCCTTCGACATGCCGGCTTCGTCGACGGCGATCTTCACGCCCTTGGCGAATTCGTCATAGGGCGCGAACATCACCTGAATGCCCGGGTTCGCCGTCAGCACGGAGCGCGCCTGGTTGGCCACCGAGTTGGCGATCGGGTTGTCCAGCGTGCCGAACATCGCCACTTCGTCGATGCCCGGATATTTCGCCTTGAACTCGACCCAGGTCTCGTTGCGGCGGTCGAGCGGCGCGATGCCGGCGACGTAGACATAGCCGGCCTTCCAGCTCTCGCCATTGTCGGCGATGGCCTGTTCCAGCGCGAGGCGGGCGAGGTCGCGATCCGACTGCTCGATCTGGGGGATCGCTTCGTTCTCGACATTGACGTCGAAGGCGACGACCTTGATGCCGGCGTCGACGGCGCGCTGGGCGGCTTCCTTCATCGATTCCGTCAGGCCATGCTGGATGATGATGCCCTGCACCCCGAGCGCGATGGCCTGGTCCACCATGTCGGCCTGCAGCGCGGCGTCCTGCCGGCTGTCGAGCACGCGCAGGTCGACGCCGAGCGCCTTGGCCTGTGCTTCCACGCCCGACAGATAGGCCTGGAAAAAGTCACCCGTCGACAGATAGCGCACCAGCGCGATCTTGACGTCGCCCGGCTTGTCGAACGGCGCCGGCATGTCGGCGGCGATTGCCGGCATGCCCATCAGGCACGATGCGCCGACGAGGCCCATCGCTATTTTTCCGAGAGTTCTACGCGTACAGCTCATAACGTTTCCTCCACTTTTGACGTATATGTTTCAGTCTTCGGCGGTCCTAGTTCCTGCCCCTGTGCGACAGGGCGAAAGTGAACACCAGGGCGACCACGAGAACCACGCCTTTGACGAAGTCCTGCGTGTAGTAGGGCGCGTTCATCATCGTCAGTCCCTGCAACAGGACGCCGACGAAAAGCGCGCCGATGGTTGTGCCGAATGCATTCGGCTTTGCGGCGCCGAGCACGGCGAAGCCGATCAGCGCGGCCGCAACCGCATCCAGCAGCAGATTGTTACCCGACGCGATGTCCCCGCGTCCAAGCCGGGCGGCCAGCAGAATGCCGCCGATTGAGGCAAAAACACCCGAAATCACATAGGCCCAGATTTTGTATGCCTTGACGGGTGCGCCGGCGAGTTCGGCCGCCTTGGGATTGCTGCCTACCGCGTACATCATCCGGCCGAAGCGGGTGTATTCGAGGAAGAACCAGATCAGCACGGCGAGCACCAGAAGCACCACCACCGAGACCGGGATCAGGCTCGGAATGAAGAAGTCGAAGCGGTGGCGGCCGAGCGCAAGGAAGGCCGGGCTGAACGTCCCGTTGGCGACCGAACCGTCGGGCATGGTCATGCCGGTGGCGATGGAGCGGCCCTCTGTCGGGATGCGCTGCAGGCCGACCAGCAGGAACATCATGCCGAGCGTGGCGAGCAGGTCGGGCACCCGCATGTAGACGATGAGAAAGCCGTTGATGAGGCCGACCATGACGCCGATGGCGAGGCAGGCGAGCACCGCCACCAGCGCGTTCTGTTCCAGCACCACCAGCACATAGGCCGACGCCATCATCGCCGTCGTCGCCACCGAGCCGATCGACAGGTCGAAGCCGCCGACCACCAGCGTCGCCGTCACGCCGAGCGCCAGCACGCCGGTAATGGCGACCGACTGGAAGATGAAGACCGCCGCCTGCGGTGAGGCAAAGCCGTCGGTCGCCAGCGTGAAGAAGACGATCAGCCCGACGAGCAGGGCAATGAAGCCGTAGCGAATGGCAATGTCGCGCAATGTCATGATGAAGTCCGAATGTCTTGAATGCGCTTTGCGACCGCCATCACGCCGCGCCCCTCTGGGCCCGGCCGGCGATCTCGGCGAGCAACTGGTCGATGTCGACATCGGCGTTGCGATGCTCGCCGACGATCGAGTGTTCCGACATCACCAGGATGCGGTCCGCCGTTTCCAGCGCCTCGTCCAGCTCGGTGACGAAGATCACGGTGGCGCGGCCGGCGGCACTCGCGCGCAGCTTGGCTGCGATGTCGCGCCGGGCGGCGATGTCGACGCCCTGGAAGGGCTCGTCGAGAATGAACAGGTTGGCCGGCTGCGTCATCCAGCGGGCGACCATGACCTTCTGCTGGTTGCCGCCCGATAGCGTCGACATCTCGTCGCGCTCGGTGCGGCAGACGATGCCGAGATCGGCGATGCGGTCTCGCGCCATGTTCCGCTCGGCGTTGCGCCGCGACACGCCGAGCCGCGAGATGCGGCTGAGGAAGGGCAGGCTCATGTTCTCGTAGATGTTGAAGTCCTGCACGATGCCGCTGTCGGCACGGTCCTTGGCGACCAGGAACACGCCCTCGGCGATGGCCTCGCCGGTCGAGCGCGGCTGATAGCTTTTGCCGCGCAGCTTCATCGCCCCGCCGAGCGGCTGGCGGTGGCCGAACAGCGTCTCGGCCAGTGCCGTCTTGCCGACGCCGACCAGCCCGGTCACCGCGACGATCTCGCCGTCGCCGAGTTCCATGGAGAAGGGCGTGGCGCCCGGCGCGATGCGCAGGTCTCTGGCCGCGAAAACCGTCCGGTCGGCATCCTTCACCGCGACCTGGCCGAGATCGACCTTCTGGCCGAGCATGGCGTTCACCGCGCCCTCGTAGTCAAGCGGTTTGGAATCGAAGACGCCGGAAATGCCGCCGTCGCGCAGGCAGATGATACGGTCGGCCAGGCGCCTGATGTCGGACATGCGGTGCGAGATATAGAGGATCGCCACGCCTTCCTGGCGCAGGCGGTCGATGACAGAGAACAGCCGGTTGGCTTCCGCGCTCGACAGCGAAGAGGTCGGCTCGTCGAGGATCAGAACCTTGGGCTCGTGCGCCATGGCCCGAGCGATCGACACCATCTGCCGGTCGGCCAGCGACAACTCGCTGATCTCGGCGTCGAGGCTGATCTCGAGCCCCATGCGGTCGGCGACTTCGCGCGCTTGGCGGCGGACGCTTCGCGGATTGAATAGGAATTTCGCGCCGGCACCGTTCAGCCGGTCGAGCGTCAGATTGGTCGCCACGTCGAGCGACATCACCACGCCGTCATTGATGTTCTGGTGCACCGTCACCACGCCGGAGCGCATCGCGTCGGCCGGTGTTTCGGGCGCAAAATCCTTGCCTTCAAGCGTGATCGTGCCGCCGTCTCGGGCGTAGACGCCGCTGACGACCCGCACGAGGGTCGATTTGCCCGCGCCATTGGCGCCCATCAGCACCGTCACTTCGCCCGCATGCAGGTCGAGGCTGACGCCGCCAAGCACCTGGATCGGGCCAAAGGACTTCCTCAGGCCCGCTATGCGGAACACGGCATCCACGGACATTTTTCCTCCCTCCAATCGAACGCTAGGAACAAAGCCGTCAATTGTCAATACGATTGACAATTGACAGGGTGGTGCCTAGTTTCGCCCGTCATCGTCGGCTTTCATGTGCACGGCGCATGGACCTGGGAGGACCACATGAAACAGCCTGCGGCATTCGAAGCGCTGACCGCCGAAACCCTGCCTTCGCGCCTTGGCGGCACCGAGGCGCTGACATCGCGCATCGGCACCGATGCCGCCGGCTGGCGCGTCCGCGAAGTTGGTGACGGCAACCTCAATCTCGTCTTCATCGTCGAGGGGGCCAAGGGTGCGGCAGTCGTCAAGCAGGCGCTGCCCTATGTCCGCCTCGTCGGCGAGAGCTGGCCGCTGCCGCTGAAGCGCTCCTTCTTCGAATACCATGCATTGAAGCGCCAGGAGGCGCGTGCCGGCGTCGGCACCGTTCCCGCCATCTACCATTTCGACGAGGCGCAGGCGCTGATCGTCATGGAGTACCTGTCGCCGCACATCATCCTGCGCAAGGCGCTGATCGAGGGCCGGCAGCTGCCGAAGATCGCCGATGATCTGGGCCGCTTCGTCGCCCGCACGCTGTTCCGCGGCTCCGACCTGTCGATGAAGGCGCGCGAGCGCAAGGAAGACGTGGCGCTGTTCGCCGATAATGCCGAGCTCTGCGACATCACCGAAAGCCTGGTCTTCACGGATCCCTACTACGAGGCTGAGCTGAACAGCCACACCACGCCGCAGCTGGACGGCATCGTCGCCGAACTGCGCGCCGACCGCGATCTCAAGGTCGAGGCGCAGCGCCTCAAGCACCTCTTCGCGTCCAGCGCCGAAACCCTTGTGCATGGCGATCTTCACTCGGGTTCCATCATGGTCACCGACGAAGAGACCCGCGTCATCGATCCGGAATTCGCCTTCTACGGGCCGATGGCCTTCGACGTCGGCATGCTGCTCGCCAATTTCTGGATGGCCTATTTCTCGCAGGCCGGCCACGAGGCGGGCAACGACCGCGCCGGTATGCGCGCCTATCTGCTCCAGGTCATCGTCGACACCTGGTCGGTCTTCCGGAGTGAGTTTTCAAACCTGTGGCGCACCGAGCGCAGCGGCATGCTCTACGACCGGCGCCTGTTCGAGGATCGCGGTGATGTGCTCGGGTCAGAGCAGGCCCTCGACCGCGTGCTGCATTCGATCTGGACCGACATGCTGGGCTTTGCCGGCGTCGAGATTCATCGCCGCATCCTCGGCCTTGCCCACAATGCCGATTTCGAAACCATCGAAGACAAGGACCTGCGCGCCGCCTGCGAGACGCGCGCGCTGAAGTTCGGCCGCCATATCGCGGTCAACCGCGAGCGCATTCATGGGCTCGACGAGATAAACGTGCTGGCCGGACGGCTCGAGAAGGGGATTGTCTCTTGAACGTCGGGGACCGCCACTACCGTACCATCTGGCTGAACGAGGATGGCCGCTCGGTCGACATCATCGACCAGCGCTGGCTGCCGCACGACCTGCGCGTCGAGACCGTCGACAGCGTCGCCGGTATCGCCACCGCCATCCGCGACATGTGGGTGCGCGGCGCGCCGCTGATCGGCGTCACCGCGGCCTATGGCGTCGCCATCCAGATGCGGCAAGACGCATCGGACGCCGCCCTCGACAAGGTCTGGCACCAGCTGCACGAGACGCGCCCCACCGCCATCAACCTGCGCTGGGCGCTCGACGAGATGCGCCGCGTGCTGACGCCGCTGCCCTTGGCTGAGCGCGCCGAGGCAGCCTACCGGCGGGCCGCCGAAATCGCCGACGAGGACATCGAGCTCAACCGCTCGATCGGCAGGCATGGCCTGGAAATCATCAGGAAGATCGCCGCGACCAAGAAACCCGGCGAACCGGTCAACATCCTGACCCACTGCAATGCCGGCTGGCTGGCGACCGTCGATTACGGCACGGCCACCGCACCCATCTATCTTGCCACCGAAGCCGGCATCCCGGTGCACGTCTATGTCGACGAGACGCGCCCCCGCAACCAGGGCGCCCAGCTCACGGCATGGGAGATGGCCGGCCACGGCGTGCCGCACACGCTGATCGTCGACAATGCCGGCGGCCACCTGATGCAGCGCGGCGCGGTCGACATGGTCATCGTCGGCACCGATCGCACCACCGCCAATGGCGATGTCTGCAACAAGATCGGCACCTATCTCAAGGCGCTCGCCGCGCACGACAATGGCGTGCCCTTCTATGTCGGCCTGCCGTCGCCCACCATCGACTGGACCGTTCACGATGGGCTGACGGAAATCCCCATCGAGGAACGCTCGGGCGACGAGGTCGCGCTGGTCTGGGGCAGGACCGCTTCGGGCGAGATCGCCCAGGTGCGTATTTCGCCTGACGCGACGCCTTCGGCCAACCCGGCCTTCGACGTGACGCCGGCGCGGCTGATCACTGGCCTGATTACAGAGCGCGGCGTGGCGCATGCCTCGCCCGAGGGCCTGAAGGCGCTCTTCCCCGAGCGGGGCTGATGCCATGACCGTCACCATATACGGCATCAAGAACTGCGACACGATGAAGAAGGCGCGCGCCTGGCTCGACGGCCATGGCGTGGCATACCGGTTCCACGATTACCGCGTCGAGGGACTCGAGCGCGAGCGGCTTGCCGGTTGGCAGCAGGCGCTCGGCTGGGAAGCACTCGTCAACCGCTCCAGCGCCACCTGGCGGCAGCTTCCCGAGAACGACAAGGCCGGTATCGACGGTGAAAGCGCGGCCGCCCTGATGCTTGCCAACCCGACGCTGATCAAGCGCCCGGTGCTCGACGTCGATGGAAAGCTGACGGTCGGCTTCAAGCCCGGGACCTACGAGACGCTCTTCGCCGGCGCCTAGCGCTACCGATCTGTTCGCCTCCCGGATTGGCCCAAGCAATATTTGTTGCACTGCACACGCGGCACAATATGGTCCGTACCATGTCGTCCGAGCCCGCGCCGCCTCTTCGAATAGCCCTCGCCGGCATGATCGCGATGGCCGTCGCCATGGGCATCGGACGTTTCGTCTACACGCCGATCCTGCCCGGCATGATGCAGCAGCTCGGCCTCTCGGCCGCCGATGCCGGCCTCATCGCCTCGGCCAACTATCTCGGCTATCTGGTCGGCGCCATTCTTGCCGCCGGCGGCTGGGCCGAGGGTCACGAGCGACACATCATGCTTGCCGGCCTCGGCGCCAGCGCATTGCTCGCCGGCGCCATGGGCCTCGCCGACAGCCTCGCCCTGTTCCTGGCCGTGCGCTTCCTTGCCGGTCTCGCCAGCGCTTTCGTGATGGTCTTCCTCGCCAGCATCGTCTTCTCGCATCTCGCCAATGCGCGGCGCAGCGACCTGCAGGCGCTGCATTTCGGCGGCGTCGGCCTCGGCATCGCCAGCTCCTCGGCAATGATGCTTCTCTTGCTTGCGGCGGGAACCGACTGGCGCGGCGGCTGGTTCGGCGCGGCCGCGATCTCGGCTGCCGGTTTCGTGGCGGTCGCCTGGCTGGTCGACCGTGGCCCCTTCGTCGTCGGTCATCCGCGCCGCGAGCCGAAGCTCCCCGACAGCTGGGCGTTGCGCAAGGTCATCCTCGCCTACGGCCTGTTCGGCCTGGGCTACATCGTCACCGCCACCTTTCTCGTCGCCATCGTGCGCGAGGGCGACGGCGGGCGACAGTTCGAGGCCGTTGTCTGGCTCGCCACCGGCCTTGCAGGGTTCCCCTCGGTCTTCCTGTGGAACCGCGTCGCCAACCGTATCGGCCTGTCTTCCGCCTATGTACTGGCCTGCATCGTCGAAGCGGCGGGCGTTACGGCCAGCGTCGCCACGGGCGGGCTGGCTGGGCCGTTGGTGGGCGGCATCCTGCTTGGCGCCACCTTCATCGCCGCGACCTCGCTCGGCTTGCGGCTGGCGCAGCTCATGGCGCCGCTGTCGGCGCGGCGCGCCCTGGCGCTGATGACGGCAGCCTTCGGCGTCGGCCAGATCGCCGGACCGGTGCTCGCCGGCGTCGTCGCCCAATGGAGCGGCAGCTTTTTCCTGCCGTCGCTCGGCGCAGCCGCCGCGCTCCTCGCATCGGCCGCCATCGTCTGGTCGGCCGAAGGTCCTGCTTCCGCCTGATTCCAGCCGTTGCGTGGGCCCGTCAGCCCGCAGCATTTCCTTTCGCCGCGAATTGTGGATGATGCGCGCCGACCGGTGATTGCGCCGCATGGTAGGGAGTTCCACCCTTGTTCGTATCCTTCTTCCCGCGACCGAAGCTGTTCTTCCTCTCCTTCGTCGGCTGGGTGATTGTCGCCGTGGTGTTCTGGTATCTGGTCGGCAGGGACATCGGCGCCCACTTCGGCATGCCGCCGGCCGCGGAAGATGCCGCACCGATCGTCGGCGCCTACTATTTCTGGACGCCGGAATTCCTCTGGTTCTACATCTACTTCGCGCTCGTTACCGCGCTCTTCGCGGCCTTCTGGTTCGTCTTCTCGCCGCATCCCTGGGCGCACTGGTCCATCCTCGGCAGCGCGCTCATCCTCTTCTCCACCTATTTCTCGGTGCAGATCAGCGTGGCGATCAACAACTGGCGCCGGCCCTTCTTCGACTCGGTGCAGCAGGCCCTGACGACACCGGGGTCGGTTGCGGCCGCCGATCTCTACGGCCTGATCCTGATCTTCGCCCAGATCGCCTTCATGGCTGTCGCTGCCTTTGTCGGCACGCGCTTCTTCGTCAGCCACTACATCTTCCGCTGGCGCACCGCGATGAACGATTATTACATGGCCAACTGGCCGCAGCTGCGGACGATCGAAGGCGCGTCACAGCGCGTGCAGGAAGACACCATGCGCTTTGCCCAGACCGTCGAGGGGCTCGGCGTCAGCATGGTCGATGCGGTGATGACGCTGATCGCCTTCCTGCCGATCCTCTACGGCCTGTCCTCGACCGTCACGGAACTGCCGATCGTCGGCGAGATACCGGCGCCGCTGATGTACGCCGCGATCTTCTGGTCGCTTTTCGGCACGGTGCTGCTCGCCATCGTCGGCATCAAGCTCCCGGGCCTCGAGTTCCGCAACCAGCGTGTCGAGGCCGCCTACCGCAAGGAACTCGTCTACGGCGAGGACCACGAGGACCGAGCGCAGCCCCCCACGGTGCGGGAGCTCTACGCCAACGTCCGGAAGAACTATTTCCGGCTCTATTTCCACTACATGTATTTCAACGTGGCGCGCTCATTCTACATCCAGGCCGACAACATCTTCGCCTACCTGATCCTGGTGCCGACCATCGCGGCCGGCAAGATCACCTTCGGCATCCTGCAGCAGATCCTGACCGCCTTTACCCAGGTCAGTTCCTCGTTCCAGTACCTGGTCAACGCCTGGCCGACGATCGTCGAGCTTCTCTCGATCCACAAGCGCCTAAAGGCCTTCGAGGCGGTGTTGCATGGCGAGGAATTGCCCGACATCGACCGCCGCTACATGGAGCGGCAGTCCGAGGTCTAGATCGGATTGGGCGAGGTGGTGGCGTGCGGCCTAGCCGCCCGCCGCTTCGCTGAGCGTATCCCTGGCGCCGGTCCGCGCCAGGTAATCCTGGTAGCTGGTGCACACCACGTCGGGCTTCGTGCAGACGTCGGAGGCGAAGCGCTCGAGCGCCTTCCAGTAGGCGCCGTCGTTCATCAGGGCGAAATGGAAGCCGATCTGCAGCGGTATGCGCTCGCCGCCATATTGCGCGTCGAAAGCTTCCTTGAAGGCCTCGTAGGAGCGTTCCTGGAAGGCGCCGCTCTCGTCCGGTTGCTCGACGCCGTCCGTGTGGCGAACGAAGAGATTATAGTCCATGGCGATGACGCGCCTGGACGCCGGACCTTCCGGAATCATCGGCAGCGAAAAGCGCACTGCACCGTCGCCGCGCTCCGGCATTGCCGGGCCGCGAGAGACGCCGCTCGCGTCATAGGCGAAACCGGCAGCCTTGAGCGCCGCATAGAGCGGCTTGCCCGTTGCAAGATAGGGCGCGCGAAATCCGGTCACCGCCTTGTCGGCGAAGTCGCGCCAGTCGGCCGGTTCTCCGGCGATGCCGTTGATCGTGTAGGCATCGCGCATGATGTGGTGGAACGACGCGAATTCCTCCAGCCAGTCGTCCTTGCTCCAGTCCTTGCCGTCGAAATGGCCGCAGCCATGGCTCGCGATCTCGTGGCCCTCGGAAGTCGCCAGCCGGATTTCTTCCAGCCGGTCCGCAACCTCCCGCCTGGATTCCGCGAATCCGACGTCGGACTTGCCCGGTTGCTCGCCGGGCCCCTGGTATTCGCGGCGCGTGTCGCGCGTCAAAAGGAAGGCGCAGGACAGGAAATAGGTGAAGCGCGCGCCCGTCCGCGCCGCCAGCGTGCGGCTGCGCTGCCATAGCGCGTTGTCTTGCGCGCCGTCGAAGGAAATGATGACGTATTGCGGCTGCTCGGGCTCCGCCACCAGCGGGCGGATCCCAGCCTCTGCAACGGACGCGATCGACAGGGACGCACAAAGCGCGGCGCGGAAGGCAAAGGACATGGGCACTCTTCTTGGGCTTCGATGACCAGCCCGAGTAGGCGCGAAATGTGGCGGCGTTGCGGTCCGCAGGCTCCGGGCATGACGCCTGAGGCAGGGGCAGAACGGGCGCTGGCTGTTCCCGCGCCGGCCCGTCGGGACCGAATTTCCGGCCACCCCCCTTCCATGCCGGCAGAATTTCGCTAAAACGCGAGGCTCGCAACAAGGGCCGCCCGCACGGGCTGGCATGGTTCAAGAGAAAAAATGTCGGACGACAGCTTCATCCGCGAAGTCAACGAGGAAATACGCCAGGATCAGGCGCGCGCCCTGTGGGACCGCTACGGCCCGCTGGCGCTCGGCGCTGCCGTGCTCGTCGTTCTCGTGACCGCCGGCTTTGTCGGCTATGACTACTGGACGACCTCGCGCGCCAACCGCTCGGGCGATCAGTTCTCCCAGGCCCTCGAACTCGCCAACGCCGGCAAGAACGACGAGGCGCTCGGTGCGCTGGAGCAGCTCGAGGCTGACGGCTACGGCGCCTATCCGCTGCTTGCCCGCATGCGTGCGGCGACCGTGCTTGCGGCCAAGGGCGACTTTGCCGGCGCCGTGGCCGGCTTCGACGCGGTATCCACCGACACCTCGATCCCGTCGGCCATTCGCGACATGGCGCGACTGCGCGCCGCCTTCCTGCTCGTCGACAACGGCACCTATGCCGAGGTTGCGGCACGCGCCGAGGCACTGACCTCGGATACCGATCCGCTGCGCCATTCGGCGCGCGAGGCGCTCGGCCTGTCGGCCTGGAAGGAAGCCCGCGCTTCCGACGCACTCAAGCTGTTCGAGCAGATCGCCGCCGACGATGCCGCGCCGCGCAATGCCCGCCAGCGCGCCACCCTGATGGCCGAACTGATCCGCGGTTCCGGAACGGCGTCGTGAGCCATGGGCTTTCAGATCGCCATCATCGGCCGGCCCAACGTCGGTAAATCGACGCTTTTCAACCGTCTCGCAGGCCGCAAGCTGGCGCTCGTCGACGATACGCCCGGCGTCACACGCGACCGCCGCGTTCATCCGGCGAAGCTCTACGACCTCCATTTCGACGTCATCGACACCGCCGGTTTCGAGGACGCGGCGGCGAGCACGCTGCAGGGCCGCATGCGCGCCCAGACCGAGATCGCCATTCGCGAGGCCGACCTCATCTTCTTCATGGTCGACGCCAAGACCGGCATAACGCCTGACGACCGCACCTTCGCCGAGATCGTCCGCAAGTCGGGCAAGCCGGTGGTGCTGGTCGCCAACAAGGCCGAGGCCAAGGGCGCCCAGGGCGGTATGCTCGAGAGTTGGGAACTCGGACTCGGCGAGCCGATCGGCGTGTCGGCCGAGCACGGCCAGGGCCTGCCGGACCTGCGCGACGCCGTCGTCGAGGCCCTCGGCGAGAAGGTCGCCTTCGGCGACGACGAGGAAGACGACGATCTGGCTTTCAGCGAGCCGCTGGTCGGCGAGGACATCGCCGATCCCGACGCCGAGCCGGCCTATGACGACACCAAGCCGATGCGCATCGCGGTCATCGGCAGGCCGAATGCCGGCAAGTCGACGATGATCAACGCGCTGATCGGCGAGGAACGTCTGCTGACCGGGCCTGAGGCTGGCATCACGCGCGATTCCATCTCGGTCGACTGGGACTGGCGCGGCCGCGAGATCAAGCTGTTCGATACCGCCGGCATGCGCCGCAAGTCCAGGGTGCAGGAGAAGCTCGAGAAGCTCTCCGTCGCCGACGGACTGCGCGCCATCCGCTTCGCCGAGGTCGTCATCGTGGTCTTCGACGCGACCATCCCCTTCGAGAAGCAGGATCTCCAGCTTGCCGACCTGATCATCCGCGAGGGCAGGGCGTTGGTGCTCGCCTTCAACAAGTGGGACCTGATCGACAATCCGCAGGAAACGTTGGCCGAGCTGCGCGAAAAGACCGAGCGGCTGCTGCCGCAGGTGCGCGGCGTGCTCGCCGTGCCGGTGTCGGCCGAGACAGGCCGCGGCCTGGACAAGCTCCTGGATGCGGTGCTGAGCACCCACCGGGTCTGGAACAGCCGCATCTCCACGGGTCGTCTCAACCGCTGGCTTGAAGGCGTGCTTGGCCATCATCCGCCGCCCGCCGTCGCCGGGCGCCGCCTGAAGATCAAGTATATGACCCAGGTCAAGACGCGGCCGCCGGGCTTTGTGCTGTCCTGCACACGGCCGGACGACGTGCCGCAATCCTACATCCGCTATCTGACCAACAGCCTGCGCGAGGCTTTCGACCTGCCCGGCGTGCCGATCCGCATGTCGCTGCACGCATCCGAAAACCCGTTTGCCGGGCGCGCCAAGAAACGCAGGTGATGCGACGCACGGTCGCGGCATGGAACCATCTTGCCGCCGCATATTCACGGTTAACGCTCCATCAAGGTTAATGCATCAGTCTCTCTCTCCAAGAGGGTAAGTTGCGTCCTGGAGAGTTCCTGTGCATCGACGACTAGTGACGCGGCTGTTGGCCGCCACCAGCCGAGACAAGCGTTCGTTCCTGTCTCCATTGATTATCGGTCTTGGGATCTGGGTCGGGTTTCCGACCGTGGCCGCCTATCAGGACATGGCCGGCCTCGTTTCGGGCATCGAGAAGTCCGGCACCCGCTGGAACGTCTTCGTCGAGAAGTCGGTTGCCGGCTCCGTGCATGCGGCCGAAATGCCTTTCGTCGACGGCGACATCACCACCGGCTCGATCTCCGGGTCTGGCGTTGAATCCGATGAACTCGGCGCGGTCTCGCTGCGCGGCAAGGGCAACCGGCTGAGCGCCGTGCCCGACGAGGACCGCATTGTCCGCTCGGGCAAGCAGGACCGCATTATCAAGGTCATGCCCGTCGCGCCGCCCAGGACCTTCGACGCCGGCTCCATGTTCAAGAAGACCAGCATGCTGTTGCGCCCGGCGCATGACGTCAGGATGGCCTTCGCCAGGACGGAGATCCGCGGCAAGGAGGTCGAGATCGCCGGTTCCTTCTACATGAAGAAGCAGAAGGTCGACCCCGGCGTGCCGCCGATGCTGGCGAGCCTCGTCACCAACGAGAAGTCCGACATCCTCGCCACCGCCTACGCGCCGGCCGCGCCCGACTACGCCAAGGCTTCTCCCTTCGAGAGCCTGCTGCAGGATCCCGCCGATAAGGACGGCGGCCGCTTCATTCCACCCGTCGCCAAGGGCGACCACGCCTGGATGAGCCGGCCGCTGCCGGCAGAAGTCTTCTCCAAGGCCGAGCAGAAGTGCCTCGCCACCGGCATCTATTTCGAGGCGCGCGGCGAAAAGCTGCGCGGCCAGGCCGCCGTCGCGCAGGTCATCCTCAACCGCGTCCGCAACCCGACCTATCCCGACTCGATCTGCGGCGTCGTCTACCAGAACGACGGTTGGCTCAACCGCTGCCAGTTCTCCTTCGCCTGTGACGGCAAGCGCGACCGCATCACCAATCCGGCCAACTACAAGACGGCTCAGGAGATCGCCATGGCGGTGACCGCCGGCAAGATCTTCATCCCCGAGGTCGGCTCGGCGACGCACTACCACGCGACCTATGTCGCGCCGCGCTGGGCAAACACCATGAAGAAGATGAAAAAGATCGGCCTCCACGTCTTCTACCGCACCTATGGCGGCGGCTGGAGCTAGCCGCCATTCTCGGGGCGCGCAGCCGCGTTGGCGCGGCTGAGCGGCGGGGATTCGCCGGACACGCGCCCGATAATGTGCCGGGCACTATGTCGCACCCCAGCAAGTCATTGTTTTTCCAGCAATAAATACCGATAGAACTGATCCGCCCGCCGACTTGACGGGGGCATGGCCCCTAACTATGTTGCGCGCGACTTGGAGCGGACGGGCCAGTGACCCGCCAGCCCGGTATGGGAGGTTGCGATGGCCGCATCAAAAGGGCCAGACGAAACCGGAAAATCCGGACCGGACGGGCAGGGCAGTGGCGCAGGCCGCGACGACGATCTTGAGCGCCGCCGGCGCGATCTCGAAGCATCGCTTGCAACGAGATTGCCGGACAGGCGGCAGGGGAAACAAGGGTCTGGAACCGGCGGCGTGACCGGTTATGGACAGGCGCTGAAGCTTTCCAGCGAGTTCATCGCGGGAATTGCAGTCGGCGTCGGCCTTGGCTGGATTATCGACAGGATGGCTGGTACGTCGCCCTGGGGATTGATCATCTTCCTGCTGCTGGGATTCGGAGCTGGCGTGCTCAATGTCCTGCGTTCAGCGGGGATGGTTGCCGATGCGGGTTTGAAAATCCCTGAAAAGGGTGACAGAAAGCCCGACGACGAATGAATCGCGCCTGTGGGTGCAGCTAGCCGAAGGGGGCCGATTTGGCCAACGATCCGATCCATCAGTTCCAGATCGCCAAGTGGGTTCCGATCGAAATCGGTGGGCTCGACCTGTCGTTCACCAATTCCGCTGCCTTCATGGTCGCTACCGTTGCCGTTGCCGGCGCCTTCCTTTTCCTGACCACGTCGACCCGCGGCCTCATCCCCGGCCGGCTGCAGTCGATTTCCGAAATGTCCTATGAATTCGTCGCCTCCATGCTGCGCGACGCGGCCGGATCGCAGGGAATGAAGTTCTTTCCCCTCGTCTTCTCGCTGTTCATGTTCGTCCTGGTCGCCAATCTTCTCGGCCTGTTCCCCTATTTCTTCACCGTCACCAGCCACATCATCGTCACCTTCGCGCTGGCGCTGCTGGTGATCGGCACCGTCGTCGTCTACGGCTTCATGAAGCACGGTTTCGGCTTCCTCAAGCTGTTCGTACCGGAAGGCGTGCCGGGCATTCTGGTGCCGCTGGTCGTGCTGATCGAGGTCATCTCGTTCCTGTCGCGCCCGATCAGCCTGTCCGTGCGTCTGTTCGCCAACATGCTGGCCGGCCACATCACACTGAAAGTCTTCGCGGGCTTCGTGGTCTCGCTCAGCGCCGCCGGTTTCGTCGGCGTGGCCGGGGCGGTCCTGCCGCTTGCCATGACTGTCGCGATCACCGCGCTGGAAGTGCTCGTTGCCTTCCTGCAGGCCTATGTTTTCGCCGTGCTTACCTGCATGTACCTCAACGACGCGCTGCATCCGGGTCACTAGGGACATTTCACCGGCGGGCTCTTCCGCCATCCGCAACACACGATAGACTATAGATCCACAAGGAGTTGGACATGGAAGTAGACGCAGCAAAGGCAATCGGTGCGGGCATCGCCTGCCTCGGCATGGGCGGCGCAGGCATCGGCCTGGGCACGATCTTCGGCAACTATCTCGCCGGCGCCCTGCGCAACCCGTCCGCAGCAGACGGCCAGTTCGGCCGCCTGATCTTCGGCTTCGCCGTGACGGAAGCTCTCGGCATCTTCTCGCTCCTCGTCGCTCTGCTCCTCCTCTTCACGTAAGAGCAGGCCAGCAACAGCACGGCCGGCCGCAGGCTGCGGCCGGATTGCCTGGACAGGGGAAATTGGATGTTTGTGACACCGGGATACGCGCAGGAAACTGCACCGGCTGAAGGCGGCGCTCATGGCGAGCCCGTCGAGGACGGCGCTCACGCGGCTGCGGCCGAGGGCGGCGCGCATACCGAGCAGGCCGAGGGACACGGGTCTTTCCCGCCCTTCGACGCTTCGACCTTTCCGTCGCAGATCCTGTGGCTCGCCATCACGTTCGGCCTCTTCTACCTGTTCCTGAAGAAGGTCGTGCTGCCACGCGTCGGTGGCATTCTCGAGGATCGCAGCGCACGCATCAGCGGCGACCTCGACGAGGCCGCCCGCATGAAGGCGGAGGCCGATGCTGCCGTTGCCGCCTACGAACAGGAGCTTGCCGAGGCCAAGGCCAAGGCAAACGCCATCGGACAGCAGGCAAACGAGGCCTCCAAGGCCGAAGCGGAAGCTGCGCGCAAGAAGGTCGAGGAAAGCCTCGGCAAGAAGCTCGCCGCCGCCGAGTCGCAGATTGCCACCATCAAGTCGAACGCCATGCGCGAAGTCGGCTCGATCGCCGAGGAAACGTCTGCCGCCATTGTGCAGCAGCTTACCGGCGGCAAGGTGGACAAGGCGGCAGTAGCGGCCGCCGTCAAGTCGGTTCGCGGCTAGGAGATCGTCATGGACAATACGTTCTGGGCCACCGTCGCCCTCGTGATCTTCATCGCCGCGGTCGTCTACTTCAAGATACCCGGCATGCTGACCAAGTCGCTCGATGAGCGAGCCAACAACATCCGCAACGAACTCGAAGAGGCACGGCGCCTGCGCGAGGAGGCAAAGCAGCTGCTTGCCGACTTCCAGCGCAAGCGCGAGGAAGCCGAGAAGGATGCGGCCGACATTGTCGCGGCCGCCAAGCGCGAGGCTGACATGCTTCTCGAGGAAGCAAAGCGCAAGACCGAGGAATATGTCGCGCGCCGCACCGCGCTTGCCGAACAGAAGATCGAGCAGGCCGAGCGCGAGGCCGTCATCGAGGTCCGCGCCAGCGCGGTCGACATCGCCGTCGAGGCAGCCCGCAAGCTGCTTGGCGACCAGGCCGACAAGCGGTCGGGCGCCGAGCTTTTTGCCGCGTCGCTCAAGGAAGTGAAGTCGAACCTCAACTGAGCCGTTCGACACATCGGCATCCGCCGCAAGAACCAAAAAGGCCGCCCTCCGGGGCGGCCTTTTTCTTGCCGTTAAGGCGGCCGGCTCAGAGCTCTGCGAGTTCGGCCTGGCTCTCGTCGATCGGCGTCAGCCGGAATGGCGAAAAGGAGAGCCTGTGCAGCCTGGGAGCCGGTCCGTGCACCTCGATTGCGGCACGGTGGCGTTCGGTCGCATAGCCCATGTGCACTTCCAGCCCGTAGCGCTCGTCGGCCCTGCCGCAATGCTGCATCATCCGGTCGCGCATCACCTTGGCGACGATCGAGGCGGCGGCGATCGACTGCGAACGCTGGTCGCCCTTGACCAGGGCCTGGCAGGAGCAGCCCAGGCCAGGTGGCACGTCGCGGCCGTCGGCAAGCGCCAGCCGCGCGGTCAGCGGCAGGCCGGCCAGTGCGCGGCGCATCGCTTCGAGGCTTGCCTTGCGGATGTCGCTGCGGTCGATGCCTTCCGCGCAGAGCGAGGCGACCGAGACGCCGAGCGCCAGTTTCAGGATGTTCGTGAAGATGGCTTCCCGCTGCTGGCCGGTAAGCCGCTTGGAATCGTCGAGACCTTCCGGGATGCGCTCCGGGTCGAGCACCACGGCCGCCGCAACCACGGGGCCGGCGAGCGGTCCGCGGCCGGCCTCGTCGAGCCCCGCGACCGGCCAGCTGCCGGCGGCGATCGCCTTCAGCTCGAAGGTGAAGTCGGGCTTGTCGACAAAGGCAATGAGGGGCGGAGAATCAGGACGCGTGCGAGCCATGGTGCGGCGATGCTCGCATCGGTCCCGATTCTCCGCAAGGCCTTCCCGGCCGGCGAGGGGGGCTGGCGGGTCGGGGAGGCGCCGTCGGGCAGCCGGGGGGAGCGGCCGGACGGATGGGGCGGAACGCTGGCGTTCCGTGTGTGTGCTAGAGCAGCATCAGCTGCTCGGCGCCCTTCTTGGCCTGCACGAACAGGTCGGTCCGCAGCGGCGTCTTGCGCGCGTTGAGCCCGAGCCTGCGGGCTGCGATCTCGAAGCGACGGCCGATCTGCCAGGCATAGGGCCCGCTGCCCTTCATGCGCTTGCCCCATTCGGCGTCGTAATCCTTGCCGTCACGCATCGAGCGCACCAGCGACATCACGTGCCGGTAGCGGTCGGGGTAGTGACGCAGCAGCCAGTCCTTGAAGATCGGGCTGACCTCAAGCGGCAGGCGCAGTATGACGTATCCCGCGTCGAGCGCGCCGGCGGCGCGTGCAGCGTCGAGAATGCGCTCGATCTCCGGGTCGGTCAGGCCCGGAATGATCGGCGCCACCATGACCGAGGTCGGGATTCCGGCGTCGCTGAGCTCGCGGATCGTCTCCAGGCGCCTGGTCGGGGTCGCAGCGCGCGGCTCCATCGTGCGGGCCAGCTTGCGGTCGAGTGTCGTAACTGACAGCGCCACCTTGGCGAGGCCCTTCTCGGCCATGCGCGCCAGGATGTCGATGTCGCGCGTCACCAGCGCGGATTTTGTAACGATGCCGACCGGATGGTTGCGCGCCTCGAGCACCTCGAGGATCTCGCGCATGATGCGCCAGCGCTTCTCCACCGGCTGGTAGGGATCGGTGTTGGTACCGATGGCGATGGTGCGCGGCTGGTAGCCTTCCTTGGAGAGCTCCTTGTCGAGCAGCTTCGCGGCATCCGGCTTGGCGAACAGCTTCGATTCGAAATCCACACCGGCCGACAGGCCCATGTAGCTGTGTGTCGGGCGGGCAAAGCAATAGACACAGCCATGCTCGCATCCGCGATAGGGGTTGATCGAACGATCGAAGGAAATGTCCGGCGATTCGTTGCGGGTGATGATGGTGCGCGGCTTCTCGACCTGCACGTCGGTCTTGAAGGGCGGCAGGTCCTCGAAGGAATTCCAGCCGTCGTCGAACACGTCGCGGCTTACCGGCTCGAAGCGGCCGCTCGGGTTGATGCCTGCGGCGCGACCGCGATTGCGCTCGGGTCGCACCCTGATTCCGCTCTGCTCGATCATCGCATTAGCCATCTCGGCCCTTCCGGCTCCGAAAGCTGCAATGTCTGCGCGTGTGATCTGTTCCATCCTGGCTCTCTCCCAAGGCATCTCGGCGGGCCTGCGAATCGGCGTTTTCATGAAACTATTCCTATTTTGAGAAAGAGAACAAAGCAAGAACTTTGTGATGCAGACGGCGAATGCGGACCCGGCAACTGGCGCTGCGCGGCAGTTTCGGCTATTCGGCGTGCATGCTTAGCGTGTTGATCGAGACCCGGAACGACGAGGACGGATTGGCCCAGACGCTGGCGTCGCTGATCAGCGGCGCTATCGAAGGCGTGGTGCGTGAAGTGATCGTCTGCGACAACGGATCGACCGACCAGACCGGCAAGGTCGCCGACCATGCCGGCTGCAGCTACATCAGCGGCGGCATCGCGGCAGGTGTGCGCCAGGCCAAGGGCGACTGGCTGCTGCTTGTGGAGCCTGGTGCGCGTCTTGTCGAGGGCTGGATGGAGGGTGTCGTCGCCCATACCGCACTGCAAAAGATGCCGGCCCGCTTCTCGCGCTCCAAGATCGGCCGCGCGCCCTTCCTGTCGCGGGTGTTCTCCGGCAACCGCGCGCTGTCGGACGGGCTGGTCATCACCAAGAGCCAGGCTTCTGCCCTGGTTCGCAGGGCGGCCAGCGCCGAGGCCCTGGCGCGCGGCCTCGCCTCGCGTCGCCTGGCGTCGGAAATCCGTGTCGCGCCGAGCCGCAAGGCCTGACCCTTAGGCTTTCGTTAAGTCTTCCGGCACTTGCGGCGGAACGCATCGCTGCGGCCAGCTATTCTTGGCGTGAGTTTCAGCCGGAGGACCGCCATGTCACGCCTTGCCCTGTTCGCGCCGCTCGCCCTGGTTACCCTGGCGACGCCCGCTGTCGCCCACGACAGCGTCGCCGTCAGCGTCCAGGTCGACGTCGCAGGTCATCATCGCTCCCACGAGGCGCCCGCATGGGTGCAGCCGACCGGGCCGCAGATCTATTACGGCCGGCATTATACCCATGCGCCTGCCTATCCGGAGCCGCATCTCGCCAATGCCTATCCCGTGCCAGTTTTCCGCGGCGCCAGTCCCCTGCCGGTCGTCGGCTATGCCAGCCCGGCCCATGTCGAATGGTGCTACACGCGCTACCGCTCGTACCGGCTTTCCGACAACAGCTTCCAGCTCCATCGGGGTGTGCGTCGCGCCTGCCGGTCGCCCTATTACTGAGCCGAGCCGGCCGAAGCCGCCCTGTGGCGCTCCGCGGGACGGAACCACCGCCCCGTTGCCGCATTTGCAACCCATCGGCATGGCGGGAGCGAAAATTTGGAACACAAGGCCAAACAATGGTTCAAGCCGCTGGCCCGCATCGGCTACGCATCGCGCGGGCTGATCTATCTCGTCATCGGCTATTTCGCGGCGCTGGCCGCGATCGGCGCGGGGCAGCCAATGGGCTCCCGCGAGGCTCTCGGCAAGCTGCTGACCAGCGGCGCCGGCGCCATCATGGCCTACGGCCTGATCGCAGCACTCATCTTCTACGCCGTCTGGCGGTTGATCCAGTCGGGCTTTGACACTGACGACCACGGTCTTGATCCGAAGGGTCTGGCGATTCGCGGCGGGCTGGCGGCAAGCGGCGTCATCTACCTGACGCTCGCCTTCTACGTCTGGTCGCTTCGCAGCGCCGCGGGAGACAGCGGCGGCGGCGGCGGTTTCGCCGAGACGTTAGCAGGCCTTGTCGGCAGCCGCTGGGCATCGGCGACCCTGGCCCTCATACTGGCCGGCGTCGCCATCGCACACGTCGCCAAGGCCGTTCGCGGCAAATATGCCGATCACATGGACGCCGGCAGCCATGCCATGACCATCATCCATCCGATCGCCATGACGGGACTGATCGCGCGCGGCGTGGTGTTTCTGGTCGTTGCCTTTCTCTTCGCCCTGCGCGCCGTTCGGGCGGACGGCAGCGGCAAGCCTCCGGACTCCCAGCAGGCGCTTGAGTTCATCCAGTCGCTGCCGGTCGGCTGGGCACTGCTTGCCGCGATCGGGTTCGGGTTGGTTGCCTTCGCGCTCTATTCCCTGATCGAGGCGATCTACCGCCGCATCAATGTCGAGGACGCGTGAGCGCTAGGCCTCGGTCTTGCCGGCGCCGCGCCGCAGATGCTCGTCGAGCCGCGGCATGATCTCAACGAAGTTGCAGGGCTTGTGCCGGTAGTCGAGCTGCGGCTTCAGGATGCCGTCCCATGCGTCCTTGCAGGCTCCCGGCGACCCCGGCAGCACGAAGACGAAGGTGGCGTTGACGACGCCGCCGGTCGCCCGGCTCTGGATCGTCGAGGTTCCGATCTTGTCGTAGGAAATCCGGTGGAACACTTCCGAAAAGCCGTCCATGCGCTTTTCGAAGATTGGCTCCAGCGCGTCCGGCGTCACGTCGCGCCCGGTGAAGCCGGTGCCGCCGGTGGTGATCACCACGTCTATCGCGTCGTCTCGCGACCACTCCAGCACCTTTTCCCTGATCTTGTCCACGTCGTCCGTCACGATGGCGCGGTCGGCCAGCGCGTGGCCGGCGTCGGCGATCCGGTCGACCAGCGTCTGCCCCGACTTGTCGTCGGCAAGGCTGCGCGTGTCCGACACTGTCAGCACGGCGATGGCGACGGGAATGAAGTCTCTGTCCTCGCTGATCCTGCTCATGCGTCCTCCGACGGGATGCTGCGGGTCGCGGCGACGAACCATTTCGGCTGGCGCTTGCGAATCTCGGCCGCCGCCCGCTTTGCCACATTGCCGGTCTCGTAGAGGCCGAAACAGGTCGCGCCCGAGCCCGACATGCGGGCAAATCCGGCGTCGGCCTTGTTCAGCGCCGCCAGCGCGTAGCGGATCGACGGCGTAATGCTTTCGGCCGCTGGGCCGAGATCGTTGCGGGTCGTTTCCAGCCAGTTGCGCATGCTGTGGAACTCGATCTGGCGGGGCAGGGGCGGCAGGCCCTCATTGTCGGCCTTGGCAAGCGTTTTGAACACATCGGCCGTCGCAACGCCCACACCCGGATTGACCAGCACAAGGCCGAGCGACGGGAAACCAGGCAGCATCGTCAGTTCGTCGCCCGTGCCGCGCGCGACGAGCGGCCTTGCCGCCAGGCACATCGGCACGTCTGCGCCGAGCATCGCGCCAATGCGCGCCAGTTCGGTGTCGTCGATGTCGAGCTGCCACAGTCGCGCAAGGCTGCGCAGCATCGCCGCCGCGTCGCTCGAGCCGCCGCCCATTCCGGATGCGACCGGCAGGTTCTTTTCGAGCGTGATGGCGACGGGCGGAGCCTTTTCCGCCCCGTACCGGGCGCGCAGCGCTTCGCGCGCACGCAGCACCAGGTTGCTGGCGTCACGCGGCACATCCGCCGCGTAACGACCGGTCACCTCGAAACTGTCTTCGTCGGCGGCTGCCGTTCCGACGCGGTCGCCGAAGCGGGTAAACACCACGAGGCTGTCGATCAGGTGATAGCCGTCGTCCCGCCTCCCGGTGACATGCAGGGCGAGGTTGATCTTTGCCGGAGCCAGTTCGGTGGACAGAGCGGCTTCGAGCGAAACGTCGGAAATGTCGGTCAATCAGTCCTTCGCCAGCCGGTATTCGCCGGTTTCGGGGTCCTTCACCAGCGTACCGGTGGCACCGCTCGCGGCTTGTTTCTCGGCGCGGCGAACCTTGGCGGTCACGCGCTGCGCTTCCCTGACGAAGGAACGATAGCCGACATAGGCTGCGACGCCGACGGCTGCGAAGAAGATGATCTGCGGCATTCTCTAGTCCTCCCTCCAAGGGGCTGGCCGGAAATGCCGGTCAGGCCGCCATGATAACCGCCTTCCCGGTATTTTTCAAAGTCCGAAACGCGCCCAGAGGGCGCGCCGTTCGGCCGCATCCATCAGGCCCTCGGCCGCCGCCTCTGCGATGGCCGGCCCGGCGCCGGTGCCGAAGATGCCGAGCCGGCGCCCGAACAGGCCGCGCGGCGCGGTGACGAGCTTCAGCTTCGTGCTGGCGCCGAAGCGGTTCTTGAGGATCTCGCGCATGTCGCCAAGCCCGTCGACGAGCCCGAGCTCCACTCCCTTCTTGCCGGTCCAGAACAGGCCGGTAAAAAGGTCGGGATCGTCCTTCAGCTTGCTGCCGCGGCGTTCCTTGACGAGGTCGATGAAGGTCTCGTGCACTTCGAGCTGCAGCTTTTTCAGGCGCTCGATATCTTCCTTCTTTTCCGGCTTGAACGGGTCGAGCACGGCCTTGTTCTTGCCGGCCGTGTAGACGCGCCGTTCGACGCCGATCTTCTTCATCAGGTCGGTGAAGCCGAAGGAGGCCGACACCACGCCGATCGAACCGACGATCGACGAGGGATCGGCGAAGATCTCGTCGCCGGCGGCCGCGATCATGTAGCCGCCTGAGGCTGCGACATCCTCGACGAAGACCAGAACGGTCTTGTTCTTCTCGGCTGCAAGGTCGCGGATGCGCTTGTAGATCAGCCGCGACTGCACCGGCGAGCCGCCGGGCGAATTGATCGAGATCGCGACGGCCGGCGCGCTGAGTGAAAAAGCCTTTTCAAGAACGCCCGCCGTCGAGGCGAGCGACAGGCTCGGCCTGAACTGCCCGCCGCCGGACATGATCGTGCCCTGCAGGCGCACGACCGGGATCGTCACCGCCTGCGATCGCATGGATTTCGGCAGCAGGCGGTTGAGGAATCGTCTCACGAATGGCTCTCCAGTCTCTTGGCGGGTCTTGCGTCTTTGATCTGCATGTAGGCACTCGGGCACGGCGCACAATGCCGGAGGGAGCCTTCAGTCGCCGAAAAGCGCTGCCTCGCCGGCGAAGATCGCCTCTGCGCGCGCTGAAAACGCGTTGCCGGACGCTTCATGCAGGACGAGCGGGGGCATCATGGAGAGCGCGGCCCGCGAGCCCAGTCTGGCGCGAATGACCACCCGGATCGCCGTGGCGTCGGCACGGGCATGCACGGGCACGATCTCGGCGGCGCCGAAGCGTCCGTTCATGGCTGCGAGGATAGGTGCAATGGCCGGGGGCCGCGCAATGATCGCGACGCTGCCGCGCGGCCGCAGCACGGCCGCGGCACTTTTCAGCCAGGCGGCGAACAGCCCGTCATCCATCACGTGCGCCTGCCGGCGCAGCGCATCTGGAGAACTGCGATCGGCCGGCCCGTTGAAGGGCGGGTTCATGATCACGAAGTCGAACGAGCGCGCGGCAAGGCCCGCCTTTTCGCGCGCGGCACCAGCAAGCCCGACATCGGCAACCAGCAGCGACGCACGCGCCGCCAGCCCGGCATTCTTCGGGTGCTCGAGCGTCTGCCTGGCAAAGTCTGCCATCTCGCGCGATTGCTCGACGAGTTGCACCTCTGCGCCCGGGCAGCGGGCGGCTACGGCCAGTGCAGCGCCACCGGCGCCGGCGCCGAAATCGGCAAGCCGTCCCGAAAATGCCGACGGCACGGCCGCTGCGAGAATCAGCGCGTCGGCGCCCGCACGGTGGCCGGTCTGCCTGGGCTGGACCAGCCAGAAGCGACCGCGGTGGAAGGCGTCGAGCGTGTGCGCGGCTTCCTTCGCCATGTTCGGCTTTGTCTAGCTTTCGCGCATTTCGTTGGCGATTCCCGCCTCGACCAGAATGCGGCGGGCCGCGTCCAGATCGTCGTCGACCACCATCACGCGGCGCGGCAGCACGCCGATCGAGCCGTCGAGCACGCTCATGTTCTGGTCGGCCACGAGACAGCCTATGCCTGCGTCCCGCAGCAGCGATTCCACGAAGGAAATGATGACCGCGTCATTGGTGCGGATAAGCTCTTTCATCGCCGGAAACTTGCAGGTCCCGCTGCCGTTGTAAATGTCGCGATGCCACGCCCGACGTGCCCCGCGCCAATTCGCCCCTTGCCGATGCGGCCCTAGTCGCCCTAGAATCAAGCAAGGTGGGTAATCTGTAATGCGCGGATTCAGGACGGGAGTTTCTTGTGGGCGTAGTTCTCAATCTCGAAAACGGCAAGCGTGAAGCCGCATCGATCGGTCAGCTGATCGAGCTGACGTCCGGCGACATGGGGCGCGTCAACGAGCTCATCCTCTCCAAGGCCGGTTCGGACGTCCAGATGATCCCCGAGGTCGCCAACCACCTGATCTCGTCCGGCGGCAAGCGGCTGAGGCCCATGGTGACACTCGCCGCCGCGCAGATGTTCGGCTACTCCGGCGACGGCCATGTCAAGCTGGCGACCAGCGTCGAGTTCATGCACACCGCGACGCTGTTGCATGACGATGTCGTCGACGAGAGCGGCATGCGCCGCGGCAAGAAGACGGCGCGCATGATCTGGGGCAACCAGGCGAGCGTTCTGGTGGGCGACTTCCTGCTTGGCCAGGCCTTCCGCATGATGGTTGATGTCGGTTCGCTCGAGGCGCTCGACATCCTGTCCACAGCGGCAACCGTCATCGCCGAGGGCGAGGTCATGCAGCTCGCCGCCGCCAAGAATCTCGAAACCACCGAAGACGAGCATTTCGCCGTCATCAAGGCCAAGACCGCGGCGCTGTTTTCGGCCGCCGCCGAGGTCGGTCCGGTCATCGCCGGCGCCACCCGCAACGACCGCGCCGCGCTGCGTTCATACGGCATGAACCTCGGGCTCGCGTTCCAGCTCATCGACGACGCGCTGGACTATGGCGGCTCGAGCAAGGATCTGGGCAAGAATGTCGGTGACGATTTCCGCGAGGGAAAGGTCACGCTTCCGGTCATCCTGAGCTACCGGCGCGGCACGCCCGCCGAGCGCAATTTCTGGAAGAAGGCCATCGAGGAGAACGTCACCGACGACGCTTCGCTGGAAAAGGCTGTCGGCCTGATGAAGCGGCACGGTGCCATAGCGGACACGATCGGCCGCGCCGGCCATTTCGGCGGCATCGCCCGCGACGCGCTGGCGCCGCTGGAATCGACGCCGCAGAAGCAGGCACTGCTCGAAGTCATCGATTTTTGCATCAGCCGCGTCGCCTGATCGGGCAATCGGTGACCGGAACGTGAATGGCGACGGATTGAACAGCAATCCCAAAAAGGCCATGCTTTGGCGCAACCATCTGCGAAAGCGAGTCTCGCTCCGGGCGCCGCAGGCGGCCGGCAGGAAGGAAGAATATGCGGCAAGGTCCTAGTCGCTGGCTCTTGAGGCTGGCTGCGGTAGCGGGAATGGCACTTTCCGGGCCGGTCGCCCATGCGACGACATCCGACATCTCGATCGAAGTGAGCACCTTCTCGGGCGCCTATCTCGCGGCGCGCGTCGCGGAAGTCGACAATGATCTCGACGGCGCGATCACCTTCTACAAGAAGGCGCTGGCCTTCGATCCGGAGAACCAGGCGCTGCAGCAGAGCATCATGCTGGCGCTGATCTCACAGGGTCGTTTCGACGAATCTCTCCCCTATGCCGAGAAGCTGAAGACGGTCGCCGAGGTTGAGCGCTTCTCGCGGCTCGCGCTGGCCATCGATGGCTTCCGCAAGGAAGATTACAAGGCGGCCGAGGCCTGGCTGAAGCTGGCGCTCGAATCCGATCTCGACGCGCTCGTCTCCAAGGTCCTGTCGGCTTGGGCCAAGTCCGGGGGTGGCAACAGCCAGGGTGCCGTCGCCATGCTCGACGAACTCGCCGGGCCGCAATGGTACGGTCTCTTCGTCTCCTACAACAAGGCGCTCATCGCCGACGCCGCCGGCCTCAACGACCAGGCGGATGCCGCCTACCAGGAAGCGACCGGCGACATGGCGTCGGCCGGTTCCTCGCCCGAAACCTGGCTTCGCGCCGCGGAAGCCTATGCCCGCTTCCTGGCGCGCACCGGCGACAAGGCTGCGGCACTGGCCATGCTCGACAAGGGCGACGAATTTGCCTCCGGCCGGCTGCCGCTGGTCAAGCTGCGCGAGAAGATTTCCAGGGACGAGCCGGTTGAACGCCTCGTCGCGACGCCGTCGGATGGCGCGAGCGAACTTCTCTTCGTGCTTGCCTCGGCGCTCAACCGCGCGGGCGGCGAGTCCTTCGTCCGGCTTTATCTGCAATATGCGCTGGCGCTGAAGCCCGATTCCGATGTCGTGCTGATCCAGCTTGCCGGCCTTGCCGAGCAGCAGCGCAATGCGGAGGACGCGATCGCCCTTTATCGCCGCATCCCCGATACCTCACCGCTGAAGCGCCTGTCCCAGCTGCAGCTTGGCCTCAACCTCGCCGATCTCGACCGCCGAGACGAGGCAATCGCCCAGCTGAAGTCGCTGGTTTCGGAAAACCCGGACGACATGCGCGGTTACCTGGCATTAGGCGGCGTCTATTCCTCGAAGGAGGATTATGCCAGCTCGGCCGCGCTCTACGACAAGGCGGTGGCGCGGATCGAATCCCAGCCGCAGGTCATGCCGGCCGATCCCCGCTCGAGCGTCAACTGGAACGTCTACTACCAGCGCGGCATCGCCTATGAGCGCCTCAAGCAGTGGCCGAAGGCCGAGCCCAATTTCCGCAGGGCGATGGAGCTCTATCCGGACCAGCCGCAGGTGCTGAACTATCTCGGCTATTCCTGGATCGACATGAACATCAACCTCGAGGAGGGCATCGAGCTGATCCGCAAGGCGGTCGAGCTCCGGCCGAGCGACGGCTATATCGTCGACTCGCTCGGCTGGGCGCATTACCGCCTCGGCCAGTACGAGGAGGCTGTGCGCGAACTGGAGCGCGCCGTCTCTCTGAAGCCCGACGACCCGGTGCTCAACGACCATCTCGGCGATGCCTATTGGCGGGCCGGCCGGCGGCTGGAGGCCACCTTCCAGTGGAGCCATGCACGTGACATGAAGCCCGAACCGGCCGTTCTGGCCGAGGTCGAGAAGAAGCTCGCCGAGGGCCTGCCGCCGCTCGATGACAAGGCAATGGCTGACACGCCGTCGAAGACCGTGCTTCCGGCCGAGGAGCCCGCGCCGGCGCACGCCGACCAGCGCACCGAGCTCGCCCCGCAGGACGACGCGGCGCAAGTGGTTCCCGTGTCCTACAAGGTGTCTCCCGGCCAGTCGCTCTGGTCGATCGCCGCCGACGAACTGGGTAGCGGCAGCCGCTACATCGAGATCCTCGATCTCAATCCCCAGCTGCGCGGCGATCCCGGCCGGCTGATGCCCGGGCAGGAACTGACGCTTCCCGGCGCCAGCCGCTAGGCGCGCGTCTGGCCGTGCCGGCGCAGCTTGACGCTCCGGTGACGCCGCTCTAGGACGGGCCATCCTTCGCCGACCGCCCGAGGCTACCTTGCCAGACACGCTGCCTGCCCACATGCGCCCCGACCGCTCCTTTCAGGGACTGATCCTGACGCTGCACGCCTATTGGGCCGACAAGGGCTGCGTGATCCTGCAGCCCTACGACATGGAAGTCGGCGCGGGTACGTTTCATCCGGCGACCACATTGCGCGCGCTCGGGCCCAAGCGCTGGAACGCCGCCTATGTGCAACCATCGCGCCGCCCCAAGGACGGCCGCTACGGCGAAAACCCCAACCGGCTGCAGCATTATTACCAGTACCAGGTCATCCTGAAGCCCAACCCGCCAAACCTGCAGGAGCTCTATCTCGGCTCCCTCGAAGCCATCGGCATCGACCCGCTGGTGCATGACATCCGCTTCGTCGAGGACGACTGGGAAAGCCCGACGCTCGGCGCCTGGGGGCTCGGTTGGGAGTGCTGGTGCGACGGCATGGAGGTCTCGCAGTTCACCTATTTCCAGCAGGTCTGCGGCATCGAGTGCTCGCCGGTCGCGGGCGAACTGACCTATGGCCTCGAGCGGCTCGCCATGTATGTGCAAGGCGTCGACAACGTCTATGACCTCAACTTCAACGGCCGCGAGGGCGACGAGAAGATCAGCTACGGCGAGGTCTTCCTGCAGGCCGAGCAGGAATATTCGAGGCACAATTTCGAGCATGCCGACACGGTGATGCTTGCGCGGCATTTCGAGGATGCAGAGGCCGAATGCTGGTCGCTTCTTGCCAAAGGCGCTCCGCAGGGCGAACTAGACGGACCACACAAAATGGTCTTTCCCGCCTACGACCAGTGCATCAAGGCGAGCCACGTCTTCAACCTGCTCGACGCGCGCGGCGTGATCTCGGTCACCGAGCGCCAGAGCTATATCCTTCGCGTGCGCAACCTGTCGAAGGCCTGCGGTGAGGCCTTCCTGCAGACCGAGGCGGGGGGCGCCCATGTGCATTCGCACGGCGGAGAGGGCGCTTCCACGGCGACCCTCTGATGGCCTTACGCCAGCAGGCATCTGCCCGGCGCATTGCGCACATCGACGGATTGAGGGCGATAGCGGTTATCGCGGTCGTCGGCTATCACGCCGGCATTCCCGGATTTGACGGTGGTTTTGTCGGCGTAGACGTCTTCTTCGTGATCTCCGGCTACCTGATCATCAACCACATCGTGGAGGGATTGCGGGACGGCAGTTTTTCGCTGATGCAGTTCTATGCGCGGCGTGCCGTGCGCCTCCTGCCGCCGCTGCTTGTCGTGCTGCTTGCCTCGACCGTCCTGGCAGCGATCCTCCTCGTCTCGCCGTACGAATGGGAATGGTTCACGCTATCGGCCGTGACAGCGTCCCTGTCGGTTTCGAATTTCTATTTCCTGATCAAGCAGGGATATTTCGACATCGACGCCTGGGCGAAGCCGCTGCTTCACACCTGGTCGCTGGGTGTCGAGGAGCAGTTTTACCTCGCCGTACCGCTGTTGCTCATGGCCTGCTTCGCGTTAGCTGCCCGGTTTCGCTCGCTTCCCTGGCAGCAAGTGCTGGCAGTTGCCGCAGCTGTCATCTTCCTGCTCAGTCTGGCCGGCTCGATCCTCCAGACGCCGGTCGACGGCCGCAATAGCGGCTTCTACCTGCCCCACTGGCGCGCGTGGGAGTTCGTAATCGGAGGACTTGTTGGCTTCGCGGTCGCTCGACCCGCATCGACGTTTCGCCCGGTCATGGGAGAGGCGTCCGGGGTCGCAGGATTGCTGCTGATTGCCTTTTCGATCCTGCAGTATCGTGCCGACTGGGTGTATCCAGGATACTTGGCTCTCCTGCCCGCGACGGGGGCGGCAATGGTCATCGCTGCCGGCCTCCTGAATCCCCATGCGCGCTCCATGCGGCTGCTGTCCTTGCCGATCCTGACTGGTATTGGGCTGGTCTCGTACGGCTGGTACCTGTGGCATTGGCCGCTGATCTCCTTTGCCCGTATTGCGCAGTTCGGCGATGCCTCGCTTGTCAGGGATCTCGCGATGGCTGCCATGTCCCTTGGCCTCGCAGTCGTCACCTACCGGTATGTCGAGCAGCCGGCCTTGGCTTGGCGGCAACGTCGTTCGCTGCAGTTGAACGGCCCAGGGATCGTGCTTTCGGGCATCGCTGCGTCCTTAGCAACAGCTTGCGTGGCAGGTGCCGTCGGTGGACTGGCGTACTGGAGCACGATGCAGGATCCGGCACTGACGGACAAAAGCGCCGAGCTTGCTGCAGCCGCGGAATGCCCGGCAGTCATATGCGGGCTTGCTGCCAACCAGCATGGAAGCCTGATCGGCGACTCTCACGCAGACAGGCTCGGCGGTCCCGTCTTTCGCGAAGCGCAACGGCTGGGGATTGCGATCGACAGGAATGCCGTGTCGGCCGACAGCGATTTTGCCATCGTCGTACGTCGCTGGGGACTGTTTTTCGAGGAAGCCCGTGCGGGAGTGGACGGGAAGTCCTACGCGTCGCTGCTGGCAAGGGAAATCGCCGAACTCAGCGACGAGGGAAGGCGCCGTATCCTGATCATCGGGCCGACCGTCGAGTTCGCCCATCCCGGTGCCCAATGCGTCCTGCGCGCTCAAAGGTATGGCGTCGACTGGCGACGTTGCGCGGTCTCCCGTCAGCAGGTTGAAGACAGGCGCAAGCGCTCTGTCGCTGTGCTCAGGAGGATCGCCGGGTCCACGCCTAACGCCCGATATGCAGAGCCCATCGGCCTGTTCTGCGACGAGCACGAGTGCCGCCCTTATCGAGATGGCGTGGTGCTGATGAAGGATCGGGATCACCTGACGATGCCCTACGGGGCCGATTGGCTGTTCGAAGGCCTGAAGGAAGACTTCTGGTGGGCATTTTCAGGCAATCTCGTGCCCGGAACCGATCTTGACTCAGCGACGCCCGCGGCGGGCGTTGCAGACTGAGCGGTCGCAATCGCCAGTCCTTGGGAAACTCACCGTTGCGCCAGGCTGATGATGCGAATGGTCGGTGTCAGCGTGTTGAGGTCGGGCACCGCCTGCGCCTGGACCAGCAACGCTGTCTCCTGAGGCTGCGTGGAGGTCGCCAGCGTGTCCTGCGCGGCCCATGCGCCGGCAAGCAGCATCAGGCGGATGACGGCGGCCGTGATCAGTTTCAGCATGCTCTTTCTCCTCTCAGGCCGCCGGCCCGGCCGTTGCCGGAACCTCGGTCGGCGTTGAAATCTGCTTGCCGGAGACGGCGATCGTTTCCAGCGCCCGGCGCATGCCCGGCATCTGCTCGTCTCCCGGCGTTGCGACATGGATGGCCAGCAGCGCGCCGAGCGCGAGAAGATGGATAAGTGTCGGGGCCGTTTTCATGGTCGTTTGCCGGTCGATGCAGGGTTGCTATGCCCGTCTGTCGCCCCGCATCCGGCTTTGGTTCAAAGCAAGGGCGATTTTTTTCATCGCGGGTGGCAGGGATCGTTTCAGGCAAAGCCGGTGGTGACAGCCAAGGGCTGACTTGCTATGCCCGCGCCAACCGTTTCAGCGAGACCGAACATGCCCGACTTGCTACTTGAGCTTCGCAGCGAGGAAATCCCCGCGCGCATGCAGCGCAAGGCTGCCGGCGACCTCAAAAAGATGGTCACCGACGGCCTTGTCGAGGCAGGCCTCACCTACGAGGCCGCGCGCGAATACTGGACGCCCCGCCGCCTGGTGCTCGACCTGCGCGGCCTGACCGCGCGCTCCAGAGACGTGCACGAGGAACGCAAGGGCCCGAGCACCAAGGCGCCCGAGCAGGCAATCCAGGGTTTTCTGCGCTCCGCCGGCCTGTCGTCGGTCGAGGAGGCCCACATCCACAGCGATCCCAAGAAGGGCGATTTCTACGTCGCCCATATCTCGAAGCCTGGCAGGGCGGCGGAAGAGATCATCGCCGGGCTGATCCCCGGCGTCGTGCGCAGCTTTCCCTGGCCGAAGGAGATGCGCTGGGGCGCCGCTTCCGGCCCCAAGGGCCTGACCTATTCCGGCATTGCCGGGCTCGGCGGCGAAACGCTGCGCTGGGTACGCCCGCTGCAGTCCATCGTCTGCACCTTCGGCCCCGAGACGGAGGAGCCGGTGGTCGTCGACTTCGAGGTCGGCGGCATCCGTTCCGGCAATGTCACCTACGGCCACCGCTTCCATGCGCCCGACGCCATCACCGTGCGCCGCTTCGAGGACTACTCCGCGAAGCTTGAGGCGGCAAAGGTCGTCATCGACGCCGACCGCCGCAAGGAGATCATCCTCGCCGACGCCAAGAACCTGGCCTTCGCCAACGGCCTCGATCTGGTCGAGGACGAAGGGCTGCTGGAGGAAGTGTCGGGCCTCGTCGAATGGCCGGTCGTTCTGCTCGGCGAGTTCGAGCAGGATTTTCTGGCCATCCCGCCGGAAGTCATCCGCCTGACCATCCGCGCCAACCAGAAATGCTTCGTCACGCGGCCGCATGGCGGCGAGGCGCTGTCGAACCGTTTCGTCGTCACCGCCAATATCGAGGCGACCGACGGCGGCAAGGAGATCGCGCATGGCAACGGCAAGGTCGTGCGCGCCCGGCTGTCTGACGCGCTGTATTTCTGGAAGACCGACCAGGCCGACCTGCCAGACCTCGACCAGCTGACGGCATCGGCCGAGAAATTCGGACTCGACCTCAAGAAGCCGCTCGACCAGCGCATGGCCCGCCTCGACCATCTCGGCGTCACCTTCCACGCCAAGCTCGGCACGCAAGGCGAGCGCGTCGAGCGCATCCGCAGTCTGGCGCAGGAGATCGCGCCGCTGGTCGGCGCCGACCCCGACCTGGCGGCCCGCGCGGCGGTTCTCGCCAAGGCCGATCTCACGACGGAAATCGTCGGCGAGTTCCCCGAGTTGCAGGGCGCCATGGGCCGCAAATATGCGCTGCTGCAGGGCGAGAATCCGTCCGTCGCCGCGGCCGTCGAGGAGCACTACAAGCCTCAGGGTCCCGGCGACAGCGTGCCGACCGACCCGGTGTCGATCGCGGTGGCGCTCGCCGACAAGCTCGACACGCTGGTCGGCTTCTGGGCCATCGACGAGAAGCCGACGGGCAGCAAGGATCCCTACGCGCTGCGCCGCGCCGCGCTGGGTGTGATCCGGCTGGTGTTGGAGAACCAGCTTCGGCTCGCTCATGCCACTGAGGACGGTCAGCAGCGTGCGTTGGGCGCCTTTATGTCGGGTTCACTGGGCGAGATTGTTGCAGGCCTTCATCTAAAGGAGCTCGTCGAGGACCTAGATGACGTGCATCGGCTTGAGTTGGTAGGGTTGCTGGATCTGGGTACGCACGCTACGGCGATCAGAAAGGTTTTGGGAGATGACGCAGCGTCTCGATTTGTCGTTTCAACCATTGATAGGGCTGAGGCTGCAGCCGTTGACCTCCTCTCCTTCTTCCACGACCGCCTGAAGGTTTACCTCCGCGATCAGGGCGCGCGGCACGATCTGATCGATGCCGTGCTGGCGGCGGGTTCGCGACCGATCTCCCCCCTGTGGGGGAGATGTCGGCGAAGCCGACAGAGGGGGGCGCTGTCCCGCAACCTTCTCAGCCTTATGACGTCGAACATGGGCACTCCGCGATGCCCCCCTCTGCCCTGCCGGGCATCTCCCCCACAGGGGGGGAGATCGGCTCGTCCTCCAACGACGACCTCCTTGCCATCGTCCGCCGCGTCGAAGCGCTCGGCTCCTTCCTCGCCACCGACGAAGGCAAGAACTTGCTCGCCGGTACCAAGCGCGCCGCCAACATTCTGGCCGCCGAGGAAAAGAAGAAGACCGTGATCGCCGAAGCGGTCGATCCGTCATTGCTGCGTGAAGAACCGGAGAAAAAGCTCTTCGCCGCGGTGAATCAGGCCGAGAAGGAAGCCGGCCAAGCGATTCAGAACGAAGACTTTTCCGCCGCCATGCTGGCACTTAGCGTGCTGCGTGAACCGGTTGATTCATTCTTCGAGCATGTGCTGGTAAACGACCCGGACGAGAATGTCCGCGCCAACCGCCTTGCGCTTCTGTTGCGCATCCGCGCCGCCACCGATCAGGTCGCCGACTTCTCGAAGATCGCGGGCTAAACAGGTCGGCGAAGCCGACCAGTCTCGCGATCGGCTCAGCCGCTGAGCAGGACGACCTTGACGCTGTTGCGGTAGACCTCGACCTCGATCAGCGGCTCGCCCTCCATGATGGCGCGCCGTGTCACCTCGTCGATGGCGCCCTCCCGGTTCAGCAGTACCTCGAAGCTGGTGCGCTCGGCGTTGGTGGTGAACCATACGTCGATGTCGTCTTCCTCGTCGGTCTGGATGTGCTTGTGCACATTGGCGCGGTCCTGCCGCACGACCTGCGCTGCCGTATCGAGCTTGCGGCCTGTGCTCGATTCATGGTCCTTCCACGAGATGCGCGCGACATAGGTGCCGATCAGTTCGTCGGCGGCTGCGGCCGAAGGCAGCCACGCCAGCGCCAGGGCCAGGCCAACGGCAAGAACTCGAACAGGCTTGATCATCGTCTTCTTCCCGACCGCGCCGGTCTCGCCGCCGGCCCAGCGCCGACGCTCTGTGAGACCCGGTAGCGGAGGAGGGTGCTGCGCACCGCGCCGCGCGTCAAGCGTCGCTATTCGGTGAGCGGCTTGGGTGCCGGCGCCGCCTTCGGTGCCGACTCCATCGCCCGCTGCTGTTCGGCCTGCCGCTTCAGCGCCTTGCGCTTGGATGCCGTGCCCCGGTCGTTCGGATCGAGTGCCACGGTGGGCGCCTCGTCCGTCGACCCGGACGAGTAGATCGGCTGCGCGAACGCATCGCCGACGATTCCGCCGCGAATGATCATCGGCATCATCACGCGACCGCTTTTCTGCGCCGGCTGCGGGATGGCCGCGACCTCGTCATAGGCGATGCCTGCCGCCGGTTCGCCGAGCGCGACGATCGACGGCGTAGACGAGCTCGCCGCTTCGCCCATGATGCTGAAGGAAGGCATCGGGAGCATTTCGACGGACAGCGCCGCGCCGGACGCGGTGTCGTTCTCCTGCACCTGGAGCGTGCCAGCGGCAGTCGTCTCGCCAAGCACGACGAAGGAGGGCCCGATCGGCTCGGGCAGGGCTTCGGGCGTGACGAAGGAGGAAGCCTGCGCTTCGCCTCCGGCCACTGCCGCGATGAGGACCAATGCTGCGATCATCCGCATGAATAGTCGGCCTGTTCCAAAGCAATAGTGTCGGGCAGCAGTATGCCATCCGCCTGTTGACGTCGCGTTTCGGCTGAAACTAGCATTTTACCGATTAACAAAATGGTGCCCGGCAGGGCCTTGCCCCCCCGCGCGCCGCGCGATAGCAAGCTTTGACCCCAATTCGGAAGGGCGGGCGTGGCGCAAATCCTCAAGATCGACGACGCACTGGCGGACGCGCTTGCACTGCTCAAGGCCGGCGAGATCGTCGCCATCCCGACAGAGACCGTCTACGGCCTCGCCGGCGACGCGACGAACGGCGAGGCGGTTGCGCGGATCTTCGAGGCCAAGGGCCGGCCGCGCTTCAACCCGCTCATCGCGCATGTCGCCGGCATGGCGATGGCACGGCGCATCGCCATATTCGACCCGCTTTCCACCAAGCTTGCCGAGGCCTTCTGGCCGGGGCCGCTGACGCTGGTGCTGCCGCTGGCGCCGGGCGCCGACATACACCCGCTGGTCACAGCGGGGCTTGATACCATCGCGCTGCGTATGCCGCAGGGCTTCGGCGCCACACTGATCGGGCGGCTCGGGCATCCGCTGGCCGCACCGAGCGCCAATTCGTCGGGCCGCATCACCGCCACCACCGCAGAGGCCGTCGCAGCCGATCTCGGCGACCGCATCCCGCTGATCGTCGATGGTGGACCGACTCCGGTCGGCCTGGAGTCGACCATCGTCAAGGTCGACGGGCAGTCGGTTCGCCTGCTGCGTCCGGGCGGCATTGCCGCGGAGGTCATCGAGGCCGTCGCGCGACGCTCGCTGCTGCGCGAACCGGGCGCCGGCGTCGAGGCGCCGGGCATGCTCGCCTCGCATTACGCGCCCTCCGCCGCCGTGCGCGTCGGCGCCACCGACATCAGGCCCGGCGAAGCGTTTCTCGCTTTTGGCGCTGTGCCGCCCGAAATGGCCGAGGCAGCCGTCGCCGTCCTCAACCTTTCGCCGGCCGGCGACCTGCGCGAGGCGGCGAGCAACCTGTTCTCTCATCTCAAGGCGCTCGACCAGCGTGGCGCGGCGACCATCGCCGTTGCACCGGTTCCCGCAAGGGGGCTCGGCGAGGCGATCAACGACCGGCTGAACCGTGCGGCGGCGCCGCGCGAGGTCACGGCCGGCCGGCACCAGGCATCCTGATGACCTCGAGTGTTGATGGCATCGACGCGGCATTGCTCGACCGCTTCGTGGCAATCGTCGGCGCGGCCCATGCGGTGCGTGGCGAGGCGGAGATCGCCCCCTATCTGCACGAGCCGCGCGGTCTCTACCCCGGTCGTTCGCCGCTTGTGCTCAAGCCGGCAAGCGTCGACGAGGTCAGCCGCATCCTCGCGCTGGCCAGCGAGACAGGCACGCCCATCGTGCCGCAGGGGGGCAATACGGGGCTCGTCGGCGCACAGGTGCCGCATGCTACCGGCGGCGAGATCGTCGTGTCGCTGTCGCGCCTCAACCGGGTGCGTGAGCTCGACCCGCTCTCCAACACCGTCACCGTCGAGGCTGGCATGGTGCTCGAGACGCTGCACCAGGTGGCGGACGCTGCGGACCGTCTGTTTCCCCTGTCGCTCGCCTCGCAGGGTTCCTGCCAGATCGGCGGCAACCTGTCCTCCAACGCCGGCGGCACGGCCGTGCTCACCTACGGCAACACGCGCGAGCTCTGTCTTGGTGTCGAGGTAGTGCTGCCCACCGGCGAGGTGCTCGACGATCTGCGCAAGCTCAAGAAGGACAATACGGGCTACGACCTGAAGGACCTTTTCGTCGGCGCCGAGGGGACGCTCGGCATCATCACCGCGGCCGTGCTAAAGCTCTTCCCCAAGCCGCGGGGGCGCGAGGTGGCCTGGGTCGGCCTCAACTCGCCGGAGGATGCGCTGGCGCTTTTCGGTCTCGCCACCGGCCGGGCCGGCGGCAGCCTGACCGCCTTTGAACTGGTCGGCAGGACGCCGCTCGATTTCGTGCTGCAGTACACGCCGGACGCCGTCGCGCCGCTGGAATCGCCCTGGCCGTGGAATGCACTGGTCGAGATTTCGTCGGGCCGCTCGGCCGAGGACGCTTCGGGGCTTATGGAGGAGATCCTCACCGAAGGCCTGGAGACGGGCATCGCCGGCGACGCGGTCATTGCGGCGAGCCTTGCCCAGGCGCACGCCTTCTGGTCCCTGCGCGAGAACCTGTCGGACGCGCAGAAGCCGGAGGGCGCCTCGATCAAGCACGACATCTCCGTCCCGGTGGTCTCGATCCCCGCTTTCATCGCGCGCGCCGCCGACGCCGTCGCGTCGGTCAGCCCGCAGGCGCGCGTCGTCTGTTTCGGCCACATGGGCGACGGCAACCTGCACTACAACGTATCGCAGCCCGCCGGCGGCGATCCGAAGGCGTTTCTCGATCTCTACCGGGCCATGAACAAGGCAGTCCACGACATCGTGCGCGAACTTGGCGGGTCGATTTCGGCCGAGCACGGCATCGGCCAGCTGAAGCGCGACGAGCTGCTCGCCACCGCGCCGCCTGTCGCCACCGACCTGATGCGGCGGATCAAGGCAGCCTTCGATCCGGCGGGCATCATGAACCCCGGTAAGCTGTTGTAAACAAAGCCTGCCAACCTGTTCCACCTGGTCGGAATTCGATAACCATCGCCGTGATCAGCAAAATTTAACCGACTTCTTAAGCCGGGTGGTAAGGTCCCCCCGCTACTGTCGATCCCATAACGAGACCGGGAAAACTGGTCCGTGAGAACCGCCAAAAGCGGCTCTCAGGAGAGACAGGAAGGCACCATAATGAGCACGGGACTGAAGCCAGTCTGGGCGGGCCGCAACATGCGTCTCGACCCGTTTCGCCTGCCCCAGGCAGTGAGCTACGCCACCTATGACAGTTTTGGCGATGTCACGTTCACCATCGACCAGCGCGGCGCGATCGTGCGCCGCCTGCTGCAGATGAGCGGCCTGCCGGCCGTCGTGGTCCTGCCCGCCAACGCCTTCTCGGGCGTTGCTGCCCGTGCCATCGAGGACGAGGACGGCAACGTCACCGTGACGCTCGAATTGCTCCACAATGACCCGATGCTGTCGGTGCCGCTTCTGGTCGCCGACAATCTCGAGGATGTCGCCGCCGACTGGCGCGCCTGGGCCGATGCCTACCGGTTGCCGATGCTTCTGATCGAGGCAGACGGCGTGGCGCGGACGCTCGAGGAATCGCTTGGCGAGGCCATCAAGGCGCTGCCCGCGCAGGATCGTCGCAAGCGCCGCGGCGCATCGCGCCGCCCGTTCTTCCTGGTCCGCCGCAAACCCGGCAATCTCGGCATGCGGCTGGTCATTGACGGCCAGGAACTCATCGCCCGCGAGTAGAACCCGGCTCAGATCAGCGGTTTCAGCGCCCCCCAGACGCCGCCGCCGATCAGGCCGAGGAAGATCAGCCATCCGACCACATTGTTGGACTTGAAGAGCCGCAGGCACTGGTCGGGGTCGTCGATGTCGAGCATCGCGATCTGGCGCGCCATGTGCGCGGCGGCCGCGAGCAGCCCGGCCATCGCCGGCACCGGCACCTGGGCGGCCGAAAACGCGCTTGCCATTAAAATCAGCGCGCCGCCGTAGAGGCCGATCAGCCAGGATTTCGTGCTGTCGCCGAACAGCCGCGCCGTCGACCTCACGCCGACCATGGCATCGTCCTCGCGGTCCTGGTGCGCATAGATCGTGTCGTAGCCGATCACCCAGAAGATCGAGCCGAGATAGAGCAGCACCGCCGGCCGGCCGATATCGCCGAACTCCGCCGTCCAGCCCATCAGTGCACCCCAGGAGAAGGCTAGCCCGAGGCCGAGCTGGGGCCAGTTGGTGAAGCGCTTCAGGAAGGGATAGATCGCCACGATGGCGAGCGACACCATGCCTGTCAGCACGGTGAAGCTGTTGAACTGCAGCAGCACCGCCAGCCCGGCCAGCGCCTGCAGCACGATGAACAGCCAGGCCTGCCGTTTCGACACCTGGCCGGAGGGCAGGGGCCTCGAACGCGTTCGCTCCACCTGCTCGTCGATCTTGGCGTCCACCAGGTCGTTGAAGGTGCAGCCGGCGCCGCGCATGGCCACCGCGCCGATGAAGAACAGCAGCAGCGTCGCCATCGACGGCAGAAGCGTCGGCAGCGGGTCGTCGGGGCGCGCATAGGCGCTTGCCGCAAGGGCCGCCGACCACCAGCACGGCCACAGAAGCAGCTGCCAGCCGATCGGGCGGTCCCACCGCGCCAGCTGTGCATAGGGCCAGAGCCACCTCGGCAGCACCCGGTAGACCCAGTGGCCGCTCGGCGCGTCAGCCACGCGGCCCTGCCCCTGTTTCGACTGCACTTGTTCCATGAACAGTGCAGTGCCAGCCGCGCTTGGGGGCGTCAAGCTGGCGATTTGTCGTTGATGACCGGCCACCAAGCTTGACCCTCTGCCGTGCCCGCCCTACCGGATGGGCCACGTCGGTAGGCAGCAGCGGGGACGGCATGAATGTTCTGTTGATTGGGTCGGGTGGCCGCGAGCACGCGCTGGCTTGGAAGCTTGCCGCCTCGCCGATGCTGACCAGGCTCTACGCCGCACCCGGCAACCCCGGTATTGCGCGCGAGGCCGAACTGGTCGCGCTTGACATTGCCGATCACCAGGCCGTCGTCGCCTTCTGCCGGGAAAAATCCATCGGACTCGTCATTGTCGGTCCGGAGGGCCCGCTCGTGGCGGGGCTCGGCGACGACCTTCGCGCCGCCGGCATCAAGGTATTCGGGCCCTCGAAGGCCGCGGCGCGGCTCGAAGGCTCAAAGGGCTTCACCAAGGATCTGTGCGCCCGCTACGACATCCCCACCGCCGCCTATGGCCGTTTCGACACGCCCGCTGCGGCCAGGGTCTATGTGAAGAGCCAGGGCGCGCCGATCGTCGTCAAGGCAGACGGCCTGGCCGCCGGCAAGGGCGTCACCGTGGCCATGACCGAAGCTGAAGCGCTTGCCGCCATCGACGACTGCTTCGACGGTTCCTTCGGCAGCGCCGGTGCCGAGGTTGTGGTCGAGGAGTTCTTGACCGGCGAGGAGGCGAGCTTCTTCTGCCTCTGCGACGGCAAGACCGCCATGCCTTTCGGCACCGCTCAGGATCACAAGCAGGTCGGCGACGGCGACACCGGCCCCAACACCGGCGGAATGGGCGCCTATTCGCCGGCTCCCGTGATGACGCCCGACATGATCGACAGGACGATGCGCGAGATCGTCGCGCCGACCATGCGCGGCATGGCGGACATGGGGGCGCCATTTTCCGGCGTCCTGTTTGTCGGCCTGATGATTAGCGAGGCCGGCCCGAAGCTCATCGAATACAACGTCCGTTTCGGCGACCCGGAATGCCAGGTGCTGATGATGCGGCTGAGGGATGATCTGCTGGTGCTGCTCGAAGCCGCCGCGGACGGCCAGCTTTCGCACATGTCGGCCCGCTGGCGCGACGAGGCGGCGCTTACCGTGGTCATGGCCGCCAGCGGCTATCCGGGCACGCCGCAGAAGGGCACCGTCATTCGCGGCCTGGAGCAGGCGCAGAACTCGGGCGTCGAGATATTCCACGCCGGCACCGCCGAGCGCGACGGCGCCATCGTCACCAATGGCGGCCGGGTGCTCAATGTCACGGCGATGGCAGGAACGGTCGGCGAGGCGCAGCGCAAGGCCTATGCAGCCATCGACCTGATCGACTGGCCGGAGGGCTTCTGCCGGCGCGACATCGGCTGGCGCGCGGTGGAGCGCGAAAAGGGCCGCTAGGCCAGGCGCTGCTAGGGCCGGATTTCTTCCGGGGTCTCGGCGTCGATCTTCTTGATCAGGAATACCGGCAGGTCGTGCCGCGACAGTTTCGACGGCAGCGCCGAGGCGAGCGGCGGGCCCGCAACGGGCGCCTCCGGCTGCGTGCCGGACATCATCGCATGGACCTGGCGCCGTGCATCCTCGATCACTTCGACATAGGCGGCGTATTCTGCCGGGTCGAGCGACTCGGCTTTGCGACCGAGCGAAACCCGCACCGGATGAGCAGCGGCACCGCCAGGAAACATCGTGGCGAAGGCGACTGGCGCCACCGGTTCTTCGACCTCGGCATATTGCAGCACCACGTCGCCCAGCAGCGCTTCCTTGCGCGAGATCGGCAGCGGCACGCTGGCGATCATGTCGACGGTCTTGTCGATCAGCCCGCCGAACGGCCATTGCGCGCGCAGTTCGTCGGCGCTCATCGAGGCCACGTTGACGTCGATGTCGTTCGAGGTTCCGGGCACCCGGTAGGGGCAGGCCTTGGCGTCACAATTCGCGCCGGCCGAGAACTGCCAGAGCGTGTAGGTCTTCCAGTTGCCCTTCGGAAAGTGCAGCCCGATCTCCGGCTTGTAGCGGGCATACCAGAGCGGCAGCCGCGACAGCAGCCGGTAGCGGTCGGCATTGTCGGCGATATGCTTTGCCGTCACCCCGTTCGTGTAGAGGATCGGAAAACGGCCGAGCCGCCGATGGATGTGCAGCACGAAGATTTCGGCATCCTCGAGCGACATCCACTTCTGCGGATCGTTCTCCTCGATGTCGAGGGCGATCAGGTCGTCGGGTTCAGGCTCGGTGAAGTCGATGAAGTTATTGGCCTGGTCGATCGGGTTGCCGGGCCGCGCCAGGTGATAGGCGCCCCACTTGAGCCCCATGGCCTTGGCCACCGTCTTGCGCGTGTGGAACAGCTCGCGCGCGACCGCATGGCGCTTCCACAAAGCCTTGCAGAGGCGCACTTCCTGCTCGTTGCCGGAACATTCATAGGCCGGCGACAGCCCATCCGAGCCCTTGTTGATGAAGCCGACGATACGCTTGTCGAGCGCCAGCCTGCGCCAGTCGATGGAGTTGTACTCGTAGGCGTCGATGACCAGCGCCCGGTCGGCCCGCTTCCACGGTTCGGAGAAATCGGACGCCGAGGCACCCTGCGCCATGGCCGTCGCAAGCGCGCCGGCAAATAATGCCAGCGCTGCGCGAACCAGGCGGTTTGCAGGCAGCGACACCAGTGTTCAGGTCCCTTCATCCATCGTCTGTCATCGTGGACGACTCTAGTTAAGGAAAGACTTTCGGGCGCGAGTGTGGCCGAACCCGGCCGCCAGACCCGAATCCTCGAGCCTTGAACTGGCGTCCTTATCGCCCTTTCGCGGGGGGAGGATCAACCCATGCAGGCTCTGCGAGGGCGCTCATTGTCTGAAATGAACCGATTTCGATGCGCCAAATTGACGTTAACGTCAAAAGTGGATAGCCGTGATTGCGTCGGCGGATGCGGCGTTCCTGCAGCGCCAATCGATATGGCACAGCCTGGAGGAGGGCCCGAATGTACCGAGCGCCGGTCGACGAGATCGCATTTACCCTGAAGCACGTGGCCGGCCTCGGCCAGGCGCTTGACCGGTCGCTGTTCGGCGATCTCTCCGAAGACCTGGTCGATGCGGTTCTCTCCGAGGCAGGACGCTTCGCGAGCGACGAGATCGCGCCGCTCTCGGCTGTCGGCGACGAAACCGGTGCCGTGCTTGAAGATGCTGCCGTCACCATGCCGCAGGGCTGGAAGGAGCTTTATTGCAGCTGGACCGAGGGCGGCTGGAACGCGCTGTCGGGCCCCGAGGCCTTCGGTGGCCAGGCGCTCCCCGCCATGCTCGCCGTCGCCGCGCTCGAAATGTGGAATTCCGGCTCGATGGCCTTCGCCATCGGCCCGACGCTCACCATGGGCGCCGTCGAGGCGCTTGAGGCCCACGCATCCGACGCGTTGAAGCAGAAATACCTGCCGAAGCTGGTTTCGGGCGAGTGGATGGGCACCATGAACCTGACCGAGCCGCAGGCCGGCTCCGATCTGGCCGCCCTGCGGGCGCGCGCCGAGCCGGCCGACGATGGCAGCTATCGCATCTTCGGCCAGAAGATCTTCATCACCTATGGCGAGCACGATCTCACAGACAACATCGTGCATCTGGTTCTGGCCCGTCTGCCCGATGCGCCGGCCGGCACGCGCGGCCTGTCGCTCTTCCTGGTCCCGAAATTCCTCGTCGGCGACGACGGCAGCCTCGGCCGGCGCAACGATGTTTTCTGTTCCGGCCTCGAGCACAAGCTCGGCATCCATGCCTCGCCGACCTGCACCATGATCTACGGCGACGGCTTCGTCGAACCCAGGGGTGCAATCGGCTGGCTGGTCGGCGAGGAGAACCGCGGCCTCGCCTGCATGTTCACCATGATGAACAATGCCCGGCTCGCCGTCGGCATGCAGGGCGTCGGTGTTGCCGAAGCAGCCTGCCAGAAGGCGCTCGCCTATGCCAATGAGCGCCGGCAGGGCAAGGCGGCGACCTATGATGGCGAGGGCATGGCGCCCATCGTCCACCATCCCGACATTCAGCGCACCTTGCTGACCATGCAGGGCCTGACCCGATCGGCCCGTGCCATCAGCTATGCCTGCGCGCATGCCATCGACATGGCGCGGATGTCGCCGGCCGCGGAAAAGCGGCACTGGCAGGAACGCGCCAACCTCCTGACACCGGTGGCCAAGGCCTTTTCGACCGACACAGGGGTCGAGGTCGCCTCGCTCGGCGTCCAGGTGCATGGCGGCATGGGCTTCATCGAGGAGACCGGCGCTGCCCGGCTGCTGCGCGACGCGCGCATCGCCCCGATCTATGAAGGAACCAACGGCATCCAGGCGATCGACCTGGTGCTGCGCAAATTGCCGCTGTCGGGTGGCGACCAGGTCCGCTCCTATATCGCCGAACTCGGCGAGACGCTGGAAGCCGTGCGCGCCTCGAACCGGGCGGATCTCGGCGGTGCTGCCAAGGGACTTGCCGCGATGGTCGGGGCGCTCGACGAGGCTACTGGTCATCTTCTCGGCCTGATCGAAAAGGGCGAGACGCAACCCGCGCTCGCCGGCGCGACACCCTATCTGCGGCTGTTCGCGCTGGCTTCGGGCGGCATTGCCCTGGCGCGCGGCGCGCTTGCCGACCCGTCGGACCGGCGCGCCGGCCTTTGCCGGTTCTTCGCCGACAATTTTGCCGGCGAAGCGAGAGCACTTGGCGACCAGGTCGTCAACGGCGCGGAAGCCCTGCTCGCGGCCGGCAGCGGCCTCGTTTCGGCCTAGCTCACAGGAAGGATATCGGCATGCAAGAGCATATTCTGGTCGAACGCGACGGTCCGCTGCAGATCATCCGACTGAACCGGCCCGACAAGAAGAACGCCATCACCCGCGCCATGTACGCGACCATGTCGGCCGCCCTCGCCGCGGGCGATGCCGATCCGGCGGTCCGCGCGCACGTCTTTCTCGGCGTGCCGGGTGCCTTTTCTGCGGGCAACGACCTTGCCGACTTCATGGCGATGGCGGTCGGCGGCGAGGGCGGCGAAGAGGTCTGGGGCTTTCTCGGCGCGATCGCCGGTGCCGCCAAGCCGATGATCTCCGGCGTCGACGGCATCGCGGTCGGCATCGGCACCACGCTCAACCTGCACTGCGACCTGACCTTCGCCACGCCGCGTACGATGTTCCACACTCCCTTCACCGATCTCGGCCTAGTGCCGGAGGCCGGGTCGAGCCTGCTCGTGCCGGCCATCCTCGGTCGCCAGCAGGCCTTCGCGATGCTGGCATTGGGCGAGCCGTTCTCGGCCGAACGCGCGCGGGAAGCAGGGCTGATCTACGCCGTCGTCGGCGAGGAGGAACTGGAGGCGGAGGTGCTGAAGGCAGCGAGGCTCGTCGCGTCCAAGCCGCCCGAGGCGCTGAAGATCGCCCGCGACCTGATGCTCGGCGACCGCGCCGAACTGCTTGCCCGCATCAGGACCGAGGCCGAGCATTTCAGGGACAGGCTGCGCTCGGACGAAGCGCGCGCCGCGCTCATGGCCTTCATGTCGCGCAAGAAGGCCTGAAGGTTCAGGGATAGAGCCTTGCCTTGTCCCAGCCGCCATCCGGACGGCGGCTGAAGGTCACCCGGTCGTGCAGGCGGAACGGCCGGTCGTGCCAGAACTCGATGCTCACCGGCACGATGCGGAAGCCCGACCAGTGCTTCGGTCGGGGGATTTCGCCGACCGCGTAGCGCGCCGTGTACTCCGCGACCGCCTTCTCGAGCGCGAAGCGGCTTTCCAAGGGCCGCGACTGCCTGGAGGCCCAGGCGCCGATGCGGCTGCCGCGCGGCCGCGACGCGAAATAGGCGTCCGCCTCCGCGTCGCTGACGATCTCCACATCGCCGCGGATGCGCACCTGCCGACGCAGCGACTTCCAGTGGAAGCACATCGCCGCCTTCATGCTGCCCAGAATCTCGCGTCCCTTGGCGCTCTCGAAATTCGTGTAGAACACGAAACCGCACTCGTCGAAGCCCTTCAGCAGCACCATGCGGACGTCAGGCATGCCGTCCTGGTCGACTGTTGCCAGCGCGACGCCGTTGGGATCGTTCAATTCGCTTTTCGTGGCGTCTTCGAGCCAGTTTCCGAACAGCCGGAAGGGCTCTTCGGCCTGCGTGAAGTCACCGCTTGTTAACTGTGTTTCGGCCATAAGTTCTGCTCGGGACATGTGTGTGCCGGGGAGAATGCCGATTGTCGCGGAACGCGCAAGCACCACAGGTGCGGATTTTGGGCGGCTTTCAGGCAAAACGGCTGAAAGCGGCGTCGCTTTTGCTCGTTCTTTTGGTCCTGCCGGCCTGCGCTTCGGGCGGTTTCAGCCTGCAGAAGGCCGAGGTGGACAGCAGTCTCTATACCGGTAACGTTTCCGACAAGAGCAGGCGCGCGGCCGATTCCGAGCGCATTTCCGATGAGGCGACGATCCGCAATGCGGTCAGTTCCGCCGACATTGAGAGTCTCGGGGGGCGCTCTGTGCTCTGGGTCAACTCGGACACCGGCACGCGCGGCGTCATCGACGGTCTGAAGGAGTTCAAGCGCGACGGTCTCCTGTGCCGCAGCTTCAGCACCACGCGCGAAAGCTTCGACGGCATTGCCCTCTTCAAGGGAGAGGCCTGCATGGTCAGCGCCGGTGCCTGGCGCCTGCAGAGCTTCGAGGCCGGTTAGGCTGCATTTTTGACGCAGAAAACGGCGCCGGTACTGGAATTTCTTCCTAGCCGAGCGCATATATCCAGCAGGTTGCACTCCATCAAACCCGCAGGCACGAACGATGCGCGATCCCTATGACGTGCTGGGCGTTGCGAAGAACGCCTCGGCAAAGGAAATCAAGGCGGCTTATCGCAAGCTCGCCAAGAAGCACCATCCTGACCAGAATCCTGACGATTCGAAGGCCAAGGATCGATTCGCCGCGGCCAATCAGGCCTACGAGATCATCGGCGACGAGAAGAACCGGGCCGCCTTCGACCGTGGCGAGATCGACGCCGAGGGCAAGCAGCGCTTCCAGGGCTTCGAGAATGCCGGCGGCGCTGGCGGAGACCCCTTTGCGGGATTCCGTCGGCAGCAGGCCGGCCCCGGCGGGTCGCGTTTCGAGTTCCGTAGTGGCGGAGCGGATCCCTTCGGCGGTGGCGCCGGCGACATATTCAGCGAGATATTCGGACAGGGCTTTTCCCAGCATCCGGGCGCCGGCCAGCGCATGCGCGCCGGGGCCGACGTCAACGTCACGCTCGACGTGACGCTGGAAGAAGCCGCCACCGCTCCCAAGGTCACCGCCATGTTTCCCGGCGGGCGCAAGATTTCCGTCAAGCTGCCTGCCTATGTAGAGGACGGCCAGACGATTCGGCTGAAGGGCCAGGGCGAGCAGGGCGCCGGCCAGCCCGGCGACGCGCTGGTCAAGATCCGGTTCCGCAAGCACCCGCGCTACCGGCTCGAGGGCCGCGATCTGCATGTCGACCTGCCGGTGCCGCTGAAGGATGCCGTGCTCGGCGCCAAGCTCGCCGTCGAGACGCCGACCGGTCGGCTGGCCGTCAACGTCCCCGCATGGTCGAGCTCCGACAAGGTGCTGCGGCTCAAGGGGCGCGGCCTGCCGACAAAGACCGGCGGCCACGGCGACCTCTACGCCCATGTCCGGCTGATGCTTCCCGAGAACCACGATCCGGACCTCGAGCACATGATGCGCAAGGCCTGACCCGTTAAATCGCCGCAGGGTCGCGCCTGTCGGCTTTCGGCATCGGCGCTTGAAGGCTTGTAGCGCCTGTGCGATAGGCACACCAACGGATTTGCACAGCGGAGAGAGCTAGATGACTGTTGGTCAGGGCCTTATGGCCGGAAAGCGCGGCCTTATACTGGGCGTGGCCAACAACCGGTCGATCGCCTGGGGCATCGCCAAGTCCTGCGCCGATCAGGGCGCCGAGCTGTCGCTGACCTATCAGGGCGACGCCTTCCGCAAGCGAGTCGAGCCGCTCGCCGCCGAGCTTGGCGCGCATGTCGCCGGCCATTGCGACGTCACCGACCCCGCCAGCCTCGATGCCGTCTTCGAGTCGGTCGCCAGGAAGTGGGGCAAGATCGACTTCCTCGTCCATGCCATCGCCTTTTCCGACAAGGACGAGCTGACCGGCCGCTATATCGAGACCACGCGCGACAATTTCCTGCGCACCATGGACATCTCGGTCTTCTCCTTCACCACGGTCGCCAAGCGCGCCGAGCCGCTGATGACGGACGGCGGCTCGATGCTGACCCTGACCTACTACGGCGCCGAGAAGGTCATGCCGCACTACAACGTCATGGGCGTCGCCAAGGCCGCCCTCGAGGCCAGCGTGCGCTACCTTGCCGTCGACCTCGGCCAGAACAACATCCGCGTCAACGCCATCTCTGCCGGTCCGGTCAAGACGCTGGCCGCCTCCGGCATCGGCGACTTCCGCTACATCCTGAAGTGGAACGAGATGAATTCGCCGCTGAAGAAGACGGTCACGCCCGAGGAAGTCGGCGATTCCGGCCTCTACCTTCTGTCGGACCTGTCGCGCGGCGTCACCGGCGAGGTGCACCATGTCGATGCCGGCTATCACGTCGTCGGCATGAAGGGCCTCAACGTTCCCGATATCTCGACGGTCAAGGACTGACCTTCCCGCCGTACGAAATTGAGAAGCGGACGTAGCGACCGCCATGTTTCCCCTCGTCTATCTCGCCAGGCACGGCCAGACCGACTGGAATGCCGAGTACCGGCTGCAGGGCCAGGCCGACACTGATCTCAACGCGTTCGGCCGAGCCCAGGCCGACCTCTGCGGCCGGCGCCTGGCCCAGCTGATTGACGATCCGAAAGCCTTCGATTTCGTCGCCAGCCCGATGCGCCGCACCCGCGAGACGATGGAGCGCATCCGCGCCGCCATGTCGCTCCCGCCGGACGGCTATCGCACGGAGCCGAGCCTGGTGGAGATCAATTTCGGCGAATGGCAGGGCTTCACCTTTCCAGAGCTGGAAGAGCGCGAGCCGGGCTCCACGGCGCTGCGCCAGCGCGACAAGTGGGGCTTCGTGCCGCCGGGCGAGGGCGCCGAGAGCTACGCCATGCTGCTGGAGCGCGTGCGCCCCTGGTTCGAGGCGCTGTCGCGTCCGACGGTCTGCGTCACCCATGGCGGCGTCATACGCACGCTTTTCAGGATGGTGGGAAAGTTTTCGGAAAACGATGCCGCGGCACTGGAAATCGTCCAGGACCGCATCCTGAAGCTCGAGAATTCCAGCATCGAATGGCTGTAGCGGCGGCGCCGGCTACTCCGACAGTTCCATGTCCGTGATCAGGTTGACGTCGCCGACCTTGTCGTAGGCGAGCAGGATTTCCATGCCCTCCTCGATGGCGTCGACGTCGAATTCGCCGGGCAGCTTGTAGAGTTTTCCATTGTCGAGCGTGATCGTCAGATTGTCGCGGTCGATGGTCTTGATGTGGCCTTCTGCCTCGGCAGCGAGCGCGCCGGTCGCACACATCATGGTAAAGGCAACGGCGCCGATAAGGGTACGCATTGTCGACCTCTTCTCCCTCATGCGCCTCGCTTGGCGCGTGGATTTGGCTAGCGGTAGGGAGAGTGGAGAAACAACCTGAATGTGTCAAAACTAAATCGCGCCGTGTCGCGGTTTGACCCCCGCAAAAAACGCCAATAGAAGGCACGCATGAGCCGGCGCTCCTCGCCGGCCGGGGCTGGACTCGATGTCGCACAACACGTTTGGACATCTCTTTCGTGTCACGACCTGGGGCGAAAGCCACGGGGCCGCACTCGGCTGCGTCGTCGACGGCTGTCCTCCCGGCATCCGCTTCACGCTGGCCGACATCCAGGCCGAACTCGACAAGCGCCGCCCAGGCCAGTCGCGCTTCGTCACCCAGCGCCGCGAGCCCGACGCCGTGAAGGTCCTCTCCGGCTTCCTTATGGAGGACGACGGCGAGACCATGGTCACCACCGGCACGCCGGTCTCGATGATGATCGAGAATGTCGATCAGCGTTCCAAGGACTATGGCGAGATCGCCAGGCAGTACCGCCCCGGCCATGCCGACTACACCTACGAGATGAAGTACGGCCTGCGCGACCACCGCGGCGGCGGCCGTTCCTCGGCGCGCGAGACGGCGGCCCGCGTTGCCGCAGGCGCGCTCGCCCGCAAGGTCGTGCCCGGCATGGTGGTGCGCGGCGCGCTGGTCTCCATGGGCGAGAAGTCCATCGACCGCGCCAACTGGAACTGGAACTTCGTCGGCGACCCCGAAAACCCCTTCTTCACGCCCGATCCGGCCTCCGTGCCGGTCTTCGCCGACTATCTCGACGGCATCCGCAAGGCCGGTTCGTCGGTCGGCGCGGTCATCGAGATCGTCGCCGACGGCGTGCCCCCCGGCCTCGGCGCGCCGATCTACGCCAAGCTCGACCAGGACATCGCCTCCGGCCTGATGTCGATCAACGCCGTCAAGGGCGTCGAGATCGGCAACGGCTTCGAGGCGGCCCGCATCACCGGCGAAGAAAACGCCGACGAGATGCGCATCGGCAATGACGGCAATCCGGTCTTCCTGTCCAACCATGCCGGCGGCATTCTGGGCGGCATTTCGACCGGCCAGGAGATCGTCGCCCGCTTCGCCGTCAAGCCGACCTCGTCGATCCTGACGCCGCGCAAGTCCATCGACCGTGACGGCAAGGACGTCGACGTCCAGACCAAGGGCCGCCACGACCCCTGCGTCGGGATCCGCGCCGTGCCCATCGGCGAGGCCATGGTTGCCTGCGCCATCGCCGACCATTACCTGCGACACCGCGGCCAGACCGGCCGCGGCTGACCCGCATTCAACACGACCATCGAACGGACCGAGCATATGGCCTACGAGCAGAAGAATGTCGTCGAAGCGATCCGCGCCTTCGAACGCGGCGAAATGGTCGTCGTCATGGATGATGACGGCCGCGAGAACGAGGGCGACCTGATCGTCGCGGCGGTACATTGCACGCCCGAGAAGATGGCCTTCATCGTTCGCCATACCTCGGGCATCGTCTGCACGCCGATGACGCGCGCCGACGCCAAGCGGCTCAACCTTGCGCCGATGGTGGCCGACAATGATTCGGCCCACACCACGGCCTTCACGGTCAGCGTCGACTTCAAGCACGGCACCACCACCGGCATCTCGGCGGACGACCGCACGCTCACCGTGCGCAACCTCGCCAACGGCAATGTCGGTGCCGCCGATTTCCTGCGCCCCGGCCACATCTTCCCGCTGATCGCCCGCGAGGGTGGCGTGCTGATGCGCTCGGGCCATACCGAGGCGGCGGTCGATCTCTGCAAGCTCGCCGGCCTGCCGCAGGTCGGGGTCATTTCCGAACTGGTCAATGACGACGGCACTGTCATGCGCGGCCCGCAGGTCGCCTCCTTCGCCGAGGCGCACGGGCTCAAGCAGCTTTCGGTCGCCGACCTCATCGCCTACCGCCAGCGCAAGGAAACGCTGGTGCAGCGCGTCGCCTGCTCCGACATCGACACGCCGGGCGGCAAGGCCCAGGCCTTCACCTACATGCTGCCCTGGGACAGCATGCATCATCTGGCCGTCGTCTTCGGTGACATCCGCGACGGCGAGGACGTGCCGGTCCGTCTCCACACCGAGGACGTCGTCACCGATGTCTTCGGAAGCGGGACGGCGCTGCACGACATCATGAAGTCGATGGGCAAGGAGAAGCGCGGCGTCATCGTCTACCTGCGCGAAGGATCGGTCGGCGTCGCCCATCAGGCGCGCACGCGGCCCGGACCGGATGGCGGCGAGGACCATGAGGAGGCCCGCCGGCGTGAGAGCGAGTGGCGCGAGATCGGCCTCGGCGCCCAGATCCTGAAGGACCTCGGCATCTCGTCGATCCGGCTCATGGCGTCGCGTGAGCGCCACTATGTCGGCCTGGAAGGATTTGGCATCCGCATCGCCGACACCGAGATCATCTGACCGGCACTTCCCGTCCTCCGATTGACAACCCGCCGCTGCCGCGCATCCTGCCACCGGTGACGTAAGGGGAGATTCGGGGCATGTGGGACTTCGAAATCGGCAGGACGCTCGGCATCGTCATGCGCACCTGGCCCTTCGTCGTGTTTCGCATGATCGTCTACTTCGGCATCACGATCGCCTATATTGCCTCGACCGGTACGGGCGCGGGCATCGGCTACGGCGTCGGCCACATCATGGGCGATGGCGGGCCGCTGAGCTTCGCCATGTGGGGCGGTATCCTGGGCTTCGGCCTTGTCTCGCTCATCCTCTACTGGGTCCGCGAATACATCCTCTACATCGTCAAGGCGGGCCACATCGCCGTCATGGTGCAGCTGATCGACGGCCATGACGTGCCGGGCGGCCAGGGTCAGATCGCCTACGCGCGCTCGATTGTCACCGAGCGCTTTGCCGAGGCCAATGTGCTTTTCGTGCTCGACCAGCTGATCAAGGGCGCGGTTGCCGCCATCACCGGCCTGATCGGCGGCATCGCCGCCTTCATCCCCATCCCGGGCCTCAACGGCATCGTCAAGTTCATCAACGCCATCATCCGCATGTCGCTGACCTATGTCGACGAGATCATCCTCGGCTACAACATCAGGACGGCGAGCACCCGGCCCTTCGAGACAGGCCGCCAGGGCATCGTCCTCTACGCCCAGAATGCGAAGACCATGGTCAAGAACGCGATCTGGCTGACCGTCATGACGGCCATCCTCGGCGTCATCGTCTTCCTGCTGACGCTCGCGCCTGCCGGCGCCATTCTCTACGCCATGCCGGGCAACATGGCCGGCTGGGGCTTCGTGCTTGCCATCGTCTTTGCCTGGGCCTGCATCTCGGCCTTCGTCGAGCCCTTCGTCATCGCCGCGATGATGCAGGTCTATTTCAAGGTCATCGAGGGCCAGGTTCCCGATCCCGAATGGGACCGCCGCCTTTCCGATGCCTCGAAGCAGTTTCGCGAACTCAAGGACAAGGCGCTCGAGACGGTGGGCGGCTCGCGCTGGACGGGTGCCGCGCGCCAGGGCTAATCCTTGTTGATCACTTGGCCTTGGTCCGGTGCGGGCATGGTCAAGTCGCCGCTCGCCCCCTATATCCGAAGGCATGGTCACAAGGCTCTATTCGCATCCGATCTATCTCGAACACCTGACGCCGCCAGGACATCCTGAGCGCCCCGACAGGCTGCGCGCCGTGCAGCGCGTGCTGGACGACGAGAGATTCGAGGCCCTCGACCGCGTCGAGGCGCCGCAAGGCGATCCGGCGACGATTCTCTACGCCCATCCCGAGGAATTCGTGTCGAAGGTCAGGGCCGCCATCCCGGAGAGCGGCCTCGCCAGCATCGACGGCGACACCACGGTCAGCCCGAAGAGCTGGCAGGCGACGCTCACCGCCATCGGCGCCGCCAACGCCGCGGTCGATGATGTCTTCGCCGGCACGGCCGACAATGTCTTCGTCGCCTCGCGCCCGCCTGGCCACCACGCCGAGAAAGCCACGGCGATGGGTTTCTGCCTGTTCAATCATGCGGCGATCGCTGCCCGCTACGCGCAGAAGAAGCACGGTGCCGAGCGCGTCGCCATCGTCGACTGGGACGTCCATCACGGCAACGGCACGCAGGACATCTTCTGGGACGATCCGTCGGTGCTTTACTGCTCGACGCACCAGATGCCGCTCTATCCCGGCACCGGCGCTCTCAGCGAGACCGGCGCCGGCAACATCGTCAACGCGCCGCTCTCGCCGCGCACCGGCAGCGACATCTTCCGCGAGGCCATCACCAGCCGCATCCTGCCGGCCATCGCCCATTTTTCACCCGATCTGATCATCATTTCGGCCGGCTTTGACGCGCACCACCGCGATCCGCTGGCCGAGATCAATCTCGACGAGGACGATTTCGACTGGGCGACCGGACAGCTGATGGAAAGTGCGGCCCGTCACGCCGACAGCAGGCTCGTCAGCCTGCTCGAAGGCGGCTACGATCTGCAGGGACTGGCATTCTCGGTGGCCGCGCATGTTGGCCGCCTCATGAAAGGATAGATGATGGCCGAAGACGCCCCAAACCAGGCCGCCGCGGCCAACGAGGACATCAAGGCGATGACCTTCGAGCAGGCCCTCGAGGCCCTTGAGCGCATCGTCGACGATCTCGAGCGCGGCGACGTCCCGCTCGACCAGTCGATCAGGATCTACGAACGCGGCGAGGCGCTGAAGGCGCATTGCGACAAGCTGTTGAAGTCGGCCGAGGACAAGGTCGAGAAGATTCGCCTGTCGCGCGACGGCAAGCCTGCCGGCACCGAACCGCTCGACGGCGACCAGTAGGCCGGGCAGGGCGCTGCCCCGGCCGCAGGTAACATCTGACGGAGGCAGACCCTCATGTGCAGAAACATCAGACAGCTCTTCAATTTCGACCCGCCGGCGACCGATGACGAGATCCGCGATGCGGCGCTGCAGTTCGTCCGCAAGGTGAGCGGCTCGACCAGGCCCTCGAAGCGCAATGAGGAAGCCTTCGAGCGCGCGGTCGCGGAAATCGCTGGCAGCGTCCGCGAATTGCTCGGCTCCATGGAAACCGCGCAGCCGCCGAAGAACCGCGAGGAAGAGGCGGCCAAGGCCCGCGCCCGGACGATGATCCGCTTCGCCTGAGCCGGCACGTCGATGGGCCGCCGTGCCAAATGGAAACCGCCGCTCTCTCTCGACGGCTAGCCTTGCTGCGGCTGTCCGCCGAGAACACCCTTGGTGCAACCGCGCCGGGCGTCTAAGAAGGTCACGGCCAGAGGAGAGACTGCAATGAGCTATTTCCCGGGGCGCGATCCCGAGCCGGGCGACGCCTTCGCCAGCGACCAGATCGAACTGATGGTCGTCGCCAACGCCAAGGACATCGGCGGTTTCGAGGTGCGCCGTGCGCTGCCGACCGCCAGGCGCCGCATCGTCGGCCCGTTCATCTTCTTCGACCGCATGGGCCCCGCCGTGCTTCGGGTCGGCCAGGCGCTCGACGTGCGCCCGCACCCCCATATCGGGCTCGCCACGGTCACCTATCTCTTCGACGGCAAGATCCGGCACCGGGATTCGCTCGGCACGGAGATGGTCATTGCCCCCGGCGACGTGAACCTGATGACAGCGGGCCGCGGCATCGTCCATTCCGAGCGCACGCCCGAGGAAATGCGCGGCGCGCCGATGTCCGTCTCCGGCCTGCAGACCTGGCTGGCCTTGCCAGACGGCAAGGAGGAGGTCGCGCCGCTCTTCGAGAACACCGCGAGCGCCACGCTGCCGGATTTCGCCTCGGACGGCGTCGAGGGCCGGGTCGTCATCGGCGCCTTTTCCGGGGTCCGCTCGCCGGTCCGTGCGGCATCCGAGACGCTCTATGTCGACCTGCGTCTCGCGGCCGGCGCCAGACTTCAGATTCCGGCCGATACCGAGGAGCGGGCGATCTACGTCCTCGACGGCAAGGTCTCGATTTCCGGCGACCGTTTCGCCGAAAACCGCCTCCTGGTTTTCCGGCCGGGCGACGAAATCGTGGTCGATTCCGAGGCCGGCGCGCATTTCATGCTGTTTGGGGGCGCCTCGCTGGGGTCGCCGCGCTATATATGGTGGAATTTCGTTTCGTCATCGAAAGAGCGCATTGAGCAGGCCAAGGAAGAATGGAAGACTGGCCGTTTCGATATCGTGCCAGGCGACGAAACCGAGTATATCCCCCTCCCGGAGGCCTGACGCTTCCGGCGCCATCCGCTATCTACCCTTGGCCAGGCCGCGCGCCTCTGCCGGCAGACCAGGACCAGAAAGGCCCCAGACAATCGTGAGCCCCAGACCCGCAACGCCTCTTCTCGACACCGTCAATGTGCCAGCCGACCTGCGCCGCATTGCCGAAAGCGACCTGCCGCAGCTGGCCAAGGAACTGCGCGCCGAGATGATCGACGCCGTTTCGCTGACCGGCGGCCATCTCGGTGCGGGACTTGGCGTCGTCGAGCTCACCATCGCGCTCCACCACGTCTTCGACACGCCGGCTGACCGGCTGATCTGGGACGTCGGCCACCAGGCCTACCCGCACAAGATCCTGACCGGCCGCCGCGACCGCATCCGCACGCTGCGCGCCGAGAACGGCCTGTCCGGCTTCACCAAGCGGACCGAAAGCGAGTACGACCCGTTCGGCGCCGCGCATTCCTCGACCTCCATCTCGGCCGGCCTCGGCATGGCCGTCGCGCGCGACCTGCAGGGCGGCAAGAACAACGTCATTTCGGTCATCGGCGACGGCGCCATGTCCGCCGGCATGGCTTACGAGGCGATGAACAACGCCGGCGCGCTCGACGCCCGTCTGATCGTCATCCTCAACGACAACGACATGTCGATCGCCCCGCCGGCTGGCGCCATGAGCGCCTATCTGGCCAGGCTGGTCTCGGGGCGCACCTACCGCTCGCTGCGCGAGACGGCCAAGCAGGTGGCCCGCAAGCTGCCGAAATTCTGGGCCGAAAAGGCCCGCCGCTCCGAGGAATATGCGCGCGGCTTCTGGACCGGCGGCACGCTCTTCGAGGAACTCGGCTTTTACTATGTCGGCCCGATCGACGGCCACAATCTCGAACACCTCCTGCCGGTTCTGAAGAACGTCCGCGACACGGTCGACGGGCCGGTGCTCATCCACGTCGTGACCCAGAAGGGCAAGGGCTACGGTCCTGCCGAAGCGGCTTCCGACAAGTATCACGGCGTCGGCAAGTTCGACGTCATCACCGGCGCGCAGGCGCCGGCGCCCGCCAATGCCCCGGCCTATACCCGGGTCTTCGCCGACAGCCTGATCCAGGAAGCCGCAGACGACGAGAAGATCGTCGCCATCACGGCGGCCATGCCGTCCGGCACCGGCCTCGATCTCTTCGGCGAGGCCTATCCCGCCCGCACTTTCGATGTGGGCATCGCCGAGCAGCACGCGGTGACCTTCGCCGCCGGCCTGGCGACCGAGGGCTACAAGCCCTTCGCCGCCATCTATTCGACCTTCCTGCAGCGCGCCTACGACCAGGTCGTCCACGATGTCGCGATCCAGAAGCTGCCGGTGCGCTTTCCCATCGACCGCGCCGGTTTCGTCGGCGCAGACGGTCCGACCCACTGCGGCGCCTTCGACACCGCCTTTCTGGCCAACCTGCCGGGCTTCGTCGTCATGGCCGCCGCCGACGAGGCGGAACTGCGCCACATGGTGCGCACCGCCGCCGTCTATGACGAGGGTCCGATCTCCTTCCGCTTTCCGCGCGGCAACGGCGTCGGCGTCGACATGCCCGAGCGCGGCGTCGAGCTCGAGATCGGCAAGGGCCGCATCGTGCGCGAGGGCACCAAGGTCGCGCTGCTGTCCTTCGGCACGCGGCTGCAGTCCTGTCTCGCCGCTGCCGAGGAACTCGGAGCCGCGGGTCTGTCCACCACCGTTGCCGATGCGCGTTTCGCCAAGCCGCTCGACGAGGACCTGGTGCGCCGCCTCGCCGGCGCGCACGAGGTGCTGGTCGTCATCGAGGAAGGCTCGATCGGCGGCTTCACCACGCAGGTGCTGCACTTCCTCGCCCGCGAGGGCCTGCTGGAGAGCGGTCTCAAGGTCCGCCCGCTCGGCCTGCCCGACATTTTCATGGAGCACGCCAAGCCCGAGAAGATGTACGCCGACGCCGGGCTGGACAGTACGGGCATCGTCCGCACGGTCTTCTCGGCTCTCGGGCAGACGGCGAAGCTGGTCCGGAAGTAAATCTTAACGATCTTCCTAACCATCTGTTTACGTTGATATTTGGTGGTTTGATTACCCTGTCTCTTGGCCGTTTTTTAGCGCCGCGCTGCTAGAAGGTCTCCCGAAGCAGGGAGACACCAAGACGATGAGAGCGCTGATTGGTTGCGCGGTCCTGCTGGCCGTGTTCGCAAAGCCAGCCATGGCAGGAAGCCGCTACGACAGGAAGCTGGAAGAGGCTGTTCTGGGCATCGTCGCCGCGAAGATGGGCGACCTGCGCGCCGGTTTCGCCTATGACGCCAAGCCGCAGATCATCGCCGGCGAGGACAGCATGTTCACCGGCTCCATCGGCATCGAGACGGCGCGCCAGGCAACGCCCGCACCCGAGCCGGAGCGCATCACCAAGGCCGACGAACGCAAGGTATCGCGCGTCATCACCTATTGAGGCCGCTTGCCTTTCCGCCTTCGAGTCTCCAATGAAGGCCGATGGCTGCAACGCTGAAATCCCCGCAACGATCGCGGCTCGACGAACACCTCGTCGCGGCCGGTCTCTACGCCAGCCGCTCGCGCGCCCGTGACGCCATAGGCCGCGGCGCCGTCCGCATCGACGGCGCGGTTGCCGTCAAGGCCGGGCAGCCCGTCTCGCCTGCCAGCGACATCAGCATCGACGATCCTGCGATAGGCTACGTTTCGCGCGCCGCGTTGAAGCTGATTGCCGGCCTCGACCATTTCGCCCTCGACCCGGCACGCTGTTTCGCGCTCGACATCGGCGCCTCCACCGGCGGCTTCACGCAGGTGCTGCTGGAACGCGGCGCTGGCCATGTCACGGCGATCGACGTCGGCCACGGCCAGATGGACGAGCGCCTGCGCACCGACCCGCGCGTCACCTGCCTTGAGGGCCTCAACGCACGCAACCTCGCCGCCGCCGATCTGGCCGGCCGCATTCCTGATTTCATCGTCAGCGATGTCAGCTTCATTTCGTTGACGCTGGCGCTGCCGCCCGCCCTTGGCCTTGCTGCGTCCGGCGCGCGCGCGCTCCTGCTGGTCAAGCCGCAGTTCGAGGCCGGCCGCGCCGCCATCGGCAAGGGCGGCCTGCTCAAGGACCCGGGCGAGGGCGTCCGCATCGCCGAAAGGCTGCACGCCTGGCTCGACGCAGAGCCGGGCTGGCGCGCACTGGGCCATTGTGCTTCACCCGTCGAAGGCAGCGACGGCAACCGCGAATTCCTGCTTGCCGGGATCAAGGATCGATGAGCGAAACATACGAGATCGCGCGGCTCGGCGCGCAGGGCGACGGCATCGCCGAGACCGCAACCGGACCCGTCTACATCCCCTTCGCACTGCCAGGCGAAACTGTCGTCGCCGAGCGCAGCAAGGACAGGGCCGAACTGGTCTCCGTCGAAAAACCTTCGCCCGAGCGCGTCCCGCCCGCCTGCCAACACTTTGGCGTCTGCGGCGGCTGCTCGGTGCAGCATCTCGATCCTGCCGCCTACCACGCCTGGAAGCGCGACAACCTCGCCCAGCCGCTCGCCAGCCAGCATGTCGAGGCGGCGGTCGGCGATCTCGTGCCCTGCGCCCCGCACAGCCGCCGGCGCGTCACCTTCACCGCGCGCAAGGCCGACAAGGGCATGCTGCTCGGCTATAACCGCGCGCAGTCGAACGAGATCGTCGACATTGTCGAATGCCCGATCTCGTCGCCGCAGATCGTCGCCGCGCTCGACCGGCTGCGGGTGCTGGCCGGCATGATCGCCACCACGCCGAAGCCCTTCCAACTGATCGTCACCGCCTCCGATACCGGCCTCGACATCGCCGCCCGGCAATCCGGCGTTCCCGGCGAGACACGCCGTCGCCAGGCATCGGATTTCGTGCTGCGCGAGGGTTTTGCCCGGCTCACCATCGACGGAGAGATCGTCGTCGAGCCGCGCAAGCCGTCTGTCATGTTCGGCGACGCCTCGGTGCTTCTGCCCCCCGGTGCCTTCCTGCAGGCGACGGCGAGTGCGGAGCGCTCGATGGTTGATCTCGTCGGCAATCACCTGTCGCGCGCCAGGAAGGTCGCCGACCTCTTCGCCGGCTCCGGCGCCTTCGCGCTGCGGCTGGCCCGCAACTCGGAAGTGCGCGCCGTCGAGAGCGATGCCGCGGCACTTTCCGCCCTCGACCGCGCCTTCCGTTTCACGCCCGGCCTGAAGCGCGTCACCACCGAGCGCCGCGACCTCTTCCGCCGGCCGCTGACCTTCAAGGAGCTGAATGCCTTCGACGGACTGGTGTTCGATCCGCCGCGTGCCGGCGCCGAGGACCAGTCGAAGCAGATCGCCCGCTCCGATGTGCCCTTGGTCGCCGCGGTATCCTGCAACCCGGCCACCCTGGCGCGTGATCTGTCGATACTGATAGCCGGCGGCTACCAGCTGAAAAGCGTCACGCCGATCGACCAGTTCCTGTGGTCGCCGCATGTCGAGGCAGTCGCCCTGCTGGAGAAGCCGAGGAAGCGGCGCTAGGCGCCGAGCAGCCGCTCGACGAAATCGGGCACGATCCGCGTCGCCGGCCCGTGCTCGGCCTCGTGAAACAGATCCGCGCCCTGCGATGGCTCAAGATTGAGTTCGACGGTTCTGGCGCCTGCCGCCCGCGCCTCGCGCACGAAGCCGGCCGCCGGATAGACATTGCCGCTTGTGCCGATCGAGACGAACAGGTCGCAGCCGCGCAGCGCCGCCTGGATGCGGTCCATCTCGTAGGGCATCTCGCCGAACCACACCACGTCGGGCCGCATGTGGCCGGCCTGTTCGCAGCCGGGGCAGAGGGTTTCTAGCGACATCTCCCCGTGCCAGGGCGTGCGGCTACCGCATGCGTTGCAGAGCGCACGGTCGTGCTGCCCGTGCATGTGTATGAGCCTTTCGGAGCCGGCCCGTTCGTGCAGGCTGTCGACATTCTGCGTCACCAGAAGGAACTCGCCCGCAAAGGCGCGCTCCAGCCGCGCCAGTGCGACATGCGCCGCGTTGGGCTCGACGCTTTTCACGTTCTGGCGCCGCCAGTTGTAGAAGTCGTGAACCCGCGCCGGGTTGGCGGCAAAGCCCTGCGGTGTCGCCACCTCGCGGTAATCGATCTTCGACCAGATGCCGTCGGGGTCGCGGAATGTCGCGATCCCCGATTCGGCGGAGATGCCGGCACCCGTCAGGATGACGATGGAGGAGGGCACGCCGACGGCTGTCCGGTGTCAGACCCGCGTGCCGCCGACCGTCATCTGGTCCATCCTCAGATGCGGCTGGCCAACGCCCACCGGCACGCCCTGTCCGGCCTTGCCGCACATGCCGATGCCGTTGTCGAGCTTCATGTCGTTGCCGATCATGCTGACGCGATGCATCGCGTCCGGCCCGTTGCCGATCAGCATCGCCCCCTTGATCGGCTGCGTCACCTTGCCGTTTTCGATCATGTAGGCCTCGGTGCAGCCGAACACGAACTTGCCCGAGGTGATGTCGACCTGGCCGCCGCCGAAGGAGACGGCATAGATGCCGTTCTTGACCGAGGCGATGATCTCGGCCGGGTCCTTGTCGCCCGACGTCATGTAGGTGTTGGTCATGCGCGGCATCGGCTGGTGCGCATAGCCCTCGCGCCGGCCGTTTCCGGTGGCGGCCATGCCCATCAGGCGCGCATTCTGGCGGTCCTGCATGTAACCGACCAGCTTGCCGTCCTCGATCAGCACGGTCCGGTTGGTCGGCGTGCCTTCGTCGTCGACGGTCAGCGAGCCGCGCCTTTCGCTTATCGTGCCGTCATCGACCACGGTTACGCCCTTGGCGGCGACCTGCTGGCCCATCAGGCCGGCGAAGGCCGAGGTCTTCTTGCGGTTGAAGTCGCCTTCGAGCCCGTGGCCGACTGCCTCGTGCAGCATGACGCCCGGCCAGCCGTTGGACAATACGATGTCGAAGGTTCCGGCAGGCGCGGGAACCGCCTCGAGATTGACCAGCGCCTGGCGCAGAGCCTCGGATGCGGCGTGCTTCCAGCTCTCGTCGGCGACGAACTCGCCAAAGCCCTTGCGCCCGCCCATGCCGTAGGAGCCGGTTTCCTGGCGGTCGCCGTCGCCGACCACCACAGAGACGCTCATGCGCACCAGCGGCCGGATGTCGCGCACGCTCTGCCCGTCGGCGCGCAGGATTTCGACATGCTGCCACGAGGAGGCGAGCGACGCGCTGACCTGACGCACGCGCGGGTCGGCGGCGCGCAGATGCGCGTCGATTTCCTGCAGCAGCTTCGCCTTGGCCTCGAAGGAGGGCGAGCCGATCGGGTTCTCGTCGCTGTAGAGGTGCCGGTTGGTGCGCGGAGGCGCGTCGGCGAGCGTGCCGGAATAGCCGGACTTCACGGCCGAGACGGCGTCGGATGCGCGCAGCAGGGCGGCTTCCGACAGTTCGCTCGAATGGGCGTAGCCCGTGGCTTCGCCTGCCACCGCGCGCAGGCCGAAACCCTCGTCGGTGCTGTAGTTGGCCGTCTTCAGGCGGCCATTGTCGAACATCAGCGCCTCGCTCTCGCTGCTTTCGAGATAGAGTTCGCCGTCGTCGGCGTCCTTGATCGTGTCGGCCACGATCTGCTTGACGCGGTCGTCGGCTACGTCAAATCGTTCGATCAGTGTGGAACGCACCGCAAAGCTCCGTATTTTGAATTCGTGAGACAGATATAGGACGCCATCGGGAGAGTTGCACCCCGTGGCAACCGACCTCGCGATGCGGAGTGGACGGTGAAACAATTCTATTGGATTGCCGCGGGCGCATTCGTCGGGCTGGTCGTCGGTTCGTCTTCGGCACCCAGTCCGCCGTTGCCGGCGTCGGCATAGGCACGGCAGCGGGCATCGCCATCTCTACCGAATACCGATAGGGCGGCTAGGGCAGCGCGGCGAAAGCCTCGCCGAAGCCGGTCAGGTCGACCGGGATGCCGATGCCTTCCTCGGGCGTGGCGAACACGATGAAGGTCGCTTCGGTGCCAGTCTTCAGCGTGTCCAGCAATTGCTGCTCTAGGATCACCTCGGCATAGCAGCCGTCGGCGAAGCACTGCTTGAAATAGGCGCGGCCATTGTCCTTCTTGTCGATGTAGAGGCCGAGCCCGGTGGGCAGCAGCACGCCGAGAGGCGCCAGCACGCGCATGATCTCGGCCTTGCGGTCGGCCGTGCGCAGGATCACCACAGACAGGCCAAGGTCGGCGCGGTCCTCGGCGACGACGTTCTGCATCATGATGCATTGCTCGGAGGTCGCGCCTGCCGGTGTGTCGCAGATGATCGACCACGAGCCATGCGTCGAGCGAACGGAGCCGTTCTGCTGCGCCTGGGCCGGCAGGACGAGGCCGGAGAGGGAGGCGGACATGGCGACCACGGCTAGGGTCCTGGAAAGACCGGATATCATGACGTCTCCGTTGCGAATCACGGCCAGAGGCTGCCGGACCGCGCGACTATAGGATAACCCCGCCCCCGAACCAGCAGGGCAGGGCCGTTTGTTCCTTCTTCACGGTCAATTTGCCCGAATTGCGACATTTGGCGATACAATTTTTGACCGGTCGGGACATTTTTTGGCCAATCTACGATCTTCGGCCTCCCTCATCTGCGCGGCCGCGGGGCCTGCGGCAGCCCCGCTGAGGCCCGCTTGCGGCGACCAGCCAGCGGTCGAAACCGGAATCTGTCCGGCAAGACGGACACAACGCCACGGTACCCATTGCTCCGGCCGTCAGGCAGTCGCGCAAAAATGCCGCACGGTATTGGCTGCTCCTTTCTTGCGGTCGCAAAGAGAGTATGGTTTGAACCAACCGGGCACGAACGGGATTCCCGTGAAGGCTTGGCCAGGCATTGAGGGGTCGGGCTGAACGGCAGCAGGAGATGAACAGGTCTATGAGAAGACTTCTTGCAACGGCGGGCACGATCGGTGCGATTTTCGCACCTGCGGCAGCGCTTGCGGCGCAGCCGGTGGATTGGCAGATGCGATTCCAGCCTGCCGCCACGGACATCATGCGTCAGATCACGTGGTTCGAGGAATACACGCTGTGGTTCATCATTCCGATCACGCTGCTCGTTCTGGCGCTGCTGGCCTGGGTCATTCTGAAGTACCGCGCCAGCGTTAATCCGAATCCCTCGCGCACCAGCCACAACACGATGATCGAGGTGATCTGGACGATCGCGCCGGTTGTCGTTCTGCTGTTCATCGCGGTGCCGTCCTTCCAGCTGCTGACCGCCCAGTACACGCCGCCGGAAGAAGCCAAGCTGACGATCAAGGCGACCGGAAACCAGTGGAACTGGGACTACGAGTACCAGGTCGAGGAGCCGCTCTCCTTCAACGCGGCCATCCTGCAGGATGATGACAGGGCCTCGGCCGGCAAGGAAGACCGTGCGGTGTACCCGCGCCTCCTCGCCGTCGACAACGAGGTCGTCGTTCCGGTCAACACCATGGTTCGCGTCCTGGTGACCGCAAGCGACGTTCTGCATGCCTTTGCCATGCCGGCTTTCGGCATCAAGACCGACGCCGTGCCGGGCCGCATCAACGAGGTTTGGTTCAACGCCACCAAGGAAGGCCTCTACTACGGCCAGTGCTCCGAACTTTGCGGCAAGGACCACGCCTTCATGCCCATCGCTATCCGCGTGGTCAACGACACGCAGTACGAGACCTGGCTGGCAGCCGCCCGAAGCGATCTCGGCGGCGCAAACAAGGCGTTGATGGCGGAAATCGAGGGTGCCGCAAAAGTTGCCGACGCGGGCAACTGACTGGCACACGGACAGGGATCAGGGAACGGAACATGGCAGGCGCTGCAGCTCACGACGACCACGATCACAAGCCGTACCACGGCTGGGTTCGCTGGGTCTATTCGACCAACCACAAGGACATCGGCACGCTCTACCTGATCTTCGCGATCACCGCGGGCATCATCGGTGGCGCGCTCTCCGTCGTCATGCGCATGGAGCTGCAGGAGCCGGGCATCCAGATTTTCCACGGTCTCGCCGGGATGGTCTACGGCCTGGAAGGCGATGCCGCGCTGGACGGCGGCAAGTCGATGTACAACGCCTTCACCACGGCGCATGCGCTGATCATGATCTTCTTCATGGTCATGCCGGCGCTGATCGGCGGCTTTGCCAACTGGATGGTGCCGATCATGATCGGCGCGCCGGACATGGCGTTCCCGCGCATGAACAACATTTCCTTCTGGCTGCTCCCGCCGGCCTTCCTGCTGCTCATCATCTCGGCCTTCGTGCCGAGCGCGCCGGGCGCTTACGGCGTCGGCGGCGGCTGGACCATCTACCCGCCATTGTCGACATCCGGGCAGCCCGGACCGGCCATGGATCTGGCCATCCTGTCGATCCATATCGCCGGCGCGTCGTCGATTCTCGGCGCCATCAACTTCATCACCACCATCTTCAACATGCGCGCGCCGGGCATGACGCTGCACAAGATGCCGCTGTTTGCCTGGTCGGTGCTCATCACCGCCTTCCTGCTGCTCCTGTCGCTGCCGGTTCTGGCGGGTGGCATCACCATGCTGCTCACCGACCGCAATTTCGGCACGACCTTCTTCGCGCCTGACGGCGGCGGCGACCCGATCCTGTTCCAGCACCTGTTCTGGTTCTTCGGTCACCCGGAGGTCTACATCCTGATCCTGCCGGGCTTCGGCATCGTCAGCCACATCGTGTCGACCTTCTCGCGCAAGCCGGTGTTCGGTTATCTCGGCATGGCCTACGCAATGGTCGCCATCGGTGCGGTTGGCTTCATCGTCTGGGCCCACCACATGTACACGACCGGCCTGTCGCTCGACACGCAGCGCTATTTCGTCTTCGCCACGATGGTCATCGCGGTGCCGACGGGCGTGAAGATCTTCTCGTGGATCGCCACCATGTGGGGCGGTTCGATCTCCATGCGCACGCCGATGCTGTGGGCGATCGGCTTCATCTTCCTGTTCACCGTCGGTGGCGTCACCGGCGTGCAGCTCGCCAATGCCGGTCTCGACCGCTCGCTGCACGACACCTACTACGTGGTCGCCCACTTCCATTACGTGCTGTCGCTCGGCGCGGTCTTCGCGATCTTCGCCGGCTGGTACTACTGGTTCCCGAAGATGACGGGCTACATGTACTCGCCCTTCGTCGCGCGCACCCACTTCTGGGTCACGTTCATCGGCGTCAACCTGGTGTTCTTCCCGCAGCATTTCCTCGGCCTCGCCGGCATGCCGCGCCGCTACATCGACTATCCGGACGCCTTTGCCGGCTGGAACGCCATTTCGTCCTACGGTTCCTACCTGTCGGCCTTCGGCGTGGTGATCTTCCTCTACGGTGTCTGGGAAGCCTTCGCCAAGAAGCGCATCGCCGGTGACAATCCCTGGGGTCCGGGCGCCACCACGCTCGAATGGCAGCTTTCGTCGCCGCCGCCCTTCCACCAGTGGGAGCAGCTGCCGAAGATCAAGTAATCTGACGCACCAATGAAACTGCCGGGAGACCGGCAGTTTCGCCTTGAAGGAAAGATCGGACTGCCCGAGAATGGCCCTTGTGGACAAGACAGCTTTTGACGATGCCGGCCGGCAAATGTCCGAAGCCACGGCTGGCGACTACATCGAGCTCCTGAAGCCTCGAGTGATGTCGCTTGTCGTGTTCACGGCCTTCGTGGGTATGGTCGCGGCGCCCGCCACGCTCAACCCGGTGCTTGCCGTCATCGCCATCATGGCCATCGCCATCGGCGCTGGCGCCTCGGGCGCGCTCAACATGTGGTACGACGCCGATATCGACGCGGTCATGACCCGCACCCGCGGCCGTCCCATCCCGTCGGGCCGCGTCCGTCCGGCCGAGGCGCTTGCCTTCGGCCTCATCCTGTCTGTGCTTGCGGTGATGACGCTCGGCGTGCTGGTCAACTGGCTTTCGGCGACGCTGCTTGCCTTCACCATCTTCTTCTACGCCGTCATCTATACGATGTGGCTGAAGCGCTCGACGCCGCAGAACATCGTCATCGGTGGTGCTGCCGGCGCCATCCCGCCGGTCATAGGCTGGGCTGCGGCGACCGGAAATGTGAGCCTCGAGAGCGTCATCCTCTTCCTCATCATCTTCCTCTGGACGCCGCCCCATTTCTGGGCGCTGGCGCTGTTCAAGTCGGGCGAATACGGCCGCGCCGGCATTCCGATGATGCCCAATGTCGCCGGTTCCCTGTCAACGCGCCGCCAGGTGCTTGCCTATGCCGTCCTGACGGCTGTCAGCGGCGTTCTGCCCTGGGTGCTCGGCTACACCACCGCCGGCTACGGCCTGGTGGCGGCCGCACTCGGCATCGGCTTCGTGCACTATTCCTGGAAGGTCCTCCAGATGCCCGAGGGCGACGAGGTGATGAAGCCTGCCAAGTCGCTTTTTGCCTATTCGCTGCTCTATCTGTTCGGGATCTTCGCCGCCTATCTCGCTGACGCAGTGGCGCAGCGGGCGTTCATGATAAGCGGAGCATAATCATGGAAAACGAACTCGTTACCCTCACCGCCAGCCAGAAGCGGGCGCGCCGCAGCCGCTCGGTGGCGATCGGCCTGGCGCTTTTTGCGCTGGTCATCATCTTCTACGTCGCCACGATCGCCAAGTTCGGTCCGGGCATTCTCGACCGGGCCATGTGAGCAGCGCATGACCGACACGAGGACAGCCGACGACAAGAGGAAGAGCCATGCCAACCGCATGGTGGCGCTGGTCTGCGTCGCCTTCTTCGGCGGCATGATCGGCATGGCCTATGCCGCCGTGCCGCTCTACGCGATGTTCTGCCAGGTCACCGGCTATGGCGGCACCACGCAGCGCGCCACGCAGTATTCCGACCGGATTCTCGACCGCAAGATCACGGTGCGCTTCGACGCCAACGTCTCGGGCGGCCTGCCCTGGACCTTCAAGCCGGTGGCGCGCGAGGTCTCGATGAAGATCGGCGAGACGGCACAGGCGCACTATACCGCCTCCAACCCGTTTCCGACGACGACGTCCGGCCGCGCCACCTACAACGTGACGCCCGAATTCGCCGGCTCCTACTTCAACAAGGTCGAATGCTTCTGCTTCACCGACACCACCCTGAAGCCGGGCGAGACGATCGACATGCCGGTCGTCTTCTACGTCGATCCCGATATCGTCGATGCGCCCGAACTCAAGGACATCACCACGATCACGCTTTCCTACACCTTCTTCCCGATCGAAACGCCGAAGCCGGTGGCAGAGGCGCCGCGGGCGGAAGGCACATCCACACTCATTAATACCGAAGAGAATCTCGGGGGCTGACATGGCAGACGCACACGCAAAACCGGACCACGACTATCATATCATCGACCCCAGCCCCTGGCCCTTCATCGGCTCGGTCGGCGCCTTCATCATGGCGATCGGCGGCGTTGCCTGGATGCAGTATCTGAAGGGCAACGAGTTCGCCCTCTTCGGCATCAACCTGGCCTCGCCATGGCTTTTCTTCATCGGCCTGGCGATCGTGCTCTACACCATGTTCGCCTGGTGGTCGGACACCATCAAGGAGAGCCACGAGGGCCATCACACGCCGGTCGTCTCGCTGCATTTGCGCTATGGCATGATCCTGTTCATCGCCTCCGAGGTGATGTTCTTCGTCGCCTGGTTCTGGGCCTTCTTCGATGCCAGCCTGTTCCCCGGCGAAACCCAGCAGTATGCGCGCGACGCCTTCACCGGCGGTGTCTGGCCGCCCAAGGGCATCGAGGTTCTCGATCCCTTCCACCTGCCGCTCTACAACACCATTATCCTGCTGCTGTCCGGCACGACGGTCACCTGGGCGCACCACGCGCTGCTGCATGACGACCGCAAGGGCCTGATCAACGGCCTGATCCTGACCGTCGGGCTCGGCGCGCTGTTTTCCATGGTGCAGGCCTACGAGTACATCCACGCCCCGTTCGGCTTCCAGGATTCGATCTACGGCGCGACCTTCTTCATGTCGACCGGCTTCCATGGCTTCCACGTTCTGGTCGGCACCATCTTCCTGCTGGTCTGCCTGATCCGCGCGATGAAGGGCGACTTCACGTCGAAGCAGCATTTCGGCTTCGAGGCGGCTGCCTGGTACTGGCACTTCGTCGACGTGGTCTGGCTGTTCCTCTTTGCCAACATCTACGTCTGGGCCTCGATCGGCGCGCCGATCGCCCACGGTCACTGACGCCCGACACCAACGAAAGAGAGGCGGCCGCGGCAACGCGGTCGCCTCTTTGCTATTGTGGACCAGCCTTGGGCATGCCGGGGCGCTGCGGCAACGCGTAACGTCGACCGGGCGGGCCTCGGGTGATAGACCCTGCCCAACAGGTTTTGCGTGACGTCGCCCGCCGGCAGGCATGGCGGTCGCACGGGCAATCATCCAGCGGACGTGAATTGGGCGAACTTCGAGAACGTCACCCCTACCGGGAACAGGCTATGAACGACAACACGGGCTATCCTCCCGTCGAGCCCATCGTGGCCGGCCTCAAGGGCTGCTGCCCGCGCTGCGGCAAGGGAAAGCTCTTCTCGGGCCTCCTCAACATTGCCCCCGAATGCGACAATTGCGGTCTCGACTATTCCTTCGCCGATGCCGGCGACGGGCCGGCCGTCTTCGTCATCCTGATCATCGGCTTCATCGTCGTCGGGCTGGCGCTGTGGATGGAGGTCACCCTCAACCCGCCGCTCTGGGTGCATTTCATCCTCTGGGTACCGCTGACGGTGGTGCTGGGCCTCGGCGCCCTGCGCCTCATCAAGGGCATGCTGGTGACGCTGCAATATGCCAATAAGGCCGCGGAAGGCCGCCTGGACCGGTGAGCATGGACAGCGCCGACACAAGGCCCGCCTCCCGGCGGATCGTCTGGCTCGCCCTGCTGTTCGGCGTGCCGGCCATAGCCGTCCTGCTGGCCCTCGGCACCTGGCAGGTCCAGCGCCTGCAGTGGAAGGAAGCGCTGGTCGCGACGATCGCGCAACGCATCGACGCCGCGCCGCTGCCGCTTGCCGCCATCGAGCAGAAGGCGGCCGGGGGCGCGGCCCTCGACTATTGGCCGGTCGCTGCCAAAGGCCGCTTCCTGCACGAAGGCGAGCGCCATTTCCTCGCCACCCATCAGGGCAAGTCGGGCTTCTTCGTCTATACGCCGATGCTGCTCGACGACGCGCGCATCGTCTTCGTCAACCGCGGCTTCGTGCCCTACGATCTCAAGGACGCCGCCAGGCGCCCGGCCGGCCAGGTCGAGGGCGAGGTCGCGGTCACCGGCCTGGCCCGCGACCGTCTGTCCGAGAAGCCGTCCTCGCTGGTCCCGGACAACGATCCGGCCAAGAACGTATTTTACTGGAAGGATCTCGACGCAATGGCGGCGAGTGCCGGCCTCCCGGCCGGAGCGGACGTGCTGCCCTTCTTCATCGACGCAAACGATGCGCCCAACCCCGGCGGCTGGCCGGCAGGCGGCGTCACCATCATCGAACTCCCCAACAACCACCTACAATATGCCGTCACCTGGTACGGCCTCGCCGCGGCGCTGGCCTGCGTCATGCTGGTCGGCTGGCTGAAGCGCACGCGCTGAGGCTGCGATCCGCCTGCAAATTATCTTTCACGCTTTTTATCCACGCTTTTGCGTTCGCGCGCATAATGCCCTCATCTCCTGTACGGGAACGCGGGGTCGCGAACCGGGCGAGCGTGGCAGGAGACGGCGCCGGGTGGCTGCGCGAAACGGTGGCGCGGTTGGACATCATCATCCTCACACCCGGGCCCTGGCCGAGGCATGTGCGTGAAACTCGTTGCTCCCTGCGGCAGGGCAAGAACGTCGGCGGGCGCCAGGAAAGCGCCACGTAGTTACTTAGAGAGGTGCGGACCTGGTGCCCGCTTCCCGACTGCCTCCGACCCTCATCCCGAGAAGGTCGAAGGATCAATGGCCAGACCGGAAACGGGGCGTGGCGACAGATTGACATGCCTCGAATGAAGCCTTGCCCTTGACAGGCCAATGCCCGCAACGCCATTTCGGGGCGGACCGAACTCCCCGGCCACGATCCAGAGACACATATGCTCGACCGACCGACAAAATCGCCGCTGACGATCAGGCTTTGCCAGCCGCGCGGCTTCTGCGCCGGCGTCGACCGGGCAATCCAGATCGTCGTGCTGGCGTTGAAGAAGTACGGCGCGCCGGTCTATGTCCGGCACGAGATCGTCCACAACCGCTACGTCGTCGAAGGCCTGCAGAAGCTCGGCGCGGTCTTCATCGAGGAGCTTTCCGAGATTCCGCCGCAGCACCATGCCTGCCCGGTCGTGTTTTCGGCGCATGGCGTGCCGAAATCGGTCCCGGCAGACGCCGAAGCGCGCAACCTCTTCTATCTCGACGCCACCTGTCCGCTGGTCTCCAAGGTGCACAAGCAGGCGATGCGCCATCAGCGGCTCGGCCGCCACGTGCTGCTGATCGGTCATGCCGGCCACCCGGAGGTCATCGGTACGATGGGGCAACTGCCCGAGGGCGCCGTGACCCTCATCGAGACCGAGGCCGACGTGCAGGCCTTCGAGCCGCAGGATCCGGCAGCGCTCGGTTTCGTCACCCAGACCACGCTGTCGGTCGAAGACACTGCCGGCCTCATCCGGGCGCTGCAGCAGCGCTTTCCGGAGATCAAGGCATCGGCGGCAGAATCGATCTGCTACGCCACCACCAACCGCCAGGAAGCGGTCAAGGAAGCCGCCGCCGGCGCCGATCTCTTCCTCGTCGTCGGCGCGCCGAACTCGTCCAACTCCATGCGGCTCGTCGAGGTTGCCGAACGTGCCGGCGCAAGCATGTCGCTTCTGGTGCAGCGCGCCGCCGACATTCCGTGGGACCGCATTGGCGAGATCTCGACGCTCGGCCTGTCAGCCGGCGCATCGGCGCCCGAGATCATCGTTGACGAAATCATCGACGCCTTCCGCGATCGCTTCGACGTTGCCGTCGATCTCGCGATCACCGCGACGGAGACAGAGGAGTTCCCGGTCATGCGGGTGTTGCGCGATGTTGAACTGACCAGGGCCGACATGGCCTTCGTGAACGGCTGATACCGATGGCCGTCTATACCGATGTTTCCGAAGGCGAGCTCGAAACCTTCCTGCTCGATTACCCGGCCGGCAGGCTCCTGTCCTACAAGGGCATCGCCGAGGGCTCGGAGAATTCCAATTTCCTGCTGCACACCACGGCCGGGTCCTTCATCCTGACGCTCTACGAGAAGCGCGTCGACCGCAACGATCTGCCCTTCTTCCTCGGGCTGATGGATCACCTCGCCAGCAAGGGCATTTCCTGCCCGCTGCCGGTCAAGCGCAGCGACGGCGAACTGGTCGGGATGCTCGCCGGCCGGCCGGCCGCGCTGATCACCTTCCTGGAAGGCATGTGGATGCGCCGGCCGACCGTCGGGCATTGCCGCGCCGTCGGCGTCGCGCTGGCGCAACTGCACCTTGCCGGCATGGACTTTCCGCTGTCGCGGCCCAATTCGCTGTCCATCGATGGCTGGCGCAAGCTCTGGCAGGCCTCGCATGACCGTGCCGACGAGGTAGAGCCCGGCCTCGCAGCGGAGATCGACGAGGACTTCGCCGCATTTGACAGCGTCTGGCCGTCCGGGCTTCCGGCCGGCGTCATCCATGCCGACCTGTTTCCGGACAACGTTTTCTTCCTCGGCGAAAAGCTGTCCGGCCTGATCGATTTCTATTTCGCCTGCAACGACCTCTATGCCTACGACGTGGCGACCTGCCTCAACGCCTGGTGCTTCGAGAAGGACTTTTCCTTCAACCTGACCAAGGGCACGGCCCTGCTTGCCGGCTATCAGAGCGTCCGCCCGTTGAGCGACGCCGAAAAGCAGGCGTTGCCGTTGCTCGCCCGGGGCTCGGCCCTGCGCTTCATGCTGACCCGGCTCTACGACTGGCTGACCATTCCCGACGGCGCCCTGGTGCAGAAGCGCGACCCGATCGAGTACATCCGCCGCCTTCGCTTCCACCGCACCATCAAGTCTCCATCGGAATACGGTTTGAAATGAACAAGACAGTCGAGATATTCACCGACGGCGCCTGCTCCGGCAATCCCGGTCCCGGCGGCTGGGGCGCCATCCTGCGCTTCAATGGCACCACGAGGGAACTGTCGGGCGGCGAGGCCGAAACCACCAACAACCGCATGGAGCTGTTGGCGGCGATCTCGGCGCTCAACGCGCTGAAGGAGCCGTGCACCGTGCTGCTTCACACCGACAGCAAGTACGTGATGGACGGAATCTCGAAATGGATTCACGGCTGGAAGCGCAACGGCTGGAAGACCGCCGACAAGAAGCCGGTCAAGAATGGTGAATTGTGGATGGCGCTGGACGAGGCCAACAAGCGCCACAAGGTCACGTGGCAATGGGTCAAGGGCCACGACGGCCACCCCGAAAACGAGCGCGCCGACGAGCTGGCGCGCATGGGCATGGCGCCGTACAAGCCGGCGCGCCCTTCGGCCCGGCCCGCTGCGCTCAAGGGCTGAGCGCAGCGAAGTCGATCAGAGCTGCTCGAGGATCTGGGCAGCGCCGGAGTTGTTGACGCCGGGCTGGCTCTCGACATTCAGCGCCGTCACCTTGCCGTCGTCCACGATCATCGAGAAGCGCTTCGAGCGGTGGCCCATGCCGGCGACCGCGAGGTCGACTTCCAGTCCGGCTGCGCGCACGAAGTCGCCATTGCCGTCGGCCAGGTAGAGGATCTTGCCTTCGCCGCCAGTGAAGCGGGCCCATGCGCCCATCACATGCACGTCGTTGGTCGCCACGACCGCGATCGTGTCGACGCCGCGGGCCAGGATGGCGTCGCGGTTCTCGAGATAGCCCGGCAGGTGGTTGTTGCTGCAGGTCGGCGTGAAGGCGCCCGGCAGGCCGAACAGCACGACCTTCTTGCCGGCGAACACGTCGGCGACGGACAGTTCCTTCGCGCCGTCGTCGGTCATGGTCTTGAATTTCGCTTCAGGCAGCTTGTCGCCGACGGAGATGCTCATCGCTTTTCCTTGCAGATCGGATGTCGATTGGGGTGAAGATGTCTACCTAGGTCTGGCCGGCACGCCGTCCAGCGCGTAGGCGACGAAATATTCGCGGATCAGAAATATGGCAATAGCCCGCTGACCGAGCCTGCGTCGGTCGCCAGCGTGTAGTGCAGCCCGGGCCCCGTGCCCGTGCGGGCCGGAAGGCTCACCTCCGTGGTGAAGATGACCTTGCCATCCTCGATCGTCCGCTTCGGCGCGGTGAAGCTGTACCCTTCGTCGCCGGCGATGAAGAGCTCCGCCGATGCCGGGTCGCCCGGGAAGCGTGCCTCCAGAACGATGGTCTGCGCACCGGGCTCGCTGATCGGCCTGACGCCGAAATCGTCTCCGGCCTTACCGGGCAGGGCGGCAAGTGCGGCTGCCACCACGGCTGCGTCATCTGCATTGTCCGGATCACTTGCCGGGTCGAGCGAGAGGTTGGCCTTCACCGGTATGCAGATCGTCTCGCAGATACCCAGGAACACTTCGGCGTCGATCAGCGCTGGCTGACCGGGCGCGGCCATTGTGAAGGTGACCGGCAGGGCGACCGGGTAGTCGTAGCCGGCCCATTTGTAGTCGCCCTCGTCGTGCCTTTGCGGCGTCGGGAAATCGAAGGCGGCGCCTTCGACATTGGTGCTCGCCGACACGTCGATGATGGGCGGCACGCCCGCATCGCCGGGATCGCGCCAGTAGGTTTTCCAACCGCGCGCGAGGTCGATTTCGAGAATGCCGGTCAGCTTTCCGTCGGCATCGGCTTGACCCGTGGTGACGATCCGCACCCGCGCGCCGTCCGTGTCGAACCACTGGCTGGATGACGCAAAGGCTGCGTCGGCGCCGGAAATGCAAAGCAACAGTGCGGGCAGGGCGGTTCTCAGCATGTCGCTGATGTGACGGGCCGGGCCGCAATCCGCAACGCCTGAATTGCCTCTGCGCCATCATTTTTGCGTGACTGTCTCGCGATGAATTTGCCGCAACCGCTTTCACCGCGACCGATATCGCGCTATTTTCAGGCCATGGAGCTCTTGCGGCAAAAGACGTCGGCAACGGCCGGCTTCCTGGAAGACCAGTTTCTCATCGCCATGCCCGGCATGAAGGACGACCGTTTCGCGCGTTCCGTCATCTATGTCTGCGCCCACAGCGACGAGGGCGCCATGGGCCTGATCATCAACCAGACCCAGCAGATGCTGTTTCCCGATCTCCTGGTCCAGCTCGGCATACTCAACGAGCAGGAGGCCATCCGGCTGCCGGCCGAGACGCGCGACTTCGTCGTGCGCAATGGCGGCCCGGTCGATCGCAGCCGCGGCTTCGTGCTGCACTCGGGCGACTACACCGTGGAGTCCTCGCTGCCGGTTTCGGAAGACATCTGTCTGACCGCCACGGTCGACATCCTGCGCGCCATTTCCGCCGGTCGCGGGCCGCGCCTGGCGCTGATGGCGCTGGGTTATTCAGGCTGGGGTGCGGGCCAGCTCGAAGGCGAGATCGCCGAGAACGGCTGGCTGACCTGCCCGGCCAGCCCCGACCTGCTGTTCGATGCCGACATTGACCGCAAGTACGACCGCATCCTCGCCTCGATCGGCATCGACCTCGCTCATTTGAGCAACATGGCCGGTCACGCCTGAGCGAGCGGGTACTGTTCCTTCAGCATCCTGAGCACGGCCTCGCCGGCCACCGGCGCGCCGAACATGAAGCTCTGCACGTATTCGCAGCCCATCTGCCTTAGCTCCAGCGCGTCGTTCTCGTCCGAGATGCCTTCGGCCACGACCGACAGGCCGAGCTCGTGCGCCATGTTGACCATCGACTTGATGAGCACGGCGCGCTTCGGCGTTGAATCGTCGAGGAAGCTCTTGTCGATCTTGATCGTGTCGAAGGGAAAACGCGTCAGGTAGGAGAGCGACGAATAGCCGGTACCGAAATCGTCGAGCGACAGGCCGATGCCGAGCTGCTTCAGCTTGGTCAACACGTGGTTGGTCTGCTCGGGATTGTCCATCACCAGCGACTCGGTCAGCTCGAGCCGGAAGCAGCGCGGCTTCAGGTTGGAGCGCGCCAGCACCGAGCGTACGTCGCTGACCAGGTCGCGCCGGATCAACTGGCGGCTCGACAGGTTGACCGAGACCGACAGCGGCACGTCGCCGATCTGCTTCTGCCAGCCGGCCAGGTCGTCGGCCGCCCGCTGCATCGCGAACAGGCCGAGCGGCACGATCAGGCCGCAGCTTTCAGCGACCGGGATGAAGTCTGACGGCGGGATCGAGCCGCGGCGCGGATGCTCCCAGCGAAGCAGCGCCTCGAAGCCGGCGACGCTGCCGTCCTCGAGCCGGACGATCGGCTGGTAGGCAAGCGTGAATTCCTTGCGCTCGACGGCACGCCTGAGATCGGACTCGAGTTGCAGCCGGTCGGTGCCGACCGAGCGGAAGGCCGGCCGGAACGGCTCGATGCGGTCGCCGCCGAAACGCTTGGCCTGGTGCATGGCAAGCTCGGCGTCCTTGACCATGTCCTCGGCCTGGTTCTGGGCGTTCGTCCAAGTGATCAGGCCGATTGAGGCGGTCAGCACGATCTCGCGCTTGGCGAAGTTGATCGGCGCCTTGATCGCCTGCTTGATGGCGTCGGCCACGCCAGCGATGCGGGCCGGGTCCTGTTCCGACAGCAGCATCAGCGCGAACTGGTCCCCGGCGAAGCGTGACAGCGAATCCTTCGGCTTCAGCAGCCGGTGCAGCCGCCGCGCGATGGTCAAAAGGATGGTGTCGCCGGCCGAGATGCCCAGCCCGTCATTGACCTGCTTGAAGCGGTCGATGTCGATGACGAAGACGGTCGGCTGGATCTTGTCCTCCGACTTGGCGACCGAGATGATCGCCTCCAGCCGGTTCATGAAGAGTTCGCGGTTGGGCAGCCCGGTCAGGTTGTCGTGCACGGCGTCGTGCAGCAGCCGTTCCTCGGCCTTCTTCTGCTCGGTCACGTCGACCATCGTGCCGACGCAGCGGATCACCTCGCCGTCCGAGCCGACGACCGGCCGCGCCCGCAGCTGGAACCAGTGGTAGTGGCCGTCGGCGCCGCGCAGGCGGAAGCTCTGGCTGACGCGCCCGCGGCGGTGCTCCAGCACCACGTCGAGCGTCGTGCGGAACGTGTCGCGGTCGTCGGCATGCAGCGCCGGCAGCCATGTCCGCGCCGGTCCGCCGAGGCTGTTGGGTGCCAGGCCGAGTTGCAGGCTGACATCGGGCTTGGTCACCACGCGGTCGCGCAGCACGTCCCAGTCGAACACGATGTCGCCCGAGCCCGAAACCGCCAGCGCCTGCCGCTCCATGTCGCTGAACAGGCCCTGGTGAAGCGCGCCGCCGGCAAAGGCGTGCTGCATCACCGTGAAGCCGATCAGCAGGATTATGAGGATTAGTCCGCCGCCAAGGGCCGGCTGCACGACGTCGTTGTCGATGACGCCGGTGATCGCCAGCCACGAACCGGTCAGCCAAAGCAGCACCATGACCCAGCTCGGGATCAGCATGATGGCGCGGTCGTAGCCGCGGATGCCGAGCAGAACGATCAGTCCGATGCCTGCAATCGCGGTCGCCGCGAAGGACAGGCGCGCGATGCCCGCCGCCACCGCCGGGTCGATGATCGCGACGCCCGCGATCAGCAGCAGGCCGCAGATCCAGACGAACACGCCATAGCTGAAATGGCCGTGCCAGCGATTGAGGTTGAGATAGGCGAACAGGAACACCACGAAGGTTGCCGCCAGGCCCACTTCGGTACCGGCACGCCAGATCTGCTCGTTGCCGGGCGAGATCTCGATGATCTTGTTGAGGAAGCCGAAATCGACGCTGATATAGGCGAGAACCGCCCATGAGAGCGCCGCCGTGGCCGGGAACATCGACGTTCCCTTGACCACGAACAGGATGGTCAGGAACAGCGCCAGCAGGCCGGCAATGCCGATCACGATGCCGCGGTAAAGCGTGTAGGAATTGACCGAGTCCTTGTAGGGCTCCGGATCCCAAAGATAGACCTGCGGCAGGTTCGGCGAGGCGAGCTCGGCGATGAAGGTGACCACGGTGCCGGGGTTCAGCGTCACCAGGAAGACGTCGGCGTCGGGGCTGGCCTGACGGTCGAGCGCAAAGCCCTCGCTCGGCGTGATGGCCGCGACGCGGCTCGAGCCGAGGTCGGGCCAGAACAGGCCGGAATTCACCAGCCGGAAATGCGGCGCAACGATCAGCCGGTCGAGCTGCTGGTCGGTCGTGTTGGCAAGCGCGAAGACGGCCCAGTCGCCGGTCGAACGCTCGTCATTGGCCTCGACCTCGATGCGCCGAACGATGCCGTCCGGGCCGGGCGCCGTCGATATCTGGAAATTCTCGCCCTGGTTCTGGTAGATCTGCACCGCGCCGGACAGGTCGAGCGCGACGTTGTCGCGCGAAATCTTGATCGGCTCGATGGCCAGCGCCACCGAGGCGGCGCACAGCCAGACGACCAGGACAGTGACCAGACCGAGAACGCATTTCTTGAGGAAGTTGTTCGCCAACGTCAGTCCTTTGCAGTGGCGCTTCGCCGATCTTCGGACACCAGCCCGTACAGGTAGTGGTCCTGCCAGGTTCCGTTGATCTTCAGGTAGGATCGCAACAGCCCTTCGCGCGTAAATCCGGCTTTTTCAAGCACCCGGACCGACCTTGTATTGCCGGGAATACAGGCAGCTTCGACCCTGTGCAACCTGATCGTTTCGAACGCGTGCCGCGAAAGCAGTCCAAGGGCGTCAACCATCAGCCCTTTGCCGGCGTTTTTCTCGCCCAGCCAGTAACCGATATGGCCCGACTGCGCGACGCCGCGCCTGATATTGCCGAGCGTGATGCCGCCGAGCAGGTGGCCTGTCTGCGTGTCGAAAATGAAGAAGGCGATCGCCGTGCCGTCGGCGAAATCCTTGCGATAGCGGTAGAGGCGGTGGCGCCAGGCGGCCTGTCCGAGTTCGTCGGCCGCCCAGCGCGGTTCCCAGGGTTCGAGGAATTGCCGGCTCGCTCCGCGCAGGTCCGCCCATTCGCGATAGTCGCCGCGCACCGGCATGCGCAACGAGACACGCTCGCCTCTCAGTTCTGGTTGATTGGGCTGCAGAAACGAAAGCCCGAACATGCCCCGCGCTCGACTGTCAGACCGCGCGTTTGCGCAGACTCGTTTCTATCCCGGGCAGGGCGTCGCGGATGGCCTCGTAAGGGGCGAGCGAGCCAATGGGTCCGACTGCAGCGATCGTTGGAATGGTCGAAAACAGGCGCGACGACAGGTCGCTCAGCCGGTCGACAGTCAGGGCCGAGAGCCGCTCCATGAGCTCTTCCTTGGCGATCGGACGTCCAAACAGCAGCAGCTGCCGGGCAATCTGGGAAGCGCGGCTGGCGCAGCTTTCCGCCGACATGATCAGGCCGGCGCGGTACTGCGCGCGGGCACGGTCTAGCTCGTCCTGGCCGATGCTTTCGCCGGCCTTCTGCAGCTCGTCGACGATCACCGGGATCAGTTTGGAGATGTCGCTCTGGCCCGTTGCCGAATGAACGCCGAAGATGCCGGTATCCGAAAAGCCCCAGTGGAAGGCATAGACCGAGTAGCAGAGGCCGCGCTTCTCGCGCACTTCCTGGAACAGTCTGGACGACATGCCGCCGCCGAGGATCATCGACAGCACCTGCGAGGCATAGAAGTCACGCACGTGGTAGGCGCGCCCCTCGAAGCCGAGGATGATCTGCGCGTCCATCAGGTCGCGGTTCTCGCGGAAGTCGCCGCCGACATATTGCGCGTAGTTGGGAACGGCGCTCTCGGCCTTCTCGCGGAAGGAGCCGAGGCGCTTCTCGACCTCGCGCACGAAGGCGTCGTGCTTGATGTCTCCGGCGGCCACCACCACCATGCGCTCGGCGCCGTATTGCCGCTCGATATAGTCGTGGATCTGCGCCGAGGTGAACGACCGCACCGTCTCCGGCGTGCCGAGGATGGATCGGCCGATGGTCTGGTGGCGGTAGGCGGTCTCGGTAAACTTGTCGAAGACGACGTCGTCGGGCGTGTCGTGCGCGGCGCCGATCTCCTGCAGGATGACGTTCTGCTCGCGCTCCAGCTCGTCTGGATCAAAGCGCGATTGCGTCAGGATGTCGGACAGGATGTCGACGGCCAGCGGGACGTCGTCGCGCAGCACGCGGGCATAGTAGGCAGTCGTCTCGACGCTGGTGGCGGCGTTGATCTCGCCGCCGACATTCTCGATGTCCGATGCAATCTGGAAGGCGGTTCGCCTGGCCGTTCCCTTGAACGCCATGTGCTCCAGCAGGTGCGCCATGCCGTGTTCGTTGTCGCGCTCGTTACGGGCTCCGGACTTGATCCAGACACCCAGGGCGACAGACTCCATGCTCGGAAGGGTTTCGGTCGCGACTGTCAGGCCGTTCGACAGACGGCTTACCTCAACACCCATACGGACAATTACTCCCTAGCGTGCCGCTCGCGCATGGCGGCTGATGTGATCTTCCAACATTTTCAGATCGGATGGAAGTACCGTGAACCTTTCCTTGGCGCTCATCAAGTCCGCAAGTCGCGCAGGCAACGCGGGACGCACGCCGCAGGCGGCTTCCACCGAGGCCGGGAACTTCGCCGGATGGGCGGTTGCCAGCACGATCATCGGCGTCTCGCCGGCAATGTTCTGGCGCGCCACGTGCACCGCCGTCGCGGTATGCGGGTCGAGCAGGTAGCCGTTCGAGGACAGCAACGAGCGAATTGTGGCTGCCGCCTCGTCGGCCGTCGCACGCCCAGCGTCGAAATCGGCGCGGATCCGAGACAGCGTGGCCTCCTCGATGGTGAAACCGCCTGACTGGCCAAGGCTCGCCATGTAGGCGCGCACCGTGGCCGCGTTGCGTTCTCCGGCCTCGAACAGCAGGCGCTCGAAATTCGACGATACCTGGATGTCCATCGACGGCGATGTCGTCTCGACCACGCCCTTGGTGCGGTATTCGCCGGAGGCCAGGGTGCGCGCCAGAATGTCGTTGTCGTTCGTGGCGATCACCAGCCGGTCGATCGGCAGGCCCATGCGCTTTGCGGCATAGCCGGCGAAGATGTCGCCGAAGTTCCCGGTCGGCACGGTAAAGGACACCGGGCGGTCGGGGCTGCCGAGCGAAATCGCAGACGAGAAGAAATAGACGATCTGGGCCATGATACGGGCCCAGTTGATCGAGTTGACGCCGGACAGCGCCACCCGGTCGCGGAAGCCATGGTTGTTGAACATGCCCTTCACCAGTGCCTGGCAGTCGTCGAAATTGCCTTCGACGGCCAGGGCGTGGACGTTCGTGGCGGTCGACGTCGTCATCTGGCGCCGCTGCACATCCGAAACCTTGCCGTACGGATAGAGGATGAAGATGTCGGTGCGGTCGCGGCCGGCAAACGCGTCGATTGCGGCACCACCGGTGTCGCCCGACGTGGCGCCCGCGATCGTCGCATGCTGGCCGCGCTCGGCCAGGATGTGGTCCATCAGCCGCGCCAGGAGTTGCATGGCCACGTCCTTGAAGGCCAGCGTCGGGCCGTGGAAGAGTTCCAGAACGAATGTGTTCGGACCGCTCTGCACCAGCGGACAGACCGCATCGTGGTGGAAGGTCGCGTAGGCCTCGCGCACCAACCTTTCGAAGACGTCCGTCGAAATCTCGCCGCCCAGGAAAGGCGTCAGCAGCCGGATGGCGAGGTCGGGATAGGAAAGGCCGCGCATGGCGCGCAGATCGGCCGGGCTGTACTGCGGCCATTGCTTCGGTACGTAGAGGCCGCCGTCCCGGGCGAGACCCGCGAGGAGCGCGTCCGAGAAACCGAGTTCCGGAGCCTCGCCCCGCGTACTGATATAGTGCATGCTCAATGGTCCCTGACGTGGAAGCGGACCCGCGGCGCGCGAGCCTGCGAAATTGTGCGAACCGTCAGTCGCATTTTTGCCCGGCGGTTGCTATAGAGCGGCGGCTTTTCGGAAGGGAAATCTGGGTTCATGACGCGTCGATCAAATTTCGGTCGTTTTCTGACGGCTTTCGCCGTCGCCGGCTTTATCCTGGGCGTCGCTGGATGTCAGTCGGGCGGCGGCGCCAATATTCTCAAGCTGGGGGCCAAGGAGAAGAAGGCGGAGCCGGAACCCGGCAAGATCCTTGCCAGCGACCTGCTAGGCTATTGTCCCAAGGTGTCGATCAGGGAGGACACCGGCTTCTTCAACAAATACGCCAAGGGCGGCGAGGACGATCCCGCCCAGCTGATCTATCAGGGCTCTCTTACCGATGTCACCCGCGATTGCACGCGATCTGGCGGCATCCTGACCATGAACATCGGCGTTGCCGGCCGCGTCGTGCCCGGCCCGGCCAGCACCGGCGGCACGATTACCATGCCGATCCGCATTGCGGTTACGCGCGGCGACGAGGTGCTCTACTCCCAACTGCACAACTACCAGACGACGCTTGGCGCCAACGCCACGCAGTTCGTGCTGAACGATCCCAACGTGCAGGTGCCGATCCCGGCCGAGCGCAGCCTGCAGGTCTTTGCCGGCTTCGACGAGGGACCGACAAAGAAGAAGACCGCCGAATAGTGCTGGGACGCGTCAGGCGTCTTCCGACCACTCCGACAGCGCGGCGACGACGCCCGGGAAGTCGGCCCAGCGCCTGATCACGGTTTCGGCGCCGGTCTCGGTCAGCACGTCGGCATGGCCGGGGTAGCTGTGCGCGGCGCCGGTGAAGCCGATCACGCGCATGTTGGCCTGCCGGGCACCGGCTATCCCGTGTACGGAATCCTCGACCACGAAAGTTCGGGCCGGATCGGCACCCAGCGTCTGGGCGGCATGCAGGAAGACATCGGGCGCCGGCTTCGGCTTCTTGGTCGGCGTGTCGAGGGACGAGAACAGGCGGCCGGCGAAGAACGGCATGAGGCCGGTCTTGGTCAGCATCATCTCGAGTCTCTCGCTGCTGGAATTGGAGCAGATACAGCGATTGGGCACGCTGGCGACGGCCTCGTGCGCTCCTTCGATAGCACGCACATTGGCTTTCAGCCTGCGGTCGACCAGCGCCTCGGCCTGGTCGATCAGCGACGCCTGGAACGGTATTGCAGCCTTCTCCTCGATCCTCAGCATGATGTCGCTGAAGGTCAGGCCGGCATAGAGTTCCGAGATCTCCTCGCCGGTGATCGGATAGCCCGCCGCAGTCAGCAGTTCGGCCTCAGCGGCGGCCGCAATGACTTCGCTGTCGACGAGAACGCCGTCGCAATCGAAAATGATGAGATCTGGCTGCGGCATGGAATTCCACGGTTGCTGGGGTTGGCCCGGCGGACGGCGCCGGAGGTGCCGCGCAATACACGATGGCGCCGTGCTCGGCAAATCCGGTTGGCCGCTTCACTAAATATTTACGCTAAACGGTAACCATAACGGGAAGTGAACAGTAACGCGTAACCGGGTGCCAGAATGTCTGCAGCAGCGCTTCTCGACGATGAATCCTCCATTGTCGCACAGCCGAAATGGCTGAACACCATTCTCAAGGGCGACTGCGTCGCCGCGCTGGAAACGCTTCCCGACAAGTCCGTCGACGTCATCTTCGCCGATCCGCCCTACAACCTTCAGCTTGAAGGCGAACTGTTCCGGCCGGACCAGTCGAAGGTCGATGCGGTCGACGACCACTGGGACCAGTTCGACAGCTTCGCCGCTTACGACGCCTTCACCCGAGCCTGGCTGCTGGCGGCGCGCCGCGTGCTCAAGCCCAACGGCACGATCTGGGTCATCGGCTCCTACCACAACATCTTCCGCGTCGGCGCCAGCCTGCAGGATCTGGGCTTCTGGATCCTCAACGACGTCGTCTGGCGCAAGACCAACCCGATGCCCAATTTCCGCGGCCGTCGCTTCCAGAACGCACACGAGACCATGATCTGGGCGTCGCGCGACCAGAAGGGCAAGGGCTACACCTTCAACTATGATGCGCTGAAGGCGTCGAACGACGACGTGCAGATGCGCTCCGACTGGCTGTTTCCGATCTGCACCGGCAATGAGCGGCTGAAGAACGAAAAGGGCGACAAGCTTCACCCGACGCAGAAGCCCGAGGCGTTGCTTGCCCGCGTCATGCTGGCCTCGACCAAGCCGGGCGACGTCGTGCTCGATCCCTTCTTCGGCTCAGGCACCACCGGCGCTGTGGCCAAGCGGCTTGGCCGCAACTTCGTCGGCGTCGAGCGCGAGCAGGCCTACATCGATGCCGCCAACGAGCGCATCGATGGGGTCCGCCCGATGAACCTCGCCGATCTCGAGGGCATGCCGAGCAAGCGGGCAGAGCCGCGCGTCGCCTTTGTCAGCCTTCTCGATGCCGGCGTCATGAAGCCGGGCACCATGCTCTACGATTCCAAGAAGCGCTGGGCCGCGCGGGTACGCGCCGACGGCACGCTGGCGGTCGGCGACACGGCCGGCTCGATCCACAAGGTCGGCGCCGTGGTGCAGGGGCTGGACGCCTGTAACGGCTGGACTTTCTGGCATTACGAGCGCAGCGGCGGTCTCACCCAGATCGACGAACTCCGGCGCATCGCACGCCTCGGCATGGAGCGCGCCGGCGCCTGACGCCGGCCGCTAGCGGACGCGGATTCCGAACCGCTCGAGATCGTTCTCGAGGGCGGTAGCGTCGGTGAACAGCACCGCCTGCCACCCGGCCTCACGGGCGGCGTCGACATTCTTCTGGCTGTCGTCGATGAACAGGGTGGCCGCCGGTTCGAGCCCGAACGAGCGGACATGGTGGTCGTAGATGACACGGTCGGGCTTGATCGCCTTGATCTCGCCCGACACGGTGATGCCGCGCGGCTTTTCGAGAAACGGGTAGCGGATGCGCGCCTCGGCGAAGGTGTCGGCGGCCCAGTTGGTCAGCAGCGTGACGTCATGCCCGTCGTCGATCAGCCGCTCCATCAGGGCGACGCTGTCGTCATAGGCATGCGGCACCATCTCGTGCCAGTAGCGTCGGAAATTGCGAATGTTTTCAGCATGATCGGGGTGGACAGCCAGGAGCTCGGCTTCCGCCTCCTCCCATGACCGGCCGCGGTCCTGCTCGATGTTCCAGGGCGAGGTGCAGACATTCTCGAAGAACCACCTGCGCTCCTGCTCGTCGGGAATGAGCCGCAGGAACGGCAGTTCGGCGTCGTAATGGATCAATACCCGGCCGATGTCGAAAACGATGTGGTGGATCTCGCTCATGCCTTGTCTCCTGGTCGTGGCGCCCTGGTCGCGCCGGGTATCGCTGTTTCGATGACTTTCTTCATGACCGTTGGCAGCGCCTCGCCGTGCAGGGTGGAAGCGGGCGACCAGCGGTGTCCGTCAAGCACCGGCCCGCCCGAAACCTTGGCCAGAAAGACCTCCAGTTCGAGCGAAAAATGCGTGAAAACATGGCTGATCTGGCCGGCTCTCCGCCAGTTCGCCGGAAAAGGGGCTGCTTTCTCCGTCGTTTCGCCGTCGAACCGTGCCGTCCAGCCTGTCGTCGGCACCTCGCTCATGCCGCCGAGCAATCCGCGCTCGGGACGCGTCCTCAGAAGCACCGACCCGTCATCGCGCTGGGCGACAAAGGCGGCCCCCCGGCGCAGCGGCTTGTCGGCCTTGGGCGCCTTGATCGGCAGCAGCTCGGGATCGCCCTCGACGAGAGCCAGGCAGGCCGACCGCAGCGGGCAGAGCATGCAGCGCGGCCGCCGTGGCGTGCAGATCGTCGCGCCGAGATCCATCATCGCCTGGGCGAAGTCGCCGGGACGCTGTCCGGGCACGAGTTTTTCGAGCAGCCCGCGGATTTCGGGCTTTGCCTCGGGCAGCGGAACGCGGATCGCAAACAGCCGCGCCATGACGCGCTCGACATTGCCGTCCATCACGGCGGCCGGCCGGTCGAAGGCGATCGCGGCGATCGCGGCGGCCGTGTAGGCGCCGATGCCCGGCAACTCACGCAGGCCGGCCTCGCTGTCGGGGAAGCCCGCGCCAGGCAATGAGGCGACGAGGTCGGCGCATTTCTTGAGGTTGCGCGCGCGCGAATAGTAGCCGAGCCCGGCCCAGGCCTTCATGACTTCCTCGGTGTCGGCTGCGGCGAGGGACGATACGTCCGGCCACTTGTCGACGAATTTCTGGAAATAGGGTTTGACCGTCTCGACGGTGGTCTGCTGCAGCATGACCTCGGAGAGCCAGACGCGGTAGGGATCGGGTCGCGCGCCGGATTTCAGCGCGGCCGGCGCGACGCGCCACGGCAGTTCGCGATGCTGCGCGTCGTACCAGTCGAGGAGCCGGGCGGCGACGCTGCCGGCTTCACCCGGCGTCGCCGGTAAATCGGCAGCGGCGGGTGCCATTGCTCCCGGCTTTGGCCTATGGTGGGTTCTCTTCTGAGCGGGCATTGGAAAACGCACATGGCAGGGAAATCGGCCAACCGCAATCCTGTTGCGATAAGCGATCTCGCAACCGCGATCCTCGACCCGGTGCTGCGCAAGCGCGCCGGCATTTCGATCGGGCTGGTGCAGTCGTGGGACGAGATCGCGGGCCCGCGTCTCGCCAGCCGCTCGCGCCCGGAAAAAATCCAGTGGCCGCGCCGCGCGCATGAGGACGACCCGTTCGAGCCGGCAACCCTGGTGATCGCCTGCGAGGGGGCTGCAGCGCTCTACCTGCAGCACGAGACGGGTGAGATCATCGGCCGGGTGAACGCGTTTCTGGGCTTTGCGGCGATCGGCAGGATCAAGATCGTGCAGAAGCCGGTGTCCTCGGGCGCCCACAAGGCAAGGCCGGAGCCGCGGCCGCTGTCGCCGGCCGAGAAGTCGAAGATTACCGGCACCGTAGGCAAGATCGAGGATGACGGGCTGCGCGCCTCGCTGGAGCGGCTTGGCGCCACGATCCTCGCCAGCCGCAAGCCCGGAACGTGAGGCCGCCTCTCGCTTTCGTGAACGGCTGCGTGGCTTTGCGGGTTGGATTGGGGACGCGGATGCCCTAATTCGCGCCAAGTCTCGCTTTCTGGTGCCCAGACATTGCAAGATAACTCCACAATCAGGTGATTCGCATGATCCGTCCCTTGTCCCGCAGAACAGTCCTCTCGTCCCTGCTCGCCGTGCCTGCGGGCCTGGTCGTGGCGGCATGCAGCGATTCAAGCGACAAGGCTATGGCCGAGACGCCGGAGGCACCGGCCGAACCTGCAGCCGCCGCCGCGCCCGCGGTAGAAGCGCCCAAGTCGCAGGGCTCGGTCAACATGGCCAAGTTGCTCGAGGAAGGCGCGCTGCCGGACCAGGTGCTCGGCAATGCCGACGCGCCGGTGACGATCGTTGAATATGCCTCGATGACTTGCCCGCACTGCGCGCATTTCCACGAGACGACGCTGCCCGAGCTGAAGAAGAAGTATCTCGACACCGGCAAGGCCCGTCTGATCCTGCGCGAGTTTCCCTTCGACCCGCGCGCCGAGGCCGGCTTCATGCTGGCGCGCTGCTCCGGCGACAAGTATTTTCCAATGGTCGACGTGCTGTTCAAGCAGCAGCAGAACTGGGCTTCGGTGCAGAATGCGAAGGATGCGCTGCTGCAAATCTCGAAACTGGCCGGTTTTTCACAGGAGTCCTTTGAGGCCTGCTTGACGGACCAGAAACTTCTGGACGATGTGAGATCGGTGCAAAAACGCGGTGCAGATGAATTCAAGGTGGATTCCACGCCAACCTTCTTCATCAACGGCAATACCTATAAGGGGGCACTGACGATTGAGGAAATGTCGGCGATCATCGACGGCATGCTCTGACGCTTTCGCCGCGAGCGGGAAGGCGCGCTTCGGCGCGCCCGCGGACCCGCGCCGATGAAATTCTCCCGTCTCCGCCTTCTCGGATTCAAATCCTTCGTCGAACCCGGCGAATTCGTCATTGAACGCGGCCTGACCGGCATCGTCGGTCCGAACGGCTGCGGCAAGTCCAATCTCGTCGAAGCGCTGCGCTGGGTCATGGGCGAAAGCTCATACAAGAACATGCGCGCCTCGGGCATGGACGACGTGATCTTTTCCGGCTCTGGCACACGGCCGGCGCGCAACACCGCCGAAGTCACGCTCTTCCTCGACAATAGCGACCGCACCGCACCGGCCGCCTTCAACGACGCCGACGAGCTGCAGGTGTCGCGCCGCATCGAGCGCGAGGCGGGCTCCGTCTACCGCATCAACGGCAAGGACGCGCGCGCCAAGGACGTGCAGCTTCTGTTCGCCGACCAGTCGACCGGTGCCCGTTCGCCCTCGATGGTCGGGCAGGGGCGCATCGGCGAGCTGATCCAGGCAAAGCCGCAGGCGCGCCGCGCGCTCCTGGAAGAGGCGGCCGGCATTTCCGGCCTGCACACGAGGCGCCACGAGGCCGAACTCAGGCTGCGCGCCGCCGAACAGAACCTAGAGCGCCTCGACGACGTCGTCGGTGAACTGGAGAGCCAGATCGAGAGCCTGAAGCGCCAGTCGCGCCAGGCTTCGCGCTTCAAGAACCTGTCGGCCGATATCCGCAAGGCGGAAGCGACGCTGCTTCACCTGCGCTGGTCGGTCGCCAAGACGCAGGAGGCCGAGGCTCAGTCAGCGCTTGCCGCCGCGACCTCGCTGGTCGGCGAGCGCGCCAACGCGCAGATGGGCGCGGCCAAGGAACAGGCGGTCGGCGCCCACCGCCTGCCGGAACTGCGCGACGCGGAAGCCGCGGCGGCCGCAGCCTTCCAGCGCCTTTCGATCGCCAAGTCGCAGATCGAGGAAGAGGCCGAGCGTGTCCGCGCCCGCCATGCCGAACTGTCCCGGCGCCTGCAACAGCTCGACGCCGACATCACCCGCGAGGAGCAGATGGTGCGCGACAATGCGGGCATCCTGGAGCGCCTCGACGCCGAGGAAGCAACGCTGAAGTGGGAAAACGCCTCCTCGCTGGAGCGCGAGACGGCGACCCGCGAAGCGCTCGACACGGCGGTTGCCACGCTGAAGGTCAGCGAGGCGGCGCTCGAGCAGCTGACAGCGCAGCGCGCGGAGGCCGTGGCGACACGAAACCAGCTTGAACGCCGGTTGCAGGAGACCTCGGAACGGCGAGACCGGCTGGAAAAACAGCTAGCAACCGTCGAGGCCGAAACGGCAGAGATCGCTGCGAAGATGGCGAGCCTTGCCGATCCGGCGGAGAAGAAGCAGCTCGCTGACGCCGCCCAGGCGGCGCTGGAGACGGCCGAGGCGCAGGCAGGCCAGGCCGAACAGGCGGTCGCCGCGGCGCGCAGTGCCGAAAATGCCGCTCGCCCGCCGGTTCAGGAAGCCAAGGCGGAACTGGCGCGGATCGAGACTGAAGCGCGCACGCTGGCCAAGATATTGAATGCCGCCACCGGCGACCTGTTTCCGGCCGTGCTGGAGCAGATCTCGGTCGACCGCGGCTTCGAGACGGCGCTGGGTGCAGCGCTTGGCGAAGACCTTGATGCAGCGCTCGACCGTGCGGCGCCGGTACATTGGGGCGAAGCCGAAAGACTGGCCGACGACCCGGCGCTGCCGGACGGGGTGCGCAGCCTGGCAGAGGTGGTGCGGGCGCCGCGCCAGCTTGCCCGCCGGCTGGCGCAGATCGGCATTGTCGATGAGGCGGACGGCCGACGTGTGCAGTCGCTTCTGAAGCCCGGCCAGCGGTTGGTCAGCAAGCAGGGCGGGTTGTGGCGCTGGGACGGCCTGACGGCCAGCGCCGATGCCCCGACCGCCGCCGCCCAGCGGCTGGCGCAGAAAAACCGGCTTGTCGAACTCGACGCCGAGGCGGTGGCCGCAACCCAGAAATTGCGCGAGGCCGAGGCCAGGCAGGCGACCGCCGAGGCGGCGCTGCGCGAGCATGTTGCCGCTGAAGCGGCGGCGCGCCAGGCCTGGCGCGATGCGCAGCGCGCCGTCGGCGAGGCGAGGGACGCGCTGGCCAGGGCCGAGAAGGCCGCCGGCGAACTGGCCGGACGGCGCACCGCGCTCGGCGAGACCCGCACGCGCATCGGCGACGACCTGCGCGAGGCGAATGTCGCTTTCGCCGAAGCTGAGACGCAGCTCGAAACCGCGCCGGACCTCGGCGACCTGCGCGCAAGGCTCGACACGCTGTCGGGCCAGGTGGGGCGCGACCGCACCGCGCTTGCCGACGCGCGCGCCGTTCATGAGGGCCTGCGGCGCGAGACGGAAGCCAGGGCGCGTAGGCTCGAGGCGATTGGCGGCGACCGGCTGGCCTGGACGCTGCGCGCCGAGAACGCCGCGACCCAGATCGCCTCGCTCGGCGCCCGCCGCGTCGAGGCCGCGGCGGAAGTGGAAAAGCTCGCCGAGGCACCGGACGAGATCGACGCCAAGCGCCGCGCGCTGCTGACGCAGCTCTCGGAAGCCGAGCGGCTGCGCAAGGAGGCGGCCGACAGGCTGCAGGTGGCCGAGACCTGGCAGGCCGAACTCGACAAGGCGGCAACCGGCGCCATCCAGGCGCTGTCTGAATCGCGCGAGCAGCGGGCACGCGCCGAGGAACGGCTGAGCGCCGCCGACGAGCGGCGCCGCGAGGCCGAGGCGCGCATCCATGAGACGCTGAACACGCCGCCGCATCTGGCGATCCGCCAGACGGGGCTCGAAACCGACAGCCCGATGCCCGACATGGCCGAGATCGAGCGGCGGCTCGACCGGCTGAAGATCGAGCGCGAGCGGCTCGGCGCCGTCAACCTGCGCGCCGAGGAAGAGCAGCGCGAGCTGTCGGAGCGGCTTGAGACGATCGTTTCGGAACGCGAGGACATCATCGAGGCGATCCGCAAGCTGCGCCAGGCAATCCAGAGCCTCAACCGAGAGGGCCGCGAGCGGCTGCTCGCCGCCTTCGAGGTCGTCAATGGCCATTTCCAGAAGCTGTTCTCGCATCTCTTCGGCGGCGGCACGGCAGAACTGCAGCTGATCGAGTCCGACGATCCGCTGGAGGCCGGGCTCGAGATTCTCGCCCGCCCGCCCGGCAAGAAGCCGCAGACGATGACGCTGCTTTCGGGCGGCGAGCAGGCGCTGACGGCGATGGCGCTGATCTTCGCGGTGTTCCTGACCAACCCGGCGCCGATCTGCGTCCTCGACGAGGTCGATGCGCCGCTCGACGACCACAATGTCGAGCGCTTCTGCAACCTGATGGACGAGATGGCTCAGTCGACCGAGACGCGCTTCGTCATCATCACGCACAACCCGATCACCATGGCGCGCATGAACCGGCTGTTCGGCGTGACGATGGCAGAGCAGGGCGTCAGCCAGCTCGTGTCGGTCGATCTCGATACCGCCGAGCAGCTGCGCGAAGCGAGCTAGAAACCGGGAAAGCCGCCGGGCTTGCGAGGCACTGGCTGGGGCGCCTGGATTCGAACCAGGGATGGCGATACCAAAAACCGCTGCCTTACCGCTTGGCTACGCCCCATGAATCGACGCTGTGTCGAGTTCAGCGGCCTTATATTCAGTGTGATCGAAAAGCACAATCGCGAGAAGGGCCACGCACAGTTTTGCGTGGCCCCGTGCGGCTACGTGCCCCAGACGGCGAGCTCGTTGCCGGCGGGGTCGGTGAAATGGAAGCGCCGGCCGCCGGGAAACGGGAAGATCGGTTTCACGATATGGCCGCCGGCGGCTTCGACCGCGGCGAGCGTCTCGTCGAGGTTTTCCGAATAGAGCACCGGCAGCGGTCTTGCCGGCGCCTCGGACGCCTCGGCCTGGAAGCCGCCCTCGAGCCCTTCGTCGAAGGCCGAATAGGTCGGGCCGTAGTCGGTGAAGGACCATGAGAAAGCGGTGCTGTAGAACGCCTTGACGGTGTCGAGCGTGCCGCCCGCGGCGGGCAGTTCGAGATAGTCGAGCTTGCCGGTCTGTTTCATCGTCGCCTCCTGTTCATGGTATGTTCTAGCGCTAAGCGGCGATGCAAGCAAGAGAGGGTGGCAAGCCGGAAAAGCCATCCGGCCTAATCGATTGTAGAGCCGGTTCACCTTCCGCCGGGTTGCCTTTTGCAGTGCAGCATTCTATCGCTCGGCCACCGAGCGCGGTTGCAGCCACGCGGCCACCGCCGGAGCGAGCAAGAAGGGGCCGGCATGACCAAGTGGGTCTACAGCTTTGGAGATGGCGCCGCCGAGGGACAGGCCGGCGACCGCAACCTGCTCGGAGGCAAGGGCGCAAACCTCGCCGAGATGTGCCGCCTCGGCCTGCCGGTACCGCCCGGTTTCACCGTCACCGCCGATCTCTGCAACTGGTACTATTCGAACGGGAAGGTCTATCCGGGCGACCTTGCCGAACAGGTCTCCAGGGCGCTCGACCATGTCGGCAGCCTGGCCGGCAGGCGCTTCGGCGATCCCGAAAAGCTGCTGCTTGTCTCGGTGCGCTCGGGCGCGCGCGCCTCGATGCCCGGCATGATGGACACGGTGCTGAACCTTGGCCTGAACGACGAGACGGTGAAGGCGCTGGCGCAGGATTCCGGCGACGCGCGTTTTGCCTATGACAGCTACCGCCGCTTCATCCAGATGTATTCCGACGTCGTCATGGGCCTCGAGCATGAGGTCTTCGAGGAGATTCTGGAAGAGGAGAAGGCGCGCCTCGGCCACGAGCTCGACACCGACCTGTCGGCCGACGAATGGCAGGAGGTTATCGGCCTCTACAAGGCCAAGGTCGAGGAAGAACTGGAAAGACCCTTTCCGCAGGACCCGCAGGAGCAGCTCTGGGGCGCCATCGGCGCCGTGCTGGCGAGCTGGATGAATCCGCGCGCCATCACCTACAGGCGGCTGCACGACATTCCCGAGAGCTGGGGCACCGCCGTCAACGTGCAGGCCATGGTGTTCGGCAACATGGGCGAGACCTCGGCGACGGGCGTCGCCTTCACGCGCAACCCGTCGACCGGCGAGAAGATGCTTTATGGCGAGTTCCTGGTGAACGCGCAGGGCGAAGACGTGGTGGCCGGCATCCGCACGCCGCAGAACATCACCGAGGCGGCGCGCATCGCTGCCGGTTCCGACAAGCCGTCGCTGCAGAAGATTATGCCCGAGGCTTTCGCCTCCTTCGTCGCCATTTCGGATCGGCTGGAGCGCCATTACCGCGACATGCAGGATCTCGAATTCACCATCGAGCGCGGCAAGCTGTGGATGCTGCAGACGCGCTCAGGCAAGCGCACGGCCAAGGCAGCGCTGAAGGTGGCGGTCGACATGGCGGCCGAGGGGTTGATCACCAAGGAAGAGGCGGTGGCCCGCATCGACCCGGGCTCGCTCGACCAGCTGTTGCACCCGACCATCGACCCGGCCGCGGCGCGCGACGTCATCGCCATCGGCCTGCCGGCCTCGCCTGGCGCGGCGACCGGCGAGATCGTGTTCTCCTCGCAGGAGGCCGAGGAAATGAAGGCCGCCGGCCGCAAGGTGATCCTGGTGCGTGTCGAGACCAGCCCGGAGGACATTCACGGCATGCATGCCGCCGAGGGCATTCTGACGACGCGCGGCGGCATGACCAGCCACGCCGCCGTGGTGGCGCGCGGCATGGGCAAGCCCTGCGTTTCGGGCGCCGGTTCGCTGCGCGTCGACTACCGCACCGGCCAGCTTTCGGTGATGGGCAAGACGCTGAAGAAGGGCGACATCATCACCATCGACGGCGCCAATGGCCAGGTGCTGATGGGGGCGGTCGCCATGCTGCAGCCGGAACTGTCCGGCGATTTCGCCTCGATCATGGAATGGGCTGACGGCATCCGCCGCATGAAGGTGCGCACCAATGCCGACACGCCGGCCGATGCGCGCATGGCGCGCTCTTTCGGCGCCGAGGGCATCGGGCTCTGCCGCACCGAGCACATGTTCTTCGAGGGCGTCAGGATCGCCGCGATGCGCGAGATGATCGTCTCCGACACCGAGGAGCAGAGGCGCAAGGCGCTGGCCAAGCTCTTGCCGATGCAGCGCTCGGACTTTCTTGAGCTGTTCGAGATCATGGCTGGCCTGCCGGTGACGATCCGCCTGCTCGACCCGCCGCTGCACGAATTCCTGCCCAAGACGGAAGAGGAGATCGCCGAGGTCGCCGCCGCCATGGGCGTGCCGGCCGAGAAGCTGCGCCAGCGCACCGAGGCGCTGCACGAGTTCAACCCGATGCTCGGCCATCGCGGCTGCCGGCTGGCGGTGTCCTATCCGGAGATCGCGGAGATGCAGACGCGCGCCATCGTCGAGGCGGCGATCGAGGCGGGCAGGAAGACCGGCAGCCCGGTGGTGCCCGAGATCATGGTGCCGCTGGTCGGGCTGAAGAAGGAGCTCGATTTCGTCAAGGCGCGTATCGATGCCGTGGCCAAGGCCGTGATGGAAGAGGCGGGTGTGACCATCGACTACCTGACCGGCACGATGATCGAGTTGCCGCGCGCCGCCCTGCGCGCCCATGTGATCGCCGAGACGGCCGAATTCTTTTCCTTCGGCACCAACGACCTGACGCAGACGACCTTCGGCATCTCGCGCGACGATGCCGCGGCCTTCCTGGAGACCTACAGGATGAAGGGCATCATCGAGCGCGACCCCTTCGTGACGATCGACATTGACGGCGTCGGCGAACTGGTGCGCATGGCCGCCGAAAAGGGCCGCGCGACGCGACCCGACATCAAGCTCGGCATCTGCGGCGAGCACGGCGGCGACCCCGCCTCGATCGGCTTCTGCGAGGAGGTCGGGCTGGACTACGTGTCGTGCTCGCCCTACCGCGTGCCGATCGCCAAACTGGCGGCCGCCCAGGCGGCGGTCAAGAAGGGCGTCTAGGCAGCCCTCCGGCAGAGGCGTCGGTGGCCCGCTCAGGCCGTCGGCACGGCCTCCACCTGCACCTTGTCGGGATAGAAGGCGCCGTGGTCCTTGATCAGCGCCATCTCGTCATAGGGGTTTTCATAGGCCCACATGACGTTGGCCTCGCCTTCGCCCGACGCGCTGGCGCTCCAGTAGGAGGCGTCGCCCTTGTAGGGGCAGTGGGTCGAGGCGTCGGTACGCTTCAGGAACTCGAAATAGATGTCCTTGAAGGGGATGTAGAAGACCGCCGGGTAGTTTTCCTCGCGCATCACCAGCGCCCTGTCTGTCGAGGCGACGATGGCGTCGGCATGCCTGACCGTTACGACGCCCGAAAACGGTTCGACACTGATCTCGCGCGCCGGGTTGCGCTGAAATCCGGGCGACGGGTTTGCTGCAATGTTCATGGCCACGCTCCTTGTTCGGGCAGCAACGCGCCATGCGCACCTGCCGTTCCCAAGGGACCTAGGTATCGCGAAGTCGCTGCGCCACCACCCAGGCCTCGGCCTGGTTTAGGCTCTTTTCCAGCCGGTCGAACATCTCGTCGAGTTCGGCCTGTGAAATGATCATCGGCGGGCAGATGGCGATGGTATCCCCGAGCGCACGCAGGATGGCGCCGTTCTCCTCGATCAGCCGCGAAGTTTCTGGCCCGACGCCCTTCTTCGGGTCGAAGGAGCGCTTTGTCCGCTTGTCGGCGACGAGCTCGACGCCGCCCATCAGCCCGCAGGAGCGCGCCTCGCCGACCAGCGGATGCTCGCCGATCCGCGCCATGCGCCGCTCGAACCCCGGGATCAGCTTCCGCACCTGGCCGACGATGTCGCGCTTCTGGTAGATCTCGATCGCCTTGACGCCGAGCGCGCAGGAAAGCGGATGGCCGCCATAGGTGAAGCCGTGCGAAAAGCTGCCGAGCTTTGCTGAATGGTCGACATAGGCCTGGTAGACGTCTTCCGGCACCATGACGGCACCGAGCGGCGCATAGGCCGAGGTAAGCTGCTTGGCGGCCGAGATGGTCTTTGGCCGCATGCCCAGCGTCTGGCTGCCCCAGAAATTGCCGGTGCGCCCGAACCCGGTAATCACCTCGTCGGCGATCAGCATGATGTCGTGTTCGTCGAGGATCGGCTGGATCGCCGCGAAATAGGTCTGCGGCGGCACGATGACGCCGCCGGCCCCCATCACCGGCTCGGCAATCATCGCCGCGATCGTTTCCGGCCCCTCGCGCTCGATCATGTCCTTCAGCGACTGCGCCAGCCGCGCCACGAACTCGGCCTCGCTCTCGCCCTCTGCCGCGAAACGGTAGTAATGCGGGCAGTCCGTGTGCAGCACGCGGTCGACCGGCAGGTCGAAACCATTGTGGTTGCCTGCAAGACCGGTCAGCGAGGCGGACATCACGGTGACGCCGTGATAGGCCTTGATGCGCGAGATGATCTTCTTCTTGTCCGGCCGGCCGAGCGCATTGTTCATGTACCAGGCGAGCTTGACCTGCGTGTCGTTGGCCTCCGAGCCCGACGAGGTGAAGAACACCCGCGAAATCGGCACCGGCGCCAGTTCCTTCAGCTTCTCGGCAAGCTCGATGGCCGGTTCCGTGCTCTTGGCGCCGAACAGATGATAGAAGGGCAGGGCGCGCATCTGCTCGATCGCCGCCTCGATCATCTCCTCGTCGCCGAAGCCAAGCCCGGCGCACCACAGGCCCGACATGCCCTCGATATAGGAGCGACCCTGCGTGTCGAAGACATAGACGCCCTGGCCGCGCTCCATGACGACCGCGCCGGTCTCGGCGAGCTTGTGGATCGGCGTATAGGGATGGACGAGCGCGTTGATGTCGCGCGTCTGGAGATTGCTTAGCGGCGGTTTGTCGAGCACGGGAGACTCCGGGGCAGGGATGCGCCGATCTAAGCCGATTTTGGCGGGTGCGGGAAGGGGAGAGCCGGTCTGTAGCGTGATGAGCCCTAGAGTGCGCCGACCTTCCGAAGGTCGTTGTCTGGTTCATAGGCGACGTAGGCGAAGCGGGTGCTGTCGGGTGCCCAGGAGTTGACGTTGATCGTGCCCTGTCCGCCCGGTAGCGCGACGAGGTCGCGCTGGCCGGAGCCGTCCGGTTTCATCAGCCGCAGGATGACGTCCCTGTCGGCCGGGTGGCCTTGGGTGCCTTTGGGGTAGCTGAGATAGACCACGGCCCCGCCGTCGGGCGAGGGGTGCGGAAACCAGTTGACCCTTTCGTCATGCGTCAGCTGCTCGACGCCGGAACCGTCGGGGCGCATGCGAAAGCACTGCGCATGGCCGGGCGAGGCGCGCTCCGAATTGAAATAGATCCAGGCGCCGTCCGGCGAATATTCCGGTCCGTCATGCGGCAGGTCGAGGTCGGTGAGGCGGCGGTTATCGCCGCCCTCAGCGGGCAGGGTGAAGATGTTGATGCGCTTCCTGCCCGCGCGCTGCTCGACCGCGACATAAGCGAGCGTTTCTCCGTCGGGCGAGATGCCGTGCAGGTAGCAATGGTGCGGGTGCTCCTGCGGGGCCGAAACGCGGCGCGGCTCGCCGCCGGCGATCGGCAGAGCGTAGATGTGGCCGTCGTCGCTGCTCGCATAGACCGTGCTGCCGTCGGGCGACAGGACATGGTCGTTGTTGAAGCTGTCGATGCCGCCTGAATCGAGCCTCGCCGGTGCCACGCTGCCGTCGATGCGGACGAGCCAGAGCTCGCCGCCGGCATTGACGAGCAGGTTTCGGCCGTCGCGCGTCCAGTTCGGCGCCTCGATCAGGCCCTCGACTGCGAGCAGGACAGAGGCGGTACCGTGGCCGAGGTCGAAGATGCAGAGTTCCGAGCGCTGGCCGGCGGCCAGTTTTCGGCCACGCGGCTTGATCGGCCAGTGTTCGATCGTCGGCACCTGAGGATCCCCGCCGGTTGCCTGCCCGAAGCGGGCGGCAGCGGGCAGAGGCTATCATGGCGTGCGTGGCCCGCAAGGCCGACCGGACTGCGCAGGTCTCAGGCGGCGGCCTTGAAGACGTCGAGCAGGCCGGCATAGGAGGCGGCGATTCCGGCGAGCGGACTGGCGCTGCGCGCCGTCGTCTCGACCTTCAGTCGGCCGCCATTCACCGGCAGGGTCAGGAGCAGGAACTGGCGCGTCTCACCCGTGCCGACGGCGGCCGCGGCGGCGTGGTGGGCAGCGCCTTCGGCCTCGACCGTCATCTTGAAGAGGAGCGTGCCGCCGACGGCGTCGAGGGCGCCGCGCACCACATTCTCGAACTCCGAGTCGGAAACGGCGCGGGCAGGCGGCGGCAGCATTCTGGTTTGCGGGGCGGGGAGGAGGGTCAGGCTGCCGGACACGGAATCCGGCGCGGTATGCTTGGCTGTTTCAACGTCCATGACGTCACCCTTCGGCCTTGTGCAAAGCTCCCCGCCAAGGTCGACCATTTACAGCGACGATGGCCGGATTGTGGCGCCGCTGGTTTGCGGAAGGGAAGCCCACAGACAACTGGACAAATCGGACGATCACGCCACTATGTCCCAAAGACTGTTCTGGGAGGAACGCAATGCTCGGACTGATGCAGGAATGGCCGCTGCTCTGCCACAAGATACTTGACCACGCGGCCCGCCAGCATCCGGACCGGGAGATCGTCTCGCGCTCCATCGAGGGCCCGATCGTGCGCACCACCTACCGGGAGGCGCGCGAGCGCGCGCTGAAGGTTGCCGAGCGGCTGGAGCGCGACGGGTTCTCCACCGGCGACCGCATAGCGACACTGGCCTGGAACACGGCGCGCCACTTCGAGGCCTGGTACGGCATCATGGGCATGGGCGGCGTCTACCACACGCTGAACCCCAGGCTGTTTCCCGACCAGATCGCCTGGATCATGAACCATGCCGAGGACAAGGCGATCTTCGTCGACCTGACCTTCATGCCGCTGATCGAGAAGATCGCCCCGGCGGTGAAGTCGCTGCGGCAGGTGATCGTGCTGACCGACAGGGCGCATATGCCCGAGACGGCGCTGCCCAACGTCGTGGCCTACGAGGAATGGCTGGAGGAGGCCGACGGCGGCTACCGCTGGAAGGCGCTCGACGAGAATGCCGCAGCCGGCATGTGCTACACCTCGGGCACGACAGGCGACCCGAAGGGCGTCGTCTACAGCCACCGATCCAACGTGCTGCACGGCATGATTGCCGCGATGCCCGACGCGATGGGGATTTCCTCGCGCGACGTCATCCTGCCGGTGGTGCCGATGTTCCACGCCAATGCCTGGGGCCTGGCGCAGAGCGCGCCGATGATCGGCGCCAAGCTGGTGATGCCCGGCGGCAAGATGGACGGACCGTCGATCTGCGAGTTGCTCAACACGGAGAAGGTGACCTTCTCAGCCGCCGTGCCGACGGTCTGGCTGATGCTGCTGCAATATCTCGAGGAGACCGGCGAGACGCTGCCGCACCTGAAGAAGGTGGTCATCGGCGGCTCGGCCTGCCCGCGCGCCATCACCCAGAAATTCCAGGACAATTACGGTGTCGAGGTGATCCATGCCTGGGGCATGACGGAGATGTCGCCGCTCGGCACGCTGGCGACGCTGAAGCCTGAATGCGCGGAGTTCGAGGGCGAGAAGCTGCTCGACGTGCGCATGAAGCAGGGCCATGCGCCGTTCGGTGTCGAGATGAAGGTCACCGACGACGAGAATGTCGAGATGCCCTGGAACGGCCAGAAATTCGGTCGCCTGAAGGTGCGCGGCCCGGCGGTGGCGCGCGCTTATTACGGCGGCGCCGGCGCCGAGCAGTTCGACGAGGAAGGCTGGTTCGATACCGGCGACGTCGCCCATATCGACCCGCTCGGCTACATGCAGATCACCGACCGCGCAAAGGACGTCATCAAGTCGGGTGGCGAGTGGATCTCGACGATCGACCTGGAAAACCTTGCCGTCGGCCATCCCGAGGTGCTGGAGGCGGCGGTCATCGGCGTGCCGCACCCGAAATGGGCCGAGCGGCCGCTGCTGATCATCGTGCGCAAGCCGGGCAAGGAGCCTCAGAAGGCTGCCATACTGGAGTTCATGGAAGGCAAGGTGGCGAAGTGGTGGATGCCCGACGACGTCGCCTTCGTCGACGAGATTCCGCACACGGCGGCAGGCAAGATTAAGAAGACCGCATTGCGCGACCAGTTCAGGGATTACCGGCTGCCGACGCAATGAGGCGGCCGGCGCGTTCATTTCGGCTTCAATCGGAGCGGGAAAGCCGGTAAGAAGCGCGCGGCACAGGACAGCGGGGCGGCGACTGCAACATGGCTGACTATACCGAGGCGCCGGTTTCGCGTGCGGCGGCGCTTGGCCGCCGGCTAGCGGTGTTCTCGGCCATCGTGTTTGCCATCGCTGCGCTGGCGCACCGCTTCGGGCTGCTGGCCACGCCCGATGTCATTCCCGTGCTCGGCGTCGTCGCTGCGCTGGCGCTGCTTTCGCTGGCTTTCGCGGCGCGCGGGCTGCAGCAATTGTGGACCTATGGCGGTGAGGGCGGCGGCAATGTGCTTGCCGCCGTTCTGGTTGCCTGCCTGGTGCTGACACCCTTCTCGGTCGCATTGTATCGCGGCCTGACCCTGCCAAGCCTCGATGACATCTCGACCGACACGGACGACCCGCCGGTACTCTCCGCCGCGACCGTGGAGCGCAAGCCGGGGATGAATGTCATCGAGCCCTTCACGCCCGAGCGGCGCAAGCTGCAACACGATGCCTATCCGACGGCGACCGGCCGGCGCTACGGCGCGCCGATTTCGCAGGTGGCCGACTCGGTGAACGACGTGCTCGATGAACGCGGCTGGACCGTGCTGGTGCGGCCGGAAAGCGTGGAGGCGACCGAGGTCACCTTCGAGGCCGTCGCCAGGACGCTGGTGATGGGGTTTGCGTCGGATGTCGCCATAAGGCTCATCGACGAGGGCAACTCGACCTATGTCGACATGCGCTCTGCCTCGCGTTACGGCGCGCATGATTTCGGCGACAATGCACGTCGTATCGAGGCTTTTCTGGCCGATCTCGACGTCGAGATCGCCTATCTGACGGTCGTGGTTCCAGTCGAGGAGCCGCCGGCGCCCGAACCAGTCGCACCCGAGCCGGAGCCCGAGCTCGCCGTGCCGGACGAGCCGGCCGAACCGCTAGACCGGTCGGAAGATCCCCCCGATTGACGGGGCGCCGTCGGTCTCGACGGCTGCCCTGGCGACCAGGTCCTCGAGATGCGCCAGCACCGAGAGCCCAGCTGCGCCGTGCAGGCGCGGATCGGTATCGGTGTAGATGCTGCGGACGATGTCCGGAATCGACCGGTCGCCCAGCCGCAAACGCTCCAGGATCGCGCGCTCGCGCATCTTGCGATGCCCCTTCAGCCCGCGCAGGAAGGCGCGCGGCTTGTCGACCGGGCCGCCATGGCCGGGCAGCAACTGACGGTCCTCGCGCGCCAGCAGGCGGTCGAGAGAAGCCATGTAGTCGGACATCGCGCCGTCGGGCGGCGCGACGATGGATGTCGACCACGCCATGACATGGTCGGCCGAAAACAGGATTCCGGTGCTCTCAAGCGCGAAGGCAGCGTGGTTGGCGCAGTGGCCCGGGGTGAGGACCGTGCGCAGCGACCAGCCGTCGCCTGACACAATTTCGTCGTCCGCGAGTGCGACATCGGGCGAGAATTCCATGTCGGCGCTGGCGTCGAGCGGGTTTATCTCGCCGGTATGGAGCGGCCGGGCTGGCCGGTGCGGCCCCTCGGCGCAGACGACCGCGCCTGTAGCGTCCGAAAGCCGCGCGGCCAGCGGCGAGTGGTCGCGATGCGTGTGGCTGACGAAAATGTGGCTGACCGGTCGACCGGCGATCGCGGCAAGCAGCGCCCGGTAGTGCGGCTCGCTTTCCGGGCCTGGGTCGATCACGGCCAGGCTGTCACGCCCGACGATGTAGCTGTTGGTGCCGTGAAAGGTGAAGGGCCCCGGATTGTCGGCGGTGACGCGCACCACGCCGGGCGCAACTTCGACGGCATGCTCGTGCTCGGGCGTGAAACGTACGTCGAATTCCAATGTCATCGGGGCCTGCTGTGTGAACTGGTCAAAACCGTTTGCCGCCTTGCACGGAAGCACATATACCGAAAAAACATCTGGGCATACGCGCCTGAACACGAGCCGACTGGAGACTGACGATGGCGATCGCTACTACCGCAAGACCACTTGTTTCGCTGGCGCTGCCGGAAAAGGGCGCGGCCAGGTTCGCCATGCAGTTTGGCATCGCGCTGCTCGGCACGCTGGCGCTGACGCTGTCGGCCAAGACCAAGGTGATGCTCGGACCGGTCGACCTGTCGCTGCAGACGCTGGTCATCCTGCTGATCGCCGTCAGCTTCGGCATGCGCCTCGGCGTCGCCACGCTGCTGCTTTACATGGCAGAGGGCGCGATGGGCTTTCCGGTGTTCCAGAGCACGCCTGAAAAGGGCATCGGCATCGCCTACATGCTGGGCTCGACCGGCGGCTACCTGGCCGGCTTCGTGGTCATGGCGGCAATCGTCGGATGGGCCGCCGACCGGGGCCTCGACCGCAATCCGTTCAAGCTGTTCGGCGTCATGCTGGTTGCCGAAGCCGTGATGATGGCGATGGGCTTTGCCTGGCTGGCGACGCTAATCGGTGCCGACAAGGCATGGCAGTTCGGTGTCGCGCCGTTCGTCGTGCCGGACCTGATCAAGGTCGCGCTGGCCGCTGCCATCGTGCCGGCCGTCTGGTCGCTGCTGCCCGGCAAGCGCTGAGTATGGGCTGACGCGCCGCCGTTATTCGGCGGCGCGGCGCTCTGCCGCCTTGTGCAGCGCGTGCGATTCGCCGCGGCCGATCGCATAGTAGAGAAGGCCGCCGGCCGCCGCTTCCGCCGGGTCGTAGAGATTGCGGCCGTCGACCACGACCGGATTGGCAAGTTCTGCCTTCAGCTTGCCGAAATCGACGATTCGGAACTGCTTCCACTCCGTGCAGATGACCAGCGCGTCGGCGCCCTTGAGGGCTTCCTCCTTGCTGCCGGCAAGCACGAGGTCGGCCCGATCGCCATAGATGCGGCGGGTCACTTCCATCGCTTCCGGATCATAGGCCTGCACGCGAGCGCCTGCCGCCCAAAGACTTTCCATCAGATCCCGGCTCGGCGCGTCGCGCATGTCATCGGTGTTCGGCTTGAAGGCGAGGCCCCAGACGGCAATGGTGCGGCCCTTGAGCCGGCCGTCGAAGATCTGGTCGAGCTTGCCGAACAGCACCGTCTTCTGGACGCGATTGACCGCCTCGACGGCCTCGATCAGCCGTGCTTCCAGGCCGACCGACGCGGCGGTGCTGACCAGCGCGCGCACGTCCTTGGGGAAGCAGGAGCCGCCATAGCCGCAGCCTGGATAGATGAAGTGGTAGCCGATGCGCGGGTCCGAGCCTATGCCTTGGCGCACGCTCTCGATGTCGGCACCGAGCCGCTCTGCGAGGTTGGCGATCTCGCTCATGAAGCTGATCTTGGTGGCGAGCATGGCATTGGCGGCGTATTTGGTCAGTTCCGCCGAACGCGTGTCCATGAACATCAGCTTGTCATGGTTGCGGTTGTAGGGCGCATAGCATTCGCGCATCAGGCGCTGGACCTTGTCGGAGCCGGTTCCAATGATGATGCGGGCGGGCCGTGCGAAATCCTCAAGCGCGCTGCCTTCCTTGAGAAATTCCGGATTGGAGCAGACGTCGAAATCGAACGCGGTTCCCCGCTCGGCCTGCGCGCTGGCGATGCGGCCCGCAACCAGCTCGACGGTGCCGACGGGCACCGTCGACTTGTTGACCACGACCTTGTAGCCGTCGATATGGGCGCCGATGGTCGCCGCCACGTCGAGCACGTGGGAAAGGTCGGCCGAGCCGTCTTCGCCGGGCGGCGTGCCGACGGCGTTGAAGATCAGCGTTCCAAACGCGATGGCAGCGCTGGCATCGGTGGTAAAGGTGAGCCTGCCGTCCTCGACATTGCGGACGACGACGCTTTCGAGGCCGGGTTCGAAGATCGGCACGACGCCCTTGGTGAGGCCTTCGATCTTCGCGGCGTCGACGTCGACGCAGATGACCTGGTGGCCGACATCGGCGAGGCAGGCCCCGGTGACCAGGCCGACATAGCCCGTTCCAAATATGGTGATCTTCATGGCGTCTCTACCGGGTCAAATTGAACTGGTGCCAGCGCGATGGCCCGGTCGCGAATACAGCCATTTGGGCGGCGCGGCAACCTGGCACGGCACGGACCAAACAGGCGCAGCAGCGCGAGCCCCGGTGCGGGGCCTGGTGTCACCAACGGCGGCCGCGATTGACCGGTCGTGGTGGAAACGCTAAATGCAGACCTTGCCGGCGATCGGAAAACCGGCCGATCTATAGTCGGATCGCCGAATATTGGTGAGGTCGACTGCAAGTCTATTCGTGCAATACATGCAGGCGGGGTCCCGCGTAATGCGGATTATTGTTGACGTGACGCTAGCGCGCCCAAGCGGGTTTGCCGTGCCCCATGGTTGACGTCAGACCGCTCGGCCTGCACGGCGTCTACGAGATCACGCCCAAGCGCTTTGGCGACGAGCGCGGCTTCTTTTCCGAGACCTATAACGCGGCAGCCCTCTCAGAACAGGGCCTGACCATGACGTTCTGCCAGGACAACCAGTCCCTGTCGAAGCCTGCCGGCGTGTTGCGCGGGCTGCACTACCAGTTGCCGCCCGTTGCCCAGGACAAGCTTGTGCGGGTGCTGCGCGGTGCCATCCTCGATGTCGCTGTCGACATCAGGAGGAGTTCGCCAACCTTCGGCAAGTGGCTGTCGCTTGAGGTCTCCGCGGCCAGGTGGAACCAGATTCTCGTGCCGAAGGGCTTTGCGCATGGCTTCGTCACGCTCGAACCCGACACCGAGGTGGCCTACAAGGTATCTCAGCCCTATTCGCGCGAACACGAACGCTCTATCCGTTTCGACGATCCCGACCTTGCGATCGACTGGCGAGTGCCCGCATCCGCACTCACCCTGTCGGAGAAGGACCGGGCGGCGCCGCTTTTCGCCGAGGCGGCGCTATTCGACTAGGCCGGCCGGCGGCGCAGCCGCCAAGGTGACAACACGACCTCTACGGGAACATCGCGAGCCATGAACATATTGCTGACAGGCGGAGCCGGTTTCATCGGATCGGCGCTATGCCGGCACCTCTGCACGACGCCCGGCAACCGGGTAACCAATGTCGACAAGCTGACCTATGCCGGCAATCTGGCGTCGCTTCGGCAGATCGAGAACTACCCGAACTACCGCTTCGTGGAGGCCGACATCTGCGATGCCGCGACAATCTCGGCGCTGCTGCGTGAGGAGGCGATCGACACGGTGATTCACCTCGCCGCAGAGAGCCATGTCGACCGCTCGATCGACGGACCGGCGGCCTTTATCGAGACCAACATCGTCGGCACGTTCCGCCTGCTGTCGGCAGCGCTCGAGCACTGGCGTCGCATGACTGGCGAGGACAGGGCCCGGTTCCGTTTCCACCACGTCTCGACAGACGAGGTCTTCGGCGACCTGCCGCATGACGGCAGCCTTTTTTCGGAAGAGACGCCCTATGCGCCGTCCTCGCCCTATTCCGCGTCGAAGGCCGCGTCAGACCATCTCGTGCGTGCCTGGCATGCGACCTACGGTCTGCCGGTCGTCGTCTCCAACTGCTCCAACAATTACGGTCCGTTTCATTTCGCCGAAAAGCTCATCCCGCTGAGCATTCTCAACGCGCTCGAGGAAAAGCCGATTCAGCTCTACGGCAGCGGCCTCAACGTGCGCGACTGGCTCTTCGTCGACGACCATGCGCGTGCGCTCGAGGCAGTGGCCTCGCGCGGCGTGCCGGGCCAGAGCTACAATGTGGGTGGGCGCGCCGAGCGCACCAACCTCAGCGTCGTCGAGGCGATCTGCGATACGCTGGACGAGATGAAGCCGCGCCGCGGCGGCGCCTCCTACCGCAGCCTGATCACCTTCGTCGATGACCGGCCGGGGCATGACCGCCGCTACGCCATCGACGCTTCCAAGATCGAGCGCGAACTGGGCTGGCGGCCGAGCGAGACCTTCGAGAGCGGGCTGAGGAAGACGGTGGCCTGGTATCTCGCCAACGACTGGTGGTGGAAGCCGATCCGCGACGGCCGCTATGCCGGCGACAGGCTGGGCATGGCCGAAAAGGCGGCGCCGTGAGACTGCTGGTCACCGGGCGAGACGGCCAGGTCGCGCGCAGCCTGACGGAGCGTGCGGCCGATTTCCCGCAGATCGACCTGCTGACGACGACGCGGGCCGAGCTGGACCTTGCCAGGCCCGGGACGGTGGCCGCGACGATCGCCGCCGCAAGGCCCGACATCGTCGTGTCTGCCGCCGCCTACACCGCCGTCGACCGTGCGGAGGACGAGGCCGAGCTTGCCTTCGCGATCAACGCGGCCGGTGCAGGCGCCGTCGCCGCAGCGGCCGCCGCCATCGGCGCGCCGGTGATCCATCTTTCGACCGACTATGTTTTTTCCGGCGGCAAGACCGAGGCTTATGACGAGGACGACGAACCGGACCCGCAGGGTGTCTACGGCCGCAGCAAGCTTGCCGGCGAAGCGGCCGTCGCGGCGGCAAATGCGCGCCATGTCATCCTGCGCACCGCCTGGGTCTACAGCCCGTTCGGCCGCAATTTCGCCGCCACGATGCTAGCCCTGGCGCGCGACCGCGACAGCCTGCGCGTGGTGGCCGACCAGCAGGGCAACCCGACATCGGCGCTCGACATAGCCGACGCCATACTGGGCGTCGCAACGACGCTCGGCGCCGGGGCGAGGCCCGACCATTTCGGCGTCTTTCACCTGACCGGAAGCGGCGACACCAGCTGGAGCGGGTTTGCGCGCGAAATCTTCGCGGCAAGCGGCAGGCACGGCGGCCCGACGGCCGAAGTGACCGACATCGCCACGCAGGACTATCCGACGCGGGCGACGCGGCCCGCCAACTCGCGCCTTTGCTGCGACAAGCTCGAGCGGATCTACGGCTGGCGAGCGCCGGCCTGGCAGGTTTCCTGTGACCGCGTGATTGCCCGCCTGGTGGCTGACTGAAACGAGGCAACGCGTCTCCGTTGCCACGCCTGCCTTCGCATCTGGCCATTGCCTTTCGAAAGTCAGCCTTCGCATCCGCAAGCGGAGGCCGGGAAGACGGGGCGCGGGGCCGTGCCTTCCGACTGCAAATGCGTGGCGCGGCATCCGCGCCCCGTCCGGCGTTCTTTGGCCTTCCCATCCCCCACGGAAAACGGACCTTCCGGCATGTGCCGGTGGTTTCTACGTCGCGGCGCCAACGACATACGGGCGCCTGGTCTCCGTCGCATCTGCGCGGAGAATCTCGGGGACTCCGGGTCAACCCTCCGGTTCGGCGGCCACGTTAGCCGCATCCCCGAAGCGCCGGCTCCTCCCCGCAAACCGCCGTCATGACCGGCGTTCCCGCAGGAGGAACTGCCGACAATTCTACGAGAGTTTATGATGGCGTGGATAAAGTCGTCATGCGGTGAAGGCAGGGCAGGCTGCTGGCGTGCGCCTGACTGACCATGTCTAGTAGAGCGCGCGTTGACCAAGCGGAAACAAGTACTTCAGCTTCGCCGAGGAGCCGTAGTGAAAAATCCCAAGTCTGGAAAGTGTTATCCCTCGAAACTGCGGGTGGGAACTGCTAGTTACCGAGTATCGCACGAATCATTTGTTTTGCGCGTTGATGAGTGCTGAAGGAACATCGAATCCGATGAAGAAGTCTTCAAAAGAGCCGGTTTCCTCTCTGTCTGGGGATGAAACTCAAGCCGCAAAAGTGAGCCGGCCAAGAAAGGCGCCTGTTGCAAAGGCGACCGGGCAGACACTTCGGCAGTTGCATGAGGCGCATGCCGGCAAGGTTTCGGACAAGTGGTCGATCTATCTCGACACCTACGAGGAAGTTCTGTCGGACTTGCGGGACAAGCCGGTGCGCCTGCTCGAGATCGGCGTCCAGAATGGTGGGTCGCTGGAAATCTGGCGAAAGTTCTTTCCAAATGCCGAACTGTTGCTGGGTTGTGACATCGACACCGCATGCGGCGAGCTGGAATTCGACGACCGGGAGATCGCGATTGTCATTGGCGACGCCGACAGCGCCGAGGTCGAGCGCCAGATTGTCTCGCGCGCGAAGCATCTGGACGTCATCATCGATGACGGATCGCACAAGTCGTCGAGTGTCATCGGCAACTTCGCGCGCTACTTCCCACACCTGTCCGACGGTGGGATCTACATCGCCGAGGACATGCACTGCAGCTACTGGGAAAGCTTCGAGGGCGGCCTCTACGACCCGCTGTCCGCTCTCGCCTTCTTCAAGCGACTGGTCGATGTGATCAACAGCGAACACTGGGGCATCGCGCGCTCCCGCGCCGAAGTCCTTGCTTCATTCGCCAAGAAATTTGACCTCGCCCTCGACGCGGAAGTGCTTTCCTCGGTTCATTCGGTCGAGTTCAGGAACTCGCTCTGCGTCATCAGGAAGCGTGCGCCCGAACGCAATGTCCTGGGGCCGCGCAGCATCGCCGGTTCCGAGGCACTGGTGGCGCCGGGCGCCTTGTCCTCCGGCGGAAAGGTTAGCTGGGCCCCTGACCAGACGGCGAACCCATGGACGCTGGGTTCCGTGACCATTGAAGACGAGATCGTCGCAGGCAGGCAGGTCGACGAGCGGCAGTTGAAGGAGGCGATCACCGAACGCGACGGCAGGATCGCTGCTCTCAATGCCGACATGCGGGGAGTCGAACGGGCAATCTCGGAAAGCCGTGAGGCCGAACGCAGGCTGAAGGCGGAACTTGCCGGGCGCGATCGCAAGGTCAGCGTTCTTGAGGCAGACCTGCGGGAACTGACGCTGCAGGCCCAGTCATTGCGAAAGCGCCTGGCCTCGTCGGAAATGGCGACGCTGCAGCTCAGGCAATCGACAAGCTGGCGCATAACGGCACCGCTGCGTGCCCTGTCCCGCCATGCCGGAACGCTGGGGAGGAATCTCGGCCGTGCCTTTCGGCTGGTCTGGTGGCTGGCGAGCGGCCAATGGCGCAGGGCATTGCGGGCGGCGCTCCCCTATTATCACCGCTACGTGCCCGTGAAGTGGCGGGCGATGCTGCCGGACCGGGTCGCCCAAGGGCTCAAGCGCCGCCTGATCTATGCGGCCACCGAACCGACGAGCCAGCCATGGCGCAGGCCGCTGCAGACGCTGCGACGGATCATGCGGGATCGTGCCAGGGAGCGGAGCGGGACGGTTTCGAACCCAAAGCGCCTGGCCGTGTTCGCTGCCTATAGTGAGAGCGAAACGATCCCGGACTATGTCCTGATCTATCTGGCCGAGCTGAGGAAGGTCTGCAAGACGATCATTTTTGTCGCCGACAACGACCTCGGCGAGTCCGAGAAGCTCAAGATCCGGAAGCTTGCAGACACGGTAATTTGCGGGAGGCATGGAGAGTACGATTTCGGTTCGTACAAGAGGGGTTACTTCCACGCGAAGGAGAACGGCCTCCTGGGCCGCCATGACGAGCTCGTCTTGTGCAACGACAGCTGCTTCGGGCCCATGTCAGGCTTCGGCGAGATGTTCGACACGATGTCCAGGGAGGCTTGCGAGTTCTGGGGCATAACGGACAGCCGGCTGTTTACCTACCATCTGCAATCCTACTTCATCTGCCTGTCGGCGGATGCCTTCCGCCACGCCGCCTTCGCAGCTTTCCTGGCGGGGGTGAGAAAGCAAAGGACCGTCCAGGACGTCATCCAGCAATACGAACTGAAATTGACGGAACTGCTCATCAGCAAGGGGTTCGAGCCGGGCGTCTTTGTCAAGAAGGCGCCCGCGATCGGCTGCGCTCCAAGCAGGGGCGCGCAAAGCATCGAGCACTTTCCGCGCTTTCTCGTTGAACAGGGATCCCCGCTGGTCAAGATCAAGGCCATCCGAAAGCCGGCCTGCAACCTGGACGGCATCTGCGAAACGCTGCAACTCGTCGATCGGAAGGCGCCCGATCTCTATCGCGCGATCATCGGTTTCGGGGACACGGCCAAGTATCTCACGGCAAAGGATGTCGCCTTCTCAGTGATAATGCCGACCCGAAACCGGGCCCATTGCATCGAACAGGCGATCGATTCGATGCTGGCGCAGAGCCACGCCAATTTCGAACTTGTCATCGTCGACGACGGCTCGACGGATGGCACCAAGGACCTCGTGCACGGACGTTACAGCGAGTCGATAGACAGTGGCCGGATCGTCTATGTCTCTGCCGACGAGCCAGCCGGCGTAAGCGCCGCGAGAAACCGTGGGCTGCGCACAGCGAAAAATCCCTGGATTGCCTATCTCGATTCCGACAACACGGTCAGACCGTATTTTCTGAGCGTTTTTGCCCAGCACATCATCGGTTTCGACCCGAAAAAGACGTTCTACGGCCAGTTCTGTCGGAAAGAGGATGGCTACATCATCGGAAAGGCGTTCGACTACGATCTATTGCTGAAGGGAAACTACATAGATCTTGGAGTGTTTGTGCACCATAGGGACTGTTTCCTGGAGCTTGGAGGATTCGACGAAAGCCTCAGGCGACTGGTCGATTGGGATCTGATACTGACCTACACGAAGATCCACGAGCCGGTATTCATTCCGCACGTCATGATGGAATACACATCGGGCGAGGAGCCAAGCAGGATCAGCACCAGAGAGCCGATCGGGCCGGCCTGGTTCAGCATTCTGGCCAAGAGAAACACCAGGCCAAAGATCTCTACGCTGATCCTGAGCTACAACCAGCGGGACTACATCGAGGAGGCCATCGAGAGCGCTCTGGCCCAGCAGGGCGAGTTCGTCCACGAGATCGTCATATCCGACGATGGTTCGACAGACGGCACGCAGGAAGTCATCAGCCGGTACAGCGACAAGATTCCGCAACTCATACGCAATGTCAGCAGCCTCGAGAACCGGGGCATTTCTGAGAACTATCGTCACGGCTTTGCGGAGGTGGGCGGCACCTATGTCGCCACGCTGGAGGGCGACGATTACTGGACCGACAGCCGCAAGCTCGAGTCACAGGCGGCCTTCCTGATGGAAAACAAGGGGTGCTCCATGGTCTTCTCGAAGATCGAGGTCCAAGGACCCGACCGGGCGACCAGGCGCTATCTCGAGCGGCAGGAACTGATCGGCAAGCGACTGCTGAGTGGTCAGGATTTCCTTGACGATCCAAGCATGAACCTGATCGGCAATTTCTCGAGCTGCATGTTCAGGACCAGCTTGATGCAGGCCGCGCCGCCGATCCTTTTCGAAAAGCGCATCAGCGAAATCGCGGTCGCGTTCTATCTCGAGAACCATGGCAAGATAGGCTTCATAGACAAGGCCATGAGTGTCTACCGGCAGCATTCAGGCGGTGTCTGGTCGGGGAGCACCCCGGAGGCGCAGCGCAAGAGCGGTCGGGAAACCCGGCTGACCGTCAAGGCCGTGGCAAGAAATGAGTACAAGGGCCAGATTCAAAAGGTGATCGATCAGCGCTACGCAAGCTGAATCGACGATTTGCGACCCGGCTCAATCGGACTGATCGCTGTCACTGTCTTCTGGTCGGTCGAAATACTCGTCGGCCGTCCCATCCCAGGCGATACGGCCCTTTTCCATCCTCACGATGCGATTGCATACGCGCTTGAGCAGCCTTTCATTATGCGAGGCAAGCACGATGATGCCTGCCCTGGCGACAATCTCTTGCATGCGCGTCCTGGCCTTGTTCTGAAAAGCCTTGTCCCCTGCGCCGATCCACTCGTCCATGAGCAGGATCTGGGGCTCGAAACTGGTGGCGATGGCGAAGGCCAGCCTTGTGGACATGCCGGCCGAATAGGTCTTCAGCGGCATGTCGATGAAATCGCCCAGTTCGCTGAACTCGATGATGTCATTCATGCGGCTGTCGATCTCGTTGCTGCTCCAGCCGTTGATCAGGCCGCGCAGCACGATATTGCGGCGGCCGGTCGCTTCCTTGCGGAAACCAAGATTGATGTTGAACAAGGCATCGACACGACCGACCTTCTCAACCGAACCGCTGGTCGGTTCGTAAATGCCGTAGAGCACCTTCAGGAGCGTCGTCTTGCCGGCGCCGTTGGTTCCGACGATGCCCAGTCGGTCGCCGGCCTCGAGCCCGAAGCTGACATCGTCGAGCGCGGTAACATGGGGTTCGCCGCCGCTGCGTGAAAACCGTCCGCCAACCGCACCTCTGCCGGCGGCAGAGAGCCGGAAGCCTCGCGGCAGGGGATATTCGAGGCTGACGTTGCGGGCGCGGATGGAAACCATGGTCAGAGCCAGAAAACGATTCTGCGGTTGAACTTGCCGAGCAGCAGGAGCGCCGCCACCGACATGCCGGCAGTGCATGCCAGGACGATTGCCCACGAATTCAGGGGTATGACGCCGCTGACCACGGGCTGGCGCAGGATCTCGATATAGTGGGTCAGCGGGTTCCAATGATAGAGGAGACCGCGCAGGCCGCTACCATCGCCGCGAACCCAGAAGATCGGCGTGATGAACATCAAGAGCCGCATCGAGTTGGTGACGATGTGCTGGAAGTCGCGGAAGAATACGCCGGCGAAGGCAAACAGGATCGCCACGGCGGGCGCCGTTACCAGCAGGAGCAGTATCGCCGGCGCGATCGAGAGCATCGCCGCGTTGATCTCGACGCCACTGAAGAAAATCAGCGGCACGGCGCCAATCAGCGCATAGGCCGAGCGGATCGCGGTGCGCATCGTCTGGCGCAGGACGTAGATGGATATGGGCATAACGGTGCCCTGGATGAAGCCCGCCTCGCGAATGAACAGCGACGCGCTCTGCGTCAGCGTCTCGCTGATGAACTGCCATACCAGGTATCCTGCCGCGACATAGGCCATGAAATTCACGCCGTGCGCGGTGCGGTCGAAGATGAAGATGATGATTCCGGTGAACAGCAGGTAGTTCAGCAGCGGCCAGAGCCGGCCAAGCAGCGTGGCGCGATGCGAATCGGCGATGTCCTCGGACGCCAGCGCCATCCACACGCCCTTGAGCTTGAAGGCAGCGCCTATGTCTGCAATGGCGCGCTGAAGGGTTTGCAGCATGCGTTTTCCAAGTATTCGGTTGCCCGGCTGCTAGCATATCCGCGCCGCAACGCAAATCGGCGACGGCTTTCTGCCGAGATTGGTCTGGCGTGAGGGTCGTGAAGTGGCTACAGGTGAGCCCGAAGCCGTCGTTTGATTGTCGTAGCTGTGATCAGAGGAAGCTTCCTGTCGCCGTTCAGTGCAGAGCGACAGCGCTATGGTGGCGGGCGATCCGGTGCCGGATGACGTTCACCGAAATGGCGTGCAGCAGTGATCCAGAATGTACAAGCCCTTAGATTCTATGCCGCTTTGGCTGTTCTTCTTTTTCACGTTTCGTCAGTTTATCAACGTTATCACGGGGAGTTCTTTGCGGCGTGGGCATCTGCCTTCGACCCGCTTGGCCGGATAGGCGTCGACGTATTCTTCGTCATTTCCGGTTTCGTGATCTGGACATCCACGGTCAGCCGACACGGTCGAAGAGACGCATTGCCTTTCACCTTGCGTCGGTTAGCTAGAATCTTTTTGACCTATTGGCCCGCGCTAGTGTTGTCCAGCTTGGTCAACGTCTTCGTCCGGGGTAGAAATCTTTCAGAATACGATCTGTTCGAATCGATCACGCTATTGCCAATTGAATTGGGCCAAGCTCGGATTCTGTTGCTACCGGTTAGTTGGACGCTCAGCTTCGAGATTATTTTCTACGGTGTCTTTTCACTGTTGATGCTGTTGCCTCGCAATCTGGCGCTTGTGTTCATATTGGTTTGGGGAACAGTGGCCGTGTCGCTTGGGGAGGGGCCTCTCCTTTCGCCGTTCATTGCGCAGTTTGCCGCGGGATGTTTGCTTGGCTATGCCGTCCCCCGCATCAACCCCGAAAGACTATCACTGACTGCTCTAGTGGTGTGCGCGATTCTGCTGCTGATCGGGGGCGCGCATAGTGAAGGGACGTTGTCGCGTGTCATCTGGTTCGGGTCTTTTGGCGTTACCGCGGTCTTATTGGCTGTGTGCCTCGAAGCGCGCGATCTTGTCGCTGGGAAAGGCCTTGTGACTATGGGAGGAGCAAGTTACGCACTGTATGTGGTTCATTTCCCTATCCTGCAGGCCTTCGGTTCAAGATGGGCGACGCTAAAGCTTTATCCGGACATCATCTGGGTAGTGGTGCCACTCTCGCTGGCGGCCAGCTGGCTCTGGTGGGTTCATGTCGAAAAGAACGCAAATCGATGGATGAAGGCGAAAATTTCCGTGCGCTTTCAGCGGCAGCCGACAGCTGTCAATACCGTGATGAATCGACCGGGGGGCTTGTGATTTCAATGTCCCGATATTCTAGGCGAGCCTAGATCGCCGCTTCCTGATTCGCCTGCCATTGGTTCGTTCAACGGTTCGGTCTGGGCCGAAGGATCCGATGATCTTGGTATCTGGTGAGACAGGAAAACGGATTTGAATGGATGAGTTATGCTTGAACAATTGACGAATGACGGGCTGGCTTATTGGGGTAATCCCACTCCAGTACCAGAAGTCACGGTCATCATCATTGGTCCACCGCGTTCCGGCACGACAATGCCGGCTGCCACCCTGCATCACCTCGGCGTATTTATGGGCGCCGAAGTCGGGACAGGTGTGTTTGAGGACAGGCGAATCGCCAAAGCCTTGGAAAAGTCGCCTGAGGAGCTCCCGCAGGTGATTGCCGACTACAACACCCATTCCATCTGGGGTTTCAAGCGGCCGATGGCATTTGGTCAAATCGAACGAAACTTGAACTTGTTTCGAAATCCACGATTTGTCGTGACCTTTCGCGACCCCATCGCGATCGCAAAGCGCAACGAGGTCTCGATGGGAAAAGATTTTGCCGAGCAGTTCAAGGCGGCGATCGGTCGAACAAATCAGATTGCGAATTTTATCGGACGGCAGACGGTTCCAGTCATGGGGATTAGCTACGAGAAGGCGGTGTCGGCGCCTGAGAGCTTCACGAGGTCGCTTGCAGAGTTTGCATGCCTGAAGCCGACTGACGCAGAAATTCTTGAAGCGTCCAGATTCGTCAGGAATGGCCCGGATGAATACCTTATGGCTTCGCAAACACGATTCTCAAAACGAGGCAGCTGACATCGTCATAACTACGCACTGTCCCGTTTGTCCGCTTGCGGGTCGGTATGGCCATACAACAACTGAAAATAAGAAATCCAGTCCAATGCGTGCGGATAGTGGGGGAGTCGAGACCTGTCAGAAGCAATCGCAATGAGAATTACGATGCACCAGCGGGAAGTCGCCCTGATGGAGTCCTTTCTCGCCAAGTCCACTTCCTATTTCGAATTCGGTATGGGCGGCAGCACATGCCTCGCAGCGCAACTCGTGCGTGATCGCGTTTCGGCGATCGACAGCAGCTTGGAATGGATCCAAAAGGTTCGCGAGGCGATAGGCGAAAATCCGCGCAAGCAGATTGACCTGCGTCACATAGATGTTGGTCCGCTTGGCGCTTGGGGGATGCCGCTGAGCCGGAAACGTCAGGAACACCTGTTCCCGGCCTATTCCCTTGCCATCGAGGAAAATGGTCATTTCGACCTGTGCCTGGTGGACGGACGATTTCGCGTCGCGTCCTTCATGCAGGCACTTCTCATGGCGGAGCAAGAAACAGTCCTTGCCATTCACGACTACGCGGGCCGACGCAAATACCACGTCGTCGAGGAATTCGCCCGTCCGATCGCCCAATGCCGACAATTAGCGTTTTTTGTGCGGCGATCCGGAATGGACCGTGAGAAAGCCCTCCGCTGCGCCGAGTTGTACAGGCGTGACCCGGCCTAGCCGGACCTGCGCTGGCTTCCCCATCACCCATACTGGCCGCCGGTTGCCGTTGTGCCGGCAATGCTCCCCGGGTAGTGGCTCGCGCCGGCGCCGCCCGTGTAGATGACGGCATTGGTCTGCGCCTCGTAGCGCTTGCCGGTGACCGTGCCGCCGGTGAAGGTGCTCGCATTGGTCGAGATCAGCGCGCCGCGGTCCGCAAAGGCGAAGGCGCTCGAAAAATTCAGCGTTCCCGACAGGGTGACGGTCCTGTTGAAGCAGTTGATGAAGCCGTTCGGCGAGGCGTAGAAGTGGCGCGGGCTGGCCGCGGTGATGGCATAATCGGCGTTGACGTTGATGGTGCTGCCCGGACCGTTGGTGCGCATGTGCGCCTGCGAGGACGCGGCGCCGAAGACGATGGCTGCGCCGATGCCGACCGTTGCCCCGGCGGAGCAGTTGATGCCGAGCAGGGTGCCGTTCAGCGACAGTCCCGCCAGGTTGAGGGAAACGCCGGCGCCGCTGGCCGAAACCGAGGTTGCGCCCGCGATGACGCAGCTGGCGGGCGTCGACAGGTTGCCCCGGAGCGTGGGGGGCTTGTTGTTCAGCATCGGCGTGGCGATCGACGGGCCGACCGTCCAGGTCCCGTCCTGCAGCTGGATGGTGACGGTGTAGGTCGAGGGGTCGATGGCCACGGCAGCCGCAACGGCTTTCGCAATCGTCAGGAATGCCCCGCCGGCGCTGTCGGCCAGGCCGTCATTGCTGTCGGAGCCGTCGGCCCGGACGTAATAGGTACGGTCCGCGGCCAGGACCTCGCGAACGTGCCTCCTTGTTACGACCTGCTCGGGATGGACGAGCGGGAGTGCGGTGGGCAGGAGGACGCGTCCCGTCGCGGCCTCGGCGCGTAATGCCTCGACCCAGGCGGAACCGTCCGGCGAGACCTTGACGCTCCAGTCTTCATTGCCGGCGAGGCCGAACTCGGCACGGCCGGAATAGCCGGTCTGGAAGAGCACGGAGGCGGTGTCGCCGGGCGCTGCCTTGTTGACCTTCAGCCGGTGGTCGCCGGATTCCTGGTCGAACAGCGAGGCGGGGCTCCTGACGGCCAGCCGGTTCGTGTCGTCGGCGGTGGTGTTGACGCCGACGCGCGGCGCGGGGTTCAGGCTGTGCACCGCCGCGTCGATCCAGGCCGCACCATCGAAGGCAACCAGGCGCGCCTCGTCGGCGACGAAGGCGAGCCAGCCGGGGCGCGGCGCGAGGAAGACCCAGGCGCCGTCCTGCCAGGCGGCGACCTGTCCCTCACGCGCCGTCCATGCGCCGCTGGCGGCTGCCGCGACGATATAGCGGTTGCCGTTCGAGGGAGAGATCGGCGGCGACGCGAGGTGGCGGTCGAGCACGGCGAGTTGCACCAGCGCGTCGAGCGTCCTGATCGCTTCGTTGTGGGTAACATGTTTCTGCGCCTGCGAAGGCAATATGTAAGGAAGGCTAAGGTTTGCGGACTGGTCCATCTGGCGTTCCCCGATCAAAGAGGAGCCATTCTATTGCTGCAGGTCGGGGCGTGGATAAAATGGGTCGCCCTGGCACTGGACAGCCTGGGAAAGCAGGAGCAAAACGGACCTTGATTTATTTGCTGCAACAGACTCAATTGTAGTCAGGTAACTGAATCTCTGTTCTGAAAAAACTGACTTTACGGCAGTATAGATGTATCTAAGGCGGCTTGTGCATAATTTCATTGCGTTGCCCCGAGGCAGAAAGAAATTTATTTTCGTTTGCTTCGACGTGGCACTCTTGCTGATTCTTCAGTGGGTAAGTTTCTCGCTCAGATTGAAGGTGTTCTTCGTCCCGAATTTCTCCCAGGCCATCCTGATGATCGCTGCGCCGGCCATCGCGCTGCCGGTCTTCATCCGCATGGGGCTTTACCGATCGGTGCTGCGCTACCTGCCCGAGCGGGCGATCTGGACCATCCTTCAGGCGGCCTCCATCGCCGCGCTGGGCTGGGTTGGACTGGTCTTCCTGACCAGCATGACGGGCCATGGCGGGGCGGGCGTGCCGCGCTCCACGGCGGTCATCTACTGGCTGCTCAGCGCGTTCTTCCTGGTGGGCAGCCGCTTTGGCATGAAGTGGCTCCTGCGCGACAAGCCGGGCTCCCGGGCCGATACCAAGCGCACGCTGATCTACGGCACGGGCCGCTCGGCTCTGCAATTGACCAGGGCGCTCACCACCGCCCACGAACGAACCGTCTTCGGCTTCATCAGCGACGACGCCAGCCTGCAGGGCATGGATATCCTCGGCATCAGGGTCTATCCGCTGCAGGGGATCCCGGCGGTCATCGCCAATTTCGGCATAGACGAGATCATCGTCACGACGCCCTCGATCAGCAGTGCGGCGCATCGCGATCTGGTCCAGAAGCTGTCCGATCTGCCGGTCAGGCTCCGGATCCTGCCAGCCATCGCCGATCTCGCCGACGGCAAGTATTCGATGCGCGACGTGCGTGACATCGACATCGACGACCTGTTGCGCCGCTCGCCGGTGCCGGCCGACCCTGAGCTGATGCGCGGTGTCATCGAGGGGCGCGTCATCCTGATCACGGGGGCCGCGGGTTCGATTGGCTCGGCGCTCAGCAGGACGGTCGCCAAGCTCAACCCGCAGAAACTGATTCTGATGGATTTCAACGAGTACGGGCTCTACGAGATCGGCCGCGAGATCGCCAAGAACGCCGGCTTCCCGGTGCTGCGCGTGCTGGGGTCGGTGACCAACCCGGAACTGGCGCGGCGCACGCTAAGGCAGCACCGCGTCGAGACCGTCTACCACTGCGCCGCCTTCAAGCACGTGCCGATCGTCGAGACCAACTGCATCGAGGGCGTGCGCAACAACGTGCTTGGCACCTGGACCATCGCCGAAGCGGCGCATGAGTGCGGGGTCAAGACATTCGTCCTGATCTCCTCCGACAAGGCGGTGCGCCCGGCAAACGTGATGGGCGCGACAAAGCGCTGGGCCGAGCTCATCATCCGGCACTTTGCGGCGCTTTCCGATACAGAGACGGGAGTCAATTTCTCCACCGTTCGCTTCGGCAACGTGATCGGATCGAGCGGCTCCGTAGTGCCGCTCTTCAAGGAGCAGATCGCCGCCGGCGGCCCGGTGACGCTGACCCATGAGGAGATGACCCGCTACTTCATGTCGGTGCGCGAGGCCGCCGAACTGATCATCCAGGCCAGCGCCTTGTCGAAGGCCGGCGACGTGCTGCTGCTTGAGATGGGCGACCCGGTGCGGATCCGCGACCTCGCGCAGGACATGATCATGCTGGCCGGCCTGACTGTCCGCAGCGACGAGAACCCCGACGGCGACATCGAGATACTGACCATCGGCGCGCGCGAGGGCGAGAAGCTGCACGAGGAACTCGTCTACGAGCCGTCCGGAATCCAGCGGACCAGGCATCCGAAGATTTTGCGGGCCAGGCGCTTCAACGGCGTGACGACAGAGGTTCCAGGCCATCTGTCGGCGATGTTCGACAGGGTCGAGGCCGGCGACGAAGTCGCGGTGCGGCAGATGCTGTTCGATTTTCCGACCCATCGCGAGGAGCACGCGCAGGAGCGGGAGCTCAGGGCCGCCGAGGTCTGAGATTGGGAAGTTCCGGCAGCATTGCGATCCTGTTGGCGACCAGAAACGGCGCTGCTTTTCTCGACGAGCAGCTCGTTTCGCTGGCCGCGCAGAAGGCCGGTGTCATCGACGTCTGGGTCTCCGACGACGGCTCGACGGATGACACGCTGGCCATTCTCGCCGCCTGGAAGGAGCGTTGGAGCAGGGGCCGCTTCGAGGTTCTCAAGGGGCCGGAGAAGGGGTTTTCGGAAAACTTCAGGTCGCTTGTGACCAACCGCGCGATCGAAGCGGACTATTACGCCTTCTGCGACCAGGACGACATCTGGGATGACGACAAGCTGGAGAAGGCTACCGGCTGGATCGAGGCGCAGGCGAAAGACAGGCCGCTGCTCTATTGCTCGAGAACCATGAACGTGTCGCAGAGCGGCGTGCCCCTTGGAGCCTCGCCGCTTTTTGCGCGACGGCCCTCCTTCCGCAACGCGTTGGTACAGAGCATTGCCGGCGGCAACACCATGGTGATGAACCGGCGGGCTCGGAGCGTTCTTGCGGATGCCTCGGAACGCACCGGCTTCGTCAGCCATGACTGGTGGGCCTACCAGATCGTCACCGGTGTCGGCGGGCTGGTCAAATACTGCCCGGAGCCGAGCGTGCGCTACCGCCAGCACGACGGCAACCAGGTCGGCGCCAACACCTCCTGGCGGGCGCGACACGTCAGGTTGAAGATGCTCCTGCGCGGCCAGTTTTCGGAATGGACGGCGGCCAATCTGACGAGCCTCGGTCTTTGCCGGGACATGCTGACGCCGGACGCGCGCGCGGCGCTGGACCTGCTGGCAAAGGTGCATGGCGGGAGAGGACTTTCGCGGCTATACGCCCTCAAACGCTCGGGCGCATACCGGCAGACGCTGGTCGGCAACATCATGCTGTGGTTCGCCGCCGCCGCAGGGTGGATGTAGGCATGAAGCGCTTTCTCGATGTGGTCATTGCGCTGCCGCTTCTCGCGCTGATGTCGCCGCTGATGCTCCTGGCGGCGCTGTGGATCAGGCTGACTTCGGCGGGCCCCGCGGTATTTTCCCAGTTGCGCGTCGGCAAGGATCAGGCGCCTTTCCGCTGCCACAAGCTGCGCACCATGTATGCCGATACGGCGAGCCGGCCGACACACGAGGTGGCCGTGAATGCCGTGACGCCCTTCGGCAGGCTGCTGCGACGCTGCAAGTTCGACGAGTTGCCACAGCTCTGGAACGTCATAGAGGGCTCGATGAGCCTGGTTGGCCCGCGTCCATGCCTGCCGATGCAGCACGAACTGATTGCCCAACGTCAGAGGCTCGGCGTCTTCTCGCTGAGGCCCGGCATTACGGGGCTGGCCCAGGTGCGCGGCATCGACATGTCCACGCCGGCAGCGCTCGCCGAGGCCGACGCGGAATATCTCGCGAAGCAGTCGCTGTGGCTGGACCTGGGCATCCTGTTTCGGACCCTCATCCGGTTCTAGTCCTACCCACCCGGCTTCCAGCGCGTGATTGTGCCGCTCGACAGGAAGGTGCCGACGACCAGGAAGGCGATGAAGGCCGCGTCGAGAAGGTCGTGCCCGACGATGAGGCCGGTCATGCCGCCGATTCCGAAGGTCGCGACAAAGGTGACGAGCACCGCTGAGCCGAAGCGCTCGACCGGATCGTGGCTGGCGAATTTTCGCAACGCCGTGAGGCCAGCAAGCAGGAAGACCGCTACCAGCGAAATCAGACCTATGGGCCCGGCCTCGACCCAGGCTCCCAGAAATCCGTTGTGGAAGTGGGAAAACCGCAGGGGCAGCTCGCTCTTGACGGGATACTCGTCGCGGATGAGCAATTTCGTGAATTGTGGACCCTGGCCCAGAACGCGGTTCTGAAGCGCCAGGTGGATGCCCAACCTCCACAACAGCAGGCGCTGGCCGAGCGAGTTGTCGTAGTCGCCTTCCGTGCTTACCAGGCGCCAGTCGTTGGCCAGCGCCTCGACGCGACGCGGGACGGTTTCGCTTGCGGCGGCTGCAAACAACGCCAGGGCCAGGACAACGACCAGAAGCGTCCAGCGCGGGAAACCCGCCCGGATCTCGGCTCTGTAGATGTACAAGACCGCTCCAAGCGCGACGAAGAGCGCTACCCAGGTCATGCGTGTCCCCGACAAGAGGATGGCCACGGCGGCAGCGCCGACTGCGCCGTATAGGGCCGGGGCAAACCGTTTCTCCACGAGGAATGCACCGGCGAGCGCAACAGGCGCAGCGAGACAGGTGACGGTGGCGAAGATGATCGCGTTGCCGGCGCCGCCTTCGGCCCGACCGCCGTAAAAGGGATATTGGGCAGCTGCCAGGACGAGGGCGCCGTAGCAGGCGATCATGCTGCCGAAGACAGCCGCGCGCGCCAGGGCCTCCTTGTTCCCGGTGCTCCATCCCGAATAAAGCACCGGGAACAAGAGCAGCGTCAGGATCGGCCAGGCCTTTCCGGGCCAGCCGCCGATCATCGGGTTTGTGAAGATCGACAGGAGATAGACGGCCGAGTAGGCGTAGAGGGCGATGGTGATACGGATCATCGCGCGGTCGCGGCTGAGCGGCACTGCGCCGCGGCAGACATGGAGGAAGCCTTCGATACCCGCTCCGTTGACAAGGAAGCTCAGGGCCGAGCCGAAAACAGGTGCTACGGAGAAGCAGGCGAAGGTGAAGGCTGCGTTGACTTGCGACCGCGACAGGCTTGCGCAACGCCTGCCGAGGCGGGACAATGCGGAAACAGGTGGAAAAAGTGCCATGGCCTCGCGCGAATCGTCGATCTGACGGCAAGCAATGGCAGATTCATCCCCGGCGTGCAGCCTCTTTCGGGTATTGCCGGCCTGGCTGATGCTTGGCTTCGCAGAAACAATGTTCTACTGCGGCGGCGCGGCGGGCAAATTACACTTGCCGAATGGTGGCAAATTGGACGCGCGCTGCTTTATGAGACCGCCGAATGTGCGACACTGCCAGTCATTGATTTTCCACACCCGTGCTGTCCCCGGCGCGGCGCTTTTGTGTTGCTGAAGGTTCCCATGCTGGCAAGACTGACTCATCTCGACCGTCTCGAAGCCGAGGCGATCCACATCTTTCGCGAGGTGGCGGCGACTTTTTCCAAGCCGGTCATGCTCTACTCGGTCGGCAAGGATTCCTCGGTGCTGATGCACCTGGCGATGAAGGCTTTCTATCCCGCGAAGCCGCCGTTTCCTTTCCTGCATGTCGACACGACGTGGAAGTTCCGCGAGATGATCGAGTTTCGCGATGCGATGGCCGAGAAGCTCGGCTTCGACCTCTTGGTCCACATCAACGAGGACGGCGTGCGTGACGGCATTGGCCCGTTCACGCATGGGTCGAACACCCATACTCACGTGATGAAAACGGTCGGCCTGCGCCAGGCTCTCGACAAACACGGCTTCGACGCGGCCTTTGGCGGCGCCCGGCGCGACGAGGAAAAATCGCGCGCCAAGGAGCGCATCTTCTCGTTCCGCGACGCGCAGCATGTCTGGGACCCGAAGAACCAGCGGCCGGAAATGTGGAAGATCTACAACACCCGGGTAGCCAAGGGTGAATCGATTCGCGTCTTCCCGCTCTCCAACTGGACCGAGCTCGATATCTGGCAGTACATCCTGCAGGAGGACATCCCGATCGTGCCGCTCTACTTCGCCAAGGAGCGGCCGGTGGTAGAGCGCGACGGCATGCTGATCATGCGCGACGACGAGCGCATGGAGCTGAAGCCGGGCGAGACGTTGCAGAACCGCATGGTACGCTTCAGGACGCTTGGCTGCTATCCGCTGACCGGCGCGATAGATTCCGACGCCGATACGCTGGAAGGCATTGTCAGCGAGATGCTGACCGCCCGCACCTCCGAGCGACAGGGACGCATGATCGATCGCGATGAGTCCGGCTCCATGGAAAAGAAGAAGCGCGAAGGGTATTTCTGACATGCGCCACAGCACGGCCAAGAGCATCGAGGCGGTCGAGAGCGTCCGCGAATACCTAGCCGGGCAGGAGCGCAAGTCGCTGCTGCGGTTTCTGACCTGCGGCTCTGTCGACGACGGCAAGTCGACCCTGATCGGCAGGCTTCTTTCGGACACCAAGCAGATATTCGAGGATCAGCTGGCGACGCTGGAGCGCGATTCCAAGAAGCACGGCACCACCGGCGAGGATGTCGATTTCGCATTGCTGGTCGACGGGCTTGAGGCGGAGCGCGAGCAGGGCATCACCATCGACGTGGCCTACCGCTTCTTCGCGACGCCGAAGCGCAAGTTCATCGTCGCCGACACGCCGGGCCACGAGCAGTACACGCGCAACATGGCGACTGGCGCCTCGACGGCCGATCTCGCCATCGTGCTGGTCGACGCCAGGCAGGGCGTGCTGGCGCAGACCAGGCGCCATTCGATCATCGCCTCGCTGCTCGGCATCCGCCACATCGTGCTGGCGATCAACAAGATCGACCTCGTCGATTTCGACCAGGCGGTGTTCGACCGGATCGTCGCCGACTATGCCGGCTTCGCCAAGGATCTCGGCTTCGCGTCCATCGCGCCGATCCCGATGTCGGCGCGCTATGGCGACAATGTCGCGCGCCGCTCGGAGCGGATTGGCTGGTATTCGGGGCCGACACTGGTCGATCATCTTGAGACGGTGGTGGTCGACGACATCGCAGTGGAAGGACCGTTCCGCTTTCCGGTGCAATATGTGAATCGTCCCAATCTCGATTTTCGCGGTTTTGCCGGCACCATCGCCTCGGGCTCGGTCTCCCAGGGCGACGAGGTGGTCGTCGCCAAGTCCGGCAAGGGCTCGCGCATCAAGCGCATCGTTGCGCAGGGCGGTGATCTGGCGAGCGCCGTCGCCGGCCAGGCGGTGACGCTGGTGCTGGCCGACGAGGTCGAGATCTCGCGCGGCAACATGTTGGTGGCGCCGAATTCCCGGCCGCATGTCGCCGACCAGTTCGCGGCCAACCTCGTCTGGTTCAACGAGCACGCGCTGCTGCCCGGCCGCTCCTACATTCTGCGCACCGAGACTGACCAGGCGAGCGCTACGGTGACGGAGCTGAAGTGCCGCATCAACGTCAACAATTTCGCCCGCGAGGCCGCCAAGTCGCTGGAGATGAACGAGGTCGGCATCTGCAACATCTCGGTGCAGTCGCCAATCGCCTTCGACAGCTTTGCCGACAACCGGGCGACCGGCGCCTTCATCCTGATCGACCGGATCAGCAATGCAACGGTCGGCGCCGGCATGATCCTGCATCCGCTGCGGCGCGCCGACAATATCCACTGGCAGTCGCTCGACGTCGACAAGAAGGAGCGCGCGCTGGCCAAGAACCAGCGGCCGGCGGTGTTCTGGTTCACCGGCCTGTCGGGCTCGGGCAAGTCGACCATCGCCAACCTTCTGGAGAAGAAGCTGCACGCGTCTGGCCGCCACACCTACATACTGGACGGCGACAATGTCCGGCACGGACTGAACCGCGATCTCGGCTTCACCGACGAGGACCGCGTCGAAAACATCCGCCGTGTTGCCGAGGTGGCGAAGTTGATGGCCGATGCCGGCCTGATCGTCATCGTCTCCTTCATCTCGCCCTTCCGGGCGGAGCGGCGGATGGCGCGCGACCTGTTGCCGAAGGGCGAATTCGTCGAGGTATTCGTCGATACGCCCTTCGAGGAATGCGCCAAGCGTGACCCCAAGGGTCTCTATGCGCGGGCACTGGCCGGCAAGCTGAAGAACTTCACGGGTGTGGATTCTCCCTACGAAGCGCCGGAAGCACCGGAAATCCATCTCGAAACGCTCGGCAAGTCGCCCGAAATGATGGTAGAACTTCTCGACGAGTGGCTGATCGAACGCGACCGTATGGAACAGCAGTATGAAGAAGGCGGCGGCATCTGACGACGCGGCGATCCTCGGGGTCTTCGAAGATCTGGCGCTGAACGCCGGCCGAAAGGTCATGGAAGTCTTCCATGCCGGCTGCGCGGTCGACCGCAAGTCGGACGAATCTCCCGTGACCGAGGCCGACCGCGAGAGCGAGAAGATCATTCTCGCAGGGCTACGCGAGGCGTTCCCGTCGATCCCCTGCGTCGCCGAGGAGGAATCTGCGGCAGGAACCGCGCCATGCAGCGTCGGAGAGGCCTTCTTCCTGATCGACCCGCTCGACGGCACAAAGGAATTCATCAACCGCAACACCGATTTCACGGTCAACATCGCGCTGGTGCGCGACGGCACGCCGGAGGTCGGCGTCGTCTATGCACCATGCACCGGCCGTTTCTTTTCAGGCCGTCCGGGCAGGGCGGAACTGGTGGAACTGAACGAAGAGGGCGAGATCGCCGGCCGCCGGCCGATCCGGGTGCGCGCGGGTGCCGCGCCGCTGACCATCGTTGCCAGCCGTTCGCATCGTACGCCGGAGACCGACGACTTCATTGGCCAGTTCGAGGCGGCCGAGATCGTCTCGGTAGGGTCGTCGCTGAAATTCTGCCTGGTCGCCAATGGCGAGGCCGACATCTATCCGCGTTTCGGCCGCACGATGGAGTGGGACACGGCGGCGGGCGACGCGGTGCTGCGCGCCGCCGGCGGCTGCACCACCACCCTCGACGGCGAACCGCTCGGATACGGCAAGTGCAACCAGGCGAGCGACAGCGACTTTGCCAACCCCTATTTCATCGCCCGCGGCAACGTCCCCGGCCACTAGGCGGCTGGAACGGCGGAGTTGTCGGGCTGCCGTGCCGCCTACTCGGCGGCGAGCGTCGCCGCATTGCTGCCGATGAAGTTGCGGATCGTCGAGATGACGCGGTCCTGGTCTTCCGTCGACAAATAGGGGTGCATCGGCAGGCACAGGATGGTGTTGGGCAGGGCTTCCGAAACCGGCAGGCCGCCCGGCGCCACCGGGAAGTCGCGATAGGCGACCTGCTGGTGCAGCGGCTTGACGTAGTAGATCACCGAAGGAATGCCGTTTTCCTGCAGATGCGCTTTCAGCGCGTCGCGGTTCGGCGTCTCGATGGCGTACTGCGCCCAGGCCGAACGGTCGCCAGCGGGCGCGCGCGCCGCCTTGACGACATCGCCAAGACCCTCGGCATAACGCTCGCCGACGCGGTTGCGCGCCTCCATCTCGTCCTCAAGGATGGCGAGCTTTTCGAGCAGGATCGCCGCCTGGATCGTGTCGAGCCTGGAGTTCAGGCCGATATGGACATTGTCGTACTGCGTCTCTCCCTTGCCGTGGAAGGCGTAGGAGCGAAGTTTTTCGGCAAAGGCATCGTCATTGGTGAACATCGCGCCGCCGTCGCCGTAGCAGCCGAGCGGCTTGGCCGGATAGAAGCTGGTCGAGGCGACAAGCCCGAAGGAGCCGCACATGCGTCCCCCGGTCGAGCCGCCGATGGCCTGCGCTGCATCCTCGATGACGATGAGGTTTTCGCGTGCCGCAATCGCGGCGATCGCCTCGTAGTCGGCGGCGATGCCGAACAGGTCGACCGGGATGATCGCGCGCGGCACGAGGCGGCCCTCGGCCTTGATCATTTCTATCGCCGCCTCGAGGCTGGCGACATCGATATTGTAGGTGTCGGGTTCGACGTCGACGAAGACCGGTTCGGCCTTGGCGAGCGCCACGACCTCGGCCGTCGCCGCGAAGGTGAAGCTCGGCACGAAGACCGCATCGCCGGGACCGATTCCCGAGGCAAGCAGCGGCAGGAGCAGAGCGTCGGTGCCGTTGGCACAGGCGATGCAGTGCCTGGTACCGACATAGGCGGCGAGCTTCTGCTCGAACTCGGCGACCTGCGGGCCCAGAATGTAGCGGCCGTCGGCGACTACCTGGTTGATGGCCGCCGTCAGACGGTCGCCGATACGCTCGCGCTGCGCGCCAAGATCGATGAATTGCATGCGTCACCCGGATGATTTCAGTATCGGGTGGCTGATAGCAGAGATGGTATTGCCTCGAAAGCACCCGCCGAGGGCGCAAATGCGCGCATTGCTGGCGCCACGTTACCGGAACGTCAGGGTCCGCATGGCCCGGAAAGGCCGAAAACCCGGCAATCGGGGCCCCGCCGGCGCGGAACCGGCAAGCCGGCCAATTTTCCGAAACATAATGTGATCGGCAAGAATGCCCGGAAACGACCGGGTTCAGGCGAGTTCTGTCTTCCAGGGCGGGTTGGCGCCGGCGCGCGAGACGGTGATCGCCGCGGCCGCGGCGCCCAGCGACAGGGCACTGCGGATGGCGTCTTCCGAGAGGTCGGCGAGGGCGGACTTGGAGAGCGCGCCCTGCTCGTGCAGCGAGGCGAGGATGCCGGCGTTGAAGGTGTCGCCGGCGCCGACCGTGTCGACAACCGTCACGGGCTTCGGCTTGACGGTAACGCTGTGGTTCCTGGTGTAGCCTGTGGCGCCCTGGCTGCCGCGTGTGACGACGATCAGCTTGGGGCCGCGCTCCAGCCAGTCCGCGGCGATCTCGTCGACGCTGCCCGCCTCGCCGAACCATTTCAGGTCCTCGTCGGACAGTTTCACGATGTCGGCCATTCCCACCATGCGGTTCATGCGGGCAAGGTGCCTTTCCCGGTCGGGAATGAAGGCGGGACGAATGTTGGGATCGAGCATGGTGACGCGATGCCTGTGCTCACGCGCCATCAGCGCCTCATAGGTTGCGCCGCAGGGTTCCGGAATGAGGCTGATTGCGCCGAACAGCATGGCGTCGACCTCGGGGCCGAGATCGGGCAGGTCGTCCTCGGACAGCATGCGGCCTGCGGTGTTCTCGTCGTAGAAGACGTAGCTGGCGTGGCCGTCCACAAGGTGCACGAAGGCGAGCGTCGTCGGTCGGGAAGAGATGTGGGCAAAGCGCGTTCCGACATGGCTTGCAGCGAGTGATGCCTGAAGCTGTTCGCCGAACAGGTCCGACGACAGGCCCGAGAAGAACTCGACCGGCACGCCGAGCCGGCCGAGCGCGATCGCCGAGTTGAACACCGCGCCGCCGGAATAGGGCGCCAGAGCCGGCTCGCCGGTTGTCGCCGTGCGGGGCAGCATGTCGATCAGGGCTTCACCGCAGCAGATGATCATTGTCAGGTACTCTTCCAGGGTGGATGACGCCCTTGCGGACAATGAAATTGGCATACAGGCGCCTCTCGCCCGTCGCAACCACCGCAAAGGCCGACCGGACCCTGTCATAGAAGGCCTGGCCGGCGAGCGCTACGACCTCGCGGCCCGGAGCGCGGCGCTGGCAAGCGGCGACGATTTCGACATGCACCGGATCGAGTGCCTCTGCATCGCCGGCCGGCGCGGCGCGAAACAGCGCCTGCGGCACCGCATCGTCGACCGGCAGCACCGCGAGCACCGCGTCGATGACGTCGATCAGGGAATGCCCGTCGGCCCGCAGGACACGGTGGCCATGGGCTACGGCCGGATAGTTGGCGTCGACGATTGCCAGTTCGTCGCCATGCCCCATGGCGCGCAGCGTCGCCAGGAATTCGGGGCCGAGCAGGTCCGGGATCCCGATCAGCATGGTCAGGCCCAGCTCTGTTGTGCGCCGGAGCCGATCAGGAAACGTTCCGACAGGGGAAGGCTGGCGCCGCCGAGCGCGCGCGCATGAATGCCGACGGTGCCCTCGCGGACAGCCGGAACGCTGAGCCCCTCGACGTCGATATGCTGCAGCGCCTCGGTGACCGCCGCGACGAGCCGCTGGCGGGCGTTTGTGGGCATCCAGCCGTCAATGATGGCCGCTTCGAAGTCGATGACGGCCGATGCCGAGACAATGGAGTAGGCAAGCGCGCGTCCGGCGGTCTGGAACCAGGTTTCGAATTCCGGTTCCTCGCCACGCCATTCCTCCGGTTGCGTCCACAAATAGTTGGCGTCTATGCCCCGCTCATTGAGCGTTTTCTCGAGGATGGCAAGCGATGCAATGTCAATGAGTTGGGCTGGCCGACCCTCGGGCCCCGGTACCGGCATTGAACCGACTGCGCCGGCATTGCCGCTGTGGCCGCCAAACAGCCCGCCATTGAGGACAATTCCGCCGCCGGCGAAGGCGCCGATGTAGAAATAGATGAAATCGCGCAGGCCACCGGTCTGGCCAAACACCAGTTCTGCGCCGCAGGCAGCGGTCGCGTCGTTCTGCAGATAAACCGGCAGTTTACACTGCGCCATGATATCCGCGCGGATATCGCAATGGCGCCATTGGTCCATGATGTCGCGCGGCGCGCCCGCCGTATCCGCCCAGTTCCACAGCTCGAACGGCATGGCGATGCCGAGGCCGGCGATGCGCGCATTCTGGGTTGAAGTCAGGCCGGCTCGCATGCGCTTGATGCTATCGCTGACGAACTCGACCGTTTCGCGCGGCGCCGGGTAGCGATAGGAATTCTGGAGCATGGCCCGGACGTTGCCGAGCAAGTCGATGAGGACGAGTTCGGCGCTGCGTCGACCGATTTTCAGCCCGAGAAAATACGCTCCATCGGGGTTCAGCGACATCGGAACAGAGGGCTGGCCGACCTTGCCGCGTACCGGTTCCTGGCGGATGAGCAGGCCCTCCTTCTCCAGCTCGCGCATGATGACCGAGACGGTCTGAGCGGAAAGCCGGGTCATGCGGGCGATTTCGGTCTTGGAGAGGCTGCCGTGCTCGCGCACCAGCGAGAAGACGAGGCGCTCATTACGGTCACGCATGCCGCTCTGGTTGGTGCCATGGTGGAAGTGGCGGTCGGCCGGTTCGGTCGAACCTTGCCTGTTGTTGCCAGTATCCACGTCAAGCTCCTCCCATGCGCCGCATCCTTACGCGGGGACGCGACATAACCGCAACAATGAGTGTCACAGAGTGGCATGTCAATAATAAATCAGAATGAATTATTTATTATTGACTCTGCTCCGGCTTTGCTGTTTTCTGATCGCAAGGCGGCCAGCAGTTATCGGCCGCCGACCGGATGCCGAATGAACGGCACCGACTTTCTTTCACCCGGGAGGATTACACAGTGACCAAGATCGCACTTCTGAAATCGACAGTATTTGGCGCAGCCGCAGCTGGCCTGCTGGCATTCTCGTCCGCAGCTTCGGCTGCCGACACCGCCGCCTGCCTGATCACCAAGACCGACACCAACCCGTTCTTCGTCAAGATGAAGGAAGGCGCTGAGGCCAAGGCAGGCGAGCTGGGTGTCTCGCTGAAGTCATATGCCGGCAAGGTCGATGGCGATCATGAAAGCCAGGTCGCGGCAATCGAGGCATGCGTCGCCGACGGCGCCAAGGGCATCCTGCTGACGGCGTCCGACACCAAGGCAATCGTCGATGCCGTGAAGAACGCCCGCGATGCCGGCGTGCTGGTGATTGCGCTCGATACCCCGCTCGACCCGATCGACGCAGCTGATGCGACTTTCGCTACCGACAATTTCAAGGCCGGTCTTCTCATCGGCCAGTGGGCGAAAGCCAAGCTTGGCGACAAGGCGGCCGATGCCAAGATTGCAATGCTGGATCTCGCCATCTCGCAGCCTTCCGTCGACGTCCTGCGCGACCAGGGCTTCCTTCAGGGCTTCGGCATCGACCTCGGTGACCCGAACAAATGGGGCGACGAGACCGATCCGCGCATCGTCGGCAATGAAGTGACTGCCGGCAATGAAGAAGGTGGTCTCACGGCGATGGAATCGCTGCTGGCCAAGGACCCCGACATCAATGTCGTCTACACGATCAACGAGCCTGCAGCGGCCGGCGCGTTCGAAGCGCTGAAGGCAGCCGGGAAGACCGACGTGCTGATCGTCTCGGTTGACGGTGGCTGCCCGGGAGTCGCCGACGTCAAGGAAGGCGTGATCGGCGCCACGTCCCAGCAGTATCCTCTGCTGATGGCCTCGCTCGGCATCGAAGCGATCGCCAAATACGCCGCTGACGGTTCCCTGCCGGCGACCACCGAAGGCAAGGACTTCTTCGATACCGGCGTTGCGCTGATCACCGACCAGCCGGCCGAGGGCGTGGAATCGATCGACACCGCCAAGGGCACCGAGCTCTGCTGGGGTTGATATTCAGGTTGATCGACAATCCGATCTGACGTCAGATTGGGAGGAGGGCGGCCTCGAGCCGCCCTCTTCATAAGAGCCATTACATTGGCCAATCATATTGCAGGAGGGAATCCATGCCAGGGACAAGCGAGAAGCCATCAGGGTTCGAAGCCGGCCTGAGCGGTGCAGCCACCGCGGTTGCCGAATTCCACGAACCATACAAGACTCCATTGAAGCGTATCCAGCATTGGCTGCATCGGACGCCCTCGGCCGTGCCCATTATCGTGCTGCTCGTGGCAGTCGTGATCTTCGGCCTGCTGAACGGCAATTTCTTCAAGGCCTCGACGCTTTCGGTCATTCTCCAGCAGATCGCGATCGTCGGCATTCTCGGCTGCGCGCAGTCGATCGTGGTGCTGACCGCAGGCATCGACCTGAGCGTCGGCGCGATGGCGGTTTTCTGCTCGGTGTTGATGGGGCAGTTTACCTTCCGGTATGGAATACCCGCACCTGCAGCGATCGCCATGGGCCTGGCCGCAGGCACGGCGATGGGCGCGATCAACGGCTTTCTGGTGGCGCGAATCCGGTTGCCACCCTTCATCGTGACGCTCGGAACCTGGCAAATCATCCTGGCGTCGAACTACATTTACTCGGCCAACGAAACGATACGTTCCTCCGACATTTCAGAAAAGGCGCCATCGCTGCGCATCTGGGGCGAGGCTCTGGTCTTTGCCAGTGATGGCACTCCAAACAGCGGCTTCAAGGTGCTGCTTGCAGTCTTCCTGCTGATCGCGCTCGTGGCAATCATGGCCTATTTGCTGCGCGAAACGGCCTGGGGCAGGCATGTCTATGCGGTGGGAGATGATCCTGAATCGGCGAAGCTGGCGGGCGTCAACACCTCCAAGACACTTATCCAGGTCTATGCGCTGGCTGGCTTCTTCTGCGCCATCGCTGGCTGGGTGATGATCGGTCGCTTCGGCTCGGTATCGCCCTCGGCCTCGACCGGTGTGCTCGGCAATATCCAGTCGATCACTGCCGTGGTGATCGGAGGCATCTCGCTGTTCGGCGGCCGTGGAACGATCGTCGGCATGTTCTTTGGCGCGCTGATTGTCGGCGTGTTCGAAATGGGACTGCGCCTTGTCGGCACCGATCCGCAATGGACCTCGTTCCTGATCGGCGTACTCATCATTTTCGCAGTCGGTATCGACCAGTGGATCAGAAAGGACGCGGCATGACCATTCAACCAATCCTGACGGGCCGCAACCTCGTGAAGCGTTACGGCAAGGTTACGGCACTCGACCATTGCGATTTCGACCTCTATCCGGGCGAAATTCTCGGCGTCATCGGCGACAATGGCGCCGGCAAGTCGACGCTGATCAAGACGATCTCGGGCGCCGTGCAGGCGGACGAAGGCGAAGTGCGTCTCGAGGGCAAGGTGGTCAACTTCGCCTCGCCGATCGATGCGCGCAATGCCGGGATCGAAACGGTGTACCAGACGCTGGCCATGTCGCCGGCGCTGTCGATTGCCGACAACATGTTCATGGGTCGCGAGATCCGCAAGCCCGGCTTCATGGGCAACTGGCTTCGCCGTCTGGACCGGCCGGCGATGGAGCAGTTTGCCCGTGACAAGCTGAACGAACTGGGCCTGATGACGATCCAGAACATCAAGCAGGCGGTCGAGACGTTGTCGGGCGGCCAGCGCCAGGGTGTTGCGGTGGCACGTGCCGCCGCCTTCGGGTCGAAGGTGATCATTCTCGACGAACCAACCGCCGCACTCGGGGTCAAGGAAAGCCGTCGCGTGCTGGAGCTCATCCAGGACGTCAAGTCGCGCGGCATTCCGATCATCCTGATCAGCCACAACATGCCGCATGTCTTTGAAGTTGCAGACCGCATCCACATCCACCGGCTCGGCCGCCGACTGATCGTCATCAATCCGAAGGACTATTCGATGTCGGACGCGGTGGCTTTCATGACCGGCGCGAAGGAACCCGAGGGAACTGCCGAGGCTGCCTGAGGCTTCGACGGCAACACGCAAAATCCTTCCCCGGCGCATATTCGTTTGAAAAACGCCCGGGAACCGCTAGCATCGTTCCGGGAGGATTGCCGGGAACTGCCTGCGTTGCGGGCGGTGCAGAACACTATAGGGGCGACATGACGCGCGCTATGACATCCGAACTCCCGCAGTCCGTCCTGCAAAAATCCGATCCGAAAACGCTATCGAGCGAAATCCTAAAAGCGCTGAAATACCGGATCGGCAAGGACGCGACGGTCGCGACCCAGCATGACTGGCTGACCGCTTCGATCGAGGTGGTGCGCGACCGCATCATCGATCACTGGATCGAGTCGACCAAGGAGACCTACGAGCTCAAGGAAAAGCGCGTCTACTACCTCTCGCTGGAGTTCCTGATCGGCCGGCTGATGCGCGACGCATTCTCCAATCTCGGCCTTCTGGATTCGATGCGCCAGGCGCTCGAGTCGCTCGGCGTCGACCTCGACGTGATTGCCGCGCTCGAACCGGACGCCGCACTCGGCAACGGCGGCCTGGGAAGGCTCGCCGCCTGCTTCATGGAATCGATGGCGACCGTCGACGTGCCCACGCATGGCTACGGCATCCGCTACGCCAACGGCATGTTCCGCCAGGAAATCGCCGACGGATGGCAGGTCGAACTGCCCGAAACCTGGCTCGACCATGGCAATCCCTGGGAATTCGAACGCCGCGAGCGCTCCTTCGAGGTCGGTTTCGGCGGCCATGTCGAATCGGTTACCACGGGGCAGGGGCGTCTGGAGCGTCACGTCTGGAAGCCGATGGAGCGCATCCTTGCCGTCGCCTACGACACGCCCGTCGTCGGCTGGCGCGGCAAGCGCGTCAACACGCTGCGGCTTTGGTCGGCGATGGCGATCGACCCGATCCTGCTCGACGCCTTCAACGCCGGCGACCACATCGGCGCGCTGCGCGAGAGCAACAAGGCGGAATCGCTGGCGCGTGTGCTCTATCCGGCCGATTCCCACACGGCCGGGCAGGAACTCCGGCTGCGGCAGGAATACTTCTTTTCCACGGCCTCTCTGCAGGACATCATCCAGCGCCATTTCAGCCAGTTCGGCGACCTGCACTCGCTGCCCGACCAGGCAGCCATCCATCTCAACGACACGCATCCGGCCATCGCCGTGCCTGAACTGATGCGCCTCCTGATGGACGTGCACGGCATCGACTTCGACGATGCCTGGGACATAACCAAGCGGACCTTCGCCTACACCAACCACACCCTCCTGCCCGAGGCGCTGGAGAGCTGGCCGGTGCCGATGTTCGAGCGCCTGCTGCCGCGCCATATGCAGATCATCTACGCCATCAACGCCGAGGTGCTGCACGAGGTGCGCGCCGCCGGCAGCTTCAGCGACGAGCAGGTCCGCCGGATCTCGCTGATCCAGGAGGATGGCGACCGCCGCGTCAGGATGGGCAACCTGGCCTTCGTCGGCTCGCACAGCATCAACGGCGTGTCGGCGCTGCACACGGAGCTCATGAAGGAGACGATCTTCGCCGACCTTCACAAGCTCTATCCGGACCGCATCAACAACAAGACCAACGGCATCACGCCGCGGCGCTGGCTGATTCAGTGCAACCCCGGCCTGACCCGCCTGGCGCAAGAGGTTATCGGCGACAAGTTCCTCGACGACGTCAACGAGCTGAAGGGCCTCGACAAGTTCGCCGAGGATTCGGCCTTCCGCGAGAAGTTTGCCGGGGTGAAGCGCGCCAACAAGGAGCGGCTGTCGAACCTCGTGGCCGAGCGGCTCGGGATCAAGGTCGATCCGTCGGCGCTGTTCGACATCCAGGTCAAGCGCATCCACGAATACAAGCGCCAGCTGCTCAACATTGTCGAGGCGGTGGCGCTCTACGACCAGATTCGCTCGCACCCCGAACGCGACTGGATCCCGCGCGTGAAATTCTTCGGCGGCAAGGCGGCGCCGAGCTATCACAACGCCAAGCTGATCATCAAGCTGGCCAACGACGTCGCCAAGGTGATCAACCGCGACCCGGCGGTGCGCGGCCTGCTGAAGGTGGTGTTCATCCCGAACTACAATGTCAGCCTGGCCGAGATCATGATGCCCGCGGCCGACCTGTCGGAGCAGATCTCGACGGCCGGCATGGAAGCGTCCGGCACCGGCAACATGAAGTTCGCGCTGAACGGCGCTCTGACGATCGGCACGCTCGACGGCGCCAATGTCGAGATCAAGGAATGCGTCGGCGACGAGAACATCTTCATCTTCGGCCTGAAGACCGAGGAAGTCGCCGAGCGCCGCAACAACGGCTACGATCCCAAGGCGGTCATCGACGGATCGCCGGAACTGGCGCAGGCGCTGTCGGCGATCGCCACCGGCGTGTTCTCGCCCAGCGATCCGACGCGCTATGCCGAGCTGATCGACGGCCTCTACAAACATGACTGGTTCATGGTTGCCGCCGATTTCGATGCCTATGCCGCGGCGCAGCGCGATGTCGACGCCGTCTGGCGCGACAGCCCCGACTGGTACGCCCGCGCGATCCGCAACGTGGCGCGCATGGGCTGGTTCTCCTCCGACCGCACGATCCGGCAATACGCGAAGGATATCTGGAACGTCCCTTTATGATGTGAATTGCACAATAGCGGCGACAAGACCGCACAAGGGCCCAGGGAGGGCCTCGAGGAAATGACGAAGCCGCGCGCTTCAGCGACCAAGGACGGCCCCGCGCTTGCGTCTGCCGGCGACATGGAGGCGATCGTCGCCGGGGCGCATGGCAATCCCTTTGCTGTGCTGGGCGTGCACGAGGCGCCCGGCGGCGGCCTCGTCGCCCGCTGCTTCGTGCCGCATGCCGAGACCGTCAGCGCCTTCACGCTGGACGGCAAGGAAGCCGGCACGCTGGCGCGCCGCCATGATGGCGGCTTCTTCGAGGGCAAGCTCAAGATCCGCAAGCGCCAGCCGCTGCGCTACCATGCCCGCAACGCCGGCGGCGACTGGTGGCTGACCGATCCCTACTCCTTTGGTCCGGTGCTCGGTCCTATGGACGACTATTATATCGCCGAGGGCTCGCATCTGAGGCTGTTCGACAAGCTTGGCGCGCACCAGCTCGACCACGAGGGAGCGACCGGCTTCAACTTCGCGGTCTGGGCACCGAACGCCAAACGGGTCTCCGTCGTCGGCGATTTCAACGACTGGGACGGCCGGCGCCACGCCATGCGCAACCGTCAGGACACCGGCATCTGGGAGGTCTTCATCCCCGATCTCGCGCCCGGGCACGCCTACAAATACGAGATCGTAGGACCAGCCGGCGAGACGGTGCCGCTGAAGGCCGATCCCTATGCGACCCGCTCCGAGTTCCGGCCGGCGACCGCCTCCATCACCGCGGCGCCGCTCGCTCACCAGTGGGGCGACGACAAGCACCGCGCCTACTGGCGCAAGGCCGACAAGCGGCGCGAGCCGATCTCGACGCTGGAAGTGCATGCCGGATCGTGGCAGCGCCGCGACGATGGGAGCTTCCTGTCGTGGGACGAGATGGCCGACCGGCTGATCCCCTACGTCGTGGATTGCGGTTTCACCCATATCGAGTTCATGCCGATCTCCGAGCATCCCTATGACCCGTCCTGGGGCTACCAGACGACCGGCCTGTTCGCGCCGAGCGCCCGCTTCGGCGAGCCGGAAGGCTTTGCCCGTTTCATCGACGGCGCACACCGGGCCGGCGTCGGCGTCATCCTCGACTGGGTGCCGGCGCATTTTCCGGTCGACGCGCACGGCCTGGCCATGTTCGACGGCACGGCACTCTACGAACACGCAGACCCGCGCAAGGGGTTCCATCCCGACTGGAACACGGCGATCTACAATTTCGGCCGCCGCGAGGTGATCTCCTTCCTCGTCAACAATGCGCTCTACTGGGCGGAGAAATTCCACGTCGACGGACTGCGCGTCGATGCCGTGGCCTCGATGCTCTACCTCGACTATTCACGCAAGCAGGGCGAGTGGATCCCCAACGAGAAGGGCGGCCGAGAAAACCTCGAGGCGGTGAGCTTCCTGCAGAAGATGAACGAGGAGGTGTATGGGCACCACCCGGGCGTCATGACCATTGCCGAGGAATCGACGTCATGGCCGAAGGTGACGCAGCCCGTCTACGAGGGCGGGCTGGGCTTCGGCTTCAAGTGGAACATGGGCTTCATGCACGACACGCTCGAATATTTCGCGCGCGATCCCATCCACCGCAAGCATCACCACAACGACCTGACCTTCGGCCTGCTCTACGCTTTCTCCGAGAATTTCGTGCTGCCGCTCAGCCATGACGAGGTGGTGCACGGCAAGGGCACGCTGCTCACCAAGATGGCCGGCGACGAATGGCAGAAATTCGCCAATCTGCGCGCCTACTACGCCTTCATGTGGGGCTACCCCGGCAAGAAGCTGCTGTTCATGGGACAGGAGTTCGCACAGCGGCGCGAATGGAGCGAGGAGCGCGCGCTCGACTGGTGGCTGCTCGACGAGAAGCCGCACCGGGGCGTGCACAAGCTGGTGCGCGATCTCAACTATCTCTATCGCTCGCGTCCGGCGCTGCATGCGCGCGACTGCGAGCCCGACGGCTTCACCTGGCTGATCGCCGATGACAAGGACAATTCGGTGTTTGCCTGGCTGCGCAGCGCGCCGGGCGAGAATCCGGTCGCCATCATCTCGAATTTCACGCCCGCGCCGCGCGACAATTATCGCGTGCCGCTGCCGCTGGCCGGACGCTGGCGCGAGATCATGAATACCGACGCCGCCGACTATGGCGGCTCGGGCAAGGGCAATGGCGGCGCGGTGGAGGCGACGCCCGGCGAGGGCGGCGCTACGGCCACCATGGTGCTGCCGCCGCTGTCGACGATCATGCTCGAGTTCGTGGGCGAATGAGTAACGGGGAGGAGAAAATGGTGGAGGCCAGAAACAGAACCCAGCCGCTGGCGCGTGACGCCATGGCCTATGTGCTGGCCGGCGGCCGGGGCAGCCGGTTGAAGGAACTGACAGACCGGCGCGCCAAGCCGGCGGTCTATTTCGGCGGCAAGACGCGCATCATCGACTTTGCGCTGTCGAATGCCCTGAATTCCGGCATCCGCCGGCTCGGCGTCGCGACACAGTACAAGGCGCATTCGCTGATCCGCCACCTGCAGCGCGGCTGGAACTTCCTGCGGCCGGAACGTAACGAGAGCTTCGACATCCTGCCGGCCAGCCAGCGCGTCTCGGAGACGCAATGGTACGAGGGCACGGCCGACGCGGTCTACCAGAACATCGACATCATCGAGGACTACGGTCCCGAGTACATGGTGATCCTGGCCGGCGACCACATCTACAAGATGGATTACGAGCTGATGCTGCGCCAGCATGTCGACGCCAATGCCGACGTGACGGTGGGCTGCCTCGAAGTGCCGCGCATGGAAGCGACCGGCTTCGGTGTCATGCATGTCGACGGCAAGGACAACATCATCTCCTTCATCGAGAAGCCCGCCGACCCGCCCGGCATCCCCGACAAGCCCGAATGCGCGCTGGCCTCGATGGGCATCTACGTGTTCCGCACCAAGTTCCTGATGGAACAGTTGCGGCGCGACGCAGCCGAGCCGGAATCGACGCGCGACTTCGGCAAGGACATCATTCCTTACATCGTCGAACACGGTAAGGCGGTTGCCCACCGCTTCAACAAGTCCTGCGTGCGCGCGACGTCCGAGAACGAGGCTTACTGGCGCGATGTCGGCACGATCGACGCCTACTGGGAAGCCAATATCGACCTCACCGACATCACGCCCGAACTCGATCTCTACGACCGTGACTGGCCGATCTGGACCTATGCCGAGCTGAAGCCGCCGGCAAAGTTCGTGCACGACGAGGACGGCCGACGGGGATCGGCGGTGTCGTCGCTGGTCGCCGGCGACTGCATCATCTCGGGCGCCTCGCTGCGGCGCAGCCTGATCTTCACCGGCGCGCGCATCAATTCCTTCTCGACGCTGGAAGACGTCGTGATGCTTCCCGATTGCTATGTCGGGCGCAACGTCCGCTTGAAGCGGGTGGTGATCGACCACGGCGTGAAGATCCCGGAAGGCATGGTGGTTGGCGAGGACCCGATCCTCGATGCCAAGCGCTTCCGCGTTTCGGAAAAGGGCGTCTGCCTGATCACCCAGGACATGATCGACAAGCTGGAACTTTAGCGGGAAAGCATCGAGGCATATGCAGGTACTTGCGGTCACGCCCGAAATCTATCCGCTGATCAAGACCGGCGGACTGGCCGACGTGACCGGCGCCCTGCCGCTCGCATTGGCCAAGCTTGGCGTCTCCACGCGCACGCTTATCCCCGGCTACCCGGTGGTGATGAAGGCGTTCAAGAAGGGCAGGGCGCTGCACAAATATGCCGCGCTGCAGGGTGGCAAGGCTGCCATCTACAAGGCCGGCGTGGCGGGCCTCGACCTGCTGATTCTCGACGCGCCGCATCTCTTCGAGCGGCCGGGCGGTCCCTATGGCGACGCCACGGGTTCTGACTTTCCCGACAACTGGCGGCGCTTCGCGGCGCTCAGCCAGGCCGGCGCCGACATTGCCGCCGGTGCGATCAAGGGCTGGGTGCCCGATATCGTGCATGCGCATGACTGGCAGTCGGCGATGACGCTCGCCTACATGCGCTACGGCGCGGCGGTCACGACACCCTCGACGCTGACGGTCCACAATCTCGCCTTCCAGGGCCAGTTCGGCGCCGGCATCTTCGCCGAGCTCGGATTGCCGGCAGCGGCAATGAGCCTCGACGGCGTCGAATATTACGGCGGCGTCGGCTTTCTGAAGGCCGGCCTGCAGGCGGCCTGGGCGATCACCACGGTGAGCCCGACCTACGCCCAGGAAATCCGCACACCCGACTTCGGCATGGGGCTGGACGGCCTCGTCAACATGCGGGCGAGCGATCTCCATGGAATCGTCAACGGCATCGACGTCGAGACCTGGAATCCGGAGACCGACAGGCACCTCGTCGCCAACTACTCGGCGGCGGCTCTGGAGGCGCGGCGGGTCAACAGGAACGCGGTCGAAAAGCGCTTCAGCCTCGAACACGACGAGAGCCCGATCATCTGCGTCGTCAGCCGCCTGACCTGGCAGAAGGGGATGGACCTCCTGGTCGCCAATCTCGACGGCATGGTGGCGGCGGGCGTCCGCGTCGCGGTGCTCGGCTCGGGCGACGCAGCACTGGAAGGTGCGCTGCTGGCGGGTGCTGCGCGCCATCGCGGCCGGGTCGGCGTGGTGATCGGCTATGACGAGAGCCTGTCGCATCTGATGCAGGGCGGCTGCGACGCCATCGTCATTCCCTCGCGCTTCGAGCCCTGCGGCCTGACCCAGCTCTACGGGCTGCGCTATGGCTGCGTGCCGATCGTGGCGCGCACCGGCGGGCTCGCCGACACGGTGATCGACGCCAACGAGGCCGCGCTTTCGGCAGGTGTGGCAACCGGCTTCGAGTTCGATACCGCGCAACCCGGGTCCTTCATGCACGCAGTCTCGCGCGCGACGGCTGCCTATGCCGCGCCTTCGACATGGTCCGCGATCCAGCGGCAGGGCATGAAGGCCGATGTCTCGTGGGACCGCAGCGCCCGGAAATACGCCGATCTCTACAAGTCGCTCGTTGCAAGGAAGCCCGCCTGACATGACCCGGACCGTCGACACCAAACCCTATGACGACCAGAAGCCCGGCACGTCGGGCCTGCGCAAGAAGGTGCCCGTCTTCCAGCAGGAGAACTACGCCGAGAACTTCATCCAGTCGATCTTCGACGCGCTCGAAGGCTTCGACGGCAAGGACCTGGTGATCGGCGGCGACGGCCGCTACTTCAACCGCGAGGTGATCCAGACCGCCATCCGCATGGCCGCCGCCAACGGCTTCGGCCGCGTCATTGTCGGCAAGGGTGGCATATTGTCGACCCCGGCCGCCTCGCACCTGATCCGCAAGCGCAAGGCGTTCGGCGGCATCATCCTGTCGGCGAGCCACAATCCAGGCGGACCGCACGAGGATTTCGGCATCAAGTACAATGCCGACAATGGCGGGCCCGCGCCGGAGAAACTGACCGACGCGATCTTCGCGCGGACGAAGACAATCAGCCGCTACAGGATCGCCGACTTCGACCCGGTCGATATCGACACCATCGCGACCACGTCGGCAGGCGGCATGGCGGTGGAGGTCGTCGATCCGGTTGCCGACTACGCCGAGTTGATGGAGAGCCTGTTCGACTTCGACGCGATCCGAAGGATGTTTGCCGGGGGCTTCCGCATGCGCTTCGACGCCATGCATGCGGTGACCGGCCCCTACGCCAAGGAAATCCTGGAACACCGGCTGGGCGCGCCTGACGGCACCTCGCGCAACTACCACCCGCTGCCGGATTTCGGCGGCCACCATCCCGACCCGAACCTTGTCCACGCCAAGCATCTCTACGACGAGATGATGGGACCGGACGCACCCGATTTCGGCGCGGCGTCGGATGGCGACGGCGACCGCAACCTGGTCATCGGCAAGGGCATCTTCATCACGCCGTCGGATTCGCTGGCGATGCTTGCCGCCAACGCGCACCTGGCGCCAGGCTACAAGGACGGGCTGAAGGGCATCGCCCGCTCGATGCCGACCAGCGGGGCGGCCGACCGGGTGGCCGAGAAGATGGGCGTCGGCATGTATGAGACGCCGACCGGCTGGAAATTCTTCGGCAATCTGCTCGACGCCGGCATGGCGACGATCTGCGGCGAGGAGAGCGCCGGCACCGGTTCCGACCACGTGCGCGAGAAGGACGGGCTCTGGGCGGTGCTGCTCTGGCTGAACATTCTCGCGGTGCGCGGCGAGAGTGCCAAGGACATCGTGACGAAGCACTGGGCGACCTACGGCCGCAACTACTATTCACGCCATGACTACGAGGAGGTCGAGTCCGAGCGCGCCAACGCGCTGGTCGGCGAATTGCGCGCCAAGCTCAAGTCGCTGCCCGGCACCAGGGTGCGCGGCATGACGATCGCCGCCGCCGACGATTTTGCCTACCATGATCCGGTCGACGGCTCGGTGAGCGAGCACCAGGGCATCCGCATCCTGTTCGAGGGCGGCTCGCGCGTCGTGCTGAGGCTATCGGGCACCGGCACATCGGGCGCGACGCTGCGGCTCTATGTGGAACGCTACGAACCCGATCCCGACCGCCACGACATCGACACGCAGGAAGCGCTGGCCGAGCTGATCGCCGCCGCCGACGACATCGCCGGCATCCGCAGCCATACCGGGCGCGACGCGCCAAGCGTCATCACCTGATGACTCCGGGTCGAGCGCCGGGCGGCCACGCGCCGCGCTTCGGCGCGCAGGTCGGCAAGGAGGGCATACGCTTTGCCGTCTGGTCGGGGGCCGCGGAACGGGTCTGGCTGGCACTGTTCGACGCCAGCGGCGAGGAAGAGACCGCGCGGCTGGAAATGGCGCGCGCGGCGGACGGCACATTCTCGTTGACGGTGCCCGACCTGAAGGCCGGAACGCGCTACGGCTTTCGCGCCGACGGGCCCTACGCGCCGGAGCGCGGCCTGTGGTTCGACCCCGAAAAATTGCTTGTCGATCCCTATGCCGTAGAGATCGACCGGCCCTTCGCCTACAGCCCGGAATTGTCGCGCCGCCGCGGCGAGGGCGGCGATCCGGCAAAGCTCGTGCCGAAGGCAATCGCATGGGCTGCCCCAGAACCCGTGTCGATGGGACGTCCACTATTCGAACCCGGCGGCTTCATCTACGAGCTATCGGTGCGCGCCTTCACCATGCGCCACCCGGACATCGAGGAGAAGATCAGGGGGACGATCGGTGCGCTGGCCCATCCGACGGCGATCAGGCATCTTAAGAAAATCGGCGTTTCGGCCGTCGAGCTGATGCCGGTGACGGCCTGGATCGACGAGCGTCATCTGCCGCCGCTCGGCCTCTCCAACAGCTGGGGCTACAATCCGGTTACGCTGATGGCGCTCGATCCGCGGCTGGCTCCGGGCGGTGTCGCTGAGCTGCGTTCGACGGTGGCGGCGCTGCGCGAGGCGGGCATCGGCACCATCCTCGACCTCGTTTTCAATCATACCGGCGAGAGCGATGCCCTAGGCCCGACGCTGTCGATGCGCGGCCTCGACAGCCTGGCCTATTACCGCCACCAGGGCGACGGTCCGGTGCATCTGGTCAACGATACCGGCACCGGCAACACGCTGGCCTGCGACCATCCGATCGTCGAGGAACTGGTGCTCGACGCGCTTCGCCATTTCGTCCTCAACACCGGCGTCGACGGCTTCCGCTTCGACCTGGCCCCGGTGCTCGGACGCACCGCGGATGGGTTCGACCGCAAGGCAAACCTGCTGCTGGCGATCCACAACGACCCGGTGCTGAAGGACCGGGTTATGATCGCCGAACCATGGGATATCGGCCATGGCGGCTACCAGCTCGGCAATTTTCCGAACGAGTTCCTCGAGTGGAACGACAAGTATCGCGACGACATCAGGCGCTTCTGGCGCGGCGACCATGGCATGGTAGGCGCGCTGGCAACCCGGCTCGCGGGTTCGTCGGACGTCTTTCGCCACCGCAATGCGCTGAGGTCAAGGAGCGTCAACTTCATCGCGGCGCATGACGGCGCTACCCTCGCCGACCTCGTAAGCTATGAGCGCAAGCACAACGAGGCGAATGGCGAGCAGAACCGCGACGGCCACAACGAGAACCTGTCCTGGAACAACGGCGTGGAAGGCGAGATCGATGACCCGCAGATTGCCGGCCAGCGCCGCAACGACGCGCGGGCGCTGCTGGCTACGCTTTTTGCCTCGCGCGGCACCATCATGCTGACGGCGGGCGATGAGTTCGGCCGCACCCAGCGCGGCAACAACAATGCCTATGCGCAGGACAACGCCATTACCTGGCTCGACTGGGCCGGGCGCGACACAGGACTGGAGGATTTCGTGGCGGCCCTGGCGGCGATGCGCAAGGACATGCCGGCGCTGACGGACACACACTTCCTGACCGGCGACCTGCTTCCCGGCGCGGAGGTGGCCGACGTCGAATGGCTGAGCGAAACCGGCGCACCGATGACGGCGGAGCTCTGGGAGGAGCACGAGAGACGGCGTCTAACGATGGTTCTCGGCAACGCGGGCGGCAAGACGAAACGTATCGCAGTGATGATCAACGGCGACCGCGCCGACGTCACCTTCGCGCTCCCCGTCCGCGCCGGCCATGCATGGGAGCGGCTGGCGACGACGGATGAAGACGGGCGGGGCGACTGGCAGGTGACGGGCCGCAGCGTCGCATTCGCCGCCGAGACGATTGCCAAGGCGAAGGGGAAAGGCTGATGGACGAGGACAGGCCGGACGGCGACTGGTGGCGCGGCTGCGCCATCTACCAGGTCTACCCGCGCTCCTTCCAGGACCTGTCCGGCAACGGCACCGGCGACCTGAAGGGCGTAGCGCAAAGGGTCGGTCACATCGCCGCGCTCGGCGTCGATGCGGTCTGGCTGTCGCCCTTCTTCAAGTCGCCGATGGCCGACATGGGCTACGACGTCTCGGACTACAGGGCGGTCGATCCGACCTTCGGCACGCTGGAGGACTTCGACGCGCTGGTTGCCGAACTGCATGGCCACGGGCTGAAGCTGATCATCGACCAGGTGCTGTCGCACTCCTCCGACAGGCATCCCTGGTTCATCGAGAGCCGAGCGAGCCGCGCCAATCCGCGCGCCGACTGGTATGTCTGGGCCGATCCGCGGCCCGACGGCACGGCGCCGAACAACTGGCTGTCGGTTTTCGGCGGCCCGGCCTGGGAATGGGATTCGACGCGCCGGCAGTACTATCTGCACAATTTCCTTGCCTCGCAGCCCGACCTCAACTTCCACAACCCGGAGGTACAGGAGGCGCTGCTCGACGCGATGCGCTTCTGGCTCGACCGCGGCGTCGACGGTTTCAGGCTCGATACGGTGAACTACTACGCGCATGACCGCTGGCTGCGGGACAATCCGCCGCTCGCCGAAAGCGTGGCCGGCACGATCGACGAGACCAATCCCTACCTGTTCCAGTCGCATCTCTTCGACAAGACGCAGCCCGAGACGGTCGAGTTCCTGAAGCGGTTCCGCGCGCTGCTCGACGAATACGAGGCGCGCGCCTCGGTCGGCGAGGTCGGCGACGAAGACAGGTCGCTGCAGACGGTGGCCGCCTATACGCGGGGCGGCGACAGGCTGCACATGTGCTACACCTTCGACCTGCTGGGACCGAAATTCTCGGCCGCCCATGTGCGCGGCTGCGTCGAGGCCTTCGAGGCGGCCGTCGCCGACGGCTGGGTCTGCTGGGCCTTCTCCAACCACGACGTTGTGCGCCATGTCTCGCGCTGGACGCCGCCGGGCGGCGACACCGACGCGGTGGCGCGTTTCTCGATCGCGCTGCTTGCCTGCCTGCGCGGTTCGATCTGCCTCTACCAGGGCGAGGAGCTCGGCCTGACCGAGGCGGAAATAGCCTTCGAGGACCTGCGCGATCCATTCGGCATCCGCTTCTGGCCGGGCTTCAAGGGCAGGGACGGCAGCCGCACGCCGATGCCCTGGGAAGCGGGGGCAGAGAATGCCGGTTTCTCGACGGCAAAGCCCTGGCTGCCGATACCGCCGGAGCACCGGGCACGCGCGGTGGACGTCGAGGAGGCTGATCCGCACTCGGTGCTCGCGCGCTACCGCGAGGTACTGGCGTTTCGAAAAGACCGTCCGGCGCTGCGGCTGGGCTCGATCGCCTTCCTCGACGCGCCGGAGAACGTGTTGGCCTTCTGGCGCGACAGCGGCGACGAGCGGCTGTTCTGCGCTTTCAACTTCGGCGGGGAGCCCGTCGAATGGCCGCTGCCGCCCGGCATCGGCACGCTGGAGATGCTGCTCGACGGTGAGGGCCGCACAGTGCACGACACGGTGGAACTGCCGCCATTGGGCGTGCTGGTCGGTCGGCCGCTCGGCTGACAGTCGAAAAAAAAGTGCGCGAAAAGCACCGCCGTCCGGCGGATTTCAGAGTTGACGGCAAGCAAAACGGCCGGGATTCGCTGACGCTACCTTGGGTCATTCAGTCGTCTGTTGAATTTGCAAATGCACCTGTCTAGTGTCCGGTCCATGACTGGAAGGCTCGCGCCTTACCAGTTCGCCCTAGAATGCCGGAGAGACCGGTTTTCGGGCGTCAAAACAGCCGAAAACGTGTTCTGAGGGGACACGTCAACAAGGGAGAACTTGAAATGCTGAACAGGCTGCTCAGGGCGACGGTGTTCGCCTCCAGTCTACTCCTTGCAGGCGGCGCCTTTATTACGCCCGCACTTTCGGAGACAGTATATAATCGCGGCAATTCGGCCGATCCGGAGTCGCTCGACCCGCACAAGACCTCGACCGTCTACGAGGCGCACATCCTGCGCGACCTGTTCCTTGGCCTCGTGACCGAGGACCAGAATGCCGAGACCATCCCGGGCGCGGCGGAAAGCTGGACCGTTTCGGACGACGGCACGGTGTACACCTTCAAGCTGCGCGAAGGCGCGGTCTGGTCCGACGGCAGCCCCGTCACCGCCGACGACTTCGTCTATTCGTTCCAGCGCCTGCAGGATCCGGCGACTGCCGCCGAATATGCCTCGATGCTCTACGTCATCAAGAACGGCGAGGAAGTGAACACCGGCAAGATGAAGCCGGAAGAGCTCGCCGTGAAGGCTGTCGACGCCAACACCTTCGAGGTGACGCTGAAGTCGCCGACGCCCTATTTCATCGAGATGCTGACTCATCAGGCGGCCTATCCGGTCAACCGCAAGGCCATCGAGAGCATGGGTGCCGACTGGATCAAGGCCGGCAACCTCGTCTCGAACGGCGCCTACACGCTCGCCGAATTCGTGCCTAACGACCACATCAAGCTGATCAAGAACCCGAAATTTTATGACGCCGACAATGTGAAGATCGACGTCGTCAACTACTTCCCGACCGAGGACCGCTCGACCGCCGTCAAGCGCTTCGAGGCCGGCGAGCTCGACAGCAATGACGACATCCCGACCGAGCAGCTCGCCGACTTGCAGGCGAAGTTCGGCGACCAGCTGCGCATCGGACCCTATCTCGGCACCTACTACTACGCCGTCAAGACGACCAAGGCGCCGTGGGACAATGCCGAGCTGCGCAACGCCATCTCGATGGCCATCGACCGCGACTTCATCGCCGAGAAGGTGTGGCAGAACTCGATGCTGCCCGGCTATTCGATGGTGCCCCCCGGCATCACCGGCTACGAGTCGGCTGTCGCTTCCTACGCCGACATGTCGCAGATCGATCGCGAGGACAAGGCCAAGGAAATCCTCGAAAAGCTCGGCTACACGCCCGAGAATCCGCTGAAGATGGAGATCCGCTACAACACCTCGGAAAACCACAAGAACACCGCCGTCGCGATCCAGGAGCAGCTCAAGCCGCTCGGCGTCGAGGTGACCTTGCTCAACACCGACACCAAGACCCACTACGGCTTCCTCGAGCAGAAGGGCGATTTCGACGTCGCTCGCGCAGGCTGGATCGCCGACTACAAGGATCCCGAGACCTTCCTCGGCATCTCGGTGGCGGCAAGCGGCAACAACTACTCCGACTTCAACAATCCGAAGTTCGAGGAGTTGATGAAGCAGGCGGCGGCAGCCGGCGGCAAGCCGGAAGAGCGCATGAAGCTGCTGGCCGAGGCGGAGCGCGTGCTGGTCGACGAACTCGGCAATATCCCGCTGCTCTACTACAGCTACAAGAACCTCGTCTCCGACAAGATCCATGGCTTCGATGAGAACGTCATGGACCGTCACCCGACGCGTTTCATCAGCAAGGACTGATCCTGGACCGTAGCGCCGCCTCCCGCGTCAACCGGGGGGCGGCGGCATTTAAGGACAGGAAAAGGCCAACATGCTGATCTACGTGTTCCGGCGGCTTCTGACCGCCATCCCGACGCTATTCGTCATCGTCACCCTTGCGTTCTTCCTGATCCGCGTGGCGCCCGGCGGTCCCTTCAATCAGGAGCGGGGATTGAGCCCCGAGATCAAGGCCAACCTCGAGGCGCAATTCGGCCTCGATGACCCGATCTGGCTGCAATATGTGCACTATCTGAACAACCTGCTGCACGGCAATTTCGGCCCGAGCTACAACCTGCCGGACTTCACTGTCGGCGAACTCTTCGCCAACGGCCTGCCGATTTCGATCCAGCTCGGCGCTGCCGCGCTGACGCTGGCGTTGCTGGTTGGCGGCACGCTCGGCATCATTGCCGCGCTCAACCAGAACAAGGCAGGCGACTACGCCGTCATCGCCACGGCGACCGCCGGCAGCACGATCCCGAGCTTCGTCATAGCGCCGGTGATCCAGCTTGTTTTCGGCCTGACCTGGAACCTGTTGCCGATCGGCGGCTGGAACGACGGCGCGCTGCTCAACAAGATCGGCCCGGTCCTGACGCTGTCGCTGCCGCAGATCGCCATCGTGGCGCGCCTGATGCGCGGCTCGATGATCGAGTCGCTGCGCGCCCACCACATCCGCACGGCGCGCGCGCTCGGCCTGTCGCGCTGGTCAGTCGTCGTCAAGCACGCCCTTCGCGGCGCTGTGCTGCCAATCATCTCCTATGCAGGTCCGGCGGCCGCAGCGCTGCTGACCGGCTCGATCATCGTCGAGACGATCTTCGCCATTCCGGGTGTCGGCCGCTATTTCGTCGATGCGGCGCTGAACCGCGATTACACGCTGGTGATGGGCACCGTCGTTGTGATCGCCGTCTTCACCATCCTCTTCAACCTGATCGTCGACATACTCTACGCGGTGGTCGACCCGAGGGTGCGCTATGACTGACGCGGCGATCGAGCAAGCAGTCCAGGGGCGCTCCTTCTGGGGCGACGCCTGGGCCAGGCTGAAGGCCAACAAGGCGGCGATGGTCAGCCTCTACTACCTGCTGTTCGTGACGGTGCTCTGCGTCGCGGGGCCCTATTTCGTGCCGCATCTCTACACCACCATCTATCCCGACTACGTGCGCACGCCGCCGAGCATCACCGCCTATCCGAAAGCCGACATGGTCGAGACGGCGCTTGGCGATGCAGTGAAACGCATGCGCGTCGAGCTGAAGTCCTGGCAGCAGGAAGGCGACCGGATCACCGTAACGGTGACCGGGTCGAAGAAGCTCGACGAGCGCAACATCCGCTATCTCGACCGCTCCGACACGTTCGACGACGCCAGGGTCGAGAGCATGGCGCCGGACGGGCTGGAAATGGTGATGAGCGCGGCAATCAAGCAGCAGTATTTCCTATTCGGCACGGACAATACGGGCAGAGACCTGTTGTCCCGCACGCTGATGGCCGGTCGCATCTCGCTGGCCATCGGCCTGCTCGCCGGCGTGGTGGCAGTCGCCATCGGCGTCGTCTATGGCGCGACGGCGGGCTTCATCGGCGGCAAGACCGACGAGGTGATGATGCGCATCGTCGACGTGCTCTACTCGCTGCCCTTCATCTTCTTCGTCATCATGCTGGTGGTGTTCTTCGGCCGCAACTTCGTGCTGATGTTCCTGGCCGTCGGTGCGGTGCTGTGGCTCGACATGGCGCGCATCGTGCGCGGCCAGGCGCTGTCGATAAGACGCCAGGAATATGTCCAGGCGGCCGAGGCGCTGGGCGTCACGCGCCGCGGCATCCTGCAGCGCCATATCGTCCCCAACCTGCTCGGCGTCGTCGTCATCTACATGACGCTGCTGGTGCCGCAGGTGATCATCCTGGAGAGCTTCCTGTCCTTCCTTGGGCTCGGCGTGCAGGAGCCGATGACGAGCTGGGGCGTGCTGATCTCGGCCGGCGCCAAGAACATCGGCTCGGCCAACTGGATGCTGATGTATCCCGCCTTCTTTCTTGTTTCGACGCTGTTCGCGCTGAATTTCGTCGGTGACGGCCTGCGCGACGCGCTTGACCCGAAGGATCGCTGAGATGGCTGGACAAACCATTCTGTCGGTCAAGGACCTGCATGTCGGCTTCGACACGCTCGACGGCAGGGTCGATGCGGTGAAGGGCATCAGCCTGCATGTCGATGCCGGCGAGACCGTCGCCATCGTCGGCGAATCCGGATCGGGCAAGAGCCAGACCATGATGGCGGCGATGCGGCTGCTTGCCTCCAACGGCAGGGCGAGCGGCCACGTCGACTACCGAGGCCAGAACCTGCTCGAACTCGACCGCGCCGGCATGGACGGCATACGCGGCAGCAAGATCACCATGATCTTCCAGGAGCCGATGACGTCGCTCGATCCGCTCTACACCATCGGCAATCAGCTGATCGAGCCGATCAGGCGGCACCGGAAACTGTCGCACGCCGATGCGCGCAAGGAGGCGCTCAGGCTGCTTGAGCTGGTCAGGATTCCCGAACCCGAGCGACGCCTGAAATCCTATCCCTACGAGATGTCGGGCGGCCAGCGGCAACGCGTGATGATTGCCATGGCGCTGGCCAACGACCCCGACATTCTGATCGCCGACGAGCCGACGACGGCGCTGGACGTGACGGTGCAGGCGCAGATCCTGACGCTGCTTGCCGAGCTGCAGCGTACGCTTGGCATGGCCATCGTCTTCATCACGCACGATCTCGGCATCGTGCGGCGGCTGGCCGACCGCGTCTATGTCATGCGGCAGGGAGAGATCGTCGAGGAGGGCGCGACGGATGCGCTCTTCACTGCGCCCAGGCACGAATATACCAAAATGCTTCTGGAAGCGGAGCCAACCGGCCGGAAGGCTGCGCCCGCGCAATCCGCGCCGGTGCTGCTGGAAGGTCGCGACGTCGAGGTGACGTTCAAGATCGGCGGCGGGTTCCTGCAGGGCCAGCCGATGCTGCTGCGCGCCGTCAACCACATCTCGCTGGCGCTGAAGAAGGGCCAGACCATCGGCGTCGTCGGCGAGTCCGGTTCCGGCAAGTCGACGCTCGGGCGCGCGCTGCTGCGCCTTCTGCCGAGCGAGGGCGTCATCCGCTTCGACGGGCGCGATATCGCGCCGCTCGACCGCGAGGCGATGAGGCCGCTGCGCCGCGAATTGCAGCTGGTGTTCCAGGATCCGTTCGGCTCGCTGTCGCCGCGCATGACGATCGGCCAGGTCATCACCGAGGGGCTCCTGGTGCACGAGCCCTCGCTGAGCTACGCCGAGCGCGACGCCCGCGCCGTCGAGGCGCTGCGCGAGGTCGGTCTCGACCCGTCAATGCGCAACCGCTACGCGCATGAGTTCTCCGGCGGCCAGCGCCAGCGCATCGCGATTGCCCGCGCCATCATCCTGAAGCCGAAGATCGTCGTGCTCGACGAGCCGACCTCTGCCCTCGACCGCTCGGTGCAGAAGCAGATCGTCGACCTGCTGCGCGACCTGCAGGCTGCGCACGACCTGTCCTATCTGTTCATCAGCCACGACCTCGCCGTCGTGCGCGCCATGGCCGACTACATCGTGGTGATGAAGCAGGGCAGGATCGTCGAGGAGGGACCGACAGAGGCGATCTTCGATCGGCCGCGCGAGACCTACACGCAGGAACTGATGGCGGCAGCGCTCGACCAGACGCGGTTCAGGCTGATTGCGTAGGTTTGGACATGCGCGGATCGACCTTTCCACGCGCCTGCCGCAGCATCCGCTTCCAGGCCCATTCGACGCGCTGCATCCACAACGGTCTGGTTTTCCCGTTGAGCGAGCTCTTGAACGCCCCGTTCTGAGAGCCCTGTTCGACGATCGGTCGCTCGAACCACAGCACTTCAACGCCGGCTTCCGCATCGATGATATTGATCTGGTGATCGATGCCGCGGGTCATGTCGTTGCGCGAAAGCCATTCAAGTCGGGCCTCGGCGACAGGGCGCGTGATCAGATAGGAATCCGCGCATCGGCTGGTCGTTGCGGGATACAGATGGCGACCGGGCTCGAGGTCGCTCGCGGCGATGTAGTAGTTGCAGCCATTGCCGAGATAGACGGCAGCCAGGCGATCGGGGTCGCCGAGCTCGCCGAGGCAAGCGGCGAGTTTATGCACGAAGTCGCTTGCGAGAAAGACGTCATCCTCGAAAACAAGGCAATAGGGCTTTCCGGACCTAAGGAAATCGCGCCACACGCCGATGTGCTTCAGAGCGATGGAGTATTCGCCAGGCCGCATTGGCGCAGCGTCGAGCCGAGCCGGGTCGATGTCCGGGATGTCGTGGTCGAGGTAGAAGTGAACCGGTACGCCGCGTGCCGCAAACTCCCGGCGGATGTGCTCTTCGCGGTCTTCATAGCCCTGCTTGACGTGGCAGACTCGCGTATATACTTGGTCGAAAAGATCACTCATCCGGCATCTTTCAGGCACTGCAGGACTTATTCTATCCGGCGAAGCATGAGCCTGCAGGCAGCATCGATGCGCACGACCGGGAGTTGCACTCGCACCGGCCTATAGTGTCAGAGAGGGCGCCAGGCAAATCAAAAGATCGAGCCGACCGAACGCTTATTGTAGTCGATGCGACAGCTATTGATCGTTCACGGGCAGCGGTATTCCATTGCACGCTTCTGCGCGCGCAAGTATTCGATCGACAGCAATGTCATTGATTTTTCTGGTCGGAGTGGCAGGATTTGAACCTGCGACCCCGTCGTCCCGAACGACGTGCGCTACCAGGCTGCGCTACACTCCGTGACCAGACGCGGGCTTATAGCCGCCGCCTCTCGATCCTGCAAGCGCCAAAGCTCAGCCTTTCCGTGAAACATTTCGCAATTGCAGCATTGGCCCCGGAATTTGGTTTGAAGCTGGAACGATGCTGCCTATACAGGGTTATGCCCGTGCCTTGCGCCGGCTTTGCCGACGCTCGGAAATACCAAACAGGAGACCCGTAGCCGTTGTCGTTCAAGATCGTTTCCGATGCCCGCCCGAACAGTTTTGCCTTCGAGACCAGCGCGCTGATCAAGCCCTCGGGCTTTCGCGAATATGACGCGCGATGGTGGTTCGGGCATCCGGGATCGGAACGCGAGCCCGACCTCAACCTGATCGGCGTGCAGGCGCTCGGCATGGGACTCGGAACGCTGATCCAGCGGCTTGGCGCCGGGCCCGATATCGTCACCGGGCACGATTTCCGAAGCTATTCCATGGCGATCAAGCTGGCGCTGGTGTCGGGCCTGATGGCTGCCGGCGCGCGCGTCAAGGATGTCGGGCTGGCGCTGTCGCCGATGGCCTATTTCGCGCAGTTCGCGCTCGACGCCCCCTCGGTCGCGATGGTCACCGCCTCGCACAACGAGAACGGCTGGACCGGCGTGAAGATGGGTGCGCAGCGACCGCTGACCTTCGGTCCGGACGAGATGTCGGCGCTGCGCGACATCGTGCTCGGCGGCGACTTCGACCTGAGGGGCGGCGGCAGCTACGAGTTCGTCGCGGACTTCAGGCAGACCTATCTGGACGACCTTGCCGAGGGCAAGAAGATCAAGCGCAAGCTGAAGGTCGTTGCCGCCTGCGGCAATGGCACGGCAGGCGCCTTTGCGCCCGAACTGCTCGAGCGCATCGGCTGCGAGGTGATCCCGCTCGACGCCGAGCCCGACCACTCTTTCCCGCGCTATAATCCGAACCCGGAAGACATGGAGATGCTGCACGCCATTCGAGACAAGGTGCTGGAGACAGGCGCCGATGTCGGGCTCGGCTTCGATGGCGACGGTGACCGCTGCGGCGTGGTCGACAATCTCGGCAACGAGATCTTTGCCGACAAGGTCGGCGTCATGCTGGCGCGAGACATCTCGGCGCTTCATGCCGACAGCCAGTTCGTCGTCGACGTCAAGTCGACCGGCCTTTTCAACACCGACCCCGTCCTGCAGGCAAACGGCGCCAAGACCGACTACTGGAAGACAGGCCATTCCTACATCAAGCGGCGCGTCGCCGAGCTCGATGCGATTGCCGGCTTCGAGAAGTCGGGCCACTTCTTCTTCAACCCGCCGATCGGCCGCGGCTATGACGACGGGCTGGTGACGGCGATCGCCGTCTGCGAGATGCTCGACCGCAACCCGGGCAAGTCGATGGCCGAACTCTACGCGGCGGTACCCCAAACCTTCGGCACGCCGACCATGTCGCCGCATTGCGACGACGACAAGAAGTACCAGGTGGTCGAGCGGGTGCTCGCCGACTTCGAGGCGATGAAGGGCAAGGGCGATAGCTTCGCCGGCCAGAAGATCGTCGAGCTGATCACCGTCAACGGCGTGCGCGTGGTCGCCGAGGACGGCACCTGGGGCCTGATCCGCGCCTCGTCCAACAAGCCCGAGATGGTGGTGGTGGTGGAAAGCCCCGTGTCGTCGGAGCGCCGCCGCGAGATGTTCGAAGCGATCGACGCGGTCTTGCGCAAGAGCCCGGAAGTCGGCGAATACAACCAGACCTTCTGATGATGCCGGACCGGACGGAAGCCTCCATGAAAGATCCTATCGTCAGCTTCGTGATGAGCGGCGGCGTCGGCTCGCGGCTGTGGCCGCTGTCGCGCGAGGACAACCCGAAGCAGTTCCACGATTTCGTCGGCGACGGGTCGATGCTGGCGAAGACCATCCGCAGGCTGAAGGCGCGCGACTGGGCACCGACACCGGTGCATCTGATCGCCTCGGAGCGCCATGCCGAGCGGCTGCATGACGAGCTCGAGGGTTTCGGCATGTCGGGCTCGGCGGCGATTTTCGAGCCGGTCGGCCGCAATACCGCGGCGGCCGTCGCCATCGCCACGCTGCAGACGCTTGCCGAGCATGGCGACGCACTGGTGCTGGTGGTGCCGTCCGACCATGAGATTTCGACCGAGAAACGGTTCTGGGAGACGGTCGAGAAGGGCATTCCGGCGGCCGATGATGGCCGCGTCGTGGTCTTCGGCATCAGGCCCGACCATCCCGAGACCGGCTATGGCTATATCGAAGCAAAGGGCGATGGCGGCGTGCTCGACGTCTCGCGCTTCGTCGAGAAGCCGGACCTCGAAACGGCGCAGGCCTATGTCGCCGACGGCTCCTACTACTGGAACGCCGGCATCTTCCTGTTCAAGGCCTCGGCGATGCGCGAGGCCTTCAAGGAGCACGACCCGGAGGTCTGGGACGCGGCGGAAAGGGCCCACAAGGCGGCGACGACCGACAGTTCCGGGCTCTACATGCCGCTCGATCTCTACAACGCCATCCCCTCGAACTCGGTCGACTACGCCATCATCGAGAAGCTCGGCGGTATCGCCATGGTGCCGGCAGGCTTCGAATGGAACGACCTTGGCTCCTGGCAGTCGCTGCTCGACGCCAGCCCGGCCGACGAGAACGGCAACGTCATCGTCGGCGACGTCGTCGCCATCGATTGCGAGAATTCCTATTTCCGCTCCGACGGCGGCTTGCTGTCCGCGATTGGCCTGAAGAACGTGGCTGTCGTCGCGACGCCAGATGTGACCTTCGTCGCGCCGGTCGATCGCAGCCAGCACGTCAAGCAGATCGTGCAGCAGCTCGAAAAGAGCGGCCGGCTGGAGACCAAGGTGACGCCATCGCCCGACCCGATACTGGTGCCGGGCGCGTGGCGGCGGCGGGTGCGCCACTGGCTCTTTCGCGAGACATTGCCGCTATGGTCGACAGCGGGCGTGGACGAGGTGCATGGCGGCTTCCACGAAGCGCTGGCGATGGACCGCACGCCCCTGATGAAGCCGAAGCGCATGCGCACCATGGCACGCCAGGTCTATGCCTTCGCGGTGGCCAAGCAGCGCGGCTGGGACGGTCCGGCCGACCGGCTCGTGTCGCACGGGCTCGACTTCATGGCGAGGAACGGCCGCACCGAAAACGGCGGCTGGGCGCGCACGATGGCTCCTGACGGCGCCATTCTCGATGCGACCGAGGACGCCTACGACCATTCCTGCGTGCTCCTGGCGCTGGCTCATGCGCATCGCTGCGGCAATCCCGATGCGTTGAGCCTTGGCCAGGAGACGCTGTCCTTCCTCGACGCCCATCTCAAGGACGACCGGGCGGGTGGCTTCTTCGAGACGCCGGAGCGCGCGGGTCCGCGCCGCTCCAACCCGCACATGCACATGCTGGAGGCGTTCCTCGCCTGGCACACGGCGACCGGCGACATGGACTATCTGCGACGCGCCGAGGAGATCGTTGCGCTGTTTCGGGACCACTTCTTCGATCCCGACAGCTGGACACTCGGCGAGTATTTCGGCGATGACTGGCGGGTGCTGCCCGGCGAGGACGGCGACTGGACCGAACCCGGCCATCATTTCGAGTGGGCCTCGCTGCTCGTCGAATTTGTCCAGAAGAGCCGGCAGCCGGAGATGCTGCCCTATGCCCGCAAGCTCTATGCCTCGGCGATCGCCAACGGGCTGAACCGGGCCACGGGCCTGGCCTACGGCGCGGTGTCGCGCCAGGGCCTGCCGCTCGACCGGGTGTCGCGCAGCTGGCCGCAGACCGAGGCCATCAAGGCCGCGATCGCGCTCGACGGCACCGGCGGCCCCGACCTCAAGCCGGAGATCGAGACGCGCGTGGCGCGGCTCTTCCGCTGGCATATCGAGCCGGCGCCGCTCGGCATGTGGATCGACCAGATCGACGAGCGCGGCATGTCGATGGCGACGGAGGTGCCGGCCAGCATCTTCTACCACCTCGTCAATGCGCTGATGCAGTATATCGACGGGACGACCGAGACCGATCAGTAGGGGCTGTCGACGTCGCCCGTCTCGACATAGACTGACTTCTGCTGGGAATAGTGCTCGAGCGCGGCCAGCGAGTTCTCGCGGCCGATGCCCGACTGCTTGAATCCGCCGAACGGAATTTCCACCGGCGTCAGATTGTAGGCGTTGATCCAGCAGGTGCCGGCCTGCAACTGGTTGACGACGCGGTGGGCGCGCGGCAGGTCGCGCGTGAAGACGCCGGCGGCAAGGCCGAACTCGACATTGTTGGCGCGCTCGATGACCTCGTCCTCATCGTCGAAGGCGAGCACGCTCATCACCGGGCCAAAGATTTCCTCGCGCGCGATGCGCATGTCGTCGCGCACGCCGGTGAATACCGTCGGCTCGATGAAACAGCCATTCTCGAAACCCTGCAGCGACGGCACACCGCCGCCGCAGGCAAGCGTTGCGCCCTCGTCGCGGCCGATGCCGACATAGGACAGGACCTTCTCGTGATGGGCCCTGCTGACCAGCGGACCCATCTGCGTCTCCGGGTCGAGCGGGTCACCGATGCGGATGGTCTTGGTGCGTTCGACCAGGCGTTCGACGAATCGGTCGTGGATGCCTTTCTGGACGAACACGCGGGTGCCGTTGGAGCAGATCTGCCCGGTCGAATAGAAGTTGCCGAGCATGGCGCCGCCGATGGCGTTCTCGATGTCGGCATCGTCGAAGACGAGGATCGGCGACTTGCCGCCGAGCTCCATGGTGGCGTGCTTCATCTTCGAACCGGCCAGCGCCATCACCTTGCGGCCGGTCGGCACCGAACCGGTGAGCGAGACCTTGGCGACGACGTCGTGGCCGACAAGGGCAGCGCCGACGTCGCCATAGCCCTGCACGACGTTGAACAGCCCGTCCGGCAGGCCGGCCTCGGTGTAGATCTCGGCGAGTGCCAGTGCCGACAGCGGCGTACTCTCGGAGGGCTTGAACACCATGGCGTTGCCCATGGCGAGTGCCGGGGCCGACTTCCAGCCGGCGATCTGGATCGGATAATTCCAGGCGCCGATGCCGACGCAGACGCCCAGCGCTTCGCGACGGGTGTAAGCAAAGGGGCCGCCGAGATCGACATAGTCGCCGGTGAAGGCGGCGACCGCGCCGCCGAGATATTCTAGGCAATCGGCGGCCGACGGGGCGTCGGCAACCAGCGTCTCCTGGAGGGCCTTGCCGGTGTCGAGCGTTTCGAGCCGCGCGAGATCGGCGTTGCGGGCGCGCAGCAGGTCGGCGGCGCGGCGCAGGATGCGTCCGCGCTCGACCGGCTTCAGCCGCGCCCAGGCGGGCTGCGCCTCGCGCGCCGCCTCGACGGCGAGCTCGACGATGTTCTCGGTCGCCGAATGCAGCATGGCGATGGTCTCGCCGGTCGCCGGGTAGATGACCGGGATAGAAGCACCGCGCTCGTCATCGACGAAACGGCCGTTGATGTAGTGCGATGACCTTGGCTGGGCGCGCATCGAATTCTCCGCTTTGCCTCGAAGCATGGTCCCTTCGCGGGCGCCGCGCAACGTTGCGTTGCTCTGTCCTAACGGTCCGAGGTCTGCCAGCGCGGGTTGATCCACGGCTCCTGGTTCGACGGTGCAAGCGGCGTGCGCCCGAGAATGTGGTCGGCGGCCTTCTCGCCGGTCATGATCGACGGCCCGTTGAGATTACCGTTGGTGACGCGCGGGAAGATCGAGGAATCCGCGACCCGCAGGCCCTCGACGCCGATGACCCGGCATTCCGGATCGACGACGCTCGTGGGGTCGCTGGCCGCACCCATGCGGCATGTCCCGCAGGGGTGGTAGGCGCTCTCGGCGTGCTGGCGGATGAACTCGTCCAGCTCGTCGTCGCTCTCCACGTTCGAGCCCGGCGAGATTTCCTTGCCACGATAGGGATCGAACGCCTTCTGGGAAAAGATCTCGCGCGTCAGCCGGATCGCGTGGCGGAAGTCGGCCCAGTCCTCGGGGTGAGACATGTAGTTGAAGCGGATCTCGGGCTTTGCCCAGACATCGGCCGAGCGCAGGGTGACCGTGCCGCGCGACTTCGAACGCATCGGCCCGACATGCGCCTGGAAGCCATGCGACTTGGCCGCCGCCTTGCCGTCGTAGCGGACCGCCGCGGGGATGAAGTGGTACTGGATATCGGGGTATTCGACGCCGGCCGCCGAGCGCACGAAGGCTGCCGCCTCGAAGTGGTTGGTGGCGCCCAGACCGGTCTTGAAGAACAGCCATTGCGCACCGATCAGCGCCTTGGAGAACGGGTTGAGCACCGAGTAGAGGGTGATCGGCTGGGTCGATTCCTGCTGGATGTAGAGTTCCAGATGGTCCTGCAGGTTCTGCCCGACCCCCGGCCGGTCGGCGACGATGTCGATGCCGTGCTGCCTGAGTTGGGCGGCCGGACCGATGCCCGACAGCATCAGCAGTTTCGGCGAATTGATGGCCGAGGCGGCGATGATGACTTCACGCTTTGCGTTAACGACTTGAATCTGTTTGCCAGCTTCGATTTCGACGCCGACGGCACGTTGATTCTCGATCACCACGCGCCGCGCGAAGCCCTTGACCAGACTCACGTTTTTGCGCTTCAGCGCCGGCCGCAGATAGGCGTTTGCGGTCGACCAGCGGCGGCCGCGATGGATGGTCTGCTCCATGGCGCCGAAGCCTTCCTGCTTCGAGCCGTTGTAGTCTTCGGTGAGTTCGAAACCGGCCTGGTGGCCGGCTTCCACGAAGGCGGCGTAGAGCGGATTCTTGCGCGGGCCGCGCTGCACGTGCAGCGGCCCGTCGGTGCCGCGCCATCCGGCTTCGCCGCCGTGCGAATGCTCCATCCGCTTGAAGTAGGGCAGCACATCGGCATAGGCCCAGCCCGAGGCGCCGGCCTCCGCCCAATGGTCGAAGTCGCCGGCATGGCCGCGCACATAGACCATGCCGTTGATCGACGACGAACCGCCGAGAACCTTGCCGCGCGGGGTGGCCAGAACCCGGTTGCCGAGATGCGGCTCGGGCTCGCTGGAAAAGCCCCAGTCGTAATGGCTCATGTTCATCGGGATCGACAGCGCCGAGGGCATCTGGACGAGCGGGCCGATATCGCTGCCGCCATATTCGATGACGATCACCGAATGCTTGCCGTCCTCCGAGAGGCGGTAGGCGAGGGCGGAACCGGCAGACCCGGAACCGATGATGACGTAGTCGGCCTCAAGCTGCATCGACATGCACCATGAAATCGGGGAGCGAGACATTGCCGCCGGTGGCGACCACCACGACGGTCTTCCCCTTGACGTCCTGCCCGCCTTCGAGAAGGGCAGCGAGCGAGGCAGCGCCCGAGGGTTCGAGCACCAGCTTCATGCGCTCGAAGGCCATCTTCATGGCGCGACGGACGGCAGCGTCCCTGACGGTGATGCCGGTGACGCCGGCGCGCTTTGCCGCGGCGAAGGGCGCTTCGCCCGGCCGGCGCGCCATCAGCCCGTCGCAGATCGACTTCGGGCCGAGCGGCATGGTCTCGATCTGGCCATGTGCGAGCGATGTCCCCATGCCGTTGAAGCCTTCCGGCTCGACGCCGAGCAGGCGGGTCTGCGGCGACAGGTAATGGAAGGCGAGGGCGACGCCGCCGATCAGCCCGCCGCCGCCGATCGAGCAGAACAGGACGTCGGCCGTCGCGCCTTTGGCGGCAAGCTGGTCGAGCGCCTCGAGGCCCGCCCCGGCCTGGCCGGCGACGATCTCCGGATCGTCGAAGGGGTGCAGCAGGGTGAGGTTCTCGTCCGCCGAAATCTGGCGGGCGCGTTCGGAGGCGACTTCCTCGCGGGCACGGTCGCCATGATCGGTCAGGACGACGGTAGCGCCATAGCCGGCGGTGGCGTCGCGCTTGGCGGCCGGCGCGTCGATCGGCATGACGATGGTGACGGGAATGCCGAGCGCCTGGCCGGCTGCGGCCAGTCCTTGCGCGAAATTGCCCGACGAATAGGCGACGACGCCGCGCTTGGCCTCATCGGGCGAAAGCTGCTTCAGCCGCCAGTAGGCGCCGCGGACCTTGAAGGAGCCCGCCCATTGCAGGGACTCGGGCTTGACGAAGACGCGCGCCGCCCCGGTCTTCCGGGCGAGCGCCGCGGACTCGAGTAGCGGCGTCACCTGCGTTGCCTTCGAGGTTTCGGCGTAGGCGCGGCGGAGATGGTCGAGCGTGGGCACGAGAGCTGGCATCGTCATTCTCCCCTCGGGAAGCGCTTGTCTTCCTCGAGCGTGTTGAGGTCCATGTGGTTGCGCATGTAGCGTTCGGACGCCTTCTGCAGCGGCTGGAATTCCCACGGGTAGTAGGCGCCGTTGCGCAGCGCCGGATAGACGATCCAGCGGCGTGCCTGGCTCTCGCGCACCTCGGCGTCGAAGCGCGCCATGTCCCAGCGCGCGCGCACCCGTTCCATGAAGTCGGCGACGAGGCCGGCCTGTGCCGGATCCGCCGCGAGATTGGTCCTTTCCAGCGGGTCGGCGTCGAGGTCGAAGAGCTGCGGCGGGTCGATTTCGCAGTGAACGAACTTGTAGCGGCCGTCGCGGATGGCGATCATCGGCGCCTGCGAGCCCTCTGCGGCGTATTCCATCAGCACCGGTGTGGAGCGCGCCTCGCCGCGCGCCAGCGGCAGCAGGCTCTCGCCGTCGGTCCATGGCGCGATGGCCGACAGGTCGATGCCGACGAGGTCGCAGAGCGTCGGGTTGATGTCGAGATTGGAGACTGGGGCCTCGACGAGACCGGGCTCGATGCCCTTGCCAGCAATCATCATCGGCACGCGGGCCGAGCCCTCGTAGAAGCACATCTTGAACCAAAGGCCGCGCTCGCCGAGCATGTCGCCATGGTCGGAGCAGAACAGGATGATCGTGTCGTCGAGCATGCGCGTGCGCTCAAGCACGTCGATCAGTTCGCCAACCTTGTCGTCGAGGTAGGAAATGTTGGCGAAATAGGCGCGGCGCGAGCGCCGGACATTGTCCGGCGTGATGTCGAAGCTCGCATAGTCGCTCGCCGCATAGAGGCGCTGCGAGTGCGGGTCCTGCTCCTCGACCGGGATGAACCCGACCTCCGGCTCGAGTGCCGGGCAGCCCTCGTAGAGGTCCCAGTATTTCCTGCGCGCGACATAGGGGTCGTGCGGGTGGGTGAAGGAGACGGTCAGGCACCAGGGCTGGCGGTCCGCCTTGTCGGAAGCGCGCGCCAGATCGTAGAGCTTCTGCACCGCATGGAAGGCGACCTCGTCGTCATACTCCATCTGGTTGGAAATCTCGGCGACGCCGGCGCCGGTGACGGAACCGAGATTGTGGTACCACCAGTCGATGCGCTCGCCGGGCTTGCGGTAGTCGGGCGTCCAGCCGAAATCAGCCGGGTAGATGTCAGTGGTGAGGCGCTCCTCGAAACCGTGCAACTGGTCGGGCCCGACAAAATGCATCTTCCCCGAAAGGCAGGTTAGGTAACCGGCACTGCGCAGGTGATGCGCATAGGTCGGGATCGACGAGGCGAATTCCGCGGCGTTGTCGTAGACGCCGGTGCGCGATGGCAATTGCCCGCTCATGAAGGAGGCCCGGCCGGGCGCGCAAAGCGGCGAGGCGGTGTAGTTGTTGGCGAAACGTACCGAGCGTGCGGCAAGCGCCTTCAGGTGCGGCGCGTGCAGGAATTCGGCCGGACCATCCGGAAACAGCGTGCCGTTGAGCTGATCGACCATGACGATCAGGATGTTGGGACGACCGGTCATGCGATGGCTTTCCGCGTGGCGAGCTTGGTTTCGAGATAATCTTCGACGATAGCGACCGCGCTCGCGGCATTCGGCGTGCCGTCCTTCAGCGCGCGGCGGATGTAGAGCCCGTCGATGAGTGCGGCGATCGCCTCGGAAGCCTGCTCGGCCTCGGCCCGCGGCATCAGGTGAACGAGGCCGCTCATCAGGTTTGAATGCAGCCGGCGTGCGTAGATGCGCAGCAGGCGGCGCAGCGCCGTCGACTTCTGCGCCTCGACGTAGAAGGCGAGCCACGCCGCGATGGTCTCGGACTGGAACTGCTTGTCGGAAAAATTGACGGCGATGGTGGCCGAGACGCGCTCGCGCAGCGTGCGGCAGGCTGACAGCGCCTGGCGCGTGTCGCCGTTCAGCTCGGTCAGAAGGTGGCGCATGGTGGCCTGCAACAGGTCATCCTTGGCGCCGAAATAATGATGCGCCAGCGCCGAGGAGACACCTGCGCGGCCGGCGATCTCCGACATGGTGACGTCGAGCGAGCCGCGGTTGCCAATGGCCGACAGCGTCGCGTCGATCAGCGCGCGGCGGCGCAGCGGTTCCATTCCGATCTTGGGCATGGGCAAGGAAATCCTCCGGCAGCAACGATATTTTTTATTGACTGATCAATCAACGCAAAATCGAAGCCGGTCTGGATCATGGCTTCGGGCTTTACGCGCAGCAATTGCGCGTCCATTTTGGGTGCAAATGACAGACGGTGGCCCCCGACCTGGGCGCCGGGAGGAATTGACATGACTGCTTGTATCGTGGGCTGGGCCCATTCGCGCTTCGGCAAGCTCGAGGGCGAGACGCTCGAGAGCCTGATCACCAAGGTCGCCGCCGACGCGCTCGACCATGCCGGGATCGGTCCCGACGACGTCGACGAGATCGTGCTCGGCCATTTCAATGCCGGCTTCTCTGCCCAGGATTTTACCGCAAGCCTCGTGCTGCAGGCCGACGACCGGCTGCGCTTCAAGCCCGCGACGCGGGTGGAGAACGCCTGCGCAACGGGCTCGGCTGCAGTGCGCGCCGGCATCCGCGCCATCGACGCCAGGGCAGCGCGCACGGTGCTGGTGGTCGGCGCCGAGCAGATGACGACGACGCCCGGACCCGAGATCGGCAAGAACCTGCTCAAGGCATCCTATCTGCCCGAGGACGGCGACACGCCGGCAGGCTTTGCCGGCGTCTTCGGCAAGATCGCGCAGGCCTATTTCCAGCGCCATGGCGACCAGTCGGACGCGCTGGCCATGATCGCGGCGAAGAACCACAGGAACGGCATGGGAAACCCCTATGCGCAGTTGCGCAAGGATTTCGGTTACGACTTCTGCCGCCAGGAGAGCGAGCGGAATCCTTATGTCGCTGGACCTTTGAAGCGTACCGACTGTTCGCTGGTCTCGGACGGCGCGGCAGCGCTCGTGCTGACCGACAGCGACAATGCGCTGTCGATGCGCCGCGCCGTGGCCTTCCGCGCCAACGAGCACGTGCAGGATTTCCTGCCGATGTCGAAGCGCGACATATTGCTGTTCGAGGGCTGCGAGGAAGCCTGGGCGCGCGCGCTGAAGAAAGCCGGCGCGACGCTCGATGACCTCTCCTTCGTCGAGACGCATGACTGCTTCACCATTGCCGAACTGATCGAATACGAGGCGATGGGGCTGGCAAAGCGCGGCGAGGGCGCCATGGTCGCGATGGAAGGCCAGACGGCGATGGACGGCCGCCTTCCGGTCAACCCGTCGGGCGGGCTGAAATCCAAGGGCCACCCGATCGGCGCCACCGGCGTGTCGATGCACGTGCTGACCTCGATGCAACTCACCGGTGAGGCAGGCGACATCCAGGTGCCTGATGCAAAGCTCGGCGGCATCTTCAACATGGGAGGTGCGGCGGTCGCCAACTACGTCTCGATCCTGGATCGCATCAGATGAAGCATCCGGCGATCGTCACGGGCGGCGCATCGGGGATCGGCATGGCGGTCGTCAAGCGGCTGCTCGACGATGGCTGGCCGGTCGCGGTGATCGATGCCGACGCAGATGCCCTGTTCGGCGCCGAGAGCGCCTTCGCTGACGAGAACGCGATCTTCCTCGAGGCAGACGTGACGGACGAGGACGAGCTGGGTGCCGTGTTCGACGAGGTGGTCGACAGGCTGGGGCTGGTTGGCGGGCTGGTGAATTCGGCCGGCATCCTGCGCGACCTGTCGGTCGAGGAGACGAGTGCCGAGCTGTTCCGCGAGATGCTCGACGTCAACCTGGTCGGCTCCTTCATCACCGCCAAGGCGGCGCTGGAGCGGATGGGCGCGACCCTGTCGATCGTCAACATCGCCTCGGTTTCCGCCCTTCGCGCCAACCGTGGCCGTGTCGCCTATGGCGCGTCGAAGGCCGGCGTCAAGCTGATGTCGGAGGTGATGGCGCTGGAATTCGGCAACCGCAATGTCAGGGTGAATTGCGTGGCGCCCGGGCCGGTCGAGACGCCGATGGTCATGAAGTCGCACAGCGCTGAGGACCGGCGTTTGTGGTTGCGCCAGATTCCCCAGGCGCGCTATGGCGAGCCCGACGAAGTGGCCGCCGCGATCGCCTTCCTGCTGTCGCCAGAGGCGAGCTACATCAATGGACATACGCTGACGGTCGATGGCGGCTTTTCGTCGGCGGGGATCGTCGGCTGAACAGGAATTCATCGTGAGCAATCCGGTACTGGTGGAGGTGCTGCGCGGCGGCATCGTGGAAAGTCGCCACCGCGGCGCTGTCTATGTCTGCGGGCCCGACGGCAAGGCTGTGCTGGAAATCGGCGACACGGCGCGCCCCGTGTTCCCGCGCTCGGCGGTCAAGGCGATCCAGGCGCTGCCGCTGGTGGAGACAGGCGCGGCAGACGCCTATGGTTTCGGCAGCCGGGAACTGGCGCTGGCCTGCGCCTCCCATACCGGCGAGGCGATGCATACCGAGCTGGCGGCCTCGATGCTGGCGCGCGCCGGGCTCGACCATACAGCGCTGGAATGCGGCAGCCACTGGCCGTTCAGCCACGATGCCTTTGTGGCGCTCGCGCGCTCGGGGAAAGAGCCAAACGCGCTCTGCAACAATTGCTCGGGCAAGCATTCCGCCTTCCTCTGCACCTGCGTGCATGAGGGCATTGACCGCAAAGGCTATGTCGCCGCCGGTCATCCGTTCCAGGAGATGGTTCGCAAGACCATGCAGGAGGTGACGGGAGCCGTGCACGACGCCGGCAACGCGGCCATCGACGGCTGCTCCATCCCTACCTACGCGGTGCCCCTGACGGCGCTGGCGCAAGGCTTTGCCCGCATGGCGACCGGGGAGGGGCTTGCACCCGGACGCGCCAGGGCTGCAAGGCGACTGCTCGACGCCTGCATGGCCGAGCCGCTGCTCGTGTCCGGCACGGGCAAGGCCGACGCGGCCCTCATGCAAGCCGCGTCCGGCCGGATATTCACCAAGGTCGGGGCGGAAGGCGTTTACTGCGCGGCGGTTCCGGAACTGGGCCTCGGCATTGCGCTGAAATGCGACGATGGCGCCGAACGCGGTACCGAGAGCATGGTCGCAGCGGTTCTGGCAAAGCTGCTCGCCGCCGACAAGGACGTCGCGGCACGCCTGACCGATATCGCCAACGCGCCGATCAGAAGCCGGATCGGCGCGGTCGTCGGGGGGCTGCGCCCCACGGACGCTCTGGCCTGAAAGGCAGGCTGAGGCCGCCGGCGTCAGCCGACGTGATTGCGCTCGACCGTCAGATGCGCGTAGCCGGAACTGCCGCCGGAAGCCATGTCGCCGGTGGCGGCATCGGACCAGCGGTAGCCGACCACCGCCCCGTTCGAGGCGCCTGAGATCACATTGTCGGAAATGACCGCCGGCCCGGCCCCGTCCACCACAGTGACGGCGATGCCCGTGGGCGCCGCGCGGATGACGTTGCCGGTCGCCACCACGTTGCGCATGTAGGGTCCCCAGCCGATCTTGATGCCGTAGAGCGGCGCGTTGTCGACCATGTTGCCAGTGACGGACGTGTCGGCCTCGACGCTGATGCCGACGCCGAAGCCCGGCGCGTCGGCGGGGTAGGGCCCCGTGGTCGAGAGATTGCGCACGAGATTGCCCGAGCAGACGGCCGCACGGCCGCCCTGGTCGAAGTTGACGACCGAGATGCCGTTCGCTGCGCCATCGACGATGTTGCTGTTGATGATGGCGCCCTCGAAGGCGAATTCGGCGTAGAGCGCTGTCTCGCCGGACCGGCTGCAGGTGTTGCCGGCGATCTGCAGGTTGCTGGCGCTGTTGGCGCGGATGGCGGAGAAGGCGCAATCGCTGACGACGTTCCCGGATACCACCACCTTGTCGGCGCGGAAGACGTTGATGCCGTTGCCGTTCTGGCCGGTGCCCCCATTGCGCGCCGAGATGCGCTCGACGCGGTTGCCGGTGACCATGGTGGCGTCGTCGGCGACCTGCCAGCGATGCACCAGTATGCCGCCATTGGCGCAGTCGGAGACGCTGTTGCCGCTGATGGCGAGGCCCTTGCCCTCGACGGAATAGATGCCGGCGTCTGCAGCGCCCGAGATCGTCGTGCGCTCGATGCGCCCGGCGACCCGCTCGAGCGACAGCCCGTTCTTGCCACTGCCCACGATCTGGCAATTGTCGATCACGGCGTGTGCGACGCGGCGCAGGTCGAGCAGGCCCTGCGCATAGTCGCCCATCCAGCGGTTTGCTCCGTCGAGCACCAACCCGCTCATTTCGATATGCACGGCGTCCTCGGCGGCCATCAGGTGGCCGTCGCCGCCATAGACGATGCGCGTCGCTCCCGGCACGCCGCTGAGGCGCAGGTAGGGCGGCAGGGTGAGGTTGGAAACGACATAGGTGCCGGCTGGCAGGAACACCGGAATGTTGCGATCGGACGCTTCGGCCAGCATCTTGGCGAAGGCGCGGCTCTGGTCGTCGAGCGCGCCCGGCCGGACTCCCAGATCGCTGGCACTGATCGACCCGCGCATCGCGGTTAGCTCTATGCCCTTCAGCCCGGCGGCAAGCAGCGAATTCGGCAGCGCCAGCCCGGCAACGCCGGCGATTGCCGTCTGCCTGAGGAGGTTGCGTCTGTTCAACATCGGCACAGTTTCCCGGTTCGATGTTCTGCGTCGCAGGAAACGTGCCATCCGACCGAAGGCCGGCAATTTGCGCCGCCGCCGCTTGTCGAAAGCCCTGCCGCTGCCTAGGTTGAGGTGATGAGCAGGGCATTCACACGCGAAGACGACAGCGACGGCCAGATCGCCGATATCGGCGAGCGTCCCGTAAGCACACACCGCAACCTGGTCACTGCAAGTGGGCTGGCCCAGATCGACAGCGCGGTCAACGAACTGCGCGAGGAACTGGCCAAGGCCGAAGCCGACGCGGACCGGGAGCGCATTGCCAGGGTTTCGCGCGATCTGCGCTACTGGTCGGCGCGCCGCGAGAACGCTGAATTGTCGGAGCCGGAGCCGGGCAGCGAAGTCGTGCGCTTCGGCATGACCGTGACCGTTGAGGGCGATGACGGCAAGCAAAAGGCGTGGAAGATCGTCGGCGAAGACGAGGCCGACGCAGCCAAAGGCAGCGTTTCGCATGTTTCGCCGATGGCGCTGGCGCTGTTCGGCAAGACCGTCGGCGAAACCGCCACCGTCAATGGCAAGGAATGGGAAATCGTCAAGCTTGAGATCTAGTCCGGGCTAGCCGCGGTCGTTCGATCAGCGAACCGCCGCAAAAACCTCACCCTCCCACCAACCGCTCCATCAGGCGCGCCGCCGCTTCCGGAATGACCGTTCCGGGCGGGAATATCTCGACGGCGCCGGCCTTGCGCACCGCCTCGTAGTCCTGTGGCGGGATGACACCTCCGGCGACGATCATGATCTCCTTGCCGCCGAGCTTGTCGAGGGCCGCGCGCAATTCCGGCACCAGCGTCAAATGGCCGCCGGCGAGCGATGAGGCGCCGACGATATTGACCATGCGCTCGGTAGCGAGCTTGGCGATCTCTTCGGGCGTCTGGAACATCGAGCCGACGGTGACGTCGAAGCCGAGGTCGGCGAAGGCGGTGGCGATGACTTTCTGGCCGCGGTCGTGGCCGTCCTGACCCATCTTGGCAACCAGGATGCGCGGCCTGGCGCCGGTCTTCTGCTCGAAGGCCTCGATCTTTTCCAGCACGTCGTCGACGGCGGCGTTCTCGCCGATCTCCTTGCGATAGACGCCCGAAATAGTCTGGACGGTCGCGACGTGACGGCCAAACACCTTTTCGAGCGCCAGCGAGATTTCGCCGACCGTTGCATGCGCGCGCGCCGCGCGGATGGCAAATTCCAGCAGGTTGCCGTCGCCTGCCGCCGCATTGGTCAGCGCATTAAGGGCGGTCTCCACGGCAGCCACGTCGCGCGTGCCCTTGAGCGCCTGCAGCTTGGAGAGTTGCCGCGCCCGCACCTCGGCATTGTCGATTTTCAGGACGTCGACTTCCGTATCCTTTTCCGGGCGCCATGCATTGACGCCAACCAGAGCCTGCTGGCCGGAATCGATGCGCGCCTGGGTGCGCGCCGCGGCCTCCTCGATGCGCAGCTTGGGGATGCCCTTCTCAATCGCCGCGGCCATGCCGCCGAGCGTCTCGACTTCCTCGATATGGGACATGGCGCGGGCCGCGAGATCGTGCGTCAGGCGCTCGACATAGGCCGAACCGCCCCACGGATCGATGAAGCGGGTGGTGCCCGATTCCTTCTGCAGGATGAGCTGCGTGTTGCGGGCGATCCGGGCCGAATGGTCGGTCGGCAGCGCCAGCGCCTCGTCGAAGGCGTTGGTGTGCAGCGACTGCGTATGCCCTTGCGTGGCGGCCATCGCCTCGATCATGGTGCGTGCGATGTTGTTGTAGGGATCCTGTGCGGTCAGCGACCAGCCCGAGGTCTGGCAATGGGTGCGCAGCGACAGCGAGCGGGAATCCTTCGGCGAAAAGTTCTTCTGGATCAGGCCGGCCCATAGCAGGCGGGCGGCGCGCAGCTTGGCGACCTCCATGAAGAAGTTCATGCCGATCGCCCAGAAGAAGGACAGGCGGGGCGCGAAGCTGTCGATGTCCATGCCTGCCGCAACGCCTGCGCGGGCGTATTCGATGCCGTCGGCAATCGTATAGGCGAGCTCGAGGTCGGCCGTCGCGCCGGCTTCCTGCATGTGGTAGCCGGAAATCGAGATCGAGTTGAACTTCGGCATCTCGCGCGAGGTGTAGGAGAAGATGTCGGACACGATCCGCATCGAGGGGCGCGGCGGGTAGATGTAGGTGTTGCGCACCATGAACTCTTTCAGAATGTCGTTCTGAATGGTTCCTGCGAGGTCCTTCTGCGAGACGCCCTGTTCTTCGCCGGCCACGATGTAGAGCGCCAGTATCGGCAGCACCGCGCCGTTCATGGTCATCGACACCGTCATCTCGCCGAGCGGGATCTGGTCGAAGAGCTGGCGCATGTCGAGGATGGAATCGATCGCCACGCCGGCCATGCCGACATCGCCCGAGACGCGCGGGTGGTCGCTGTCGTAGCCGCGATGCGTGGCAAGGTCGAAGGCGACGGACAGCCCCTTCTGTCCGGCTGCCACGTTGCGGCGGTAGAAGGCATTCGATTCCTCGGCCGTCGAGAAGCCGGCATATTGCCGGATCGTCCAGGGCTGGCGGACATACATGGTCGGGTAGGGGCCGCGGATGTTGGGCGCGATGCCCGGCCATGTGTCGAGGAAGGGCAGGCCGGCAAGGTCGTCGGCGCCATAGGCGCGCTGGACGGCAATACCTTCGGGCGTCGCCCATTGCGAAGGGTCCATCGCCGGCAGTTCGGGCGTCGCGGCGGTCCAGTCAATGGTGCTGAAATCGGGGATCATGCCGCGTCTCCGAGTGCCTCGTCGATCCTCTGCGGGATCAGCCTGTCGCAGAACACGGCGCCCTCGGTCGGAACCGGACGTTGTTCGGCCGCGAGCGTCTTCACGGGTCGCTCGGCTGCCGGCGGATAGAGCGTCGTACCGACAATCTGCCGCTCGCCATTCCGGTAGAGCTTCGCGCGCGTTTCGCCCGCTTCGCGCACCCGGCGCTGGATGTGGCCATCGGCCAGGCTCTTCAGGATGCCGCCTTCCGTCTCGATGGTCTGGAATTCCTTCCAGGCGGCGGCACAGAGGGAATCGGTGAGCCCTTCGACGCTGCCCGAGCCGGAGGCGGGGTCGGCGACGAAGTCGAGATGGCTCTCGCCGGCCATCAGCAACTGCGCATTGCGCGCGATGCGGCGCGAAAAGCCATCCGGCAATCCGTGCGCGATGGTGTGCGGCAGAACCGAGATCGTGTCTGCGCCCCCGACCGCGGCGGCAAAGCCGGCGATTGTGCTGCGCAGGATGTTGGTTTCGGGATCGCCGGTCGTCATCATCCGGTAGGAGGTCTCGGCATGGATGGTCGCGGCGTCCGGGCTCATCATGCAGGCGACCTGTATCCGTGCCCATAGCTTGCGCAGCGCCCGCACCTTGGCCATCGACAGGAACTGGTCCTGGTCGACGCTGAGCACGAAGCCGATATGCGGCGAGGCGTGGACAAGCGCCTGGCGCGCATCCTGGAAGAGCCGCAGATGCGCGACGGCCGAGGCGATGATCGCACCGAGTTCCTGCGCCTCGGTGGCGCCAGCATTGTGATAGACGCGGCCGTCTGCCTCGAGCAGGACGCCCGGTATGCCGACCGCGAAGAAATGCGCGAGCGACTGCGGCATCGATGCCTGCAATGCCTCGATCGACATGGCGAGGCGCCCCGTTCCGGCGAAGATCGCGGCCGGATCAATGCCGAAGGACAGGCTGAGCTTCGAGGGGTCGGCGCCGCGGCGTGTGAGCAGCGCGACCAGCCAGTCGGCCATTGCCCGGCTCGCCGGATTGACGTCCATGCGCAGATGCGTGCGGTTGAGCTGGATGCCGTCGAGCACGGTCTCCAATCCTTCCGGCGTTGCCGGCAGACCGTAGCCGAAGGCATTGGGCGCACCTTCGAATACCAGCGCAAGCCCGGTCGCGCCCTGCTCGAGATCGGCCCGGGCCTGTGCGTTGGCGCGCGCCGGGTCGGGATCGTCGGCGCGCTGCACCACCACCCACGGCAGGTCGGGCTGGCGGCGCGGCAGCAGCGCCGCATCGGCGCTTCTCGGCATCAGCGGGTCGATGGCGATGCCGTCGTCGGTCAGCGTGACGAGCTCGTCCGCAGACTTGACGCCCCCCTTTGCGCCTTCGACCAGGGAGAGCCATTTCTCCCGGTCAGCAACCGGAAATTCGAAACCTTCTAGCGCGCTTGTCGTACTCATCCGCATCCTTGCAATCGCCCCGCCCTGGGCAGCCCGGCGACACTAAGGCGACCGGCCCGGAGCCGCAATCCGAAATGGTCGCCGCGCTGCCAACTTGCCGGTCCGGGAACCGGAAATTCAAGCTTTCGCATTGTCGCGCTTCGATGGCGCAACTATAGGTTTCCTTGAGGGGTGCGCCGGCCGGACGCGCCAGACGACGGAGACCGATCGCATGGCTGACGAAACCAGCATCTTCCTTGGCGCCAGCCGCAAGCCGGATGATTCCTACCAGAAGCCCGAAGAACTGCTGCTGAAATACGCCAACCGGCATGGCCTCGTGACCGGCGCCACAGGCACCGGCAAGACCGTGACACTGCAGATCCTGGCGGAGGGGTTCTCGAACCAGGGCGTGCCGGTCTTCTGCGCCGACGTGAAGGGCGATCTGTCAGGTATCGCGGTGATGGGCGAACCCAAGGACTTCCTTGCGGCCCGGGCCAAGACGATCAAGCTCGACCCTTATGAATTCCAGGACTTTCCGGTCATCTTCTGGGACCTGTTCGGCGAGCAGGGCCATCCGATCCGCGCCACCGTCTCCGAGATGGGGCCGCTGTTGCTGTCGCGGCTGATGAACCTCTCGGAAGCACAGGAAGGCATCATCAACATCGCCTTCCGCATCGCCGACGAGGAAGGCCTGCTGCTCCTCGACATGAAGGACTTGCAGTCGCTGCTCAGCAACATTGCAAGCCGCGCCGACGAGATCGGCACGAAATACGGCAATGTCACCAAGGCCTCGGTCGGCGCCATCCTCCGCTCGCTGCTGATCCTCGAGCAGCAGGGCGCGGCGAATTTCTTCGGCGAGCCGGCGCTCAAGATCGCCGACATCATGCGCACGACGCGCGACGGACGCGGCGCCATCAACGTGCTGGCGGCCGACAAGCTGATGATGAACCCGCGCCTCTACGCCACGTTCCTGCTGTGGCTGCTGTCGGAGCTGTTCGAGGAATTGCCCGAGGTCGGCGACCCGGACAAGCCGAAGCTGGTCTTCTTCTTCGACGAGGCGCATCTCCTGTTCGACGACGCCCCGAAGATCCTGGTCGACAGGGTCGAGCAGGTCGTCCGGCTGATCCGCTCGAAGGGCGTCGGCGTCTATTTCGTGACGCAGAACCCGCTCGACGTGCCCGATACCGTGCTGGCGCAGCTCGGCAACCGCATCCAGCACGCGCTGAGGGCCTACACGCCGCGCGAGCAGAAGGCGGTGAAGACCGCTGCCGACACGTTCCGGCCCAATCCCGATTTTGACTGCATGGATGCCATCACCCAGCTAGGCGTGGGCGAGGCGCTGGTCTCGCCGCTCGAGGCCAAGGCCGTGCCGGCCATGGTGCAGCGGACGCTGATCCGGCCACCATCGTCGCGCATGGGACCGCTGACGCCGGAGGAGCGCCGCAAGCTGATCAACACCAGTCCGGTCGCCGGGCTCTACGACGAGACGATCGACCGCGAATCGGCGTTCGAGATGCTGGAGAAGCGGGCGGCCGAAGCCGCCAAGGCCGAGGAGGCGGCGCAGCAACGCGAGGCAGAGCAGGAAGAAGACGGGCGGTCGCGCTGGACGATCCCGGGCTTCGGGGATGACGACGATGACCGCGGCAGCTCGAAGTCCAAGAGCCGGCGTGCGCCGCGCCGGTCGAACCGGCAGTCGGTGACCGAGGCGGCGATCAAGTCGGTTGTCCGTTCGGTCGGCTCTTCGGTCGGCCGCGCCATCGTGCGCGGGATCCTTGGCAGCCTCAAGAAGGGGTTCTGACCCTTCCTGAGGAGTTTATGCCGGACGTCTGGCCCTAGGAGACGGCAAAGCCCGAGCCGACCACGATCGGCGCCTTGCCCGGCACGCGGTCGTAGAGGTCGATAATGTCCTGATTCATCAGGCGCACACAGCCGGACGAGACCGACTTGCCGATCGAGTTCCATTCGGGCGAACCGTGCAGCCGGTAGAGCGTGTCGACCCCATCCTGGAAGATGTAGAGCGCGCGGGCACCGAGCGGGTTGTCGAGGCCGGGCGGCATGCCGCCATTGTCGACGCCATACTTCGCGAGTTCGGGCTGGCGCGCGATCATCTCCTCGGGCGGGGTCCATTTCGGCCACTTCTGCTTCCACTGGACGTTGGCGCGACCGGCCCATTCGAAGCCGGCGCGGCCGAGGCCTACGCCGTAGCGCATGGCCTGCCCATTGCCGAGCACCAGGTATAGGAAATGCGCAGAGGTATCGACGACAATGGTGCCCGGGCGCTCGCCGGTCGGGTCGGATACGACCTGGCGCAGGAAGCGCTTGTCGATCTTCTCGATAGGCACAGCCGGGATCTGGTATCCCTCGTCATAGACCGGCCCGTACATGGTGACGTACGAGCCATAAGCTGCGTTGACGTCGACGGGTGGCTGCGGGTTGGCGGCATAATTGTGCCCGACATTACCGCGAGCAGTCGTACAGGCCGAAAGGGCCACCGAAGCCGCGCCGGTAGCCGCGAGTCCTAGAAGGCGTCGCCTGGTAAGGTGGATGCTGGATGCTGTCATGTTGCCTTCTTCAGAATTTATTGCCGGGTGACCGTTCAAGCGACCGGCGTACACCCGATAAGTTTCCAAACCGATAGGTGGTTCCAAATGGGGTGATAGGGTGTGCAAAGAAAGGCCAAGCTGTGACAGTCCTGCCGCTGTTGCAATTTCGCAACGAACGGCAAAGGTCACTCGGCTGTCAGCAGTCCTTCCAGCGACGGCAGGATGAGAGACGGGTTCAGGTCGCCATATTCGTCGGGCTGCGCCGTGCGATTGATCCAGACGGTCCGGAAGCCGAATTTTGTCGCGCCGGCAATGTCCCAGCGGTTGGACGACTGGAACGAGACGGCGTCCGGGTAAAGTTTCCAGCCTGAGGTCACCAGGTCATAGGTCGACGGGTCTGTCTTGAAACGTCTGACAATGTCGACGGAGAAGACCTCGTCGAGGATCTGGTCGAGCGCGGCCGACCTGACCGCCGATTCCAGCATCTCGGGCGACCCGTTGGACAGGATTGCGAGGCGGGCGCCGTCGGCCTTCAGGGCCTTCAGCACGGCGGGCACTTCCGGGTAGCAGTCGAGCTTCCAGTAGGCGTCGAGAAGATCCCCGCGCAGGCTCTTGTCGGCAGAGGGCACCTTGGCCAGTGCGAAGTCGAGAGCCTGCTCGGTGAGTTGCCAGAAGTCGACATAGGATCCCATCAGAGTGCGGACCCAGGAATATTCGAGCTGCTTGGCACGCCAGATCTCCGACAGCAGCGGACCATCGGCGCCGATCCTGCCGGCATGCCGGCGCACGGCGGCGTGGACATCGAACAGGGTCCCGTAGGCGTCGAAGATGTAGGCGGCGTGTCGCATCAGTTGTTCCGTTCGCGTCGGAGTTCAGGCCATGGCGGGTCCGCCGTCAAGCATGGGGCGCTGGCACCACGAAATAGACCCTATGCACGGTTGACGCGAGGCAAGAAAATATCGTCCATAGCCTCCTCACGAGATCAACACGGATTCAACCCGATGACCCTGGCGACCGAAGCGCAGTCGAAGACCTGGACCTATGTCGATGGCGACTGGCACGAGGGCAATGTGGCGATCATCGGCCCGCGCAGCCATTCCATGTGGCTCGGCACCAGCGTTTTCGATGGCGCGCGCTGGTTTGAAAACGTCTCGCCCGACCTCGATCTCCATGCCGCGCGCGTCAACGCCTCGGCAATCGCGCTCGGTCTGAAGCCAACCGTGAACCCGGACGAGATCGTCGCGTTGACGCATGACGGGCTGAAGAAGTTCGACGGCGAAACCGCCGTCTATATCCGGCCGATGTACTGGGCCGAGCATGGCGGCTACATGGGCGTTCCGGCCGATCCCGCCTCGACCCGCTTCTGCCTGTGCCTCTACGAATCTCCGATGATCTCGCCTTCGGGCTTCTCGGTGACGGTTTCGCCTTTCCGGCGCCCGACCATCGAGACGATGCCGACCAACGCCAAGGCAGGCTGCCTCTATCCCAACAACGGGCGGGCCATCCTCGAGGCAAAGATGCGCGGCTTCGACAACGCGCTGGTGCTCGACATGCTGGGCAACGTTGCCGAGACCGGCACCTCGAACATCTTCCTCGTCAAGGACGGTCATGTCTTCACGCCGGCGCCAAACGGCACGTTCCTGTCGGGCATCACCCGTGCTCGAATCATTTCGCTGCTCGGCGACTACGGCTTCCGCACCACGGAGAAGGCGCTTTCAGTGCGCGATTTCCTCGAGGCGGACGAGATTTTCTCGACCGGCAACCACTCCAAGGTGGTGCCGGTGACGCGGATCGAGGACCGCGACCTGCAGCCCGGCCCGGTCGGCAAGAAGGCGCGCGAACTCTACTGGGAGTGGGCGCATTCGACACCCGCCTGATGAGCCGCTAAATAGGGAACAGAACCTGTCCCCAAGGGTTGCCCCAAGACAGTTGCCGCACCATTTCCGGTGAGCCCACGGCACCGGTATTTGCCACAGAAGGAGTATGACAATGGCTTTCGAACTGCCCTCATTACCCTATGACTACGAGGCACTGCAGCCTTACATGTCGAAGGAGACGCTCGAGTACCACCACGACAAGCACCACAAGGCCTATGTCGACAACGGCAACAAGCTGGCTGCCGAAGCCGGCATGGACGGTATTTCGGTCGAAGAAGTCGTGAAGCAGTCCTTCGGCAAGAATGCCGGTCTCTTCAACAACGCTGCGCAGCACTACAACCACATCCATTTCTGGAAGTGGATGAAGAAGGGCGGCGGCGGCAACAAGCTGCCCGGCGCGCTGCAGAGCGCGATCGAGAGCGACCTTGGCGGTTACGACAAGTTCAAGGCGGATTTCATCGCTGCCGGCACGACGCAGTTCGGCTCCGGCTGGGCCTGGCTGTCGGTCAAGAACGGCAAGCTTGAGATTTCCAAGACGCCGAACGGCGAGAACCCGCTGGTTCACGGCGCCTCGCCGATCCTCGGCGTCGACGTGTGGGAGCATTCCTATTACATCGACTACCGCAACGCCCGGCCGAAATATCTCGAGGCGTTCGTCGATAGCCTCATCAACTGGGACTACGTCCTGGAGATGTACGAAAAGGCCAAGGCCTGACCCTGAAAAGCCCGCGCAAGCGGGCTTTTTTCATTGCGCCGCCATCACGGAAGCGTGAACGCATCTCCGGCCAGTTTTGACCGGGTTGCATCGTTTGCCTCCTGTAGCATGACGTCTCGAACAACCCGGAGGTACGTTTTCATGAGAAATCTTCTGCTCGCCATCTGCGGCCTGGCATTTGCCACGTCGGCAGTCTTCGCCGACCCGATTGCCGACCGCCAGGCCCTGATGAAGGCCAACGGCAAGGCGATGGGAAGTATCGCGCCGATCGTCAAGGGCGAGAAGGATTTTGACGCCGCACTGGTGATGGACGCTCTGACCAAGCTTGCCGAGGATGCGCAGAAGATGGACCCGGCCGTGCTGTGGCCGGTCGGCAGCGAGACGGGCGGCGATACGACCTCCGCGCCCGCCATCTGGGAAGATCCCGCAGCCTTTCAGGCAGCGATCGACAAGTTCAAGGCAGACACGGCTGCGGCAGTGGCTGCGGCGCCTGCCGACCTCGACGCCTTGAAGGTGCAATTCGGTGCGGTCGCTTCGAACTGCGGCGGCTGCCACGAGAAGTTCCGCATCAAGAAGGGTTGACGCCCGTCCGATGAGGATGATTGGCAAGCTATCTGCCGCGGCGCTGCTGGCCGGCGCCGCGGCTTCGGCTATCTTCTGGGTTGCCACGCGCCCGGAAAGGCTGCCGGCTGCCATCGTTTCCGAGCTTGGCGCAGGGGACGCGGGACGCGGAGAGCGCATCTTCTGGGCTGGTGGCTGCACGTCCTGCCACGCGGCGCCGAAGTCGGAAGGTGAGGCGCGGCTGCAACTGCCAGGCGGAGCGGAACTCAACACGCCCTTCGGCGTCTTCGTGCCGCCCAACATCTCGCAGGACCCCGTCGACGGTATCGGTGGGTGGACTGTCGAGGACTTCGCCAACGCGATGATGCGTGGCGTGTCGCCCGAGGGCGAACACTATTATCCGGCTTTTCCCTATACGTCATACGCCCGCATGAAACCGCAGGACGTCGCCGACCTCTATGCCTACATGAAGACATTGCCGGCGACCCCCGGCGCGGCAGCCGACCATCGGCTGGGCTTTCCCTTCACCGTCCGGCGCGGGCTTGGCCTGTGGAAACTGCTCTATCTGAGCGACGAGCCGGTGGTCGATTTCCCGGCCGGGGCGCCGGATCTGGTGCTGGCGGGTCGCTACCTTGCCGAAGGGCCGGGCCATTGCGGCGAATGCCACACGCCGCGCGACATGCTGGGTGGCGCCGAGAAGGCGCGCTGGCTGTCGGGTGCTGCGGCAGCGGAAGGCGAGGGCATCGTTCCCAATATCACGCCGGGCGAGGGCGGGCTCAAGTGGTCCGCAAGCGAGATCGCCGACTATCTCGAGACGGGCTTTACGCCGGAATTCGATTCAGTCGGCGGCGCCATGGTCGAGGTGCAGAAGAACATGGCAAAGCTGCCGCAGGAAGACCGCGACGCCATCGCGGCCTACCTGAAGGCTATACCGCCGCACCCGAACGGCTATCCGGCGCGGCAGCCCGCGGCGAACTGACCGCTGACGCTAGAGCAGCGCGTCGGGCTTCGCCTTCCCGACCACCTTGAGCGCGAAAGCGTAGACATAGGCGATCTCTTCCAGCCGCGAAAAGCGTCCTGATGCGCCGGCGTGGCCCGAATCCATGTTGATCCTGAACAGCACTGGGTTGTCGCCCCGCTTGCGCTTGCGCAGCCTGGCCGCCCATTTGGCGGGCTCCCAGTAGGTGACGCGCGGATCGGTCAGCCCTGCCGCAGCCAGGATCGGCGGATAGTCGAGGGCGGCAACATTGTCGTAGGGCGAGTATTCGGCGATCGTGGCGTAGTCCGCGGCCGAAGCGATCGGGTTGCCCCATTCGGGCCATTCCGGCGGTGTCAGCGGCAGAGTGTCGTCGAGCATGGTGGTCAGCACGTCGACGAAGGGCACCTCGGCGATGAAGCCGCCGAAGGCGTCAGGCGCCATGTTGGCGACGGCGCCGATCAACAGGCCGCCCGCCGATCCGCCCTGGGCGACCATGCTGTCGTGGCGAGTATAATTCTCCGCCACGAGGTAGCGCGCCACCGCGATGAAATCGAGGAACGTGTTCTTCTTGTGCTGCCGCTTGCCATCGTCGTACCAGGCGTAGCCCTTGTCCTTGCCGCCGCGCACATGGGCGATGGCATAGACCATGCCGCGATCGACGAGCGACAGGATGTTGGTGTTGAAGGCGGCGGGAATGGCGATGCCGTAGGAACCGTAGCCGTAGAGCAAGGCTGGCGCGGTGCCGTCGAGCGGGGTGTCGCGGTGGTGAATGAGTGAGATCGGCACCATCTCGCCGTCATGCGAAGGCGCCATCAGGCGGCGGGTCACGTAGTTCTCCGGATCGTGTCCCGACGGCACTTCCTGGGTCTTCAGCAGCGTGCGCTCGCGCGTGCGCATGTCGTAGTCGAAAAGCTGCGCCGGCGTCGTCATCGACGAGTAGGAAAACCGCATGACGTCGGTGTCGTATTCATAGGAGCCGGAAAGACCCAGCGAGAAGGCCTCCTCGTCGAAAGAGATGAAATGCTCTTCACCGCTCGCCCGCTCGCGCACGACGATGCGCGGCAGCCCGTCCTTGCGCTCCAGACGGACGAGGTAATCCCTGAACGCCAGGACGGACAGGATCAGCCGGCCCGGTTCGTGGGCGACGAGTTCGCTCCAGTTGCCGCGCGACGGGTCCGCCACCGGCGCGGTCATGATCTTGAAATCCTTGGCGCCGTCGGCGTTGGTGAGAATGAAGAAGACGTCGCCGCCATCCTCCAGGTCGTATTGCAGGCCGCTCTCGCGCGCCGCCACCAGTTTCGGAACGCCGGTCGGATCGGCAGCGCTGAGCAGCCGCGATTCCGTCGTTTCGTGGTCATTGATCGAGATATGGATCCAGGCGTCGGTGCGCGAGCCTTCGACATTCATGAAGAAGCCGGGGTCCTTTTCCTCGTAGACCAGCCGGTCATCGGAGGCATCTCCGCCGAGTGCATGGAAGAGGATTTTCGACGGCCGGTGGTTCTGGTCGACGCGGGCGTAGAAGAAGCCGTCATTGCCGGCAGTCCAGACGCCCGACCCGCCGGTATCGGCGACCGCGTCGGCGAGGTCTTCGCCGCTTTCGAGGTCGCGCACCCGCAGCGTGTAGAATTCCGAACCCTTGTCGTCGAAGGCCCACAAGAGGCGCCGGTGGTCGTAGGAGTGCTCGCTGCCCCCGATGCGGAAATAGGCCTTGCCCTCGGCCTCTCGGTCGCCGTCGAGGATGATGTCCTGCTCGCCGCCGTCGCGCGGCGTACGGAAGAAGCGAGGCTGCTCGCCGCCCTTCTTGAAGGAGGAGCCGTAGGCGAAGGGTCCGTCCGGCATCGGAACGCTGGAATCGTCCTCCTTGATGCGGCCCTTCATCTCCTGGAAGAGCTGCTTGCGCAGGTCCTCCGTATCGGCCAGCATGCCCGCCTGATAGGCGTTTTCGGCCTCGAGATGTGTCCGGATGGCGGGATCGAGGACGCTCGGGTCGCGAAAGACCTCTTGCCAGTTGTCGGCGCGCAGCCAGGCGAACTCGTCGGTACGCGTGACGCCGTGGCGGGTGTCTTCGACCGGACGCTCTTCGGTGGCGGGCGGGGCGATATCGGGAAACAGGGCCTTGGAGGTCATTGCGTCTCGCTGCTGAAGGTTCTTGAATGCTGTATGAACACGTCGCTCAGTGCGGGTTCAAGGGTTGATGTCCAGTATCCGGAGAGTTTCACCAACAGGTAGGCTCGGAGGAGACCATGTTGAAGTTCATCACAGGCAAGGCGGCGGCGCTCGGGGTTGCTTCCATCATCACCATGTCGGCAGGACTAGCCCAGGCGACCACGTTTGCGGCCTGGGAGGTCGCCAACGTGCCGTTCGGCGATACGCTCAACGTGCGCAAGTATCCGGCGAGCACCTCTCAGAAACAGGCGGCCTATCCGAACGGCACCGTGCTGCAGATGACCGGCAAGTGCACCGGCGGCGTCAACCTGCTCGACATCACGACGCAGCCGGCCTGGAAACAGGAAAATGCCGTGCGCTACCGGTGGTGCCAGATCTGGCACGACCCCGCGCAAAACGGCAACTTCGTCACCGGCTGGGTCTACGGCAAGTATATTAGCCCGTATTGACCCGACGAAGCCTGCCTGCGTCATGCTGCCCGCTGGCGTGACGGCGGCCGATTGCCCATCATCGGGGCGAGGCGAGGGCCATAGGTTGGGTGTAATGGGGCAAATCGCCTTGTCCTGCACTACCTGAGCGTCTATCTCCACGGTAACAACGAAAAGGCCGGTGTGACCGGCCGGGCCAGTCGGGAAGATTGAATGGGGACGGGAGCGCAATCGCTCACATTTCTTGCGCTGCTTCTGCCATTTCTCGGCGCTGCCGTCGCGCCGGCGCTGACCCGCGTCTTCAAGCATAACGCCGCCTGGCTGCTGGCGCTGCTGCCGCTGTGGATGTTCATCCATTTCGCCGGCTTCCTCGGCACGGTGTCCGCTGGCGGCACGATTGCCGGCGGCTTCGACTGGATACCGAGCTTCGGCGTGCGCTTCTCCTGGTTTCTCGACGGCCTGTCGCTGACCTTCGCGCTGTTGATCTCGGGCATCGGCACGCTGATCGTGCTCTATTCCGGCGGCTACATGAAGGGGCATCCCCAGCAGGGCCGCTTCTTCTCCTTCATCCTGATGTTCATGGGCGCAATGCAGGGGCTGGTCGTCTCGGACTCCTTCATGATGCTGTTCGTGTTCTGGGAGCTGACCTCGATCACCTCCTTCCTGCTGATCGGCTTCGACCACGACCGCGAGGCGGCGCGGCGCGCGGCACTGCAGGCGCTGATCGTCACCGGCATGGGCGGCCTGTCGCTGCTGGCCGGCCTGCTGGTCATCTGGAACATCACGGGCGTGCAGCAACTGTCCGATCTGCTCGGCACCGGCGACGCGCTGCGCGAGGCGCCGTTCTACCTGCTGGCGCTGGTTCTGGTTCTGGGCGGCGCCTTCACCAAGTCGGCGCAATTCCCGCTGCATTTCTGGCTTCCCAACGCGATGCAGGCGCCGACGCCAGTCTCGGCGTACCTGCATTCGGCGACCATGGTGAAGGCCGGCGTCTATCTGCTGATGCGGCTGAACCCCGTGCTTGGCGGGACCGCTGCCTGGGAGACGATCCTTCCGGTGTTCGGCGGCGTGACGCTGCTGGTCGGCACGGTGGTTGGCATCAGGCAGACCGAACTCAAGCAGATGCTGGCCTATACGACGGTCGCCTCGCTCGGACTGCTGGTGATGCTGACCGGTTTCGGCTCCGACCGCGCCATCGAGGCTGCGGTGCTTTATCTTGTCGCCCATTCGATGTTCAAGGGCGCGCTGTTCATGGTCGCCGGCCTGATCGACCACGAGACCGGCGTGCGCGACATTCGCAGGCTCGGCGGCGTCGGTCGCGAAATGCCGGTATCCTTCGCCGCCGGCACGATGGCGGCGCTTTCCATGGGCGGCCTGCCGCTGTTCTTCGGCTTCCTCGCCAAGGAGGAGATCTACGCCGCGCTGACCGCCGGTTCGACCTGGGGTCTCCTCCTGACCGCAGTCGCCGTGACCGGCAATGCACTGATGTTCGCGATTGCCTTCATGGTCGGCCTCAAGCCATTCATCGGCGCCCGCGGCGACATCCAGAAGAAGGTACACGAGGGGCCCGCGCTGCTCTGGATCGGGCCGCTCACGCTGGCGCTGGCCGGGCTGGTCTCGGCGCTCGCCTCGGAAGCGGCGCACCACCTCGTGTCGAGTCCGATGGCGAGTGCTGTGGCCGGCAGCGCTCTTGAGGTGCATGCCTCGACCGTGCCGCATATCGGCCTGCCACTGATGCTGTCGCTTGTCACCATTGCGCTCGGCGTTGCGGCCTACCTGCTGCAGGACCGGCTGCGCGATGCCGTCGCCGGCGCGCTGAAGGCGATCGGCTGGGGCCCGGACCGCGGCTTCGACCAGGCGATCCGCGGCCTGCTCCGCTTCTCCTTCGTGATAACCAAGATCGTCCAGAATGGCCGTCTCGACATCTACCTGACAGTCACCTTCGCGACCGTCGCGCTGGTGCTGCTGGTGCCGATGTTCCTCTATGGCGAACTGCCTGAAATGCCCTCGCTGCCGGGGCTCCTGCCGCACGAATGGACGATCTTCGCCATCGCCGTGATCGGTCTTGGCGCCGTCGTCTACGCCAAGGACCGGCTGACGGCGATCGTGTCGCTCGGCATCCAGGGGCTTGCCGTCGCGCTGCTCTTCATGCTGTTCGGCGCGCCGGACCTGTCCTTCACCCAGTTCATGATCGAGACCCTGTCCGTCGTCATCCTCGCGCTGGTCATGACCAGGCTGCGGCTGTCGCCGTCCGATCACCGTCCGGCCGGCGAGAAGGCGGTAGACGTGACCATTTCCGGCGCCTGCGGCCTGGCCTTCGGACTGCTTCTCCTCAAGGTCACCGAAATGCCCTTCGACGCCACGTTGTCGAGGTTCTTCGAGGCGCATTCGCTGGCCATCGCGCATGGCCGCAACATCGTCAACGTCATCATCGTCGACTTCCGCGGCCTCGATACGCTTGGCGAGATCGCCGTGGTGATGATCGCAGGCCTCGCCATCCTGGCGCTGATCCGCGTGACGACGCCCCGCAAGGACCGGCCCGAAGCGGCGGGAGAGGGCTGAGATGCGCACGCTGATCTTCCGAACCGCCGCGCCCTACCTGACTGCACTGATGCTGCTCTTCTCGATTTTCGTCCTGCTGCGCGGCCATAACGAGCCGGGCGGCGGCTTCATCGGCGGGCTGATCGCGGCCTCTGCCTTCGCCATTCACGGCATCGCCTTTGGCGTGCGCCAGGTGCGCAAGACGTTGCATTTCCATCCGATGGCGATTTCGGGCTTCGGCCTGTTCCTTGCCGTGCTGGCAGGCCTGGTGTCGGTGATTGCCGGCGTGCCGTTCCTGACCGGCCTGTGGACCTCGCCGACCATCGGCGGACTGACCGTCGACCTGTCGACGCCGATGCTGTTCGACATCGGCGTCTACCTCGTGGTGGTCGGTTCGATCACCTCGATAGCGCTCGCGCTCGAGGGAAGGGAGGACGACTGATGGAAGCTGCATTCTCGGTACTGGTCGGGCTGTTCTTCGCCGTCGGCATCTACCTGATCCTGTCGAAGCACATCATCCGCATCCTGCTCGGCATCGCCATCTTCGGCAACGCAGTGAACCTCTTGATCTTCACCAGCGGGCGCATCGTGCGCTCGACCGCGCCGATCGTGCCGCAGCACCTCGACGTGCTGCCGGCCGGCGCCGCCAACCCGCTGCCGCAGGCGCTCATCCTGACGGCGATCGTGATTTCCTTTTCCTTCTTCGCCTTCATCCTGGTACTCGCTTTCCGCGCCTACCAGGAGATCGGCGTCGACGACACGACCGGCATGCGCGTTGCCGAGCCGCGCGGCGAGCCGCTGCCGCCGATGGGATACTAGAAGCACATGGCTGGAGAAGCAGCAGTCGCCGTTGACCGGACCGGCGTGATGATCCTGGAGCAGGTCGCGGCAAGCGACTTCCTGGTCGTGGCGCCGGTGGTCATCGGCATCGCCTGCGGCGCACTGCTGCTGATGTTCCGCCACCATGTGCGCTGGCAGGCGGCGTTCTCGGTCTTCGGACTGGCCGCGATGACGGCCGCGGATGCGGCACTGTTTGCCCGCGTCGCCGCAGAGGGGCCGCTGGTGATGACCATGGGCAGCTGGCTGCCGCCCTTCGGCATCAGCTTCACCGCCGACCTGCTGGGCGCGGGCTTCGCGCTGGTGGCGAGTTTCGTGGCCATGCTGTGTACCGTCTATTCGGTGCGCGAGATCGGCGCGACCGGGCGGCGCTACGGCTTCTACCCGTTCCTGATGCTGATGATGGCGGGCGTCAACGGCGCCTTCCTGACCGGCGACATCTTCAACCTCTATGTCTGGTTCGAGGTCTTCCTGATCGCCTCCTTCGGCCTGATGATCCTGGGATCCGAACGCGAGCAGATCGACGGCGCGACCAAATACGCCATCCTCAATCTGCTCGGTACCGCGCTGTTCCTGATTGCAACGGCCTATCTGTACGGCGTCGTCGGCACGCTCAACATGGCCGACATCGCGCGCAAGGTGGATCTGCTGCCGGCGACCGCGCCGGTGATGACGATCTCGGCGCTGTTCCTGTTTGCCTTCGGCATGAAGTCGGCGGCCTTTCCCGTCTATTTCTGGCTGCCGGCCTCCTACCACACGCCGCGCATCGTCACCGGCGCCCTGTTCGGTGGCCTGCTGACCAAGATCGGCGTCTATTCGCTGCTGCGCACCATGGTGATGCTGTTTCCCGAGCAGCGCCTCGAACTGTCGGGCGTCATCTCCTGGGTGGCGGTCGCCACCATGATCCTCGGCGCGATGGGCGCGCTGGCACAGAGCGACATCCGGCGCATGATGGGCTTCCTTGTCATCTCCGGGGTCGGCATCATGCTGGCGGGCCTGGCGCTGGGCGACGCGACCGGCCTTTCGGGCGCCATACTCTACGCAGTGCACTCGATGCTGGCCATGTCGGCGCTTTACCTGCTGTGCGGCACGATGAACGAATATGGCGGCAGCTTCTCGCTGAACAGCCTGGCGGGTCTCTACCGCGCGAGCCCGCTGCTGACGGCAATCGCGCTGGTGCTGTTCCTCGCCGCTGCCGGCCTGCCGCCCGGTTCGGGCCTGTGGCCGAAGGTTATCCTGGCAAAGGCAGCCATCGACCTCGGCAACGGCTGGCTGGTTGGCGCGATCCTGGTCAGTGGCCTGCTGACGACCATCGCGCTGGGTCGGGTCTTCGCGCTTGCCTTCTGGCGCAATTCGGCCGACCCCGGCGATCCGGTTGACGAGGCGGAGCGGACGCCGGTGGTGCCGGCCTTTGGTTCGCTCATCATGCTGACCATCCCGATCCTGCTGCTTGGCCTGTTTCCGGAGCCATTCATACGGATGGCCGACGCGGCGGCAGCCGGCCTGCTGGACCCGAGTGCCTATCTGCGTGCAGTATTTCCGGCGGCGGGAGGAGGCGGATGATGGCCAGGTACCAATACAACATCCTGCTGGCGCTCGCCTGGGCGGCGCTGACCGGCTCGTTCACGCTGACCAATTTCGCCTTCGGCCTGCTGCTCAGCATTGGCGTCCTGTATCTTGCCACCGAACAGACCAACGCGCTGAGCAACATCGTGCGGCTCGGCCGGATGGTGGGCCTGGCGGTGCTGTTCGTGCACGAACTTGTGCTCTCAGGCTGGCGTGTGGCCAAGCTCGTGCTGTCGCCGAAAATGACCATGGCGCCTGGCATCTTCGCCTATCCGCTCAAGGTCGACAGGGATTTTGAGATCACGCTTCTGGCAAACCTGATCACGCTGACCCCGGGCACGCTGTCCGTGGACGTCTCGGAGGACCGGCGCATGCTTTTCGTCCACGCGATCGACTGCTCCGACGTGGAAGGTGCAATCCGCGACATCGAAGAGGGCTTCGAGCGCAAGATCATCAGGGCTTTCAGGCGATGACGGGAGAAGCTTTCGTCCAGGGCTGCGTCGTCGTCGCCTTCGTGCTGTTGAGCGCGTCGTTCTTGCTCACCGTTCTGAGGGTGCTGCGCGGGCCGACGCTGCCGGACAGGGTCCTGGCGCTCGACATGCTGGTATCCGTCGCCATCGGCTTCATCGCGGTAACCGGCATCGCGACCCGCGCCGCTTTCAACGTCGATATCGCCATCGCGCTGGGGCTCGTCGGCTTCCTCGCCACCGTCGCCTTCGCCCGTTTCGTTATGATCCGCGGCGACAATCGCGAGGACGAGCCGGACGCCGGGCAGAAGCGCGCGGAGGTTGAGCAATGATCGACCTAATTCTGAACTATATTGCCGGTATACTGATCCTCGTAGGCGCGCTGTTCACGTTGACGGCATCGATCGGATTGTTGCGCTTGCCGGATCTGTACACGCGCATGCACGCCGCCTCGAAGGCCGGAACTCTCGGCTCCTGCGTTGTTCTGCTGGCGCTGGCGCTGCAGTCGAACGATGCCGCCATTGCCCTGCGGGCTCTGGCCGGCATCCTGTTTTTCTTGCTGACGGTCCCGATTTCCTCGCACCTGCTGGCCAAGGCCGCTCATGGCGCGGGATACAACTTGTGGGAACACTCGAAGCGCGACGACCTGACGATAGCCGAAGAAAAGGCGCGCCGCGCGAAGCCCGCTGCGGGCACGAAAACGCCCGACAACTAGCTGAAGATACCCCCGCGTAATCGCTTGGCATTTGTGACGTACAAACACTTGATAGATGCAATCAGCGGGAAGACTGATCCGGTATATATACTCCTGCGTACAAATTTTGCTGTAGAAAAAGTCGCTATAGCGAATTGACTTACTTCTGCCCTGGCTTCATTGATATATAGCGACACGAATCGCAGGTGAATTCCTGTGAAAAAAATCGTGCGTTGCCCCGTTCGAGAACAATGGGGCGATCAAATTGAAACTTAGTTGGGGCATGAAAAAAAATGGAAACATCGGAAGCACCTGCCAAGAACAGCGAGATGCTGATCGAGCTGACGGCAGACGTCGTGGCAGCCTATGTCAGCAACAATCCGGTTCCGGCCGGAGACCTTCCTAATCTGATCGCCGAGATTCACGCTGCTCTCGGGCGTGTGGGCGGCGCAGCCGAGGCACCGCCGGCCGACAAGCAGAAGCCTGCGGTAAACCCGAAGCGCTCGGTGCATGACGAGTACATCGTCTGCCTCGAGGACGGAAAGCGCTTCAAGTCTCTCAAGCGCCACCTGATGACGCATTACGGCCTGACGCCCGATCAGTATCGCGAGAAGTGGGGCCTCGACGCAAACTATCCGATGGTTGCACCGACTTATGCCGCGGCTCGTTCGCAACTGGCCAAGAAGATGGGCCTCGGGCGCAAGCGCAAGGCGGCAAAATAGGCATCACTGCCTAACCGGATCTGCAGCGGCGCCTCCTGGCGCCGTTGCCATTTTCACGGCCCCGTTTCGACGGTTTCCCGGGCCCGGCGGTGCCGCGCAGCGTGTCGAGGGCCTGCTTCAGGGCGATGTGCCGGTTGAGGTCGTAGCTCCAGTGCCGGCGCATGCCGCGCTGGCGCTCCCGCTCGACGGCCCGTTCCAGCCGCAGGACGATCTGGGCGCGCAGGTCGGGCGGCGCGGCAAGCGCTGCGGCCATGTCGAAGTGGCAGGCGATCTGCAGCGCCGCCATCTGACGCGCCATCGTCGCTTCGGCCCGCTTGCCTTCCAGGAATTCGGTCACCTGTCGCCCAAGGCCGTTCGTCATGCGTTTCTTGTCCGTGTGCATGGCCGGACTATGCGGTCGGCGGCTCCGGCGTGGACAAGTTCACGCGCGGCCACGAATTGTTCCGCCAACAACCTTAAGGAAAACAGGAGTTTGGGTTGCTTCCGCAACGCCGAGCGTTCTTTCTTTGTTCACAGTTGGCCCTGGCCCGGATATAAGAACTTATTCCGCATATTATACTTGACGTACCCAAACGGATGGTTTAGGTTGATTCCATAAGGAGTTAGACCGATGTCCGTGCTTTCAGACCGCCACTTTCACGACGAAGCCGCCGCCTACCGGTTTGTAGAGGCCAGGATTTGGCCGAACGGCCCGGTATGCCCGCATTGCGGCTGCATGGACCGTATCAGCGCCATGAAGGGCAAGAGCACCCGCATCGGCGCCTACAAGTGCTACGATTGCCGAAAGCCCTTCACCGTGAAGATCGGCACCATCTTTGAGGCCAGCCACGTCAAAATGAACCTGTGGCTACAGGCGATTTTCCTTATGGCTTCGTCCAAGAAGGGCATTTCGAGCAACCAGCTTCACCGCACCCTTGGCGTGACCCTGAAAACCGCATGGTTCATGTCTCACCGTATTCGTGAGGCAATGCGCGACGGCAACCTTGGCCCGCTCGGTGGCGAGGGTCAGGTTGTCGAGGCCGACGAAACCTATTTCGGTTCGAAGGCTGAAAGGCGCACCACCAAGACCAGCGGCGAACCCTTCACCAAGAAGGGCCGTTCGGGTCCGTCGAACAAGCGCGCCGTGCTTGGCCTTATAGAGCGCGGCGGTTCGGTGCGCACCTTCCATGTCGCACAGGCCACCAAGATCAATGTTGCCGAACTGGTGACCGACAACGTTGCCCGCGAAAGCACCCTCTATACCGACGAAAGCCGTCTCTACACCGGCATGGCCGATCACTTCACCGCTCATGAGTCGGTGCGTCATTCGGCCAAGGAGTATGTTCGGGGTGTGGTTCATTCCAACACCATCGAAAGCTACTTCTCGATCTTCAAGCGCGGTATGCGCGGCACCTATCAGCATTGTGCCGAAAAGCATCTGCACCGTTATCTGGCTGAATTCGACTTCCGCCATAATCGTCGTGTAGCCCTTGGCGTGAACGATGTCGCCCGGGCTGGCACTATCCTAGACGGTGTGGTTGGCAAGCGACTGACCTACGAAACAACTCTTGAAAGGTGAGGCACCATATGGCGTCTGGCGACCCTCCAAATACAAAGCCAAAGCCAAGCGGGAAAAAGGCAAAGGCCCTTAGCCAGAAGGAGCAATCCGAGCGGTTCATGAAAACCGCTCGGGAGCTTGATACGGACGAAAGCGGACGCGCCTTTGAGGTGGCGGTTGATATTGTTTTCAAACCAACGTCGAAGGGAACAGGTCGGTAGAGGACTTGAATCCGCCGCAGTTCGTTCACATTTTATTCCTGTACCAATCCAGCCTGAAAGTGTACGTTCCCTTTGACTCTAAGGGGACGTTCGAACCGATTCGAACGGGAGTTTATGATGTACCCGCCAATCCAAATTGCGAACGAATTGATCGCTCGTTACGGATCTAGCGGTCAAATCGAGCCGCTGAAGCTCCAGAAACTTCTTTATTTCGCCAATGGTTGGTATTTGGCACTAACGGGGCGCCCGTTGGTGAATGAGAAGCCGCAAGTTTGGCGTTACGGGCCAGTTTTCCGGTCTGTTTATCGAGCCTTCAATCATTATGGAAGCCGACCGATCATACACCCAGCCCCGTCAACTCCATTTGGTGGGGATGCAGAGAGGGTCGAGGCAACCCCGGAATTGGAGAACTATCTAAATTGGGTCTGGAACGAATACGGGCAGAAAAGCGGACCCCGGCTATCGGACGAGACCCATAAGCCCGGCACTCCTTGGCGGAATATAGCAGAGAAAAACGGATTCGTGGTTCCGCAGAATACCGAGATTCCTCCCGAAGACGACTGGAGGTACTTTGGCGACCTAGCGAGGGAACGTGGCTGGCGAACCGAACCCCTTGCTCAAGCTTGATAAGACTCCGACGTTTCAAGAGGAACGTCGGGACTTCTCTGATGAGCAGGCTTACAGCGGCGAAAAGCCATTTGATGAACATAGAGCAAAGGGGCGCATAGACCGCATTGCGCGGAGCTTAGCGATCTTCTGGTCAGCCTTTCTTGTCTACATCATAATGGCGCAAGGCCTTGGGGATGGGTGGCGCCTTCGCATCAGTCTACCCGAGTGTAGTTGGTTCTTCTGCGAGGGGATCGACATAATGCTAATCCCGAAGTTTCATTTGGAATCCGGCGATTTCATCGCCGTTGTCACAACCACCACGGCAGCCGTTTTTGGATTCTTGGTTATCGTGACAAACCACCTGTTCTTTAAGCGAGACAAGAACGGCGCTTAGCCCATTTCAGCGGAAAGCCGCTTTACGAAGTTTGCGGTGAACTCAGCGAGTTGCCCAACCTCACTTTTGTCGTACTTGCGGAAGCTGAATCGCCTCCCAGTCGGGTCAATTGCTTCAAGGGGCTTTCGCAGTGGTTTTTGAAAATCGCGCATTTGATGGTTGCCCTCATACGCCAGCAGGTCGGCGCATTGCAGGGGTGGGAACTTGAGTTTTGATCCCGTCCCAAACTGCGCATCACTGTCTGGAAAATGCCGTTCTGATTGCCGAAATGCTTCAAAGGCACGGGCACCAAAATCATTGGTTTCATGGACAAACGCGATATTGCGATGGCCCGCCTTGTCCAACTCAGACCAGGACGATCTAATGGCCCATTGCAAGCACACGTAATAGTAGCCGCGCACCAACTCCTGTGGGTCGAGTTTAATGCCGTGATCCTCTGACAAAATGCGGTTGATTTCCCGCTTATCCACTGCCGCGACAATCCCGCGAATGTAATGATTTCTTATCACCGGAAGAATGCGCAGAACGTACTTGTCACGATCTGGTTTTGACCAACCCTCCCACTCGCCATGCCGACCGTGGCAATCAACTGAATGATGTATGCGGATCGGTGCTTTGGCTTTGATCCAATCAATGGTCCACGCGGACCAATCTTCCTTGGTAGCCCATACCGCAGACACGCCTATAATCTGGGAGGCATGGTCGGTGCCAGTCTCGTCCAGATACACCTCTATCACGACGACGATGCCCTCGCGGTGCGCTAGGAAAGTATCGCCCGCAGAACGAACGCTTTCCCCAATGGTTTGAGCCGACTCATCGGCTAGGAGCTCATTCAGCACGGTACCACCTCCTTATTGGGTACGCAAAGTATAATATGCTGAACTTATTCCTATTCTGATGAATGAGAGGGGAAAAGTTCGGTGCAAAGCACATCCGCAAACAAGGTCGAAGGGCCAGCATTGCAGCCGGGCGGCCTGCGGCCGTCGGGGGGAGACCGGGGGGCGCCACGACTGGGCGCGCGAGAGGAGCGGTCGATCGAGATCTGCGAGAGCATGATCGACGTGGTAGCGGCGTTGTTCAATGTTTCCGGCAAGGAGTTGCGCAAGCCGGGACGCTCGACGCTCGGAGTTTCGCGGGTGCGCCAGATCGCCATGTATGTCGCCCATGTCACGCTGCAGCTCAACATGACCGATATCGGCCGGGGGTTCGGGCGCGACCGCACGACGGTCGTGCATGCCTGCCATCTCGTCGAGGACCTGCGCGACGACGAGGATTTCGACCGCATGGTGGCCGTCACCGAGCGCGTCGCCTCGGCGGCCTTCGGCCCGCGCATGGTGTGAACGGATGGGGAAGGACAAGGACAGGCAGCGCGCGCGCATACTGCGCTTCCTGGCGCACGGCTCCGCGACGGTCTCGCAGGCGGGCAATGGCAAGGGCCTGCTGCTCGACGGCGGCGACCGCGGCACGGTGTCGGTCGACCGGGGGGCACTCGCAGCGATGCTGCAGGCCGGCGTCGTGCAACTCGGCGGCGACAGGCTGACGCTGGCGAGAGAAGCAGGACGGAGAGATGATCGGACAGGGATCTCGGCTTTCCAGGACCAGCACCGCGATCTCGACACGGCGACGATGGAGACCGGCTCCGGCCTGGAGACGGTTTGCGTCAACGTCGCGGAATCGCCGCTCGGCCTGTTGCTGCGCAGGAAGGGCAAGGACGGCGCGCCGTTTCTCAGCCGAAGCGAGTTCGAGGCGGGCGAACGCCTGCGCGCCGACTTCACGCGCGGCCAGCTGATGCCGCGCCTCGGCGCCAACTGGGTCGCCAGCGTCGCCTCGGGACGCCGCGACGGCGGGGTTGCGGAACTCACCGACGCTGCCCTTGCCGCGCGGCTGCGGGTCGAGCGGGCGGTCGTCGCGGTCGGTCCCGAACTGTCGGGCATCCTGATCGACGTCTGCTGTTTTCTGAAAGGGATGGAGACGGTGGAGATCGAGCGCGGCTGGCCGGTTCGCTCGGCCAAGATCGTGCTGAAGGCCGCGCTCGGCGCGCTCAGTCGCCACTACCAGCCGGCGCCGCCAGCGGGCCGGAATGGCCGCCAGCGTGTCCTGCACTGGGGCGCAAGCGACTACCGGCCGAGCCTCGACTAGAGGCGCATCATTGTGGAGCGTGCGGCGTCAGGCGGTCTGGCGGAGAGCCGCCAGCGCGTCCTGCTTGATGCGCTTGACCATCGAGCGCAGGCCATTGGCGCGCTGCGGCGACAGATGCTCGTCGAGGCCGAGTTCGCGCAGCACCGCCTCGGCATCGATCCCGCCGATGCTGCTCGCCTTCTGACCGGAAAACAGCGCAAGCACGATGGCGACGAGGCCGCGAACGATATGCGCGTCGGAATCGCCGTGGAATTCGATGACGGGATCGGTTCCCCCGCCGACCTCGGTGGTCAGCCAGACCTGGCTGACGCAGCCGGGCACCTTGTAGCGGTCAATCCTCGCCTCGTCGGGGAAGGGCGGCAGCGCCTCGCCAAGCTCGATGACGTAGCGATAACGGTCTTCCCACTCGTCCAGGAAGGCAAAGTCGTCGCGGATCTGCTGGATCGTCTGCGTCATCCCGCCGGATATAGTGGCCCTGCCGGACCGCGTCACGGAAAAAAAGCGCCGAGGCAGCGACGCGGTGCGGGCGACGGACTACTGGGCGGGCGGTACGCTGCCGGTTGCCTGCACGTCGACGGCGGGTGCCGCCGGGGCGGTTTCCTCGTCGAGCATCTCGTAGGCGATGCGCATGCCCTCGCGCGCCCTGACGCCGATGGTGTGCATCGCCGCCTTGCCGGTCTCGCAGACATCGGGCTTGCGTTCGCAGATGCCGGCGACATCGTCGACGGCGGCACGGGCGGCGAAGAAGGCCTGCACCGGGCTGATGCTGTCGACCGTGCCGTCACCGGTCGCCGGGTCGAGCGGCAACACCAGAAGCACCAGCGAAAACCAAAACGCCATGCGGATCAAGAAACCCATTTGTCTGTCCTCACGCCCTGCCGGTTCCATCGAGGTCCGGGCAAGCGCCCCTTTCACCACGCGACAATGACACGTGGACCCGAATGCCGGCTTGCAGGGGAAGGCAGTATTTTCGGCAAATTTGCTTCAAATTTTAGCGATTCGCATTGATCGAAAGCTCGAAACAAAGAACGGCGGCGGCGACAAGCTTTTGCTAACCATCCAAGCGGCGGAACTTGCTTGGGATTTTGCAGATCATGATCTGCCGCGGCAGGCGCCCCGTGTACCGTTGCGGGACGCGGCGGGCTAAGGCTCCGTTTACCATACCAAGCATCGGTCGTGCTTCACGGCCCCCCGAGGCCGGTTTTCAGGCGTTGGCAGGGCGTGCAGGCAGCCCGCCTTATTCATTCATTAAAGGGTGGGTGCGAGTTTCGAATTCAATCAAAAGCGGCCCGCAAAAAGGGGCCCATTTTGCAGGTGCGTTGAGTTGCGTTTGTCTCGAACCAGAACCGGAGAGTTGCTCGGCGATATCGCAGCAGGCTGTGAGCGACTCGTGCATTCTTCCGTCACCGATTCTGCCGAGCGGCTGCGCCAGCGCCGTTTCCTCGGCATTCTGATTGCAGGTCCCGTTCCCGTTGCGGTCGCGACCGCTGTTCTCCTGCCGACGAGCCTCGGCCCGACGGCAATGCTGGGCACCATCTTTGCAACGTTCGGCGCCGCATGGCTCATGGCTCTCATCGTGGCGATGACCGGCCGGGTTCGCCTGCTGGAGCCGGCCTCGCTGATCCTCGGCGCGATCGCGCTTTCGGTTCTGGTCGCGGGCGCGGGCGGCCCGGCTTCGCCGGCCCTGCTGGCAATCGCCGCCCTGCCGATCGAGGCCTGGTGGCTGCAGCGTACCTCCAGGGCGGCCTTGTTCGGCGCTACCGCAGCACTCGCCGTCATTCCGGCGCAGGCGATCGCCGCACATATGATGGGCGTGCCCGCTGACGCCGGCGGCACGGCATGGCTGGCGCTACTGGTCTATGCCGCCTTCCTGGCACCGCGCCTCGCCGTCTGGCAGGACGAGGTCCGGTCCGCGGCGCAATCGGCAACGACACGGCCGCTGGAAGAGATGATCGATGCGGTGGTCCTCAGCATGTCGACCTCCGGCGAGGTGATGGACGCATCGCCCCAGGCGCGCCGCATCCTCGGTGTCGCGCCCGAACTGCTGCTTGCCAACGGCCTGTTCGACCGCATCCACGTCGCCGACCGCGTCGCCTACATGTGCGCGCTGGCCGACCTTCGTGGCGGCGACGAGCGCCGCAGCGTCGAGGCGAAACTGCGCATCCCGGGTTCCGGCGAGGGCAGCGTGGCACCCGATTTCCGGCCCTTCCTGATCGACATGATGCGCCAGCCGGGTGCAGACCAGCCGATCCTGATGGTCGTCAGGACGCATGACGAGATGGTCGACCTGCGCGAAGAACTGGCGGCGACCGCCGAGACGGCCAAGAGCCTGGAGATCGCCAAGAGCCGTTTCCTGGCCGCGGTCAGCCATGAACTGCGCACGCCTCTCAATGCCATCATCGGCTTTTCCGACATGCTGCAGCACGAGATGTTCGGCGCGTTCCAGGATCCGCGCCAGAAGGAATATGTCGGGCTGATCAGCGAGTCCGGCCATCATCTGCTGTCCGTTGTCAACGCGATCCTGGACGTCTCGCGCATCGAGGCCGGTTCCTATCCGACGAGTTCCGAGCCCTTCGAGTTCGCCGAGGCGGTGACCATGTGCCACGCGATGCTGAAGGACCAGGCGCGCGCACGCGATGTCGAACTGACGCTCGACGTGGCGCGCGAGATCGGCGAGATCGACACCGATCGCCGGGCGGTAAAGCAGATCCTTATCAACCTGGTCTCCAACGCCATCAAGTTCACGCCGGGCAGCGGCAGCGTCGTGATTGGCGCCAACCGGGTCGGTTCGCGGGTGCACTTCTGGGTCAGCGACACCGGCATCGGCATGGCCGAGGAGGAACTCGCGCAGATCGGCAAGCCCTTCACGCAGATCCAGAACGACTACACAAAACGCTTCGAGGGCGCCGGGCTTGGCCTGTCGCTGGTGTGCGGACTGGTATCGCTGCTGCAGGGCACGATGTCGATCGAGAGCGAGCCCGGCAACGGCACCACGGTGACCGTCACCCTGCCGGTTGAGAAGGCGTCTCCCCTACGCAGCAAGGAAGGGGCCGGCGTCGTGACGCTGCCGCAAAGCACTGTCAGAGAGGAAGCCGATGCGACGTACCGCAAGAGAGCCTGAATACCAGGATGCGTGGGCGAACCCGCTGCGCAGCGGCGCGGCGGCCGTGCTCGGCATGGTGGCGCGCAACCCGGCGCTCGCCGGCGGCGCGACGGCCTTCCTGGTGGCGCTCTCCTTCGTCTCGGCCAATGCCCTCTGGTATCAGCCCTACGCGCATTCCGGCGCTTTCTTCGCGACGCGAGAGTTCTCGCGCCTGGACCGCCACCAGCCGCCCGTCGAGACGGTGATCCGCATCGAGCGGCCGGACCCGGTCGCGCCTCCTCCTGGCGATCCCGATATCCGGCAGGTGCAGACGATTCTCAAGGACCTCAACTTCTACGAGGGCGTTATCGACGGCATCAACGGTCCCAATACCCGCAACGCGATCGAGACCTACCGCTCGACGATCGGCATGACGGTGACGGGCACGGTCGATCGGGAGCTGCTCGACCAGCTCGGCGCCAGCGATACGACGACCGGCAGCGTGCCGGCCCCGACGCCGCGCGAGAAGGCACTCGATCCCGAGGCGCTTAACCTTCCGGACGTGGCGCCGCCGGTGCCGGAAGAGCGCATCATCAAGATCCAGGCCGGCCTCAGGGCGTTCGGCAACGAGGGCATCCAGATCGACGGACTGATGGGGGCGCAGACGTCCGCGGCGATCCACGAGTTCCAGGTGCTGTTCGGGCTGCCCGATACCGGCCAGCCGGACGCCCAGGTTTACGCCAAGATGAAAGAAATCGGCCTGACCAACTGATTTCGCCTTGCCAGACGGCCGCCTGGCATGGCTCGAAGGGGCATGCGCTCCATCTGGCGGGACCGGCCATGCGACTGACCACGGATTTCTGGGTATCGGCCCTCGTGAAGAGGGTTTTCGGCGCCGGCGGTTTCGCGGCGATCATCCGCCGTGGCTCGCCCGAGGCCGGCGCCGTGTTCCTCGTCGTGCGCGACAGGATGGGCGGCGCAGCGCTCTACGCCCCCGCACCCCAAACCAGCTATGACAGCGCGAAGCCGGACGAGCGGATTTTCCAGCACATCGACACCGGCGAGGAATTAGGCGCCGCCGATCTGAGGCTGGAGAAGGAAGCCCGCTTCGATCCTGACATCTGGGTGGTGGAAATTGAGCCCGGCGCGGTACCGGTCGAAGAGCTTATTTCGCTGCCGAAAGAATGACGCCACGATCCTTCGCGGGGACAGAAGCGGCGCCGGCAGGCAAAGGGTCGACAACCTCCTGCCGCCATGCGGCAACGCGTTCGAGCGCCGTCTCGTGCCGAAGATCGCGATAGGTCGCCGCAAACAGCCGGACCTTCTCGGCCTGCGGGAAGTGCGACGGGTATGTCGCCGCAGCAATCAGGAAAGCCTGCTCGACGTCGAGATCGAGCGCGCGCAGCGCCGTCAGGAGCCTGGCGTGGCTCGTGGGCAGAAGCACGCTGCCGGCTTGTGCGAAGTCGAGTTCCAGCGTGTCGGCGAGCGCCGTCTGGAAAAGCACCGGGCTGCCACTGAGCGCAGTGTCTCGCAGCCGCTCATAGGGCGTGCGGCTGCTGGCGGGCGCGGCGATCCTGCTGCCATATGCAGGATCCGGCCGCATCATCGAGCGCAGCCTGCGGCGCGCATTGTCGGCGGCTTCGCCCTGTGCGACCGGGGCGGGCGTTGTTCCCGTCTCGCCTGCCGGTGCCGGTGACGGTTGCAATGCTTCGGGCTCGCGGCGATGCAGTGCCGGCTGCCGCGTCAGCAGCGCCGCCAGGCTGGCAATTGCCGGATGCAGGTCGGGACGACGGGCGATCGCCCGCGCGTGGCCGGCGCCATGCCGGCTGATCAGCGTGATGAGGTCGGTGTCGGTCAGCGCCTTGGAGCGGATGAGGAGCGGCGCGGCGACGTCGACGGTCTCGTCGCAGAGCCGCCTGACGAGGGCAGGAGGAGGGGACTGGCAGTCGCTCAGCGCGGCAGCCATGTAGCGGCGCGCTTCCACTGAGACGAGGTTGAAGAGGGGGAGGGCGAGGTCTTCGATCTGGACGATATCGCGCCGGGACGGGCGCGTCAGCGAGCAGAAGGCCGATGTGGCCGCACGGAACAGGCGGTCGGCCTTGCCGGCCTCGCCCTTGATCGTGATCTGCCTGAAATCGGAAGATGACACTGCTTGAAAACGCCTGACACTTTACGCACGAAACATGGGAGGAAAAACGGCCCCGAAAGGCCCGTCACCACCCGCTGGAAGGTCAAATTAGCGGCGATCCGTTAAAGTGCTGTTAACCGTCTGCTGGCCTTATGGAGGAGGAGGCGTTGCGTACCTGCTCCGGTCAAACCGAGAGGGAATCGCCAGTCATGGGCAGCGTAGTGTCATTTTCGCCGCGAAATGCGGCAGTCACCAGAAACCCGCCACCCCCCGGAACGACGGGATCCGTGGTCATCTTTCCAGGCATCAGATACGAGCGGGCGACCAGCCTCGAGCCGGTCGACAAGGCGGGCCGCGCCAATGCTGCCGAGCCACGCCGCGACAAGCCGGCGCCGCACCACTAGGCCAAGGACCCCGGAGCGATCAGCTCCGCGAGCAGGCGAGGTTGCGCAGGAAGCGCGTGGCGGTCGGCTGCCAGCTGATGTCGGGGACGAAGCTGCGCACCACGACGATGCCCTGACCGACGGGCGCCTCGACCAGAATGGAATTGCGGAACTCTTCCGGCAGCTGCTTGCGCGTCTCGATCATCTGCGCGGCGCTGAGCACGACGACATCGAGCTGCCCCGTATCGGTCGCCCTGTCGGTGAAGGCATAGACGTTCTGGCCGCCGCGATTGTAGATCGACACCGACCAGTAGGGGACGTTGCCCGGCGTATGGACACGCACCGGCCCGTCCGACAGGTCGAAGCGGCAGGCACTGGCATAAAACAGCGGATCGAGCGACCTGACGATCGGCACCTCGCCGGCGGCAGCGTCGATGCGCACCGGCTTGTAGTAGTCGGCGGCTTCGGCAAGCCGGGCCCAGGCGTCGCGATCGGAGAAATGCGGCAGGAGCAGGAGCACCGAGATGTGCACGATCGCCGCGCCGACCAGTGCCACAAGGGCTGCGTAGAGCAGTCTAACCATTGCAGCCTGCGTTGATGATTGCGGGGAGCTCGATGTCGGAGACGCCGGTGCTGCTGGCGATCGGCGTGTCGTAGAAGGTCAGCACCAGGCTCATGCGGCCTTCTCCCGACAGCGCCAGCCAGTTGCCGGGGCTGGGGTTGGTGCCGGCCGTGATGACGACCGAATTGTCGGGCTTTCTGAGCAACTGGTAGGAATGCAGCGCGCTCGGGCGCAGCTTTCGCGACTCGATGATGGCGTCGTTGGCATCGGCCGCGTAGATGGTCCAGAAGCGGGCAGGCGGCACCGCTCCCTCGATCGTGTAGCTGCATTCGCGGCGCAGCGGGTCGCCGGCCGTATCGCGCTGCGCCGTGAAGGTCAGGCCCTCGGCGCGGCCGAGCGCCAGCACGCCTTCGCGCGCGATTCTCGCCTTGGCGTAGGGATCGGCGTCCGGCGTGCCGATTTCGGGAAAGGCGGTCCAGCGCCCGACGGTGACCGCGCCGACGCTTTCCTTGGCGTTCAGCATGTACCAGACGCTGGCGCCGCCCCCGAGCACCGCGATGCAGATAACGATGAAGATGGTGAGGACTGTTTTCAGCATGGTCCGCCGGAGAAGTGGTGCCGCTCCGATACCGTGCGGCGAGCCGTGATGGCAAGCAGGTTCGCCCGGAAGCGGCGGCCGGCCCTGCGGGAGAGGGCGCCGTTACAGCGCCGAAAGCGTTTCGGGCGTGGGCGGCGCCTCGATGGGCGGGGCGTTGCGGAAGGCATCGGCGATGCTGCGAAGGGCACGCGTCGTGGCGCTGGACAGGACCGGGCGCTGTTCGAAATTGCCGGTGTTCTCCTCGTCCGCCTTCTTCGCCGCCTTTGCGGCCACCTTCTCGTCGACGAAGGGATTTTCGATGCCCGGGATCGGCTTGAGGTCGACATTCTGGTGCGCATAGGTCATCAGCCGCTTCCACACCATCGCCGGCAGCGAGCCGCCGGTCATGCGCCGCGTGGTGCTGAAATCGTCATTGCCGAGCCAGACGGCGGCCAGGTAGTTGCCGGTGAAGCCGACGAACCAGGCATCGCGGTAGGATTGCGTGGTGCCGGTCTTGCCGGCGGCGCGAATGTTGGGAAGCGCTGCCCGGCGCGCCGTACCGATCTCCGGGATCTGCACCAGGATGGAATTCATCGAGCGGACCGCCTGGTCCGACAGAACGCGCTTCGGCTTCGGCGCGTCGCGCTCGTAGTCGTAGATGACGTCGCCCCTGCGGCTGATCACCTGGGTGATGCCGTGGCGCATGCCGGCGTAGCCGTTGTTCTGGAAGACGCTGTAGCCGGTGGCCTGGTCCATCACCGTCATGCCCGACGTGCCGAGCACCATGGTCTTGTGCAGGGAGAGGATCGATTCGACGCCGAAGGACTCGGCCAGCGCCTTGATCGGCCCGGTGTGGAGGAAGTCCTTGGCGAGCCGGACCGGCACGGTGTTGATCGACTTGACCAGCGCGGTGGTTAGATCCATGCCGCCATTGTAGCTGCGGGCGTAATTCTTGGGCGACCAGCCGCCCCACGAGATCGGCCCGTCGTCGATGCGCGATTCCGGCGTGAAGCCGTTTTCCATGGCGGTGGCATAGACATAGGGCTTGAAGGACGAGCCGGTTTGCCGCAGCGCGCTGGTGGCGCGGTTGAACTGGCTCTTGCCGTAGTCGGTGCCGCCGACGATGGCGCGCACCGCGCCGCCGGCTTCCATGACCACGATGGCGCCCTCGGTGACGCCGTATTCGACGCCGTGCTGGCGCAGGTTGTATTCCAGCGATTCAGCCGTGGCGCGCTGGATGTTCATGTCGATGGTGGTCTTGGCGATCATCGAGCGAACGCCGGAACGGGCGGTCAGCCGCTTGACCTCCTCGAAGGCCCAGTCGAGGAAGTAGTCGGGGCTCTTGCGGTCGTCGCGGTCGACGATGGTGGCCGGATGCAGCCTGGCCGACAGGACCTGGCCCTCGGTCATGAAGCCGCCCTGCACCATGTTGGTGAGCACCACGTTGGCGCGCGCACGCGCCGCCGGCAGGTTGACGTGCGGCGCGTATTTGGCCGGCGCCTTGAACAGGCCCGCCAGCATCGCTGATTCGGCCAGGTTGAGATCCTTGACCGACTTGCCGAAGTAGAAGTCGGAAGCCGCCGTGATGCCGAAGGTGCCGCCGCCCATATAGGCGCGGTCGAGATAGAACTGCAGGATTTCCTTCTTCGACAGGTTGCACTCGAGCCAGATGGCGAGGAAGGCTTCCTTGACCTTGCGCTCGATGGTGCGCTCGTTGGTGAGGAAGAGGTTCTTGGCCAGCTGCTGGGTGAGGCTCGAGCCGCCCTGGACGACCGAGTTGGCGCGCAGGTTTTCGCCCATCGCGCGGATCAGGCCGAGGAAGTCGATGCCGTAATGCTCGAAGAAGCGGCGGTCTTCCGTCGCCAGCACCGCCTTGATGAAATGGTCGGGCATGTCGTCGACCGGCACCGACTCACGCTGGATGATGCCGCGCTGGCCGATCTCGTTACCCTGGCGGTCGAGAAAGGTGACTGCGAAATCGTCCTGGGCGCGCCAGTTGCGCGCGGTTTCCTCGAAGGCCGGGAGCGCCAGCGCCAGCATGATGATGGAGCCCACGACGCCCATCGTGAAGCCCTCGCTGGCCAGTTCGAAGAATCCGCGCCGCCAGCCGTAGAAGCGGAAACGCCGCGAGAAGATGGTGAGCGATTCCCAGATTTCGCTCGCCTTGAAGCCGGCCTCGTAGAGGGTCGAATCGATCCACGCATCGATCGCGAGCAGCCGTGTGGCCTTCGGACGAGGTCGTTTGCGCGTTTCGTTGGGACTTACCATTCAGCAATGCGTCCGATGCGGGGCTTGCTTTCGAGCGTGACGAGCCTTGCGGCATTCTCAGGGCGTCGAGCGCAAGCGCCTTGATAGAGGGTCTTGTTCCCGATTTTTCCAGGCACGACAAGGACAATAGCGGCTTTTGCGGCCGTTAGACACAAATTCCCTAGCGCTATGGCAATTTGGTGACGCTGCGGGAGATGCAGCGCCACAGGGGAGCGATTCAGGCCGCCGAGGCCTGCGCCGATTGGGGGAATGGCGCGCGCCAGGCCGGCAGCGCCTCAAGCCGCGCGTGCCAGTCTCGGATCGACGGGAAGCCGTCGAGCGGCATCGCCGACTGCTCGGCGAAGGGCAGCGTGACGGCCAGCGCGAAATCCGCGATCGTCAGGGGGTCGTCGAGCAGGAATTGCCGTCCGGAGAGATGGTCGTCGAGGATTTTCGCCGAGGCCAGGAAGGGCGGGGTGGCCGCGGCGAGGGCTGCCGGGTCCGGATCGCCGAGGCCGATCGCCGGCCTGATGATATGCTCGAAGTAGAAGGCGCCGGCATGCGGCTTGAAATGCTCGGAATCCCAGCTCAGCCACCGCAATACGTCGGACTGTGCGACCCCCTGCGGCCACAGGTCCGAGCCGGCGAGCAATGCCAGGCGCATCATGATGGCGTTCGATTCCCACAGGGACTTTCCGCCCTCCGACAGGACGGGCACGCGTGCGCCGGGATTGATGGCGAGAAAGGCGGGCGACCTGTGCTCGCCTGCCTTGAGGTCGACGGCGACGAACTCGACCGGCGAATCGAGATAGCGCGCCACCGCGCAGGCCTTGTAGGAGTGGAGGGTGGGGGCATAGTAGAGCTTCATCGCACCGCACTCCTTGCTCTGGCAGGCCGCCGGGCCCTGGCGAGATAGCGGTCGAGGTCGGCAAAGGAGCTGCTCCATCCCTCCTCGTGCCCGTCGCGGGAGGCCTTGCTTTCGAAGCCGGTCTGGCGAAGCACCATCTTGGTCTTGCCTGCCAGTTCGGTGAACAGCACGGTGACAAGCGTCTCGGGGCTGGTGCCGCCGTGGCCGTCCTCCCAAGCGTGGGTGAAGACCAGTTTTTCGGGCGGCACGACCTCGCGGTAGGTGCCGCGCACCCAGTGCTCGGTGCCATTGGGTTCACGCAGGCAGACGCGGTACTTGCCGCCGGGCGTGGCTGAGAAATAGTCCTGCGAGGAGGTGAACCCCTCCGGGCCCGACCAGCGCGCGAGATGGTCGGGGTCGGTCCACGCCTCGAAAACGAGGGCGCGCGGCGCATCGAAGACGCGGGTGATGGTGAGTTCGCTGGCGTCACTTGGCATTGTCGGCATCCTTTTTCTGGATTTCGGCGAGGTATTGGTCGAGCCGGTCGAAGCTCGGCTCCCAGAACTTCCGGTATTGGTCGACCCAGTCTGAGACCTGCTTGAGCGGCGCGGTCTCGAGCCGGCGCGGCCTGAACTGCGCGGTCCTGGCCTGCGATATCAGCCCGGCCTTTTCGAGCACTTTGAGATGTTTCGAGATGGCCGGCTGGCTGAGCGCGAATGGAGCCGCCAGATCGGTGACGGAAGCCTCGCCTTCCGCCAGCCGGGCGAGGATGGCACGGCGGGTCGGATCGGCGAGCGCCGAAAGGGTGGTGCTGATGGCGTCCATTTATATATCCAATTAGTTATATTACTAGTTGGCTATATAATAGGCCAGGCAGAACGTCAAGAGACAGCGTTGGACTGCCTCGCACGGCGTGCCGATGCTGACCCGGATCAGGCCGCCGACGAGCGTTTCAGGGATCTGGGGGAAAGGTGGGGGCGGGGGATCGTGCCGAGAATGTCCCGCTCGTGCCGGTGAACGAAGGCGATGGCTTCGTCGGCAGATTGCGGCCTGGCATAGGCGAAGCCCTGCACATTGTCGCAGCCCATTTCGCGCAGCATGTCGACTTCCTCGGGCAGTTCCGCGCCTTCGGCCACCGCCGTCATGTTGAGCCCGCGCGTCAATGCGATGATGCCGCTCAGCAACTCGCGCGCATGCACCGACTGCGTGGCGCCGCTGATGAAGATGCGGTCGATCTTGAGCTTCTTGAACGGCAATTGCCTGAGGTAGCCCAGCGAGGAGTAGCCGGTGCCGAAATCGTCGAGGGCAAGGGTAACGCCAAGCCCGTGCAACCGCTCCAGCACCTGTCGGACCTGGCCCTCGGTATGGTCGGCAAGCAGGGTTTCGGTCAGTTCGAGGCACAGCAACGACGGCTCGAGCCCGGTCTCTTCGAGCAGTGCCGCGACGTCGGCGGCGAAATCGGAGCGCCAGATCTGCGCGGCCGAGACATTGACCGCCATCTGTCGCGGCGCTTCGCCGGCATCGATCCAGGCCTTGGCCTGGTGCACCGCCTCGCGCAGCACCCAAAGACCGACGTCGCAGATCAGGTGCGAGGATTCTGCGATCGGGATGAACTCCGTGGGCGAAACCAGGCCGCGTTCGGGATGATCCCAGCGCAACAGTGCTTCGAAGCCGGTGACGTGACCGGTGTCGAGCTGCACCTGCGGCTGGTAGTGGACGAAGAGGCCCTTGCCCTCGCTGACCGTCTTCCTGAGGTCCTGTGAAAGTGCAAGCCGGTTACGTACCAGGTCAGACAGTCCGGCGTTGAAGAACTCGAAGCGGCCGCGGCCGGACTCCTTGGCCTGATAGAGGGCCAGATCGGCGTTGCGCATGAGGTCGGTGCTGTTGCGGCCGTCGGTCGGGATGAGGGCGATCCCGATGCTGGTTTCCACCGATACCTCGCCGCTGTCGAGCTGGATCGAGCCGCTGAGCAGCGTGTTGATGCGCTGTGCAATCTTCTCGATGCTCTTGCGGCCGGTCGAGCGCGGCAGCACGACGGCGAACTCGTCGCCGCCGAGCCGCGCCAGGAAATTGTTCTCGGGCAGGGCGGCCGCAAGCAGCCGCGCGACCTTCTTCAGCATCTCGTCGCCGGCATCGTGGCCGAGCGCGTCGTTGACCTCCTTGAAGCGATCGAGATCGAGCAGCAGCAGCGCGCCGTTGACCGGCGCCTTGTTGTTGGAGAGGATCGCGCGCTCCAGTTCGAGATGGAAGCGGGCGCGGTTGGGCAGGCCGGTCAGCGCGTCGAAATAGGCGAGCTGTTCGAGCTGTTCCTCCGCGCTCTTGCGCTCGGTAATGTCCTGGATGGTGCCCTTGAAGCCGATGAGGGCGCCGCTCTTGTCGCGGATGGCCTTGGAGATGATCGCGAAGTCGACGATCGTGCCGTCGCCGCGCCGCGCCTTGACGTCGACGCTCTTGGTAGTTCCGGTGCGGGCGACTTCCGACTGCGTCGCACGAAGGCGCGACAGGCTGTCCTCGTAGTAGTCTGCCATCACGTCGTCGTAGCGCGTCTCGTAGGTCGCCGGGTCACGGCGCAGCAGCGCATAGGTCTCCGGCGCCCACCACAGGTGCGTATCGCCAAGCATGTAGCTCCAGTCACCGATCTTGCCGATCTGCTGCGCCTCGACGAGCTGCCTGGTGCGGATCTTGAGGCGCGCCTCGGTTCTGGCCAGGTTCTGCTTGTTGATTTCTTCCCCGGTGACATCGGACCCCGTACCGCGGAAGCCGAGGAACCGGCCTTCGTCGTCGAACCGTGGCGCGCCGCTGAGGCGGAAGTGAAACGGGCTGCCGTCGGGCGCCGTCATGTGCAGCAGCACGCTCCGGAACTGCTCGGGGCTGGGACTGCCGTCGGGAGCGATCATCAGCCCTTCTAGGATCCTGCCGTCCTCTTCGGGAAGCGTAATCTCCAGAAGCGAGTTGCCCACGACAAGCGCCGGATGGATGCGAGCGTGGGATTGCGCCGTCTCGCTGACGAAGCTCAGCCGGTGGTCTGGACCGGTTTCCCAGCACCAATCCGAGGCGATGGAGGTGAAATCGCGGAAACGCGCCTCGCTTTCGGCGAGCTGCAGCTTCGCCCGGTGCTGCTCAGTGACGTCGCGGTGGACCGAAACCCAGCCGCCGCCGGCAAGCGGGGTCGTCGTGAAGGCAACGATGCGGCCGGTCGAAACATGAAAGGTCTGGTCGATCGCTCCGCTGGAAGGATCGAGCCGGTGGACGATCTCCGTCGCAGTCTCGATCTGGCTCTTCGGCATGGTGCCGTTGGCGAGCATGTAGGCGAGGAGTTCGTCGACATGCACGCCGGGGACTGCGACGCCCGGCGGCAAGCCGTAGAATTCCGAGTAGAGATCGTTGCAGACGATCAACCGGCCGTCGCGATCGAACATGGTGAGGCCGTGCGCCATGTTGTAGATCGCGCCTTCGAACAGTAGATGCTTGGCACGCAGCTCGTCTTCCCGCTCGCGGTCCTCCGTGATGTCCCGGTCGACGCCCAGAAATTTCGCTGTTCCGTCGGCGCCGCGCGTGCAGGCGCAAACGGAACTGACATGGCGTACGGCGCCGTCCGGACGGACAATGCGGAAGGAGGTTTCGAGCCGCGACCCGGACTGCATGGCCTTGTGTGCTGCCTCGATCGCGCCGGCCGCGTCGTCCGGATGCAGGCTCTGCTGCCAAGTGGAAAACGGGAATTCAGCGCCGCCCTTTCCCGCAAAGCCGTAGATCGCGGCCAGTGCCTCGTCGCAGGTGAAGGTGCGCTTGTCGAGATCGACCTCCCAGATGCCGACGCCCGATGTCTTCAGCGCCATTTCAAGCCGCTGCGTCAGCGCTTCGACCGCCTGCCGCGCCTCCTTGAGGTGGGTGATGTCGGTGTCGGTGCCCAGCACCCGCACCGCGGTGCCGTCGTCGTCCCAGCTCACCGCGCGGCCGCGGCTCGAGATCCAGATCCAGCGTCCGTCAAGGCGGCGCTCGCGGTATTCGAACGACACCACATCGCTGCCGATCTTGTAGTGGCTGTTGAAGCTGCGGACGTGCTCGATATCGTCCGGGTGGACGCGTGTTTCCCAGCTCTCATGCATGTTGACGGACGGCTCGCCGATCGGAAAGCCGCGCATCTTTTCCAGCTGTCGGAATAGAACCGGGTGTTGTTGCGCGCATCGACTTCCCAGACGCCGTGCCCCGCAGCCTCGATGGCGTGGCGCCAGGTGCTCTCGCGCTTGATGAGGCTTTCGTGCCGGACGGCGATGTCGTCCACGTCGGCGACCTGCACGGTCCATCCGGTGCGGTTGGCCGACAGGAAGGCGAGACCGAAGAAGCTCGACCCGTCGCGCTTCAGGAAGGGCTGCGGGTAGCCCGATTCAAGCACCGCCAGGCAATCGGGTCCGCTGTAGCAGCCGGACTCCAGCAGCGCGTCGAGCGTCCTGCCGGCAAGTTCGTCCTCGGACCGGCCGAACATCTCGGCGGCGGCGGAATTGGCGTTGGTGATGACGAGCTTGTTGTCGCATTGCAGGGTGGCGAGGGCCAGCGCGGCGATATCCTGCGCGATTTTTGCTTGCGGGGTCTTGTCTCTACCTTGCATGGGCTTCCCGGCTTCGTGGGCGGCCCGGGCCCACACTTTTATTATTATTGCCGACATGATTAGCCGACGGAGCGTTAAGCTTTTCGCAACAAGCGATATGACGCGGGGGAAGGGACGTGAGGGTTGCGCTTGATCTCTCGGGGGCGCGGGCCAAGCCCAGGATGACGGAGGCGGGCCGGCCAACATGCCAACAGGGGGCAGACTTTCCGCAAGCAGATAGGAAAATAATCCTTGACACCGTCACGGTGGTTTGGTAGTGTCTCGCTATCGTCGGAAAAGTGTGAGTGGCGCAAGCCAGATGGCTGGGCAGCATCCTCGGGTGCGGCCCGCTGTCCTGCCCGGTATCGCCGCACTGCGGCGGAGACCAAAGCCTCGTCTGCGCGCCGGCTCATCCAGCATCAAGGAATCGAAAAAGACCATGCCGGCTTCCAGGCCCAGTGCCCAGCGGCGCGCGCTGCGCGCTATGGCCGAGGGGGCAAGGCCGTCCATGCCGTTGCTTGCCGATGCCGCCAATCGCTCGCTGGCGAGCCTGCGGCGGGAGGCCGAGCGCGACGGCTGGCGGCTCGACCGTCCCCTGATAGGCGACGTGCTCGAACGCATCCGCATTCTCGCCAACATGCTGCTGGAGCGGCTGGAGGAGGTGACGCGCGCCGCACTCGAGGGCGGCGGTCGCATCGACAAGGCCGAGATCGAGGCGATCATCTCGCTGACGCGCAGCCTCGAAAAGATCGTCGAAATAACCCGGCCGGAAGAAGCCGCCAGGGACAACCAGATCGCACAGGATGAAGAACTGGCAGCCATGCTTCAGGCCATCAACGACAAGATCATCGAGCTCGCGTGGGAGATCGCTCGCGAAATTCTTGAACAGGACGGTGGGGACGGCGGGCACGCCGCTCTTCGTCGGCCAGTGGCTCCTTAGCGCGCGGGCAAAGCAGTACCCGCTGCTGCATCCGGTCGCCGCGACCTGGCTGGTGACGGGCGGGCGCGGCGCGGGCAAGACGCGGCTGGGGGCGGAATGGGTCAATGCGCTGGTGCGCGGCCTGCCGCCCTTCACGCCGGAGAGGCTGCGCTACGGCCAGATCGCGCTGGTGGGCGAGACGCTGGGCGACGTGCGCGAGGTGATGATCGACGGGCCGTCGGGCATCCGCACCATTTCGCGCGGCAACCGCCCGCGTTTCGAGGCGACGCGGCGCCGGCTGCTGTGGAACAACGGGGCGGTGGCGCAGATGTTTTCCTCGGAAGATCCCGAGAGTCTGCGCGGGCCGCAATTCGACGCCGCCTGGTGCGACGAGGCGGCGAAGTGGAAACATGCCGAGGCGGCGTTCGACATGCTGCAGTTCGGCCTGCGGCTGGGGCGGATGCCGCGCCAGCTGATCACCACGACGCCGAGGCCGACGCGGCTGATCAAGCGGCTGCTGGCCGATCGCACGGTGATGCGCACGGTGATGCCGACCGCCGAGAACCGGCAGAACCTGGCGCCGGGTTTCCTGGGTGCCGTCGAGGCGCGCTATGGCGGCTCGGTGCTGGCGCGCCAGGAACTGATGGGCGAGCTGATCGAGGACCGCGAGGACGCGCTGTGGTCGCGCGCCATGATCGAGGAGGCACGGCTTGCGGATGCGCCGGAGCTTGGCCGCATCGTCGTGGCGGTGGACCCGCCGGCGAGCGCGCGCAGGACGTCGGACGCCTGCGGCATCATTGCCGCGGGACTGGACGGTTCCGGCAATGCGGTGGTGATCGAAGACGCGACGCTGCGGGCGGCCCGGCCGCAGGACTGGGCGGCGCGGGCGGTGGCGCTCTATCATCGGCTGCAGGCCGACTGCCTGGTGGCCGAGGTGAACCAGGGCGGCGACATGGTGACGGCGGTGATCCGCACCGTCGATCCGGCGGTGCCGGTGAAGGCGGTGCGCGCCAACCGCGGAAAATGGCTGCGCGCCGAGCCGGTGGCGGCCCTCTATGCGCAGGGCCGGGTAAGGCATGCCGGGCGCTTTGCCGAACTGGAAGACGAGATGTGCGATTTCGGCCCCAACGGCCTGTCCGCCGGCCGCTCGCCCGACCGCGTCGATGCTCTGGTCTGGGCGGTCGGGGAGCTGATGCCGGGCAGGGTGGGGGAGCCGAGGATAAGGTGGTGAGGTGGTGAATGGTGAATGGGGGTCCGGGCGGACCGTTGTGGCCTGATCCACTTCGGAGCCGGAGCAACGTTTCGCACTACCATTTTCCCATTCACCATTCACCGCCACCGCTGCACGGCGCCCCCTCTGGCCTGCCGGCCATCTCCCCCACGGGTGGGGAGATTGGCAGCTTCGACGGTTTCGCCAGTTGCCGGGGTTTTGAGTTGTGCGCGGCGGAAGTGAGAGCCGATCTCCCCCCATGTGGGGGAGATGTCCGGCAGGACAGAGGGGGGCGCGACAGGCGCAGCCTCGCAACGATTGGGACATGCTCATGAACCTGAACTGGCCGTGGCGGCGCACCGTGCCGCCCGAGAAGAAGCACGCGCAGGGTTTTGTCGCGCTGCATGCGCAGGGCGAGGCGCGCTGGACGCGGCGCGACTATGCCGCCCTTGCCCGCGAGGGTTTTTTGCGCAATCCCGTCGTGCACCGCTCGGTGCGGCTGATCGCCGAGACGGCGTCGGCCATTCCCTGGCTGCTCTACGAGGGCGCCGAGGAGCGCGACACGCATCCGCTGCTGGCACTGCTCGAGCGGCCGAACCAGCGCCAGGCGGGCGCCTCGTTTCTCGAAATGCTCTACGGCCACCTGCTGCTCTCGGGCAACGCCTATGCCGAACTGATCGAGGCGGCGGGCGGCACGCGCGAGCTGCACCTGCTGCGCCCCGACCGGGTGACGGTGGCGACCGATGCGGCCGGCTGGCCGACGGCGCTCGACTACAGGCAGAACAATGCCAGGCGCTCCGTGCCGCTCGCGGCGGCAGGCCATGCCGGCGGCGCGCTGCATCTGTCGCTGTTCCACCCGCTCGACGACCACTACGGCCTGGCGCCGCTGGAGGCGGCGCTCATGGCGCTCGACACGCACAATGCGGCGGGCCGCTGGAACAAGGCGCTGCTCGACAATTCGGCGCGGCCGTCCGGTGCGCTTGTCTATGCGCCGAAGGAGGGCGGCAATCTCTCCGACGAGCAGTTCGACCGGCTGAAGGCCGAGCTCGAGGACGGCTATTCCGGCGCGACACGGGCCGGGCGGCCGCTGCTGCTCGACGGCGGGCTCGACTGGAAGGCGATGGGCCTGACGCCCAAGGACATGGATTTTGTCGAGGCCAAGAACGGCGCGGCGCGCGACATTGCGCTCGCCTTCGGCGTGCCGCCGATGCTGCTCGGCATTCCGGGCGACAACACCTATGCCAACTACCAGGAGGCCAATCGCGCCTTCTACCGCATGACCGTGCTGCCTCTGGTGGCGCGCACCGCCAAGGAGCTGTCGGCCTGGCTGGCGCCCGAGTTCGGCGAAGGGCTGAGGCTCTGGTACGACGCCGACAGCGTCGACGGCCTGTCGGCCGAACGCGAGGTGCTGTGGGCGAGGGTCGGCGCGGCGGCGTTCCTGACGGATGACGAGAAGCGCGCGGCGGTGGGGTACGGGCCGGCCGAGGATCGGGTTCCTGCGGGTGCCTGACGCGCCGGCGAGGCGGGTTCGTCAAGGCGAAGGCGCGGCGGTGGCAGCTTGTTCACGGTCTTTCCGCCGCGTTATGATGAGGCATGAGACGCAACCAGAAGATCGGGTTCTGCACCTCCGCGGACGGCACGCGCATTGCCATGGCCTCGTGCGGCGAGGGGCCGGTGATCCTGCGGGCGGCGCACTGGCTGAGCCATGTCGACTACGACCTGGAAAGCCCGGTCTACCGGCCCTGGGTCAACGCCCTGTCGGCGCAGAACCGGTTCATCCGCTACGATCCGCGCGGCTGCGGCCTTTCGGACCGTCACGTGAGCGACCTGTCGATCGACGCCTGGCACGCGGACATGGACGCGGTCGCGGCATCGATCGAGGATCCGCGCTTCGTTCTGCTCGGGATTTCGCAGGGCGGCGCCCTGGCCATCGCCTATGCCGTGCGTCACCCGGAGCGGGTCTCGCATCTGGTGCTGATGAACGCCTATGGCCAAGGGGCACGCGTTCGAGCCCAGACGGACGCGGAACGCCTGGAAGCCGAAACGCTGGTCAATTTCGTGCGCATCGGCTGGGGACGCGAGAACCCGGCCTTCTGCCAGTTCTTCACCAACCTATTCATTCCGGGCGGCACCCCGGAACAGCACCGCTGGTGGGGCGATCTCGAACGGGTGACGGCGACACCCGAGGTGGCCGCGGAGCTCCTGTCGCACATGCAGGGGATCGATGTGCTCGACCTGGCAGCGACGCTTGACGTGCCGACGCTGATCGCGCACTGCCGGGGCGACATGCGCGCGCCCTTCGAGCAAGGCTGCAAGCTGGCCGCGACGATCCCCGGTGCGCGTTTCGTGCCGCTGGACAGCAGCAACCACGTCTTGCTGCCGGACGAGCCGGCATGGGAGGTGTTTCACCGTGAGCTTGCGAGTTTTCTCGGCCAGGACAAGGCGGCGAGGCCACAGGCGCTGCGCGACGCGGGCCTGACGCCCTCGGAGACCGAGATACTCGAGCTCGTCGCCCAGGGTCTCGACAACCGCGCCATCGCCGAGCGCCTCGGAAAGAGCGCAAAGACGGTGCGCAACCAGCTTTCGACCGTCTTTTCGAAGCTCGGCGTGCACAGTCGCGCACAGGCGATCGTCATGGCCCTGTCGGACTAGGCGGCGCGGATTTGCCTGCGCCGGGACATTGGTCCCGGAATATCGGCCCTTTTTCCATCCCGCCCGGGACGGTTGCCACATTCGCCCGGGAACCGGCGGACGCATCCTCGCTCCATGAACGGCATCTCGCCGTTCGCGGACCGCAAGGAGTTTTCATGACACAGGTAGACAACGATAAGCTGAATGAACTGGTCGGGCGCGTGCTCGGCGATCTCGGGGGCGCCGTCAGCGTGCCGCTGGTGCGGATAGGTGACGCGCTGGGTCTCTACGAGGCGCTCGGGCGCCTGGGTCCAGCGACGCCCGAGGCCGTGGCGGTGGCGACGAAATGTGCGCCGCGCTATGTGCGCGAATGGCTGTCGGCGCAGGTTGCCTCCGGCTATGTGCAGCATGAGGGCGGGCGTTTCTCGCTGTCGCCGGAACAGGCGCTGATCTTTGCCACGCCGGACAGCCCGGTCAACCTGATCGGCGCCTTCGATACGGCAGCGGCGATGGTGGAGAACCAGCCGAAGGTTCAGGCAGCGTTCAAGACGGGCAGGGGCGTGGCCTGGGGCGACCAGGCCGGCTGCATGTTCTGCGCGGTCGCCAGGCTGTTCCGGCCGGGCTATGTCAATGCGCTGGTGCAGGAGTGGCTGCCGGCTCTCAACGGCGTCACCGACAAGCTGAATGCCGGCGCTTCCGTTGCCGACGTCGGCTGCGGGCACGGCCTTTCCACCATCCTGATGGCGCAGGCGTTCCCGAAGTCGAGCTTCATCGGATACGACTTCCACCCGGGCTCGATCGCTGCGGCGACCGCCCATGCCAAGGCGCACGGGGTAAGCAATGTGTCGTTCGAGGTCGGACGGGCTCAGGATTTTTCCGGCCGCGACTTCGACGTGATTACCTGCTTCGACTGCCTGCACGACATGGGCGATCCGAAGGCCGCCGCCGCGCATATCCGCAAGGCGCTGAAACCCGGCGGCACCTGGATGGTGGTCGAGCCGATGGCCGGCGACACGCTGGAAGACAACGTCAATCCAGTCGGGCGGCTGTACTACTCGGCCTCCACGATGATCTGCGTGCCGACTTCGCTGGCACAGGAGACGGGGATGGCGCTCGGCGCGCAGGCCGGCGAGAAAAGGCTGGCCGAAGTGATCCGGTCCGGCGGTTTCACCAATGTCCGCCGCGCCGCCGAGACGCCGCTGAACATGATCCTCGAAGCGACCTGAGGAAACCCTGCAGCCGCGCGCGAACCCGCCGCGGCTGCAGTACCGTCCGGGGGGTGCTGCCGACGAGCGGCGTCCCCTCACAGCGCTTTCACAGATGTAACGACACGATTGCCCGCCGCCATCGCAGCTCTGCTGCCAGGCGGCATTTGCCGTTGGCGCGACGATGACCGCGCCGGTCGCCAAGGCGCTCATCACAATCAACCGAACCGGAGTTCCAGATGACCGACATGGCTGACACGGCCTGGCTGTGGCTCGCCAAGGGCGCGGGCGCAGTGGCCGGGTCGGCGATTTCGCTGGCCTACATTCTGCCGCGCGGACGCCGCGAGGCGGCGGCGCGCTTTGCCGTCGGGGTGGTCAGCGGCCTGGTGTTCGGCGGCACGGCGGGGCTGAAGATCGCGGTCGAACTCGATCTTGAGGGACTGATCGGACAGACGGAGACGATGCTGATGGGGTCGGCGGCGGCGAGCCTCTGCGCCTGGTGGGCGCTGGGGGCGCTGATGCGGGTGCTGAGGCGGAAGACGTAGGGGCTTCGGCACCGAGCTCGCTTTTGGGATCGAACGACCCCCCTCTTTCCTGCCGGCCTTGCCGAGTCCCCGCTGCTTCGCAGCGTCCCGTCGTTCGCTGGCCTTTCGCCATGCCACCGGCATGGCGAATTCGCTCCGCGAACCGGCCGCTCACCCCCCTCAAGGGGGAGATTAGAGCGTCTTCGTCGGCGCGACCCGAAAGAATTCATAGGAAAAAAAGAATGGTTCGCGAGCAGAAGTTCGTCGATCTGGTGCTGGATGCCGTCGAGGCGGATGGCGTGTTTTCGGGCTATGCCAGCCTGTTCGGGCGGGTCGATCTCGGCAAGGACGTGGTGGAGAAGGGCGCCTTCGCGGCATCGCTGAAGGCGCGCGGGGCCGGCGGCATCCGCATGCTGTTCCAGCACGATCCGGCCGAACCGATCGGCGTCTGGACCGAGATCCGCGAGGACCAGCGCGGGCTGTTCGTGCGCGGCAAACTGTCGAAGGACGTGGCGCGGGCGCGCGAGATTCTGAGCCTGATGCGCGGCGGCGGGCTCGACGGACTGTCGATCGGGTTTCGCGCGGTGAAGGCGAGGAGCGATCCGAGGAGCGGCGTGCGCCGCATCCTCGAGGCGGACCTCTGGGAGATCTCGGTGGTGACGTTTCCGATGCTGCCCGGCGCGCGCGTCGAGACGGTGAAGGGGCGGCGCAGGCTGCCGACCATCCGCGAATTCGAATGCTGGCTCACGCGGGATGCGGGGCTGACACGCGGCGACGCCCGGGCGGTGATTGCCCGCGGCTTCGCCAGTCTGGTGCGCGAGCGGGATGCCGGGCCGGACCAACCGCTCGCCGAGCGCATCCGCGCGGCGACACGCATGATCAACACGAAAGGAATGACGAGCAATGCACGCAGTTGAACAGTCCCGCGCGCCCGAAACCAAGGCGGCGGGCGATACAGCCGACATCGCCGAGGCCTTTGGCGATTTCATGTCGACCTTCGAGGCGTTTCGCGAATCGAACGACCAGCGCCTCGCCGAGATCGAACGGCGCGGCGCGGATGCGCTGACCGTCGAAAAGGTCGAGCGCATCTCGAAGGCGCTCGACGAGCAGAAGCGGGCGCTCGACGGCCTGGCGCTGAAACGCCTGCGGCCGCAGCTCGGCCAGGACGGCCAGGCGCTGCCCGGCGAGCACAAGCAGGCTTTCGACGCCTATATGCGCTCGGGCGACGAGCGCGCCATCCGCGCGCTCGACACCAAGGCGATGTCCTATGGCTCCGGCCCCGACGGCGGCTACCTGGTGCCCGACGAGACAGAAGCGGCGATCGGCAAGCGGCTGGCGACACTGTCGCCGATCCGCTCGATCGCTTCGGTCAGGCAGGTGTCCTCGGCGGTGCTGAAGAAGCCGTTCTCGGTTTCGGGGCCGGCCGTCGGCTGGGTCGCCGAGACGGCGGCAAGGCCGCAGACCGCCGCCAATACGCTGGCCGAGCTGCAGTTCCCGACCATGGAGCTCTACGCCATGCCGGCGGCGACCGCCTCGCTGCTCGACGACGCGGTGGTCGATCTCGACCAGTGGATCTCGAGCGAGGTGGAGGCGGCCTTTGCCGAACAGGAGGGCACCGCCTTCGTGACCGGCAACGGCACCAACAAGCCGAAGGGCTTTCTCGACTACACCAGGGTTGCCGAGGCGAGCTGGGTGTGGGGCCAGATCGGCTATATCGCCACCGGCGTTTCGGGCGCCCTGCCGGCGAGCAATGCGTCGGACGTGCTGATCGATACGGTCTATGCGCTGAAGGCGGGCTACCGGCAGAACGCGACCTGGGTGATGAACCGCAAGGTGCAAGCCTCGATCCGCAAGTTGAAGGATGCCGACGGCAACTATCTGTGGCAGCCGCCGGCCGCCCCCGGCAGCCGCGCCATGCTGATGGGCTTCCCGCTGGTCGAGGCGGAGGACATGCCCAACGCCGCAGCCGACGCGACACCGATCGCCTTCGGCGATTTCTCGCGCGGCTATCTGGTGGTCGACCGCACCGGGGTGCGCGTGCTGCGCGACCCGTACACGGCAAAGCCCTACGTGCTGTTCTACACGACCAAGCGTGTCGGCGGCGGTGTGCAGGATTTCGACGCGATCAAGCTCTTGAAATACGGCACCACCTGAGCCCTGCCGAAACTCTACTCCTGCGGCCATCTGGAGGCGTCTTCTGCGCTTCCGGTGCTCACGTACTGAAAAGTACGCTGCGCGCGTCGCCTTAGGCGACCCCGAAGCCACTCTCCAGCTGACTCGCAGGAGCGAGTTTTGATCAGGCCTCACAATCGGACGTTTGCTCACGGTGTGGAGCGAGTTATCGAGCCGATTTCCAATCACCAACCTTTCGCGAGTCGGGCCAGGACCGGGTTCACCCTTTCCCGGCCGGCCTGTCGCGCGGCCCCGGTGTTCCTCCAGCCGGGGCCGCATCCTGTCCTCATGCCCTCAAGGTGACGAATGACATTGATCAGAACGGTGGCGCCGGCCGCCGAGCCGGTGACGCTTGCCGAGGTGAAGGCGCATCTCAGGCTCTCCCATGCCAGCGAGGACGAGCTCCTGGCCGGGCTGATCCGCGCGGCGCGCGAGGATGTCGAGCGCGCGACGGGCATGGCGCTGATCAACCAGAGCTGGCGGCTGGCGCTCGATGCCTGGCCGAGCCAGGGCTGCGTGCCGATCGGCAGGCACCCGGTGCGCGAAATCCTGGCGGTGACGGTCTACGGATCGGAGGGCGAGGCCTCGCTGATCGACCCGGCCGGCTACCAGCTCGACACGCTGTCGCGGCCGGCAAGGCTGCATTTCGAGACGCGGCCGGAGCCGCTGCGCTTACTCAACGGCATCGAGATCGATTTTTCCGCCGGTTTTGGCGAGGCCGGCACGGATGTCCCCGACCTGCTGAAGCGGGTGATCCTGGTGCTGGTTGCCCACTGGTACGAGTTCCGCGCCACCTATGGTGCGGCCGACCAACCGGTGTCCTATCCGCCGGCCTATGAGCGCATGATCGCGCACCACCGGCTGCGGAGACTGTGATGGGCACGCTGTTCGTCGATCCCGGCGCGCTGCGCAGCGAATTCGCGCTTGAAGCGGTGGCGCTGGTGCCGGACGGGCTCGGCGGCCATGTCGAAACATGGTCGGAGGTGGCGACCGTCTTCGCGCTGATAGAGCCTGTGTCGGCGAGTGCCGTCTTCGGTGCCGGCCAGACGCTCGAGACCGTGACGCACCGCATCACCATGCGCTGGCGCGACGGCGTGGCGAGCGGCATGCGCCTGACGCGGGCGGGGCGGATCTTCGCGATCGTGACGGTTCACGATCCGGACGAGAGCGGCCGCTATCTTGTCTGCCGAACCAGGGAGGCCGGCTCATGAAACTGACCATGCAACTGACGCTCGACGGGCTGATCCGCGCGCTGCGCCTCAAGGCGCACGCTCTGGCGGAGGACATCGAGGCGGGCTACGCTGATGCCTCTTACGGCGCCGAGGAATTCGCAGCGGATCCGATGCCGAGGGCACCGCATCCGCTGATCAGGGAGCAGGACCATGCCAGCGCCCGCCGCTGAACTGCAGAAGGCGGTGTTCGACGCGCTCGCCGGCGACGTGGCGCTGAGCGCGCTGGTCGGCCAGCGCATCCACGATCACGCGCCTGCCAACGTGGCCTTTCCTTACATCACCTTCGGCCGCACCAGTCTCTACGACTGGAGCACCGGTACCGAGAGCGGCACCGAACAGCTCTTCACCCTGCATGTCTGGTCGAAAGCCAAGGGCAGGAAGGAGGTGCTGGAGATCATGGAGATCGCCCGCGCCCGGCTGGCCGACGCGGCGCTGGAGCTCGACGAGCATCATCTGGTCAACCTGCGGCTCGAGTTTTCCGAAGCCCGCTACGACGAGGACCTGTCGGTCTATCACGGCCTGCTGCGGTTCCGTGCGGTGACGGAGCCGAAATAGCGGGATTGCTATTGCCCATCGATGCTGGCGATTGTCGACGGCGCCAGCTTCCGCGTCATCCCGGAACCGGAGCGAAGCGAAGGTATCCGGGACCCATTGAGTTGGCGCGGCCGGGTGGCGGATTGGTGCGAGGGTGAGGACCGGGCCGCGCTCGATGATGGTGCGGCCAATGGTCCCGGGTCTTTCCTCGCTGCGCTCGGTCGCCCGGGATGACGACGGTGGTGCGGTCGCTCGCGCCACTGGGTGGCAACTGCATAAAGCAAATCACATTACCAGGAGCCCACGAAAATGGTTGCACAGAAGGGCAAGGACCTTCTTCTCAAAATCGATTCCGACGGGCTCGGCACGTTCGTGACGGTGGCCGGGCTGCGCTCCAGGCGCATCGCCTTCAACAGCGAGACGGTCGACATCACCGATGCGGATTCGGCAGGGCGGTGGCGCGAATTGCTGGCCGGCAGCGGCGTGCAGCGCGCGGCGATCAGCGGATCGGGCATCTTCAAGGATGCCCAGTCGGACGCGGCCATCCGGTCGCACTTCTTCGCCGGGGAGATCGTCGACTGGCAACTAGCCGTGCCTGATTTCGGCACCGTCTCGGGGCCGTTCCAGATCACATCGCTCGACTATACGGGTAGCCATGACGGCGAGGTGACCTTCGAGCTGGCGCTGGAATCGGCAGGTCCCATCGCCTTCGCGGTGGCGCCATGATCTCCAACCGGCGGCGCGGCGAGATCGCCACAGAACTCGACGGCAAGCCCTACCGGCTCTGCCTGACGCTCGGCGCATTGGCCGAACTCGAAGCGGCCTATTCCGCCGACGACCTCGGCGCGCTGGTGGAGCGGTTTGCGCGCGGAAAGCTCTCGGCGCTCGACATGATCAGGGTCATCGGCGCGGGTCTGCGCGGTGCCGGCAATGCGGTCGCGGACGACGAGGTGGGGGCGATGCGGGTGGACGGCGGCGCGGCGGGCTTTGCCGCCATCGTCAGCGACCTGCTGACCACGACGTTCGGGGCCGAGAGGCCGGCGGGAGAGCCGCCAAACCCCTGACAGCCGCAGCCGGCGGGACGAACGAATTTCCGTGGGACAGCGTCATGGCCGCGGCATTCGGCCTGCTGCGGCTTTCGCCGAAGGATTTCTGGTCGATGACGCCGCGCGAGCTGGAACGCGCAATCAGCGTGCTCCGCCCCGGTGAGGGGCGCCCGCCAGCACGCGCCGATCTGGCGGCGCTGATGCGCCAGTTCCCGGACGCCAATTCATTGGAGAAGAGACATGGTTGAGGACGTGACGGTCCGGATCGATGCCGACACGGCGGCGTTCCAGAGTGCGCTCGAGAATCTCGAAAGACTGTCGGACCGGTTCGGCTCGCAACTGACCGGCGCGCTCAAGAGTGCCGCGGTCAGTGGCAGGGATCTCGAGGACGTACTGCGACGGGTCGGGCTGAACCTTGCCGGCCTGGCGCTGGAGCAGGGGCTGAAGCCGCTGCAGGGGCTGGCGGGATCGCTGTTTTCGGGTCTGCTCGGCGGGCTGCCCGGCATCCTGCCTTTCGCCAGGGGCGGCGTGCCCGGCCACGTCGCGCCCTTTGCGGCCGGTGGCGTGGTCTCGGCGCCGAGCTATTTCCCGATGGGACGCAATCTCGGGCTGATGGGCGAGGCGGGCGCCGAAGCGATCCTGCCGCTGCGCCGCGGCGCCGACGGACGCCTGGGCGTCGCCGCGTCGGGCGGCGGCGCTTCGGTGAATGTCACCTTCAACGTCACGGCGACGGACGCCGCCTCGTTCCGCAAGTCCGAATCCCAGGTGACGGGCATGCTGGCGCGCGCCGTGTCGCGCGGCGCCCGAACCTTCTGAGGACCGGAGATGGCTGAACTGTCAGGCTTTCACGACGTGCGCTTTCCGCTCGCCGTCTCCTTCGGCGCGACCGGCGGGCCGGAGCGGCTGAACGAGATCGTTGTGCTGACGTCCGGACGCGAGAAGCGCAACGCGCGGTTCTCGCAATCGCGCCACCGCTACGACGCCGGAACGGGCGTGCGCTCGCTCGGCGACCTGCACGACGTGCTGGTGTTCTTCGAGGCCAGGCGCGGTTCGCTGCACGCCTTCCGCTTTCGCGATCCGTTCGACATGAAGTCCTGCCGGCCGGAGGAGGCTGTCTCGCCGACCGACCAGGTGCTTGGAACGGGCGACGGCAGCCGGACGCGGTTCGAGCTGGTGAAGACCTATGGCGAGGGCGACGACGCCTACCGGCGGTTGATAGCAAAGCCGCTCGTCGAGACCCTGCGTGTCGCTGTCGACGGCGTCGAGGTTTTCGCGCCGGGCGACTTCACCTTCGAGGCGGCGACGGGGGGAGATCGTCTTCGCGCCCGGTGCCGTGCCGGATGCGGCAGCGCAGGTGACGGCCGGTTACGAATTCGACGTGCCTGTGCGATTCGAGGCGGAGCAGCTGTCGATCAGCCTGGCGAGCTTCAAGGCGGGGCAGATCCCGTCGATCCCGCTGGTCGAGGTGCGGCTGTGACAAACTATCCCGAGACGCTGCTTGCCCATTTCGGGCGCGAGGTGACGACGCTCTGCCATTGCTGGCGGCTGACGCGCCGCGACGGCACCGTGCACGGTTTCACCGACCACGACCGGCCGCTGACCGTCTCCGGGACGCTGTTCGCGCCGGAGACCGGGCTTGCCGCCAGCGAGGCGCGCGACACGCTGGGGCTTGCCGTCGACACGGTGGATGTCGAGGGCGCGCTGTCGTCGGACGCGATCAGCGACGAGGATATCGCCGCGGGGCTTTACGACGGCGCGACCGTCGAGACTTTTTTGGTCAACTGGCGCAGCCCGGAGGATTTCGCGCTGCTGCGCAAGGCGACGGTCGGGCGGATCACCCGCGCCGACCAGCGCTTCGTGGCAGAGCTGGAAAGCCTTGCCCATGCGCTCGACCAGCAATCGGGCCGTTATGTCAGCCGCTCCTGCGATGCCGAGCTTGGCGATGCGCGCTGCGGCTTCAACCTTGCCCAGCCGGGATTTTCGGGCACCGGGAGCGTCGTCGCCTCGGAGCCGCCAGCGACCCTGCTGGTGGCCGGGGTCGACGGCTTCGCTCCGGGCTGGTTCGCGCATGGCGTGCTGACCTGGACGAGCGGCGCAGCGGCCGGGCGCGCCGAGCGCATCGAGGAGCACCGCAAGGACGCCACCGGCACAAGGCTGGTGATGCGGCCGGGCGGCGCCGCGGCCGAGGAGGGCGACGGCTTCTCGCTGGTTGCCGGCTGCGACAAGAGCTTCGCGACCTGCAAACAGAAATTCGCCAACCCGCTGAATTTTCTTGGCTTTCCGCACCTGCCCGGCAATGATGCGGCTTACGGCTACGTCGTCGATGGCGGCACCTTCGACGGCGGGCCGTTGGTGCCATGACGGCGGATGCGGTGATTGCCGAGGCACTCAGCTGGGTCGGCACGCCCTACCGGCATCAAGGCTCTCGCAAGGGCGTCGGCTGCGACTGTCTCGGCCTTGTGCTGGGCGTCTGGCGCGCTCTGTATGGCGCGGCGCCGGAAATGCCCGGCGCTTATGCGCCTGATTGGGCGGAAGCCGGCGAAAGCGAAATCCTGCTCGACGCCGTGCGCCGGCATTTCTGCGAAAGGCCGATGGCGCAGCTTCAGCCGGGCGACCTGCTGCTGTTTCGCTGGCGGCCGCACCTGCCGGCAAAGCATGCCGGCATCCTGACCGCGCCCGGCCATTTCGTTCACGCCTACCAGGGCCACGCCGTGACCGTCTCGGCGCTGGTGCCTCAATGGCGGCGGCGCATCGCCGGCGTCTTCGCCTTTCCGCAAAACTGAGATCCGGAGCGCTTCATGGCAACCATCCTGCTGCAGGCGGCGGGTGCGGCGATCGGCGGCCTGCTCGGTCCGGTCGGAGCCGCCGTCGGCGCGGCCGCGGGCGCGCTTGCCGGCTATGCCGTCGACCAGGCGTTGATCAACGGCACGCGGCGCATCGAGGGGCCGAGGCTTTCGGGTGCGCGACCCTTCAGCGCCGAGGAAGGCGTGCCGCTGCCGCGCGTCTATGGCACGGCGCGCCTCGGCGGCATCATCATCTGGGCGACGCGCTTCGAGGAAAGGCGCACGACCAGGCGGCAGGGAAAGCTCGGGCCCAAACTCACCGAATACAGCTATTTCGGCAATGTCGCCTTCGCGCTTTGCGAGGGCGAGATCGCCGGCATCCGCCGCGTCTGGGCCGATGGTCGCGAGATCGACCGCACGGCCTTCGAGATGCGGCTCTACCGCGGCGGCGAGGACGAGCCGGTCGATCCGCTGATCGCAGCCAAGCAGGGCGCGGGCAATGCGCCGGCCTATCGCGGCACCGCCTATTGCGTGATCGAGCGCTTCCCGCTCGAGGACTACGGCAACCGCATCCCGCAGTTCCAGTTCGAGGTGCTGCGCCCGGCAGCAGGTGTCGCGGAGCGGCTGCGCGCCGTGGCGCTGATCCCCGGCGCCACCGAATACGGCCTGTCGCCGTCGCTGGTGACACGCAGCAAGCGGGCGGGCGAGACCGAGGCGGTGAACCGTCATGCGCTGGCCGAGGCGAGCGACCTTGTCGCCTCGCTCGACGAATTGCAGATGCTCTGCCCGGCGCTCGAGCATGTCGCGCTGGTGGTCGCCTGGTTCGGCGACGACCTGAGGGCGGGCAACTGCCGCATCCGGCCGGCTGTTACCACGGCGAACGGTGCCGGCCTGTCGAAGACTTGGAGAGTTTCGGGCGTCGGCCGCGGCGCGGCGATGCTGGTCTCGACCCATGAGGGCGGCGCGGCCTATGGCGGCACGCCGTCGGACCGCAGCGTGATGGACGCCATCGCCGCGATCAAGGCGCGCGGGCTCAAGGTGACGCTCTACCCCTTCATCATGATGGACGTGCCGGCAGGAAATGCGCTGCCCGATCCCTATGGCGGAGCGGCACAGCCGGCCTATCCCTGGCGCGGCCGCATCACCTGCGACCCGGCGCCGCTGCTGCCCGGCAGCGCCGACGGCACGGCGGCGGCCCGCGCGCAGGTACACGACTTCTGCGGCATGGCGGCGCCCGGTCAGTTTGGGCTCTCCGGCGACACGATCGCCTTTTCGGGATCGCCGTCGGATTTCGGCTATCGCCGCTTCGTGCTCCACCATGCGAGGCTGGCGGCTGCGGCGGGCGGCGTCGACGCTTTGCTGCTCGGCAGCGAGATGCGCGGCCTGACCACGCTGCGCGACGAGACCGGCGCCTTTCCCTTCGTCGAACAGCTTTGCGAGCTCGCCGAGGGCGTGCGCTCGATCGTCGGGCCGGCGACGAAGATCACCTATGGCGCCGACTGGAGCGAATATCTCGGCCACCACCCGGCGGATGGCTCGGGCGATGTCTGGTTCCACCTCGACCCGCTCTGGGCGCATCCCGACATCGACGCCGTCGGCATCGACAACTACCTGCCGCTGTCGGACTGGCGCGATGGCGACCATGCCGGCGGCAATCCCGACGGCTTTGCCGGACCCTACGACCCGCAGGGCCTGCGCGCTTCGATTGCCGGTGGCGAGGGGTTCGACTGGCACTATCCGACCTTTGCCGCCCGCGCGGCGCGCGAGTGCGTGCCGATCACAGACGGCGCCCATGGCAAGCCGTGGGTCTTCCGCCCCAAGGATGTCCTGAACTGGTGGGCGAACCCGCACCACGACCGGCCGGGCGGGGTCGAGACGGCAACGCCGACCGCCTGGGCGCCTATGTCGAAGCCGGTCTGGTTCACCGAGCTCGGCTGTCCCGCGGTCGACAAGGGCCCGAACCAGCCGAACGTCTTTCCCGACCCGAAATCGGCCGAGAGCGCGCTGCCCTGGTTTTCGAGCGGCGGGCGCTGCGACCTCGCGCAGGCGCGCTTCCTCGCCGCGCATGGCAGTTTCTGGGACCCCGAGGCCGAGGATTTCGAGCCCGGCAACAACCCGCTCTCGCCCCTCTATGGCGGCCGCATGGTCGACTGGTCGCACGCCTTTGCGTGGGCCTGGGACGCGCGGCCCTATCCGGCCTTCCCGCTGCGCGCCGACCGCTGGGCCGACCACGCCAACTGGCATTATGGCCACTGGCTGAACGGCAGGCTCGGTGCGCCGACGGTCGGCGACCTCATCAACGCCATCCTTGCCGATCACGGCCTGCCGGCCGCTGATGTCGATGGCTGCGTTGGCTCCGTCGAGGGCTATGTCATCGATGAGCCGACGTCGGCGCGCGCCACGCTCGAGCCGCTGATCGACCTCTTCGGCCTTGCCGTGCTGGAACGGCCGGACGGGCTGGAATTCCGCGCCGAGGGCTTTTCGGCATCGGCTGCCATCACGGTCGAGGAAATGGTGTCGGACGGCGAGACCGCCGTGATCGAGACCGTGCGCACGCCCGATCACCAGCTGCCCGCCGAGGCCGTACTGAGCTTTCGTTCCGCACTCGCCGATTACCAGGCGGTATCGGTACGCCAAAGACGCTTCGGCGCGCCGGGCAGCCGCCAGCAGCCGATCGGCTTTCCGGGCGTGCTCGAGGCCGGGCAGGGCCGTGCGCTCGCCGCCGACTGGCTGCGGCGCAGGTGGGGCGACCGCGAGCGCATTTCCTTCTCGCTGCCGCAGCCCTCGGCCGGCATCGAGCCCGGCGCCATCATCCGCGTGCCGGCCTCTGGCAACGGCGCCGACTTCCTGGTTGTCGAGGTCGAGGACGGGCTTGCCCGCAAGGTCACCGCGCGCCAGATCACGCGTGCCGCCCCGGCGCCCTGGCGCTCGGGCAATCCCGCGCTTGGCACGCTTGCCGCGCCAGTGGTCGGCCAGCCGCTGGCAATCTTTCTCGACCTGCCGTCGAATGCCTCGGCTGAGGCGCCGCAGGACCGCTTTCGCGTCGCCGCCTGGCAGAAGCCGTGGAAGAGCCAGGCCGTCTACGCCTCGCCCGAGGCGACGGGCTTTGCGTTGCGCACCACGCTTGGCCAACCGGCCGACATTGGCGCGCTGGTCGAACCGCTGCCGCCGGGACCGGTCGGCCGCATCGACCATGGCTCGGCGCTGACCGTCGAGTTCTTCGGCGCCGAGGCGGCAAGCGTCAGCCGCAACCAGCTGCTCAACGGCGCGAATGTCGCGGCGCTCCGCTCGGCAGCGGGCGGCTTCGAGATATTGCAATTCGAGGCCGCCGAGGAGATCGCGCCCGACATCTGGCGGCTCACCGGCCTGCTGCGCGGCCAGCTCGGCACCGAGGATCTCACGGGCGCGGAGGCCGGCGCGCATCTCGTTATCCTCGACGAGACGGTCGGGCCGGCGGGCCTGGCACCTGGCGAGGAAGGACTGGCGCTCAACTGGCGCGTCGGCCCGACCGGCGCGGATTTTTCGAGCGCGAGTTTCGTCGGCCTTGCCGAGACCGGCGGGATCCGCGCGCTGTTGCCGCTTTCGCCGGTGCATCTTCGCGCCACGCCCGACGGGGAGGGCGGCGTGACGCTCGGCTGGATCCGGCGCAGCCGGCTCGACGCCGACAGCTGGACGCCGAGCGATATTCCGCTCGGCGAGGCGCGCGAGGAATATTCGGTCGAGATTGCTGCGGCGGGCGGCGGTTCAGCCGTGCGCAGCGCTGTCGTGACGGAAACCGCCTTCGCCTATCCGGCCGCCCTGATCGCCGCCGATTTCGGCGTGGCCCCGGCCGAGATCGACGTCACCATCCGCCAGCTCAGCGTCGCCGCCGGCTGGGGCATTCCGGCGACGCGCCGCCTGTCGCTTTCCTGAAGCCACGAACAAACCACGAAAGGATTTGAACCATGACCGAGACGAAACCCTGGTATCTGTCGCGCACCATCTGGGCCTCGCTGATCACCATCGCAACGGCCGGCGGCGGCCTGTTCGGCCTGCCCCTCGCCGGCCTCGACAATGGCGCGCTGACCGACACGCTGCTGCAGGCGATCACCGCGATCAGCGGCCTGGTGGCGATTTTCGGCAGGCTGGATGCGAAGAGCAGGATCGGGTGAGGGAAAATCTCCCCCAACCATTCATTTCCCGTTCAGCGCGGATGCGCTAGAAGCGTGACATGAACCTTCGCCGCGCCCTTTCCCGCTCGTTCCTGTCCGCGCTTTTCGCGGCCACGCTGCTTGCCGTCCAGACGGTGCCGGGCAGCGCTGCCGACTGCTACGGCATCGGCCAGCAGATCGCCGCGCAGGATGGCGGGACGCTTGCCAAGGCCAACGAAGCCAAGCGCGGCGGCCAGACCGTCTGCGTCATCGTCGTGCTGGTGCCTGGCAAGGACGGCCAGCGCCCGCGGCGCCAGGAGCATGTCGTTCCGGCCGATTGACCGGGCGGCGTCTTTCCCATGGCAGGGGCTTTCGCCTATAGGTGAGCGCGTCTCAGCAACAGGATCGTGATTCCATGCGGATACTCGTCGTCGAGGATGACAAGGACCTGAATCGGCAGATCGTCGATGCGCTGACCGATGCCGGCTATGTCGTCGACAAGGCCTTCGACGGCGAGGAGGGGCATTTTCTGGGCGACACCGAGCCCTATGACGCCGTCGTGCTCGACATCGGCCTGCCGCAGATGGACGGCATCAGCGTGCTGGAGCGCTGGCGGCGCGACGGCCGCAAGATGCCGGTACTGATCCTGACCGCGCGCGACCGCTGGAGCGACAAGGTTTCGGGCATCGACGCCGGCGCCGACGACTACGTCACCAAGCCTTTCCACATCGAGGAAGTGCTGGCGCGGATGCGCGCGCTAATCCGCCGCGCCGCCGGGCATGCCTCGTCGGAACTGACCTGCGGCCCGGTGCGCCTCGACACAAAGGCGTCCAAGGCCGATGTCGACGGCAAGCCGCTGAAGCTGACCTCGCACGAATTCCGCCTGCTTGCCTACCTGATGCACCACATGGGCGAGGTGGTCTCGCGCACCGAACTGGTCGAGCATCTCTACGACCAGGATTTCGACCGCGATTCCAACACCATCGAGGTTTTCGTCGGCCGGTTGCGCAAGAAGATGGGCATCGACATGATCGAGACCGTGCGCGGCATGGGCTACCGCATGCGCGAACCGGAGGCTTGAGGCGGATACCACCGGACATAGGCCGAAACGCCTGCTGACGATGAATGTCGGCCCGCGTTCGCTCGCCTTCCGGGTCATCGCCTTCTCGACCGGCTGGGCGATCCTGGCGCTGATCGTCATCTCCACCGTCATCTCGGCACTCTACCGCCAGGCCAGCGAGCGCGGCTTCGACAGCCTGCTTTCGGCGCATCTCTTCAACCTGATCGGTTCCGTCGGCGTATCGCCCGGCGGCGAGCTGACCGGCGCGCCCAACCTCGGCGACCTGCGCTTCTCCGAGCCGAATTCGGGCTGGTACTGGGCCGTCGAGCCGGTGTCGCCCGGCGTCAAGGGCGAGTTGCGCTCGGCCTCGATGACCCGGCCGATTCCCTCGCCGCCGGTTGCCGCCGTTCCCTTCAGCGATGAATTCCAGCGCGGTTTCATGACCGCGGGGCTGGCCGGCGAGGATCTTGCCGTAATCGAGAGCGAGTTCGTGCTCGACAGCCAGAACCGGGTTGCGCGCTTTCGCGTGATGGGCAACCGCACCGAGCTCGAGGAGGAGATCGCAAGCTTCGAGCGGCGGCTCTACACCTATCTGTCGATCTTCGGCGTCGGCATGATCGCCATCAACGCCATGGCGATCCTGCTCGGCCTGCGGCCACTGGGGCGCGTGCGCGATGCGCTGGCCATGGTGCGCGAGGGGGCCGCCCAGCGCCTCGACGGCCGCTTTCCGGCCGAGATCGAGCCGCTCGCCAACGAGACCAACGCGCTGATCGAGAACAACCGCCGCATCGTCGAGCGCTCGCGCACCCAGGTCGGCAACCTGGCGCATTCGCTGAAGACGCCGCTTGCCGTGCTCATCAACGAGGGCAGGGCGCTCGGTGGCACCAAGGGCGACCTGATTTCCGACCAGGCGACGGCCATGCAGCAGCAGGTCGAGCATTACCTGAGGCGCGCGCGCGTCGCCGCGCAGCGCGACAGCGTCGTCTACCGCACGCCGGTGACGCCGCTGCTCGAGCGCCTCGTGCGCGTGGTCGAGAAGCTTGGCCGCATGAAGATCGCGCTGGCCTTGCCTGAGCGCGAGATCGTCTTTGCCGGCGAACGCGAGGACCTCGAGGAGATCGTCGGCAACCTCCTGGAAAACGCCATGAAATGGGCGAGAGGCAGGGTCGCCGTCTCGGCCGCCGAACTGCCCTCCGGCGACGACCAGCCGCCGCGCTTCGCCATCGTCATCGAGGATGACGGGCCGGGCATTCCCGAGGACAAGGCGCGCGAGGCGCTGAAACGCGGCAAGCGGCTCGACGAGACCAAGCCCGGCACCGGGCTGGGGCTCGCCATCGTCGCCGAGCTCGTCAACGAGTATGGCGGCAGCCTTGCGCTCGAGCGCTCTGGCCTCGGCGGCCTGAAGGCCACGGTCGAACTGCGCTGCGCCGGCTGACGGCGGGGCGAGAACGCCGTGCGCCTCGACAATTCTGCGTGAAGAGCCAAACTTCGGACAAATATCGACCCTATCGCGGCGCAAACCTATATGTTGCGCGACAGATTCGAACCCGGGTGGAACTATGAGATACCGAGTGGCGCTTGTTGCCGCGCTGATCGCCCTTTCGGGCTGCACGACCGCCGGAAAAGGTGGCGGCAGCTTCTTTGCGAGCAATGGCGCTTCCGGCAGCGCCGGCGAGCCCGCAGTCGCCGGCACCATCATCGCCTCGATGCGCGGCGGGCTTATCGGCGGCCCGATCGGTTCGTCGCTGAGCGACGCCGACCGCCGCGCCGCGCTGCAGGCCGAATACCGCGCGCTCGAATACACGCCGGCCGGCGATGGCGTGGAGTGGGCGAGCGCCAGTGCCGGCGTCGGTGGCGAGGTGACGGCCGCGCAGCCTTACCGCGTCGGCTCCCAGGACTGCCGCCAGTACACCCATTCGGTGTCTTCAGGCGGTGTGAAGCAGACCGCGCGCGGCACCGCCTGCCGCAACGCGGACGGAAGCTGGACACCGCTGACGTGACCGGTGAGCCGCCGCGGGCCATGACAGGCAGCCGCCGGCCCGACAATCAGCCGCAGGTGCGAAACATTGGCAGTCGGCCCGTCGGGGGCTATTGAACGCCATGCTGTTCTGGTTCGTAGCTGCCTTGCTCACCGTGGGCGCCAGTCTTGCCGTCCTCCTGCCCCTCGCGCGCCGGGGGGATGACGAGCGGGCAGCTGAATCCAACGATCTCGAAGTCTATCGCGACCAGCTTGCCGAGCTCGACCGCGACGCCGCGCGCGGCCTGATCCAGCCTGCCGAGGCCGAACAGGCGCGCGCCGAGATCGCCCGGCGCATCCTGCAGGCCGACGGCCGCATTGCGGAAAGCGCACCGAAAGCGCCTGCCGGGCGCATGCTGCCGCGCATTGCCGCCACAGTGGCGATCCTCGCCGTGCCGCTGGTCAGCTGGGGCATCTATGCCGGCATCGGCTCGCCCGGCCTGCCGTCGCAGCCGCTGGCCGAGAGGCTGGCCAAGAACCCGGCCGATTCAACCGTTGACGAACTGGTCGCGCGCGCCGAGGCGCATCTTGCCGCCAACCCTTCCGACGGACGCGGCTGGGACGTGCTGGCGCCGATCTACCTGCGGCTTGGCCGCTACGGCGAGGCGGTCAACGCCTACCGCAACGCCATCCGCCTGGACGGCGCCTCGGCACTGCGCGAATCCGGCCTCGGCGAGGCGACAGCCGGCGCCGCCGGCGGGCTGGTGACGGAGGAGGCCCGCGCCGCCTTCGCCCGCGCGCTCGAACTCGAACCCGAACAGCCAAAGGCGCGCTACTACCTGGCGACCGCGCTGGCCCAGGAGGGCAGGACGGCCGAGGCCAAGGCGGCCTGGCAGGCCATGCTTGCTGCATTGCCGGCGGACTCGCCCTGGCACGCCGCGACCGCCCAGGCGATCGAGCAGGCAAACAGCGAACTTGCCGCGGCCGAGACGCCGCCGGCGCCGGGTCCGACCAGCGAACAGGTCGAGGCGGCGGCCGACATGTCGGAAGAAGACCGCAACGCCATGATCCAGACAATGGTGGCCGGCCTCGATGCAAGGCTGCGCGAAAATCCGCAGGATCCGGAAGGCTGGGCGCGGCTGCTGCGTTCCTATGTCATGCTGGGCGACAAGCAGGCCGCCAGCGATGCGCTGGCGCGCGGCCGCCAGGCGCTGGGCCAGGACAGCGACGCGGCGCGCAATCTCGTCGCATTGGCCGGGTCGCTCGGCCTGCCGGCAACGGAGTGACGTGAAGATGACGCGCAAGCAGAAGAGACTGTCGGTAATCGCGGGCGCCATGGCCTTTCTCGGCGCCGCCGTGGCGCTGACCTTCTACGCGCTCGGCCAGAAGGCGTCCTATTTCTACATGCCGGGCGATTTGCAGGCAGCGACGCTGCAGCCTGGCCAGCGCATCCGGCTCGGCGGTCTGGTCGAGGAGGGCACCATCGTGCGCGACCAGGGCACCGAGGTCGAGTTCTCGGTGACCGATGGCGACAGCTCGGTGAAGGTCCATTATTCCGGTATCCTGCCCGACCTCTTCCGCGAGAAGCAGGGTGTCATCACCGAAGGCACGTTCGGTCCGGACGGAAACTTCGTCGCCGACAGCGTGCTGGCCAAGCACGACGAGAACTACATGCCCAAGGAAGTCGCCGACAGCCTGAAGGAAAAGGGCGTCTGGCAGGAGACGACGCAATGACGGGAGGAAAGCGCCGCCATGGTTGAGATCGGGCACTTCGCGCTGGTCCTCGCCTTCGCGCTGGCGCTGGTTCAGTCGGTCTTGCCGCTGGCCGGCGCGCGCAGCGGCAACGCGCGCATGATGGCGACCGGCGGACCGGTGGCGATCACCGGCTTCGTGATGGTGGCGCTCGCCTTCGCCGTGCTGACGCTGTCCTATGCGCGCTCGGACTTCTCGGTCGTCAATGTCTGGGAGAACTCCCACTCGCTGAAGCCGATGCTCTACAAGATCACCGGAACCTGGGGCAACCACGAGGGCTCGATGCTGCTCTGGGTGCTCATCCTGACCTTCTTCGGCGCGCTGGTCGCTCTGTTCGGCGCCAACCTGCCCGCGACCCTGCGCGCCGGCGTGATCTCGGTGCAGGGCTGGATCGGCGCGGCCTTCCTGCTGTTCATCCTTGCCACCTCCAATCCCTTCACGCGCCTGACGCCGGCGCCGATCGAGGGCCGCGACCTCAACCCGGTGCTGCAGGATATCGGCCTCGCCATCCATCCGCCGCTGCTATACCTCGGCTATGTCGGCTTCTCGGTCTGCTTCTCCTTTGCCGTCGCGGCGCTGATCGACGGTCGCATCGACGCCGCCTGGGCGCGCTGGGTCAGGCCCTGGACGCTCGCCGCCTGGTCGTTCCTCACCGGCGGCATCGCCATGGGCTCCTACTGGGCCTATTACGAACTCGGTTGGGGCGGCTTCTGGTTCTGGGATCCGGTCGAGAACGCCTCCTTCATGCCTTGGCTTGCCGGCACGGCGCTGCTGCATTCGGCGATCGTCATGGAGAAGCGCTCGGCGCTGAAGATCTGGACGCTGCTGCTCGCCATCCTGACCTTCTCGCTGTCGCTGCTCGGCACCTTCCTCGTCCGCTCCGGCGTGCTGACATCGGTGCATGCCTTCGCCACCGACCCCAGCCGCGGCATCTTCATCCTGTGCATCCTGACAATCTTCATCGGCGGCTCGCTGGCGCTGTTTGCGTTGCGCGCGCCGACGCTGACCGCCGGCGGCATCTTTCACCCGGTGTCGCGCGAGGGCGCACTGGTGCTGAACAATCTCTTCCTGACGACGGCGACGGCCACCGTGCTCATCGGCACGCTCTACCCGCTCATCGTTGAGGCGCTGTCGGGCGACAAGATTTCCGTCGGCGCGCCCTTCTTCAACCTGACCTTCGGCCCGCTGATGGTGCCGCTGCTGGCGCTGGTGCCCTTCGGGCCGCTGCTCGCCTGGAAACGCGGCGACCTTCTGGCGGTCGGCCAACGCCTGATGGCGGCCTTTGCCGGCGCGCTGCTTGTCGTCCTGGTGACGGCTCTCTTCATCGACGGCGCCTCGGTGCTTGCGGCCCTCGGCGTCGGGCTTGCCGCCTGGCTGGTGTTCGGCGCTCTGACCGATCTGGCGCTCAAGGCCGGCGTCGGTTCGGTGCCGGCGGGCACGATGCTGCGCCGGCTCGCCGGCCTGCCGCTGTCGATGTTCGGCACAACCCTTGCCCATCTCGGCCTCGGCCTGACGACGCTCGGCGTGGTGGGCGTGCTTTCCTTCGAGAGCGAGAACATCCTGTCCATGCGCCCGGGCGACACGGCCGAGATAGCCGGTCGCGCCCTGCGCTTCGAATCGATCGATCCGGTGAAGGGGCCGAACTACACCGAGGACCGCGCCACATTCGCGCTGCTCGACGAGGCCGGCCAGCCCTATGCCAGCGTCGTCTCTGCCAAGCGCTTCTATCCGGTACGCCAGATGCCGACGACCGAAGCCGGCATCAGGACGATCGGCTTCAGCCAGCTCTATATCTCTATCGGCGACCAGACGACCGACGGCGCGCTTGTCGTGCGCATCTGGTGGAAGCCGATGGTGACGCTGATCTGGCTCGGCGCTCTGGTCATGATGGGCGGCGGCGCCGTCTCGCTGTTCGACCGCAGGCTGCGCGTCGGCGCCCCGGCGCGCCGGCGCAAGGCGGCAAGCGGCAGGCCCGGCGAGGCGGCGGCGTGAGGCGGCCGTTCTTCATCGCGCTCTGCGTCGCTCTGTTTTCGCTGTGGCAACCGGGCGCAGTCCTGGCCGTCCAGCCCGGCGAGGCGCTGTCGGATCCGGCGCTCGAGGCGAGGGCGCGCGCGCTGTCGACGGAGTTGCGCTGCATGGTCTGCCAGAACCAGTCGATCGACGTTTCCGACGCAGACCTGGCGCGCGACCTGCGCATGCTGGTGCGCGAGCGGCTCAGCGCCGGCGACAGCGATGCCGAGGTGCTCGACTACATCGTCTCGCGCTATGGCGAATTCGTGCTGCTGAAACCGCAGCTCAACATCCGCAACGCGCTGTTGTGGGGTACGCCGCTGATCCTGCTGCTTGTCGGAGGCGGCGTCATGCTTGCGGCCGGAAGGTCACGCAGGAAGGCCGAGCCCAAGGCCCTGAGCGCCGAGGAATCGGCGGCGCTGCACGAGATCCTGACACGCAGGCAGTGACGTCCCTGCCGTCATGGCGATGTATCCGCCGCAGCGGGGATTGATCCGACCGAGGCAGCGCTCGCGTCCCTCTGCTGTTCTGTCGACGATTCGGCTTCGCCAAAATACTTCATACGTCAAATATTTTATGTGCTATGATTGGGCATCTCCAAAAAAATGAGGTCCGATTGGCAGTATCTTACTTTCAGTTTTATATGAGGTTTTCGGTCGCCGCTTTTGTAGGCGTGTCGGTATATTCGATCTATAATTGGCAATAGTGGAAGATTGAGACGGTGAGTATTACGTTTCCCAATCCAAGTCGTAGCTATGATGACAGGAACGATTGGGTCCGGTTTGTCGGCCACGATGGCATGTTCCAGATATCATTCTCCATTGCCACGGCAGCGCTGTCGAAGAAGAACGCCAGGAAACTCAGCACCGAGGAGGATTTCCTCAGTGCCTTCGACGCGGAACGCAAGAGCATAGAGACCATTGCCAGCAAGGCCTATTCGCAGACTCGAAAGAGTTCCTACGCATTCACAGCCGACGACATCTGAACCCTACCTTGTCAGGAACCACCGAGTGACGACGCGCCGCAACACGCCAGCAATCCGGGCCTTTGCAATCGGCCAGCAGGTGCGATTCAAGACCTGGCTGAAAAGCCCCAGCGAAGAGCGGCAGGTTTTTGTCGTCCTGGCACATCTGCCGCCGGTCGAGGGCGCGGTCCAGTACAGGCTGCGGGCCGAGACTGAGGCGTTTGAACGCGTGGCGCGCGAGGACGCTCTGGCCGAGGTGCCGACGCAGGCCTAGGTCTCGATCCGGCCGGCGATCGCTAGATTACAAAGAATTCATCTACCGGAAATGGCACGGTAATGTCGCCGGCTCTATCTCCTTTGCGAGGATGACGGATTAGCGCATCCAAGCAAGAGGAATGATATTATGACGACCTCCCCAAGCCCCCTTAATCGTGGCCGCAACAGGCTTCTCGCCGCAGCGGCATCCATTGCAATTGCCGGCGCCATCGGTTTGGGCGCCGTGACCAGCGGCACCGCGCCCGTGCAGGCTGAGGCGGTTCGCGTCACCGCGCCCCAGGCTCCCGGCTTCGCCGACGTGGTCGAGAAGGTCTCTCCCGCGGTCATCAGCGTCCGCGTCAAGGCCAAGGTCCAGCCGGCCTCCGACGACGGCGGTTTCTTCCAGGCCCCCGGTTTCGACGACCTGCCCGACGATCACCCGATGAAGCGCTTCTTCAAGGAGTTCCGCGGCTTTGGCGACGGCCAGAAGGACCGCCAGCAGCGCCGCCGCGACCGCCGCGACAACGGCCCGAGGCCGGTCGCACAGGGTTCCGGCTTCTTCATCTCCGAGGACGGCTATCTGGTCACCAACAACCACGTCGTCGACGGCGGTGCGGAATTCACCGTGGTGATGGATGACGGACGCGAACTCGACGCCAAGCTCATTGGTACCGATCCGCGCACCGACTTGGCGGTCCTCAAGGTAGACGCCGACAGCTCGAGCAAGTTCACCTACGTCGACTTCGCTGACGATTCCAAGGTCCGCGTCGGCGACTGGGTCGTCGCCGTCGGCAACCCGTTCGGCCTCGGCGGCACCGTCACGGCCGGTATCGTCTCGGCCCGCGGCCGCGACATCGGCGCCGGCCCCTATGACGATTTCCTGCAGATCGACGCTGCGGTGAACCGCGGCAACTCCGGCGGCCCGGCTTTCAACCTCAACGGCGAGGTTGTCGGCATCAACACCGCGATCTTCTCGCCCTCGGGCGGCAATGTCGGCATCGCCTTTGCGATCCCCGCCTCGACGGCCAGGGAGATCGTGCAGGACCTGATCAAGGACGGCTCGGTGCAGCGTGGCTGGCTCGGCGTCGAGATTCAGCCGGTGACGCCGGAAATCGCCGACTCGCTTGGCATCAAGAAGGACACCGGCGTGCTGGTCTCCAATGCGCAGGACGACAGCCCGGCCAAGGCGGCTGGCCTGACCGCCGGCGACGTCATCACCGGTGTCGACGGCAAGGACGTCTCCTCGCCGAAGGAACTGGCCCGCATGATCGGCAATATCGCACCCGGCAAGTCGGTCGAGGTGACGGTCCTGCGCGACGGCAGCTCGAAGGACTTCACGGTCAAGCTCGGCGAATTGCCGGATGCCAAGCAGCAGGCTTCGGTCGCACCGGATGAAGCCCAGCCGCAGCAGTCCGACTCCGAGACGCTTGCCGATCTCGGCCTGACGGTCACCCCTGCCGATGACGGCAAGGGCCTGGTCGTCACCGATGTCGAGCCCGGCAGCGACGCCGCCGACCGCGGCCTGCAGGCCGGCGACGTCATTACCAGCGTCAACACCATGGACGTGTCGGGCGCTGGCGACGTCACTAAGGCCATCGACGAGGCAGCCAAGGCCGGCCGCAAGGCCGTGCTGGTGCAGATCACGCGCCAGGACGCCAGCCGCTTCGTGACGCTGCCCGTCGACAAGGGCTGATCGCTCTGCGGTTCCCGGGCATGAGGCTTCCTTGCTGAGCCTGCCCCGGAGGACCCGCAGCGGTTACGCGTAACCGAGTCATCCGTGGGCGGGTCCGGCGGCGGCAGGTTCCATCGCCTGCTGCCGCCATCGTCCACCAAAGGGTTCGCGATCGGCTACCGCTTCGCGGACCTTTTTCGCGTATAGAGGGCACATGAAGATTCTCGTTATCGAAGATGACCGCGAGGCTGCCGAGTATCTCGAGAAGGCCTTTGCAGAAGCCGGTCATACCGTGCATGTCGCCGGCGACGGCGAGACGGGCTTCGCACTCGCCGATTCCGGCGACTACGACACGATGGTGGTCGACCGCATGCTGCCGCGACGCGACGGGCTGTCGCTGATCGCCGCGCTGCGCTCGCGCGGCAACGCGACGCCGGTCCTGATCCTCTCGGCGCTCGGCGAGGTCGATGACCGCGTCACCGGCCTGCGCGCCGGCGGCGACGACTACCTTACCAAACCCTATGCCTTTTCCGAGCTGCTCGCCCGCGTCGAGGTGCTGAGCCGCCGTGCCAGTTCGCGCGAGGCCGAGACGGTCTACCGCGCTGGCGATCTGGAGCTCGACCGGCTGTCGCACACGGTGCGGCGTGCCGGCCGGGACATCACGCTGCAGCCGCGCGAATTCCGACTGCTGGAATACCTGATGCGCCATGCCGGTCAGGTGGTGACCCGCACCATGCTTCTCGAGAATGTCTGGGACTACCACTTCGACCCGCAGACCAACGTGATCGACGTCCATATCTCGCGGCTAAGGGGCAAGATCGAGAAGAACTTCGACAGTCCGATCCTTCACACGATCCGCGGCGCCGGCTATATGCTCAAGGCCGGATGACAAGCATGAGAAACGCCCTTCGCCTGCCCGCCATCATGCGGACGACGGCGGCGAGGCTGTCGGCGCTTTACTTTATCCTGTTCGCTCTCTGCGCGACGCTGCTCGTGGTCTACATGACCTCGCTGTCGGCGCGCATGCTGACAGCGCAGTCACAGGAAACCATCAACGAGGAGGTGCAGGGCCTCGACCGTGCCTACCGCCAGGGAGGCCTGCCGGTCCTGGTGCGGGTGATCGAACAGCGTTCGCGCCAGCCGGGCGCCAATCTCTACCTTATCGCAGACCCCAACGGCCGCATCCTGACCGGCAACGTCGAGAGCCTCGAGCCGGGGGTGCTGGAGACCGACGGCTGGACCGAGGTGCCCTTTTCCTACCAGCGCTACGGCGAAGGTGCCGACCGCCGCGGCGGCGACGCGCGCCCGGCGGAGGCGCCGCCGCTCAGCGAGACGCGCCACAACGCCATTGCGCTGGTCTCGCGCCTGCCCAACCAGATGATCGTGCTGGTCGGTCGCGACCTCGGCGAGCCGGAGCGCTTCAGGGGAGTGGTGCGTCGCGCCCTGATGTTCGCGCTCGGCATGATGGCGCTCGGCGGCCTCCTGATCTGGTATTTCGTCGGCCGGCGGGCGCTCAGGCGCATCGACAGCGTGTCGGAGGCCAGCCGCCGCATCATGGGCGGCGACCTGTCGGGCCGGTTGCCGATCACGGGCGCCGGCGACGAGTTCGACCGCCTGTCGGAAAACCTCAACACCATGCTGACCCGCATCGCCGGACTGAACGAGGGCCTGAAGCAGGTCTCGGACAACATCGCCCATGACCTCAAGACGCCGCTGACCAGGCTCCGCAACCGCGCCGAGGCAGCGCTGGCCGGCGATCCCGAAACAGCCGGCTACCGCGAAGCGCTGGAAGCGACGATCGCCGAGTCGGACCGACTGATAAAGACCTTCAACGCGATCCTGATGATCTCGCGGCTGGAGGCCGGCTATTCCACCGAGGCCTTCGTCAAGGTCGACCTTGCCGCGACCATCCGCGACGTGGTCGAGCTCTACGAGCCGGCTGCCGAGGAGCGCAACGTCATCCTCGAGGCGCCTGAGAGCGAATCCGCGGTGATCGACGGCAACCGCGAGCTGATCGGCCAGGCGCTGTCCAACATCGTCGACAACGCGATAAAATACTCCGCCGACGCCACCGGCCAGGCGAAAGTCAGCGTCGTCATCGAGCGTTCGGGCGGCGAGGTGCGGCTCAGCGTGTCCGACAATGGCCCCGGCATTCCCGACGAGGTCGACCGCAATCGCGCCACCGAGCGCTTCGTTCGGCTGGAGAAAAGCCGCTCGCAGCCGGGCTCCGGTCTTGGCCTCAGCCTTGCCAAGGCGATCATGAAATTTCATGGTGGTCGCATTGAACTCCTGCCGGGCAGTCCCGGGCTGACCGCGGTCATGGCCTTCCCCGCAGCCAAGGGCGGATAGAATGAACAGCAGACCGGCAACGCAAACCGGCGGGCCGGACCTGCGCCTGCAACCCCTCCTGTCCCTGTCACCGCTCGACCGGGATGCTGCCGCCGAAGAAATCGCCGAGATCGCGGCGTCGGCGGCCGAGGCGGAACTCCCGAGGCTTGCCGCCCTGCTTTCCGGCAAGGGCAAGCAGCGCGACTTTCTCGCCGCCGTCTTCGACCTGTCGCCCTTCCTGCGCGACTGCGTGCGCCGTCGGCCCGAGATCCTGGACGCACTCTTCGACAACACCGTCGCCGAACGGCTCGACGCCATCCTGTCGGAAATCGGCGCCGCCGCGCGCGCCGAAGACGCGTCCGAAAGCGGTGTGATGAAGGCCCTGCGACGCCTGAAGCTCGAGGCGCATTTCCTGATCGCGCTGGCCGAACTGGCCGGCGAGGCGGAGACGGAACTGACGGTGCGCCGCCTGAGCGATCTGGCCGACGCCTGCATCTGCGCCGCCATCGACTTCCTGCTCATCGACGCCGATGGCCAGGGCAAGCTGAAGCTTGTCGACCGACAGCAACCGGGCAGGGGATCGGGCTGGATCGTGCTCGGCATGGGCAAGCTCGGCGCCCACGAGCTCAACTTCTCTTCCGACATCGACCTCGTGGTCTTCTTCGACCCGGAGGCGCCGGCGGTCACCGATCCCATGGACGCCACCGATCTTTTCGCGCGGCTCACCCGGCGGCTGGTGCGCATGCTGCACGACCGCACCGAGCACGGCTACGTCTTCCGCACCGATCTTCGCCTGCGGCCCGATCCGGGCTCGACGCCGCTCGCCATACCGGTCGAGGCAGCGCTCAACTACTATGAAAGCCGCGGCCAGAACTGGGAACGCGCCGCCATGATCAAGGCGCGCCCGGTCGCCGGCGACATCAAGGCCGGCGACGCCTTCCTCAAGGAAATGCAGCCCTATGTCTGGCGCAAATATCTCGATTTCGCGGCGATCGCCGACGTCCATTCGATCAAGCGTCAGATCCACGCCCACAAGGGCCATGGCGAGATCGCCGTGCTCGGCCACAACATTAAGCTCGGCCGCGGTGGCATCCGCGAGATCGAGTTCTTCGTCCAGACCCAGCAACTGATTGCCGGCGGACGCTTTCCGGAACTGCGCCTGCGCGAAACCGTACCCATGCTCGGCCAGCTTGCAGCGCGCGGCTGGATCACCGGGGAGGTGCGCGACGAACTCGCCGCGCAATACTGGTTCCTGCGCCGCGTCGAGCATGCCGTGCAGATGGTGGCCGACGAGCAGACCCATGTCCTGCCCGACACCGACGAGGAGTTGCTGCGCATCGCCCGCATGCTGGCCTTTGCCGAAGCAGACGACTTCTCCGAGGCCTTCCGTGCTGCGCTGAATGCGGTGGAGAGCCACTACGCCGCGCTGTTCGAGACGGCGCCGGAACTGTCGTCGGGCATCGGCAACCTCGTCTTCACCGGCGACCTCGACGATCCTGACACGCTCAAGACACTGGCGCAGCTGGGTTTCGAGCGGACAAGCGACATCTGCCGCGTGATCCGCGGCTGGCATTTCGGGCGATACCGCGCGACGCAGTCGGCTGAAGCGCGCGAAAGGCTGACCGAGCTTACGCCGGCCCTGCTCGACGCTTTCGGCAAGACGCGGCGCGCCGACGAGGCTCTGATCCGGTTCGACGAGTTCCTTGCCGGTCTTCCGGCCGGTATCCAGCTCTTCTCGCTTCTGCAGAACAATCCGGCACTGCTGAAGCTCGTCGCCACCATCATGGGCGCCGCCCCCCGGCTCGCCGGCATCATCACGCGCCGTCCGCACGTCTTCGACGGGCTTCTCGATCCGGCGCTGCTCTCCGAGCTTCCCAATCGCGCCTATCTGTCGGCCCGGCTTGCCGCCTTTCTCGAAAATTCGGTTCTCTATGAGGACATCCTCGATCGGCTTCGTATCTTTGCGTCGGAACAGAAATTCCTGATCGGCGTACGCCTGCTCGCAGGCTCCATCGACCCGGCGCGCGCCAGCAAGGCGTTTTCCGACCTTGCCGACCTGACGATCGGCGCCGCACTGGAGGCGGTTCAGGCCGAGGTGGCCGAGCGCCACGGCGTGATTGCCGGCGGCCGCGCCGTCATCCTCGGCATGGGCAAGCTCGGCAGCCGCGAACTCACCGCCGGCTCGGACGTCGACCTGATCCTGCTCTACGACCACGACCCGGATGCCGAGGAGTCGGACGGGGACAAGCCGCTCTACCCGTCCCAGTACTACGCCCGGCTGACGCAGCGGCTGATAGCGGCGGTTTCGGCGCCAACCGCCGAAGGCGTTCTCTACGAGCTCGACCTCAGGCTGCGGCCCTCCGGCAACAAGGGCCCGGTCGCCACACACTTCGACGCATTCACGAAATACCAGCGCAGCGAGGCCTGGGTCTGGGAGCACATGGCGCTGACGCGCGCACGCGTCGTCGCCGGCGACCCTGAACTCGCCGAGGCGACGGAAGTCGAGGTCGAGGCCATTCTCGCCCTGCCGCGCGACCGTGCAAAGACGGTAGCCGAAGCCGTCAAGATGCGGGCCCTGATCGAGGAGGAGAAGCCGCCGCGCGACCTATGGGACATCAAGCTCGTCCCCGGCGGGCTTATCGACCTCGAGTTCATCGCGCAGGTGGCGGTGCTGACGCATCAGCTCGAAGGCGAGGGCAAGGCAACCGGCACCGCGACGGTGTTGTCGCGGCTGGCGCCGGGCTTCGCCGACGCGCAGATGAAGCAGGAACTCAGCGACGCCTTCGGGCTCTATCTGACGCTGACGCAGATCATCAGGCTCTGCCTGACCGGGCATTTCGAACGGGACGACATTCCTCCCGGCCTGTCTGATCTGCTGCTGACGGCCACCGACCTGCCGGATATCGGCGTGCTGGAAGCGCATCTGACGGAGACGGCGGACCGGGTTCGCGGCCATTTCGAGCGGCTGCTGGGCGGCAAGGCCGAAAGGGCCTGATCCTCAGGCCGCCTCTGCCTGCGCCTCGCGCTGGCGGATCGGGATGCGCACGGAGACGATGGTGCCCGTGCCTTCGGTCGAGCGGATCTTCAGCGCGCCGCCATGCAATTCGGCGAGCGACCGAGAGATCGCCAGCCCGAGCCCCGAGCCGGTGTGGTTCTTCGAGAACTGGTTCTGCACCTGCTCGAAGGGGCGCCCGAGCTTTCCAAGCGCATTCTTCGGGATGCCGCAGCCATTGTCCTCGATGCTCAGCATCATGGCGCCCGCAACCTTGCGCGCGCGCACCGTTATGTGGCCGCCCTGGCCGGTGAACTTGATCGCGTTGGACAGGAGATTGATGGCGATCTGCTTGATGGCGCGCCGGTCGGCGAAGAGCCGCATGGACTCGCCGATCTTCGTCTCGACCGAGATGTTCTTCTCCGCTGCCTGCAGCGAGATGACGCGCACCGTCTCATGGATGAGCGGACACAGGTCGATTTCCTCGCGGTCCATCGAGAACTGGCCGGCCTCGATCTTAGACATGTCGAGGATGTCGTTGATGACGCCGAGCAGGTAATTGCCGCTCGACTGGATGTCGTGGACATATTCCTCGTAGCGGTCCGAGCCGAGCGGTCCGAACAGCGCCGATTCCATGACCTCCGAGAAGCCGATGATGGCGTTGAGCGGCGTGCGCAGCTCGTGCGACATGTTGGCGAGGAATTCCGACTTCGCGCGGTTGGCCGCCTCTGCGCGTTCGGTCTCGCGCATGCATTTGCGGTTGAGTTCGACGAGCTCTGCCGCGCGCTCCTGCTCGGCGCGACGCGCCAGGCTGAGATCGTGGATGGTCGCCATGAGCCGCCGCTCGCTGTCGACGAGCTTCTCCTGGTGCTGCTTGATCTGCGTGATGTCGGAGCCGACCGAGACGATGCCGCCGTCGCGCGTCGTCAGTTCGTTGACCTGCAGCCACCGGCCATCGCCGAGCTGGCGTTCGTAGGTTGCCGCGTTCGGCCCGCTGGAATTGGCAAGCCGCCGCTCGGCCGCGAAGGGCAGCGTCTTCTGCTCGAGCGTGTCGCGCGGCGTGCCCGGCACCACGTCGCGGTCCGACAGGCCGTGATACTGCTGGTACTTGGTGTTGCACATCACCAGTCGCTGCGCGGAGTCCCACAGCACGAAGGATTCGTTGATGTTCTCGATGGCGGTGCGCAGCCTGAGGTCGGCGGTCTCGGATCGTTGCGCCAGGTGGCGCTGCTCCGTGACGTCGACGGCAATGCCAATCAGCTGGATTTCCGGCGCCTCCGGGTCGATGACCTGTGCCCTGGCGCGCATCCACACCCACTGGCCGCTGGCGTGGCGCATGCGGAACACCTGGTCGATGTGGTCGATTTCGCGCGATACGATCCGGTTGGCGAGCTCGAACAGGTCGCCGTCGTCCTCGTGGATGATCTCGGACACCTCGCCGAAGGACAGCATGCTGTCGCAGGGCCGGTAGCCGAGCATGTCGTACATCGAGCGCGACCAGTACATCTTGCCGCGCACCATGTCCCAGTCCCACAGGCCGCAGCGGCCGCGCACCAGGGCGAGGTCGATGCGCTGGTGCGCCTCGAGATAGATGCGGTCGGCTGCCTGCGCCCGCGCAGCCTGGCTGAAATAGGCATAGAGGATGATCAGCAGCACGCCCGCCGTCAGCACGAACAGCGTGACGTTCATCGACACCGTGCGCCGCCATTCGGCGAAAACAGCGGCCTGCGGGATCATCACCAGCGAGGCGCCGGATCGCTGCTCGGTCACGTCGACGGCGGCGAACCATTTCTCGCCGTCCAGGCTCACTTCCATGGCGCCGGCCCGGTCGCCGAACAGGAAGAGGGGCTGGCCGCCGGTGACGATCCGGTCGATATTGCTGCCCTCGAGATGGCGGCCCGGGGCGTTTGCCGCGATCACCTTGTAGTCGCCGTCGGTGATCGCCAGCACATGGCTGCGGCTGATCGAACCGAGCAGGTTCGCCTCGCGCAGCAGGTCACGCGCATATGGCTGCGGGCCGACAGCATCAGCCTGCGGCAGCATCAGCGCGTTGGTCAGTTCGCCGGCTGCCAGCGTCAGGATCGCCTTGGCATCATGCTCGACATCGTCGCGCAGCGTCATCAGCGACAGGAAGCGCACCGAGGCGACGACGATCAGGAAGATCAGGATCAGGATCGGGATCGAGCGCTTGAGCATGGGTTCGGCGGCGAGCAGGCGCAGGTAGGCCGGCGCGGCAATGATGCGCGCATTGCCTGCAACGACACTTTCCCGGCGGTCCCCGCGCCGGGCAAATGTCATCTCATCGGGCGCGTTCAACGCGTCCGCTCCGGCCATTAGCCGTCCCCCTTGAATTCCCTATTGACGACCCGGCAACGCCGCACGACCCGAATCGTCCATAAGGAATCAAAGGTGATTCGCCTTGTCCAGTGGCAGGCGACAAAAAGATTAAGAATTTCGATAAATCGACGCGAAAAGCCTAGTTCAGCGTCCGCTCGACGATATCGCGCAGGTCGGCCGACAGGCTTTCGGCGCCGGCAATCGACAGCAGCGCCTCGCGCGCCCTGGCCTGGCGGTTGGGTTCGAGCGAGCGCCACGACCTCAGCGCCGTCGCCAGCCGAGCCGCCAGTTGCGGGTTGCCGCGCTCGATCTCGAGCACGATACCGGCGAAATAGGCATAGCCCGCGCCGTCGACGCGGTTGAAGCCGGTCTGGTTGGCGCTGGCGAAGGTGCCGATGAGCGCGCGCACCCGGTTGGGGTTGGTCAGCGAGAAGCCGGGATGGCCGGTCAACCTGCGCACCGTGTCGAGCGTGCCGGCACCCGGCACCGTGGCCTGGATCTGCAGCCACTTGTCGAGCACCAGCGCGTCGCCGCGATACTTCTTCTCGAAGTCTGCCAGCGCCTGTTCGGCCTGTTGCGTCCCCGGATGGCGGTGCGCCAGCACGGTGAGGGCCGCAACGCGGTCCGTCATGTTGCTGGCCGTCTTGAAGTGCCGCACGGCCCGCTCCAGTCCCTCCGGCTGGACAGCGAGATAGTCGAGAAGCGTGTTCCGCAGGGCCCGGCGTCCGGCGCTCGCCGCATCGGGGCTGAAGGCACCCTTCCAGTCGAGGCTGGCATAGAGGTCTCCGAAGGCCTCGCCATTCGCCCCGGCGATGGCGTCGACCAGCGCATTGCGGCTTGCCAGAATGGCTTCGGGATCGATGTTCTTGCCGATCTCGCGCGCCACGTCGGCCTCGCCGGGAAGTGCCAGTGTCAGCGCGCGGTAGGCGTGCTCCAGCGTGTCGTCGGCGGCGATCACACCGGCAAGTTCCACAAGCTGCCTTGTAAAGCTGGGCTGTCTCCCGCCAAGCACCTTGCGGTAGGCGCCGATCAGCGCCTCGGTCAGAAGCGTGTTGTAGGCCTGCCAGCGTGAGAACGGGTCGCTGTCGTGCCGGGCGAGGAAAAGCTGGTCTTCGCGCCGTTGTTCTACCGACAGCGTGACTGGTGCGGAGAAGCCGCGGTTGAGCGACAGGACCGGCCGCTCCGGGACGCCGGAAAACGTCACCACGTGGCGCCGTTTTCGGACATGGATGACGCCGCCTTCCACAACCGCGCCGTCGACTGCCGCGGGCTGGATGTCCTCGCCGTCGCGGCCGACCAGGCCGAAGGCGAGGGGAATGTGCATCAGGCGCTTGCGGCTCTCAGACGGCGTCGGCGGCACCGACTGCTCGATCTCGACGGTGAAGGTCTTTGCGGCGGCGTCGTGGCTCGTCGTCACTGCGAGGTTGGGCGTGCCGGCCTGGTGGTACCAGAGCGCGAACTGCGACAGGTCGCGGCCCGAGGCGTCCTCGAACACTTTCAGGAAATCCTCGACCGTCGCGGCCTCGCCGTCATGGCGTTCGAAGTAGAGATCCATGCCGCGCCGGAAATCGTCACGCCCGAGGATGGTGCGGATCATGCGCACGACCTCGGAGCCCTTTTCGTAGACGGTCGTCGTGTAGAAATTGTTGATCTCGCGGTAGCGGCGCGGCCGCACCGGATGCGCCAGCGGCCCTTGGTCCTCGGGGAACTGGTGGGCGCGCAGCGTGCGCACCTCGGCGATGCGCTTGACGGCGCGCGAGCGCTGGTCGGCCGAGAACTCGTGGTCGCGAAAGACGGTCAGGCCTTCCTTGAGGCAGAGCTGGAACCAGTCGCGGCAAGTGATTCTGTTGCCGGTCCAATTGTGGAAGTACTCATGCGCGATGATCGCCTCGATATTGGCGAAGTCCGCGTCGGTCGCCGTCTCGTCATTGGCCAGCACATACTTGTCGTTGAAGATGTTGAGACCCTTGTTCTCCATCGCGCCCATGTTGAAGTCGGACACGGCGACGACGTTGAAGACGTCGAGGTCGTATTCGCGCCCGAACACCTCTTCGTCCCAGCGCATGGAGCGCTTCAGCGCGTCCATGGCGTAGCCGGCCAGATGCTCCTTGCCGTGCTCGACATAGATGCCGAGCCGTACCGTGCGGCCTGACCCGGTGACGAAGCTGTCATGGATCGAGCCGAGGTCGCCGGCCACCAGCGCGAAGAGATAGGACGGCTTCGGGAAGGGATCGTGCCAGACCGCGAAGTGGCGGCCATCCGCGAGCTTGCCCTCTTCGACGAGGTTGCCGTTCGACAGGAGCAGCGGCGCCTCCGACGCAGCAGCCTCGATACGAACCGTATAGACCGACAGGACGTCCGGCCGATCGAGGAAATAGGTGATGCGGCGAAAGCCCTCGGCCTCGCATTGCGTGCAGTAGACGCCGGAAGTGCGGAAAAGGCCCATCAGCGCGAGGTTGGCCGAGGGATCGATCTCGGTCTCGATCGACAGTTCGAACGCGGCGGCGCGCGGCGGCGCCGGGATGATCAGCTGGTCGGGTGTCGCCTGGTAGTCGCTGTTGCCAAGCTCGACCCCGTCAATGGCGACGCGCAGGAGCTTGAGGCCGTCGCCGTCGAGGATCAGCGGCCGGCCCGGCTCGACGCCCTGGCGCCTGGTCACGGCGAGGCTGGAAGCTACATGGGTCCGTTGCGGCGACAGCCGGAACGTCAGGTCGGTGCGCGCAATCAGGTAGTCGCTCGGGTGGTAGTCTTCCAGGCGAAATACCTGGCCTGTGTCGGTACGCATGCACGGACTTCCTGTCGAAATGCCGGATATCGGCCGCCTGCCATTGCCGCAGGCGTGCACGATATGTGAAAGGAGGTGCTGTACACGAAACGGCCCCTCGACAAAACCGGGACAGGGCTTATTTCAGACAGGCATTTCACTTCGAACCAAAGAGGCAGCCCCATGACCGTCGCAACTCCGAAATTCGGCATGGGCGCGTCGGTCCTGCGTCTCGAGGACCAGGCCTTCATCACCGGCCAGGGACGCTATACGGACGACATCGCGCCGGAGGGCCTGCTGCACGGCTACGTGCTGCGCTCGCCGGTCGCAAAGGCCAGCTTCAAGATCGGTTCGCTGGATGACGCCAGGGCCGCGCCCGGCGTGCACCTTGTGCTTGCCGGCGAGGACGTCGCCGCTCTCGGCGCGCTCAAGTCGGGCGTCATGCAGCGCCAGCCGGATGGTTCGCGCGCCCCCACCCGCGACATTCCGATCCTCTGCCGCGAGCGGGTCAACCACGTCGGCGACGCCGTCGCCTTCATCGTCGCCGAATCGCGCGAACTGGCGCAGGACGCCTCCGAACTGATCGAAGTGGATTACGACAGCGAGGAGGCTGCCTCTGCCACCGCGACCGCTCTCGATCCCGGGACGCCGCTTGTCTGGCCCGAGCTTGGCAGCAACCGCGCCTTCACCTACCGCTTCGGCGACCGCGAGAAATCCGACGCCGCCTTTGCCGGGGCCGACAGGGTCACGCGTATCGAGTTCCACAACAACCGGCTGGTCTGCAACTACATGGAGCCGCGCTCGGCCATCGCCGAGTGGCGTGCCGACGAGGACCGCTTCGTGCTGACCACCGGCTCGCAGGGCGTGCATTCCATGCAGACCGTGCTGGCGGCGATGTTCAAGATCGACAAGCAGAAGCTGCGCGTCGTGACGCCGGACGTCGGCGGCGGCTTCGGCACCAAGGGCTTCGTCTACCGCGAGCACGCGCTGGTCATGGAGGCCGCGCGGCTGCTCGACAGGCCCGTCAAATGGGCGAGCGACCGCACAGAGCATTTCCTGACCGACGCGCACGGCCGCGACAATGTCGTGGCGGCGGAAATGGCGATGGACAAGGACGGCCGCTTCCTGTCGCTCAAGGTCGACATGAAGGCCAATCTGGGCGCCTACATCTCGCAATACGGCCCCTTCATCCCCTATGTCGGCGCCACCATGTCGACTGGCGTCTACGACATCCAGGCGCTCGATGTCGAAATCGCCGGCGTCTACACCAACACGACGCCCGTCGACGCCTATCGCGGCGCCGGCCGGCCCGAGGCGGCTCTGCTGCTGGAAAAGCTGGTCGACGCCTGCGCCCGCGACATCGGCATCGGCCGTGAGGAAATCCGCCGCCGCAATTTCATCAAGCCCGAGCAGTTCCCCTACCGCACCCAGACCAACAGGCTCTACGACGTCGGTGAGTTCGACGGCCACATGACGCTGGCTCTCGAGCGCTCCGACTGGAACGGCTTCGAGGCGCGGCTGGCCGCTGCGAAGGCCGAGGGAAAGATCCGCGGCATCGGCATGGCGACCTATATCGAGGCCTGCGCCTTCCCCGGCTCGGAGCCTGCCCATGTCGAGTTGAACGGCGACGGCACGGTGACGCTGAAGATCGGCACCCAGACCAACGGCCAAGGCCACGCGACGGCCTACGCCCAGTTCATCGCAGAGAAGCTCAACATCGGCATTGACCGCATCAACATGCTGCAGGGCGACACCGACGACCTGCCGTCGGGCGGCGGCACCGGCGGCTCGCGCTCGATCCCGCTCGGCGGTGTCTCCGCGTCGCGGGCGGGTGAGGCGCTCGCCGAAAAGATCCGCAAGATCGCTGCCGACGAACTCGAGGCCTCGGCCGCCGACATCGAGCTCGAAGACAGCTCGGCGCGCATCGTCGGCACTGACCGGACGATGACCTTCTCCGACATCGCCAAGGCGGCCAAGCAGCCCGACGATCTCAAGGGCTTTGGCGAATTCGTGCAGGAGGAGGCAACCTATCCGAACGGCACCCATGTCTGCGAGGTCGAGATCGACCCCGAGACTGGCCTGACGAAGATCGTTCGCTACACCATCGTCGACGATTTCGGCGTCACGGTGAACCCGATCCTGCTCGCCGGCCAGATGCATGGCGGCGTGGTCCAGGGCATCGGCCAGGCGCTGGTCGAGGACACCGTCTATGGCGAGGATGGCCAGCTCCTGACGGCCAGCTTCATGGACTACGCCATGCCGCGCGCCGACGACGTGCCCTTCTTCAGCTTCGAGACGCGCAACGTGCCCTCGACCACCAACGCCATGGGCATCAAGGGCGCGGGCGAGGCCGGCACGATCGGCGCCGGGCCTGCCGTGCTCAATGCGGTGACGGATGCGCTCTACAGGGAATACGGCATCGGCCATATAGAGATGCCGGCAACGCCCGCCCGCATCTGGTCTGCGATCCAGGCAGCCGGCCGGAAGTGACGCCGGGCGGCCATCACGTCTCCAACCCGCTGGTCGGCATTGGCCTGAAGATCGTTTCAGTCGCCTTCTTCGTCGGCATGCAGACCTGCATCAAGGCTTCGGGGCAATTGCCGGCCGGGCAGATCGTCTTCTTTCGCTCCTTCTTCGCGATCATCCCGATCATCGCCTATCTCGCCTACAGGCGCGAACTGCGGACGGCGATGCACACAGCCCGGCCGCTCGGCCAGATCTTTCGCGGGCTGGTCGGCGTCTCGTCCATGGGGCTCGGCTTCTTCGCGCTGACGCGGCTGCCGCTGCCAGAGGCCGTCACGCTCGGTTACGCGCAGCCGCTGCTCGTGGTGGTGTTCAGCGCGCTTTTCCTCGGCGAGGTGATCCGCGTCTACCGCTGGAGCGCCGTCTGCGTCGGCCTCGTCGGCATTGCCGTCATTTCCTGGCCGACCCTGACGCTTTTCCGCTCGGGCGGCGCCCTCGGCAACGAGGAATTCGTCGGCATGATCGCCGTTCTCGCCGCTGCCGCCATTGCGGCCGTCGCAGTGCTCCTGGTGCGCGACCTCGTGCGCACCGAGAGGGCGACGACCATCGTGCTCTGGTTCTCGTTGACGGCGAGCTGCATGGCGTTGCTGTCGATTCCCTTCGGCTGGCAGGCCGTGTCGACGCAGCAGGTGCTGCTGCTGATCCTGTCCGGCATCTTCGGTGGCCTTGGCCAGATCCTGATGACAACGGCTTACCGTCATGCCGAAGCTTCGACGGTAGCGCCCTTCGAATACACCTCGATGCTGCTCGCCATCGCCATCGGCTATCTCGCCTTCGGCAATATCCCGACGCTCTATACGCTGGTCGGCGGCACCATCGTCATCGGTGCCGGCATCTTCATCGTCTGGCGCGAGCGCCAGCTCGGCATCGAGCGCAAGGCGGCGATCAGGGTGACGCCGCCCGAATAGCTGTCGGCGGACCTCGACCGGTACTCAACCAGTGAGGGTATTAAGTTAATGATGTTACTTCAGGTTGATCGTCTGACTGCAGTGTGAGACCATTCTGCAGGGATGGTTGCGGGAGAATCAAATGAAGTCGTTTCTGGCGTCGCTTGCCATCTTCACTCTTGTGCTGACCGGCGTTGCCGGAGCCCACGGAGGTGGCTGCCGCAAGAGTTCGCCGCCAGGCCAGTGCTGCCACATGGACAACAGCAAGGGTCGGGTCCACTGCCACTGACGCTTTCCGACCGGAAGTAACGTCGGCATCTTGCTGTCCGTTTCGGCAGTTCAGGAAAGCGACCGGAGCTTCGCCTTCACCTCGAGAAAATCCCGCCAGGCGAGTTTCTTGTGGGCCGGGTTCCTGAGCAGGTAGGCCGGGTGAAGAGTCGGCATGGTGGGGATCGCCACCTGCGCGGCCGTGGTGTGGACGCTCCACTTGCCGCGCAGCCGCAAAATTCCCTCTGATGTCCTGAGCAGCAGCTTGGCCGAGGGCCCGCCGAGGGTCACCAGCACCTTGGGATTGGCGAGCTCGATCTGCCGCTCGATGAAGGGCCGGCAGATTTCCGTCTCCTGCGGCGTTGGCGTGCGGTTGCCTGGCGGCCGCCAGGGAATGACGTTGGCGATATAGGCCGATTGCCGGTCGAGCCCGATGGCCGCGAGGATGCGATCGAGCAACTGACCCGAGCGTCCGACGAAGGGCAGCCCCTCGAGATCCTCGTCGCGGCCCGGCGCTTCACCCACCAGCATGACGTCGGCCTCGGGATTGCCGTCGGAGAAGACCAGGTTCTTGGCGGTTGTCTTGAGATTGCAGCCGTCGAAATCGGCAAGCTGCTGGCGAAGCTCCTCGAGCGTTCGCGCCTCGCTGGCCCGCTGGCGCGCCAGCGCGATCTGCGTCTCGTCGGGCACGGCAGCGGTCGCTGCGGGCCGTGGCGGTGCCGCCATGGCCGGCTGGCGCTGCGTCGCGCTTCTGTCCTCGGCCACTGGAGGCGCAACCGCGGCTGCCGCGGCCTGCTGTGCGGCGCGCTCGGCTTCGGCGAAGCGGTCGGGGGCTTCCTCGACCAGCGCATCGTCGACGCCGGCCTCGGCATAGAAGGCAAGCAGCTCGCGCAGGCCGGGAGCGCTATCGTCGGGTTCGAGAGTCATGCCGGACAGTCTACCGCAAATGGCGCTTTTGCAAGGTCACGAAGACGGAATGCGCGGGTCCTGCGCCAGAAAAAACTCCCAGCGCGGCGTGAAGTCGGTGATCATGAAGCGGAAGGTCCCACTTTCCAGGTGATCGATCTTGCCGTTCCTGAACAGCAGCCTGTCGTAGGGCTCGAAGTCGCGGCTGTATTCCCGGAAATTGGGCGACGAGATGTTCTCGCTCTCGGTGCGCCGCTGGTCGAAGGACAGGCCGTCGCCGAAGATGCTTGCCTCGTGCAGGCGTTCCTGCAGTTCGAACTCGAACTCGATCCACGGCAGCTTGCTGTTGTTGAGCATCTCGATCTGCACATGCAGGAAGCCGCTCGCATAGAGGCCGCTCTGGTCGAAGGGACGGATCGGCTTGATCGTGCGGATGACCATGGTCACCGGCGTCGCCGAGTTCAACTCCTGGTGGATCACGATCGGATCTTCCCGCGTACCGACGCCCGACGCGCCGGTGATGCGAAAGCCGCCGAGTTCGTCGGAAAAGCTGTAGGCGCCGGTCTCCCAGCGCCCTGCCGCATCCTGCGCCCTTGCCGCGCCCGGAACGGCAAGGCTGAGCGCGGTTGCTGCCCAGAAGGCAGCGCAGACCGTCGCGCGGCGACGGCCAGTCGGGAAAATTGCCTTGTTGCGGAAGGTCTCAGCATGCCGCATTGCACCAGTATGGACGACAAGCGCCGTTCCGAACAAACAAATAAACGTTCGCTGGCGCAGCCTCGCCGGGCAGGGCCGCTTCAGCAACAGCGCGTCAGCCTTTCAGATCGTATCGATTGAATGAAAATGCGGGCAGTTTCGCGCCGCGTCCGGATGCGCTAAGGAGCCACTGAGCCAGCGAAGCGCCAGACAGGCAGAGCCAGTGCGGAGAAGTTGATGAGTGAGATTGAACGCGAGAGCATGGAATTCGACGTTGTCGTGGTAGGCGCCGGGCCGGCCGGCCTGGCCGCCGCGATCCGGCTGAAACAGGTCAATCCCGAGCTCTCCGTCGTGGTGCTTGAAAAGGGCGCCGAGGTAGGCGCGCATATCCTGTCGGGTGCCGTCGTCGATCCGGTCGGCATCGACCGCCTGCTTCCCGGCTGGCGCGACGAGGCGGACCATCCCTTCAAGACACCGGTGACAGACGATCATTTCCTGCTGCTCGGGCAGAAGAGCTCGCTGCGCATCCCCAATTTCCTGATGCCGCCGCTGATGAACAACCACGGCAACTTCACCGTCTCGCTCGGCAATGTCTGCCGCTGGCTGGCCGGCAAGGCCGAGGCGCTGGGCGTCGAGGTCTATCCGGGCTTTGCCGCGCGCGAGGTTCTCTACAATGACGAGGGTGCCGCCATCGGCGTCGTCACCGGCGACATGGGCGTGCAGCGCGACGGCACGCCGGGGCCGGGCTTTGCCCCGGGCATGGCGCTGCTCGGCAAGTACGTCCTGATCGGCGAGGGCGCGCGCGGTTCGCTGGCCAAGCAGCTGATTTCAAAGTTCAACCTCTCGGAGGGCCGCGAGCCCGGAAAATACGGCATCGGCCTCAAGGAGCTCTGGCAGGTCAAGCCGGAGAACCACAAGCCGGGCCTCGTGCAGCATTCCTTCGGCTGGCCGCTCGACATGCAGACAGGCGGCGGCTCCTTCCTCTACCATCTGGAGGACAACCAGGTGGCGGTCGGCTTCGTCATCCACCTCAACTACAAGAACCCCTGGCTGTCGCCCTTCGACGAGTTCCAGCGCTTCAAGACGCATCCGGCGATCCGCGGCACGTTCGACGGTGCCAAGCGCATTTCCTACGGCGCGCGCGCCATCACCGAGGGCGGCTACCAGTCGGTGCCGAAGCTCTGCTTCCCGGGTGGCGCGCTGATCGGCTGCTCGGCCGGCTTCGTCAACGTGCCGCGCATCAAGGGTTCGCACAACGCGGTGCTGTCGGGCATGCTGGCGGCAGAACATGTTGCCGACGCAATTGCGGGCGGCCGTGCCAATGATGAGCTGGCAAGCTACGAGGCGGCGTGGCGCGACACCGACATCGGCAAGGACCTCAAGAAGGTGCGCAACGTGAAGCCGCTCTGGTCGCGCTTCGGCACCATCATCGGCGTCGGCCTCGGCGGCCTCGACATGTGGCTGAACACGCTGTTCGGCGTCTCGCCCTTCGGCACGATGAAACACGGCAAGGCCGACTTCCAGTCGCTCGAACCCGCCTCGCAGCATGAGAGGATCGTCTATCCCAAGGCCGACGGCGTGCTGACTTTCGACAAGCTGTCCTCTGTCTTCCTGTCGAACACCAACCACGAGGAAGACCAGCCGGTTCACCTGCAGGTCGCCGACATGGAGCTTCAGAAGCGCTCCGAGCACGACGTCTTCGGCGGGCCCTCCACGCGCTATTGCCCGGCGGCGGTCTACGAGTGGGTGGATGCCGACGGCAACGCCGCGGCCGACCCGTCGGCCAAGGATGTGACCTTCGTCATCAACGCCCAGAACTGCGTCCACTGCAAGACCTGCGACATCAAGGATCCCAACCAGAACATCAACTGGGTGCCGCCGCAGGGCGGCGAAGGGCCGGTCTATCCGAACATGTGACGGCGGGGCCAAACCGCGATTGATCCTGTCGCCGCGATGTGCTGTCCTAGCGCATCCGGAGACATCCCGATGCGGCTTTTCGCATGGACCTTGGCAGCTCTGCTTGCCGTCTGCGTCGGGGTCCCCGGCCAGGCGTCGGCATCCGTCACGGTCAAGGAAAAGACCGTCCACTACCGGATCAGCGGGGTTACCGGCGTCGCGCTGCTCAAGGCCATGGACCGCCGCGGCCCCAAGCATGGCTTCCGGACGCGCGCCATCGCGCAGACCAGCTACTCCCCAGCCTGGACCATCGAGTGGAGGGAGACGGCCAAGGACTGCCGCGTCGAGCGCGTCTCGGGCGTGGTCTCGGTCACCTACACCTTTCCTCAGGCTGCCGATACGCTCTCGCCGGGGATGAACCGGCGCTGGCGGACGTTTCTGGCCGGCGTGACGAAGCACGAGCGGATGCATGGCAAGATCGCTACCCAGATGGCCAGGGCGGTGGAAAAGTCCATCTCACGCCTGAAGATCAGCAATGACCCCGGCTGCCGCAAGGCGCGCCGCGAGACCAAGCGCCGGATGGCCGAGATCTATGCCGACTACGAGCGGAAGCAGTACCGTTTCGACGCCCTGGAGCATCGCGAAGGCGGCAAGGTCGAGCGGCTGATTGATGCGCTGGTCCTGGCACCCGGCGTCTGACACCGCCGGTCGGTCAGAAGGTCAGGTGCCGCCCGGCGCCAGCGCTGCGGTGATCGACTGGGCGGGATCCACCGGCTTGCGCCTTGGCGGATCGAGCGAGAACTCGACCAGCACGGGCAGGTGGTCGGATCCCACAGGCTCCAACCTCCGGGCCGAGTGCACGCGCACGTTGCCCTTGGCGAACACCTGGTCGATCGGCAACCCGGTGAAGCGCAGGAATTCCGGCAACAGGCGGTAGTGCCACGTGGCGCCGATCGGACCGACCTGCCGCAGCCCGCCGGCTTCCGCGATCTGCTGGGCCGCGGCACTCCAGGGCGTTGCGTTGAGGTCGCCGGCAAGCAGCACCGACTCCGGCAGGCCGGCGAGGTCGGCGGTCATCCCGGCGACCTGCTCCGCCTGGTCGAAGGGCCATGGCCAGTGCAGGTGCATGGCGGCGATGTCGAGCGGCCGGCCGCCGAAGTCGATTGTTGCGGTGGCGAAGGTGCCGCCGTCGATGCAGCGACCCTCGGCGCCTTGCGCGAAGGGCCGGAGCGACAGGATCGTCACCCCGCCGGCATAATTGTCCATCGTGCAGACCAGCCTGTAGGGATAGGCGGCCTCCAGCAGCGCGATCTTCTTTGCCCACATGGCGGAGACCTCGTTGAGGGTCACCACGTCGGGCCGCTCCCGCGCGATCAGCGACAGCACCTTTTCCGGCTCGCGATTGTCGAAGCGCAGGTTGATCTGCAGCAGCCGGTAGACCGGCTCGTCGCCGTCGCGCGGCGCGAACGCCGCATGCACCGGACGCAGCCCCGGCAGGAAGGCGGCGCCGGTTACCGTCGTGATGGCGGCCAGGCCGAAGGCAATCGCCATCAGCGCCTCGCGCCGGAAGGCGCCGAGAAGAAGCGGCACCGCGCAGGCAACCAGCAATATGGCGAGATGAATCCTGAAATGGGCGAAGGAATCGAAAGCCGGATGCAGCCGGCCGAAAAAACCGGCGACCAGCGGCAGCGAAATGAGCACGACGAGCGCCAAGGCGGTCGCTCCGAGAACAGGCCTACGATCCATGGCGCTGTTTAGCGGCAGGAATGCGGTTCATTCAAGACACCACGACTTTCCGGCACCTACTGGAAGGCAGTCTCCGAAAAGCTCCTGAGCTTGCGCGAATGCAGCCTTTCGGTCGGCATCTCGGCGAGCTTCTCCATCGCGCGGATGCCGATGGTCAGGTGCTGTGCGACCTGCCGCTTGTAGAATTCGGTCGCCATGCCCGGCAGCTTGAGCTCGCCATGCAGTGGCTTGTCGGAGACGCAGAGCAGCGTGCCGTAGGGCACCCGGAAGCGGAAGCCGTTGGCCGCGATCGTCGCCGATTCCATGTCGAGCGCGATGGCGCGCGACTGCGACAGGCGCTGCACCGGCCCGCGCTGGTCGCGCAGTTCCCAGTTGCGGTTGTCGATGGTGGCGACGGTTCCGGTGCGCATGATCCGCTTTAGGTCGTAGCCGGCGAGCCCGGTCACCTCGGCGACCGCCTCCTGCAGCGCCACCTGGATCTCGGCGAGCGGCGGGATGGGCACCCAGACCGGCAGGTCGTCGTCCAGCACGTGGTCCTCGCGCACATAGGCATGCGCCAGCACGTAGTCGCCGAGCGCCTGGGTGTTGCGCAGGCCCGCGCAGTGGCCGAGCATCAGCCAGGCATGCGGCCTCAGCACCGCGACATGGTCGGTGATCGTCTTGGCGTTGGACGGGCCGACGCCGATATTGACCATGGTGATGCCGCCATGGTTCGGCTTGGTCAGGTGGTAGGTCGGCATCTGCGGCAGCCGCGACGGCACCGGACAGTCTGCCGGCTTTTCCTCGCCCGCCGGCGTGACGACGTTGCCGGGCTCGATGAAGGAGGAGTAGCCGGCGCCGCCCTTCGACATCAGTTCGCGGGCATAGAGGCAGAACTCGTCGATGTAGAACTGGTAGTTGGTGAACAGCACGAAGTTCTGGAAATGCTGCGGGCTGGTGGCGGTGTAGTGCGACAGCCGGTGCAGCGAATAGTCGATGCGCTGTGCCGTGAAGGGTGCCAGCGGCCGGTCCTCGCCGGGAACCGCCTCGAAGGTGCCGTTGGCGATATGATCGTCCGTCCCGTCGAGATCTGGCACGTCGAACAGGTCGCGGATCGGCCGCTTGATCCGCTCGGCGATCGAGCCGTCGACATGGGTGCCTTCCAGGAAGGCGAAATGCAGCGGGATCGGCGTACGGGACTCGGCCACCGTGACGGGCACGCCGTGGTTGCGCATGATCAGCTTGAGCTGTTCGAGCAGGTAGCTCTCGAAAAGGGCGGGCTGGGTGATCGTCGTCGAGAAGGTGCCGGGCGTCGGCATGTGGCCATAGGCCTGTCGCGAGTCGACCTGGCTGTAGGACGACGTCGTGACGCCGACTTCAGGATAGAAGGCGCGGTACCGCTTGGCCGGGTCGGCGCCGTCGCCGAGCGCTTCGAAGCAGTCGCGCAGGAACTGGGTGTTGCGGGCGTAGAGCTGCTTCAGCGCCTCGACAGCCGACTCGGCGTCGGTGAAGCTTTGCCGCTTGTAGGGCTCGGGCGAGACGACCGATTCGATGGGTTCAGGGTAGATTCGCTTTTCCATGGCCCCTTATAAGGAAGAGCGTGCCCGAACGGGAGGGGCAGAACGGCCAAAAGCGCCGTCCACGCGCGGGGGCTCAGGAACGCTGCAGGCTGACCATCAGCACCAGGCCGGCGCCGCGGTTCTTCATGGTCGGCGCTTCGATCGTTGTCGTGTCGGCTGCCCGAACGCCATGAATGGCCATTACCGGCGTGGCGACGACCAGCGTCACCAGCAGTGCGCGGCGGATCAGTTTCAGGCTGTCATTCATGCGGTTCATTTTCTTGCTCTTTCCTTGGGCGCTGGGCGCCTATTCCTCGTATGCGTACTTGCAGGCGTTGATGCCGTCGGTGAGGCAGGGCACCACCTCGGCGAAGCGGCGGGGATGCTGCGTCCTGCTGACCTCGGCGACGAGAACTGCGAAGAACATCCCGAACAGGGTGGTCAACAGACAGACGATGGTGAACCGGCGCGCTAGCATGCTTGTCTCCCTCAATGCGGGGACAATGCCCGAGCGCGACTGAACCGCCTCTGAGACAGCCGTTCATCTTCGGTTCAATTTTATTGACAGCACCGCGCGGCCGCTCCGCTTGCGCTTTGGTCGCGGGGGCTTATCTGCAGGGTTCAATCATCGAAGCGGAGAATTGACGCAATGACGACCCAGACCAAGCCGATCGAACTCTACTACTGGCCGACGCCGAATGGCTGGAAGATCACGATCATGCTGGAGGAGCTGGGCGTTCCCTACGAGATCAAATACATCAACATCGGCGCGGGCGAGCAGTTCGAGCCGTCATTCCTGAAGATCGCGCCGAACAACCGCATGCCGGCGATCGTCGATCCCGAGGGCCCGGACGGCCAGCCGATCTCGATCTTCGAGTCCGGCGCCATCCTGCAGTATCTCGGCCGCAAGTTCGCAAGGTTCTCTCCGGCCGACGAGCGCCAGCGGGTCGAGGTCGAACAGTGGCTGTTCTGGCAGGTCGGCGGCCTCGGGCCCATGGCCGGCCAGGCACATCACTTCCGGCAATATGCGCCCGAGAAAATCCCCTATGGCATCGACCGCTACACCAACGAGGTCAATCGGCTCTACGGCGTCATGAACAAGCGCCTGGCCGATCGCGACTTCCTGGCTGGCGACTATTCGATCGCCGACATGGCCGCCATCGGCTGGGTCAAGCCCTACAAGAACCAGGGCCAGGAGCTTGAGGACTTTCCCCATCTCAAGCGCTGGTTCGAGACGCTGACGGCAAGGCCCGCCGTGCAGCGCGGCCTCGAGGTCGGCCAGGAGCACCGGCGCAACCTCGCCGATGACAAGGAAGCCCAGAAGGTCCTTTTCGGCCAGCGCGCGCGCGGCTGAGCGCCGGACCTTCGTCTCCAGAACGATCCGGGCGGCGGCTTCGCGCCGCCCGGATCGGATTATCGGATTAGAGCTTCGACCAGGTCTGCGACTTGCAGAAGATCGCGGCCACGCAGCCCTTCATCTTCAGCGAGTTGCCGGAAAGCTGGCCTGACCCGCTATAGGTCTTGTCGTCGGCAGGGTCCGTGATCGAGCCCTTGTAGCTGTTTGCGCCGTTGGCCGTCATCTTGCCGATCTGCTTTCCGGCGTGCTTTCCGGTCTTCAGCTTGATGCAGAACTGGCCGCCGCAGGGCGCGATTCCGGCCGTCTCGCCGGATGCCGTCTTCCAGTTGCCTTCGATCGGGTCGGCAAGCGCTGCTCCCGTCACCATCAATGCGGCCGCCAAGACAATCGTGAACCTGCCGAACATCCCGTTTCCTCCCTGGGTTGTCTGAACGCGCACCGGCGCGCGGATGTCACGCTATGACAAACCGGATCGCAGCGGAAGCGGTGCCGCAGCGGCAGTCGGCATATGATTCTTGGCGACCCCCAATCGTCCGAAATCGCCCGTCGGACCCCCCAAATAAAATCGTCGAGTCGTTTGCGTGGTTATCAAAGCCTTGCCGGGAAAGGCCGGCATTTTCATCAGTTTTTCGGCGATTCCGCGTCATGCCGGGCTTCGCATCCTTAATGATTTCCGACATTTACCTCTTGTTTGAACTTTATTCGCAGCAAATTAAGCACGCCATTTAACGACGGATTCAAGCCTCGCCGCCATGCTTCGAAGCATCGGAAGGGCAGCCCCGGGGACAACACGGGAAGCCGCTCTCGGAGCTGACAGGGGACTGAAAAATGGCACGTTTTGAAATACTTGAGCAGGGCGTCGGCGTCATGGGGGCAAGTGCCCAGGCTGACATTCTCTTCGAACTGGGCCTGATGTATGCCACCGGCCGCGATTGCGAGGTCGATGTGATTGCCGCCCACAAATGGTTCAACATCGCGGCGATCAAGGGTTCGGCCCGCGCTGCCGAACTGCGCTCGGAACTCTCGGTCTCGATGAGCAAGTCCGACATTGCGCAGGCCCTTCGCGAAGCCCGCGAATGGATGACCATGCACTGAATTTTTGCTCCTCCAGGCAAAATAGGGCCAAGCCGCAGCAAGACGGCAGGCTCCAAGACAAGAGCGCGATCGATCGCGCCGGGTACAGGTGAAGGCGATGTTCGGGCGTGGGGACGCCTGGGACGGACTGTCGAAAAGCCGCGACCGGTTGGCACAAACCGGCGCGGTTTTTCCGTTTTGGGGCAATCAGCTCATGCCGAGATAGCGGCCCGGGCGGTGGTTGATCGCCAGGATCAGGTTGATCACCAGCGCGCCGAGGATCGACAGGGCAACCTTGTCGAGAGGCAGGGTGAAGAAGGCTGCGACCAGGATCAGGAAATCGACGATCAGCTGGAAATAGCCAGCGCGAATGATGTTCCTGTCCTGCAGGTAGACCGACAGGATGTTGAGGCCGCCGAGGCCCGCGCGATGCCTGAACAGGATCAGCAGGCCGATGCCGACCAGCCCGCCGCCGGCCACCGCCGCGTAGACCGGTTCGACATGCGCGACGGAAATCCACGTCGGCGTCAGCCGCGAGAACAGCGACACCAGCGCCACGGCAGCGAAGGTGCGCAGCGTGAAGGGCCAGCCCATGCGACTGATGGCGAGCGCGTAGAAGGGCAGGTTGACGATGAAGAAGATCGTCCCGAAGCCGTAGCCCGTCGCGTAGTGGGCGAGCAGCGAGACGCCGGCCACGCCGCCGACCGTCAGCGTCGCCTGGGCGTAGAGCGTGAGCCCCAGCGCCGTCAGCAGCGTGCCGAGCAGCAGCGCCAGCATGTCCTCGTAGAGCTTGTGGCGTTGCGGGAGCTGAACGTCTGTCATGTCGGGTTTCTGCAGCAGAGGTAGGGGGCTTATAGTGCGGTAGGGCAGGCCGGCGCGGCCGGCAATCGGCTATGCGGTCAGTCCGTTTCGACGAACCGCACAAGCACCGTGCCGTCGGTGATCTGAGCGCCTTCGGTGGCGATCTCGGCGATCACGCCGTCATGCGGTGCGGCGATCGTGTGCTCCATCTTCATCGCCTCCAGCACCAGCAGCGCCTGACCCTTGATGACGCTGTCTCCGGCCGCCGCACGCACTAGCTTGACCAGTCCCGGCATCGGCGCGCGCAGGCTTGCCGGGCCCGCCTCCGCCTCGGCGGCGCGTTCGAAGGGGTCGTCGACGGCGAAGCTGAAGGCTGCGCCGTCCGAAAACACCGTGACATGACCGGGCCAGCTTGCCGCGCGCGGCGGGCGCACGCCGCCCGCGCGGGGCTGGCCCTCGTGGTCTTCGCCGGGCCGGATCGTCACCGTCGTGCCGTCGGCAGCAATCCGGAAGCCGCCCTTCGCGTCGGCAGCCACCAGCGCCTCGATCTCGCGCTCGCCCCGCCGCAGCACGACACGGCGCGCCATCGGGTGGAAATGCGCATAGCCGGCAAGGCTCGACCACGGATCGGCGGAACCCCCCGCCTCGCCGGCACCGCTTGCCGCGAGCGCTGCCCGCGCGACCGTTTCGGCGGTCGGCTCCGCGCTGGCGGTCAGTGCTTCCTGCCGGCGTCCAATCAGCCCGGTATCGACTTCGCCGGCGGCAAACTCGGCGTCGCGCGCCAGCGCCACGAGGAAGGCGGCATTGGTCACCGACCCGGCGATCTCGGTCGCCTCCAGCGCACCGGCCAGCCCGGCAAGCGCGCTCGCCCGGTCCGGACCGTGCACCACCAGCTTGGCGATCATCGGGTCGTAGAAGGGCGAGATGGCATCGCCGGCCCGCACCCCTGTCTCGACGCGCAGCAGGCAGCCGGGAAGCACTTCCGAGGGAAAATCGAGATGGTGCAGCGTGCCGATGGCCGGCAGGAAGTTGCGCGACGGGTCCTCGGCATAGAGCCGGGCCTCGAAGGCATGGCCGCAGAGTTCGATCTCGGCCTGCGTTTTCGGCAGGTTTTCGCCCGCCGCCACGCGCAACTGCCATTCGACGAGGTCGACGCCGGTCACCATCTCGGTCACCGGATGCTCGACCTGCAGGCGGGTATTCATCTCCATGAACCAGAAGCGGTCCGGTTTCAGGCCCTCACTGGCATCCGCGATGAATTCGATCGTGCCGGCGCCCGAATAGCCGATCGCCTTGGCGGCCTTTACCGCCGCGTCCGTCATCGCCTTGCGCATGGCCGCCGTCATGCCGGGGGCAGGGGCCTCCTCGATAACCTTCTGGTGGCGGCGCTGCGCCGAGCAGTCGCGCTCGAACAGATGCACCGCGCCGCCATGATTGTCGCCGAACACCTGCACTTCGATGTGGCGCGGCTTCTCGACATATTTCTCGACCAGCACCGCGTCGTCGCCGAAGGCGGCCTTGGCCTCGCGCCGCGCGCCCGACAGCGCCTCGGCGAAATCGTCGGGACTGTCGACGCGCCGCATGCCCTTGCCGCCGCCACCGGCGCGCGCCTTGATAAGCACCGGATAGCCGATCTCGCGCGCCTTGCCGGCGAGCAGCACCAGCCCTTGGTCCTCGCCGTGATAGCCGGGCACCACCGGCACGCCGGCCTTCTCCATCAGCCGCTTGGCGGCGTCCTTCAGCCCCATGGCGCGGATCGACGCCGCCGACGGGCCGATGAAGACCAGACCGGCCAGGGTCACCTGGTCGACGAAGTCGGGATTTTCCGACAGGAAGCCGTAGCCGGGATGGATCGCCTCGGCGCCGCTCGCCTCGGCCGCGGCGATGATCGCCTCGCCACGCAGGTAGCTCTCGCCGACCGGCGCCGGCCCGATCCGCACGGCCTCGTCGGCCATCTGGACATGCAGCGCGCCGGCATCCGCGTCGGAGTAGACGGCCACCGTGGCGACGCCCAGCCTGCGCGCCGTGCGGATGACGCGGCAGGCGATTTCGCCGCGGTTGGCGATCAGGATCTTGGAAAACATGCTTCCTCCGGCAGGAAAGGCGGCCAAGGGGTCATCTCCGCCGCCTTATAGACCGGTTGTCGGACCCGCGTCACCAGAGCCGGACCGGCAATGCGGGCAATACCGCCTATTTCTTGCGCACCGAACTCGTCTTCGCCTTGCTCCGCGCCGGCACGTCTTCGGTCTGCGGATCGGGGCCCTCGTCCATCTCGACCTCGACGCTGAGGCGCTGGTAGACGCCGAGGCCGACCACCAGCGCGACGCCCGACAGCAGGAGAAAGGTCGGATAGATCATGTTGCTGACGTCGTCCTTGCTCGCGGCGAACACGGCGACCAGCGATTCGAGGAAAACCGCGATGGCGATGGTCGACATGAACTTGGTCATGCTCCGCCGCGCCTCGCCGGCCTTGCGCATCTCGCGGCCGCGTATGGCCTCCTCCTCCAGCAGGTACTTGCCGACGTCGAAGACGGCGATGGCGATGACCGTGTAGCCGACGGCCTCGAGCAGCGCCCCGCCGACCGCCGATTCCGGTATCCAGAAGGCGTGTCCGACCTGGAAGGCGGCATAGACGATGAGCGCGCCGGCCAGCAGCATCAGCGCCGTGCTGGCGATGCCGAAGGCGATGCGGGCGATCAGGTCGAACAGTTGCATGGCGCTCCCCTTTCCGGACCTTTGCCGGCATTGCGCAATCTAGCGCCCGGCGCGCGCGAGGCAACCGCTGGAGGGCGCTCGGCCTATGCCGGCGGGATGAAGGGCTGGCTGATCTCCTTGAACACCGGCATCGCCTCCAGCCGCTCGCAATGCGCCAAGAGCGCGGGATAGTCCTGCATCGCCACGAGATCAGGCAGCGATTCGGTGACATGGCGGATGGCGCAGGCCACGGCGATGTCGGCATGGCCGAAATCCTCGCCGAACCAGTAGGTAATCTGCCGCTCGGCGCGGTCTTCCTCGAGCACCGACAGCGCGCCGGCAATCTGCGACTTGCAGCGCTCGACCCAGATCGGCGAGACATGTTCGTGCAGCCGGTATTCGTAGAACAGGCTGACGGGCTTGTCGGCCAGCCCGGTGGCGAGGCCCGAGACTTTCAGCGCGCGGTGCCGGTCGGGTTCCTCCGCCGGCCAGAGCGATTTCTTGCCCGGCGCCTGCCTGTCGAGATGGTCGAGCATCAGGTTGCAGTCGACAAGCACGTCCTCGTCGTCGAGCACCAGAACCGGCACCCGCATCAGAGGATTGTACGGGCGGATCTTGTCCTTGTCGGAGAACACCGACCACGGCCGGTGGTCGAAGGCGTGCCCGTAGAGGCGGAGTGCAATGCCGACCCGGCGCACGAAGGAGGAATCATACTGGCCGATGAGAATCATGGATCACCCCGCAAGACAGCATGGCTGACATGTTTGTCGAGCGACCGGAAGAATGCAACGTAGCGGCTGCTGACAGCCTTGCGTCAGCAGTGACGCGATCCCTACTGGTGGCGCAGCGCGTCTATCGGGTTCAGCCGGGCGGCGCGGCGTGCGGGGAAATAGCCGAACACCACCCCGACCATCGCCGAGAAGCCGAAGGCCAAGAGCACGATCAGCGGGTTGGGCGAGAACGGCACCCGCAGCAGGTTGGCGCCCAATGCCCCAAGCGCGAGGCCGAGCATGATGCCGATCAGCCCGCCGAGCAGCGACAGCACGATCGCCTCGACGAGGAACTGCATGAGCACTTGGCGCTCCTGCGCGCCGACTGCGAGGCGGATGCCGATCTCGCGCGTGCGCTCGGTCACCGAGACCAGCATGATGTTCATGATGCCGATGCCGCCGACCAGCAGGCTGACGGCCGCCACGGCCGACAGCAGCCCGGTCAGCACGCCGGTGATGCCGGTCAGCACGGAAGCGATCTGCTTCATGTCGAAGACGTTGAAATCATCTTCCTCGCCGGCCGAGATTCGCCGACGCTCGCGCATCAGGCGTTCGATCTCGCCCTTGGCCTTGACTGTCGACACGCCGTCGCGGACCGCCACGAAGATGATCGATACGTCGGTATTGCCGGCGATGCGCCGCTGGAAGGCCTTGATCGGCAGCAGCACGAAATCGTCCTGGTCGGTGCCGAAGCTCGAGACGCCCTGTTCGTCGATGACGCCGATCACGCGGCAGGATATCGTCTTCAGCCGCAGGTCCTGGCCAAGCGGGTTGCCGCTGCCGAACAGCTCGCGCCGCACGGTCTGGCCGAGCAGGCAGACAGCCGCGCCGGTGCGCAACTCGCTTTCGTAGAAGGGCCGGCCGAGTTTCACCGGCATGTCGCGCGCCTCCAGATAGCTGCTGTCGGTGCCGGTCACGCTGGTCGAATGGTTTTCGTTGCCGAGGATCGCGGTCATCGTCCGCGTATTGGCCGGCGCCGCCGCGCGCACGCCCGCGACCTGCGCCTGGATCGCCTCGACATCCTTCATGTCGAAGGCGGCGGCGGTGCCGCCGGAGGTCTGCGGGCCCTGCTGGGGCTGGCCGGGGCGCACCATCAGAAGGTTGGTGCCGAGCCTGGCAACGTCCTTGGTGACCTGCGCCGTCGAGCCCTCGCCGACCGTTACCATGGCGATCACCGCGGCGACGCCGATGACGATGCCAAGAACGGTGAGGAAAGAGCGCAGCGCATTGCGGAAAATCGCCTGCAGCGCGAGTTTGATCGTTTCCCACAGCATGTCAGGCTGCCCGCTGCTGCGTGACGTCGCTGTCGATGCGGCCGTCGACGAAGTGCACCAGGCGGTCGGCATAGTCGGCCATGTCGGCCTCGTGCGTCACCATCACGATGGTCATGCCATCGTCGCGGTTGAAGCGGGTCAGCAACTCCATGATCTCGCGGCTGCGCGCCGTATCGAGATTTCCGGTCGGCTCGTCGGCCATGATGACGGCCGGTCGCCCGACGATGGCGCGCGCGATCGCCACGCGCTGCTGCTGTCCGCCGGAGAGCTGAGACGGATCGTGGTGTTCGCGGCCTTCCAGCCCGACTTTGGCCAGCGCCTCCATGGCCTGCGCCCGGCGCTCGGCGGCACCGATGCCCTTGTAGATCAGCGGCAGTTCGACGTTCTCGAGCGCCGATGTGCGGGCCAGCAGGTTGTAGCCCTGGAAGACGAAGCCGATGTAGTTGCGCCGAAGCAGCGCCCGCTGGTCGAGCGACAGCGCCCCGACATCGACCCCCATGAAGCGGTAATGTCCGTCCGACGGAGCATCGAGGCAGCCGAGCACGTTCATCGCCGTCGACTTGCCCGACCCGCTCGGCCCCATGATCGCGACGAATTCCTTCTCCGCGATGGCAAGGTCGACGCCGTCGAGCGCGCGCACCTCGGCGTCGCCGGTGCCATAGACCTTGGTAATCGCTTCGAGCCACATCAGGGGCGGGGCCTCCGGTGTCATGTCCCGTCCGTCTGGTCGGTGATCGCCGCGTCGCCGGGCGCGACATCGCCCTCCACGATGGCCGTTTTCAGCCCGTCGGTGGCGCCGGTTCGCACCGGCACCGCGACCGCCGTGCCGTCGCGCAGGACCCAGAGCGTGCGCGAGCCGTCAGCGGCGGCCTCGTTCGACGCCTCGGCGGGGCCGCCGGGTCGGCGCGGCATGATCAGGCCGAGCAGCCCGCCGCCGCTGCTTTTCTGCTCCACCTCGACCGGCGGCGCGAAGCGCAGCGCCGCGTTGGACACCAGCAAGGCATCGGGTATCTGCTCTACGGTGATGTTGGCCGTCGCGGTCAGGCCCGGGCGCAGCAGTCCGGCGGAATTGTCGATGCTGAGGATCGCCTGGTAGGTGACCACGCCGTCGACCGTCTGCGGGGCATAGCGCAGTTCGGCGATCTCGGCCGGGAAGGTCCGGCCCTGGTAGGCCTCGACGGTAAAGCTCGCCTTCTGGCCGACGCTCACCGTGCCGACATCCGCCTCGTCGATGTCGACGCGCAGTTCCATCTGCGCCAGATTCTCGGCGATGGTGAACAGCACCGGCGCCTGCAGCGACGAGGCCACGATCTGGCCGACATCGACGTTGCGGGTCAGCACCACGCCGTGGATCGGCGAGCAGATGCAGGCCTTGGTGAGGTTGGTTTCCTCCATCCTGAGATCGGCTTCGGCCACCTTGACGTCGGCGCGCGCCAGCGCCACGCCGGCCTCGGCGCGGGCCTGGCCCGCGGCCGCCGCCTGCAGCGACTGGACCGACACGACCTTGCGCATCGCCAGCTCCTTGATGCGGTCGTACTGCTCCTTGGTCTCGGCAACCGTGGCCTCCGCCTCCGCAACGCGGGCGAGCTTGGAGTCGAGTGCCGCGCGGCTCCGCGCCAGCGAGGCCTCGAGCTTGTCGGTATCGAGCTGCGCCAGCACCTGGCCGACCGTCACCGTGTCGTTGTGGTCGACATTGACGGCGCGAACGGTTCCCGACAGTTCGCTCGAAATCTCGACGAGGTTGGTCGGTTCGACCGTACCCGTTGCCGTGACGGTGACTGTCAGGTCGCCGCGCTCGATCTCGGCGGTCAGGTAGGTCTGCGCGTCGCCCTGCGAGGACTGCGCGATCCAGTACCAACCGGCAAGCCCGAGCAGGACGATGGCCAGTCCAGCCAGCAGCATGCGCCGGGTGCGTCCCTGCGTCTTGCCGACGCCGATTACCTTCTTGATGTCCGGCCGGTCCGCCACGCGTCGTCTCCACAGCTTCGATCTGTGGACCTAGTTCGCGACGCCCGGCGGCACCTTGATACACGTCAATGCAGGGTCATTGCCGGCAGGCCGCTCTCCGGAGGCAAACGCGCTCCAACTCAGTCGCTGCGCAGGATTTTTTCCATTTTCTTGCCACGCGCCAGTTCGTCGACAAGCTTGTCGAGGTAGCGGATTTCGCGCATCGTCGGCTCTTCCACCTCCTCCACGCGAACGCCGCAGACCAGGCCCTTGATCGATGCGCGCGCGGGGTTCGGACGGGGAGCCTCGGTGAAGAATGTCTCGAAGTCGGTCTCGTCCGCCAGGATTCTCTCGAGACCGTCGACGTCATAGCCGGTCAGCCAGTGGATGATCTCGTCGACCTCGGCCTTTGTACGACCCTTCCTTTCGGCCTTCGCCACGTAGAGCGGGTACACGCTGGCAAAACTGGTCGTGTAGATGCGGTGCTTTGTCATGGGCCCTCCCATTCACGCCAGCCATCCTCGGCGGCGCTGCCGGTCGCTACATCCTGAACACGCCGAATTTCGTGTCGGGGATCGGCGCATTGAGCGCGGCCGAGAGCGACAGCGCCAGCACCTCGCGTGCCTTCGCCGGGTCGATGATGCCGTCGTCCCAAAGCCTTGCCGACGAATAGAGCGGGTGGCCCTCGCGTTCGTATTTTTCGAGGATGGGCGCGCGGAAGGCGGCTTCCTCCTCGTCGCTCCACGCGCCGCCCTTGCGCTCGATGCCCTCGCGCTTGACCATCGCCAGAACGGTCGCCGCCTGTTCGCCGCCCATCACCGAGATGCGGGCGTTCGGCCACATCCACAGGAAGCGCGGCGAGTAGGCGCGCCCGCACATGCCGTAATTGCCGGCGCCGAACGAGCCGCCGATGATCATCGTCACCTTCGGCACGGCGGCGGTCGCCACCGCCGTCACCAGCTTGGCACCGTCGCGTGCAATGCCGCCCGCCTCGTACTTCTTGCCGACCATGAAGCCGGTGATGTTCTGCAAGAACACCAGCGGGATCTTGCGCTGGCAGCACAGCTCGATGAAGTGCGCGCCCTTCAGCGCGCTCTCAGAAAACAGCACGCCATTGTTGGCAATGATGCCGACCGGCATGCCGTGCAGATGCGCGAAGCCGGTGACCAGCGTCGTGCCGTAGTTCTGCTTGAACTCGTCGAACTCGGAGCCGTCGACAATGCGGGCGATGATCTCGCGCACGTCGTAGGGCTGGCGCGTGTCGCCCGGCACGATGCCGTAGATCTCCTCCGCTGCATGAAGCGGCGGAATCACATTCTGTAAGACAGCGCTTACCGGCTTGTTCCGATTCAGGTTTTTGACGATGCGCCGCACGATCGCCAGCGCGTGTTCGTCGTCCTCGGCGAGGTGGTCGGCAACGCCCGACAGCCGCGTGTGGACGTCCGCGCCGCCGAGTTCCTCGGCGGTCACGTCCTCGCCGGTCGCTGCCTTGACCAGCGGCGGGCCACCTAGAAAGATCGTCGCCTGGTTCCTCACCATGATGGATTCGTCGGCCATCGCCGGCACGTAGGCGCCGCCCGCCGTGCACGAACCCATGACGCAGGCGATCTGCGGAATTCCGGCCGCCGACATCGTCGCCTGGTTGAAGAAGATGCGGCCGAAATGATCGCGATCCGGAAACACCTCGTCCTGGTTGGGCAGGTTGGCGCCACCTGAATCGACGAGATAGATGCAGGGCAGGTTGTTCTGCAGCGCGATCTCCTGCGCGCGCAGATGCTTCTTCACCGTCATCGGGTAATAGGTGCCGCCCTTCACCGTGGCGTCGTTGACGACGATCATCACCTCGCGGCCCTCGACGCGGCCGACCCCCGCGATCATGCCGGCCGACGCGATGTCGCCGCCGTAGAGATCCCAAGCGGCGAACTGGCCGATCTCGAGGAACGGCGAGCCCGCGTCGATAAGCTGCGCCAGCCGCTGCCGCGGCAAGAGCTTGCCGCGCGACTGGTGCCGCGCGCGCGCTTCCTCGGAACCGCCTTGCTCGACGGTGGCGGCCTTGTCCGCAATGTCGGCGACCAGTGCGCGCATCTTCTCGGCATTGGCGCGGAAAGCGTCGGAAGCAGGCGAGATGGAGGAGGTGAGGGCGGGCATGGGATTACCTGATCTGTTCGACGGCACAGCCGGGACTGACCCGCGACCAAGCCTTGTCAGAGGTGAGCGCGGTGGCGTCGTGCCGGATGGCAGCGCCGAGGCAGGCACGGTCGGCAAGCGACAGGCCGGCCGCGGCGGTGAGCGGACGCAAGTCCATGGCTAGGTCCGCAAGATCCGTATCGAACGCGATCATCCGGATGCCGAGAAGGCCGATCACTTCGCGCGCGGCGGCAGGCGTCATCCCGGCATCGACCAGCTTGCTGCCGACCTCGACGGCATTGACGACACACAGACCTGAATTGGCGAGCCGCTCGCTGACGAAGTCGGCGCCCGGCTCACGGTTCAGCACGGCGAGGACGGCGGATGCATCAAGCATGTAGCGCATCAGTCCCGTTCTTCCCTGGCGGCCTCGGCGCGGCGGTCTGCAATGAGTTCGTCCACCAGCGATATGCCTTTCGGAACGACGCGCCGGACCATGTCCTGCGCCCGGCGCACTGCGACCTTCTGGGACATGAGGCTTAGCTCGCCGTCAACGACGCGTGCAATCAGCGTGTCTCCGGGTTTCACGCCGAGCGCCGCCCGCATTTCAGCCGGTATCACCACACGGCCGCCGTCCCCGATGCGAAGCTGCGCCCGCGCGACGTCGCTGGGTGGATCGAAGGGGGCTGGATCTTCGGACAGTCCGGACTTGGCCATTGGGAATTCCTCACGCTCGTCCAGTATGCCATACTATGCAAACTACGCCAACATTGTGTAGTTTGCCATGGTGCCAATGCCTTGCCACAGAAGGGCAAGTCTGGCTGAAATGTTACACCCCTTCCGCCATGATCTCCCGCCCGATCAGCCACCGCCTGATCTCGCTCGTCCCCGCGCCGATCTCGTAGAGTTTCGCGTCGCGCAGCAGGCGACCCGTCGCGTAGTCGTTCACGTAGCCGTTGCCGCCGAGCAGCTGGATCGCGTCGAGTGCCATCAGGGTCGCCTTTTCTGCCGCGAACAGGATGCAGCCTGCCGCATCCTTGCGCGTGCCCGGGCCGCGGTCGCAGGCCGCCGCCACGGCATAGACATAGGCGCGCGCCGCGCTCATCGTCGAATACATGTCGGCGAGCTTGCCCTGCACCAGCTGGAACTCGCCGATCGCCTGGCCGAACTGCTTGCGCTCATGCACATAGGGCACCGCGACGTCGAGGCAGGCGGCCATGATGCCGAGCGGCCCCCCGGCCAAAACGGTGCGCTCATAGTCAAGCCCCGACATCAGCACCTCGACGCCGCGCCCTTCCTCGTGCAGCACGTTTTCGAAAGGCACCTCGACATTCTCGAACACCAGCTCGCCGGTGTTGGAGCCGCGCATGCCGAGCTTGTCGAGTTTCTGGGCCACCGAAAAGCCCTTCATCGTCTTCTCGACGATGAAGGCGGTGATGCCGCGCGAGCGCGCGTCCGGGTCGGTCTTGGCGTAGACCACCATCGTGTCGGCGTCCGGCCCGTTGGTGATCCACATCTTGGAGCCATTCAGCACATAGCGGTCGTTGCGCTTCTCGGCGCGCAGCCGCAGCGACACGACGTCCGAGCCGGAGCCCGGCTCCGACATGGCAAGCGCGCCGACATGCTCGCCCGAACACAGCGGCGGCAGATATTTCTGCTTCTGCGCCGGTGTCGCCCAGCGGTTGATCTGGTTGACGCAGAGATTGGAATGCGCGCCGTAGGACAGCCCGACCGAGGCCGAGGCGCGCGAAATCTCCTCCATCGCCACGACATGGCCGAGATAACCCATGCCGGAGCCGCCGAAATTCGGGTCGGCGGTGATGCCGAGCAGGCCGAGCTCGCCTATTTCCTTCCACAGCGGGGCAGGGAACTCGTTGGAGCGGTCGATTTCCGCCGCCTGCGGAGCAATCCGCTCCTGTGCGAAGCGGCGCACCATCTCGCGCAGCGCGTCGATCTCCTCGCCCTGTCCGAAATCAAGCGTGTTCAGGTACATTCACCGTCTCCCGGGCTGCTGCGCCGACGAGGCGCAATGTCATGGCCAGATAGCTCTTCGTCACCTCGTCGACCGACAGCCTCTCGTCGGGCCGGAACCAGACGATCACGCCGGTGATCATCTGGATGATCGCCATCGCGGTCAGGCCGACATCCTCCATGACGAAGCTGCCGTCTTCCGCGCCCTCGCGCAGGATCTGGCGCAGTTCCTTCTCGTAGCGCGCGCGCAGGCGCAGCATGTGGCTGAGCCGCTCATGCGACAGGCTGCGTAGTTCCATGTTTGAGACGTGCGTGGAATGCCGCCGCGCCACGTGGAAGCGGATGTGGTTGTCGACGAAGGCGGCAAGGCACACCGCCGGGTCCGCGTTGCGGGGGCGCGCGGCGTCCCAGGCGGCGATCAGCGTTTCCATGTGCTCGTTGAGCAGCGTGAACAGCAGGTCCTGCTTGGTCGGGAAATAGCGATAGAGGGCTGCTGCCTGCACCCCCACCTCGGCGGCAAGCTGGCGCATCGACATGGCCTCGTAGCCATGGCGCGCCATCAGGCTGACCGCCGCCTCGCGGATCGCCGCCTCCGTTCTTTCGCCGTCCGAACCTGCCGTGCGTGCCATGCTGCTCCTCGACTTCGAGCAGAATAAAACAAACGTTCAATTCATTCAAGCGGCAAGGATAATCCTTAGTTCGGGGCTGACTTGCCCGCGTCTTGCGCCTCGCCCTTTCCGCCCAGGTAGTCGCCGACATAGATCTCGCGCACCAGCGTCAGCCCCAGGGCTGCGAGAGGCGTCGCAAGCGCCAGGCCGGCGAGGCCGAACAGCACGCCGAACAGCACCTGCATGGCGATCACCAGCGCCGGTGGCAGCGCAACCTTCTTCTGCTGGATCACCGGCGTGATGACGTAGCTCTCGAGCGTCTGCACGACGAGATAGACAACCCCGACAAGGAGCATCGCCGTCGGCCCTTGCGCGAAGGCAAGCAGCAGTGCCGGCACCGCTGCGATCACCGGACCGATATTGGGAATGAAGGCGAGCAGGGCGGCGATCAACCCGAGCAGGAAGGCGAGCGGAATGCCGATAGCCCAGAGGCCCGCCGCCGTCAGCACGCCGACGATTGCCATCGAGATCAGCTTGGCGGCGAGCCAGTCGGAAAGCGTCGCAGCCGCCTTGTCGAGCACTTCCTTGCCGCGCGGCCGGAGCGGCGGCGCAAGCAACGCCAGCAAGCCCCGGCGGTAGATGCCCGGGTCAAGCGCCCCGTAAAGCCCGATGAACAGGATGATCACCATGTTGCCGAGCGCGCCGAAGGTCGATGTCACGGCCATCGTCGCGGCATCGCTGCCGCCGGCCGACCACAGGCCGCGCGGGGTTGCGCGTTGGAGCAGCGCTTCGCCCCAGGCATAGCTCTCGACCCAGTCGCGCAGGCCCTTTGCTGCAGACGGGATCTGGTCGAAGAGTTCGTTCGTCTGCGTCATCACGGCCGGTGCGAAGGCGGCAAAGGCACCGGCCAGCGCGAGGATCAGCACAGCCAGGAAGATCGCCACGCCCGCATGGTAGGGCAGGCCGCTCCGCGTCGCGATCCAGCCGCCGCCCGAGCGCAGGAACACGGCAACCAGCACGCCGGCAAAGATCAGCAACAGCACCTGCGGCGCGACAAGCACGCCCACTGCGAGCACCGCGCCGATGACCATCAAGGATACTGACTGCTTGCTTCCCCTCATGCGGGGCGAACGGCCCACCCCTCGTTTCGTTCCGGGCGGGCGGCAGGCAGGCGGGAAGGGTGGCTTGCAAAAGTAATGGACTCAGTCCACTAATTCCCTTGCCCAGCGATGGAGGCAGCCATGGAGCGCTCGGAACTGGTCGGGTTGATCCGCAACTTCAACCGCTTCTATACGCGCACCGTCGGCCTGCTCGAGGAGACGCTGTCGCAGAGCGCCTTCACGCTGACCGAGGCGCGCGTCATTTTCGAGATCGGCCACCGCGCCCATGGCGGCTTCGCGCCAGACGTTGCCGGCGAGCGCGGCTTCCTGGCACGCACATTCCAGATCAATGTCGGGGCGGTGGCCTCCGACATCGCCCGCGACCTGCGCCTCGATCCGGCCTATCTGACCCGCATCCTGAAGAAGTTCGCGGCGGCGAACCTTGTCGAGATGAGCGCCGACCCAGCCGACGGACGCCGCCGCATGCTGTCGCTGACGAGGCAGGGCAGGGCGGCCCTTGCCGGCCTGCAGGCAGCCGCAGACCGCGACATCGGCCGGCTGGTCGAGCCGTTGCCCGACGCCAGCCTGCCCGACCTTGCCGGCGCGTTGCGCAAGGTCACGTCGCTTCTGGCACAGGAGGTTCCGGATAAGCGCGGGCCGTCCTGCGCCCGCACCGGGCGGGCGATATCGGCTGGGTCGTGCAGCGCCAGGCATTGCTCTACACGCGTGAGTTCGGCTGGACGATGGAGTTCGAGGCGCTGGTCGCCGAGATCGGCGTAAAGTTTCTCCGCAACTTCCTCGAAGGGCGCGACTATTGCTGGATTGCCGAACTGGACGGCGAACCAATCGGCGCCATCTTTCTGGTGCACGACGAGTCGGACCCGGATTGCGCCCGGCTGCGCATGCTGCATGTCGAGGCCTCGGCGCGGGGTCGGGGCGTCGGCAGCATGCTGGTCGAAGCCTGCATCGACAAGGCGCGCGCCTTCGGCTACCGCCGCCTGGAGCTGTGGACCAACGACATCCTGCACGAGGCGCGCCGCATCTACGAACGCGCCGGCTTCCGGCTCTTGGCCGAGGAGCCGCACCACAGCTTCGGCAAGGACCTCGTCGGCCAGACCTGGGAATTGCAGCTTTGAGGAAGCCTAGCCGCCGCGCGCGGCCCTGATGGCGCCGGGCAGTTCCGCGGCGAAGATGTCGAGTTCCTCGTCGCGCCCCACGCTGACGCGGATGCAGCGGTTGAGTACCGGCACCATCGGCTTGCGGATGAACACGTCGCGCTCCAGAAGGTGCTCCATGATCTTCAGCGCGAAATCACCGTCGCTGCCGCAGTCGATGGTGACGAAGTTGGTCGCCGAGCGGATCGGCGCCAGCCCATTGTCGCGCGCGATGGCCGAGATGCGCTCGCGCCCGGCCGCGACCCTGGCGCGAATCTGGTCCAGGTAGTCCTGGTCTGCAAGCGCGGCCTCACCCGCCACCAGCGCTATGCTGTTGACCCCGTAGTGGTTGCGGATCTTCTCGAAGTCGGCGATCACCTCTCCCTCGCCGATGGCGTAGCCGCAGCGTATGCCGGCGAGACCGTAGGCCTTCGAGAAGGTGCGCATCCTCACCACGTTCGGGCGCGACACGTCGAGCGGCGGCAGTGCAGAATCCGGTCCCGTCTCGCAATAGGCCTCGTCGAGCACCAGCATCGTCGTCTCGGGCAGCGCCTCGATGAAGCGGGAGATTTCGCCTGCCTCCCACCAGGTGCCCATCGGGTTGTCCGGATTGGACAGATAGACGAGAGGCGCCTTCTCGCGGATGGCAGCCGCAAGCAGCCCGTCGAGGCTCTCCCGGTCGTTCTCGTAGGGCACCGTCACCAGCCGCCCGCCGAAGCCGGCGACGTGGAAGTTGAAGGTCGGGTAGGCGCCAAGCGAGGTGATGACCGCGTCGCCCGGCGCGACGAACATGCGCACCACGAGGTTCAGCAGCCCGTCGATGCCTTCGCCGACCACCACGTTCTGCCGGCCGACGCCGTAATGCGCCGCCAGCGCCCCCTTCAGTTCGAAATTGTCCGGGTCGCCATACATCCACATGTCGCGCGCCGCGGCCTGCATGGCGGCGATCACCGACGGCGCCGGCCCGAAACTGCTTTCATTGGCGCCGATGCGGGCGCGGAACGGCCGGCCGCGGGTGCGCTCCTGCGCCTCCGGCCCGACGAAGGGCACGGTCGGCGGCAGCGAATGGACAAGCGGTGTCAGGTGCGGGCGCGCGGGCATCGGTCATGCTCCTTGGCGATACGATCGCGCCTGCCCATGGCAGGCGCGATCCGCCGTCCGCAATAGCCGATGCGCAGGAATTCGCAATCCGTCAGCCGCGACGACATGTGCCAGCATGCCCCGCTCCGCCTTGAGACAGAAGGGGCGTCAGCCGGACCTGCATCTGTTGCAGGTCAGGGCTTCGGGTCGGCCTTCAGGTAGGCGATGACATTGGCGAGGTCGTCATCCGACTTCAGGCCGGGAAATGCCATCTTGCCCTTGGGCACCACGTCCTTCGGATTGCGGAGATACGCGGTCAGGTTCTCGTCGTCCCACACCAGTCCGCCCGCGCCGAGTTCCTTGATGTTGGCCGAATACTTGGGAAGGAAGCTCTCCAGCGTTCCCGCCGTGCGGCCGTGGACGTTCATCAGCGATGGGCCGATCTTGTCCTTGTCGGTCTCCGCATCGTGGCAGGCCCTGCACTTGTTGAACACCTTCTTGCCGGCGGCAGCGTCGCCGTCGGCCTGCGCCGGCATTGCGCCGAAGAGGCTGGCCGCCAGCACGGCCGTACCGAAAAGGGTGGTGGTCTTCATGCGTCGTTTCCTCCCATGAATACGTGCCCAGCGTAGCGAAACTTCCAGTCCATAGCCAGCGGCATGCCCGACCCGGGAACCCCGCAGCGACGAAATACCTGTGACAATCCGCCGCATTGGGGTATGGTGATGACGGTGCAGGTCGCGGTAGTGCGTGACCCGTCACGCTTGACGCCCGCACCGCGAAACCGCGACCGAATCCGGACCTGGTCTAGGAGGAATGGTCAATGGCAGGCTTTCACGTCATCGCAGGCGCCAGTGAAACGCTGGAGCACATCAGTGTCCGCAAGATAACGCTTTCCGATCTCATCGACGCGCTCAGGCGCGGCGTCGACGATTTCATGGTCAAGCCGTCGCATGTCGTCTTCCTGGCCCTGATCTACCCGGTCATCGGCGTGATCCTCGCCGCATGGACATCCGGCAGCAATGCGCTGCCGCTGCTGTTTCCGCTGGTCTCGGGCTTCGCGCTTATCGGCCCCTTCGCCGCCATCGGGCTTTACGAGATCAGCCGCCGCCGCGAGGCCGGGCTCGACACTGCCTGGTCGCACGCTTTCGAGGTGCGGGATTCGCCCGCCTTGCCGTCGATTGCGGCGGTCGGCTTCATGCTGGTCGTCATCTTCGTCGCCTGGCTGATGGTGGCGCAGGCCTTCTACGTCGCGATGTTCGGGCCGCAGGTGCCGACGTCCGTCTCCGGCTTCGTCGGCGAAATCCTCGCCACCGAGCGCGGCTGGATGCTGATCATTCTCGGCCACGCGATCGGCTTCGTCTTCGCGGCGGTCGTGCTGTGCACCACGGTGGTCGCCTTCCCGCTGCTGCTCGATCGCGACGTGGGCGCCTACGAAGCTATCCACGCCTCGTTCCGGGCGGTAATCGCCAACCCGATCCCGATGGCGGCCTGGGGCCTCATCGTTGCGGCGCTGCTGATCGCCGGTTCCCTGCCTCTCTTTGCAGGCCTTGCCGTGGTGCTGCCGATCCTCGGCCACTCGACCTGGCACCTCTATCGCAAGGTGGTCGAGCCGGCACCCGCGGCCAAGCTGGCGCGCGCCAAGCCGTCTGCGTCGAAAGCGTCGAAGGCCAAGCCACGCAAGAAGGGCGGATTGAGCGCGGCGTCGTAAGCTTCTCGTCGATCGAAGGGCCGGCGGAAGACCCGCCGGCCTTTTTTCAGGGCAAGCGCAACAGGAAAAACTTCAGCCCGCCGCGCGTGGCCAGAACAGCCATGCCAGCCAGCAGGCTAGCGCCAGCCAGGTGGCGACAATCGAAGCGGCAGCGATCCGGCTGACCGGCCGTGCGACACGCTGCGCCGCCTCCCGGCGCAATTCCTCCATCAGGGATAGCGGGATCAGTCTCAGCGCCAGCCATATGCCAAGCGGCACGATGACGATGTCGTCGAGATAGCCGAGCACCGGAATGAAATCGGGAATCAGATCGATCGGGCTGAGCGCATAGGCCGCCACCATGCCGGCGACGGCCTTGGCAGCCCAGGGCACGCGGGGATCGCGCGCGGCAAGCCATAGCGCCACCACGTCCCGCTTCAGCCTGCGCGCCCAGTCCTTTGCCCATGCGAGCAGGTTCACGCTGGACGCGCGCCCATCGTTCGCTTCGGCTGCCTGCGCCCGGTCAGGGGCCGGCCCCGAAGAAGGTCATGCGCGTCATCAGCGTGTGGTCGGATTCGAATGCCATGATCAGCGCGAACACCAGCACCGCTATTGGCGGCAGGATGATCGCATAGGCCAGCGCCAGCCGTTCCCAGACCATGTGCATGAATACGGCGACGATCAGCCCGGCCTTCAGCATCATGAAGATCAGGATCAGGCTCCAGCGCAGATAGCCCTGCAGGCCGACATAATCGATGATGTAGGAGCAGGCGCTGAGCACGAACAGCCAGAACCAGACCACCAGATAGACCTTCAGCGGGTGCTGCTGGTGTTCCTCCGAACGCGTGGCCGGCTGTGCGGCGTGTGCAGCGCCGTGTCCGTCAACTGTTGCTTCGGTCATGCCTTGTCCTCACCAGAGATAGAAGAACGCGAAGATGAACACCCAAACGAGGTCGACGAAGTGCCAGTAGAGGCCCATCACCTCGACGCTGTCGTAGTCGCCCCGGCGGCTGGTAAAGAACCCGCGTCGCCCGACATCGTAGTCGCCGCGCCAGACCTTGCGTGCCACGATCAGCAGGAAGATCACGCCGATCGAGACATGCGTGCCGTGGAAGCCGGTGATCATGAAGAAGCTGGCGCCGAACTGGTCGGCCCCGAATGGGTTGCCCCAGGGCCGCACACCTTCGGAGATCAGCTTGGACCATTCGAAGGCCTGCATGCCGACGAAGGTTGCGCCGAGCACCGCGGTCAGCAGCAGGAAGGCAACCGCCTTGCGGCGCTCGCGCCGGTAGCCGTAGTTGACCGCCAGCACCATGGTTCCGCTGCTCGAAATCAGCACGAAGGTCATGATGGCGATCAGCAACAGCGGCACGCTGACTGATCCGACATGCAGGGAAAACACTTCGCTGGTGTTGGGCCACGGCACGCGCGTCGACATGCGCGCCGTCATGTAGGACAGCAGGAAGCAGCCGAAGATGAAGGTGTCCGACAGGAGAAAGATCCACATCATGGCCTTTCCCCAGGAGACGTTCTTGAAGGCGCGCTGGTCCGACGCCCAGTCGGCCGCTACACCGCGCAGGCCCGGCGGCCGCGGCGCTGCATGATGGAGTGTCGTCTCGGCCATCCGCTTGGTCCTTTCAGGTCAGCAATTGGCGGCAAACGCCGATGAAACGTTCGGCCCACCCGGCCAGTACCAGGAACAGCGCCAGCCAGACGATCAGTAGGAAATGCCAGTACATGGCGCAAAGCTCGACGCTGAGCGTCAGTTTCGCCCGCGCCGGGTCCGGCCCCCAGGCGCGCGACGTTGTGCGGGCGAGCCCCGCCAGCCCGCCCAGGATGTGCAGGCCATGCATGCCGGTGATCAGGTAGAAGAAGGCGTTGGCCGGGTTGGCGGTCAGGAAATGGCCATTCGCCTCAAGTTCCCGCCAGACCACGACCTGGCCGATCAGGAAGGCAATCGCCGTCAGCCCGGCGGTCGCCAGCCCCAGCCGCACCAGCTCGGTCTGGCCGTTGCGCGCCGCGATCAGGGCGCAATGCAGCGCCACGCTCGACAGGAGCAGGATGCCGGTGTTGATCCACAGCAGGGGCGGCACCGGCGGCGCGCTCCAGTCGGCATATTCCATGCGCATCGAGTAGGCGCTGGTGAACAGCGCGAACAGGCAGCCGACCACCGCCAGGAAGACGCCGAGACCGACCTTGGCCATCGGCATCGATCCGGACTCGGTGCCCGGGAAGGCGGCGACCGAGCCGGCCTCCAGCCAGGGTTTCGACATCAAGCGCTGCTGCGACAGCCACCAGCCGGCTATGCCGAACACCACCATCAGCACGACCACGATGACGGTCATGCGTGGCCTCCCGGGGACCCGTATTCACCCGGGTCGTTCTGGGCGATGAAGTCCTCCTTGGCGCCGGGCACGCTGTAGTCATAGGCCCAGCGGTAGACGATCGGCAGCTGCTTGCCGAAATTGCCGTGCTGCGGCGGCGTGTGCTCGGTCTGCCATTCGAGCGTGGTAGCCCGCCACGGATTGGGCCCGGCCTCCTTGCCGTGCCGGATGCTCCACATCAGGTTGAACAGGAAGACCAACTGCGCGAAGCCGACGATGAACGCCATGATCGAGATGAAGGCGTTCAGCTGGTGGGCCGATTCCGTCATCAGCGCCATGTCGCCGAGCTCCGAATAGCGCCGCGGCACGCCCATCAGCCCGACATAGTGCATCGGGAAGAAGATCAGGTAGGCGCCGACGAAGGTCACCCAGAAGTGGAACTGGCCGAGCGCCTGGTTCAGCATCCGTCCGGTGATCTTCGGGTACCAGTGATAGATCGCGCCGAAAATGACTGTGATCGGCGCCACGCCCATCACCATGTGGAAATGCGCCACCACGAACATCGTGTCCGACAGCGGCACGTCAACCACCACATTGCCGAGGAACAGGCCGGTCAGCCCGCCATTGACGAAGGTGACGATGAAGGCCAGCGCAAACAGCATCGGGATGGTCAGGTGGATGTCGCCGCGCCACAGCGTCAGCACCCAGTTGTAGACCTTGATGGCGGTCGGCACCGCGATGATCAGCGTCGTGGTGGCGAAGAAGAAGCCGAAATACGGGTCCATGCCGCTGACATACATGTGGTGCGCCCACACGATGAAGGACAGCGCGCCGATGCCGACGATCGCCCAGACCATCATCCGGTAGCCGAAGATGTTCTTGCGCGCATGGGTGGAGATCAGGTCGGAGACGATGCCGAAGGCCGGCAGCGCGACGATGTAGACCTCCGGGTGCCCGAAGAACCAGAACAGGTGCTGGAAGAGGATCGGGCTGCCGCCATTGGTCTGCAGCTGCTGGCCGAGTTCGACCACCGCGGGCATGAAGAAGCTGGTGCCGAGCAGCCGGTCGAACAGCATCATGATGCAGGCGACGAGCAGCGCCGGGAAGGCCAGCAGCGCCATCACGGTTGCGGTGAAGATGCCCCAGACGGTCAGCGGCAGCCGCATCAGCGTCATGCCGCGGGTGCGCGCCTGCAGCACCGTGACCACATAGTTCAGTCCGCCCATGGTGAAGCCGATCACGAACAGGATAAGCGACACCAGCATCAGGATGATCCCTGACTGCTGGCCACCGGGCGTACCCGACATGATCGCCTGCGGCGGGTAGAGCGTCCAGCCGGCGCCGGTCGGGCCGCCCGGTGCGAAGAAGCTTGCCACCAGTACCAGCACCGCCAGCAGGTAGATCCAGTAGGACAGCATGTTGGCATAGGGGAAGACCATGTCCCGAGCGCCAACCATCAATGGAATCAGGTAGTTGCCGAAGCCGCCGAGGAACAGCGCGGTCAGCAGGTACACCACCATGATCATGCCGTGCATGGTGATGAACTGGTAATAGGCCTCGGGCGTGATGAAATCGAACGTGCCGGGAAAGCCGAGCTGCAGGCGCATCAGCCAGGACAGCACCAGCGCCACCATGCCGATGGCGATCGCGGTTCCGGAATACTGGATGGCGATGACCTTGGCGTCCTGCGAGAAGACATACTTCGTCCACCAGCCGTGCGGATGGTAGAGATCCATCTCGGGAACTTCGGCTGGCGGAATCCCGTCAATGGCGCCGGGTGTGACATCGACCATGTGAACGCCTCCCTCTGCGTCGCCGGCGACCGTCGATATTCGGGCCGCATGCGGCGTATTCCGTTCGTATCCTCCCGCCGCTGCCCGGTGCGGGCAGCGGGCACCCTAATCCGCCAGGCTTGTCTGCTCCGGCGCCGTCAATTGCGCGAATGTCTGCTGCTCGCCGAGCCAGGCGACATAGTCTTCCTCGGTGTCGACCATCACCCCGCCGCGCATGTAGGCGTGGCCCTGGCCGCACAGTTCCGCGCACAGCACCTGGAAGGTGCCCGTCCGCGTCGGCGTGAACCAGAAATAGGTCACCGAGCCGGGGATCATGTCCATCTTGGCGCGGAATTCAGGCACGTAGAAATCATGCAGCACGTCGATCGACCGCAAGAGCATCTTCACCGGCTTGCCGACCGGCAGATGCAGATCCGCCGCCTCGACCACGACGTCGTCCTGGCCGTTGGGGTCGTCGGGGATCAGCCCGAGCGGATTGTCCGCCGACACCAGCCGCGTCTCCGACTTGCCGAGCTTGCCGTCGGCGCCCGGCAGGCGGAAGCTCCACTGCCACTGCTGGCCGACCACCTCGACCTCGGTGGCGTCGTCCGGCACCTGCACGAACTGGTTCCAGACAAAAAGGCCGGGTACCAGCATGGCTGCCACACCAATGGCCGTGATGACGGTCAGCCAGGTCTCGAGCTTGCGGTTTTCCGGTTCGTAGTCCGCCCTCTGGCCGTCCTTGTGCCGGAAGCGGAACACGCAATAGGCCATGAACAGCACGACGGCCGCAAACACGGCGCCGGTGATCCAGAATGTAACGATCAGCGTTTGGTCTATGTAGCCCCAGTTCGACGCAATGGGCGTCCACCACCAGGGACTGTAGAGGTGAAACAGGATCGACCCCGCCACCACCAGAACGAGTACAAGCGCTATGGCCATGCCCCGGTTCCTCCCTCGTACCCCGACCGTGCTTGACCGTCGGATTACCTTGCAACCATAGCCCGAATCGGGGGTGAAATTCTAGTGCCGGACCCTGGGGAAGGTCGGGCCGGGCGCGGAGCGTTGCGCAGCAAGGGTTTTGCCGGCGAAGCGCCCGGAAATTGCTGCGCTGCACCGTGCGGTTGCAGGCAATTGCGGTCGTGCTGGTTTGCTCGCCAGACCCGCTTTTGGAGGGCCTCTGAGCCCCTGACGGGTGCAGCAGGATGCGGTAGCGACACGACTTCCAGCCTCAGCCCTTGCGGCGCGATACGCTGTCCAACTGCCCGCCGAAATAGGGCTCGAACACGGTCTCGAAGGCCTTCAGCGCCGCGCCGATTGCCTGGTGCATGTCGAGGTAGCGATAGGTGCCGAGCCGCCCGCCGAAATGCACGTTCGGCTCATCCGTGCTGCGTTCGAGATAGCGCCGGTAGAGCTGCTGGTCGCTGCCCGTGTCGATCGGGTAGTAGGGCTCGTCGCCGCGCCCCGCGAATCGGGAGTATTCGTGTCCGATCAATGTCTTGGGTATGGTGTGCGGGCGTTCCGGGTTGAAGTGCCGGAACTCCATGATGCGCGTGTAGGGCACCTCTTCGTCGGCATAGTTCATGATCGCCGCGCCCTGGTAGTCCGGCGTCTCCTTCACCTCGAGTTCGATGTCGATGGTGCGCCAGCCGAGATCGCCTTCGGCAAAGTCGAAATAGCGGTCGATCGGCCCGGTATAGACCACCGGGACATCCTTCGGAATGCGCTCCTTCAGGTCGAAGAAGTCGATGCCGAGCCTGGTCTCGATCAGTGGATGCGCAAGCATCCGCTCGAAGATCGCCGTGTAGCCGTCGAGCGGCTGGCCCTGGAATCGGTCGGTGAAATAGCCGTCCTCGAAGGTGAAGCGCACCGGCAGCCGGGCGATGATCTGCGGCGGCAGTTCGCGTGGATCGGTCTGCCACTGCTTGGCGCTGTATCCCCGGATCAGCGCCTCGTAGAGCGGTCGGCCGATCAGCGAGATCGCCTTTTCCTCCAGGTTGGCCGGCTGCCCGTCGCCGAGTCCGGCGGACTGTTCGGCAATCAGCGCGCGCGCCTCGTCCGGGCTGAATTTCCGTCCGAAGAACTGGCAGATCGTCGCCAGGTTGATCGGCACCGGATAGACCTTGTCGCGGTAGGTCGTGAAGCCGCGATGCCGGTAGTTGCTGAAGCCGCTGAAGCGGCCGAGATAGGCCCAGACCTCCTCGTTCGAGGTATGGAAGAGATGCGGACCGTAGCGATGGATTTCGACGCCCGTCGCCGGATCGGTCTCGGAATAGGCATTGCCGCCGATGTGGTTGCGCCGGTCTATCAGCAGCACGCGCCGCCCCAGCTTGGCCGCGATACGTTCGGCAAGCGTGGCGCCATAGAACCCGGCGCCGACGATCACCACGGCGGCTTCATTCAGCAACGCGTCGTCGAGGGTGTCCTGCGTCATGCCTTGTCCAGAATGATCTGCGACAGTTCGGCCGGCTTCGACCACTGCCTGCGTACCAGCCTGCGCAGCGCCTTGATGAGGCGATCCTTCTGTCGCATTTGCGACTGCGCCATCAGGTAGTCGAGCGCCATGCGAATGCCGATGGCTCCCGGCCAGCGCCATTCCCGGCCGTTCATGTCGATCGCGCCATAGCAGGTCGGAAAGAGCGTACCGAGCCCGTAGCGCTGCTGCAGATCCTGCAGTTCGGCTTGTTGCGAGCGACCGAACCTCTCCATCGCCGAGGCCAGAACGATGCCCACCGGCCGTGTATGACGCATCACAAGCATGTCGAATATCGCCGCCTTCCGGAAATTGTCCGGCTCGAGCCGGGTCCATAGCGAATCCAGCCCGAACCCGCTCATTGAGTTGGCGAAGAGCGGCAGGATGATCCTCAGCGTGTCGGCGTGGATGCAGGGCGCCATGATTTCGATTGTGTCGCTCCAGCGCAGCCGGAAGCTGCGGCAGTTCAGCATCGAAAGATGCGAATAGTAGCTGTCGAGCGTCAGCGAAGGCTGGGCGATGCTTAGCTTGTGCTCGCACGTCAGGTCGAACATAGCCTCGATTGTCTGACGGTCCGCCTCGATGTCGTCGTCGGGGCACCAGAAATAGTCGTAGCGCTCCAGCAATTCGGGCCGCTCAGCCAGCACCGCGTGGATGCCGTCCCACTTGCCACCCTTGAAATCGACCCTGTTTTCGCGGGGCAGGCGATAGGCGTCGGGATCGTCGCCGAAGTAGCTGACGATGAGGTCGAAGCGGCAGGCCGGATGGTCGGCGCCCCAGCCCCTGTGCAGCGAGGAATCGCCAGCTCTTACGATAACCAGGTTCCGATGCGGGGAGTCAGCCGGCATTGACGAGCGCTCGCCTTTTCATCGCGGTGGGTGCGCTGGTTGGCCAAGGCCCGACCAGAAGTTCCATTTCCGCAACGCCGCCAATGATTGTCGATCCTTGGGAGTCGGTATATGCACGCCGACCAGATGCATGACCCTTCCGAAATTGGCAACCCCGCCAAACTGATCGTTGTCACGCCGGCCGGCCGCGAGCGCTACCTCCGACTGCTGGCCCACTATGTGCTGGGCGAGCCGGTGGTCCACGAGTGGCACCTCTGGGACAATTGTCGCAACGAGCATGACCGCCGCTACCTGCACGAGCTCGCAGCTTCCGACCCTCGCTGCAAGATCAAGCAGCTTGACAGCGCCGATGGCGGCTTCAACGTCATCGGTGAGTTCTTCCGATTCTGCGACGACCCCGAGGCCTTCTACCTGCGCCTCGACGACGATGTGGTCTATCTCGAGCCCGGTTTCCTGGCGCGCTTTCTCCAGCGGGCCTTGGCGCAGCGCGGCGCGGCATTGTGGTTTGCACCGCTCGTCATCAACAACGCGCTCTGCAACACGCTGATCAAGCACCTGTCGCAGGTAAGGGTGGAAGGGCCTGTGACCGCCCAGGCCATGTGCCCGTCGGCCTGGGCCCATGCGAGCTTCCCCGCGGCAATGCATCCGGTGCTGATCGAGGCGGCGCAAAGCGGCCGGCTGGCGCAGTTCAGGGTGCCGGACAGGGAGGTGCGGCTTGCCCGCCTTTCCATCAACGCGATCGGTTTCTTCGGGTCGGAGATCGTCGATCTGGGCGATCTCTTCCACGCCATGGGCGGCGAGGAGGAAGAATGGCTTTCGGCTTCGCTGCCGACGATACTCGACCGCCCGGGCAGGATCTTCGGCGATCTCATCGCCGCGCATTTCAGCTTCTATCCGCAGGAACGGGATCTGCTGAAGACGGATATTCTCGACCGATACTACGCGCTCGCCGGGCTGCCCGCTCCACAGTACGAAAAGCCGGTCGACAGGGTTAGGCTGAAGGACCGCCTGCGGCCCTGGCGCAGGAAGAAAAAGCCGGAACTGCCGCACTACTCGATCTCGCTGGCGGACGGGCCGGGCGCCTGATCCCTAGGCGTGCATGCATCCCGCAGGCCGATCTACGAACCCGTGCGCGCGAAACTGTCGATCATGCCGTCGATGCGTTCCAGCATGAAGGGGAAGAACGGGTTGGAAGTGACGCGCAGCAGCGAGCCTGGCGGCACGACCAGTACGTTTTCCTCGCCGTGCCAGGCCAGCCGGCCGAGATGGATGCCGAAATTCTCGTCCGGGTTGGGATTCTCGCCATAGAGCGAATCCTTGACGGGGAAGGGCAGTGACAGGTGCGACATCGAGTAGGTGTTCTCGGGATAATAGAGCCTGAGCGCCCGCGAATGCTCGGCGACCGTGCCCGCTTCGGTCACGTTTTCCGCAACCTCGGCGGTCAACGGCCCGACATTGGAGATGATGGTCGAGCGGTAGCGCCGCTCGGCGGGTGGCATCATCTGGCGCATCAGCCCTTCCGCGCCCTTGTTCAGCAGCGGCCCGAACTCGGCCGCCCGGTTGATGTCGAACAGCACCAGTTCGCTGCCGTTGGCCGGCAGCTGGGCGTAGAGCACGTTGATCAGCGCGCCGACATTGACCGTCGCGTCGACGATCGACTGGAAGGTCAGGATCTGCGGCAGGTCCGCGATCTTGCCGCTGCGCGCCACATTGCCGATCTGCCGCTGCAGCGCCATCGTCAGCTGGTATGACTGGCGCGCACCGTTGACCGGGAAGGAGTTGTACTTGAACGGATTGTACTCCGGCAGCACCGACAGCCAGGACGCCTTGACGAAAGCCGGGAAGACCGCCGGCAGCCCAGCCAGCCCGGCGAACCGGGCATAGGCGCTGACGCCGATCATCGGCGACACCAGCACGAGGCGGTCGGGCTTGGGCAGGCGCTGGTCCTCCGGGCTGTCCAGCGTGTCGAGCGTATACTTCAGTGCCAGCGCGCCGCCATTCGAATAGCCGACGATATGCAGCGGCACGAAGGGCCCGGCCTTGTGGATCGCCTCGCGCACGGCCATCCGCGTCGTCGCCATCCAATCTTCCCATTCCACTTCGGTCAGGCCGCCCGGAACCGTTCCGTGGCCCGGCATGCGCGGCACCACCGCCAGGAAACCCATGTCGCGATAGTGCTCGGCGAAATGGCGCATGCTGTAGGGACTGTCGGTCAGCCCGTGCAGCAGCACCGCGGCGCCGGTCGGCACGCCTTCGGGCGCCAGCTCGTAGGAGCGGTTCCAGTTGGTCGCGAACTTGCCGGGATAGAGCGCGCTACCCTCGAAGTACCGGTTTTCCGGTACCTGGTCCTCGACCGGCAACTGATCGGTCACCTCGGCCTTCATCGACTGGAAGATCGTCTCTTCGGCGCCGAGATAGCCCTGCCAGTCCGTGGCGTCGATCTCGGCGACGGACAGTTCTTCCGGCACGAAGGTGTGCCAGGGCTCGAGCGGCGGACCGGTAAGCGAATCATAGACGCGGACGCCGAGCACCGTTGCGATGCACAGCAGCACCGGCAGCGCGGCCAAGGCTGCGATGCGCACAGCCCGCCTGTTCGCCAGTTCCCTCAGCACCGAGCGCATGGAAGCCATTCAGCCGCGTCCTCCGCCGCCAAGAACACACGAATGGCGCCGGCAAGACAAGGGCCGGCTGCTGCCGGTCCCCAGATGGGCTCTGCCGGATTCCGCTTGATCCGCCGGGCCGAAACCGGCATGGCTCCGCGCAGCGGCCGGTCGGTCGCCGCACCAGCCGCAAGCGAGTTTCCGCATGAGCCGCCTCGACAGTTTCATCCGTCGCCTCGTCGCCCAGCGCGAGATTCTGGACATGATCTGCCGCGACATGCCCTTGCCCGACGGCGTCGTCATCGAGCTCGGCCTCGGCAACGGTCGTACCTACGACCATCTGCGCGAGCGTCTCCCGGGCCGGCGCATTGTCGCCTTCGACCGTGCGCTCGGCGCCCACAAGGCTTCGACGCCGGAGCCGGAAAACCTCGTCATCGGCGAGATCGACGCGACGGCGAAGGCGTTCTTCGGCATCGGCGCGGCGCTGGTCCATGCCGACATCGGCAGCGGCTATGACGATCTCGACCTGGTCAACCTCGCCTGGCTGCCTGAAGTCACCGTGGAACTGCTGGGTCCTGGGGGCATTGCGGCGAGCGGCGTGAGGCTGAAGCATCCGTCGCTCGAGCCGCTGCCGCTGCCGGCGGGCATCGCCGAAGATCGCTACTTCATCTATCGCAAGCGGCAATAGCAGGGCTGCCCGACCAGGGTTTCCTGCTCCGGCTCAGGCTCAGGCGAGGGCAGGGCGGTACCTTGCGCCAATCCTGTTCGGCCGGCTCAGACAGCGTTCGGCAACCAAAGCCTACGCGTAGCGTCTCAGCTCATCCACTGGCCGCCATCGACATTGTAGGTCTGCGACACGATGTAGTCGGCCTCGGACGAGGCGAGGAAAACCGCCATGCCGGTGAGGTCGTCGGGCGTCGCGAAACGGCCGGCCGGCACGCCCGCGGCCACTTCCGCCTTCTTCTGCCCCGGCTTCTTGCCTTCCAGCTTGGCAAACATCGAATCGACATGCTCCCAGTGCTCGCCGTCGACGACGCCGGGCGCGATGGCGTTCACGTTGATGCCGTGCCTGATCAGGTTCAGCCCGGCCGACTGCGTCATCGAGATCACCGCCGCCTTGGTCGAACAGTAGACCAGGACCAGGCTTTCGCCGCGCCGTCCGGCCTGCGAGGCCATGTTGATGATCTTGCCGCCATGGCCCTGGGCGATCATCTGCCTGGCGGCGGCCTGCATGGTGAAGAGCGTGCCGGCCACGTTGACGGCATAGAGCTTTTCGTAGCTCGCACGGGTGATGTCGACTGTCTCGGCGGCGTCGAAGAGCGCGGCATTGTTGATCAGGATGTCCAGCTTGCCAGCCCGTGCGACCACGGCCGCGACGGCCGCGTCGATGCTGTCCTGCCGCGTCACGTCGAGCTCTACCGCATAGGCGGCGTCCCCGATGGCGGCCGCGGCGGCCTGCGCGGCCTCGAGATTGATGTCGCCGATGGCAACGGTCGCGCCCTCGCGCGCATAGGCCTCGGCGAAGCCGCGACCGATGCCGCGCGCTGCGCCCGTGATGAGGGCAGACTTTCCTTGCAGGCGGGTCATGAGCTTCCAAACCTTATGTAGCGCAAGAAAAATTCAATGCCGATCAGCGATCGTCTGCAGGCTGATGGGGCAACAGGTTCCGCTGTACGATTTGCAGACCCAGTCGCGGGCTATACTTCGGCTAGGTCGCCCAGCGACTTGATCAGCGGCTGGATCTTGTTCTCGTATTTTTTCCAGCGCTTGACCGACGATGCGTAGATCGGCTGCCTGACCTGCCAGCGGCTCGGTGTGATGACCGAACGCTCGTTCTCGTAATAGCGCAGGCAGGCATCGTCCCAGGGCAGGCCGAGGAAGTCGATCAGCCGCCGTGTCTCGGCCTCCTGGTCGGCCACCATTGTTTCGTAGCTGCACCGGTATATCCGGTCGCCCAGCAGTTCGTGCCAGTGGCGCATCAGCCGCTCGTATTCGCGGTAGTAGAGGCCGAGCGTCTCGAGGTCGGAATTGTAGCCGTGCTTTTCGTTGAAGGTGTTGAAAAAGCACGAGATACAGTTGTCGATCGGATCGCGCGTGCAATGGATGATCTTCGCATTCGGATAGACCAGCGCGATCATGCCAACATGCTGGAAGTTGTGCGGCATCTTGTCGATGATGCGAGCCGCCGACGGAGCAAGGCCTCGAAGATAGCCCAGATATTCCCGCGCTGCTGACTGCGATTCGGCCATCGTGAGCGCCTGCGGATGCTTCTGGATCGCGCCGTTTGGGCTTCTGCCATAGCCGATACGCTGCAGCGCAAAGCTCAGCTTCGTCAGTTCACCTGCACCATGGACGGCGGGGTGGCTGGCGCAGATCTGCTCGGTCAGCGTGGTTCCCGAGCGCGGCATGCCGACGATGAAGACGGGCACCTCGGAGGGATCGCCGAAACCTTCCTTCGACTTCAACAAGGCCGGCGTGAAGGCGGCGATCAACGTGTCGACCCGGCGGCGATAAGCCTCGACATCGAAGGCGTGGCCGCTCGCAAGCTTGCTGGCCTGGAATTCGTCTATCGCCTCGTCGCTGCGGCCGAGATCGTTGAGGATCTTGCCTGCGGCATGGTGCAACAGAACGATCTCCTTGGTCTCGAGGTCCGGCTTCTCGAGTTCCTTCAGGATTGAACCCAGCTCCGCAGGTTCGGTCGAGAACTTCTTCGTGTCCGCAAGGGACCTCAGCGAGGCCGCAACGCTGAAACCCTTGGAAATGCTCTCGCGCAGCAGCTCCGCCGCCTCCTCCATCCTGCCGAGGCTGATCAGCGCAGTGGCATGGTCGAAGCGTACGGTCGGGTGGTCGGGCAGCAGCTTCCGCGCCTTCTCGAATACCGGCAACGCAAGCTCGGCATTGCCCGATCTGGTGTAGCACCGCCCAAGCGAGCAATAGGCCCCACTAAGTCCTGGTTTCAGCGCCAAGGCCCGCTGGAAGTGCTTTATCGCGTCATCGAACTCGCGGGCGTCCTCGCAGGTTCCCGCCAGCACCATGTGGGCTTCGGCGGCATTCGGCTTCACCTCGACGGCCTTCTTGAAGAAGGTAATGGCCAATGGGAGGTCGCCGACTGCACCGGCCAGAGAGCCCGACAGCAGAAGCGCCTGGGCATTGCGGGGCTCGCGCTGAAGGACCGCCACGCACAGCTTTTCGGCCTGCCTGAATTCTCCGCGGTCGTGATGCGCCTTGGCCATCTGCAATGCCTGGTCGATGCCGTTTCTCGACGGAGCCTGACGCTGCACGGGACGGCTGGCCTGCTTGAGATGCTTCGCGAAGGAGGGGGGTAATCTGCTCATGGGGTCTGCCTACCAACAAGGGGGTGCCGAATCCAGTGCCATAGGAAGGCAAGGTCGCCAGCGCGAGTTTCGAACGAATCTCCGGGGAATGCAAAGAGCAACCCGGGCTGGCGGAGAGGAAGGGATTCGAACCCTCGAGAAGCTTTTGACCTCTACTCCCTTAGCAGGGGAGCGCCTTCGACCACTCGGCCACCTCTCCGTTGCCGCGGTGGATAAAGAAAACGCCGCGCACAATCAATAAGCCGGGAGCCAGAAAGCCGATAATTCGGCGAATCGGACGCATTACCCTGCATTTGCAGGCCCTGCCGGTGGAATCATCGCCTGCCGGTTCGCTGCCCGTAGTGATGGAATGGCCCCCGATGCCCGTTTGGGACGCCTGATAGTTAACCGAACCTTTCCGCCCCCCGGCAAATCGTGTCATTTGTGCAACATCGCTTCGGGATAGCGGCGCAGGGAGGGCAAACCGGGCCAGATGGTGATTGAACCGCGGCGCTCCATGAGTAATGTCGGGTTCGAAGGAGCCGCGCGGTGTGCGTCTTTTTCAGTAATTGGGGATGGGGCAGGGAACGCTGTCCTTCAGCAAAAAAATACCCAGACCCGCTTTTTAACTTTTGACTGGAGGTCAGAAAATGAACATCAAGAGCCTGCTTCTCGGCTCCGCTGCGGCTTTCGTCGCAGTATCCGGCGCACGCGCCGCCGATGCGGTCGTGATCGCTGAGCCCGAGCCGATGGAATACGTTCGCATCTGCGACACCTACGGCGTCGGCTTCTACTACATCCCGGGCACCGAGACCTGCTTGAAGGTTTCCGGCTACCTGCGTTACGACATCGGCGTCGGCTACCTCGGCAACGAGGACGTTGTTGACAAGGGTTGGTGGTTCGAAGGGGATGGGGGTCCGGACTGGAACGACACCTACGATAAGCGCGCCCGTTTCGCGCTGCGTGCAGACGCCCGTTCGGAAACCGAACTCGGCACCCTGCGCATCTATGCCCAGGTCAACTTCAACTGGGACGTCCAGGTCACCGACGACGGTCCGTACACTCCTGACTGGTTCACGAACACTGCCAACACTTGGGCTCTGAACCACGCCTATATCGAGCTCGGCGGCTTCCGCGTCGGCAAGACCGACTCGCTGTTCTCGACCTTCACCGGCTACTCGTCGGGCGTCTCGAACGACGGTCTCGTTCCTTACGGTCCGTTCGACACCCACCAGATCGCCTATAGCTGGAACGGCGGCAACGGCTTCAACGCCGCGGTTGCTCTCGAAGAAGCCAACGGCGTCACCTACACGCTGGACAGCTATGTGCCTAACGTGGTTGGCGGCATCGGCTACACCGGTGGCTGGGGTGGCGTTTCGTTCGTCGCCGCTTACGACTCGGTCTACGAAGAAGGCGCCTTCAAGGGTCGCGTTGACTTCAATGCCAACGACATGATCTCGCTCTTCGTTATGGCCGGCTACGATACGGCTGATGCCGACTTCAACGACCCGAACTTCTACGCTCCCTGGGGCGGTTCGTGGGCTGTCTGGGTCGGCGGCGCTTGGAAGTTCAACGAGAAGGCTACGATGAACTTCGAAGTCGGCTACGACGACTACGAGAACTTCTCGGTCGCAGCCAACGTCGATTACGAGCTGGTGCACAACTTCCACATCATCCCGGAAGTCGTCTATGTCGACAATTTCGATCAGGACAATGCTGATCATTGGGGTGGTTTCCTCCGCCTCCAGGCCAACTTCGGCGGTTGATCCGTCTAGGCTGACAGTCTGAAGTGATTGGGCCCGCGCTCTTCGAGCGCGGGCCCTTTCCTTTTGTGCCGCACCACGCACTGGACCTTGACGACCGACGCAGTTGAACCTGGCCGGCCAATCGAGTTGACCAGCTCCCGCCCGGGCCTGGATGCTCTGGTCTGCTGCTAGTGCTTTGTCTCGGCCCGCGCCAGGAATGCCGCGATTGTATCGGGCAGGGTGCCGGTCTCGAGCAACGGCGGATGGCCCTGGCCTTCCACGATCACCGTCTCGCAGTCCGGATGCCGCTTCGCCATCGCCTCGAGCGTTGTCTTCGACAGCAGCTTCGAATTCTCGCCCCTGATCGCCAGCATTGGCACGCCACACAGGCCTTCGAACTGCTGCCACATGTCCGGCAGCGGCCGGTTCAGGTTGAGCCCCTTGATGGTCTTCAAGAGCGCTGGATCAAAATCGCGTTGCGGCTTGCCGCTCTGCTCGCGGTAGATCGCAGCGGTGAAGCGCACCCAGTCGTCGTCGCTGAGGGCAGAAAAGGCTGCGCCGTGCGCCGCGCGCTGCACGGCGATTGCGTCGGCCATGGTGGCCGCGCGCGGCGCCCGCGTCAGGTAGGACCTGATATGGGCGAGGCCTTCGCCTTCCAGAACCGGCCCGACATCGTTGAGCACGATCGAGGCGAACAGGGTCGGACGCATGCCGCCGAGCATGTGGATGATCAGGCCGCCGCGCGATGTGCCGATGAAATGGCCGCGCTCGATGCCCGTCGCCGTCAGTCCAGCCACGATGTCGCCGGCCTCGACCACGATATTGTAGTTCTGCCAGTTGCGATCGAAGGCCGAGCGCCCGCGTCCGCGGTAGTCGAAGGCCACCACCTTGCGCGGCGTCTCCGCGTGGCGCGACAGGTAGAGAGCCAGTTCGTGGAAATCGCGCGCATTGCGCGTCAGTCCCGGCAGGCAGATGACCGGTTCGGCCGTGTTGTTCCCCTCGCCATAGAGGCGCAGGTGAAGCTGCAGCCCGTCGCTGGACGTATAGAATCTATCGGAAAAGCCAGGTTCGGACGTCATGGTGCCTCTGGTCTGATTGCGGAAGGCCATAGCGTGGACAGTCTGACCACGCAGGTTCGGAATCTTTATCTGCTCCTCGGCGGCAGAGGAAACGATTTCAAGGCGTTAGCCCGATCCAACTGAAGGGCGATGCTTCAGGGAATCGAATATGCGGCGATATTACAAGCACTTTATCCACGCCCTTCCAAGCGCGCGCATATTACTCGTATCTCCTGCACGGGAACGCGGGGTCGCGAACCGGGCGAGCGTGGCAGGGGACGGCGCCGGGTGGCTGCGCGAAACGGTGGCGCGGTTGGACATTGTCATCCACACACCCGGGCCCTGGCCGAGGCATGTGCGTGAAACTCGTTGCTCCCTCGGGCAAGGCAAGAACGTCGGCGGGGCGCAGAAGCTGCGCCACGTAGTAATATCTGAGAGGCTCGGCCCTGCGCCCCGCTTCCCGACCTTCGCCCGACCTCATCCCGAGTGCGAGCGAAGGGAGCATTCGAAGGATCAATGGCCAGACCGGAAACGGGGTGTGGCAACGGGCAGGTGTGCGTGCCGACCGATGCCTGGAGCGAATCTTGTCGAAGCTTGCCGGATCTTCAGCTTGCTTCTGCCTCGTAGCAGACGTTACTCACCGCCCGTTGATCAGGTCTCCCTCGATGTCGAAGGTGCCCGACAGGCGCATCTTGTAAACCTGGTAGTTCTCCATCACGCGCTGCACGTAGCTGCGCGTTTCGGTGAAGGGAATCTTCTCGATCCAGTCGACAACCGTCTCGATGTCCTTTCCGCGTGGATCGCCATAGCGCTTGATCCAGTCGCGGGCGCGGCGCGGCCCCGCATTGTAGCCGACGAATGTCAGCACGTATGACCCGTCGAACCGGCCGAGTTGCTCGCCGAGGAATGCCGCGCCGAGCGTCGCATTATACGCCGCGTCGGTGGTCAATCGGCTCTTCGAGTAGCTGAGGCCCGCCTTCTTCGCGACCTCCTTGGCGGTGCCGGGCAGCAGTTGCAGCAGGCCGCGTGCGCCGGCGCCCGAGACCGCGCCGATGTTGAACTCGCTTTCCTGCCTCGCGATTGCATAGGCCAGCGCCTTGCCGGCCCCTGAAATGTTCGCCGAGGCGGGAATGACGCCGATCGGGTGCGCCAGCGCGCCGATGTCGATGCCGCGCGCCGCCGCGATCTTGCCGATCTTCAGCGCCAGGAAATGGTTGCCGCGCCGTTCCGCCATCACGGCCAGCAGCGCGAGTTCGCCGGGGCTCGTCAGCTCGCCGGCAAGCTCACGGTAGAGCCTGTCTGCGAGCGACGGGTAGTCGATGCGTTCGAGCCGGCGGATTGCCTGCACCGCCTCTCGCTCCGAAAAGGCCTTGCGGTCGGCTGCCGTCGGGTCGGGATACTCGGCATTGAGCGTCTTCTCGCCGATCCGTTCCGCTGCGAGCTGGCCGTAGAACGTGGCCCCGAAGGCGGCGGCCTTGCGGAAATAGGTCTTGGCGTCGCCCGGGCCGCCGGCTTCCGCCGCGCGGCCGAGCCAGTAATAGGCGCGCGACAGCGAGATCGGCCCCTGTGCCACCTCGGCGATGCGGGCGAAGTGCTTAGCGCCGGCCTTGGCGTCCTTGAGGCCACGCAGCGCATACCAGCCGGCATGGAACTCGGCGTCAGCCGCCTCGACCGGGCTCTCGGCCGAATGCGCTGCGGCAATCTTGTAGGCGGTCTTCATGTCGCCATGGTCGACCAGCTCGCGCGACAGCACCCGGCGTTCTTGCCACCAGGCGTCCGGGTCGATGATGGCGGCCCGGTCGGTCGGTGCCTCGAGCATCACCTCGGCGGCTTCGGAAAACTTGTTATGGCGGCGCAAGTACCTGGCCTTGGCAAATGCATAGCCGGCCGAACGCTGGCCGGCCGGTACCGCGGCGAGCAATTTCGCAGCCTTCTTCTCGTTGCGCGTCGCTGCCGCCCAGGCTTCCGCCAGTTCCTTCGCGCCCGCCAGTTCCGCCACCCGGCCGGCGGAATTGATGCGGTCGGCGTATAGCATCCGTTCCATGCGGGCGCGGTGGTCGGCAGCCGTCAGGATGGCGCCGAACTCCTTGATGATGCGCAACTCGTCGCCCGAATCGAGTGTTTCGCGCCGCCAGAACGGCGCCAGCACGGCATGCGCGGCCTTCATCTCGCCGACCGCTGCGTGCGCGCGGGTCAGCAGGACGATCCCCTGAACCGTCTGCGGCGTCGTGCCACCAAACGCAGCGATCACGGTTGCGGGCTCCGGCCTCTCGCGGAAGAGTGCACGCTCGCTGTTGCGGCGCAGCGTGTCCATGCCGGGCCAGCCCGGAAGCGACAGCGCGGCACTGGCAATCTCGCTGCTCGGCACGGCGGGCCCGCCGTGCATGGCGATCGCCCAGGTCAGCACCTGCCTGTCCAGGCTGCCTTCCGGCAGGCCGTCACGCAACCGGCGTGCCTCGGCGACGGAATCCGCCGACAATGCGTCGAGGCCGGTCTTCAGGAGATCGGTCTTGCGCGCCGGCATCATGAAGTCGGGCGGCCTGGCACTGGCCGTGGCCAGCAGAGCGTCGATACCGGTCGCCAGTCCCGCAGCAGGCAGGAGAGCGACCAGCAGCGCCTGCAGCGTCAGTGGTCGGGAGCGCTTTCGGCGCTTTGACTTGCTCATCATGTCACCGACAGGATATCAAGCGCGGCCGCATCGCGAAACCCTGCCTTCGCTGCCCCTGTCGCAACACTTGGACAGGCCTATGGTGCGGCGCGCCCGTTTCGGCTAAAAGCCGCCTGTACCGACCAAAAGACTTGGAAATACCGGGAGTTCAACGATCATGCTGAGAGGCTCGCTCACCGCCCTCGTGACGCCGTTTTCATCGGGTGGCGCGTTCGACGAAAAAGCCTTTCGCGCTTTCGTCGAGTGGCAGATCGTCGAGGGAACCAAGGGATTGGTGCCCGTCGGCACGACCGGCGAATCGCCGACGCTCTCGCATGACGAGCACCGCCAGGTGGTGAAGGCCTGCGTCGAGGTCGCCGGTGGTCGCGTGCCGGTGGTTGCCGGAGCGGGCTCCAACAACACGGCGGAGGCCGTTGGCCTGGTCAAATTCGCCGAAGAGGTGGGCGCCGACGCCGTCCTCGTCGTCACGCCCTATTACAACAAGCCCACTCAGCGTGGCCTCTATGCGCATTTCGCCGCCGTCGCCCAGGCGACCAGCCTGCCTGTCATCATCTATAACATCCCGCCGCGTTCGGTCATCGACATGACGCCGGAGACCATGGGACGACTGGCGCGTGATTTCGCCAACATCGTCGGCGTCAAGGATGCTACCGGCAAGGTCGAGCGCGCCTCCGAGCAGCGCATCACCTGCGGCAAGGACTTCATCCAGCTTTCCGGCGAGGACGCCTCGGCGCTCGGCTTCAACGCGCATGGCGGCGTCGGCGCCATCTCGGTCACCTCCAACGTGGCGCCGCGGCTTTGCGCGGAATTCCAGGAGGCGACGCTCGCCGGCGACGGCAGGAAGGCGCTCGAACTGCAGGACCGGCTGATGCCGCTTCACAAGGCGCTGTTCATCGAACCCGGCGTCTCGGGTTCGAAATACGCACTGTCGAAGCTCGGCAAGATCGAGAACATCCTGCGTTCGCCGCTGATGACGGTTGAGCCGGAAACGGCGAAGCAGATCGACGCGGCAATGCAGCACGCGGGCTTGATTAACTAGCCGGTCCGCGCCACTTCAGTGCCATGAATCAGGTCAGAAAAGCCGATCCCAACAACAAGGTCGTCGCGGAGAATCGCAAGGCGCGGTATTCCTATGAGGTGCTCGATACGGTCGAGGCCGGGCTTGTGCTGACCGGAACCGAGGTCAAGTCGCTGCGCGAGGGCCACGCCAACATCCAGGAATCATACGCCTCGATGGAAGGCGGGGAAGTCTGGCTGATCAATTCCTATCTGCCCGAATACCTGCAGGCCAACCGCTTCAATCACGAGCCGCGCCGCCGCCGCAAGCTGCTGCTGAACAAGCGTGAAATGGCAAAGCTCGGCCAGAGCGTCGACCGCGAGGGCATGACCATGGTCCCGTTGAAGATCTACTTCAACGACCGCGGCCGGGCCAAGCTGCTGCTCGCCATCGCCAAGGGCAAGAAGCTGCACGACAAGCGTGAGACCGAGAAGAATCGCGACTGGGCCCGCGAGAAGAGCCGGCTCCTGAAGGAGCGCGGCTAGCCCGCGCCGGGCGCTGTCGGTCGCGCCCTTTTCCACGGCTGCAAGATCCGCTTCAGCATTGCACGTTCGCGCCAGCGCCGACGTCCCCTGTGCACTTCGTAGGGTAGCCGGTAGAGGCCGCAGGCGTCGCAGCCCTGAGCCTTGCCACAGATGGGTTTCCAGCACCGGACATCTTCGAGAAAGGATATGGCGATGCGCTCCAGATGCAGGTTGCCCGACCCCTTGAGGAGGATCAGTTCGCCGGGAATGGCCGTAGCCTTCAGGTGTTGCGCAACGGCCAGAGGCGTCTCGAGCGCCAGGAACCGGCCCGCCTGGATTTCCTCCTTGCCGGCTTCGGAATGGCTCGCGTGGTCGCCGACGAAGACGACCTGCTCGGCGATCTCCCGGCCGATGCGGAACGCGTCGCGGTACTTTCGGTTCGATCCGGCAAAGTCTGACAGGTATCCGAGCACGATCCGACGTCTCGGCGCGTGAGCCGCAGCAACGATGTCCAGGGCGAGGCGCAGCGAATAGAGGGGTGCCTTCACCGTATCGACGACGAAGTGCGGCCCGCCAGGCACGTCGATCGTTCCGCAGCGGTGTCTTATCGGCACGAAGCTCGCCATCCGTTCGGCGATTGTCTCCGGCGGTACGCCAAGTTCGATCGCCGCTGCCGTGGCTGCCGTCACGGAGACCCAGAAGTGCTCGGCCACGAACTGCGTGCGCAGCGCCAGACTGCCACCGGGCCAGGTCACGGTCAGGCCCAAGCGCTCCGGGAAGCCCACGCTGATGTTAGCGGCACGGAAGTCCGCCCCTTCGTTTCTCCCGAAGGTCACGATGCGCTCGGCCGTGCGCGCGGCCATGCCCATCACAAGCGGGTCGTCGGCGTTGAGGATCGCGACGCCGCCCGGCCTGACGCATTCCACCAGTCCGCCCTTCTCCAGCGCAACGGTCTCGACATTCCTGAATTTCGCCCGATGCTCCAGCCCGACCAGCGTCACGATGGCGATGTCCGGGCGAAGCGTGTCGGCCATCGGCGCCATGTTTCCCACCGCCCCGACGCCGACCTCGGCGAGCAGGAAATCCCTGTCGCCTGCATGCTCGTTCACCAGCTTGGTCAGGCCCCGGATACCGTTGAAGTCCATATGGGTGGCGACCTGGCCGTGGCCTTCCAGGATATGCGACAGCAGCGCCGTCGTCGTCGTCTTGGCCGAGCTCCCGGTTACGCCGATGAACTTTGCCTTGCTGGCCATCCGCCGGCTCCGCGCCTGCCGGCTGCGAAGCCTGAACGTCATGTCGCGTGCCGTCCTGGCTCTCTCCCGCAGCCAGTCGGCAACCGAGGTCTCGTCCGACAGCATGAGTTTCGACAGGATCGACAAACAGGCACCTTCGCTCGATGGATCGTCGGCCGTTGGTAGCGGGCCAGGCGGGCCTTCCGCAACCCGCCGGATCCAGAAAACGCCGGGTAAGCCGGCCCGACACTGCCGGGCAATCGGCTTTTCTTGGCCCGTTATTCCTGCAGGAATGCCGCTATGTCGGCGAACACGTCGACGAACATCTGTTCGGTCAGCCGCCCCGTGTTGGTGTTGTAGCGCGAGCAGTGATAGCTCGAAAACAGCGTGATGCCGCCAGCCGCATGCCTGCCGCCATGGCTGAACGGCAGTGCAGCGACGCGCTCGCCGAGCGCCCTTACAGTCGACTGGTGCGAGATCACGCCGAGCGACAGGATGGCGCGCAGGTTCGGGAAGTCCGAGATGGTCGAGGAAAGGAACCGGCGACAGGTGGCGATCTCGCTGCCGACCGGCTTGTTCTCCGGCGGCACGCAGCGCACTGCGTTGCTGATTGCCGCACCGACGAGTTCCAGGCTGTCGTCGGGCCGCGCCTCGAAGTTCCCGCGCGCCAGGCCGAAGCGCTTCATCGTCGCGTAGAGCAGGTCGCCGGCATAGTCGCCGGTAAATGGCCGCCCGGTCCGGTTGGCGCCACGCAGGCCAGGCGCCAGCCCGACGATCAGCAGCCTGACCGAGTCTGGTCCTTCTGGCGGCAGGAACGTCGGCACCGGCCCGTTGAACCAGTCCGGTTCGCGCTCGCGCCAGGCCGCAATGAAACCGTGAAGCCGCGGGCAAAGCGGACAGTCATGCGGCGGCTCTGACGATGCCGCGGGGAGGGTGGGGGTCAAATGTCGTCGTCTTCGTCATCGTCCGACGGGTCGGCCCGCCGTACCGGCCGCTCGCTCGGGTCGCGTCCGATGTCGCCCTTCAGCGTCATCAGGTCGATGAAGTGATCTGCCTGGCGGCGCAGGTCATCGGAAATCATCGGCGGCTGCGAGGCCATGGTTGAGACCACGCTCACCTTGCGGCCGCGCCGCTGCAGCGCCTCCACCAGCGTGCGGAAGTCGCCATCGCCGGAAAAGATCACGTAGTGGTCGACATGCTCGGTGAGTTCGAGTGCATCGACCGTCAGTTCTATATCCATGTTGCCCTTGATCTTGCGGCGGCCGGACGCGTCGGTGAACTCCTTGGCCGGCTTGGTCACAACCTTGTAGCCATTGTAGTCGAGCCAGTCGATCAGCGGCCTGATGGACGAGTATTCCTGATCCTCGATCAGCGCGGTGTAGTAGTACGCACGGATCAGGTAGCCGCGCTTCTGGAAGCTCGACAGCAGCTTTCGATAGTCGATATCGAAGCCCAGTGCCCTTGAGGTTGCGTAGAGGTTGGCGCCGTCAATGAATAGGGCGATCTTTTCGCGCGGATCGAACATCTCAAAAATCCCTGTCTTAAATAGGTCTTCGAGCAAATACGCGCCAAGCGGCGCCGAGTTTCCAAAAAAAGATGGCCTGAAACTCTGCGAGGCAGAATATCCAGACAACAAGGCCATTCCAAGAGTTCGCCGGCTTTACAAGAAAATGTGATTTCCGGCCTGCACCTTCCGCTGCGGCGCTTGCCCGGGGCCCTGCCATGGCGCTTGTAATTGCCGCTCTTTCGGGTTATGGACCGCGCCTGTTTTCCAATACATCCAGGCAATGAAAGGGGCACTCGAATGGCCCGCGTTACCGTTGAAGACTGCATCGACAAGGTCGACAACCGCTTTGAGCTGGTCCTTTTGGCCGGCCACCGTGCCCGCCAGATCAGCCAGGGCGCGCAGATCACCATCCCGCGCGACAACGACAAGAACCCCGTCGTGGCGCTGCGCGAAATCGCCGACGAGACGCTGTCGCCCGGCGACCTCAAGGAAGATCTGATCCACTCGCTGCAGAAGCATGTCGAGGTGGACGAGCCCGAAGCCGACGGTCAGGAACTCACCGACCAGACCACGGCCGCGGCAACCACTGTCGATGCCGACGAGCCGGAAGAAGCGATCGTCTTCGACCGCATGTCGGAAGAAGAGCTCCTGGCCGGCATCGAGGGGCTTGTCGCGCCGGAAAAGAGCGACGACTATTGATCTGACGGGAGCCGCGCGCTCTTCCGCGCCGGCTGTTTCGTAGCTATCTATGATATGCGCCGTAAATCGTTGCGGCGCATATTCTATTTCTGGCCGGGACCTCGCCCATGATGCGTCAATATGAGCTTGTCGAGCGCGTTCAGCGCTACAAGCCCGACGTCAACGAGGCGCTGCTCAACCGGGCCTACGTCTATGCCATGCAGAAGCATGGCCATCAGAAACGTGCTTCCGGCGATCCCTATTTCTCCCATCCGCTCGAAGTCGCGGCCATCCTCACCGACATGCACATGGACGAGTCGACCATCGCGGTCGCGCTCCTGCATGACACGATCGAGGACACCACGGCCACGCGGGCCGAGATCGACGAGCTGTTCGGTCCCGACATGGGCAAGCTCGTCGAGGGCCTGACCAAGCTGAAGAAGCTCGACCTGGTCTCCAAGAAGGCCGAGCAGGCGGAGAATCTGAGAAAGCTGCTGCTTGCCATCTCGGAAGACGTCCGGGTCCTTCTGGTCAAGCTCGCCGACCGGCTGCACAACATGCGCACCCTGGACCACGTGCCGGAGGCGAAGCGCTTGCGAATCGCCGAGGAGACGATGGAGATTTACGCGCCGCTCGCCGGGCGCATGGGCATGCAGGGCATGCGCGAGGAACTGGAGGAACTGGCCTTCCGCCAGATCAATCCGGAAGCCTACCGTACTGTGACGGAGCGGCTGGCGGGCATCTTCGAGAAGAATCGCGGCGTCGTCGTCGAGATCGAGACCTCGCTGTCGGCCCTGTTCGACAAGTACGGCATCGTGGCCGAGGTCAAGAGCCGCCAGAAGAAGCCGTGGTCGGTGTTCCGCAAGATGGAGGCCAAGGCGCTGTCCTTCGAGCAGCTGTCCGACATCTTCGGCTTTCGCGCCGTCGTCGACACGGTCGAGGACTGCTACCGCGCGCTCGGCGCCATTCACACCACATGGTCGATGGTGCCCGGCCGCTTCAAGGACTACATCTCGACGCCCAAGCAGAACGACTACCGCTCGATCCACACCACCATCGTGGGTCCGTCGCGCCAGCGCATCGAGCTGCAGATCCGCACGCGCGACATGAACAACGTCGCCGAATACGGCGTCGCCGTGCACGCACTTTACAAGGACACAGGCGGCAAGGTGAACGGCTCGACGCCTGCAATCTCCAAGGAAACCAACGCCTACGCCTGGCTGCGTCGCACCATCGAGCAGCTTGCCGAGGGCGACAATCCGGAAGATTTCCTCGAGAACACTCGCCTCGAGCTGTTCCAGGACCAGGTCTTCTGTTTCACGCCGAAGGGCATGCTGATCGCCCTGCCGCGCGGCGCCATCCCCATCGACTTCGCCTATGCCGTGCACACCGACGTCGGCGACACCTGCGTCGGCGCCAAGGTCAACGGGCGCATCATGCCGCTCATGACCGAGCTGAAGAATGGCGACGAGGTCGAGATCATCCGCTCCAAGGCACAGGTGCCGCCCGCCGCCTGGGAATCGATGGTCGTCACAGGCAAGGCGCGCGCCGCCATCCGCCGCGCCACCAAGAACGCCATCCGCAAGCAGTTTTCGGGCCTCGGCCTGCGCATCCTCGAACGCGCCTTCGAACGCGCCGGCAAGAGCTTCAGCAAGGAAGCGCTGAAACCCGTTCTGCACAGGCTGGCCCGCAAGGACATCGAGGACGTTCTCTCCTCGGTCGGGCGAGGCGAGCTTGCCTCCGCCGACGTGTTGACGGCCGCGTTCCCCGACTACAAGGACGAGCGCGTCACCCAGCCGGCGCCCAAGCAGCGCGAGGAGGGCTGGTTCAACCTGCGTAACGCCGCCGGCATGCTGTTCCAGCTGCCTGGCCGCGCCGCCCGCAAGGGCAAGGCCGAACCGGGCCTGCGTGAGGGTGCGGTGCCGATCCGCGGCGTGCGCGGCGACCTTCCGGTGCGCTTTGCCGAGGAGGGCGCCGTCCCCGGCGACCGCATCGTCGGCATCGTCCAGCCGGGCTCGGGCATCACCATCTATCCGATCCAGTCGCCATCGCTGCAGGCATTCGACGACCAGCCCGAGCGCTGGATCGACGTGCGCTGGGATATCGACGAGCACAACAAGGAGCGGTTTCCGGCCCGCATTTCGGTTACCGCCATCAATGCGCCCGGTTCGCTTGCCGAAATCACGCAGGTCATCGCAGTCAACGATGCCAATATCCATATGCTGTCGATGATCCGCACAGCGCCGGACTTTACCGAGATGCTGATCGATCTCGAAGTATGGGACCTGAAGCATCTGAGCAGGCTGTTGACGCAGCTGAAGGAAAATTCGAGCGTCAGCGATGCGCGGCGCGTCAACGGCTGAACTGGGAAGACAATGGAAACAGGCGACGTAATCGACATCTTCCGCGACGCAGGCGCGGTGCTTGAGGGACACTTCATCCTGACATCGGGGCTGCGCAGCCCGGTCTTCCTGCAGAAGGCCCGCGTCTTCATGCATGCCGACAAGACCGAGAAGCTTTGCCGCGCGCTGGCCGACAAGATCCGCGCCGAAGTGCCGGGCAGGATAGACTATGTCGTCGGGCCGGCCATCGGCGGCCTGATCCCCGCCTACGAGACCTCGCGCCATCTCGGCGTGCCTGCTGTCTGGGTCGAGCGCGAGAACGGAAAATTCCGGCTGCGCCGTTTCGAGATCGAGAAGGGCGCCCGCGTCGTCATCGTCGAGGACATCGTGACGACGGGCCTGTCGATCCGCGAGACCATCGACTGCCTGCGCGAGCTGGGTGCCGAGGTCGTGGCAGCCGCCTGCATCATCGACCGATCCGCCGGAAAGTCCGATGTCGGGGTGCCGCTGGTGGCTCTTGCTGAATATGAAGTGCCGGCGTATGCCGCCGATCAATTGCCGCCGGAGCTCGCGCGCTTACCGGCGGTTAAGCCCGGCAGCCGCAATATCTGATCGTATACTGTCGTCAATGATCCAGGACCGCTAAGACCACGCCATGCTCTTTCAACGCCGAAACCCGATGCGACTTCGGGAACGCTTCAGAATCTGGTTTTGGCCGCGTCGCTCTTTCTGGCGCTCGGCTCAATACTTCTCGAAACGCGTCCTGCGTCTGCGCGCAACGCCGCACGCAATCGCTTTGGGCGTGTCGGCCGGCGTCTTCATTTCCTTCCTGCCCATCCCCGGCTTCCATTTCCTGCTCGCCGCCCTCGTCGCTTGGTGCCTGGCGGGCAACGTCGTCGCCTCTGCGCTGGGCACCGCCTTCGGCAACCCGCTGACCTTTCCCGTCATCTGGGGCTCGACCTACGAAATCGGCCACCTGATCCTGAATGGCGGCTCGGCCGGTCCTGTTCCGCCGCCGCATCTCGGCTCGCTCCTTCGCCACCTCGATTTCTCGCAGCTCTGGGGACCGTTGCTGAAGCCGATGACCGTTGGCGCCCTGCCGCTCGGTGCCGGATTTGGGCTCGTCGCCTATATTGCGACACGCTGGATGGTGACGGCCTTCCACGCGCGCCGTCAGGCCAAGCTGGCCGAAAGGTCGGCCCGGGCCGCCATCGTGCGCTCGGGCGTCGCCGCGGCGCCATGATTCTCGGCATCGGCAGCGACCTGATCGACATTCGTCGTATCGAGAAATCGCTGGAGCGTTACGGCGAGCGCTTCGTCCAGCGCATCTTCACCGAGGTCGAGCAGGCGAAGTCGGAGCGCCGCAAGCAGCGCGCGGCCTCCTACGCCAAGCGCTTCGCCGCCAAGGAGGCCTGTTCCAAGGCCCTCGGCTGCGGCATCGCGGACGGTGTCTTCTGGCGCGACATGGGCGTCGTCAACCTGCCAGGCGGCAAGCCGACCATGCATCTGACCGGCGGAGCGGCCAAGCGACTGGAGAAATTGCTCCCGCCAGGTCACCATCCGGTCATTCACCTGACCATCACCGACGATTTCCCGCTGGCGCAGGCCTTCGTCGTCATCGAGGCGGTGCCTTTCGACTAGGGGCGCCGATAAGGCAGTGAGTGCCGGCATTGCGATTGCCCCGCACGGCCTCACCCCTTATATGCAACGACCATAAAAGAGGACGACATGAGCGTGGCTGACAGATCCCAGAAGAAATCCGGCGGCCTTGGCGAGACCGTGAGCGTCATCGTCCAGGCGCTCCTCCTGGCCCTGGTCATACGCACGCTGCTGTTCCAGCCCTTCTCCATCCCGTCCGGCTCGATGCGCCCGACACTGCTCGAGGGTGACTATCTCTTCGTCACCAAGTGGGCCTACGGCTATTCGCGCTATTCGCTGCCGCTGTCGCCCGACCTGTTTTCCGGCCGCATCTGGGGCTCCGATCCCGAGCGCGGCGACGTCGTCGTGTTCAAGTTTCCGCCCAATCCCTCGCTTGACTACATCAAGCGGGTGATCGGCCTGCCGGGCGACCGCGTCCAGGTCAAGGACGGCGTCCTTTACATCAACGACGAGGCGGTGCAGCGCGAGAAGATCGGCGAGATCACCAATCCCGACATCACCGAGACCGACCGCCCGGTCGACGTCTACCGCGAGACGCTGCCCAACGGCGTCTCCTATGACACGCTCGACCTGACGCCCAATTCGGCCGGCGACAACACGCGCGAATTCGTGGTGCCGGAAGGCCATTACTTCATGATGGGCGACAACCGCGATAATTCTGCCGACAGCCGCTTCACCGTCGGTTTCGTACCGGAGGACCACCTGGTCGGCCGCGCCAACATCATCTTCTTCTCGATTGCCGGGGGCGCCAGCCCGCTGGAAATCTGGAAATGGCCGAGCGAGATGCGTCCGTCGCGACTCTTCAACTTCGTCAAGTAGCATGAGCGGTTTCCGCCCATGGCTTTGAAACGGCCGACCGGCGAGGCGCTGGCGGCGGCGCTTGCCACCGCCACCGGCCACATCTTCCACGACTTCACGCTGATGCAGCGCGCGCTGACCCATTCGAGTGCGCGCGGCAAGACCTACGACAACGAGCGCCTCGAATTCCTCGGCGACCGTGTCCTCGGCCTGGTGGTGACCGAGATGCTGTTCACGGCCTATCCGGACGCCACCCAGGGCGAACTCGCCGTACGGCTGAGCGCGCTGGTCTCCGGCGCGACCTGCGCCGAGATCGCCGAGCAGATCGGTCTGGTGCCGCTGATCCATGCCGATTCCGGTGTCCGACAGGCCAAGGCCAAGGCCCGCAACGTGCGCGCCGATGCCATCGAGGCGCTGATCGCCGCCATCTATCTCGACGCCGGCCTGGAGGCCGCGCGCAGCTTCATCCTGCGCTACTGGGAACCGCTCGCCCAGGCCGTGGTCAAGGTGCCGCGCGATCCCAAGACCGAGCTGCAGGAATGGGCGCACCAGGCCGCACAGGCCGCGCCCGCCTACCAGATCGAAGGTCGGGATGGTCCCGACCACGATCCGCTGTTTACGGTCAGCGTCGCGGTGTCGGGTTTTGAGCCCGCAATCGGGCGCGGCCGATCGAAACGCGAGGCCGAGCAGTCCGCGGCGGCTGTCATGCTTCGGCGCGAAGGCGTCTGGGAAGACGAAGGGAACGAGACGTGACCGAAGAACAGGAAGAACAGCAGGAACGGCCGACCCATTCGGGCTTCGTCGCCCTGATCGGCGCGCCCAATGCCGGCAAGTCGACGCTGGTCAACCAGCTGGTCGGAGCCAAGGTCTCGATCGTCACCCACAAGGTGCAGACGACGCGCGCCATCGTGCGGGGCATCGCCACCCACAACAACGCGCAGATCGTCTTCGTCGACACGCCGGGCATCTTCAAGCCGAAGCGCCGGCTCGACACCGCGATGGTCACCACCGCTTGGGGAGGCGCCAAGGATGCCGACATCATCCTCGTGCTGATCGATGCCGAGCGCGGCATCAAGGGGGATGCCGACGCTATGCTCGACCGCGTCGCCACGGCAGGCCAGCCGAAAATCCTGATCCTCAACAAGCTCGACCGCGTGAAGCCCGAATCCCTGCTGGCGCTGTCGGAAGCGGCCAACGCCCGCGTCGAATTCAAGCGCACTTTCATGCTCTCGGCCCTCAACGGCTCCGGCTGCAAGGATCTGCTCGACTACCTGGCCGAAGCGCTCCCCGAGGGTCCCTGGTACTATCCCGAGGACCAGATCTCCGACCTGCCCATGCGCCAGCTCGCCGCCGAGATCACGCGCGAAAAGCTCTATCTCAGGCTGCACCAGGAACTGCCCTATTCCTCGCATGTCGAGACCGAGAAGTGGGAGGAGAAGAAGGACGGTTCGGTGCGTATCGAGCAGGTCATCTATGTCGAGCGCGACAGTCAGAAGAAGATCGTGCTCGGCCACAAGGGCGAGACGATCCGCTCCATCGGTCAGGCCGCGCGCAAGGACATCGGCGAGATCCTGGAGCAGAAGGTGCACCTCTTCCTGTTCGTCAAGGTCCGCGAGAACTGGGGCAACGACCCCGAGCGCTACCGCGAGATGGGTCTCGATTTCCCGCACTAGGGCCGGCTCGTTCGGAAAGCGGGCAAACGCGTTCGTCTTGATTTCGGCGCACAAGCCGTGAAATGCTTTTTCGATGGAATGGCGCGACGAGGCAATCATTCTCGGAACCCGCAAGCATGGCGAGACCAGCGCCATCCTTGAGGTGATGACGCGCGCGCATGGCCGCCATCTTGGCCTGGTGCGTGGCGGCCGCTCGCGCAAGCAGCAGCCGGTGCTTCAGGCCGGCAACCGCGTCGACCTGATCTGGCGCGCCCGGCTGGACGAGCATCTCGGCACCTTCCAGGCCGAGGCGCTGGAGCTCAACGCCGCGCGGCTCTTCGAAAGCGCCACTGCCATCTACGGGCTGCAGACGCTTGCCGCCCATCTTCGCCTGCTGCCCGAGCGCGACCCGCACGAGCGCCTGTTCGAGACGCTCGGCCTCGTCATCGACCATCTCGACGATCCGCAGGGCGCCGGCGAACTCGTCGTGCGCTTCGAACTGATGCTGCTCGACGAACTCGGTTTCGGTCTCGACCTCACCCAATGTGCCGCCACCGGCCTGCGCGAGGACCTTGTCTATGTCTCGCCGAAGTCGGGCAGGGCGGTGTCGCGCGGCGCGGGCGAACCGTGGCGCGACCAGATGCTGGCGCTGCCCCCCTTCCTCTTGCGCGGCTCCGGCCTGCGCGCCGACAGCGCTGCCATCGAGCAGGCCTTCCGGCTCACGGGCTACTTCTTCTCGCGCCATGTCTACGAGCCGCGCGGCTTCGGAGAGCCGGAAGCGCGCTCGGCCTTCCTCGGCGCGCTGCGCCGAAACCATGCCCGCCTGCTCGCCGGCAATGGCGAGGACGCCGCCTGAGCAACACGCTGCCGCTGTGGGATAGCGCAAACTGTTAGTCACTGTGCGCTAGTCTGCTGCCCGCCGCAGCAGGTTTGAGGGGCAAGATGGTCGGGGGTCTTATCGGTTTCGTCGTCACACTGGCGATGATCGTCGCCATCGTAAGCCTTTACCGGCGCACCGGCAGGCTCGAGGCTGAAATCGCGGCCCTGCGGGCTGCCTTCGCGCCTGAAAAGCCCGCGACGGCCGACGCCAAATCTGCAGATGTCGGTTCAGGCGAGGCGCCGCCGGAAAAGCCGAACGCCGAAGCCCCGTCAACGCCCGCTCCCGAACCTGAAACGTTGGCCGAACAGCCCGCCGACGCGCCGAAGCCGGAAACAGCCGGGCCGTGGGGCGTCGCGGCCCCCACTGCCGCGGCCAAGACGGACACTGTCGCCGAGCGCCCTGCAACGCCGAAAGGCGAGGGCATCGAGACCGCACTAGGCACGCGCTGGGCTGTCTGGGTCGGCGGCATCGCGCTCGCCCTGGGCGGCCTCTTCCTCATCCGCTATTCGATCGAGGCCGGCATATTCGGTCCCGGCGTGCGCCTCACCATGGCGGCGCTGCTGGGCCTTGTCCTCGTCGGTGCCGGCGAGTTTGTCCGTCGTACCGGCCTTCGCGGGCCGATCGAAGGCAAGGGCGGCGCCTATGGTCCGGGCGTGCTGACCGCGGCTGGCGCCTTCACCCTGTTCGGCACTGTCTATGCCGCGCACGCCATCTACGGCTTCATCGGCCCGCTGCCCGCATTCGTCCTGATGGGACTGGTCGGCGTCGTGACGATCGCCGCCGCGCTGGCTCATGGCCAGGCGCTGGCCGGCCTCGGCCTCGTCGGTTCCATGCTCACGCCGCTGCTGGTGTCGTCGCAATCGCCCAGCGCCTGGGCGCTGTTTGGCTATCTGGCCATCGTGCTTGCCGCCAGCACGTTTATTGCCCGCCTGCGAAACTGGACCGCCACCGCATCGGCGGGCTTCGCCGGCGCAGGCACATGGTGCCTGCTCTACATGCAGGATTCCTACGAGATCAGCCTTGCCGTCATCGTCTTCATCAATGTCGTCATCCTCGGCTGCTGTGCGCTTGTCTGGCTCGCCCGCCGTCCGGCCGACGACGCATCCGGCATCGACCGCGCCACCGTCTCGGCCGCCTTCTTTGTCGCGCTGGCTTCTGCGCAACTGCTCGTCGACCCCGACCTGCAGCTTGCCGGGGGCACGCTCAGTGCCGGTCTGCTGCTCGCGGCGATGGTTCTGATTGCCGCCTTCAGCGCGCCCGCTCTGCCGATGCTCTACGCCGCCGGCGTGGCGGCGATACTGGTGTCGCTGCGCGCTGCGCTTGTCGGCACCTTCACCCTCTGGGTTGCCGGCGAACGCGTCGTCCTCGAAGGACTGCCGGCACTGCCCTCCGCCGCGAACCTGCTGAGCATCGAGACGGGCCTTGCGCTGATCTTCCTGGCGGTCGGCGTCTGGCAGGCGCTGCGCATCATCGCCGTCTCGCCTGGCCGCGCCGCGTCCTGGTCTGGTTGGGCCGCCGCCGTCCCGCTGGTCACCCTGGCATCCCACTGGCTGGCCTTCGGCAATCCCGAGCGCGACCTCTTGCATGCCTTCGTCGCGCTGGCGCTGACGATTGGGCTCGTCGGTGCCGGCGAGATAATCGCCCGCCGCGAGCTTCCGCCCCTGGCGGGCGGTCGCGCCGTCTCGCTGGCGCTTGCGGGCGCTGCGGCTTCGGTCGCCCTGATGCTGCATATGGGCTTTGGCCCGCTCTGGACGACGATGCTGGCGGGCGCCGCCGCCGCGCTGGCAGCCCTGGCGACGCGCTGGCGCAGCTACCCTATCCTGGGCTGGATCGCGGGCGGCTTCGCCATCGTGGTGCTCTTCCGTGTTGCCGTCGATCTCACTATTGTCGGCCCCGCCATGCTCGGCAAGACGCCGGTCTTCAATGCGCTGCTTCCGGGCTATGGCATCCCGGCTCTCGCCTTTGCCTTCGCCGCCTGGCAGCTCGCCCGCACGACGGCGGGCCGGCCTCGCGAGATCATGGAGGTCGCCGCAACGCTCTTCGCGCTGCTGACGGTCGCCATGCTGGTACGCCACGCGATGAACGGCGGCGTCATCGACAGTTCCACGCCGACGCTCGCGGAGCTGTCCCTCTACACGCTGATTGCGCTCGGCGCCGGTGCCATCCTCGTCGCGCTCGACACGCGGTCGCCGAGTTCGGTCCTGCGCGTCGGCTCGGTGCTGGCCGGCGTCGCTTCGGCCGCCCTGATCGTGGCGCAGCACTTCGTCTTCCTGAACCCGCTGCTTACCAATGAATCGACGGGCGGCATACCGGTCTTCAACCTGCTGTTCCTCGCCTACCTGCTGCCTTCCGTTGCTGCCGGCGGGCTTGCCGTCTACGCCCGGAACAAGCGTCCGCAATGGTATTCGGGGATGCTCGGTCTGCTCGCCGCCGCACTCCTCTTCGCCTACGCGACATTGTCGGTCAGGCGGCTCTTCCAGGGCGAACACATCGGCTACTGGGCCGGCATGAGCCAGTTGGAGACCTACTCCTATTCGGCACTGTGGCTGGCCATGGGCGTCGCGCTGCTGGTCGCGGGCGTCTGGTCGAAGTCGCAGGTCGTGCGCGTCGCCTCGGCGGTGCTGATCGCAGTCGCGGTCGCCAAGGTCTTCATCTTCGACATGTCGGAACTGGAAGGCGTCCTGCGCGCGCTGTCCTTCATCGGGCTCGGCGTCGTGCTGATCGGTATCGGGCTGTTCTACCAGAAACTGCTTTCGCGGGCGGCCCGCGCTGCCTGACGCCTGCGCCCTCTATTCGGCCGCGGCAAGCTGCATGCGTTCCACCGGCTGTTCCTTGATCGGCCAGTGGACGACGGCGGCGAAGATCCCGAGCGCCACGCCGAGCCACCAGACCGGGTCGTAGGAGCCGAACCGGTCGTAGAGATAGCCGCCGAGCCAGACGCCGAGGAACGAGCCGATCTGGTGCGACAGGAACACCATCCCGCCAAGCAGGCCGAGATGGCGGGTACCGAACATGATGGCCACCAGCGCGTTGGTCGGCGGCACCGTCGACAGCCACAGCAAACCCATCACGATGGCGAAAATAACGACGCTGGCCGGGGTCTGCGGTAGCAGCAGGAAGGCCGTCACCGCGACTGACCGGCCGATGTAGATCCACGCCAGGAAGTGCGGCTTTGAGTATTTCTGGCCGATGACCCCGGCGCCGAGCGAGCCGATGATGTTGAAGAAGCCGATCAGCGCCAGCGCGATCACCGCATAGCGCGCGTCGATGCCGAGGTCGCCGATATAGGCCGGGAAATGCGCGGTGATGAACGCCACCTGGAAGCCGCACACGAAGAAGCCGGCGACCAGCAGCGTGAAGCTGCCATGCGAGAAGGCTTCACGCAGGGCCTCCGTCACGGTCTGCTGGATTTGCGCACGCGCCGCGGCGTTGCCGCGTGAATTGCCGTAGAGCGGCATGGCCAGCACCGGTATCGCCAGCATCATCACCGCCATGATGACGAGGCTGTCCGACCAGCCGTAGCTGTCGATCAGTCCCTGGCTGATCGGCGCGAAAATGAACATGCCGGCCGAGCCGGCCGCCGTGCCGATGCCGAAGACGATGGATCGCTTTTCCGGCGGCGTGTGCCGCGCAAAGGCCGCAAGAACGATCGAGAATGAACCGGCGGCCACGCCGAGCCCGACGAGCACGCCGCCGCCCACATTGAGCATGGTGACGCTGCTGGCGGTTGCCATCAGCACGAGCCCGGCGGCATAGATCACGCCACCCATGGCCAGCACGCGCCAGGTCCCGAAGCGGTCCGCGATGGCGCCGAAGAAGGGCAGGCCTAGTCCCCAGAACAGGTTCTGGATCGCCATTGCGAGGCCGAATGTGGTGCGGTCCCAGCCTTTTTCCGCCAGCATCGGCAGCTGGAAGAAGCCCATCGCCGAACGCGGTCCGAAGGTGATTGCCGCGATCAGGCAGCCGCAGATGATGATGAGCCACGGCACGGACTTGCTCGCGGGAACGGACTGGGTCGACATCTTGGCTTCTCCGACTGACGTCTGTTCATAGCTGAACGGTCCTCTGCACGGAAATCAATTGCCTGCATGATCCATTCAATCTCCTTGATGCGTGGGCATGTGCCCGGGAAGAATCCGACGTCGGCAGGCGTTGTATGGGCAAAGGTCGGCGTCGGCAGGTCAGCGGCTTGTGCCGCCGCGGGAAGCGGAGTTCAATCGCGGGAGATTTTGCAGCGACCCGGGCAGGTGGCATGGAACAGCGGAAGGCAGCGATCTTGGCGGAATTGCCGCGCTTGCGGCGCTATTCCCGTGCGCTGTTGCGAGACCCCGACGCGGCCGACGATCTCGTCCAGGATTGCCTGGAGCGCGCGCTCCGGCGGCTCGACAACTGGCAGACGGATGAAAACCCGAGGCGGTGGCTATTCACCATCATGCACAATCTCTTCATCGACCAGACACGGCGCACAAGGCGGCGCGCGGAGGTGGTGACGCTGACGCTGGACGATTCCGAGGCCGTATCCGCGCCGGCCGAGCAACATGAGAGCATCGCGACGCGCGAGATAATGGACGCATTGCAGGAAATCCGGCCCGATCGCCGTGCAGCCATTCTTCTGGTCGGGCTCGAGGGCTTTTCCTATGCCGAGGCCGCGACCCTGCTCGGCGTCCCGGCCGGTACGCTTATGTCGAGAGTATCGCGTGGGCGCGAGGAGTTGCGCGGCCTGCTCGACGATTTCTCCCGCCGCCGCGTCGTCAAGGTGGTGGAACGATGAGCCGCCGCGTCTACACCGAACGGGACATCCACATGGCGCTCGACGGCGAGCTGCCGGCCGACGAGCTGCCCGGCTACGAGGCCTGGCTCGACGCCAATCCCGACATGAAGGCGCGCAGCGTGCGCTTCGAGGCCGACAGGGCCCGTCTGCGCCAGACCTTTGCGGATGCGCTGACCGAGCCCGTGCCCGAACGCCTGGAACGGCTGGTGTTCGGCGAACCGGTTGGCTCCTCGGCAGGCGGCGGAACCTGGCGCATGGCAGCCGCGGCTGTGCTGCTGCTTTCACTCGGCGTTAGCGCCGGCTATCTCGCCGGTATCGCGGGCCGTCATGTCGAACCGGCCGAGGAAGTGCTCGCCGGGGAGGCGATTGCCGCCCACACCATCTTTGCCGCCGAGAAGCGCCATGCGGTCGAGGTCGGCGGCGACGACCGCGAACACCTGCTCGGCTGGCTCTCAAACCGCATCGGCCTGACGCTTGTCGCGCCCGACCTCGCAGATGACGGCTTCGAGCTGGTCGGCGGCCGGCTGCTGCCGGCGGGCATCAACCGCGCCGCCCTGCTGCTCTACGAAGACGCAGAAGGAAACCGCATCTCGGTCTTCGTCATGGCCGAGAAGGCGGGCACCGCCAAGGGCACCTACAAGCTGGCGAGTGACGGCCCGAGCGCCATCTACTGGCTGGACGAGGGCTACGCTTGCGCCATCGTCGGCACCCTGCCGCAGGAGCGGCTTTCCAAGGTCGCCGGCAGCGCTTACCGCCAGCTTCTTGCAGGCGCCGGCAAGGTCTGATGCAGGCGGCGGGGGACGGCCGGGAATTGCGTCACAATTCGGCCTAAATCGAGGAGCGATAGCGCAAAAGCTGTCATGGTGTGACTGGCCCGAGCGGAAGCCCTGCCAGGTTGAGTGTTTCTCTCCTCTTCTCAAGCTTTCCGGTTTGCATGTCCGCCGAAATCCGCACGGCCCGCGCCTCCGACATCGACGCCCTGGTGGCGCTCGAGAACGCCGTCTTCGACAGCGATCGCATTTCTCGCCGTTCGTTTCGCCAGCTCATCGAGCGCGAGACCGCCGAGACGCTCGTCGCCGAGAAGGACGGCTGCCTCGCCGGCTATGCGATGGTCCTGTTTCGCAAGGGCATCGGCGTGGCGCGGCTCTATTCCTTCGCCATCGGCCCCGGCTTCGCAGGCATGGGGCTTGGCCGCCTGCTGCTCGAAAGGGTCGAGCGCGTCTCCTACGACCACGGCCGCATGATGCTGCGTCTCGAGGTCCGCGAGGACAATGCGCGCGCCATCAGCCTCTACGAGCAGAACGGTTACCGCAGGATCGGCCGCGAGGCCGATTACTACGAGGACGGCATGGCGGCGCTGCGCTTCGAGAAAACGCTGCGCGGCGACGTCCCGGTGGGCACCAGGGTACCCTTCTACGAGCAGACCTGCGACTTCACCTGCGGGCCCTGCTGCCTGATGATGGCGATGGCCAATTTCGACCGCTCCTTCGTGCCCGACCCGATCCGCGAGATCCGCCTCTGGCGCGAGGCCACCACCGTCTTCATGATGTCGGGCACCGGCGGCTGTGAGCCCTTCGGGCTCGGCGTCGCCGCATATGAGAACGGCCTTTCGGCCGAACTCTTCGTCTCCTTCTATGGCGCGCTCTTCCTGCAGTCGGTGCGCAGCGAGGAGAAGCGCCGCGTCATGGAACTCGCCCAGGTCGATTTCAGGACCCGCGCGGAACAATACGGCATTCCCGTCCATTACCGGTCGTTCTCGATCGATGACGTCCGCGCGGCCCTTGCCGCCGGCAAGTTGGTCGTCGTTCTCATCAGCGGGTATCTGATGTTCGGCAAGAAGGTTCCTCACTGGGTGCTCGCCATCGGCGACGACGGCACCCACATCCTCATGCACGACCCCTGGATCGAGGACGAGCGGCGCGAGACCATGTCGGACGCCGCCAACGTTCCCGTCCCCTACGACATCTTCATCCAGATGGCGCAGTTCGGCCGCGATGGCCTGCGCGCGGCCATCATCCTCGGAAAGCCCGACGCACCATGAGCTGGGTCATCCTCACCGGCAGGCAGAGCGACCTCGACCAGGTGGCGACGCCGCACAAGATCATCACCAATCGTGACTATCTTGCCCACCCCGCGCTGTTCCGCGGCCAGCGTCCGAAGGTCATCAACCTCTCCAGCAGCTACGGTTACCAGAGCCGCGGTTACTACGCCTCGCTGCTGGCCAGCTCGCGCGGCCACAAGGTCATCCCGAGCGTCGAGACCATCATCGACCTGTCGGAGCGCAAGCTCTACGAGCACGCGCTCCCTGAGCTGGAGCTGGCGCTCAACAAGTGCCGCAAGGAGCTCGGCGGCGAGTTTCCCGCCAAGGCGTCATTCTTCTTCGGCATCGGCCCGGCCAAGGCTTGGGACCGATTCGCCAAGCTCCTGTTCGACTGGTTTCGCGCACCCTCGCTCGAAGTCTCGATCCGCGGCGACGCGCAATGGGCCTCGATCCGCAAGATCGGCTTCCTGCCGGTCAACCGGCTTGAGGGCGAGGAGGAGGCCCGCTTCCTGGCCTCCATGGAGACCTACACCGGCCGCGAATGGCGCGACACCAAGACCCGCACGCCGGCCCGCTATACCTTCGCAACGCTGGTCGACCCCCAGGAAGAACTGCCGCCCTCGGCCATCTCGTCGCTGCGCCACTGGGCCCGCATTGCCGAGAAGATGGGTGTCGAGGTCGAGCCGATCACCAAGAAGGACTTGGCAAAGCTCGCCAACTACGACGCGCTGTTCATTCGCGAGACAACGTCGATCTCAAACCACACCTACCGCTTCGCGCGCCGTGCCCAGCAGGAAGGCATGCCCGTCATCGACGACCCGCTGTCGATGATCCGCTGCACCAACAAGGTCTATCTCAACGAGTTGATGGCCTACAACAAGGTACCGGTGCCGCCGACCGTGATGATCGCAAGCCCGGCCGACTTCGAGATCGCTGCCCAGACGCTGGGCTTCCCGCTCGTTCTTAAAATTCCCGACAGCGCATTTTCGCGGGGCGTCAAGAAAGCCTCGAGCTTCGAGGAGTTGCGCTCGCTCGCCACGCAGTGGCTGGAGGATTCCGACCTCCTGATTGCGCAGAAATTCATGCCGACCGAGTTCGACTGGCGCGTTGGCGTCCTCGGCGGCCAGCCGCTCTTTGCCGTCCATTATCTGATGGCCAAGCAGCACTGGCAGATCGTCAACCACCGGCCGGGCGGCAAGCCCGTGCAGGGCGGATTCAAGTCCTTCACTTTGAAGGAGGCGCCACCGCTCGTCGTGGAGACCGCGGTGCGTGCCGCGCGCTGCATCGGTGACGGCCTCTACGGCGTCGACCTCAAGGAGACCCCCGAGGGCGTCTTCGTCATCGAGGTCAATGACAATCCCAACCTCGATCACGGCTGCGAGGATTCAGGCGAGAAGGACGAGGTCTGGATCCGCCTGACACAGTGGTTCCTCGACCGGCTCGACCGCCCCGGCCGCTAGGGCGGCCTTCCGGAAGTCATTGCTTCCCTTGCGGAAAGTGCAGATCGGCCACAGCTCCGGGTCAATCGCCGCAAGCTCGCACTTGGTCGGTTAGAACGCGCTCGAATCATGCTACTTTGTGGCTGAAAAGAGGCGCTTGGGTGGACAAATTGTGACCTGGACCCGTGTCGCAGGACCCTTGCGGGGTCTCCTCGACACATTGCGCGGCGGCAGCCGTGCGCCGCAGCTCACCGCTGTGTCCTCGATGCGCGGTTTCTGGGGTCTGATGCGGGCCTACTGGCTGTCGGAGCGCTGGAAGGAAGCCTGGACGCTCACTGCCATCATCGCGCTCTTCACCGCCGCCTCCAGCAAGACCAGCGTTTGGCTTGCCGAGGCGTCGGGCGAACTGGTCAACTCGATCGCCTATTTCCACGATCCGGGCAATGCCGATCCACTCTCCGCCGTGCTTACCGCCGCCGGCACGCTGGTCCTTCTCGTCATCTTCAAGGATGCCGGCATCACCGGGGTACGGCATCTTTTCTCGACCACGCTACACCGCAAATGGCGGCGCTGGCTGAACGGCAGGTTCAACGAGGCCCTGCTCGACGGCAACCACACCCACTACCACGTCCAGCACGCCAGCCGCAGCGAGGACGGTTCGCCGCTCGCGCCGCCCGACAATGTCGATCAGCGCATCCAGGAATCGATCAAGGGCATGACCGGCGGTGCCATCGGGCTCGCCATGGGCGTCATGGGTGTCGTCACCTCGCTCTATTTCGTCGGCCGCAAGCTCATCGAGACGTCGACCACCGTCGAGGGCCTGGAGTTCCTCGGCATCTATGGCGGCGCCGTCCTCGCTTTCGCTGCCGTCGCGCTCTACGTTCCGCTCAACACCTTCGTCGCCATGAAGCTCGGTGGCATACTCGAGCGCCTCACCATCGCCATGCAGCGCGCCGAAGGCAGCTACCGCGCCGAGCTGACGACCCTCCTGCGGCGCAGCTTCCACGTTGCCGCCGCGCACGGCGAGGCGGTCCAGCAGAACATTCACCAGCGCCTCTACCGCAACATCGACGGCATCTGGTCGAAGCTAAACTGGTTCCACTCCGGCTACATGTCGTTCGAGCTGATCTACAATTTCCTCGCTGCCCGCATCGTCGCCTACGGCCCCGGGCTGCTGCCCTATGTCAACGAGAAGATCAACCTCAAGGGCTATGTCACCGGGGCCGAGCTGGTCAATTCGCTGATCAGCCAGTGCTCCTGGTTCATCCACGTCATGCCGGCCATTGCCACGCTGCGCGCCAATGCCCGTCGCGTGACCGATCTTGCCGTCGCCATCGAAGAGGTGCAGCAGCCTGCCGCCTTCTACCGCCGCACGGGTCGATCCGATTTCCACTACGGCCTGCAAAACGCGATCTTCGGCCTGACGGTGCGCAACCTCGAGCTGCTGCACCAGGGCGAGGGCGACACGCCCTTCCTCAGCGTCCCGCATCTCCACTTCCGGCGCGGAGAGTGGACCTTTGTCAAGGGCGAGTCCGGCTGCGGCAAGACCTCGTTTATCAAGGCGATCAACGGCTTGTGGCCGCATGGCGGCGGCCACGTCGTGTTCCCGGAGGGGGTAAAATATCTCTACGCGGCCCAGGAGGTGAAGTTGCCGCAGGTGTCGCTGAAGCAGCTCGTCTGCCTTCCCGACGCACCAGCCGACCACAGTGACACCGGCGTCGCGGCGGCCCTGCACAAGGCCGGGCTCGGCGAGTTCATCGAGCACCTCGCCGAGGCCGAGCGCGAGGGCAAGACCTGGGACCAGATCCTGTCTGGCGGCCAGAAGCAGAAGCTCGTCGTCGCCCGCATCCTGCTGCACCGGCCGGGTCTCTTGTTTCTCGACGAGGCCACCGGGGCGCTCGACCCCGAGGCCAAGGTCGCCTTCCACCAGGCGATTCGTGACAATTGCCCCGACGCCACCGTCATCAGCGTCATGCACGAGGCGACGCCGCCGAAGACCGAGACGGGCGGCCATTTCTATCACAGCGTGCTGCAGTTCGCCGATGGCGTGGCCACCAAGAAGGCCTACGAAGGGGGCTTGCCGCGCCAGATTTCCAGGATGCTCGTCGCTGCCGGCCCGGCTGTCCCGGCGCCCTCCGTTCCGCCTGTCCGACTTAAGCGGAAGTAGCGCGCGGCATGGCTGTCATTGGAACCGTGCCCTCGGCCCGCCTCAGCTTCTCGATCGCTGCAAAGCGGGAGAGAAAATCCTTCTGCGCGGCCTTTGCCGGCTTGCAGGACAAGTCGAACCCGTCGGCCGAGATGTTGCGCGGTCGCCCGAAAAACTTCGTTGCCTCCGCAACCGAAAAGCCTGCCAGTTCCGTTGCCTCGAAATAGGCCGAGATCTGGTCGGCCCGCTTGACCAGCTTGCGCAGTCCCTCGCGGGCGTCGGCGGGAAGCGAGAAGCGAAGGTGGATGACGTGCTGCAGCCGGTTCTCGACGGACTTGTAGCCGCCGCCGACCGCCGACTTGAAGGGCGAGATCATGTCGCCGATGACATATTCCGGCGCATCGTGCAGCAGCGCCATCAGCCTGTCGTCGGGTGTGGCGTTGGGCGAAAGCGTGCAGAAGATGTCTTCGACCAGCAGGCTGTGCTGCGCCACCGAGAAGGCATGGTCGCCGCCGGTCTGGCCGTTCCAGCGCGCCACGCGCGCAAGGCCGTGCGCTATGTCGGAAATCTCGACGTCGAGCGGCGAGGGGTCGAGCAGGTCGAGACGCCGGCCCGACAGCATGCGCTGCCAGGCGCGGGGAGGGGCACCAGCCTTGTCCGCCATCAGGCTTCGTCCCCGGCCGGCTGCGGATAGGTGAACTTGGCGAAGGTGGGGATACGTAGCGACACCGCCACGTCGCCGGCGAGGATCGGCGTGCCGGCGTCCATCGCTTCCTTGGCGCGGTCGATGCGCACGATGGCAAGGCCGCTCCGTCCCGCTGTCGAGCCGAGCCTCCCGATGCTGCGTCCGTCGGCCGAGACCTCGGTGCCGGTCGCCGGCAGATTGCTCTCGGCCTCGACGATCAGCACGCGTCGCCGCGCCGTGCCGCGGTGCTGCATGCGTGAAACCACTTCCTGCCCGACATAGCAGCCCTTGCGAAAGCCGACGCCGCCGAGCTCGTCGAGCAGCACGTCATGCGGAAAGGCGTCACCGAGCGTGTAGTCGCTGCCGCTTTCTGCCACGCCGTTGCGGATGCGGAACGCGGTCCACTCCTCGACGCCCGCATCGGCCTCGACCGGTTCGTAGATACGCCTGACCTCGACCGGTGCGGCAAAGCGCATGTCGCGGATGCCGCTTGAATCACTTTGCGAAGGGACTGAATCACTCTGCCACGAAACAGCGACAGACGGTTGATCCTGCTTGGCAATTTCGGCCTTGGCCCGCAGCTTGTAGAGCATGAGCCGCCGCACAAGGTCGTCCGCGGCGCCGGCCGGGCAGTCCAGTCGCAAGCCTTGCTCGTCCTGCCGCGAGATCAGGAAATCGAACAGGATCTTGCCCTGCGGTGTCAGCAGCGCGGAAGGCTGCGCCTGCCCGGCAGCGAGCGCGTCGAGATCTGAGGTGACGATGTTCTGCAGCAGCGGCTCGGCATCCACGCCTGACACGGTGATGATCGCGCGGTCGTCTAGTCGGGCAATGGGCATGGCTGGGGGCGGCCTGATCTTGCAATATGGTCGGGCTTTACGTAAGCCGCACGCACTCTCCACACAAGGGCGGCAGGGCAGCATGGCGGCGACCTACGATCTCATCCTGACAGGCGGCACGGTCGTCAACCACGACGGTCAGGGCCTGCGCGATGTCGGCGTGAAGGACGGGCGCATCGCCGCCATCGGCGACCTGTCGCGCGCCTCGGCCGGCGAGACGATCGACTGCCGCGGGCTGCACGTCTTGCCTGGCGTCATCGACAGCCAGGTGCATTTCCGCGAGCCGGGTCTGGAGCACAAGGAGGATCTGGAGACCGGGTCGCGTGCCGCCGTGCTCGGCGGTGTCACCGCCGTCTTCGAGATGCCAAACACCAATCCGCTGACAACCAGCGAAGCGGCGCTCGCCGACAAGGTTTCCCGGGCCACCGGGCGCATGCATTGCGACTTTGCCTTCTGGGTCGGCGGCACGCGCGAGAATGCCGGCGATGTCGGCGAACTGGAGCGCCTGCCGGGCGCCGCCGGCATCAAGGTCTTCATGGGCTCGTCCACCGGCGACCTGCTGGTCGAGGACGACGAGGGCGTCGCTTCGATCCTGAGAAATGTCCGCCGCCGCGCCGCCTTCCACTCGGAAGACGAGTTCCGCCTGCGCGAACGGCTGGGCGAACGCGTTTCGGGCGACCCGGCCTCGCATCCGGTATGGCGCGACGAGATCGCCGCACTGCGCTGCACGGAACGTCTCGTGCGCATCGCAAGGCAGACCCGCGCCCGCATCCATGTCCTGCACATCTCGACAGCCGAGGAGATCCCTTTCCTCGAAAAGCACAAGGATCTCGTCACCTGCGAGGCGACGCCACACCATCTGACGCTGTCGGCCGACGATTACGCCCGCCTCGGCACGCTGATCCAGATGAACCCGCCGGTTCGCGCCGGCCGTCACCGCGACGGCGTCTGGCAGGGCATCTCGCAGGGCGTCGTCGATGTGCTCGGCTCGGACCATGCCCCGCACACGCTGGAAGAAAAGCGCAAGGAATATCCTGCTTCGCCCTCGGGCATGACGGGCGTGCAGACGCTGGTGCCGATCATGCTTGACCATGTGAATGCCGGTCGCCTGACGCTGGAGCGCTTCGTCGACCTGTCGAGCCATGGTCCCAACCGCATCTTCGGCATCGCCCGCAAGGGCCGCATCGCGGCCGGCTACGACGCCGATTTCACCATCGTCGACATGAAGCGCAGCGAGACCATCACCAACGCGCAGGCCGGCTCGAAGGCCGGCTGGACTCCCTATGACGGTAAGCGCGTCACCGGCTGGCCGGTCGGCACCGTGGTGCGCGGCCAAAAGGTCATGTGGGAAGGCGAGATCGTCGGCCCCGGCAAGGGCAGGGCAGTCGAGTTCAGCGAAGCGCCGCGTTCGCTCTAGGCACTCAGTCGCCCGCGACGAAAAACGCCCAGCTGCCTTCCGGCGTAATGCCGACGCGGTAGAAGATGTAGGTCCCGAAGGCCTTCATGTCCTCGTAGTCGCCGGCCGTGACGATCTTGAACAGTTCGACCCGCTGGCGGGGATCGAGCCGGTCGAGCGGAATGCCGAAGAAATAGGGCCATACATAGAGTTCGTTCGGCGTGCCGGGGTCGAGCTTGACGAAGCCCGCATCCAGCACCTCTTCCATGATCGCCAGGATCTCCTGGCCTTCCGCATCGCCCGAAAGGGTCTTCAGGAATTCGATGGGGTCGCCCTCGACGCCGCCGAAGGAAAGCTGAGTCGCGCTGTCGCCCATGCCGATCAGCGGTCGCAACCGCTCGATCTCGCCGCTGCGCGCCGCTTCGACGATCAGGTCGTGCATGCGCCGCACCGGTTCTGGCAGGCGGTCGAGGTTGTAGATTATTTCCGGCAGCGGGCTGTCTTCGTCGATCGACGGCCGCGCAATTTCCGCCGGCATTGTGCCAGGAGAGTTCGGTTCGCCGGTTGACGATGTTCCGGGGACGATCGGTTCAGGCGTCGGGATCCCGCTGCCCGGTAGCGTATCGGGGGATTGTTGTGCCGGCTGCTCCTCCTGGCCGATTTCGCTCAGCGCAAGAGCTGGCACGCTCAGTGTCAGCGAGGCTGCCGGCAGGATGGCGCCGAGCGCGACGATCCAGGCCATGGGCAGGGCGCGCCACTGTTGCGTGCTGAAATTTCCGACCACTGTCTTGTCTCCGGCGGTGTTGATTCTTTGTTGGTTTTCGCACCGCGCGATGAACAATCGGTTCTCCGCCGGACTAGTGCCTGGACTGATCCGGCGCGAACTCTCCGGCGATCACTCTGTCGCGCGTTCGTTCGATGAGCGCCAGCGCCGCATCCTCGCCGCTGCTACGCAGGAATTCGCAGAGCGCGATCGTCAACGCGGCTTCGGCGATGATCTCGGGTTCGATGCCGGCAGACAGGCCCTCGGCCCAGGCTTCGTTGTGATTTTCGACGGCGGTCAGGCGCTTTTCTTCCCTGACCAGTGCGTCGAGATCGGTAACGCTGTGTTCCATACTCGAAATCCACCCCTTCAAGCCGGGACCGATGACGTCGGACCAACTTGATCAATCCCTTTAATGTCCCATTAAGATTCCTACCACACCTGATCGGCGATGTACGCTGGCTTTGCGGAAAAAGTTAACCCCGGCTTAATTTCCGTAGCGGGCTGCGAGTTCGCGCGCCAGCGTTTCGCCCTCGACGGTATACCGGCCGATCGCCTCGGTCGCCGAGGCGGTGCAACTCGTATAGGTGCCCTCGAAGGAGCGGTAGCCGCGGTTGAAATTGGCGACGAATCGCGCGCGCCTTTCCTCGTCGGGATTCTCGGCCGCCAGCAGCCGTTCCATCAGCCCGCGCCACTGGTCGCCCTTCTCGCCACACAGGTTGCGCAGGAAGTGCAGCGACCCCAGCACCTCGGCAAGCCGCATCAGCCCGGCATCGAACGGCTGGTCGACGGCTTGCGCCGGCCGCGCCATCATCAGGGGCGCAACCAGAAGGATCGCCAATATCGTCGATCTGCCCCGCCGCATGACGCCTTGTGACGAAACATTTTGGCGGCTGCAAGGCGATTCTCCGCACCCACCTGCCTGCCGGCCTCCTTCAGCCCGGGTCATTGGAACCGCCGAGCAGCGTGCGCCCGACCGCCAGCACCGATTCGAGCACCGGCATCCGCTCCATCTCTTCCAGCGTGTAGAAGGCGGCCGTCTCGGCATCGTCGGCAGCCACGGCCTCGCCGCCGGCATGAAGACCTGAGAACACCTGCAGGTCGTAGTCGACCGCGTCGCCGTCGACGCGCAGCATGACCAGTGGCGCCAGCGCCAGCGCCTCGAGGCCGGTTTCCTCCGCCAGTTCGCGCCGTGCCGCGGCCTCGAGCGTCTCGCCGTCCTCTACATGCCCGCCGGGAAACGCGTAGTAGCCGCGCGATGGCGGCCTGGCGCGCAGCACCAGCAGCAGCCTGCCGCCGCGCCTGAGCGCGACCGAGACGGCGGGCCTGACCGGTCTTGCGTGCATTCAGTGTCGCCTTGTGCTGTGGCCGCGGCTGGCGCGGCTTGCAGTCGGCCGTCCTTATCGCCAGTTTGCGGGGCACGGATCAAGCAGGAACTCGCCGCAGGACAGGAACGGGCAATGTGCGGACGCTTTGCCATCAACGCCACGCCCGACGAGGTCGCCGCGCATTTCGCGCTGGCCGATGTCGAGGCCTTTCCGCCGCGCTACAACATCGCGCCGGGCCAGCCGATTCTCGTCGTCCTGCCGGCGCCGCCGCGCGAGCCCGGCTCCAACCGCCCGGCGCACCAGTCGATGCTCGTCCATTGGGGCCTCATCCCCGCCTGGTCGAAGGATCCGGCCAACCTGCCGATGCTCTTCAATGCCCGCTCGGAAACGGCGGCCGAGAAGGCATCCTTCAAGGCCGCCATGCGCCACCGCCGCGCGCTTGTCCCCGCCTCGGGCTTCTACGAATGGCGCCGCGTTGGCAGGAACAAGGCACAACCCTACTGGGTCAGGCCGAAGGATGGCGGCCTCGTCGCCTTCGGTGCGCTGGTCGAGACCTATGCCGAGCCCGGCGGCTCGGAGATCGATACCGCCGCCATCCTCACGACGGCCGCCCGCGGCGACCTTGCCGCCATCCACGACCGCATGCCCGTGGTCATCCGGCCGGCCGACTTCGAGCGCTGGCTCGATTGCCGCACCCAGGAACCGCGCGACGTCGCGGACCTCATGCGGCCGCCCGAACAGGGTGTGTTCGAGGCGATACCGGTGTCGGACAGGGTCAACAGGGTGGAGAATACGGGCCCGGAATTGCAGCACCGGGCCGAAGTGCCGGCCGCGCGCGATGCCGCGGATCCGGCCAGGCCAGTCGAGGATCGGCAGCTGAAGCTGTTCTAGCTCCGGCTTGCCGCGCCGGGGCTCAGGAGCGCTTCGGCGCCTTTGCCTTCTTCTTGCTGCAGAGCAGTGCAGCGACGATGGCAGCGTTGCCGATCGGGCGATAGAGCAGGGCGAGCGGCGCGGCCGGTACGGCGATGCGGGCAGCTGCGCTGGCGGTAGAGGGCATTGGTTTCTTCCTTTTGATCATCGGATCAATGTCGTTGCGGGGACGCTGCATTTGATGGTCGATTGGGTCGAAAGCGTGGCCGCCCGCACAAGGCCAACTCCTGCCCCCATTTGATGTTCCGACATGTTTAATAAAGTCTTTCGTATCCCTTTGCCGGCGGCGTTTCCGACCTGCTGCGGCGTTGCTGCAACAGTCACGCTAGGCGGCCAATGTATCCGCTGCTTGCCTCCTCGATTCTGTTTCCCGTTACACGCCATGCGCGTGGCACTTGACGGAACGGGCAGGGCGGCGCGATAAAGCGGCCATGAAAACGTCTTTCGCCATTTGTGGCATTTGCATTATTGGCTAGCGCCGAGCGCTGGACCGGACGTTTTCGCCTTTTCTCTCGACAGGACAAACGCCCAGGCCAGCAGGCCCGGCGCGGTCATGAAAAGTTTCACGCTTTTCGGCTATGGCCGTGACGGCGAAGAGGGAAGTTCATGTCGGATATAGACCAAGGTCTCAGGCTCTACAACACGCTGACGCGGACGAAGGAGGCGTTTGCCCCGATCGATCCGGCCAATGTGCGCATGTATGTCTGCGGCCCGACCGTCTATGACTACGCCCATATCGGCAACGCGCGCCCGGCCATCGTCTTCGACGTGCTGTTCCGGCTGCTGCGCCATCTCTACGGCGCAGACCACGTCACCTATGTGCGCAACATCACCGACGTCGACGACAAGATCAACGCCCGGGCGCTGCGCGACTATGGCGACCGGATCGCCTCGGGAAAGCTGTCGCTCAACGAGGCGATCCGCAAGGTCACCGAGCCGACCTACGAGCAGTACCAGAAGGACGTGACCGCGCTCGGCTGCCTGCAGCCGACCTTCCAGCCGCGCGCCACCGAGTTCGTCCTGCCCCGCGCCGACGGCAAGGACGACATGGTCAGCCTGATTCAGTCTCTCATCGACCGAGGCCATGCCTATGAGGCAAAAGGCGAAATCCTCTTCGACACCACCTCGATGGCCGACTACGGCCAGCTGTCGAAGCGCAATCTCGACGAGCAGCAGGCCGGCGCCCGAATCGCCGTCGACGCGCACAAGAAGAACCCGCAGGATTTCGTCCTTTGGAAGGAATCGTCGGCCGAGGAACCCGGCTGGGACGCCAGCTTCCGCTTTGCCGACGGTACGTCGAAAGCCATCCGCGGCCGCCCCGGCTGGCACATCGAGTGCTCCGCCATGTCCGCCGCCTATCTCGGCGACGTCTTCGACATCCATGGCGGCGGCCTAGACTTGATCTTCCCCCACCACGAGAACGAGATCGCCCAGTCGCGCTGCGCCCACGGCACCGACGTGATGGCCAACTACTGGATGCACAACGGCTTCCTGCAGGTCGAAGGCAAGAAGATGTCGAAGTCGGACGGCAACTTCGTCACGATCAACGAACTCCTGGAGACGGAGAAATTCGGCGGCCGGAAATGGCCGGGCGAAGTGCTGCGACTGGCCATGCTGATGACGCATTACAGGGAGCCGATCGATTTCAGCGTTGATCGTCTGCGATCCGTGAGCAAGCGGCTCGACGAGCTGGCAAAAGCAATTGAAGGCATGAGTAAGTACGAAAGGCCACTTGATCAGTTCCCCGATCGCGGGCCGTCCGACGATCTTATCTTGTCACTCAGCGATGATCTGCGGACCGATCCACTTGAGGGGCATTTTGAGAGATTGCTCCAGCAATTGCGGGGCCGCTTCGGAGGATTTTGGGCGTCTCGGGCAGTCGTGCAGCTAGCCGATGATCTCGACTTTATTGGAATTGACCTTCGGGGATGGTCGTCAAAACAAGCGTCCAGCCTTGGGATTAAGTTCCATCAATTGGACATCAAACAGGAAGTATCCCGCCGCCTCGCCTTCATCGCCGACAAAAACTGGGCCGAGGCTGACCGCATCCGCGACGAGCTTCTTGCCGAGGGCATCCAGCTCAAGGACGGCAAGGACCCGGAGACCGGCGAGCGCGTGACGACATGGGAGGTCAAGCGGTGAGGGCGGCTGTGGATACTGACGTCGGCGCCTACCTGTCGCCGACCCCCCTCTGGCCTACCGGCCATCTCCCCCTCAAGGGGGGAGATTATCTAGCGGCGCGGCTTTCGCAAATCTTCCGCGCTTCCGACTGCTCTGTCCTTGGAGAGGCAGGCGAGACGCCTACACAGCCAATCTCCCCCCTTGAGGGGGAGATGTCCGGCAGGACAGAGGGGGGTCGGTGCAGATGACCCGCCACCCGGTGCCGCTCGCAAACCGACGCAATGCGCGAACGATGCGCAAGGCGCTCACCGATGCCGAGCTGAAGCTCTGGAACGAGCTGCGCGCCCACCGCCTGATGGGTCTCGCCTTCCGGCGCCAGATGCCGATCGCCGGCTATATCGTCGATTTCGCCTGCCCGCACCATAGGCTGATCGTCGAGGTCGACGGGTCGCAGCATGCCGACGACGCCGCGACCGACGCCGACCGCGTCAGAACGGCGAGGCTGGAGGCGCTGGGCTGGACCGTCCTCCGCTTCTGGAACGACGACGTCCTCAGAGACATCGACAATGTCTGCCAGCACATCGTCATTTCCGCCGGCCTCGCCGGCGCGGGCGATGCCGCAACGCCGGCGCGGTCTGCCATGCGCCCGAATAGGAGCTCCCCGGCATGAGCCTCGACAACAGGCCGGTCTATTCCGGCGGCTGCCAGTGCGGCGCCGTGCGCTTCCGCGTCGAAGGCGCGCTCGGCGACGCCTCGATCTGCCATTGCCGCATGTGCCAGAAGGCTAGCGGAAATTTCTATCTGCCGCTGGTCTCCGTGCGCGACGCGAAACTCGCCTGGACGCGCGGCGAGCCGGGCGGCTTCCGCTCGTCCAGTGCCGCGACGCGCGGCTTCTGCCGCGATTGCGGCACGCCGCTCTATTACGACGCGCCCGACGGCATGGCGCTGGCGATAGCCGCCTTCGACGATCCCTCCGGCATAGCGCCGACGATCCAGTGGGGCATCGAGGCAAAGCTGCCCTATGTCGACCAGGTTCCCGCTCTTCCCGGCGAGGACACGATGGGCGACATCGCATCCGCGCCATACCTTGCCGACCTCGTTTCCTACCAGCATCCCGACCACGACACCGACCAGTGGCCGCCAGCCGAGAGCACATCATGAGCGAACTGCGCACCTTCTATCCCGAAATCGAACCGTTCGAGACGGGCATGCTCGATGTCGGCGACGGCCACACCATCTACTGGGAGCGGGCGGGCACGAAAGGCGCCAAGCCCGCCGTCTTCTTGCACGGCGGCCCCGGCGGCGGTTCCTCGCCCAAGCAGCGGCGCGTCTTCGACCCGAAGCTCTACGACGTCATCCTGTTCGACCAGCGCGGCTGCGGGAAGTCGACGCCGCATGCCTCGCTCGAGGCCAACACCACCTGGCACCTCGTTGCCGACATAGAGAAGCTGCGCGAAATGGCCGGCTTCAACAAATGGCTGGTCTTTGGCGGCTCCTGGGGTTCGACGCTGGCGCTCGCCTATAGCGAGACGCATCCCGACCGGGTCAGCGAGCTCGTCGTGCGCGGCATCTACACGCTGACCCCCGGCGAACTCGACTGGTACTATCAGTTCGGCGTCTCGGAGATGTTCCCCGACAAGTGGGAGCGCTTCCAGGCGCCCATCCCCGAGGCCGAGCGCGGCAACATGATGGCCGCCTACCGCAAGCGCTTGGTCGGCGACGACCGCAAGGCGCAGATCGAGGCGGCGCGCGCCTGGAGCCTGTGGGAAGGCGAGACCATCACGCTGCTGCCGGAGCCCGAGACCAGTGGAAAATTCGGCGAGGACGATTTCGCCATCGCCTTTGCCCGCATCGAGAACCACTATTTCGTCCATTCCGGCTGGCTGGAGGAAAACCAGCTGGTGCGCGACGCACACAAGCTGCACGGCATCCCGGGCGTGATCGTGCATGGTCGCTACGACATGCCCTGTCCGGCGCGTTACGCCTGGGCGCTGCACAAGGCTTGGCCGCAGGCCGATTTCCACCTCATCGAAGGCGCCGGCCACGCCTTTTCCGAACCCGGCATCCTCGACCAGCTCATCCGGGCGACCGACCGGTTCGCGGGGAAGGCATGACCCGCGAACGCCTCTACCTCTTCGACACCACATTGCGCGACGGTGCGCAGACGCCGGGCGTCGACTTTTCCGTCGAGGACAAGATCGCCATCGCCAACATGCTCGACGATTTCGGTCTCGACTATGTCGAGGGGGGCTATCCGGGCGCCAACCCGACTGACACGGCGTTCTTCGAGCAGAAGCGCACGGCAAACGCGAAGTTCGTCGCCTTCGGCATGACCAAGCGCGCCGGCGTCTCGGCATCCAACGATCCGGGCCTGGCGCTTCTCGTCCGGTCGAAATCCGACGCCATCTGCTACGTGGCGAAGTCGTGGGACTACCACGTGCGCGTCGCGCTCGGCTGCACCAACGAGGAGAACCTCGAATCCATCCGCGCTTCCGTGGAGGCGGCCGTCGCCGCCGGCAAGGAGGCGATGGTCGACTGCGAGCACTTCTTCGACGGCTACAAGGCCAATCCGGAATATGCGCTGGCCTGCGCCCGCACCGCCTTCGAGGCCGGGGCGCGCTGGATCGTGCTCTGCGACACCAATGGCGGCTCGCAGCCATCGGAAGTCAGGAAAATCGTCGAGGCGGTTATAGCCGCGGGCATCCCGGGCAAGAACCTCGGCATCCATGCGCATGACGATACCGGCCAGGCGGTGGCCAATTCGCTTGCCGCCGTCGAGGCCGGTGTGCGCCAGATACAGGGCACGCTGAACGGCATCGGCGAGCGCTGCGGCAACGCCAATCTCGTCTCGATCATCCCGACGCTGGTGCTGAAGCCCGGCTTCGCCGAAAAATTCGAGACCGGCATCACGCCAGAGAAGCTTGCCGGCATCTCGCGCCTGTCGCGCGGCTTCGACGAGTTGCTCAACCGCGCGCCCGAGCCGCAGGCGCCCTATGTCGGGCAGTCGGCCTTCAGCACCAAGGCCGGCATCCATGCCTCGGCGATCGCCAAGGAGCCGGAAACCTATGAGCACGTGCCGCCGGAATCGGTCGGCAACCGGCGCAAGGTCATGGTTTCGGACCAGGGCGGGCGGGCAAATTTCATTGCCGAGCTGAGGCGCCGCGGCATCGACGTCGAGGCGAGGGACGACCGGCTGGACACGCTGATCTCGATCGTCAAGGAGCGCGAGGCGCAGGGCTATTCCTACGAGGGTGCCGAGGCGAGCTTCGAGTTGCTGGCGCGCAGCATCCTGCACACTGTCCCGGAATTCTTCAGGGCGACCAGCTTCCGCTGCATGGTCGAGCGTCGCTTCGACGCCATCGGCAACCTCAAGACGGTGTCTGAGGCGGTCGTCAGGATCGAGGTGGACGGCGAGGAGAAGATGTCGGTCGCCGAAGGCAACGGCCCGGTCAATGCGCTCGACCTCGCGCTGCGCAAGGATCTCGGAAAATTCCAGGACGAGATCGCCGACCTCGAACTGGTCGACTACAAGGTGCGTATCCTCAATGGCGGCACCGAGGCGATCACCCGCGTGCTCATCGAGTCGCGCGACAGCGGCGGCGGCCGCTGGTGGACGGTCGGCGTCTCGGAAAACATCATCGACGCCTCCTTCCAGGCGCTGATGGATTCGGTCGTCTACAAGCTGATGAAGAACCGCGACATGGCCGGCCGCGTCGCCGCCGAATAGCGGCGCGGCCAGCGCGGTTCTTGTTCCATCAACCGGAACCGCATGGACCATCAATGATTTTGCATGGTCCTTTCGCCGCCAGCGGCCCATATGGGGCCCCATGGCAACCGAATCCGCACAGCCGACCGACAATTCCGCCACGCGTGGCTTTCTTTTCGCGCTGTCGGCCTATCTGCTCTGGGGCTTCCTGCCCTTCTACATGAAGGCCGTGGCGCATATTCCCGCCCCGGAAGTCGTCGCCCACCGCATCGTCTGGTCGGTGCCGATTGCCGGCGCCGTGCTGCTGCTGCTCGGTCGCACCGCCGACGTCAAGGCGGCGTTCGGGCAGCCGCGCACGTTGCTGATGGCGGCGCTCACAGCCTGTCTCATCACCGTCAACTGGGGCATCTATGTCTGGGCGATCGCCGCCGACAGGGCCGTTGAGACCGCGCTCGGCTATTACATCAACCCGCTGGTCATCGTCGCCATGGGCGCCGTCCTTCTCGGTGAGAAGCTGAGCCGTCTGCAGGTCGCCGCAGTGGGGCTGGCGACGCTCGCCGTGCTGGTGCTCACCTTCGATGGCGGCGGCATGCCCTGGGTGTCGCTTGCGCTCGCCATTTCATTTGCCATCTATGCCTTCCTGCGCAAGACACTGCCGGTCGGCCCGAGCCAGGGCTTTTTCCTCGAGGTGCTGATCCTCAGCGTTCCCTCGCTGGCATACATATTCTGGCTGCAGGCGAGGGGCGAGGGGCATTTCCTGCCTTCCGAGCCGGCCGACATCGCGCTGCTGCTGGGCTGCGGTCCGGTCACCGCCGCGCCGCTCATGCTCTATGCATTCGGCGCCAAGCTGCTTCGCTTTTCGACCATAGGCATCATGCAATACATTGCACCGACGATGATTTTCGTCATTGCCATCTTCTTTTTCCATGAGCCCTTCAGCACGGTCCGCGCCATAGCCTTCGGGCTGATCTGGACGGCGCTGGCGCTTTACTCCTGGTCGATGTTCTCGAATCGCACGTCTGCATCACGAAGCTGAGATCGTCGCGCGCTACGGATGGAAATGCTTCCGAGATACGTTAGTGTTGTCGTAAGCCCACCCAGGAGAAGCCATATGAAGCGTACTTTCCCGAAATTCCTGGCTGTCGCCTTTCTGGCGGCGCCGCTGCTGGCGACACCCGTTCATGCCGCTGGCGATGGCAGCAGTTCCGATACGCCGAAATGTTCCGGCGGCAAGGTCTGGGACAAGGCGAAGAAGAAGTGCGTCGACCCGCAGCGCGGCATGATCGACGACGACAGCATCTACGAGACCGGTCGCGACCTGGCCATGGCTGGCCGTTATGGCGAGGCGATCACCGTCCTCAGCCTGGCGGCCGACAAGTCGGACCCGCGCATCCTGAACTATCTCGGCTACTCGCACCGCAAGGCGGGCCGCGTGCTGGTCGGCCTCGGCTATTATCGCGAGGCACTGATCCAGGATCCCGACTACACGCTGGTGCGCGAATACATGGGCGAGGCCTATCTGCAGAACGGCGACGTCCAGGCGGCCGTCGAGCAGCTCGGCGAGATCGAGAGGCGTTGCGGCAAGGGTTGCCGCGAATACACGCTGCTCGCCGAACAGATCGACGCCTACCGCAAGAGCTGACCGTTACGGATCGAAATGCGCGGCCGGGCCCTTGGGTCCGGCCGTCTTGCGTCCGGGGGCTGCCTAGTTGGCGCGGCTCAGCCTGACGATGTGGCCGTCGCCCTCATCGGTCAGCAGCCAGATCGAACCGTCGGGCGCGACATTGATGTCGCGGATACGCCCGAACTCCCCCTCAAAATAGCGGGTTTCTCCGGAAATCTGGCCTGCTTCCGAGCGATCCAGCCTGGAGACCAGCTGAAACTTCAGGGAACCGATCAGGAGATCGTCCTTCCATTCGGAAAACATCTCCCCGTCATAGACCGCCATCCCCGAGGGTGCGATCGACGGGTCCCAGTAGAAGAGCGGCTGCTCGTATCCCGGCGCCTCGGTGCCGACGCCGATCATGCTGCCGGAATAGTTGACGCCATAGCTGATCACCGGCCAGCCGTAGTTCTTGCCGGCTTCCGGCCGGTTGACCTCGTCGCCGCCCTTGGCGCCGTGCTCGACCGTCAGCACCGAATTCGTCACGGGGTCGAAAGTCGCGCCTTGCAGGTTGCGGTGGCCCTTCGACCAGATTTCCGGCTTGCCGCCGGCGCCGTCGGCATACGGATTGTCGTCCGGTATCGTGCCGTCCGGATTGATGCGCAGGACCGCCCCTGCATGGTCCTGGAAATCCTGCGCGCGGCTGCCGTCGCCGCGGTCGCCGGTGGTCACGAACAGCGTGCCGTCCGGATGAAACACAAGCCGCGAACCGAAATGATGGCTGGTTCCCGTCTTCCGCTCCATGGAGAAGATGACCTCGAGCCCCTCGAGGCGGGGTGCATCTCCGTCGCGGACGAGCCGCGCGCGGGCGACCGCCGTGCCGGCGCCGCCATCGCCCGGCTCTGAAAAGCTGAAATAGATCAGCCCGCTGGACGCAAAGTCGGGAGAAGCGGCGATGTCGAGCAGCCCGCCCTGGCCGGCGGCGGCAACCTGCGGCACGCCCGACACGGGCGCCGACAACTCGCCGCCTGACAGAATCCGCAGCCGCCCCGGCCGTTCGGTGACGATGGCGTCGCCATCGGGCAGGAAATCGAGGCCCCAGGGGTGTTCGAGCTCGCCGCCAAGTGTCTCGGCCTGCACCGCGATTCCGCCGGCGTCCAGCGTTGCGGGTGCGGCGAACGAGAGCGTTGTAGCGCCCGCAAGGGCAAGGCCGGCGAGCACGGTTTCCGACAATTTCCGTGTGATGTTCATCATGGCCACGTAGGTCCCTTAATGATCAATGCAATGGTCTGGTAGGGAATCGGCAATATGCCGCCCTTCGCTGGCGCGTGTCTGATCCCCTCGGTGCGACCCGGGATGAGGGGGCGGCCCGTTCCAAAGCCCTTCAAATCATGGGAATGAGAATTTTGCCGCCTCGATTTTTTGACGTGAAAATCGCTACAGGATTGCTATAGTGGCAGAAATTGAGGTGAAACGGTTCCGTTAGCCGACGCTGCCGGGCCGTTTTTATTTTTGCCCCGTTCGCCCGAGACCGAAGTCCGCAGAAGGCGAGCGGCAGGAAGGATTGATGGAAATGAACAAGGTTCCGATGACCGCGGGAGGCTTCGAATCGCTGAAGGAAGAGCTGCGGTGGCGCCAGCAGGTCGAGCGCCCGCGGATCATCGAGGCCATTTCTGAAGCCCGTTCGCATGGCGACCTTTCGGAGAACGCCGAATATCACGCCGCCAAGGAGGCCCAGAGCCTGAATGAGGGCCGGGTCAACGAACTCGAGGATTTCGTAGCGCGCGCCGAGGTGATCGACGTATCGAAGCTTTCCGGCGACAAGGTGAAGTTCGGCGCCACGGTCGTCCTTGTCGACGAGGACACCGAGGAAAAGAAGACCTACCAGATCGTCGGTGACCAGGAAGCCGATGTGAAGTCGGGCCGCATTTCCATCTCTTCGCCAATCGCGCGCGCGCTGATCGGCAAGGCAGTGGGCGACGCCATAGAGGTCAATGCACCGGGCGGCGCTCGAGGCTATGAAGTGGTAGAGGTCCAGTACATCTAGCTCCAGCATCCTTTGGGGAGGCGATTTATTGGCTTCGTTGTCGGACCGGGTCGACCGGACACCCACGAACGCCGATGTTCTCGACATGTCGCGCGTCGAGGTTGTCGCGCCCAATCTGAAGTCGCGCCTCTCCGGCGTGACCAGCACGATCGTCCAGCTCGTCCCGATCCAGCAACGATCGATCGGCATCGCGACGATCGGGCCGGGCCTGCCGGAGTCGCTGCCGAAGATGCGCTGGTGGCAACTGCCCGCCCTGCTGGTGCGCCCCGCCTCCGGGCGCTGGCGCATCTGGCATGCCAGGCGCAACGTCGAAATGGTCGCCGGCCTGCTGTTGCGGTGGGTTCTCCGCGCGCCCGTGCGACTGCTTTTCACCTCTGCCGCCCAGCGTGAGCACCAGGGTTTCACCAAATGGCTGATCCGCAACATGGACGCCGTCATCGCCACGAGCGCGCGGTCCGGTGCGTTTCTTGAGGTGCCGCACACCGTCGTGACGCATGGTGTCGATCTTGATCGCTTCCACCCCCCGGCAACTGCGACGGACCGCTTTGCCGATTCCGGCCTGCCCGGGCGATACGCAATCGGCTGTTTCGGCAGGGTCCGCCACCAGAAGGGCACGGACCTTTTCGTCGATGCGATGATCGCGCTGCTGCCGGAGTTTCCGGACTGGACGGCCATCGTCACCGGCCGCGTAACCGCCGACAACCGCGATTTTGCCAATGATCTGGAACGCAGGGTGCATGACGCGGGGCTGTCCGAACGCATCCGCTTTCTTGGCGAGGTGCCCGATATCAGGCCCTGGTACCGCCGGCTGTCGCTCTATGTCGCGCCGTCGCGGAACGAGGGTTTCGGCCTGACCCCGCTCGAGGCAATGGCATCCGGCTCGGCAGTTGTCGCCAGTGACGCCGGCGCCTTTGCCGAGATGGTCTTGCCCGGAGAAACGGGAGATGTGGTCGCAGCCGACGACGGTCAGGCGCTGACGGCCGCGATCCGTCCCTATCTTGCCGACCCGTCGCTCGCCCAGGCGCATGGTCGCAACGCGCTTGCGCATGTCAGGCAGCACTTTCCCTTGGTGCGTGAGGCCGATGGCGTGGCTGCCGTCTACAATCGGCTGTGGGCGATGCGATGATCGACACGCTGATCGTCGTCAAGAACAACCATTACGGCCTGACGAGAGACGCGGAACTGCTGGCGGATGCCATCAGGGAATTCGGAGTGTCGGTTGAGGTCGTGGGCATTTCCGAGCGCAAGCTGGTCGATCGGCTGGTTGGTCGAAAGCTGGCCCGCCGGGCGGTACATATCGAACGCGTGTTCCCGCAATGGCTCTCTGCGGCGCAGGAGAATTTCCTGATCCCCAACCAGGAGCGTTTCCCGCGCCGTCACTTGCGCCGGCTGCGCCGTTGCGACCTTATCCTCACCAAGACGATGGAAGCCTGCGGCGCTTTCGCCGGACAGGGAGTGCCGATCGAGCACCTGGGTTTCACTTCCGAAGACCGTTTCGATCCTGCAGTCGTGCGAAACTGGAGCAGGGTTCTCCATCTTGCGGGCGGAAGCACCCTCAAGGGCACGGAGGACGTGATCAGTCTTTGGGACCGTCATCCCGAGTGGCCCGAACTCGTGCTTGTCCAGAAGCGCCAGAACGCGCCGGCCCGCGTTGCCGACAACGTCAAGCTGATCACCGGCTATATCGACGACGCCGACCTGCGCAGGTTGCAGAACGAGTGCGGAATCCACTTGTGCCCGTCGCGATCCGAGGGATGGGGGCACAATATTGTCGAGGGCCTGTCGTGCGGTGCACTGGTCATCACCACGGATGGCGCCCCGATGAACGAGCACATTCGACCGGAGTTCGGGCTGCTCGTCGCCGCCGAGAGATCAGAGGCCAGGCATCTGGGGACGAACTACTTTGTCGGGTTGCCGGCACTGGAACAGGCGATCGGCGTCGCCATCGGAATGTCCTGGTCGGCCAAGCAACGGATGGGCGAACTGGCGCGCCAGCGTTTCGTCGAGATCGACGGCGGCTTTCACGCCAGGGCGAAACAGCTGCTCGGCAGCTCAAGCCTTCCCGTCGAGCGATGAGCCGTACAGTTTCGCCTCGGTGAGAAACGAATAGATCATCATCGTCATGGCGTAGATGAAACCGGGTATCCCGCAAAGGAAGTAGCGCTTCAGGACATAGAACTTGAAGAAGGTATAGGGCGGCGTCAGCGTGATCCGGATGATCGAGGGCCCTGCACCCTGGCCCAGCCGGACCTTGGCCTTCTGTGTCGAATAGGCGTTAGCCCTGACGATGTCGTCGGTGAGCGAAAGCGCGCGCCTGTGCAGCAGCAATCCGCTCTTGATCAGCCCCAATGAACCCTCGACGAGGAAGGTCTCGTGGATGGTGCTGTCCGGGTCGACACTCACCTTGCCGTTTCGGAACAGCCGCAGAATGCGGTTGTGCAGCACTCGCCGATGGGCGTAGCCGTAGCCGGCGAGCCAGTCGCGACGGCGGATCTGCCAGCCATTGATGGCCGGCGTCGGGTCGGTTGAGATGGCGACTATCGATTCCCTGAGCTCGCGGTCGACCCGCTCGTCTGCGTCAATCACCAGACACCAGCTCGCAGTAGCCCGTTGGAGAGCGAATTCCTTCTGCAGCCCATACCCCTGCCACGCATGATGCAGAAGACGGATCGGATAGCCGTCGGCGCGGTATTTCTCGATGATCTCCAGCGTGCCGTCGGTCGACCCGGAGTCGACGATCACGATCTCGGCACAGAATTCGAGGCTGTCTAGACACTCGCCGATCAAATCCTGCTCGTTCTGGCAGACGATGACAGCCGAGACCGGGGCTTTCGTACCAGGCATTTGCCCTGCAACTGGTGGAGACAAGCCTATCTGCTTTCTTGATCGGATATCGGGAACGCGACGATCCCCTCGTCCTTCACCTGGCGGATGGTCAGCGCGGTGCGAACCGTGTCGACGTTGGGCGAGGAGGTCAACTCCTCGATGACGAATGTCTGGAATGTGGTCAGGTCGCTGGCAACGCAATGCAGCAGGAAGTCCGATTCCCCCGAGACCATCCAGGCCGACCGAACGATCGGCCAGGTCCGCGTCAGTTCGGCAAAGACGCGCAGTTCGGCTTCCGACTGGTGGTGCAGGCCGATGAGGCAGAAGGCGACGACGTCGAGGCCGAGCATCGGTGCGTTGATCATGGCGCGGTAGCCGCGGATGATGCCGGCCTCCTCGAGCCGTTTTACCCGCCTGAGGCAAGGAGGTGCAGATATGCCGACACGGCTCGAAAGCTCGACATTGGTAATGCGGCCTTGCTGCTGCAGCTCGCGTAGGATCTTCCAGTCGATGGAATCGAGATCAGCCTTGATCGGCATGGCGATGTTCGGGGCCCCTGCACGAGAATCTTTGGATGGGTGTAATTATCCTACTTTGGCCGGACCGCCAGCGATTGTTTTGGCGGCATTGCCATCGAAAGCTTTCCGGGGAGACTGGCAGCCGGTGCTTGCTGACCCGGCAAGCAACACCTAAATTGGAGGCGAATTCGAATTTCTGCGCGAGCGTGCCGGTCACGCATCGCCAGCTTGAGGCGTTTGCACATGACCGAGAAACACGCACCTGTCCTGATCGTCGGCTCCGGCCCGGCGGGCTACACGGCCGCAGTCTATGCCGCGCGCGCCATGCTGAAGCCCGTGCTGGTGGCTGGGATGCAGCAGGGCGGCCAGTTGATGATCACCACCGAGGTCGAGAACTACCCCGGCTTTGCCGACCCGATCCAGGGCCCCTGGCTCATGGAGCAGATGCTCAAGCAGGCCGAGCATGTCGGGACGGAAATCATCAATGACCTGATCACCGAGGTCGATCTCGACGTGCGGCCGTTCCGGCTGAAGAGCGATTCGGGCACGGAATACACCTGCGATGCGTTGATCATCGCCACCGGCGCCCAGGCCAAGTGGCTCGGCATTCCGAGCGAGCAGGTCTACCAGGGGTTCGGCGTTTCGGCCTGCGCGACATGCGATGGCTTCTTCTACCGCAACAAGGACGTGGCGGTCATCGGCGGCGGCAATTCGGCCGTCGAGGAGGCGCTTTACCTCTCCAACATTGCGAAGAGTGTCACCGTCATCCACCGTCGCGACGAGTTCCGCGCCGAACGCATCCTGCAGGAGCGCCTGTTCCAGAAGGAAAACATTTCGGTCATCTGGGACACGGCAGTCGACGAGATCACCGGCACGCCCGGCAAGCCGCCGATGCCGCCTTCCGCCAGCGGCCTTGTTTTGCGCAACACGCGTACCGGCACGGTGTCCAACCTGCCGATCGACGGGGTCTTCGTGGCGATCGGCCATGCGCCGGCGGTCGAGCTTTTCGTCGGCAAGCTGAAGCAGAAGCCCAATGGCTATCTCTGGACCGCACCCGACTCGACGGCCACCAACGTGCCCGGCGTGTTCGCGGCTGGCGACGTGACCGACGACATCTATCGACAGGCCGTTACGGCGGCCGGCCTCGGCTGCATGGCGGCACTGGAGGCGGAAAAGTACCTGGCCGGCATCGAAGCGCACCGCGAAGCCGCCGAATAGGCCGAAGACCGGCACTTAATGCCGGCTGACCGAGGGGAAGTAATGGGTCTGGACTGGGACAAGCTCCGCGTGTTTCACGCCGCGGCTGAGGCTGGGTCGTTTACCCATGCCGCAGAGACTCTGCGCCTGTCGCAATCGGCGATATCGCGCCAGGTGAGCGCCCTCGAACATGATGTCGGCGTCGCGCTGTTTCATCGCCATGCGCGCGGCCTTGTGCTGACCGAACAGGGCGAAATGCTGTTCCGCACCGCCCATGACGTGCTGATGCAGCTCGAGGCGATCAAGACGCGCCTGACGGAGGCGAAGGACAGGCCCTCCGGCATCCTTCGGGTGACCACGACCGTCGGTCTCGGAGCTGGCTGGCTGACCGAACGGGTCCCGGAATTCATCGAGCTCTATCCTGAGGTCAATCTGCAACTGATCCTCGCCAACGAGGAACTCGACCTGATGATGCGCCAGGCCGATTGCGCCATCAGGCTGCGCCAGCCGCAGCAACCGGACCTTATCCAGCGCCGGCTGTTCACCGTGCATTTCCACCTTTACGCCTCGCCTTCCTACGTCAACAAGCACGGCAAGCCGTCGTCGATCGCGGAACTGAAGGACCATCGGATCGTCACCTTCGGCGAGCCCGTGCCGGCGCATCTGAGTGAATTGAACTGGCTGGAGACGGTCGGCGACTTCGAGGGCGGCAAGCGCATCTCGACGCTTCAGATCAACGACATCCTGTCGATCAAGCGCGCCGTGCAGCGCGGCGCCGGCATCGCCATGCTGCCGGACTACATCATCGACAAGGACGCCGGCTTGGTGCAACTGCTGCCCGAGACCGAGGTGCCGTCATTCGACACCTATTTCGCCTATCCCGATGCCATGAAGAACCAGGCGAAACTGCACGCCTTCCGCGACTTCATCATCGCCAAGGCCCGCAGCTGGTCGTTCTGAGGAGAACCGCCGGCTTACTCGCAGGCTCGGCGGGACGTCGATCAGTCGCGCGTCACTGGTCCAATGTCTTTACCAGTTGTGCTGGACCACAGCCCGCAGGTTTCTGCATGGGAGCCCTGCAACAAAGCTGCTTGTTTGTTAGGCAAGGTTCGCTCATATATTGAACATCTCCTGAGCGCGTTCTCCTCCCATTAGCGCTCTTGAGTGTTCCCCTCTGGAGGTTTAGCCCTAACGGGCACTTCCAATCAAACTATAGCCGGATCCCATAGATCCGGCTTTTTTTGTTTTTGGGACATCTGGATGATCGTCCGTTCTCCTTGCCGCATCGCGCGATAAGCTTCGACCGGAACGTCGAGCCTGATATCGGTTCGTCCGTTCGGGTCTGCGCAATTTGTGGGCAGAAGCATGGAGTGCCTGCGAAGCGGGCAGCCGGGAAGCCGAATCCGTTTACATATAGAGCTTGGCCGCGTCCATGCCGGCGTAGAGGCCGGCGACCTCCTCGGCATAGCCGTTGAACAACAGGGTCGGCACGCGCTCGCCCGTATGCAGGACGCGCTCGCTCGCCTGACTCCAGCGCGGATGCGGAACCTCCGGGTTCACATTTGCCCAGAAGCCGTATTCGCTGGGCTGGATCGCCTCCCACAGTCCGACCGGCTGCTCCTCCACGAACGAGATCCGGCGGATCGACTTGATCGACTTGAAACCGTATTTCCATGGCAGGTGAAGCCTCAGAGGCGCGCCGTGCTGCTTGGCGATCGGCTTGTCGTAGGCACCGGTGGCGATGAAGGAGAGATCGTTTTCCGCTTCCGCCATCGTGACGCCCTCGACATAGGGCCACGGGTAGAGAAAGCTGTTCTGGCCGGGCGCCATCGCGGGATCGAGGAAGGTTTCGAAGCGGACGAACTTCGCCGAGCCGAGCGGCTTAGCCAGAGCCACCAGCGATTTCAGCGGAAAGCCCGCCCACGGGATGGTCATCGACCAGCCCTCGACGCAGCGGTGCCTGTAGAGGCGGGTCTCCAGGGGAATCTTGCGCACGAGATCGTCGAAGGCGAGCGTCATCGGCTGCTCGACCAGGCCGTCTATGGCTATTTCCCAGGGCCGCACAACCAGCTGCTGCGCCGCCGCGGCGATTTCCTTTTGCGTGCCGTATTCGTAGAAATTATTGTAGTTGGCGTTGAACTCCTCGGGCGTCAGATCGCGGTCGAGCGTGTAGCTGTCGTTCTTCGGGGCCGGGTAGAGGTCGGCGGTGGGATCGGCGTCCTGCGCCCGTGCGGGGCCGGGCAGGGCGGCGAGCGCGGTTGCCGACGCCATGGTAATGCCCATCGCCTGCAGGAGGCTGCGGCGGTTGAGATAAGCGGCCTCGGGCGTCGCCAGGGATTCGGCGATCGCCCATGAGGGGCGGCGGTGGATGGCAACCATGTCGATCACTCCTTCGGAACGGCTGGCGGCAATGTCCATTGCCGCGCAGGCGAGAGCAACTCACCTCTGATCACCTTCGCGTGGCGGGCCGCCGATGTTACAGCGGGCCGCGTATTTTTGCCTAGGCGGCCTTGCCGCTCTCGTTCATCACCGCGTCGGCCAGCCGGCCGGAGAGCTCGGTCATATGGTCGAAACTCGCCCGGTAGCTCGCTGCTCCCGCCGTCGCGGAGCGCAGCTCGATGATAAGGTCGCCGATCTCCGACTGCGGCATGGTCGCCTCGACCACATCCCATCCCGGCCAGCCGGGGCGGGCGTCGTAGCCGAGGATCTGGCCGCGCCGCTGTGGCACCAGCGCCGTCACTCTGGCAGTGGCGTCGGACGGCGTCGCGATCTCGACCTTCATCACCGGCTCGAGCAGGATCGGCGAGCATTGCGCCATCCCCTCCTTCATGCCGAGCCTTGCAGCCATCTGGAAAGCCATGTCCGACGAATCGACCGAATGGTAGGAGCCGTCGGAGAGGTTGACCGCGACATCGACGACCGGGAAGCCGAGCGGCCCGGATTTCAGGAAGTCGCGCACGCCGGTCTCGACCGACTGGATGTACTGCTTCGGCACCACGCCGCCGGTGATGGTGTCTGTGAACTCGAAGCCAGAGCCGCGCGGCAGCGGCTTGATGTCGAGCACAACGTCGCCGAACTGGCCATGGCCGCCCGACTGCTTCTTGTGCCGGCCGCGCTGTGTCGCCGCTTTACGGATGGTCTCGCGGTAGGGCACGGCCGGCGGCCGCACCTCGACCGAAATCTGGTTCTTGCCCTCCAGGCGCTCGACGGTGACGCGCAGATGCATCTCGCCATGCCCCGATAGTACGGTCTCGCCGGAGTCCTGGTTGTGGTGCAGCGTCAGCGACGGGTCCTCCTCGGCCAGGCGCTGGATGGCCGCCGACATCTTGACCTCGTCCTTGCGTTCGCGCGAACGCAGCGAGAAGGCATAGACGGGCTGCGGCGGCTCGAGCGATACCAGCGGCGGCATGCCGCCCTTGGCCGACGTGAGCGTCTGCCCGGTTGCCACAGCGTCGAGCTTGCCGAGCGCCACCGTGTCGCCGGCGGCTGCCGAGGCGACCTTCGACTGGTCCTTGCCGAGCATCCGGTAGATGCCGGAAACTTTCGCCGTCTCGCCGTTGGAGAGCCAAAGCTCGGAACCGTCCGCGACTGTGCCGGACAGGATGCGCGAGACCGAGAGCTTGCCCCCATGCGCCGTGTGGATGGTCTTCATCACCTGTGCCACCACGGTGTTGCTGTCGGCGAGGCCGAGGCGCTTGCGCGTCATGGCGGCGTCCGGCGCGTCGTGGCGGATGGCCTTGAGCAGGCGCAGCACGCCATTGCCCTTCTCGGCGGTGCCGATCATCACGGGGATGACCGAGCCCTCGCGAAGATCGGCCGCAAGATCGTCGAACACTTCATCGCGCGGCGGTTCCTGGTCCTCGAGCAGCTGTTCCATGAGCAGGTCGTCGTGGTCGGCGAGCGTCTCGAGCATCGAGAAGCGGGCTTCGATCTCGCGTGCCTTGTCGTCGCCCGGAATCTCGGCGATCTCGCTCTCGGCGAATTCGCGCCAGATATAGGCGCGCTCGAGCGCCAGGTCGATCGAGCCGACGGTCTGCCCGTCCTTGCGCAGCGGGATCTGGCGCAACAGCAGCGGCGCAACGCTCGCCGGCTGCAGCATCTTCAGCGTATCGCGCACGCCGGCCGCCGTCTTGTCGATCTTGTTGAGGAAAAGGATGCGCGGCACGCCGAGATCGTCGAGCTTGCGCATGATGAGCTGGAGGGCAGGGATCTTCTTCTCGTCGGCCTCCGCGACCACGACCGCGATGTCGCAGGCCGCGAGCACGGGCTCGGCTTCGAAGGCGAATTCGACCGAGCCGGGGCAATCGATGAAGGTCAGGCTGTCGCCCATGAAGTCGATGCTGGCGACCGATGCCTCGACGCTCATGCCATGCGCCTTGGCCTCCGGCGAATGGTCGGAGACGGTGTTGCCTGATGAAACTGGATTTTGTCGGGGAATGGTGCCCGTTCGGGCGAGGATGGCTTCAAGAAGTGTCGTCTTGCCGCTTGCGAAGGGACCGACAATGGCAATGCATTTCGGCCCCGTGCATCTTCCTCCGGCGCGGTTTCCCATGATGGCAGACCTCCACTCTAGGCGTTTCCCAGGGAGCGGCGGCCGGCACTCTGGCCGTCGCGCGGCAGGTTTGTTCTCCCCTGCCTTGCCCGCATCGTCCCATGGGATTGACGGCAGGGCAAGAAAAATAGGTGACTGCCCGCGCCGGCTGTCGGACAAGGGCATCGGCTACAACTTCATGAGGAAACCGATATGAACGTCATCCCCTGCGGCAGCGTCACTACCATCGCAGCACCCGAAAAATACTTCACGGGCCGGGTGCTGCAGACGCCGATCATCGAGAACGACGAACCCTCGCGCCTTCGTGCGGTGATGGTTGGCTTCGAACCCGGCGCGCGAACCGCCTGGCACACCCATCCGCTCGGCCAGACGCTTTATGTGGTTTCAGGCGCCGGAAGGGCGCAGAGCTGGGGCCTGCCGATCGTCGAGCTCAAGGCCGGCGACGTCGTTTCCTTCGCCCCCGGTGAAAAGCACTGGCATGGCGCGGGTCCAACGACCGCGATGGCGCATATCGCGATGCACGAGGCGCTGAAGGGCGTCCATGTCGACTGGATGGAGAAGGTCGACGACGAGCAGTTCGGGGCGTGACGGGCCTTTTCCGGCGATCCGGCTCCCGGCGCGGGGTTAGCTGAAAAGCCGCGCCAGGACCCGACGTGCCACGACGGTCGAGCTGATCTGATTGACCGCCGCGCCGAACACGCCTGAATAGACATTGCGGATCATGGCGTTCCGGGCGCCGACACTTTCGTGCATTTCGACCGCGAAATCGGTGTCGGAGCGCCGCACGATCTCGCCTTCGAAGAGCGAGGGACCGATGCTGACCGAAAGCTTGGCGCCGACAGGGGCATCGATCTTTCCGAGAAGCCGCATTCCGCCGACCGACACGTCGGCGGTCATGTAGACCCGCGAGAGGTTTCCGAGGGTCACAGTGACGGCCTGCGCGCCTCTCAAGCGGTCCGTTTTGCGCTTGCGTGGGCGCTCGACGCAGACGGCGATGGCCGAGAGAAGGATCGCCATGTTGTACCACGACCAGTAGAGCGCGACGGCGCTGGAGTCCTGGAAGGAATTGTTGCCGCCGAAATGCATGACGACACCGAGGATTGTGAGCACCAGCAGCACGGCGAACCATGACATCATGCGCCATTGGATGACCGTCTTGCTGCGGTCGCCGCCTTTCGCCGTCACCTCGAATTTCTGGCCCTTCGGGCGAAACAGGCCGACGCCGACCGCGGTCAGGATCTCGCGCGCCGCCAGCAACTGGGACAGGTCGGTCATGACAGGCAGGACACGCTGGTTCGACAGCCAGGCCATGACCATGATCTGCGCGATGTAGTAGGGCAGGAAATGGGCGAGGCCGTCGGCGGTGCCGATGTTGACCGCGTGAATGTCGAACAGCAGATAGAGGATCGGGATCAGCAGGCCGGTGACGCGGAACAAGTAGGCCGCCGACCAGTAGAGCGTCGTCTCGGTGAGCGCGAAGCGGTCGACCCACTGCAGCCCGTTGTTGAGCTTGAACGGGCCGTCGGGGCCGCGGACGATCTGCATGAAGCCAAGGCACCAGCGGCTGCGCTGGGTGATGTATTCGCGCAGGCCCTCCGGTGCGAGGCCCAGCGACAATTGTTCGTTAAGATAGACAGTGCGGAAGCCGTGCCGCTTCAGCCTGAGTGTCAGCAGGTAGTCTTCCGTCACGGATTCGGTCGGAAAACCGCCGCCGGCCGCATCGAGCGCCTGCTTGCGGATGACCGATGAAGTGCCGCAGCAGAATGCGGTGCCCCAGGCGTCCTTGGCCGGCATCAGCACTTCGAAAAAGTACCGCTGCTCGTCCGGCCAAGCATCCGATGCCTGCAGATTGGCCTGGATCGGGTCCGGGTTGATGAAGTGCTGCGGCGTCTGGACGATGCCGACATCTTCCTCGCGAAACAAAGTCAGCGCGCGCGACAGGAATTCGGGCGCGGTTACGAAATCCGCGTCGAGGATCGAGATGAACTCCGGCGGATCGATCAGCGCCGACACGTGGCGGATGGCGTGGTTGATGTTGCCCGCCTTGGCATGTTCGTTGTCCGGCCGGGCCAGGTAGCGGCATCCATGCGCCGCGGCCAGCTCGGCGAGCCACGGCCTGTCGCCGTCGTCGAGTACCCATACCCGGTAGTTCGGATAGGTCATGCCCGTGGCGCCGAGCATCGTGCGCTCCAGAATGTCGCGACCTTCGTTGAAGGTGCAGATGAACACGTCGACAAGCGGCATCTTCGCGTGGCTGAACAGCCATCCGGTGTTGGCCTCGACGTCCTTGGTGCGCTGCCGCGTTCGGGTCAGCGTCACATAGGAGATGACGGAGCCCAGAACGGCGGCGCATTCGATGGCAAAGAACAGGCAACCGGCCGCAAAGTCGACCGGCGTATCCAGTGACGGAATAGTCACGGTGGCCCGCCAGTACAGATAGCGTGCGGTCAGCGCCAGCACGATGGCGACCGGCAGCAGGCGCCAGTCGGAGTCGCGTTTGAGCCAGGGCATGACAAGCAGCAGCGCGCCGCCGACCAGCAGTCCGGGCACGAACCCTTCGACAAGTACCGAGATGATGGGGTTCATGGCCTACCGTACCGTCACGCGGTCGGCTTCTCGAAGACCACGCGACCGGTGCGGCCAACCGCACACGACCCGGACTTGGAAGCGCCGTCGACCGCTACGGCGACCCGGTAGGACTCCTTCGTCAGGGCCGATGGCATGATGGCGAAGTTGGAGGACGCAGGCGAAACGCCTGTGAGCTGCACGATGCGACCGGCAAGGGCAGCGCCCCCTTCGCTGAAGGTGAAACTGGCAGGCATGCCCAGCGTCAAGCCATTGTAGACCGACTCGCTGACGGCCGCGGTCACGACCGTCTTGCTGCAATCGAGCAGCCGGGCGAGATCCTGGCCTTCAATGACCTGTTCGCCTGGCGCGGTAAGCATTTCCCAGAGCTGCCCGTTGACTGGCGCGACGAGCTGCGCCTTGCTGGCGACAGCGAATGCCTCCTCAGCACGCTGCAGCGCCGCTTGCGCGCTGGCGATGCGTTGCTCCTGCAGGCCGATTTCGCCATCGAGCACGGCGATCGTCTGGTTGACCTCGTCGAGCCGGTGTGCCGATTGCGGCTCGTCGTTGTAGCTGTCACCGAAGAAGTGTCCGGCGCGCAGCGCATTGGCCTCGACGGCGAGTGCTGCAATCTGCGCGCGCGCCTCGTCGGCTCCGGCCTGCGCCACTGCCATGTCGCGCCTTGTGTCGTCTTCCGTGGCATTCGACAGGTAGCCCTGGCCAGACAGCTTGGCGTGGCGCTCGAGGCTGGCGCTGGCACGTTCTTCAACCGCCAATGCGGAGGCGAGCCTCGCTTCGGCTTCGTTGGTCTGCGCTTCGATCAGGCGGACGCGGTTGTTGCGAAACGCAACAATGCGCGCCTGCAGATCGCCCTGCAGGCTCTTCTGGCCTTCCAGCCGGATGTCGAGTGCACTGCGGTCGTCCTTGGCCTGCTGCAACCTGTCGATCGCCGCGTTGATCGCACTGCGGTCGATGCGGGCGTTCTCGATGGACAGCAGCGATTTGCCGGGCGAAACAGCGTCGCCGACCTGCAGCACGCCTGGGCCACCGGCGACAATGCCGTTGATCGGCGAGCGAACGGTGACCAGCCTCGCATTGACCACTGCCTCGACGCTCGACACCTGAAACAGGCGCTGCGCGGGCATCCAGCCGACGGCAGCGACGAGAGCCAGGCCAAGCGCGCTCTTTATGAGGCGCGATTTCACATGGGATGGCGGCACACTGGCCGAGGAAACTGGCGCGACCGGGTCGTTGGCGGCATCCGTTTCCGCAAAACGGGTGTCTCCGAAGCGGTCCAACAGCAACGACTGCAGTGCCGAGGCATCCTGTCGCGACAACTCGCCTGGCGCCCGCAGCAAAGTCTGGGGGTACAAGGCTGCAGATTCCGTCGAGGAATTGTCAGGCCCCGAGGTGTCGGCGCTTGCGAGAACTCGAGCAGCCCTGGATCTGTTCATCTAATATTCCGCCTTGGGGCGGGTCCCTGTTTCCGGAGCCTCACCCCAACGGTCTGGTTATTGCCGATGTAAGTTTAAGGCTTCGATGCCAATTCGTACGGGGTTTGAGTTTCATTTGGTTAAACTTGCCGACGAACCATTGAAGATGCCTAAGCATTCGTGAACACACGGCGTCCAAAAGAAAAACCCGGCGCGAGGCCGGGTTTTCTTGGTCGGATAAGGTGACCGGTTTCAGCTCAGCGAGGCGGTGAATCGCTGGATTCGCGTGCACGCCTCTTCGAGCAGATCTTCCGACGTGGCGTAGGAGATGCGGAAATTCGGACCGAGGCCGAAAGCCGTGCCGAACACCACTGCGACTCCCTCGGCCTCGAGCAACTCGCTGCAGAAGGTCTCGTCATTGTCGATCACCTTGCCCGCGGCGGTCTTCTTGCCGATCAGCCCGGCGCAGGACGGGTAGACGTAGAAGGCGCCTTCGGGCGACGGGCAGGTGATGCCGCGCGCCTGGTTCAGCATCGACACGACGAGGTCGCGCCGGTTCTGGAAGATCGTCTTGTTCCTCGCGATGAAGTCCTGCGGACCGTTCAGCGCCTCGACCGAGGCCCATTGCGCGATCGTGCAGGCGCCCGACGTCTGCTGCCCCTGGATCATGTCCATCGCCTTGATGAGCGGCAGCGCGCCGGCGGCATAACCGATGCGCCAGCCGGTCATGGCATAGGCCTTCGAGACGCCGTTCATCGTCAGCGTCCGCTCATAGAGCGCGGGCTCGACTTCGGCGATCGTCTTGAAGACAAAGTCGCCATAGGTCAGGTGCTCGTAAATGTCGTCGGTCAGCACCCAGACATGCGGATGCTTGACGAGCACGTCGGCCAGGGCCCGCAGTTCCGCCTCGGTGTAGGCGGCGCCCGATGGGTTGGACGGCGAATTCAGCATCAGCCACTTGGTCTTCGGCGTGATCGCCTTCTCAAGTGCTGCGGCAGTCAGCTTGAATCCGTTGTCGGTGCTCGTCGGTGCAAACACGGAGGCGCCGCCGCAGATCGCCACCATCTCCGGATAGCTGACCCAGTAGGGTGTCGGGATGATGACCTCGTCGCCGGGGTTAAGCGTCGCCATGAAGGCGTTGAAAAGAATCTGCTTTCCACCGGTGCCGACGATTGTCTGCTCGGGGCGGTAGTCGAGGTTGTTTTCGCGCTTGAACTTCTTCGCGATGGCCTCGCGCAGCGGTGCGATGCCGGATACCGGCGGATACTTGGTCTCGCCGCGCTTGATGGCTGCGATGGCCGCTTCCTTGATATTGTCGGGCGTATCGAAGTCGGGTTCGCCGGCGCCGAGGCCGATCACGTCGCGGCCGGCATTTTTCAGCTCGCGCGCCTTTTGCGTGACCGCGATCGTTGCGGAAGGCTTTACGCGTGAAAGGGCATCGGCAAGGAAGGCCATGACGGAAATCGCTCCGGTTGACAGGGCTTGAGGGTCGCGCATCTCATAGTCCGATCCTCCGCGAATGCGCAAGCTTTAGTACTGTGCTTCTCCTGATGGACTGCCCGCAGCAGGCATGTGTTAACGGATGGTAAAACCTTGCGTGGCATGAGTGACGGCTGAACTTCCAAAGGGATTCGGAGTCACCCGGCCGTGTCGCGCAGCATTGGGCTTGCTCATATCGTCCGCCACGCAGATGGCACCTCGACCGGTGTCTGGGGTGCCCATACGCTCAAAAGCGCCTTCCAGCCGATATTCGCATTCGAGGACGGAAAGCTCGTCGTCGTCGCGTTCGAGGGGCTGATGCGCCCGTTCCGCGGCGACCAGGCGTGGACCCCGGCTGCCTTCCTGAACAGCGTCCCCGCCGCCGCGCGCCTGCATGTCGAGACGCTGACCCGCACGCTGCATCTTCTCAATGCCGCAGTCTGCCTGTCGCCGGATTCGACGATCTTCGTCAATTTCGATCCCTCGGTATTCACGGAACACGCGGTCGCGGAAGCCGCTCTGCGCGACATGAGGCTGGTCCTACACGAAGCCCTCATCGATCCGCGCCGGGTGGTATGCGAGGTGACGGAGCAGAAGTCGGGTTCGCAGGAGGCCCTGTACGATTTCGTCGCAACGCTGAAGCGCAATGGCTTCCGCATCGCGATCGACGACTACGGTGCCGAGGATTCGGACATGAGCCGCATCCAGGAACTGCATCCCGACATCGTCAAGTTCGACGCCAAGTGGATCACCCGGCTGATGGAGTCCGGGCCAGGCTACGCGCTCTTGGCCACCATGGTATCGACCTTCGCCGAGCAGGGCATCCGTACCGTCTTCGAGGGCATTGAGGAGGGATGGCAGCTCGAACTGGCCGAAAGGTCCGGTGCTTCGATGGTGCAAGGCTATGCGCTGGCGCGGCCAGAACTGGCGCCCACCAGCTTCTCCGTGTTCCAGGCCGAGGGGCAGGAGACTAGGTCCGAGCATGCGAGGCCGGCGGCCGCTGGGCCTGAAGCGCACGACAAGGCGGCGGTCCGGCACGAGCGCCCGGCCAGGAAATTCGGACGCAGGCAGCCTTCATGAAGGCTGCGGCCGGCTGGTTCGGGCGGGATGACCGTCTTTGCGTCGACGAAGTGGGCATCGAGTATGGCTCCTTCGAACGAAGCCGGCTTCGCGCCACGTACCGACCGATCTTCGCGCGTTCCGGCGACCGGCTGGCACGCGTTGCACTGGAGGGCGGTACCGTTGCCGCCGTGGCTGGCGAGCCCGTTCGGCTGATCGACCTCCTGGTAGAGCTGCCGGCGACGGAGCATGCAGCGTTGGAACGGCTTCGGCTGGCTCTGCAACTGCGAAACCTGCACCAAACCGACGGCGCGGAAGGCCAACTCCTGCTGGATCTGGAGCCTCTGGCCAACACCAGCCGCGCCAAGGTCCTGGCCGAACTCGATCTGGTCACGGGTGAAATCGGTCGAGCCGATATCGATGCGGCGCAGGTGGTCTGCATGCTGCCGGCACGCCTTGCCGAGACCTGGCCGGCAATCGCGGCGCATCTGCGGCGGCACGGCATCGGCATCGCGATGGGCGGATTCGGCACGGCCGACTGGTCGCAAGCCCTGTTTCACGACATCCGCCCTGACATCGTCCGGGTCGACGGCGAGTGGTTCGGCCAGGTCTGTCGCTTCGACGCGACGGTGCGACTGTTCGGCTCGCTGGTAGCGCGGCTTCAGGAGGAGGCGAGGGTGCTGGTGTCGGGCGTCGACACGCCTGAAATGCTAACCGCCGCGCTGCGCGCGGGCGTCGGTCTGCTGCAGGGCGGCCTGCTCGGCGGCCACGCTCTTGCCGGCGCAGATGCCGACGACCGGTCACTCGATGTCGAAGAACTGCTTCACCCGGACGACGGGGCGGTCGGGGCATTGCGCTGACGCATCAGTCTGGCTGATCGACCCTGCAACAAAACTCGCTGGAAGAGCGTCCGTGTCGCGGGCATCGTGCGAGGGGTTCAGGAGGCACGGCATGACCAAGATCTACGGAATGAGTGACAGTGGCAATTGCTACAAGCCGCGGCTGTTGATGGCGAAGCTTGGCAAGCCGTTCGAGCATGTCGAGGTCAGTTCGCACGACGGCAGCACGCGTTCGCCCGACTATGTCGCCAAGAACCCCAACGCCATGGTGCCGCTGCTCGAGCTGGACGACGGCCGCCGGCTGGCCGAATCGAACGCCATCCTGCTTTATCTTGGAGAGGGCACCCGTTTCGTCCCGCAGGACGCCTACGAGCGCGGGCTTGCCTATCAGTGGCTGTTCTTCGAGCAGTACAGCCACGAACCCTATATCGCGGTGCGCCGTGCGCTACTGACCTTTCCCAACAGGAAGGCAGAGGCGACGGCCGACCGGCTGGCTGCGACGCTGGCGCGCGGCAACAAGGCGCTTGGCGTGATGGAAAGGCATCTGGCTGACAGCCCGTTCTTCGCCGGCGCGGCGATGAGCGTGGCGGACATTGCGCTCTATGCCTACACGCATGTGGCAGGCGAGGGTGGTTTCGAGCTCGGCCAGTATCCCGCGGTGCAGGCCTGGCTTCAAAGGGTTGAGGCCGATCCCGGCCATGTGCCGATTGGCTGGCTCCCCTGACTTGAGGCCGGCCGGAATCCGGACAACAAAAAGGCGGGGAAAAACCCCGCCTTCCGCTCCTCGGTAGCCTGACCGGAAACATTCTCTTCCGAAGCCTGCAGCTATCTGCTGTTCAGGGCACCCGGTACTGAATGCGACCGTCGCGCGCCAACCGGCGCGGCTGCCAGTACATCCGTGACTTGCCGCGCGCTCCCGCCCTTGGGCAGGGGGCGCGCGAAATTAAATCAGGCTGCCTTGGTCAGAGATCCAGCCGAAGACTTGCCGGTACGGCGGTCCTGCTCGATCTCGAAGTTGATCTTCTGGCCTTCGACCAGGTTCGACATGCCAGCGCGCTCGACAGCGGAGATGTGGACGAAAACGTCCTGACCGCCATCATCAGGCTGGATGAAGCCGAAGCCCTTGGTGGCGTTGAACCACTTAACGGTTCCAGTTGCCATGTGTGTATTCCTTCATATGCGACGTTGTGTGTGACGAAGCTACCTGCCTCGCCGTTCGTATCGAGATTTTGGAGATGGACGTCAGCAAACGCGAGAACCGCGGGCCTCTGGATCGATCGGCCGAAATATCAATGGATCGCATATAGGGGAATGCGAAGCGAAATACAATAGTCGGTGATCATTCGGTGAGCTTGACGCCGTTCATCGCGGCGACGGCGTCCGACAGCATGGGCACGAACTCATCGGCGCGTCCGGCCCCGGCAGCCAGCGCGAAGGAATTGCGCACCGCGGCTCCCAGTGGATTGGCCGTGCCGGAGGCGTTGGCGGCAGCCGACAGGTAGGTCAGGTCCTTCAGCGCGTTGGAGATCGAGAAGCGGTGTGCGTTGGGGTCGCGCTCGAGAACCCAGGTGAAAAACGTCCTGTAGAACGCGCAGTCCATCCGCCCGTCCCGGATCACGCTGTCGAATACCTGTGGCGTGAGCCCCGCCTTGGCGCCGAGCGCCAGCGCCTCGGAATAGATCGCTGCATAGCCCAGCGAGACGAAGTTGTTGAGCAGTTTCATCGTATGCCCGCTGCCGACCGGCCCGGTTCGCACGATCCGGCCTGCGAAGGTTTCAAGCACCGGACGCACGCGGTCGAAAAGGATGTCGTCGCCGCCGGCCATGACGTCGAGCGTGCCGGCCTCGGCGTCAGTCGGGGTGCGCGACAGCGGCGCGTCAACGAGGCTGATGCCTTGCGGCTTCAGCGCCTCGGCGAGGCGTACGGTGGATGAGGGATCGGAGGTCGAGCAGTCGCAGATCACCAGTTCCTTGCCTGCCGAGGCAAGGCCGTCCGGCCCGTTGATGGTCGTCTCGACCTGCGGGCTGCCGGTGACGCACAGCACGACGATGTCGCATTTCTCGGCAAGCTCGCGAAGGCTCTTGGCCTCGGCGGCGCCGCGTCGTTTGAGATCCTCCACCGGTTCGCGGTTTCGGTGCGCGATGATCGTGAGCGGAAAGCCCTTTTCGACCACGTTCTTTGCCATTCCATGGCCCATCAGTCCGACGCCGACGAAGCCTACACGATCCTTGGACATGAAAATTCCTCCATTACTGCCTACCGATCATAGGCGTTAGCATGCAGAGCGTCACGACCGACAGGCCCGATGCTGGACTTTATACCGGCAGACGCCATGTCTAGCGTGACGGAAGGGGCGAGGGCTTGAGCCTCGCCTGACCTGGCCGGGATTACGGAGGCAACGATGAAGAGAACCGTCCTGATCGCCATGTGCCTGTCGCTGGTTTCGCTCCAGGCGCACGCGATCTCACGCTACAATTCGACGTCCATGACCTGCAGCCAGGTCAAGGCAAGGCTGCAGAGCGAAGGCGCTGCAATCCTGCGCTGGCGCTCGAAAAGCAACCCGAGCCTGCCGCTCTATGGGCGCTTCGTTGCCAATGGCCGATATTGCGAGTCGGGGACGCGCGCGAAGACGTCTTACGTACCGACATCGGATCGGAAATCTTGCCCGGTGCTCGAATGCCGGTATTACGATCCGGAAGACGACGGCCCGATATTCCGCTTTCGTCGCTGACGCGACCTAGAAGCCGAATGCCTGCTGCGCAGGCGGCGGCGGGCCGATGCTGACACCTTCCAGCGCCAGCATCCGGGCCTTGGACGCGGCGCCGCCGGGTGCCGAGAATCCGCCGATTTTGCCGCCGGCTGCGAGGATGCGGTGGCAGGGAACGACGAGCGGCACAGGATTGGAGCCGAGTGCCGCGCCGGTTTCGCGCGCAAGGCCCGGATGGCCGGCGCGCGCCGCCAGTTCGCCATAGGTGACCGTCTCGCCGAAACGCAGCTTGCGGGCGGCCGCGTAGACGGCCACACGAAACGCGTCGATGCCGGCGAGATCGAGCGGCACGTCAGCGAAATCGGTGTTTTCACCGTTCGCATAGCTGCAGATGCCGCGCATGAGCTCTTCCAGCCATTCCGGCCCCACATGTGCGGTCCCGACCGGCATGGTGTCCGTGTCATGCCTGCTGAGCCGTCGCTCTACCACCGCGCGGCTGGTGTCGGGCAGGCACAGCCGGCGCAGTCCTTGCCCGGTCCATGCAAGGCCGATGAAGCCGAGCGGTGTCTCGAGAATTTCCTGGCCGGTCCGGGAGGGGTTCATCGGCAAAAACTGTCGTCTGGAGTGTACATAGCAAGAACAATATCGCATCATTCCGGACTATCCACCACCCGGTTCCTGCAGGGCGGCCAAGGCAATTGCCCCGGGCAGCCTGCTGGTGTAACAACGTCTTGGGCGGGACAACGAAATTCGAAATTGAGTGCACGTTGCCAGCAATCCGCAGACCATTACTGATCCTTCTGGCCCTTGGCTGCGCGCCTTTGTCCGGCTGCATGTCGAGCCGGCTGAGCTATGCCCTGCAGCCGACCGCGTCAGACTTTGCCTACGCCGCTGACGAATCCGTCGACCTTCCCGACACGGTGTCGGTGGTTCCGGCGTCCTACAATGGTCCGGCGCCTTCCGACGGCAGTTTCCAGGTTGCATCGCTGCCGCCTGGCATGGGCGATCTCGAGACCGACTTCGTCTATGCCTTGCCGGACTCGCCGCGTGGCGAGGTCGACCGGCTTATCGCCAAGTATGCTGACGAGTACGAAGTGCCCGAGGCGCTGGTGCGCCGTGTGGTCGAGCGCGAGAGCAACTTCAACCCGCGGGCGCGCAACCGCGTCTATTACGGTCTCATGCAGATCCGCCACGATACGGCGCGCGGCATGGGCTACAAGGGCAACGCCAACGGCCTGCTCGATGCCGAGACCAATCTGAAATACGCGGTCAAGTATCTGCGCGGCGCCTGGATAGTGGCCGAAGGCGATCCAGACCTGGCCGTTCGCTATTATTCCCGCGGCTATTACTACGACGCCAAGCGCAAGGGCCTGCTCGACGAGACCGGCCTCGGCAAGGACCGCCGCCGCACCCGCGTCTGACATCGGCGCGGCGCGTTTTTCCAGACCAATCAGCCCGTTAACGATCTTGGCGCGAATTTTCGATTCCCTGCGCCGGGGCTGAACGCGCCCGGAACCAACTCCCTGCCAGGTCGTTATCCGGCCAATCGACTATCGGCAACAATTTGGCACCGGGGCAGCCGTTCCGGGCGGGGAGAAACCATGCTCAAGAATATCGTCCTCAAGGCAATGATCGCGGCGGGCCTGATCTGCTCTTCTGCTGGGCTTGCCTCGGCGGCGCCGCTCGTTCTCCCTGAATTCGCGCCGATTCCCATGGCTCGATCGGCCGCCCTGGCCGAACTGCAGGAGGCCTCCATCCCGCATCGCGAGGTGGTGCAGATCGCAACCGTCGCGCAGGCCATTCCGGAAGAGCGGCTTGAAGTCCGCGTCGTTGGAACGCGCTTCTTGCCGCCGGTCGACGAAAGCCTGGCGCTCAACGCTCCGGGCAGCCAGGCGACGGGGTTGGTCTCTTCCATCGAGGCGGCCTCTGTGTGGGTCCTCAAGACCGCATCGGCTGGCATGTTCAGCGAAGCCGTGGCGGCGCCGGACCAAACGATAGCTTCCCTCGAATCGGAATAACGACCGTTCGTTCAGGAAACTCTTGGAGGTTGCTTTCATGTCTCCAAGGTTTCAACCGGCGTGACTTAGCCGAAAGATTTTTTGACGATAGTGTCCAGCGCCTTGACGCAAGGTTACTTCCTCGCGTCTGGCGCGATTATCCCTCGGGTTAACGGAAACGACAGGTTTTCGACCATTTATTGGATTTGGCGCGGCAGAACTACTTGGCCGCCGGAAATCCAAGCGGGGGCGCAGTGCGACTTTCCAGAACCTTCATGCCGGTTTGGGCGGCAATCCTCTTCATCGCATGCCTTTCAGGCGCGACCGCAGCCGAATGGCGCGTCGCCAAGGTGAGCGGTGACGTCTTTATCCAGCAGGGGGCTGTGCATCTCGCTTCGTTGTCGAACGGCGTTTCGCTTGGCGCTGGCGCGGTCGTCGTCACGCAAGGCAACGGACGGGCCCAGCTTGTGCGCGGCCAGCAGACGATGATCGTTTCGCCGAATTCCGTCGTCACATTGCCTGCCGACCGCGGACGGGTGACGACGATCCTGCAGACAGTTGGGCAGGTCGAATTTCACGTGGACAGCAGGCAGGTCCAGCATTTCACCGTCGAAACGCCCTACCTTGCTGCCGCCGTCAAAGGCACCCGCTTCGTGGTCAACGTGCGCCGTGGCAGGGCCAGCGTCGGCGTCTATCGGGGCCGGGTCGAGGTTACGAACCTGAAGTCGGGCGACCGGGCCGATGTGCTGCCCGGACAACGTGGCGCAGTCGGGGCCCGGAAGGGTATCTCGATCAGGGGCAAAGGCGACATTCAGGCGGTCAGGCCAGGGCTTGCCCGTGCAGCCATGGTTGCGGCAGCGAGCGCCAAGGACGTCCTTGCCTCTCTGTCCCAGGGGGCTGTGGCAAGTGCCGGCAAGAGCGCTGCGGCGCAGGGCAAGGCCAACGGAAAGTCGGGAAACAATGGCAAGGGCAACGGTAATGGTAACGGTCATGGCGGCGGCAACGGCAACGGTAACGGCAATGGTGGCGGCAACGGCAACGGCAACGGCCGGAACTGACCATTCTGCCTGACGCCCCGCTTTGATGAACACTTGGACCGGCTCCGCGGGGCGCCCGAACTTGGCGGTTCGGCCATCCGACCGGGCGTCATTCCCAAACGGAACCTTCCACCTTTCGTTAAAATCATCCACGGCAGCTTTCCGGAATAAAAGGGATTTTCGCTTACTGCTCGCTCCACGATTCCTTCGTTGACGGGTGGGTGGTCCAATGATCATGCGATCGATTTCTCTGCTGTCGCTTTGCGCGGCGCTGCTGCTGCTAGGCTTCGTCTCGGTGGTGCAGGCGGCGGATTGGCGTGTCGCACAGACAAGCGGCCGCGTGTTCCTGCAGCATCGCGGCGTTCAACTGGCCTCGCTGGCCAAAGGCGGCCTACTGAAGAGCGGCTCGGTCGTGGTCACCGATCGAAACGGCCGGGCAAAGCTGGTCCGGGGCGACCAGACGATAATTGTTTCGCCCAATTCGATGGTGACGCTGCCTGGGGGCAGGGGCGGTTCGACCAAGATCATCGAGGGCGTCGGCCTTGTCGAATATGACGTCGATCACCGCAAGGTACGGCACTTCTCCGTCGAGACGCCTTTCCTCGCCGCCGTAGTCAAGGGCACCCGCTTCAAGGTCAAGGTCTCCAAGAGCGGCGCCAGCGTTGCCGTGCTGAGGGGCATGGTTGAGGTGACCAACCTCCGGTCTGGCGAGCGCGCCAACATCCTCGCCGGCCAGATGGCCTTTGTGAATTCCTCCAAGGGCATAACCATCAGGGGCAAGGGCAACATCCAGAAAGTCATACCCGGGCCGGTACGCGAGGCACTCGTCGCGCCGCCGACCGGCAACAGCATCGACGCGGCAATTGGCGGCATCTCGGCAAGCGTTGGCACGAGCGGCGTGTCCGCCGGCGTCGGCGGTGTGTCGGCAAGCGTCGGGGTTGGCGGCGTCTCTGCCAGTGTCGGTAGCGGCGTGTCCGCCGGCGTGGGCACCGGCGGGGTTTCCGCAAGTGTCGGCAGCGGCGTGTCGGCTGGCGTTGGAAGCGGCGGCGTTTCTGTCGGCGTCGGTGGCGTTTCAGTCGGCCTCGGGGGTGGCGGTGTATCGGTCGGCGGCCTGGGGGGGCGGCGGTAGAATTTTGGGGAACGCGGCCTTCGGGCCGCGCTGGCGGGGACTTGAATGCCGAAACGGGCGATCGCACTGGTTATGGTCGGTCTGCTTGTGCTCTGGGCCCAGGGCGCAGGCTGGCTGAAGCCGCTCGACGACCGTCTTGGCGACTGGCGCATGGCCAGTCTCGAGCGCGAGCCGACCGGCGGGATCGTGCTGGTCGACATCGACGCAAAGAGCATTTCGGGCCTTGGCCGCTGGCCCTGGCCGCGCAGGATCCACGCTGACCTCATCGACAGGCTGAGCGCCGCCGGCGCCAGCGAGATCGCCTTCGACGTCGATTTCAGCGCACCATCGACGCCTAGCGAGGACAAAGTGCTGCAAGCCGCGCTCGAGCGCGCGGGCGGCTCGGTCATTCTCGTCGCTTTCGACCAGCGCGCCAGCGCGACGGCAGGCGGCTCTTCCTTGCACAACAACCGGCCGATCGCGCGCTTTGCCGATAACGCCTGGCTCGCGGGCGTGAACGTGCTTCCGGACGTTGATGGCCGGATCCGGTCGCTGGATTATGCCCTGCAGGACCCGACGGGCGCATTGCCGTCGCTTGCCGCCATGCTTGCCGGCGGTGCGGCGGACCGGACCAAGTCCTTTCGCGTCGACTTCGGCATAAGGGCGGACCGCATCGACCGCATCTCGGTGCTCGACCTGCTTTCCGGCCGCGTCGAGGACAGCCGCATCGCCGGCAAGAAGATCATCGTCGGCGCCGAGGCGATCGAGCTGCGCGACATATTCCACGTGCCGGTGCACGGTTTCGTCTCGGGATCGATGGTGCATGCATTGGGCGCCGAGAGCATCCTGCAGGGGCGGGCGCTCACCCGCACGGGATCGGTTTCGAGCATTCTGGGTCTGCTGCTCACGCTTCTCGCGGGCGTCCATTTCAGCCGCCGGTTGGGCTGGAAGGGCCTGCTGGCCCTGCTTGCCGGCAGCGCGCTGGCAATCGAACTTGCAGCCGTCGCGGTCCAGCGCCTGGCGCCGCTGGAAATCGCAACCGGGTCATGGCTGCTGGCGCTGGCCGGAATGATGCTGGTGACGCTGGTCAGCGAGATCGACTTCCGCCGCATCATCATCGCCATCTACCGCAACCGCGAAGCCAATGTGCAGACCATCCTGAACCGCGTCATCGCCGACAATTTCGCCGGCGTTCTGGTGGTCGACGGCGAGGGCGCCATCGTGGCGGCCAGCGAGGCCGCCAATGCGATCCTCGCCGCGGAAGAGGGCCTGACCGGCCGGCGCCTCGCCGACGTGCTGCCAACCGAACTCCATGCCGCCTTCATCGAAGCCGCGGCCGCCGGGCAGGAGAAGCGATCCGAGCCCTTCGAGGTCGAGGTGACGATGCCGAGCGGCCAGCGCACCTTCGAACTCGTGGTGACGCACTCCTGGCTGAGCGGCGGGCTCGACGAGGAGGGCCATGAACGTCCCGATGCGCTGGTCACCTGCCTGACCTTCGTCGACACGACCGAGCGCAAGCAGGCCGCAGACCGCATCGCCTACCTCGCCCGCTTCGACCCGATGACCGGCCTTGCCAACCGCAACCAGTTTCTCGAGCGCGCCGCCGCAGGCCTTGCCGGCGCCGGGTACGGCGATCCGCAGACCGTGCTGTGCGTCGATCTCGACCGCTTCAAGTCGGTCAACGATACGCTCGGCCACAGTTTCGGCGACCAGCTGCTCTGTGCGGTGGCCAACCGGCTGGTCTCCATGGCGCCGGAAGGCAGCGTCGTGGCGCGGCTCGGCGGCACCGACTTCGCGATCCTGCTCGGCGGGGCCGACAGCGCCGGACATGCCGTGCAGCTGGCGCAGGAACTGGCGAGCCCGTCGGCGCAGTCCTACCGCATCGGCGACCGCCGCGCCGTGGTGACGCTGAGCATCGGCATCGCCACCGCGACGCAGGGCGAGGCCGACGACGCGCCGGCGCTGCTGAAGCAGGCCGACACCGCCCTGCACCGGGCCAAGGAAGCCGGCGGCAACTGCCACGTCGTCTATGACGCGTCCATGGTTGCCGGCCTCGAAGGCCGCAGGCAGCTCGAGATCGACCTCTGGGACGCCTTCGAGAAGGGCGAGTTCGAGGTCTATTTCCAGCCACAGCTCAGCCTCGACGACGGCCGCGTGATCGGCGCGGAGGCGCTGATGCGCTGGAGCCATCCGGACCGCGGCTTCGTCTCGCCGGCCGAATTCGTTCCGGTGCTGGAATCGATCGGCCTGATGGAGGCGACAGGCAGGCTGGTGCTCGAAGAGGCCTGCCGCGCCGCGATGGAATGGCCCGACGACATCCAGGTCGCCGTCAATGTCTCATCGGTCCAGTTCACCCGCGACGATCTTGCCGGGGCAGTGGCCGACGTGCTGCAGCGCACCGGCCTGCCGGGCGAGCGCCTGGAGCTCGAGATCACCGAATCGCTGTTCCTCAACGAGAACCAGGCGCTGATCGCGACGATGGACAGGATCCGCGCCATGGGCGTGCACTTCTCGCTCGACGATTTCGGCACCGGCTATTCCGCGCTCGCCTATGTGCAGAAGTTCCCGATCGACAAGATCAAGATCGACCGCTCCTTCATCAAGGGTATCCCGCACGACCAGGGTTCGGTCGCCATCGTGCGCGCCGTGGCGGCGATGGCCGAGAGCCTCGACATGCGGCTGATCGCCGAGGGCATCGACCGCGAGGAGCACATTTCGATCCTGCGGCTGCTGGGCTGCCACGAGGGACAGGGCTTCCTGTTTTCCAGGCCGCTGCCGCGGGCCAAGTTCCGGGATTTCCTCGAGAAGCGGTCGCAGCAGCGCGCGGCTGACGTTGCGTAAACTAGACCGCGCCAATACTTGGACACCATAGTCTAGAACGAAGAACATCGGATAAAATCCGTATTCATGCAATTTGCAGGTGGCGCGATTACAACACCTTAACGTCTGGCGTGCTTTAACGCCGGCATGAGCAAGAAACCCGCCAAGACCAAATCCGCCCCCGCAGCCAAGCCCGCCGAGGACGGCGCGCTGGAAGCCGCGCCGAAGAAGCGCTCCAAGCTGAAGCTGGCGCTCGTGGCCCTCGTGCCGCTGCTGCTGGCCGGCGGCGGCTATGCCGGCTGGAGCTTCTTCATGGCGCCGGGCGCCGACGAGGCCCATGCCGAGGCGGCAGAGGGCGAGGAAGGCCACGGCGAGGACGGCCATGGCGCGGCGGACATGATGAAGGTTTCCTCGGTCGAGACCGCGCTCAAGGCCGAGACCTCGGCCACCCACACCTACGCGCTTTCCGTGCTGATCGCCGGCACTTGCGGCGCCTCGCGGACGCCGGCGCTGAAGGCGGCAAGCGACGCCGAGGCGGCGCAAGACGGCATGCTGGTCAGCCTGTCCTGGCAGGGTGCCGCGCGCCGCGCCATGGGCGTCACCGAAAAGGCCTGCAACTACATGGTGGGCGAGATCGAGGAAGCCGAGCTGAAGCTGGCGCCGGGCGCGGACGCCGCCAAGGGCGGCCATGGCGCACCGGCCAAGGGCGACGGCGGCCACGCCAAGCCGGCGCACTAGCACCGTTCCGTCTCTGCCGCCGCCCGGCCGTTACAGCATGCGCGACAGCAGCGGCTCCTCCATCGGCGGGGCAGGCCGGCGCGTCAGCTGGTTCAGCGATTTTTCCGAGAAGAACAGCGCCTGCACGTCATGCGGGTCGGCGCGCAGCAGGAAATAGACCATCGCCATCATGATGGCGCGCGAGCGCGACGTCCGGCACTCGCCGGTTTCCGGCTCCAGCGCGTCGCCGGTCAGCATGGCGGACAGTTCGTGCGCCAGCGCCACGAGGCGGTCATAGGCTTCCATGCATTCATCGCTGAAGTCGATTTCGGGCTTCCTGATGCGCGGCATCGCTCTTCTCCTGTGCAGACATGGGGGATCGTTCCCGCGCTTCGTTTTCGAAGCCGGGGCGTGGGAGGCGGCGCATGGCGGCGACGTCGATCTGATTTTCTATGTGACGCGCTGCCATGCGCCGCCGGCGTCTTACCCGTGCCCGTCCCGGCCCATGAGCATCCGATAGGCTGGATGCCAAGGGCGCTCGGTACGGAGCAGGGCCGGATCCGGCCCGCGCGACCACGCGGACAAGTCCGGCGCCACACTTGCCTGGATGGAGGTCGTGGCCACCCGTTCCCACCGGCAAGCTGCGGGGCAAAGTATGCGCGCGGTCTTGCGGGCGTGGATGAAATGGCGGGGCGGGAGAGCGGCCAGGGCCGGAAAACGGCCGGTACGGGACGACAAGGAGCGGCGGCGGCGAAAAATCTGTCCACGCGGCCAGCGGCACGCGGGACGCGCCGCCACTTGCTCGGCTAGTCTTGCCGCCGGACGCAGGAGGAGCAAGCCGTGAAGAAAGAGATCATCGAGGTGCCGGTGCTGTCGCCGATGATGCGGGAGCTCGGCGTGCCGTGCTCGTCGGTGACGCGGGCCAACGGTTTTGTTTTCGTGGCGGCGACGCCGCCGGTGGACATGGTGACGGGCAAGATCGTCAAGGGCGACATCGAGACCCAGACCGAGGCCTCGCTCAACGCGGTAAAACTATGCCTGGCGGCGGCGGGCTGTTCGTTCGAGGACGTGGTGACACTGCGCATCTACGCCGCCAATGTCGGCCATTACGACGCGATCAACCGCGTCTACATGCGGCACTTTCCCGACAATTTCCCCTCCCGCAGCTTCGTGCCGGTGTCGGGCTGGTTCATGGAATTCGACATCGAGATCGAGTGCATGGCGGTGGGGTGAAGGGGGATTTCTACTTGCGTTTTGGAAGAATCGCCATCAATTTCCTCGAATGAGGGGGATGCGGTGAATAAACTTCCGAAGAAGTTCGTCGAGCGTGTAGGAACTTCACTTAAGCGCTACCAGAAAGTAGCGGCAGCACAGCAAAAAGCAGATGTTGCAGAGCCGGATACGGTGACGCTGGTTAAGGACATTCTGGCCGACATCTTCGGCTACGACAAATACGAAGAACTTACCTCGGAACATCAGATCAAGTCGACCTATTGCGACCTTGCGATCAAGATCGGGGGGAAGCTCAGGCTCCTCATCGAGGTTAAGTCAGCAGGGAGCAGCCTCGCAGACAATCACCTTCGACAGGTGATCGACTATGGCGCCCATCAGGGCATTCACTGGGTCATCTTGACCAATGCAGCCGAATGGCGACTGGTGAAGGTCTATGTGGCCAACCAGATCAGCCACGAAGAGGTCTGCCGCATCGTTCTGGCCGACATCAATCCCAAGTCGCAGGATCACCTTCAACAGCTGTTCCTCTTCGCCAAGGAGGGGCTGACGATCGATGCCATGGATGCGTTCCACCAGCATGCCCAGCTGTTCAACAAGTTCACCGTTGCAGCCATCGTCCGTTCGGAGCCGGTGATTTCGGTGGTGCGCCGCGAACTGAGAAAGCTGTTTCCAGACATCAAGGTCGGAAACGACAATCTCCTGGCAATGATCGAAGAGGAGGTGGTCAAGCGCGAGGTTATTGAAGGAGACAAGGCTAAGGAGGCGGCGACACGGATAAGGAAGGCGCAGGGCAAGCGAGAGAGGGCGAAACGAAAGGAGATGACGGCGTAGAGCTTATGCTGGAAAGCCCGCTGACCAATCCGCCAGGAGAACAAGATGGATGAAAATGAAAAGCAAGACGCAAGAGAACCAGAAGGTCAGGAGGCGCAAGCGGCAAAGAATTCTTCAGATGACAGTTCAAAGTCAGGTCCGAGGCGTGAGATAAAAGGCGGGATACCTTACACGACTTCTCCTGGCGTGCTCAAGAGAGCTCTAGAGCTTATTGTTCAAGCGGAACGTCCCGAAAAATTCAGTGCTAATTATATGGAGACGGTACTCAAGCTCACGGGTGGAGGAGCACGGGCCGTCCCACCGTTTTTGAAGAAGATGCAGTTCATTGGCTCGGACGGGGCGCCAACAAATCTATACTCAAAATTCAAAACTGACGGTGGGAGGTCTCAAGCAGCATACGAAGGTTTAAAAAACTCTTTTTCGGAGTTATTCCGGCGTAACGAGTATATTTACAAAGCTGACGAAGGCGCAGTCAAGGACGTAATTGTTGAAATAACGGGGCTGAAAAAAACTGACCAGATAGTTAGGCTGATGTATTCGTCGTTTGACGCTGTGCGTGGATTTATTTCAGGATCATTATCAAATTCCGATGAAGAGAAAGATGCAATAAAATCATCAAAAGGCAGCGATAAAACAACCGGTGAGTTCGAGGATCTACGTGATGTTGGTAATATAGGGCTATCGTATCAAATAAACATCGTCCTTCCTGAAACCGAGAACATTGCTGTGTTCAATGCCATATTTCGGAGCCTGCGTGAAAATTTGCTAAGATGAAAAACCATTCGGATATCGAGCTGTTCGTTCTCAAAAACGCGGTCATAACTCGGAGCCTGCGGGCTCTGTTTGCGAAGCAGAACTTGAGTAGCGCCCGCGGACCGCTGGAGGCTCAGGCGGATTCTCTGGTATCAGAATATCTTAAGCAGGTTAACTTTGAGATTGTCGCAGCTGCGGAGCGAATGAGTGAGTTCTATAAGCTATTTTATGCGCTTGAGAATGATATCCGGGATTTGATTGAATCGGCACTGGAGGAAAGTAAGGGAGAGGATTGGTGGGAGAGCGCAGTTCCTCAAATTGTGCGTGATAATGCGAAAAAGAATTATGAAAGAGAAGCCGGTGAAGGGCTGCCACCAAGATCAGACCGATTGATTCATTATACTACATTTGGAGAGTTGAGCGAGATTATAAAGGAAAACTGGGAAGTATTTTCCGGTATGTTCTCAAACGCGTCGAGAAACCGCGTCCTTCGTGTTGTAAACCGTCTAAATTTGGTAAGAGGTCCCATAGCGCACTGCAACTTTCTGCCCGAGGAAGAGGCCATTCGTCTTAAGCTGGCAATCCGCGATTGGTATAAATTGATGGAATAGGTACTAGGCTGGGATGTCTGACTGTGGTCCAACGAATGGCTTCAGTCGGTCTTGCTCAGACAGTGAAATCGCCTTCCGCTCGGCAGCTCACTTAGTGGTGGGCATTCCCTGAGCTTGCCAGCACTCGTACAATGCAGCAGCTTCCCACTTGCCCCAACAAGTCTCGCAGGGCCTGATGTGCTCCAGCAGTGTCCGTCGACGTACCACCTGCCAACTTTCAATCGACGTCCAACGCCCAGATCTTTTGAATCTTCTGTGCTTCGTACAGCCGCCTAAATCCTCTGGCAGGTGAAGAGTATGATTACCTCTTCCCTTTCCCCTCATGGTCTCTCTGACATTTAGGTGGAACATCAAAAATACTCCTGCAGCGGCCGCACTTCCAGGCTCCCCGCGTTGAGCGCAGCAATCGCTTCGGCGACGGCGGCCATGCCTGACAGCGTCGTGTAGTAGGGCACCTTCTGCATCAGCGTGGCGCGGCGCAGCGATTTTGAATTCGACACCGCCTTCTGGCCGTCCCGTGGGTGTTGAAGACAATCTGCCGTACGGTTTAAGCCGCCGCGGCCATTCCATTTCCAGGTGAGACCGCGGCAACGACCGCGTCCGCTGACCATTCGAGAAACTCGGCGTCATTGCGCAACTCGTCCAGAGTGCGGGGAGGTGGCCTTTCGCCGCTCCAGTCCTCAAAGGCGAAGCCGAGAGCCACGCCGGCCTCGTGAAGAGCAGAGTCGAGTGTGTCTGCTACTGCGATGACGCCCGGCACGTCCGGAAAGGACACGCCGTAGCCGCTGTCGGCTTCCTTGTGAATTAGGGCGATATAGTGGGTCATGGTCAGTCCTTTGCCCAGCCGGCCTGGGCGTAGATCGAACGGACGGTACCGAGCGGTACGTCCTTGCGCGGATGCGTCACGATCACAATCCGGCCAGTTGCCGGGTGCCTGAACTTGTGATGCGATCCGCGCACAGACATGAGTTCGAAGCCATCAGCCTTCAGTCGTTTGATTATATCGCGACTGTCCTTCAGCATCAAACCCTCGAATGAGAACCGGTCAGTGCCCCACCCGGCGGGCCTTGCCCGCCGACCTCCCCTCAAGGGGGAGGTTAAGAGGTGCTTCTACGCAAAATACTCCTGCAGCGGCCGCACTTCCAAACTCCCCGCCTTCAGCGCGGCAATGGCTTCGGCCACTGCCGCCATGCCCGACAGCGTCGTATAGTAGGGCACTTTCTGCATCAGCGTGGCGCGGCGCAGGGATTTTGAGTCCGACACCGCCTTCTGGCCATCCGTGGTGTTGAACACCAGCTGCACCTGGCGGTTGCGGATGGCGTCCTCGATATGCGGGCGGCCTTCCAGCACCTTGTTGATCTTCTGGGCCTCGACGCCGTTTTCGGCAAGATAGCGCGCCGTGCCGGAGGTGGCGAGCACCCTGAAGCCGAGCTCGGCGAGCCGCTTGACCGAGGGCAGCACGCGCGCCTTGTCCTCGTCGCGCACCGAGACGAACACCGTGCCCGAGCGCGGCAGATCGACGCCGGCGCCGAGCTGCGCCTTGGCGAAGGCCAGCGCATAGTCGTGGTCGAGCCCCATGACCTCGCCGGTCGAGCGCATTTCGGGCCCGAGCAATATGTCGACGCCGGGAAAGCGGTTGAACGGGAAGACGGCTTCCTTGACCGCGATGTGGCCGGGGTTCTTCGGGTCGGGCTTCGGGCCGTAATGGGCAAAGGCGTCGTCGAGGCTCTCGCCGGCCATGATGCGCGCCGCGATCTTGGCGATCGGGCTGCCGATGGTTTTTGCGACGAAGGGCACGGTGCGGGAGGCGCGGGGATTTACTTCCAGCACGTAGATGGTGCCGTCCTTGATGGCGTATTGTACGTTCATCAGCCCGCCGACATGCAGCGCGCGGGCGAGCGCCGCCGTCTGGCGCTCCAGCTCGTCCACCGTTTCGGCCGACAGCGAATGGACGGGCAGCGAGCAGGCCGAGTCGCCCGAATGGATGCCGGCCTCCTCGATATGCTCCATGATGCCCGACACGAAGGTGTCCTTGCCGTCGCAGAGGCAATCGACATCGACCTCGATGGCGTCGGTGAGATAGGTGTCGAAGAGCAGCGGGTTCTTGCCGAGCAGCGTGTTGATCTGGCCGGTCTTGTCGTTGGGGTATTTCTGCTTGATGTCCTCCGGCACCAGGCCCGGCACCGTGTCGAGCAAATAGGACTGCAGCATCGTCTCGTCGTGGATGATCTGCATGGCGCGGCCGCCGAGCACGTAGGAGGGCCGCACGACCAGCGGGAAGCCGAGTTCGGAGGCGACGGTGCGCGCCTGCTCGACCGACCAGGCGATGCCGTTCTTCGGCTGCGCGAGGTCGAGCTTGTGCAGGAGCTTCTGGAAGCGGTCACGGTCTTCGGCGAGGTCGATCATGTCGGGCGAGGTGCCGAGGATCGGGATGCCGGCCTTTTCCAGCGCGTCGGCGAGCTTCAGCGGCGTCTGGCCGCCGAACTGCACGATGACGCCCAAGAGCGTGCCGGCCTGCTTTTCGGCGCGCAGGATTTCGAGCACGTCCTCGGCCGTCAGCGGCTCGAAATAGAGCCGGTCGGAGGTGTCGTAGTCGGTCGAGACGGTTTCCGGGTTGCAGTTGACCATGATCGCCTCATGGCCGGCCTCGCGCAGCGCGAAGGCCGCGTGGCAGCAGCAATAGTCGAACTCGATGCCCTGGCCGATGCGGTTCGGCCCGCCGCCGAGGATGACGACCTTGTTGCGGTCCGAAACCTGCGCCTCGGAGCGCGTCTCGCCGGCGAACGGCGCCTCGTAGGAGGAATACATGTAGGCGGTGGGCGAGGCGAATTCGGCAGCGCAGGTGTCGATGCGCTTGTAGACCGGGTGGACGCCGAGTTTTGCGCGCAGCTCCGCGACGTCCTCGACATCGCCCTTGGTCAGCGAGGCGAGGCGGGCGTCCGAAAAGCCCATCGACTTCAGCATGCGCAGGTTTTCGGTGTCGGCCGGCAGGCCGTGCTCGCGCACCCGTGCCTCCATGGCGATGATGCCGCCGATCTGCTCGAGGAACCACGGGTCTATTCTGCACATGTCGTGCACTTCCTCGAGCGAGGTGCCGGTGCGGATCGCCTGCGCCACCATGCGCAGCCGGTCGGGCGTCGGGGTGCCGAGGGCGGCGCGGATGGCGTTGCGGTCGTCGCCCTGGCCGATGCCGGGAATCTCGATCTCGTCGAGGCCGGTGAGGCCGGTCTCCAGACCACGCAGCGCCTTCTGCAGCGATTCCTGAAAAGTGCGGCCGATCGCCATGACCTCGCCAACCGACTTCATGGCGGTGGTCAGCGTCGAGGAGGCGCCGGGGAATTTTTCGAAGGCAAAGCGCGGGATCTTGGTCACCACGTAATCGATGCTCGGCTCGAAGGAGGCCGGCGTCGCGCCGCCGGTGATGTCGTTCTCCAGCTCGTCGAGCGTGTAGCCGACGGCAAGCTTCGCCGCGATGCGGGCGATCGGGAAGCCGGTGGCCTTGGAGGCGAGTGCCGAGGAGCGCGAGACGCGCGGGTTCATCTCGATGACGACGAGGCGGCCGTCGGCCGGGTTGACGGCGAACTGCACGTTGGAGCCGCCGGTCTCGACGCCAATCTCGCGCAGCACCGCGATCGAGGCGTTGCGCATCATCTGGTATTCCTTGTCCGTCAGCGTCAGCGCCGGCGCGACGGTGATGGAATCGCCGGTGTGCACGCCCATCGGGTCGATGTTCTCGATCGAGCAGACGATGATGCAATTGTCGGCGCGGTCGCGCACGACCTCCATCTCGTACTCCTTCCAGCCGAGCACGGATTCCTCGATCAGCACCTCGGTGGTGGGGGAGGCGTCGAGGCCCGACGCGATGATGTCGAAGAACTCCTCGCGGTTGTAGGCGATGCCGCCGCCGGTGCCGCCCATGGTGAAGGACGGGCGGATGATGGCCGGCAGGCCGACCGTGTCGAGCGCCTGGGCGGCGACCGCCATGGCGTGGCTGATGTAGCGCTGCTTGCGGTCGCCTTCGCCGAGGTTCCACTGCGTCTCGAGCGCGTCGAGGGCTGCGTCCATGTCGGGCGTGCCGGATGCCTTGAGCGCGGTGCGCTCGGCCTCGTGGCGCTTGCGGTCCTCGTCCTTCGGCTGCGTGGCGTTGGCCAGCATCGACTTCGGCGTCTCCAGCCCGATGCGCGCCATCGCCTCGCGAAACAGCGCGCGGTCCTCGGCCATGTCGATGGCGTCGGCGTTGGCGCCGATCATCTCGACATTGTAGCGCTCGAGCACGCCCATGCGGCGCAGCGACAGCGCCGTGTTGAGCGCCGTCTGGCCGCCCATCGTCGGAAGAAGCGCGTCGGGGCGTTCCCGCGCGATGATCTTGGCCACCACTTCCGGCGTGATCGGCTCGATATAGGTGGCGTCGGCAAGCTCCGGGTCGGTCATGATGGTGGCCGGGTTGGAGTTGACCAGGATGACGCGGTAGCCCTCCTCGCGCAGCGCCTTGCAGGCCTGGGTGCCGGAGTAGTCGAACTCGCAGGCCTGCCCGATGACGATGGGGCCGGCCCCGATGATCAGGATCGACTTGATGTCGGTGCGTCTTGGCATGGACAAATCCGTTCAGGCAGGCGTGTTGCGCAAAACACCGGGACGGGAGACCCGGCCGGTTGCGCTCAACGATCATGGTGTCAGGCTAAGGGCGCCTTATAGGGAAAATTCTGCCGGGCGTAACCCCCAAAGATGCCTCATCCCCGGCTGTTGCGCGGGAAATGGCAGGGAACGCTCGCGCCATCCGCCCGTTGGTGACCCGAACCCGTGGCCGAAACGAAGGAGCAGACCATGCGCAACAACCAGAACCCGACGACGCTTGGCGAAGGCGGCACCAGCAAGGACAAGGCCGACCTGCGCGAGATGGACCGCGACGGCAAGTGGAAGGGCGAGGCCCTGAAGGACGCCGAACAGGACGCCAAGCAGGCGCGGCGCCCCGGCGCGACGGACGAGGAAAAGACCGACGGCCTTGCCGTGCCGAAGAACGGCTGAAGCCAACGACGCGCCGGGACATTCCCCGGAGACGAAAAAGGCCGGGCAATTGCCCGGCCTTTTTTTTGTTGGGCGCGAGACGCCTCAGCGCGGTTCGGCGCGCAGGGCCTTCCAGGTTGCCACCATCATCAGCATCAGCAGGATGGCGAAGGGGAAACCCGTCGCGATGGCGCTTGCCTGTAGCGCCGCCAGGCCGCCGCCGAGCAGCAGGGCGATGGCGACAAGACCCTCGAAGGTCGCCCAGAACACGCGCTGCAGAGCCGGCGCGTCGGTCTTGCCGCCGGCCGTGATCGTGTCGATGACCAGCGAAGCCGAGTCCGACGAGGTGACGAAGAACACCAGCACCAGCACGATGCCGATGAGCGAGGTGATGCCGGCAAGCGGCAGCGGCTCGAGCATCCTGAACAGCGACAGTTCCGGCGTGTAGGCGACGACGGTCTCCTGGACGCCCTGGTAGCCGTTGGCGATATATTGCGTCATTGCAGTTTCGCCGAAGGCCGTCATCCAGACGATTGACGCCAGCGACGGGACGAGCAGCACGCAGACGATGAATTCACGCACCGTCCGGCCCTTGGAAATGCGGGCGATGAACATGCCGACAAAGGGCGACCAGGAGATCCACCACGCCCAGTAGAAGGTCGTCCAGCCGTGCACGAAATCACTGTCGGTTCGGCCGAACGGGTTGGACAGCGCAGGCAGGCTGGTGACGTAGGCCGCCGTGTTGCTGAAGAAGCCGGTGACCAGTTCGCCTGTCGGTCCGAGCAGGATGATAAAGGCGAGCAGCAGCACGGCCAGCACCATGTTGATCTCCGACAGGCGCTTCACGCCCGCATCGAGACCGGCAAGGACAGACACCAGTGCCACGCCCGTGATGGCGGCGATCAGCAGCACCTTGGAAGTGTCGGTCACCGGAACGCCATAGAGGAAGTTCAGGCCGGCCAGCGCCTGCTCGGCGCCGAAGCCAAGCGACGTCGCCAGACCGAACAGGGTGGCGAAGACGGCCAGGATGTCGATGCAATGGCCTGTCCAGCCTCGGATCCGTTCGCCGAAGATCGGATAGAAGGCGGAGCGGACCGAGAGCGGCAGTCCCTTGTTGTAGGCGGCAAGCGCCAGCGACAGGGCGACAACCGCATAGATTGCCCAGGGATGAAGGCCCCAATGGAAGATGGTGGCGGCCATGGCCGCCTCGCGGGCTGCTTCGACCGCTTCCGGGATCAGCGCGCCGTCCGGTCCAATGGGACTGGCAAGGCCAAGCGGCGGGTTGTTGAAGTGATACATCGGCTCAAGCACGCCGAAGAACATCAGGCCGATGCCCATGCCGGCCGCAAAGAGCATCGCGAACCAGCCCATGTAGCCATAGTCGGGTACGGCGTCGACGCCGCCGATGCGCACCTTGCCCATCGGCGAGACCACGATCGCCAGGCAGAACAGCACGAACAGGTTGCCGGCGATGAGGAACAGCCAGTCGAAGGTCGAAGTGAGCCAGACGCGCAGGCCGCCAAGTGCCGGGCCGACAGAATCACGGAAGATCAACGTCACGATGACGAAGCCGACGATGATAATCGCAGAGATGAAGAAGACGGGGTTGTGAATATCCAGGCCAAGAACCTGAACATTGTCCTGGCCGGCCTCCAGATTGTGTTCGGTCTCGTCTGGAGAGACGCTCGGTGCGGAATCGGTCATGGTCTTCCCTTTGCCGGAATTGCTGCGGTTCTGAACGGATGGATTTGCCGCAAACTGATACGGATCATCGGGAGTCTCAACCCCTCATGTGCAAGGCGGGGTCGCCGGAGCGCCCGATCTACGGCGCGGCGGGCACTCCGGACCCCGGAAAAGATGCGCGACGTCGGCAAGGCGCATCGTCATGCATGGTCAGGGATTGGCCCTCATGCATCGGAGCGCCGGCGCGCAGCGGGACACGTGCTCCTGAAGCTCCCGGAAACGCCCGAAAAAAAAGTTTTGATGTCGCCGAATTGAGGCCGGTTCAGTCTCTCGAGCAGAATTTCCGGCTGCTTCCCGTGCTTCAGGGTGCTCCTGGGCCGGAATCGGCGAGCGCCGCCTGACGGGGAGGCGCTGCCGGCCAGGGGCGCTATTCGAGGGTGCGGCGGCGCTCCAGTTCGGCTGCGGAGGGTTCGGCAAAGCCGAAGTCGCCTGTCGTGACCTCGCCGGCGCGCTCGTAGGTCACCATGATGACGCCGGTTGACGAGATCGCGGACTTTGCGAGCTTCAGTCCGGCCGGCGCGGCGCCGTGGCCGAAGAGCTTCTTGCCCTTGCCGAGAAGCACCGGGAAGACAAGCAGCCGGTACTGGTCGATCAGGTCGTTCGCGACGAGCGTCTGGATCAGGTCGCTCGAACCCTGGATCAGCAGGTCGGGTCCGTCCGTCTGCTTGAGATCGCGCAGCGCGGCGACGATGTCCTCGCCGAGCGTTCGGCTGTTTTCCCAGTCGAACTGGCGGTCGGGCGAGCGGGTGGCGACAAACTTGGTCGCCTTGCCGAAGGCTTCGCCGATCGGGTCACCTTTCGCATAGGGCCAGTGGGCGGCGAAGATGTCGTAGGTCTTGCGGCCGAGCAGCAGGTCGAAGGGCTGGCTGAACAGGTCGTCCATGGTGGCGCCCATCGCGTCGTCCCAGAAGTGAAAGGTCCAGCCGCCGAAGCGGAAACCTCCGGTCGGGTCCTCGTCCGGACCGCCCGGTGCCTGCATGACGCCGTCCAGGCTGACAAAGGTGGCACAGATTATCTTTCGCATGGTTCTCTCCTCTCGGGTCGGCCGATGCCGGCCGTCCGGCATGATTACCAAGGACGCAGACACGCGCACGGTTCCGACAGGATCGATGCGGCAATCTCGCTCGGCCGAGGTACGCGGAACGCGGTGGAGCATTCGCGCGTTCAGTCACACCACATGGTGTGGAAGGCAGGAGGACACGGCAATGGGCATCAAGGAAGCACCGACCGCCAAGGGCAAGCAGGCGGCAGCCGGGCTGGAAGAAGCCGCAGCGAAGGACGAGCGCAAGACGGAGGCGCGCAAGGGCAGCGACCTGAAGAAGGGCGCCAGCCGTTTCGATGAGCGTTCGCGGAGTTCCGACGGCAAGAGCGCCGCTTCGAAGCAGAAATAGCGCGCGCGGCGGTTCAGGGAATGGTGAGGTCGAACGGTCGAAGCCGGGCAAAAAGCCTGTGACTCGATAAGGCCGTTCGGCTAGGTTCCGGGCATCGGGCGCCGTCGATGGCACGGACGCCCCCACTGGGGAAAATCATATGCGTTGGAGAGGCCGTCGCCAGAGCGACAATATTCAGGATAGTCGCGGGCAGGGCGGTGGCGGGCGCATGCCGGGCGGTTTCGGACGCAATCCGGTGCGCCTGCCGATCGGCCGCGGCGCCCGCGGCGGCGGACTGTCGGGTATTATCATCCTGGTCGTCCTGTTCTTCGTGCTGAAGGCCTGCGGCATCGATCCGCTGCAGATACTGGCCGGCGGCGGTGGCGGAATGGCGCCGGGCGGCGGCGGACAGGTCACCGAGGGCCAGGCGCCCGCCAATGACGAGATGACCCAGTTCGTCGCGACGGTCCTGGCCGAAACCGAGGATGTCTGGAACGGCATATTCCAGTCCCAGGGACTGCAGTATGAGGAGCCGAAACTGGTCCTGTTCGCGGGGCAGGTGCGGTCGGCCTGCGGCTTTGCATCTTCCGCGTCGGGACCATTCTATTGCCCGGGCGACAAGAAGGTTTATCTCGACACGTCCTTCTTCGACCAGCTGTCGAAGCAGTTCGGCGCGTCTGGCGATTTTGCCCAGGCCTACGTGATTGCCCACGAAGTCGGCCACCACATCCAGAACCTCACCGGCATTCTGCCGAAGTTCAACCAGATGCGGCAGAACATGACCGAGGCCGCCGCCAACGAGATGTCGATGCGCGTCGAACTGCAGGCAGACTGCTTCGCCGGAGTCTGGGCGCATTACACGGCCCAGAAGGGGCTACTCGAGGAGGGCGATGTCGAAGAGGCGCTGAATGCCGCCCGGCAGATCGGCGACGACACGCTGCAGAAGAAGATGCAGGGCTACGTCGTACCGGAAAGCTTCAACCACGGCACGTCCGCCCAGCGTCAGGAATGGTTTGCCGCCGGGTTGAAGTCGGGCAAGCTGTCCTCCTGCGACACGTTCAACAACGCGATCTGAGATCGGTTGCGCGCCAAACGCGCGCGGCCGCCTCTGGCGGCCTGTCGCTCAGCGGTCGCCGCCGCGCTGCGACTTGACGACAAAACGGTCTGAACCGGTCGGGGCCTCGTCGGCCGAGGCCTGCTTGTCGGCGGCGGAACTCTCGGCAGCGGCCGCCGAGCCGACGAAGCTCTTGTAAACCCAGCCCTTGCGACCATTGTAGCTGATCTCGCACCAGGACTGGCATCCGTAGAGGCTGACGGCTGTGCCGGCCGGAAGAACGCCCAGCACCTTGGCGCCTTTCTGGCCACGCGCGCGCATGTTGACGGCCTTCACGATGCGGGCAGGCTTGCCCGACCCGGAGCTCTCGCCCGTCAGCCCGCCGACCTCGACGCCCGGAAGCGACGCAAGCTCCTCCTCCGCGGGTTCGGGCGGCAGCGATGCCGACTTCTGCTCTTTGTCGACGCGATCGGAGGAGGGGGACGTCGCAACGTCATCCGAAGCCGGCATGTCCTCTTCCGCGTCGCCCGACAGAACCGGCAGCATATCGGACGGATCGGCAGCGTCGGGGTCGAGCGCCGCGGTCTCGACGGCATCTATGTCGGATTCGGGAACCTCGGATGCCTGCGCCGGGGCAGGCGGGACCGGCAAAGTGGTGACGATTTCCGGCGGCCTGACCACCGGGGGCGAATCCTCACCGTCGATGGCATCGCTGGCGATGCTGCTGTCGGAGGCGATGCGGATTTCGCGCACCACCTTGACGGGGATGGTGTTGGCCGCGCGGGCCATGGCGCGGTCCGCGAGATAATCGACGAACAGCGCACTGCCGGTGCCGACACCGACGATGACCGCGCAGACGGACGAGATGGCGGCAATGCGCCGCGTCTTGGGGGTGACAGGCAGCAGGGGTCGCGGCGGGCCAGGCGGCTCCGGCGACTCGGGTGCTCGGCGGTGGGCGAGCTTGAGGGGACTTCTCACGTATAGCACTCCAAGCAAGCCCCCACCTGCAGGCTCACACCATATTCAGAAATGTGACGAAGCTGGGTCAAAAATGCCGCAGTCAACGGTTTTTCTGCGTAAAAGCGACGCATCACGCAGCGTCACCCGGGGATTGGGCATCCCTCGGGACAGTCGCCGGCCGGCAGACTGCGAATCAGCGGGACGTCAGCGCTCGGCCAGAACCGGCTCGCCGCGGCGCTGGTGAATGAGGTTCACGAAGCGCCGGAACAGGTAGTGGGAGTCCTGCGGGCCGGGCGACGCTTCCGGGTGATGCTGGACGGAAAAGACCGGGCGGCCGGTCAGCGCGATGCCGCAGTTCGAGCCGTCGAACAGTGAGACATGGGTTTCCTCGACGCCGTCGGGCAGCGATTCCGCGTCGACGGCAAAACCGTGGTTCATCGACACGATTTCCACCTTGCCGGTGGTGTGGTCCTTGACCGGGTGGTTGGCGCCGTGATGGCCCTGGTGCATCTTCTCGGTCTTGCCGCCGAGCGCCAGCGCCAGCATCTGGTGGCCGAGGCAGATGCCGAACACCGGGATCTCGGTCTTCAGCAGGTCCTTGATGACCGGCACCGCGTATTCGCCGGTCGCGGCCGGGTCGCCCGGGCCGTTGGACAGGAAAATGCCGTCGGGCTGCATGGCGAGGATCTCGTCCGCGCCGGTGCTGGCCGGAACCACGGTGACCTTGGCGCCGAGACCGGCGAGCAGGCGCAGGATGTTGCGCTTCACGCCGTAGTCGATGGCGACGACATGCATGGACGGTCCGGCCTGTTCACCAAAGCCCTCGTTCCAGACCCAGGGCGTCTCGCTCCACACCGACGACTGGCCGGAGGTGACGTCCTTGGCGAGGTCGAGGCCGACGAGGCCGGACCAGGCGGCGGCGCGCGCCTTGAGGTCGTCGATGTCGAAGACGCCGTCCGGCGCATGCGCGATGACGGCGTTGGGCGTGCCCTTTTCGCGCACCAGCGCGGTCAGCGCACGGGTGTCGATGCCGGACATGGCGACGATGCCGCGCCGCTTCAGCCAGGCATCGAGATGTTCACGCGCCCGGTAGTTGGAAGGCGCCGTGACGTCGGCCTTGAAGACGGCGCCGACCGCGCCGTGGCGGGCCGCCGGCGTCAGGTCCTCGAGATCCTCGTCATTGGTGCCGATATTGCCGATATGCGGGAAGGTGAAGGTGACGATCTGCCCGGTATAGGACGGGTCGGTCAGGATTTCCTCGTAGCCGGTGAGGGCCGTGTTGAAGCAGACTTCGGCGACGGCGCTGCCGATGGCGCCGAGGCCCCGGCCTTCGATCACCGTGCCGTCGGCCAGCACGAGGAGGGCGGTCGGCTTTTCGCTGGCCCAGGGGGCGGTCGATGTGGCCATGTCATTTCTCCTGGTGCGCTGCGGCGCAGCCGGCGGAAGGGCTTCCGCCTGGCAGGCGCGTTGCCGGCTGCGGCGGCAAAATCCGGTGCCTCCGCTGCCAATCGTCATTCAGTCCATGCAAGGCCCAGTACATAGGTGAAGGCACCGCGCCGGTCAATGATTGCGGGGCGTGCTGTGGCAAAATGTTAAAGCGAGGAAAATCAATGGCTTGCCGCGAAGGATTGCGATTTGCCTAGGACCGTCCGCCCGGCTATGTTCTGCGCCTTCCACAGGAGAGACATCTGATGCGCGCAAAAATCGCCGAGGCGCTGAAGTCGGCGCAGAAGGCACAGGACAAGGAACTGGTCTCGACGCTGCGCATGGTCAGCGCCGCGATCCAGGACCGCGACATTCTCAACCGCGGCACCGGCAAGGAGGCGGCGGGCGACGACGAGATCCTGCAGATCCTGACCAAGATGGTGAAGCAGCGCCAGGAATCGGCCAAGGCCTTCGAGGACGGCAACCGTCCGGAACTCGCCGCCAAGGAAAATGCCGAGATCGCCATCATCAGCAATTTCCTGCCGAGCCAGATGAACGAGGCCGAGACTCAGGCAGCCATCGAAGCGACGATCAGCGAGACCGGCGCCAGCGGCCTGCGCGACATGGGCAAGGTGATGAACGCGCTGAAGGAGAAATACCCGGGCCAGATGGATTTCGGCAAGGCAAGCGGCATCGTCAAGAGCCGGCTGCAGTAGGGACGCGCGGGCGATGCTGCAGCGGTCCTTCGGCAGTCTGGCGTGCGACGTGTCGCTGATCGGGCAGGGGACCTGGCTGATCGACGGCGGCGACCACGCCGCAGCGGCCGACGTCCTGGGCAAGGGGCTCGACCTCGGCATGACCCATGTCGACACGGCCGAGATGTATGGCGAGGCCGAACTGGTCGTGGCGGAAGCGATCGAGGGTCGCCGCGACGAGGTGTTCCTGGTGTCGAAGGTGCTGCCGAGCAACGCCTCGCGCACCGGCACCGTCAGGGCCTGCGAGCGCTCGCTCGCCCGCCTCGGCACCGACCGGCTCGACTGCTACCTGCTGCACTGGCGCGGCCAGCACCCGCTGGAAGAGACAATCGCGGGCTTCGAGGAGCTCAGGCAGGCCGGCAAGATCCTGTCCTGGGGTGTCAGCAATTTTGACGAGGACGACCTTGACGAGGCGCTTGCGATAGCCGGCCCCGGCGCCATCGCCTGCAACCAGGTGCTCTACCACCTGGAGGAACGGGCGATCGAGCACGCGGTCATCCCGTGGTGCAAGAAGAACGATGTCGCGGTGGTGGCCTACAGCCCGTTCGGGCATGACCGGTTTCCCGGCCCGCAATCGCGCGGCGGACGGGTGTTGCAGGAAATCGCCGAGGCGCATGGCAGGAGCCCCCGCCAGGTCGCGCTGGCATTCCTGACGCACTGGGAGCCGATCTTCGCCATCCCGAAGGCGTCCAGCGTGCCGCATGCGGCCGACAATGCGGCAGCCGGTGATTTCAGGCTGAGTGCCGAGGAAATCCGGCGCATCGACGCGGCCTTTCCGCGCGGGCCCAAGCCGTACAGCCTGCCGATGATCTAGCGCCGCGGCGCGGCGATCTTTGCCGCAATCAGACCTTTTCGGTTCTGGCGGCAGGCGTTCCCCGGCCATAGGGGATGCGCAGCCATGCCCTTTCGTGGAAGTAGTAGAGCAGAGACTTGGTCACCACCTCGGTAAAGCCGATTGCGGCTGCCAGCTTCACGCTCCCGGTGATGATGAGCGAGATGATCATCGTGTCGATGGTGCCGGTGACGCGCCAACTGATGGCCTTGGCGAAACTTCGCGATCGGGTGTCCATGCGCAGTCCTTCACTTGAGCCGGAAAAGAAAGGTGTAGGCGCTTGCCGACCTGCCCCGCAAGGCAGCATCGCTGCGCCCGGCCGGCGGCACATGGAATTGCCTTCTACGGATTGCCGTCCGATTGGAACGTGACGGCCGGCCGCCGCGCCGCCGGGGTGTCGGGTCCTATGGCGATGCCTGCGCGCCTGCCGCCAGCGGCATCGCGGCGCCGCTGCGCAATTCGCGCAGATAGGACCCGAGCGCCACCGCCGTGGCCACTGTCATCGCCGCGACGCCGACGAGCGGCAGTGCGCGGTAGGAATAGCCCCAAGCCAGGAGCATCGATCCGAAAGAGGCGGCGATCGCGATGCCGATGTTGAAGCCCGACGGGATCAGCGAGGATGCGAGATTCGGCGCGTCGGCGGTCCAGCTCAGGATGCGGGTCTGGATCGGCGTGCCGATGGCGAAGTTGAGCGCTCCCCAGGCGGTCAAGGCAGCGATCATCGGCAGGGGATAGGGGCTGACAAGGTAGACGGTCATCAGGACTGCGCCCTGCAGCGCGAGCATCGAGATGAGCGAGGGCATGAGAAGCCGTCCCGCCGACAGCTTGCCGCCGACGAAGACGCCGATGGTCGCGCCGATGCCGTTGAGCAGCAGGACCCATGGCACGACGCTGGCGTCGAGCTCGGTCACCTGCTGCAGCAACGGCGCGATATAGGTGTAGGGCACGAACTGGCCGAGCATCAGCATCAGCATGAGGATCAGCGAGGTCCAGACCTGCTGGCGGCCGAGTACCCTGACCTCGCTGCCGAAGCTGACGGTCGTTCTTGCAGCGCCGGTCCGCGGCGGCAGCATCAGGGCAATCGCGGCGATTGCCACCAGCCCGAGGCCGAACATCGCCCAGAAGGTCCAGCGCCAGCCCCAGGCATTGCCGATCGCCGTGCCGATGGGCACGCCGACGACGCCTGAGACCGTGAGGCCGGCGAGGATAAGCGCGACCGCCATGCCGCGCCTGTCCTCGTGCACGAGGCCGACGGCAACCACCATGGCGACGCCGAAATAGGTGCCGTGCGCCACCGCGATGGCGATGCGGAACAGCAGCATGGAGGTGAAGTCGGGCGCCAGCGCGCAGGCCAGTTGCCCGATCGTGAAGGCGAGCGTCAGCGCCAGCAGCAGGGGTTTTCGACGAAACCTGTTGGTGGCGAGCGTGAGCAGCGGGCCGCCGACCGCGATGCCGACGGCGTAGCCCGAGACGAGATAGCCGGCCGCCGGGATCGAGACGCCGAGACCTGCTGCGACTTCCGGAAGCACGCCGGCGATCACGAATTCGGTGGTGCCGAAGGCGAAGGCTGCAATGAACAGGGCGACGAGAGGGAGCGACATGGGTGCCTCTGCATGGCGTTGGCTTGCGAGGACGGCGTCAAACCATGGACCCGGCAACCGGGCAATCCAGAAATTCTGGCCGGGCGATCAGTTTATCTCAATCGGGTCGCAAGAGCAGCGCCAAAATCTCGGTGTCCGCTAGCCGGCCTTCAGTCGCGAGCCCCTGAGCAGGCCCTGCTCCTCCAGCACCGGGTAGGCCATCGAGGCGAGCAGCGAGTTGATCTGCTTGAGGTCGCGGATGGTGTCGAGGTGGATGGAACTGGTCTCGACGCTCTTGGCGGAGCCGTCGCGCAGGCGCAGGAAGTGGTTCTGGCTGGTGACCTTCTCGAGGTCGCGCAGCCGGTCCTTCTCGACCACGAGCTGGCTTGCCGTCTGCTGGTCGCGCGAGACGAGAACGTTGAAGGCCATGCGCGCATTGGCCATGACCGACGCGTGGAAGGCGCAGAGCTCCAGCCAGCCTTCCGGCGTGAACTCCAGTCCGCGGTCGAACTTCTTCTTCACGTGCACCAGCATGTTGCGCACGATGATGTCGCCGACCTGCTCGAGCTTGACGCAGGCGCCGATCAGTTCCTGGCAGCGCAGCGCCTCGGCCTCGGTAAGCGTGCGGCTGGTGACCTTGGCGAGGTAGAGCTTGATGGCCGCGTGCTTGCGGTCGACCCGGTCGTCGAGGTCGGCGAGCGCCTTGATCTTCTCGTCGTCGGTCTGCTCGTAGAGCTCGATGATCCGCTTCAGCATGATCTCGACGGTCTCGCAGATGCGCATCACCTCGCGCGTGGCATTGGCGAGCGCCTGGTTCGGCGTGTCGAGCGCGCTTTCCGAAAGCGCCGAGAGTTCCGTCGCCGCCAGTTCCTCGCCGGCCGAAACGGGCTCCTTCATCAGGGTGATGCGTTCGGCAAGGTTGAAGACGAGACCGGCGAGCGGCATGCCGACGATCGCCAGCGCAAGATTGAAGACGATATGGGCATGCACCAGCTGTTCGGGCGCCGAGGCGCCGAGCAGGTCGAGCGGCGGCTTCAGCCAGACCATGGCGACCATGGCAATGAGCGCGCCCGTGCCGCGCATGATGAGGTTTCCGAGCGGGACGATGCGCGCCTTGAGCGGCGCGGCGCGCGACAGCATGACGGCGATGATGCCGCCGCCGATATTGGCGCCGAGCACCAGCACGATGCCGAGTTCGGCGGGGACAAGACCCCGCGACGCGAGTGCGACCAGCAGCAGGATGGCCGCGACGCTCGAATGGAACAGCCAAGTCATGATCGCGGCGAGCAGGAAGGCGGTCACCGGGTCGGCGGAGAGGTAGTTGACCACCACCGGCAGGATGCGGCTTTCGCGCAGCGGCTCGGAAGCCTCGCCGATCATCCTGAGCGACAGGATGAGAAGACCGATGCCGATCAGGATGCGGCCGAGCTGCAGCAGGTTGCGCCGCGACGTCGACATGAACAGCGCGGTACCGGCAACGAGGCAGAGCGGCACCAGCGCCTCGAGGTCGAAGCTGAGCAGCTTGACCACCAGCGCCGAGCCGACATCGGCGCCCAGCACGGCAAGCAGGCCCGATGCGCCGCCGACGATGCCGGAACCGGCGAAGGAGCCGACGATCAGCGCCACGGCCGTGGCACTCTGCAGGCAGATGGCCAGCAGTGCGCCGGCGGCGACCGCAAGCAGCGGGTTCTTGAGGATTGCCCGCAGCTTGAAGCGCAGGACGTCGCCATAGGCGCGCTCGACGCCGGTGCGCACCTGCCGGGTCGCAAACAGGAGCAGCGCGACGGCGCCCGCAAGATGCAGCAGGACGAGCGAGCCGCTCATACGCGGCGCTCCGCAGGATGCGTGGGTGCCGCCGCCAAGGGGCGGCTGGCAGGCGTTGAAAGGGGACGAATCTCAATCATGTCGATATCGTCTATATGTTAGCCGGTTAATAGTAACCGTCCATGAAATTCGGCCCATTGGGCCATGCCGATGGCGCCGCGTCCGGTGTTCTCCGGCGTTTTGGCAACGGCGGTTCGCCCCCCGCAGTTCCGCCGGCCGGCTGTGGAGGGCCTGTGAATACCGGGCAAGCGCGACGATAGGAGTCGAACGCCACGCCCGCCGCGCCTATATAGAAGCCGAGAGAGTCTCCATCATGCGCTTCGACACATCCTTCCTCGACGAGATACGCGACCGCGTGCCGATTTCATCGGTGATCGGGCAGCGTGTGACGTGGGACAGGAAGAAGACCAACGCGCAGCGCGGCGACTACTGGGCGAACTGCCCGTTCCACGGCGAGAAGTCGCCGAGCTTCCACTGCGAGGACCGGAAGGGCCGCTACCATTGCTTCGGCTGCGGCGTTTCGGGCGACCACTTCAAGTTCCTGACCGAGCTTGAGAATGTCAGCTTCCCGGAAGCCGTCGAGCGGATCGCCGAGTTGGCCGGCGTGCCGATGCCGGCGCGCGACGAATATGCCGAGAAGCGCCAGCAGGAGCGCGCCAGCCTCAAGGACGTCATGGAAATGGCGACGAGGTTCTTCGAGGACCGCCTGCAGTCGGCCGACGGCGCAAGGGCGCGCGCCTATCTGCGCGAACGCGGCCTGACGCCGGCCACGCAGCAGGCCTTCCGTCTCGGCTATGCGCCCGAAAGCCGCAACGCGCTGAAGGAGCACCTGGCCTCGAAGGGCATCGCCAAGGCCGATATCGAGGCCTGCGGGCTGGTCCGGCACGGCGACGACATCCCGGTCTCCTATGACTGGTTCCGCGACCGGATCATGTTCCCGATCCCCGATTCGCGGGGCGCCATCATCGCCTTCGGCGGCCGCGCACTGGCACCGGACGCGCTGGCGAAATACATGAACTCGCCCGAGACCGAGCTCTTCCACAAGGGCAACGTGCTCTACAACTTCGCCCGCGCCCGCAAGGCGCAGGGCCGCGGCGGCACCATTCTCGTCGTCGAAGGCTACATGGACGTGATCGCGCTGGCGCAGGCGGGCTTCGAGAACGCGGTGGCCCCGCTCGGTACGGCGCTGACAGAGAACCAGCTGCAACTGCTGTGGCGGATGACCGGAGAACCGATGCTCTGCTTCGATGGGGACCAGGCCGGCCTGAAAGCCGCATGGCGGGTCGCCGACATGGCCCTGCCGATGGTCGAGCCGGGCAAGACGGCGCGCTTTGCCCTGCTGCCGGAAGGCAAGGACCCCGACGATCTGGTCAAGGCGGAAGGGCCGGAGGGCTTTCGCAAGGTGCTGGCCGACGCGCGTCCGCTGGCCGACCTGCTGTGGCTGCGCGAGACCGCCGGCGGCCTGTTCGACACGCCCGAGCGCAAGGCCGAACTCGAAAAGGGGCTGCGCGAGCTGACCGGCCGCATCAAGGACGAGAGCCTGCGCTTCCACTACCAGCAGGAGATGCGCGAGCGCGTCCAGGCCTTCTTCGGCAGGACGCGCGAGAAGCCGCGCGGCAAGGGCGACTGGAACAAGCCGGACAAGGCGCAGGGCGGCCAGTTTGCCAAGCCGGGCGCGGCGGCCAGCCGCTTTGCCGTCTCGGAGAGCCTGGCGCGCTCGGCGCTGGTCAAGCGGGCCGGTGGCATCATGCCCCTGCGCGAGACCGCGATCGTGGCGGCGCTCGTCAACCATCCTGAACTCGTCGAGGAAAATTTCGATCACTGCGAGATGCTCGAATTGTCGCATCCGGATCTGAGGCTGCTTCACACGGCGCTGATCGACGCCATGGCGCATGGTGCCGGCAACGACCGCAGGGCCGTGCTCGAGGCGATAGAGCGCGCCGGCCACAAGGAGCGCTGGGAGCGCGCCGTTGCGCTGATCCGCAGGGCGCGCCTCTGGCCGGTGCTTGAGGACGCCGCGCTGGAGGACGCGCGCGACGCCTTCGCCCAGGCACTGCACTTGCACCGCAGCGCCGGAACGCTACATAAGGAGCTGAAAGCGGCTGAAATGGCGCTGGCTACCGAACCGACCGACGAAAACTACCGTCATCTGGTGGAAATCCAGACGCAGTTCCGCGACGTACAGGCCACCGAGGCGCTGATCGAAGGTTTCGGGATTTCGTCGGGAAGGGCGGGACGCGGCTCCTGACCAATTGATTCGCTTTTTTGGCGCGAATCATGCGACAGGCGCTTGACGTTTCGGCAGAATGCCGGAATCAGGACGATTCGAAAGGTGGACCTGCAGCAGGACTGGGCCCGATGATGAAGGCATGGACTGGCTGCCGGGTGGACGGGGATGGGAACCCGCCCCATTTGACAAGGTTAATCGGTACTTAAGACACGTGCTGGTACTGGCCGTCAGGCGCAGGTTCGGCGAGCGTGTTTCACTATTTCGGTCCCCGGCCGCCGAGGCTTGCAGGGACCGCGGCTTGGAGAAAGCAAAGCATGGCGACTAAGGAAAAGGAAGAGGTCGAAACGGAACGCGAAGGCACAACCGATGGGCCCTTGCTCGACCTTTCCGACGATGCTGTCAAGAAGATGATCAAGGCCGCCAAGAAGCGCGGCTATGTCACGATGGACGAACTGAATTCGGTTCTGCCGTCGGAAGAGGTCACTTCCGAGCAGATCGAGGATACGATGTCGATGCTGTCCGACATGGGCATCAACGTCGTCGAGGATGACGAGACCAGCGACGAGGGCGAGGCCGAGAAGACCGAGGCCGACGCCGAGGAAGACGCCAACGAGCTGGCCGAGCGCACCGGCACGGCCGTCGCCGCCACGACCACCAAGAAAGAGCCGACCGACCGTACCGATGATCCCGTGCGCATGTATCTGCGCGAGATGGGCTCGGTGGAGCTGCTGTCGCGCGAGGGCGAGATCGCCATCGCCAAGCGCATCGAGGCCGGCCGCGAGACGATGATCGCCGGGCTCTGCGAGAGCCCGCTGACCTTCCAGGCCATCATCATCTGGCGCGACGAGCTCAACGAATCGAAGATCCTACTGCGCGAGATCATCGATCTCGAGACGACCTACGCCGGCCCCGAGGCCAAGCAGGCGCCGGCGATCGCGCCGCGCACCGAGGAAGAGGCCAAGCCCGCCGCTGCCGCCGACCGCTTCCGCCGCCCCAACAGAGACGACGACGACGTGACCAATGTCGGCGCCGACACGCGCGGGCTCGAGGAGGAAGAGGACGACGAGGACGAGGCCAGCCTGTCGCTCGCCGCCATGGAGGCGGAACTCAGGCCGCAGGTCATGGAGACCTTCGACCTCATCGCCGACACCTACAAAAAGCTGCGCAAGCTGCAGGACCAGCAGGTCGAGAACCGACTCGCCGCCGCCGGCACGCTGTCGCCGAGCCAAGAGCGCCGCCACAAGGAGCTCAAGGAACAGCTCATCAAGGCTGTGAAGTCGCTGTCGCTCAACAACGCCCGCATCGAGGCGCTGGTCGAGCAGCTTTACGACATCAACAAGCGCCTGGTGCAGAACGAGGGCAAGCTGCTGAGGCTCGCCGAGAGCTACGGCGTGCGCCGCGAGCAGTTCCTCGAGGAATACCAGGGTTCCGAACTCGATCCCAACTGGATCAAGTCGATCTCCAACCTGTCGGCGCGCGGCTGGAAGGAATTCACCCGCAACGAGAAGGACGCCATCCGCGACCTGAGGCAGGAAATCCAGAACCTGGCGACCGAGACCGCGATCTCGATCCAGGAATTCCGCCGCATCGTCAACCAGGTCCAGAAGGGCGAGCGCGAAGCCGCGATCGCCAAGAAGGAAATGGTCGAGGCGAACCTGCGTCTCGTCATCTCGATCGCCAAGAAGTACACGAACCGCGGCCTGCAGTTCCTTGATTTGATTCAGGAAGGCAACATCGGCCTGATGAAGGCCGTGGACAAGTTCGAGTATCGCCGCGGCTACAAGTTCTCGACCTATGCGACGTGGTGGATCCGGCAGGCGATCACGCGCTCGATCGCCGACCAGGCGCGCACCATCCGCATCCCGGTGCACATGATCGAGACGATCAACAAGATCGTGCGCACCTCGCGCCAGATGCTGCACGAGATCGGCCGCGAGCCGACCCCGGAAGAGCTGGCCGAGAAGTTGGCCATGCCGCTCGAAAAGGTCCGCAAGGTCCTGAAGATCGCCAAGGAGCCGATCAGCCTCGAGACGCCGGTCGGCGACGAGGAAGACAGCCACCTCGGCGACTTCATCGAGGACAAGATGGCGATCCTGCCGATCGACGCGGCGATCCAGGCCAATCTGCGCGAAACGACGACGCGCGTTCTGGCCTCGCTGACGCCGCGCGAGGAGCGCGTGCTGCGCATGCGCTTCGGCATCGGCATGAACACCGACCACACGCTGGAAGAAGTCGGGCAGCAGTTCTCGGTGACGCGCGAGCGTATCCGCCAGATCGAGGCGAAGGCGCTCAGGAAGCTGAAGCATCCGAGCCGCTCGCGGAAGCTCAGGAGCTTCCTCGACAGCTGACATCCCGTTCTCTTCGGGAAAAGAACAAGAAAGCCCGGGCCTGACGAATACCAGGTCCGGGCTTTTGCACGTCCGGGGGAGGGCATTGACGGCGCGACATATGCACTCATTTGAATGTTTTGTGCTGGAAAACCGTGATCGCCGGCATGACATGAGGCCGAGCGCTGCCGAAACCTTCCGGCGGCCATGTCATGCTGGGGGCCCGATCCCTTATGCAGCAACTCGTTCAGCTTCTCGACCAGCTCCCCTGGAGCTGGATTCTCATTGCCTGCCTGACGCTTGGCCTGGCGCCCTTCGTGCCGGAGCCGCATATCTGGGAAAAGCTGAAGATGCTCGGCGCCGTAACGCTGGTGCGCCCGCTCGACATCTTCGACCTGCTCTTTCACGCGGCACCCTTCCTCGTGGCGCTGGCCAAGCTCGTGGCCATGCTGGCGGTGGCGAAGTAGCTCGGTCCAGCTCGGATCGGTCCGCAAGGGTCGAGGTGCGGAGAATTGGCTTGAATGCCCTTCCTCGCGCTGCAAGGTTCGGTCTTCGGACGAGGCTGTTCCCATGACGACGACGCTTCCCGCCCTGACCGTCTGGTACAACACACGATGCCCGGTCTGCGACGCCGGCATCAGGCACCAGAAGAAGCGGCTCATCGAGGCGGTGAAGGCCGGTCGCATCGCGTTTCGCGATATCAATCTCGAACCGGACGCGCTGGCGGCCCATGGTGCGGCGCTCGACGATGTCAGGCGCAGGCTGCACGCAACCGAGGCGGACGAACGCCTGCTGGTGGGGGCGGATGTTGCCATCGCCATCTGGCGCGCGACGCCGGGAGAGGGCTGGCTGGCGTCGCTCCTCGGAAACAGGATGCTGCTGCCGGTGACGCGTTTTGCCTACGACCGCTTCGCCGATCTGCTGTTTGCCTGGAATCGTCGCAACGGACGCTGGTGAACGGGGCTGTCTCGGCCGCTTTCCCGGCGTGCTTGACACGTCGCGCTGGCCTGTGGCGTCCTGCGCCCATGCCCAGCGACATCTTCTCCCCATCTGCAAGTATCGTCCGCTGCCACCGGCTTCGCCCGGCGCGCGAAGCGCTTGGCGGGGAGGCAGCCTGATGCCGGCGCAGGCGGACCGATGACAGCGGCACAAACGCTGCTGACGCTGGCGACGCGCAGGCAGGGGCTCTACGAGATCACCGAGCGCGTCGCCTCCTTCGTGGACGAGGCGGGCGTCGAGACCGGCCTGTTGACCGCCTTCGTGCGCCACACCTCCTGCTCGCTGCTGATCCAGGAGAATGCCGACCCCGATGTCCGCCGCGACCTCGAGCAGTTCTTCCGCCGCCTCGTGCCGCCGTCCGACGATCCCTCGATGCGATGGGTGGTCCACACGACAGAAGGCCCCGACGACATGCCGGCCCACATCAAGGCGGCACTGACCGCCGTTTCGCTGTCGATCCCGGTCACGCAGGGGCGGCTGGCGCTTGGCACCTGGCAGGGAATCTACTTGTTCGAGCACCGCGACAGCCCGCATCGCCGGGAAATCGTGCTGCACCTCAGCGGCGACTGAATGCTTCGGCGCTGCAGTCCTAGTGGTCGGGCGACAGCCCCGGCATGCCCCGCATGTCTCGACGCAGCGCGGCGAACCGGGTAGCCTTGCCGGCAAAACAGAGCGAGATGACGATGTCCTTCCTGAAGAGACTTTTTGGCGGCGGCGGTGCGGACGAGGCCGGGCCGGCAAAGCCCGCCAAGGAAATCGAGCACAAGGGGTTCACGATCGCCGCGACCCCCTACAAGAATGACGGGCAGTACCAGACCTGCGGTGTCGTCTCGAAGGAGATCGCCGGCGAGGTCAAGGAACACAAGTTCATTCGCGCCGACCGGTTTGCCGGTCTGGACGAGGCGGTCGACGTCACGCTGCGCAAGGGCCAGCAGATCGTCGACGAGCAGGGCGACAAGATTTTCGGCAGCTAGCCAGGGATAGCTTTCGCAATGAAAAAGGCAGGCGCCGGGTGGCGCCTGCCTTTTTTGTGTTCGCGGGCTGGCCGGTCAGGCGGCCCGGGCGACAGGCTCGGCGACGAGCGCATCGATGCGGGCGGTGGCCTTGCCGAGCGCGGCAGCCGTGGCATCCGCCCCCATGGCGACGCCCTCGACGCGGATGACCTCGACGTCGGTCATGCCGAGGAAGCCGAGCACGCTGCGCAGGTAGGGAACCGCATGGTCCATCTGCACCGCAGCGCCCTCGGAGTAGATGCCGCCGGACGCCAGCACGATGTAGACCTTCTTGCCGGTCACCAGCCCCTTCGGGCCGTTCTCGCCGTAGGAGAAGCTGCGGCCGGCGCGGGCCACGTGGTCGATCCACGACTTCAGCGTCGAGGAGATGTTGAAGTTGATCAGGCCGGTGGCGAGGATGATCGTGTCGGCGTCAAGCACCTGGTCGAGCACTTCGTCCGATACGCCGACCACTTCGGCCTGGCGCGGGGTGCGCGCCTCGGCCGGCGTGTAGATGCCGGTGTAATAGTCGGGGTCGATGTAGGGCAGCGGACTGGCGGCCAGATCCCTGACCACCAGCCTGGAGGCAGGGTTGGCCTCCTGCAGCCTGGCGGCCAGATCGGTGGCGATACGGGTCGAGTGCGACGCCGCGCCGCGCGGGCTGGAGGTGACGAGAAGGGTGGTGGACATTGCGGTAACTCCGGAAGTTCGGGTTGGTGTTGCCGCCAATGTGGGCATTCCAATCAATCGGAAAAACCGCTATAATTTCCGTGTGATCCATCAAGAAATTGGATGAGATATGCGACCCAATCCAACTCTCGACCAGTTGCAGGTGCTGGTTGCCGTGGCCGACGCCGGCAGCTTTTCGGCGGCTGGCCGCAAGCTCAACCGGGCGCAATCGGTCGTCAGCTACGCTATCGGCAACCTGGAGACGCAGCTTGGCCTCAAGCTTTTCGAGCGCGAGGGTACCCGCGAGGCAGCGCTGACTGCAGAAGGCAAGGCGATGGTGGCCGACGCGCGCCGCATGATGAACGTGCTGAGCGACATCCGCTCCCGCGCCGAGGGCCTGAAGCAGGGACTGGAAGCTGAACTGTCGATCGCTGTGGACGTGGCGACGCCGTCGCCGGTTCTGACCGCCGTGCTGACGGCATTCGAGGCCGAGTTTCCGTCGGTCGCGCTCCGGCTGAATGTCGGCGCCCTGGGCGCCGTCTGGGAGCAGTTGCTGACACGCGGCGTCGATCTCAGCATCGGCGGCCAGCCCGTCGCCATCAGCGACGACCTGGTGGCCGAGCGGATTGGCGATGCATCGATGATTCCAATGGCGGCTCCGGATCATCCGCTGGCTACCTACAAGGGCAGGGTGCCGCTTTCTGTCGTGCGCGAGCATTTCCAGCTCGTGATCTCCGACGTGTCGCAGATGACGAAGGGCAAGGATTTCGGCGTATTTGCCTACCGGACATGGCGCATGACGGACATGTCGACCAAGTACAACCTTATCCTGTCCGGCCTCGGCTGGGGCGGCCTTCCCGCCTGGATGATCATCGATGACGTCCTGGCCGGCCGGCTGTCGGTGCTCGATCTCGAACCCTACCCGGTGCGGCCATACGAGATATACGCCTTCCATCGTGCCGACGCGCTGCCGGGTCCGGCCGGACGCTGGCTGCTCGAGCGCTTCAAGCTGGAATTGCCGAGGGTCCGCGCTACGCTTCCGGACGCATTCTTGCGGACCCTTCCCGACGGGTAGCTGCCCAGCGGCTTGCCGGCTGGCGGCCGAATGGCCGGCGACCGCCTTAGTCCTGTTCGGCGACAGTCTTGAGCTTGGCCAGACCCTTCTCGTAGTCAGGCCCGATCCAGCGGTCGAACATCAGGCCGAACCACTTCTCCGGGATGCCCTTGAGATCCGACCTGAACCCCCATGTCGCCGTGGTGCCGGTTTCCGACGGGACGAGGTCCCAACTCGCGATCGCGCGGCCCATCGTGCCGAAATCGAGCGCCAGTTCTGCATAGTTCGGCGGGTCGTATTCGATGATGCGCTGCGATCCTCTGCCGACGTCGGGATTGTCGGACGACCAGCGCATGATCTGGCCGAGACCGCTCTCCGTGCCCTCGAACGAATAGACGATGTCGGGGTCACGGTCCGCCCAGGGCGAGAATTCGTCGAAACGGCGCAGGTCGCCGACGATCGCAAAAACCTTGTCTGGCGGCGCGGCGATCTCGATCGAGCGGCTGACGACCGCCTGGGCCGGTAGCAGAAAGGAGCCGACGACGACGACAAGGGCGACCGCCGCGACCAGATAGAATATCCATTTCAGGAACTTCATAGCGCGATCTCCCCCTGACGCCTGTTCCGGAACAGTGATGCACTGGTGTTCCAGACTCGTCGGGGGCGGGGGCGCCGTCAACCCCGCAGGTTGCAGCCCTGCAGTTTTTCCATTCCAGGGCTACATGTTGTCGATGACGGAGCTGACGCCTTCCATTGGCGCGCCGTCGGCTGCGGCGGCCGCGAGGATGGCCGGCACGATCGCCTCGGCCGTGTCGACCACAAGCGGGTCGACCAGATGCGACGTGTGAATGAAGCCCTCGGCGCGCATATGGTCGAGCAGGGCCAGCATCGGATCCCAGAATCCGCCGATATTGCCGAACACGATCGGCTTGCGGTGATGCCCGAGCTGTCCCCAGGTCATGATCTCGATGATCTCCTCGACCGTGCCGATGCCGCCCGGCAGCGCCACAAAGGCGTCGGATTTCTCGAACATCTTGTGTTTGCGCTGGTGCATGTTGTCGGTGACGATCAATTCGTCGAGGCGCTGGAGCGCGGAACGGGTGGCTTCCTTGTCCATGAGGAACTGCGGGATGATGCCGGTGACCTTGCCGCCCGCACGCAATGCCCCGTCCGCGACGGCGCCCATGATGCCCCTCGTACCGCCACCATAGACCAGTTGCAGGCCGGCGAGCGCCATGGATCGGCCAAGCACGTGGCCGGCCTTGAGATAGGCCTCTCCCTTCCCGGGTGAGGAACCGCAATAGACGCAAATGGATCGAATCGTGTTCATGGAAGTGATTGGTGATTCTCAACGTAACCACGTCAAGACCCGGGGCGGGTCTTTTCTTGTCGGTCTGAAGAAAAAAGGCTAGACCCGGCACAAGGGTCAAGGGGCACGAACATATGGCGATAACGACCAATAGGGCATTGCTTTTTCTGGCTGGCGGCTGCGCCGCGGCCTTGGCGATAGCCTATGCCTCCGGCGCGCTGGACCCATTGTTCAGCAAACCGCCCCAACCGATCGTCGCGCTGCCTGAACCGGCCGACACCACGCAGAAGGACGCGCGCGTGCCGGCGGCCGAGACGCCGGCCGATGCCGCGCCGGAAACTCCTGCCGAGGCCGCTGCGCCCGCAGCCGAGGAACCGAAGGTAACGGCGCCGAGCTTCGACGTCGTGCGCGTCGAGGGCGACGGGTCGATCGTCATTGCAGGACGCACCGTTCCCGGCTCGAAGGTCGAGATCCTGGTCGGCTCGAAGGTCATCGGTTCGGATACCGCCGGCCCGGAGGGCGATTTCGCCGCCGTGCTGGGCGAACCCCTTAAGCCCGGCGACTACCAGATCGTGCTGCGCTCGACCACGCCCGACAATGTCGTGGCCATGTCGGTGGAGACGGCCGTCGTCTCGGTACCCGAAACGGCGGACGGGCAGGTTCTGGCGCTGGTGGAGAAGCCCGGCAAGCCTTCCGAACTGATCATCAAGCCCGAACCCACGGCACCCGCGACCGAGGCGGCTCCCGCTTCGCCTCCTGCCGAGGCACCCGCTGCCGATGCGGCGCCGGCTACGGCACCCGGCGCAGAGGCGCCGGTGGCCGAAGCCCCGGCAGTGGAGGCGCCTGCCGCCGCGCCGGAGACAGGCGGGGAGCAGCAGGCCGCGTTGCAGCCCGAGGCGGAACAGCCGGCGGCGCCCAGTGCGCCGGCGGCCGCGCCTGCCGGCACTGAGGTGGCAGGACCGCATGTATTCGTCGAGGCCGTCGAGATTGACGGCCGCAAGGTGTTCGTCGCCGGCGCTGCCGATCCCGGCAGGCGGGTGCGCGGCTACGCCAATGAGATCCTGCTCGGCGACGCCACCGCATCGCCCGACGGGCGCTTCCTGATCGAGACCGAGCGCGACCTGCCGGTCGGCGACTACATCATCCGCGTCGATGCGCTCGAGCCCGACGGGGTCAAGGTCGCGGCGCGCGCGGCGGTTCCCTTCGAGCGGGAACCCGGAGAATCGATTGCCGCCATTGCGCCCGCCGCCCCGCCGGTTGCCGCGCCGACCGCTCCGGCATCCGCCGAGGCAGTCGCCCCGGCAGACGCGGCCGGCGCACCGACCGAGGTGGCAGAGGCCCCGGCTGTAGCGGCGCCCGAAAGTGCCACGCCACCGCAGACTTCCGGCGAGACGCCGGCGGCTGTCGAGCCGGCGCCGGACGTAACCGCCGCTCCGTCAGAGCCGGCAACGCCGGCAGCGACGCCGGACGCGCCGGCTGCCCCCTCGGCGGTTGCCGAGACCCCGGCCGTTCAGCCGCCGAAGGCCGACGCGCCGGCCACGGCCGAAGCGTCCGGAACCGCGCCGGAGGCTGAGCCGGCCCCGGCCAAGGTGGTCGAAGCAGCCCCGGCTGCACCCGCGCCAGAGGCGTCTGCGCCAGCGCAGCAGGCACCCGCCGAGACGCCGGCGGCCGCCGCGCCCGCAACAAAGGCGCCCGAAGCCGTGGCCGAAGCCGCCGAGGGCACTCCGGCGGTGACAGCGCCGGAAAGCGGGACGCCCGCGGCGCCGCAGACGACCGCGGAAGCGCCGGCAGCCGCGCCCGCTGCGGACAAGCCCGCCAGCGAGACGGAGGCGCCGGCATCAGTCCCGGAGGTGACGACACCTCCCGTTGCCGCGGCACCGGCGGACGGGACACAGCCCGCCGACGCCATGCCTGCCGCGCCTGAGACCGGAACCGACGTCGCCATGGCGCCGGCAGCCGACGGAAACCTGGCGGCACCGCCGCCCGCCGACGTGCCCGAAGTCCTGGCGCCGAAGCTGCAGAACGTCGACAGCGCGGTGATCATCCGCCGCGGCGACACGCTGTGGCGCCTGTCCTACCGGGTTTACGGCCGCGGCGTTCGCTACTCGACGATCTACCTCGCCAACCAGTCGCAGATCGAGGATCCCGACCGGATCTGGCCCGGACAGGTCTTCAAGCTTCCCGAGAAGTCGCTCGATGGGAAGGCCGAGGCCGACCTGGAGCGTCTGGGCGACAGGGTGACAACCGTACCCGGACAGTAAGGCGGGTTGATCGCGGCAACTTCATCGTCTATCGTCGATGGACGATGAACATTGCCGCTCCTTCCGCTGCAACGGCTGACAACGCAGACAGCGTCCGGCAGCTTGCCGCGCGCATGGCGGCGCTCGGCCATCCCGCGCGGGTCGAGATCATACGCCACCTGGCGCGCGCCGAATCCTGCTGCTGCCGCGAGGTGGTCGAAAACTTCGACCTTGCCCAGTCGACGGTGTCCCAGCACCTGAAGGTGCTGGTCGAGGCGGGACTGGTGACTTTTACGCCCGACCGGCAGCGATCGCGCTATCGCGTCGACCGCGACGCACTGGCCGGCCTTTCGGCATCCATGGCGGCCCTCGTGGCCACCTGCTGCTCCGGCCGCTGACGACAACAGAAAGCAAGAGACTTGGCCAAGATTTCCGGCGATTCCGGTTCGACCCTCAGCGCGCTGCGCAGCCTCTGGCCCTATATGTGGCCGGCCGAACGGCCTGACCTCAAGGCGCGCCTCGTCTGGGCAACGATCTTCCTGGTCGTGGCGAAGCTGGTGCTGGTGGTCGTGCCCTATTTCTTCAAGTGGGCAACCGACGCGCTTGCCGGCGACAGCGCGACGGTTCCGCCGTTGCCGGCCTTCCTGCTCGCGCCGGTCATGCTGGTGGTCGCCTACAACGTCCTGCGCATGGTGCAGCTCGGCTTCAACCAGCTGCGCGATGCGCTGTTTGCCCGCGTCGGCCAGAATGCCGTGCGGCAGCTGGCCTTCCGGACCTTCCGGCACATGCACGAACTGTCGTTGCGCTTTCACCTCGAGAGGCGCACCGGCGGCCTGTCGCGCATCATCGAGCGCGGCACCAAGGGCATCGAGTCGATCGTTCGCTTCACCATGCTGGCGACGGCGCCGACGATCCTCGAATTCGTCTTCACGGCGGCGGTCTTCGCCATTGCCTATGACTGGGTCTATGTCGCGGTGATCGCGGTGACGGTTTGGCTCTACACCTGGTACACGGTCAAGGCGAGCGACTGGCGCATCCGCATCCGCCGCGAGATGAACGATTCCGACACCGACGCCAACACCAAGGCGATCGACTCGCTGCTGAACTACGAGACGGTCAAGTATTTCAACAACGAGGCAATGGAGGCCGAGCGCTACGATCAGTCGATGGCGCGCTACGAAAAGGCCGCGACCAAGACCTGGGTATCGCTTGGCTGGCTGAATTTCGGCCAGGGCGTGATCTTCGGCGGCGGCATGACCGTGGTGATGGTCCTGTCGGCACGTGAGGTCATGGCCGGCACGCAGACGATCGGCGATTTCGTCTTCGTCAACGCCATGCTGATGCAGCTCGCCCAGCCGCTGAACTTCATCGGCTCGGTCTACCGCGAGATCCGCCAGAGCCTGACCGACATCGAGCACATGTTCGAACTGCTCGACGTCAAGCGCGAGGTCGTGGACAGGCCGGACGCCCGACCGCTCAAGGTGAGCGACGGCCGCGTGGAGTTCCGCGACGTGCAGTTTTCCTACGATCCGGCGCGCAAGATCCTGAAGGGGATCAGCTTCGACGTGCCGCCGGGCAAGACCGTCGCGATCGTCGGCCCGTCCGGAGCCGGCAAGTCGACGATCTCGCGGCTGCTGTTCCGCTTCTACGATATCCAGTCAGGCAGCATCAGCATCGACGGCCAAGACATCCGCGACGTGACGCAGGAGAGCCTGCGCGCCGTCATCGGCATGGTTCCGCAGGATACGGTGCTGTTCAACGACACCATTGCCTACAACATCCGCTATGGCCGCATGAGCGCCCCGGAGGACGAGGTCAGGCAGGCCGCCGAACTGGCCCAGATCGGCAGTTTCATCGAGCGGCTGCCGGATGGCTATGCCTCCATGGTCGGCGAACGCGGCCTGAAGCTCTCTGGCGGCGAAAAGCAGCGTGTGGCGATTGCGCGCACGATCCTCAAGGCGCCGCCGATCCTGATCCTCGACGAGGCGACCTCGGCGCTGGATTCGCATACCGAGCAGGAAATCCAGGCCGCACTCGACCTGGTGAGCAAGGGGCGCACGACGCTGGTCATCGCCCACCGCCTGTCGACCATCATCACCGCCGACGAGATCATCGTGCTGAAGGATGGCGAGATCACCGAACGCGGCAGGCACGCCGACCTTCTCAAGCTGAAGGGTCTCTATGCCTCGATGTGGGACCGCCAGCGCGAAGCCTCGGAGGCCGAGGAGCGGCTGCGGGTCGCGCGCGAGGCCGACGAGTTCGGCGTCATCGTCAGGCGCCGCACACCCGAAATCACGCCCGAGAACTGAGCCCACAATCCGCCTTGACCTCAACTTCGGTTGAGGTCGTACCGTGCCGGTCAATGCGTCCCCAATGGTGGGGCCGCGTGGCGGGTCAGCACGGGGAAATGCGGAAATGATCGAGAAAAATCAGCAGGATGGCATCGCTCCGGTTTACCGGGTCGACAAGTTCTCGGTGCCGCAGGAAGCGCGCGAGGAGTTTGTCGCGCGGGTGGTCGAGACGCACGAAGTGCTGCGCCGGCAACCGGGTTTCGTGCGCGATCTCCTGCTCGAGCAGGAATCGGGGCCCGGCGAATTCAACCTCGTGACGATGGTCGAGTGGCAAAGCCAGGATGCCATCGACCGGGCCCGCCCGGTCGTCAGGGCAATGCATGAAAGCCGCGGCTTCGATCCGCAGGCGCTGGTGAAGCGGCTAGGCATCAGGGCCGATATCGCCAACTACAGGCGGCTTGCGGACTAAGCCCGGCCGGAATGGCCGGGGCCAAACCCGTCCCCTGCAAGGACGCAACCGCCGTGCGAATCCCGACATCGCGTCTGCGCAAAGACAGCCGCAGCAGGAACCCCGGGCGCGCCGCAACGTTGCTGCTGATCGCGATCTGCCTGCCGCGTTGCGGGTTGGAGTCATTTCCGGTAATCAGGCGCCAACCCGAATGGAGCCCGTCAGCACAGCATGAGCCTTGGCGACACAATCAAGAACGCATTCGTCCCCGTTAATCGCGAGGGATATCCGTTCATCGCCGGCTTTGCGGTCGTTACGCTGCTGCTTGGCCTGTTCTCGACCAGCCTGTTCTGGATCGGTGCGATCCTGACGGCGTGGTGCGCCTATTTTTTCCGCGATCCGGTCCGCGTCACGCCGCTCGACGACCGGCTGGTGATCAGCCCGGCTGACGGCGTGGTGTCGGCTGTGGGTCCCGCCGTGCCGCCGCGCGAGCTTGGCCTCGGCTCCGGCGAGATGACGCGCGTCTCGGTCTTCATGAACGTCTTCTCCTGCCACGTGAACCGCTCGCCGGTGCGCGGCAAGATCACCCGCATCGAGCATCGTCCGGGTAAATTCCTCAACGCCGAACTCGACAAGGCGAGCCAGGAGAACGAGCGCAACGGCCTGGTCATCGAAAGCCCCAACGGCGTGATCGCCTGCGTGCAGATCGCCGGCCTTGTGGCGCGCCGCATCGTCTGCTGGGCCGAGACCGGCGGCAACATCGGCGCCGGCGAGCGCATCGGCCTGATCCGCTTCGGCTCGCGGCTCGACGTCTTCATGCCGACGGATGCGACGGTAAAGGTAGCGGTCGGCCAGACCGCCGTCGCGGGGGAGACGGTGATGGCGGAGTTCGGCGGTGGCGCGGTTACACCGCTTGTGCGGATCGACTGATGCTGTTCCAGCCCTTCCAGCCGCATGGGCGCGGCGGACCCCGCATCCGCGAGATCCCGCTTCGCATGGTGCTGCCCAATCTCGTCACGGTGCTGGCGATCTGTGCCGGCCTTTCCGGTATTCGGCTGGCCTTCGAGGGCCGTTTCGAGACCGCGGTCGCCATGGTGCTGATCGCGGCGTTTCTCGACGGCATCGACGGCAGGCTCGCCCGCATGCTCAAGGCGACGTCGAAATTCGGCGCGCAGATGGATTCGCTGGCCGACATCGTCAATTTCGGCGTCGCGCCGGCGCTGGTGCTCTATGCCTATCTGCTGGACCGGGCGGGCTCGCCCGGCTGGATCGCGGCGCTTCTGTTCGCCATCGCCTGCGGGCTGCGGCTCGCACGCTTCAACGTGCTCGACGAGGACGTCGACAGGCCGGCCTGGCAGGCCGAGTATTTCGTCGGCGTGCCGGCCCCGGCGGGAGCGGTCATCGTGCTGCTGCCGATCTATCTCGTGCTGGCGGGCGGGCTGGTGCCCGACCGCACGCTGGCCTTCGCGGCCAGCGCCTTCACCATCATGGTGGCCTTCCTGCTGGTCAGCCGCCTGCCGGTCTATTCCGGCAAGAAGCTGAAGGTCCCGGGCGATCGGGTGCTGCCGATGATCCTCGGCTGCGTGCTGCTGCTCCTGCTGCTGTTCTCGTACCCTTGGCAGACGCTGTCGGCCTCGGTGATCGCCTATCTCGTCTTCCTGCCGCTGTCGGCGCGCGCCTATGCCAAACGCGCCAGGATCGAGAGCGAGAAGGGCGAGGGGACCGGCGAGGCCAGCGCGCACGACGCGTCCGAACTCGAACCCTGAGACGAGCGGTCAGGCCGCGATGTCGAGGCCGAGGCGCTCCAGCGCCAGGCGCCTGGTCGACACGTAATCGGTCTTGCCCGAGCCGAGCATCGGTATCTCGCCAACCTTGACGATGTCGTGCGGCACCATGAGGTCGGCAGCGCCCGCCTGCCGGCCGTACTGCCGCAGCTTGTCGGGATCCGCGTCATGCGCCGTGGTGACGAGCACGATGCGCTCGCCCTTGCGCTTGTCGGGCACGGAGACGGCGGCATGGTTCTCCTCGGGCCATAGCGCCTTTACCAGCATCTCGACGGCGCCGAGCGACACCATTTCGCCGGCGATCTTGGCGAAGCGCTTGGCCCTGCCGCGGATGGTGAGGAACCCTTCGCGGTCGACCGAGACGATGTCGCCGGTGTCGTGCCAGTTGTCGGCGAGCGGCTGCAGCTCACCAGGCCTGTCGGCGGTGATGTAGCCGCTCATCAGGTTGGGGCCCGACAGCCAGAGCCTGCCACCCTCGGGAATGCCTTCGACCGGTTCGAGCCGCATCTTCATGCCAGGCAGCAGTCGCCCGACCGTGCCGTCGCGGCCATGCGTGGCGGTGTTGACCGCGACCACGGGTGCGGCCTCGGTCAGCCCGAAGCCCTCGATGATCGACGCGCCGAAACGCTCGCGCCAGGTGGCGCGCGTCTCGGCCCGCACGGCCTCGGCGCCCGCAACGGCGAAGCGCAGGCTGGAAAAGTCCTCGTCCTTGGCGGTGCGCGCATAGGCGGCGAGAAAGGTGTCGGTGCCGAACATCACCGTCGGACGGATCTTGCGGGCGATTTCCGGGATGATCTTGTAGTGCAGCGGCGAGGGGTAGAGGAACAGGCGCACGCCGTTGACGAGCGGCAGGATGGTGCCGCCGGTCAGGCCGAAGGAATGGAACACCGGCAGCACGTTGAGCAGCTTGTCGGCCGGCGAGAAGACGATGCGCGCCTCGGCCTGCATGGCGTTGGCGAGCAGGCTGGCATGCGACAGCACGACGGCCTTGGGCGTACCCTCCGACCCTGACGTGAACAGGATGATGGCCGGCGCGGCAGCGTCCTGGCGGGCAAGCGGCAGCCGCCACAGCAGCGCCGCCTTGAGCTTCTCGACCGTACCGACTCCGGCGCGCAGGTCTTCCAGCCAGAGAAACGTAGCACCGGCCTTTTCGGCCGCGGCGACGATGTCGGCAAGCTGCGCCTTCTCGATGAAGGCGCGCGACGAGACGATGGTTCGGATGGCGGCAGCACCGATCGCCGCGCTGACGCTTGCCGGGCCGGCCGTATAGTTGATCATCGCGGCGACGCGGCCGCCCGAGACCAGCCCGAGCAGCGAGAGGACGACGGCGTTGGCGTTGGGCAGGAGCACGCCGACGGCCTCGCCGGGACGGCTGACGGCGGCAAAGCGCTGGCCAAGCACGCGCGCGCCGATGAACAGCCTGCGATAGCTGAGGGCGCCGGTGACGACGTCCTCGACGATTGTACGGGAGGGGCCGAAGCGGTCGGCGGCGTCGCGGATGGCCACGAACAGGCTGCGGTCGAGCCCGGCCCCGGCAAGGCGCACCTCCGCCATGCGGTCGAACAGGGCGTTGGCGGCCGTGGTGGTCGCCGCCCCGCCGGCACGCTCGACGAGCTGCTGCACCGTCTGCGGCTCCAGCGTCGCGATCGAGAGCTTCTGGAACATGTGGCGCGGCGCCCGGTCGGGCGGCGTCAGGGAGGAGGGCAGGTGGCGTCCGCCGGCGACGAAGATCGGCACGATCGACGCGTCGGCCTGCATGGCGATGCGCGCCACGGCGCGGAACAGCCGGAATGCCTTCAGGTCCGGCTCGATGGTGTCGGGGAAGTAGACCGCGATGCGGCCATTGCCCTTGAGCACCCGCACGAGGCGACGGCTGACGAAGACGTGCTCGGCCTTGAAGGCCACGGTACGGGCCAGTTCCCGCCACGGCTCGAGCCAAAGCGATTTCGACGAAGCTTCGTCAAGGATGTGGAGCGTGTCGTCGGGCAGCAGCGAGAGCATCAAGGCCGGGTCGATTCGCGACTGGTGCCAGATCGCGTAGATCACGGGCGCCTTGGCGCCAGCAGCCTCGCGCATCGGCGAATCGTCGATGCGATGGAGCAGCCTGAAGGGAATGTAGAGCAGCGCCTGGCGCAAGCCTGTGCCGAGCCTGAACGCGGCGTAACCGGCCAGGGCCAGCCAGACAACCAACAGGCAGAGCAGGATCGCTCCGGACACCATCATGCCGCGTCTCCCAGCCCCGCCGCCAAGCGGCCGAAGCGAGCCGCTATCAGGGGAAGGGTAGCGGATGCGGCCCGAACGTCAATGGCGCGTACGGGCGAAGAGGCAGATCAGGAAGCGGGACGCGCCGGGCGTGCGGCGGCGTTCGGCATGACCTTCTTCTTCGGCGCCGGCAGCAATCCGTCGCGCTGGGCCTGCTTGCGGGCGGCCTTGCGCGAGCGGCGAATGGCTTCGGCCTTTTCGCGGACGCGCTTTTCGGACGGCTTTTCGTAGGACTTGCGTGCCTTCATTTCACGGAAGACGCCTTCGCGCTGCATCTTCTTCTTGAGCACGCGCAGTGCCTGTTCGATATTGTTGTCGCGGACGAGTACCTGCAATTTGCTTCCTTCATGAATACATGCCGTGTCGCCTGAAGCGTGATGTCGGGCATGCGCTGGAGAGAGATGGAGGTTCGGCACGGTGCGCGAACCTGCGATTTGGTGCGCAACCTAGTGCCTGCCCCTCCGATATGCAACCGCTTGGCGGTTTCTTTTTTGTTCGCGCGGCGGCCGGAAGCTGGCAAGAAGGCTGGCGATATCCTGACAGCACGGTGGCAGGACCGCATGCCTAGGGTGCCGACGGGGAGCCTCGTTCCGTGAAGGATTTCGCGCCGATGAACGACATACCCGAACAGTCGGCCGAACGGATGCTCGGCGTCCTGCTTGTCGCACTGTCTGCGGCGGTTTTCGGCCTGGCGGGCGTGCTGACCAAGTCGATTGCCGCCGACCCGCTGGTCATCACCTGCTGGCGCGGGCTGTTCGGCGGGATCTTCATCGGCATCTACGTGCTGTGGCGGCGGTCGCGCAATGGCGCGAGCCTCGCCCTCGGTTGGCAGGGCTGGCTGCTTGCCCTGATCGGCGCCACGGCCAGCATCGCCTTCATCGCGGCCTTCAAGGCCGGCATCGTTGCCAATGTCGCGATCATCTACGCCACGGTTCCCTTCGCCGCGGCGCTGTTTGCACGCTTCCTGTTCGGCGAGCGCTTCCGGCGCCAGACCATGCTGGCCGCGCTCGCCTCGCTGGCCGGCGTCGCCGTGATGGTCTCTGCCGGAATCGGCGGCGGCAGCGTGAGAGGCGACGCGCTGGCGCTGGTCATGATGATGCTGAGCGCGCTCTACATGGTCCTGGTGCGGCGGTTCAGGGCAACGCCCGCGGTCTGGGCGGCAGCGGTCTCGGCGTTCCTGCTCTTCGGATTCGGCTGGCTGGCGGCCGATCCGCTGGCGGTAAGCGCGCGCGACATGGCGCTGTGCGTCGCCTTCGGCCTGTCCTTCGCGTTCGCGGTGATTCTGTGGACCGAGGGTGCGCGGCTGATTCCAGCGCCGGAGGCCGGGCTGATCGGCTCGGCCGAGGTGCCTTTCGCGATCATCTTTGCCTGGCTGATCCTGGCCGAACAGCCGCCGCTGGCAAGCGTGGCGGGTGGCGCCATCGTGCTGGCGGCCGTGTTTGCGCATGGCTATTTCGACTGGAGGCGGGGCCGCAGCGGCGCAAGACAGGCGCCGGTGGTGCGCGAGCCGGCCTGACGGACAGCGTTGAATCCGCGCCGCCCGTCAGGCAGAACGCTTCCGCACGAACGGAGATTTTCGCATGGCCGCCCCGCGCCTGACCACGATCGGTTTCGATGCCGACGACACGCTGTGGCAGAACGAGCATTTCTACCAGCTTACCCAGGCCCGCTTTGCCGAGCTCCTGGGCGATCATGCCGACCCGCAGGACCTGTCCGCCCGCCTGCTGGAGGCGGAGAAGCGCAACCTCAGGCTCTATGGCTTCGGCATCAAGGGTTTTACGCTGTCGATGATCGAAACGGCGATCGAGGTGACGGGCGGCAGGGCGCCGTCCTCGGTGATCGCCGCAATCCTCGCCGCCGGCCGCGAGATGCTGGAGCACCCCGTCGAGACGCTGCCGCATGCGCGCGAGACGCTGGAGGCGCTGGCCGCCACGCACCGGCTGGTGCTGATCACCAAGGGCGACCTGTTCGACCAGGAGCGCAAGGTGGCGCAATCGGGTCTCGGCGAATTGTTCGAGGCGGTCGAGATCGTCAGCGACAAGACGCAGTCGACCTATGAGCGGATCTTCGGCCGGCATGGCGACGGGCCGGAGGCCGCCATGATGGTCGGCAATTCCATGAAGTCGGACGTCCTGCCGGCGATCGGGGCGGGAAGCTGGGGCGTCTACGTGCCGCACGACCTGACCTGGTCGGTCGAACATGGCGAGGCGCCGCAGGATTCGCCGCGCTTCAGGCAGATTGTCGATCTCGGCGAGTTGCCGGCGCTGGTCGAGGCCATCGCAAGGGGGTGAAGGCAGGGCCCACGACGGGCCTGTCCGCTATTCGGGTTGGCGGTACGCGACGAAGCGGTCTTGGCTGGCCTGGTAGATCAGCCCCGTCTCGGTGAGATCCGGGCTGGCGAGCGGCAGCAGCTTGGCGGCGACCTCCGAGGGATGCGGCAGCGTGTTCGGATCCTCGCCGGGCACTGCCTGGGCGCGCATGGCGGTGCGGGTGCGGCCGGGATCGAAGGCGTTGACGCGCAGCGCCATGTTGCGGGACTCGTCGGCCCAGGACCGGGCGAGCGTCTCGACGGCGGCCTTGGAGGCGGCGTAGGGCGCCCAGAAGGCGCGGGCCGAATGGGCGGCGTTCGAGCTGACGATGATCGCGCGCCCGGCGTCGGAAAGGCGCAGCAAGGGATCGACCGAGCGGATCAGCCGCCAGGTGCCGGTGACGTTGACGGCCATCACCTTGTCGAAGGTCTTCGCCTCGACATGGCCGATCGGCGAGATTGTGCCGAGCACGCCGGCATTGGCGACGAGGATGTCGAGCTTGCCCCAGCGTTCGTGGATGGCGCCACCGAGGCGGTCGATGCCCTGCATGTCGGTCAGGTCGAGAGGCACCAGCGTGGCGTCGCCCCTGCCGGTACGGGCATGCTCGGCCTTGATCTCGTCGTCGAGCTCCTCGAGGCCGCCGACGGTGCGGGCGACGGCGATGACATGGGCGCCGGCCGCGGCCATCTGCCTGGCGACGAAATAGCCAATGCCGCGCGAGGCGCCGGTTACGAGCGCGATCCGGCCGGAAAGATCTGGGGTCATTTCAGAAACGGCAATCCTAATGTCCGCCGGTGGCCAGCAGCGAGAGCGTACGGACATTGTCCGAACCCTCGTGATCGGCCAGCCGCGTCGGGTACTGGGCGGTAAAGCAGGCGTCGCAGAATTGCGGCTGCTCGTTGTTGCGGGCGGTTTCGCCGACCGCGCGGTAGAGGCCGTCGATCGACAGGAAGCCGAGCGAATCGACGCGGATGAAATCGGCCATGTCCTCGACCGTCATGCGCGAGGCGAGGAGCTTCGACGTTTCGGGCGTATCGACACCATAGAAGCACGAGGAGCGCGTCGGCGGCGAGGCGATGCGCATGTGCACCTCACGGGCGCCGGCGTCGCGCACCATCTGAACGATCTTCTGGCTGGTGGTGCCGCGCACGATGGAATCGTCGACCAGCACGACACGCTTGCCCTCGATCATCTTGCGGTTGGCATTGTGCTTGAGCTTGACGCCCATGTGGCGGATCGAATCCGACGGCTGGATGAAGGTGCGCCCGACATAGTGGTTGCGGATGATGCCGAGCTCGAAGGGCAGGCCGGCGGCCTGCGCGAAGCCGATGGCGGCCGGCGTGCCTGAGTCGGGGACGGGCACGATGATGTCGGCGTCGACCGGGCTTTCCAGCGCAAGCTCGGCGCCGATGCGCTTCCTGACGTCATAGACGTTGCGCCCCTCGACCGAGGAGTCGGGCCTGGCGAAATAGACATATTCGAAGACGCAGAAGCGCGGCTTCTGCGGCTCGAAGGGGAAGAAGCTCTCGATGCCCTTGCCGGTCACGACGACCATCTCGCCGGGCTTCAGGTCGCGCACGAAGCGCGCGCCGATGATGTCCAGCGCGCAGGTCTCGGAGGCGAGGATCCAGGCGCCGTCGAGGTCGCCCAGCACCAGCGGGCGGATGCCGAGCGGGTCGCGGCAGCCGATCATCTTCTTCGACGTCAGCGCGACCAGCGAGAAGGCGCCCTCGAGCTGGCGCACCGCCTCGATGAAGCGCGAGTTGACATCCTTCTCGCGGCTGGTGGCGACGAGGTGGAGGATGGTCTCGGTGTCGGAGGTCGAGGAGAAGATCGAGCCCTGCTTCTGCAGGGTCCGCTGCACGGTCATGGCGTTGGTGATGTTGCCGTTGTGCGCGACGGCGAAGCCGCCGTCGGCGAGTTCGGCAAACAGCGGCTGCACGTTGCGCAGCCCGGAACCGCCGGTCGTGGCGTAGCGCGTATGGCCGATGGCGCGGTTGCCCTTGAGACTGTCGATGACGGCCTGCGTGGTGAAGGTATCGCCGATCAGGCCGATATGGCGTTCGACGTGGAATTGCGACCCGTCATAGGAGACAATGCCCGCCGCCTCCTGGCCGCGATGCTGCAGCGCGTGCAGGCCGAGCGTGACGATGGCGGCGGCGTCCTGACGCCCGAATATGCCGAACACACCACATTCGTCGTGGAAATGATCGTCGGCCTCGGCCAGCAAGGGAGCGTTTGCCATTGGGCGTTCTCGCGTCAGAAAGGACGACATATAGTGCAGCGCGGTCCGCCGCGCCACCTTCTGTCACATGCCGACAGACAATATTCGGTGTTTGCCGCCTAGTTGGCGGGCTGATCTTCCGCCGGTGCTTCGGCCGGGGCCTCGTTGGACGGGGTTTCCAGTGCGGCATCCGGGGGCGAAGAGCCCGGGGTCAGGCGTTTCAGGATCGAGTTCTCCGGATCGTCCGGCAGCATTCTCTCGAGGGTCGCGCCGATTGATTCCAGCAGCGGGCGCGACTTGGCCTCGGCGATCCATGCCGGCGGGTTGGTGCCGACCAGCCAGTTGAAGAAAAGCAGCGCCACGGCGACGACGAGAATGCCGCGTGCCGCGCCGTAGAGGAAGCCGAGCGTGCGGTCGAGCGCACCGATCCGCGAATCGATGATCCAGTCGGCGATCTTCATGGTGATGACGGTGACGATGATCAGCGCGATGATGAACACCACGCCCGCCGCGGCGACGATCGCGATCTGCTTGTTGTCGATGTAGGGCTGCACATAGGGCAGGACCAGCGGGTAGAGCAGGTAGGCGGCAACCGCCGCCGCCGCCCAGGATGCTATCGACAGGACTTCGCGCGACAGGCCGCGCACCATGGCGAGCATTGCGGAGACCAGGGTGAAGCCGACGAGAATTCCGTCAAGCAGCGTAATCGGCATGTTTGCGGCCCCACTCCATGATGACCGGTGTCAGTCGATCTCTTCAGCGCGGCTGCGCTTCGACCCGGCTATTCGAATTACGAGGTCCGTCAGTGTCGCAGGCTGGAAGGAGCGCCCAGCCATCGCACCTGTCGGTTCCTCGCCCCCCTGCGGCAAGATCGCTTGCCCGAACCCCAGCTTTTCGGCTTCCTTCAGGCGTTGCTGCGCATGCGCTACAGGCCTGATGGCACCCGAAAGGCTGATTTCGCCGAAATAGACGCAATCGGCGGGAAGGGCAAGGCCGGTGAGCGACGAAACCAGCGCCGCGGCCACCGCGAGATCGGCGGCCGGCTCCGAGATGCGGTAGCCGCCGGCGACATTGAGATAGACATCGTGGGTGGCGAAGCGGACGCCGCAATGCGCTTCGAGCACGGCAAGCACCATGGCGAGCCGCGGCTGGTCCCAGCCGACGACGGCGCGGCGCGGCGTGCCGAGCGGCGAGGGGGCAACGAGCGCCTGTATCTCGACCAGCACGGGACGCGTGCCCTCCATGCCCGCGAATACCGCAGCGCCCGGCGCCTTGGCGTGGCGCTCGCCGAGAAAGAGTTCCGACGGATTGGCGACCTCGCGCAGGCCCTTGTCCGACATTTCGAAGACGCCGATTTCGTCGGTCGGGCCGAAGCGGTTCTTGACCGCGCGCAGGATGCGGAAGTGATGCGCGCCTTCGCCCTCGAAATAGAGCACGGCATCGACCATGTGCTCGACGACGCGCGGACCGGCAATCTGGCCTTCCTTGGTGACATGGCCGACCAGCACGACCGCGGCACCCGTCGATTTCGCGTAGCGGATGACGCTTTGCGCCGAGGCGCGCACCTGGGTGACGGTGCCGGGCGCCGAATCAGCGAGGTCCGTCCACAGCGTCTGGATCGAATCGAGGATGACGAGGTCGGGCCTGCGCCCTTCCGAAATGGTCGCCAGAATGTCCTCGACATTGGTTTCGGCGGCGAGTTCGACAGGCGCGGAGGCCGCGCCAAGGCGCTGGGCGCGAAGCCTGACCTGCGCCACGGCTTCCTCACCCGACACGTAGACGACCCTGTGCCCGGCCTGGGCCAGAGCGGCGGCCGCCTGCATGAGGAGCGTCGATTTGCCGATGCCAGGATCGCCGCCGACGAGGATGGCCGATCCGCGCACGAAACCGCCGCCGGTGGCGCGGTCGAGTTCGGCGATGCCCGAGGCGATGCGCGGCGCGTCCTCGATGTCGCCGGACAGCGTTGTCAGCGCGACGATCCGGCCCTTGCGCGCCGACCGAAGGCTCTGCGGCCCGCCGCCGATACCGCCGGTGATGCCTTCCTCGACCAGCGTGTTCCACTCGCCGCAGGAATCGCACTTGCCGGCCCAGCGCTGGTGCGCCGCGCCGCAACTCTGGCAGATGAACTGGGTGCGCGATTTAGCCACGACGTGCTGCCGCCACCATGGCTACCCAAGTTCTTACGTGGCGCAACTTCTACGCAGCCGTCGGTTCGGCAGTTGAAAAGGGGTCGGGCTCATCAATGACTGGGATCGACTTTTCATCCGGCAAGATTTCGATTCTAAGTGGAGTCCGAGCAAATTGTGTTCCAGCGAACGTTTCACTCACCCCCGTCGGCCACAGCGATGTGAACACCTCACGAAGCGGTGTTTCCGCGCTCAACGTGAATGATCTCACGACTGAAGGCTCACCGGCGTAGTGCGCCATTACGACAAACGACGTGGCTTTTTGCGAATACTTATGCATTTCGGCGCTCCATCAATGCTACTCAAAGCGGTCCGGCAGGTGGTGCTCCTCGGCCAGGTCCGAGAACTGCGTGAACTCGCCGACGAAGGCCAGGCTGACGGTGCCGGTGGGACCGTGGCGCTGCTTGGCGATGACGACCTCTGCCTTGCCCCGCGCCTCGTTCATGTCGTTCTCCCACTGGACATATTCCGGCGTGCCGGGCTTCGGCTCCTTGTTCTTGAGGTAGTACTCCTCGCGATAGACGAACAGCACCACGTCGGCGTCCTGCTCGATTGAGCCGGATTCGCGCAGGTCGGAGAGTTGCGGGTGCTTGTCGTCGCGGCTTTCGACCTGACGCGACAGCTGCGAGAGCGCGATGATCGGCACGCCGAGTTCCTTGCCGAGCGCCTTCAGCCCGGTGGTGATCTCGGTGATTTCCTGGACGCGGTTCTGCGAATTCTTCGAGGAACCCTGCATCAGCTGGATATAGTCGATGATCATCACGTCGAGGCCGCGCTGGCGCTTCAGCCGCCGCGCGCGTGCCGCCAGCTGGGCAATCGAAATGCCGCCCGTGGAATCGATGTAGAGCGGGATTTTCTGCAGCATCTGCGTGCAGTGGACCAGCTTCTCGAAATCCGTCTCGGTGAGGTCGCCGCGACGGATTTTCGAGGACGGAACTTGCGCCTGCTCCGAGATGATGCGGGTGGCGAGCTGTTCCGACGACATTTCGAGCGAGAAGAAGCCGATGACGCCGCCGTTCTTAGCCTTGATGGTGCCGTCCGCCTGCTGGTCGGGTTCGTATGCGTTGGCGATATTGAACGCGATGTTGGTCGCAAGCGACGTCTTGCCCATGCCCGGCCGGCCGGCCAGCACGATCAGGTCGGAGGGCTGCAGCCCGCCCATCTTGGCGTCCAGATCGCGCAAGCCCGTCGAGATACCCGACAGATGGCCATCGCGCATGTAGGCGGCGCTGGCCATGTCGATCGCCATCTTGACCGCGTCCGAGAAGCTCTCGAAGCCGCCATCGTAGCGGCCGGTTTCGGCGAGCTCGAACAGGCGACGCTCGGCGTCCTCGATCTGCTCCTGCGGCGCCATGTCGACCGGCGCGTCATAGGCGATGTTGACCATGTCCTCGCCGACGGTGATCAGCGCGCGGCGCGTCGCGAGGTCATAGATCGCGCGGCCGTAGTCGCCGGCATTGATGACGTTGACCGCCTCGGCGGCAAGGCGCGCGAGATAATGGGCAACCGTCATGTCGCCGACCTTCTCGTCGGCCGGCAGGAAGGTCTTGATGGTCACCGGGTTGGCCATCTTGCCCATGCGGATGAGCTCGGCCGAGACCTCGAAGATCTTGCGGTGCAGCGGTTCGTAGAAGTGCAGGGACTTCAGGAAGTCGGAGACACGGTAGAAGGCGTCATTGTTGACGAGAATTGCGCCAAGCAGCGCCTGCTCGGCCTCGATGTTGTTGGGAGCCTCGCGATAGAGCGGTGTCTCCGCGACCTCGAATTTTCGCGCTGCTTCTGCCATGTCGTCCCCGTCTTGTGCCCGGACCATGCCGTATCAGAGTCGGCATGTGGCGGGTGAAGAAATACCCGCCGTGCCCGCGATTCACAGCCCGGAGATTTCGGTGGAAAGAATCGCGGTTGACTCGAATCGCAAAACTACACCAGCGCGAAATGGAACAAAACGGGAAAATGCAGCGCGACGCGCCTCAGCGCCGTTCGCCGCGGATATAGCGCCTGTACCAGCCCGACATGAGGGTGCGGGTGCGCGTGCGGGCCGACATCGGCATGATGAAATAGAGATATTTGTGCTTCGGCCCCGTCATCAGGGCGGGCGGTGGGGGCTCCTGCCGCGCGACCGCCTCGAAAAGCTCGCTCATCAGCGCGGCAAGATCCGGCAGCTCCAGACGATTCGCCAGGCCGATCAGCCGGTCGCCGATGGTGGAGACTTCGTCGGTTACCCAAGAGGCGTCGCCGAAATAGAGCACGCTCTGGTCGAGATACTTTTCGCAGTAGTCGGCGAGTTCCAGGGCAAGCAGGTAGCGGTCAGTCTGACCGAGGCCGTCGAATTCGGCCTCCATCCTGGCGATGCTCTTGCTGGTGATCCGGCGGTCCCTGAAGCGCTTGACCAGATCGGCTACATCCGGCCCGACGGCGTCGACAATGACCGCGTTGCGGTAGGTCGAGTAGACATGGCTGCGCCCGTCGCCGAAATTGCCGTTGCTGTAGACATTGTGAACGAGGCCGAGCGCGATGATCTCGGCGGGCATGCGCAGCAGCGCCAGAATTCCGGCCACTCCCACCGTGTGCAGCACGAAGGGCCGCCCGTCGCTCTGGTAATAGCCGCTGTAGAGCCTCGTTGCGAGCTCGTAGGCCGCCTTGACGAGCGCCAACTCTTCTCCGCTGCGGCCCTGTCGCCGCAACTCATTGTAGAGTTGCAGATTGTTACGAGCAATCGCCTGCATGTGCATTGGCGCCGACGCCCTCATTCCGGACGAGGCGGGCCTGGCAGCGTCATCCGGTTCTGGGTACGAACAGGATCACGGAAGCCCCGGCGATGCAAATCAGGGCGCCCGTGAGGTCCCAGCGATCGGGGCGGATGCCCTCGACCATCCACAGCCAGCCGAGCGACGCCGCGATGTAGATGCCACCATAGGCCGCGTAGGTGCGTCCGGCCGCTCCGGTGTCGACCAGAGCCAGCAGCCAGCCGAACAGCATGAGCGAAAGCGCGCCGGGAACCAGCCACAGCGCAGAGGCATCGAGACGCCACCACGCCCACAGGGCGAAGCAACCCGCGATTTCGGCCAGAGCCGCAGCGGCGTAGATCGGTAGGGTCAAGGTCCGGTCCTCGTGGTTTCGAGTGCCAGACTTCAGGCAAAACGCGGCCGATGCAAGCCGGCTGGCGCTACTTTGCAACCTTGCGGCGACGGGCGCCGACCGGCTTGTCCTTCTTCGGCTGGGCCCGCGCCGGCTGCTCGTGCAGGGCGAGGGCCTTTTCACACTTCTCGATGTAGCCGCGCGTCACCGGCAGGGTGTCGTTGCGGCGCGTCAGCTGGACCTGGAAGACGACGAGATCCTGCCACCGGAATGCGGCTTCGGAAGCGGCGAGGTAGAAATCCCACATGCGGCAGAAGCGCTCGTCGTATATCTCCTTCACGCGCTCGCGGTTCTCGAGGAAGCGGCGGCGCCAGTGCATCAGCGTGTCGGCATAGTGCAGCCTGAGCACCTCGACGTCGGTCACCACGAGGCCGGTCTTTTCGATGGCCGGCATGACCTCCGACAGCGCCGGGATATAGCCACCCGGGAAGATGTATTTTCGGATGAAGGCGCTGGTCGCGGCCGGTGGGCCACTGCGACCGATGGTGTGCAGCAGCATGACGCCGTCGGGCTTCAGCAGCGTGGAGCATTTGTCGAAGAAGGTGCGGTAGTGGTTGATGCCGACATGCTCGAACATGCCGACCGAGACGATCCGGTCGAAACGCTCCGACAGGTCGCGGTAGTCGCGGATTTCGAAATGCACGTGGTTGTCGAGACCCTCCGCCTGGACGCGCTCGCTCGAGACGGCGTGCTGTTCGGTGGAGAGCGTGACGCCGAGCACCTCGGACTCGAAGGTGCGGGCGAGGTAGAGGCCGAGCCCGCCCCAGCCGGAGCCGATATCGAGAACCGACAGGCCGGGCTTCATCTTGAGCTTGGCCGCGATGTGCCGCTTCTTGGCCGCCTGGGCCTGCTCGAGCGTCATGGAGGGCCGCTCGAAATAGGCACAGGAATACTGCATGTCCTCGTCGAGGAAGAGGCGGTAGAACTCGCCGGAGAGGTCGTAGTGGCGCTGCACGTTGCGCTTGGCGCGGCCGGCGGTGTTGACTTGCTGCAACCGGCGGAACGCGGTGCGCGCGGCCTCGATCGCCTTGGTCCAGACCGCATCGACGCCGCCCGGCCCCATGTTCTGGAAGACGATGCGCAGAAGGCCGAGCGTGTCGCCCACGGTGATGTCGAGATCGCCGTCCATGAAGGCTTCGGGGGCGGCCAGCATCGGGTCCAGGGCAATCGCCCGTTCGGCGCGCGCGCTCTTGACGACGAGGTGAACCGGGTCTCCGCTGCCATCGCCGAAAGAGTGTGTCCGCCCATCCGGCCCGGTGATCGAAAGGTTCCCGGTGCGGACCAGGCCTGCGACAACGCGTTGTAAAAGTGAGTTCATGACAACAAACTCCACCATGTGAACGGCGGCATATTGTGACGAACTTCAACCGTTTTGAAAAGTTCCGGCTGGTCCAATATGTCTCGAGTTCGTCGGACCAGACGGCTATTGCGCAAGGATTCCGGGCGAATTCGTAACCTTGTGCGGAGGGGAAGGCGCCTCGGCGGAGCACAAAAAAAGCCCGGGCTGTGCGCCCGGGCTTGGATATCGTCGGCGAAAAGCCGAGCTATCAGTTCTGCTCGTCTTCGCTCCCGGCGGCTTCAACTTCCTCACCGGTTTCCCCGGCGCCGTCGTCTTCCTCGCCCTCTTCGTTAGGATCGAAGAAGGCGTCGGGACGGGCGTTCTCGTTGATGTCCTCGCCGTAGATGGCCTCGGCGGTGGTGAGCGTCTCGCCACGTGCCTGGCGCTCGGCTTCGTCGGCCGTGCGGGCAATGTTCAGCGTGATGGTCACGTCGACTTCCGGATGAAGCGCGATTGCCACGTTGGTGACGCCGATGGTCTTGATCGGGTGGTTGAGCTGGATCTGGTTGCGGTTGATCGAGAAGCCTTCGGCCGTGATCAGATCGGCGATGTCGCGCGTCGAGACCGAACCGTAGAGCTGACCGGTCTCGCCGGCCGAGCGAACGGCGATGAAGGACATGCCGTCGAGCTTTTCGGCGACCTGGCTGGCTTCCGCCTTGCGCTCGAGGTTGCGGGCCTCAAGCTGGGCGCGCTGGCCTTCGAACTTCTTCTTGTTGGCTTCGTTGGCGCGCAGCGCCTTGCCCTGCGGCAGCAGGAAGTTGCGGGCGAAGCCGTCCTTGACCTTGACGGTGTCGCCCATCTGGCCAATGCGGGAAATGCGTTCGAGAAGAATGACTTCCATGGTCTTTTCCTTTCAGTGCCCGAATGGGCTGATTCAAAGGACGAGGTCAGGAAGCAGTGGCGTTGCCGCCGATGTCGCTGTCCTGCCTGTCGCGGCAGTTAGGGTCGTTGCCGACCCAACCCGGGATTTCTGGTCGCCCCGTCCCGCGCCCGTCGCGGAGGGGTAGGTGCGGCGCGGACAGGGCCCGCGCCGCGAAGGGTGCTACTTGACGATATAGGGCAGCAGGGCAAGGAAGCGGGCGCGCTTGATCGCCTTGGCGAGCTCACGCTGCTTCTTCTGCGAGACTGCGGTAATGCGCGAAGGCACGATCTTGCCGCGCTCGGAAATGTAGCGCTGCAGAAGGCGTACGTCCTTGTAGTCGATCTTCGGGGCGTTGGCGCCGGAGAACGGGCAGGTCTTGCGACGGCGGTGGAACGGGCGCCGCGTTGGCATCTGGCTGACGTCGACCATTATTCCTGTCCTCCTTCGGCACCTTCACGCGGACGGCGCGGGCCACGGTCTCCACGATCACCGCGGTCGCGGTCGCCGAAGCTGCGCGGACCACGGTCACGATCACCGAAATTGCCGCGATCGGAGCGCTCTTCGCGCTTCTGCATCATGGCGGAGGCGCCTTCCTCGTGGGCTTCGACCTTGACGGTCATGAAGCGCAGGATGTCTTCGGAAAGACCCATCTGGCGCTCCATCTCGTTGAGCGCTGCCGGCGGGCAATCGAGGTCCATCAGCGTGTAGTATGCCTTCCGGTTCTTCTTGACCCGGTAGGTGAGGGACTTCAGTCCCCAGTTCTCGACCCGACCGACCGAACCGCCATTAGCGGAGATGACGCCCTTGTAGCTTTCTACAAGCGCATCGACCTGCTGCTGCGACAGATCCTGTCGGGCGAGAAACACATGTTCGTATAGAGCCATAGTTTCTGCCTTTCGTTTCACTCATCTGTCCGGACCCGCGGCAAAAGCCTCTGCAACTTGTCTGATCCGTGAGGGGCCAGTTGGCCGCCCAGGAGAAGAAAGGCGCAAATTCGAGACGGTCGAGAGCGGAGACACGGGAAGCGGAAGCATCTCTTGGCTTCACACGAAGGCATCCTGCGACACCTCCGGCCCTCCGTTCAGCCCCCAGCAGGACCGGCAGATTGCGGCGGTCTCTACAGGGGAAGGCTCGGTAAGGCAAGTCCCATCGCAACGAGAACTTCTAGACGCCTGCCGGTTTCGGCAGGTTCGGGAAAAAGCGTCGCATCGTCCGCTGGTGGCCGAACATCGAATCGTACTGCAGCAGACGGAAGTCGTTGATCAGCGGATCGATCCTGTCCTCGCGGGACCAATCGGCAATCTGTCCCGTCCGCGAGACGAGAAGGTGACGTTCGATCACGTCGTAGCTCCTGTCGATCCGGCCGAGGAAGCCGGTGTAGTAGGGATGCTCGATGCCGGCGGCCTGAAACAGTTTCAGGGGAATGAGCGACGGGCTGATCGAGCCGACATCCTTCATGGAGCCGGTACGGTTCGACCAGATCACCAGCGGCGTCTCTCGGTGTGCGGCAAGCGCCTCGGGCGGCTCGCGTCGCTCTGGCACCGGCTCCTTGAGGAAGCCCGTCTCGGTGTAGCCCTTGTTGAGCGGGGGCAGGTGATCGCCGAAGAAGACGATCAGCGTGTGCCTGTCGCGGGTCGCCGCCCAGTCGACCAGCCGCTTCAGGCTGCGGTCGGCATCGGCAATGCCCTCTGCGAAGGAGCGGATCGACTGGCCAGTCGTATAGCTGGCGACCGTGTCGACCTTCACCGTCGCATCGCGGTAGCGGTTCGGCTCGTAGGGACCGTGCCCCTGCAGGCTGACGGCGAAGGTGAAGAAGGGGCGTTCGGTCGCATCGGCGCGCCGGATGATTTCCTCGGTCAGCGCATCGTCCGACACCAGCGGTCCGCGCGAAGCCATCGGCGGCAGCTTCTCGATGCTGAGGAAGCGGTCGAAGCCGAACGATTCGTAAACGTGCTCGCGGTTCCAGAACCAGCCTTCGAAGGGGTGGATCGCAGTCGTCTCGTAGCCCTCGGCGCGGAAGAAGCTTGCCAGCGATGGCACCGGACCGCGCACATACTGCTGATAGGGAATGCTGCCATAGGGCAGGAAAGCATTGGAGAAGCCCGTCAGCGCCTCGAATTCGACATTCGCCGTCATGCCGCCGAACTCGGGCGAGAACATCGAGCCGGAGCGCAGCGCGCGCACGGTAGGCATGGGGTCGGGCGTGACGGTGGTGCCGGGCAGGAGCGTGGGGTCCCAGAAGGATTCGCTCATCACCACGATGACATCCGGCCTCTCCTGCGGCATCGAGACGGCGCCCTGCGCCGGGCGGATCGCGTCAAGGACATCGTCCTCGTAGCTCGGCGGCGCCTTGACCTTGGCCATCGGCATGTTGAGCGCAAAGGCGATGGCAAAGCCGTTGGAGGCGTAGTTCTCCTTCTGGTCCCACATCATGGGAATGATCTGCAGCCTGTCGCGCGTCCACGAGAAGGTGGCGAAGTCCATGATGGAGACGAAGAAGGCGAGCGCCGGCAGCACGACCACCAGGCGGGCGAGGCGAAGTCGCGGCCGGATCGGCGCGAAACTGCGCGCATGGCGCCAGAGCGCGACCAGAAGGATGACGGCCGCGATGCCGCCGATTGCGAGAAGCACGGCAAGAAGCGGACGCTCGGCGACAAGCAGCGGCATCAGTTCCAGTATCTGTCGCGCATAGAGGAAGTCGGCCGGATAGAGCGGGTCGCCGAGATAGAGCGACTTCTGATGGCCGATCGCCGCGAGCAGCAGCACGACGGGCGCAACGAGCAGGATGCCGTTGTGACGCCGGCCGAGCAGGGCATCGAGGCCGGTCAGGAGCAGCGTGAACAGCGCAATGGTCGTCCAGCCCGGCCGGAACGGCTGGCTGAAGAACTCGACGGTCGAACCCAGCGATCCGCGAAAGATCCACTCGACCGTAAAGACCAGCAGCGCTGAAAAGAGGATCGTGACGGCAAGCGATAGCGTGCAGCGCACGAGCGGACTCCGGGCAAGACGCCCGGCGCCCTTGCGTGCATCAGGCGCGCAAACAATCCCTGCCTGCGTGACAGCGTTATGCTTTGCCAACTCAAAACCCTCGATACGCGGAAGAACTGTCATGCCTGTGTCATGGTTCCGTCACAAAAAGCCAGAGCCTGTGGCGAAAGTGAGAAGCTTTGGCCGCCTTGGAGGGTATTTTTTCAGTGTGGCGCTGCGGCAGCTGTTTCCCATGCCGCCCTTGACTTGAGCCGCCGGCTTGGCCAGAGGGCAGTCGCAAACCAGACCGGAGACCCGCAAATGGCCATCGCATTCACCTTCCCGGGGCAGGGCAGCCAGGCCGTCGGCATGGGCAAGGATCTTGCCGACGCCTTTCCAGAGGCCCACGAGGTCTTCGCCGAGGTCGACGATGCGCTGGGCGAAAAGCTGTCGCAATTGATGTGGGATGGCCCTGAAGAGACGCTGACGCTGACCGCCAACGCGCAGCCTGCACTGATGGCAGTGTCGATGGCGGCGATGCGGGCGCTCGAGGCGCGTGGTTTGGTGCTGCAGGACAAGGTCGCCTATGTCGCCGGGCATTCGCTCGGCGAATACTCCGCGCTCGCGGCCGCCGGCATGTTCTCGATCGGCGATGCGGCCAGGCTGCTGCGCATCCGCGGCAACGCCATGCAGGCCGCCGTGCCGGCAGGAGAGGGCGCTATGGCGGCGATCATCGGATTGGACGAGGCAGAGGTCGAGGCCGCCTGCGTCGAGGCCGCCGCCGGCTCCGTCTGCCAGATCGCCAACGACAATGGCGGCGGGCAGCTGGTGATCTCCGGCGCCAAGCCTGCCGTCGAGCACGCGGCGCGGCTGTGCACCGAAAAGGGCGCAAAGCGCGCCCTGATGCTGACGGTTTCCGCCCCCTTCCATTCGCAGATGATGTCGCCCGCCGCCGAGACGATGCGCGAGGCGCTCGCGGGCGTGCAAAAGAACCGGCCGGCGGTGCCGGTGGTGGCGAACTTCGTCGCCCAGCCGCTCTCCGACCCGGATGAAATCGCGGCCCGGCTCGTCGACCAGGTGACCGGGCGCGTTCGCTGGCGCGAAACGGTCGAATGGTTCGGGGCCAATGGGGTGACTTCGCTTTACGAGGTCGGCGCCGGCAAGGTCCTGTCGGGGCTGGCGCGCCGCATCAACCGTGACATTTCCACCGCGGCCGTCGGCACGCCCGCCGAGGTCAAGGCTGCACTGGCAGCTCTTTCCTGATACATCAATCGCCATTCCGCCCCCATCGGGCGTTCTCTGGAGTCTGAACGAATGTTTGATCTGAACGGCCGCAAGGCGCTGGTAACCGGCGCAACCGGAGGCATCGGCGAGTCGATCGCGCGCGTACTTTACGCCAGGGGCGCAACGGTCGGCCTGCACGGAACGCGCGTCGAGAAGCTCGAGGCGCTGGCCGGCGAACTCGGTGAACGCGTCAAGATCTTCCCCGCCAACCTTTCGGACCGCGACGCGGTCAAGGAACTCGGCCAGAAGGCCGAGGCCGAACTCGAAGGCGTCGACATCCTCGTCAACAATGCCGGCATCACCAAGGACGGGCTTTTCGTGCGCATGTCGGACGCCGACTGGGATGCCGTGCTGGAGGTCAACCTGACCGCGGTTTTCCGCCTCACCCGGGAACTGACCCATCCGATGATGCGCCGCCGCCATGGCCGCATCATCAACATCACCTCGGTCGTCGGCGTGACGGGCAACCCGGGCCAGGCCAATTACTGCGCTTCCAAGGCCGGCATGATCGGCTTCTCAAAGTCGCTGGCGCAGGAGATCGCGACGCGCAACATCACGGTCAATTGCGTGGCGCCCGGCTTCATCGAGTCGGCGATGACCGACAAGCTGAACGACAAGCAGAAGGAAGCGATCATGTCGGCAATCCCGGCCCGGCGCATGGGTACGGGCGACGAAGTCGCCTCCGCCGTGGCCTATCTCGCGTCGAACGAGGCGAGCTACGTGACCGGCCAGACCATTCACGTCAACGGCGGCATGGCGATGATCTGATTGCCGGCGGGCACGCCACAAGTGCCCGGTTGCAGCGCAAACATGCGTGGATGAGCCCGAAAATTGGGCCGTTTTCGCCTTGGACGCGCGGGATTTTTCGTGTAATGCGCCAGCAACCCGGGGTTCAAGACCGGATTCCCGCCGGCTTCACTGGAACCGGCAATGAACATCTTTCAGCTTGATTAGCGCCATTCCGGCGGCTAACGAAGGCAGATAAACACAGGACGAGGATGCCCAAATGAGTGACACCGCAGAGCGCGTCAAGAAGATCGTTGTCGAACATCTCGGTGTCGATGCCGAGAAGGTTACCGAGCAGGCGAGCTTCATCGATGATCTTGGCGCAGACAGCCTCGACACGGTCGAACTCGTGATGGCTTTTGAAGAAGAGTTTGGCGTCGAGATTCCCGATGATGCCGCTGAGACCATTCTCACGGTCGGCGACGCCGTGAAGTTCATCGACAAGGCTTCGGCCTGACCGCCACGCCTATCGCCGGCAGATCGGGAGGACCAGCGATGCGGCGTGTCGTTGTGACAGGCATGGGGCTGGTTTCGCCCTTCGGCGTCGGTGTGGAACATGGCTGGAAACAGCTTCTTTCGGGGCGCAGCGCTGCGTCCCGAATCACTGCGTTCGACGTCGAGGACTACGCCAGCAAGATCGCCCACTCGATCCCGCGCGGCGACGGCTCGAATGCGACTTTCAATCCTGAAGCGTTTCTTGAACCCAAGGAACTGCGCAAGATCGGCGACTTCATCCTGTACGGGATTGCGGCTGCCGACGAGGCGCTGAAGAATTCCGGCTGGGAACCGAAGACCGAAGAGGAACGCTGCGCGACCGGCGTCATGATCGGATCGGGCATCGGCGGCATCGAAGGCATCGCCGAAAACGCGCTCATCCTGCAGGAACGCGGCCCGCGCCGCATCAGTCCTTTCTTCATCCCCGGCAACATCATCAACCTCGTCTCCGGCCAAGTCTCGATCCGGCACGGCCTCAAGGGTCCGAACCATGCCGTGGTGACGGCCTGCTCGACCGGCGCGCACGCCATCGGCGACGCGGCCCGGCTGATCATCTTCGGCGACGCCGACGTGATGCTGGCGGGCGGTACGGAAGCACCGGTCACGCCGCTGGCGCTTGCCGGTTTCGCGGCCTGCCGCGCGCTGTCCACCGGCCGCAACGACACGCCCGAGAAGGCTTCGCGCCCCTATGACGCCGATCGAGACGGCTTCGTGATGGGCGAGGGCGCCGGCGTCGTCGTTCTCGAGGAACTCGAGCACGCCAAGGCACGCGGCGCCACGATCTACGCCGAGGTGACCGGCTACGGCCTCACGGGCGACGCCCACCACATCACGGCACCCGCCGAAGACGGCGACGGCGCATTCCGCTGCATGACGGCCGCGCTGAAGCGGGCAGGCCTGTCGGCCGCCGACATCGACTACATCAACGCGCACGGCACCTCGACGATGGCCGACACGATCGAACTGGGAGCGGTGGAGCGTCTCGTCGGCAATGCGGCCTCGAAGATCTCGATGTCCTCGACCAAGTCGTCGATCGGCCATCTGCTCGGCGCCGCGGGTGCGGCAGAAGCGATCTTCTCGGTCCTCGCCATCCGCGACAATATTGCGCCGCCGACCATCAACCTCGATAATCCAGAGCGCGAGACGGCTATCGATCTGGTGCCCAACAAGCCGCGAGAGAGGCAGATCGACGTCGCTCTTTCCAACTCTTTCGGCTTTGGTGGCACCAACGCGTCGCTGATCTTTCAGCGCTACAACGGCTGAAGCCGCGGCAGCGCCGCGAATTTTGCCACATTCGAACTTAGTCTCGCGGCAGTTCTCTCAGCGCAGAGTTCGTCCGGAAGGCAATGTTGAGGCGACATGAACATGAACCCGGGAGATCGCGATTTCGGCCGGCGGGACGCACCGCCACAGCCGATTGTGCCCAAGACCGCCAGCGAGGCGCTGCGGCCCGAGAAGGGCACGCCGCCGCCGAAGCGCTCGCGCCGCTCGCGCAGCCAGATCATCGTGTTCATGAATTTCGTGGTCTCGTCGGTGATCCTCGTGGTGCTCGCCGCGGGAGTCGCGGTGTTTCTGGGCAAGTCCGAATTCGACGGACGCGGACCGTCGCAGACCACGGCCAACTTCCTGGTCAAGCCGAGCACCGGCGTCGCCGAGATCGCCGAGCAGCTGGAGCGGCGCGGCCTGATCAGCGACCAGCGGATTTTCCGGCTCGGCGTGCGCGCCTACGGTCATGACGCCAGCCTGAAGGCCGGCGAATACGAAATCCAGGCCGGCGCGTCGATGCGCGACATCATGATACTGCTGGAGAGCGGCAAGTCGGTGCTGGCCTCGCTGACCATCCCGGAGGGCATGACGGTCGAGCAGGCCTTCCAGAGGATCGCCGAGCACGAAGCGCTGACCGGCGAAATGCCGACTGAAATGCCCCCCGAGGGCAGCCTCATTGCCGATACGCAGCGCTTCACGCGCGGATCGACGCGCAAGCAGATCGTCGAGAAGATGCTGGCCGACCAGCAAAGGCTGGTCGAGAGTATCTGGAACCGTCGCGTGCAGGGGCTGCCCCTTGCCAACGTCAATGAGTTCGTGACGCTGGCCTCGATCGTGGAGAAGGAGACCGGCCGCAGCGACGAGCGCTCGCGCGTCGCCGCCGTCTTCATCAACCGCCTGAACAAGGGCATGCGCCTGCAGTCCGACCCGACCATTCTGTACGGTCTGTTCGGCGGCAAGGGGAGGCCGGCCGACCGGCCGATCTACCAGTCGGACATCGACAAGCCGACGCCCTACAACACCTATGTCATCGACGGCCTGCCGCCCACGCCGATCGCAAATCCGGGGCGCGCGGCTCTGGAAGCCGTAGCGAACCCTTCGAAGACCAAGGACCTCTACTTCGTTGCTGACGGCACGGGAGGGCATGTCTTCGCCACGACGCTCGACGTCCACAACGAGAATGTTGCGCGCTGGCGCGCTGCCCAGCGCAAGCTGGCGCAGGAAGCAGCCAAGGCCGAGGCTGAGAAGGCGGCATCCGGCGAGCCGGCGACCAGCGCCGAGTAGGCGCCGGCAGTCTGCGCGGCGTCAGGGGATGAGTTTTGAGGCCGGCGCTTTCCGCGCCGGCGCAGGGGGCGCGCCGACAGATGAACCTGCAAAGCATGACCGGCTTCGCGCGGGCCACGGCGGACCATGACGGCGTTTCGATCGCCTGGGAGCTGAAGTCCGTCAACGGCAAGAGCGTCGAACTGCGGCTAAGGCTGCCGACGGGCTTCGATCGCCTGGAAGCGTCGCTGCGGCAGGCAGTTCAGAAGCGCTTTGCGCGCGGCAATTTCCAGGCAACCCTGACCATTGGACGCGCGCCTGGAGCGCAGGCGCAGCCCGTCGTCAACGAGGCCTTCCTGAAGGACGTCGCAGGTCTTGCCGTCAGGCTGCAGGAGCAGTTTGGCGTGACGGCGGCGAGCGCCGACGGTCTGCTTGCTTTACGTGGCGTGCTCGAGGTGCCGGAAGCGATCGAAAGCGAGGAGACGCGTGCCGGGCTGGACGCAGCCATCGTCCAGGCCTTCGCCGAAGCGCTCGACGGGCTTGAGGCCGCCCGCCAGAGCGAGGGCGAGGCGCTGCGTGCGCTGCTGCTCGGCCACATCGACACCATCGAGGCCCTGGTAGTTCGAGCCGAGGCGGATCCGTCGCGTGAGCCGGCCGCGATCCGCGACAGGCTTGCCGGCCAGGTCAGGCTGCTTCTCGACGCCGCGTCCAATCTCGACGAGGCGCGCCTGCTCCAGGAAGCCGCCCTGCTCGCCACCAAGGCCGATATCCGCGAGGAGATCGACCGGTTGAACACGCATGTCGCTTCCGGGCGCGCCCTCCTGCAGAATGGCGGTGCAATCGGCCGGAAACTCGATTTTCTTGCGCAGGAATTCAACCGCGAATCGAATACTCTGTGTTCCAAGTCCAACGCAGCGGCCATTACGGCGATCGGCCTGGAACTGAAATCGGTGGTCGACCAGTTTCGCGAACAGGTCCAGAATCTGGAGTAGCGCATGAGCGCCGATACGAGCCCGATCCGCATCCGCCGTCGCGGGCTGATGCTGGTCCTGTCGTCGCCCTCGGGGGCCGGCAAGTCGACGATTGCCCGCAACCTGCTCGAGACGGATCCCGGCCTCGAGCTCTCCGTCAGCGTCACGACGCGACCCAGGCGCGGCAGCGAGATCGACGGCGTGCACTACCATTTCCAAACGCAGCGCGAATTCGACCGGCTGCGCGACTCCGACGCGCTGCTGGAATGGGCCGAAGTACACGGCAATTGCTACGCCACGCCCCGTGAGCCGGCGGAAGCCGCGCTGGTCGACGGGCGCGACATGCTGTTCGATATCGACTGGCAGGGCGCGGCTCAGCTCCGGGAAAAGATGCCGGTCGACATCGTCTCGATCTTCATCCTGCCGCCCTCCATGCGGGAACTTCGGGAGCGGCTGAAGCGGCGCGCCGAGGACCAGGATGCAGTGATCGACGCGCGGCTGAAGAACGCCAGGGACGAGATCGAGCACTGGCGCGACTACGACTATGTCGTCATCAATGACGACCTTGACCGTTCGTTCGCAGAGGTACGCTCGATCGTGACCGCCGAACGGTTGCGCCGCGACCGCAGGCCGGGCCTGTTCGATTTCGTCTCGGGATTGCTCGACGAAAAGGCCGGCTAGCTCAGGCTCCGGTGCCGGGCGCGGGGGTCCCTGCGGGCGCGTGGTGTTCGATCACCTGGACGATGTCGCCCCATTCGATCTCGGGATAATGCTCGCGCATCCCCTCCAGCATGACCTCGCGCGGCCACTCCGCCTCGCGGCCGAGAAACCGCGCAGCCTCCGACAGGGGCATGTCCGTGCAGCGGACGACCTCGACGATGACGGTGCGGTCCGGGTCGCCTGCGCAGACATAGCGCATCGGGCCGGGCGCGATGCGCGCCTCGCCAAACCGGACCGTCGCGGTCTTTTCGCCGCTGAGGATGAGGGGAAAGAGCCGGGCCACGACCGCCAGGCTCTGGATCGGAGGCGCTTCAGATGGCATTGGCGAGCGCCACGAACTCCGCGATCTCGAGCGTTTCGGCGCGCCGCGTGGGATCGATGCCGACCGCGGCGAGCAGTGCCTCGCCGCCCAGGCTCTTGAGGCTCTGGCGCAGCATCTTGCGGCGCTGCCCGAAGGCGGCCTCGGTGACGCGGGCGAGCTTGCGCACTTCGGCCGGCAGCGGCGCCGGGCGGGGCATGATGTGCACCACGGACGAGGTCACCTTCGGCGGCGGCGTGAAGGCCTGCGGCGGGACGTCGAAGGCAATGCGCGCTTCGGTGCGCCAGCCGGCGAGAACGCCCAGCCGGCCGAAGGCGTTGTCCGAGGGCTTTGCCACGATCCGCTCGGCAACCTCGCGCTGGAACATCAGCGTCATCGACTCGTAGAAGGGCGGCCACGCCGGCACGGTCAGCCAGCGCACGAGGAGCTCGGTGCCGATATTGTAGGGCAGGTTGGCGACGATCTTGACCGGCTGGCCGGCCGCGAGCGCCGCGAAGTCGGTTTTCAGCGCATCGCCCGACACGATCTCGAGCCGGCCCGGATAATGGTCGGAGACTTCCGCGAGCGCGGCCAGGCAGCGCTCGTCACGTTCGATGGCGACGACCCGCCGCGCGCCGTTCATCAACAGGGCCCGCGTCAACCCGCCGGGGCCGGGGCCGACCTCGATGACGGTCGTCTGCGAAAGGTCGCCTGCCGTGCGCGCGATCTTTCCTGTGAGGTTGAGGTCGAGCAGGAAATTCTGGCCGAGCGATCTCTTGGCACGAAGCTCATGCCTTTCGATGACCTCGCGCAGGGGTGGCAGGCCGTCGAGGCTCATGCGGCGAAGCTCCCGGTGTCGGCCAGCATACGCGCCAGTCGCAACGCGGCAATGAAGCTGTCCGGTTGCGCCGTTCCCGTGCCGGCAATCGCGAATGCGGTTCCGTGGTCGGGGGAGGTCCTGACGAAGGGCAGGCCGAGTGTCACATTGACGGCTTCGTCGAAGGCCAGTGTCTTGGCCGGGATCAGCGCCTGGTCGTGATACATGCAAATGGCCGCGTCATAGCCGGCGCGGGTGCGCGGGTGAAACATCGTGTCGGCCGGGAGAGGGCCATAGGCATCGATGCCTTGGGAGCGCAGGCTTGCGACCGCGGGTGCGACCAACGCCTCTTCCTCGCCACCCATCGCACCGCCTTCGCCGGCATGCGGGTTGAGGCCGGCAACCGCAAGCCGCGGATTGGCAATGCCGAAGCGCGCCGCCAGATCCCGCGCTACGACTTGCGCCGTTGTGACGATCAGTTCGATGCTGAGCGCGGCTGGCACCTCGGCCAGCGGGATGTGGATGGTAACCGGCACGCTGCGCAGGTCAGGACCGACCAGCATCATCACGGGGGTCTGCGCAAGGCCGGTGGCCTCGAAGGCGAGATGCGCGAGATATTCGGTATGGCCGGGAAAGCCGAAGCCCGCATCGTAGAGCGGCTTCTTGGCAATGGGGCAGGTGACGACGGCGGCAGCGCGGCCCGACATGACGTCGGCCACGGCCCTGTCGATCGCTTCGATGATGCCTGGCGCATTGGCGGCCGACGGCAGGCCCGGCGTATCGACGAAGGCAGCCTCCAGCGGGACCACCGGCAGGGCATCGGAAAATGCGGCCGCGGAGCCGGAAGGCGAGGTCTCGGCCAGCGGCGTGTCCAAGCCGATTTGACGGGCGCGTGATGAAATCAGCGCGGGGTCGGCAAGCAGGTAGAAGGGGGGCAGGGACAGCTCGACGCGCCGCTGCCAGGCGGCAAGCGCTATCTCCGGGCCGATGCCTGATGGATCTCCCACCGAGACGGCAAGCGGCAGCGCCGCGGCTGGATGACGCGGCATGTGCTGTCAGCGCTTGACGATATTCGCCTTCTCGCGAAGCTCTTCGGTGTATTTCTTGCTGAGGTCTTCCGCCTTGTCGTCCGTGGCGCCCTCCAGCTGGAACACCATCTTGGCGACACGGTCGTCGGAGACTTCGCGGCTGGAACAGATGCCGATGAACTCGACGCCGAGGTTGGTTTCCCGCACGCCCGTCGCGCCCCCGACCTTGGTCTTCTTGATCTGCTCGGCCCATTCGGGCGGCAACTCGGGTCCGAACTTGCGGCCGAGATCGCGGACCGTCACGTCGACCAGGCCCTTGGCGAAGTCACGCGTGCGTTCGCAGCCGGAAAAGCGGGCGCGCATGGCCTCTGCTTCGCGCTTGCGGCTCGCCATCTTGCCGCGCTCACTGGCCGGAACCACGAAGATGATATGCTGCAGCATGTATTCGGTGGCGGTAGGCTTCGTGCCGCCCTGCTTGAGCATGCGCTGAACGACGTCCTGCTCGCTCATGCTGCGAACTTCGCTGCGGTTGCGCGCCGCGAGTGCCTGGTTCCAGGCCATCTGCGAGCGGATGAATTCCTTGAAGTGCGCCTTGGTCACGCCGGACTGGGACATGATGCCGTCAAGCTGCTTGACCGTCATCTTGTTGCCTTTGGCGAAGCGGTTGTAGGCTTCCGTCACCGCGTCGTCGGTAATCCGGACACCGAGCCGCTGGGCTTCGGCATTGTGCAGCGCCTGATCGACCATGGCCTGTTCGGCCTCAGCGTTGAGGTTGCCCTTGCGGCGCTGCAGCTTGAGGAAAGCGACACGGCGCTGGATGTCGTAGGTGGTCACCGGAACCCTGTTGACGATCAACTTGATTTCGCTAGCCGCCGCCGGACCCGCCAGCGTCGTCAGTGACCCTATTGCCCCGACGGCGAAGAGCGCGAGGCTCGTCGATATGAGGCATTTCCTAACCGAAAGCATCCGATCCAATCCCGTCCTTTACCCTTCTGCATAGAATAGCGACGGATTCCTGCCCCCGCTATGCGGCGAAACGATGTCGGCACCTGCCCCGCCTCAGAGGTCGGCGGCAACAGAATTGCTGGAGGAGCCGAAATCGCCGATCGTGCGGAACGAAAGGTTGAAGCCGATGCTCTGCGACCGCTCGCGTGACTCGACATCGGTATTCTGGCTGTAGGTCATCAGATAGGTGAAGCACTCGTCGTCATAGGCAAAGCCGATCGAGTTCTTGACCATCACGTCCGACTCGAAGTCGTAGGTGCCGGAGCCGAAGACGCGCCAGGTTTCGAACAGCCGGGCCGAGGCGCCGAGCGAGAGTTCCCTGCGATCGTGGTCGAAGCCATAGAGCGGCTGCGCCTGGATGTAGGTGTAGCTGCTGGTCAGCGAGAAGATGTCGGTCGAATAGCCGGCCTTCAACTCGCCGCGGCGCATTTCCAGCGTCTGTTCGTCAAGCCGCGCGCTCAGCGAGGCAGAAACGCCATTGGGCGACGCGAAGCCGAACAAGCCGACGAAATCCGACGTATCCGTCTCAAGGCCCGAAGAGGCGCCGACATTGACGAGATCGGGCTGGGCAAACGAGTTCTCGCCCGCCACGTGATAGGACTGGCCGACGAGGCCATTGGTGGTCCAGCCGTTGGCGAAGGATCCGGAATAGCGGAAGCCGAAATTGGCGCGCGTCCCGCCCTCGATCCGGTCATAGCCGGAGAACTTGTCGCGCTCGAAAAGGGTGGAGGCGTCGAAGACGAAGCTCTGCGCATCCTCGTTGGGAATGCCGAGCGTGCTCTGATAGGCCGGATCGTTGCGCGCGAAGATCTGCGCCATCGGCTCGAGAACGTGGTTGGCGCTGGTCGAGGAGAACAGCACCGGGAAGCGCAGCTCCAGCCCGGCCGTCGCCAGGAAGCGGTGATAGGCCGAGCGGATATCGGAAGCGACGCCGATATCGGGGTTCGACGCCATCGAGTTGATGGCCGTTACGGAGTCAGAGCTGTAGTTCACCTGCATCGTGTCGGCCTGGAAGGCCAGGAGCGGCGTCATCACGAGGCCGCCATCGGTGGTGAAAGAGCGCTTCCATTCGGCTTCGGCCGTGATGCGGCTCGACGTTCCCTCGATGCCGCCAACCCGCTCAACGTTGGGGTAGGTCTCGGAGTAAGTCTCGTCCAGCGTGCCGCGGTCGATGACGCGGGCGTTGACGTCGAAATTCAGCTCGCCGCCGAAGACCGACTGGTCCGGCGTATAGGCGTAGTCGAAGCTCGGCAGCACCCAGGGCTGTTCGTCTGCGCGAGCGCCGGGCTCGTCGTCGAAGGCCTCTTCCTGCACCTCGAAATGCATGGCGCGCAGGTCGAAGAAGTTCCGGTCGTCGAGGCCGGTCAGGTAGACCTGCGAGGTGTGCACGTAATCATTGTAGCCGGCGATGCCGTAGGTGTGGGAAAAGTTCTTGTCGGACTGCAGCAGGACTTCCCAGCCAAAGTCCCAGCGTTCGTTGATGGCGAACTGGCCCTTGGTGCCCATCATGCCGCGCAGCCGGTTCAGGTCGCCATCGCGTCCGCGGTCAACCGTATCGACGTCGAAAGCCTTCGGATCGATTTGGTTGATGCCGGCGAAGTGAATGCTGTACTCGCCGTTGTTGAAACGCTGGCGCCATTCAGCCTCGGCCAGGAAACCCTGGGTGGTGAAGCCGGTGCCGGTCAGCGTCAGGTCGTAGGTCGGCGACAGCGCCAGATAGTAGGGGATCGATACGCCGACGCCGAGATTGCTGCCGTACCGGATGCCCGGCATCAGGAAGCCCGACTTGCGCTTGACCGTCGGGTCCGGAATCTCGAATGCCGTGATGTTGCCGAGCGGAACGCCGAGGAACTCGAAGGCGGAGTTCTCGAAGCGGATCGTCTTGGCCTTGCTGTTCCAGATGATTCGCTTGGCCTTCAGGCGCCAGACCGGGGCCTTGTCCGGCTGTTCCTCGCAGGGCTCGCAGGCAGTGTAGACGCCGTTGTTGAAGGTCGTCAGGAAGCCTTCGCGGCGCTCGGCGCTTTCAGCCGCGAAGTAGGTCTTGTCGACCGTCTCGACGCGCAGCGCATTGACGAAGCCGTCGCCGAAATCGTCGGTGACGTCGATCCTGTCGGAATAGATCTTGGTGCCGTCCGACTGCACGATCTCGACGTTGCCGATGGCGACCAGCCGGCGCGACGGACGATCATAGGTGATCTGATTCGCCACCAGCTTGTTGCCGCCATAATTGATCCGGACACCGCCGGTTGCGGTCACGCTGTCGTCGTTATTGTCATAGATGAGGGTGTCGGCTTCGAGCAGCATCTCGGAACCTTCCGGGATGCTTGGCGACAGATCGGCGATGGACTGGGCGAAGGAGGGTGCAGGGCTGAAAGCGCACGCAAGGACGCATGCGAGCGCTGTTGCGCCCATCAATTGCGTCACCCTTGTCGTTCTGCGGTCCAGCAATGCCGCAACCCCCACCTAACCGTCCTCCTTATAAAGCAGGAACGTCACACCGAAAAACATTGCCACTACGACTGGGATCCAGACCACGATGAATGGCGGCACGAATCCCGCGTTGCCGAACGCCTTCACAAGCACCGAGACCACATAAAGCAGAAACCCGGCCAAGACGCCACCCAGAATCATCGTCGCCGACTGGCCCATGCGCGCGAAGCGCATCGACACGGTTGCTGCGATCAGCGTCATCGCGACGAGAAGGAACGGCAACGCAAGGAGCGTATGGAACTGCGTGGCGAAGCTGTTCGCCCGCAGGCCGAACGATCGTGCGACCTCGATCTTCGCGGGCAATTCGTAGAACGGGATCGTATCCGGCCGCGCCAGCCGCTCCTGAACGAATTCGGGCCGCAGATTGGTGTCGATTCGGTCGGTCGCGACGACCGGCAACTGCTTGCCGTCGACGAGGCGACTCACAGTGTGGAGTTCCCAGTAGCCATCGCGCAGATACGCGCGGGCGGCGTCGCGACGCTCGACGATGTTGCCCTCCGCATCGAGCGAGAAGAAGACCACGTCGGACAGTTGCAGTCCGTTGTCGAGAACCGCCCGCGCACCGATGATGGTATCGCCGTCGGCGGTCTTCTGGCGCAGCCAGGGCGCCGTGAACGCCGAGACGGAATTCGAGTTGCCGGACCTGAACTGCGTTTCCAGCGCCTCCGACCGGGAGAAGGCATAGGCGGCGAGGGGGTTGAGCACGCCGACGGTCAGAATGCCGAACAGCAGGGCGCCGATCATGCACGGAAGCAGGAACTGCCATGCCGAGATGCCGGCCGAGCGGGCGATGACCAGCTCGTACTTGCGGTTCAGCGAAACCAGTGTGGCGATTGCCGAGAGCAGCCCGATGAAGGGCACCGTCTGCTGCATGATCATCGGCACCCGGAGCGCGGAAACCGCGAAGGCGAACTTTACCGTGAAACCGGGAAGTCCCGAGGTCCGGCTGGAGAACTCGGTGAAATCGATCAGCATGACGAGGGCGTAGATGCCGACGAAGTACCATGCCGTGATGGCGGCGTAGCGGGAAAAGAAATAGCGTCCGAGGGTCCAGCCCATTAGAGCGCGCCTCCCGACGAGGCGTCGCCGCCGGATCGCCAAAGGCGCATGAACATCATCCGGTCGCCCAGCCGGCGCAGCGTCGAAACCAGGCGGTCGACCAGCGCGACCGGCAGTTCCATTGTCCGGTTCGTCCTGATGAACCATGCCGATATCGCCATCGCCGCGAAGGGAATGGCATAGACGGCCGGCCACAGCCAGGCGCGTGTCTGCACCTGATTGGCCGCGAAATAGCCCATCCACCGGACGATCAGCGCGATGCCGATTGCCGTTACCAGCGGATTGATCCGGGCTTCCCGGTGAGAGCGGGCGTCACCGGCGACGGAGAGCGCGATCAGAGCAAATACAAGGGGATAGATCCATTCACTGAATCGACGGTGCAACTCGGCCCTGAAGGATTGCGGAGCGCGCTTGTAGACCGGGTCGTTGATATCCGGGTCCAGCAGGTAGCCGATCGTCTGGTCCTTGGGATAGAGCCGCGTCGCGCCGGACGCGGCCGAGAAGACAGAAAGATCGAAGGCGTAGGAATCGAAGTGGATGATGGATATGTCGCCGCCGGCAAGCTTCCGCTGGATTTCGCCGTCATTCATGACGAGCACGTCCTGGTCGTTGCGTTCGACCACCGCACCGGTCTTTGCATAGTAGATCAGGTCGGTTCCCTCGACGCGGGAATCGGCGACGAAGATTCCGCCGAGCCGGCCATCGGCCATGCGCTCGCCGATCTGGATGAACAGGCCATCCTCGATCTTGCGGAATGTGCCCTCCTGGATGACAAGCGAAAGCAGGTCGCCGCGCGCCGATGCCACCATTTCGCGGCCGCGCTGGCGCGCATAGGGATCGACCCCGTTGTCGACCGCGAAGGACACGATGCTGGCCAGCAGCGCGAGGACCACGACGGGGCGGATCGTCGTCCAGCGCGACGCACCGGAGGCGCTGATAACCACCAGTTCCGAATCGGTGTTCATCACGGAGAGGGTCTGCGCCACGCCGATGATGATGGCGAATGGCATGACGATCGGCAGCACCGAGGGCAGGATCAGCGAGGCGATCTCGAAGAAGGCGAGTGCCGACTGTCCGCTGTCGGTGACGAGATTGATTCGGGCCAGCACCTGGGTGGTCCAGACGATCGCCAGCGTCCAGATCAGCGACGCAAAGAAAAGGACCAGCGCGCGACGGAAAATATAGCGTTCAATGATTTTCATGAAGTCCGGACTTCGTCCCGGGGCTGTCGTGCCCGTTCGCACTGTTCACGCAAAGCGACCGAATGCAAGTAACCGCCCGGCGCCGCCGAGACAACCCGAGGCGGCCGATGCGGCACTCGTCGAGCAGATCGAATGTCGCCCCGAATGGCTAACGAAGCGGTAACGGGCGCGGTTAACAGTTCCTTGCCGCAGCCTGCGCTGTCCGTTTGCCGGCTCGTGCCTTGCAAAACAAGACAAAACCGCCAAATGTCCGTCAGCTACCACCTCATCCAGCAACGACAGGTCCGCAGATGACGCCGCAACCATCCATCAGTTTTGCCAAGATCGCTCCTTCGAAGAAAGGCAGCGCTGTCCTGCTCGCTGCCGAGAAAGGGGCAGTTAGCGATGCGGCCAAGGCCTTCGACCCATCCGGCGCGCTGAAGCGTGCTTTCGCGATAACGGCGTTTTCCGCGAAGCTCGCCTCGGTCGTGGAGGTCCTGGCGCCTGAAGGCTCGCCGCTCAATCGGCTGGTCGCGGTGGGCGTCGGAAAGGCCGACACCATTTCCGAACACGACTGGCTGAAGCTCGGCGGCGCCGTTGCCGCGCATTTTCGCAAGGCCGACGAAGTCGCTGTCGTCGTCGACCTGCCGGGCGCCAAGGCGAGTGCCGAGGACGCCGCGCGCCTTGCCGCCGGCATCAGGCTGCGCGCCTACACTTTCGACAAGTACAAGACCAAGAAGGACGAAAGCGACGGCAAGACGGACGACAACAAGGCGTCGAAGTTTACGATATTGTGCGCAAATCCGAGCGCGGCGAAGAAGGCGTTCGCAGCGATGGACGCCGTCGTGGATGGCGTGATCCTGGCGCGTGATCTCGTCAACGAGCCCGCCAACAAGCTCGGGCCGGTCGAATTCGCCGCGGAAGCCAAGGCGCTCGAGAAGCTCGGCCTGAAGGTCGAGATCCTGACCGAGAAGGAGATGACAAAGCTCGGCATGGGCGCCCTGCTGGGCGTCGCGCAGGGTTCGCCGCGCGGTGCCCGCATGGCGGTGATGCAGTGGAACGGCGGCAAGGCCAAGGACAAGCCGATCGCCTTCGTCGGCAAGGGCGTCACCTTCGATACAGGCGGCAACTCGATCAAGCCCGCTGCCGGCATGGAAGACATGAAGGGCGACATGGGCGGCGCGGCCGCCGTCGTCGGGCTGATGCGGGCGCTTGCCGGCCGCAAGGCCAATGCGAATGTCGTCGGCATCGTCGGCCTGGTCGAAAACGCTGTCGACGGCAACGCGCAGCGTCCAGGCGACATCGTCACGTCGATGTCCGGCCAGACGATCGAGGTGCTCAACACCGACGCCGAAGGCCGTCTCGTGCTGGCCGATGCGCTCTGGTACTGCAACCAGCGTTTCGAGCCTAAGTTCATGATCAACCTGGCGACGCTGACGGGGGCGATCATGGTCGCGCTTGGCCAGAGCCATGCCGGCTTGTTCTCCAACAATGACGAGCTCGCCGGACGGCTGACGGAGGCCGGGCAGCTGACACAGGAGAAGGTCTGGCGCATGCCGCTCGGACCCGAATATGACAAGCTGATCGATTCCAAGAATGCCGACATGAAGAACATCGGCGGGCGCTACGGCGGCTCGATCACGGCGGCGCAGTTCCTGCAGCGCTTCGTCAAGGAGACGCCGTGGGCGCATCTCGACATCGCCGGCACCGCGATGGGGTCGCCGACAAACGAGATCAGCCAGTCCTGGGCATCCGGCTACGGTGTCCGGCTGCTCGACCGGCTGGTCCAGGATTATTACGAGGGATAGCGCATTGACGCATTGGCGCAGCGATCCGGGGCAGCCAGGCCATGGCTGAGGTGCTGTTCTACCACCTGACCGAGTCGACGCTCGAGGACGCCTTGCCGGGCCTGCTCGAGCGCAGCCTTGCGCGCGGCTGGCGCGCCGTCGTGCAGTCCGGCACGGAGGAGCGGCGCGATGCGCTGGACGTTCACCTCTGGAGTTTTCGCGACGACTCCTTCCTTGCGCACGGCACCGACCGCGAGCCGCATGCTGCCGAGCAGCCCGTGCTGCTGACCATCGGGGCGGAGAACGCCAACGACGCGCAGATCCGCTTCTTGGTCGATGGCGCGGTCCCGCCCGACATCACCGGCTATGAAAGGGCCGTCTTCCTGTTCGACGGGCATGACGCATCGCAGGTCGAGGCGGCACGCGGCCATTGGAAGACCATGAAGGCCGGCGGCAACAGCGTGACCTACTGGCAGCAGACGCCCGAGAAGAAGTGGGAACGCAAGGCGTGACAGGCTTTAAGCGTAGCCGGACGGCCGGGCAGGGCTGACAATGCGGACGATCTTTCTCATCATCCTGCTCGCAGGCGTCGGCGCCGGCCTCGTCTATCCCTGGGCCGTGTCCAACTTTTCGGGCAGCGAGATCGGCAGCTGGCGCGTCCATGATCGCGGCGAGGGTTTCAAGCCTGTCGTGGTCCGGCTTTCGCCTGATATGGAGCCTGTGCGGGTTCTGGTCGACATGACCGCGATTGCCCCGCCGGAATTCGCCGCGGCAAGCACGGTTCTCACCCTTACCGCCACCAACGGTACTGGCACGGTGCTGGCCGACCGGCTGACCTTCGCTGAGGCCAAGCCGCAGGAGAGAAACCCGCAATTGCGCGAGAGGATCTACCGCGACGAGGCAGGCGTGATCGACGGGATCGAAGCGGGCGAATACACCTTCGTGGTCGGGCAGGGCGATGCCGAGGACATCCAGATCAAGTCGGTCGACCTCATCCTGCGTGGTGGCGCGGCAAGGCTCGACGCGCGGGTGCAGCCTGTCGGTTTCACCCTGGCCGCGGTCGGCTTCATAGGCCTGGTGCTGGCAATTCGCCGGCGCCGGCGCGTGCGCCGCCCAGCAGCTCCCGCGGCGACGCGCTGGGGCCGGAACGGCAATGGCGATGCCTGAGTGCGCGACATGAACTACCGCCACGCCTACCATGCCGGGAATTTCGCCGATGTGGTGAAGCACGTCGCGCTGACCCGGCTGGTCGAGTATCTGAAACAGAAGGACAAGGCGTTTCGCGTCCTCGACACGCATGCCGGCGTCGGGCTGTACGACCTGTCCTCCACTGAGGCCCAGAAGACCGGCGAGTGGCGCGACGGCATCGGCCGCATCCTGGATGCCACCCCCGGCCCGGCCGCCGCGGCGCTGCTTGCTCCCTATCTCGACGCCGTCCGGCAGCAGAACCCCGGCGGCGGCCTTGCCCGATACCCGGGATCGCCGAAAATCGTGCGCAGCCTGCTCCGGCCGCAGGATCGGCTATCGGCGATCGAACTCCATCCTCAGGATGCCGCCAGGCTCAAGGACAATTTCGCCGGCGACTTCCAGGTGCGTGTCATAGAACTCGACGGCTGGCTGGCGCTCGGCGCGCATCTGCCGCCGAAGGAAAAGCGCGGCCTCGTGCTGATCGATCCTCCCTTCGAGGAAGGCGGCGAACTCGAGCGCATGGTTGAAGGCCTTGTCCGGGCGTACCGGCGATGGCAGGGCGGGACCTACGCGCTGTGGTATCCGATCAAGGACCGCCGGGCCGTCTCTCATTTCAGGCAGATGCTCGCCGAATCAGGCGTGCCGAAAATCCTCGACCTCGCTTTTTCGGTCCGCGCTCCGTCGCATGAACCGCGCCTCGACGGCTGCGGGCTGGTCGTGGTCAATCCGCCCTATACGTTCGAGGCCGAGATGCGCGCCATTCTGCCGGTGCTGAAGCCTTTGCTCGCAGAGGGGCCGGGCGCCGGCTGGCGGCTCGACTGGCTGGCCGGTGAGCACAGGCCAGCTTGACCGCAACCTGGTGATTCCGCACAGTGGATTCCCTGATCAGACGAGGCCGACATGAAACGATTCCTCTCTTCCGCTCTTGCAGCCTTGATCGGCATAGGCGGGCTGTCCATCACGACCGTGACGAGCAGTGCGGCCGATCTGGGTACATATCGCGACGATTCGGGCATATGCGGCGAGCGCTGGGTGCTGAACAAGATCAGCAACCGCTTCAGCTATCAGGTGCGCCACGTGCCGCATCTGCCGCAGGTCCGCATCGACGACTTCTACTCGATCCACCAGCACCGCTACCTTCCGGCCCAGGACGACCGGCCGATCGGTCGCCGCTATTGCGGCGCCAAGGTTGCACTGTCGGACGGCCACAGCCGTGACATCTGGTATCTGATCGAGGAAGGTCTGGGGTTTGCGGGCGTCGGCGACAACGTTGAGTTCTGCGTCTCCGGCTTCGACCGCTGGCACGTTTATAACGGCCGCTGCCGCATCCTGCGCTGACCGGCCGGATGTGGCGCAGGGCTGCACGGGCCGCAGCCTTTCAGCTGGTTCTGCTCGTCGCGGCCGGCTGTGCGCCGGACGCGCAGGCGCCTGCCCAGGCGTCCGCCGGCGACGTCGGTCATCCGGTCGGTTCCGGCTTCGATTTCTACGTCCTGTCGCTTTCCTGGTCGCCGAGCTACTGCGAGGCCGAAGGCGAGGAAGCCAACCGGCAGCAATGCGGATCGGCTAGGCCCTACGCCTTCATCGTGCATGGCCTGTGGCCGCAGTTCGAGCAGGGCTATCCGGAAAGCTGTCCGACAGCCGAGCCAGACGTCGACAGGGCTACCCTTCGAACCCTCTACGACATCATGCCCTCGTCCGGGCTGATCCGCCATCAATGGCGCAAGCACGGCAGCTGCGCGGGCCTGGCGCAGCCCGACTACTTTTCCATGCTGCGGGCTGCGCGCAATGCGGTCGCCATACCGCCGGCCTATGAGCGGCTTGCCGACTACAGCTCGCCCGATCCGGACGATGTTGAAGCCGCCTTCATCACCGCCAATCCGGGACTGCCGCCCGACGGCGTGGCCGTCACCTGCGACCGGCGCTATCTGCGCGAGGTCAGGATCTGCCTGACCAAGGAGCTCGAGTTCCGATCCTGCCCCGAGATCGATCGGCGGGCGTGTCGCCGGGACAAAGCGGTCATGCCGCCGGTTCGTGGCGGATAGAATTTCACCGGCCTGTCCATTGTGGCTGCAATGGTCGTCGCCTAGCTTTCCCGGGCAAGCCTGCCCCTTATCCATGGAAATCAGTTCATGCCCAGACTTCTCTACGCTCCTGCCTCTCCCTACAGCGCCAAGGTCCGGATGGCGGCACACTATGCCGGCATCCCGCTGGACGCCGTCACTGTCGAAACGTCGGCGGAACCGGCCGAACTGATCGGCGCCAACCCGCTCGGCAAGATACCAGTCCTGGTCACCGACGAGGGGGAAGCGGTCTATGACAGCCGCGCCATCGTGCAGTATCTCAACCGGGCGTCGGGCGGCCGCCTGTTTTCGCGCAGCTTTGCCAAGCGGACCGAGGCCGAACGCCTCGAGGCGCTGGCCGACGGCATCGCGGACTGCGCACTGGCGCATGTCTATGAACGCCGCTCGCGGCCGGAGGCGGTCGTCCATCAGCCATGGCTGGACAAGCAGTGGACAAAGGTCCTGCGGGGGCTCGATCACCTCAACGCCAACCCGCCCTCGCTCGGCAAGAAGCTGACGGCGGGACACATCGCTCTTCGCTCGACGCTGGCCTATCTCGACCTGCGCTTTGCCGGAAAATGGGAGAAGGGCAGGGGTCGCCTGCGCCGCTGGGCGGCACGTTTCGACCAGAAGTTCCCGGAACTGAAGGGCCTGTTGCCGTCCTGACCGGAGGCCGAAAAAAAAAGCCCGGGCGATGCGCCCGGGCTTTTTTGCAAAGTGCTGATCGTTCAGATCAGAACTTCATGCCGAGACCGAGAAGGACGCGGTTGTCCTTGTCGCTGACCTCGGAGCCGTTGAAGGTGTCGCTGCCGAAATCGGTGTAGCGATACTCGACGCGGCCGAAGACATTGTCGGTGACCATGATGTCGGCACCGCCGCCGGCCGTCCAGCCGATCATGGTGTTGCTTTCGCTAACGCCACCGGTGGTGACTTCCAGGTCCTTTGCCGCGCCACCTGCCGTTGCGTAGAGCAGAACGGTCGGCGAAACGACGTAGCCGAGGCGAGCGCGCAGCGAGCCCTCGACGCCCGAATCGGAGGTCGTGCCGGCATTGGCGCCATCCGCCCAGCTGTAGCCGATGTCGGCTTCGGCACCGGCAACGATGTTGCCGACCTGGTAGTTGTAGCCAACGAAGCCGTTGAGTAGGAAGCCATCGGTGTTGATGGTGTTGGGGACGCTTTCGTCTTCGGTGCGGCCCGAGAAGGCATAACCGCCGGTCAGACCGGCATAGGCACCCGTCCAGGTGGCGACGGGCGGCTCTTCCATCGGTGCGGCCGGAAGCGGTGGCTCTTCCATCATGACGTCGGCTGCGTAGGCGGGCATTGCGCCCATCAGGGCAACGAGCCCAATCGCCGCTGCCACGGGTCGCAAGTTCTTGAGGTGATCGTACATTCGTTTACTCCATGGCCACAAACACAGTGTGGGTTCGATGAGACGCCCCATGCCGTCCGGGAGGGTGAACGGCATGGTCGCCTGACAGTTCCGAATGTCGTGCTGAAATGTGGCTCGAGAGCACCTGAAATTGGGTCTTTGGCCGGCGCCAATGAGGCTGAATGTTGACGTTGCCATTCGGCCACAGGCGATGTCAGGAGTATGGCTGTCTGATCCCGCCAAGCCGCTTGGTATATGGGGCGGAGCGCCCTATATCTTTGCTTCGGGTGCGGTGCGGCCGGAACCACGGGCGGGTCGCCACGACGCGATCGCCACAATGTTGCCCGAAGCGCGAACGGATCTTAACGAAGCTGCCGCCACCAAAGCGGTCGGCGCCTTCCGGTCGAACAAGGAACGCTGATGACGCAAGCCGCTGGTACGGCGCTGGTTACGGGTGGGGCAAGGCGGATCGGCGCGGCAATCGTCGAGGATCTGGCCGCGCACGGTTTCGCCGTGGCGATCCACTGCAACAGCTCACGGGACGACGCCGACCGCCTTGCCGCGAAGATCACCGAATCCGGCGGCCGCAGCGCCGTGGTGCAGGCGGACCTGACGGACATGGAACAGGTCGACGCGCTCGTCGCCGAAGCGGCGGCAAAGCTCGGTCCGATCGACCTTCTCGTCAACAGCGCGTCCGTCTTCGAGGACGATGCCCTCGAAAACTTCGACCCTGTCGTCTGGGAGAGGCACTTTGCCGTGCATCTCAAGGCGCCGGCGCTTCTGTCTCGGCACTTCGCGGCGGGTCTGCCCGCCGGCGCAAGGGGCCTGATCGTCAATGTCATCGACCAGCGGGTGTGGAAACCGACGCCGCGCTACTTCTCCTACACGCTCTCGAAATCGGCGCTGTGGACCGCCACCCAGACGATGGCGCAGGCGCTCGGCCCCGATATTCGCGTCAATGCGCTCGGACCGGGGCCGACCCTTCCCAATGCCCGGCAGGGCAGCCAGGACTTTGCCGCGCAGGTGGACGGGCTGATCCTCAAGCGCGGGCCGGACCTCGCGGAGTTCGGCGCCACGATCCGGTACCTGTGGCAGGCGCAGTCCGTGACCGGCCAGATGATCGCGCTCGACGGCGGCCAGCATCTTGCGTGGCGCACGCCCGATGTGACAGGCATGGTGGAATGAGCGGAGAGGACGCAAAGAAGCTGCAGGGCGCCGGCGCCGCGGACGACGATGTCGCGGGCTTCGTCGAGGGCGACGGGGCCGACGACGACGCCGTCCAGCCCGACGAGGCCCCGGAGGCGCTCGCGCCCGCGCCGGACATGCCTTTCACGGCGATCGACTGGACGGCGCATGTCGGCGATGCCGACGGCATGGTCGGGGCCGAGGTCATCCAGACCCTTGTCAAGCAACTGCCCAATGCGCCCGGCGTCTACCGGATGATGAACGCCGCCGGCGACGTGCTCTATGTCGGCAAGGCGCGCAGCCTGAAGAAGCGCGTGACCAACTATGCGCAGGGCCGCTTCCACACCAACCGCATCGGCCGCATGGTGCGCCAGACGGTGACGATGGAGTTCGTCGTCACCCGCACCGAGATCGAGGCGCTGCTTCTCGAGGCGAACCTGATCAAGCGGCTGAGGCCGCGCTACAACGTGCTGATGCGGGACGACAAGTCGTTCCCCTACATCGTTCTCACCGGCGACCATCCGGCGCCCGGCATCTTCAAGCACCGCGGCGCGCGCTCGCGCAAGGGCGACTATTTCGGTCCCTTCGCCTCGGCCGGCGCCGTCGGCCGCACGATCAATTCCCTGCAGCGGGCGTTCCTGCTCAGGACCTGTACCGACTCCGTGTTCGAGAGCCGCACGCGACCCTGCCTGCTCTACCAAATCAAGCGCTGCTCCGGCCCCTGCACGGGCGAGATCGCCGCGAAGGATTATGCCGAGCTGGTGCAGGAGACGAAGGACTTCCTGTCCGGCCGCAGCCAGAAGGTGAAGACCGAGATTTCGCAGCAGATGCAGCATGCCGCCGAGGATCTCGATTTCGAGCGCGCCGCCGTCTACCGCGACCGCCTTGCCGCGCTGTCGCATGTGCAGAGCCATCAGGGCATCAACCCGCAGGGCGTCGAGGAGGCGGACGTCTTCGCCATCCACCAGCATGGCGGCCAGGTCGGCATCCAGGTCTTCTTCTTCCGCACCGGCCAGAACTGGGGCAACCGCGCCTATTTCCCGAAGGCGGATTCGGCACTCGACGCGTCGGAGGTGCTGGGCTCGTTCCTTGCGCAGTTCTACGACGACAAGCCGTGTCCGCGCCTCCTGCTGCTGTCGCACAATGTGGACGAACAAGAGCTGCTGGAGCAGGCGCTGAGCACCAAGGCCGGCCACAAGGTGTCGATCCTGGTGCCCAGGCGCGGCGAGAAGAAGGACCTGGTCGACCATGCCGTGCAGAATGCGCGCGAGGCGTTGGGACGCAGGCTGGCCGAAACCTCGACGCAGACGCGGCTGCTGGCCGGTTTTGCCGAGACCTTCGGGCTGGACAGCCCGCCGCGCCGCATCGAGGTCTACGACAACTCGCACATCATGGGCACGAATGCCGTCGGCGGGATGATCGTTTCAGGCCCCGAAGGCTTCGTGAAGAACCAGTACCGCAAGTTCAACATCCGCTCGACCGACATCACGCCGGGCGACGATTTCGGCATGATGCGCGAGGTCATGCAGCGCCGCTTCTCGCGGCTGATCAAGGAACATGGCGACGCGCCGGCTCTGGTCGAGGGCGACGACAGCGAAGAGTCGGCATTCCCGGCATGGCCCGATGTCATCCTGATCGATGGCGGTCAGGGCCAGATGTCGGCGGTAGAGACCATATTGGCCGAACTCGGCATCACCGACAGGGTGACGGCCATCGGCGTCGCCAAGGGTCAGGACCGCGAAGCTGGTCGCGAGCGCTTCTTCGTCAGGGGCAGGCAGGCCTTCACGCTGCCGGTGCGCGATCCGGTGCTTTATTTCGTGCAACGCCTGCGCGACGAGGCGCACCGCTTTGCCATCGGCTCTCACCGCGCCCGCCGCAAGAAGGAGATGGTGCGCAACCCGCTCGATGAGATCAGCGGCATCGGTCCGGGGCGCAAACGAGCGCTGCTGCTGCATTTCGGGACCGCCAAGGCGGTCAGCAACGCGGCCATCGACGACCTGACGGCAGTCGACGGGATTTCCGCATCTGTCGCGCGGCTCGTCTACAATCACTTTCACGACAACTGACGGAAGACCGCTGGGATTCGACTGTGCCACATTCTTCAGGCAGTTGACCCTCAACAGTGCCTTCTGATTTCAGTACAACTGACAACGAGCTGCGGGAATTCATGTCCAAACACGCTTTCAACCTGCCGAACATGCTCACCTACGGACGCATTCTCGCTGTCCCGCTGGTGGTATTGTGCTTCTTTCTCGAAGGCCGGCTGCAGTCGAGCGACTTTGCCCGCTGGAGCGCCTTTGCCATTTTCGTGATCGCCAGCATTACCGACTACTTCGACGGTTACCTTGCGCGCGCCTGGCAGCAGCAGTCGAACATCGGCCGGATGCTGGACCCGATTGCCGACAAGCTTCTCGTCTCGACCTGCCTGCTGCTTCTGGCCGCCGACACGGACCGCACCATCGCCGGCTGGTCGCTGTGGGCGGCGATCATCATCCTGTGCCGGGAGATTCTCGTTTCGGGCCTGCGCGAATACCTCGCCGCACTGAAGGTCAGCGTACCGGTCACGCAGCTCGCCAAGTGGAAGACCGCGATCCAGATGCTGGCCATCGCAGCGCTTCTCATCGGGCCGGCCGGCCACAAGATCGTGCCCTACTGGACGCAGATGGGCATCGCCATGCTCTGGGTGGCCGCCATCGTGACGCTCTATACGGGCTATGACTATTTCCGCGCCGGCGCCAAGCACATCATGGACGAATGACGATGACCAAGCTTGTCTATTTCGCCTGGGTTCGCGAGCGCATCGGCAAGCCTGAGGAGGACGTGGTCGTGCCCGCCGGCGTCGACACAGTGGCCGACCTGCTGGTCTGGCTGAAGTCGCGTGGCGACGAGTACCAGACGGCGCTCAGGCATCCGGAGGTTATCCGGGTCGCCATCAACCACGAGCATGTCGACCACGCGACGCGGATTGCCGGGGCCGGCGAGATCGCGCTGTTTCCGCCCATGACGGGCGGTTGACCGCCATGGCTGGTCCGGTCCTTCCCGTGGTCCGCCTGCAGGCCGAAGACTTCGACATCGGCGAAGAGATCGCGCGGCTGACGACGGGCAATTCCGACGTCGGTGCCGTGGTGACCTTTTCCGGCCTATGCCGCGGCGAGCAGGGCTCGCTTTCGGCGCTGGAGCTCGAACACTATCCCGGCATGGCAGAGGCGGAGATCGCGCGCATCGCAAAGGAAGCCACCGGACGCTGGCCGCTGGCCGGGCTGACGGCCATCCACCGCTACGGCAAGATCAGGCCCGGCGAGAACATCGTGCTGGTCGTCGCCGCCTCCGCGCACCGCCAGGCTGCCTTCGAGGCCGCAAGCTTCCTCATGGACTTTCTCAAGTCCCGGGCGCCCTTCTGGAAGAAGGAGCACCATGCCGATGGCTCCGAGGGCGGCTGGGTCGATGCCAAGGAATCGGACGACGCGGCGGCCGCGCGCTGGAAACCCTGAAAGCGCCCACGAAGAGCCACGGAAGCGACTCAATCCTCTGGTGACTTTCGGGTCGGAACAGGAGGAACGGGTCATGCACGCAATTGCCGAACTGCTCATTTTCGGGCTCGCGCCCTTGCTCTTCGGAGGGCTCGTCATGCCGCAGCCCGTTTCCGCCGAGGAAAAGACGATCGTCGGCGAGGTTACCTATGACGAGCGCATGGCGCCCCCGCCGGGAGCCGTGCTGACCGTCCGGCTGACCGGCCTGGCCGGCGCGGACGAGGCGGAAACGGTGGTGGCGCAACAGACGATCCGCGACTTCGGCGAGGTGTCGGCCGGTTTCGCCGTCACCTTCGATCCCGCCACCCTGCAGCCGGGTGCGCGCTACCGGCTCCATGCCGAGGTGAGCGTCGACGGGCGCGTCCTGCTGTCGGAGGATCTGTCGGACCCGGCCGAGTTGCAAGGGACCGGCCCGCTGCGGCTGAAGCTGGTGCGGGCGCAGGCCTGAGGCATAGCCGGCGACGAAAAGAAAAAGCCGGGCATGACCCGGCTTTTCTTTTGAACTCAGTCGCTTGAGGCGACCGGCGGACTCTTTGTCTCAGCCGACGATTTCGGTATCCGAGAACCAGTACTTGATCTCTGCGGCAGCGGTCTCCGGCGCGTCGGAACCGTGCACGGAGTTCTCGCCGATCGACAGGGCGTGGACCTTGCGGATGGTGCCTTCCTCGGCGTTGGCCGGATTGGTGGCGCCCATCACTTCGCGGTTCTTCGCGATGGCGTTCTCGCCTTCCAGGACCTGCACGATGGTCGGCGCCGACGACATGAAGTCCACCAGTTCGCCGAAGAACGGGCGGTCCTTGTGGACGGCGTAGAAGCCTTCCGCCTCGCGGCGGCTCATCCAGACGCGGCGCGATGCGACGACGCGCAGGCCGGCGTCTTCCAGCATCTTGGTGATGGCGCCGGTCAGGTTGCGCCGGGTTGCGTCCGGCTTGATCATCGAAAAAGTGCGTTCGAGCGCCATGGTCATTCCTTCTGGGGATTTGGGATTGGTTCGTGGCGCGCTCTATACAAGCGGGCTGCGGCCTTGCCAAGGCCCGGACGGCTGACCGCCACCCGAACGCTTACGCGGCCTCCACCCGGCGGCCGAGGCCACCGTGCAGATCAAGGCAGCGCTCGAACCAGTCCAGCACCGGGTCGTCGGATGCCAGCAGCGCGAAGGGCGAGACGACGCGGACCCACTGGAAGGCGCCGAAAACGATGTAGTCGGCAAACAGCGGCGATGTGCCGCCGATGTACGGCTGGTAGTCGAGCATGCTCCTGAGCGGCGCCAGGGAGGCGCGGAACGCCTCCAGACCCGCCTCGCGCGCCGCCGGAACATCTTCCAGGCGCCTGCCGAACCTCCTTTCGCGGCTCTCCCGGAAGTAGGCCTGGTCGACCGGCGCCAGGCTGTCATGAATATCCACGAGGGCCGCAGCTCCGAGATAGCCGTGGATCGTGCCCTGCGACCAACGCTCGATGAAGCGTGCCATGGCCTGTCCGCCGGGCCCCCCGAACAGCGACGGCCGGTCCGGGTAGGTCTCGTCGAGATAGACCGCTATGTCGAAGGAATCGGCGATCACCCTGTCGCCGTCGCGGATCACCGGCACCGTTCTCGAAATGCTGCCCTCGACCTCCGGGACACCGGTGAAGGGGACCGGCACGCGGTCGAAATCGAGTTGCTTGTGGGCCAGCGCCATCGCTGCCTTCCAGCAATGCGGGCTGAAGGGTCGCGCCGGGTCCTTGCCGACGAGTTCGTAGAGCACAATGGTCATTGGCGCATCATCCGGTTGCGGTTAGGTAGTGGCCATATTCCGCAGACGATCGGCGAAGGGAAGTCCTTGAAACAGCATTTCATGATGTTCGCGGCCTATAATGAGTGGGCCAACCAGCGTGTCTACGAGGCGGCTGAAAGTCTGACCCCGGACGAGTGGCACCGCGATATGGGCGCCTTCTTCGGGTCGATGATGGCCACGCTGAACCACGTGCTGGTCGCCGACCGTATCTGGATGAAGCGCTTCACCGGCGAGGGCCAGGCGCCGGCGAGCCTGGACACGATCCTGTTTGCTGAGTTGGCAAAGCTGCGCGCTGCGAGGGAGGCCGAGGACAGGGGGATTGTCCGATGGGTGGGTTCCCTCGGCGAGAAGGCGCTTTCCGGACGCTTCACTTACATGACGGCGACCGACATGCGCACGATCTCGCAGCGGCTGGCGCCGGCGCTGGCACATTTCTTCAACCACCAGACGCACCACCGGGGCCAGGCGCACACGATCCTTACAGCTCTCGGAAAGCCTTCGCTGCAGCTGGATCTGATCTACTTCCAGCGGGCGGAGGAGGGCCGGGCATTCGCCTGAGCGCAGAGGCCGGCATATCGAGAACTTTCGACAGTTTTGAACGTATAAAATGATATAAAAATTCTACAGTACAGATTTACATTGAATACATAATAAAAGATTCAGAGAGCATGGGAACTGTACTCAATATCGCTGGTTGTGTTCTCAATCACCTGTTGAAAGTGAAAAGGTGAGACACAACAAAGAGGCGAAAACAATGACCTATTCCAAGAACATCAAAGCTATCCTTTCCATGGGTGCCGTGGTTGCTGCGCTGAGCATGCCGGCTTCGGCGCAGGGCATCGGCGTCGGTGCCTCGATCGGCGGCAGCGACGGCGTGAGCGCAGGCGTCGGTGCTTCGCTTGGCGGCGGCAATGGCGTCAGCGCGGGTGCCGGTGCGTCCATCGGTGGCAGCGACGGCGTCGGCGCCGGCGCGGATGCGTCCTTCGGCGGCGGCAGCGGGGTCGGCGCGGGCGTCGGCGCATCGATCGGCGGCAGCAGCGGCGTCAACGCCGGCGCAGGCGTCGGTATCGGCGGCGACGACGGCGTCAACGCCAGGGCCGGTCTTGGCGTTGGCGACGACGTTGGTGTCGGCGTCGGCATCGACACCGGAGCCACCACCTCGTCAACCGGCAATGCGACCAACAGCGGTCTTGCCGCGGTGGTGAACAACATGTCGGCGAGCGAACTGGCGCAGACGAAGAAGCGCTGCCAGCAGGTGCTCGGCAACAGCGCCCGCTTCGGCAGGGATCTGGTGGCGCTTTGCAGGCTGGTCCGGACGGCGAGCCGCTAAAGCCTCCGAACGCAGTTGGGACGGCCCGCCCCGGCGGGCCGTCCTTCGTCAGCCGGCCTTTCCACACAGCCCTTGCAGTAGGGCCCTGACCCGTGCAAAAGCCGGGCCATGCTGATCATCGACGACCTTTCCCTCCGCATCGCCGGACGTCTCCTTCTCGACCATGCCTCGCTGACCCTGCCGGCCGGCACGAAGGCGGGCCTTGTCGGCCGCAACGGCACCGGCAAGACGACGCTCTTCAAGGCGATCACCGGCGACCTGTCGTCCGAGACCGGATCGGTCAGCCTTCCCAAGCAGACCCGCATCGGCCAGGTGGCGCAGGAAGCGCCCGGCACCGAGGAGCCGCTGATCGACATCGTGCTCAAGGCCGATGTCGAGCGCACCGCGCTGATGGCGGAAGAGAAGACGGCCACCGATCCCAACCGCATCGCCGAAATCCACATGCGGCTGGCCGACATCGACGCCCACTCGGCAGAATCCCGCGCCGCGACCATACTGGCCGGCCTCGGCTTCGACGCCGAGGCGCAGCAGCGGCCGGCCTCGTCCTTCTCGGGCGGCTGGCGCATGCGCGTGGCGCTCGCCGCCGTTCTGTTCTCGCAGCCCGACCTGCTGCTGCTCGACGAGCCGACCAACTACCTCGACCTCGAAGGCACGCTGTGGCTGGAAACCTACGTTTCCAAGTATCCCCACACCGTGCTCCTGATCTCGCATGACCGCGACCTCTTGAACCGCGCGGTCAATTCCATCGTCCATCTCGACAAGCAGAAGCTGACCTTCTGGCGCGGCGGCTACGACCAGTTCGAGCGCCAGCGCGCCGAGCAGGCCGAGTTGCAGGAGAAGGGCCGCGTCAAGCAGGAGGCCGCGCGCAAGCACCTGCAGTCCTTCGTCGACCGTTTCCGCGCCAAGGCCTCCAAGGCGCGCCAGGCGCAGTCGCGCATCAAGGCGCTGGAGCGCATGAAGCCGATCGAGGCCGTTTCCAGCGACAGCGTGCGCCCCTTCAGCTTTCCCGAGCCGGTCAAGACCGTCGCCTCGCCGATCATCGCGCTCGACCACGTCAATGTCGGCTACCAGGCGGGAAAACCGATCCTGAAGAACATGACGCTCAGGATCGACGCCGACGACCGCATCGCGCTGCTTGGCGCCAACGGCAACGGCAAGTCGACCTTCGCCAAGCTCTTGGCCGGACGGCTGAAGCAGGAGACCGGCACCATCACCGTCGCGCCGGGCCTCAAGGTGGCGATCTTTGCGCAGCACCAGCTCGACGATCTGCGCCCCGACGAGAATGCCTACGAGCATGTCCGGCGCCTGATGCCCGATGCGCCCGAATCCAAGGCGCGGGCGCGCGTCGCGCAGTTCGGCCTGTCGACCGAGAAGATGAACACGCCCGCCAAGGACCTGTCGGGCGGCGAGAAGGCGCGCCTCCTGATGGGCCTGTCCGCCTTCGACGGCCCCAACCTCTTCATCCTCGACGAGCCGACCAACCATCTCGACATCGACAGCCGTGAATCGCTGATCCACGCCCTCAACGATTTTCCAGGCGCCGTGATCCTGATTTCGCATGACCGCCACCTGCTCGAGGCGACGGCCGACCGGCTCTGGCTGGTCAAGGACGGGCAGGTCAATCCCTATGACGGCGACCTCGCCGATTACCGCCAGCTGGTCACCGGCGGGGCGGGCGACCGCCGCGAGCGCCGGGAGGCGGACAAGGCCTCGAAGGCCGACCGCAGGCGCGAGGCGGCGCAGCGGCGCGCCGCCATGGAGCCGGTGGCCAAGGAAATCCGCGCCACCGAGGCGCTGATGGACCGTATCCGCAAGCGCATCGACAGCATCGAGGACGAGCTCGCCGACCCGGCCGTCTACGAAAAGGACCCCTCGACCGCGACGCAGCTCGCCAAGGAGCGCTCGAAGCTCACCGCCTCGCTCGCCGGCCACGAGGAACGCTGGCTGACGCTGTCGGCGGAATACGAGGAAGGCACGGCGGAATAGCGCGGCGCCTGTCGCAGGCACCAGCCTCAGGGGAATCCGGGCCATGGCATGGAAACTTGACGAGACAGTCGAAACCTCGGCCGGTCCGGTCGCCGCCGGGTCCGCCGGCTCCGGCCCCGCGCTGGTGCTGGCGCATGGCTGGCCATGGTCGTCCTTCTCCTGGCATCGCGTCATCCCGGCGCTCGCCGAACGCTACAGCGTCCACTGGTACGACATGCCGGGCTATGGCCGTTCCGGCAAAACGCCCGATCAGCGCACGTCGCTCGACGTGCAGGGCAAGATCTTTGCCGAGATGCTCGCCCACTGGCGGCTCGACCGGCCGTCCGTCGTGGCGCATGATTTCGGCGGCGCCACCACGCTGCGCGCGCATCTGCTGCATGGCTGCGACTTCGCGCGCCTGGTGCTCATGAACGTCGTCGCGCTGCGGCCATGGGGCTCCGACTTCTTCGACCATGTCGGCCGCCACGTCGAGGCCTTCTCCGGCCTGCCGCCGCACATCCACAAGGCGGTCGTGGAGGCCTACATCCAGGGCGCGCTGGTCTCCGATATCGACGCGAGGGATTTTCGCGGGCTGGCCGATCCCTGGCTCACCGGGGAGGGGAGCGCCAGCTTCTACCGGCAGTTCGCGCAGGCCGACGAGAAATACACCGCCGAGATCGAGCCGCACTTCGGCGAACTGCGCTGTCCGGCGCACATCCTCTGGGGCGAGGACGATCCCTGGATACCGCTGGCGCGCGGCAGGGCGCTGCATGCGCTGATGCCGGGTTCGACCTTCGAAACCCTGCCCGGCGTCGGCCACCTGCCGCAGCTCGAGGCGCCCGAGCCATTGCTCGAGAAATTGTTCGCCCACTTGTCGCCGCGGCGCTAGGGCAATCCGCGCGCTGGCGTGTCGAGACAACTCCCCGCCATGCGGTACCGGAGTGCCTTGCCTTGTCCGGTCGCTTGGCTACGATCTCCCGGATACGAAGACCGGAGGGGATGCGGACGATGGATTTTCAAACCTTCAAGGACACGCTGGAGGACAGCGCCCCGCCGGCCAGCGTCGGCCTTGCGCTCGAGGCGCTGTGGTGGGACGCCCGGGGCGACTGGGAGAAGGCCCACGAATGCGCCCAGCAGCGCGATGATGCCGCCGGCGCCCATGTCCACGCCTATCTGCACCGTAAGGAGGGCGACCAGCCCAACGCCAACTACTGGTACCGCCGCGCCGGGGCCACGCCGTCGACCCTGACGCTGGACGCGGAATGGGAAGAACTGGTGCGCAAGCTTCTGGCCACGGCCACGTGAGCAGCCGGAGCCACCGCGATGCGACCTCTTCTCTACTCGATCAACGTGACGCTCGACGGGTGCGTTGACCACAACGCCATACCGGCGGACCCGACCCTCGCTGATCGGCACCTGCGGGCCGTGCACCGCCACGCCACCGAGAGCATCGGCCGGGCCGACACCCTGCTGTTCGGCCGCGTCACCTATCAGATGATGGAGGACGCCTGGCGGCTCGACACGCGCACCGTGACGATGCCCGATTGGACGGACCCCTTCGCCCGCACCATCGATGCGATGAAGAAACACGTGGTGTCGAGCACGCTCGACCGGGTCGACTGGAATGCCGAACTGGTCCGTGGAGATCTGGCCGAGGCCGTCCAGGCGCTCAAGCAGCAGCCGGGCAGGGCGCTGTTCACCGGCGGCGTCACACTGCCCAGGGCGCTGGCGGAACTGAACCTGATCGACGAGTACGAGTTCGTCGTTCAGCCGCTTGTCGCGGGCCATGGTCCGACCCTGTTCGCCGGCCTTTCCAGGTCAGTCGACCTGGAACTCACCGACCGGATCGAGCTGGACTCGGGTGCGATGGCGTTGCGCTACAGGCCGAGAGGCTAGGCCCGCCCGCCGCGGCCCGCATCGAGACATCGTGCGCCGTCCTCTCCGCCGGCCGATCTCCCCCTTGAGGGGGGTGAGCAGCCGGTTCGCGGAACGCGAAGTCACCATGCCGGTGGCATAGTGAAAGGCCGGCGAACGCCGGGACGCTGCGCAGCAGCGGGGACCCGGCCGGGCCCGGCAGGGCAGAGGGGGGCGCTGTCCCGCTGCGTCTTAATTGTCCTCGTCTTCGCGCGGTTGCCTCAGAACTTGGGTTCCTCGCCCCCACAAGGTGGGGGAGCGGTGCCGAGCGCAGCGAGTTGGTGAGGGGGCTCTCACGGACATCGTTGTTGGCGGCGAGGCCGGACGTTGAGCCGGTTTGCGACGTAACCGAAGGCCGTCGCATCTTAGCAAGTGTTGAGTGGCAGCAAAGGGGTGGGAAGCGGACAGTCAGCTCTTGGTGAAAAGTCTGGCAGAGCAACTGAATGAGCCGGGATTTCGGACTGGCGCTGTAGTGACGGCCTAAAAGACTCGGAAGCTACTTGGCTGCAGCATCGTCATAGATCTCCGTGCCCTGCCAATTTCTCCAGTCACCGCGACGACACGCCCATTACGATGCGCGTCGACGGCAAGAAGATAGTCCTCAGCGGAAAGACGGACCCTCAAGACGATCGAGCCAATCTCGCTGCTCGTGCCTTCAAGGCCGATCTCATATCGCCCTTCATCCAGCAAATTCGCGGGTATCTCCCTCGTCTCGAGGCGCACCACTTGCCCCACCACCGTAATCAGGGCCGGGCCTGCTGTCGGCCTAAGCTGAGAAATGGCGCTATCGAGAAAGGGAAGTGCCGCGTCTTCGATCTCAGCGCTCAAACGGATGTCTGGAGATGGTGCCCACGCCGGCGTAAGCGTTATGTCATATTTGATTTTGCTCGATGACGTGTCTGCTACCCACGTTGTGAAGTCGTTCAGCATATTGAAATTGAAGCCCTCGGCAGCGCCAATCAAAAGCGGCTCAGCGCTCTTCAAGGTGGTGGCTTTCTCCACGATCGTAAGGCCCCGTGCAATTCGTTCGATGACACGCCTTTCAAGCGGCGCAGGTGGAATATCGCCGTCCAAAGTCTTCACCCCAGGTCCCGCTGGCGACTCGATGGTGAACCCGAAACTGCCCTTAAACGTGTGTCCAAACCGACAGCTGTTCGCGTACTCTCCGCCTGCGCTTTGGTTGTCCGAAACCACCAAGGTCTTACGAATTTCGGCAGCAGCCGCAGAAGTCAAAAATTTGCGGGCATTGACGATGAATTTTTCGGCGACACGTATGTGGATGGATTCTCTAAGCACCACGCTGTCAGGCAACGTGGCGCGGAGCAGATCAAAATCATACATGGAAATGTCGCGAGCGAGCCGTTCGACCTCCATTCCGGTTACGGTGGAAAGCGTTCGTAATGCCTGCAATATCCGCCGCTCGATATCCTCGGACTCACGATTGCTTAGCACAATTTCTGGCGAACTATCTTTGTCAGGACCGAGTGTGAAAAGTTCCAGCGCGCCGCCACGGAGGCTCGACATTTGCCACCGGTTCGCAAGCAGATAACGGCGCATAAGTCCTAGAGGCGGGAGAGAAACAGCGTGGGGGTCAGACATAATCTTGTTCGCCCCGCTGGTAAGCCTCAGCGCTGTTCAAAAGCGCTGTTAGCCCCGCCGCATTGAGGTGGTTGCCCCGCGGGATGCGAACCCTCTTTTTCGAAGAATTGGCAGTAGGGTTGCCGGGCGCTTGCCAGTACCAATAGCACGATCGCGTAAGTAGCAGCGCCCGTTCATTCTGGCGTAGCCATGAAATTTCCTGCGCGGGTAGACACAGCAGGATCAGCACGAGCGGGACAGCGGCAGGGTCTCGCAGCGCCATTTTGTTGAAGGCAGTTGCCTCCATGTCGTACACTATGAAGCGGTCATCGACTGTCCAATTCACCGTAGCCTTGAGTTGGTATTCCAGAGTGAACCCCGTTTCGGTGCGCCCTGCGATCGTGTCTTTCACCGGATGGAAGGTGCCGTCGACGCCGTAATCATGCAGAGCGCGAGTCACATTAATGCCCACACGCCCCGCGATTGCGTCGACGTAGGCCATGGACAGCCTTTCCTTTATGTGCGGTTCGAGTATCACGAAAAAGACGCTTCCCAAAAGCTCTAGCATTTTGAGGATACTGGCTGAGAGGAAGTCAATACTTCGTTGAGCATCCCATGAAGCCTTTGCCGCACCCGTTCCAATTGATATTTGGGTAGCGTGTCAACGTCAGCCTTTAGGAACCTGCGGAGTCTTAGCGGATGACCGCAATGGGGTCGCAACCCGCCATGTCAGCGATTCCTGAATGCGTCCGTTTTTCGATTGCCCCCCATTTCATCCACACCCTCCGCACCCGCGCTAAAATCCCGCCGCCCTTAACGGAGGGACGGCGATGGACTGGGACCTGGCAATCGAGAAGAACCGAGCGGCGCTGATGCGCGTGCTCGCCATGCTCGTCGCCATGGCCGGATGCCTGACCTCTCCCCTTGCGGGCTTCGAGGCCCGATCTTTCGGTCGAGCCAGTGGCTCGACCGTCGGCCGAGAAGGCCGGGGAGATTGCGAAGCAATCGGGGTCCCCGGCAATGTGCGCGAAGCCGAGGCGCCGGCCGATCCTGGAGAGGGGGCCTTTTCCCCGACGCTGCCGCGCCATCTCCACCGCGCCATCCTGCGCCTGCTGCGCGCGGCCGAATCCGCCGTGCGGCGGCTGGTCATCGTCATGGCGCGCGGCGTGACGCTTCAGCCGCCGCGCCGGCGCGCGGCAAGACCGCGCCCGGCGATGCTGCGCGACCGCTTCGGCACCGGCATTCTTGTGCCGCCCGGCGCGCGGCCCGCCCTGCGGCCGCGACCCGGCACGCTGTCGCTGCCGCTGCTCGATCCGCTCCGGCCCTTCCGCGCCCGCCGGCCGGTCGCGACAGGCATTCCCCGCATCTCGTTTCCGGGCGTCACCGCGCCGTCCCCGATCACGCTGCGGCGTCCGCCAGCCCCCGACGACCCGCTTGACGCAACCCGTCTTGCACTCAGGCTTAGGGCGCTCGGCGCCGCCCTCGACGATCTGCCCGGACAGGCGAGACGTTTTGCGCGCTGGCGGGCCTTGAAGAAGGCGGGGCGCACCCGCCGCGCCTGGCCGCTGCGTCCGGGCCGTGCGCCCGGCCAGCGTCCCGCCGGGCGGCGCAGGCACGCCGTTTTCGACATCCTCAACGATCTCCAGGGCCTTGCGCTCGAAGCGCTGGCGCATCCCGACACGTCGTGACGCGGTCCGCCGCACCATCCGCAATCCCGCCCGTGGCCCTTACGGCCGCGAACCCTTTCGCGCGTCCACGACCCATCGCTTGAGGGTTTGGAGAACAGGCAACTCCGGTGGGCTGCCCCGAAAGCCGAAGTCGAGCCTCGAAGGACCCACCCCGCCGCCATTTCTGGCACTACACGCGGCCGCCGTTTCCGGCTAGAAACGCGGCATGAACCAGCATGCCAGCATTCTCAAAGCCAAGATCAAGGTCGGCCATTCGGCCTGCCCGCACGACTGCCCCTCGACCTGTGCGCTCGACGTCGAGCTGCTGGGCGACAACCGTATCGGCCGCGTGCACGGCGCCAGGGACAACAGCTATACGGCCGGCGTCGTCTGCGCCAAGGTGGCCCGCTATGCCGACCGGGTGCACCATCCCGACCGGCTGCTGAAGCCCCTGGTGCGCGGCGGCGCGAAGGGCGAGGGCATCTGGCGCGAGGCGAGCTGGGAGGCGGCGCTCGACCTGGTGGCCGAAAAATTCATCGCCGCCGAGCAGAAGCTCGGCAGCGAGACGGTCTGGCCCTATTTCTATGCCGGCACGATGGGGCTGGTGCAGCGCGACAGCATCGAGCGGCTGCGCCACGCGAAGAAATATTCCGGCTTCTTCGGCTCGATCTGCACCAACCTTGCCTGGACCGGCTACGTGATGGGCACCGGCGCGCTGCGCGGCCCCGATCCGCGCGAGATGGCGAAGTCGGATTGCGTGGTCATCTGGGGCACCAATGCGGTCGCCACCCAGGTCAACGTGATGACCCACGCCGTGCGCGCCCGCAAGGAGCGCGGCGCCAGGATCGTCGTCATCGACGTCTACGACAATGCGACGATGAAGCAGGCCGACATGGCGCTGCTGCTGAAGCCGGGCACGGACGGCGCGCTCGCCTGCGCGGTGATGCACGTGCTGTTCCGCGACGGCCTGGCCGACCGCGCCTATCTCGAAAAATACAGCGACGACCCGCAGGGCCTCGAGGCGCATCTCGCCGACCGCACGCCGCAATGGGCCTCGGCGATCACCGGCCTGCCGGTCGAGGAGATCGAGGCCTTCGCGCGGCTCGTCGGCACGACGCCGAAAACCTTCTTCCGGCTGGGCTACGGCTTTGCCCGCCAGCGCAACGGCGCCGTCAACATGCATGCGGCACTCTCGGTCGCCACGGTGGCCGGCAGCTGGCAGCACGAGGGCGGCGGCGCCTTCCACTCCAATTCCGGCATCTTCGGGCTCGACAAATCCTTGCTCGAGGGCGCCAGCCTGCGCGATCCGTCGATCCGCTATCTCGACCATTCGCGCATCGGCCCGGTGCTGACCGGGGCGCCCGACGCGCTCTATGGCGGCCCGCCGGTCACCGCCATGCTGATCCAGAACACCAACCCGGTGAATGTCGCGCCGGAGCAGCGCCTGGTGAAACAGGGCTTTCTGCGCGACGACCTGTTCACCTGCGTGCACGAGCAGTTCATGACCGACACGGCGAAGCTCGCCGACGTCGTGCTGCCGGCCACCATGTTCCTCGAGCACGACGACCTCTACCGCGGCGGCGGCAACCAGCACGTCAATCTGGGGCCGAAGCTCATCGACCCTCCGGAGGGCCCGCGCACCAACCTTTTCGTCATCGAGGAACTCGCGAAGCGGCTGGGCGTCTCGCACCATCCGGGCTTCGGCATGAGCGAAGAGGAGCATATCGACGTCATCCTCGGGCGGCGGGGGCTCGGCTCCTTCGCGACGCTGAAGGACCAGAAGTGGATCGACATGCAGCCGGACTTCGAGACGTCGCATTTTCTCGGCGGATTCGGCCATGCGGACGGAAAGTTCCGCTTCAGGCCCGACTGGACGGGCCAGGTGGCGCCCAACCGCCCGCCCGAGAGCATGGGCCTTCTCGGACCTCACCAGTCGCTGCCTGTCTTCCCCGACCATGTCGAGCTCATCGAGGTGGCCGACGCGGAACACCCGTTCCGCCTGGCGACCTCGCCGGCCCGCAACTTTTTGAATTCGAGCTTCGCCGAGACGCCGGTGTCGCGGACGCGCGAGGGCCGGCCGCAGCTGCTGATCCATCCCATGGACGCGGCGCTGGCCGGCCTGTCGGACGGGGATCGCGTCGAGATCGGCAATGGCCGCGGCGAGATCGTGCTGCATGCGAAATTGTTCGACGGGGTCCGGCGCGGCGTCGTCATCGCCGAGGGCATCTGGCCGAACGATGCGCATGAGCGCGGCGAGGGCATCAACGTGCTGACCGGCGCCGACGCGCCGGCGCCCTATGGCGGTGCGGCGTTCCACGACAACAAGGTCTGGCTGCGCGCCGCCGGCTGACACCGGCCGGGACGGCTACTTCTCGTCGCCGAGATCTTTCGGCCGCAGGACATGGGTCAGGCGGGCGGTGCGGGGGCCAAGCGCTTCCCATGCGCCGTCGAAACTCAGGCGCGCGAGCGCTGCGGTCGGAAACTTACTGGAGGCACTGTCGATTGCAGCGGGCGCGGAATCCGCGCCGGCGAGGCTGAGCACCAGGTCGGCCATGCCCGGATTGTGGCCGACGAGGATCAGCGTCCCGATCCTGTCGGGGGTCTGCCGGATTTCCGCCAGCAGCGCTTCGGCAGCGGCTTCGTAGAGGGTCGGGCTGAACGAGGTTTCCGGTTCCGGGCCGAGCTCCGTGCAGGCCAGCTCCCACGTGGCGCTGGTGCGCGCAGAACTCGATACCAGGGCCCTGTCGGGCAGCCAGCCGCGCCGGGCGATCTCACGACCCATGCGGGAGGCAGCGGCGATGCCGCGCGGCGCCAGCGGCCGGTCGATGTCGGCCAGCGACGCATCGTCCCAGCTCGATTTTCCATGCCTCAGAAGCAGCAGCGTCTTCATGCCGTCTCTCGGAGCGTATCGGTCAGGGCGTCGAGCGCGCCAGGGATTCGAGGTCGATGTCCTCGCTCCATGACGACGGCGAGAAGAGCCGCGCCAGCCCGTTCTTCTCGTCCTCGTGCAGGTTCACATAGACCGAACGCCCGTCAGCCATCTGCACCTTGTCCTCGGCGAGCAGCTGCAGCGCCAGCGGGTAGAGCTGGTGCTCGGCCTTGAGCACGCGGGAGGAAAGCGTCTCTTCGGTGTCCGTCACCAGCACCGGGACGGCTGCCTGCGCGATGATCGGGCCGTCGTCCATCTCTGGCGTGACGAAGTGGACCGTGCAGCCATGCACCCTGACGCCGGCTTCCAAGGCGCGGCGATGGGTGTCGAGGCCCTTGAACGACGGCAGGAGGGCAGGGTGGATGTTGATCATCCGGCCGGTCCACTTCTCGACGAAGCGGGCCGTCAGCATGCGCATGTAGCCGGCCAGGCAGACGATATCCGTGTCGAGCGATTCCAGCGCCTCGTGAATGGCGCCGTCATGCGCCTCGCGGCTGGCATAGTCGGCGCGGGGCAGGGCGCGCGCCTCGATGCCGCGGCTGGCGGCAAACAGCAGGCCCGGGGCCTCGGCGGTATCCGAGATGACGCCCGCGATCTCGACCGGGTAGGACGGATCTGCCGCCGCCTCGATGAGCCGGGACATGTTGGTCCCGCGGCCGGAAATAAGGATGGAGACCCGCTTGGTCACGCCGCTCATAGCGCGATCGCTCCTCTGTAGATGACGCCCGCATCGCGGCGCGGCACGATGCGGCCGATCGACGTGACGGTTTCGCCGGCCTCCTGCAGGACTGCCGCGACTTGCGCAGCCTGGCCCGAGGCGACGACGAGCACCATGCCGATGCCGCAATTGAACGTGCGCATCATTTCGGTCTCGGCGACGCCGCCGGTCGCGGCCAACCAGGAGAATACCGGTGGCACGTCGATGGCGCCAAGCTCGAGTTCGGCCGAAAAATCCTTCGGCAGGACCCGCGGAATGTTTTCCGGGAAGCCGCCGCCGGTGATATGGGCGAGCGCCTTGATGCCGTGCGTGCCGCGGATCGCCGCGAGCATCGACTTGACATAGATGCGCGTCGGCTCAAGCAGCGCCTCGGCAAGCGTCGGGCCGTCTGCGAATGGTGCGGTGTCGCTCCAGGCGAGGCCCGATTGCTCGACGATGCGTCGCACCAGCGAAAAGCCGTTGGAATGCAGGCCGGAAGAGGCGAGGCCGAGCAACACGTCGCCCTCGACGATGTCGTCGGTCGGCAGCATCTGGCCGCGTTCGGCAGCGCCCACCGCGAAGCCGGCAAGGTCGAAGTCCTTGCCGTGATACATGCCGGGCATTTCGGCGGTCTCGCCGCCGATCAGCGCGCAGCCGGCCTGACGGCAGCCTTCGGCGATGCCGCCGACGATCGAGGCGCCTTCGTCCGGGTCGAGCTTGCCGGTGGCGAAGTAGTCGAGAAAGAAGAGCGGCTCGGCGCCCTGAACGACGATGTCGTTGACGCACATGGCGACGAGGTCGATGCCGATCGTATCGAGCTTGCCGGCGTCAATGGCGATCTTCAGCTTGGTTCCGACGCCGTCATTGGCTGCGACCAGGACCGGGTCCGAAAAGCCTGCTGCCTTGAGGTCGAACAGCCCGCCGAAACCGCCGATCTCGCCGTCGGCACCGGGCCGCCTTGTCGAGCGCACGAGCGGCTTGATCTTCTCGACCAGCAGATTGCCGGCGTCGATGTCGACGCCCGCCTCGGCATAGGTGAGACCATTGTTGGGCTTGCTCATGCTCGGTCCTGGATTGCCTCGGGTTCAGCGGCTATTCGCATGGAAGGGCACGGCCTGCAAGAACCGGCAGCCGCCGCCGGGCCGATCTTCCCACAAACCGGTGGACGGCGCACACATCTTCGCCTGCCTTGCCTTCGCCGCTTCGCCGTTCCATCTATCAGCCGTGAGTTGCGAGGGAGGACAGGGCACGTGACCGTGGCCAACATGATCACGATCCTGCGTTTTCTGCTGGTGCCGGCGGTGGTCTACTGGCTGCTCGGCGGACAATGGGAACTGGCCTTCGCCGGCTTTGTGGTGGCAGGCATTTCCGACGGCGTCGACGGTTTCGTCGCGCGCCACTTCAACCAGCGCTCGGAGCTTGGCGCCTACCTCGATCCGATGGCCGACAAGCTGCTCCTGGTCAGCGTCTTCGTCGTGCTTGGCCTGATGAGCGAACTGCCGCTCTGGCTGGTCATCGTCGCCGTCAGCCGCGATGCCCTGATCATAGGGGCGGTGCTTCTTTCTACCGTGATGGGCAATCCGGTGGAGATGAAACCGCTGATGGTCTCCAAGGCAAATACCGCGACGCAGATCGTGCTGGCCGGCGTCGTGCTCGCCGAACTGGCCTTCGGCGTTGAGTTCGGGCCTCTGCGGGCGGTCCTCATTGTGGCCTCCGGGCTCTTGACCGTGGCTTCCGCCGCAGCCTATCTCGTAGCCTGGCTGAGGCACATGGGCAAAGATGGCGAAGGTGAAACTCCCGGCGGATGAGGAGGTCAAGGTGGTGGTCACTACCAGCAACTTCCACCGAAACGTCCGCTTCTGGTTGCTCGGCGCCGCGCTGTTCGTGCTGTTCCTCTATGTCTTCAGCAGCATCCTGCTTCCGTTCGTCGCCGGCATGGTGCTGGCCTATTTCCTCGATCCCGTAGCCGACAGGCTCGAGCGGCTTGGCCTTTCGCGCACGGCGGCAACGCTGCTGATCCTGGTCGGATTCGTCATCGTGCTGACCGTGGCGCTGATCATACTGGTGCCGGTGCTGGCCTCCCAGCTTGCGGATTTCCTCGAAAAACTGCCCGAATACCTGACGCGCCTGCAGACGCTGATCACCAATTTCGATCCGCAATGGATGGAGCAGAAATTCGGCATCGACGCCGGCAGCCTGCGCGACGGCCTCAATTCGCTGCTCACCTCCGGGGTCGGCTTCTTCACCACCGTGTTTCAGTCGATCTGGAGCTCCGGCGTTGCGCTGTTCAGCATTGCCGGCCTCTTCGTGGTGACACCCGTGGTGGCTTTCTACATGCTGCTCGACTGGGACCGCATGATTGCCGCGATCGACAACTGGGTGCCGCGCGATCACGTCGACACCGTCCGTTCGCTTGCCACGCAGATCAACGCCGCGACGGCAGGCTTCGTGCGCGGTCAGGGCACGCTGTGCCTGCTTCTCGGCGTCATGTACGCCATTGGCCTGACGGCGACGGGGCTGAATTTCGGCATCCTGATCGGCCTGTTCGCCGGCCTGATAAGCTTTATCCCCTATGTCGGTTCGATGGTCGGCCTTGTGCTGTCGGTCGGCGTCGCCTTCGTTCAGTTCTGGCCGGACTGGATGATGGTCGTGGCAGTCGCTGCCGTGTTCTTCGTCGGCCAGTTCATCGAGGGCAACATCCTGCAGCCCCGCCTCGTGGGCAAGAGCGTCGGCCTGCACCCCGTCTGGCTGATGTTCTCGCTGTTTGCCTTCGGTGCGCTGTTCGGTTTCGTCGGACTGCTGATTGCAGTGCCGGCTGCCGCGGCGGTTGCGGTCCTGGTTCGGTTCGCGATTGCGCGCTACCTGGAATCGCCGCTTTACCGCGGCGAGGCGCATCAAACCGTCGATATGGCGACCGAGGCCGCGCCGAAGGCACGGCCCAAGCCAGCGCGCAGGACGAGGCGCGCCGGGACGCAAGGTTGAGCGGTCCTATGGCGAGCCCACGGAAACCGCAGCAATTGCCGCTCGACCTCGGCCATTCGATCGGTCATTCGCGCGACGAACTGGTTGTGTCCGACGCCAACCGGGAGGCAGTCTCGCTGATCGACCGATGGCCTGACTGGCCGGCCCCGGTGGTCGTGCTCGCCGGACCGGCGGGTTCCGGAAAGTCCCATCTCGCCTCGATCTGGGCCGAGACGACCGGCGCTTCTGTCTTGTCAGCCGGCTCCATCGAGCAATGCATCGAAGGCCTCGACTTGTCCCGCCCCGTGCTGATCGACGAGGCCGACAGGATGCTCGACGAGCAGGGCCTCTTCCATCTGATCAACGCCATGCGCGGCGCCGGGATGCAGATCCTTCTGACCTCCCGCCGCTTTCCCTCCGCATGGGGCGTCACGCTGCCCGACCTTGCGTCGCGGCTGAAGGCTGCGGCGACAGTCGAGATTCTCGAGCCCGACGATCTGCTGCTCGCCGCGGTGATTACAAAGCTTTTCGCCGACCGGCAGGTCGAGGTCGAGCAGCATGTCGTGCAATTCCTCGTCAGGCGGATCGAGCGCTCGCTTTCGACCGCGCTCGACGTCGTCGAGCGACTCGACCGGGCGGCGCTGGAGCAGAATTCCCGGATAACGCGCGCGCTTGCCGCCGAGACCGTTAGCGCGATGGACCAGGGTCAGGTCGAGTTCGACATCTAGGCGAAATGGGCCCGCGGCCGCCGGGATTGTGATGCGGCCGGATCGAATCGGACGCCGGCGTGTTTTCTGGGGTTGCGCTGCGACCGCGAAAACTCTAGGCACAGCGGCGCCGGAAACGGTCACGGAGCGTAGCGCAGTCTGGTAGCGCATCTGGTTTGGGACCAGAGGGTCGCAGGTTCGAATCCTGCCGCTCCGACCACTCACCCTTGCACAGACTGTTGCCGGCCGGACCCATAAATGGGTTGACGAGGCAAACAGGTTGGGAGAAGGCTGCACCCGAAGTTGCAGTCAGGAAGCAGCAGGCATGTCAGCGCGTATTTTCAGCCCCGCAAAAACCGCAATGCAATCAGGCAAAGCCAAGACGGGGCTCTGGGTTCTCGAGTTCGATCCGGAGATGCCGCGCAAGATTGACCCGTTGATGGGCTACACGACCTCCGGCGACATGAAGAGCCAGATCCGCCTCGCCTTCGAGACGAAGGAAGAGGCGATTTCCTATGCCGAGAAGAACGGCCTGGCCTACCGGGTACAGGAGCCCAAGGAGGCCAAGCGCCGCCAGATTTCCTATGCGGAGAACTTCAAATATGACCGCAAGATTCCGTGGACCCATTGAACGGCGGACCGTTTTGCCGCAAGGAGCACCGGCCGGGGCGCGCGCTTCGGCTCGCGGTCCCGTAGCTCAGCCGGATAGAGCACCGGCCTTCTAAGCCGATGGTCGCAGGTTCGAATCCTGCCGGGATCGCCAACTATTTCAATAACTTAGGGAATTCTCCGATCGCTCTAGGCTCTCTATAGGCTCTTCTTCTGTGCCTGCTGAATTGGGTGCTTATCTTGCCTCGACGTCAAATCCGAGAACCATTCCGCCGTTCGGCACGCCTTCGAGCTGAGCGCGTGCCATCAGACGATCATGCTGCTGACCGCCGGTGATCATGATGTGGAGCAGCAACCCGGTTCGCATCGACCAGGGCGTGGATTTTGGTCGTCAGTCCTCCACGCGAACGTCCAAAGCCTCGGCGAGCGTCATTCTGGGTGCAACTCGCGTGCTGATGGGCTCGGATTATCGTGCTATCGATCATCATCACCTCGGCATGGTCCCGATGCGAGACGGCGGTCAGAACACGATGCCCAGCGTGACGCCATCGACCAAACCTTTTGTAGCAGATGGTAATGAGGACCGTAGCTCTCCGGCAGATCACGCCACGGCGCTCCCGACCGCAAAACCCAGAGGGGCCGTTGAGGACACGTCTGTCATCCAGACGCGGGCCACCTCGCGGCTTGAAAGGAAGGATTGGGCAAGTCAGCCGCCATTCGGCGTCGGAGACGGCATGTCTCGTGTTCAAGGCTCCTTTTCGGAGCTTGAATCACACCAGCATGCCAGACTTCAATATCTGGGTTGCCCCTAGACACTGCGGCCCGTTCTGTTAGGTCGACCGGCCGCTTAGAGCCCTTTGAAATGGCTGATCGTACCGGCACTTCCGGTCCAAAGCAGACATCTAAGAGCTATCCATTCAATGGCCGCTTCGCGCCCTCGATCCAGACATTCGGGCCTGTTCCATCATCGCTTGAAAGCCTGCGTCTTCGGTCGGCCGCGGTCGATTTGCTGGGACTCGCGTGCAACGCGGAAACGAAGCTGTTAGATTCCCACAGCCGATTGCCTGAGGATCCACGACATGCCGGGCCAAAAGGTACGCTACTTCGAGAGCTTCGACGGTGCCCAGATTGCCTATGCGGTCTCGGGGAGCGGCCCGCCAGTGGTGCTGATGCCGAGTTGGCTGACACATCTCGAATACCAGGATCGCAGCGTGGCATGGCGGCCTTGGCTCGAAGTGCTTGAATCGCGGTACACGCTCGTCAGATACGACCCAAGAGGGTGCGGCATGTCGGAACGTGATGTGTCGGATCTTTCCTTCGAAACCTGGGTCCGTGACTTCGAGGGACTCGTCGAGAAGCTGGGATTGGAGCAATTCGCTACGATCGGCATCTGCCAGGGTGGCGCCGTCGCAATCAATTACGCCGAAAGGAACCCCGGGCGGATCAGTCATCTCATCCTCTACGGCGCCTACGCAAGGGGCAGAAACAGGCGGTCATCACCTCCCCTTGAACCCGAAAAGGCCAGGGTAATGATTGAGATGATCGAATTGGGATGGAGAGACTCGGACAGCGCCTTCATGCGTTCCTTCGCAACACAGTTCCAGCCCGAAGGCTCGATGGAGCACTTGAGTTCTTGGTGCGAACTGCAACGGCGCGCGACCTGTGCGCGAAACGCCGTGGAATTGACGCGCATCATGTTTGAGATCGACATCAGCCGGGCCGCAGAACGCATAACCTGCCCTACGCTGGTTGCCCATGGCGACCGCGATGCAGTTGCCCCTGTCGAGGAGGGTAGATTCCTTGCGCAGACTATCCCGAACGCGACTTTCCTGGAGCTCGATACTCCAAACCATCTAATGCTTCGCGGCGAGCCAGCATGGCGCGTGTTCACCGAGGCGATGCACGAATTCCTGCCAACCGCGACGGCGGACAAAGCCGAGTTCTCGGCACTTACCGCGCGTGAGAGCGAAGTCCTGCATCTGGTTGCACGCGGCCTCGACAATCATGCAATCGGCGCGCGCTTGTCGATCACTGAAAAAACCGTTCGAAACCACCTCTCGGCCATACTCGACAAGCTTGGATCAGCGACACGCGTGGAGGCGGTTGTCCGAGCTCGCGAAGCAGGCTACGGCATCTAGGGTCGCCCGGGACCCCGGACCCACCTATTCTCTCACCACCGTCACGATTCTTCGCCGCTCCGGGACATCGGCCTCATGCGAGCGACCATAGCGCGGTCTATGATTCCTCGCTCAGGCCGGCACTGCCGCAGGCCTTCTGGAGGAAATGATGTCCGCACATCTCGTGCCACATATCCCCCGCGTCGCCCCGCTCGGCGCGGCGATCATGTTCGTCTTTGGAGTGCATCAATCCGCTGGCGCCGACGACCAATCCTGCATCAGTTCAATGTCAATCGATGAATTGAAAAGCGTTTACCTCGGGTGCGAGCAAGCCGCCACAACCAGCAGGCTGAACGGAGGGGACGCCATGTACTGTTCGATGGTGTACGAGGAGCTTAAGGATAAAGCTTTCGGGGGAGAATTTAGGCGCATCACATCCTGGTTGGACCGGAACTGCCTGCGGTGCAGTCCAGCGTCGGAGAAACGTTGACGCTCACTGGACGAACAGTCCGTCTCGACGTAATCCAAAGGCGGACATCATCGGAAAGAAAGATACGACTAACCCTCCATGAATTCCGGCGGTTGACATTTGGAAACCAATTTTCTCCCTACAATGAAATTTGTAAGATTTCGCATGTTCCTAGCGTACCTGCCACTGATCTCCGGAGTGTGCTTAAACGCAGGGCTTTTAGCTTCGGATTGGAACCTTTCCCGCCACTGTCTCGATATGTCGTCCCGCTGCACCTGAAGGTTCGTGGTAACTACTTGCGGATCAACAATCACTTGCATCTCACTGGCGACGCGACACACATAATCGCGAGGGTCGTGGATAATGTGTTCATAATAAACCGGCATATAAGGAATACATCTGACAGTCAGATAATTTCTCCAGAACGCCATGCTCTTGCCGATGTAACTAATATTTTCCAGAATTGCTTCTCGATCGTATATAGATTTGTCCTCGCCGCCGTACACATTGAACTCTGCGCCTATGGGGTGGGACCATCTGCCGGTACTGAAGGCGCGGGCGGCGGAGATCGCCGCACCTAGGCGGTCAATCCTTTCAAGAAGCACTACAAAAACTGAGTGCTCAGCGATACACCTTTCGATAAAGTCATATCCATACTTTTCGCGATGGCGATAGAGATGATAAGGGAATATTTTTACCGCAAAGACTCCATTGTCTGTGGAGGCTCTTTTTAATATAGATCTATGTTTATTTTTTGCATCAGATATCTGATCCTCATCGATTGCTCCAGGCCTTAACCATTCACCGGCGTTTCCGAGTAGCCGGGTACTATTAGTCAACGAACCAAGCCAGCTTGATCCATTTCTCATCTCTGACAGGATTAACAGCGTTTTCACAACCCTTACGTCCTTCGAACGTTATGCAACTCAACCTGGTGACGCATGTCTGTAAGATGCGCCAAGCGGCTCACAATCTTGTTCGCAAGTTGGTACGTGCCGAACTCTCCCAATACAAATTTCCTTGCCCTATCGGCTAAAGCAACAGCATAGTCCGGATTTTCCCGGCATCTTTGCAACTTAATAATAAAGTCTGCCGACCGTTCAGCTTGCAGGTAGTGGATATCGGGCAAGGCTCCTAGCCCCTCGATTGCCTTCGCGGTCGCGATGACGATGGTGCCAGCCGCCATTGCTTCAAGAACTTTGATTCGAGTGCCGCCACCCTGCCGGATTGGCATAAGTGCAAAGCCACACTGTTGATAGATGGCACTAAGATCGACGGGATCGCCGATGACTTTAACTCCCTCCGCCGTACCCAGATTGAGCACGCCATCTGTTGGCGTACGGCCGCACACGGAAAGAGACGCCTCTGGCTCATGCAGCCGTATTAACGGCCAAATCGTCCTCACCAGTTCCCGTGCAGCCCGGACATTTGGCGGGTAAGCTAAATGTCCAACAAAAACTGCTCGAGTTGAAGCGTAGCGCTTTGGATGGAGCGAAAAATTTGTGAACCCCTGGTCTGGGATTGGATTTGGCACAACAATCGAGCTAGCGCCTCCTATTCGCAAAAGGTTTCGCCGATCATTCTTTGAAGTCACCCAAGTTTCTGTGGCCGTCAAACTCGCATTGCGATCAAACTGACGCGATTCGTTCCACCGTCTCGACCCGAATGCTAGGTCCTTTAGGTATCGACCTAAGGAGCTCGTACGCCTGATTGACCGATACAGATCTGATTCGATGTTGTGCATGTCGAGGATGACCGGGATGCCAAGGGCTTGGAAGAGCGGCAAAGCCGCACCGACCGCTACCCCTTCTAGAATGGCAATTTGCGGTGCAAAGCCTAGAATTTCCTCCTCTAGGAATGCGAGATCCTCTGAGTTGAGCTGAATGACCGTACGTAAGCGTGGATAATGTCTATGCCATGGTACTGAATCGGCAAAACTGGGAATATGGTTGGTTGAGATATCGACTGCTTTACCGACTTGGTTTGAGTGACCAAAGCTGACGACGTGAACAGGCCCGGCAGACCTAGCTGATTGCGCGACAAATGCGTTCCGAATATCTCCGCCGCTAGTGGAGGGCCAAGGACTATCGACTGTGAGCTGAAAGGTACGGATCATGACACTCATCTTACGATCGGTTTGCAGCAGTCAGGAAGGCGAGGCGTGAACCCGTTTCCCAAAAGCTACGTTCTAGTCGCGCCACACGGAGACCCTCTGAGGGTGCGGAGCGCCACGTCGCAGTTGGCTGCGGCCAACGTGGAGCACATCATAGTGCCGGGATTTACTCCAACTGATCCTATGGTGACAACAGAGTATAGCTCACTTCGGAATGCATTGTTCATGAAGCGCTCACTCACACCAGGAGAAATTGCAGTTTATCTCGGACACAGAAAAATTTGGCAAAAAATTGTGGAGAATGGAGATCATTACGCTATTGTTTTTGAGGATGATTTTCTTTTATTAGACACTTTAAATTTCAGACAAACTATATCGAAACTTACAAACGTATGCAATAACTTCGATATGGTAAAATTTTTTGACTTCAATAAAAGAACTCCTGCACATACGATGCATTGCGACGGTTTAAATGTCGCTATATACAGCCGACCGAACTCTGGATTGGTTGGGTATATGTTGAGTAGATATTGCTGTCAGAAGCTACTTAGCCGGCGCTATATTTTTCGCCCTGTTGATGAAGAGCTTCGGTTCTGGTTCGAATTTGGGATTCGAGTAGCGTCGTTAGAGCCGAATATCGTTATTGACAATGGGGTTTCTTTGAGGGGATCTTTGCTTGATGCCGATCGTGAACGCATGCGAGCAAGAAAGAGTCTTCTTCGATCCATTTATGCAAATTGCCTGACAGCGTACGTCAATTTGCGTTCCCATTATTGGGCTAAACGGGTCGTCCAGTCTGTCATCTCGCGAGGGCCTGTCCAGCCTATCGGTAAGTGCCAGTCGAGATTCACCTAAAAATGATTGGTCGCTGCGACATCGAGCGAGTCAAGTGCGAGTGTAGGAGCGACACATCGCGAAAGCTTGGAGTCTGTGAAGCTAGTGCGTTCATCCAATGTAAGTATCTCATTCGTCGTAGCGACGCATAACAGATGCCAGCAATTGGTCCGACTATTGGAGTCAATGGCCCGGATGACGGTGCCCCCCGGTTGCCGCTTCACGGTGATAGTTGTAACCAGCGGTTGTTCCGATCCAAGTGCTGATGGCGCACGTGATTTCAAAGATCGACTGCCAATTACGGTGCTGGAGGAACGCCACCCAGGGTTGTCACGCGCACGCAACCGGGGGCTATCTGAGATCAATTCTGATGCGGTCGTCTTCATAGACGACGACGCGACCGTTCACTGCAACCTCTTATCCGTGTATTGTCTTGCCCTAGAACAGTATCCTGCCTTTGACTTTTTTGCGGGCGCTGTGCTCGCTCGCCTTGAGGGCAAGCCAAGACCAATCATTGAGGACGTCGCGCGCATACTGCCTACTACGTTCTCGCAGTTGTGGTTGGGCCCAGATCCGCGGCCGCTCGATCCATCCGCGTTTGAAACTCCCTTCGGCGCGAACTTTGCCATCCGGCGCAAGGCGATTTGCGGCCAGCGATTTGATGAGAACTTCGGGCGTAGGGGCAATGGGAATCTCGATGGGGGAGAAGAGGTTCGGTTCTTCAGTTTGATGTCCCTAGCTGGGAGCAGGGGATTGTGGCTACCGGACGCACGGGTTGATCATTGGATCGATACGGGTCGCCAGAATATGGACTATGTACGGAAATACTGGATCAGTGCAGGCGCTTTGCAGATGCAGTTGGAGCACTATTCCAAAAAGGACGCTCAATTTCCATTCGCTAAACGTGCGAAAATGCGTCTCCGATACTGGTTCTACCGGGGAATGAGGCGCAGAACAGTTTGGCTCGTGCTATTCCGCGAATTGATGCTGGAACGTGGGCGGCTTTCCGCAACGTCTATCGATCGTTCAAATGATTAGGCCTAGAATGAAAAAAGTGATTGCAATCGGCCTGGACGGTTTTGAACCGAGCATTGCTCAAGACATGATGGGAGAGGGGCTGCTCCCATTCTTTTCCCAAATTTCCGAACAGGCTGCCTGCTTCGATCTTGACCATGGGGATGCGCGCTACACGGGACTTGCCTGGGAACACTTTAGCACCGGACGTGCACCAGATAATTATCAGCGCTGGAGTTCTGTGAGTTTCGACCGCGACACCTATTCCATTGCACAACAAGCGACTCGCCAAGCACCGTTCACTGCAGCGTTAGACACGCGCGTCCTCGCGTTTGACGTGCCGTATCACGAGTTAGCCAGCGATAACGTTGTTGGCATCGCGAACTGGGGAGCACATGACCCGGGCATTTTTGCGCACAGTTGCCCCCATGATCTAGAGGCTGAAATTGCGAGGAAATTCGGACCGTATCCCGCTAAGGATTTTATTTATGGCTTTGTTTGGCCGAGCAAGGAACGTACCGCGGAAATGGCGTCACGTTTGGTTGAGGCTGCACGGTTGCGCGGAAAGATTGCTGAATGGCTGACCACAAAGCGGCTACCGGATTGGGAATTGGCGCTGATCGTCTTTAGCGAGTTCCATTCGGGTCTTGAAGCCTTATGGCACGGCTGGGATAGCAGCCATCCACTTCACAATGCGCCTTCGGCCGAACCAGCGAGGCAAGGCATCAGAGATCTTTACATTGAGGTCGATAGTACGCTTGCGCGCTTGGCAGGAAGGTTTCCAGACGCCATTTTTTCGCTGTTTTCACCGCACGGAATGGGCCCGAATAAAGGCGACCTCGCCTCAATGGCGCTTTTGCCGGAACTATTGTATCGCCACAACTTTTTGAGATCGCATCTTCGTCCCATACCAAAAGCTGGCGGGAACAATAGTCTGAACCTCTTAGCCCCCAACGACTGGTCACAAAGCGTTCTCCCTTTTGTAGGCCCCCCGCCCTCAAAGGGGCTGCGCAGCAAAATTGCAAAGATCAGGCGGATCTGGGAGAGCAGGCCATCCGCAACCAGTATTGCAGATATAGAGATGCCGTTGGACTGGATGCCCGCTACTCGTTATCAGCGGTTCTGGCCGAGGATGGCTGCATTCGCATTACCTTCTTTTTATGACGGTAGGGTCCGAATTAATTTGGCTGGTCGCGAAAGAAACGGGATGGTGACACTCAGTGGCTACGAGCGCGAACTCGATAGAATGGAGATCTTGCTCCGAGAACTAAGAGACTTGGCGACTGGAGACCCTGTGGTTTCTGATATATCGCGTCCTGTCGCTGACGACCCACACAATGCGCACGACAGCCAATGTGACATCAGAATAGAATGGCGCGGAATTTGTACCGGTTTTCGACATCCGGATATCGGCGAGATTGGGCCCATTCCCTATCGTCGAACCGGAGGACATACCGGCGGGTATGGATTTGCTGCTTTCCACCGGTCTTCACTTCCTGCTGGCCATTACGGAGTACGTAGCACCTTTGATTTCGTGCCGACACTGGTAGAAATGTTGGGCTATCAGAACAGTCGCGACCTTGCCTTGTCGGGGTCCAGTCTGCTCTCATGAACGACGCGCGAGGCAGGCGCGCTAATGGGGCCGATTGAGCTCGCAAGTCCCGTGTAGCGAGCGACTCATGTCTGAGGGCTTTGGAAAACGCGATTGCGGGCACAGCAAGCGTCTTGCCAACTAGACTTTGGAGTCCTCGGCGCTTCGCGAGCTCACGGGTTTACGAGCGATTGACAGGCGTCGCTTTCACTGGCTACCTCAGGTCGCTAGCTCGCCGCTTGACAATGCTTCGAGTGTGCTTTGTCAGCGTAGGTTATGAGGTGCATCGGTTTCAGCTTGGCGCATCATTGTCTATTGATTTGCAGGACATTGGTGCAGAATCTGCTGTATCGAAGCTCCGGTTCGGACCGCGAAGTTGAAAACAACGGCTCTGCCATCCAACCGTAAGTTCGGCGCCCTGATTGGTGGCGTCCTGGCCCTAGTCGCATTGCGTGGTCATTTTCTGGAATGGTCTGTGGCGACGATCGCGCCGGTGTCGCTCCTTGCTTTCGTCTTCGTTGGAATTGCGATCATTGCTCCTAACAGCCTGTCACCGCTAACGGCGGCCTGGATGAAGTTCGGGCTGCTGCTCGGCAAGATCGTTGGACCGATTGTGCTAGGCTCTCTGTTCTTTCTGGTAATCACGCCGGTCGCAGTCGTAACCAGGCTCTTTGGTCGGGACGAACTGCGCCTCAGGCGCCCCGGCGCGAACTCCTACTGGATTGTCAGAGAGCCGCCGGGCCCTGCGGGCGATACATTCAAGAACCAGTTCTGAGGATCATTGTGATCGACTTCATCAAAGAAATGGGCCGGTTTCTTTCCCATCGCAAGAAGCTTTGGCTTGTTCCGATCATCACGGTGATGGTGCTGCTTGGATCTCTCCTAATTCTTGCGCAGAACTCCGTCATCGCGCCGTTCATTTATGCGCTCTTCTGAGATGCGTATTCTGGGCATCTCGGCTCTATACCACGACTCGGCCGCTTGCCTGGTGGTTGACGGTGCGGTCATCGCTGCCGCACAGGAAGAGCGGTTTACGCGCATCAAGAACGACGCCACCTTTCCGGCGAATGCGATCCGTTACTGTCTCGCCGAAGGCGGGGTTACTGCCGGTGAGATCGACTATTTCGTTTTCTATGACAAGCCGTTCCAGAAGTTCGAGCGCATTCTCGAAACCTATCTCGCCTTTGCACCCCGGGGCTTCAAGAGTTTCACTGCATCGCTGCCGATATGGGTCAAGGACAAGCTGTTTCAGAAAAAGCTAATTCAGGACCATCTGTCGGAGACATTCGACGGGCTCAATGTGGATCCTGCGAAGTTGCTGTTTTCGGAACATCACGTCAGCCATGCGGCATCCGCCTTTTATCCCTCTCCATTCGACAGTGCGGCCGTCCTGACTATGGATGGGGTTGGCGAGTGGGCCACGACAACACTTGGTTTGGGTGACGGCAACAAGCTGGCTCTTCACAAGGAGATCCATTTTCCCCATTCGCTCGGTCTGCTTTATTCCGCCATGACCTACTACACCGGATTCAAGGTCAATTCTGGCGAGTATAAGGTTATGGGCCTAGCGCCCTATGGCGAGCCGAAATATCTCAAGCTGATCCGTGATGAGCTGATTGACGTCAAAGACGACGGTTCATTCCACCTCAACATGGATTATTTCGACTATTGCACCGGTCTGACCATGACCAACTCCCGCTTCGATACGCTCTTTGGCGGACCGCCCCGCAAGTCCGAGGCGCTGCTGACGCAAAAGGAAATGGACCTTGCCGCATCCGTCCAGGCCGTGTGCGAGGATGTCATACTGAGTCTCGGACGAGCCATTGCCAAGGAGACCGGTGGGAGGCGACTTTGCATGGCTGGGGGCGTGGCCCTCAATTGCGTCGCCAACGGCAAGCTTTTGCGCGATGGGTGCTTCGAGGAAATCTGGATCCAGCCCGCCGCCGGCGACGCTGGCGGGGCGCTTGGCGCGGCGCTCGGTGCTTGGCACATGATGCTCGACGGGCCGAGAAATCCTACCAGCGGCGATGCGATGAATGGTGCGTATCTCGGACCTTCTTTCGCGCAGGCCGATATTGAGGCGAGGCTTTCAGCAACGGGCGCGGTGTTTGAGACGGTTTCCGATGACGAAGTCATCGAGATCACGGCCCGCGCTCTCGAGCAGGGATCTGCAATCGGCTGGTTTCAGGGGCGGATGGAATTCGGGCCGCGCGCGCTGGGCAATCGCTCGATCATCGCCGATCCGCGTTCAGCGACAGTGCAGAAGCAACTTAATCTCAAGGTCAAATACCGGGAATCGTTCCGGCCCTTTGCCCCGAGCGTTCTGCGTGAAGATCTTTCTGATTGGTTCGAAATTGACGTAGATAGCCCCTACATGCTTCTGGTCGCCGACGTCGTTTCCGACAAGCGAATTGCTATGGACGAGAATTATGACGGGCTGTTCGGACTCGATAAGCTCAATGTGCCGCGGTCCGAAATCCCCGCCGTTACTCATGTGGACTTTTCCGCCCGCATACAGACCGTGCACGAAGAAACCAATCCCCGCTATTACGCGCTGATCAATCGGTTCAAAGCACTGACCGGTTGCCCGGTAGTGGTCAATACATCGTTCAATGTCCGCGGCGAACCGATCGTTTGCACGCCGGAGGATGCCTACCGCTGTCTGATGGGAACTGAAATTGAAATGCTCGTCGTCGGTAATTCGATAGTGAGGAAGGATCGGCAGAATGCGGATTTCGCGACAGACTACAAGGCAGCCTATGAGCTGGACTAGGCCGCAGGATCGCCGTACGTCGTCGTTGTTCGGTTCTCATTCGCATCAGGGGGCAAACGGCCGATGAAAATCGGGACGAGGCTCCTCACGAAGGCGAGTTTGAGGGTGGTCTGGATCAATACTGCGATCATTTTCCTGAACACGCTTGTTTTATTAACGATATGCAATACCGTATTTATTCTATATTCAAAAGAAATACTACAGAGCGGGAGTTTTCCACGAAGTTTTGTTCGTCACTTGGATAAATGCTATCAGACATTTTACTCGGATAACTCGGAAAATGATGGCGAGGTTATTTATGTTGCCGGCGATTCATACGGTGCCGGCCTGGGGGACGAATTTCTTGAAGATGACGAAGATTACGGAATCGTAAGAAAGCTGGCCAGGTTGACTGACGCGAGATTCGTCAATTTTGCTCGCGGTGGCTACGGTACAATTAACGGTGTCAACGAGGTTCGTTTCTGCCATCGAATGTTTGCGCAATCGCCTTTGTTCCCATCGATCGATCAGCCTTTGCAAGTGCTATTGTTCTTCTACGAGGGAAACGACATCGACAACAATCTCCGTCACATGGCCAATAGCCAACGTGATGTGACACTCGAACAATTCGTGGCAGCAGAGACATCGGGCATTGACCCATGGCGGGTGTTCAGAGCGCATATCCCGGTCTTTGATCTGCTGAAGGGGGCCTACAAAGAGGCAATTGGGGATTTGTTCCCGTCGCACCGAGTAAATCGGCATGGGTCCGAACATGGCTACAACGTTATAGTTCTTTCCGATGGATCGAGGTTTTCATTTCCTGTAAATCCTCAGGCGGCTGCGGCAGCTCACTCTAGAGAAGCGATTAATCTAGGCTTGAGATTGACCGTTCAAAGTTTGAACGTACTACGTTCGTCATTCCCGCAAGCCAAGCTCACTGTTGTTTATCTTCCTTCCATCGTCACGAGTTATGGCTGGACCGGGCCTATCAGACCGCAGCGCACTGTTTACGGGGAAGGTCCACCCATGGATGAGCACAAGAATACGTCGAACAGTAAATTTATCCGTGAGCGACTAGAATCAATGTTGGATTCGGAAGGATTCGAGTTCGTGGACACGACCGACCCGGTAAGGGAACTCGGTTCAACAAAGATCATCCATGGCCCGCGAGACTGGGTGCATTTCAACAAACTTGGCTACAAACAGGTCGCCAGAACTGTGGCAGCGGCCATTCGAAATCCGGTAACGAGGGCGTTAGGGGATTGAGGAGCGGAACAATTGCTCCGAAAACACTTCTCACCTTTGCGGCACCGGCTTAAATCGGCGCGGCGACCCTTTCGGCTTTATCCTCAGCACGGAGAGTCCCACTGTCAGTGGCCGACATAGTCTCTGCGCGACACGGGTCTACTATCGACTAAACTCTGGATGAGGCGCGTTATCGCATTCATCACCTCGGATCTTGCACCAATAGCAGTCGTCCTCGACTCTGCTGTTGGCAGTTCGGGTGTCTCGTTTCAGCAGCCATCTTGACTAAAGAAGGCCTATCGGCCTGACCGAGAGATGCTGGCACTCGCTCTCCGCCAAAAACGGCGGCTTAGTTTGTTGAGCAGCTTGGGGAGTGGTGCGTTGAGGCGGGCGTCACTCAAACTTGTGAACTCGGCGCCCATGCGACGCAACTTCTTCTCGAGCGTTTCGATCTCCAATCGGTCCCCACCAAGTATCATCACCAGCATACGAGAATCCTCGCCAGAAATGTTTCCGAACTCCGGATCATATGTTGCTACCGGCAAGAGCCAACCCGCTTCGAAGCCTGGGCGACAGAACGAAAGGAATTTGTCGAGCCTCTGCGGCATTGCACAGTTCACAAAGCGTGCGCATCTCATCCCCCTCGAAACCAGTAGGCTTTGGCAGTGAAACAGAAACGGGGTGCTCCACGTAGGCCGAAAATTCGGGTCAACCAAGAAAGCCTCCTCAGCCCGGGTCACCAAAATATCGAACCCGCAGATGCCGCGGTAGCCCGCCTTCGCACCAGCCTCCGCAGCCGCTCTCGCTACTGCTAGAGCGCGTGACGGCACCTTCTTGGCCATATCGAAAAGGTTCCCCGCATAAATACCGCTTCTCGACGTGATCTGCAGTGTGCCGCCTTCGATCTCAACGCTCCCGTCTGGCATGATGGCACATTGAACGGCCCAGTTTTCCTGGGCATCCACATAGTCTTCCAGGACGAGATAAGGAGTTCCGCTGAACCGCGATGCAGCCCGCTTGATATGCCGTTCATTTTCACAGACTAGAACTTGCTGACCAGCGCCATTTGGCTCATCGGTCGCAGCCTTGACGACGATCGGGAAGGGTAAGTTCGCAATTTCATCCTCACTCGGATTTTCAACAATACGGCGCGACGGCATCATTGAGGGATCGATATGTCGTGCGAAAGCTCCCTTGTTGTTGAGCTCCCGCAATATTTTGTCGTCAACCAACGGGCTCAAATCAGAGAGTATGCCTGGTGGATTGGGATAGTAGTGTGCCGGCGTTTCACCTGTTGCAGCACGCCTTCGGACGGCTGCAGCATAGCTGGCCTCGTCGCCGTATTCTTCGACATTTGGGGCGATGACCAATCCAGCATCCTGCATGGCCGCCATCCCGCACGGTGACAAAACAGACTGATGAGCCAGCAAAGGCATTCTGCCCGCACAGGTGAGCAGCGCTCCGGCAGCAAACTCGGAGGCGGCCAAACGCTCCCGAAGTGGATGACCTGTCGGATAATATCTCCTCGAAGTCAGAAACGTACCGGTGCCGTAAATCTCTCCGAGTGTCTTCAATTCGGTCCACCCGCAATTTGTGCATTCTCTTGCTAATGCAGTCATCGCTATGTGATGCCTGCCGGTGCGATCAGACCGAGCCTCTTACGCCAAGGATTGACGACTTGATTACGACGTCAACTCGGCACCAAGACAAGACCTTCGACGATTTGCAACCAAGGTTCTATTCCGCAACCGAAGTGCCACCTCGTGGGCGGGTTGGGAGATAACCTCGGGCGGCAACTCGTTGGGCCATGGAGCTGTGTGGATATTGATGGAGCGCAAGCGATCCATGGCGGACTGCGCTACAATTTCATTGTCGCAGGAAAGCCCAACCCAACACGACACCAGTCCGTCCGTGGTTGGAATTGCTGCTGTTCCCAGTTCCAAGTACCCGCGTACCAGCATTTCAAAATTGCGAAGTTCTTCCGCGATCAAATTGCTGATCCCCGATCGGACAGCATACGCAATACGTTGACGCGCGTAGCGGCTCATGTGGAAGCCTGGGTCCAAGGGCGTCGAGGGGAGCACTGTCCTGATGCGTCTAGGCGTAACCGCCTGCGCCTTAGGCCTTCGTCTCAAAATGTGCCGCTTGAAAAGACGTTCCATTGTTTTCAATTGATTTCGGAGCAGATCATTTTCTGGTGACCCCTTTGATGCGAATTCTTTGGCGATCCGCGTGCCTTCCTGCCCATTACGGCAAATGAGTATCCCTGCTCGTTGGACGTCAAAAAACTTGCGTGGGCTGTAAAGTACAAAGTCGCTCCTTAGCCCGACCTCATGCGCAGGAAAGAATACATGGGTTGCGTCCTCGACGAGCCTGGCTCTGAAACGCTCACAAAAATGCTTCGCCGCTTCGACTTCACCATATTGTCCGAAGAAATGGACAATGACGAAAAAGTCCGGTGGCATCCGCCGGCTCAGACTCTCGCACGAAGCCCAATCAGGATTGAACTGTTGCGTGATGGGATAGAAAACCAGTTCCGCACCAGTATCCCTCAAGGATTGCAGAGCATCATTGCAAAAGTAGTCCGGAAACCAGAATACCGGGCGTCGTCTTTCGTGCTGCGCTGAACTAGCGATAAGGGCAAAAGCATGACTTGCCTGAGACAGGCCGATCAACTCGCCCTGCTCTCGCAGCCACATCAAACGAAACTCTCTATCGATGTCGATCTCTTTGCCTTCTCTCTTGGTGCGGTCAGGTTTCATCTGCCTGTCGGAGGGCGTCATCGAGATTGGAAGCGATTGACACGCCATTGAGCAGATTGTCCCAAGTCCGCTTGTAAGCCAAAACTTTTCCGGTAGCGTTGTCGAGCGCCAAGACTCTCCGACCGATTGACTGTGACAGGATCACGCCGTGGAGGCGGTCCGTAATCAAAGTTCTGTATTTTGACAGCCGCGCCAACGCTGCTGAAACCTTGGCTTCTGCCACATAATCCTGGATAGCTGACCGACCAAATCCGTTTGGAATTGTCACTGGGAGTTTTCCCAACTTGTTCCAGACCCGCAACATCGCGATGTCGTCCCAATCCCAGGATCTGCGCGTCGTTTCAAGCGCAGCGTTGGCAAATATCCTTACCTCGGGATCGCGCCTCAGGAGAAGTCCAGTATCCGTCCCGATCTTGGCTGAGTTGAAGCGAAGCACGTGACACAGATCCGGACACAAAGGGACAGATCGACCGATACGTTCCTCGATCGCTTTTTTGCTAAATGTATCGCGAGCGAATATTACCGTATGGGGACTATGTCGAAGGAAGCCTAACGTGCCCGTTTCATAATCAGAGGGGTGGTCTGCAAGGCTTTGCGGCAGGATGATGGTTCTCTGATCCGCAAGCGAAGCCAAGATTTTTGAGCGCATCACGTCATGTTTGGAATAGATCGCCCCAATGTTCCCGCCGCCCTTGAAGTACACAGTACCGTTCCTGACCTGTTTCAGACACTGATCCCTATTGAAGTTGCGCAAGCTGGATACGTAAGCGGGCGGGGCTCCATGCGCTTCTTCCAGAAACTTTCGGGTCCCGAGCCATATCGCACAGTCGCCAGGATTGAGGTAGTTGGGGTAATCTATGAGCGCATAGGGTTCCGGTCTTAGGTAGGGCCCGATTGCGTAACTGATTATTTGGGAGAATGTGTCCAATAGTCTGATCCGTCTCGGGAGCTGCCCGCGAAACATAGCGGAGTGATTTACACCCATTGTCTCGGTCTGCCGCGCCGCTGACAGCCATCCTACGCAAACAGGTCGATGCTTAACAAATCTCAACATAACGCGCTTGTGCTGACGTCGTCCTCCCTGGTCTCAGACCACGTCGTGGATGCCTGGCTCAGGGCTGGACACCGCATAGTCGCTGTATGGACCCAGGACCCCGACCAACTACGGACACGTACGGAAAGTCTCCTATGCGCCTATGCCGCGGGTGTCCGGCCAATTGGTCTGAATATTCGACGAAACCGGATTCCTGTATCACCCATCAACAGTTTGAGAGCAATGCCGGGCCTCATAGATTGCGTACGGGAGACTGGTGCCGACACGCTGATAACAGCGATGACGGGTCTGATCGTCCCAAAGGATGTTCTGGCTCATTTTGGCGGGCGCGCCATTAATGTCCACCCCACGATGTTGCCTCACTACAAAGGGCCGGTCGCCCGTTCTGCGATGATGCTGGATGGAAAGGCGGAGGAATATGGTGGGGTTACCATTCACGCGCTTTCAGAAGGAATCGACGAGGGACCTATCATCTCTCAAAGACGGCTGTCTTGGTCGGACAGCGGCGGTTACGTCGAATGGGACTATGCGGCGGCTCGCGCGGCAGGTGCTATGATACAGGCTGACGTAATGCGCTATCTCGATGGAGAGCTTGAAGCTGCAGCACAGGATCCGGCCGCAGGCAATTATCGCCGCGCCGCCAGGAACGAATTTTCTTTGAGTGTCGACAAGCCGCTTTCGACCGTGAAGTCGATGTTTGCCCGTGCGCCAGGTTTTGTTTTCCCTTTCCGCCCCGACTATCCGGGACTTAGAGATGTCTACTTCGTTACCCAGCTGGGCGCGGTGCTCGGCAAACCGAGCGGAGAATCACCAATCGTTGGACGATTCAGTATCGAGACGGATATACTGGATGCCCGGATAAGGCTGGTCAGGAAAGGGATTTATCACCGTACCGTTGGACATCCGGCGCTGAAAATCCTCGCCTCAAGACTGACTAATCTCCTTCCGAAGGCCTCGGTCGAATAATGGTATTCGACCGGGGTAGAGCGATCTGCACTTCTCGCAACGTTTCACCTTCGTGCAATCGTCACGTTTACAGATTTCCTGCCGATAGCGACCGAGCAGAACCCGCTCAAGATAGTCGGCGTCCGACGACTTGGCATAGACTAAGTCGCCCTCACGAAGGTTCACACGCAAGAAATGGTCCAATTTCGAGTAATTTGAAAAAAACTGAAGTCGCTCTCCATATTCAGGCTTCAGTTTAGCAGGGCGTTCGCATTGTCGCCCATAGAAAATCACGATGTCAGCAATTGCCAGTGCTCTCCGTGCGGCGTCGCGATATTTCGAACCGGCGGATCCTCGGTAATCCGAGATTGTCCCGAAGATCATGATCTTGCGCGGGTAATTTGCCTTTCGGACAATATCCAGACTGCCCGGAATGGTCCAATATGGGCTCTTGGCAGTGTCGAGAACGATCGTCACTCCGTCCTTCTCGTGGATGGAATCCTTGTAGGTTTCCGGCTTGGCGCCCTTAAGGGCGTCGGCGCATTGCTCCAGCGAGAATCCCATCGCCTTGCCAACAGCTATGGCAGCAAGAAAATTTGGCACCCATCTCGAGCCGATATAGCCGGTCTCGACAACTGACTGCGTATGGCCGTCAGTGACCCGAAATGTAAGTCGCTTGGGCAGTCCATCAGTGTGTTCCAGAACCCTTATGTCGGCGGATTCTGATTTGCCGAAGGTGGTTACTCGACCATGGCATTGCGTCGCCATAGCCATGACGCGTGGATCGTCTGCATTGAGGATTGCAGTGCCACTCTCGGACAGTGCCTCGACCAGCTGGCCCTTGGACTTAGAGGTGACGTCGAGACTTCGGTGTTCCGAAATATGGTCGAACTGTACATTCGTGACGACCGCAATATCTGGACGGATAAAATCTACAGATTTCTTGAGGTCCTTAGCCGAATGCCCACTCACTTCTTGTACCCAATACCGTGCGTGGACCTTCGACTTAGCCAACCCTCGTACCGTAGAGTCGAATGTGTTGAGGCCCCAACGCACATGAACCGTCGCGCGCGTTTGCAGTATTTCTCCGATCAAACGGGTCGTGCATGATTTGCCAGCGCTTCCGGTAACAGCGACGACGTTGTCGAAGCGTGCTATGCGTCGTCGCAGCCGGCCAAGTGGGAGCTGCCAGTTTCGGCGAAGGAAGCGAGCTGTCGTCGAGATCACCTGGAACGGGGGATAATCGACCATCAATTCAAATCCCGTCAAAGTTGGCTTTGCTGACCACCCGGTCTGAACCCGCCGGACTAGCATCTCCACTCCAGCCCGCGCGGATCGCTGACCGCGACCTGATGGCTACTATACGACAATAATGACAGTGGCACGCCCTCGCTCAAGAACCTATAGCTGCATTGTGGCGATGTTGCGCATCGCATGCCGCCAGTTGGCCATTCTTTGCTGCGATACGCGTGTCCCTCGATAGAGAAGCAATGCGTTGCGTAGCATTTAGCTGAAAACCGAAGGGCCGATTTCCGACGCTGCGCGGCGGACGTGAATTGTGATTTGGACACCACTTATTTTCACCGAACGTACTGAAAATCCGATGAGTACAAACCACGCTGTAAAGTACTTTGATATCGACGTGATCGAACGACTTCGGCTCACGGCTCAAGAAGAATTTGTGACCTTTTATCGGCGCACCGAGTTGGTCACTGGGCGTAAGCGCCAGATAACCGAAGGCGATATACGCGAACTAATCGTCCTCGCTGGAGCTTTCGCAACGGTGGCAACCCTGCCCCCCCAAGTTTGGATCCGATACTCCAGACTTGTATCCTCGCTCCGCCAGGGCCACTACGAGAAAAAGAACTTTGGCAGGTTTAGCTCGGGCGCCCGGGCTGTACTTGGGGCGATTTCTCCCAGTGATGTCGAAACAATTTTTCGGACCTATCGCGACCACTCGATACGACGCAGGATCGGCATGGCTCGCGAATTCATCCCATATCGAAAGGCACCAGTTTTCCAGGTCTACGGGGCTGACGCGCTACGCGAGGCCGCGGCAGCCGGTCAGGGTGTAATCGTCTGGTCTAACCCATTTGTCTATCACACGCTCACTGGCCAGGCGCTCGCCGCTGCTGGCTTATCCTCGTGTCGCGTCAGTGCGAGCGTCCACGGCTACTCGGTTTCCGAGTTCGGCAGGACAACCTTCAACAAGTTGGCTGTTTGGGCAGAGAACCGTTACTTGCGCGACAGGCTTGTATTCGAAAGGGATCAGGGCAAGTCGGTAACCCGAAGAATCGCCTCGAAACTCGAGTCCGGTGCGATCATCTCGATGACCAACAACGCCTTTGCCGGATCCGTTTTCATCGAATTGCCTCTTGGGCAGACAGGGGTAGTCAGCATGGCGACGACGCCGCTATCATTCGCGGTAAAACGCCGGGTTCCACTATTCTGCGCATCAGTTATCGAGACTGAGCCCTTTGAGGCATATGAGATGCATTTGGTTGCGATTCCACCAGATGTCATTGCAGGCAACGAGCGCGCAAAAAGTTTGAAGGACTACCGAGCGATGGCCCAGATGGCACTGCATGTGAGGGATTGCTTGGCACAGCACCTTAAGCTATGGCCCGAGCAATATGGCCAATGGAACGGACTAGAGCATTCTGTCGTGACAGCAGCCACCTCAGTGAAGCCGATAGATCGACAAGCTAAATCTTGAGCCCCAGCAAAGGAAGCCGCAATCGATACTTGTGCACTTTAACAAACTCGTCCGCTAGTCGGTCCTTCCATTCTTCGGCTCCGGTCATAAGGTCCAGCTTGTCGGCTCCGAGGGACATGGCCAACCGAGTTGCTTCGATGGTCAGCAGCCAACCTGGCGAGAATTTCTTCCAGTTGGGGTCGTAAGCCATCTTGGATAGATAGACGGTGTTTTTTCCTTTGTATCCAAGCATAGCCGATATGCAGGTGTCGCCGCATGATAGTCGGGCTACAAATGCATTGCCGGTAGACGACAAATCCGCTGCGGTCGCCTGAAAATAGGCCTCGGTTGCCCTAGCGCTTAGCCAGTTTGGCTTCCCGTAGCGTGCCAAGACCCAGGCACGCTTTCTCTCAAAAATCCAACCGATTGCAGACTCCAGCTCCATGGAATCCGTGATGTGTTCAAAGCTTACAGGACCCTGTTCCTCGAGCCGTCTCATCAGACGCCGATACGCCTGTCTTGTGTTGGAAGACCTTTTTGAAAAGTATTCTTGCCAATCGCGGAACCCGGCAAGCGAAGCAATCGCGATTGTCGCATATTGTTGCCGGTCACCTCCGAAGGAGGACAAAAGGCGGTGTGCCGGGGTGTCGTATGGTATCAGGTCGACCTTGAGCTTCCTTACAAGTCGCACACTGTCGAGATAGTTCCTAAATTGCTCTTCGATGATCGCGAAATCAATTCCGGGATCGATTAGAATGCCATCATAGAGCGGTGTTCCGGAATCTAACCACTTCAAAACGGATGTGCCGAACCAATCCCGTTGCCGAATTAGCGGCACTGCCGCTACTAGGGTGTTGCCTTGCCGCATCGTGACAATATTTAGGCGAAGTCCTCGCTCCGTGCGACGGCGGATCCAGGATTGCATAACGAACGGATAGCTACTGAAAAAGGCCGCATCATCACATTTTGCGACGAGGCCGTCCCATTCAAGTCTCAAGGCTTGCAATCTGGCATCGTTGGAGACGACTTCCAGAGTTATGGCGTTGTCATCCTTGCCAGGCCTGTGCGACGCGTCAGGTTGCATGCTCAAGTCTATTGAGTTTCGTAATAGCCTGTCTCTCGGGCCGTACTGAAGATAGAAACAGAGGCTGCTGACGCATAAGGCTCATGATGTCGCTGCCCGTCGGAATCGCCATTGGCGCTTGAGACGTTTGAACTTGCGGTGCCACTCGGACGAGGGAAAGATCCCCTGAATGCTTTGTCGGATGGCGTATGTCCGCAATGCTCTGTCGATCGCAGCGGCTGTCAGCCCATGTGGGTCGCAAATCTGGACTGCACGACGCGCTTCGACAAGGTAGTCGTTGTCATCATCTATCGCGACTAACCTGGAAGCTCCCAGCATTTCCCTAGGAAAGGTGGGGGCGGCGTCGAAAGCATTGAGCGCGTCAAGCCCATGCAGCATGAAGGTGCACTTCTTGCAGATGCCACAGTTCGGGTCTGAGCGGGGGCAAACCCGCAAGTGCTCCATCAGGTGAGGGATACGGGAAATCTTCGACAGTTTCGAGAAACGATCCAGGAGAACATGGTGCTCGACCCTAGCTCCTTGCGTACCATAAAGCGGATCAAGCAACGGTTGCGATCCCCAGGGTATCGTTCGAGCCGTTTCGGAGCCGGACGAGGCAATATACTGCGTGTCTAATCGATCTGCGAGCATGTGACGAACGGCCGCCAGAAAGGCACCGTGATATTGAACCCATCCGACCAACCGGTCTGAAACCCGACGAGTGTCTGTGGTTACGATGATTGCTTCAAGCCCGTAATGTGTCGAGACGGCCTTGGCAGATGCGGTCATGCGAGCAACTCGATCGAACTCAGAGGGGTCGACATCGGCTCCAACCACGGTGACGATTGCATCCAGCTTGGCGCTGAGTTCGTTCAGCGCATAAGACGAATCGACCCCTCCGGAATAGAAAAGCCCTGAGCCCCGATTGTCAGGATATGCTTGTTCAACGGGATCGGCGTAGATGTTAATCTTGCGGTATCCGGGATACCACCTGCATAGGATTGACTGGATCGAATTGGTATTATCGAGCAATTCGCTGCTAACCCCACCCCGAACAACTAGATCGGTTCCCAATTCCATTGCTGGCGCAAGACCAAGACACAGCAATGCATCTCCGGTTTTCCGCAATGCTGGACCGTTGGAATCGAAGTAGACCCGTTCATGCCTTTCGGACCCGAAACCGAAGGTGACTACGGCTCTCGCCGCGTCATCGATGTTCGGATCGAAGGCCATAACGAGCGGTGGCATGCTTCTCGTGGTCTGTATCCAGTTAGATGTGGTCAACGAACAAGGCCTGCCTGGAATGATTTGGGTATTGGTGATGCCATATCTTGGAAAGCGGGTATAGGTCTTGGAACCTTGAGCGACCCTAGTGTCAGGCTTCTCCCAAACGACCAGTGAAGCCGGGGCTCTAAGATTGAGACCGCACGCAGTTGTTGATCAGCAGCGCGGGTGGAATATCGAAATGAGCACGCAGGTGACGTCAGAGGTCAAAATGATGAACCCACGCGTCCTCTACGGATCAATAAAACTGCCGTTTGACTGGCTGATCTCTTCGGTGAATAAACAGGAGTGCATTGTATGCGAGCTGATATCGCAGGTTGAGTATGAACCTCCAAAAACCATTCTGCTGGCGCAGCAATTGGCGATCCTGTTCGATACTGCTCGTAGAGACGGAATCTTGCCTCGGTGCGCAAATCGCAGGCGCGACGACCCGCGTACAGAGACCATTTTTCCACCAAAGCTTGAGATCCATGTCAATTGGCCGACTGATGATCGATGAAGTCGCAAGCAAGTGTCGCGCCGCAGGTTTTGTCAGCGCATAACCGATAGTCATTGCCGGCGGCTTGCTCGGGACTCCGGTTAGGAATCCGCTTGCAATGGGCTCCTTGTGGCGAAGACGTCTGGACCGTCCAGAGTGCAAGCGCAATATATCCCAGTTTGGCTCTTGTTGCGAGATCATGCCCATTAAATGACCGGCCCCAGGAACCAGTTGGACGTCATCCTCGAATACGAAGGCAGCGGCAGCAGCACCCTCGCAGATTTGTTCCCATACCTTCCGATGAGAAAGGTAGCATGCGGTTTCGGAGGGCCCGATCTTTCGCTTGAAGATCGGGCCCTTGGCGTTCGCCTGTTCAGTTGCGAGCTTCCGATCGGACAACGATTGTCCGTCGATTGCACGGACCCGACAGAAAGACATGTTCTCTCTAGCGAATTCTTCCCGTGCGCATCGCAGACGCTCCGGGGAACGGTCGAGGTTGATAAGATATAATGGCCAGTTTAGCTCGTTCAAATGATTTCCAACTTACCAGATGGACCGTTCGTGGATCGCCGGACTGCAATACTCTTGCTTCCAGCCTATCGGAAGGCGGGTGTACCTACCTTCTCCAATCCACCACGGACGACGGAAACTTCTTCAATCGCCACCACCCGGTTCTAAGCGGACCGTGGATTTTTCGTCAACTCACCGCCGCTTATGCGCGGTCCTCTGTCTAGGTCGAATGCCCTCGTGCTCAGAGAATGGTTTTTCAAACAAGCCGCAGGATAGACAGTCCCCGATGTAACCGCAATTATCGGACCAACATCGAACGTCTCTGTCCCACGCGATCGCAATGCGTTCGAGATGAAGTCCAGGCGAGCTCTTGAGGAGAATGATTTCGTTCTCTACGGCGGTCTTGCGGACATAGTTCCATGCATCCACCACCCGCGTTTTTTCGACGAACCGCCCGCTTGCCCTGTCCTCCTTGCTCGCTTTCGACCGGTGTGCATGCTCTCCGACAAAGATGACCTGATCGCACACATCCCGGGCTTTGCGGTAGGCGTCGCGGTACTTGCGGTTTGAGTCCGACATGTCGGAAATATGCCCCAGAACGATGCGCTTTCGTGGCGCTGAAGTTGCCTCCAAGACATTCAGCGCGAGGGATAGGCTGTGCCAAGGTGCCTTTGCGGTGTCGACGATGAATAAAGGCCCCCCGACAGTAGCGACCGGTTCGCAGCGGTATGGCAACGGCCTTTGCTCGGCAATGCGCCGGACGATCGTATCGATGTCGACCTTCAGTTCCACCGCGGTGGCGAACGCGGCCGCCACGGACACCCAGAAATGCTCGCCAATCAACGGTACGGAGACATCTGTCGAATTCCCTTTCCAAACTATCCGCATTCGCAGCGGCTCGGGATATCGCGAGCTGACGCACGTGACCCGATAGTCCGCACCCGGCTTCCGTCCAAACGTAACTACCCGCTCTCCCGTGCGCTTGGCCATTGCCATGACGTGCTCGTCGTCCGCATTGAGGACAGCGAAGCCACCAGGGCGAAGTGCCTGCACCAGCTTTCCTTTTTCATAAGAGACGGCCTGCTTGGTTTTGAAGGCCGAATAATGCTCAAGCGCTATGAGCGTCATTATTGCGACATCAGGCTGGACGATCTTGGCGATCCCATCCATGTCACCCTTTGCGCTGATCCCCGCCTCGACAACGCAAAACTTGGCTAACGGGCTGATATCGCGAATTCTACGGGAGATTGATTTCTCGGTGTTGTTGTAGATCTGCGTCTCGATCGCTCCTTGCGTCTCCAAGATGCGCGACAACAGCGCAGTGGTTGTGGACTTTCCAGAACTTCCGGAAATGCCAATGAAGCGCGCATTGCTTGTCAGCCGGGCTGGGTGCGCTCGCAATCTTTGAATGTAAAGTCCGAGCCATCGTCGCAATGGCCTTGTGCGGGTTCGCAACGACCCGCCCTTGCCGAGCGAGAAGTAGCCACGAAAATTTCGATTGATTATCATCTCTGGACAGGCGTTCTTCGTTTACATGACGAGCAGTCTAGTACTCCGTTTCGGATTGGCCTAGCTCGCCGCTTGACCGATCGAACCATACGAATGCAATCATTGACCGGAGACGTGTGTGTGTCGGCGATTGAGAGAAATAGAGCCAGCCAGCTTGGTTTCGCTTCGGGCTCAAAACTCCTGGATATGCCAAGAAGCGGAAGTCCCTGCCTTATCCGCGACTACAGGGCTCTGGAGCCGGCGCCGATCAATTCGATCATGGGCATGTATGCCGAGCTATACCGTCAGGCCTACGGACTGAACGGCTCGCTCGGGGTCATTTGGTCCATCCTGCGCGGAGCATTGAGCCTTCCCCGGCGCCAGATGCTCGCCATGCGACGTCATGGCGGCGCGGCCCGACGATCCTGCGGACGTCCGCTTCTCGGACAAGTCACCGACATTTGCAGATGCTGGTGGACATGCAGCCTCATGCCTGAAGACTATTATGATGGGCAACTCGCCAGATATGAGGGTGGACCTGGCATCTTTGCCTTCCTGCCGTGGCCGGTCGTCGCCAACACCGTCGTCGAACTCCAGCATGACGCATTCGGCCTCTTGCCGTTTGCCCTCAATGACAAGGCGGCAGTTGCTACCTGGTGCCGCGACAACGGTTTCTTATGTGCGGATTGGGTTGCCAGCGATCGCAGTCAACCGCCGCTGACTTTCGACAGGATCTCGCACCTTGGCGACAAGCTTTTTGTGAAGGCGCGATCGGAAATGGCTGGATTAAGAACCGAACAGTGGGAAAGAGCGCCTTCGGGCGGATGGCTGTGGAGGGATCGACAACTTTCAGAGCAGGAGTTGGTCGAATGGCTCGCGCGACGCGCATCCACCGACACGAACGGCATCATCATCCAGGAAGTCCTGGCCAACCATACCGAGATGGGAAGTTGCGGCTCAGCGCTGTCGACTTGCCGAATTATAACGATCTTGAATGAAGATGACGAGCCAGAGGTCGTGGAGGGCCGCTGGCGAATGGCGCGCGACCCATCAGCTATAGTCGACAATATCTACGCGGGCGGCGTTCTATGGAGTTGCAAGGACTATGAAACCGGTGAGATCGCCCTCGGGATGACAAAAGATTCCGCAACTGAGCAGAAAGTCGCGATCGCCCATCACGACGACGGTAGGCATATTGTTGGAACTCGGATCCCCTTCTGGCCGGAGCTTTCCACGCTCGCGATCGAAGCGCACAAGACGTTGAACGGAATCCTGTATGTCGGTTGGGATGTTGCGATGACCAACAGAGGTCCCGTCATTGTGGAAATGAACTTTCCCTCCGGCATGAACCCGAGAAACCAGATGGTTTGGGGTGGGATTGGGAATTCTCGCCTGGGGGAAATACTTGGTTGGCGGGCCCGTCGCTGGCTTCGACGCAACCGCGTGAAAGATGCAAGTAGGCGACCAGGCGACGGCTAGTGCAGCCTGGCTTCGGGCGCTCGACGCCTCCTGCCATTAGCTCTGGCGTATGAGGACTGTGGGACACAGCGGCACGCAGACGCTGGTCAAAGGGCGCGCGTTTACGCCTTGTGAGACGTCAGCGTTATCGCACATTTTGCAGATACTGCGAGAGTGAGTGCGGCATATGCATACCAACGATGCGTAGGTCATCGACCCTGTGGGATTGCTCAAAACACAAAGCCCGCTATCTGCGACTGCGCGCCATATTTCTCTCCTTGCCGACGCCTTGCGCAATTGCGGCCGAACCGTATGGGGCGGGAGCCTTGCGAGGTGTGCAAGAGCGTCAGAATAGGTCCGCTTTCCGCCCGTTCGACCAAGACCCGCGATTCAGCGAAGGTCTGAAATGGTCCGCATTGCTGACCTGCGCGGTCGATTGATCGGCTTCGGAGTTTCCGCCGAAAGCGGTCATCGGCATTTGTCCATTTATGAGTACACGCCCTAGCAACGATGACCTGACATAGAAATTCGGGCGTCCTTGTGCCGATTGTTGGCGCAGCCAAAATGTTTACGCAGCAGCTCGATCATCCGGTCGCTGATGCTGCAAATTGTATCGCCACTGAGGAATTTCAGGCTTGTTGTCGTTGGCCGGCTGGGCCGAAAGTTCGATAAGTGTGTCGACGTGGGTCACCAGAAGAGACAGGTCGGCAAATTGCCGATCTGCAAGCCAACCATGCGGCTTTAATTCAACGGATTGTCCGGATACGCTGCGGTTCGAAAACACATTTCGGATCAACGAGCGCTTTTCATCGTCGACGAGCAGTTCGTAAAGCTCTGGAAGGCTTTTCATCAGTTCGAGAAATTTTTCGAGCTCGTCAGGCAACAGGTCCTCTTTGTGAGCTGTGTTAATTTCTTCCTGCAGCGCGATACGTTCCAAGGTCAGCCGGCTCTTTTTTTCTTCGAACAGGTGTTTATCGAGGTCACCATCAACCAGGAGATCGGTAAGCCGGTCTAAACGGTCAGCAGCTTTCGCAAGGCGCAACTCGAGAGACGTGATATCCGCCACACGTCCTTGGCCACCAAACCATTCCATGAACCGCGCCCGCAATTGCTGCTCGGCCTCGGGGAGGAACCTAAGCGCTTCAAGTCGGTAGCGAACCGCGTGGTCGAGCAATTCCTGCCGCACAGTCTTTGTGTCGCATTGCCGCGCATGGCACCGGTAATAGATGTGACCTTTCTGGCGTTCTGGCGTCATCGGCCGGTCACACAAGCCGCAACGAAATAGGCCCTGGTAGAGATGATTGTGACGGGTCACCTTCTTGCCGGCGCGACCGCTGCGGACGTCCTGGACGCGCTTGAAGGTTCGAGCATCGACCAGAGGCTCATGGATACCCTGGTAGGTCACGCCGGTCCGGCGGATTGCGATCAGGCCCAGATAAAAGGGATTTCCGAGCATGGTTTCGATGCCGTGCAAACTGAGCGGTTTTCCCGTGTGTCCGGCCAAACCGCGCCTGGCCATTTCCTGTTGCAGGGCGCGCAGGGAGCATTCGCCACTGGCGTAGAGGTCGAAGGCCTGGCGCACCAACGGACCTTTTTCCAGGCAGACGGTTTTTGGTTTTCCGCGGCCGTTGTCGCGATAGCCGATCGGCGCCCTGAAGGGGTAGAGACCCTGCTTCAGTCGACCGGTCAGACCCTTGATCGTTTCCTCCCGGAGATTGCGGATGTAGTCGGCAGCGATCACCGCCTGGATGTCGGCTGTCAGGCGTCCGCCGCGCGAACGGAAGTCGTAGGGTTCGGTAGCAATATGAACGTCGACGCCGATGTCGGGCAGTTCGCTGATGATCGCCCAGTCTCGCAAATTTCGGGCGGAGCGGTCGATCTTGTGCATGATCAGGCCGCGCGCCTTGCCCCGTTTCAGGTCGCGTAGCATGCGATTGAAGATGGGGCGCCCGCTTTTGGCGGCGGTTTCTTTCTCCTCGAACCATTCGGTCACGGCGAAACCATGGGCCTCGGCGAAGACGAGGATGGCGTCCTTCTGAGCGTCGAGCGATACGCCTTCACCCTGTTTTTGAGTGGAGACGCGGATGTAGCCAAAGCATGGTTTCATAAATCTAACGGTTACATTCTGACTCTATCAAAACCTCCGATTCTGTCGAATCGTCTTCCCCCACCCATGGCCAGGAGTTTTCTCGGCGCATGCGCTCGTAGATGCGTTTGCAGAGCTCGACATGCTCGTTGATATGATCGTCACGGATCTTGGTGTCGTCGTTCATCGATTGATCGTACATGCGTAGACCAAGCAACCAAGCCTCCCGGAGTTGCTCGTGGTGCAACCGGGACAGCCTTCGCGAGGGCAGAAGAAGTGATACACTAGAGTTGCCAGACGTAGGTGTATTTCTCTCTTCATGTGGTCGAAGCGGCTGACCTCAAGGTCAGCGACAAGGGCGCAACGAACGCGAAGGCTCATCAGGCGAGGAACGAAGGTTGCGCCGACTTGCTAAAATCGAAAGTGCGGTAGTCTGTTGCGCACGTCTTGGGCGGGTAGGATGGGGACCTTACCAGCTTAATTTCAAGTTCTATGACTTATAATTTCGGGCTCGACCTCCGGGTCGCGCGACGAAAGGCGGCGCTGACCCAGCAGGATTGCGCGCACCTGCTCGGCGTCACCTATACACGCATCTCAAAGCTAGAATCCGGGCAGGTGCTGCCCACGGTCACCGAGTTGTCGATACTCTGCGTCGTGTTCGACACGGAGGTGACACGACTCAATCTGGGCATCGTCGCAGCGGAGGCCAAGGCGCTGGATCAGCGGCTCGCGTCTATGCCCGACTGCCCCAAGAACTGGCCAAGCCGGCGCAACCGACTCAATACGTTGAACGCTCTGGCTGAGAAATTAACAGCGCTAACGCCGCCTTATGACTAGTCCCAGGACTGTGCTTGGAGTGGCGGCGAGTTTTGACGCTCTGTCTTTCGTATATTTCAGGAAAGGTGACTTGGGGGATTGGGGGAATTCGCGCAAGGCTGCCGAGAGCATCGACGCGGCGTTCGCGGCGACGCAACTGTGGCTCAGTCGCTACCGGCCCCAGTTGGTGATCGTGCCTGCCTATGGCGCGCACAGCCGCAAGGGACGCCGTTCTCGCGCCTTGATCGAAGCGGTGGCTGCGACGGCAGCGGAGACCAAGATACCCTGCATCAGGGTCGAACGGCCGCGGACGTTTCCAAGCAAATATAAGGAGGCGGCGGCGCTCGCCAATGTCTTTCCACAAGTTGCGCCATTGCTGCCGCGACCGCGCCGGGCCTGGGAGATCGAGCCGCGCAACATGTTGATGTTCGAGGCGCTCGCTATCACGTACTCCTATTTAAGGAAGGACCATTGATACTTCGGGACCGATAGAGAAAATGCCCCGCAGTCTGCGGGGCATATTTTTCAGTCTGAGGCGTGGGACGCATAGCGGCGCTCCACCTCCTTGCAGATCTGTCTGGCGTCATGAATGCCACCGAAGCGATCGAGGTAGAGGTCCAAGATTGCTGCGCGACGCACCGAACTGCCGACCGGAATACCAGCCATCCTGCCTCCGCTCGACCGTGGAGTCAGCGAGGGCGTAGCGACGGTTAGGCTGCATCTGCCACCATCCCTGGCTCGCATAGACCATCAATGATCTTGTGCAGCCTCGGCGTCAGGTCGGAGTTCTCCACCACCTTACCGGCGAGGGCGCAGGTGGTGGCGTTGAATAGCCTCCAGGCAGTTCGGTCGCCCCATTCGGGATAGGCCGGATGCTCCCAATGCTCGATCACGTCGGCGATCCGCTGAACGTTGATCACGCCTTGCCGGAACATGGTCATGATGGCGTGGTTGGCCAGCGCCTCCGAAAGCAGCGTGTTCTGGTAACGTAGAAAGGCTCGATGCTGCCGCTCGCGCTGAACCGCAAGGGGCTCTACGAGCTCACCGACGAGTCCGGGAAGGTCACGTCTGGCATGCGCCGTGTGTTTGCGGCGGATGATGTGGTCGGCGATGAACGAAAGGTTGTCACAACAGAACACCCGTCCTCCAAAGCCGATGCCGACCGGGAACTTCTTGTCGTGCGAATTGCGCACGGCAACGGTGTCCTCGTAACCGCCATAGGTGGAGCGCAGCGACAGGAGGCCGAAAAAGCGCATCCCATCCTCGGTCACCCCAAAATGCTCGGCGGTCACGTCATGGCCATAGAAGGTCAGCGTGTGCCTGAGCATGTCGACCACGCGAAAATGCGGGATCGGCACATGGGTCGCGGTCGGCATCGGCGTGTCGAGCGCACGTAGCGTGTCGTAGTCGGCGTCTCTGGCGCCGGCGTGAAGCAGAAGCGTCATTTGAACCTCCTTTAGAATTCGTCGGCGAGCATGACGGTGAGCACCCGGCGGGTGACTTTTGTGTCGGCCGGGTTCTCGGAGCCAAAGATCAGGCTCGGATCGAAATAGTCGATCTTCCAGAACAGCTTGCGGCCCTCGATGGTGAGGCTGCCGAAGTCGTGCTCACCATAGGGATCGTTGTCGTTGTCGAAGGTCGAAAATACCCGCACGGCGAGAAGCACCGCCTTGACGAAGTCCTCGCCGAGCGATTGCAACCCCGGCGTCACGTAGATGCTGCCGCCGAGGAAAGTGGTGCGAAACGCGTCGTTGAGTGCGGCGATCCGCTTGGTGGCGTCGGATGATGTGGAAAGAACCATTGTCGGTCTCCGTGGCACATGCCAGCGCTGACCATTCAGCGCCGGCTCGCGCCACCGAGCCGCTGGAGTCGATGATAACGGCTGTCACGGGGGGCGGTAGCGTACCCGACTTTCTGATCTAGCAAGTGGAACAGTCTGGGTGCGGAACAGTCAGGGGCGACAATGTGCGGATGCCCAACACCAGCATTTCGTATTTTGCACGTACCAACGCGCGCAAGCCGCATCGCATCTTCGGCATCAAACAAGCAGACCGGCTTTCCCATATGTACGTCATCGGCAAGACCGGCACCGGCAAGTCGACACTCTTGGAGACGCTGATCCGGCAGGACATTGTAGCGGGGCGCGGCGCTGCTTTCATCGATCCGCACGGCGATCTCGTCGAGCGCATCGCGGGGTCGATCCCCGAGCGGCGAAACTCCGACACGATCTATCTCGACGTTGCGAGCCCGAAGCTGTCATTCGGATACAATCCGTTCGTCCGCGTGAGCCCCGGCCTTCGGCCGCTTGTGGCCTCCGGCCTCATGGATGTGTTCAAGAAGCTGTGGAGCGATTCCTGGGGGCCGCGCATGGAGCACATTTTGCGCAATGCGCTGCTTGCCCTGCTCGATCAGCCGGAAGCAGCGATGCCGGACATCCTTTCGCTGCTTACCGACAAAAGCTTCAGGTACCGAGCTGTCACGAGGATCAACAATGCCCAAGTGCGCGCCTTCTGGCGGGACGAGTTTCCAAAATACTCCTTGCGGATAAAGTCGGACGGAATATCGCCGATCCAGAACAAGGTGGGCGCTTTCCTGGCTGATCCGAAGCTCAGGCGCATCCTGACGCGTGGCGACGGCGCGATCCGGCTTCGGAAAATCATGGATGAGGGCAAGGTTCTTCTTATTAATCTTTCGCACGGCAAGATTGGCGCTGATAGCGCCGGTTTGCTTGGCGGCCTTATGGTCACGTCGTTGGGTTCGGCAGCTTTCAGCAGGGCCTTTATACCCGAGGCAAAGCGCCGACCGTTCTTCCTATATGTCGATGAGTTCCAGAGCTTCACCACGCTTTCCTTCGCCAACATGCTCGCTGAATTGCGCAAATTCGGCGTGGGTGCAGTGCTGTCGCATCAGTATCGACAGCAACTCGAGCCCGATATTCGACACGCCGTGCTTGGCAATGCCGGAACATTGATTTCCTTCCGGCTGGGTTCACATGACGCCTCCCTGATCGCAGATGAGTTCGCGCCGATCTTCAGTCGACGCGATCTTCTGACGCTGCCCAACCACGACATCTATGTTAAGCTGATGATAGATGGAGCGCCGTCGAAACCGTTCAGCGCCACGACGCTGCGTCCCCCTAATATGGTGGTCTCAAAGCGCGTTCCCTTGCACAAGCTCAGCTAGGGAGTTCTTCGTGCCCGAACGGGGTCGAAATGCAGGATCAAGAACAAGCCAGAAAATTCTTAGATCACTATGTTCATCTGACACTCAAGTCCCTCTGACCGTGGAATGAGACAGACTTTTCCAATCTCGACGGGAAGTACCTCAGAAAGCAATTTAAGACCGAATTTCTTTGTCAGCCGGTCGGTCAGTTTCGGCCCACCACTCTCTGCCCAGCGAAGGTGAATTTCAGAGCCTAACACCTCCCACTCTATTCGAACTGTGCCAGTCGATACAGACAAGGAGCCGAACTTTGCAGCATTCGTGCACAGTTCTCCAAAAACTAGAGCGAGAGGCACATTTAGGCGGGCAGGTAAATCTATCTCCTCTCCTGCGACCGAAAAAGTTTCGCAGTTATAATCATACGGCGCCGTGATCTCCTGAATCAACTTTCGTAAACTGAATGATTTCCATTCCCGATCTACGAGAGCATCATTTGCCTTGGCCAGCGCAACAAGGCGGTTGCGAAAATCCTGGACGATGGTCGGATCCACTTTTTCTCGACTGAACGTTTGGCTCGCGATTGATTGAATGACACTGATACTGTTTTTAACCCGATGGTTTAACTCGCGCATCAAAAGTATCTTCTGGTCATCACTTCGCTTCATTCGGTCAATGTCTAACAAGACACCAATCGCGCGCTCCAGATTGCCATCCGATCCCAAAATTAACTCAGCTCTCAGTAGCAGCCAACACGTTGCACCATCTGGCCTTCGGCAACGGAACTCCGCCTCCATTTGGTTTCTTCCTTGAGAAATGGCCTCAGCGGCGATTTCTTGAAGTCTTTCGCGCTCCCCTGGAGCATACATGGCACGCAGGTCATCGATTGAGGGAGTAGCGTCTGGAGGAAGGCCAAACATCCTGTTTAACTCGGGGGACATCGTTACTCGGTCCGTCGACGCCTCATATTCCCAGACAGCCATTCCGGCGGCTTCCAGCGCGAGTCGCTGTCTCAACTCGCTATTCGCGAGTGCGAGTTCTGTTGATTTGCGTGCGGTGATGTCCTCTATCGTACCGATGTAACGGACAGCCTTCGGAACTCCATTGACTTGTGAGAATATGGCCTCGCCGTGCGCAAGCACCCATCGTTCCTCACCATTGTCCGACCGGCGTATCCGAAATTCGTAAGGCTCCTTATGCCGGATTGACGGATCGAGTGCCATTCGGGATGTGGCCGACGTCCTCGGGAGATCATCCGGATGTGTAGCGTCGCGGACTTTGTCCAATGTAACGATTTCATTTCCGGTGAAACCGAAAATTCGCCGGGCCCGAGGTGAGTACTCCATTTGACCAGTATCTATCGCCCAATCCCAGATCCCTATGTGGGCGGCTCGAAGCGCAAGTCGCAACTTGAGTTCGGTATCATCCAGCCTAGCTTCAATTGATCTTTCCATCACATCCGAACCACGCCCGTCCACACTCACCTTTCAACTCAGCAAAACAAATCGACGCAACGACTCCCGCGGCACCTGTTGGCAATCCAGTCGTTGCCTCTTGTCGGTGGAAGTGACCGCTTTATTCGCTCGCTCGGAATAGGCCGCCTCGTCTGAAGATTCCGGTTATTGGTTGGGAACTGAGTGAGCCGGGAACTTCACTACAACGCACGTCCCGCGCCTGCCGGGTATGTTGCCAGCGGTAACGTGGCCACCTAGCTGAAGTGAGAGCGTTCGAACCAGTTTGCTACCGAGGCCTTCATGCTCCTGAGAGTGATGTCCCACCGGGCGTCCGGAGCCTTCATCGCAAACACTGATCTCGTGGGCGCAATCCGAGCTTCGATAAGAGACCTCGATTTTACCTTGTCCGTGCTTCGCCGCATTTGTCACGAGCTCATTCACGATCAGTCCGATGGACTGGATTTGCGACCTTGGCACCTTGTCGCTATCGCCGCTCACGCTGATTTGCTTGCCGAGAATATCTTCGAGGTCAGCGCAGAGTCTCTCCAGGAACTCGGTGCAGGAGGCCGTCTCGCCTGGCTCATCGGTGTAGAAATGCCGGTGCACCCGCGCAACCGCAGAAACCCTGCTTGCGGCCATCTTCAACTCCGAGGCCGGATCAGTCAGGTTAGGAATGCGGCTCTGCATCTTAAGCATGCTTGCTACGAATTGCAGGCTATTCATGACCCGATGATCAATTTCCCGGGCTAGGATCTCGGCTCTGGAAATGGCTTGCCGAGCAGCCAAACGCAACTCAAGCTGATCAACGACCAATGAAGCCAAATCTCTTAGGTCGTCGATTTCTTGCGCATTTACTTCCCGGGGTGCTTTGTCAATCACGCACAATGTGCCGAGTCCGAAGCCGTCACTCGTCTGCAGCGGGATCCCAGCATAGAAACGCAGCCCAAATTCGCCTGCCACCAGCGGATTTGCAAGAGAACGGGGGTCCAATTTGGCGTCTGGCAAGACATGGGGCTCTAGCGAAAGGATCGCCGAAGCGCAGAGCCCAGCCTCACGGTCGATCTGGTTGACCTGTGGCAGACCATGGTGAGATTTGAACCAAATCCGATCTTCATCCACGACACTGATGATCGATATTGGAACGTCGAAGCGGCGAGCCGCCATAGCCGTTATCCGATCGAACGCCCCGTCGGGGGGCGTGTCGAGGATGTCGTACCGCCGGATAGCGGCAAGACGCGCCTCTTCGTCAATCGGGATTATGTTTTGGATCTGGTTCATATCCTGGAAATTGGGTCCTATTTATATCATGAGTTAGGTCACGGTGCGGTCGGAGTCAAAGTGAAGATGAGCTGCCGTTTGCCATAAGCCTAGCGCCATCGGCCGGGTTCAAGCACTCCCGGTATCTGCCAATGCGCTAACGTCCGTAGCAGGTGGGTTTCGGTTGATCATTTCTGGTTCGGCATGGGAGCACTGAACCATCAGCACAGTCAGTGCCAATCGATGTCATCCGGCGGGTCGATCCGCAATGCCGCCTGACGTAGGGTGGAATCTGAGAGCGTTGCTAGGTCATGCAGGTGGTCAGGTTTGCGCTGCTCATCGTAACGGCAGTTTCGTCCGCAAGAACGTTCAGCAGCACGCGTGCCCTGCCGCCGCTGTCCAGCCTTTGCAGCGTTCCGATCAGCTCGGCGAATGGACCTGACATAACCCGGACGTAGTCTCCTTCCTGCAATCGTGTCGTCAGATCGAGAAGACCTTCCGAATCGGTCAGTTCCAGAAGCTGCTCGACCATGCCCCGAGGACAGGACGCCGGCAGCCCACCACGCATGATCAAGGAACGCACGCCAATGGTGCTGTTGATTGCGCGCCAGCGATCCTTGTCCAGATCAAGAGGAATGAAGACATAGCCCGGGAAATAGGCAGAGTGTTTCACGATCAGTTTGCGGGCATGACGGACGCTTTTTTTGCAGCGTGGCGTGAAGGGTTCGAAGCCCTGTCGACGCAAATGCCACTCCGCACGACTCTCCTGACCGGATATGACGCCGGCTACGTACCACTGGCGCTGGCTGACGATCATGGGTCCTGCGTCCAGATCATTCTCGCCTGGAGACTTGGTTGGTCGTCCGGAGGCGGACCGTCGCTCCTGACCGCCCATATCAGATTGCCGCACTTCCATTGTTGCTTCTCCGACCCGAGTTGGCGCTCTCGTCAAGCCAGCGACGATGATAGGATTCATAGATGAACATTACCCGAATGCGGGCCCACAAGGAGCAGGGGATGCGTCCATCACGAGGATGTTTGTCCTCGACAATTGCGGCGCTTCGATGGATCAGTTTGATGCGTGGAAACCGTGAACAGCGCCGCGCAGAGCCTGTTGTGGCTGGTCCCATGGCGCTACGGTAGAACAACAGCGCGGGGTGCTTATCTTAACTAAGGGGCCTACTGCATCTAGTGAGGGTCACTTCTATTCAGAAAGCGCATATTTGCTAATTGACTGAAATGGCGCGAAGTAACGTCAATTTACCATTAGCGAATTGTTAGCAATCTTGGTTAATATTGCTGAACATGGCGGTCTGATCGAGAGCAATTCGTTCACTGGCATGATGCCGTACCGTCATACCGGCCGATCCGGTATGCAAGGAGTTTTGTAGTGTAAGGGGTACGAGTACCATGGCAAGCATCATGACCAACGCTTCGGCGTTGACGGCTCTTCAGAGCCTGAATTCCACCAACAAGAACCTTGAAGTCACCCAGTCGCGCATTTCCACCGGCTACCGCGTCGCCGAAGCAAGCGACAACGCCGCCTACTGGTCGATCGCCACCACCATGCGCTCGGATCAAAAAGCGATGTCGACGGTGCAGGATTCGCTCGGTCTTGGCGCTTCGAAGGTCGACACGGCCTACACCGGCATGAACAAGGCGATCGAGACCGTCAACGAGATCAAGGTCAAGCTGGTTGCCGCCAACGGTGCTTCGGCAGCCGACAAGGAAAAGTACGACATCGAAATCAAGGCGCTGCAGGGCCAGCTGAAGAGCTACGCAGACGCTGCGACCTTCTCGGGCGCCAACTGGCTGTCGACCGACACCACCGGCCACACGACTGCAGGCACGTTCACCGACGTCAAGATCGTTGCTTCGTTCAACCGCAACGCTGCCGGTTCCGTTTCGCTCGGCACCATCGACGTGAAAGTTCAGGACATTAAGCTCTATGACGCTTACGCTTTGGCGACCGGCCTCAATGACGGTATCCTTGACGCCACGCGCATCGGTGCAACGGGCGCCCGTTCGGGTGCTGCTCCACAGGATCCGACCGCCGGTGCCGCGCCTGTAGCGGGTGACACCTATACAGTTGCCACCCTTAGCGTAGCAGCACATAGCGATGCGCAGATTACGCAGCAGCTGACCGTTGTCGAAGCCGCTCTCAAGGAAATGACGACGGCTGCGACCAACCTTGGCGCCGCCAAGAGCCGCATCGACCTGCAGAAGACCTTCACCAGCAGCCTGATGGACTCCGTCGAGCGCGGCGTCGGCCAGCTCGTCGATGCAGACATGAACAAGGAATCGACCCGTCTGCAGGCCCTGCAGGTTCAGCAGCAGCTTGGTATCCAGGCGCTGTCGATCGCCAACGGCAACTCGCAGTCGATCCTGTCGCTGTTCAGGGGCTAGCAGGTTCGCATCCACTGATCGAAGCGGGCCGCGCTTGTTCGCGGCCCGCTTCTCGTTTCATGCGGAAAGGCCCGGTCGAGCATGATCGACTACACCTGGTCTTGCGCGAGCATGCCCGAATTCACTTGAAGCGATGCAGCAAAAGGATCAGTTCACTCTGACGCGACGTGTTGGTCTTGTGCAGGACCATTTTCAGTCGGTTGCGTGCCGTACCCACGGTAACCCCGAGTTCATCTGCGGCCTGGCTGACTGTCTTGCCTGCAAACAGGGCGTCACACAGTGCGACCTCGGAAGAGGTGAGCCCGAACAGGGGCGAGAGAGCGTCAAGGCTGGTCCTTTCGTGGGACGGGCTTGGTGCAATCTGGTTGACAAGCAGCAGGAACAATCGGCGCGGCCGCAACATGTGCAGGAGCTGTGGGCCATTCTCGCGCTCGGTCGGAATTGGGGTCACTGTGACATGCCACAAGGCATCGAAGGTTCTGACCAGCAAGCGACCGTCCTGGGAAGACAACCCTCGATCCAACTGCTCTAGAACGCCATCAAATCGGGTGTCTGCATCACCAGAGCTCAGGTAAAAACGCCCAGATCTGCTGCCAATCGGCTCCCCGATTGCAAACATCATCTGGGCCTGGGCATTGGCATTCAAGATGGTACGGTCGGCAGCCATCACGATCGCTGCTTTCGTGCTCCGCTCGATGAGGCCCGAAACCGATGCCGAGTGCTCGAGGCTGCTGCGCAGCATCTGACCGACTTCAACCGCTCTCGCCAGGCTTCCGGCTGCGCCTTGCAGGACGGCCTCGACTGCACGGCCGTATTTTCCAGCCATTGCCGCGGGGTAGCGGATCGTCAGGTTCAGGCTTTCCCCACGGTCGCCATCGATTTTGACCCCTCCCGAGCCTTCCATGTCGCCCTGGGGCCTCAGCCAATCATTGTAGAACTCGGTGTCCCTCAAAGTACTCCATGGAAGTACGTCATCCGACAAAAACGCAACGCCACTGGGTGCTGTTGCCCAGAAACCGTTCATCGGATTGATGAAGGCGAAGTGCTTCTGATAGCTCTGCAGGTATGCCACATCAAGGTTTGCGGCGGTCGCGAAGTTGAGCTGGTTCTTGCCGTAGGATATCGCTTGAGCGCCCGCCCAGGATCCCGGAAACGCGTCGGACAGCTTTCTGGCAACCGTCTGCCAGTCACCCGTGCCAAGACTTGCAGCATCGATCGCCGTGCGTAGATCGTGCGCGATCTGTTCGACCGCTGCGAGGTCATAGTTTGTGTGGATCAATGGCTTCATTCAAGATCTTGAGCGAGCTCCTCCTGCTTCCGACGCAACGTCCGGTCAATAGACCCGTTCCCGGAGCGAGCGCTGCCCGATCGCTCCACCACGGGTAGAGCGAACGCGCATCGACATCTTGAACGCCACAACAATTTGCTGATCATGAAAGCACAGCATTTCTGGGCGCCTGCAAGAAAACCGATGAGCGTCCGAATCGACCGATACTTCCTCTCTATCCCTGTCATCAATGGATAGCCATCACACGTCCCATTTGGGATGTGCCAAGCGATCCAAGTACAGCTAATATCCACAATGATTTCTGCACGTTGACGAGAATCGTTAAAAAAGATTGGCTTTGAATCGAATGTCTGATGGCGAAGTGGGTGCGAACAGCGCAGGGCAATTGGTCGATGAATGGCGTTTTGCACCTGTGCGTTTCGATGGATCGGATGGGGAAACGTCGAGCTGTTTCGGAAGATTGACTTTCGAGCGCGACAAGCTTGCCGCGGCCTCTCATTATTCTGCAATTGCTTTGCGTCTCCTGGATGGCAATGCGCGCATCGGAGCACGTCGTGCGGCTGGTCGATCGTCAGCTGTCGCCTTGATGTCGCTTGGCTCGGTCGCCGGCATTCTCCTGGCTTCGGCCGTTGCGCTGGGCAGCTTATCGGTCCCGGCAAGGGCCCAGGATGCAAGTTGCGCCTGTGTTGCTCCTGCCGGTTCCAACGCCAGGATCAGCGAGGCAGGTGGCAGGGTGCTGGCAACGCAGACGGCTGGTCTGCTGCCCGCGGGCGCTGGAACGATGCTTGCCCCGGGGTCGCGGGTCATTGTCGGGCAGCAGTCTTTTGCAACCGTAGAGCTTCCACCTGAATGCTCCGTGCGGCTTGGTTCTAACGCTGAAGTTGAGGTCTCGAAGCTGTCGGATGGCCAGGTTTGCCTCTTGGTAACCGCCGAGCCGCAGCCGAAAATCGTCGAGACCGAGCCTGCAGGCAACGGTTCGGGACTTGCAGGAGCTCTGCTGGCAGTGGCCGGCATTGGCGGAATAATTGGCGTCGTCGTGTCGATTGGAGATGACGATCCCGTCAGCGACTAGATGCATTCTGGAATTCCGGCCCCGCCAGATCCTTTCATGGCCAGGCCAACTTTATAGGACCCGTTGGGCGGGGAGCATTTCTTGAACTGATTACTCGCGGGGCGTTCACCCGGGAGTGCGGTAGCCGTGTAACTGAGTACGGAGAGTGTGATGGTTCATCTGAATATCAGACTGCCCGGTGGCACACTGAAGCTGAAGTCCTACGCCTACCTGCGCAGCAAGGAACGCGACCGGCGCGTGCCGGTCATGAAACTCGGTCAAGTTTATCTCTGCTGGTGGAAATCCGGCACCCATAAACGCTCCGAAGCTGCCAACAGCGATCACTGACCGCCAGCCATCAGCATTTCACAAGGGATGCTGATGGCAAGCAGCAAGATTGCGTCATGCACAGGAAGTTTCTGACGTGAACATGTCGGCACAGACCATTGGCGTTCGTCTGCACCCCCTGGTGCGGATACGCTATCAGCTGCTTGGCGGCCTGACGGTCGCGATCTTCCTGCCTGCCATGATCCGCATGTCTGTCGATCCTCGCGTCATCCTGTCATGGAACATGCAGGTCACCATGATGGCAGCCATGATCGCGCACGTCACCGGCTACTTTGTCTATCGTCGCATCGGCAATTTTCCAGGCATAGCCTCAGCTGGGCACATCCTGCCGACCTTTGCCCTTACCTACGGTACGGTGTTCCTGATCATCTTCTTCTTTCGACTGGACTACAGTCGTTTCCAGGCTGCGGGCAGTTTTGCAGCATCGACCATGTGGTACTTTGCTCTCAGCGTCGCCACCCGCCGTCTGCACTCCTACAGCCTTGCTGTCGTTCCAGGCGGCGATGTCGATCGTCTGAGCCAGATCGGCGGCGTCGTCTGGCAGCATCTGGCCAGGCCAGGCTCGGTTGTGAACAGGGTCAATGGCGTCGTTGCCGATCTGAGGTCCGATCTTTCGCAGGAATGGCAGGGCTTTATTGCAGACAGCGCGCTTAACGGGATCCCGGTCTATCACGTCAAGCAGATCACCGAGTCGCTGACCGGTCGTGTCGAGATCGAGCATCTTTCGGAAAACATGCTTGGTTCCCTCAATCCCAACCACGCCTTCCTGAAGATCAAGCAGGTGGTCGACTGGGTCTCGGCACTCCTGGCCCTTGTCCTCCTGTTGCCCGTATGGGCGCTGGTTGCGCTGGCCATAAAGCTCGATACGCCTGGGCCTGTCTTGTTCTGCCAGGAACGCATGGGCTACCGAGGCCGGGTTTTCAGCGTCTGCAAGTTCCGCACCATGTTCTGGCAGGAGGGTTTCTGCAGCTCGCGTGAAGATGCCATGACGAGGCCACATGACAGTCGCATTACTAGGGTCGGGCGCTTCTTGCGTCGCACACGCCTCGACGAACTGCCACAGATCATCAACATCCTGCGTGGCGAGATGAGCTGGATCGGGCCTCGCCCGGAAGCAGCCGTCCTGTCGAGATGGTACGAGGCAGAACTGCCCTTTTATCGCTACCGGCATATCGTCAGGCCGGGCATTTCCGGATGGGCGCAGGTCAACCAGGGACATGTCTTCGAGAAGGATGAGGTGTTGGGCAAGCTGCATTTCGACTTCTACTACATCAAGAATTTCTCGCCCTGGCTCGACGTGGTCATCGTCCTGCGCACGATCCGTACCGTGCTGACCGGATTTGGCGCACGTTGATCCTTCTGCCGATGCACGTGAGGGGCTCTGCTTCGATCGCAGCCGATCCTTCTTGCCTAGCCGTCCCTTGCGGCCGGTTGCGCGGCAGAAGGACAGTTTTTTGATCCTGCGCGCGCGGCCGATGCCTGTGCTACCGGGAGTGTTGTTGAAGATCGCCTTTGCGACGGCAAGTCTTGCAGCACTCTGGTTCGCCCTTGTGGCTGAGGCACAGATCGAACAGTTGATGTTGCTTCACCTGCGCGGTGACCATTTCGCTCACGCCTTGACCTTTGCCTACCTGACGGTGCTGGGGATGCTCTTGTGGACGCCGGCATGGCTGGTGGTCTGCATCATGGTTGTTGCTGGCGGCATGCTTGAACTCTTGCAGGTGCCCGTTGGCCGAGATGGCGAATTCTCCGACTGGATCGCAAGTTCGGCAGGTGTCGGGATTGGTGCTCTGCTCTTCCTCGGCCTCTGGTTCTGTTGCTCTCGCTGGAGCGTAGCGGACGGTGCTGGCCCTAAGGGCAATGGTTGGGGTTCTTGACGTGCGCCACGCCGAGCAGGTCCCTCAGCCTCGATCGAGGGCAGGGCGCAGCTGCGCTGTTTGCCGGCGCCCCGCCCGCGAAACAGGCCTGGGCGCGGAAGAATTTGCCTCGGTGCGTTATCGCACATTTGGCCAAGCTCACACCGCAGAAAACAGATGAATAAACATCGAGCATTCGCCCCGGAGAGCTATGGAATTCAGCTGCCTGCTGCTAACAATGACAATGCTGGTTGTCGGAAATTTCGGAAGCAGCTCATGACGGTTTCAAACTTCCAGGGCAGCAGCCTGAGGTTCGGCACAAGCGGGCTGAGAGGACTGGTCTCGGACCTGACCGACGAAACCGTTCGCCTCTATGCTCGAGCCTTCCTCACATACATCAATGGCAAGAACGAGATCCTCAACGGCAGGGGCGGTATCGGTCAATTCTCAAAAGTGCTGGTCGGTCGCGATCTGAGGTCAAGCAGTCCCAGCATCGTTGAAAGCTGCCTTGCAGGCGTTCAGGACATGGGTCTTGATGCCATATGCTGCGGAGCCCTGCCGACACCAGCACTGGCGCTCCATGCCATGTCCGAAAAATGCCCAGCCATCATGGTGACGGGAAGCCACATTCCAGACGACCGCAATGGCCTAAAATTCTATTCTGCAGATGGCGAGATCGACAAGAATGACGAAAAGGGCATTGCAGCAGCTCTCGTGAGGATCAGGCGTTTTGAGGGCAATCCTCCACTCGCCAATGTGAAGGACTCGCAAGCAGCACTGCGAAACTACGTCAATCGCTATACGGCACTTTCACCATCACTCTCTCTCAACGGCATGAGGATCGGCATCTACCAGCACAGTTCCGTGTCGCGCGACATTCTGGTCGAAATTCTTCAGAAACTCGGCGCAGAAACGGTCACCCGAGGACGCAGTGACGTTTTTGTGCCGGTCGATACCGAGGCTCTCGATGAACGCGACATCAAGCTCGCAAAAGACTGGTCAAAACAGTTCGGTCTCGACGCCATGGTCTCGACAGATGGTGACGGCGACAGGCCTCTCATTGCAGACGAGCACGGAGATTTTCTGCGAGGCGACATCGTCGGTCTCCTGACGGCAAAGTTTTTGGAAGCAGACATCGTGGTCACGCCATTGACGTCGACATCCAGCGTCGAGAAATCGTGCTGGTTCGAAAAGGTCGTAAGGAGCAGGGTCGGTTCTCCATACGTGCTTGAACACATGTACGACTGTTCCGCGGATGCAGGAAAAGTCGTGGTCGGCTTCGAGGCCAATGGCGGCGTCATGCTTGGAACAGATGTCGATCTTGACGGCATCACGATGAAGGCACTGCCTACGCGCGATGCCCTCCTGCCGATCATTGCCGTTTTATCCCTTGCCCACATCCGCAAGAAGAACTCGTTGGCGAGACTGGTAGGCGACCTTCCTTCCCGTTTTACGGCGAGCGGTCGCCTGGAAAATATTCCACCCTCTCCAAGCATGGCCCTTCTCGAACTCATCAAGGATGATGAGCTTGCAAGTCTCTATGTCGCAGAGCTCGGCAGCCTGGAGGAGATCGATGACACGGACGGCGTGCAGCTGAAACTCACGTCGGGAGAGCGCATCCATTACCGCGCATCGGGCAATGCTCCTGAAATGCGTTGCTACGTCGAAGCAGCTTCTCCGGAACGAGCATCGGAGCTTTTGCGCTGGGGTTTGGACAAGGCTCACCAGAAATTCCAGGACGGCGGCTATCTCTGATCGAGAGAAAAATCCCTTGATCATTCCAATGATCCTGAGTGGTGGTTCAGGCACCAGGCTATGGCCGCTCTCTCGCGCTTCCAAGCCAAAACAGTTCCTGTCGTTCGGAAGCAGTCGTTCTCTGTTCCAGAACACGCTTCGTCGCTGCCAGGGCGAGGGTTTTGACCCAAGGCCGATCGTGGTCGGTGCATACAACCATCGCTTTCTGCTGGCAGAAGATCTTCTCCATGCAGGAGTTGCAGCAGACATTTTGCTTGAACCGCTTCCACGAAATTCATGCGCTGCAATTGCAGCTGGATGCCTGCATGCGATCAAGCGTTCGACGGATGCGATGGTTCTGGTCCTTGCTGCAGATCACCACATTCCCGACGCAAGAGCCTTTGGCGAGGCAGTGGCCGATGCTGCAGGAGATGCCAAAAATGGCTACCTGGTGACATTCGGCGTCAGGCCAAGCTTTGCTGCGACCGGATATGGATATGTGCAGCCCGGCGACCCACTCAAATGTGCATTTCGTGTAAAGCGCTTTGTCGAAAAACCGAAGCGCGCAGACGCAGAAAACTATGTTGCTCGTGGCTACCTCTGGAACAGCGGTAACTTTTTGTTCCGAGCAGACGCATTCCTGGCGCAGCTGTCCGAGCTTCAGCCTGACATTCTTGGTGCCGTGAATGCTGCCATGGTTGGTGCGAAATCGGATCTCGATTTCCTGCGCCTCGATGCAACTGCCTTTGCGGAAGCGCCATCAATCTCTGTCGATTACGCCATCATGGAAAAGACCGACAAGGCAGCTGTCCTGCCTGTCGAATACGCATGGTCCGACATTGGCAGCTGGGATGCCGTCGCAGATGTCGTGGATCAGGATGTCATGGGCAACGCCGTCATCGGCGAAGCGGAAATCATCGACAGCCATGACAGTATCGTCCACTCCGAGACAAAACTGACCACCCTGATTGGTGTCGACGGCATGGTTGTGGTCGCTACGCGCGACGCCGTCCTGGTGGCGCCAAAAACCAGGGCAGAGGAGGTCAAGGCTCTTGTCGAGCAAATGCATCGACATGGCCGCAAGGAGGCTACTGAAGCGTTAAAAATGTTCAGGCCCTGGGGCAATTACGAAAGGCTGGATATCGGCGACGGCTACCAGGTGAAGCGCATCGTCGTGAAACCAGGTGGCGTGCTGTCGCTGCAAAAACATCGTCATCGCTCTGAGCACTGGGTGGTCGTGCAGGGCATTGCAGAGGTGACGATCGGCAGTTCGGTCATGCGGCTCGAACCAAACCATTCGGTATATGTGCCTCTCGGTTCCGTCCACAGGCTGGCCAACAGAGGGAACGAACCTGTCGTGCTGATCGAGGTTCAGACGGGCAGCTATCTGGGTGAGGACGACATCATCCGGCTGGAAGACAATTACAACAGAACGAAAAGTGGAGAAACGTCGTGAACCAGAAGCGTGCATTGATCACGGGCATCACGGGCCAGGACGGTTCATACCTTGCAGAGCTGCTGCTGAGCAAAGGATATGACGTGCATGGCATAAAGCGGCGTTCTTCGTCCTTCAATACGGGCCGTATCGACCACCTCTACCAGGACCCGCATGAGAAGGGCGTCAAGCTGACCCTGCACTATGGCGACATGACCGATGCGACGAATCTCATTCGCGTCGTACAGGATGTGCAGCCTGACGAAATCTACAATCTCGCAGCACAGTCGCACGTACAGGTGAGCTTTGAAACGGCCGAATACACTGCGAACGCAGATGCGCTCGGCACGATGCGGCTTCTCGAAGCCATTCGCATCCTGAAGCTGACAGACAAGACGCGCTTCTACCAGGCATCCACATCCGAGCTCTATGGCAAGGTGAGGGAAGTCCCTCAGTCCGAGACGACGCCCTTCTATCCGAGGTCGCCCTATGCTGCAGCGAAGATCTACGGCTACTGGATCACCGTGAACTACCGTGAGGCCTATGGCATCCACGCCTCGAACGGCATCCTGTTCAATCATGAAAGCCCGCTTCGCGGCGAAACGTTTGTCACCAGAAAGATCACGCGAGCGGTGGCGTCGATCAAGCTCGGCCTCCAGGACAGGCTCTATCTCGGGAATTTGAACGCAGAACGCGACTGGGGTCATGCCAAGGATTACGTCGAGGGCATGTGGCGCATTGTCCAGCAGGAACAGCCTGACGATTACGTGCTGGCGACCGGACGGAAAACATCAGTACGTGCCTTTGTCGAAGCAGCCTTCAAGGAGGTTGGCACAACGATCGAATGGCAGGGCGAGGGAACTGAAGAGATCGGTCGCGATGCTTCTTCCGGCAAGACGCTTGTCAGCGTCGATCCGCGGTACTTTCGACCGACGGAAGTCGAACTTCTGCTTGGCGATCCCTCCAAGGCAAAGCGCGTCCTTGGTTGGGAGGCGACGACGTCGCTGTCGGACATGGTCTCTGAAATGGTGCGTTCAGATCTCCAGATCATCAAGCGTGAGAACGAATACCGGCGTCTCGACGAAGAACGAGAGCTTCGGGCGGCGGAATAGTCCGATCTTCCATGAAAATCTCGGCAATTACCGTCTGCTGGAACTCGGAAGCAACGATCAGGCATACGATCGACAGCTTCCTCAGCCAGGATCACTCTGACAAGGAAATGGTCCTGATCGATGGAGCTTCGAAGGATCACACCGTCGAGATTGCCCGATCTTACGATAGCGATCAGATCACGATCATCTCGGAACCGGACAGGGGCATGTATGACGCTCTCAACAAGGGTTTGAAACTCTTTACGGGAGATGCTTTCGGCGTCCTGAATTCCGACGATACCTATCATGATCGATCAGTGCTCGGCCGCGTTGCCGAGGCCCTTGAAAAGGCCGATGTCGTCCATGGCCATCTCGATTTTGTGAACAACCACATTTCCAAGAATGTGGTTCGTCGCTGGCGTTCAGAACCGAGACCAGAAAAGGGTTTCCGAACAGGATGGATGCCCGCTCATCCGACCTTCTATGCAAGACGTGAGGTTGCCGAGAGGGTAGGGGAGTTCGACCTGTCACTGAAAACGGCATCAGATTATGACTGGATGCTGCGTGCAGTTGAACTGTCCGGTTTTCGTATTGCCGAGGTCAACCACGTCATGATCGATATGCAGCGTGGTGGCAAAAGCACGTCTGGCCTGAAATCGCATATTGCCCATAATCTCGAGGCCTTGCGGGCACGACAGAAGTGGCTCAATGCGGGTTGGTTCGATCTGGCCCTGGTCGCCAAACCAGCACGAAAGCTTGGCCAGTTCGTCCGATTTGGTTCGGGCAGCTAGTCGGATGGGAACCCAATTGAAACGAAATCGATGAGCATGCCCGACAATAAGTTTGATCTGACAGGAAAGCGCGTCTTCGTTGCCGGCCATCGCGGCATGGTGGGATCGGCCTTGATGCGCCGTCTGATGCGTGAGGACGTCGATTGCCTGACAGTCGGTCGGTCAGAAGTCGATCTGCGCGATCAGGGACGTGTGAACGAATGGATGGCAGACAACAAGCCCGAGGTGGTGTTCCTGGCTGCAGCGAAGGTTGGCGGCATCCTGGCCAACGACCGGTATCCTGCAGAGTTCCTCTACGACAATTTGATGATCCAGTCGAACGTCATCCACGCTGCCTACGAGGTAGGGGTCCAGAAACTGGTTCTTCTGGGGTCGACCTGCATCTATCCGAAAATGGCGCCGCAACCGATCAAGGAGGAGGCGCTTCTTACCGGTCCGCTGGAACCGACCAATGAATGGTATGCGATCGCCAAGATTGCAGGCATCAAGCTCTGCCAGGCCTATCGAAAACAGTATGGCTGCAATTTCATCGCTGCTCAGCCGACCAATCTGTATGGTCCAGGTGACAATTACGACCTTGAGACCAGCCACGTTCTTCCGGCGTTGATGCGAAAGGCCCATGAGGCAAAGCTGTTGGGCGAGCTTTCCATGACAGTATGGGGATCAGGTAAACCGTTGCGCGAATTCATGCATATCGATGATCTGGCGGATGCGCTTGTGTTCCTGAGCCGACACTACAATGGCGAGGTTCCAATCAACTGCGGAACTGGCGACGAAGTTTCAATTCGCGAGTTGGCGGAGAAAATCAGAACAGTGGTCGGGTACAACGGCGAGCTAGTGTTTGATGCGTCTAAGCCAGATGGAACGCCGCGTAAGCTTTCTGACGTGTCGCGTTTGCAGCAAATTGGATGGCGCCATTCGATTGGCTTAGACGAAGGGCTAGCCAACACATACCACTGGTATCGGGACAATGCGTGCCACGAGTTGCGAGTCGTTAGAAGGTAATAGCCGTGCAACCGTTGAGAGATCAAAATTCAATCTTCTCTCATGAGCCAGAAGTGCGTTCTTCAGTCTACTCCAAACGACAGGTGAGTGATTTCAGTCGTTCTTCTGTCGGATGAGGAGAGATGCCACGGAAACGGTTGAAAGCGGACTCTGATCCCGCTCTGGATGTCGGCACCTTTCCTCACCGGACGGCCGCGCAAGCCGAACTTGAGCGAACTCGTGAGTGCGCCGTTCTCGATGGCCTCATAAGGCGGAATGTGGCGGCTTCGCCGAAAAATTGATCGGTTGGCCACTGATGGACACCAGCAGAGATGAAATCATTGATTAGAAGACCATTGCAGCTTGACGTCATCAAAGATCGGCTTCGCCGTTATAAGAAGACACTTGTACATCTAAGAATGATCGACACATCGCGTTTGCATGAGTTGTCTGAACGCCAAGTAATTAGGCGTATTTTCCAGACACTAGATGTAAATGGAACGCTTGATGTCGGATCCAACGAGGGGATGTTTGCAAAGCATGTCCTGCAAGCTTCAGACAAAGACGCGCTCGTAGTTTGTGTGGAGCCGAATGAGTCTGTGATTGAGCCCTTCCGTTCTGCTCATTTGAAGCAGGAGAATGTAGTTGTGCTTACTTCCGCTGTTTCCGTGAAAGATGGAGCGCAGAATTTCTATGTCACGGCAAACAACGAATTCAGTAGTTTAAAAAAACCAGAGACTATTGTTGATGCTTTAAATAAAAAAATGCGTATCGATCGCACAATCGAAGTGGATACTATAAGTCTTGATACGTTGATAAATCGATATTTTGGCGAAGACGGAGTGCCGAATATTTTAATCAAACTCGATACCCAAGGTATGGATTATGAGATCCTATTTGCTAGCAAGCTCGTCAAGAATCGGGCTTGTTGTGTTATCAGTGAGATCGAGTTCTCTAGCCTTTACAGATCCAAGCAGACTTGGATCGAGCATATCGAGATGATGGGCGAGAAGGGGTTCAAGTTGTCGGCACTCTACATGTCAAACTCGGGTCATTTTCCCGACCTGCACGACATGAATGCCGTTTTTGTCAACCGGGATGCCCCCCATAGAGGGAGGCTTTCGTGACGAAAATTCTGGTGGTCTCGCCAGACCGAGCGACGGTTGCAGGCGGATCTCAACTGCGTTCAGGTCAAATCTTAGAGGCAGCAGAACGAATTGCGGGGGGAGGCGTCAAACGCTTGGCCTTTCCCGGTCTGCGGCATCTCCCTGGGGTGGGTGCTGCAGCGGCAGTGTCCGGCCTTTTCTCTGCACCACGATCAATACTCGGGGCGTGGCAATTTGGCATCACGGCACCGGCGCGGCTTGCAATGCTGGCGACATTTCTTGAGCGTTCAGGCCCTAGCTGCGACCCCGATTTGGTCTTTTGGGAGCCACACACACTGCCTCTTGCCTTCGCAGGCCAGCTGCTTCGCCGGCTCTGGCCGCGAGCACGACTGATTGCTTTCCCTCACAATATCGAATCCGTCGTTCCACGGACGTCGTCGACCGAAAATACGCCGCGACAAAAGTGTGCACGTTTCCAGACCGAGCTCACTACTCTTCGAAAAGCTGATTTAGTGGCGGGCATCTCGCGGCTTGATACTCAGATCATGTCTGTTTTCGGGCTGAATGCGATCTATTTTCCCTACCGTCCCACACTCACGCGAATGGACTGGCTTGAACAGATTCGGATGCGTCGTCGTCCTGGTCCGCGGCGCATTTTCCTCATTCTGGGGTCAGCACAGAACCTGCCAACACGACTCGGAATGGAGGCGCAACTGAGGATGGTGGATCTAGTTCGTCAGATTGCACCAGAACTCGAGATCGTCCTTGCCGGGCGCAAAGTGTCTGCTTTGTACAAAGTATCAGACGAGAAGGTTCGCGTCGTGGAAAGCCCTTCTGACGATGTACTCGCCGATCTCATCGTGGAATCCAGGGCCCTTTGGGTTCAACAAGCACCGACTACTGGCGCGCTGATACGCGTCGCCGAAGCGCTCTGCGCCGGCTTGCCGGTGATCGGCAATTCCTTCGCCATGGGCGAGTATTTATCATCTATCGGTGCTTTTACACATGACGAGACTCCCGCGGGGTTCACCAGCGCACTGTTGTCGCTCCTTGCTGCACCTCAGAGCTTGACTTCTCTTCAGCCCGCGCCTTCCGATCTAGAGACTTTCCTAGGCGCAACCGGATAGCGCGGTAATGAGCTTTCGCCGAATGGGACTTTTGGGTAGCGCGCATATCTTTCAGTTGGTTTGTTCGCTGATAGGAACAATTTTCGTGTTCCGTCGTCTGGAGCCAGCCGACGTTGGCACCGTTGTCTCCATCGTCTCGTTGAACACAGTGCTCGTTCTACCAATCGCCAACGCCTTCGCCAAAGTTTACTCGACAGTGCTTGCGCGTGGCGCTGTTGATCACAACGACCGCGCTCTCGTGGATTTCTCACGACATTTTACCGTGCTAGCGAGCGTAGCGTTCGCGCTTCTCTGCGCGGCCCTGTTTGAAGGCACCCCCTTTGTTGTCTTTGCTCTACTACTAGGCACACTCACTGGATATCAGCTGAACCTCAGACGAGCCGAACATGACGGGGACTTCAAGCGGATAGCGCAGACTCGCGTCTTCGCGGGGATCACGGTCCTCACCGTCAAATTGGCAGCTTCTTTTTTTGTAGAACCGTATCTTTTTGCCCTAGGTTTCTTAGTCGAACTCCTCATATACCGATTGGCCTTGCCCATTCCTGCCTGTGGGAAACGTTCCGATTGGGGTAGCTTCTACAATAGCAATCGTCGCCAACTTCTCACGCCAGTGGTTAGACTTATGCCAACGGAGATGGCTGCCAGTTTGGCATTGCGCTACCCAATGGTGCTGTTTAGCTTTCTCGCACTGCCTGAAGCTGCTGCGCTTTATAACGCAGCAACGAGACTGCCCGAGGCATTCAATGGGTTGACTGCGGCGCTCTTTGTATCCGCGCGACCTGCAGCTTACCGTGAAGCAGCATCGTCTGAGCCGGCACGCTTCCCTGTCACATCCGTAAAGCCATTCTTTAGGCTAATGTTCTGGCTCACTCTGATAGCCGCTTTGACCGTTCCATTCATGCTGCCGCTTCTTTTCGGAGAGGCTTATCGACCCGCACGAACTGGAGCCATGATATATTTCTTAGCTAGCATTGCGATCATGCTCGGTTACATTCAGGAAGTCTGGCTAGTTACTGGCAGGCTGTTCCGGATTTCTGCCTATCGTGTCCTGCTCGGGGGGGCTGTCTCCATGATCACCGTTACTCCTTTGTTTATTTTCTTCGGGATTGAGGGGGCAGTGTCGGGTGTCGTGATCGGTGCATTCACTTCGGTTGTTTTTTCTAATTTGATGTTCGCACAAACACGTCGAGTGCTGCTGCTTCAACTTGACCTCTTTCGCTATGCTATTTGGCCATTTCCACTGCGCCACAGGTGAATTGAACAGCACTAATTGGAATAAAGTCCGCTATGGTGTGTCTTACAATCGCAGGTCGGTTTCGGTAACATATTGGTTCAGTAAATGAGCTAGAAGAATCGTATTTTATGAAAAAAAACAGGGTAAGAAATGATAAACATCGTTTGGATATTGGTGGTGTTTGTCGCGACGGCATTCTTGTATAAATGGAGGTCGCCACTTCTACTATTGGTTCCGAATATGTTTATTGCGGCGATTGTTTCCCCATTTTCCGAAGAAGACGCAGAAGTACTAAATCTGATCATGATAAACTGGTTATTTGTGATCATGTTAGCAGCAATATTCATGAGAAGTCGGAATGTAGGCCTTGATACGATCAATGAAGTCTCTGCGAACTATGCTAGATTGACAGCGCGCGCGTTCTTTCAACTTAGCTTGGCAGCGGGTCTATTGGTCGCCGTCCTTTTAGTGTGGATGGGGCAAGCTGGCATCTCGGACTTCACAAGCGCCAAGCGTGCTCGCGAGGCCGGACCACTTTTCAATATCTTGAATGCGGTACTAAATCTGTACTCTCTTCATGCCATCGTAGTTTTAGCCCTTTTGCGTATAAGGCGAACAAATCCACATGTTTTGATGGCATGTGCTACTATGATAGCTCTGGTCGTCGTTGGTTATCTTTCAAGCCGCAGAGGCGTCTTTGTTGTTCCGATTATGACAATTTTTTTGATCCGTTTCGCCCGCATGCAGTTAGGACGTACTAGGCGCAATGTGATACTTGCTGGCGCGGTTAGTGGATTTGCCGGGATCAGTCTAATGGCAATAATCGCGGCGGAGCGAAGCGGAGCGAGTGGTATAAACGCTGGACTTGCGCTTCTCAACGCCCAAGTTGTCAACTCTGAAACTGGGTACGGTCTCTCGCCCGTCAAGGACAGAACTGTATGGCAGTACAGCGAGTATAGGCAGGTTCCAAGTGTAGGGGTCGTTTTGCTCGGCGGCTTTTACGGAATGGTCCCGAGGATAATTTGGCCGGGGAAGCCTGAGTTCGCCGCCACCGGGCAAATTGCTGGAACTTTTGTGTTCCGGGACGACAGATATATTAGAAACAAAGGGGCCGGAATCCCAATTTCATTTCCGTCGGAACTGGCGCTAGCATTCGGGAGCGCGTGGTTTGTTCCTGGACAACTCGCGGTCGTCGTCGCAATGGGTTTGGCGGCCGAACTAGCGCGCCGCTACCCGCCTTTGATGTTTCCCTTGTTTACTTTCTGCGCCGGCTTGGTCTCGCACGGCCTCCCTAAGAGTCAGTTAGGTTTTGTATTGGGTTCAGTCAGTATGCTCATACTTGGTCTTATCTGCGGGATCAAAATTGTGCGGTGCCGTTCTATCAGTATCAATGGCTCAGGCCGTCACCGAAGCCTAAGATGGCAAATGCCAGGCGACGGCAAACCACCTCGACGACCGGCGGGGTATATGCGCCAAAGACCGGACCGATCGGCGTGAACAACAGCGACTATACGAAGATGCGTATATTGTTTGTCGGTTATGAGCTCACACAAAGTCGGGCGCCCCATCAAGCTATGGCTGCAATATGGTTAGCCGCGAACGGACACCGTGTCACGTACTTCGCGGTTGGATCAGAAGCATGCCAGAACTGGACGGATCGGCTCCAAGGCCTGACCTATCTGGCTTTCCCTGGGCCGCGCCGACTCGCGGGGCTCGCGTTGATTCGTGCACTCTTCTTGCGCCTTTATGAAGGCAACGTTGATTGCCTTTATGTGCAGGGTGCTCAGCAGAGTGTCCTTTGCGCCTGGGTTCCTTTGGTGTTCCCTAACTTAAGGATCATTTATCATACGCAGGATTTTAAGCCGCTTATCACGAGGTCATATTCTCGGGCTGAACGCTTTCTCGCGCGCCGAAGCCACATGGTTATCTGCAACGAAATAAATCGCGCGAAAGTGATGGAGTTGGTGCACGAGTTGCGGTGCACGCCTGAGGTAATTCGTACGGCCCTGCCAGCAAACTGGCCGGTGCCGGGGCGCAGTATCGAGGTTCGCAAGGCTGTGTTGAGCCGTTTGCCCGAGCGCCTCCACAGTGACGAAGCCGTTCTCTTGGCGACGGGCGGACCATATATGCCGCGCCGAAAGTCGTACGAGCTGGTTCAGTCACTCGCTCATCTAGAGCGCTCGTACTGCCTCGTTTTCACCGGGATGTTACCGGGTTCACCGGAAGCTGAGGCCTGCTTGAAGACAGCAGAGTTGGCGGGGGTGCGGAGCCGCATCGTCCTTCTGCCACGCCTCGACTACCAGCAGCTATTGACGGTTTATGCTGCCTGCGAAATCGGGATACTTCTTTACTGCGATACGGATCTAGCAAACTTCTATCAAGCTCCGGGACGATTAACCGAGTATCTTCGGGCCGGCATACCCTACGTCGCATCGAATTTCCCTGGCCTTGAACTTACGGCGTTGAAGTATGGTACCGGTGAAGTGGCCGACCCTAATGATCCTGCGGACATAGCCCGTGCAATTCGGACGCTCAGACCAATTGACAACAAAACCCGGCTTGGCGTCGCCAAGCAGATGCAGCGGATCGCCTGTTCGCCGCTTGCTTATGAACTAGATGCAAACCGCGTTCTCGGGAGACTTTTTGCTTCAGATCCCATGTATTCGCAGCATCCTTGGTGGACCGAATTGGAGCAAGTCTCGCTACAAGATATCGCGGCGCGCACATTCCTTTCAGAGAATGCGGTGTGAAAGACCCAATGATCCCGGAACGAGTCTTCTGCTTTGGAATGCCGAAGTGTGGCACCACGACCTTGGCGAATCTCCTGGGGGCTCATCCAGCGATTTGTTTGCATAGCCAAAAAGAGCCGCGTGATTTCTTACCGGGCGGGCGGGGCAATGAACTCTCAGGATATGCCATCACGTCCGCCACACGCTATTTGCTCGATTTCACGACAACTTATGGAATGGCTGGCAATCGTGACAGCTTTTTCGCTCAGTTGAGAGGCGCTAGCCTGCGACCAGAACAGATGCGATATATTCTCTGTATCCGGGAGCCTTCAGATCTAGCGAGAAGCTACCTCTTGCATATCGCGAGGCGGCGGGGTGTCGATGTACATAGAGAAATTGAACAAGTGCGCGCCGAGATTCTCGATGCATGCGACATGACCGGTGCCGTTACCTATCTAGCGAACGTAGCCGGGTTGCAAAGTGGTTTCCTCGTCCATTTTTCTGATCTTGTGACCAGCGAAGGCCAGCAGCGGTTAGCAGGTAATATATTTCGCTGGTTAGGTCTTCCACCTGCGGACATCGGCAGGCCGGTCTGGTCAAACGCTGCCGCATCCGCCACTCGGTATCCCTCGTATTTCGCCGCATTTGCTGCATTGCTCCGCCGGACGAACATGGTGCGCAACTTGCCACCTGGCTTTCGTGCAACTCTGCGAATACTAGTATCCAGCCCAGTACAGGAAACTCTGATTGACCCGCCATTAATTGAGGAAGTGCTTTCGTGGCTGCAAGCCCAGGACGCTGTCATCGCCTCTAATTTCTTGCTGCACACCACCACCTCAGGGCCTCTCGAGGAGGTTATCAGTGAGAACGACGTAAGGGTCTGAACTTGGTTCTATGGATTTGATGCGTCCCTCTATCAAACGTGCTCGCTCTCGGCTGGCGTCAGTGCTCTTGCGGAGCTATCTTCGAGCCGAAGCCCGACGTGGCACTTGTTTTGTGGTGTGCGGCTATCCTAAGAGCGGAACCACTTGGGTAACTCAACTAATTGGACAGGTTTCGGGACTCACCTATCACCAGAACAATGTTCGCTTCCGTACGTGCGGCGTAGTTCTGCATACGCACAGCACATTGTTTGAAGGCAGAGCCCGCGTTCTCTATGTCGTGCGGGATCCTAGGGAAACAATCTGTTCTGCAGCTCGTGCAATGAGAGCGGCAGGGAGAAGTGACGTCTTCAGCTCCAATGGTCGCATTGACGACGAATTCGTCAGGTTCGCCATTACAAGATTGCCTGGCGCCAGGCATAGCCTACGCAACCATCTACAGCGGTGTATCACCGCGGGTTGGTATTACGTTCGATTTGAGGATCTGAAAGCGGACACGACGGGTTGCGTGTCGCGAATCGTTGATCACTATGGCTTCGGGGCTACCGAAGACAGCATACGCTCTGCGGTGGAGCGCTTTGACTTTAGCTCACTCAAACGGCGGAACATTTCCAGTCCCTTTCTCGCGCAGAGCTCAGTCTCATCTTGGACTGGCCTGTTAACGAAAAATGCCCTCGACATATTGCGGAGTCATTGTGCTGATCAAGCTGAGGCTTTTGGATATACAATTGAGTCTGATTAGATCGGATATTTTCGTTCCAAGAAAGTCCGGGTGACGATGCGCGTTTTGATAATGTGTGGATCATTGTCGCGACGTGCAGGTGGGCTATTCTGGTCGGTTAGACGGTTATCCCAGACGCTATCAGGCCTTGGATTGGATATTCATGTCCTGGGACTCCGCGATCCGGATACTGATCGAGACCTAGCGCTGTGGGAACCGCTTTCACCGGTGGTGGTTAGACCACTCGGCCTTACCAGCGTGGGATATGCCCCGGCGATCCAACGCGAGATCGATCGTATCGGCCCCGATATCGTGCATCAACATGGGATATGGCAGTATTTCTCACGTCAGACGTCGAGTTGGGCTGCGGCGGGCGGTAGGGTAATGATTTCACCCAGGGGAATGCTGGACCCTTGGGCGATCGGCAACAGCCGTCTGAGAAAAAGGCTCGCTTGGGTCTCATATGAACACACCAACCTGCGCCGTGCCGCATGTCTACATGCATTGAATAAATCAGAGGCAGAAGCGATTCGGGCTGTTCTGCCAAAAGCGAATATTGCAATTATACCCAACGGGGTTGATGGATGTCTACTGTCGCGCCTTCCTAAGTTTGCTAGTCAGCAACCGCGACTACTTTTTCTGGGGCGGATACATCCGAAAAAGGGAATTCTTGAATTCCTTGATAACTGGAATGAAATTTGCCGATCACTCACTCGTCCGTGGATACTGCGGATTGCGGGACCAGATGAGTGCGGACACCGAGAGGTTCTCCACCGAAAGGTCGAAAAGTTGGGACTTGGCGACCGGGTAGAATTTGTAGGTCCGGTTTATGGCGCGGAGAAGCAGCGTGAACTGCGCGAGGCCACAGCGTTTGTGTTGCCATCAAAATCTGAAGGATTACCGATGGCGATCTTGGAGGCATGGGCGGCGGGACTGCCTGTCCTTATGACACGGGCGTGCAATCTGCCTGAGGGCTTCGAAGCAGGTGCTGCAGTTGAAATCGACGACAATGCGGCACATCTTCGCGCCACGCTCGAGCGCAGCGATTTGGCGGAGATGGGGATACGCGGGAATAGGCTTGTAGCGAGCCGATTTGGCTGGCCAATCATCGCACGGGATCACATATCGGTCTACGAAAGTATGCTCGCCAACTCCTGAACACACGTACGCCCTGTGACACAATTTATTTGATTCATGGTCTCCACGCGAACGGACTTGTCGTGCTTCGAACTGACGTACGAGTGAGTTGAAACCCAAACTGTCGAGGTCTTGGATGAGACGCGCATTCTATAAAACTGCAGAAGCGATAACTCGAATGCTCGACAAAAGTCCAAGATTTCGCAAGATTTACTTCGATAGTCAAGCGCCCGGATCAATATTGCTTGCGCGAACGAACGAAGGCCTTTTCCTAGTTAACACTTCAGACAAAGCGATTGGGAGAAATAGCTACATCAATCGACGGGCCTTTGATTTCGATAAGTTCGAGAAACTGATGAGTATACTCCCTATGGAAACCCGACGTACGACGCTGGTCGACGTCGGGGCAAACTTAGGTAGCATCTCTATTTCCGCTCTTAATAGAGGTTATTTTCGAAACGCCATAGCGATCGAACCAGAGCCCGAGAACTTCCGATTGTTGTCGTCAAATGTTGCAATTAATGAGCTGAGCGACCGTTTCACGTTATTTAATCTCGCGGCTGGGGAAACTGACGATGAGCACCTTGCCTTCGAAGTGAGCGACAGAAACTTTGGTGATCATAGGGTGAGGACGTCCACTAGTGCCGGGAGGTTCGACGAGGACCAAAGGAAGGTGATAAAGGTCCGGTCGGCTCGTCTTGATAAAATACTTGATGGCGTTGATTCTTCTGAAGTCTTCTTGTGGATTGACACGCAGGGGTTCGAGGGCGCAGTGCTGGCTGGTGCCGAGAGGCTGTTGTTGGCCAAAGTGCCAGTATGTCTCGAGTTTTGGCCTTATGGTTTGCGACGATCCGGAGGGTTGCCTAAGCTTCTGGCGGCGCTGAAGCATGCGCACTATTCAACAATGATAAATTTAGACCAACCAAATATAGAGGAGGAATTTAACGTAGATAAGATAGACGAGCTTTTTATGAAATTGGTCGACGGCACTAAGTTCGTGGATATAGTGCTGGTCTGACCGGGGTACGACATGCAGTTGTTTCAACTGAAGATCACAAGCTACAGCGTCTTCAAAGCCGCGCTTGGACATCTGACTCAATGGCGGCCGAAGAATGATTGATGTCATTACTAACCGGACAAGCCGAAATTGGAGTCGAAGTGAACAGTTTGGCAGAGTCCTTTGGGCAATCGCGCGTCCGCTATTTGCATTGAGCCCGCGCCCGCTATGGGTTTGGCGGCGGTTCCTATTGCGTCTGTTCGGGGCGACCATTGGGCAGGGCGTCCATATTCATCCGACAGCTCGGATTTCCATCCCGTGGAACTTGACCCTCGGGAGCTATTGCGCGGTGGGGGACCGGGTAATTCTTTATGCACTGGGACCAATCAAGATTGGGGTCCGAGCGACGGTCTCGCAAGGAGCGCATTTATGCGCCGGAACGCACAATTGGCGAAACGTTGAGATGCCTCTCATGAAACTGCCGATTGAAATCGGTGATGAAGCTTGGATTTGCGCTGACGCGTTTATCGGTCCGGCAGTAATAGTCGGAAGCGGAGCAATTGTGGGAGCTCGGGCTGTCGTGATGAAGAATGTCCAATCCGGAGTAATCGTTGCAGGGAATCCGGCGAAGCAGATTGGCAAGAGATGGACATGAAGGACCAAGGGTCGCTTACCGGCGGCCTTAGCCGCCGCACAACAGACCTTGGAGAATTGAATGTGAGAGGCATCGATTTCTCATTAAAGAATGTGTCAATGTAATGGGTCCCCATCCTAGCCAGTTGACTGTTTCCCAGGCGCTCACGCTAGTTAAGCGTCCACGTTCCCGGAGATAGTGTTGATAGAAAATGCACAATAAAGAATCTCTCTTGGCGGTAACAGTTGCGATACCGGTGAAGAACGAGGAGGTAAATCTCGATCTTTGTCTGCGACGCTTGTCCCGATTCGCTGAGGTCGTTGTTATTGACAGTGCATCAACGGATAGGACGCGTGAAATTGCCCAAAAGTTCGGTGTGCGTATTGTTGATTTTGTTTGGGACGGGAAGTTCCCAAAAAAGAGAAACTGGTTTCTTCTCAATGAAATGCCAACTCAACCTTGGGTGCTTTTTTTGGATGCTGATGAATTTGTCGACGACAGGTTCTGTGATGCGCTGGCAGATTCTCTGAGCGGTGGGCGAGCTGACGCCTACTGGCTGAACTATTCTAATTGGTTTCTTGGCCGCAAGTTGAACCACGGCGTACCACAGCAAAAGCTGGCGCTGTTTCGCGTGGGTGCCGGCCTGTATGAGCGAATCGATGAGGATCGATGGAGTTGCCTCGATATGGAGGTCCACGAACATCCGATTATCCGCGGTAATACCGGAATCATTGGCGTCCCCATCGAACATCGTGACTACAAAGGGCTCGCACAATTTCTTGATAAGCACCGCAGTTACGCAATGTGGGAAGCCCGTCGCTACGCACTTCTCGCCCGGTCACCAGAAGACTGGAATCATCTCACGCGTCGTCAGAAGTTAAAATACCGTAATATAGATAAGGCCTGGTACCCCTGGTTCTATTTTATTTTTTCCTACTTTTTTAGGGCGGGATTTCTCGACGGATCCGCGGGATTTAACTATGCGATTTATAAGGCGTGGTACTTTCAAACCGTTCGGCTAATAATACAGGAGCGGGAGAAAGTGTCTGAGTAAGGAGAGGATCTTTTCTGTCCGCCAGTTTTCGGCCTGTGACTTGGGTGACCTAGAATTATTGGCCTCTCACGAACGTCTTCTGAGCGAGTAGCTAGACCATGGGCTCGGCAAGACTGACTCATCTCGACCGTCTTGAAGCCGAGGCGATCCATATCTTTCGCGAGGTGGCGGCGACTTTTTCCAAGCCGGTCATGCTCTACTCGGTCGGCAAGGATTCCTCGGTGCTGATGCACCTGGCGATGAAGGCTTTCTATCCCGCGAAGCCGCCGTTTCCCTTCCTGCATGTCGACACGACGTGGAAGTTCCGCGAGATGATCGAGTTTCGCGATGCGATGGCCGAGAAGCTCGGCTTCGACCTCTTGGTCCACATCAACGAGGACGGCGTGCGTGACGGCATTGGCCCGTTCACGCATGGGTCGAACACCCATACTCACGTGATGAAAACGGTCGGCCTGCGCCAGGCTCTCGACAAACACGGCTTCGACGCGGCCTTTGGCGGCGCCCGGCGCGACGAGGAGAAGTCGCGCGCCAAGGAGCGCATCTTCTCGTTCCGCGACGCGCAGCATGTCTGGGACCCGAAGAACCAGCGGCCGGAAATGTGGAAGATCTACAACACCCGGGTCGCCAAGGGTGAATCGATCCGCGTCTTCCCGCTCTCCAACTGGACCGAGCTCGATATCTGGCAGTACATCCTGCAGGAGGACATCCCGATCGTGCCGCTCTACTTCGCCAAGGAGCGGCCGGTGGTAGAGCGCGACGGCATGCTGATCATGCGCGACGACGAGCGCATGGAGCTGAAGCCGGGTGAGACATTGCAGAACCGCATGGTCCGCTTCAGGACGCTCGGCTGCTATCCGCTGACCGGCGCGATAGATTCTGACGCCGATACGCTGGAAGGCATTGTCAGCGAAATGCTGACCGCCCGCACCTCCGAGCGACAGGGACGCATGATCGATCGCGATGAGTCCGGCTCCATGGAAAAGAAGAAGCGCGAAGGGTATTTCTGACATGCGCCACAGCACGGCCAAGAGCATCGAGGCGGTCGAGAGCGTCCGCGAATACCTAGCCGGGCAGGAGCGCAAGTCGCTGCTGCGGTTTCTGACCTGCGGCTCTGTCGACGACGGCAAGTCGACCCTGATCGGCAGGCTGCTTTCGGACACCAAGCAGATATTCGAGGATCAGCTGGCGACGCTGGAGCGCGATTCCAAGAAGCACGGCACGACCGGCGAGGATGTCGATTTCGCATTGCTGGTCGACGGGCTTGAGGCGGAGCGCGAGCAGGGCATCACCATTGACGTGGCCTACCGCTTCTTTGCCACGCCGAAGCGCAAGTTCATCGTCGCCGACACGCCGGGGCACGAGCAGTACACGCGCAACATGGCAACCGGCGCCTCGACGGCCGATCTCGCCATCGTGCTGGTCGACGCCAGGCAGGGCGTGCTGGCGCAGACCAGGCGCCATTCGATCATCGCCTCGCTGCTCGGCATCCGCCATATCGTGCTGGCGATCAACAAGATCGACCTCGTCGATTTCGATCAGGCGGTGTTCGATCGGATCGTCGCCGACTATGCCGGCTTCGCCAAGGATCTCGGCTTCGCGTCCATCGCGCCGATCCCGATGTCGGCGCGCTATGGCGACAATGTCGCGCGCCGCTCGGAGCGGATCGGCTGGTATTCGGGGCCGACACTGGTCGATCATCTAGAGACAGTGGTGGTCGACGACATCGCAGTGGAAGGACCGTTCCGCTTTCCGGTGCAATATGTGAATCGTCCCAATCTCGATTTTCGCGGTTTTGCCGGCACCATCGCCTCGGGCTCGGTCTCCCAAGGCGACGAGGTGGTCGTGGCGAAGTCCGGCAAAGGCTCGCGTATCAAGCGCATCGTCGCGCAGGGCGGCGACCTGGCGAGCGCCGTCGCCGGCCAGGCGGTGACGCTGGTGCTGGCCGACGAGGTCGAGATCTCGCGCGGCAACATGCTAGTGGCGCCGAATGCCCGGCCGCATGTCGCCGACCAGTTCGCGGCCAACCTCGTCTGGTTCAACGAGCACGCGCTGCTGCCCGGCCGCTCCTACATTCTGCGCACCGAGACCGACCAGGCGAGCGCTACGGTGACGGAGCTGAAGTGCCGCATCAACGTCAACAATTTCGCCCGCGAGGCCGCCAAGTCGCTGGAGATGAACGAGGTCGGCATCTGCAACATCTCGGTGCAGTCGCCAATCGCCTTCGACAGCTTTGCCGACAACCGGGCGACCGGCGCCTTCATCCTGATCGACCGGATCAGCAATGCAACGGTTGGCGCCGGCATGATCCTGCATCCGCTGCGGCGCGCCGACAATATCCACTGGCAGTCGCTCGACGTCGACAAGAAGGAGCGCGCGCTGGCCAAGAACCAGCGGCCGGCGGTGTTCTGGTTCACCGGCCTGTCGGGCTCGGGCAAGTCGACCATCGCCAACCTTCTGGAGAAGAAGCTGCACGCGTCTGGCCGCCACACCTACATACTGGACGGCGACAATGTCCGGCACGGTCTGAACCGCGATCTCGGCTTCACCGACGAGGACCGCGTCGAAAACATCCGCCGTGTTGCCGAGGTGGCGAAGTTGATGGCCGATGCCGGCCTGATCGTCATCGTCTCCTTCATCTCGCCCTTCCGGGCAGAGCGGCGAATGGCGCGCGACCTGTTGCCGAAGGCCGAATTCGTCGAGGTATTCGTCGATACGCCCTTCGAGGAATGCGCCAAGCGCGACCCCAAGGGTCTCTATGCGCAGGCACTGGCCGGCAAGCTGAAAAACTTCACGGGTGTGGATTCTCCGTACGAAGCGCCGGAAGCACCGGAAATCCATCTCGAAACGCTCGGCAAGTCGCCCGAAATGATGGTAGAACTCCTCGACGAGTGGCTGATCGAACGCGACCGTATGGAACAGCAGTATGAAGAAGGCGGCGGCATCTGACGACGCGGCGATCCTCGGGGTCTTCGAAGACCTGGCGCTGAACGCCGGCCGAAAGGTCATGGAAGTCTTCCATGCCGGCTGCGCGGTCGATCGAATCGGGTAGAGTTACAATCAACCAGTGAACGTCAGTGTCCTCAACGTAATTTGCAGTAGCGCTTGTCGATCAAATAAACCTCATCATAAGTAGTCGTCAGAATTCGATCCCGCGTGTTTAAGTGCTGCACCTGCAGGCATCGTGAAGGTCTCATATAAAGAATCTGCGATAGTGAATCCTGCGGTTTGCCAGCGATCCACCGTCAATCGTGCGATTCTCAAAATCAGCCGTGCAAGCTATCGGGAACATGTGATCCCGCCGGAGTCTAACACCATGCCGCCTATTTCAGACAGCCGTAAGCGCATTCTCGTGACAGGCGGAGCCGGCTTCCTCGGCTCGCACCTGATCGACCGCCTGCTCGACCAGGGCCACGAGGTGATCTGCGTCGACAACCTGTTTTCCTCGACCAAGCGCAACATCGACCATCTGCACGCCAATCCGCGCTTCGAGTTCATGCGCCATGACGTCTGCTTCCCGCTCTACGTCGAGGTTGACGAGATCTACAATCTCGCCTGTCCGGCCTCGCCCATCCACTACCAGCACGACCCCATCCAGACGCTGAAGACGTCGGTGCACGGCGCCATCAACATGCTCGGTCTCGCCAAGCGGCTGAAGTGCCCGATCCTGCAGGCCTCGACCAGCGAGGTCTATGGCGACCCGGTGATCCACCCGCAGACGGAGGACTATTGGGGCAACGTCAACCCGATCGGCCCGCGCTCCTGCTATGACGAGGGCAAGCGCGCCGCCGAGACGCTGTTCTTCGACTATCACCGCCAGCATGCCCTGCCGGTCAAGGTGGCGCGAATCTTCAACACCTACGGCCCGCGCATGCACCGCCAGGACGGCCGCGTCGTGTCGAACTTCATCGTCCAGGCGCTGCTGGGCCAGCCGATCACCATCTATGGCGACGGCAGCCAGACGCGCTCCTTCTGCTATGTCGACGACCTGCTCGACGGACTGATGCGGCTGATGGTGAGCCCGCCCGACGTGACCGGACCGATCAATATCGGCAACACGCGCGAATACACGATCCTGCAACTGGCCGAGATGATCGTCGAGATCACCGGCTCCAGGTCCGAGATCGTGCGCCTGCCGATCCCGCAGGACGACCCGCGCCAGCGCCAGCCCGACATCACCAAGGCGCGCGAAGTGCTCGGCTGGGAGCCGACCGTGCCGGCGCAACAGGGTCTCGAGCGCACGGTTGCCTACTTCCGCACGTTGTTAGGGGTCGATCTGGGATTTAGGGTGGCATCGCTTCGATATTGCAAAGTACATGCGCTGCGAACACAGTCAGGTACAGATCCTCACGCTAGAGAGTGACGTCAGTCCCAAATGTGTAGATCAGCATTTTCAACGTATCGAGCGACCACGTTGATCGACTTCCAGCCTCCAGCACGCATAATTGTCAGCATCCCGAAGCCATTGGACATGAGATCCTGTGCTGCACCGACGCGCATGGAATGACCCGACAATTGCCGTACCGCGTCGCTGTCCAAGCCTGCCTTCTTAGCCATCGACTTCAGGACACGCGCGACCGTGTATGGATTAAGTGACCTGGGAACTACCGATCCATGATAGATCGGACGGAACAATGGACCTTCGTGGATTTCTGCGGCGTTCAGCCATCGGCGGAGCGCCTGCAGTCCGGCCGTTGATAGAGATGCGGTTCTACCCGATCCGAATGGGTCGTTTTTAGCTCGTCTAACAAGCATGATCGGCTTGCCGCGTGCACTTTCCTGCATGTCTTCAACGCGCAAGGCTACAAGTTCGGAGCGCCGACAAAGCGTGTCATAGGCGACCGCGATCATTGCTCGATTGCGAAGGCCAACAAGATCGGTGTCACTTGCTTGTAGGACAATCTCGCGGAGGTCTTCAGTCAGGCCAAGCGCCTGCTTCGGCCGCGACAGTTTGCTCCTTCGAACGCGTCGTACAGCGATCGAGACATCCTCCGTATCTATCGGATTATCCAGCCTGCACAGGCGGTGGATTTTGCGGATACCGCAAAGCTTTCGTTTGATAGTGGACGTAGCGTAGCCGGGGGCAATCGAAGCGATGTACGCTGCAACTATCTCTGGCGTCGCAGGAAGAAAGCCGTGGCCATTGTTCTCGCACCACCGTTCAAAAGTTTCGAAGTCGGACCGATATGATCGTAGCGTATGAGGCGAGTATGCGCCTTCAAGCCGAGATATTTGGACACGCCAGTCACGCTCGAATGGTTGCGCTTCTTGTCCACCGAGAGCATTATGATCAAGACAGGTACCGAAGGTATCCATAATGGTACAAGTAGTACCGAATCAGTGTGAAGTCAATGATTACTGCACAACAAATACGGGCAGCCCGCGCGGCGCTTAGATGGTCAGCTGCTGAGTTGTCAGAGGCAGCCAATGTAGGCATTCAAACTATCAAGCGGTTCGAAAAGGTCGATGGCATCCCCGCAAGCAGGTCATCGACACTTAACGATGTCCAGCGGGCACTTGAAGCTGCGGGTATCGAATTCGTCGGTACGCCAGACGACGGTCCCGGGATCAGGCTTCGTCGCCCTTAGACGATCGGGTGTTTGATACTGCTTGGTCTCTTTGCGATCGTGACCGGCAGCGGTTTCGGATTGGTACGCGGTCCGGGTCCCCAGTGGTGTCGACGCCGATCCACCATCAAAGCAGAATCAGCCTTCATCCCCCTATTCAGTCCGATCCTAGACGCCTGCTCAGAACCCAAGACTCTCACGCGCGCCAAAGGCGAGAGGGGCAATGGAAGGCAATGTCGGACGACTTTAGCCAGGTTCTCGACCAGTTCACGCCGACAGGCTGTTCAAACCCCTTCAAAGCGGCAGGCATCATCAGACTAGGTAGGAAGCGCACTAGACGGCCGAAAGAATGACGGCCGCGTGGTCAGATGTCGCCTGCCCATCCGTTTGGGGGCCATTGGCCATTATTGAGGTCAACCTCCGCGTAGTCGAAGGATCTGGAACATAAATGCTACAGCTCGGGGTTCGGACTCATAACCAGTAGCTGACGGTTGCGGCGATACAGACTGCTGCGAGGAAGTTCGATGCGAGCCGGTTGTATCGGGTGGCGATGCGTCGGAAGTCCTTGAGCCTGCAGAACATGCGTTTGATGGCGTTTCGATCGCGCTATAGGTAGGGGGAGAAGCCGTTCTTCCACCTCCTGTTTGCCTTCGGCGGAATGTTGGCGAACGCACCGCGCTGCCAGACTTGGCGACGAATGGCATCGCTGTGGTAGCCCTTGTCCGCATTCAGAAGCGATGTTGATGGCCTCCGGTCAATAGGAAGGCGACGGGCCTGCACAGCCCGTCGGTCAGGGCGTGGATCTTGGTGGTGCGTCCACCGCGCGATCTGCCGATGGCCTGGTTGAGTTCCCCCTTTTCCCCCGGCCGCACTGCGATGGGCACGGACTGCCGAGGAGTCGATGAGCAGCTGCGCCGGTGGTCCGCCAGCATTGGCCAAGGCATCGAATATGCCGCTCCAGATGCCTTTGGCGGCCCAGCACTCGAAGCGGTTGTAGAGCGTCTTCCTCGGGCGGTAGAGGGTAGGGTCGTCGACCCAGCGTCCACCGCTCTTGATGACATGGATGATGCCGCTGATCACGCGCCGGTCATCCACGCGCGGCCTACCGCGAGTGTCGGTCGGAAGATGCGGTCTAAGCTTCGCGAACTGCACGTCTGTCAGCCAGAGATGGTCTCGATTCATCACACTCCTCCTTTCGGAGAAGGTGAATCACATCAGGCCAATTCTGGGAATCCCTTTATGGGTCTGGACCCTCACCTTGGCCCCAGGATGGCCAAATCGAAAGCAGCGAGCAGAGGTAGCGTTTCATGCCCCTAGATCGTCAATAGGACGTGCTCTGACCCTCGGAAGCCGTAATCCGATTGCCGATCAAAATGTCACAATAAGGGATTCCAGGCAGTACCTTTGTCAGATTTGTCTCTGAACTGCTCGACAGTAAGCTTTGCGTCCTCAGGGTGGCGCTTCAGCAAAACCTGAGCGTGTTCTTCTCTACCAGTTTCCTTTAGTCTTGCTAGATAGCGCCCCAGCTCCCCGCGACAGTGGAACGGCCCTCCTTCGCGAAGAACGGTCATCAGCGGATCAACATCTGTGTCACTCGTGAGCATCATTTGTAGTTGCCAGTCGCAAAGAAAGCGCGCGGCTTGTGCGACCAGATCTGGCCTTGAGGTAGACAGATCCTGTCTTTCGTAGGGATCTTGCGTGAGGTCAAACAGGAGCCAAGGAGCGAAATCCTTGTATCCATCGTGATAAGTGATCAGACAGAGATATCGCGTACCTTGGGCGTTGAACCTAATACCTCGCTGACAGGCCCATGCACCTTGACTTGTCACAAGGAAGTCTCTTCCCGTCTTACTTCCATTACGCCAGTCTTCCGCGAACGAACGTCCATCCCATCCAACGGGAACCTGACCACCGGATAGCTCGATCAAGGTTGCTGCCAAGTCAATTTGGTAGTGCAATCCGTGATCTACCGCGTTTGGTTTGCTTTGACCGGGCATCCTTACAACCATCGGCACATGGCAGGTAGGGTGATCGGCAGTATGGTGGTCTGCCCAAACACCCAACTCGCCAAGGTTCTCACCATGGTCCGCACCAATCATGACGATTGTTTTATCGTAGAGGTTGCTGCTCTTCAGTTTATCAATCAGCTTCCCAATCCAAAAGTCAGCGAAGAATATTCCAGTATCATATCCGTCGATCCAGGCCTTAGCTTCGACTAGAGACGAGATCGGCACCGGCGCGCGGGGATACTGTCCCTCAAAATTGAAGCCGTCGAAACCGTTGGGTTCTTGAATAGAGTGAGGACCGTAGCCGCGAGAAGCGGCCTCAAACCAGTTCTGGTCGAGCCACTCCGGTCCGGGTTCATTAGCGAAGGGATCGCCAAATTCCTCCGGCACGCGATAGGGAGTGTGCGGATCCCAGAGATTGACGTGAAGAAACCAGCTCTCTCTTGAGCTGCTACGGCGGTCGATCCAGTCAATTGCCGTTCTGACAACCGTGTCAGCGCTTTCCATCCCGCCGAGACCAGGGTTCATCACTTCATTAAATCCGGCATACCAATGCCAGGCCGAATGACGTTCTCCAAACGAGGAAACGGTTGCAGTGTGAAAGCCCAAATCACGGAATGCCCGCATCCAACCTTCATTGAGGAAAGCATCATAGAAACCTCGGTTGGTGCCTTGATTGAAGGGGGCCGCAGCCGTTCCGCCGTGGCCGACGACTCCAGTTCGGAAGCCAAAACGCCCCGACCACAGTGCCGTGCGCGACGGGAGGCAGGGTGCATCCGAGATGTATACGTTGGAGAAGACAGTCCCTTCTTTGGCAAGAGCGTCTATATTAGGCGACGTGTTGCGCGCGTACCCGTAGCAACCAAGATGATCTGCACGCAGGCTGTCTATATCAATATAAATGATATTCATCGGGACCTATTTCCGCGAGTGCGATTTAGAATGCATCAGTTCAATCGGACTCCGGTTTCCTTGTCGAAAAGAGATGCGCGCATTGCGTCGAAACCCATTTCGAAGACGTCAGGCATTCCGGTGGACTTCGACGTCGGAATTCGCATCGACCAGCGCTTCCCATAGACTTCGACCCAAATCAGCGTATCAGGACCCATGGACTCACTCATTATGGTCTTTGCCGGTAAACTGCGGCCTTGCGGATCAATATTGTCGATCGGGTACAGTTCTTCCGGTCGTACGCCCAGTACGACAGAGTCGTTTTCCGTGAAGTCCGCGGAACCGCCGTCTGGGAAAAGTGATATCGGTCTGGAAGCACCAGTGGCCAGAAAGCGACCTTCGATATCCAGTTTTCCTTCGATGAAGTTCATCGAAGGGGATCCCACGAACCCCGCAACGAAGAGCGTAGCAGGGCTGTCATATATGGTCTGTGGCTTGTCGTATTGCTCAATGCGACCGGCGTGCATAACCGCTACTCGGTCAGCCATCGTTAGCGCCTCGATCTGGTCGTGAGTGACATAAATTATGGTCGGGCGCATATCGATGTGCAGTTTCTTCAGCTCCACGCGAGTCTCGGCACGCAGCTTTGCATCAAGGTTCGAAAGCGGCTCGTCGAAGAGCCATACATCCGAGCGGCGCACAAGCGCTCGGCCGATAGCAATACGCTGCCTCTGTCCTCCTGAGAGTTCTGAGGGCTTCCGATCTAGGAGTGCTTCGATCTGGAGGAGTTGAGCCACACTGGCGATCCTCTTTTCTATTTCATCCCTTGGCGTCTTTTGCACCTTGAGACCGAAAGACAAATTGCCTCTCACGGTCATTGTGGGAAATAGGGCATAAGATTGGAAGACCATCGCCAGACCGCGGTCGGCTGGCTCCAGATCGGTTACGTCCTTACCCCCGATAAACACTGCGCCGCTCTCAAGATTTTCGAGCCCAGCGATAATATTTAGCAATGTAGATTTTCCACAACCCGATGGCCCGAGGAGAACGACGAACTCACCTTTCGTCACCTTGAGATATATTTCCTTCAGTACCGTCGCAGTGCCGTACTTCTTTGTGACCCTCTCTACTTCAACGCCCGACATGCGCTTCAACCTTTCACAGCTCCAGCAGCTATTCCCTGAACAAAGTAACGTCCGGACAAGAAGTATACTATCAAGGGTGGCAACGCGGTAATCAGCGTCGCCGCCATGTTCACGTTTAGGGATGATGCGCCGCGCGTATTGTTCACGATATTATTGAGCTGGACGGTCATTGGCGCACTATCCTTACCAGCAAATATGAAGCCGAGAAGGTACTCATTCCAAATCGCCGTAAACTGGAGAAGCCCCACCACGATGAGTATGTTCTTCGATAGCGGCAGCATGATCGACCAGAACGTCCGCAGGAAGCCAGCGCCTTCCATACGTGCGGCATTCGTCAGTTCTTTGGATACTCCGACATAGAAATTTCGGAACAACAGCGATGTAAATGGAAGACCAAAAATTATGTGGACGGCTACAATGCCCCAGTAGTTCCCGAACAGTTGAAAAAAGCTAAGGATCTTGACCGTAGGATAGAGCATCGCTTGATAGGGGATGAAAAGTCCGATCATCACCATGAAAAGAACAATGTTGGCTGTCCTCGACCTCCATTGCGACAGTGCGAATCCGTTGACTGCACCGAGAAGGCAAGAGGAAACCACTGCAGGAACGGTGATCGCGACTGAGTTGACAAAGCCCGGACGCACCCCATCGCAGTCGAGTCCTGTGCATGCCGAGGACCAAGCTTCACGCCATGCATCCAAAGTTGGCTTGCTTGGGAAGCCAAGCAACATACCTTGGCGTATTTCCTCCATAGGCTTCACTGAATTGAGGACGATGAGCATTACGGGAAGAAGGAAGTAGATCGCTACCGCGACCAGAAATATGTATTTGCCCCACAATTCGACAGTTCTCCGCGAATTCGCGCGCGCTGACTTGAAGCGTCGCGCTGGAATTATCAATTCCGGAGTGAATGTCATCGTGACCGCCTTTTGAGTTCAGAATAAAAATAAGGCGAGATCAGAGCTATCACTATGAGAAACATGACAATTGACGCTGCGGAGGCGAGGCCGATATTCGCCCTGCTGAAGAAATGATCGACGGCGAACTTCGCAGGCAAGTCCGACGAAACGCCGGGCCCTCCCCGGGTCAGAGAAACTACAAGGTCGTACGATCGAATGACGTCGGAGGCTAGAAGTATGAAACAGGACCCAATCATTGGACTGAGAGAAGGCAGCACGACCTGGCAGTATCCGCGCCAGTAGGGGATCCCCTCGACGCGAATTGCGCGCCATAACTCGGTTTCAACTCCCCGCAGACCAGCTAACATGATGACCATCACGAACCCGATCGAATGCCAGGTCGCCCCTATGACCAGGGCGTATACGGCCATGTCATGGCTACCTAGCCAATCGAAGGTAAAGGTCTCCCAGCCGAGATCCCGAACGATCTGCTGTATCCCTGCCGTCGGTTCGAGCAGCCATCTCCATGCTAGGCCTGTGACAATTAGCGATACGGCATATGGATAGAGAAACACCGTTCGAAAAAAAGATTCCGCACGGATTTTTCGGTCTAGAAGCACAGCAAGGAAGATACCAAGCAGCAGTGATATCAGAATGTAGAGGCTACCGAATATGATCATGTTCACGACGGCAATCTGCCAACGTGGTGTGTACCAGAGTCGGATGTATTGATCGAAACCAACAAATTCGAAACTGGGAAGCAGCTTTGAACCGGTGAACGAAAGAACCACCGTCCAAACCAAGGACCCGAAAAAGAAAACACCGATGATGACAAAGAAAAACGTGGCGAAAATAGACGGCCGGTAACTACCTTTGCGGAGGAAAGTCACTGCGCCACTATCCTCTTGTCACCTCAAACTTCGAAACAATCATGCGTTTCACATGGACTGATAAATTGTGGTCAGTTCGGCGGTCGCGTCCTCGGCAGTCATGGTTTTATCGCTCCAAAAGCGGCCGAGAAGGTCCATCAGCTGCCCCCTGCTATCTGAGGTGTACGTCACCCACAATGAAGGCAGAGCATTCTCATCGCTGGTCAGCGCCTCACTAGCGATGGCCCCACAATAGTCGAGCTTTTCGCGACTGATGTCAGTAAGTCCAGGCACAGACCCCTTCTTCACTGCCATATTGACCGAGACCTCTGGATTCATGATCAGTTGCGCCAAAATGTTCTGCGCGTCCCGTTCAGAAGCATCATCTGTCGTGGGGAAGGTCATTACGTCAACCACGAAGACGTAGGCTGAGTTCTCCGCAGGCGCCAAAAAGCAGCCGAAATCCTTATTCGGAACGCGGCCCGCCGCGCTGAACTCGCCTTTCGCCCAATCACCCATGAGCTGCATTCCCGCTCTATCCGTCGCAACCATGGAGGTAGTCTCATTCCAGGATCGGCCTGGACTCCCTTTATCCGCGTAACCGGACAACTTCCTCAACATCTCGAATGCCTCAGTCACCTTTGGCGACTTTGTTGCGTCAGCATTGAGATCCACGAACAAATCTCGATACAAATCGGCCCCGCCTAGACCTAGCATTATGTTCACCCATAGGTAGGAGATCTGCCAAGGTTCGCCGCCGATGGCGACGCCCACATATCCCGCTTCCTCGATCTTGTCGGCTGCAGCGAAGAATTCGTCCCAGGTGGCCGGTTCCTGCAAATCCAGTTGATCGAAAATTTTCTTTGAATACCAGATCCAGTTGTCCCCGTGCGTGCCCATCGGAAGCGACACGAGGTGGCCGTCAGTTTCCAAATATTTCCAAATCGGGCCAGGAATCTGAGAGGACCAATTACCGTCTGCCGCTAGATCATCAAGCGATCGAAGCATGCCAGAATTATAAAGCTCGTCGATGGTATCACCCGGCACGAGAAGGACTGCCGAGGGTGCATCACCACCGGCGATGCGACTGACAGTTGCGGCAACAGCCCCATCGTAATTTGCGGCAGCACTGTCGATCCACTTTCCACCTTTCGCTTTGAAGGCATCGGCCAGCACATTCATTGCGGCCGACTCGCTGGGAGTTGTCCAATAGTGGACAACGTCGGCTTCCTGAGCGAAAGCCGTTGCCGAAAAGGCCAGGATCCCGGCCGCCGCAAATTTGATTGATCTACAATATGACACGGTTCAACCCTCCCTCTAGAAGTGCGGCCATATGACCATTTGCACCCCAATGTAACGCTCAGCCACGTTGGTCTGTCAAGAAGTCACTATCCGTTTTTGTCATTTTTTGGAACATCGTCTAGAATTTCGATCAAATTTATATCCTGCCTTGTCATTTGCTCTATAGGCAGGGATCGTGAAGACCCGCGAGCCGGATCGGTCCGCTGGTGCAAGCCACTTGCGGGTCTAGGGAGTTGAATGCGGCTGGAAGCGCAGCGAGTTCAGACTTCAAGAGTATTGCAACTCGTCTTCGCTCGTCCTCGTCTCCAATGTTCGCGGTGGCAATCTCACTCGGCCCTCCATCGCGGTACTTCGCTGGACTGCAGCCGAGCCTTTCCTTGAACTTCGAAAAGAAATGCGTTGGGTTCGCATATCCGACATTCATCATGACGTCGGCTACGTTAGCGTCGGTATTGCGAAGCAGCCAAGCTGCGCGATCGAGCCTTAGGTTCTGGACATAATCTTGAAATCCGATTCCGATGTGCCTTTTGAACTGTCGCGACAGATGGCTCACCGAAAGTTCGTATTCAACGGCAAGCGATGCAAGGTTCGCGCCGGGAACTTCGGCCTCCCGGACCCTTTTCATGATTTCAAGGACGCGTTCCCTGCCCTCTGGGCGGGAGACCCTTCCATCCTCGATTTTGTCTTCGACATCAATGACTTGCATAATGTAGTACGCAAGTATGTGACCGAAGATACTATTGGAGAACGTTTCGTTTTCGGCCTGAGCAGGGGTTAGGATGATCCTCGCGATGAGCGCTCTGATCGGTGCAACAATCCTGTCGAATGCTTGCCCGTGTAGAAAGCTCTTGCACCTGAAGCGGCGCGTCGAAAACCCCGCCAATCCGCTTCGTTCGAAATACTCCGCATCCAGATGTATGCCATAGACGACCGCGTCAGAGCTCCAGGCCCGTGAGTCGTGAATGTCGTTGGCATTTATCAGCATCACGTCACCGGCGCTCATCTCGCAGATCTGACCCGAAACGCTCAGCCTAACTTGACCGCGAAGAATGCAGATAATTTCGACCTCTCTATGCCAGTGAAACGGAATAAATCGCTGGCCATGGAGAAACACACGGAAAGGCACGTTCGGCTCTAGCGCGACTTCCTGTCGTGAGTATTCCATGTTTGCCAGGATGTCCGGCGTAGCTACGAACTGGTTCATAAATTTCGCCTCGTGTTTCGCCTTTTTGAACTCTTCTTCGGTGATTGGAAAAAGTCAACAAATGATATAGTCTTGGTCATCCGCGAACCGTTGCCAAGCGAATGCCTCCGCCACCGCAGTCTGAGAAAGTAGGATGTTCTATGAGTTTTGACCTGACCGACAGGGACGTGTCCACCATGGTCCTTGAAATGTCCGACGAAGAGAAGGTTGACCTTCTGTCCGGGAGCGGCCTTTGGCACACAACGATAAACTACCGTCTCAATATTCCCGAAACAACCATGACCGACGGAACGTACGGCGTCAGGTACTCGGAAGCGCAGATCGACCATCGCGACGAGCAGGGCACCGGCCTGAAACAATTTCTTGAACTCTTGAACCGACGTCCCAACGAAGGTGACACAGAACCGTTCGGCACGACGAAACCGGCGACATGCTTCCCCAACGGTAGCTGCATTGCCTGTTCGTGGGATGGAGAGCTGTTGTACCAGCTTGGTGCCGCACTCGCTCATGAATGTCACTCCCTTGGCGTGAACCTCCTGCTTGGCCCAGGCACCAATATCCGACGGACGCCACTTGCCGGCAGAAGTTATGAATATTTTTCGGAGGACCCCGTCGTCAGCGGGGAACTTTCCGCTCAGGTGATCCTCGGATTGCAAGACAACGGAGTCGGCGCGTCTCTAAAGCACTTCGCCTGCAACAACTCAGAAATTGAGCGCACCACGATGAGTTCGGACGTAGATATGCGGGCGTTGCGAGAAATTTATCTGGCTGGTTTTGAAAGAGCGATCGACAAAGGTCGGCCTTGGACGGTGATGAGCTCATACAATCGCATCAATGGAGTTCAAGCAGCCAACAACCGCTGGTTGTTGACGGAAGTGCTTCGTGAAGAATGGGGGTACAACGGGTTGGTCGTGTCGGATTGGTATGCCATCAAGGATCGGCCTGCGTCTCTACTTGCCGGCAACGATCTCGATATGCCGGAAAGCCCAAAGCGAAAAGGGTCGCTCCTAGCTGCAATTAAGGGGGGCACAGTTCCCGAGGATATCGTGAACGCTTCTTGTCGCCGTATGCTGAAATACATCAGCCTTGCGAAAATGGCCGAGCGTCGCGGCGTGAAGATCGATTTTGATGAGCATCATAAGATAGCTCAACATATGGCTTCAGAGTCGATCGTGCTTCTAAAAAATGATCTCCGCACGCTGCCCCTAGTCGGCGATTGTGCCCGCAAAATACTTGTCGTTGGTAAGGGCGCTGTGAACCCGACAATTCAGGGATCCGGCTCTGCGACGACTAGACCGACGCGTGTCGACATACCGATGGACGAACTTCGATTGGTCTTTCCTGCGGGGACAAGCCTAACCTATTGTCAAGGCATTGGCGAAGGTAGTGGAACGAACGAAGAGCTAATCAGAAGCGCCGCAGATTCGGATTCGGTCATCGTCTTCGCATGCACCGATATCCAGTCAGATGGAGAGGGAGCGGACCGCACCCATCTCAATCTCGCAGATGGTTTCGATACCTTGATTTCAGCTCTTGCGAAGCTTCCTTGCAGAGTCATCGTCGTCGTTACCTCACCCGATGCAGTAGAGATGCCTTGGGCTCAAGATGTCGATGCTATTTTAGCCACCTTCTTCCCAGGTCAAGGTGGCGGACAAGCTATCGCAAGTATTCTCGTCGGGCAAACCAACCCGTCAGGCAAATTGACAGTCTCATTTCCGTTGAGGCTTGAAGACGTTCCGGCATTTCACACTTACCCCGGGGAAAACGGGAGACACTTGTATGCCGAAGGGATCTTCGTAGGTTACCGAAGCTATGATCTCAGGAAAATGCAGGTCAGGTTCCCTTTTGGGCACGGCCTCAGCTACACTTCGTTTAAATACTCAGAGCTCACCGCTGATCGGAAAAAAGTCGTCTGCGGTGAGCCGGTTACTCTTACCTTTTCCGTGACCAACACGGGACAGGTTCCGGGAAAAGAGATCGTCCAGGTCTATATTCGTCCGGTCGGGCCTGGGTTGAAACGGCCTGTCAGGGAACTAAAAGGATTTCGAAAAGTGTCTCTAGAAGTAGGTGAAACCCGATCGCTCTCAGTTCAGCTTGACACTAGGGATTTCCAATATTTCGATACCGCCGTGGATCGTTGGGTATTGCGAAGTGATGCGTTTGTCGTCGAGATCGCGGCATCGTCGCGGGATGTTCGAGGAGAAATTTACCTGGATTGCGAATCTGACAAAGGCTCGTTCCCAATGATTTATGCAGATACGCAGCCAGCTATCATAGCAAGGGATCCGGCTGCCCAAGAGTTCATTCTCAACTTTCTCGAACATCAGCTGAACATCGAGAGGCCCGAAGCGGAGACTATTTTTGGACATTGTACCGACTCTTTTCTTGGGTTGGCAGATACGCTGAATTGGTTTCTAGGCGACGCTGTCGACGAAGACGCCGTCGTTCAAGCGATATCCCAGTTGAATGCGAAACGCGGATTCTCGGGGCTAAATTAGGGCCCGAACTCATAACCAGTAGCTGACGGTTGCGGCGATACAGACTGCTGCGAGGAAGTTCGATGCGAGGCGGTCGTATCGGGTGGCGATGCGTCGGACAGGGATAGAAGCAAGCCCCTCTTGTGGGCGACCAAATTCAGCCGTCCACGTCTTTTTCGGCAATCTGCAAGACGATGTTCAACAGAGGTGATCGCGATATCACGCCGCGAATTCCAGGGACTGCGGGTCGGCGTGCCGCCGACTTTCAAATCATGCGTATCGTGTTTCGATACGGCAGGTTTTCAAGAAATCGCGCCAGCTTGCCAGGATGCCAGGCCGTAGAGGGATCAATCCCTGAGCATCGTTTCCGGATGCTGCAACGAAGACGTCAAGTTGGCCGGCATTCGAAGATTTCGAGCGGAAATTCAAAATAGCCGTGGGGCCCGCCATTCTTTGATGTTGTGATCGATGCTACCGTCGGGCAAGCGCGCTGGAAGGACGGGCATTCATGAACGACACATTGTTGAAGGCCGGACTGAAAGCTGCTGAGGTGCTGGCTGCGAGTCCCCAATCCGATATGGCCGCCAAGAAAACCCCGACAGAATCGGTGCCCAACTCCTCCGAACCGGAATATATCGTTCCCGAGAGGATTTTGGAGCTACTCGGCGCACCGCCTATTCTCGATAGCGAAAACCTGGACCATTATCGGAAGTTCCAGCTCCAGTTTGCGCTAGAATATCAGCCGAAAACCATGACCGAATGGCTGCTCGTCAACGACTTGGTCGACATCAACTGGGAAATCCAGCGCTACCGACGGGTTAAGGCGGTGATCCCCAAGGCTGCTGGGCCGTCGACATTCCAAAAGGTCATTGGAAAGCCAGTTCCTGATGGCCAGAAAGCTATCGCGCTCATCTCTGGTCAAAAAACTTCTGATGCTGGTGCGAACCAGCCCTCGGTAGCTGAAACGGATTTTTACGTTCCTGCCTATATCACTGCTGAACTCATCGACGGCATAGCAATCGTCGACAATCTGCAGTCAGTCGAGCAGCTGGAACGATTGATCGAGCGTGCAGAAATCCGCCGTGAGAAGATCACCCAGGAATTCAGCGCACATCGTGCTCTTTTCGTCTCGGACTTCGGTCGCAAAAGTCAGGCAACGGTCGAACGCGAAGAATTTCTGGCGCGCTACTCCCAAGGCTTTAAGGTAAGGGTCGGGGGCGAGATTGGTCGCCAAGGCTGACACGGCTGACCCGGTTGTCGCGGCGACCGCCGAGGCCTTGCGTGGTGGGAACGAAAGCGATTGTGTGAGCGCTTCCTCACTTCGCCTCGCCGAGGTGCAGGTGCGACTTGCATGGATAAGGCGTGCGAAGGCCGAGGCTTTGAACCGGTGCATCGCAGTTCACAAACAACAATCAAAACCGGGCTCTCCGGTGACAGCCCCGACCGGGCTGCCTGATGAACGATCGGATTCGTCTCCGCGTGCCGAGATGTCCATTGCAGAAGCAGAAGCTTTGGCCGTCTGCGACAGTCTGAAAGAGTTGGCCACGCTCGAGAACTATGAGCGGAAAACGCTGTCTCGGCGGAAAAAGCTCGGTTTTGCGCATCTGTTGGCGATCGAGAGATCGGGCGAGTGATCTGAGCCCGCGCGTACCCTGCAACCTGTCGATCTATCAAACAACCGCATTCCCAGCGCGCCCAGCGGAGGCCTCGTGCGGTCACGCCAACGCTTATGGAGTATACACGCGGGTCGCGAACTACAATGATTGGATCGCAGAAAAAACCGGTATGTAGGTAGCTTTGCAGATGACGATTGTGCAGCCGAGTCTTGGACTTTGCTGAGTGTTTGTGTTGGGCTTCGCTTTCTCATCTTCTAGAGCCTTCAGGCGCTTGGCGTCGGACACGTCCATCCCGGCATACCTCGCCTTCCAGTTTACAGCGTAGCCTCGCTGACACCGTGCTTGCGGGCCAGATCGCCCTCACTCGGAGCTGTTCAGGGTGCAGCCCAAGATGAAGCTGTACAACCATAGATTGCTTTTTGGCGAAACGAGAAAGCTGGCAAATGTGCGATAACGCTGAGCCCTGGCAGGGCAAGCTGCCAAACGTGCGATAACGCCTCGTAGCGATTTTAGCAATTTCAGGAAGTCGTCGTTCGTGAACTCCGCTGGCGATCCGGCAAGTCGCATGGCTTGGAACGAACGGGAACCGCGCCTTAGCGGGATGCATCTTTCGGATGAACCCAGTTGCGAAAGTGGCGCCAGCGCCGCGCTTCCGGCGTCAGCATCTGCTCGGCATGATCAAGTTCAACCGACCCGCCGAAGCGAAGTTCCCTGGCTCCTGATCGACCAGCCAGCATACGGTATCTCATGTGCGCGATATGGCGCACCACTTCTTCAAGGTGGCGCGCTTTCAGACGCTGAACCAGGCGGGCTTTCACGCAGCGCATATCCTGTCGGCGAAGAACCGCGACATTGCTTGGCAGTCATGGACGCGAGCCGAGCTCGCACGCTGCTGGTCAACATCCACCCGTGTCACGGCAGACGGACGCAGCGAAGTCATAGTACACTTGCCGGCAGTAGGCGATTGCATATGAACGCATTAGGCGCTCCAAGCCTTGGTTCTGGTCAGGTGCACCTAATTCTGGAAGTCGAGCAACGCCCGTTGGACAAGAATTTGTTGGACGGATACGGCAGCGCACCACATTGTCGCACTCCGATCTCGTGGGAACCGTTCGCTTCCTGATGCGCATTCTCGTCTTTGCCAGTTCCTACGGTCACATAATCGGCGGCGGACCAGTGTTAGCGCCGTTGCTGATGGCTTCGCTGGCCGAGCGCGGGCATGAGATCATGGTGATTACCGACCGAGCGCCCAAGACGCTGCCCGAGGACGAAATGAACGACGGGGTCCGCGTCCTGCGCATGCCTTTTGTGCAAGCCCTGTCGGGAGACATCGCGCTGATCGCCACACTCAGGCGGCAGGTGGAAGCACTGAAGCACAGTCTCCGCCCGGATCTGGTTTACATCTTCTCCTCGGGCCGCGGCGAGATGTTTCACCATCTGACCAGATCCGCACACGCGGCCCCAATGGTAGTCACCCTGCACGACCTGTTCCCGCCGTCCCGATACGCTCCCGAAGCCATGGTCGGGCGAAACCTCAGGTCGGCCGACTGGATCATTGGCTGTTCGGAAGCGACCACCGCGTGGGCCGTCAAGCAGCTCCCCGAAATCGGCAAACGTGCAACCACGATCCTCAACGCGGTACCAACACCAGCGGCATCGGCAATTCAGGCTGACCGGAAGCGCCTTCTCTTTCCCGGCCGCCTGGTGGCCAAGAAGGGCTGCGATCTTGCGCTGCGGGCATTCGCCGACCTGTCGTCGAGTGATCCGGCGCTGCGTATGGATATTGCTGGCGACGGGCCGGAAGCCGAAGCGCTGCAAACGTTGGCTGGCGACCTGGGCATTGCAGGCAAGGTCATGTTTCACGGCGGCGTTGGCCGAAGCACGCTGCTGGACCTGATGGCCGGATCGCTGGCAGTCACGGTTCCTTCCCGTGACGAGCCTTTTGGCCTGGTGGCGCTGGAAGCCGCCCACATGGGCCGGCCTGTCGTGGCAGCTGCGGTCGGAGGCTTGCCCGAGATTGTTCTGCATGAGCGCACCGGCATGCTTGTTCCGCCCGACGATGTGCCAGCACTTACGGCAGCGCTCAGGTCTCTCATCGATGATCCGGGCCGTGCCGATCGGCTTGGCGCCGAGGCTGCCGAGACCGCCAGGCGCGGCTTCCAATGGAACCGGTTCGTTGAAAGCTACGAGGACCTCTTCTCACGGATAGCCGGCACATGAGTGTGACCGCGCCTCCCGTCGCCGACACTCTCAGAGTGATGCTTCCCAGCTCACATGACGGGCTCTTTCTGCGGATGCTCGCAGGCCCTCAGGAAGATGTCCGCGAAGCTTGGGAGGCCTGGCTGGAACCCGTCAGACATCTCCGTCCGTTCCTGCGGGGCCAGCGGCCAGACCTGAAGCGGCTACTTCCGCTAGCAGCCTATCGGCTCAGGCAGGCCGACGTGACGGTGGACATGCAGCACCTTTTGAATGCTGCAAAGCTCTGGGAAGAACAGCGGACCCGGCGGATCCTCGAGATTTTCTCGGCGGTTTTCGACCGGCTAACCGAGGTCGGGCTTCATCCTACCCTGGTGGGGGGCCTCGCAAACTCGGCCTCTGCATATCCCGAAATTGCCCTGCGGCATTGCCATGACATCGACATCCTGCTCCCACCGGACGAGGTCCAGCGAGCCGCTCGGCTGCTCGTCGAAGCGGGATTCGAACGGCCAGATGCCACGCTGAAGATCGCCGCCTCCGTCAGCTTGCGACACGCGGATGGACTACCAATCAATCTGCACACATCACTACTTGGTTCGACATATTTCAGGCTACCTGACAAACGGATGACCGCTCGCGCGGTCACCCTCTATATCGCCGGCCGGTCGATCGACATCCTTCCTCCAGAGGGGGCCTTGCTGCATCGCCTCGCCCTGGCCACCACCGACAGCGCAGCCGAACCAATCAGCGCCCTTGTCGATGCGGCGCTGATCCTCGGCACTGCTGGCTTCGACGTCAATCAATGGCAGCACTTCATTGACGATGCGCTGTCTGCAAGGCTGGGCCCACAGCTGTTCACGATGCTCGACTATCTGCGTCGCGAAGTCGGAGCTACCGTTTCCGAATCCGTGTTGCGTGAACTTGCGCAATCGTCGAGATGTCAGGATGCGGAGTGGGTGGACCATGCTTTGCACCACGCCCGGTATGGCCACGGAGGCAATTTGGGGGCGATGCTCATCGTCAGCAACTGGCGTTCTCGGATCAAGATCGTGCGTTGGCTGGTTCTGCCATCTCCGGGCTATCTGCGGGGATGGTGTTCACGTCGCGGTTTGGCGTGGACCCCGCTGTGGTATGTCGGTCGACCTTTCCGCCGATCTGTGAACAGATTGGCACGCATCGGCAGGTCCAGAGGAAATTGATTTGGCCAGGATTCTCTTCATCAGCGAGCACTTCTGGCCAGCGACCGGTGGTATCGAGGTTCGCGCAAAAGCCTTCCTTCCCGCGATGGTGCAAAGGGGGCACGAATATTCGGTTCTGACGACCCGGGAGCCGGGTGACGGGCTGGCGGAAATCGACGAACTCGACGGGATCAAGCTTGTTCGCATTCCTTTTCCCGCTGCTCTCAGGACCGGTGACTTCAGGGAGATCGTGCGCTTGCGCCGACGCTATTCGGAGCTTTTGGCGGAGTTTCAACCTGACCTGATCCACATCTTCTACGGCGGAACATTGGCCATGTTGTTGCTCGAGAAGGCGAACGCTGATCTGCCTGTCCTTGCTTCATTCACCACATGGCCGATGCAGAAGGAAAACGTGCTCGAGAGCACGCTCGGTCGTCTGCTGCAGAGGGCAGACTGGGTGACGGCGAATTCTTCGAGACTTCTCGACATGCTCGGGCAGCTGGCGCCACGCGATGATCAGGAGAGGTCGGTCGTTTACAGTGGCAATCCATTGCCCGGCTTTGAGCCGGATCCGCTGCCGGCAAGTCCCGCTGCAATCCTTTGCCTTGGTCGTGTAATCGAACGAAAGGGTTTCGACCTGATGATCCGGGCAATGCCTGAGGTCCTTGCCCGGTTTCCCGAAACGCGGCTGCGCATCGTGGGCGACGGTGATGCCATGGACAGCTTGCGCGGGCTCGTCGCTCAGCTTCGACTTGAGGATCGCGTCAGCTTCGACGGGATGATGTCCCACTCGGGCGTCAGCAAAGCCATAAATCAGAGTTCGTTCGTCGTGATCCCGTCGCGCGGGGCCGAGCCCTTTGCGACCGTTGCGATCGAAACCATGCAGATGGGGCGGCCTTGCATCGCTTCCCGGTGCGGAGGAATGGAAGAGGCGGTCGTCGACGGCGAGACTGGTTTGATGATCCCGGAGGAGGACGTCGGCGCTCTTGCTACAGCAGCGATTGCGTTGTTGGAGGACCCGGAAAGAGCAGCCCGAATGGGGCAGGCCGGTTACCACCGCGCCAGGACCATGCACGGTTGGGACAGGTATCTCGACGAGTTCGGCGGGATATATGAACGCCTCTACAACAGGCGATTCAGCCGGGCTGCTTCGTATTGACAAGGCTTCCGTAATGAAGCCAAAAAGGTTGCAAACGTCAGGACGCGAATGAACCTGGCGGTATTGGGGGCAAAAAAAGATGCTGAAATTCTTATCCGTTGTAGCGGCCTGATGGATATCTCGAGCAAGCGCTTCAGGCTTAACGAACCCACCGTTGCCGCCGATGTGATCGACGGCGAGGCCATCATCATCAATCTCGAAAAGGGCGACTATTTCAGCCTGACGTCGACAGGAGCGGATTACTGGCGGATGCTTTCTGCTGGTGCGACCGTTGACGAGATTGCAGCTGTGGCTGCTGGCCATTTCCGGATCGACGTCACGCAAGTCGAGCCCCACATCAGCGATCTTGCGCGTCGCCTTGTTCAGGAGGGTCTCATCGTACCCAGTGAGAACGCAGGCGCCGGTCCGTCAGAGATCGTCTTCGAATCGTCGTCTTACGAGAGCCCCGAACTTTCGGTCTTCAGCGACGTCAAGGACCTGATCGCGCTCGACCCACCGTTGCCGGATTATGCGCGTCGCGCAAAAGAGTGATCGCGAGCACGGCAATAATCACCGCCGCAAAGGGTGGCAGCCGGCTGCCCACGTCGGTTGGCGCTGCCGGCTTCCTGGCGATGCGCGAGACGTTCTTCGAAGCTGCCGCGCGGCGTAGCGACGTAGCATCGACGTGTCAGCTTCAAATCGCTGGGAAGCACGTACCCGTCTCAATCGTCGGGTCGACGCTGTCCCGGATTGTATGCGACGCTTTTGCTCACCTGATCGAGCCCGGGAACGGTATCGGGGAGAGGCCACAGAGGCAGCCCGGCATCTATCTTTGGGACCGTTCGGAAGCCGATGTCCCGGCGCCGCCGCGCCCGGATGTCGTCGAATGGACATCCGGTGCAGATGGATGGCGTCTCGATGCTTATGATGACTTGCGCTATATCCGCGAAGAGCGCTCCGACAGTCTCATCTGGTTCGACCGCGCCACAGGCGACCTCTTCGCCATGTACCAGGATGCGCGGCGTTTCCTGCTCTACGAGAAGGCACGTCCGCTCAGCCGCCTCATCCCCGAATTCTGCCGTCATCTCGACGCGCACGACGTCCACGCGGCAGCCGTGGCGTCCCACGGAGCGGGAGCGATCATCGTCGGCGGCAGCGGTCGCGGCAAGACGACAACCTCGATCGACTGTCTCGTCCATGGGCTGGACCTGCTCGGCGACGACTCTGTGGCGATTTCCGAGTTCAGGGGAGACTTCGCCGTCAGCAGTCTCTATGCGTCGGCACGGGCGCATCCGGTGCAGATGCGACGCTGGCCCGAACTATCCGGCTATTGGACAATTCCAGGACCGGCCGACGACAAGGCTCTGCTGATGCCGCTGTCAGTGCCTGGCGTCAGCATGGCCCGCACCGCCTCCATCCGCGCGATAATCGTGCCGCGGCTTGATCCTTCAGCAAGACTTGTAGAACCGGTGCCGGGCAACGCGGCATTTCACGCCCTGGTCCGAGATAGTGCGGAAAACCGGAAGTTCAGTCTTCGCCGCGACCAGTTCCAGCGTTTTGCCAGGCTAACACAGTCGATACCGTCCTTTGCAGTCAGGATAAACCAGCCACCCGAGGCTGTTGCAGAAACGATCTCCGGCATTATCGAAGGAAGAGCACATGCATGACAGATTGGTGAGTTGCATCCTTCCGGTCTGGAACGGCGAGAAATACCTGGTCCATGCGCTGGACAGCATCTTTGCCCAGTCGCACAAGGCGGTCGACGTCATTGTCGTCGATGACGGGTCAACCGATGCGACGTGCAGCATCTGCGAGCAGCATGCTGGCACCATACGCGTGGTTTCGCAGGCTAATGCCGGGCCGTCGGTAGCCCGAAACACAGGTATTGAGCACGCCAAGGGGGATTTCGTCGCCTTCCTCGATTACGATGATCTCTGGACGCCCGAGAAACTGGCCAAGCAGTTGGCGGTTTTCGCCTCGCATCCCGAAATCGGCGCATGTGTGGGCTACGTCCAGGAGTTCGAGGACAAAGATGACGGTTCTGTAAAACTCCGAGGCGATCCGATCGTCGGCTACACGACCGGCACCGCGATGCTGTCTCGTGAAGCATTGCAGACGGTCGGTCCGTTCAACACCGCAATCGAGCATGCCGATTCCGCCGACTGGTTCCTGAGGGCGCGAAATGCTGGCATACGCGATATGCTGTTGCCTGATGTGCTACTTAACCGGCGCTGCCATGCAAACAACCGGTCCCAGCTCAGGAACAACAATACCCGTCAGGAATTCCTCAACCTGCTCAGGGCAAATGTCGCACGGCATCGAGCCAGCAAGGCTCCGTCAGGGCAAAGGGACGACTAGGCCGTTGGCCTGCATCGCCATCGGCCCGCAAAGACCAACGCCGTCTTGGGACTGGGTTGGCAGGGCACTCGGCGAAGAGCTTGCTAGGCACCACGTCGTGAGCTTCTTCGACGAATTTTGCTCTGCTCCGGAGGCAGACGTCGTTCTGGTCGTCAAACAAAGGCCTGGCCTCGACTTCGTGTACAAGGCGCATGGTCGGGGAGCCCTCGTCGCTTTCGCTCCGATCGACATCTACCAGGAAGCTGGCGAAATCGATGAAGACCGTGCCATGCTGGCGGCCTGTGATCTGGTCCTGCTTCACGGCGCCGAACTGGCACCTTATTTGTCCGAATGCACTTCCCGTTTGCTCGAGGTCGATCATCATCTCCGTTTTGCGCTGGAACCGATGGCCGAGTTCAGGGAAGAAGGCTTCGTTCTGTGGGTCGGCGCCACCCAGAACCTGATGCCGCTGCTGGTCTGGCTCGAGAAGAACCCGCTGCCATATGAGGTTCGACTGCTGACCAACATCAGCCGTGAACACTGGGTTCTGGCTCAGTTGACGGCTTACAGGCTCGGTCTGAGAATCAGCTTCGACAGTGGCAGGATAAACGGCCTGCCCGCTTACCAGTGGAGCGAAGCCAGGCAGGAAGAGATGATGCGCGCCTGCCGCGCGGCGATCGACATCAAGGGAACCGACTTCGCGCAGGCCACGAAGCCGCCGACGAAGGCGCAGCAATTTATCGGTTCTGGAATTCCCTTCGCGTGCAATGCGGACAGTCCGATGGCTCGGCATTTCGCAAGAAGGGGATTTGAGATCGCTCAACCGCACGACACGGCACGCTTGTTTTCGAAGCGCTACTGGAGCGAAACCCGGGCCCACGCCCGTCAGATGCGAACGGAACTATCGCTTGCTGCAGTTGCCGATCGTTTCTCCCGGGCATTCGAGCAGGCCGGGCCAAAGAAGTCAGCGCCTTGAGCAAGGCTGTTGATGATCTCGTCGCAAGGGCCCGTCCGAACGACCGGGTATGGCTGTTGCTGCATGTGATCCTTGGCGACGACAACGTTGCAGCCGAGGCATGGCATTCGTGGTGGTCGACGGGACCCAGTCCCGAGCCGAGCCTGGCCGAACAGCGCTTGCTGCCTTCGGTATCGCAGCGACTGTCCCTGCTAGAAATAGTGGGTGGACTGCCGCCATTGGTTAGCGTCGCAAGGCGCAACACCTATCTCATCAACCAGGCCCGACTGAAGGCAGTAAGGCCACTCCTGGAGCAGATCCTCCCTGCAATGCCGGTGATGATCCTCAAGGGCGGCGCGCGCATCGCTGTCGATGCCCAGGCAATGCACCTGCGTTCTGTCCGTGACCTCGACCTCCTGCTGCCGCAGGACCACTTGTCCGAGGCCCTCGAGATCGCCATAGCCAATGGCTACCGATCGGTCAGCGGCCTGCTGCCTGGTCCCGTCAAGTCGAGGGCGCTCGCCCCGCTGTTCGAGGCGGGTTCGCGACGACATGACTACATGGAGCTCGACTTCCACGCCGTGCCTTTGCGTTTCGGCCGGCTCGGTAATCACGATGACGGTCTCTGGCGGCGCGCAATCGACGCCAAGCTTGCCGGACTGCCGGTCAAGGTGCCGTCGGTGACGGATCGGCTTCTGCATGCCGTTGCTCACGGGCTCGTTGCCGACAATGACAAGCCCGCAGACTGGCTCGTCGACAGTGTTATCGCACTTCGGGATCCTTCCTTCGACGTTGCTATTGCTACCGAGGAGATCGCGGCTCGCAGGCTTGGCCTGCCGATGAAGATTGCCACATCGTTGCTGGACGAGCTTGGCGTCGCAGTGCCTCGCCCGATCGTCGATGCTTGCGGCCGCGATCTGCGTGGACTGCTCTTCAGGCACGAAATGGCAGCTTCGCTGAAGCCCGGCAACAGGCAGACGCTGATGGATCGCGTGCTGCTGAACGGCGCCGAGTGGCGACGGTCGTTCGGTTCGCGGCAACGGATCGTCAGTTGGAAGACAGCCTGGCTGGCAAAACCATCGGTCAAGCATCCAGGCTCTGGCTGGAACTGCTTCGTCGAAGGTCGTGCCAACCTGTCGATAGAGGCGCCGAAGGACAATTGCCTTGTCCTTCGCTTCGCCTGTCCCGACACAAGTCTGGAAGGCAGTTCGTTCGATGTTCTGCTCGACGGTGTCTGGATTGGTCGGGCGCGTTTTCGACTGACGCACCTGCTTGCGCCTTGGCCCGTGCCGTCCTGGCAGGTTCGCATGTCCTACCGGCTTCCGCAGGGAAGGAAGGTGCAATCTCGAGCCCTGCTTACGATCGTTGCGCTCGATCGCAAGAAGGCGCCGACTGCAAGTGCACCAGGCTCTTTGCGCGTCTCAGTCGAGATGACCCGTCGGTCGCAAACTCCGTTGCGCAGTCGCTACCCAAGGCGATAGATGACGTTTGTGATCGGAGCCAACAATTCGCGCCATGCCACGGATATTCGACTGTTTCACGATCAGCAACGAACTGGAGCTTCTGGAGATCCGTCTCAACGAGATGGCGCCCGTCGTCAGCACATTCGTCATAGCCGAATCTCCGTTCACGTTTCAGGGAGATCCGAAGCCTCTCTTCTACAGGGACAACCAGGATCGGTTCGCTGCCTTTGCTGACCGTATCCGACATGTCATCGTCGAAGACATGCCTGGCGGAACGGGTGAGGCCGCGCATTGGCAGAGGGAGTGCCACCAGCGCAACACCATGATGTCGGCGCTTTCTGACGCCGGGCCACGGGATCTGGTGATGCTGTCCGACGTCGATGAGATCGTGCGCGCAGAGAAGCTTCTTGCAGTTGCCGCGACAAGCAACTCATGGCCGACCGTGCATTGCTTCGAGCTGACCTTCTACCGCTACCTCCTGAACTACCTTTATCGGGAGCCTTGGTCGCGTAGTGGTCCGCGCCTCACTGAGCGCCGCCATCTCAATACGATGCAGGGACTGAGGGATGTCCATCCGCCAGTCGCCAATCCGGTCAGGTCCACGACACGCTGGCTGAAGGCAAGCTTGGCCATGCGCTCGCCAATCAGGCGCATCCTGCACCGCGATGCTGGATGGCATTTTTCCTACATGGGAGGTGTCGATCGGGTTGCTCAGAGGCTACGCTCTGGTTCGCACGTCATCGGCGAGCGAAGCACGGATCCGAAAGCCTCGATGATCGCAGAGGCAGAACGACGGCTTGCCGCCGCGCATAAGGACCCGGATCTCAGGAGGGTGCCGATCGACGAGACGTTTCCGGCCTTTCTGCGGCAGAATCCGAACCGGTTCCGCGATCTCATTGCTGGGTAGGCCACAGAACAGCAAAAGCCGGCATGCCTCACCGTAGCTGGTGAGTGACAGGTCGGGTTACCGCTTCTGGAAACAGTCCGCATCTGACCGATCCACCAGGCCTTGATTCCGACCGGCCTACGAGCCTGCAAGCAGGCACAGCTGATTTGGAACCCTTGCTGCCGACAAGGCCTGATACGCTCGAATGAGAAAACTCGCGGGTTTCCTCGGTCAACTAATGGCGCCCTTGGAAGCAACCTGACTAGCTTTTGCGCCTACCGAAGCTTGGACAGGAGAAGCATCAGCTGGCCTTGCCTCGAAGTACCAGTCTTGTGGAGGACTATCTTGAGGCGGGTCCGAGCACTTTCAAGCGTTATGCCGAGGTTTTCTGCAGCTTCCGATACCGAATCGCCCAGGAAGAGCCGCCGGCACAGGGCAATTTCCGCAGGCGCAAGGCGAAACGCTGGTGCAAGTACTGAAAAATCGCCAGGCTTCTGTTCCTCGAGACAGAGGTCGGTCATCAAGACCAGCATCAGCTGCTGCGGCGGAAGAAGCGATGTAAAGCCGGTCGAGGAGGGGGGAGCCGCAGGAAGTCGGGCCATGGTGATCTGCCAAGCACCCGCGGCTGTCCGCAACAAGATACCATTCCCCTCCGCTTGGGTGCCCCTGGTCAATCGGTCCAAGGTCGCAGCAAAGCGTGCATCCGCGTCGACGTCTGACAGGTAACAACGGCCGTTCCGGACCGTTATGCTACGCCCGAGCGAAAACAAAAGTTCGGCTGCATGATTGGCTGTGCGCAAGACACGTCCGCTATCTACAACGAAGGCTGCGCACCTGCAGCGCTCGATCAATGCCGCTTCGGCAACCAAACATTCAGTGCCCACGCGAATTTGGCGAGCGAGCGCGATGGACAGTTCCAAGCTCCCCCGGATCCGCTGCATAATTTCCGCTGCGGCGCGATCATATGTTCCGGCAAGGGAAAGAGGGTAGTGCAGAAGCACATTGATCGCTTCATCTCGGTCTCCGACCAGCTTCATGCCAACTGCTGCTTCGGCATCTTTCTGGGGGAGGAGCCAATCATTATAGAACTCTGTGTGTGCAAAACTGCGCGCCGGTGAGACGAGCTCTGACACCGCGATGGTTGTGCTTCGGACCGAATTCCAATAGGTCGCCCATGGATTCACGTAGGCGAAATGTTCGGCATAGGATCGAACAAAGGCCGGGTCCATATTCTGGAAGGAAAGGAAATTGAGCCTGCTTTCAGGAAAATTCATGTTGTAGAGGCCACCCCATGAGCCGGGGAAGGCTCTGCTCAGAGCAGCCGGCACGTCATCCCATGAACCGCTGCCGAAGGTCGCGGAATCGATCGCAGCTCCGATTTCGGCGCTAATGGCCGCTACACGTTCCTCACTGTAGTCGTCGACCGACCTCCTACCCATTCTTACGGCGCTCCCCTAGTCGCCTCCTTCATACGCAATCCCCCTCAATTTCACCGCATGGTTGAAACATAACCTATTCTTGCGCGACCGCAAGCAAGTGGATGAAAAGCAGTTCTTGCTCAAGTTCGGTTGAAAACCCTTGTATGGGTCTCGCGCGATCATAGCGGGCAAAGTCATCAGATACTGCGGTGTATTCGCCAGGCCGTTCCTTCTCCAAGATGTAAGCCTCAGGGCAAATCAAGATTGTCGAGAGAGGAAGTCTCAGGGCGGAATTCACCAAGATTGCGTCGTGATAAGCTTGTCTTTCTGGTCATGTGGACGTTCATGGCAAGATTTGCTGAGGACTTCTGTCTTGCGCTTAGACGACGACAGATAAAAGGTTCGCCTACTGCGAAACGCACTTGGTGACGGCTCTGAGGTGCCTGCCGGCCGTGCGTTGTCTCGGTCTTCAATGGAAAGGCCCTTGGGCACGCCAAAATTGAAGCCAGTCCCCATTTGGGGCTTGGGACGCCAAAAACCAGTAGCTAACCCTGCTGAGGCGGACCACGTGAGGGAGCGTGAAGTTCTTGAGTTAACGCGTAATGCGAATGGTTGGGAGTGCCGTATTGGCAGTTGCCGCAACAGCCTCCGAGTCATTGCCTTAGAGACCAGGCTTGCTACCAGGGGAGACTGAGTTGGCTACCATCATTGGCAATTCCGGGGACAACACGCTCAACGGTACTTCCGGCAATGACACCATCATCGGCAAGGACGGCAATGACGTCCTCATCGGCGGTGCCGGCAATGATGACCTGTCCGGTGGCAACGGCGACGATTTCCTCGATGGCGGTTCGGGAAATGACAAGCTCGATGGCGGTTCCGGCAACGACACCCTGCTTGGCGGCGCCGGCAATGACAAGCTGGATGGCGGATCCGGTGACGATTACCTCGACGGCGGCACAGGCAATGATCAGCTCGAAGGCGGGGAAGGCAATGACACCCTTCTGGGAGGCGATGGCAACGACAAGCTTTATGGCGGCTCCGGCAACGACCATCTTGATGGCGGCACGGGCAATGACAAGCTCGAGGGTGGCGAAGGCAACGATACGCTTCTCGGCGACGACGGCAATGACGACCTGGATGGAGGTTCCGGTAACGACACCCTGCTTGGCGGCGCCGGCAATGACAAGCTGGATGGCGGATCCGGGGATGATTACCTCAACGGTGGTGCCGGCAATGACACAATCGAGGCCGGCTCCGGCAACGACATGCTTGTCTACAATCTCTCGGAAAACATAGGCTCGAAGGATGACTATGACGGTCAATCCGGAGTGGACACTCTCAGATTGGAGTTCACCACTGCCCAATGGTCAAGTTCGTCGCTGCGCAACGAGATCAACGCGTTTGCCGCATCCCTGCCGGTCTCCGGCGACTACCGTTTTAGTTCGTTTGGCCTGACCGTCCGATCGATCGAAAAGGTCGAGGTCTATGTCGATGGCGTTCTCCAGGTAAGCAATCAGCAGCCCGTTGCCCATGATGATTTCGCGACTGTTGAGGAGAACGCATCGATTACCGGAGATGTCCTCGGCAATGATACCGATCCCTGTCCGTCGTCAGAACATTTGGCGTGGCACAGACTGCAGCTTTGATTAGAGGAGTTTCGGCCTCGTCTCGGTGTTGATGTTATGCGGCTAGCTTGCGGTGCTGCAAGCGCCGCTGTTCGATGGTCTGACGTTTGATCCTTTCTCGTTGTTGGATGATTGCCTCCGCTCTGCCGAAGTAGGCGTCGGCGGGCGTCACGTTGCCCAGGCTCTCGTGGTAGCGCTGGTGGTTGTAATATTCGACGAACGCCTCGATCTGGCGTTCGAGGTCTCCGGGCAGGAAGTAGTTCTCGAGCAAGATGCGGTTCTTGAGGGTCTGGTGCCAGCGCTCGATCTTGCCCTGCGTCTGGGGATGGAACGGAGCGCCACGCACATGGCTCATGCGCTGCGCCTCGATATAGTCTGCCAGATCACTGGCGATGTAACTCGGGCCATTGTCGCTGAGCAGGCGCGGCTTGTGCCGGACATGAGCCTGGTCGCAACCTGAAGCGGCCAGCGCCATATCCAAGGTGTCGGTGACGTCCTCGGCCCGCATGGTGCTGCACAGCTTCCAACTGATGATGTAGCGGGAGTAGTCGTCGAGCACCGTGGACAGATACATCCAGCCCCAGCCGATGATCTTGAAGTAGGTGAAGTCGGTCTGCCACATCTCGTTCGGGCGAGTGGTCTTGGTGTGGAACGCATCAGCGGCCTTGATCACCACATAGGCCGGGCTGGTGATCAGATCATGGGCCTTGAGCAGGCGGTAAACCGTGGCCTCCGATACGAAGTAGTGCTTCTCGTCGGTGAACCGCACGGCCAGTTCGCGCGGCGAGAGCTCCGACTGATCCAACGCCAGTTCGATGATCTGATCATGAATCTCAGCCGGTATCCGGTTCCACACTCGGCTCGGCGCCGATGAGCGGTCTTCCAGCGCTTCCGGGCCGCCAACAAGGTAACGATCATACCAGCGGCAGAAAGTCCGGCGTGGGATGCCCAGATGCTCAAGTGTGCGACGAGCTGGCAGGTGTGACTGCTCGACAATCCGGATGATCTCGAGCTTCTCGGATGCGGGGTATCTCATTCGTCGTCGCCCCCATCCGCGATCATGCTTTTTTTAAGCAGACGGTTCTCGAGCGTCAGGTCGGCAACGCATTCCTTCAGCGCACCGGCCTCTCGGCGCAGATCCTTCACTTCGTCGGTGGTGGCGGCACGGGCGGTATCGCCCGCCAAGCGCCGCTTGCCAGCCTCCATGAACTCTTTCGACCAAGTGTAATACAGGCTCTGAGCGATGCCCTCCTTGCGGCACAGCTCGGCTATGCTGTCGTCACCGCGTAGGCCATCCAGCACGATCCGGATCTTGTCTTCCGCTGAGAAATGCCGCCGAGTTGCCCGGCGGATATCCTTCACTACCTGCTCTGCAGGTCTCTTCGCATTCGTCGTTTTGGGTGGCATCGTCATTCCTTCGTCAATGCGACGAGACCAAAACTCTCCTTAAGTCACAACCTCAAATCTGGGCCATAGGTGCTGACGGGAAACAGTCTCCAACGTCGTCAATCGCTGGGGCGAATTTCATGCCAGCGCACTTGCCGCCGCCGACAAGGCCGCACGACTGAATGCATGGTTTGCCGGGCTCTCGCGCGTACTGCGGATAGGACTTCAGATAGCCATACTCGGATATGGCGCACTCCTGGTACTGGAGGGTGAGTTGACGGCAGGCATGATCTTCGCTGCTTCGCTGATCTCTGGCCGCGCATTGCAACCCATCGATCAGATCATTGGCTCTTGGCGGCAACTTGCCGCCGGGCGCGAAGCTTGGAAGCGCGTTCAGGCTTTCATGGAGAAGGCAGACTTGCGGGACGAGTACACAAGTCTTCCCGCACCCAACGGTCTCCTCGTTGCCAATGACATCGTGCAGTTCAATCCCTCTGACCCGACGAAGCCACCAATCCTTGCGGGTATCAGTTTCAGCTTGAAACCTGGAGAGTCCGTAGCAGTGCTTGGGCCGTCGGGGTCGGGCAAGTCTACACTGGCGCGAATTCTGGTCGGGGCAGCGACGCCCCGTGCCGGACACGTGCGAATAGATGGCCACGACATCTCCAACTGGAACCCTGAAGACCTCGGCCGTCATATCGGCTACCTCTCGCAGGACGTCGAACTCGTACCGGGCACCATCGCGCAAAACATATCTCGTTTCGACCCGAACCCATCAGACGAGGCGATCGTGGCGGCGGCGCATGCTGCACATGTGGTCGACGTGATCCAGCGCATGCCACGAGGCTATGACACGTCGATAGGCCCTGGCGGCGTCCAGGTTTCGGGAGGCGAGAAGCAACTCATCGGACTTGCACGTGCGCTTTATGGTTCGCCTCGCATCCTGGTGCTTGATGAGCCGGACGCCAGTCTCGACCGGAGCGGCGAACTCGCGCTGATGCGAGCCCTGTCCGACGCGCACAAGCGAGGTGTGACGGTCTTCATCATTACCCAGCGGGAAAGGGTTCTTGCAGGCGTCGACAAGATCATGCGAATGCAGAATGGCAAGCTGCTGGACTATGATACACGCGATAAGGTCTTCGAGCGATTTCGTGACGCTGGTTCCCGCGCGGGAGATCCGGGCAGCGGACCGTCGAGGCCGCTCGAGGGGCAGGCCATAGATGGCAAATCGGTGCCGCAAACATGAACATGCAGACCGGCATTACGCCATCGGCGCCGCACAACCCGCCTTCCGGATCAGTTCTCTCCCACGCGCAGTCCCGTTGGCAGGACAAGGTCCCCACCAGTATCGGCCGCCCGATCCTCTGGGGTGCAGTCGCCGCTGCGGCATTTGTTGCGGGCTTTGGCATGTGGGCAGCGATCGCACCGATAGACGGCGCGGTTGTCGCAATCGGCGTTGTCCAGGCGAGCGGGCAGAACCAGGTGGTCGAGCATCTCGAGGGCGGTATCGTCGCAGTGATAAACGTTATGGAAGGGCAGGGGGTCAAGACGGGAGATCCCCTGCTGACGATCGAAACAGTCCGTCTCGCAGCGGATCGCGACCGGGTTAACGTCGCCCTGATTGCCGCTGAGGCGCGGCTTGCGCGCGCGCAGGCTGAGCGAGACGGCAACACGGAGATCGTCTTTTCAGATGAACTATCCAGCACTGCGCGCTTGACCTCGGTCGAGGGAGATCTCGATCAGCAGCGAGCCGAATTCTTCAATCGGGTGCAGCGGCACAGGGCAGAGCTTGCAGCACTGGAGCAGCGTGTGAGAGCCGTCGAGGAGGAGATTGAAGGGCTTTCTATTCAAAAGACATCCGAGGAACGCAAATTGGCGGTCTTGCGCGACGAACTCGCCGAAAAGGCAGACCTTCTGGCAAAGGGCCTGACACCAAAGAGCCAGTATAATGCTCTCTTGCGTGCTGAAGCGGACTCGCTTGGCGCCAGTGGCGGCATCACGGCAACGATTGGGCAGAGGCGTTCTGCGATTGCTGAACTCGCTGAGCAAAGGGCCGGCATCGAAGCCAGGCGTCGCGAGGCAGCGTCTGCGGAGGTCAACCAGCTGCGCTCCGAAATCGGCGATCTCAGGCAACAGTTGAGGTCGAGAGACGACATGCTCGCACGGTCGGAAATCCGTTCCCCCGCCGACGGGATCGTCATCAAGCTCCTGAAGAACACCGTCGGCAGCGTCATCAAGCCGGGCGAGGCTGTCGTGGAGATACTCCCGACCTCAAGCGAACTCATCATCGATGCCAAAGTCGCGCCACAAGACATAGATGCGGTGAAGGTTGGACAGGAGGCAACGTTGCGCCTCACGGCACTCAACGCTCGAACCACACCGCAGGTCGCTGCAGCTGTGAGCTACATCTCGGCAGACCGTTTTGTCGACCCGAACACGCGCGAGCCATACTACACTGCGCGTCTGCGAATTGCCCAGGATCTACCGGCCGAAATTGCGCCCGGTCAGATTCAGCCTGGCATGCCGGTTGAGGTTTTCATCAAGACCGGCGAGCGTACCTTCCTGGAATATCTGGTACGTCCGGTTCAGGACAGTTTTGCAAAGGCGTTTCGCGAAGAGTGACAAAGCGGGCTGCCGCTGTTGGAACCAGTCAGAACCTGCGACGCGCAAAGCTGTTTTGAGATCTAACAAGCTCTCCCGCAGCGGCGCGCCGCAGTCGCGACGATGCGCGAATTAACTCGCTTCCTCAAGCGAGTTCGTTCTGCTCGATTCCTTCTGTTGCGTGATTGTGGCGTGGGAGGGTTAACGAAGTGGTTGGAATTGTGCGATTTGCCAGGACTACCCAACTTGCTCCGGTGGGAGCCTGAACCTGATCCCAGCTGCGCGGACACCCGCGCGTTGCGCCAGAACTAGGGCGATTGCCTCCTGGCTCAGCAGCTAATGTCCAAAAAAACGGGTACCGTTCGCCATGCGCATTTCACCATTCAGGGTTGCGCGCTTTCTGGTAGCGTCCCCGACTATTCTCCTTCGAGGGTTGATCCTCTGGCAAAATTAACCCATCCTTAATCCTGCGTAGGGGGAGGGTGAGACGGTGCCGGTTGGTCGCGGAGGAGTATTGTACGCCGAGATTCGTATTCGTTATCAGTGGCTTGTGAGTTCGATAGCTCTCGACCCTGACAGCGACCGTTGCGTCAGATGGCAGGGGGAACCGGCTAACATCCCGTGCTTCAAGCGAAAACTACGTTCAGCTGGGGTTCAACCGGTAATAGCTGATCCGGCAGAAGCAGTTTTATCGAGTGCCGGGCCGGCCGGCGGTTCTGCAATACGTCTAAACTGGACCCGTCCGCTCGGCGCCCTGGCGGGCGCCACGCTTCTATCGTTCGCGGGAGTACAGGCGGCCAGTGCCGACAATACCGATTGCAGCGTCAGCGGCAGCGTGGCGAATTGCCCGGAAGTTCCGTCGGACGGCGTGCGCTACACGACCGGCGTCAAGACGATCAACATCACCGGCGATGCCGGCAGCGCGACCACGGTCGAGTCGGGGGTAGAGGGTATCTATCTGACCGAGAGCGGGGGCAGTGGTTCGACGTCTACGACGCCAAACTATGACTTGAGCAAGAAGGTCCAGCTCGACCTTATCCCTGATGAAGACGACACGCCGGACACATGGGTACTGGCGGATAGCGCCAATCAACCGATCCTATCGGGCGGCCACTACATCATTGTCGTGGGCGATGGCACATATTCCATAAACAGCGTCGTCTACGCGTCGGCTGACGCGCTGACGAGGCACCTGACCGCCTCGAACACTTCGGGCGGAACGGTTTCCGGCAGCCTGACGATCAACAACCCCAAGCCCTATCCCGGCCCCGTGGGCGGTATCGTTACCGCCAATGCGGATGGCATCCTCATCAGGTCGACGGGCGGCAATGGCGGCAACGGCGGGTGTTCGACGGTGCTCGTCTACACGTGGTGCAGCGACGGTAAGACGGGTGGCAGCGCAGGCTCGGTCGTCGTCAACAGCAATGGCGCAATCACCGTCAATGGCTCGAGCGAGAACCAGTATGGCATTTCGGCCGTCAGCCAGGGTGGCAATGGCGGTAATGGTGGCGGGTCGTTCGGCCTGTTTGCGTCTGACGCGGGTGCAGGCGGCGTGGGCGGCGCCGGCGGCGCAGTCGAAGTCCGCCTCGGCCAGGATTCCGACATCACGACGAACGGCAAGTACGGCCATGGCGTTTATGCGGTTAGTCGCGGCGGCAAGGGCGGTGGTGGCGGAACGCCGTACGGCGCCTATGCAGGTGGCGACGAAGGCGGAAGGGGTGGCAATGCAGGCAGCGTCGTGGTCGAAAACGACGGAAAAATCCTGACAAAGGGCGAGGCGGCCTATGGCATTAACGCGTCCAGCGTCGGTGGCCTGGCAGGCGACGGAAGTGATGCCTTCGGCATCGGCGCCGACGGCGGCGAAGGCGGCGGGTCATCACAAGGCAAGCCGGTCACCGTGACCAACCGGGGCTCAATCGAGACCCAAAACAGCAATTCCATTGGAATCTTCGTGCAGTCGGTCGGCGGTGGCGGGGGCGACGGCGGAAGCACTGGCGGCGTGTTCTCGGTCGGCGGCAACGGCGCCTCGGGCGGCCCGGGCGGGACGGTCAAGGTCTACAACAGCGGCAGGGTGAAGACAGGCGGTGCGGTAGGTGGCGCGGGGGACGACGCGGTTGGCGTATTCCTGCAGAGCGTCGGTGGCGGAGGCGGCAACGGCGGCGGCGCCGTAGCGGTGGGCGCGGGAGCCTCGTTGGCGATCGGCGGCAACGGCGCAATCGGCGGCGCCGGTGGCACCGTGACCTACAATCCCCTCGACGGCCTGGCCGACGCGAATGGTCTGCAATCGGCAACGATAGAAACGACCGGCGACCGGTCCCACGGCATCCAGGCGCAATCGGTCGGCGGCGGCGGCGGCAATGGCGGTTACGCCTATTCCGGAACGGCGCCGGTCGGCGGCATATCGGCAAGCATATCGCTGGGCGGTAAGGGCGGACCGGGTGGCGCGAGCGACGCGGTCATCGTCAACGAGAAGGGCGTCATTACCACGGCGGGCGACCAGTCGATCGGCCTCTTCGCGCAGAGCGTCGGCGGCGGTGGCGGCAATGGCGGCGGCAGCGTCGCCGTAGCGGCCGGCGGAGGCTACAACCTATCGCTGGCGATCGGCGGCAAGGGCGGCTCGGGCGGCGCCAGCAGCACCGTCAACGTCGACTCCGTGGGCGTCATCGATACCAAGGGCAAACTGTCGCATGGCATCATGGCGCAAAGCGTCGGCGGCGGCGGCGGCAATGGCGGTTTCAGCGTTGCAGCTTCACTCGGCGGATTCTCGGCATCGGTTGCGCTCGGCGGCGCCGCCGGAGTCGGTGGCGTCGGTAGTGACGTAACGGTTGGCACCTCAGCCGGAAACGTGGCTGACGCCCGGATCAGCACCGCGGGCGAAGGCGCCATCGGTATCCTGGCGCAGTCGGTCGGCGGCGGCGGTGGCAATGGGGGCGTGGCTGGAACGGTCTCCGTCGGTTCGGGCGCGGTCGGCGTTTCGCTCGGCGGCGCGGGTGGCGGCGGTGCGGTCGGTGGCACAGTCGCGGTAACCAACAGGAATGTCATCACGACCCGAGGCAATACCGCTTCGGGCATCTTCGCCCAGAGCGTCGGCGGTGGCGGCGGCAATGGTGGCGCAGCACTGTCGGGAACCGGCGGCATCGTCGGCATCTCGGTCGCCGTGGGTGGTTCCGGTGGTGCCGGCAGCGATGGCGGCGTGGTGAACGTCGACAATTTCGGCGCGATCACGACCGGCTACCAGACGGTCACGCTGGTCGACGACGAGCCCGTGGTCGAACTCTTCGGCAGCCGCTCCTACGGCATCTTCGCGCAGAGCGTGGGCGGCGGCGGCGGCAATGGCGGCTTTGCGATCGCAGGCGCGGTCGGCGTGGCTATCCCCGACGTGCCGGCCGGCGCATTCGCCATCTCCGTCGGCGGCGCCGGCGGCTCGGCGAGCGACGGCAAGCAGGTCACGGTCAACAATAGCGGCAGCGTCGAGACCTTCGGCCTCGGCTCGCATGCGATCTTCGCGCAGAGCGTCGGGGGTGGCGGCGGCAATGGCGGCTTCGCCGGGGCCGTGGCGATGACGGTCGGCAATGGCGCCGCAGTCGGCGTCGGCGTCGGCGGATTTGGCAGCGGCGGCGGCAATGCCGGCGTCGTCACCGTCAACACATACGACCCGACGAAGTCGATCACCACGCATGCCGACGGCGCCGACGGCATTCACGCGCAGAGCGTCGGCGGCGGCGGCGGCGACGGTGGCTTCGCGGCGTCGGGAGCTTTCGGCTTCGGTGGCGAGAAATCAGTCAACGTGGCCGTGGCGATTGGCGGCGCGGGCGGTGCCGGCGGCACGGGCGGCAACGTCAATGTTACCAATCGCCAGAAAATCACCACTAAAGGCCAGAATGCGATCGGCGTGATGGCGCAGTCGGTCGGTGGCGGCGGCGGCAATGGCGGCATGGCGGTTACCGGCACGCTGGCATTTTCGGAAACGGCCGGCGCAGTAGGCGTCTCTGTCGGCGGCGCGGGCGGCACGGGCAGCATTTCCGACAAGGTGACGGTCGACAATTACGGTGCGATCACCACCTGGGGCCTGGATTCGATGGGTATCCTCGCACAGAGCATCGGCGGCTCGGGCGGCAATGGCGGGCTCGCGATCGCGGCCCAAATGACGGGTTCGAGCAAGAACGCGGCAACGGTCGGGGTGAGCATCGGCGGCGGCGCGGGGAACGGTAACTACGGTGGTGAGGTTGAAGTCACGAATCGTGCTCTCGGAACCATCCTGACCAACGGCCTGGGCGCACACGGCATCAAGGCGCAGAGCATTGGTGGCGGCGGCGGCAATGGCGGCATGGCCGTCACCGCGCAGCTCGGCGTCTCGAGCGGCAGCGAGGCCCAGGCGTCAAAGACCCTGAATGTCGGCGCCAGCGTTGGTGGCAACGGCGGAACCGGCGGCTACGGCAACCCCGTTCACGTCACCAATGATGGTTCGATTACCGTCAAGGGACCGGCCGCCACAGGCATCTTCGCCCAGAGCGTTGGCGGGGGTGGTGGCGACGGCGGCGGCGCCGTCAGTGCCGTCGGCATGCTGACGGACTCGACCAACGCGTCATCGCGATCCGTTGTGGCCACCGTGGCGATTGGCGGCGAGGGTGGCTCCGGCAACTATGGCGGCGCGGTAACAGTTGACAATAACGGCTCGATCCTGACCGAGGGGGTCAGCGGCCATGGCGTCTACGCGCAGAGCATCGGCGGTGGCGGCGGTGTTGGCGGTCGCGCCAACACGCTGCAACTGGTGGTTACCAAACCGGTGCCCGTGGAAGGCGCCGATGCGATCACCAACAAGAACAACATCCAGCTCGGCGTGACCATCGGTGGTGGCGGCGGAACTGGCGGTTATGGCGGCGATGTCGTAGTCAACAACCACGGCACGATCGAGACCAAGAACGAACTGTCTGATGGCATCTACGCGCAGAGCGTCGGCGCCGGCGGCGGCGATGGCGGCAACGGCGCGCTTGGACCGGAAGGGCTGTTTCCGCTGCCCGGAGGAACGGTCGTCATCGAAAAGGCGCTCGGGGTGTTCGGCCTCCAGGGTTCGGTCAAAAAGTACAAGAACCTCCAGGTCGTAGTCGGCGGCTCCGGCGGTGCGACCGGCGATGGCGGAACCGTCGAGGTCAACAACAACAAGAACATCACGACGCGCGGCTCCAACTCAAACGGCATCTTCGCCCAGAGCGTCGGTGGCGGCGGTGGCGTCGGCGGCAAAGCGGCGATCGGCCTGACCGGCCTGCTCGGCCTTGGCGGCGAAGGCACGGGCGGCGGTGACGCCAAGCTCGTCAAGGTCAATCAGTATGGCGGGGCAACGATCGAAACTTTCGGCGTGTCTTCCTATGGCGTCTTCGCGCAGAGCGTGGGCGGTGGCGGCGGTGTCGCCGGCAATGTGGATCGCATGTTCGCCAACAAGACGGACGTGGGAGCGTTGGATCTGCCGGCGCTCAACGTTGGCGTCGGCCTGGCTTTCGGCCGCGATGCGGGCGGCGGCGGCGATGGCGGAGCGGTCGACGTCGATGTCGACGGCATCATCAGGACGCATGGCAACAGCGCTGCCGGTATCTTCGCGCAAAGTGTCGGCGGGGGCGGCGGCATGATGGGCGAGCTCGGAAACGATGTTCCCGTCCTCAGTCTGCTCAGCTGGCAGCTGGGCAGCAAAGGCGATGTCGGCAATGCCGGACAGGTCGATGTTGACCTGACGGGAACGATCGTCACCGCGGGCAACAGCGCCACCGGCATCTTTTCCCAGAGCGCGGCGGGTGCAACTGGCGGCGGGCACGCGGGCACCGCCGGCAATGTAAACGTCACGGTCAACGGCTCGGTGCTCACTGGACAGGTGCTCGTCGAGGAGGAAGACGGCACCATTGAAGCGCCGCTGCGCGGCCTTGGCTCGACCGCGATCTTCGCGCAGAGCGCTGCAGACAACAACGCCAACAACGGCAACGTGGTCATTGCAATCAACGGTGCAGACGCCATCGTCATGGGTGGCCGCAGCAACCGGATCAGCACCGATGACGGCTATGTCGGCGTCGGCGTCTGGATCATGGACGGCAAGACGAACACGCTGACCAATCAGGGACTGATCACCACGGTCGACGGGGTCGACGGGGGCTATGCGATTCTGGCCTCCGGCAGCGACCTGGACCATACCGGCGGCAACGAGGCGGTCAGCAATTTCGGCACCGTGACCGGCTCCTTCAACCTGGGCGCCGGCAGCAACAGCTTCACCAACGAGATAGACGCCGTGTTCAACTCCGGCCGCTACGCGAGCGTCGGCGCGGGCCAGACACTGACCAATGCTGGCTGGATCTCGCCCGGTGGCGCGCGTCGCGTCATGACCACCGACGTCACCGGCATCTTCTCCCAGTCCGCTTCGGCCACCTATGGCGTCGACATGGACATGGCCCTGACGACCCTGCTTCCCGTCCTGCCGCTGGCCCCTGCCGAGGCGGACGTGCTGATCGGCAGCGAGGCAATGTCGTTCGACGGTCTGGTGGACCTGACGCTGCTCAATGTCGGCAACGTCCTGCCAGGCGATCACAAGGCGCTTCTCGCGCGTTCCGCGACGTCGCTGGACGCCACCGGGCTGCAGCTGTTTGCGCCCGCCAGCGCGGTCGCAACCTACGCTCTCGACAAGAGCGTCGCTGCGGATCTTTCGCTCGATTACGAGATCGACTTCTCGCCGGAAGGAATGAACCAGAACCAGAGCGCGCTTGGCGAATATATCAACCAGGTGCAGCTGGCCGGCGGCTCGGTGCCGCTGGAGCCGGTCATAGAGGCGCTCTTCTACCTGCCGGATCTGGAAGCCTATTCAGGCGCCTTGGACCAGTTGACGCCTGAATCCTATGCCGTGAACCAGATCTCCTCGGTGACCGGTTCGGTGCAGTTCGAAAACACGCTGATGAGCTGCCGGGTCTATGGCGGCACCGAAAGGTTCACCGCCGAGGGCGAGTGCGCCTGGGCGTCGGCCTTCGGCGGCGAAGCCGTTCGCGACACCACGGCCGGCAATTTCGGCTATGAAAGCAGCTGGGGCGGCCTCAGCATGGGGGCGCAGGTGGCCGTCAATGACGTCATCAAGGCAGGCGTCGGCGTTTCTTATGCCCGCTCCAGCTTCGACATTGGCGACAACGCCAGCGGCTCCGGCATTCACTGGCAGGCCGGCGGCGTCGTCAAGGCGGTGATGGGCGCAACCACTCTGGCCGGCTCGCTGACCGGCGGCACCAGCAGCTACGACATGGGCCGGCTCGTCGACCTGCCCAACGGACCGACCTACCAGCTGCGCGGCGATCAGCGGATCGACTACATCGCTGCTCATGCACGGCTTTCGCATGCCATCGCCAATGACAGCGGCTATATCCGCCCCTATCTCGACGTCGGCGTGACGAACGTTCGCGCCCGTGCCTTCAGCGAGACCGGCGGTCCGGTCGCGCTTGACATCGTCGGCGGCAGCGACACCTTCGTGTCCATCGAGGGCGCGATGGAGTTCGGCGCCGAGTTCCGGGCCAGCGAAACTACTGTCGTGCGGCCGTTCGCCTCGATCGGCATGCTGGCGTTTCCCGCAGGCACCTCGCCCGGCGTGTCGGCGACGTTCAGTGAGGCTCCGTCGGCTGCAGCACCGTTCAGGACCGAGGCAGATATGGACAAGGTGTTCGCCGAGGCAAGGCTGGGCTTCGATGTGGTCTCCGAAGGCGGCATGACATTTCGTGCCATGGGCGAAATCCAGGTCGGCGAGACCTCGCACAGCTATGGTGGCAACCTCAAAATCGGGGTACCCTTTTAGGCAACTCAACGGCCGGCGGCCCGCGCCGGTCATTGCCGTTCGCCTCCAGGAGCATTCAATGTCGCCCACCAGACATCTCAGACGGGCGCTTGCGCCGACCCTTCTATTTTGCCTCGCTACGGCCGCGCCGGTGCTCGCCCAGGAAAAGCCGGCGCCCGCCCGCCCGCCTGCCTGGGCCTCGCAATGCGCCAGCGCGTCACGCGCGGCACCCCTCGAATGCTCCATCGAGCAGCGCCTGGTTCTCGAGGGCAGCGGCCAGTTCCTGGCCCGCATGGTCATCAAGCAGCACGCGCCGGGCCAGACGCCGGTGATGATGCTGCATGTGCCGCTCGGCGTCTCGCTGCCGGCCGGGCTGCGGCTCAGCGTCGACAATGCGACGGACACCATCCAGCTCGCCTACCAGACATGCGACGGCGCCGGCTGCTACGCCGCGGAGCAGCTCAGCACGCCGGTGCTCGCCGCCTTGAGGGCGGGCAAGGAACTGGCGCTTCATTTCGAGGATTCCGCCAAGCGGCCGATCGACCTGAAGTTCGCGCTGACGGGCTTCACCGCAGCCTATGACGCGATCAACTGACCTGAGGTGGCTGGTAGGTACCCTCGATGGGGCAAAGGCCAGCAATCTGAATGGAGAGACCTGCACTAGAAAATGTGTCGATTTCTGACTAAGCAGAATCGTGTCATAGTGCCCCAGCACTGTGTGCGAGGGAGGGACATTGGTCGAGCGAGGGTCTTTTAGTAGCTAGTAGAACTGGCTGGGCAGCAGGCCCAGCCAGAAAAAAGTTTGACAAAGGCGCGAACTAACGCTGGCAGTTCGACAACGGCGCATACCCGGCATCATACCAACGTCCGGAAATCCCGCATGACTGGGATTCGACGGGGGCACGAGCCAGGATATCCGGATTTCCCCCTTTCTTGGCGGCCTTCTCCCAAGCCTTTCCGGCCTTCTTGGCGGCCTTCTCCCAAGCCTTTGCCGCCTTAGATGATTTGCTGCCTGGGTTCTGGATGGATAGAGATGTCACTTGCTCAACGGACTTTTCTTCCTTCTTGGCGGCCTTTTCCTCGTCCTTCGCCGCCTTATTCGCGGATTTGCTGTTCGAGTCCTCGATCGATTGGGATGTCACTAGCGAAACAGACCTATGCTCCTCGACAGCCGCGTTTTCCTCAACAGCCTCCGGCGCTTCAGAAGCCTTCTCCTCCTCCTTCGCAGCCTTCTCCTCTTCTTTCGTGGCTGTCTTCTCTTCCTTTTCGGCTGACTTCTCCTGCGTCGACGGCTGTTCGGCACCGCCGCCAGTAGACGAGGACTCCGTCTCTCCACCGGTCTGCGGAGTCTCGGTGGTCGTCGTCTCCGTAGTCGTACCCTTACCCTTGTCCTTGTCTTTTGCCGATGCGAACGCAGGGCTGCTGCCCATTATCAGCGCTGAAAGAAGTGCGGGGGTTGCAACTGCGATCCAAAAGCGCTGCGGCGACAATCTTACCATAACTCTATCTCCTCACGGGATCCCGGTTTACTGGTTGGAACTCACACCGGACGGGATGATCGGGCGCCTGATCGTTCTGCCTGTTAACCCATTGTTAAGGAATATAACTTGCGATAGATCGCCTATATCGATAGTTATATTCCACCTAATTAAACACGCTGGCGAATGAGGGCGATATCGAAAGCAGGCTCCTTGCCTAGGTCCAACTGACGGGATGCATTAGGGAGACCGAGCCGCTGAGGCAGAAGGCAGCGAATGCAGTTCTTGATATACCCCCTCAGCGGATGATCGCTTGGGCGAGGGTGACGCTGGCTGGTTTTGCTCTTCTGGCAATTTACGTGGATCCCAGTCAGCCGGCCTATCGCGCCGAGACCGTGTATTCGATCCTCGTCATTTATTTCATTTATTCGGTCGCGCTACTCGCACTGGTCGCCGATCGCTCTTCGCGCTACCTTCCCATGCTCGTACATGCGGTCGACGTCTGTACGTTTGTCCTCCTGATGCATCTGACCGAGGGGCCGACCAGTCCCTTCTTTCTGTTCTTCGGCTTCGCGCTCCTATCCGGAACGCTGCAATGGAACTCGCAAGGGGCTATCTGGACGACTCTGCTACTAGTCGTTCCGCTCGGCTTGTTGAGCTGGTACGCGATAATTGAGACTGGAGCGAAGGACGAACTAAACCGTGTCATCATGCGCGCTTCGTATCTTGTGGTTGCAGGTGCGCTACTCGCGTATGTCGGCGCATTCCGTGAACGTGACAGGGGGCGGCTGAAAAAGCTCGCCGCATGGCCACAGGAGCGTCCCTCAGCGAGCGACATGATCGTCCTCGACCGCACGCTTGCACATGCCGCCGACATTCTTCAGGCGACGCACATGGCCGTGGTGTGGGAAGATGCGGAGGAGCCGTTCTGGTACACTGCATACTGGGACGGCAAAACGTGCTCTTCCGAGCGGGTGGCTTGGGCGGAATTCGGTCTCCTGACCGATGCCTCGCAAGCTGATAAGACACCTGAGACTATTGGTTCTTCGGCACCTGAGTCTGCGAGTTCAGGTGGGCGGACCGCGCTTTCTGAAATGCTGCTTCGAAAATTTGGGGTTAGCGACTTTGCCGCTGCTCCTTTGAAAAGCCCCAATTACTCCGGGTACGTTGTCGCGCTGGATTACAGCACTCCAAGTACTGGTCTTTCCGCGCTGCTGGCGATCGCATCAGATCGCATCGCGATGCAGTTAGAAGATCAGTCACTCCGGGCTCAAATCGCAAATGCTGCGTTGGTGCGGGAACGACAGGAGATCGCGCGTGACATGCACGATGGGTTGCTTCAGGATCTGACCGCCGCACAGTTGCGGCTTCGCCATGCGGAGGATGTTGGGACGGTAGATGACGATCTGACGGCAATAAGGCAGATACTCTCTCGACAGCAAATGCGCGTCCGTTCTTTTGTCGAAAACGTGCGATCTCAGCAATTGGCCGTTCAACTCGTCAATCTTCAGGACGAGGTTCAAGCCCGCCTGTCGGAACTGCGTAACCAATGGGATCGAAATATCGATCTGGACTCCCAACTTGGTACCTTGGAGGTGGCCCAAAGCTTCGGGAACCAAGTCTGCTTCATCCTGGCAGAGGCGATCGCAAATGCTGTGAAGCATGGTGCTGCGACACAAATCAAGATCACGATTGGCACGGTCGATGGGAGTATTCGTGTACTGATCAGGGACAACGGCGTCGGGATAGCCGAGCTTTCAGGGACATACAGTCATCAAGACATTTCTAACAGCTTTCTCGGCCCCCGGATGGTTTTGACCCGATTGGAGTCTATGGGGGGAGAGCTTTGCCTCACCAGCGGACCGAAGGGCGTTCAACTCGACCTACGGCTGCCGATTCCATGAGTACCGTGAAAAAAACCGTCGTGCTCGCTGACGATCACCCGCTTCTGTTGCGCGGTATTCAAGACATATTCCTCTCCTGCTCGGAATTTACCATCGTTGCGGCCTGCGCTGATGGGGCCAATGTCATGGTGGAACTCAGACAGAAGCTCCCAGACCTTGCCGTTATCGACGTGGACATGCCACTTTTGAATGGCCTAGGTGTTCTTCGGCAGATCAGGGCTCATGCGCTCCGCACCCGGGTCATACTCCTCACGTCTTCCATCACCGACGCGCAGATTTTTGAAGCTATCGGATTGGGTGTTTATGGTTTGATGCTAAAGGACAGTGCTGCAGATCAGCTATTGGAATCGCTAAGGACTGTCGCTGCTGGCCGCCGCTGGTTGCCACGGGAGATGATTGACGCAGCAATGGCTCGCGAGAGCGAACGAAGGTTTGTTGGACGGCGTATTTTGAGTGAACTGTCCCCGCGCGAAGTCGAGATCATGCGGATCGTCGCTGAGGGACAGCCGAATAAATTGATCGCGCGACGCCTCGGGCTGACAGAGGGTACCGTGAAGATACATCTCCACAACATCTATCAGAAGCTCGATGTCGCGAACCGCACTGCACTTGCGTGCCTGGCATCCAACCATAGAGACTTGCTGTTTCCGCACTGACGCCTTTGGCAACAGCCACCAAACCGCGACCGCGCCTTGCCCTGCCGATTGCAGCATCGCCGCTTGCAATCTACGCAAAGCCACCTGAAATGCCCAGATCCCAAGGCCACAGTTCTTTACCGCAGTCGCCACACAGTTGAAAACATATCTGGCGGGCCCCAGAACTACAGTCACCCAGTTGCCTCGGATCGCTAACCGTCATCAGGCTGCCATGAGGGGAGGGCCATCCCACTGCTCGGTTTCCAGGTTCAATGTTTCTGCATCGGTGTGCCAGGTCTTGACGGCATCGGATGTCAACGTGCCGATAGTCACCTAGTCCGCCGGCATCTGCTGCGGCAGGTCGCAAGGGCGACCACAACCCAGTACGACCCACACGCGAAAAGGCCGGACGCAAGTAAGCAAGCATATCGATGGAAGATAGATCATCGATAATGGAGACAGCAAATGGCGCACGGTCTTTATCTCTACGGACGAGTTTCGGCGGCGATCACGACGTGTCTGGTTGTCGGTTTCAACGGTGCGTCGGCCAATGCACAGGAATCGATTGTCAGTGCCTGCTCGGGCGTGAGCCTGCCAAGGTCGGTGGTCACCGATATAATGACACCAGTCCTCGAAGGCGCAATTGTTCCGGTGGAGGCGACCGTAAATCCGCTGTTGGCGACTGTCGAATTGTTGGCGGGCCTGCCTGTCGCGTCGCCTTTGAGCATAGACACGTCCGGCTTGTTGCTCGGGGCTGCGTCTGGCGACCCGATCTCGCTTTCCGTCCTGGATGTCAATGGTGGCGTGGTCGGTCCTTCAAACGAATGCGTTGCCACGTCGGATGCCATATCGCTCGATAATGAAAGGGGCGTCTCAATTGGCGGAAACAGGGTCACGGGCCTCGGCGAAAACGGGATGGAGGCTAATGCAGGCGAGTTCAATTCTATCGCCATCGGCAACAACGCGAGCACTTCCGCAAGCGCTACGGGCGCTATCGCCATTGGCCAAAATTCGGATGTGCAGGCAGATGCAGCGGGTTCAATTGCCTTGGGGCAGGGCGCGACGGCGAGCCAGGCAAACAGCATCGCGCTCGGCGCCAACTCACTGACAAGCGGGGCGTTGGCAGCGCCTGCTTACAATCCAGGTGCAGGGGTTTTGGCGGGGGCGAGGGCTTCTGGCGAGGTGTCCATTGGCAACGGTATCGAATTTAGACGGCTCACAAATCTTGCCGCCGGAGCCGCAGACACGGATGCAGCCAATATTGCGCAATTGAGAGCGGTTGATGAAAAGATTACCGATCTCGGCGACTGGGTCTTGCGATATGACACGACGTCGAAGGAGTTAGTGACGCTAGAAGGCGCGTCTGGCACCACGATCGGTAATCTAGCTGCTGGGGTTGTGTCGGCGGTATCCACCGAAGCCGTCAACGGTTCCCAATTGCATGGCCTCTCACAAAGCGTCGTCAATCATTTTGGCGGTGGTGCCGCAGTAAATGTCGACGGCACTGTCACTGGCCCGACCTATGCAATAAGGGGCGGATCGTACTCGACGATCTACAACGCCTTTGAGGCCGTGGACAACGAGATAACCAACGTCAACACACGGATCGACAACATCGACATCACCTTTGGCGAGGTTAGCGATCGGGCCGTGCGTTACGATGGCGTCGCGGGCGCTCCGAAAGACACAATTACCCTGGAAGGAACAAGCGGCAGCCTGATCACCAATCTGCGCCCAGGTCTGTTAAGCATGGCATCGACTGATGCGGTAAACGGATCTCAATTGCATGCAACGAATGTGTTGCTTGCCGAACTCAGTGACCATGCAGTCCAGTACGACCTCGACATAGACGGCAACAAAAAGAACATCGTGACACTCCTTGGCGGCGACCCGTCAACCCCGGTCGTGGTCAAGAATGTCGAAGCTGGCGTCGATTCAACAGATGCGGTGAATGTCGCTCAACTCGAGGACGGGATGAGCACGACGCTTCTCATGGCCAATACCTATGCGGATAGCCTAGCATTCAATTTCGGTGACGATGTTGTCCAAACCTCGGTCACCATCGCCAATCAGTATACGGATTTCAAGGTAGGCCAGCTCTCGATGGAGATTGATGGCATTAGGAGCGAGGCGAGACAGGCGGCGGCAATCGGCTTGGCAGCATCGTCGATCCGGTACGACAATACGCCAGGCAAGCTTAGCATCGGCATGGGCGGTGGCTTCTGGCGCGGCGAAGGTGCCGCTGCATTCGGGGCGGGGTATACGAGCGAAAGCGGAAGGGTGCGGGCCAATGTTTCGACGACCGTTGCAGGCGGCAATTGGGGAGCAGGAGCGGGCGCCAGCTTGACGCTAAACTGACATGACCGCCACAACCAAGACCCTGTTCGCAGTTTTCTTAACAGCAGCCTTTGCTGGCGCCGCGACATCGACTGGCGCCAGTCCCAACATCTACACTGTCAAAGCACCAGAGATTGCTATCCCGTCGGGCGCTACGCTTGGACACGTCAGACGCGTCATCCAACCCTTTGAGAACTGGACGCTGATTTGCGACGAGAACATCCAAGCTCAAACAAGAGTGTGTAACGTCACGGAAACTCTGGTCGACCGCGACGGCTTTACAATCTTCAGCTGGACGCTCGCCGCGACGGAAGACGGCGCGCCTCTATTTATCCTTCGGGCGCCACACACTGTAGGCTCGGCTGGACTTATCAAGGTGCAGTTTCCCAACGTGAAAGAGAAAGCCGTGTCTATAAGGGCGTGTGACGACAAGGTGTGTGTCGGCACTCTATTACTGGATTCCGGTATGCGTCGGCAGATCGCCACGGGTGAGTTGGTCAAAATTTCATTTGAGGCAGGCCAGTCTATCAAGCTGGATGCGCCACTGGCAGGCCTTACAGCTGCAGTCGAAGCGATAGAATAGGGCTGCCAACGCGACTTGGATCGGGGAGCTTGGGGGGGGGGGGTGCTGCTTCCCTGGCCACGTTCCAAAACCGGTCTTGCTCGGTCCTGCGATTGTGCATTCTCGCCGCCGGTCAGCCGAGAGACACGGATTCCGATCGCTACATCAGTCTCCCCTACGCAACACCCCGCAAGATAGGATGTAATATAGGATGTAGATCCGTTCATTCGGTTTGTGTTCGATGGTACGTGGCAAGTGTCCCAAGGCTGGGAAGCCAATCTCTAGGCGCAACCGAATGCGCGCTGCGGTTGTGACAAAGCCTAACAGTCCGTTCAACGTCCTGCAGCATAGTACTGGTGCGGTTGTTGTGGTTCGTACCCGCATCCTAAAGACCCGTTGCTCAAGAGCACCCCAAACGAGCAACGGGTCATCCCGGGTGAGAGAGTGATGTGTGTCCAACGAAATGCGTTAAGGCAGGAAGTAAATGCGTTGCAATTAGCCCAAACCAAGCTTTCTATTGAGATAGAATGTGCGTGAAATGTAAATTTCCGCATTTGTTCGGTTGACATCATGGCAATCCAAAGGAATTCTCGAGCGGGCTCAAAGCGTGTCTGGATTTGATTGCGCCTACAGACCGGGAGAACGGGTCTCCCATGATGGACCAGTGTTGCCCGGGGCGGGGATCGGCAAGACTTTCGTTGAGAACGGGTTGCGTCGGGGACTGCATTGTACAGTTAGCTACTGAGGCCGGAATCTAGACAACGCGACCGGGCTTACTGAGCCGAAGTACCTGCTAGTTTATGTTGATCTCGCGTATCAGACTCGTTGTGTCACGATGGGATGGCAAAGGGGAGCAATTACATGCCTAGATGGGATCGGCCATCAAAAATGGAAAATATGCAATACATGCAGTCAATGATACGGGAGTTGCGTGACTTGGCTGCAGCAAACAGTACTCCGGTGCTGGCGTATCTGTTGGAGATCGCTTACCTAGAAGCAAGCGATAATGTACGCGGAATGTATTCCATAGCAGCGTCGACCTCGGGTGATCTTAAAAATCGGAGGGCTGCGCCTCGAGGTAGTTCGCGAAAGCCATGCGTGGCGGACGGCGAACCCGGATAATCGCGAGCAGCGAACGGACGGCCGCTGCTTTGGGATTTTTGGCATCAATCAGGTCAAACCACCATTGCGGCGGATCTCGCCTGGCAGCGGCTGCTAGATCCTTCGGAGCCCGACAAATTCTCTGTTTCAAGCAGTCCCTGCAGCCAGTTACGTCTGTCCTTCGGCGCAAACGTCGTCAGGTTTGGCCGAGATCGGTGCTTCGCACAGTGAATCGCGACAGCGGAAGCGTCCATAGCGCTAGTCACGACGACCAGCGCCGCTGCGACGGCACAATCTTCGGCCATCGGCTTGTCGTAGGTTTGTACCAACGTACCCTTGGACATCGCGTCGACCCAAATGTCGGTTTGCTGGACTGGCTCGCGCCAGCCCGTCGATGTGGCTCTTCGGAACGGAAGATCGCCCGGCCACTTGGATCCGGACGGTTGTCAGTGCTTCTTTAGGAGCCTTAGATCTGTCCGTAACCGGGATCTGCGACGGCTGCTCTCTCGAAATGCGGTTCGGACCAATGTCCTGATCCCGCAGGAACGTCCGCCGAGTTCGTTTCTGAGCAAACTTCAACCTAAGCGCTGTAATGACAAGCGGCTTTCCGCTCCACTACCATATGTCGCGTTGCAGTCCCTCTGTTCCAATGGCAGATCAATTGCGCCAAGATTATCTGAAGGCACCGAACTATTACAAATTTAGCGCTATGTCATAACAATCAAAATTGCAGAGCGGTATTATTATCGAATCCATTCTGCGTTAATGTTAATGGGATATTTGATGCGTGCGCGCCAGACGATTTCTGTATCTACAGCCGATATGATCCGTTCGACGGTTGTTTGGACTCTACACCAGGTAGAAAATGGCCAGAACTTGACCTTCGGCCCCATTTGAAATATATTTTTGAACAAGCGCAGGAAGTATGACGGGCCTGAGCAACGACAAGATCAAGACATGAAGAAGACCGACCCTGGCGATGTTTCGCGCGCAGTCGACGCTCTTGTAAGCGCCTATGGTATCGGAAAAGCGCTCGAGAAGGCTCGGCTAGCCGAGACTGATTCCGTGGTCCCCGATTTCGCGAAGGCGGTTCGTGAAGAGCTTGAAAAAGTGTTCGCCGAGAGCCTGCGACGACGAGATTAGTGATCAAGTGTTTCATTTTTTTCCGCACGCGCCTCGTGGCCCCGGCGCTCGATTTCTCCAGTTGTGGTTCTTTTGGATCGCGCGCACCAACGATCCGCATAGGCGTCGCGAAGATGCAGGTGGCATGTTCTCTCGCAAGGGCGGCAGCGCGTTAACTTGGTTGGTGCCCGTTCAAGTTAATAAGGATCGCTCAGTTAGGGGAGCACCAGGTAGAAGGCTCCGCCAGTACAAAAGATGCGGCCTTCTTGCCGCAGCCTGACATAGGTACGATGGAGCATTGCAATCGTATCGCTATTGCTCTCCAACACATCAGCAGCGCGAACAACCGCAGATATGCTACCTTACCAACCTGACCTGAGCTAGCGACTGAGCGATGCCGGAGAACGCAGAAAGAAGTTTGGCTGCATCGGAGGCATCAAAATAGTGCCGGGGAACTGCAGCACAGTCTTCCAGCATAGCCTTGGTTTCCGGATCAGTGACCATGAATGCGACGGTATAAATCTCGATCTGATGCGACTTCATATAGTCACATATTTCCACGGTATCATCGTCGGTCTTTTTGAGTTCTCCCTTGGCTGTGGTCGCGTTTGAACTGGGCATCACGTGGCGGCCGTCGCTGTTGCGGAAACGCAAGGTGTTTTCACCGTCAGTCATTAGGACAGCGACCTTGCGGGGCGACTTATTACTTGGATCATAGGCGGCCCCCTGGGCAAATGGTTGGGTGCGAGACAGGAGGTTCTGTCCCCATATCAAGCCGGCCGGTATGTAAGTATAGGGTTTGTACGACCCAATGTTGATAATCATACCGTTTATCCCCGCAAGAAGCGTTTTTAGGTCATCGGTCAGCGGTACGATTGGATTGAGACATTTCTGACTGGTATCAAGAAAACCTGGATACCTATCTGCAGGCTTCTCATCGTGGAGCCGTGAATCGCTGTTCTGACGCGACCCGACGCACCCAAACCAAGTATACGTCTGCGCACTGCCGCCACCGGAGCAAGCCTGATAGGGAGGGACGTCCTGAGTGACGGACTTCGTGCATGCGCCACCGCAAGTAGACAGCTCTAGTACCCCGTCGACGGATTTCGTGCACGCATATGTCGGCGCCTTTTGTACGCAAACACTCCTAGTCGTGGAAGTCGTACAGGTTTGAGTTGTCGCCGGCTTGGTATAGTCTTCTGGTACGTCTATCCAGCTCGCATTTCGGTAGTTGGTCCCGACGTTGACGAAGTCTGCATACGGAACCAGCCCGATCCGAACGGACGCGTCCTTGTTCTTGAGCAGCTCCGTGACCAGCGACGCGGCCGCTGTTTTCAGGGTCGCTATCTTCGGTGTGCCGGTTGAATCAGGTGTAGACATCGACCATGTATTGTCGAGCACAAGCACGACCTCTACGCTCCCCATAATCGCGCGCTCTGCCATCGCCGACGCCTTGACGTCCAGATGGGTAATTCCGGCCAGGCCCATAAAAGTTGCATGTACCCGCCCTTGTAGCTGGAGATAGACTGAGCTACCGGAAGCTTTTAGGTCAACAATCGATACCGAGTCGATTTTGCTGCGCGCCTGGTTGGCAGGGAGCAGCAGCTTAGCCAGTTCGGCAAGTTTCGTTGGTTCTTCCTGCCCTGAACCCGCCAATGTAAGCGCGGTTGCGTCCGCAAGTTCCTGAAGGTGCGACCTGGCTGAGACACCTCGCGCATAGTCGGTAGCAACCCCAATAGATAAGGCGATCGGGAGCGCGGCAAGCCCCATGAGGACGCCGATATTAGCTTTTACGTCATGTAGAAAACTGCGAACAGACAACATCAGACTAACCTCGTGGCCGAGCCATCATTCATGCAATTGTAAAATCTCGTTCCGAAACTATTATGTAATTAGACGTAGTTACTGCATATTTAAGGATGTATTCACTAAACTTAGAAGTCATAAATAAAGAAGTCGATAAACGATTGAGATTATAAAAAAACTACTGCAAAGAAAGAGAATATATCCGTTCGATCGTCTGGCACACATTTACTCGCCTATCCAAAAGTAGACGCTTTCTTCTCTGTAGCCTTCCACAACTATATCCAAGCGATACGCGCCCGCCTGCCAGCCAGACAACGGTTCATTCAATGACGCGAAGAGATGTTTGTCCGACACGGTGACGTCTATCTCCGGTATCGCAGGTTCGGACGTCTTCAGGTCGGAAGTCCCGTAGGACGTCTCGAGAAGAGACAGCGTGATTTGGAACCTCGCGTCTTCGTCGCCCGCAAAATCGGCCGCTAGGAAAATCCGCGGAGTGTCCGCGGGGAAGTAAGCTTCACTGATGATAGCGTCCTCTTCCGAAGAAATTATAAGCTCGCGAATAATCGAAGTAGGAGACCCCTGCGATGTTGCGGGAGAAGTCAATAAACACAGAACCGAAATAAGAAATCTGATAGACATTTGATATATTGCTCCAAAGCGCGGAAAAAGCTTTATCGGTACTGCGTGGCTAAAGCAATCGAGCGCCGTAAATAGATAGAAAGGCTGTACAGACGGGATATCGCATCGTTCGGATTCAAGACAATCGGCAAGATGCATAATAAGCACTAGCTTCTAATTTTGCGGGAATAGCCAACAAAACGTCAGGTTGTATAAGGTTGCGCTACTGCGTGATGTTGGTGAAGAGGAGTGTGCGGTAGTCAATGTAGGGCAGGTGTTTGGGGCGTAGGTCAGCACTGATTCGCTACGTCATGGAGAAACGCTCCGGCTTATGGTCGGGATTCATAACCAGTAGCTGGACTGTCGCTACGATGCAGACCGCAGGCAGGAAGTTGGTAGCCAGCCGATCGTATCTGGTTGCTATGCGGCGAAAGTCGTTGATCCCGCAGAACATGCGCTCGAAGCCCCCGAACGGGTCGGCCGGGGTCTTCCCGGCCCATTTTGAGTCTGGAGCCTAGTCGGTATGATAGTACAGATGAGCGATCCGTCTTCTCGCACAAGAAAATAGGCGTTCAAACCAAGAACACGCTCGTTGCAGTTCCGTTTAGGGGTGGGTGATAATCTCTGCTGTGCAACCAACACTACGAGCCGGTTGGCGCAACCGGGCGGCGTCTGGACGAATGTAATTGTCGCTCGGCGACTTGCCTATTTGGACCGTGCCTGCAAGGACACCTGCTAGGTAAGAAGCGCAAATCTGGCGTGCTAATTTGGACACAGGGGGACACATTCAAGCTTCTAACCGCTTAGGGGAATTGACAGCCGGCCCTGACCTAGGGGAATTTTCCCTCTGAGGGCTAGGTAGGGGTGTTCTTTGGTGAGATCCAATCTTTACGCGACATGTTCTGTTGTTGCGCTGGCTGCGGCGCTCTGGCTTGGCGGCGTTTCGTATGTCAGCGGGGCTGACGCTGCCGACCCAAACGAACGCATTGCAACAGCGTTTCAGCCGACAAGGTATGTTGGATTTGAAGGGGCATTTCTCCTCAATGACAGCGACAACACCTTGTCGTTCGATCCTGAGGACGAAAAGTTTGGTGACCTTGATCCTTTGAAACCTGGCGATGATGGTTGGCAGGTCGGTGCCGAGTACGGTGCCCGAGTCGATGCACTGTGGGATTACCGGGTCGGAGTAAACCTCATCGATCTGGGTGCAGAAACCGAAGGTGGGGGGGAACTGATTTCAACGGACGAAATTTTCGTTGGATATCCCGGCGCCGAGACGCAAATGCGCATAGCTTTCGCAGATCTCGAGCTGGGGTATAGGCCAGCCATCGGCTCCAACCTAGATCTGCGCATCTTTGGTGGTCTGAGGGGACTTTATGCTCGAGCGTCTTCGACTTACTGGGGGTCGGCGTCGGGTCTGCCGGATCCTTTCCCGATCGATACTGATAAACTGGGGGATTTCCAGGACGAGACATGGGCCATAGGACCGCGACTAGGAATGGCCGTTGCTGTACCCGTGATAGAAGAGCGGGGAATAAGCGCAGTCGGCTCAGTAGCCGGTGCGGCTCTGTTTGGCGAGCGCTCGACCGATTACGCGTTCACCAGTCTCATCGGTCTGGGGACAGATAGGAATGAGCGCTATTCTGATTCCGTCACCATTCTGAACGCTGAGGTAATGGGCGGGCTAAATTTCGCGCTTACTTCGGACGCGGCTCTAACGATCGGCTATAGGGCTCAGAGCTTCCATAACCTGGCGGGCTCCAGAAGCGACGTCGACAAGGCCGGGGATTATGAGGGCAGCGGCAGTGGAGATGTACTCGTTCATGGTCCATTTGCAAGAATGACAATCGCGCTCGATTAGCGAGGGAGAGCCTTCACTTGCTAAAGACGGTCGCTTTTCTCCAGCTACCGTTTCCCCTCTCACGCCTGAAAAAAACCTGTTGATTCGGATGTCTGTCGCGGCATGCTCGTATTAGAGGCCGCAGATACTCATTTGCGGTGACCGAGACGGTTGTCAGGGCGAGTGCATCTGATGCTGGGGTCGGCACTGGCACCAGTGTAGCCTCGTGGGAAAGCCATTTTTCACCCAGTGCCTGCGTGATTGGAAGCCAACCCGCGTAGGCCACCATAATGTCACTATCCAGGAGACAAACGTGGTTGCCGCTGCTGAGCTGGTACTTTACCGCCTTAACTAGCTTTCCGGCGCGATAATCGGAAAAGGGTTTGTCGCGGGTCAAGAAAGCCAGCGTCAGGCCCAGCGCCTCCATCGTAGGCTTGAATTGTCTACGTTCGAACCGGCTCGAGTGCTGCAAGAGTGGCAGGCCTCTTTATCCATTTCTTGAACTAGAAATGTATGCAAGCGATCAAGTCAATCTGATTTCAAAGGGACCACCGCTTTTCGACCGTATGAACGGAGAGTGACGCGCCACGATGCCAACAATGATCTGGGCCGTTCAATGTGCCATCATGCTAGACGTTCGGTTGAGGTTGAAGGAGGGACACAGCAGACCGCGTCGAGAAGCGGTGTAAATGGGGCAACTTTTGCGGCTGCCTTCGGCCAGGATGGCTACCGCACCTGAACGCCCAATGTACGCCATCGCTCGACAGCAATGTTGGGGGCGATCAGTGAGCGCATTTAGTCGGATGCGAGGACAACTCCAACAGTGGATACCGGATCAGCATGGGCAGTCAGACTCGCCTCCGCGGGGTCGTCCTAGCGGTGTCGCAAGCGCAGAGGCTGGATACCTTTTTCCCGCCTTATTCCGCATCACGAAAGTGCGATCGTCGGAGAGCGTGCGCAGTAGCGGAAATGCCTGAATAGTACCGACAATAGGGGCTTGGCTATGCATATCGAAGATTTTTTCAACCGACCAAACATCGTCGATCTCAGCTTCTTCAACTTCGACAACGCGATTACTGCTGCTTACTTCGCCGATGAGGAACTTCGCATTCTCAAAGTGAACGCCAACTTCAAAAAGTTTTTTCCAGTCCTGGGCAACGTCACAAACGCCCCTTTCCCCGACTTGCTGGAACAGCTTGGAATTCCTGGCACCCAGATAACCGATTTCCTCGAACGATTGAAAGGCGAAGGAACGGTCCTCATTCCTCAGATTCGCATCAACGTGGCGGGCGAGGAAAGGATGTTCTCCTTGTTGTCGACACGCACCCGACATGAGGCGTTTTCATATCTAAACGGGGTACAGGGTCAGTTCGTCGACCGGACCGCCGAGTGGACACTGCGGCGGGAGCACGAGGAACTCATGGAGCAAAAGGTCCGCGATCGGGAAGTCATCGAGGAAAAGAGTCTACGGTTGGAGAGCCTCGCTACCAGGCTAGCCAAATACCTGTCGCCGCAAATCTACAAAAGCATCTTTTCGGAGTCCGACGAGGAGCGCCTTGCCCCGGTTCGCAAAAACCTCACGGTGTTCATGTCGGACATTGTTCAGTTTACCAATTTGACCGATGCGCTTGAACCTGAGCGTCTTGCTATCATCATCAACTCGTACCTCTCCGAAATGTCCGCGGTTGCGCTCGATTGCGGAGGAACCATCGACAAGTTCATCGGCGACGCTGTCCTTGTATTTTTTGGTGACCCCGAAAGCGAAGGCGAGACCGAGGATGCGCTCAAGGCAGTCGAGATGGCGCTGCGCATGAAGATGCGTATCGCGGAACTGCAGAAATATTGGCGGAGGCAGGGTGCGTCACAGGGTCTGCATGTGCGGATGGGGATGGCTACCGGCTTCTGCACGGTTGGCAATTTCGGATCGGAACAGTTGCTCGAATATACTGCTCTGGGAGCTCCGGTAAATCTGGCGGCGAGACTTCAATCTCTGGCGGAGCCCGATACCATTGTGATCGACGAGACGACACAAAGTCTTGTCGCTTCAAGCGTTGACACGACCCCTCTGGACCCGATCACTCCGAAGGGGTTTTCGCGCGAGCTCATGGTCTACAGGGTTGAAGATTTCCGGTCCGACGAACATCGTGAACGGCGTAGGCGGCTATCGCATAGCGGGAAGCGCGTCGAGGTCAATGTCATCGACAGTTCCAACATTCGCGCAGCCATTGAAGAGCTGCGTAAGATCCAGCAGGATTTTGAGGACCAATTTTCCGAGAAATAGCGGCCCTGACGGCAGTTGAAGCAATGTATGCCAGTCAGGTTCGCTCGGTTTCCAAACCCTGTCTCTACCGGAATGGTTCTACTTCAGACCGGCTGCAACCAGATTGTTGCGATACAATCTATAGTGGTATTTTGGCGAAACGAAACGGCAGATGTGCGATAACGCTCTTGGTGCCAAACCATCGCTGCGGCCCCAAGTGCCTGAGGCGCGACAACTGCCCTTGGAACCGGCTTCTGGTCTCAGCTCAACTCCGATAGAAGCAGCATCAATTGCGACTGCCTGGCCGTCTCCGTCTTGGAGAGGATAGTCTTCAGTCTCGTGCGGGCGGTTTCGGTGGTGATTGCCATCTGTTCGGCAGCGTCTGCGACTGACTCACCCAGCAAGAGCCTTCTGCACATGGTGATTTCCGCCGATGTCAGACCGAATCCCTCAGCCAGGCATGCCAGGTCCGCGCCGTCCTTCTTAGGCGCGCTGACGTCTGTCACGAGGACCAGAGCCATGCGCGTCGGTGGCAATAGCAAAAGGCTCCCGGAGGAAGCCGGCATGGTCTGCGGGATCGCAAGCATGACGACCCGCCAAACACCCGATGCGTTCCTGAACGCAATCGGCTGGGCCGAGGCAGAGCCAGTTGTCATGGCCTCAAGCGCGCTGCCAAAGCGAGCATCGGCTTCGTGATCGAGAAGAAGAAGCCGACCGTTGCGATCTGCTACTGCCGTCCTGGCTGCGCACAGTTCAACGGCCAGCTGATTGGCCTCGCGCACGGACCTGTCATGGGCAATGACGAAAGCTGCACACTTGCTGCGGTCGACCAGCGCAGCATTGATGGCGACAGCTTCGCAACCTGTTCTCATCAACTGGGCAAAATCTATGGTTCGGGCGAGATTTCCACGCACCCTGGTCAGCACCTCGACCGCGGCCTTGCCGTAAGCTTCGGACAGGCCAAGCGGGAAATGAACGAGAAACTGGATGACTTCTCCTCGATCGCCGGCCAGCTTCAGGGCCGCTGCTGCCTCGACATCCTTCTGCGGAACAAGCCAGTCATTGTAGAATTCGGTGTCAGAGAAGGTCCGTGCTGGCGCCACCTCCTCCGACTGGGCGACCAGACCGTTCTTTGCCACAGTCCAGAAGTCAGCCCAGGGATTGATGTAGGCGAAGTGGTCATTATAAGATTGGACGAAGTCCGGATCGATATTGTGGTTGACGAAGAAATTCAGTCGCTGATCAGTGAAGTTCATGCTCCAGAGACTGCCAAACGAACCGGGGAAAGCCTTGCTTAGCGCCATCGGCACCGCATTCCAGGACCCGGCCCCAAGAGTGGCGGAGTCGATTGCCGAAGCAATCTCCTCACTGATGTTCCCAATACGCTTCTCATCGAACGTGTCCGTGAAGAGGCGCCCCATGTCACCTAAGGTCCCATGCTGCCTGTGAGGTACATTCTGCCACACATCTACAGATTTCGAGAATTAGCACATTCCAATCGTTTTGAAATGCAACAGTATCCATTGCAAATGAAACGCTTTTCGTTGCGCGTCAGCTTGTGCACCGGTTCTGAAGGTCAAGATCATGCAGGTCAAAGCGTAATGAACATGTCGGGGCAGGCATGAAAGTCGCTGCTCTTGCCCTTTTGACCGGACTGCTTTTCATGGCGATCGTCCTGTTGGTACTGCGCAGCCAACAGGCTGAGCGCGAAATTGGCCGCACCCACACTGACGAGACTGCCTTGATGATTGACGGAAAGCTCGATATCCGTGCGCCAGACGACTTTCGTGTGGCGGGCCGCAAGATCATGCTGTGCGGGGTTGGCTTTTCTGCGCCAGTTGCACTGCGCGATTTCGCAAGAGATGCGATGCGCCGTTCATTTCAGGGCGTGCAAGTCACCTGCAGGAATGTCGGGCAAGGGACGCCTTGCGACGGCCGAACAGCAGCCAAATTCGGCGGTTCCCCCGTCGTACAATGCCTTACCGAGCAGGGTGTGGACATTGCACGAGAACTGTCGCTCCGCGGGCTCCTCTGCGATCGGACTAATCAATCGGGCGGTGTCTACAAGGCTTGCTGATCAATCACATGATCCGGTGGCCTGCAGTTCGATCGGGATGCGTTGGGGAATCTGCGCAGCGCGCCCACTACCAGTTCGGGAAGAGTCAATACCCATTTGGGACTTGGGTCGCCAGATTTTCTTGACTAGACGAAGTGTGGCGGACTGTGTAACGGACTGTGTGGTGGAGCGTAAAGTGTTGAATGCATGTGTCGTACGAGCGGTCGGTATTGCCGTTCTGGTAATTGCTGCGGCCCTTACTGGACCATCATATTCGCAAGAGGTCGATTGCTCATGCCGAGGCCCGGCAGGCGCTAAAGTCACGATTTCGAAAGCCGACGGGGAGGTCCTGGTCACGAGGGCTGCGGGTTTCGAGCCGGCGACCGTTGGCAGTACCTTGCCGCTCGGCAGCCGTGTTATTGTCGGTCGCGCTTCATCGGCCACAATCAAGCTCAGCGAATCGTGCAAGCTTGACCTTGCCGAGTATTCCGAGGCCGATGTTACAACTGATAACCAGCAGATATGCCTCGCCAAATCGGCCTCCGAACCGGCCCCGGGATCGGACGTTGCAGGTGGAGCAGGCTTCTCGGTGGGGCCCCCGGAAACCCTGTTTCTGGGGTTGGCCGCCGGCGCGGTGGTCCTTTCGGTGTTCGATGAGAACAAGGCAGTCAGCGACTGACTTGCAGAACCAGTCGCCAAAGATTGCCTGCAAGCCCGAACTGAAGCCACGTTCCTGCTCAGCAGTGACGGTGAACGGTACGGTGGGACCAGGCGCCCCGTCATTGGCCAAGTCGCTGGCGCATATTCACCGCCATTCGTCCCTGGCCTCCATCCTGCAACGGGTGCACTGCAAGAGGATTTCTGAACGACCGCAGGGGAGGGGCGCGCCAGCTCCCGTCCGGGCCATTTGGTAATGATCGATCTGCACTCTCATATTCTGCCGGGTCTCGACGATGGATCCGAAGATCTGGCAACGTCGATTGCCATGGCCCGGATCGCGCTCGATGACGGCATTACGCATATGGCTTGCACGCCGCACATCGTCGCCGGTCTCTATGAAAACAACAGCGAAATCATCGATGCAGCCATCAGCCGTCTGAGACAGGCACTGGACGCGAACTCTCTTCCGCTAAAACTCGTTTCCGGTGCCGATGTCCACATCGCGCCCGACCTGGTCAAGCGGCTCATCGAAGGCGTCGTGCCAACTCTGAATGGATCGCGTTACGTATTGCTGGAACCGCCACATAAAGTACTGCCGCCGCGTCTCGTAGAATTGGCCGAGCAGCTATTGGAAGAGGGGTTCGTCCCGATCGTAACACATCCGGAACGACTTTCGTGGATAAAGTCACACTATGATGTCATAATTGCTCTCAATAGCAGGGGGTGCTTAATGCAAGTCACTGCTGGTTCTCTCACCGGCGAGTTTGGCGAGTCAGCCAGGTCTTACGCTTTGAAGATGTTGGAAGAGGGGCGCGTGGACATCTTGGCTACCGACACTCACGGCGTCAGGCACCGCAGACCGTGTCTGTCCGCGGCCCGAGAACTGGTAGCGAAACGTCTCGGAGAGCACGAGGCGGATTTGATGGTTTCGATCCGTCCCGCCGCCATTCTCGCGAACGAGGAGCTATCGCCGGCGGCGCGCCGGGGTAACCACAGAACTAGTGTAGCGGATGGCTTTCTGAGCCGTTTGTTCAAGGGAAAGATTAAGTAATGTCATGCGCAACCTGACTTGGTGCTCCAAACGTATTCTTGGCGTTCTCAGCCTTGCCGCGCTCGCGTCCTGCACGAGTTCGTCGGGTGGCGGACCAGTTTCCAGCAGCGAAGTCTTGTCCTTGCAGGGCCAGCCGGCCAACGATGGGAACTTGCGCATGGTCAGTTCGCTGCCTGCACCCACGGACACTGCAAATGGCCAGGAGCAGCCGCTTGCTCCCAACGATGTACTGGAAGTCGACGTCTTCCAGGCGGATTCGCTTGACCGCACCGTGCAAATCGATCCCAGCGGACGCATCTCGCTACCTCTGATCGGAGCGATTCAGGCTGGAGGCAAGACGGTGCGTGCGCTCGAGAGCGAAATCGAGGCGGCTTATGGTGCGAAATACCTTCAGGCACCTGACGTAACAGTGTTCCTGAAGGAGTCTTTTGGTCAACGCGTGACCGTTGACGGAGAAGTCGCCAAGGCCGGCATCTATCCGGTCTCGAGTACCTCTACCCTGATCGAAACCATAGCGCTGGCTGGCGGGTTTCGTGACATTGCCGACCAGTCGAAGGTCTATGTCTATCGCAGCGTCGGGGGCCAGAAACTGGTTGCGAATTTCAACGTCGCCGACATCAGAGCTGGAAAGAAGGCAAATCCCCGGATCTACGGTGGTGATGTCGTCATAGTTTTCACGTCGCAATCAAAAGTCGCTATGAACAACCTGAAGGAAGCACTCGGCATCGCATCGAGTGCAGCTCGCATAGCAGTGTTGCCATGAGGTCGCGGGCACAGAAAGCGGAGCATACCTCATGCTAGATCGCAATCGGATGTTGCGACAGGGCGATCCCGAGCGCGACTACCAGGCTTCGCTGGACGTCTATCGCGATGGGCATCACAATTACGCTCATTACGGGCAATACGACCTGCACGATCAGGACGAAGCTTTCAATCCGCTGAAGCTGCTCTTCTACATCATCCAGTATCGCTGGCTGATCATGTTGCTGCTGGCGATAGGGCTGGCTGCCGGCTTCATGTTCACCATGATGCAGACACCCAAGTACGAGGCCACGGCCCAGCTTGAAGTGCTGGTCCCTTCAGCCAAGGTTTTCCAGGACATCGAGGTGATGTCCGAGGTGACGGATGTCCGTTCGTTTCTCACTGCGCGGGAGAAACTGAAAAGCCGCGCCTTGGCGCAGCGCGTTGTCTACGAACTCGGTCTGACCGAGAAGCCGGATTTCCTGTTTCCAAAGCCCGACTTTTCGCTGCTCAACATGTTCTATCGAGCGTTCGGGGTATCGAACACCACCAACCTTGACGACTATCCTCCGGAGGAACGAGAACGCCTCGCCATCTCCCGTGTGATCAATGGCCTTTCGGTCGATCTGGTAACCAATACCAGCCTGCTGTCCGTCAAGTTTCGCGACCAGCAGCCGTCCTATGCGCAGGAAGTGGCTAACCAGATTGCGCAGAGTTTCATCGACCAGCGCGTTGACCAGACGAGCGAAACCTCCGATTTGGCTCGGCAGTTCATCCAGGAACAGGTCGTCCAGGTGAAGGAGAAGCTCCAGGCGTCGGAAAAGGCCCTAGTCGAATATGCCAAGATCGCCGGGATCACCGTGACCGGCGACGAAAAATCCCTGATCTCCTCAAGCCTAGCGTCGATCAATACGGCGTTGGCGGCGGCCGTTCAGGAAAGCCTCGATTACGGGCGCCTCGTTCAGCAGATCGAAGCGGGGCGTGGCGAGAGCCTCGAACAGGTCTTGCAGAGTGAAGGTCTCGACAAGCTGCGCGGAAAGATTGCCGAGCTTAATGCTGACTATCAGCAGAAGCTCTCATTCTTCAAGCCGGACTTTCCCGAAATGCTTCAACTGAAATCCCAGATCAGGGAAATGGATAGCCAGCTCGAGAAAGGCGTGATTGTCATCACGGAATCGATCAAGCTGAAGTACCAAGAAACCCTGGGAAAGGTCTCTGACTTGCGTGCGAAGCTCGCGGAATTGGAGGCTCAGCAGGCCGAGTATCAGGATAAGAACATCCAGTACACGATCTTGAAGCGCGAGGTCGAATCCAATCGGTCGCAATACGATACGTTAATCGGCAAACTCAATGAAGTCGGTGTCAGCGCCGACTTGAAGACCCAAAACGCGGCAATCGTCGATCTCGCGGTAGCCCCTCGTGTACCATACTCACCGAGACTAACGGTGAACCTTGCCATAGCTATGGCGCTCTTCATGGCACTCGGCGCGGCAATCATCTACGTGATCGAACTGCTCAACAACACCTTTACCAATCCTGAGCAAGTCGAGAAGGAACTCGGCCTCGCTGTGCTCGGCATGATACCGTTGATCGAGGCGAAAGATATCGGACAGAGTATGTCGGACTCTCGTTCTGCAGTGTCCGAGGCCTATCGATCGCTTCGTACATCGCTGCAGTTCTCTGGCAGTGAGGGCGCTCCCCGCACGCTGCTGGTTACAAGCTCTGAACCTGCCGAAGGAAAATCCACGACCGTATACAAGCTTGCTCAGGATTTTGCGTCGCTGAATGCCAAAGTCCTGGTGATCGACGCCGACTTGCGCAAGCCGAGCATCCATCGGCTGTTTGGTTTGGACAATACACTCGGCCTCAGCAACCTCCTGACAAATACATTGAATCGAGAAGATTTTTCTCGGCTTATCAGGCCGACAAAGTATGACAATGTATCAGTGGTGACATGCGGGACAATCCCGCCCAATCCCGCCGATCTGCTTTCATCGCCTCGCATGGCTGCTGCGATCAGCAGTTTTGCGAAACGTTTTGATCTGGTCATAGTCGATGCTCCTCCGGTAGTGGGGCTGTCGGATGCGCCGATATTGAGCCGTCTTACCGAAAGCGCATTGTTGGTTGTTTCCACCAACCAGGTAACGAGAAAGTCGGCGAAGAACGCGCTGAAAAGGCTCAGATCTGCAGGTGCGAACGTTGTTGGTGCAGCATTGTCCAAGTTCTCTACCAACCGCTTGGACTACAAATACGCCTATAACTACATGAACTATGAGTACTATGCCTATGGCAGCGAAAACCAACGTCTGCCAGGAAGCGTCGATGGAGGTGGGGCTTTGAGCGATGGGACGGCTACCGAAACTGACAATCTGGTGCGCCGCGTTCGCGGCAGTCTTAGGACTTGGCTTTCTCGCATTAAGCCGGATACTTGATGAATCCGACCCTAGGCTTGCGAGCGCACTCAATCCGCTGAATGTTGATGCTAGGGTGAATTCCGTTGCCCTGAAGCTGAACAGCTCTCAGGCACCCGATTTGTCCGAGTTGGAGCAGGTCGTCTACAAGGCGCTCAGGTTCGATGCCGTGGATGCTCGCTTGGTAAGCTTGCTCGGCGAAATACACTACCGGCAGGGTCGCACCGGACAAGCCCAAGCGAACTTCGAAGCCGCACTGGACATCTCAAAGACCGAACTGCATGCCTTGCAGCGAACAATTGGACTGGCGATCCAGGATCAGGACTATTCCCGTGCGATCGACCGCATGGACATACTTCTTCGCAGATGGCCTGACCGACTCAACGCAATCACTGAACTTTTTGCGGTCGTGCTCGCCAGTGATGTCGGCTACCGCAAGGTACGCGGACTTCTTGCCGAAGCTCCGCCGTGGAGAAATGGGCTCTTTCGAACATTGGCGGCCTACCCGCAGGCACTGCCCGCGGCAGCCAGATTGCTTCAGGATCTTACAGAGTCGCCCCACCCGCCACGCGTGGCTGAGGTGTCGAGCATCACCGGCTCGCTCATTCGTGAAAAGATGGTCCCTCAAGCCTACCGCCTCTTTCTGCTTACACTCAGTGAGCAGGAACGAGCGGTCGGTGGTTACATCCACAATGGCGGCTTTGAAGGTCCACTTACGGGCCGTCCCTTCGACTGGCAGTTGCACGACCAACCTGGTTATCGGTTGGTCGCTCCTGCGCGCGCTGGCGCAGGAAGCGGACTGGAGATCCAATTTGGCGGAACCCCTGTGAAGAGGATTGGACTGCAGCAGTATCTCCAACTCTCAGTTGGAACGTATGTCCTGGAAATGGAGATTACGGGTGCCAATGCAAACATGCCCAAAGGCTTATTCTGGACCGTAAACTGCAGCATGGGTGGAAAGGAGATTGCGAAGCTGGACGTTCCAGAGGGAACGTATGCCGCAAGAAAACTGCAGGCGAAATTTTCAGTCGAAGAAGAGTCCTGCCCATTGCAGGTACTCACGCTAAACACGTCCGCAATAGCCGGAAGCTGGAAGAATCGCTATTCCGGTCGCATCAAGTTCCGCGGTCTCCGAATCGAGAAAGTGCTATCGTGAGAACTCAGGAGTCGCGCTTCATCAAGAACCTTCTGGGCTTCGTTCTGCTGCTCGCCTTGGTAATTGGCGGTGGGACGGGGCAGGGGCTCTACACCGATTTCGTCATTCAAATAGCCGTCGTAATTGCCGCGGCGGTCTCGTTCACGTCAGCGCCAGCGTCGCGAGCGGCTCCGGCCGGCTTGGTCATTGTAGCGATGATTGCTGTCGCGGGTGCCGTTCAGATACTTCCTTTACCGAGCTTTGTGCTGGGCCTTCAAATCCCACTCTCGGCCTCACCCGATGCCAGTCGGGAATTTGTCAGCCAGGGGGTCGGCCAGACGATCGAAAGCCTGATTTTTGCATTATCCGTTGTTCTGTTTGCAATCGCTCTGATGCGTCTCAGCATGGACCAGCTTTGCAATCTTCTTCCTTTCTTTTTTGTAGGATTATACTGTAATTTACTCGCTTCAATCATGCAATTTTCAATTGGTGATGACGTCCGCGTCAATAGTTTACTGCCTTACTCGATTTCTTCAGGCTTTTTCGCTAATGTCAATCATTTCTCAAGCCTTCTCTTCATCAGCATTCCGCTACTTGTTTACTATGGAATTTTGCAAAACAGGGCTTTGATTTCGGTAGTATCAATATCACTTGTATTGCTCACACTTCTCGCCGCCGGTTCCCGAGCGGGAATGGCGCTGGGATTGGCGATCTCGGTGCTCTCCTTTGGTTTTCTGATTTGGCGCAGTCGTCTGGGCTCAGTTTCGGTACTGGTAGTAGCCGCGCTGGTTACCGTTTTCGGTTACACCTCCATCGAGAAGATAAGGGCTGAGGACCTGGATGCAGCGTTCGGTCGGGCGGAATTCGCTCGAACCGCGATCGCCGGGATCCGTGAAAACCTTGTCTTTGGAGTCGGTTACGGAAATTTCGCAAAGGCATATCAGTCATACGAAGACAAGTCGATGATTTATTCACAGTATGTGAATCATGCCCACAATGACTATCTCGAAATTCTATTTGAGGGAGGACTGATTGGAATATCGGTAGTGATCGTCTATGTGATTATGGTGATCGTGAGAACTAGAATTGCGCTCAAATACTCCATATCCAGAGCCGCTTTGTTGTCTATTGTATTCATAATGGTGCATTCGCTGGTCGATTATCCGCTCCGAACAATGTCAATCGCGCTGAGCTTCGCCTTTCTTAACGCCATCTACTTCCATAGATCTCTATCGTCTCAGTCGGCGCAGCAGTCGATTGCTGCCATGCCGGAAGAGATAGATGTCATCGCGACGGCTGCGGAGGCTTCGCAGCGTCCGTCGACTGTCGAGCTTTCGTGATGAGACGACGAGAAGCCTGGCAATCAATGGGTCTTGCGACTGCGCATACTGCTCTTGAGCTTGGAAAAGCAGATCAGCCATAGATGAAGCTAGAGGCGATTGGTCAATTAGCCGGAGGGGTCGCGCATGACTTCAACACCCGCCTCTGCGCCGGCGGCTATTAGGTGCAGCTTGAGATTGGGAATGCCCCACTGAGTGCGGTAGGCGTGAACGGCAATCAGCGCATCATAGGCGGCGCGTTTCCGGGAGGTGCTAGAGGCATCTACCGAGGAACGCCAGGCAGGTGAAGTCCGTTCGCATTCTAGCGCCCAGAAGCGATAGCGCTTCTCGCCGTCGATGAGGTATTCGATGCCATAGAGCGCGTCGGGAATGAGCATCGTCTGCCTGCGCTTGCGAACCGGGCTTTTCTTTGACCCTGACTCCAGTATCACTGGAACTGCCAACGGATTGCGCGCAAGTCGCGTTGATGCCGGTGCCCGCTCTAACACTTCATCAACCGGTACGAAGCGCTGTCCGCGCGTTTTCAGGGTGGTGCGTTCGATCGCCAACAGGGCCTCAATGATCATCATGGTGTGCAGGATCTGCGGCGAGTAGGAGCGTCGCGATCGGTGCGAGAAGGTGACGGCGCGGTGCGGCAAGGAATTTTGCGTGGAAAGCCACTCGATTCCGGAGGCGGTGATCTCATAGAGCGTCGGAGACGCACGCAGATCAAATGAACCCGCCTGGAATGTGGGCCGGTTGATAAGCCCCGTTTCATGGAAGAGATCGCCCAAACGTTCAACTAATCGTTTCGGAGAGACGGGATTGAGCAGTGCTTGCAGGTGTGTTTGGCGCAGATAGCGGTAGCGATAGAGCCAGCGCATGATCTCGACATCACGCTTTCCTAGCATCAGGCGCTTGCCCGCCGGACTGCGGGCGAACCGCGACCGCCGTCCAAGGCTGTCACGCCTGTTATGCTGTTTTGTTGAATCAATCGCCATCCGCGAAGGAAAGCGGGCGTTTTCCCGTTTGTCACCGTTCACTATGGTCGCCGGCGGTGCGGTGTGGTGCCCGATGATGCGCTAGGATCAGCGGATCAAATTTTGTTACTGTCCCTCGCAGGCGGCCCGGTTCGAAGCTCACCACTTCATTGGCTCGCCCGTGTCGTCACTCTCCGAAGGCAGGAGCTCGACGGGATCGTCGGCCTCTGCCTCGGGTTCCGACTTCTCGGCGTCCTCCGGAAACAGCTCAGTGTAGTGGATGGCATACCGCTGGCGCATCTGCGTGAGCACAGCGTCACGTTCATCCGCCGTCATGCCTTGCAGCGCTTCCATGCGTCCCGGTTTGATCGAGAGCGAAACGGCACATTCGTGGTCGCCCTTGATGAAAGCGGCAAAGGAAAGCCGGGGCTGGCTTTCAATGAAGGCCGCTTCGGTGCGTAGATCGCCAGCCAGCGCGCGGGCATCCTTGGCCGAAACGCCGCCGGCGAATTTGATCGATGTGTTGGCGGCGATGGCTTCGTGCAGTTTCGACTCCAACTGGCCGAGATACTGGTGCGCGAGGATCATGCCGACATTGTATTTGCGGGCCTGGCTCAGAATGATTCCAATGTTGCGGTCGAAGTAGTCGTTGGCCTCGTCGACATAGACGAAGGTTGGCAAGCGATCAGAAGGAGCAAGCGTCGCGCGTTCCTGGGCAGCTTGAGTGATCATGGCGATGAAGAACCGGCCGAAGATCTCAGTACCGTTTTCCTTGAGTAGGTCTTTTGCCGTGTTGATCAGGATCACCTTGCCGGCATTCATTTCGGCAAACAGATCGAGCCGACTCTTCGGATGGCTGAACATGCGCTCGAAGGTCTGGTTTTCCAGAATGCCATAGAGGCGGCGCAGCACTTGGCGCTTGGTCGCAGTAAATTCCTTGCCGTTGAACTCCTGCTCGAAAAACGCGCGCGCTGATCCCTGCAACTTGTCAATGTAGCCGCGGTAGCGGTCGTAGCCGCCATCTTCGAGGAGCTCGCGCAGTGTGTGGATCGTCGCCCCGGGAATGTGGAGCAGCAAGCGGGTAATATAGCGGAAAATGACATTCTGCTTCTGCGTCATTCCGGCATCGAGCAGAGAACCGAGCACGAAATCGTAAAGCTCAAGGATGGAGTTGGTGAGCCGTTCGCGGTCGAGCGGAGAATATTGGTTGAGGCGTTCGAGGCCGGCGTCGAACAGGTTGAGCGCCACCGGCCATTCGATGTCGGTCGGATCGATCAGCACCAGACGGCCGTCAAGCGCGCCGCCAGGCGCGAAAACAGCCAGCCCGGCGATCGTGTTGATCAGATCACTCTGACTGTCGATGACGATGATGGAACCCTCGCCGTGGGCGACCATGTCAAGGTCATGCAGGATCAGGTGCTGCAAGGTCTGCGTCTTGCCGTGCCCCGAGCCGGCGACAATATGCATGTGTTCGAAGCGGGTCGCCTGGGGCAGGGCGATATCCAGCCGGTAGGAGAGCAGATCAAGGAGCGGCGTGCCATCGAGATAGTGCGCAGCAATTTCCTTGGCGGGAATGGCAGACTGACGTGTCGGCAGCTTCGGCGAGCGCACGCTGTCGAGATCGCCGGGAACGCCGCCCGACGCCAAATGCAGATTGAATTCGAGGCGCCGCCGCAGGCGCGGCGTCAGCTGCAAGGGTTCGAAATCAGGCGCGAAAGGAATCTGCAGCCAATGCTCGACCAGGGCGGGCGCATCCTGGATCAGATGGCGAAGATCGGCCGGGAAGGCGTGGTCGGCCTCGCGTTGTTCGGAGAGGAGTTGCGGATGCTGCTCGACAAGCGGTGCGATCAGCGCCATCAACATGTCGGCTGCCACGGCAGCTGCCGTATCGAGATTGTCGACGATCGTCTCGACGCGTTTCAGGTGGTCTTCAAGCTCCCACAATTCAGCGCGGGTCAATTCGGGGAGGGGTTCGAGAGAGGGCAGCGCAAACCAGCCTTCGTAGACAATGAGGTCGGCCATGACACTGGCGAGATGCTGGCCGAAGGGGGTTTCGGCATCGGCAACGTCGAAGGCCGCCATGGCAGCGGCGACGATGTGATTGGCGAAAGCCAGCCCACCTTCTGAATCGAGCAGACCGTGCGCATCGAGCTTGTCTTCGATCGACGCCGCCAGCGTTCTAGCGGCGTCGAGATCGCGGTTGAGGCCGATCCCGGCGAAGCTCCTGCGGACCTTGCGCGACAGGCGGCCGCTTAAATCCCAGCCTTCGTAGATCGGCCGGAAGCTCATATCAGGCTGGCGCCTTCAGGACAGCGAAACGGATCTCGTCTTTGGTGAGCGGCAAAATCGAGACCACCTCGCGGTCGTCCCAGTTCTTGGCGCTTTCGAGGACTTGCCTGAGATAGGAGCAGATGTTGCGAAGGTGGGCTTCCTTCTGGATCAACTCGACAACGCTGTCGCAGCGGAACTTGCGGCCGCCTTCCATCAATTCGCTGACGATGATCTGCTCGCGCAGCGTCTTGAAATAGACGCCGGTCATGATGAGGGTAATGAGAATGCCGAGCATCAGTCCCGCTGTGAATGAGCCAATCAGCCAGATAACGAAAAACGCGACCAGGCCGAGCAGCATTGCCGGACGGAAGCTGCGTTTTAGATCCTCGATAGGATCGGAGATAACCAGTGCCGCCTTGGTGAAATTGTATTTCTGGATCAGTGCCCTTTCTTCCTCATCCAGCTCCAAAGTGGCATGAAGGGAAAAGGTTACACCGCTCCCAATCCGGAGCGGTATTAACGAAAAGACCGCAGAACCATTCTGGGCCCGCTTCAGCAGCAAGTTCATATCCCCACCTCCCCACCCCATAGAAGACGTTGCTTCATATGATTCCTACCAGAATTGCCCAGTAGAAATGTACCGGGATGTTCAACGAGGGGCAATATTGAACAGTTCGGGAGGGGGGATGGGGTGGGGGATACCGTATCCCCATGGCTATCCCCCACATATTTATAGATTTGTCGGCTGCTCAATGCGCAAAAAAAAGCCCCCGGTTTTGGATGCCGGGGGCCGCTCCTGATCAATGGTCAGGAGTGTCGGTGAGTGATCGGCTGTCAATGCGTTCCTGAAGCCATGCCTGTACTTCATCGAGTATCCAGCAAACCCGGCACGGACCGAGAGTTACCCGTAAGGGGAACTGGTTGGCCTGTTCAAGGCGGCTGATATGCTGTCTGGAATACGGAACAATGGTTTTCAGTTCTTTCCAGCTTATACACCTCATCGCGGAAGCTCCTGTTTGGGAGCATCGCGATGCCCAATGGACGACAATCCAATTGGCAAGCGCAGGTTACCAATTCTTCAAGAGTTTGGCGAGATGACATTCGTAGATGTCGATCGCCTCACGCATTTCCGACAGATATGAGTGCCGATTATATACTTGGGCAATTGGAGACTGAGTTCCACCCGAAACGTGGTTGAGCAGCTTTTCTACGACGATCTGGGGAATGCCCAGCGAGGCCATTTGGGTACTGAGCGTTCGGCGAAGATCATGTAGCGTGAAGGGCCCGACACCCTCAAGGCGATTGTCGAATGTTCGTTTGGCCTTGCTCCAGCCGTTAAACACGGTTGCTTGCCGGCGCCGTCCCGTGTCGCGCGCGGCGGGGAATAGAAGCTGCCCAGTGTCGATGATCGGGATGGCGGCGATCACTCGTTCTGCCATTTCTCCGTATGGAAATGTGTGTTCCCGCTTGTTCTTGGTGACTGTGGCGGGGAGAGTGATGGTTCTCTTTGTGCGATCGATCCAATCCCATTGCAGCTTGGCGATCTCACCTCGACGCTGTCCGGTAAGAATACACAGGGCGACAATGTGCCCGAAGGGATAGGGTCCGGAGAAGCTGGTCTTAAGCACGGTACGCAGTTCGGGCTCAGTAAGGGCGCGAGTGCGCGAGGGGTTCGCAGCAGGGGCTTGCAAGCCTTCGCAGGGACTGTGCATGAGATAGTCCTGCCTCACGGCCCAGGTGAAGAATGTTTTTATCGCGCGTAAGGCTTGGTCGTATTGGGTCGGCGAGTGCTTTCGCTTTTCGAGGCGCTTCCTGATGTCGTGTTTGGTGATATCGGCCAGATGGGTTTTGCCAAATGCGAAGCTGTCGAGAAATCGTTTGTAGTCTTGGTGTGTACGCGACCGATGCTTCTGCTCTGACATTTCAAGATAGGCGCTCTTGGCCTCATCGTAGGTCATCACCTTAGGGCGGCGTTTTCCAAGTATCCGCTCCGCCAACAAGTGCTTCGCCGCTTGCCGAGCATCTGACAGGCTGATAGTTGGAAAGCGCCCGATCGTGACACGCTCACGTGTCGGACCATGTACGACGACAAACGTCTTGGTTGTCTTCGAAACACGAACGCCAAATCCGGGGAGGCTGTCATCAGTGTATGTTTTTTGCGCCTCGCAATGCGGGAGCGCTCGCACTGAAATGTCTGTCAACCTCATTGGCTGGCTCCATTCTAGGCTCGCTATAGGCTCAGAAATGAGCCTTGTAACGGTGAATATCCATGTTCCACTATTAACACCCTATCACAGGAAAGCCTTGAAATATATATGCTTTTTGGAAGCTATGTCCAGCTATGTGCAGGTCCATGGTCGAACTTCTAAGCCGATGGTCGCAGGTTCGAATCCTGCCGGGATCGCCAGATTTCCACAGGTGGACAGGAAAAATCCTTTGTGCAGTGCGAAAAGCACCTATATAGAGCCGGCGCTCGGTAGATGCACGACAGGCATCAAGAGCGGGAACCACGCTGCCGATAGCGGGACCGCACCGATCGCAACCAGCATCTTTTTCAAGGTTAGAACGTTTATGGCAACGAACAACGACGCCAGTAGCAAGAGGCAACGATGAGCGAAAAAGCGATCGAGTTCTTGCAGGAATGGATCACCGAGAAGGTCCATGTGCGCCCCGCGCCGACCCAGATCGAGCAGGAAGCCGAAATCCTGGCCAAGGAATGTGCCGCCCAGGCTGCTGAAGCCGGTGTCCCAATCGAAGACATCGAGGAAGAGGTCGGCGACCTGGAAGAACTGATGACCACCAAGCTCGAGGACGCGGCGGAAGCCGACCAGAAGAGCAGGGGCGGCTGACGCGTCGGCCGGGCCCTCAGGCCCGGCGTGCCGCTTCGAGAGCGGCGGTCAGGTCCGCCTTCAGGTCTTCGACGTCCTCCAGTCCGATTTGCAGCCGCAGCAAGGGCCCCTCATAGGGGCCCTTTGCGATTGTGCGGTCTCCCAGGAAGACCGATACGGCAAGGCTCTCGTAGCCACCCCAGGAATAGCCGAGGCCGAAGATGCTGAGCGCGTCGAGAAACGCGTGTGCCTGCTTCTGTCCCCCGCCAGCCAGAACAACCGAGAAAATGCCGCTGGCACCGCTGAAGTCGCGCTTCCACAGGGCGTGGCCCGGGTGGCTTTCCAGGCCCGGATGCAGCACCTGCGCAACGCCCTCCTGCTTCTCCAGCCAGCGCGCGAGCTCTAGCGCGCTTTGCTGGTGGCGTTCGAGCCGGATCCCCATCGTACGCAGGCCGCGCAACACCTGGTAGACGTCGTCGGGTGCCGCACAGCAGCCGAGCATGGTGAAGGCTTCCAGAAGCTTCGGCCAGCACGCCTCGTTGGCCGACACCATGCCGAGAAGCACGTCCGAGTGCCCGGCCGGGTACTTGGTGGCCGCGTGGATCGTCATGTCGATGCCGAAGTCGAGCGCGCGGAAGTAGACCGGCGTCGCCCACGTATTGTCCATCATGACGACCGCGCCAGCCGCGTGGGCAGCCTTGGCTATGGCCGGGATGTCCTGGATCTCGAAGGTGTTCGAACCGGGGGACTCCGTCAGCACCACCTTGGTGTTCGGGCGCATCAGTCCTGCGATGCCGGCCCCGACATGGGGATCGTAGTACTCCACCTCTACGCCAAGCCGCTTGAGCATCCCATCGGCGAAGCGGCGTGTCGGATGATAAACTGAATCCACGATCAGGACATGATCGCCCGCCGACAGGAAGGCGAGGAGCGGTGTGGTGACGGCCGCCAGTCCCGAGGGCACCAGGATGGTGCCGGCCGATCCCTCGAGCGCGTTGACGGCTTCGGCCAGCGCATCGCTGGTCGGCGTGCCGTGCGTTCCGTAAGTGTATTTCTGGGCCCGCCCTGCCATGGTGGCGGCATCCGGGAAAAGCACCGTCGAGGCATGCACGACAGGCGGATTGACGAAGCCGTGATAGTCGCGCGGTTCGTATCCGCCGTGTGTCAGCTGCGTGTTGATCCCGCGCTTGCCTGCTGGTTTCTTTGCCATGCGATAAACCCCGATGAGAACAGACAGGCTTTAGAATGCGTTCGCGGTCGCTGCAACCGCGGCCGAATAGGACAGGATGCGGAAGGGCTGGGCCAGGGCAGGTGACGCAAAGTAAGAAGAGCGGCAAGAATATCCCGCCCCTGCCGATTTTGCCGGCGCGCCGCCGAATCGCCCGCTCTGGAGCGTCCACGTTCCAGAGCGAGAGACGCCCCAACCACATGGCCCAGATGTGGGCAAATGCCCATGTGACGGTCGATCGTCCAGCAATTTCGGGTCATTCCGCTTGACCTCACAGGAATAATCGCCTTCGATGCAGTTCGTGAACGGGCGGGCAGCATCCACGTCGGCTATCGACGGGAAAATCCGGAATTGAGCCGGATTGCGATGCGTCAGTCTCAAGAAATACGGTCTAAGACCATCTCAATGGGAAAGGGTTTTTGAGTTATGACAAATAAAGTTGCAGTTATGCTTGGTGCGGCTGCCTTCGGATTGGTAGCGTCCGCCGCGTCGGCGACGACGCTGGACGACGTCAAGGCGAAGGGCTTCCTGCAGTGCGGCGTGAGTTCCGGTCTGGCCGGCTTCTCGGCGCCCAACGACAAGGGTGACTGGCTCGGCCTTGATGCCGACTTCTGCCGCGCAGTGGCCGCTGCCGTGTTCGGCGACGGCTCCAAGGTAAAGTTCACGCCGCTCAGCGCCAAGGAACGCTTCACCGCGTTGCAGTCGGGCGAGATCGATGTCCTGTCGCGCAACACGACCTGGACGATCAACCGCGACACAGCGCTCGGCCTCAACTTCGCGGGCGTCACCTATTTCGACGGCCAGGGCTTCATGATCAATGCCAAGAAGCTGCCGGGCGTCAACTCGGCGCTCCAACTGTCGGGCGCCTCGGTCTGCGTGCAGACGGGCACGACCACCGAGCTCAACCTCGCCGACTACTTCAAGGCCAACAACCTTGAATACAATCCGGTCGTCTTCGAGAAGCTCGAGGAAGTCAACGCCGCCTACGATTCGGGCCGTTGCGACGTCTACACCACCGACCAGTCCGGCCTCTACGGCATCCGCTTGACGCTTACCGCGCCGGACGACCATGTCGTGCTGCCCGAGATCATCTCCAAGGAGCCGCTGGGCCCGGTCGTGCGCCAGGGCGACGACCAGTGGTTCGACATCGTCAAGTGGACCTATTTCGCGCTGCTGACGGCCGAGGAACTGGGCATCACCAAGGCGAATGTCGAGGAGATGAAGTCGTCCACCAACCCCGAGATCAAGCGTATCCTGGGCGTTGAGGCCGACACCAAGATCGGCACCGACCTCGGCGTCACGAACGACTGGGTCGTCAACATCGTGAAGGCTGTCGGCAACTACGGCGAAGTCTTCGAGAACAACGTCGGCGCGGGCAGCCCGCTCAAGATCGCTCGCGGCATCAACGCACTCTGGACCAAGGGCGGTCTGCAGTACGCACCTCCGATCCGCTAATTGCAGATCTGATCCGGAAGGCGGCTCCGCCCGCCTTCCGGCTTCTTGCATCGGGGAGATTGCATGGCACTGCAGGAAACGGTTGGTAGCACCGACGTAAGTCGCGGCTCCTTCATCAACGACCCGAAGATCCGCGGCATCATCTTTCAGACGGTCGTCGTCATCCTTCTCTTCGCGCTCGTCTACTGGATCGTCGGCAATACGATCGAGAACCTCAGGCGCTCCAACATCTCCTCCGGTTTCGGCTTCCTGCGAGGACGCGCCGGCTTCGACGTCAGCAGCAGCCTCATCGAGTTCACCTCGGATTCGACCTACGCCCGCGGCCTTGTCGTCGGCTTCCTCAACACGCTCCTCGTCGCCGTCTGCGGCATCATCACGGCCTCGATCATCGGTTTCACGGTCGGCGTGGGACGCCTTTCCCACAACTGGCTGATCCGCAAGATCTGCACGGTCTATGTCGAGATCTTCCGCAACATCCCGCCGCTGCTGGTCATCTTCTTCTGGTACTTCGGCGTTCTGTCGGTGCTGCCGCAACCGCGCGAGAGCATCGAACTCGGCGTGCCGCTGGGCGGCGAGAACTTCCTCAGCTTCAGCACCTTCCTGAACAACCGCGGCTTCTTCATGCCGAAGCCCGTCTGGGGCGACGGCTCCTGGCTGATCCTCGCCGGACTTGTTGTCGCGATCGTGCTGACCATTTTCGTCGCTCGCCGCGCCAAGATCCGGCAGGCCGCGACCGGAGAGCAGTTTCCGGTCTTCCTGACCGGGCTTGGGCTGATCCTTGGCCTGCCGATACTCGCCTTTTTCCTCTCCGGCATGCCGGTGACGCTGGACCTGCCCGTCGCCTCGACCTTCAACCTGGTCGGCGGCATTCAGGTGAAGCCCGAGTTCCTGTCGCTCTACCTGGCCCTGTCGTTCTATACGGCCGCCTTCATAGCCGAGATCGTGCGTGCGGGCATCCTCGGCGTCAGCAAGGGCCAGTCGGAGGCTTCGGCCGCACTCGGCCTGCGTTCGGGCCAGGCCTTGCGCCTGGTCATCATTCCGCAGGCGATGCGGATCGTCATACCGCCCTTGACCAGCCAGTATCTCAACCTGACCAAGAACTCATCGCTCGCCATTGCGATCGGCTTTCCCGACCTCGTGGCAATCGGCGGCACGATCCTCAACCAGACGGGCCAGGCGATCGAGATCGTCGCCATCTGGATGGCGGTCTATCTCGGGCTGAGCCTCGCCACGTCTGCCTTCATGAACTGGTTCAACGCCAAGATGGCGCTGGTGGAGAGATAGGATGCAAGAGCACGATCTTTCCTACGTACGCACGGAGATGGTGCTGGCACAGGCCGCACCGGCGGGAGAAAAGGGCACCGGCGCGTGGGTGCGCCGGAACCTCTTCGCAACGCCGATGGACTCGGTGCTCACGGTTCTCGGCCTGCTTCTCGTCGCCTTCATCCTGCCGCCCATCCTGAACTGGGCCTTCATCAGCGCACAGTGGAGCGGTACGGACCGTTCGGTCTGCGCCACGGTCGCGCAGGGCGGCCTCCAGCCGGACGGCTGGTCGGGCGCATGCTGGGCCTTCGTCAATGCCAAATTCATGCAGTTCATGCTCGGCCGATATCCGGACGCAGAACGCTGGCGGCCGATCCTGACGGCGTTGATCTTCGTCGCCCTTCTGGTGCCGCTGCTGATGCCGTCCGCGCCGCGCAAGGGCCTGAACGCCGTCCTGTTCTTCTTCGTCTTCCCGATCGTCGCCTTTGTCCTGCTGACCGGCGGCTGGTTCGGCCTTCCCCATGTCGAGACCCCGCTCTGGGGCGGCCTGATGGTGACCCTGGTTCTGTCTTTCGTGGGCATCGCCGTCTCACTGCCGCTCGGCATCGTGCTGGCGCTGGGGCGACGGTCGAAAATGCCGATCGTCAAGATGCTGAGCGTCGTCTTCATCGAGACGGTGCGCGGCGTTCCTCTCGTAACCGTGCTCTTCATGGCGAGCGTGATGCTGCCGCTGTTCCTGCCGGCCGGCGTCAGTTTCGACAAGCTGATGCGTGCGCTCGTGGGTGTCGCGCTGTTTGCGTCGGCCTACATGGCGGAAGTGATCAGGGGTGGGCTGCAGGCGATACCGAAGGGGCAGTACGAGGGCGCTGATTCACTCGGCCTTGGCTACTGGCAGAAGATGACGCTGATCGTCCTGCCGCAGGCGCTCAAGCTGGTCATCCCCGGCATCGTCAACACCTTCATCGGTCTCTTCAAGGACACCAGCCTGGTCTACATCATCGGCATGTTCGACCTGCTTGGCATCGTGCGGCAGAATTTCTCGGACGCCACCTGGGCTTCTGCGCAGACGCCGATCACCGGTCTGATCTTCGCGGCCTTCGTGTTCTGGATCTTCTGCTTCGGCATGTCGCGCTACTCCATCTTCATGGAGCGCCGCCTCGACACGGGTCACAAGAGATAATCAAAAACCAAGGGGAACCGGCCTATGGCCAAGGAAAATGCAGTCAGTGCCGATGCAATCGCAGTCGATCCGAAGAAAATGCACATTTCGGAGACAGACGTTGCGATCGAAATCGTCGGCATGCACAAGTGGTACGGCGACTTTCACGTTCTGAAGGACATCAACCTGAAGGTCATGCAGGGCGAGAGGATCGTCATCTGCGGTCCATCGGGCTCGGGCAAGTCGACCATGATCCGCTGCATCAACCGGCTGGAAGAGCACCAGAAGGGCAAGATCGTGGTCGATGGCAAGGAGCTGACCAACGACCTGAAGAAGATCGACGAGGTGCGCCGCGAGGTCGGCATGGTGTTCCAGCACTTCAACCTGTTCCCGCATCTGACCATCCTTGAGAACTGCACTCTGGCGCCGATCTGGGTACGCAAGACGCCCCGCAAGGAGGCCGAGGAGACGGCGATGCATTTCCTGCGCCGCGTCAAGATTCCCGAGCAGGCCAACAAGTATCCCGGCCAGCTCTCGGGCGGCCAGCAGCAGCGCGTCGCCATCGCCAGGTCGCTGTGCATGAACCCGCGCATCATGCTGTTCGACGAGCCCACGTCGGCGCTCGATCCCGAAATGATCGCCGAAGTGCTGGAGACCATGGTCGGACTCGCCGAGGAAGGCATGACCATGATCTGCGTGACGCATGAAATGGGCTTCGCCAGAAAGGTCGCCAACCGCGTCATCTTCATGGACCAGGGGCAGATCGTCGAGCAGAACACCCCGGCCGAATTCTTCGATAATCCGCAGCACGAGAGGACCAAGCTGTTCCTCTCGCAGATCCTGCATTAGCCACGATCGTATCGAATGCTTGGCGGGCCCGGCTGCGACAAGCCGGGCCCGCTGGCATTTTGGCCGGACGCATGCCGTTCGGTCGGTTCAAAGGCACAGGGCATGAAGCGTGCGCTCCATAGGACCGGTCTGGCGCTTGCGGGCATCGTCGCCCTGCTGGTGCTCGGCACCGTCGTGCCGCGTCCCCTCGTGCCTGCCGCGCTATCCGGCGAGCCTCCTTCGCGGCGCATCGTCGTTCTCAGCAATCCGATCCACACCGACATCGCCATTCCGATCGATGAGGAACTGATTGAACGCTTTTCCTTTCTGCAGCGCGCTGGCATCAGAATGGATCATCCCGGTGCCCGCTATCTCGTCTTCGGGTGGGGAGCCCGCGCCTTCTATGTCGAGACACCGACGTGGTCCGACCTCAAGCCGAGCGCGGTCGCAAAGGCCCTGACGGTCGACAGCTCCGTTATGCATGTCGATCTTGCCGGTGAGATCGACCTGTCGAAGCCGTACGCCAAGAGCTTCGAGATCAGCGATCGCTCCATGGCGCGTCTCCAGGACTTCATCGCCGCCAGCTTTAGGACCGGCGAAGACGGTCCCGTGCGACTGCCCGGCGCTGCCTACGGCGAGTTCGACGCCTTCTTCGAGGCGCATGGCTTGTTCAACGCGCTGGCAGGTTGCAACACCTGGACGTCGAAGGCCCTGCGCGAGGCGGGCCTGCGCACGGGCTGGTGGAACCCGATGCCGCAGACGCTTGCTGTATCGCTCGGCCTCTACAACTGAAGCGACTTCAGACCTTCAGGGAAGGGGGCTCCCAGCCGTAAAGCCAGTCGAAGCGGGCTGCCAGGCGCTCGGGGGAATGCACCCGGAGATAGATGTTTCGCATCCGGGCCATCATCCCGGTTGCGTGCCAGGCGCGGTAGTTGGTGGCGCCGCGGCGCACGACCTTCGCGACACGCGCGCGGCGCTGCTTTTCCCAGGCCGTCAGCGCGGCGCCCAGCGTTCCCTGTCGGCCGACGACCTGCACGGCCAGCGTCTCGCCGTCCTCGATTGCCATGGCGGCGCCCTGCGCCGCATAGGGCGTCATGGCATGTGCCGCGTCTCCGACCAGCGCTATGCCGCCGGTGGCGATCCAGGGCTCGGTTGCGGCTACCGTGTGGATCGGCCAGACGGTCCATGCATCGGCGTCCTCGGCAAGCTGGCGCAGAGCCGGGGCCGTGCGCCGCATCGCGCGCTTCAACTGCGCCGTATCCATCCTGCCGGACCAGCTTTCGGCAATCGACGATCCGCTCGTGAGTGCCACGAGATTGAGCGCCGAACCGCCCCGCACGGGGTAGGTGACGAGGTGGAAGCCGGGATGCATGAAGGCGGTGACGGCACCGGCGATGCCGATCTTGATGAGTTCCTGCGCGGCCGGGCTGTCCGCGCTGACCGTGCGCCGCCAGGCCAGTTCGCCGGCAAAGCTGCTTTTGCCCTTGCTGCCGTTCAGCCCGCGCAGGCCTGACCAGACCCCGTCGGCGCCCACCAGCAGCAGTCCGCCGGCGCGCACCGTTCCGCCTGCCGTTTCAACCGAGGCCGTGACGCCATGGGCGTGCAGGCTGACACTCTTGACGTCGGCGCCGGTGACCAGTTCGATACCCGGTTCCCGCGCGACATGTGCAAGCAGCGCGCTTTGCAGGTCCGAGCGGCGCAGCGTCAGGTAGGGCGCCCGCCAACGCGCCTCGGCTGCCGCGCCGAGCGGCACGCGGCCGAGTTCGGCGAGGCTGGCTGCGTCCCGCAGGATCACCGCTGTCGGCCGGACCGCTGTCAGGCGGAGCGCTGAAAGCACGCCAAGACGATCGAGGATGCGCGTGGCATTGGGAGAAAGCTGGATCCCGGCCCCGCTTTCCTCGAGCTTCTGCGCGCGTTCGAAGATGCGGACGGGATAGCCGCGCACGGCAAAGGACAGCGCCGTTGTCAAACCGGCGATGCCGGCGCCAGCGATGATGACCTGCCGGGAACGGGCCTCACTCATCGACGGTGTCCGCCGTCGGGATCAGGCCGCGCGATGAAGGTAAAGGCAGTTTTCCGGCCGCGTCTCGGCCGGAGCGAGATCGGCGGAATACCGGTAGAGGGTCGAGCAATAGGGGCAGACCTTCTCGCTGTCGGCGCCCATATCCAGAAAGACATGCGGATGGTCGAATGGCGGGTTGGCACCCACGCACATGAATTCCTTGACGCCGATCTCGATCGCGGCGTGCCCCGCGTCATTCTGGAAGTGGGGTATGGAACCGCCCGCCATGCTACGCTCCGATAGTGGATTGAATCTCGCCTGCGGTAGCGTTTGTAACATTAACGGACGCTTTGCAAGTCGGTTGAAATCAAACTGTTGCAATTGCCCGGCACAGGATAAATTCCGTCAAAAGTCGGCTATAGGTGAAAGAGCCGAGGGTCAGTGAGCGATATGAACCAGTTGAAGCCAGTCCAGAAAGAGTTCACCAGCGGTCAGACGACCGACGCCGACGGCGGCGCAGGCAACCCCGACCGCTTCGTCAACCGCGAGTTCTCGTGGCTCCAGTTCAACAGGCGCGTTCTCGAGGAATCGCAGAACGCCAGCCATCCTCTTCTGGAGCGGGTTCGCTTCCTGTCGATCTCGGCCGGTAATCTGGACGAGTTCTTCATGGTGCGTGTCGCCGGCCTGGCCGGCCAGGTTCGCGAGGGCATCCTGCTCAAGAGCCCCGACGGCCGTACGCCCGACCAGCAGCTCGAGCAGCTGCTCGTCGAGGTCGGGCGGCTGCAGGACGACCAGCAGAAGAGCCTGTCGGAGCTGATGGGACTGCTGAAGAAGGAGGGGATCGAAACGATCTCCGCAGACCAGCTCTACAAGGACGAGTTGAGCTGGCTGGAGGAACACTTCCTGGATCAGGTGTTCCCGGTCCTGACGCCCCTGTCGATCGACCCGGCGCATCCCTTCCCCTTCATTCCAAATCTCGGCTTCTCCATCGCCCTGCAGTTGCGCAACCTGAAGGACCGCGAGGAGATGACGGCGCTGCTGCGCCTGCCCATCGCGCTCAGGCGCTTCATCCGGCTGCCGGACCGCAAGAAGAACGTGCGCTTCATCCCGATCGAGGAAACCGTCGGCCTGTTCATCGGCAAGCTGTTTCCCGGCTATGAGGTCAAGGCTTCGGGCACTTTCCGCATCATCAGGGACAGTGACATCGAGGTGGAGGAAGAGGCGGAAGACCTCGTCCAGCTCTTCGAGACCGCCCTGAAACGTCGCCGCCGTGGCTCGGTGATCCGCATCGAGTTCGACAGCCAGATTCCGGAGGAACTGCGCGAGTTCGTCGCCGGGGAACTCGGCATCGCCTCGAACCGCATCAGCGTGCTGACCGGCCCGCTTGCCGTCGACCAGATTTCCGAGATCGTTGCCGTGCCGCGCGACGATCTGAAGTTCACGCCCTACAATCCGCGCTTCCCGGAGCGCATCCGGGAGCATCGCGGTGATTGCTTCGCGGCGATCCGCGAAAAGGACATTCTCGTCCATCACCCCTACGAGTCGTTCGACGTGGTGGTGCAGTTCCTGCGCCAGGCAGCGGCCGACCCGGAGGTGGTGGCGATCAAGCAGACGCTGTACCGCACCTCGAACGACAGCCCGATCGTGCGCGCGCTGGTTGACGCCGCCGAAGCCGGCAAGTCGGTGACGGCGCTGGTCGAGCTCAAGGCGCGCTTCGACGAGGAGGCCAACATCCGCTGGGCCCGCGACCTCGAGCGCGCCGGCGTGCAGGTGGTGTTCGGTTTCATCGAGTTGAAGACCCATGCCAAGATGTCGCTGGTCGTTCGGCGGGAGGACGGCAAGCTCCGCAACTACGTGCATCTGGGCACCGGGAACTACCACCCGATCACCGCGCGCATCTATACCGACCTGTCCTTCTTCACGACCGATCCGCTGATCGCGCGCGACGTGGCGCAGATATTCAACTTCATCACCGGCTACGCCGAGCCAGCCCAGACCATGCGCCTCGCGCTGTCGCCCTACACGCTGCGCAGCCGCATCATCGAGCACATCAACGACGAGATCGAGCACGCCAGGGAGGGCCGGCCGGCTCGCATCTGGATGAAGATGAACTCGCTGGTCGATCCGACCATCATCGATGCGCTCTACGCGGCGAGCCGCGAAGGGGTCGAGATTGACCTGGTTGTGCGCGGCATATGCTGCCTGCGGCCCCAGGTGCCCGGCCTGTCCGAGAACATCCGCGTCAAGTCGATCATCGGCCGCTTTCTCGAACACAGCCGCATCTTCTGCTTCGGCAACGGCCACGGACTGCCGTCCGACGACGCCATCGTCTACATCAGCTCCGCCGACCTGATGCCGCGCAACCTGGACCGGCGCGTCGAGTGCCTCGTGCCGATCACCAACCCGACCGTGCACGAACAGGTGCTTGGCCAGATCATGCTGGGGAACATAATGGACAACCAGCAAAGCTTCGAAGTATTGGCTGACGGAACCTCGCGGCGCATCGCGCTGGACGAGGGCGAGGAACCGTTCAACGCCCAGGAATATTTCATGACCAACCCGAGTTTGTCAGGACGGGGAGGCGCCTTGAAGTCGCATGCTCCAAGGCAGATCGCGCAGTTCAAGCGCCGCAAGAAGTCATCCGCGTCGCAGTCCGGATGATCGCGCTTTCCCAAGGGCGGCTGCAGGATCGCCGGCCACTTTCCATCATCGACATCGGCTCCAACTCGATCCGACTGGTGGTCTATGAAGGCATCGCCCGGTCACCGACTGTCCTGTTCAACGAAAAGATGCTGGCGGGCCTCGGTCGGGGGCTCGTCGCGACCGGCAAGCTGGACCCGGCGGCGGTGGCGCGCGCCGTGGAGGAGTTCAAGCGGTTTCGGGCGCTGTCGGAGCAGGCCGGCGCCGCGACCCTCTATGTGATAGCGACCGCAGCCGCGCGCGAGGCCGAGAACGGCCCCGACTTCATCCACCGCGCCGAAGAGATTCTCGGCACCAAGATCCGCGTGCTCAGCGGTCGCGAGGAAGCCTATTACTCGGCGCTTGGCGTGATATCGGGCTTTCACCCCGCGGACGGCATCGCGGGCGATCTCGGCGGCGGCAGCCTCGAGCTGGTCGATGTGGCCAGAGAGACCATTGGCGACGGCATCACCCTGCCGCTCGGCGGCCTGCGGCTGCAGGATATGTCGGACAACTCGCGGGCTACCGCGGCCAAGATCGCCCGCACGGAACTGGCGCGCGCAAAGCTGCTCAAGGGCGGGGCAGGGCGTACTTTCTATGCCGTGGGCGGCACCTGGCGAAACCTCGCCCGGCTGCACATGAACGCCACGGGCTACGCGCTGAACGTCATGCATCATTACGAGCTCGGCATCGATGAATCGGCGGCTTTTCTTCGCCAGGTGGCGCGCGGCGACATCGAGAAGATGAAGGGCATCGAAGGCGTGTCCAAGGCGCGCCGTGCCCTGTTGCCCTACGGTGCAGCCGTGCTGCAGGAGATCATCGCATCAATGCAGCCGTCACGCATCGTCGTCTCGGCGCTCGGCGTGCGCGAAGGCTTCCTGTTCTCGCTGCTGTCGCAGGAAGATCAGCGCCGCGATCCGCTGATCTCGGCCGCAGGCGAACTGGCGCTGCTGCGGGCGCGTTCGGTGACGCATGCCCAGGAACTGGTGGAATGGACCGCGCAGTCGCTGGCCGCCTTCGACATCGTCGAGACGGAGGAAGAGGCGCGCTACCGGCATGCTGCCTGCCTGCTTGCCGACATTGGCTGGCGCGCGCACCCGGAATACCGCGGAACGCAGTCGCTGAACATCATTGCGCACGCGTCCTTCATTGGCGTCGACCATCCGGGGCGGCTGTTCCTGGCGCTGGTCAACGCGTTCCGCAACGATGGCGTGTTCAACGACGCTGTGGCGCCCGAACTCAAGGCACTGGCGACGCCGCGTTATCTGGAGCGGGCCCGCCTGCTCGGTGCCATGATGCGCGTGGTTTATCTGCTGACAGCATCGATGCCAGGCGTCATGCCGCGGCTGAAGTGGGAGAAGCGCGACAATGGCGGACTGGCGCTGGTGATACCGGCGTCGCGCGCGGCACTGCGCGGAGAGCGCCCGGAGGGCCGAATGGCGCAACTCGCCAGGGTCTCGGGCCGCAAGCTGGAACTGGTCGTCGCCGGCAGCTGAGCCCGGCGCAAAAAAACGCCCCGGGACCGGCCGGGGCGTTCTTCGTCATTGGTTTGGGGAAATCAGCCGCGGCGTGCGTCCAGCGAATAGGCGCCGGCGCCGAAGGCGGCGAGAACCAGCAGACCGCCCGTGACGGCAAGGTTCTTCATGAAGAAGAGCTGCTGTGTCTGGTCGGCGAAATCCATATGGGCGATCAGCGTTGCGCCGACCGTGAAGGCGGCGATGACCAGCGCGGCGATGCGGGTCTGGAAACCGGCAATGATGGCGAGGCCGCCAACGAGTTCGACCAGACCGGCGACGACGGTGACGACGCTCGGCATGGGCAGGCCGAGGCTCTCGAACCAGCCGGCGGTCGCGCCGATGGCGGTGAGCTTGCTGTATCCGGCAAGCACAAACATTACCGCCAGAAAGATGCGTCCGATCAGGACGGCTGCGTTGACGGTGGAGGGCGAGGAACTGGTGGCGGTGGTGGTGATGGACATCTTCGTGAACTCCTGGAGGGATGAACGTTGCGCTAAAGGTAGTTCAGTTCTTGTGTTCACTAAAGCCACGCAATCAACGACACATCGTTCACAATCCAGCTATCCGGGATGGGTCATGTCTTCTGGCCGAACCAGCCGGTCGTAATCCGCCTCGGTGACGAGTCCGGTCGCAAGCGCCTCCTCGCGGAGCGTCGTGCCGTTGCGATGCGCGTTCTTGGCGATCTTGGCCGCATTGTCGTAGCCGATTTTCGGAGCGAGCGCGGTCACCAGCATCAGCGACCGGTCCAGCGCCGCCTTGATGTTGTCCTCGCGGGCCTCGATGCCGACGACGCAATTGTCGGTGAAGGAGATCGCGGAATCGGCCATCAGCTGCACGGACTGCAGGAAGTTGTAGGCCATCAGCGGATTGTAGACATTGAGCTCGAAATGGCCCTGGCTTCCAGCGAAGGCGATTGCCGAGTTGTTGCCGAAGATCTGGATGCAGACCTGCGTCAGCGCCTCGCACTGGGTCGGGTTGACCTTTCCGGGCATGATCGATGAACCCGGCTCGTTTTCCGGCAGGGAAAGCTCGCCGAGGCCAGACCGGGGGCCCGAGCCAAGCAAGCGGATATCGTTGGCGATCTTGAAGATCGCTGCTGCCGCGGCGTTGATCGCGCCGTGCGAAAACACCATTGCATCATGCGCGGCGAGCGCCTCGAACTTGTTGGGAGCCGTGACGAAGGGCAGGCCGGCGATCGACGCGATCTTTTCAGCGACCTTCTCGGCGAAGCCGACAGGCGCGTTGAGGCCTGTTCCGACCGCGGTGCCGCCTTGTGCCAGTTCCATCAGGCCGGGCAGGGTCAGCTCGATGCGCTTGATCGACGAGGCGACCTGCGCCGCATAGCCCGAGAATTCCTGGCCGAGCGTCAAGGGGGTCGCGTCCTGGGTATGGGTGCGGCCGATCTTGACGATGTGATCGAAGGCCTTGACCTTGGCTTCCAGCGCCGCGAGCAGGTGGTTCAGGGCCGGAAGCAGGTCGTGATGGATGCGTTCTGCGCAGGCCACATGCATGGCCGTCGGATAGGTGTCGTTCGACGACTGGCTCATGTTGACGTGGTCGTTGGGATGCACCGGCTTCTTCGAGCCCATGACCCCGCCAAGCATCTCGATGGCGCGGTTCGAGATGACCTCGTTGGCGTTCATGTTGGACTGGGTGCCGGAGCCGGTTTGCCAGACGACCAGCGGAAAGTGATCGTCGAGCTTGCCGTCGATGACTTCCTGGGCCGCCGCGACGATGGCCTTGCCGATCGTCGGGTCGAGGCGGCCGAGATCCATGTTGGCTTCCGCCGCCGCCCGCTTGACGATTCCCAATGCCCGCACGATCGACAGGGGCTGCTTCTCCCAGCCAATCTTGAAGTTGCCGAGCGAGCGCTGGGCCTGGGCGCCCCAGTAGCGGTCGGAGGGCACATCGATCGGGCCGAATGTGTCAGTCTCGGTCCTGAATGTCTGCTTGCTGGCGCTCACCGGTCGTCCTCCGCTTCAAAGGTCGGCCATGGCCTATCGCGTTGCACAATCGGCTTCAAGGGGACAGGCGCCGGCAGGCAGGGCCAAAATCGGTTGAATGAACAATCGTTTGCTCTTTCCGGGCGCCTGTCGCGGGGAGTTGCCTCCGGACGTGCGGTCTGGCGCCTGGAATTGGGGTGGCCCGACGCCGCCGGGAAAGTCACCGAGCGCGGCGCAGGTTGCTCGTGCGGCGTACCTTCGGCTAGGCTTCCGATCCAAGGGATCGAGGCATTCATGGGCAACTGGGGGGATCTGGCGAAAGTCCTGGCGGTGGCAGCACCGCTCGCCGGATGCGTCGGCATGGATGTCGGCCCGATAAACGAACTGACCACGACTGTTGGCCAGCCGTCGCCGCAGTTCATCCCCGTTCCGGGCGACGACGGCTCAACGGTAGTGGGACTGGCCTTTTCGGGCGGCGGCACCCGCGCGACCGCCTTCGCCTATGGCGTGCTGCGCGAACTCGACGACACGGTGATCGACGAAAAGCCGGCGAGGCGCACGCTCGTCGACGATATCCGCATGATTTCCGGCGCCTCCGGCGGTTCGGTCGCGGCAGCCTATTTCGGCTTTCGCGGCAGGGACGGCTATCGAGACCTTCGCGAGCGCTTCCTGATCCAGGATGCCGAAGCCTACATGAAGACCTCGACAACCTCGCCGGTCAATCTGATCCGAGCCTATTACGGCGGCGTCAACGACCGCTCGTCCTTCGCCAGGTGGCTTGACAAGAACCTGTTCGACAGCGCGACATTCAGCAGTTTCAAGTGGAAGAACGCGCCCATCGTCTGGATCAATTCCTCAGACATCAACAACCGGACGCCCTTCCTCTTCACCTATGACACGTTTGCGGCGCTCTGCAGCAACCTGGACCATGTGCGGCTTTCCGATGCGGTTGCCGCTTCGGCTGCGGTGCCTGTCGTCTTCACCCCCGTCGTCGTCGAGGCGACGTCGCCGAACTGCGGCTACCAGCGGCCCGAGTGGCTGCAGCGCGCCCTTGAGGACCGCAACGCCTCGATTCGGCTGCAGGCCTATGCGCGTGCGCTCGATTCCTACCAGAACGCCACGCGGCCGGAGTACGTGAAGCTGCTCGACGGCGGGCTGACGGACAATATCGGCGTAACCGGCTTTACGCTCGAGCGGGCGGCGGCGCAGACGCCATACGGCCCGCTGGCGCCGGATGAGGCCGTCAAGCTCGACACGCTGATGTTCCTCGTCGTTGACGCCGGCCGCGACAGCGGCATCGACTGGAACAAGTCGCTCCACGGCCCGAAGCTACCCGACCTGATCAGCGCCATTTCAAGCACCGGCATCACCGCCTCGGTACGTGACGAGTTCGATGCGCTGCGGCTGGCGGTGACCAACTGGCGCAGCCAACTTGTCGCCTACCGCTGCTCGCTGCCGGCTTCGACCGTGAGGAAGTATCGCGGCACGACCTCGGGCTGGAACTGCCGCGACGTTGCGCTGGTGGTCCAGCACCTGTCCTTCGACGACCTCGAGCCGACGGAACGGGCGAGGGTAAACCGTGTCGCGACACGCCTGTCGCTGCCGGTGAACGACATCGATGCCACCATCGCCGCCGGCCGCCAGGTCGTGCGCAACAATGCCGATTTCCAGGCCGCCGTGGCGCGTATCCGGCGCCTTGCCGGCGTTGGCGCATCCCCGCGGATGGCCGCGGACGCCGGCCAATAGGACGGCATCAAAACAAGGATGGCGATCCGCCCTCAGAGCCAGCCGGAAAGCTGCGCGGTCTGCCATCCGGCGAGCAGCATGATGAGGATGCCGACCAGCCTGAGCAGGAAGGTCTCGCTCATCGTCTTCACGAAGTAGCCGGCGAGCGGCGCGGCAAAGAGGCCGCCGACGACGAGTCCGGCCACAGCCGAGAGATTGCTGATGAGGTCGCCCGCTTCCGACCAGTGTCCCGTGAGCAGGGCGATCAGGAAGGTCAGTGACACGGCCAGCGTGATCAGGAACTCGGAAGCATTTACCGTGCCGATGACATAGCGCGGTGGCGCGCCTGCGCCGAGCAGGCCGGTGGTGACGATTGGTCCCCAGCCGCCGCCGCCGACCGCATCCATGAAGCCGCCAGCCGCGCCAAGCGGTGCGACGATAGCGCCGTGAACCGGATTGCTCGGAATCTTGCGGAAGGAGCGTGCGACCAGCCAGGCCCCGACCAGGGCCAGATAGGTGGTGACGAAGGGCTTCATCACGGAACCGTCCACCGAGGTAAGGATGAAGGCGCCAAGGCAGCCGCCAATGATGCCGAACGGCGCGAGGAGCCGGAAGAGCTTCCAGTCGATGTTGCGGTGATAGAGATGCGCCGAGCCCGAGGCGGCGGTGGTGAACAGCTCGGCCGCGTGGACGGCCGCCGAGGCATGTGCGGGCGGAACGCCAAAGGCCAGCAGCGTCGTCGAGGAGATGACGCCGTAGGCCATGCCAAGCGCGCCATCAACGGCCTGGGCGAGAAAGCCCACAACGACAAACAGCAGGAATTCTTCCATGGGCGGCCTCGGTGACGGACGCGAACCTAGGCGCATGCAGGGCTATAGCCAAGGCAAGGATATTCCAGATTTCAGGTCTTCCGGAGCATGCAGTTGCGTCGTTCGATGCTGTGGCGCGCGAAGGGCGATCGCCGGCTGGGAAGCGTCTGGATAGACCGATCATGCGCAAACAGAAAAGGGCGGCCCGAGGGCCGCCCTTTCCGTAACAGAAGACTGGTCTGGCTGGACTAGAAGTCCATGCCGCCCATGCCGCCCATTCCGCCGCCCATGCCGCCTGGCATGCCGCCGCCGCCGCCATTGTCCTTCTTGGGGGACTCGGCGATCATGGCTTCGGTGGTGACGAGCAGGCCGGCAACCGATGCCGCATCCTGCAGGGCCGTACGAACGACCTTCATCGGGTCGACGATGCCCATGGCGATCATGTCGCCATATTCGCCGGTCTGGGCGTTGTAGCCGAAGGTGACACCCTTGTTCTCAAGGATCTTGCCTGCAACGATCGAAGCTTCCGCACCGGCGTTGGTTGCGATCTGGCGGGCCGGAGCCTGCAGAGCGCGACGAACGATGTTGATGCCAGCCTGCTGGTCGGAGTTGGCGCCGGTCGCCTTGATGGCGAGCGAAGCGCGAAGCAGTGCAACGCCACCGCCTGCAACAATGCCTTCTTCCACGGCCGCACGGGTCGCGTTGAGGGCGTCGTCGACGCGGTCCTTCTTTTCCTTGACTTCGACTTCGGTCGCACCGCCAACGCGGATGACAGCAACACCGCCGGCGAGCTTGGCCAGACGTTCCTGCAGCTTCTCCTTGTCGTAGTCCGACGTGGTCTCTTCGATCTGCTGCTTGATCTGGGCAACGCGGCCCTGGATCTCGGCCTTCTTGCCGGCGCCGTCGACGATGATGGTGTTCTCCTTGGAGATCGACACCTTCTTGGCGCGGCCGAGCATGGCCAGCGTCACGTTCTCGAGCTTGATGCCGATGTCTTCGGAGATGACCTGGCCGCCCGTGAGGATGGCGATGTCTTCCAGCATGGCCTTGCGACGATCACCGAAGCCCGGCGCCTTGACGGCAGCGATCTTCAGGCCGCCACGCAGCTTGTTGACGACGAGCGTGGCCAGAGCCTCGCCTTCGACGTCTTCCGAGATGATGACGAGCGGCTTCGAGGTCTGAACGACAGCCTCAAGGATCGGCAGCATGGCCTGCAGGTTGGAGAGCTTCTTCTCGTGCAGGAGGATGTAGGCATCCTCAAGGTCAGCAACCATCTTGTCCGGGTTGGTGACGAAGTAGGGCGACAGGTAGCCGCGGTCGAACTGCATGCCTTCGACGACTTCCAGTTCGGTCTCGGCGGTCTTGGCTTCCTCGACGGTGATGACACCCTCGTTGCCGACCTTCTGCATCGCCTTGGCGATCATCTCGCCGATTTCGACTTCGCCGTTTGCCGAGATCGTGCCGACCTGGGCAACTTCCTCGGAGGTCTTGATCTTCTTGGTGTTCTTGTTGAGGAACGCCACGACTTCCGAAACCGCGAGGTCGATGCCGCGCTTCAGGTCCATCGGGTTCATGCCGGCAGCAACCGACTTGTGGCCTTCCTGGACGATCGACTGAGCCAGCACCGTTGCGGTCGTGGTGCCGTCGCCGGCGATGTCGTTGGTCTTGGAGGCGACTTCGCGGATCATCTGCGCGCCCATGTTCTCGAACTTGTCTTCAAGCTCGATTTCCTTGGCGACGGTGACGCCGTCCTTGGTGATGCGCGGTGCGCCGAACGACTTGTCGATGACGACGTTGCGGCCCTTGGGGCCGAGCGTGACCTTGACGGCGTCGGCAAGAATGTTGATGCCGCGCAGCATGCGCTCGCGGGCATCGCGGGAGAATTTTACGTCTTTAGCAGCCATTGTGTTGCTCCTGGACCTCTAGGTCCGAATTTCAGATAGGCCTGATTCAGGTGAATAGGCGAGGGTCGGCTGGATCAGCCGATGACGCCCATGATGTCGGATTCCTTCATGATCAGAAGGTCTTCGCCGTTGAGCTTGACTTCGGTGCCTGACCACTTGCCAAACAGGATGCGGTCGCCGGCCTTGACGTCCAGCGGGACCAGCTTGCCGGCCTCGTCGCGTGCGCCCGAACCAACGGCGATGATCTCGCCTTCCTGCGGCTTTTCCTTGGCCGTGTCGGGGATGATGATCCCGCCAGCCGTCTTAGCTTCGGATTCGAGGCGGCGGACGACCACGCGGTCGTGCAGCGGCCGGAATTTCGACTTTGCCATCTTTTTAGTCCTCGTGCGGGTGTTTGAGATGTCCTCCGTCCGGCGGCGCCGGACTGTTAGCACTCACCATGGGTGAGTGCTAATGCAGCGCTCAGATAGTGGCTGGCGCTTTTGCTGTCAAGAAAAAGGGGGGAGCGGCCGACAAGTCGTAGCGGCGCTGGGAAATCGAGGGTGACCTAACATAGCCGATTTTGCATTGCAGCAAAAAAATCCCCGGGCCGGCTGCCAAGGCCCTTGTTCCATAAGCATGCTTATAATATATGCCGCTTATGACCATCGACGGCATCGACAAGCTCGGATTCCTGATCCACGACTCGGCGCGGCTGCTGCGCAAGCGCTTCGAGGCGAAGGGCAGCGGCTATGGCCTGTCCGCCGCGCAGTGGCGGCTGATGGTGCGCCTCGTCAAGGAAGAGGGGGTGGCGCAGGCAAGGCTTGCCGAATTGCTGGAAATCGAGCCGATCAGCGTGTCGAGACTGCTCGACCGCATGGAGGAGGGCGGCTGGATCGAGCGTCGCCAGGACGCCAGCGACCGCCGCGTGCGCATGATCTTTCCGACCGACAAGAGCCGCGAAACCTTTGCCGCCATCAAGAGCGTGGCCGGCGACGTCTACGACGCCGCCCTGGAAGGGCTCTCGGACGAGGAGAAGCGTATCCTCGTCAAAGCGCTTGAGACCATCGTCACCAACCTTTCCGACGGCGATGCGTTGTCGGCCTGCCAGACCACCGTCCAAAAGGGCAATGCAAGATGAACGCCGTCGCAAAAGCGAATGAAGACGCCACCGAGATCGAACTCGACAACCCGGCTTCGCCTGTGGAGCGGACCGGGGCACAGCCCGTCGCGGAGACATCGGCACCGGCAAAAAAGCGCCGTGGCGGCCGCTTCCTGCTGATGATCGCCGTGCCGCTCGCGCTGGTTGCCGGAGGCGGCTATTTCTGGCTGACGGGCGGACGCTACGAGGAAACCGAGAACGCAAACCTTCGCAAGGCCAGGGTGACGATCTCGTCGGAGGCGGCGGGACGCATCGTCGAGGTGAATGTCGGCGACAACCAGCCGGTGCGCGCCAATGACGTGCTGTTCGTTGTCGATCCCGAACCCTATCGCATCGCTCTGGCGCAGGCCGACGCCGCGCTTGCGGCAGCGCGCATGCAGGTCGAGCAGCTTCGCGCCGGCTACAGCCAGGCCGTGGCGCAGGAACAGGTTGCCGCCGGCGAACTCGACTACGCCAAGGCGCAGTTCCAGCGCAGCACGGACCTCGCCAAGAAGGGCATCAGCGCGACCTCCTCGCTCGACGAGGCGCGCCGCGATCTCGAGAAGGCGGAGCAGGAACGGGCCGCCGCCCTGCAGGGCATCGAGAGCGCGAAGGCCGGCTTGCTCGGTAACCCCGACATCGAGACGGACAAGCATCCGACCGTGCTGGCGGCGCTCGCCGCGCGCGACAAGGCGGCCTACAACCTCGCCCAGACCACGGTGCGCGCGCCGGCGGACGGCATCGTCGCACAGGCGGCGTCCTTCAAGGTCGGGCAGGTCGTCGCGGCAGGCACCCCGCTGTTCAGCCTGGTGGAAACCGGCGACACCTGGGTCGAGGCCAACTTCAAGGAAACGCAACTTACCCACCTGCGGCCGGGCCAGCCCGCCGAGGTCACGCTCGACACCTATCCGGACAACGTCCTGCACGGCACCGTGGAGAGCGTCGGGGCCGGCACCGGCGCCGAATTCTCTCTGCTGCCGGCGCAGAATGCCACCGGCAACTGGGTCAAGGTCACGCAGCGCGTGCCCGTGCGGGTGAAGCTCGACGAGCGGGCCGCCAAGGAACCGCTGCACAGCGGATTGAGTGCTACCGTCACCGTCGACACCGGATTCGTGCGAACTGTCGGCGGTCTGTTCGGCAGCGCGGCGGCGGCACAGTAGCGGCCGCCAGTCCCAAGAAGTCCCGGCCATGAACGAGAACGCTCCTTTCAAGGAAGTGCCGCATCGCGGCCTGATCACGCTTTCGGTGATGCTGGCCACGATCATGCAGGTGCTCGACACGACGATCGCCAATGTCGCGCTGCCGTCGATGACGGGCGATCTCGGCGCCTCGCGCGACACGATCAACTGGGTGTTGACCTCCTACATCGTCGCGGCGGCCATCATGACACCCGTCACGGGCTGGCTGTCCGACCGGCTCGGTCGCAAGGAGGTTTTCCTCGGTTCCGTCGTGGGCTTCACCGTCACCTCCATGGCCTGCGGCGTGTCATGGAGCCTCGAAAGCATGGTGGCGTTCCGCTTGATGCAGGGGCTGTTCGGCGCAGCCATCGTGCCGCTGTCGCAAACCTTCCTGCTCGACATCAATCCCAAGGAGCGGCACGGCTCGGCGATGGCCATGTGGGGCGCCGGCATCATGGTCGGGCCGATCATCGGCCCGACGCTCGGCGGCTGGCTGACCGAAAGCTATAACTGGCGTTGGGTCTTCTTTATCAACCTGCCGGTCGGCATCGTCGCCTTTCTCGGCTGCGCCGCCTATCTGCCGTCGGTCGCCAGGCGCCTGCGCGGCTTCGATTTCTTCGGCTTTGCCATGCTGTCACTGGGCGTCGGCGCGTTGCAGCTGATGCTCGACCGCGGCGGCGAGGTCGACTGGTTCTCGTCGATCGAGATCTGGATCGAACTCGGACTGGCAATCACCGGCTTCTGGGTCTTTGCCGTTCACATCATGAAGTCGGCCAATCCCTTCATCGAGCCCAGAATCTTCATGGACCGCAATTTCGCGACCGGGCTGGTGTTCATCTTCGTCGTCGGCATCATCCTTCTGGCAAGCCTGGCGCTGCTGCCGCCGATGCTGTCGCGCATTTTCGAATACCCGGTCATCACGACGGGCCTGGTCATGGCCCCGCGCGGGGTCGGAACGATGATCTCGATGATCATCGTTGGCCGGCTGGTGCGCCTCGTCGATCCCCGCAAGCTGGTTGTCGCAGGCCTGATGCTGACGGCGTTCTCGCTCTACGAAATGACCGGCTTCACGCCGCAGATGGACAGCTGGCCGATCATCTTCACCGGCGTGATCCAGGGACTCGGGCTGGGCCTGGTCTTCGTGCCGCTGTCGACCGTCGCCTTCGCGACGCTCGAGCCGCGCTTCAGGACCGACGCCGCAAGTCTCTTCAGCCTGGTGCGCAACATCGGATCATCGATCGGCATCTCGGTCGTCTCTGTCCTGCTGACGCGCAACATCCAGGTCAATCACGCCGAGCTTTCGGCCGGCATGACACCCTTCAACCCGAACCTGATCGAGGCGTCGCCTCTGGCCGCGGCCGGCGACCCGGCCGCGCTGAGCAAGATCGACGGTCTGGTCAACATCCAGGCGCAGATGATCTCCTATATCGATGACTTCAAGCTGATGATGATCATCACGCTATGTGCGATCCCGCTGGCGCTGCTGCTGCGCAAGCCTGAGGCACCGCCCGGCGCCGGAGCGCCCGCCGCCGCGCACATGGACTAGTGGCCGCAGGCCTTATCCCAGGAATCATCTGCCGGCTGCCGGAAAGACCAGCCGCCGGGTCACGCCGACGGCTTCCAGAAAGGCATCGTCGTGGCTGACGACGAGCAGTGCGCCGTCATAGGAGCGGAGGCCGGCTTCGACGGCTTCGATCGATTCTATGTCGAGGTGGTTCGTCGGTTCGTCGAGGATCAGCAGTTGCGGGGGCTCCGTTCCGCCGAGCACGCAGGCAAGCCCGGCGCGGAGGATCTGGCCGCCGCTCAACAGCGAAACAGTCTGCAACGCCGCCTCGGCGCGGAACATGTAGCGGGCGAGGGCACGGCGGCAGGCATTGTCGTCGGCCTGCGGGTTGATGCGGCGGAAATTTTCCAGGACGGTCTGCGAGGCCTCAAGCAGGCTGACGCGTTGGTCGAGAAGGGCGTGGCGCGCCATCACCCGGACCGTGCCCGCCGAGGGTGCCAGCTTGCCGGTCAACAGGGCGAGGAAGGTCGTCTTTCCCGACCCGTTGGGCCCCGTCACGGCAACGCGTTCCGGTCCGGTGATCGAAAAGGAAAGGTCCCGGATAACCGGCTGGCCCGGAACGTGGCCGCCGGTCAGACCCTCGACCTGCAGGACGCTCTTGCCGGCGGGCAGGCCGGTCGCCGCCAGGGTCATCGTGGCCTGCTGCAGGATCTCGAGCCTGGCGCGCGCCGCGGCGACCTGGTCTTCGGCTTCGGCCCGGCGGTTGTCCGCCAGCCGCTGATTTGCGCCGCTGGTGCCTTCGCTCCGGTTCTTGCGGGCGCCGACCATGATCTTGGGCATGTCGCCTCTTGCCGCCTTCTTGCGCCCGACGCTGTCCTTGCGGGCCTTGCGCTCCGCCACCGCCTGGGCGCTTCGGACGACTGCCGCGGCATGGCGCTCGGCGTCTGCCAGCGCGTCCTGCGCCGCCGAAAGTTCGAGCGACTTGCGGGCGCGGTACCGGCTCCAGTTGCCGCCATATCGCGCCGCGCCGAGCGAGCTCAGCTCGACGATGGCGTCCATCGTCTCCAGCAGGTCCCGGTCATGGCTGACGACGATAGCGCCGCCGCGCCAGCCTGCCAGCAGATCGACAACCGCCTGTCGGCCGTCGCGGTCGAGGTTGTTCGTCGGCTCGTCGAGCAGCAGGAAATCAGGCTCTGCAAAGACCAGCGCTGCCAATGCGGCGCGGGTTTGCTGGCCACCCGAAAGACTGCCGAGGCGCGCATCGGGTTCGATCTCCAGGCCGAGCCTTGCGAGCGCCGACGCCAGCCGGGCTTCTACCGTCCAGTCAGCCTCGGCGAGTTCGTCCACGGACGCTTCACCGGCTTCCGCCCGGCGCAGCAGGTCGAGCGCCCCGGCGGCACCGCACAGGTTGGCGATCGTCAGGCCGGGATCGGTCTGCACGACCTGCCGCAGCCTGCCGAGTGTACCGTTGATGCTGACATTTCCCGCCTGCGGATGCAGTTCACCCGCAATCAGGCGGACTAGCGTGGTCTTCCCGGCGCCGTTGCGCCCGACGAGACCGGTTCGCTCGCTGCTGAATGTCAGATCAATGTCAGAGAGAAGAGGCCGCCCGTCAGGCAGCGACCACGAGAGATTCGAGAGTGTGATGGAAGCGGACATAAAGTTGGATTTCCCGAGAGCAAGAAAGAAGACGCTTTGCTTTCCGGGAGAAATCCATTGCTGCACACACTCTGTCTGTTGACTTGTTGCCACGATCTAGGCGACCGGCGATGTCCCTTCAAGGCGTCGCCGGCAACATTCTGCAAGTATTCGCGAGTAACTGCGGCCGCCGGGGCCACCGCTCTAGTCCTGCGCTAGCCCACGATGCGCAGGTTGGACAACTCGTTGGCGATTTCCTTGAACTTGTCGGCAAGGTTCGAACCCGTGGCGTTCCAGTAGAGCTTGGCCGGTTTCGTAGGGTCGACCGAATCCTTGCGGAAACGCGAATCCGAGGCGCATTTCTTCAGCGCCTGAATTGCCTTGTTCTCACCCGAGTTGCCAGTGTTGAGGTCGAGCGAAACCGTCATGACCAGCACGTTGGCGGCCTTGGCGTTTTCGCACAGCGTGCTCATCTGTTCGTTCAGGGCGTTTGTGTAGTTGCCGTTGGAATAGTCGTACTGGCCGATTGCAGAGCTCGTGCCGGAGAACAACCGTCCGACGCCCGAACCATTGTAGCCAGGCTTGAGGTAGCCGTAAGACGAATAGATTGACTTGGAATCCGCGGGGTCGCTGTAGCCGAGCGAACCTGGCGTGTAATAGGTGTTCTCGCCATCGGTCAGAACGATAATGACCTTGTCGTTGCCCTTCTCGCTGTCGGGCCGACCCTCGGTGAACGGCTCGCCGCCCGAGACGGTGCGCCATCCCCAGGCCATTCCCTCCGGCACATTGGTGCCGCCGTTGGGCGCCATCTGATCGATCGCCGCCTTGATTGTGGCGAGGCCCGTGGCATTGGTTACATCGGTGAGCGTGGTGATCGGTTTGGTGGTGCAGCTGTAGCTCGGACCCGTACCCTGCGGCGACGTTGCCCCGTATGGCCGGACATCGAAATACTTGCCCATGTTCTTCTGCCGCGTGGAGCCGGAACTGCTTTCGGTTCCGTCGTTCCACCAGTTGTTGGCAGCGCTTAAATTGTCCGGGCTCGGATCTGCTTCGGTGGCCCAGCGGTCGCCCGGCTCGTCGGGCGCGAACATCGGCACGAACATTGTCGCCGGGTCGCCGAAGCCGATGCCCGTATTCGCGGTCGCGCCAGCCGGCGGCGCATCGTTCACATTGTAGGGGTAGGGACGTGCTTCCACGCAGCCCTGCCAACTCGCATAGGTCGAGATTGTTTCGTCGTAATAGCCGGTTTCGGTCCAGCGGCCCTCCCGGCAAGAGCCGTTAGACCAATAGCGCGTGCAGACATATTGCTGGCCGGTCACCACCCATTCGCGGTCGCTAACCTGCTTCATGTCCTTGTAGAGCGAGAAGCGGGACAGGATCTCGTTCTCTTCCGCGCCCCAGCCGGTGCCCTTCTTGCGCCAAATTCCGCCGACCTTCTGGGCCTTCTTGTTGGGGTTCGTCAGCGACGCCCAGTCGAAGGTCTCGTGGTGGACCGGCGAAAGGCCCTCGACATCCATCCAGGAAGCGGCGGCGTTGCTCGGTCCGACATTGACGGAGGCGGCGAATGGCACGAGCGCGAACTGCACCGGCTTGGCGACCTGCTTGATCTGCGCAGCCTCGAGCGCCAGCGTGTCGACGAGTTGTTTGGCCGCGACCTTCAGGAGGTCGATGCGCTTTTGGCCGGACCCCGTGCCGGTGTTGTTCATCGAACCGGAGTTGTCGAGCACCAGAGCCACTTCGAGCGTGTTCTTGAGGCGGATCTCGCTAAGCGCCGCAAAGCTGATCTCCGACCCGTCCTGGCCGTCGGCCTTGCCGAGCAGTGCCGCGAACGACGGCAGGAAATAGGGCTGGTAGTTGAGCACTGCCTTGAGCTTCAGCGTACCACCGCCGAACTGGTTGTTCGGCAACTGGACGCTGAGCGTGGTGTCGGCCGGATCAACCGAACCGAGGTTGGCCTCGAAAAAGTTCTTGGCATAGGTGATCAGCGCCTCGTCCGAGGCTCCGGTTGCTACCTGCCTCGCGGTGGCGATGCCAGCGGCGTCAAGGGCGTTTACGGTCGCCTGCTTCTGACGGTTCATTTCGCTGAAATCGACGGCCAGCGCGATACTTCCCATGATGGGCAGCATGGCTGCGCCCATCATCATTGCAAAATTGCCGCGCTTGTCCCTTAGGAACTTCCAAATCATGTGCTGCGGCCCCCGCCGCATCTGAGTTCTGTGCTGCGATCCTTCCACAAAGGGTTGAACGCATGCTTTGCGAATCCGCTCGATTTCCACGCATCCTGTTGAAGCGCCGCTAACCATTCGGCCGGGCGGCGCTGGGCGAAAGAAAAGACGCCCCGCCGGTGTGGCGGGGCGTCCCGATTTCGTCGCTGTCTCGCGCTTATCCGACGATGCGCAGGTTCGACAGTTCGTCGGCAATTTCCTTGAACTTCTCGGCGAGCGTGGCGCCCGTGGCGTTCCAGTAGAGCTTGGCCGGCTGACCGTCCGGGCCCCGGCGGAAGCGCGATTCCGAAGAACAGGCCTTGAGGGCGTCGATCGCCTTCTTCTCGGAGGTGTTCGATTCGCTGAGGTCGAGCGAGACCGTCATCACCAGGACGCCGGCAGTCTTCGCGTTGGCGCACACCTTCTGCATCTGCTCATCCAGAGCGGCGGTGTAGTTGGACGACGAGTAGTTGGTCTTGTTGATGGCGTTGCTCGTGCCCTTGAAGAGGCGGGTCGTCGGCTCGCTGGAGGCAAACTTCTTGCCGACATAGCCATAGGCGGCATAGGTCGACTTGTTGCCTGCGTCGTCCGTCGAGCCGAGATCGCCATAGGTGTTGGCGCCGTCGGTGAGCACGATGATCACCTTGTCATTGCCTTTCTCGGCATCCGGGCGACCTTCGGTGAAGGGTTCGCCACCGGACACGACGCGCCAGCCCCATGCCGTGCCTTCCGGCACGTTGGTATTGCCCGTCGGCTCCATGTCGTCGATCGCGTCAAGGATGACGTCCTTGCCTTCGGCCTTGGTAACGTCCTGCAGCGGCGTGATCGGATTGGTGGTGCACGAATAGTTCGGGCCGGCGCCTGATCCCGCGTTCGGGGCATCGTACGGCTTGACCCGGAAATACTTGCGCATGTCCGTCTGGCGGGAGAGGGCGCCTGAATCGCTCCAGTCCGTCCACCAGCTATTGTAGTAGCCGAAGCTGTCGTTGTTCAGGTCGTTGTAGCCGTCGTCGTTGAGGTCGCGCCAAAGGTGCTTGGCCTCGTCGGGCGCAAACATCGGCACGAACAGCGTCGCCGGATTGCTGCTGGAAGGCGTGGTGTCGTCATTGTTGTACGGCACGGGGCGCGCCTCGACGCAGCCCTGCCAGGATGCGAACTGGCTGGTCGTGTAGGTGTAGTCGGGCTCCGTCCAGTAGCCGTCCCTGCACGTACCGTTCCTGCGGTACCGCGTGCAGACATATTCCTGCGAGTTCGGGATTTCCTCGCGGCCCGACTGCACGATCATGTCCTGGTAGAGGCTGAAGCGCGTCAGGGGCTGGTTCTCGGTATCGCCCCAGCCGATGCCGCGCTTGTACCAGACGTCGCCCACCTTCTGGGCAAACTTCAGCGGGTTGTTGAGAGCGGTCATCGTCGACCAGTCGAAATTCTCGTGGTGGACCGGCGAGATGCCCGTGGTGTCCATCCAGCTTGCGGAATCGAAGCCCGGGCCGACATTGACTGAAGCGGAGAATGGGACAAGGCCGAACTGGACCGGCTTCTGGACCTGCTTCATCTGGGAGGCCTGTGCGGCCAGCGTCTCGACGAGCTGCTTGGCGGCAGCCTTGAGAAGCGTGATGCGGCGGTCGCCGGTACCCGAGCCGTAATTGCTCATGGAGCCCGAATTGTCGAGCACCAGGGCAACTTCAAGCGTGTTCTTCAGGCGCACTTCGGACGTGACCGAAAAATCGACATCGGTTTGCGTGTCGGACTTGCCGATCAGCATCGCGGCCGTCGGCAGGAACATCGGCTTGTATTTCAGCGTCGCCGAGAGCCTGAGCGTTCCGCCGCCCGTATTGTTGCTCGGCAGCAGAACGGTAAGATTGGTATTCTCCGGCTCGACTGTGCCCAGATTGGCTTCGAAGAAGTCCTTGGCGTAGGCAACCAGTTCAGTGTCGGTTGCCCCGTCGACGACGCGTCGTGCCGTCGCGATACCGGCAGCATCGAGTGCGCTCATGGTCGCGGCTCGCTGGCGCGAGAGTTCGGTATAATCAACCGCGATAGCCAGGCCTCCCATGATGGGAACCATTGCCACCGCTGACAGCACGATGAAGTTGCCGCGAATGTCGTTCAGAAACTTGCGCAACATGCTTGTGCACCCCCAAAATCCAAAGAATCGGAGGGTAGTTTCTCACAAAGCTCTAAATTGCAAGTTTTGAACTTGGCTCTAATATTCGGCTCGGCGTTAACCTGCAGCTAACCTTTCAGGGCCCGAATTTTTCGATATTTCATGTCACGCAGACAGCGGCCCACGACCGTCATCCTTTATCCGTCTGGGCGGAGACAGTTGTTCCCCGGTCATGAGGTCAATGCCGATGTCGATCAGGCTGACGGCATCCTCGTCACTTGCGACATCGGTCGCGATGATTTCTATTTCCGCATCGGCGATCATGGCGATCAGATCCGCTCCAGCCGGGGATCCCGAGCGACGGGTACCCCTGTCGAGCAGGCGATCGGCCGACAGCTTGATGAAGGCGCAGTTCGACTTCTTGATCGTTTCGAGACCGTCAGCCGTGCCGGTCCAGTCTTCGGCCGCCAGACCGATGTCCAGTCCTGAAAGAATCTCGAGCGGGGCACGGTGATCGTCAGCCTCGACCAGTTCCGCCGGCAGCGACAGGACGATGGAATGGGCGAGCGCGGGGTGGAGGCGGAAGATGTCGAGCACCGCGGCGAACTCGAGCCCATCATCCAGCAGAGCGCTGGATATGGCCACGTGAAGCGGCATCTTGTCGTTGATGTCGCCCGGCCGCTTGCGCGCGGCTTCTGTCGCCGACACGACGGCCAGCCGTTCGAGCGCGGCCGAACTGAGCCGATCCACCTCGCGCGACAGGCGCCGGATGTCGACGGGCTCTCCCTCTTCGGGCTGGATGTGGAAATGCACCTCGAAGCCGCCGGCGGCGCCGCGGCCGGCGGCGATGATCGGCTGCAGGGCGAGATCGGCCTCGTTTGTCGATGCAACGCGCCGCAAGGCAGCCTCCACGCCTGGCTGGTCCAGATGGTCAGAACCACTCTGATCGGGTTTTCGGGCCGACTTGCTGCGCTTGCCGGTCGCCTCGGACTTGCCAGGCCCGTCGTCGTGCGAGGTGTCCGTCCGCTTGCCCGACAACGCGTCGAGCTTGCGCGAGACGGTGGCGCTGAGGTTGCCGAGCACGGCCGCGTCGCGGTCGCCGCGCGCCGACACGTCCTTGATGGCGGCATCCATCGACCGGGACAAACGCTCCAGTTCGAGCGAAACATCGTTGGAACGGGTAATGGCCCGGTAGGAGAGGAACGTCGCCAGGGCGGCAAGGATCAGCGTTGCGATGGCCGTCAGCAGCACGACCTCGTCGACGGGCAGGCCTTGGGCAATCGCCAGTTGCAGCAGGAGGGTTGCGACCGCACACAGTATCGCCGCGCCGCCGATCGCCAAGAGTATCCGCTGCATAAACTCCAACCGCCCCTGTGAGCCGCGCGAATTTGCGCAACAGACAGGTTAGCGCAGTTCCATCGAATGCGCGCCCATTTTCGCCTCACATGCCGGAGCACAGCCAAATTCGGGTGACAGGGTGAGGAGGTTCGGCTAATCCCGGTGCTTCCTGATCCGAAATCCGCAATGGTCGAGAAAGCCCTTACATGGCGAAAGCGCCCGAAACGATTGACTCTCTCGACCAGATTTCCAGCCGCTACAAGGCGATCATCTGCGACGTCTGGGGTGTGCTTCACAATGGCATCACCCACTCGCCGGATGCAGCGGCAGCCCTCGCCAAGGCGCGTGACGGCGGCATGCCGGTCGTGCTCATTACCAACGCACCGCGGCCTTGCGACAGCGTCATCGCCCAGATCGAGGCGATCGGTGTTCCCGGCAGCGCCTGGGACAGCGTGGTTACCTCGGGCGATGTGACGCGGGATCTCATCAGGCAGGCGCCGCGCAAGATATTTCACCTCGGACCGGACCGGGACACCACCCTCTATGACGGGCTGGACGTCGAACTGGTCGAGGAGTTCGAGGCTTCGGTCGTCGTCTGCACGGGATTCTTCGATGACGATCTCGAGAGCCCTGACGACTATGTGGAGATGCTGAGGCGGCTTCGCGCGCGCGATCTTTCGTTCATCTGCGCCAATCCCGACATCGTGGTCGAGCGCGGGGAAAAGCTGGTCTGGTGTGCCGGTGCACTGGCGCGCGACTATGCGCTGATCGGCGGCCGGACCCAGATTGCAGGCAAACCGCATGCCCCCATCTATGAGGCGGCCCTGATGGCGGTCTCGGAACGGCTCGGCCGCGGGGTCGAACGCGGCGAGGTGCTGGCCATCGGCGACGGCATGCTGACCGACATCAAGGGCGCGGCCGACAACGGCTTCGATGCTCTGTACATATCCGGCGGAATCCACGCCGCCGACTACGGCCATCCCGACCAACCCGATCCAGAGCGGCTCGCGGCCTTCCTCGAGAAGCATGGATTCCGGCCGGTCGCCGTGATGCCGAAGCTTCGTTAGGCTGCCGAATGGGGTCGGCCTTCCAACGCGTCACCGGCGTCGATCCAGTGAATCCGTCACTGCGCGGCGGTGTAGTTGCCATCGGCAATTTCGACGGCGTTCACCGCGGCCACCGTGCCGTACTGGAGCGCGCCCTGGCGGAGGCGCAGCGGCGCGATGCGCCGGCGCTGGTGCTGACCTTTGATCCGCACCCGCGCTCGGTTTTCCGACCGGACGCTCCGATGTTCATTCTGACTCCGCCACCCATGAAGGCGAGGCTGCTTTCGCACCTGGGTTTCCAAGCCGTTGTCGAACAGCCTTTCACGAAAGCCTTCTCGCAACTCTCGGCCGATGCCTTCGTGATTGACGTGCTCGAGGGCCGGCTTGGAATCAGCCACGCGGTAACCGGCTTCGACTTCCATTTCGGCAAGGGCCGGCAGGGTGGTCCGGCATTTCTGATGGAGGCCGGAGAAAAGCACGGTTTCGGCGTGACGCTGGTCGATGCTTTCAGAGACGAGAGCACCGAGATCGTTTCATCGAGCCGGATCCGCGGCCTGCTAGAGGCCGGTGACGTAGCCGAGGCGGCCGGTCAGCTCGGTTACCGCTACACGGTCGAGGCCGAAATCGTGCCGGGGCAGAGGCTGGGCCGGACGCTGGGCTTCCCAACCGCCAACATGGTGCTGCCCGACAATGTCGCGCTGAAACACGGGATCTATGCCGTTCGGTTTCGCAGGGCGGACGGCTCGATCCATGACGGCGTTACAAGTTTCGGTCGCCGGCCGACGGTCACCGAAAGCGGCGCGCCGCTGCTGGAGACATATGTCTTCGACTTCTCCGGCGACCTCTATGGCGAATTCTGCTCGGTGTCGTTCTTCGGCTTCCTGCGCGGCGAGCAGAAGTTCGACGGGCTCGAGCCGCTTGTCGCCCAGATGAAGCGCGACGAAGAGGAAGCGCGGGCGCTGCTGCCGGCAACCATTCCCCTCTCTGCACTTGACCTGGCCGTGGCGTTCGGCGAGGCATAGTCGAAGGGCCGGGCGCTTCGCCCTTAATTCAAACTTTACGCAATCGGCCGACAAAAGGGCGGACCTCCAGCACAATGAGCGACATGATCCGCAAACTCACACTCTCCGCGCTGCTCTGCACGGCAGCAAGCGTCCTTGCCGGACATGCTTCGGCCGAGGAGGGGAGCGGGCTGTTCGACTGGGTGCACGGCGACTGGAAGCTGGTGCTTGGTGCAACCGGCATGGTGGCGCCCGACTTCGAAGGCGCCAGCGACATGATGTTTGCGGTGTCGCCGATCATATCGCTCGGCAAGGCCGGCCCGGAGGCGCGTTTCACTTCGCGTGACGACAACATCTCGATTTCCCTGTTCGACAATGGTGCAGTGCGCGGCGGCCTGAACGGCAAGTTCCTGTTCTCCCGCGACGCCGGCGATTCGGACGATCTGGCAGGCCTCGACCCGGTGCGCTGGGGCGGTGAGGCCGGCGGCTTCGCGGAGTTCTACCCAACCGATTGGCTGCGCGTGCGTGGCGAGGTTCGGCACGGTATCAGGACGCATGATGGCGTGGTCGCTGAACTGCGAGCCGATGCCTTCCATGATGTCACCCCGGCGATCCGCATTTCCGGCGGTCCCCGCCTGATGGTCGCCTCGGCTGACTATTTCGACACCTATTACGGCGTCACGCCTGCGGAATCGATCGCATCCGGTCTGTCGGAATACGATCCGGACGGCGGCATCGGTTCGGTCGGCGTCGGCGGCGCGATCGACTGGAAGACGACCGACCAGTTCACGACCAGCCTTTTCGGCGAGTATCAGCGCCTCGTGGGACCGGCAGCCGATTCCAGCCTCGTGCAGGAACGCGGCTCGGTGAACCAGTTCACCTTCGGCGTTTCCACGAGCTACAGGTTCGACTTCACGATGTAGGCGGCGTCCGCCGCGTTCGGCCTGCGCAAGCCAGAACATGCAGTGCCGGCAGGAAATGCTTTATTCCTGGCCCCGCCTCGTCTAGAAGCGGCAGCCATGACGCAAGCACCCAGAGACTTTGCGATTTCGATACGAATTACCGGCCCGGTCTTCCCCGCAGCCTGAGGCTGCCGGAAGCTCCGGGACATCTTGCGTGGCCACCCTCGCGCATTTCCAGATTCATGATAATCCAACGTCCGGGCCTCGGCCGACGGGCAATTCCTGGCAAGCGACATGACCGACACATCCGACAAGATCGACTATTCCAAGACCCTCTACCTGCCGCAGACGGATTTTCCGATGCGTGCCGGCCTGCCCGACAAGGAGCCGCTGCTGGTCAAGCGCTGGCAGGAAATGGGCATGTACAAGCGGTTGCGCGAAAGTGCCGCCGGCCGCGAGAAATACGTGCTGCATGACGGCCCGCCCTACGCCAACGGCAACATCCATATCGGCCATGCGCTGAACAAGATCTTGAAGGACGTCATCACCCGTTCCTTCCAGATGCGCGGCTACGACTCGAATTACGTGCCCGGCTGGGACTGCCACGGCCTGCCGATCGAGTGGAAGATCGAGGAAAAGTACCGCGCCGCCGGAAAGAACAAGGACGAGGTGCCGGTCAACGAGTTTCGTCAGGAATGCCGTGATTTCGCAGCCGGCTGGATCAAGGTGCAGGGCGAAGAGTTCCAGCGGCTCGGCGTGTTTGGCGATTTCGACAATCCCTACACGACGATGAATTTCCACGCCGAAGCGCGCATCGCCGGAGAGTTGCTGAAATTCGCCATGTCCGACCAGCTCTATCGCGGCTCCAAGCCGGTGATGTGGAGCGTGGTCGAGCGCACAGCGCTGGCCGAGGCCGAGGTCGAGTACCAGGACTACGAGTCCGACACGATCTGGGTGAAGTTTCCGGTGGTTCCTCAGCACATCGTTCGTGATGGATCACAGGTTGAGTTTCACCCACAGCGTACGCCTGAAGACTTGTGGAGCGCACACGTCGTGATCTGGACGACGACTCCATGGACGATCCCCGGGAACCGTGCCGTCAATTACTCACCAAGGATCAACTACGGGCTCTACGAGGTCACCGCGGCCGAGAACGATTTCGGCCCGCAGCCGGGCGAGAAGCTGATCTTTGCGTCGGCGCTCGCCGATGCGTCGGCCGAGAAGGCCAAGGTGACGCTGAATCTTCTTCGCAGCGTTTCCGCCGAAGAGCTTGGAAGTCTCGTGCTTTCCCATCCCTTCAAGGGATTTGGCGGCGGCTACGAGTTTGCCGTGCCGATGCTGGCCGGCGACCACGTCACCGACGACGCCGGCACCGGATTCGTCCATACGGCACCCGGCCATGGCCGCGAGGATTTCGAGGCCTGGTCCGACGCGGCGCGCGATCTCGAAGCACGCGGCATCTCGTCGAAAATCCCGTTTACCGTCGACGACGCAGGCTTCTTCACCAAGGACGCGCCGGGCTTCGGACCGGACCGTGAGGGCGGGGCGGCGCGCGTCATCGACGACAATGGCAAGAAAGGCGACGCCAACAAGGCGGTCATCGGGGAACTGATCGCGCGCAACGCGCTGTTCGCGCGCGGCCGGCTGAAGCACTCCTATCCGCATAGCTGGCGCTCCAAGAAGCCGGTGATCTTCCGCAACACGCCGCAGTGGTTCGTCCACATGGACAAGGACCTGGGCGACGACTCGACGCTGCGCAGCCGGGCGCTCGCGGCAATCGACGCGACGCGCTTCGTGCCGGCCGCCGGCCAGACCCGCCTGCGTGCCATGATCGAGGAGCGGCCCGACTGGGTGCTGTCGCGCCAGCGCGCCTGGGGCGTGCCGATCTGCGTCTTCGCCGATTCCGACGGCAATGTGCTGAAGGACGAGGCGGTCAATGCGCGCATCATGGAAGCCTTCGAGGCCGAGGGCGCCGATGCCTGGTTCGCCGAAGGCGCCAAGGAACGATTCCTCGGCAATCACGACCCGGCAAAGTGGCTGCAGGTCACCGACATTCTCGACGTCTGGTTCGATTCGGGCTCGACGCATGCCTTCACGCTGGAGGACCGTCCGGATCTCAAATGGCCGGCCGACGTCTATCTCGAAGGTTCCGACCAGCATCGCGGCTGGTTCCACTCCTCGTTGCTCGAAAGCTGCGGCACGCGGGGCAGGGCGCCCTACGATACCGTCGTCACGCACGGCTTCACCATGGCCGAGGACGGCAGGAAGATGTCGAAGTCGCTCGGCAACACGGTCGTGCCGCAGGACGTCATCAAGCAGTCCGGCGCCGATATCCTGCGCCTGTGGGTGGTGACGACCGACTATTGGGAAGACCAGCGGCTCGGCAAGAACGTGCTGCAGACCAATGTCGACGCCTATCGCAAACTGCGCAACACCATCCGCTGGATGCTCGGCACGCTCGCTCATGACGACGGTGTTTCGATGCCGGTGTCGGAGATGCCCGCGCTCGAACGGCTTATGCTCAACCGGCTTGCCGAACTCGATCAGGTGGTGCGTGCCGGTTACGACGCCTTCGATTTCAAGCGGGTGATGCGGACGCTGCTGGACTTCATGGTGGTCGAGCTCTCGTCCTTCTATTTCGATATCCGCAAGGACGCGCTCTACTGCGAGGCGCCGTCGAGCCCGAAGCGCAAGGCATCGGTCCAGGTGGTACGCCACCTGTTCGATTGCCTGACGACGTGGCTGGCGCCGATGCTGCCCTTCACGATGGAAGAGGCCTTCCTCGACCGCTATCCGGAAAAGGAATCTATACATCTCGAGCAGTTTCCCGAAATTCCGGGCGACTGGCGCGATGCCGGGCTGGAGAAAAAGTGGCGCAAGGTGCGCGACGTGCGCCGCGTGGTGACGGGTGCGCTGGAAATCGAGCGGGCCAAGAAGACGATCGGCTCGTCGCTCGAGGCGGTTCCGGTGGTCCATCTGTCCAACCCGCAACTGGAGAGCGAGATCGCCGGCGTCGACATGGCCGAGATCTGCATCACAAGCGGCTGGTCGGTCTCCCACGACGCCGCACCAGAGGGCGCCTTCACCCTGCCGGACGTTGCCGGCGTCGGGGTCGTCGTCGACAAGGCGGAGGCGCGCGGCCTCAGGAAATGCGCGCGTTCATGGCGCTATACGGCCGACGTGGGCTCCGATCCGGCCTTTCCGGATGTCTCGGCGCGCGATGCCGAGGTGCTGCACGAACTGCAATCGGCGGGGCGTCTCTGACAGGGGACGCCGCGTCCGGCAGGCCGGGCTTTTCTTCGCGGTCGTTGCCCTTGACGGCTGCTTAAGATAATAGCGGCAGACTCCGATAGACAAATTGTCGCCGGATTTCCGTCGGATATGGTCGGAGCGCACGATCCGGAGCGATCCGGGCCGACGAATGGGCGGGCTGCAGTGGGACTGGCTTATATGACTGGAAAATTTCGCGCCTGCGCGGCGATAACGGCACCTTTGGCCGCTTGCGGCCTGCTGGTGTCGGGCTGCGTCAGTTCGCCGACCTACGGTACCGACAAGACCTCGACCGAACAGCTCACGACCGACTTGACCGGCATGTTCTCGCTGAAGCCGAAGGGTGGGCGTTTCTCCGAGTACAAGCCGCGCCCCGAACTGGTGAAGCCGACCACGCCGACGACGGACCTTCCGCCGCCGCAGGAGAACATCGTCACCGCTTCCGCCGAAGTGTGGCCGGAATCGCCTGAGGAAAAGCGCGCGCGCATCCGCGCCAATGCAACCGAAAACCGCGACAATCCCGGATTCGAGCCCGAGGTCATCAACGACATCAGCGGCGCGGCCAGTTCGTCCACGAAAGCCAATGACCGCGCGGCTGACTCCGGCGTCGGGCGCGGCAACGGCCCGAAGGCGGATACGAAGAAGGCGAAGCAGCAGCTTGCTGCGTCCACGCAGGGCAACCCGACGGTGCGCCGGACGCTGACCGAACCGCCGCTTGAATATCGCCTGCCGGCCGAAACTGCGCCTGTCGATGAACTCGGCGAAGACGAGTACACCAAGGAACGGCGCCTCAAGGCGGCCGCCAAGCGCAAGGGCGACAAGAGCTGGCGCGACCTCGTGCCGTGGCTCTGACCTAGCGTCTTTCGCGAAAAAACCGCTTCAGAAGCTCAGACGAACCGATCTCGCCGATGCCGGGATAGACCTCCGGCGCATGATGGCAGGTCGGGGACGAGAAGAAGCTTACGCCGCTGATGACCGCACCGCCCTTGGGGTCCGCAGCGCCGAAATAGAGGCGCCGGATTCGGGCGAATGAGATGGCGGCGGCACACATGGTGCAGGGCTCGAGCGTCACGTAGAGGTCGCACTCCCCGAGGCGTTCGGCAGACAGGCGTTGCGACGCCTCGCGAATGACCAGCATCTCGGCATGTGCGGTCGAATCGGGAAGTTCGCGGGTCCGGTTGCCGGCGCGGGCGATGATCTCGCCGCCCTGCACGATGATTGCGCCGATGGGCACCTCGCCGCGAGCGCCGGCCGCTTCGGCCTCGGAAAGGGCCTCGGTCATAAAGTCCGGGCGATTCAAGCCGGATATCCGCGACGACCGGTCAGGTTCAAACTCAATTTCCTCGCAAGCCAGAAACGATCCTGTTATCTAGCCGCCCAAAGGGGCAAAAGCCACATGAACGACGACCGAAAAAAGCCGACCCGCAATCCCGGCGGCAAACCAGCCGGACGCCCGGCGCGCAGCGGCGACGCGCCAAGAAGCGGTACCGGCAAGCCCTACCGGGCCGACGGCCCGAAGAAGCCATTCGCAAAGCGCGCGGAGGGAGCCTCGGCTTCCGGTCCCAAGCGCGACTTCAAGCGTGACGACGGGCCGCGCGATGGCGGCGAGGGGCGCTCCGAGCGGCCCGACTTCAAGGCTGGTCCCCGGCCGGAACGCAAGCCGTATGAGAAGCGCGAACGCAGCGGCCCGGACCGAGCGCCCGGTGCTGACCGTGCCGATGGCGGCAACCGATTCCAGAAGCGGGACAGTGCCCCGCGCTCTGCCGGCATGAAGAGCCATGAGGGCCAGCGCCGCTCCTATGGCACCAAGAGCCATGACGAGGTGGCAAAGAGGCCGTTCCGCAAGCCGGCGGAAGCCGGGGAGGAAGTGCCGGGCGAGCGGATCGCCAAGCGCCTCGCACGCGCGGGAATTGCTTCCCGGCGCGACGCCGAGGATCTGATTGCGGCCGGCCGCGTGCGGGTCAACGGGCAGAAGCTCGCCTCGCCGGCCTTCAATGTCCTTCCCGAGGATGAGATCGAGGTCGATGGCACCGCGATCCCGGCGATCGAGCGGACCAGGCTGTTCCTGTTCCACAAGCCTGCCGGTGTCGTGACCACCAACCGCGACCCCGAGGGCCGCAAGACAGTCTTCGACGTGCTGCCGGCCGAGTTGCCGCGCCTGATGACGGTCGGCCGGCTCGACATCAACACAGAGGGACTGTTGCTGCTGACCAATGACGGCGGCCTGTCGCGCGTGCTGGAACTGCCAGCGACCGGCTGGCTGCGGCGCTACCGCGTGCGCGTGCACGGCAAGGTCGACGAGAAGATGCTGCCCGGCCTGAAGGACGGCATGGCCGTCGACGGCGTATTCTACGGCTCGATCGAGGCGACGCTCGACCGCGAGCAGGGGACCAATGCCTGGATGACGATCGGCCTGCGCGAGGGCAAGAACCGCGAGGTGAAGAACATCCTCGGCGCGCTGGGGCTCGAAGTGACGCGGCTGATCCGCATGTCTTACGGCCCGTTCCAGCTCGGCGATCTTCCCGAAGGCCACGTGCAGGAGGTCAAGGGAAAGCTCCTGCGCGAGCAGCTTGGTGAGCGGTTGATCGAGGAATCCGGCGCCAATTTCGAGGCGCCGATCGTCAACACCTTCTCCAACGAGCCCGTCAAGCGCACGCCGGCTCCCAGGGAGGAAATGCCCGAGCGCCCGAAGCCGGCACGCGATGGCATCGGCAGCCGCATGTCCGAGGGCGGTCTGATCAAGAACCGCAAGCGCCGCGAAAACAGCCGCGACGAGGCGCTGGGCAAGCTCTCCACGCGTCCCGACAAGCCCAAGTTTGAACGCGGCGAGCGCCCGGAGCGTCCGAAACTGGAGCGTGGCGAACGGCCCGACGGTCCCCGCAAGTTTGGCGACCGGCCTGACCGCAACGCGACTTTCGCCGCCAAGCCGGGAGCCAAGCCCCGCGCCGGCGGCAGGCCCGAGCGCGAACAGAAGCCGATCGACCCGCCGAGCCAGCGCAAGGCCAATGTCTGGATGGCGCCCGGCGCGCGCCCGATCGGCACCGGGCGTGCAGCGGCCGAAAAGGCCGAGGTGGAAGCAAAGCGGGCCGCCAAGAAGACGTACGGCAAGCCTGGCGGCAAGCCGGCCTTCGGCAAGACACGCAACGACAAGCCCGGGGGCGATCGCCCAAGAGGCGGCGACGGACCGTCGAAGGGACCTCGCAGCGGGGGCAGGAATGCGGATCGTCGGCGGTGAGTTTCGCGGCCGGACTCTGGCCACGCCGCGCACTCAGTCCATCCGCCCCACCACGGATCGCACCCGCGAGGCCCTCTTCAACGTCCTTGCGCACCGGTTTCCGGAGAAGCTCGCCGGCGCACAGGTTCTCGACCTTTTCGCCGGCACTGGAGCGCTGGGCCTCGAGGCCCTGTCGCGCGGGGCGGCCAACTGTCTCTTCATCGAGGAATCTGCCGAGGGTCGCGGCCTGATCCGCACCAATGTCGAGGCTTTCGGCCTGCAGGGCCGCACCAAGGTGTTTCGCCGCGACGCGACTCGGCTGGGCGATGCCGGAACGGTGCCGCGGTGCGGCCTCGTCTTTGCCGATCCTCCCTATGGAAAGGGATTGGGCGAGGCGGCCTTGGTATCGGCACTGAATGGCGTCTGGCTGCTGCCCGGCGCGCTGTGCGTGGTCGAGGAAGCTGCGTCTGCACCATTTGCGCCGGTGGAAGGTTTCACCGTCCTCGACGAGCGCGCCTACGGCGACACGCTGATCAGGTTTCTCGGCGTCGCCTAGCCGGCAACGCCCGGAAGATGACAAACAATTCACTTACGCCGGGCCGCGTTCGGGGTGCATAAGGCAGAACCCGTCCTGTACGGGCCGCCTGGAGTCTTTGATGAGCCGTCACGTTCTTTCCATCCGCAATGTCTGGCTGGCTCTGTGCCTGCTTGTCCTAACAGTCGCACCTGCCGCTGCCGCTTCCGATTCGGCCGCGCCCGATCCGATCACCAGCTTCACGCTCGACAACGGCATGCAGGTGGTGGTCATTCCCGACCATCGCGCCCCGATCGTCACGCACATGGTCTGGTACAGGATCGGCAGCGCCGACGAGCCGCCGGGCAAGTCGGGCATCGCCCATTTCTTCGAGCACCTGATGTTCAAGGGCACCACCAACCACAAGGCAGGCGAATTCGGCGCGAAGATCGCGGAAATCGGCGGCAGCGAGAATGCCTTCACGACCGACGACTATACGGCCTACTACCAGACGGTCCCTCCCGAGGCGCTCGGCACCATGATGGAATTCGAGGCCGACCGGATGCGCAACCTGATCCTGACGGACGCAGTCATCGGGCCGGAGCGTGACGTCATCCTGGAAGAGCGGCGCTCGCGCATCGAGAACAGCCCGCAGTCACTGCTTGGCGAGGAGGTGGACGCCACGCTCTACCAGAACCATCCCTACCGCATCCCGGTGATCGGCTGGATGCACGAGATCGAGAAGCTCAACCGGGTCGACGCGGTGGCCTTCTACGACCGCTACTACGCGCCAAATAATGCCATCCTCGTCGTCGCCGGCGACGTCCAGGCGGACGAGGTGCGCAAGCTCGCCGAGGCAACCTATGGAAAGGTGGCGCGCGGTCCGGAACTGCCGCCGCGCGTGAGGCCCGACGAACCCGAGCAGAACACCAGCCGCACCGTTACCCTGTCGGACCCCCGCGTGTCGGTGCCCAGCTTCTCGCGCTCCTGGCTGGTGCCGTCCTATCACACGGCCGAACCCGGCGAGGCGGAGGCGCTCGATCTCTTGTCGGAGGTGCTGGGCGGGGGTACGCGCAGCCGGATCTACCAGGCGCTGGTGGTCAAGACTGGTGTCGCGTCCTCGGCCGGCGCCTATTACGCCGGCTCCAAGCTCGACATGTCGAACTTCACCGTCTACGGCGCGCCGCGCGGCACATCCAAGCTCGATGCGGTCGAGAAGGAAATCGACGCCGAGATCGACAGCATCGTCAGGAACGGCATCTCCGACAAGGAGCTCGAAAGCGCCAAGAACCGCTTCATCCGCTCGATGATCTTCGCCCGCGACGACCAGGACTCGATGGCCAACATCTACGGGTCGACGCTCGCCACCGGAGGAACTGTCGAGGATGTCGAGAAATGGCCCGACCGGATCCGTGCCGTTACCGCAGACCAGGTTCAGCGCGTTGCCGCAAAATACCTTCGCACCAACCATTCCGTGACGGGCTACCTGCTGCCCTCCGAGCCGGTACAGAACTAGGAATCGCATGAACACGATGATGCAAGCGTTTGCGAAGACTCGGCTTTTGATGGCCATACTTTTCTCGGTCATGCTGTTGGCCGCAGCCGCCGTGCCAGCCAGCGGCGAGGTCAAAATCCAGAAGGTGACGAGCGATTCGGGCGTCACCGCCTGGCTGGTCGAGAACTATTCGGTTCCGATCGTTGCGATCAATTTCGCCTTCGAGGGGGGCAGCGCGCAGGACCCGGCCGGCAAGGAAGGTCTTGCCGAACTGATGACCGGCCTGTTCGACGAAGGTGCCGGCGACCTCGACAGCGAGGCTTTCCAGGTGAGGCTGGACGATGCCGGGGCGGAGATGCGCTTCAACGCAGGACGCGATGCCGTTTCTGGCTCGATGCGCATGCTGGCGGAGAACAAGGAGGAGGCATTTGACCTGCTCCGGCTGGCGGTGGAGCAGCCCCGCTTCGATGCGGCGCCGATCGCCCGCATCCGCGCACAGATGATTTCGGGCATTGTCGCCGGCCAGCGTGATCCCGAGACGGCCGCCCGCACCAAGTGGAGCGAGGCGCTCTACGGCGACCACCCTTACGCCCGCCCGGACGAGGGCACGGAGAAATCGCTGTCGGCGATTTCGGCGGACGATCTGCACGCCTATCACAAGGCGGTTTTCGCGCGCGAGAAGCTGCATGTCGCCATCGTCGGCGCCATCGACGCTGCGACCGTCAAGTCGCAGCTCGACAAGGTGTTCGGCAACCTGCCCGAGAAGCCCTCCCTGAAGCCTGTCGCCGACGTTGACTGGAAGCTGGGGCAGGATGTGTCCGTCGACTATGACCTGCCGCAGACCTCGCTGCAGCTTGCCTTTCCGGGTGTCGCCCGCGATGCGCCCGATTTCTTCGCCGCCTATCTGATGAACCACATTCTCGGTGGCGGGACGTTCAGCTCGCGCCTGTTCGAAGAGGTGCGCGAGAAGCGCGGGCTGGCCTATGGTGCGACTTCCTCGCTTGTTACGCACGATCATGCGTCGGGACTGGTCATCCAGACCGCAACGCGCTCGGATCGCGCGGCCGAAACGCTGGAGGTCATGCGCGACGTCATTCAGCGCATGGCGCAGGAGGGACCGACCGCCGAGGAACTTGCGGCTGCCAAGAAGTTCATCATCGGATCCTATGCGCTCAACGCTCTGAATTCGTCCGGCGCCATCGCCAGCACGCTGCTTGCGCTGCAGATGGACGGCCTTGGCATCGACTACATCCAGGAGCGCGTGGCGCTGATCAACGATGTGACGCTCGACGAGGTCAAGGCGGCGGCGCGCAAGCTGCTCACCGCGCAGCCCTCGGTCCTCGTCGTCGGTCCTCCGCTCGCAGACGGGAGCAAGGGGTGAAACCCGGCGGGCCGAGCTTTGCCGTAGCATTCGGGGGAGGCGGCGCACGCGGCCTCGCCCATATCCATGTCATAGAGGCGCTGGATGATCTCGGCATCCGGCCGGTGGCGCTGGCAGGCTCGTCCATCGGCGCCATCATGGGTGCCGGCGTGGCGTCGGGCATGACCGGCAGGGAAATTCACGATTTCTGCCGATCCGTCCTGTCGCGTCGCACCGAGGTGGCAGGCCGGATGTGGCGCGCGCGGCCAGGCAGCATGGCAGAGGCCTTGGCGGGCGGGTTGCGCTTCAGCCAGTTCAGCATCGAGCGCATCCTCGACGCCTTTCTTCCTCCCGATATCCCTAAGGACTTCGAGGATCTCGGCATTCCGCTGCAGGTGACCGCGACAGACTATTACGGCCATCACCTTGCCGTTCTCGACACGGGCGACCTGCGCTCGGCGATTGCCGCGTCAGCGGCGATCCCCGCCGTTTTCCGCCCGGTCGTCCGCGACGGTCGGCTGCTGATCGACGGCGGCATATACAATCCGGTCCCCTTCGACCTGCTGCACGCGAAGGCGGATATCGTCATCGGCATAGATGTCGTGGGCGCGCCCCAGGATGATGGTCGCAACCGGCCGAACTCGATCGAACTGATGTTCGGTGCAACCCAGTTGATGATGCAGTCGATCACCGCGGCCAAGTTGAAGATGACGCGCCCGGATATCCTGCTGCGTCCACCGGTTTCAAATTTCCGGGCACTGGATTTCCTCAAGATCGACGCCGTGCTGGCACAGACCGCCTCGATCAAGGAAGAAACCAAGCGGGCTGTCGATGCTGCCTGGCGCAGCAAGGAAAAGGCTCTCTGAATCCTGGCCCCGCGCCAGCGGCGGAGGGTCGGTCTTGGAGCAGTCTTGGCCATCGAGAACGTGTCCGCGAATACGTTGCCTCTCCTGCAGGCAGGCGAAAAGCGGCCGCATCTACGGCCGGCGGCCATTGCACAAGGCGGACCGGGACAATAGATGGTGCAGAAGACATGCCCATCCTTGCACGCCAGATCAGGAAGATTACATGAAGGCCGCACCCGACGCCGCACAGCTTACCGATCGCGTCGCAGCCCTCGTGGAAGCGGCGCGCAAAGCCGGTGCCGATGCTGCCGATGCCGTTGCCGTACGCGGGCGTTCGACGAGTGTCTCGGTCAGGCTCGGCAAGGTTGAAAGCACCGAAGCGTCGGAGGGCGACGACGTCTCGCTGCGCGTTTTCGTCGGTCGCCGGGTCGCCAGCGTCTCCGCGACGGCTTCGTCCGATCCTGCCGCACTGGCCGAACGCGCGGTCGCCATGGCGAAAGTGTCGCCCGAGGATCCCTTCCAGGCACTGGCGGACGCGGCGCTGCTTGCCGGCGACGTGCGCGACCTCGACCTGTTCGATCCGACCGAGGTCACGGCGGACCAGCTGCGCGAGACTGCGCTGGCTGCCGAGGAGGCAGCCCTTGCGGTCGAGGGTGTCAGCAATTCGAGCGGAAGCGGCGCGAGCGCCGGCATGGGCGGCATGGTTCTTGCCACGTCGAACGGTTTCCTCGGTCACTATTTCGGCACGCGTTTCGGCCGCTCGGCAAGCGTGATTGCCGGCGAGGGGACAGCGATGGAGCGCGACTACGATTATTCGTCGCGCCTGCATTTCGCCGACCTCGAGGCGCCCGAGACGATCGGCCGAAAGGCCGGCGAACGGGCGGTAAAGCGCCTCAATGCCCGCAAGGCCCGGACCGGACCGGTCGATGTTGTCTTCGATCCGCGCGTGGCGCGCGGTATCGCGGGGCACCTTTCGGGTGCGATCAACGGCGCCTCCGTGGCGCGCAAGACCAGTTTCCTGCGCGACAAGATGGGCAAGCAGATCGCTTCCGCCGGCATCACCGTGACCGACGAGCCGATGCGCATGCGCGGCCAGGCGTCGCGGCCTTTCGACGGCGAGGGCGTGCCGGGCGAGAAGCTTCTGATGGTCGACCAGGGCGTGCTGAACCATTGGTTGCTGTCGACCTCTGTCGCGCGCGAACTTGGACTTCAGACGAATGGCCGAGGCGCTCGCGCCGGCACCTCCGTTTCGCCGACGTCGACCAATTTCGCCATCGAGGCCGGCGAGCGTACGCCGGAGGACCTGATTGCCTCACTGAAGTCCGGCTTCTACGTGACGGAGGTCTTCGGCCAGGGCGTGGACATGGTGACTGGCGAATACAGTCGCGGCGCCTCGGGCTTCTGGATCGAAAACGGCGAAATCGCCTATCCGGTTTCGGAGGTCACGATTGCGTCCAATCTCAAGGACATGTTCCTGAGAATGATTCCTGCAAACGATCTCGACCGCAATTTCGGTACTGCCAGCCCGACCCTGCTGATCGAGGGGATGACCCTTGCCGGCAGTTGACGACCTGCGGGCGACCGACCATGTCGCCGATCTGAAGCTGCTCGTCGATGCCGCGCAGCAGGCGGGCCGTATCGCCCTGCGCTACTTTAACAGCGACAACGAAGTCTGGATGAAGAGCGGAGCCTCGCCGGTCAGCGAAGCCGACTACGCTGTCGATGCCTTCCTGCGCGAGACCCTTCTTGCTGCCCGGCCCGATTACGGCTGGCTTTCGGAAGAGACCGTGGACGGCACGGCCCGGTTGTCGGCGCGCCGCACTTTCGTCGTCGATCCGATCGACGGAACCCGTGGTTTCCTGGCCGGAAGTTCCGCATGGTGCGTGTCGCTGGCGGTCGTCGAACAGGGCATTTCACTTGCAGGCGTGCTTGAATGCCCGGCCCGCGAGGAGACATTCGAGGCGATGCAGGGTGGAGGTTCGTTCAAGAACGGCATGCGCCTGGCGGCTGGCGGCGAGCCGCGATCGCTCAACATAGGCGGTCCGCGCGATTTCTTCGACGCCCTGCCTGTCGAGTGGCATGGCCGCGCCAGCCGGGCGGCCCATGTTCCATCGCTCGCCTACCGGCTGGCGATGGTTGCAGACGGCAGTCTCGACGCCACATTCGTCAAGCCGAACTCGCATGACTGGGACCTGGCCGCTGCCGACTTGATCCTTAGCGAAGCCGGCGGTCGGCTGGTGGATGCACGCGGCCGCGGTCCGACATATGCCGGCGCGGAGATCCGCCATGGCGCACTCGTGGCGGGCAGGGGCGAACTGCTTGCAGCCATGGTAGAAGTCATAGATCGCCAGCACGGCTGAGCCTGTTCTCGAAATGAGTTGAAACGGCGGCGATTTCGACTAGACAGTCGGCAACACGAAATAGTCAGGAAGCACCATGTCCGAGGAAGACGGAAGCCCGCAACTCCTGCATCTTGTCTTCGGCGGAGAGCTGAAGGACCTTTCCGGAACCGAGTTCCGCGATCTCGATGCGCTGGATATCGTCGGTATCTACCCGAACTACCGCACCGCGCAGGCAGCCTGGAAAGCCAAGGCCCAGTCCAGCGTCGACAACGCTCATATGCGTTACTTCGTAGTCCATCTGCACAGGCTACTGGAGCCAGGCCAGAAGGACACCGGTCCGGCCTGATGGATGAACGTTTGGCGGCACAACTGGCCCAGCGCATGGCGGCCAGGCGAAAGCCCCAGCGCGGGGCAAAGGCGCTATGGGTGCGCATTCGCGGGCCGCTCGCTCAGTCACGCCTGGCCAAGGGAATTCTGACGTCGCTCTTCGCCCAGGCGATGCGCGTGATCCGGATCACCAATCCGCCGGTCAAGGAATCTGCCGAGTTGACGAGCGCCGACGGGGACTACGAACCCTGCATCATCGCTCTCTGGCACGGTCAGCATCTGCTTGCGCCGGCCATCTATCCGAGCAAGCGCAAGCTCGTGGCCATGGTGTCGCGCAGCGCCGATGCCGAGATGAACGCCAAGGTGATCGAGAAGTTCGGTATCAGGGCGGTGCGAGGGTCTGGCGGACGCAATGGCGGTCGGCACCAGGATAAAGGTGGCGCACAGGCGCTGATTGCCCTGAAAAAGGCGTTAGAGGATGGCAGCAACGTTGCCATGATCGCCGACATCCCTAATGGCAAGCCGCGTGACGCCGGAATGGGCATCATTCTGCTCGCCAAGCTTTCGGGACGTCCCATCATCGCTGGCGCCATCGCTACGAGCCGCCGAAAGGTTCTCGACAGGACCTGGGACAAGACGACGATCAGCCTACCGTTCGGCCGCAGGGCCGTGGCGGTCAGCCCGATCATTCATGTCGACAAGGATGCCAGCGAAACCGAGATGGAAAGCAAGCGCCAGGAACTGACCGCGGCTCTCAACCTCGCCACGGACCGTGCCTACGCTCTCGTTGACGGTGTGCGATGAGCGAAAGATGGGCGCGCATGCTGCTGTCGGCGTACCGGCTTGCAGGCTCGGCAGCCTTTCCGCTCGTCGGCCCCTACGTCGTCTGGCGCGCCACCAAGGGCAAGGAAGACCGTAACCGGCGCCGCGAGCGCTCCGGCCTTGCCGGTAGGCCGCGCCCCGAGGGACCGGTCATCTGGGCGCATGCCGCCAGCGTTGGCGAAACGGTCGCCATCATCCCTCTCATCGACAGCATCCTAGACTATGGCGTCAACGTTGTCCTGACCACGGGCACGGTGACTTCCGCCCAGGTCGCAGACGACCGGCTTGGCGACCGCGTCATCCACCAATTCGTGCCGCTGGACCTGAAGCCGGCGATCTCGCGCTTCCTCAACCACTGGCAACCCGACCTCGCCATCATGGCGGAGTCCGAAATCTGGCCAATGACGATACTGGAGCTCGGCCTGCGCCGCGTGCCTCAGGTGCTCGTTAACGGCCGCCTTTCGGACAGGTCGTTCTCGATGTGGCGCCGATGGCCCGACCTGTCTGAGGCCCTGTTCGAGAACATGGCTCATGTCGTCGCCCAGTCGGAGGTCGACGCGGAGCGCTTCCAGGCGCTTGGCGCGCGCCCGGTCACAGTGTCGGGCAATCTCAAGGTCGATACCAACCCGCCGCCGGTCAACGAACACGAGCTGCATGCGTTGCGCCGGCAAATCGGGCTTCGGCCGAGCTGGGCGGCCGTCTCAACCCATGACGGCGAGGAAACGATGGCCGCCGAGGTGCACGCCATGCTGCGGCCGCATCATCTGGGCCTGCTCAGCATCATCGTGCCGCGCCATCCCGACCGGGCGCTTGCACTCGCGGTGGAATTCGCGGCCATGGGGTTGAAGGTGGTGCTGCGCAGCTCCGGCGAAAGGGTGCGCTCCGACACCGACATTCTGCTCGGCGATACCATCGGCGAGATGGGGCTTTATCTGCGCCTGGCCGACATTGCCTTTGTCGGGCGCTCGCTGACCATGGAAGGCGGCCAGAATCCGCTTGAGCCGGCCATGCTGGAGACGGCGGTCCTGTCCGGTCCCAACGTTCAGAACTTCAGGGACGCTTATGAACGGCTGGTGGAAGCCGGCGCTGCCCGGATCGTCGAAGACCGCGACGGGCTGGCCGGCGAAGTGAACTTCCTGCTCGGCGACGGCCGGGCGCGTCGCGAAATGATCGCGGCAGGCGTGGCCACGGTCGAAGACATGCGCGGAGCTCTCGACAAGACATTGCGCGCTCTTGAGCCCTATGTCCGTCCCCTGATCGTCAAGTCGCGCCTGAGGCACACGGGAACGCACTGAAGATGGCCAGCGAAGCGCCCCCCTTCTGGTGGGAGAAGGCCGACTGGCGGGCCTACGGGCTCTATCCCCTGTCGCGCATCTACGGCTTCTTCGCGGGCCGCCGCATGGTCAATGCGAAGCGTCAAAGAGTTGACGTTCCGGTGCTTTGCGTCGGCAACTTCACGGTTGGCGGCACCGGCAAGACACCGCTTGCCATCGCGCTGGCCCGGCAGGCCGCGTCCATGCAACTCCGCCCCGGCTTCCTGTCGCGTGGGCATGGCGGAAGCATCACCGAACCCCATCTGGTGGACCGGGAGCATGACAGCGCCAGGCAGGTCGGCGACGAACCACTCCTGCTTGCGGCTCACGCACCGACCGCGGTCACCCCGCATCGCGCCGCGGGAGCGGCCCTGCTCATCGAGAAGGGCTGCGACTTCCTGATCATGGATGACGGGTTTCAGAGCGCGCAACTGCACATGGACTATGCCCTGATTGTCGTGGACGGCCGCTATGGAGTGGGCAACGGCCATGTCTTGCCGGCGGGGCCGCTGCGCGCCGATCTCGCCCAGCAGGTGCGCTTCGCGACCGGCATCGTCAGGATGGGAGAGGACAAGGGCTCCGAAGCGGTGGTCAGGCAGGCAGCTCGCGCCGGGCTACCGATCTTCGAGGCCGCTATCCGGCCAAGCAAACCCAAGACCTACAAGGACCGCCGCTTTCTTGCCTTCGCAGGCATCGGCCATCCTGAAAAGTTCTTCGGAACGGTTACGGATGTCGGCGGCGAGGTGGTGATGTCGCGAACCTTCCCTGACCATCACTTCTACTCCAACGAGGAATTGCGTGAACTGTCGTCGACCGCGCGGGCGGCAGGGCTGGAATTGATCACCACCGCCAAGGACGCAATCCGCCTGCATAACGGCATTGCGCCGCAGGAATTCGTCGAAAGCCTGGTGGTGCTTGAGATCAATTGCGTCTTCGAAACGAAGCAGACTGCCGAACGCATCGTCAGCGAGACTGTGGCGGCATGGCGCGAGCGTCGGCTCCAAGCCTGACACGCAGGGCCGCGCTGTGAAATAGGGCAGTCGCCGGGGAAGCCGACCCTAGCGCTGCTTCAGCAGCGGGTTCGATTCCGTTTCCCGCTTCAGCGAAACAATGGCATTGAGATACGGCTCCTGGCGCGCGACGCTCCAGTACTTGAGCTCGTCAAGCGGAATGGACTCGCCGGTAACCGCGCAGCGCACGAAGACGCCGGGGCTGGTGACCTGGAAGTCGCCATCGAGATAGCGGATGCGGGCTTCGCGTGCGCCCGGGCCTTCAAATCTGTTCATCATGGGCGCTGCTCGACTGGCTCCAACTGCTTTACCTTCCGCCACAAATCGCCGCGACCGTCAAGTATTCCGGTCTGTGGCCACGCGTCACCGGCGGCCGAACAAACGTTCGATATCGGCGAGCTTGAGCTCAATATAGGTCGGGCGGCCGTGATTGCACGTGCCCGATCCGGGTGTCGCCTCCATCTGGCGCAACAGCGCATTCATCTCCTCGGGCTTCATCAGTCTTCCCGATCTGACGGAGCCGTGGCACGCCATGGTGGAGGCGATGCGGTCGAGCCGTTCCTTGAGCAGTTCGGTGGTGTCATTGTCGGCGATCTCGTCCGCCAGATCGCGGATCAACTGGCCGACATTCGTTTCGCCGAGCATCGACGGCGTCTCGCGCACCGCGACCGCCCCCGGACCGAAGCGTTCAAGGCCAAGGCCAAAGCGTGCCAGCGTATCGGCATGCGAGGCCAGCCGGTCGGCATCTTCTTCCGGCAGGTCGATGATCTCCGGGATCAACAGCATCTGCGCCGGCACCGGCCGCGAGTGGATGGCCTGCTTCAGCGCCTCGTAGACAAGCCGCTCATGTGCCGCGTGCTGATCGACGATGACGAGCGAGTCCTGCGTCTGCGCGACGATGTAATTGCCGTGCACCTGCGCGCGGGCCGCTCCCAGTTCCAGGTCGAGCAATGCCGCTTCGGCTTCCGTGCTTGCCGCCCTCGCGTCCGCGCTTGCCAGAGGACCTGCGTCGAAGACCGCTTGTGCCGTTTCGCCGAACCCCGCATCGAGCGGACGGAAGGGCGATCGGGCAGGGCTGTAGCTGCCCGACGCGGAGGCCCGGAAGTCGGGATCATAGGCGCGGTGGCTGTTGGCAGGTCCCGGATGGGCATAGGCTGCTGCACCGGGCCGAAACGCCCCCATCATGCCGGCAGCACCGGTCGTGGCCGTGCGGATGCCGGCCGCAGCCAGCGCCTGGCGCGTCGCGCCGACGATTAGGCCGCGCACGAGACCGGGATCGCGGAAGCGGACATCCGCCTTGGCCGGGTGCACGTTTACGTCCACCAGTGCGGGGTCGAGCGTCAGAAACAGCACAGTCACGGCATGCCGGTCGCGCGGCAGGACATCCATGAAGGCGCCGCGGATGGCGCCGGCAATCAGCTTGTCGCGCACCGGGCGGCCGTTGACATAGGCATATTGCTGCAGCGCGTTGGCGCGCGTGTAGGAAGGAATGGAGACGTGGCCGGACAGCGCTATGCCCTCGCGCTCGGCCTCAATGGATATCGAGTTTTCGGGAAACTCCTTGCCCATCACCTGGGCGATGCGCCGCAGCCGGCCGTCTGGCGTAGCGTCGGTCGCCGGCAGGTCTAGCGTCGTGCGGTCGCTGCCCGAGAGCGTGAAGCGAACGCCGGGGAAGGCAATGGCGATGCGTTTGACGACGTCGCCGATGGCGGTGGTCTCGGCCCGCTCGCCCTTCATGAACTTCAGCCGGGCAGGGGTTGCGTAGAACAGGTCTCTCACCTCGACAGACGTGCCGCGGTTGGCCGCCGCGGGGCGGGCCGGCGAGACGTCGCCCCCCTCGATCGAAATCTCGGACGCGGAATCGGCCTCTTTCGTGCGTGATCGGATGGTCAGCCGCGACACCGAGCCGATCGACGGCAGCGCCTCACCACGAAAGCCAAGCGAGCGGATATCGTGGATGTCGGATGACAGCTTGGAGGTGCAATGGCGCGAGACCGCGAGTTCCAGCTCGTCCTCGGAAATGCCGCCGCCGTCGTCGATCACGCGGATCATGCCGAGCCCGCCGCCGGACGTTGCGATCTCGACGCGCGAAGCACCGGCATCGAGCGCGTTCTCGACCAGTTCCTTCACCACGCTCGCCGGCCGCTCGATTACCTCGCCGGCGGCGATCTGGTTGATCATCGTTTCTGTGAGTTGGCGTATGGGCATGGCGGCATTCTACATGGATTCGCCAGACGGCGACCAGCGTCTCACTGGGAAGTCAGCCAGTCCCGAACCGTCCTGGCGCTCTGGCTGAGTTCCCGGTTCTTCGGCCAGGCGACGTGGAAGGCGAATCCGGTTCGCATGACGTGGTCGGTGATCTGGACGAGCAGGCCGCTGGCGACAAGGCGGTCGGTCAGATGACGCCAGCCAAGCCCGATACCCTGGCCCTCCATCACGGCCTGGATGACGAGCACGTAGTCGTTGATGAGCAGGCCCCGATTGGCTGCGGATCCGCTGATGCCAGCGGAGCGGAACCAGTCCCTCCAGCTCGCAGCCGCCCTGATCGGCTCCTCCAGATGGATCAGCTGATGCGATGCGATATCGGCCGGCGTCAATGGCTGTCCGGCACGCGCGACATAGCTCGGTCCGGCGACGGCGCAGATCTCTTCGTCGGCAATCCGCAGCAGGTTGTAGTCGGGCCAGTCCGATGGCGCGCCGCCGCGAATCCCGAGCGGTATGTCCTCGGCGAGCAGGTTGACGTCGCGGTCCGCGGTCTGGATGCGCAGGTCGATGTCGGGCAGGTCGTCGCGGAACTTCTGCAGGCGCGGCATCATCCAGAAGGAGGCGAAGGCGGTGGAGGCCGAGAGTGTTACGTGCGCTCCGCTTGCCCGCCCGCGGATATCTTCGGCCGACTTGCGGATATGGGAGAGCCCGAGCGTCACATCGGTGAGAAATCGCCCGCCGGTCTCGGTGAGCGAGACCTGACGGTGGCGGCGCTGGAACAGCTTGACGCCGAGTTGCTCCTCAAGCCCCCGGATCGAATAGGACACGGCTGCCTGGCTCATGCCCAGTTCCTTGCCCGCGGCGGTGAAACTGGAAAGCCGTCCGGCTGCCTCGAACACGATGAGGTTTCCGGCCGACGGCAACAGGTGGCGAAGGCTTTGCATAAGTGCAGCTTATATGAAGCATCAGGATTTTCCAGCGTCACAGCGTCACCCGCAGGCACTAGCTTCGTAGCTGGCTCAAGAGGGAGGGTCCGATGCACACCGCCACTGCCGAAATCGCAGGCGAGCCTGCAAAGCGGCGCGAACGCTCAGGCGGTCGAATCGCCCGGCGCGAGTTGCGCTCGCACGGCTCGGAGGGGCTCGGCCGTCCCTACATCGTCCGCAACATTCCGACCTACGACATCCTGTCGGAAGAAAATCTCCTTCGGATCGAGGCCACGGCCGACCGGATTCTGGCCGAGATCGGCATCGAATTCCGCGACGATCCGGTGGTTCTCGATCATTGGAAGCGGGCGGGAGGCAGGATTGACGGCAACCTCGTCAAGTTCGAGCCGGGCATGCTGCGCGAAATCCTGACGACCGCGCCGGCGAGCTTCACCCAGCACGCGCGCAATCCTGCTGCCTCGGTCGAGATCGGCGGCAAGAGCGTCGTCTTCTCGCCGGCCTACGGATCGCCCTTCGTCATGGATATCGACAAGGGCCGCCGCTACGGCACGATCGAGGACTTCCGCAACTTCGTGAAGCTGGCGCAGTCGTCGCCCTGGCTGCACCATTCAGGCGGGACCATCTGTGAGCCGGTCGACGTGCCCGTCAACAAGCGCCACCTCGACATGGTCTACAGCCACATCAAGTACTCCGATCGAGGATTCATGGGCTCGGTGACGGCCGAGGACCGGGCCGACGATTCTATCGACATGGCCCGCATCGTCTTCGGCGAAAGCTTCGTGGACGAGAACTGCGTGATCCTCGGCAATGTCAACGTGAACTCGCCGCTGGTCTGGGATGCGACCATGACCAGCGCCCTGCGAGCCTATGCCCGCGCCAACCAGGCGGCGGTCGTGGTGCCGTTCATCCTCGGCGGCGCGATGGGCCCGGTTACCAATGCCGGAGCGATAGCGCAGTCGCTCGCCGAGACCATGGCCGGCTGCGCGCTGACCCAACTCGAACGGCCGGGCGCACCGGTAATCTTCGGCAATTTCCTGTCGTCGATGTCGCTGAGGTCCGGATCGCCGACCTTCGGCACGCCCGAGCCCGCAATCGGCTCGATGGTGATCGGGCAACTGGCGCGGCGGCTGAACCTGCCGCTCAGGTGTTCCGGCAACTTCACCACCTCGAAGCTGCCGGACGCCCACGCGATGAACGAAGGCACGATGTCGATGCTGGCAGCCGTCCATTGCGGCGCCAACTTCATCCTGCATTCTGCGGGCTTCCTCGATGGGCTGCTGTCGATGTCCTACGAGAAGTTCGTGATGGACGCCGATTTCTGCGGTGCGCTGCACACCTATCTCGACGGCATCAAGCTCGACGACAACCAGTTGGCGCTCGAAGCCTTCCGGGAGGTTGGACCGGGCAGCCATTTCTTCGGCTGCGCGCATACGATGGAGAACTACGAGACGGCTTTCTGGGACTCCGAGATCGCCGACAACGAGCCTTTCGAGAAGTGGCAGGCGGCCGGCTCGGAAGATGCCGCGATCCGCGCCAACCGGCGCTGGAAGAAGGCGCTCGCCGAGTATGTCGCGCCACCGCTCGACGAGGCCACAGACGAGGCATTGCAGGACTTCATGGCGCGCAGGAAAGCGTCGATGGAAGATTCCTGGTACTGAGGACGGCGCGATGAAGATCACCGCAATTCGCGTAACCCATGTCAACGTGCCCTTCGATGCACCGTTCTGGTGGACCGGCGGCCACTACCCGGGTGCGTCGAAGTCGATCATCGAGGTCGAGACGGACGCCGGCATCGTCGGGCTCGGCGAAGCGCCCTGGTGGCATTTCGGCGAGGTCGTCAAGGCGGAGATCGCGCCGGCCCTGCTGGGTGCCGATCCGCTCGACATCGCCGACTGCGAAAGCCGCTGCGTGCCGCCCTGGCAGATTACCGCCAACACCGGCGAGAATGCTGCCTCGGTGGCGTTCGGTGCCGTGGAGATGGCGTTATGGGATATCCGGGGCAAGGCCTTCGGCATGCCGCTCTACAAGTTGCTGGGCGGCGCAGTGCGAAAAAGCATCCCGTTCTCGGAGTATTTCGCCTTTCGTCCTGCCCGTGGCGGCGCCGGCGGCGAGATGTCGCCGGAGGCGATCGTCGACTACTGCCTGAAGATGCGTGAGGAGCATGGGTCGAGCATCTTCGAGGGCAAGCTCATCCTCGGCGATCCGCAACTCGAAATCCGGACCGTTCGCATGCTGCGTGAGGCGCTTGGCGACACAGCGCAGATCAAGCTCGATTCCAACATGCAGTGGTCGCTGACGACGGCACGCTGGGTGCTGCGGGAAATCGAGCCATTCAACATCCGCAACTATGAGGATCCGGTGGCCTCCTTCGAGGAAATGGCGGCCCTCAGGCAGCATTCGCGCATTCCGTTCTCGACCCATGTGCCGGATCTGCGGCGCGCCGTCGCGCTGGGGACTCCCGACACATTCGTCTGCAATTTCGCTGCCCTTGGCGGCATCGGCAGGACGTTGAAGTTCATCGCCGCCTGTGAGGCGATGGGCAAGGGATTCTGGTGCTATTCCAACGATCTGGGCATCATGACCGCGGCCTATCTGCACGTGGTTGCGGCGACGCCGTGGATCACCGAAGCCTCGCAGTCGCTGTTTCGTTGGCAGGTTGGCGACGTCATCAAGGACGGACCCTTCCGACAGACGAACGACACGGTGCCAGTACCGGAGGGAGACGGGCTTGGCGTCGAACTCGATCCGGCGGCGATGAAGCGCTGGGCCGCCCACTTTACGGAGCACGGACCGATGGGGCACTTTATGGATCCCGGCAATCCGGGCCGCTACCGCCGTCTGCCATTGCATTGAGAGGGAAGGCGGGCCGATGGTCGGCGGAGCACGTCACTCGAACATCTGGTGGACCATGCGATCGCATTATGCACTCGGTCTCGGCTTGTTGGGATCACTTCTGGCGCCGCTGGCGGCGACGGCCGGGGAGCCTAGCGAAGTCGTGAGGCAGTTCTACCTGCAGCCCGGCCTCGAACTGGAAATGTCGGCCCGCGACAGCTTCATCGATCCGGCGCGCCGAATTCTGAACCTGAACGACGAAATCCGTCACGGAGGCGACGAGGGATGCCTCGATCCGGCGCTGCCTTTCAACGATTCCTACTTCGATCCGGCCGTTGTCGCCCGGGCGCTGACGCTCAAGGAAGTCGCCACCGGCGGGGAAGCCACGGTGCTTGCGACCTTCATGGCCTCGGACGAGGCACAGACCGTGCAATGGCGCCTGAAAAACGTCGACGGCACCTGGAAGGTATTCGACCTCGTGTCGATGACGAAGGACTGGGCGCTGAGCCGCTTCCAGTGCGAATAGCCGGTTCGCGACACCCTTGAACGAAGCAGCGGCGTGAAGACGTGACCAGCAACGATCCCCTTTTGCAGCCCTACCATCTGAAGCACCTGACGCTGAAGAACCGCGTCATGTCGACCAGCCATGAGCCGGCCTATTCCGAGGACGGACTGCCGAAGGAGCGCTACCGGCTATACCATGCCGAGAAGGCCAAGGGCGGTCTGGCGCTGACGATGACCGCCGGTTCAGCGCTCGTCTCGCGCGACAGTCCGGCCGCTTTCGGCAATCTTCACGCCTACCGCGACGAGATCGTGCCCTGGCTGAAGGAACTCGCCGACTCCTGCCACGAGCATGACTGCGCCGTGATGATCCAGCTGACGCATCTCGGCCGGCGCACGGGCTGGAACAAGGCCGACTGGCTGCCGGTGCTCAGCGCATCGCCGGTGCGCGAGCCCGCACACCGGTCGTTTCCGAAAACCGCCGAAGACTGGGACATCGATCGCATCGTCGCCGATTATGCGAGCGCCGCCCAGCGCATGCAGGCGGCCGGGCTCGACGGCATCGAATTCGAAGCCTACGGCCACCTGATGGACGGCTTCTGGTCGCCGGCGACCAATTCCCGCGATGACGAGTATGGCGGCTCGCTGGACAACCGCCTGCGCTTTACCTGGCGGGTGATCGATGCGGTCCGGGCGGCGGTCGGCAAGGAGTTCATCGTCGGCATCCGCATGGTGGCCGACGAGGATCTCGAGCAGGGTCTGTCGAAGGCCGAAGGCATCGAGATCGCCAACCGGTTGGCGGCCTCGGGAAAATTCGACTTCCTGAACATCATTCGCGGTTCGATCGAGACCGATGCTGCCCTGACCAGGGTCATTCCGATCGCCGGCATGGCTTCCTCGCCGCATCTCGACTTTGCTGGTGAAGTGCGGGCGGCCACCAAGTTCCCGGTGTTCCATGCCGCGCGCATCGCGGACGTGGCGACCGCCCGCCACGCCATTGCATCCGGCAAGCTCGACATGGTCGGCATGACACGGGCGCATCTCGCCGATCCCCACATCGTGAAGAAGGTCATCGAGGGTCGCGAGGCGGAGATCCGTCCCTGCGTCGGTGCAACCTACTGCCTGGACCGCATCTACGAGGGCGGGGAGGCGCTCTGCATCCACAATGCGGCGACCGGCCGCGAGGCGAGCATTCCGCACGAGATCGCGCGCGGCGCTGGCCCCCGCAAGCATGTCGTGGTGGTCGGCGCCGGCGCCGGCGGGCTGGAGGCGGCGCGCGTCGCCGCCGAACGCGGGCACAGGGTGACCGTGCTCGAAGCCTCCGGGCAGGCCGGCGGACAGGTCAGGCTCGCCGCCCAGAACCCGCGCCGCCGCGACCTCGTCGGCATCGTCGACTGGCGGCTTTCCGAACTGGCGCGCTTGGGCGCCGACATGCGTTTCGACATCTGGGCTGAAAGCAGCGACGTCCTTGCGCTTGAGCCCGACGTCGTGATCGTCGCCACCGGTGGGCTGCCGCAGAACCCGCCGCTTTCGGCCGGCGACGATCTCGTCACCTCGAGCTGGGACATCATCGCCGGGGCAGTCAAGCCGGCCGAGAATGTGCTCGTCTATGACGACAATGGCGGTCATCAGGGTATGACGGCGGCTGAACTCATCGCTAGCGCAGGCGCGAAGCTCGAACTGGTTTCCCCCGAACGCTTCTTCGCTCCCGAGATGGGCGGCATGAACCATGTGCCCTACATGCGCGCCTTTCACGAGCAGGGTGTAAGAATCACCATCAATACGCGGCTGCGGGCGGTCCGGCGCGAAGGCAATCAGCTTGTCGCGACCCTCTGCTCAGACTTTGCCCAAAACTGGTTCGAGGAGAGGCGCGTCGACCAGATCGTGGTCGAGCATGGCACGCTTCCGCTCGACGACCTGTATTTCGCGCTGAAGCCGCTGTCGCGCAACGCCGGCGCGGTCGACTATCAGAAGCTGGTAGAGGGCGGCGACATCTTTCCCGTCGAGCGTTCCGACGGGGCCTTCACGCTGCTGCGCATCGGTGACGCGGTGGCGGCCCGCAACATCCACGCCGCAATCTATGACGGCATCAGGTTCGCGCTCAGAATCTAAACGGCGCCCGATGGGTTGGCGCGAGGTGTTACCGCTCAGACATGCACCCGGCCATGGTTCAGCTCGTCCGACCCGCCGCTCGACAGAAATGTGGCGTAGGCGATCCATGCGTAGAGGGTGGCAACGAGAAGCAGCACGAACCAGCCCGGCAGAGGTCCCAGAGCAGCGTTGCCGACGATCTCCTGCAACGAGGCGACCACGTCGCGCCGGGTCTCGATATCCTGCAGCTTTGGCGACGAGATCTTCAGCACCCAGGCCATCAGCAGGATCAGGAACATCCATGCATAGTTGCGCCGCAGGCGGCGCGACATCGCCGTCTTGAGCGACATCAGGAATTCGGGTTCGCGCAGGTCCTTGCCGAGCACCTTGGCCCAGTCCTCCTTCACTTGGCTGTCAGGCGCGAACATCTGGGCGAAGTAGTTACGTTCGATGATGCGGACACGGCCGCGGTAGACGTCGAAGAAGCGGTAGCGGCGGGCCTCGATCAGCAACAGGAGCAGGATCATGATCATGGCGAACAGCAGCACGCCATGTGACGAGGATGGGCTGGACAGTGACAGCGACAGCATCGCGGCGACACCGGTGATGGCCCAGTTGCTGGTACGGTCTATGCGGTCGCGCCAGCCGGCCATGCGGGCGATCTCGGCCCGGTGAAAATGCGCCAGCGCGGTGATGAATTCGGACGCGGTGGAGGGAAGGGGCGGCGTGGCGAAGCCCGTCGATATGTTGTCGTCAAGCTGCTGCTGTGCCTGTTCCATGACTGCCTCCCGTGCATGAATTCGGGTCATGCTAATGCAAATAGAACAGCCGCGGCGAAAATCAGGAGAGATGCATTGACTGGGAAACGCTCTCTAGGGCACGTGCACCCTTGGCCTGTGGACGATGTCTGCCTGCAACCGCCGCGCGAATCAGGCGCTTGCGTTACGTCTGGTCCTGTCTATTCATACCGATACGGATTGGGCGGTTGTGGGACGCGGGGAAGAAAATTGAACAAGAGTGGCCTATTTTCGCCGAGCCAGACTAACACCGGACTCTACATCCAGCTCCACGCGAACGGGTTCAGCACGGCCGACATCGTGCGGGTACAGGACGCGTATCTTCTCTGTTGCCTGATGTTCAATGGCCGCTACCGAAAGACCGGTCGGCCATTCATCTGCCACGCAGTAGGCGCCGCCTCGTCAGTCGTCCATTTCGATCGCGACGTTACCAATGTGCTCGCCGGCATGTTTCATGCAGCTTATGACTCCGGTGAATTCCCGGACGGAAAGTCGAGCAAGCGGACGGCAGCACACAAGGCATGGCTGGTGCAGCATCTTGGCGCCGAGGTCGAGGAACTTGTGGCCAGCGTTTCGGCGATGGTGCTCGATACCGGCGACCCCGAACGCCTCGCGGCTGGTGACATCTTGAAGAAAGACGAGGTTCCGCTGTTCGTGGCGCTTGCCCACGAGATAGACGATCTTGCCGACGGTGGCTTGGCCTTTGCGCCCAAATACGGAAAATCGGTCGCGACCAGAGTCACGGCTTGCGCCGAACTGGCCCGGCGTCTCGGACGCGAGGAACTCGCCTCGGTTTTTGAGTCCTACGGCGAGGCGTATAAAGAGCTGGATTGGACTGAGCAGCTGAGAAAACCGAGCGAACAAGGCTTTCGGATTGCGCCCAACCTGCGCACCTACATCAAGCTGCGGCGTGCCGAGCTTCGCGGCCAACGGGTCATGATCAACCGATGACACCTAGCCTTTCCCTGATCGTCGAAATGGACAATGCCGAGGTGTCCGGCTCCGAGACCGTGCTTGCAGCCATCAACCTGCTGGCTGCACAGCTCGGCGCACTGGAAGACAAGGGCAGCAAGGGCGCAAGGCCTGAAATGATCTTCGTCCTTCCGGGTAGTTCCTCGGACGCCGAGGCATTGCGGCGTGCCGTGTCCGAGGCCGCTCCCGGTCTGGCAGACCACGCCGATCTGTCATTCGAAGGGGTGCCGGATGGCCGCTACTATGAACTGAAGAACCGCGGTGTTGAATTGGCCCGTGGCGACATTGTTGCCTTCATGGATTCTGACATGCTGCCCGAAGCCGATTGGCTGCCAAAGCTTCTGGCGCCCTTCTCGGACCCCGAAGTTGTTGGAAGCAACGGCCATACCTCGCTTCTGTTCGACAGTTTTCCATCGCGTGTCTACGCGCTGTTCTGGGTATTCCCGTTGAGAACACACGATGAAAGGGCGGCAGCAAAGAGGCCGCTGAATGCCAACAACTGTGCCTTCCGGCGCCCATGGATTGCCGCGAACCCGTTTCCGGACAATCCCGGCTTCAAGGTTGCCTGTTCGCTTCTTTCCGAGACGCTCCGCCAGCAGGGATTGCGAGTCGCGGCGGTCGAAGCCTTTTCCGGCCACCGTCCGCCGCGCGGCTGGCGCTTCTTCGCCTGGCGAGCGCTCGTTGCGGGGCGGGACGCCGACCGACGGTTCACGGTCCTCAAGTCGCAGCGGCGGCTTCACCGGCTTGCAAACGCCTTCGGGCGGTTTTTCACGGCGCAATGGCGCCTGCTGCGCCGGCTGCCGCTGGCTCGGCACGTCGGCCTGGCCCCCCTGCAACTGCCGCTGGCGGTGGGCATGTATTCCATTTTCAACGGCATTGCCTTTGTCGGGCAGGCGCTGTTGGCTACCGGTCTCCAGAGCGATCGGGTCGAGCGCGTGCCAGACTATGTGGAGCACAGCTAGGTGGCGACGATACCAGCCATCTCGATCATCACGCCGACCTTCAACCGCCGGGAGGCGTTGTTGCGGGCTGTGGCGAGCGTGCGGGCTCAGGGTTTTCAGCACTATGAGCACATCATCGTCGATGATGGCTCTACGGATGGCACGGCCGACGAATTGTCGATGCTGCAGGATTCTCGCCTGCGCTACGTTGCCCTCGAAAAGCACGTCGGCGCCAATGCGGCGCGCAATCATGGGCTACATCTGGCGAGTTCCAATCTGTTGACGTTCTTGGACTCCGACGATGAGTTCCTGCCTGGTCGCCTGGAACGGTCGGTCTCGTTCTTCGGGGAGCGCCCCGAAATCGACCTGTCCATCAGTTCGTTCCACATCTGCAAGGATGGGCGCACCATGACGCCGACGGTGAACCAGAACGCGCTGTTCGACGCGCGTACCCTGGAGCGGAGCGTGTTTGCCCAGGTGACGTCGATAGCCGGCACGGCGATCACCGTTCGCAGAAGAGCGATCGAGGCTGTCGGCCTGTTCGACGAAGGCCTGTGGCGACTGCAGGACCGCGACTTGCTGCTTCGCCTCGCGGTAGCCGGCTACGGCGCCGCCATCCTCGACGAGATCGACTGGATCAAGCACTACAGCGCGGATTCCATCTCGCGCCAGCGGAATGGGTACATTGCGGCCTATGGGGAGCTGATGCGCCGGCATCCGGACCTCCGGCAGCGCTATCCGGAAATGGTCTCCTACATGGTGGCGCGGCGACTGCTGAACAGCCTGCTTCAAGGCCGCATCGGCGACCTGGTGTCAGACTATCGCGACAACCTCCGGCATGATCAGCTGAGATTCTCGGGCCGGGCGCTCGTCTGCGGATACCACAGGGGTCGACAGCAGCGCGGGCGGATCCAGAGCGAGATCGGGGATATTGCCCGAAACGGTTTGACAGCCGACCGATCGCGGTCACCCGCCCTGTTGCGTTCCTGACATCGGCTGGCCGACTGAACGGACAAAATACCGTACCGACTTCCGGCCACCGTGGATCGTGGCTTGACCGACTTCGACGAAGCCAAGCGCTGCGTGGAAGGCGTCTGATGCCGGGTTCGGCGGATCGGAATTGACTTCGCACCCGATCATCTCGTGACCGGCGGCAGATGCTCGGTCGAACAGGTCCCGGTAAAGCCGGCGAGCGTGCCCCTTTCCGCGTGCCGAGGCTGCGACGGCGATCCGGTCGACGTAGACGAAGCGGGGGTAGCGCTCGCGGAACCAGTGAAAATTCGGACTGTCGTACTCCCCATCCTGGTCGAAGGCGATGAGGAAGGCTTCGAGATTGCCGATGCAGGCTGCGTAGAAGGCGGAATTGAGGAGGGCCGAGAGCCCGTCAGGCTCCAGCCAAGAAAGCTCGGCCGCATGTTCGTTGTTCAGTTTGAGGACGCTGGCTTCCAGGGAGCGCGAGATGGGTGAGATCATGCTTGGCCGGTCATTGGAACGGGGAATCCGCCGGGCAGATACGGACCCGGGCGGTGCCAGGCAATCTGGCATGTATCGGGCCAGTTGCCACGCAGAACTTCGAGAGGTCGCGACTAGGCGCGGCTGCCCTGCAGCACCTTCAGCGCCGGACGTGTGCGCGGCGTGCGCATGGCGAGCCATTCGCGGGCCTTGTCCTGCGGCATCGGGAAAGCGATCGAATAACCCTGCACCTGGTCGCAGCCAATCGACATCAGCGATGTCAGCTCTTCTTCGGTCTCCGCGCCCTCGGCGATGATCGAAATTCCGAGCCCGCGCGCAAGTTCGGTGATTGCGCGGACGATCTTGGTGTTGTCGCTGTTCGAATTGATGTTCTGCACGAAGCGGCGATCGATCTTCAGCCGGTCGATCTCGTTGGGATTGACGTGGCTGAGCGAGGCGTAGCCTGTGCCGAAGTCGTCGAGTTCCAGGTGCACGCCGGCGGCACGGATCTGGCGCAGCTTCGAGGCGATGCCGGTCTTCTCATCATCCAGGATCACCGATTCCACGATTTCCAGCGAGAGCTTTTCGGCAGGCAGACCGGCGGCCTCCAGTTCCCCGAACAGGAATACGTCGAAGTCGGGCTCGCGCAACTCGGTCCCGGACACGTTCACCGCAAGCCGGCCGAAATAGAGCCCTGCACGGTGCCACTCGGCGGCCTGCTGGATCGCCTTGGAAATGACGATTCTGCCGATCTGCGCCATCAGGCCCGACTTTTCCGCCACCGGAATGAATTCTCCGGGCGGGATCATGCCGCGCGTTGCGTGATTCCACCGCACCAGCGCCTCGGTTCCGGCGATCGTTCCGTCGGACAGCGAGACCTGCGGCTGGAAGTAGACCTGGAACGACTTTTCCGCGATGGCGGTGCGCATGTCGTTCTCGAGCTGCTTGCGGTGTTCGAGTTCCAGTCGCAACTCTTCCGAAAAGAAGGAGAAGGCGCCGCCGCCGAGCTTCTTGGCGGAGTAAAGCGCCAGGTCGGCATGGACGATCAGGTCCTTGGCATTTTCCGCGTCGACCGGATAGACGGCGATGCCGGCACTGGCGCCGGGCAGGATCGTCGCGCCATGGAAGCTGATCGGCTCGTTGATCCGTTCCATGATGCGCCGCGCCACCATGTTGATGTCTTCGGTCGTGCCGGCACCCTGAAGGATCATCACGAATTCGTCGCCGCCGAGCCGCACGCAGAGGTCGGAAGCCCGGCAGGTCTCGCGCATGCGCTGCGCCGTTGCAACGAGGACATAGTCGCCGGCCGAATGGCCCAGCGTATCGTTGATCTGCTTGAAGCGGTCGAGGTCGATCTGGATTACCGCCATGCGCTCGTGGCGGCGCCGCGCCCCCTTGATCAACGTATCGAAGTGATCGGTCAGGAAGGTTCGGTTGTGCAGCCCTGTCAGCCCGTCATGCACGGCGATGAACGCCATCGAGTTGCGGGCATCGACGAGCTCGTGCGTCTTGCGCCGGATGACTTCCGACATTGGCCTGAAGATGAACAAAGCGACCAGAATGATGACGGTGATGGTGGCGAAAAACAGGTTGCCGTGCATGTCGAGCGTGCTGGCAAGGCGGCTGTTTGCGGACGCGTCGATGCGCTTTCCGAGCGCCGTGAAGCCCTCGAGCGTCGCCTTGGCGACGGTCTCGTCGATCTGCGCGCGTTCCTTGCCGGCCAGGTAGTTGGCGCTGGACCCGTTGATGTTCAGTTCGGACTCGATGGCCGCTATCAGGCGCCAGCCATTGGCGGCAAGCCCGGTGCAGAAGTAATCGAGATGGTAGGGTTTCGCGAAGAATACGCTTTCGAGCGAATCCGGATCGAAGCGCGCATCGGACAGAGGATTGACGCCGGTGCGCTCGAGAAGCAGGTCATAGTTCTTTTCGAATTCGGTATTGGCTTGCCTCAGCGAGGCAACCAGACCGGCCTGATCCTTGCGCTCGGCGGCACTTGCCGCATTGGCCAGGAACACGACGCGCTGCGACAGCGCCTTCTGGGTGCTGGCAAGGGTAAGCAGGTCCTTGTCGCGCTGCTGGGCGGCCATCATTTGCTGCAGAAGCACGAATGAAGCCATCGCCATGGCGGCGATGATAAGCAGCGCGATCCAGTAGGCACTCTTGATCAGGAAGATCAGTTTTGCCGAGCTGGAATTTACCGGCTGCTGCTGTTGTTGCATTTCCTGCGGCCTTCTGGCGCGATTCACTGTTTTGGAATATGCACCATGCCCACAAGGCGTTAACGGCTTGCCAGCGGGCCCCGGATTCGGTCGGTCGCCGTCACAATTCGGGGCCGATGGTTATTGAAGCGTTGTCGGAACCGGCTGCATTCGAATGACGGGAAGTGCTGCTGGTGCAACGGAAACGATTTCCCGTCATCGCTGTTTGGCCGTAAGCTCGAACACCAAAACGTAATCGGAATCCGGAAACTGCCATGAATATCGAATCGAAGGGCGCGAAGACGACGTCCGGCTCCTTTGTCTGGAACGATCCATTCCTGATCGAGGACCAGCTGAGTGAGGACGAGCGCATGATCCGCGACGCGGCTGCGAGCTTTGCCGCAGACAAGCTCGCTCCGCGCATCGAGGACGCCTACCTCAACGAAACCACCGATCCGGCGATCTTCCGCGAGATGGGCGAGGCGGGTCTGCTCGGCATCACCGTGCCGGAAGAATATGGCGGCCTCGGCGCGGGCTATGTGACCTATGGACTTGTGGCGCGCGAGGTCGAGCGCGTTGATTCCGGCTATCGCTCGATGATGAGCGTGCAGTCGTCGCTCGTCATGTACCCAATCTACGCCTACGGCTCGGAGGAGCAGCGCAAGAAGTTCCTGCCGAAGCTGGCTTCGGGTGAGTGGATCGGCTGCTTTGGCCTTACCGAACCCGATGCCGGCTCGGATCCGGGCGGCATGAAGACGCGTGCCGAGAAGACTGCCGACGGCTACCGGCTGACGGGATCCAAGATGTGGATCTCGAACTCGCCTATCGCCGACGTTTTCGTCGTCTGGGCCAAGTCCGCGGCGCATGACAACCAGATCCGCGGCTTCGTGCTCGAAAAGGGCATGAAAGGCCTGTCCGCCCCGAAGATCGACGGAAAGCTGTCCCTGCGGGCGTCGATTACCGGCGAGGTCGTGATGGAAGGCGTCGAGGTCGGCGAGGATGCGCTGTTGCCAAACGTGTCGGGCCTGAAGGGGCCGTTCGGCTGCCTTAACCGCGCCCGCTACGGCATCTCCTGGGGCGCCATGGGTGCGGCCGAGGATTGCTGGCACCGCGCGCGCCAGTATGGGCTCGACCGCAAGCAGTTCGGCCGGCCGCTGGCCGCCACGCAGCTCTTCCAGAAGAAGCTCGCCGACATGCAGACGGAAATCGCGCTCGGCCTGCAGGGGTCGCTTCGCGTCGGCCGGTTGATGGACGAGCATAGATTCGCACCCGAGATGATCTCGCTGGTCAAGCGCAACAATTGCGGCAAGGCGCTCGACATCGCCCGCCAGGCCCGCGACATGCATGGCGGCAACGGCATCCAGGTCGGCTATCACGTGATGCGCCATGCGCAGAACCTTGAGACGGTGAACACCTACGAGGGTACGCACGATGTCCATGCCCTCATCCTTGGCCGCGCACAGACGGGCCTGCAGGCATTCTTCTGAGGATTGGCGCAGGCGGATCCGATTCCGCCGCCGCATCCGCATGAATTGACGCCGGCGCGGCAGCGCCGGCGTGGTGGCCTGGTCGGATGCTCGCGCATCTGTTTCCGACACCGATACACAACCGATCTCCAACGCCTCCGAACGGAAACCGCCTCCGGCTAGTCCTGAGCGTGCGGGGCTAGCTGCGCATTGAGCGCACGGAGATCGATGATGACCATCCATCGCATGCTGGAGAGTGGCGGAGAGCTCTTCTGGTTCAAGGGTGCACTGATCAACATACGCGTTTCCTGGATCGCGGGAGAGGATCGCGTCAGCGTGGTGGAGCACTTCATGCCCTACGGCATGTCACCGCCACTGCACGTGCACCGCAACGAGGACGAGGTCTTCCACATCCTCGAAGGATCCATGCGTATCCAGGTCGACGGCGTCGAGTCCATTGCCCATGCCGGGCAGACGGTCATGGCCCCAAAGGGCGTTCCGCACAGCTTTCGCGTCGAATCGGCTGAAGGCGCACGTTGCCTGACGATCACGACAGGCGGCGACCTGGAGCGGATGATCCGCGAGATCGGCGAACCGGCAGACAGCACGCGGCTGGCGCAGCGATACGAGCCCGGCGAGGCGGTGTCGCCAGCCCTTGCCCAGTGCTGCGCCCGGAACGGCATCGACCTCGTCGGCGCGCCCCTGTCCTGACAGGGTCGCATTTGTCATGGATTTTTGCCCCGTGCCGCGCGACAGTCGCGGCATTTGCAACCGGGGTTTGTATCCGATGTCGAACGCGTTCCTTTCCCACCTGACCTCAGAGCTCGAAGGCCTGAAGGCGGCCGGTCTCTACAAGTCGGAACGCGTGATCACCTCGCCGCAATCGGCCGAGATCGAGGTATCGAATCGCAAGCTGTTGAACTTCTGCGCCAACAACTACCTTGGCCTCGCCGACAATGACGAGTTGCGTGAGGCGGCGAAGTCTGCACTCGATCGCTACGGCTACGGCATGGCCTCGGTGCGCTTCATCTGCGGCACGCAGGAGGAGCACAAGCAGCTCGAGGCGAAGATCTCCGGCTTCCTCGGCATGGAGGACACGATCCTCTACGGCTCCTGTTTCGACGCCAATGGCGGCCTGTTCGAGACGCTTCTGGGCGAAGAAGACGCCGTCATCTCGGATGCTCTCAATCATGCCTCGATCATCGACGGCGTCAGGCTCTCCAAGGCAAAGCGCTTTCGCTACGCCAACAACGACATGGCGGCCCTCGAAGAAGAACTGAAGAAGGCCGAGGGCAGCCGTTTCAAGCTGATCGCCACGGACGGTGTCTTCTCGATGGATGGCATCATCGCCAACCTGCGGGGCGTTTGCGACCTGGCCGAGAAATACGGCGCCATGGTCATGGTCGACGACAGTCACGCGGTTGGGTTCGTCGGCGAGCACGGGCGCGGTTCCGCCGAGCATTGCGGCGTCGAGGGCAGGGTCGACATCATCACGGGCACGCTCGGCAAGGCGCTTGGCGGTGCATCCGGCGGCTACACCAGCGGCAAGCGCGAGGTGGTCGACTGGCTGCGCCAGCGCTCGCGGCCATACCTCTTTTCCAACACGCTGATGCCGGCAATTGCCGGCGCGTCGCTGACCGTGTTCGACATGATCGAGCATGGTGGCGCGCTTCGAAAGCAGCTTTATGCGAATGCTGCGCGTTTTCGCAGTGAAATGACCAAGCTCGGTTTCACGCTTGCGGGCGCGGACCATCCCATCATCCCGGTCATGCTCGGTGACGCGTCGTTGGCGCAGGAGATGGCTCAAAAGATGCTCGAGCGCGGCATATATGTGATCGGCTTCTCCTTTCCGGTGGTGCCGAAGGGCCAGGCGCGGATCAGGACGCAGATGTCGGCGGCACATTCGACTGAGGACATCGACCGTGCGGTGCAGGCATTTGCCGAAACCGGCCGCGAACTGGGTGTAATTTCCTGACGGGCGCTTGAAGAAGCGATTCGGGATCAAGCGATTCAAAGGACGAGATAATGTCGAACATGATGCGTGCGCTGGTGAAGGCGAAGGCCGAGCCGGGCATCTGGATGGAGCAGGTTCCGGTGCCGGAGATCGGGCCGAACGACGTGCTCATCAAGGTCAAGAAGACCGCGATCTGCGGCACCGACGTTCACATCTACAACTGGGACCAGTGGGCCCGGAAGACGGTTCCGGTGCCGATGGTGACCGGTCACGAATTCGTCGGCACCGTTGCCGATTTCGGCGCGGCCGTCACCGAATACACGGTCGGCCAGCGCGTGTCGGGCGAAGGTCATATCGTCTGCGGCCATTGCCGCAACTGCCGCGCGGGCAGGGGGCACCTCTGCCGCAACACGCTTGGCGTCGGCGTCAACAGGCCGGGCGCCTTTGGCGAGTATCTGGTCCTGCCGCAGCACAATGTCGTGCCGATTCCCGACGACATTCCCGACGAGATCGCCGCGATCTTCGACCCGCTGGGCAATGCGGTCCACACCGCCCTTTCCTTCGACCTGGTCGGCGAGGATGTGCTGGTGACCGGCGCCGGTCCGATCGGCATCATGGGCGCGCTGGTCGCGCAATGCGTCGGCGCACGCAAGGTGGTCATCACCGACATCAATCCGGTGCGCCTCGCGCTGGCCAAGAAGCTCGGCGTGCAGCATGTCGTCGATGCCTCGAAGGAAAAGCTCTCCGACGTCATGCAGGAGGAGGGCATGCGGGAGGGCTTCGACGTGGGGCTAGAAATGTCGGGTTCGGCGGCGGCCTTCCGCGACATGATCGACACCATGAACAACGGCGGCAAGATCGCCATTCTTGGCATCGCGCCGACCGGTTTCGAGATCGACTGGAACAAGGTCATCTTCAAGATGCTGCATCTCAAGGGCATCTACGGCCGCGAAATGTTCGAGACCTGGTACAAGATGATCGCGCTGGTGCAGGGACCGCTCGATGTGTCGGGCCTGATCACCCATCGGATCGGCGTCGATGACTACATCGAGGGCTTCGAGGCGATGAAGAGCGGTAATTCCGGCAAGGTGGTCATGGACTGGTAGGTCGCGGCAGGCTGGCGATGCGCGGGAGAGCTCCTTGACCGACAGGCTCGTGATTCTTGGCTCCAAGGGCGGACCGGCGCTGCGTCCCGGGGGGCCTTGGCCCACCTCGACGCTGCTCGAACTTGGCGGTCGCCGCATGGTGGTCGATTGCGGTCTTGGGGTGACGCGCGGCCTGACCGATGCCGGGACAGACCTCAAGGCCCTCGACCTGGTCTTCATCACCCATCTCCATTCCGACCACGTCATCGAACTGGGCCCTTTGCTGCACACGGCCTGGACGGCGGGGCTGAAGACGCCCGTCCGGGTTTACGGCCCGCGCGGCCTGAATCGATACTGGCGGAAATTCGCGCAATCGCTGGAATTCGATATCGAAATCCGGATCGCCGACGAAGGGCGCCCTGACCTTCGCGACCTCGTCACGGTTCAGGAATTCGCGGAAGGAGACGTGCTCGATGAGGACGGGCTCTCCGTCTCCGCCCTGTGCGTCGACCATCCGCCGCTCATCGAATGCTATGCGCTGCGCTTTGCACAGGGCGACCGAAGCATCGTGCTGTCGTCCGACACGGCCTACTTTCCGCCGCTCGCCGGGTTTGCGCGCGGCGCCGATATCCTCGTGCACGAGGCGATGCTCGAAGAGGGTGTCGAACGGCTGGTCGCACGCACCGGCAACGGCGCACGACTGCGCGAGCATCTGCTGGCCAGCCACACCTTCGCGACAGATGCCGGAAGGATAGCGGCGGAGGCCGGCGTCGGGCGGCTGGTGCTCAATCACCTGATCCCGGCCGACGATCCGACGATCGGCGAGGAGGATTGGGTGAGGGCAGTGCGGAAAAGCTGGTCTGGTGCCTTGACGATCGGCCGCGATGGCCTTGTTGTGCTCCTAGCCGACAGCAAGCCGGCGTAATGGGAGGACTGCATGAAGCTGGCGACATTGAAGAACGGTACGCGCGACGGAAAACTGGTCGTCGTGTCCCGCGACCTGACGCGGTTTACCGATGCTTCGTTCCTGGCGCCGACGCTTCAGGCAGCGCTCGACGACTGGCGGCGAATTGCGCCTCATCTCGCCTCGATGGCTGAGTCGCTGGAGACGGGGGCAGTCCCATCGGACCGCTTTCATGAACACGACGCCCATTCCCCGCTACCGCGCGCCTATCAATGGGCCGACTGCTCCGCCTACCTCAATCACGTGGCGCTGGTGCGCAAGTCGCGTGGTCACGAAATGCCACTGAGCTTCGAGACCGACCCGCTCATCTACCAGGGAGGGTCGGATGCGTTCCTGGGACCGCGCGATCCTATCCTGGCCGAAAGCGAGGATTTCGGCATCGACCTTGAAGGCGAGATCGCGGTGATCGTCGACGACGTGCCGATGGGCGCCTCCGCTGCCGAGTCACTTGATGCGATCAGGCTCGTGATGCTGGTCAACGATGTTTCCCTGCGGGCGCTGGCTCCGGCCGAACTCGCCAAGGGCTTCGGCTTCTTCCAGTCTAAGCCTTCATCGGCCTGTTCGCCGGTCGCCGTGACCCCAGATGAACTCGGCGACGCCTGGCAGGACGGAAAGCTGCATCTGCCGCTCAGCGTCGATCTCAATGGCAAGCCGCTTGGCCGGGCCAATGCCGGGGTCGACATGACGTTCGATTTCGGCCAGCTGGTCGCCCATGCTGCTAGGACGCGCCGGCTCGGCGCCGGCACGATCGTCGGATCGGGGACCGTGTCGAACAGCCTCGATGGTGGACCGGGCAAGTCGGTCGCGGCCGGGGGCGTTGGCTATTCCTGCCTTGCGGAGTTGCGAACAGTGGAAAGCCTCGCGGACGGAAGCGCAAGGACGCCGTTCATGCATTTCGGCGACACGGTGCGCATCGAAATGAAGGACAAGGCGGGTCATTCGATCTTCGGCGCGATCGAACAGACCGTCGAACGCTATCAGCGCTGAGGGCCGGGCATGGGGGCGGGCTTCTTCATCTTCAGCGGGGTCTGGGCGCTCGCCATGTTGGCGTTATTCATCAAGGCCATCCGGCTCTCCTACCGCATCGAAGCGCGCTCGGAGGACCTGCGCAACACCCTCGGTGTGCCCCAGAAAGCGATGATGATCCATACCGCCTTCAACTGGAAAGTGGCCCGCGATCCCGAGACGCAGGCGCTGAGACGGCGCATGCTTTTCCTGCTGGCGCTGAACCTCGCCGGCTTCGTCCTTCTGTGGGGCGCATTATGGATGACTGGCAGCGTCGCGGACCTGCCGAATGGAGCTGCGTGATCGGAGCCATCGGTTGACGCGCATCCAATGCTGGACGGGCGCTGGCGCCAGTCCTGGCGCTTGCCGCCTGTCTCACGCGGAAACGGTGGCCGTGTGGTCCCCGGGAGTGGAAGCAACCCGACGCAGCCTTGCGCGCTCTGTTGCGCCCCGATTCCCGTCTGCGCCGGTCAGTTCTTGATTGTCGGCTTTATCTCGATGCGGTCCATGCCAGCCGCTATCGCGGCAGGCTCCTTGGCGAATGTGAAGAGCTCTATTTCCTCGGAGACGCCCGGCAGCCTCTGATTGCCGATGCTGACCCATTTGCCGGGGTCGAGCGCAACGATATCCCTGGTGACAAGGGCATCGATCCCGGTCGCCTTGGTCATGGCCTCGATCCTCGACACTTCGTTCACGGTCGGACCGATCACCGAGAACGTCAGGCGCTGTGAGACACCGATATTGCCGAACATCACCGTGCCGGTGTTCAGGCCGATGCCGAAGCGGATCGGAAACAGGCCCTGCTCGGCGCGCTCGGCGTTAAGCGCGTCGCGCGCCTTGATCACGTTCTGCAGCGCGGTCGTTGCCGCCTTCACCGCAGCCTTTTGCTCGGTGGCGTCCTGGTAGGGGAAGATCGCAAGAACCGCGTCGCCGATGAAGTCGAGGACCTCGCCGCCCGCATCTATGATCGGTGTCGCCGTGCAATCGAAGTAGGTGTTCAGCAGCTGAATATAGTCTGCGCCCGGCATCGTGTCGGCCAGGGCGGTCGAGTCGCGCATGTCGTTGTACCAGACGACCGCCTTCGTCTCGCGCCCGTCGCCGCGCCGGATCGAACCCGCAAGGACACGGCTGCCGGCTTCACGCCCGAGATAGGTTTCCGAAATGTTGCGGGCGATGCGCGACTGTATGACGGTCTTGCAGGCGACGGCAAAGCGGCGCTGGATCTTCTGCAGCGCTTCCAGTTCTTCATTGTTGAAGCCGCCCGCTCGATCGGCCGAGAATGTCGAGATGATGCCCATCTGACCCTTGATGCCGGTCTCGTTCCTGACCGACAACGGCGTGATGACGACGAAGTAGTCGGTCATCCCCTGCGCGGCGACCTCTTCCAGCACGGGAAAGTCGAGCAGCTTGCTCGGCCCATCGAGATTTCGCCGCAACACCAGGACGTCGTTCTCGAACATGTAGCGCATCGGGCTGAGCAGCCATGCATCCGACTGGCTCTCCTGGTGCATGAACTGTTCGAACTCGGTGTCGCTGCCACGCCGCCACAGGATGGTCTCGGCCTGAAACAGCGGATGCAAAGTCGGCCAGGTCAGGCGCGCCCTGCCGAGTGGAATGCCTATCGCGTGGATGCGGTTGCACAGGCCTTCGAACATCTTGACGATGTCGGGCTCCGAGAGCGCCTGGTCGACCAGCCATTCGTTGATTCCGGTAACCAGTGTCCTGTCTGTCATAGGGAAACTTTCGTCGCGTTGCGGCCTGGATGCCAGTCGGCATCATTTGGAGTGGCGTGATCGCTTTTTTAAGTGCAGATTTGAAGTTTGCGTCAACATTTCTCCTTTCTTGGCGGAGACGCTACCCGGCAACCTACTGCGGGAGGCGGGCTTGCCGCAAACGCCGACCGGAAAGGGACCAAGCCAAGTGCAAGCCGAAACGGCGCTATTCACCCGGGACCTGCCGGTGCAGAGCGAGTTCCGCACCGTGCTTGACGAGGCCGCCTATCAGCCTGCGCCCGCGGATTGGCTGATCGGCGTCACCGATGTCGTCGGCTCGCGCAAGGCGATCGCCGACGGACGGTACAAGGCCGTGAACATGGCGGGTGTGGCCATGATCAGCGGGCTGATGAACGCGCTCGGCACGCAGGACATTCCCTTCATCTTCGGCGGTGACGGTGCCGCCATCATCTGCGCCCCGGCGGACCGCGAAGTCGTTGCGCGGACCATGGCTGACACGGCCGCCTGGGTCGGCGACGAGCTCGGGCTGACTTTGAGGGCCGCCCTGGTGCCGGTTTCCGCCGTCCGCGCCGAAGGCTTTGACGTGCTGGTGCAAGCCACCCGGGTATCCGAGGCAGTGAACAACTACGCCTTCAGGGGCGGCGGCGTGTCACGCGCCGAGGCGCTGATGAAGGAGGGCAAGTTCGCCGTCGAACCGTCAGCCGCCGGTAGCAAGCCAGACCTGACCGGCCTGTCCTGCCGTTGGTCGCCGATAAAGCCGGAGGGTGAAAGCATCGTCTCGATCATCATCGAGGCAGGTGAGAGGGCGGGCACGCAGTTTCCGACAATTGCGGCGCGGCTGCTCGAACTTGCAGGCATGGCGTTGCACGATACCGGTTCGCCGATGCCGCGTGAGGGCCCGCCCGTGAGCTGGCCGCCAGAGGGGCTCGAACTTGAAGCCCGGGCCATGCCCGACGACCGGTCGCTGGCATGTCGCAAGATGTCACTTTACCTGGGGACACTTTTTGCTTGGTTCGTATTTCGCACAGGCCTGTCAGTTGCCGGGTTCAATCCGAAACGATACAAGGAATTTACATCGCTCAACACGGACTATAGAAAATTTCAGGACGGTTTGCGCATCACAGTGTCGTTGGGGGACGCTAGGCTGAAGGAGCTGACCAAATTTCTCGAGGCCGAGCGCGCGGCGAAGAATCTTCGCTACGGAATCTGCGTTCAAGATAGTGCCATCCTCACCTGCTATGTGCCTTCGGTGACCTCGGATTCGCACTTTCATTTCCTCGACGGGGCAGGGGGTGGCTATGCCCAGGCGGCGGAGAACATGAAGGCCTGATCGGGTGCCCTGCATTCGAGACGACGGAGACGAAGGGGGGCCGCCGGCTTGGCGGCTAACGAGAACAGGTCAGCTTTAGTTGACTGGCGTTGGGGATTGGGGAACGGCGAGTTGCAAGAGGGTGAGGTTCTTCGCGTAAGCGATCTCAAGGTAGCGTTTGACGTAAACGGCTCGCCTGTGGAGGTGGTGAAGGGCATCAGCTTCCGGGTGTGTTCCGGAGCCGTAACCGCCGTCGTCGGTGAATCCGGATCGGGGAAGTCCGTCACCGCCCAGGCCATCATGCGCATCCTTCCCCGCAATGGCAGCATTACCAGCGGATCCATCGAGTTCCGCCCGGCCTCCGGCGAGATCGTCGACGTCGTCAGCCATCTGCCCAACAGTCCGGCCATGCGCGCATTGCGCGGTTCAGCCGTTTCGATGATCTTCCAGGAGCCGATGTCCTCGCTCTCGCCGGTCCATTCGGTTGGCAACCAGGTCGAGGAAAGCCTGCGCATCCATGAGCGCGGCGCCGGCATGTCACGCAAGCAATTGCGCGAGGCAACCGAGGAGACGCTCGGGCTGGTCGGCTTCCCTGATCCGCACCGTGCCTATGACATGTATCCTTTCGAAATGTCGGGCGGGCTGCGCCAGCGCGCCATGATCGCCATGGCACTGATCTGCCGCCCTGCGCTGCTCATCGCCGATGAGCCGACAACCGCGCTCGACGTCACGGTCCAGGCACAAATCATCAAGCTTCTCAAGGAGTTGCAGGACAAGCTTGGCATGGCGGTCCTGCTGATCACCCATGATCTCGGCGTCGTGGCCAACATGGCCGACGAGGTGGTGGTCGTGTACGACGGCAGGGTTGTCGAGGCCGGTCCGGTCGACGACATCTTTCGCGATCCCCAGCACGACTACTTGAAGGCCCTGCTCAATGCAGCGCCGCATTTCGATATGGCGCCTGACCACCGGCTCACCGCACTGCGCGGCGGCAAGCGGACCGTGGTGGAAATGACCAAGGGCGAGGCCAAGCGCAGCCAGCCCGACGACCGGCCGCTCCTGACGGTCTCCGGGCTGAGCAAGGTCTACCACCTTCGCCGCGCTTCGATCTTCGGTGGCGAATCCAAGGTCATCCGCGCCGTCGACAACGTGCACTTCACGATCCGTCGCGGCGAATGCCTCGGGCTTGTCGGAGAAAGCGGTAGCGGCAAGACGACAGTCAGCAAGATCCTGACCAGGGCGATCACGCCCAACTCCGGCACGATCATTTTCGACGACGGCGTGGAGCAGATCGACGTGCTGGGGCTCAACGAGCGCGAACTGAAGGCGTTCCGACCGCGCCTGCAGATGGTCTTCCAGGACCCGGTCAGTTCGCTCTCGCCGCGCATGACGATCGGCGACATCCTGCGCGAACCCATGCAGATACACGGGCAGGGCGGCCGCGCCGAGCAGATTGCACGGGCCAAGGACCTGCTGAGTTCGGTGGAACTCGGGGTCAACGCCCTGAACCGCTACCCGCACAGTTTCTCCGGCGGCCAGCGCCAGCGCGTCGGCATCGCTCGCGCCCTTGCAATGCATCCGGACCTGCTGATCCTCGATGAGCCGGTCTCGGCCCTCGATGTCTCGGTCCAGGCGCAGGTGCTGAACCTGCTCAAGGACCTGCAAGCCGAAATGGGTCTCACCTATCTGTTCATCGCGCACAACCTGGCTGTTGTGAAATACATGGCCGAACGCGTCGCCGTCATGGCGGCGGGCCGCATCGTCGAGATCGGGCCTTGCCAGTCGATCTTCGATGCCCCGGCGCATCCGTACACGAGGGCCTTGCTGAAGGCCGTGCCATTTGCCGATATTGACCGTCCGCTAGTGCTCGACGAACTGGTCCTCAAGGGATCCTCCGATCCCCGCAACTGGCCCGAAGCATTCCGCGGCGACATGAGCGATCTCGCTGCCATCGAACTCGGTGATGGCCATCAGGTTCTGGCACGCCAGACTGCAGACGTTAGGGAGTTCCACGCATGAGATACTTTGCTGCTCTCACCATCCTCTTTATGTCATTCGCGACCATGGCCTCTGCGAGTGAGGCGCCGCTGCTCGCCGACCTCGTTTCCTCCGGGAAACTGCCGCCCGTTGCGGAAAGGCTGCCGGAAGTGCCGCGGGTCATGCAGATCGATGAATCGACCCAGCGAACGCCCGGAAAGCAGGGCGGCACCATCCGAATGTTGATGGCGGATCCGAAGGACATCCGCATGGTCACGGTGTACGGCTATGCGCGTCTCGTGGGCTACAACAGCTCGCTGGAACTGCAGCCTGACATTCTCCAGAGCTATGAAAACGACCGCTATCGGGTGTTCACACTGCATTTGCGGCCGGGCCACAAATGGTCGGATGGTTCGCCCTTCACCGCAGAGGATTTCCGCTTCCAGTGGGAAGACATTCTTACCGACCCCGACATGGACCGCGGTGGGCTCGACGCCGTGTTCCTGGCCGGTGGCAAGCCACCGAAGTTCGAGGTCATCGACCCGCTGACAGTGCGGTACACCTGGGAGACCCCGAACCCGCTGTTTCTGCCGGCACTTGCCGGGACGCGGCCACTCGATATCTATTCCGCCTCCGCCTACCTGAAGCAGTTCCACGCCAAATATGCCGATCCCGACAAGCTGGCAGCCGAAGTTGCCAAGGAGAAGGTCAAGGACTGGCAGTCTTTACAGATTCGCATGGCGCGCAGCTACCGTCCCGAAAACCCGGACCTGCCTACATTGCAGCCCTGGGTCAACCTCACGGCTCCCCCATCCAACCGCTTCGTCTTCCAGAGAAACCCGTATTACCATCGGGTCGATCAGAACGGCGTTCAGTTGCCTTACGTGGATGAGTTGGTGATGAACATCGCCGAGAGCTCGATCATCCCGGCAAAGACTGGCTCGGGCGAGTCAGACCTGCAGGAGCGCTATCTCAGTTTCACCGATTACACCTTCCTGAAGGAGGGCGAGGACCGCAACAACTACAAGGTCCGGCTGTGGACGGTCGGCCGCGGCTCGGCTGTGGCGCTGTTTCCCAATCTGAACACCACCGACGCAACCTGGAAGGAAGTGTTCAGGGATCCAAGGTTCAGGCGCGCCATTTCTCTTGGCATCGACCGCAGCCAGATCAACCAGGTCCTGTTTTCCGGCCTGGCCAAGGAAAGCGCGAGCACCGTTCTTCCGGGTAGCCCGCTCTATCGCGACGAACTGGGCGCGGCCTATTCGCAATACGACCCGGACGCCGCCAACGCGCTACTCGACGAAATCGGCCTGAAGCGGTCATCGAACGGCACCCGCCTGCTGCCGGATGGCCGGCCAATGGACCTGATCGTCGAGAGCACCGGTGAAAGCTCGATGGAAGCCGACGTTCTCGAGCTCGTGACGTCCGACTGGAAGGATCTTGGGATCAAGGTGTTCACCCGCACCAGCCAGCGCGACATCTTCCGCAGCCGCGTAGCAGCGGGATCGACCCTGATGTCCGTTTGGGCAGGTGTCGACAACGGCGCTCCGACGGCGGATTTCAGCCCGCAGGAATTCGTGCCCACCGATCCCTACCAGCTGCAGTGGCCGATGTGGGGAACCTATGTCAGCACTCATGGAACTGCTGGCGAAAAGATCGACTATCCGCCCGCCGAGAAGCTGGTTGACCTCTATCAAGACTGGCTGCTCGCGGAAACAGACGCGGAAAAGCGCAAGATCTGGGGCGAGATCCTCGACATCAATGCGCAGGAGGTCTTCTCGATCGGCATTGTGACGGCAACGCTGGTTCCGGTTGTCATATCCAACAACCTGATGAACGTGCCTGTCGAAGGCATTTCGAGCTTCGACCCCTACGGCTATTTCGGCGTGTACGAGATGGATTCGTTCTGGATGAAAAATGCGGCCGGGGGCAACTAGATCATGATCGCCTCGCAGACCGCGTCTTCACCCGTTCCCGTGGCCATGCCCCCGGCGGCATGCCCCCGCGAAGCCGCGGTCTAGCATCATGATCTACTACATCCTGCGCCGCGTCTTCTTGATGATCCCGACGCTGATCATCACCAGCGCCCTGGTCTTCGCGATCATCGAGGCGCCTCCCGGAGACTATCTGGAGAGCTACATCGCCGAGTTGCAGGCACAAGGCGAAGCCGTTGACACGGCCAGGATCGAGTATCTGCGTCACGAATACGGCTTCGACAAATCGCCGGTCGAGCGCTATTTCACCTGGGTTTCCGGCATGCTGGTCGGCGACTTCGGTTATTCTTTCGCCTATGAGTTGCCCGTTACCGCGGTCGTCGGGGATCGATTGTTCCTGACGATCCTGGTGTCGATGGCGACAATCATCTTCACATGGCTGATCGCCTTCCCGATCGGCATCTACTCGGCGACGCGACAATACAGTTGGGGCGATTACGGGTTCACCTTCCTTGGTCTGCTCGGCCTTGCGACGCCGAACTTTCTTCTCGCGCTGGTGTTGATGTACCTCGCCAACGTCTGGTTCGGCACGTCGATCGGCGGGCTCATGGACCCCCGTTTTGTCGGCCAGCCGATGAGCTGGGACAAGTTCGTGTCGGTCCTCGACCATCTCTGGGTGCCCGTCGTCGTCATCGGCACCTCGGGGACGGCCGGCATGATACGGCGCATCCGCGCCAATCTTCTTGATGAGCTCCAGAAGCAATATGTGACGACCGCGCGGGCCAAGGGACTTCATCCTTTCCGGGCACTCGTCAAATACCCGCTCCGCATGTCGCTGAACTTCTTCATATCCGACATCGGTTCGGTGCTGCCCGCTGTCATCTCGGGCGCAGAGGTCGTGGCAATCGTGCTGTCTCTGGAGACCACGGGACCGCTGCTGATATCCGCGCTGCAAAGTCAGGACATGTATCTTGCCGGTTCCTTCCTGATGTTCCTGTCGCTGCTCACCGTCGTGGGCGTGCTGATTTCCGATATCGCGCTTGCCTACCTTGATCCGCGCATCCGGCTGGGCGGAGGGGTGCGCAAATGACTTTGCCGCAGAATGCCACCAGCCTGCCGCACATGGTGACCGACGCTCCCTTCGATCCGGAAGCGATCTACCACTACACCGACGCTCAGAAGGCGTTGTTCGAGGCATCGCAGTTGAGGCTGATGTGGTGGAAGTTCCGCCGGCACAAGCCGGCGCTTATATCCGCCATCTTCCTTGGCCTGCTCTACATGTCGATCCTGGTTTCGGAGGTGCTGGCGCCCTACAATCTGCACAGCAGGCATTCCGACAGCATCTACGCGCCGCCGCAGTCGCTTCACCTGTTCCACAATGGTGAGCTTCGCGCGCCGTTCGTCTATGGCTACGACTTCAAGCTGAACATGGAGAACCTGAAGCGGGAATACGTCCCGAATACAGAAAAAATCCAGACGATCCGCTGGTTCTGCAGCGGTGACGACTATGATTTCTGGGGCGTCATCCCGGCGACTTTCCACATCGCGTGTCCGGCCGAAGGGGGCTCTCTCTTCCTGCTGGGCACCGACCGGCTTGGCCGTGACGTATTGAGCCGCATCATCTATGGCGCGCGCATATCGCTGACCATCGGCCTGCTGGGCGTCGGCGTCAGCCTCGTGCTCGGCATCGTGATCGGCGGCATGGCGGGCTATTACGGAGGCCTTTTCGACGTCATCAGCCAGCGCCTGATCGAGGTGATCCAGTCGATACCCTCGATCCCGCTTTGGCTGGCACTGGCGGCGATCCTGCCCATCACCTGGTCTCCGATCTTTGTCTATTTCGGCATCACCGTCATCCTGGGGCTGCTCGACTGGACAGGACTGGCCCGGACCGTCCGGTCCAAGCTTCTGGCTCTGCGCGAGGAAGATTATGTGTCCGCGGCTCAGGTCATGGGCGCGAGCAGCTTTCGGATCGTCTCGCGCCACCTGATCCCCGGCTTCGCCTCGCATCTGATCGCAACCGCGACCATCGCCATTCCGACGATGATCCTTGGCGAGACGACGCTGAGCTTCCTTGGCCTCGGCCTGCGCGCGCCAATCACCAGCTGGGGCGTCCTGCTGACGGAGGCGCAGAACATCAACGCCGTAGCTCTCTATCCGTGGCTGCTGTGGCCGGTCCTTCCCGTCATCCTCGTGGTGCTGGCGTACAACTTCCTTGGCGACGGGCTGAGGGACGCCGCGGACCCCTACAAGTAGAAATGAGGGGGAAGCCGCATACGGCCTTTAGGGCGCGCCAGGTTCGATGGGGCGGCAGCAAGAATCCGAACTCTGACCTGGATGGACTCTTATGAGCGACAGAATGGAGCGGAACCTCTTCAAGTACATCTGGAGCCACTCCAAGCGCCAGCAGGTCTGGATTCTGTGCATCGTTGCCCTGTCAATGCCGACCTACTTCCTGGCATTCGACATTCCCAAGCTGATCGTCAACGGCCCGATACAGGGCAAGGGATTCGAGACACCGGACGCCACCCAGAGCGTGCTTCCCATCTCCATCGGAAATCCCTTCGGCGACGGTTCGCTGACCCTCTTCGAAGGATTTGAGCTTGATCGCATGAATGCGCTGATCGCGCTCAGCATGGCCTTTCTCGGCTATGTCGTCGTCAACGGCATGTTCAAGCTCTACATCAATACCTACAAGGGCCGGCTCGGGGAGCGGATGCTGCGGCGCCTGCGATACCAGCTGGTCGACCGCGTGCTGAGGTTCCCGTTCCCGCAGTACCGCAGGGTCCGTAGCTCCGAGATCGCAACGATGATCAAGGACGAGGTCGATCCGCTTGGCGGCTTCATCGGCGAGGCCTTCGCCACGCCGGCATTCCTGGTCGGCCAGGCGCTGTCCGCCCTGATCTTCATCATGCTGCAGAGCTGGGTGCTCGGCATGGTCACGCTGGGCATCCTTGTGCTGCAGACGGGACTGATCCCCAAGCTGCGAGTCCGGCTGCGCCAGCTTGCCCTGCAGCGGCAACTGACCGCCCGCGACCTGTCCGGCCGGGTCAGCGAGATCGTCGACGGCGCAACCGACATCAGGCTCAACGACGGCACCAATTTCGAGCGCTCCGACATTGCCGACAGGTTGGCCCGTATCTTCTTCATCCGCTTCGACTTCTACCAGTGGAAGTTCATGGTGAAGTTCATCAACAATTTCCTGGCCCAGTTCACGCCCTTCGTCTTCTATCTCGGCGGCGGCATCCTTGCGATCCGGGGCAGCCTGGACATTGGCCAGCTGGTCGCGGTCATCGCCGCCTACAAGGACCTGCCGGGGCCGGTCAAGGAACTGATCGATTGGGACTACCAGCGCCTCGACGTCCAGGTGAAATACCTGCAGGTCGTCAACGCCTTCGACGTGACCCCGCTGGCACCGGCAATCTCGCAGGAAGTGAAGTCCGAGAATGTGAAGAGCCTCGTCGGGCCGATCGCTTTCCATCAGGTTTCGGCCACCGACGAATCCGGCAAGTCGCTCATCACCGGGCTCGATCTCAGCATCGGACTCCACGAGGAGGTGGCTGCCCTGGGCGCGACGGGCGACGGCGCAGAGGTCGTGGGCGAGCTGATCGCGCGCCTCATCAGTCCCTCCGCAGGCACCATAAACATCGGCGCGACAGCACTCGCTGCCATCCCCGAATGGCATACCGGCCGTCGCATCGGCTATGTCGGCGCAGAGCCGTTCTTCGCTCACGGAACGGCGCGCGATGCGCTGCTGAGCGGACTTCGGCATGCTCCATTCCGGCCCGCGCCCGACGGCAAGGGAATGACACCGCTTATCGTGCGGGAGGCCAAGGCCTCGGGCAATCCCGTGCTGGATCGGCATGCCAGCTGGATAGACTACGCCGCCGCCGGGGCCACAAATGATCAGGACCTTGCCGATCGCATCACATGGGTGCTGCGGATCGTCAGCCTCGAAGAGGATTTTTACGCCTTCGGCCTGCGCACAAAGCTGGCCGACGATACAGAAGGCGAGAGCGAGGAGATGTTCCTCAATGCGCGCAGGATTTTCCTTGAGCGCCTGACCAAGGATGACAACGCGGCCGACGTCGAGCCGTTCGACGTCACGCGCTTCAACTCGCAGATGACGATCTTCCAGAACCTTGTATTCGGCGCCGTCGCTTCGACGGAACTTCTGCCGAACGAGATCCCCTCGGACTCGCCACTCTGGAAGACGCTTGAAGCCGGCGGTCTCGACAGCAAGCTTTATGCGCTCGGGCGGGAAGCCTCGGCGGTTATCGTCGATCTGTTCGGCGAGGTCTCCGACAACATGAAGATCCTCGAACGACTCGACCTGATCGACCCGACAAAACTGACGGAATACAGCGCGGCACTGGGCAAGACCGATGGCATCGACTTCGCTGCAGTCGCCAACGCAGACAGGCAGAGGTTCATCCGTGTGGCCCTAAGCTACAGCGAGCCCCGCCACCGCCTCGACCTTCTCGACGACGACCTTCGCCAGGCAGTGGTCGACTCGCGCATAACATTCCGCGAGAATCTGCCCCCGGAGCTGGCCTCGGAGTTCTCCTTTCACGACGCCGACCAGATCAATCCATTTGCCTCTCTCCAGGACAACATCCTGTTTGGCCGGATCGTCGATGGCCGTGCCGGGGCTGTCGACCGGATCAGCGCGCTGCTGCGTGAAATCCTGGAGGAACTCGACCTCTCCTATGCCGTTCTGGAGCGTGGTTTGAAGTATGAGATCGGCTCGGGCGGGCGGCGCCTTTCCCTGTCGCAGCGTCAACAGCTCGGCCTCGCTCGCGTATTGCTAAGAAGGCCGGAATTCCTCATCGTAAACCGTGGCTTGAACGCGCTGGACAACCGAACGGTGGAAAAGGTGGTCCAAAGCATCCTGGAAATCGCCCATTCAGAGTCGGAAAGATTTGGCGTACTTTGGATAACATCGACGGAAACTCAGGCATCCATGTTCGACAGGGTGCTGAAATTCTCGCGCGGCGAGTTGGTTTCTGATGAGGCCGTGAAATGAACGGTTTGGATAGTCTTGTCGTGTCAGTCTGCGATCGTATGGCTGCAGCCTGTGGCAGCCCGGGGCCTGTCTGTGGCTTTTGCGGGAGATTTCCATGAGCCTTGAAGAAGACGCATTGCTCCTGGCGAAGGTTGAACTCTTCGCCAATGTCGCACCGCGGCGCCTCAAGCTTCTGGCGCTCGCCTCGAGCCGCGTGCTCTTCGCGCCAGGGCAGGACCTCTGCGTCGAGGGCGACGAGGGCTACGAGGCCTTCATCCTCATCTCTGGCGAAGCGGACGTGAAGATCAAGACGCCGTCCGGCGTGGCGACCGTTGCCCGCCTGAAGCGCAACGACATCGTCGGAGAAATGGCAATCCTGCGAGACATGCCACGCAACGCCACGGTTACCGCGGCGTCGGACGTGACGACCTTGCGTATCGGCAAGCAGGACTTCCTCAATCTGATGAAGGAATTCCCCGAGGTAACGGTTGAAGTGATGCGTTCGTTGGCAGAGAGACTGGCCCGCACGACCAGCGAACTGGCAAATGCCCGCGCCGCGAAAGCGTAAACTGAATGTCCAAACCTGCAGCGATCGACGTCCAGGTATGGGGCGCTCGCGGAACCTTCCCGATGGTTGGCGAGGAAGCCCTGGAATATGGCGGACACACCTCCTGCGTCGAGGTCCGGGTAGCCGGCCGGGTCATGATCTTCGACGCCGGGAGCGGCATCATACCGCTCGGCAAGTCGCTGCTGGAGGAAGGCGTTTCGGACATCGATCTGTTCTTCACCCACGTCCACTACGATCACATCATCGGCCTGCCATATTTTCTGCCGGCATTCTGGAACAAGGCCAGGCTGCGCATCTGGGCCGGCCACATGCAGGACGGTTCGACGCCGGAGCAACTGGTCGACGGCATCTTCAGGCCGCCCTATTTCCCGATTACCAAGGATTACATGCGTGCCGAGGTGGAATATTGCCAGTTCAAGCCCGGCGACGTCCTTGAGCCGTTCGACGGGGTGCGGATCGTTACTGGCAAGCTGAACCACCCCAATGGCGCGGTCGGCTACCGTGTCGAAGCCGACGGTGCCGTCTTCGCCTATCTGACCGACTTCGAACACGACGGTGCGGACGGCGATGCAGAGGTACTGCGCTTGGCGCGCGATGCGGACCTGGCGCTGCTCGACGCCACCTACACGCCGGAAGAATACCCACGCTATGTCAATTTCGGCCATTCGACCTGGGACCACTGCGGCGCCCTGTGCGCTGAGGCCGGCGTCAAGAAGTGGGGCTTGTTCCATCACATGCACATGCGCAACGACATAGATCAGGCCGAGATCGAGAAGGCGGCGCGTACCGCCTATCCCAATTCCTTCGTGGCGCGACAGGATCAGCGTTTTGAACTGCAGGGCCGGAGTGGAAAGTGACGGGCCTTCCCGTTCGCTACCGCCGGCTGCTGATCCCGATCCTGGGACCTCGGGTAACCGGGAAACTGCCCCAGCAGATTACCGCGGCAATTGAGGAACAGGAGAACCGAGGCGAAATACTCGTCAAGCTGTTCCAGATCCTGATCGTCTCGATCTGGGGCGTTCTCTACGCTGTTTCGCCAAAGAACGAGACAAGCGGCATGGCGATCGCGCCTTATGCGATCGGCACATACCTATTCGCCAACGGACTTGGGCTTGTCTGGTGCCTGCGCCGCCGTATCCCTGACTGGGCCGTCTATGTCTCGATCTTCTTCGACATGCTGCTCCTCTACGCCGTGATCTGGAGCTTCCACATCCAGTACATGCAGCCGCCCGCGTTCTACCTCAAGGCGCCGACGATCATGTATGTCTTCGTCTTCATCGCGCTGCGTTCGCTGCGCTTCCAGCCGCGCTTCGTGGTTGCCGCAGGCGCAGCCGCGGCGATCGGCTGGCTCGCCATGATTGGTCTCGTGTTCAAGGCGGAAGGGGGCATGGCGGCCGTGACGCGCGACTACGTCGCCTACATGACCGGGAACCTGCTGCTGATCGGCGCCGAGATCGACAAGATCATCGCGATCCTGATGGTCACCGGCATCCTGGCTCTGTCCGTCTCGCGCGGGCGCGACCTGGTCGTGCGCGCAACTTCCGAGACGGCCGCGGCCAAGAGCCTCTCGCGCTTCTTCGACAACAGCATTGTCGAGGAGATCCGGGCCGGCGAGCAGGTCATCGCGGCGGGCGAGGGGCTAGTGCGTGATGCGGCCATCCTAAACGTCGACATCCGCGGGTTTTCAAAGCTCGTCGCCGACATGCAGCCGTCCGAGGCGGTCCGCATCCTGGCCGCCTACCAGCATCGGGTTGTGCCCATCATTCAGCAGCAAGGCGGCGTGATCGACAAGTTCATGGGCGACGGCATCATGGCGACATTCGGCGCAGTGCGTCCTTCGGAGAGCTATGCTGCCGATGCTTTGCGCGCCCTGGACGCGGTAATCGCAGACATAGCGACATGGGACGACGATCCGGAACTGGCCATACTGACGCATAACGGCCTTGGTCTCGCGGTTTCGGCAGGGCCGATCGTCTTCGGGGCGGTAGGCGACCGCGACAGGTTGGAGGTCACGGTCATCGGCGCCACCGTCAACCTGGCGGCCAAGCTCGAGAAAGCGAACAAGACTCTGGCCACTCAGGCGATTGCAACGCGCACGGCCTTCGATCTCGCGGTCAAGCAGGGGCACACGCCCAGGCGAGCCCCACGCTTCGTCGATGCGCGGATCGACGGCGCCGAATCCGAGACGCCGGTCGCCATCTGGAGCCGCAACAGGCTGGTGCGGGGCGACGACTGAACATGGAGACGGGTGGTTGGCCGGCTCGCGTCAGCCTATGCGCGCGGGCAATTCGATCGGCGATACCCAAGCTGCGGCATCGCTTGCCGAAAACAATTCCAGGACACGCGCCGTGAAATCCCAGGTGGCCTCGTCCTGCACGAGATGGTGCGTGAGCAGGCCATAGGGCTCGGAATTGTCGGACTGTCCGCTTCGGCGTTGCAGCAGGTCGCTCGCCATCTGCGCGTCGAGCCGCGTCGTATCGACGAGCCCGCCACCCTCATGCCAGGCGATCGGATCGACATGCGTGTTGACCTGCAACACGCCTGCCGCCGAAAATTGACCCTTACGCGGCCCGAAGGTGGATACGGCGCGGAGCCCTACGCCGGGCAGTGAAGCGATCACCTCGGCTGAAATGCGGTTCCACGGCGGTGTGAAGAGGGGTACGGCGCGTTCGCCGAACATGTCGCGGATGCGCTGCCAACCGGCGGCGATCTCGTCCAGCATGTCCGTCAGGGGCCGGTGCGCGCCGAACTCGGCTTTCTTCTGGTCCGCCGGCGCGTGGTTTCGATGCTGCCAGCCATGTGGCAGAACACGGGAGAGAGGAGCCGACTGAAGTGCGTCCGCCAACCTCTCCGTCGCGGGTTTGGGGATGACCGCAAGGTGCAGCGGCGCACCGTGACCGGCTGAAAGCGCCATCAGGCGCTCGAGCGCCGGGGTCGGCTCGACCGCGTCGTCGTCGCGCCACCAGACCGGCAGCCGCAATCCTTCGTCGCGCCACACTCTCAGTTCAGCGTCGAGAGCCGGAAATTCCCGGCTCAACGCCTGTTCTCCATGAAATCGGCCAGTATCCGGCTCGAGCGCACCGCGCCGTCGAGTTGCAGGCCGTTCACCGAAATGCGGCCGCGCTCGACTGCGCCCTGGGCAGCGACGGCCAGCTTTTCTGGCGTCAGTTCGTCCTCGGCGATCTGACCGAAACCATAGCGCGCGCTGAGCGAGGTGGCTCGAATGGTCTGCTCGACTTCGCCTTCTTCGGCGAACGGGACGAAAACGCCCGGAACGCCGGCCTGGAGCCAGTCGATCGCGGTGTTATAGCCGCACTGGCCGACCGCGGCGGCGCAACGGCCGAGCATCTCGCGGTAGTCGGGACGTGCGGGCTCGGCCAGTACGGGTGCACCGTTGGCCATCTGGTTGAGCCTCTCGCTGAAGGCGGCGGCGTCTGATCCGCCAACCAGCAACCGCCAGCGCGGTCCGCCCGGGCGGGCAGCGCGGACCGCCGTTTCGAACAGCTTGCGCCCCACGGGGCCGCCGCCTGCCGTAACCAGGATTTCACCATCGCCTTCATGCCCGGACGGTTTCGAGGACGGCTGAGGTGCTGCGATGAAGCCGGTATAGTGGAGCAGCTGCGCTGTCGTTTCGGTCACCGGCCAGCTCGCCTCGAGCGGCAGAACGGCGGCGTCGGAATGCACGAGCACGCCATCATAATACTGCTCCAGCCAGGCTTCGGTTTGCTCGGCCTTGGCTTGGGTGGATGGCGGCGCGAGAATGTCACGTATCGAAGCGAAGATCAGCGGCGGGCGGTCGAGTTGCTGCGCTGCTGTCAGCGTTGCAAGGAATTCCCCGCGCAGCATCCGGCGACCGAAGGGAAAGAGTTCCGTGATAAGGAGGTCAGGCGGAGTCCGGCGCACGACCATTGCCATCGTGTCGGAACGCTCCTGCATGAGCTCCGGCGAGGCAGGCTCTCCCTTGCTGTCGAGGAGCTTTGTGAACCCGGCTCCGTCGGAGCGGACAGGGGGCAACTGCACGAAGTCTATGCCGGAAGTGTCGAGGTGAGGGGCGGGCATGCCGCCGGAGATGAGCTGGACCTCGACGCCCGCATCGCGCAGCGCGCGGGCGAGGATGAGAGAGCGGCTGAGGTGCCCGCTGCCCAGCAGATGAGTGACGATGATGGTGATGCGCTTCATTGGCCAGCCTCGGCGGTCAGACGCAGGGGCTGGTTGTCGAATTCCATCGCCCTGTCTTCGCGAATGGCGATCCTGTAGAGACGGTCGCGCTTGACCTGAAAGGGCGGCATGCCCTCGAAATTCCAGCCTGTCGCGCGAGCCAGCAGCACCCTCATGACACCAATGTGCGATACGATCACGGCCGGACCTCGCAGGTTTGCAACCCACGGGCCAATCCGATCCCAGACCTGACGCGGCGTTTCGCCCCCCGGCGGCTCATAGTCCCATCCCCACGTCTCCAGATGGCGATAGCCCGAATCCGGGTCCGCCAGCAAGTCCAGTCCTCGCTGGCCTTCCCATCGGCCCCAGTCCATCTCGACGAGTTCAGGAGCCACCAGCGGGTCTCGCCGTGCCACAATCCTGGCGGTCTCGACTGCCCGGGAAAGTGGGCTGGAGATCAGCGAAGCGCCGGCGAATTCCTCAGGCAGCCTGAGCCGTGCCAGATGGTTCCGCGCCTCCTCGTCCAGCGGCTGGTCGACGCGTCCCTGAATTCGCCCGGCGCGGTTCCACGCGGTATGACCGTGGCGCAACAGCGCGATGCTGGCGGAGATCAGGAGCGTCGATCCTGCAGGAGGGTTTGCAGGGCGCCCGCGAGCGTCGCGCGGGCCGAACCCAGCAGGTGATGCGCCGCGATCCAGTCGCGTGCCTTGCGCCCGGCGGTCATTCTTGCATGTGGATCGGCCACGATGGCGTCGATGGCCCTGGCGAAGGCGGAAACATCCCCGGCCGGCGTCAGCCAGCCGGCGTCGGCAACCACGTCACGGACACCGGGCCTGTCTTCGGCAAGGGCAGGGCAGCCCTCGGCCTGCGCTTCGAGATAGACCATGCCGAATGCCTCGCCGATACCCGGCCAGACAAGTGCGTCGGCTGCGCGGAACGCCTCCTGCACTCCATCCCGGTCCAGGGCACCGCAAAACGTCACCCGGTCGCCGAATTGCGAATACAATGCCTCGATCTCCCCGCGCATTGGACCATCTCCGACAATGGCCAGCGTCCAATCCTGCGATTTCGTCCGTGCAAGCGCTTCTGCGAGCGTCGCGTAGCTCGCCAGCTTGTCGCCCGACCGGAACATGGCACAGGCAAGTAACCGTGTCGTGTCGTGCGCCGCTCTTTGCGGAGCCTCCGCGAGGTACTCCCTCTCGAGGAACGGAAGCAGCCGCACCAGTGCCTGACCGGGCGTGCGGTCCCGCTCCAGCGCCTCGCGATCATACTCCGTCAGGTAGAAGATCAGGTCGGCCGCGTCGCAGGCCTCTTCGGCTGCCTTGGCGAAGCGCGCATAGGGACCGCTGAGCCGGCTCGAGGCGCGTGTCGCCTCGATCAGCACGTAGGGAATGCTCCAGTACCGCGAAAGCGCCGGTCCGAGCAGGTCGGGCGTCTTGTAGTAGGAGTGATAGGTCAGCCAGAGTGCGGGCCTGGGACCCGCAGACAATCGCTCGATCTCCCCTCGTGCGGCCAGAAAGAGCTCGTCCTGGACCGACGCATCGCCCTTCGGGTCGCGGCTGCGCAGCCGGCTTGCCAGTTCCACCTCGCCAAGTCCGGAAGAAGCCAGTGCCGCAACCAGCGCCCGCGCCATGGTCCTGTCGCCCGACGGCACCGGGTCGTCCGGCGGCTTCATGGGCGCATAGAAGGCTATGTCGGCCATTTTCTCACGCGTTCAGGCGATTGCCGCGACCAGCCGGCCTGCAAGCCTGTCGATGCCGGCATCCATGCCGAATTCCGTGACGAGGCGCTCGCGGGCGGCCTTGGCATAGTCGAATCGGGACGCGGGATCGCGTATCATTGCCAAGAGCGCATCGGCGATGTCGGTCGAGGCAGGCTCGACCAGCACGCCTTGGCGGCCATTCTCGATGAACTCGGGTATGGAGGACACCTTGGTCGACAGGATGGGTAGTTCCTGGCTGGCTGCCTCCATCAGCACATTGGGCAGGCCGTCGCGGTCGCCATCGTCGGCGATGCGGCTTGGCAGCACGAAAACATCGGCGCTGCGCAGCGCCTCGATGACTTCCGCCTGATTGCAGGCGCCGCGCCATTCAAGGCGGTCGGCAAGCCCGAGCTTAACCGCCTTAGCCTGCAACTGCTCCGACAACTCACCGCCGCCGATATGCACGAAACGCCAGTTGAGATTCTCCGGCAGCCTTGCGAGCGCGTCGAGCAGGAGGTCGTAGCCCTTCTTCTCGACGAGCCGGCCGACGGAGAGCAGCGTGACGGGTTCAGCCGACCCGTCGCGTGCCGGGCGGGGGGGCGGAGGCGCAGGAAAGCGCGACAGGTCGAGCCCGTGGTAGACGAGTTCGAGATCTTCCGGGTGGCTGGATAGAGAACGAAGATGCTGCGCGCCGAGCGCTGTGCAAGTCGCTCCGAACATTGCCCGCGCAAGCTTGTCGCGCTTTTCCCAGTCGGGTGACTTCCAGATGTCCTTGGCGTGGGCCGAGAAACCCCAGTCGACGCCGCGCATCAGGCTGGCGTAGAGCGCCACCGACGACGGTGTATGCAGGAAATGGGCATAGACGAACCGGAGGTCGCCGGAAGCCTCCCTGGCCAGCACCATGGCCTGGCCGAAACGCCGGCCGCGGTTCGGGGTCGGATCGCGCATCAGATGTCTCAGCCACAAACCCAGTGCCTTGCCGAAACCCGGCAGGCGCACGGCATGCAGCGCGCCCCGCAGTACGCGTAGCGGCTCTTCGTAGAGGTATTCGGGCAGGTAGCGGACTCTTGCCCGCAATGCGTCGTGCAGGGCGTGACGCTTCTTGTCGGTCGGGTGGCGCATCGACCAGACCTCGAAGCACAGGCCACGGCTTTCAAGCGCCACGAGTTCCTGCGCGATGAAGGTTTCCGACAATCGGGGCCAGCCTTTGAGAACGATAGCGAGGCTGCCTGCGGACCGGGCAGCTTCGTTCATACGGCCACGGTCGTGCTGATCAGGGATTTTGTCAACGCGATGATTCTGTCGAGCCCGTCCATGAAACCGGGCGGGGCGTGTCCGGATGGCGGGCTCTGACTGGCGAGGTCGCGGATCGCCTTGGCCATCACTTCCGGGCCACCGCCGTCGCGGTCGCGGTCGAGCATACGGATCAGGCCGAGTTTCTCGGCCACGGAAGCGCGAATGTGCTGTTCCATGCGGGGGATGGTACGCGGCGCGATGACGGCGCGGCAGTCGAACGACAGGATTTCGCAGAACGTGTTGTAGCCGCCCATCGCCACGACGCCCATCGCGTCGCGCATCAGTCCCTCGATGCGGGATTCGAAGCCGATGGCCGTCACCCGCGATCCAAGCGCCTCCACGCGCTGGTCGAAGGCCAGGCGCCTCTCGCCGTTGAGAAACGGTCCGTAGACGATGAGTGCCGCCGGTTCGAGGTCCGGGTCGTTCTCGTAGGCGCGCAGGGTCCAGTCGACCAGAGCCTCGCCATCGCCGCCGCCGCCAGGCGTGACAAGCACGAAGGGATGGTCGAGTTGCGTCGCCGGCAGTTCCATCGGCGCGGCACGACGCAGATAGCCGGTATAGTGAACGCGCCGCTTGAAATCGTCAGAGATATCAAGGCTCTGCAACGGGTTATAGACGCTCTGGTCGCCGTAGACCCAGAACTGGTCGTAGTAGCGCTCTGCGACTTCGAGGGCGCCCTTCCGTTCCCATTCGACGGATAGTGCCTCAGGAGAATCGAGGATGTCGCGGATGCCGAGCACGATCTTGGCCCGTCCCATGCGCTTCAGGATTTCCAGCGTCGTTGTCAGTTCGCCGCGAAACCCGGTCGGTTCCTTGTCCACGATCACGAGATCAGGATTGAAGTTCTCCGCCGCGGCCATGATGACGCTGGTGCGCAGCGCCGTCGTCTGCTCGATGTCCATGTTGAGCGACTCCGAGACATATTCTGCCTCGGTCGTCTTGACGACGCCCGGCATGCGGATGTGGTCGACGCCAGGGGGGAAGGTGAACCGTCCCGCGACAGGTGAGCCCGTCAGGATGAGGGCCGATGACCCATCGAATGCCGAAACCAGTGCTTCAGCGATGGCGCGCGAACGCCTGAGATGTCCCAAGCCGAACGTATCGTGACTGTAAAACAGGAATCGCGGCGGGCGGTCGACGTGCTGGACCCTTGTATGCATAGATAATCCCGCTTCTCATCGACGGCCCGAACAATCGGCGTGCTCAATCTTTGAACGGTCGTACCATTAGACGGCGGGCGGCGATTTGTGAATAGCACGGCATAGGATGACCGCTTGCGGGATTCTGGCCGGCGGGGCTTTCGCGCGGCCCCCGGAGCGCCTAAGTGACCGGAGGTGAGGGCCGCGTGCGTCAACCCATTCTGGACTGTGTTGCGGCAAAGGAGTTTCATGAAGACGCTGGACGATGATGACGGACGCATTGCCCGGTCGGGGCGCACACTTGCTCAGCATCTCGAAATCGTGAGTTCTTTGGAAACCGATCCGAGGGGAGACGGTACGGTTACCCTCGACTTCGAAAGCGGCGACTTTTCCGGCTGGAGCGTCAGGCGCCTGGCAAGACCTTACTCCGCCGTCATCCAGAACGAAGTGGTCCGCGTCGGCACCAAAGCGTGCCGCTTTGAAATCCGGAAGGGAGACGAGGTTTCGCAGGGCCTGCGGGCGGAACTGCGCGACTGGTTCAACGCGCCGTTCGATACGGATATCTGGTATGGTTTTTCGACTTTCATTCCCGCCGGCTTCAAGCCGCCCGGAGGTGTCGGCGTCGTCCTGGCGCAGTGGCACGATCAGGCGGAGATTGGCGACCCGTCCGGCAAACCGCCGCTTGCCATTCGCTATCTCGACGGTCGCCTGCGTTTCACCGGCGCCTTTGCCGAAGTTGCCTCGCACGACCCGGAAATGCGCTACGAATTCCACACGATCGACGCCATTCCTCACGATCAATGGCTGGATTTTGCGTTCAGGATTCGATGGGGGAGAGAGGGCGAGTCCGAAATCGAGGCCTTTCTCGATGGTCGCGACCTTTTCCGGTTCAGCGGGCCGCTTGGCTACCGCAACCAGCAGCGCGGCCCGTACTTCAAGTTCGGGGTCTATGCGAGCGGGGAAATCGTCGATCCATTGATCGCCTACCACGACAACTACAGCCGTGCCGGCAGTCTTGAAGCCGTCGATCCGTCCGTCCAGCATACGTTTCCGGCAGCACGGTGAGTTCCGCAAGCACAGGCGGGCCGACGCTCGCGATCATTGCACTTTCCGGCGAGGCACCCTCGGTGCCGAGACGGCAGGGATCATTTGGAACTGTGACGGTTCATGCCCTGCCGAAGGGTGCGGCGCCGGATCGTGAGACGGCCCTTTCAGCGAGCATCGAAACGGCGCGGTCCGCCGGGGCCGACTGGATGATTGCCCTTGCGCCGGGCGAGTCGTTGACCGACGACGCGCTCGAACTGGTTTCGCCGGCGCTCGATCTGTGCGACGCCATATTCGGCGCTGCCCACCTGACGGGCAGTGGCGATCCGGTTGCCAGGCTTACCCGGCTTGCCTTCGACACGGCCGACCGGTTGCCACATGCCTTGCTCAACTGGTGGATGCCAAATGCGCATTTCATCAGGGTCGAAACCGCAACCGGGGCGCTAGCCGCCTTGCGTTCGCCGGATACCGGACACTGGCGGCTGGACTACCTGTTTTCCCTCTGGGCCACCGCCAGATGCCTCAAATCGGCGCAGCCTCTGCTCGAACTGGATGAAGAGCCGCAACCGCTTGGCGCCCCGCCCAGGGAGCACGTCCTGCGCCACCTATCGGCGGTCCCCGTCTTCCTGCCGGTTGTTCACGGAGACACCGAGTACTTCCTGCCCTACACGGGACAGAACGCCGGCATAGAGCGTGAACAGTCGCGCGGCCTGTTCTTCGAGGCAATGGAACTCGAGGAACTGCGCAAGGCCGTCAAACCTCGCGCCCATATCGTCGATGTCGGCGCGAACACCGGCAACCACACAATCTTCTTCGCCGGCCCTATGCGCGCCGCTTCGGTAATGCCATTTGAGCCTCTCCCGGCGGCCGCGAGGGCCCTCGAGTCGGCAGTCCGCCGCAACGAGCTCTCCAATGTCGACCTGTCGAACCTCGGGATCGGCGTCGGCGACCGGGCGGGCAGGGCAAAGCTCACCTTCTCCGACAGGGGAGGACTGGGCGCGACCAGCCTCGTGCCCGATCCGGAGGGCGAAATCAGTGTCGCGACACTCGATTCGATGGTATCGGGACCGGTCGATTTCCTGAAGATTGACGTTGAGGGGATGGAAATGAGCGTTCTGGCGGGAGCCGAGCAACTGATCCGGCGGACCCGGCCGCTTATCTATATCGAGATCGCCAACGCCAACACCTCAGCCTTCGTCGAATGGCTGGACGCCGCCCGCTACCAGGTCGAGCGGATATTCACCGACAAGGGGCACGCCAACTACCTGATTGCGCCGAAAGTTGTCGCCTGATGCATTTCCTGGTCACCGGAACTGCCGGCTTCATCGGCTTTCACGTCGCGCGTCGCCTGCTTCGCAACGGCCACACCGTGGTCGGCTTCGACGGCGTCACACCCTACTACGATGTCAAGCTGAAGCGCCGGCGGCACGCTTCGCTCAACCAGATGCCCGGGTTTTCGGCGGTCGAGGCGATGCTGGAGGATTCCGACGCGCTGCTCGGCGCGGCAGAAAAGGAAAAGCCCGACGTCGTGATACATCTCGCCGCGCAGGCCGGCGTTCGTCACAGCATCGAGGATCCCGAATCCTACGTCAGCGCCAATCTGTTCGGCATGTTGAAGGTGCTCGAACTCTGCCGCGCCATCCAGCCCAAGCACCTGGTGTTTTCCTCGACAAGCTCGGTCTACGGCATGTCGCACAAGCCGGAATTCGTCGAGGGCGACACCACCGACCGGCCTGTCTCCTTCTACGCCGCAACGAAGAAGTCGGGCGAGGTCATGGCCCACTCCTATGCGCATCTCTTCGGCATTCCGACCACGGTTTGCCGCTTCTTCACGGTTTATGGCCCGAGCGGCCGGCCCGACATGTCGCTCTACAAGTTCGTGCGGTCGATCCTGAATGACGAGCCGATCGACGTGTTCGGCGAGGGCAAGCATGAGCGTGATTTTACCTACATCGACGACCTCGTGGAGGCCATTGTGCGCCTTGTCGACTGCGTGCCCGAAATCGGCAATCCGGTGGCACAGGACGGCGTGACCGACTCCCTGTCGCTCGTTGCGCCTTATCGCGAGGTCAACATTGCCGGCGGCAAGACGGTTGGCCTGATGCGCTACATCGAACTGATCGAGGAGATTCTGGGCAAGCGCGCCAAGCTGAACATGCTGCCGATGCAGCCCGGAGACGTCATGCGCACCACCGCATCGCCCGCGCTTCTCAAGGCGCTGACCGGCTACCAGCCCGAAACCGACATCAGGAAGGGACTGGAGAAGTTCATCGCCTGGTATCTCGACGAAATACACGACGCCGGACGGGCATCCCGATGAATCTCGACGACAGCACGATCGCGGTTATCGGCCTGGGCTATGTCGGCCTGCCGCTCGCCATGGAGTTTGCGCGCACGCGCAAGGTTATCGGCTTCGACACTAGGCGCGCGCGTATCGACGAACTGCGCGCTGGCCATGATGCAACGCTGGAGGTGGATGCCGATGACCTGGCGTCGGCCCAATCGATCGAATTCACCGACGATGCCGAACGGTTGAAGGAATGCGGCGTGTTCATCGTCACCGTGCCGACGCCGGTGGACAGCGCCAACCGGCCGGACCTTGCACCGCTGAAGCGGGCCACCGAGACCGTCGGCAAGGCCATCAGCAGCGGAGCCGTGGTGATCTATGAATCCACGGTCTATCCGGGCTGCACGCGCGATGTCTGCGTGCCCGTTCTGGAGCGGGAATCCGGGCTGGCGCTGAACGAGGGTTTCGTCGTCGGCTACAGTCCCGAGCGGGCCAATCCCGGCGACCGCGCGCATCGGCTGGCCAACATAGTCAAGGTGACGAGTGGATCGACGCCCGAGGCCGCCGAAGCGATCGACCGGCTCTACGGCTCCATCGTCACCGCCGGCACCCACAAGGCGAGTTCAATCGAAGTGGCGGAAGCTGCCAAGGTCATCGAGAACACGCAGCGCGACCTCAACATCGCGCTGATGAACGAACTCGCCATCATCTTCAACCGGCTGGGCATAGACACGCTCGAGGTACTCGCCGCGGCGCAGACGAAATGGAATTTCCTTCCGTTCCGGCCGGGCCTTGTCGGCGGTCATTGCATCGGCGTCGATCCCTACTACCTGACGCATCGCGCCCAGGAGGCGGGATATCACCCCGAAGTAATCCTCGCCGGGCGGCGCATCAACGACGGCATGGGGCGCTACGTCGCCGACCGGGTCGCGCGGCTGATGATGAAAAGGGGATTTCCGGTCGTCGGCAGCCGGGTGCTGGTCATGGGGCTGGCATTCAAGGAAAACTGCCCCGATATCCGCAATTCCAAGGCCGTAGACATCGTGCGCGAGCTTGGGCAGTTCAATGCCGAGGTTGACGTCTGGGACCCCTGGATATCGGACGAGACAAGGAATTCCGAGGCCGGCATCAACTTCCTGCCGCAACCGCCAATGGCTGCGGCCTATGACGCGGTCATCGTCGCGGTCGGCCACCGCCAGTTCGTCGAGGCGGGAATATCAGGCGTCCGCGCGCTCGGAAAGGAGGGCGCCGTGCTCTTCGACGTGAAGGGCATCTTTGCCAAGGACGAAAGCGACGGCCGCCTCTAGGCCGCATGTAGCCAACTGCCCGGCGACAGAAATCGCCGGGGCCGTCACCTACATCGTCGCGCCGATCTGCCAGGGCACGAACTCGTTGTCGCCGTAGCCGAGTTCTTCCGACTTTGTCTTCTTGCCGGACGCCACGGCCAGGATCTCGCGGAAGATCTCCTCGCCCTTTTCCTGCAATGTCACGCCATCGAGGATGTCGCCGCAGTTGATATCCATGTCGTCGGCCATGCGCTCGTACATCGGCGTGTTGGTCGCCAGCTTGATCGATGGCGTCGGCTTGCAGCCATAGGCCGAACCACGGCCGGTCGTGAAAGCCAACATGTTGGCACCACCCGCGACCTGGCCGGTCGCCGCGACCGGGTCGTAGCCTGGCGTGTCCATGAACACGAAACCCTTTTCCGTCACCGGATCGGCGTAGTGGTAGACGGCGTTCATGGTGGTCGATCCGCCCTTCGCCGCCGCGCCGAGCGACTTTTCCAGGATGGTCGTCAGCCCGCCGAGCTTGTTGCCGGGCGAGGGGTTGTTGTTCATCTCCATGTTGTTGCGGGCGGTATAGTCTTCCCACCAATGGATGATCTCGATCAGCTTCTCGCCGACTTCCTTGTTCTTTGCACGACGCGTGAGCAGGTGTTCGGCGCCATAGATTTCCGGAGTCTCCGACAGGATCGCGGTGCCGCCGTTCCTGACCAGCATGTCGGCCGCCACTCCAAGAGCCGGGTTTGCGGTGATGCCGGAATAGCCGTCCGATCCGCCGCACTGCAGGGCCAGCATGAGTTCCGAGGCAGGTAGCGTTTCGCGCCGCGCCGCATTGACGGTCGGCAGCATCGCCATCACGGCCTCCACGCCAGCTGCTACCGTCTTTTTCGTGCCGCCGACTTCCTGGATCGTCATGGTCCGGAAGGTCTCGCTCTCCTGCACGCCGTAGGCTTCCTTGAAGCGTGGGATCTGGAACCCTTCGCAGCCGAGGCCGACCATGATGACGCCGCCCATGTTGGGGTTGGTCGCATAGCCCCAGGTGGTCTTCTTCAGCGTGTCGAAGATCACGCCGCGATAGTCGATGACGCAGCCATTGGCCTGCTTGAGCGCCACGATGCCGTCGATGTTGGGATAGTCGTCGAGGATGCCCGAGCGCTCGATTTCCTTGGCGATGAAGCCGGCAACCGTCGTCGAGCAATTCACGCTGGTCAGGATGCCGACATAATTGCGCGTACCCGCCTTGCCGTTGGCGCGGCGGAAGCCCTCGAAGGTGGCCTGTTCGGCGACGGGCAGCACGTTCTCCGGCCGCGCGCCCTGCGCGATCTGGTAGTCGCGCTCGAAGGCGCCGTGCTCCGGGCCCATGTCGCAATTGTGCTCGTGCACCCAGTCGCCTGGCACGATGGCCTGATTTGCGAAGCCGATGATCTGGCCGAATTTCCTGACGGGTTCGCCCTGCGCGATCGGCACGACGGCAACCTTGTGGCCGAACGGGATGCGCTGCCGGGCGGCTACGCCCTCGGCAACGATTGCGCCGGCCTCGGTTCTCTCGGTCGCGACGACGACATTGTCCTCGTCGCTCAGGCGAAGGGTCTTGGCTACTATTTCCAACATTTCAGATCGTTCCAGATTGAGCTTGACCATCTACAGCAGCATGCATGGGGACGCTACCAGTGGTTTGCCGCGGTTGCCGGGCGAGGGTTCAGCCGGTAGGCGCATCGTTCCGCATGAGCCCCTCGGCCTTCAGGTCGCGCCACAGGTCCTGGGGAATCTTCTTGTCCAGGATATTGCGGTTGCTGATGACCTCCTGCGGCCGCTGGCCGCCTGGTATCAGGGACACGACCGACGGGTGCATCAACGGGAACTGCAGCGCCGCCTCGATCAGGGCCACGCCATGGCGCTTGCAGACGGCCTCGATCAGGGCAACGCGCTCGAGTATTTCCTTCGGCGCCTCGTCGTAATTGTAGAAGGAGCCCGGTTTCGGTCCCGTCGCCAGGATGCCGGAATTGTAGGGGCCGCCCAGAACGATGCCGATATCGCGCTTTTCGCAGAGCGGCAGGAAGGTCTCCAGCGCTTCCTGCTCCAGCAGCGTATATCGGCCGGCAAGCAGGAACAGGTCGAAGTCACCGCGCTCGGCCAGCGTCTGGCAGACCTGCCATTCGTTGATGCCGCCGCCGAAAGCCTTGATCACGCCCTGATCGCGCAGTGCCAGCATGGCGTAGTAGCCGCCGCGCATGAATTCGTCGATACGCGCGTCCGAAGCGGCCTTGGAGCCATGGGTGAAGATATCGACGTCGTGCACGAAGAGGATGTCGATGCGGTCGACGCCTATCCGCTCGAAGGAGGCCTCGAAGGAGCGCATGACCCCGTCATAGCTGTAATCGTAGATCTCGCGCCGGGACGGTGTGTCGAAGAACTTTCCGATCCCGGTCCGCTGGTCGGGCGGGCAGACTTCGAGCAGACGTCCCGCCTTGGTCGAAAGCAGGTAGTCATCGCGCTTCTTGCCGCGCAGGAACTGGTTGAGACGGGTCTCGGAAAGGCCAAGGCCATAGAGCGGCGCCGTGTCGAAATAGCGGACGCCCGAATCCCAGGCTGCCTCGAGGGTGGCCTGTGCATCCTCTTCCGAAACGGTGCGGTAGAGATTGCCGAGCGGGGCCGTGCCGAATCCAAGTTCCGTAAAGTGCAGCCCGTTGCCGGCGCCACGCTGCCAATGCCTGGTCTTCATGAGATTCCGTCCTCCAATCATATTCTAGCATATCCGGCGTGGGTCAAAAGGCCCGCTGGCATGGAAGTGGTCCGTGCGCGATTCAATTGCCTGCGTGCAGATCGGATGCCGCCAGCAGCCTAGAGCGGCAGCCTTCGAACCATCACATCGGTCGAGGGCAGGGGCGCGAAGCCAAGCTTCGCGTAGAACGCCCTTGCGCCGAGGTTTTGTGGATGGACATCGAGGAACATCCCCTTCGACCCGGCCTTGGAAAGGCGCTGCATGAGGAGCGTCATGGCCTTGCGGCCGATGCCGCGTCCGCGCGCCTGTTCCAGCAGGTCGATATGGCCGTGCGAGGGGTAGTCGGCCACGACGTCCGCAGCGATGGGCTCGGGGTGATGGATCATGCGGCGCGCCCAGTCGCTTCCCCGCCATGTCGAGGGATCTGGGTCCGGATCGTTGAGCGCCCCGCGCAGTTTCGGGTACCACTCCCGCTCTGCCCGGTCGTTGAACCACGCTGTATCTGCCGCTCCGAACAGATAACCGCAGACGCCGTCCGGCGAATCCACTACGAAGGCGAGGTCCGGTTCCAGGACCCGGTAGGGCAGGCAGTAGATTTGGCCAAGTAGGTTTGGGTCGTCTTCGCGCGCGCTGGCATCTTGTCCGGCATCGCCGGTGAGCAGGCAGACGCGGCAGATCGCGGCGTCGTCTGCGGTGGTCGCCTGCCGCAGGAAGAAACCGTCGCCGAAGTCGATCTCCATCAGGGGTTGATGCGGAAGTTGGCGCCTTCCGGCAGCAACTGCCCGCCATCGACGACAAGAGTGGTGCCAGTGATGTAGCTCGCCTCGTCGGATGCCAGGAACAGGAAGGCGTTGGCGATGTCTCGCACGTGACCAAGCCGGCCGAGCGGGATCGCGTCGCGCATGGACTGGATGAAGTCCGCCGAGCGATGCTCGCCGACGCCCTCGGTCTCGATGTTGCCGGGTTCGACGCCATTGACGCAGATGCCGTAGCCGGAGAATTCGAGCGCCGCCGCCCGGATGAAGCCGTTGATACCGGCTTTGCTGGCAGAGTAATGCGCCTGGCCAGGCATGGTGACATGAGGTCCGGTGATCGACGAGGTGAAGAGCAGCCGGCCGGAACCCTGCGCCTTCATGGCAGGCAGCGCCGCGCGAGCCGCGAGGAAGCAACCCTTGAGGTTCACGCCGAGCACCCGGTCCCAGTCTTCCGGTTCGGTGTCCTCGATCAGTTGCCACGGATAGATGCCCGCGTTCTGTACCAGGATATCGAGGCTGCCACATGTATCGAGCGCCAGCGCGACGGCCGCCTTGGCGTCGTCGAAACGCGAGATATCGGTGGCGATGAATGCCGCGCCGAGCTCGCGTGCGGTCGCCGCTCCGGTCTCAGCCTCGCTGTCGGCGATGACGAGGCGCGCCCCTTCCTCGGCGAAACGCGTCGCGACAGCCTTGCCGATGCCGCGGGCGGCACCGATCACGAGGGCGACTTTTCCGTCGAGACGTCCGGTCATGCGAGCCTCTGCCTTATCGAGTGCTTGGCGGTGTCGAGCAGCACGGCGGCCAGCACGAGCAAGCCATGGATCACCTGAGTATAGTGGGCTGGAAGCCCCATCAGGTTGATGGCCGTGTTGATCGAGGACAGCAGAAGCACGCCGGCATAGACGCCGGGCAGCGCGCCGACGCCGCCCTTCAGGCTGACGCCGCCGATGACGACCGCCGCAAATGCATTGAACAGCATGCCGGTGCCGAGATTGGCCGTGGCGCCCGACGTGCGGATGGCTAGCAGCCAGCCGGCCAATGCCGCCGTGGCGCCGGCAAGCACGAAAGCGAGCATCAGGATGCGGTCGACCTTGATGCCGGCGCGAAAGGCCGCGGCTTCGTTGCCGCCGATCATGATCAGGTGCCTGCCGAAACGGGTCTTCGCCATGACGAAGGAGAAGCCGACGAAGCAGAGGATGGCGACCCATGCCGTCAGGGGCACGCCGGCCAGGCGCTGGATGCCGAGCCAACGGATCGCCGGCGCGAGGTCCTGGGCCGAGCGTCCGCCTGACACCGCCACAACAAGTCCGCGCACCCAGATGAAGGCGGCGAGCGTGACGATGAAGGCGCTCATCTTGACCTTGACGACCAGATAGCCGTTGAGAGCGCCGATCAGCCCTCCAACCAGGATGCCGCCCAGCAGCGAGACGGGGACGGCCATCCATGCCGGTGTGAACTGGATGCCGAGCCCGATGCCGGCCGAACAGAACAGGATGCCCGTCACCATTGCCGAAAGCGCCGCCACGGATTCGACCGAAAGGTCCATGTGGCCGGAGATGATGACCAGCGCCAGGCCGATGGCCATGACGCCGAGCACGCTCGATTGCTCGACGATGTTGGCGAAGATTCCGATCTGGAAATAGTGCGGGATCGTCGCCGAGAAGATGACGAGCACCGCCAGCAACATGAACCAGACGAGATTGTCGAGAATGAACTCGAGGATGCGGCGGTAGCGTGGGTTCATCGGTGACAAGGACTCCGGGGGTTTCCGGACCGCCGGAGTGGCGGTCCGGTTCGTGACATGTCGCTATTCGACCGAAGTCACCGTGTCGGTGGGCGGCTGCATGTTGCCCCAGAAGGCGGGGTTGTCGATGTTGTCCTTGGTGATGGCAGCGCCCGGGATCTTGATGTTGGGGCCCCATTCTTCCATCGTGACCGTCGACTTCAGGCCAAGCACGTCATACTCGCCGGGCTTGATCTCTTCCTTGGCGACAATCTTGTCCATGAACATCGCGATCGCCGCAGCCTGGGCATAGAGCGGCTGTTCGACCTCGACCTGCATCCAGCCCTTGCGGATCAGGTCGAGACCGACCGGAGCGCCGTTGGAGCTCAGCATGTAGACATCGCCCGGCTTCTTGCCTGCCGATTCCAGAGACGCGACCGCGGCCACCGAAAGATGGGCGGCATGGTTGAAGATCAGGTCGATGTCGGGGTTGGCCAGCATCTGGTCGGCGACGATGGTGCCGGCATTGCTTGCCTCCCATTGCATGGCGGGCTTCGTGATGATGGTGACGTCCGGAAATGCCGCCATCTTCTCCTCGAAGCCCTTCTGGATGTCGAGCGTGTAGGGGTCGCCCGGATCGCCCAGTACCTGCAGCACCTTGCCCTTCACGGCGCCGTTCTTTTCCTTCAGCAGGCGTTCAACCTCGCCGGCCGCGACGTAGCCGATCTCGATGGTTCCGGCGACGGAGGTAAAGGCCGATGGCGTGGACGTGATTTGGCGATCGAACTCGATCACGGGAATTCCCGCGGCCATCGCCTTCTCGATTGAGGGCTTCAGGGCATTGAAGTCGACCGCCGCAAGGACGATTGCCGCCGGCTTCAGGGCGATCACGTCGTTCATCTGCGACTGCTGGAGGTCGGTCTTGTTGTCCGCATTCAGCGTCGTCATTTCGTAGCCGACCTGCTTGAGGAACATCTCCAGCGCGCTCACCGAGCCGGTCTGGAATTCGTCGAGCAGGGTCGGGACCATGTAGTAGACTTTGCCCTTCGCCTGGGCGAAGGCCGGCGTCAGCAGGGCGAGGGCCACTGCCAAGGCGCCGAAGATGGCGAGAAGTTTGCGCTTCATATCGTTCGCTCCTGTCGTGCCGGACCTTCTTGTTCCCGTCAGCCTGCCGATCCGGCACCGGTCAGGCTTTCCCCGGTGATCATGGCGATCACCGCATCGGGGCTTGTATCCTTGCGGGCAACATCGCCCGCCACGACGCCCTGCCGGATCACTACGATCCGGTCGGCGACCTGGAAGGCCTGCTGCATGATGTGGGTGATGATGACGACGCCGATGCCCTGGCTGGCCACGTGCCGGATCATCTCGAGGCCGCGCCGCGTCTGCTCTACGCCGAGCGCCGCGAAGGGCTCGTCGAGCAGCACAAGCTTGCCGCCCCAATGAACGAAGCGGTTGAGTTCGATGGCCTGACGCTGGCCGCCCGACAGATGCTCGACTTTCGTCCTGAGCGAAGGGATGCGCGTGCCGGCCGATGCCAATGACTCGGCGACCTGGGCCTCCATCCTGCGCTCGTCGAGCACCGGAATGCCGAGCACGCTATGCGTCAGCTCTCGGCCCATGAAGAAATTGGCGACGACATCCACATTGGTGCACAATGAGAGGTCCTGGTAGACGGTCTCGATGCCCGCCTCCTTGGCCTCGGAAGGCGATTTCGCCTGGAAGGGTTTCCCCTCGAACACCATCTTGCCGGAACTGGGCGCGAGGCCGCCGGCGATGATCTTGACCAGCGTCGACTTGCCGGCGCCATTGTCGCCGAGCAGCGCCACCACTTCGCCCTTGCCGATCGAAAAGGAGATGCCCTTCAGCGCTTCGATGGCGCCATAGCTCTTCTTGATGTTGTCGAGGACGAGGAGGGGTTCCGTCATGCCGCCATTCCTTTCTGGCCGACGCCAATCACGCGCCCGGTATCGGGTGCGAAGAGTTGCCCCGACTGCGGCGACAGGACGCCTGCGATGGCAAGCGCTGCCGCGCCGCGCAGCACCGCATGCTGGCCACCATTCGAAACGACCACTCTTGGCGCGGTGCGGTCGCGTCTTGCCGCCACCGAATTCGGAAGCTCGGCGCAGGCATCGTGGAGCGCTGCTATGAGCGCCGGCGATCCCAGTCCGCCGAGAATGATCGTCTGCGGGTCGAAGAGGTTCTCAATGGTGGTGACCGCGCCGCGCAGGATGGGAGCGACCGAGTTCACCCAGTCCCGCTCGCTGGTGCCCTCGTCGCAGCGGCCGAACGCCTCCAGGGAGAGGTAACGTTCGAGGCAGCCCCGGTTGCCACAGGGACAGGGCTCGCCGTCCGGCACGACGGGAATATGGCCGATTTCGCCGGCATTGCCCCAGGCGCCGCGCAGCGTGACGCCGCCATGGACCATCGCTCCGCCGAGGCCGACGCCGAAATAGAGGTAATAGAAGTCCGTGAATGCGGCACCCAGACCGTAGAGCCTCTCGCCAAGCGCTGCGGCAGCCATGTCGGCCTCGAAGAAGGCCGGTAATCCCGTCGCTTCCGCAAGCCGCTCGCCGAGCGGGACATTGCCCCATCCGGCCAGTGTCGTCGGGCCGATGAAGCTCATCGAATCCACGTCGAACGGGCCGGGAAGAGCGAGCCCCACCCCGAGCATGCGGCCCTGCGGGCGCAACTCCCTGAGGTCGCTCACCATTTCGGCGATCAAGGCGAAGGCGTCATCGGGCGTGGGCGTTGGCACCTCGCGGCGCAGGCTGCCGACGACGTCGCCGCCGAGGCTGATCAGCGCAGCGTCTATGCCGAGTGGCGTGACATGCAGCCCGACGGCATAGCCGCCCTCCGGATTGATGCGCAGTCTCGCCGGCGGAATGCCGCGACCCTTCGGCTCCTCCCGGACGGAGAGGACGAAACCCTGGTCTTCAAGTTCGCGTATGATGGTCGAGACGGTCTGGACGGTGAGATGGACCTGCTCGGCAATGCTGCCGCGCGTAATGGGGCCGTTCAGCCTGATGGCTTCGAGCACGATCCGGCGATTGAAATGTCTGCCGGACTCCTGGTTTGTGCCTTTCAGCGTCATGAAATTGTCCCCAACGACCAAAGACTAGGCGTGCAAAAACGATTTAGTCAAATGAAATTCGAAAAAGAAGCGCAGCCTGTCTTGCGGGATCGCGCATCGGGCGGCTAGGTTCGATCCAGATTGGTTGCGGACGGGAAACAGCATCATGTCGACACCTGAAGAACGCCTCGGCGCCCTCGGTCTGGCCATCCCGCCAGTTCCGGAACCACTTGCCACCTACGTTCCGTTCCGCATTGCCGGAGACATGCTCTACGTTTCCGGGCAGGGACCCAGAATGGCCGACGGCAGCTACCAGGTCGGCCGTCTCGGCTTCGACACAACGGTCGAGGAGGGCTATGAGGCGGCCAGGCTTACCGGCCTGCATCTTCTGGCCGTCGCACGGCTGGCCGTCGGAGATCTGTCGCGCATCGAGGCCGTGGTCAAGCTGTTCGGCATGGTCAACGCGGAAGCGAATTTCGCCGACCAGCCGAAGGTCATCAACGGCTGTTCCGACCTGCTGGTCGAGGTGCTTGGCGATGCCGGACGACATGCCCGCTCGGCCATCGGCATGGGTTCGCTGCCCAACCGGATGATTGTCGAGATCGAGGCCATCTTCCAGATACGCAAGCCATGACGATGAAGTTCGCCTCGATGGATGAGCTGAAGGAGGCGGTCGCCCGCCACTACGGCACCCCCTGCCTGATGATCGATCTTGACGTCGTCGAGAAAAACATTGAACGGGCGCAGAAGCTCTGTGACGCCGCCGGCGTCGCTGCTCGACCGCACATCAAGACGCACAAGAACCCGCAGATCGCAGCCATGCAGCAACGCGCCGGCGCACGCGGCATCACCTGCCAGAAGCTCGGCGAGGCCGAGGTTATGGCGGATGGCGGGCTGGACGACATCCTGATCACCTACAACATCCTTGGCGACGAGAAGCTTGCGCGCCTCGGCGCCCTGGCCGCGACCCGAACCATCGCCGTCGCCGCCGACAACCCGGTGACCATCGAGGGACTGCCCAAGGCAGCAGCTATCGCCGGTCGCCCCCTCAACGTGCTGGTTGAATGCGACAGCGGCCGCAAGCGCGCGGGCGTCGAAACGCCCGGAGAAGCAATCGAGCTCGCAAGGATGATCGCGGCGGCCCCGGGTCTCGCATTCGCGGGTTTCGTCTTCTATCCGGTCGAGAACGCCATCGGCGCGGCGCAAACCTTCCGCGACGAAGCCGTATCCGGGGTCAGGGAGGCAGGACTCGAGCCGCGCATCCTGTCGTCGGGCGGCACACCGAACCTCGCGACGCTCTCGCAGTTCAGCGGCATCACCGAGCATCGTGCGGGCACCTACATCTTCAACGACCGCATGATGATGGCCGCAGGCATGGCGAGCCTCGACGATTGTGCCCTGCATGTGCTCGCGACCGTGGTCAGCCGGGCCGGGCCCGAGCGCGGCATCCTGGATAGCGGCTCCAAGACGCTGACCTCCGATCCGGGCGGCGGGCTCGACGGCTTCGGCCTGATCCGCGAATACCCGGAAGCAAGGATCGCTGCCTTTGCCGAGGAGCACGGCATGCTCGATCTGTCGCGCTGCAACGACCGGCCGCCGGTCGGCACGCTGGTGCGCATCGTTCCGAACCATGTCTGCGTCACGGTCAACATGTTCGACCGCTACGTCGCAGTCAGGGGAACGGAGTTGATCGGCCAGATGGACGTCGCCGCGCGCGGCAGGCTGGGCTGAGCCTCGGTCGAGCCACTCGAAGCGTGGCGGGGCCGCATCGATGCCCTGAGTAGCGGCTTCGCTATGTGTTTGCGGTGCCGAGGGTCGTGATGCAGGACAGAAGCCCCGTCGCATGCCGGGTGGCCGCGCCGGTCGCCGCCAGCATCTGGGGCAGCAGCAGCCATTCCAGCGTCCACGCCGCGCCGGATCGCTCCTGCTCGTGCACCATCGCCTGGTGCATTCCGCCGATCTGCACAGCATTGAACCGGGCGAGCGTGACCAGCATTTCGGCAGCCACGGGATTTTGCTTGCCCGGCATGGCCGAGGAGCCGCCACCGCCCTCAAGCCGGATTTCGGTTCCATCCTGCGCCATCAGCGCAATGTCCTGGCCGAACTTGCCGAGGCTTCCCGTGACGAGGGCGAGCAGGCCGGCCAGTTCCACGACGCGGTCGCGCTGGTTGTGCCATTGCGGCGCGTCGGCAAGGCCCAGCCGGCTTGCCAGTGAGCGCCGGACCTCCGCTGCCTTGCCGCCAAATTTGTCCAGGGTGCCTGCGGCGCCGCCGAACTGGATGGCGCAGGAGCTTTTCAGCCACTCTTTCAGTCGCTCGCGTTCGCGAATGACCGGTCCGCGCCAACTGCCGATCCTGTCCGCGACGGTGATTGGCAATGCCGGCTGCATGCGCGTATGGCCCTGCATGGTATTGCCGCCAAGCTGTTCGGCGAGGGCATCGAATGCACCGACGACCGTATCCAGCCTGCGGTCCAGCAGGTCGAGGCTGGATCGCAGGCGCAGCATCAGCGCCGTGTCGATGACGTCCTGGCTGGTCGCGCCGAAATGGATGTGCTGACCGTGCGGTTCGCCGACGGAGAGCCGCAACTGCCGCACGAGTTCGGGAACGACGACCCCGTCGCGGCCTGTCGCCTGCCGGAACTGCTCCATCGCCGGCTTGAATGTTGGCGCCGCCGCAGCGATAGCGTCTGCCGCTGCCGTCGGGATGACGCCGTGTTCGGCTTCAGCCTCGGCCAGCGCGACCTCAAATCGGATCATCGTCCGCAATTCCGCGTCGGCCGACAGCAGAATGGAAAGCTCGTCGTCGCCGAGCAGGCCGGACAGGAAGGGATGATCGAAGCCGACGATCGCCATCAGATGTCGAAGAAGACGGTTTCCTGCTCGCCCTGCAGGTGAATGTCGAAGGTGTAGGTGCCGCCTTTGCGCTCGGCCATAAGGGTCGGGATGCGCACCTTGTGCTCGATGCGGGCAAGCACCGGGTCCTGGGCATTAGCAGTCTCCTCGTCGGAGAAATAGAGACGGGTGTTGAGCCCGAGATTGATGCCCCGCGCCACGATCCAGATGTTGATGTGTGGCGCCATCAGCCGGCCGTCCTTGAAAGGCACGCGGCCGGGCTTGATGGTTTCGAAGGTGCAGAGGCCCGTATCCATGTCGGTCGCCTGGCGGCCCCAGCCCTGGAAATTGGGATCTGCCGCGCCGCGCCGTTCCGATGGCGAAGGGTAAAGTCCGTGTGCGTCTGCCTGCCAGATCTCGATCAGCGCGTCGCGCAGCGGCGTTCCCGTGCCGTCGAGCGCACGCATTGCCACCGTGATGCGTTCGCCGGCCGTCTTGTCGTTGACCATCACCCTGCCGAGGTCGTCGTCATAGACGCCGGTGATGTCGCAGAAGTTCGGCGTCAGCCCGATATGAACGTAGGGACCGGCCGTCTGCGACGGGCTCTCCTTCAGGCGGTTGAGTGCCTGTGCCATCAGTTACCCTCCAGCCGGTTTTCGAACATGGTCGAGCGGCGTCCCCTTAACACGATATCGAACTTATAGGCGCGTGCGTCCATTGGAATGGTCGCCTCCATGTCGAGCGCGGCGATCAGCTGCTCGATAGCTGCCCGGTCCGGGATGGTTCGCACGATCGGGCATTTCCAGATCATCGGGTCGCCTTCGAAGTACATCTGGGTGATCAGCCGCTGGGCGAAGCCATGGCCGAAAACCGAGAAATGGATATGCGCCGGTCGCCAATCGTTTGGCCCGTTCGGCCAGGGGTAGGGGCCAGGCTGAACGGTGCGAAAGGCGTAGGACCCGTCCTCGCCGGTGATTGTGCGCCCGCAGCCGCCGAAATTGGGGTCGAGCGCGGCGATGTATCCTTCCTTCTTGTGGCGATATCGACCGCCGGCATTGGCCTGCCAGAACTCAATGAGGGCACCGGGCACGCCGGCGCCGCGCTCGTCGAGTAGGCGGCCGTAGACCACGATGCGCGGACCGATCGCGCTCTCTCCGGGCTTGGCGAAGTTGTGGATGAGGTCATCGTCCAGCTCGCCGAGAATGTTGTGGCCGAATACCGGGCCGGTAATCTCTGACAGCGTTCCGTCGAGCGATAGAAGCGCCTTTTGCGGCGAGCGCAGCACCGAGGTCTTGTAGCCCGGGGTGAAAGCGGGCGGATGCCAGCTCCGGTCGCGGGCGAAGAATCCGCCGGTTTCCGGCGGGCGATTGGACAGGCGTTCGGACATTATTCTGCTTCTTGATCCATCTGGTCGAAGACCTGCTTCACTGTGGCGATGGCGCTGTTGGCGGCCGGAACCCCGGCATAGATGGCAACATGCAGCAGTGCCTCGCATATGTCTTCACGCGTCGCGCCAGTCCGCGCGGTGGCGCGAACATGCATGGCGACCTCGGCATGGTGGCCGAGTGCGGCAAGCAGGGCGATCGTCACGATCGAACGCTCTCGCTTGGTCCATTGCGGCCTGGACCACACATGCCCCCAGGCAGCCTCGGTGATAAGCTCCTGAAACGGGGCATCAAACGGGGTCTTGGCCGCCTCGGCGCGGTCGACATGGGCATCGCCCAGCACCGCCCGCCGGGTCGCCATGCCCTGCCTGTAGCGCTCGCTGTCATTCGCCATGATGGGTCACCCTGGCCTTTCCTTCCCTGACATCGAAGCCGCTTCCTGTCCGCGCACCGATGATCTGTTTCCCGGCTGCGTACGCACCTCAGGTACGTGCTCATGATAGCGCGGATTGATTTCTTTGGCCCCGCTTCAGCAAAGGCATGTTATCCGACCATAAACGCCCTATAGTTTGAAGCAATACTATTCAGGAGGATGCCCATGCGAACCCAGGTGGTCATTGTCGGTTCCGGCCCGGCAGGGCTCTTGCTCGGCCAACTCCTTGGCAACGCAGGGATCCAGTCCGTCATCGTTGAGCGAGCAAGCCGCGACTATGTGCTCAACCGCGTTAGAGCCGGCGTGCTCGAGGAAGGCACGATGGCACTGATGCGCCAGAGCGGGGCAGGTGGCCGGATGGACGCGGAAGGGCTCCTGCACAACGGATTCTCGCTCGCCTTCAACGGTCGCAGCCAGAGGATTGACCTCGCTGGACTGACCGGCGGCAAGCACGTGATGGTTTACGGGCAAACCGAGTTGACCAAGGACCTGATGGAGAAACGCGAAGCGGACGGGCTGCAGAGCATCTTCAACGCCGAGGCGGTCGAGCTCCACGATTTCGATTCGGATCACCCCCACGTGACCTACCTGAAGGACGGCGCGGGCCATCGGATCGATTGCGATTTCATCGTCGGTTGCGACGGCGGGCACGGGGTCTCGCGAGCATCGGTTCCGGAAAATGCCATAACCACCTACGAGCGGATCTACCCGTTTGGCTGGCTTGGCATCCTGGCTGACGTTCCGCCGGCGTCGGACGAGCTCATCTACGCCAACCATACGCGCGGCTTCGCCCTCTGCTCAATGCGCTCGCACACGCGCAGCCGCTACTATGTTCAGTGCGGGCTCGACGAGAAAGCAGAGGCATGGACGGACGACCGCTTCTGGGACGAATTGCGAAGACGGCTGCCGCACCAGGTTGCCGATGCCGTGGTGACGGGACCCTCCTTCGAGAAGTCCATCGCGCCGTTGCGCTCCTTCGTCGCCGAGCCATTGCGGTTCGGTCGCCTGTTTCTCGCCGGCGATTCCGGCCATATCGTTCCGCCGACGGGAGCCAAGGGGCTCAACCTTGCCGCGAGTGACGTGCACTACATGTTTGCCGGCCTGTCCGAACACTACCTCGAGAAATCCTCGGCAGGCCTCGATGCCTACTCGACCCGCGCTTTGACACGGGTGTGGAAGGCTGTCCGCTTCTCGTGGTCGATGACGATGCTGCTGCATCGGTTTCCTGAGCATGGCGACTTCGACCGGAAGATCCAGGAAGCTGAACTCGACTACCTGTCCCACTCGGTCGCTGCATCGACCGTGATGGCCGAGAATTATGTCGGCCTGCCACTGTGACGACAGGCACCCTTTGCCGGTTGCAACCCGGATTTGCCGGGTGAATGGGTGTCCTTGGCTGACAAACACTCAAAAACCACGCATGTTGGCTGCATGAACAAGACATCAGTCCAGCCTAATGATTCGAGCGCGAAAAGCGCCGATGCCGAACCACGCGAACCGGCAACGCTTGGCGCGCTGGATCACTATATCGGTTTCAACCTCCTGCTGGCGCAGAACGCTTCGTTCAAGGCATTCAAGCGCCGTTCGGGCGAAGACGCGCTAAAGCCGGGCTGGTTCGGCGTACTCAGCCTGATCAACGACAACCCCGGTATCACGCCGATGTCGCTCAGCCGTCTGAGCGGGCGCGACAAGTCGACGATGACGCCCGTGCTGCGCGACCTGCGGCACGCGGGACTGATTGCCCGCGGCGAAACCGTGGGGGACAAGCGCAGCTACAGGCTGACCCTGACACCAAGCGGCGTGGAGGAACTGAAAATGCTGGCCGAACATGCCCGCCGGCATGACGAGGACCTTGATGCGGTCGTCGGCGACCGCAAGGAGGAGTTCCTTGCCATGCTCCGGAGCGTCGCCGCCTACTTCGACTGAAGCCTGTCTGGCGGTGATGGATGCCGATCAAACACGCTGATGATGCGGAATCCGACTTGTCACTGTTCCAGAAAGATGTTTGATTTCAAACTAGTTTGCGGTTCTCGGAAGAAAAGCGGCAGTCAGACCGCCCGGGCAATGAAAAACCAACAACGAGTGGAGGAGATACCATGTTGAAACGCAGGCAATTCCTGGCCACGGCGGCCGCTGCGCTTGCCTCGCCTATGGTTCTAAAGCGCGCCAACGCGCAGGAGCCGGAAGTCACACTGAAGCTGCACCACTTTCTCGGCCCCAAGGCGCCGGCACACAGCAAGATGCTGCAGCCATGGGCCGAAGCCATCGAGAACGACTCCGGCGGTCGCATCAAGATCGAGCTCTACCCCTCGATGTCGCTTGGAGGCGCGCCGCCCCAGCTGTTTCGCCAGGTTGCCGATGGCGTCGTTGACATCGTCTGGACGGTGAATGGCTACACGGCCGGCTTGTTTCCGCGTTCCGAGATTTTCGAGCTGCCGACCGTCTATACCAACGACATTGCGGCGACGAACCTCGCCATGCGCGATCTTTTCGACAGTCATCTCGCCGAAGAGTACAAGGATGTGCACGTCCTGTTCCTGCATGTTCATGCCGGTCAGGCAATCCAGATGGCGAACGAACTGGTGCGCTCGCCGGACGACACCAAGGGCAAGAAGCTGCGTGTGCCTGGGCCGACCGGCAATGCCGTCGTCGAGGCCATGGGTGCGACGCCGGTCACCATGCCGGTTCCCGACCTGCCGCAGGCTCTGAGCACCAATGCCGTCGATGGCGCGCTCATTCCTTGGGAGATCATTCCGGCGCTTCAGCTCCAGGAAACGACCAAGTACCAGATCGAGGGGCCGAATATGAACCGCTTCGGCACCACGACCTTTCAGGTGTCGATGAACAAGGCTCGTTGGGAATCGCTTCCGGACGATCTGAAGGCGATCTTCGACAAGCACAGCGGCGAGGACTGGCTGAAGGAAATTGCTGGAATATGGCGCGCGGCCGACGATCACGGCATCAAGGTTGCCGTCGAGGGCGGCAATGAACACGTCGTCCTGACTCAGCCTGAGATGGACGCCTTCAACACTGCGCTAGCGCCCGTCGTCGACCAATGGGTGAGCGAGCACGCCGGAGCCTTCGATTCGCAAGCGCTGGCCGATGCCGCACGCAAGGCGATCGCGGCTCGCCAGAGTTGAGCGACCATGACCGATCCGGGGAAGGGGGCCGCGGGCTCCCTTCCTCACCGCCACGGCCGGCATGGCTTGCCGCAATCGCGGCAATCATCCGCTACTGGGCGCTGCTTGGCGGCCTGCTGACACTGGCGCTGTCCGTGATGACGGCGCTCAGCGCCTTGTCCAATCTGTTTCTCGGCCGGCCTTTTTCCGCGGACCACGAACTGGTGAAGCACTTCATAGCGGTCGCCATCTTCACCTTCCTTCCCTATTGCCAACTGACCGGGTCGAACGTCACCGTCGACATCTTCACCGAAGGCATGAGCGAAACGCGCAAGCTGGCCATGGCCGCATTCTCGTCGCTGTTTGCCATTGCCTTTTCGATCGTGCTGTTCATCCAGATGTATGCCGGCCTGTTCAGCTATATTCGCTACCGCGAAGTTACGCCGGTGCTGAAGCTGCCGCTGTGGACGGCGTTTCCGCCAATACTCGTATCGCTGCTGCTGTTGTTTGCGGCAGCATGCATAACCTTCGCGGACAGCTGGCGCGGCATGCCGCCAGCGCTGCGCGGCGCCCGGTCGGCGCCCTCCGATTCCAAGGCGGGATAGCGGCATGCTGGACAGTTTCCTGATCGGCATCCTCGGGCTGCTTGGGCTGCTGGCGTTGATCGCGGTCCGGGTGCCGATCGCCTACACCATGATCCTGATCGGCATTGTCGGGATCAGCCTGCAGTCCGGCCCCTTCATCGTCCTGAACCAGCTGAAGGATCTGGCTTACGCCCAGTTCTCCAACTACGACCTGTCTGTCCTGCCGATGTTCATCCTAATGGGGGGGCTGGCATCGCGCTGCGGCCTGTCCGCCGATCTGTTCCGCGGAGCCAACGCATGGCTTGGCCGGTTCCGTGGCGGCGTGGCGATGGCAGCGGTGGCTGCATGCGCCGGTTTCGGTGCAGTATCCGGGTCTTCGACGGCCACCGCATCCACCATGGGGCAGGTAGCCCTGCCTGAACTGCGCAAGTACAAGTACTCGCCTGCGCTGTCGACCGGAACGATCGCGGCTGGCGGCACCCTTGGCATCCTCATCCCGCCCTCGGTGGTGCTGATCGTCTATGCCATCATCGTCGAGGCCAATGTCGTCACCATGTTCGCCGCGGCACTTCTGCCCGGCATCCTGGCAATGCTTCTGTTCATCCTAGCCGTCGCGCTCTATGTGCGCCTGGTGCCGGGCTCCGGGCCGCAGGGTGCGGCTGTTTCCGCGAGCGAGCTTGGTGCGGCAACGGTCGCCGTGATCCCCGTCTTCATCATCTTCGGGGTGGTCATCGGCGGCATCTACGCCGGCATCTACAGCCCGACGGCCGCAGCCGCGATCGGCGTCTTTCTCGTCGTCCTCTATGGCTTTGGAAGGCGGCGACTGTCGTTGGCGGGCCTTGTCGATGCGTTGCTCGAGACCGCGCGCACCAGCGGCATGATCTTTCTGATCCTGCTCGGCGCGGAGCTCCTCAAGATTTTCATGTCGCGCGCCGGTGTCCCGCAGGCGGCGGCCGAGATGCTGCAGGGCAGCGGGTTGGCCCCGATGGTCATCATGGTCCTGATTATCGTCATCTTCCTGGTTCTGGGCTGCCTGATGGACAGCCTTTCCATGGTCATTTTGGCAATCCCGTTTTTCTGGCCGGTCGTGGCCGGGCTCGATTTCGGCCTCTCTCCTGCCGAGCTCAAAATCTGGTTCGGCATCATCATCCTTGTGGTTGTGGAGGTGGGGCTGATAACGCCGCCTGTTGGGCTCAACGTGTTCATCATCAATCAGCAGGCGAGCGACATCCCGATGCGAGAGACTTTCAAGGGGGTCATGCCCTTCCTTGGCATGGAATTGTTCCGCGTCACGCTGCTCGTCGCCTTTCCCGTCATCACGCTGTTCCTGCCGAGGCTCTTGCAGGGATGACGGCGCGAGCGGACAAGATGATTGGCATGGCCAAGTCGGGCACTTTAACGGCCGGCGGCGCGCTGCTGGCGCGCCTGAAGGCGTTGGGTGTCGACTACATATTCGCCAATTCCGGTACGGATTTTCCGCCGATCATCGAGGGGCTTGCGGAGGCGGCGGCAAAGGACATTGCGCTGCCCGAGGCGCTCGTCATGCCACATGAGGGCGCCGCCATGGGGATGGCGCATGGCTACTATCTCGCGACCGGCAAGTCGCAGGTCGTCATGGCGCATACCAATGTCGGTCTCGCCAACTGCGCCATCGGCGCCATCAACGCGGCCGTCGAGCATATTCCCATCATGCTGTTTTCCGGCCGCACGCCAGTCACCGAAAAGGATCGCTTCGGCGCCCGCACCGTGCCGATCGGCTGGGGGCAGGAGATGCGCGACCAGGCCGCGCTGGTGCGAGAGGCCTGCAAGTGGGATTACGAGATGCGCTTTCCCGAGCAGGCACTCGACATCGCCGACCGTGCCTACGCCATCGCCAATTCGACGCCGCGCGGGCCGGTCTATGTCAGCCTGCCGCGCGAGGTGCTGTGCGAGCCGGCGCCGTCGGCGGGGCTTTCCGCGCCGCTGTCCATGCAGCCTGCCGTCGCGGCTCCGGGCGAGGCGCAGATCCGCGAGGCCGCCGCAATCCTGGCCAGGGCCAGGAATCCCGTGATCTTCGCGCAGCATGGCGCGGGCAGTCCGGAAGCGTTTCCGGCGCTGGGAGAATTGGCCGAGGATTGGGGTATTCCGGTCTGCCAGTATTGGGCCCTTCAACTGGCACTTCCGACCGATCATCCGATGGCTGCGGAGAACAACCCTGCTCCTCTCATCGAGGCGGCTGACGCGATCCTGGTCATCGACGCGCTGGCACCGTGGGCGCCCGATACGCACCGGCCATCGGACGGTTGCACGATCATCCAGATGAGCCAGGACCCGCTGGCGGCGCGTACGCCGGTCCGCAATTTCCGCTCCGACCTCTCGATCGTCTGCGAACCGGCGCAGGGCATTCCGGCGCTCGCCCGGGCAATGCAGGAACTGGCCGTCGGACGCGAGCAGGAACTGACGGAGCGTCGTGGTTCTGTAGCCGCACGAAACGCGGAGTCGCGGCGGAAGATCCGCGCTGCGGCGGAGGCCGGTCGCGATGGCGTGATGACGAAGGACTGGGTCAGCCTCTGCGTCTCCAGGGCGATCGAAGGGCGGGGCGCCGCAGTGCTGTCGGAACTCGGCTGCCCGATGGCTCCCATGTCGCTGTCCGAGCACGGTTCCTGGTTCCAGGAGCCGCATGCCGGCGGTCTCGGGTGGTCCTTTCCGGCAGCGCTCGGCATGCAACTTGCCGACCGGAAGCGGCTGGTCGTGGCGACGATGGGCGACGGGTCCTACATGTTCTCCAACCCTGTAGCCTGCCACCAGATTGCCGAGGCGCTCGGATTGCCCGTGCTGGTCGTCATTCTCAACAATTCGGAATGGGGTGCGGTGCGCCAGTCGGTGCTCGGCATCTATCCCGACGGCTATGCCGCGCGCACGAATGTCATGCCGCTGACCGCATTGTCGCCGACGCCCGATTTCACCAAGGTTGCCGAGGCAAGTCGCGCCTGGGCCCGCAAGGTCACGCTCGGCGCCGATCTGCCTGCCGTGCTCGAGGCAGCGCTGGAGCACATCCGGACCAAGGGCACGCTGGCACTGCTCGACGTCACGGTCCGTCCCTGAACTGCCGATTGTCGGTCGTCGCCCGGCCCGCCTTGCCGCGGATCAAGGTGAGACGAACGCCTCGATCTTCCGCGCCGCCTCTGTCAGCTTCGGCAGGATCTCGCGCCTCATGTCGTCAGACGAAAAACGCGCCGATTGGGTGGAAACATTGATCGCGGCGATGATCCTTCCCATCCGGTCGCGCACCGGCACTGCGATCGACCGGAGGCCGATTTCCAGTTCCTCATCAACGATGGCAAAACCGTCGCGCGAAGCTTCCCCGATCCGTCCCGCAAGTTCCTGTCGGTTGATGATGCTTTTCGGAGTGCGGCGCTCGATGGTCGCGGAATCGAGAAAGCGCTTCAACTCGGCGGGCGACAGGTCGGACAGCAGGACCCGCCCCATCGAGGTGCACCATGCCGGCAACCTCGTGCCAACCGTCAGCGCAACGCTGAGGATGCGACGTCCGGGCACGCGCGCGACATAAACCACGTCCGCGCCCGACAGCACCGCCGCCGAGCAGGACTCGTTGAGTTCCGAGGCCACCGCGCGCATGAAGGGATCGGCGTGCGTCCACAGCGGTGCCCCCTGCAGCCACGTCCGGGCAACTCCCAGCAGCTTGGGCGACAGCGAGAAGAGCCGTCCGCTCTGCGTCGCGTAGCCGCTGGCGCAGAGCGTAAGCAGGAAGCGACGCGCGCCGGCACGGGTCAGGCCCGCTTCCTCGGCCATGGCGGTCAGCGTCATCCCGGCCGGATGAAGTGCCAGGATCTCCATCACCGCTAGGCCCTTGTCGAGGGACCCGACACGGTCGCGCATTGCGCCCTGTCCGCCGGTATCGACTTCCCGCCCTGTCGTCATCTTGACTCCGAAGCTGTCCGCAACCTACAAAGTTTCGCATGTAGAACATAAGTTCGCAATGCGAACATATTGCGGAGCGATGCGATGGCCATGTTCATGCCGCTTGCCCAGGCGGTGTCGGAAAATCTCAAGGACGGCGACAGCGTGGCCTTCGAGGGGTTCACCCACCTGATCCCCACCGCTGCCGCGCATGAAGCGATCCGCCAGGGCTTCCGCGATCTCACGCTGATCCGCATGACGCCCGATCTGATCTACGACCAGATGATCGGCATGGGGATGGCCAGGAAGATGGTCTTCTCCTACGTCGGCAATCCCGGTGTCGGGTTGCTGCGCCGCGCGCGCGACGCCATAGAGAACGGCTATCCGCGCGACCTGGAAATTGAGGAGCACAGCCACGCCGGCATGGCCAATGCCTATGAGGCGGGGGCGGCGGGGCTGCCGTTCGCGGCCTTCCGCGGCTATCTCGGCGCCGAATTGGCGCGCGTCACGCCGACGATCAGGAGTGTGACATGTCCGTTCACCGGCGAGGTCCTCGCCGCTGTTCCGGCACTACGCCCCGACGTGTCCTTCATCCATGCGCAAAAGGCCGACCGGAAGGGTAATGTGCTGGTCGAAGGCATCGTTGGCGTACAGAAGGAAGCGGTTCTGGCCGCAAAGCGCGCCGTAGTGACGGTCGAGGAGGTTGTCGACGATTTCGACGACCTGCACCCCAATCTCTGCGTGCTTCCGTCCTGGACGATCACGGCGATCGCCGTGGTGCCTGGCGGCGCGCATCCGTCCTATGCGCATGGCCACTATGTGCGCGACAATGCGGCCTACGTCGCCTGGGACGAGATCGCCGCGGACCGCGAGCGCTTCGCAGCCTGGATGCAGGAAAATGTGATCGAAGCCACGCCGGAAGACTTCGCCGGGCGGGTCAAGCATCTGAGGAAGGCGGCATGAGCGGAACCGGAAATACTCAGGCCTTCACGCCAGGCGAAATGATGACGATTGCAGCCAGCCGTGCGCTGAAGGGCGAGGATGTCTGCTTCGTCGGCATCGGTGCGCCATCGGCCGCCTGCAACGTGGCGCGCCTGACGCATGCGCCCGACATAACGCTGATCTACGAGAGCGGAACGATCGGCACGGCTCCCGACGTCCTGCCGCTGTCGATCGGCGACGGCGAGCTCTGCGACACGGCCGTCACCACTGTCCCGGTGCCCGAGATGTTCCGCTACTGGCTGCAGGGCGGCCGCGTCTCGATCGGATTCCTGGGGGCGGCCCAGCTCGACAGGTTCGGCAACATCAACACGACCGTGATCGGCGATTACGCACATCCCAAGACGCGTCTGCCCGGTGGCGGCGGCGCGCCCGAAATCGCCTCCAGCGCGGGCGAGATCTACATCACCATGGCGCAGTCGAAGCGTGGCATGGTCGACAAGATCGACTTCTACACCTCCTTCGGTCACGGCGAGGGTGGCGACCACCGCCAGCGCCTCGGCATCACCACCGCCGGCCCGACCCTCCTGATCACCGATCTGGCGATCTGGAAGCCCGATCCTGTCACAAAGGAATTCACCGTCGTGTCGCTGCATCCCGGCGTGACGCGCCAGCAGGTGGCTGATACCTGTGGCTGGACCGTGCGTTTTGCCGAGGAACTCGCCGAGACGCCCGCGCCGACCGAGCTCGAACTCAAAACCCTTCGAGACCTGCAGGCGCGCACCAAGGCCGCGCATGCGGTCGCGAACTGACCGGACCGGACAGCAACACATGACCGAAGCCTATATCTGCGACTACATCCGTACACCGATCGGGCGTTTCGGCGGCGCCTTGGCCTCGGTGCGACCGGACGATCTCGCCGCCATCCCCCTGAAGGTGCTCATGGAGCGCAATCCGGATGTCGATTGGGCGGCCGTCGACGACGTGGTGATGGGCTGCGCCAACCAGGCCGGCGAGGACAATCGCAACGTTGCGCGTATGGCGCTGCTTCTGGCCGGCCTGCCGCAGGAGGTGCCGGGCTCCACGGTTAACCGCCTGTGCGGCTCGGGCATGGATGCGCTGACCATCGCGGCGCGCGCCATCAAGGCGGGCGAGGCAGAGCTGATGATTGCCGGCGGCGTCGAGTCGATGAGCCGTGCGCCCTTCGTCATGCCCAAGGCCGAGACGGCTTTCTCGCGCAATGCCGAGATCTTCGACACCACGATCGGATGGCGGTTCGTTAACCCGCTGATGAAGGCGCAGTACGGCGTCGATTCCATGCCCGAGACGGGCGAAAATGTCGCCGAGGAATTTTCCGTCTCACGTGTCGACCAGGATGCCTTTGCCGTCCGCAGCCAGCAGAAGGCCGTCGCCGCGCAGGGCAATGGACGCCTGGCGCGCGAGATCACGCCGGTGGCGATCCCGCAGCGCAAGGGCGAACCCGTCGCCGTCACTAAGGACGAACATCCTCGCGCCGGTACCACAATCGAGGCGTTGGCAAAGCTGCCGACGCCGTTTCGCAAGGGTGGGACCGTGACGGCCGGCAATGCCTCCGGCGTCAACGACGGCGCAGCGGCGTTGATCGTCGCCTCGGAGGCGGCCGTGAGGAAATACGGCCTGACGCCGATCGCCCGAGTTCTTGGCGGCGCTGCCGCCGGCGTCGCGCCGCGCATCATGGGCATCGGTCCGGCGCCGGCGACCGAAAGACTTTGCGCCCGGCTCGGCCTCAAGCCGCAGGATTTCGGCGTCATCGAGCTCAATGAAGCCTTCGCTTTGCAAGGGATTGCGGTCCTGCGCCGCCTCGGCATTGCCGAGGACGCCGAGCACGTCAATCCGAACGGCGGCGCCATTGCGCTCGGCCATCCTCTCGGTATGTCGGGCGCCCGCATCGCCGGCACGGCAGCGCTCGAACTGCATCACCGTGACGCGAAACTGGCGCTGGCGACCATGTGCATCGGCGTTGGTCAGGGCATATCGATCGCGCTCGAACGGGTGTGAACCATGCCGGCTGTGCTCACGGCAGCGGCAGTCCGAGCCAGGCAGTCGGGAGTTTCGCGCAGCAGGTCTGCCGGATGTCGGGCATGAGACCGGTCAGGAGACTCATCGCTTGTGATAAAGCGAAGCATAGGCGCTAGGCTGTTGGGCTTCCGCGGCGCTGTCGCGGTAGGCAGCCCCGTCTAGCCACGCCGGGTTGATTTCGACACCCCAGCCCGGCTCCTCGGGGACACGCACGCATCCGTCCTCGACGGCAAAGGGCGAACCCAGGAACAGGTCGCGCTGCCAGGGATAGTAGTCGTCTCCTTCGATGGAGAGCTCGAGATACTTGCCGGCGTTCGGAATCGCCGCGAGCATATGCATTGAGCACATTGTCACCAGCGATAGGTTGGCACTGTGTGGCGTGCAGGGCAGACCGGCCGCAGCCGCCATGCCGGCGACTTCCAGGGTCCGGGACAGGCCGCCCATATACATCACGTCAGGCTGGACGATATCGACCGCGCGCATGGCGATCATGCGGGCCCAGGTGGCCATCTCCCAATCCTGTTCGCCGCCGGTGACGTCGATCTGCAGCGCCTCGGTCACGGCGCGGGTTGCGTCGAGATCCCAATAGGGAACAGGCTCCTCGTAGTGGACGACGCCGTTTGCCTGCAGCATCTGCCCCACGTCGATGGCACGGGAAACGGAAAAGGCGGAGTTCGCATCCACCAGCTTCTCGATGCCGTCGCCAAGTGCGCTCGCGACCGTCGGGATGATCTCTTCGGTCCGCCCGGGCCATTCGTCGACATCCTGCCCGCATTCCGCGCCGATCCGCCATTTGGCGGCGGTAAAGCCGCGCTCGCCGCACAGACGCTTCAGGCGCTCTGCCTCGTCGCTCGGGCTGATGTCGCGCTTCATGGAACTGGCGTAGGCGCGCACCGGGCCGGGTCCGCCGCCGATCAGGCTTGCTACCGGCTTGCCGGCCCTGCGCCCTGCGAGGTCCCAAAGCGCGGTGTCGAGCCCGGCCAGAGCCCGTGCACGATAGCTGCCGGGATATTTGTGCTCGCGCCTTTCAATCAGTCCGATCAGCCCCGAAATGTCGGAGCAACTGGCGCCCAGCGCCCAGGGTGCCACCTGCCGGTGAAAAACCTGTGCCGTGATGTCGGCGTTGTAGGTCGAGGTTTGTCCCCAGCCGAAAGCACCGTCCTCCGCCGTAACGCGTACGAAACAGACGAATTCGTCGTGGAAAGTTTCAAGGCGGGCGATGCGGATCATGTTGTCTCGGGATTCATCGCTTATGTCGGGCGTTGACAGCGTCGCCCCGCTTGGCCCGTCTTGGCAAGCTGGAAAAACTGTAGGTCACAGGGTTGCAGGGCCGCTACTCGATGACCCCGCAGGCCAGCCGGTCACCAGCGTCGCCCGAAGGCTGGCTCTCATAGTCGTCTGGTCCTGCGTGGATCATCAATGCCCGGCCGACGATCCCTGCTTCGCCCTTGTCCAGCGTCACCATTGGATTGAATACCTCCGCTTGCAACGAGCCGTCGGCAGCAACCTGCTGGTTGGGCATGTCGCCGGCATGCGAGCCACCTGCTGCATTGTAGCCGTGCTCGTTGGATCCGGGATTGAAATGCCCACCGGCGGACTTGTGGCCGGTTGCGGGGTCGCACGCGCCGGTCTCGTGCACATGGAAGGCGACCCATTGGCCGGCCGGCAGTCCAACGAGGTCGAGCCGCATCAACACCCCGCCTGCAGGCATGGCGGTAAGCTGGGCACTCCCGGCTGCATGACCCTTGGAGTCAACGAAGCTGGCGGTTCGCGCTTCAGGTTCGGCGGCCATGGCGTTCCCGGCAAGCATGGTTGCTGCGACGATGGCGAGTTTCCTGGTGGCCATTTCAGTCCTCCTGTTACGTTGTGCTGTACACCCGTCCGCGATCCTGAAGCTCAGCGTGGCCGCAGCCGGAATGTCCTCCCTGGGGAGGCGCCAGCCGGCGCGCGGCTGTCTCAGCGCGGCTTCTCCCTGGCGTGCTCCGGTTCATCATAGACCCGATCGACGGCCCGGCGCTGCTCCTGTTTTTCACGGGGCGAAAGACGCCGCTCCTTCGAGACTGCATAGGCGATCACGCCGATTAAAACGAGCGGGCCAATGACGGTTGCCCACCACCAGTTCATGAACCATTCCATAGTCACGTCTCCTCAAGCCCGTTGAGTTGCGCGCGCCGCGTCGCGCTTGCAGGCAACAAACGAGGAGGCGCTCGTGACGTTCCGACAGGGAGGTGGACTACCGGGGCTCCGAGACCAGGCTGAGATAGGTCGGGTCGAAGCCCGCAAGATCGGCAAGGCGCTCGAAATCCTTGATCTCGATATCGATGTTCCTCCAGCTGACGAAGCCGGTTGCTCTCAGAGCCCGGATTGTCCGATTGGTGTGCACCACGGACAAACCGAGCACGTCTGCGACGTCTGACTGTGTCAGCGCGAGCTGGAACCGGCCGCTTTCTGCAAGGCCCACTACCTCGAACCTCAGATAGAGTTCGCAAATGAGGTGGCAGAGATGCTTCAGCGGCGTGCGCCGCCCGATCGAAGCGATCATCTCGCGCTGGATCGCCGCGTCTACCGTTGTCGACAGCCACAGCAACCGGGTCAGATGGGGTGCCTTTTCCGTGAGCGCCGTCAGGTCCGTATGCGGGATGAAGACCGCGCTGCAGTTCGTCATCGCCACCACGCTGTGATCCATGACTTTCAGCAGCAGGGCATGCAGGTCGACGAAGTCCCCCGGTACGTGCAGGGCGGTCAGTTGCCGCCTGCCGTCCTCCAGCATCACCGCCCGTGCGGTCAGGCCGGACGTGACGAGGCAGCTGGAATAGGCGCGGGAATGAGCGGAAATCAGCTCCGTGCCCTTTGCGAATGTCGCCTTTTTCTGGGTCAGAGAGGCGAGAAGTTCGATCTCCTCAGGACTAAGGCCATCCCGCCTGGAAAGCGCTCTGCACAGCAGTTCAATAGCGGGAGTCATGATTGCCCTTCATGGCTTGGCGTACGGAGCCGGCGATGGTCCAAGTTGCTCAAAATATTGCGGAACCTTGACTTCACCTAGCGCATTGTCTGGCATGCAACAGTCCGCCCCCATGGTTCGTTACTATTTCGACATCAAGGACGGCGACGACCTTTCGGTCGACGATACGGGAATCGAATGCTCGGGTCCCGAGGAGGCCCGTTTCCAGGCCATCGATGCCTTGCCTGAGATCGCCAGGGACGAACTGCCTGACGGGGACAACAGGTTCTTCGAGGTGAATGTACGCGACGATCAGGGCAGGGCGGTGTTCAGGTGCCGGCTTACTCTTGAAACGGAATGGCTTTGACCTGAATGCTGCCATGCCTGCTGGATTGCGGCCTGTCCTGTTCCTCGAGCATGTTCAGCAAGTCTTCCTCGCGATGATATCCGCACTGGTAGAATTCGATTACCGAAACTGCCACGGAATCGCGCGCCTCCTCCAGCAGGATTCCATGTTTCCCGCAGTGGCTTTCGAGCACTCGGGCTAGCATCGATAGCGACGACGGTTCGATAATGCTCTCGATACCCATGGCATCCTCCGCGGCAGGTCCAACTGCGGTGAAGGATGGCGGGCTCGGTCGGTACCAGTCAATTAATTTTGACATACAGGCGATAGGGTCGCCGGCCCGAGGCCGAGGGCAGTTAGCTTTCGGCCTTCATGTTGCGGGCAATCCGGAGCAACTCCTCGCGGTCATTGCCATGTTTGGCGATCAATTCACGTGCCTGCCGTGGCGACAGGTCCGTGTTTTCGGTGAGATAGCGGACGTTGGGATTGTCCCCACCGGGCGTCGGAAGATGCTCGTGGTTCTCTGCCATGATGTGCTCCTAAGCAGCCTTGCTCTTCTTCGCCTTCCCCTTCGACTTGATGCCTTCCTTTTCCAGGCTCTTGCGCAGCACCTCTGCAAGGTTGACGACATTTTCCTTGGGCGCCTGCGGCGCCTTGCGCTGGATCTTCTTTCCCTTGCGTTTGGCGTCGATCATTTCGATCAGCGCCTCTTCGTATCGATCTTCGAAATTCGACGTGTCGAACGTGGTCAGCTTCTTGTCGATCAACAGCCCGGCGATCTCCATCAACTCCTTGTCCTGCTTGCCGGTCGGCAGATCGTCGAACACGGAACTTTCGGAAACCGTCTGGTTATGCGGCCGCAGCCACGACATCAGCATTCCCTTGCCATAAGGCTGGATCACGACCTCATGGCCGTGCTGGTACATCACCACGCAGGATCGCGCCGCCATCTTCTTGTTCGCCATCGCATCGCGCAAAACCGCGAACGCCTCCATGGACGGCTTGTCTGCTGGGATCAGGTAGTAAGGCTTCTCCAGATAGCGCGTGTCGATATCAGCGATCGGCACGAAGTCGTCCACGTCCAGCGTGTGCTCGGACGTCAGCTTGAGCGCCTTGATCTCATCGGATTCGACCTCGATGTAGTCGCCCTTGTCGGCCTCCCAGCCCTTGATCTGCTCTTCGGCCGAGACCTCCTCGTCGGTCTCTTCGTCGACGTAGATGCTGCGAACCCGGTTACCGGTCTTCCGGTTCAGCACGTTGAAATGAATTTTCTCGGCCTCGGTGACGACGCCGACGATCTTCACGCCACAGGAAACCGCCCCGACCCGGAGAAATCCCTTCCACGCTGCACGCGGTGCAGAAGCCATGCGCCATACTCCCTGACTGGAGTGGCTTGAACGATGGATCGTTTGGATGGTTCCCTCCGGTCGGAATGCATGCGTGAATGCGACGTGACGGGTCGAGCCGGGCCTGGACCTGCAACACGACCGCTAGCCGGGCACGTCCGCATGCACGACCTTCGCCAACTGCTTGAGTGCGGCGCCGGGGTCCTGCTGTTCGAAGACGTTGCGGCCGAACATCAGGCCTGTGGCGCCGGCGGCAATGGCCGTCTGGGCATTGTTGAGAGTGTCCTCGAAACGCGCCCGCGCGGGACCGCCCGCGACAACGACAGGCGCCAGTGATTGGGTCGCAATCTCGTGGAACCGGGCGGTGTCGCTGCACCAGTCCGTCTTGATGATGTCGGCGCCGATTTCTCCAGCGATCCGGCAGTTCATCGCAATGACGTCCGGGTCGTCATGGCGGGCGAACCCGCCCTTGGCAGCCATCGCCTCGATAACATGCACGAGGCCCCACTTCCGGCATTCGCTGGCCACTCTGCCGGAGATCTCGAAGGAGCGGGTTTCTTCTTCCGGCCTGTTGTTGCAGGTTAACAGGTAGGTGATCACCGCCTCGGCTCCCATCTGCACCGCTTCCTCGACGTTCGCCACCTGGCGGTTGTGGGTGTCGGCGTATCCGGTCCCGGTGCCGTGGCGCCACATCGTCGTCTGGTCGACGCGCAAGATGACGGCCGGACCGCCGGCAAAGCGGTGGCCGTGACGCACCAGCATGCCCGGGTTGACGATGACGGCATTGACCCCGGCTTTCATGGCGGCGTCGAGCAGGCGCGCCGGATCCTCGATGCCGGCAATCGTGCCGACCTGCATGCCGTGATCGAGCGCCAGGCACAGCATCCTTCCCGATCGCGCATCGAACATGCGCGCGAGCCTGCGGGTCTTGCCAATATCGGCCATGGGTAGTGTCTCCAGATGTTGCGAGGGTCAGACCAGTTGCAGCTTGACGCCGCCATCGCTCATGCGCTCGACGATCTCGCGATCGACCGAGCCCGAGACCAGGACGACGTCGAAAGCCCTGAGGTCGGCGACGAAGTTGAGCGCGGAAAAGTGGAACTTGCTTTCGTCCACGAGAAGGACCTTCTTGCGCGCGATCTCCATCATTGCCTGCTTGGAGCGCAGCACGTGCTCGTCTTGCGTGAACAGGGCGAGGTTCTGGATCGTCGTCGTCGACAGCAGCGCGACGTCTACGTGGTAGGAGCGGATGGCATTCTCGCAGGCCATCCCGAAGAACCCGTTGTAGCCGCGGTGATAGCGCCCGCCGAGCGCGATGAGATCCACGCCCTGTACGTCCTTGAGCTTTTCGAGCACCGGCAGCGCATTGGTGATGACCGTGACCGGCGTGACCGACTCGATGAACTCTGTGACCTGGAAGGTCGTCGAACTGTCGTCCCAGACGACCGCGTTGCCGGGCTCGATGTGGGCGACCGCCGCACGTGCCAGGCGTCGCTTCTCCTCGATGTGCTGGCGGGCGCGAAAGAGATAGCTGCTCTCGAACAGCATCGACTTCTCGGCGGAGACCGCGCCGCGGATCCGCCGGACCAGTCCCTGATTCTGCAGGTCGTTCAGATCGCGGTGAATGGTCATGAGAGACACCTCGAGCGAGGTGGCCAGATCCTTGATCTGCGCGGTACCGCTTTCCATCAGGATGCGAATGATCTCTGCGCGCCGCTGGTCGGCCTTGGAGAGTTGAGCGTCTTCTTCCTGCACGTCTGGAACCTCCCCATAACCGTCCGACACTTGTAACATCACCGTCGGGCTTGGCTATAGAAAAATGTTAAATTATCAACAATTGTATGCTGCGGTGCAATGAGAAGGCGCTCGACGAATGCACCCAATACCACCAGAAAGCGGGAGAAATGCTTAAAAACCAAGGATGCTGCAGTGCGACGGTCGGGGCGAACCGGCCGTGTTAAGTGAACATTCCTGTCAGCCATATTCTCATGATATCACGAAATTTTGGGTAATTATAACTTTTGAGTTGATAAATTTAACGTCGATGCCTAGGCTCCTTGAGGGGTTGGAGGCGGGTCCAGCGTGACCCGGCGCCCCGCGAACCCAGTGGAGGATCTACATGAACAAGGCAATGCGCACGCGCCTCTTGGCGTCCGCGGCAGGACTTGCAGCAGCTCTCGCTGCAGGAACCGGCAGCGCCCGCGCCACCGATCTCACCTTTGTCTGGCACGCTGGCACATGCGCCGACGCGCTGGTTGAAATCGCCAAGGACTATCCGGACAAGTCGGTCAACATCGTTCCCGCGCTCGTCCCCTACGGACCGCAATGGCACGACAAGATCGCATCGGAGTTCGCCATTCAGGGCGACGCATTCGATTTCGCCATGTGGGACAGCCAGTCGACTGCCGAGTTCGCTCAGCACGCCGTGAAGCTCAACGAGATCTTCGACAAGTCCGATTACCTCAAGGCCGACATATTCCCGCCGGCATCGCTGTCGCGCTATGGCGAGTATCCGGACGGGTCGGGTGAGTTCTTCGGCCTGCCAGCCAACCAGGACGCATACGGCCTGACCTACCGCAAGGACCTGTTCGAGGACCCGAAGGAAATGGAAGCGTTCAAGGCCAAGTATGGCCGCGAACTTGCCGTTCCGCAGACCTATCAGGAAGCCCGCGACGTCGCTGAATTCTTCACGCGTCCGGACGAGGGCCTTTACGGCTGGGCTCAGATGGGGGGCCGCGACTATGACTTCGCGACCACGGCGTCGAATTCCTACCTGTGGTCCTTCGGCGGCGAGCTCTACAATCCCGAGACGATGGAAGTTAAGGGTTACCTCGACTCGCCGGCATCGGTCGACGGCGTCCAGGCCTATGTCGACATGTTCAAGTTCGGTCCTCCCGGATCGACCAACTGGGGCTTTGACGAGGTCAACACCTCGATCCAGCAGGGCCAGGTCGCGATGGCGATGCAGTGGTTCTACTTCAACGGCTCCAACGCAGATCCCAAGGTCAGCAAGTTCGCCGACAAGGTCGGCTTTGCCGTGCTGCCAGGCGCTGTCGGCCGAGATGGCAAGTTCCGCCGCCAGTTCTCCGTCGGCGGCCAGGGCATGGGCATCAACAAATACTCCAAGAAGCTCCCGGAACTGACCAAGTTCATGGAGTGGTATTTCCAGCCTGAACAGCAGAAGCGCTATGCTGCCGTGTGCCAGACCGGCTTGAAGACCGTCCTGGAAAGCCCGGATTGGCAGAAGCTGAACTCCTATAACCGCCAGTTCTCGACCGCTCTCGAGTATCTCAACGACTACTGGCACCTCCCGGAATATCCGGTCCTGCTCGACGAGTTGCAGCAGGAGATCTCCAGCGCTGCCGCCGGCACCAAGACCGTGCAGCAGGCTCTCTCGGACGCGGCAGCGAAGAACGAGCGCACGCTCGAGCGCGCCGGTTACGAGATCAAGCGTGGCGATGCCGCGCCTGAAGTTCCCGACCAGGTGATTTCGCCGGTCGGTGTCGACGCCGTCGTTCCTGTCGAATAGCGGCATCCTCCCAGGGCGCGCGGGCTTTGCCTGCGCGCCCGCTCCATCCTAACCTCAGACGTCGCCAGCCGGACCGAAAGGCAAAGTCGTCATGACGCACGCCAAGACATCGACGATCGATCTTGCCGCCAGATGGCTCGTTCTCGGGTTGCTGCTGGTCTACACGATCTACAATGTCGGCCCGATCTTCTGGCTGCTCCTGTCGTCGTTCAAGAGCCGCATGGATCTCTTCACCATGCCGCCGAAACTGTTCTTCACGCCCGACCTCAGCGGTTATCAGAGCGTATTCGGCGTCGGCGCCGCCAAGGATAGCGCCTCAGCCGTCGGCGTGTTCGACTCGCTTATCAACAGCATCATCGTCTCGGTTGCCGGCACCTCGCTCGCCGTGTTCTTCGGTACGCTTTCGGGCTACGTCTGCTCGCGCTTCAACTTCATCGGCAAGGGCGACTTCATGTTCTTCGTCCTGTCGACTCGCATGCTGCCGCCGGTCGCCGTCCTGGTCTTCTACCACCTGATGTTCGCCCGCCTCGGCCTCGCAGACACCCGCTTCGGCCTGGTCCTCGTGGCGATCTTTGCCAATGTCGGGCTGGCCACCTGGATCATGAAGGGCTTCTTCGACGGCGTGCCGAAGGAGGTCGAGCAAATTGCCATCGTCAATGGCTACACGCGCATGTACGCCTTTACCCGGCTGGTGTTGCCTATGGTCAAGGGCGGCATCGCCGCGACCGCCGGCTTCTGTTTCATCTTCGCCTGGAACGAATTCGCCTTCGCATCGATCCTGACCACCACCCAGGCCAAGACGCTGCCGGTCAAGATTTCCGCGGCCTCCGGCGCCACCGGCATCGAATGGACGCAAATCTGCGCCGCCGGCGTCGTCCTCATCATTCCCGTGCTGATCTTCTTCTACCTGATCCGAAAGCATCTCCTGATGGGCATGACCTTCGGCGTTCTGGGGCGGAGCTAGACCATGTCGGACACCAACGCTTCTTCTGGCCCCGGCGCACGGGCTGCCGCGCACGCAACGCGCCAGAACGAGTTGCGCAAGCGCTCGTCGGGCCGGCTGATGATCTTCGGCTTCCTGTCGCCGACGCTCGCCATCCTGCTGTTCATGGTCGCCTATCCGATTTTCTCGCTGATCTACTATTCCTTCTACAATTTCTCGGCCCTGCGCCAGGCCGGGATGAAGCCCGTCGGCCTCGGCAACTACACCTTCCTTCTTTCCGACCCGGAACTCTGGGAGCGCTTCATCTTCACCGGGAAGTTCGTGTTCATCTGCGTCAGCCTGCAGATGCTGATCGGCATCTTTGTCGGCTATCAGATGCAGAAAAATTTTCGCGGCCGCGACGTCATCTTCACCATCCTGATGATGCCGATGATGCTGTCGCCGGTCGTCGTCGGCTTCCTGTGGCGCTACATGCTCAATTCGGAATGGGGCATCATCAACTTCCTGCTTTCTTCCGTCGGCATCGCCAAGATCGACTGGCTCGGCCAGACCAATGCGGCGCTCTGGGCTGCGGCCGCCGCCGACACCTGGATGTGGACGCCGTTCATCGTGCTGCTCGCCACCGCCGCCTTCCGTGGCATTCCCGAGACAATCTACGAAGCGGCGGAAGTCGATGGAGCGAGCCCGGCCTACCGCTTCTTCAGGATCACCCTGCCAATGTCGGCCCCGGTGCTTTTCATCGCGCTGATCCTGCGCCTGATCGACAGTTTCAAGCAGTATGATCTCTTCGTCGCGCTGACCGGCGGCGGGCCGGGCTCCAGCACCGAGACCGTGTCGTTTGCGGTCGCCAAGACGGCGTTCAGCTATTTCTACACCGGGGAAGCGTCGGCGCTCGCCGTCATCCTGCTGGTCATCATCATCGGCCTGTCGATGATCCTCGTCCGGCACCTGACCAAGATGGGCGAGAAGTACTGATGGCCGAGATTACGCTGAAAAGCCTGAGCATCGAGTTCGGTAGCTTCAAGGCGGTGGACGATGTCAGCCTGACGGTCAAGGATGGCGAGTTCGTCGTCTATCTCGGGCCCTCGGGCTGCGGCAAGACAACGACGCTGCGCTGCATCGCCGGGCTGGTAAAGGCGACGCACGGCGAGGTGCTGTTCGATGGCGAGCGGGTCAACGACCTGACGGCAAGCGAGCGCAACATCGCCATGGTGTTCCAGTTCGTTTCGCTCTACCCGCATCTCACCATCAAGGAGAACATCGTCTTCCCGTTGAAGGCACGCGGCATCGCCAAGTCTGAGATTGCGCGCAAGCTCGACTGGGTAACCGACGTCTTCAAGCTCGGTGACGAACTCCGCCGCTATCCCGGCGCGTTGCCTCCCGGTGCACGCCAGAAGGTTGCGCTGGCCCGCGCGGTAATCCGCGACCCTGCCGTGCTGCTGCTCGACGAGCCGCTGTCGGCGATCGACGAACAGTTCCGCGAAGAGATGCGCTGGGAACTCGGCCATCTGCAGCGCCAGCTTGGCGTTACGACGATCTATGTCACGCACGACCAGCGCGAAGCCATGTCGTTGGCCGACCGAATAGTCCTGATGAATGACAGCCGCATCGTCCAGGTTTCGCAGCCCGACCGCATGTTCTTCGATCCGGTCAACGTCTTCGCCGGCCAGTTCATCGGCTCGCCGTCGATGAACCTGATCAACCTCGTGCCGGTCGAGGGCGGGCTCAGGCTGGGCGAAAGCGAGGTCACCCTGACGCCCGAACGCGACCGGCTGCCGGAGTGGGCCATGGCATCGAAGCGGCCGCTCAAGCTTGGCGTCCGTCCGCTGAACGTGCACCTCACTGACGATCAGGCAACGGGTGTCCCGCTTCCGGTCGACGACGTCTTCTCGGTCGGGCGCGAACGGTTCTTCTCGTTCCGCATCGGCGACGGCATCTACCAGGGCGTGGACAAACGGCAGTCTCCGGCCGGATCGGCCGGACGCGTGCATTTCGAGCCGGAAGGTCTGCTCTTCTTCGACGCTGCTACCGGACGGCGCGCCGATGCGGAGGTGGCGGCATGAGTGCGATGCCGATGCTGACGCTGGAGGGACTGCGCAAGGCCTATCGTGGCAAACCCGCGCTTCGCGGACTGGACCTCACCGTCAACGACAACGAAATCTTTGCCCTTCTCGGGCCGACCGGCGCCGGCAAGAGCTCCACCCTGCTGTCGGCTGCCGGGCTTATCGAGCTCGATGCCGGGCGCGTCAGCCTGGCAGGTCGCGACGTCACCGAGGCGGACCCGGCCAGCCGAGACGTTGCTATCGTCTTCGAGGGCTTCAACCTGCTGCCGGTGCTCGACGTCAAGGACAACATAGCCTTTGCACTTCGCTCTCCGGCGTTTCGCGAGGACGAGAAGGAGGTCGCCCTGCGCGTCGGCCGCACGGCGGAGCTGTTGCGCATTTCGCATCTGATGGATCGCGATGTCGGCACCCTTTCCGGCGGTGAAAAGCAGCGCGTCGCCATTGCCCGGGCATTGGTGCGCCGGCCGGTCATGTTCCTGCTCGACGAGCCGCTTTCGGCGCTCGACCTGAAACTGCGCGAAGGCTTGCGTGCGGAGCTGCGACAGATCCATCGCCAGCATCAGTCGACCATGCTCTACGCCACGCACGACTATCACGGCGCCATCGCGATTGCCGACCGCATCGGCATCATCGACGGGGGCATCATCCAGCAGTCGGGCACCATCGAGGAGATCTACGCGCTGCCGGCGAATGTCATGGTCGGCAAGTTGATCGGCAGCCCGTCCATGGCCTTCTTCGATGCGGCGGTCGACGATGGACATGTGGTGGTGAAGGGCGCGGAGCAGCGCCTGCCGATCGGCGAGTTCGGAACGGTCGGGACCGCCAGCGGCAAGGTGCTGCTCGGCGTGTGGCCCGAAGACATCGAGATCGGCGTCGCCGATGCCGCCGGCGCCAGCACGGGCACGATCTATGCCGTCGACAATCGCGGCTTCGAGCGGGCGATCCAGGTCGACACGCCGGGCGGCTCGTTCCGCAAGGTGGTGCCGCTGTCCATGCCGTTCACGCAGGGCGACGCCTGTTCCTTCCGCATCCCGCAGGGTGGCGGGTTCCTCTTCGATGCTGCCAGCGGCAGGCGCATCTCGCAGATGGAGGCAAGAGGCTGATGGGACGCTTCTTCACCAAGGCATGGTTCTATCGCCTGGCCACCGCGCTCATTCTCGGCGGCTTCGCAATGCTGTGTCAGCCCTTTACCCATTCCCTGTTTGTATTCGGCTTTCCCGTGCTCTTGGCCGGCGTTGTCCTATTCATCATCATGGACCACGTGCCCGATGCGCGGCTGAGCGAGGAGGAAGAGAACCGTGGCTAATCCGAAGAAGATTCTGAACGATCCCAAGAAGGTCGTGCCCGAAATGATCGAGGGCCTGGTGGCTGCCAATGACGGCCGGCTCTACAAGCTCGACAATCTGCCGGCGCTGATCCGCACCGACATTCCCGACGGTAAGGTGGCCTTGCTGATTGGCGGAGGCAGCGGCCACGAACCGCTGTTCCATGGCTTTGTCGGCAAGAACATGGGAGATGGAGCCGCCTGCGGCCAGGTGTTTGCAGCACCTTCGCCCGACGTGATCTACGAGGCCGCCAAGGCCGTCCATCGCGGGAAGGGCGTATTGTTTCTCTATGGCAACTACGCCGGCGACAACATGAATTTCGACATGGCCGCTGAGATGCTCGAGGATGACGGCATCGACGTGCGCACGGTCCGCGTTACCGACGACGTCGCCGCGGCACCGCCGGAGCGCACGCATGACCGTCGCGGCATCGCCGGCGACATCTACATGATCAAGATCGCCGGCGGCGCATCTGCTGAACTCGACAGCCTTGACGAGGTCGAGCGCGTCGCGCGCAAGGCCGTCGCCAACGTCCGTTCGATGGGCGTGGCGGTGGCGGCCGGGTCGATCCCCGAGACCGGAAAGCTCACCTTCGAACTCGCCGAAGACGAGATCGAGATCGGCATGGGGGCTCACGGCGAGGCGGGCATCGCACGCCAGAAGATGAAGCCGGCCGACGCTGTCGCAGACGAGCTGATGGAAAAGATCCTGGCCGACCTGCCTTTCCGCAAGGGTGACGAGGTCGCGCTCCTCATCAACAATCTTGGCGCCACGACGATGATGGAGATGCTGATCGTCAACCGCCGCATCCGACAGATTCTCGAACGCGAGGGCATCAAGGTGCATCGCACCGATATCGGCACCTGGCTGACCGTGCAGGAGATGGCCGGTTTTTCGGTGACGCTGATGAAGCTAGACGACGAGTTGAAACACTATCTCGACATGCCGGCGGAATCGCTCGGCTATTCGAGGATGTGAGGCAAGCATGACAGAAACCCTTAATGCCGGCTCCAGCCGGGCGATGCTAGAAGCGGTCTCCCGCTTCGTCATAGAGCGTACCGATTTCCTGACCGACGCCGACCTGGCGATCGGTGATGGCGATCATGGCATCGGCATGCGGCGGGGCTTCGAGGCGGCGCTGTCGGCACTCGAGACGCAATCCGTCGATACACCCGAGTCGGCTTTCAAGGTGGTCGGGACCGCGATCCTGTCCAACACAGGCGGCGCTGCGGGTGCCGTGTTCGGCACGCTGTTTCGCGCCGGGTCCAAGGCCTTCGCCGGCAAGGATGCGATCGACGGCGATGGCTTTGCAGCTTTTCTTGAAAGCGGTCTCGAAGCCATCATCAAGCGCGGCGGGGTCACCGAGGGCCAGAAGACCATGATCGATGCCATCGGACCGGCAGCCCGCGCCGCGCGCGGCAACGTCGGCAAGGGGTTGTCCGCGGTCGTGGCGGCGGCTGCCGAAGCGTCGCTGTCCGGCGTCGAGGCGACCAAGGACATGATCGCCACCACCGGCAAGGCGCGATCTCTCGGCGAGCGCAGCCTCGGTCACCCCGATCCGGGTGCGATCTCGATCTCGCTCATCCTCAAGGCAATGCAGGAATTCACCGCGACGGCGTGATGACGCCGGCGATCCACGGACAGGAAAGGTTTTCACATGGCTGATCTCGACGACATCAAGGACGGCAAGGACTGGGGCCAGGATACCCCCGCCGATACCAGCCGTTTCTTCCTGAAGGGTTCGGCGCATCATGACTGGGGCATGAAGGCAAGGCTGTCGCGCATCTTCAATCCGGACAGCGGAAAGACCGTGATGCTGGCCTTCGACCACGGCTATTTCCAGGGGCCGACAACCGGCCTGGAGCGGATGGATCTGTCGATCGCACCGCTGGCCGAACATGCCGACGTGCTGATGTGCACGCGCGGCGGCTTGCGCGCGACGATCCCGCCGGAGGTCAACAAGCCGGTCGTTCTGCGTTGCAGCGGCGGCAATTCCATCCTTACCGAACTGTCGAACGAACTGGTGGCCGTCGACATCGACGATGCGATCCGCCTCGGTGCCGTCGCCATGGCGGCGCAGGTCTATATCGGCGCCGAATACGAGCACAAGTCGATCGCCAACGTGGTCAAGCTGATCGATACGGGCACGCGTTATGGCATCCCCACCATGGCAGTCACCGGCGTCGGCAAGGACATGGTGCGCGACGCCCGCTATTTCGGGCTGGCCACGCGCATCGCCGCCGAGCTCGGCGCGCAGTTCGTGAAGTCCTACTATGTCGAGGAGGGTTTTGAACGCATCGCACTGGGCTGCCCGGTGCCGATCGTCATTGCCGGTGGCAAGAAGCTACCGGAACGCGAGGCGCTCGAGATGGCGTGGCTGGCCATCGACCAGGGGGCTGCCGGCGTCGATATGGGCCGTAACGTCTTCCAGTCCAGCGACCCTGTTGCGATGCTGAAGGCATTGGCTGCAGTCGTCCACCACGGTGAGAAGGCGGACAAGGCCTATGCCATGTTCCGCGACCTGGAGCAGGCGAAGGCTGCCTGACCATGACTGTGATCGAGCCTCAATCCCCTGCCGTCGCGATATCTGGCCCGCTCACCGGCAAGGTCGTCGCGGTGACCGGCGCTGCCAGCGGCATTGGCCGGGAAATCGCCCGCGTGTTCTCGCAGGCGGGCGCGAAGGTCGCCACGCTCGACATCAATCACCGGGCTCTTGAGTCGCTCGCGGCCGAGCATGGCTGTACTCCATATGGCTGCGACGTGACCGATACGCAGTCGGTCGCAGCAGCATTCGATGCCATCGCTTCGGATCTGGGCGGGCTCGACATTCTGGTGTCGAATGCCGGATCGGCGCAGCAGGGTGCCATCGGCGACCTGCCGATGGGCGAGCTGCGGCGCAGTTTCGACCTCAATTTCTTCGGCCATCAGAATGCCTGCCAGGCGGCGATCCGAATTTTTCGCCGGCAGGGCAGGGGCGGCACCATCCTGTTCAACATCTCCAACCAGTCGGTCAATCCCGGCAAGGATTTCGGGCCTTATGGCATTCCGAAGGCCGCCACCCTGGCGCTGATGAAGCAATATGCCGTCGACCATGGCCATGAGGGGATCAGAAGCTGCGGCGTCAATGCCGGGCGCATCCGCAGCGGCCTCATGACCGACGAAATGATCCTGGAACGGGCTCAGGCGCGCGGCATCTCGCCACGCGAATACATGGCCGGAAACCTGCTCGGCCTCGAAGTGACGGCCAGCGACATTGCCGATGCCTTCCTGCACCTGGCGCTGATGGACAAGGTCAACGCCGCCGTGCTGACCGTCGATGGCGGGGTCATGGCAACCTCGCTGCGGTAGACGGTCCAAAGCTGCAGGCGACCCGTTGGATGCCATGAGCGTTGGCATCCGCCAGACGCCGAATCTGGTGCAGATGGCGGCCAGGAAATCTCTACCGCGATGCGCTAGCGCAGATCCTTCCGAGCATTGAGCGCGTCGCGCAAATTGTCGCTCAGGATGTCGGTGTCGCCCCTGTGGCCGGCAAGCGCGCAGCCGATCAGCCCAAGGTCGACATCGGCGCTGTGCTGTCGGGCGTAGCCCTCCGGCTCGTCGGGCGCCCCCGGATACTTGCCCTTCGGATGACGGTAGAGATCGATGCCGGCAATGACGATCCGGCGTGGTCGCAGCGCTGCCGCAAGCGCCACCATCAGCGCTCCGTTGGTCGGGATCATCGCGCCGCCAAGCTCTGCAGGCGAGGGGTCGAAGCGGTCGAAAAAAACGAAACCGGACGAAGGGGAATGGCCGCTGGCCAGATGGTCCCGGAGAATGGGCTCGCCGATCGCGGCGGTCGGGAAGGCGAGAACCGGTTGCCGCGGCAGACGCACGAGGTCGGGGTCGCTGGTAAAGACCATGTCCGGCGCGTCGAACCAGTTGCGCTCGGTCCAGATCCAGTTCACCCGGAAGACCGTAGCATCCCTGTAACCGGCGAGCCGCGAGTCTTCGGAAGAAGGGCCATTGCCGAGGCAGATGATGGTGCCTCTCGGCTCAAGGCGAGCGTTGAGTTCTGCCAGGCTGCCGATCCTGAGATCTTCGGCATAGTCGTTGGGCTGTCGAGTCTCTTGCATGGGTTTTCGTATTCGGAACCGGAGGATGGTTCAACATCGGCAGTTGGTCCCCCGGCGATCAATCCGTCAACCACCAGTCATGCCACCTGGCAGAGGCAGGTGGTATGCTCCGATCACTATATCTCTTTTGATTGCTGACAATCATTCATATTGACGGTACGGTTTCCGAGGCGCGTCGCGGGTAGTATTTTCGCGGTTCACAGGCCGTTGCCATCCAAGACGGGAACGACCCGCCGCATCCGGAGAACGTGTTTGACCAGAATTCTACACATGCAGAAGGACGACCAGGTGGCGGTCGCAGTCGACGGCATCGGCGCGGGCGAACCGCTGCCCGGTTTTGGGTTTCCAGCCATCGAGCGCGTCCCCCCCGGCCACAAGGTCGCCGTCACGAAGATCGTCAAAGGTGACGAAGTTCGCCGACTCGGGCTGGTGATCGGCCGGGCGCAGGGCAACATCTTGCCCGGTCAGTGGGTACACGAGCACAATCTCGGTTATGAGCCATCGCATGCGGCGCGCGAAATCGGCACCCGCCTGCACAATACCCGCTTCGTCGAAGCAGCGGAGGTGCCGGTCTTCCAGGGCTATCGCCGCGCCGACGGAAAGGTCGGGACGCGCAATTTCATCGGCGTCATCGCTTCGGTGAACTGCTCCAGCCTGGTCGCCCGAAAGATCGCGGACCATTTCGGCGCGACGGGCGCGCTGGACGGCTTTGCAGGCGTCGACGGTGTCGTGGCACTGACCCATAAATCCGGCTGCAGCGTTTCGGATGGATCGATCAGCATGGACATGCTGCGCCGTACGCTTGGTGGCTATGTCCGACACCCGAATTTCGCCGGCGTCCTCATCGTCGGGCTGGGGTGCGAGGACAACCAGATCGAGACCATGCTCGATGACCAGCAGCTTGTTCATGGCCCGATGCTGCGGACCCTTTCCATCCAGGAGACGGGCGGCACGAGCGCCTCCATTTCTGCCGGAATCAATGAAGTCGCGGAAATGATCGCGATCGCTGCGAAGGCCGAGCGGGGCCCCGTGCCCGCCTCCGAACTGGTGGTCGGCCTGCAATGCGGCGGATCGGATGGGCTTTCCGGCCTGACCGCCAATCCTGCGCTGGGTGCTGCCGTCGACCGTCTCGTCGCCTGCGGCGGCACGGCGATCCTCTCCGAGACGCCGGAAATCCACGGCGCCGAGAACCTGTTGCTGGAGCGCGCCGTCAGCCGGGCGGTCGGTGAGCGGCTCATCGCCTTGCTCGACTGGTGGCAGGACTACACGCGCCGCGAACCGCACGGCTTTGACGGCAATGCCTCGCCGGGCAATCGCGAGGGCGGGCTGACAACCATCCTGGAAAAGTCGCTGGGGGCCGTCGCCAAGGGCGGCAGCACCAATCTGGTCGATGTCATCAACTATGCTGAACCGGTTTCGAGCAAGGGGCTCGTCTTCATGGATTCGCCCGGCTTCGATCCCGTCTCGGCGACGGGGCAGGTGGCTTCGGGTGCCAACCTGATCGCCTTCACCACTGGGCGCGGCTCCTGCTTCGGTTGTCGCCCTAGCCCGTCGATCAAGCTCGCCTCCAACACGCCGATCTACGAGCGCATGCGCGAGGACATGGATTTCAATTGCGGAACAGTGCTCGATGGCGAAGAGAGTCTGGAAGCGATGGGCGAGCGGATCTTCCAGCTCATGCTGGAGTCGGCTTCCGGAAAGGCGACCAAGAGCGAGTTGCTCGGCTACGGCGAGGATGAGTTCGCGCCGTGGCACATCAACGCCTGGCTGTAGTCTTTGAGTGGGTGGGCAAAAGCCGGACAGTCCACCTACCGGCATCGTCAAGGGAACGTCTGAAAGGAAAGTCATGCCAATCATTCGCGTGGAACTCTTGGCAGGCAGGTCGGTCGAGCAGAAGCGCGAATTCGCGCGGTCCGTCACCGAACTGGCTTCGGACATCCTGGGGTGCAGCCAGGCATCGGTGGCCGTCATCTTCGACGACGTGGCGCGGCACGACTGGGCCAATGGCGGTCATCTGGAATCCGACAAGGCTGCCGGCAAGACCTGACACCTTCGGCAGGAACCGGATGGCGATTGCCGGAATCGACCGGCAATCGCCAGGTCTGGTCAGCCGGTGGCGTTTCTAAACCGGGCGAGGTCCTTGACGGTCTTTTCGATCACCGCGCTGACGCGCGCCAGTTCCTCGCCTTCAAGTTCCAGCCTCGGCGCACGCACGCCGGCGGGAGCGCCGTAGACGATGTTCTCGGCAAGCTTGATGTATTGGACCAGCTTCACGTCCGTATCGAGGTGAAAGGCCGGCGTCATCAGCCGGTAGAGCGGGCGGGCCGCATCGAATTTTCCGGCACGGCCGGCATTGAAGATCTCGACGCACTCCTTCGGCCAGGCGTTGGTCATGCCGGAGACCCAGCCGGTGACGCCGAGTGCCAGGCTTTCGAGGATCAGGTCGTCTACGCCGCAGAACACGGCAAAGCGATCGTCGAAAGCGTTGTAGAGATCGGTGACGCGCCGGATGTCGCCGGTCTCCTCCTTGATGCAGGTGATCGTGTCGACGTCGCGCAGGCCCTCGAGCGTTGGCACGTCGACGTCGACCTTGTAGGCGATCGGGTTGTTGTAGATCATGATCGGCAGGTCGCTAGCGGCGCCGAGCGCCTTGTACCATGCGATGGTTTCGCGCCGGTCGGTCTTGTAGGCGAGGCTCGGGAACGCCATCAGGCCCTTGATGCCGCGCTGCTGGCAGTTCTTGGCCATGAAGGCCGCATCGGCGGTGGAGATCGCCGCCAGTCCTGAAAGCAGCGGCACGCGCCCGGCGACCGTGGCGACCGAAAGGTCCAGCACTTCGTCGCGCTCCTTCTGGCTCAGCGAGGCGTTCTCGCCGAGCATGGGAAGGACGATGAGACCCGAGACGCCGTTCTCGATCAACCGTTCGAGGCTATACGCCATGGCATCCGGATCGAAGCTGCCGTCCGCCTTGAGTTTCGTGGTGACCGCTGGGAAGACGCCGCTCCAGGCCATGATCGTATCCTCTCTTCGAATGCACGCCGCTCGCGGCGCATGGTCATTTAGTTGCTGTAGTCCGGTTCGTCGCGATCCAGCTGGCGCTGGATGCTGGCGAGGTGGAGCCTGGCCGCCGCGGCAGCTTCGCCCATGATCTGCTCGCCCGTTTTGCGGGCCAGTTCCCGGTCGATCGGCAGCAGAGGCTTGCCGGTCGACATGGCCAGAACCTGCACCTCGCAGGCACGCTCCAGATAATAGAGATCGTCCCATGCCTCGGCGATGCTGCCGGCCAGGACCATGACGCCGTGGTTGCGCATGAAGACGATGTCGGCGTCACCGATGGCGCGGGCGATCCGCGCGCCTTCGCCGTCGTCGAGCGCCAGGCCGTTGTAGTCCTTGTCCAAGGCCACTCGGCCAAAGAAGCGCGCCGCTGTCTGACCCGCATAGCTGAGCGGCTCCGCGTCGATCATGGCCAGCGCTGTCGCGTAAGGCATGTGCGTGTGGAAGGCGACGCGCGCATGAGGCTTCAACCTGTGAAGCTGGGCATGGATGTGGAAGGCCGTGGATTCCGGCGCCCCGTCGCCCGCGACGACGTTGCCCTCGAAGTCACAGATGAGGAGGCTGGACGCGGTGACTTCGGAGAAGGCGTAGCCGAACGGATTGACGAGGAAGAGTTCCGCATAGCCCGGCACAACCGCGGAAAAATGGTTGCAGATGCCTTCGTGCATGCCAAGTCGCGCCGCCATCCGGAAGCAGGCTGCGAGTTCACGGCGCGCCGCCCGAATTTTGGCCGTGTCGAGCTTCGGCGCATTGTCCGGCATCGTCATTGTCTCGTCTCCAGAATGGTGCGCGGGCGCCGCCGTCAGGCGATCCTGATCGGGGTGACGTTGCTGGTGGAGGCAGCATCGTCAGATGCATGCAGCAGGTCGGCCACGGACGTCTCCCATTTGCGGAAGGCGGCTACTACCTGTGCCCGCTGTACCGCAGGAAGCTGGGCCATCGGTGGCATCAGGCGCAGCCAGTCGGGATCGCTCATCGTTTGCGCAACGATCGCTTTGGCTGAGGGGATAAAGGGGTAGCGCGACAGCACCGCATCGACGCCGCGCAGGGATTCGACAAGCGGTCGGCCTTCGTAGCTGTTGGGGATGTCGACAAGCGTGCGCATGAAAGCCGGCATGATGTTGGCAAGTCCGCAGATCGTTCCGGCCAGCCCAAGCGGGTTCAGTTCGGGCAGGTCGACTTCGTTTCCGGTGTAGATCGACAGGTCGGCGAAGGAGAGAATGTACTGTCTGGTCAGGCCGGGATCGCCGCCGCTGTCCTTCAGGCCGGTGATGATGCCGGGATACTTCTCGACCAGCCGGCGCAGCACGCGCAGCGATATCGTGACGCCGGAAATATCGGGGAAATTGTAGACGAAGAGGCGCAGATCGTTGCGCCCGGTTCGTTCGATGACCTGCCGGTAGTACTCGAAGACGCCGTCATCGGTTATGCCGCTGCGGTACATGCAGGGCGTCATCAGAAGGCACCCGTGGACGCCGTGACCGGTCGCGTGGCGCGCCAGCGTCACCACATCCTCGAACGCAAGCGCGCCGACCGAAACCGTGATGCGTTGCGGCTCGATTCCCGCCGAAACCAGCGCATCGAGCATCGCCATCCGGTCGCGTACGCAGAACTCTGGGCCTTCGCCGGTCGTGCCGAAGATCGTGATTCCGTCGATGCCCTGGTCGAACAAGTGGCGCGCAAACGCGATCAGACGTTCCGAATCCGGGCGCAGATTGGCTGTGACGGGCGTTGCGATGGCCGTCGAAAGGTATCCAGATCGTGGCGGAAGTGACATCGCGCGGACAGGGCTCATGAATTTGCTGTGATGGGGGGACGTCACAGGATTAATCAATGATTGTCAACATTCTTCTTGACGGTACCAGGCCTGCGGTCAATTGTACCCCTGCACGAGTCACGGCACGGGGCGGCAGATGCCTGCGCCGGAAAGTTGACGTGCCGGTGCATCACGATGGCGCGAAGCCGCGCTTCCATCATACGGGGTCGCCCGCCCGCCCATGCCGCCCGGGTTACAGGAGTTTTTGCTTTGCAGGCCATGAAGGAACTCGTCAAAGGTTCTGACCGCTACCGTCATTTCATCGACGGTGAATGGGTCGACTCCACCGTCAAGGAATGGATCGAGGTCGAGAATCCGGCAACGGAGGAGATCATCGCTTCGGTGCCGCGCGGCAGCGATGCCGATGCCGATCGAGCGCTGTCCGCGGCTTGGCGGGCACAGCCGGCATGGGAAGCGCTGCCTCCGATCGAGCGCGCCGAACTGCTCAAGCGCCTGGCCCGGCTGATCCTTCAGAATCGCGAGCGGCTGGCCCAGGTCGTCATTTCGGAGCAGGGCAAACCGCTTGCCGAAGCGCGCGGCGAGATCGAGGGCGCTGCCCTCTACCTCACCTTCGCCGCCGAGGAGGCGCGCCGCGTCACCGGCGATATCATTCCCTCGGACAATCCAAACGAGCAGATCTGGATCCAGAAAGTCGCGCACGGCGTCGTCGTCGCGCTGACGGCCTGGAACTATCCGGCCGCCCTGATGTGCCGCAAGATCGGCCCCGCGCTGCTGGCCGGCAACACGGTGGTGGTCAAGCCGCATGAAGGCACGCCGCTTTCGAGCTTCGAGATCGCGCAGCTTGCCCTGGAAGCGGGTTTCCCTGCCGGCGTAATCAACGTCGTCTCGGGCACGGGCGAAGGCCTCGGCCAGGCGCTGGTGACGCACCCCTATACGCGCCTCGTGACGCTGACCGGCAGCGTGCGGGCCGGCAAGGCGATCTTCCGCGCCGCGGCGGACGATCTCAAGGTGCTGCGGCTCGAACTGGGCGGCAAGGCCCCGTTCGTCGTCGCCGAAGATGCCGATATCGCCTCGGCGGTCCACGCAGCGGTGCTGTCGCGCTTCGAGAATTGCGGGCAGATCTGCATCTGCAACGAGCGCATGTATGTGCATGAAAAGATCGCCGACGAGTTCACCGAGCGGTTCGTCACGGCGGTGAAGGCGCTCAAGGTCGGGGATCCGCGGCAACTGGTGGATGTCGGCCCGAAGTTCAGTGGCGACGAACTGAACAAGGTCGAGGCCATGGTCACCACCGCCGTCGGCGCCGGCGCCGAGATCCTCACCGGTGGCAAGCGGATGACCGGCGGCGAATTCGCGAAAGGTCACTGGTTCCAGCCGACGGTCATGAGCGTCAACGACAATGCCATGGAGATCATGCAGAACGAGGTCTTCGGCCCGGTCGTGCCGATCATGCGCGTCGGCGATTTCGACGAGGCGATGCGCCTGGCCAATGAAAGCCGCTACGGCCTGTCGGCCTATGTCTTCACCAAGGACATGCGGCGCATCATGCGCCTGACGCGCGAGCTGAAATTCGGCGAGATCTACGTGAACAAGCCGGGCGGCGACGTGGTTCAGGCCCATCATGCCGGCATGCGCGACAGCGGCATCGGCGGGGAAGACGGCAAGTACGGGCTTGAGGGCTACTTCCAGAAGAAGACGATGTATCTCAACTTCAACTAGGCGAAGAAGCCTGGTGCAGGCGTCGACGGGCTGGCGACGGCGTCAATCCGGCTGCGATGCATAGGATGTGTAGGCAGAGCGGGCGAGCCAGCCGCAATCCACCGGCAGCACCACGCCGGTAATCGCCGACGCGGCGTCCGAGCACAGGAAGAAGATCGCCTCGGCCACATCGGCCGGCTGAACCAGCCGCTTGATCGCCGACTTGTCGAGAATAGCCTGGGGATCGCGCTGACCGGCGTCGATCCGCGCCTGCATGGCCGGCGTCAGCGTATAGCCTGGCGCGACGGCGTTGACCCGGACGCCGGAGGCGCCGAACTCGGCTGCCATGGTCTCCGTCATCGACTTCAGCGCCACCTTTGCCGGCGCGTATGCCGGCTGGGGCGAGGCGCGATAGGTGGTCAGCGAGCACATGTTGATGATGCTGCCCGTACCGGCTTTCGTCATTCGGCGGCCGAAGGCCTGGTTGATCAGCAGCGTACCGCGGACATTGACCGTCCACACCGCATCGAATTCCTCGACCGGCATGTCGTTGAAGCGGATGCCGTTCTGCAGGATGCCGCCCGAATTCACCACGACGTCGACCCGGCCGTGCCTGTCATAGGTGCCGGCTGCGAAGTCGGTGACGCTTGCAGCATCGACGAGGTCGAGCGGCAGCACGGTGACCGAGGTTGCACCGGCTGCTCGCGCAGCCTCGGCCACGGTTTTGGCGCGATCGGCGTTGATGTCGCCGATGACGATATTCCAGCCGGCAGCGGCGAAGCGCATGACGGTTGCCTCGCCGATGCCGCTGGCGCCGCCGGTGACCACTGCTGTCTTGCCGCCGCTCATGTCTAGATCTCCCTGCCTGCCTCGCGCCCGGCGCCAAGCCGTTCGCGTTCCGCTTCGGTCGCCGCATGGTCGATGGAACCGTCGGCCGCAAAGCAGACCGCGTGATATCGGGCCGCGTATTGCGGCGTGATCTTTTCCTCGGCGAGGTCGCTGGCGATTGCGGCGAGCGCCCGCTCGAGCGGATTTCCATTGCCGCCGCCGCCTGCCTGTTCGTGACGGATCACCGTGTCCCTGTCGACGACGCGTGTCAGCTTGCCGGGAAGCGGGGTGTTCTCGCCGTCGGGGTTCAGGATGTTGCGCGACAGGCTGCTGGGCAGGCCGCCTGCCAGCCCATAGGGGGGCGTTGCGGTACGGTCGGCGCGGACCTGCAGCATCGTGTCGTCGACCAGCACGCGGTAGGTCCTCGTCAGTCCGAGACCGCCGCGGAAACGACCGGCGCCGCAGGAGTCAGGACGCAGCGAATATTCTTCCATGCGCAGCGGATAGCGCCGCTCCAGCGTCTCGACCGGCAGGTTCGACATGTTCTGCGCCGGATTGGTGATCGCTTCGATGCCGTCCTTGTCTGCGCGGCCACCCCAGGCGCCGTTGATCATGTCGACCAGCACGAAAGGCTCGCCGGTCTGCTTGTCGTAGCCGCCCATGGCCACCACCGTGTTGCCGCCTTCGCCCGCCGCCATCAGGCGGGTAGGGGCGATCTTCGACAGCGCCCCGAGCACGGTGTCGACGACCCGGTAGCCGGTCAGGGCGCGCGCCGCGACGGGGGCCGGCATGTCGGGCTTGAGGATCGAATGGTCGGGCGCTTTCACCGTGATGGCGCGGTAGACGCCGGCATTGTTCGGCACGTCGCGCTCCAGCGCGCAGCGCACCGCCAGGTAGGCCGAGGACTTGGTGAAGGAGAATGTCGCGTTGATGGCGCCGCGAACCTGGGGCGAGGAACCCGCGAAGTCGATCTCCAGCGCATCACCCTTCACCGTGACGGCGCAGCGGATCGGGATCGGGTCCGGCGTGAAGCCGTCGCCGTCGATTGTGTCCTCGAATGTGTAGGTGCCGTCCGGCCAGGAGGCGATGGACTTGCGGGTCAGCACCTCGCCGTAGTCGAGTAGCGCATCGAAATAGTCGCGAAGCTCGGCCTCGCCATAGCGTTCGATCAGCCGGATCAGCTCCCGCTCGCCGGTGCGGCAAGTGGCATACTGGGCATCCAGGTCGCCGAGCACCAGCGCGGGCAGGCGGACATTTGCGCGCAGAATGGCAAGCAGCGTCTCGTTTGGCGCGCCGGCATCAAACAGCCGCATCGGCGGGATACGCAGGCCTTCCTGGAAAATCTCCGTGGAATCGGCGGCGTTGGAGCCCGGCACGCGGCCGCCCATGTCGCAATGATGGGCAACGACAACCGCGTAGCCCTGCAGCCGCGCCTCAAAGAAGACCGGCTTGACCATGAAGATGTCGGGCAGGTGCATGCCGCCGGCATAGGGGTCGTTGAGAACGTAGACGTCGCCCTCGCGCGCGCTTTCCGCGAAGCGCTCGACGATGACCTCCATGGCATCCGGCACGGCGCCGAGATGCAGCGCCACCGTCTTGGCTTGGCTGAGGATTTGCCCCTTGCTGTCGCAAAGCGTGGCCGAATAGTCGAGCACGTCGCGCACGATGGGTGAGCGGGCGGTGCGCATCACCGTGCCGGCCATCTCGTCGACGATGGCGTCGAGCGCCGACTTGATGACGGCAAAGCTCACCGGGTCGGGCGTGAAGGCCTTGGTAGCCGACGGGCGCGGGGCATCAGTCACGGAAGCTCACCACGAGGTTGCCATGGACATCCGGTTCCGCCGTCGCACCGGGCGGAATGGTGAAGGTGGTATCGGGACTCTCGAAGATTGCGGGACCCTCGACCGGGCCTGCAACGCCATGCCGTTCATAGACCGGCGTCAGCACCGGCCCGGCGTCAGCCTCGAAATGCACGGCCCGTTGCGAAACGGGGGTCGCGCTGCCCATGGCGTGCCGTCGCAGCGCGGCTTCGCGATGGCCTGCAATCGGCCAGTGGGCGCGCATGCGCAGGTTGACACTCTCGATGCCGTCCGACGACACATAGCCGAACATGTCCTCGTAGGCGGCGAGGAAGCTAGCGTTCAGATCGTCGACCGAGAGGCCGTCGGCAAAGGGATCGAGGCTGATCTGCAGTTCCGAATCCTGGCCGGCAAAGCGCATGTCGAGTTCGAAGCCAAAGTGAATGGCGTCGGTGTCGAAGCCTTCCTCGCGCAGTTCGCGGACCGCCTGATCACGCAACGATACGGCCGTTAGGCGCAGCGCCGCTGGGTCGATCCGTCCCGGCTCGTGCGCGAAGGAGCGGATGAAGAAATACTCGACCGCGGCGTTCAGCATGCCCGAAGCGGTGAACACGCCGGGTTCGGGCGGCAGCACGACCGTGCGGATGCCGACGCTGCGGGCCAGGTCGCAGGCATGATTGGGACCGGCGCCACCGAAGGCGAAGAGTACGAAGTCGCGGGGATCCTGTCCCCGCTCCACGGTGACGGCGCGAATGGCTCGCGACATGTTGGAATTGGCGATCGCCCGCATCCCGAGCGCGGCCTCGATCAGTGTCAGACCCGCCGGTCCTGCGACATGCCTTTCGATCGCGGCGGCGGCGAGGTCCACCGACAGTGCCATGCTGCCGCCGGCCAGCTGGTCGGGCAGGTAGCCGAGCACCAGATTGGCGTCGGTCAGCGTCGGTCGGTCGCCGCCGGCACCATAACAGGCCGGTCCGGGGCTGGCGCCGGCGGAGAGGGGGCCGACCGAGATCAGGCCGCCCTCGTCGACCTGGGCGATGGAGCCGGCGCCATTGCCGATCTCGGCTACGTCCACGGTCGGCACCCGCATCAGGTAGCCGCCGGCCTTGATGAAGCGGCTGGGGGTGGAGATGCCGTCGCGGAATTCATACTCCGTGGTGCGCGCCAGTTCGCCATCCTTGATCAGCGACGCTGACGCAGTGGTGCCGCCCATGTCGAATGCGACGAGATTGGAGATGCCGGAGTGCCTGCCCATGTGGCCGGCTCCCGCGACGCCCGCTGCGCGCCCGGAGGAGATGAACATCACGGGCTTGGCTTGCGCGACATGCACGGGTGCGAGGCCGCCATTGGAGTTGCTGATGAACAGGGGCGCGGTCACGCCCGCCCGGCGAAGCCCGTCCTGCAATGCGATCAGATAGCTCGCCATGACCGGCAAAACATAGGCATTGACCACGGTCGTCGAGGTGCGCTCGTATTCGCGCTGTTCGGGCAGGATGGAAACCGAGGTCGTGACGGGCAGGTCAGGCAGCGCAGCGCGGATGATTTCGGCTGCGCGCAGTTCATGGTCGGGATTGCAGTAGGAATTGAGGAAGCAAATCGCCAGCGTCTCGATTTCTGCGTCGGCGAAGCGTCGGCAGAGCATCGCCAGTTCGTCCTCCGCCAGCGGAGCCACAATGCTTCCGTCGGCAGCGATCCGCTCGTGCACCTCGAAGCGAAGGTTGCGCGGTACCAGCGGTTTCGGCTTGTCCCAGGTCAGGTCGAACATGCCGGGCGTTCGCAGGCGGCCGATCTCCAGCACGTCGCGGAAGCCCCTTGTGGTCAGCAGTCCGACACGACCGCCGCGCTTCTGAAGGATGGCGTTGGAGCCGACCGTCGTCCCGTGCAGAACCGCGGTAATGTCGCCTGGCGCCATGCCGGCCTCGTCGAGAAGCGCCGCCACGCCCGCGAGGACCGCTTGCTCGGGATGGTCTGGGGTGGACGAGACCTTTTTTGCGAAGCGTCGGCCATCGTCCGCAGCCAGAACGAGATCGGTGAACGTTCCGCCGATATCGACACCTATGCGCGCGCTGAATCCCATTTTGCTCGCTTCATTGGAGGGTCATAGTTTATTGTCAGCAATCTTCTATAGTGTCAATTGGCGGATTCCGGAGGAGCTCTGGCAGTCTATAATCAATTGTTGACAATCGACCCGATGTGGATTTTCATGACCTCGCTTGGGCCATTTCGCTGTTCAAGCCGGGAGAGGGGTGGCTCGATGACGAACTGCTGCACAGCCGAAGATGTCGGTGGAGCACGTCGTCGATGAGCCGGCCCCTTCCCGTTTGGGGAAGGAAACTCCTTTTGGTAATGCCGGCGGCCGTCGTATGAACGGTGCGTCCTGCAATCGCCCAAAGGGAGAGGTACAAGAATGGTAGCACTCGAAAGTCTGAAATCGCAGGACAGGTTGCTGGACCGCCAGGCGGCCAACAGCATCCGGCGTCAGATCGTCAACGGCATCATGCCCCCGCGACACCGGCTGCTCGAGACCGAGCTTGCCGGCAATCTGGAAGTCAGCCGCGGCACGATCCGCTCCGCGCTCATGCAGCTCGCCGCCGAAGGCCTTGTCTGCCAGGTCGCGTTCACAAAATGGGAGGTCGCGCCGGCCTCCGTTCACGAGGCATGGGAGCTCTACACGCTGCGCGCCGCACTGGAGGCTCTTGCCGCGCGGCTGGCCGCCGAGCGGGCGACGCCGGCCGACCGCGCTGAGCTCGAAAAGGCATTTGCCGAACTCGAGAAGGCTGCCGGCGGCGGCGACCGGGAAGCCATCATCGACGCAGACTTCAACCTGCACCGGGTCGTGGTCGGCATGTCCGGCCATGGCCGCCTGATCCAGCAGCACGAGAAGCTGATCCAGCAGGTGCGGTTCCAGATGACCCACATCGGCCTCACCGCGCGTGACTACCATCATCTTCTGGAGGACCACCGCGCCCTCAAGGATGCCGTTGCGAATGGCGATGCGGACGAGGCGGCGCGATTGGCGCAGACCCACAACAGCGCAGAAGTGGAGCGCCTCCTGGCCGAGTCGGTCGAGGAGAAATCCGCTGCAGCAGGCCACAAGGGTCCAGGCTAATTTCAACTGAGGGAGAACACCGTGAAAAACAGCAATGACGGCAAACACAGCATCTCACGCAGAACGCTTCTGACGGTTTCCGGTGCGGTGCTGGCAGCGCCAGCGCTATCGCGTCTGGCCTATGCCCAGGACAAGAAGGTCATCCGCATCTCGACCCCCGCCGCCAACGAGGAATGGCAGGCCAAGGGCCTGATGAAGTTCAAGGAGCAGGTCGAGGCAAACGCTCCCTCGCTCGAGGTTCAGGTCCATCTCAACGCGACTCTCTTCGACCAGGGCACCGAGATCGCGGCCATGCAGCGCGGCAATCTCGAAGTCGGGATGATCTCGCCGCAGGATGTTGCCAGCTACATTCCCGAATACTCGGTTTTCACGGCAGGCTACCTGCTTCGCGATGCGGATCACCTGCACAAGGTCTATGACGACAGCGATGTCGCCACCGAATACCGCGGGCGCGTGTCGAAGGAGATGGATGTAACCATCCTCGGCTCGCAATATCTGGGAACGCGTCACGTCATCCTGCGCGAGGCCAAGGAGATCAAGACGCCGGCGGATCTTGGCGGTCTCAAGCTGCGGGTCCCCGGTTCCGACACCTGGCAGTTCCTCGGCCGCGCGCTCGGCGCCAACCCGACGCCGATTGCCTTCGACGAGGTCTACCTTGCCCTCTCGACCGGCACCGTCGACGGCCTCGAGAACCCCATCGCCGACATGATCGCGGCCAAGTTCTACGAGGTAAGCGAGCAGCTCGTCCTCACCGGCCACATGGTCGCGCCGCTCTTCTTCGCCATGTCCAACTCGTTCTGGAACGGGCTGACCGATGACGAGAAGAAAGTCGTCGGCGACGCTGTGGCGGCACAGGCCAAGTATGTCGATGACGAAACACTGGGCACCGAGGCCGACGGCCGGAACCTGCTCGAATCGAAGGGCCTGAAGGTGACCACGCCGGATCTCGATGCGTTCCGTACGCATGTGCAGGGCGTCTATCTGGAAAGCGACTACGCCAAGGACTGGCCCAAGGGTCTGCTTGAACGGATCAACGCGCTCTAGGCGCTGCGGTTCGCGACAATTCCCGATGCACGCCACGGCCTTGATGGCCGTGGCGCAGGTTCCGGAGTGGCTGGGTGATCAAAACGTTCTGGGCGCTGGTAGCCAAGTTGGCCGAGATTTTCTGCGTCCTTGGCTTCGCGGCCCTGGTCGTCGCCTTCACCGTGCAGATTTTCTTCCGCTACGTGTTGAACGACCCGCTGTCGTGGACCCAGGAGGTTTCCGGCATCCTCTATGTCTGGGTCGTTTGCGTCGGCTCGGCCACGATCGTCAAGGAACGCGAGCACGTCTCGTTCAATCTCATCTACGAGAGCGTCCGGCCGCAGGCGCGCAGGGCGCTTGCCTTGATCGGCACCGGGCTGATCCTGGTCGTCCTGATTGTGTCGCTCTACGGCAATTATGACTACATCGCCTTCACGGCGCGGCAGAAGTCTCCCACGCTCAGGCTTCCCATGACCGTGGTATTCAGTGCCTTCGGCGTCTTCATGGTGCTGCTGATCGTCAATTCGGCGGTTCGCATCTACCGCCTGATGCGGCCTGGCTGGGAACGGGAACCGTAGCATGAGTATTGCCGTCGCCCTCATGCTGGTCCTGTTCATGGTGACCGGCGCCATCGGCATGCCGATCGGCTTTGCCATGATCGTCAGCGGATTTGCCTATCTCCTGATCACCGGCAAGGACCTCGGCCTTGTCGCCGCACAGGGCATCAACGGGCTGTTCTCGTCCTTCATCCTGCTCGCCGTGCCCCTCTTCATCTTCGCCGCCGAGGTCATGACCTCGTCGAGCATCTCGACCAGGCTGCTCAATTTCGTGGTGCTGATAGTCGGTCGCGTGCGTGGCGGGCTCGCCTATGTGAACATCATCGTCAGCATCATCTTTGCCGGCATGAGTGGCAGCGCGCTCGCCGACGCCGCCGGCCCGGGCAAGCTGATGATCGACATGATGACGCGCAACAACCGCTATCCGCGCTCCTTTGCGGGCGCCCTGACGGCAGCGTCGGCTACGATCGGACCGATCATCCCGCCCTCGATACCGATGGTCATCTACGGCGCCATTTCAGGAACATCGATTGGTGCGTTGTTCCTCGCCGGCATCATCCCGGGCCTCCTGATGGGCCTGGCGCTCGCCATCCAGACGTTCATCGTCGCACGCCGCCGCGATTTTCCCGTCGAGGACACGTTCACGATGCCCGAGGCCCGCCGCGCCACGCTGCGGGCCGGACCGGCGCTTCTGCTGCCTGTGATCCTGCTCGGCGGCATCTATTCGGGTGCCGTCACGCCGACGGAAGCCGCTGCGGTGGCGGCGCTCTACGCCATCATCCTGGCGATCGTCTTCCGCGACCTGACATGGCGGTCGATGTGGCAGACGCTGCTTGCCTCGGCGCGTGGGACCGCGATCGTTGCGATCACTGTGGTTGGCGCGCTGTTCTTCAACTATGTCGTCGCCGGCGAACAGATTCCAAACATGGTGGCGGACTGGATCTCTTCCATGTCGCTGTCGCCGCTGGCCTTCCTGCTCGTCACGGCGTTGCTGTTCCTGCTGCTGGGCGCCGTGTTCGACACGCTGCTGATGCTGCTTGTCATGGTGCCGATCCTCATGCCTTCCGTGCACGCGCTCGGCATCGACCCGGTGCATTTCGGGGTGGTCGTCATCGTGAACATGATGATCGGCCTGATCACTCCGCCCTACGGAGAACTGCTGTTCCTGGTCGGTGGTATATCGAAGATACCGCTGGCGGAACTGATCCGGGAAATCTGGGGCTTTATCCTGACGCTTCTGATTGCGCTGCTGCTGATCATCCTGTTCCCGGAGCTCGTGCTGCTCATACCGCAGGCGGCGGGCTACTAGAGGCGCCGTCGCACGGTCACGCGTGCTCGGCGATCACCGACAGGAAAGCCGGCCCATAGCGGTCGAGCTTGGCTTCGCCGACACCAGGCACATCCGCCATTTCGTCGCGCGAGGCCGGCCGGGCCGCCGCCAGTTCGATCAACGTCTTGTCGTGAAAGATGACGTAGGGCGGCACGCTCTGCAGGCGGGCTATTTCCGTGCGCTTCTGCCGGAGCGCCTGGAACAGGTCGCGGTCCCTTTCGGGCAGCGCGGATTGCGCTGCGCTCTGCGTGGCCTTGTTGCGACGTGCGCGCGGGGCCGTCGGCACGCGCAGCATCAGGGTCGGCTTTTCGCGCAGGAAGTCGAGGCCGGCGGGAGCGATCGACAGGCCGCCATGGCCGGCAAGGTCGACCTCGATCAGGCGCAGCGCGATCAGTTGGCGCAGGATCGCGCGCCAGGTGCGGTTGTCGTACTCGGTGCCGATGCCGAAGGTCGAAACGCGGTCGTGGCCGAACTGGACGATGCGGTCGTTCTGGACCCCCAGCAGGACATCGACGACATAGGCCTGCCCGAAGCGTTCGCCGGTACGGTAAATGCATGACAGCGCCTTCTGCGCCGCCGTCGTGCCATCGAACACCTTGGGCGGCTGGGCGCAGGTGTCGCAATTGCCGCAAGGGTCGCAATGGTCGCCGAAATAGGACAGCAGCAACTGCCGCCGGCAGCCTGCCGTCTCGGCCAGCCCCAGCAGCGCGTCGAGCTTGCGCCGCTCCGTGCGCTTGCGCTCGTCGGGTGCGTCGGACTCCTCGATGAAGCGGCTGCGTAGCGCGACGTCCTCGGAGCCGTAGAGCATAAGGGTGTCGGACGGCAGGCCGTCGCGACCGGCGCGGCCCGTCTCCTGATAATAGGCCTCGATGCTCGCAGGCAGGTCCAGATGCGCGACGAAACGCACATCCGGCTTGTCGATGCCCATGCCGAAAGCGATGGTGGCCACCATGATGATCGCCTCGCCATGCTGGAAGCGCTGCTGGTTGGCCTCGCGCGCCGCCTTTTCCATGCCGGCGTGATAGGCCAGCGCGTCATAGCCCTGGTCGCGCATCCAGGCGGCGGTTTCCTCCGTCTTGCGCTTCGACAGGCAGTAGACGATGCCGCTCTCTCCCTCGTAGCGCTTGAGAAAATCCTTCAGCTGCGCGCGCGGATTGTCCTTCTCCTCGATGGCGTAGCGGATGTTGGGGCGGTCGAAACCGGCGCTGAAGGCATCGGCCGGCGCGATCTCGAGATGCGCCAGGATCTCTTCGCTGGTCGGCTCGTCGGCGGTTGCCGTCAGTGCCACGCGCGGCGTGCCGGGAAACTGCCGGACCAGCATGTCGAGCTGGCGATAGGAAGGCCGGAAGTCGTGCCCCCACTGCGACAGGCAATGCGCCTCGTCGATGGCGATCAGCGACAGCTTCACCGCCTCGAGCCGCCGCAGGACGTCCGGGCGCAGCAAAGTCTCCGGTGCGACATAGAGCAGGTCGAGCGCTCCGGTTTCCACCGCGTTCCACAGAGCGCGCCGCTCGTCCGGGCCAAGGTCGGAGTTGAGGGCGGCCGCCTTTACGCCCGCCTGCCTAAGCGCCGCGACCTGATCGGCCATCAGCGCCAGCAGCGGCGACACGATGAGGCCCATGCCAGGCCTGACGATGGCAGGAATCTGGTAGCAGAGCGACTTGCCGCCGCCCGTCGGCATCAGCACGAAGGCGTTGTTGCCGGCAATGATATGGTCGACGATCCGCGCCTGCGGTCCCCGGAACGCATCGTAGCCGTAGACGGTCTTGAGGATTTCGAGCGGGTTGGCGGTCATCGGCTGCTGCATGGAGAATCAGGGAAGGGTCTCTCATAGCAGCTTCGCCACGACAGCGGCCAAGACAAGGACTACGTCTGATCGCGCCGGCGCCGCCGCAGCTCCGATGGAACGCAGTTCGCCCGAGACCTGCTTGCAGACATGATAGGCCTCATTGGGCTCGGCGTTCGGCAACAGCAGAGCCTCGTGCATCTGCTCCTGCGCAAAGGAAGGCTGACGCCAGCGGAAATAGCTGACCACTTCCGCGCCCGCAGCGAAGGCCTTCCAGACCCACAGTCGCACGGCGCCGGGTAAGGGCGCCGGATTCCATTCCCAGCACAATGCGCAATCCGTGCTTGTGCAGCATCTCGAAGGCGCGTTCCAGCCAGCCGAAATCCGTCTTGCCCGGTTCCGGCTCGATGCGGCTCCAGCCGAATTCGCCGATCCGGACATGGCTGATACCGGCCTCGACCATCATTCGCGCGTCGCTCTCCCAACGATCCTCTGGCCAGGCTCAGGATAGTAGCAGAACCCGAGCGTCTGCTTTGCTGGGCACTCGTCGGTCAGACCTCAATCGAGCGGGTGTAAACGGCATCCCACGCGGAGACTGTTTTCTTGGCACGGCGGGCGATATCCGAGATGTCCATGTCCGGGCGGAATAGCGACGATCCAAGGCCGAAGACGCGGATGCCGTACTTGGCATAGGCCGCGAAATCCAGATCGGAAACTCCGCCCACCGCACCGATCACCGTGCCCTTGGGCAGGACCGGCGAGATCGCCGCAATGCCGGCAGGACCGAGCACGCTGGCCGGGAAGAACTTCAGGCCGGATGCACCCGCGGCAAGAGCAGCCAGCGCTTCGGTCGGTGTCAGAACGCCGGGCATCGTCACCATGGCGTGGGTGCAGGCGCGCGCCATGACCTCGGTGTCGATATTGGGCGATACGAGCAGACGACCACCTGCATCGTGCAGGCGGTCGACATCGCCTGCAGTCAAGACCGTTCCGGCGCCGAAGAGGATGGTGTCGCCAAACTTTTTGGCGACCATCTCGATCGACTTGAAAGGGTCGGGCGAGTTGAGGGGGATTTCGATGGCCTCGAAGCCAGCCTCGACGAGCACGTCAGCCACTGCCAGCGCGTTCTCGGGCCGAAGTCCACGAAGGATGGCGACAAGGTCTCGTTTCATCGACGGCCAGGGCGCTGATTTCTTCATGCTGTCCACTCCACTAGTCGTTTCCTGGCGCTAGACGCTTTGCGTCTTCCAGATAGCCGAAGCCGCTTCGGTCAATCCGGCCCGAACAAGCTGATCGCCGTCATGTACCCGGCAGTCGATGGACGCGACAGAAAGCGCTGCCAGATACAATCTGCCCAAATCTCCACCGCCCACCAGTTCGATCGTACCGGGCACTGGAAACCGCGATATCGCGCCGGCTATCTCCTCGCCGATGAGATAGCCCGACAGCTTCGCGCGCGCATTGTCCGGCGCAAGGTCCTGCAGCAGTCCTGCCGGACGGATCGAGAACAGGCGGGCGGAAATATCGGAAGGGGAATCGATGCTTGACCGAACGGCCTCCAGAAACGCCGTCGACTTCGGATCGACGCGACCCGTCGAGAGTGAGTGGCGTAGGACCGAATGACCCGACAGGGCCGAGAACATCTCGCCTGTCATGAAGCTCGCGAAATCCTCAACCCTCTGTCCAGTCAGGTGCACCCATTTGGAATGGGTGCCGGGCATGCACACGACCCGCGTATCGCCGCCGGCTGCCGGGACCAGCCGCGACAGCCCGACCAGTTGCGTCTCCTCGCCGCGCATGACGTCCGGATGCTCGGGGGAGTTCTTGCTGAGACCAGGCAGGATCCTGATGTCGCGTGTGCCGCCGGAAATGCGGACGGCATTTTCGGATATCTCGCGCAGTTCGGCGGGGACGCCAAGATAGCCGGCCTCGGCCCAGCCCTGGCGCGAACCGACCATGCCGCACATGACGACCGGAATGTCGCTTGCCACGGACAGGGCTTGCAGATGGCTCTTGAGGACCGCGGCGAACTGGTCGCGCGGTGTCGATGCCATGCCCTCGTCGGATTTGCGTTCCCCGATGACTTCACCCCTGGAACCGAGCGCCCAGACGCGAAGATGCGACGTGCCCCAGTCGACTGCGACTAAGGCGCATGGCGCATCGTTCACAACATGCCTCCATCAGCGATCAGTACTTGTGCGGTGACCATGCGGGCCGCGGCGGAGGCGAGGAAAAGGCATGGGCCAACCATGTCCACGGGCTGGATCGGCTCATGGATTGACTGCCGGTCAAGCATCGTCGCCAACCCTTCCTCGGTCACCCAGAGGTCCTTCTGGCGCTTGGTCATGACCCACCCCGGCGCAATTGCGTTGACGCGGATATTGTCGGCGCCGAGCTTTCCCGCCATGCCCTTGGTCAGTCCGACGATGCCGGCCTTTGCTGCCGTGTAGGCGGGCATGTCTCCGATGTTCAGCATGTAGGATGTCGATGTGAAGTTAACGATGGCGCCGCCGCCGGCTGCCTTCATACCCGGCGCAACCGCCTGAATGGTGAAAAATTGCGGTCTGAGGTTGATGGCAAGATTGTTCTCCCAATAGGCCTCGTCGACATTGGCCACTTCATGCCGGTCGTCCCAGGCGGCATTATTGACCAGAACTGTCACGGGTCCATGCGCATCGGCCGCAGCGGCGACGGCGCCGCGAAGCGCGTCGAGGTCGCGCAGATCAGCGCGCAGAAACAGGGGTGCGTGTTCTGCATCGCGCGACAGCCGCGCGACCAGTGCATCGCCTTCGGCCTGCGCGATGTCGATGAAGGCAACCTTTGCACCCTGCGCTACGAACCCCTCGGTCAGCGCAGCGCCGATTCCGGAGGCCCCGCCGGTTACGAGGACGGAAGCATCTTTGAACTCTTCGTATGTGGGCACTGATTCCTAATCCCTTGTTTTCACACCCTCGACAACAACCGTCGTCGCCGGGAAGGCAATTGGTAATGGAAGACCGGCCTGCATCAAAGCGCGGCCCGACATCCGTTGCGTCTTTCCGGTCATGAAGTCCGTGTCGGCGTTCTTGTTCAGCACAGGCGTCACGTCCTCGGGATTGACGGGTCTTACCGCGTATACTGACCTCGGATCGACCGGCAAGCGCAAAAGGTCTTGCCGCGATCGGCCGCGACGCGCGGTGGCAGAGCGGGGCGGCCCTCTTACCTCCTCAGGGTCGCTTCAGTAGACAGATTCATAGGCCGCGCAGCGCGCGGTCTTGTCCATTCCCTCCAGATGGGCCAGTTCGCCGCGCTTGTGATCGGCGTATACGGATACAAGGTCGCCGGAAAACCAGCCACGCACCGTAGCGTTGGCTTCCATCCGCGCAAGCGCCTCCTCGAGGGATTCCGGCAGCCGCACGGAGCCACGGGCCTGCAGTATGTCAGCCGGAAGCAGGGACAGATCCTCTTCGGTCGGCGCCGGTGCCGGCAGCCTTTCCTCGATGCCCTGCACCCTGGCATGCACGATTGCCGCGAGCGCCAGATGCGGCGAGGCGGCGGCATCGGCGGCACGGAACTCGAAATTGTACTGGCGCGCGATGTCCTGCGGGTCCTTCGCGCTGACCGGACAGATGCGCACCGCCGCCTCGCGGTCATGGAAGCCGAGATTGTTATAGGCCGCGCTCCATCGGTGCGGGGTCAGTCGCAGGTATGAAATCGCCGAAGGCGCCGTCAGCGCCACGATGCTGTCGAGGTATTTCAGCACGCCGGCGACGAACGACCCGGTCAGCGCCGACATGCCCGACGGATGGTCGCCCGAATGGGTCGCAGGCGCTCCCGCACCGTCGAGGAAGCTCATATGGATGTGCACGCCATTGCCGACGCCCGCCGCATCGCGGATCGGCGTGAAGGTGACCTCCTCGCCGAAGCGTCCCGCCGTTATGCGCGTCAGTTCGCGCAGGATCACCGCAGCGTCGGCGGCGCGCAGGCCACGGTCGGGGCCGTTGGTGACCTCGTACTGGTTGACGCCGTACTCCTTCATGAAGGTGTCGGGCACCAGCCCGCCCATCTCCAGCGCCGATACCAGCGCTTCGCCGAATTGCCGGCGCTCGACGAATCCCGCCAGCGAATAGGCGTTGCTGCGGCGCCGGCAAGTCGACGCTGACCAAGGTCATGGCAGGCGTTGTCGAGCCGACAGGCGGCAGCATGAGCTATCGCGGCAAGGTGGTGAAATTCGCCAGCCCGCACGAGGCGCTGCAGGCGGGCATAGCCATGGTCTTCCAGGAAACCAGCCTGGTGCCGTCGATGAGCGTGGCTCAGAATCTCTATCTCGGCGCCGAAAGCTTCCTCAACCGGCTGCGCGGCACCAACATCGCGGCGCAGCAGTTCCTGCAGTCCCTCAACTTCCCGGTCGATCCGACCGCCATGGTCGAGACTCTCGGCGCGGCGAAGCGCCAGATGGTCGAGATCGCCCGCGCCGTCCACCACGAGGCCCGCGTCATCATCTTCGATGAGCCGACGGCGGCGCTGACGCCCGAGGAAAAGCGCCACTTCTTCGCGCTGCTGCGCCGACTCAAGACGCGCGACGTGTCCATTGTCTTCATCAGCCACGCTCTGGAAGAGGCGCTGCTGCTCGCCGACCGCATCACCATCCTGCGCGACGGTGAACTGGTGGCCACCGGCCCGACCGCCGACTTCGACCGCGACAAGATCATCGCCGCGATGGTCGGCCGCACGCTGTCGGGCTCGCTCTATCGCAAGCGCGATACTGCCAGCCTGCGCAAGCCCGGCCGCAAGGTGCTCTCGGTACAGGACATCTCGATGGGCAAGATGGTGCGCAACACCTCGTTCTCCATCTTCGAGGGCCAGGTCACCGGCGTGTTCGGCCTCATCGGTTCGGGCCGCACCGAGACCTTCAAGATCGTCGCCGGCATCTACAAGCGCGACTTCAACCGCGGCGGCACCATCACGCTCGACGACAAGCCGGTGCGCTACTACACGCCGGCCGAGGCGGTGCGCGGCGGCATCGCCTACGTCACCGAGGACCGCAAGTCCGAAGGCATCTTCGAGACAATGTCGATCGGCGAGAACATGTTCGGCGGGCTGCTTGCGGCGGGCGGCGAACAGGGCCTGGTCATCCGTAGCCGCAGCGTCAGGGAACTGGCCGAGGAATGGACCGGGCGGCTCAACATCAAGACGATCAACGCCGATGCGCGCGTCGTCGAACTGTCGGGCGGCAACCAGCAGAAAGTGGTGATCGGCAAGGGTCTGGTGCAGAAGCCGCGCATCGTGATCTTCGACGAACCGACGCGCGGCGTCGACGTCGCGGCCATCGCGGAGATACACCAGATCATCAACGATCTTGCCGACCAGGGGCTCGCCGTGGTGATGATTTCCTCCTATCTGCCGGAGATCAGCAACCTCTCCGACCGCATCCTCGTCTGCCGCCAGGGCCGCATCGTCGAGGAACTGTCCCCGGCCGAAGCGACAGAAGAGAAGATCATGTACGCCGCCGTCCACTGAGGCGCGGCAGACCGGCCGGGACAAAACCCGGTCTTTGCAGGAAACGGGAGGACGCCATGGCGACCGTAAGACTTCTGAGCGACAGCGAGGCCGAGGCCATTCCCCCGGTGAAGGCGGTGTTCGACGACATAAGGGCGACGCGCAAGAGCGATTTCGTCAACAATTTCTGGCGCGGGCTGGCCAATGACCCGGTGACGCTGAAACGGACCTGGGAAAGCCTCAAGCAGGTGATGACTGGCGAGACCGCCCTGCCGCCCGTGGTGCAGGAGATGATCTATATCGCCGTTTCCACCGCCAATGGCTGCAGCTACTGCATCCATTCGCACACCGCCGCGGCGAAGGCCAAGGGCATGACCGAGGCTGAGCACGCCGAGCTTCTGGCGGTGATCGGGCTCGCCGCGCAGACAAACCATCTGGTCACTGCGATGCAGCTTCCCGTCGATCCGGCTTTCCTCGTCGAGAGCTGAAGCCAGCGCATCCACGGCGCCGCAGGGCCGACCCTGAGGCTGCATTCATGTGTAGTGGAGTCGCAAGAGCGGACATCCGATTCGGTGGCTATGGCCCTGAGCTTTGATTGGTCGGGCTGGACCGGCTGGAACAAATTCTCGAAACCGGGATGGCGGTCCTGCAGGGACGATCTATAACGGGCTTATGGAATTTTGTGATTATCGAGGGGACAAGATGCGCTACGAGCGTCCGCATTCAATGGAAGAGGCCGTGGGTCTGTTGACCGGTTCGACCGGCACGACCGCCATTCTCGCTGGAGGCAGCGACCTCCTTGTGAGAATGAAGGGCGGCTTCACCGAGCCCGACCTGATCGTCGACATCAAGTCGATCGACGGGCTGGGCGAGATCAGGCAGACCGCAGAAGGCTTCAGCATCGGCGCGGCAGTGCCCTGCGCCCTGCTGGGGGAGAATGAGGCCCTGAAGCGGGAATGGCCGGGCGTGGTCGAAGCCGCCAATCTGATCGGCTCGAAGCAGGTGCAGGGGCGCTGCACCATCGTCGGCAATCTGTGCAACGCATCACCGGCGGCCGACAGCGTGCCGGCTCTCGTGGCCGCGGGCGCCAGGGCGTCGATTGTCGGACCGGCCGGCAGGCGCACCATTGCGGTGGAGGCCGTGCCGACGGCACCAGGCAAGACGTCGCTCGCCAAGGGCGAGATCATCGATGCGATCCTGCTCGACAAGCGCCCGGCGCGTTCGGCCGACGCCTATCTTCGCTTCATTCCCCGCACGGAAATGGATATTGCCGTGGTCAGCGCCGGCGTGAGCCTGACGATAGACGAGGCAGGCACAGTCACATCCGCCCGCGTGGCGCTTGGCGCGGTGGCGCCGACGGTGCTTCTGGTTGAAGAAGCCGCGCGGATCCTTGTCGGCACGAAGGCAGATCCAGCCACGCTGCAGAAGCTGGAAGAGGCCTGTTCCGCAGCCAGCCGTCCGATCGACGACAAGCGCGGTACAGTTGCATTCAGAAAACAGGTTGCCGGCGTGATGGCCAGGCGAGCCGCCACCATCGCCTATGCGCGTGCAGGAGATAGATAATGGCTGGAGTTGCAGTCTCAACCACGATCAACGGCGATGACGTCGAGTTCCTTTGCCAGCCTGACGAGACGCTGCTCGATGTGCTGCGCGACCGCCTGGGGCTCACGGGAGCCAAGGAAGGCTGCGGCACTGGCGACTGCGGCGCCTGTAGCATCATCCTCGACGACAGGCTGGTCTGCTCCTGCCTCGTGCTTGGGGCCGAGGCGCAGGGCCGGCGGGTCGAAACCATCGAGGGCATGGCGCAGGGTGACAAGCTGCATCCGTTGCAGCAGAAGTTCCTCGAACACGCGGCTCTGCAATGCGGAATCTGCACACCTGGGTTCCTGATCGCGGCAAAGGACCTGCTGGCCAAGAACCCTGATCCCACCGAGGAAGAAATACGCTTCGGCCTCGCCGGGAATCTCTGCCGCTGTACCGGCTATGACAAGATCGTGCGTGCCGTCCAGGACGCTGCAAGCGTGATGAAGGGAGCATGACCATGGGTTTCGATCCGCGTTACCTGGAACGCAATTTCACATCGGTGGGCACGCGTCCCATTCGTCCCGACGGACTCGACAAGGTAACGGGCCGCGCACGCTACGGCGCCGACTTCAACATGGCCGGCCAGCTGGTCGGAGCCATTCTCAGAAGTCCTCACGCCCACGCGAAGATCCGCAACATCGATACGTCGAAGGCCGAGAAGCTGGCCGGCGTAAAGGCGGTCATAACCTCGGCCGACCTGCCGGACCTGACTGATGGCAATTCAGAGATGTATGCCGTTCTGGACAACTGCATGGCGCGCGAAAAGGCGCTCTATGACGGCCATGCGGTGGCCGCGGTCGCCGCGGTCGATGCCCGCACCGCCAGGAAGGCGCTGAAGCTCATCGAGATCGACTATGAGGTGCTGCCGCATGTGACCGATGTCGACGAGGCCATGAAGCCCACGGCGCCGGTGCTGCACGAGACAGTCTTCACCGAGGGCGTCGAACCCAAGCCCGGCAAGCCATCCAACGTGGCCAAGCGCACGCAGTACGGCCATGGCGACATCGAGGCCGGCTTCGGGCAGGCCGACTTCATTGTCGAACGCTCGTTCAAGACAGAACAGACACACCAGGGATATATCGAGCCGCATGCCTGCGTGGCGAACGCCAATTCCGACGGAACCGCGGAACTCTGGGTCTGCACGCAAGGCCATTTCGTCTACCGCCAGCATTGCGCCGAGCTTCTCGGGATGGAGGTTTCAAAGCTTCGCGTCACCTCGTCGGAGATCGGCGGCGGTTTCGGCGGCAAGACCCATGTCTGGGCCGAGCCGGTCGCATTGGCTCTGTCGCGCAAGGCCGGCAGGCCGGTAAAGCTCGTCATGACGCGAGACGAGGTGTTCCGCGCCTCGGGGCCGACCAGTGCGACGTCGATCGACGTCAAAATTGGCGCCCGCAAGGACGGCACGATCACGGCCGCATCGGCCACGCTGCGCTATTCCTGCGGCCCCTACTACGGCATGTGGGCAGAGCTCGGCGCCATGACTGCTTTCGCCTGCTACAACCTCGGAAACGTCGAGACGGTCGGCTACGAAGTGCTGGTCAACCGGCCGAAAGTCGCGGCCTATCGCGCGCCGTCCGCGCCAATGGCGGCCTTCGCCGTGGAAAGCGCTGTCGACGAACTGGCCAAATCGATCGGCATGGACCCCGTCGATTTGCGCATCAAGAACGCCGCCCGCGAGGGCACCCGATCCTCCTACGGTCCGGTGTACGGCCCGATCGGCATCGGGCCGACGCTCGAGGCGGCGAAGAACCACCCGCACATGCAGGCACCGCTCGGCAAGAACCAGGGACGCGGCATGGCCTGCGGCTTCTGGTTCAACTTCGGCGGCCAGACCTGCACCGATCTCAATGTCGGGACGGACGGCTCGGTGTCGCTTGCCGTCGGCACCATGGACGTGGGCGGCTCGCGTGCCTCGCTGTCGATGGTGGCGGCTGAGGAACTCGGCATCGCCTACGAGCACGTCAAGGCGGTCGTCGCCGACACGTCGAGCCTCGGCTACAACGACATGACGGACGGCAGCCGCGGCACCTTTTCCACCTCGCTGGCGACAATCTCGGCCGCACGCAACGCCATCAAGGTCCTGCGCGAACGCGCTGCCCAGACATGGGACATTCCGGTCGACGACGTTGCCTGGGAGAAGGGTCATGCCGTTGCCAAGGGCGAGAAGTACGGCAACCTTCCGGCGCTCTCGCTCAAGGAGATCGCGGCGGGGGCGGGCAATACGGGCGGACCGATCGCCGGCCACAGCGAACTCGTCGCCGACGGCGCGGGCGTGTCCTTCGCCACCCATATCTGCGACATCGAAGTCGATCCGGAGACCGGCGCGACAAAGGTGCTGCGCTATACCGTCCTTCAGGACGCCGGAAAGGCGGTTCACCCGACCTATGTGGAGGGGCAGTATCAGGGCGGCGCCGCACAAGGCATCGGCTGGGCGCTCAACGAGGAGTATATCTACGGCAAGGACGGTCGGCTTCAGAACGCCGGCTTCCTCGACTATCGGATTCCGGTCTGCTCGGACCTGCCGATGATCGACACGCAGATACTCGAGATCCCCAATCCCAACCATCCTTATGGAGTGCGCGGGGTCGGAGAGACGTCGATCGTGCCGCCGCTTGCGGCGATCGCCAATGCCGTGTCAAACGCCGCGGGCGTGCGGATGACGCACATCCCGATGTCGCCGCCGCGCATCCTGGCGACGATCAAGGCCGAACAGGCGGGCTGATGGTCGAGGTGACGCTCTGGGGGTCGCTTGCCGCGGCAGCCGGAGCCAAGGACAAGCTCGAGATCGAGGCAAAGGACATACGGGAGCTGTTCCGCAAGCTGGCCGAACAGTATCCCGGTCTCGAGCCCTTCATCGACCGCGGCATCGCCGTCGCCATCGACGGGGTCATCTATCGCGACACCTGGTCGAAGGAACTGCCGCAAGGCGCCGAAATCTTCCTGCTGCCGCGTCTTGCCGGAGGATAGCCAGGCATCGTTCTCACCGGCTTCGATGACGGAGGAACAAGCCGGAAAACCCATCCGGCTGGGGCAACGTCAGACCGGGTCCTCCTTGTCTGCCAGTCCGGGGTCCCTGACGAGCGGTCCGAGTAGCACACTACCGAACAGGGGCTGGTAGCGGCGGCGTTCTTCCGGGTCTTCCTTGAACGACAGGGCGTAGTAGCCGATCTGGTGAAAATAGGTGATTCGCGCCCGCACCAGACTTTCGTCGTCGGCATAGCCCATGGCTCGAAAAGCCCTGATCAAGAGCGCAATGCGCAGGTCATCGATCTCCCGAACCTCCTTTGCCAGCGATTTCGAGGTCCGCGACCAGTCCCGGATTGCCAGGTCGAGCTGGGGGCTGAACGGGTCCTCGTCCACCCAGACATGGACGATCTCGGTAAAGAACGTCAGGCCGTCAATATCGTCGGCGTCTCGCATCGCACGGAACGGCGCGCAGTTGGTGCGGCGCCATTCGTCCAGCAATCCGTTACGCAGGTCATTCAGGCTGGTGAAGTGAAAATAGAAGCTGCCCCGCGTTACCTTGAACTGACGGGCCAGGCGGTCGATCTTCACCTCGGCTATGCCGCTCTTTTCGAGCACCTTGCGCGCCGCGGCGATCCAGGCTTCGCGGGTGAGCGTCTGGCGCGGCGGGGTCGCGGCGAGTTTCGCTCCGGCAAACTGCCCCGTGGTTTCCCTAAGTCTCGCCACTCTGCTTTCCGATTTCAGACAGATGCTGCCCAGCGTTCCCTACAAAGGGACATCTGTCGATAAGCCTCCAGTATAACATACCCGAAAGCAGCCCGCCGGGTGCCTCCTGCCTTGCCGCAGTTTACCCATGGTGAGTTCGATCAGGGAAGCGAGCCGATCCGCTCCAGCATCAGCGCAAAGAACGGGTCCGGGTCTATGCTTCGAAGCACGTTGCAGTTGCGGGGCTTTCCCTTCACGTGCCACCAGTCCACCACGGTCATGCCTATCGTTTCGGGCGAGACAATATCCACCGTTACGTTGCACTGGCGCTGCTCGTAAAGCGTCGGCGCCAGCAGGTAGCCCGTCACGCAGGCGTCGTGGATCGGGCGGGCAGGGGTCGGAAACTTGTGGTCGCCGTACTGGCGGTAGAAGTCGGCCAGGTTGGCAGCCTCTATCGCGGCGCGGCGACCGGTCGCCCTCAGCGCATCGAGCCACTGCGGCGTCATCAGTGCAGTATAGGTGCAGTCGATGCCCGCCATCGTCACCGGAACGCCGGATTCGAAAACCTTGTGCGCCGCATGGGGGTCGACAAACATGTTGAATTCGGCAGTCGGCGTGGCATTGCCGCCCTGGAAGAAGCCGCCGCCCATCAGGACGACCTCGCGTAGCCGGGCAACGATGCGCGGCTCCATAGTCATCGCCATGGCCAGGTTTGTCATCGGCCCCAGCGTACAGACGGTAAGCTCGCCTTCGGGAGCGTCCATGATCGTGCGCACCAGGAAGTTGACGGCGTGTTCCGATTGCAGCGGGGTCACGGGCTCCGGCAGATCGGCGCCGTCGAGGCCGGTCTCGCCATGCACATACTCGGCGGTGATCAGTTTGCGCACCATGGGTGCGGGACATCCGGCATAGACGGGAACGTCGGGCCGGCCGGCAAGCTCGACCACCTTGAGAGCGTTGGTGGCGGTGAGGGCGAGCGGTACGTTTCCGCCAACGGTTGTGATGCCGACGACCTCGAGCTCGGCCGGCGATCCCAGCGCAAAGAGGATGGCAAAGGCGTCGTCCTGTCCGGGATCCGTATCGATTAGAATTTTGCGCGGTGCCATGTGGCTGGAGACCCCCCGGTTGTGCAAATGGCTATTGCCGACGATAATCCGATGTGTAGAGATACAGTACTGTATCTTATGTTCAAGGATGGTGTGAGAGATGACTTCGGACGAGGCAGGCGATTTTTCCCGGATACCGATCCTCGACGTGTCGGCGCTCTATGGAAACGACTGGGCCGCCGTGGAACGGACGGCCGCGACCTTGCGTGGCTACCTGGAGACCATCGGGTTCCTGTATGTTGTCGGACACACGGTACCGCGCGCCGACGTCGAGGCCGTGCGCGAACAGAGCAAGCGGTTCTTCGCGCTGCCCGAGGAGCAGAAGCTCGCGCTGAAGATCGACAGGAATTTTCGCGGCTACCTGCCGTTTGCCGGTTCGACGATCGTGACGTCGTCGGTCGCCACGGTGAGCAAGCCCAACCAGAGTGAATCGATCTTCTTCATGCACGAGGTGGACGCCAACTCCCCGAAGGCGCTGGAAGGACGACCGCTGCAGGGCCCCAATCAGTGGCCCGACGACACCAGGCTCCCCGAGTTCAGGCCGACGATCGAGCGATACGTCGCCGGGATGAGCACATTGGCTCGCAAGATGGTCGGCGCGATTGCGCTGTCGCTCGGCCTGCCGGAAGACAGCCTCGACAGGTATTTCGAGGATCCGACGACGTTCCTGCGCCTGCTGCATTATCCGACGCAAGCCGCCGAGGAAGGCTTGTTCGGCTCGGCGCCGCACACCGACTACGGCTTCATCACGCTGCTTGCGCAGGACGACGTCGGTGGGCTCGAGGTCAAGAACAAGGCAGGCGAGTGGGTTCCCGCGCCGCCCATCCCGGATGCCTTCGTGATGAATGTCGGCGACATCCTTGCGCGCTGGTCGAATGACCAGTTCGTCTCCACGCCACACCGCGTCATCAACCGCTCCGGACGCGAACGCTATTCGCAGCCCTTCTTCTTCGATCCCTCGATGGAAGAAACGATCGAGGCGTTGCCGGTCTGCGTGCCGGAGGGGACATCGCCCAATTACGCGCCCGTGCTCTACGGCGACTATCTGATGGAGCGCATCGACAAGAACTACCACTACCGCAAGAAGCAGGCCGCCGAGACGGCCCGCGCCTGAACGGGTCCGCACCGGAGTAACAATTTGGGACCGCCAGTCGATCCGGTCATTGCAGCAGGAAGCATGCCCACCACGGCAGACGTCGTGGTCGTGGGCGGGGGAATTATCGGCGTCAGCACGGCGATGTTCCTGGCGCAGCAGGGCGTATCGACTGTCGTCTGCGAAAAGGGACAGTTTGCCGGCGAGCAGTCGAGCCGCAACTGGGGCTGGGTGCGGCGCATGGGTCGTGACCCGCGCGAGCTTCCCCTTATCGTCGCGGCGCTCCGGCTGTGGGAGGACATGGACCGGCTGGTCGGGTCCGACGTCGGCTTCCGCAGGACCGGAATTCTCTACCTTTGCGAAGACGACGCCGATATTGCCCATCATGAGAACTGGCTGGCGCGTGCCGGTGCGTTCGCCCTCGACTCCCGCATAATTCGGGGAGACGAACTGGCGGGCAAGCTGCCCGGGGCGGCGCGGAATTTCCATGCCGCGCTCCATACGCCCAGCGACGGCCGGGCGGAGCCTCAGAAGGCCGCGCCTGCCATCGCCAGGGCCGCTTCCTTAGCGGGCGCCACCCTGGTCGGGAACTGTGCGGTGCGAGACATCGAGACCGCGGACGGAAAGGTGACCGGCGTGGTGACCGAACGCGGCCGCATCTCCTGCAGCCAGGTCGTGGTCGCGGGCGGAGTCTGGTCGACGAAGCTTCTGCGCCGGCTCGGGTTGCGCTTGCCCCAGCTGGGCGTACGGGCCTCGGTATTGAGGACGGCTCCGGTCGAAGGCGGTCCGGAGGGCGCAGCCTGGGCGCGCAAGTTCGCCTATCGAAAGCGGCTGGATGGGGGCTACACCATCGCCAACGGCACCTACAACTGCCACGACCTGGTTGCCGACAGCTTCCGCTACTTCTTCGATTTCCTCCCGGTCATGCGGCTCGAGTGGCGGGATCTGCGCCTCGGCTTTGCCGGGTCGGCGCAGAATGCCCCGCTGCGCGGCGCGCAGACGCAGTTCGAGGCCACGCGCACGCTCGACCCCACGCCCTCGCTGCGCCCGCTGGACGCGGCCTATTCGGCCCTGCAGGCGACGTTTCCGGTTTTCAGGGGTGTCCCGATTGTCCAGCGCTGGGCTGGCATGATCGACGCGACCCCCGATGCCATCCCGGTAATATCGACGGTCGAGAAGCATCCGGGACTGGTGATCGCTACCGGCTTCTCCGGGCACGGATTCGGGATTGGCCCGGCGGCAGGCCGACTGACAGCCGATCTGGTCACCGGAGCTAAGCCTTTGGTTGACCCGCACCCATTCAGGTACGAGCGCTTCGTCGATGGTACCCGGCCGCGCCCGACAACCGGGGTCTGACGATGTGCGAGCAGGCAAACCTCATTCGTCCTGGCAGCCGGTCGTGGTTGCTGGATCCGAAGCCGTCATTGCCCGGGATGAAGGTCCCGGGGCTCTGGCGGGGTAAACTACGTTCAACGAGTGTCTGGAGAGGAGTGACTTCAATGAGAACACGTTTGGGAATGGCAGGTCTGGCGACGCTGGCCGCGCTTTGGAGCGGCGTTGCAGTATCGGCGGAAATACCGAAATCGGCCGAGGTGCAGGAGTCGGGAAAGCTCGCGATCGCCAATACGCTCGACTACGCGCCGTTTGAATATCTCGATGCGGAAGGCAAGCAGGCCGGCATCATCGTCGAAATGGCCGGCGAAGTCGCCAAGCTGGTCGGTGCTGAACTCGACATTCAGCGGACGCCGTTTCCGTCGATGATCCCGGGTCTCGCCGCCGGGCGCTTCAAGATCGCGTGGGAGACTTTTTCCGCCACGCCAGAACGCCTGGAACAGGTCGATTTCGTCATGTTCCTGAAGGCAGGCGTCGCGGCATCGACATCGCCGGAGAAGCGGGACAGCTTCAGCGGCGAGTTGCCCCTTTGCGGCAAGCGCGTTGGCGTTTCGGCCGGCAGCGCGTCGGACTTCCTGGTCGACAAGCTGAGCAAGGAATGCACCAATGCCGGTCAGGCCGCGATCGAGAAGTCGGTCTTCAATTCGTCGACGGACATCGTTCAGGCCGTGCTGTCTGACCGCGTCGACGCGCGCATGGACGATGCAACCGCCTCGAGCTATTTCGAGGTGACAAGCAACGGCCAGCTCGTCGTGCTGCCGACCCTCTACGACGTCGCGCCGCTCGGCATGGCCATCGCCAAGGACGACAAGGGAACGGCCGACATGATGGTGGCAGCCCTGGCTGAGCTCTTCAGCAACGGCACCTACCAGGCCGTCCTCGACAAATACGGCATGGGTGCTTACGCGATCAAGGAACCGTATTTCGTCGGCAGCATGAATATGCTGCGCGCCGATTGAACGAGGAGGTGCCCGGCGTCCCGCCGGGCACCATCCACCGATGTGTCCGGAGTAAGCAGTGATGAGCGTTGCCGCGCGAACAGAACCCGATCCGCAGGCTGACGCAGCGCGGCTGACCGTCGTGCCGCAGAAGCGCTATGGCATCTGGGTGGGAACGATCTTCGCCCTGCTGCTGGCAGCGGTGATCTTCCGGGCCTTTGCAAGCAATCCGGCCTTCGCCTGGGGCACAGCGGTAGACTACCTGCTTCACCCGTCGATCATGCGGGGTCTCGGCAACACCCTGGTCCTGACTGTCCTCATCATGGTGGCGGCGATCATCATCGGCACGATCGTGGCGGTCATGCGCGTCTCGCCAAGCCCGGTGCTTCGCGCTTTCGCCAGCGCCTATGTCTGGTTCTTCCGCGGCGTTCCGGCCCTCATCCAGCTGATCTTCTGGTTCAACCTTTCCCTGCTCGTGCGCGAGGTTTCGCTCACGCTGCCCTTCGTCGGAACCCTTGCTTCGGTGAAGACGAACGACTTCATGACGCCGTTCTTCTCGGCGGTCGTGGCGCTGTCGCTCTGCGAGGCGGGATACATGGCCGAGATCATCCGGGCCGGCATCAAGTCGGTGCCGAGCGGACAGGCCGAGGCGGCAAGCGCCCTCGGCATGCCCTACAGGATGATCCTCAAGCGCATCACGCTGCCCCAGGCCATGCGCTTCGTCGTGCCCCCGACCGGCAACGAGGCGATCAACCTTCTCAAGATGACGTCGCTTGTCACGTTCATCGCCGTCGACGACCTCTTCTACTCCGCGCAGAGCATCTACGCGCGCACGTTCGAAACCATACCGCTGCTGATCGTGGTCGCGTTCTGGTACCTCGCCGTGGTCAGCATCATGTCCGTCGGCCAGCATTTCCTCGAGCGCTATTTCGGACGCAGCGACAAGCGTACCGAATCCATCACGATGCAGGTTCTACGCAATGCTTTCGGCATGCGGCGTGGCGGAGCGGCGGCATGAACCAGGCAAGACATGACAACCGCGCGCGCTTCGGCGTACCGGACGATTCGATGGTTTTCGCGCGCGGGGTGCGCAAGTCCTATGGACATCTCGAGGTGCTCAAGGGTGTCGATCTCGACGTGCCGGTCGGGTCGGTCGCCTGCATCATCGGCCCGTCGGGGTCAGGCAAGAGCACCTTCCTGCGCTGCATCAACCACCTTGAGAAACTCAGCGGCGGCATTCTACTCGTCGATGGCGAATTCATCGGCTACGACCTGCGCGGCGACAGGCTCTATGAGGTCAAGGACGATCTCCTGTGCAGCCGTCGCGCCGAGATCGGCATGCTGTTCCAGTCGTTCAATTTGTTCTCCAACATGACCGTCCTGGAGAACCTGATCGAGGCGCCGACGCAGGTGAGACGGGTTCCGGTCCAGCAGGCGAAAGCAGAAGCCGAGGTGCTGCTGGCACGCGTCGGACTCCTCGACAAGATCGACCGCTACCCGCGCGAGCTTTCCGGCGGTCAGCAGCAGCGCGTGGCCATCGCGCGGGCCATGGCGATGAAACCGAAGGTCCTTTTGTTTGACGAGCCGACCTCGGCACTTGATCCCGAACTGGTGGGCGAAGTGCTGCACGTAATGCGTGACCTTGCCGAAAGCGGAATGACGATGGTGGTGGTAACCCACGAAGTCGCCTTCGCCCGCGAGATCGGCGATCAGCTGATCTTCATGGATGAGGGGCTGATCGTCGAACGCGGCGTGCCGCGCGAAATGATCGCAGATCCCCAGTCGCCCAGGACGCGGGAATTCCTGTCCCGGGTCCTCTAGGCCACGCCGCTTGGCTGCTAGGGGACCGGCCTCAGCGGGACATCACCAGATCCGCGGCGCGCTCGGCAATCATCACGACAGGCGCGTGCGTGTTTCCAGACACAATGCGCGGCATGACCGATGCGTCGGCGATGAGCAGATTGTCGATACCCTGGACGCGCAGCGAAGGATCGACCACCGCCCGCGGGTCATCGGGTCGGCCCATTCTGGCGGTGCCGACGGGATGAAATATTGTTGTCGCGATACGGCCTGCCGCCGCCACGAGTTCATCGTCGCTTGCAATCTCGGTGCCCGGCGAGACTTCGTGCGGCTTGAAGGCGCGCAGCCTTTCGGTTGCCATCAGGCGGCGCGCCAGCCGGATCGATTCCACGGCAACATTGCGGTCTTCGGCGGCATTGCGCCCGCGTTGTCAAGTTGTTTTCAGGCCGAGCGATTTGCCGAGGATGGTGAAAGCGCCAGTGCTATCGATATTGCCGCCCTTGTGACGAAGCAGCGAACAGAGTTCGTCTGTGCTTTTGTCATTGGCGCCTGAGGGAGCGCGGGAGTTCCGCTGCTGTTGGCGACATAGCCACGACGCGTGTCGTCGATTCGAAGTCTTGCCGTCCCGATTCTCGCCGGAATTGGCAGCAAGGCTCCCCTGGGGTATGGGCAGGGCATGGGGACTATGGTGCGGGGCAGGCAGGTTTCATCTTTTCGCACTGTAGTGGCGCTGGTTGGCGCGCTGCTGCTCTCCCTTGTTCCACCCGCGGGGGGAGCCGATTACGACCCGCTCGATCAGGCCTTCGTCGCCGCGCAATGGGCCATGCAGTCCTCGGCCGGGCGCGCCCTTCAGCAGACCGGCCTGCGCGCCGTGGTCCGCGATCCGTTACTCGCAGGGAAAGTGCGCGATCGGCAGGACCTCGCCGACCGCGCACGCGATCTGGAGGATCGACTGGCCGACGAGACCGTGCCGGAGGGGCGTATCGCGTTGCGTGGCGAAGTCGATTCGCTGGAGGATGAGATGGCCTCCATCGATCTGGTCCTTGCCCGGGATTTTCCACGTTTCGCCGACTTCTCTGCACCCGAGCCGCTTTCCATCGCACAGGTGCAGGGAGTGCTGGGCAAGGACGAGGCGCTGCTGCTTTTCCTGTCGGGTCGCGATGCCATCTTCATATTCGCCATCGGCAAGCAGCAGGTTGCCTGGCACCGGGCGCCGTATGGGGCCGAACGGCTGGCCGGCGATATCGCCAAGCTGCGGCGCCAGCTCGACCCGCACGCAACCAACCGCGGCGTCGTCTCGCTGGTCAAGGGCAAGGACGGGCCGCGCGTCCCCCGCTTCGACCGCGGGCTGGCGCATCAGTTGTATCTGGAATTGCTGGCTCCCCTGGAGGTGGTGATCGCAAGCGCCTCGCATCTGCACGTCGTCGCCGATGGCCCGATCAGCAGCCTGCCGCTGTCGCTGCTGGTGACCGAGAGGCCAAGGGGAGACGACACGGATCCCCAGGCCCTGCGAGACACTGCCTGGCTCGTCAGGCGCCATGCCACCACGACGCTGCCCGATGTCGGCAGCCTGCGTGTCATCCGGGGCCTGCCCTCGGTGGCGCAGGGCTCAAAGCAAGTGGCATTCGCGGGTTTCGGCGCGCCAGTGCTCGGTGGACGACTAGTCGAGACCAGGTCCGGCAATCCCGCCGTGGGGCAGTCCTTCTTCCGCGGCGTCTTCGCCGATGTGAGCGCTGTGCGCAACCTGCCGGCTCTGCCCCAGACAGGGCCGGAGATCGAACGGTTGGCATCGTCTCTGGGCGGGCGATCGAGCCTCTTTCTCGGTGCGGACGCGAGCGAAACTGTGGTCAAGTCCGTCGACCTTTCCGGTTACAACATCATCGCCTTCGCCACGCATGGTCTGCTCTCGGGCGACCTGGAGGGGCTGGCGGAGCCGGCCTTGGTCCTGACCCCGCCCGAGGCTGCGTCCAGAGAGGATGACGGGTTGCTGACGTCGTCCGAGATCGCCGCGCTGAAACTGACGGCTGACTGGGTGCTCCTTTCGGCATGCAACACTGCCGGCAGCAACGGTGAACCCGACGCCGAAGGGCTGTCCGGGCTGGCCCGGGCCTTTCTCTACGCTGGGGCCCGTTCCATTCTGGTGTCGCATTGGCCGGTGCGCGACGACGCTGCGGCCATGCTGACCACTGGTGCGATCGAAAGGCTGTCGACCGGTGCGGCCGCCGGTCGCTCGGAAGCCCTGAGACAATCGATGCTCGAGGTCATGAACAGTCCGAAGGATTTCTCCCTGGCACACCCTTCTGCATGGGCGCCATTCGTGATCGTGGGCGATGGCGGATCATGACACGGTTTCGCTCGGCGCTGCTCTCGGCGGCCGTTGTCATGGCTGCCATCTTTCCCGCAGCGGCAGAACCGCTCGACCCATTCGCCATTGTCGATGACGCCATGGCGGCCTACCAACTGCGCCAAGACTATGCTGACACCCGCGCCGTGCTCAGCAAGGGGCTGCGCGATGCCGGCGAGCAGGGGGCACTTTCGCCGGGCTTTGCCGTCGTCTATGCCATCTACTCCGATACAGCCCGTTTCGAGGGCAATGCTTCCTTTGCCTTGCATCTTGCGGATGAAGGGCTGCGGCTTGCGCGCACGCAGGAAGAGGTTGATCGCGAGTTCGAGAACATGCTGCTGGTCTCACGCGCTTACGCGCTGGCCGAGCTCGGCCGCTACCAGGAGGCAGTCGACAGCGCGCGCATTCCGGCCGTCTGGATGGGCGAGCGGTTCGGCGCCGACTCTCGCAGCGATCTGGAATCGGAGATCTCCAACTGGGCGGCGCGCGGCTCGTCGAGTGGTGCGAGCGAACTGCCGGATGCCGTGCAACTGGCGCTGGACCTGCTCCAGGAGGCAGAAAGGCGGGCCAATGAAGGCGACACGACCGCCGCGCACGGGCTCGCATCTCGCGCCATGCTGCCGGGCGGCACGGCGATAGACGAGATGTCGCTCGGCTTCGTCAACGGCTGGAGCCACGCCGTTTCCGGCTACGCCTTCCGCCTTGAGGGTCGTCCCGACGCGGCCCTGCGCGCCTTCAAGCGTGCGGCGACCGAAATCGCCGGGGGCGATTGGATTGATTCAGCTGGGGAAGGGCTTCCGGAAGATTTCGTGGCAGAGCCCGGCGGGCGCAGTCTTGCCTGGGACATCTTCAGCAATATCGGCGCCATGGCCGTCATGCTGAACGACGTCGAACTGGCATCCGCCGCATTGGGACTGGCCGAGCGCTTCGCTTCGACACCCGAACGGCGCTTCACGATCCTGGTTCAGCGCAGCGCGGTGCTTCTGGCGCAGAATGACTTCGTCGCGGCCGAAGCCGAGATGCGCCGCAGCGCAGACGACGCGGCCCGAAATGGAGATGCAGCCAACGCAGCGCTGGCAGAGCTGTATATCGTGATCATACGTCTCCATCAGGGAGAGGAGCCGGACGAGACGATCCTGGCCGAACTGATGGCGCGGGCGCAAAAGGCGGCCGACCTCGCCTCGGACAACTGGCAGCAGCGCGAATTCATCCTGACGATGGCCGTCCACCAGGCGGCCCTTCAAGGGGCGGCGCCGGAAACTCTGCTGCCGCTGGCGCGCGACGCGTTCACGCAGTTCACGCAGCGCCAGAAGCTGATGCGCGACCAGTCTTCGGGCCAGGACGCGGCGCGGCGTGAACGACGGCGGTTTCTGGAGACCTTCATCGACACCAATCTGGCCATGACCGAAGGCTCAGCAGCGTCGCCGCGCCCGGCGACAACAGGCTCGCCAGGTGAGGGGGACGCAAAAACACAGTCAACCGAGCCGCATCCTGATTGATTGCGACGGCATATTTGCTGGAAACAAGCGCCACCGATGGCCAGCGGCAGATCGTCGAGCAGCCGGGAGGCCGGCTTGATGTCGACGCTAATGCTGGCGCGCCGCCCCGGGAATCGCAGCCAGCAGTTGCTTGGTGTAGTCGTGCTGCGGGTTGAGGAAAATCTCGCGCGTCGGCCCCATCTCGACGATCTCGCCGTAGCGCATCACCGCCATGTCGTCGCAGACCTGGGCGGCGACATGCAGGTCGTGGGTGATGAACAGCATCGCCAGGTTGAGCCGCTGCTTCAGTTCGTCGAGTAGCTTCAGGACCTGCGCCTGCACCGTCACGTCGAGGGCCGAGACGGCCTCGTCGGCGACCAGCACGTCCGGTTCGAGCGCAAGCGCCCGGGCGATGCCGATGCGCTGACGCTGGCCGCCGGAAAACTCGTGCGGCAGCCGGTCGGCCGAGCGCGGGTCGAGCCCGACGAGCTCGAGCAGCGAACGCGCCCTGGCCAGCGCCTCGCTGCGCGCCACGCCGCGTGCGATCGGGCCGTCGGCGATGCTGAGGCCAACCTTGCGGCGCGGGTTAAGCGATGAGAAGGGGTCCTGGAACACCATCTGGATACGGCTGCGCTGGCGCCGCAGCTCCTCGCCGCGCAGGGCGCAATAGTCCTGGCCGCCGAGCTCGATCGTGCCGGAATCGGGGTCGCTGATGCGGGTCACCAGCCGCGCCACGGTGGATTTTCCCGAGCCCGATTCGCCGACCAGCCCGAGCGTGCGGCCGCGCCTGATCTGGAAGCTGACATCCTTCACCGCATGCACGGTGCGCACCGCGCCGAACATGCCGGCCTTGGAACGGTATGACTTGTTGAGGTTGGCGACCGACAGCGCCACCGGCTGTTCGGCCTCGGCCGGCCGGATCGCCGGCGTGCCGGACGGCACCGCCGCGAGCAGCGCTTTTGTATAGGGATGCTGCGGGTTGCTCAGCACGTCATGCGCCGTGCCTTGTTCGACAACGATGCCCTTTTCCAGCACCAGCACCCGGTCGGCGATGTCGGACACCACGCCGAAATCATGCGTGATGAAGATCACCGCCATGTTGCGGCGCTTCTGGATCTCGCGCATCAGCCTGAGAATCTGCGCCTGGGTGGTGACGTCGAGCGCGGTCGTCGGCTCGTCGGCGATCAGCAGCGCCGGTTCGAGCGCCAACGCCATGGCGATCATCGCGCGCTGCCGCTGCCCGCCCGACAGCTGGTGCGGATAGACCTTGATCGCCCGTTCAGGATCGGGAAGCTGCACTTCGCGCGCCAGGTCGAGAGCGCGGGCGCGCCGTTCGGGCGGCGTCAGCAGGTCGTGCGCCTCGAAGACCTCCATGATCTGGTCCTCGATGCGCATCGACGGATTGAGCGCGGTCATCGGCTCCTGGAAGATCATGCCGACGCGGCGGCCGCGCAGCGTGCGCAGCGTCGCCGCGTCCACGTGGATCAGGTCGATGCCGTCGAACAGCGCAGCGCCGCGCTCGACGCTGATGGCGCGCGGCAGCAGGCCCATCAGGGTCTGCGCGCAGAGCGACTTGCCCGAACCCGATTCGCCGACGATGCACAGGATCTCGCCGGCCGGCAGGTCGAAGCTGAGGTCGGCAAGCGCATAGTCGCGGTCGGCACCGCGCGGCAGCCTGAGCGCCAGGTGCTGTACCGATACGGTGGGTGCGATGTCGGGGAGAGCGGTGTCCATCATCAATATCCCAGCGCGATGCCGTCCTTGCGGTGATCCGAGGCGCCCCACAAAACGCCGCGCTCATGGTCGATCCAAACCGCCTGGCAGCCGCCGAGCGGTTCGTCGGCCCGGCGCGTCTGGTGGCCGCGCGCCTCCAGCCCGGCGCGCGTGTCCTCCGAGATGGTCGTCTCAAGGCTGATCATGCCGTCGGTAAAGAAGCTGCGCGGCTGGTCGGATGCCGCCTGGATGTCGAACCCGCGGTCGAGCACCTGCGACAGGATGTGGGCGTGGCCGGTCGCCTGGTACTGGCCGCCCATGACGCCGAACGAGCCGACCGTGCGACCGTCCTTGCACACCAGCGCCGGGATGATGGTGTGGAACGGTCGCTTGGACGGCCCAATGGCGTTGGGATGCCCGGGCGCCAGAGAGAAGCCGGTGCCGCGGTTCTGCAACAGCACTCCTCCTTTCTTGGCGTAGATGCCGCTGCCGAAGGCAAAGAACAGCGAGTTGATCAGCGACATCGCATTGCCATCGCGATCGACGACGCTGACATAGACGGTGTCGCGGTGGACCGGCATGTCGGCAACCGCGATCTGCGAGGCCCGGTCGAGCGAGATGCGGGCGCGCATCTTTGTAATGCTGGCGTCGGACAGCATCTCCTCGACGCTGACCGTCATGGCGGCCGGATCGGCGACCAACGCGTCGCGCTGCCGGTAGGCCTCCTTGGTGGCCTCGGCCAGCAGGTGGATGCGGTCGATCTCGCTCAGCGACGCGTCGGAGAGGTCGAAGCCGTCGAGCAGCCGGGCCATGATCAGCGCCGCCAGGCCCTGGCCGTTGGGCGGACACTCGACGAGCTGGTGGTCGCGATAGCCGGCCGAAATCGGCTGCGTCTCTTCGCAGGCAAAGGACGCGAAATCGCCCGCGTCGTGCAGGCCGCCCAGCGCCCGCAGCGTGGCGACCATGTCGTCTGCCACTTCGCCCTCATAGAAGGCGCTGCGTCCTTCGCGCGCGATCCTGCGGAGCGTCGCGCCGAGCGCCGGGTTGCTCAGCCTGTCGCCGGTCACCGGCGAGCGCCCGCCGGGCAGGAACTGCGCAGCCGCGTCGGCATGCGCTGCGACGCGGCTGGCATAGAGCTGCCAGTCATGCGCGACGCGCGGCGGAATCGTGAAGCCGTTTTCGGCGGCCTCGATGGCCGGCGCCAGGACGCGGTCGAGGCCGAGCTTGCCGTGTTCCCGGTTCAGTCTGCACCAGGTATCGACGGCGCCGGGCACGGTCACTGTGTGCACGGAATCGTCGGGGATCGTCGTCCAGCCTTTCGCCAGGTAGGTGTCCAGCGTCGCGGCCCGCGGCGACCGCCCGGAGCCGTTGTAGGAGACCATCGGGCCGCTGGCCGGCGAGTAGAGCGCGAAACAGTCGCCGCCAATGCCGGTCATGTGCGGGTCGATGACGCCTTGCAGGGCAACCGCGGCAATTGCCGCGTCGACCGCCGTGCCGCCGGCTTTCAGGATTTCGATTGCCGCGAGTGTCGCTTGCGGGTGCGAGGTTGCTGCCATGCCGTTCTCGGCGAGGGCCACCGATTTGCCGGGCACCATGAAGTCGCGGTCATGCATGTGAGTTCTCGATTTTCGGGATGTTGCGCAGTTCGGCCGCCGCCGCTAGGTCGCAGACTACCGTTACGTCGGGGTGTTGCTGCAGGAAGGAGGCAGGGTTGTGTGGGCCGACCTCGCCTTCGAGCGCACCGGCAAGGGCCTTCGCCTTCGCCGCGCCGGTCGCCAGCAGCACGATGCGCCGTGCCGACAGGATGGTCTCGATGCCCATGGTGATTGCCTTGCGGGGCATTGCCACGCCGGTTGGAAAGTCATTGGCGTTGGCCGCAAGTGTCGGCGGGGCAAGCTCGACGACGCGCGTCCGCGACGTGCCCTGCGAACCCGGTTCGTTGAAGCCGATATGCCCGTTGCGGCCGATGCCCAGCAGTTGCAGGTCGATGCCGTCGGCCGCCGCGATCGCCGCCTCGTAGCGGGCAGGTCCGGCGTCATCGCCCTCGGGCAGATGCAGCCGGCGCCTGTCGGCATCGACATGGTCGAAAAGGTTCCTGTCCATGTAGGCAGCAAAGCCCGACGGATCGCCGGCGGCAAGGCCGCAATACTCGTCGAGATTGAACGTCGTTACCCTGGCAAAGCTGAGGCCGCCCGCAGGGTGCATTCTGGCAAGCTCGCGATAGACACCGATCATCGAGGCGCCCGTTGCGAGCCCGAGAACGCTCGCCGGGTTGCTGCGGATGCGCGCGGCGAGAATGCCGGCCACCAGTTGCTCGGCCTCCCGGGAGGTTGCGAACAGGCGAACCGGCTGCTCGACTTGTGCGCGCAGGGCGCTCATTCGACCGCCTCGGCAACGTCAGCTTCCGACAGCAGGTCGTAGCCCTCGGTCTGGAACAGGCTCTCGTAGAGCCGGTCGAGGCTGCTTGCGATGGTGCCGAACAGCGCGGCCCGGCTGCCCAGCCTGCTGATGGTGCATTCGGGCGGCGAGGGCATGCAGAGCGGCAGGAAGTGGCGCACGCGCTCGAGCAGTTCGCTGCGCGCGCCGATGCTGCCGCCAAGTACCACGCGTTCAGGGTCGACGATTGCCGACACCGCCAGGATCGCCTCGGCCAGCGTGCGCGCCACCTCATCTAGCGTGGCGGCAGCGATGCGGTCTCCGCCCTTTATGCGGTCGATGATCTCGCGCACAGTCAGGCCGGTCTGGCCGCCCGCGCCTTCGTAGCGGTCGCGGATCGCCGCGCTGCCGATCGCCGTTTCAAGCCCGCCGGAGTGGAAGGTGCGGGAGTCGTAGGCGCTTGCGCCGACCGGCAGGGTTGCCACTTCGCCCGCTGCGCCGCGCGCGCCGCGCAGGATGCGGCGCTCGTTGATGATCCCCATGCCGACCCCGGTGCCGAGCGCTATGAAGACGAAATTGTCGATGCCCTTGCCTTCGCCCATCCACAACTCGCCCTTGGCGGCCATGTTGACGTCGTTGCCCACCTCGACATCGAAGGTCACGAGGTTTTCCAGTTCCTCGGCGAAGGACGAACCTTCGAGGCCGGCGATGTTCGGAACCATGAACAGCCGCTTGGAGCGATGATCGAAAGCGCCGGGAATACCGACGGAACCGACCAGCACACGGTGGGCCGGCAGGCCGGCGCGGGTGGTCAGTGTTTCGCTGGTGCGCGCCAGTTGCGCGATGACGTGCTGCCCGCCGCGCGCGTCGGTGGGTTCGACCAGTTCGGCGACGATGTTCCCGTGCATGTCGGCCAGCGCTGCCTGTATCTTGGTGCCGCCGACGTCGGCGCCAAACACCAGCGCGCGGTCGGCGCGTATTTCATAGGTGGCGGCGCTGCGTCCGACGGCGCCCTGCGTGCGGCCGGCCATCTGCACCCAGCCACCATTCTCGAGATCGCGGAACACCTCCGACATCGTCTGCTTGGACAGCCCGGTCAGCCTGGCGAGTTCGGCGCGCGACACGGGTCCCCTGTCGAGCAGGATGCGGACCACCGTGCGGAGCGTGATCTGTCGCGGCGTGGCGAGCGAGGAAAGATCGGTCATGAAAAGTCAAACTTCAATTAGTCAATGTAACGGACAAATTCACTGACAAATCTACTTTCGTCAACCCGGATACCATCAAATAGGGGTTATAATCCGGGTTCTTGGGCCGGTCCTGATCCGCAACATGGATAATTGGTTCGCCTGCTTTACAAAAGAAACCGAGTGTGTTTCGCTGCCATCCAAGGTGGAGACGGCTGCGTGGCGCAGGCGTAAAAAAAGTAAGAGGGAATTCCGAGTATGAAGCTAATGAAAAAGCTGACGGTCCTGTCGGGTCTGATGGCGATCTCCATGGCATCTGCAAGTGCAGAAACCCTGCGTGTCGGCCTGCAGGACGACCCGGATACGATGGATCCGGCGACCGGCGGCACCTATTCCGGCCGCATCGTATTCGACGCGCTGTGCGACAAGCTGCTCGACATCAATGCGAAGCTCGAGATCGTGCCGCAGCTGGCGACCGAGTGGTCGTGGAACGACAGCAACACCGAGCTGATGCTGAAGCTGCGCGAAGGCGTGACCTTCCATGATGGCAAGCCCTTCGACGCCGAAGCGGTCAAAGCCAATGTCGAGCGCATGCAGACGTTGAAGGAATCAAAGCGCCGTTCCGAGCTGTCGCCGATCAAGGAGGTCGAGGTCGTTGACTCGTCTACCGTGGTGCTGAAGCTAGAGACCCCGTTCGCACCGCTCCTGTCGGTGCTTACCGATCGCGCCGGCATGATGGTTTCGCCCTCGGCCGGCACCTCGACCGACGAGTTCGCCGCCAACCCGGTGTGCTCGGGTCCCTACCAGTTCGAAAGCCGCAGCGCGCGCGACAAGATCAGCCTGAAGAAGTATCCCGGCTACTGGAACGCGGACAAGATCGGCTACGACGCGATCGAGTACCAGATCATCCCCGACTCGACCGTGCGCCTGTCGCGCATCCAGGCCGGCGACCTCGATGTCGCCGAACGCATCGCACCGACGGACCTGGAGGCAATCCGGTCCAACTCGGACCTCGCGCTCTACACCTCGGCGGGGCTCGCCGTTTCGCATCTCTTCATCAACGTGCGTCCGGACTCCGGCGGCGTTCTCGCCGACAAGCCCGACCTGCGCAAGGCACTCGAACTCTCGCTCGACCGCAACGTGATCAACCAGGTCGCCTTCAACGGCGAGTTCACCGCCGACAACCAGATGATCCCGCCCTCCAGCGCCTTCTACAGCGCCAAGCACCCGATGCCGGCCCGCGACGTCGCCGCGGCCAAGAAGCTGATCGAGGACTCGGGCGTCGCGAACCCGGCCATCGAGATTACCTACGAGAACTCGCTGACCGACGGCCGCGTGGCGCAGATCATCCAGCAGATGGCGCAGGAGGCTGGCTTCACGGTCAACCTGCTGCCGCTTGAGACCTCGTCGGCCATCGAGCGCTATCTCGCCGGCAATTTCGAGCTCTACATCGGCAACTGGAGCGGCCGCGCCGATCCCGATCCGACGCTGTACACCTTCTTCGGCACCGGCGGCAGCCAGAACCTCAACGGCTACAAGTCGCAGGAACTCGACGATGTGCTGATCGCCGCGCGCAAGGAACTCGACACGGATGCCCGCAAGGCTCTCTACGAGCAGGCAGCGGAGATCTACCTCAACGACCGTCCGACCATTCCGCTTTACCACTCGACGTGGTTCTATGGTGCGCGTGCCTCGGTCGATGGGATTTCGATCTATCCGGACGGCATCCTGCGCGTCACGGGCGTGAAGCCGAAGTCCAACTGATCCGACGGCCGCGCCCGGTCACACGACCGGGCGCGGCCCCGACACCTCCGGGATCCGCCAGAACGACATGCTCAATTTCATCCTGCGGCGCATCCTGATCTCGATACCGACGCTGCTGCTCGTCTCGGTGCTCGTCTTCGGCCTGCTGAAACTGCTCCCCGGCGATCCCGCACTGGCGCTTGCCGGCCAGGAGCCGGACCCCGCGGTAATCGAATTCCTGCGCACCAAGTACGGCCTCGATCAGCCGCTGCCGGTGCAGTACTTCAAGTGGCTCGGCAGCATCCTGCAGGGCGATTTCGGCCTCTCCATCCGCACCCGCCTGCCGATCGGCGAGATGATCGTCCAGAAGCTGCCGGTCACGCTGCAGCTTTCGCTCCAGGCCATGCTCATCGCGCTTCTGATCGGCATTCCGGCCGGCGTATTCGCGGCCATCCGCCGCGGCACTCCGGTCGACTACATCGTCAGCCTGATCGGGCTCGGCGGCCTGTCGATCCCGAGCTTCTGGCTCGGCATCATGCTGATCCTGCTGTTTGCCGTCTCGCTCGGCTGGCTTCCGAGCGGCGGCTATGTCGGCTTCTTCGAATCTCCGCTCGACAATCTCCGCTACACGCTGCTGCCGAGCATCGTTCTGGGCACGGCCGCTGCTGCCATCGTCATGCGTCATACCCGCAGCTCGATGATCGCCGTCCTCAAGCAGGACTATGTCCGTACCGCGCGGGCCAAGGGCCTGCGCGAACGCATCGTGGTCACCCGCCACGCGCTGCGCAACGGCCTGATTCCTGTCGTCACCACCAGCACCCTGCATCTCGGCGAGCTTCTGTCGGGCGCCGTGCTGACCGAGCAGGTCTTCGGCATTCCCGGCTTCGGCAAGATGATCGTCGACGGCGTGTTCAGCCGCGACTACGCCGTCGTCCAGGCCGTCGTCATGTGTTCGGCGGTCATCTTTTTGCTGCTCAGCCTGATTGCCGACCTTGCCTACGTTGTCCTTAGCTCGAGGCTTCGCTCATGAGCGGCGAGGCCGCCCCGATGGCTGCTGCGCGCGGCGGTGCACGCCGCTCTGCCCTGCGACGCGCCCTGTTGCATCCGAGCACCATGATCGGCGGCACGCTGGTGCTGTTCTTCGTTCTGGTTGCCGTCTTCGCGCCGTTGATTGCGCCCTTCGATCCCAACGCCTCGGACTGGCTCGCCGTGCGGCAGGCGCCATCGGCCCTGCACTGGTTCGGAACTGACGATCTGGGCCGCGACGTGCTGTCCCGGGTCATCTTCGGGTCGCGCGCCTCGCTCGCGGCGGGCGTCATCGCCGTTGTCATCGCCATTTCCATCGGGGTGCCGCTTGGCCTGGTGGCGGGTTATTTTGGCGGCATCGTCGACGCCATCATCGCGCGCTTCACCGATGCCCTGCTGGCGGTGCCCTTCCTGGTCCTCGCCATCGCGCTGGCGGCCTTTCTCGGACCGAGCCTGCAGAATGCGATGATCGCCATCGGCGTTTCGGCCATGCCGGTTTTTGTCCGACTGACGCGCGGCCAGGTCCTCTCTATCAAGAACGAGGACTACATCACCGCGGTGCGCGCGCTCGGCGTGCGCGATCGCAACATCATCCTCGCCCATGTCCTGCCCAATGTGATGGCGCCGATCGTCGTCCAGGTCACCATCACCATGGCGGTCGCCGTGCTCGCCGAGGCCAGCCTTGCCTTCCTTGGGCTCGGCCAGCGCCCGCCAGCCCCGTCATGGGGCAGCATGCTCGACATCGCCCGCCAGTTCCTCACCGAGGCTCCTTGGATGGCGGTCTGGCCTGGCCTTGCGATCATCGCCATCGTGCTCGGCTTCAACCTGCTGGGCGATGGTCTTAACGATACGCTGACGCCGCAGTCCGAGGACAGCTGACGGTCGAAGGCAGGCTCGGTCACACGCGACGGATTTCGGCCGGGCACCGCAGTCTAACGATCGGCTCGGATTTGCCGGACACTGGCCGGCAGGTTCTGGTCAATCCACGCCTCGACGAAGGCATGCGGCATACCCCCAGCCAACCCGCCGCAGCAGGAGCTGCCCTTTCGGGATCCTGATGTTGATGTTCGAGCCGCAGTCTGCGCAATTCTGAGGATGGATCGGCTGGAGAGACAGCCGGCCAAGGCCCCGACGGGATACTTGCGGGGATCGCGTCATTTTCGACTCTTCACGAACGGGGTTATCTTGGTGTCGTCCGCAAGGCAGTCCCGGATGGCGTCGAGATCCAGGGTTTCCTCTGCTTCGAGCCTCGCGACGAGCCGGGAAATCTGGTCTCGATGGCTCTCGATCAGGGAGATGGCCTGTTCTTCGGCCTCGTGCAGCAGGTTCATCACTGCCTGGTCTACCCGGGCCGCGGTCTCATCCGCAAAGCTACGCGGCTGGGCGATCTGCTGTCCAAGGAATGGATGGTCTTCGCTTTGCCGCAGGTCTATCGGGCCGATCTCGGGATCCATTCCCCAGCGGGCGACCATCGAGCGGGCCATAATGGTGGCACGCCGGATGTCGTCATCGGCACCGGAACTGACCGAGCCCAATAAGGTCTTTTCCGCTGCCCGGCCAGGAGGGTGGTCAGTTGCACCCGCAGATAGGCTTCGGAGAGGGTATGGCGTTCGTTCTCGGGCAACATGTGAGTGCCGCCGAGGCTGCGTCCGCGCGGGATGATCGTGACCTTGTAGAGCGGGTCGGCGCCAGGATTGTAGTAGGCCGCGGCGGTATGTCCGGCCTCGTGCACGGCCAAACGGTGCTTTTCGTCCGGCTGGATTGCCAGGGTTCGCACCGTGCCCATCATCACCTTGTCGCGTGCCTCGTCCAGATCGGCAGGCGTGATGTCCGACCCTGACCGGCGCGCGGCAGTAATTGCAGCCTCGTTGAGCAGGTTCTTCAGGTCCGCCCCGGAAAACCCCGGTGTTCCCGCTGCGACCAGATCGAGCGCGACATCGGAGCGCAGAGGCAGGTTCTTCGCATGAACATCCAGGATCGCGCGGCGCGCACCCTTGTCCGGGAGAGACAGGGTCACGTGACGATCGAACCTGCCGGGGCGCAGCAGGGCCGGGTCCAGCACATCGGGGCGGTTCGTGGCGGCTAGGACGACAACCGCCTCACGGGCGGTGAAGCCGTCCAGCTCGGCCAGGATCTGGTTCAGGGTCTGCTCGCGTTCATCGTGCCCCCCGCCCACGCCGGTCCCCCGGGTGCGTCCGATGCTGTCCAGTTCGTCGATGAAAATTATGGCGGGCGCTTGTTTGCGCGCGGCCTCGAACATCTTGCGCACGCGGCCCGCGCCCACGCCGACAAACACCTCGATGAACTCCGAGCCTGAGGTCGAAAAGAACGGCACCTCCGCTTCGCCTGCCAATGCCCGCGCAAGCAACGTCTTGCCGGTGCCGGGTGGCCCCATCAGCAGCACACCATGCGGGACGGATGCCCCGACTTTCTCGAACCGCTTCGGATCCCGCAGGAATTCGACCAGTTCCGAAACCTCCCGCTTCGCCTCGTCCTGGCCCGCCACGTCAGCAAAGGTGATCTTGCTGGTGGGTTTGGTGGGCTTTGCCGATCTGCCGAGCAGGTCGCCCAGGCCGCCGGGAAGTCCACCACTGAATCCGCCTCCCGTCATTCTGCGGCTGAGCCAGAAATAGAATGCGATAATCAGCAGCCATGGCAGGAACGAAATCAGCACCGATGGAGCGCGAGGCTCCTCGGCCACGACGAGAACCCTGTTTTCCTCAAGCATCGGCAGAAGTGCCGGGTCGGGCTGCTGGGGTGTAATCGCACGGACCGTTTTGATCCCATCAGCGGTCGGCTCGCGCAACACTGCGACTATGGCGGTGGCTTCCAAGGTCACTGCGGAAACCTCACCCGTTCCAATGAGCTGTTTGATCTCGCTGTACGGTATCGATTTGCTGGTCGGTGACCCATCGGGCATCTGGGTGGCCAAGTAGCCCAAAAATGCCAGTCCGGTGACAAACGCCCAAAACAGGCGACCAAATGGACTCGGTTCGGGCGCGGAAGGCGGTTTCGCGTGATTTCCCATTCGGTTGTCCCAAGAAATTGCTGCAAGGCAGCCTTTAAAACCTCCTCATCGCACAGGAGAATATCACCTACACTAGCTGATGAACTGGCGTTGACGTTGACTCAGGTCAACTGGAGTTGTGGCTAATCAACTCGGGCTTGGCGCGCGTACTCTGGATCTGTGCTTCTTTGGGCGGAAGCCGAAGGTCGGCTTCCGGCTGTTATGACGCGACATCGGACCCTCATGGGCCGCGTGCACGTCTATGATCGATCCAGAATGGACTATGCCGAAACGCGATACACACGACAGGCAACAGTCGACGATTAGCTCGTGGCCACCCGAATGACGCCCATCATGCCGGCCGCCTGATGTTCGAGGATGTGACAGTGGAACATCCAGTCGCCAGGATTGTCCGCAACCAACGCGATCTCGACGATTTCTCGTGGCGCCATCAACACCGTGTCCTGCCATTCGCGGTGCCGGGTCGGTGCGCCGTTGCGCGAGATCACCCGGAATGAATGGCCATGGAGATGGATAGGGTGGTGCCAGGCCGTCATGTTCGTCATCCGGATTACGTGGCTCTCACCCTGAGCGAGCGTAAGAATCGGTTCCATCATATGACCCTGCGCCGCCACGCCGTTGATGAACCAGATGCCGCCGCCGTGCATCATGTCCATCATCGAGCCCATGGGATCGGAGGTCCCGCCGCCCATTTCCTGCATGACCATACCGCCCATCATCCCGCCGTTGAACGCCACCTCATGCCTCGTCGCGGCGGCGACGTCGGGCTCGGCGAGCCGGTTGGCAGGAAGATCGAGCGGCCAATCGGGAACGGTCTCGCGTAACGGTTCTGGTGCATAGACCATGTCGATCAAGCGGTAGTCTTGGCCTCGATAGAAGCGGTCGGCTACCGTATTCCGGCTCCCTGCCGCGCCCGTCATGTCGATGATCAGATCAGCCCGCATGGCCGGCCCCAATACGACCGCACCATCCTCGGGCGCATGCGGTGTCACAGGCTGACCATCCAGCGCGACGACCTGTACTTGAAGGTCCAAGAAGTCCAGTCCGAAGATGCGTGCGTTCGCCGCATTGATCAGGCGAAGACGTATGCGCTCACCCTTGCGCACGACAAACTGGTCGGGAATGCTCCCATTGATTGTTACGGTATTGCCGATGCGCCCGGCGTGGGCCATGTCGTGCCGGTTGCCGAAATCGTCGCTGATGGCGCCCGAGCTGGTGAGGCGCCAATCGTCTAGAACCCAGGTCACATCACGATCAACTCGCACCGGATCGGGCTCTTCGATGATGAGGGGTCCGTATAGTCCACGTCCCACCTGCTCAAAACTGCGCTGATGCGGATGATACCAGAAGGTACCGGCATCGACCGCGTCGAACTCGTAGACAAAGGTCTCACCGGGCGCGATCGGCGTCTGCGTCAGGTCAGGCACGCCATCCATTGCATGGGGCGTGCGCACACCGTGCCAATGGACAGTCGTCTCTTCCGCCAATTCGTTCTTGACGGAGATTCTCAGCCTGTCGCCCTGTCGGATACGAATTTCCGGTCCCGGCACCGAACCGTTGAAAGTCCAGGCAGGGGTTTCCAACGGAGGCTTGGTGACGAGCCTTGCCGTTCCTGGCCCGGGTCGGAGGTCAAACAGCTGGACCTGATGCGCAGAAGCAAACAGCTCCTTGTTCATGAGCGGCGTTCCTGCTGCAGCCGCTGCGGCCGCAGCGAGAAATGAGCGGCGCGTTATGTGCCATTTGCGCATATGGGACATGCTTGGACATCCTCCCTTCCGTGCTCCTGCAACTGCCAGCAGCTCCAGCCACCACGGGTAGGCCCTATTTGCCGACAAATGTGAAGAGAAGACAACTTCTCCTCAAGGGCGTTGCCGGCATCCGACACTGGCCCTGAGCAATCGATGTCTCAGGCAGGCTTGGGCGGGTGGCCTGCAGCCTCCATGTCACCTGATCCTTTCCGCCCCGGCCGCAGTCCTTTCGGCGGAACGCTCCTGGCACCGATACTCGCGGCCGGCGCCATGGCGCTTCCTCGGGCCGAAATGCAGATCGAAATCCCCGCCGACCAACCGTACTTTCAGCTGCCTCCGCCGCCGCAATACCGTTTCCGCACGCACGGCTCTCGGTCCGCTGCGGCGCTTGCAGTTCCAGGCTCGTGGGGGGAGGGGTAGGTCTCGACGGGAACTCACGCCGTGCAGGAGGATCGTGGCCGGGCCGCCGCGCGCCGCGGAACGGCGACCAGGGCTCACGACAGCCGGATTGGTTTGAAGCGCTCCTGTCCATCGCCTTCCGACATCACATTTTGGTGCGATTCCTCCCTCAGGGTGCCGGTTCGATTGACAAATTCCGCGAACAGTTGTCGAAGGCGATTGATGTTGAACGCTGGAAACATGCGACTTTCAGAATCCGCGCAATGGCGCGTGGCGCTTGCGGTCGTCTTTTTTCTGGTCAGTTCGCTGCAGGGCACACTCTTTGCATCAGCAGGCTCTTTCGGCCAGATGAACGCAAAGACCGCCGCCCATCACGAGATGGTCGTGGATGCGGCAAGCGATCATCACCATGGCCAGGCGGCTGATTCTGCAGCGCCGGCCGAAAAAAAGCACCATGGCGGCAAGTCCGTGGCCGACAAGGGCTGCGAGGTGCATTGCGCACCCGCCAGCGCCGTTCCGGTCGATTCGGTCGAAATCATGCACGCCGTTGCGCGGTGTTTTGCTCAATCGGTTGCCGCCGTCCTGATCGACGGCAACTATGCCGAATTCATCCGGCCTCCCCGACACCTGATCTGACACGCCCCAGCCGGGGTTAGCGCGCCGCGTCCGGAATCCGTTCCGGCGCGGCATCGAACGCACGTCAGCCTTCAGGGTCTTTCATGAATCTTGCACATCGAGCGATACTCGTGTCGCTGCTGTCCGTATCCGGATGCGCAGCGACGCCGCCACCCGACATCCTGCCAGCGGTCAGTCCCGTCGATCCCACACTCGGGATCAGGCCGACCCACCATCACCCGGTGATCGTCGACTATCACCCGCGCCAGCCGGTCGATCCGCAGAACTGGCGCAAGCTCAATGACGACCTGTCTCCGGCAAAAACGGGGGCGGGAACATGAAGCATCCGATCTCGAAAATCATTGTGGTTGTCGGTCTGCCGCTGCTGCTGGGAGCGTGCTCGACCACTTCCTCAAGCGACATGATGTCGGACACAGCCGCCTCGTTCGCCCCGGTGTCTGCACGGACTTCGGCAGTAACGGCTAGCCGCGCGGTATGGGTCCAGTCGGCCACCGAGGCCAGTGCCGTCTCGGCGCAGGTCAGCGGCCTTGTCCGCAACAAGCTGATCGGTCCGGACGTCGCGGTGCAGGTCGCCCTGCTCAACAACAAGGGCCTGCAGGCCGCCTATGCGGATGTCGGAATGAGCGCCGCCGATGTCTGGCAGGCATCCCTGCTGGTGAACCCGACCGTGTCCGTTGGCATGATCGGCATCGATCCGGTCCGCACGGTCGAAGCTGCGGTGGTCAGCAACATCCTTGCCATGATCACGCGGCCGCGCCGCGTGGCCATCGCCGAGGTGCGCTTCCGGCAGGCGCAGCTGCTGGCGGCTGAGGAGACGCTGCGGCTCGCCGCCGATACGCGGCGCGCCTGGATCAATGCCGTCTCTGCCTGGGAAACGGTTTCCTACTACAACAAGGCGCAGCAGGCAGCCGACGCCGCATCCGCGCTCGCCGCGAAACTCGGCGAGACCGGCGCCTTCACCAAGACGGGGCAGGCGCGCGAGCATGTCTTCTACGCCGAGCTCACCGGCCAGGCCGCCGAAGCCCGGCTCGCGGCACGCACCGCCAAGGAGGAGCTCACCCGCCTGATGGGGCTGTGGGGAAGCGACGTCGACTACAGGGTGCCCAATGCGCTGCCCGCCATCCCGGGTTCGGTCGCCGCCAAACGCGCAATCGAGGCCGAGGCGTTGCAGAACCGGGTCGACCTGGAGATCGCCAGGCTGGCTCTCGAGGCCGAAGCTCGCTCCCTCGGGCTCACAGAGGCGACCCGCTACCTGACCGATCTGGAGCTGCTTGCCGGCGTCGAGGTCGAGCGCGAGAGCGACGCGGAGGGCACCACCACGACGGCGGTACCGATAGCCGAAGTCGAATTCGTCATACCAATCTTCGACACCGGCAAGGCGCGGATGCGCAAGGCCGAGCTCGCCTACATGCGCGCCGCCAACCTCTTGGCGGAGAAGGCGGTGAACATCCGCTCGCAGGCGCGCGCCGCCTACGATGCCTACCGCTCGACCCATGAGATCGCGCGCCACTACCGCAACAATGTCGTGCCACTGCGGGTCAAGATCGAGGAGGAATCGGTCCTCACCTACAACGGCATGATCACCAACACCTTCGAGCTGCTCGCCGACACCAGGGCGAAGATAAACTCGATCATGCTGTCCCTCAACGCCAAGCGCGCCTTCTGGCTCGCCGATGTCGACCTCGGCACGGCCATTCACGGCGGCGGCGGTTCGACGCCGGCTGGCGGCGGGATGGTCGCCGCGGTCGCCGATGCCGGCGGCGGACACTAGGAGCGGGAGAAGAACATGGTCACAAGACGTCAGCTAATCGGCGGCGGTGCATTTCTCGCCGGCGCGGCCGCTTGGTCGAAAACCTCGGCGATGGGCCTGCCCGATGCGCCGGTCATGGAATCGCCGGACATGCAGCCGCCCATCTTTCCAACCAGCGGGCCGGACTACCAGCCCGTGGTCACGCTCAACGGCTGGACCCTGCCGCACCGCATGAACAACGGGGTCAAGGAGTTCCATCTCGTCGCCGAACCGGTCGAGCGCGAACTCGGGCCCGGCATGACCGCCTATCTGTGGGGCTATAACGGCCAGTCGCCCGGTCCGACCATCGAGGCCGTCGAGGGCGACCGCGTGCGCATCTTCGTCACCAACCGGCTGCCCGAGCACACCACGGTGCACTGGCACGGGCTGATCCTGCCCAACGGCATGGACGGCGTCACCGGCCTGACCCAGCCCGGCATCCCGCCCGGCAAGACCTTCGTCTATGAGTTCGACCTCGTGAAGAGCGGCACCTTCATGTACCACCCGCACGCCGACGAGATGGTGCAGATGGCGATGGGCATGATGGGCTCCTTCGTCATCCACCCGAAGGACCCGGGCTTCATGCGCGTCGACCGGGACTTCGTCTTCCTGCTCAACGCCTTCGACATCGAGCCGGGCGCCTACGTGCCGCGCGTCATGGAGATGACCGACTTCAACCTGTGGACCTGGAACAGCCGGGTGTTTCCGGGGATCAGCCATCTCGTGGTGGCGAAGGACGACAGGGTGAGGGTCAGGGTCGGCAACCTGACCATGACTAACCACCCGATCCACATGCATGGCTACGACTTCGAGGTCACCTGCACAGACGGCGGCTGGACGCGGCCCGAAGCGCGCTGGCCTGAAGTCTCCATCGACATCCCGGTCGGCGCCATGCGCGCCTACGAGTTCGACGCCGTGCATCTCGGCGACTGGGCGATCCACTGCCACAAGTCGCACCACACGATGAACGCCATGGGGCACGACGTGCCGACTTTCATCGGTGCGAACAAGACCGAGGTGAGCAAGAAGATCCGCACGGTGCAGCCGGACTACATGGCGATGGGCAACCGCGGCATGGCCGACATGGGCGAGATGGAGATGCCGCTGCCCGACAACACCATCCCGATGATGACCGGCTGGGGCCAGTTCGGCGCGATCGAGATGGGCGGCATGTTCTCGGTCGTCAAGGTTCGCGAGGGGCTTGCCGCCGACGATTACAGCGACCCCGGCTGGTACGAGCATCCCGAAGGAACCGTCGCCTACGAGTGGACTGGCGACATACCCGACCCCGTCAAGTCCGACGACGCAAGAACGATGGCCCCGGCAAGTCCGCACGGCGGTCACAAACAGGGATAATTCCCGCAACCAAAGACAAGGAAGCATGATTCATGAATCGACTGACAGTTTTACTCCCGGCGCTGCTGCTGTTCGCATCGCCGACCCTCGCATCGGGCACCCACGACGGTGGCCACCACGACATGATGGCGATTGGCAAGGCCGGCGAGGCCGCCAAGGCGAAACGGACGGTGATGATCACGATGCTGGAAAACGACGACGGGCAGATGCTCTTCGAACCGGCCCTGCTGAAGGTCAAGGCAGGCGAAACCGTTCGCATGAAGTTCGTCAACAAGGGCGAGACCGACCACGAATTCGTCATGGACGGCCATGCCGAGATCATGAAGCACAAGGAACTGATGGCGAAATTCCCCGAGATGGAACACGACGACCCCAACGCCATCCGGCTGGCACCCGGCGAGACGGGCGAGATCGTCTGGACCTTCGCCAAGGCCGGCGGGTTCCATTTTGGCTGCCTCATTCCGGGCCACTACGAGTCCGGAATGAAGGGCGAAATCACCGTCAGCCACTGATCGAAACACAGGAACGAGACAATGAAAATGATCATCAAGGCGATCGCGATCGCTGCCATGTCGCTTACCCTTGGCGGAACCGCGGCCGCGGTCGAATACACCAAGGGCGAAGTCACCAAGATCGACGCCAAGCAGAAGAAGCTGACCATCAGGCACGAGGAACTGAAGAACCTCGACATGCCGCCCATGAAGATGGTGTTCGTCGTGGCCGACGAGGCCATGCTGGAACAGCTTGAGGAAGGCCAGCAGATCGAGTTCGTCGCCGAGAAGGTCAATGGCCGTCTGACCGTCACCGAGATCAAGTAGCTAAAACCGGGGCGGCAGGCTTTGGTCCTGCCGCTCCCTCAACCGTGGAGAAGGAAGATGGGTGAAATGATGTCGGACGGAATGATGTGGGGCATGGGATTCTGGGGCGTTGTCGGACTGGTCGTGATCGCGCTCGTCGTCGCCGCACTGGTCAAGTATGTTTTCTTTCGATAGGAGGCCGAGAATGTCTACAACCCTAGTTGCTGTGCGGACAGCGCTCGTCGCTGCCGCCCTGCTCGTTCCGGGAATAGCTACCGCCGGAGAGGCGCTGGAAGTGCTGAAGTCGGCATCTTGCGGCTGCTGTATCGCATGGAGCGATCACATGCGCGAGAATGGGTTTGCCGTAACCGAGCGCGACCTGGCACCGGCCGATCTGATGTCCGCCAAGGCCGAAGCCGGCCTGAAGGAAGGCCAGACCTCCTGCCACACCGCCCATGTTGCGGGCTACGTTGTCGAAGGTCACGTGCCGGCCCGCGAAGTCAGAAGGATGCTCTCGGAGAGCCCCGACGCAATCGGACTCAGCGTACCGGATATGCCTTACGGTTCACCGGGCATGGGCGAGCCAGGGCCGGACGCTGACCCCTATGATGTTCTTCTCCTGATGCGGGACGGCTCGACTGAAATCTACGCCAGTTACCCCTAGACCCGCTTCGACGGAACATGGTGGCCCTCAATGGACAAAATTGCGGGCCCCAAGCCCGCGAACATCCGCGACGTCATGGATCATCACGTCGCGCGATCATCGATCAGATGGTTTGGTTTCGCGAGACCATTCAATGCCTTCATGTCGTTCAGGCGGATTGTCGTTCCGTCAACGTCGACGCCATAGGGCTTCAGCGTGTTGAACGCGCGGGACAGGTTCTCAGGCGTCATCCCGAGCAGCGATGCCATTGTTCGCTTGTCGTAGGGCAGTTCCACCCTGCCGGTCTCCCCCTGATCCCTGTGGTAGCGGATAAGACGATTGGCCAGACGCTCGATGGCGGTTCGCAGCTTGATGTCCTTGTGCTCCTTGACCACGGCACGATAGCAGCCCGCCAGTTCGAGAACGATCGCGCGTGCGAACGCTTCGTCCGCCCGGAATGCCCGACGAACATCTTCGACGGGAATGAGTAGGACTTTCGATTTTTGGCAGGTGCGTGCCGACATCAGATAGACGGCATCCTTGAGCACCGCGGCAAGAATGAACGTACCGACCGGCCGGACCATACCCATGGTCGACTCCCGACCGTTCGCCCGTGCGTAGAGTTCGACGCACCCCTCGATCACGACGTGGAGGAAGTCTGCTGGATCGCCTTCTGCGATGAGATCGAGTTGTGCCGGAAAGGTCTGCAGGTAGGCAGCTTGCACGAGCGCATCGAAATTTGATTCGTCCATGCTCTCGAACAATCCGAGGGACCGGACTTCCGGCAGGTCAGCTGTTCGCATGATGGCTATCCTTGATATTTATCAAGCGTCGGATTGACCGTCTACTCACCCTACAAAATAGAACCAACGAGCACTCTTGATGCAGACGCCCCTCGGTCTTGCCGTGGTCGTCCCTGAGGCTTGTTCCTTCAATTCGCTGCGCGATCCTTGATCTCGATCAAATGCGATGAAGCGACAGCGATGGTTATTGCCCCTGATTGTTTGCTGCGGCGGTGCAACCCGCCCGAGATTTGGGGGACTAGCAGATGCATTCGCTTGAGGGCGTCACACGCACAGACCAGAACCGCGCATTGGGGCTCAGCACCATCGCATTCACAGTCTGTTTTGCAGTTTGGACGATCTTTGCGATCATCGGCGTGCAGATCAAAGCCCAGCTCGGGCTCAATGAGACGCAGTTCGGCATCCTGGTTGCAACGCCGATCCTGACCGGTTCGCTGACCCGGCTGATGCTGGGCATCTGGACCGAACAGTATGGCGGCCGGCTCGTTTTCCCGATCCAGATGCTGCTGACGGCCGTGGCTACCTGGCTGCTGACCCAGGCGGAAACATTTCCGATGTTCCTGGTCGCGGCACTCGGCGTTGGCCTGGCGGGTGGCTCGTTTGCAATCGGCGTCGCCTATGTCTCGCATTGGTATCCGCGCGAGAAGCAGGGTACGGCACTGGGCATATTCGGCGCCGGCAATGTCGGCGCGGCCGTCACCAAGTTCGGCGCTCCTTTCGTCATGGTCGCCTTTGGCTGGCAGGCCGTTGCCAACATATGGGCGCTCGCGCTGGCGGCGATTGCCGTGATTTTCTTCGTTTTCTCCAAGAACGATCCCGTATTCGAGGCACGGCGCAAGTCGGGCGGCAAGGCTGCGAGCATTGCGTCACAATTGGCGCCGCTCAAGAACCTGCAGGTCTGGCGCTTCTCGCTCTACTACTTTTTCGTGTTCGGCGGCTTCGTGGCTCTTGCCCTGTGGCTGCCGCATTACCTGGTCGACGTCTACAGCGTCGATATCCGCACCGCAGGCATGGCCGCGGCGGCGTTTTCGCTCTCGGCCAGCATCTTTCGTGCCTATGGCGGACATCTGGCTGACCGGTTCGGCGCCCGCGCGGTGATGTACTGGACCTTCGGGTTCGCCCTCGTGTTGCTGTTCATGCTGTCCTACCCGGCAACGACCTACATCATCCACGCCAGGGGCGGCGACATCACCTTCTCGACGCAGATGGGCTTCGGCGCCTTTGTGATGATGATCTTCGGCCTCGGCTTCTTCATGAGCCTCGGCAAGGCAGCGGTCTTCAAGCACATTCCGGTCTACTATCCGGACAATGTCGGCTCGGTCGGCGGTCTGGTCGGGATGATCGGCGGGCTCGGCGGTTTCGTGCTACCCATCGTCTTTGGTGCCCTGCTCGACCTGACAGGCATCTACACGACCTGCTTCGCTTTCCTCTTCCTCCTTGTCGCAATAGCCCTGATCTGGATGCATCTGGCCGTGCGCAACATGGAGCGCACGAATCCGGGCGTGGCACGCGATGCGCTGCCCGAACTCCCGGAGTTCGAGGGCATGCCGATCCCGGCCGCGCCTTCGAGTGCCACAGTGACAGAATGGGATCCGGAGGACGCCGGTTTCTGGGCTTCCAAGGGGCGCAGCATCGCCCGGCGCAACCTGTGGATTTCGATCCCGGCGCTGCTGCTGGCCTTCTCGGTCTGGATGGTCTGGTCGGTGGTGGTTGCGCGCCTGCCGGCCATCGGCTTCAACTTCACTCAGGGACAGTTGTTCTGGCTGGCGGCGCTCCCCGGCCTGTCGGGCGCCACGCTGCGCATCTTCTACAGCTTCATGGTGCCGATCTTCGGCGGTCGCTTGTGGACGACGCTTTCGACCGCTTCGCTTCTGCTGCCGGCAATGGGCATCGGCTATGCGGTCCAGAACCCCGAAACGCCCTACCTGATCTTCCTGGTGCTGGCGCTTCTGTGCGGCCTTGGCGGTGGCAACTTCGCCTCGTCGATGTCCAACATCAGCTTCTTCTACCCGAAAGCGGAGAAGGGAAACGCACTGGCGTTGAATGCCGGCCTTGGCAATCTCGGCGTGTCGGTCATGCAGTTCCTCGTGCCGCTGGTCATCACCATGGGCGTTTTCGGCGCCCTTGGCGGCAATCCGCAGCCACTGTCGGATGGCGGGCAGCTGTGGTTGCAGAATGCCGGTTTCGTCTGGGTGCCGTTCATCATCGTGGCCACGATCGCCGCCTATCTGGGCATGAACGACATCGCATCGGCCAAGTCGTCCTTCGCGGATCAGTCCGTGATCTTCTCGCGGTTCCACAACTGGGTCATGTGCATCCTCTATACCGGCACCTTCGGCAGCTTCATCGGCTACTCCGCGGGCTTTCCGCTGCTGATGAAGACCCAGTTCCCGGAGGTCAACGCGCTGTCCTATGCCTTCCTCGGGCCGCTGGTCGGCGCCTTGAGCCGCGCAGGAACAGGCTGGATCTCCGACCGCTTCGGCGGCGGACGGGTCACATTGTGGGTGTTCGTCGGCATGATGCTGGCTGTCTTCGGTGTCCTCCAGTTCCTGCCGTCCGATGGTGCCGGTGGCAACTTCTGGCTCTTCTTCGCCTGCTTCATGGCTCTGTTCTTCCTGACCGGCGTCGGCAATGCCTCCACCTTCCAGATGATCCCCGCGATCATGCGTCGGGAAATTCCCCGCCTGATGCCAAAACTGGATGCGGCAAGCATGCAGAAGCAGATCGAACGCGAGAGCGCAGCGATCATCGCCTTCACCTCCGCAATCGCCGCCTACGGCGCGTTCTTCATTCCGAAATCCTACGGCACGTCAATGGCGATGACAGGCGGGCCAAACGCAGCGCTCTGGGGCTTTGGCGTCTTCTACGCCGTCTGCACCGTGCTGACGTGGCTCTACTACACCCGCCGCAACGCCCCGGTTCCCTGCTGAGCGGATGAAACGAAAGGACACTTTGGATGTCACACCTTCTGGACCGTCTCAATTTCCTGGCTCGCAAGAACACCGGAACCTTTTCCGAGGGCCACGGGGTCACGACCAATGAAAACCGGGACTGGGAAGACGCCTATCGCAAGCGCTGGCAGCACGACAAGATCGTCCGCTCCACCCATGGCGTGAACTGCACGGGTTCCTGCTCCTGGAAGATCTACGTCAAGGGCGGCATCGTCACCTGGGAAACCCAGCAGACGGACTATCCGCGCACCCGGCCGGACCTGCCCAACCACGAGCCGCGCGGCTGTTCCCGTGGGGCGAGCTACAGCTGGTACATGTATTCGGCCAACCGGGTGAAATATCCCCTGGTGCGCGCGCGGCTGGTCAGGCAGTGGCGCAAGGAAAGGGTGATGAAAACGCCCATCGGCGCCTGGACTGCAATCCAGGAGGATCCTGCAAAGCGCAGCGACTACATCAAGGTGCGTGGCCATGGCGGATTCGTCCGCTCGACATGGGACGAGGTCAACGAGATCATCGCTGCGGCAAATGCCTACACGGCCCGCAAGTGGGGACCGGACCGGGTCATCGGCTTCTCGCCGATCCCGGCCATGTCGATGGTCTCCTACGCCGCGGGTTCGCGCTACCTGTCGCTGCTCGGCGGCGTCTGCATGTCGTTCTACGACTGGTACTGTGACCTGCCGCCGGCCTCGCCGATGACGTGGGGCGAGCAGACGGACGTTCCGGAATCGGCTGACTGGTACAATTCCGGCTTCCTGATGCTCTGGGGTTCCAACGTGCCGCAAACGCGGACGCCGGACGCCCATTTCTATACGGAAGTCCGCTACAAGGGCGCCAAGTCGGTGGTCGTATCGCCGGACTATTCGGAGGCCGCGAAGTTCTCCGACATGTGGCTGCATCCGAAGCAGGGTACCGACGCCGCCCTCGCAATGGCACTGGGGCATGTCGTGCTGCGCGAGTTTCATCTCGACCGGCAGGCGGAGTATTTCGAGGATTATTGCCGCCGCTACACCGACATGCCGATGCTGGTCCGCCTGGTGAAGAAGGACGGCCATTACATCCCGGAAAAGCTGCTGCGCGCGTCCGACTTCAAGGGCGGGCTGGGCGAGACCAACAATTGCGACTGGAAGACTGTCGCGGTTGACCGCAAGACCAAGAAGATCGTCGTGCCCAATGGCTCCATCGGATTTCGCTGGGATCAGCAGGGCAAGTGGAATCTCGAGGACAAGGACGGCAAGGGCAAGGATGTCGAACTCGACATGACCTTCATCATGGATGGGGACCATGACGAGATCGCATCCGTCGGCTTCCCATATTTCGGCAATCGCGAGCACGACCACTTCCAGGGAACCGACCACGACAGTGTCCTGCTGCGCTCTGTCCCTGCCAGGAAAGTGAAACTTGTCGAAGGTGACGCGCTCGTCGCGACCGTGTTTGACTTGTTCGTCGCCAATTACGGACTCGACCGTGGCCTGAAGGACGGCAGCTGCGCGACGTCCTATGACGACAACCAGCCCTACACGCCGGCCTGGGCCGAAAAGATCACGGGCGTCCCGCGCGACCAGATCATCACGGTTGCGCGCGAGTTTGCGCTCAATGCCGAAAAGACCAATGGCCGTTCCATGGTCATCCTCGGCGCCGGTCTGAACCACTGGTACCACATGGACATGAACTACCGGGGGATCATCAACCTCCTGGTCATGTGCGGCTGCGTCGGCCAGTCCGGCGGCGGCTGGAGTCACTATGTCGGGCAGGAAAAGCTGCGTCCGCAGACCGGCTGGCTGCCGCTGGCCTTCGGCCTCGACTGGAGCCGCCCGCCGCGGCAGATGAACTCGACATCCTTCTTCTACGCGCATACCGATCAGTGGCGCTACGAAACGCTGAAGGTCGACGAAATCCTGTCGCCAACCGCGCCGGAAGGGCCATGGGACGGGACGCTGATCGACTACAATATCCGTGCAGAGCGGATGGGGTGGTTGCCTTCGGCACCGCAACTCAAGTCCAATCCGCTCGACATTGCGAAAGCAGCGGCGAAAGCCAGGAAGGAACCGAAGGATTATGTCGCCGCACAGCTGAAATCCGGCAAGCTGGAGATGTCATGCGTCGATCCGGACGATGAGGCCAACTGGCCGCGCAACCTGTTCGTGTGGCGCTCGAACCTGCTTGGATCATCGGGCAAGGGACACGAATATTTCCTCAAGCATCTTCTGGGAACGTCGCACGGCCTGCTCGGCAAGGATCTCGGCGAGGAAGGCCGGCTGGAATCGAAGGAGGCCGTCTGGCACGACGAGGCGCCGGAAGGAAAGCTCGACCTTCTGGTCACGCTCGACTTCCGCATGTCCACCACCTGCGTCTATTCCGACATCGTTCTGCCGACCGCGACCTGGTACGAGAAGAACGATCTCAACACGTCCGACATGCACCCCTTCATCCATCCGCTGACAAGTGCTGCGGATCCGGCCTGGGAGGCGCGGAGCGACTGGGACATCTTCAAGGGCATTGCCAGGAAGTTCTCGGAGGTCGCCCCCGAAATCCTCGGCGTTGAAAAGGACGTGGTGCTGGTGCCGATCCTGCATGACACGCCGGGCGAACTCGCCCAGCCGTTCGATGTGAAGGACTGGAAGAAGGGCGAGACTGATCTCATCCCCGGCAAGACAATGCCCGCGGTGGCGGTCGTCGAGCGCGACTATCCCAATCTCTACAAGCGCTTCACGTCGCTTGGCCCCTTGCTGGAAAAGCTTGGCAATGGCGGCAAGGGCATTTCGTGGCACACCGACCATGAGGTCGAACTGATCGGCCGGCTGAACGGCATCGTGACGGAGGAGGGCGCCTCGAAAGGTCGTCCTAAGATCGAGACCGATATCGATGCATCGGAAGTCATTTTGTCGCTCGCGCCGGAAACCAATGGCGAAGTGGCGGTCAAGGCCTGGGAGGCTCTGTCAAAGTTCACCGGCCGCGAACATGCTCATCTGGCGCTGCCCAAGGAAGACGAGAAGATCCGCTTTCGGGACGTCGTCGCGCAGCCGCGCAAGATCATCTCGTCGCCGACTTGGTCAGGCATCGAGTCCGAGAAGGTCTGCTACAATGCCGGCTACACCAACGTCCACGAACTGATCCCATGGCGGACCCTTTCCGGTCGCCAGCAGCTCTATCAGGATCATCTGTGGATGCGTGCCTTCGGCGAAAGCTTCTGCGTCTATCGCCCACCCATCGACACCAAGTCAATCAACCCGATCATCGAGGCGAAATCGAACGGCAAGCCGCAGATCGTGCTGAACTTCATTACTCCGCATCAGAAGTGGGGCATCCACTCCACTTACTCCGACAATCTGATGATGCTGACCCTGAACCGCGGCGGCCCGGTCGTCTGGATTTCGGAAACCGACGCGGCCAAGGGCGAACTCGTCGACAATGACTGGGTCGAGGTCTTCAACACCAACGGTGCCATCGTGGCCCGCGTGGTCGTTTCCCAGCGCATGAAGGAAGGCACGATCTTCATGTACCACGCGCAGGAGAAGATCGTGAACACGCCGGGATCGCAGATCACCGGCCAGCGCGGCGGCATCCACAACTCCGTCACCCGGGCGATCATCAAGCCGACCCACATGATCGGCGGCTACGCCCAGCTTTCCTACGGCTTCAACTACTACGGAACGGTCGGTTCGAACCGCGACGAGTTCGTCGTCATCCACAAGATGGAGAAGGTCGACTGGATGGAAGGCCCCTACCGCGAACCCGCACACAAGGAGGCAGCAGAATGAAAATCCGCGCCCAAATCGGAATGGTGCTGAACCTCGACAAGTGCATCGGCTGTCACACCTGCTCGGTCACCTGCAAGAACGTCTGGACGAACCGCGAAGGCGTGGAATACGCCTGGTTCAACAATGTCGAGACCAAGCCCGGCATCGGTTATCCCAAGGAGTGGGAAAACCAGAAGAAGTGGAACGGCGGCTGGATTCGCAAGGCCAATGGCAAGATCGAGCCCAAGATGGGCGCCAAGTGGCGAATCCTCGCGAAAATCTTCGCCAATCCCGACCTGCCGGAAATCGATGATTATTACGAGCCGTTCGACTTCGACTACGGGCATCTGCAGACGGCGGGCGAAGTCCAGACGGCGCCGACGGCACGCCCGCGCTCGCAGATCACCGGCGAGCGCATGGAGAAGATCGAGTGGGGCCCGAACTGGGAGGAAATCCTCGGCGGCGAGTTCTCCAAGCGTTCGGTCGACTACAATTTCGAAGGCATCCAGAAGGAAATCTACGGCGAGTACGAAAACACTTTCATGATGTACCTGCCGAGGCTGTGCGAGCACTGCCTCAACCCGACCTGCGTGGCGGCATGCCCGTCGGGCGCGATCTACAAGCGCGAGGATGACGGCATCGTCCTGATCGACCAGGAGAAATGCCGCGGCTGGCGCATGTGCGTCTCGGGCTGCCCCTACAAGAAGATCTATTACAACTGGTCGTCGGGCAAATCCGAGAAATGCACCTTCTGCTATCCGCGCATCGAGTCCGGCCAGCCGACAGTCTGTTCGGAAACCTGCGTCGGCCGCATCCGCTATCTCGGCGTCATTCTCTACGACGCCGACCGCATCTCTGAAGCGGCTTCCACCGCTGACGAAAAGGACCTCTATGAGGAGCAGTTGAAGGTCTTCCTCAATCCGAACGATCCGCTGGTGATCGAACAGGCCCGCAAGGACGGCGTTCCGGATGCCTGGCTGGAGGCGGCCAGGAAGTCGCCGGTCTACAAGATGGCGATGGACTGGAAGATCGCCTTTCCGCTCCATCCTGAATACCGGACCCTCCCGATGGTCTGGTACATTCCGCCATTGTCGCCGCTGCAGAACGCGGCCCAGTCCGGCAAGATCGGGATGGACGGCAGCATACCGGACGTCCGCTCGCTCCGGATCCCCGTCCGCTATCTCGCCAACCTCCTCACCGCGGGCAAGGAAGAGCCGGTCGTTTCCGCGCTCGAACGCATGCTGGCCATGCGCGCCTACATGCGAGCCAAGACGATCGATGGCGTCATCGACAATGCCATTGCCGAGAAGGTGGGAATGACCGCGCAGATGATCGAGGACATGTACCACATCATGGCGATCGCCAATTACGAGGATCGCTTTGTCATCCCGACCTCGCACCGCGAAATCTCCGAGGACGCCTATGACGTTCGCGGCTCGTGCGGGTTCTCGTTCGGCAACGGCTGCTCCGGCGGCGAGTCGGACAGCGATCTGTTCGGCTCAAAGCGTACCCGCACGGTCCAGACGCCAACCGACCTCTTCAAGGAGAAGGTCTGATGAACGCTGCTCTCAAGGTCATATCGCTGCTCTTGTCCTATCCTTCCGAGGAAATTCGGCAGGCAATTCCGGAAATGAAGGCGGCGCTCCAGGCTGCGGGTATCGGAGACACGCATACGGCGCTGCTTGTCCGGCTGGCCGACGACATCGCGGCACACGACCTCTACGATGCGCAGGAACGCTACGTGTTCCTGTTCGACCGTACACGCGTCCTGTCGCTGCATCTCTTCGAGCACGTGCACGGGGAAAGCCGCGACCGCGGCCAGGCAATGGTCGACCTGATGGCGATGTATGATGCCGACGGTTTCGAGATCGACACCAAGGAACTGCCGGACTACCTGCCGATGTTCCTGGAATATTTGTCGATGAAGCCGGCACCGCAGATCAGCGAATTGCTCGGCCAGACTGTGCATATTCTGGCAGCAATTAGAGAGCGGCTGAAGAAGCGCAAATCGGTCTACAGCAATGCTTTCGCGGTGCTCGAGGCGATGGCGTCGGCAAAGCCGGACCCGAAACTTCTGCATGACCTGCTGGAAACGCCCGCCGATGATCCGGCCGACCTCGAGGCGCTGGATCGCATCTGGGAGGAGGAAGCGGTCACGTTCGGCGGCAATGCGGGCGAAAACGCCTGCGGTCCCGATCGCCTGCAGCGCCAGATCCGGGCATCAAACCGCAGGCCTGCCGATATCCCACAAGGCAAGACCGTCTAGGAGGACGAGACCATGTCTGATTTCCTGAACACCCTTCTTTTCGGGATCTATCCCTATATCGCGCTGTCGGTCCTGATACTCGGCACCATCATCCGCTACGACCGGGAACCATACGGCTGGCGGTCCGGATCCTCGCAGCTGCTGCGACGCAAGCAGCTGGTCTGGGGATCGGTGCTGTTTCATGTCGGGGTGATCGTAATCTTCGTCGGGCACCTGATCGGCCTGCTGACGCCGATAGCTCTGTTCGACGCGCTTGGCGTCAGCCACGGCGCCAAGCAGATCCTGGCCATCGTCGCCGGTGGCATCGCCGGGGTCATGGCGATCGTCGGTGGGTCGCTGCTGGTGCATCGTCGCCTGTTTGATGCCCGTGTCAGGGCGACGTCCAGCAAGTCCGACACGGCGATCATCATCCTGCTCTGGATCCAGCTTGCGCTCGGCCTGATGACGATCCCCGTGTCGCTGCAGCATCTGGACGGTCATGAGATGGTGAAATTCATGACTTGGGCACAGGGCATCTTCACATTCAACACCGCTGCCTCAGCCTACGTCGCCGATGCGTCGATCATCTTCAAGCTGCACCTCTTCCTCGGCCTGACGATCCTGCTGCTGTTCCCGTTCACACGGCTGGTCCACATGCTGAGCGTGCCGCTGCGCTACATGTGGCGGCCGGGGTATCAGGTCGTGCGAGAGCGCAATCACCGGGCCGCACAGACCCGGCTTCCGGCGGAGTAGAAACCATGGCGACCATTTACAAGAACCCTTCACTCGCGGTTCCCGACGGCATCCCGCCAGCCAGGGGCGAGAGCTACTCGTCCTACCAGGAGCCGGATACGCGCGTGCCGCCAAAGGCCGGCCCCGTCATCCCCAAGATATCGGTGAATGGCACACCGGTTGCCGAAAGGGACATCCTCGCGGAAGCGCAAAACCATCCGGCCAAGAATCCCGGCGCCGCTCTCCGCGCAGCGGCAGAGGCGCTGGTGATCCAGGAACTGCTTTGGCAGGAAGCTAGCCGCCTCGGCATCGCCGGAAAGCCGGGGGCAGGGCAGGATGGAAAGATCGAGACGGAGCGGGACGCCGCAATCAGGGCGCTTGTCGAGGACCAGGTCGCCGCGCCATCTGCCAGCGAGGAGGAAAGCCGGCGCTATTATGACCGGCATCCCGACAAGTTCCGCAGCGAACCGCTCTTTGAGGCTCGCCACATCCTGATTGCGGCACCTGAGTCGGATGCGGCAGCGCGTGTGGCGGCGCGCGAACTGGCAACCAGCCTATGCGCCAGATTGTCGGAAGCCCCCGAAGCGTTCGCATCTGCCGCCATGGAGTACTCGGACTGCTCGTCGCGCGAACATGGCGGCAATCTCGGACAACTGTCGCGAGGCAGCACGGTTGCCGAGTTCGAGAAGGCGATGTTGACCATGGAAGCGGGAAAGATCTCGGCGACGCCGGTCGAAAGCCGGTTCGGGTTCCATGTCATCGCGCTCGATCGAAAGATCCCGGGCGAGCGTCTCCCGTTCGAGTTCGTCGGCGCGCGGATTGCGGCATGGCTTGAAGCCTCGTCGTGGTCGAAGGCGGTGTCGCAATACATTGGAGTGCTGGCAGGCCAGGCCAAGCTTGAGGGTATCTTGCTGGGCCAAGCAAACGGGCCTCTCGTTCAGTAGAGCGCTGCAGATGGCAAGCTGAAGAATGATCCCGCCGCTTCCCCGGCGGAGTGCACCGCGACAAGGATGAGAAGCGTCATGCTGCCCAAAACCGTCCACAGTCCGTCGCCGGAGCGGCCATGTCTTGCCGGCAAGGCAGGCGAGGTCCTTCCCGTCGACATCGCCGGCACCAAGGCAATCAAGGCTGCCGTCCCGGTGAGCTCCATCGAGACGCTACCGCTGATCGAGGCAGCCGGTCGGATATGTGCGTCGCCGGTCGTCTCGACCATCGACCTGCCGCCCTTCGACAATTCGGCGATGGACGGCTATGCGGTACGGCTCCGGGACTTTTCAGGACCCGGCCCCTGGACCCTGCCTGTCGTGGCCAGGATCCCTGCCGGCCAACCCGCCACTTCGTCCTATCCAGCAGGATGCACGGTCCGGATCTTCACTGGCGCTCCGGTGCCGCAGGGTTTTGACGCTGTGGTCATGCAGGAGCATTGCGAGCGTTCGGGCGACATGGCCACCTTTTCGCTGAAGCCGCCTGCCGGGCAGAACATAAGGCGTGCCGGCGAGGATGTCTCCAAGGGCGCGGCGGTTGTCGCGGCTGGCGAGCCTCTGACACCAGCCAGGATCGCGCTTCTTGCAGCCATCGGCATGGTTACAGTGGAAGTGCGGCGCAAGATCCGCATCGGCCTGGTCTCGACAGGCAGCGAACTCGTCGAACCGGGCGAGCCGCTCGGTCCCGGCCAGATCTACAATTCCAACCGCTTCTTCCTGCGCGCAGCACTCGACCGTCCGTGGATCGAACCCGTCGATTTCGGCATCGTCGCCGACGATCCGGAAGCGATCCGTGCGATGGTCAGCGACGCGGCCCGCAGCTGCGACGTGGTGATCACCACCGGCGGCGTGTCGGCCGGCGAGGAAGATTACATGATGGATGTGCTGAAGCGCGAGAATGCCGAACTCGAAGTCCTCAAGGTTGCGATGCGGCCCGGCTAGCCGGTGACGGTCGGCAGGATCGGCAGCGCGCTGTTCTTCGGTCTGCCCGGCAACCCCTACGCCACGGCGGCAACCTTCGCGCGGATCGCCTTGCCGGCGATCAAGAGGACTGCGGGGTTCCAGAAGCTCTCGGCTTCGTGGATGCCCGCCGTTTCCGGATTCACCTACCGTCGTAAGCAGGGACGCACCGAGTATGTTCCGGTGACATGGAGCCGGCGCAACGCCGATGGCCTCCCGATTGTCGAGATGCTCGGACGCGGCTCCTCCGCCAGTCTCAGTCCGCTGGCGATGGCGCGCGCGACGGCAGTCTTGCCTCCTGACCTCGCAGACATCGAGCCGGGCATGACGCTACGCCTCGAACCCGTTTGCGAGTGACCAGAACTGGCCAACCGGATTTGCCGGCGCTGCCAGGCGCCGGGTAACCCGAAAAATCACAGCAGAACGCAGCAGGCAGCCATGGCAGGCCTTGGCTTGGGAACCCGGGTCATGGCGTGCATCAAGACAGACTTCGGGTGGCCACTCCCTACGGGATATAGTTTGGCTTTACCAAGCTTAGGGGGCGACTGGGACGCTCTGTCGCAAGGCTGGGCAATCCTTACTTCAGCTTGGAAGTGAGCCGTCTGCATCTGCTGTCTATGTCGCGTCTTTCGTTTTCCTGTTGGCGAACACCGTCCGACCACCGATGATTCGAGGCAGGGTGGACGCGCACCCAATACTGCCAACCGGCCCTTGCCTTCAGTTGATCTTGAACCCGCCATCCACCGGCATCGAGATGCCGTTGATTATCGAAGCTCGGTCGCCTAGCAAATAGACGATAGCCTCGGCGACCTCTTCAGGTTCGATAAACCGGCCGAGCGGCATTCTGGCCAGCATCGGCGCGGCCTTCTCCGGATCGCTCCAGGCCTTCTTCGCCATTGCAGTCAATGTAATTGCCGGATTGACACAGTTCACACGGATCCCGTGACGACCGAGTTCGTTGGCCATGACGCGGCTCATCGCGTCGAGCGCGCCTTTCGAAGCACAGTAGGCAGTGTGATCGGCGAAGCCGGTAAATGCCGAGTTGCTGGAAACATTGACGATGGCCCCGGGAAGACTTCTGGCGATGCGGTCCTTCGCATACTCTTGGGATACGATCAGCGGTGCCCGGGCGTTTACGGCCATCAATCGGTCGAAGGCCTCGAGGGAAACGTCGACGAAAGCCTCCAGCGTGGTAGTCCCGGCGCAGTTGACCAGATAGTCTACCGGCATGGCAGCTTTGGCCGCGGCCCGCGTAGCCTCGGGATCGGCGAGGTCTACTGCGAGAAATCGCCCGCCGATTTCCTTCCTCAGTTGCTCCAGATCGTCGACCGAGCGGCTCAACCCAACCACCTGGGCTCCCCGAGTCGCCAGCAACCTCGCGACTGCCAGCCCGATTCCCTTCCCGGCGCCTGTTACAAGTACGGACTTGCCTTCAAACTCCATCACAGGGCTCCTGGTGTCGAGTTGCTGACCCATGTGTCATTCGTTCAGAGGCGCCCCATGACCAGATCAGCACAGCGGTCGCCGAGCATCATCGCCGGGGCGTTGGTATTGCCTGCATTGATGTCAGGCACCGAGGACATATCGCAAACGCGCAGTCCCTCCACGCCTCGCACACGAAGCCGCGCGTCGAGGACAGCCATCGGATCACCGTCTGGACCCATCTTGGCTGTTCCAGCCGGATGGTAATTGGTTTTCACAAACCGCTTGCAGTGTGCACGAAGCGCTGCGTCGGATTGATCCGAAGGCGACGGGATAACTATATGCTCGATCCTGTCCGCAAGCGGCTTTGCCTGCATGGCTCGCAGGAAGAATCGTTGCCCATCTATCATCTCCTGCATGTCGTCCGGGTCACCCAGCAGGTTGGGCGAGACCGCAGGCATTTCAGAAGGGTCGGAAGAAAAAAGCCGAACTTCGCCGCGCGATTTTGGCTTAACGACTACCGTGGTGATGGTGATACCGTAACCGTCTTCCACCTCGGACAATGCGTCACGATCCAGATACACGATTGGGACGCAGAAAGCTTGTATCGTTGGCGTACCTTCTGGATCCGAGGGATTCACGAACGCTCCTGCCTCGACACCCGCCGATGTTACGGGGCCCGAACCGAAGAGTTTGAATTGGAGGCCATTGCGAAGCATCCGCCAACCGTCGCCCTGCTTGAAATAGCCGAACGGGCCGTTTGCAATAGCGGTTATGGGAACTTCTGGATGGTCGATCAGATTCTGGCCAACCCCGGGTAGGTCGATTACACATTGCACCCCGTACTCGGACAGATGATCGGCCGAGCCGATTCCCGAAAGCATCAGTAGTTTTGGGGTGACGAGCGCACCTGCAGCGAGGATGACCTCGCCGGTAGCACTCGCTTCATGAAGTCCTGCCTTGTCGCGGTAGGTGACGCCCGTTACCCGGCTCCCTGCAAGGTTGATCCGTTGAACTTCGGCATGGAGCCGCACGGTCAGGTTCGGATTGTTGCGCTGCGGCGACAGAAATGCGTAGGCCGAGGAACTGCGTTTGCCTCGGCGATTGGTGAACTGGTAGAATCCGACGCCGCGCTGACTTTGGCCGTTGAAGTCGTGATTGAACGGCTCCCCAAGAGTTTGAACCGCCTGAACGAACCAGCGCGAGAAATCATCCACATGGCCGGGATCCGATACGAGCAGGGGGCCGTCGACACCGTGCAGGTCATTGGACAGCCGACCGTTGCCCTCCATCTTTTTGAAGTGCGGTAGAACGTCAGACCAGCCCCAGCCGATCCTGTCATTGTTTCCGCGCAACAATCTGTCCCATTCATCGTAATCGTCCGGGCGGCCGCGCATGTAGACCTGCGCGTTCACCGACGACCCACCGCCCAGAACGTTGCCCTGTGGGATGTCGTGCACGCGCCCGTCTAGATGCGGTTGCGGTACCGTCCTGTGATACTTCATGAACTTGGAGCCGTTGATCATCTTGAAGATTCCGGGCGGCATGTCGAGCAACGGGTGGCGGTTCGAATGGCCCGCTTCCAGGAGCAACACGCGCGCGTTGCCTTCTGACGCCAGACGCGCCGCAACCACACAGCCCGCCGAACCGCCGCCGACGACAATGTGATCGAAAGTCTCCATCAATCCTCGCCCAGGTCGAATGTGACGCGCACATGTTCCCATGCGGCATTCAAGTGATCGAGCAGGGCCTGCTCCGCTGCCGCAGGGTCTCGCTCGAGAATGGCATTCAGGATCGCCTCATGAGCTGCATAATTGGACAGGTTGCGTTCTGGAGAGCGAAGCATCCTGGCCCACTGGGGCGCGAGCCAGGAGGTGTATCCCTCGTGCATCGCCGGAAAGATTGGGTTGCGCGGTATCCGGTACAGCACACCGTGGAAGGCAACGTCCGTCTGGTAGAACGCCAGGGAATCTGGAATTGCGGCCTTGTTGTCCGCGAGCGCCGCCTTCAGGTCGGCGATGTCTTCTTTGCGGGCCGATGTGGCAGCCTCGCGAACCAACGCGCGTTCGATGAAGACGCGGCTGTTATACAGGTTGCGCACACCGCCTGCATCGTTCAGCAAATGTCGAACGACGGTGCCGGCTGCATGCAGCACCGTTTCGTAATCCGGCTTGCGAACAATGGGTCGAAACCTCGGCTTGCTTTCGATCAAGCCGCGATTTGACAAGGCCAAGATTGCCTCCCGGATAACCGTTCGACTCGCGCCAAACTGCTCCATCAGATCGCGCTCCGCCGGCAGAGGCGTGTTGGCCGGTAGCTTGCCCGAAACAATGCGGGACTCGATCTCGGAGATGACGAAATCGGCTGCGCGCCCAGCCTTCAAGTCTGTTCCGGGCAGGTTGGATTCTGTCATTTTCGGGAGCCTTTCTGCAAGTTTAATACGACCAAAGTCGTTGAGCTTGCAAGAGTGCGCGCGCTACTTCTGCGAGTTTCTACCGGCATTTCCGCGCTTTTCGACAAAAAAGGTTCTGTCGGCGGGTTGACATGCATCCGGTATGATACTCTAACGAATGAAGTTTGGTCATACCAAAGTGCGTGTTCATGATCGATTTCAGTCTCCTCGGCGAGAAGGTTCTGCCCGTCACGATGTATGTGGACGGCAAGTGGGTCTCGGGCCAGGCAGCGCCAAGAATCGAGGTCGAAAACCCCGCTAGCGAGCAAGTGATAGCGACAATTCCTGAGGGGACCCGCGAAGATGGGCATGCAGCTCTGGAGGCTGCACGGAAAGCCCATCCGGGATGGGCAGCGCTTCCGGCCATCGACCGCGCCCGGCTCGTCTCATCTCTGGCTGACTCCGTGGCGGCTAATGCGGAAATTCTATCTCGCGTAGTCACGCTGGAGCAGGGCAAGCCTCTGAGTGAAGCTCGCGGCGAGATCAATGCAGTCATTACCTTCCTGCGCTATGCAGCCGAGAATGGACGCCGCATTGAAGGCGACATTGTCGTCTCCGATAATCGCAGTGAGGAAATCCATATTCGCCGCCATTCCTATGGGGTGGTCGTTGGTTTGACTGCGTGGAACTATCCGGCCGCCCTGGCTGCGCGAAAATTAGGTCCGGCCCTTGTTGCGGGTAACACATTCGTCCTTCTGGCACACGAAATCACTCCGCTTTCCGGCCTTGCCTTGGCGCAACTGGCCCACGATGTCGGCTTTCCTGCCGGTGTGTTCAACGTGGTAACGGGCAGGGGAAGAACAGTTGGCCAGGCCATGGTGGAAAGCCCGCTGACCGGCCTCGTGACCATGACCGGCAGCACGCGCGCTGGTCGTGAAATCTACCGTGCCGGTGCAGAAAGCCTCAAGGTGATCAGGCTCGAGCTGGGCGGCAAGGCGCCTTTCATTGTCATGGACGACGCGGATATCGACGTCGCGGTGGCCGCGGCCGTGGCCGCTCGCTACACCAATTGCGGTCAGATTTGCACCTGCAACGAACGAATGTATGTGCACCGTGCAATTGCAGACGAATTCCTTGACAAGTTCGTGAAGGCATCGGCGGCGCTCACAATCGGCGACCCGCTCGGAATGGTCGACATGGGGCCGAAAGTCTCGGCGCCTGAGGTGACCAAGATTAAGGCAGTTGTCGACCGTGGTATCGAGGCCGGGGCGGAGGTCCTGCTTTCCGGCGGTCCCATGATGGATGGTGTCTACTCCAAGGGACACTGGTACGCGCCAACGGTACTGGAGGTCCGGGATAATGCGTCCCCGCTCCTTCAAGAAGAGGTGTTTGGCCCAGTTGTGGCCGCCATGCGCGTAGACAGTTTTGAAGAGGCCGTTTCGCATGCAAATGACACGGAATATGGGCTGTCCGCGTATCTCTTCACACGCAATTTCAAGACCATCGCGCGTGCGCCTTATGAACTTAGGTTCGGCGAGATTTACCTGAACCGCAGCAACGGCGAAGCGGTTCAGGGCTTCCATTCCGGCTGGGGCGCATCTGGCCTCGGCGGGGAAGATGGCAGGTACGGATTTGACGGGTACCTGCGCAAGCAGACGAGTTACGTCAATTGGGGATAGACCCCGGCAACCGCGGTTGGGAGGACCCGTACCGCACACAGTGGAGGACTGAAATGAACCGCAGAACACTATTCACCTCGGTAGCCGCATTCGCGGTAGCTGTTGCGTCCGTGGCGATGGCTGAAGGCCTTCCGCCGCTTGCCAAGAAGGACAAATACAAGGTCGGCTTCAGCCAGATGGAGTCCAACAATCCATGGCGAATAGCTGAAACGAAATCGTTCCATGACACGGCTGAAAGCTGCGGATGGGACCTGATCGCCACCGACGCGGCAGGTTCGGCCGCCAAGCAGGTCGCCGATGTCGACAGCATGATTGCGCAAGGCATCGACGTTCTGTTCCTTCCGCCGCGCGAGGAGAAGCCGTTGATCCCGGCTGTCAAGAAGGCGAAGGCGGCAGGCATCCCAACGTTCCTCGTCGACCGTTCGGTCGACCCGGCGGCTGCGGTGGCAGGCACTGACTTCGTTGCCTTTCTGGGATCGGATTTCATCGATCAGGGCAGGCGTGTCGCAGAATGGACCTCCGAGAATTTCAAGGGCGAGAAGGGTGTGATCGTCGAACTTGAGGGGACGACCGGCTCGTCGCCTGCCAACGACCGCAAGAAGGGTTTTGACGACGCGATTGCCAAAGACTCGCGCATGACGATCGTCGCCTCGCAAACCGGAGATTTTGCACGCGATCTGGGTCGCCAGGTGATGGAAACGCTGCTGCAGGCACATCCAGACGTCAACATTGTCTACGCCCACAACGACGAAATGGCGATCGGCGCGATCCAGGCACTTGAACTGGCAGGCCGCAAGCCGGGCGAAGACGTTCTGGTGGTATCGATCGACGGTACGCGCGATGCCCTTCAGGCGATCATCGACGGCAAGATGGGTGTGACGGTGGAGAGCTCACCCTTCTTCGGTCCGCTCGCCTGCGAAGTGATGAAGCGCTACGCAAATGGCGAAACGATTGAACCTTGGGTTCAGGTCAAGGATCGCATCTTCACCAAAGACAACGCCGCCGAAAACCTCGCTGGCGCGTACTAGTTCCTCCCGCTGGTTGGGGGCCGCAGTAGAGCGGTCCCCCGCCGGTGAGTTCTAGAAAGCGGGGACCAAATGCAACCACTCGTGTCTATGTCCGGAATCGACAAGGCCTTCGGCGGCGTGTCAGCCTTGCGCAACGCCGCGCTTGAGGTTGCACCAGGCGAAGTCCATGCGTTGATCGGGCAGAACGGGGCCGGCAAGTCGACGCTGATCAAGATCCTGACCGGCGTATACCGGCGCGACAGCGGCACGGTGCGTTTCGATGGACGGGACAGCACTGTTTCCAGCCCCCGGGAATCCCAAGACTCAGGTATCGCAACCATCTATCAGGAATTGAACCTGGTTCCGCTCCGGTCGGTGACGGAAAACGTGATGATGGGCTACGAACCAAAGCTGGCCGGATTGTTCGTCGACTGGCGCAAGGCACACGGCCGGACCAGGGAAATCCTCTCACGCTTCGGCATTTCGATAGATGTGACCGCGCAATTGGGCAGTTACTCAACTGCCATACAGCAGCTCGTGGCAATCGCAAGAGCAGTGTCGCTCGACGCAAAACTGGTCATCATGGATGAGCCGACCTCGTCGCTTGATGCCTCCGAAGTTGAGGTTCTCTTTCGAGTCGTCCGTAGTCTGAAGGCGTCGGGAGTGTCTGTCCTCTACGTCTCTCATTTCCTGGACGAACTGTTCGAGATCTGCGACCGCGTCACGATCATGCGCGACGGCTCATCCGTCGGCACAAAGGCGATCGGGGATACTCGCAAGCTTGATCTTATTGCGGCGATGCTCGGCCGCGATGCAAGCGACATTGAATCGGCAGGTATGACCGAGTTCGGCTCAGGTGAAGCCCAGAAGGGCGAGGTCCTGATGTCGGTAACGGGCGTTTCGACAGGGCCGCGTCTGAGGCGTTTCGATATGGAACTGCGCCGTGGCGAGATTGTCGGGCTGGGCGGGCTGCTCGGGTCGGGTCGCACCGAAGCCGCCCGGGCGCTGTTTGGGGTCGACCCTCTGACCAAAGGCGAAGTTAGGCTCCGCGGCAGGGTTTCGGCACCCACAAGTCCTGCCGCAGCGATTGCGTCGGGCATGGGATTTCTTACTGAGGACCGCAAAGCCGAGGGGATTATCCCCGATATGTCAGTTCGTGAAAACATGACTCTTGCGTTGCTGCCAAAGCTGACGAGGAACGGACAGATCGACCGCGCCCGCGAGCGCAAGCTAGTGTATGAGTTTATCGCCGCGTTGGGCATCAAGGCTGCGCACATGGACCAGCCCATCAGACAATTGTCGGGCGGCAATCAGCAGAAGGTCTTGCTTGCTCGTTGGCTGGCAACCGAACCTGACCTGCTGATCCTTGATGAACCGACCAGAGGCGTTGACGTCGGCGCCAAACGCGAAATTCAGGCGATCATCCGTGACTACGTCGGACGCGGATTCGGCGTCGTGCTGATCAGCTCCGAGTTCGAAGAGCTGGTTGAGGGTGCCGATCGCATCATCATTCTGAACGAAGGACGCTCCGTGAGCGAACTGACAAATCCAGGAATTACCGAAAACGTGCTGGTCAAGGCGCTTGCGCATCACGAAAGCGGCGCAGCATGACCGGCGGCATGGCAGTCTCGACACGTGCGCTACGCGCGGGCGCAAGCAGGCATGGAGGCATCATCGCTCTGGTGGTGATCCTGCTCTTCAACGCGGCATTCACCCCGAACTTCCTCCAGGTTCAGACACTTTTCGTGAACATCAGTCAGGTCGCAACTATTGCTATCGTGGCAATGGGTATGACGCTGGTGATCGCGACAGGCGGCATTGATCTTTCAGTGGGAGCGGTAATGGCCCTCGCGGGGGCGCTCGCGCCGCTTGTATTCCAGTCGGCCTTTGGCGTTACCTATCCTGGCCTGGGCCTTGCAGCGGCCATCGTCCTGCCTCTACTTGCAGCGCTCGCATGCGGGGCTTTCAATGGCCTGCTGATCGCCAGGCTGGGCGTTCAGCCTATAATTGCGACGCTGATCCTGTTCATCTCGGGGCGCGGGATCGCACAGGTGCTGACCAACGGCAACTTGCAGACCTTTTCGAACCGCGAATTCAGCTACCTCGGGACCGGAAAGATCTTGGGCCTGCCGTTTCAGGGCTGGCTGGCGCTCGCAATTGCAGCTCTTCTGTTCGCGATCATCACGCGCACGACATTTGGCCGATACCTACTTGCCATTGGCGGAAATGAACGCGCCGCGTTCTTGGCCGGCGGCCCGGTACGCTGGGTCAAGGTCCTTGCGTATATGGGCTGTGCCTTCTTGGCCGGTATCGCCGGTCTGATCGTCGTCGCGATCAATTCCGCCTCCGATGCGGCTCGCAACGGCAACCTGATGGAATTGGACGCAATTGCAGCGGCAGTCGTAGGCGGGGCGCTTCTCCAAGGCGGCAGAGCGCCGATTTTCGGCGCGATCCTGGGTGCCGTGATCATCCAGCTCGTCAAATACACATTGCTTGCCAACGGGGTGGAAGACGAGGTCGCCCTCATCGCCAAGGCCATGATCATTGTGGCTGCCGTTTACGTGCAACAGTCGCGGGTGGAATGAACATGCTCGACACCGACGCTTTCGACCTGCGCAGATACCTTTCAGGTAACCCCCAGTCCGTCGCCGTTTGGCTGGCGCTGGTCGGTTTGGTCATCTTCGGAGCCTTGCGCTATGACAACTTTGTTGGCGCTTACAACATCACCTCGTTCCTGAACTACAATGCGATGTTCATCGTCATCTCGGTGGGCATGTGCTTCGTCATCATGACCGGCGGGATCGACCTATCGGTCGGGTCGGTGGCTGCCTTCACATCGGTCATCGCCGCGTACCTGTCTCCAAATGGCATCGAGATCGCGCTGCCGCTGGCTGTCATGGCCGGGATCGGATTCGGCGCACTGAATGCCTTCTTCATCGTAGCGATGCGTATCCCTCCCTTTATAGCCACGCTGGCGACGATGCTCGGGGCCAAGGGCGGAGCTCTGGTGATCTCTGGCGCGCAGACGATTTCCGTCGATTGGGGCTCCAACTTCACGACTCTAGGAATGGAGAAGGCATTCGGGATCTTGCCATGGACAATCGTGATCGTGGCGCTCGTGGCTTTGGTCCTGTGGATAGTGCTTGAGATGACGACCCTCGGGCGCACCGTCCTAGCCATTGGCGGCGGCGAGGACGCCTCAAGGCTGATGGGTCTGAATGTCAACGGTGCGAAGGCATTCGTCTACATGCTTTCCGGGGGCTGCGCCGGGCTTGCAGGGGTGTTCCTCGCCTCCGGTTTCGGCGCGGGACAGCCGCTGGAAGGGATAGGCTGGGAGCTGTCGGCAATCGCTTCGGTGGTTGTCGGTGGCACGTTGCTTACCGGCGGACTGGGATCGATACCGGCGACCGTCGCGGGCGCGCTGCTACTTGGCCTTGTCTTCAACATCCTGAATTTCGAGAACGGCAAGGGGACCATCAGCTTCAGCGCGTACTGGCAGATGGTCATACGCGGCGGTTTCCTGTTGGCCGTCATCCTCTTTCAGGCTCGGGTAACGAGAAGCCGCGCCGTGGCTCGTGAACAATGACCAAAATACAGTCTACCGAAACGCGCCTGTTCCGAGTTCCTCTCGCCGAGGTGCTGGTGGACGCCATGCACGGAGATCATCATTTCTTCGAGCTGGTGACTGTCACGATCCGCCTAACCGATGGAGGTGAGGGGACGGGCTACACCTACACCGGCGGTCGCGGCGGGCACGCGATAACCGCCATGGTCGAGCATGATCTGAAGCCGTTCCTGGCCAACCGCGATGCCGAAAACGTGGAGGAACTGCACGACCTGATGCAGTGGCATATGCATTATGTCGCGCGGGGTGGTATCGCATCCTTTGCCATATCTGCAGTCGACATTGCCCTGTGGGACCTGCGCGGAAAGCGCCTCGGAAAGCCATTGTGGAAGATGGCGGGAGGCTCCTCTGACCGTTGCCGCGCCTATTGTGGCGGGATCGACCTCAACTTTCCCCTGCCAAAGCTGCTGGACAGCATTCGCGGTTACCTGGATCGAGGTGCCAACGCCATCAAGATCAAGATCGGACAACCGCGGCTGGATGACGATGTCGAGCGCGTTGCGGCGGTCCGTCAGCTCATCGGCCAGAATACCACGCTCATGGTCGATGCGAACTATTCGATGAGCGTCGATCAGGCGATCGCTGCAGCGAACGCGCTCCGTCCGTTCAACCTCACATGGTTCGAGGAACCCACGATACCAGATGACTACAAGGGCTATGCGCGCATTGCCGAGGCAACCGGGATGCCGCTTGCCATGGGTGAGAACCTCCATACCATCCACGAGTTCGAATATGCGTTCGACCAGTCGAAGCTATCTTACATCCAACCCGACGCATCCAATTGTGGCGGCATCACCGGCTGGTTGCGCGTCGCAGAACTGGCGCGCGGTCGCGACATGCCTGTCTGTAGCCACGGCATGCAGGAATTGCATGTCAGCCTGGTGTCGGCACAGTCCAACGCCGGCCTAATCGAGATCCATTCGTTTCCCATCGACGCATACACGACCCGTCCGTTGACGCTCGTCGATCATCTTGCCGTTGCGCCAGAAACACCGGGCATCGGCGTGACCTTCGACTGGGACAAGCTCGACGATGCGAATATTTCCACAAGCTGAGAGATCGACTATGAGCAGCAGGGCGGCCATCTATCGCGGCAACAAGACCTTCACGATCGAGCAACGCACGATTCCCGCGCCCGGTCCGGGAGAGGTACAGATCGAAGTTGCTTATTGCGGCATATGCGGCACGGATCTGCATATATATCTGGGACACATGGACAAGCGCGTTGGATTCGAACGCGCGGTCGGGCATGAAATGTCTGGGACGATCGCCGCCGTTGGATCAGATGTCGCCGAACTGAAGGCCGGCCAGCGCGTCGTGGTCCGTCCACTCGACCATTGCGGCATATGCCCGGCCTGCACGGCGGGTCATGACCACGTCTGCCACAGGCTGAAGTTCATCGGCATTGATACCGAAGGTGCTTTCCAGCAAAGGTGGAACGTTCCCGCCCACACAATTCACGTTCTGCCGGACGAACTCCCATTGCGCCACGCCGCGTTGATCGAGCCGCTGGCCGTGGCATGCCACGACGTCAAGCGCGGCCGCGTCACGATGGGCGACGATGTACTGGTGGTCGGAGGCGGGCCGATCGGGCTGCTGGTCGCGATGGTCTCACGCCATGCTGGTGGCAATGTTTCGATTTGCGAGATCAATCAGAACCGCCTCGACTATGCCGAGCGACTGGGCTTTGCCACAATGAACCCAAGTTCTGTCGACGTCGCGAAGGCAATGCATGAGGCGACCGGCGGCAAGGGGGCCGATGTTGTATTCGAGGTCTCGGGTAGCCAGTCCGGCGTCGATCTGATGACGGCTGCAGCAGGGACGCGGGGGCGTATCGTGATGGTTGCCATTCACGCCACAAAACCGCAGATCGATCTCTTCCAATTCTTCTGGCGTGAACTCGAGATGCTCGGGGCAAGAGTGTATCAACGCGAGGATTACGATCAGGCCATGCACCTCCTTGGTGAAGGCATTGTCGACTGCGAGAGCTTCATCACGGATGTATGGCCGCTCGAAGCCATCCAGTCGGCCTTCGAGGCGCTGACGCAGAACCCGAATGCCATGAAATCGATGATCCAGGTTTCCGAGGTCCCGGCATGAGTGTGTTGCAGAGCTTCGACCTTACTGGCCGCACCGCCCTGGTCACCGGAGCCAAGCGCGGCATTGGTCGCGGCATGGCGGCGGCTCTTGCCGAGGCCGGCGCCGACATCATCGGCGTCAGTGCCAGCCTTGAGGTGTCCGGCAGCGCCATCGAAAGGGACGTGCAGGGCGCCGGCAGAAGCTTTCGTGCCTATCGCTGCGACTTCGCCGACCGTGCGGCGGTCGTCTCTTTTGCGGCCCAGGTGCTGGCAGACAATCCGCGCATCGATATCTTGGTCAACAATGCTGGAACCATCAAACGGGCCCCCGCGGCCGAACACGGCGATGACATTTGGGATGAGGTCATAGAGGTCAACCTGACTTCGCAATTCGTCCTTACGCGCGAGATAGGGAGACAAATGGTCGCCCGTGGTTCGGGCAAGGTCATCTTCACGGCATCGCTGCTGACTTTCCAAGGTGGCATAACCGTTCCTGGATACGCGGCATCGAAGGGCGGTATCGGCCAGTTGACCAAAGCCTTTGCCAATGAATGGGCAGGCAAGGGTGTCAACGTCAATGCCATAGCGCCGGGTTACATCGATACCGACAACACCGAGGCACTCCGGGCAGATCCGGTGCGCTCCAAATCCATCTTGGAGCGAATTCCCGCCGGCCGCTGGGGGCGTCCGGGGGATTTTGGCGGACCGGTCGTGTTCCTGGCCTCCGCCGCATCCGACTACATGCATGGAACGGTCATGACGGTAGATGGCGGCTGGATGGGTCGCTAGCGCATCGAGCCTGTGGCCCAGCCTACGGTCACCGTTGGACGCAATCCTAAGCAGGCCAAATGCACATAGGCAAACTTTGCCTCGTGCTCTGCCCAAATTAGGTCGAATCCGTGCTGCAACGCTTGTTTTGCAAACCCCGTTTCCCAAGTCATGGGGAGAACATACGCAAGTTTCTTGAAAACATGTCTTGAGCCGCTTCCGGAAACGAGAGCCCGCATCGACGTCAGGGCAGTCGGCTACACAAGGGAATCCTTCCGGTGGAGTGCTTCGACTTGCGCGGCTGAGCACCGCTGCCTGAGCAGGCTCCAGCCGTGAGCGTACCTATCTAGGAGATCGAACCAAACCTGCTCTGTCACTCTACGCGGGAATCCCACCTGTTGGAGGCGGCTCGCAACCTGCTCAACTATCCGCATAAGGTCCTCATGCCGCCCCTGATCGAGGTAGCCCTCGGGAACTGGCGATCACGTTCACCAGCACGCAAAGCTATTTCGCAGATCGCCGCCAGCCGATCACGCGGTTCTTAAGCGGCTTCGTTGCAGGTTTGACCATATGCGATATGCCTGCAACGCAGCCAGTGGTCCAAAATGCACCATCGCAGGGCCCACTCCACCCCAATCGTGCAGTGCGGCCCAATGCACGAGCGTCAGGATCGCAGCACCGTAAACGAACCGCTGAAGGGTCTTCCATCGCCGACCGAGTGTCCGGACCCATCCATCTGTCGAGGTCACCGCCAGAGGCACGAAAATGAAGAACGCAAGCCACCCGGTCCAGATGTACAGCTGCGAGATCTCGGTTCCCGAGAATGCCACGGCTCCTTCATCGACCAGGTAGAGCCCGGTGTGGAGCGCCGCATAGCCGAACGCCGCGACCCCGAGATAGCGGCGACGCCTCATAAGCCAGCGGACGACGGTCGAGCCCCTGAAGAGCATCGAAAGAGGCGTGATCATCATTGCGATGATCATGAAACGAGCCGCGAACTCGCCTGTCGGATGCAAAAGCCCGTGCACGGTTTCGGCGCTGCCAGAAGCGAGTCCTGCGATCATCGGAATGGCTGGCAGGCCAAGGAGGACCCAGGATGTGTAAGGGTGATTGAGAACTGACTTCGCCGTGGGCATTCAGGGCTCCAACTCTAGTTTGAAACAGGGCTGCGTCGCAGCGCTTGCGGTGCATTCATGTCGCGTGCGACTGGAAATAGTCATCCCAGCCTTGGTGCGGTCGGCTGGTCACGGCCTCGAAGTCGCCTGGCGTGCTGTAGGCGCCAAGACGGATCCCATCGTAGATTCCGGCAATGATGCCGCCCATGAATGGACCGAGTTCGGCTGTCCGGTCCCTGGCATATTCGGCCGAGGACATTGCGCGATAGTTGAGCCGCGTCGAATAGGTACGATTCAGATATTCGACAAGCTGCGTCTGGGTGATCGGTTCGCCATTGAGGTTGACGGTCCCGCCGTCATGATCGGACCGGGTTAGCAGGCTTGCATATGCGGCGCCAAGTTCCGAGCGGGTCGTATAGCCGCATTTCCCGTCGCCCGCGCTGTTCGCAATTTCGCCGCGCGCACGGTAGCTCTCGATGTACTCAAGGTCGGGCTCGATATAGATGCCGTTTCGGCCGATGGCCCAGACCAGTCCGCTGGCGCGAATGTCGCCGCTCGGCATTTGCAGCAGTTTGCGGACGATCTCCCTGCCGAGTTGTCCCGACACGGCGGTGACTGCAATGGTCATCCTCTGACTCCTCTTTCGACGTCCGGTGCTACACGGGCTCGGGAAGTCGATGCCAGGTCAGCGTGATGTTCTCCCGGAAGGCGAACCGCACGAGGTGATCGCCAATCACCTTTTCCAGCTTTTCGAGGTTTTCAGCCTCACCCACAACATCAAGGGTCAGAACCTCGCTCTCAACCCGCAATGCGCAGGTGCCAGAAGGCAGCGTGACCTCTCCAGCCTCTGGCGTGAAGTCGACAGGAACCTTGTGCCCGAAGTGCTTGCAAAGCTGCTGCAGATATCCACTGGCGCGCGGCGTGGAAAGGTGGGCGGTACTTCTGGGCATTGGTATCTCCTGTCTACACCACCCACAGATAGACAGGGCAAGGCCTTTCGATTATCCACATATATGCGGAAGGATACTTCGAGGAATTAGAAAGATGATCGAGGATTACCGTGGCCTCGGGGTTTTCGTCGCCGTTGCCGACGCCGGCAGCCTGAGCGCCGCCGGGCGGCGGTTGAAGCTGTCCACCTCTGTCGTCAGCCATCATCTGTCCCGGCTAGAGGCAAAGCTCGGGGTAGCGCTCTTCTTCCGTTCCACCAGACACATGTCTCTAACCCCAGAAGGCCTTGCGGCACTCGCGCCGGCACGCCGCATGGTCGCGGCTGGCGAAGAGGCCCTTGGTGCCGTGGGGGCGGACGGCGACGTGCCGGTCGGCGCCTTGCGCATCACCATTCCCGCCTGGGGGGAGCGAATGGCATTCCGTCAGTCACTCTGGGAGTTCTCAAGGCGGCATCCGATGGTCGCCATTTCGCTCCACAGCAGCGACGCGCCCGTCGATCTGGTCAAGGAAGGTTTCGATCTCGCGATCCGGTTGGGAAGGCTGGCCGACAGCAGCCTGAAGAGTCGGCGAATTGGCGATTTTGGCCGCGTCCTTGTAGCTTCGCCCGACTATCTGGCTTCGCGACAGACTGTCCGGACGATTGAGGACCTTGCAGCCTGTGATTTCATCGCGATCTCAATCCTGCCCGATGCGATGACGCTTGAGTGCGAAGGTCGGTCCATCGTCTTCCTCCCGCAAAATGTGAGGCTAGAGGTAAACACAATCGCCTCGGCGAAATCCGCGCTTCTCGCCGGCCTCGGTGTGCAGCACATGCCACTCGGCGAGGTTTCGGAAGAGATCGCCTCCGGTACGCTGGTCCGCCTGCTGCCGCAATGGCGATTGCCTGATCTGGGAGTCTACGCCGTCTGGCCGGACGTTGGCCCCCAGAAGGCATTGACCCGGCGCGTGATCGACTTTTTCGTCGACAACAACGCGGGGCTCTTCCCCTGATTCAATATGCACCACAACGACGATCAATAGAACATCACGTCAGGTGGGCATCTTCGCTCTTGAACCATTTTCTTTGGAACTCAAGAGCGCCGCCCCTCGGAAACGGTGACGCACGATGCAATGGCCGACTCGAAGCGCAAAGCGGAATGGCCAGTTCGGGGCCGGTAGAGGAATGACCGATATTTGGTGCTGCGAGCCAGGAAGCGGACATTGACGACCGCCAGTACCCGCGGGAGTCTTGCCATGTTGCAGCTCATAAGGCCAAGGCCGCAGATGCATCCAAGGGTTTCAGGAAGCGAAGTGGCTGGGGAACCTGGATTCGAACCAGGACTAACGGAGTCAGAGTCCGTGGGTCTACCGTTAACCTATTCCCCAGCAGGCCGGTCGGTGCGAGCACTGCCGGCAAACCGTGTCAATTCCGGCTGCGTTGTAGCCATGAGTGGCAAATAGTCAAGCCCGCGGGGAGATACAATCTCGACTCCGAAGACTTTCGCGCGCTCCCTCTGACTGCCGCCGCCTCAGCGGCCGAGGAACTGGTCGCGTTCAAACAGCAGCACGACGAACAGCGCCAGGATCAGCGGCACGATCAGATAGAAGAGGCGGAAGACCAGCAGCGCGGCGAGCACGGCGCTCGGGTCCATTTCCGACATGCCGGTAAGGAAAACCACTTCCAGCACGCCGAGGCCGCCGGGCGCATGCGAGATCTGCGCCACCGAAAATGACACCAGGAAAATGCCGAGCACCGTCAGGTAGCCCGGATTGCCGGCGGCCGGCAGCGCGAAGTAGATCACGGCCCCGGCGGCCAGCAGTTCCATCGGGCCGATCAGCAACTGGCGACCGACGATCGGCAGGGTAGGGTAGTGCAACTGGAAGCCGCCTATCCTGAGCGGCTTCAGGCCGAGCATGCTGCCGGTCACGTAGGCCGCGACGAAGGCCAGCCCGCCAAACGCGGCGACCTGGGCGGTTTTCGGGCCGGCCATGTCGGCGAAGCGGTCGAGCAGGTCCGGCACACCGAGCAGCACCACGCTGATTACCAGGACCGTAGACAGGACGAAGGTGAACCAGCAGAACGCCACGAGCACGCCCACGTCCTGTGCCGTCAGCCCCTTGGTCGCATAGGCCCGGTAGCGGATGACCGCGCCGGAAAAGACCGAGCCGCCAAGATTGTGCGACAGCGCATAGGTCGTGAAGGAACAGAGCGCGACGAATGTCACCGGCACGCGCTTGCCGAGATGGGCGAGCGCCATCCGGTCATAATCGGCGAGCGCCAGATAGGCGATCAACGAACACAGCGCAGAGGCCGCCCAGGCGGTCGGCGGTATCGCGACGATGCCGTCACGCACATCGTCGAACGACGTCCCGCGCAATTCCCCGACCAGCAACCATACCGACACCGCGACAGCGGTCAGCCCCACCACGGGCCAGAAGATTTTCTTCAAAGTCATATTCAGAATGTCATCGGCCGCCGAAATGGTTGCTAGGAGGGTCTGTGGCGCGCTGCCCGTGCATCGGCAAGCATTGCCCCATCCAAGCCGGCTATTCAACCGCGGCGCGGTTTACGCGGGGTTTGCTGCTCTCCTCACTCTGCGCTTGGTGATCCTCCCGGGCGCTGCTATCCTGCCAGCAACTGAAGATCGAGTAGCGCAGGCTGCGTCCCCAGGGTTCGCGCCGCGCATGAAGGGCATCAACGTGGAAGACCGCGAGACCGGCGCCGGAGCGCCGGAAGCGGGTGGGTCAGGGAGTTTCCTGGCGCCGGAAATCGGCGCCGCAATTCCGGCGACCGGCAAGACGGCTGACGTTCCGTCTGCGCAGAAGCCGGACAGCGGGCTGCACCCGAAGCAGAAACCCAAGAGACGGCGCAAGCGTAAGCGCGGCCGCAAGGTGTTCGCGCGCGATGGCGTGCAGGCGGTTCCCGTCGGATCTCCGGCGCAGGGCAGTTTGCCGCCCGCAGCATCTCCCGACTTACCGCCGCAACCGGCAACGGCCGCGATCCTGCGCGAGCCGCGACTGCCGCAGCGCCAGGACCTGCCGGTATTTGCAGCGCTCGACCTCGGCACCAACAACTGCCGGCTGCTGGTTGCGGTGCCCGGACGCCCCGGCCAGTTCCGCGTCATCGACGCCTTCTCGCGCATCGTGCGGCTGGGCGAGGGGCTGTCGGCCAGCGGCCGCCTCTCGGAGGCGGCGATGGACAGGGCGATCGAGGCGCTCAAGGTCTGCAGCGACAAGCTCAACAATCGTACCGTCGAGAAGTTCAGGCTGATCGCGACTGAAGCATGCCGCTCGGCCGAGAACGGTGCCGAGTTCCTCGACCGTGTAAGGGTCGAGGCCGGGCTGACGCTGGAGATCATCGACCGCCAGACCGAGGCCCGTCTGGCCGTTTCCGGTTGCGGGTCGCTGGTCGAGCGCGACACGGACGGCGTCGTGCTGTTCGACATCGGCGGCGGCTCTTCCGAGATCGCGCTGATAGACGTGCGTGGCCACCGCTCGCCGCGGCTTGCCAGCCACATCGTCGCCTGGACCTCGCTGCCGGTTGGCGTTGTTTCGCTGGCCGAGCGCTTCGGCGGCCGCGACGTGACGCCCGAGATCTTCGGCGCCATGGTCGACAGCGTGAAGCAGATGCTGGCCAGTTTCGACGGCCGCGACCGGCTAGACCATCTCGTGCGGGACGGCAAGTTCCATTTGCTCGGCACCTCGGGCACGGTGACGACGCTGGCCGGCGTGCATCTCGGGCTCGAGCGCTACGACCGCCGCCGTGTCGACGGGCTGTGGATGGACCGCGACAGCGTCGACCGCATGGTCGAGAAGCTGCTCGGCTGGGATTTCGAGGCGAGGGTCGGCAATGCCTGTATCGGCGCCGACAGGGCCGACCTTGTGCTTGCCGGCTGCGCCATTCTCGAGGCCATCCGCGATACCTGGCCGGCCGACCGCGTGCGCGTCGCCGACCGGGGCCTGCGCGAGGGCATCCTCTCCGAACTGATGGGCGACGCCGGGGTATGGCGGCGCAACTGGCGAAACAGGCAGCGTCCATGACCACCAAGAAACCAGTCAAGCCGGGCGCGACCCGCGTCCTCAGAACCCGCATCAAGAAGAAGCGCGGACTGAAGGAATCCTCGCGGCGCTGGCTCGAGCGCCACATGAACGATCCCTATGTGCAGCGCTCCAAGGCCGACGGCTACCGCTCGCGTGCCGCCTACAAGCTGATCGAGATCGACGACCGCTACAAGATCCTCAAGCCCGGCATGAAGGTCATCGATCTCGGTGCCGCGCCGGGAGGCTGGTGCCAGGTCGCCGCCGCCCGCACCAAGTCGCCGCCCGAGAAGCCGCACGTGGTTGGCATCGACTATCTCGGCATGGATCATGTTCCCGGCAGCGAGGTGCTGGAGATGGATTTCCTGGACGACGCGGCGCCCGCACGGCTTGTCGAGGTGTTGGGCGGTAACCCGGACATCGTCCTGTCGGACATGGCCGCGCCGACCACGGGCCATCGGCGCACCGACCATATTCGCACCGAACATCTTTGTGAGGTCGCCGCCGATTTCGCCATTTCCGTGCTCAAGCCGGGCGGCCATTTCCTGTCCAAGACCTTCCAGGGCGGAACCGAGCACGCGCTGCTCGACCTTCTGAAACGCAATTTCCGTTCCGTGCATCACGTCAAGCCGCCGGCATCGCGCGGCGAATCGGTGGAACTCTATCTGCTCGCCAAGGACTTCAAAGGTCGGGCAGAAGGCCAGGACAGCTGAACTTCAGGCCGCCGGCGGCTCCTCGCCGACCGGTCTCCGCAGCCGGTGTCCGGAAACCGAACTGCCTGCATCCTTGGGCAGCCGCGCGAACGGGATAAGGGAAAGAGCGGTGATCAGCCCGACGGTGAGGAACGCGACCGTGAAGGAGCCTGGGCCGATCGGCTCACCTGTCAGGTAGCTCGTACCCTCGAGCAGGCCGCCGCCGACCGCCACGCCGACGGCAATGCTGATCTGCTGCGATGCCGCCGAGATCGCCGTGGCCTGGCTGGCCTCGCCGGCGTCGATGTCGGCGAAGACGAGCGCACCCGCCGAGGTGAAGAAGAGCGAGCGCAGGAAGCCTGATCCGATCAGCACGGCGATGATGACGGCGTGCGAGGTCGAGGGCGTGAACAGCGCGCTTGCGGCGATGAAGCCGCCACCGAGGAACGCCGTCGCGGCCAGGACCGTGCGAAAACCGCCGGCGCGCAACGTAAAGGATGCCATGAACTTCATGGCGATCGCGCCAAAGGCAGACGCGAATGTCAGCATGCCGGACTGGAACGGCGTCATGCCGAAGCCGAGCTGGAAGAGCAGCGGCAGGAGAAAGGGCGTTGCGCCGCTGCCGACGCGAAACAGCGCGCCGCCGCCGACGGCCGCGCGAAAGGCCGGATTGCGGAACAGGCGCAGGTCGAGGATGGGATCTGGCGTCACGCGGGCATGGCGGAAATAGAGCGCGCCGGCACCCAGCCCGACCAGCAGCACGATGACCCCGACAATCGGCGGCAGCGCAGGCAGGCTGATCACCGAGAGGCCGAACACCACGCCGGATGCGGCGATCCCGGACAGCAGAAAGCCGGGCATGTCGAGCCGTCTTACGTGTGCCGGTTCGATGTCCGGCAGGTAGCGCCTGGCCAGCCAGATGCCCGCAAGTCCGATCGGCACGTTGATCAGGAAGATCCAGTGCCAGGTGATGAAGGTGGTGATGAAGCCGCCCACCGGTGGGCCGACGAGAGGGCCGATCAGCCCGGGAATGGTCAGCCAGGCCATGGCCGACACGAGGTCGCTCTTTTCGGTCGCTCGCACCAGCACCAGCCGCGCCACCGGCGTCATCATGGCGCCACCCATCCCCTGCAGGAAGCGCGCCAGCACGAATTCGAGCAGCGACCCGGAGGAGGCGCAAGCGACGGAGCCGATGACGAAGACGCCGATCGCCGCGCGAAATACCAGCTTTGCGCCCAACCTTTCCGCCACCCAGGCGCTGACCGGGATGAAGATCGCCAGGGCGACGAGATAGGCCGTCAGCGCCAGCTTGAGCGCGATGGGAGAGGTCCCGATGTCGACCGCGATCGCCGGCAGCGAGGTGGCGATCACCGTCGAGTCCATGTTCTCCATGAACAGGGCGACCGCAAGAATGAGCGGGACGGTTCTTCTCACGTGTTTTCCCGGACGAACTGCGATTTGCGGGCAGCCGGTCGTGCCGGCGCCGCCCGGCGGGTAGCACGGCCTGCCGGATCTGTCCCCGGCCTTTTCGCGAAATCGCACAAACCCGTTTCAGGAAGGGTTGGCTTGCCGCGTCCGAACCGGGCTTTTCAACCTGCATGTCTCGTGGTACCAGCCCGTGCCAATCCTGAAAGGGAAGATTCGAGTCGGCGCGGTCCTCTGGGCTGGCGCCCGTTTCGCATTACAAGGATCGGCAATGGCAAAAATCATCGATACGGCTACCGGCGCATTGGCGCTGACCTTTGACGACGTACTGCTGCAGCCGGGCCATTCAGAGGTCATGCCGGGCGAGACGGATGTAAGGACGCGCATCGCCGGCGACATCGAGCTCAACATTCCGATCCTGTCGGCCGCCATGGACACGGTGACCGAGTCCCGGCTGGCCATTGCCATGGCGCAGGCCGGCGGCATCGGCGTCATCCACCGGAACTTTACGCCCATCGAACAGGCCGAGCAGGTTCGCCAGGTCAAGAAGTTCGAGTCCGGCATGGTCGTCAATCCGGTGACGATCGGCCCCGACGGAACGCTGGCCGATGCCCGTGCGCTGATGGACACCTACCGCATTTCCGGCATCCCGGTGGTCGAGAACGGCGGAAGCGGTGGCCAGATCACCGGTCGCCTCGTCGGCATCCTGACCAACCGTGACGTCCGCTTCGCTTCCGACCCCTCGCAGAAGGTGTCGGAACTGATGACACACGACAACCTCGTCACGGTCAGCGAGAGCGTCGATCCTGACGAAGCCAAGCGCCTGCTGCACCAGCGCCGCATCGAGAAGCTGCTGGTGGTGGACGCCGACTACAATTGCGTCGGCCTCATCACCGTCAAGGACATCGAGAAGTCGCAGCTCAACCCGCACGCCTCCAAGGACGTGCAGGGACGGCTCCGCGTTGCGGCCGCCACCAGCGTCGGCAATGACGGTTTCGAGCGCGCCGAGCGGCTGATCGACGCCGGCGTGGACCTGCTCGTCATCGACACGGCGCACGGCCACTCGCAGCGCGTTCTCGATGCCGTGGCGCGTGCCAAGAAGCTTTCCAATTCCGTGCGCATCATGGCCGGCAACGTGGCGACCGCCGACGGCACGCAGGCGCTGATCGACGCCGGCGCCGACGCCGTCAAGGTCGGCATCGGTCCCGGCTCCATCTGCACCACCCGCATCGTCGCCGGCGTCGGCGTGCCGCAGCTCTCGGCCATCATGTCGGCCGTCGAGACAGCCCACCGCGCCGACGTCTCGGTCATCGCCGACGGCGGAATCAAATACTCAGGTGATCTGGCTAAGGCATTGGCCGCAGGCGCTAATGCGGCGATGATCGGCTCGCTGCTCGCAGGCACGGACGAGAGCCCGGGCGAGGTCTATCTGCACCAGGGCCGCTCGTTCAAGGCATACCGCGGCATGGGTTCCGTGGGCGCCATGGCGCGCGGTTCGGCCGACCGCTACTTCCAGGCCGAAGTGCGCGACACGCTGAAGCTGGTGCCCGAGGGCATCGAGGGTCAGGTGCCTTACAAGGGGCCGGTCGCCGGCGTGCTGCATCAGCTCGCGGGCGGTCTCAAGGCCGCCATGGGCTATGTCGGTGCCCGCGATCTCGAGCAGTTTCGCGACCGTGCAACCTTCGTGCGCATCTCCAATGCCGGCCTGCGCGAAAGCCATCCGCACGATGTGACGATCACCCGCGAAAGCCCCAACTACTCCGGCGGCATGTAAGCGGTAGCACAACCGTGACAGGCACCGGTTTTCCGGTGCCATGACAAACTTTGATTTTGCAGGTACCCTTGCGTCAACTAGTGGCGGATGGGGGACTCGTAGTCGAATGTTTCTGTTGCGCGGAGGACCACCGCAAGGAACCATCCTAATTGCCGCCCTGGTTCTGCTGGCCGCCTGCAACGACAAGAATGCCTATGTCGCGCCGCCGCCGCCCAAGACGCAGGTGGCGGTACCCCTGAAGCAGACCGTCACCCCCTATCTGACGGCGACGGGCAGCGCCGACGCCGTCAACTCGACCAGCCTGGTAGCCCGCGTCGCAGGCTTCATCCGCGAGATCGACTATCAGGACGGCGATCAGGTCGCCGCCGGCAAGCGCCTGTTTCTGATCGAACCCGATCCCTACAAGCTTGCACTCGACCAGGCACAGGCCGAGAAGGGTTCTGCCGACGCTTCCGCAAGGCAGACCGACGCCGAACTCAAGCGGCAGCAGGAATTGCTCGCCCAGAAGGTGGTCTCTCAATCGACCGTCGACCAGGCCGCCGCCGCCGCCGCCGTCAATGTCGCCTTGCAGAAGCAGAGCGAAGTCGCCGTCAAGCAGGCCGAGCTCAACCTGAGCTACACCGAGGTCAAGGCGCCGTTCGCCGGCATCGTCTCGGCTCGCCAGGTGTCGATCGGCCAACTGGTCGGGCAGGGCAGTCCGACCACGCTCGCCACCATCGTTCAGCTCGACCCGATTTACGTCAATTTCAACATCAGCGAGCGTGAGGTCCTGCGTATCCGGGCCGAGATGGCATCGCGCGGCATCACGGCGGACGACCTGAAGAAGGTCCCAGTCGAGGTCGGCCTGCAGAACGAGGACGGCTATCCTCACGCCGGCACGCTCGACTATATAGCGCCGGGCCTCACGGCGTCGACGGGCACCCTTGCCGTTCGCGCCGTGCTGCCCAACGAAAAGCGCGGGCTTCTGCCCGGCAACTTCGTGCGGGTGCGCGTGCCGCTTGCCAAGGAACCCGACCGGCTGCTCGTGCCGGATCGGGCGATCGGCACAGACCAGCGGGGCCGCTATCTCCTCGTTGCCGGCAAGGACGATGTGGTCGAGCAGCGCCCCGTCGAGATCGGACAGCTCGTCGGCGAGTTGCGCGTCATCGAAAAGGGCATCGCGCCCGATGACCGCGTGCTCATCTCGGGCCTGCAGTCCGTCGTCGCCGGCGGCAAGATCGATCCGGAGGTCAAGGATCTCGCGGCGGCGGCGAAATGATCTCCAAGTTCTTCATCGAGCGGCCGGTTCTGGCCAATGTGATCGCCATCCTGATGGTGGTCATCGGCATCGCCTCGCTGCTGTCGCTGCCGGTGTCGCAATACCCCGACGTCGTGCCGCCCACCGTGTCGGTGACGACCCGCTACCCGGGCGCCAGCGCGACGGCTGTCATCGATACCGTCGCGCTGCCCATCGAGCAGCAGGTAAACGGTGTCGAGGGGATGCTTTACATGCAGTCCTTCGCCGCCTCCGACGGCAGCTACAATCTGACGGTTACCTTCGCCATCGGCACGAATCTCGACCAGGCGCAGGTGCGCGTGCAGAACCGCGTCTCGTCCGCGCTGGCATCCTTGCCGCAGTCGGTTCAGGTGCAGGGTGTCAATGTCCAGAAGAAGTCCGCCTCGATCCTCGAGATCGTGACGCTCACCTCGCCGAACGGCGAGTATGACAGCCTCTACCTCGCCAACTACGCGACGATCAGCCTGAAGGACGAACTGTCCCGCATCCCGGGCGTCGGCGACGTCAACGTCTTCGGCGCCGGGCAATACTCCATGCGCGTCTGGCTGGATCCGGAAAAGATGCGGGCGCGCAGCCTGACTACCCAGGATGTCGTCCAGGCGCTCCAGCAGCAGAGCGAACAGGTCACGGCGGGCCAGATCGGCGCTCCGCCGGCACCCGACGGCCTCGCCTTCCAGTACACGGTCGAGGTCGCGAGCCGCCTCAACGACCCGGACCAGTTTGGCGCTGTCATCGTCAAGACCGGCGAAAGCGGCGACATGACGCGCGTGCGCGACATCGGTCGCGTGGAACTCGGCGCCCAGGGATACGGGCAGTCGTTCAGCCTCGACGGCAAGCAGGCGGCAGGACTCGCCATCTTCCTGTCGCCCGGCGCCAACGCGCTCGACGTCGCCGGCAAGGTCGAGGTCCGCATGAAGGAACTGGCGGCCGATTTTCCGCAGGACTTTGCCTATTCGATCCCCTTCGACACCACTGTCTTCGTCAGCCAGGCCATCGACGAGGTCTACAAGACGCTGCTCGAGGCGGCCCTGCTGGTCCTGGTCGTCATCCTCGTCTTTCTGCAGGACTGGCGCGCCATGCTCGTGCCTGCCACCACGGTTCCGGTCACCATCATCGGCGCCTTTGCCGCCATGGCCGCGCTCGGCTTCACGGTCAACCTGTCGACGCTTTTCGCCATCGTGCTCGCCATCGGCATTGTCGTTGACGATGCCATTGTCGTCGTCGAGAGCGCCTCCCACAACATGGAGCGTGGGCTTTCCGGCCACGACGCCGCCATTGCTGCGATGGACTCGCTGTTCGGGCCGATCGTCGGCATCACCCTGGTGTTGATGGCGGTGTTCCTGCCGGCAGCGTTCCTGCCCGGCCTGACGGGCCAGATGTATGCGCAGTTCGCGCTCGTCATCGCGGCGACAGCCCTGATCAGTGCCGTCAACGCAGCGACGCTGAAGCCCACCCAGTGCGCGAGCTGGCTGCGGCGGCCCGTGCCCCCGGAGAAGCGGAACGCATTTTTCCGCGGTTTCAATTCGGTCTATCAACGGCTCGAAAACGGCTATGCCCGGCTGATCGGTTCGATGGTGCATCGAAGCGGCGTCATGGCGCTGATTGCGCTGCTCATCGTCGGCGGTGCCGGCTATGGCATGTCGCGCCTCGCGACGGGCTTCATCCCGATCGAGGACCAGGGCTATCTGCTCGCCTCGGTCGAACTTCCCGATGGCGCTGCCCTGGGTCGCACGGAAGCGACGATGCAGCAGATCTCGAAAATTGCAAAGGAGACGCCGGGCGTCGACCAGGTCGTGACGATTTCCGGCCTCTCGGCGCTCGACAACAATTCGCCCCTGGCCAACGCAGGTGTCGCCTACATCATCCTCAAGGACTGGAGCCTGCGCGGCAAGGGAGAGGATCTTGCGTCGCTCTACGCGACGCTGAACGAGAGCCTCTCCAACATGGAAGATGGCCAGGTGCTGGTCCTGCCGCCACCGCCAATCCAGGGTATCGGCAACGCAGCCGGTTTCACCCTGCAGGTCGAGGTTCGGGACGGCAGCTTCGACCTCGGCAAGCTGCAGAGCTCCGTCCAGGCCGTCGTCAGGGCTGCCGAGACGCAATCGAGCATCGAACGGATCTGGGCACCGTTCCGCGCCACCGTCCCGCAATATTCCGGCCAGATAGACCGCGACAAGCTGCAGTCGCTCGGGCTCAACACCGACCAGGTATTTCAGACCATCGCCGGCTATCTTGGCTCCACCTATGTCAGCCAGTTCAACAAGTTCGGCCGTGTCTTTCAGGTCTATGTGCAGGGCGATTCCCAGTTCCGGGTCACGCCCGAGGACATCGCCCGGCTCAATGTGCGCAACAAGAACGGCGACATGATCCCCATCGGCACAGTGCTCGAGATCGAGCCAAGCGTCGGGCCTTCGCTGATCAGCCTCTACAATCTCTATCCCTCCGCCTCCGTCATCGGCGTGCAGGCGCAGGGCTTCTCCACGGGTGATGCGATGAACCTGCTCGAGCAGGTCGCGCACGATCAGCTGCCGCCCGGCACGGGCTTCGAGTGGACCGCACTATCCTACCAGGAAAAGCTCGTCGGCAATCAGATCTATATCGTCTTCGGCATGGCGCTGCTTCTCGTCTACCTGGTTCTTGCCGGTCAGTACGGCAGTTGGCTGGCGCCGGTATCGATCCTTCTGGCGGCTCCCATGTCGCTCGTCGGACCGGTGCTGGTTCTGTCCGCGCTCGAGGTGGCCAACAATCTCTACGTTCAGATCGGCCTGATCCTGCTGATCGCCCTGTCGGCGAAGAACGCGATCCTGATTGTCGAGGTTGCCCGCGAATTGCGCGCGACCGGCAAGCCCATTCTCGATTCTGCGGTCGAGGCGGCGCGCGCAAGGTTCCGGCCGATCCTTATGACATCCTTCGCCTTCATCCTTGGCGTGGCCCCGCTTGTCCTGGCCACCGGTGCCGGCGCCAGCGCGCGCAAGTCCATCGGCATCACAGTCTTCACCGGCATGATCGCCTCGACGCTACTCGCCGTCGTTTTCGTGCCGTCGTTCTACGTCGTCGTGCAGCGCTTCGAGGAGTGGCTGACGTCGCGCAAGAAGACGGTCCCTGCCTGAAACCCGGGGCTACTGCGGGTCCGTGTGTGTGGCGGCGCGGCTTTCACAAAGCGGCCGGTTTCCCGCCAGAAAAATTCCCCAAAACGACCCGGAATGTGGCCGGAACGCTCTGATTGTTAACGAGTTCTGTAGGCGAAGGGGCCAACAGAAAGGTACTACGATGAAACGCACAAGCCTGATTACCACCACTGCACTCCTCGCTTCGCTGGCCGCCGCGCCGGCTTTGGCTCTCGACGCCAATGTGGGCGCCAATGCCAGCTCGGACGTCGGAGCACAGGTCGACAGCGGCGGCGTCAACGCCGGAGCGGGTATGAACACGGATGCGCAGATCGGTGCCGGCACGAGCGCCAGCGACGGTTCGGCTGCCGCTACGACCGATGCCGGCATCACTGCCAGCACCTCGTCCGACCCGAACTTCGGCATGCTGATCTCCTCGCTCAACGCCAGCGCCAACACGGCGGCCGAGGTCCAGGCGATGACCGATGTTTCGAGCGTCAGCGTCGTGAAGATCGACGACCTCCAAAAGGGCAACAACCAGGCAGCCGTCAGCAACGCCATCTCGAAGAACGCGGAAGCGACCGCTGAATTGCAGGCGGCCATCGAGGCCAACAGTGCGCTGAAGGCCGAACTCGAAGAGCAGTCGGTCGAGGTCTCTTCGGTCGTCGCCGCCCATGTCGGTGCCGGCGGACAGCTTACCGTCTTCGTGCAGTAAGCAGTCGGGATTATCCAACTGCCACGGAAGGGCCGGCGAGAGCCGGCCCTTTTCCTGTCCTGTGCATTGGCGATGCACCGGACATGGCAGCTGGCGTTGGCGCCGCCGGCGGACTACGTGTGTGGACAGCGACGGAGAACGATGAATGAATCAGACCGCGATTTTCTGGCCCATGCTGGCGCAGGTCTTGCTGGCCTACATCGTCTATGCGGTTCTGGGCCGTCGCCGCTTCGGCCCGCTGATCGCAGGCACTGTGCGGCCGCGTGTCTTCGCCGATCGGGGCGGGGAGCCCGAGGGCAGCGCCACCGCCTCCAACAATCTGATGAACCAGTTCGAGCTGCCCGTACTGTTCTACGCGCTCTGCCTGTCGCTCTACGTCACGGCGGGAGTCTGGTACCTGACTGTCGCTGTCGCCTGGCTTTTCGTCGTGCTGCGCTATGCTCACGCGCTGGTGCACCTGACCAGCAACCGGCTTGGTCTTCGCAGCGCGCTGTTCGCCGCCGGCTATGGCGTGCTCGGTCTCGGCTGGATCCTGTTCGCCCTGCGCATTGCCGGCGGGCCGTAACAGCGCGGCTATTCGGTGATGTCGAACACGGCGATCTTGCGCTGGTCGAACTTGATGCCGATCTCGCCGCGAACCAGCCGGATCGCGTGATTGCCGAACACCTCGCGCCGCCAGCCATGCAGCGCCTGCACGTCTGCGCTCTCGCCCTCGGAGGCAATGCGATCGATATCGTCGCTGGTCGCCAGCACCTTGGCCGCAACGCCTTCCTTCTCCGCCACCAGGCGCAGCAGCACCTTCAGCAGTTCGGCGGCGGCGTTTGACCCCTCGGCCTGCTGCTGAGGCCGCGGCGCCTTCGGCATTTCATCCTTGGGTAGCGACAGCGCCTTGTTGATGACTTCCAGCAGCGCCGTGGCCGTCGACGAGCGTTCCCAGCCCTTCGGCGTCGTGCGCAACCGGCCGAGCGCCGTCGTGTCGCGCGGCTGCTGCTGCGCGATCTCGTAGATGGCGTCGTCCTTCAGCACCCGCCCGCGCGGCACGTTGCGCTCGCGCGCTTCGAGTTCCCGCCACGTCGAGACCGCGCGCACCACGGCCAGTTCCTGCGGCTTGCGCAGCCGCATCTTCAGCCGCTTCCAGGCGTCCTCGGGCTTCGGGTCGTAGGTCTCGCGCGACGTCAGGACGTCCATTTCCTCGTTCAGCCAGTGGGCGCGGTTCTCGCGCTCGAGCTCGACCTTCAGGTGCTGGTAGACGTCGATCAGATGCGTCACGTCGGCAAGCGCGTAAGTCAGCTGCTTTTCGGATAGCGGGCGGTGACGCCAGTCGGTGAACCGCGACGACTTGTCGAGATGCTGGCCGGTGATGCGCTGCACGAGCTGATCGTAGGACACGCTGTCGCCGAAGCCGCAGACCATCGCCGCGACCTGCGTGTCGAACACCGGGTGGGGGATCAGGCCGCCGCGATGGAACACGATCTCGATGTCCTGGCGCGCGGCGTGAAAAACCTTCGTCACCGCTTCGTTGGCCATCAGCCGGAAGAAGGGATCGAGGTCGATGTTGGACGACAGCGGGTCGATCAGCGCGGTAACGCCCGGCGATGCGATCTGTATCAGGCAGAGTTCAGGCCAGAAGGTAGTTTCGCGAATGAACTCCGTATCGACGGTGACGAATTCGGACTTCTCGAATTCTGCGATGACGGCATCGAGTTCTGCCTGGAGGGTAATTACATGCATGAAAACTCAGGGTCTCATAGGAGAAAGGGTTCCATTCCATTTCAGCCAGCGGGGCTTTCGTCAAGTTACCGCAGGTCAGTCGGCGGACGGCGGCTTTTCCGCGTTGCCGGGGCGGCGCGCCAGCCGTGCGAAGATCGTCGAGGTTCGAAGCATGGCGATGAAGCGCCCGCGTTTGCTGGCCGGAACGCTTTCGCGCGCCCGCATCCGGTAAAGGATGATCAGGATGAGGATCACGTAGACCGCGGCGCAGAAGGCAAACAGCGACTGCGGGCCGAGCCGCTGCATGAAGGTTGCCGCCACAAGCGGTCCGCCGATGGCGCCGAACGAGTAGAACAGCATCAGCGCGGCGTTGACGAGCACGAACTCGCCCTTGTCGGCGCGGTCGTTGGCATGCGCGGCCGACAGCGAGAACATCGGCATGGCGAAGGAGCCGAAGACGAACACCAGGCCAAAGTTGACGAGCGTGCTGGTGCCGGCCAGGAAAACCAGGGCGAGCGCCGCGACCATCGAGCCGGTCGCCGTCAGCAGCAGCACCTTGCGCCTGTCCCAGATGTCGGAGATGTGGCCGAGCGGATACTGGATCAGCGCGCCGCCGATGATGCCGACACTGATGAAGGTCACCACGTCCGTCACCGACATGCCGATCTGCTCGGCGTAGACCGGTGACAAGGTCCGGAACGAACTGTTGGTGACGCCCACCGCGATGCAGCCGATGCAGGCGAGGGGAGAGATCCGCCAGACGCGCGCCAGGTCGAGCTTGACCTCCTCCGGCGCCGTCGGGTTCGAGCGGTCGCCGAGCGAGACCGGCACCAGCGACAGCGTGATCATGATCGACATGATGGCGAAGATGGTGAAGCCGTCGGCGCCGAAGACGGGGATGAGAAATTGCGCCCCGGTCACCGAGCCGATGTCGATGATGCGGTAGAGCGCCAGCACGCGCGCCCGGTTGTGATTCTGCACGCCCGAATTCAGCCAGCTCTCCATGATGGTGAACAGGCCGGCGAAGCAGAAGCCGGTGGCGAAGCGGATGGCCGACCACACCAGCGGGTCGATGATCAGCACCAGCATCAGCGTGCCCGATGCGGCAATCGCGGCGAGCGCCGAGAAGGAGCGGACGTGACCGACGGCCTTCATGATGCGGGTCACGAAGATGCAGCCGAGAAGGAAGCCGCCGAAATAGGCCGTGCCCATGAAGCCGATGGTCGAGGGCTCGAAGCCCTCCTGCGCGCCGCGCAGCGCGATCAGCGTGCCTTGCAGCCCGTTTCCGCCAAGCAGGATGCCTGCGGCGATGAGAAGCGGAATCAGCGGACGGATGGAGGACATGGGGGCAGGTGATCCGCTAGCGGGTGCCCCTTCTTGGGCCATCGAGCCGGCGATTGCCAGCAGCAATGGCCGCGCTGGTTGGGCCACACCGCCCTTTACCTTGACAAATCAGGGCCTCCATGCGCTTTTCGCGCGAATTTTCAGGCCCGGCTTCGAAGCGTCGGCGCCGTTCCCCAACGTCCCGGATCGAACAATGACCATGCACCGTTACCGCAGCCACACCTGCGCCGCCCTCAGGAAGTCCGATGTCGGAGCCGATGTCCGCCTGTCCGGCTGGGTCCACCGCGTCCGCGACCATGGCGGTCTTCTCTTCATCGACCTGCGCGACCATTACGGCATGACGCAGATCGTCGCCGATCCGGATTCCCCGGCCTTCAGGACCGCCGAGACACTGCGCGGCGAGTGGGTCGTGCGCGTCGATGGTTCGGTCAAGGCGCGAACCGCCGAGACGGTGAACGCCAACCTGCCGACCGGCGAGGTCGAGGTTTTCGCCAGCGAGATCGAGGTCCTGTCGGTGGCCAAGGAACTGCCGCTACCGGTCTTCGGCGAGCCCGAATATCCCGAGGACATCCGCCTGAAGTACCGCTTCCTCGACCTTAGGCGCGAAACGCTGCACCGGAACATCATCCAGCGCACCCGCATCATCTCCGAGATGCGCAACCGCATGAGCCAGAGCGGCTTCTTCGAATTCTCGACGCCGATCCTGACCGCATCGTCGCCCGAAGGCGCGCGCGACTTCCTGGTGCCGAGCCGCCTCCATGCGGGCAAGTTCTACGCCCTGCCGCAGGCGCCGCAGCAGTACAAGCAGCTGATCATGGTGTCGGGCTTCGACCGCTATTTCCAGATCGCGCCATGTTTCCGCGACGAAGACCCGCGCGCCGACCGGCTGCCCGGCGAATTCTACCAGCTCGACCTCGAGATGAGCTTCGTCGAGCAGGATGATGTCCTGTCGTCCGTCGAGCCCGTCGTGCGCGGCGTCTTCGAGACCTTCGCCAACGGCAAGCCGGTGACGAAGGAATTTCCGCGTATCCCCTATGACGTCGCGATGCGCAAATACGGTTCCGACAAGCCCGACCTGCGCAACCCGATCGAGATGCAGGAGGTCTCCGACCATTTCCGCGACTCCGGCTTCAAGGTGTTCGCCAACATCCTCGCCAACGATGCCAAGGCAGAGGTCTGGGGCATCCCGGCCAAGACCGGCGGCAGCCGTGCCTTCTGCGACCGGATGAATTCCTGGGCGCAGGGCGAAGGCCAGCCGGGCCTCGGCTACATCTTCTGGCGCAAGGAAGGCGACAACATCGAAGGCGCTGGTCCCGTCGCCAAGAACATCGGCCCCGAGCGCACCGAGGCCATCCGCGTCCAGCTCGGGCTCGACGACGGCGACGCCTGCTTCTTTGCCGCTGGCGACCCGGCCAAGTTCGCGTCCTTCGCGGGGGCCGCGCGCACCCGCGCCGGCGAGGAGCTCAACCTTGTCGACCGCGACCGTTTCGAGCTCTGCTGGATCGTCGACTTTCCCTTCTTCGAGTGGAACGAGGACGAGAAGAAGATCGACTTCGCGCATAACCCATTCTCGATGCCGCAGGGCGGCATCGAGGCGCTCAACGGCCAGGACCCGCTGACCATCAAGGCCTACCAGTACGACATGGTCTGCAACGGCTTCGAGATCGCCTCGGGCGGCATCCGCAACCATCTGCCCGAAACCATGGTCAAGGCCTTCGAGATGGTCGGGCTCAGCCGCGACACCGTCGAGGAGCGCTTCGGCGGTCTCTACCGCGCCTTCCAGTATGGCGCGCCGCCGCATGGCGGCATGGCTGCCGGCGTCGACCGCATCGTCATGCTGCTCGTCGGCGCCAAGAACCTGCGCGAGGTGACGATGTTCCCGATGAACCAGCAGGCGCAGGACCTGCTGATGAACGCGCCGTCCGAGGCTTCGCCGCAGCAGTTGCGCGAGCTCAGCCTGCGCGTCGCGGCGCCGAAGAAGGAAGATTAGGAAACCCGGCCAAGCGATTCATAAGAATCGAAAAAGTCACGAGAATCGAAAGGGCCCGGCAGCGATGCCGGGCCCCTTTGTTTGATCCGATGGGCGCTTACTGGTTGGCGCGGACCTTCAGCCCCAGCATTTTCCACAATGCATTGGCGGTCACCGACACGTCGTTCGGGTTCGACATTGCTGTCGCCATGATCATCGCGAAGGGCACAGGCGCGTCCGGCTCGGCCGCGATCTCGATGCTCTTGGGATCGTCCAGGTAGGTGTTGACCGCACTCGACACTTCCGCCGTCAGGTCCGGGCTGTTCAGCGTCATCATCGCGAAAGGCACGCTCGCCTTGGCCATGTTGACGATATCCGCGGGCTTCTGGCCCTGCATCTGCGCCACAAGGCCGATTGCCTTGTTGGTGAGCGAGGCGTCGTCGAAGCGCAGCGACACGCTGTTGAAGGTCACCTGCTGCAGGAGGCCGAGCATGGCCATCTGGCTCGCCGTGCTGTCCGCGCCGTCGCCGGCCTCGGCCATCTTTGCCGAAAGGTCCCGGATCGACTTCACGACATCGGGCGTGAAGCCGCCGAAATCCAGCGTTGTCCCGAACGTCCCGACATTCTCGAACGATACGTCGTATTGCGACAGCGACCACCGTCCGTCCTCGGGCTGCCATGAACCGGCCATCTCCAGGTAGCCGTTGACGGTGTCATAGCCGAGGGCCTGGACTATGCCCTTGTATTGCGGGTCGTCGATCAAGGTCAGGTCGACGCTGAATTTTTCGGCGGCGCCGCTGAATTCCATCGGCCGCCCGCCTTCAGGCGGCTTCATCTCGAAGCCCAGTCCTTCCAGCGCGAAGGCCCTTTTGCCGCCGACGTCGACGCTCATGCTCGCCAGTTCCATGCGATCATAGGCGACCACCATCGAGGCCATCGGATCGGTGGCGTCGGGCGCAGGCAGCCGGAGTCCGCTCATCACGAGGGCACTGACGTCGACCGCGACGCCGTCGCCGGACTTTGAGAAGGGGCTGGTCGTCAGCGTTTCGATCGAATAGCCGCTGCCGTCCTCGCTGACGCCGGTCAGCGTGATCCTGCCGATGGGCAGGGCATCCTTTTCGTCGACGGGCTTCACCGTCACGCCTTCAAGGGTCATCTCCGAGGAATCGCCGGAGACATTGTTCCAGGCGAGGTCCATGCCCTGCTGCAAGGCAAGCACCTTCAGCCTTTCGGCAACTTCCGAGGCATCCTGGCCGAAGGCCGGGCCGAATGGAAGTCCGAGCAGGACCGAGGAGAAGGCAAGGGTCCGCACCAGAGCCAATTGTTTTGTCATCGAACGTTCTCCACGGTTTATCCGCTGCGTTTCTCACGAATCCGCACGAACTGGACCGGAAGAAGGCGAGCGGCGGCACATTGCGCGAAAAACGCTGCCGAAGGCAATCGCTCCGGCCAAACATTGGCGGCGATAGTGAAGGGCTTCTTTCCCGCGCTGCAACCCTGCGCAGGCGACTTCTGCGAGCAGAAACCCGGATGCCGCGAACGGGGCTGCAGCGGCGCTGCGCGCGCACTTGCCGCGAATCAGCGTCTCGGCTAACCCGGCACCATGGGAAAAAGCCTTTTGCCGCCGGGATCGGGCGGCGGTGATCACATCGAACCGGTCGACCTGAAGAAGGCGCTCGAAGAGCGCTATCTCGCTTATGCGCTGTCGACCATCATGCACCGTGCGCTGCCGGACGTCCGCGACGGCCTGAAGCCGGTGCACCGCCGCATCATGCACTCGATGCGCCTGCTGCGCCTCAATCCCGATCAGGGCTTCGCCAAGTGCGCCCGCATCGTCGGCGAGGTGATGGGCAAGTTCCATCCGCACGGCGACCAGTCGATCTACGACGCGCTGGTCCGCCTCGCGCAGGATTTCGCAGTCCGCTACCCGCTTGTCGACGGCCAGGGCAACTTCGGCAATATCGACGGCGATAACGCTGCCGCCATGCGCTACACCGAGGCGCGCATGACCGATGTGGCGGTCGATCTGCTGTCGGGCATCACCGAGGATGCGGTCGACTTCCGTCCTACCTACAACGAGGAAGACGAAGAGCCGGTCGTGCTGCCCGGTGCCTTCCCCAACATCCTGGCCAACGGCTCGTCGGGCATCGCCGTCGGCATGGCGACCTCCATCCCGCCGCACAATGCCGCCGAGGTCTGCGCCGCCGCGCTGCACCTGATCGACAACCGCGAGGCCTCGATCGCAGACCTGATGACCTCGCCGGAGCAGTGGGCCGAGATCCAGGAGCGCGCCAAGACGGACCCGATGGCCCTGCTCGAATGCAAGGTTCGCGGCCCGGACTTCCCGACCGGCGGCATGGTGGTCGACGATTGGGCCTCCATGCAGGAAGCCTATGCCACCGGACGCGGCGGTTTCCGCCTGCGCGCGCAATGGCACCAGGAAGATCAGGGCAGGGGCACATGGAATATCGTGCTCACCCAGATCCCCTATCTTGTGCAGAAGTCCAAGCTGATCGAGAAGATCGCGGAACTGCTGATCGCCAGAAGACTGCCGCTGCTTGAGGATATCCGCGACGAGAGCGCCGAGGATATCCGCGTCGTCCTGGTGCCCAAGAGCCGTACCGTCGATCCCGGGCTGCTGATGGAATCGATGTTCAAGCTGACCGAACTCGAGACCCGCTTCCCGCTCAACATGAACGTGCTGTCTCGCGGCAAGGTGCCGAACGTTCTGTCGCTCAAGAGCGTGCTTTCGGAATGGCTCGAGCACCGCAAGGAAGTGCTGGTCCGCCGTTCCAGTCATCGCCTCGCCGAAATCGAGAAGCGTCTTGAAATCCTCGGCGGCTACCTGATCGCCTACCTCAATATCGACGAGGTGATCCGCATCATTCGCGAGGAGGACGAGCCCAAGCAGGTCATGATGGCCCGCTGGGAGCTGACCGACAATCAGGCCGAGGCCATCCTCAACATGCGCCTGCGCGCCCTGCGCAAGCTCGAGGAGTTCGAGATCCGCAAGGAGTTCGACGCGCTCTCGGTCGAGAAGAAGGAAATTGAGCTGCTTCTGGGCTCGCCCGCCCGCCAGTGGAAGACCATCCGCTGGGAAGTCGGCGAGACGCTGAAGAAATTCGGTCCGCAGACCGAGCTTGGCCGGCGCCGCACCGAATTCGCCGACGCGCCCGAGCATGACCTGACCGACATCGCGCATGCGATGATCGAAAAGGAGCCGGTCACAGTCGTGATTTCCGAGAAGGGCTGGCTGCGCGCGATGAAGGGCCACCTGAGCGACCTGTCGCAGCTGACCTTCAAGGAAGGCGACAGCCTCAAGCTGGCCTTCCCTGCGCAGACGACCGACAAGATCCTGGTCTTCACCACGGGCGGCAAGTTCTATACCATCGGCGCCGACCGGCTGCCCGGAGGTCGTGGTCACGGCGAACCGATCCGCATCATCGTCGACATGGACAACGATCAGGACATCGTCACAGCCTTCGTGCATGACCCGGCGCGCAAGCGCCTGCTTGTCAGCCATGCCGGCAATGGCTTCGTCGTGTCGGAGGATGAGGTCGTCGCCAATACCCGCAAGGGCAAGCAGGTGATGAACGTGAAATCCCCCGACGAGGCGTCGCATTGCGTCACACTCGAAGGCGACCATCTCGCGATCGTCGGCGAGAACCGGAAGATGCTGGTCTTCCCGCTGGCGGAAATTCCCGAAATGGCGCGCGGCAAGGGCGTCAGGCTGCAGAAGTACAAGGATGGCGGCGTCCTCGATCTCAAGACGTTCAGTGTCGAGACCGGCCTTTCCTGGCAGGATTCCGCCGACCGGACCTTCTCGCGCAGCCGCGAGGAACTGACCGAGTGGTTCGGCGCCCGTGCCTCGGCCGGACGCCTGGCGCCAAAGGGCTTTCCGCGTACCGGCAAGTTCGGCTAGCCCGCACCGACAGGCCGCGGCATGTGTCGCGGCCATCATCGCGAACTCACCCGTGACCGCATCAGGCTGGTGTCCGCAGCCTGGCACTTTCTCGCGTCGATAGCATCGACCTGCAGCCGCCTCGGGCACCGGCGCGCCGGAGCCGGACAGGTAACGCGCAACTCCCATGACATCACGTTGTCAGGAGCGAAACGGATTTCCGCTTGACCGCGAATGATCGTTCGCATAATTGGCGAACGATCATTCGCAAACTTTGAGAACGAATGTTCGCTTTCAAGGACCCAACCATGGACGACACCCTGTTTTTCGAGGCAACGCAGGCGGAGCCGCTCGACGGCCATGTGCACAGCCGAGCCGAACGGCGTGACCTGCAGGCACAGCGCATTCTGGACGCCGCCAAGACCTGTTTTGTCCGTTCGGGCTTCCAGGGAACCTCGATGCAGCAGATCTGTTCCGAGGCCTCGATGAGCCCGGGCGCGCTCTACCGCTATTTCCCGTCGAAAGAATCGCTGATCGAGGCGATCTGCGAGGTCAACCGCCGGCAGGATGCCGAGACGTTCGCAGCGATGGAGAATTGCTCGAACGTCGTCGACGGGGTCGTCAACTGCGCGATCGACCATCTGCGCTTCACGCACGAGAACGGCAACGCGCCGATCTTCGCCGAGATCGCGACCGAATCCCTGCGCAACGAGAGCATTCGGGCGATCGGCGACAACTGCATGGTCGACGTTCGCCACAAGTTTCACGACTACCTTCGCGGCGCGCTGGAGCGCGGAGAGATCTACCCCGTGGTCGAGCTTGAGGCGCTCCTGCCGATGATCCTGGCCATCGGGCAGGGACTGGCGATTGCCGACCTGCCCAATCAGGGCGTGTCGTTCGACAAGGTCGAGACGATGCTGCGCGCGGCGACGGTCGCGATGCTGCGGCCGGTCGACGCCAGGAATACTGCAGGCAACTGACCGGTTCGCCGGCCATAACCATGAGATGATGATGAGCGATTGCAAATCACGAGCGCTGCTGTTTGCGGCTGTGACACTGGCAGGCGGACTTCTTGTCGCGCTGCCCCCCATGGCGCTCGCCGCCGATGCCGAGACGGTCAAGGAGCAGACGCCACCGGCGATCCGTGTCGTCGCCGCTGAAAAGCGCGAACTCGTCGAGCGCCTTTCGGTCAACGGCACGATCGTGGCCCGCGAGGAGGCGGCCGTCGGCACCGATCTCAACGGGCTGACGGTGCTGGCGCTCAATGCTGACATCGGCGACACGGTCAAGAAGGGCGACATCCTGGCAGTCCTCGACCGATCCATGCTCGACACGCAGCTTGCCCAGATGGAAGCGACCCGCGCCCAGGCCGAAGCCAACATTGCGCAGATGCAGGCCCAGATCGGCGATGCCGAGGTGGCCGTCCGGCAGGCCGAGGAGGCGCTGGAGCGCGCCAAGGCCCTGCAACTCAAGGGCGTTGCCACCGACGCGCAGCGCGACAATGCTGTGAATGCGCTGGATAGCGCGCGGGCCAGGCTCGATTCAGCCAAGAAGGCCGCGACCGCCAGCGAAGCCCAGCTTGGCGTGGTCGACGCGCAGAAGCGCAACGTCATGGTCCAGATCGAAAAGACCGACCTGCGCGCCCCGGCCGACGGCCTCATCCTGGCGCGCGATGCCACGCTTGGCGGCGTCGTCATGCCGGGCAGCGGCCCGCTCTTCCGCATCGCCATCGATGCCGATTTCGAACTGGCGGCCAATGTCGCCGAGACTGACCTGCCAAGCCTCTCCAAGGGACTGAAGGCCGAGGTGGCGATCGCCGGCGCCGACGACGGCGTGGCGGGCGAGATCCGCAGGATTTCACCCGAGGTCGACAGGGCCTCGCGGCTCGGCTCCATCCGCATCTCGCTGGCGCCCGGTTCCGAGGCCCGTCCGGGCACCTTCGCGCGCGGCGAGATAGAGCTGTTTCGCCGCGAAGGCATCGCGGTTCCGACATCTGCGGTGATGTATGTCGGCGAGGATGCCTTCCTGCAGCTTGTCGAGGACGGCCGGATCACGACCGTACCGGTCACGCTCGGCCCCCGCGCCAGCGGCTTCGTCGAGATCGTGGCGGGCCTGTCGTCCGGCCAGGAAGTCGTCTCGCGCGCCGGCACCTTCGTTGCCGACGGCGACATGGTGACGCCAGTGCGTGACGAAAACACGGGAGCCATCAAGCCGTGAACTGGAATTTCTCCGCCTGGTCGATCCGCAACCCGGTTCCGCCGATCCTGCTGTTCATCGTGTTGATGGCGCTCGGCCTGATGAGCTTTTCGAAGCTGCCGATCACGCGCTTTCCCAATATCGACATCCCGCTCGTCTCGGTCACGGTGATCGATCCGGGCGTGGCGCCCAGCGAGCTTGAGACGCAAGTCACCAAGCGCGTCGAGGACGCCGTCGCCAACATCAGCGGCGTCAAGAACGTCATCTCGACGCTGACCGAGGGCAACTCGCAGACCGTGGTGGAATTCCGTCTCGAGGTCGAGACGCAGACCGCCGTCAACGACGTCAAGGATGCCATCGAACGCATCCGTTCCGACCTGCCGGCGACCGCCGACGAGCCGATCGTCAGCAGGATCGACGTCGAAGGCCAGGCGATCGTTACCTACGCCGTCTCCGCGCCCGCCATGACGCTCGAGGAACTGTCCTGGTTCGTCGACGACACGGTCATCCGCAAGTTGCAGGGACTGAAGGGCGTCGCCCGTGTCGACCGCAATGGCGGCGTGACCCGCGAGATCAAGGTCGAGATCGATCCCGACCGGCTGATCGCGCTTGGCGTGACGGCCAGCGACGTCAACCGCGCGCTGCGTTCGGTCAATGCCGACATGACCGGCGGCAGCGCCGATTTCGGCGGCCGCGACCAGTCGATCCGCACGCTCGGCGGCGCCGAAAAGGTCTCCGACCTCGAGGCGCTGGAAATCCCGCTCTCGGGCGGCCGCAAGGTGCGCCTGTCCGACATCGCTACGGTGACCGATTCCTGGGAGAAGCCGAAATCCTTCGCCAGGGTCAACAACCAGACCGTGGTGTCCTTCGGCGTCTTCCGCGGCAAGGGCGAAAGCGATGTCGAGGTGGCCAGCCGGGTCGAGGAAGCCGTCGCAGAACTGCAGCAGGAATATGCCGACGTCTCGATCGGCAAGGTCGACGATTCGGTGAGCTACACCGAGGGCAACTACGACTCCGCGATGGAAACGCTGATCGAGGGCGCCGTGCTGTCGGTGATCGTGGTGCTGATCTTCCTGCGTGACATCAGGGCGACGCTGGTCTCGGCAGTCGCACTGCCGCTGTCGATCATCCCGACCTTCTGGGCCCTCAACATGATGGGCTTTTCGCTGAATCTCGTCAGCCTGCTCGGCATCACGCTGGTGGTCGGCATCCTGGTCGATGATGCCATCGTCGAGATCGAGAACATCGTCCGGCACATCAAGATGGGCAAGACGCCTTACCGCGCCGCCCTCGAGGCGGCCGACGAGATCGGCCTCGCGGTCATCGCGATCTCTGCCACCATCATGGCCGTCTTCGCGCCCGTGTCCTTCATGAGCGGCGTAGCCGGCCAATATTTCAAGCAGTTCGGCCTGACCGTCGCGGTCGCCGTGTTCTTCTCGCTGCTGGTCGCCCGCCTCATCACGCCGATGATGGCGGCCTACTTCCTGCGCAGCCACGGCCATAGCGAGCCGAAGCCCGGCATGGCGATGCGCGGCTACGAATGGCTGCTGCGCGGCAGCCTGCGCTTTCGCTGGGTGACCCTCGCAGCCGGCATCCTCTTCTTCGCCGGGTCGATCTACGCGATGGGCTTCCTGCCGTCGGGCTTCATCCCGCGCGAGGACGCCAGCCGCATCATCTTCTCGCTCGAACTGCCGCCCGGCAGCCGGCTCGAGGACACGCGCGAGACGACTGACGAGGTGACGGCGCTGATGCGCGAAGTGCCCGAGGTCGAAAACGTCTACGTCATCGGCGGCTCCAGCCCGACGGGCACGCTCGAGCCACGGCGCGCCACCATCGTCGCCGACCTCAAGCACAAGTCCGAGCGCGACCTGCCGCAGCACGAGATCGAGGAGATCCTGCTCGCCAGGATGGAGACCGTACCGGACCTGCGCGCGTATTTCGTCAACGACCGCGGCGAGCGGGCGCTGGCCTTCGGCGTCATGGGCACCGACGGCAAGCTGCTCGACGAACAGGCGCGCAAGATCCAGAGCGAGATGACGGCGACCGGCCAGTTCCGCGCCGTCAGCTCCAATGCCGCGCTCGACCGTCCGGAAGTCGTCATCGAGCCCGACCTGGCACGGCTTGCCGAGCTCGGCATCTCGACGGCGACGATCTCGGAGACGCTGCGCGTCGCCACCATCGGCGACATCGACGCCAACCTGGCGAAGTTCACCGAGGGCGACCGCCAGATCCCGATCCGCGTGCAGCTCAACGAGGCGGCGCGCGACGACATCGACGTGGTCAGCCAGCTTCCGGTGACCTCGCCGTCCGGCGTCACCGTGCCGCTTTCATCGGTCGCCACGATCCGCTTCGGGCAGGGCCCGTCGTCGATTGCCCGCTTCAACCGCGAGCGCCGAGTCGTCATCAGCGCCGACATGGCGCCCGGCGCCGAGCTCAGCGAGGGCCTGGCGACTGTCTGGCAGCTGCCGGCGGTCAAGGACATGCCGGCCGGTACGCGCATCCAGGAGACCGGCGACGCCGAGGTCATGGGCGAGGTCTTCGCGGGCTTCGCGACCGCCATGTCGACCGGCCTGATGCTGGTGCTGGTTGTGCTGATCCTGCTCTTCGGCTCGGTGTTCCACTCCTTCACCATCCTGGGCTCGCTGCCGCTTGCCGTCGGCGGCGTGGTGGCGGCGCTGTGGCTGACCAATTCGGCGGTCTCCATGCCGGTGGTGATCGGCATCCTGATGCTGATGGGCATCGTCACCAAGAACGCCATCATGCTGGTCGATTTCGCCATCGAGGAGATCAAGATGGGCGTGCCGCGCAAGGACGCCATCATCGATGCCGGCCGCAAGCGCGCGCGGCCGATCGTGATGACCACGATCGCCATGTCGGCCGGCATGGTGCCGGCGGCGATGGCGCTCGGCGACGGCGGCGAGTTCCGCGCGCCGATGGCGACCGCGGTGATCGGCGGCCTGCTGGTCTCGACCTTCCTGTCGCTGATCTTCGTGCCGTCCTTCTTCACGATCATGGACGATGCCGCCATCGGCACGTCGAGGCTGTGGCGCTGGCTGGTGCGGCCGAACGCGGTGGACGAGCCGGGCGCGGAAGAGCACGCGGCCGAAGTACACCATTTGCCGAAGCCGAAGGAAGAATACCCGATCGCGGCCGAATAGGCCGCGTCCCTTCCACTGCAGGGGCGGGCGCCGGAGAGACCCGGTCGCCGCCTGTTTCGGGCCAAGGCCCTCCGTTGCCACGCCTGCCTTCGCATCTGGCCATTGCCTTTCGAAAGTCAGCCTTCGCATCCGCAAGCGGAGGCCGGGAAGACGGGACGCGGGGGCCGTGCCTTCCTAGAATGGATATGTGGCGCGGCATCCGCGCCCCGTCCGGCGTTTTTTGGCCTTCCCATCCCCCACGGAAAACGGACCTTCCGGCATGCGCCGGTGGTTTCTACGTCGCGGCGCCAACGACATACGGGCGCCTGGTCTCCGTCGCATCTGCGCGGAGAATCTCGGGGACTCCGGGTCAGCCCTCCGGCTCGGCGGCCACGTTAGCCGCATCCCCGAAGCGCCGGCTCCTCCCCGCAAATCACCGTCATGACCGGCGTTCCCGCAGGAGGAACTGCCGACATGGTAGTCGGGTCGGAAGGGGTGTGGACGAAACGGCCTGTCGGCCATTCTCTGCAGCTTGCGCCGCAAGGCACTGCGCGCAAGAGCGGGCGGGATTTGTCCACGTCTCAGGCGCTGCCGCCCGGCAAATGCCACAATCTGGCTGAAAGTCGCGGTCCGAACGGGGAAAGCCAATGAACGGAATCACGATACGGGGCACGGGGCGGCTTTCGGGCATGGCGGCCATGCTTTGCCTGCTTGTGGTCGCCGGCTGCCAGAGCGTGCTGCCGAGCGGCGGCAACGGCGTTGGCGCCTCGGGTTCGGGCGCGGCCTACCTGGCGGCGATCCGCTCGGAGAACGGCCTGCCGCCGCTGAAGTCGGACAGCAAGCTGGAGCGCGCCGCAGCGCAGCAGGCAGGCTTCATGGCGAGCGCCGGCGACATGGATCACAGCACCGGCTGGGGCAAGGGTTTTTCCCGCCGCATGAAGCAGAACGGCATCGCCGGACCTGCCGCCGAGAACGTCGCCTATGGCGCGATGACACCGCAAAAGCTGTTTTCGATGTGGATGGATTCGTCCGGCCACCGCCGCAACATGCTCGACCCGCGCTTCGGCCATTATGGTCTCGGCTCGGCGACGGACGGGCAGGGCCGCCGCTACTGGGCGCTGGTGCTTGCCAAGTAGAGCGCCGACGACCTGAGCGGTCGCCGCGCGAGGTCAGACCGGGTGGCGGACCATGGCCGCGGCGCGGCGCTTGCGGCCCTCGTGCAACTGCCAGAGCGAGTGGGCAACCAGCGCCACGACAAGGATTGTGCCGCCGATCAGGCTGTTGCGCGTCGGTACTTCGTAGAAAATCATCCACATCCAGACCGGCGCGAGCACGGTCTCGAGCAGGTAGAACATCGCAACTTCCGGGCCGGAAATATAGCGTGGGCCGGCGGCCAGGCAGAAGAAGGCCAGCGGCGTCACCACGGCGCCGTTGAGGATGATCCACCAGGGCGCTTCGACGTTGTAGCCGGTCTGCGAAACCATGAAGGCGGCGATGGCGAACGGGAAGATGACCCCGATCAGGGCTGTGAAACCCATGTCGCGCCCGCTGGCGCGCGACACGGTGATGGCGCAGGCGATCAGGAAAGCGGAGCTGGCCGCCATGACGTCGCCGAACAGATTGCCGGTGCCGACGGAATCCCCGACGATGATGAGGATGCCTAAAACCATGACGGCCATGGCCAGCAGCGTGGCCGGCCGCAGCTTTTCCTTCAGGAACAGCCAGGACAGCAGCGCCGCGAACATGGTGTTGAACGCCAGGATGAAAACGAGATTGGCGGTCGTGGTGTTGTAGACGGCGGTGATGAAGGTGATCGAGCCGAGGCCGTAGAGACAGGCGACGACCAAGCCCAGCCGGCCGGGAATTAGTTTCGGTGCGTTCGGCGTGATGGCGCGCCAGATTGCCCAGGTCACCAGCGCCGCCAGGAATGTGACGCCGCCGCGCAGCATCAGGATCGACCAGGCGTCGCCGCCCGACAGGCGGATCAGCGGAATGTCGATGGTCAGCGCCAGGCCGCCGATACCGGTAATGAGCAGACCCTTGGCGTGGTCGCTATGGTGATCCGACAAGGTTGGGCGTGCTCCGTTGCGATTCAACGGCAGCTAGACGGCCGGTGTCAGGGTTTCTCGGTGTAGCGTTCCCAGCCCTTGGGGCCGAGGTGCTCCTGCGGAAGGAAGCGCACCTTATATTCCATCTTGCGCGAGCCGTTGACCCAGTAGCCGAGATAGACATGGGGCAGCCCGGCGGCGCGGGCGCGCGCGATGTGATCGAGGATCATGAAGGTGCCGAGAGAGCGGTCGTCGAATTCCGGGTTGAAGTAGGAATAGACCATCGACAGGCCGTCGGCCATCTTGTCGGTCAGCGCCACGGCGATGAGTTCGCCGGTGCCCCTGCCGGTAATGAAGCTGTCGGGGCCGCGCTTGCGGTATTCGATAACCTTGGTGTCGACATGCGTGTCCTCGACCATCATGGCGTAGTCGAGCACGGTCATGTCGGACATGCCGCCTTTGCGGTGGCGGGCGTCGAGATAGGTGCGAAACAACGAATATTGCTCGGTCGAGGGCTCGGCGTCATGCATCTCGCCGATCAGGTCGGAGTTGCGCTGGATGACGCGGCGCATGTTCTTCGTCGTCTGGAATTCATCGGCGATGATGCGCACCGAGATGCAGGCTCGGCAATGTTCGCAGGCCGGCCGGTAGGCGATGTTCTGCGATCGACGGAAGCCACCCTGGGTCAGCAGGTCGTTCATCTCCGGCGCCTTGTCGCCGACGAGATGGGTGAAGACCTTGCGTTCGAACTGGCCCTCGACATAGGGGCAGGGCGAAGGCGCGGTCAGGAAGAACTGCGGCGACTGGGTCGGGTGGTGCGTCATCGAGTTCCGGATTCAACTCCTAACGAATCGCTCTACCTTGAAGCGTGACACGAAAATTTCAACAGGATTATGGTCGCAAACGCTTGCCAGCGTTGCAAGTCTGCCTTTCGGGAAGGCCCGGCCTCTAGCGGTCGGCGCGGATGACGACGGTGCCCAGAAGCAGGTCGTGCAGGGTGCGCTTGCGCGCGTTGAACAGCGTGACCAGCAGGATCAGCGGCGTCAGCACCGCGTTGCCGGCCCAAAACAGCACGGAATGGACGATGGCGAGCATGCCGTCGACCGGCTGCCCGTCGAGGCGTTCCAGCCGGATGCCCATCATGCGCATGCCCGTGGTAGCCTGGTTCGGCCCGCCAAGCGTGTTCCAGACATAGATCAGCGCGACGACCGGCGCGAGGATGCCGAACAGCGCCCAGCCGAGGCCGAGCGTCAGGAGGCCGAGCAGCGCCACAAGGATGCCGAAGGGGATGAGCAGCAGGGCGACGATCAGGTAGTCGATCAGGAAAGCGAAGACGCGGCGCGAGCGCACGCCGTCATAGGCGCGGATGTCGTCCACTGCCTGGCCGAGGATTTCACCGTCTATCGTGCGTTCGTTCATGGTCTTTCCCAGTTCCGGCCGGTCGATCTGGAGGGTCCGGCTTCAGCCTGAGAGATGGGGAAAGCGGGTAAAATTTCAAGGTTGAGCCCCCTGGAAGGGCCAAGCCCGGCGGCGCGATCGGCGATTGAGTTTGTCAACTTTCTGACGTTACTCTGTTGCGGTGCAGCAAAGCCGGTTCGGGGCGCGGGGGACTGATGGAACATTACGAGATGCTGGTCATTGGCAGCGGGCCTTCCGGCCGGCGTGCCGCGGTGCAGTCGGCCAAGCTCGGGCACTCCGTGCTTGTCGTCGACAAGGGCATGCGGCTTGGCGGCGTCTCGGTGCATACCGGCACGATCCCGTCCAAGACGCTGCGCGAGACGGTGCTCAACCTGTCGGGCTGGCGCGAGCGCGGCTTTTACGGCCGCGGCTACCGGGTCAAGCAGGACATCTCGGTCGGCGACCTCGTGCGGCGTCTGCACAAGACGCTCGACCACGAGGTCGAGGTGCTGCAGCACCAGTTCATGCGCAACATGGTGCGCAGCATGCAGGCGGCCGCCACCTTCAAGGACGCCAACACGGTGAGCCTGATGACCGAGGCCGGCGAGCACAGCGAGGCGAGTTTCGACCACGCGCTGATCTCGGTGGGCACCAGGCCGCACCGGCCCGCCGAGGTGCCCTTCGACAGGAAGCGCGTCTTCGACAGCGACGAGATGCTGGAGCTCGACCAGCTGCCGCGCACGCTGACGGTGATCGGCGGCGGCGTCATCGGCGTCGAATATGCGACCATCTTCTCGGCGCTCGACGTGCCGGTGACGTTGATCGAGCCGCGCAATTCGATCCTCGATTTCGTCGACCGCGAGATCGTCGACGACTTCATCCACCAGATGCGCGACCGCGGCATGACGATCCGGCTGGGCAGCGCCGTGAAGGAGATACTGTCCAAGCCCGACTGCGCCGAGGTCACGCTGGCCGACGGCCGCTGCATCCGTTCCGAAATGGTGCTCTATGCCGCCGGCCGCTCGGGCGCCGTCGCCAATCTCGGCCTCGAGGCGGTCGGCATCGAGGCGGATTCGCGCGGCCGCATCAAGGCCGACCCGCAGACCTTCCAGACGACGGTGCCGCATATCTACGCCGCCGGCGACGTGATCGGCTTTCCGAGCCTTGCCTCGACATCGATGGAGCAGGGCCGGGTCGCCGCCTGCCACGCCTTCGGCGTGCCGCTGCCGCCGCCGCCCGAAACCTTTCCCTATGGCATCTACGCGGTGCCCGAGATCTCGACCGTCGGCCAGTCGGAGGAACAGGTGCGCGAGAGCGCCGTCCCCTACGAGGTCGGCGTGGCGCGCTTCCGCGAGACCTCGCGCGGCCACATCATGGGCGTCGATACCGGCTTCCTGAAGCTGATCTTCGCGCTCGACACGCGCCGCCTGCTCGGCGCCCACATCGTCGGCGAGGGCGCCACCGAGCTCATCCATATCGGCCAGGCGGTGATCAATCTCGGCGGCACGGTGGACTTCTTCGTCAACAACACCTTCAACTATCCGACGCTGGCAGAGGCCTACAAGATCGCCGGGCTCGACGCCTGGAACCGCATGGGGCGGGGCTAGGCCGCGCCGGCTGCGGCATCGTCGTTCAAAAAAATGCCGGCCTCGTGTCGGCTTCTCCGGACCCGGTTCGTCCTATAGACGCATCAGAGGAGAAGCCCATGCCCAGAATGATCTTCGTCAACCTGCCGGTCGCCGACCTGAAGCGCGCGACGGCGTTCTACGAAACCATCGGCGCAACCAAGAACCCGCAGTTCAGCGACGACACCGCATCCTGCATGGTGTTTTCCGACACCATCTACGCGATGCTGCTGACGCACGACAAATACCGCCAGTTCACGTCGAAGACGATCGTCGACGCCCGCAAGAGCAGCGAGGTGCTGATCGCGCTGTCGGCCGACAGCCGCGCCGATGTCGACGCCCTGGTCGAGAAGGCCAAGACGGGCGGCGGCGTCATCGACCCGACGCCGACGCAGGAGCACGGGTTCATGTACGGGCGCAGCTTCGAGGACCCGGACGGCCACATCTGGGAAGTGTTCTGGATGGATGCGGCTGCCGCGACCGGCGCGCAGTCCGCGGCCTGACCCGGCAGAGAGAGGAGGAAAGCATGGCAACGACGGTCTCCAAAGTCGCTCCCTTTCTCTGGTTCGCCAGGGAGGTGGAGGAGGCGGCGCGCTTCTATGTCTCGCTGATCCCCAACTCCAGCATCGACGGCAGCTGGACGCTGGAGGCGGAGTCGCCGAGCGGGCCGCCCGGATCGGTCAAGGTCGTGGAGTTCACGCTGGGCGGGGTGCAGTTCCAGGCCATGCAGGCCGGCCAGATGGACGACTTCAACCACGCCGTCTCCTTCGTCATCAACTGCGACGACCAGGCAGAGGTCGACCGGCTGTGGGCAGGACTCGGCGAGGGCGGCACCTACGAGGCCTGCGGCTGGCTGAAGGACCGCTACGGTGTGTCCTGGCAGATCACGCCCAAGGTGCTGATCGAGATGATGAAGGACAAGGACCGCGCGCGCGCCGGGCGCGTGGCCGAGGCGATGCTCGACATGGTCAAGATCGAGATCGCGCCGCTCGAGAAGGCCTATGAGGGTTAGCCGCCCTGCGGTCGCCTCGGCAGAAGCGCCGAGGCGGCAATGCCGAGCCAGCCCAGGATCATGATGGTGCCGCCGGCCGGTGCGGCCATCGGGAAGAGGCGCGTGCCGGCATAGTCGCGCATGACGAGATCGCCGCAGAACAGCAGCACGCCCAGCAGCAGCGCGGCCGTGCCGGAGCGCATCACGCGGTTGCCGCCGAGCATGCCGACGGCGAGAAAGACCGGCGCGTGGGCGAGCAGGAAGGAGGCGGCGATGCCGAGATTGGGGCCGGCCGAATGCGCCGCGGCCGCCGACAGCGCGACGCCGGCCGCGCCCGAGAGACCCGCGATGGCGATCAGGATGGGGTGGGCGGACATTGAATCGCTCCTGCTTTGCTCCAGCCTAGGCGATCGCGGCGGCCGCCGCGAGAGGCCCGGTGAAATCCGTTCGGGCGCCTGGGGCTGTCCTCGTTTTGGCCGGCTGGCCGGCGTGATCCGGCCCGGTCGGGTCCGCAAGTCCTGCCCCCAGTTCCGCGCAACCTGTTGGCCGGCAGCGATGATTGTCCTAGGCTCGTCCAGGCAGATCGGGGGTGGCTTGGCATTGGCATTGGTCGGACGTGCGAGATTGTTTTCTCGAACATGGCTGGACCGGCCCCGTGCCTTGCTTGGCGCAACCAGGGCGAATCTCAGGGCCCTGGCCAGGGGACGTCGGCTCGCACCCGGCTCCCTGCGCCCGCCGACCGCTGCGGAATTGGGCGATGAACGCCACCTGCTGAAGCGCTTCGAGCGCCACGGCCCGGTCTTCAAGGCCTGGCTCGGCGGCAAGGTAACGACCTGCCTCATCGGCATTCCTCTGGGCCACCGTTTCCTTGCCGAATGCGAAGACTGCATAGAAGCCGCAACGCCGGATCTGAAACCCGTCTTCCCGCAGGGATTCCTGCGCCAGATGCAGGGCGAGACCCATGCGCATTATCGCAAGCTATTCGCGGAGGCACTGCGCGCCGCCGACTACCGCGCCCATCAGGAGGCCAACCGGCAATCGATAGACCGCGCGCTCTCGGCAATCGCCGCCGAGCCGCAGCCTGCCGAACTAGGGGTCGCTCGGGACCTGGTCAGGCAGGCGGCGAAGGAGACGCTCTTCCGGATGGTGCTGGGCGTCGAGCCTGGCTGGCACGGCCATGACAGGCTTGCCGAAGAGTTCCGCGCCTACGCTCCCGACGGCACCTTCGTGTCGCCGGCGCCGCAGCAGATCGCTGCCTATGGCGAGATGAGCGAACTGCTTATGCTGCGCGCCGGCGAGATCGAGCGCGAGCAGGCGCTTCCCAGCATGCTGGCAAGCGTCGTTTCGTCCGGCGGCCTCGACGAGACTGCCGTCGGCAACCTTCTCCACATGACCGAGACAGGCCAGTTCGACCTGACCGGCCTATGGTGCTGGATCCTGTCCATACTCGGTCGCAACCCGGCATTTGTGGATCGGATCGCAGCGGAAGGGGACGAGAGGCGGCGGGACGCACTGTGCACCGCCGTCGCGCAGGAAACGCTTCGGCTCGCGCAGAGCGAATATGTGACGAGGCGTGCCACGCAAGACATAGTCTTCGAGGGTTTCCTCATCCCGAAGCGCACCATGGTCCGGATCGCCGTCTGGGAAGCGCACAAGGACCCCGGCATTTTCGATGACCCGTTTCGCTTTGACCCGATGCGGTTCGTCGATCAAGAGGTTCCCGCGGACCGATATGCGCCGCTCGGGATCGGCAAGAGACGCTGCCTGGGAGCAGGCTGGGTCGTCGGGCTGAGTTCCCTGTTCGTGCAGCAGATCGTTTCCGGCTTCCGGATAGAGACGGTCGGTCAGGGAGGCGCCTTGCGCGGGCGCTTCCATTTCGAGCCGAGCGACAGGCTGGTGGTCCGTCGCAGAGAACGCGACGGGCTTGCCGCCCGGAACTGAACGGCGGTCAGCCCTTCAGCATCTCCGCCACCCTGGGCGCGAAGTAGGTCAGGATGCCGTCGCAGCCAGCGCGCTTGAAGCAGAGCAGCGATTCCAGCATCGCCCGCTCGCCGTCGATCCAGCCATTGGCGGATGCCGCCATGATCATCGAGTACTCGCCCGACACCTGGTAGGCAAAGGTCGGCATCGAGAAGGCGTCCTTGAGCTGGCGGATGATGTCGAGATAGGGCAGGCCAGGCTTGACCATGAGCATGTCGGCGCCCTCCAGAACGTCCTGCTCGGCCTCGCGCAGCGCCTCGTCGCCATTGGCATGGTCGAGATAGTAGGTCTTCTTGTCGCCCTGCAGCAGGCCCGCCGTGCCGACAGCCTCGCGGTAGGGGCCGTAGAAGGCCGAGGCGAACTTCGTCGCATAGGACATGATGGCGACGTCCTGGAAACCATTGGCGTCGAGCCCGTCGCGGATCGCGCCGACGCGTCCGTCCATCATGTCGGAGGGCGCGATGATGTCGGCGCCGCACTGCGCCTGGATGACAGCCGCCGCGACGACCTGGTCGACCGTCTCGTCGTTGACGATGACGCCGTCGCGCAGGATGCCATCATGGCCGTGGCTGGTGAAGGGATCGAGCGCGGCGTCGGTGATGATGCCGATTTCGGGCACCGCCGCCTTGATGGCGCGGGTGGCCCGGTTGATGACGTTCTCGGGGTCGAGGATGTGCGAGCCGGTCTGGTCACGCAGCGACAGATCGACATTGGGGAAGGTGGCGAGCGAAGGGATGCCAAGCTTCGCGGCGCGCTCGGCTTCCCTGACCGCGAGATCGACGCTCATGCGGTAGACGCCGGGCATGGCGGCGATTTCCTCGCGGCGGTTTTCGCCGTCGATGACGAAGATCGGCCAGATCAGGTCGTCGACGGTCAGCCGGTTTTCCTGCACGAGGCGGCGCGACCAGTCGGCCTTGCGCATGCGGCGCAGGCGGCGGGACGCGGTGATCTCGTCGACGCTGCGGCTGGTGGTTACTGCCCTTGCAGGGGTGAACTTGTTCATGGTGTCTACTCCGGATCGAGCGGCTTTTAGCACGAGGGCCGGGCGTTCACCAATGCCTCGGGACTGGTCCAGAGCGAGGCCGGATTGCGGCTGGCGACCAGGCGCGAGGTCTTGCTACAATATCGGCAATGGGCAATTGCCGGCTGCGCGCGGCCGGATTCGAAAGCGGAGTGCAGTCATGCAGAAGACCATCCCCGACGTGACGGGCGGAGCAGAACTCCTGGCCAAGCAATCCGCCGTCGATCACCAGGGCAGCCTGCGCCGCGTGCCGATAGAGGGCGTCGTGTTCAGGCCGGTGCGGCCGGTGCCGCACGAAGACGGCCACGTTGCCGAGGTTGCCCGCCAGGACTGGGAAGAGATCACCGCGCCGATCGTGCAGGTCCACACGACGACGACCTATGCCGGCCGCATCAGGGCCTGGGGCCTGCACCAGGTCAGCACCGACCGGCTCTTCGTCGTGTCGGGACTGGTCAAGATCGTCGTCTTCGACGGCCGCAACGGTTCGCCGACCCAGGGGCGCATCAACGAATTCACCGTCAGCGAGAAGAATCCGGGACTGCTGACGATCGCCCCCAACCTCTACCATGGCTGGAAGAACATCGGCGTCACCGAGGCGATCATCATCAACATGCCGGACCGCATGTACAACTACGAGTCGCCCGACGCACTCGATCTGCCCTGGGATTCGGAAGCGGCGCGCTGCATCGTCCCCTACAGCTTCTAGCTGGCGCGCTTCGACAGAACGGAGGACGCCATGACCGTCAGACGTATCGTCGCCAATGTCGCCACCGCCAATCCGCGCGCAGCGCAGGCATTCTACGGCGACCTGCTCGGACTGGAGATCGTCATGGACCACGGCTGGATCGTGACGTTCGCGGGTGACGAAGCCGCCGTGCGGCCTCAGCTCAGCTTCGCCAGCGAAGGCGGCTCGGGCGCGCCGGTGCCGGACCTCTCCATCGAGGTCGATGATGTCGACGCCGTGCATGCGCGGGCGCAGGCGGCCGGCCTCGAGATCGCCTATGCAATCACCGACGAACCATGGGGCGTGCGGCGCTTCTTCCTGCGCGATCCGTTCGGCCGGCTGGTCAACATACTGGCGCATGGCGGCCAAGCCTGAAGCGCCGGCATTGACGCGCCTATCCGCCACCCTTTAGCAGTTCTGTTCCGGCCGGGAGCGGAAAGGGATTCTGTCACGATGGATTTTGGCGGTGGCGACCAGATCCGCTTCGAGCGGCTCGGCATGGCGGGCGTCGTCACGCTGACGCGGCCGAAGGCGCTGAATGCCGTCACCCATCAGATGGTGAAGGCCCTGTCGCGGGCGCTCGATGCCTGGGAGGACGACCCGGGTGTCGCGGTGATCGTCGTCAAGGCCGAGGGCAAGGCGTTTTCGGCCGGCGGCGACATTCTCGACGTCTACGAGGCGGGCAAGGCGGGTGACCCGCCGGTCGCGTTCTTTGCCGACGAGTACCGCCTCAACGCCAGGATAGCGCGCTACGGGAAGCCCTATGTCGCGCTGGTCGACGGCATCGTCATGGGCGGCGGCGTCGGCATCTCCTTCCACGGTTCGCATCGCGTGATGACCGAACGGGCGCAGTTCGCCATGCCGGAAGTCGGCATCGGCTTTTTCCCGGACGTCGGCGGCAGCACCTTGCTTGCCGATCTGGGCGGCTCGTTCGGCATGTATCTCGGGCTGACCGGCAAGCGCATCGGTTATGGCGACGCGCTGTGGTCCGGGCTGGCGACCCACACGGTCGAATCGAAATACCTCGACGGCCTGCTCGACAACATCGCCGAGACCGGTGACCCCGGCACCGAGCTGCGCGAGGCGTTCAGGCCCGTGCCGCGCCAGACCGACGACTCCGCGCTGCACGCCATCGCCCGTCATTTCTCCCAGGGGACGCTCGACGATGTCGTGGCGAGCCTCGAGCAGGCAGCCGCGACAGACGAGTTCGCCGCCGAGACGCTCGCCACCCTGCGCCAGAAATCGCCGACCAGCCTGAACGTCGCCTTCAAGGCGATCAGCACCGGCCTGACGCTCGACATGGAGGAATGCATGCGGATGGAGTTCCGCATATTGAACCGCATGCTCAAGGGCCACGATTTCTTCGAGGGCATCCGCGCAGCCCTCATCGACAAGGGGTCGAAGCCCGAGTGGCGGCCCGCGCGGCTGGAAGAGATCGACCAGGCCGTCATCGACGGCTACTTCGCGCCGTTGCCGGGCGGAGACCTCGTGCTGTGAGCGACGTCGTCGAAAGATCCGCCGTGATGCGGCCGACCGTCGTCGAGGTCATCTTCGTCTGGTTCCAGCGGGTCATCGCCGGCTACTGCCTGCTGTTCGGCGTCCTCTACTGGATCCGGCTGATCGGCTTCTACGAGGGGCCGCTATGGCGCTTCGACCTGATGCCGCTGCACTGGCAGGTCGCCGCGGTGACGCTGGCCGTGTTCTTTCCCTTCGCCGCGATCGGCCTGTGGATGCTGGCCTCCTGGGGCCCGGTCATCTGGGGCATCTGCGCGGCGACGGAAATCCTGATGTACGTGTTCTTTCCCGACCTCTACGGCAACCGGCTGCTGATCGTCGTCAGCCACATTGTCGTGGCGCTGTTCTATGGCGGGTTGCGCGGCCTGATTTACTGGCAGAAGCGCAAGGCGGACCAGTACGGTTAATTTTATGGTCTTGGGTGACCGCTCGTTAAGCCTCTTTCGAAACCACCTCAACTTAACCCCTTGTTAGTCTTGGCGTTTAAGTCGAATTTTATGTGTATTCGATAGTGTCGCGATCAAGGTGAGAAATAAAAACAATCACCGGGCGACAAACGAGAGGCAAGACAAATGAACACCAATTCGCGTCCGGCGGCGAAGCCCGCTACCGTATCGGACGATCGCCGCGAAGCGATCCGTTCGCTCTACATGGAATCGCTGCAGCTGGTCGAGCGCCTGCACCGCCGTCTGCTCGACGTCATCAAGGATGAGTTCGACCGCAACGGCCGCAGCGACATCAACGCCATCCAGGCGCTGCTGCTGTTCAACATCGGCAACTCGGAGCTGACCGCCGGCGAGCTGCGCTCGCGTGGCTACTATCTCGGCTCCAACGTTTCCTACAACCTGAAGAAGCTGGTCGATCTCGGCTTCATCAACCACCAGCGCTCGCGCATCGACCGTCGTTCGGTCCGCGTCAGCCTGACGCCCAAGGGCACGGCGGTCGCCGAGGTCGTCGGCGGGCTCTACGAACGCCACATCGGCTCGATCGAGCAGGTGGGCGGCATCAACACCGAGGAATTCATGCAGATGAACCGTGCCCTGCAGCGGCTCGACCGCTTCTGGAACGACACGATCGCCTACCGCATGTGATCTGCCGGCCAGGCGGCCGCGTTGTCGCCAGCTGCTTGGCAGGTAAATTCCAGTGGCCGCGCCCGGGGGGACGCGGCCACTTTTCGTTTGCCTCACGGCATCGTTAATGGCCACGGGCCATGCTGCTGCCATATTCGAGTGGAAACGGGAGAACCGACCGTTCCGCCATGCGCGCATTGCGACCTGGACGCCTGAGGCGGGCGCGCCATCTACCGAGACGGACAGGGTTCCGCATGGTTGGCCAATTGTTAAGAATGGCAACCATAAAGTGCGGAGCCCGATAGCCCGAACAGCCGCCGCGATGCGAGAAGAGTAGACTTGATGACGACCAACAGCAGCCGCCGTTTCTTCCTCACCGCCGCAGGCGCCATGGCCGCCACGGCCCTGACGGGCGTCGCGAGCGCCCAGGACGTGATCGGCGATATTCTCAATTCATCGCGCCGCGGCAACTGGGACGACACGTTCGATGCACGCGCCACGCAGAACGACAAGGTCGCGTCCAACCTGCCTATCTTTTCGCCGCAGACCGTCAGCTACATCGAGCAGGCCGTCTCGCAATATTCCAGCATCGTCGCGCAGGGCGGCTGGCCGATGGTGCCGGCCACCAAGAAGCTGCAGCTCGGCGTCGTCGATCCCGACGTCGTGGTGCTGCGCAAGCGGCTGATGATCTCTGGCGACCTGTCGACCAGCGCCGGCATTTCCGAATCCTTCGATACCTATGTCGACGCTGCGGTGAAGCGCTTCCAGGCGCGCCACGGGCTTCCGGCCGACGGCGTGCTCGGCACCTACACCTATGCGGCCATGAACGTCTCGGCGCCGGTGCGCCTCGGCCAGCTCGAGACCAACCTCGTGCGCCTGCGCTCGATGTCGGGCTTCCTCGGCAACCGCTATGTCATGGTCAACGTGCCCGCAGCCCAGATCGAGGCGGTCGAGAACGACCGCGTGGCGCTGCGCCACACGGCAATCGTCGGCAAGATCGACCGCCAGACGCCGATCCTGAACTCGGCGATCAACGAGGTCATCGTCAATCCGTACTGGAATGCGCCCGTGTCGATCGTCCGCAAGGACATCATCCCGCTGATGCGCAAGGATCCGCAGTACCTGGCCAACAACAACATCCGCATCCTCGGGCCCGACGGCATCGAGCTCGACCCGTCGACCATCGACTGGTCGACCGAGGACGCCACGAAGTTCCGTTTCCGCCAGGACCCCGGTTCGGGCAATGCCATGGCCTCGGTGAAGATCAACTTCCCGAGCCCGGAAAACGTCTACATGCACGACACGCCGCAGCAGAGCCTGTTCTCCAAGCTGATGCGTTTCGATTCCTCGGGCTGCGTGCGCGTGCAGAATGTGCGCGACCTCGTGACCTGGCTGCTGCGCGACACGCCGGGCTGGGACCGCCGCCGCTTCGAGGAGACCATCAAGAGCGGTGAGAGCACGCCGGTGCAGCTCGCCGAGCCGGTGCCGGTCTATTTCACCTACATTTCGGCCTGGTCGACGGGCGATGGCGTGGCGCATTTCCGCGACGACATCTACGGCCGCGACGGCGTCGACGAACTGCGCATGTCGCAGGCGCTCTGAACGCCGCAGCCCAACGCTTTCGAAAAGGCCGCCTCCGGGCGGCTTTTTCTTTGCATGGCGGACGCATGGCGCATTCCGACGCGCAGATTTCGCGCCGCGAACATGGCGAGGGCAAAACAACTGTGTTAATGGCGCCCGACACCGCCGCCCGACTTTTCATGCAAGGATTGACCCGTCATGGCATCAGCCGCCTCGAAGCAGCACGAATCCTTTTTCGGCACGACGCTTGCCGACGCCGACCCGGAGATTTTCGGCGCCATCCGCTCCGAACTCGGCCGCCAGCGCCATGAGATCGAGCTGATCGCCTCGGAGAACATCGTCTCGCGCGCCGTGCTCGAGGCGCAGGGCTCGATCATGACCAACAAGTATGCCGAGGGCTATCCGGGCAAGCGCTACTATGGCGGCTGCGAATTCGTCGACATCGCCGAGGAACTGGCGATCGAGCGCGCCAAGAAGCTGTTTTCGTGCAATTTCGCCAATGTGCAGCCCAATTCCGGCAGCCAGATGAACCAGGCGGTGTTCCTGGCGCTGCTGCAGCCGGGCGATACCTTCATGGGCCTCGACCTCAATTCGGGCGGCCACCTGACGCACGGCTCGCCGGTCAACATGAGCGGCAAGTGGTTCAACGTCGTCTCCTACGGCGTGCGCAAGGACGACCACCTGCTCGACATGGACGCCATCGAGAAGCAGGCGCACGAGACCAAGCCGAAGCTGATCCTGGCCGGCGGCACCGCCTATTCGCGCGTCTGGGACTGGAAGCGCTTCCGCGAGATCGCCGATGCGGTCGGCGCCTGGCTGATGGTCGACATGGCCCATATCGCCGGCCTGGTGGCGGGCGGGCAGCACCCGTCGCCGCTGCCGCACGCCCACGTGGTGACCACCACGACGCACAAGTCGCTGCGCGGCCCGCGCGGCGGCATGATCCTGTGCAATGACGAGGCGATCGCCAAGAAGATGAACTCGGCCGTTTTTCCCGGCCTGCAGGGCGGTCCGCTGATGCATGTGATTGCCGCCAAGGCGGTGGCCTTCGGCGAGGCGCTGAAGCCGGAATTCAAGGATTACGCCAAGGCCGTCGTCGACAATGCGCGCACGCTGGCCGACAGCCTCAAGGCGACCGGCCTCGACATCGTTTCGGGCGGCACCGACAACCACCTGATGCTGGTCGACCTCAGGCCGAAGAACGCCACCGGCAAGCGCGCCGAGGCAGCGCTCGGCCGCGCCAACATCACCTGCAACAAGAACGGCATTCCCTTCGACCCCGAAAAGCCCTTCGTCACCTCGGGCGTCAGGCTGGGCACGCCGGCCGGCACGACGCGCGGCTTCGGCGAGGCGGAGTTCCGCGAGATCGGCCAGCTGATCTCGGAAGTGCTGGACGGGCTGAAGGTCGCCAATTCCGACGAGGGCAATGCCGCCGTGGAAGAGGCGGTGAAGAAGAAGGTGCTGGCGCTGACGGAGCGCTTCCCGATGTATCCCTATCTGGGGTGAGCGGGGAACCGGTCTTGCGCTGACGCGTCCGGCGCTTTCACGCGGCGCCGAAAAGCTCTAAGGCTTTCGCGACGAGAGAATCGCAAGATATAGGGTTTCCATGCGCTGTCCCTACTGCCAGTCGGAAGACACACAGGTGAAAGACTCCCGTCCTGCCGAGGATGGCGGGGCGATCAGGCGCCGGCGCGTCTGCCCGGTCTGCGCCGGACGCTTCACGACGTTCGAGCGGGTGCAGCTGCGCGATCTCGTGGTGCTGAAGAAGTCGGGCCGCAAGGTGCCGTTCGACCGCGACAAGCTGCTGCGTTCGGTGGAGATCGCCGTGCGCAAGCGCAATGTCGATCCCGACCGCATCGACCGCGCAGTGACGGGTATCGTGCGCCAGCTTGAAAGCTCGGGCGAGGCGGAAGTGCCTTCCGACGAGATCGGCCGCCTGGTCATGGAGGCGCTGAAGTCGCTCGATGACGTCGCCTATGTGCGCTTCGCCTCGGTCTACCGCAATTTCCGCGAGGCCAAGGATTTTCACGAGGTTCTGGGCGAGCTGAAGGGCGACGAGGACGCAGCCTGATCCATGGCCGCGACCACGGCTCACGACGCCGAACAGGCCAATGACCGCCGCTACATGGCCGCGGCGATACGGCTGGCGCGCAAGCACGCCGGCCTGACCTCCACCAACCCCTCGGTCGGCACGCTGATCGTGCGCGACGACGGCGACGGTCCGGTGATCGTCGGGCGCGGCGTTACAGACATCGGGGGCAGGCCGCATGCCGAGACCGAGGCGCTGGCGCAGGCGGGCGCGAGGGCGCGCGGCGCGACCGCCTATGTGACGCTCGAGCCCTGCGCCCACCACGGCCGCACGCCGCCCTGCGCCAGCGCGCTGGTCAGCGCGGGCGTGGCGCGTGTCGTCGGCGCGGCGAGCGACCCGGACAGCCGGGTTTCGGGCAAGGGCTACGCCATCCTGCGCGACGCCGGCATCGAGGTCGTCGAGGGCGTGCTTGCCGCAGAGGCCGCCGACGCCATGGCCGGCTACCTGATTCGATCTCTCAGAAAGCGCCCGGAAGTGATTCTGAAGCTTGCGCTTTCCGTCGACGGCATGATCGGCAAGCCGGGCGAGGGGCAGATCGCCATCACCGGCGCCGTAGCGCGCCGGCAGGTGCACCTGATGCGGGCCGGCGTCGATGCGGTGATCATCGGCATCGGCACCGCGCTCGAGGACGACCCCGAGCTGACGGTCAGGCTGCCGGGGCTTTCGGCCCGGTCGCCTGCGCGCATCGTGCTCGACCGCCAGGCCAGGCTGCCCGCCGATTCCAAGCTCGCGCGTTCGGCAAGAGCGGTGCCGCTGCTGATCGCGGCCTGCGCGGAGGCCGATCCCTCGCGCAAGGCCGAACTGGAGCGCACGGGCGCCAGGATGCTCGCGACCGAGACCTATGACGACCGTGTCGCGCTGCCGGAACTGCTCGAGGATCTCGCCGCGCAGGGCATGTCGAGCGTGCTGGTCGAAGGCGGCGCGGCGACAGCGCGCCATTTTCTCGAGGAAGGGCTGGTCGACCGCATCGCGCTGTTTTCCGGCGCCGTGGTGATCGGCGAGGGCGGCCTTGCAGCGCCGATCGATGCGTCACGCATGCCGCCCGGTTTCGAGCTGGTGCGCGAGGCGAGTTTCGGCGACGACCGCTACCAGGAATGGACGAGGGCGATCTGATGTTTACCGGCATTGTTACCGATATCGGAAAGGTTGCCTCGACCACGCCGCTGCCCGAGGGCGTGCGGCTGCGCATCGAGACCGCCTACGATCCGCAGACCGTGGACATCGGCGCCTCGATCGCCTGCGCCGGCGTCTGCCTGACGGTGACCGGCCTGCCCGAGAAGGGTTCCAATGCGCGCTGGTTCGAGGTTGAGGCCTGGGAAGAGGCGCTGCGCCTGACGACAGCGTCGCGCTGGGGGCAGGGCACCCGGATCAACCTCGAGCGCGCGCTGAAGATCGGCGACGAGCTTGGCGGCCACATCGTGTCGGGCCATGTCGATGGCATGGCCGAAATCGTGGCGCGCGAGGACGAGGGCGACGCCGTGCGCTTCACGCTGGAGGCGCCGGCCCATCTGGCGAAGTTCATCGCGCCCAAGGGCTCGGTCGCGCTCGACGGCACCTCGCTCACCGTCAACAAGGTCGACAGGACTCGCTTCGACGTGCTGCTGATCCATCATTCGCTGACCGTGACGACCTGGGGCGAGCGGCAGGCGGGCGACGCCGTCAACCTCGAGATCGACACCATGGCGCGCTACGCGGCGCGGCTTGCGGAGGCCGCCGAGCAGGGCCTGTAGCGGCGCTCCGGCCAGCCGCGGCCTGCCTGGCACACACTGTATCCGCCGCGGAGACGATGAAGCGCTTGCGATACGACCCGGTTCGGCCTAAGTGACCGGCTTCTCCGGAGACTTTTATGGCCGTCACGTCAGACCACAAGAAAGCTTTCAGCCTGCCCAAGGCGAAGGCGCACATCCTGATCATCGAGGCGCGGTTTTACGATGACCTCGCCGATGCGCTGCTGGAAGGCGCCAAGGCGGCACTCGACGAGGCGAAGGCAACCTACGACGTGGTGACGGTGCCCGGTGCGCTGGAAATCCCGGCGGTGATCTCCTTTGCGCTCGATGGTGCGGCCAATGGCGGCAAGACCTATGACGGCTATGTCGCTCTCGGCACGGTCGTGCGCGGCGACACCTATCATTTCGAGATCGTCGCCAATGAATCCTCGCGCGCGCTGATGGACCTAGCGGTCAATGAAGCGCTGGCCATCGGCAACGGCATCCTGACCACCGAGAACGACGAGCAGGCCTGGGTTCGCGCCCGGCGCAGCGACGGCGACAAGGGCGGCTTTGCCGCGCGCGCCGCGCTCACCATGATCGCGATGCGCGAAAAGCTCGGGGCCTGAGACCGTGAAACAGCCAGAAGGCGAACACGTCCCCCGCCAGGCCAACAAGCGCGGCGCAGCCAGGCTGGCGGCCGTGCAGGCGCTCTACCAGATGGACGTGGTCGGCACCGGCGTGCTCGAAATCGCCGCCGAATACGAGGCCTTCAGGCTCGGCAAGGAAGTCGACGGCGCGCAGTACCGCGAGGCCGACGCGCAATGGTTCCGCGCCATCCTGTCGGGTGTGGTCGAGAACCAGAAGACGCTCGACCCCGTCATTCGCGAGTCGCTTGCCGAGGACTGGCCTCTGTCGCGCCTCGATTCGACGTTGCGCGCCATCCTGCGCGCCGGGGTCTACGAACTCACGAAGCGCGCCGATGTGCCGGTGGCCGTGATCGTTTCCGAATATGTCGACATCGCCAAGGCCTTCTATACCGAGGACGAGCCCAAGATCGTCAACGCCGTGCTTGACCGCGTGGCGAGGCGCGTACGGGGCGAAGGGCGCGGCAAGGACGTTCAGTGACCCTCCGCACGCCGGCCGAGAGGGACGCCAGGCGGACCGCGCTGATCCTTGCGTCGGCCCAGGCCATCATCGGCTCGGCAGCACCCATCTCCATCTCGCTCGGCGCGCTTGCCGGGGTCTATCTTCTCGGCACGGACAAGTCGCTGGCGACCGCGCCCGTCACCGGCTTCAACGTCGGCGTTGCCCTGGGCGCGATCCCGGCGGCCGCGCTCATCCGCAGGATCGGCCAGCGCCACGGCTTCCTGTCCGGCGCTCTCGTCACCGCGCTCGGCGGGCTGCTGGCGACGATTGCCCTGTTCCAGGCAAGCTTCTGGCTGTTCGCCGCGGGCCTGCTGGTTATCGGTCTCGGCGGCGCCTTCGTGCAGCAGTTTCGCTTCGCCGCCGCCGACAATGCGCCGTCTGCCTTCAAGGCCAAGGCAATCTCCTTCGTGCTGGCCGGTGGCGTGTTCACCGCCATCATCGGGCCGCAAACGGTCATCTTCACGCGCGAATTGCTGGCCCCGGTGATGTTTGCCGGTTCCTTCGCCGCCATCCTGGTGCTGGCTGCGATCGGCGCCGTGTTCCTGTCGTTGCTGCGGGTGCCCGAAAAGGCGGCAGGCCCCGTCGATCACAGCGAGGCACCGGCACGGCCGCTGATGGAAATCGTCTCGCAACCTCAATTCGCCGTCGGGCTGTTGTGCGCGGTCGGCTCCTACGCGCTGATGAGTTTCGTCATGACCGGCGCGCCGCTTGCCATGGTCGGCTGCGGCTTCTCGCCCGACGAGGCGACCCTCGGCATTTCCTGGCACGTCATGGCGATGTTTGCGCCGAGCTTCTTTACCGGCGCGCTGATCAGCCGCTTCGGCAAGGAGACAATCGTCGCCGCCGGCCTGCTGCTCCTGATCGGCTGTGCCTTCGTCGCGCTGTCGGGCATCGAACTCTGGCAGTTCTGGACGGCCCTGATCCTGCTCGGGCTCGGCTGGAATTTCGGCTTCATCGGGGCCACCTCGATGGTCGCCGGCACCTACCGCGAGTCCGAGAAGGGCAAGGTGCAGGGCCTGCACGATTTCATCCTGTTCGGCTCCGTCGCGGTCGGGTCGCTGGCCTCGGGCATGGTCTACAACAGCGCGGGCTGGGACATGCTGAACTGGGTGATCTTCCCGGTGACCGGCATCTGCCTTGCCGCGCTTGGCCTGCTGGCATTGTGGCGCGCGCGCGGCACCGCCCGGGCCTGAGGGCAATCTTCGGGCGCTGCGCCCACCCGACGAAGCGCCGATCCGGGCCGGGATCATTCAATCGATTTGGCCGAAAACCGGGCAGAACCCTAACAATATCTTGACGTTCGCGAGACTGTTTCGCATAAGCCGCTCCGACAGATCGGAATCCGGCCGCGAGGTCACCGGTCTCCATCCAACGGTCCGGGGAGGGGTTCTTTCGGGCCAAAATTCAGGGAAAATACTGGCATGACCATGCTCTACGTCGTCATCGCCTGCGGCTTGCTTTCAATTGTCTACGCCCTTTGGGCGACGTCGTCGGTACTTGCTGCCGACCAGGGCAATGCGCGCATGCAGGAAATTTCAGCCGCCATCCGCGAAGGGGCGCAGGCCTATCTGTCGCGGCAATACACCACGATCGCAATTGTCGGCGTGGTCGTTCTGCTTCTGGCCTGGTGGCTCCTGTCGATCTCTGCGGCTATCGGCTTCCTGATCGGCGCAGTGCTGTCAGGCGTTGCCGGCTTCATCGGCATGCATGTCTCGGTCCGCGCCAACGTGCGTACCGCGCAGGCGGCTTCCAACAGCCTCGCTGCCGGCCTCGACATCGCTTTCAAATCGGGCGCCATCACGGGCATGCTGGTTGCTGGCCTCGCCCTGCTTGGCGTCGCCGTCTACTACATGATCCTGATCGGTCCGATGGGCCTGGCACCCGATGACCGCACCGTCATCGACGCACTCGTTTCGCTGGGCTTCGGCGCTTCGCTGATCTCGATCTTCGCGCGTCTCGGCGGCGGCATCTTCACCAAGGGCGCAGACGTCGGCGGCGATCTGGTCGGCAAGGTCGAGGCCGGGATCCCGGAAGATGACCCACGCAACCCTGCGACGATCGCCGACAATGTCGGCGACAATGTCGGCGACTGCGCCGGCATGGCAGCCGATCTGTTCGAGACCTACGCGGTGACGGTCGTCGCCACCATGGTTCTCGCGGCCATCTTCTTTGGCGGCACCGCCGTTCTCGACTCCGTCATGCTCTACCCGCTGGCCATCTGCGGCGCCTGCATCCTCACCTCGATCATCGGCACCTTCTTCGTCAAGCTCGGCTCCAACGGCTCGATCATGGGCGCCCTCTACAAGGGCCTGATCGTGACAGGCCTGCTGTCGGTCGTCGGCCTTGGTGGCGCAACCTCGCTGACCATCGGCTGGGGCGAGATCGGCACCGGTGGCGGCGTCGCCGTCACCGGAACGAACCTCTTCATCTGCGGCCTCATCGGCCTGCTCGTGACCGGCCTGATCGTCGTCATCACCGAGTACTACACCGGCACCAACAAGCGTCCGGTCAACTCGATCGCCCAGGCGTCGGTGACCGGCCACGGCACCAACGTCATCCAGGGCCTTGCCGTCTCGCTCGAGTCGACGGCCATGCCCGCCATCGTCATCTGCGGCGGCATCATCTCGACCTACCAGCTCGCTGGCCTGTTCGGCACGGCCATCGCCGTGACGACCATGCTCGGCCTTGCCGGCATGATCGTGGCGCTCGACGCCTTCGGTCCGGTCACCGACAATGCCGGTGGCATTGCCGAAATGGCCGGCCTGCCGAAGGAAGTGCGCCAGTCCACCGACGCGCTCGACGCGGTCGGCAACACCACCAAGGCCGTCACCAAGGGCTACGCCATCGGTTCGGCCGGCCTCGGCGCCCTGGTGCTGTTTGCGGCCTACTCGAACGACCTGAAGTTCTTTGCCGCGAACGGGGACAAATATCCCTACTTCCAGGGCATGGGCGAGGTCTCGTTCGACCTGTCGAACCCGTATGTCGTCGCCGGCCTGATCTTCGGCGGCCTCATTCCCTATCTGTTCGGCGGCATCGCAATGACGGCCGTTGGTCGCGCCGCCGGCTCGATCGTCGAGGAAGTGCGCAAGCAGTTCCGCGAGGACCCGGGCATCATGGCAGGCACGTCCAAGCCCAACTATGCACGGGCCGTCGACATCCTGACCAAGGCGGCGATCAAGGAAATGATCATCCCGTCGCTGCTGCCGGTGCTGGCGCCGCTGTTCGTCTACTTCGGCGTGCTGCTGATCTCCGGCTCCAAGGCTTCGGCCTTCGCGGCGCTCGGCGCCTCGCTGCTTGGCGTCATCGTCAATGGCCTGTTCGTGGCCATCTCGATGACCTCCGGCGGCGGTGCCTGGGACAACGCCAAGAAGTCGTTCGAGGACGGCTTCACCGACAAGGACGGCGTCAAGCACCTGAAGGGCTCCGAGGCGCACAAGGCTTCGGTGACCGGCGACACGGTCGGCGATCCCTACAAGGATACTGCCGGCCCGGCCGTCAACCCGGCCATCAAGATCACCAACATCGTGGCGCTCCTGCTGCTGGCCGTGCTCGCGCACGGTTGAGCCGGGGTTTCATACGACGCAAAGAACCCGCGGGAGCGATCCCGCGGGTTTTTCTTTTCCTGCCCGCCGCCCGTCATCGTCGTGCAGGCGGCCAACGAAAAACCCCGCGCCGTGGCGCGGGGTTTTGCCGTTTCGGATCCCTGATTGGGGCGGCGAACCGCCGGGGCGGCTAGTTGCCGCCGCCGAACACGTTCTTGGCGGTGTTCTGGCCGATATTGCCGATGCCCGAGATCATCTGGCCGAGGAAGTTCTGGTCCTTGCCGCCGGTCGGCGTGGTGCGCGAGATGAAGTCGAACACCTTGCCGTCCTTCAGGCCGTAATTGGCGATGTTCTCGACGCGGCCTTCGCTGTTGAAGTAGACGGCCAGGATGCGCTGGTCGATGACCTTGGCGTTCATGAAGGCGACCGGCCGCCGGCGCGTCTGCGACACGTAATAGAAGACCTCGTTGTCGAAGGTCGCGGTGGTCGACGGGGTGCCGAGCGCCAGCAGAACCTGCTCGCGGCTGGAGCCGATCGGCACGAGGTCGATGGATTCCTGGTCGACCACATAGCCCTGGGTCAGGGTCTCGCCCGGCGTGAGGCCGGAAAAAGTCTTCGAGGTGTTGCAGCCCGACAGCGCAATGGCGGCGACCAGCAGCGACACGGCGCCGGTCGACTGCGGCAAAGACGGGGTCTTGAATTTCAACGCGGCCAACAACAACTCCATCAATTCTGCAGGCGGCTCAAAAACTTGCGCCGGGCGGCAGAACGGGTAAACCAGCTTGCACACCGATGCAACAAGGCCGCAGGGCGAAACTGATCGCCGGGAGACCACGCTACATGTTCCAGCGCCTATTCGGCCGCGACGCAAACCGCGACATAACGGACGCGCTCTACGCGTCAATCGTGGCAGCCGCGCGGCAAGAGCCGCTTTATTCGGCGTGGAACGTGCCCGACACGCCGCTCGGCCGATTCGAGATGCTGTCGCTGCACATGTTCCTGTTCCAGCACCGCATGCGTGGCGAGGAGGGGGCTGCCCGCGAGGTGGCGCAGATGCTGATCGACACGTTCTTTACCGACGTCGACCACTCGCTGCGCGAGCTGGGCATCGGCGATTCCGGCATCCCCAAGCGGATGAAGAAGCTCGCCCGCATGTTCTACGGCCGCACCACCGCCTATGACGACGCCCTGGCGCGCGCCGACCGGGAGGCCATGGCGGCCGCGCTGTCGCGCAACGTGCGCCCTGATGCCGCCGAATGGCCCGAGGCCGGCGAGCTCGCCGCCTATGTCTTCGAGGTGCAGAATTGCCTGCAGGCGGAGCCGACCGGGGAGATCTGTGCCGGAAAGCTCAGCTTTCCAGCCCCCATCCTCAAGCAGGGAGCCGCGTGATGGAGCTGGAAGAGGCGACCAGTCCCGTAGCCTTCAAGGTCAATGTCGCGCGGCTGCCGCAAAAGGGCATGCCGGTGGTGATCGAGGCCGACGCGGCGCAGCGCGAGGCGCTGGCGTTGGAGCATGACCTGCTCGAGGTCGGACGCTACCGGGCCGAACTTCTGGTGACGCCCTGGCGGCGCAATGGCGTCAAGGTCACGGGCAGGGTCAGCGCAGACGTCGTGCAGCAGTGCGTCGTCACGCTGGAGCCGATGAATGCCAAAGTCTCTGCCGAAGTGGAGGGGCTCTACCTGCCGGAGGATTCGAAGCTCGGCAGGCAGGGTTTCGAGGGCGGCGGCGAGATCCTGCTCGACACCGACGGTCCCGACGGCCCGGAGCTCTTTTCCGGCGACACGATCGATCCCGGTGCGCTTGCCGAGGAGTTTTTCGGCCTCGCGCTCGACCCCTATCCGCGCAAGCCCGGTGCTGCTGTCGGCAAGCCCGCCGGCGATTCCGGCAAATCCGAGCCGAACGGGCCATTGCAGGAAAAACTGCGCAAGCTTACGCAGAAAAGCTGAATTCTCTTCCGCCAGTCCGAAATCGCGGTTGTGCGGCGGGCCAAAACCGCTATTTTCCCCCACCAACCTGCCTAGCCGCTTCGCGGCCGACATCGAGACGTTAGCCGAGTGATCAGAATCTCCATTGATGCCATGGGCGGTGACCGCGGACCCTCCGTGATCATACCCGGGCTAATGAAAGTCGTGACGCGCCGCAGCGACGTCCGCTTTCTCATCTATGGCCGCGTCGACGAGGTTCGGCCGATCCTCGAGAACTACCCGAAGGTCGCTGCCGTCAGCGAGCTGATCCATTGCGAGATCTCCGTGCGCATGGACGACAAGCCGAGTCAGGCGCTGCGCCACGGCCGCTGGAAGTCGTCGATGTGGAAGGCCATCGAGGCGGTCAAGGCCGGCCAGGCCGACGCCTGCGTCTCCGCCGGCAATACCGGCGCGCTGATGGCGATGTCGCGCTTCTGCCTGCGCACCATGGCGACCATCGACCGTCCCGCCATCGCCGCGATCTGGCCGACCATGCGCGGCGAAAGCGTCGTGCTCGATGTCGGGGCCACGATCGGTGCGGACGCGCACCAGCTGATCGACTTCGCGATTCTTGGCGCCGCCATGTCGCGCGCGCTGTTCGACATCGACCGGCCGACCGTCGGCCTGCTCAATGTCGGCGTCGAGGAGATCAAGGGCCAGGAAGAGGTCAAGGAAGCCGGGCAGCTGCTGCGCGAGGCCGGGCTGATGTCGATGAGCTATCACGGCTTCGTCGAGGGTGACGATCTCGGCAAGGGCACCGTCGACGTGGTCGTCACCGAAGGATTTTCCGGCAACATCGCGCTGAAGACCGCGGAGGGCACGGCGCGCCAGATCTCGTCCTATCTGCGCGCCGCCATGGGCCGCACGCTGATGGCGCGCATCGGCTATGTCTTCGCCAAGGGCGCCTTCGACCGGCTGCGCGAGAAGATGGACGTGCGCAAGGCCAATGGCGGTGTCTTCCTCGGCCTCAACGGCATCGTCGTGAAGAGCCATGGCGGCACCGACGACGAGGGCTTCGCGGCGGCGGTGGAACTCGCCTACGACATGATCCGGAACAGCCTGCTGGACCGCATCGAGGCAGACCTCGATCTTTTCCACGCGCGCCACCCGCGCAAACTGGTGGCTGGCGCCGCGGCAGAAGACGACGACAAGGAATAGCGTTTTGATCAGATCAGTCGTCCGCGGCATCGGCTCTGCATTGCCCCGCCGCATCATGAAGAATACCGACTTCGAGGGCATGGTGGAGACCTCGGACGAGTGGATCGTCCAGCGCACCGGCATCAGGCAGCGCCATATCGCGGCCGACGACGAGACGACCGCCTCGCTGGGAGAGGCCGCGGCGCGCGCCGCGCTCGACGCCGCCGGACTGACGCCCGACGACATCGACCTGATCGTGCTGGCCACCTCGACGCCCGACAACACCTTTCCGGCCACCGCCGTCAACATCCAGAACCGGCTTGGCATGCGGCACGGCTTCGCCTTCGACCTGCAGGCAGTCTGCTCGGGCTTCGTCTACGCGCTGACCACCGCCGATCTCTACATCAAGGGCGGGCGGGCCAAGCGCGTGCTGGTGATCGGCGCCGAGACCTTCTCGCGCATTCTCGACTGGAGCGACCGCGGTACCTGCGTGCTGTTCGGCGACGGCGCCGGTGCGCTGGTGCTGGAAGCCGAGGAAAATGCCGGCACGCTCGCCGACCGCGGCATCATCGCGGCCAGCCTGCGCTCGGACGGCGTGCACAAGGAGAAGCTCTTTGTCGACGGCGGCCCTTCGACCACCGGCACGGTCGGTCATCTCAGGATGGAAGGCCGCGAAGTGTTCAAGCATGCCGTCGGCATGATCACCGACGTCATCGAGGAGACCTTCGCGCAGGCCGGCATCACCGCCGACGACATCGACTGGTTCGTCCCGCACCAGGCCAACAAGCGCATCATCGACGCCTCGGCGAAAAAGCTCGGCATCGCCGAGGAGAAAGTGGTGACCACGGTGCAGCTGCACGGCAACACCTCGGCGGCCTCCGTGCCGCTGGCGCTGTCGGTCGCGGTTGCCGACGGTCGCATCGCCAAGGGCGACCTCGTGCTGCTCGAGGCGATGGGCGGCGGCTTCACCTGGGGCGCGGTGCTGCTGCGCTGGTAAAGCGTCACGTGACGGCAGCTATGGCGTCCTGAAAAAGCCTTTTGACATCAAACAGAAGCGCTCCCCGTTCGGTCCTTGACCTGTTGCAGGCAATTCCCTAACTTCGGGGTACTTCTAGTATCGTTTAATTGTATATTTGAGGGTGGTTGGACGATCGTATGGGGGGAAAGACACTTACTCGCGCCGACCTCGCCGAAGCAGTCTACCGCAAGGTAGGCCTGTCACGCACCGAGTCCGCCGCCCTGGTGGAGTCCGTGCTCGACGAGATTTGCGAGGCCATCGTGCGCGGCGAGACAGTGAAGCTCTCGTCCTTCGCGACCTTCCATGTCCGCTCCAAGAACGAGCGCATCGGCCGCAATCCCAAGACCGGGGAAGAAGTGCCGATCCTGCCCCGCCGGGTGATGACCTTCAAGGCGTCGAACGTGCTGAAGAACCGCATCCTGCGCACGCACCAGAACAGCAAGGCCAAGGCCGCGAAGTAGCCCGGTTTGCCGGCAAGCGCGGCACCGATCCGGTGCATAACCTGCCGGGCTTTGCAGCGTATCTTGAATATTGGTCGGCAAACCGCTGGAATATGGAGCGATTCGTTCTTCGTTGCTGAGAGCTGAGCCATGGACAAGAGCCCTGACGCCTTCCGGACGATAAGCGAAGTGGCCGAGGATCTCGACCTGCCGCAGCACGTGCTGCGGTTCTGGGAGACCCGCTTTACCCAGATCAAGCCGATGAAACGCGGCGGCGGACGCCGCTACTACCGGCCGCAGGACGTCGAGCTGATCAAGGGCATCCGCCACATGCTCTACGACCAGGGCTACACCATAAAGGGCGTGCAGAAGCTGCTGCGCGAGAACGGCAACCAGTTCCTGATTGCCATCGGCAGCGGCGACCGGCAGGCCGTCGAGGCGATCGCCCAGCGCAAGCAATCCGAGGCAGCGCAACTGGCCGCCGCCACCCAGCCGCGGCCGGACGACGAGATGCTGGTAGGCGAGGCCAAGGCCAAGCCGTCGCGCCGCTTCTTCGGGCTCGGCAAGGGCGAGGAGGACGGGCCCGTGCAGCCCGGCGACGGCAAGCTAACCCGCGACAACCGTGCGCTACTGCAGGAGGCGCTGTTCGATCTCCTCGAGTGCAAGCGCCTGCTCGACCAGGTCCGCTGACCAAGGCGCTCCACCGGGACCTGCCCGGCAGAGCTAGCCGCCGCTTCCCTGAATTGCCAGTCTGGGCACCGCCGCGACCAGCGCACGGCCCGTCTCCGATTGCGGATTGCTGACGACATCGGGCGTCGCACCGGCCTCGACGATCCTGCCCGCGTCCATGATGGCGATCGTGTGGGCGATCGCTCGCACCACGGCGAGGTCGTGCGAGACGAAGACATAGGCAATGCCTTCCTCGCGCTGCAGCGAGACGAGAAGTTCCAGAATCCTGCCACGCACCGAAACGTCGAGCGCCGACACGGCCTCGTCGAGCACGATCAGTTCGGGCCTCGTGGCAAGCGCGCGCGCAATGGCCACGCGCTGCCGCTGGCCGCCCGAGATCTCGTGGATGGCGCGGGCCGCGAGGGCAGGGTCGAGACCGACCCGTTCCAGCAGGCCGGCAATGACCGCGGGGCGCTCCCGCCGGCCGGCAAGCGCGTGGATGCGCAGCGGGTCGGAGAGGGCGCTCGCCACCGTGGCCCGCGGGTTGAAGGCGCCGAGCGGATCCTGGAACACCATCTGGATGCGCCGCCGCATGGTTCGCAAGGCCTCGCCTTTGAGCGCCAAGAGGTCTTCGCCGCCGAATTCGATGCTGCCGGAATCGGGTTCGATGAGCCGGAGCAGGACGCGCGCCAGCGTGGACTTGCCGCTGCCGGACGGTCCGACGAGGCCGATCGTCTCGCCGCGTGCGACGCTGATCGAGGCGCCGTCGAGCGCGGCGACGCGCCGGCCCCTGGTCGAATAGACCTTGCTGACGCCCGACACGGAAAGCAGCGGCGCGTTCATGGCGCCGTACCGGCGATCAGCGGCGGCGTGGTGAGGTCGATATGGCTGGCGATCAGGCGGCGCGTGTAGTCCTCGACGGGCTGTGCCAGCACCCCGGCAGTGGGCCCGCTCTCGACCAGCCGCGCCTCGCTGAAGACGGCGAGCCGGTCGGCAAAGCCCGAGGCGAGCGCAATGTCGTGGGTGATGAAGATCAGCGTCATGCCGTCCTCGCGGACCAGCCCGTCGAGCAGCGCGACGATCTCGGCCTGCACCACCATGTCGAGCGCGCTGGTCGGCTCGTCGGCGATCAGGAGGCGCGGCCCGGCCGCGATTGCCGAGGCGATGACGACGCGCTGGCGCTGCCCGCCCGAAAGCTGGTGCGGGTAGGCGGCCAATGCGGCGTGCGGCTGCGGAATGCGCACGCGTACGAGGAGGTCGTGCGCCTTCTGCCATGCGTCGCGCCAGCCGAGGCCGAGATGCCGCCGCGCCACCTCGGCGATCTGTTCGCCGATGCTGAGTACCGGGTTGAGGCTGGCGCCCGGATCCTGGAACACGAAGCCGATATCGCGCCCGGCGCGGGGCGGAGCGGAAAAACCCGGCCATGCGATCTCGCCGGTCTGCCGCGCCGTGTCGGGCAGCAGGCCGGCAAGCGCCAACGCCAGCGTGCTCTTGCCCGAGCCGCTCTCGCCGATGATGGCCAATCGCTCGCCCGAGAGGATGTCGAGGTCGACGGCTTCAAGGGCCGCCCGCGCTGCGCCGTCGGCGCGGTAGCTGACGGACAGCTGTTTCAGGCTGGCGAGCGGGGTGCTCATGCGCGGCTCCGCCGGCGGGCGAGCGCCTCGGCGAGCCCCTCCGAGAACAGGTAGACTCCAAGCACGGTGAGCATCAGCGCGATGCCGGGCACGATCGACAGGAAGGGTGCGGAGCGCAGCACATTGCGCCCCTCGGCGATCATCGAGCCCCAGGTCACGACATTCGGGTCGCCAAGCCCGAGAAAGGACAGCGCCGCCTCGGTGAGCACGGCCTGTGCGACGATCACCGAGCTCAGCGCCAGCACCGGGGGCAGGGCGTTGGGCAGCACTTCGCGGATGGCGATCTCGAGCGGCCGCATGCCGAGCACGCGGGCGGCGGCGACATAGTCGTGTTCGCGGATCGACAGCACCTCGGCGCGCGCCAGCCGCGCCGGCCCGGTCCAGGCGCCGAGCGCGATGGCGACGATGACCACCGTCAGCGACCCCCCAGTGACGCTGACGAAGGCGAGCGCCAGCAGGAAGCTCGGCACGATCTGGAAGGCGTCGACGACCCGCATCAGCGCCTCGTCGACGATGCCGCCGGCGAAACCGGCGAGCGTGCCGACCAGCGAGCCGGCGATCATCGCCATGGCGGCCGCCGCGATGCCGACCGCCAGCGACGTGCCGGCGCCATGCATCAGCGCAGCCAGCACGTCGCGCCCGAGCCGGTCCGTGCCGAGCGGCAGGCCGGGATCGGTGAAGGGCGGCACCAGGGCCGGGCCGACGATGGAAAGCGGGTCGCCGGGGAAAGCTAGCGGCGCCAGCAGCGCCGTCAGGACCAGCAGGATGAGGATGGCGACGCCCGCAACACCTTCCGGCGAACGCAACAACCGTTTGAAGACGCTCATGAAGATGCCTCTGCGGCGCCGACGCGCGGATCGAGCAGGGCGTAGGCGATGTCGACCAGCAGATTGACCAGGATGACCAGCACCGCGCTGACGACGATGATGCCGATCAGCAAGGGCGCGTCGCGCCCGGCCACCGCCTCCTGCGCCAGCCGCCCGAAGCCCGGAATGGCAAACACGCTCTCGATGACGACGCTGCCGCCGAGCATCGAGGCGGCCTGCAGGCCGAGCATGGTGACGAGCGGCAAGAGCGCATTGCGCGCGACGTGCCGCACGACGATGCGTGGTCGCGACAGTCCCTTGGCGCGCGCGGCGAGCGCGAAATCCTGCCGCCATGCCTCGGCCATGCCCGAGCGCATCATGCGCAGGAAGAGCGCGAGATAAATGAAGCCGAGCGCCGAGACCGGCAGCACCAGGTGGCGCGCTATGTCGAGCGCCCGCTCGAGCCCCTCCTTGCCCGACGCGATGGTCTCGATGCCGGCGGTCGGAAACCAGCGCAGCTGAACGGAGAACACGACGCTGAGCACCAGGCCGAGCCAGAAGCTCGGCACCGCGTAAAGCGCCAGCGAGCCGATCGACAGCACGCGGTCGGTGGCGCTGCCCGGCCGCGCGCCGGCAACCGTTCCGAGGATCGAGCCGAAGCTGAACGACAGCGCGAGCGCGCTGCCCATCAGCCACAGCGTGTTGGGCAGCCGCTCGAGGATGATGTCGGCGATCGGCCGGCCGAAGGTGACGGACCAGCCGAGGTCGAGCCTCGCCAGCGCCGTCACGTAGAGCCAGAGGCGGGCGAGTGCGGACTGGTCGAGCCCGTAGCTTGCCCGCAGCGACTCCATGAGCGCAGCGTCGCCGCCGCCGATCGACAGCAGATAGGCATCGACGGCGTCGCCGGGCGCCAGCTCGAGCAGGAAAAATGTGCCGACGACGACGATCAGCAGCACGGGGATGCTGCTGATCGCCCTGCGGCGAAGCAGAAGGAAGGCACGTTTCACGCCGGTAGCAGCCTCGCTATGGGTCCAGCCCGGCCTATCACGATTCCAGTTCTGTATCGGCCCAGTTCGAGACCGCCCAGCGCGGATTGTTGGAGACGTTCTTCACGCTGGTCCTGGCAACGGTGATGAATCCCCATTCGGCGACGTTGATGAGCGGCAGTTTCCCGGCCACCTGCTTCTGGAAATCCTTGTAGAGCTCGGTGCGGGCCGCGACGTCGACGGTCTCGTTGGCCTTGTCGATCAGCGCGTCGAGCGCGGCGTCGGCAAAGCCGCCCTGGTTGGAGAAGAAGACGCCGTCCGGCGTGCCGCTCCTGACCAGAATGGTGGTCGAGATCGCCGGGTCGCCACGAAACACCGGCGAGCCGACCGAGATGTCGAAATCGTGGTCGGTGTAGACGGCCTTGAGGTGGGCGCCGGCATCGTTGTTGGCGATTTCGGCATTGATGCCGATGGCCGCCAGGGCCTGGCGCAGATAGTCGCCGAACTGCCGCGTTTCGCTGAAGAAGGGTGCGGGCAGCAGCTTCAGCGTGAAGCGAACCCCGTTGGCATCCCTGGCGTAGCCGGCCTCGTCGAGCAGGGCGTTGGCCTTGTCGACATCGAACGGGTATTGCTCGGTATCGGCCGTGTAGAACTCCTTGGCGTCCTGCGGCACGATGCCGGTCGCAGCCTTGGCGTAGCCGAGGAAGATTGTCTTGACGACAAAATCCTTGTCGATGGCATGGGCCATGGCCTGGCGGACCTTGAGGTCGGCGAGTTCCTTGCGGCGATGGTTGATCTCGACCACCAGCTGGTAGGTCAGCGCCTCGTAGCCTTCCGAATAGACCTTGATGCCGTCGACCTTGGAGATGCGTTCGAGGTCGGTGAGCGGCACCTGGCTGAAAGCGGCGAGCTGGATCTCGTCGGCCTCGAGCGCGCCGGCCGCGGCGGCGCGGTCGGGCAGGATGCGGAACACGATCTCGGCGAGTTTCGGTTCGCCTTCACCCCAGTATGCGTCGTTGCGCTTCAGCAGGTAGTATTCGCCGGGCTTGTATTCGGCGAACTTGAAGGGGCCGGTGCCGATCGGCTGGCTGTTGGCCGGGTCGGCGGCAATGTCGGCGCTGCCCTCGTAGATGTGCTTGGCGACGACGCTGGTGACCACCGGCAGGGCATTGCGGATCAGCTGGAACGGCGTCGGCTTGGAGAACTTGAAGACGGCGGTGTGGTCGTCCGGCGTCTCGACGCTTTCGAGGTTTGCGAAGACGAGGCGGCCGAGATTCTGCAGCGGCTTCCAGACATTCATGGCCGAGAAGGCGACGTCGGCCGAGGTGAAGGGCTTGCCGTCGTGCCAGGTCACGCCCTCGCGCAGCTTGAAGGTGACGGAAAGCCCGTCGTCGGAGCCTTCCCACGCGGTTGCCAGGCGCGGCGACAGGCCGTCGGCACCGTCGAAGGAGGCTTCCGCCAGCGGCTCGATGACCTTGCTGGTGATGAAGAACACGCCGTTGGAGGCAGCTATTGCAGGGTTGAGCTGCTTTGGCTCGGAATCGGCGGCGACGACAAGGCGTCCGCCCTCCTGCGCGACGGCGCCGGACGGCATGGCCGTCGAGGCCAGCAGCAGGGCGGAAGTCTGGAGCAGCGTGCGGCGGGACAACAGGATGTTGGGCATGGGTTACTCCAAGTTACGGCGCTCGGGAACAGCGCGTTGACGACCAGGATTCAGTGTATGACGCTGGGGCAGATTAGCCACAGAAATTCTGCAATGCACCACGGCGCGGCACAGAAAGATGACTTTTATGCAACGCCCCCTCCGGGCCGCCTTTTCGGCTGCCGAGAGCCGCCCGATCCGGTCGTTCGCACCACCATGGCTGCTGGCCATGTCGAAAAATGCCTTTCGGCACGGGAAAAATCGCGCCATTCTGCGCGGCATTCGCCCCGGCCCGTGCGAGCGGTCCCCGTAAATGGTGCATGGAGACTTGGGATGACCGCCAAAGCCACGATATTCGTTCAGGACTGGGTGCAGGAAAACCTTGGCCAGAGACCATCGAGCGAGGAGTTCGAGAGCATTCCCGCGCTCGTCAGGCGCTGCCTGCACGAAGCCGCGTCCGAAGGCATCTCCGAGGACGAGATCGAGGACGAGATCGGCGACCTGACCGCCTTCATGAAGGAGGCGATCGCCAGCGCCACGCAGGGCGAGACGAGCGACACCGAAGACGACAACGTGGAATAGCGCGGCGCGGCGCGCGCGGACGGCAAATGCCCGGCGGGCGCGCCTGCGCGCCTCAGGCAAGCTCCCGGTCGATCACCTCGCGCAGATAGGCGATCGCCGCCTCGCGCGTCAGATGCCGCTGCGCGAAGGCCTGCGCATTGGCGGCGATCTCGCGACATTCCTCGGGATGGCCCTCAGCCCATTCGAGCTGTGCCGACAGGTCCGACAGGTCGCGCCTGACCGGGATGAAGTGCACGAAGGGCTCGAGCCAGTCGTGGAAGAACTCGCGCCAGGGCCGCTCCTGGATGAACACGGGCCGGCCCGAGAACAGCAGGATCTTCAGCCGCGCCGAATAGCCGTAGCCCTCGACGTCGATGAGATACTTGTGGCGGCAATGGTCGGGCAGGCTGACATAGTTGGCGCCCCTGGTGCCCATCAGCGTGCCCGCAGTATGGTTTTCCGGCCGGTCTGCCTTGACCCAGGTGATGCCGGTCGCCAGCATGCGCGGATCGTCGGCGGCGATGTCGACCAGTTGCTGGCGGTTCTCATGCATCTTCGGATTGCCGATCCAGAACAGCCTGTCGTCCTGCGGCGGCGCCTTGCCCGCCTCGACCATCGCCGCGGTCAGCGAAGGGTAGTCGTCTATCCCGACATCGGGCCAGTCCCAGAAGGTGAAGTCGGGTATGGCGATGCGGTTGCGCATGTCCGGGCTCGGCGCGTAGCACATCATCGGCTCGCTATCCTCGGGCGGCCGGTCGTCGGTGCAGATGATCAGGCGCTTGTCCTGCCGCAGCTTGTACTTGGTCGTCTTCACCGCCTCGAGCAGCATGTGCGCCGTCGCCTCGTTGCGGTTCTGGTGCACGTCGGAGAGGTAGAGGTTCACCGCGCTTCCACGGCTGATGAAGAACTCGATGTAGGCGTGCTTGCGGCGCTGAGGCAGGCCGACGAGGCGACGGATGCGGTTCTCCAGGCGGCGCCGCGGCACCGCGACGAGGCGTGAAAGGCTCAAGGAATGGCTCCCCCGTGAAACAACCGGCCCGTTCCCGGAAGCGACAGGCGGCCGGCGGCAAGAACGAGACGGCCTTATGACACAGCTTTGCCGGGAACCGGAAATCAGCCCGTCTGCCGGATGGCGACGGACGTGGAATCCTCCGCGCAATCCGCTATCATTCCGGCGGGGGGAAGTGATAGATTGCGGCCGACTGGACCACTTCGCCGGTTGCGCGATCAGATCTCGAGGAGACACCATGCGTACCTTCATCGCCGTTGCAACAGCCGCCGCCTGCCTGACGGCCGTGCCCGCCCTGGCTGACAACGTCACCGGCGAGATCCTCGCCTACGACCGTCTGGCCAATGTCATCGTGCTGACCGACAATTCGGTCTGGGAGATCGTGCCCAAGGACCTTCCGCTGCCGGCCGACCTGAAGCAGGGCGACAGGGTGACCATCGACTTCGTGACCAATGGCGACAGCGGCGTCGGCAAGATCAACTCGATCAGCCGCGTCGGCGGCTGACGCGGGGGCGGGGCTCCGACGCACCCAGGACCGACTAGCGGCGCCAGGGGCCTGGTGCGCGTACGCCGCCGGCAACGGCGGCGGCGGGATTGGCGCGCCAGGGACTGTCCTATGCCGTCGCCAGCGTGCACAATGAAGCCATGACCGATACGCAGCAGCCCGCCTACCTGACCACCAAGGAACTTGCAGAACTGCTGCGCATCAAGGAGCGCAAGGTCTATGACCTCGCGGCGGCGGGCGAGGTGCCCTGCGTGCGCGTGGTCGGCAAGCTGCTGTTTCCGCGCAGCGACGTCGAGGCGTGGATCGCCGCCTCGCGCTCGGGCCCGAGCGTCGGTGCCGCGCCGCTGCCGCTGCTTCTGGCCGGCAGCCACGACCCGCTGCTCGAATGGGCGCTGCGTGAATCGGGCAGCGGCATTCCCGCCTTCTTCGACGGCAGCCTAGACGGGTTGGCGCGGCTCCAGCGCCGCGATGCGATGGCCTGCGGCATGCATGTGCGCGAAGCGGACGGCGGCTGGAACGTCGAGACGGTGCGCCAGGCGATGCCCGACCGGCCGGTCGTCGTCATGGAGTTCGCGCAGCGCCAGCGCGGGCTGATCGTGGCGGCCGGCAATCCGCACGGCGTCGCAGGCATCGGCGACGTCGCGCCGCTGCGCTGTGCCCGCCGCCAGAGTGGGGCCGGCAGCCAGAGGCTGTTCGAGGAACTGGTGCGCGAGGAGGGCCTCGACCCGGCAGCGCTTGCCGGGCCGGTCGTGCCGGCGCGCACGGAGAACGACGTGGCACTGATCGTGCTCGACGGCTCGGCCGACGTTGCCTTCGGGCTCGCCGCCGTCGCCGCCCAGATGCGCCTCGGCTTCGTGCCGCTGGTCGAGGAGCGTTTCGACCTTGTGCTATGGCGCCAGGCCTATTTCGAAAAGCCGTTCCAGGCCTTCTTGCGCTTTGCCGCCTCCGACGCCTTCAGGCAGCGGGCGGCTGCGATGCCGGGCTACGCCGTTGGCGGGTTCGGAACCATCCACCACAACGGACCCGGCATCTGACGCAGCCTCAGCTCTGCGGCCGCGTCGAGTTGGAAAAGAACAGCTGCTGGCCGTCGATCTTGTAGGCGGCGATTGCGTCCTGCCCCTCCTTGCCGGTCAGCCAGTCGATGAAGGCCTGGCCGTCCTCGGCCTTCACGTTGGGGTGCTTCTCGGGGTTCACCAGCATCACGCCGTACTGGTTGAACAGCTGCTTGTCGCCCTCGACCGCGATCGTGTAATCGCCCTTGTTGCCGAACGAGATCCAGGTCGCGCGATCGGTCAGGACATAGGCGCCCATGCCGGTTCCGGTGTTGAGGGTCGCGCCCATGCCCGAGCCGGTTTCGCGGTACCAGTCGCCGGAGGCGGCGGCCACGTCAACGCCGGCCGCCTTCCAGAGCTTCAGCTCGGCCTTGTGGGTCCCGGAATCGTCGCCGCGCGACGCGAAGGGGGCCTTGCTCTCGGCGATCCTGGCGAGCGATGCCACGACGTCGTTCGAGCCCGCAACGCCCGCCGGATCGGCTGGCGGCCCGACGACGACGAAGTCGTTGTACATCACGTCGAAGCGCTCGACGCCGCCGCCCTCGGCGATGAACTTTTCCTCGGCAGCCTTGGCGTGCACCAGCAGAACGTCGCCGTCGCCGTTCTCGGCATTCTTGATCGCCTGCCCGGTGCCGACCGCGACGACCCGGACCTCGATGCCGGTCTTCCTGGTGAACTCGGGCAGCAGCACGTCGAAAAGGCCGGAATTCTGCGTCGAGGTCGTCGACTGCACGACGATGAACCTGTCTGCCGCGACAGCAGCCGGCAGGCCGATGCCGAGGCCGACCAGCAGGCCGGCCGCGCGAAGCAGGAATGTGCGTTTGTTCATGGTGTCCTCACCCTTGTCGGTTGCGTCAGCTAAAGAAGGAGCCGGCCGGCCAGGAAGGACCGCGCCGCCTCGGAGACCGGTGCGTCGAAGAAGGCGGGGCAGGGCGTCTGTTCGACCACCTGTCCGCGATGCATGAACAGAATTTCGCCGCCGAGACGCCGCGCCTGGCCGACATCGTGGGTGATCATGACGATCTTGGTGCCGGCGGCGATGGCGCGCTGGACCAGCGCCTCGATCATCTGCGTTGCCGCCGGATCAAGGCTCGATGTCGGTTCGTCGAGAAACAGGAGGTCGGGTGCGGCAGCGATTGCCCGCACCAGCGCCAGGCGCTGCTGTTCGCCGGATGACATGGTGCGTGCCGGCTGGCCTGCCTTGTCGGCAAGTTCGCCCATGCGCAGCAGTTCGTCGACCCTGCCGGCGCGCTCGCGGCGTCCGATGCCATGCGCGGCGAGCGCATAGTCGATGTTGGCCCTGACCGATCGCCTCAGCACAACCGGCCTCTGGAACACCATCGCCTGGCGCTGCCGTATCGCCCGGCTCATCGGGCTGCCGCCGAACAACACGGTGCCGCCGCTCGGTTCGATCAACCCGTGCAGCAGGCGCAGCAGCAGGCTCTTTCCCGCGCCATTCGGGCCCATCACGAGGGTGGGTTGCCCGGCCACGAGGTCGAGCGCCGGGATGTCGACCAGGCGCTTGCCGGAGACCGAGTAGTCGAGGTCGCGGGCGCTGAGCGGCAGGATCGACGGCTCCCCGGCCGCCGCTGTCCCGTAGCCGCGTCCCAGCATTCCACTGTCCATCACCTCGTCATGCATGGGCGGTGCGCCCCGTGGCGGTGCCGATCAGCCCGACCGCGCCGTTGACCGCGATGGCGATGAGAATGAGGATCGCGCCAAGGGCCAGCGCCAGCGCGAGATTGCCCTTGGAGGTCTCGAGCGCGATCGTGGTCGTCATCACGCGGGTGACGTGATTGATGTTGCCGCCGACGATGATGACGGCGCCGACCTCGGCGATCGCCCGGCCGAAACCGGCGAGCAGGGCGGTGAGCAGGCTGGTGCGCCCGTCCCACAGGAGCGTGGGGACCGATGCGAGGCGCGACACGCCGAAGGACCGCAACTGTTCGGAGTATTCCGCGTCGAGGTCCTCGATCACCTGCCGTGTCAGCGCCGCGATGATCGGCGTGACCAGCACGACCTGGGCGATGATCATGGCTGTCGGAGTATAGAGAAGCTGCAGCACGCCGAGCGGGCCGCTGTTGGACAGCAGCAGGTAGACGGTCAGCCCGACCACCACCGGCGGCAGCCCCATCAGGGCGTTGATGAGCACGACCAGGGCGCGCTTTCCAGGGAACCGGCCGACCGCCAGCGCGGCGCCCGCAGGCATGCCGATCAGGGCGGCGAAGGTCACGGCAGTCAGCGAAACCTGGAGCGACAGGAGCACGATTGTCCACAATTCGGGGTTACCCGAAAGGATAAGACCGGCCGCCAGAACAAATGACTCTGCAAAACCATGCATAATTTACGGAATCAGTCCGAATTGAAGAGAGGTTCGCTTCAATATGACAAAGAACGCCGGTGGCGTCTACGGCGACAGCGTCTTCTGGCGGGCAGGTCTGCCCAATTCATGCGCAGAACGCGCGCAAGTGCATTGTACGATTGTCGTTTTGCTGCATAATCCGCGCTTGGAGGAGTCCAATTGCAACCTGAGCGCCTGAACGTCGCAGACAAAGTTCCGGAGCACGATCACCTGAGAGCAAACGTCTACCGTTTGCTTGCCCGCCTTTTGGCGGCCCCCGCCGACACGCAGCTGATGGCGGCCCTGCAGGCGCTGACCGGCGACGATACCGATCTCGGCACGGCATTCGGCGAGCTGTCGGCAACGGCCGGCGCGATCACCGTCGCGGATGCCCGCCAGGAATATCAGGACCTGTTCATCGGCGTCGGGCGAGGCGAGCTCGTCCCTTACGGGTCCTACTACCTCACCGGGTTTCTCAACGAAAAGCCGCTGGCGCGCCTGCGCAACGACATGGCGCCGCTCGGCATTGCCCGTTCCGCTGACACCAAGGAGCCGGAGGATCATGCCGGCGCGCTGATGGACATGATGGCCGGCCTGATCGACGGCAGCTTCGGTTCACCGCAGCCGCTTGCCGTGCAGAAGGACTTCTTCGCCAAGCATGTCGGCTCCTGGACGCCGCATTTCTTCGCCGATCTCGAGAAGACGAAGTCGGCGCGCCTGTTCCGGCCGGTCGGCCGAATCGGAGTACTGTTCATGGAAATCGAGGAGGCTGCCTTCGCCATGTAGGCAAGCCGCCCACTATCCGCCGAACCGGTAATCGGGGAGGCGGGGTCAACACACCGAAGATCCTGGAAGGAGATAGGCATGACGACCAAGGCTGATGACCGCAAGACGGATCGCCGCAATTTTCTCAAGCTGGCCGGGCTGGGCAGCGTCGCCGGCGGCGCCGCCCTGGTGAGCGGCAAGGAGGCCGAGGCCGCTGTCGCGGATACCTCCGCCACGGGCGCCGGCTACTCGGAAACCGACCACGTCAAGGCATTCTACAAGACCGCGCGTTTCTGACGCCAATAAGAGACGACAACCCATACTGCGGGCGACCGCTGTAAAGGCAACGGAGGAAATCATGCTCAGGAAGAAGGCACACGGGGTCGCAAGGGCCTCCCGAATGGCGTCTGCTTTATCCGAGTTCGGTAACGCGGCAGTCGATCGCCGCACGTTCTTGAAGCGCTCTGGTCTGGCGATCGGCGGCGCTGCGGCAATTTCCTCCCTGTCTGGCGGCATGGTCCGCAAGGCCGAGGCGGCAGGGACGGACGCCGGCACTATCGAGATCAAGAAGTCGGTCTGCACCCATTGTTCGGTCGGCTGCACGGTGATCGCGGAAGTCTCCAACGGCGTCTGGGTCGGCCAGGAGCCGGGTTTCGATTCGCCGTTCAACCTCGGCGCCCATTGCGCCAAGGGCGCATCGGTGCGCGAGCACGCCCATGGCGAGCGCCGGCTGAAGTACCCGATGAAGCTGGTCGGCGGCAAATGGCAGCGCATCACCTGGGACGAGGCCATCAACGAGGTCGGCGACAAGATGCTCGAGGTCCGCGAATCCGCCGGACCGGATTCGGTCTACTGGCTGGGCTCCGCCAAGCATAACAACGAGCAGGCCTACCTGATCCGCAAGCTGGCCGCCTACTGGGGCACCAACAACGTCGATCACCAGGCGCGCATCTGCCATTCGACGACGGTCGCGGGCGTCGCCAACACATGGGGCTACGGCGCCATGACCAATTCCTACAACGATATCCACAATTCCAAGGCGATCTTCCTGATCGGCGGCAACCCGGCCGAGGCCCATCCGGTCTCGCTGCTGCACCTGCTGAAGGCCAAGGAAGAAAACAATGCGCCGCTGATCGTCTGCGACCCGCGCTTCACGCGCACCGCGGCGCATGCCGATGAATATGTCCGTTTCCGGCCCGGCACCGACGTCGCTCTGATCTGGGGCGTGCTCTACCACATCTTCGACAATGGCTGGGAGGACAAGCAGTTCATCCAGAGCCGTGTCTGGGGCATGGACCAGATTCGTGCCGAGGTGTCGAAGTGGACGCCCGAGGAAACAGAGCGCGTCACCGGCGTGCCCGGCTCCCAGCTGAAGCGCGTTGCGCGCATGATGGCGGAAAACCGTCCCGGCACGCTGATCTGGTGCATGGGCGGCACCCAGCACACCAACGGTAACAACAACACGCGCGCCTACTGCATCCTGCAGCTGGCGCTCGGCAACATGGGCACGGCCGGCGGCGGCACCAACATCTTCCGCGGCCACGACAACGTCCAGGGCGCGACCGATCTCGGCGTGCTGGCCGACACGCTGCCGGGCTACTACGGCCTGGCCGACGGTTCGTGGGCCCATTGGGCGCGCGTCTGGGAAGAGGACCTGGGCTGGCTCAGGGGCCGCTTCGCCACGATGAAGGGCGCAGACGGCAAGGACAAGCCGATGATCAACGAGACCGGCATTCCGGTTTCGCGCTGGATCGACGGCGTGCTCGAGGACAAGGCAAACCTGGAGCAGCCCGACAACACCAAGGTCATGGTGTTCTGGGGCCATGCGCCGAACTCGCAGACCCGTCTGCCCGAGATGCAGAAGGCGATGAGCAAGCTCGACATGCTGGTCGTCATCGATCCCTATCCGACGATGACGGCGGTGCTGCAGGACCGCCAGGACGGCGTCTACCTGCTGCCGGCCTCGACGCAGTTCGAGACCTACGGCTCGGTCACCGCGTCGAACCGGTCGCTGCAGTGGCGCGAGAAGGTGGTGGAGCCGCTCTTCGAGTCGCTGCCCGACCACACCATCATGTACAAGTTCGCGGAGAAGTTCGGCTTCGCCGACCGGATGTTCAAGAACATCAAGGTGGAGAACGGCGAACCCTCGATCGAGGACCTGACCCGCGAGTTCAACCGCGGCATGTGGACCATCGGCTATACCGGCCAGTCGCCGGAGCGCCTGAAGTCGCATATGCAGCACCAGCAGACCTTCGACAAGACGACGCTTCGCGGCGTCGGCGGTCCGCATGACGGCGAGTTCTACGGCCTGCCATGGCCGTGCTGGGGAACCCCCGAGATGAAGCATCCGGGTTCGGCCAACCTCTACGACGTGTCGATACCGGTCGCCGAGGGCGGCATGGGCTTCCGTGCCCGCTTCGGCGTCGAGCGCAACGGCGACAACCTGCTCGCCGAAGGCTCCTGGCCGGTCGGATCGGAGATCGAGGATGGTTATCCCGAGTTCACGGTCGCGATGCTCAAGGGCCTCGGCTGGGACAAGGACCTGACGCCCTACGAGCGCAAGTTCATCGACTATGTGGCGGGCTTCGCCGACCAGCGGCCGACTGCCGGCGGCGAGGAAGTCGGCGAAACGTCGCAAACCGGCGAACTGCCGTCCGACTACGACAAGAAGGTCGGCGGCGTGAACTGGAAGACCGACCTTTCGGGCGGCATCCAGCGCGTTGCGATCGCTCATGGCTGCGCCCCATACGGCAACGCCAAGGCGCGCGCCGTGGTGTGGACCTTCCCCGATCCGGTCCCGACCCACAGGGAGCCGCTCTATACGCCGCGCCGCGATCTCGTGGCCGACTATCCGACCTATGAGGACAAGACGTTCTGGCGGGTTCCGACGGCCTATGCGTCGATCCAGAAGAACGACTTCTCCAAGGACTTCCCGATGATCATGACCTCGGGGCGCCTGGTCGAATATGAAGGCGGCGGCGACGAGTCACGCTCAAACCCGTGGCTGGCCGAGTTGCAGCAGGACATGTTCGTCGAGATCAACCCGGCGGACGCGAATGACCTTGGCGTCCGTGACCGGGACTCGGTCTGGCTGCACAGCCCGTCGGGTGCCAAGATCCGCATCATGGCAATGGTGACCGAACGCGTTGGCAGGGGCGTGGTGTTCACGCCGTTCCACTTCGGCGGCTATTTCCAGGGCACTGATCTGCGCTCGAAATATCCTGACGGCGCCGATCCATACGTGCTTGGCGAAGCCTGCAACACCGCGCAGACCTACGGGTATGACTCGGTGACGCAGATGCAGGAAACCAAGGCCACGCTGTGCCGGATCGAACTGGCGTAAGGGGAGGAATAGACCATGGCTAGAATGAAATTCCTCTGTGACGCCGAGCGTTGCATCGAATGCAACGCCTGCGTCACGGCTTGCAAGAACGAGAACGAAGTGCCGTGGGGCGTCAACCGCCGGCGCGTCGTCACCATCAACGACGGCAAGCCGGGCGAACGCTCGATCTCCGTCGCCTGCATGCACTGCTCGGACGCGCCCTGCATGGCCGTCTGCCCGGTCGACTGCTTCTACCAGACCAGCGATGGCGTGGTGCTGCATTCCAAGGACCTGTGCATCGGCTGCGGCTATTGCTTCTACGCATGTCCGTTCGGCGCGCCGCAATACCCGCAGGCGTCGAATTTCGGCTCGCGCGGCAAGATGGACAAGTGCACCTTCTGCGCTGGCGGACCGGAGGAAGACAATTCCGCCGCCGAGTTCCAGAAATACGGCCGCAACCGCCTCGCCGAAGGCAAGCTGCCGCTTTGCGCCGAGATGTGCTCGACCAAGGCGCTGCTGGCCGGTGACGGCGACACGGTGTCGGCGATCTACCGCGAACGCGTCGTGTCGCGCGGTTTCGGCGCCGGCGCCTGGGGCTGGGGTACGGCCTACGACCAGAAGACGGGCGGCTGACGAGGCCGCCCAAGGGCGTGACCCGGCTTCTGCCGGGTTGCGCACGACCCGCCGGCCGCATCGAGGTCACGATGGACGTTGACCGCTTCCTCCGACCGGCGGCATCCACAACCGGTTCCGGGCCTTGGCCATAGCGGGAGAACGACACATGTCCACGACACGGGCGCTCGACGCATCCATTGAACGACCGGGCCTTCGCCGGATGCAGGCGCTCCTGGCGTCCCTGCTGGGCCTCTGCCTGATGCTCGTGCTGCTCAACGGTGCGGCCAATGCGCAGAGTTCCGTCCGTCCGCCCGACAGCGCGGTATCGGTCGGTGGCGGCTCGCCCATCGACGGCAACGTGCCGGGCGACGTGCTGGGCAACAGTTCCGACGCCGAACTCTGGCGCTCGGTGCGCCAGGGCATCGAGGGCAATGTTTCCATTCCCGACAAGAAGGCCGGCGTGCTGGTGCAGTCCGAGGGCGAGTCCTGGCGGCTGCTGCGCAACGGTCCCTTCTTCGATTATCTCGGTCTGGCGATGATCGGCACGCTGGTCCTGCTCGCCGTCTTCTTCGCCATTCGCGGCCGCATCCGCGTCGAGCACGGCCTGGCCGGCGTCACCATCAAGCGTTTCTCCCTCATCGAGCGCACCGGCCACTGGCTGATGGCGCTGTCCTTCATCATCCTCGCGATCAGCGGGCTGAACGTTTCCTACGGGCGCAGCCTCGTGCTGCCGCTGATCGGCAAGGACGCCTTCGGCCCGATGGCCGGCTTCCTCAAGATGTCGCACAACTACGTCGCCTTCGCCTTCATGCTGGGGCTGGCGATCGCCTTCGTCATGTGGATCGTCCACAACATCCCGAACCGCTACGACGTGGTCTGGCTGCTCAAGGGCGGCGGCCTCCTGACCAAGGGTGTCCACCCGCCGGCCAAGAAGTTCAACGCCGGCCAGAAGATCGTCTTCTGGCTCGTGATGATCGGCGGCCTCTCCCTGTCTATCTCGGGCTGGGCGCTGCTCTTCCCCTTCGAGCACGGCTTCTTCGGCGATACCTTTGCCCTGCTGGCGAAAGTCGGCCTCGACGTGCCGGCGCTGCTCGGCCTGCCCGAGCCGCCCTATTCGGTGATCCAGGAACAGCAGTTCAACACCATCTGGCATGCCGGCATGGCTGTCTTCATGGTCTGCGTCATCTTCGGCCATATCTATATCGGCACGGTCGGCATGGAGGGCGCCTATGACGCCATGGGCAGCGGCGATGTCGATCTGAACTGGGCCAAGGAGCACCATTCGCTGTGGGTCGAGGAAGTCCAGGAAGGTGGATCGCGCGAGCGACCGAGCGCCAGTCCGCAGCCGGCAGAGTAGGGCGGGGACGCCCTTCTGCGATGCTGCGTTCGGTGCGCCTGGCCGCCATGATTGCGCTGATCGACCTTGCCGCGCCGACAGCCGGCGTTTCCGCCGACGATGTGCTGCCCGAACGGCTGGTCGGCCATGGCGGGCCGGTCAAGGCGGTGACGCTGTCGGACGACGGCAAGCGGGCGCTGACCGCATCCTTCGACTATTCGGTCATCCTGTGGGACATGAGCGGTGAGGAGGGACGCGTCGTGGCGCGGCTCGACGGTCACGAGGCCGCTGTCAATGACGTGGCCTTCGTGCCCGGCACCGACAAGGCGGTCTCGGTCTCAGATGACGGCGCCTTTGCGATCTGGGACCTCAAGGGCGGCAGGCTCGAAAAGCGCGTCCGGGATACCGGCGACAAGGTGCTGGACGTGGCGGTCAGTCTCGACGGGCGCTTCGCGGCGGCGGCGCGCTGGGACGGCACGGCGCGGGTATTCGACATTGCGGCCGGGCGCGAGACTGCGCGCGCCGACGACCACCGCGGCAATGTCAACGCGGTCGGTTTCTCGCTCGACGGGCGCGAGCTGTTCACCGCCTCCTATGACGGCATGATAAGGCAGTGGCCGCTCGAGGGCGGGGCGATATCCGGCCCGCCGCAGGTGCTTTACGCGCATGGCTGGGGCGTAAACGTCATCGCACCGCTGCCCGGCGGCTCGCTGCTCGCCTTCGGCACGCTCGACGGGGTGACCGGAGTGGTAGACCTGCAGACGCAGGAGACGGTGCGCCTTTTCGAGAGCGACAAGCCGGTGCTTTCCATCGCCGTCTCGCCGCGTGCCGGCTGGTTCGCCGCCGGCAGCGCCGACGGCCACATCCGCGTCTTCGACATCGACAGCGGCGCGCTGGTCGAGGACCACAGCGATTTTTACGGCCCGGTCTGGAGCCTCTCCTTCACGCCGGACGGCCGCCGCCTCTACCGCGCCGGCCTCGACGATTTCGCCATCGGCTGGCAGGTCGAGCCGCGCCGCCAGGTCGAACCGGTGCAGTCGGTCTACCCGCGCCGCTTCCAGGCGCGCGACATCGAGGATGCGGGCGAGAGCGAGTTCTTGCGCAAATGCTCGGTCTGCCACACGCTGACGCCGGCCGGCGGGCATCGTGCGGGACCGACGCTATATGGCTTGTTCGGCAGGGTTGCAGGCACGGTCGAAGGCTATAGCTATTCCAAGGCGCTGGAGGATTCGGCTATCGTGTGGACGCCGCAGACGGTATCCCAGCTGTTCGACGAGGGCCCCGACATCGTCACGCCCGGGACCAAGATGCCGGTGCAGCGGCTGAAGAGCGTGGAGCGGCGCGACGCGCTGATCGACTATCTGGTGAGGGCGACCGAGCCCGACGCAAGCGCGCCGCCGCCCGGCACGCGCAGCAATTGAAGGAGATACTGGAACCATGAAAGCATTCCTCCTCAGCATCGTGTTGCTGCTCGTCGTCTCGCTGGGCGCCGGATTCCTGCTGAATTCGCAGCTCGAAATGCCGGCCGGAACCACCTACAAGAGCGACAACGTCCGGCTCTGACCGGACCGCTGCCGATCGTATCAACGCCCGGATGCCGGATCTTCGCCGATTTCGCGTCGACCCCGGCGTCGGCAACAGAAAGCAAGAGGTCACCATGAGCGAAGAAGCCTTCAACATGTCGCTGCGCAAGTTCCTGAAGCAGGTCGGCGTCACCTCGCAGCGCGAGATCGAGGAACTGGTGCGCTCGGGCAAGGCCGGTCCCGGCAAGCTCAAGGTGAAGATGGTGCTGACCGCAGAAGGCACCGGGCTGAACCACGTCGTCGCCGGAGACATTGACCTTCCGTGACGGTTGCCGAGCTGACCGCACCCGTATTTCCGCCGGCCTTCGACGGCCATGCCGTCGACCCGGAGCATGACCTTCTGGCCGAGGCCCTGTCCGGCGCGGCGGCCGGTACCTATGGCGCCGGCGACCTGATTTGGTCGCGTTCGACCGACCGCGCCGCCGCGATGATCGTGCTGGAACCGGACGTCCCGCTGTCGCGGGCGGTGCAGATGGGACCGACGCTGATGGTCGCCATCGGCGATGCGCTCGGCGCGATCGGCCCGCCCAACCTGGCGCTGACCTTCCGCTGGCCCTTCACCGTGCTGGCCAATGGCGGCCGGATCGGGCGCGTCGTTCTTGCCGCGCCGGAGAATGCCGCGCTGGAGGTCGTGCCGAGTTTCCTGATCGTCGGCTTCGAACTGGCGCTGAAAAACGCGGACAATGGGGCAGACGAGCCCGGCCGGCACCCCGACATGACGGCGCTGCACGAGGAGGGCGGGGGCGAGATCGAACGTACGGAACTGGTAGAGGCGGTTGCGCGGCACTTCCTGTCATGGATCGACGGCTGGCAGCAGGAGGGTTTTCGCGGCGTCCACCAGTCCTGGCTGGCGCGTGCGCATGACATGAACGGGCCGGTCGAGGGGCGCCTTGCGAGCTTTTTCTGGTCCGGTCAGATGCTCGGGCTCGACGAGGAGGGCGGGCTGCTGGTCAGCGAGAATGGCGTGACCAGCGCCATCCCGGTCGCGGCAGCCCTGGAGGGCTTGCGTTGATGGACGTGAAGACCCCTGAGGGCGAACGGTTGCGGCCGATCTGGAAATCCGCCGGACTGCACCTGACCCACAGGCTCGACAATGGCTGGCTGGCGGTGTCGCCGGATTTCCTGCGCGCCTACTACACGCGACCGGAGATCCACCCGATCGACGAGAGCTGCGAGAACGAGCACAAGCTGTTCGAGAAGCTGATGGAAACGCCGGATGCGCCCGTGTCCGATGCCGAGCTTGCCGCAATTGCCGATACCGATGCGGCCGACAATTATCGCCTGCTGCTCGGCTACCGCGACCACCTGCTGAAGCACGGTTCGCTCGAGGCCGGTTATCTGGCGTTGTTCTCGCCGGGGGCGCCCCGGGTGCCGCCTGTCTTCATCGAGCAGCTCGTCCACCTGATCTGCTCCAACATGCTGGCCGGAGAACAGGATGCCTTCGTGGCACGCGCCGCCGAGCTCTTCTTTCGCGAGCAGAAGGCCACCACCAGCGACGGGCAGCTGATGCTCGCCGATGTGGAAGTCGTCGAGATGTATTCCGAATCCGGCGGCATGGGCGGGCTCGGCGCCTTGCTTGCGGAGGCCGGGACGCCGATGCGCGAGGTGACGCTCGACGTGATGACCGAGGAAAACGCCGAGACCTACTGGGCACGCGCCGACCAGTTCAACGTGGCGCTCGATTTCCGCTTCACCCAGCCGGCACAGGATGCGCTGGCCCGCGTCATCGAGCGCTGGATCCGCCACTTCTTCCAGATGCGGGTGCGCGTGCAGGCCATGCAGTCGATCGCCGACGAGCGCTGGACCTGGCATATCGGCCTCGACGCCGAGGCGACGCAGATCCTCAACGGACTCTACGAGGGCGTTGCCGTCGAGGAGCAGCGGCTGGCGCGGATGGCGGCACTTTTCCGGCTGGAGTTTCTCGACCAGGAGGCGCTTATTCCCGCCATGCGCGGCAAGCACGCCTATCTCGGCCTGGCGACCACTGCCGACAGCCTGATCCGGCTGAAGCCGCAGAACCTGCTGACCAATCTTCCGCTCGAACAAACCCGGCAATAAGGAATGACGCCATGACCGCTTCGTCTCAGACAATTGCCAACGCGCCCTGGATGCGCCTGGTGGCGCTGGTTCTAGCCATCCTGCTGGCCATCGGGGCCTGGTTTGTGTGGCAGGAGGCGGAGCGGCGCAGCAGCCGCGTGACGGCCTTGCCGAGCGCGTCGCAACTGCCGGCGCTCGGTACGCCGGCAAGCGTCGACGAGTGCGTCGCAAAGCGGTCGGATGAAATCAATGCGCTGCTCAACCAGGGCCTGATGGACGAGGACGCCGCCCGGCTGTCGCTGCAGCGGGCACGCTCGCTCTGCACCCAGCAAGGCTAGTCGTCGCTGAGAAAGTCCTCGACCGACAGGCCCTTGCGGCCGGCTTCCAGATAGTCGTCGGTGGTGCGCACGCGCGGCCGCTGCGCGATGGCGAAGGGGTCGGCGCCGTCGCCTGACAGGACTTCGAGGCGGCAGCTTTCGCACATGTCGATGAGCGCGGTCCTCTCGTCGGTTTCGAACATCCAGTGCTTGCCGCCTAGCGTTTTCTTGACGCGCTCCAGCACGCCGCGCGAGGCAAATGCCTTGCCGCAGCGCGTGCATTCGGCCGGCTCGTCCTCGTTGAGCGTCACCGGCTGCATCACGGTCGGCGAGAGATTGTAGCGCGGCGCCAGCGAGATGGCGTCCTCGGGGCAGGTCGCGGCGCAGATTCCGCATTGCACGCAGGCCGATTCGACGAAACGCAGTTCCGGCTTTTCGGGATTGTCGCGCGTGGCGTCGGCCGGACAGGCCGAGACGCAGGCCATGCACAGCGTGCATCTTTCGCGGTCGACCAGGATCGTCCCGTAGGGGGCGGAGGCGGGCAGTTCGATGATCTCGCTGCCCGGCTTGCCGGCGCCGGCGAGAATGGCGATGGCCGAGCGCGCGACGTCGCGCTTGCCGCCGACCGGCGCGAAGGACTGGTGCGCGATCTCGGCCGGAAGAGGCGAGCCGTAAAGGGCCTGCTCGACGACGTCAGGATCGGCTTCCGCAAGCACCGCGACCCGGTCCGGCGAATGCCCGAAACCGCCGAGAAGCGAGGCCACAAGGGCGATTTCCTCGTTCAGAGCATGAAGTTCGACCGCCTTGCGCGGATCGACCAGCACCGCGACCGAACGAAAGCCGGCGGCGAGTGCGGCCGCCATCAGGTCGTGACCGACGCCCGTTGCCGAATGCAGCTCCATGGGGATGACATTGGCCGGCAGGCCACGCCCGTCGCGGGCCATGGCGTTGATCAGCGGAGCGCCGTGCGCCGCATCGTGCAGCAGCAGGACGGGTGCCTTGCCGCCGGTCTCGAAATAGGTCCGTGCCAGCACCTGAACCCGCTCGATGGATTGCGCGCGCGCCGGATAGTCGTAGGAGACCGCACCGGTCGGGCAGTGGGCGGCGCAGTTGCCGCAGCCGCCGCAGATCGCCGTATCGATCAGGATGTTGTCGCCGGCCGGCGAGATCGCGCCGGGCGGGCAATTGTCGAGGCACTTGGTACAGCCGGTCTTCTGCGACCGCTCATGCACGCAGATCGAGGCGTCGTAGGTGACGTAAATGGGCTTCTCGAACTCGCCGTCATAGCCGCTCGCCTCGAACACCGCCTGCATGACGCCGACGGGATCGGCCGGATCGGCGCGGAAATAGCCGTCGCGGCCAAGCGGGCGCGAGAAGAGGGGAGCAGCGCCGCTCATGTCGAACAGCACGCTGCAGCTCGATTTGGCGCCGTTGCGGGCAAGCGCGAATTGCGGCCTGCCGCGCGAGGAAGGCAGCATCGGCGCGTAGCCGTCGACCACGACCTCGAAGGCGCCGAGCGTGCCCGAGGCGCTCGCGACGCGGCCGGAAAAGACGGGGAAGTCGAGGACGAGCGGCAACAGCACGTCTTCCGCGCCGTCGAGCAGCAGGGTGACCGAAAGCGTCCTGTTGAGCAGCGCCGCGGCCTCGAAGGCCGCCTGGCCGTGTCCTGCCACCAGGCACAGGCCGTCATTTTGCACGCTGCGCAGCCTTGCCGGCTTCGACCGCAGCGCCGAGGCTGCGAGGAGGGCGGCCATCTTCGGCGCCGTCGGCTGCTTGTCCGTGGTCCAGCCGGCGAATTCGCGGATATTGGCGAAAAGCGGCACTTCGCGGCCCGCCTCGTCGGCGATCTCCTCGAAGAGCGGGCTTTCCTGCGTGCAGGCCACGCAGAGCCGGCCCTCTTGGGTAAGCGCCTGCTCGTAGATGCCGATCTCGCTGCGGCAAAGCTGTGTGTGGACGGGGAGTTCCGAAACGCCCAGCCCGTGTGCAATCGCCTTGCCGTCCACGCTCATGGACTTTTCGCAATTGCAGACCAGCAGGCGCTGTTTCATCGGACCCATTGCTTTACCCTTGTTGCCACGTGGGAACACCTTATGCTCTGGGACGGCATTGGCAAACGCGATTGCGTGATTTGGAGCGAGTTGAAGGCATTGGCACGTGAACTTTCGATCATGGTCGGCGTTCTGGTCGAGCGGCGCAAGTCGGTGTCGCGATGGGCGACCGATTACTGGATTCCGGTTGGCGTGACGCCGGCCTTCGCGGGCCTATCGGCCGGCGACGTGCTGCTCAGCGACGAGAATGTCACTCGCTATTTCATGGGCGTTTCCGAGATCAGCTGCCACGCCGGCGAAACCGAAGCCTATGTGCACAATTTCAACAGCCAGGCGCCGGCGATCTTCGTCGTTCTGAGGCGTACCGTGGATGACCTCCATCCGCTGCCCTGGTTTGTCCATGCCGTGACGGCCTCGCCCTACGAGGCGCAGGACTATGAGGACAGCGGCGAGGACATAATCGAGCGGATAGCGATGCCGGCCGACATCGAGGCGACCATCAAGGATTTCGTCGACCACTATCATCGCGAGGAAGAGTTCAGAAAGCGCCGGCGCGACCGCGTCGACATCGAGGACCAGAAGTTCGGCAAGGAGCCAATCTTCATCGACCGCCAGAAGCCCGGCGGAGGCAAGCTCGATGGCTGAGGAGGACGACCGGGGCGAGGGCTTCCTGTCGCGCTGGTCGCGGCGCAAGCGGCTGGTCGAGGTCGACCCGCCCCAGCCTGAAGCACCGGCGGAGGCCGGCGCCCTCGAACCGGCCGTCGAGCCGGAGCCCGAGGTTGTCGATGAAGAGCTCGAGGCGAACCGGCTTGCCGCCGAGGCGATCGATATCGATTCGCTCGGCAAGGACGACGATTTTACCGTCTTCCTGAAGCGCGGCGTGCCCGAATTGCTGCGCCGCACGGCGCTGCGCAAGATGTGGCGCACCGATCCGGTCTTTGCCAATGTCGACGGCCTCAACGACTACGACCAGGATTTCCGCAACCCGGCGCACAGCGTCTACAAGTCGCTGTGGCAGGTCGGTCGCGGCTTCCTGTCCAAGGAAGAACAGCAGACGCAATTTGCAACGGGCAGGCTTTCAGTGCCGGATGACGAAGCGGCGCTGGAACCGGAAGAGATTGCCGAGAGCGCGAACGCCGGTGATCCCGATGCCGAGCCTGAGACGGAGGCCGAGGCCGAGGTATCCGCATTGCCGCAAGACGAAGGCATGCCTGTTGCGGCCATCGAGGACGATCAGGGGCCCCTGGCAGAAGCGCAGTCACTGCTCGCCGATTCCGATGATGCGGATGAGACGGATGAACCGCGCCGCAGGGTTTCGATCCGCCGGCGGCTCGAGGGCTAAAATTACCTACAGTGCCGGGTCCGCAAGATGGTTGCGCAGCATCTCCTTGTAGACGCCGGCCATTTCCTCGACGAAGGCCTCGTGGTCGGCGACCGAGCGGACGTTCTTGCCGACATGGGCATTGTAGCGCGCCGCACCGTAGAGGAACGCCATGTGCACGTCGGTCGCCAGCACCGTGCGGTTGGCGCGGTTGGCGACGTCGACGAAGCGGTCGGCCAGTTCGACGAAGTTCTTGGTGTCCAGTTTTTCGGGTTCGGCCGAGGCGCGTCTCTGCTTGCGGTTGCCCTTGCTTTCCATGTCGCGCTTCCCCTTCATGCTGGCGCCAGCCAAACTTCACCGTGATGCATTGGCCCGTCGTGCCAATTGCAATATGTCACAGCAGGAAACGACGTGACAGCAGGGTGTTTGAATGACGATCAGCAAGGAAAAGATCATTGAGCAGCTCAGGCGGGTCAAAGGACCGGACCTGACCGGCAACATCGTCGATCTCGGCCTGCTGTCCGACATCGTCATCTCGGGCTCGACGGTATTCTTCTCGCTCACCGTGCCGTCCGAGCGCGCTGAGGAACTGGAACCGCTGCGCGCTGCCGCCGAGCGCGCCGCCGCCGGCGCCGAAGGCGTCGAGAAGGCGACGGTGGTGCTGACCGCGACGAAGAAGGCAGGAACGCCCAACCCGCCGGTGCGCCCGGCGCCGAGTGCCGGCCAGGCGGCTGCCGTGCCGCCGCCGATGCAGGCGCGCGCCGCTGCCGCCCACTCGCACGCGCCGGCGCAGAAGGCCGGCGTGCCGGGCATCGGCGCGATCATCGCCGTCGCTTCCGGAAAGGGCGGTGTCGGCAAGTCGACGACGGCCGCCAACCTGGCGCTCGGCTTCCAGGCCAACGGGCTGAAGGTCGGCATTCTGGACGCCGACATCTACGGCCCGTCCATGCCGCGCCTGCTGCGCATCTCCGGCCGCCCGCAGAACGTGTCCGGGCGCATCCTGAAGCCGATGGAGGGCTATGGGCTGAAGGTCATGTCGATGGGTTTTCTCGTCGACGAGGAGACGCCGATGATCTGGCGCGGGCCGATGGTGATCTCGGCGCTGACCCAGATGCTGCGCGAGGTGGAGTGGGGCGAGCTCGACGTGCTGGTGGTCGACATGCCGCCCGGCACGGGCGACGCGCAGCTGACCATGGCGCAAAACGTGCCCCTGGCCGGCGCCGTCATCGTCTCGACGCCGCAGGACCTGGCGCTGATCGACGCGCGCAAGGGGCTGAGCATGTTCCGCAAGGTCGACGTGCCGATCCTCGGGATCGTCGAGAACATGAGCTATTTCATCTGCCCGGACTGCGGCGGCCGGCACGACATTTTCGGCCATGGCGGGGCGCGCAAGGAGGCAGAGCGCATCGGCGTGCCGTTCCTCGGCGAGGTGCCGCTCGACATGGCGATCCGCGAAACCTCGGACGGCGGAACGCCGGTGGTGGTGTCCGCGCCCGACAGCCCGCATGCCAAGGTCTACCGCGAGATCGCGCGGCAGGCCTGGGAGCGGGTCGAGGCGGAGCGACAGACCGACAAGTCGCCGGCGATCGTCTTCGAGTAGCGGAAACTCGCCATCCCGGCCTTGCCGGGATGGGCATCCGTCGTCGGGATCAGCCTATTCGGCCGCTTCGGTCACCGTCTCGGCAAGTGCGCTGACGCGGGCAGCGCAATACTTGAACTCCGGAATCTTGCCGTAGGGGTCGAGCATCGGGTTGGTCAGCCGGTTGGCCGGGCTTTCCACGAAGCAGAACGGCATGAACACCATGCCGTCGGCGACCTCGCGGTCGGCGCGCAGGATGGCCTCGACCGTGCCGCGCCGTGTCTCGACCGCGATCATGTCGCCCTGCCGGAAGCCGTGCCTGGCGATTTCGCGCGGGTTCATCGTGGCGATGCCCCTCGGCTCGATGGCGTCGAGCACGCCGGCCCGACGCGTCATCGCGCCGGTATGCCAATGTTCGAGCAGGCGGCCGGTGGTCAGCACCAGCGGGAACTCCGCGTCCGGCACTTCGCTCGGCGGCACAAGGTCGGCCGGCACGATGCGGCCGCGGCCGTCGGCGGTCGGGAAGCCGGACGAGAAGATGATCTCGCTGCCCGGCTGGTCGAGCGAGCTCGCCGGATAGATGACCGAATCCTCGCGGTCGACGCGCTCCCAGGGGATGTTCTTCAGCGACGGCATGACCTGCGTCATCTCGGTATAGACATCCGAGACGTCGCCATAGTTCCAGTCGAGGCCGACGCGGCGGGCGAGCTCGACGATGAGCTCCCAGTCCTGCCGTGCCTCGCCGGGCATGTCGAGCGCGGGACGGCCCATCTGCACCTGGCGGTTGGTGTTGGTGAAGGTGCCGCGCTTCTCGGCGTGTGCCGAGGCCGGCAGCACGACATCGGCATGCCAGGCCGTCTCGGTCAGGAAAATGTCCTGCACGACGAGATGGTCGAGCTTGGCGAGTGCGGAGCGGGCGTGGATCTGGTCGGGGTCCGACATCGCCGGGTTTTCGCCCATGATGTACATGCCCTTGATCTCGCCGTCATGGATGGCGTCGATGATCTCGACCACGGTCAGCCCGCGCTTGGGATCGAGCGTCTGGCCCCAGAAGTTCTCGTACTGGCCCCGGATATCCGGGTTCTCGACCGACTTGTAGTCGGGGAAGTACATCGGGATCAGGCCGGCGTCGGACGCGCCCTGGACGTTGTTCTGGCCGCGCAGCGGATGCAGGCCGGTGCCGGGCCGGCCGACATGGCCGGTGATCAGCGCCAGCGCGATCAGGCAGCGCGCATTGTCGGTGCCGTGCGTGTGCTGCGAGATGCCCATGCCCCAGAAGATGATCGAGCGCTCGGCCCGCGCATAGGTGCGCGCGACATCGCGCAGCACGGACGCCTCCACACCGCACACCTCGGCCATGGCCTCGGGCGAAAAGTCCTTGACCTTGTCCTTCAGCGCCTCGAAGCCGGACACGTTGGCCTGGATGTACTGCTCGTCATAGAGGTTTTCCTCGATGATGACGTGGATCAGCGCATTCAGCATGGCGACGTCGCTGCCCGCCTTGAAGCGCAGCGAATGCGTCGCGTGGCGCATCATGTCCTGGCCGCGCGGGTCCATGATGATGAGCTTCGCGCCGCGCTTTGCGGCCTGCTTGAAATAGGTCGCGGCGACGGGGTGGTTGGTCGTCGGGCGGGCGCCGATGACGATGATGCACTCGGCCTTCATCGCGTCGGTGAAGGGTGCCGAGACCGCGCCCGAGCCGACGCCTTCCATCAGGGCTGCGACCGACGAGGCGTGGCAGAGCCGGGTGCAATGGTCGACATTGTTGGTGCCAAAACCCTGGCGGACGAACTTCTGGAAGAGATAGGCCTCCTCGTTCGAGCCCTTGGCCGAGCCGAAGCCGGCGAGCGCCTGCCCGCCATGCTCGGCATGGATGCGCTTCAGGCCGCCGGCCGCGCGCTCCATCGCCTCTTCCCAGCTCGCTTCGCGGAAGACGGTGAGCGGGTCGACGCCGCGCATGTCGATGTCGCCGGCCTTGGGCGCATCGTCGCGGCGGATCAGCGGCCTGGTCAGGCGGTCCGGCGACATCGCGTAGTCGAAGCCGAAGCGGCCCTTGACGCAGAGCCGGTTCTCGTTGGCGTAGCCGTCGCGACCGTCGACCTGGACGATCCTGTTGTCCTTGACCGCGACGCTCGTCTGGCAGCCGACGCCGCAGAACGGGCAGAGCGTGTCGACGACCTTGTCGAATTCCTGGACGACGCGGGTCTTGCCGGCCTTGTCCATCAGCGACTTCTCGAACAGTGCGCCGGTCGGGCAGGCCTGCACGCACTCGCCGCAGGTGACGCAGGTCGACAGGCCCATCGGGTCGTGCATGTCGAAGACGGGCACCACGTGGCTGCCGCGCTCGGCCATGCCGATCACGTCGTTGACCTGCACTTCGCGGCAGGCGCGCACGCAGGCGCCGCAGGCGATGCAGGCATCGAGGTTGACGGCGATGGCCGGGTTGGTGATGTCGAACTCGGCGTGCGCGTCCTCGCCGGCGAATTTCGAGCCGAAACGGCAGTCGCTGGAGATTCCCATCGATCCGGCCCAGTCCCAGAACAGAGACTGGTTGTCAGGCCCGGCCTCGGGCGGCCGCATGTTGCTGGCCAGCAGTTCGAACACCATCTGGCGCGACTTTTCGGCGCGCTCGGTGTCGGTCTTGACCACCATGCCCGCCGCCGGCTTGCGGATGCAGGAGGCCGACAGCACGCGCTCGCCCTCGATATCCACCATGCAGGCGCGGCAATTGCCGTCAGCGCGGTAGCCGGGCAAGTCGACATGGCACAGATGCGGGATCTTCGTGCCCTCGCGCTTGGCGACTTCCCAGATGGTCTCGCCGGGCTCGGCAGAGACCGGTTTTCCGTCGAGCGTGAATTCGATTTTGCCGGTCATTTCAAAGGTCTTCCCGAAAATGTGTCAGCAGATGATTGACGGGGTTCGGCGCGGCCTGGCCGAGCCCGCAGATCGAGGAATCGCGCATCACCGTTTCCAGGTCGCGCAGCCCGGTCTCGTCCAGTTGCTCCCTGGCGTCGAGCAAGGTGACCATCTTCTGGGTCCCTTCACGGCAGGGGGTGCACTGGCCGCAGCTCTCATGCTTGAAGAATTTCAGCAGGTTCACGGTCACGTCCTTGATGCTGTCCTCCTGGGAAAACACCACGATCGCATGCGAGCCGACGAAGGCGCCGAGCTTGGCCAGTTCGCCGCCGAAATCCAGCGGAACGTCGCCCATCGAGGCCGGCAGGATACCGCCCGAGGCGCCGCCCGGCAAATAGGCCTTGAACTCGTGGCCTTCCGCCATGCCGCCGCAATAGTCGTCGATCAGTTCGCGCACGGTGACGCCCGCCGGCGCCAGCTTGACGCCCGGGTTCCTGACGCGGCCCGACACCGACCATGAGCGGACGCCGGGATGGCCGGGCTTGCCGCGGTCGGCGAACCATTGCGGCCCCTTCTCGACGATGTCGCGTATCCACCACAGCGTCTCGACATTGTGATTGAGGGTAGGGCGGCCGAACAGGCCGACTTCCGCGACATAGGGCGGACGGTTGCGCGGCAGGCCGCGCTTTCCCTCGATGCTCTCGATCATCGCGCTCTCTTCGCCGCAGATATAGGCGCCGGCACCGCGCCTGAGCTCGATGAAGCCGGGCGCGACGATGCCGGCGGCTTCGAGCGCCGCGATTTCCTTGCGCAGGATGACCAGCACCGCCGGATATTCGTCGCGCATGTAGTAGTAGATGCGTTCCGCCTCGACCGCGTGAGCGGCGATCAACGCGCCTTCGAAGGCGCGGTGCGGGTCTCTTTCGAGGTAGATGCGGTCCTTGAACGTGCCGGGCTCGCCCTCGTCGCCATTGACCGACATCAGCCGCGGGCCGGGATAGGAGCGCACGAAGCCCCACTTCCTGCCGGTCGGGAAGCCTGCGCCGCCGAGCCCGCGCAGTCCCGCGCCCTGCATCTTCTCCATGATGGCGTCGAGGCCGATCTCGCCGCTGCGCACCTTGCGCAGGGTCTCGTAGCCGCCATCGGCAAGATAGGCGGCGAGTTCGACATGCTCGGGAACGACCACGTCCGTCTGTCCGTCGCGCGCCATCTCCTGTAGCTTCTCGGCAGTCGCGTGGTCGACTTCGCGGTTGCCGATGCGCGCCGCCGGCGCCCCGGCGCAGCGGCCGATGCACGGCGCCCGCACCACCCGCACGGCCTTCGGGTCGACGGCCGAGCCGAGCTCGCCGATCAGCTTCTCGGCCCCGGCGAGCATGCAGGAAACCGAATCGCAAACCCGGATGGTCAGCGCCGGCGGCGGCGTCTCGCCTTCCTTGACGATGTCGAAATGGTCGTAGAACGAGGCCACCTCGTAGACCTCGGCCTGCGACAGCCGCATCTCCTCGGCAAGCGCGCGAAGGTGGGCGGCCGACAGATGGCCGTAGCGGTCCTGGATCAGGTGAAGATGTTCGATCAGCAGGTCGCGCCGGCGCGGGCGTTCGCCCAGCAGCGCGCGAACGTCTTCGAGCGCGGCATCGTCCAGCCCCCGGCCTTTCGGCCCGCGGTCGCGACCGCGGCGGTCCTGCATCGTCATGGTCTGCCCTTCCGTCATGCCCGTGGAGGCCACGTCGCCTCCCGATAGATTTTCACCTTTAGGCAAAATTTCTTCCTCACGCTACAAAAGTTGCGACCTTCATGCCGCAAATCCGCATTTTCGAAGGAAGCCCCGTCAGCGATGCCGCTTCTATCGCATGTGCCCGACACCGGCGCTGTTCATGATCCGACCTTCGCCGACGCTTTGTCTCAGCCCGTAGAAGCCGCGCTGGCCTTTTCGATGACGAAGACGATGGTGGCGCCATCCCTGTCGGTCTTTTCGAGACGATCGCCCGTTTCAGTGAGCAGGTGCGGAATGTCGATGGCCGCCATCGGGTCGGTGCAGGTAACCTCCAGCCGGCCGCCCGGCATGATGCCCTTGAGCGCCTTGCGCGTTTTCAGCGCCGGCAGTGGGCATTTCAATCCCGACAGGTCTAGCTTGGCTGTTGTCATGGCGCGAAGATGGCGAAGGGTCGGTTGTTCGTCAATCGGCCAGCGCGGTCCGGCAGGTGCGGCAGCACGACGGCCATTCCCTCACATCAGGCTCGAATAGGGCAGGAAAGCCACGATCTGGCCTGGTTCCACGGTGAGCGTTGCCTCGTCGAGCTCGATCAGACCGTCCGTATCGACCAGCGAGGACAGGAGGCCGGCGCCTTCGCGTGGGAATTTCCGCGCCTCCAGCGTGCCGTCGGCGCCCGCGGCGACGGTTGCCCGCACATATTCCCGCCGGCCTTCCTTCTTGCGGTAGGAGAAGGCGGCGCGCACCGGCGTCGCGATCGTTCGGGCCGGCGTCGTGCCCGCCATCGCCAGGATGGCCGGGCGCGCGAGATTGGCGAAGGTGACGAAGCTCGCCACCGGGTTGCCGGGCAGCCCGATGAAGGCCGCTCCCCTGATGACGCCCATCGCGACCGGCCGGCCGGGCTTGATGGCGACGCGCCAGAAGATCAGCGAGCCGACGCTCTCGACCGCGGACTTCACATGGTCGGCCTCGCCGGTCGAAACCCCGCCAGACGTCAGGATGAGGTCGTTGGCCGCCGCGGCGGCCTCAAGCGCGCCGGCGATCTGCCGATGATCGTCGGCGAGGATTCCGAGATCGGTCACCTGGCAGCCAAGCCGCGCCAGCATGGCCATCAGCATGAAGCGGTTGGAATCGAAGAGCTGTTCGGTCTTGCGCGGCTCACCGGGCGCGACGATCTCGTTGCCGGTCGAGAACACGGCGACGCGCACGCGCCGGCGCACATCAAGCTGCGTCATGCCGAGTGCTGCGGCGAGCCCGATGTCCTGCGGCCGCATGCGGTGGCCGGCCTTCAGCACCGTGGCGCCGTCCGGAATGTCTTCGCCGGCCGGGCGCACATTGGCGCCCTTCTTCAGCCCTGCCGGCAGCGTGACGGTGGCGGCGGTCTCGTTCAGGCGGACGTCCTCCTGCATGAAGACGGTGTCGGCGGTCGACGGCATCGGCGCGCCGGTGAAGATGCGGACCGCGTGTCCGGGCGGGACGGGCTCGGCCGCGCTGCCGCCCGCCTGGATGCGGCCCCTGACGGCAAGCGTGACCTCGCCGGCCGGTGGCAGGTCCGACGCCCGCACGCCGTAGCCATCGACCGCGGAATTGGTGAAGGGTGGCAAGGGCAGGGCGGCAACGAGGTCGGCAGCGAGCACGCGCCCGTCGGCTTCGGCGAGCCCGACCGTCTCGGTTTCGGCGACCGGACCGAGCCGCGCGGCGATCAGCGCCGCGGCGTCGTCGACCGACATCATCGGTCCACCGAATGCGAAACAGTCGTCGGAAAGCTGCGCCACGTCTCAGAAGTCTCCTCGCCCTGTCGTCCGTAGCGGACGAACGCGTCGCATTGCCCCTATATTATGGAGACCGGACGCGATAGTTTTTCGCTCCGCCGGACGGCCCGGATTGCGCCATCCGCCATCAAACGGTTTTTGCGAGAATGGAATGCAGCAGGCAAAAAAGCTAGTCGAGGCCGAGCGCGTGATGCCCGATCCCCATGCGCCGCTGCTGACGGAGCGGGTGCAGGGAATCGACCAGACCGGAGCCGCCGTCGAGGTCAACGTGCCGGCCGAGCGGGCGCTGACGCTCTATCTCAACGCCCAGGAGATCGTCACCATGATGACGATCAACGACTACCCGGAATATCTGGCGATCGGATACCTGCTCAACCAGAACATGCTGAAATTCGACGATGTCGTCACCGGCGTCGACTATGACGACGATCTGCAGGTCGTCGTGGTGCGCACCGAGCGCGGCACCAACTACGAAGAGAAGCTGAAGAAGCGGACGCTGACCTCGGGCTGCGCGCAGGGAACCGCCTTCGGCGACCTGCTCGAGGCGCTGGAAGACGTCGCGTTGCCGGCGGCCGAGTTCCGCACCTCCTGGCTCTACCGGATGACGAAGACCATCAATACCGCGCCTTCGCTCTACCTCGAGGCCGGCGCCATCCATGGCTGCGTGCTGTGCCGAGAGGGCGAGGTGCTCTGCTACATGGAGGATGTCGGGCGCCACAACGCGGTCGACAAGATCGCCGGCTGGATGTTCCGCCATGGCGTCGAGGCGGGCGACAAGATTCTCTACACGACGGGGCGACTGACCTCCGAGATGACCATCAAGACGGTGCGCATGGGCATCCCGGTGCTGGTGTCGCGCTCAGGCTTCACGTCCTGGGGCGTGTCGTTGGCCAGGCAGGCCGGACTGACCCTGATCGGCCGCGCGCGCGGCAAGCGCTTCTCGGCGCTTTCGGGCATCGACCGCATCGTCTTCGACGAGGACCCCGGTACGGTCGAGGACGAATCGAGCAGGAGCGCGCGCAAGGGCGGCGGCGGCGATGACTGAGGCCGCGCCGATGATCGGCGTTGTGCTTGCCGGCGGACTGGCGCGGCGCATGGGCGGCGGCGACAAGCCGCTGCGCCAGGTGGCGGGCCAGGCGATCCTCGACCACGTGGTGGCGCGCATAGCGCCGCAATGCGACGCCCTGATTCTCAACGCCAATGGCGATCCGGCGCGCTTTGCCGGTTACGGCCTGCCGGTGGTGCCCGACACGCTGGAGGACTATCCCGGCCCGCTTGCCGGCGTGCTAGCCGCGCTCGACTGGACCGCCGAAAACCGGCCCGATGCGAATCATGTCGTCAGCGTTGCCGGCGATTGCCCGTTCCTGCCGCGCGACCTGGTCTCGCGTCTCGAGGCCGAGCGGGTTGCCGCCAAGGCTGAACTGGCGGTAGCAGCGTCCGATGGGCGCTCGCATCCGGTGATCGGGCTGTGGGCGGTCGCTTTGCGCGGCGATCTGCGCAAGGCGCTGGTCGAGGAGGGGCTGCGCAAGATCGACCTCTGGACGGCGCGCTACGCGCTTGCCACCGTGGCCTGGCCGGTCGATCCGGTCGATCCCTTCTTCAACGCCAACACGGCCGACGACCTTGACGAAGCCGAGAGAATGGCGGCCGCGGCGCTTTAGTGCCGGCTTACGGCTCGGCCGGGTGGAATCCTGCGAGCAGAAGCGCCTCGCGCGTTTCCTGCGACTGCAGTTTCTCAAGGAACGCCCTGACCGCCGGTCGCTCGCGGCGCGCCGAGACCATCGCAAAATCGTAATGCTCTTCCGTCAGCGGGATGAAGCCGAGCCCGGCGGCGCGCGCCACCGGCTCGATCGTCACGCCCCAGTCGGCGCGCCCCTGCGCGACGGCGGCGGCGACCGCATTGTGGGAGCGCGGCTGGTTGCGATAACCCTCCGGCCGCGCCGCGCCGAGCAGCCTGTCGATGAGGATGCGCGTGCCGGCGCCGTGGTTGCGGTTGACCATCAAGCAATCGGGGTCGCCAAGCGCGTTGCGCAGCGCTTCGTCAGCACCGATCGCCTCGAAACGCGTGTCGCCGAGGCGATGGACGATGCCCTGCATGCGCCGCCAGCCGGGGACCAGTTCGAGGCCATCGACGAGGAACGGCGCGTTGTAGGCGCCGCTCTTTTCGTCGAGGAGGTGGATCGGCGCGAGATCGCATTCGCCACGACGGGCCGCCGCCAGTCCGGCCATGCTGCCCACCGTCAGCGAGCGCACGGCAAAGCCGTCGCGCACCAGCGGGGTCAGCGCGCGGTCGAGGCCGGTGCAATGGCTGCCGATGATGACGAGGTCGGGAACGCGCACCTGCGGCGTGAGCAGCGTCACCGACACCTCGCTCTGTGCCGGCAGGTGGTCGGCCAGCGCTTCGATGCGCAGGAAGCCGTCGGCCTGCGCGAAAGAGGTGATGGCGCCCGAGCCCTTGCCGGTCGGGTAGGCGACGAGGCCGTCCGCCCCTTCGACCAGCGACACCATGACGAATTCGGTGCGGCCGGCCTCCGAGGCGATGCGCACCGGGGTCCTGGCCGCCACGATGCCGTCGGCGCGCGGACCGAGCCCCGCCATGCGGCGCAGCACCGGCACGATCATGTCGTGGAAGGTGAACATTGCCGATGTCGGGAAGCCAGGCAGGATCACCACCGGCTTGCCGTCGCAGACCGCCAGGCAGAGCGGCTTGCCGGGCTTCAGCGCCACGCCATGCGCGACGATGCCGGGCTTGCCGAGCCGTTCGACGATGCGGTGGCTGACGTCGCCGGCTCCCTTGGAGGTGCCGCCCGACAGGATCAGGAAGTCGAATTCGGCCAGCGCCTTGCGCATCGCCGCCTCGAGTGTCGCCTCGTCGTCGGCAAAGGCGCCGAGGAAGGTCGGCTCGCCGCCATTCTCGGCCACCGACGCGGCGATGATGGCGCCGTTCGAATCGTAAATGCCGGCCGGCACGAGCGGCTGGCCCGGCTGCACCAGTTCGTCGCCGGTCGACAGGATGCCGACGCGCGGCTTGGGCACCACCGGCACCGAGGCGATGCCGCAGGCCGCCAGCATGCCGATTTCGCGCGAGCCGACGGTCACGCCGGCACGCAGCAAAAGCTCGCCGCTGGCGATGTCGGAACCGGCATGGGAGACGAACTGGCCGGGGGTGGCGGCGCGCCGCACCTCGATGGCGTCGTCGCCGGCGGGCTGCGTATGCTCGACCATGACGATGGCGTCGGCACCGCGCGGTACAGGGCCGCCGGTGGCGATGGTCGTCGCCGTGCCGGTCCGCACGGGCTCGCGCGGTTCGACGCCGCAGGCGATCACCTCGCCATTGAGGGCAAGCTCGACAGGGTGGCCTTCGCCGGCGGCCGCGAGATCGGCCGAACGGACGGCAAAGCCGTCGACATTCGAGCGGTCGAAGGGCGGCACGTCGACGGCCGCGGTGACGTCGGCGGCGAGCGCCAGTCCGAGTGCCTCGCCGATCGGCACCTCGACGATGGCATTGGATCGCGGGAACAGGGCGGCCTCGAAACGCGTCACGGCGTCTTCGCGCGACAGGATGGTGAGAAACTGCTGCTGGTCGGCTGCCTTGCCGGACGGGACGGCGGCGGGATGGGTTTTCGTATCGGTCACGGTGTATCGCGCAGCGGCCAGGCGTTGACTGTAGCGCCGGCGGCATAGCCTTCGCTGTCGGCCGGCACCGCCAGCCAGGCATCGGCGGAAGAGACTTGCGCGAGCGAGAAGGTGCCGGTTGCCAGCGGCGAAAGATCCTCGCCGTCGCGGGCAAGCAGCACGATCTCGCAAAATCCGATCGCCGACGAGATCTTGCGCGCCAGACGGCCCGTTGCGGGGCGGCGCGCCTCGATGCCGGCAAGGTGGTGGATCAACGGTTCGGCCATCAGCAGCCAACCGCCCAACGCCTGGTCCGGCATGCCGGGCAGCGAGATGACGGGCGTCTGGCCGATCCTGCCGATGGCCATGCGCTGGCCCGGCCGGATGGCGAGCCCATGGGCAAGGAGCGTGCCGCAGGTGGCGATCGCCTCGGCCGCCGCGTCGGTGCGACCGTCGCCGGTGCCGCCGACGGTAATGATGAGGTCGCAGGATGCGGTGCCAAGCGCGGCGGCAATCGCAGGCGAATCGCGCTCGACCGTCAGCCGCTGCGCAACCGCTGCGCCGGCCTGCGCGGCGAGGTCGGCGGCCAGCGCCGAACTGCAGCCCCCGCCATCGGCCGAAGCGATGTCGATGACGGCAAGCGAGGGCCTGCGCACCGCAAGGCGCTCCAGGCCGCTGCGTCGCGCGGCGAGGAGGTCGAGCGCCGTAACGCGGCGTCCGGGCTTCAGCAAGACGCGGCCGGCCGCAATATCCTCGCCGGCGCGCCGCACGCCCTGGCCGGGCACCGCTTCGCAGAGCACCTCGACGAGCGGGCCATCGGCATCGACGCAGGGCGCTTCGAGCACGCAGTCACAGCCCCCGGGCAGGGGATCGCCGACGTCGACCCATTGCGGCCTGGTGGAAGCGATCGCCGGCGCATAGGCGGAGGCACCGGCGAGGTCGGCCGAGGCGAAGGCAAAGCCGTCGATCGCTGCAATGTTCGATGCCGGCCAGCCGGTCGCGGAGGCGTGTGCCTCGGCGCACACGGCGCCAAGCGCCTCGTCGAGCGGCATCGCGGCGGGTGCCACCATGCTCAGCCCGTCGAGAAGTACGGCGCGGGCGGCCTCGAAGTCGGTCAGGGCAGGGGCGGTCGATCGAACCAGGTTCATCCCGGTCTTATGGTCCAACTTCCGTGCCCCGTGCAACTGCCGTACAGGAGGCGGCAGGCCGCACTAGGCTGGACGAAGGCGATTTGGGGACAAGGTGGATCGACAAATGGTCGGAGTGGCGGGATTCGAACCCACGACCCCTTGACCCCCAGTCAAGTGCGCTACCGGGCTGCGCTACACTCCGGACCGCGGAGAGCCTTAGAAGACCGGTGCATTGAGCGCAAGGTGCAAATTGAGCGGTTTGCCCTGAATCGGGACGATTTGGCTGCGCCGCATGTCTGCGGGCCGGCTGGCAGGCCAGCGATTGCGTCAGTCTGCTGAAGCTGGTCGCCTCGGCGATCTGATCCTGATCGCGCCAGTCGGCCCCGCGCTGCTCAGAGCCAGGAAACGACGCCGGTTTCAAGGTCGTAGATCGCCGCCACGACCTTCAGCTTTCCCGCCGCAGCAAGGTCGCCGATCACATGGCTTGCCGTTGTCAGCTGTTCGGCGGTGCGCATGGCGCTGGCCTTGGCGGCATTGTCGACATAGTCGCCCGGCTCACCCCTTGCGGAAATCGCCGCGGGCAGGATCGGGTTGATCATCGGCCCGATGGAGCCGGGGAAGGTGGCGTTGTCCTCGACCACCTTGCAGGCGGCCGAAACCGCGCCGCAGCTCGTATGCGCGAGCACCACGATCAGCGGCGAACCGAGCATGGCGGCACCGTATTCCACCGTTCCCATCGTCGCCGTGTCGACCAGGTTGCCGGCATTGCGCGCGACGAACAGTTCGCCGAGCCCGTGCCCGCCGAACACCAGTTCGGGCGGTACGCGGCTGTCGGCGCAGCCGATAACCGTCGCCCAGGGCGCCTGGTGACCGGACACGCCCTTGCGCTGCTCGGCAAGCTTCAGCGTGCAGAGTTCGGGATCGTCGACGAAGCGCTGGTTGCCCGACTTCAGCGCTGCGATCGCCTCGTCAGGCGTCAGGGCGGTGGCGTCTGCCGAGGCGGCAACTGCCGGTCCGGCAAGGCCTGCCGCACCGCCGGCGGCCAACCCGGCTGCCAGCAATTTCAGCATGTCGCGCCGTACGAGCGGCGTGGCTTGGCATGTTGTGCACATGGTTCTTCCCTCCTGGATGATGCGCTGCCGGTGGCGGCCTCATGCCGCCCTCGGGTCGTCGTCGTGCGGTGGCGGCAAGTCCCGCCGGCTGTCAGGCCGGTACCGCAGTCAGGCCGGCGTTTCGCTGGTGCCGGTATTCGAGTGCGATGCCGCCCCAGATCAGCCCGAGCAGCAGGTAGAAATGGCGCCAGTGGTCGGTGTCGATGACGCTGCCGAGCGCCACATGGCCGAGGAACACGACGTAGGCGCACAGCACGAAGGGCTGCCAGGGCCGATTGCGCAACAGCAGCCGGAAGCCGGCTGCGATTGTCCAGAAGACCATGATCGCCCATGAGGCGAAACCCAGCCAGCCGTAGTCCATCAGGGCCTTGAGCCAGATATTGTGCGTGTCCTCGCCGTAGATCTGGCCGAACACCAGCGGGCCGATGCCGAGCGGCTGCTCCATGGCGAGCTGGAAGCCGATGACGTAGCGGGCGAAGCGTCCGAGTCGTGCTGCGTCATAGTCCTGCACGAGCTGCGCGCGCGTGGTCAGCATCTCCGCCACGCCCGGAATCTGGAGCATGACCAGCAGAGCGACCAGCAGCAGCGATACCGCCGCGATGCTCATGAGGATGATACGCAGGCGGAAGCGGCCGCTCGCGCTCTGCAAGAACAGCGCGATCAGAAGCAGCAAGGCCGAGGCGCCGAACAGGCCCCAGGCGCCGCGCGAGAAGGAAAAGAAGATGCCGGCGACAACGATCAGCAGCGGCACGGCATAGAGAAACATCCTGGCAGGGCTGCCGGTCAGCAGGCGGTAGAGCAGGTAGATGCCGGGCAGCGCCAGATAGGGTCCGAAGACGTTGGGATCCTGGAAGGCGCCTGCGGCGCGGTCGAACTTGGTGAAGATCTCGGCGCCGGGGAACACGCCGAAATAGCCGGCAATGCCGAGCGTCGCGGTGACCACGGCCGAGCACACCCAGGCATTGAAGATCAGCCGGTAGAGCCCGGGCTGCGCCTCGGTGACGGCGGCGAAGAACACGGCCGTCAGCGCCAGGAACAGCGACACCGCCAAATAGAGCGGCGTGTCCATCAGATCCGCCATCTGCGTCATGGCGATCATGCCGCCGATGTTGAACAGAACGAGAAGCGTGACCAGCGGCATGATGGCGCGCGAGATCCTGAGCCCGAAGACGGCCCAGACGGCGATGAGCCCGGCCATGTAGATTTCGTAGGGTGCCGGCTCGCGGATGACGAAGCCGGACAGGAGCACGCCGAGCACGATGGCCGCCGACGAGATCAGTGCGATCAGCTTGGCGTTGACCGCGCCTGTCGGCAGTTCGTGCGCAGCAACGCTCAATACGCGTTCTCCGTATTGAGCAGGCGCACCGGCGTCAGGAACAGGATCTTGAGATCGAGCCAGAGCGACCAGTTCTCGATGTAGTAGAGGTCGTACTCGGTGCGCATCCGGATCTTCTCGTCCGTATCCATCTCGCCGCGCCAGCCGTTGATCTGCGCCCAGCCGGTAACGCCGGGCTTGACGCGATGGCGTGCGAAATAGCCGTCGACCACCTCGTTGTAGAGCAGGTTGTGCGACTGCGCGGCAATGGCGTGCGGCCGCGGACCGACGAGCGACAGGCTGCCGAAGAGCGCGTTGAAGAACTGCGGCAGCTCGTCGATCGAGGTCTTGCGGATGAAGCGCCCGACGCGCGTGACGCGCGGGTCGTTCCTGGTCACCGTCTGCTTGGCCGTCGGGTCCGACATCTCGGTGTACATCGAGCGGAACTTGTAGACGTCGATGACCTCGTTGTTGAAGCCGTGGCGCTGCTGCTTGAAGAGCACCGGTCCCTTGCTGTCGAGCTTGATGGCGATGGCCGTGGCCAGCATCACCGGCGAGAATGCGACGATGCCGATCAGGCTGAAGACGATATCGAAGGCCCGCTTGGCGACCGAATCCCAGTCGTTGATCGGCTTGTCAAAGATGTCGAGCAGCGGCACGGCGCCGATGTAGGAATAGGCGCGCGGCCGGAATTGCAGCTGGTTGGAATGCGCCGAGAGCCGGATATCGACCGGCAGCACCCAGAGCTTGCGCAGGAGCGACAGCACGCGCGTCTCGGCGGTCAGCGGCAGCGAGACGATCAGCATGTCGATGCGGGCGATGCGCGCGAACTCGATCAGTTCGGGCACGGTGCCGAGCTTCGGATAGCCGGCGACCAGCGGTGGCGAACGCTTGTCGTCGCGGTCGTCGAAGATGCCGCAGATGCGGATGTCGTTATAGGGCTGCTGCTCGATCGAGCGGATCAGCGTTTCGGCGCCCTTGCCGCCGCCGACGATGACGGCGCGGCGTTCCATGGTTCCGTTGCGCGCCCAGCGCTTGATCAGGTCGGCCAGAAGCAAGCGCGGCCCGATCAGCAGGAAAAGGCCGGACAGAAACCAGCCGCCGAACCAGACGCGCGAGAACTCGCCTGAAATCTTGACGAAGAAGCCGATGACGGCAAACAGCGCCAGCGTGCCCGCCCAGACCGCGGCGATACGGCCGATCTGGGAAACCGGGCGCATCAGCGCCGAGAGCTGGTAGCAGTCGACGATGTCGAGCAGGATGACGGCAATCAGCGATCCGCAGGCGATGACGATCGGATACTGCCAGGTCAGGCTGGTGCCGAGGCCGACATAATGGACAAAGAGCAGCGTGCCGGCGAGCGCCAGAAGCGCCAGTTCGACGAGGCGCAGCACACCGCTCACCATGATCGGCGACATCGTGTCCCGGCGAAACTGGGAGGCGATGTTGCGCGCCGTCGCGTTGAGGTGCTTTGCCGCTCCGTCCTTGTCGTCGGGGTGCTTGCGTACCGCATCGGTGGAAAAGCGGTGCGGCTGCTCGATCTTGTTCATGCTGCTGCCGATCCGTGGGTATCGGCAACCCATAGCAAGAGAGAGCTAAGAAACCCTTGAACGCGGCGCTGCGGCGGACGACTAGCCCAGGGCCGAGAAATAAGCGCGTTCGATCTCGCTCGCCATGACGTCGGCCCCGAAGCGCGCCCTGAGGTCTTCCTTCTTCGGCATCAGCGCCGCGAAGGCGTCCGGATCTGCGATGGCCTCGGCCATCTTGGCGGCCAGTGCGCCGACCTCGGGCTGCACCAGGGCTGGCGAACGGTCGCCAAAGATTTCAGGGATGCCGCCGACAGCCGTGGCGATCATGGATTTTCCGGCGGCCAGTGCCTCGAGCACGATATAGGGCATCGCCTCGGCGCGCGAAGGGACGACGATGATGCCGGCGAGCGCGAATGCCTGCGGCGCGGGCATCGGACTCAGGAACCTCACACGCTCTCCGATGCCGAGCCGGCTGACCTGCGCCCGGTAGCGCGGCAGGTCTTCTCCGTCCCCCACCATGACCGCGCTCAATTTGCGCTCGAGCTGCTTTTCGACCCGCGCCAGGGCGTCGATGAAGAGATCGGGCCCCTTCAGGTCGCGCATCATGCCGATATAGAGGAAGTCGGCTGCGTCAGGCGCCAGCGTGACCGGTTCGAACTCGCTGTCGCGCAGGCCGTTATAGACCAGGCTGCTCGGCGGCCTGGGCTCTCCGACCTTGTGGCGGAAGGCCCGGCGTTCGAACTCGGAGACGAACAGCAGATGGTCGGTGAAGCGCTCCATCAGGCGCTCCAGCCCGAAGAACATGCGTCCCATCGTGCTGGTCTCGTCGTAATGCAGGCTTCCGCCATGCGCGGTGTAGAGGCGGGCAACGCGATACCTGTAAACCCGCAACAGTGAGCCGAACATGCGGGCATAGACGCCACCCTTGGCGCCATGTCCGTGCAGGACGTCCGGCTGCAATTCCCTGATGATCTTGTAGCCGCGCCAGGCGGAGGCGAGGTCGCCCGGCCCGACATGGCGCTGCATGGGCGTGCGCGACACGCCGAGCGCGAGCAGCGGCTTGAGCGAATCGAACAGTTTCTCCTCGAGGTCGCCCCCGGTCGTCGAATCGCAGACGATGCCGACCTTGTGGCCGGCTGCGACCTGCGCCTCGGTGAGATCGCGAACGTGGCGGAATATGCCGCCGACCGGCGAACGGAAGCAGTGCACGATGCGCAGGCTGCGGCGTGACGCCTTGCCCGACGCGGCCTGGGTGCCTGCCATCGGCGCAGTGCTTGCAGCTTGCGGTCCAGGCATCATCATATCCGAAAACTGATCCGCGCTTGTCAGCCTCATATCCTAGAAGAGGCGCTCGCGGACATAGACCGTGTCGCCGGGCAGCAGGGGATCGGACGTGCGAACCCGTCCGGTGATGACCTCGCCATTGATGTCGCGCGTGATGTCCACGCTGCCCTGGTTGGCGCGCGGCGAGAAACCGCCGGCGATCGCCACCGCCTTCTGGACGGTCAGCCCGGGCACATAGGAATACTGTCCGGCGGAGCCGACTTCGCCCATCACGAAGATCGGCCGGTAGCGGTCGATCTCGACGGAAACATCGGGGTTGCGGAGGTAGCCTTCTCGCAGCTTCGCGGCGAGCGTCGCCTCGATCTGCTGCACGGTATGGCCGCGGGCGGGAACCGCGCCGACAAGCGGAAAGGCGAAGTATCCCGACTGGTCGACGGCATAGGTGTTGGTCAGGCCATCCTGCTCGAAGACGGTGACGCGGATGCGGTCGCCTGCACCCAGGCGATAGGGTTCATCGAGCATCGCATGGAACGCCGCGGGCGCTGGGCGATAGCTGGAACAGCCCGCCAGGATGACGGTGACGAGCAGTGCCGGAGCGATAATCGAATGCCACTTCATAGGTGAACGCGAACCTCTAACTGGCTGCCGAGCGTCGGGATGGCAGGTTTGAAACCCTGAGCCTCGTTATCGTCCTGTTAGGGTTAATGCGCGGTAAAGGCGGGGCCGTCCGGCTACCGTTTTAGAGGGTTGCCCGGTCTCGTTAACGCCCTGTAAACGAAGGAAAATGAAAAGCTAACCGCCTCTTAACGGCTGGGTTACCATAGTTGTTTACGGTGCATTTTCCAAAGGTTCGGAGTGGAAGTGCATGTCAGGCGTGCCCTCAACGGCTAGCGATGTCGACGTCGATCTCGGGAGGCTTTTTGCGGGCCTCGCGGCGCGCTGGAAGCGTGTTGTTCTCGTGGCCCTGGCGGTCACCGCGCTGGCGCTCGGCTTCGCGGCCATCGCCACGCCGCTCTACAAGGCCGAGACCCGCGTCCTGATCGAGACGCGGGAATCCGTTTTCACGCGGCCCGATTCGAACGGCGAGAACGAACGCCCGCTGCTCGACGAGGAGGGGATCGCCAGCCAGGTCGAGGTGATGCTGTCGACCGACATCCTGAAGACCGTCGCCGCCAAGCTCGAACTCGCCAGGCTGCCGGAATTCGACGATGCCGCCGACATGTCGACGCTGTCGCGCCTGCTCGTCATCGCCGGGCTGAAGGCCGATCCCAACGAGGTGCCGCCCGAAGAGCGCGTACTGAAGAATTTCCGCGAGAAGCTGAGCATCTACCGGGTCGAGAAATCGCGCGTCATCGTCATCGAGATGTCGTCGGAGGATCCAAAGCTTGCTGCAGAGATCCCCAATGCGCTTGCCGACGCCTATATCTCCGTGCAGGGCGAGGCCAAGCTGCTGTCGAACTCCGAGGCGACCGACTGGCTGGCGCCCGAGATCGACAGCCTGTCGAAGCGCGTCAAGGAGGCCGAGCAGAAGGTCGCCAACTTCCGCGCCCAGTCGGACCTCCTGATCGGCCAGAACAATTCCGTGCTCGCCACGCAGCAGCTTTCCGAGCTCTCGACCGAACTGTCGCGCGTGCGCGCCAGCCGCGGCGCGGCGGAGGCCAATGCGGAAAGCGTGCGGGCCGTGCTGAAGAGCGGCGGTTCGCTTGACGCGCTGCCCGACGTCATGTCGTCGACGCTGATCCAGCGCCTGCGCGAGCGCCAGGTCCAGCTCAAGGCCGATATCGCGGACATGTCGACGACGCTGCTCGAGAATCATCCGCGCATCCGTGCGCTGCGCTCGCAGCTTGCCGATCTCGACCGGCAGATCCGCACCGAGGCGGAGAATGTGCTGAAGGGACTCGGCGCCGAGGCGCGCACGGCCCAGATGCGCGAGCGGCAGCTTGTTGCCGACCTCAATGCGCTGAAGGCCGAGTCCGCCCGTGCGGGCGAAGAGGAAGTTGAACTGCGCGCGCTCGAGCGCGAGGCCAATGCGCAGCGCCAGCTGCTTGAATCGTACATGGCCCGTTACCGCGAGGCGTCCTCGCGCGGCGAAGGCAAGTACCTGCCTGCCGATGCGCGCATCTTCTCGCGCGCCGTGACGCCGTCGGAACCCTATTTCCCGAAGGCGCTGCCGATTGCCGGCGCGGCCTTTGTCGGCTCGCTTCTGGTGATGATCATCCTGACGCTGATGCAGGAATTGTTCTCGGGCCGTGCCATGCGGCCGGCGCAGGGCGCGCGGCCGGAGGCCGTCGAGCAGGTCATCATGCCGGCCGATCATGTTGACGTGCCCGAACGCCGGACAGTCGCCGCACCTGCCGTGGAGATGCCGGAGGAGGCAGGGGAAACCGTCGCTGCCGAGCCGGTTGTCGTCGAAACGAAGCGCCCGGCCGTCGAGCGTGCCAGGCTGGAAGAGGCACCGCCCTTCGATGCGCAGCCGCCCGAAGGCGCTCTGGCCGAGGCCGAAGCGACCGCCCATGCCGAACCGGCAGAGGCAATGGCCGCCGTCGCTGTCGCGGCCGAGCCGTCTGCACATCCGAAACAGGTCGCCGTGGAGCCGGTGCCCGAGCCAATCCGCCGCGAACCGCTGCCGGCCATGCAGCTCGGCAAGGAGACATTTCGGGATGCCTGGGAGAAGCACAAGCGCCTTCAGGCCGACCTCTCGTGGCTGGAGAACCCGGCCGAACGTGCGCCGGCAGACCAGCAGCCAAGTCAGGACGACGAAGACATGAAGCTACGCAATCCTTTCGCCAGAAAGCCGGCCAGGGCATCCGAACCCGCCCCGGTCGCGCAGTCGCGCTCCCGCTTCGGCGAAGTCGGCATCGAGGGCGCGGCAGAACGGCTGATCGCGGGTGGCGCGACACGCGCCATATTCGTCTCACCCGAGGGCGACGAGGCCGCCGCCTCCGCGGTTCTGGTGGCGCGCGAGGTCTCAGATGCGGGCCTGCGCGTCCTGCTGCTCGACCTCACCGCGTCGGGCGCCGCCACGCTGCCGATGCTCGACAGCGTCGCCTATCCCGGCATCACCAACCTCCTGGCGTCGGAAGCGCAGTTCACCGAGGCGATCCACACCGACCACTATTCGCATTGCCACGTCATGCCGGTCGGAACAGCCGATCCGGCGCGGGCGATGCGGGCGGCCGACCGCCTGCCGATCATCATGCAGTCGCTGACCAGTGCCTACGACGTCGTCGTGGTCGAATGCGGCCCGGCCGACGCCGAGGGCATCCGCCGTCTGGTCGCCGACGGCACCGAAATCATGGTGAGCGTGCTAGAACCCGACGAGCAGATCGCCGCGGCGGCAGAGGAACTGAAGGCCGGGGGCTACGATCACGTGATGCTGGTCACGCCGGCCGATCATCATTCGCCGAACCCGCCGGTGCCCGGGCGCTCGGCCGCCTGATCGGGCTCAGTCGCCGGCTGGCTGCGCCACGCCGGCGGTGCGCCTGCGCAAGACCTTGGTCAGCTTCCATACCAGCGGGCTGTTCTTGACGAAGGCCTTCAGCCGGGCCGTCTGGCGCATCTGAAGCGCCAGCAGCCGTCCTTTCGGGGTCAGCGGGATCGTGACGTCGAAATGGCGCGTCTCGATATCGCACCACAGCCGCTTGTAGGGCTCATCGCCGACACTGAAATCATAAACATCGAGCCCTTCGCGGCAGGCTTCGTCGATGTTTTCGAAGAACAGGAAGTCGCCCGGGCTGGCATGCGCCAGGTCGTCTTCTTCGATGGCGCCGAACTCGCAGATGAGCCGCTTGCCGTCGCGGCTCGATCCGGTGATGGCCCTGGGCAGACCCGCAACCTCCAGCGCATGCAGCACGAAGCGCGGCGGGGTTTCGTCCAGTGCCTTTGCAAACAGCGTATGAAAGAAGGCCTGCACGGCGGGTTCGGCGAAAACGTTGCCGACACCCATCTGCTCGAAGCGCTGCTTCTTCATGGTGAAGAAGGCGTCGAGCAGCCGGGCCGTCTCGGCAGGGGTCGTCGCTTCGATGCGGCGAAATCCGCCCGCGGCCTCGAACTTGCGGGTCTGCGAGCGGTGCTTCTTTCGCTTGCGCTTGCCGCTCGAGCGCGACAGCAGCGCATCGAAACCGCCTTCAAGGCTGACGGCGAGCGACAGGTTGGGGCTCGGGAAGCGGGGCAGGGCGGCCAGGGGGTTGGCGATGCCGTCGTGCTCGGGCAGCAGCCTCTCGAGCGCCAGAGCGTCGATGTCGGGCCGTGCGGCGCGGATCGATGCGACCACCGGCGCCATGTCGAAGGCGCCGGACGCGAGGAAAGCCGGGTCGGCGGCCGGGAAATTGCCGTTGGCGTGGCGTCCGCTCATCAGGCGTGCGACGCGGAAGGGACCGTGCTTCTCGACATCGAGCGGCAGGGCGTAGACGGGTCTGCCGGCGCAACTGACGGTCGCGAGCAGCCCGTCTGGCGATGCGTGCTGCGCCCATGCCGCTACCCAGGCATGGCTTTGCGCTGGCGCGTGGCTCGCTTGATTGCAAAGCTCGGCATAGGCCGACAGGTCGTCGCCTGCGACGGCAACCGACACGACGGTATCGCCGCCGGCGCCGTCCGTTGCCGGAGCGGCGTTCGCCTGATGGCTGCGAAATGTCATGGTCGCGTCAACCATCCTTCAATCCTTGGGGCGTAATCAGTGCTGGTGGCTTCGCGTCGGCGCGTTCCATACGCTAGGCGCAAAAGGTGAATGAATGTTCGACGGCGGCGAAGCGATCCGGAAACTTGCTTTGAACGTCGCCCGGTATTCCGGCCTGGCTCCGCTCGCCAGGCCGTTCGTCGGCGGCATCGGCGCGATCCTCATGCTGCATCGCGTTACCGCGACGCCCGAGAAACCGCTCGGGGTCAATCGCCATCTCAACATCGCGCCGGATTTCCTCGATGCCGTGATCGCCGACATGAAGGCGGGCGGCTATGCCTTCGTCTCGCTCGACGAGGCGATCGAGCGCATCCGCGCCGGCGGCGCGGGCGGACAGTTCGCCACCATTACCGCTGACGATGCCTATCGCGACAATCTGCATGAAGCGCTGCCTGTGCTCGAAAAACACGGCGCGCCGCTGACCATCTATGTCGCGCCGGCGATGATCGACGGCACGACCGACCTGTGGTGGGATGTCATCGACGACGTCGTCAATGCCGGCGACAGCCTTACGCTCGACATGCCGGGCGGCGAGGTCGTCCTCGATTGTTCGACGCCCGCCCGCAGATACGAGGCGCACCGGCTATTGCACGATCACCTGACCGTCGATGTCGCGGAAGAGGACCAGCGTGCGGTGCTGCACCGGCTTGCCGCCTCATGCGGCGTCGACCCCGGCGCGCCGGCCCGCAACACGCTGATGGACTGGAACGAGATCGGCCAGGTTGCCGCCCACCCGCTGGTGACGATCGGCGCCCATACCGTCAACCACTACAATCTGAAGCGGCTGAGCGAAGACCGCGCGCGCCTCGAGTTGACCGGGGCCATCGACCTCATCGAGGACCGGCTGGGCAAGCGGCCGATCCATCTGGCCTATCCCTATGGCTACGCCACCGCGGTTGGCTGCCGCGAGGTACGGCTCGCCTGCGAGGCGGGCTATGTCTCGGCGGTGACGACGCGCCACGGCGTGCTGCGCCCCGAACATGCCGGACACCTGCACGCGCTGCCGCGCATTTCGGTCAACGGCCGCTACCAGAGCGTCGCGCATATCCGCACGATGCTGTCGGGCATAACCACGCCGCTCGCCAACCGCGGCAAGATGCTGGTTACGGTCTAGGCGCGGATTCAGGCTTCTTCGGCCGCGGTGGCAGGATCAGCCACTTGATGATGCCCATGGCCGGCAAAATCCAGAGAATGCCGGTGAAGAAGAAGAAGGCGAGGTGGACCAGCGGGCCGGATTCCGACAACCTCGCGACGGCCACGGTGGTGGCAATCAGCGCGTAGAGGATGACCAGCACGATCAGCAGGATGGTGCCGATGAGCTTCTTCAGGCGAATGGGCATGGTCCGGTCCTTTTCATGCCTTCGCTTAGAGCCTTGTTCCGATGGGCGCAATCGCGCGCGCACGTGACGCCGTGTCGCGCGACAGTGGCATCCGGCGCTGCTACTTGAATGGCACCGCGCGATGGTTCACCAATCGTGCGAGCGGAGCGATACCATGAGTTCGATCGAGATGGATGCCAACAAGGTACGCAGCGAGCGCGACCGACAGCTGGCCAACCGCGCGCTGTTGCGCGGCTGGCTTTATGTCATCCTGGTCATGCTGGTGGCGCTGGTGCTGGTCGGCGGCGCGACGCGCCTGACCGATTCCGGCTTGTCGATCACAGAGTGGAAGCCGATCCACGGCGTCATACCGCCGCTGAACGACGCCGAATGGCAGGAGGAGTTCGCAAAGTACAAGCAGATCCCGGAATATGCGCAGATCAACCAGGGCATGGAGCTTGGCGCCTTCAAGCGCATCTTCTGGTGGGAATGGGCGCACCGCATGCTGGCGCGGGGCGTCGGCTTCGTCTTTGCCCTGCCGCTGCTCTTCTTCTGGGCGACCGGGCGCGTCGAGCGCGGCCTGATGCCCAAGCTGGTCGGCCTTCTGGCGCTCGGCGGGCTGCAGGGGGCGGTCGGCTGGTGGATGGTGGCGTCGGGCCTCGTCGACCGTGTCGACGTCAGCCAGTACCGGCTCGCCGTCCATCTGACGCTCGCCTGCACGATCTTTGCCGCCATCATGGTGGTGGCGCGCGGACTTGCGCCGCATACGGAGACGCCAGCCGACAGCAAGACGCAGGCCTTTGCCGGGTTTCTCGTGCTGGCAGTGCTTTGCCAGGTCTTTCTCGGCGGGCTGGTGGCAGGCCTCGATGCCGGCCTGAGCTACAACACCTGGCCGCTGATGGACGGCAAGGCAGTGCCCGGCGACCTCCTCGTCATCGAACCCGCATGGCGCAACTTCTTCGAGAATCCGAAGACGGTGCAGTTCGTCCACCGTCTCGGGGCCTACGCGTTGCTGGCTCTGGCGCTCTGGCACATGATCGCCACGCGCCGCCGGCTGCCCGGCACCACCCATGCGCGCCGTGCGCTGGTGTTCTTCCACCTCGTGCTGGTGCAGGCCGCCATCGGCATCGCCACGCTGGTGATGCACATGCCGTTGCACTGGGCTCTGCTGCACCAGGGCTTTGCGCTTGTCGTGCTGGGCTTTGCCGCCGCGCATTGGCGCGGCACCAAGGGCGCCTATCCGCCGCCGATCCAGATCGCCATCGCGCGCTGAAGAGGCGTCAGTCCGGCACCGCGGGAATGGTCACGACCGAAAAGCCGCGCTTCATGGAATTCGCCACCGTCGAGTCCTGCTCTGCCCGGCGGATCACCGCGGCGATGTCGGCCGAGGGGTCGGCCGCGGTCGCCCTGACGCGCATCGTCGCGCCGGAGGCCACCAGCGGTTCACCGCGCAGGGAAAGCTCGACGTCGACCTCGATCGTCGCGATCGCGATGCCCATTTCGTGGGCGACATAGCGGATATCGTTGCAGAAGCACCCGCCGATCGCCAGCGCCAGCAATTGCCCGCCGTTGAAGCCGAGCCCCATGCCGCCCGCCTTGCCCTCCGCCCGGTCGACGACAATCGTGTGTCCGCCGGCCCAGCCGGCCGCAGCTTCGGTGTCGGGGATATTGCGAAGCTGGACGGTCAGTGTCGGCATCGGAGCACCTGCTCGCTGGGGCTGGCCGATCTATCCCCAACGCGCGGCGCGTTTCAAGCACCGCGTTCCGACGCAGCAGCCGGGGCCGAAAGCCGGGATCACACTCCCAGCATCAGGTCCATGTTCTGCACCGCTGCACCCGACGCGCCCTTGCCGAGATTGTCGTAGACGGCAATCAGCACCGCCTGCGCGCGGCTGTCATTGGCAAAGACATGCAGCCGCATGCGGTTGGTGTCGTTGTAGAGTTCCGGGTTGACTTCGCTTGAGCGCTCCAGCGGTGCGTAGGGCGCCACCTCGACGACCGAATGCGCGAGCCCGGCATAGTGATCGGCGATCGCGGCATGGATTTCCGCGCCTGTCGGCACGCGGTCGAGCGTACCCAGATGCAGCGGCACGGCGGTCACCATGCCCTGCGCGAAATTGCCGACCACCGGCTGCATCAGCGGGTCGTGCGAGAGGCCGGCATAATGCTTAAGCTCGGGCACATGCTTGTGCTGGAAGGTGAGCCCATAGGGCAGATACTCCGGCGCGTCCTCGCCCTTGGCGACATAGTCCTCGACCATCTGGCGGCCGCCGCCCGAGTAGCCCGAGATGCCGTGCATGCTGACGGGCAGGGTGGTGGGCAGGATGCCGGCCCGGATCAGCGGACGGAGCATGGCGATCGGCCCCTGCGGCCAGCAGCCCGGGTTGGCGACGTACTTCGCTTCCGAGATCGCCTTGGCCTGGGCCTTGTCCATCTCGGGAAAGCCATAGGCCCAGCCATCGGCGACGCGATGCGCGGTGGAGGCGTCGATCACCCGGGTCGGCGCATCGCCGATCAGGGCCACGCTCTCGCGCGCCGCGTCGTCCGGCAGGCAGAGGATGGCGATGTCTGCGGCACGCAGGAAATCGGCGCGCGCGGCCGGGTCCTTGCGCCGGTCGACCGGGATGGACAGGATTTCGAGGTCGTCGCGGCCGGCAAGACGCGTGCTGATCTGCAGGCCGGTCGTGCCGTGTTCGCCGTCGATGAAGATCTTTGGTCTCATGTCTGCCTGCCCGTCGAAATGTCGAGGAATTCCAAGTCTATATGCCGCTTGCCTGATTCACCGTCGCAGGGTGATCGGCGGTTGCGCCGTCGCGCGCCTTTCGCTCGGCCAGCAGGCCGAGATACTGCATGGCGACCGTGGCCCCGGCGATCGCGGTGATATCGGCATGGTCGTAGGCCGGTGCAACCTCGACGATGTCGGCGCCGACGATGTCGATCTGTCCGAGCTGGCGCAGTACCGACAGGATCTTCGCCGTGGAGGGACCGCCGGCCACCGGCGTGCCGGTGCCGGGTGCGAAGGCCGGGTCGAGACAGTCGATGTCGAAGGTGATGTAGGTCTTCCTGCCGCCGGTGCGCTCGATGATCGAGTAGGCGATGTCGGAGGCACGCATGTCCTCGACGTCGTAGCCGTGCAGGATCTTGATGCCGAAATCGTCCGGCGCATGGGTGCGGATGCCGACCTGGATGGAGCGGTCGGGGTCGATGACGCCCTCGCGCACGGCGCGCGCCACGAAGGAACCGTGGTCGATGCGCTTGCCGTCGTCGTCCCAGGTGTCCTGATGGGCGTCGAACTGCACCAGCGCCAGCGGTCCGTGCACGGCGGCATGCGCCTTCAGCAGCGGCCAGGTGACGAAATGGTCGCCGCCGAGCGACAGCAGGAAAGCGCCCGACCGCAAGAGCTTTGCCGCCTCGCGCTCGATGATGCCCGGCGTCTTCTGGTGGTTGCCGGTGTCGAGCAGGCAATCGCCGTAATCGACGACGGCCATTTTCTCGAACAGGTCGCGGTGGAACGGGTATTGCGGGTCATTGTCGAAGATCGCGGCGGCGCGGCGTATGGCCTGCGGGCCGAAACGCGCGCCGGGCCGGTTGGTGACGGCGGCGTCGAAGGGAATGCCCCAGACCACGGCGTCCGCGCCCTTCACGTTCTTGGTGTATTTCCTGCGCATGAAGGACAGTGCCCCGGCATAGGTCGGGTCGCTCGCGCGGCCGGTCAGGCTGCGGGCGGTAAAGGCATGGTCGATGGAGCTTGCCGGCATCGGTAATCTTTCCCTCGGTTTTGCGGACGGAAGGTATTGGACGGATAAGACGGCAGCGCAACAAAAAAGCGGACCCGAAGGCCCGCTTTGCTGTCGTCCAGATGGAAGCTTTTAGCGCTTCGAGAACTGGAAGGAACGACGGGCCTTGGCCTTGCCGTACTTCTTGCGTTCCACGACGCGGCTGTCGCGCGTCAGGAAGCCGCCCTTCTTGAGCACGCCGCGCAGCGCCGGCTCGTAATAGGTCAGCGCCTTGGAAATACCGTGGCGCACCGCACCAGCCTGGCCCGACAGGCCGCCGCCGACGACGGTGGCGACGATGTCGAACTGGCCGTCGCGGTTGGACGCGATGATCGGCTGCTTGAGGATCATCTGCAGAACGGGACGCGCAAAGTACTTGGCGAATTCCCGCTTGTTGACGACGATCTTGCCGGTGCCGGGGCGAACCCAGACGCGGGCGATGGCATTCTTGCGCTTGCCGGTGGCATAGGCGCGGCCGAGATTGTCCAGCTTCTGGACATGCACGGGCGCGGCAGGCTCGGCGGCGACGGTCGCAGTGCCGAGTTCGGCGAGCGAGTTGAGGTCGGCCATTCTAATCCCTCTTCTTGTTCTTGGGGTTCAGCGCCGCGACGTCGAGCGCCTCAGGCTGCTGGGCTGTGTGCGGATGTTCGGTGCCGGCATAGACGCGCAGGTTCTTCATCTGGCGGCGGCCGAGCGGGCCGCGCGGGATCATGCGCTCGACGGCCTTCTCAACGACGCGCTCCGGGAAACGACCCTCGAGCAACTGGCGCGCGGTGCGCTCCTTGATGCCGCCGGGATGGCCGGTGTGCCAGTAATAGACCTTGTCGGTGAACTTCTTGCCGGTGAAGGCGACCTTGTCGGCATTGATGACGATGACGTTGTCGCCGTCGTCGACATGCGGGGTGAAGGTCGGCTTGTGCTTGCCGCGAAGACGGTTGGCGACGATGGAGGCGAGACGGCCGACGACGAGGTCCTCGGCGTCGATGATCACCCACTTCTTCACCACGTCCGCAGGCTTCTGCGAAAAGGTTTTCATGGTTCTGCTTTCGGTTCGGACCTTCAAAAGGCGAAGGCGTTTCTTGTTGCTTGGTTTTGGCCTGAGGCGTGAGCTTCCGCCAAAATAAAACGGCGGCCGTTGCGGGCCGCTGCTTCGGGACGGTGTATAGGCGAGGGGTGGGGATGCGTCAAGCGCATGAACCCGGACTGTCTATCGGAAAAGCGAGAAAAATCAGACTGTTGCAAGTGGGGTATTATTTTACCGCAATTGGAGCGGCCCGCGGCGGGATGGAATAGGTGCCCGTCGCATGCGCCACGCTCTGCTGGCCCTCGCCCGCGACGATGTCGATGTCGAACACCATAAGGCTGCGGCCGAGCTTGAGGATGCGGCAATGGCCGAGGATCGGACCGGCCGGTGCCTTGCGCATGAAGTTGATGTTGATGCTGGTGGTCACCGACAGCGCGTCGGGCCCGGCATGCGACAGCACGCAGACATAGCCGCCGATGTCGGCAAGCGTGAACAACGACGGCCCCGACACCGTGCCGCCTGGCCTCAGATGCCGGTCGTCGGCGTTGAGCCGCACCGTGCACCCGCCGGGAAAAACGTCGAGCGCCTCGTAGAAATTGTAGTGTTCGTTGAGTTGGGGATAGACCTCGGCCAGCAGTTCGTTGACTTCGCCGACCGTCAGCACCGGCTTGAGATTGGCCTGTTCGGGCATGCTCTTCCTCCATTGCCGGCTTCGAGTGAAAGGTGCCGGTCTTGTGGCCCAGGCGGCAGGTCTCTGCACTGGCCCGACCAGAAAACATGGACTGAGGCTGTTCTTCAATGCCCGGCATGCTAGTTCTTTTGGCCGATGACAGCGCGACCGGCGGCCATGCGTGCCGCGACAATCTCCTGGAGGACCCGATGGCCGAGATCCTGGCAATGAAGCGCGAGACGGCGGACGAACTGGTGTCGGCCGTCCTGACCGATGGCATATTGCGGCTGACCTTCGCCAGCCCGCCGGCCAACGCGCTGTCGCTGGCGCTGATGGCGGCCCTGCAGGACGCCTTCGACCGGGCCCGTGACGACGGGGCGGTGCGCGTCATCGTGCTGGCGGCCGGCGGAAAGCTCTTCTCGGCCGGCCACGATCTCAAGGAGATGACGGCGCGCCGCACGGATGCCGACCGGGGCAGGGCCTTCTTTGCGCAGACGATGACGGCGTGCTCGACGCTGATGCAGACCATCGTCAACCACCCGCGGCCGGTGATTGCCGAGGTCGACGGTGCCGCCTTCGCGGCCGGCTGCCAGCTTGTGGCGAGCTGCGACCTGGCGATTGCCTCGCACCAGGCTACCTTCTGCACGCCGGGCGTCAACATCGGCCTGTTCTGCTCGACGCCGATGGTGGCGCTGTCGCGCAACGTGTCGCGCAAGCAGGCGATGGAAATGCTGCTGACCGGCGAAAAGATCGACGCTGCGACGGCCCGGGAATTCGGTCTCGTCAACCGCGTCGTGCCGCGCGAATACCTGAATCAGATCGTCACGAAATACGCCCAAACCATTGCTTCCAAATCGCCTTTGACGCTGAAGATCGGCAAGGAGGCGTTCTACAGGCAGGCCGAGATGCCGCTGGCGGACGCCTATGACTATGCCTCGCAGGTGATGGTCGAGAACATGATGGCGCGCGACGCCGAGGAGGGCATCGGCGCCTTCATCGACAAGCGCAAACCGGAGTGGAAGGGGGAGTAAATATGGCGCTCATTAAGACTCTCAACGCAGGCAAAATGGATCGCATGAGTCTGCACGACGGCATCGAGGCCACATATTTCACACATGAGTTCGACGGTCGAAAACTGCTTCAGATAAACACGTCGGGCCGCAGTTCTAGAGAAATGCCAGACAAGGTCAGCCAGTCAATTCAGTTTGACGAAGAATCTGGCAGGCAATTGTTTGACCTCCTCAAAGGACACTTCGGGTTCCGATGAAATGGAACCCCGCATCTCCATCGTCACGATTGCCGTGGACGATCTCGACCGCGCCGTCGGCTTCTACGAGAAGATGGGACTGAAGCGCCATGCCGGCATCACCGAGGGCGTCGCCTTCTTCCAGATGGGCGGCTCGATCCTCGGGCTTTTTCCCCGGCCCGACGCGGAAAAGGATTCGGGCGTAACGTTTGGCGCAGCGCCCTCGGCGGTCTATCTCGCTTACAACACGCGATCCGAAGCGGAGGTCGATGCCGTGCTCGCTGAGGCCGAGCGCGCCGGCGGCCGCATCGTCAAGCCGGCGCAAAAGGCTTTCTGGGGCGGATGGTACGGCTATTTCGCCGACACCGAGGGCCATGTCTGGGAAGTCGCGCACAACCCGGCCTTTCCGATCGATGCCGAAGGCCGCATCTCGCTGCCCGATTGACCTGCGCGTACCGTAAGGGCGACTTTGCAGCCCAGCCGCTTGATTGATCGCGCGCCATGCGCCACATCCATCCGATGAACCACGATTCCTACGACGACTCATACATTTCCGGCATTCTCGACGGCGTGAAGACCATCGCCATGGCCGGCGCCTCGGCCAATGACGTGCGGCCGAGCTACTTCGTCATGAAATACCTGCTCAACAAGGGGTTCTCGGTCATTCCGGTCAATCCCGGCCAGGCCGGCGGCCAGATCCTCGGCCAGGACGTCTACGCGAAGCTCTCCGACATCCCGGTGGCCATCGACATGGTCGACGTGTTCCGCAACTCCAGCGCCATTCCCGGCATCGTCGACGAGGTGCTGGCGCTCGACCCGCTGCCGAAAGTCGTCTGGATGCAGCTCGGCGTCCGTCACGACGAGGCGGCAGTCCGGCTGGAGGAAAAGGGTATCCAGGTCGTCATGAACCGCTGCCCCAAGATAGAGTATGGCCGCCTGTCGGGCGAAATCGGCTGGACCGGGGTCAATTCCGGCGTGCTGTCGTCCAAGCGGCCGGTCATGCGGCAGGGGTTCCAGAGCTTCGGCATCCGCCAGAAGTAGCCTCGCGCAAAATTGTTCCCCGCAAGGGGCGGGTTGCGGTGCTCGCATTCCGCTAGTGCCCGTATTCGGGCAAATTCTTCTTTGCAATCGGCGCCGCGCTTCGCCAATGATAGCGCCGATTTTTCAAGTATGGGTTGGAGGAAAGACATGTCTCAGAAAATTCCGGGTTTCAGCACCCTGGCAATTCACGCCGGCGCCAAGCCCGATCCGGCGACGGGCGCGCGCATCACGCCGATCTACCAGACGACGGGATATGTCTTCGATGACGCCGATCACGCCGCCTCGCTGTTCGGGCTGAAGGCCTTCGGCAACATCTACACCCGCATCATGAACCCGACCCAGGCAGTGCTTGAGGAGCGCATCGCCGCACTCGAGGGCGGCACGGCGGCTCTCGCAACGGCATCAGGCCATTCCGCGCAGCACCTTATCTTCCACACCATCATGCGTCCGGGCGAGAACTTCGTCGCCGCACGCAAGCTCTACGGCGGCTCGATCAACCAGTTCGGCCACGCCTTCCAGAACTACGGCTGGGAAGTGCGCTGGGGCGACGTCAACGACGTCTCGACCTTCGAAAGCCAGATTGACGACAAGACGCGCGCCATCTTCATCGAGAGCCTGGCCAATCCGGGCGGCGAGTTCGTCGACATCGAGGCGATCGGCAACATCGCGCGCAAGCATGGCCTGCCGCTGATCGTCGACAACACGCTGGCAACGCCCTATCTCGTCCGGCCGCTCGAACATGGCGCCGACATCATCGTGCATTCGCTGACCAAGTTCATCGGCGGTCACGGCAATTCCATGGGCGGCATGATCGTCGACGGCGGCACCTTCGACTGGTCGAAGTCGGGCAATTACCCGATGCTGTCGGAGCCGCGCCCCGAATATGGCGGTGTCGTGCTGCACGAGACGTTTGGCAATTTCGCCTTCGCCATCGCCTGCCGCGTGCTCGGCCTGCGCGACATCGGGCCGGCCATCTCGCCCTTCAACGCGTTCCAGATCCTGACCGGCTGCGAGACCCTGCCGCTAAGGATGCAGCGGCATTGCGACAACGCCATCACCGTGGCCGGCTGGCTGTCCAACCATCCGAAGGTCGCCTGGGTGTCCTATCCGGGCCTCGCCGGCGACAAGAACCATGCCCTGCAGAAGCGCTATTCGCCGCGCGGCGCCGGTGCGGTGTTCACCTTCGGCCTCAAGGGCGGCTACGAGGCCGGCGTCAAGCTGGTCGAGGGGCTGGAACTCTTCTCGCACCTCGCCAATCTCGGCGACACGCGCTCGCTGGTCATCCACCCGGCCTCGACCACGCATCGCCAGTTGACGGACGAGCAGAAGATCGCCGCCGGCGCCGGTCCCGACACGGTGCGCCTGTCGATCGGCATCGAGGATTCCAACGACATCGTCGCCGACCTGGAACAGGCACTGGCGAAGGTCTGATCCTCGGCCGGAATTTTCCGAAGAGGGCGCGTCTGCGATGGCAGGCGCGCCCTTTCTTCATCTGAGCCAGCCGGCATATTCCGGCGTCGCGTCCTGCATGTCCTGGTAGAGCCAGACCATCCGGTCGATGAACCAGAGCTTCGCCATCGAGGCGCCGATGGCTCCAAGGGCGGTCGCCCACGGGTCGAGCGCATAAAGCCCCCAGATCAGTGGGATCAGAAAGAGCCCCGTTGCGAGCGAAAGGCCGAGCGCCCAGCGCGCGTGGTGCGGCGGGATCGGCACCGCCTTGCGGGCCAGCCAGACCCGCTCGCCGAGCACGCCGCGCGACGCCCAGCTGTCGGTCGAGGCTGGCGGCGGGAAGGCTTTCGGGTTGATGAGCGTCCAGCCGACAAGCGCGGCCAGCAGCAGCCATGTCCAGCCGCCGAGCGGCGCGCGCAGGAAGACGACGAGCGCAAACAGCGGCAGCAGCGGAACCCGCGTCCACACTGACCACGGATTGACATGGCGTTCCCAGGTGCTCTTCTTCAGCATGCATTGCCTCGCGCGCGACTCGTCGGGCCGATGCGCATGTAGGGATTTTCGATGAAGGAATTGAGGTGATGGCGTCAAACTTCCTAGCGATCGACATCGATGCCATCGAGCCGGAAGAGGGCGCGCCAGCGCCCGACAGGCTGCTGACCGGCAATCCGAAATTTCGCACCTGGAACGTCGAGGAGGCCGATGGCGGCGTCTATGCCGGCGTCTGGGAAGCGACGCCCGGCATGTGGCGCATCGAGTACGACGAATGGGAGTTCTGCCACATCCTTTCAGGCGTGTCGGTGATCGTCGAGGACGGCGGCAATGCCTGGACGCTGCGCACCGGCGACAGTTTCGTGCTCAGGCCGGGCTTCAAGGGAAGCTGGGAAGTGCTTGAAACGACTCGCAAGGAATATGTCATCAGGCTCTAGCTGGCGCGCCTCCTCCGCCAACCCCGCGAGCTTCCACGCCGCCGCCGGTGTGCTGGCGGCCGAATTTATTTGCCTTTGCCGGCGGCGGCGAAGGCCGCGGCGAATTCGGGCGAGCCGATCTGTGCGAGGGTGCGGCGCAGTTCTTCTGACTTCTCCCTGCCGAGCAGGCTGTCGAAACGGTCCTGCGCGTCGCGCCACGCGGCCATCAGTTCGCCACGGCGGGCCTCGCCCTCAGCGGTCAGCCGGACCCGCTTGACCCGCTTGTCATGCGGGTCCGGCAGCATCTCCACCATGCCGTCCCGCAGCAGCGGCTTCAGCGTGTGGCCGAGCGCGGACAGGTCCATCACCATGGCGCCGGCGAGCGACTTCAGCGTCGGCTCGCCGCTCGAAGCGATCTGCGACAGGAGCGAAAACTGCGTCGAGCGCAGGTCGCTGGCGCCGAGCACGCCGCCATAAAGCTGCCCGAGCTGGCGCGCCGCGCGGCGCACCGCGCTGTTTGAACAGTGCATCCAGACGTCCATCTCCTTGCGCGTCGTGCTCATCAGATTTCTCCCGGACTTCCCGCTTGGCCCGTCGCCGTCGTTGCTTCAAGAAAAAAATCGGAGCCGGCGTCTTGTCAGGCCGGACCGCCTTCTCCTATTTAGTGGCATATACCACTAAATGCAAACGAAGGAGCACTTGCATGTCTGACAAATCGCATCCTGGAACTGCACTCGTCACCGGCGCGTCGGCCGGCATCGGCGCCACCTATGCCGACCGTCTCGCCCGCCGCGGCTACGATCTACTGCTCGTCGCCCGCGACGCCGCGCGGCTTCAGGAACGTGCCGCCCTCCTGAGCAAGCAATACGCCATCAGGGCGGAGGTTCTGGCGGCCGATCTTTCCGACACGGCGGAGCTTCGCAAGGTAGAGAAGCGGCTGCGCGAGGACGCCAGCTTCACGCTCCTCGTCAACAATGCCGGCATCGGACCGAAGGGCAAGGCGCTGGCCGATGACGCCGACTATCTCGACGCCATGATCGCCATCAACGTGGTTGCCGCCAATCGGCTGGCCATAGCTGCCGCGCAGGCTTTCGCGGCGCGCCAGGCAGGCGCCATCGTCAACATCGCCTCGGCCGTGGCGATCGTACCGGAAGCCTTCAACGGGACCTACAGCGCCTCGAAAGCCTTCGTTCTCGCTCTGACGCAGTCGTTGGCTGCCGAACTCTCCGACAAGGGCGTACGGATCCAGGCGGTGCTGCCGGGCTTCACGCGCACCGAGATCTTCGACCGGGTCGGTGGCTCCTTCGACAATCTCGACCCGGAGCGCGTCATGGAGGTGACCGACCTCGTCGATGCGGCACTCGTCGGGCTCGACCGCGGTGAACTGGTCACCATTCCCTCGCTCTCTGACACCGGGCTTTTCGACGCGTTGAATGCGGCGCGCGGCGCGCTTGGCGGGCAACTTTCGCTGAAGAAGCCGGCCGAACGCTTCGGCCTCGCGGCCTGACAAATCGGAAGAATTCGAGCGGCGTGGGCTAGCGCAGCACCTTGAGGCTCTCCAGCCCATGAAAGTGCCAGGAATCGCGGAAGCGCGGTTCCTCGGCCAGCTGGAGGTTCGGCAACCGCTCGAACAGCACCTTGAGCGCCACATGGAGCTCAAGCCTGGCGAGCGGTGCGCCGATGCAGAAGTGGATGCCGGCGCCGAAGGAAACGTTCTTCTGGTCAGGCCTTTCCGGCCGGAATCCTGAGGGCTCCTCGAAGGCGGCGGGATCGCGGTTGGCCATGCCGAGCAGCAGCCCGATCTGGTCGCCGGGCGCCACCGAAGCGCCGCCCGGAAGCTCTAGCTTTTCGTAAGCGTAACGCGTGAACATGTGCAGCGGCGCGTCGTAGCGCAGGCATTCCTCGACTGTCGCAGTGCCAGCCTCGGCTGACGCGAAGAAGCGGCGCGGATCGCCGCCCTCGGCAAGGATCGTGCGAACCGCGTTGCCGGCCTGGTGCACCGTCGCCTCGTGGCCGGCATTGAGCAGCAGGATCACCGAGGAAACAAGTTCGTCCTCGGACAGCTTCTTGCCGTCCTCCTTTGCCGAAATCAGCAGTGAAAGCAGGTCCTCGCCGGGATCGTGCCGGCGTGTCGCCACCAACTCGCGCAGATAGCCGGAAAATTCCGCTGCTGCGCAATCGGCCTTGTCCTCCGTGTCCCGGCTTCTGCCCGGCACGTACATCGCCACCATGTCATGCGACCAGTCGAGCAGTTGCAGGCCCATCTCGACCGGCACGCCGAGCATCTCGGCAATGATGGTGATGGGCAGCGGCGCGGCGAAGGCCGGCAGCAGGTCGACCGGCCCGTCTGCGGGAAAGCGGTCGATCAGTTCGTTTGCCAGTGCCTCGACGCGCGGCCTCAGCCGCTCGACCTGGCGCGACACGAAGGCGCGGTTGACCAGCGTGCGCAGCCGGGTGTGCACCGGCGGCTCGAGCTCCAGCATCGAGTTCGCCTCGACGGCATCGAACCGGCGAAGATGCGAACGGTCGGCATTGCCGCCGCGCCCGTCCGGAATGCCCTTGGGATTCTGGCGACCGAAGCGCCGGTCGCGCAGCAGCCGGTTGACGTCGTCGAAGCCGCCAAAACACCAGACGCCGAGCTCCTCCCAGAAAAAGGGGCCGCCCTCGGCATGGAGGTAGGCGTAGGACGCGTAGGGGTCCTGGATGAAGGCGTCATCGTGCGGGTCGAGGCACAGGTGCCGGGTCGATGGATCGAGGCTCAGCGGAAGCGGATTCGGTTTCGGTGCAGGCATGGAAACCTTATATGCCGAACCGAACTGCAGCCGCCAGCATCGCCTCGAGTAGCCGGGTTGCATGAACGTACTGGTTAGTAGATTCTGCTGCCGCAACGGAAGAACGCCGCCTGGCGAGGTCGGCTTCGGGCCCTGGCCGTGCGGGATCGAGGCTATTTGGCGGGCTTGTCCGCCCCTGTCGTCGCCTTTTCCGCCTTGCCGGCCTCGATTTCAGCGCTTGCCGTTGCCGCCGCCGGCTTCCTGGCAGCGAGCTTGGCCAGGCGCCGCTTGCGGCGGGCGATGCGGCCGGCCCGGTAGCGCACCTTCAGCCACCACAGGCCCTCCTCGACATTGTCGAGCTCGCCGCCGTAGGCCTCGGCCAGCGCCTCGCGATAGGAGGCGTAGTTCTCCACCGCCGCTTCCTCGATGCGGTGCATCAGGGCCATCCAGGCCGGGGAGAAGAGAAGGGTAATCGCGGTGACGGCGATCGACAGGCGGTAGATGTCGCTGCCGAGCGCGCCGGCGGTGAAGCCCGCAGCTGCCAGCACGAAGGAGAATTCGCCGATCTGGGCCATGGACAGGCCGCCGACCAGCGCCGTCTGCCGGTCGAACCCGGCAAAGCGCAGCAGAAGCACGTTCAGGAACGTCTTGACCGTGATGACGAACAGCGCGGCGGCAAGGACGAGCAGCAGGTGTTCGCGGATATACTCGAGATCGATCAGCAGGCCGATCGACAGGAAGAACACGACGAGCAGGATGCTCTGGATCGGCTCGATCACCGGAATGACCCGGTTGCGCAGCGTCGAGTTGCCGATCACCAGCCCGGCGACGAAGGCGCCGTAGGCCGGCGACAGGCCGACCAGTCCGGATATCGCGGCGGCGGCGAAACAGATGGCCAGCGAGCCAAGCGCCAGCAATTCGACATTGTCGCCCACTTCCTCGTCGAACGGCACCTTGATCTTCGGCGCGCGTCCGAGCCACCACAGGAGCGCTCCGAGCAGCCCGACGGCGAGAACGATCTTGACGATCAGCCCGACGGCGCTGACTTCGGCGCCGCCGAGCGAGGAAACCAGGATCAGCATCGGCACCACGGCGATGTCCTGCGCGATCAGCACGGCGACGGCTATCCGGCCGGGCAGCTTGCGCAGCGCCTCCATGTCGTCGAGCATCTTCATCGCCACGACCGTGCTAGACAGCGCGATGATGAAGCCGAGGATGATGCCTTCGGCCACCGTCGATCCGGTCAGCCAGGCAATGCCGGCGCCGATCACCATGGCCGCCGAAAGCTGGCCGACGGCGACGATCACGGCCGGCTTGAGATTGGCGACGAAGGCTTTCAGCGAAAGCTCGGTGCCGATGAAGAACAGCAGCACCAGAACGCCCATCTCGGCAAGCGCGGTGACGTTGTCGTTGTTGTCGATCAGCCCGAAGCCGGTCGGCCCCATGACGACGCCGGCGAGAATGAAGCCGACGAGCGGCGGCTGGCGCAGGCGCATCAGCCCCAGCCCGGCGACCACCGCGATGACGATGACGATGGCGATCTCGACGAGGGGAAATCCGTGATGGGCTTCGTTCAATGCGGTCTCCACGTTCGGTGCCGACTTCCCGTTGCAGGCTGATGAGCCTCAATTTCCGTTTGCGCCTCGTGACGCAACCTGGACCAATTCGCGAGACATCCGTCCAACCCCCCGGATGTGTAGCATTGGCTCCTCCCGAAATCGAAATTCGCTGCCGTCCCGCTTCGACAGGTCACGGTCGGGTGGCGGCGGAGGCATTCAGTTCATCACTCCGAGCGCCAGCAGAGCGAGGCACGCCAAGGCACCGCCATAGGGCACCCAGCGGGAAACGATGAAGGTTCCCGCCGGGGCCGGATCGTTGCGGTGCTTGATGCGGGCAAGGGCGATGCAAACGAGCAGGAAGATGGCCAGCGTGATGATCGACGTCCATTGCGCGAGCGCCGTGATCGTGAAGGCCAGCGTCAGCACCAGGAGAATAAGCGTCGCGATGACGGTGGCAATGACGGGCGTATGCGTCGTGGCGTTGACGCGTGCCAGAACCTTCGGCAATGCGCCCTCGTTGGCCAGGCCGTAGATGACGCGGCCGGCCATGACGATCTGCACGATGATGCCATTTACCGTGGCGAGCACGGCGATCACCGTGATGGCGACGGGCGACAGGCCGGTTGTCCGGTCGAAGACGATCGCCAGCGGTGCGCGCGAACCGGACAGGTCGCCGATCGACACGGTCGCCAGCGCCGCGAGGACCACCAGAATGTAAAGCACGAGCGTGATGGCGAGCGTCAGGAAGATGCCGCGCGGCAGCGTCTTTTGCGGGTTGATCGTTTCCTCGGCGATGGAATCGATGTCTTCGAAGCCGATGAAGGCAAAGAAGGCGAGCAGGCTGGAGCCGAAGATGCCCGCCCACAGTGCCGGGGAAAGGGAGAGCGGCACGGCTTTTGCGGCCTGGCCGGCGAAGTCGGCACCCGACCACAGCGCGCCGCCGACCAGGAGCAGCAGACCGCCGACCTCGATCAGCGTGAGCAGGCCAGCCACCAGGATGGACTGGCGCACGCCGAGCGAGGCGACGATGCCGGAAAGCACGACGAAGAAGACGAGCAGGACCTCGTAGGGCAGCGCGACGAGCTCCGCCGCGTAACCGGCCGAGCCGTGCGCGATGGCCGCCGAGGAGACGATGCCGACCGCGGCGACGCCGAGCCCGACAAGCAGGAACAGCAGCGAGGAATTGAAGCCGGCACGCACGAAATGCGCCTCCGCCGCGGCAAAGGGCAGCCGGCCGGTGAATTCGGCGAAGCAGGCGGCGGGCAGCAGCATGACGAGGCCGGCAATAAGGAAGGCGACCGGCGCATGGTCGCCGGAAAGCGATATCACCTCGCCGACGAGGACGTAGATGCCGGCGCCGACTGTGACGCCGAGCCCGTAGAGCACGACATGTGAAAGGCTGAGCGTGCGGATAAGCCTTGGCCTTTCGGCGGGAGCGGCCGTCATCGGCATCCGGCCGTGGCCCTGAAACCGCGATGCCGCCGGTCCTGTTTTCGCTCCATCCGTCCATCCTCCCGGTGTCCGAGGGCCTGCCGCCCGTCGAGATATCGATTCACTATCGCCCGGATCGGCGATTTCCGCTTTGATCCGTCACAAGGCGCGGGCCGCTGCCGGCTGCAAGTCTTGGTCCCGGCGCAAGGCTCCGACCGGGCAGGGGTGGGGCGCAGCCCGAAAACCGGACATCGCGATGCTTCTCGTCTGGACGAAATTCCTGGTCTGCGCCTGCCTGATCGGCCTAGCCGGTCCGGTGCTGACACGCAATGCCGACATCATAGCGCGCAGGACAGGCGTCTCGCGCAGCTGGATCGGGCTGTTCCTGCTGGCGACGGCAACCTCGCTGCCGGAACTGCTGACCGGCGTCAGCGCCGTGGCGGCCGCCGATGCGCCGAACATCGCGGTCGGCGACGCACTCGGCAGCTGTGTCTTCAACCTAGTCCTGCTGGTATTCCTGGATGCGATGCACCGCGAGGCGCCCATGTACAGCCGCATGGACCCCTCGCACATATTGACGGCCGGTTTCGGCATCATCCTGATCGGCTTCGTCGGCGCGTCGGTGCTGCTCGGCAATGCCGACGTGGCGCCAAGCCTGTTTCACGTCGGCATCTCGTCCCTCGTCGTGCTCGTTGTCTACTTCATCGCGATGCGATCGGTGTTCGTCTATGAGGGCCGCCGCCCGCCACTGGCGCTCACCCCGGACGAGAACCCGCACGTCACGCTACGCATGGCTGTCACCCGCTATCTCGCCGCAGCCGTGCTGGTGGTGGGGGCCGGCGCCTGGCTGCCCTTTGTCGGCCTCGAGATCGCCGAGGTCATGGGCTGGGGCACGACTTTCGTCGGAACGCTGCTCATCGCCGGGGCGACATCGCTGCCTGAACTCGTTGTCACGATCAGCGCGCTCCGCCTCGGCTCGCTCGACATGGCGATCGCCAATCTGCTCGGCAGCAACCTTTTCGACGCGCTGGTCATCGCCATCGACGACCTCGCCTATGTAAAGGGACCGCTGCTTTCGCAGGTATCGCCCGTCCACGCCGTCACCGCCTTCGCCGCGGTCATCATGTCCGGCATCGTCATCGTGTCGCTGCTCTACCGGCCGGCCAGCCGGTTTCGCGGCACCATCGGCTGGACCAGCCTGTCGCTGCTGGTCATGTATTTCGCCAGCACCTACGCGGTGTACCTCTACGGCGGCCTTTGACCGGGGCGGCCGGCTGCCGGACCGCAGCCGGTAAGGTTATCGGCAGAACCCCCATGGTCGGCCTTGCACAAGGGTGAGGGGGCATCCTATTTACCGAAGACAGTTGCGAACCCGATTCTGCTCCGTCCGGCGCCGGAATCTCATCCGAAAGGGACAGTCGATGAAAGACCCCATCGAAACATACATGAACCTCGTGCCGATGGTGGTTGAGCAGACCAATCGCGGCGAACGTGCCTACGACATCTTCTCGCGCCTTCTCAAGGAGCGCATCATCTTCATCACGGGTCCGGTCGAGGACGGCATGGCGACGCTTGTCTGCGCGCAGCTGCTGTTCCTCGAGGCCGAGAACCCGAAGAAGGAAATCAACCTCTACATCAACTCGCCGGGCGGCGTCGTGACCTCGGGTCTCGCCATCTACGACACGATGCAGTTCATCCGCCCGGCGGTTTCGACGCTGTGCACCGGCCAAGCCGCCTCGATGGGCTCGCTGCTGCTCTGCGCCGGCCAGAAGGACATGCGCTTCGCGACGCCGAACGCCCGCATCATGGTGCACCAGCCCTCGGGCGGCTTCCAGGGTCAGGCCTCCGACATCGAGCGCCACGCCCAGGACATCATCAAGCTGAAGCGCCGGCTGAACGAGATCTACGTGAAGCACACCGGCCGTGACCTCGAGACGATCGAGAAGACGCTCGACCGCGACCATTTCATGACCTCGGAAGAGGCGCTCGAGTTCGGCCTGATCGACAAGGTGATCTCGTCGCGCGAGACGATGGAAAGCGCCGAGGCCAAGTAGTAATGGGCGACGCGGCCCGCAGCAGGCGGATGACACATTTTTGAGGAACGTTGCGGCAATTAGGCCACAATTGCCTGTTCCCTCGACGGGTGTCACCGCCTACGTTAAGCCTATGTTGATTTTCGACGGCTTAGCTTTCGGGTGGTTGTCGCGAATCATTGCCACGTTTTCTGATCTGTGTTTCGTACGGAATGCGTTGCAAGTCAGTTCGCTGGCGGCGGCGGTTTTCCGTCACAGAGTATAAGGGCGGGCGCCCGGCCAGATCATCGGCGGCGCCACGGAAAGGACCAGGACAAGATGAGCAAGGTCAGCAGCGGCAGCGCCGGCGGCGGCGGAGACTCCAAGAATACGCTCTATTGCTCGTTCTGCGGCAAGAGCCAGCATGAAGTGCGCAAGCTGATCGCCGGCCCGACGGTGTTCATCTGCGATGAATGCGTCGAACTGTGCATGGACATCATCCGCGAGGAGAACAAGACCTCCACGCTGAAGTCGCGCGAAGGCGTGCCGACTCCGCAGGAGATTCTCGCGGTGCTCGACGACTACGTCATCGGCCAGCCCTACGCCAAGCGCGTGCTGTCGGTGGCCGTCCACAATCACTACAAGCGCCTGGCGCATGCCTCGAAGAGTCAGGACGTCGAGCTGGCAAAGTCGAACATCCTGCTGATCGGCCCGACCGGCTGCGGCAAGACGCTGCTGGCGCAGACGCTGGCGCGCATCATCGACGTGCCCTTCACCATGGCCGACGCCACGACTCTGACCGAAGCCGGTTATGTCGGCGAGGACGTCGAGAACATCATCCTCAAGCTGCTGCAGTCGGCCGACTACAATGTCGAGCGGGCGCAGCGCGGCATCGTCTACATCGACGAGATCGACAAGATCAGCCGCAAGTCGGACAATCCCTCGATCACCCGCGACGTGTCGGGCGAGGGCGTCCAGCAGGCGCTCTTGAAGATCATGGAAGGCACCGTCGCCTCCGTGCCGCCGCAGGGCGGCCGCAAGCACCCGCAGCAGGAATTCCTGCAGGTCGACACGGCCAACATCCTGTTCATCTGCGGCGGAGCCTTCGCGGGCCTCGACAAGATCATCTCGGATCGCGGTCGCAAGACTTCGATCGGTTTTGCCGCGACCGTCGCTTCGCCGGAAGATCGCCGCAGCGGCGAGGTGTTCCGCCTGGTCGAGCCCGAGGATCTGCTGAAGTTCGGCCTGATTCCGGAATTCGTCGGCCGTCTGCCCGTTCTGGCGACGCTGGAAGACCTGGACGAGCCGGCGCTCGTGCAGATCCTGACCGAGCCGAAGAACGCGCTGGTCAAGCAGTACCAGCGGCTGTTCGACATGGAGAGCGTCGAGCTGACCTTCCACGAGAACGCGCTGTCGGCAATCGCCAAGCGCGCCATCGAGCGCAAGACCGGCGCACGCGGCCTGCGCTCGATCATGGAAGCCATCCTGCTCGACACGATGTTCGAGCTGCCGGCGCTGGAAGGCGTGCAGGAAGTGGTCATCTCGGAAGAGGTGGTGTCGGGCAACGCGCGCCCGCTCTACATCTACGCCGAAGCCAAGGACAAGAAGGGCAACGCGAGCGCCTGATCCTCTCGCAAATGGACGTGATTCCGTCCGAAGAATTTGAAAGGCGGCCGTAAATGCGGCCGCTTTTTCTTTTTCTGGCGGCAGTTCTCGTTCCGGTGGTGCTGGTCCTTGTCGTTCGTCTCGTCTTGTATCCACCAATACAAGGGCAGCCGGAGATCGCGTTTGTTGGCGATCCAAGCATGCCAGGTCATCGTGGAACCGACTCAGTAGCAGATATAATGGCGCGGTCGTCGGCCCGGTTTCCCGTCGTTGCGATGGGTTTCGTGCGTACGAGCGATGGCCGTTTCGTTTGTGGTCGGGACTGGTCAGCGTTTGGCGGCAGCATCCCTAGTCTGGATACAGTACTCGCCAACCGGAACGCACGTTACGCACCATGTGTCCTAGAGGAAGTGACTGTCTTTTTCCAGATTCACCCTAGAGCGAATTTCTACATCGCGACGAAGGACGATCCTGTCGCCGCAGCGAAACAGGTACTAGCCCAGCTTGGCGACAGGCTGATCGTTGAAGTTCGGGATACCCACACAGCCTGCTTGCTGCATGAGGCAGGTGCGCGCAGAATTGTGTACTCGGTAGACGCTGCGTCCGGCTTTTGGTTTTTCAATGAGCTGCGAGACCCGTGTGTCGCTGAAATCGAGGCGGTGTCCGTGTCCCGCGACCTTGTGCTGACAGGGCATGCACTGATGGCACGTGCTGTCACTGGAAAACCGATTTGGGTTGAGTCGGCTGACAGCTGTCTGGGCAATTGGCTGCTGAGTTGGTTAGGTGCGGACGGATACTTCACTGACCGCGACAAGCCCGGTCGGTGTCGAAAACTACTCGGAGTCCTGTAAGTCCCCGCCGCTCACACTGCCGTGATGTGGCTGTGGCCGAAGAACAGCGGGTAGAGGCAGAGCTCGCGCACCAGCCGGTGCGTGCCGCGTTCGAAGACGAACATGTTTTCCCAGAAGCCGGTCACCGCATAGTGCTTGCCGTCCGGCAGGAAGGTGACGCCGCAGGGATAGTGCATGCCCACGGTCCGCAGGTCGAAGCGCTTCGACAGCTGGCCGCTGGCCCCGTCGAAGACCATCAGCTGGTGGGTGCTGGGATAGGAGGCGATCGCCTCGTCGTGCACCTCGTCGTAGCGGATCGACAGGCCGTGGCGCATGTAGCGGGTCGATTCCGCGTCTCCCAGGCGGGTCAGGCGCTTTTTCGCGGCGTCGTATTTCAGCGTCGCGGCGGCCATGTAGTTGTAGCCGGGATCTGTGGTGATATCGCTCTCGTAGGCGATGCTGTCTCCTGAGCGCTGTCGGGCGTCGGCGCGGTCGTCGCCGTAAAGCGCCTGAATGGCGAAGATCCGGTCGAGGCCGCCGGCCGCCAGGTGCCTGAGCTCGATCTTGCCCTTGCCGGTGACACGCTTGTCGACGAGCTTGCCGCTCGACAGCTCGATGACGGTAATCGAGGCCTGCACGACGCTGCGCGGGATGGTGAACTTGCCGGTCTTGCCCGAGATCGTCGAGCCGTAATTGGCCGCCACGATGTATTTGCCGTCGTCGGTGAGGCGGATGTCGTGCGGGTCGATGCCGTGCGTGGAATAGGTTTCGGCGATCTTCAGCGTCTTCGGGTCGCGCACGGTGAGCCGGCCGTAGTGGTTTTCCAGCTTGCCCTGGAAAGGGGTCGAGGGGGCGCGCTCGGACAGGATGACGGTGCTGCCGCCGTCGAGATAGACCGCATGTCCGCCGCCGTGCCAGCCGTCGCCGAGCGAAGGGCCGATGGCCGCGAGTTCCAGCGTTTCGGGATCGAAGGCTGTGTGCTGTTCGCCGTCCATCGAGCAGAGCACGCCGATCGAGCCGTCCGGGGCGACCTCGACGTCGTGTGCTGCGACCGGCAGCAGCGTCTGGCGGATCGAGCCGTCGAAGCCGACGCGGGTCAGCATCTGCTGCAGCGGCTGGTTGCGCACCGCGCGGTTGAAACGGCGGTTCTCGGCGAGCGGGCGACCGTTGGCGTAGGCGTGTTCGGGATGGTAGCCGGGCACGAAGACAGCGGCCTTCTTCAACGGCTTGGGCAGGCTTGCGGCGCGCGCAGGGTCCGGTTTCGCGATGGTTGCCGCCGCAAGCGCGGCGAGCGCGCCGCCCTTGATGATGTCGCGCCGATCAACCCGCATGGCAAACGTCCCGATACACGCCAGAAACTCCCGCTACAGCACCCGATGGCCGTTTGAGCACGGCCTTCCCTAAGGTGCGGTTACTCTAGAGCCTCGGGACCGGTCAGAAAACCCCGGGAAAAGGGCAGGTGCCGCTTGCCGCGCGGAGGGCGACCCTTGATCTTTGGCGTCCGGTTAACCACCTAGAAGCGGAAGGCTTTGAACTGGATTTCGTGCTGAAAACCATATCCCCATTAGATGGTAGGCGAGACGGTTCCCGGTCGTTAATATAGGATTCGCGGCTGGCCAATGGCGGCTGCGACATGAAAGGTTGGACAATGGCCAAAGTATCCCGGACCTCCGGCGACGGCGTTTTCGCAGTTCTTCCGCTGCGCGACATCGTGGTTTTCCCGCACATGATCGTGCCGCTCTTCGTGGGCCGTGAAAAGTCCATCAAGGCGCTGGAAGAGGTGATGGGCGCCGAGAAGCAGATCATGCTTGCGACGCAGATGAATGCAGCCGACGACGATCCGGCCGCCGACGCGATCTTCGACGTCGGCACGCTGGCGAACGTTCTGCAGTTGCTGAAGCTGCCCGACGGCACCGTGAAGGTGCTGGTCGAGGGCACCGCGCGCGCCAGGATCACCGAGTTCACCGCCCGCGAGGATTTCCACGAGGCGCATGCCAGCGTGCTGGCCGAGCCCGAGGAAGAAGAGATCGAGATCGAGGCGCTCGCGCGCTCGGTGGTCTCGGACTTCGAGAACTACGTCAAGCTGAACAAGAAGATCTCGCCCGAAGTGGTCGGCGCGGCCAGCCAGATCGACGACTATTCCAAGCTCGCCGATACGGTTGCCTCGCACCTCGCGATCAAAATTCCCGAAAAGCAGGAAATGCTGGCCACGCTGTCCGTCAAGGAACGGCTGGAAAAGGCCATGGGCTTCATGGAAGCCGAGATTTCCGTGCTGCAGGTGGAAAAGCGCATCCGCTCGCGCGTCAAGCGCCAGATGGAGAAGACGCAGCGCGAGTACTACCTCAACGAGCAGATGAAGGCGATCCAGAAGGAGCTCGGCGAAGGCGAGGACGGCCGCGACGAAGCCGCCGAGATCGAGGCGCGCATCAAGAAGACCAAGCTCTCCAAGGAGGCCCGCGAGAAGGCGGAAGCCGAGCTGAAGAAGCTGCGTTCGATGTCGCCGATGTCGGCTGAATCGACGGTCGTGCGCAACTATCTCGACTGGATCCTGTCGATACCGTGGGGCAAGAACTCCAAGGTCAAGCAGGACCTCAACTTCGCGCAGGAAGTGCTCGATACCGATCACTACGGGCTCGACAAGGTCAAGGACCGCATCGTCGAGTACCTGGCCGTGCAGAGCCGCCAGAAGAAGCTGAAGGGCCCCATCCTGTGCCTCGTCGGACCTCCCGGTGTCGGCAAGACCTCGCTCGGCAAGTCGATCGCCAAGGCGACCGGCCGCGAGTTCATCCGCATGGCGCTGGGCGGCGTGCGCGACGAGGCCGAGATCCGCGGACACCGCCGCACCTATATCGGCTCGATGCCCGGCAAGGTCATCCAGTCGATGAAGAAGGCCAAGAAGTCCAACCCGCTCTTCCTGCTCGACGAGATCGACAAGATGGGCCAGGACTTCCGTGGCGATCCGTCGTCGGCGCTGCTCGAGGTGCTCGATCCCGAGCAGAACTCGACCTTCATGGACCATTACCTCGAGGTCGAATACGACCTGTCGAGCGTGATGTTCGTGACGACCGCCAATACGCTGAACATCCCTGCGCCCCTGATGGACCGCATGGAGATCATCCGTATCGCCGGCTACACCGAGGACGAGAAGGTCGAAATCGCGAAGCGGCACCTGCTGCCCAAGGCGATCCGCGACCACGCGCTGCAGCCGGAGGAGTTTTCGGTAAGCGACGACGCGCTTCGCGCCATCGTGCAGACCTACACGCGTGAGGCCGGCGTCCGCAGCCTCGAGCGCGAGCTGATGAAGCTCGGGCGCAAGGCGGTGACCGCGATCCTGAAGGACAAGGTCGAGGCGGTGCATGTCACGGCCGAGAACATCGCCGACTACCTGGGCGTGCCGCGCTATCGCTACGGCCAGGTCGAGGCGGATGATCAGGTCGGCGTCGTCACCGGACTTGCCTGGACCGAGGTCGGCGGCGAGTTGCTGACGATCGAGGGCGTCATGATGCCCGGCAAGGGCCGCATGACGGTGACCGGCAACCTGAAGGACGTGATGAAGGAATCGATCTCGGCGGCGGCATCCTATGTCCGCTCGCGGGCCATCGATTTCGGCATCGAGCCGCCGCTCTTCGACAAGCGCGACATCCACGTCCACGTTCCGGAGGGCGCAACCCCGAAGGACGGCCCCTCGGCCGGCGTGGCGATGGTGACGGCGATCGTCTCGGTTCTGACCGGCATTCCGGTCAAGGCCGACGTCGCGATGACCGGCGAGATCACGCTGCGCGGCAGGGTCCTGCCGATCGGTGGGTTGAAGGAAAAGCTGCTCGCGGCCCTTCGCGGCGGCATCAAGAAGGTGCTTATCCCGGAAGAGAACGCCAAGGACCTGGCCGACATTCCGGACAATGTGAAGAGCGGGATGGAGATCATCCCGGTCGCGCGGGTCGGCGAGGTGCTCCAGCACGCGCTGGTCCGAATGCCCGAAGCGATCGAGTGGGTGGAGCCGGTTTCACCCCCGGCAACGGCAGTCGACTCGACCGACGACCCGGGCAAGACCTTCGCTCACTAGGCACCAAGGACGGGTGCTGCACTGCAACACCGAAAAGCCGGGCCTCGCGCCCGGCTTTTCTGTGTAGAAACCCACCTTTTTCGGGCATTTTCTTACTCCGGCGCCCATTTCTGACTTGGTTGCCGGAACACTTCTTTCTAAAGTCCGTTTCCTGCCGGTCGAGTCGATAGTTCCGGTTTTCTCATGGAAGGGAAATTTTATGAATAAGAACGAACTAGTGTCAGCCGTCGCCGATGCGGCCAGCATTTCGAAGGGCGACGCTCAGTCGGCCGTCGATGCTGTGTTCTCCGTGATCACGGGCGAGCTGAAGAAGGGCGGGGACGTACGCCTGGTGGGCTTCGGCAACTTTACGGTTTCCAAGCGCGCCGCATCCACGGGTCGCAACCCGCAGACCGGCGCCGCCGTGAACATTCCGGCCCGCACGGTCCCGAAGTTTTCGGCCGGTAAGGGCCTCAAGGACGCGGTCAACTAATAGGCCGAAGCCTGACAGGAAAGGCCGGGCCACCGCGCCCGGCCTTTTCGCGTTTGGGGCCGGCTTCCGGCAACGCCGGCAAAGAGGGATTGAAACGCCCTTGTGTTCCGGCAGGTTTTGCGGAAATTGTGACCGGCGCGGCGCCGGAAAGGCTCGGTCCGGCCGGCCGACTGCAGGATTTCCGACCAGAATGCTGATTTCCACCGAGAAGAATTTCATTTTCATCCACGTCGCCAAGACGGGCGGGCAGAGCCTGCGCGCCGTGCTGAAACCCTATTGCTCGAGGCCACGGGGAGGCCAGTGGCGGCGGCTGATCGGCCACCTGCCGATCCGCGAGGACAACCATGCGAGGATAGGCATGCATTCGACGGCGCGCTGGATCAGGCTGAAGATACCGCGCGACCTGTTCGACGGCGCCTTCAAGTTCGCCTTCGTGCGAAATCCTTACGACCTCGCGGTCTCGCGCTACGCATTCCTGCGCAAGAAGGAGACGCATGGCCGCCACCGCATGACGCAGCGCCAGAGTTTCGGCGACTTCCTGCGCTCCGAAAAATGGCGTTCGCTGCTGCGCGCCGGCGACCAGACCGCAATGCTGTTCGATTCGCGCGGCGAACTCCTGGTCGACAAGGTCTACCGCTTCGAGAACTTCGCCGAGGCCTATGATGAGCTGATGCTGCGGCTGGAGATCGACAATGCGCCCCCGCTGCCGCACCGCAACGCTTCCGCGCGGAAGGATTACCGCTCCTATTACGGGCCTGCGGAGCGCAAGCTGGTCGAGGAGATCTGGGCGCGCGACATCGAGCGCTTCGGTTACAGCTTCTAGACCAGGCGGGAGCCCGCGGGCGCAACGCCCGGCCGTCGAGCCGAGGCACACACCGCGCATGCCGCGAGGCGACGGCAAGATGAGCGCTTGGCGCAGCCGACCGTCCCCGAGCACAAATGAAAAGGGCCGCACCAGAGTGCGGCCCTTTTCCATTCCGGGTTGTTGGCGATCAGAAGAAGCTACGCCTCTGCCACCAGCCAGCCTTCTTGGGCTGCGCATCGGCGGCCTCAGGGGCCTCCTCAGGCTTCGAGGACGACACCACGACCTCGGCGGGCGCCTCGGCCTTGGCAGCGGCCTTGCGGCGCGTAGGACGGGGCTTCACTGCCTTTGGAGCGGCTTCCTCGACCGGTTCGGCTGCCGTCTCGGCCACCGCTTCGGCTGCGGCGGGCTCCGCGGCCTTCTCGGCCTCGGCCTTTTCGGCTGCCTTTTCCGCCGCCGTCTTGCGCGGCCGCGCGGCGCGGCGCGGCTTCTTCGGCTTTTCCTCTTCCGCCCCGGCTTCCGGCTCAGCGCTCACTTCCGGCTCGGAAGCGGCTTCGGCCGCGCGGTCGGGATGAATGCCCGTCTCGTCGGCTGGCGCTGCGTCACCGGCAGGTTCCGCCTTAGCGTCTGACGGTTCAGCATCAGCTGAATCAGCCTGCACGTCGCCCTCGGTGCCGTCCCTGCGGTTGCGCTTGCCGCCGCGCTTGCCGCGCCGGCGCTTCCTGGCCTGTGCTTCCTCGGTCGATTCAGAGGCGACACCGTCGGCAGCCGTCTCGTCTGAGGTAGCTGCGTCAGCGGCGTTCCCGTCCGAAGCTCCGCCCTCAGCGGCGCCATTCTCTGCGTGGATCGGCTGGCCGTCGGCATCGAGCTCGCGCGGTGCGCCATTGTCGCGATCGCGTCCACCGCGCCTGCGGCGACGGCGTCGTCGCTTGCGGTCTCGGTTGCCGTCCTCGCCGTTTTCCTGGCCATGGCGCGGCTGCTGCGCGGGGCGTGCCTCCTCGACGGCTTCCTCGGCCTCGATTTCGACGATGTCGTCGTCGATATCGTCTTCCTCGACCGGCATCGGCGCCGACACCGCCTCGACGAAATCGGCGGGCTTCTCGGCGACTGCACCGCGGTCGATGGCGTAATGCTGGCCGCCGACCGAGTCGTCCATTTCCACGGTGATGATGACGCCGAACTTGGCCTCGAGGTCTGCCAGGCTGCTGCGCTTGTGGTTGAGCACGTAGAGCGCCGTGGAGGTCGGGGTGCGCACGGTGATGTGGCAGCGCGAGTCCTTCAGCAGATATTCCTCTATGGCCCGCACGACGAGCAGGCCGACGGAGGATTCGGAGCGGACGTGGCCGGTGCCGCCGCAGGTCGGGCAGGGCTTCATCGTCGATTCCAGCACGCTGGCGCGGATGCGCTGACGCGACATCTCCATCAGGCCGAAATGCGAGATGCGGCCGAGCTGGATGCGGGCGCGGTCGTTCTTGAGATGATCCTTGAGCCGCTTCTCGACCGCCCGGTTGTTGCGGTTCTCCTCCATGTCGATGAAGTCGATGACGATCAGGCCGGCAAGGTCGCGCAGGCGCAACTGGCGGGCAACCTCCTCGGCGGCCTCCAGGTTGGTGTGCAGCGCCGTCTCCTCGATGGAGTGCTCCTTGGTGGAGCGCCCCGAGTTGACGTCGATGGCGACCAGCGCCTCGGTCTGGTTGATGATGATGTAGCCGCCCGACTTGAGCGTTACCTGCGGCTGCAGCATCCGGTCGAGCTGCGCCTCGATGCCCGAACGCACGAAGATCGGCGTGTTGTCGCGGTAGGGCTGCACGACCTTGGCATGGCTGGGCATCAGCATGCGCATGAAGTCCTTGGCCTCGCGGTAGCCCTCGTCGCCAGCGACCAGGATCTCGTCGATGTCCTTGTTGTAGAGGTCGCGCACCGAGCGCTTGATCAGGCTGCCTTCCTCGTAGACGAGGGCAGGGGCGCTCGACTCCAGCGTCAGGCTGCGGACGTTCTCCCACAGGCGCATCAGATATTCGTAGTCACGCTTGATCTCGGCCTTGGTGCGGCTCTCGCCTGCGGTGCGCAGGATGACGCCCATGCCCTGCGGCACGTCGAGGTCGGAAACCACCTCCTTGAGGCGCTTGCGGTCCTGTGCGTTGGTGATCTTGCGCGAAATGCCGCCGCCGCGCGCGGTGTTTGGCATCAGAACGGAATAGCGGCCGGCGAGCGACAGGTAGGTGGTCAGGGCCGCGCCCTTGTTGCCGCGTTCTTCCTTGACGACCTGCACCAGCAGGATCTGGCGGCGCTTGATGACTTCCTGGATCTTGTAGTGGCGGCGCGCCGGCTTGCGGCGGTTGCGCACTTCCTCGAGCGCATCTTCTGCGCCGACGGATTCGACCTCGTCGTTCTCTTCCTCGAGGCGCGAGGAATGCACCTCGTCGGCGTGGTCCGAGTGGTTATCGTCCGGGTCGGCGACCTTTTCGGAAACGACGTCGGACTCGGTCGCCGCGGCGATCGACTTGGGCGGCGTGCCGTCGTCGTCGGATGCGGCTTCCTCGCTCTCGGCGGTCTCGGTCGGAGCCTCGGCCGTCTCGTCTGCCGCAGCGGCGACGTCTGCCGGGGTTTCCGCTTGAGAAGCTGACGCCTCGGCGGAGACGAACTCTTCTGCCGGGGACAGGTCGTCGCCGGCAGCATCGCCGTTGCCGGCGTCGTCCGCAGCCGATGCGTCGTCGTCGGACGCGCCGTTGCGCGAGGAGGCTTCGCGGTCGCGGCTCTTGCCGCCGCGCCGGCGCTTGCGTCCGCCCCGGCTGCTGCGTTCGCGGTCGCGCTCGCCGCCGTCCTCGTCATCCTCTTCCGCGGCCTCGTCGGCCTCGGCGCGCAGCAGCGCCTGACGGTCGGCGACCGGGATCTGGTAATAGTCGGGGTGAATTTCGCTGAAGGCGAGGAAACCGTGGCGGTTGCCGCCATACTCGACGAACGCCGCCTGGAGCGACGGTTCTACGCGGGTGACCCGCGCGAGGTAGATGTTTCCTTTTAGCTGCTTCTTGTCCTGAGACTCGAAATCGAATTCTTCAATGCGGTTACCGCGTACGACGACAACCCTTGTTTCCTCCGGGTGGGAGGCATCGATAAGCATCTTGTTGGGCATTAGTTGTTTTCCCTCCGGCTGCCCGAGCCAGCTGCAGCGCGAGGGAATTCCCTCGCCGCCGTGAGCCTGGTGGAGTGCCGGATCCTATTGTGTCCGCTCGCCGACGCTCAAGCGTCATGGCGGTGCCGCCCGCAGCCAAATCGGCGCGGTATCGTGCGGACCTTTCCATGTTTTCGCCTGAAATCATCGCGTAACCTTCGCGGAACCATTTTAAATTGAAGCCCGGCATAACCGGACCAGCTGATTTGCTCGTTACGAGCCGGCGCGGATCCATCGTTTTCCGGCCGTTTTCTTCACGGCAGGGGTTCAGCGCCACCAGAACGCCCTGACGAAATCCGTCGGCATCATGCCTGCCACTATCGCGGGAGTCGATTGGAGCCGTCTGGTCGTCGCCTTACTATACTTGGAAGCAGCGGCGGAGACGGGTTCCTGGCATTGCAGTGATCCACCGTCGCTTTTATGATTTGCCGACGTTTTAGGCAACCCCGATTTCAAAGGGCACCAAGGCGGTCTTCCCCGGCGGTATTAAGCTACGAAAAGGCTTGGTTAACCTTATCCGAATACCACTCGTTAACGGTCGATATTGCCAGTGCGCTGTGGGAGGTGCGCTGCAAACAGGGTAAGAACGGTGGCATGGCAACCACGGCGAATCGTCAGCTGACGTTGCACGGGACAGAAGGTCGGGCGCTCGCCCGGATCTGCTGCCTGCTGCTGCTGTTGCTCGGACTCGTCGCGCCGGCATTCGCGGCACCCCTGCAGGCGCGCGATTACAAGATGGCCGGCGACGCACTGCATACACGCGTGGTGCTGCACTTCGACAGCGAGCCCGATCCGCGATTTTTCCTGCTGCGCGCGCCGCACCGGCTGGTCATCGACCTGCCGGATACGCGTTTCGTCATCGATCCGAAGGAGTTGGCCGAGAGGGGGCTGGTCGACGGCGTGCGCTACGGCCAGCTGAACGCCGAGACCTCGCGCCTGGTGCTGAGCGCCAAGGGGCCGTTTGCCGTCGAGCGCTTCGAGGTGGTGAAGAACGAGGAGACGCCGGGCTACCGCATGATCGTCGACCTGGCAGCGGCCTCCGACAAGGAATTCAACGCTGCGCTCTCCATCCAGGCCGAGACGACAGGATCGACGCAGGCGACGCCAAAGGGCGACCGGCTGGGCAAGCCGGTGCCGGACGACCTCTTCACCATCGTCATCGATCCCGGCCACGGCGGCATCGACGGCGGCGCCGCGGGCCCGAACGGCACGGTGGAGAAGGACATCACGCTGTCCTTTGCCAATGAATTGCGCGACCTTCTCGGCAAGGATGGCCGCTACCAGGTCTTCATGACGCGCGAGACGGATGATTTCCTGCGTCTCGACGAGCGCGTCAGGATCGCCCGGCAGCACGATGCCGACCTCTTCCTGTCGATCCATGCCGACACAATCCGCTTGAAGGGCATTCGCGGCGCCACGGTCTATACGGTCTCCGATACCGCCTCCGACGAGGAAGCCAAGGCGCTGGCCGATCGCGAAAACCTCTCCGACCAGCTTGCCGGCTTCGTCATCGAGGAGGAAGACCACGAGGTCTCCGACATCCTGGTCGACCTGATCCGCCGCGAGACGCACAGTTTCTCGATGCGTTTCGCCCGCTCGCTGGTCGACGAACTGTCTTCCTCGGTCAAGATGATCAACAACCCGCACCGCTTCGCCGGGTTCAGGGTTCTCAAGGCGCCCGACGTGCCCTCGGTGCTGGTCGAGCTCGGCTACCTCTCCAACAAGGAGGACGAGGAGCAATTGCGCAGTCCCGAGTGGCGCCGCAAGGTGGCCTCCAGCATCTCGACCGCCATTGCCGGATTCGCCGCGAGGAAGATCGATGCCGGCGGGTGAGCTCCAGAATTCCGCAGGGGCAAGCGCCGCCGGGCGTTGCGTGGCGGACACCGGCGGCGAAATAATCGGCCACAATCGGATGCTGACGCAGCGTCTGCCCCATTTTGCCCACATCGCCATACCAATTGTTTTTGTGTACTGGAGCGGATCGCTCGGGCGACTCGCCGCCAAGGCTGGAGTTGACCCGGACATCCTGGACCTCGCAGTGGAGCGGGCATGATTCGACTAATCGGCTATTTCTTCGGTATCGGCACGATGCTGGCGCTGCTCGCAGCTGCCGGAGTCGCTGTGTTCATCGGCAATCTCGCCAAGGACCTGCCGGATTACGAGGTGCTCGCGAAGTACGAGCCGCCGGTGACGACGCGCGTGCATGCCTCGGACGGCGCGCTGATGGCGGAGTTCGCGCGCGAGCGGCGCCTCTATATTCCGATCCAGGCCGTGCCCGACCGCGTCAAGGCGGCCTTCCTGTCGGCAGAGGACAAGAATTTCTACAACCACCCCGGCATCGACATCACCGGGCTTGGTCGCGCCATCATGGTCAACGTCCAGAATCTCGGCTCGGGACGCCGTCCCGTTGGTGCCTCGACGATCACCCAGCAGGTGGCGAAGAACTTCCTGCTGTCGTCCGACCAGACCATGGAACGCAAGATCAAGGAGATGATCCTCGCCTTCCGCATCGAGCAGGCCTATTCGAAGGACCGGATTCTCGAGCTATACGTCAACGAGATCTTCTTCGGTCTGGGCGCCTATGGCGTCGCGGGCGCCGCGCTGACCTATTTCGACAAGTCGGTGAACGAGCTGACGGTGGCAGAGGCCGCCTATCTTGCCGCGCTGCCCAAGGGGCCGTCCAACTATCATCCGTTCCGCTATACGGAAAAGGCCATCGAGCGCCGCAACCTGATCATCGGCCTGATGGTCGAGAACGGCTACGTGACGCCGGAAGAGGGCGAGAAGGCCAGGGCGCAGCCGCTCGGCGTGACGCCGCGCCGCAACGGCACCTATCTCTTCGCCGGCGAGTACTTCACCGAGGAAGTGCGCCGCGAGATCATCTCGCGCTATGGCGAGGACGCGCTTTACGAGGGCGGCCTGTCCGTGCGCACCACGCTCGACCCGAAGCTGCAGCTGATGGCGCGCCGGGCCATGCAGAACGGCCTGATGAAGTACGACACGCTGCGCGGCTACCGGGGCCCGGTCAAGCGGATCGAGCTCGGCGCCGACTGGGGCGTGCCGCTGTCCGAGGTCAAGGCGCTGAGCGACGTGCCCGAATGGCGGCTGGCCGTGGTTCTGGAGAGCAACAAGGATGGCCTGACGATCGGGCTGCAGCCGCCGCGCGAGATTTCCGGCGCGCTGTCGGGCCTGCGCGAGACCGCGAACGTCTCGGCCGAGGACATGAGCTTCGCCATGCGCCATGTCGTCGACGGCAAGCGCCTGAAGGCGGATTCGCCGGCGGACGTGCTGAAGACGGGCGACGTGGTGTTCGTCGAACAGAAGGAGGGCAGCGCCTACCAGCTGCGCCAGGTGCCTTCGGTCTCCGGCGGCATGGTCGCCATGGACCCGCATACCGGCCGCGTGCTGGCGATGGTCGGCGGCTTTTCCTATTCGCAGTCCGAGTTCAACCGCGCCACCCAGGCCTACCGGCAGCCCGGTTCGTCCTTCAAGCCGGTGGTCTATGCCGCCGCGCTCGACAATGGCTACACGCCGGCCTCGGTGATCATGGACGGCCCGATCACGGTCAAGTCGGGCAACACGGTATGGTCGCCGAAGAACTATGACGGCAAGGCCGGCGGTCCCTCGACGCTGCGCACCGGCATCGAGCGCTCGCGCAACCTGATGACGGTCCGGCTCGCCAATGACATGGGCATGAAGATCGTCGCCGAATATGCCGAGCGCTTCGGCGTCTACGACCACCTGGCACCCTACCTGCCCATGGCGCTGGGCGCCGGCGAGACGACCGTCATGCGCATGGTCTCGGCCTTCTCGGTGATGGCCAATGGCGGCCGGCAGATCAAGCCGTCGCTCATCGACCGCATCCAGGACCGCTACGGCAAGACCGTGTTCAAGCACGACGAGCGCGGCTGCGAAGGCTGCGTGGCTGCCGAGTGGGCGAACCAGCCGGAGCCGGAACTGATCGACACGGCCGACCAGGTCCTCGACCCGATGACGGCCTACCAGATCACCTCGATGATGGAAGGCGTGGTCCAGCGCGGCACCGCGACCACGCTGCGCGAGCTGAACCGCCCGATCGCCGGCAAGACCGGCACCACCAACGACGAGAAGGACGCCTGGTTCATCGGCTTCACGCCGAACCTCGTGGTCGGCCTCTACATCGGCTTCGACCAGCCGAGGACACTCGGCAAGGGCTCGACCGGCGGCGGCCTCTCCGCGCCGGTGTTCAAGGAATTCATGACCGAGGCGCTGAAGGACACGCCGCCGGTCGACTTCCAGGTGCCCGAGGGCATGCAGCTCATCGCCATCAACCGCAAGACCGGCATGCGTGCGGGCGAGGGCGAGGCCGGCACCATCATGGAAGCTTTCAAGCCCGGCACCGGGCCTGCCGACAGCTACTGGGTGATCGGCATGGAAGACAGCCAGGTGGGCGAGGAAATCTCGCCCTCGGCAAGCCGCGCCATCCAGACCGGCAGCGGCGGACTTTATTGACCTCAGGCAGCAGGGTGGGTGGGCTGGAAACAGCCCGCCCATTTCTGTCTCTGCGCTTTACAGCCCCATGGCGCGACCCTATGGTCCGCGCCGATTCACACCCTCAACCGTAGAAACGGATAGCCATCCAGCCATGCGCGCGGAAACCGAAAAACTCGTCGACGAAATCAGGCAGGCCATAACCCTGCTGAGGAGGCATCTTTGACTGGGATCAGGCGCTAAAACGTCTTGATTACCTGAATATGCGGGCCGAGGACGCGTCGCTCTGGAATGACGCGCAGGAGGCCCAGAAGCTGATGCGCGAGCGCCAGAGCCTCGAGGAAGGCATCGGCGCGGTGAAGCATCTCAGCCAGTCGCTCGAGGACAATATCGGCCTGATCGAGCTCGGCGAGGAAGAAGGCGACGACGATGTCGTGGCCGAGGCCGAGGCGGCGATCCGCTCGCTGTCGGGCGAAATCCGCGCGCGCCAGATCGAGACCATGCTGTCGGGCGAAGCCGACAGCAACGACACCTATCTCGAAGTGCATGCCGGCGCCGGCGGAACGGAGAGTCAGGACTGGGCCAACATGCTGCTGCGCATGTACACGCGCTGGGCCGAGCGCCGGAAGTTCAAGGTCGAGGTGCTGGAAATGCATGACGGCGAAGAGGCCGGCATCAAGTCCGCGACGCTTCTCATCAAGGGCCACAACGCCTTTGGCTGGCTGAAGACCGAGTCGGGCGTGCACCGCCTGGTGCGCATCTCGCCCTATGATTCCAACGCCCGCCGCCACACCTCCTTCGCCAGCGTCTGGGTCTACCCGGTGGTCGACGATTCCATCGAGATCGACGTCAGCGAATCCGATGTGCGCATCGACACCTACCGCTCGTCGGGCTCGGGCGGCCAGCACGTCAACACGACGGATTCGGCGGTGCGCATCACGCATCTGGCGACCGGCATCGCGGTCGCCTGCCAGGCCGAGCGCTCGCAGCACAAGAACCGCGCCAAGGCGTGGGAAATGCTGCGCTCGAGGCTTTACGAGGAAGAGCTGAAGAAGCGCGAGGCCGAAGCCAACGCCACCGAAGACTCCAAGTCGGACATCGGCTGGGGCCACCAGATCCGCTCCTACGTGCTGCAGCCCTACCAGATGGTCAAGGACCTGCGCACCGGCGTGGAGAGCTCCAGCCCGTCGGACGTGCTGGACGGCGACCTCGACCCGTTCATGGAGGCCTCGCTGTCGCAGCGCATCGATGGCAATGCGGGCGAGGCGGTCGCCGACATCGACTGAGCCTGCGGCCGCGCTGTCGCCCGGCCGGCTGCCACTTTCACAAGATCAGCTGTGCCGGGTCAGACGCCGGGCAGGAGGCTCGCCATGCGGTCGAGCGCCGGGCTGACGCTTCCGGCCGCGCTGCGCGCGGTCTGGAAGACGAATTCGGCGGCCCGTCCGACACCCGACGTGACCATCCGGTAGCTGGAGGCGGTCTTTTCGAAGACCAGGCTGCTGCTGCCCTGGGCAGGGACGGAGGCTGGACCTTCGACCGCCGCGACGCGCGTGTGCGACGCGTCGACTGATGCGGCCAGCATATCCGGCGCTGTCGCCTCGGCAAGCCGGATACCGGGGTCGCCGAGGACGCGGCACTGGCCGGTGATCAACGGATAGTCGAGGTCGGAACTGCGCAGCACGTGGCTCTGCATAGCTTCCTCGCAGGCGGAAATGGAGGCGAATTGCTGCGGCGTCTCGGAGACGAACTGGCAGACCTTTGCATCGCAGTCGCAGCCGAGAAGGGTCATCGCAACGAGGGCTGTCTTCACCATGGCGTCGGTATCCTTCCTGATCCGGCCTGAAGATCGCCTGCCATAGCGGCACCATGTGGCCGAGAAGATGGAAAGATTGCGGCGGCGCGGGCCTGTGGGGAAGGCTGTCTGCATTGGATCAGCGTTAAGTCTTCGTTAACCAAGCCGGCGCACATTTTTCGCATGGGAGGTCAACCGGGAGAACACGCCATGTTCTCGGGACTGAAGCCTTCGGCCGCTGCCTGCGGCGCCAACCTTGCCAGTTTCCTGCTCTTCGCCGTCAGCGTCTCACCCGCGCTCGCGCATGACGCGATCCCGACCTCGGCCAAGCCGCAGGGGTGGTCCTATCCCTATGCGTGCTGTTCGGGCATCGACTGCCGCGAAGTGTCGGCACAGTCGATTAGCGAGCGCCCGCAGGGCTATCTCATCAAGGGCACGGGGGAACTGGTTTCCTACGCCGACGCCCGGCTGAAGAATTCGCCGGACGGCGAGTATCACTGGTGCTCGGTTGCCGGCGCCGATGATTCCAGGACCATCTGCCTTTTCGTGCCGCCGGCCGCGTTCTGACCGGCATGAAAGGGGCGACAGACCGCCACCGCTGCCCGCGCAGCCGCTCGGGCATGGTGGCAATTGGAAAGGCCTATACCTGCGCATGATTGCCGGTTTCGGCGAATCGGGCGATCCTCGGCGCAGGAGGGGACGAAAAGCATTCTCCCGGGCTGCCGGACACCGGCAGAGCATCGGGTCATCTTGGGACGAGGCGTTCACGAACGGGCAAGCCAGAAGCTTGAACAACTCGGAACCTTGCCATGTCCCACACCACAGCATCCACCACATCCGTGCAGACGACTTCCGCCTTTGCCCGCATGACCGGGGCGAGGGTGCACCTGGCGTTCCTGCTCCTCCTGTACTGCCTTGTCGTCGCCCCGCATGCCCGGGCGCACGACGCCATACCAACGGCGGCCAAGCCGCAGGGCTGGTCCTATCCCTATGCCTGCTGCTCCGGCATCGATTGCCGCGAGGTCTCCGCCAAGGCAATCAGCGAGCGGCCGGAGGGCTATGTCATCAAGGGAACGGGCGAGGTCGTGGCCTACAGCGATACCCGGATCAAGGATTCGCCGGACGGCGAGTACCACTGGTGTTCGGTAGCCGGCGCCAATGATTCGCGCACCATCTGCCTGTTCGTGCCGCCGAACTCCTTCTGACGTCGGTACCGCTCGCGGAACTGTCGGGGAAACCGCTGGACTGTTGGAGGCCGTCGGTTTTTTGCCGCAATTCATGCTACAACGGCCGGGAAGGGTGACGCTTCGCGCCTTCGCGTGCGCATGAATTCCGGAGGGGACTTTTTATGAAGAGAGAACTGATCGCCGTGCTGGCCGCAACGGCGTTTCTCGGCGCCTGCACAACCGATCCCTATACCGGTGAGCAGAAGATTTCGAACACCGCCGGCGGCGCGGCCCTGGGTGCCGGTCTCGGTGCCCTGGCCGGCATGGCGGTCGGCGGCAGCAGCGTCGCACAGCGCAACGCCGTGCTGATCGGTGCCGGCGTCGGCGCCCTTGCGGGCGGCGCGATCGGCGCCACCATGGACAAGAACGAGGCCGAACTGCGCGCCCAGCTGCAGGGCACCGGCGTCAGCGTCACGCGCGTCGGCGACCGCGTGGTGCTCAACATGCCCTCCGACGTCACCTTCGGCGTTGACCAGGACACCGTGCGCTCGAGCTTCTTCTCGGTGCTCAACTCGGTCGCCATCGTGCTCAACCGCTACCAGCAGACGGTGGTGGACGTGTACGGCTACACGGACAGCACCGGCGACGACAATTACAATCTCCAGCTCTCGGAGCGCCGCGCGCTGTCGGTTGCCAACTACCTAAACGCGCAGGGTGTCGATTCGCGCCGCTTCGCCGTCACCGGCTTCGGCGAGACGCGACCCATCGCCTCCAACGCCACCGAGGCCGGCCGCGCGCAGAACCGCCGCGTCGAGATCCAGCTGTCGCCGCTGACCCGCTAACGTCAGACACGCCCGAGCATAAAAAAAACGGCCCCGCGAGGGGCCGTTTTTTTGATTCTGGCGTTGCGCTAAAGGTCTGATCAGACCTTGCCGGCGACCTGCATGAAGGCCGGGACATCGTCGCCGAAGCCGACCGTGCCGTCATTGTCGTCCTGCCGGTTGCGGTGCTGCCGCTCCTGGCGCTCCGGCTTGTCGTCGCGGCGCGGTCGCGGCGCACGCTCGTTGCGGCCCGACCGGCTGGAATTGTCCGACTTGATGGCCTCGCGGCGTGCCGGGCGTTCCTGGCGCTCCTCGGCGACCGGTGCCGGGGCTGCTGCCTCGACGACGGCCTCTGGCTGCTCCTGCGGCTCGGCGGCCGGCTTTCCTGCCCGATGGCGGATGCGCGGCTTGCGCTCGGCCTCGTCCTTGCGGCCGGCGCGGCGCGGCGCGCCGCGGCCACGGCGGGGCGCCTCGTCGTCACCTTCGGATTCGACCACCGTCGAAAGGTCGCCGTCCTGCCAGGGAATTGTCTGGCCGATCAGCTTCTCAATGGCGTCGATGTATTTTGCGTCGTTGCGCGTGGCGATCGAGAAGGCCTTGCCGGAGCGGCCGGCGCGTCCGGTACGCCCGATGCGGTGGACATAGTCCTCGGCATGGATCGGCACGTCGTAGTTGAAGACGTGGCTGACGTCCGGAATGTCGAGCCCGCGTGCCGCGACGTCGGAGGCGACGAGATATTTCAGCTTGCCGTCGCGAAAGCCTGCGAGCATAGCCATGCGTGCCCGCTGGTCCATGTCGCCATGCAGGGCGCCAGCGTCGAACTCATACTTGACGAGCGACTTGTAGAGCTCCGACACCTCGACCTTGCGGTTGCAGAAGATGATCGCGTTCTTCAGGCCTTCGTCTTCGGCGCGCATGAGGTTGCGAAGCACCTCGCGCTTGTCCCACGGCTTGGGGCCGGACTTGACCAGCTGCTGGGTGATCGTGCTGGAGGTGGACGCGGCGCGCGATACCTCGACGCGGATCGGCGCGTGCAGGAACTTTTCCGTCAGCTTGGTGATCTCGGGCGGCATGGTTGCCGAGAAGAACAGCGTCTGGCGCGTCATCGACGGCATCATTTCGCAGATGCGCTCGATGTCGGGGATGAAGCCCATGTCGAGCATGCGGTCGGCCTCGTCGATGACGAGGATCTCGACGCCGTTGAGCAGCAGCTTGCCGCGTTCGCGGTGGTCGAGCAGTCGGCCCGGCGTCGCGATCAGCACGTCGGCGCCGCGCTCCAGCTTGCGCTCCTGCTCGTCGAACGACACGCCGCCGATGAGCAGCGCGATGTTGAGCTTGTGGTTCTTGCCGTACTTGATGAAGTTCTCTTCGACCTGCGCGGCAAGTTCGCGCGTCGGCTCGAGGATCAGCGTGCGCGGCATGCGGGCACGGGCGCGGCCCTTCTCGAGCCGGGTGATCATCGGCAGCACGAAGGCGGCAGTCTTGCCGGTGCCGGTCTGGGCGATGCCGAGCACATCCTTGCCCTGCAGGGCGTGCGGGATGGCGCCCGCCTGAATCGGCGTCGGCACGGTGTAGCCGGCGTCGGTAACGGCGGAAAGGACCTTGGGGGACAGCCCCAAGTCTGCGAATGTCAACGCTTCTTCAGCGGTCGTGGTGTCTGAGGACAAATTATCTGGCTGCTTTTTGGCTGGTTCCGTGGCGCGGCCGGTCCGCCGCGGCAGGCGCCACGCGCCTGCAAGATTGTGCAATGCGATAAGCTCCGGCCCCGCTTTTGTCAACTTAAATGCCGGTAATGTCCGGCTTTGCGCCACGCTAACCTTGACTGCTAACGTTAATCGTTCGCCCGGACCCGGGGAAGGGTCAGTAGAGGAACTGCTCGGCCAGGATGCGCTCGTTCCAGGAATGGCTGGGATCAAAGAGCAGCGTCGCCGTCGCCGTCGGGGATTCGCGGACCGTCACGCAGGATATCGCCTTGACCTCGGTGTGGTCGGCGGCCGCGTTGACCGGGCGCTTTTCGGGCTCGAGAATGTCGAAGCGCACGGTCGCGCGGTTGGACAGCAGCGCGCCGCGCCAGCGCCTCGGCCGGAACGGGCTGACCGGCGTCAGTGCCAGCAGGGGCGCGTCGAGCGGCAGGATAGGCCCTTGTGCAGAAAGGTTGTAGGCAGTCGAGCCGGCCGGCGTCGCCACCATCACGCCGTCGCAATAAAGCTCTTCGAGACGCACCTGGCCGTCGATGGTGATCATGATCTTGGCGGTCTGGTAGGATTGCCGCCACAGCGCCACCTCGTTGATGGCGAGCGCCGTCTGCACCTCGCCCCTGGCGGTCGTCGCCTCCATCTCCAGCGGCCGGATCGTCTCGGGCTGCGCCGCCTCGATGCGCTCGTGCAGATCACCCTCACGGAATTCGTTCATGAGGAAACCAATTGTGCCTCGGTTCATGCCGTAGATCGGCTTTCCGGTGTCCATGGTTTCGCGCAGCGTGTGCAGCATGAAGCCGTCGCCGCCCAGCGCCACGACGATGTCGGCCTCCTCGACGCTGCACTGGCCATAGCGCTTCGCGAGCGAAGCGGCCGCAGTGCGGGCATCTTCGGCGTCGGACGAGACGAAGGCGAGTTTTTCGCGGGACTGGGACATGAGGCTTTCTTGCTGGAAACCGAACGGACGTGCGCCATGGCCGGGTTAGCACGCGGCGTCATCGGTGCAAAGGGACGCACGCCGCGCCGCGGGGCACCGGCAACGACGCGAATTGCCGGGCGGCGGGGTAGAAGTCGGGGCGCATGATTGTTACATGATGGGGTAAGGCTGCACCGCCTTCCGGCAGAGATGCGCGGCGACGGAGCAGCCCGGCGACCATGGGCCGGCCAAGCGGCCAGGCCCCGGTCCCGGACAGTTTTCGCGCCTGCGCCGGGACCTCCTGGCGCGATCCAGCCGCGAAGCGCCGACCGGGACTGGCGCGCAAAGACAGGCCGATGGCGCGCAAGCGCCTGCGACTCGGCCTGGAAAAGAGAAGCAAAAGGAGACGCCATGCCACGCCCGCCGAATTACAATCACGAACGCAAGGAACGGGAACGGCAGAAGGCCGCCAAGAAGGCCGAGAAGGCGCTCGCCAAGGCGGCCGCCAAGGACGAGAAGGCGAAGGACGAAACCGTCCAGCCGGCCGAACAGGAATGAACGCTGGCGAGGAGAAGGCGGCCCGCACGCACAAGGCGTCGCGTCAGATCATGGACGCCGAGACCGTGTCGCGCGAGAAGAAGACCGCGCGGCTGCGTGCTCTGAGGCTCGAGAAGGAAGAGGCCGAGCAGGCGGCGATCGCCGCGGCTCCGCCCGTTGCCAAGAAGCCTGCGCGCAAGAAGAAAGTCGCCGCCACCTGAAAGGTGGCAGCGCGCGGCAGCTCTGTGTCTGCCGGAAGTGAAGGGCGCTAGGCGTTCGTCATGTCGCTGACGACGATATCGACTTCGCGCGCCGCCGCCAGAAAGGCGCGGCGCGCGGTCATCGCCGGCTTTCCCGCATCGATCACGGCATGGCAGGCCTGCAGCGCGGCGCGGTGCTTGGGGCTGCGCTTTCCCGGCCAGTTGTTGAGGAGAAAATCGGAGGCGTCCTGCGCGCTGCGCAGGACCTTTTGCTGTTCCGGCGAACCGAATTTTACGGCGAGCGGAACATCGAAGCGCTGTTGTTGCATTGCCGCTCTTACGCCATCGGCTGCGTCAAAGCGAGAGCCTGCCGGCGTAAATCGCGCCGGCCCTGCGGACTATTTGCAGATCACCCGGACCCGGCCGTTGGAAGCCGTCTGGTTGTGGCAGGCGAGCTTGCCCGCCGAATCGCGCCGGACCATGACTGGCTTGATGCGGCGTGGCGGCGTGCTGGCCGGCGGTGCTTCGGGGAAGTCGGTCTCGGCGACCGCCACGGCATAGGGCTCGGGCTGCCGACGCGAGCGCGCCCAGGCCGGCACGAAACTCTGCACGGGCACAAGCGACGAGATCGCCGGCGGCTTCGGCATGATGACCGTTCCGTCGGACGTCTTGGAGCAGGCGGCGATCGGCAGCAGGCATGCGCCAGCGAGTGCAGCGGCGGCGAACCGGTTTATGCCGGTGAGCGGATGTTTACGTAGGGTCCCCATGGGGTCTGCAGACATGATGAACGTGGAGAATTTGCGGCAGAACCGCGAAAGATTTGTGATCCGGGCTTTCGAGGGAAGCGATGCACGGAATCGCCTGTCATATCGGTAGCTTGGTGCCCCCGGACGGAATCGAACCGCCGACCTTCGGTTTACAAAACCGCTGCTCTACCAGCTGAGCTACAAGGGCATCGGCGCTCCGGTATCACATCTGCCGCGCCAGTAAAGTCAAAAGTCGGGGAGGGCGGCCGCCCGGCTGCCCCGCCGCCTCAAAATCTCCCAACGCATGACCTATCTCTTCTGCAGGCATTCGGGTTGCGGGAGCTTTTGACATGCTGAGACTTGTTGTCATCGCGCTCATGGTGGTTGTCGCCTGGGCGATCATGGTCAGGCTCTATCGCAGCCTGAAGGACGCCAGCATCGACTGGACGGGCTGGGCGTTCGCCGCCGGCTTCGTGACGCTTGCCTTCTACCTGCGCCACGTGACGGGGCTGGGCTAGGCCGGCTCTTTCGCGAACCGACGGCCCGCGGGGGGCGTCACTGACACGCCCGCGGCCGGAGCGATTTCGCCCTCCGAGAAAAAATCCCGAAAATCTTCGAACCTTTCTCCTGGTCCGAGCGACTGATGGTCATGAGGCGGATGGACGCCTCGTCACAAGGATCACAGGAGACCACCATGTCGCTCAAGACCAAGATCACCTCCACCCTGCTTTCGCTGACCGTCGCGACGATCGCCATCGCCGGCTCGGTCGACACCGCCGCCGCCAAGAAGCTGACCAATGCAGAGGCAGCCGCAATCGCCGGCATCGGCGGTTTCGTGCTCGGCGCGGCCATCGCCAATGCCAACCGCGGCCCGAACTTTTACGGCGACCACCGCAGTTCCTGGGAGCGCCATGTTGATCGCTGCTACAATCGCTACCGGTCTTACGATCATCGCACTGATACCTTCATTGGCTATGACGGCCAGTATCACTACTGCCGGCTCTGAGGGGAGGTGATCGCGAAACGGTCAGGAGGCGCCTTCGGGCGCCTTTTGGCCGATGTTGCCAGGCGGGACAGGTCGGCGTCAGGCCTGGCCTTCTTCCGTGCCGCCGATCATGCGCGTGATGCGGGCAGCCGCCTTCTGTACCAGCGGCCCGATATCGGCGGCGCGCTCGGGCGTTACGCGCACGGTCGGGCCGGAGACGGAAACGCCGCCGACCGGTTCGCCGAACTCATTGAAGATGGCCGCAGCCACGCAGCGCATGCCGGGATAGCGTTCCTCGTCATCGACCGACCAGCCGCGCTTTCGGATCTCACCGAGGTTCTTTGTCAGGGCCTGAGGATCGGCGAGCGTCTTCAGCGTAAAGGCCTCGAGCCCCGCCTTGCGAAGAATTACGCCAACGCGCTCGGAGGGCAGGTGCGCGAGGATCGCCTTGCCGATGCCCGAGGCATGGAAGCTGCTGCGCGTGCCAGGCCGGAAGAAGGCGCGGATCGCCTGGTGCGTCTCGACCTGGCTGACGAAGACCACGCAATCATCCTCGGCGACCCCGAGATTCGCGGTCTCGCCGGTTGTTTCCATCAGCTCCTGCATGACGCTGCGCGCCCGCTCGACGAGGTTGCGGCGGCGCAGGAAGGCCGATCCCATGCGATATGTCTCGACGCCGATCAGCCAGAGCTGGTCCGACTGCTCGAACTCGACCATGCCGTGCTGGGCGAGGGTGGTCAGCATGCGGTAGGCGGTCGAGGCGGCAATGCCGCTCTGCGCCGCGATCTCGCTGAGCGACAGGCCGTTGCCCTGCGCCACGATGGCAAGGATTTTAAGCGCCCGGTCGAGCGATTGCACCGAGGCGGTGTCGGCCGGGGCATTGAAGGAACGCGGGCGGCCGCGCTGGCGCTTTTCGGATGTGTTCATCACCTCTGATAGGGCGGATCGATGCTCAAGGAAATGAAAAAATATTTTGTAGGGTCTTGGCAGCCGGATTCTGGAAAAGGAGAAGCGCTGAAATTACAATAGCATACGGCAAAAGATAAAGAATGAAAAAATATTCTGGAAAAATTGAAAAATAGCCGGCCCGCTGGCATGCTTCGACGACAAAAGCACAGTGGAGCAAGCTAATGGCCAGGATGCGCGCAATCGACGCCGCCGTTCTCGTTCTCGAAAAGGAAGGCGTTTCCTGCGCCTTCGGCGTGCCGGGAGCGGCGATCAACCCGTTCTACTCGGCGCTCAAGGCGCGCGGCACGGTGCGCCACGTGCTGGCGCGCCACGTCGAGGCCGCGTCCCACATGGCCGAGGGCTACACGCGGGCGAAGGCCGGCAATATCGGCCTGTGCATCGGCACGTCGGGGCCGGCCGGCACCGACATGATCACCGGGCTCTATTCGGCCTCGGCCGATTCGATCCCGATCCTCTGCATCACCGGGCAGGCGCCGCGCGCCCGACTGAACAAGGAGGATTTCCAGGCGGTCGACATCGCGGCGATCGCCGCACCCGTCACCAAATGGGCGGTCACCGTCATGGAACCCTATCTGGTGCCGATGGCGCTGCAGAAGGCGTTTCACCTGATGCGCTCGTCGCGTCCGGGGCCGGTGCTGATCGACCTGCCGGTCGATGTGCAGCTTGCCGAGATCGAGTTCGACATCGATGCTTACGAACCGATGACGCCCTTCAAGCCGGCGATGACGCGCGGCCAGGCGGAGAAGGCACTGGCCATGCTGAACGAGGCCGAGAAGCCGCTGATCGTTTCCGGCGGCGGCATCATCAATGCCGATGCCTCCGACCTCCTGATCGAGTTCGCCGAGATCACCGGCGTTCCCGTGATCCCGACGCTGATGGGCTGGGGGGCGATCCCCGACGACCACCGGCTGATGGCCGGCATGTGCGGGCTGCAGACCTCGCACCGCTATGGCAACGCCACGATGCTCGCGGCTGACTTCGTGTTCGGCATCGGCAACCGCTGGGCCAACCGCCACACCGGCTCGATCGACGTCTACACGAAGGGCAGAAAATTCGTGCATGTCGACATCGAGCCGACGCAGATCGGCCGCGTCTTCGCGCCGGATCTCGGCGTCGTCTCGGATGCGGGCTCGGCCCTGAAGATTCTGCTCGACGTCGCCACCGAGTGGAAGACGGCGGGCAGGCTGCGCGACTGGTCGGGCTGGGCCAAGGAGTGCCAGGCGCGCAAGAAGACGATGAAGCGCAAGACGCATTTCGATCAGGTGCCGCTGAAGCCTCAGCGCATCTACGAGGAGATGAACAAGGCCTTCGGCCGGGACACGACCTATGTCACGACGATCGGCCTGTCGCAGATCGCCGGCGCGCAGTTCCTGCATGTCTATAAGCCGCGCAACTGGATCAATTGCGGCCAGGCGGGGCCGCTCGGCTGGACGCTGCCGGCAGCGCTTGGCGTGCGCGCGGCGGACCCGGACCGCGACATCGTCGCGCTGTCGGGCGACTACGACTTCCAGTTCATGATCGAGGAACTCGCGGTCGGCGCGCAGCACAGGCTGCCCTACATCCATGTCGTCGTGAACAATGCCTATCTCGGCCTGATCCGCCAGGCGCAGCGCGGTTTTGGCATGGATTTCGAGGTCGATCTCGCCTTCGACAACATCAACACGGTCGGCCATGCCGAGGTCGGCTACGGCGTCGACCATGTCGCGGTCGCCGAGGCGATGGGCTGCAAGGCGATCCGCGTCCGGCGGCCGGAGGAGTTTGCCGGCGCCTTCGAGGAGGCGCGGCGGCTGATGCAGGAGCACCAGGTTCCGGTCGTCGTCGAGTTCATCCTCGAGCGCGTCACCAACATTTCGATGGGCACCGAGATCGACAACATCACCGAGTTCGAGGAACTGGCCGAGAAGCACGAGGACGCGCCGACCGCGATCGTCATGCTCGACTGAATCGGTTTCTAAAGTTTCTGACTCATTTTGTGAAGGAAGGGCGCCATGCCACGGTTTTCAGCCAATCTTTCGATGCTCTTTGGCGAGCACGATTTTCTCGACCGCTTCGACGCGGCGGCCCGCGCCGGCTTCAAGGCGGTCGAATATGTCGGCCCCTACGACCATGCGCCGGAGGTGGTGGCTGCGCGCCTGAAGAAGAACGGGCTGGAGCAGGCGCTGTTCAACCTGCCGGCCGGCAACTGGGCGGCGGGCGAGCGCGGCATCGCGGTTCTGCCCGACCGGATCGCGGAGTTTCGTAAAAGCGTCGAGACGGCGATCACCTATGCGAAGGCGCTGGGCTGCGCCCAGGTCAATTGCCTGGCCGGCATCGCGCCGGCGGGGGTGGCCTCAGCGGAGCTGGAGAACATCTTTGTCGAGAACCTGAAGTTCGCCGCCGACAGGCTGGAAAAGGCCGGGATCAAGCTGCTGATCGAAGCGATCAACACGCGCGACATACCGGGCTTCTTCCTCCACACGTCGAAGCAGGCGCTTCGGATCATTGAACGCGTGGGCTCGAAAAACCTCTATTTTCAGTACGATATCTACCACATGCAGGTCATGGAGGGGGATCTCGCCCGCACCATCGAGACGAATCTCGGCCGCATCGCGCATATCCAGCTTGCGGACAATCCCGGCCGTCACGAGCCGGGGACGGGCGAGATCAACTATCCGTTCCTCTACGACCATCTCGACCGCATCGGCTACGCGGGCTGGGTCGGCGCGGAATACAAGCCGAAGGCCGGCACGGAGGCCGGGCTGGGGTGGTTCAAGGCATTGACGGGCAAGGGGAGCGTGGCGGCATGAGCATGGAAACCATTGGGTTTATTGGACTTGGCATCATGGGCGCGCCGATGGCGGGACATCTGCTGGACGCCGGCTACGCGGTGGTGACATCCGACCACCGCAAGCCGCCGCCGCAGGAACTGGCGGCGAAGGGCCTGAAGGCGGTGACAGGGCACGAGGCGGTCGCGAAGGCCGCCGACATCGTCATCATGATGGTGCCCGACACGCCGCAGGTCGCTGAGGTTCTGTTCGGCGAAAGGGGCGTCGCTGGCGGACTGTCGAAGGGCAAGCTGGCCATCGACATGAGCTCGATATCGCCCATCGAGACCAAGGAATTCGCTAAAAAAATCAATGCGTTGGGTTGCGACTATCTCGACGCGCCGGTGTCGGGCGGCGAGGTCGGCGCCAAGGCGGCGTCGCTGACCATCATGGTCGGCGGCGAGGAGAAGGCGTTCGAACGGGCGCAGCCGGTCTTCGAGAGGATGGGCAAGAACATCACGCTGGTCGGCCCCAACGGGGTCGGCCAGACGGCCAAGGTCGCCAACCAGATCGTCGTCGCGCTGACCATCGAGGCTGTCGCGGAAGCGCTTGTTTTTGCTTCGAAAGCCGGTGCGGACCCGGCCAAGGTGCGGCAGGCGCTGATGGGCGGGCTCGCCAATTCACGCATCCTCGAAGTGCATGGCGAGCGCATGATCAAGCGCAGCTTCGCGCCGGGCTTCCGCATCGAGTTGCACCAGAAGGATCTCAACCTGGCGCTGGAAGGCGCCAAGGCGCTTGGCGTGTCGTTGCCGAACACCTCGACCACCCAGCAGCTCTTCAACGCATGCGCGGCCAATGGCGGCGCGAAGGACGATCATTCGGGGCTGGTGAAGGCGCTGGAGCGGATGGCCGGCCACGCGGTGGGTTAGGTCAAGCCTGCGCGGCTAGTAGCTTCATCAGTGCGTTTTGCGGGATTGCTTCAAATCGCCATTGCTCTGCGAAACATTCGAACAGGTTGTCGCGAAGATAGAAGAGAAAATGCCTGTCACCTGACGAACCTTCAATACCTATCCAGCCCTCGATTTTGGCGAGCGACGGATCAGGCCCCGAGATTTCATAGAATTCACCCCAAGCCGGAGCCAGCCGACTGTAACGGCAGGTGCCGCTAAACCAGGTGTCGTCATTGGTTCCGTCTGTCCTGAAACTTGAGCAGTTGACGAACCGAAGGATACCGAAGTCGCCACGACCGAAGATTTTAAAGACGAAGTGATTCAACGGGAAGGCCAGCAACAGGTCGCCACCGTCCACCGTCAGTTGCGGCGTGGCAATGTTGGGTTCTGCGTTCCAGCCAAGATTTTGCTGCGTGAATTGAAGACCGGCAGTCATGTAAGCGAGCGCAACAGCCATTTGTGAGCCGCGTAGAGCGCCACGGCGGCGGCGTTCGAGACGTTGAGCGAGCGGATCGCGCCGGGCATGTCGAGGCGGGCGAGCGCGGTCACCGTCTCGCGGGTCTTCTGGCGCAGGCCCTTTCCCTCGGCGCCGAGCACGAGGGCGATCTTGTCGCCGGCGAAGGATTTCTCCATTTCCGCAGGCCCGTCCGAATCGAGACCGATCGTGGCGAAGCCTGCCTCGTGCAACTTGCCGAGCGCGTCGGCGAGGTTCCTGACCTCGATCAGGTCGATATGCTCCAGCGCTCCGGAGGCGGACTTCGCCAGCACGCCGGACTCGGTCGGGCTGTGGCGCGAGGTGACGATCAGCGCGCCGGCACCGAAGGCGACGGCCGAGCGCATCACCGCACCGACATTGTGCGGGTCGGTGACCTGGTCGAGCACGACGACGAGTCTTGTGTCGCCGAGTGCCTCGAGCGGCTTGGGGCTCAGCGGCCTGGCCTCGATGACGACGCCCTGGTGCACGGCGTCCGAGCCGGTGATCCTGTCGATGTCGCGCGGCTCGACGATCTCGGCCGCGAAGGGCAGGGCGGCGACGTCGCCGAGCTCCAGCCGCTCGGCGGCGTTGCGCGTCACCAGCATGCGGGTGATCTTGCGCCGCGGGTTGTCGAGCGCGGCGCGCACGGTGTGGATACCGTAGAGGCGCACGAGGCCATCGGGTGCCGGGTCGCCAGGCGCCACCGGCTGGCGCGGCTTGAAGGCGGGCGCGGGCGCGCCGCTCTTCTGGTCGCGGTAGGCGCGCCTCAGGTTGGCGTAGTGGCTGTCCTTGGGGGTCTTGCTGTTCTTGCTGTCGGTCATGGTCGCGTTCTATAGCTGCAACGCGCGGCCAAGGATATGGCGCGTTATCCACCCCGTTGCCGATTTTGCCGCAGCGGGGCGATGTGGCGGTTGACACGTTTCGAGCGTGCCGCCATAAGGCGCTTCGCGGATCGGCAGCCACTGCCGGCTTCGCGAAACAGTGCCTCGTCGCATGGTTCCGTCGGCAGATGGAGGAGTGCCCGAGTGGTTAAAGGGGACGGACTGTAAATCCGTTGGCTCAGCCTACGTTGGTTCAAATCCAACCTCCTCCACCACTGCCGGACCGGACCGCGCGACAGCGGCCTCGCTTTTCAGCGGAGGCCATGGCAATAAGGAACGGCGCGGGTATAGCTCAGTGGTAGAGCAGCAGCCTTCCAAGCTGAATATGCGGGTTCGATTCCCGCTACCCGCTCCAGCAGATTTCGCACAACGCCCCGGTCGGACATAGCGCAATTGTGGATGAGGGCTTCGGCTTAGCCCGGCCGGTTGGCTCTTTCAATTTCGCCGCTGCACCTCTATATCAGCGCTCCCCCTCGAAAACGGGCATGCGACGTCTGGCAGTGTCGATACAAGGCGCGGCCAGAATGCACTTGTGTTTTCCGACCTTTGTCGCTAATCGCCCCGCATTCGAACCCAGTCTCAGTGTTGATGCCGTTAGGAAAGAAAACATGGCAAAAGGTAAATTCGAGCGCAACAAGCCTCATGTGAACGTTGGCACGATCGGTCACGTCGACCATGGCAAGACGTCGCTGACGGCAGCGATCACCAAGTATTTCGGCGAGTTCAAGGCCTACGACATGATCGACGCGGCTCCCGAGGAGCGCGCGCGCGGCATCACCATCTCGACGGCCCACGTCGAATACGAGACGGAAGCCCGCCATTACGCCCACGTCGACTGCCCCGGCCACGCCGACTATGTGAAGAACATGATCACCGGTGCTGCGCAGATGGACGGCGCGATCCTGGTCGTTTCGGCTGCTGACGGCCCGATGCCGCAGACCCGCGAGCACATCCTTCTGGCGCGCCAGGTCGGCGTTCCGGCGCTGGTCGTGTTCCTCAACAAGGTCGACCTTGTCGACGACGAGGAGCTGCTTGAGCTGGTCGAGCTAGAGGTTCGCGAGCTGCTGTCGAAGTACGACTTCCCGGGCGACGACATTCCGATGATCAAGGGTTCGGCCGTTGCCGCTCTGAACGATGGCGACAAGAAGATCGGCGAGGACGCCATCCGCGAGCTGATGGCCGCCGTCGACAGCTACATCCCGACGCCCGAGCGTCCGGTCGACAAGCCGTTCCTGCTGCCGATCGAGGACGTGTTCTCGATCTCGGGCCGCGGCACGGTCGTGACGGGTCGCGTCGAGCGCGGCATCATCAAGGTCGGCGAGGAAGTCGAGATCGTCGGCATCCGCGACACCACCAAGACGACGGTTACCGGCGTCGAGATGTTCCGCAAGCTGCTCGACCAGGGCCAGGCCGGCGACAACATCGGCGCGCTGATCCGCGGCGTTGACCGTGAAGGCGTCGAGCGCGGCCAGGTTCTGGCCAAGCCCGGTTCGGTGAAGCCGCACAAGAAGTTCGTGGCCGAAGCCTACATCCTGACCAAGGAAGAGGGTGGCCGTCACACGCCGTTCTTCACCAACTACCGTCCGCAGTTCTATTTCCGCACGACGGACGTGACCGGCATCGTGTCGCTTCCGGAAGGCACCGAGATGGTGATGCCGGGCGACAACATCACGGTCGATGTCGAGCTGATCGTGCCGATCGCCATGGAAGAGAAGCTGCGCTTCGCCATCCGCGAAGGCGGCCGCACGGTTGGCGCCGGCATCGTCGCCAGCATTACCGAGTAGTTGAACTTCGGGTTCCGCCGGGATTTCCGGCGGAACCTCGTTTTCGCCGGCGGCTAGAGCACTTTTGGGCTTGATGCCGTCGGGAAGACGAACTAGAGCGACAGCGTCGGTTCGCTGACGCATACGGGCATAGCTCAGTTGGTAGAGCGGCGGTCTCCAAAACCGCAGGTCGTAGGTTCGAGCCCTGCTGCCCGTGCCAGTCCGATCACCAGTCTCGCATGGTGCATGCTGCGAGGGCGCCATAGCCGGGAAGGGACGATTGGATGGTTCCTATGCGGCGTTTGGAACATGAAGCGGAATCTTCGCACTTGCGTGCGGGGAGAATCGACTTTATGTAGGCGTAACAGACACGCGGCGCGTGGAGCTGGGCAACCGGCTTTGCGCGTCAATCTTGCATGGCTGGACGGCAGCGCGAATCGCGGCTCCCGGCAAGCATGCAGGAAGTATCTCCCGGCGCACGGGATCATCCAGAAGCCCGGTCAACGGGTCTCGAAAGCAGAGCGGCACATGGCATCAAAGACGACCAACCCCTTTACCTTCCTGCAGCAGGTGAGGGTGGAAGCGGCGAAGGTAACCTGGCCTTCGCGGCGCGAGACGATGATCTCGACGATCATGGTCCTCATATTCGCGGTTATCGCGATGGTGTTTTTCTTTGCCGCTGATCAGATCATGGCCTACGGCGTCGAGATCATTCTCGGCATCGGGCGCTGACGCCGGACGATATTGGAGATTTTGGCATGACTGCGCGGTGGTACATCGTCCACGCCTATTCGAACTTCGAAAAGAAGGTCGCCGAGGACATTGAGAACAAGGCGAAGCAGAAGGGTTTGGGCGACCTGATCGAGCAGATCATCGTGCCGACCGAGAAGGTCGTCGAGGTTCGCCGCGGCCGCAAGGTCGACGCGGAGCGCAAGTTCTTCCCAGGCTACGTCCTGGTTCGCGCCACGCTGACGGACGCCGTCTTCTCGCTGATCAAGAACACCCCGAAGGTGACCGGCTTCCTCGGCGATTCCAAGCCGGTGGCGATCACCGACAAGGAAGCCGAGCGCATCCTGCACCAGGTGCAGGAGGGCGTCGAGCGGCCGAAGCCGTCGGTGACCTTCGAGATCGGCGAATCGATCCGCGTCTCGGACGGCCCGTTCGCCTCGTTCAACGGCTTTGTCCAGGAAGTCGACGAGGACCGCGCGCGGCTCAAGGTGGAAGTTTCGATCTTCGGGCGCGCCGTGCCTGTCGATCTCGAATTCGGTCAGGTCGAAAAGGGCTGACCGGATATCCGCGGCCGGTTCGTTCCGGCAGCGGGTGAGGTGCGCATCGAGATGCGCCCCTTGAACAGGTGGGAGGCGATGGCGGCTTAGCCGGCTGTCGGAGCCGAACCACCGAACTGCAACCGCCGGCACTGTCCGGCACGAAGTAAAGGCAGAGAGAATGGCTAAAAAGATTGCAGGCCAGCTCAAGCTCCAGGTTCCGGCAGGATCGGCGACGCCGTCCCCGCCGATCGGCCCGGCGCTCGGTCAGCGCGGCATCAACATCATGGAATTCTGCAAGGCGTTCAATGCGCAGACGCAGGAAGCCGAGAAGGGTTCGCCCATTCCGGTCGTGATCACCTATTACGTCGACAAGTCCTTCACCTTCGCGATGAAGACCCCGCCGGTGAGCTACTTCCTGAAGAAGGCCGCCAAGCTGAAGTCGGGTTCCAAGGAGCCGGGCAAGGTCAAGGCCGGCACGATCGCGCGCGACAAGGTGCGCGAAATCGCCGAGGCCAAGATGAAGGATCTGAACGCAACGGACATCGAAGGGGCCATGCGCATGGTCGAGGGCTCCGCCCGCTCGATGGGCCTGGAAGTGGTGGGCTGAGACGATGGCAAAGATTTCAAAGCGTTTGGCCAAGACCCGCGACGGCATCGATCCGGAAAAGGCCTATAGCCTCGGAGAGGCCCTGAAGCTGCTCAAGGACCGTTCGGCCGTCAAGTTTGACGAGACGATCGAAGTCGCCATGAACCTCGGCGTCGACCCGCGCCATGCAGACCAGATGGTCCGCGGCGTGGTCAACCTGCCGAACGGCACGGGCCGTACGGTTCGCGTCGCCGTGTTCGCCCGTGGCGACAAGGCCGACGAAGCAACGGCTGCCGGCGCCGACATCGTCGGTGCGGAAGAGCTGGTGGACATCGTGCAGAAGGGTCAGATCGACTTCGACCGCTGCATCGCCACGCCCGACATGATGCCGCTCGTCGGCCGTCTCGGCAAGGTGCTCGGCCCGCGCGGCATGATGCCGAACCCGAAGGTCGGCACGGTGACGATGGACGTCGCGGCTGCCGTCAAGGCTTCGAAGGGCGGCGCCGTCGAGTTCCGCGTCGAGAAGGCGGGCATCGTGCACGCCGGCGTCGGCAAGGTCTCGTTCGACGTCAAGGCTCTGGAAGAGAACGTCCAGGCTTTTGCGGACGCCGTGAACAAGGCCAAGCCGGCCGGTTCCAAGGGCGTCTACGTCAAGAAGGTCTCGGTCACCTCGACCATGGGCCCCGGCCTGAAGATCGACGTCGCCAGCCTCTCGGCTGTGTCCTGACGTCAAGCATCGGGATCGGCGCCTAGGCAGCTGATCCCGCAACAAGAATTCCGGGCCTCGCAAGCGGCCCGGGATGCGGAAGCAGAAATGGTTCCGCATATCCTGTCCGAGATTGTTGGCGGCCCCAGGGCCTTAATGAATGCCGGCATGAGACGGGTGACGACCGGACAACGGGGCGATTGCCCCAATGAAAGGTTCGAACCGTGTTTGCCTTTTGTCTGCGCACCGGCCTGCCGGTGTGGCGAAAGGGGGCAGGATCCTCGAGCGCTGTTCGGGAGATCCGGAATATTCGGATAGCCCGCGCGGCAAAGGCAACCCGACCGCTGTTCCCTAAAACGGGGCAGGGGTCAACTGGAGATAGGCAGTGGACAGAGCGGAAAAACGCGAACTCGTCACGGGCCTGAACGACGCCTTCAAGGGCGCCGGATCAGTAGTCGTGGCCCACTACGCCGGTATCACCGTGGCGCAAATGAACGACCTTCGGTCGAAAATGCGCACTGCGGGCGGCACCGTCAAAGTCGCGAAGAACCGTCTCGCCAAAATCGCTCTTCAGGGCACGGAATCCGAAAGCATCATCGACCTGTTCAAGGGACAGACGCTGATTGCCTATTCGGAAGATCCGATTACGGCACCGAAGGTCGCGTCCGACTTCGCCAAGGGAAATGACAAGCTCGTCATCCTCGGCGGATCCATGGGCACGACCGCGCTCGACGCCGACGGAGTGAAGGCTTTGGCCCAGCTCCCGTCGCTCGACGAGCTTCGCGCCAAGCTGGTTGGCATGATCGCCACGCCGGCAACCCGGATCGCCCAGATCGTCAATGCGCCCGCAGGTTCGCTTGCGCGCGTCATCGGCGCTTACGCCCGGAAGGACGAGGCGGCATGAGGCCGTTCCTCGCTATCACAAACACACGTTCGAACCTTATGAAGGAATATTCAAATGGCTGATCTCTCTAAGATCGTTGACGATCTTTCGAACCTGACCGTCCTCGAGGCGGCCGAGCTTTCGAAGCTTCTGGAAGAAAAGTGGGGCGTTTCTGCTGCCGCTCCCGTGGCCGTTGCCGCTGCCGGCGGCGCCGGTGCTGCTGCTGCTCCGGCCGAGGAAAAGACGGAATTCGACGTCGTCCTCACCGACGCAGGCGCACAGAAGATCAACGTCATCAAGGAAGTCCGCGCGATCACCGGTCTTGGCCTCAAGGAAGCCAAGGACCTGGTCGAGGCGGCTCCGAAGCCGGTCAAGGAAGCTGTTTCCAAGGCCGACGCCGACAAGTTCAAGGCCCAGCTGGAAGCAGCCGGCGCCAAGGTCGAACTGAAGTAAGCGTTACAGCTATCAGGCGGGCGGCTCCGGTCGCCCGCCGAATTCCCTGCCAGCCAGGGTGCCCGCGTGAAGGGGTAAGTATTGGGGAACCTCTTTCCTGAGGGCCGGACGGCTTTCAGGAAACGGGTTTTTCACCGTTTTCAAGGACCGCGGCGGTGGTCCCAGAATTTGCAAGGCGCGCCGGCGGGCAGCGCCCCAAGAGAGCTAGCCAAGGAGCGACGATGGCCCAGACCCAGAAATTCAATGGCCGCAGACGCGTACGGAAATTCTTCGGGCACATCCCCGAAGTCGCGGAGATGCCGAACCTCATCGAGGTCCAGAAGGCTTCCTACGACCAGTTCCTGATGGTCGACGAGCCCGAAGGCGGCCGTCCCGACGAGGGCCTGCAGGCCGTTTTCCGGTCTGTCTTCCCGATCTCGGACTTTTCCGGTTCGTCGATGCTCGAATTCGTCAAGTACGAGTTCGAAGCGCCGAAATTCGACGTCGACGAGTGCCGTCAGCGCGACCTGACCTATGCTGCGCCGCTGAAGGTGACGCTGCGCCTCATCGTGTTCGATATCGACGAGGATACCGGCGCCAAGTCCGTCAAGGACATCAAGGAGCAGGACGTCTACATGGGCGACATGCCGCTCATGACGCTGAACGGCACCTTCATCATCAACGGCACCGAGCGCGTCATCGTCTCGCAGATGCACCGCTCGCCGGGCGTCTTCTTCGACCATGACAAGGGCAAGTCGCATTCGTCGGGCAAGCTGCTGTTTGCCGCGCGCGTCATCCCCTATCGCGGTTCGTGGCTCGACATCGAGTTCGATTCCAAGGACGTCGTGCACGCCCGCATCGACCGCCGCCGCAAGATTCCGGCGACGTCGCTGCTGATGGCGCTCGGCATGGACCCGGAAGAGATCCTGTCGACCTTCTACAACAAGCTGACCTACAAGCGGGCCGGCGATCACTGGCGCATCCCGTTCAGCCAGGACCGCTTCCGCGGCCTCAAGGCCGTCGCCGACCTGGTTGACGCCGATACCGGCGAAGTCGTTGTCGAGGCCGGCAAGAAGATCACGGCGCGCCAGGCCAAGCAGCTCGCCGAGAAGGGCCTGAAGGCCATCAAGGCGACCGACGAGGACCTGATCGGCAGCTACCTCGCCGAGGACATCGTCAACTACGGCACTGGCGAGATCTTCCTCGAGGCAGGCGACGAGATCGACGAGAAGACGCTGAAGGTCCTGCTCGCCGCCGGCGACAAGGAAATCCAGATACTCGACATCGATCACATCAACATCGGCGGCTACATCCGCAACACGCTGGCGATCGACAAGAATGAGAGCCGCCAGGACGCGCTGTTCGACATCTACCGCGTGATGCGCCCGGGCGAGCCGCCGACCCTCGAGACGGCCGAAGCGATGTTCAACTCGCTGTTCTTCGACGCCGACCGCTACGACCTGTCGGCCGTCGGCCGCGTCAAGATGAACATGCGTCTCGAGCTGAAGGCCGAGGATACCGTGCGCGTGCTGCGCAAGGAGGACATCCTGGCCGTCGTCAAGACGCTGGTCGAACTGCGCGACGGCAAGGGCGAGATCGACGACATCGACAATCTCGGCAACCGCCGCGTGCGCTCGGTCGGCGAGCTGATGGAAAACCAGTACCGCGTCGGCCTGCTTCGCATGGAGCGCGCGATCAAGGAGCGCATGTCCTCGATCGAGATCGACACGGTCATGCCGCAGGACCTGATCAACGCCAAGCCGGCGGCTGCCGCCGTGCGCGAGTTCTTCGGTTCCTCGCAGCTGTCGCAGTTCATGGATCAGACCAACCCGCTGTCGGAGATCACCCACAAGCGTCGCCTGTCGGCGCTTGGACCCGGCGGTCTGACGCGTGAGCGCGCCGGCTTCGAGGTGCGCGACGTGCATCCGACGCATTACGGCCGCATCTGCCCGATCGAGACGCCGGAAGGCCCGAACATCGGCCTGATCAACTCGCTCGCCACCTTCGCACGCGTCAACAAGTACGGCTTCATCGAGACGCCGTACCGCAAGATCGTCGACGGCAAGGTGACGATGGACGTCAGCTACCTGTCGGCCATGGAAGAGTCCAAGCACTACGTCGCGCAGGCCAACGCCGTGCTCGACAAGAAGGGCCAGTTCGTCGACGAGTTCGTCATCTGCCGGCATGCCGGCGAGGTGATGATGGCGCCGCGCGAAAACGTCGACCTCATGGACGTGTCGCCCAAGCAGCTCGTCTCGGTCGCCGCGGCGCTCATTCCGTTCCTCGAGAACGATGACGCCAACCGCGCACTGATGGGCTCGAACATGCAGCGCCAGGCGGTGCCGCTGGTTCGCGCCGAAGCGCCCTTCGTCGGCACCGGCATGGAGCCGATCGTCGCCCGTGACTCCGGCGCCGCCATCGGCGCCCGCCGCGGCGGCATCGTCGACCAGGTCGATGCGACGCGTATCGTCGTGCGTGCCACGGAAGATCTCGATCCCGGCAAGTCGGGCGTCGACATCTACCGCCTGATGAAGTTCCAGCGTTCCAACCAGAACACCTGCATCAACCAGCGTCCGCTGGTGCGCATGGGCGACCTGGTGAACAAGGGCGACATCATCGCCGACGGTCCCTCGACCGATCTCGGCGATCTGGCGCTCGGCCGCAACGTGCTCGTCGCGTTCATGCCGTGGAACGGCTACAACTACGAGGACTCGATCCTTCTCTCCGAGAAGATCGTCTCCGACGACGTCTTCACCTCGATCCACATCGAGGAGTTCGAGGTCATGGCCCGCGACACCAAGCTCGGGCCTGAGGAGATCACGCGCGACATTCCCAACGTTTCGGAAGAAGCGCTGAAGAACCTCGACGAGGCAGGCATCGTCTATATCGGTGCGGAAGTGGCGCCCGGCGACATCCTGGTCGGCAAGATCACGCCGAAGGGCGAGAGCCCGATGACGCCGGAGGAGAAGCTCCTGCGCGCCATCTTCGGCGAGAAGGCATCGGATGTTCGCGACACCTCCATGCGCATGCCGCCTGGGACCTTCGGCACCGTCGTCGAAGTGCGCGTCTTCAATCGCCACGGCGTGGAGAAGGACGAGCGCGCCATGGCCATCGAGCGCGAGGAAATCGAGCGTCTCGCCAAGGACCGTGACGACGAGCAGGCCATTCTCGACCGCAACGTCTACTCGCGCCTCAGCGACACGCTGAAGGGCAAGGAAGCGATTGCCGGCCCGAAGGGCTTCAAGAAGGGCACCAAGCTGACGCAGGAGATCCTCGAGGACTTCCCGCGCTCGCAGTGGTGGCAGTTCGCCGTCGAGAACGAGAAGTTGCAGAGCGAGCTCGAGGCCCTTCGCGGCCAGTACGACGACTCCAAGAAGGCGCTCGAGCAGCGCTTCATGGACAAGGTCGAGAAGGTGCAGCGCGGCGACGAGATGCCCCCCGGCGTCATGAAGATGGTCAAGGTCTTCGTTGCCGTGAAGCGCAAGATGCAGCCGGGCGACAAGATGGCCGGCCGTCATGGCAACAAGGGCGTCGTTTCGAAGATCGTTCCTGTCGAGGACATGCCGTTCCTCGAGGACGGCACCCATGCCGATATCGTGCTCAACCCGTTGGGCGTGCCGTCGCGCATGAATGTCGGACAGATCCTCGAGACCCACCTGGGCTGGGCCTGTGCCGGAATGGGCAGGAAGATCGGCGAACTGATCGACGCCTACAAGGCGGCTGGAGACATCAAGCCGCTGCGTGCGACGATCGAGAACCTGATCCCGGAGAACGACCGCAACGAGCCGGTCAGGCAGTACGACGACGAGTCGATCGTGCGGCTCGGCGAACAGATGCGGCGCGGCGTTTCGATCGCCACGCCGGTGTTCGACGGTGCGCATGAAGCCGACATCGACGCCATGCTGACCGATGCCGGCCTGCACACCAGCGGCCAGTCGCAGCTCTATGACGGGCGTACCGGCGAGCCGTTCGATCGCAAGGTGACGATGGGCTACATATATATGCTCAAGCTTCACCACCTGGTGGACGACAAGATCCACGCGCGTTCGATCGGACCCTACTCGCTCGTTACCCAGCAGCCGCTGGGCGGCAAGGCGCAGTTCGGCGGCCAGCGCTTCGGCGAGATGGAGGTGTGGGCACTCGAAGCATATGGCGCCGCCTACACGCTGCAGGAAATGCTGACTGTGAAGTCGGACGACGTGGCCGGACGCACCAAGGTCTACGAGGCGATCGTCAGAGGCGACGACACTTTCGAGGCCGGCATCCCCGAGAGCTTCAACGTTCTCGTCAAGGAAATGCGCTCGCTGGGTCTCAACGTCGAGCTGGAAAACACCAAGCTCGACGACGAACCGGTCCGGCTGCCCGACGCGGCCGAATAGAACAAGGGCGCACCGCGTTATTCGCGGTGCGCCCAAACTGCCGGGTCGCCGAGGCGGCTTTACGAAATTTACTGTGATCCCGGGCCCGAGCGGCGGCGCTGGACCCGATCACGAATGGGCGACATCGCCCGCTATTGTTCGAAGAAGGGGTTTTTTAAACCCCGAAAAGGAGAACGGCATGAACCAAGAGGTCATGAATCTCTTCAACCCGCAGGCTCCTGCGCAGGTGTTCGATTCGATCCGGATCTCGCTTGCCAGCCCGGAGAAGATTCTGTCCTGGTCGTTCGGCGAGATCAAGAAGCCGGAGACCATCAACTACCGCACGTTCAAGCCTGAGCGCGACGGCCTGTTCTGCGCGCGCATTTTTGGTCCCATCAAGGACTACGAGTGCCTGTGCGGCAAGTACAAGCGCATGAAGTACAAGGGCGTCATCTGCGAGAAGTGCGGCGTCGAGGTCACGCTGTCGCGCGTCCGTCGCGAGCGCATGGGCCACATTGAGCTCGCCGCACCGGTCGCCCACATCTGGTTCCTGAAGTCGCTGCCCTCGCGCATCGGCACGCTGCTCGACATGACCCTGAAGGACATCGAGCGGGTCCTGTATTTCGAGAACTACATCGTCACCGAGCCGGGCCTGACCGCGCTGAAGGAGCACCAGCTCCTGAGCGAGGAAGAGTACTCGATCGCCGTTGACGAGTATGGCGAGGACTCGTTCACCGCCATGATCGGCGCCGAGGCCATCCACGACCTGCTGTCGGGCATGGATCTCGAGAAGATCGCCGGCGACCTGCGTTCGGAGCTCGCCACCACGACCTCCGAGCTGAAGCAGAAGAAGTTCCTCAAGCGCCTCAAGGTGGTCGAGAACTTCATGGAATCCGGCAACCGTCCGGAATGGATGATCATGAAGGTCGTTCCGGTGATCCCGCCGGACCTGCGTCCGCTGGTGCCGCTCGATGGCGGCCGCTTCGCGACGTCGGACCTCAACGACCTCTATCGCCGCGTCATCAACCGCAACAACCGCCTGAAGCGGCTGATCGAGCTGCGCGCGCCCGGCATCATCATCCGCAACGAGAAGCGGATGCTGCAGGAAGCCGTCGATGCGCTGTTCGACAATGGCCGCCGCGGCCGCGTCATCACCGGCGCCAACAAGCGTCCGCTGAAGTCGCTTTCCGACATGCTCAAGGGCAAGCAGGGCCGGTTCCGCCAGAACCTGCTCGGCAAGCGCGTCGACTATTCCGGCCGTTCGGTCATCGTGACCGGTCCGGAACTCAAGCTGCACCAGTGCGGCCTGCCGAAGAAGATGGCGCTCGAGCTGTTCAAGCCGTTCATCTACGCCCGCCTCGACGCCAAGGGTTACTCCTCGACCGTCAAGCAGGCCAAGAAGCTGGTCGAGAAGGAAAAGCCGGAAGTCTGGGATATCCTCGACGAGGTCATCCGCGAGCATCCGGTGCTGCTCAACCGCGCGCCGACGCTTCACCGCCTCGGCATCCAGGCGTTCGAGCCCATCCTGATCGAGGGCAAGGCAATCCAGCTTCACCCGCTGGTCTGCACGGCCTTCAACGCCGACTTCGACGGCGACCAGATGGCCGTCCACGTCCCGCTGTCGCTCGAAGCGCAGCTTGAAGCCCGCGTGCTGATGATGTCGACCAACAACATCCTGCACCCGGCTTCCGGCGCGCCGATCATCGTGCCGTCGCAGGACATGGTTCTCGGTCTCTACTACCTGTCGATCGTCAACCAGAACGAGCCGGGCGAGGGCATGGTGTTTGCCGACATGGGCGAACTCCAGCATGCGCTCGAAAACAAGGTCGTCACGCTGCACGCCAAGATCAAGGGCCGCTTCAAGACGATGAATGCCGAGGGCAAGCTCGAGTCGAAGATCTACGAAACGACGCCCGGCCGCATGATCATCGGCGAGCTGCTGCCCAAGAACGTCAACGTGCCGTTCGAGACAGCCAACCAGGAGATGACCAAGAAGAACATCTCCAAGATGATCGATACGGTCTACCGTCACTGCGGCCAGAAGGAGACTGTGATCTTCTGCGACCGCATCATGGCGCTCGGCTTCGGCCATGCCTGCCGCGCCGGCATTTCGTTCGGCAAGGACGACATGCTGATCCCGGAAGCCAAGCTGAAGCTGGTGTCGGACACCGAGGCGCTCGCCAAGGAATACGAGCAGCAGTACAATGACGGCCTGATCACCCAGGGCGAGAAGTACAACAAGGTGGTCGACGCCTGGGCCAAGTGCTCGGAGAAGGTCGCCGACGAGATGATGGCCCGCATCAAGGCCGTCGAGTTCGAGGACAACGGCCGTCAGAAGCCGATGAACTCGATCTACATGATGTCGCACTCCGGCGCCCGCGGGTCTCCGACCCAGATGCGCCAGCTTGCCGGCATGCGCGGCCTGATGGCCAAGCCTTCGGGCGAGATCATCGAGACGCCGATCATCTCGAACTTCAAGGAAGGCCTGACCGTTCTCGAGTACTTCAACTCGACCCACGGCGCCCGCAAGGGTCTCGCCGATACCGCGCTGAAGACGGCCAACTCCGGCTACCTGACGCGCCGTCTCGTCGACGTGGCGCAGGACTGCATCGTCAACTCGCTCGACTGCGGCACCGAAAAGGGCCTCACCATGCAGCCGATCGTCGATGCCGGCCAGGTCGTTGCCTCGCTCGGTGCCCGCATCCTCGGACGCACCGCGCTCGATGACGTCAATCACCCGGTAACGGGCGACCTGATCGTCAAGGCGGGCACGCTGATGGACGAGCGCGACATCGAACTGATCGAGAAGGCCGGCGTCCAGTCGCTGCGCATCCGCTCGGCACTGACCTGTGAGGTCAGGACCGGCGTCTGTGCGGTCTGCTACGGACGCGACCTCGCACGCGGCACCCCGGTCAACCAGGGTGAAGCGGTCGGCGTCATCGCGGCGCAGTCGATCGGCGAGCCGGGCACCCAGCTCACCATGCGTACCTTCCACATGGGCGGTACCGCGCAGGTGGTCGACAGCTCGTTCCTCGAGGCTTCCTACGAGGGCACGGTCTCGATCCGCAACCGCAACGTGGTGCGCAACTCGGACGGCCAGAACATGGTCATGGGCCGCAACATGGCGGTTCTGATCCTGGACGAGGCCGGCAAGGAGCGTGCGACGCATCGCCTGACCTATGGTTCGCGCATCTTCGTGGACGATGGCGACAAGGTGAAGCGCGGCCAGCGTATCGCCGAATGGGATCCCTATACCCGTCCGGTGCTGACCGAGATCGAGGGCAAGGTGGTGTTCGAGGATCTGGTCGACGGTATTTCCGTGCAGGAAACCGCCGACGAGTCGACCGGCATCACAAAGCGCGAGGTCATCGACTGGCGTTCGACGCCGCGCGGCACGGACCTCAAGCCTGCGATCGTCATCTATGACGCCAAGGGCAAGGTCGGCAAGCTGGCCAAGGGCGGCGACGCCCGCTTCCAGCTCTCCGTCGAGGCCATCCTCTCGGTCGAGCCGGACGCCATGGTGCGCCCGGGCGATGTGATTGCGCGTATCCCGATGGAAAGCGCGAAGACCAAGGACATCACCGGCGGTCTGCCGCGTGTGGCCGAGCTCTTCGAGGCACGCCGTCCGAAGGACCACGCCATCATCGCCGAGATCGACGGCACGATCCGCTTCGGCCGCGACTACAAGAACAAGCGTCGCGTCATCATCGAGCCGCACGATTCGACCTTCGAGCCGGTCGAGTACCTGATCCCGAAGGGCAAGCCGTTCCATCTGCAGGACGGCGACGCCATCGAGAAGGGCGACTACATCCTCGACGGCAACCCAGCGCCGCACGACATCCTGGCGATCAAGGGCGTGGAGGCTCTGGCTTCCTACCTCGTCAACGAGATCCAGGAGGTCTACCGGCTGCAGGGCGTGTTGATCAACGACAAGCACATCGAGGTGATCGTTCGCCAGATGCTGCAGAAGGTCGAGATCACCACGCAGGGCGACTCGACCTACATCCCGGGCGACCACGTCGACGTGATCGAACTGGATGAGATCAACGAGCGCCTGGTCGAGGAGGGCAAGAAGCCGGCCGAAGGCCAGCCTGTGCTGCTCGGCATCACCAAGGCCTCGCTGCAGACGCCAAGCTTCATCTCGGCCGCTTCCTTCCAGGAAACGACCAGGGTGCTGACCGAGGCTGCTGTTGCCGGCAAGACCGACATGCTGCAGGGCCTCAAGGAGAACGTCATCGTCGGCCGGCTTATCCCGGCGGGCACCGGCGGCCAGATGAGCCAGATCCGGCGCATCGCGACGTCGCGCGACGAGCTCATCCTCGACGAGCGCCGCAAGGCGTCCGGTGTGGAGATGGCCGATCCGATGCTGGAAGACATGACCAACGCCGCCGAATAGGCGAAACGGTCCTTTCAAGAAAAAGCCGCCGGGGCAAAACCCCGGCGGCTTTTTTCGTCTCGGGTGGCAGCCGGGGCAGGGCGCCCCGAATGGGGATCAGTCGAAGAAGGCCTCGACCACGTTGCGCTTGCCGAGCATGAAGGCGTCGGCGACATGCTGCAGCGGCGCGAGGTCGGCATCGGACGTGCGGGCGGCGACGATCTCGGCAAACCGCCGGTAGAGCATGGGGTACTCGGCTTCCGGCTCCTCGTGCACGGTGCGGCCGTCGATGGCGAGCTTTGCACCGCCGCTCGACAGCACCATGGTGCCGGCGTCGGTTTCGGCCGAAATGTCCCAGGTCTGCGGCCCGGTCTGCAGCCAGTCGAGGTCCATCGGCACCGTGACGCCGCCCGAGGTGCGGAAGCTGACCTGCGCGGCGACCGGTGCGTCGCGGTTTGCGGGGAAGTCGAGCCTCGCCCCCGTGATGTGCATCGCAGGCAGGATGTGGGTGGCGATGGACAGCGCGTTGATGCCGGGATCGAACACGCCGAAACCGCCGGCCTGCCAGATCCAGTCCTGGTTCGGGTGCCAGCGGCGGACGTCTTCCTTCCAGTCGATGCGCGCCGCGCGGATCACCGTGCCGGCAAGGAAGGCACGCGCGGCCTCTACGGCGGGAGCATAGCGCGAGTGCCAGCTGGCAAACAGCGACACGCCCCTTTCGTCCGCCAGCCGCTTGAGGTCCTCGACCTCGCTGACGGTGGCGCCGGGCGGCTTCTCCAGGAAGACGTGCTTGCCGGCCTCAATGGCGGCCCTTGCCGCCTGGTACCGGTATTGGGGCGGCTGGCAGAGCGATACGGCGTCGATGGCGACGTCGGATGCGAGCAGCTGCTCGATCGTGGCGAAGTTGGCGACGCCCTCGACGGTCGCGTTGCGGCTTGCCGCGGCGACGAGTTCGAAATCCGGGTTTCCGGCGACGGCCGGAAGATGCTGGTCGCGCACGATCTTGCCGATGCCGACGAGGGCGAGCCTGATGGGTGTGGTGCTGGAAGGCATGCTGTCTAGACGCTCCTGTTGAAGCTGCGCTCTCATAGAGCGTTTCGGACTGCGATTGAAGCGTCCGGCGGAATGAGAATCGGGGGACCCTTGAGAATCGCCCGGCAGGGAAGCCGCGACGGCGCGAGGGAATCGGCGGCGGGTCAGAAATCCTGGTCGATAAGCACGATCGACACCTCGCCCTCGAGCGCCCCCTGATAGGCCGACATATGCGGCTCGTCGTCGGGAGGACCTTCCATGTCGCCGATCTGGTCGAGTTCTGCCTCGGCATAGCCCTCGCGCGTCAGCGCCTCGAGCGCCGTGCGCACGGCTGTATCGTCGTCGGGCGCGACCAGCAGGATATGCACGCCTTCGGCCGTGCCGCCCTTCTGCTTGAAGACCCGGCCGATGATGATGGTGACGGCGCGCTCGTCATTGTCGTTCGTCATGTGATTCCTCCACGCCGCGCACGGGTCTTGAGATTCGCCATGCTTTTCCTTCTACATGATCGAGACGCTGCGAACACCCCGACACAATCTGTTTGCAACCGGGCAGCCGGCGCAAGAAAATGTCGCCGCATCCCTGCATTGCCGCGGTAGGGCCCGAGCCAGTGAGATTTATGGGCGTAAGGGTTGACGATATGCGGAGTTGCGGGTAGAAGCCGCGTCATCTGAGCCGATGTGAGGTTTTGATTTCCCGGGCGTCTCGCCCTGGAGTTTGCCTCAAACAGGGCTCGTCTTACGAGCGAATGAACATTTCCGGCTTGCATGAAGCGGTGACCGCTTCCTCTGCTTTTTGTTCGGGCAGGACCGCGATTAGCGGTTTGTGGCCCGGATTTGCGTATGGAAATTCGACCAAGACGAGCCTGAACACGGGCTTGAGACACGGAATTGAGAGACAAGAGGGTTTAATGCCTACCGTCAACCAGCTGATCCGCAAGCCGCGCATTGCGCCGGTAAAGCGCAACAAGGTCCCGGCCATGCAGCAGAACCCGCAGAAGCGGGGCGTCTGCACGCGCGTCTATACGACGACGCCGAAGAAGCCGAACTCCGCGCTGCGCAAGGTGGCGAAGATTCGCCTGACCAACGGTTTTGAAGTGATCGGCTACATCCCCGGCGAGGGGCACAACCTGCAGGAGCACTCCGTGGTGATGATCCGCGGCGGCCGCGTCAAGGATCTTCCGGGCGTGCGCTACCATATCATCCGCGGCGTGCTCGACACCCAGGGTGTCAAGAACCGCAAGCAGCGCCGTTCGAAGTACGGTGCCAAGCGTCCGAAGTAAGGGTTTCCCGGTCCGGCGCTTTTTCATCTGCGCCGTTGCCACGAGATTGAGAGACAAGAACCATGTCCCGTCGTCACAGTGCAGAAAAGCGTGAGATCAACCCGGACCCGAAGTTCGGCGATCTTATCGTCACCAAGTTCATGAATGCCGTCATGTACCACGGCAAGAAGTCGGTCGCCGAGACCATCGTCTACGGCGCGCTCGACCAGGTGCAGGAAAAGACCAAGCAGGAGCCGGTCACGGTCTTCCATCAGGCGCTCGAGAACGTTGCGCCGCATGTTGAGGTCCGTTCGCGCCGCGTCGGTGGTGCGACCTACCAGGTTCCGGTCGACGTCCGCCCTGAGCGCCGCCAGGCGCTGGCCATTCGCTGGCTGATCACGGCAGCGCGCAACCGCAACGAGACGACCATGGTCGACCGCCTCTCCGGCGAGCTGATGGACGCGGCGAACAACCGCGGAACGGCCGTCAAGAAGCGTGAAGACACCCACAAGATGGCTGAAGCCAACCGCGCCTTCGCGCACTACCGCTGGTAAGCGCAGAAGACAGACTGAGAGACAGCATCATGGCTCGCGAATACAAGATCGAAGACTACCGCAATTTCGGTATTATGGCGCATATCGATGCCGGCAAGACCACGACCACCGAGCGCGTGCTCTATTACACGGGCAAGTCGCACAAGATCGGCGAAGTCCATGACGGCGCTGCCACCATGGATTGGATGGAGCAGGAGCAGGAGCGCGGCATCACGATCACGTCGGCCGCCACGACGACCTTCTGGAAGGGTCGCGACGGCAAGATGCGCCGCTTCAACATCATCGACACGCCGGGCCACGTCGACTTCACCATCGAGGTCGAGCGTTCGCTGCGCGTGCTTGATGGCGCGATCGCGCTTCTCGATGCCAATGCCGGCGTCGAGCCGCAGACCGAGACCGTGTGGCGCCAGGCCGACAAGTACCACGTGCCGCGCATGATCTTCTGCAACAAGATGGACAAGGTCGGTGCCGACTTCTACCGCTCGGCCGAGATGATCGGTTCGCGCCTCGGTGCGCAGGCCGTCGTCATGCAGCTGCCGATCGGCGCCGAGACCGAGTTCAAGGGTGTCGTCGACCTGATCGAGATGAAGGCGCTTGTCTGGCGCAACGAGGAACTGGGCGCTGCCTGGGACATCGTCGAGATTCCGGACGACCTCAAGGATCGCGCTGACGAGTATCGCGAGAAGATGATCGAAGCCGCCGTCGAAATGGACGAGACCGCGCTCGAGAACTACCTCGAAGGCAACATGCCGTCGAACGACGAGATCCGCGCGCTGATCCGCAAGGGCACGATCGCCGTCAAGTTCTTCCCGATGTTCTGTGGCTCGGCCTTCAAGAACAAGGGCGTGCAGCCGCTGCTCGACGCCGTTGTCGACTTTCTGCCGAGCCCGATCGAAGTTCCCGCCATCAAGGGCATCGACCCGAAGACGGAAGCCGAGATCGTCCGCAAGCCGTCCGATGACGAGCCGCTGTCGATGCTGGCCTTCAAGATCATGAACGACCCGTTCGTCGGTTCGCTGACCTTTGCCCGTATCTACTCGGGCAAGCTCTCCAAGGGCGTCTCGCTGGACAACACGGTGAAGGGCAAGAAGGAGCGCATCGGCCGCATGCTGCAGATGCACTCCAACTCGCGTGAAGACATCGAAGAGGCCTATGCCGGCGACATCGTCGCGCTGGCCGGCCTCAAGGACACGACCACGGGCGACACGCTTTGCGACCCGAACAAGCCGGTCATCCTTGAGCGCATGGAATTCCCCGAGCCGGTCATCCAGATCGCGATCGAGCCGAAGACCAAGAACGACCAGGAGAAGATGGGCCTCGCGCTGCATCGCCTGGCCGCCGAGGATCCTTCGTTCCGCGTCAAGACCGACGAAGAGTCGGGCCAGACCATCATTGCCGGCATGGGCGAGCTTCACCTCGACATTCTCGTCGATCGCATGAAGCGCGAGTTCAAGGTCGAGGCCAATGTCGGCGCGCCGCAGGTGGCGTACCGCGAGACGATCACCCGTCTGGCCGAGATCGACTACACCCACAAGAAGCAGTCCGGCGGTTCGGGCCAGTTCGCCCGCATCAAGATCATTTTCGAGCCGAACTCCGAGAGCGACGATTTCGTCTTTGAATCGAAGATCGTCGGTGGTTCGGTGCCGAAGGAATACATCCCCGGCGTCCAGAAGGGCATCGAGAGCGTTCTCGGTTCCGGTCCTCTGGCAGGCTTCCCGATGCTGGGCGTCAAGGCGACGCTCATCGACGGTGCCTACCATGACGTCGACTCCTCGGTTCTCGCCTTCGAAATCGCCGCCCGCGCGGCATTCCGCGAAGGCGCTCAGAAGGCCGGCGCACAGCTGCTTGAGCCGATCATGAAGGTCGAGGTCGTGACGCCTGAGGATTACGTCGGTGACGTCATCGGCGACCTGAACTCGCGTCGTGGCCAGATCCAGGGCACGGAAGCGCGCGGCGTTCTTACCGTCGTCAACGCGATGGTGCCGCTGGCCAACATGTTCAAGTACGTCGACAACCTGCGCTCGATGTCGCAGGGCCGCGCCCAGTACACGATGCAGTTCGATCACTACGAGCCGGTGCCGACCGCGGTGGCGCAGGAAATTCAGAAGAAATACGCGTAACCCACTGCGGTTGCTAACTTAATTTAATGCCCTAACCGGCTCACAGGAATGGAGACCTCACATGGCAAAAGGTAAATTCGAGCGCAACAAGCCTCATGTGAACGTTGGCACGATCGGTCACGTCGACCATGGCAAGACGTCGCTGACGGCAGCGATCACCAAGTATTTCGGCGAGTTCAAGGCCTACGACATGATCGACGCGGCTCCCGAGGAGCGCGCGCGCGGCATCACCATCTCGACGGCCCACGTCGAATACGAGACGGAAGCCCGCCACTATGCCCACGTCGACTGCCCCGGCCACGCCGACTATGTGAAGAACATGATCACCGGTGCTGCCCAGATGGACGGCGCGATCCTGGTCGTTTCGGCTGCTGACGGCCCGATGCCGCAGACGCGCGAGCACATCCTTCTGGCCCGCCAGGTCGGCGTTCCGGCGCTGGTCGTGTTCCTCAACAAGGTCGACCTGGTCGACGACGAGGAACTGCTTGAGCTGGTCGAGCTCGAGGTTCGCGAGCTGCTGTCGAAGTACGACTTCCCGGGCGACGACATTCCGATGATCAAGGGTTCGGCCGTTGCCGCTCTGAACGATGGCGACAAGAAGATCGGCGAGGACGCCATCCGCGAGCTGATGGCCGCCGTCGACAGCTACATCCCGACGCCCGAGCGTCCGGTCGACAAGCCGTTCCTGCTGCCGATCGAGGACGTGTTCTCGATCTCGGGCCGCGGCACGGTCGTGACGGGTCGCGTCGAGCGCGGCATCATCAAGGTTGGCGAGGAAGTCGAGATCGTCGGCATCCGCGACACCACCAAGACGACTGTTACCGGCGTCGAGATGTTCCGCAAGCTGCTCGACCAGGGCCAGGCCGGCGACAACATCGGCGCGCTGATCCGCGGCGTTGACCGTGAAGGCGTCGAGCGCGGCCAGGTTCTGGCCAAGCCCGGTTCGGTGAAGCCGCACAAGAAGTTCGTGGCCGAAGCCTACATCCTGACCAAGGAAGAGGGTGGCCGTCACACGCCGTTCTTCACCAACTACCGTCCGCAGTTCTATTTCCGCACGACGGACGTGACCGGCATCGTGTCGCTTCCGGAAGGCACCGAGATGGTGATGCCGGGCGACAACATCACGGTCGATGTCGAGCTGATCGTGCCGATCGCCATGGAAGAGAAGCTGCGCTTCGCCATCCGCGAAGGCGGCCGCACGGTTGGCGCCGGCATCGTCGCCAGCATTACCGAGTAACTGGACTTAAACCGATCTGTCGCAGGCGCGAGACGAACTCGCGCCGCGCCGGAACAAGGAATTGACGCATGAACGGACAGAATATCCGCATCCGCCTGAAGGCGTTTGATCACCGGGTGCTCGATGCCTCGACGCGAGAGATCGTTTCGACGGCAAAGCGCACCGGTGCCAACGTCCGCGGCCCCATTCCGCTGCCGACGCGGATCGAGAAATTCACGGTCAACCGGTCGCCTCACGTCGACAAGAAGAGCCGTGAACAGTTCGAAATGCGCACGCACAAGCGGCTGCTCGATATCGTGGACCCGACCCCGCAGACCGTCGATGCTTTGATGAAGCTCGACCTGGCTGCCGGCGTCGACGTCGAGATCAAGCTTTAGGCTTGGGAGGAACGGACTGATGCGTTCAGGTGTAATTGCAAAGAAGCTGGGCATGACCCGCGTCTATAACGACGCAGGCGAGCATGTTCCGGTTACCGTTCTCCAGATGGAGAACTGCCAGGTCGTTGCCCAGCGCACCGACGAGAAGAACGGCTATACGGCCGTCCAGCTCGGCGTTGGGATGGCCAAGGTGAAGAACACGACGAAGTCGCTGCGCGGTCATTTTGCCGCCGCGTCTGTCGAGCCGAAGTCGAAGGTCGCGGAATTCCGCGTTTCCGCCGACAACATGCTCGACGTCGGTGCCGAGATCACTGTCGAGCATTTCGTCCCCGGCCAGAAGGTCGACGTGACGGGCACGACGATCGGCAAGGGCTTCCAGGGCGTTATCAAGCGCCACAATTTCGGCGGTGGCCGTGCAACGCACGGTAACTCGGTTTCGCACCGTTCGCACGGTTCGACCGGCCAGCGTCAGGACCCGGGCAAGGTGTTCAAGGGCAAGAAGATGGCCGGCCACATGGGTAATACCCGCGTGACCACGCAGAACGTCGAGGTCGTTTCGACCGACACGGATCGCGGCCTGATCCTGATCCGCGGCGCGGTTCCCGGTTCGAAGGGCGCGTGGATCCTGGTCCGCGACGCCGCCAAGGTTGCGCTTCCGGATGCTGCTCCCAAGCCGGGCGGTATTCGCGCTGCAGCCGCCAAGACTGAAGCAGCCGCCACAGAGGGGGCAGAATAAATGGATCTCAAGATCACCACCCTCGCGGGCAAGGACGCCGGCAAGTTGAAGCTCTCCGAGGAGATCTTCGGGCTGGATCCGCGCGACGACATCCTGCAGCGCGTCGTGCGCTGGCAGCTTGCCAAGCGCCGCGCCGGCACGCACAAGACCAAGGGCCGCGCGGAAATCGCCCGCACCGGCGCCAAGATGTACAAGCAGAAGGGTACGGGCCGCGCCCGTCACCACTCGGCTCGCGCACCGCAGTTCCGCGGCGGCGGCAAGGCCCACGGCCCGGTTGTCCGCAGCCATGAGCACGACCTTCCCAAGAAGGTCCGCGCTCTCGGCCTGAAGCACGCGCTGTCGGCCAAGGCCAAGTCGTCCAGCCTCATCATCATCGATGATCTGGCCGTGTCGGACCCCAAGACCAAGGCACTGATCGCCAATTTCGCGGCGCTCGGCCTGACCAATGCACTGATGATCGGTGGCACCGAGCTCGACGTGAACTTCAAGCGCGCTGCGACCAACATCCCGAACATCGACGTCCTGCCGATCCAGGGCATCAATGTTTACGACATTCTTCGCCGCGGCACGCTGGTCCTCTCGAAGGCCGCCGTCGAGGCACTCGAGGAGCGCTTCAAATGACGGACCTTCGGCACTACGACGTGATCGTCAGCCCGGCCATCACTGAAAAGTCGACCATGGCTTCCGAACAGAACCAGGTCGTTTTCAACGTCGCGAAGAAGGCGACGAAGCCGGAAATCAAGGCTGCTGTCGAGGCGCTTTTCGGCGTCAAGGTGACGGCCGTCAACACGCTGGTCCGCAAGGGCAAGGTGAAGCGGTTCCGCGGCACCATTGGCCGGCAGAGCGACTTCAAGCGCGCGATCGTGACTCTGGTCGACGGCCAGTCGATCGACGTCGCGACGGGCCTCTGAGACAGGGCGCGAGGAAAGCATAATGGCACTCAAGAAATTCAACCCTGTAACGCCGAGCACGCGCCAGCTGGTGCTGGTCGACCGTTCGGCGCTCTACAAGGGCAAGCCGGTCAAGGGCCTGACGGAAGGCCTGACCAAGTCGGGCGGACGCAACAATGCCGGCCGCATCACGGCGCGCTTTATCGGCGGCGGTCACAAGCGTTCGTACCGCCTCATCGACTTCAAGCGTCGCAAGTGGGACGTGTCGGCAACGGTCGAGCGGATCGAGTACGATCCGAACCGCACCGCCTTCATCGCGCTGGTCAAGTACGACGACGGCGAGCTGAACTATATCCTGGCGCCGCAGCGTCTGGCTCCGGGCGACAAGATCGTCGCCGGCAAGTCGGTCGACGTGAAGCCGGGCAACGCGATGCCGCTGTCGTCCATTCCGGTCGGCACGATCATCCACAATGTCGAGCTGAAGCCGGAAAAGGGCGGTCAGATCGCCCGTTCGGCCGGTTCCTACGCCCAGCTGGTCGGTCGCGACCAGGGCATGGCCATCCTGCGCCTCAACTCGGGTGAGCAGCGCGTCGTCAGCGGCCTGTGCATGGCCACGATCGGCGCGGTGTCCAACCCGGACCATGGCAACATCAATCTCGGCAAGGCCGGTCGTACGGTTTGGAAGGGCAAGCGTCCTCACAACCGCGGCGTCACCATGAACCCGGTCGACCATCCGCACGGCGGTGGTGAAGGCCGCACCTCGGGCGGCCGTCATCCGGTCAGCCCCTGGGGCAAGCCGACCAAGGGCAAGAAGACGCGGTCCAACAAAGAGACCGACAAGTTTATTCTGCGCTCGCGCCATCAGCGCAAGAAATAAGAAGAGGTAGTCAAGAAGTGACACGTTCAGTCTGGAAAGGCCCGTTCATCGACGGCTATCTTCTGAAGAAGGCCGACAAGGTGCGCGAAGGCGGCCGCAACGAGGTGATCAAGATGTGGAGCCGTCGCTCCACCATTCTGCCGCAGTTCGTCGGCCTCACCTTCGGCGTCTACAACGGTCAGAAGCATGTCCCGGTCTCGGTGAACGAGGACATGGTCGGCCACAAGTTCGGTGAGTTCGCTCCGACCCGGACCTATTTCGGTCACGGCGCGGATAAGAAGGCGAAGAGGAAATAACCATGGGCAAGGCCAAAGCTCCGCGCAGGCTTGCTGACAACGAAGCGCGCGCTGTACTGCGCACGATCCGTATCAGCCCGCAGAAGCTGAACCTCGTTGCCGCGCTGATCCGCGGCAAGAAGGTCGCCAGCGCGCTCTCCGATCTGGAGTTCTCGCAGAAGCGCATCTCCGGCACCGTCAAGAAGACGCTCGAGTCGGCGATCGCCAACGCGGAAAACAATCACGACCTGGACGTCGACGCACTGATCGTCGCCGAGGCCTATGTCGGCAAGTCGATCGTCATGAAGCGTTTCCACGCCCGTGGCCGCGGCCGTGCAAGCCGCGTTGAAAAGCCGTTCTCGCACCTCACGATCGTCGTTCGTGAAGTCGAAGAAAAAGGGGAGGCCGCATAATGGGTCAGAAAATCAATCCGATCGGCTTTCGTCTCGGCATCAACCGCACCTGGGACTCCCGCTGGTACGCAAACACCGGCGAGTACGCGAAGCTGCTGCACGAGGACATCAAGATCCGCGAGTATCTTGAGAAGGAACTCAAGCAGGCCGCGATCTCCAAGGTCGTCATCGAGCGTCCGCACAAGAAGTGCCGCGTCACCATCCACGCTGCCCGCCCTGGCCTGATCATCGGCAAGAAGGGTGCGGACATCGAGAAGCTTCGTCGCAAGCTGATGGAGATGACCAAGTCCGAGACGCACCTCAACATCGTCGAGGTTCGCAAGCCGGAGATCGACGCGACGCTGGTCGCCCAGTCGATCGCCCAGCAGCTCGAGCGCCGTATCGCGTTCCGCCGCGCCATGAAGCGTGCCGTTCAGTCGGCCATGCGCCTCGGCGCGGAAGGCATCCGCATCAACTGCTCGGGCCGTCTCGGCGGCGCTGAAATCGCGCGCATGGAATGGTACCGCGAAGGTCGCGTGCCGCTGCATACGCTGCGCGCCGACGTCGACTACGGCACGGCCGAAGCCAAGACTGCCTACGGCATTTGCGGCGTGAAGGTCTGGGTGTTCAAGGGCGAGATCCTCGAGCACGACCCGATGGCTTCCGAGCGCAAGGCGACCGAAGGCGATCATTCGCATGGTGGTGGCGATCGCGAACGCGGCCGTCGCCGCGAAAACGCCTGAGCCTAAAGGGAATTTGGAGTAAGAACGATGCTGCAGCCAAAGCGCACAAAGTTCCGCAAGCAGTTCAAGGGCCGCATCCATGGTCTCGCCAAGGGCGGCACCAACCTGGATTTCGGCGGCTACGGGCTGAAGGCATTGGAGCCTAACCGCGTTACCGCGCGTGAGATCGAGGCGGCCCGCCGCGCGATCACCCGCGAGATGAAGCGCGCCGGTCGCGTGTGGATCCGGATTTTCCCGGATGTGCCGGTGACCTCGAAGCCGACCGAAGTCCGCATGGGCAAGGGCAAGGGTGCCGTCGACTATTGGGCGGCGCGCATCAAGCCGGGCCGCATCATGTTCGAGATCGATGGTGTCAGCGAGGAAATCGCACGCGAGGCACTGCGCCTCGGTGCAGCCAAGCTGTCTGTCAGGACGCGCTTCGTTCAGCGCATCGCAGAATAGGAAGGGACGGCAATGAAAGCCTCCGACGTCAGGGCGAAGACCGCCGACCAGCTAAACGACGAACTGGCGAGCCTCAAGAAGGAGCAGTTCAACCTGCGCTTCCAGAAGGCGACCGGCCAGCTAGAGAAGACAGCGCGCGTGAAGATCGTCCGCAGGGACATCGCGCGCATCAAGACCATCGCCGCCGAAAAATCTTCGGCCAAGAAGGTATAAGGACAAGATCATGCCAAAGCGCATTCTGCAGGGCACTGTCGTCAGCGACAAGAACGAGATGACGGTTGTCGTCAAGGTCGAACGGCGCTTCACGCATCCCGTGATGAAGAAGGTCGTTCGCTCGACCAAGAAGTACAAGGCGCATGACGCCAACAATGCCTGCAAGGTGGGCGACCAGGTTTTCATCCAGGAGTCGGCTCCGATCTCCAAGGACAAGCGCTGGGTCGTCATTACCGAAGCGCAGGCGCAGTAAAGAAATTTTGGACAGAACCGGGAGAGGGCGACAGCCGCTCCCGTTGAATGAAGAAGGCGGTCTGTCATGATTCAGATGCAAACAAACCTCGACGTCGCGGACAACTCCGGCGCCCGTCGTGTCATGTGCATCAAGGTGCTGGGCGGCTCGAAGCGGAAATACGCTTCTGTTGGCGACATCATCGTGGTGTCGATCAAGGAAGCCATCCCGCGCGGCCGCGTCAAGAAGGGCGATGTGATGAAGGCGGTCGTGGTTCGCACGGCCAAGGACATCCGCCGCCCCGACGGCAGCGTGATCCGGTTCGACAAGAACGCGGCCGTGCTCGTCGACAACAAGAAAGATCCGGTCGGCACGCGTATCTTCGGCCCGGTTCCGCGCGAACTGCGCGCCAAGAACCACATGAAGATCATCTCGCTCGCGCCTGAAGTTTTGTAAGGACGGAACAATGCAGAAGATCAAAAAAGGCGACAACGTTGTTGTTCTGGCCGGCAAGGACAAGGGCCGCACCGGTGAAGTGCTGCGCGTCATGCCTAAGGACGACAAGGCTGTCGTCAGCGGCATAAACCAGGTTCGCCGCCACCAGAAGCAGTCCCAGTCCCAAGAGGGCGGGATCATCACCAAGGAAGCGCCGATTCACCTGTCGAACCTCGCGCTCGCCGATCCCAAGGATGGCAAGCCGACCCGCGTCGGTTTCCAGACCCAGAAGGACGGCACCAAGGTGCGCGTCGCCAAGCGCTCGGGAGAAGTCATCAATGGCTAAGGCAACTTATCAGCCGCGCCTCAAGCAGGTCTATAACGAGACCATTCGCAAGGCGCTGCTTGAACAGTTCAAATACGATAACGAGATGCAGGTTCCGCGTCTCGACAAGGTCGTGCTGAACATGGGCGTTGGCGAAGCAACCGCCGATTCCAAGAAGCCGTCGATTGCGGCCGAGGATCTGGCGCTCATCGCCGGCCAGAAGGCCGTGGTGACCCATGCGCGCAATTCGATCGCCGGCTTCAAGGTCCGCGAGAAGATGCCGATCGGCGCCAAGGTTACGCTTCGCAAGGAGCGCATGTACGAGTTCCTGGATCGCCTGGTGACGATCGCGCTGCCGCGCGTTCGCGACTTTCGCGGCCTGAACCCGAAGAGCTTCGATGGTCGTGGCAACTACGCCATGGGCATCAAGGAACACATCGTGTTTCCGGAGATCAACTACGACAAGGTTGATCAGATCTGGGGCATGGACATCATCGTTTGTACGACTGCGGAAACGGACGACGAGGCCCGGGCACTGCTCAAGGCTTTCAACTTCCCCTTCCGCCAGTAACGGCAGCGAGAAAAGGAAAAATCTGAAATGGCAAAGACCAGCTCAGTCGAGAAGAACAAGAAGCGCCGGCAGCTCGTCGCGCAGCATGCCGACAAGCGCAAGGCGCTGAAGGATTTGATCATGGATCAGTCGCAGCCGCTGGAAGAGCGCTTCCGCGCCCAGCTCAAGCTGGCCGCGATGCCGCGCAACGGCGCCAAGGTTCGCATCCGCAACCGCTGCCTGATCACCGGCCGTCCGCGCGCCGTCTATCGCAAGCTCGGCATGTCGCGCATCGCGCTGCGTGACCTCGGCAATTCCGGGGCCATTCCCGGTCTCGTCAAGTCCAGCTGGTAAGGAGGACATACGATGTCATTGAGTGATCCTCTCGGCGATATGCTGACCCGCATCCGCAACGCCTACGGCCGCAAGAAGACCACCGTGTCGACTCCGGCTTCCAGGCTGCGCGCCCGCGTCCTCGACGTGCTGAAGGCTGAAGGCTATATCCGCGACTACAGCCAGACCGATTTCGATAACGGCAAGTCCGAGATCAACATCGAGCTGAAGTATTTCGACGGCACCCCGGTGATCCGTGAAATCGCCCGCGTCTCGAAGCCCGGCCGCCGCGTTTACGTCTCGGCAAAGTCGATCCCGCATGTCGCCAACGGCCTCGGTATCGCCATCCTTTCGACGCCGAAGGGCGTCATGGCCGACCATGATGCTCGCGAGCAGAATGTCGGCGGCGAAATCCTCTGCCAGATTTTCTGATCCGGCAGGCCTGAAACAAGAAGAGTAACGAGGACAACAAAATGTCTCGTATTGGCAAGAAACCAGTTGCCCTGCCGCAGGGTGTGACCGCGACCGTCGACGGCCAGACCGTCACGGCCAAGGGCCCGAAGGGCGAACTGAAGTTCGTGGTCAACGAAGAAGTGCTGGTCAAGCTCGAGAACGGCGAGATCGCCGTTCAGCCGCGCGACCAGTCTAAGGTTGCCCGCTCCAAGTGGGGCATGTCGCGGACCCAGATCGAAAACATCATCCAGGGTGTGAAGGACGGCTTCGAAAAGAAGCTCGAGATCAACGGCGTCGGCTATCGCGCCGCCCTGCAGGGCAAGAACCTCCAGCTTTCTCTCGGCTTCAGCCACGAAGTCGTCTATGAGACGCCGCAGGGAATCACGATCACTGTTCCGAAGCCGACCGAAATCTCGGTGACCGGCATCGACAAGCAGCAGGTTGGCCAGGTGGCCGCCGAGATCCGCGAATACCGGCCGCCGGAGCCCTACAAGGGCAAGGGCGTGAAGTACGCAGGCGAGAAGATCGTCCGCAAGGAAGGCAAGAAGAAGTAGTTCTGGTGGTTGGTGGATGGTGAATGGCAAGAGGGCAGGGCAGGTTGCCGGTTCAGACCTCTTTCCATTCACCATTCGCCATCTACCGTATCGAAACGCCGCGGAATGTTGCCGCGGGAGGCCTTCAGGGCCTACCGCACAGGGCAGCGTCCGTCAGATGAAGGCAAGGAACGAATAAAATGGCTGCCAAGGAATCCACCCAGCGCCGCGCCCAGCGCGTCCGCCGCCAGATCAAGAAGGTTTCGGGCGATCGCCTGCGCCTGTCGGTCTTCCGCTCGTCGAAGAACATTCACGCGCAGATCATCGACGACTCCAAGGGTCACACCGTCGCTTCGGCCTCGACCCTGGAGAAGGACGTCAAGGGTTCGGTCAAGACCGGTGCCGACGTTGCGGCTGCTGCCGCTGTCGGCAAGCTGATCGCCGAGCGCGCCGTCAAGGCAGGCGTGAAGGATGTCGTGTTCGATCGCGGACCCTACATCTATCACGGCCGCGTCAAGGCGCTTGCCGAAGCTGCACGTGAGGCAGGCCTCACCTTCTAGTTTTTCGCTCCCGGTGACCCACAGAGGTGCCGGATATCATCAACAACCGTGCTTCCGGAAAAAAATAAGGAACAGGATATGGCACAAGAACGCAGGGACGGCGGCCGTGGCCGCGACCGCGAAGAGCGCGACAGCGAATTCGTCGACAAGCTCGTTCACATCAACCGCGTTGCAAAGGTCGTCAAGGGCGGCCGTCGCTTCGGCTTTGCAGCACTCGTCGTCGTCGGCGACCAGAAGGGCCGCGTCGGCTTTGGTCACGGCAAGGCGCGCGAAGTGCCTGAGGCGATCCGCAAGGCGACCGAATCCGCCAAGCGCGACCTGATCTTCGTGCCGCTGCGTTCGGGCCGCACGCTGCATCACGACGTCGAGGGACGCCACGGTGCCGGCAAGGTTCTGCTGCGCGCCGCCAAGGCCGGTACCGGCATCATCGCCGGTGGCCCGATGCGCGCCGTCTTCGAGACGCTCGGCATGCATGACGTCGTCGCCAAGTCGATGGGTTCCTCGAACCCGTACAACATGGTGCGTGCGACATTCGATGCGCTGAAGAGCCAGATGCATCCCAAGGATGTTGCGGCACAGCGCGGCATCAAGTACTCGACCCTTCAGGCACGCCGCGGTACCGCGGTTGCGGCCGAAGAATAGTCGACGCCAGAGGGATCAGTACCATGGCAAAGAAAGTTACCAAGACCGTGACCGTCGAGCAGATCGGCAGCCCGATCCGCCGTCCCAAGGAACAGCGCGCGACGCTGGTTGGTCTCGGCCTGAACAAGATGCACCGCCGCCGCACCCTGGAGGATACGCCTTCGGTTCGCGGCATGATCGCTGCCGTGCAGCACCTCGTCCGCGTCGTGGACGAGGCGTAAGCCGGAACGCGGGAGAAATATCATGAAACTCAACGACCTGCGTGACAACGAAGGCGCAACGCACTCCAAGAAGCGCGTCGGCCGTGGCATCGGTTCGGGCACCGGCAAGACCGGCGGCCGTGGCGTCAAGGGACAGAAGTCTCGTTCGGGCGTCGCCGTGAACGGCTTCGAGGGCGGCCAGATGCCGCTTTATCGTCGTCTGCCCAAGCGCGGCTTCAACAACATCTTCGCCAAGAGCTACAACACCGTTTCGATCGGTCGTGTTCAGACCGCGATCGACGCCAAGAAGCTCGACGCCAAGGAGACGGTGAACGCCGAGGCGCTGATCAAGGCCGGCGTCATCCGCCGCGCCAAGGACGGCGTGCGCCTGCTCGCCGACGGCGACTTGAAGGCGAAAGTGACATTCGACATTGCCGGCGCTTCCAAGTCGGCAATTGAAAAGGTCGAGAAGGCCGGGGGATCGGTTAAGCTGCCTGCCAAGGCAGAAGCAACCGAATAACGGGCTTCGTTCAAGCGGCGGTCGGGGATGGCCGCCGCTTGCAACTTTGCGGCCCGAAGCTTATCTCGTGGCTTCGGCGACACGCGCCGCCCCTCCGGGCCCATTCCAGCGTGACGAAGCGGAGAATTTTGCATGGCATCGGCTGCTGAACAACTTGCATCCAATCTGAATTTCGCAGCCTTCGCCAAGGCCGAGGATCTGAAGAAGCGTATCTGGTTCACACTGGGGGCGCTGCTCGTCTACCGGCTCGGCACCTACATCCCGCTTCCCGGTATCAATCCAGACGCTTTCGCCCAGGCCTTCCAGCAGCAGTCCGGCGGCGTGCTCGGCATGTTCAACATGTTTGCCGGCGGCGCCGTCGAGCGCATGGCGATCTTCGCGCTGGGCATCATGCCCTACATTTCCGCCTCCATCATCATGCAGCTCATGACGTCGGTCATTCCGTCGCTCGAGCAGCTGAAGAAGGAAGGCGAGCAGGGCCGCAAGGTCATCAACCAGTACACCCGCTACGGCACGGTGCTGCTTGGCGTCGTGCAGGCCTACGGCATCTCCGTCGGTCTCGAATCGGGCACCGGCATCGTCGCCGATCCCGGCATGTTCTTCCGGATCTCCTGCGTCATCACGCTGGTCGGCGGCACCATGTTCCTGATGTGGCTCGGCGAGCAGATCACCGCGCGCGGCATCGGCAACGGCATCTCGCTGATCATCTTCTCCGGCATCGTCGCCGGCCTGCCCAGCGCCATCGGTGGTACGCTGGAGCTCGGCCGCACCGGCGCGTTGTCGACCGGCCTGATCCTCGCGATCATGGTCCTGGCGGTGGTCGTCATCGGCCTGATCGTCTTCTTCGAGCGCGCCCAGCGCCGCCTGCTGATCCAGTATCCGAAGCGCCAGGTCGGCAACCGCATGTTCCAGGGCGACACCTCGCATCTGCCGCTGAAGCTCAACACGGCCGGCGTCATCCCTCCGATCTTCGCATCGTCGCTGCTGCTCCTGCCGGCCACCATCGCCGGCTTCTCGACCACCGGCTCGACGACGCTGCCGAACTGGGCCAACGCCATACTGGCCGCCCTCGGCCACGGCCAGCCGCTCTACATGGCCTTCTATGCCGCCATGATCGCCTTCTTCGCCTTCTTCTACACGGCGATCGTGTTCAATCCGACGGACACGGCTGACCAGCTGAAGAAGCATTCCGGCTTTATTCCGGGCTACCGTCCGGGCGAGCGCACTGCCGAATACATCGACTACGTGCTCACCCGCATCACCGTCATCGGCGCCGTCTACCTGGTGCTGGTCTGCCTGCTGCCCGAGTTCCTGATCTCGGCGACTGGCGTACCCTTCTACCTCGGTGGTACTTCGCTTCTGATCGTGGTCAGTGTTACGCTTGATACCGTTGCGCAGATTCAGGGGCACCTGATTGCTCACCAGTATGAAGGACTGATCAAGAAGTCGAAGCTACGCGGGGGCAAGAGGGGAAAATGAGATTGATTTTGCTTGGGCCGCCAGGGGCGGGCAAGGGGACGCAAGCACAGAGACTGGTAGAAACCCACGGCATTCCGCAGCTCTCCACCGGAGACATGCTGCGCGCCGCGGTCAAGGCGGAGACGGAAGTCGGCAAGCGCGCCAAGGCGGTGATGGATGCGGGCGAGCTCGTCTCTGACGCGATCGTCAACGCCATCGTTGCCGAGCGCATCGATCAGGCCGACTGCGCCAACGGGTTCATCCTCGACGGCTATCCGCGCACGCTGCAGCAGGCCGACTCGGTCGGCGAGATGCTGGCCGACCGTGGCATAGAGCTTGACGTCGTCATCGAACTGGTCGTCGACGACAAGGCGCTGGTCGGTCGCATCCTGAAGCGCGCCGAGGAGGCCAAGGCCGCCGGCGAGCCGGTGCGCAAGGACGACAATGCCGAGGTCTTCGACGAGCGGCTGCGCGAATACTACAAGAAGACGGCACCGCTGATCGGCTACTACTATGCCAAGGGACTGCTTCAGGGCGTCGACGGCATGGCCAGCATGGACGAGGTGACGAAGCAGATCGCAGCGGTGCTGGAGAAGACCGCCAAGAAAAGCTGAGACCCAGTGTTGACGGACATGCGGCGCTGGACTATAGCGGCGCATCTCCAGATCACGTGAGGCTGCCAGGTCCTAGAGGACGGGCGGCCTAATTGACTTGGAATACCCGCAAGGGCCGGCCTCCACCGGACGCGGGTCAATAACAACTGCCGGCAAGACCGGCCTACATGGAGAATGAAATGGCCCGCATAGCAGGCGTCAATATTCCGACCAACAAGCGCGTCGTCATCGCGCTCCAGTACATTCACGGCATCGGCAAGCGCTTCGCCCAGGAAATCGTCGACAAGGTCGGCATCCCGGCGGACCGTCGCGTCAACCAGCTGACCGACGCCGAAGTCCTGCAGATCCGCGAAGCGATCGACCGCGACTACCAGGTCGAGGGCGACCTGCGCCGTGAGACCTCGATGAACATCAAGCGCCTGATGGACCTTGGCTGCTACCGTGGCCTGCGCCATCGTCGCTCGCTGCCGGTTCGCGGCCAGCGCACGCACACCAACGCCCGCACCCGTAAGGGTCCGGCGAAGGCGATCGCAGGCAAGAAGAAGTAATTTGGCGAATGGTCGGCGGTGAATGGTGAATGGCAATCTGCCCATTCGCCATTTTACCGTTTCCCGTTCTCCGGTGGAGCCGCTGGCATTACGGCGGTGTAGAGATCAACTGAAAGGACTATCATGGCCAAGGAAGCCACACGCGTTCGTCGCCGCGAGCGCAAGAACATTTCGTCGGGCGTCGCTCATGTCAGCTCGACCTTCAACAACACGATGATCACCATCACCGACGCGCAGGGCAACACCATTGCCTGGTCGTCGGCCGGTTCGCAGGGCTTCAAGGGCTCGCGCAAGTCGACCCCCTTCGCCGCCCAGATGGCTGCCGAGGATGTCTGCAAGAAGGCCCAGGAGCACGGCATGCGCATGCTCGAGGTCGAGGTTTGCGGACCCGGCTCCGGCCGCGAGTCGGCGCTGCGCGCCCTGCAGGCCGGCGGCTTCACGATCACCTCGATCCGTGACGTCACGCCGATCCCGCACAATGGTTGCCGCCCGCGCAAGAAGCGCCGCGTCTAACCAATACGTTTCGAACAGCCGCGCGAGCGCATCTGCGCTCCTCCACGGCTTTCCATGTCGCCCGCCACGATTGGATGGTGGTGGGCCAACGGAAGGAAGTCCAAATGATCCAGAAAAACTGGCAGGAACTGATCAAGCCGAACAAGATCGAGTTCTCCTCCAAAAACAAGACCCTGACGACGCTCGTCGCCGAGCCGCTCGAGCGCGGCTTCGGCCTCACTCTCGGCAACGCGCTGCGCCGCGTGCTTCTGTCCTCGCTGCGCGGCGCTGCCGTGACGGCGGTGCAGATCGACGGCGTGCTGCATGAGTTCTCCTCGATCGCCGGTGTGCGCGAGGACGTCACCGACATCGTGCTCAACGTCAAGGAAATCGCCATCCGCATGGAAGGCGACGGACCCAAGCGCATGGTCGTGCGCAAGCAGGGCCCGGGCGCCGTGCTGGCCGGCGACATCCAGACCGTGGGCGACGTCGAGATCCTCAACCCCGACCACGTGATCTGCACGCTGGACGAGGGCGCCGAGATCCGCATGGAATTCACCGTCGACAGCGGCAAGGGCTACGTACCGGCCGACCGCAACCGCGCCGAAGACGCGCCGATCGGGCTCATCCCGGTCGACAGCCTCTACTCGCCGGTCAAGAAGGTCTCCTACAAGGTCGAGAACACCCGCGAGGGCCAGGTTCTCGACTATGACAAGCTGACCATGACCATCGAGACCAACGGCTCGGTCACCGGCGAAGACGCCGTGGCATTTGCCGCGCGCATCCTGCAGGACCAGCTCGGCCTGTTCGTCAACTTCGACGAGCCGCAGAAGGAAGTCGCCACCGAGGCGGTTACCGAATTGGCATTCAACCCGGCGCTGCTCAAGAAGGTCGACGAACTCGAGCTTTCGGTGCGTTCGGCCAACTGCCTGAAGAACGACAACATCGTCTACATCGGCGACCTGATCCAGAAGACGGAAGCAGAGATGCTGCGCACCCCGAACTTCGGACGCAAGTCGCTGAACGAGATCAAGGAAGTGCTCGCGGCAATGGGCCTGCACCTCGGCATGGAAGTTGCCGACTGGCCGCCGGAGAACATCGAAGATCTCGCCAAGCGTTACGAAGACCAGTACTAAAGCCTGACTAGAGCATGGTGCCAAGGACCGGGGTACCCGGTCCGACGGCCATGCGGAAAACCATCAGAGGCCGTGGCCTCTTGAACAACTGAAGAAGGATAAGAGCCATGCGCCACGGTTTCAAAGGCCGCCGTTTTGCCCGCAGTGTAAGTCACCGCAAGTCGATGTTTGCCAACCTCGCGGTTTCGCTGATCGAGCATGAACAGATCGTCACCACGCTGCCCAAGGCGAAGGACCTGCGTCCGATCGTCGAGAAGCTCGTCACGCTGGGCAAGCGCGGCGACCTGCACGCCCGCCGCCAGGTGATCGCGCAGATCGGCAACGAGGGCGTCGTCAAGCGCCTGTTCGAAACGATCGCACCGCGCTACGCCACCCGCAACGGTGGCTACCTGCGCATCATGAAGGCGGGTTTCCGCCCCGGTGACAATGCGGCGATGGCCGTGATCGAGTTCGTCGACCGCGACACCGCGGCCAAGGGCGCAGGCGACCGCGCCCGCCTCGAAGCCGAGGATGCCAACGGCGAGACCGAGGCTGCATAAGCTTTCGGCATCATCCATTTTTCCAAGGGGGCTTCGGCCCCCTTTTTATTTGCGTGGTTTTTGGTGGAATGGGCCGCGTCAGCGGTCGCGCCGAAGCCGAGCGTTGCCGCAGGCCATGAAGTCCAGGCGATACGATGCTGCCGGCTGCCGGGCAGAACCTGTGTGGCCTCAGCAGCCGATGATGTAGCGGCTGTATCGGCCGGTCGCCTGTTTCACCAGCACCACTATGGCCAGGCTGACGGCTATGACGACGGCGCTGTAGAGAGCGAGGTCGGCCATCGGCACGCCGATATGCGGCGACAGGGGTTCGGGCAGCCGCATCAGCACGGCGAGAACGATGCCATGCGTGAAGAACAGGCCGAAGCTGTGGTCGGCGATGAAGCTCAGCGGTCGCTGCAGCCAGCCGGCTGTGTGGGCAAGCACGCCGCACAAGAGCGCGATGCCGACATATTTCTGGAACAGCATGACGTCGAACCCGACCGGTCCCCAGCCCTGGCCGGGGAAGCGCTCGAGGTTGCCAGGGTCCTGGAGAACAAGCGCCTGCGATAGGCCGATGGCGAGGAGCAGCACGCCGAGTGCGGCAATGACGGCGGGGCGGGTGAGCACGGCCATTGCCGGCTTGCGGTACTCGCAGAACAGGATGCCGAAGAGGTAGAAATTGGCGAAATAGAAGAAGCACTGGACCGGGTTGAGGTTGTCGGCCGGGCGCACGACCCAGAGCGCCACGCCGACCGAGAGCGCCAGCACGGCAGCACGGCGGCCGCGGCTCAGTTCGATGAATCGGTCGAACAGCGGTGTGGCGAGGAACACCAGGAAGATGAAGGGGATGTACCAGTAGGCGGTGACCATGCGCCCGGTCGAGAACAGCACGATGAAATCGACGAAATAGCTAGCGCTGTAGGCGACGCCGTCCTTCACCGCCGTCACCGAAAAGTGGCCGAGCGACATCTCGGCGATGGCAAGCGGCGTGGCGAGGATCAGGTAGGGCAGCCCGACATAGAGCGCCTTCTTCTGCATGAACGCGCCATAGGAGGTTCGGCCATAGAAAACCTGGCGATAGAGATAGCCCGAGATGAAGACGAAATAGGCCGTGCCGCCGGTGATCAGCGCCGGAATGACATTCAGCCAGGTGACGCGGGCCTGCGGATCCTCGTCGACGAAATGCGTCCACGACACCGCGTAGCTGTGGCCGCAGACGATCAGCAGGATCGCCACGGCGCGGAAATACTCGATATAAGCGATGCGCTCGCGCGCCGGCTTTGCCAGCCCGGCTTCCGGGCGAGCGGCGTCACGCAGAGCAACCGGGCCGTCTTCCTGAACCGACGCGAACTCGCTCATGGCCTTGTCCGATGCGAATGGCTGTATAAGCAGGATATCTACCACCACTCCCTTGCCGGAGAAGTTAATTCCTACCAAAAGGTTAATGCTGCAGGCCGCCCCGCGTGGCAGGCGGCGGCGGGCCATTGATTTTGCACATTCATCGTGAAAATGGCATCGGTTCACCCACATTGAAGGGATTCGCAATGCGCGCGACACGCTTGGCTCTTGTTATCCTGGGACTATGGCTCGTTGGCGCACCCGCAACCGGCTTCGCCCAGGAAGGCGAGGGGCTGACGGACGTGCTGTCCGATCTGCTGCGGGGCACAGAGGACCCGGCAAGCGGCCCGGAGCGACGCGTGCCCTTCGGCCGCGAGGACATGCAGCTTTCCTTCGCGCCGCTGGTGCAGCAGACGGCGCCCGCCGTCGTCAACGTCTACGCCACCAAGAAGGCGCAGCAGGCACGCTCGCCCTTCGAGGGCGATCCCTTCTTCGAGCAGTTCTTCGGCCGTCAGATGAAGCGCCGGGCGCAGAATTCGCTGGGGTCGGGCGTGCTGGTCGATCCGAGCGGCGTCGTCGTCACCAACTTCCACGTCGTGCGCGGTGCCGACGAAGTGAAGGTGGCGCTTGCCGACGGCCGCGAGTTTGCCAGCAAGGTCCTCCTGAAGGACGAATCGCTCGACCTCGCCATTCTGAAGATCGATTCGCCGGAGCCGTTTCCGGTCGTGCCGTTCGGCGATTCCGATGCGCTGATGACCGGTGACCTTGTCCTGGCGATCGGCAATCCGTTCGGCGTCGGCCAGACGACCACCAGCGGCATCGTCTCGGCGCTGGCGCGCAGCCATGTCGGCGTGTCCGATTTCGGCTTCTTCATCCAGACCGACGCTGCCATCAACCCGGGCAATTCGGGCGGTGCGCTGATCAACATGGCCGGCCAGCTGGTCGGCATCAACACGGCCATCTTCAGCCGCAGCGGCGGCTCGATAGGCATCGGCTTCGCCATTCCCTCCAACATGGTGCGCGCTGTCGCCAAGGCAGCGGAAGGCGGCAGCGACTTCTTCGAGCGCCCCTATGTCGGCGCCGAGTTTGAGCCGGTGACCGCGCAGATCGCCGAGTCGCTCGGCATGTCGCGCCCGTCCGGCGCGCTCGTCTCCTCGGTGACGCCCGACGGCCCTTCCGACAAGGCCGGCCTGAAGCCCGGCGACGTTGTGCTGGCGCTGAACGGCGCGGCCATCGAACACGTCGACGCGCTCGGCTATCGGCTGGCCACCCAGGACATCGGCTCGGCTGCCGAGTTCGAGATCCTGAGCAATGGCGACGAACGCAAGGTCGAGGTCGAACTGATCCGCGCGCCGGAAGGCGAGAGCGGCGTGGAACTGACGATCGCCGGCCGCAGCCCCTTCGCCGGCGCCAAGGTGGCCGTGCTGTCGCCACGCCTGGCCCAGCGGCTCGGCCTGCGCTCCGACACTTCCGGCGTGAGCATCGTCGAGGTAGCCAAGGGTTCGCCGGCCGCCGGTGTCGGCCTGCGGCCCTCCGACATCGTGCGCGAGATCAACGGCGAGGAGATCGATACGCCCGACAAGCTGCGCCAGATGGCCGAGGCGCCGTCGCGCTGGTGGCGCTTCACCGTCGAGCGCGACGGCAAGCTGCTGCGCCAGATGCTGCGCTATTGAGCGGCGACTTGCATAGGCCGCAAGGCCGCGCAGGCGACAGCGGGGCGCGCTGATGACCGACCTCTTCGGTTCCGACGCACCACCAGACAAGCCTTCCGGCCAGCCCTCTGCCGGCGCGCCTCTTGCCGAACGGCTGCGGCCCAAGACGCTCGGCGAAGTGGTCGGGCAGGAGCACCTGACCGGCGAGGACGGCGCGCTGACGCGGCTGATCCGCTCGGGCTCGTTGGGCTCGATGATCTTCTGGGGACCGCCGGGAACGGGCAAGACGACGGTCGCGCGGCTGCTGGCTGGCGAGACCAGCCTTGCCTTCGAGCAGATATCTGCGGTGTTTTCGGGTGTCGCGGACCTGAAGAAGGTGTTCGAGAGCGCCAAACTGCGCCGCGCCAATGGCCGCCAGACGCTTTTGTTCGTTGACGAGATCCACCGCTTCAACCGCACCCAGCAGGACAGTTTCCTGCCGGTGATGGAAGACGGCACGGTGGTGCTGGTCGGCGCCACGACCGAAAACCCGTCCTTCGAGCTGAACGCCGCCCTTCTGTCGCGCGCCCGCGTGATGACGTTCCGCTCGCTCGGCCAGGAAAGCCTGGAGCGGCTGCTTGGCCGGGCCGAGGAGGTCGAGGGCAAGAGCCTGCCGCTCGACGAGCAGGCGAGGGCGATGCTGCTCGGCATGGCCGATGGCGACGGCCGCGCGACGCTGACGCTGGCCGAGGAGGTATGGCGGGCGGCACGGCCGGGCGAAACATTCGACGCCAAGGCCCTGCAGGAGATCGTGCAGCGCCGCGCGCCGATCTACGACAAGGGCCAGGACGGCCACTACAACCTGATTTCGGCCCTCCACAAGGCGGTGCGCGGCTCGGACCCGGACGCCGCGCTCTATTATCTCGCCCGTATGCTCGACGCCGGGGAAAACCCGCTCTATCTCGGTCGCCGGCTGGTGCGCATGGCGATGGAGGATATCGGCCTGGCCGATCCGCAGGCGCTGGTGATCGCCAATGCCGCCAAGGACGCTTACGACTATCTCGGCTCGCCGGAGGGCGAACTGGCCTTTGCCGAGGCGACCGTCTATCTGGCGACCGCGCCGAAATCGAATGCCGTCTACACCGCCTACAAGAGCGCCATGCGCGCCGCCAAGGAAAACGGCTCGCTGCTGCCGCCAAAGCACATCCTCAACGCGCCGACCAAGCTGATGAAGGATGAGAGCTACGGCGAGGGCTATCTCTACGACCACGACCAGCCGGATGCCTTTTCCGGCCAGGACTATTTTCCAGAGAAGATGGGCCGCCAGACCTTCTATGACCCGCCCGAGCGCGGCTTCGAGCGCGATATCCGCAAGCGGCTCGATTTCTGGGCGAAGATCAGGCGCGAGCGGAGCGGCAGGGGCTGATGTCGGACCGGCGCGGCGCTGTCGGCACAGATGCCGGTCGCTGCAAAAGCTGACAATTCTCGCGGCACGATTAGGCGAATTCGAAGAATTTTCTGCAACTCTCGGTCGCCATCACAAGGGGGTGCACGAGAGTGGCCGCTGAACCGATTGCGCTTTTGAAACAACGGACTGGAGACTGGTGGCAGGACGAGCGTCGCCACTGGTGCGCCTATTGCGGGATCAAGATGCGCCAATCGTCTGGCCATGCGACAGCGCCAACCGGCGCTACGGAAGATCATGTGATCCCGTTGGCTCACAATGGCGGATCGGTCACCATCCCAAGCTGCAGGGCATGCAATCACGCCAAGGCCAGCATGAGTTTGCCGCAGTTCCTGGTGTCGGACTATTTCCAGAAGGTGCGTGGCAACAGACACCGCAACCAGTGGTCGCTCAAGGACTTGTGGCTGGTCATGGCTCTCGCCGCTGTCGAGCGAGCGAAAAAGCTTGCTGACACGTGGCCTGACCTTAGCGAAGATTCGTCGATCCCGAAGAAGCGTGCAGTGGAAAAGACCAAGAGGGTGCCGCAGCCCGACACCTCAGGTTGACCGGCCCTGCTCAACTTTCCACGCCGCAGGCGCCGGCGCGCGTCTCCAGATGTGAGCCTGCGCCAGCGTCCTTTTGTCTATCCTTGCCCTGATTCCTGCATTGTGGCTCGCAAGAAGCCTTGGCGGATGCTATTGCGCCGGATTGAACGGACGGTAGAGCGATGGCAGGCGTAGAACAGATCAAGGTCGAGGACGGCGAAGCGGGCATGCGGCTCGACCGCTGGTTCAAGACGCGTTTCCCCGGACTGGGCTTCGGCCACCTGCAGAAGCTGCTGCGCTCGGGTCAGGTGCGCGTCGATGGCGGCCGAGTGAAGGCAGACTCGCGCGTTGAGCCCGGCATGATGGTGCGCATCCCGCCGATGGACGTCGACATGAAGGGCGCCGGCGGCCCGCTGACGGCCAAGTCGATCCGCGGTCAGGAAGATGGCGACGTGCTGCGCCAGATGTTGCTCTACGAGGACGACAAGGTGTTCGTCTTCAACAAGCCGGCAGGGCTGGCCGTGCAGGGCGGTTCTGGCGTCGTGCGCCACCTTGATGACATGCTGGAGGCCTGGCGCAACAAGAAGGGCGAGAAGCCGCGCCTTGTGCACCGGCTCGACCGCGACACCTCGGGCGTGCTGGTGGTTGCCCGCAGCCGCCTGGCGGCGATGAAGCTTGCCGAGGCGTTCCGGGCGCGCGAGACGGTCAAGACCTACTGGGCGCTGGTCAAGGGCGTGCCGCCGAAGCGCGAGGACAAGATCTCGACCTGGCTGATCAAGGAGCAGACGCCCGACGGCGACCGCATGCGGATTGCCAAGCACGGCGAAAAGGGCGCCGACCACGCGGTTTCCTACTACCGGATCATCGAGCAGGCTGCGCAGACCATGAGCTGGCTGGAAATGCAGCCCTATACCGGGCGCACCCACCAGCTGCGCGTCCATGCCGCCTATCTCGGCTGCCCGATCCTCGGCGACCCGAAATATTTCGAGGCCGACACCAACTGGGATTTCCCGGGCGGCATGCAGAACAAGCTGCATCTGCTGGCCCGGCGCATTGTCATTCCCCACCCGGACAAGGGGGTGATCGACGTGACGGCGCCGATGCCGGCCCATATGCGCCAGAGCTGGAACCTGATCGGCTTCGACGAGGCGAGCGGAGACGATCGGTGACCACAGCGTCCGCTGTCCAGCGGCGCGACGCGGTCGACACGCTGGCCGTGGCCGTCATGATCGGCCTGACGCTCTCTTGGGGCCTCAACGGCGTTGCCGCCAAGCTCTCCAATACCGGCTACAGCCCGGTCTTCCTGACGCTCGCCCGTTCCGTGGTGGGTGGCGGCATGGTGTTTCTGTGGTGCCGCTGGCGCAGCATACGGCTGTTCGAGCATGACGGCACGCTCTGGGTCGGCCTGCTTGCCGGCCTGCTGTTCACCCTGGAATTCCTGCTGATCTTTGTCGGGCTCGACTATACCTCGGCGGCACGCAGCACCCTTTTGGTCAATTCCATGCCGTTCTGGGTTCTGGTCGGCGGCCATTTCTTTCTCGGCGAGACCATCTCGCTGCGCAAATTCATCGGCCTTGCGCTGGCCTTCGCGGGATTGGTGCTGGTCTTTTCCGACAGGCTGAGCCGGCCGGGGCCCGAGGCGCTGATCGGCGACATGATGAGCCTGGCGGCCGGTCTTGCCTGGGCGGCGACGATCATGGTGATCAAGGGGACCAGGCTTGCCCATGCCGGCGCCGAGAAGCTGCTGCTTTACCAGCTTGGCGTCGCTGCTGCGGTGGCGGCACTGCTGTTGCCGGTCTCCGGGCCGGCCATCCGCGACGCCAACAGCGTTGCCACCTTGGCGCTGATCTTCCAGTCGGTCTACATCGTGGCGATCACCTATGTGCTCTGGTTCTGGCTGATGCGGCACTATCCGGCATCCGGGCTTGCCAGCTTCACCTTCCTGACGCCGGCCTTCGGCGTGCTGTTTGCCGGCCTGATCCTTGGCGAACCGCTGGGGCTGCTTATATTGATGTCGCTGGTGCTGATTGCCGCCGGGCTTGTCCTGGTCAACCGATCGCCCCGTCGACCAACCCCGATAGGCTTGTGATGCGCGATATTTTGAACGACCTCGAAGACGGCAAGCTGCTGTCGGATCCCGACCCGGTGCGCCGGGCGCAGATCCAGATGCGTACGCCGCTGCCGAAGCGCTTCTACAAGGAGGTGGCTGTGGCGCCTGATGGCGAGGCCTTTGCCGTGCATCTCGACGGCCGGCCGGTGCGTACGCCGGGCAAGGCGCTGCTGGCGCTGCCGACCGACAAGGCCGCTGGCCTCGTTGCCAATGAGTTCGCCGCACAGGGCGAGGTGATCGATCCGCCTTCCATGCCGGTCTATCGTCTCGTCAACACGGCCATAGACGGGGTCGCCACTGACCCGCAGGCGGTGCTTGAAGATATCTTGCGCTTTTCGGCCTCCGACCTGCTGTGCTATCGCGCGGGCCACCCGGACAGCCTGGTGCAGCGTCAGGCGGATGCCTGGGACCCGGTGATCGACTGGGCGGGCATGAAGCTCGGTGCGCGCTTCGTGCTGGCCGAAGGGGTGATCCATGTCGAGCAGCCGCGCGAGACGATCGGCGCCATCGGCGCGCATCTCAGCCAGCGTGCCGAGCCGCTGCGCCTGTCCGCGCTGCACCTGATGACCAATCTGACCGGATCGGCGCTTTTGGCGCTGGCCGTCGATTTCGGCCAACTCGACGCCGAAGCTGCCTGGAACGCCGCCCATGTGGACGAAGACTGGCAGGCCGAGCACTGGGGCCACGACGCGGAGGAGGTGGCGCGCCGCGCCGCCCGCAAGCGCGACATGCTGGGCGCGGTGGCGCTGCTCAACGCCATCCGCTAGCGGGTTTTGAGAGCTGCTTGAAGGCGCAAGGCGAGGGCGCAGATGCCCCGTTCGAGGCGACGCTTTGCGTGACGGTCGCGCGAAATTCCGCGCGCCGGGTGAACAGACGCCTCAGTGACCCTTCGAGGTCTCGGCTTCGCGTACTGCAGCCTCGTGGTACCAGCTGTCGACGATAACCCGGTTTTCCTCGGGGCGTACAGAAATGTTGGCTGCCGAGTGAATGTCAGTCCTGCTCCTGGCGAAACCTGATCGGCCACCAGCAGGGAAAGCCAAAATCTTTGCCGTCGGACGGCTGGAGTTCGTCTCCATTTCTTCTTCCTCCTTCTATGCTGCAGAGCAGCATCGGGAATCTAAGATCAATATAGGTTCTGCCCGCAATTTGCGCAATCTGCATTCGGAAAAAACAAGAAGTGACTTTTTTTTAGGCGATTTTGACTTGTGCCTGTTTGACGTCATTGCAGCTGTTGCAGGCACCCTTGCAGCCTTGTCGCGGCAAGGGGATTGAGAGGTGCAACGCGGGTGCCCGGGATTGGTTTCGCACCCGGGAAACTGCCGTGTCGAAGCGGGAAGGCGACAAAAAGCGCGCGATTGCGGACCGTGACGGCGATCGGTGCGCGAACTGGCATGCTTGTTGCGTTGCAATATGCACGACGGACAGCCGGTCTGCGTGCCGGCCTCCGTTCATCCAGGGACGCAAGCTCACAAGAGGAACGCGATGACTAAGTACAAGCTTGAGTACATTTGGCTCGATGGCTACACGCCGGTGCCGAACCTGCGTGGCAAGACGCAGATCAAGGAATTCGATCAGTTCCCGACTCTCGAGCAGCTCCCGCTGTGGGGTTTCGACGGCAGCTCGACGCTGCAGGCTGAAGGCAGCAATTCCGACTGCGTGCTGAAGCCGGTCCGCATCGTGCCCGACACGACGCGCAAGAACGGCGCGATCGTGCTCTGCGAGGTCATGATGCCCGATGGCGTGACGCCGCATCCTTCCAACAAGCGCGCCACCATCCTCGACGACGAAGGTGCATGGTTCGGCTTCGAGCAGGAGTACTTCTTCTACCAGGACGGCCGCCCGCTGGGCTTCCCTGCCGCCGGCTTCCCGGCGCCGCAGGGCCCGTACTACACCGGCGTCGGCTACGCCAAGGTCGGCGACGTCGCCCGCAAGATCGTCGAGGAGCATCTCGACCTCTGCCTCGACGCCGGCATCAACCACGAAGGCATCAACGCCGAGGTGGCCAAGGGCCAGTGGGAATTCCAGATCTTCGGCAAGGGCTCCAAGAAGGCCGCCGACGAGATGTGGATCGCCCGCTACCTGCTTGAGCGCCTGACCGAAAAATACGGCATCGACATCGAGTATCACTGCAAGCCGCTCGGCGACACCGACTGGAACGGCTCGGGCATGCACGCCAACTTCTCGACGACCTATATGCGCGAAGTCGGCGGCAAGGCCTATTTCGAGGCGCTGATGGCAGCCTTCGACAAGAACCTGCACGACCACATCGCCGTCTATGGTCCGGACAACGACAAGCGCCTGACCGGCAAGCACGAGACCGCGCCCTGGAACAGGTTCAGCTACGGCGTGGCCGATCGCGGCGCCTCGATCCGCGTGCCGCACAGTTTCGCCAGGAACGACTACAAGGGCTATCTCGAGGATCGTCGTCCGAACTCGCAGGGCGACCCCTACCAGATTGCCTCGCAGATCCTGAAGACCATTTCGGAGGTGCCTACCGGCGCCGCATCGAAGGTTTCGGCAGCAGCCTGACGCTTCGGCCGACCGGCCAGTCAAAAGCCCGGTGCTCGATCAGAGCGCCGGGCCTTCTTTTGTATCGGGACGAGGCTGGTCTTGCCGCCTGCGGGGCCGCAGCCGGTCAGAAGACCTGGTAGAGGAACTGTGCGATGTCGCTTTCGAGCGGAAATGACAGCATGCCCATGACGCTGTAGCCCAGCAGCCAGGGCATCGCGTAAAAGCGGAACATGTAGAAGAACCAGGCGACGAAGAGTGGCCGGAGCGGTTCGATCAGGAAGCTCGGGGTGATCGGCCCGAAGAGCCGCATCAGCGGGTTCGTCGCGAAGACGAAGAACCGCATGAAGAAGAACTCGGAATCCTCGGGCAGGAAGATCGACATCGCGGCGCGACCGATGAGCGTCCACATGATGACGCCGAGCACGTAGTCCAGCACGATTACCCACAAGGGGTGGATGAAGATCAGGTCTTCCAACGGATGCAGTCTCCAAAAAAGGAGGGCGGGACCAGGTCCCGCCCTCTCATTGCTTTAAAGGCTGTCAGTGGCCGGTGGCAAGGATGGTCGCACCCGTGGGGATACGAACCTCGTCCACCATGTCCTGCACTTCCTTGCTCGGGGCAGGGGTGAGCAGGCTGACGACGACCATGCAGACCAGGCTGACCGGCATGCCAATGATGCCGAAGCGGATGTGGTCGATGCCGAACCATGGGTCCATCAGGCCGTTGTAGACCATGTAGAGGTACCACGAACCGACGACGAAACCGCCGACCATGCCGGCAACGGCGCCGGCCGAGTTGGCTCGTTTCCACCACACGCCGAGTACCAGCGGGAAGAACAGGCCGGAACAGGCGAAGTCGAACGCCCATGCCACGGCACCTAGAATTCCCGTCAGTTTCAGCGATGCGACCAGTGCGCCTGCTGCACCGATGAAGAGCAGAAGCACGCGAGCCACGATGAGACGGCGGCGCGTGTCTGCCTTCGGGTCGATGATCTTGTAGTAGAGATCATGCGACAGCGCATTGGCGATGGCGAGCAGCAGTCCGTCTGCGGTCGACATGGCGGCAGCAAGGCCACCGGCAGCCACGAGGCCGGAAATCACGTAGGGCAAGCCTGCGATTTCTGGTGTGGCGAGCACGACGATGTCGGGCCGCATGAAGAACTCGTTCAGCTGAACGATGCCGTCGCCGTTCTGGTCGGCCACGGCGAGCATGCCCACCGAAGACCAGTGCTTCACCCATTCGAGGTTTGAAACGTCCTCGAAAGCCTTGCCGATGACCGAAGTCGCCAGCGTCGGATCCAGAAGCTGCAGCTTCGTCAGCGTTGCCAGGGCCGGCGCCGAGAAGTAGAGCAGGAAGATGAAGGTAAGCGACCAGCCGACCGAACGGCGAGCCGAGCGGACGGAAGGCGTGGTGAAGTACCGCATCAGGATATGCGGCAGCGAGGCGGTGCCTGCCATCATGCAGATGGCGAGCGAGACCATTGCCCAGCCCTGACCCGCAGGCGCGTTGGCCGGCGTGGTGAGGACGGATACGCCCGGAATTGCCTCAAGTGCCGGCTTCAGCCCGTACTGCGCCTCCAGCTCTGCAATGCGCTGCACTGCGTCGCCGTAGGAGAAGTGCGGAATGATGCCGAAACCCTGCTTGTTGGACATCCAGATGATCGGCACCAGGTAGGCGATGATCAGCACGATGTACTGCGCCACCTGAGTCCAGGTCACGCCGCGCATGCCGCCGAGCATCGAGCAGATGAAGATGCCGAGCAGGCCGAGCCAGACGCCGAGTTCGAACGGAATGCCGAGCGTCTGCGCGGCGATCGTTCCGGTGGCGTTGATCTGGGCCGTCACATAGGTGAACGACGCAACCACAAGAATGATAACGGCGCAAAGGCGGGCCGTGTTGCCGCCATAGCGCGTACCGATGAAGTCCGGCACCGTGTAGCAGCCGAACTTGCGCAGATAGGGCGCAAGCAGCGAATTGACCAGCACGTAGCCGCCCGTCCAGCCGACGATGAATCCGAGATACGGATAACCGCCGAAATAGACGCCGCCGGCCAGCGCGACGAAGGATGCGCCGGACATCCAGTCCGCCGCCGTCGCCATGCCGTTATAGAGTGCCGGAACCTCGCGGCCCGCCACGTAGTAGGCGTCGACTTCCGCTGTGCGCGAGAGCCAGCCGATGATCGCATAGATGGCAATGGTGAAGAGCAGGAAGCCGACGCCGATCGCCTGCGCCCCCATGCCCATTTTTTCGAGCACCGCCATGAATGCGAAGAATGCGAGAAAGCCCAGCGTATAAAGTGCATAGACCTTTCCGAGATTGTCGATGAAGCGGGCTTTGCCCGCGGTTTCGGTAGCCATTGTCGCCCCCCTCAGTCGCCAACGCCGAATTCGTCGTCAATTGCGTCCTGGCGCCAGTTCTGGACCCAGATCATTGCGACGAATGCGATAAGCGATCCCTGGACGCACATGTAGTAGCCCAAGGGAAAGCCAAGAAAAGAGATGGAATTAAGAGAGCTGGCCATAAAGGGAATGATGATGGCGAAGACCACCCACAGGATCATGATGACCGTGTTGAGGTTTCTTGTCTTCTCCCAATGACGTTCCCTGGAGCCAGCGTCGTTGCTGGACATGTCGATTTCCCTCCCCAATAGTATGCCAGCGGAATGCCGACATCATTGACACGGGGACTCCCGCGAGAGAATCACCGCAGCTTTGATGATTACAGAGAGAAGTCAGGCACCGAAATGATTCTATCGTAGCATTCCAACCGGCGGGGAAATTGGCGATTGACGAGCATGAAACACTTTCTGACGCAGTTTTCCGAAGCCGCCGGCTGGATCGCCGACGTAGCCTCGCGCTTCTCGGCTCGGGCCGACACCGGGCCTATAGACTCCGCCGACAGGCTGTTCGAGTTCGCCCGCACGCGCGCATCGCTGATCGCCCAGAAGAAGCTCTATGGCTACCTGAAGGAGCGCATGGGCATCAGCTATCCCAAAATGTTCGAGGACGAGGTCTTCGCCAATGCGATCCACATCGCGACCATGCACATTTTTGCCGCTTCGCTGTCCGACCTGACCGTTCACGTGGTGGGCAATGCCACCGCCGGTTCGACGCTGCCAGCGCCCGAGCGCTGCAGGATGGCGGTCGAGTCCTACAAGGCCGGCATCGAGGCCAATGCCGCGATGGTGACCGAGTCTGAGGCGCCGGACAAATGGCTGGCCGACTTCGAGGCGCGGATCGACGAGATCCTGTGGGATAATGTGGCGGCCGGCGGCAACGCCTTTACCGAGAGCCCGAAGGCATTGATCAAATGGGCGCCGATCTCCGACGAATACAAGAAGTACGACCGCGAGATCGTCGAGAACTCCATCCGCTACGCGTGGAACGAGATCCGCGAGGATTTTCGCAAGCGCCTCGATGCGCCGGCGGTGGTGGCCGACTGGCAAGCCCCGGCCAGGGCCGGATAGGGTCAAGCGCGTCGCTGCCGGTCCTGATCAGGCGCTGAAGCTGCTTGCGCCGGCCGGTCAGCCGGTTGCGTTGCTGACTGGCACATGGATGCCCGGTGTCACGCGGCGGATGCGGCCGTCAGGCGAAGGCGCCTTCACCGCTTCGAGATACGCAACGCACATGATGATCAACTGGCCCAGCACGGCGCGGCCTTCGCCGGCGGGCAGGGTGCGTTCGAACACGCTGCGGACCGCGCCGAAAATGGTTGTCAGCAGTGTCAGGGTAACGGCGGCAAGGTCCGTGAAGTCGGCATCGCAGGCGCTATCGAACATGGCAGCCGTGGCCTGATCCACCCGACGGGCAAAGTCCTCGATCAACGGCTCGTTGTCGAGTTCGGCGACCGACCGGTAGAGGGCCCGCGTCACCTCGGGACGCTCCATCTTGGCGTCCCAGTAGGTAGTCACCAGCGTGCGGACCATGTGCGCGATCGGGCCTCCATGGCAGGCCAGACAGGCGCTCTCCACCTTGCCGGCCAGCCTATCGAGGTAGCGCTCGTTCAGGGCATAGAATAGCGCCTTCTTGTGAGGGAAATACTGGTACATGGTGCCGACCGAGGCGCCCGCGCGCTGGGCAACCCGCGTGGTCGTCAGACGATGCGGTCCCTCAATCGTCAAAACCTGAATGGTCGCTTCGAAAATGGCATCTACGGTCGCGATTGCCCGCGCCTGCCGCGGGGTTTTGCGCGGCTTCAGATCAGGGGGCGGTCGCGATGCCATATGCGAATCCTCAAACTGAATGATCCTTCATATATTGCGTCGTCTCAACAAAGTCAGCTTTCAAAGGACCTCGCCATGGCCGACGCCAACCGCATTGCTCTCGTAACAGGCGCAAACAAGGGAATTGGGCTGGAAATAGCCCGCCAGCTCGCCCAGGCGGGCGTCTTCGTAATTATCGGCGCGCGCAACGCCGAGCGGGCAATGGCCGCTGTCCAGGATCTCGCTTCGATGGGGCTCGAGGCGCAGGCGCTCGCGATCGATCTCAACGACCATGAGAGCATCGCCGTGGCAGCAGACACGATCGGGGGGACGCACGGCAGGCTCGACATTCTGGTCAACAATGCGGGGATCGTCGATCCGCAGGACGGTCCGCCGACCGCGTCCGCGCCGCAGGCTGCCCGCAGGATCATGGATACGAACTTCGTCGGCACATTGGCCGTGACGCAGGCGATGCTGCCGCTGCTTCGCAGGTCCTCCGCGGGGCGCATTGTCAACCTGTCGAGCTCGCTCGGATCGCTGGCGCTGAACGGCGACCGGACGTCGCCCTACTACTCGGCGCGGCTGATCGGCTACAACGCCTCGAAGGCGGCGCTCAACATGCTGACCGTTCAGCTTAGCGAGGAACTGCGCGAGACGCCGATCGTGGTGAACTCCGTAAGCCCCGGATTCGTCAGGACCGACCTGACGGGACATACCGGCTTTATGACGCCTGAAGAGGGCGCGAAGCTCCCGGTCGAGTACGCGCTACTCGGAGATGATGCGGTCTCGGGCCGCTTCGTGGAAGCGAGCGGCCAGACGCCCTGGTAGTTGCCTGCCGGCCTTCCGTAGGGACCGTGGACGGCGCGGGAGGATCGGCCCGAACGAAAAAAGCCCCGGCGGTTCCACCGGGGCTTCTTGTTGTCCGTAACGGCTCGGATCAGACCGAATAGTACATGTCGAACTCGACCGGATGCGGCGTCATCTCGAAGCGCATGACCTCGGCCATCTTGAGCTCGATATAGGCGTCGATCTGGTCGTCGTCGAAGACGCCGCCGGCCTTGAGGAAGCCGCGGTCCTTGTCGAGCGACTGCAGCGCTTCGCGCAAGGAGCCGCAGACCGTCGGGATCTTCTTCAGTTCCTTCGGCGGCAGGTCGTAGAGATCCTTGTCCATCGGCTGGCCGGGGTGGATCTTGTTCTTGATGCCGTCGAGGCCTGCCATCAGCATGGCTGCGAAGGCGAGGTAGGGGTTGGCGCCCGGATCGGGGAAGCGGATCTCGACGCGCTTCGACTTCGGCGACGAGCCGAAGGGGATGCGACAGGAGGCCGAGCGGTTGCGCGCCGAATAGGCGAGCAGCACCGGCGCCTCGTAACCCGGGACCAGACGCTTGTAGGAGTTGGTCAGCGGGTTGGAGAAGGCGTTGATGGCCTTGGCGTGCTTGATGATGCCGCCGATGTAATAGAGGCAGCTTTCCGACAGGCCGGCATATTCATTGCCCGCGAAGGTCGGCTTGCCGTCCTTCCAGATCGACATGTGGACGTGCATGCCCGAGCCGTTGTCGCCGAACACCGGCTTCGGCATGAAGGTGGCCGTCTTGCCGTAGGCATTGGCGACCTGGTGCACGACATACTTGTAGATCAGCATCTTGTCAGCATTGCGCGTCAGCGCGTCGAACTTGACGCCGAGCTCGTGCTGGGCGGCAGCCACCTCGTGGTGATGCTTCTCGACGCGCACGCCCATCTCGGTCAGCACGGTGAGCATCTCGGAGCGCATGTCCTGGCAGGAATCGACCGGCGGCACGGGGAAGTAGCCGCCCTTGACGCGCGGACGGTGGCCGAGGTTGCCCGTCTCGTAGTCGGTGTCGTCGTTGGACGGCAGTTCGGTCGAGTCGAGCTTGAATCCGGTGTTGTAGGGGTCGGCCTTGTACTTCACGTCGTCGAAGACGAAGAATTCGGCTTCCGGTCCGACGAAAATGGTGTCGCCGACGCCTTCCGCCTTCATGTAGGCCTCGGCCTTCTTGGCCGTGCCGCGCGGGTCGCGGTTGTAGGCCTCGCCCGAGACCGGGTCGAGGATGTCGCACAGGACGACCATGGTGGACTGCGCGAAGAACGGGTCCATGTGGACCGTCTCGGTGTCGGGCATCAGCACCATGTCCGACTCGTTGATGGCCTTCCAGCCGGCGATCGACGAACCATCGAACATGACGCCGTCGGCGAACATGTCCTCATCGACTTCGGCGATGTCCATCGTGACGTGCTGGAGCTTGCCCTTCGGGTCGGTGAACCGCAGATCGACGAATTTCACGTCATTGTCCTTGATCTGCTTCATGATGTCTTTTGCAGTCGTCATTCCATGTCTCCCTGAAAAATTCCTTGTTGAACTGTTGAACGGACGGACCGGATCAGACGGCGTCCATACCAGTTTCTCCCGTGCGGATGCGCACGACTTCTTCGATGTTCGAAACAAAAATCTTGCCGTCGCCGATGCGCCCGGTCTGCGCAGCCTTGCGGATCGCCTCGATGGCGCCTTCGACGGCATCGTCGCCGAGCACGACCTCGATCTTCACCTTGGGCAGGAAGTCGACGACATATTCGGCGCCGCGGTAGAGTTCGGTGTGACCCTTCTGGCGGCCAAAACCCTTCGCCTCGGTGACGGTGATGCCCTGAAGGCCCGCGTCCTGGAGGGCTTCCTTCACCTCGTCGAGCTTGAACGGCTTGATGATCGCTTCGATCTTTTTCACTTTTGCTGGCCTCCAGTGCCGGTATGACGAGATTTCTACCCGCTTGCGCATGTTTCTAGCACGAACCGTGCCAGTCTGGGCGCTACGCGATGAATTTGCGTGGGAAACAGCCGCAGCGCAAAACTTTGATTTTCCGCTACCCCTTCCAACGCTGCTTGCGCCGAATCCTTGCCCCGGGACAAAACGGAGAGAGGGTGTCGCTGCCCGAATGTTGTGCAATTTGATGAAAGTAAAGGCAAGGGGCGGTTTTTTCGCGGTCGCGCGCAGCGGCGGCCGCGTCGCTGTTCCGCAGCGCCGCCGGATCGTGTAGCTCTGGTCCATGCACGCAAGAAAACAGGCCGCACCGGCGATCCGGCACCTGCTCACACCCGCCGAGATGGCCGAGGCCGACCGGCTGTCGATCGCTGCCGGGCCGCATGACGGCATGGCCCTGATGCGCCAGGCGGGCGCCGCCGTCGCAGCGCTTGCGCTCGAGCGCTGGCCGGGCGCGCGCCAGACGATGGTGCTTTGCGGTCCGGGCAACAATGGCGGCGACGGCTATGTGGCGGCAAGGCTGCTCGCCGAGGCCGGTGCTGCCGTGTCGCTCTATCGGGCCGGTCCGCCGCGACAGGGCACGGACGCCGCCCGCGCCGCCGCCGAATGCCCGGTGGAGGTGCTCGACCTCGAAAGCTTCCGGCCGGACGCCACCTGCCTGGTCATCGACGCGCTGTTCGGGGCCGGTCTGTCGAAGGAACTCGACGGCGTCAACGCCGACGCGATTGCGCGGATCAAGGCGTCCGGCGCGGCGGTCCTCGCCGTCGACCTGCCGAGCGGCATCTCGGGCGACAGCGGCGCGGTACTCGGATCAGCGCCCCGGGCCGACGTGACGGTGACCTTCTTCCGCGGCAAACACGGCCATCTGCTCTATCCTGGCCGCGACTACTGCGGCGAGACGATCGTCGCCGATATCGGCATCCCGGCCAGCGTGCTGGACGACATCGCACCGCGCTGCGTCGAGAACGGTCCGGCGCTCTGGCAAGCGGTGTTTCCGAGGCCCCACGCCGCAACCTACAAATATGCGCGCGGTCATGTCGGCGTGTTTTCGGGCGGCGCTTCGGCGACCGGTGCCGCGCGGCTTTCGGCAATGGGCGCGGCGCGGGCGGGTGCCGGCGCCGTGACGATGCTGTCGCCGGCGAGCGCGCTGCAGGTCAACGCCATGCACCTGACCGGCACGATACTGCGCCGGGTCGACACGCTGGAAGAGGCCGAGGAATTCCTGCGCGACAGGAAACCGGCCTCTCTGGTGATGGGGCCGGGCCTCGGCACGGGATCGCAGGCTGCCGGCTTCGCCGTCGAGCTGATCGGCAGGAGCGGGGGGCTGGTGCGCCATATCGTCTTCGACGCCGATGCGTTGACCGTCTTTGCGCGTGACCCGGGGCCATTCTACGCCGCGGCGAGTCTGCCGGAGGCGCCGCAACTGCTGCTGACGCCGCACGAGGGCGAGTTCAGACGGCTTTTTCCCGACCTTGCCGATGACCCGGCCCTGTCGAAGATGGACCGGGCACGCGCGGCGGCGGCGCGGGCCATTGCGACGATCATCCTCAAGGGACCCGATACTGTGATCGCCGCGCCGGACGGCCGTACCGCCATAAACGCCAATGGCACGCCGCTGCTGGCGACGGCTGGCTCGGGCGACGTGCTCGCGGGCATCGCCGCCGGTCTGCTGGCGCAGGGCATGCCGGCTTTCGAGGCGGCGGCCGCTGCCGTCTGGCTGCACGCGGAGGCCGCCGCGCGCTTCGGGCCCGGCCTGATCGCCGAGGATTTGCCGGCCGCGCTGTTGCCGGTTTTGCGCAAACTTGCGCTTTAATGAGCATGGTTTTTCGCCGCGACACCTAAAAATCATCGAACTGACATTTGCATGCCATGATGGCGGGCTTATCTTAGGGACGCGGGTGGCCTTGAGGAGGCGACGATGAACAAGGGCAAAGAGACGCTGGAAGAGCTGCTGAGCGATCCGATCATCCGGCTCTTGATGGAGCGCGATCGCGTTCGCCCGGAGGAGGTGCGCATGCTGCTGAGGAAAGCGGCGCGCAATGCACAGCCGAGCCTCGCTCCGCATGTCATCGACCAGACCAGCAGGCAGTCGAGGGTAAGCGCCTAGCCTGACGTCAGGACGGACTGTACCCGGCCCGCATATATGGGCCAGCCGCCCGGGATGACGCGAGCCGTCACCCCGGGTTTTTGTTGTCAGAAACAGCCGTAGACCGTGCCCGGACCGTAGCAGAGGCCGCGCGACACCTCTTCCTCGACATCGTCGGCCACGAGATTGACCGACTGGCGGTCGCCCGACATCTCGCGCGCCTTGGCGATAAGTTCCTCGGCACTGATCGGTTCCTGCGACGCGGCGGCGGCCGGGTCGATCGTCGAGAGAAGGCGTGCCGCCGCCAGCAGCAGGAACGGATCCTCCCGCTCCAGCCCGTAATTGGTGAGCTTGGAGGCGAGGTTGAGCTGTTCGACGATACCGGGCGTCAGCGGCTGCTTTTCCTGCGCGAGTGCCGGCGCGAGCGGCAGGGTTGCCGCGAGCATGCCCGCGGCGACAAGTGATTTCATTTTCATGTGGTTCGACCCCGTTGCCTTTGCACACCCGCACCCATCGCCCGGGCGTCGATGCAGCGAAGGACGACATTCGGGCTAAATTGCGGGCGGCCGCAAACGCCGCCTCAGGGCCTTCGCCGCAAGGTTAAGATTAGGATTCAATCTTTCTTGGTACTTCTCCGTTAGCAATCTTGCTTCGGCGGATTTTCGGGGGGGCGTCCGCATCTTTAGATCTGTCCTGGGTGCGAGTATTCATGCGTTTTTACACCATTGCCACGGTCTTCCTCGCCTGCATCGGCGCCACGGGCTGCACCTCGAGTTCCGGCATCGACGGGCTGGGCCTTTCCAACGAGACGACGAGCTCGATCCAGCGCCCGGCCGCGCCGGTGGCCGAGGTCGCGACGCCGCCCGAGCCCGTGCCGACCGCCACAGTCGCACCTGAGCCGGAAGGCGATAGCGCACCGGTGGAGAATGCCCTGGTGGCGACGGAGCGCCCGGTCGCCGCCGAGGCCGCATATGCCAACATCGTCATCAACGAGCGCCGCTTCCGTGACGCCAAGCCGATCAATTTCGGCAAGGCCTCGCCCAAGCAGCTGGCCGTGCACGGCGTCGACATCTCGCGCTGGCAGGGCGACATCGACTGGCAGAAGCTGCGTGGGCAGGGCGCCAACTTCGTCTACATCAAGGCGACCGACGGCGGCGACCATCTCGACCCGATGTTCCGCCAGAACTGGAAGAACGCCGAGAAGGCCGGGCTGAAGCGCGGCGCCTACCACTTCTTCTACTGGTGCCGCACGGCAAGCGAGCAGGCCGACTGGTTCATCCGCAACGTGCCCAAGGTGAAGGGCGCGCTGCCGCCGGTCATCGACGTTGAGTGGAACCACACCTCGCGGTGCAAGAAGCGGCCCTCGCGCGAGAACGTGCTGGAGAAGATGCAGGTTTTCATGGACAAGCTGGAGGCCCATTACGGCCAGCGCCCGATCATCTACACCGCTCCTGATTTCTATGCCGATAACCTGAAGGGCGCGTTCAAGAACCACCCGTTCTGGCTGCGCTCGGTGGCGGCGCACCCGTCAAAGGTCTATCCGGGCCGCGACTGGGTGTTCTGGCAATATTCGGGTTCGGGCCTGTCGCATGGCGTGGAAGGCCGTATCGACCTCAACGTCTTCCACGGCGACGAGAACGCCTGGCGCAAGTGGCTGGCGCGTCACACAGGCTGACCAGCCGAAATTCTGAACGACGGGCCCCTTGACCGAGGTGCATTCGCGCCCCATTTCCCGCGCGCGGGCCGGGCCCCTCTGACGATCACCGATCGTGATGTCGGACCGCATCGGGTGAACTCGATGCCGGGTCCGGACATTTGCCATCATGCGGCCGGCCTCGGGTTCCCTCCAACAGGGAGAGGACCCAATGGACGTCATTTCACTAGCATTTCTCGGCCAGCCGCTCTGGATGTGGCTGTGCTTCTTCGGTCTCGTCGTCGCGCTGCTGGCGCTCGACCTCGGCGTGCTGCACCGCGGCTCCACGGAGATTGGCGTCAGGGAAAGCCTGGCGCTGTCGGCATTCTACATCACGCTAGGCCTCGCTTTCGGCGGCTTCGTCTGGTGGCAGCTCGGCGCCGAGTCAGGTGTCGAATACGTCACCGGCTTCATTCTCGAAAAGAGCCTGGCGATGGACAACATCTTCGTCATCGCCATGATCTTCGGCTTCTTCGCCATCCCGCGCAAATACCAGCACCGGGTGCTGTTCTGGGGCATATTGGGGGTCATCCTGCTGCGCGGCGTGATGATCGGCTTCGGCGCCAAGCTCGTCGCCGACTATGCTTGGGTGCTCTACGTCTTCGCAGGCTTCCTCGTGCTGACCGGGCTGAAGATGCTGTGGTGGAGCGAGGTCGAGCCGGATCTCGCCAGGAACCCGCTCCTGAAGTTCATCAAGCAACGCTTCAACGTCACCGACCGGCTGCACGGCGAGCGCTTCCTCGTCAGGCTAGACGACGGCAAGGGCGGAACTGCGCTGTTTCTGACTCCGCTCTTCCTGGCGCTGGTGCTGATCGAGATAGCCGACGTGATCTTCGCGGTGGATTCGGTGCCGGCGATCTTTGCCATCACCACCGACCCCTACATCGTCTACACCTCGAACATCTTCGCGATCCTCGGCCTGCGCGCGCTCTATTTCGCGCTGGCCGCCGTGCTGCACCGCTTCGCCTATCTGAAGCAGGCACTGGCCATTCTGCTGATCTTCATCGGCGCCAAGGTATTCGTCGCCGATCTATTCGGCTGGACCAAGTTTCCTGCCCATTGGTCGCTCGGCGTCACCTTCGCCATCCTCGCGGCCGGCATCGGCTATTCGCTGTGGCGGACGCGGGACGGCATGACGGCCGGGCAGGGCTGAAGCGGGCAGGGCCGACGGGCCGGGCATCAAGGCCCGGCTCCGTCGCAAGCCTATCGCGGCGTGCAGGTCATGCCGTTGCGCTGGGCGTTGGCGATGCAGTCGGACTTGTTGACGTAGGCTTCGGTAGAGGCGCCGACGATCTTGCCATTCGACGCTTTGCGTTGCCAGCGCCAACCGTCACTCGCCTTGTAGATCGTCCAGGTGTCGCCGTTCCTGTCAGTGCAGCTTTCCATGAGACCTCTCCCTCAATAGCAGGGCGGAAGCTAGGTGATTCGCGGTTGCATCACTACGAACCGCCGCAACCCTAGGATGCTGGATTCGGGTATGGTCGGTTGTGCTGCTCGTGGGCCGGCATGGCAGCGGCCCCGCGAGGGCGGGGCCGCTGATAGGGATGGTGGTCGGTGGGGGCGGACGCCTCAGGCGGCGCGACGCTCGTGGCGTTCCTCGCCGATCTCCTCGACCAGCTTGGCGCAGAAGGCGGGAAGGTCGTCGGGATTGCGGCTGGTGACGAGTCCCTGGTCGGTGACGACTTCCTCGTCAACCCAGTCGCCGCCGGCATTCAGCACGTCAGTCTTGATCGACTTGTAGGAGGTGAGGCGACGGCCCTCCAGCACGTCGAGCTCGACCAGCAGCCACGGCGCATGGCAGATCGCGCCGACAACCTTGCTGTCGTTCCAGAAGCTCCTGACGAAATCCAAGGCCTTCTGCTCGACACGCAGCAGGTCGGGGTTCATCTGGCCGCCGGGCAGCACCAGCGCGTCGTAGTCGCCGGGGTTCGCCTCGTCGAGCGTCTTGTCGACCGGTACGGCGCGGCCCCAGTCCTTCTTGTCCCAGCCGGTGATCTCGCCCGACTGCAGCGACACGACATCGACGGTCGCGCCGGCCGCGCGCAGCTTCTCCAGCGGCACCTCGAGTTCCGACTGCTCGAAACCGTGGGTGGCGAGAATGGCGACGCGTTTCCCTGAAATGTTCTGCATGATTGTCTCCTTGCGTTGGGGATGCTGCACAACGGGCGGGAGTCGAGAGAGTTCCGGGCTGGGCCTGCGGGAACCCGGCAGTTCTCCTCCGGGCGACGGGGGCCGCTGGCGCGTCAGCGCAACTGCCTGAAGCCGGCCGGCACGTCGGACTCGTCGGCGGGTCCGGTGGTGACCTTGGTGACCGAGGCGTAGTTCGGTCCGGTCCGGAACAGCTCGAGCATCCTTGCGACTGCCGCCTCGGGCCCGGAGACAAGTGCCGTCACGGAGCCGTCCGGCTCGTTTTTTACCCAGCCGCGCAGGCCCAGCGCCTGCGCCTGCCGCTCGGTCCAGGCGCGGTAGCCGACACCCTGCACGCGGCCGTGGATATGGACAAGGGTGGAGGCATGAGAGCTCGCGGCGTTCCCGTCTCAACTGTCCATTCCGGCTGCGACGAATGTATAGCGCTCGCGCAGGTAGGCGGCCCAGGGGTCATCGCCTGGCGCATCGTCGATCAGCGGGGCAAACAGCGATTCCGTCGAGCGGCTGACAAATGAGTCCGGTTCGACCAGCAACTGGCGAAACACATCAAAAGCGTTGTCGCCAAGTTTTCGCAGGGTCGGCGAGGTCACCCGCTTGAGCCTCTGGTTGGCGGCAGGCGCGATGTGCAGCACGCGCACGCGCCCGTACTCGGCCTCGTGCGCGGCCTGCATGCGCGCGGCCAGCATCTGCTGGCGAAACAGCTGGTAGAAGGGCTCCCAGAACAGCTCGGTGGGCTTCAGGCCGGCATCGCTGCGGATCGGCCCGAACGGCGCGAAGGCGATGGCCTGGTAGCGCCTCAGCCGCTCCGGCTCGCTCTTGGCCTGCGGCGGCGAACCATAGGTCTCGGTGTATTTCCACTCGACAAGCAGGGTTTCCACCTTGCCGGCCTGACGAAAGCGCAGGACCGCATCGGCGCTCGTCACGTTGGCGCCGCGCTTCGGCTTGCCGGTTGGGGGCCACTCATTGAGGTAGTTTTCGCTGCCCACCCACTCGAAGCCGACGAACCATGCCTCGCCGTCCGGGCCCTTTTCGACCTCCAGCATTTCCGGCAGGTCGCCGCCGAGCGCGGACTGGACGAGGCGCGCGAGCATGTCCGGGCGGGTCGCCAGAGGCATCAGGAAGTTGAGGCAGCAGACCTGCGACGACAGCCCGTGCGCCGCGTGCTGGTGCCAGGCGATGGCGTTGTCGTCGAAATAGCGGGCGGCAAGGTCGCGGATTGCCGGGTTGAGGTTGGACAGCCGGTTTTCAGGCGGCAGGCGATAGGCGCTGCCCTCGAAACCTGCTTCACCCGGCTGCCTGGCGGCGAAGAACGCCGCCTGGCGCTCGCGCTCCTGGGCGACGAAGTCCGGCGCGGGTTGGTCGGTCATGATGGGCTCGCTCGGTTGGTTCGGCCCTGCTTAGCCGACCTTGGCGGGCAGGGCTATCATTTCGCAGGACGGGCGGGCCGCATTGTGGACCGAGCAGCGCTCTTGGCGGCGCGCGACTCCAGCGCCGCCGTGCCTTGGTGGCCGGCGCTGCCGCCACGCCTTCGTCATTTTCGGGTCTACGCCTTCGCTGCGCTTCGGCTGAGCCCTGGCATGACGAACAGCGGAGGGGCGTTTTCAGCCAAACTCTAGCAACAAAAAAGGCCGGGCACTGCTGCCCGGCCTTTGATCAATCATTAGGAAGAACCCTCAGCTGCAGCCGCTCGTCGCTCCGCAAGTATCGCACTTCTCGCAGGTGCCGTTCCGCACCATGGTGAAGTTCTGGCACTCCGAGCAGGAATTGCCCGTATAGCCCTGCATCAGCGACTTGGCGCGGCGGTCGGAGGCGACCTTCTTGGCCTGGGCGGCTTCCTCGGCGGCGGCGTCGGTGAACATCGCCGATGCCGGCGATTCCTCCGCCTCGTCATTGGCGACGTCCTCGGCCAGCTCCTTCGCCCGCTCCTCATAGTCGCGCTTGAAGGCAACCGCACCCTCGGGCGCTTCCGCATAGGCGGGCTTCAGCGCCAGGCCGGCCGTGGCCGAAGCCGTGGAGAGCGCCCTGACATTGGAGCCGGAGAAGGCAACGGGCGCCGACGTCTTGGCGGGTGCCGTGCCGGCCGCGCCCTTGGGATCGGCGCCGGTGTTCGATACCATCTTGAGGGCAGCACCCCGCGTCAGGCCCTTGGACACGGCCTCGGCCTTGCCTTCCGAAATGCCGCGGCCGAGTGCGGTGTTGCCGAAGTTCGACGTGTCGACATGGGCAAGGTCGCCGCGGTCGAGATAGGAGACCGCCAGCTCGCGGAAGATGTAGTCGAGGATCGAGGTGGCGTTCTTGATGGCGTCGTTGCCGACGACCATCCCGGCCGGCTCGAACTTGGTGAAGGTGAAGGCCTCGACATATTCCTCGAGCGGCACGCCGTACTGCAGGCCGAGCGAGATGGCGATGGCGAAATTGTTCATCATCGCGCGGAAGGCGGCGCCTTCCTTGTGCATGTCGATGAAGATCTCGCCGATGCGCCCGTCGTCGAACTCGCCGGTCCTGAGATAGACCTTGTGGCCGCCGACGACTGCCTTCTGGGTGTAGCCCTTGCGGCGGTTCGGCAGCTTTTCGCGGTCGCGGTAGAGACGTTCGACGACGCGCTCGACGATCTTCTCGGTGACGGCGGCGGCGCGCGCAGCAGCAGGTGCGGCGGCGATCGTCTCGACGGCATCGTCGTCCTCGTCTTCTTCGTCGGCCAGCAGCGAAGCGTTGAGCGGCTGCGACAGCTTCGAGCCGTCGCGGTAGAGCGCATTGGCCTTCAGCGCGAGCTTCCAGGACAGCATGTAGGCGTTCTTGCAGTCCTCGACGGTGGCGTCGTTGGGCATGTTGATGGTCTTGGAGATGGCACCCGAGATGAAGGGCTGTGCCGCCGCCATCATGCGGATGTGGCTCTCGACCGAGAGGTAGCGCTTGCCTATCTTGCCGCACGGGTTGGCGCAGTCGAAGACGGGCAGGTGCTCGTCCTTGAGGAACGGCGCTCCCTCAAGCGTCATGGCGCCGCAGATGTGGACGTTGGCCGCCTCGATGTCCTTCTTCGAGAAGCCGAGTGCCGGCAGGATCTCGAAGGAGAAGTCGTTGAGCTGCTCGTCGGTGAAGCCGAAGGTCTCCTTCACCCAGTCGGCACCCAGCGTCCACTGGTTGAAGACGAACTTGATGTCGAAGGCCTGGCCGAGGGCGGCGTTGACCGCCGCGATCTTCTCGTCGGTAAAGCCCTTGGCCTTGAGCGAGCCGGGGTTGATGCCCGGCGCCTGGTTCAGGTTGCCGTGGCCGACCGCATAGGCCTCGATCTCGGCGATCTGCGCCTCGGTGTAGCCGAGCGTGCGCAGCGCCTCGGGCACGGCGCGGTTGATGATCTTGAAGTAGCCGCCGCCCGCCAGCTTCTTGAACTTGACCAGCGCGAAGTCGGGCTCGATCCCGGTTGTGTCGCAGTCCATGACGAGGCCGATCGTGCCGGTCGGCGCGATCACGGTTGCCTGCGCATTGCGGTAGCCGTGCTTCTCGCCGAGCTCGATGGCGAGGTCCCAGGCGGCGCGGGCATGCGTCACCAGGTCCTGCTGCTTCACGTCGGAAGCAACCAGCGGCACCGGCGAGACGGCGAGCTTCTCGTAGCCGTCGCTCTCGCCATAGGCGGCGCGGCGGTGGTTGCGCATGACGCGCAGCATGTTGTCGGCGTTGGCGTCGTAGTTGGCGAAGGCGCCGAGTTCGCCGGCCATCTCGGCCGAGGTGGCGTAGGCGACGCCGGTCATGATCGCGGTGAGCGCGCCGCAGATCGCGCGGCCCTCCTCGGAATCATAGGGGATGCCGGAGGTCATCAGCAGGCCGCCGATGTTGGCGTAGCCGAGGCCGAGCGTGCGGTACTCGTAGGAGAGGCGGGCGATTTCCTTCGACGGGAACTGCGCCATCATCACCGAGATCTCGAGCACCATGGTCCACAGGCGCACCGTGTGCTCATAGGCCTCGATGTCGATCGTGCCGTCCTTGCGCCGGTAGGGCAGGAGGTTGATCGAGGCGAGGTTGCAGGCCGTGTCGTCGAGGAACATGTATTCCGAGCACGGGTTGGAGCCGCGGATCGGGCCGCCGGCCGGCGAGGTGTGCCAGTCGTTCATCGTGGTGTTGAAGTGCAGGCCGGGATCGGCCGACGCCCATGCGGCGTAACCGATCTTCTCCCACAGGTCGCGGGCCTTGAGTTCCTTCATCACCTTGCCGTCCTTGCGGGCGGTGAGGTTCCAGTTGCCGTCCTGTTCGACGGCGCGCAGGAAGTCGTCCTTCAGCGAGACGGAATTGTTGGAGTTCTGGCCCGATACGGTGAGATAGGCTTCCGAATCCCAGTCGGTATCGTAGGTCTTGAACTCGATCGCCGTGTAGCCCTGGCGTGCGAACTGGATGACCCGGCTGATGTAGTTCTCCGGCACGCCGTCGCGCTTGGCGTCCTTGATGGCGCGCTTGAGCGCCGGGTTCTTCAGCGGGTCGTAGCAGTCGCCGTCCGGGCCGTCGCAATTGACGCAGGCCTTCATGACCGCGCCCATGTGCTTCGTGACGATCTTCGAGCCGGTGACCAGCGAGGCGACCTTCTGCTCTTCGCGCACCTTCCAGTCGATGAACTCCTCGATGTCGGGATGGTCGGCGTCGACGATCACCATCTTGGCGGCGCGGCGCGTGGTGCCGCCCGACTTGATGGCGCCGGCAGCGCGGTCACCGATCTTGAGGAACGACATCAGACCCGACGAGCGGCCGCCGCCCGACAGCTTTTCGCCTTCGCCGCGCAGGTGGGAGAAGTTCGAGCCGGTGCCAGAGCCGTACTTGAACAGGCGCGCCTCACGCACCCAGAGGTCCATGATGCCGCCCTCGTTGACGAGATCGTCGCCGACGCCCTGGATGAAGCAGGCATGCGGCTGCGGATGCTCGTAGGACGACTTGGACTTGGTCATCTTGCCGGTGAAGGGGTCGACGTAGAAGTGGCCCTGGCCGGGACCGTCGATGCCATAGGCCCAGTGCAGGCCGGTGTTGAACCACTGCGGCGAGTTCGGCGCGACGTGCTGGGTGGCCAGCATGTAGGCGAGCTCGTCGCGGAAGGCGAGGGCGTCATCCTCGGAGGCGAAATAGCCGCCCTTCCAGCCCCAGTAGGTCCAGGTGCCGGCAAGGCGGTCGAAGACCTGGCGGGCGTCGATCTCCGAGCCGTAGCGCTCGTCCTCGGGCAGCTTCTCGAGTTCGGCCTCGTCGGCGACGGAGCGCCACAGGAAGGACGGGACGTCGTTCTCCTCGACCTTCTTCAGGCGCGCGGGCACGCCGGCCTTGCGGAAATACTTCTGCGCGAGAATGTCGGCCGCGACCTGGCTGAACTGCGCCGGCACGTCGATGTTCTCGAGCCGGAAGACGACCGAGCCGTCCGGATTCTTGATCTCAGAAAGCGCCTTGCGGAACTCGATCGCCGCGTAAGCCGACTGGCCCGACTTTGTGAAGCGCCTCTGGATATGCATCGTCCTGATCCCTTTTATCTATATATAGCGTCTTTCGAAGGAACTTTCCCGTTCCAATCCACCAAGACGCAAGTCCGCCGCGCCCGACATCCCGAAGGCTGCCGGCTCTCCTGTCGCAGGTTTCCGTCGCAAAGCGCGTCAGCCTCCTTTCGGAACCTCTGGCGAGCATCTCGACGAACCCCCGCGGGTCCCTCAAAACTGAAATTTTCTCGATTCCCTCAACCGAGGGAAGTCCACACTATCTAGCCCCAACCCTAGTCGCAAACACTAAATATAGTGTTAACAGACAATTTATTCCACCCCCGCAGTTCTAACTTTGCCGCGTTTAAAGGCAAAGATTTCCCCACGCGTTCGCCGGCCTCGTAAACGGGCGGTTCGCGGGAAATACGCACAAATTCCGGGGAAAAAGACCGGGCTCAGAACTTTCCGGCCGCGCCCTCAACACAAGCGCATGATCCATATGAGGCGACTCGTTTTGTCACGTCAAGGATTCGTTTCTGTAAGTTTTGTGACCCCAACATGTTGTGTGTCACTCATGTGGATAACGGGGAGAATTCACCCCCTCCCGCTGCGTTAGCCGGCACAGCGTTCCAGCCTTCCTGAAGGGCAGCTTCCGGGCCGCCCGGCTTGCCAGCCTCCGGCGGGCCCGACATAGTGGGTGGCAGCATCGGGACTGAACACGGCCGAGGTGAGCCAACATGCAGAACCGCTACGTGGGCCTGCCGAAAACGGCGGCCGGCAAGACCATCAAGACCTATCTCTTCAAGGCCAACCGCTCCACCAAGCTGCGCGAGGTGCTGTGGGGCGACTTCCTCAAGGTGACAGGGGAGAGCGCCGACGGCTGGCTCGAGATCGAATGGGCGGCGGGGCGCGACTCAGTCGAAAAATCATTCATCCCAAGGCGCACACCTCCGAGACGCGGCCGCTGGAGATCATTTTCCTCGATGTCGGCCAGGGCGACGGCGCGGTGCTGATTGCGCCGGAAGCCGACCAGAGCGAGCGGGTCGTTGTGCTCGATGCCGGCATATCCAGCAACATGCACGCCTTTCTCGACAAGCGGTTCCGCTATCTCGGCGAGCCGATGAAACTGCATGCCGCCATCATGACGCATCCCGACAAGGATCATTATTTCGGCTTCGACACGATCTTCGCGGCGAGCCAGAAGTTCGGCTTCGACGTCGTCTACCATAACGGGCTGGCCGAACGCCCGGTGAGCGGACAGTTCGAGAAGCTGGGCGGCGTGGCGACGGACGCTGCGACGGGCAAGAAATATGTCGCAGACCTGGCCGAGACACGCGCTGACATCGAGGCCCTGTTCGGGCCGGGCGTCGACCTCGGCGATTTCGACTTTCCGCGTGTCATGCGCAGTGCGCTGGACAACCCCAACATCGCCGACATCCGCATGCTGTCCACCGCGCATGGCGTTGAAGCGGACGACCGGGTCTGGATGCCGGGCTTCGAGCCCTCCGGCCAGCGGCCCTATGCGGTGGAGATACTCGGCCCCGTCGTCGAGCCAGACGCCGGCGGCGCGCCGCGGCTGCGCAAGCTCGGCAGCTACGGCGAGACCAAGAACGGCCATTCGGTGCTGCTGAGGCTCCACTACGGCAAGTTCAAGGTGCTGTTCGGCGGCGACCTGAACGACAAGGCGGAGAAATTCCTGCTCGCCCACTATGCCGGGCTCGCGCGCTTTCCCCGTGCCGGCACCGCGGCCCATGACGCGATGGTCGAGACGACGGCCAACTGGTTCCGCGCCGAGGTGATGAAGACCTGCCATCACGGCTCGGAAAAGGTCACCGACGCCTTTCTCGACACGGTGCTGCCGGCCGCCTTCGTGATCTCGTCGGGCGACGAGGAAGGGCACGTTCATCCGCGGCCCGACCTGCTCGGAAGGCTGGGCAAGCGGGGAAGGGGCGCCACGCCGGTGATCCTGTCGACCGAGCTGCAGCGCTCGACGCGTGAGATGGAGGACGCCAAGGCGGTCGAGAGCCTCATTCGCCGCGTCCTCGACCTCTCCGATTCGACGTCGGACAAGGCGCGCGAGAAGATCATCGACGACATCTGGACGCTTGGCCGCTCGAACGTCACCGTCTATGGCGCGATCTATCTGAAGACCGATGGCGAGCGCCTGCTGACGGCGTTCCGCATCGAGACCGGCAGCGAGACGAAGAAGTGGTTCACCTTCGAGTATGAGTATGTCGACGGAGAATTGCGGCTGGTCGCCTGACGGCGCAATGCGATTCGGCAAATGCTGGGCGACGTTTCGATCGATGATGACGCAGCGACGCGTGGCGCCGGTCGGCATGGCTGGGCGATTGCCAGCGTCGAAAATCCCGGCAAACATGTGGGTGCGCGCATTCAGGCGCAGGAGCCTCAGATGGTGACACGCGGGTTCAGCGGACGCGGCAACAGACCTCCGGAAGTCAGGGACAGGCTGCCGCCCGGCCAGTTCCTGGAAAGCGGCTTTCCGGTCCTGTCGGCCGGGCCGACGCCGCGCATCCGTACCGAGGACTGGACGTTTGCGCTGAAGGACGGCGTGCGGCCGGTGAAAAGCTGGAACTGGGTGGAGTTCCATGCCTTGCCGCAGACCAAGATGACCCGCGACATCCATTGCGTGACCACCTGGTCCAAATTCGACACCTTCTGGGAAGGTGTGCTGATCGACGACATGCTGGCCGATGCCGGGATCGAGCCGCCGACGGCCTATACGCTGGCGCATTCCTACGATGGCTATACCACTAACGTGCCAACGGAGGACCTTGTGGCCGGCAAGGCGATGATCGCCACACGCTATGCCGGCGAGGCGATCAGCGCTGATCATGGCGGCCCGGCGCGGCTGCTGGTGCCGCATCTCTATTTCTGGAAGTCGGCCAAGTGGGTCAACGGGCTGCAGTTCACGCAAAGGGACGAGCTCGGATTCTGGGAACTGCGCGGCTACCACCGCTACGGCGACCCCTGGCGCGAGCAACGCTACACGGACGATTGAGGCGATGCGCTGGCGCACCGCGACCATTACCGGGATCGTGCGGCGCTCGCCGACGGTCTCGAGCTTCTTCTTCGCCACGCCGCACCACTTGCCCTTTGTCGCCGGCCAGCATGTGGCGGTCCGCCTGACAGCGCCGGACGGCTACCGCGCCCAGCGCAGCTATTCGATCGCCTCCGCGCCGGAGGAGACAGGTCATCTGGAACTCGCCATCGAGCGGCTCGACGACGGCGAGGTGTCGCCCTTCTTCCACGATGTCGCCAGGGTCGGCGACGAGATCGAACTCAGCGCGCCGCTCGGCGGCTATTTCATCTGGCAGTCGGCCGATGGCGGGCCGATCCTGTTGGTCGGCGGCGGCGCAGGCATCGTGCCCTTCATGTCGATGGCGCGGCACCGGGCCAACAGCGGGTCGAAGGCGCCGATGGTGCTTCTGTTCTCCGCCCGCACGAAGGCCGACCTGATCTTTGGCGACGAACTCGCGGCGCTGGCCGGCCGGGCGGAGGGCTTTCACCTCATCGCGACGCTGACACGGGAGACCGCGCCACCGGTCGGCGTGCTGAGCGGCAGGATCGACGCTTCGATGATCGAACGCGCCCTGTCGCAGCTCGGCGGGTTGCCGGCGCGCACCTTCATCTGCGGCTCCAACCCTTTCGTCGAGAACGCGGCGACCCGTTCAATCGACGCGGGCATCGCAGCCGGCCGTATCAGCACCGAGCGCTACGGCATCTGAACCGGTGCCTTGCGACGGCGCCAGAGGGCGAAAATTCCTTACGTTAGGGCACCAAACGTTAACGCCGTTCCGCTACCAGTGCAGCGAATGGATAATGCGAAGAGCGACATGTCCTCTCTATTCTGGCGCTGCAGCACCCTGACGAGGATCGTCGTGATCTTTTCGGTGGTGATGTGCAGCGCCGAACTGCTCGTTCTGGCCTATTACCGCAATCACGGCGCCGAGAGGATCCAGAGCGAGCTGATCCTGTCGGGCTGCATCACCGCCATCGTCTCGCTGCCGGTTATCATCTACGTGATGTTGCAGACCGACACGCTGCGCTCGCTGACGGAGCGGCTCGCGCATCTGAGCGAGACGGACCAGATGACCGGACTGCTCAACCGGCAGACCTTTCTCGACAGGCTTGAACTAGGCCTTTCCGACCCGGTCCTCGGCCGGCAGGGCGGCGTCTTCGCCTATGTGGATGCCGACCATTTCAAGCGGCTCAACGACCGTTTCGGCCATGTTCTCGGCGACAAGGTCATCCAGCTTCTTGCCGAGCATATCCGTGCCGCCACCCGCGAGGGCGACCTCTGCGCACGCCTCGGTGGCGAGGAGTTCGGCATATTTCTCGCCGGCGCCAGCCTCGATGAGGCTGCGGAGATTGCCGAAAGGCTGCGCCGCGACGTCAGCGAATCGGAGCGTGCCCTCGGCATTCCCGGGATCACGCTTTCGGTTTCGATAGGGCTTGCGGCGCATCGGCCGGGCGAGGCGGCCATGGCGACGATGCAGGCTGCCGACCTCTGCCTCTATGCGGCCAAGCGTGAGGGCAGAAACACGGTGGTGATCGAGCGGCAGCGCTATCGCGCCGCCTAGCGGCGACGGCTGTCGGGGCAGCATGGGGTTGATGAGATGGCGCGGCGCCCGGCCAGTCCCGTCAGGCTGCGGACCTGCGCGGATTAACGGCGAAACCTGAGATCAGGCGGCAGAGATCCGGCTCGTTCAGCATGCGAGCGGCCTGCTGCGGTGTCACCCACTTGCGCTTGCGCTGGCGCTTTTCCTTCCATTTCTCGGCAATCGCATCCACCTCGAGTGCGAAAACGACCACTTCGCAGGGCACTTCCTCGCCCGAGCCACGCATCTTGGCGTAATAGTATCGCCCGGCCTCCTGGCGCGAGACTGCACCCGAAACGCCAGCCTCCTCAGCGGCTTCCCGCGCAGCTGCATCGCAAAGTTCCTCGCCGGGGTCCGGCCAGCCCTTGGGAAGTATCCAGCGGCCGGTGTCGCGGCTGGTGATGAGGAGGAGCTCGACGCCGTCGTCGAGGCGACGCCACGGCAGCGCCGCGACCTGCAGCCGGCACGGCACGCTGCCGAAGAGCCGTCTGACCCTCTCGAACAGATACTGTGCCGATAATGCGTTCATCAACGTCAAAGGGGGAAAAACCCCCCGCCCCGATTCGTTTGCCGCCTTACGAATATTACGGTTAATGGTAAGAAAAAGAACTATAAAATCCGTAAACAACGGTGCGCGGCGCGAGCCGCGGCAGCTGCCTGACCTGTGCAGTCAAACATGATTCGTCCCCGCCAATGTGACAGGGACGCCCAATGCGAGGGGAAAGTGCCGGGGCCGGCGATCAGCCTACGTGATCCTCGGCGATCGGCTTCTGGTAGGTGAAACCCATGTCCCAGGGGAAGTAGATCCAGGTGTCCTGGCTGACCTCGGTGACGAAGGTGTCGACCAGCGGACGGCCTTTCGGCTTGGCATAGACGGTGGCGAAGTGTGCCTTCGGCATCATCGCGCGCACGATGGCCGCGGTCTTGCCGGTGTCGGTCAGGTCGTCGATGATGAGGACCTTCTCGCCCTCGTCCTCGAGCAGTGCCGGGGAGACCTCCTTGAGCACCTGGAGCTGACCCTGCGACGTGTAGTCGTGGTAGGAGGCGACGCAAACGGTCTCGATGACGCGGATGCCGAGTTCGCGCGAAATGATCGCCGCCGGCACCAGTCCACCACGCGTGATGCAGACGATCGCCTTCCACTGCGATTTGCCGCCGCCGGCGAGCCGCCAGGCGAGCGCTCGCGCATCGCGGTGGAACTGGTCCCAGGAAACCGGGAAGGCTTTTTCGGGAAGCGACATGGGTTCTGCACTCCGGAGGCGCCCACTGGCGCGGAATGCGCGGGCAATTAGCTGGAAACGCGGGGTGTTGGCAACCCCGCCGCGCCCTAGCGGGACAGGAAGGTCGTCACCGGCATCGACTGCACCGCGGTGCGGGTGACGCCGCCGAAGATGAGTTCGCGCAACCAGGAATGGCTGTAGGCACCGAGCACGACGAGATCGGCGCCGGTTGCGGCGAGCCTGTCGACGATCACCTTGTCGGCGCTCCGTCCGGCCGACTCCTCGGTATGCACGGTGACATCCGCGCCGTGGCGGGCGAGGGCGGCGGCGATGTCGGCGCCCGGTGCCGCAGCTCCGTCGGCGTCCGCCGGATCGATGCACAGGATTTCGGTCCGCTCCGCCTCGATGATGAAGGGCAGCGCGTCGAAGGCCGCGCGCGCCGCCTCTCGGCTGCCGTTCCAGGCGACGATGACGCGTCGGAAGGAACTCAGGCAGGGTGCATCGTGAGGCAGCACCAGAACCGGCCTGCCGGCGTCGAACAGCAGGGCTCCTATGTCGGGCGCCGGGCCCTCGGGCGCCGCCTGCGAGGCGATGACGAGGTCGCTGCAGCGTGCGACCGCGATGCCGGCATGGGTAGGGTCGCTGGAAAAACTCTCGAGGCTCTGCCATTCGGCGTCGACCCCGGCGTCTGACGTCGCCTTCGTGAAGATCGCCGCGATTTCCTGGGTTCGTTCGCGGTTGGCTTCGGCCGTTGCCTCGATCAGTTCCGTGTCGGGAAAGCCGATTGCCGAAACGTAGGGAACCGGCAGCGTCTCGGCATGGAGGCCGATCAGATGGGCGCCGAAGCGCTCGGCGATGGCGCAGGCGCAGCCGCAGACCCGCTCCGCGCCCTCATTGTCCTGGATGATGGTGAGGATGGTCTTGAAGGACATGGCAAGCTCCTGGCGCGTAAGGCATGGCAGCGCCTAGCTGCGCACGCCGCTTCCTGACGGTCAACAGGCCAGGCCCTAGGCCAGGTTGGACGCCTTCTGCTGCCGATCGAGATCGGCGAGCATGGCCTCGATGTCGGTGCGCGCCGCATCGACCGCTTCCTGCGTGCGGGCCCGCACCACGAGTTCGGTCCAGAACTTTCCGTCGAGATACTTCGGGTAGGAGCCGATGATCGTGTCGGGATGCGCCTTCTGGATCGCGCCCAGCGGGCCGCCGACCATGCCTTCGCCGTAGCCGCAGGGCACCGTGGCCGAGATCAGCTTGGCACCGGTCTTCAGCGTCGGCACGACATTGTCGAGCATGGCCTGGAAGATCGACGGCACGCCGGCCATCACGTGGACGTTGCCGATGCGAAAGCCCGGCGCGATCGACACCGGGTTGTCGATGTGGGTTGCGCCCTTGGGCATGCGTGCCATGCGCTTGCGCGCCTCGTTGAATTCGATGCCGCGCGCCGCGTAGCTGGCGCCGAGCAGCGCGATGGCCTTGTCGTCGTAGTCGCAGGGCACGCCGAACGCCTTGGCAACGGAATCGGCGGTGATGTCGTCATGCGTCGGGCCGATGCCGCCGGTGGTGAAGACGTAGGTGTAGCGCTCCCTGACCGCATTCAGCGCAGCGACGATGTCGCCCTCGTCGTCGGAGACGATCCGCACTTCCTTCAGGTCGATGCCGATGGCGGTCATGATGTCGGCCAGGTGCCCGATATTGCGGTCCTTGGTGCGGCCGGAGAGGATTTCGTCGCCGATCACGATCATGGCGGCCGTTACGATATCGGGCATATCTGCAAGATCCCATCTGATGTTTCCGTCCAGATAGACCGCTGCAGGCCGTCCGGCAATGTTCGTCGTTTTGTGAACGAACTGTCGGCAACCGGTGGCCTTCCACCGAACGATGCGGCCCCTAGATTGCCCTCCAGGCATTCCGCCTCAACACATCCTCCCCATTCACAAACCGACGGAGAAGACGATGGCTAAGATTCTGGTGCTCTACTATTCGAGCTGGGGCCACATGGAAAAGATGGCGAAGGCCGCCGCCGAAGGAGCCCGCGAAGCCGGCGCCGACGTGACAATCAAGCGGGTCAGGGAACTGGTGCCCGAGGACGTCGCCAAGGCCGCCTATTACAAGCTGGACCAGGACGCACCGATCGCCGAGCCGCTGGAACTAGATCAGTATGACGGCATCATTCTCGGCGTCTCGACGCGCTTTGGTGGCATGGCCGCTCAGATCAAGAACTTCTGGGACCAGACCGGTCCGCTCTGGGCGAAGGGTGCGCTGGTCAACAAGGTTGCGACCGTCATGTCGTCGACCGCGACCCAGCACGGCGGCGCCGAGATGGCGATCATCAACGCGCAGGTCCTGCTGCAGCATCACGGCATGGTCATCGTGCCGCTGTCCTATGCCTACCAGGGCCAGTCGGGCAACGACGTGGTGCGCGGTGGTTCGCCCTACGGCATGACCACGACCTCGGAGACCGACGGATCGCGCCAGCCTTCCGAGCAGGAACTCGAGGGCGCAAAATTCCAGGGCAAGCGCATGGCCGAGATCACCGCCAAGCTGCACGGCTGATACGGGTGCCGACAGGGTGTGAAGCGGGCGGTCCGGTTGGGGCCGCCCGTTTTTGTTGCCGAGGGCGCGGCCAAGTGGACCTTGCCGAAGCGCGTCGCGACGTTAGTCTGCACGCGAATCCTTCGCGGAGAGACGATGACCTATTTGAGCGCCATGGGCTGGGTTGCCAGCGCGGCCTTCCTCATTGTTGCGGCCGTGGTCGGCTATTTCGTGGTTGCGACCCGTCGTATTGCCGCCGATGCCGAGCGAATGGTGCCGGCCTCCGGAAAATTCGTCACCGTCGGCGGCGATCGCATCCACTATGTCGAGGCGGGCGAGGGCCCGCCGATCCTGTTCATCCACGGGCTGGGCGGGCAGCTCCATCATTTCCGCCACCCGCTCTTCGGCGAACTCGACGGCTACCGGCTTGTCGCGCTCGACCGGCCGGGCTCGGGCTACTCGACGCGTTCGCACTCCACGTCCGGACGGTTGCCCGAGCAGGCCGAGACGATCGTTGGCTTCATTCGCGAACTGGGTCTCGAAAAGCCGCTGCTCGTCGGTCATTCGCTCGGCGGCGCGGTTGCGCTGACGGTCGCCGTCAATCATCCGGAAACGATCTCGGGCATCGCGCTGCTGGCGCCGCTGACCCACATGGAGGCGACGGTGCCTCCGGAGTTCAAGGGGCTCTATATCCGCTCGCCGCTGCGCCGCTGGCTGATGGCGCATACGCTGGCCGTGCCGGCCTCGCTGAAATATGCGCCGCAGACGCTCGATTTTGTCTTCGGACCGCAGAAATGGCCGGCCGACTACATCGTCGAGGGCGGTGGCATGTCGGGACTTCGGCCGAGCCACTTCTTCGCCACTGCGAGCGACACGGTGGCAATCGAGCACGACCTGGCGCACATCGAGGCGCGCTACGGCGAGATTTCCCTGCCCGCCGGCATCCTGTTCGGCTCTGCCGACCGCGTGCTCGACCACGAGAAGCACGGCGTGCCGATGCAGGCTGCCATTCCCGGGCTCGACCTTGAGATACTGGAGGGCATCGGTCACATGCCGCAATTCGTCGCCCGCGATCGCGTCGCCGCCTTCATCAGGCGCATCGCCGAGCGTGCGTTCGGCGAACGCAAAGCGTCCGGACAGGGATAGGTAGCTGCGCGCCGGGCGCCCGGCGGAAGGGCGGGGCCGCCGAATTCCGGTGGCACCCCGGGATTGTCGAGGAAATCGGCGAGCGGCGGGCGCTCGGCTTGCACGGACAGCAACCTGGGCTGGTGCGGACGGCGGGGATCGAACCCGCAAGGCCATAGGCCGAGGGATTTTAAGTCCCTTGCGTCTACCAGTTTCGCCACGTCCGCGTGGCCAACCTTTTCAAGCCTGGGAAAGGGATCGTCAAGGAGCCTTGGTGCGCGGGGCAACAATCCTTGCGGAGGGACGCGAAACGGCCGACGGGCATACCCCTGAACCCAACGCCGCACGCCGGCTTTTGATGTCCCGCGTCCCCGACCATCATGTGCATCAGGCACGTTGGAATTGCCATCTAAACACAAAATTAACCTTACACGACAAGGTTAATTGCCGTTTACACTTTCATTTATCTGGCGGTAGCGAGCAACAGGCTTCGAAAGATCTGCCGTTGGGGAAGTCTTCGCGAAGTGCCGGAGGCCGCCAGGCGCTGGCCAAACAGCCTTCGGCTTGGCAATGTCGCGCCAACAGGAGTCGGGGCGATGTCGCAGAACAGGAAATTCAACAAGCCGCAGCCTTGGGCGGACATGGCAACCACGCTGGTCGACGTCGCGACCGGGCGCAAGCCGGCCGATCTCGTGGTACGCGACGGGCGCTGGGTCAACGTCCATTCGGGCGAGATCATCGCCGGCACCGACCTCGCGATCGTCGGCGGGCGCTTCGCCTATTGCGGCCCTGACGCCAGCCACGCCATCGGCGAGGGGACGACGGTCGTGGATGCCGGCGGGCGCTATCTGGTGCCCGGCCTCTGCGACGCGCACATGCATGTCGAGAGCGGCATGGTGACGGTGACGGAGTTCTGCCGCGCCGTCATCCCGCATGGCACCACCTCGATGTTCATCGATCCGCACGAGATCGCCAACGTGCTGGGGTTGGCCGGCGTCAGGCTGATGCATGACGAGGCGCTGGCCATGCCGGTCAACGTGCATGTGCAGATGCCGTCCTGCGTGCCTTCCGCGCCGGGACTTGAGAATGCCGGCGCCTCGCTCGGCGTCGCCGATGTCGCCGAGGCGATGACATGGGAAAACATCATCGGGCTCGGCGAGGTGATGAACTTTCCGGGCGTCATTGCCAATGACCAGGTGATGGCAGGCGAGATCGCCGAGACGATCAGGGCCGGCAAGACGGTCGGCGGGCACTACGCCTCGCCCGATCTCGGCCTGCCGTTCCACGGCTATGCCGCAGGCGGACCGGCCGACGATCATGAGGGCACGCGCGCCGACGACGCCATCGCGCGGGTGCGCCAGGGCATGAAGGCGATGCTGAGGCTGGGCTCCGCATGGTACGACGTCGCCGAGCAGGTCAAGGCAGTGACCGAGGGCGGCATCGACCCGCGCAATTTCATCCTCTGCACCGACGACAGCCATTCCGGTACGCTGGTCAGGGAAGGCCACATGGACCGCGTCGTGCGCCACGCCATCCAGCAGGGGCTGAAGCCGGTGACGGCGATCCAGATGGCGACGCTCAACACCGCCGAGCATTTCGGGCTGGCGCGCGAGACGGGGTCGATCGCGCCGGGACGGCAGGGCGACTTCCTGATCGTTTCCGACCTTGCCGCCATGACGATCGACGAGGTCTATGCGCGCGGCGTGCTGGTGGCGAAGGATGGCGCACTGACCATCGACATCCCGGCCTATGACTACCCCGAGAGCGCCCGCAACACGGTGCATCTCGGCCGCAAGGTGGCAGCGGAGGACTTCGACATCGCCGCACCGGCCGGCGCCAACGAGGTGCGGGCGCGCGTCATCGGCGTCATCGAGAACCAGGCGCCGACAAAGGCGCTCGAGGCCGACCTGCTGGTCGAGGACGGGCTGGTCGCCATGGACCGAAAGAACGATGTCTGCCAGATCGCCGTGGTCGAGCGGCATCGCGGCACCGGCAAGGTGAGCAACGCCTTCGTCTCGGGCTTCGGCTACAAGAAGGACTGCGCGATGGCATCGACCGTGGCGCATGACAGCCACCACATCATCGTCGTCGGCACCAACAAGCGCGACATGGCGCTCGCGGCCAACCGTCTCGCCGAGGTCGGCGGCGGCTTCGTGCTGTTTTCGGAGGGCAGGGAACTGGCGCTGGTCGAAATGCCGATCGCCGGCCTGATGTCGGACGAGCGGGCCGAGATCGTCGCGGCCAAGGCCGAGAAGCTGACCGAGGCGATGCGCGCGGTCGGCTGCGACCTGAACAACGCCAACATGCAGCACTCGCTACTGGCGCTTGTGGTGATCCCGGAACTGCGGATTTCCGACGTCGGGCTGATCGACGTCAGGACCTTCGAGAAGGTCGATCTGTTCGTCTAGTGGGCAGCAACCCGGCGGGACTTGACGCAGGGTCACCGCTTTCAACAAAATGCTAAGGAATTTTCGCGCCTAATGCCGCCGACACAAAACAGGCAGCAGATGACATGACACGCATAGCTACGTTTCTCGCGATATTCGCCCTTTTCACGCAGGTCTCCACGGCCGCGGCGGCCACGTTGACGGCGACGGTATCGCTGTCGTCCCAGACGATGACGGTCACCCACCGCGGACGGGTAATCGGGCGCTGGCCCGTTTCCACCGCGCGGCGCGGCAAGGTCACGCCGACCGGCGCCTGGACGGCGAAATGGCTGTCGCGCCACCACAAGTCGAGCCGCTACAACAATGCGCCGATGCCTTATTCGATCTTCTACAACGGCAACTATGCCGTGCACGGCACCTACCAGACCAAGCGTCTCGGACGTCCGGCCTCGGCCGGCTGCGTGCGCCTCTCGCCGGCCCATGCCGCGAAGCTGTTTTCGCTGGCGCGTTCCGAGGGTCTGAAGAACACGCGCATCGTCGTCCGCCACTAGGCGGACGCTCCCGGCGAACCGGCGGCGCCACCCTACTGGTTGGTGCCGATCGTCAGCACCTTGAACGGCGTCGTGATGATGATCTCGGCGACTGAGCCGACGGCCTTGCCGACATCCTTGCCGAGCGTGTCGATCGGCTGCTCGCCCTGCGTTTCGGCCGAGGCAAGGCTCGCCGGCACCTTCAACTGGTCGCCGAGCAGTTGCACCAGGATCGGGTTGTCGGCGAACTTGGCGTGGTTCAGCCGGTCGCTCGACTTGATGCTGGTGAGGTCGACCACGGTCACGCCGAGGCTGGCGAGGTCCTCGGCATCCGAATAGTCGCCGACACGCGCCTTGTCGCCCGCGATGAGCCGCGAGATCTTCAGCGCCCGGTCGTCGTCCGACAGCAGCACCGCGAAAGGCCGGTCCGGCTTGCCGTAGCGCTTCATCTGCTTCTTGAAGACGTCGACGTCGATGTCGGGCGAGGCCAGAACGACATAGCCGAGCTTGCCGCCCAGGTCGCGGTCGCCGGCAATGGCGAGCTGGCGCAGCGTCTCCATGGTCAGCCAGTTGCCCATCGAGTGGGCGATGATGTCGATGCTCTTGGCCGGCGACTTCGCCAGCATGCGCAGCGTCGCTTCGAGATCGTCGCGCGCGGCCGTGGTGCTGTTGTTGTCGTAGACGTAATTGGTGGTCTTGGCCGCCGAGGCCCAGGAGAACAGCACTGGCGTGCCCGGATACTGTGTGTCGTTGACGATCTGCGTGATGCGGTAGACGCCGTCGTCGAAGCCGGTGTTGTAGCCGTGCACGAAGACCAGGACGCGATCGTCGCGCTGGGCGATATCGACGCCGACCGCCTGCCCGAAATCCTGTTCGGACGGATAGTGGACGACGTCCCGAGCGGCAAAATCGGTCGCCGGGTTGCCCGGCTTTCCGTCCTTGGCGCGCTCGATGTTTCCGGTCTGGTGGCCCTCCGGCACCGTCACGTCGACCTTGGCGAAGTTCAGCGTCGGCGACCGTCCGCTGTCGAAGACGACGCTGGCATTCTCCGCCTGGGTGCGCGTCGTCGCCACGAAGATGGCGTGGCGCGAGCCAACCGCCGTCTCGGGCGCCGGCGCTGCCTGCACGGCGATGAGCTCGTGATGACGGCTGTTGCCGCAGCCGGCGAGCGCGACGGCGCAGGCAACGACGATGATCGATTTCAGACGCACGGACATACCCTCAAGCGCCCCCCGGCACCTTCGCTGATCGCCCGCATAGCCTTGGCCCGACCCGGGGTCCACCCCCGAATGCGCCGGGCCTCGATGCTCAGGAGCCCTTGAGCAGCATGTTGATGCGGTCGGTGACGACACGGTCGCTGGCAAAACCGTCGTCCTCGCGCAGGCGCTGCCCAAGCAGCTTCACCATCTCCGGATTGTCCGCGAACTTGGTGTGGTTGAAACTGTCGGCGCCCTTTGCCTTCGACAGGTCGACGACGACGACGCCATAGTCGGCAAGGTCGGCAGCGTTCTTGTAGTCGCCGAGGCGCGGCTTGTTGCCGGCAAGGATGCCCGACAGCCGGAGCGCGCGGTCGTCGTTCGACAGCAGCAGGAAGAACGGCTTCTTCGGCTTGCCGTACTGGCGCATCTGGCTCTTGAAGACATCGACGTCGATGTCTGGCGAGGCGAGCACAACATCGCCGAGCTTGCCGCCGAGGTCGCGGTCGCCGCGGATGGCCAGCTGGCGCAGCGCCTCCATGGTCACCCAGGTGCCCATCGAATGCGCGACGATGTCGATGCGCCGCGCGCCCGACTGGGCGAGCACGCGCAGCGTGACCTCAAGCTGGTCGCGCGCCACGCTGGCGCTTTCGCGGTCGTAGACATAGTCGGTCGAGCTGCCGCCCGAGGCCCAGGAGAACAGCACGGGCGTGCCGCCGTAATTCGAATCATGCGCGATCTGCGTCGCCCGGTAGACGGCGTCGTCGAAGGCGGTGTTGTAGCCATGGATGAAGATCATGGCGCGACCGCCGCGTGCCGCGATGTCGGCGCTGAGCGCGTTCGAGAAATCGGGCTGTGTCTCGTAGGCGACGACATCGGTGGCGGTGAAGAACTGCAGCGGGTCGTCGGGCTTGCCGGGCTTGTGGCGCTCGATCTGGCCGGTCTTGTGGACCTTCGGCACGGTGACGTTGACGCGGGCGAAGTTGAGCACCGACGAGCGCGAGTTGTCGAACACCTTGCCGGTGTTCTTGGCGAAGTCGCGGGTGGTGGCGACGAAGATGCTGTGATTGCCGGAGATCTCGGTCGGCGAGACCTGCACCGACGAGGTTCCCAGCATGTCGGCTTCGGGCTGCGTGATGCACCCCGTGACCAGAAGTCCCAGCAACACGACGACGAACCTGTTCTTCAACACTCTTGACTGCTCTCCGGCCACGCGCGGCCCAAAAATTTGGCGGAGCCTTCCCGGACAGCCCGAACAAGGCATTTGCATGGCGAGAGGCCGGAAAATCCGCTAGCGGGCGACGACGGCCATGGCACTGTTGCGAGAAAGCCAAAACGGCGGCAGGAAGGCGGGAATGTTGGAGAAGGGCAGGACCTCCGGCTTCAGCCTGATTCCCAACTCGCCCGCCATGAAATCGCGGCGCTGCTGGATGCGGCTCCAGGCTTCGGGATAGCGCGCCGAAAGCTCCTCGCGCAGCGCTTCGTCGGCAAGCGCGATACCGTCCTCGATGTTGGTGGTGAAGAAGGGCGTGCCGGTTGCCGGGATGACGTCGACCTGCAGCGCCATGCCCGAGCGCAGCGGAATGTCCGAGCCCTCGTAGACCGGCGAATGCATCCATTCATCGAGATGGATGAGGTGGCCCGGATTGAGCGAAACGCCGAAGAAGGGGTCGCCGATGCGGTCATGCACCGCCTTCCAGAGCGCGCCGCCCGCAACGCCGATGCCGATCGTCTCGTACCAGTCGACGACGGCGGCGAAATAGGGGGCGACAAGGCGCTCGACATAGTCGGCAATGTCTTTCGGCAGCTCTGAAGCGTCTTCGACGAGAAAGCCGGCGCGCGCGTTGAGCGCGCCCTGCACGCCATAGGCGACCGTCACCGGGTCGCCGCGTTCGATGATCTCGAAGGACGGGCTGGGCAGGCCGTAGAAAGCGCGGCTGCCCGAACTCAGCATCGGATGGCAGCTCTGCGGCAGGCCGTTCATGCCGATCAGCCTCGCGGCGGCGAACCCGCTCATGCCCGGGCGGATGCCCTCGATCACGTTGCGCACGCCCTGCGAGGTGAAGGTGGCGGCAAACTCGAAGGCGGCCAGCTGGTCGGCCTCGTTGATCGAACGAAGACCGTCGGCAGGGTCCATCAGCAGTCCGGCGGCGTTGACCACCGCGCCCCCGGTGCCGGCCACGGCGCGCAGCGCATCGGCGACGAAGGAGGGCAGGTCGAGCGCGGTTTCGCCGAGCCCCGCATCCTCGGGCGTGAACGGCTTCCAGCCTATGGCGCCTATGCGCTGCCCGTCGCGCAGGCCGCAATCGGCAAGGATGTCGCCCAGCGCACGGATGCGGTCACGCGGCTGGCCCGGCAGCGAGAAGGTCTGGTAGAGCACGCGCTCATAGGGTCCGGCACACAGTTCGGCATAGCCCCAGCCCTCGTTGCCAACGAGCAATTGCGGCGTGCGGCCGGGCACGATGACCAGCAGCGTTTCCTCGAAGCGCGGGTCGTAGCCGCTGAGATAGGCGACATTCGCCGAATGCTCGCGGTCGCCATAGACGGCGAAGGCGTCGAAGCCGGATGCCGTTCCGCGTTCCAGCAACGCCTCGATGCGCTCGGCGTGGAGCCCGGGAGCGAGTGCGGGCTGGACCGAGGGTTCACCAAATTCGGGGAGCGCGACCTTCTTCAGTCCGACTGCCAGTGCCATGATCCGACTCCGCTGCGCCTGCTGCCGTCACGGTGGCTTCGTCGCGGTCGATATGCAATAGCGAAGGCGCGGCCCCGAGAGGGCCAGACTGCAACGCTCCGGGGATTTATCGATGGCCGGATTTTCAGCCAGGGTTGCGACGGCGGCCGAGGCAGTGCGGGCGCTGTTTCCCGAGACGCCGTTGCAGGAAAACGACTATCTATCCAAGCAGACCGGCGCACGAATACTTCTGAAGCGCGAAGATCTGACCCCGGTGCGCTCGTACAAGATCCGCGGCGCCTTCAATTTCTTCCGCAAGGCGCTGGCTGCCGGCAACAAGGCCGAACTCTTCGTCTGCGCCTCGGCCGGCAACCACGCGCAGGGCTTTGCCTTCGTCTGCCGCCATTTCGGCAAGAAGGGCGTGGTGTTCATGCCCGTGACGACGCCGCAGCAGAAGATCGACAAGACGCGGCTGTTCGGCGGGGAGTTCGTCGAGATCAGGCTCCATGGCGACTATTTCGACGCCTGCCTGCGCGCCGCCCAGCAGTTCTCCGAGGAGAGCGGCGCGCACATGGTGCCGCCCTTCGACCATTCGGACATCATCGAGGGGCAGGCGACCGTCGCTCACGAGATCGCCGCGCAGATGCCGGGCGGCGAGGATCCCGACATCCTGGTGCTGCCGGTCGGCGGTGGCGGGCTGGCGGCCGGCGCGACGCGCTATTTCGGCGAGAGGCAGGCTGCGACGCGCTTCGTCTTCTGCGAGCCTGACGGGGCGCCGAGCCTGCATGAGAGCCTTCTCGCCGGCAAACGGGTGAAGCTGCCCGCAGTGGACAATTTCGTCGACGGCGCGGCGGTCGCCGAGATCGGCCGCGAGCCGTTCCGCTACCTGAAGGATTTTCCCGCCGACAGCACGCGGCTGATTCCCGAGAACCGGCTCTGCGCGACGATGATCGAGATGCTGAACATCGAGGGCGTTGTGCTGGAACCGGCAGGCGCGCTGGCGATCGACGCGCTGAAGGACTTCTCGCGCAAGGAACTGAAGGGCAAGACGGTGGTCTGCGTGGTCTCGGGCGGCAATTTCGATTTCGAGCGGCTTCCCGACGTCAAGGAGCGCGCGCTGCGCTTCGAGGGCCTGAAGAAATACTTCGTCTTCCGGTTTCCCCAGCGCCCCGGCGCCCTGCGCGACTTCCTCGACCTCCTTGGTCCCGATGACGACATTGCCCGCTTCGAATACCTGAAGAAGTCGGCGCGCAATTTCGGCTCGGTGCTGATCGGGATAGAGACCAAGGACCGCAGGAATTTCGACGCGCTGGCGCGTCGCTTCGACGAGGCCGGCTGGGGCTACCAGGACATTACGGACAACGAGGAGATCGCGGGGCTGGTGATTTGAGCGGGACGGTTTTCGTCGTGCTGTTTCGCGGCGTCGGCGGAGCCACGCGACTACCGGTGGCGCTGCTGCGCGCGGCGCTGACCGAGGAAGGGTTCGGCAGCGTGGAAACCTACATCAACTCGGGCAATGCCGTGCTGGCGTCCGGATCCAGCGCCATCGAGACCCGCAGGAGGATCGCCGCCATCGTCAAGGAGCGGTTCGGTTTCGAGAAGGACATCATGCTGGTCAGCCGCGCAGACTGGACCAGGCTGGTCGCCCGCAACCCGTTTCCCGAAGCGGTCGCCGAGCCGACGACGCTGCATGCCTTCGTGCTGGCGGGTGCGCCGGAAGCCGCCGCTGTCGCGGCGCTCGAGGCGCGCGCGACGGAGCGGGAGAGGGTGGTCGTTGAGGGACGCACGCTGTACTTCCACGTCCCGGACGGCTTTGGCAGGTCGAAGCTGCCGCCGGTCATCGACCGCGTCCTCGGGGTCGCCTCGACCGCGCGCAACTGGCGCACGGTCATGGCGCTTGATCGGATGGCGCAGGCGACCTGAGCGACGACCGGTCGGCTACCAGCTGCCGGTGTTGGGCATCGAGGCCCAGGGTTCGGCCTTCTCCAGCGCCGGGCCCTTCTGCAGCAGTTCGATCGAGATGTTGTCGGGAGACTTGACGAAGGCCATGTTGCCGTCGCGCGGCGGCCGGTTGATCGTGACGCCCTTGTCCATCAGGCGCTGGCAGGTCTCGTAGATGTTGTCGACCTCATAGGCGAGGTGGCCGAAGTTCCGGCCCCCGGTATATTCCTCCGGGTCCCAGTTGTAGGTCAGCTCGACGAGCGGCGCCTTGCTGTCGGTTGCTGCCGCGATATCGTCCGTGGCGGCGAGGAAGATCAGCGTGAAGCGGCCCTGCTCGCTCTCGTGCCGGCGAACTTCCTTCATGCCCATTTTGCCGACGTAGAAGTCCAGCGAGGCGTCGATATCGGTGACGCGGACCATTGTGTGAAGATAGCGCATGGCGACTCCTGTCGTTTGAAGAGGCCGGAACATATGGCGCGGGCGGCTTGCTCGGCAACCGGGAAATCTCTCCGGTTGCACGCAGCCACAAAGAACACATCCAGTATTTGTCTGGGCAAATGTGAAAAAACCGAAGCCCCGGCCCTTGCGCATCTGACGGCGCGCAGTGTTAATCTTACAGACAGAATCAGCGGTGGTAATTGACGACAGGGGGCGTTCTTATGGGGGAAAAGGCCTCTTTCAGGAGGCAGGACGAAGCCACGAACGAAGAACGGAAGGGCGCCGAGAACGACGCTTCTACCGGGGTGGTCGAGGTTTCGGGGGCAATCAAGTGGTTTGACGTAGCCAAAGGCTACGGGTTCATTCTCCCCGACGACGGCGATATGGGGGACATCCTCATACACGTAACCTGTCTCAGGCGCGACGGATTTCATACAGCCTTGGAAGGCGCTCGCATCGTCTGCCTGGTCAAGCAGGGCGACCGCGGACTGCAGGCTTTCAGCGTCATTTCGATGGACAATTCGACCGCCGTACACCCTGCCGAAATGCAGGAACAGCGCACGCATGTGGTGGTGACACCCGAGAGCGGTCTGGAGCGCGCGCTGGTCAAGTGGTTCAACCGCACCAAGGGGTTCGGATTCCTGACGCGCGGCGAAGGCACGGAAGACATCTTCGTGCACATGGAAACGCTGCGGCGCTACGGACTGACCGAGCTCAGGCCGGGACAGGTGGTGCTTGTCAGGTTCGGCCGCGGCGACAAGGGCCTTATGGCTGCCGAAATTCATCCCGATATCGGTACCTTGCCGGTCTCGCACTAGGCGCGAGCCGGCCAGGGGTGCCTCAATGCTGCGAAATACCTTGCTGGCCGTGGCGGCCATCGCCGTCATCGTTGCCGCACTCGGCTTCTACCTCAATCTCCCGCAACCCGTTTCAGCCGGCCAGGCGATGCGGCTGCCGGTCGACCCGGCCCCGCTGGTTGCCAGCACGTCCTCCGGCACGCATTCCTTCACCGTCGAGATTGCCGACGACCCGAGCGAGCGCTCGGCCGGCCTGATGTTCCGCCAATCCATGGACGACGACCGCGGCATGCTGTTCGTCTTCGAGCAGACTCGGCCCGTCCAGTTCTGGATGAAGAACACGCCCATGCCGCTCGACCTCGTCTTCATTGGCGCCGACCGCAAGGTGCGCGACATCCTGCCCGGCGAACCTTTCTCGGAGGCGTCCATCGGGCCTGATGAGCCGGTGCGTTTCGTGCTCGAACTGAAGCGCGGCACCGCCGAACGGGCCGGCATCCGCAGCGGCGACACGCTCGACCACCCAGTGATGGACGTCGCTGGCGCGTCCGGGGGGTAGAGCTGGTTTCGATACTGAAAGGACTGGCTGGCGCCATGCAGTTTTTCGAGCACGACGGGTTCAGGCTGGCCTATATCGACCAGCAGGCGGAGGCGGGCGGTGAGCCCGTGCTGCTGATCCACGGCTTCGCCTCGTCGCATGTCGTGAACTGGGTCTCGACGGGCTGGGTGAAGACACTGAACGACGCAGGCTACCGGACCATCGCCTTCGACAACCGGGGCCACGGCCAGTCGACCAAGAGCCACGAACCGGCCGACTACGAGCCCACCAAGATGGCAAGCGATGGCGCGGCGCTGCTGCGCCATCTCGGGGTCGATCGGGCGCATGTGATGGGTTATTCGATGGGCGCGCGTATTGCAGCGTTCCTGGCAATGGCCGAGCCCCGGATGGTGGCAACGCTGGTGTTCGGCGGGCTGGGCAGCGGCATGGTCGACGGCGTTGGCGAATGGGACCCGATCGCCGAGGCTCTGCTTGCCGAAGATCCCGCGGCGATCACCCATGCGCGCGGAAAAACCTTCCGCGCCTTTGCCGACCAGACCAGGAGCGACCGCCACGCTCTGGCAGCGTGCATCACCACGTCGCGTGAGCTGCTCAGCGAAAACGACGTGGCCGGCATCGCCCAGCCGACGCTCGTCGCGGTCGGCACCAGGGACGACATCGGCGGTTCGCCCGAGGGCTTGGCAAGGCTGATGCCGAACGCGGAGAGCTTTGCGATAGAGGGCCGCGACCACATGCTGGCGACGGGCGACAGGAGTTTCAAGGAACGTGTCGTGCGCTTCCTGGCGCAGCACCCGATCGCGCCGCGCTGAGCGTTCGGGAGCGCCGGCGCTGACCGCGCCGACCCATTGCGATCACGAGTTCTTCACGCAAATGTGAGGAAACGCGGGCTATCGTCAGTCGACGGCTTGACGGCCATTTCACCGCAACCTATTGAAGCCGCTGTGACGTCCGAAGCGGCGAGGCCTCGTGGCGGAGTGGTTACGCAGAGGACTGCAAATCCTTGCACCCCGGTTCGATTCCGGGCGAGGCCTCCACGCTGCCACAGCCCATGTGGCGCGACGTTCAGATCAGCCATCCATATCCTGCGCAATTTCGATCCGGGACGCCCGACCTGCTTCTCAAGGGATTCGTTTCGTCCGCTAGATCGGCTGCTTCGTGATCTGGCAGACGTCTGAGGTACAGCCGGCAGAACCGGGCCGCGAAAGCGCTTCCGGCGCCGTGCCGCGCGATGGTGGACAGCTTTTGTTGCCGGGGACGACCTGAACAACCGCGCTATGTGCCTGGGCTAGGGTGCGGTCTCGCTGGCAGCCGATGAAGAGTGTTTGGGGGTCGCGCAAGTCATTGATTGACCGTGACGGCATTTTTTGTCAAACCCTGCGCCAACACGCGGAATCTGCGGAATTCACGGCCTTCCAGGGAGGTCGGGAGATGGCACAGGGTGCCAGCGCACCTACGTCGTGGTAGACTGATCTGATCGGGCATTTGCCCGTGTCCATAGAGATGGCCAGGCAATGATGGACACCGATTTCTCCGAGCAACGCATCAAGATGGTCGACGGCCAGATTCGCACCACGGATGTGACAAGCGCGCCGGTGCTGTCGGCGATGCTGAAGGTGCCGCGTGAGCGCTTCGTGCCGCAGTCGCGCATCGGCCTTGCCTATATCGACGAGAACATCCTGATTTCGGCTTCGCGCGGCCCGGATGCGCGCTACATGATGCGCCCGTCACCCTTCGCCAAGCTGGTGCAGCTTGCCGACATCGCTCCTTCCGACAAGGTGCTCGACGTTGGCGCCGGCACCGGCTACGCAGCCGCCGTGCTATCGCATTTGGCCAAGTCGGTCGTTGCGCTCGAGAGCGATCCGGCGCTGGCCGAAAGGGCCGAATCGATCCTTTCCGAAATGGGCGCTGCCAATGTTACTGTGGTGCGCGGTGCGCTCGCCGCCGGCCATACTGGCAAGGCGCCCTATGACGTCATAGTCGTCGGCGGCAGCGTTGCCGACCTGCCCGAATCGCTGGCTGCGCAACTCGGCGAGGGTGGTCGCCTGGTCGTCGTGGAGGGGAGCGGAAACGCAGGCGTTGCGCGCATCTACGTCAAGTCGAACGGCGCCGTCACCGGTCGAAACGCTTTCAATGCGGCAGTAATGCCACTGCCCGGCTTCGAACGAGCCGCCAGCTTCCAGTTCTGACCGGATAATACTTGCGCATGCGTTCTTCTCATGTTGCTCTGGACTTTGTCGGCATTATTGGGGAATAGCTGGGCCAAGGACTCGCCAGACTGGCCGGAAACTGGAATGCCTTTGAGGGGTGTGCGCCGGAATGGCCTTCGGGTCCGGCGCTGAAATGAATGAGGGACGCTGGTGCCGTTGGCAGTCAATAGGATCTTCGCCGCAGTACTCATGTCGGCGACGGCACTCACGTCCGCGGCAGCATCCGCCGAAACCATCTTTGGCGCGCTCTCAAAGGCCTACGAATACAACTCGACCCTCAATTCTGCTCGCGCCGGCGTTCGTGTAACCGATGAGAGCGTGCCGATCGCCAAGTCGGGCCATCGTCCGTTCATCGCCGGCAGCGGCAGTATCAATTACAGCACCAGCAATTCGACGAGCAGCTCGGGGACGACCAAGCTGACGACCGGTTCGTTTGGGGTCAGCATCCAGCAGAACCTTTTCGACGGCTTCCAGACGCGCAACAACGTCCGCGCCGCCGAGGCGCAGGTCAGGGCGTCGAACGAGAGCCTGCGCAACCAGGAACAGAACACGCTGTTCGATGCGGCAGCGGCATACATGGACGTGATCCGCGACCGTCAGATTGCCGTTCTGACGGAGCGCAACCTGCAGTTTCTGACCGAACAGTCGCGCGCCGCGCGTTCGCGCTTCGAGGTCGGCGAGGGAACCCGCACCGACGTCGCACAGGCTGATGCCAGCCGCGCGACGGCAGTCGCCCAGTTGGCGGCCGCCAGGGCACAGGCCGAATCGAGTGCGGCGACCTACCGACGGGTGATCGGCGAGCAGCCTGGCAACCTCAAGGGTGCCGCGCCGCTTTCGAAGCTCCTGCCCAACAACCTGTCCAGCGCGATTGCGCTGAGCGAGACGCAGCATCCCGCCATTCTCGCGACACAGCAGCTGGTCGACGCGGCGGCTTACTCGGTCAAGTCGGCTGAAGGCTCGCTCCTGCCGCAGATTTCGGCTTCGGCCGGTGTCACCAGTTCCTATAGCAACAGCCTTCCGGGCGTCGGCTCGTCCGGCGCGAGAGATGGCACCACGAATTCCGCCAGCATCGGCGCCACCTTGACCGTGCCGATCTACCAGGGCGGCCGGGCGTCCGCCCAGATCCGCCAGTCGAAGGAATCGCTCGGCCAGGCGCGCATCGAGGTCGATGTCAGCCGCGACCAGGTTCGCAACGCCGTGGTCTCGGCCTGGACCCAGTATGTTGCCGCGCGCGAGAGCGTCTCGGCGAACCGCGAGGTGGTTTCCGCCGCGCGGCTCGCGCTCGATGGCGTTATCGAGGAACGCAATGTCGGCCAGCGCACCACGCTCGACGTGCTCAATGCACAGGCCGACGTGATCTCGGCGCAGATCAATCTCGCCAGTTCAGAGCGCGACGTCGTGGTGGCAAGCTATGCCATCCTGTCTGCCGCGGGCCGGCTGTCGGCCCAGACCCTCGGCCTGCATGTGGCGGTCTACCAGCCGCAGGAGCACTACGACGCCGTCAAGGACAAGTGGTACGGCCTTCGCACGCCGGACGGGCGCTGATCCGCTTCGGCGCAGTTTCTCCGCAATCTGTTGAAATCCCGGGACTTCCGACTTTGGGGATTCACCCGCGCCCCCGCGTCGGCTACGCTTGCACCATGATTCGAGGCCCTGCCGGGTTGGCCGGGCAGATCGGATCGGGTCACAAAGGCGGCGGATGTGACGATGGTGCCTTCTAGCAGCGCTCAGCGCGAACCTTCGATGGAAGAAATACTGGCCTCGATCCGGCGGATCATCGAGGACAATGATTCCGGGCAAAAGCCATCGTCGGCAGCCCGGGCGATGCCGGCGGCCGACCCGGCCGACGACGAAGAGACCGAAGAGAACGTCATCGCGGTCGATGCCTTCCGCAACGAGCTGCGCGTGCCGGCCGAGGAAAAGCGTCCCGAAGCGAAGATGGAACAGGCCGCCGCGCAGGACAATGTCCGCAAGGACGAGGCTGCCGGGGACGCGGACGAGGCAGACCTGTCGCCGCCACCGGCACGCTGGGATACCGATCGGGCGCCTGCGTCCGAGCGCCTCGCCGCCGAGGAAAGGATCAGAATGGCCATCGACAACGCGCGGGCACGAACCGCCGAAATGAAGCGCCAGGAAGAGGCCGGTCAGGTCTCGATCGACGAAGACGCCGCCGACGGCGCCGAAGACGAAGCACACGCGCAACCACAGGCCGCCGCGCCTGAACCCTTCCCAGCCACAATTGCCCCCTCCGTTCCTGCGGTCTCGAAATCCGCTGACGGCGAAAGCAGTTCGCTGGCTCGCACGGCGATTCTGTCCGAGCAGGCCGAGCGCAAGATCGCGGCCTCCTTCGGCGAACTGTCCGAGGCATTTGCTGCGCGCAGCCAGAAGACCTTCGACGACATGGCGCAGGAGATGCTGCAGCCGATGCTGCGCGACTGGCTGGACAACAACCTGCCGGTGCTGGTCGAGCGGCTGGTGCGCGAGGAAATCGAACGCGTGGCGCGCGGCTCGCAATAACGCGGCACGCCCGGCACGAACGCGCCGCCTCCGGGCGGCGTTTTCATTTGCACCTGCCGCCGGGCGAGGGTGCGGTTGACTTGGCCCGGCCCTTCGGATTTACACCGGTCCGACCACAATCCGGACAGTGCGGACCGCATCCCCATGCTTGACAAGACCTACGACGCCAAGGCCGTCGACCCGAAGATCGCCAAGACCTGGGAGAGCGTCGACGCTTTCGCCGCCGGTGCTGGCGCGCAGCCGGAAGCCGAGAGCTTCACCATCGTGATTCCGCCGCCGAACGTAACCGGCTCGCTGCACATGGGGCACGCGCTCAACAACACGCTGCAGGACATCCTCGTCCGCTTCGAGCGCATGCGCGGCAAGAACGTGCTGTGGCAGCCGGGCATGGACCATGCCGGCATCGCCACGCAGATGGTCGTCGAGCGCCAGCTGGCCGAACGCCAGATCAACCGCCGCGACATGACGCGCGAGGAGTTTGTCGACAAGGTCTGGGAGTGGAAGGCCGAATCCGGCGGGATCATCTTCAACCAGCTGAAGCGCCTCGGTGCCTCGTGCGACTGGTCGCGCGAACGCTTCACCATGGACGAGGGCCTGTCCAAGGCCGTCCTCGAGGTCTTCGTCACGCTTTACAAGCAGGGCCTGATTTTCCGCGGCAAGCGGCTCGTCAACTGGGATCCCAAGTTCGAGACCGCGATCTCCGACCTCGAGGTGGAGAACCGCGAGGTTGACGGCCACATGTGGCACTTCAAGTACCCGCTGGCCGGCGGCGAGACCTATCTTTATGTCGAGAAGGACGCCGACGGAAACGTCGTGTTCCAGGAAGAGCGCGACTACATAGCTATCGCCACGACGCGGCCCGAGACCATGCTGGGCGACGGCGCGGTCGCGGTCCATCCATCTGACGAGCGCTACGCGCCCATCGTCGGCAAGCTCTGCGAGATTCCGGTCGGACCCAAGGAGCACCGCCGCCTGATCCCGATCATCACCGACGAGTATCCCGACCCGGAATTCGGTTCGGGCGCCGTCAAGATCACCGGGGCGCACGATTTCAACGACTATCAGGTCGCCCGCCGCAACGGCATTCCTGCCTACCGCCTGATGGACACCAGGGCGGCGATGCGCACCGACGGTGAGCCTTATGCCGTCTGCGCCGCACAGGCGCTTGCCATCGCGAAGGGCGGCGATGTGCCAGGCGAGGCAGAGATCGACGACATCAACCTGGTGCCCGACGAATATCGCGGCCTCGACCGCTACGACGCCCGCAAACGGATCGTCGATGCGATCAACGCCGAGGGCCTAGCCGTTACCGTGACGGACGAGGAAGGCAACGCGCAGCCGCTCGTCGAGAACAAGAAGATCATGCAGCCCTTCGGCGACCGCTCGGGCGTCGTCATCGAGCCGATGCTGACGGACCAGTGGTTTGCCGACGCGGCGACGCTGGCCAAGCCGGCGATTGCCTCGGTGCGCGAGGGCCGCACCAACTTCGTGCCCAAGAACTGGGAGAAGACCTATTTCGACTGGATGGAGAACATCGAGCCGTGGTGCGTTTCGCGCCAGCTCTGGTGGGGCCACCAGATCCCCGCCTGGTACGGACCGGACGGCCATGTCTTCGTCGAGAAGACGGAGAAGGAAGCGCTGGACGCCGCAGTCGAGTATTACCTGGCGCTCGAGGGGCCATGGAAGGCCTGGGTCGAGGAGAAGCTTGAGAACTTCGCGCCCGGCGAGATCCTGACCCGCGACGAGGACGTTCTCGACACGTGGTTTTCCTCGGCGCTATGGCCCTTCTCGACGCTCGGCTGGCCGGACAAGACGCCGGAACTGCAGCGCTACTACCCGACTTCGGTGCTCGTCACCGGCTTCGACATCATTTTCTTCTGGGTTGCCCGCATGATGATGATGGGGCTCCATTTCATGGAGGAGGAGCCGTTCCACACCGTCTATGTGCACGCGCTGGTGCGCGACAAGAACGGCGCCAAGATGTCGAAGTCGAAGGGCAACGTCATCGACCCGCTGGAGCTGATCGACGAGTACGGCGCCGACGCCCTGCGCTTCACGCTGACCATCATGGCCGCGCAGGGGCGCGACGTTAAGCTCGATCCGCAGCGCATCGCCGGTTACCGCAACTTCGGCACCAAGCTTTGGAACGCCACACGCTTCGCCGAGATGCACGGGGTCGCGCGCAATGACGAGTTCTGGCTGAACGATGCCAAGCTGACGGTGAACCGCTGGATCCTCACCGAGCTGACGCGGGCCACGCACGAGATCACCGAGGCGATCGCCGGCTATCGCTTCAACGAGGCGGCCGGAGCGGCCTATCGCTTCGTCTGGAACCTTGTCTGCGACTGGTATGTCGAACTGCTGAAGCCGATATTCATGGGCGACAACGAGGCCGAGAAGGCCGAAAGCCGCGCGGTCATGGCCTTCGTGCTCGACGAGATCTACAAGCTGCTGCATCCGGTTATGCCGTTCATGACCGAGGAGCTGTGGGCACAGACCGCCGGCGAGAACGGCCGTTCGACGCTGCTTTGCCATGCACCATGGCCGAACCCGGAATTTTCCGATGCTCATGCCGCAGCCGAGATCAACTGGCTGGTCGAACTCGTTTCCGGCATCCGCTCTGTGCGGGCGGAGATGAACGTTCCTGCCAAGGCAGTCGCTCCGCTGGTTCTCGTCGGTGCCAACGAGGAAACGCGCCAGCGGCTTGTCCGCCACGCCGCGGCGATCGAGACACTCGCCCGCGTTGGCTCGATCGACCATGCCGACGCGGCGCCTGCCTCTGCGGCGCAGTTCGTCGTCGGCGAGGCGACCGCCTGCCTGCCGCTCGGCGCCCTCATCGACCTCGACGCCGAGGCGGCGCGGCTGCGCAAGGAGCTGAAGAAGGTGGGCGAAGAGTTTGTCAGGCTGGAGAAAAAGCTGTCGAACGAGCGTTTCGTCGCCAATGCGCCTCAGGACGTTGTTGCCGCCGAACGCGAGAAGCTGGCCGAATTCCGCGAAGCGCAGGAAAAGCTGACAACTGCCCTTTCGAGGGTTGTCGGCGGGAACTGATCCGGCCGGGCGGCAGCGATTCGTCACGCCTGGCCGGGGAAGCGCGGCGGACCGGGCTCTTGTCACCTAAGGTAACATTGTCGCACCAGCACAATTCGCTCTTTTTTGTGGCAATTTTGTAACAGGCCCGGGGCAGGCGGCCCCGGTCCCGCCACGCATTTGATCTCATTAGGTTTTTGTTCAGCATGGTTGGCGGATTATCGCTCCAGCGAGAGACAGGGCCATGCCGTTTCAGGCCGGACCTGTCTCCAGCGGTCAGTTTGGTGGCTCCGTTCTCCGAATCGTCCGAAATTCCAGTTGCTAGCGTTCATTGATTCAATTTTAGATTTGGTACGTTCTTATCAGGAGGAGACCATAGCCATGCACAGCCTGCGCACAGTTGCGCTTCTGGCCGGATCGTTGGCCGCTATCGGAAGCGCGAACGCGGGCGGCTTTTCGAGGGGTACCGCCGACACCGACCTCATCTTCGAAGAGGGCAATTTCAACATGCGCGCCGGCTTGACGATCGTCATGCCGCAGCGCCGCTACGAGACTTTGACGCCCCCCACGCTGTTGCAGGGTGGGCTCGGCAGCGATCCCGTAGGGGCAACTGATGGCAAGTACAGCCAGACCTATGCCATCCCGTCGGCGGCGGTGAAGTTCAACCTTTCCGACGACCTCCGCTGCGCCGGCACCTATACGCAACCTTTTGGTGCAGACTCGGAGTATGGCCCGCAGGCAATCATGTTTGGAGCGGCAGCCGACGGTACAGGGACAGTGAGGGAAGGGTTCACGACCGACGAGTTCGGCGTGACCTGCGGCTACAAGTTCGATCTCGCAAAGGGCCGCGCATGGCTGATCGGCGGCGGGTTCCTGGAGAATTTCGATTATTCGCAGACGGTTCAGTTCGCACCGTGGGTCCCGTACCTGACGGACTCGCGTGCGACGTTGCAGTTCGACGGCGACTATGAGCCCGGATACCGTATCGGCGCTGCCTATGAGATACCTGAGATCGCGCTGAGAGCCCAGATTCTTTACCGCTCGGAGGTGAACCATACGCCGAACGGTACTTTTTCCACTACGCTTGACGGCGTCGATCTCGATGGGGGGGGGCCCTTGCCGCCATTTTCCCAAGGAACTGCGGTTGGCAACGGAACACTTCCACAATCGGTCGAATTAAAGCTTCAGTCGGGCATTGCCCCGGGCTGGCTCGCATTCGGTACCATAAAATGGACCGATTGGAGCGCACTGGACACGCTTGACTACACAGTATCTGGCGGCCCACTGCCGGGCGTCCGCGAGCTCGAATACTACTACCGAGACGGCTGGACCGTCACCGGTGGCGTCGGCCACGCCTTTACCGAAAACATCTCGGGTGTCGTCGGCCTGACTTGGGATCGCGGCGTGTCGACCACCGAGGACGCACTGAGCGACACCTACACGCTTGCTGCCGGTGTGGCGCTCAAGGACAAGCTCGGCGGTGAGGTCCGTTTCGGCGGCGCTGTCTCCTACCTGACCGCGGCGAGCGTATCGGCCCAGACCTCCGAGTTTGTCGGCGTCTACGATCCCGGTGCGAGCTTCGCCTATTCGGTTGGCGCCGACTGGGCCTACGCCCTGTCGGCCGGCTACAAGATCAGCTGGTAGGCGACGAGGCGGGACACGATCCTGCGCAACGGTTCCGAGGAACCGGCGAGCGATGTGAGTGAATGCAACTGCGCGGCCTTGCCGCGCAGTTTTGCGTTTGGGACAGCCGTAGCCTCGACAAAACCGGCTTTGTCTTGATTCAGCCGCAACATTTGTGACGATTCGGCAACACTATCTCAAGAACCTCTGCGCTATAAGCCGGGATGGGAAATCTGCCCATTTCCCGCCACGATCGCGGCGCACCCGATGGTCCTCCCGAGCGGATGCGGTGCAAGCGCAGTTGTCGGGAGGGCCGCACAAGGAGCGGCAAGATAGATCATGGTAGCCAACGCCACGCCCAGTCACAGCCTGCCCGGCCGACATGCTTCGGCGCTCTGGCATATTGCCGTGGGCGAGGCATGCGGCACCCCCAACAAGGGTGGCCCCACTTTGGCCGAAAAAGGCCTGCAGTCTGAGTCTCGCGGTCGACGATCTTCCGGCCGGCATGTTCTCAGGCATGCCGCACCCGGCGTCCCCGCCCGCATCGGCGACGTCGCCTGCGGTTCGACGACGACGATGGCCAGGGTCCGGCCATCCGTCTCAGGCATCATGGGCAGGGGTTGGTTGACGATTGTGTCCGCGGGCACTGGCGCGAATGCGCGCCGCCGTGGTGTGAAAGAAACAAGTTGCGATGCTCATGTCTGAGTTTGTCAGGGTTGCATTTTTCGGTGGTCTCGTAGCCGCCACCGTCGCCGTTGCTTCCAGCGAGGCGCTCGCCTTCGACGAGAAGATGTTCGACGAGAGCGGCGAGGTCCGGGCCGAATCCAATCCCTGGGCGGTGTTCCAGTTCGGCTACTCCGCCTACAAGAGCGGCCACAAGGACCAGGCCGCCGAAGCCTACCGTTACGCCGCCGAGAATGGCCAGATCGGCGCTACCTGGAAGCTCGCGCGCATGTATGCCGCCGGCGACGGCGTGGCGCGCAACGACTTCGAGGCCTTCAAGTTCTTCTCAGAGATCGCCGAGCAGGACGTCGAGCCAGGCAGCCCCGAGGAAAGCTATGTCTCCGACGCGCTGGTGGCGCTCGGCGGCTACCTCAAGGCAGGCATACCAGGAAGCCCGGTCAAGGCGAACGCGATCGCCGCGCAGGAATATTACATGCGCGCTGCCGCCAACTACCGCAATCCGAATGCCCAGTACGAGATGGGCAACATGTTTCTGAAGGGCGAGGGCGGCGTGAAGGCCAGCGTTCGCCAGGCCGGGCGCTGGTTCCAGCTGGCGGCCGAAAAGGGCCATGCCGGCGCGCAGGCAACGCTCGGCAACCTGCTGTTCCAGAGCGGCAAGGTCGTTCGCGGGCTCGCCATGATGACGGCAGCCCTCGAACACGCGGCACCTGCCGACCGTCAGTGGATCCGCAACATGCAGGAAGAGGCCTTTTCGCTGGCCCCGGAAGCCGACCGCCGAACCGCCATCGCGCTGGCGCAGGATTTTCTCGTCAAGGGCAGCCAGTAGCGCGCCCGCGCAGACGCCGCCACAATCTCCAACCGACAGTCATCAGCCGTTCGGCCTTGTCGTCAGGGCCGCAGCGATTTGCCAAGCCGGCCGGCAAGATCCTGCGTGAACTGCCAGGCGACGCGGCCCGACCGGCTGCCGCGCGTTGTCGCCCATTCGAGCGCTTCGGCGCGCAGCAGCTCGGGGTCGATCTCCAGCCGGTGATAGGCGACATAGCCGTCGATCATGGCGAGGTAGTCGTCCTGCGAGCACTTGTGGAAGCCGAGCCACAGGCCGAAGCGGTCTGACAGCGACACTTTTTCCTCGACGGCCTCGGACGGATTGATGGCCGTCGAGCGCTCATTGTCGATCATGTCGCGCGGCAGCAGATGGCGCCGGTTCGAGGTCGCGTAGAAGATCACGTTGTCCGGCCGTCCCTCGACGCCACCCTCGAGCGCGGCTTTGAGCGACTTGTAGGATGTGTCGTCATTGTCGAAGGAGAGGTCGTCGCAAAACAGGATGAAGCGATAGGGCGCGATCTTCAGCACCGTCATCAGCTTCGGCAGCGAATCGATGTCCTCGCGGTGTATCTCGACCAGCTTGAGCGGCTGTGTGCCGGCAGCCTTCGCCGCATTGATGCTGGCGTGGACCGCCTTGACCAGCGACGACTTGCCCATGCCGCGCGCGCCCCACAGGAGCACGTTGTTGGCAGGCAGCCCGGCCGCGAAGCGCTCCGTATTGTCGACCAGGATGTCACGCACCCGGTCGACGCCCTTGATCAGGCCGATATCGACCCGGTTGACACGGTGTACCGGCTCCAGCGCTCCGGCCTCCGCCGACCAGACGAAACAGTCGGCGCCGCCAAGGTCGGCGGGCGCGCCTTTTGCCGGCGCAAGGCGGTTCATCGCCTCGATCAGCAGGTCGAGCTTCCCGGCGATTGTTTCGATCGTCTTGTCGGTCATTGCGGTGGTTCACCCTGAAAAGCACGGAGCGTGACGCTGTAACACGGGCAAACTGGCCCGAAAAGCGGCGGAATGCCCAGCAATCGCGGTTGCAAAGAATGCTTTAGCGACTATATTCCGGCAACTTTCAAGGGCCGCAAACGGCCCCCCCGATTATCAGGAGTTTTTGATGTTTGTGACACCCGCTTACGCGCAGGGCACGGGTGCGAGCCCGGACATGCTGATCAGTATCTTGCCGTTTGTCCTGATTTTCGTGATCATGTATTTCCTCATCATCCGGCCGCAGCGCACGCAGTTGAAGAAGCGCGGCGAAATGCTGGCGGCGATCCGGCGCGGCGACACGGTGGTTACCGGCGGCGGTCTCGTCGGCAAGGTGACCAAGGCCAACGATGGGGAGCTCGAGATCGATCTCGGCGGCGGCATGAAGGTTACGGCGCTGCGCTCGACGATCGCGGACGTCAGGGTCAAGGGCGAGCCCGTCGCGAACCAGAACGCCAAGAAATAGCCGCAGCCGACACGACCCTCGTGTGACAATAGAGGCGGAGCGGCGACAGCCCTTCGCCTGAACGGAAGACCGACGATGCTGTATTTCTCGCGCTGGAAGACGATCTCGATCTGGGCGGTCGTTCTGCTCGGGCTGCTGTTTGCGGCACCCAACCTGTTCCCGCAGTCCGTTCTGTCCAGTCTTCCTGACTGGTTGCCCAAGCGGCAGATGACTCTCGGTCTCGACCTACAGGGCGGTTCGCACATCCTGCTGCAGATTGAGCGCCAGGACCTTGTCGACGAACGCCTGGAGACCACACGCGACGATATCCGCACCCAGCTGCGCGACGCCAAGATCGGCTATACGGGCCTGACGGGCAGCGGCAACACGGTGCAGGTGCGCATCCGCGACGCTGCCCAGCTTGCCGCCGCCAAGGAAGCGCTGTCCTCGCTGCTTGATCCGATCGCCTCGAGCGTGTTCGGGGGCGGCAACATTGTCGAACTGACGCTGACCGAGCCGGAGCCCAACGTTCTGCGCTACACGTTGACGCCTGAAGGCATCGATTACCGTTTGCAGGCCGCGCTGACACAGTCCATCGAGGTGGTGGGCCGCCGCGTCAACGAACTCGGAACAACCGAGCCGATCATCCAGCGCCAGGGCAACGACCGCATCCTCGTGCAGGTGCCGGGCCTGCAGGACCCGCAGCGCCTGAAGGACATTCTTGGCCAGACGGCGAAGCTGACATTCCAGATGGTCGACCAGACGGTGCCTGTGCAGGAGGCCATCGAGGGCCGACCGCCAGCCGGCTCGACGATCATGTACTCGACCGACGATCCGCCGGTCCCCTACCTGATCGAGAATCGCGTCATCGTGTCCGGCGAAAACCTCGTCGACGCGCAGGCCTCGTTCGACCAGCGCACCAGCGAGCCGGTCGTCACCTTCCGCTTCGATTCCAAGGGTGCGCAGCGCTTCGGCCAGGCGACCCAGCAGAATGTCGGCAAGCTGTTTGCCATCATCCTCGACGACCAGGTCATTTCGGCACCGCAGATCCGCGAGCCCATCCTCGGCGGCACCGGCCAGATTTCCGGCAGCTTCACGGTTGAAGGCGCCAACGACCTTGCCGTGCTGCTGCGCGCCGGTGCGCTGCCCGCCAACCTGACCATCGTCGAAGAGCGCACCGTCGGCCCGAGCCTCGGCGCCGACTCGATTTCCGCCGGCAAGGTCGCCGGCGTGATCGGCGCCATCCTGACCCTGGTCTTCATGGTGCTTGCCTATGGCTGGCTTGGCATCATCGCCAATGTCGCCCTGGTCGCCAACGTCGCCATGATCGTCGCGCTGCTGTCGATACTGGGCGCCACGCTGACGCTGCCGGGCATCGCCGGCATCGTGCTGACCATCGGCATGGCCGTCGACTCCAACGTGCTGATCTACGAGCGCATACGCGAGGAGCGGCGCAACGGCCGCTCCGTCATCCAGGCCATCGACACCGGCTTCGCGAAGGCGCTGGCGACAATCCTTGACGCCAACCTGACGACGCTGATTGCCGCCGCGGTGCTGTTCTATCTCGGCACCGGCCCGGTCAAGGGCTTTGCCGTGACGCTCGCCATCGGCATCATCACGACGGTCTTCACCGCCTTCACCTTTACGCGCTGGCTGATTGCCGAATGGGTCCGCCGCAGCAAGCCCAAGGAACTGCCCTGGGCACCGGTGCGGCTCATTCCGACGGACACGAAGATCCCCTTCATGGGCATCCGGCGCTACACTTTTGCGCTGTCCGGCGCGCTGTCCATCCTGTCTGTCGTCCTGTTCATGACCGTCAACATGAACTATGGCGTCGACTTCAAGGGTGGCTCGCTGATCGAGGTGCAGGCCAAGACCGGCACGGCCGATCTCGCCGACATCAGGGCGCGGCTCTCCGACCTCAACATCGGCGACGTGCAGGTGCAGCAGTTCGGCCAGACCAGCGACGTGCTGATCCGCGTCGGCAGCCAGGACAGCGGCGACAATGCCGAGCAGACTGTCGTGACCAAGGTGCGCGGAGAACTCGAGAGCGACTACGAGTTCCGCCGTGTCGAGACCGTCGGCCCGACCGTGTCGAGCGAACTGGCCCGGCAGGGCACGATCGGCGTCATCGTCGCGCTCGGCCTCGTGCTGATCTATGTCTGGTTCCGCTTCGAATGGCAGTTCGCGCTCGGTGCGATCATCGCCACGATCCACGATATCGTGATGACGGTCGGGTTCTTCGTCATCAGCGGCATCGAGTTCAACCAATCGTCCATCGCCGCCATCCTGACGATCGTCGGCTACTCGCTGAACGATACGGTGGTCGTCTATGACCGAATCCGCGAGGATCTCCGACGATTCAAGAAGATGCCGCTGCCCGAACTGTTGAACAACGCCATCAACACGACTCTGTCGCGCACGACCATGACGTCGATGACGACGATCCTGGCCCTGCTGGCGCTGTTCATCTTCGGTGGCGAGGTCATCCGTTCCTTCACGGCCGCCATGCTGTTCGGCGTGGTGTTCGGCACCTACTCGTCGATCTTCATCGCCGCGCCACTGCTGATCCTGTTCAAGCTGCGCCCCGGTTCCGCAGCCTCTTCGGGTGACGAGCAGCAGCCGTCGGTGGAGAAGGCGGTCACCACCTGACGGCCTGAAGATGGCGGGTGGAATCATCGTCCGGGATGCGCATTTTCCCGGACGCGCGCCGGTCGATGCCTATGGCAATGGCGGCTTCCGCTTCGCCGACATGTCGCATCGCGGCTCGATCCTCTGCCTGCCGTCCGGCGTGCATGGCTGGCAGCCGGCAGATCCTTCGCGGCTAACGCCCGAAGATTTCGTCCAAGCGCTCGCCGAAGCCAACGACATACAGATCATGCTGGTCGGGCTCGGACGCGAGCCGGGCCTGCTGCCGGCGCCGCTGCGCGAGGCCTTCCGGCAGGCCGGAATCTCGATCGACGCCATGTCGACCGGAGCCGCGGTCCGGACCTACAACGTGCTTCTGGCCGAAGATCGTGCCGTCGCAGCCGCGCTGGTCGCCGTTGACTGACGCCATGGACGCCTCCGCCGTCGCGACCTTGCGCAACACCGACCCCGACCGCTACCTGACGACGCTCTACGCGCCGCAGGACAAGCGCGGCGCGCTGCAGGCGCTGTACGCTTTCAACGCCGAGATTGCCGGCATCCGCGACCGGATTTCGCAGCCGCTGCCCGGCGAGATCCGCCTGCAATGGTGGCGCGACCTGATCGATGCCGAAAATCCCGAGGCGGCGGCCGGCCATCCCGTCGCCGAGGTGCTTCTTGCTGTCATCCGCGATCACGGCCTGCCGCGTCAGGCCTTCGCCAACTATCTCGAGGCGCGGATCGTCGATCTCTACGACGACCCGATGCCGACGCGGCAGGACCTCGAGGGCTATTGCGGCGAAACCGCCGCGGTGCTGATCCAGCTTGCGGCGATGGTTCTCGATGCCGACGCGGCGCCCGCCCATGCCGAACTGGCGGGCAGGGCCGGTTGCGCTCAGGCGATCGCCGGGCTGATCCGCCTCATGCCCCTGCACCGGGCGCGCAACCAGTGCTACGTGCCGCGCGATATTCTTTCGGCGGTCGGCTCGTCGCCCGAGGCTTTCGTCAAAGACAGCGGAGACGCCGAAGTGCGCGCCGTCCAGGCGATGGGCGCGCTGGCGCGCGAGCACCTGTCGGCCTTCGAGGCTGGCGCCGCAGCCTTGCCCGAGACGCTTCGCCCGGCCTTCCTGCCGGTCTCGCTGACCGGCGCCTATCTCGACAGGCTGTCAGGACGGGAGGCCGAAGTCCTGACGCAAGGTCTCGACATTGCGGCCGTCCGGAAACACTGGCTGATCTTCAGGCGCGCGACGCGCGGCTGACGCTGACTATTCGGCGGCTTCGGTCGCCGCCTCGATGCCCAGCCACTGGCGGCAGTCGGCGATGGCGCGCGCCGTAATGGCGTGGCGGCGGGCGACCGTCTTGTCCTTGCCGCGCAGGCGCTTGCCCTCGGGCTTGACCACCTCGACCGGCGGGAACAGCCCGAAATTGACGTTCATCGGCTGGAAGGACCGCTTGCCCGGCTCGTCGTCCGAGACGATGTGGCCGCCGGTGATGTGGTTGAGCAGCGCGCCGAAGGCCGTGGTGAGGGGCGGCAGCGCAGGTGCCAGGCCGAGGCGCTCGGCCGCGGCGAAACGCCCGGCGAGCAGGCCGATGGCGGCGCTCTCGACATAGCCTTCGCAGCCCGTGATCTGGCCGGCAAAGCGCAGGCCGGGGCGGGTCTTCAGCTGCAGCGACGGATCGAGCAGGGTCGGCGAGTTGATGTAGGTGTTGCGATGCAGGCCGCCGAGGCGGGCGAACTCGGCGTTTTCGAGCCCGGGGATCGTGCGGAAGATGCGGACCTGCTCGCCATGCTTCAGCTTGGTCTGGAAGCCGACCATGTTGTAGAGCGTGCCGAGCGCATTGTCCTGCCGGAGCTGCACGACGGCATGCGCCTTGACGGTAGGGTTGTGCGCGTTGGTCAGGCCCATTGGCTTCATCGGGCCCCAGCGCGCCGTCTCCGGTCCGCGCTCGGCCATCACCTCGATCGGCAGGCAGCCGTCGAAATAGGGCGTGCCTTCCCACTGCTTGAACTCGGTCTTCTGGCCCTCGACCAGCGCGGCGATGAAGGCCTCGTACTGCTCCTTGTCCATCGGGCAGTTGATGTAGTCCTTGCCGGTGCCGCCCGGACCGACCTTGTCGTAGCGCGACTGGAACCAGCACGTGTCCATGTCGATGGACTCGAAATGGATGATCGGGGCGATGGCATCGAAGAAGGCGAGCGCGTCGGCGCCCGTCGCCTCGGCGATTGCCTCGGCGAGCGATGGCGCCGTCAGCGGACCGGTGGCGACGATGGCCTGGTCCCAGTCCTCGGGCGGCAGGCCGGTCACTTCCTCGCGCGCTATCTCGATCAGAGGGTGCGCCTCGAGCCGGGCTGTCACCGCGGCGGAGAATCCGTCGCGGTCTACGGCGAGTGCGCCGCCCGCCGGCACCTGGTTGGCGTCGCCCGACGCCATGATGAGGGAGCCGGCAAGGCGCATCTCGGCATGCAGCAGGCCGACCGCGTTGCTCTGGGCGTCGTCGGAACGGAAGGAGTTGGAACAGACCAGTTCGGCCAGTCCGTCCGTCTTGTGCGCGTCGGTACCGCGCACGGGGCGCATTTCGTGCAGAACGACCGGCACGCCTGCCTCGGCCGCCTGCCAGGCGGCTTCGGAACCGGCAAGGCCGCCGCCGACGATATGAATGGGTTTGAGGGTCATGGCTGCCGCAATAAGGCCTCCATGGCGCGAATGCAACGAGGCTTTCGGTGTATGGCGGCCTGTGGCGGACCCCGCTCGGGTTGCGGTGCACAAAGGGCAGGAGTTAGACTTGCACATGAGCCTTATCCGTCAGGCCGGCGCAGCGCTGGCACTCCTCATCCTTGCCGGATGCACCTCCACGAGCCCGGAGACCCCGGTTGAAACGCTCGGCTATGCCGCGCCGGCGCGTCTGTCCGTCTGCCACGGCTACGGCTGCACCTTCAAGACCAGGCTCGAACTCGGCGCGCGGGATGGCGCCAGATTCAAGGCAATCATGGCCCGCGGCAAGGCGAGCCCGGCGGCCGAGCGAAAGGCGATTTCGCGCGCGGTGCGCTACTTCGAGGACCGTTCCTTCCAGGTGACCGGCGTGCGCGACGAGCCCAGCGCCAAGCTCGGTGCCTCGCGCATCCGGGGACAGATGGACTGCATCGACGAGGCGACCAACACGCGGGCGTTGCTCAGCTACCTTGCCAAGCGCGGCATGCTGAAGCACCACAAGGTGGAGCGGAATGCTTCGCGCGGGCATTTCATCGACGGCCGCTATCCGCACTGGACGGCGGTCATCCGCGATCCCAAGGGCGTGACCTGGGCGGTCGATTCCTATTACGCGCCGATGGGCGGAGCCCCGGACGTCATTCCGATGAGCGAGTGGAAGCCACGCGGCTATCTTTCGAGCGGCGCCCTCGATTCCTGATTTCACGGATTGGTGCGATGGCCTGGGCCTGAAATGACAACACCCGCCGGGGGAGGAGATCCGGCGGGTGTCGTTTTTGTGGCCAGCTTCCGGGAGGAGGTGAAAGCCGACCGTATTCGCCATTTCCCGGGAGGAGGTGGGTCCTGACGAAATCTCTCTTGCCGGTTTGAAAAGGGGCAAGGCCTCTTGGGGTAACAACGCCCGCCGCGGGAGGAGGTGCGGCGGGCGCCGTTTTGGTGGCCAGCTTTCGGGAGGAGGTGAAAGCCGACCGTATCCGGCAGGGTCTGGGAGGAGGTAGACCCGGCCGAAATCTCTGCTCGTCAGAGCGACTTGCGCGCCACCTTGCGGATTTCGCTGCGGTCGATGCCGAGGTCTTCAAGGCTACGGTTCGACAAGCGACCGAGTGCATCGACCGTGTCGCGATAAGCGCGCCAGTTGCGGTAGTTGCGGATCAGGTTCATTGTCGTTCTCTCTCAAATTCTGGTTCGGACCGCTGACGGTCCGAAGGGTCAGGCCGACTTGCGGGCGACGAAAGGTATTTCGCCGCGGCTGATGCCGAGGTCGGTCAGTTCGCGGTTTGACAGGCGGTTGAGCTCGGTGACCGTGTCACGGTAGCGGCGCCAGTTGCGATAGTTGCGGATCATGTTCATCGAATTTCTCGTTCGTCTTTCTTTCGGATCATTCCGACTTTTCGTATGAAGCGAAGATAGGTGAACGCGTTGCACATTTAAATCGCCAATGCTGCATGGCAGCAATGCAAATTGTGCATCGCACAATCCGGCCGCTTTCACGCTTCTGTCACAGTAGGGCCGAATCTGATAAAGTACCGTGGGGTCAATGGCTTGGCTTCGCAGCCGGCCGCAATGGAGAATATCCATGGCTGGTTATGCGTCGCGTGTGCGCAAGGATATCGAGCGGTGGCTGGACGCAGGCCTGATCGACGCGATCGTCGCCGAGGCACTGCGGCGCGACATCGATGCGCATGACCGCCGCTCGCTGAGCTTCGGTTCGATCCTGGCAATAACGGCCGCTCTGCTGCTCGGCGCGGCGATCCTGGTTTTTGTGGCCTCCAACTGGGAGGCGATCCCCAGGCTCGGTCGGATCGCCGGCCTTTTTGCCATCATTCTCGCCGGCTATGTCGGTGGTGCGGTCTTGAAGACGAACGACCATTCCGCGATCGCCGAAGCAGCCTGGCTGGTCGCCGCGGCGGCTTTTGGAGGATCGATCGCGCTGATCGGGCAGATGTACCATCTGTCCGGCGACGAAACCGAAGCGATTCTGGTTTGGTGCATCGGTACGGCGGTCGCTGCCGCCGCACTTCGCTCCGGCCCGCTCACCATGGCAGCCGTTGGCCTCGCCGCGGCCTGGCTGTTCTTTTGTGGCTCGGATTTCTGGCGGGCGAGCGACTTCCCGCACGCCTTCCTCGCCATCGCCCCCGTATTGTGGCTCTTGTCCTACTGGACGAAAAGCGCCGCTGCCCGGCATCTGCTGCTGTTGTCGATCGTGCTCTACGCCGTGATGTTGGCCATCGATCACGATGTCATGCTGACCGCGCTCGCGCTGGCGGCGGTCTGTGTCGCCATTTTCGGTCTTGCCGTGGCCGAACCCGAACCCGTCGACAGGGTCATGCAGATCGACAGGCGGCTGCCCGTCCATGCGCTTATCGGCTTCCTGGCGGGCATCTTCCTGATCCAGTTCCAGCTCGCCGGCGGCGTCGGGGCAAGCGGTGGATTTGCGCTGGCGGCCACAGTCGGCCTCGCGGGCATTGTCGCCGCCGTCGTGCTGGCCGGGCGTGAAAGCCGCGGGCTGCGCTGGCTCGCCTATGCCGGCTTCGGCGCCGAACTGTGCATGGTCTATGCCGTGCTGATCGAGGACATGCTGGGTACCGCCGGCTTCTTCCTGGCGGCGGGCGTCCTCCTGGCACTTCTGGCCTTTGTGATCATCCGGGTCGAAAGACGAATGAAGATGCCCGATGCGACGGAAGGAGTGACAGCATGAACGGCAAGCGGCTGGTCATCGCGGCGCTGCTCCTGGCTTTGGCGCAAATCGGCTTCCTGTCCTGGAATATCGCGGGGCGCGCCGCGATCCTGCGCAACGGCAAGGAAGTTCTCCTCAAGGTGGAGCCAGTCGATCCGCGCGACCTGCTGCGCGGCGACTATGTCCGGCTGGGCTACGAGATCCGCAGTGTTCCGGTGAAACTGCTCGACAATGCGCCCTCGGGCGCGTTCGTGACGGAGGAGGGGCCCGTGTTTGTCCGCCTGGGCAAGGACGATGACGGCTTCTGGCGTGCGCGGTCGGCAACGCTTGGCCACCTTTCAGCCGAAGCTGCGCCGCCAGGACAGGTCGACATCAGGGGAGAGATCGACGGCGGTTGGTCCCTTGGGCCGGACGCCTCGCTCAGCGTCCGCTACGATATTGACCGGTTCTACGTGCCGGAAGGCGAGGGCCGCGACATCGAAACGGACATGCGCGAGCGCTCCTTCGGCATCCTGGCCGCGGTCGCCAGCGACGGCACGCCGCAGATCAAGGCGCTGATGGACGGCGACAGGAAGCTCTACGAGGAGCCGCTGTACTAGGAAGCGGTGGATGGCGCGGGTATAGCGTGCACCAGTGTCGGGTCATCCCCCGCGCTTTCCAGGACGCCCAACCTCCTGTCGGGTGCCCTCCTGATGTTTCCCGTACGGTCGCCGTGGTCACGACATGCCTCGGGCGGAAAGGGCTGCAGCGACAGATTGTGACCTGCATCGGCAGGACATATCGTGTTGTCTTCCGGTTCTTTCGTGCGGCTTGCGGCCTTACGCCTGAGGAGTTTCAAGAGACGCGCGTGGTGCGACGGGAAGCTGAGAGTGGCTAGGCCCCGGTATATCCCTTGCCCCGCAGCTGCATCACGGCCTTCTTCCACTTCCTGATCAGTCTGCGGAACCTGCCGGGGCGACTGCTGGCGCGGAGCGAACTCGCAAACGCGCCGTTTTCAGAACACTGCTCGACAATCGTTGGCTCGAACCAGAGCACTTCGATGCCCAGTTCCTCGTCCATCACGTTGACCTGATGATCGATGGGGAGCGTCAGTGGATTGCGCTCGAGCCAATCGAGCCGGGCTTCCGCTACCGGCCGCGTGATCAGGTAGGAATCCGTGCACCGGCTCGTGTTCGATCTATAGAGATGTTGCCCGGGAACGATGTCGCTCGCCGGGATGTGGAAGTTGCAGCCGTTGCCGAGATACACGGCGGCCCTCCGGGCAGGGTCGCCGAATTCATACAGGCAAAGGCCGAGCTTATGGACGAAATCGGGGGCGAGAAAGACGTCATCCTCGAAGACCAGGCAGTATGGCTTGCCGGTATCGACGAAGGCCCGCCAGATGCCGACGTGCTTCAGGGCCACTGAAAACTCTCCTGGCCTTATCGGAACGGCGGCCAACTCGGCACGGTCAATGTCCGGGACGTCGTGGTCGAGGAAGAATTCGACCGGGACGCCACGCTTTGAAAACTCGCGTTCGATATGGGTGCGGCGGCCCTCAAGGCCCTGCTTCACGTGGCAGACTCGCGTGTAGACCTGGTCGAAGACCTTCCGATTCATGGCGCCCATGTCGGCGCTATACTACAAACCAACGATGTCGTCAGAACCGACTATCCCACAAACCCGCCTTGGGTCAGCACTATTGGCGGTAGACGAACAGAATACCAGGAGCGTTTGGGCGCATGCTGCGGTAGAAGACGACGGTGGTGTCGGCCCACAATATGGTGCGGGTAGAGGGACTCGAACCCCCACGTTTTCACGCCAGAACCTAAATCTGGTGCGTCTACCAATTCCGCCATACCCGCTGGAGCCCGCCCAATCCCACGTCGCCATCATTCTGTCAATCTCGCGGCCTCTATGCTGCGCAAGGCTTTGCCGTGCAAAGATAGTTGAAAATTCGGCGCGGCTATGACAAAAGGCGTGACAAATGTGACGGGACAGAACGATACGCTTCCCGTGAATGTGGTAAGAAGCAGGAAAAACAAAGACTTACGCACATTTTCGGGGTGCTTTTGGGCCCATGGTGCCGCTTCGGCTGACGCCGTAGGCTCTGGAAGCTCCACCCGCACCTCTAAAGCCACTCCGGCAACGAATATTCCGGCAGGCTGAACGGCAAGGAGCCGTTGCAGGTTGCCGGATTCTTGGAAACAAAGGTTTTTTTGACATGCAGGTTACCGAGACTCTGAATTCCGGCCTGAAGCGCGAGATCAAGGTCACGGTTCCGGCCGGCGACATGGAAGCCAAGCTCATGGAGCGGCTGAACGACGCCAAGACCAAGGTCCGCATCAACGGCTTCCGTCCCGGCAAGGTGCCGATCCCGCACCTGCGCAAGGTCTACGGCAAGTCCTTCATGGCCGAAGTGGTCAACGAGATCCTGTCCAACTCGACGCGCCACATCATCGCCGACCGCGGCGAGAAGGCCGCCATGCAGCCCGAAGTCACCATGACCGAGGACGAGAAGGAAGCCGAGAAGATCCTCGCCGGCGGCGCCGACTTCGAGTTCCAGCTTTCCTACGAAGTCATCCCGGCGATAGAGATCAAGGATTTTGCCGGCATCTCGGTGACCCGCCAGGTCTTCGACGTTCCGGATTCCGAAATCGACGAGCAGGTGGCACGCGTCGCCGAATCGTCGCGCAGCTACGAGACCAAGGATGGCAAGGCCGCCGACGGCGACCGCGTCACCATCGACTATGTTGGCAAGATCGACGGCGTGGCCTTCGAAGGCGGCGCAGGCGTCGACCAGCCGCTGGTCATCGGCTCGAAGGAATTCATCCCCGGTTTCGAGGAGCAACTGGTCGGCATCAAGGCGGGTGACGAGAAGCAGATCACCGTGAGCTTCCCGGAAAACTACTCCGCGCCCCATCTTGCCGGCCGCGAGGCAACCTTCGACGTCACGGTCAAGGAAGTCGCCAAGCCGGGCAAGCTCGAGATCAACGACGAGATGGCCAAGTCGCTCGGCCTGGAGAGCCTCGACAAGCTGCGCGAGATCGTGCGCGGCCAGATCGAGAACCAGTTCGGCCAGATGACGCGCCAGAAGCTCAAGCGCCAGCTGCTCGACCAGCTCGACCAGACCTACCAGTTCGAAGCGCCGTCCAAGCTCGTCGAAGCCGAGTTCGACAACATCTGGAATCAGGTCAACCGCGACCTCGAGGCCGCCGGCCGCACCTTTGCCGACGAAGAGACCACCGAGGAAGAGGCCCGTGCCGAGTACACCAAGCTCGCAGAGCGCCGCGTCCGTCTCGGTCTGGTTCTCGCCGAGATCGGCGACAAGGCCGGTGTGACGGTTGCCGACGACGAGGTGCAGCGCGCCCTGTTCGAGACGGTTCGCCGCTTCCCGGCCAATCAGCAGCAGGAAGCCTTCGAGTTCTACCGCTCCAACCCGAACGCCATCTCCTCGATCCGTGCACCGCTGTTCGAGGAAAAGGTCATCGACCACCTGCTCGCGGAGATCACGGTCACCGAACAGAAGGTCTCCAAGGAAGAGCTGATGGCCGACGACGAGGAGGCCGAAACGACCAAGCCGGCCAAGAAGGCCGCGCCGAAGAAGGCCGCTGCCAAGAAGGCCGATGCCGACAGCGCCGATGAGCCGAAGAAGAAGGCCGCGCCGAAGAAAAAGGCTGCCGCCAAGGACGCCGAATAGGCTTCCGGCTCTGCCCGTTCCTGAAAAGGCCGCTCTCTGGAGCGGCCTTTTTGCTATCGGGATCAGATGAGCTGCAGGCCCTTCATGCTGGCAAAGCCGTTCTTGCCGATGATGATGTGGTCATGCACCGAAATGCCGAGTTGCCGGCCTGTCTCGATGATGGTCTTGGTCATGTCGATGTCGGCGCGCGACGGGGTCGGGTCGCCCGACGGGTGGTTGTGGACGAGGATGATGGCCGTGGACGACAGTTCCAGCGCCCGCTTGACCACCTCGCGCGGATAGACAGGCGTGTGGTCGACAGTCCCGGTCTGCTGCACCTCGTCGGCGATCAGGCCGTTCTTCTTGTCGAGGAAGAGGATGCGGAACTGTTCGCGCTCTTCGAAGGCCATCGAGGCGCGGCAATAGTCGAGTACCTTGTTCCACGACGACAGGAGTTCGCGGGTGCTGATCTCGCCACGCGCCATGCGCCGGCCGGCAGCTGCCACGACTTTGAGGTCGAGCGCCACGGAAGGCCCGACGCCCTTGACCTCGCAAAGCAGGGGGACCGGAGCGCCGAGAACCTGCGACAGCGAGCCGAAGCGCGCGAGCAGTGCCTTGGCGACCGGCTTGGTGTCCGCCCGCGGTATCAGCCGGAACAGGATGAGTTCAAGCAACTCGTAGTCGGCGAAGCCGTCGCCGGAGTGCGACGCAAGAAAGCGTTCGCGCAGCCGCTCCCGATGTCCCAGATAGTGCGGCTTTTCTTGTCCGGTATGAACTTTGCCGACTGCAACAGCCGGCTGCTCGCCGAAAAAGCCCCGCTCGTCTTCGACTTCGTCCGCCATGCAAAGACACGCCGTGAACAGAGTGCGGCACAAGACTGCCGCTCAACGGCGAAATACTAGGAGGGCAGGCCCGGCCGGTCGAGCCCTTTCGGCGAAAGCGTGAAGATTTCGCAGCCGTCGGCGGTGACGCCGATCGTGTGCTCGTACTGCGCGGAGAGCGAGCGGTCGCGCGTGACGGCGGTCCAGCCGTCCGACAGCACCTTCACATGCGGGCGGCCGAGATTGATCATCGGCTCGACGGTGAAGATCATGCCCTCGCGCATCTCGACGCCGTCGGTCGCGCTGCCGTAATGCAGGATGTTTGGCGCGTCATGGAACAGCTGCCCGACGCCGTGGCCGCAGAAATCGCGCACCACCGAGCAGCGTTCAGCTTCCGCGTAGGACTGGATCGCCGCGCCGATAGCGCCGGTGCGCGCACCGGGCCTGATCGCCGCGATGCCGCGCATCAGGCATTCATGCGTCACCTCGAGCAGCCGTTCGGCCGCACGCTTGATCGGGCCGACCGGGTACATGCGGCTGGAATCGCCGTGCCAGCCGTCGAGGATGAAGGTCACGTCGATGTTGACGATGTCACCTTCCTTGAGCGGCTTGTTGTCGGGAATGCCGTGGCAGACCACGTGGTTGATCGAGGTGCAGGACGACTTGGTGTAGCCACGGTAGTTGAGCGTCGCGGGGATTGCGCCGTGGTCCATGCCGTATTCGTAGACGAAACGGTCGATTGCCTCGGTCGTCACGCCGGGGGCCACCCTGTCGACCAGCTCGTCGAGGCAAGCCGCGGTGATGGCGCTCGCCTTGCGCATGCCTTCAAAGCCTTCCTCGCCGTAGAGGCGGATCTGGCCGGTGTTGCGCAGCGGAGCCGTTGTGGCGTCGAGATAGGTGGTCATCGGAAAATCCGGTTCGTCTGTTGGGCTCGTTCTGGGTAAGCCCGGTTGGGCCAGATTTGGCACTTGCGAGCCGCGCGTTCAAGTCCAAACTGGATCCGGGCGCCCGGCAGATCCTTCTCCGCCGGGCCAGGTCGCAAGTGAGGTTCGGACGGCCCTAGTTGACGTTGGCGAGTTCGGGAAACGACGACAGCGACTCACTGCGGTTGCACGAACCCGCATCGCTCTCGCGCTGCGTGCAGGCGCGGTTGCCGTTCTGCTGCGGCGCGGTACTCTGGCAGGCGGCAAGCAACATCAGGGGCAACAAGGTGAAGTAGGCCATGCGTCGCATCGTCAAGTCTCCATTGCAATGGCTTCTGCAATAGCACAGCCTCAGGCTGCAAAGGAGTCCCCCGCCGCCGCAAAGCCGCGCATCGGATGAGACGGGACCAGTCAGGCCAGGAAGGGCGGGCGTGGAGACCACGACACACGACATATGGCTGAACGACGCGATCGTCTTCCTGGTGGCGGCTGGCATCGTCATACCCGTGCTTCGGCTTGCCCGCGTGCCGGCCGTGCTCGGCTTCCTGCTTGCCGGCGTGGCCCTCGGACCCTTCGGAATCGGCACGTTGGCCAAGGCCTTTCCGCTGTTGTCCTACGTTTCGATCGCCGATCCCGCCGCCGCCGAACCCTTCGCAGAGCTGGGCGTACTGTTCCTGTTGTTCCTCCTCGGCCTCGAACTCTCCTTCGAGAGACTGTGGGCATTGCGCCGGGCGGTGCTGGGTGCCGGTGGCCTGCAGGCCGGAATCAGCGCCGTGCTGATCGGCGGTGCCGCGGTGGTGACCGGCGCGACCGTTCCCGCGGCGATTGCGGTCGGCCTGGCGCTCGCGCTCTCTTCCACGGCAATCGTCATGCAGGTGCTGACCGACGAGAAGCGGGCGACCCAGCCGGTCGGCCGCACAGCACTTGCCGTGCTGCTATTCCAGGACCTGATGGTCGCGCCCATCCTCATCCTGGTGGGTTTCCTCGGCCGCGACAGCGATGCCGGCCTTGTGACCGTGTTGGCCGAGGCTCTGGTCAAGGGCGTGCTGGCGGTGGCGGCGATTTTCCTGGTCGGCCGCTTCGTCCTCAAGGATGCATTTCGCCTGGCCGCGCGGGCCGGCGGGCGCGACTTCCTGATGGGCATCACGCTTCTCACCGTCATCGGCGGCGCCGTCATCACCGCGGGCGCCGGCCTGTCGCTGCCGCTCGGCGCCTTCCTGGCCGGCCTGTTGCTCGGCGAGACCGAGTTCAAGCACCAGACAGAAGTCGACATCGAGCCGTTCAAGGGACTGCTGCTCGGCCTGTTCTTCATGACGGTCGGCATGGGACTCGATCTCGCCGGCGCCTGGCAGCACCTGCCGGCGGTTCTTGGCGGGCTGGTCGGTCTGCTGCTGATCAAAGGCGTCGTCGCCTTCGCCGCCTGCCGGCTTTTTGCAGGCGGCGCGCCGATGTCGCTGGAAGCGGCCTTCCTGCTGGCGCCGGCGGGCGAGTTCGCCTTCGTCGTTGTCCAGACCGCAGGCGCCGCCGGCGCGCTCGACGGTCAGACGGTCACCATCGTCAGCGTCATTGCCGGCCTGTCGATGATGCTGGCGCCGATTCTTGCCCGGCTTGGCCGCGCTCTGGCGGTGAGGCGTGAGCCGGAACCCGGCCCGGCCGCCGGCCTCGAGGATTTCGCCGGCCTGTCGGACCATGTCGTGATTGCCGGCTATGGCCGCGTCGGGCACACGATTGCCCGGATACTCGAGGTCGAGGAAACCGAGATTGTCGCGCTGGAGCGCAATGCCGGCGTGGTGGCGCGCGAGCGCGAACTTGGGGTGCGCATCTATCTCGGCGATGCCTCGCGGCCGGAAATCCTGCTGAAGGCAGGGGCAGCCGAGGCGCGGCTCTTCGTCGTCACGGTGGACGATCCCGCCGATGCCGAGCGGATCGTGACTGGCGTCCGGCAGTTGCGGGCAGACGCGCCGATCCTTGCGCGGGCGAGCGATTCCGAACATGCCCGCAGGCTGGCCAAGGCTGGCGCCAGCTTCGTCATTCCCGACGCCATCGAGGCCGGCTTGCAACTCGCTGGCCGGGCTCTCGGTGAATACGGCTATACAAGCGAGCTGATCCGCACGCGCATCGCCGGCGAGCGCGAGGCGGAATACCAGCGCGCCAACGAGGACGGGGACTGAAGCCGAGGGCTACTTCGCCAGCCAGCCGCGCGGCGGGCCAGGTGACCGATCGGCAGACGGAAATGCGCGCCGCTGCGCGCGCCCTGGTCAGCATCGAGAATGGACTGGAAAAATGTCTGGTACGCCCAAGGGGAATCGAACCCCTGTTACCGCCGTGAAAGGGCGGTGTCCTAACCGCTAGACGATGGGCGCGCTCAGACGAGGCGGGTTATAATTGCGTTGCGGCGATGCGGCAACCCGTGAAACGCAGGCAAACACAAACTTTTTCGATGTGTCCCTGCGACGGATTTGCATCGGGCGGGCAGCGACCGTGCCCAGAGTGGCGCTAGCTGCGGCGACGGCACTTCCAGTTCCAGTCGCGCTCCGGTCCGATGTCGATGTGTACCGATTCGGTATGACAGTAGGTGCCGACGCCGCCGCGGCCAGGCATGGCGCGTACGAACTTGGCGAGTTCCCACTTGCTGACACCCGGGACCTGAACGTCAGCCGCCGCGCAATACATGTGCTGCGACTTCTTCGCGCCGTTGACCTTGCGGTTGTAGGAGGGGCTGCGGTAGCCGGATGTGACGACCATCTTCTTGCCGTAGTGGCGCTCGACCTTCTTCAGCACGCGGACCAGGGCAGGTTTCAGGCAGGCGACGTCGACCGTCTCGCGCTGCTTCAGCAGGCCGTTGGGCGCAAGCCGTGCCAGACCGGCGGCCGAAGCCAGCACGACCGGCGAGCCGTCCTCGTCCTCGTGGACATCGATGTCGCTGACATCGTCGAGGCCGGACTTGCGCTTGATTTCGAAGAGGTTGGTCGTGCGCACGCCGGGCAGGGCGAAGTCGCCGCCCGTATCGCCGTCGCTGTCGAGCGAGGCGGTACGCACCGGCTTTTCGGGCTTGGGCTCGGCCTGCTTGGCAATCGCCACCAGCGGCTTTTGCTGTGCGGGCTTTTCGGGTTCAGCTTGTGCCGGGGTGGCGCCGAAGAAGGACGACAGGAAGCTCTTCTTCTTCGGTGCGATAGGCGCGTCCGGCATTTCGCCGGCTGTCAGGACGGGGCCGCCATTGTCGAGAAAGTCGCCGCCTCCGGGGACCGGTACCGAGGCCGCGCCCTTCGGTTCAGCCTTTTCCGCGCCGATGCCGGCGATCAGGGGCTTGGCAGGAGCGGGTACCTCGGCCGTGGTTGCCGACGGCTCATCGTCGGGTTTTGCGGCAGGCGCAGCTGCGACTTCCTGCGGCAGCGAGACGTCGCCTTCGCCAGCCTCTCCATCGACGGCCGCGACCGCCAGGTTGGGCGCGCCAGCGTCACTATAGGAGGGTGCGGTGAGTTCGAGTGTCGGGTCGGCGGTCGAGGAACAGGATGCGAGCAAGGCAGAAAGCAGACCAGCCAGAATAAGGTGGCGTGTCCCGATCGCCTGACGCGCTCCTGGTTTCAACCTGTTTCCCCTACTCGTTCTTGCCGGCCCTGCGACGTGCGCCAGACGGGCGGCCGGTCGCGCCGGCAACGGCGGCATGCCACCGAAAGGCGGCGTGCGAATCCTCAATGTCACCCCAGTATGGGGCTAGGCACGAAATAAGACCATATCATGGTGGCGCTGGCCACCCTTCGCGCAGTTTGGCGGCCCGGTCAATTGTGCCCGCTAACGGCTAGACACGCACCCGGACGTAGCTTCCCGGTGCCTCGCCGAGCACCTTAACACCCTTGCCCGGCTTGCGTGCCTTGACCCGGCGATCGTCCATGGCCTCGATCCATTTCTGCCAATGCGGCCACCAGGAACCGGCGGTTTCCGTCGCCCCGGCTACCCATTCGTCGAAATCTCCGACCGGCTTTCCATCGGTCCAGTACTGGTATTTCTTCAGCGCAGGCGGGTTGACCACCCCGGCGATATGGCCGGAGCCCGCCATCACGAATTCGACCGGACCGCCGAAATACTGGCAGCCGACGAAGACCGAGCGCGCCGGCGCGATGTGGTCTTCCTTGGTGGAGAGATTGTAGACGGGGATCTTGATGTCGGCGAGCGAGAGCCTGTGCCCGGCGATTTCCATCTTGCCGTGGGACAGTGTGTTGTCGAGGTAGCAATTGCGCAGATAGAAGGAATGGTTGGCTGCGGCCATGCGGGTGGAATCGGCGTTCCAATAGAGCAGGTCGAAGGGTAGGGGATCCTTGCCGCGCATGTAGTTGTTGACGACATAGGGCCAGATCAGGTCGCCCGAGCGAAGCATGTTGAAGGCCGTCGCCATCTTGGTGCCGTCGAGATAGCCCTTTTCGGTCATCGAGCGCTCGACGGCCGCCACCTGGTCCTCGTCGACGAAAACCTTGAGGTCGCCGGCATAGGTGAAGTCGACCTGGGTGGTGAACAGCGTTGCCGAGCGGATGCGGTCGTCGCCCTCCTGCGCCATCAGCGAAAGGCCCGCGGCAAGCAGCGTCCCGCCGACGCAATAGCCGATCACGTTGACCTCGCGCTCGCCGGTCGAGGCCTCGATCGTATCGAGTGCGTATTGCAGCCCCTCGCGGATATAGGCTTCCCAGTCCTTGGTGCCGTGGCGCTTGTCCGGGTTGACCCACGAGACGACGAAAACGGTATGACCCTGCTCCACCGCCCATCGGATGAAGGATTTGTCCGGATTTAGGTCGAGGATGTAGAACTTGTTGATCCAGGGCGGGCAGATGAGCAGAGGCCGCTTGAATACGGTGTCGGTGGCCGCGTCGTACTGGATGATTTCGGCGACGTCGCTGCGTCCGACCACCTTGCCAGGGCTGACGGCGATGTTCTTGCCGACTTCGAAGCGCGAATCGTCTGCCTGCCTGAGCTTGAGGTCGCCTTTGCCGGCTGTGATGTCCTCGGCCAGCATCTTCATGCCGCGCACGAGATTCTCGCCGTTGCTGGCGATGGTTTCGCGGAACAGCTCCGGGTTGGTCAGGATGAAGTTCGACGGCGAGATCGCGTTGGAAACCTGCTTGACGTAGAAGTTGGCCTTCTGGCGGGTGTGCTCGTCGAGCCCTTCGGCGTTCTCCACGAGGTCGCCGGCCCAGCGCGAGGTTACCAGATAGACCTGCTTGAGAAAGTCGAAGAACGCGTTGCGGCCCCATTCGGGGTCGTTGAAGCGCTTGTCTCGAGGGTCGGGTTTCACCGAGCCGGGCTGTTCCTCGCCGGAGCTCACGCGGTTGATGGCATTGCCCCAGACTTCCAGATAGCCCGAAAACAGCCGCGTCTGCGCCTCGAGTGCTCGCGAAGGATCGGACAGCCAGTACTCGGTCACCTTGGAGAAGGTCTTGACCATGTCGGCCATCGGCTCGGCGGCGGTGTCGCGCACCTCGCCCTTCTCGCGCGGGCCCGCCCATGCCGAAGCCGCCTTGCCGGCCTGCTCGACCATGCGGGCGAGATTGAGCGCAAATTGTTCCGGATCCTTGACCATGTACTGGTCGACATCCGACGCGGGTTCGGAATCCTTTTTCCCCGGTTCGGCTGTTTTAGTCATGGTAAGGTCTGGTCCTCCTTGGGGCCTTGTCTTGACATATTATCATGGCACGTCCAATGCGGTCTAATCCGGGCGGGCAGGTAAAGTCATGGCACATAGACATTGCAGGTTCTTATCGGCGCCGCTGGGCGCATCGGCATTGGCCCTGGTGGCAGCACTTGCCCTCGGCGGCTGTGGAACCCCGCCCGAGGACGATGCCTCGATGAGCCTCGCCAGCGGCGCGGCGAACACCGGCACGTTTCCGAACCTCAACATCCCCCCGCAGGCCGCGGCACCGCAGCTGACCGAGGAAGAGACGCAGGCCAAGCTCTCGTCGCTGCGGCGCGCCCAGCAGGCGCAGTCCGGCAAGGTGACACCCGAGACGCCTGAAGAACGCCGCAGGCGTCTGAAGCTTCTCGAGGATGAGCAGGCCGAAACGCTCAGGCTTATCGAACAGAACTGACGCCTCGACCCTACCGGCAAACCGGTATATATCGCGGCGCAGCAGCATTCCTCCAAGCGCCTGGATTTGCCATGGAAGAGTTTCACAAGGTCCGTCGCCTGCCGCCCTACGTGTTCGAGCAGGTCAACCGGCTGAAGGCCAGCGCCCGTTCCAAGGGCGCCGACATCATTGATCTTGGCATGGGCAATCCGGACCTGCCGACGCCCAAGGCGATCGTCGACAAGCTGTGCGAGGTCGTACGCGACCCGCGCACCCACCGCTATTCCTCCTCGCGCGGCATTCCGGGCCTGCGACGGGCCCAGGCGGCCTATTACGCCCGCCGTTTTGGCGTGAAGCTCAATGCCGACACGCAGATCGTCGCCACACTCGGTTCCAAGGAAGGCTTCGCCAACATGGCGCAGGCGATCACCGCGCCTGGCGACGTGATCCTGTGCCCGAACCCGACCTATCCGATCCACGCCTTCGGCTTCATCATGTCGGGCGGCGTCATCCGCTCGCTCCAGGCCGAGCCGGACGATAGCTTCATCCCGGCGCTGGAACGCGGCGTCAAGCATTCGATCCCGAAGCCGCTCGCGTTGATCCTCAACTATCCGTCGAACCCGACGGCGCATGTCGCGTCGCTCGATTTCTACAAGGACGTGGTCGCCTTCGCCAAGAAGAACGACATCATCCTGCTGTCGGACCTCGCCTATTCGGAGATCTATTTCGACGGCTCGCCGCCGCCATCGGTGCTGCAGGTGCCGGGCGCCATCGACATCGCGGTCGAGTTCACCTCCATGTCGAAGACCTTTTCGATGCCTGGCTGGCGCATGGGCTTCGCGGTCGGCAACGAAAGGCTGATCTCGGCGCTGACGCGGGTGAAGTCCTATCTAGACTACGGCGCCTTCACGCCGATCCAGGTGGCGGCCGCCGCTGCGCTGAACGGCGACGGCGCCGACATCGCGGAGGTGCGCGAGATCTATCGCAAGCGGCGCGACGTCATGGTCGACGCCTTCGGCCGCGCCGGCTGGACGATTCCCGCGCCGGCAGCCTCGATGTTTGCCTGGGCACCGATACCGGAGGCGTTCCGCCATCTCGGCTCGCTCGAGTTCTCGAAACTGCTGATCGAGCATGCCGACGTTGCGGTGGCGCCGGGCGTCGGCTTTGGCGAGCACGGCGACGATCACGTGCGCATCGCGCTGGTCGAGAACGAGCACCGCATCCGGCAGGCGGCGCGCAACATCAAGCGTTTCCTCGCCACTTCGGCCAAGCAGCCCAACAACGTTGTGCCGCTGGTCGCCAGGTCCTGACTGGGACACTTTTCGCACAGCAGAGAATGAGGGACGTCGCCGCATATGGCTGAAGCATTGCGTATCGGATTGGCAGGACTGGGCACCGTCGGGGCGTCGGTGGTGCGAGTACTTTCTGAAAAGGCTGCCGAACTGACGCGCCAGTGCGGCCGCGAGATCGTTGTTGCGGCCGTCTCGGCGCGCGACCGGACGCGCGACCGCGGCATCGATCTCGGCGCCGCAAAATGGTTCGACGATCCGGTCGAGCTTGCCCGCTCCGCCGATATCGACGTTTTCGTCGAGCTGATCGGTGGCGATGAGGGCGTTGCCCGGGCCAGCGTGAAGGCCGCGCTGGAAGGGGGACGCCACGTCGTGACGGCCAACAAGGCGCTGCTGTCGCGGCACGGCGTGGCGCTGGCCGAGATCGCCGAGAAGAAGGGCGTCCTGCTCAACTACGAGGCGGCGGTCGCCGGCGGCATTCCGGTCATCAAGACGATGCGCGAGGCAATGGCCGGCAACACCGTGTCGCGCGTCTTCGGCATCCTCAACGGCACCGCCAACTACATCCTGACCCGCATGGAGGCAGAGGGTATCTCCTTCGAGGCCTGCCTGGAGGACGCCCAGCGGCTGGGCTATGCCGAGGCCGACCCCACCTTCGACATCGAGGGCCACGACACCGCGCACAAGCTGTCGATCCTTACCGCTCTCGCCTTCGGCACGAAAATCTCTGCCGACGACATCTACATGGAGGGCATCTCCAACATCAGCCAGGCCGACATCCAGGCGGCGGGTGAACTCGGCTATCGCATCAAGCTGCTTGGCGTGGCGCAGCGCACCGAGACCGGCATCGAGCAGCGCGTCCATCCGACGATGGTGCCGACAGCATCGGTGATCGCGCAGGTTCACGGCGTGACCAACGCGGTGGCGATCGAGACCGACATTCTGGGCGAACTGCTGCTTTCCGGACCCGGTGCCGGCGGCAACGCCACCGCCTCCGCAGTCATCGGCGACATTGCAGACATCGCCAAGAGCCGTCCCGGCTTCCAGCACGGACCCGTTTTCGGCCGCCCGGCGAAGGAACTGAAACCCTACAAGCGGGCGCGCATGCGCACCCATGCAGGCGGCTATTTCATCCGGTTGACCGTGCACGACCGGCTGGGTGTCTTCGCGGCCATCGCCAAGCGAATGGCCGACAGCGACATTTCGCTGGAATCGATCGTCCAGCATGCGGCCGAGGGCGAGGTCGCCGACCAGAAGACGGTCATCCTCGTCACGCACGAGACGACGGAGGCGGCGGTGCGCAAGGCGACCGACGGCATCACCAAGGACGGCCACCTGACCGCCAAGCCGCAGGTGATCCGCATCGAGCGGGCAGGCTGATGGGCTTCGACTGGCATTCTGACACGATTTCGCGCCAGACGCCGGTCACCAGGACCTACCGCAATACCCAGAATGTCCGCCGCTTCCTCAAGGCCGAATGCGGCGACGCGTTCAAGTTCGACCGGGCCTTCATGGCCTGGGTGAAGGACAGCAGCGACAAGACAATGGGCGATGTGGCGGATGAATGGCTTCGGCGCCGGGGTGCCGGGCCGCAGGCATGAGTTCTTGGCACAGCCGGTCGTTGCCTTATCTTGGTGCCATGACTGACATGGCTTCATAGATGCCGGCCGAAAAACGCCTCTTTCTGGACGTCAAGCGCTCGGCGACGGGCCATTCCTGGGCGCACCGCCTGAACGAGCGCCAGGAGATGCTGGCTCTGGCCATCGCGCAGGGTCATGGCGTTCCCGACATCGTCGCCCGCGTGCTTGCCGGCCGGGGCGTGACGGCCGACGACGCGGATCGCTTCCTCGACCCCACGATCAAGGACCTGCTGCCGGACCCGGTTTCGCTGACCGACATGGACAAGGCGGCCGACCGGCTTGCCGAGGCGGTGCGGCGCGAGGAGAAAGTGGCGATCTTCGGCGACTACGACGTCGACGGCGCCGCATCCTCGGCGCTGATGAAGCGCTTTCTCGCCCATTACGGTGTCGAGGCCGAGATCTATATTCCAGACCGGATTTTCGAGGGTTACGGGCCCAATCCCGAGGCGATGCGGGAGCTCGTCGGGCGCGGAGCGTCTCTGATCGTGACGGTGGATTGCGGCACCAACAGCGCCGTTTCGATAGACGCCGCACGCGAAGCCGGAGCCGATGTCGTCGTGCTCGACCACCACCAGGTAGGCGGGGCGTTGCCGTCGGCCGTTGCCGTCGTCAACCCGAACCGCGACGATGACCTGTCGGGGCAGGGGCATCTCTGCGCCGCGGGCGTGGTTTTCCTGGCACTGGTGCAGACCGCACGCGTGCTGCGCATCGAGCGGCCGGATGCCGAGCAGCCAGACCTCCTGTCGATGCTCGACCTCGTGGCGCTGGCAACCGTGTGCGACGTCGTTTCGCTGACCGGCGTCAATCGCGCCTTCGTGGTCAAGGGGCTGTTGGCGGCGCGCCAGCAGAACAACGCCGGGTTGAACGCGCTGGCACGCGTGGCGCGTATCGGCGAGCCCGTCGGCACCTTCCATCTTTCCTTCCTGATCGGGCCGCGCATCAATGCCGGCGGCCGCATTGGCGACGCCGCGCTGGGGAGCCGGCTGCTGGCGACGGACGATCCCGTCGAGGCCACGACCATTGCCGAAACGCTCGACCGGCTGAACCAGGAACGCCAGGCGATGGAGCAGGGCATGCTGGCCGAGGCCCGCGCGGAGGCCGATGCGGAACTCGTCGGCGGGCCGGGGCCGGCCATCATCCTGACCGCCAGCCCGAACTGGCATCCGGGCATTGTCGGCCTGCTCGCCTCACGGCTGAAGGATCATGCGCACCGGCCGGCCTTTGCCATCGCCTTCAACGCAAACGGTGTCGGCACCGGCTCGGGCCGCTCGGTGCCGGGTTTCGACCTCGGCAAGCTGGTGCGCGAGGCGGCCGACAAGGGCCTCATCGTCAAGGGCGGCGGCCACGCCATGGCGGCCGGCATCACGGTCGAGCGCGAAAAACTCGGCGCCCTGCGTTCCTTCTTCGAGGAGCGGGCGGCTGCCGACGTGTTCCGGCTGCAGGACGAGGCGACACTGCAGATCGACGCGGCACTCGCTGCCGAAGGCGCCACGCTTGCACTCCTCGACACGCTTGAAAAGGCCGGTCCCTTCGGCGCAGGCCATGTCGCGCCTGTCTTCGTGCTGCCGCGCCATGCGCTCGTCGATGCACGCCCGGTCGGCGTCAACCACATCCGGGTCGACCTGCGATCGGAGAGCGGCGGCCGCATCCAGGCAATGGCCTTCCGGGCAGTCGACACCCCGCTCGGCGAGTTCCTGTTCAAGAATCGCGGCGCCACGGTGCACGTGGCGGGAACGCTTTCTGGGAACTACTGGAACGGCTCGCGCCGGGTTCAATTCCGCCTGACGGATGTCGCGCTGGCGCCCTGACGACGGCTAGGCGAGAACGGTCTGCAGCCGCTCGAGATCGCGCATCTGCGCCATCGTGGCTTCGTAGCCGAGGCGGATGGCCTCGTCGGCACGGTAGAATTCGGTCAGGCCGATATGGCCGAGCTTCGGCTGCAGCGACATGTCCGGCGGATCGCCGGCGAGACGCGCGCGCGAAATGCGATCCTGGATGATGTTGAAGGCCTCGAGCATGACGCCGGTGACGCCGATCCGCGATTCTTTCGACCGCGTGTCGGCATTGAAGCGCTCGGCGGGCGACGCGTCGGGCTCGGCGACCAGCTCGCCGGCGCTGTGCTTGATGACGGCGGCGCGACCGAAGAGGTCGTAGTGCAGGTTGACGGCGACGACCAGAGGCTGCTCATGCGCGCGGCAGACCGACACGGGAACCGGGTTGACCAGCGCTCCGTCTACCAGAACGCGGCCATTGGCGGTAACGGGTTCGAAGACGCCCGGCAGCGCGTAAGAGGCCCTCATGGCGGTGATCAGCGATCCGCTCGACAGCCAGATTTCATGGCCGGTGCGGATTTCCGACGCCACGCAGACGAAGGGTTTTGGCAGGTCCTCGAACTTGATGCCGTTCATGTGCTCGCGCAGCCGTGCGTCGAGCTTCATGCCGCCGAACAGGCCACTGCCGCCGATCTTGATGTCGAGCAGGCCGAAAATCCGGCGCTTGGTCAGGCTGCGGGCAAATTCCTCGAGCTCGTCCAGCTTGCCGGCAAGATAGCAGCCGCCGACCAGTGCGCCAATGGAAGTTCCGGCGATCATGGAGACGTGGATGCCGGCCTCGTCGAGTGCCCGCAACACGCCGATATGCGCCCAGCCACGGGCACAACCACCACCAAGAGCCAGCGAAATGCCCGTTTTCTTTGCCGGTACGGGCTCGGAGACGCCGCCCGATGACGAAAGCCCGTTGGCTTCGCGTACATCCGGTCTGTTGCGCAACGACGCCCACTCGAGCATCACGATCTCCTTGAACTGAAGCCGAATTTACAGGTTCGGCGTATCGAAATCATGAATCTGTGTCGTGGCAAGTTGGAAATTGGTTCAAGGCCGGCCGGAATATACCGTTCTCGGGTCGAAAAGCGGCTTGCTACCGTCGTCTTCAAGAACCGCTCTCCCGTCCACCAGCGCAACCGTCCTGTAGAAGCAGGAACGCCGACCGGTGTGACAGGTTGCATCGACGCCAGCGACTTTCACGCTGAGCTGGATGGCGTCCTGGTCGCAATCGGTGCGGATTTCCACGACCTGCTGCAGGTTGCCGGACGTTTCGCCCTTCTTCCAGAGCGCCTTGCGCGAGCGTGACCAGTAGTGCGCGATGCCCGTTTCGAGCGTTTTCGACAGTGCATCCGCGTTCATGTGCGCGAGCATGAGGAGGGTGCCGTCGCCGGCGTCGGTCACAACGGCTGTGACGAGGCCGTCCGCATCGAAGCGTGGCGCGAAGGCCGACCCTTCCTCGGTCTCGTGCTTGTCGCCGGACGGGCGGGCAAACGCGGTCATGACCGGTCCCGAACCGTGTTCAGTTGACAGACGGTAAGGCCGGCAAGTGGGTCAAAGGCCATTGCGCACCATGGTAACGAAACGGATCTGTTCCTCCGGGTTGTCCCTGAAGGTGCCGGTGAAAGTCGAGGTCAGGGTCGTCGAGCCCTGCTTGCGGATGCCGCGCATGGCCATGCACATGTGCTCGGCTTCGAGCATCACCGCGACGCCGCGCGGGTTGAGTACGTCCTGGATGACGCCCGCGATCTGCGCGGTCATCGCCTCCTGCGTCTGCAGGCGGTGCGCGAAGATGTCGACAACGCGGGCAATCTTGGAGAGTCCCACAACCTTGCCGTCCGGCAGGTAGCCGACATGCGCCTTGCCGATGATCGGCACCATGTGGTGCTCGCAATGAGAGTGGAAGGTGATGTCGCGGACGATCACGAGGTCATCATAGCCGGCGACTTCCTCGAAGGTCCGGCCAAGCTCCTCGGCCGGGCACATGTCGTAGCCACCGAACATCTCCCGATAGGCCTTGGCGACGCGCTTCGGCGTGTCGACGAGACCCTCCCGGTCGGGATTGTCGCCGGTCCAGCGCAACATCACGCGCACGGCGGCCTCGACCTCGGCCTGGCTCGGACGGTCGGTGACGGGCTTGTCCATGTAGGCAGCCTGCGGCATGAGCTTCTTGATCACGGCATCCATCGAGGTCTCTCCCGTAGTTCCCCTCTATACGGAGGAACGAGTTGAACGGTTCACAACCTGCCGGGAAAATCCGGCTCGCGCCGTGCCGTCCCGAAGCTGCGAAATCTTGTCCCTGATGCGTCGGCGTCGCCGCCACCTTGTCGATCAAAGAGCACAAGCATTATATATGACCGGATAGCCCGAAAGAAAGATGCGCCCGCGGCACGGATTGTCGTCATCAGGTGGCGGATTGGAAAATCATGATCGACGACATCTACAATGCGAAAATTCTCGGCTTTGCCGGGAATATCGCGCGGATCGGCCGGCTTGAGCACCCTGACGCGACAGCGACCGCCCATTCCAAGCTCTGCGGCTCGACCGTGACGGTCGACCTCAAGATGCAGGATGGCGTGGTGACCGATTTCGCCCACGACGTGAAGGCCTGCGCGCTCGGACAGGCGTCGTCCTCGATCATGGCCGAACATGTCGTTGGCGCGACCTCGGAAGAACTTCGCGCGGTGCGCGAGACGATGCGCAGGATGCTGAAGGAAAGCGGCACGCCGCCGGAAGGCCGCTTCGCAGACCTGAAGTATCTCGAACCCGTGCGCGACTACAAGGCGCGTCACGCCTCGACCATGCTGACCTTCGACGCTGTCGTCGACGCGATCGACCAGATCGAGAAGAAGCGCGCGGAGGAGGCAGCCTAGCTGCCCGGACGATTGGCCGTTCAGAAACTGGAACAAAGACCGCGATATTCCCGCAACTGGTCCGGTCCATGGCGCAAGACGCCGGGCCGAATCCTTGGCACCTCGTTAGTGCGCCTCTATCAGCTGACGCTGTCAGGCTTCATCGGGAATTCCTGCCGCCACCTGCCGACCTGCTCGGAATATGCCTATGAGGCGATTGCCAGGCACGGATTCTGGGCCGGCGGCTGGATGGGTCTGTTCCGGGTGGCGCGCTGCGGCCCCTGGGGCACGCACGGCATCGACCGGGTGCCCGAGACGCTCGCCGAAAGCTACCGCTGGTTTGCACCTTGGCGTTACTGGCGCATCGCCAAGGGCAGCACCCACGCGCATCACTGAACCCGCGCGTCTTTACGGCTCGCCAATGAGACCCTAAAAGACCGCTCGCCGCCGGACGCATCCGGCAATAAACCACCCGCGCTCGTTTGCGGGACTGGATAGGAGAAAAGAAAGTGCCAAATACCGTTTCCCTGACGTTTCCCGATGGTTCCGTGCGCGACTACGACGCCGCGATGACCGGCGCGGAACTCGCCGAATCGATCTCCAAGTCGCTTGCCAAGAAGTCCGTTGCCCTGGCGTTCGACGGCGTCTTGCAGGACCTGTCCGATCCGCTCGCCCGCTCGGGCCGGATCGAGATCGTGACGCGCGACGATCCGCGCGCGCTTGAACTCATCCGCCACGATACCGCTCATGTGCTGGCCGAGGCCGTGCAGGAATTGTGGCCCGGCACGCAGGTGACCATCGGACCGGTTATCGAGAACGGGTTCTACTACGATTTCGCCCGCAACGAGCCCTTCACGCCCGAGGACTTTCCCGCCATCGAGAAAAAGATGCGCGAGATCATCGGCCGCAACAAGCCGTTCACCAAGGAAGTCTGGTCGCGCGACAAGGCGAAACAGGTGTTTGCCGACAAGGGCGAGGCCTACAAGCTCGAACTGATCGACGCGATCCCGGAAGACCAGGACCTCAAGATCTACGCGCAGGGCGACTGGTTCGATCTCTGCCGCGGCCCGCACATGGCTTCCACCGGCCAGATCGGCAGCGCCTTCAAGCTGATGAAGGTGGCCGGCGCCTATTGGCGCGGCGACAGCAACAACCCGATGCTGACGCGCATCTACGGCACCGCCTGGGCCAACCAGGAGCAGCTTGACGGTTACATCCACATGCTGGCCGAGGCCGAGAAGCGCGACCACCGCAAGCTCGGCCGCGAGATGGACCTGTTCCACTTCCAGGAGGAGGGACCGGGCGTCGTGTTCTGGCACGCCAAGGGCTGGAAGCTGTTCCAGAGCCTGGTGAACTACATGCGCCGCCGCCTCGACGAGCAGGGCTACGAGGAGGTCAACGCGCCGCAGGTGCTGGACAAGTCACTGTGGGAGACCTCGGGTCACTGGGGCTGGTACCGCGATGCAATGTTCAAGGTGACCGTCGCCGGCGACGACACCGACGACGACCGCGTCTTCGCGCTGAAGCCGATGAACTGCCCGGGCCACGTGCAGATTTTCAAGCATGGCCTCAAGTCCTACCGAGAGCTGCCTGTAAAGCTTGCGGAATTCGGCAACGTTCACCGCTACGAACCGTCCGGCGCACTGCACGGTCTGATGCGCGTGCGCGGCTTCACGCAGGACGACGCCCACATTTTCTGCACCGAGGAGCAGCTTGCCGCCGAGTGCCTGCGCATCAACGACCTGATCCTTTCGACCTATGCCGATTTCGGCTTCGAGGAGGTCAGCGTCAAGCTCTCGACCAGACCCGAGAAGCGCGTCGGCTCGGACGAGGCATGGGATCATGCCGAGGAGATCATGGGCAATGTGCTCGCGATCATCGAGGAGCAGTCCGGCGGCAGGATCAAGACCTCGGTCAATCCGGGCGAGGGCGCCTTCTACGGGCCGAAGTTCGAGTATGTGCTGAAGGACGCCATCGGCCGCGAGTGGCAGTGCGGCACCACGCAGGTCGACTTCAACCTGCCGGAGCGTTTCGGCGCTTTCTACATCGGCAGCGATTCGGAAAAGAAGCAGCCGGTCATGGTGCACCGCGCGATCTGCGGCTCGATGGAGCGCTTCATCGGCATCCTGATCGAAAACCATGCCGGCCACTTCCCGCTCTGGCTGTCGCCGCAGCAGGTGGTGGTGGCGACGATCACCTCGGACGCCGACGACTATGCGATGGACGTGGTCAAGAAGCTGAAGGCTGCCGGCCTGTCGGCCGAACCGGATCTTCGCAACGAGAAGATCAACTACAAGGTGCGCGAGCATTCGATGGTCAAGGTGCCGGTGATCATTGTCTGCGGCAAGCGCGAGGCCGAGGAGGGGACGGTCAACATTCGCCGCCTCGGGTCACGTGACCAGCAGTCGATGACGCTCGACGAGGCCGTCGCCTCGCTGAGCCAGGAGGCGGTGACGCCCGACCGCCGGCGTGCCATGGCGCAGTAAACCGCGGAAGGGCGCAAGCCGTTGGTTTGCGCCCTTCCGCGGCATCGGATTGCCGCCTTCATCCACCTGTCATGTGACGCCCGTAAGCAGCGTTCATGGTGGCCAAGCGACTCTCCGACCTCGCCTTCACGGAACTCTCCTACGCCAATGCCGCGGACCCGCGGCTGAAGCGCTGGTTCATCCGTTCGGTCGAAGGCCTGTCGGGCAGGGACAGCTATGCCGCGCTCTACGACCTGTGGCGCAGGAACATCGCGCCGACCGGCGAGCGGGTCTTCGGTCGCATGCTGGAACTGGTCGATATCGGTGTTCGCCGCGAAGGGCAGTGGCCGCCGACCGACCTGCAGGACGGACCGCTGGTCATCGTCGCCAACCATCCCTTCGGGATCGGCGACGGCATCGCCATCCTGTCGCTGGCAGAGCAGCTTGGCCGGCCCTTCCGCGTCATGATCGCTTCGGAGCTCCTGAAGATCCCGGAAATGGCAGCCTATTCGCTGCCGGTCGATTTTTCCGAGACGAAAGAGGCGTTGAAAAACAACATCGCCGTGCGCCACGAGGCCGTGCGCCTGCTTAAGGACGGCGTCGTCATCGACATCTTCCCGGCCGGCGGCGTGGCAACGGCGCCGAAGGGGTTCGGGGCGGCGCGCGACCTGCCCTGGAAAATGTTTCCCGCGCGCCTCGTGCAGGACGCCCGAGCGTCTGTCGTGCCGATGTATTTCTCAGGCCAGAACGGTCGCCTCTTCCACCTGGTCAGCAGGCCGATGGCTCTCGCCGCGCACGAACACCGGCTGGCGCGCATGGTCGGCAAGGCCGCGCTGGCGCTGCGCCTGTCGCTCCTGGTGCGTGAATTCGCAAGGCTGTCGGGCCGCTCGATCGGCGTGCGCATCGGCGAGACGCTACACTGGCATCAGCTTGAACCGCTGCGCGACCGCAAGACGCTGCTCGAGACGCTCCATGACGCCGTGTTCAGGCTCGCCCCGCCGGCGGCCACGCGCCGACGCCGCGCGATAGCGCGCTTCAGGCGCAGCAATTCCGGAATGAAAGCCGCGTAGGAGGCGGTTAATCGGCGCCTTCGCTGACATCGACGGAATTGGCTTCCGTCGCCAGGACCTCGACGTCCTGGTTGCGGCCGCCGACGACGGTGAAGTCGCGCTGGTAGATGCGGTCGCGGTTCTTGGCGATGATCGTGTAGTCGCCCTCGGCGAGCACCATCGAGGCGAAAGCGCCGACCATCTCGCGAATCGGGTCGCCCGAACCGGAAAGGATCGACCATGACGTGTCGGCGATCGCCTCGCCGCCGGCCTCGCGCACCAGCTTCATGGTCAGTTCGGCGGCGTGGTGCTCGACAGTCGCTTCGGTCAGCTTGCCGGCCTCGATCCGGATGTCGGAGCGGATGACGGCGTTGACTGCGCCATAGGTCGAGACGACGTGGTAGGTGCCCGAGTTCAGCCGCACCACCGAATTGGGGCTGACGTCCGGGATGATGAGGGCGCGCTCGCCGTCGGCCCCGGCATCGGCCTCGTAGATCGAGAATCGCAGCTTGGCCGGCGGTATGCGCACGCCGCCGGCGAGCACCGCGTCGAGTTTCAGGCCGCCGGCATCGAGCACCAGATCCTCGCGCTTCCCGTCGCGGCCGACCGTGATGCGCTTGGTGGCGCCGGCCCGGCCGTAAGAGGCGTGCACGAGGTAGCCGCCGGGCGCGAGCTGGAAGGAGCTGGTGCCGCCCTGGGCGGATGCGATCAGCGGCAGCTTGCCGTCGGGCCCGGGTTCCGGGCCGAAGACCCGCCAGACGAGACCTCGACTGATGTCCGTGCCATCGTCGGTGAGCTTGGCCGAGAGGGTGATTTCTCCGCCTGCGGCAAGTCCGGCGAGCGCTTCGCTGGCGGGCGCAAAACTGGTGATGGAGGGGAGCTTGAGATCGGGCGGGATGATGTCGGTTTCCTGCGCCATCACCGGCGCAGGCAGCGCCGCGATGACGGCCGCGCAGGCGAGCAATCCAAAAAGTCGCGATATCCCACCGGTCATACTTGCGTTGAACCCTAAGGCAGTGGCAATTTCAAGGCCTATTCGCCGGCTGCCTTCCGGCAGCCAGAGAGTCGCCGCACGCATCGTCGCCGCGCTTTTGCCCATCAGACCGGAGACATGCCATGAACACGGCCATCATCGATTTTCTGTCCACCCGAAGTTCCGTTCCCATTCAGGATCTGAGGGAACCCGGCCCGGACGATTCGCAGATCAGGACCATGCTGGCGATCGCCAGCCGCGTGCCCGACCACGGCAGGCTGGCGCCGTGGCGCTTCATCCTCTACCGCGGCCCTGCGCGCGAGGAGGTCGGCCGCAAGATCGTGGAACTCGCCGAAGTCCGTGAGGGGCCGTTGCCGGAGGGCCGCCGCAACCAGGAGATGACGCGCTTTTCCCGCGCGCCGCTGGTGATAGGTGTCGTGTCGAGCCCGAAGGATCATCCGAAGATCCCCGAATGGGAGATGTTCCTGTCGGCCGGGGCGGCCGCCATGAACCTGGTGCTGGCCGCCAATGCGCTTGGATTCGGCACCAACTGGATCACCAACTGGTACTCCGACCTGCCGGAGGGCCGCGCCCTGCTCGGGCTTTCGCCGAAGGAGCGCGTCGCCGGCTTCGTGCACATCGGCTCCCACGAAGGACAGGCGCCGGAGCGGCCGCGCCCCGAGGTCGATTCGCTTTACGGGGACTATTCCGGTCCGTGGGAGGGTTAGGATTTTGTTTTATGAGCCCAAGAACGGCCACGGCCTGCCGCACGATCCCTTCAAGTCGATCGTGTCACCGCGGCCGATCGGTTGGATCTCGACGATCAGCCGCACGGGCGAGGCGAACCTCGCGCCCTATTCCTTCTTCAACGCATTCTCGACCAATCCCTTTCTCGTCTGGTTTTCGTCGGAGGGGCAGAAGGACAGTTCCAGCCTGGCGGCCGAGACGGGAGAGTTCGTCGCCAATCTGGTCGGCCGCGATCTTGCCGAGAAGATGAACCGCACGGCGGTCGACTCGCCGCGTGGCGTCAGCGAATTCACCTATGCGGGACTGACCGAGGCGCCGTCGCGGCTGGTGGCGCCGCCGCGTGTCGCCGAGGCGCCGGCGGCGCTCGAATGCAAGGTGACCGAGGTGTTCATGCCCAAGGCCCTCGATGGCAGCCGGTCGGGCGCCTTCGTCGTCATAGGCGAGGTGGTCGGCGTGCATATCGACGACGCATTCCTGACCGACGGGCTGTTCGACACGGTCAAGGCGGGCAATGTAGCGCGGCTCGGCTACATGGACTATTCGAGCGTGGAGGCGCTGTTCCAGATGCGCCGGCCGCGCTGGAAGGACGATTAGGCGACGCCCGCAGCCCGCGCCCGCGCCATCAGGGCTTCGGCGCGGCGCAGGTGCGGAATGTCGTACATCTGGCCGTCGATGGCGACGACGCCGGCATTGCCGGATTGCGCAAAGGCCGCAATGACCTCCTTGGCCTGCCCGACCGCTTCTGCCGACGGGGTGAACGCCTCGTTGATGACCGCCACCTGGTCCGGGTGGATCGCCATCTTGCCGGTGAAGCCGTCGCGCTCGGCCTCCAGGCACTCGCGCCGCATGCCCTCGGTGTCGCGAAAATTGACGAAGACCGTGTCGATGGCCGGAACGCCGGCCGCCGATGCCGCCAGAATCGTCACGCTCCGCGCAAAACGAAAGACGTCGGTATAGCGACCGGCTTCATCGCGCGTGCTGCGCGCGCCTATTGCGGCCGACAAATCTTCCGCGCCCCAGGTCAGTCCGGCGAGGCGAGCGCTTGCACCGCGATAGCTGGCGCCCGACAGGACGCCGATGGCTGTCTCTGTGATCAACGGGACGATCCGGATAGAGCCGTCCGGCAGGCCGTTTTCAGCCTCCAGGACGCGCAGCCTGGTCGACAGCTGCTGTATGTCGGCGCCGCAATTGCACTTCGGCAGCATGATGCCGTCTGGCCTTGATGCCACCACGGCCTTGAGATCGTCGTCGGTCAGACCGGTCGCGAGATCATTGACCCGCACATAGAGCAGTGCTTGCGTCTCGCCGCGCCGGTCGGCAACGAAGCCGGCGGCCATGTCGCGCGCCTGCGGCTTGTTCTGCGGTGCCACCGAATCCTCGAGGTCGAGGATTAGCACGTCGGCCTGTGAGGCGAGGCTCTTGTCGAGCTTGCGCTCGGAATCGCCGGGGACGAACAGCCAGGAGCGCATCAGGCGGTGGGCTCCATCTTCATGATCATCGCCTGGCGCACGCAGCGGGCAACGAGCTCTCCCGTCTGGTTGAAGGCGCGGTGCTCGAACTCGACGATGCCGCGGTCGGGCTTGGACTTCGATTCCCTGACCGAGATGACCTCGGTCTCGACGCGGATCGTGTCGCCGTGAAAGACCGGGTGGGGAAACGTCGTTTCCTTCATGCCGAGGTTGGCGACCGTCGTACCGATGGTTGTGTCATGCACCGAAATGCCGATCATCAGTCCGAGCGTGAACAGCGAGTTGACCAGGGGGCGGCCCCATTCGCTGCGCGCGGCGAAATCGAAGTCGATATGCAGCGGCTGCGGATTGAGCGTCATAGTCGAGAACAGCATGTTGTCGCTCTCGGTCACGGTCTTTGTCAGGCCGTGGCGGAACACCTGGCCCGGCTGGAACTCCTCGAGATATAGCCCGGCCATGTTCTGTCCTCCGTGTGCTTGGCGGATTGATAGGCACTACGACCGGGACCGGCAAGCCGGTTAAGAAATATGGTGAACCAATCGTAAACTATTTCGGCCTAGCGTCGATTCTGACGGCACGTGGATGTCAGAGGGGGCAAGCGGGCATTGATGGTAGTCTCACATTTCCTGAAGTGGATTTACACTGCAAAGGCCGGCGAACGGGCCGCTGCGGCAGCCGCTCTTGCTCGCGCCTATGTGGATCGTGACCTGCCGTTCGAGGACCGCTGCGCCGCCGAGGCCGCGCTGACCCTGCTGCTCGACGACCCATCGGCCAAGGTCCGCCATGCGATGGCCGAAGTTCTCGCCATGAGCCGCCATGCGCCGCTGCAGGTGATCGGGGCGCTGGCGTCCGACCAGCCCGAGGTTGCCGCGCTGGTGCTGGCTCGCTCGCCACTCCTGACCGATGCCGATCTGATCGACCGTGTCGCCTCGGGGAGCGTCGCGACCCAGAAACTCATTGCCGACCGGCCGGCCGTATCGATGGCGCTTGCTGCAGCCATCGCCGAGGTTGCGGAAGCGGAAGCCTGCGCCACGCTGCTTGCCAATACCGGCGCCTCGATTGCCGCTCTGTCGTTCCGCCGCATGGCCGAGCGGCATGGTCATGTCGGAACGTTGCGCGAGGCGCTGATTGCCGATTCGCGGTTGCCGGCTGACTGCCGCCACATGCTGCTGGTCAAGCTCGGCGACGCGCTCAAAGGGTCGCCGCTCGTGGTGGCGCTGATGGGCAGCGCGCGCGCCGACCGGGTCATGAAGGATGCCTGCGTCAGGGCCTCGCTGACGCTGATCGAGGGTACGCGGCCCGAAGAACACAGCGCACTGATCGCCCACCTTCAGGTGCGTGGCGATCTTACCGCGAGTTTCATCGTGCGCACCGTTGCGCATGGCAAGGTCGACTTCTTCGGCTCTACCCTCGTCGTACTGACCGGACAGTCTGAAGACCGGGTGAGGGCACTGCTCGCCAACGGAAACGACGTCGCGCTGTCGGCATTGTTTCGCAGCGCCGGACTGGCGCCGTCCGTGCATAGCGTGCTGCTCCGCGCGCTGAAGGTGTGGCGCCAGGTAGCCAACGGCAAGCGGGTGGCCGGCGCTCAGGAAGTATCCTGGCTGATGCTGGAGGAACTCGGCGGCTCAGAGGCGACGGGCGACCTTGCAGGGCTGCTGAAGACGATCCATCTCGATGCCCTGCGCGAAAACGCGCGCGGCCACGCACTGGCCATCGCGGCGGCCTGAATGCCAGCGGGCTTCTTGCTGGCAGGTTGCCGAGAGTCCGCCGTGCGTCCATAGATCGGATCATGGTTCCGGAAGCCGCCCTGAAGCCGCATAGGCTTGCAATCAACGCCAGCCCCCCGGTCCGGGCCGCACTCGCAGCGATCGGACGTACCGAGGACATCCGTTTCTCGCCGGACAATGGCCTGTTGTGCATCGCCGGTTTCGGACGCCAGCGCCTGCTTCTCCTGCGAATCCGTGTCGCGGGTGACGGACCGATCCGGATCGACGATTTCCTGGAATTGACCTCGGACGGTATCGGTGCGGTGCACGGCATCGACTTCATCGACGACTTGACGCTGGTCGTGGCCAACCGCGACGGCCGGGTTTCCATTCTCGGCCTGCCACGGCAGTGGCCTGACGATCGGATTTGCCATGTCGAGCCGCTCCGTGTCCTCAGGCACCCAATGACCTTCAGGATCAGGTCGCCCGGCTCCGTCGCAGTATGCCGCCATTCCTCCGGACTCGTATCCGTCTATGTCTGCCAGAATTACGCGCACAGGGTGTCTAGTCACCTGATTGCACCGCGATTTGGCTACGCGCCGCTCTGGAACAGACTAGCGATGCGGCGCGGCCTCGACATTCCCGACGGGATAGCCATCAGCGCCGACCAGCGCTGGATCGCCGTCAGCAGTCACGGTACGAGCGACGTGAAGATCTTCGATGCCGGCCGGTCGCTCGGCGGCACGGCCGAACCGGCGGGCGTGCTGTCCGGTGCCGGCTATCCGCATGGCGTGCGCTTTTCTCCCGACGGCCTGCACGTCGTCGTCGCCGATGCCGGTAGGCCGGTGCTGCAGATCTATCGCAGTGACGGCGACTGGCGGGGCGAGCGACCCGCGGTGCGAACAGCCGAGGTGCTTGATGCCAAGAGCTTCGGGCGCGGCCATGCTTCCGACGAGGAGGGCGGTCCGAAGGGTCTCGACATCGACAGGTCAGGCACGGTCGTGGCGATCACCTGCGAGGAAGAGCCGCTCGCCTTCTTCGCGCTGGCGTGCCTGGTTGGCGAGGAATCTGGCCGCCAGGGAGATGGGTTGCGCGCAGCGAAAGCACCCGCAACGGACTAGCCATGCCTGTCCGGCGCCAGCCGGGAGGCGCATGATCAGATGTCGAGCGCCTCGGTTGCCGCGAACTCGGCGCGGTCCTGGATGAAACGGAAGCGCAGTTCGGGCTTGGTGCCCATCAGCGCGTCGACCGAGGCCTTGGTGCCCTCGGTATCCTCCATGTCCACGTCGACGCGCAGGAGCGTGCGCTTCCTGGGGTCCATCGTTGTTTCCTTGAGCTGCGCGGCCATCATCTCGCCGAGGCCCTTGAAACGGCCGATCTCGACCTTGCCGCGCCCGGTGAATTCGCTCTTCAGCAACTCGTCCTTGTGCTCGTCGGTACGCGCATAGCGCACCTTGCCGCCCTGGCTGATGCGGTAGAGCGGCGGCACGGCCAGGTAGAGATGGCCGCCGCGCACCAGTTCCGGCATTTCCTGGTAGAAGAAAGTGATCAGCAGCGAGGCGATGTGCGCGCCGTCGACGTCGGCGTCGGTCATGATGATGACCCGGTCGTAGCGAAGGTCCTCCTCGCGGTAGCGCGATCGCGTGCCGCAGCCGAGCGCCTGGATCAGGTCGGAAATCTGCTGGTTTGCGGTCAGCTTGTCCTGCCCGGCGCTGGCGACGTTGAGGATCTTGCCGCGCAACGGCAAGACCGCCTGGCTGGCGCGGTCGCGCGCCTGCTTGGCAGAGCCGCCGGCCGAATCGCCCTCGACGATGAAGATTTCGGCGCCGGCCGCAGCGTTCTGCGTGCAGTCTGCAAGCTTGCCGGGCAGCCGCAGCTTGCGCACGGCGGTCTTGCGCGACACTTCGCGTTCCTGGCGGCGGCGGACTCGCTCGTCGGCGCGGGCGATGACCCAGTCGAGGAGCTTCGAGGCTTCCTGCGGATTATCGGCCAGCCAGTGGTCGAAGGGGTCGCGGATCGCCTGCTCGACGATGCGCATCGCCTCGATGGTCGCCAGCCGGTCCTTGGTCTGGCCGACGAATTCCGGCTCGCGGATGAACACCGACAGCATGCCGGCGGCCGAGATCATCACGTCGTCGCTGGTAATGATCGACGCGCGCTTGTTGCCGACGAGATCGGCATAGGCGCGCAGGCCGCGCGTCAGCACGTTGCGGAAGCCGCCCTCGTGCGTGCCGCCTTCGCCGGTCGGGATGGTGTTGCAGTAGGAGCGGATGAAGCCGTCGCCGCCATACCAGGTGACCGCCCATTCGAGCGACCCGTGGCCGCCCTGCTTCTCGCTCTTGCCGGCAAACACCTCGCGCGTCACCTGGAAGTCGCCGCCGAGCGAGGCCGAGAGGTAGTCCTTCAGGCCGCCGGGGAAATGGAACACCGCCTTTTCGGGCGTCTCGTCCTTTTCATTGATGAGTTCGGGCGCACAGTTCCAGCGGATCTCGACGCCGCCGAACAGATAGGCCTTGGAACGCGCCATGCGGCACAGCCGCGCCGCTTCGAAGGCAGCGCCCTTGCCGAAAATCTCGGCGTCGGGATGGAAGCGGATACGCGTGCCGCGGCGGTTGTGAACCTCGCCGAGCGATTCCAGCGTGCCCTGCGGGACGCCGCGCGAAAAGCGCTGGCGATAGAGCTGGCGGCCGCGTGCGACCTCGACCTCGAGTTCGTCCGACAGTGCGTTGACCACCGAGACGCCGACGCCGTGCAGGCCGCCCGATGTCTCGTAGACCTTTGAATCGAACTTGCCGCCGGCATGCAGCGTGCACATGATGACTTCGAGCGCCGACTTGCCGGGAAACTTCGGATGCGGATCGACGGGAATGCCGCGCCCGTTGTCGGTCACCGTGAGAAAGCCGTCCGCCGACAGCTCGACGTCGATGAAGGTGGCGTGGCCGGCGACGGCCTCGTCCATCGAGTTGTCGATCACCTCGGCGAAGAGATGGTGCAGCGCCTTCTCGTCGGTGCCGCCGATATACATGCCGGGCCGACGGCGCACCGGTTCCAGGCCCTCGAGCACCTCGATATGGCTGGCGTCGTAGCCCTCGCTGCCGTCCTTCTGCTGCGCGCTGCGCTTGGCCATCGACTGGACGATCGGGTCGAGCGGCCGGGGCGCCGCACGCGGCGCGGCGGCGGCTTTGTCGATATTGGCGAAGAGGTCGTTACCGTCGTCCATGGGGCGCGAATTATCCAAGGCTGCGAATCACCGGGCATACTGCCACGAGCGACCCCGACAATGACAGAGGTTCCCGTTCCGTTCGAGAACGGCCCACAGGCGGGGTGCCGGGCGCCAGCAAGGGTTCGATAACCAAAATCCAAAGATAGATTCAATACGAAGCTTCTAAAATGCCGAATGTTTAGGTTTGCCCGGTAGCGTCAGGCTCAAGAAGAGCAAGAACCAGATTTGCGGGGGAGTTCGAACGTGAAGGGTAAAGTCATCACCATGATCGGAATTGCCGCCGTCATCGGCGCGATCTCGGTCTTTGCCGCAGACCTCTGGGTCAAGAGCGCGGCGAACGCGAAGTCGGAAGTAATCGTCGAGGTACCGGCGCCCGAGCAGCCGCGCGTCGAATTCAACAAGATCGTCGTCGCGGCGGCGCCGCTTCGCTTCGGCATGGAACTCGACCGCACCCAGCTGACCGAAATTCCCTGGCCGCAGGATTCGCTGCCGCAGGGCGCCTTCTCGTCGGTCGATGCGCTGATGGGCGAGGGGTCGCGCGTCGTGCTTTCGCCGATCGAGGCGAACGAACCGGTGCTGCTTGCCAAGCTGTCGGGCGCCAATGGCCGCGCCACCCTGTCGAACCTGCTGTCGTCGGGCATGCGCGCCGTGACCATCAAGACTGACGAGATCGCCGGCGTCGGCGGTTTCGTAACGCCGGGCGACCGGGTCGACATCGTGCTGACGCGTGACGCCGGCGCCATCCAGGAAGTTTCGGGCAATGCCTCCGGCGCCGCCGGTTCGACCATCACTACGGAAGTCGTCGTCGAAAACGCCAAGGTGCTGACTGTCGGTCAGGGCGCCGACGAGCGCCAGACCAGCCCGCAGGTCGTCGGATCGGTGACCATAGAAGTCACGGTCGATGGCGCACAGAAGATCGCGCTTGCGCGCAACATCGGCTCGCTGTCGCTTTCGTTGCGCTCATCGAACGACGTCAGTGTCGGCAAGGACGGCATCACCACGATCTCGTCCTTTGGCGGCTCGGTCGCGGCGGGCATCACCGAGACCGCCGGGTCGCTGCTCGGCAAGGTCGCTGAAGAGCCCGAAGGGCCGAAGTTCAGGACGATCATCGTGACGCGGGGCCTGCAGACGCAGCCCTACCAGGTGGTGTCGCAGGACGGCACGGAAGAAAAGATTCAGAATTGAACTGAACCCGGCGGGACACCGGGTATTTGGGGGCTGGGACAATGGTTGAGTTGACGGGAAATAGAGGCCGCGGGAGCATTTTTGCCGCGTCATGGCTCGCGGCAGCGCTGGCTGCAACGAGCATGGTCGCCGGGACGACGCCCGTGGGGGCTGCCAACGAGGTGATCCACATCTCGTCGACGCAGAATGCGTCGATCAAGATCGCCAAGGGCAAGCCGCGCACCATCAAGACGAACGTGCCGTTCTACGAGATCGTCATTGGCGATCCGGAAGTCGCCAACGTCAATCCGCTGACCGACGACTCCTTCTACGTCCTGGGCAACAGCCTCGGCACGACCGGCATCGCGCTGTTCGACGAGAACAAGCAGCTGGTCGGCTCCGTCGACATCGAGGTCACGCTGGACACCGACAGGCTGGCGACCACCATCCGCAACAACGTTCCGGGCGGCGAAGACATCAAGGTGACTTCCGCCAATGGCCGCGTCGTGCTGTCCGGTTCCGCCAATGACCAGGTGGCGGCGGACAAGGCGTCGAAAATCGCAAGCAACTTCTCCGGCCAGGAGGAGGTGATCAACTCGGTCAACATCTCGACCTCGCAGCAGGTCCAGCTCAACGTCCGCTTCGTCGAGATCAACCGCCAGATCGGCCAGGAACTCGGCACGAAGCTCGGCGTGAAATATTCGGGCCCCTCCGGCTCGATCAAGTTCAATTCGAACCCGTCTGCCTCGTCCAACCAGCCGGCAGCCGAGGTCATCGGCAACCTGATGACCAACGGCTGGTCCGTCGATGCGACCATCAAGGCGCTCGAGGATCGCGGCGTCGCCCGCCGGCTCGCCGAGCCGAACCTGATCGCGCGTTCTGGCCAGAAGGCAAGCTTTCTCGCCGGCGGCGAGTTCCCGATCCCGGTCTCGCAGGGCGAGAACGGTCAGATCACCGTCGAGTACAAGAAGTTCGGCGTCGGTCTCGACTTCACGCCGACCGTGCTCGCCGACGGTTTGATCTCGCTCGACATCGAGCCGGAAGTGTCCTCCATCGACAAGTCCTCGTCCTACGACATCGGCGATATTTCGATCCCGGGTTTCGTTGTGCGCCGCGCGCGCACCTCGATCGACCTGAAGAACGGCCAGAGCTTCATGATGGCCGGCCTGCTTCAGTCCGAGAACGACATGGTGCAGCAGGGCGTGCCTGGACTGTCCAAGCTGCCCGTGCTCGGCGCGCTGTTTTCCTCCAAGGCCTACCAGCGCCGCGAGACAGATCTCGTCATCATCGTGACGCCGTACCTGGTCAAGCCGATCGATCCGTCCAAGAAGGTCGCGACGCCGACCGACGGCACGGTGTCGGCCAGCAACGTCGACTACTTCCTCGGCAATGTCGCGGAAGTGAAGGTCTCCGATGCCGGCCGTGCCACCGCGGCCTCCAGCGGAACCTTCGAGGCGGTCGGCGTCGGCCACTTCCTCGACCTGCCGAAGGACTGAACCGAATGCGAATGATCCTGACAACCATCACTCTCCTCTGCGTCGCCGCCGCCGGCTCCAGCTGCACGAGCGACCAGCACCGCCGCGCCGACACCATTACCGACGGGGTCGGCAATGCGCAGGCTGCCAATACGGTCATGCAGATGGTCGATCCCTGGCAGGACGGCGTCCAGAACACGCACCTGCTGGTGCCGGCGGCACGCGCCGCAAAGACCGGCCCGGCCGAGAGCGCGGCATCCGCCAAAGATGCGCAGTCGCTCAGCAACTGAGATCAGAACAGTACAGGCAACAGAATGGCTAATCCCGGAAAAACCAAGCGCATCGTCCTGATCTCGACGGACAAGGCCTTCGTCCAGGAAACCAAGGCGGCGTTCTCGTCCTCGGACCTGATCGAACTGATTACGGTCGACAAGAATGTCGTAGAGCTGCGCGGCGAGATCCAGGAGTCCAACTGCGACGCCGCGATCATCGACATGGATGCGGCCAAGCTCGAGGAAATCGAGGCGCTGCAGCGCATCACGCGTCGCCTCGAGGGCAAGGCGCCGATCCTCGTCGTGACGCAGGAGTTCAACGCTGCTGCCGTGCGGATCCTCGTCCAGCTCCAGGTCGCCGACTTCCTCGTCCGTCCGGTCAAGACCGCCGATCTCGTGCGCTCCTGCATTCGCGTGTTGCAGGGTCCGGGACGCGAGGAGAACTCGGAATCGCAGATCTACACGTTCATGCCGGCCGCCGGCGGCGTCGGCACCACCACGCTGACGCTGCAGACTGCCTTCCAGTTGCACAACTCGGCGACGCGCGGCGTTTCGACCTGCGTCGTCGACCTCAACTTCCAGCAGGGCGCCTGCGCGGAATATCTCGACCTCGAGCCACGCTTCGACATTACCGAGATCGAGAACCAGCCGGAGCGACTCGACCGCCAGCTGCTCGACGTCATGCTCTCCAAGCATTCGAGCGGCCTTTGCGTGCTCGCAGCACCGACGCACCCGTCGGAGATGCGCTCGTTCAACGCCGACGTCGTGGTGCGCATGCTCGACCTGGTCTCGGCCTATTTCGACAATGTCGTCATCGACATGCCGCGCACCTGGTTCCCGTGGACCGAGACGGTGCTGCTCGGTTCCAACAAGCTCTACATCGTCTCCGAGATGACGGTGCCCTGTCTGCGTCACACGCAGCGCCTGATCCAGGCCGTCTACGAGACGGTCGGCAAGGAAGTGAAGCCCAACGTCATCGTCAACCGCTACGAGCAGAAGATGTTCGAAAGCGGCATCAAGCAGGCCGATGTGCAGGAGATTCTGGGCGATCACTTCGTCGGCGGCATTTCCAACAATTACCGCCTCGTGCGCGAGGCCGTCGATCGCGGCGTGCCGCTGCACGAGATCGATGCCAATGCCAATGTGGTCAACGATCTGAAGCGCATCATCCTGCCCGAAGAGGTGGTGGTCGAGGGCAAGAAGCCGACGTCGCTCTACGCCATGGGCAAGCGCCTGCTGAGGAAGTCGGCATGACCAGCCGCTTCTCCACCCTGCAGAACCGCGATGTCAGGCCGGAGTCCACGCCGGAGCCGGCAGCTCGCCCCGACCAGATGGTCGTCATCCCGTCGACGCGCAAGGCGCAGCCGAAGGCCGACGCCGGCCCTGCCAAGTCGACCAACAAGGTCATCGACGCGCGCGCCCGCCTGCACCGCATGCTTATCGAGGAGATCAACCTCGTCGCGCTCGAGCGTCTGCCGAAGGACGAGATGCGCCGCCAGGTGCATGATTTCGTTCTCGAAAAGACCCGCCAGGAGCGGCTTGCCGTCAATGGCGCGGAACTCGAGGCGCTGGTCGACGACATCGTCGACGAGATGGTCGGGCTTGGCCCGCTCGAGCCGCTGCTCAAGGACCCCTCGATCAACGACATCCTGATCAACGGTCACCAGAACTGCTTCGTCGAGCGGCACGGCAAGCTGCAGCAGGTGCACATCCCGTTCAAGGACGAGGCTCACCTGCTGCGCATCGTGCAGAAGATCGTCGGCGCGGTTGGCCGGCGTGTCGACGAGAGCCAGCCGATGGTCGACGCGCGCATGCTGGACGGCTCGCGCTTCAACGCTGCCATCCGCCCGGTCGGTGTCGACGGTCCACTGGTCTCGATCCGAAAATTTTCCAAGAACAAGCTCGGTCTGCACAAGCTCGTCGAATTCGGCGCGATCACCCAGAACATGGCCGAGGTGCTGGCCGCCGCCGTCCACGCCCGCAAGACGACGATCATCTCGGGCGGTACCGGCACCGGCAAGACCACCATGCTGAATGCCCTGTCGGCCTTCATCCCGGAGGACGAGCGCCTCATTACCATCGAGGACGCAGCCGAACTGCAGCTGCAGCAGCCGCATGTCGCCCGCATGGAAACGCGGCCGGCCAATATCGAGGGCCATGGCGAACTGAAGCAGCGCGATCTCGTCAAGAACGCGCTGCGCATGCGTCCCGACCGCGTCATCCTCGGTGAGTGCCGCGGCGAAGAGGCCTTCGACATGCTGCAGGCCATGAACACCGGCCACGAAGGCTCGATGGCCACGATCCACGCCAACACGCCGCGCGACGCCATCAGCCGTCTCGAGCAGATGCTCGGCATGACCGGCATGCCGATGACCGTGCAGTCGATCCGCAGCCAGATATCGAGCGCACTCGACATCATCGTCCAGCTGACCCGTCTGTCTGATGGCAAGCGCAAGGTGACGAGCGTCGCCGAGGTGACGGGCATGGAAGGCGACGTCATCCAGATGCAGGAGATCTTCAAGTACGTGCGCACCGGCATGGACGCCGACGGCAAGATCCAGGGCCATTTCGAGGCGACCGGCCTGCGCCCGCGCTTCCTCGAGGACATGCGCGCCATGGGCATCGAGTTCCCGGGTAAGTATTTCGAGCCGGGAAGGCCGCTGGAATAGTCATGTCAGGGGCGCTCTACGTCATATACGCCGGCGCTGCGCTAACCGGCATCATGATCGCGGAGGCGTTCTACCTGCTCTATGCGGGGAGGGCCGACCGACGCACGGCGATCAACCGCCGCATGAAGCTGCAGGATGGCAAGATCAGCCAGGAACAGGTGCTGATCCAGCTCCGCAAGGAGCGTGGTCTCGACGGACGCTCCTTCTTCTCGCTCGACTGGTTCCGCACGCTGCGTTCGCAGTCGGGCATGATCATGTCGACGTCGAAGTTTCTCGGGATAACCTCGGCAATCGCGTTCGCCATATCCTTGGGTGGCTACCTCAATGGCCTGCCGCTGGTCGGCGCGCTGGCGTTGTTCCCGGTGCTCGCCGCGATCCTGCCGGTCCAGGTGCTGAAATTCCGCCGCAACCGTCGCCACAAGCAGTTCGGGGTACAACTGCCGGAGGCGCTCGAGTTGATCACGCGAAGCCTCAAGGCCGGTCATCCGGTGCCGGTCGCCATCTCCATGGTGGCGCGCGAGATGCCCGACCCGATCGGCACGGAATTCGGCGTCGTTGCCGACGAGGTGACCTACGGCTCGGATCTCGTCTCGGCGCTGCACAACCTCTACCAGCGCGTCGGTCATGAAGACCTGCCGCTCTTCGTCACCGCCGTGTCGATCCAGACCTCGTCGGGCGGCAATCTTCGCGAGATCCTCGACGGCCTGTCGCTGACGATCCGCGACCGCGGCAAGCTGAAGCGCAAGGTCAGGGCCATTTCAACCGAAGGCCGCATGTCTGCCTATATTCTGACGGCGGTTCCCTGCCTGCTGGCCGCCGCCATCATGGTGATGATGCCGCATTTCTACACCAGCGTGTGGGACAAGCCGATGACCTGGTACCTGCTCGGCGGCTCGGTGGTGTGGCTGGTCCTTGGAAACCTGATGATGTTCAAAATGTCGAATTTCAAGTTCTGATATGGAACAGCTTGTCCTCTTCCTCGCCTCGCTTCGTCCGACATCGCTCGGGCCGGTGGCGCTCATCATGCTGCTTGGCGGCCTCTGCGCCGTCGGCTGGCCGATCCTGGCCGCGCGTGGCAGCCACAGCGACCTGAAGCGCCGTCTCAAGGTCCAGCCGAAAAAAGCCGAGTCGCAGGAACAGCCGGCGCCAAGCCGCAATGTCGTGCGCGAGAAGGTCGCCAAGTCGGCGCACGAGTTCTACGCCAAGAGCGATCCGGAAAACGTCGCCCGCCTGCGCATGCGGCTGATCCAGGCCGGATATCTCGATCCGCGCGCCGTCGGCACCTTCTTCCTGATCCGCTTCGGCGCATTCATTGTCGGCGCGCTCGGCGCCTTCGTGTTCAACGAGTGGCTGGCCAGCGCGGACGCGACGGCCACGAGCCGCTGGACCCTTGTCGGCATATCGGCTTGCGCGGGCTACTTCATGCCCGGCCTGATCCTCGGCCGCCTGATCTCGGCCAAGATGCGCGAGTACCGCAACGGCTTCCCCGACTTCATGGACCTGATGATTGTCTGCTCGGACGCCGGCATGGCCATGGAGGCCGGTATCGAGCGGGTGTCCAAGGAGCTTTCCGGCACCTATCCGTCGCTCAGCGAGAACCTGCAGCTCGTGTCGCTGGAGCTCAGGGCGGGGCGAAGCCTCGACGACGCGCTGAAGTCGCTTGCCGATCGGCTGAACCTCGACGAGGTGCGCTCCTTCGCGACGCTGCTGCAGCAGTCTAAGGAGCTCGGCACCAGCCTGTCGGGCGCACTGCGGGTGTTCTCGGACGAAATGCGCCACAAGCGCATGTCCATGGCCGAGGAGAAGGCGCATGCCCTCCCTGCCAAGATGTCGGTACCTGTTACGGTCTGCATCCTGCCGGTCGTCCTGATGATCGCCATCATCCCGATCATCGTGAAGATGACGGCAGACTGAGCTGCGGAAACCTAAACGAACCGTTGCGCCGACCGCTTGGATTCGCTGCAACTCCGCACCGAAGTTTAAATGCCTTTGATCTAATGTGATCCCGTTAGAAGGACCCGGAAAACGGGCGCGTTTGGGACAGGGGCAATGGTCAAATCCAAATCGACTGCGATCGCCGCGATCTTGGCAAGCATGGTGTTGGGCGGCTGCACGACGGGCCGCATCGACACAACCGAAACGACATCGATATCGCCGGTCACGGCAGACATCAGCGAGGCCGATCTCGTCGCCGGCAAGAACCAGTTCCGGCAGGCCAACTACGGTCTGGCCGAAAAGCACTTCCGCAAGGCGGTGGAACTGCGCGCCGACAACTCGGAAGCCTGGATGGGGCTCGCCGCGTCGTACGACCAGCTCGGCCGTTTCGACTTCGCCGACCGCGCCTACGACCAGCTTTTGAAGGTTGCCGGCCGCAAGCCGGAGATCGTCAACAACATGGGCTATTCGCAGCTCTTGCGCGGCAACAAGAAGAAGGCCCGCCAGCTGCTCGACGAGGCCAGGAGCGCCATGCCGGGCTCCGTCGTCGTCGAGGCCAACCTCGCGCTGCTCAAGAAGGCCTGAGCCGTCCGAAGAATCCGGTTCGGCACGCTTTCGCGCCGAACCGGCTCATCGTTTCCGCCTATTCGGCGGCGCCGAGATACTCCGACACCGGCGGGCATGAGCAGACCAGATTGCGGTCGCCCGCGACATTGTCGATGCGCGACACCGGCGGCCAGTATTTCGCCGTGCTCTCCGGGTCGCCGGCAGGGCTTGCAGCCTCCAGCCTCGAATAGGGATGCTTCCACTCGCCGGCCAGCGTCTCGCTCGCCGTGTGAGGCGCATTAACCAGCGGGTTGTCATCCCGCGGCCATTCTCCCGCTTCGACGCGCTTTGCTTCCCGGGCAATCGAGATCATTGCCTCGCAGAAGCGGTCGAGCTCATGCTTCGGTTCGGATTCCGTCGGCTCGACCATCAGCGTGCCGGCAACCGGCCAGGACATGGTCGGGGCGTGAAAACCGTAGTCGATCAGGCGCTTGGCGACGTCCTCGACGCCGATGCCGGCGCTTTCCTTGAGGATTCGCGTGTCGAGGATGCACTCATGCGCGACACGCCCGTTGCGGCCCTTGAACAGCACCGGATAGTGGCCGGCGAGCCGGGCGGCCATGTAGTTGGCGTTGAGGATCGCCATCTCGGTCGCCTGCTTCAGCCCCGACGCACCCATCATGCGGATATACATCCAGGTAATCGGCAGGATCGAGGCGCTGCCGTAGGGGGCGGCCGCGACCGCGGGCGCACCGCCAGTGGTGACATGGCCGGGCAGGAACGGCGCCAGATGCGCCTTGACGCCGATCGGTCCGATGCCGGGTCCGCCGCCGCCATGCGGGATGCAGAACGTCTTGTGCAGGTTCATGTGGCAGACGTCGGCACCGATGTCGCCCGGGCGGGCAAGCCCGACCAGGGCATTGAGGTTGGCGCCGTCGAGATAGACCTGGCCGCCATGCTCGTGAACCAAGGCGCAGATGTCGCGCACGCCCTCCTCGAACACGCCATGCGTCGACGGATAGGTGATCATCAGCGCGGCAAGGTTTGCCGCGTGCTCGGCGGCCTTGGCGCGCAGGTCCTCGAGGTCGATGTCGCCTTCGTCCGTGCAGCGCACCACCACGACGTCCATGCCGGCCATGCTGGCGCTTGCCGGGTTGGTGCCGTGCGCGGAGGAGGGGATCAGGCAGACGGTACGGTTTTCGTCGCCGCGCTGCCGGTGCCAAGCGCGGATGGCCAGGAGGCCGGCATACTCGCCCTGGCTGCCGGCATTGGGCTGCAGCGACACGGCGTCGAAACCGGTGATCTCGGCGAGCCAGGCTTCGAGATCGTCGAACATCTTCCGGTAGCCGGCCGAATGGGCCTTCGGCGCGAAGGGATGCATGCCGGCGACCGTCGCCCAGCTGACCGGCAACATCTCAGCCGCCGCGTTCAGCTTCATTGTGCAGGAACCGAGCGGGATCATAGTGCGATCGAGTGCCAGGTCCTTGTCGGCGAGGCGGCGCAACAGGCGCATCATCTCCGTCTCGGACCGGTTCTCGTGGAACACCGGCTGCGTCAGGAAGGCCTTGCCACGCGGCTTGCCAGGCATCGCGCTGTCGGCCGCCGCAGGCACGCTCGCGCCGAACAGCCCGGCGATCGCCGTCAGGTCGGCCTCGCTTGACGTCTCGTCGAAGCTGATCGCGACGCGGTCGTCGTCGAGCGCGCGCAGCAGGCGGCCTCCCGCCTCGGCAGCCGCGGCAATCGAGCGGGCCTTGCCGGGAATGCTGGCGGTCACCGTGTCGAAGCGCCGGTCGCCGACAATTTCGATGCCGGCCTCGCGCAGGCCAGCGGCGAGACGTGCAGCGAGCGCGTGCACGCGGACTGCAATCTCCTGCAGACCCTCGGGGCCGTGCCAGATGGCGTAGGACGCTGCCATGTTGGCGAGTAGCGCCTGTGCGGTGCAGATGTTGGAGGTCGCCTTGTCGCGCCGGATATGCTGCTCGCGCGTCTGCAGTGCCAGGCGGTAGCCGGGACGGCCATGTGCGTCGGTCGACTGGCCGACCAGTCGCCCGGGCATCAGGCGGGTCAGCTTGTCGGAGACCGCGCAATAGGCGGCATGCGGGCCGCCATAACCCATTGGCACGCCGAAGCGCTGCATGGAGCCGACCGCGATGTCGGCACCGAGGCTGGCCGGTGGTTCTGCGAGCGTCAGCGCCAGCGGGTCGGCGACGAAGACGACCAGCGCGCCAGCTGCCTTGGCCTTTGCAATTGTGTCGCCGTGATCGGCGTAGACGCCAAACGTGTCGGGCCAGGGCACCAGCAGGGCTGCAGTTTCTTCATCGATCGTATCGCCGTCGATGACGATGCCGAGCGGTTCGGCGCGGGTGCGCACCACGTCGAGCACCTGCGGATGCAGCGCGCCGGCGAGCGCCACGCGGTGGCGCTTCTCGCGGTGGTGGCGCCATGCGATGCCGACGGCTTCGGCTGCGGCCGTCGCCTCGTCGAGCAACGAGGCGGACGCGACCGGCAGGCCGGTCAGTTCGGCAACCAGCGTCTGGAAGTTGAACAGCATTTCCAGCCGGCCCTGGCTGATCTCGGCCTGGTAGGGCGTGTAGGCGGTGTACCAGGCAGGGTTCTCGAACAGGTTGCGCTGGATGACGGGCGGCACCAGACAGCCGTGGTAGCCCGCGCCAATGAAGCTCTTCAGCACGACGTTCTCGTCCATCTTCGTGGCCAGCTCGGCGAGGGCTGCGGACTCGCTCGCCGGCTCGGGCAGCGCCAGCGGCCTGTCGAGACGGATCGACTTCGGCACGGCCTGCGAGATCAACGTCTCGATGGAGGGCACACCGACGGTGGCCAGCATGGCGCGCGTGTCGGTGAGGCTTGGGCCGATATGGCGGTTTGCGAAACTGTAGGTGGACGTCGTCATCTGTCTTCTCCCGACCCTTAGCCGATATGCGCCTTGTAGCCGGCCTCATCCATCAGGCCTGTAAGCTGGCCCTCGTCGGCGAGTTTCATTTTCCAGAGCCAGCCGTCACCGGTGGCTGCCGAATTGACCAGCGCAGGATCGCCCGAAAGGGCTGCGTTCGCCTCGGTGATCTCTCCGTCGGCCGGCGCATAGACATCGGAGGCGGCCTTGACGGATTCGACGACGACAGCGACGTCGCCCTTCTTCACCGCTCGGCCTGCTTCCGGCAGTTCGACGAAGACGAGGTCGCCCAGTTGCTCCTGCGCGTAGTCCGTGATGCCGACGGTCGCGACGCCGCCCTCGACGCGGATCCATTCGTGGTCTTCGGTGAAATAGGTTGTTGCCATGAGAGCTTATCCTTTGCGGTAGCGGTGAGGCGTGAAGGGCAGGGGGTGAATCCCGACCGGGATCTTGGTGCCGCGGACGTCGGCAAAGAGCTTTGCGCCAGAGGCGGCAAGGGCGGCGGTCACATAGCCCATGGCGACCGGATGCGCGGCCGAGGGGCCGAAGCCACCCGAGGTTACCCGGCCTGCCGGCTTTCCGGCCTCGTCTGTCAATTCGGTGCCGGCGCGAACCGGCTGGCGGCCTTCCGGCTTCAGGCCGACGCGCTTCTCATCGGCGCCTTTTGAGATGGCATTGCGCAGCGCCTTGGCACCGACGAAGCCGCCAGCGGCGCGCAGATCCTTCGGGATGGCCCACATCAGGCCGGCCGCGACGGGGTCGATCTCGGGCGTGATGTCTTGGCCGTGCAGGCACAGGCCCGCCTCGAGTCGCAGGCTGTCGCGCGCGGCAAGACCGATCCACATGGCGCGTTCGTCCGACAACAGCTTTGCCAGGAGGTCGCGCGCATCCCCTTCGGGCAGCGCGATCTCGAAACCGTCCTCGCCGGTATAGCCCGAGCGGCTCATGAACCAGCCGGGCCTCCGCTCGACGCCATGCATGAAGGTCAGCGCACCGGTATTGACGCCGGCCTTTGAAAGCACGTCTTCTGCCTCGGGGCCCTGGATGGCGAGGAAAACCCGGTCGAGCGGCTCGATAACGGCGTCGAAATCCTTGCCGAGAGTGCGCAGATTGGCTTCGTCGGCCTCGGCGTTGCCGGCATTGGCGACGACCATGAAGCGCTCGGGGCCGAGCCGCGTGACGATAAGGTCGTCGATGATGCCCGCCGCCTCGTTGAGGAAGAAGGTGTATTTCGACTGCGACGGCTTAAGCGCGGCGGCGTCAAGCGGGCAGGTGCGAGCAAGCAGCGCCGCAGCCTGCGGGCCGGAGACCGCAAACAGCTTCATGTGCGAGATATCGAACAGCCCGGCATGCTCGCGCGTGTGCAGGTGTTCCTTCATGACGCCGGCGGGGTAGGTCAGCGGCATCGACCATCCGGCAAAGCCGCCGAATCGGGCTCCCGTCTGCTTGTGCAAATCGTCGAGTGGGAGTGTCTTGGTTGCTTCGCCCGTCATGTCTTCTCCAGAGTCGCACGCAATCGGCCGCTGTAGCGACCAGTCCGTGCCCCTCTGTCGGAAGCCTGAGAGACTCGCGCGACCGGAACTCTGTCGGTAGCGCTTACACCTTCGGCGCGGGGACCAGCCCCGACTTTCCAGAGTGTCTTCCTGTCTACGGTTCTTTTGCCTGAGAGATTTCGGGCGATTTCCCCTTCGGCGGCAGCACCGTGCTGCTCTCTCCCGCAAACAGTTAGGGCCCCCGAAAGAGCCCTCGACGACTCAACGCTAGCCCAAGCTTCAGGCTTTGTCACCTGCCATGGTTGTGAACCATTCGCTAACCAAGCACCTTTGCGGTTTCTCAAAACAGTCCTGTTAGCCTCGCGGAACGGTATTTGAACGTCGGCAGTTGTCCGGCGGCACAAAAACAGGGGACTGGCTATGACTGCATTGACCTCGTCGGGGCTGCTTGCCGGCATCGAATCACGCAACCGGATCGACGCGCAGGACGTGCAGCTCATGCGCCGTGAAGCCTATGGCGACGGCACGATTTCCCGCGCCGAGGCCGACGCATTGCTGCAGCTTAATGCGGCTTGCCCCGACCAGTGCCCCGAATGGCACGCCTTCTTCGTCGAGGCGTTGACCGATTACATCGTGCATCAGGAGAAGCCGGCCGGCTACATCTCCGTCCAGAACGCGGAATGGCTGATCGAGGGGATATCGCGCGACGGGCTCGTGCGGTCTCTGAACGAACTCGAACTCCTGGTCCGTGTACTGGAAGTCGCGAAATTCTCGCCGGAGCGGCTGGTCAGATTTGCGCTGGAGCAGGTCAAGCAGGCGGTCGTCGAGGCCAAGGGACCGCTGATGATCGGTGGCGAGCTCGTGCCGGGCCTGGTCGGCGCGACGGAAGTCGAACTGCTGCGCCGGATCCTCTATGCATTCGGCGGCGACGGCAACATCGCTATCACGCGCTCCGAGGCGGAAGTTCTGTTTGAAATCAACGACGCCACGGCCGATTCCCGCAACGATCCCGCCTGGAACGACCTCTTCGTCAAGGCTATCGCCAACTTCGTGATGTGCACGTCCGGCTACGAGGCGCCGACCCGCGAGGTGGCGTTGCGCCAGGAGAATTTCTTCGACCGTGCCGATGCCGACATCTCAGGTTTTTTTGCCCGGATGGCGTCGGGCGGAGCGCGCGGCATGCTCGCCGCTTACCGCCTGCCGACTGATATCGACTCCGACTGGGAAGCGCGCAACCAGTGCAACGACGCAAACAAGCGCCGCGCCGAACGCATCGACAATACGGAAGCCAAGTGGCTGGCCGAGCGCATCGGCCGCAATGGTCGACTGCACGACAACGAGCGTGCCCTCGTCAAGTTCATCGAGCAATCCTCGCCGTCGATCCACCCGGATCTGAGGACGTTGCTCGAGAAGGTTGCCTGACGCCCGCCGGGCTCAGGCGGCGCTCAGCCGATCTATGTCGGTCTGAAGCCGGTCGATGATCTGGCCGGTCTCGGCATGCAGGTGCCTGAGGCGATCGATCTGCGAGTTCATGGCGGCAGAATCGTCGCTCGTCTCGGTGTCCGAGGGCGCCGTGCCCACGCCATGCAGAATCCATGACAGGCTGACCTGCAGGATGCCCGCCAAAATGGTCAGTCGGTGCGACCCGGGCTGGCTGCGATCGCTTTCCCAGGCGTTTATGGTCGCCATCTTGACGCCGAGACGCCAAGCCAGTTCCTTGACCGTCAGGCCGCTGGCATCCCGTGCGCGGGACAGTCTTCCGCCGATCGTGTCGAGATCTGGCTTTTCCTCATAGATATTCGTGGCGTCGGACACCCGATCTGCCTCCATTGTTTGTCGTGTTGCTGGCCCCGATGCTGAATCGCTCAGGGGAAGGCAGAACATAGGCGCTGCCCGGCGCAATGGCAAGGAAGGGCAAATAATGACGAAAAAACAGGTGATTGCGGAGAAATGTGAATGAAAATCGCAAAAGCCGTGGCCGGTTCCCGGACGTGCCAGAAATCGACGCTTGTTGGAGGCCGCCTGTCGCCGGCTCCAGGCTGCCAATCGCCGGTTTGACTGCTGCTTCATGGCCTGTCTGCACTTGCCCAAACGCTTGCTTGCTTGCATGCCGGGCGAACTGGTAGGCCAGCAGGAGAATGGGGCTCAGAGACTTTTCCTTTGCCGGCGCGGCCGGCGACCCGGCCGAGCTGAAGGCCGAGAAGTTCGCGATCTTCCTGGTCGCGATATGCTGCTGCATAGCCGGCTGTATCTGGGCGGCGATGTACTATGCCTTGTTCGGCCCCGGACTGACGCCGCTGCTTCCCCTGGTCTTCGTCCTTGCCGTCGGCGTCTCGCTGGTCGTCGCCCATGTCACCGGCAATCACCGCATCGCGGCCTATTCGCAGATCGTCGGCATCATTGCCCTGACGGCGGTCGTGCAATGGCATGTCGGCGGCATCTTCGATTCCGGCTTCGTGATGGCCTGGGCCTTTTGCGGCCCAATCGTCGCACTGATGTATTTCTCGGTCAGGGAATCGGCCTTCTGGCTGGTCCTTTACCTGGTCTGCATCGCCATCACCGGCGCTTTCGACGATCAGTTCGCCGTCGACCGACTGGTGATCGCCGACGAGACGAGGACGCTGTTCTTCCTGATGAATGTCGGCTTCTCGTCGGTTGTCGTGTTCGTCTTCGCCAGCTTCTTTGTCCAGGGCATGCGCCGCGAAAGGGAGGAATCCAATCGCTTGCTGCTCAACATCCTGCCCGAAAAGACAGCCCGGCAGCTCAAGTCGAAGGGCGGCACGATCGCGGAGCGGTATGACCATGTCAGCATCCTGTTCGCCGACATCGTGAATTTCACCGCCTATGCGCGTGAAAGGCAGCCGGAGGAGATCGTGCAGACCCTGAACAGGATTTTCACGATGTTCGACCGGCTCGTCGACGAGGAGGGTCTCGAAAAGATCAAGACGATCGGCGATGCCTACATGGTCGCCGGCGGGCTCTCCGAGCGCTGCGAAGACCACCCGCGCAGGATGGCCAGCCTGGCGCTGGACATGATGGCAAGCATGGAAGGCCTGCAGCGCGATGGCGCGCCCTTCATGCTGCGCATCGGGCTGCATATCGGCCCGGCCATCGCCGGCGTGATCGGCAAGACAAAATTCGCCTACGACCTGTGGGGCGACGCTGTGAACGCCGCAAGCCGCATGGAATCAACCGGCGTGGACGGCAGGATCCAGGTCAGCGAGGCTTTTCGGCAGTCGGTTGGCGACGGCTTTGCCTTCGAGGAGCGGGGTGGTGTCGAGATCAAGGGCAGGGGCCGGATGCACACCTATTTCCTCACCGGCAGGGCCTGAGCCTCGCTCGGGAGTTCCTCAGCTCCCCAGGCTGACGGCAACGTTGACGGCAGCCGCGACCAGCACCGTGTCGAAGAAGAACGAAACGACGGCATGCAGCATGTTGAGCTTGCGGATCTGCGTCTTGGTCACCGCGACGTCTGACGTCTGGGCCGTCATCCCGATGACCAGCGAGAAATACAGGAAATCATAGCCGCCGGGTTCGTCGTCGCCCGGAAAATCCAGTCCGCGCCGCGGCTCCGCCTTCTTGGCCCCGGCGCCGGTGTCCGGCCCCGGACGCCAGTAGAGATAGGCGTAGTGATGCGCTGCCATTGTGTGGATGGTGAGCCAGCCGAGCGCCACGGAAGCGAGGGACAGGGTGAGTTCCCACCAGGCTGGCTCTCGACCCCTGTTGAGGATCAGGAAGAGCGAGCCGACCGACACCATGACCGCGGCGAATGTCACGGCGACGATCAGCCAGGTCGGTTCGTCCTCGTTGGCGGCGTTATGCTTGAGGAACGCCGCAGTCAGTCGCGGCAGCTTCAGCAGTTCAAGCAGCAGATAGACGCAGAAAAGGACATTGGCGCATAGTTGCACCGTGGCCTGCGGGGCAAGCCAAAGGCCGACCGGCAGAATGGCCAGCGCGCCGGCCGCCGCTGCGTAGAAGGTCATGTAGCGTCGATGGAGCACGGACCGCATGCGCGCAGGATTACCATGCCGAGGCGGCAACCCGCGAACGATAGTTGATGCCTGTGTCAGCCTTCGGCGGTCCTCAGCGCCCGGCGCACCGCCTGGTCGAGCGCCGACAGGAAGGCCGAGCGGTCGCGCGGCGTGAAGCCGGCATTGTAGCCCTTGCTTTCGCCGGTCTCGCGCAAATGCTGCTTGAGGTCGCGCATCGCCACCGCCATGCCGATGCTTTCGGTCGTGAAGGGCTTGCCGGTCATGCCGATGACATGCGCGCCACGCGCCACGGTCCGGGCCGCAAGCGGGATGTCGGCGGTGATGACGATGTCGTTCTCGCGGGCATTCTCGACGATCCAGTCGTCGGCTGCGTCCGCACTTTTGGATACCACGACGTTGCGGATCATCGGGTCGCGCGAGGGGCGCAGGCCGCCATTCGACACGAAGGTGACGACGAGGCCATGCCGCTCGGCGACCTTGATCGCCTCGTCCTTTACCGGGCAGGCGTCGGCATCGACATAGATCTTCGGCGGTTGCTGCGGCATCAGGCGGGCCGGCGCTCCAGGCCAGCCATCAGGAGAACCGCTCCCGGGCCAGCGCGGCCCCGGCGCCGAGCGCCGTCAGCTTGGCCTCGGCAACCGCGCGCGAGAGCGGCGCCATCCCGCAATTGGTGCAGGGATAGATGCGCTCGGCATCGGCGTGCTTCAGCGCTTCTGCGATCGTCCCGACCACCTGTTCGGGCGTCTCGATATTGTTGGTGGCGACGTCGATGACCCCGACCAGCAGGTCCTTGTCCGGCAGCAGCGAGATCAGCGAAATCGGCACGTGCGAGCCGGCGCATTCGAGCGACACCTGCTTTATCGACGACGCGTTGAGCGGGGGAAAGATTTCCTCGTATTGCCGCCACTCGGCGCCGAGCGTCTCCTTCCACTTCATGTTGGCGTCGATGCCGTAGCCGTAGCAAATGTGCACGGCGGTGGTGCAGGTCAGCCCGCGCGCGGCGCGCTCCAGCGCGGCGATGCCCCATTCCTTGACGTCGTCGGTGAAGACATTGAACGCCGGCTCGTCGAACTGGATCGTGTCGACGCCCGCCGCCTGCAACTCGTGCGCCTCCTCGTTGAGGATTTCGGCGAACGCCATCGCCATGTCGGCGCGCTTGCCGAAATGGCCATCGGCCAGCGTGTCACAGATCGTCATCGGGCCGGGCAGGGTGAACTTCAGGCCCTTCTTCGTGTGGGCCCGGCAAAACGCCGCCTCGTCGCGGTGCACCGGGCGAGAGCGCTTCGGCACGCCGGTCACGGTCGGCACGTCGACGACATAGCGGTTGTTGCGGATGCCCATCTTGGTCTTGAGGTCCCAGTCGATACCCCCGACGGTTTCGAGGAAGCCGTGCACGAAATGCGTACGGAACTGCTCGCCGTCGGTAAGAATCTCGACGCCCGCATCCTCCTGCAGCTTCATCCAGATGAGCGCCGCATCGCGCTTTGCCTGGTCAAGCTCGGCGCCGGACTGCGTCCATTTCGGCCACAGCTTGCCGGTCTCGGCAAGCCACGAGGGCTTGGAGAGGCTGCCTGCCAGAGTCGGTCTGAAGAGCATTGTCTATCCTCCCTGGCGCGCCAGCATTGCCTGCCGTCGCTCGAGGCTCTCCGGTGGCCAGTACTTGCTGCGCTGATAATATTCCTCGACCGACGGCGTGTCCGGCGGAAGTTGGACCCACGGCAGTTTGGTCGATGTGAAGATGTGAATGTCGGGCGGCAGCCGCGCCGGTTCGTCGAGCGTGCCGACCCGGACGAAGCTGACCGCTTCGCCGGCTCCGGCATAGTGGCTCCACAGCGCGATGCGGCAATGGGGGCAGCGCAGGATCGCCTGGCCCTTGCCGCTGGCGCTCGGCGTCATGACGCGCTCCGCCTCGCCGGAGATGCATTCCAGTCGGTCGCTCTCGATCATCGCGTTGACGGCGAAGGCCGAGCCCGTTTCGCGCTGGCAGCGGGTGCAGTGGCAGCAATGGACGAAGAGCGGCCGGCTGGTCATCCGGTAACGGAGGAGCCCGCAGCCGCAGCCGCCTTCGTACGTCTCGGACATCTCAGTAGACCACCACCGAGCGGATGCTTTCGCCGGCATGCATCAGGTCGAAGCCCTTGTTGATGTCCTCGAGCGGCATGGTGTGGGTGATCATCGGGTCGATCTGGATCTTGCCCTCCATGTACCAGTCGACAATCTTCGGCACGTCGGTGCGACCGCGCGCGCCGCCGAATGCGGTGCCCATCCAGGTCCGGCCCGTCACCAGCTGGAACGGACGCGTCGAAATCTCCTGGCCGGCGCCGGCAACGCCGATGATGACCGACTTGCCCCATCCGCGATGTGAAGATTCAAGGGCTTGGCGCATGACCTTCGTGTTTCCGGTGCAGTCGAACGTGTAGTCCGCCCCGCCGATCTGGTCGGCGCCCCGCTTCGTCATGTTGACGAGATGGGCGACGATGTCGCCGTCGATCTCCTTCGGGTTGACGAAATGCGTCATGCCGAAACGCTCGCCCCATTCCTTCTTGGAGTTGTTGAGGTCGACGCCGATGATCATGTCGGCGCCGGCGAGCCTCAGCCCCTGGATCACGTTGAGGCCGATGCCGCCGAGGCCGAAGACGACAGCAGTCGCGCCGATCTCGACCTTGGCCGTGTTGATGACCGCGCCGATGCCGGTGGTGACGCCGCAGCCGATGTAGCAGATCTTGTCGAAGGGCGCGTCGGGGTTGACCTTGGCCACCGCGATCTCGGGCAGCACGGTGAAGTTCGAGAAGGTCGAGCAGCCCATGTAGTGGAAGATCTTGTCCTTGCCGATGGAGAAGCGGCTGGTGCTGTCCGGCATCAGGCCCTGGCCCTGGGTGGCGCGGATGGCGGTGCAGAGGTTCGTCTTGCGCGACAGGCAGGACGGGCACTGGCGGCATTCGGGCGTGTAGAGCGGGATCACGTGGTCGCCCTTCTTCACGCTGGTGACGCCGGGCCCGACATCGACGACCACGCCGGCACCCTCATGGCCGAGAATGGCCGGAAAGATGCCTTCCGGGTCGGCGCCGGACAGGGTGAATTCGTCGGTGTGGCAGATGCCCGTCGCCATGATCTCGACCAGCACTTCGCCGGCCTTGGGACCTTCGAGGTTGACCTCCATGATCTCGAGGGGCTTTCCAGCGGCGACGGCAACGGCGGCACGGGTCTTCATGCGTATTTCTCCTGAACGGTTTGCGGCGGAAGGTTTCAGGATTTGCATCCGGTATCAACCCTGTGAGGATTGCGTCTGGTCAATTTATGCCGGTGCCCTCCTGTGCGACAGTGCGCTGATGTTGATCAATCTCGCTTTGGGCACGCTGGTGATATCGGCCACCATCGTGGTGCACACTTTTGGACTTATCGCAGTCACCCGCTTCATGGGCTACGCGACGGCGCGTTTCCCCATGCACCGGCATCGCAGTCGCGTGGTGGCGATGGTGGCGACCGTCCTCGGGCTGTTTGCCGTCATGACGACGGAGGTCTGGCTCTGGGCGCTCTGCCATTACGCGTTGCGCGTGGTGCCGGACTTCGAGACGGCGCTCTATTTCTCGCTGGTGACCTTCTCGACGCTCGGCTACGGCGATGCGGTTCCGGCGCCGGAATGGCGCATTTTCGCCGGGCTGGAAGGAGCCAACGGCTTCCTGCTGATCGGCTGGTCGACCGCTTACCTGGTAGCGGCTGGCGTCCGGATCGGTCCGTTCCGCGCTGGCGAGCACTTCTGATGCCCTCCGACCTTCGGCAGGCTTGAGTGGCCCGTGCTAAGCCCCTAACCTAGAGCTTCAAGGGACCTTCACGCATGTTCAAGAAAATCCTGATCGCAAACCGCGGCGAGATCGCCTGTCGCGTCATCAAGACCGCAAGGAAGATGGGGATTGCCACCGTCGCCGTCTATTCCGACGCCGACCGTGACGCCGTGCACGTCGAGATGGCCGACGAGGCGGTGCATATCGGACCGGCTCCTGCCGCGGAGAGCTATCTCGTGGCGGAGAAAATCATTCAGGCCTGCCGCGACAGCGGCGCCGAGGCCGTGCATCCGGGCTACGGCTTCCTGTCGGAACGCGCTTCCTTCTGCGAGGCGCTGGAGGCCGAGGGCATCGTCTTCATCGGGCCCAAGCCGAAGGCAATTCGTGCGATGGGCGACAAGATCGAATCGAAGAAGTTCGCCAATGCCGCGAAGGTCAGCACCGTGCCGGGCTGGCTCGGCATCATCGAGGACCCAGCGCACGCCGAAAAGATCGCCGGCGAGATCGGCTATCCGGTGATGATCAAGGCCTCGGCAGGCGGCGGCGGCAAGGGCATGAGGATTGCCTGGAATGCCGGCGAGGTCCGCGACGGCTTCGACCGCGCCCGGTCCGAGGCGAAGAGCTCGTTCGGCGACGATCGCCTGTTCATCGAGAAATTTGTCGTCGATCCGCGCCACATCGAAATCCAGGTGCTCGGCGACGCGCACGCCAACTGCATCTATCTGGGCGAGCGCGAATGCTCGATCCAGCGCCGCAACCAGAAAGTCGTCGAGGAGGCGCCCTCGTCCTTTCTGGACGAGGCGACACGCCGGGCGATGGGCGAGCAGTCGGTCGCGCTGGCCAAGGCCGTTGACTACCAGAGCGCCGGCACGGTCGAGTTCATCGTCGACTCTCAGAAGAACTTCTATTTCCTTGAAATGAATACGCGATTGCAGGTCGAGCATCCTGTCACCGAACTGATCACCGGTGTCGACCTGGTCGAACAGATGATCCGCGTTGCCGCCGGCGAGACACTGTCGATCGCGCAGGCCGACGTCGGCCTGAACGGCTGGGCGATCGAGAGCCGGCTCTATGCCGAGGACCCCTACCGCAACTTCCTGCCATCGATCGGCCGGCTGACGCGCTACCGGCCGCCGGAGGAGGGTCGCTCGGGCGACACCGTCGTCCGCAACGACACCGGCGTCACCGAGGGCTCGGAGATATCGATCTTCTATGATCCGATGATCGCCAAGCTCTGCACCTGGGCGCCGACGCGCGCTGAGGCCATCGACGCCATGTCCGATGCGCTCGACAGTTTCGTCGTCGATGGCATCCAGCACAACATGCCGTTCCTGGCGGCGTTGATGCGCCATCCTCGCTGGCGCTCTGGCGACATCTCGACGAGCTTCATCGCCGAGGAGTATCCCGACGGTTTCGAGCCGATTGTCCCCGCCGACGCCGACAAGGCGGTGCTGACGGCTGTTGCCACGGCGGTGGAACTGGTTCGCCGTGACCGGCTGGACCGGCTGAGCGGCCGCCTCGCGCCGCATTCGGGCGCCATGAAAACCGACTGGGTTGTCCGGCTGGGCGATGACTATCTGCCCGTAGCGCTCGAGGGGAAACCGTCGCTTTCGCCGTTCAAAGCCGGCCTGAAGCTCAATGGCGGCGAAGCGGTGCGGGTCCAGTCGGACTGGCGCTCCGGCGAAGCGGTATGGCACGGCGAGATCGGCGGCCGAAGGATTTCGGCCCAGATCCGTACCCGGCTTAACGGCATCAGCATCGCCTGGCAGGGCATGTCGGTCGAGGCGCGCGTCATGCTGCCGAAGATCGCCGCGCTCGAGCAGCTGATGCCGAAGAAGCTCCCGCCTGACACATCGAAGCTGCTGCTCTGTCCCATGCCCGGGCTGGTGGTGTCGATATCCGTGGTCGAGGGCCAGGAGGTCAAGGCCGGCGAGACCCTGGCCGTCGTCGAGGCGATGAAGATGGAAAACGTGCTGCGCGCCGACCGCGACGTTGTCGTTGAATCGGTCAACGCCAGGCCGGGCGACAGCCTCGCGGTCGATGCCGTCATCATGGAGTTCGCGTGAGCCAGTTGACTGCCGCCCGCCCGGCGGTGCTGTTCGACCTCGACGGGACGCTGACCAATCCCTTCGTCGGCATCACCCGCTCGCTGCAGCACGTGCTGGAGAAACTCGGCCGCATCGCGCCGCCGGCCGAAGAACTGGCCTGGTGCATCGGCCCGCCAATCCAGTCGAACATCGGCGTCCTGCTCGACACCGATGACGGGGCGCTGATCTGGCAGGGTGTCGAGTTCTATCGCGAGCGCTACGCCACGCACGGCAAGTTCGAGAACGAGCTGATCGACGGCATACCCGAGGCGCTTTCGACCCTTGCCGAGAGCGGCGTCTTCATGACCGTCGCCACCTCGAAGCTGAAGAGCTTCGCCGGCGAGATCGTCGACCATTTCGGGCTCGCCGGCTACTTCGATGCCGTGCATGGCTCCGAGCTCGACGGCAGCAATGCCGTGAAGGCCGATCTCGTCGCGCACATACTGGCGACCGAAAAACTCGATGCCGGGCGCGCCGTGATGATCGGCGACCGCTCGCACGACGTGGTCGGCGCGAATGCCAACGGCGTCGCCTCGATCGGCGTTCTGTGGGGCTTCGGCGACCGCAGGGAACTGCTGGATGCAGGCGCGGATCATATCGCCGAGAAGCCGGCGGACCTGTCTGCCCTGATAGGCGCTGCGCTCGCCCGCGGTTGACGGCGAGGCATCGGCTTTTCCTGCGGACGGCTCATATTGGCGCTTAGAGGAACGGGCGGAATCGGGTAGCTTGGCCCGGTCGTCGAAAATCCGAAAGACCAGCTTGAACCATGGCAAGTGACAGGCCCACGCGCGATCCACTCCTGCGGGAGGCAATGATCAAGGCTGCCATGCCTGTGGTGCCGGCGCGGCCCTTCGTGCATCTGCGCGTCCATTCGGCCTATTCGCTGCTCGAGGGCGCGCTGCCGCTGGCCAAGATCATCGCTCACGCGGTGAAGGATTGCGCACCGGCCATCGCGGTCACCGACACCAACAACCTGTTCGGTGCGCTCGAATTCGCCCAGAAGGCCACCAAGGACGGCATCCAGCCGATCATCGGCTGCCAGCTCGATGTCGCCTTCGGCGACGACGACGGCGAGTCCAACCGCAGCTACCAGAAGCGGCAGGAGGTGGAACGCTTCCCGCTGGTGCTGATCGCGGCCAATGAGACCGGCTACGGTAATCTCGTCCGGCTGGTCAGCCGGGCCTATCTGGAGAACACGCCGGGTGAGGACATCCATGTGACGCTGGCGTGGCTGTCCGAACTGCAGGACGGCCTGATCTGCCTGACCGGCGGCCCGCGCGGGCCGATCGGTTCGGCCATCAAGGCCGGTCATTTGGAACTCGCCGAAACGCGCCTGCTGACGCTCAAGCAGATGTTCGGCGACCGCCTCTATGTCGAGATCGAGCGCGTCGCCGGCTACGACAGGTTGATCGAGGCCAAGACCGTCGACCTAGCCTACCAGCACGAACTGCCGCTCGTCGCGACCAATGAGGGGTTCTTTCCGGCGCGCGACGATTACGAGGCGCATGACGCGCTGATCGCCATTGCCGAGAGTTCGGTGGTGGCGGCAGACGACCGCCGGCGCCTGTCGCCCGACAATTTCCTCAAGGGCCAGGCCGAGATGGCAAAGCTCTTCGCCGACCTGCCGGAGGCGATCGACAACACGGTCGAGATCGCCCGGCGCTGCAGCTATTACCCGAAGAACCGCAACCCGATCCTGCCGCGCTTCGCCGGCGGCGATGTCGACAACGAGGACGACGCCGTTCGCGCCGAGGCGCAGGAACTCGCGCGTCAGGCCCATGCCGGTCTGGAATACCGCCTCTCGACCTTCGGCACCGCCCCGGGCTTCACCCCCGAGCAGTATCGCGAGCGCCTCGATTTCGAACTCGGCATCATCGAGCGGATGAAGTATCCGGGCTACTTCCTGATCGTTGCCGACTTCATCAAATGGGCGAAGTCGAAGGGCATTCCCGTCGGCCCGGGCCGCGGTTCGGGCGCCGGCTCGCTCGTCGCATATGCGACCACCATCACCGACATCGACCCGCTGCGCTTCTCGCTGCTGTTCGAGCGCTTCCTCAACCCCGACCGCGTCTCGATGCCCGACTTCGACATCGACTTCTGCCAGGACCGCCGCGAGGAGGTGATCCGCTACGTGCAGGAGAAATACGGCCGCGACCAGGTCGGCCAGATCATCACCTTCGGAACCTTGCAGGCGCGCGCCGTGCTGCGCGACGTCGGCCGCGTGCTGCAAATGCCCTATGGCCAGGTCGACCGGCTCTGCAAGATGGTGCCGGCGAACCCTGCCAATCCGGTCACGCTCGGCCAGGCCATCGAGACGGAGCCGCGCTTTGCCGAGGAGGCCGAGCGCGAGCCGATCGTCCAGACGCTGCTCGACATGGCGCAGAAGCTCGAGGGCCTCTACCGCCACGCTTCGACGCACGCCGCCGGCATCGTCATCGGCGACCGGCCGCTGTCCGAACTCGTGCCGATGTACCGCGATCCGCGCTCCGACATGCCGGTCACCCAGTTCAATATGAAATATGTCGAGCAGGCCGGGCTGGTGAAGTTCGACTTCCTCGGCCTGAAGACGCTGACCGTGCTGGAGCGCGCGGTGCGCCTGATCGGCCGGCGCGGCGTCGACATCGATCTCGCCAAGATTCCGCTCGACGATGCCGATACCTACGGCATGCTGTCGCGCGGCGAGGTGGTCGGCATATTCCAGGTGGAAAGTGCCGGCATGCGCAAGGCGCTGGTCGGCATGCGGCCCGACTGCATCGAGGACATCATCGCGCTGGTCGCGCTCTATCGGCCGGGCCCGATGGAAAACATCCCGACCTACAATGCGCGAAAGCACGGCGAGGAGGAGATCGCCTCCATCCACCCGAAGATCGATCACCTGCTGGCCGAGACGCAGGGCGTCATCGTCTACCAGGAACAGGTGATGCAGATCGCGCAGGAGCTTGCCGGCTATACGCTCGGCCAGGCCGACCTGCTGCGCCGCGCCATGGGCAAGAAGATCCGCGCCGAGATGGAGCAGCAGCGCGGCATTTTCGTCGCCGGCGCCGTCGAGCGCGGCGTGTCGAAGCCGCAGGCCGACTTCATCTTCGACCTTTTGGCCAAGTTCGCCGACTACGGCTTCAACAAGTCCCACGCCGCCGCCTATGCCGTGGTCTCCTACCAGACCGCCTACCTGAAGGCGCATTATCCGGTCGAGTTCCTCGCCGCGTCGATGACGCTCGACATGGGCAATACCGACAAGCTCGCCGATTTCCGCCAGGACGCGATGCGGCTTGGCATCGAGGTGGTGGCGCCATCGGTGCAAAGCAGCTTCCGCGATTTCGAGGTCGGCGAAGGCCGCATATTCTACTCGCTGGCAGCCCTCAAGGGTGTCGGCGACGCTGCCGTCGAGCACATCGTCGAGAAGCGCAAGGACGGCACCTTCAAGAGCCTCGCCGACTTCTGCGAGCGCATCGACCCGCGCATTGTCGGCAAGCGCGTCTTCGAAAGCCTGATCATGGCCGGCGCGCTCGACTGTTTCGGCCACGACCGCGCCTCGATGATGGCGGGCGTCGAGCGCATGATGGGGCTGGCAGCCCTTGCCCAGCAGAACGCGAGTTCCGGCCAGACCGACATTTTCGGCGCCTCGCTCGGCAGCCAGTCGGAGGCGCTCAACCTGCCGGCGGTCGAGGCGTGGCTGCCGGCCGAAAAGCTGCACCGCGAGTTCCAGGTCGTCGGCTTCTACCTCTCGGCGCATCCGCTCGACGAGTACAAGTCGGCGCTCAGGAAGATGCGCGTGCAGAGCTGGACGGAGTTTTCGGCGGCGGTGAAGCGCGGCGCGACGGCAGGCCGGCTGGCCGGCACGGTGACGTCCAAGCAGGAGCGCAAGACGCGCACCGGCAACAAGATGGGCGTGGTGATGTTCTCCGACGAGACCGGCCAGTTCGAAGCCGTGCTGTTCTCCGAAGGCCTCGCGCAGTACCGCGACCTTCTCGAGCCGGGCAAGTCGCTGGTCATCACCGTGCAGGCGGAAGACCGGCCGGAAGGCATCAACATGCGCATTCAGACCGTGCAGTCGCTGGAAGAGGTGGCCTGCCAGGTGCAGAAGGCGCTGCGCATTTATGTCCGTGACTCCGCCCCGGTCGGCACGCTTGCCGGACAGTTGACGGTAAAGGGCGAGGGGCAGGTCAGCTTCGTCGTCATCAAGGGCGATGCGCAGGGCGAAGTGGAGATCGGGCTGCCCGACCGCTACCGCATCTCGCCCCAGATCGCCTCGGCCATGCGCGCGGTGCCGGGCGTCGTCGAGGTCGAGCTGGTCTGACGCCTGCCGGTCATCGGGTTCGCGTCACGACGTCGCGACCTCGGCCGGCTTCGGCGCCCGCCGCCTGAGGTTGAGCAGGTTGCCGGCCAGGATCAGCGCCGCTCCGACCGCCGTGAATGTGTCGATCCGCTCGCTGTAGAGCAGCCAGCCGATGAGCGCCGACAGCGGCACCCGCAGGAAATCCAGCGGCATAATGGCCGTTGCGTCGGCATAGCTCAGCGCCCGCGCCATGCAGAAGTGCGACGACATGCCGGTGAACGAGATCAGCACGATCCACGGCCAGAGGTCGAGGGTCGGGGTTTGCCAGGTCTGGATGGCGGGGACGAGCCCGATGACTGACTGAATGATGAGCATCCAGAAGATGATGCGCACGACGCTGTCGGTGCGCGTCAGCGATTTCACCATCACGACCGATATGCCGAAGGCGATGGCGCCGGCGAGCATGATGAGATGTCCGGGGTCGATATGCTCCGTACCCGGCCGCACGATCACCGCGACACCGACGATGCCGAGCGCGATGGCTGCGATCTTCGGCCAGCTCAGTCGCTCGCCGAGAAAGATGACTGCCAGGATCGCCGTCCAGATCGGCGTCGTGAACTCGATCGAGATCAACTGGGCGAGCGGGATCAGGGTGAGGGCATAGAGCCAGGCGAACTGGCCGGCATAGTGGACGACGTTGCGGCCGACATGCTGCAGCGGCCGCTGGCTGCGCATGGCGCGCAAACCGCCCTCCATGTGTACCAGCGGCAACAGAATGAAGAAGCCGATGATCGAGCGCATCTCCATGACCTGGAAGACGTCGAGCGTGGCGGTCGTGGCCCGGCCCGCCACTGCCATGACCAGGAAGGAGGTGATCGAGCCGAGCATCCAGAGCACGGCCTTGATGTTCGCTTGTAGGGGAGCCATCGCCTTCACTCGCAATCACAGGCTGCAAAGGCAACGCCTAGTGCGGCCAATCCGATGGGCCAGATTGCGCGCTGGCAGGGAATGAATGAGCGGCTCCTCGTCGGCTTCGCGGGTGTGGCGGAATGTCGCGGCGGGGCAACTCGCAGCCTATCGGCAGCGTACCTCCTGCAATGCAGGCGCAGCCGCGCCGTTCCTCAACAGGTGGAAAGACACAGACATGATTATCCGTTCGATGAAGCCGGTTCTGCTGGCAGGCGCCCTCGCACTCTCGGTCTCCGGCGTACATGCCGGCGAGGGCGAGTTCCTCAAATCCCTCGAAGGCCAGTGGAGCGGCGCCGGCACGGTCAAGGTGCGCACGAATGCCAATCCCATCAAGGTCAATTGCAAGTTCAGCTCCGACACGACGGACACGTCCCTGTCGCTCGACGGCAATTGCAGCGGTCTGGTCATCTTCTCGCGGGCCATCAAGGCTGACCTCAAGTCCAAGGGCGCGCGTTACGCGGGCTCCTATGTCGGCGCCGGCACCGGCAAGGCCGGCCTTGCGGGCAGCCGCAAGGGCAATGCCATCAACCTTGGCATCCGCTGGGCCAAGGAGGTCAATGGCGACCGCGAGGCCGTCATGACGGTCAAGAAGGTCGGTGAGAACGGCATGCGGCTGACCACCGTCGATGTCGACCCGAAGTCCGGCAAGTCCGTGGTCACCAGCGAGATAAACCTGCGCCGAATCTAGGCATCTGCCTGGCCCGCCTCTCTTTGGCAGGTCAGGCGTCGACATCGTCGGGCGGATGCGCGTTGCGTCCCTTGCCGAAAGTGTAGCCCGTCTCAACGGCGTTCTTGCCGAACTTTTCACGCAGCCTGTCGATGGCGCCTTCGGCAAGCGCCCGCTTGCGCGACGGAAGGTCGACGAGGTCGGGCGGATCGGCCTTGTCCGGGTCCGTCAGGTCGCTGACGCCGATGCCGATCAGCCGGTACCTGGTGCCGTCCGTCTCCTTCTCGAGCAGGTGCAGGCCGGTCTGGAAGATTCGGTCGGCAAGCCTTGTCGGGTCGCTGAGGCGGCGGTTGCGCGTGCGGATGCGAAAGTCCTGCGTCTTCAGCTTCAGCACTACGGTCCGGCCGGCGATCTCTGCCTTCTTCAGCCGGGCCGAAACTTTCTCCGAGAGCGCGCGCAGCACCGGCACAAGATCGGTCGGCGAAGCGAGGTCAACGTCGAATGTCGTTTCGGCCGACACGCTCTTGGCATCGTGGTCGGGCTGCACGCGCCTTTCATCCTGGCCGCGCGACAGGTGGAAGAGCCGGTCGCCCATGCTGCCGTAGCGACGCATCAGCTCCGCGCGCTCCATGCGCTGCAACTGCGCGATTGTACGAATGCCGTCGCGCTCGAGAGTCGCGGCAAAGGCCTTTCCGACACCCCAGATCATCGTCACCGGCTGTTCGGCTAGAAACGCCGGTGCCTCCGCCTCGCCGATCACCGACAGGCCGCGTGGCTTGCGGAAGTCCGACGCCACCTTGGCGAGGAACTTGCAGTATGACAGGCCGCCGGAGACGGTGATGCCGATGTTCTTCTCCACATCGAGCGCGAATTTCGCGAGCACCATGGCCGGCGGCATGGCGTGCAGCCGTTCGGTGCCGGAGAGGTCGAGAAACGCCTCATCGATGGAGATCGGTTCGACGAGTGGCGTCAGCGCCTGCATCATGGCGCGCACCTCGCGCCCGACGCGGGCGTATTTCTCCATGTCCGGCTTGACGACCACGGCCTCGGGGCAGGCTTCGAGCGCCTTGAACATCGGCATGGCCGAGCGCACGCCCTTGATGCGTGCGATGTAGCAGGCGGTTGAAACCACGCCGCGCTTGCCGCCGCCGATGATCACCGGCCGGTCCTTCAGCGCCGGATTGTCGCGCTTCTCGACAGCCGCATAGAAAGCATCGCAGTCGATATGCGCGAGATGCAGGCCGTAGAGTTCGGCGTGACGGGCCAGTCGCGGGCTGCCGCACCGTTCGCATCGGGTCACGAGCCGCGTCTGCATGGCCAGGCAGTCGCGGCAGAAACCGTGCTCGGGATTGTTGACAGGCGCGCCCATCACTGCGAACATAAAGAGAACATAGCAAATCTTAGTCCAGCACGCTTCCGCCGACAAGGCGGCGTGGCGGGAGGCTGTCCATGCATGTTGCTATCTCTCCGCTGACGCCGGACCTGTGGCCGGACTTCGAGGATCTCTTCGGCAAGCAGGGCGCCTGCTATGGCTGCTGGTGCACGCATTTCAGGCTGCCGCCTGCGGCCCGCCGCGACAATGACCGCGAACGCAACAAGGAGCACATCAGGGCGCGCATCGCCGCTGGCCCGCCGCCCGGCCTGCTGGCGTTTGCAGACGACGAGGCGGTCGGCTGGATGCAGATCGGCCCCCGCCACGACGTGCCGGAGTTCAACAATGCGGGCAGGGGGTCGGCGCCGCTCGACCCCGCCGACGCGAGCGATCCGGGTGTGTGGGCGATTTCCTGCTTTTTCCTGCGTTCCAGGGTGCGCGGCACGGGACTGACGCACCGGCTGGTCGAAGAGGGCATTGCCTTCGCCAGGCAGGGGGGCGCCCGTTTTGTCGAGGCCTGCCCGATGACGCAGTCCAGGAGCACCCGCTCGATCGGGCTCTTCGTCGGCTCGACGCGGGTATTCGAGAAGGCAGGGTTCTTGCCGATGGTCGAGCGAAAGGCCGGGCGTCCGCTGATGCGCTACGTGCTTTGAGAAACGCCGAGCTCCTTGGCGATCCGGGCGCCTGCTTCGGACCAGTCGCGCAGCACGACCGCACCTGAAGGCAGCGGCGGCAGCAATGCGCGAAATCCCTGGTGGCTCATCAGGTGGAACAGCGCGGCGTCGGGCACCGATCGGGCGACCGATTCGAGGTTTCCGGGGATGTCGTCGATGAAGCCGACCGGCCGTGCGCGCCCGCCGCGGATCATGCTGACGGCCGGACCCTTTGCGGCTTCGGTCGAGACAAGCGGGTAGGGCAGAGACAGCCGGTCCAGCAATGCGCGGCGGACAGGCCTGTGGCGGTGCGGCATGGCGCTCAGCAGAACGATTTCGAGGCGTGGCGCCAGCGAGCCCAACGTGTCCACCGCACCCGCCGCCGCCGTCTGCCAGGTCTCCTGTGCATCGAAGAACGCGGTCATCAGAGCCGCGACGGCTTCGGCATCGATTGCCTTGCCGTCCTCCAGGGCGACGACATTGCCGTGGATGCGAAAGCTGTCGGTGAGAAGATCGAAGCCCTGACTGTTCAGGAAGCGACTGAAAGGGTCGACGAAATCGAGCACCACCTCGTCGACATCGACGACCAGAAGCGGCCGCGAATCGCGTGACAGTTCGGCAATCTGCCTCGCTGTCTCCGGGTCGTCGCTCATGCCGACGTCTGGTAGCCGTCGTCACCGAGCGGCAGCCGGCGGATTGCGCCCGCCACACGCGCCGGTTCGATGCCGGTGTCCTCACAGAAACGCATCAGGGTCGGCTCGTGTGCGAGTATGAAATTCAACACTCCGGCCAGGAAGCCGGGCTCGCTTGCAGCCTGTCGGATCGACTGCGCCTCGATCCCTGTAATCGCCAGGAACCGCGGCAGGAGTTCCGGGTCGGCGGCAACGAAGCCGAGGCCCGCGATGGCGACCGATTCGGCGTCGGCGGCCTTCTGCCTGTCGTCTGCCATGGCTGCTTCCCTGTCTTTAGAACTTGTCACCTGCCGGACTATCTCTATCCTTCCTGCCGGGCAAGGCAGCCGGCATGTGCTGTCCTGTGACATCGACAGCGCGGATGTCGCCGGCAAGTCGGCCCGGGTTTGCGTTTCGTCAATCATCTTGCCGTACTCTCGAGGACGGGTTTGGTGCCGCTTCGGTGGCACGTGCGGCTATGCCTGCCGAACGGATCGGCGGCTGGAGCGGGAAATCGATGCCGAAAAAGGTAATGATCGTCGAGGACAACGAGCTGAACATGAAGCTCTTCCGCGACCTGATCGAGGCAAGCGGCTACGAGACTGTGCGCACCCGCAACGGGCTGGAAGCGCTCGATCTCGCCCGGCTGCATCGCCCCGACCTCATCCTCATGGATATCCAGCTGCCGGAGGTTTCCGGACTGGAAGTGACGAAGTGGCTCAAGGAAGACGACGATCTTCACTCGATCCCGGTGATCGCGGTGACGGCCTTCGCCATGAAGGGCGACGAGGAACGCATCCGCCAGGGCGGTTGCGAGGCCTACATCTCGAAGCCGATCTCGGTGCCGCGCTTCATCGAGACGATCAAATCATACCTGGGCGATGCATGATGCGCGCCGCTGCCATGGCTTTCGGAGCAAACCTGACATGACCGCGCGCATTCTTGTCGTCGACGACATCCCCGCCAACGTCAAGCTGCTCGAAGTGCGGTTGCTTGCCGAGTATTTCGACGTCGTCACCGCCACCAACGGCGCCGATGCGCTGGAAATCTGCGAGAACGGTAAGGTCGACGTCGTCCTGCTCGATGTGATGATGCCGGAACTCGACGGCTTCGAGGTATGCCGTCGCATTAAGGCGGACCCGCTGACCTCGCATATTCCGGTGGTGATGATCACCGCGCTCGACCAGGTGTCGGACCGTATCCGCGGCCTTGAGGCCGGCGCCGACGATTTCCTCACCAAGCCGGTAAACGACCTGCAGCTGATGACGCGCGTGCGCAGCCTCGTGCGGCTGAAGATGCTGACCGACGAGCTGCGCCTGCGCGCCTCGACGACGCGCAATATCGGCATCGAGGAACTGCTGTCGAGAACGGCTCCGGAAAGCGATTCCATTGCCAAGGTCCTCCTGATCGACGAGCAGCAGGCCTCCGGCGCGCGCGTCAAGAAACTGCTGCGCGGAACGGCCGACCTCGATGTCGTCAAGGACCCGCAGGAAGGCTTCTTCCAGGCTGCCGAGGAGCCCTATGAATGCGTCATCGTGTCGACCAATTTCGTCGATTTCGACCCGCTCAGGCTGTGCTCGCAGATCAGGTCGCTCGACCGCACGCGTTTTCTGCCGATCATGCTCATCGCCAACGAGGGTGAGGACGACCGCATCATCCGCGGGCTGGAACTCGGCATCAACGACTACCTGACCCGCCCGATCGACCAGCAGGAACTGACGGCGCGGCTGCGCACGCAGGTCCGGCGCAAGCGCTACAACGACCACCTTCGGGCGAGTGTTACCCAGACCATCGAAATGGCCGTCACGGATGCGCTCACGGGGCTGCACAACCGACGCTACCTCGACAGCCACCTGCAGACGCTTTTCGATCGCGCCATGGCGCGGCGCCGCCCGCTGTCGCTGATGATCACGGACCTCGACCGCTTCAAGGCGGTCAACGACACGTTCGGCCATGACGTGGGTGACGAGGTGCTGCGCGAATTCGCCCGCCGCCTGCGCAAGAACGTCAGGGGCATCGACCTTGCCTGCAGGTTCGGCGGCGAGGAATTCGTCGTCGTCATGCCCGATACGGATGCGGAAATTGCCGAAAAAGTGGCCGAAAGGGTGCGTGCCGAGATCGCCGACATGCCCTTCGTGGTCGGCGGAAAGAAGATTCCGATCACCGTCAGCGTCGGGGTTTCGTCGCTGAAGCGGGGGACGGATTCTGTCGCCGACCTGATGAAGCGGGCCGATCTTGCGCTCTACGAGGCCAAGACCGGCGGCCGCAACCGGGTGGTCGCCAAGGCCGCCTGAAGACGTCAGTCGCAACAATTCTGGAATTTACCTTAACCCAAGTGATTCGCGAGGGTTGGTTAAGAAACTATTGATCTTCAAGAGGTCTTGAGCAAATGTGAAGTCGAGGCGGCGGCAAGAGGACAAGCCGTTGCCTGCCGACAAATACCCCATGATGCTCAGGTCCGCCGCATCTCCTGGGTCCGTGGGGTGGCCGGTCGGCACTGGCACATAGTGGCCTCCTCGTACCGCTGCCAGACCGTCGACCGGCCCCTTTTTTTCCAGGTGTCAGAAATCAACCGCTAAGCGCTGAATCGGCACGATATTTTGCCTGTCGGGTCAGAAGTCGTGCGGGGATGGATTCGGCCTGATGCGCGAATTGTTCCCGAGAAAACGTGTTCGACATCAGCGACTTGCGCACGATTCGGCAAAACGGACCGGAAAATCCATACACAAGCGAAGGGGCGGCGCGAAAACGCCCGGCGGCCGGATGCCGGACAAACGAAAAACGCCGCCCGGAGGCGGCGTTGGTCACGCAAACGGAAACCCGATCCTACTTGATCTTGGTTTCCTTGAATTCGACGTGCTTCTTGACGACCGGGTCGTACTTGCGGAACGACATCTTCTCCGTCTTCGTGCGGCTGTTCTTGCTCGTCACGTAGAAGAAGCCGGTATCGGCCGTCGACAGAAGCTTGATCTTGAGTTTTGCAGCCTTGGCCATCTTTTTCGTCCGTTGAATTGTCTGGAGTTCACACCGCCTGAACGCGGGAAGACCCCGGACGCGGAAAACTTGGCGCGACACATAAAGAAGACAGCCTGAAAGTCAAGCTCTGTCGGAAACCGTCGGCAGGGCGCGCCGCGGGAAGCTGCTCGGATAGCGGTCCTCGGCGGGTTCGTTGCAGCAAATCCTGGCACCGACAAGCGCTTGACGCACGGGCCCAAACCCGCTGTCGATGTCCCCTGACATATGAATCCAGCCAGAATCGACGGGGACAACGCGTGACCGCCAGGCTTTTCGCAGACGACCCACGGGAAAATGCCAGGCTCTGCCTGACGATCGCGCCCGCTCACTGTTCGTCGTGCGGCGATCTTCATCTCGCCTCCATCATGCGGCGCGCAAGCCTGCTGCCCGAAGAGCGCATCTTCGACGATGCGGAATTCGGGGCTGCGATGGCCGAGGTGCTCGGCCGGCTGGGAAAGGAGAAGGGCGTAATCCGCGTGCTGATCGCCGGCTCGACCGATACGGGGCTCTACACGAGCCTGCTCAACGCGGCAGCGGCCGCGGGCGGCGAAACCTTTGCGCGCAGCCTTTCGGTGACCCTTGTCGACCAGTGCGGGACGCCCCTCGAGATCTGCAGGCGCTACGCAAGGGCGAACGGGCTGCAGCTTGAGACCGTGCTGTCGGATCTCGCCGGCCACGAGCCCGAAAAGCCATTCGACATGATCGTCATGCACGGCGTCCTGACATTTTTTCCCGAGGTCGAACGGATTGCCTACATGCGCCGTGTCGCCGCCTGGCTGGCGCCCCAAGGCGCGTTGATCTCTTCCGTCCAGTTCGGCGAAAAGGTTGGCGCGGATGAACCGTCCAAGCGCATTGCCCAGGCGCTGGAAAACCTGCAGGTGTTGCTGGACGAGGCCGGCGGCTACCCGCAGGAGTTTGCGCGTGACATGCGCCAACGTGTCGAACGCGGCCTGCGCGACCGCCACGGTCACCGCAATCCATTCCCCGACCGGGAAGCCGTCCGCTCGTTCTACGGTTCTACCGGTCTTGAAGTGCAATCGCTGGACATCGTCGGCGAGCGGAACGATGGCGGGCCGAAGCGTCGTTACAGCGGGCGCAGCATCGCCGTCTGCCGTCCCGGGGGCAGGGAGGATGAATCGCGGTCGGTCAGAAAAGCAGCGACAGCAACCAACCCTTGACGATGGGCTCACCCCTGATGTCCACGGCGATGGACAGCAGCCATATCTGCAGAAGACCCAGCCCCAGCATAGAGAGCGCCACCTGCAGGTATCCGGCGCGCGCCCGAACCATCAGTACACCGGCATAGGCGGCCGAGGCGACCGGCAAGCCGAGAAGAGGGACCATCAGGAGATATGCCCCCGTCTCCCACAGGCCATCTAATTTCTGCAGCCTGTCCGGGCTCTTCGGTTGGCCCCGCCTGAGACCGATCGTCAGCACGAGCCCGGCAAGGACCAGCCCCCCGAGACTGACCAGCTGTGGTACCGGCGACGCATTGATCGGGAAGCCGAGGGCGAAGCCGAGCGCCACCGCAAAAACGAGGAGCAGGGGCAGTGACACCAGTGCGTCCGTCCTGTCGAGCGGCTCCGTTCGGGCGTCGGATCTCGATCGCCGCGCGCGAAACGCGATGACCATGAACACCGCGATCATGGCGATCGTGGCCGGGCGCGCAAACATCGTCCAGCCCCAGATCTGCGAAGTCTGGATGTAGGAGATCTCGGCCAGCGGTCCCATGACGAAGCCGAGGATGAACGGTACGCGCGGCCAACCCGCCCATCTGAGGGCGCATCCGACCAGGCCTGCCGCCGCGAAGGTCATCAGCGCGACCCAGTTCAGGCTCTGGTAGAGAGCGGCAAGCAGCGACAGCGCAATGGCAAAGGGCACCATGTGCTCGCGCCGCAGTGCCGCCAGACGGACGATGCCCGGCACGACCGCCAGAAACATCGGCACCGCGATCAAATTGGCCAGACACACCGTCGCGGCCAGCGCAATGGGCACCTGAAGATCGCGCGACAGCAGGCTCGGCCCGATCGGCTGGCCGATCACGACCAGGGCGCTGAGCATTATCGCCATGCTGGAGCTGCCGGGAATGCCGAAGAAGAGCGTCGGCACCATGGCGCCGCCTTCCTTCGAGTTGTTGGCGGCTTCCGGCGCAATGACGCCTGCTATGGCCCCCTGTCCGAACGGGATTTCCGATTTCACGGTGCGGGCTGCGAAGGCGTAGGACATCCAGACACTAACGCTGGAGCCAACGCCCGGCATGATGCCGACGACGATGCCGTAGAAGGATGATCGCAGCACAAGGCCGAGATGGCTGAAGGTGGTGCGCATGCCGTGCAGGACATCGTCGAGGCTGGTCGAGACGGCTCGCTGGTGCCCGGCGTCATCGAAGGACCAGCGCGCCAGCATCTCCGGCACAACCAGTATTCCACCGAGCACGGCGGCAAGGTTCAGTCCCGACATCAGTTCCGGCCGTCCGAAAGTGAAGCGGCTTGACGACGTCATGACGTCGAGGCCAACGCTGGCGGCCAGGAGACCGAGCAGCCCCACAAGAAGGCCCGCCAGGATGCTCTTGCCCGACAGGAAGACCACCATCGTCAGGCCGGCGATCGCAAGAAGCAGGAACTCCGGCGGTCCGAACCAGACGATGAGCAGGCGCGCAATGGGAATGCAGGCAAGGAAGGCGACGGCGCCAAGAACGCCGCCGAGCGCAGAGGCGGAAAGGCTGGCCCCCAATGCTTCGCCGGCGCGTCCCATTTTCGCGAGCGGATAGCCGTCGACGATGGTTGCGGCATCGGCGCCCGACGACGGCAAGGCAAAGGCGATGGCCGGTATCGACGCAGACGTATGCACCACGGCATGCATGGCAAACAGGAACACCGCGCCGCCGAGCGAATCCCAGAAGGTGGCAAGCGGGATGCACAGGATGATGCCGACACGGCCGCCGAGCCCCGGCACAAGGCCGACGATGAAGCCGAGCAGGGTACCGAGCAGCAGCGCGGTGGTCAGGCCGGTCCAGCCAGCCGTCAGAAGCGCGAGGATTTCGATAGCCATCGTCAGGGAGCCCCGCCCGGCGACGGGTTCTGCGCTGCCGCCAACGGCTCAGAAGTCACAGCGATCGCTGCGGCCTTCCGACATCGCCAAGCCACAGGCATAGGCATGTTCGATCTGCTCAAGTCTGGCGCTGTCGGTCGGGAGGATTTCCAGGGTCTGGCGTTCGACGACTTGCCAATCGACGGCGGCGACCGGCACGGCCATGCTGGCTGCCTCCGCCACGAAATCAGGGTCGACCAGAACCGCGTGAAACACCTCGCGCAACGCCGCGACGTCTTCGGCGTTCACGCCCGGTGGCGCGAAGAAGGCGCGGCCCATGCCTCTTGCCGACTTGATGTAGTCGACCACGGCCTGCGGTGCGCCCGGCACGAGAAAGGACTCGAGCGTCCTCGACCGATCGACCTGGGGCGGGAACTGTTCGCCGACGATGGTGTAGAGCGCCTGCACGTCGCCCGATTCGAAGAGCGGCTGCAATTCCTGGTCCGCCGCCGCGGTATAGAAGTCGGCATCGCCGGCCAGGATGGACTTGAGGCGGGCCGAATTGCCGAATCCGACGACGACCTTTGCCCCGATGCCGGTGACTGCATTGAGCAGCACGCCGACAGTCGCGTGCGTTGCCAGAATGTCGCTTACCGGCATGATCAGGCTGTTGCCCGTCGCGCGCAGTGCCTGCGGTTCGACCGGCAGGCCGCGCCGCGCCACCATGACGAAGCTTTCTTCCTCGACCCCGGCGATCCATTTCGCCTGATGCAGATCGTAATCGACGCTTTCCAGCTTGCGTGCCTGGGCAAAAGCAACATCGGGCGGCCGTACGAAGCCGACGGCCAGGGAACCCTCAGGCAGGCTGAACAGGTCGCTGGTCCCCTTGGCTCCACGCGCCGTGTCGTCGAAGCGCGCCCGGATGACCGTCTTCGGCAAATGACGACGCAAGGCGCCGGAGAACAGGTTCCAGAAGCGCGCGCCGTCGCCCGTGTTGGAGAAGCCGACAAGCACGTCGAGCGTGCGGCCCTCAAGCCGGGATTGAGCCTCCGTCGCCCATCCGGGCGCCGGCAGCAGGAAGGCCAGGACGAGAACGGCAAGTGCCCGTCCGATGGAAAATCCGTTCATGTGCATTGATGTCGCCCACTTTTTCGGTGCCGTCCGCTCGACCGATGTCATTCGATCGCGACGACACGCAGCGCCAGGGCACGTGCGGAATTGTGCAAGCCACGACACCGGCTGTCAAAAGAATCCGGCGGGAATGCCGGTCTTTCCAAAGGATTTGCGTCAGCCGCGGCGTTCCACCAGCCGCGACAGGGCGACCAGGATGTAGAGGCCGAAGAACAGTGCCAACGCCCAGCTGAAGCCGTTGGTGCCGAACAGGTCCATCGCGATGCCGATGGCCTGCGGCCCGAGCACCATGCCCAGGCCGTAGCAGAGCACGAAGGCGGCATTGGCGGAGGCGAGTTCGTGACCCGAAAGGCGCGAGCCGAGATGCGCCAGGCCGATCGTATAGAGGGCCGCGACCACGCCGCCCCAGATGAAGAGCAACCCCGCCATCAGGTGCCAGTCGAAGGCCAGCCAAGGCATCAGTACCGTGCCGACGAGGCCGACGATGGCGCAGGCGAGCAGGAGATGGCGGCGGTCGCTGATGCGGTCGCTGAGCATGCCGAGCGGGATCTGCAGCAGCACATTGCCGAGGCCGATCATGCTGAGCAGCAGCGCTGCATCCGCTTCCGAATAGTGGATGCGCGCGCCATAGACGGGAAAGAGGGCGAAGCCGCCGGTCTCCACGGCGCCGAAGACCAGGACGGCGGCGGTCGCGGTCGGCACCAGCCAGATATAGCGGAGAAAGCTCACCGAGCCTTCGCGGCGCGGCGTGATGGTCGGACTTTCCCGCCACGCGGCCAGCACCGGTATGGCGGCGACGATCACCAGGGCGAATGTGACGCCGAAGGGCAGGAAGCCCTGGCTGCCGATCTGGGCGAAGAGCCAGGGACCGCCGGCAAAGCCGAGTGACAGGACGGTGGCATAGATGCCGAGCACGAAACCGCGCTTGCTGGGCGGCGCCGACGTGCTGATCCAGAATTCCGACAGGATGAACAGCACGGTGAGCGCGACATGCAGGATGGCACGCAGCGGGAACCACATCCAGAAGGCCGGGGCGAAATAGAAGCCGATGATGGACAGCGCGCCGATGACAATCATCGCCAGCATCGTCCAGACGACGCCGAAGCGCGTGGCGAGCGGCGTCGAAAGCGGCGCAGCCGCGATCGTCGCGAAGCCGGCGATCGCCGTATTGAGGCCGATCATCGAGGCGGAGTAGCCACGCGTCTCCAGGATGATGCTGAGCAGCGGCGTGCCGAGCCCGATGGCGATGCCAACCACGCTGATTGACGAAACCGCGGCCGTGATGGGCAGCCAGCGCAGCGTTTCGGTGGTGGACGCAGAATCACTTTGCATGGTTCTTCACGACTGGCAGTCAGTCCGATCCCGCCTGGCGGGAATTGAACGATGCGACGCGGTCGCCCAAATCGGCCCTGCTGTCAATTGTGCAGCGTCAATAATGATGCGACCAGACAAGAGCGCGACATAGCGTATTGCCTTGTCGGCCCGAGATTGGCAGGTTCGGCTTGGTCCGGGCGCGACGTCATGCCACCGTTCGGGTGCGTGCAATTGAAGATGCGGCATGGCCGTGCAGAAGGGAAGAAGCATGTTGAGAGCATTTCTGAGGACCATGGCGGTGACGGTCGCCCTCGTCGCGATACCGGCGGTCGGCCAGGCCTGCGAGGGTGGCAGGGTGCTGATGGACGACAGCTTCACCAAGCTCAATCCGGCCTGGGGCGTCTCGCTGGACGCCAAGTCCGAGAAGATCGACTCCAACGGGCTTTCGGTTTCCTACGCGCCGGGCGGCGTCAAGCGCGCGCTCAGCCAGTGGGGCTTTTTCGACAACGCGGTGGCCTGCGCCTCCTATACGGTCGATTACCAGTGCACCGACGCGGAGAAATGCGAGACCCAGCCCTATGTGGGCCTCGTCGTCTGGGGCAGGGATCTCGCGAACTACTACACGTTCGAGGTCGCGCCGCTGGTCGGCATCTATTCCGTGCAGCGGCTTCAGGACAATCGCTGGCTTACCCCGGTTGCCTGGTCGAAGCTGCCCGGCGGCAAGAAGATCGCCAGCGGCCAGAAATTCGAGCTCTCGGCGGTGGTGAAGGGCAACACGGTAACCTTCAAGCTCGACGACCAGACCGTCGCCGAGTTCGAGGCCCTCGCGCCCGAAGGCGGTTCGCTCGTCGGCTTCGAGTTGGCGGCCGCCCAGGACGGCAGCGCCAAGAGCGAGATCAGCCTGTCGCGCTTCGAGGTGCGGGAGGTCGGCGCCGGCGGCTAGGGTTCAGAGCAGCTCGCGGATGAAGCGCTTGCCGATCATGCGGTAGAAGGGCGTTGGCAGGCCGGGCGGCAGCGTCGGGTCGGCGGCAAGCTGCATTTCCAGTTCGCCCAGGATGGTTTTCGTGATCGCCGGCACGTCGGCCTCCTTGGCCTCGGCGACCGGCAACCAGACGAGCTCTTCGAGTTCGTTGGTCGGTCCGCCCTGCGGCAGTTCGACGGCGACGTCGTCGCGCCAGGCGCTGAGGAAGCGAGTGTCGAAGCGGCGCACGCGGCCGGGCGGCGTGATCGCGCGGGCGATCATCCGCAACCCTGCGAGCGAGGGCCTGACGCCGTGCTGGCAAAAGCCCTGCCAGTCGCTCTTGCGCGTTTCGAAGCCGCCCTTTTCTCCGATCAGCAGGCCGGCCTCCTCATAGGTCTCGCGCACGGCCGAAAGCGCGATGGCGCGGGCCCGCGCATGGCTCGTGCGCCCGGCGCCGGCCATCAGCTTGGCTTCCTCCTGCGGGTCGAGTGGCGAGGCGACCGGTACGCGGCTGTCGGCAGGGTCGGTGCGGCCGCCCGGGAACACGAATTTCCCCGGCATGAAGGCGTGCGCGGCGTGACGCCGGCCGATCAGCACGTGGACGCCGCTGGCGCGCCGGTCGAGCAGGATCAGCGTCGCCGCGTCGCGCGGCCGCGCCGGGCCCTTGCCGAGCGCGTAGCCTTCGAGCCGGTCGACCTCCGATTTCTTCATGCCATCCATCGGGGCACACTAGGCAGGCGCTGCCGGAAGTAAAAGCGTCAATGCGCTCGCTGCACCGGGGATTGCTGCGCGGGACCGTCTCTGCCCGGGCCCGAGGGGTGGCGCAAAATGCGCCGGAAAGGAATGGCGAGCGGTCGAACGCCGGGGTTGCAGCAGCCGCAGAGGCGCGCGGCATCTCTTGCCATCCATGCCTGAGGGACTACGTGTCGGGCTGACACAAGGATAGGAAGCAACATGGCCAAGACACTCTTCATTACCGGCGCATCGTCGGGCATCGGCGCGGCGACCGCCCACGCAGCCTTTGCAGCCGGCTGGAACATCGGCCTGATGGCGCGCAGCAGCGACAAGCTCGAGGCGCTGGTCGAGGAGATGGGCGACCGGGCGCTGGCGCTGCCGGGCGATGCGACCGATCTCGCCGCCCAGGAGAAGGCGGTGGCCCAGACGGTGGAAAAGTTCGGCGGTCTCGACGCCGCCTTCGCCAATGCCGGCATGGGCGTGAAGGCGCCCGGCACCGAAAAGGGCGACCCGGACGAATGGCGCCGCGTCGTCGACCTCAACATCATGGGCCTGCTCTACACGACGCGGGTCAGCCTGCCGCATCTGCGCAAGACCAAGGGGCACCTGCTGCTGACCGGCTCGGCGGCGGGCAGGCGGCATATTGCCGGATCGATCTACGGCGCGACGAAGTGGTTCGTGCACGGCTATGCGGGAAACATGGCCGAGGAAATGCGCGAATGGGGCGGCCGCTGCACGGTGATCGCGCCGGGCATGGTCGACACGCCCTTCTTCGACGAGGCCAAGCCCGACAAGCTGCAGGCCGAGGATGTCGCCAACGCGGTGATGTTTGCGCTCGAGCAGGAGCCGCGCGCGACGGTGCGCGAAGTCTATCTCATGCCGACGAACTGAGGCCCAGGGCAGGCCGGAGGCCTGCCTCAGCCCTCTTCGGGCAGCGGCTCGGGATGGTCGTCGACGCCGCTGAAGCCGTGCATGTAGTAGGCCCATTGCAGGCCGACGATGGCGCCCTTGATCGGCCGCAGCAGGGCGAACGACATCAGGACCGTGATCGGCGCCCAGATGGCAAGGTGTTGCCACATGGAGAGCGTGCTGTTGGCCTCGAAGGCCATGAAGCCGCCGAGCACGACGTGACCGACGATGACGATCACCAGATAGGCGGGCAGGTCGTCGGCGCGGTGATGGTGCATTTCCTCGCCGCAATGGGCGCAGGCCGGGACAACGCGGAGGAACGAGGAAAACAGCTTTCCCTCGCCGCATTTAGGGCATTTGCAGCGAAAGCCGTTCCACATCGCGTTCCAGACGGCGCGGGCAGGGCGGCCGGTATGATTCTCGCCGCCAAAAACCTGGGTATCCATGTCTATCTCCTGCTGCGACCGCGCGGCTGGGAGGCCCGCGAGCGCGATGTCCTGCCCTTCGACTTGTGGAACGATTTCTTCGATCCGGGCATCGGCTTTGGTTCAGTCAACATTTCAAAACGCATCGCGCCGGCAAGCGGCGCAACTTCGACCAGTTTCACCTCGACATGGTCGGCAAGCTGAAAGCCCTTGCCGGATCGTTCGCCGAACAGCGCGCGCGCTGCCTCGTCGAAGTGGTAATAGTCGTCGCCCAGCGTAGATATAGGTATGAAACCATCCGCACCGTACTGCGGCAATTGGACAAATAGTCCGGATTTTGTGACGCCGGAGATGCGCGCCGCGAAAGTCGAGTCGACCTGCTCGGCCAGAAAGGCTGCAATCAGCCGGTCAACCGTGTCGCGCTCGGCTGCCATGGCGCGCCGCTCGGTCATCGAGATCAGCTCGCCGATTTCCTCCAGCCGCTCTTCCTCGGCACGCGTGATGCCGTCCTTGCCAAGGCCAAGCGCGGAGATCAGCGCGCGGTGCACGATGAGGTCGGCGTAGCGCCGGATCGGCGAGGTGAAGTGGGCATAACGCCTGAGGTTGAGGCCGAAATGCCCGAGGTTTTCCGGCGAATAGATGGCCTGGCTCTGCGAGCGCAGCACCACCTCGTTGACAAGGCCCTCATTATCCTGGCCGCGAACTTGCGCCAGTATGCCATTGAATTGACTAGGCTTCATTGCGGCGCCGCGTGCCAGCGACATGCCGAGCGTGGCGAGAAACTCGCGCAGCGATTCCTGCTTGGCCATCGATGGCGTGTCGTGCACCCGGTAGACCAGCGCCTGCTTCTTGGCTTCCAGAGTCTCGGCGGCAGCGACATTGGCCTGGATCATGAACTCCTCGATCAGCTTGTGCGCGTCGAGGCGTTCGGGAACGATGACCTGCTCGACCGTGCCGTCGGGCTTGAGCAGGATCTTGCGCTCGGGCAGGTCGAGCTCGAGCGGCTGGCGCGCATCGCGGCCGCGCTTCAGCACCTCATACGCATCCCAGAGCGGCTTCAACACCGTGTCGAGGATCGGCGCGGTGGCATCGTCGGGCTTGCCGTCTATCGCGGCCTGGGCCTGCACATAGGCGAGCTTGGCCCATGAGCGCATCATGATGCGGTGGAAGCTGTGGCGGATCTTGCGGCCATCGGCGGCAAAGGTCATGCGCACGGCAAACGCCGGGCGGTCGACCTTCTCCTTCAGCGAGCACAGATCGTTGGAAATGCGCTCGGGCAGCATCGGCACGACGCGGTCCGGGAAATAGACCGAGTTGCCGCGCTTCAGCGCCTCGCGGTCGAGCGCAGTGCCGGTCCGCACATAGGCCGAGACATCGGCGATCGCCACGGTTGCGATGACGCCGCCGGGGTTCTTCTCGTCCGGGTCGGGCTCGGCGTGGACGGCGTCGTCATGGTCCTTGGCGTCGGCCGGATCGATGGTGATGAGCGGCAGGTCGCGGAAATCCTCGCGGCCGTCGAGCGTCGCATGCTTTATCGCGTCGGCCTCGGCGAGCACTTCCGGCGGGAAGATGTGCGGAATGTCGTGCGCGTGGATGGCGATCATCGAGACCGCCTTTTCCGACGACAGCGAGCCGAGCACCTGCAGGACCTTGCCGCGCGGCAGGCCGTAGCTGCCGGCCGAAACCTGCTCGACCTCGACGAGATCGCCGGGCTTTGCGTTGTTCAGCGCATCGCTGTCGACGGTGAGTTCGGGCTGGCGGCGCTCGACGGGCTCGATGCGGAAGGAGCCGTCATCGAGCTTGCGCAGCACGCCGAGCGTCGCGTCGACGCGTCGGGCAAGCAGCTTGATGATGCGTCCAGTGTAGGAGATCGCCCCTTCGCCGTCGGTTGCGAAGGTCTTGGCCAGCACCCGGTCGCCGACGCCGGCCGTCGGACCCTTGCCGCCGCGCGGCGCGGTCAGCGAAACCACCGGTGCATCGCCGAACTTGTCGTTCCATTCGCTGGGGCGAGCCAGGAGCCCGCCGTCAGAATCGCGCGAATAGATGTCCAGCACGCTGACATGCGGCAGGGCGCCGGCGCGCGAAAGCCGCTTGCGCTCCTTGGTCAGCAGGCCTTCGTCCTGCAGGTCGCGCAGCAGGTCCTTCAGCCAGACGCGATCGTCGCCCTTCAGGTTGAAGGCCTTGGCGATCTCGCGCTTGCCCGACAGGTCGGGGTTCTCCGTAATGAACTTGAGGATGTCCTCGCGGGTCGGCTTGAAATCGCCCCGGGCGGCAATCGCCTTGCGGGCGCCTGCAGCCTTGTTCTTGCCGGAGATGCGTCGGGCCAAAGTGGGTTACGCCTTTTCCTTGGCCGCGCTCTTCTTGGCAGCCGGCTTCTTCTTCGCGGCTGTCTTCTTGGCGGCGGGCTTCTTGGCCGCGGCCTTGCGGGCGGGCTTCTTGCCGCCGCCGCCCTTGGCAGCCTTCTCGGCGATGAAGCCGACGGCCTCGTCGAGCGTCACCGACATCGGGTCCTTGCCCTTGGGCAGCGTCGCGTTGATCTTGCCCCAGTTCACATAGGGCCCGTACTTGCCATCGCGGACGGTGACCTTGCCTTCGCCGTCCGGATGGTCGCCGAGCTCCTTCAGCGCCGCCGGCGTGCCGCCACGCCCGCCGCGGCCCTTGGCGATCTTTTCGGCGATCACGGTGACGGCGCGGTTCAGGCCGATGGAAAACACTTCCTCGATGCCGTCGAGATTGGCGTAGGTGCCGTCATGCAGCACGAAGGGCCCGTAGCGGCCAAGGCCGGCCGAGATCATCTTGCCGCTCTCCGGGTGCTGCCCGACATCGCGCGGCAGGGCCAGGAGCGCCAGCGCCTTCTCGTGATCGATGCTGTCGGGCGTCCAGCCCTTCGGCAGGCTGGAACGCTTGGCTTCCTTGCCCTCGCCACGCTGCAGATAGGGGCCGAAGCGGCCGGTGCGCAGGACGATCTCTTCGGATGTGTAGGGATCCTTGCCGATGATGCGGTCGCCATTTTCGCCGCCGCCGGCTTCGCCATTGCCTTCCTCGCCAAGCTGACGGGTGAAGCTGCATTCGGGATAGTTCGAGCAGCCGACGAAGGCGCCGTACTTTCCGAGCTTGAGCGAGAGCTGGCCTTCGCCGCATTTCGGGCAGACCCGCGGGTTCGATCCGTCTTCGCGCGGCGGGAAGGCGAGCGGCGCCAGCACCACGTTCAGCGCGTCGAGAACGTCGGTGACGCGCAACTCCTTGATGTCGCCGACGGCGCCGGAGAAATCCTTCCAGAAGTCGCGCAGCACGTCCTTCCAGGCGAGCTTGCCGTCGGAGATCTCGTCGAGCTGCTCCTCGAGCGCGGCGGTGAAGTCGTACTGGACGTATTTCTGGAAGAAGCTCTCCAGAAACGCGGTGACCAGCCGGCCCTTGGAATGCGGTATCAGACGGCGCTTGTCAACGGTGATGTATTCGCGGTCTTCCAGCGTCTTCAGCGTCGAGGCATAGGTAGAAGGCCGGCCGATGCCGAGGTCTTCCATCTTCTTGATCAGCGAGGCTTCCGAATAGCGCGGCGGCGGTTCGGTCGTGTGCTGGGTGGCGTTGATGGTGTCGCGGGCCAGCGTCTCTCCGCTGCGGATCTCGGGCAGACGGCGGCTTTCCTCGTCTTCGGAGTCCTCGTCCTTTTGTTCGGTATAGGCCGACAGGAAGCCGTCGAAGCGGATGACCGAGCCAACCGCGCGCAGCGTTGCGCGGCGGGCGCCGTTCTCAGCCTCGATCTCGACGGTCGTGCGCTCGATCTCGGCCGGCTGCATCTGGCTGGCGATGGCGCGCTTCCAGATCACGTCGTAGAGGCGGAACTGGTCGGAATCGAGATACTGCTTCACCGAGGCCGGCGTCCGCGAGAAATCGGTGGGGCGGATCGCCTCGTGGGCCTCCTGCGCGTTCTTGGCCTTGGCCGAATAGAGGCGCGGCTTTTCAGGCAGGTAGTCCTGGCCGAACTCGCTGACGATCGCAGAGCGGGCAGCCTCGACGGCCTCGGGTGCCATCTGCACGCCGTCGGTACGCATGTAGGTGATCAGGCCGGCGGTCTCGCCGCCGACGTCCATACCCTCGTAGAGGCGCTGCGCCACCTGCATGGTGCGCACGGCCGAGAAGCCGAGCTGCGAGGAGGCCGCCTGCTGCAGCGTCGAGGTGGTGAAGGGCGGGCCGGGATTGCGCTTGGTCGGCTTGGCCTCGACCGACAGCGCCTTGAAGGCCGCCCCGTCGAGCATCGACTTGATGTCGTCGGCCTGTTCCTTGTTGGAAATGTCGAGCTTCTGCAGGCGCTTGCCCTCGAAGCCCGTGAGCTTGGCCTCGAAATTCTCGTTGCGCGGCGTGCCGAGGATGGCGGCGATCTGCCAGTATTGCTCGCGGATGAAGCGCTCGATCTCGAGTTCGCGGTCGCAGACGAGGCGCAGCGCGACCGACTGCACGCGGCCGGCCGAGCGGGCGCCGGGAAGCTTGCGCCACAGGACTGGCGACAGGGTGAAGCCGACCAGGTAGTCGAGAGCGCGGCGCGCCAGGTAGGCATCGACCAGCGGCCCGTCGATCTGGCGCGGGTTGGCCATAGCGTCGAGCACCGACTGTTTGGTGATGGCGTTGAAGACGACGCGGCTGACCGGCTTGTCCTTCAGGACGCGCTTGTTCTTCAGGACCTCGAGCACGTGCCAGGAAATGGCTTCGCCTTCGCGATCCGGATCGGTTGCGAGGATCAGACCGTCGGCGTCCTTGACCGCGTTGGCGATCTCGGTGAGCCGCTTCGAGGACGGTCCGTCGACCGACCACGACATTGCGAAGTCTTCGTCCGGCTTGACCGAACCGTCCTTAGCCGGCAGGTCGCGGACATGGCCGTAGGAGGCCAGGACCTTGTAGTTGCGGCCGAGATATTTGTTGATCGTTTTCGCCTTGGCGGGCGATTCGACGACGACGACGTCCATGAGCGATTGTGTTTCCCGTGCGGTGCCGGTCCGAAATGGCGGCGCCTAGAAGATTTGGAATCGTCCGTCACATGGCTGCGGTTTTCCGCGCGGTCAAGTGCGAACCCTCAAATTGACGGACATCGGCGGCCTGCAACTTATGCGATAGCGATGGAATCTTTGCAACTTTGAATATTTGTGATAGTTCTCTCCGCAACCCAAGATCGCTGCAAGTTCGATGGAAATAAAGCACCGGCAATTGGTTCATCGCGGACAGTTTGAATGGTCTTTCGGCCATGGAGCGTCACCTGATGTTGCATCAGCATGACAGAAATCGCGCAGATACGATCGACTACCTGCAGTCCATGCTGGGCCAGCTCAAGATGATGGCCGACTCGGAGGGCTTCGACATGCTCGCATATCTGATCGACATGGCCCACCTGGAGGCGCGCGATCTCGACCGGCTCAACCAGCCGGCGGGCCAGGGCGGACCCGGCAGGAAGCGCTAGGCGCGGCGGCGCCCGACGATCAGCCCTCTCCAGGCAGCAGCGACACGTGGTTGCCGGGATGACGCTCCAGCCGGCCGGCGAGGTCGAGTTCGAGCAGGATCATGAAGACCTGCGCCGGGTGCAGGCGCGTGTGGTGGATCAGGTCGTCGATGCCGACAGGCGTCGGGCCGAGCGCCTCGATGACGCGGCGGCGGTCCGAATCGTCGGCCGGTGCCGCCGAGGCGAAGTCCGGCGGCTCGTCGAGCGAATCCGTCTGCGGCTCGCTTCGCCCGATCAGCGGTGCGATTGCCGTGGTGACGTCGCCGACCTCGGTGACCAGCGTGGCGCCGTCCTTCAGCAGGCCGTTGGCGCCCGCGGCGCGCGGGTCGAGCGGCGAGCCCGGCACGGCGAAGACGAGGCGCCCCATTTCGCCGGCAAGCCGCGCGCTGATCAGCGAGCCGGAGCGTCTTGCCGCCTCGACGACGACGAGCCCGAGCGATAGCCCTGCGATGATACGGTTGCGGCGCGGAAAATCCTGCGCCCGCGGCTCCCAGCCGAACGGCATTTCCGAGACCACGGCGCCGCGCTCGGCGATGCCATTGCAAAGGTCGGCGTTTTCGGCCGGGTAGGGCTGGTCGAGCCCGCCCGCCAGCACGGCGACGGTCCCGGTGGCGAGGCTGCCCTCATGCGCGGCCGTGTCGATGCCGCGCGCCAGCCCAGAGATCACCCCATAGCCTTCCCTGCCGAGGTCGGAGGCCAGCATGCGCGCCATCTTGATGCCGGCAAGCGAGGCATTGCGCGCACCCACGATCGCCACGGGCGGCAGCGCGAACACCGCGGCGTTGCCACGCACGGCAAGCAGCGGCGGTGGGTAGTCCATGTTGCGCAGGACCGGAGGATAGTCCGGTTCGCCGACCGCCACGAATCGTGCGCCTGCTGCCGCCGCAGCCTCGAGCTCGGCCTCCGCCTCGGCGACCGGCGGAATGCGCACGCTGCGCGTCAGGCCGCCCGACAGGGCAAGCTCGGGCAGGGCCTCTATCGCCGCCTCGGCCGAGCCGAACCGGTTGATGAGGTCGCGAAAGGTAGACGGGCCGACATTCGGGGTCCGGATGAGCCGGAGCCAGCTCAGCCGCTGCCTGTCCGATAGGCGCGGACCGACCGGCCCCGCTGTCACCCCTTGGCTCCGATACGGGTCTCCGTTCCGGCCATCAGGCGCGAGATGTTGGTGCGATGCCGGACGAACAGCAGCGCGCTCATCAGCGCGAAGACGAGCGCCAGGAGGTCGTGGCCGAGGAAGTAGAGCGTCACCGGCACGACGACGGCGGCAGCGAGCGCGGCGGCGGACGAGTAGCGCAAGAGGAAGGCGACCGCGAGCCAGACGGCGGCGAAGAGCAGCGCCATCTGCCAGGCCAGCCCGATCAGCACGCCGAGATAGGTCGCGACGCCCTTGCCGCCCTTGAAGCCCAGCCAGACCGGAAAGAGGTGGCCGAGAAAGGCGCCGGCACCGGCGGCCATTGCGGCGTCCGGGCCGTAGATGCCAGCGACCGCAACCGCGGCAGTGCCCTTGAGGATGTCGAGGAGCAGCGTGACGGCGGCCAGCTTCTTGTTGCCGGTCCGCAGCACGTTGGTCGCGCCGATATTGCCCGAACCGATGCTGCGCACGTCGCCCAGCCCGGCGGCGCGCGTGAACAGCAGGCCGAAGGGTATGGATCCCAGCAGATAGCCGAAGGCCAGGGCGACAATCAGGATGTAAGACATGAATCCTCCCAATGCGCCGGCGCAAAGCCGCCTAGGCGGTAAAGACTGTGCGGCCGGCGACCATTGTTTGCAAGACCTTGCCCTGCAGCCGCGCGCCCTCGAAGCAGGTATTCTTGGAGCGCGACCGGATGCCCGATTCCTGCACCACCCAGGGCTCGTCGAGATCGACCAGCACGAGGTCGGCCGACGCTCCGGGCTTCAGCGTGCCGCCGGGCAGGCCGAACAATCGCGCCGGCGCTGTCGACAGGACCTCGACCAGCCGCAGCAGCGAGACGTCTTCATTGTGGTAGAGGCGCAGTGCAGCGCCGAGCAGCGTTTCCAGCCCGATCGCGCCGACGGCAGCGTCCGCGAAGGGCAGGCGCTTGGTATCGACGTCCTGCGGGTCGTGCGACGAGACAATGACGTCGATGGTGCCGTCCCGCAGCGCCTCGATCATGGCCAGCCGGTCCTCCTCGGCGCGCAGCGGCGGCGACAGCCGGAAGAAGGTGCGGTACTCGCCGACGTCGTTCTCGTTGAGCGACAGATGGTTTATCGAGACCCCGGCGGTCACGCTGGCGCCGTCCGCCTTGGCGCGGGCGACGGCCGCCGCCGACATGGCGGCTGAGATCTTGGCGGCGTGGTAGGCGCCGCCCGTCAGCCGCGCCAGCATCAGGTCGCGCTCGAGCGGGATCGTCTCGGCTTCGCGCGGGATGCCGGGCAGGCCGAGCCAGCTGGCATAGAGGCCCTCGTTCATCACGCCGGAATTGCCGAGATCGGCGTCCTGCGTCTCGTGCGCGATGACGGCGCCGAAATCGCGCGCGTAGGTGAGGGCGCGGCGCATCACGGCGGCGCTCTCGATGGTGTGGCGGCCGTCGGTGAAGGCGACCGCGCCGGCTTCGCGCAACAGGCCGAACTCGGTCATCTCGCGGCCCTCGAGCCGCTTGGTGATGGCTGCCGCGGGAAAGACGTTGACCAAGGCCGTGTCGCGGGCGGCGCGCAGCACGTGCTCGACCAGCGCTATGTCGTCGATAACCGGATCGGTGTCGGGCATCATGACGATCGAGGTGACACCGCCTGCGGCGGCCGCAAGGCTCGCCGAGGCAATCGTTTCGCGGTGCTCGGCCCCCGGCTCGCCGATGAAGACGCGGCCGTCGACGAGGCCGGGAAGGATCGCCTTGCCGCGACAGTCGATCATGGTGGCGCCCTGCGGCGCGCCCTGGTTGCGGGCATCGGCACCGGCCGCGACAATCTTCCGGCCATCGACGATGACGGTTCCCGTCTCGTCCAGCCCGCGCGAAGGATCGACGATGCGCGCATTCTCGAAGACGGTGACGCTCATGCGGCCGCCCCGCCAGGATTGCGGCGCGGATCGAGCAGCGCTTCCATGACTGCCATGCGCACGGCGACGCCCATCTCGACCTGTTCCTGGATGACGCTCTGCGGCCCGTCGGCGATCTCGGAGGCGATTTCGACGCCGCGATTCATCGGCCCGGGATGCATGACCAGCGCATCGCCCTTGGCGGCCTTCAGCTTCTCGGCATCGAGGCCGAAATAGCGGAAATACTCTCGCACCGACGGCACGAAGGAGCCGGCCATGCGCTCGCGCTGCAGCCTGAGCATCATCACCACGTCGGCGTCTTTCAGCCCCTCCGCCATCGACCGGGCGACGATGACGCCCATCTTCTCGATTCCGGACGGCAGCAGGGTCGACGGCGCGACGACGCGGACCTGTGCGCCGAGTGCGTTGAGCAGGATGATGTTGGAGCGCGCGACGCGCGAATGCAGGATGTCGCCGCAGATCGCGACGATCAGCTTCGACAGCGGTCCCTTGGCGCGGCGGATCGTCAGGGCGTCGAGCAGGGCCTGCGTGGGGTGTTCGTGCGCGCCGTCGCCGGCGTTGACGACCGAACAGGAGACCTTCTGGGCAAGCAGCGCGGCGGCACCCGCCGACTGGTGGCGGATGATCAGGATGTCGGGGCGCATGGCGTTGAGCGTCATCGCCGTGTCGATCAACGTTTCGCCCTTTTTGACCGACGAACTGGCGACCGACATGTTCATGACGTCGGCGCCGAGTCGCTTGCCGGCGAGTTCGAAGGAGGACTGTGTCCGCGTCGAGGCCTCGTAGAACAGGTTGATCTGCGTGCGTCCGCGCAGCGCGGTCGTCTTCTTCTCGGACTGGCGGGAGATCGAGACGGCGGCGTCGGCGCGGTCGAGCAACAGTTCGATGTCGGCGGGAGACAGGTCGCCGATGCCAAGCAAATGGCGGTGCGGGTAGAGCGGCAGGGCGGGCGCTTGGATCATCTCAAGGGGGTGCTATAGGCAAGTGGCGAAGGCCTAGCAAGACAAAGGCTTTGGATTGGCGGCCTTCTCCCCGGTATTTTCGTCGCGCCTGTGGCAGCTTGGGCTATAAAGCCGGTCGGGCGATCCGGATTCGCCGTGCGGAATGAATCAAGAAGGACAAAGCGTGACGCACGAGGTAACGAACCAGCCGCCGCCATTGACAGGAAGCAATGCCTGGCGCGGCGATCCGCTGCTCATCCAGATAGCCGAGGAGTTCACCGCGCCGGTACGCAAGGACCTCGACGGTCTCGGCCGCTTCGTCCTGACCCCCGAGGCGCAGGAACTGGCCAGGCTCGCCAATACCGAGACGCCGATACTGCGGACTCATGACCGTCAGGGCAACCGCATCGACGTCGTCGAGTTTCATCCCGCCTATCACGCGCTGATGCGCCGTTCGATGGCCAGCGGCCTGCATTCCTCGGTCTGGGAGAATGGCGCCGACGAGACCGGCCGCCGGCACCAGGTAAGGGCCGCGCGCTTCTACCTCACCGCGCAACTGGAAACCGGGCACCTTTGCCCGATCACCATGACCAACGCCTCGCTCGCGGCGCTGATGGCCAGCCCGAAGCTGTTTCGCGAATGGGCGCCGCGCATCACGCGGCGCAAGTACGACCAGAGCCAGAAGCCGCCCGTCGAGAAGACCGGCCTGACGCTCGGCATGGGCATGACCGAGAAGCAGGGCGGCACCGACGTGCGCGCCAACACGACCCGCGCCGAGCGAACCGGCAACGGTTTCTATCGCCTGACCGGACACAAATGGTTCATGTCGGCACCGATGTCGGATGCCTTTCTGGTGCTGGCGCAGGCTGGCGAGGGGCTGTCGGCCTTTCTGGTCCCGCGCCTGCTGGGCGACGGCTCCGGCAACGGTTTTCGCTTCCAGCGCCTGAAGGACAAGCTGGGCAACCGCTCGAACGCTTCTTCGGAGGTCGAGTTCGTCGGCGCCATCGGCGAGATGGTCGGCGAGCCGGGCGCCGGCATCAAGACGATCATGGACATGGTGACGCTGACCCGGCTCGACTGCGCGATCGCCTCGTCCGGGCTGATGCGCGCGGGCCTCGCCGAGGCGGTGCAGCACACCAGGCATCGTACCGTCTTCGGCAAGAAGCTCGCCGACCAGACGCTGATGCAGCGTGTGCTGGCCGACATGGCCCTCGACGTGGCCGGCGCGACGGCTCTTTCGTTCCGTCTGGCGCGTTCCTTCGACGAGGCGGCGAGCAACCGCGCAGAGGCTTCCTTCGCCCGCGCCATGACGCCGGTGGTCAAGTACTGGGTCTGCAAGATCGCGCCGGCGCTGCTCTACGAGGCGATGGAGTGCCTTGGCGGCAATGGCTATGTCGAGGAGGCGCCGTTGGCGCGCTATTACCGCGAGGCGCCCGTCAATGCGATCTGGGAGGGCTCGGGCAACGTTATGGCGCTCGATGTGTTGCGCGTATTGGAACGCGCGCCGGCCCTTTTCGAAGAAGTGCTGGCCGGCATCGAGAAAGATCTGGGGCAGGGCGGTCCGGGTACCGTCGCGGTATTGCGCGCGGCCATGCAGGTGGCCGCTTCGGACGAGGGATCGGCGCGCATCCTGACCGAGCAGCTGGCGCTGTCGGCAGCCGCGGCCGAACTGAAGCGAATGGGGGCGGGACGCATTGCCGACGCCTTCATCGAGACGCGGCTCGCCGGCCAGTGGCGCACGACTTACGGCATGATCGACGCGCGCCATGACGCGCGGCTGATCATCGACACGCTCTATCCGCCGACCAACTGAGCCAGAGCCAGCATGGCGGGCATGGTGAAGAAGGAGAGGGCGGTCTGCAGCGTCGTGACCGCCGCGTAGAGGGGTGCGTCGCCGCCGAGCTGGCGCGCCAGCAGGTAGCCGTTCATTGCCGTTGGCACGGCAGCGCAGAGCGTGATGTAGCCGAGGTCGCTTCCCGTCACGCCGAAGCCTATCGCCACGCCGATGGCGACCAGCGGAAAGAGCAGGAGCTTGATGACGGATGGGATATAGAGCTCGAAGCCCGGCCGGATCAGGTCTTCCGGCCTCAGCCCCGAGCCGATGGCGACAAGGCCCATGCCGAGCGCGGCGCGGCCCGCAAGGTCCAGCGTCTCTTCGATCGGCTCGTAAAGCCCGAACGGCATGAAGCGCATGGCGATGCCCGCCAGGCAGGCCAGGATCAGCGGATTGATGAGGATGTTGCGGCCGATGCTGCGCCAGTCCGCCTGCCGCTCGGCAAAGCGCATCACGACGTAGACCGACGCCAGGTTGATCGGCACGATGATGACGGCCATGGCAAGCGCAACCACGGCCATGCCTTCAGGCGGAAAGATCTTCTGTGCCACGGCCAGTGCGATGAAGCCGTTCCAGCGGATGCTGGTCTGGAATACCGAGGAATATTCGCTCGACCTGACCATGCCCGAGCGGATCAGCAGCGGGAAAAGCGCGAAGGTGAAGGCTCCCATCACAACGACGGTGCACAGCAGGGCCGCCATCATCGAATCGATCGCGAGTGCCGAGAAATCGGCCTTGTAGATCGTCGAGAACAGCAGCGTGGGGTAGAGGAACCAGTAGCCGAGCTGTTCGAGACCCGGCCATGCCTCCTTGTTGATGATCGAGGTACGGCGCAGCAGGTTGCCGGCCACGATCAGCAGGAAGACGGGAAGGATGCTTTCGAAGATGGCGAGCATGAACCACTCGGGCTGGCGCGGGAGGTTCGTGGCATAGGGACACGCGGTGCCCCTGTAAACCCGGTCAGCCGGCCAGAGTTTGGTCCACAGGAAACCGCGCCGTTAACCTTAACAAATGGTTTACGTTGCATCGAGATTCCTACGGGATCACTGTTCCGCTTGAACGAGACAGGATTCCCATGCGGTTTCTTCCGACCATCCATGCGGCCCTTCGGGCAGCCGCCAGAGGCGCCGGAGCGCCAGCCGGGAGCAGCCGATGCGCTGGGTGATCATGCTATGGGCCCTGCCGATGGGCCTGTTCTGGGGCTGGTTCTATCTCTCCTTCAACGACGTGAATTTCGGCTACGTCCTGATGACGCGGCAGTTCCACGACCTTTTCTTCGAGCTCTATGGCGACATGCTGGGCGTGGACCCGGCGACGATACCGCCGCTCGTCGCAAAGGCCTGCGTGCTGGATACGGGATTGCTGATGGCCATCTGGGCCTTCCGCCGGCGCCACAATCTGCTGGCCTGGGGCCGCACGATGCGCGAGCGCTATTTCGGCGTTGAATCCTCGCCGAGCGCGTAGAGCCGGTCGAGCACACCCTGCAGGATGAAGGCGGCCGCCGCCGAATCGATTTTGCCGGCCCGCTTCTTGCGCGAGAAATCCATCTCGATCAGCGTGCGCTCGGCGGCCACCGTGGACAGGCGTTCGTCCCAGAAGACGAAGGGCAGGTCGGTGAGCCTGGCCATGTTGCGCACGAAGGCGCGCGAAGCCTGTGCCCGCGGCCCCTCGGAGCCGTCCATGTTGACCGGCAGGCCGATCACCACCGCGCCGACATTCTCGCGCTTCAGCAGTTCCAGCAGCGCTGCGGCGTCGATGGAGAATTTTTTCCTGACGATCACCGGGCGCGGATGCGCAAACGACAGTCCGCGGTCGGACACGGCGATGCCGATCGTCTTGTCGCCGAGGTCAAGCCCGGCGAGCGTCCTGCCGCCGGCGAGGATGTCGGGGAGATCTGTGGCTTCAATGACGGGCAAGGCGATAGCGTCCTTTACATGGGCGGACCTGCTTCTATCTTCTGACGCAACAGAAATCGAGGAATAGTCCGGCATGAAACTGACCTGGTACGGCCATTCGGCCTTTCGCATCGACGCGGGCGACGCAAGCATCCTGATCGATCCGTTCCTGACCGGCAACCCGGCCTGGCAGGGTGGCTGGGAGGGCCCCGCCGAGGGGGTGACACACGTTCTTCTGACGCATGGCCATAACGACCATATCGGCGACGCGGCCGCCATCCTGAAGAAAACCGGCGCGATGCTGGTCGCGAACTTCGAGATCTGCATGTTTCTCGTCGGCCAGGGCGTTTCGGGCGACCGGATCAATCCAGGCAACACCGGCGGCACCGTCGATTGCGGCGGCTTCACCACGACCTTCGTGCAGGCCCACCACTCGTCCTCATTCAGCGGCGAGGGCGGCCAGAATACCTATCTCGGCAACCCGCTCGGGCTCGTTCTGCATTTCCCGGAGGACGAGACGCTCTACCACATGGGCGATACCGACATCTTTTCCGACATGGCGCTGATCAACGAACTGCATGAGCCGAAGATCGGCCTGGTGCCTATCGGCGACCGTTTCACCATGGGCGGGGCCGTGGCCGCGCTGGCGTGCCGGCGCTTCTTCAAGTTCGACACGATCGTGCCCTGCCACTACGCATCCTTCCCGATGGTCGACCCGGATGCCGACAAGTTCACGGCAGGCATGGAAGGGTCGGGCGCAAAGGTGCTGGTGCCAGAAAAGGGCAGACCGGTCGAACTCTAGCCTAGCGGATCGAGGCGAACCGGCGTCGCAGCATGGTCTTCATCGGCTTCGCCCGGTTATAGATCAGCGAAACAAGGCTTCCCTTGATGCTGGTGGCCGCCGTGAGGTTGTAGAGCGGGTGCTCCGTCGCCGCGAAATCCGACTTCTGGCGGCTGCTGCCGATGCCGAAATCGAAGCGGGCCTCGCCAGTCGCATGGCGGCTGCGCAGCAACTCCATCAGCCCGAGCATTCCAGGCGCATACTGGCCGTAAGTGTCGAGCCGTGCCGCACAGAGGATCGAGTGATAGGCACCGTTGCCGACGATGCCGAAATCGGCGGAAACCAGCGTCCCGTCGACGACGAGGCCTGAGGTGACGGCATCGCCTCGTGGCGCACCGGCCAGCGCATGGTGAAGATAGAAGTCGAAATAGGCTTCCTGGCGCAGGATGTCGTCCTTGAAGCGTGCCGACCGGTGTTTGGCGATGAAGCGGATGGCCGCCTCGATCTCGCCAGGGTCGCTGAAGGTGACGAAATCGACGCAACGATGATCCGCGCGTATTTTTCGCAACCTGCGACTCGCGCCGTTGCGGAACCGCTTCTTCAAATGCGCCCTTTGCCATTCGCCGAAATCCGTGCCGCCGAGTTCGACGTCGAAGGCGCTGTTCTCGTTGGATGTCAGGGCGTCGAGCCCGAGGATCGCCGCCGTTTCGGCCCGGTGCTCCTTGAGCTTGCGGAAGATCAGCACGTCGCCGACCTTGAGCAGTGTCCGGATCTGCCGCAACAGGCTGGCGTCGGCCGCGACGGACCGCATCGTTTCGGGCGAGGCGACGATCGAATTGTAGTCGCAGACGCCGAGGTCGGCAGGCTGCAGCACGGTGACGCCGCAGCTGCGCTGCCGGACCAGGGGCACCACCATCTGCAGGTCTCCGGTCGCGGCACCGCGCAGCGTGATGACGTGGGCGCGGGCGCCCAGACCCGGCGCCAGCACGTCATAGATCGACTGCAGCCAGAGTGGCCGCTGGAAGGCCGAGGCGCATGAGCGCCGGTAAAGCTCCGCATATTCCGCGGACAGGAAATCGAAACCGCTTTCGACGCGGGCGATTGCCCGGGGGCGAAGACCTGATTCCTCCACATGAATGTTCACGGCAACTCCCCCCGGGTTGACGAAGTGCCCGTCACCCTATGTCGACGCGACCGATCTCCGCGCTTGCATCGATGCGGAAGTCGCGTGTCTTCACGACGTCTCCGGATATCTGGCGGCCCAGCTTCTTCCAGGCGAAGGCCGCGCCGGCCTTCGGGTAAACGTGCAGGCCGTGATCGCGCACCGACGTGTTCTTGAGGCCGAGCGTGCGGCGCAGCACGCCGTTGCCGTAGTGCACGGCGTAGGAGTTCCAGATCTGCTTCGTCCAGTGCTCCATCGTCACCGAGATGTTCAGGCAGTCGTGGTTCTGGACGCGGTGCGGCGCGTATAGCGGCCAGGTCACCATCTCGCCGGGCTTGAGGTCGATCGGCGTCGCATAGTCGTCGAACCAGTTCTCGTAGGGCATGTCCTCGTCGGTTTCCCTGAGCAGGATCTTCTCGACGATCTCGGGCGTGATGAAGATCCTGGAGCGCGGGTAGAGATAGACGCGCTTGATGCCCTCGATCTGCCACAGCGACTGCCCCTGGATATCGGCGTGGTAGAAGACCTTGGCGTTGGGCGAGGAGATCAGCACGCCGATGTTGCGCTTGAAGGTGGTGAAGCCCGGCATGCGTGCTTCGAACTCGTCGAACACACGGTCGAGCAACGCCCTGTATTCGGGGTCCCAGTCCATGATGCGGCGGATGTTCATCCACATGCGGCCCTTCTCGATGGCGGCAATCGCCTCCATGCCGCTGGCGCCGCCGAGTTCGCCATAGATGCGGTCCGGCCTGTCGGTCTCCACGCACATCGATTCGAGGCCGAGCTCTTGCGGCGGGCAGCGCTCGATCAGCCTGCCCAGTGCCTCGCGGGTGAACATGCCGGTCTCCGCCAGGCGGTGCCTGAGCTTCACTATCTCCGTGCCGAAGAGACGCTGATGGCGGTCTTCCCAGTCGGCGATGATGTCCTGGCTCATTGCCATCGAGTTCATTGTCGCTGCTCCGTCCTGTTGACTGAATTGCGATGAGGCGACGGAAAAGGAGCTCCCGTTGCGCCCTGCGGCGGACTGGCCGTTAACCACTCCGCATCTCATGAAGCTGACGATGGGGTAGCCGATTTCCGGCTCGCATGGGTAAACGGACCCGGGAAATTCCGGCGAAAAGTTAAGAGAAGGTTAGTAAAAACCGTCGGAATTAAAACAAATATGCCGTAACACCGCCCTTCCGTCGGATGGTATTGTTTAAGGAAGTAGATCAAATTTTATCGATTAATGAAGAAGTCAGTTAAGAAGTTCAAGCACCCGCCAAAATGCTAATAATCGCACGAATGTGGTCGCTCGCACTCTTGTGAGAAGCCACTCCCCGGGACGGAGATCTGCAATGGCTGGATCACCCGTGCAGGCTACTGGCGGGGCAGGCGGGATACGGTTTCCGCTCGCGCTTTACGCCGACAAGGACGACAACAGCTATGGCGTGGTCCGCCTCCTGGCAGCGCTCTGCGTGGTCTACACGCATTCCTTCGGCGTCGTCGGCGGCTGGTCCACGCCCGAGCCCCTCGTTGCGTCGACCGGCATGTCGCTCGGCGCCCACTCGGTACACGTGTTCTTCGCGCTCTCCGGCTTCATGGTGGCGGCAAGTTTCGAGCGCTCGTCCGGCGTGACCGACTTCGTGCTGGCAAGGACGCTGCGTGTGATGCCGGCCCTGATCGTCGTGAACCTGCTGATCGTCGTGGCCGGCGGCCTGATCCTGACGAATGCGGCGGCCGCAGACTACTGGACGATCGACAATGCGGGCAGGTTCTTCGCCCGAACCGTGCTGTCCTTCTCGGTCGGCGTGCCACTGCTCGGCGTCTTCGCCGACAACCCGGTGCCCGGCGCCATCAACATACCGATCTGGACGATCCGCTTCGAGGTCCTGGCCTATGCCTCGCTGCTGTTGCTCCTGACCGCAATGGCCCTCACGCGGCTGCGCGGGATGGCGCGGCTCTGGCCGGTGATTGCCGTCCTCGCCGTCTCGGCCGCCTGGCTCGGCGGCGCGCCCGACGCCGAATCCTTTTCCTTCGCCGACCAGCTGGCGCGCTTCTTCCTTGCCTTCTACCTCGGTGTCGCGGCCTGGATCGCCAGGGACCGCGTGCCGGTCGGCCTGCCGATCCTGCTCGCCACTGCAGCCGCCGCCACGCTGGCGCTCGCAACGGCGTCGGCGCTGAGCTATCCGCTGATGATCCTGGCCGTCGCCTATGGCAGCTTCTGGCTCGGCAGCTTCAGGATGGGAGCCTTGCAACGCTGGACTGCCAGGACGGATCTTTCCTACGGCATCTACATCATCGGCTTCTTCGTCCAGCAATGGCTGGCCTGGGCGCTGCCGGGGCTGAACTCCTACGGCAATGCGGGCCTGGCGATGCTGATTGCTGCCGGGGCGGCCTGGCTTTCCTGGACGTTCGTCGAGCGGCCGGCGCTAAACCTGCGCAGGCGGCTGATGGCAGCCGGGCAGGTGGCCAGCACTCCGACGGCGCTGCCGGCGGAGTAACCGGGCAGCGCGTGTCGTCGCGAGACGGCACCTGTTGCGCACGGCGCCGTGCGCCGCTATAGCGCGGGCGGTAATTCCGCGCTCCGCAAGAGGCCCGCATGTCCGTCGATATTCCAACCGTAAAGCGCGTCGCGCGCCTCGCCCGCATTGCCGTGACGGATGAGGATGCCGAACGCATGACCGGCGAACTCAACGTCATCCTGGGCTTCGTCGAGCAACTGAACGAAGTCGACGTGACCGGTGTCGAGCCGATGACTTCGGTGATCCCGATGGAAATGAAGAAGCGCGATGACGTCGTCACCGACGGCAACAAGGCCGACGACATCGTGGCCAACGCGCCTGCGACCGACGAGAACTTCTTCCTCGTGCCGAAGGTGGTGGAGTAGCGGCCAATGACGGTCGAGATCTCTGCGGAAACGCCGCTGCAGGACGAGGTGCGCGCGATGGTGGCGGAACTCAACGCCTACATGATCCCATTGACGCCGCGCGAATTCCAGTTCCAGCTGACGGTCGAGCAGATGGCCGATCCGACCGTCACCATGCTGATGGCGCGTGACGAGAACGGCAATGCCGTCGGCATGGCCTCGCTCAAGGACCACGGCGGAGGGCTTGGCGAGGTGAAGCGGATGTTCACGCGGCCGGTGGTGCGCGGCAAGCGGATCGGTTCGCAGCTGTTGCAGCGCATCGAGCAACTGGCACGCGAGAAGCACATTGCGCGGCTGGTCCTCGAGACCGGCGAGGCGCCGGGTTTCGAGCCTGCCTGGCGCGTCTATGAGCGCGGCGGTTTCACGGTGTGCGGCGCGGTGCTCGACTATCCCAATTCCGGGTTTTCCCGGTTCTATGAAAAGAAGATTGCCTGATGACCGATGTGACGAGACTGACGATTGCCGAGGCCCGCGCCAAGCTGCGCGCCAAGGAGATTTCCGCCCTGGAGATCACCGACGCCTACTTGGCGGCTATCGACCAGGCGAACCCGCAGCTCAACGCCTATGTGGCGGTGACGCACGACAAGGCGCGCGACATGGCGGCCGCGTCGGACGCGAAGCTCGCCAAAGGCGAGGGCGGCGCGCTCGAGGGCATTCCGCTCGGCATCAAGGACCTGTTCGGCACCGAGGGCGTGCATACCCAGGCCGCGAGCCACGTGCTCGACGGCTTCAAGCCGCGCTACGAATCGACTGTCACGGCCAATCTCTGGGCCGACGGTGCGGTGATGCTCGGCAAGCTCAACATGGACGAATTCGCCATGGGCTCGTCCAACGAGACATCCTACTACGGCCCGGTCATCAATCCGTGGCGGCGTTCGCGCGCCGAGACCGCTGTCATGCCGACCGCACACCAAGGCGATGCCGCCTTTGTCACGTCAGGCAGCGGCGTCAGGCAGACTCGAACCCTCGACAATGCGCAGCTGGTGCCGGGCGGCTCCTCGGGCGGTTCGGCTGCCGCCGTCTCGGCCTTCCTGTGTGCCGGCGCGACGGCCACCGACACCGGCGGCTCGATCCGCCAGCCGGCGGCCTTCACCGGCACGGTCGGCATCAAGCCGACCTACGGCCGCTGCTCGCGCTGGGGCATCGTTGCCTTTGCCTCGTCGCTCGACCAGGCAGGTCCGATCGCCCGCGATGTGCGCGACGCCGCCATCATGCTGAAATCCATGGCCTCGGTGGACCCGAAGGACACGACGTCGGTCGATCGCCCCGTGCCGGACTACGAGGCCGCACTCGGCAGGTCGATCAAGGGCATGAAGGTCGGCATTCCCAAGGAATACCGCATGGACGGCATGCCGGGCGAGATCGAGGAACTCTGGCAGAAGGGCATCGCCTGGCTGCGCGACGCCGGCGCCGAGATCGTCGACATCTCCCTGCCGCACACCAAGTATGCGCTGCCGGCCTACTACATCGTGGCGCCGGCCGAAGCCTCGTCGAACCTCGCCCGCTACGATGGCGTCCGCTACGGCCTGCGCGTGCCGGGCAAGGACATAACCGACATGTACGAGCAGACGCGCGCCGCCGGTTTCGGCCGCGAGGTCCAGCGCCGTATCATGATCGGCACCTATGTGCTGTCGGCCGGCTACTACGACGCCTATTACCTGAAGGCCCAGAAGGTGCGCACGCTCATCAAGCGCGACTTCGAGACGGTCTTCGATGCCGGCGTCGACGTCATCCTGACGCCGGCGACCCCGTCCGCGGCCTTCGGCGTCGCCGACCAAGACATGGCGGCCGACCCGGTGAAGATGTACCTCAACGACATTTTCACCGTCACCGTGAACATGGCCGGCCTGCCGGGCATTTCGGTGCCGGCCGGGCTCGACGCCAACGGCCTGCCGCTCGGGCTGCAGCTGATCGGCAAGCCCTTCGAGGAAGAGACGCTGTTCCAGACCGGCCATGTCATCGAGCAGGCGGCGGGGCGATTCGCGGCCGAGAAGTGGTGGTAATCAGCCCGCGAAGGCGGCGTTGATCCGCGCCACGGTCGCACGCTTTTCGCTATCGCGCGTCATTCCATGCGCCAGCCGCTGGCCGGCTGCAGCGATCGCCTGGCAGACATCGTCATTGTCGCGGCACCATCGCACCCTTTCGGCGAGGTCGGACAGGTCCGCCGCGACCGGGACGTAATGCGTCCAGGGCTTCAGTTCATCGTAGTACCATTGCCTGAAGCCGAAGGGCGAAGCGACCTTCAGGACGCAACAGCCGTAGAGAAGCCGGGTGTAAAGGTTGGAGAAGGCATTGGAATTGCCGTCGATGTCGACGGCGAACTTGCGATGCGTCCATTGCGATTGCGGCACGTAGCCGCCGGCGATTCGCAGCGATCGGTAGAGTTCGCCCAGACCGGCATCGAAGTGCTTGCCGACGGGAATCTTGATGTCGGTTCCGCGGATGTCCCTGGCGGCGAGGCAGAGACGGACGCGCTGCAGCAGCCGATCATTGTCCGGCGTCATGGTTTCGGCCGAGACCGATCCAGATCCGTTCAGGCCGCCGCGCCACAGAACCGTATCGTCCCGCTCGTTCCATGACGGAGCGGCGGCGGCGAGCCTGCGGTCGGCCGCATATCCGTTCTTGAGATAGAATGTGCGGTCGGGCACGAGAATGTTTTCGGCATTGTTCGAGCAGAAGGCCAGTACCGGGCCGGGCTGCGAGCAGATGTCACCAAGATCGCAGACATAGGAGCCGGAAGCGGTGTCCGGATCGGCAATCAGGTCGACGAAAACGCCGCCGCGCTTCCAGAGGGTGGAGAACAGGGTTCTGTCGTCGCGCAGTCTTGCCGTGTCCAGCTTGACGGTTAGCCGGCCGCCTGTGTCCTTTTCCACCACCATGCCGAGACGGAACGGATCGTCGCGGTTCCGGATGGCGAGCGGCAGGCCGCGCAGGGCGCCGCTGCGGTAGGAGCCGAGGCGCCACGCGGCTACGAGCGGCTTCAACGCTGACGAGCGGGCGTGGATATGGGCGGAGAGTGCGGGCGGAATTCTCATCGGGTCCGGTTCCGCCGGCGGGCGGCACGGCCCTTCTCGCAGTTTCGTGTCGTTTGTCAAACCGCCCGGCAAAGGCTAAGGAAGCCCGCATATTGCCGGAGACGATTTTCTTGCCGCCTATTTCAGACAGCCGTAAGCGCATTCTCGTGACAGGCGGAGCCGGCTTCCTCGGCTCGCACCTGATCGACCGCCTGCTCGACCTGGGCCACGAGGTGATCTGCGTCGACAACCTGTTTTCCTCGACCAAGCGCAACATCGACCATCTGCACGCCAATCCGCGCTTCGAGTTCATGCGCCATGACGTCTGCTTCCCGCTCTATGTCGAGGTAGACGAGATCTACAATCTCGCCTGTCCGGCCTCGCCCATCCACTACCAGCACGACCCCATCCAGACGCTGAAGACGTCGGTGCACGGCGCCATCAACATGCTCGGTCTCGCCAAGCGGCTGAAGTGCCCGATCCTGCAGGCCTCGACCAGCGAGGTCTATGGCGACCCGGTGATCCACCCTCAGACGGAGGACTATTGGGGCAACGTCAACCCGATCGGCCCGCGCTCCTGCTATGACGAGGGCAAGCGCGCCGCCGAGACGCTGTTCTTCGACTATCACCGCCAGCATGCCCTGCCGGTCAAGGTGGCGCGAATCTTCAACACCTACGGCCCGCGCATGCACCGCCAGGACGGCCGCGTCGTTTCCAACTTCATCGTCCAGGCGCTGCTGGGACAGCCGATCACCATCTATGGCGACGGCAGCCAGACTCGCTCCTTCTGCTATGTCGACGACCTGCTCGACGGGCTGATGCGGCTGATGGTGAGCCCGCCCGACGTGACCGGACCGATCAATATCGGCAACACGCGCGAATACACGATCCTGCAACTGGCCGAGATGATCGTCGAGATCACCGGTTCCAGGTCCGAGATCGTGCGCCTGCCGATCCCGCAGGACGACCCGCGCCAGCGCCAGCCCGACATCACCAAGGCGCGCGAAGTGCTCGGCTGGGAGCCGACCGTGCCGGCGCAACAGGGTCTCGAGCGCACGGTTGCCTATTTCAGGGAGTTTCTGGGCGCCGAGATCGCGGCTGACTGAGCCTCGCTTGCTGGCATCCTTGTCAACAGCATAAGGATCAGGCCGCGTTGCGGGGCCGGGCAGTCGTTTGTTAGCGTGTCGTAAGGGGAGCGCGTGCCTTGTTCTTTTCCACTTCCAAGATCGTCTGGTTCTTCCTGCAGCCGCTGAACATGGCGATCGTCCTGTTGGCGCTGGCAGTCTTCGTCGGCTACCTCGGATGGCGCCGGCTGGCCGGGTCGATCACGCTTTTTCCCTTTCTCATTTTGATCGTGTCGGCCTGGACGTCTTTCGGGGCGCTGTTGATCGGGCCGCTTGAGGAGCGGTTTCCCCGCCCGGCGCCGCCGGCCCAAGTTGCCGGCATCATCGTGCTCGGCGGCGGCTTTGAAGGCGCGATCAATCAGGCGCGCGGCGGCTACGACGTCAACAGCGGCGGCGACCGCTTCGTCGAGGCTGCCGTCCTTGCCCGCCGCTATCCGACGGCGCGGATCGTCATTTCCGGCGGCAACGGCTCTCTGTTGCTGGAGGGCGAGGGTGATGCCGTGACGGCCGTGCGGCTGTTTGCAGCCCTGGGCATACCGGAGTCTCGGCTGGTGCTCGAAAAGGAGTCCCGCAACACCTCCGAGAACGTCGCCAACATCCGCGACCTCGTGCAGCCGGCGCGCGACGACACCTGGCTTCTTGTCACCTCGGCATTCCACATGCCTCGCTCCATGGGCCTGTTCCGCAAGGCGGGCTTTCCCGTCGTGCCCTGGCCGGTCGACTACCGAACCTCGGGCCAGGAGGGCATCGGGGTCTTCCGCGACAACGCAATGGACGCGCTGCAGACAACGTCGACGGCTTTCCGCGAATGGTGCGGGCTGGTGGCCTACAAGTTCACCGGGCGCATCGATTCGGTCTTCCCGGGCCCGCAGAACTGATCAGCCGCCACCGTCGGACAGGACAGCCCGGCGCGCGGCGGAGAAGAACTGCCGGCGTATCAGGACCGCGAAGAGAACGAGCGTCGACAGCGCAAATGCCGGCGGCCCGACGAACCAGCCGAGATAGCCGATCGAGAAGAAGATGGCGCGCAGGCCTGCGTTGAAATGCTTGCCGGCGAGGATGTTCATCTCGGCGGCGCGCCGCACTGCGCGCTCGGTCTCCACCGACTGTTCGGCCTCGTCGCGCATCGTCGGCACGGCGCCGATCAGGATCGAGCAGTAGTTGAACAGCCGGTAGGACCAGCCGAACTTGAAGAAGGCGTGCGCCAGGAGCAGGATCAGGCCGATCACCTTGACCTCGAAGAGCTCGCGCGAGGGAGTCGCGCCCAGCGTCAGGTCGCTCAGCACGCCGATCACCTGGTCGCTTGCGCCAAACAGCGCAAAGCAGCCGCCGAGCGCCAGAAGCGCGCTCGAGGCGAAGAATGCCGTGCCCTGCTGCAGGCCGAGCATGATGCCGGTGTCGATCATGCGCAGTTCGCGGCGCGCCATGACCTGCATCCATGCCGCGCGCTGGGCGTTCATGGCGCTGGTCAGCGAAACGCGCCCGAACAACGTGCCCCTGAGCGCCAGCGCATAGGCGGCCCATACCGCGAGGAAGAACCCGAGAGCGGCGAGATCCGCGGACGACAGAAGCATGGATTGGGCCATCACTGTTCCTAGCACTGCGCGCAGGGGCGTTTCGGAGCCGGAAGCGTCGGCTCGGTTCGCCATCAAGTCTTTGCTATTTTCCCGCCGAATGCGCAATGTCGCTTGCGGAGCAGGGCAGGTCGGCGGCCGTGAAGCCCGCCTCTGCAAATAGGCACAAACATCCATCTCTTGCGGCGATGTGCCGAAAGCCGCGCCAGAGGAGCAAGCAATCAGTGTTTTTGTCGGTATTCGACCTGTTCAAGATCGGCATCGGCCCGTCGAGTTCCCACACCATGGGGCCGATGACGGCCGCTGCCCGCTTCCTCGACGAAATCCTGAACGGCGACTGGCCGCGTCCGGCGGGAGCCAGTGTCGACCGCATCGCCGTCAGCCTGCACGGTTCGCTCGCCTATACGGGCGTCGGCCACGGCACCGACCGCGCCGTCATCCTTGGCCTGACCGGCGAGACGCCCGACACGGTCGATCCCGACAAGTCCGATGCAATCGTCGAGGCGATTGGCGCTTCCCGAACCGTACAGCCGGCCGGTCACCCATCCTATCGGTTCGACCCGGCCGTCGACCTGGTGATGGACAGGAAGACGCCGCTGCTCGGCCACGCGAACGGCATGACATTCAGCGCCTTCGGTTCCGGCGACCGGCTGCTCCTCAAGCGCATTTACTATTCGATCGGCGGCGGCTTCGTCGTCTCGGAGGAGGAGTTGCAGCGGCTGAAGGTGCGTGGCCCGGAAAAACCCACGACGCCCGTGCCCTATCCCTTCGCCAATGCCGTCGAGATGCTGGCCATGGCTGAGCGCAGCGGCCTGTCGATCGCCGAGATGAAGCGGGCGAACGAGGAAGTTCACATGCCGCGCGAAAAGCTCGACCGGGCCCTCGATGCCATCTGGGACGCCATGCTCGGCTGCATCAACCGCGGCCTGTCGCAGGACGGCATCATGCCCGGCGGGCTGAAGGTGCGGCGGCGCGCGCGGCAACTGCACGACAAGCTGCAGGAACAGTGGAGCCAGAACCGGCCGAACCCGCTGCTCGCCAACGACTGGCTGTCGATCTACGCCATGGCGGTCAACGAGGAGAACGCCGCAGGCGGTCGCGTCGTCACCGCGCCGACCAACGGTGCTGCCGGCACGCTGCCGGCGGTGCTGCGCTACTGGCTGCATTTCCATCCGGAGGCCGACCAGGCCGGCATCCGCGACTTCCTGCTGACCTCGGCGGCGGTCGGCGGCATCATCAAGACCAATGCCTCGATCTCGGGTGCGGAAGTCGGCTGCCAGGGCGAGGTCGGTTCGGCCTCGGCAATGGCGGCTGCCGGGCTTTGCGCGGTGATGGGTGGCACCCCCGAACAGGTGGAAAACGCAGCCGAAATCGCGCTGGAACACCATCTCGGCATGACCTGCGATCCGGTTGGCGGCCTCGTGCAGGTTCCCTGCATCGAACGCAATGCGCTCGGCGCCGTGAAGGCGGTGACCGCCGCTTCGCTGGCGATCAAGGGCGACGGCAAGCATTTCGTGCCGCTCGACGCGGCCATCGAGACGATGCGCCAGACCGGCATGGACATGAGCGAGAAGTACAAGGAAACCAGCCTTGGCGGCCTTGCCGTCAACGTGGTGGAGTGCTGAGCTCAGTGCTCGGTGCGCTGGATCATCTGGTTGGCGATGCTGAGTTTTTCCGCAAGATTGCTTGCCAGAAGACGGTGCGCCATCACCGCAAGTTCGGGGTCCTCCCGTTCGAGGCGTGACAGTTCCGCCGCGCTGAGGCGAAAGATGTCCGATGGCGCCTCCACGATGACGTCGGCAGTGCGCTTGCGTTTCAGGTAGAGCGCGATCTCGCCGACGACGGCGCCGCTGGTCATGGTGCGCAGCCTGAGTTCCCGCCCGCTCGGCAGCGTGATCTGCACGCGGACCCTGCCGCGGGCGACGAAGAAGACGTCATCGGCCTCCTCTCCGGCACGAATGACGACATCGCCCGGCTGCATGGTGATCTCGTCCATGGCTGCCACGAGGTCCGCCATCCTCGGATGCGGCCCGACGGCGGCGACGAGCTGGCTGACCAGTCCGGCCTGTGCGTCGCTTTCGGGCTGTTCGCTCAAAAGGTCCTCTTCGGCATGCTCGAGCGCATGGTCGATGTCGGCTTCAAGCGCCATCGTTCCTCCGGGCACGAAATCGATGCCGGCCAGCCGCAGCGTCGTTTCGACCTCCGGCGACACATGGGTGAAGAACACCTGGACCGAATTGTCCTCGACCATGCGGCGGATCTTGATGAAACCGCTGGTGGCCGCGGAATCGGTGCCGCTGACGTGCCTGAAGTCCAGCACCAGGAAACGCAGCGCGGCCTTGCCGGGCGAGAAGAGCCGCTGGCGTACCTGCTTGACCATGCGGTCGGCCGATCCGAAGAACAGGTAGCCCTGCAACTGGATGATCTCGATGCAGTCGCCGTGCTTGCTCAGGAAGCGCGATGCGGCAGGCGAGCGGTCGACGGAGCTGCGGTGCTCGATGCCGCTCGTATTCAGGCGAACCACCGGCAGTCGCGAATAGTTGAAGACGAAGAGCGCGACCGACACGATCAGGCCGACCGCCAGGCCCTCGATGAAGCCGACGAGAGCGATGGCGAGCAGGATGAGGACGACGATCAGCCATTCCATCGCTGGCAGTTCGCGCCGCGTGGCGACCAGCCACTCGTTCAGGAGTTCGATGCCGAGAAACAGCACGAAGCCGGCCGTCAGGAAGACCGGCACCTGGAAGATCAGGGAACCGGCGGCCGCCAGCCCGACGATCATCGCCACCGCCGTCGCGATGCCCGCGCCGCGGCCGCGCGCGCCCGTCTTCTGTGCCAGGATGGTCATACCGAGCCCGACATAGCCGGAAGGGCCGCCGATCAGGCTGGACAGGAAGTTGCCGGCACCGCTCGAACGCAGCTCCGCATTGACGTCGATGTCGCGGCCGATCGCCAGTTCCAGCCCGCTGACGTTGAGAAGCAAGCCGATCATGCTGAGCGCTGCCACCGACATTATGGTCGGCAGGGCATAGGCGACGGCGGGCCAGTTCACGCTGGACAAAAGCTCTGGCGTCGGCAGTTCGACGCCGCCGGCTGCCGTCAGCTGCGGCAGGTAACCGGTCGCGCGGGCCTCCTCGACCGAAATTCCGGCGCCCGCCAGCACCAGGAAGAAGATGGTCCCGGACAAAAGCATCACCAGCGGCACCGTGGCCGGATGGGTAAATCGCCGCAACGCGACGAACAGAAGGATTGCAAAGAGGATCGCCGGCAGGATGAGCGGAACGGCATTCGGCGCGGCAAGGTCTTCGATGAAGGCGACGCCGATGCCTTGGCCGGTCAGCATGACCATCGAGCCGTCGACGAGCAGCCAGCCGGATCCGGCCAGGAAGCCGGCCACGACCGGGTAGGGCAGGAAGCGCGCAAGACCGCCGAGCCCGAGGCGGCCGGTCAGCCAGAACAGGGCGCCGGTGACGAGGCTCGAAACCCCCAGGATCGCCAGGGCGGTGGCGACCTTGGCTTCTGGCGGACCGGCAAGGTCGGCGGTGGCGGTGACGATCGCCGCGGCAAGAACGGCGACCGAGGTTTCCTGGACGAGGGCGATCGAATTGGGCTGCGTGCTCCTGAGCGCGACGACCAGCGCCAGGACCGCGCCCCCGAGCAGCACGACGCCGACACCGAGCCCTAGGCCGGACGACAGCGGGCCCGCAAAGAGCAGTGATGCGATGGCGAGCGCGGCGGCGATGTTGTCGACGCCCGCAATGACGCCGATCATTGCTGCCGGCAGCCACGCGCGACCGACCCCCGGCACTGTTTCAGTTGCCATGAACGCAATTCCCCCCTGATCGATGCATACCGTCAGGGAAGGCGATGGGCAATCGGTGCAGAGCGCGTGGCCGTGCCGCGCCGGCGCCTGTGTATAACGGCTGCGGCCATTGACCGGGCGGCCGCTGGCGGTAGATCATGCCGGCATGGCATTGAACCTGGTAAAACTCTGCGTCGGCTGCGACAGCGTCGAGGATCTCGAGGAATGGATCGCCTCCCGGCTCGACCACCGGCGGCGGGCCGGAGAACCGGTCGAGAGTTTCCACACGACGCGGATGGTGCCGACGCGGGCGCCCGAGCTGGTCGATGGCGGCTCGCTCTACTGGGTCATCAAGGGCAATGTGCAATGCCGCCAGCGGCTGCTCGAAGTCAGGCCCTTCGTGGACGGGCAGGGCATCTCGCGCTGCCACCTGATCCTCGACCCCACGCTCGTCCGGACGAGCTGGCAGCCGCGCCGGGCCTTCCAGGGCTGGCGCTATCTGAAGCCCGCCGAGGCGCCGGCCGATATCGGCACGGCAGGCAGCGATCTGGCCGAAATGCCGCCGAAGCTCCGGCGCGAACTGGCCGAACTCGGTCTGCTGTGAGGCGGTTCGGTTCTACCGGCGGCGCGACCCGACTCTGCGGGCCCGAGTGGATGAAGACCAGGACGAGCGCTCGATGACTGCCGTCGCCCGAACCTTCCCGGACTACCGCGCGGCGCTCCTGATGTCGCTTGAGGAGGAGATTTCCGGCGAGGCCTTCTTCGCACGGCTGTCGAGCTTTCACGGGGGCCGCGCCAGCCGGGCGCTCCTGATGCTGGCCGAGGTGGAGGCGGCGACAGCATCCGCCATCCGCCCGCTGGCGGAGCGGCACGGGCTGTCCGTCGGCGATGACGCCAAGCTGCGCGCGAGCGGACAGGCGGAAGCCGATGGCCGCCGGGAAATGTCATGGCGCGAACTGGTCGAGGAAATGGCGACGACCTATCCGGTGTTCGTGCAGGAATTCGACGCCATCATGCAGCTGGCGCCGGAAGAGGACCGAGCGACGCTCGAAATCCTCGTCGCGCACGAAGTGGCAGCGGTACGCTTCGCCGAAATGGAGTCGCGGTCCGATCCGGCAAGCATGGCCCCGCTGGAGGAATTCCTCGCCGCGGCGAGGGCCTGACGGCACCGATCGCCTTGCGCATCGGCCTGTTCCTGCCGTGCGTCGAACGGCGGACTTGCATGCCGGCGGCTGACGCCACATGTTCTGAATGATGAGCAAAGACAAACTCGTAACGGCCGACACGAAACTTCCGCAGCCCAAGCAATCCGGGGCTGGCGAGATCGACGCCTTCCTGCGTCAGGTCAAGGCCGTCGCCGCCACCCGGGCATCGGGTACCGGCCGGCTCATCCTGGCACTCGACGCGACCATGAGCCGGCAACCGACATGGGACCTGGCCTGCTCGCTGCAGGCGGAGATGTTCGATGCCGTGGACCGAGCGGGAAAGCTCGGCGTGCAACTCGTCTATTTCCGCGGCTTCGGCGAATGCCGGTCCTCGAAATTCGTCTCGGACACGGCCGCGCTCAAGAAGCTGATGACGGGCATTGGCTGCCGCGGCGGCGCAACCCAGATCGGCAAGGTGCTGACCCATGCGCTGAAGAGCAACGCCACCCAGAAGGTCGATGCGCTGGTCTTCATCGGCGACGCAATGGAGGAGAAGATCGACGATCTTGCGGAAAAGGCCGGTCGCCTCGGCCTTCACGGCGTACCCGTCTTCGTCTTCCAGGAGGGGCGCGACAGGGTGGCCGAGACGGCTTTCAAGGAGATTGCGCGGCTTTCCAAGGGAGCGTGGTTCCGCTTCGATCACAATTCTGCCTCTACGCTGGCAAAACTGCTGTCGTCGGTCGCCGTATTCGCCAGCGGCGGCGTGAAGGCGCTGGAGGCGCGCGGCAGACCGGAGGATCGCCTGATGATCGAGAACTTGCGGGGCGGCAGCAAGGAATGAGTGCCGCACTGGGCGTCCTGGCTGCACTGCTTGTCCTGACGGCGCTGGCTGCCGCCTTCCTGCGCGTCGACGCCTCGAAGCTCGCGGGCGGCTTGCGCATTGCCGGCCCGACGATTTTGGGTGTCGTGGGGATCGGGCTGCTGCTGTTCGGACGCGCCGCTGTTGGCGGCATGCTCCTGTCACTGGCTGCCGCTTGGTATGGCGCCGGTCGCCGGCGCCGCTCGCAGAACAAGGCGAGGAACCAGCGCTCGACGGTGAGGACAGCGGCGCTGGAAATGGAACTCGATCACGATACGGGTTCCCTGGAAGGCATCGTTCTTGCCGGCTCGCATGAATCGCGAACGCTCGGCACGATGAGTCTCGACGAACTGAAGCAGCTCTATGGCGAACTCTCCGGCGATTCGGAGAGCCGCCAGCTTCTAGAGACGTATCTTGACGGCCGCTTTCCCGCTTGGCGCGAACACGCTGAGACGGACGGTGGCGACCGGCAGGGTGTTGCGCCAGGTTCGGGCGCCATGACTAAGGAGGAGGCTTACAAGATCCTTGGTCTTGAAGCGGGGGCCGCCACGGCGGATATCCGCAAGGCGCACCGCCGCCTGATTCAGCGCCTGCACCCCGACATCGGCGGGACGTCCTTCCTTGCGGCGAGGATCAACGAGGCTAAGGACGTTCTGCTCTCCAATCACGGGTAGTTCTCCTTCAACTCGATACATTCGGGAGTTTCCAATAAGGCGGGTGGCAGCCGGCTACTGCTGGACGGCGTAGCAATCCACCTTCTTCTTCTTGAGTGCGCTGCATGCGTTCCAGGCTTCCGACTTGGAGCCGAAGCCGCCGTAGCGGGCGCGGTAGTAGGTGACGCCGTCCTTCTCGAAAGTGACGGTGAAGCCCGAGGCCTCGGCAAGGATGCCCGGTGCGACCTTGTTCGTGCGGGCGAGGAAGGCGCGGGCCTCGACCTCGCTCGGCGAGGAAGCCACCTGCACGACCCAGCCCGAGGGCGGGTTCACGGAGGCGGTGTTGACGGGGTCGATGTCGGCCATGCGCGCGGCGATCGGGGCGGCGTAGCCCTGCTCGACGACGGCCGGTTCGGGCGCATCGAGGGTCTCTTCCATCGCCACTTCGATTTCCTCGTCTGGCCGCTCCTGCGGCGTCGGTGCGTTCTTCTTGGGCAGGATGGCCTGGACCAGCGAGCGCACGGAGGATGCTCCGGCCTTGGCGACGAGATCGCCGCCGCCGCGGCGCGACGAGGCCTTGGGCAGGTAGCTCTTGATGAGTTCGGCCATATGGGCGTCGCGCGAAGCGCCGGTCCTGCCGCCCATCACCACGGCGACGATGCGGCGGTTGCCGTCGGCAACCGACGAAACCAGGTTGAAGCCCGAGGCGCGGGTATAGCCGGTCTTGATGCCGTCGACGCCCTTGACCTTGCCGAGCAGCCGGTTGTGGTTGCCCATGCGGCGCTTGTTGTAGGTGAAGGAGCGGGTGGAGAAATAGTCGTAATACTGCGGGAAATGTTCCCTCAGCGCGATGCCGAGCGTCGCCATGTCGCGGGCAGTGGTGTGCTGCGCGCCGTTGGGCAGGCCGTTGGCGTTGCGGAAGATGGTTCCTGTCATGCCGAGCTTGCGCGCCTTGGACGTCATCATGCGGGCGAACTCCGCTTCCGAACCGCCAAGCAGTTCGGCAACCGCCGTCGAGGCATCGTTTGCCGACTTGGTGACAAGCGACAGGATGACGGTCTCGACAGTCACCGACCCGCCGGCGCGCACGCCAAGCTTGGTCGGCGGCTCGGCTGCAGCGTTCTTGGAAAACGGCACCTTGGTTGATTTCGATATCCGGCCGCTCTCGAGCGCCTCGAAGACGAGATAGAGCGTCATCATCTTGGTGAGCGATGCCGGGTAGCGCGGCTCGTCGGCATGGGACGAGAACAGCGTCTTGCCCGTATTGGCGTCGACGACGATCGCCGCATATTTCGAATTCGCCGCGGCTGGCGTTGCGGCCACCGCGGTAGCAACCGCGAAAGCTGCGACAAGCAAGGCTGCAGGCTTGAGTGTGGAAATGGCTTTACGAGCTGCTACTGCCAACGCTTGACGCACTGTTACATCCTTTGAATTTGAATCTTCACCCGAGGCGGCAAAGGTCCTGCCTCTCCTTCGGCAGACAGTAGGTGGGCAGCGTTACCAATCCGTTTATGGTAACCAGCGCGTTCATACTTTTCTGCGGCTTTGAATCTGATTTTCATGTTCTGCCGCCGCTTTTCCACGCGTTCGAACGGTTTGCCGCGAGCAATCCGGCCTTGATCCGCGTGCCGCCGAATGGGCTTTGCGATTGACACATGCTGCGCTGCACCATAATTTTGAGTGCAATGCATAGCTAAGCGGCCCGCGCCGCTCTTCGAGAGGACCCTGAAATGACCAACAGTTTCGAGGACGTAGCCAAGGTGAGTAATCAGTATTTCGATTCCAGCATGGCGAGCTTCAGCGCCGTGACCAAGGGGGCGCAGGCCATTTCGACCGAGGCGACGTCCTATGCCAAGAAGGCCTTGGAGAACGGCAGCGCGACGATGGAGAAGCTGCTCTCCGCCGACAGCATCGAGACGGCAGTGGCGGTGCAGACAGACTACGCCAAGGCCGCCTATGAAGGTTTCGTTTCGGAGGCCACGAGGATGGCCGAGCTCTATGCGGATCTCGCCAAGGATGCCTACAAGCCGTTCGAATCAATCACTGCCCGGTCGTACTGATCCGACCCGCAGTCCTGTCCTGCCGGCCCGGCCCGCGCTTGCGCGGCCGGGCTTTTTGTTGCGCAGTGGCACGATGGCCGGCGTTTCGGTTCACGATAGCGCGAAAATTGCCCGGTTTGGGCCGCGGGTCATATTGTCAGCCGAAATGAAGGGCTTAAAATCATTCGACGGAACACTACATAGCGCTGGTTGGACGTCGAATCGAAAATGAGGAATTCCTGGTGAAGACTGGCGGGGCAGCCATCAACAGAAGCATGGTCACCATGCAGGATGGCGACGAGGGCGATCGCGGCACGGGCCGCGGCACCGCTGTCATCACGCGCACCAAACCCAAGACCAAGAAGCCCAGCCTCTATCGGGTGCTGATCCTCAATGACGACTACACGCCGATGGAGTTTGTGATTCACATTCTCGAGCGGTTTTTCCAGAAGGACCGCGAAGCTGCGACCCGCATCATGCTCCATGTTCACAATCATGGGGTCGGAGAGTGCGGGGTCTATACATTTGAAGTCGCCGAGACCAAGGTTACCCAGGTCATGGACTTCGCCCGCCAGAATCAGCATCCGCTGCAATGCGTGATGGAGAAGAAGTGAGGTATTGAATGCCGGCTTTCTCGCAAGGCCTCGAAAAGGCGCTTCACCAGGCGCTGACGCTCGCCAATGAGCGCCACCATGAATATGCAACGCTCGAGCACCTGCTGCTCGCGCTGATCGACGACGCCGAGGCAGCCGCCGTGATGCGCGCCTGCAATGTCGATCTCGACGATCTCAAGCACACTGTCTTGACCTACATCGACACCGAACTCGACAACCTTGTCACCGGTTACGACGAGGACTCGAAGCCGACGGCAGGATTCCAGCGTGTCATCCAGCGCGCGGTCATTCATGTGCAGTCGTCGGGGCGCGACGAGGTTTCCGGCGCCAACGTGCTTGTCGCCATCTTCGCCGAGCGCGAGAGCCACGCCGCCTACTTCCTGCAGGAACAGCAGATGACCCGCTACGACGCGGTCAACTACATCTCGCACGGCATCGCCAAGCGTCTCGGCTCGTCAGAGAGCCGCACCCCGCGTGGCGCCGAGGACGAGCAGCGCGCGGCCGGCGAGGGCGCGGAGGAGGGCGGCAAGAAGAAGCAGCAGGACGCGCTGACGGCCTATTGCGTCGACCTCAACAAGAAGGCGCATTCCGGCAAGATCGACCCGCTGATCGGCCGTGAAAGCGAGATCAACCGCACCATCCAGGTGCTCTGCCGCCGCTCCAAGAACAACCCGCTCTATGTCGGCGATCCCGGCGTGGGCAAGACGGCGATTGCCGAAGGCCTGGCCAAGCGGATCGTCGAGGGCGACGTGCCGGAAGTGCTGCTCGACGCGACGATCTTCGCGCTCGACATGGGCACGCTGCTCGCAGGCACCCGTTACCGTGGCGATTTCGAGGAGCGCCTGAAGCAGGTCGTCAAGGAACTCGAGGAGTTTCCGGGCGCCATCCTGTTCATCGACGAGATTCACACCGTGATCGGCGCCGGCGCCACTTCGGGCGGCGCCATGGACGCGTCCAACCTGCTGAAGCCTGCGCTGTCGTCCGGTGCGATCCGCTGCATCGGCTCGACCACCTACAAGGAGTTCCGGCAGTTCTTCGAGAAGGACCGCGCCCTGGTGCGGCGGTTCCAGAAGATCGACGTCAAGGAGCCGACCGTCGACGATGCCATCGAGATCATGAAGGGGCTGAAGCCCTATTATGAGGAGTTCCACAAGGTGAAGTTCACCAACGACGCCATCAAGGCGGCGGTGGAACTGTCGGCGCGCTACATCAACGACCGCAAGCTGCCGGACAAGGCAATCGACGTGATCGACGAGTCCGGCGCGTCGCAGATGCTTCTGCCTGAAGGCAAGCGAAAGAAGACGATCGGCATCAAGGAGATCGAGGCGACCGTCGCCACCATGGCGCGCATCCCGCCGAAGACCGTGTCTGCCGACGACGAGAAGGTGCTGTCGGGCCTTGAGGTCGAACTGCAGCGCGTGGTCTACGGCCAGGACACCGCCATCACCGCGCTCACTTCGGCGATCAAGCTGGCGCGCGCCGGCCTGCGCGAACCGGAAAAGCCGATCGGCTCCTACCTGTTCTCCGGCCCGACCGGCGTCGGCAAGACCGAGGTGGCAAAGCAGCTCGCCGCCTCGCTGGGCGTCGAACTGATCCGTTTCGACATGTCGGAATACATGGAGCGCCACACGGTCAGCCGCCTGATCGGCGCGCCTCCCGGCTATGTCGGCTTCGACCAGGGCGGTCTGCTGACCGACGGCGTCGACCAGCACCCGCATTGCGTGCTGCTGCTTGACGAGGTCGAGAAAGCGCATCCGGACCTGTTCAACATCCTGTTGCAGGTCATGGATCACGGCAAGCTGACCGACCACAACGGCAAGCAGATCGACTTCCGCAATGTCATCCTGATCATGACGACGAATGCCGGCGCTTCGGAAGCGCAGCGCGCGGCAATCGGCTTCGGTTCGAGCAAGCGCGAAGGCGACGACGTGGAGGCGATCAACCGCCTGTTCACGCCGGAGTTCCGCAACCGTCTCGATGCGATCATCCCGTTCGGCTCGCTGCCGGTGCCGGTGATCCACCAGGTCGTGCAGAAGTTCGTCATGCAGCTCGAGGCGCAGCTCTCCGACCGCGGCGTCACCTTCGACCTGTCGTCCGACGCCATCGCTTGGCTGGCGGACAAGGGCTACGACGAGCGCATGGGCGCACGGCCGCTCGGCCGCGTGATCCAGGAGCACATCAAGAAGCCGCTGGCTGAGGAAGTGCTGTTCGGCAAGTTGCGCAAGGGCGGCACCGTTCGCGTCACCGTCGAAAAGAAGGATGACGGCACGTCCGGTCTGAAGCTTGAAACCGTCGCCGAAGAGTCGCCGGTCAAGCCCAAGAAGGAAGACCCGGTCGAGGAGACGCCGAAGAAGGCGGTAGCCAGGAAGTCGACCGCAAAGAAAGCCGCGGCCGCCAAGGCGAAGCCTGCACCCAAAGGGCCCGACGGCACGAAGCGCAGCCTCGTGCCCCAGCTGCCGCGCAAGGGCTGATGCTTACACAGCACGTGAGAAAGCCTCCGCAAGGAGGCTTTCTTTTTGACTCCGCCCCGGCGCGGCGCGGCGCGCCTTCGATCGGACGCGGCCTGTGATGTCGAAACCGCGCGCCACCGCGCCGTCCTTCGCGGAGCGGCGCACCTGGTACCTGCGTGGCTGCATCGCCGCCGCGTCGATCCCGGGGCTGATTCTCGCCTCCGCCTTCATCGGCTTCGCGAGCCTTGCCAAGGGCGCGGGGCTGACGATGGCGCAATCCGTCTTCATGACCGGCGTGGTCTGGGCGTTGCCGGCCCATGTCGTGCTCGTCGGCGCGATCCTCGCCGGCGCGTCGCTTCCTGCAGCGATGTTTGCCGTGACGCTGTCCTCCGTCCGGCTGATGCCCATGGTCGTGGCGATCGTGCCGGAACTGCGTGGCTCGCGCACGCCGCGCTGGGTGCTGTACCTGCTGTCGCACTTCGTCGCGGTGACTTCCTGGGTCGTTGCGATGGAACGGTTGAAGAACGTGCCGCCGGATCTGCGCACCAGCTACTATTTCGGCCTCGGCTCGACGCTGGTGCTTGCCAACATGCTGATCGTGGCCTGCTTCTATCTCGTCGCCGACAAGCTGCCGGTCGTCGTTTCGGCGGCTCTCCTGTTGCTGACGCCGATGTACTTCCTGTCCTCGCTCTGGGGCTCCGCACGCGAATGGGCGACCCACGCGGCCATGGTCATCGGGCTGGTGCTCGGACCGGCCTTCCACTTGCTTGTGCCGCAGTTCGACCTTGTTGCGGCCGGCATCCTCGGCGGGGCACTGGCCTACGGGCTGCACCGCCTGCTCGGCGGAAAGTCCTACTCATGACCTTCGACGCGATCGACGCCTGGTGGTGGCCGTTTCTCTTCATCCTGGTCGCGGGCTGGGTGGCGACCGACGCCTGGCGCTTTCTCGGCGTTCATCTCGGCAGCCGGCTGGCCGAGGATTCAGAGGCGCTTGTCCTGGTTCGCGCAGTCGCGACAGCGCTCGTGGCCGCGGTCATCGGCAATCTGGTCATCTTCCCGGCCGAGCCGCTTGCCTCGACCTCTGTGGCACTGCGCTTCGGTGCCGTGGCGCTCGGCTTCGTTGCCTATCTCACGCTCGGCAGGCGCGTCATCGTGGCGATCATCGTGATGGAGCTGGTGTTTGGGCTTGGCCTTTGGGCAAACCTTTGATCCGGCCCGGTGCGGGCGCCCTCAGGCGCGCTTACTCGGCGCCGTCAGGTGCTGGAACAGCAGGTAGGCCGCCAGCGGGATCGACGGATAGACGAACCAGATGTCGGACAGGCCCGTGGTCAGCAAATTGATCCCGGCCATGATGCCGATCGCCGCCACCGGCACGCGGGTCTTGCGCGGCTGCTGCGTGTACCACGCCCGGAAACGGCTTATGCGGTCGCCCCATCGATCGAGGAAACCGAACTCGTCCCTGTCCGCCTCGCGCGGCGGCGCTTCGGGAGAGGGTCGGTTGCTGCCGGATGGCGCTTCCGCGGTGTCCGTCGCTTCGGCGTTGCGGCCCGGCATGCGTACACGGTAGCCCGCGATCGGTGCATCGAGACCCTTGACCGCCTGCTCGCCGGCGAATTCATAGCCCAGGGCCAGGTGCTTGTTGGTCAGGTTGTAGACGGTTTCCGACACCATGATGCCGCCGGCATCCGCGAGCGATTCAAGCCGCGCGGCGACGTTGACGCCGTCGCCATAGAGATCCGAACCGTCTTCCATGACGTCGCCGAGGTTGATACCGATGCGGAACCACATCTGCTTCGCCTGCGACAGGTCGCGGTTTTCGGCGCCGATGGCGTCCTGGATCTCGACGCCGCAGCGCACCGCCTCGACCACCGAGGGAAATTCCGCGATGACGGCGTCACCCCAGGTGTTGACCTTTCGCCCCTCGTGGCGCTCGAAAAGATCGTTCATGATGCCGCGATAGCGCCGCAGCCGCTCCAGCGTGTCGGCCTCGTCCCGCGCCATCAAAGCGGAGTAGCTCTGCACGTCGGCACAGAAGATCGTCGTCAACTTGCGCTTGATTTTCTTGGCGGTCATGGAACCCCGGCATGGACGTGGCAAGTGCGCAGACATATAGGCGCGCAGGCCCATTGATGCAAAGCATGAGTGCCCGCGGCGGCCCTTGAACGGCCGGCCCAATTCGGGCACATGGCAGCAAGCCGCTTGCCGAGGAGTCCCGCATGACCGCGCCCAATGCCATCGTTTCCGTCGGCAACACGCAATTTTCGAACGCCGGTCCGCTGACCCTGATCGCCGGCCCCTGCCAGCTCGAGTCGCGCGATCACGCTTTCGAGATGGCCGGCGCGCTGAAGGAAATATGCGGCAAGCTGGGGCTCGGTCTGGTCTACAAGACCAGCTACGACAAGGCCAACCGCACCTCGCTCTCCGGCGCGCGCGGCGCAGGCCTCGACGCCGCATTGCCGGTCTTCGACGACCTGCGCAAGCAGTTTGGCCTGCCGGTCCTGACCGACGTGCATACTGCCGAGCAATGCGCCATCGTCGCGCCGCATGTCGACATCCTGCAGATCCCGGCCTTTCTCAGCCGCCAGACCGACCTTCTTGTTGCTGCGGCCGCGACGGGCAAGGTGGTCAACGTCAAGAAGGGCCAGTTCCTGGCGCCCTGGGACATGAAGAATGTCGTGGCCAAGATCACCGCGTCGGGCAACCCCAACGTTCTGGTGACAGAGCGCGGCGTCTCCTTCGGCTACAATACGCTGGTGTCCGACATGCGCGCGCTGCCGATCATGGCCGAGATGGGTGCACCGGTGATCTTCGACGCGACGCATTCGGTGCAGCAGCCGGGCGGGCAGGGCGGTTCGACCGGCGGCGACCGCCGCTTTGTCGAGACTCTGGCACGGGCGGCCGTCGCGGTCGGCGTCGCCGGGGTCTTCATCGAGACCCACGAGGACCCCGACAACGCGCCATCGGATGGCCCCAACATGGTGCCGCTGAAAGACCTCCCGGCGCTGCTGGAACGGCTGATGGCCTTCGACCGGATCGCCAAGGCGGGCTGACGCACCAATCCCGGAACCTTCGCGCCGGCCGGTCATTTTCACTGCATCCTTTCAATCAACGAGGAGCATGAAAATGACAACCCACACGGGACACACTGAGGCCATTCAGGCCTCGCGCGTTATCGGCACCGATGTGTACAACACCGAGGGCGAAAGCATTGGCTCGATCGAGGACGTGATGCTCGACAAGACCTCGAACGGCATCATGTTCGCGGTCATCGGCTTCGGCGGCTTTCTGGGCATCGGCGAGAAGTACCATGCCGTGCCCTGGTCCGTTCTGGACTACAGCACCGACAAGGGCGGCTATGTCGTACCGTTCAGCAGGGAACAGCTAGAGGCGGCACCCGCCTATTCGATCGAGGACCTGACCAGCGGCGACGGCAATGCGGCGCGCGACGCCTCCTTCGAATACTACAAGGTCGATCCCTACTGGTGATCCTTGATCCTTGAGTTGCAGCACGCTTGGCCCCGCCCGCGATGGCGGGGCCTTTTTCGTTTTATTGGCTGATGAGAGAAGCCGGGCTGGGCACGTCGCCCTGCACTGGTTGATCGCTGCATGACGTCATGAAGGCAGCGACGATAAGGACGAGACTCAGGATACCGGCAGACAACTCGGACATGGCGAAACTCCCTATGTTTCGCCCCGCGCGGTACCAGAGGTAACCCAGCGCCCGCGATCTGTCGCCGCGCCTGTCATGACATTGCGTTACAGTCTGTATACGAGCGTGAATCGGCGGTGAGCGGCGCAAGAAAAAACGGCCCGCCAATTGCGTTTTGGCGCACTTTGTCTAAGACGGGCGCGGCATTTCAATCGATCTCATGCAGGGGTTTTCCGCACCATGACCGCCATCATCGATATTATCGGCCGCGAAATTCTGGACAGCCGCGGCAATCCGACCGTCGAGGTCGACGTCGTGCTCGAAGACGGCTCGATGGGCCGGGCAGCAGTGCCGTCGGGCGCTTCCACCGGCGCCCACGAGGCCATGGAACTGCGCGACGGCGGCAAGCGCTATCTCGGCAAGGGCGTCGAGCGCGCCGTCGAGGCGGTGAACGGCGAACTGTTCGAGGCCATCGGCGGCCTGGAAGCCGAGGACCAGATCCACATCGACCGCACCATGATCGAGCTCGACGGCACGCCGAACAAGTCGCGCCTCGGCGCCAACGCCATCCTGGGCGTATCGCTGGCTGTCGCCAAGGCGGCCGCCGAAGCGTCGGGCCTGCCGCTCTACCGCTACCTCGGTGGACCGAACGCCCATGTCCTGCCGGTGCCGATGATGAACATCATCAATGGCGGCGCGCATGCCGACAACCCGATCGACTTCCAGGAGTTCATGATCATGCCCGTCGGTGCGCCGACGCTGCGCGAGGCGGTGCGCTGGGGTTCGGAGATTTTCCACACGCTGAAGAAGCGTCTCAAGGATGCCGGCCACAACACCAATGTCGGCGACGAGGGCGGTTTTGCCCCCAACATCAAGAACGCCCAGGCCGCGCTCGACTTCGTCATGGAATCGATCGAGCAGGCAGGCTTCAAGCCCGGCGAGGAAGTGGCGCTCGCGCTCGATTGCGCGGCGACCGAGTTCTTCAAGGACGGCGCCTATGTCTACGAGGGCGAGAGGAAGACGCGCGACCCGAAGGCGCAGGCCAAGTACCTCGCAAAGCTTGCTGCCGACTATCCGATCATCTCGATCGAGGACGGCATGTCCGAGGATGACTGGGAAGGCTGGAAGATGGTCACCGACTTCTGCGGCAAGAATGTCCAGCTTGTCGGCGACGATCTGTTCGTCACCAATACCTCGCGGCTGCGCGACGGTATCAAGATGGGTGTCGCCAACTCCATCCTCGTCAAGGTCAATCAGATCGGTTCGCTGACCGAGACCCTCGACGCTGTCGATACGGCGCACCGCGCAGGCTACACGGCGGTCATGTCGCATCGTTCCGGCGAGACCGAAGATTCCACGATCGCCGACCTCGCGGTCGCGACCAACTGCGGCCAGATCAAGACCGGCTCGCTGGCGCGTTCGGATCGAACGGCCAAGTACAACCAGCTTATTCGCATCGAGGAAGAGCTGGGCCAGCAGGCCCGCTTTGCCGGCACGTCGATCCTGCGCGCCTGACAGAAGCGCAGCGACTAGAACAGGAGGGCGGCTCAGGCCGCCCTTTTTCGTGTCCAGGGCGTCTGCGCTAACCCTCCATTAAGCACAATCGGGTGAGATGCGGCGACGAAGGATACCGCCCCATGTGGACACGCCAGCACAAGCAGAGGAATACCGGCCGCCTGATCGTGCCCGGCATTTCGGCGCTGTTCCTCGCCTATTTCGGCTTTCATGCCTACCATGGCGAATTCGGCATCTACTCCAAGTACCAGCTTGAGGAGCGCGCGGCAGAGCTGCAGGCCAGGCTCGACGTCGTGCATGCCCAGCGCATCGGCCTGGAGCATCGCGTGCAGCTGCTGCATGACGGCACGCTCGAGAAGGATATGCTTGACGAACAGGCCCGCAAGGCGTTGAATCTCTCGCAGCCGGACGAGATCACCATCATGCGGTGGCCCTGAGGGCTGGATTAACCAAAGTCCGGTTAATCGGTAATATTTCCAACGTTTCTATGTGCTTACCTGCATGACAGCCATGCGCTTTTCCGCATGGCCGAATGCCATTTTGCGTGCTAGCGTCTGTGCAGATTGGGAGGTCGCATGATGCTCCCGAATGTCCGAAAAGAGACAGCCACAGGGAGTGACGCATGGCAGCCGCCGCCAAAAAAGCGCCCACGAAATCGAAAGCGGGCGCCAAGCCGCCGTCCGCGCCGACGACGCCGAAGCCTGCCGACTTCAACAAGGAGCAGGAACTCGAGGCCTATCGCGGCATGCTTCTGATCCGCCGCTTCGAGGAAAAGGCCGGCCAGCTCTACGGCATGGGCTTCATCGGCGGCTTCTGCCACCTCTACATCGGCCAGGAAGCTGTCGTCACCGGCATGAAGATGGGCCTGATCGATGGCGACCAGATGATCACCGCCTACCGCGATCACGGCCACATGCTGGCGATGGACCTCTCGCCGCGCGGCGTCATGGCCGAGCTGACCGGGCGCGAGGCCGGCCTGTCGAAAGGCAAGGGCGGCTCGATGCACATGTTCTCCAAGGAGAAGCATTTCTACGGCGGCCACGGTATCGTCGGCGCCCAGGTGTCGCTCGGCACCGGCCTTGCCTTCGCCAACCGCTACCGCGGCAACAAGAATGTCTCGCTGACCTATTTCGGCGACGGCGCAGCCAACCAGGGCCAGGTCTACGAGAGCTTCAACATGGCCTCGCTGTGGAAGCTGCCGGTCATCTACATCATCGAGAACAACCGCTACGCCATGGGCACCTCGGTCACCCGCTCCTCGGCCGAGACTGACTTCTCGCATCGCGGTGCCTCCTTCAAGATTCCCGGCATGAAGGTCGACGGAATGGACGTTCGCGCCGTCAAGGCCGCTGCCGACGTCGCCACCGAATGGTGCCGCTCGGGCGAGGGCCCGATCATCCTCGAGATGCAGACCTACCGCTATCGCGGCCATTCCATGTCGGACCCCGCCAAGTACCGCTCGAAGGACGAGGTGCAGAAGATGCGCTCCGAGCATGATCCGATCGAGCAGGTCAAGGCGCGCCTGATCGAGAAGAAATGGGCCGACGAGAACGAGTTGAAGGCCATCGACAAGGAAGTCCGCGACATCGTCGCCGACTCCGCCGAATTCGCGCAAACCGCTTCAGAGCCGGATGCATCCGAACTCTGGACCGACATCACGCATTAACGGAGCGCGACCATGCCAATCGAAATCCTGATGCCCGCGCTGTCGCCGACGATGGAAGAGGGCAATGTCTCCAAGTGGCTGAAGAACGAGGGCGACAAGGTCGCCGCGGGTGACGTCATCGCCGAGATCGAGACCGACAAGGCCACGATGGAAGTCGAGGCCGTCGACGAAGGCGTTCTGGGCAAGATCCTGATCGCTGCCGGCACCGAGGGCGTCAAGGTCAACACGCCGATCGCCGTCCTGCTCGAGGAAGGCGAAAGCGCCAGCGACATCGGCGGCGCGCCCGCCGCCAAGAAGGCCGATGCACCCGCTGCCGCCGAACAGCCGGCGCCGGCGGCAGAGCCTGCTGCCCCGACAGTTGCCGCCGCGCCGAAGACGGAAGTCGCCGCCGACCCGGATATTCCGGCCGGCACCGAAATGGTGGCGACCACGGTGCGCGAGGCCTTGCGCGACGCGATGGCCGAGGAAATGCGCCGCGACGATGCGGTCTTCGTCATGGGCGAGGAGGTTGCCGAGTACCAGGGCGCTTACAAGATCACGCAAGGGTTGCTGCAGGAATTCGGCGCCCGACGCGTGGTCGACACGCCGATCACCGAGCACGGCTTCGCCGGCGTCGGCGTCGGTGCGGCGATGACCGGCCTCAAGCCGATCGTCGAGTTCATGACGTTCAACTTCGCCATGCAGGCGATCGACCAGATCGTCAATTCGGCAGCCAAGACGCTATACATGTCGGGCGGCCAGATGGGCGCGCCGATCGTGTTTCGCGGGCCGAACGGCGCCGCCGCCCGCGTCGCCGCGCAGCACTCGCAGTGCTACGCCGCCTGGTACGGCCATATTCCCGGCCTGAAGGTGGTGATGCCCTATACGGCAGCCGACGCGAAGGGACTTCTCAAGGCCGCCATCCGCGACCCCAACCCGGTGATCTTCCTCGAGAACGAGATCCTCTACGGCCAGGCCTTCGACGTGCCCAAGTTGGACGACTTCGTGCTGCCGATCGGCAAGGCACGCATCCACAAGACGGGCTCCGACGTCACCATCGTGTCCTTCGGCATCGGGATGACCTACGCCGTGAAGGCGGAGGCCGAACTGCGCGGCATGGGCATCGACGCCGAGATCATCGACCTCAGGACCATCCGTCCGCTCGATCTCGACACCATCATCGCCTCGGTCAAGAAGACCAACCGGCTGGTGGTGGTGGAGGAAGGCTTCCCGCAGTCCTCTGTCGGCGACTTCATCGCCAACCAGGTATCGCAGCGCGCCTTCGACCATCTCGACGCGCCGGTGATCACCATTGCCGGCAAGGACGTTCCGATGCCTTACGCGGCCAACCTGGAAAAGCTGGCACTGCCGAATGTCGGCGAGGTCGTCGAGGCGGTCAAAGCGGTCACGTATCGGTAGGGACGATGGTCATGCCGTCAGCCTGGATACTGGCAGCGACTGTCCTTCCGACCGTTCTGGTCGCCCTGTTCGTACGCTTCCTGACCAGTCGCTTCGATGGAACGCTGCTTATCCTCAGCGGCCTGGCCTCGCTGGTCCTTGCGGTTTTCGCTGCCGGCGCCATGCAGGCCGACAGCGAGGACGGGACGATGGTGCTCGCAATGAGCGAAAAGACTTTCAATGCCGGCGTTCTCTCGCCGGTGTTTGTCGTTGCCACGCTGACGGTGATGCGCGGTATTTTCAAATTCTTCGGGGAGTGAACCATGCCCATCAACATCACCATGCCCGCCCTGTCGCCCACCATGGAAGAGGGCAATCTCGCCAAGTGGCTGGTCAAGGAAGGCGACAAGGTTTCCTCGGGCGACGTGATCGCCGAGATCGAAACCGACAAGGCGACGATGGAGGTCGAGGCCGTCGATGAGGGCACGGTCGCAAAGCTCGTCGTGCCGGCCGGCACAGAGGGCGTCAAGGTCAACGCGCTGATCGCCATTCTGGCGGGAGAGGGCGAGGACGTTGGAGCGGCCGCCAAGAGCGGCGGCGGCGATGCGCCTGCCAAGGCAGAGGCGTCCAAGGCGGAGGCCCCGAAGGCTGAACCCGCAAAGTCAGAGGCATCCGAACCGGCGGCCAAGGCTGCACCGGCATCCAAGGCTGACGCCGCGCCGACGGAAAGAGAAGCTTCCTCCGGCGAGCGCACCTTCGCGTCGCCGCTGGCGCGCCGCATTGCCAAGGATGCAGGCGTCGACGTGTCGGCGGTTGCGGGCACCGGGCCGCACGGCCGCGTGGTCAAGGCCGATGTCGAGGCCGCCATTGCCGGCGGCGGCGCCAAGGCTGCACCTGCCGCGAAACCTGCGGCCGCAGCCGCGCCCGCGCCGAAGTCGATGTCCGACGAGCAGGTTCTGAAGCTTTTCGAGGAGGGCTCCTACGACCTCGTTCCGCACGACAACATGCGCAAGACCATCGCCAGGCGCCTGGTCGAGGCCAAGTCCACGATCCCGCATTTCTACCTGACCATCGATTGCGACCTCGATGCTCTGCTGGCACTGCGTGCCGAGCTTAACGCCGCGTCGCCGATGAAGAAGACGGAGAAGGGCGAAGTTCCGGCCTACAAGCTGTCGGTCAACGACATGGTCATCAAGGCGATGGCGCTGGCATTGCGCGACGTGCCGACGGCGAACGTATCCTGGACCGATACGGCGATGGTGCAGCACAAGACGGTCGATGTCGGCGTCGCGGTCTCGATCCCGGGCGGCCTGATCACGCCGATCATCCGCCACGCCGACACCAAGACGCTGTCGACCATCGCCAACGAGATGAAGGATCTCGCGGCACGGGCCCGCAACAAGAAGCTGAAGCCCGAGGAATACCAGGGCGGCACGACGGCGGTGTCCAATCTCGGCATGTTCGGGGTCAAGGACTTCGCCGCCGTGATCAACCCCCCGCACGCCACCATCCTGGCGGTCGGCGCCGGCGAACAGCGCGCCGTGGTGAAGAAGGGCGAGATCAAGATCGCCACCATCATGTCGGTGACGCTGTCGACCGACCATCGCGCGGTGGACGGAGCGCTCGGCGCCGAACTGATGGTCGCCTTCAAGCGCTATATCGAGAATCCCATGGGGATGCTGGTCTGATATATAAGAGGCCGAGTTCAACACAATTCTAGGGCATGGACTAGAGATGCCGAATTTATCGACTAAAGAAATTATATGGTGCTTTGGGATACTCGTCGGATTTGGAGGGATTCCGCTAGGGTTGTTCTTCGCAAATCAAGACCTTTCCGCATCCAGCTCATACACCCGTGTTATACCATCAATAACATATGTCGCCGTTTCCATCATGACTGTCGCGTTGATCGAGATTTTTGATCTAAGTATTATTGCGAATAAGAAAAAAATAGATGAAGAACTAAAGAAAACTTTAATAATTCAAATATCTACGATAGTTATTTGTGCATTTATATATTTTACAACTTTTGTCAAAAATATATCAAAGGCGAACACACCAGATTATCAGGTTGGATGGTTTGAAATTTCTATTAACGTTGCAATGATTGTACTTGCAGCTACTCTCGTTATACGAATGAAACGGCTCTTGGAGAGTTTGTCATGACTTTGCATTTCGCGCCGTTTTTTTGGGAGACGATAAGTATATTTTCTGGGCTAGTGACTCTTTTTTGGAGTTTCAGGACAACTCGTGCAGTTAAACGGTATCGCTTCTTGACTGAAAATCTTTCCAGTCTTGATGAAATGAGAAGTGTCGATGCATTGGTAAAATCGATAAGAGATGAGCTCGAAGAAGGCAGAGTTAAAAAGGCCCTAGATATATTTGAAGAAAATTCTGAAAAAATCAGTTCGGTTATTAGTGCGGAGAAGAAAAACGCGAAATTGAAAAGAGAGGCAGCTCTGGATATGCTGCGGTATTTGCGAAAAGGAATAAAAGAAAAAACTGCGGAGGAGATAATGGAGATAAGCGAAAAAGCGCTTAGAGATATTAAAGTCCGGGAGTTCCACATAGACAATATCAATGAGAATATGGATTTCATACTTGATGTTGTTCAAAATTACGAGAAAAACTCCTAACCGGAATTTGATATTTCGGCAGCAACAGAGTGTTGCCATCAAATATTATATCGAAGATCTGATGAGCCTGCTGGTATAGTGCCTCGCGAAACGACGGGGGGAAAGTGGCCATGGCGATGACTGCACATCACGGTGAGAAATTGCGGACCTCGTGGGTCTGGATGGCGTTGTTTGGTGTTATTTCATTGATCGGTGGCGTGCTGGCGCTGGCAAACCCGCTTGCTGCGACACTGGCCGCCACCGTGCTGGCCGGTTGGGTGTTCACGCTGCTTGGCGTGCTGCAGGTCATCCAGGCTTTCCGCGTTACCGGCTGGCCGGGCTTCATCTGGTCGCTGCTGTTTGGCATCCTGGTGCTGGCCGTTGGCTTGTCGCTGGTGTTCAACCCGCTCGCCGGCATGGTTTCCCTGACGCTCCTGGTCGCGGTGCTGTTCATCGTGACCGGCGCGGTGAAGGCGATGTATGCCTTGTCGCTGCGTCCGATCTCCGGCTGGGGATGGGTGCTGACATCGGGCATCGTTTCGGTCGCGCTTGGCGTCATGATCCTCGCCAACTTCCCGTGGTCCGCCGTTGCGGTGCTTGGCATTCTCCTGGCTATCGAGCTGATTTCGAACGGCGTGCTGTTCCTGCTGCTGGCCCTGGGCCTGCGCAGGGTTTAGGGGACGGCGTCGATGAAAACGGTTCTCTGCTACGGTGACTCGCTGACCTGGGGCTACAGCGCCGAAGGTCCGTCGCGCCATGCCCTGGCCGATCGCTGGCCAAGCGTGCTGCAGGCCGAGCTCGGCGATGGCGTGCATGTCGTCGCCGAAGGGCTGAATGGCCGCACCACGGCGTTTGACGACCATGTCGCCGGCGCCGACCGCAATGGCGCACGCCTGTTGCCGACGATCCTGACCAGCCACGCGCCGCTCGACCTGGTGATCTTCATGCTCGGTTCGAATGACATGAAGCCCTGGGTGCACGGCAATGCGCTGGCCGCCAAGCAGGGCATGCAGCGGCTGATCGATATCGTGCGCGGAAACGATTATCCGCTCGACTGTCCGGCGCCGCAGATTCTCGTAGTCGCGCCGCCTGCCGTCAGCGCGACCGACAATGCCGAGTTCAGCGAGATGTTCGCCGGCGGCGACACCGTCTCGAAGCGGCTGGCCCCATTCTACGCCGCGCTTGCCGACGAAAATGGCTGCGCCTTCTTCGATGCCGGAACGGTGGCCGCAACCACGCCGCTCGACGGCGTGCATCTCGATGCGGAAAACACCCGCAATCTTGGCAGGGCTCTGGCGCCGGTGGCGCGCCAGCTGCTCGGCCTGTAGTTCAAGGAGAATGTCAGTGGCCAATTCCTACGATGTCATCGTGATCGGTTCCGGCCCCGGCGGCTACATCGCGGCGATCCGCGCCGCACAGCTCGGCCTCAAGACGGCGATCGTCGAACGCGAGCATCTGGCCGGCATCTGCTCCAACTGGGGCTGCATCCCGACCAAGGCGCTGCTGCGCTCGGCCGAGGTGATGCACCTGGCCTCGCACGCCAAGAATTACGGCCTCGCCATCGAGGGCAAGATCAGCGCCGACGTCAAGGCAGTGGTCGACCGTTCGCGCGGCATCGCGCAGCGCATGAATGCCGGCGTCGGCTTCCTGATGAAGAAGAACAAGGTCGACGTCATCTGGGGCGAGGCCAAGCTCAGCAAGGCTTCGACCGGGGCTCAGCCGGGCGAGATCGTCGTCGGCAAGTCCTCGAAGAAGCCGATGGAGCCGCAGGCGCCGCTGCCCAAGAACACGCTGGGCGAGGGCACCTACACGGCCAAGCACATCATCGTCGCGACCGGCGCGCGGCCGCGCGCATTGCCCGGCATCGAGCCGGACGGCAAGCTGATCTGGACCTATTTCGAGGCGATGGTGCCGCCGCAGATGCCGAAGTCGCTGCTCGTCATGGGTTCGGGCGCAATCGGCATCGAGTTCGCTTCCTTCTACCGCACCATGGGCGTTGATGTGACCGTGGTCGAGGTGATGCCGGCGGTCATGCCGGTCGAGGACGCCGAGATTTCCGCCTTCGCCAAGAAGCAGTTCGAGCGGCAGGGCATGAAGATCCTGCTCGAGGCCAAGGTGACGAAGGTCGAGAAGGGCAAGGATTCCATCACCGCCCATGTCGAACTGAAGGACGGCAACGTCGAGAAGATCACCGCTGACCGGATGATTTCGGCCGTCGGCGTGCAGGGTAATATCGAGAATATCGGCCTCGAGGCGCTCGGCGTGAAGACCGACCGCGGCTGCATCGTCATCGACGGCTACGGCAAGACCAACGTGCCGGGCATCTACGCCATCGGCGACGTCGCCGGCCCGCCCATGCTGGCGCACAAGGCCGAGCACGAGGCAGTGGTTTGTGTCGAAAAGCTCGCCGGCCTGCCGAACGTCCATCCGATGGACAGGCTGATGATCCCCGGCTGCACCTACTGCAACCCGCAGGTCGCCTCCGTCGGGCTGACCGAGGCAAAGGCAAAGGAAGCGGGCAAGGACATCCGTGTCGGCCACTTCCCTTTCGTTGCCAATGGCAAGGCCATCGCGCTCGGCGAGGACCAGGGCATGGTCAAGACCATCTTCGACAAGAAGACGGGCCAGCTTCTTGGCGCCCACATGGTCGGTGCCGAAGTGACCGAACTGATCCAGGGTTTTGTCGTCGCCATGAACCTCGAGACCACCGAGGAAGAGCTGATGCACTCGATCTTCCCGCATCCGACGCTGTCGGAGACGATGAAGGAAAGCGTGCTCGACGCCTATGGCCGCGCGCTGAACGCATAGCAGCAAGGCGCTCGCGCGCCTGTTGGCGGCAGGGCTTTTGACCTATATGCGGGTGACACGGACCGAAGGAGCCAGTTGATGGAACCAAGCGTCGGAATCATGAGCATGCCGGGCGTCGGCTTTTTCGGCATGCTGCTGATCGGCTTCATCGCCGGCTATGTCGCCGAACGGACGATGAACCGCGAGCATGGGTTCCTGACCAACATCCTGGTCGGCATTGCAGGCTCCTTTGTGGGTGGTGCCTTGGCCAGCGTGCTCGATATCCACTACCAGGGCTTCTTCGGAAACCTTATCGTCGCGATTGCCGGCGCGGTGCTGATCCTGTGGCTCTTCGGCCGCGCCAAGGCAAAGGGAGTGAACTGACAGGCATGGTAACGGTTCTCGATACGATCGCCACGGCACCACGGCTGCGCCACCCGGAAAAGGCTCACCGGCCCGACCAGGACGTGTTGCGCAAGCCGGACTGGATTCGCGTCAAGGCGCCGACCTCGAAGGGCTACGCCGAGACCCGCGCCATCGTGAAGTCGCACAACCTTGTCACCGTCTGCGAGGAGGCCGGCTGCCCCAACATCGGCGAGTGCTGGGACAAGAAGCACGCCACCTTCATGATCATGGGCGAGATCTGCACGCGCGCCTGCGCCTTCTGCAACGTCTCGACCGGCATCCCGACGCCGCTGGACCCGGACGAACCCGCCCGCGTCGCCGATGCCGTCAAGCAGATGGGTCTGCACCATGTCGTCATCACCTCGGTCGACCGCGACGATCTCGCCGATGGCGGCGCGGAGCATTTCGCCCAGGTGATCCGCGCGATCCGCGCCGCGACGCCTGCGACCACCATCGAGATCCTGACGCCCGACTTCCTGCGCAAGGATGGCGCGCTGGAGGTTGTCGTCGCCGCCAGGCCCGACGTCTTCAACCACAATCTCGAGACCGTGCCGTCCAACTACCTGACGGTGCGCCCGGGTGCCCGATACTTCCACTCCATCCGGCTGCTGCAGCGGGTGAAGGAGCTCGATCCGACGATCTTCACGAAGTCCGGCATCATGGTCGGGCTCGGCGAGGAGCGAAACGAGATCCTGCAGCTGATGGATGACCTGCGTTCGGCCAATGTCGACTTCATGACCATCGGCCAGTATCTGCAGCCGACCAAGAAGCATCATCCGGTCAAGAAGTTCGTCACGCCGGACGAGTTCAAGTCCTACGAGACCGTCGGCCGGACCAAGGGCTTCCTGCTCGTCGCCTCGAGCCCGCTGACGCGGTCCTCGCACCATGCCGGCGACGATTTCGCCCGGCTGCGCGCGGCGCGTGAGGCGCAGCTCGCCAGGACGGCGTAACCGCCCGCCGATGCCCAAATACGAGACAACGCGATCGGTCGCACACGGGCCGATGAAGATGTTCGATCTCGTCGCCGACGTCGAGAAGTACCCGCAGTTCCTGCCGCTCTGCAAGGCGCTGACAGTGCGCTCGCGCAAGGAACGCGACGGCGACACGATCCTCGTGGCCGACATGACCGTCGGCTACAAGGCGATCCTCGAAACCTTTACCAGCCAGGTCTATCTCAAGCCGGACGAGCAGGTGATCGAGGTGAAGTATCTCGACGGGCCGTTCCGCTACCTCAACAATGTGTGGCGCTTCGAGCCGGACGGAGACGGCGGAACGCTGGTAAGGTTTTTCATCGACTACGAATTCAAGAGCCGCATACTCGGCGCCCTAATGGGGTCGATGTTCGACCGCGCCTTTCGCATGTTCGCCGAGGCTTTCGAGAAGAGGGCGGACGAAATCTACGGCAAGCCAGAATCGGTCAAGTCAGTTGGATAACCGCGCTGCCGAACCCGACGGCTACCGGTTGGCCGTCGGCACACCGGATATCGAGACCTATAGGCGGTTGCGCAGCATTTCGGGTTTGAGCGAGAAGACGCTCGAGGCTGCCGCCAGCGGCCTGCCCAACACGCTTTATGCGGTGACAGTCGTCTGGAGGGATGGCGCCGTAGGCATGGGGCGGATTGTCGGCGACGGTGGGTGTTTCTACCAGATCACAGACATCGCGGTCGACCCGGTCCATCAGGGCAGGGGATTGGGCAAGCAGATCATGGAGGCACTCGTCGCTCACCTGCGCGCCACCGCGCCCAAGACTGCCTATGTCAGCCTGATCGCCGACGGCCCGGCGCGACACCTCTATGAGAAATTTGGTTTCGAGCCAACGGCGCCCGCCTCGATCGGCATGGCCCTGCAGCTTTAGACTTCGGGCCTCATTCGAGCTCCCGCAGCCCCATCTCCAACGCGTGCTTCGCCGTCTCGCGGCGGATGTGGTCGCGGCCGAGATTCTGGAAGACGCGCTTTTCCGTGGCCGTGGGCCTGCCTGTCATTGCCAGGCCGAACCACACCAGCCCGACCGGCTTTTCCTCCGACCCGCCATCCGGACCGGCAATGCCGGTAACCGCGATCGTGATTCCGGCGCGCGAGTGCTCGAGCGCGCCGTCGGCCATCTCTGCCGCGGTTTCCTGCGAGACCGCGCCATGCGCTTCCAGCGTGTCGGCCGATACGCCGAGCATCTCCATCTTGGCCTCGTTCGAATAGGTGACGAAGCCGCGGTCGACCATCGACGAGGAGCCGGGAATGTCGGTAAGCCATGAGATGATCATGCCGCCGGTGCAGGACTCGGCCGTCGCGACGAGGATCTTGCGCCGCGCGCAGGCCTGCAGGAAGCGGTCGGACAGTTCGGCCATGCCGGTCATTCGGGTACCTCGCCAGGGAAAACGACGCTCGCGGTGGCAATCGCCGCGATGCCTTCCTCTCGTCCTATGAAACCCAGACGCTCGTTTGTGGTTGCCTTGATCGAGATGCGATCGGGCGAAATTTTCAGCATGGCGGCCATGGCCGCGGCCATCGCCTCGCGATGCGGGCCGATTTTCGGCGCCTCGCAGATCAGCGTTATGTCGGCATTGGCGATGCGGCCGCCATGCCGGCGAACGATCGCCGCGGCATGTTCGACAAAGATGCGGGAGGCCGCGCCCTTCCATTGCGGGTCCGACGGCGGAAAATGCGTGCCGATGTCGCCCGCGCCGCAGGTGGCAAGCAGCGCATCGGTCAGCGCATGCAGGCCGACGTCGGCGTCGGAATGGCCGTCGAGGCCGCTCGAATGCGCGATCTCGATGCCGCAGAGCGTGACATGGTCGCCGGGGCCGCTCGCGTGAACGTCGTAGCCGTTGCCGGTCCGCACGTCCGGGAATGTCGCGCGCTGGCTTGTCAGCCGCTGGTTGGCCATGGCGATATCCTGTGCCCAGGTGAGCTTGACATTGTGTGGCGAGCCGGTGACCAGCATCACCGGGATGCGCGCCCATTCTGCGATCGCGGCATCGTCGGTGAAATCGAGCCGGCCGGCCGTATAGGCCTTTTCGTGTGCGGCCAGGATCGGCCAGTAGGGAAAGCCCTGCGGGGTCTGCGCCGCGTGCAGGCCGGCGCGCGGGATGGTTTCGGCAACCGTGCCTTCCGTGCTTTCCCGCTTCAGCGTCTCGGCCAGCGGCATTGCCGGCAGCGCACCCTGCCTCTCGCCGACCGCCGCGATGGTGCGGTCGATCAGATCGTCGTCGACGAAGGGCCTGACGGCATCATGGATCAGCACGACCTCGGGCGGCGCCTCACGCAGCGAACGCAGTGCAAGCAGCGTCGATTCCTGACGGGTGGCGCCGCCATGCACGAAACTGACCCGCTCGCTCTCGCCGGCTGCCTGCTTGAAAAGCGCCTCGTCGTCGCGGTGAATGGCCACCGCGATCCGGTCGACGAGAGGATGGGCGAGGAAGGCTTCGATCGTGTGGGCGATGACGGGCTTGCCGGCAAGCAGGCGGTATTGTTTCGGCCCGTCGGCGATGCCTGCGCGCTCGCCTCGGCCGGCGGCAACGAGAACCACGACGGCTTTCGGCGAGGTGTTTTCAGGCGCGTCTGTCATGTGCTGACGAATAGTCGCGGCGCCGTCCGAAAACCAGCACATTCCCGAAAGCGTCACAATTTCACGGCAGAGGGACGTTGCGCGCCCATACGAAACTGTCTAAGGAATAGGCACCAAAATAAGGTGCATCGTTTTTGTGCATGATTGATCGTGTAAACCTCGCCGACGCGCTCGACCTGGGCGGCATCGTGATCCGCAACCGGGTCTTTCTCGCGCCCATGTCTGGTGTGACCGATGAGCCGTTTCGCCTGCGCGCCCATGCGCATGGTGCCGGCCTCGTCGTGTCCGAAATGGTCGCCAGCGGCGAACTGGCCAAGGGGCGTGCGAGTTCGAGCAGACGTGTACGCCATTCCGGTCTGCCGGTCCACATGGTGCAGCTGGCCGGTCGTGAGGCCGCGCACATGGCCGAGGCGGCGCGCGTGGCGGCGGGCGAAGGTGCCGACATCATCGACATCAACATGGGCTGCCCTGCCAAGAAGGTGACGGGCGGCTATTCAGGCTCCGCGCTGATGCGCGACCTCGACCACGCGCTGACGTTGATCGACGCCGTCGTCGGCGCCGTCGAGGTCCCGGTAACGGTCAAGATGCGGCTCGGCTGGGACGAAAGCGCCCTCAACGCACCGACGCTGGCGCGCCGTGCCGAGCAGGCCGGCGTGAGGATGGTGACGATCCACGGACGCACGCGCTGCCAGTTCTACAAGGGCCGGGCGGACTGGCGCGCCATCGCCCGGGTCAAGGCGGCGGTCTCCATTCCCGTCGTCGCCAATGGCGACGTCGCCACTGCGGCGGATGCGGCGGAGATCCTCGCCCAGTCGGGCGCCGACGCCGTGATGGTCGGCCGCGCCAGCTATGGCGCACCCTGGGCGCCTGGCGCGATCGTTGCCGGGCTGAGCGGCGGTTCCGCGCCCGGCGCGCCGACGGATGCCGCAGCGATGGCCGACTATGTCGTGGCTCATTACCAGGACATGCTGTCGCTCTACGGCGTCGAGTCCGGGCTGCGCCAGGCGCGCAAGCACCTTGGCTGGTACATCGACGGCCATGCGCCGTCCGCAACGCAGCAGATGCGCGCCGGCGTCATGACCGCGACGGACCCGGCGCAGACGATCCGCGCCTTGCGCGACTGTTTCGATGCATCGGCGGCAAATACTGCGACGAGGGCAGCAGCATGAGTGTCACCGCCTCCGCCGACATCGACGATGCCGACGCCGCCCAGATCGTGCTCAACACGATCCGCCGGCCGGTCATCATGGTCGGGCCCGACGGGCGCATCACCTTCGCCAATGCTGACGCCGAGGATTTTTTCCGCTCCAGCGCCTCCGTGCTGGCGCGCAAGACCCTGGCGCATTTCGTGCCGTTCGGCAGCCCGATCCTGATCCTCGTCGACCAGGTTCGCGAGCGCCTGTCGCCGGTCAACGAATACCGCGTCGACATTTCCTCGCCGCGCATCGGCATCGAGAAGGTCGTAGACCTCTACGCCGCGCCGGTGCCGGAGCTGCCGGGCTCGGTGGTCATCATGTTCCAGGAACGCTCGATGGCCGACAAGATCGACCGCCAGATGACGCATCGCAGTGCCGCGCGTTCGGTGACGGGCCTCGCGGCCATGTTGGCGCACGAGATCAAGAACCCGCTGTCGGGAATCCGCGGCGCGGCGCAGTTGCTGGAGACGGCGGTGTCCGACGAGGACCGCGCGCTGACCCGGCTGATCACCGAGGAAACCGACCGTATCGTCTCGCTGGTCGATCGCATGGAGATCTTCTCCGACGAGCGACCGATCGACCGCTACCCGGTCAACATCCATGTCGTGCTCGACCACGTGAAGGCCATCGCAAGGAACGGTTTTGCAAGCCGGATCAAGATCTTGGAGGATTATGATCCATCATTGCCTTCGGTCTATGCCAACCGCGACCAGCTGATCCAGGTGTTCCTGAACCTGGTCAAGAACGCCGCCGAGTCGACCGGCAACAATTCGAGCGCCGAGATCACCCTGTCGACAGCCTTCCGGCCGGGCATCCGCGTGTCCGTGCCCGGAACGCAGGATCGCGTCTCGCTGCCGCTGGAATTCTGCGTTCGCGACAATGGTCCGGGCGTGTCCGAGGATATCCTGCCGATCCTGTTCGATCCCTTCGTGACCACCAAGCCCAACGGCTCCGGGCTCGGCCTGGCGCTCGTCGCCAAGATCGTCGGTGAGCATGGCGGCATCATCGAGTGCGATTCCACGCCGCGCGGCACCACCTTCCGGGTGCTGATGCCGGCCTGGAAGGGAATGTCGGCAGCGCCTGCCGAAGACGTTGAAGGAAATCCAGCATGACGGTTCAGGGCAGCATTCTTGTAGCCGATGACGATGCCGCGATCAGGACCGTGCTCAACCAGGCTCTGTCGCGGGTCGGCCACGAGGTGCGCGTCACCTCGAATGCCGCGACGCTGTGGCGCTGGGTCGTCGCCGGCGAGGGCGATCTTGTCATCACCGACGTCGTGATGCCCGACGAGAACGCCTTCGACATGCTGCCGCGCATCAAGAAGGCGAGGCCCGACTTGCCGGTTATCGTCATGAGCGCCCAGAATACCTTCATGACCGCCATCCGCGCCTCCGAAACCGGCGCCTACGAGTATCTGCCCAAGCCCTTTGACCTCAACGAACTGCTGGCCATCGTCAACCGCGCCCTGTCGGAGCCGCGCCGGTCCAAGCAGGAAGCGCGAGCCGAGGACCAGACCGAGGCAATGCCGCTCGTCGGCCGCTCGGCGGCGATGCAGGACATCTACCGCATGCTCGCTCGCATGATGCAGACCGACCTGACGGTGATGATCAGCGGCGAGTCCGGCACCGGCAAGGAGCTCGTCGCCCGGGCCCTGCACGAATACGGCCGCCGCCGCAGCGGTCCCTTCGTGGCCATCAACATGGCCGCCATCCCGCGCGACCTGATCGAATCCGAACTTTTCGGCCACGAGAAGGGCGCCTTCACCGGCGCCCAGAACCGCTCCACCGGCCGCTTCGAACAGGCCGAGGGCGGAACGCTGTTCCTCGACGAGATCGGCGACATGCCGATGGAGGCGCAGACGCGCCTGCTGCGCGTGCTGCAGCAGGGCGAATACACCACCGTCGGCGGCCGCACGCCGATCAAGACCGACGTCCGGATCGTCGCCGCGACCAACAAGGACCTGCGCACGCTGATCAACCAGGGATTGTTCCGCGAGGACCTTTTCTACCGGCTGAACGTGGTGCCGCTCAGGCTGCCGGGTCTGCGCGAACGCGCCGAGGACGTGCCCGATCTGGTGCGCCACTTCTTCAAGCTCGGCGAGGAGGAGGGGCTGCAGACCAAGCGCATCTCCAGCGGCGGGATCGAGCTGATGAAGCGCTATCCCTGGCCGGGCAACGTCCGCGAACTGGAAAACCTGGTGCGCCGGCTGGCTGCGCTCTACCCGCAGGACGAGATCTCGGCCGAGATCATCGAGGCCGAGCTGAAGACCGGAGAACAGGAAGAGGCGCCCGGCGGCGCCATGGTCCCGGACAACCTGACCATCGGTCAGGCTACGGAACACTTCCTGCAGCGCTACTTTTCGAGCTTTGGCGGCGAGATGCCGCCGCCCGGCCTCTACCAGCGAATCATCGCCGAGGTGGAATACCCGCTGGTTCTCGCCTCCATGACGGCCACGCGCGGCAACCAGATCAAGGCGGCGGAACTTCTCGGCCTGAACCGCAACACGCTGCGCAAGAAAATCCGCGACCTCGGTGTCAACGTCTACCGAGCCTCGAAGCCCGTCTGACCGCTGGTCCGGCGGCTCCGGGCCGGTGTTGCTTCACGCTTTCGTGTGCCGAAAATCCTCCAGCAAATCGCACTGGTAGGACCAGCCTTGTTGCATAATCGCCACAATGCGTTGCATAGGTTGAGTGCAAAGGACAGGCACACCAGCACACCATGGCAGTTCAGTCACCCGTAGCATCAGACCCGCATTTCGAAAGTGCGGCCGCCGCCGACGGCCGCCGGTTGCTGGCCATGCCGGGCGTCGTCGCCGTGGTCGGAGCTCTGCTAACCGCCGCTGTTTCCTTCGCCATCCTCGTCGGCGTCACGCCGATCACGCCGGACGAGGCGACGACCCTGTCGCTCATCGCCATCAACGCCGCCTTCGTGCTGTTCCTGTCCTGGCTGATCGGCAGGGAAGTCTACCGCATCGCCAAGGCGCGGCGTCGCGGCAAGGCCGCGTCGCGACTGCATGTGCGCATCGTCGCCATGTTCTCGCTGGTTGCCGTGCTGCCGGCCATCCTAGTCGCCGTGATCGCCTCGATCACGCTCGACATCGGCCTCGACCGCTGGTTCGAGATCCGCACCAAGACGATCATCAATTCCTCGCTGTCGATCGCCGAGGCCTATGTGCGCGAGAACGCCCGCAACCTGCAGGGCACGACCCTCTCGATGGCCAACGACCTCGACAACGCCCGCACCCTCTACGGCCTCGACAGGACCGGCTTTCGCGAGTTCATGAGCAAGCAGGCCGTCGGCCGTGCGCTGGCGCATGCCGCACTGATCCGCAATGACGGCTCCTTCGTCATGGCCGCGCACACGCGCTCCGATTTCGAGATGCCGCCGCCGCCGCCCGAATCGGTCAAGCAGGCGACGACCGGCCAGCCCGTGCTGATCGAACCGCGCACCAGCAACGTCGTCGGTGCGATCATCAAGCTGCGCCAGTACGACGACACCTATCTCTACACCATCCGCCTGGTCGATCCCGAGGTCATCCGGGCCCGCCAGATCGTCACCCTCAATACCGCCGAGTACCGCGGCCTGGAGGCGAACCGGCGCACCACGCAGATCGCCTTCGGCCTGCTCTATCTCGGATTGACCCTGATCATCGTGCTCGCCGCCATCTGGACGGGCATCACGGTGGCCGATCGCCTGGTCCGGCCGATCCGCCAGCTCATCGGCGCGGCCGACGAGGTGGCGACCGGCAATCTCGACGTCTCGGTTCCCGTCCGCGCCACCGACGGCGACGTCGCTTCGCTTGGCGACACCTTCAACAAGATGCTGCTGGAGCTGAAGGCGCAGCGCAACGAAATCCTGCACGCCAAGGACCTCGTGGACGAACGGCGCCGCTTCTCCGAGGCCGTGCTTGCCGGCGTCACGGCCGGCGTCATCGGCGTCGATTCCTACGGCATCATCTCGATCGTCAACCGCTCCGCCGAGACCATGCTTGCGATTTCGGCGCAAGCCTCGCTGGGCGAGAACATCTCCGCCATCCTGCCGCATGTCGGGCGTGTCTTCGAGATCGGTCGACAGTCGGGCAGGGCAGTCTATCGAGAACAGGTCACCTTCTACCGGGCAGGCGCCGAGCGCACATTCAACGTGCAGGTGACCGTCGAGGGCGGCGACAGCCAGACCGACGAAAAATCCTACGTCGTCACGATCGACGACATTACCGACCTGGTACAGGCGCAGCGCTCCACCGCCTGGGCAGATGTCGCGCGGCGCATCGCACACGAGATCAAGAACCCGCTGACGCCGATCCAGCTTTCGGCAGAACGCATCCGCCGCCGCTACGGCAAGGTCATCACCGAGGATCGCGAGGTGTTCGACCAGTGCACCGACACGATCATCCGGCAGGTCGAGGACATCGGTCGCATGGTCGACGAGTTTTCCGCCTTCGCGCGCATGCCGAAACCCGAGATGAAGATGGTCGACATCCGCGAGGCGATGCGCGAGGCCTCATTCCTGGTCGAGGTCGGACATTCCGACATCGCCTTCGAGCGGGACTTTGCCGACAAGCCGTTGACGGGCACGTTCGACAGCCGGCTGATGTCCCAGGCCTTCGGCAACATCATCAAGAACGCGGCCGAGGCGATCGAGACCGTCGGCAAGGATGTCGGCGACGCGGGCGTGATCCGCATCCGCGCGACGCAGGAAGACGGCATGATCCGCGTCGACGTGATCGACAATGGCAAGGGCCTGCCGCGCGAGAACAGGCAGCGGCTGCTCGAGCCCTATATGACGACCCGCGAGAAGGGCACCGGCCTCGGCCTCGCAATCGTCAAGAAGATCGCCGAGGACCATGGCGGTCGTTTGGAACTTCACGACGCCCCCGAGGATTTCCATGGCGGTCGGGGCGCCATGATCAGCATATTCCTTCCAGCATCCGACGGCAGCGGCACGGCCGACGGCGGGAAGGCGGAATCAGTTGAAAGCGAGAAGGTAACCGATGGCGTCTGACATTCTGATCGTCGACGACGAGGAAGATATCCGTGAACTGGTGGCAGGGCTCCTGAGCGACGAGGGGCACGAAACCCGCACTGCCCATGACAGCGACAGCGCACTGGCGGCGATCGCCGACCGGGTGCCCCGCCTGGTGTTTCTCGACATCTGGCTTCAGGGTTCGCGGCTCGACGGCCTGGCACTCCTTGACCAGATCAAGACGCTGCACCCGGGCCTGCCGGTGGTGATGATTTCCGGTCATGGCAACATCGAGACAGCTGTCTCGGCGATCCGCCGCGGCGCCTACGACTTCATCGAAAAGCCATTCAAGGCCGACCGCCTGATTCTGATCGCGGAACGGGCACTCGAGACGTCGAAGCTGAAGAAGGAGGTTTCGGACCTCAAGCTGCGCAGCGGCGAGACATTCGACCTGATCGGCATGTCGTCGGCCATGAGCCAGCTGCGCCAGACCATCGAGCGCGTTGCGCCGACCAACAGCCGCATCATGATCCTGGGACCGTCCGGTTCCGGCAAGGAACTGGCCGCACGCGCCATCCATGCCCTGTCGTCACGCAAGAGCAGTCCCTTCATCACCGTCAATTCGGCGACGATCACGCCAGAGCGCATGGAGATCGAGCTGTTCGGCACCGAATCGAATGGCGGCGAACGCAAGGTCGGAGCGCTCGAGGAGGCGCATCGTGGCATTCTCTACCTCGACGAGGTGGCCGACATGCCGCGCGAGACGCAGGCCAAGATCCTGCGCGTTCTCGTCGACCAGCAGTTCGAGCGCGTCGGTGGCACCAAGCGCGTCAAGGTCGACGTGCGCATCATCGCCTCGACGGCGCACAATCTCGAGGCGATGATCGCCGACGGACGCTTCCGCGAGGACCTCTATCACCGTCTGGCGGTCGTGCCGGTCGTGGTCCCGGGGCTCGCCGAACGCCGCGAGGACATCCCCTATCTCGTCGATCACTTCATGAAGCAGGTGGCCCGCCAGGCCGGCATCAAGCCGCGCCGCATTGGCGACGACGCGCTTGCCGTCCTGCAGGCGCACAACTGGCCGGGCAATGTGCGCCAGCTGCGCAACAACATCGAGCGGCTGATGATCCTGGTGCGCGGAGACGACGTCGAGGCGCCGATCACCGCCGACCTGCTGCCGGCCGAGATCGGCGACATGATGCCGCGCGCGCCCAGCCAGTCCGACCAGCACATCATGGCGCTGCCGCTGCGCGAGGCACGCGAGATGTTCGAGAAGGAGTATCTGATCGCCCAGATCAACCGGTTCGGCGGCAACATCTCTCGCACCGCCGAGTTCATCGGCATGGAGCGGTCCGCCTTGCACCGCAAGCTCAAATCGCTCGGCGTGTGATGGCGGGCGTGGGCGGAATCGCCTAAGAACGCACGAGCTCCGAACAGTCGAGAACGCCATGCCGCGCATTGCCTATGTCAACGGACGTTATGTCGCCCACGCCGATGCCTGCGTCCACATCGAGGACAGGGGTTACCAGTTCGCTGACGGCGTCTACGAGGTCTGCGAGGTAGCCAGGGGCTACATCGTCGACATGAAGCGCCACCTCGACCGGCTCGACCGTTCGCTCGGGGAACTGCAGATCGCCTGGCCGATGGCGCGCGCGGCATTCCAGATCGTCATTCGCGAGGTCGTCCGGCGCAACCGTGTCGTCAACGGCCTGGTCTACATGCAGGTCACGCGCGGCGTTGCGGGCCGCGACTTCCTGTTTCCGGCAAACACCAGGCCGGCAGTGGTCGTGACGGCCAAGAAGGTCGATCCGACGCAGGGCTTAAAGCGCGCCGAGGAGGGCATCCGGGTCGTCACCGTGCCGGAAAACCGCTGGGATCGCGTGGACATCAAGTCGGTCGGCCTGCTGCCGAACGTGCTCGCCAAGGAGAAGGCCAAGGCCGCCGGGGCCCAGGAAGCCTGGTTCGTGGACACCGACGGCAACGTCAAGGAAGGCGGATCGTCGAATGCCTGGATCGTCACCAAGGACGGCGCGCTGGTCACGCGTCCTGCGGAGCACGGCATCCTGCGTGGCATCACGCGCACCACGCTGTTCGATGTCGCGGCCAAGCTCGGGCTGAAAATAGAGGAGCGCTACTTCTCGGTGTCGGAGGCCAGGGAAGCCCGCGAAGCTTTCATCAGCTCGGCAACCACCATCGCCATGCCGGTGGTCGCCATCGATGGCACGCCGATCGCCAATGGTCACCCTGGATCTGTCACCTTATCCCTTCGGCAGGCGTTTTTTGACATTGCGGAAAAAAGCCCTGCCTGATACCGCAGGTTATCAATAACGCGCTTTCCGCCGGGCCTGGGGTTTGGCTCGGCTGAAAAATGTCGATGTGCTTGACATATGCGTACAAATTTGGCGCACTACACGTAGGCCAACGGGGCCGGACGAAAGATAAAAACAATGGCGGAACGTTCGCAAAATCTGCAAGACCTGTTTCTCAATTCAGTCCGCAAGACCAAGAATCCGCTGACGATCTTCCTGATCAATGGCGTGAAACTGACTGGGGTGGTGACATCCTTCGACAATTTCTGCGTCTTGCTGCGGCGGGACGGACACTCCCAGCTTGTTTACAAGCATGCCATCTCCACCATCATGCCGAGCCAGCCGGTTCAGATGTTTGATGGCGAGGAAGCTGGCGCGGGCTCCTGATTGGCGCGTCAATCGGGTGCCGGTCGGGGGACCGGCAAGTCGGATAAATCAACGGCAACAGACCGGCGCGAGGCCGCCACTCGGGCGGTCGTCATCGTGCCGGTGCTGCCGCGTTCCTATCGCACTGACGAGGATTCCGGTCAGAACCGCCCGAGGCTGACCCGGTCGGCCGATGCACGGCGTGATGAGGCCGTCGGCCTGGCGCGTGCCATCGATCTCGATCTGGTGCACACGGCTATCGTCAACGTCAGCGAGCCTCGCCCGTCGACCCTGCTCGGCGCGGGCAAGGTCGAAGAGATTGCGGAGATCGTCAAGGAAGGCCATGCGGAGGTCGTCATCGTCGATCATCCACTGACGCCCGTGCAGCAGCGAAATCTCGAAAAGGCGCTCGAGGCCAAGGTGCTCGACCGCACCGCGCTGATCCTGGAGATATTCGGCCGCCGCGCACGCACCAAGGAAGGCACGCTGCAGGTCGACCTTGCGCATCTCAACTACCAGAAAGGGCGCCTTGTGCGCAGCTGGACCCACCTTGAGCGGCAGCGTGGCGGCGCCGGCTTCCTCGGTGGCCCCGGCGAAACCCAGATCGAGGCCGACCGGCGCGCGCTTCAGGACAAGATCACCAAGCTCAAGCGTGAGCTGGAGACGGTGCGACGCACCCGTGACCTGCACCGCGCCAAGCGCAAGAAGGTGCCGTTTCCGGTCGTTGCCATCGTCGGATACACCAATGCCGGCAAGTCCACGCTTTTCAACCACCTGACCGGTGCCGGCGTGCTGGCCGAGGACATGCTGTTTGCGACCCTCGACCCGACCCTAAGGCGGGTGCGTCTTCCACACGGCACGCCGATCATCCTGTCCGACACGGTCGGTTTCATCTCCGACCTCCCGACCCACCTTGTCGCTGCCTTCCGGGCGACGCTTGAGGAGGTTGTCGAGGCCGACCTCGTCATCCATCTGCGTGACATTTCGGATCCGGACACGACAGCGCAGGCCGAGGATGTCGAACGCATCCTGCACGATCTCGGCGTCGACGCCGCCGACACCAGCCACGTCATCGAGGTCTGGAACAAGATCGACCTGCTGGATGCAGGCAATCGCGAACGCCTGCTGGAGGAGGGAACAGCCCGCAAGGGCGAACACCCGATTGCCATCTCCGCGGTAACGGGCGAGGGCATCGAAGCGCTCGCCTCGGTGATTGAGGCGCGCCTGTCGGGCTCGCTGGACAAGGTGGACGTCGTGCTGGCGCCCGACCAGATGGGGCTGATGGACTGGCTCTATCGCAATGGAGACGTGCTTTCGCGCACCGACAATGAAGACGGCAGCGTGTCGATCGAGATCCAGGCGACGGCGAGCGCGCGCGAGGAAATCCTCAGTCGGCTGCGCCGCAAGAGCGGCAGCTAGCCATCCCTATTCCTTGCGCTTTGCCTGCTGCCACAGCACTTCCATTTCCTCCAGCGTTGCCGCTTGCAGCGTCTCGTTGCGCGCCGTCAGCGCGCGCTCGACCTCGTGGAAGCGGTTGCGGAACTTCTCGTTGGTGCCGCCGAGCGCTGCTTCGGCCTCGATGCCGAGATGGCGGCCGAAATTGACCAGCGCAAACAGCACGTCGCCAAATTCGTCCTTCATGGCAGCCGCATCCTTGTCGGCCATGGCGCTCCGCAACTCGCCGATCTCTTCCTCGATCTTGGCGAGGATCGGCTCGGCCTCGCTCCAGTCGAACCCGACCTGCGCCGCCTTCTGCTGCAGCTTCAGCGCGCGCGTCAGCGCGGGCAGGGCGACGGGCACCCCGTCGAGGAAGCCGTGACCATTGTCTTCCGGGTCGAGGCCGCGCGCCACCCGGGCGGCGCGCTTGGCGGCCTTCTCCTCGCCCTTGATCCTCTCCCACATGCCCTTGGCCATGCCGGCGCCGCGCGCCTCCTCGTCGCCGAAGACATGCGGGTGGCGGCGGATCATCTTTTCAGTAATCGCCCGCACCACGTCGCCAAAAGCAAAGTCGCCCTGCTCCTCTGCCATCCTGGCGTGGTAGACGACCTGAAGCAGCAGGTCGCCGAGCTCGTCGCGCAGATCGTCGAGATCGCCTCGCGCAATTGCGTCGGCCACCTCGTAGGCCTCTTCGACCGTATAGGGAGCGATGGAGGCGAAATCCTGCTCGACGTCCCAGGGACAGCCGGTCTCGGGATCGCGCAGTGCCGCCATGATCTCGATCAGGCGGGAAATGTCGCGGGATGATTGCATCGCGGGATGCTAGCCCTGCTTGTGCGGCTGCGATATGACTTGAGACAGGTCGAGCATTGCTTGTCCACAGATGCAGCCGGGGGACGCGTTGCCCGCCCGGCTGTCTGAACCAGACCGCCATCCGGAAACCGTTCCATGCAGACTGAGAGTGTCACGGGTCGTGGTCCCCGGGCCTTCCTGTCCAGGCGCTGGAACCGGCGCGTGCCGCTGGCGACGATTTTCTGGCGCGACATGATCGTCGTCGCGTCGATCGTCAACGTCGTGGCGGGCGCCCTGGGCCTCATGCTTCTGGGACTCAAGGTCGGCACCGTGCCATCCCTTGCAGTTCTCTTTGCGCCGCTTCCCTACAACGCCTTTCTTCTGGCCTCGGTCTGGCGGACTGCCGACCTTGCCCGCCCCGCGATTGCCGATGTCTACCGCCTGGGCGCGACGCTATGGTTCCTGGCTGCGACGATCATCTGATCTTGCGCGCGCAATTCGCACAGAGAATAGGCAATCTCGCCAACTGGTTAAAAATCAGGCAACAGATGCTGCATTGCGCAAAATTGTCACAATGGCCGGAGGACCTTCCGCAACGGCGTCTTGGGAGGAGTCCAATCCGGAGGCGTCAAGCCATTGAGAATGAACAGTAAAATCCCCGTCGTATCGGGCTCCTTCGAAACTGGCATGGCTGTTGCATCGATTATTGCGGTGCAACAACCAATTCGGAGGTGTCCACATGAGGGGAAGTTTCTCAATGATAAGCAAAACACTGTCAGCGTCGGCAATAGCCGCCGGCCTGTTGTTTTCCGCGCCCGCACAGGCGCAGGACGACACGATCAAGGTCGGTATTCTCCACTCGCTGTCGGGAACGATGGCAATCTCGGAGACCACGCTGAAGGACACGATGCTGTTCCTGATCGACGAGCAGAACAAGAAGGGCGGCCTTCTCGGCAAGCAGCTTGAGGCAGTCGTCGTGGACCCGGCGTCTGACTGGCCGCTCTTCGCCGAAAAGGCGCGCGAACTGATCGCGGTCGACAAGGTCTCGGCCGTGTTCGGCTGCTGGACCTCCGTGTCGCGCAAGTCGGTTCTGCCGGTGTTCGAGGAACTGAACTCGCTACTCTTCTACCCCGTCCAGTACGAGGGCGAGGAAAGCCAGCGCAACGTGTTCTACACGGGCGCAGCGCCCAACCAGCAGGCCATTCCGGCCGTCGACTACCTAATGAGCGAAGAGGGCGGCTCGGTCGAGCGCTGGGTTCTGGCCGGCACCGACTACGTCTATCCGCAGACCACCAACAAGATCCTCCAGGCCTACCTCAAGTCGAAGGGCGTGGCGGACGAAGACATCATGATCAACTACACGCCGTTCGGTCATTCCGACTGGCAGACGATCGTGACCGACATCAAGAACTTCGGTTCGGCCGGCAAGAAGACCGCCGTCGTCTCGACCATCAACGGTGACGCCAACGTTCCCTTCTACAAGGAGCTCGGCAACCAGGGCATCAAGGCCGAAGACATTCCGGTCGTCGCCTTCTCGGTCGGCGAGGAAGAACTGGCCGGCCTCGATACAACCCCGCTCGTCGGACACCTCACCGCCTGGAACTACTTCCAGTCGGTCGATACTCCCGAGAACGAGGAGTTCATCGCCAAGTGGAAGGAATACACCAAGAACCCGAAGCGCGTGACCAACGACCCGATGGAAGCCCACGTCATCGGCTTCAACATGTGGGTCAAGGCGGTTGAAAAGGCCGGCACGACCGATCCGGATGCCGTCATCGACGCCATCGTGGGCGTCTCGGTGCCCAACCTCACCGGCGGTTACTCGTCGATGATGCCGAACCATCACATCACCAAGCCGGTGCTGATCGGCGAGATCCAGGCCGATGGCCAGATGGAAACCGTCTGGGAGACCACTGGCCTCGTCGTGGGTGACGAATGGTCCGACTACCTGCCGGATTCCAAGGACCTGATCGCCGATTGGCGCAAGCCCATGTCCTGCGGCAACTTCAACACCGCCACCGGCAAGTGCGGCGGCAAGGCGACCAACTAGGTCGACGATCGAGACGAACTGCCGGGCGGAGGCACGATTGCCTCCGCCCGGCGCTCCCCCAGGCATGAACAATCGGCATTATCCGCAATGACCATCCTGAGATTACTCGCCCTTCTGCTCCCGCTGCTGACGGCCTTCGTCGTGCCTGCCGCGGCAGACGAGGCCGAACTGCGAGAGATCATCGCCAAGTTTGCCACCGCCAAGGGTTTTGCGGCAACGAAGTCCATCGTGGAGGAACTTGCGGCGGTGGGTGATCCGGCCGCGGAAAGGCCGCTCGTTGCCTTGTCCGACGGCGACCTCGTCTTCCGCGAGTCCGACCGCGAAGTCTTCATCGGCAAGGAGAGCGGGCGTACCGTCCGGCTTCTCGACCCCCTGACCGGCGAGGTTTTGGGGGAAGCCAAGAAGTCCGAGGTCAGCAAGATCAAGGTCAACAACACGCTACGCCGCGTCATCCGCGACGCCGTAGGCGCACTGACGCTGAGTTCCCCCGATCCCGTCGTGCGGATCGCGGCGGCCGACACGATGTTCAAGACGCCGAGCGCCGACGCCATCGATGCTCTCGATGCGGCAATCGCCAGGGAAACCGTGTCGAGCGTCAGAAGGAAACTCGAACAGGCGCGCGCCTCCTCGGTGCTGGTTTCGGACCTGCCCGAGGCCGACAAGCTCGCTGCCATCGAGATGATCGCGGAGATGGGCAGCCGTGACGCGGCATCCCTGCTGATCGCCTACGAGGCGCAGTCCGATGGGGCGCTCAAGGTTGCGGCCACCGCCGCGATCGCCAAGATCAACGAGACGCTGGCTTTCTGGGCTGTCGCCCAGAACGTCTGGTACGGCATGTCGCTCGGTTCGGTCCTGCTGCTCGCGGCGATCGGGCTCGCCATCACCTTCGGCGTCATGGGCGTCATCAACATGGCGCATGGCGAGATGGTGATGCTTGGCGCCTACACGACCTTCGTCGTTCAGGAACTGATCCGTTCGACCGCGCCCGGTCTCTTCGACTGGTCCCTGGCCATTGCCCTGCCGCTCGCCTTCCTCGTCTCCGGCGCCGTCGGCCTTGCCATCGAGCGCGGCATCATCCGCTTCCTCTATGGCCGGCCGCTTGAAACCCTGCTTGCGACGTGGGGCGTCTCGCTCATCCTGCAGCAGGCGGTGCGCACCATCTTCGGCCCGACCAACCGCGAGGTCGGCAACCCGGCCTGGATGTCGGGCGCCGTCGACATCGGCCAGATGTCGGTCACCTTCAACCGGCTCTGGATTCTCGTCTTCGCCCTCGGTGTCTTCGCCGTCCTGCTTTACGTCATGAAGAGGACGCCGTGGGGCCTGCAGATGCGCGCCGTCACCGCCAACCGCCGCATGGCCTCCTCAATGGGCATCAAGACGCCCTGGGTCGACGCGCTCACCTTCGCGCTCGGCTCCGGCATTGCCGGCATCGCCGGCGTGGCGCTCAGCCAGATCGACAATGTCTCGCCCAACCTCGGCCAGGGCTACATCATCGACAGCTTCATGGTTGTGGTGTTCGGCGGCGTCGGCAATCTCTGGGGCACGCTGGTCGGCGCCTTCTCTCTCGGCATCCTCAACAAGTTCCTCGAGCCCTATGCCGGCGCCGTGCTCGGCAAGATCATCGTGCTGGTGGTGATCATCCTGTTCATCCAGAAGCGCCCGCGCGGCCTGTTCGCGCTCAAGGGCAGGGCGGTGGAAGCATGATCACAGGGAAACTCTTCGCCGCCGGCGCCGACCGCCGCATCGCCATCACGATCACAATCCTCCTGGCCATGGCCATCATCGTGCCGGTGCTCAACCTGGCGGTGCCGCAGGACAGCGCCCTGCATATTCCGCCCTATGCGGTCGCCCTGTTCGGCAAGTACCTCTGCTACGCCATGCTGGCGCTCGCGCTCGATCTGGTCTGGGGCTATTGCGGCATCCTATCGCTCGGCCACGCCGCCTTCTTTGCGCTCGGCGGCTACGCCATGGGCATGTATCTGATGCGCCAGATCGGCGACCGCGGCGTCTATGCCAATCCGGTCCTGCCGGACTTCATGGTCTTCCTGAACTGGAAGGAGTTGCCCTGGTTCTGGTACGGCTTCGACCAGTTCTGGTTTGCCGCGCTGATGGTGATGGTGGTGCCCGGCCTGCTGGCCTTCGGCTTCGGCTGGCTGGCCTTCCGCTCGCGCGTCACCGGGGTCTATCTCTCGATCATCACCCAGGCGCTGACCTATGCGCTGCTGCTCGCCTTCTTTCGCAACGACATGGGGTTTGGCGGCAATAACGGCCTGACCGACTTCAAGGACATCCTGGGCTTCAACGTGCAGGCAGACGCCACGCGCTCGGCGCTGTTCTCCGCGTCCGCAATCGCGCTGGCGCTCGCGGTCTACGTGACCTGGCGAATCATCGGCTCGAAATACGGCAAGCTGCTGATGGCGGTGCGCGACGCCGAGAGCCGCACGCGGTTCCTCGGCTGGCGTGCCGAGAACGTAAAACTGTTCGCCTTCACCGTCTCGGCGGTGATGGCGGGCATTGCCGGCGCGCTCTACGTGCCGCAGGTCGGCATCATCAACCCGGGCGAGTTCGAGCCCGCCAATTCCATCGAGGTCGTCGTCTGGGCGGCGGTCGGGGGTCGAGCCACGATCGTCGGCCCGATCATCGGCGCGATCCTCGTCAACACCGGAAAATCCTACTTCACCGGTGCGCTGCCCGATTACTGGCTGTTTGCGCTGGGCGGGTTGTTCATCGCCGTCACGCTGTTCCTGCCACAGGGCATTGTCGGCATGTGGGACGCCTGGCGGACACGCCGCCGCGAACGGCTTGCGGCGGGCGAGATCGTCGCACCCCAGGATGTCGTCGTCCGCCCCGAACCGGCGGCTGCCGGCAAATGGTCCGAGCCGGATTCCGGCGCCGAACCGCAACCGGCCGAGTAAGCCATGTCAAAGAGCCACACGATCCTCTACCTCGACGGCGTCTCGGTCTCCTTCGACGGGTTCCGCGCCATCAACAACCTGTCGCTGGTGCTCGACAAGGGCGAGATGCGCGCCATCATCGGCCCGAACGGCGCCGGCAAGACCACCATGATGGACATCGTCACCGGCAAGACGCGGCCGGACGACGGCGAGGTCTTCTTCAACGGCAGCGTCGACCTGACGAAGCACGACGAGGCCGAGATCGCCATGATGGGCATCGGCCGCAAGTTCCAGAAGCCGACTGTCTTCGAAAGCCATTCGGTCGAGGACAACATCATGCTGTCGCTGAATGGTCCCCGCTCGATATTCCCGGCGCTGTTTCACCGCAGCTCGACAGAGGAGCGGCAGCGCATCGACGAGATTCTGGCCACGATCCGCCTCGACGAGAAGCGCAACGACCTCGCCGCAAATCTCTCGCACGGGCAGAAGCAATGGCTGGAGATCGGCATGCTGCTGGCGCAGGACCCGAAGCTGCTTCTCGTTGACGAGCCGGTCGCCGGCATGACCGATGCCGAGACCGAGGAAACCGCGCGCCTGCTCAAGGAAATCGCCAAGACCCATTCCGTCATCGTGGTCGAGCACGACATGCATTTCGTCCGCGAGCTCGACGTCAAGGTTACCTGCCTGCACGAAGGTTCGGTGCTGTCGGAAGGCACGCTGGATTTCGTCTCGGCCGACGAGCGCGTCGTCGAAGTCTATCTGGGCCGCTGACCATGTACTGGCGCTTCGACCTCGACGCACTTCTTTCGCTGGCAACCGCCGCCGAGCGGTCGTCGCTCTCCTTCCGGTCCGGTTTCGACCGGCTGGAAAACTCTGGAAATTTCACCGACCCCCTCCGGCAGGCCGGCGCGCCCGCCACCCCCTTCGCGGGGGAGGAGGGGGACCAAGAGACGAGGATCGCCGGTCATGCTTGAGGTCAAGGACGCCACCTTGCACTACGGCGCCGCCCAGGCGCTGCGCGGCGTATCGCTGACTGCCGGCGCCGGCAAGATCACCTGCGTGCTCGGCCGCAACGGCGTCGGCAAGACCAGTCTCATGAGATCCATCGTCGGCCATCACCGGCTGACGAGCGGAAGCGTTGCCTTCGAGGGGAAGGCGCTCGACCGGAGCGCGGCGTATGACCGCGCCCGGTCGGGCATCGCATTCGTGCCGCAGGGCAGGGAGGTCTTTCCGCTCCTGACGGTGCGCGAAAACCTGGAATCCGGCTTCGCGCCATTGAAGCGCGCCGATCGCAACATTCCGGGCCATGTGTTCGAACTGTTTCCGGTGCTGAAGCAGATGCTCGGCCGGCGCGGCGGCGACCTTTCGGGCGGGCAGCAGCAGCAGCTGGCGATCGGCCGGGCGCTGGTGATGCGACCGAAACTGCTGGTGCTGGATGAGCCGACCGAGGGCATCCAGCCCTCGATCATCAAGGATATCGGCCGCGCTATCCGCTACCTGCGCGACCAGGCCGGCATCGCCATCCTGCTTGTCGAGCAGTATCTCGATTTCTGCCGGGAACTGGCCGACGAGGTCAACATCATGGATCGCGGACTGATCGTGCATACCGGCCCGGCCGAGGATCTCGACCGGGCCGAGGTGAGGAAATTCCTCACCGTTTAGGGGTTGAAGGTGTTGCCACCGTCATCGTCGTCCGGGGGCTGACGATCCCTCGGGTCGGGTCTCGAAGCGCCGCCGGGCTCGGTTCTCTTCTGCAGCGCGCTCGACATGCCGCAGCCTCTGGTGACCCGCCGGAATTTTCGCGACAGTGTCTGGTCGCCCGACAGGAAGGGCAGCGCCCGCGGTGTGCCGAGCACGTTGAAGATGTTGCGGTTCACCGTTTCGGGCGACTGCACGCCGCCGGACGGCGTCGCGACGACCACGTCGCATTGCCGCGTGAGGTCCTGGCAGCCATTGCTGCCGCAGAACTGGGCCGCGCCCTCCAGGAGCACGATGGCGGTCAGGCCGCCGGCACCGACATAGATGTCGAGCGCGGTGCCGCGCACGCCGAGCGTTCCGGCCGGCGTGTTGATCTGGTAGGCCGACGATTTCGACTGGCCGCTGATCCAGCGGAACGTGCCCCTGGCCGCGTTGAGCGACAGCTTCTGAACGGTCTTGGAATCGTTGAACACGAACTCGTCGATGACGACGGACGAATTCCAGCCGACCGCGAATTTCGTGCCGTCGCGGAACAGGAACTCGCCAAGCCCGGTCTTCGATGTCTGGATGCGCTCGTTGCGGTGCACCGGCGCCATGTAGTCGATGACGGCGCCATTGCCGGTCACTCTGGTCTTGACCAGGGTCGCTTCGCCGACCTTTTCCTGCGCCAGTGCAGGGACCGCCATCAGCATCATGCTTGCTGCCGCGGTTGCGATTCTTCTTGATGGTTGCATCTTGCCTTCTCTCGGGGCGGGGGATTTGGACGGGCGCTCAATACGACCGTCCCTGTAACGGTTTGATGCCGTTACAGGGGGCACCTGTGACCGGCAGGCAACAGGCCGGCCCAGCCTGTCGGCAGGGCCGGGCGGCCAGGCGCCCTCAGGAACATCCGCTTGCGGACTTCTGTCCGTGGCTCGTGACGGCAGGAGTTGACGGACCCTGTTGCGCTTGGCTACGAGGCACTGGTTGTCCCTGCGGCATGATTGCTGGTAAGGGTTCGCGACCAACCGACCGGCGCGTACGCGAGGCATGTGCGCGGGGCCGGTCGATGCAATGCAGAGCGTGAATCCGACCCGTGAGAGCCTACGTCCTGACGATCGAACCACCCGGTGGACCACGCCGCAAGTCGATCGCCCAACAACTGGAACCCGCCGCCTTCTCCTGGGAGTTCTTCGAGGGCGTGCGCCGTGACGCTGCCGCCCTGCAGGAACTCTATTCGCCATTGCGCAACCTGCTGCTGGCCAAGCGCTCGGTCACGCCATCTGAGCTGGCCTGCTATGCCAGCCACAGGGCCATCTGGCGCCGCATCGTCACCAGCGGCGAGCGCTATGCGCTGGTCCTTGAGGATGACGCCAGGGTCGTCGACCATGCGGCGCTTTCCTCCGCGCTTGCCGAGGTCGAGCGCGGCGATTTTGACCTGGTCAAGCTGAGCGACCTCAGGCCCAAGCACATCGTCAAGCGGGTGGTGGCGGGACAAATCGAGCTGGTCAGCCACAAGATGCTGGCATCCGGTACGGTCGGCTACATCCTGTCGGCGGATGCTGCGGCAAGGCTCCTGCAGCGACGGCGGGTGTATCGCGCCGTGGACGAGGACATCGGCCACGCCTGGGAGTTTGGCATCGACGTCTGGTCGGTCGCACCCAATCCCGTGGATGAAGCCCCGCTCGCTGAAGCGACGTCGGCGATCCAGGTCGAACGCCTGCAAGGCGGCGGCAATCCGCTTCGTTCGCTCTACGGCGAGTTGCTGCAGGCGAGAAAGCGTATCCTCACCGCTCGCTATCACTCCCGCCTCCAGGTGCGCTGCTGACAACGGGTGCTTCGGCCGGCCCAACAGACAGCTGCCGGCGCTTCCACCATCCTGCTTGTAGTGGACCGGGGAACCACTGTGACCGATCGCGTCTTGCTACACTTGTGGTTGTTCCAGTGATGGCAGAAGGAGTGCCAACGGGTTCACCAATACGACTTGCAGGTTTTTAGCAGATATTTACTCGTCTGCTCCATGCTCGAATGATTCAGTTTCTTTATTTGGGCAGGTGCATTCATGCGAATTCACAAACTTCTGGAAAACAAGAACACGTCCGATGTGACTACCGTGAAGCCGGACTGCAGCCTGGTCGAAACCGCGACCTTGTTGAGCGAAGGGAAAATCGGCGCCGTGCCAGTCGTCGACAGCAAGCAAGTGATGGTCGGCATCATCTCCGAGAGGGATCTCGTCCGCAGCCTGGCGGAATTCCAGACCGGTCTTTTTTCCAAGAAGGTCGAAGACGTCATGACCTCCTCCGTGATCACCTGCTGCGGCGACGACGATGTTGAGGATATCTATGCGCAGATGACAGAAAGGCGCATCCGCCACATGCCGGTCATGCAGGACGGCGCGCTCGTTGGCATGTTGAGCTTGCGCGACTTCGAGGCGGCCTACAAATATCTCCAGCAGAATTCGGTCACCGACGACCTGACCGGCATGGTCAACGCGCGTGCCTTTGCCGAACATCTCAAGGTCGAATTCAACCGGTACCGGCGTTTCCAGTTCCCGTTGTCGGTCGTCGTATTGAAGATCGGCGGCTACAGCCAGACGCTTCAACGACAGGGCCAGGCGGTCTGCGAAACGCTGCTGAAGGGACTGGCGGAATCCTTCAAGGAACAGATACGCCAGTTCGACATCGTCGGTCACATTTCCGACGACACCTTCAGCGTCATCCTCCCCAATACGGGTTCGGCCGCGGCACATCGCGCCTGCGCGCGGTTGCTGAAGGGCGCCAGGGGCTTTCTGGCGTCAGACATCAGGGCGGCGGACCTGGAGATCGGACTCGGACTGGCCTTCGCGGAAGTCGACACCCGCGATCACACGTCGATATCCGAGCATGCGAACGCCTCGGCGATCAGGGCTCTGGAGCATGGCAACGAGGACTACAATGTCGCGGCCCAGGAAAAGCCGGTAGCCGCCTGAACGCGAACAGGGGGCCGGAACAATTCCGACAAGTGATTGATGTCGGTTACGTTCTGGCGGAGGGAGTGACCGCCTGTCCGCCATTCTTGCTGACATTAGTGCCAACTAACCCTTTGCTGTTGCTAGTAAAGTCGCTATGGACGACATGACGGTTATGGCAAACGGCGGTGAAAATTGGCGCGACACAAGCTCTCCGAAAGCAACATCAAACGGCTGGACAGTCCTGGCATCTACGGCGACGGCGACGGCCTCTATATTCGCGTACGCAAGGGAGGCTCCAAGCAGTGGGTCTTCATCTTTCGGCGCGGTGCTGATCGCACCGAGATCGGGCTCGGAGGATATGGACAGGGAACCGCGCCAGTATCCCTCTCGCTGGCGAGGGAAAAGGCTGAAGCTATCCGGGACAGCCTTGCGAGAGGCATTGATCCGCGGTCTCCGAGAAAGCCTGCTCGCGTAATCACCTTCGCACACTGCATGGAGGAACTGCTCAAGGCCAAGGCGAGTGAGTGGACGAACCCGAAGCACGGTGCGCAATGGGAGATGACGCTTCGCGAATATGCCAAGCCGCTGCACGATATCCCTGTCGCCGACATCGTCATGGGGGACGTCAAGGACTGCCTTGCGCCACATTGGCAGGAACGGCCCGAGACAGCTGACCGGCTGCGGTCGCGTATCCAGGCCGTTATCGACTACGCCATAGCTCACGAATGGAGGTCCGCCGGCAACCCAGCCAGATGGAAGGGTCTGCTCGACAAGGTAATGCCAAAGCGCCAGAAGCTTACACGGGGTCACCATGCTGCATTGGCTTATGCCGAGGCGCCGACGATGATGGCCAAGCTTCGGCAGTCTAGCGGAACAGCGGCTCGGGCGGTCGAGTTCATCACCCTGACGGCCGCCAGGAGTGGCGAGGCCAGGGGTGCGACGTTTGACGAGATCGATGGCCAGGCCCGAACCTGGACGGTTCCTGCCGAGCGGATGAAGGGGGGCAGGGCGCACATCGTGCCGCTGTCTGACCGCTGCATGCAGATCGTCGATATCATGCGACAGCGGGCCACGAGCGACCTCATCTTTGGCGGTGGCGTTGAAGGGAGGCCGATATCCGACACGGCCATGACAAAAGCGCTGCGTCTTGCCTCGCCGGACAAGACAGCTACCTTGCACGGGCTGCGAAGCATGTTCCGTGATTGGGCCGGTGAAGAAACTGACACTGCGCGCGAGATCGCGGAGTGGAGCCTAGCGCACCACGTTGGCAATGCGGTCGAGAGGGCCTATCGCCGCGGCGACGCGCTGGAGAAGCGACGGTCGTTGCTGCGGCAGTGGGCACAATACTGCCAAGCGTAAGGAATTCCCTCGATATGAGTGCAAGCCCCTATCCGAGCACCTACTCGTATGCACCTGACGACCTATTTCGCATCAAAGAAAAATTCAAGAAATTGGGGAAAGAAGGTCATTTTAATTACTGTTTGGAAAGTATCGAGTGGTTCGCATCTTCCTATATTGACTTGAGTGAGTGGGGCTCGTTGCTACCAGATAGGCAAATCCTGCAAGAGAAACACGAGCAACAACTGCGCATAATGGAGCAGTGTCGGCAGCTGATAATATGGCAGTGCCAAATTCCTGTAGCGGATCGCGCGATACCAGAACTGCTGTCTGAGGATCCCGATAATTTAGTGGAAAATCGCCGTGCAATCAAAGAGATAGTCGAGCTGTTCGAGGCATTTGACAGCAATAGAATTGCAGGTGTTGAATTTCTCAATCAAATGGCGGTCAGAGCGCTGGACTACATGATTAATGATGGTCGGGACAGCGGTCCTGCTTGGGGTACGATCAAGGATGGACGCGAAAGGCGTCACAGACGCGCCTTCATCGAAAATGTGAGCCGTGTTTGGGCTGAGCTGAACGACTGCGATCTGCGAGAGTGTACTATTTCAGCAGTAGATGGCAGCCCGATGCTCGAATTCATCAAGGCTTGTCTGGACCCGCTGACTGCAATCACTGGCGAGGCTGCCGGAAACGAGACCATTAAAAATATCGTCAATCAGTTGAAGCGGGAGCTGCTGACTCGGGAGCGCTTCGACTAGGTAATCAAGCTCCCCATTATTCTGATTTCGCTTTCTAGTCAGCTTGGGGACGATGGTTTCAATACAGAGCCGTTACCAACTAGGGCGGCATTGAAGGTTTTGCCGTCCCCCTGACTGGAGACGGCAATGAAGACCGAAAGCCCCACGCTCATAAGCATCAACGATGTGTGCCGGCTGACATCGCTTAGCAGGACCTACATCAACAGGCTGCGTTGTGACGGCCGCTTCCCTCAGACGGTGTCGATCGGGGACCGGCGGGTCGCCTTCGTGCGATCAGAAGTACTGGATTGGATCGAAGCCCGCATCGCGGAAAGGTCCACCGCGTGACCGACGATGATTCGGCCAAGATCGCGAGTGGTCTTGAGGTGCGATCCATGTCGGCCGTCGAACGCGCTTCCGTCTGGTTTGCCGAGAACCGCACACAATTGGTTGGCTCCGCGATCGTCCCAGAACTCAGGAGGCGGTTCGGTCTGACGCCATTGGAGGCAATCGAGGCACTGCGGAACTCGGTACGATGAGGCGGGGATATCAACCAGCCGCTCAGGGCGTGGCGAGGCTCGGATGATAGAGCTCGCGAAGAACGACATCTTGTTCGCCCACATGGCGCTCGGACTTGCGCCCGGCCTATCCAGTGCAGCAAAGCGTGTCGGCGCCGCACTCCTTGAGCACTTCAACCGCAAGACTGGTCGCTGCGACCCGAGCGTCGAGCGACTTGCGCGCCTGCTAGGCGTCGACGAAAAAACGATCCGTCGCGCCACCAAGGACCTCGTCGCCAAGGGGATGTTCAAGAAAAGCAGTCATGGCGGCCGTCACAACACAGCGGCCTATTCGCCAAATTGGCCATGCTTTCGATTGATCATTGCAGATTGGAACGCGCTCATGAAGTCTGGAAAGGGAGTGGGAAAGGCATCAATAAACCGGACAGAAATGTCCGGTGATATCGGGCAGAAATGTCCGTTGGATGCGGACAAAAATGCCCTACAAACCGATAGAACCAACCGGAAGAAAGAACCTGGCGCGGTTTCACTGTCGACGGATGGTGCGGTCGCAGGCGGCAAGGGGCTTGGGAAAGAGGGTGCCAAGCAGCCACAGCGAAACACCGTGCATGGGTTCTCTGGCGGGAAATCCGTAAGCCGTTCTGACGCTGCAGAAGCAGCCGAGGCGCGCAAGCAGAGCCAGTCAATCCAATCCCTACCGAGCGTCGAAGAGCGCGAGGCAGCGTGGATGCAGGCGATGTCGGGGGACACCGCATGATCCGGTCGCAACTGAACGAGTGCAGGGGCGCTGCCGAGCTGCGCCGGCGCCGCCGCGATCGTCAACAGCGGCGACCGCAGTGGCCTGCTGCTGCTCCTCGTGCGGGCTGCCTTGATTGCAAGGGAGGCCAAACGAACTCCTGTGGAGGACACGCCGCCTGGCCCGGCGACTTCCGCGAAACGGTGCTGGCGCGCTGCTCGGAGGGGCAGGGGGGGTCGAAAGTCAGGGACCTCTCGGCGGGCTTACCCGCGTCTCCCTCACTCGCGGATTTTTTTCTTGCGCGACGGAATTCTGGACGGGAAGCGGGGGCTATTTCTGCCGGTGAGGCCGGAAATCGTTGATTCTTAGCGCGCATCTGCCGAGATACTGATGATTATTTTTCGTCGAAGCGGTCCGGCCGAAACACGATGATTCGGATCTTGGGAACGTACCACGACGAACTGAGAGCCGACTTGTTTGGCGCACCCTGCCAAGTGTCTGCTGCAGCCGAGAAGGCGCCGTTTCGACCGATTCTGAATGACCGGAGGTGGCCGTTTCCGGACAGTCCGCTTCTTGGCGTCGAGGATCGAATAGCTGCAGTTGGCCTCATGCTGATCTCAGTCGATCATCGATCGCCAGGTTCATGAGTTGTCGAGCCAGCGTCTCTTCTTTCGAGATTCGGCTGGACGGATAGCTCCCGTCCAGCGACAAGTCGCTATTCGCTATTCGCTATTCGCTGTTCGCAGTCGCTGCAACGCTGAAACCGGACGCCGAATCGATATCGGACGTTAAAATGCATCACGGTGCACGCCGTGAGAGGGCCGACGGAGGAAATGAGCGATACTTACGAGAGGCTATTTCATCGGAGAGATTGTCGATGCGCTCAGCGATGTGGCCGGTCAGGTTTCGACGCGGGGACGTCTCGGTCTGACCGACCTCAACAAGCACGCCGAGGATTTCTTCAAGACGATCCTCAATCACCTTCTTTCGCTCTCGCTGGTAAATCTCAATGCGGATCGCAGCAACGAGCCGGGCCTCGACCTTGGCGACAAGACCAACAAGGTCGCCTTCCAGATCACTGCAACGCGCACGTCGGCGAAGGTTAACGACATGCTGGCGAAGTTGAGCCACGAGCAGATCAAGACGTACACGAAAATTCGCGTCTTGATGATCGCCGGCAAGCAATCGTCCTATACCCTAGATGACACGTTAAGCGCCCGCGCATCGTTCGACGTGGATGACATTTGGGACATCGACGATCTCGGCAAGCTCTGCATGGACCTGCCGGTCGACGTGCTGCAGCTCGTTTACAACCACGTCCGCAGCGAACTCGCCCGCATCAAGATCGAGCTGGAGATTCCCGACGCGGATGGCAAATATCCGACGACGCTGGCTGACTTCGTCGAAGCCATCCCCAAGCCGCAGATGTCGGACCTCACCAAGTTCAACAAGTTGCTCGAAGACCAGGGCCTCGGCGAGGATCTGGACAAGACCCAGGAATCCTTTGCGACGCTCTCGGCGGCGCTGGCCAAGCTGCCGCGCATCACGCGGGAATTTCTGGTCATGCTCATCGAGCGTCGCGAGACTGAACGGCGCCGTCCGCTCGGCGGCAACGACTACGTCGAGATCAATGCCGATAAGCTGGTCCGAATTTCGCGCTATCCGGACAATGACGGCGAGCTGCGCGTGCTCGACAGCTATGGCTTCGTCCGGTTCGACGAGCCCGACGAGCATGGAGAAAGTGCCTATTGGCGCGTGTTCCTCCCCGGTCTCGCGCTGGAAGAGTTCCTCGTGCTGATCGAACACGTCGAGACGATCGGGATTCCGCTAAGTCGGCCCTTGGTCGCGCTCGATTTCAGCGACTTCTAGCGGGCGGGTCCCCAAGGCATCGACGCCCCGAAGGCGAGAAATTTTCACTAGCGGCGCATTTCAAGCCGCTCGTTTATACTTCCATCTGCCGCGATGTTGTTTTCCGCGAACAAGACAGTGGACGACGCAACATCATATTGCCCGGCGCTGGTTTCAGGAAATATTCCTACGTTAGAATGCGCGATGATGCGATACTTTGCAGTTGCATCACCGGCTACGGAGCAGGACAACACAAGGAAGGGCACTAGGGGGGCGTATGATCAGTCGCGGTTCGGAATGGCACCGTTGGGAGCCGCATATTCATGCCCCTGGCACTATCCTCAACAACCAATTCGGTGCTGCCGATCCCTGGGGCGCATACCTCACGTCGCTCGAGGGGCTGACGCCGAAGGTCGAGTCGATCGCCGTCACCGACTACTACGTCACCGACACCTACGAGGAATTCCGCAAGCATATGGACGCCGGCCGCTTGCCAGAAGTGAAGCTTGTCTTTCCGAACATCGAGCTGCGCCTGGACGTAGCGGCGAAATCGGGCTTCGTAAACGTCCATCTTCTCGTCAGCCCGGAAGATACTGATCACCTCTCGGAGGTGAAGCGTATCCTCAAGCGCCTCCAGTTCCACGCGTTCAACGACCGCTTCGATTGCACGCGCGAGGAGCTGATCAAACTTGGAAAGCGCGCCGATCAGTCGATCACCGACGACGGCGCGGCGCTCCGGCACGGCGCGACGCAGTTCAAGGTAAACTTCGATCAACTGCGCAAGGTCATCGGCGAAAGCGAATGGGCGACCAAGAACATCCTCATCGCGGTCGCCGGTGCGGCCGGAGACGGCACGTCCGGCGTCCGGCAGGCCGCCGATGCCACGGTGCGGCAGGAGATCGAGAAGTTCGCGCACATAATCTTTTCGAGCAGCGCGCCGCAGCGCGAGTTCTGGATCGGCCAACGTGGCGTGACGATCGAGGAGCTGCGCACACGATATGACGGCTGCAAACCCTGCCTTCACGGCAGCGATTCCCACGACCAGAAATCCGTGGGTCAACCCACCGACAACCGCTTTTCGTGGATCAAGGGCGCCCTTGAGTTCGATACCCTGCGCCAAGCGTGCATCGACCCCGAGGGGCGCGCCTATGTCGGCGAACACCCGCCGCGGTCGGCGATGCCATCCCAGGTGATCTCGCACGTCAGGATCGACGATGCGGATTGGGCGACCACGCCGGACATCCCGCTCAACCCCGGCCTTGTCGCCATCATCGGCGCTCGGGGTTCGGGCAAGACCGCCCTGGCCGACGTGATCGCGGCCGGCTGCGATGCGATCACCCCATCCGGATGGAACGCGGACGAAAACATTAGCCCATCCTTCCTGGCGCGTGCGCGCCGGTTGATCGGCGATGCGACGACGAAGCTGACCTGGGGCGGCGGCGCGACGGTCACCCGCGCTCTCGATGGCAGCGACGCCAACGGCCATATGTCGTTTCCGCGAGCCCGCTATCTGTCCCAGCAGTTTGTCGAGGAGCTTTGCTCGGCCAAAGGTGTGTCCGACGGCTTGGTCGACGAGATCGAGCGTGTGATCTTCAAATCGCATTCGCAGGACGATCGCGAATGGGCACTCGACTTCGCCGAGCTGCGCGAGCAGCAGACCTCGCGGTTCCAGCAGGCGCGCGAACGCGAGGTCCAGGCGATAGCGGACATCTCGGACCGAATCGCCACTGAGTTCGAGAAGGAGAGCCTCGTCGCCTCGCTGACTAAGCAGGTCGGCGAGAAGAAGAAGCTGATAGCCGACTATACCGCCGATCGTGCCAGACTCGTTGTGAAAAGGACTGAATCCCAGGTCGCCCGCCATACGCAGCTTAGCGAAGCCGCGCAGAAGCTCCGCAGTACAATCCAGAATTTCGGGAACCAGCGCCGTACCTTCGTAGCCATGCAAGACGAGGTGCGTTCCACGCGGGCAACCGGCTCGCCGGAGATGCTGCGGCAGGCCCAGGCGCGTCACACCAATAGCGGGCTCAATGCCACGCAGTGGGACGAGTTCCTGCTGATCTACAAGGGCGACGTCGACAAGAGCCTTACGGCATACGTGACTTGGGCGGATGGCGAGATCCGGAAGCTCCAGGGCGTCCCGCCGCCGCCCGGCGATCCCAACGTTGCGCTGATTGCCGATACAGCCGATGTCTCGAAATTGCCGCTGGCGCCGATCGCCGCCGAGATGACTCGGTTGGAGGCACTATTCAGCGCCGACAAGCTGGTGCGCGATCAATACTCGGCGCTCACCAACCGCATCGCGCAGGAGAATTCGGCGCTTCAGACCCTCGAAACCCGCCTTGCGGATTCGCAGGGTGCCGTCGCGAGGCGTAAGGATCTCCAAACGGAGCGCGATGATACCTACGGCCGGGTTTTTGAGGCGATCATCAACGAGCAGGACGCGCTCGCGGGACTTTACGCGCCCCTGATGGCGCGGCTTGCCGCTTCGTCGGGGACCCTGAAGAAGCTCAGCTTCTCCGTTCGCCGGATCGCCGACGTTCAGACCTGGGGCAACTTCGCGGAGGAAGAGCTTCTCGACCGTCGCAAAACCGGACCCTTTTATGGGCGCGGTTCGCTTATCGGCGCAGCCACAGAAGCACTCAAGCCGGCGTGGGAAACCGGATCGGCAGCGGAGGTTCAGGCCGCCATGACGGCGTTCATGGCAAAATACCTGCGAGACCTGCTGTCCCATGCGCCTTTCGCTCCGACGGAGCAGGCCGACTTCCGTGCCTGGTCAAAGCAGTTCGCGCACTGGCTTTTCGGCACCGATCACATCACCGTCAGGTATGAGATCTCTTATGACGGCGTCGACATTCGCAAGCTATCGCCCGGCACGCGCGGCATCGTGCTGCTGTTGCTCTATCTGGCGCTCGACGACTCCGATGATCGGCCGCTGATCATCGACCAACCCGAGGAGAACCTCGATCCGAAATCCGTCTTCGACGAGTTGGTCGCGCTCTTCATTGCGGCGAAGGCCAAGCGTCAGGTGATCATGGTCACGCACAACGCCAACCTCGTGATTAATACCGACGCGGATCAGATCATCGTCGCCGAAGCAGGACCGCATCCTTCAGGTGGCCTGCCACCGATCAGCTACGTGGCGGGCGGACTCGAAAATGCTGAAATCCGCAAGGCCGTCTGCGACATCCTCGAAGGCGGCGAAGCCGCCTTCCGCGAGCGCGCCCGGCGCCTTCGCGTCCGCCTCGAGCGATAGGACGGCGAGATGGCTGCGCACGACATCGCCGTCTCCGATACGCGACCGCCTCTTGACCCGCTGTCGGAGCGCGGCTGGTCTCTTCATCGCAGCGAAAGCGCGAACGCCGACGCGACAGTGAGCGAGCTGGGCAAGCTCGGCGATCGCATAGGCACTCGTGTTGGCGGCCGCGCCGGCGCGCTCGAAGAGGTCATCGAGCCTCACAGCGCCGACGCTGCGCATCCGCGATCCTTGAGCGCCCGCTACGGCCTGGGCGCCTTGCCGTTCCATACCGAACTCAGTCATCGCACCAGACCATGCCGCTACCTCCTCCTCGGGTGTATCGACCCAGGATCGCCCGCAGCGGCGACGATGCTCCTCGACTGGCAAACGCTCGGCTTTTCGCCGGAGGAGCTTAACCTTCTCGAAGCAACTCCGGTGCTCGTTCGTAGCGGCCGGCGTTCCTTCTACACGACGATCCTCGCGCCGGGTGGAGCCTTCCTGCGATACGATCCCGGCTGTCTTGAAGCCGTTGACCAGCGCGGCCGCATAGCCCTGGCGCTCATCGACAACCGAATTGCCGCGGCTTCGCCCCAAGCCCATCAATGGCGCCAGGGCGACATCCTCATCATCGACAACTGGCGCGTCCTTCACGGGCGCAGTCCGTCGGACCCAGGGTCCGGCCGACGCCTCGCAAGGGTTCTCATCGATGCCTGAAGACGTCTTCATCGCCATAAACGGCGACGCGCTCCATGCAAAATCGAAGGTCTATATCGGCCGTGCGTTGGCCCGCAAAGGCGCCAGCGATCTCGACGAGTATCAGCTCTGGGCATCTCTCGCGCTTGAGCTGCTTGGCAAGGCCGCACTCGCCCGTAAGCACCCGAGCCTCGTGGTCGATCCGACGCACTGGCAGTCTATGTTCGTCGCCGCCGGCATCAACGTCACCACGGACGTGAAGACGATCGCAGCCAAGACCTTGTTCGAGCGCCTGGCCCACCTCGTTCCTCGCTTCGACAAGACGGTCCAGAAATTCTGCCAGGACATCGCCGAACGTCGAAACGCCGAGCTGCATTCGGCCGATCTTCCCTTCCGGACGATGCGTCTCGACGCTTGGGAGGCACGCTATTGGCATGCGTGCGACACGATCCTGCACCAGATGGGTTCATCCCTGGAGCAATGGCTCGGCGCGGCCGATGCAAAAGCGCCCCGCCAGCTTCTCGATGAAGCCGCCAAGGCTCTCGCGGCCGCCGTCAAGCTGCGCGTCGAAGCCGCCCGCGAGCAATTCGAGGCGTTGAAGAAGGCAGAGCGGGAGCGCCTGACTGGCGAAGCGGAATTGCGCGAACCGCAGCACCAGGTCGGAATCTTTAAGAGCCGCTGCGACGAGATCTGGGCGGAGAGCTGCCCGGCGTGCAAATGCCGAGCCTTCATGACCGGCGAGCAAACCGGCGAAGACATCAGCGAGGAGCGCGATGAGCATGCGATCTGGGAAGTCGTCGACCGCGAGTTCGTTGGTGAAGAGTTTCGCTGCCCAACATGCGACTTGACGCTGATGGGAAGCGACGAAATCGACGCCTCTGGACTGAACTACATCCACGAGGACCAGCAAGAACGTGAAATGGAATACGAGCCGGACTACGGGAATGACTGATCGCAAATGCAGACAGACGCAACGGGGCATTGCCTATGCCGGTTTACTTCATAGGCGAGGATGAAAACGGGTGCTCGCCGATCAAGGTCGGCGTTGCCAAGGATATTGGCCGGCGAAAGAGCGATCTGCAGACCGGCAATCCGCTCGAACTCAAACTCCTCGGCTGGATCACGTCGGCCGATGATTTCGAGACCGAGCGCGATCTGCATCGTCGCCTCGCATCCCGGCGCGGCCGCGGCGAGTGGTTCTACGTCGAGCCGGCCGATGTCTTGCCTTTCCTGATGGAAGTCGGACAGCGCGGGTTCGTCGCGATGAACGCCGATGCCTTCGAGATCACCGGCTACGACCGCGACGCCATCCCCGAATATCTCGGTGTGTGGGAGTGGGCCGACCTCGACATCGACGAATGCTGTCCCTTCTGCGGATGCCTATGCGGCATGCATTTTCAGGAGGCCTCTCAGATGTATTACTGCATCCAGTGCGACACGCTCACCGACTTCTTGCAACTGTCCCCGGATGGCTGCGACGGGCCGGTAGACTGACTGGCCTCGAGACCAACAACGAATGGGGCATAACATGAGCATGCAATGGCTGTTGGCGCGCGCACCGGGATTCCAGGCGCTGCCCGAAGAGGACCGCGCAGCGATCTTCAACTTCACCTTCCTCTGGAGTCTGTTCGAGGCGCAGGTCATGGGCAATTTCGCGCGCGCCGATCTCATTTGCGCGAAAGCCGACGAGTGGCGCGATGCAGGCACGCTCGACGCCGACCAGTATGATGGAGAGCTGGCCAATTTTCGGCAGCGCTACTTTGCGAACGGCGTGTTTACGCACCACTTCGCGCACCTCCACCTGCGTCCCGCCGATCAGCCTGACCTCGTTCGAGCGGTCCTCGACGGGACCAACAACGACCCGCGCGATCGGCTGCTGACCGTGATGACGATCGTCTGGCGCTTTCGCAACAATCTGTTCCACGGCGAGAAGTGGGCGTACCATCTCCAGGGCCAGCTTGCGAATTTCACCCACGCCAATGCCGTGTTGATGCGGCTCCTCGAAAGGCATGGGCAGTTAGCGTCCTGACGGCTCTAGGTAGTCCGCGGCTTTCTCCAGATTGGTTCACCCGCATAGATGCTGACGCTCGTCTGTCCCCATTTTGCTAGACAATGAGTAATGTCGGATTTCGGGAAGTCATAAGTGTCGATCGAACGGCCGGAATGAGGGCGCTGAGCTGACAGAAAAATCCTGGACATGACCGGCAGCTTTCCGAATGTTATGGATTGAAGCGCTCAGTCGTGAGCGTTCTAGGGCACAGCAACCAATTGAAGCGATCGGCTAAAGGTGAGCGCAACTGCGGTGTCGCCCCCACATCGTCAACAAGTCGAGTTTACTGGCGAGGGCGAAAAGTACGACCTCCTTGCGTGGTCAAGTCGCAGGGAGCCAGGGACAATAGCATCGAATGCCAAGGCAAAGTTTTGGGGCAACGCGCATGATTAAACAGACCCGTCAGGCACCTATAGCAATCGTTACGGGTGCGGCCGGTGGCATGGGTAAGGCGATTGTAAATCGGCTGTCAGATAGTGGCTACGTAATTGCGGGCCTCGACGTCAACCGACCAGGGCTCAATGAGCTAGAACAGGCGATCAAGACTGGCGGCGGGAGCTTCCTGTCTGTCGAGTGCGATCTCACGGACCCAGTCGCAATCGCCCGTGCCTTTGAGGCGATCGACGCCGAGATTGGGGGGCTCGACGCCTTGGTCAACAATGCCGGAACCTGCTTCATGGGGGAGTTCCCCGACATAGCGGCGGATGAACTCAATCGGCAGATGGCAGTCAACTTTACGGGTGCATTCCACTGTTGTCAGGAAGCCGTGCGCCGGATGAGGCTGAGGCCAGGCGTCAAGAAGATCGTCAACATTTCATCGAACGGCGCCTACAATTTCGATGTCTTCGACCCGCCGCATTACCGCGCCAGCAAGGCAGCACTCGACACGCTGACGAAGGATCTTGCACGGCGCTACGCGCGGGACCGGATCAGCGTCAACTCAATCGCCCCTGCAATGACCGAGACCCCACTATTTAACGTCCTGACTCCTGAGGTTCTAGAAAGTGCACTTGCGGCGATGCCACATGGTCGCGCGATGCGGCCGCAAGAAGTCGCTGAATGGGTGAGCTTCCTGATTTCGCCAGCAGGCGATGTTGCGAGTGGCAATGTAATCATCCTCAACCAAGGACGTGATGTACGGTAACTTGAACTCGCATTCAGTCGTAGAACTGGGGAGCTTTCCGCAACTGCGGCCACTGTTCGGGCGAATGACCGTAGATCACGAAGGCCCCGAGTTCCGTTGCAATTCTTAGGATACGGTCCGCACTCTTGATTGCGAGTTCCGGATCCCATGAACCTGCAAAACGCTCGTCAACTTCAGAGGGACGCGAGATTGCATCCGCAGTCAGCAAGACTGGTCCGGTTTTCGGCAGCGTCACCAAAACAGACAAATGCCCTGGACTGTGACCTGGAGTGGATAAGATCCTGAAGCCATTGCAAAGTTCCAGGTCGCCGGAAACCGTAGTCGTTTCGACATCCGGCCAATCCATAGGCTGTACCGCTCCCCAGTAGAGTGGCTTGGGTAGTGCTCGTTCTGCCGCACCGATCAGCAACATTGCGTCCGGGAAATCGGCAATGCCCCCGACATGATCAATGTGCGTATGAGTGATAATCAAGCAATCGACATTGTCCGGACGCAGACCGATCTTGCCCAGCTGAGCAGAGGGCAAGTGCTCGGTTGAAAGTTCACGAACCTCGCCGAATCCAGACAGTCGATCTTCATCTGAAGCCTTTGCTGCATCGATAGCGTATTTCGCTGGAAATCCTGTGTCGACGAGTATCCGGCGCCCCAGTCTTGTTTCGATCAGGTAGCCGCAGATCGCGATGATCCGATTTCCGCCGTGTACCTTGAACAGTCCGAAATCCAGAACATAGAGCCGAAGAGGCGAGTCTTCGGGATCCAATTTCCTCGGCACAATCGAAACTCGCTGCATTCCCTCAGTGGGTAAGGCCATGCTTACCGTCGGCCTGGGTGGAACTTACCTCTTCGCGCCTTCGGGCTCAAGATGGCATGGCCGAATGAACCCCGGCGATGTCGTAACCCCGACCTTGCGACGATGGTCTGAGAGCGCCGGTTGATTGCAGGGATCAGGGCAGAATCTCAAATGCAGCACCTAACCGGTCACATTCAGGGGCCCTCACGATTTGCGGCTTAAGGATCAAGTAGAAATCATCTTTTTTTCTATTCCTACGCCGGCTGCCATTGCTCTTTCGTACTCGAGGGGCACCGTGGCTGAGTCTTGCAGCGCGATGCCCGTGGAATCGAAGATGGTGATCTCCTCGTCCGAAGTCCGCCCGGGCTTGCGGCCGGTGACGACTTCGCCGATCTCGCCGGCGAGATCGGCTTCAGTGATGAGGCCTTCCGAGAGCGGAACGTTGATCTCGCCATCGGTACGGCACTGCCGGATGTCATCCACGAAAATGCGGGCGCCCTTCAGAAGCCTGCCTTCGAGTTCCTGGTCGCCCTTCTTGTCTGCGCCGACGGCTGCAATGTGTGTGCCCGGCGAAATCCAGTCCGCCATGACGATCGGCCCCCGTGCAGGTGTCAAAGTCACCACCACGTCGGCGCCGCGCACCGTCTGTTCGAGATTGGTCGACGCCTTGATCTCGAAGCCCTCGTATTTGGGCTGCTGTTCCTTCACGAAATGATCGAGCGTGTCCTGGCTGCGGCTCCAGATGCGCACCTCGGACCAGGGGAATACGGCGTTGCAGGTGGCGAGCGCTCCCTCCGCCATGTGGCCCGCTCCGACGATGGCGAGCTTCTTGGAATCCTTGCGCGCCATCCACTTGGCCGAGACGGCCGCCGCCGACCCCGTCCGCATCACGGTGTGATAGCTGCCGTCGACGATAGCGAGGGGAAACCCCGTCTCGGGATGGGTATAAATGAGGATCGAGAACACGGTCGGCAGGTTGTAGTTCTCGCGGTTGTTCTCGCGGATCGAGACCCACTTGCAGGCAGCTGCATGGGGTTCCTCGATGTAGGATGGCATCGCTTCCCATTCGCCAGGAAAACGATCGAGCACGATGTGGCCCTTGGGGTCCATGTAGAAGCGGCCCTCGCCATGCATGCGGTAGGCCTGCTCGACGCAATCATTGTATTCGTGAGGCTCCAGCAGCCCCACCATCTCGTTCCGGCCGAGGATAAGCGTTTTCCTGTTTGCCCAGTTCTCCATTGCTTCTCTCTCCCGAATTTCCCTTGGTGATTGGTTGAATGGATCAGCGCAAGACTAGGGTGTCATGTATGAGGCGCCGACTTTCTGGCTGACCTCGATGAATCGGCGCTTGGCCATGTTGATGCTGGTACGGCGCCAAGCGAGATGGGTTTCGACCAGGACTGGCGGGTTGGTCACGATGGGCCGCGCGGCAATAGCATTCTCGCCGCAAAACCGGGGCATGCCGCAGAAAATCGTTATCCCGACGCCGGCCGTGACGAGGCCGAGCAGCCCGGTCAGGCTCGATGCCTCCTGGCCGACCTTCATCACTTGGCCGGCGCTCTGGAAGGCGTCAACGATGATGCGGCGCAACGTTGGCCACTCAACGCGCGTGCCCATGACGAGCTGCTCTCGGGCAAGGTCATCGATCGTCAGCGCCTTCTTTGCGGTGAGCGGGTGGTCGAGTGGGAGCAGGGCGGTCAGACGATGGTGCGCTACCGGCCGAGATTCAATTTCCGAGTTCTGGAACGACCCCTCAATGAAGCCCAGATCGATTTCGTCCTGCAGGATTTTGTCACGCTGCACTGGGGACGTCATGTAGGTGAGCTCGAGTCGGACGTCGGGATTGCTGAGCCGGAAATCGCGGGTGATGTCTGGCACCAGGGAATGGCCGGTGATGGTGGTGTAACCGATGCGCAATATTGCCTTGGTGCCGGATGCAAGCAGTCGGGTCGTATGCTCGGCGACGTGAATGCGGCCGAGAATTTCCTGCGCTTCCACCAGCAGGTACCGCCCGGATTCGGTCAGTCTCACCTTGCGGGTCGTCCGCTCCAAGAGCTTGACGCCAAGCCTGTCTTCAAGTTCGAGCACGATCCGGCTAACCGCCGGTTGCGCCATGTTCTGTCGCTCGGCCGCCCGGTGGAAGTTCAGTTCCTCGGCTACCGCGACGAACGTCGCCAAGTGCTTGAGATCGTATCTGATCATTGATACCGATTTCGTCTTAATGCCCGCAAAATAATTATTTCACATACGAACGATCCATGTCTACTACTTATCTGAATTAGAAAAAGCGTCCGTAAGTGGCGTAGCGGGGATTATATCAATGGGCGAGTTTGCGTTGCCTTTGTGTCTCACGATCGCCACTGCGTTCGAATCATCCGGTCGCCATCCGGTACCGGGCGACGCATCGGTCAAACGCTCTAGTCCAGATGCAGGCAGGTTTGCAGCCTCCCAATCAGGCCCGTTGAGGCGTTGGTCATGATCCGCGTCGGCGTCGACGTCGGGGGAACCTTCACCGACATCGTGCTCGAGCGGTCCGAGCCTAGCGCTGACGCCCACGTCGTTGTCACGAAGGTATCGAGCACGCCCAACGACCAATCCGAAGGTGTCGTCCAGGGAATCCTGAAAGTCTGTGGCCTGGCAGGCGTCAAGCCCGGCGAGATCGATGCGGTTTTTCACGGTACCACGGTCGCTACCAACATGGTGATCGAACGCCAGGGTGCAAAGGTCGGCATGATCACAACGCGGGGCTTTCGCGATATCATGCACATGGCCCGACACAAGCGGCCTCACAATTTCTCTCTGCAGTTCGATCTGCCCTGGCAGTCAAAACCGCTGGTCCGGCGGCGCGACCGACTGGTGGTGAGCGAACGCATCATGCCGCCCACGGGCGACATCGAGGTTCCCCTCGCTGAAGACGAGGTGAAGCACGCAGCGGAACTTTTCGCCAAGCGCGGCATGGATGCGGTGATCGTCGCATTCCTCTTCTCGTTTCTCAACAACGAGCACGAGCAGCGTGCCAAGGAAATCGTGAAGTCGATCCTTCCCGACGCCTTCGTATCCGCCTCGTCCGACGTGGTGAACACGATCCGCGAGTATGAGCGTTTCTCCAGCGCTGCGATGAATGCCTATATCGGCCCCAGAACGTCAGCCTATCTCAGAAATCTGGAGGGCCGGCTGCGTGCCAACGGTATCGATGCGATGGTTCGCATCATGCAGTCCAACGGCGGCATATCGACGATCGAGAATTCGAGCGAACTGCCGATCGGACTGCTTCTTTCGGGCCCCGCCGGCGGGGTTATCGGTGGCCGCTGGACCGGCGAACACAGCGACAAGAACAACATCATCACCATCGATATCGGCGGCACGTCGGCCGACATATCGGTGATCGAAAACGGCGAGCTGCGGATTAAGAATCCGCGCGACACGGAAGTCGCCGGACTGCCGGTGCTGGTGCCCATGATCGACATTGATGCGATCGGTGCCGGGGGCGGCTCGATCGCCTACATCGATTCCGGGGGAGCGTTCCGTGTCGGTCCGCGCTCGGCGGGCGCGGTGCCGGGGCCGGCATGTTATGCCAAGGGCGGCGACGAGCCGACTGTGACTGACGCCCAGGTGGTGCTGGGTCGTATGGATCCGGAGCACTTCCTTGGCGGCGACCTGACCATCGATGCATCGCTGTCGGAAAAGGCGATCCGCAAACACATTGCCGAGCCGCTCAAGCTGTCCCTCGAAGACGCGGCGCTAGGCATCCTCAAGATCATCAACAACAACATGGCGTTGGCGATCAACGCCAACTCGGTCGCGAAGGGTGTCGACCCGCGGAATTTCTCGCTTATGGGTTTCGGTGGCGCTGGCCCGCTGCACTCGGTTTCACTCGCCGAAGCCATCCACGCCAAAGACGTGATCTCGCCGGTGCATCCGGGCATTACGGCCGCAACCGGCCTGCTGGTAACCGACCTGCAGTACGAATACACGCAATCGACGCTGATGGTGCTCGACAATGCCAGCGATGCCGAGTTCGGGCGCGTCAACGCTGTTCTCGATGATCTTGTCGCCCGGGCAAACCGGCAGCTCGACGCCGATGGAATTCCGGCTGGACAGCGCCAGTTCCGTCAGGTTGCCGAATGCCGTTATGTTGGCCAGGGTTTTGAACTGCGCGCCGACGTTCCGGATGGCGCCCTTGGCAAGCAGACGGCCGGAGTCATCATCGACAATTTCTACAACGCCCATAAGCAAGTCTACGGCCACGCGTTTCGCGATCAGCAGACCGAGATGGTCACGTTGCGCGTGATCGCGACGGTAAAGGTGGAAACGCTCAGGCTGCCGAGGCTTGGCAAGGGCGGCCGAACAAACCCGCCAGAGGCCGAGATCTACCGGCGGCGTACCGTATTCGACAATGGAGAGGCGGCCGACACGCCTCGCTACCAGCGCGGCAAGCTGCTTGCCGGCGACAGGATCGACGGTCCAGCTCTAGTGATACAGCACAATTCGACAACGATCGTGCCGCCCGGCTATCTCGCCACGGTGCTCGACTTCGGCGACATGCGCATCGAGCGCAATCAGGGATGACCGGTATGGAGAAGACAGTCGATCCCATCACGCTACAGGTTATCGGAGGAGCGCTGCATTCCATCGCTGAGCAGATGGGCAACGTCCTCTACCGAATGAGTTACTCGTCGATCATTCGCGAGAGCCAGGACTTGGGCGCCGGCCTTTTCGACCGTGATTACAACACTTTGTGCGAATCCGACTCCACGCCCATGCATATCGGCTCGCTGCCGGGTTACCTGCGCGGCATCGAGAAGACGGTGCCCCTCGACGCCTGGAAGCCAGGTGACTGCGTCGTCCACAACCACCCCTATTACGGCGCCAGTCACTCGCCGGACATCGGCATTGTCATGCCGGTTTTCTTCGAGGGCGACCTTGTCGGCTTTTCGGCCAATACCGCGCATCATGTCGACATAGGCGCGGCGACGCCCGGACTGGTCATAGACATTCCCGACGTCTTCGCTGAAGGCATGCTGCTAAACGGGCTGCTGCTCTACAAGGAGGGTGTGCGAAACGAGTCGCTTTGGAAGTTCATAAGCGACAACACCCGCGTTCCCAGCCTCGTCATGGGCGACCTAGAGGCGCAGATTGCCTCGGCCGAACTCGGCGTGCAGCGCTTTCAGCAACTCATGGCGACCTACGGCAAGGAGACTGTCCTGCAGGCTTCGCGGCAGCTGATGGACTACACTGAGAACATGCTGCGTCGTGAGATCGAGAATATCCCTGACGGCGACTATGTCGCCGAAGGGTTCCTCGACGACGATGGTCGCAATCGTGGCGTGACGCTGCCCCTCAAGGTGACAGTGCGCGTACGGGGCGATGGCGTCGAAGTAGACACGACCGGCTCCTCCGATCAGGTTCCGACAGCGTTCAACGTGCCCTTCGACGGTTCGACAAAAGTCGCCTGCTATTTTGCCTTCCGGGCGCTGCTTCTCGATACCTACACGCACGAGGAGTACATCCCGCAGAACGAAGGTTCGTTCCGGCCCGTCAAGGTCACGTCGCCCCTCGGCTCGATCTTCAATCCGATTTCGCCGGTCGCTGCAGAGGCCCGCTTCAGCCAGATCCAGCGGCTCTGCGACCTGATCATCAAGGCGTTGGCGCCGGTGCTGCCCGACAAGTGTACGGCGGGCAACGCGGCCGTGCTTTCCTTCGCAGCCTATTCCGGCGTGCGGCCGAGCGGCGACTACTGGGTATTTCTCGAGGTGAACGAGGCGGCGATGGGCGGCCGCCCGTTGTCGGACGGACCCGACACGGTCGAAGAACTGATGCGCAACACGCGCAACAATCCGCTCGAAGACCTCGGCATGCATCTGCCGCTCATCTGCGATCGATACGAGGTTCGCGACGATGCACCTCCAGGAGCCGGCAAGTTCCGCGGCGGGGCAGGGGTCGTGAAGTCACAACGATATCTCACGCCAGGTTTCATGACGCATGAATCCGACCGCAACGAGGATGCGCCATGGGGGATATTCGGCGGCAAGCCGGGACACTGCAGCAAGGTGGAGCTCAAGAACACCCAGACCGGCAAGCATAGCTATCAGCCGGCGAAATTCTCGGGGTTGCGCACCGAGATTGGCGATGTCGTCACCTACTATTCGCCGACAGGTGGTGGATACGGCGATCCAATGGAGCGCGAACCGGCCAAAGTTCTCGACGACGTGCTCGACGGCTTCATCACGGTTGACCACGCGCGCGACGACTACGGTGTGGTGCTGTCGGAGGTCGACGACGGCTATGGATGGGCACTCGATGAAGGGGCAACGAAAGCGCGTCGCGCGGAGCGAATGCGCGGTTAGTCGCCTGGAGTTCTGCGGCCAAGCTGCGGGATTTCATTTGCCGATGCTGTCTCCGCAAGGGATAGTGACGGTGTACGGGCAGCAGATATCGGACGACGCGCGTCATTCGATTTGGCTAACAAGACCGGGACAACTCGGCATGCAGATCAAGGCGTTATCCGGTTCACGTGAAAACGCATATGCAATGGGAGAACTGAAATGAAGAAAACAGGTGGACTACTCAACGGAAGGGTTTCGCGACGTTCGGTGCTCAAGGGCGGTGCGGCAGTCGCAGGCGCAACAGCCGTCACTGGCTTCCCTATGGTCTGGGCCCAGAACCTCAAGGACGTGACCCTCATGCACACCGGGATGTCGTATTCTACGCTTCCCGATATTGCCCGACAGGCTACGCAGGATCTCGGATTCAAGGTAGAAATGTCGGTTGTCGATCATCCGGGCCTACTCAATCGCCTCGTTCAGGATCCGAAGTCGCTTGATATCGCCGACCTCGAGATATGGCAAAGCAAGGTCGCGGTCCCGCAGGGCGCATTGCAGGGGATCGAGATTGCAAAGATCAAGAACTGGGGCGAGTTGACGCCGCTCTATACGGAAGGGAAGTTCGGCGGCAAGGAAGCGTCGCGACAGGGCGACTCGCCGTTCGAATACATCTACCGCGAAGGCATGGACACCAACGGCTTTGCCGGCGGTGTGACGGAATGGGCCAACTTCTGCCCAGGTGTCTACAACGCCGATACGCTGGGCATCCGGCCAGACCTGGTGGGACGCGAAATATCGAGCTGGGCCGACCTGATCTCGGCGGACTTCAAGGGCAAGACCGCCATTCAGAACATTCCGACCAACGGCATCATGGACGCCATGATGGCCTGCGAGTCAGCCGGCCTGCTCACCTATGGGGACAAGGGCAATCCTACCCAGGACGAATTGACCGCGACGATCGCCAAGCTGATCGAACTAAAGAAGGACGGGCATTTCCGCGCTCTCTGGAGCACATTCGACGAAAGCGTCAACCTCATGGCGTCGGGCGAGGTGGTCATCCAGTCCATGTGGTCGCCAGCCGTTACGGCGGTCAAGGCCCAGGGCGTCAAGTGCGTGTATCAGCCTCTCAAGGAAGGCTATCGTGGCTGGGGCAACGGACTGGGCATGCTTGCCCACCTTGAAGGCCTGAAGCGCGACGCCGCCTACGAGTATCTCAACTGGTACAATTCCGGCTGGGTCGGCGGCTTCATTGCAAAGCAGGGCTATTATAGCTCCAACCCGGCCACGGCGATGGCGGCACTGTCGGAGAACGAGCGCGGCTTCTTCTACGAAGGCAAGGCCGCAACCGCCGACATCACGAGCCCGACTGGAGAGAAGACCAACTCGGCAGGCGAAGTTCGCGACGGCGGATCCTACGAGGAACGCTTCTCCAAGGTGGCTGTCTGGAACAACCTGCCGGACGAAGCAGAGTTCCTCTACGCCAAGTGGAACGAATTCAACGCGGCCTAATAACGCAAACTGAAACAACCGGGCGGCGCCACCACGCCGTCCGGACTTTCGCCCGGCAACGGCTCCAGATTTAAGGTAGGATATGACACCCGCGCCATCTTCACGATCGATGCTGCCAACCTACCTGCAGGTCGCGCCGCTGACCGTCGTGCTCACATTATTCTTCGTCATCCCGGTGGGGCTTGTGGTGCTGGTGAGCTTCTTCCGATACCAGATGCTGGTCGGCATCGTCCCCGACTTCACACTCAAGAACTATGTCGATCTCCTAACCAACCCGACGACCTGGACGCTCTACCAATCGACGCTGAAGTTCACCCTGATCGTGCTGGCGATCACCTTCGCACTCGGCTTCTGGATTGCCTATTTCCTTGTGTTCCACGTCCGCAACCTGTTGACGGCAATCGGGCTGTTCCTGGTCTGCACCGTCCCGTTCTGGACCTCCAACATCATCCGAATGATCTCCTGGCGACCCGTGCTGGGCAAGGAAGGGCTGATCAACAGCGCTCTTCTAAATACCGGCGTTATAGACCAGCCGATCGAATGGCTGCTCTATTCCGACTTCTCGGTCGTCGTCGCCTATGTGCACCTCTTCACCCTTTTCATGATCGTTCCAATCTTCAATTCGATGGCGCGCATCGACAAGTCGCTTCTTGAGGCTGCGGTCGATGCCGGAGCCAGCCGCTGGGGCGTGATTTGGAACGTGGTCCTCCCGTTGTCGAAAACAGGCATCGCGCTCGGCGCACTGTTCGTAGTGACGCTTGTGATGGGCGACTTCTTCGTCGTCACTGTCATGAGCGGCGGCCTTTCGGGATCCGCCACATCCGGCATATTCAATGATCTGCAGTTCCTGAACTATCCGCGCGCGGCCGCCAACGCCGTGATCCTTCTCATCATCGTGCTCCTGATCGCCGCTTCGATTTTCCGGCTGGTGGATGTGCGCAAGGAACTGGTGAGGTAAGACCATGTCATCCGCTTCGCCCTCATACGGATCTCGGCCCTGGACATTCTACGTCCTGGCCCTGTTGTTCACGCTGTTCGTGATCTTTCTTTACGGGCCCATGCTGGCAGTGCTTGTGCTTTCGTTCCAGGGTCCTTCTGCGTCCTTGGTCTTCCCGCTGCGCGACCCCTCGCTGATGTGGTTTGACGAGCTGTTCAACCCGCGCCGCACAGGCGACGTGGTAGGAGCATTTAACCGCTCGCTGCCTCTTGCACTGGTGGTGATGGTGCTCACCGTCTTGATCTCCGTGACGGCAGGTTTCGCGTTCCGTCGCCGATTCAAAGGCGCGACGTTGATCTTCTACACGGCGATCGCCAGCCTGATCGTGCCCGGGCTCGTTCTGTCGATCGGAACGATTGTGACCTTCCGGTATCTCGGTCTTTCGGCGTCGTGGAACACCTCGGGCCTCGGCGCGCATCTTTCCTGGGCCTTGCCTTTCGGGCTGCTCATCATGTTTGCCGTCCTCGGACGCCTGAATCCGTCTTATGAGGAGGCGGCCTACGACCTTGGTGCCAGCAAGTGGCAGACGGTCAAGGAAGTCGTTGTTCCGATTGTTTTCCCGGGCATGATCGCCGTCGCGCTATTCGGCTTCACGCTTTCCTACGACGAATTCCCCAGAAGCTGGCTCACGGTCGGGTCGAAAAACACGCTCCCGCTCGAGATATGGACGATGACGACCAATGTGACATCGCCGGCTCTGTATGCGCTCGGCACCGTCACAACCATCATCTCGTTTCTGGTCATTGCCATCGCGCTCTCTTCCATCCTCTTCATCCAACGCAAGCGGTCCCGCGGAAAATGAACACAATGACAGCAAAAGCCACACCCGACACCGCCGCCGGAACGCGGGAAAGCGGCGAAATCCGACTTGTCGGCGTGACCAAGAAATTTGGAAATGCCTATGCCGTCGAGAGCATCGACCTGACAATTCCGCATGGCTCCTACTGCTGCTTGCTGGGACCTTCGGGCTGCGGCAAGACCACCATCCTGCGCATGATTGCCGGTCACGAGACACCAACCTCGGGCGAAATCTTCATTGGGGAAGACATGGTGGTCGGAAAGCCGCCCGTCGAGCGCGGAACGGCCATGATGTTCCAGAGCTACGCGCTGTTCCCGCATCTTTCGATCCTCGACAACGTCGCCTTCTACCTAAAGATGAGAAATGTCGGGAAGGAGGAGCGCCGGGGCAAGGCACTCGAGATGCTGGAGCGGGTGCAACTCGACCACCTGAAGGATCGCATGCCGGCGCAACTGTCCGGCGGCCAACAGCAGCGCGTGGCATTGGCGCGCTCGCTGATTACCAACCCGAAAGTGCTGCTCCTCGACGAGCCGCTGTCGGCGCTGGACGAGTTCCTGCGCCTCAAGATGCGTGGCGAATTGAAAAGTCTTCAGGACGAACTGGGCATCACATTCGTCCATGTGACCCACACCCAGCCGGAAGCGATTGCACTGGCCGATATGGTGGTGGTCATGGATACCGGTCGCATCGACCAGGCCGACAACGCCAACACCATCTACAACCGACCCAAGACGCCCTATGTGGCGCGGTTCATGGGAGGACAGAATGTCCTGACCGGCACAGTCGAGAGCAATGCTGGCGGAGCAGGGACGCTGAAGTCGGAAGCCGGATCGACGTTTGAGGTCAAGTTGAATGACAGTGCCGCAACAGTCGGTTCGAAGCTCTCGATTGCGGTGCGACGTGATCAGGTCACCATCCGGCGTGGCGACGAGGCGTCATCCGTCGGCGCGAATTCAATCGCCGGAATCGTCGAGGCGACCGAGTATCAGGGCAGCTACGTCAAGGTCACGCTCAGGGCCGAGGGCGACGAGTTCGTTGCGAACGTGTCCGACCGGGCCTTTTTCGCCGAACCCGTCGAAACGGGCGACCCGGTCGTGGCGACCTGGAACCCTGAAGACATTCATGTGCTGAGCAAGGTCGACACCGGCGGTGCTGGCGATTCCTATCTCGATGGAGGCCACTAGCAAGCGAAGCATGACCGCGCGCCTTCGATGATCTGCTGACGGCGCAGAAGAACAGGGACGATCGAAAACAGGTGTGACGCTATGAACGCGCCCGGCCGAGCGGCTGAGTGTGAGGGAGATTTATTGTGCCTGGAGGAGCCTCGGCTGCGACACCTTGGTCAACCGACGCGTTCAGTAGCCCGACTTCCACGGCCAGCAAGGCTGGGCTGCAGGCCGTGCCAGCAGTGGTGGAAATAGTGCGATCGAGAGCACGCCAATAAAAGCAGGAGCTAGACGTGAGCAACATCGATGACATCGCCAACCGTACAGCGGCGGGCATTGCTCTCGCCTACCGTTCGGGAGAGGCGAGCCCGGTAGAATTGGTCGAATGTGTGTTGGAGCGAATAGCCGACGCCAAGGGCGACAACATCTTCATCAGTGTAAACGCGACCCGCGCGCGGCAGGAGGCGAAGAAGGCTCAAGGGCGCTACGAAGTGGGCGCTCCGCTGTCGCCGCTCGACGGCGTTCCCATCGCCTGGAAGGATTTGTTCGACGTGGCGGGTTCGCCGACGACCGCCGGATCAACGCTCTTTGGTGAGAGTTCCGCCAAGACGGACCAAGCCTGCGTGGCCATGGCCACTGCCGCCGGTATGGTTTCGGTGGGCAAACTCAACATGACGGAACTTGCCTATTCCGGGCTCGGACTCAATCCCCATTTCGGAACGCCCCTGAATCCCAACAACCGCAAGACACCGCATTCGCCGGGTGGCTCCTCCTCGGGTTCGGGCGTGGCCGTGGCGGGGCGCCTGGTGCCTTGCGCGGTCGGCTCCGATACAGGCGGCTCGGTACGCATTCCCGCCGCCTTCAACGGTGTCGTCGGGTACAAGACAAGCACCGGTCGTCTCGACTCCAGCGATCTTATCCCGCTGGCGCGCAGCTACGACACAATCGGTCCCCTAGCCCGATCCGTCGAGGACTGCATATTGCTCGACATGGCAATGCGGGGAGCGGTAGCGACGCCTGTGCGCCGCAGCCCTGTCTCGTCCCTGACCCTGATCGTACCGCGCAATGTGGTGCTGGACGACGCCGACGATGCCGTGGTCGAAAATTTCGAACGATCCCTTGAAGCGCTGTCGAAAGCGGGCGCTAAGGTTCGCCGCGAACGCATCGAGACGCTGGACGACATCATCGAGATGAACGCCAGATACGGCACTCTAACCGCCGCCGAGGCCTATAACGAATACAGCCACATCATCGACAGTGACAAGGTTGCCGCTGTCGACCGTCGCGTTGTGAAGCGGATCGTTGACGGCAAGCGAATGACGGCCAACGACCTGCTATCCATCCAGCGCGGGCGTCGGAAACTGATCGAGAAATTCGGTGCGCAGGTTGGCTCAGCGCTTCTCGTCATGCCGACGACACCCATAACGGCACCCGAAGTCGCGCCGCTGGAAGCCAGTGACGAGACGTTCCATGCCACCAACGTGAAGACGCTGCGCAATACCATGCTCGGCAACATCCTCGACCTGTGTGGTGTGGCGATGCCGAACGGGCGCGACGCCGGCAACATGCCGACGAGCATCTTGATTTCCGCTGGCCACGGCGAAGACGAACGCCTCCTCAGCCACGCTCTGGAGATCGAAAAAGTTGTCCGCGATGCATGCGGCTGGAAATAGAGGAAAGAATGACCGCGAAACCAAGATCCGAGAAGTTTGAACGCGGGCTGAAAACGCGCCGCGCTGTCCTCGGCGCCGAGTACGTCGATCGCTCGCTGGAGCAGGCCGATGACTTCAACTGGTCAATGCAGGAACTGACCACTGAATGGTGCTGGGACGAGATCTGGAACCGCCCAGGCCTGGACCGGCGCTCGCGCTCGATCCTCAACCTTGGCATGATCGCAGCACTCAACCGACCGCATGAGTTCAAGCTGCATGTGCGCGGTGCCATCAACAACGGGCTGACGAAGGACGAACTCAAGGAGGTTTTCCTCCAGATTGGGGTCTATTGCGGCGTGCCGGCCGCACTCGATTGCTTCCGCATTGCCAAGGAAGTCTTCAAGGAAATGGGGCTTGACTGAAACCGGGGCAAAATCCACCACGGGGCCGATCGCCTTCATCGGGCTCGGCATGATGGGCCTGCCAATGGCTTCGCGACTGGTCCGTGCGGGATTCGACGTGCGTGGCAGCGATCTGTCGGAGCAGGCGCGTTCTGCCTTCTCCGCCAACGGCGGCACGGCAGTTGGCGACGCGCGCGTGGCGGCAGATGGTGCATCGATCGTCATAACCATGCTGCCCGACGACCGCGTGGTTCGCGAAGCGCTGCTGGGGCCGGCCGGCGCGGTGGCGGCCCTGTCTGCGGGCGCGCTTGTCATAGACATGAGTTCGTCCGCGCCGGTGGAGACTCAGCAACTCGCCGCAGATCTAACACCGAGGGGCATTTCGCTGGTCGACGCGCCCGTGTCCGGCGGAGTAAGGCGCGCTCTCGATGGCTCGCTTGCCATCATGGCCGGCGGCGATCCAGCCGCCATCAAACGCGCTCAGCCGCTTTTCGAGGCGATGGGGAAGTCGATCTTCCCTACCGGTCCGGTTGGTTCGGGTCACGCCGTGAAGGCACTCAACAATTACGTGTCCGCGGCGGGCCTGGCAGCTGCCTGTGAAGCTTCAATAATCGCCGAGAAATTTGGCATCGATCCGAACATTCTGGTCGATGTCCTCAACGCCTCGACTGGACGCAACAATTCGACCGAAGTGAAGATGAAGCCGTTTATCCTGTCGGGCAGTTTCGCCTCGGCATTCTCAATGCAACTGATGGCCAAGGACTTGCGTACTGCAGCAGACCTCGCCGGCCAACTCGGCATCGACGCTGACGGCGCGCGCAACGCAGCGGAACTGTGGGCCCGGGCCTCGCAGACGCTCGGCAAGAGTGCCGATCACACAGAGATCTATCGTTACCTGGCCGCCAGGGGCGGCCCTGCGCAGGAGGATAGCCGATGACACGGATCATCAACGCCGCGGCCGCCCAGATGGGACCCATCGCGAAGTCGGAAACCCGCAAGGACACAGTCAAGCGGCTCCTCGCCATGATGCGCGATGCGAAAGCGCGCAATGCCGACCTTGTCGTCTTTACCGAGATGGCCCTGACGACCTTCTTTCCGCGCTGGTTGATCGAGGACGAGGCAGAACTCGACAGCTACTACGAGAAGGAAATGCCGGGACCAGACACCCAGCCGCTGTTCGATGAGGCAAAGAAGCTTGGGATCGGGTTCTACCTCGGCTATGCGGAACTGGTCATGGAGGACAACCGCAAGCGGCGCTTTAACACGTCCATTCTCGTCGATCGATCCGGCAACATCGTGGGGAAGTACCGCAAGGTACACCTACCCGGCCATGCCGAGCCTCAGCCCGGTAGGACCCACCAACACCTGGAGAAACGCTACTTCGAGCCGGGCAACTACGGCTTCAAAGTGTGGCAGGCATTCGACGGCGTTATGGGCATGTGCATATGCAACGACAGGCGGTGGCCCGAGACCTACCGCGTCATGGGACTGCAGGGTGTCGAGATGGTCATGCTCGGCTACAACACGCCCTACGACCACACCGGGCACAAGGACATCGACAGCCTCACGCAGTTCCACAATCACTTGTCGATGCAGGCCGGGGCCTACCAGAATTCGACCTGGGTCATCGGCGCCGCGAAGTGTGGGGTCGAGGAAGGCTCCAACATGGTCGGCCAGAGCGCCATTATCGCGCCGTCCGGCGAGATCGTAGCGCAGGCGGTATCGCTGGAAGATGAGGTCATCACGGCACGCTGCGACCTTGACCTCGGAACCCGATACCGCGAGACCATCTTCAACTTCGGCAAGCATCGCGAACCCGACGCTTACAGGCTCATTGTGGAAACAAAGGGCGTAATCCCGTTACCCGACCGATGAAGCGGCAGACAACCCGGTCACAGCCGGGCAGAATGATTGCAATCAAGGGAGAGTGAACAATGTCTACAGTCATCAAGGGCGGAACGATTGTTGCCGCCGACAGGACGTACAAGGCGGACATCCTGATCGAAGGCGAAACCATCGCCACGATCGGCCCCGACCTCAAGGGCGACACGGTCGTGGACGCCGATGGCGCCTACATCATGCCGGGCGGCATCGATCCGCACACGCACCTCGAGATGCCGTTTATGGGTACCACGGCTGCGGAGACCTGGGAAAGTGGCACTTTCGCGGCGATCTCCGGCGGTACGACGCTGGTCGTCGACTTCGTCATTCCGGGACCGGACGGCATGCTGGCCGCGCTCGATGACTGGGAGAAGAGGGCCAAGCGCCAAGCCTCCTCCGACTATTCGCTGCACATGTGCGTGAATGGCTGGTCGGAGAAGCACTTCGACGAGATGCCGAAAGTGATCGATCGGGGCGTCAACACGTTCAAGCATTTCATGGCCTACAAGGGCGCCTTGATGGTGAATGACGACGAGATGTTCGCCTCGTTCCAGCGCTGCGCGGCACTCGGCGCCTTGCCTCTGGTTCATGCCGAGAATGGCGACATCATCGCCGCCCTGCAGGAAAAGTACATGAATTCAGGGATTTCGGGACCGGAGGCCCATGCCTATTCGCGGCCACCTGAAGTCGAGGGCGAAGCGACGAACCGCGCCATCATGATCGCCGATGCCGCTGGCGTGCCTGTCTACATCGTGCATACGTCGAGCGAACAGGCGCATGAGGCTATCAGGCGCGCGCGTCAAAAGGGGATGCGCGTCTTCGGTGAACCGCTGATCCAGCACCTTACCCTCGATGAGAGCGAGTACCAGAACAAGGACTGGGACTACGCCGCAAGGCGCGTGATGAGCCCGCCGTTCCGCGACAAGAAGCATCAGGATTCGCTCTGGGCTGGCCTGTCGTCGGGCTCGCTCCAGGTCGTCGCGACCGATCACTGCGCCTTCACCACCGAGCAGAAGCGCACCGGCATCGGCAACTTCACCAAGATCCCGAACGGCACGGGCGGGCTCGAGGACCGGCTCGCCGTTCTTTGGACAAGAGGCGTCGAGACCGGTCGCATCACGCCCAACGAGTTCGTCGCGGTCACCTCCACGAACATTGCCCAGATTCTCAACATCTACCCGCAGAAGGGTGCCATCCTGCCGGGATCGGACGCCGATCTCGTCGTCTGGGACCCGAAACTGTCGAAGACGATTTCGGCTGCTAATCAGAAGTCGATCATCGACTACAACGTGTTTGAGGGCATCAAGGTCAACGGACAGGCGCGCTACACGCTGTCGCGCGGCGAGGTGGTGTGGTCCTATGGCCAGAACTCCCAGCCAAAGCCGGGTCGTGGAAAGCTCGTCAAGCGCAAGCCGTTCCCTGCCGTCAACAAGGCCTTGTCGGTCTGGAAGGAACTTACCGCGCCGCGCGCCGTCACCCGCTCGGCCGAGCATATGCCGATCGGCGTCTAGGCTGCGCGACGGCACTTGCCAGAAGGCCCGGCGCCAGGCGCCGGGCCTTCTTTTCCTGCCCGGCGCGCCTCAACAAACGAGCGTCGCGGCTACTAGATCAGGCGGCCGATCTCGTTTCGCTCGGCGATAGACCAGAGACGCGGCATGAGGTCGTCGATGCCGGCCGCGTCGAGTCCTTTTCCGTAAGCTGCAAGTCTGCGCGCCTTGGCGTCAATCTCCGGCCTGGAAAGCGTGTTTCCGGGGTCGCCCTTCGGCTCGTCAATGCGGCCCTCCAGCGTCTTCCCGGAAGTGGTGATGACTGACACCTTGCCGATCCAGCGGTTGGGGTAGGCGGCATCGACTTCCGCATCGAGTTTCATCTCCACGCGGTCGAGGAAGGATGTTGCGGCCTGGTCGCTGAGGTATGCGTCGAATTCGGCCATGCCGGCGCGCCGATGTGTGGAGATGAGGCCGAGCGTGGCTGGCATCGAGAATTTCGCCTGATGCACTGTGATCGGATCAGTCACCGGCCCGAGGACGTCGATCGCACCCTGATGGACGTGCGCGATAATGCGGGAGATATTCTCCCCAGCCAGTTCATTTGCTTCCAGCACCTGCAGAAGCGCGTCGGCGGCCGGATGCGTGTGGCGGCATGACGCGTGATATTTGAACGAGGTCTCAAGCACCGCCCAGCGTTCGCCAAGCCGATCAGTCAGCTTCGCCGGATCGGCGTCACTGGACATGCCGGCGGCCATGCCCTGCCGGCCTTCAAGTATCTGCCTTGCGCCGGTGAAGCCGCCCTTCGCAAGGAATGCCGCGGTTAGTCCATCGGATGCGGCCTTGGCAGTATGCAACTGCTTGGAGTCGGCAGCATCGCGCAGAAACTCCCAAAGGCCCGCTGCCTGCGTTCCGGCCGAGCCGATGGCATGAAGCATCTCGGCTGGATAAAGTCCGAGCAGTCTGCCGACTGCCACGGCCGAGGCGACCGTTCCCGCCGTGCCTGTCGTGTGGAAGACACGGTAGTGCGATCGGCCGAGAAACTCGCCGACGCGAATGCCTACCTCGTAGCCGGCGACTGACGCGGCGATGAAATCGCGACCAGAGGCGCCGATGTGCTGGGCGGTGGCGAGTGCGGCGGGAAAGACCACCGCTGCCGGGTGGAATACCGAGCCGTTGTGAACGTCGTCCTGCTCGGAAATATGCGACGCCGCTGCATTGACCAGGGCGGCAAAAAGCGGCGACGTCATCGTGCGTGTTGTAAGGATTTCGGATCGGCCGTCCGTCGGCCCCATGGTCGCTGCGAAGGACTCGAGCGCCGAGATGGCGCGCTGGCCGCGTCCGGAGAGCGCCGACCCTGCCCAATCGACGAAGAAGTCGGTCGTCCGGTCAACAACGGGCTTTGGAATGTCCTCGTATTGCAGTCCCGACGCGAAACCGGCAAGCGCTGCACTTTCTAACCCGGTTGCGCGGGCCAATGCCGGATTGGTTTTGGCTGCAACAGACATGTTTACCCTCAGAACGAACGCGGCAGGCCGAGTATATGTTCGGCCACGTAGGACAGGATGAGATTGGTCGAGATCGGCGCCACCTGGTAGAGTCGGGTCTCCCGGAACTTCCGCTCGACATCGTATTCTGCCGCAAAGCCGAAACCGCCGTGGAACTGGATGCAGGCATTGGCCGCTTCCCAGGACGCGTCGGCGGCAAGCAGCTTGGCCATGTTTGCCTCGGCGCCGCAATCCTCGCCGGCATCGAACTTTCGTGCCGCCTCGAAGCGCATGAGGTTGGCTGCCTCGACGTTCACATAGGCGCGCGCGATTGGGAACTGCACGCCCTGGTTCTGGCCGATCGGGCGATCGAAAACGATCCGTTCGCGCGTGTAGGACGAGACCTTATCGATGAACCAATATCCGTCGCCGATGCATTCGGCCGCAATCAGCGTCCGTTCGGCGTTGAGCCCGTCGAGGATGTATCTGAAGCCCTTTCCCTCTTCGCCGACAAGATTTTCGGCAGGGATCTCCAGATTGTCGAAGAACAGCTCGTTGGTCTCGTGATTGACCATATTGCGGATCGGCGTGACGGTCATGCCGTTGCCGATCGCATCGCGCAGATTGACGAAAAAGACCGAAAGGCCTTCCGATTTCCGTTTCACCTCGGCAAGCGGTGTCGTGCGCGCCAGCAGGATCATCAGGTCCGAGTGCTGGACCCGGCTGATCCAGACCTTCTGGCCGTTGACCACGTAGCGGTCGCCCTTCCTGACCGCCGTCGTCTTGAGCTTCGTCGTGTCGGTGCCGCTCGTCGGCTCGGTGACGGCCATCGACTGCAGGCGCAGGTCCCCGGAGGCGATCCTAGGCAGGTAGAGATCCTTCTGCGCCTTCGAGCCGTGTTTCAGCAGCGTGCTCATGTTGTACATCTGGCCGTGGCAGTGACCGGCATTGCCGCCCGAGCGATTGATCTCCTCCATCACCACGCTCGCTTCTGTCAGGCCCAGACCCGAACCGCCATAGTCTTCCGGGATCATCGCAGCCAGCCAGCCAGCCTTGGTCAGCGCGTCGATGAACTCGACCGGATAACTCGCTGCAGCATCGTGCTTGCGGTGGTACTCGGCCGGAAATTCAGCGCACAGCGCCCGCAGCGCCTCGCGCATCTCTTGATGACTGTCCGGTTTGGGAATCATGCGCTGTCCTTCGTACTGAAAAGACTATCGAGACCGAATTCCGCAAGGATCGTCTCGGTGTGCTCACCAAGCGCCGGTACCGGATCGAGACGCGGCTCCCAACCGTCGCCGCTCACCGGTTTCAGTGCGGGGAGGGGGCCTGCGGGCGAACCAATTTCGCCCCAACGCTGGCGCGCGGCGAGCTGCGGATGCGCCCAAAGTGCCGCCATGTCACTGATGCGCGCCGTGGCGATGCCTCCCCTTTCGAGCCGCGCGATCGCTTCTTCCGTGGTCAGCGTGGAGAAGGTCGCCAGGATCACGGGCTCAAGAACGTCGCGGTGGTTTGCGCGACCGGAATTACCCTTGAAGCGGTCGTCGCCGGCGAGATCAGAGCGCTGCAGCACGTCGGTCGCAAACGCAGTCCACTCGCGATCGTTCTGGAGGCCGAGCATCACCCCGCCGTCCGCGGTCTTGTAGGGGCCGTAGGGATAGATCGTGGCGTGACCGGCACCGTTGCGCTGCGGCGGCGCTGCGCCATCCATCGCGAAATACATCGGGAAGCCCATCCATTCGGCCATCGCCTCCAGCATGGAGACCTCGATGTTGTCGCCCACGCCTGACCGCCCGCGATGGATGAGTGCCGAGAGAATCGAATGATAGGCCGTGACCCCCGCCGAAATGTCGGCGATTGAGATGCCGGATTTCGCCATCTCGTCGCGCGTCCCGGTCACCGACAGGAAGCCGGCCTCGGCCTGGATGAGCAGGTCGTAGGCCTTGCGCTTCTCGTCCGGACCGCCGCCGCCGTAGCCGGAAATGGAGCAGGTGATGAGCCGCGGGTTGTCGGCGCGAAGCTGCTCCGGGCCAAGGCCGAGCCGTGCCGCGGCTCCCGGCGCAAGATTCTGGACGAACACGTCTGCCGACGCCAGGATCTTCTTCAATCCCTCGACGGCGCGCTCCTCCTTGAGATCGAGCGCCAGGCTCTCCTTGGAGCGGTTGGTCCAGACGAAGTGGCTGGCCAGTCCGCGCGCCCTCGTGTCGTAGGCGCGCGCGAAATCGCCGCCATCCGGCCGCTCCACCTTGATGACGCGGGCGCCCTGGTCGGCGAGAAGGCGCGTGCAATAGGGGGCGGCAATGGCCTGCTCCAGCGAGACCACAAGCAGTCCGTCGAGCGGCCGGCTCATGCGAGCCTCGCTTCGGCGGTCATGGCCAGGTGTCCCTCCGCATTGGCGGCCCATAGCCGGACCAGCCCGTCGGCGCCGGGAGGCGTCGCGTTGACGCTCATCATGTCGCCGTCGAACAGCGGCGACAGGGCGCGGAATGAGAACTGCCTGACGCGCGCCTCGGGTGCGTTGCGGCGCACGAGATCGAGCAACAGCGTGGCGATCAGTGGGCCGTGCACGACGAGCCCCGGATAGCCCTCTTCACGCGTTACGTAGTCCCGGTCGTAGTGAATTCTGTGGCCGTTGAAGGTCAGCGCGGAATACCGGAACAGTTGGACAGCGTCCGGCACGAGCTCGCGCCGCCACTCGCCGATCTCGGCCGTTCGCGGCGAAGGCTTCACTGCCGGGGCCTGCAGCCCGCGATAGGCGATGTCGTGTTCGTCCACGATGGCAGCGGGTTGGCCTTCCTGGCCGATTTCATGACGGACTGTGACAAACACCAGCGGTCCGCTGGCGCCGTCCTTGTGCTTGATGGACTGGATCACCGAGCGGCGTTTCGCTGTCTCGCCGACACGGATGTCGTCATTGAAGGCGATGCGGCTGCCAGCCCACATGCGGCGCGGCAGTTCGTTGACGGGCGGCAGGAAGCCGCCTCGTCGGGGATGCCCGTCGGCGCCGATCTCCGATTGGCGGGCGTTCGGAAGGAAGAATAGCCAGTGGGCGAGGAGCGGAACGGCATCGCCGAGCCGGGCGCCTGCGGCGTCGCTGTCCAGCGTCGCGGAAAGCCTGTCCAGCGGTCCGGCCGTGATCATGTCTTCGGCCACCTCGGACCGCCCGATCCACGCGGAATAGTCGCCGGAAGTTTGAGTGCCACTCATCGCGTCACGCACTCCGGAAACGGATGTCCTGCGCTCCGCTCCAGAGGGCTCGCCTGCCGACTTCCGGCAACATGTCCAGCCCCGAGCTCAAGGTGATGAAGTGATTGCCCGCGAGTTGTCCCATCTTGCTCGCGAAGTTGACGCCGCCGTAGGCGAGCAAGATCTCGGTTTCGGAAATCCCGCCCGGATAGAGCAGGATCTGGCCCGGTGCAGGGTAGGTGGTATGGTTCTCATAGCCAACGCCGAAGTCGAGATCGCCGAGTGGGATCCAAACCGCCTCTCCGCTCCACCGCACATGCACGACCTGGCCGTCGAAGGGCAGTCGTTTGGCAAATGCGGCGCAGGTAGACGGCGCCTTTTCGGTCTCAAGACGCGCATCGAATACCATGTCGGAAATCGTAATCGTCAAACCTGTCACGCGTAATCCCCCGTCGGCGAAGTGCGGCTGTGACAACAATCTCGAATCGAATATCAATTGATATTGAATTCAGATTAATGTGGAACCACAACGACTTAAGTCTTTCTACAAGATAAAGAAAAATCTGGATTTTTCAATGAGCCCATGTTCCAATCTAGTGGATCAAGAATTCAACATGCCGCTGTAGTGGCCAGAAGGGGAGATCTGAAATTGGCTAAGAAAGAAATCATCTGCGCATTCGGCACGGACATCGATTCCGTCGCCGGCTGGATCGGATCATATGGCGGCGGCGACTCGCCGTCGGACATCCAGCGCGGCATTTTCGCCAGCGAAGTTGGCGTTCCTCGGCTTCTCAATCTTTTCAAGAAATACGATCTGAAGACCAGCTTCTTCATCCCGGGCCATTCGCTCGAGACGTTTCCTGACCAGTGCAAAATGATCGTCGACCAGGGGCACGAGATCGGCGCGCACGGTTATCTGCATGAAAACCCCGTGGCGATGACGCCGACCCAGGAAGAGGCGGTGCTGGTCAAGAGCATCGAGCTGATCGAGAAGCTTTCGGGCCGCAAGCCCCGTGGCTATGTCGCTCCTTGGTGGGAGATGTCCGCGGCTACTGCAGCCCTGCTGCAGAAATACGGCTTCGAATACGACCATAGCCAGGGCTACCGCGACTTCCAGCCATTCTACGCCCGGGTTGGGGACTCCTGGAACGTCATCGACTACTCCAAGAAGGCAGAGGAGTGGATGCATCCGCTCAAGCATGGCAAGGAAATCGATCTCGTCGAGATCGGCGCCAACTGGTATGTCGACGACCTGCCGCCGATGATGTTCATGAAGAAAGCGCCGAACAGCCATGGCTTCGTCAATCCTCGCGACATCGAGGAAATGTGGCGCGACCAGTTCGACTGGATTTATCGCGAAATGGACTACGCGGTGTTCCCGTTCACCATCCACCCCGACGTCAGCGGCCGTCCGCAGGTACTGCTCATGCTCGAGCGTCTGATCGAGCACATCAACAAGCATGACGGCGTGAAGTGGATGACGTTCGAGGAGATTGCCTCCGATTTCCGCAAGCGCTTCCCGTTCTCTGCCGGCGCACGTCCGGAAGTCGTCTGAACGCCTTCTGAGTATGCAACGAAACGCCGGCCGCGACGCTTATGCGGCCGGCAAACGAGGGACGGACATAATGTGCTCAAGCTGTGGTTTCCCGGCAGCGCCGGGGCACTGGACCGAGGCGGGGACTGACACATCGCATGATCGCCTGCGCGCCCGGTTCCGTCGCGCCCAGGTACTGCAGTCGATCCTGCCGGCTTACGGGTTGACCGCGCATGACGGCGCGCAGGTTCCGGGCATTCAGCTCGGCACCCTGTCGGGCAACAACACCATCGTGCGCGACCTTGAGGAAGTCTGGGCGGAGGCCGAACGGCTGTCCGGCGCGGCTATCGACCCGCTCGATCCCCGCATCGTCGGTGACGACGTCTGAGCGCCATGGCCGCCGGCAGCGAGGCGAGCGACCCGTCCGACAAGCGGATGCGGCTGATCGTGCTCGGCGGTTTTCTCGGCTCCGGCAAGACGACCTGGCTCCGCCACCAGTTGCATGACGGAGCGCTCGCAGACGCATTTGTCATCGTCAACGAGGCGGCCGAGACTGCGGTCGACGATGCACTTCTGGGGCAGTCGGCGGAACTCGCCGTGCTTGCCGGCGGCTGCGCCTGTTGCGAAGCCAAGGACGGGCTGATCGCACTGTTGCGCTCGGTATGCGACCGACGCGTAAGCCGTGCGGTGGGAGAACCTTCGCTCGACCGGATTGTTCTGGAAACCAGTGGGTTGGCGGATCCTGCACCGATCGTCGAGGCCATCCGCGCCGATCCCATGCTGGTCCACCATATCGTCATTGCCGAGATCGTCGTTGCCGTCGATGGCGTCTACGGACTGCGCCACATCCGCGAGGAGGCGCTGGGCCGACGGCAGATGGAACTTGCCGACCGTCTGGTGGTGACCAAGGTCGATCAGGCCGACCCCGGCGAACTCGCGAGGCTGCTCGCCACGCTGCGGCAGATCAATCCGGGCGCGACGGTCTCCGGCGCCGTGAAGGGGACCGACGCCGCATTGCCCGAACACGCCGGCGCGGTCCCGGAGACGCTGGCCGATCCCGGCGACGCTGCCGGCAGCGCGCCGATCAGGGCACTGAAGATCGATATCGGCGACGAGATAGACTGGACGGCTTTCAGCGTCTGGCTGAGTGCTCTTATTCATGCCCGCGGAGACGACATCTTGCGGGTCAAAGGCGTGATGCGCACGCCGGCCGGCAGGCTTCTGTTGCAGAGCGTAAGGCGCATTGTTCAGTCCCCGGAGATGTTGCCGAACAATGATGAGGACGCAGACAACCCCAAGAGCAGTCTGGTCTTCATCGGGCGCGGCTTCACGGAAACTGCACTCATCCGGTCGCTCCGCCATTTTTCCGGACTGAGAGCTGACAGCGCAGGAGGGTTAGACAATGAATGATGTCGTGTATCAGAAGCAGCAGTTCGGCCAGAAGGTCGGGCTGGGCCGTTCGCCGGCGCTCCTGGTCGTCGATTTCGTCAACGGCTTCACCGATCCCGAGATTCTCGGAGGCGGCAACATTCCGGATGCAGTTGCCGCCACGAAACCCTTGCTCACTTTCTTCCGCGAAGCGAACCTGCCGGTCGTCTTCACCCGCATTGTCTACGCAGATGACGGCGCAGACACCGGCATCTGGTGCATGAAGGTGCCGCGGCTGCGCGATCTGACCGAGAAGGCACATGCCAGTCAGGTCGTCGATGCGCTGGCGCCGCAGGCGGGTGAACTGGTGATCCGCAAGACCCAGGCATCGGCCTTCTTCGGAACGCATCTGGCAGCGCATTTCATCGGTCAGGGTATCGATTCCATCGTCCTTGCCGGCTGCACCACTTCGGGCTGCATCCGCGCCAGCGCCATCGACGCGATGAGCATGAACTACCGCGTCACGGTAGCCAGTGACTGTGTCGGCGATCGCGCCATCGGCCCGCATGAGGCCAATCTGTTCGACATGGGGCAAAAATATGCCGACCTTCTTGGTGGAGCGGACATCGTTTCCGCACTGAGCCGCGCACGATCAGGAAGCTCGGACGCTGCAAGTTAAACTACGTAGGTAGGTCTTGGAGCCCTAGCAAACCGTTCATCTGCGGAGCCGACAACCGCAAGGGGCTTTGGATCGTTGGTTATGGCATCCGTTGGGCGGAGTCGCAAATATGCCGATAAGTGATTGATGGCATTTATATTCTGGCGGAGGGAGTGGGATTCGAACCCACGGTGAGCTTGCACCCACGCCGGTTTTCAAGACCGGTGCCTTAAACCGCTCGGCCATCCCTCCAGGTCAACGCCATGATGGCCATCGGCGGTTATGGGCCGCGGCGAGACGTTGGCTTTCCTCCTCTAGGGTGCTCCGTGGCTGCAAGTCAACCGGCCCGCAGCACCGTCCGCATAGCCGCGCGGGCGGCGGATGGCCGCAAGGCATGCCGCCGCGAGGCGCCTCAATTCTGGTCGGCCGGCACCGGCTTGCAATCCTGCCCGCGCATTCCTCGACCGGCGCCGTCTGGCCGGGCAGGACGCAATCCTGCCCCTTGCATTCGACCACTGCCTCGTCCTGCGCGGTTTCGCAGTCTTCGCCCATGCATTCGGACTGGGCATGTGCCATCCCGGCTGGCCCGCCGAGAGCGAAAACGATCAGCACTGAAAATCCCCGGATCAAGTCGCGCACTTCGCGCCTCCGCATGTTCCAGCCATGGGCCGTACCGCGGGTCGCATTGATTCTGCAGCCAAAACCTTGCGGCATACTTTCGGAGCGAGAATTGCGGGTTTCCGCTGCCTGACGCATTCTTCTCGAACGAGTTGCGCCCCGGTATTCCGGGGGTTCCGTCGCCGGGTCTGAAGTTGCCACATTCCTGCCCGGTTCCGAACATAGTCGGTTAATAGCCTGATAATGAATTCTCGGGCATAAGGGCAGGGGGCTCTAAGGCCATCTAGACGGTGCGGTTCGCGCCGGGGGACAATTGAACATGCTGAATTCGGCGCGCACGCGTCTTCGCGGCGCCACGACCGTTTCTGTTATCGTACTGGCAGCCGGCATGCTTGCCGCATGCGCGTCGACGCAGCCCAAGTCGATGATCGTCCCCAAGAAAAAGTCCAAGGAATATTTTTCCGAGACCGAGTATGGCGTGAAGGCCAGCCCGCGCGTCACGACCAAGCAGTCCAAGCTGGCGCGCGGCGGCGGCCGCGACCAGATCGGCAAGCCCTACAAGGTGCGCGGCAAGGTCTACTATCCCAAGGAAGAGAAGAATTACGCCAAGACCGGGCTGGCCTCCTGGTATGGCGATGCCTTCCACGGCCGGCTTACCGCCAATGGCGAAGTCTACGACATGACGCACCTGACGGCTGCGCATCCGACGATGCCTTTGCCGAGCTATGCCCGCGTCACCAATACCGAGAACGGCTCCTCCGTCGTGGTCCGCGTCAACGACCGCGGCCCCTACGCGCATGGCCGGCTGATCGACCTGTCGAAGCGCGCCGCGGAAATGCTCGACTACACGCATTCCGGCGTTGCCACGGTGAAGGTCGAGTATATGGGCCGGGCGCCGCTCGACGGCCAGGACGACGAATATCTGATGGCTTCGTACCGGCCGGGCAACATTGCGCCTGATCCTTCGGACGGCCTGCCGACGGGCGTCATGATCGCCATGAATGGCCCGACCCCGACAGCATCGGTCGGTTCGGCAGTGTCTTTCCCGGGCGAACTGGCCGACGCCGGCAGCCTTGCTCTTCCGGCCTTCGGTCCCATCGCGCCTGAGCGTCCGGCAGCCGATGCCGTCGGCGCGCCTTTCGCCATGGCCTCGCTGTCCTATGCGCAGTCGACCCCATCGCGTGCCTCGACGGCATTGGCGGCACTGGAATCGCAAGGTCTCACACCCGACGCCGTCGTCCGGTCCTGGAAGCGGATGAACGACGGCGCGCCCGGTACCCCGGCCGAACCCTATATCGCAGCCGGCTCCTTCACCCTCGAGGCGGAAGCCGAGCAACTGGCCAGGACCCTGGCGGCATTCGGGCGCACCGAGATCGAGACCTCGGAAATCGACGGCACGCTGTGGTACGGCGTCAACCTGCGCCCAGACGGCCGCGGCTCGCTCGACGACTTGCTGCAGTCGGCCTGGCAGAGCGGCGCATCCGACGCCATCACCGTCCGCGACTGAACCTTCCGGTATTCAGCCAATTCTCACGCCAAATTGAGACGCGCCGGTTGATCCCGCAGCGTCATGCCTGATAGTTTCCACGCTTCCTCAGCAATTTGCAGGACGGCGTGCCCATGATTCTACGCGGCTCTACCCTGGTCTTCGCAACGCTCGCCTGGCTGGCTCTCGCCATGGCACCGGCGAGCGCCCAGTCGCAGCTCTACGATACCCGCGCCAAGCAGGCGGTGATGATCGACGCCGAGACCGGCACGATCCTGTTCTCCAAGGACGCCGACAAGCTCATTCCGCCGGCCTCGCTCGCCAAGCTGATGACCATGGAAGTCGTGTTTCACGCCCTCAAGGTCGGCCGCCTGACGCTCGACGACGAGTTCACGGTCAGCGAGAACGCCTGGCGCACGGGCGGCGCCAAGGCTGGTGGTTCGACGATGTTTGCCAAGGTCAAGTCGTCGATCCGCGTCGAGGACCTGATCAAGGGCGTCATCGTCCACTCTGCCAATGACGGCTGCATCGTGCTGGCCGAAGGCATGGCCGGCTCGGAGGAAAATTTCGCCAAGCTGATGACAGAGCGGGCGCGCGAGATCGGGCTGACCCAGTCCGTCTTCAAGAACTCCAACGGCCTGCCGGCCGAAGGCCAGGTCGTGACCATGCGCGAGCTCGCCATGCTCGGGCGCCATATCTGGAAGGAATACCCGGAATACTACAAGTACTACTCGATCCGCGAGTTCGAGTGGAACAAGATCAAGCAGCCGAACCGCAACCCGCTGCTCGCCATGGACATCGGCGCCGATGGCATGAAGACCGGATACACCGAGGCGTCCGGCTACGCCATCGTCGGCTCGATCAACCGCGGCGGCAACCGGCTGTTCCTCGCCATGAGCGGCATGTCCGGCGAGCAGGAGCGTGCCGACGAGGCGCGCAAGATGCTGGAATGGGGCCTGCGCGCCTTCGAGCGGACGAAGCTGTTCGGCGAGGACGAGATCATCGGCGAGGCCCAGGTCTTCGGCGGCGAGAAGTCGGGCGTTGCCCTCAAGGCCGCCGGTCCGATCAGCATCTTCATCCCGCTGACCAACACCAACCGGCTGGTGGCGCGGATCATCTACCGCGGGCCGCTGACGGCGCCGGTGGAGGAGGGCACTCCGGTCGGCGTGCTGCGGGTCTGGATCGGCGACGCGATGAGCCAGGAGACGCCGCTCTACGCGGCCGAGACCGTCAAGCTCGGGACGCTGCAGCAACGCGCTCTCGACGCGATGGGCGAACTTCTCGTCGGCTGGCTGCGATGAGGACGGCATTTCAGACGCCGCTTCCGGAATCGATTTCATCGCGGCGTGCATTGCGCTAAGGCATGAGCGGCAGCCCTGTCGGCTGCCCTGACACGGACTGGCGGATTTGGCGCGCGGCTTTTTCATCACTTTCGAAGGCGGAGAGGGCGCCGGTAAGTCGACGCAGATTCGACTGCTCGCCGAGAAACTGCGTGCCAAGGGCTACAAGCTGCTCGTCACCCGCGAACCCGGTGGTTCGCCGGGGGCGGAGGCCATTCGCCACGTGATCCTGTCTGGCGCCGCCGAACCCTTCGGCCCCGAGATGGAGGCGCTGCTCTTCGCTGCCGCCCGCTCCGACCATGTCGAGCAGGTCATCCGGCCGGCCGTCCAGTCGGGCAAGATCGTGCTGTGCGACCGCTTCCTCGATTCGTCGCGCGTTTACCAGGGTGGTGCGGGAAATCTTGATCCGGCCTACATGCAGGAGATGGAGCGGGTCGCCATAAACGGTATGATGCCGGACATGACTCTCATCTTCGACATCGACCCGGTCGAGGGCCTCAAGCGCGCCAGCAGCCGCCGCGGCGCAGGCCAGGCCGACCGCTTCGAGAAGGAGGATATCGACATCCACCAGCGCCGCCGACGCGCCTTCCTCGACATTGCCGAGAAGGAGCCCGACCGCTGCATCGTCATCGACGCCTCGGGCAATGTCGATTCGGTTGAAAACCTGGTCACCGCCGCGGTCTTTGCCGGACTCGAGGCGCGGACCAAGGCGACGGCGGGCAGGGCGAAAGGCGCCTGATGTTCGAGCGTATCGCACCGGAACAGCACGACACGCTGGAAGAGGTTCCCGAACCGTCCGAGAACCCGCACCTGTTCGGCCACGCGCAGGCCACGGCGATGCTCGCCGGCGCCTACCGCGCCAACAAGCTGCCGCATGCCTTGCTGCTCGCGGGTCCCGAGGGCGTCGGCAAGGCGACGCTGGCCTTCCATCTCGCCCATCACCTGCTGAAGTTTCCGAAAGCTGCCGACGCACCCGCGCAGCTGGTCGAGCCGGATCCGGCCTCGTCGCTGTTTCGCCAGGTGGCGATTGGCGCGCATCCCTCGGTCCTGCACCTGAAGCGACCCGCCAACGACAAGACCAAGGGCTTCAAGACTGCCGTCACGGTCGAGGAGATTCGCCGGGTCAACCGTTTCCTGTCGATGACCTCTCACGACGGCGGCTACCGTGTCGTCATCGTCGACCCGGCCGACGACATGAACACCAATGCGGCCAACGCTCTCCTGAAGAACCTCGAGGAACCGCCGACGCGCACCGTCTTCGTCCTGATCGCCCATTCCGTCGGGGCGTTGCTGCCGACCATCCGCTCGCGCTGCCAGGTCGTGCGGCTGCAGCCGCTGTCGACCGACGAGCTGATTTCTGCACTCGGCGCCTTCGATCCGCCACCGCCCGAAGACGCAGCTTCGCGTCAGGCGCTGCGCGATCGGGCAGGCGGCAGCGTGCGCGCGGCTGTCATCCTGACGCGCTATGGCGGCATCGAGATCGCCGAGACCATCGACCGCACGGTGCGCGCGCGCAACCTCGACGTCGCGCTCGCCCATCGTCTCGCCGACGCGGTCAGCGGCCGCGACAAGTCCATGCAGTTCGACATCTTCAACCACCAGGCGCTCGACATGCTGGCCGAGGCGGCGAGGGCCGCCGCCCTCAGCGGCGACACCGAGGCCGCCAGCCGTCTTTCGGAAGGCTGGCAGGAGACGCGCGTTGCGATCGATGAGGCCGAGACCTACAATCTCGACCGCAAGCAGCATGCATTGAACACGATCGCCAGGCTGCAAGAGACGTTTCGAATGTGACGCTTCTCTGCTTCGGGATGGCCTTGGCCATCCTGATGCGCTATCTCCCGCCAACGATTGTCTGTATTTCAGAACGGCCTTCTCCATGTCCCGCGAAAAATTCTATCTCACCACGCCGATCTTCTATCCGAACGGCAAGCCGCATATCGGCCACGCCTACAACGTCATCGCCTGCGACGCGCTGGCGCGCTTCCACCGGCTCGACGGCAAGGACGTTTTCTTCGTGTCCGGCACTGACGAACACGGCCTGAAGATGCAGCAGACCGCCGAGGCCGAGGGGGTAACGCCGCTCGAACTCGCCGACCGCAACTCGGCGATCTTCCGCTCCATGCTCGAAGCTGTCGGCGCCTCGAACGACGTCTTCATCCGCACCACCGAGAAGCGCCACCACGCGGCCTGCCAGGCGCTGTGGGAGCGCATGGCCGCCAGCGGCGACATCTATCTCGACCGCTACAGCGGCTGGTATTCGGTGCGCCAGGAGGCCTATTTCGATGAGGGCGAAACGACGCTCGGCGAAGACGGCGTGCGGCGCGAGCCGCTCGGCTCGCCGGTCGAATGGAACGAGGAAGAGAGCTACTTCTTCCGTCTCTCGGCCTATCAGGACCGCCTGCTGGAACTCTACGAGAAGCAGCCCGATTTCATTGGCCCGCAGGAGCGGCGCAACGAGATCCTGAGCTTCGTGAAGTCCGGGCTGAAGGACCTGTCCATCTCGCGCACCACATTCAAATGGGGTGTACCGGTGCCGGGCAACGAAAAGCACGTCATGTATGTGTGGGTCGACGCCCTTACGAACTACATCACCGCCGCCGGCTATCCCGATGAAAATGCTGAGAAATGGGGATTCTGGCCTGCCAATGTCCATGTCATCGGCAAGGACATCATCCGCTTCCATGCCGTCTACTGGCCGGCCTTCCTGCTGTCGGCCGGTGTCGAGCTGCCGAAGCGCGTCTTCGCGCACGGCTTCCTGTTCAACCGCGGCGAGAAGATGTCTAAGTCGGTCGGCAATGTCGTCGATCCCTTCACGATGATTGACCATTACGGCCTCGACCAGGTGCGCTACTTCTTCCTGCGCGAGGTCTCCTTCGGCCAGGACGGCAGCTACAATCACGAGGCAATCGTCAACCGGACAAACGCCGATCTCGCCAACGACCTCGGCAATCTGGCGCAGCGCTCGCTGTCGATGATCGCCAAGAACTGCGGCGGCGTCGTGCCGGGCAGGGGCGAGCCGTCGGCTGCAGACACCGCGATCCTCGACCAGGCGCTCGCCGCGCTCGAGACGGCACGCGCGGCCATGGCCGAGCAGGCGATCCACCAGGGGCTCTCGGCCATCTTCGCGGTCGTCGCCGACGCCAACCGATACTTCGCCGGCCAGGAGCCCTGGGCGCTGAAGAAGAGCGACCCGGCGCGCATGGAAACCGTGCTCTGGACCACGGCCGAGATCCTGCGGCGCGTCGGCATCCTGTGCCAGCCCTACATGCCGCAATCCTCGGCCAGGCTGCTCGACCTGCTGGCGATACCGGCCGACCGGCGCGACTTCGCCCATGTCGATGCCGCGAACGCACTGGTCTCCGGCACGCCGCTTCCGGCCCCGGCGGGCATCTTCCCGCGCTACGTCGAACCCGAAGCGCAAGACGCATAGGCCGGCCGAAACATGCTTGTCGACAGCCACTGCCATCTCGACTTTCCGGACTTCGACGCCGACCGCGACGTGCTCGTCGAGCGCGCGCGAGCGGCAGGCGTCGGGCGCATGGTCACCATCTCGACGCGTGTAAAAAAGTTTCCACAAGTGCTTGCGATTGCAGAGCAATATGACTGCGTCTACTGCTCGGTCGGAACCCACCCGCACAACGCCTCCGAAGAGACGGATGTGACCGCCGACGAGCTGGTGCGGCTGTCCGCACACCCGAAGGTGGTGGCGATCGGCGAGGCCGGGCTCGACTATCACTACGACAAGAGCCCGCGCGACCTGCAGATGCAGGGTTTCGTCACGCACATCGAGGCGGCGCGTCGCACCGGCCTGCCGCTTGTCATCCATGCGCGCAGCGCCGACGAGGACGTGGCGGCGACCCTGAAGGCCGAAACAGGGAAGGGCGCCTTCCCCTTCATTCTGCATTGCTTTTCTTCGGGCGCCGAGCTCGCTCGGGTCGGCGTCGAACTCGGCGGCTACGTGTCCTTCTCGGGCATACTGACGTTCAGGAATTCCGAGGATATCCGCTCGATCGCCGCCGATGTCCCGCACGACCGCCTGCTCGTGGAGACCGATGCGCCTTACCTCGCGCCCGTGCCCATGCGCGGCAAGCGCAACGAACCGGCCTACGTCGCGCACACCGCGTCGGTGCTCGCCGGAACGATCGGCACGAGCGTCGAAGAGGTCGCCGAGCAGACCACCCAAAACTTCTTCAGGCTGTTCTCGAAAATGCCGCGCCCCGCGGGCATGGCAGCCTGAACCGTGGCCGACACGCTGCGCTTCACGATGCTTGGCTGCGGCTCTTCGCCCGGCGTGCCGCGCATCAATGGCGACTGGGGCAATTGCGATCCGGCCAACCCACTGAACCGCCGCCTGCGCACGGCGGCCATGCTCGAGCGGATTTCAGCCAGCGGCGTCACCCGCGTCATCATCGACACCGGCCCCGATTTCCGCGAACAGATGCTCGCCGCAAGGGTCAACCGCATCGATGCGGTCGTCTATACCCACCCGCACGCCGACCACATCCACGGCATCGACGACCTCCGCGGCTACTGGCTCGAGCAGCGCAGGCTGATCGATGTTTTCGCCGACCGGCCGACGCTGGCGCGGCTGCGTCAGGCATTCGGATATTGCTTCGAGACGCCGGCCGGCGGGTCCTATCCGCCAATCCTCGACGCGCACGAAATCGACCACGACGAGCCATTCACGATAACGGGAGAGGGGGGTCCCCTCACCTTTGTGCCGCTGCCGCAGGTGCATGGTGACATCATTTCGCTCGGCTTCCGCGTCGGATCGATCGCCTATTGCCCTGACGTCGGCCAGTTCCCGGATCCCACGGCTACACGCCTGTCGGGGCTTGAGCTGCTCGTCATCGATGCGCTGCAGTACAAGTCGCATCCGAGCCATTTTTCACTCGACGAGGCATTGCACTGGATTCGCAAACTGGGACCGCGTCAGGCCGTGCTGACCCACATGCACGTTCCACTTGACCATGCGACGGTGCTGGCGGAGACGCCGGACAATGTCGAACCCGGCCATGATGGCCTGGTGAAAGAATTTCCGATTTGAATCAGCAGCATGGAGTGAGATTCTGATGGCTGGCAGTATTGAGCGTGTGACCGAGGCAGCGCGTGAAGCCGGCCTCGATATCGAAGTCCGCCGCATGGGTGCCTCGACGCGGACGGCAGAGGAAGCCGCGGCGCAATGCGGCTGTACGGTTGACCAGATCGTCAAGTCACTGATCTTCCAGGGCAAAGCCAGCGGCGATCTCTATCTTTTCCTGCTCGCCGGTTCGAGCCGGCTCGATCTCGCCAAGGCAGCAGCACTTGCCGGCGAAGACCTCGAGAGAGCCGATCCGCGGCTCATCCGCGACAGGACAGGCTTTGCCATCGGCGGCGTGTCGCCGATCGGCCATCTGGTGCAGATCGCGGCGTTCGCCGACGAAGGGCTGCTCTCACATGACCAGGTCTGGGCTGCCGCCGGTGCGCATGACGCCGTGTTCGCATCTGCGCCGAGGGCGCTGGTAGAAGCCGCAAGAGCCCGCCTTTGCGACGTTGCTGCTTAGTAAAAAAGTTCCATAATATATCTTATGCGACTAACGCATATGGCTCCCGACGCCGCAAACCGCTGCGTTTCAGCGCAGGCAGCGGTCCTGCCCCTCGCTGGCCTTGACGTCGCCCGAGCGCTGGCGTTAGTCCAGTCAACGGGATGCGCGCAGGCGAAAGGTTGCCGACAAGATGGAAATTTTCACGGCAGCCGGCTTCACGGCCCTGCTCCAGGTCATCGCCATTGACCTGGTGCTGGCTGGCGACAACGCCATCGTCATCGGACTGGCAGCCGCGGGCCTGCCGCCGGACCAGCGCAAGAAGGCCATCCTCATCGGCGTCATTGCCGCCACCGTCCTGCGCATCGGCTTCGCCGCCGTCACCGTGCAACTCCTCGCCATCGTCGGGCTGCTGCTCGCCGGCGGCATCCTGCTGCTGTGGGTGTGCTGGAAAATGTGGCGCGAACTGCGCGTCTCGGCACAGGAAGCCCACAACGCGACCGAGGCCCTGGCCGACACGGACTTCAACGAGGACGGCACCATCGCCGGCAACGGCAAGGGACCGCGCAAGACTCTCGGTCAGGCGGCGCTGCAGATCGTCATCGCCGACGTTTCGATGTCGCTCGACAACGTGCTGGCCGTCGCCGGTGCGGCGCGCGACCATTTCACCGTGCTGATCATCGGCCTGATCCTGTCGATCGCGCTGATGGGCCTTGCCGCCACCTTCATCGCCAGGCTGCTGCACAAGCACCGCTGGATTGCCTATGTCGGCCTGCTGATCATCCTCTATGTGGCTGTCGACATGATCTACCGCGGCACCATGGAGGTCTGGCCCCTGGTCGACGCCGCCGTCTGATCGCGTTCGTCTCGCGCAGCCGACAGGCCGCCGGGCCTCGTCCTGAACGGGCTTCACCCGAACTGGCGAACCTGTCCGGGTCCACGCTGGCGATCCGCAGCGACGCGCGGGCGCTTCGCCTTGCATCCCGGGTCAGAGCCTCCGGCGCGCCTCAAGCTGTTGACGCGGCCGCATCCGCCGCAAACAAAAAGGGCGCCATAAGGCGCCCTTCCCGCTTCTCCGCTGGCGCGGAAGTTTACTGCGGCAGCTTGTCGTCGACGCCGGCGACGTAGAAGTTGAGGCCGAGCAGCACGCCGTCCTCGGCGACTTCGCCGTCCTTCAGCCACTCGGAGCCGTCCTGCTTGGTGATCGGGCCGGTGAACGGGTTGAGCTCGCCGGAGGTGATCTTGGCCTGCGCCTCTTCGGCGGCAGCCTTCACGTCGTCGGGCATGTTGGTGTAGGGCGCCATCACGACGTGGCCGTCAGCCATTCCGCCCCAGACGTCCACCTGCTCCCAGTTGCCGTCGATCACGGCCTTGATCCGCTTGGTGTAGTACGAACCCCAGTCGTCGACGATCGAGGTCAGCTGCGTCTCGGGACCGAACTTGATCATGTCCGAGGCCTGGCCAAACGCCTTGATGCCGCGCTCGGCCGCAACCTGCATCGGAGCGGTGGAATCGGTGTGCTGCGTGATGATGTCGACGCCCTGGTCGATCAGCGCCTTTGCGGCATCGGCTTCCTTGCCCGGGTCGAACCAGGTGTTGGCCCACACCACCTTGACCTTGAAGTCCGGGTTCACGGACTGCGCACCGAGCAGGAAGGAGTTGATGCCCATCACCACTTCCGGGATCGGGAAGGAAGCGATGTAACCGGCAACGCCGGCCTTCGACATCTTGGCAGCGATGATGCCCTGCACGTAGCGGCCTTCATGGAACTTGGAGTTGTAGGTCGAGACGTTCGGCGACTCGCGCTTGAAGCCGGTCGCATGCTCGAATTTTACGTCCGGAAACTTCTTGGCAACCGCATTGGTGGCGTCCATGTAGCCGAACGAGGTCGTGAAGATGATGTTGCAGCCCGAGCGGGCGAAGCGCTCGATGGCACGCTCGGCGTCGGCGCCCTCCGGCACGCTTTCGAGGTAGGCCAGTTCGACCTGCTCCTCGCCGCCGAGTTCCTTCTGCGCCTCGAGGGCACCCTGGTGATGCTGATACGACCAGCCGAAGTCGCCGATCGGGCCGACATAGATGAAGCAGGCTTTGGTTTTGGCTTCGGCGGCCATCGTCCCGAAGGCGATCGCCGCGGCCGCGGCCGCCATTGTGAGCAATTTTGTTTTCATTTGATCCTATCCTCTTGAGGGTCTTGTTGGGGTCTCATCCCGTTGTTTCTTCTAGCGATCTGGCACGAACGGCCGCCCCAGTGATGCCGGTGTGTTTATCAGCGTCAATCGCCTGTTCCTGGAGATTAGAACAAGGACGACGATGGTTGCCAGATAGGGAAGCGAAGAAAGCAGCTGCGAGGGTATGCCTATCCCCAACGCTTGTGCGTGAAGCTGGCCGATCGACACTGCGCCGAACAGATAGGCGCCGGCAAGTACCCGCCACGGACGCCAGGACGCGAAGACAACCAGCGCCAGCGCGATCCACCCTCGCCCGGCAGACATGTTCTCGATCCACTGCGGTGTGTAGACCAGCGACAGGAAGCCGCCGGCGAGACCCGCGCAGGCACCACCGAACATCACGGCCAGATAGCGTATGCCGATGACGTTGATGCCGAGCGCGTGCGCCGAGGTGTGGTTGTCGCCGACCGAGCGCAGCGTCAGGCCGGCGCGCGTCTTGAACAGGAACCATGCCACGCCGAATGTCAGCAGGATCGACAGGTAGAAGATCGGGTCCTGTCCGAAGAACAGCCTGCCGACGAGCGGAATGTCGGTCAGGTAGGGAATGTAGATCGCGCCGAGCTTGACGCCGGGCTGCCCGACGAAGCTCTCGCCGATCATGCCCGACAGGCCGATGCCGAGCAGCGTCAGGGCGAGACCGGTCGCCACCTGGTTGGTTACCAGCGTCAGCGTCAGGAAGCCGAAGAGCAGCGAGAACAGCGCGCCGACGACGATCGCCGCCAGAACCCCGAGCCAGGGCGACCCGGTGGTGAGCGCCACGGCAAAGCCGCTGACGGCGCCCATCACCATCATGCCCTCGACGCCGAGATTGAGAACGCCGGAGCGTTCCACGACCAGTTCGCCGAGCGCTGCGATGAGCAGCGGCGTCGCCGCGGTCGCAATCGTGATGATGATCTGTTCAAACATTCTGCGTGGCTCCCTCTGCCTTTGCAGTCGCGCCGACGATCCGCACGCGATAGTGGATCAGCGTGTCACAGGCGAGCACGAAGAACAGCAGCATGCCCTGGAAGGCGCGCACCGCCTTGTCGGATACGCCGATGGCGATCTGGGCCGACTCCCCGCCGAGATAGGTCAGCGCCAGGATCAGGCCTGCCGCGACGATGCCGAGCGGATTAAGCCGGCCGAGGAATGCGACGATGATGGCCGTGAAGCCGTAGCCGATCGAGATCTTCTCATTCAGGTGCTCGATCGGACCGGCCACTTCGGAGATGCCGGCAAGCCCGGCCAGCGCACCCGACAGCATGAAGACGAAGAACACCATGCGGCCCGAGGAGAAGCCGGCAAAGCGCCCTGCCCGCGGGCTCTGGCCGAGCACCTTGACCTCGAAACCCTTCAGCATCTTCGACAGCATGAACCAGACGAGCACGGCCGCGACCAGGGCGAAGACGAAGCCGTAATGGGCGCGCCCGGCCTCGGGCCAGATCTGCGGCAGGATGGCGTATTCGGAGAACCGGATGGTGCCCGGAAAGCTCATGCCCTCGGGATTGCGCCAGATGCCGCGCACCAGCCAGTCGTTGAAGAGCTGTGCGACATAGACCAACATCAGGCTGGTCAGGATTTCGTTGGTATTGAAGCGCACCTTGAAGAAGGCAGGGACGGCCGCATATGCGGCGCCGCCGGCCATGCCGAGGATCAGCATCAGGGGCAGCACGATCCAGGACTGGAAACCCGGAAACATCACCGGGATGATGGAGCCGGCCATCGCCCCGGCAATGAATTGGCCTTCGGCACCGATGTTCCAGTTGTTCGACAGGTAGCAGACCGAGAGGCCGACGGCGATCAGGATGAGCGGCGCCGCCTTGATGGCGAGCTCGTGCAGCTGCCAGCGGTTGCCGGGGTCCCAGATGCCGGTCAGCGGATCGATGAAGTAGTAGTAGAGCGCATCGAACGGGTTCTTGCCGAGCAGTGAGAACATGATGGCGCCGGCGACCAGCGTCAGCCCGAGGGCGATGAAGGGCGACAACGCGGAAAACAGCGCAGAGTGCTGTGGGCGCTTGACGAGTTCGACGCGCATCAGACGGCCTCCATCGAGTGGTCGGCGTGGCCGGGTTCGGCACCGCCCATCAGAAGTCCGATCTGCTCCAGCGTCGCTTCGGCGATCGGCAGCGGCTTCGACAGGTGTCCGTTGTGCATCACCGCGATGGCATCGGAAATCTCGAACAGCTCATCGAGGTCCTGGCTGATGATCAGCACCGCCGAGCCGCTGCGCGCCAGTCCGATCAGCGACTGGCGGATCTTTGCCGCGGCGCCGGCGTCGACGCCCCATGTCGGCTGGTTGACCACCATAACCGTCGGGCTGCGGTCGAGCTCGCGCCCGACGATGAATTTCTGCAGATTGCCGCCCGAGAGTGCGGCCGCCTCGGGGTCGCGGCCGCTCTTGCGCACGTCCATCTCCTCGATGATGCGCTGCGTGGCGGCGTCGATGGCGCCTTCCTTGACCAGCCCGCCGGTGCCGAGAAACGCCTTGGCGTCGGTGGCATAGCGCGACAGGAAGAGGTTTTCCGACAGCTTCATGCGCGGCGCGGCGCCGTGGCCGAGCCTTTCCTCCGGCACGAAGGCGGCACCCAGCATGCGCCGGCCGGTGATTGACAGCTTGCCGGCATCGTTGCCGCGAATGCGGATCGTGCCCGCGTCGTCCTGAATGGCCTCGCCCGAAACGGCCTCGAAGAACTCGCCCTGCCCGTTTCCGGCGACGCCGGCGATGCCGATGACCTCCCCTGCCCGCACATTGAGTGAAATGTCGCGCAGCGGGGTCGAGAAGGGTGTCGCCGGCTTGCGGTTAAGTCCGCGGATCTCGAGCAGGGGTTCTGCCTTGTCCATGCCCTCGATCGGATCACGCACGACGGCCTGCACCTCGTTGCCGACCATCATGCGGGCGAGCGATGCCGCCGTCTCCTGGCGCGGATCGCAATGGCCGACCACCTTGCCGTGGCGCATGACGGTCGCCCCGTCGCACATCCGCTTCACCTCTTCGAGGCGGTGCGAGATGTAGAGGATCGACTTGCCTTCGGAGCGCAGCCGTTCGAGCGTCTCGAAAAGCTTGTCTGCCTCCTGCGGCGTCAGCACCGAAGTCGGTTCGTCGAGGATGATGAGGTCGGGCGTCTGCAGCAGGCAGCGGATGATCTCGATGCGCTGGCGTTCGCCCACGGACAGGTCGCCGACCATCGAAAAGGGATCAAGCGGCAGGCCGTAGCTGTAGGAAAGGGCCTGCGCCTTTGCAGCAATGGTGCCGATTGGCGTGTTGTCGTCGAGCGACAGGGCGATATTCTCGGCTGCCGAGAGCGCCTCGAAAAGCGAAAAATGCTGGAAAACCATGCCGATACCGAGCTTTTTTGCAATGCTCGGACTGGCAATCCTGACGGCTTCGCCGTTCCAGCGTATTTCGCCGGAATAGGGTTCCAGCGACCCGAACAGCATCTTCACGAGGGTCGATTTCCCCGCGCCGTTCTCGCCGAGAAGCGCGTGGATCTCGCCCTTTCCGATTGTCAGGTCGACGCTGTCGCAAGCCTTCAGCGTGCCGAAGATCTTCGTCAGGCCGCGCACCTCAAGCAGGGTTGGGCCGCTCGTCGCAAGGCTTGTCTGCACAACGCCCCCCGTTATGTTTTTTCTGTTCCCGGCAGGCATGGTAGGCGTGACTCTGCCGTAACGCAAAGCGTCGGGAGCCTTGAAAGATTTTCAATATATTCAGCGATAAACCGGCTCGACTCCTCAGGGAATCAAAACAGTCGTGCCGGTTGTCTTGCGGCTCTCGAGGTCCGCATGGGCCTGGCCCGCGTCTTTCAGCGCATAGCGCTGGTTGACCATGACGCGCACCTTGCCGGAACCGACGACGTCGAACAGCGCGCGTGCACCCGCCTCGAGGTCCTCGCGCTTGGCGATGTAGGTGAAGAGCGTCGGCCGGGTCGCGAAGAGCGAGCCCTTCTGCGCCAGCAGCGAGATGTTGAACGGCGGGATCGAGCCCGACGACTGGCCGAAGCTGACGAACATGCCGAGCGGCTTGAGGCAGTCGAGCGACCCGGGGAAAGTATCGTTGCCGACGGAATCGTAGACGACGTCGCACATCTTGCCGCCGGTGATCGCCTTCACCTCCTCGACGAAATTCTGGTCGCGGTAGTTGATGACATGATCGAAGCCATGGCTTGCGGCCAGCGCCACCTTTTCGGGCGAGCCTGCGGTGCCGATGACCGTCGCGCCAAGATGCTTTGCCCATTGCCCGGCGAGCAGCCCCACCCCGCCGGCGGCCGCGTGAAACAGGATCGTGTCGCCTGCCTTGACCTTGAAGGTGCGGCGAAGCAGGTATTCCGCCGTCAGCCCCTTCAGCATCATGCCGGCCGCCTGTTCGTCCGAGATTGTGTCCGGCAGCTTGACCAGCCGGTCGGCGGCAATCACGCGCTCCTCGCAATAGGCGCCGAGCGGCGTCGTATAAGCGATGCGGTCGCCGGGCTTCAGCCAGTCGACGCCCTCTCCGGTCTCCAGCACCACGCCGGCCGCCTCGCCGCCGGGAACGAGCGGCAGGCCGTTGGGCGGCGGGTAAAGTCCGCTTCGGAAATAGACGTCGAGAAAATTGAGCCCGATCGCCGTGTGGCGCACCAGCGCCTCGCCGGCGCCGGGCTTGCCTGGGTCCATTTCCTCGTAGGTCAGCGCTTCTGGACCGCCCTGGGCGTAGACCTTGATTGCCTTCGACATGCTCAGTTCTTCTTCAATCCGAGGGTTGGAAACATCTGCATGATCCCGCCGATGCAGAAAAGGTAGATACCGGTGATGGCGATGCCGAATTTCGTGAACTCGTTGACGTTGGCGGCGAGCACGCCGATCTGGCTGTAGAATTCGGCAAGTGCGGCCTCGGCCAGCGCCAGCATGCCGAAGGCGCACCAGAGCAGCGTCATGCCAAGGTTGAGAGTTCTCAGTCGCTTGACGCGGACAGGGTGCAGGAAATTCACCGGCAGGAATGTCATGATGCCGGCGATCACCACCACCGCGAACGAGATCCACTCGCCCGGCCCGACCACGAACAGCGTGAAGACGATCATGTTCCAGACGACCGGGAAGCCCTTGAAGAAGTTCTCCTTCGTCTTCATGCCGGTGTCGGCGTAGTAAATGGCGCTCGACACCACGATGATCGCCGCCGACAGGAACGACAACCCTTCGCCCATCAGGCCGCGCTGATAGAGCGCAAAGGCCGGGATGAGCACGTAAGTCACGTAGTCGATGATGTTGTCGAGAAGCTCCCCCGACCAGGTCGGCAGGATTTCCTTGACGTCGAGCTTGCGCGCGATCGGCCCGTCTATGCCGTCGACGAAGAGGGCCAGCCCCAGCCACCAGAACATGGCCGTCCAGCGTTGCTCGCTTGCCGCAACGAGCGACAGGAACGCAAGGAAGGAACCGGATGCTGTGAGCAGGTGGACCGAGAAGGCCCTCGCCTGCGGCCAGGTGACTTTTCTTGGTTTCACGGGCCCCGCCAGTCGAGTTTGCAGATCTCGGCCGAACGGCCTGCAAAATTCCAGTTACGTCCGAATGCGCGAAGCTTGCTCTTGTCGGCCTTGGCGACGGTGATTTCCGGTGCGATCCAGTATTCCGAATTGGTGATGACGGTGTCCTTCTCGCGGTCACCGCCGCGGATCGGCGTCACCGCACCGTCGATGATGTTCGGGATCTGGAACAGCCGCGTCTTGTCCTTCGTCTCGTAGGAGATCGGCACCTGCTCGACGCCGAGGAACTTGCCGACCAGGATCGACAGCAGGCCCGTCGTGCCGCCGGCCTTGCCGGTAAAGATCTTGGTCAGCGCCTTGAGCGCGTAGATCGAGGCTCGCTTGTCGACGAACAGGCCGGCGGTCCAGTTGCCGCGACTCATCTGGCCCGGAATCTCGATGATCAGACCGAGATTGAGGCCGGACAGGTCGGTCTCGCCGAAATGACCGGAATCGATTCGGAACCCCGCCCAGGTCTGGCAGTAACCTTCGGTCGGCGGATGCGTGCCCAGCGACAGGACACAGGGGCAGAACACCGTACAGTTGCAGGAGAGGACCAGTTCTCCCTTCATTGCCCAGCTCTGGTCGCCCATGAATCCTCCCTGCACGCTTATAGCGAGACTAATAGCAGCGCCGTTCCCCAGACAAGCAGTATCGCACCCGCCAGCCGCGTGGCCAGTGTCCCCTTGGTCTGTTTCTCGACCAGGGTAAACAGCGCAAGCAGTGCCATCCAGAAGATGTTCATGACGCCGACCGCAAACATCACCAGCATCAGCGCCCAGCAGCAGCCGAGACACCAGACGCCCTGTTCCACGCCGAGCCGCAGAACCCCGGCGGGACGCACCGTCCAGCGCGCGAACAGCACCGCGAAGGGGTTCCGGCATTTCTTGAGGCAGGCCTCCTTAAGGCCGCTGAACTGGTAGAGCCCCGCGAGGCCGAGCGCCGCGGCGCCGGCAATCCCTATGGCGGGATCGAATGCAGCTCCGCCGCGATAGGATTGCAGCGCGATCGTCAGTCCAGCGAAGCCAATCGCAGCCAGCAGCCACACGCCCAGGTAGCCGGCCACCAGTACCAAGGGATGCACCACGGCCTCGCCCTTGCGGCTCGCCGTGTCGGCGATTTCGCAATAGGTTCTGATCATCGGCGCGGCCGACGGCAGCATCATCGCCAGCGCCATCAGGAACCACATCGCCGTCAGCGCGAGAAAGGCGCCCACTCCGGCCTCGCCGAGCGGCACCGGCGCGAGGCAAAGGGCAAAGAACCGCTCCAGGAAAGCCGGCAGGGGCAGGTGGAACATGCCCGAGACCAGACTGTCGCCGGGCGCGCCAGCCGGACCGATCCTGCTCTCGGCGCCACGCACCGCCATCGCGGCGATGACCAGCCACGACAGCGCCACGGCCGAGCCGACGGCGGCATAGACCAGCGCCCGCGGCCGTTCCGCCATGCTTGCGGTCGCGCGTCCGGCACGGCCGAGATGCCCGAACCCCTGATGCTCAACTGTCATTCCATCGGAATGGGCCAAATCGCCGCGTTGTTCAATCCGTCGCCGCTGAACTATATGAACGGTAAGCAATCGAAGGGACCGCATCGAAGTGGACACGAGCAAGCGGGTCATCGTCGCCGGGACCGGGCCGGTCGGACTGATCGCGGCGCTGTCGCTGGCGCGCCAGGGCATCGAAGTCGTTCTCGCCGGCCCTGAAACCGGCCCCGAAGACGGCCGCACGACGGCGCTGATGCGTCCCGCGCTTTCCCTTCTCGACCGCATCGGCGTGCTGGCCGCCCTCGAGGAGAAAGCCGCGCCGCTGAAGGTCATGCGCATCGTCGACGCGACGGCACGCCTCGTCCGCAGCCCCGTGGTGACGTTTCGCGCCAGCGAGATCGACGAGGATTATTTCGGGTTGAACATTCCCAATTCCGCGCTCAATGCCGCACTGGCCTCGGCCGTGGCGAGCCAGCCCGCGATCGATCGACGCCCTGAACTCGTGGACGGATGGACGCTCGGGCCGGACGGTGTCACCGCTTCGTTCAAGGGCGGATCGTCGGTCGAGGCCGCGCTGGCCGTCGCTGCGGACGGGCGCATGTCGAAGGCGCGCGAGGCGGCAGGCATCACGGTATCGGCGCGCAGCTACCCGCAATCGGCGCTGGTCCTGAATTTCGCGCATACCCGCGACCATGCCTTCACCTCGACCGAGTTCCACACGGAGACCGGGCCCTTCACGCAGGTTCCCCTGCCCGGCAATCGTTCGAGCCTGGTCTGGGTGCTGAAACCCGAAACCGCCGCCGAACTGGCCGATCTCGACGACCAGACGCTGTCGCGTCGCGTCGAGGACCGCATGCAGTCCATGCTCGGTCGGGTCACGGTCGAAGGTAGGCGGCAGATCTATCCGCTGGGCGCGACCCTGCCCCGCCGCTTTGCGCAAAACCGCGTTGCGCTGGTGGGCGAAGCGGCCCATGTCTTCCCGCCGATCGGCGCCCAGGGGCTCAATCTCGGCATCAGGGATGTTGTCGATCTTACGGATATCGTTGGGAAAACCAGCGTGGACATCGGGGGCCGGGCTGTGCTCGAAGCCTATGACCGCAAGCGCCGGCCCGATATTCTGGCGCGTACCGGGGCGGTCAAGCTGCTCAACATGTCGCTGCTGTCCGACATGCTGCCGGCGCAACTCGCCCGCAGCGCCGGCCTGGGCATGATCGGCGCCTTCGCGCCGCTGCGTGCGCTGTTCATGCGCGAGGGCCTGCATCCGGGTAGCGGCCTCGCCGCGATCTTCTCCGATCTACGGGAACAGGTCCGGCGGTAGAGTCCCGCTCTTGATCAGCCAGAGCAGCCCGGTCACCGTCGCGATCGACATGCAGGTGGTCAGCAGCACGCTGGCCGACGCCCGCTCGACCCAGACATGGTATTGCTGGGCGATGACGAACACGTTGGTCGCAGTCGGCAGCGCCGCCAGCAGCACCGCCGAGAAGATCCAGGTTTCGGAAAAATTGCCGACCCAGCTCAACGCCACGTAGCAGATCAGCGGGTGCAGCACGAGCTTCAGCATGGCGATGGGCACGAGTTCGCTCGGTATCCGCTTCAGCGGCCTCAGCGCCAGCGTCACGCCCATGGCAAACAGCGCGCAGGGCGCGGCCGCGCTCGACAAATAGGCAAGCAGCCGCTCGACCGGAACCGGCGGCTGGAACTGCATGTAGGCCGCGAAGACGCCGACGGCCGTGGCGATGATGAAGGGATGCAGCAGGATCTTGCGCGCCACTTGGGAAAACAGTTGTAAGGGCGAGCTCTTTTCGTCGCCCGAAAGCGCCATCATCATCGGCGCGATGGCAAAATGCAGGATGTTCTCGAAGCAGAAGATCAGGGCGACGGGAACCGCAGCCTCCTGGCCGAAGGCCAGCAGCGCCAGGCCGGCGCCCATGTAGCCGATATTGCCGTAGGCTGCGGCCAGGCCCTTGATGGTCGAGGACGCGATTTCCCCGCGCGACATGATCACCGAGCCGACGAACATCAGCGAAAAGATGATGTAGGTCGAGAACACCGAGCCGAAGATGAACTTCCATTCGGTGAGCCGCTCGAACGGCGTCTTGGCCAGCAACTGGAAGAACAGCGCCGGCAGCGCGACGTAGATGATGAAGGTGTTCATCCAGCCGAGCGCCTCGACCGGCTGCCGCGTGATCCGCGCGACCACATAGCCCAGGATAATCAGGCCGAAGAAGGGCAGGACGAGACCGACGACGTCTGACATTTTCGAACCCGTTCCCCGAGACTGCGTGCCGTGGCCAACGCGCCGCATCGCGGAACGTCATGTGCGGCGGGATTGAAATACCGACCGTGCTGCGCCAAATAACATCAGAGGCTTGGATGGCAAATGAAATGAAGACGGCAAAATTCGCGATCGGCCAGGTGGTGCGTCACCGCCTGTTCCCTTTCCGCGGCGTCATCTTCGACGTGGACCCGCAGTTCAACAATACCGATGAGTGGTACGAGTCCATCCCGAAGGATGTCCGTCCGCGCAAAGATCAGCCGTTCTACCATCTGCTGGCGGAGAACGCCGAGTCCGAATACATCGCCTATGTTTCGGAGCAGAACCTGCTCGAGGACGAGTCCGGCGAGCCTGTGCGCCACCCGCAGCTGCGCCAGATGTTCGACCGCACGCCGGACGGTCACTACGCGCCAAAGGACCGGCTGCAGCACTAGGATTTTGCCGACGCAACAAAAAAGGCGGAGCCGAAGCTCCGCCTTTTGCTTGTTCCGGTGCGGCGATCAATTGCCGGCTTTTGCCTTTTCCTGCTCTTCCTTGAGCTTCTTGGCAAAGTCCTCGTTGTTCTTGGCAACGAACTCCTGCAGCTTCTTCTGGCGGTCCTCGATGTCGGACTGCTGCATGGGCGGGCCGTCGAAGGCGCCCGTGAAGCCGGACAGCGATACCTTGACCGGGTTGCCCTGGTTCTGCGAGTTCACCGACGTCAGCGTCAGTTCCGAACCCTTCTTGAACGAGGCGACCAGCTGGTCGGAAAGCGGTGCTTCGGCAATGCAGCGGTCCGGGAAGCAGAGCACGTAGTCGAGCTTCTGCGCCTTGCCGCCGTCGACCTGGAGGCCGATGCCGGGAGGTACGAGGCGACCGGTCGGGACCGTCACCTGGAAGACCTTCTTGTTCACCTTGCCCTTGATCTCGAGCAGGCTGATGCCGGTGACGACCTGGCCGGTGCTGGCGCTGACGATGTTCTGCACGTTGCAGATGTCGACATCTTCCTGCTTGGCGCACGCCTTGAACCAGCCTTTCGGAAGCTGTTGCTGCTGCTGTGCGCTCGACGGCACCGTGGCCGTCGCCAGCACACCCAACGCACCGGCAGCCAACACCGAGGCGCGGTAAAGATCGGTTCTCAGGCTCTTCATATTGTCGGTTTCCTCTCGCATCGTGCGGAAGCGGCGCTGCCCACCGCGTTTCCCTGCTACCTGTTGCGCAATTGAGGCAACAGAATGACTTCGCGACGCGTGTTACACTGCGGCGCGCCGCGAATCCATAGCGACGCAAGCGATTCATTCGCTGCGCTCCCCGATAAGGGCATGTTTGCACGACATGCTATTTTGCACCACGAATCAAACACGCCCACGCTGATGCGGGAGATACGCATGCATCGACGATTCCTCAGCCTCGCCCTGGCACTGGCCATCCTGCCCGTCGCCCCGTGGTCGGCGCTGGCAGAGCCCTCCCATGCCCTGTCGATGCATGGCGACCCGGCATTGCCTGCCGATTTCGCGCATTTTCCCTACGTGAATCCCCAGGCGCCGAAGGGTGGCCGCATCGACTATGCCGTGCAGGGCACGTTCAACAGCCTCAACCCGTTCATCGTGCAGGGCGACGGCGCGCGCGGCCTTTTCGACGCGGCCTTCGGCGTCACCACCTTCGACACGCTGATGATGCGCTCGCGCGACGAGCCCTTCACGCTCTATCCGCTGTTGGCCGAAACGGTCGAGACCGACGCCGAGCGGAGCTTCGTCGAATTCACGCTCGATGCCCGTGCAAAATTCTCGGATGGAAAGCCGGTCACGCCGGAAGACGTCATCTTCACGATGGAGCTGTTCCGGGACAAGGCGCGGCCGCTCTACCAGAACTGGATCAAGACGGTCGACCGCATGGAAAAGGTCGGCGAGCGCGGCGTGCGCTTCACCTTCAACGAGAGAGCCGACCGTGAGTCGCCACTGCTCCTTGGCCTGCTGCCCGTGCTGCCGAAGCACGCCACCGATGCCGAGAACTTCGACAAGTCCACGCTCGAGCCATTGCCCGGTTCCGGCCCCTATGTGGTCGATGCGGTCAAGCCGGGCGAGTATGTCAGCCTCAAGCGCCGGCCGGACTACTGGGCGAAGGATATTCCCTCGAAGATCGGCTTCGACAATTACGACGAGATCCGCGTCAACTACATCCGCGACGAGAACACCATGTTCGAGTCGTTCAAGAAGGGAAACACCGACATCCACGTCGAGAGCGACACCGGGCGATGGGAAAGCGGCTACGACTTCCCGGCCGCGACGGATGGCCGGGTCGTCAAGGAAACCTTCGTCAGCCGCCTGCCTTCCGGCATGTACGGCTTCGTGCTCAACACGCGCCGCGACGTCTTCAAGGACCGCGCAGTTCGCGCCGCGCTGGCCAACCTGTTCGATTTCGAATGGGCCAACCAGAACCTCTATTCCGGCGCCTATACGCGGACCCGCAGCTATTTCGACGGCTCCGACCTCGCCTCCACCGGCGTCCCCGCCAGCGCCGAGGAAAAGGCACTGCTCGCCCCCTTCCCCGACGCGGTGGCACCGGAATTCATGTCGGGTGAATGGACCCCGACGAAATCGGACGGCAGTGGCCGCGACCGCGCCTTCCTCAAGCAGGGGCTCGATGCGCTGAAGGCTGCCGGCTACAGGCTCCAGGACGGCAAGATGCTCGACCCCGCGGGCAAGCAGCTCGGTTTCGAGATCCTGCTCAACGGCCCGTCCGGCCAGGCCATCGCCACCGCCTGGCAACGGACGCTGTCGAGGCTCGGCATCGCGGTGGATATCCGCTCGGTCGACAGTGCGCAGTATCTCAAGCGGCAGCAGACCTACGACTACGACACCATGCTGCAGCGCTACACCTCCTCGCTGTCGCCAGGCGGGGAGCAGGTCGGGCGCTGGGGCTCGTCCTCGCGCGACCTGCCGGGCACCTATAACTTCGCCGGCGTCGCCGAGCCGGCCGTCGATGCGGTCATCGACGCCATGGTGCAGGCGCGCGGCAAGGCCGAATTCGAATCCGCCGTACGCGCCTTGGACCGCGTCCTGCTCAGCGGCTACTACGTCGTGCCGCTCTACCACCAGCCCGACCAGTGGCTGGCGCGCTGGAAGCACATCGAACATCCGGACAAGACGCCTATATACGGCTACCAGCTGCCGACCTGGTGGCGCGCGGACTGACAAGCCAAGGGAGACGGACCATGCAGAGTGCGATCAGCGTCGATGTCGTGTCCGACGTCGTGTGTCCATGGTGCTTCATCGGCCAGAAGCGGCTCGACAGCGCCGTCGCGGCGCTGCCCGAAATCGAGGTCGACATCCGCTGGCGGCCGTTCCAGCTCGATCCGACCATTCCGGCCGAGGGCATGGACCGCATGGAATACATGGTGCGGAAATTCGGCAGCGAGGAGCGCCTGCGCGAGATGAACGCGCGCATCGTGCCGCTCGGCGAGGCCGAGGGCATAAATTTCGATTTCGCGGCCATCAAGGTGTCGCCCAACACGCTGGATGCACACCGACTGATCCGCTGGGCGGGAACCGAAGGCAACGGCACGCAGAACATCCTGGTGCGCAATCTCTTCCAGCTCTATTTCGAGAAGGGCGCCAATGTCGGAGACCATGGCGTGCTGCTTGCAGCCGCGACCAGCGCCGGCATGGATGCGCCGGTCGTCGAGACGCTGCTGGCGGGTGATGCCGACCGCGATGCGGTATCGCAGGAAGCAGCGACCGCCTCGCAGATGGGCATCACCGGGGTGCCGTGCTTTCTCCTGGAAAACAAATACGCGGTGATGGGCGCTCAGGATTCGGCGACGCTTGCCGACGCCATCAGGCAGGTGGCCGCCGCCAAGGCGCGCGGCGAACTCGACGCCGCCGGCTGATTCAACCGCTCAGACCAGCCGGGACTGTTCGACCGCGGCGCCGATGAAGCTTGCAAACAGCGGGTGCGGCTCGAGCGGACGGCTCTTCAGTTCCGGATGGTACTGCACGCCGATGAACCAGGGATGGTCCGCATACTCGATGGTTTCGGGCAGCACGCCGTCCGGCGACATGCCCGAGAACACCAGGCCGCAATCTTCGAGCCGTTCCTTGTAGTCGATGTTCACCTCGTAGCGGTGGCGGTGGCGCTCCGAGATCGCCTCGCCGCCGTAAATATCAGCGATCTTGGTATCCTTGACCAGCCGCGCATCATAGGCGCCGAGCCGCATCGTGCCGCCGAGATCGCCGGTCTCGCGGCGCTTCTCCAGCATGTTCCCCTTCAGCCATTCCGTCATCAGACCGACCACCGGCTGGTCAGTCGGACCGAACTCGGTCGACGAGGCGTGGTCGATGCCGGCCAGCGACCGTGCCGCCTCGATGCAGGCCATCTGCATGCCGAAGCAGATGCCGAAATAGGGCACCTTGCGCTCGCGCGCGAACTTCGCCGCCAGTATCTTGCCTTCCGCGCCGCGCTCGCCGAAACCGCCGGGAACCAGAATCCCGTGCACCTTCTCCAGCCAGGGCGTCGGGTCCTCCTTCTCGAAGATCTCGCTTTCGATCCATTCGAGCTTGACCTTGACCCGGTTGGCCATGCCGCCATGCGACAGCGCCTCGATCAGCGACTTGTAGGCGTCCTTGAGACCGGTGTACTTGCCGACAACGGCAATCGTCACCTCGCCCTCGGGGTTGTGGATCAGCGATGAGACGTCTTTCCAGCGCTCCATGCGCGGCTTTGGCGCCGGCTCGATGCCGAATGCCGCGAGCACTTCCGAATCGAGTCCCTCGTGATGATAGGCGAGCGGCACGTCGTAGATATGCGGCACGTCGAGCGCCTGGATGACGGCGCTCTCGCGCACGTTGCAGAACAGCGACAGCTTGCGGCGCTCTTCCTTCGGGATGGCGCGGTCGGCACGCACCAGAAGGATGTCGGGCGCAATGCCGATCGAGCGTAATTCCTTGACAGAATGCTGCGTCGGCTTGGTTTTCAGCTCGCCGGCCGTCGGGATGTAGGGCATCAGCGTCAGGTGCACGTAGACGGCGTTGTTGCGCGGCAGGTCGTTGCCGAGCTGGCGGATCGCCTCGAGAAAGGGCATCGCCTCGATGTCGCCGACCGTGCCGCCGATCTCGCACAGCACGAAGTCGAAGTCCTCGTTGCCGTCGAGCACGAAGTTCTTGATCTCGTCGGTGACGTGCGGAATGACCTGCACCGTCGCGCCGAGATAGTCGCCGCGCCGTTCGCGCTCGATGATGTTCTTGTAGATGCGGCCGGTGGTGATGTTGTCGGCCTGGTTGGCCGAGCGGCCGGTGAAGCGCTCGTAATGCCCGAGGTCGAGGTCGGTCTCGGCACCGTCGTCGGTCACGAAGACCTCGCCGTGCTGGTAGGGCGACATCGTGCCGGGGTCGACGTTGAGATAGGGGTCGAGCTTCTTGATCCGCGCGCGGTAGCCGCGTGCCTGCAACAGGGCCCCGAGTGCCGCTGCTGCTATGCCTTTTCCAAGCGAGGAGACCACGCCGCCGGTGATGAATACATATCGCGCCATGGGATTCATCGCTTAACGCTGCCAACTTGATTCCACCAGCAAAAAATCCGCTGCCGGCCGTTTTTCCCGTGACCGCTGTCGCGGCGGAGTTCGAAAAGAAAAAGGCCGGCTTCACGCCGGCCTTTTACATGGGCGTTGTCGCTGTCGTCAGAGCACGACCACCTGGGTGCCCATCGGCACGCGGCGGTAGAGATCCATCACGTGCTCGTTGATCATGCGGAAGCAGCCGTTCGACGAATCGGTGCCGATCGTCTCCGGCGCGATCGTGCCGTGGATCCTGAGATGTGTGTCGCGGCCATTCTCGTAGAGGTAAATGGCGCGCGCGCCGAGCGGGTTCTGTCCACCGCCCGGCATGCCGTCGGCGTACTTGCCGTACTTCGCCGGTTCGCGCTGCTGCATTTCCTTGGTCGGAATCCAGCGCGGCCATTCCTGCTTGTCGCCGACCTTGACCGCGCCCTTGTACTGCAGGCCGTCCCTACCGACCGCGATCGCGTAGCGGCGCGCCCGGTTGGAGCCCTCGACCAGGTAGAGGTAGCGGGCAGCGGTGTCGATGACGATCGTCCCCTTGGAATAACCCGAAAACTGAACGGTCTGCGGCTCGAATTCCGGCCGAACCTTGAACTTCTTCTTGGCTTCCTTGAGCTCGAGCGCCGCATCGAGTGCGCGTGTCTCCGGGAGCATCGACTGCTTCTGGACCGGCGCGTTGCCGCCGAACAGGCCCGAAAACAGGGTCTTGGGCTTCGGCGGCGCGACCGCGGCTTCGCTGCGCAGTTCACCATTGTTGCCGGTCTGGACGACCTCCGATGCCGCCAGCCGTGCAACTTCGGCTTTGCGCGCCTCGTCGGCGGCCTTTGCCGCGGCGAGGCGGCGCTCTTCTTCGGCACGCTGCTTGGCCAGCCGCTGTTCTTCCTTGGCCTTGGCCTTGGCTTCTAGCAGCAGCCGGCGTTCTTCCGCAGCCTTGGCGCGCGCAACCTTGCGTTCCTCGGCAGCCTGTTCGCGCGCGATCTTGCGCTCTTCGGCGGCCTTCTGGCGGGCAATCTTCTTCTTTTCAGCGTCCGCTTTCCTGGCGGCGACCTTGGCGTCGCGTTCCGCCTTGGCCTTGGCGGCGAGCTTCTTCTTCTCCTCCGCCTTTGCCTTGGCGGCGGCTTCCTGCTTCTTCTTTTCCTCGGCCGCCTTCTTGGCGGCGAGCTTCTTTTCTTTCTCCGCCTTGGCCGCTTCGGCCTTCTTGGCCTTCGCCTCGACAGCGAGCTTCTTCTTCTTTTTGAGCGCGGCGGCGTCTTCCTTGGCGGTGGCGACCGTCACGACGTCCGTGGTCTGCTCGGCGGCTGGCAGGCTGGGCTGAGTGACCGGCGGCGTTCCGGCGATCGCCGACAAATGCATGGCGAAACCGGCCGTCAGGGCCAGAGGTATGAGAAGGCGAAGCTTCATTGTGACGATCCCGAAGGCGTTGATTGATGCCGAGCGCGGCACTGTTCGACTGAGGCACGAACCAGACTGGCGCAGCGCGCTTTATACGGCATTAGTGCGACAGGGCTCAAGCGGCGCTCTGCCCCGTAGGCCTTCGATTCGGCGAGATGCAGCGCCATTTGCCCGCACTGTGTCCAAACGAACACAGAACGGGCCGGAAGGACGCCAAAAAGCGTCTTACTGGTTGGGAACCTGCGGCTCGGCAGGAGCTGCCGGAGCGGCGTCCGTGGCCGGAGCAGCATCGCCGCCGGTCGAGGGAGCCGCAGCCGGAATATCGTTGCCACCAAGCTGGTCGAGGACGCCGCCGCCACCCTGCTCGCCCTGCGTCGCCGGAACGCGATCGAGAATGTCGAGCGGCTGCGCGCCATAGCGGGCGATGATCGAGAGGGTCAGCGAGGTCGCGAAGAAGGCGACCGCCAGGATAGCCGTGGCACGCGTCAGTGCGTTGGCCGCGCCACGCGCCGTCATGAAGCCGGAACCGCCGCCGATTCCGAGGCCGCCGCCTTCCGAGCGCTGCAGCAGGACCACGCCCACCAGCGCAAGCACGACCATCAGATGTATGACGATGACAACGGTTTCCATGAATTCACCTGGCGAAGCATTTCGGGCGCGAAGACCGCGGGCCCTCTTTGGAGGAGGCTCGATACAATGCTTTCACGGCATTTCCAAGCCCAAGCCGGGAATATGGGCAATCCCGGCCGTATTGCAACGCACCGGGCGCTTTCAGGAGCGCTGTCGCGCCCCCCGTGGTTCCCGCCCGGACCGGCTGCCGCCTACATGGTCCGGTAGGCGTCCGCAATGCCGAGAAAGTCGGATGCCTTCAGGCTGGCGCCGCCGACAAGCGCGCCGTCGACATTCTTCACATGCAGCAGTTCGACGGCGTTGGAGGGTTTCACAGACCCGCCGTAGAGAATCCGCATCTTGGCCGATTCTGCGCTCAACAGCTGCTTGAGTTCCGCCCGGATGTGCGCATGCGCCTCCGCCACGTCGGCGGCGGACGGCGTCAGCCCTGTGCCGATGGCCCACACCGGCTCGTAGGCAATCACCGTGTTGGCCGCGGTCGCCGTAGGCGGCACCGATCCGGCGATCTGCCTCGACAGCGTATCGAGCGTCGCGCCAAGCTCGCGCTCGGCCCGCGTTTCACCGATGCAAATGATGGCGACGATACCGGCGCGCCAGGCAGCCTCTGCCTTGGCACGCACCTGCGCGTCGCTTTCATGGTGGTCCGTGCGCCGCTCCGAATGGCCGACGATCACGTAGGACGCACCGGCATCCTTCAGCATCTCGGCCGAGATGTCGCCGGTATGAGCGCCGTTTTCCTCCGCGTGGCAGTCCTGGCCGCCCGACACCACCGGCGTCTTGGAGAGAATTTCCGACACCCGCGCCAGAAGCGTTGCGGGCGGGCAGATCAGGGCAGCCGTATCGGCGTCCAGTCCGCTCATGAAACCGCGCGCAATCGCGTGCAGTTCGGCAATCGACGCGCTGGTGCCATTCATTTTCCAGTTGCCGGCGATGAGCGGATGGATTCCGGGGGTCATGATCGCGTTCCTGTGATTTTCTTGCATTCCCTACCAAATACACGCCACAAAGCAATCGCGTCGGGGAGCAGGACCGGTCCAAAGGGCAGGTCCCAAAACGTCAAATGATTGCCCTTCGCGCTGAAGGGCGCTATTGCGCTCAATATCGAACTGCGCGCCGGACAAGGCGCGGCCAACCGGAATCTCACATGCTTGCTTCGCTGCGATCTGCTGCCGGAACCTGGGTAGCCAAACTCCTCCTTCTCCTGCTCGTGCTGAGTTTTGCCGTCTGGGGCATCTCCGGCCAGGTAGCCAACGGCTTCGGGGGCAACGCCGTCGTGACGGCGGGATCGACCAAGGTGGCGCCGATCGAGTACCGCCTGGCCTATGACCGCCAGCTCGCTGTCATGTCGCAGCAGTTCGGCACCCGACTCACCCGCGAACAGGCCCGGGCGCTCGGCATCGAGGACCAGGTGCTCGCACAGCTGGTCGCCGGAGCCGTGCTCGACGAGCAGGCGAGCGAACTGGGTCTCGGCCTGTCACAGGACAAGCTGGCCGCGCTGACCATGGATGATCCGGCCTTCCAGGGCCCGGACGGCCGCTTCAACCGCCAGCAGTTCGAATACGCGCTGCGCCAGATCGGCATGCGCCCGGACGACTATCTGAAGAACCGCGCGGATGTCGCCATCCGCCAGCAGATCGTCGAGGCCGTCTCGGACGGCATCGAGGCGCCCGATACCTTCCTGAAGGCCGTCGCGCTCTATCGCGGCGAGGACCGCACCGCCGAATTCATCGCCATTCCGAAGTCGCTGGTCGAGCCCGTCGAGACTCCCGGCGACGCCGTGCTCTCGACCTGGTTCGAGGAGCGCAAGGCCAACTACGCCGCGCCGGAATACCGCAAGATTTCCTACGTCACCCTGCTGCCGGAAAACATCGCCGACGAGGCGGCGATTTCGGACGAACAGGTCAAGGACGACTACGACTCCAACATCGCCCGCTTCACCACGCCCGAGACGCGCACCATCGAGCAGATCGTCTTTACCGATCAGGACACCGCACAGGCCGCACTCGATTCCATCAAGGCGGGTGCGACCTTCGATTCCATCGTGACGGCGCAGGGCAAGACGGCTTCCGACACGCTGCTTGGCACCTTCTCCAAGGACAAGGTTGCCGATCCGGCCGTGGCCGAGGCGGCCTTTGCGCTGCAGGCCAATGAAGTGAGCCCGATCGTCGACGGCGCATTCGGCCCGGTCCTGCTGCGCGTCACCGAGATCAATCCCGAGGTCGTACAGCCGTTTTCCGAAGCGGCCGCTGGCATCCGCAAGGACCTGGCGCTTGCCGAGGCAAACCGCGTCCTGCTGGACGTTCACGACCGCTACGAGGACAGCCGCGCCGCCGGCGAGACCCTGCGCGAGGCTGCCGGCAAGCTCGGTCTCGACGTGGTGACGATCGATGCGATCGACCGCGCTGCCCAGCGCCCCGACGGCACGGTGGTAAAGGACATTCCGCAGTCGAAGGATCTGCTCAGCGACGCCTTCGAGAGCGAGGTCGGCATCGAGAACAATGCGATCAACATCGGCAGCAACGGCTTCGTCTTCTACGAGGTCGACGAGATCACGCCGCGCCGCGAGCGTCCGCTTGACGAGGTCCGTGAAAAGGCCGTTGCCGACTGGCAGGCCGAGCAGGTCCAGGAGCGTCTTCAGGCAAAGGCCGCCGAGCTTGAAAAGCGGCTGAAGGACGGCGCCACGCTCGATTCGCTGGCGACGGAGCTGGCGCTCGAGAAGCAGACCAAGCGCGGCCTGAAGCGCGAATCCGACGACACCGATTTCGGCAAGGCCGGCGTTGCCGTCATCTTCGGCGTCGCCGAAGGCGGCGTCGGCGTGGTGCCCTCCCCGACCGGCGACGCTCAGCTCGTCTTCAAGGTCACCGAGGTCTTCGAGCCGGCCGGCGCGGACGCCAATGCGGTTCCCGAGGACGCGCGCAAATCCTTCGCCTCCGGCTTTGCCGACGACCTGCTCGACGAACTGGTCGCCAAGCTGCAGGCGCAGTACAGCGTCACGGTCAACCGCAGCGCCATCGAACAGGCGTTGGCGTTCTAGGCTATGGCCACGCTCAAGACACACATCGCGAAAGTCGCCGGCGGCGAGCCGCTCTCCTTCGAGGAATCGCGCGACGCCTTCGATATCATCATGTCCGGCGAGGCCACACCCGGCCAGATCGGCGGTTTCCTGATGGCGCTGCGCGTGCGCGGCGAGACGGTGGAGGAGATTTCCGGCGCGGTGGCGACGATGCGCGCCAAGATGCTGCCTGTTGCAGCACCCGCTGGCGCGATCGACATCGTCGGTACGGGCGGCGACGGCTCGCACAGCCTCAACATCTCGACTGCTGCGGCCTTCGTCATTGCCGGCGCCGGCGTGCCGGTCGCCAAGCATGGCAATCGCGGCCTGTCCTCGCAAACCGGTGCTGCCGACGTGCTGACCGGGCTCGGCGTCAAGCTCGAGCTCGAACCGAAGGCGATCGCACGCTGCATCGCAGAGGCAGGCATCGGCTTCATGTTCGCGCCCTCGCACCACCCGGCCATGCGCCATGTCGGCCCGACGCGCGTCGAACTCGGCACCCGCACCATTTTCAACCTGCTCGGTCCGCTTTCCAATCCCGCCGGCGTCACGCGCCAGATGGTCGGCGTCTTCTCGCCCGAATGGATCGAACCGGTGGCCGGCGCGCTGAAGGCGCTCGGCGCCGAGCGGGCCTGGGTGGCGCATGGCGACGGCTATGACGAGATCACCGCAACCGGCGAGACGCATGTCGCGGAACTGCGCGACGGCGAGATCAGCACTTTCACGCTGACGCCCGAGCAGTTCGGCCTGAAGCGGCACAGCAAGGACGATCTGCGCGGCGGCGACGCTGCCTACAATGCAGCCGCCCTGCGCGCCCTGCTCGACGGCGCCCCGGGCGCCTATCGCGACACCGTGCTGATGAATGCCGGCGCGGGCCTCGTCGTTGCCGGCAAGGCCGACGACCTCGCCCAGGGCATCGCGCTTGCCGCCGAGGCCATCGACAGCGGTGCGGCCCGGCAGGTTCTCGACCGTCTGGTCGCCGTATCGAACGGGTAGCCGCGTGGCCGATATCCTGAACAAGATCGAGGCCTACAAGCGCGACGAGATCGCCGCCGCCAAGCTGGCCGTGCCGCAGGCGGAAATCGCGGCGCGGGCGCGCGACGCCGAGCCGCCACGCGGATTTCTGGCAGCCCTCGAGGCGAAGCGCGCAGCCGGCGGTTTCGGCCTCATCGCAGAAATCAAGAAGGCGAGCCCGTCGAAAGGCCTGATCCGTGCCGATTTCGATCCGCCGGCGCTGGCCAGGGCCTATGCCAAAGGAGGCGCGGCCTGCCTTTCCGTGTTGACCGACCGCCCGTCCTTCCAGGGCGCGCCGGAATTCCTCACCGCCGCGCGCGACGCCACGACGCTGCCGGCGCTGCGCAAGGATTTTCTCTACGATACCTACCAGGTCCACGAGGCGCGCGCCTGGGGCGCCGACGCCATCCTGATCATCATGGCGAGCGTCGACGACGACACGGCGCGCCGTCTCGAAGACGCTGCTGAAGAGCTCGGTATGGATGCGCTGATCGAGGTGCACGACGAGGCCGAGACCGAGCGCGCGCTGGCGCTGCGCTCACGGCTCCTCGGCATCAACAACCGCAATCTGCGCACCTTCGGGACCTCGCTCGAAACCTGCGAGCGCCTTGCGAGGCTGGTACCCGCCGACCGGCACCTCGTCGGCGAGAGCGGCATCTTCAGCCACGACGACTGCCTGCGCCTCGAACGCTCCGGCATCGGCACCTTTCTCGTCGGCGAAAGCCTGATGCGGCAGGCCGACGTCACTGCCGCCACGCGCGCGCTGCTCGAGGGCGCGTCCGTCCCGGCCGGAACCTGACGCCATGGCCGGTGGGCTCACCCATATCGGCGCCGACGGCCAGGCCAACATGGTCGATGTCGGCGACAAGGCCGAGACGACCCGCACTGCCGTCGCCACCGGAACGGTAACCATGCAGCCGGCGACGCTGGCGATGATCCTCAAGGGCGACGCCAAGAAGGGCGACGTGCTCGGCGCGGCGCGCATTGCCGGCATCATGGCGGCCAAGCGCACGCATGAACTGATCCCGCTCTGCCATCCGCTGTTGCTGACCAAGGTCACCGTCGACATCGAGCCCGACGAGACGCTGCCCGGCCTGCGCGTGACGGCACTTGCCCGCGTGACCGGCAAGACCGGCGTCGAGATGGAGGCGCTGACCGCCGCCTCGATCGCCTGCCTTACGATTTACGACATGGCCAAGGCCGTCGACCGTGGCATGGTGATCTCCGGCATCCATCTCCTCGAAAAGACCGGCGGCAAGTCAGGCGACTACCGGGCCGGATCCTGACCATGGCTCTGGTTCCCGTCGCCGAGGCTCTGGAGCACATGCTCGCAGGCGTTGAGGCCGGGGCCACCGAAACCGTGGCGATTGGCGATGCGGCCGGTCGCGTGCTTGCCGCTCCCCTCTGTGCGCTGCGGACGCAACCGCCCTTCTCGGCCTCGGCGATGGACGGTTATGCCGTGCGCGCCGCCGATGTCGCTACCGTGCCGTCCCGCCTCCGGATAACCGGCACGGCGGCGGCCGGCCGGCTGTTTTCAGGTTCGGTCGGTGCCGGCGAGGCCGTTCGCATCTTCACCGGCGCGCCGGTGCCCGCCGGCGCCGACACCATCGCCATCCAGGAAAATGTCCGCACATCGGGCGACGACACCGTTGAGGTGCTCGAGAGCGTGGCGCGTGGCCGGCACATACGCCCCGTCGGCATGGATTTCTCCGAGGACGCGCCCCTTCTCGCGCAAGGGCGTCTTCTCGATCCCGCGGCATTATCGCTCGCGGCTTCCGCCAATCATGCCGCCGTTCCGGTTGTCCGGCGCCCGCTCGTCGCGCTGATTGCAACCGGCGACGAACTCCTGCCGCCTGGCAGCACGACCGGGCCGGACCAGATCATCGCCTCCAATTCCTTTGGCGTCGGCGCCATTGCCCGCCAGGCCGGCGCCGACGTTCTCGACCTCGGCATCGTGCCCGACCGCCTCGACCTGATCGAGGCGACGGTCGCCAGGGCGATTGCCGCCGGCGCCGATGTCGTCGTGACGCTCGGCGGCGCGTCCGTCGGCGACCATGATCTCGTGCATCGCGTACTGGTTGGCCTCGGCATGGAACTCGGCTTCTGGAAGATCGCCATGCGGCCGGGCAAGCCGCTCATGTACGGGCTGCTGGGCAGCACGCGCTGCCTTGGCCTGCCCGGCAATCCGGTCGCAAGTCTCGTCTGCTCGCACCTGTTCCTCAAGCCCCTGCTTTTGCGCCTCGGCGGCCGGCCGGTGCTCGACGACACGGTGGCAGCAACGTTGGCCGTCGACATGCCGGCCAACGACCTGCGCCAGGATTATGTGCGAGCAAGCATGGAGCGGAGCGCCACGGCAATCGCCGTCACGCCTTTCGCAGCCCAGGATTCTGCGATGCTGAAGGTTCTCGCCGACGCCGATTGCCTGTTGATCCGCGCGCCCTTCGCCCCGCCAGCCCGAGCCGGCGACCCCTGCCGCATCATCCCGTTACGCTGAACAAACCATCAACAGATTCATTAAAATTTAAACGGTTGCGGAACACAACTGGAACAGATAGTGTTTGTTCTGGTTTTGTTTGGGTTTTGATTCCCGGGGGACATGCGAATGCTGACGCGCAAGCAACACGATCTTCTTCTCTTCATCCATGAGCGGTTGAAGGAAGCCGGCATCCCTCCCTCCTTCGACGAGATGAAGGATGCTCTTGATCTGGCGTCGAAGTCGGGGATCCATCGCCTCATCACCGCTCTCGAAGAGCGCGGCTTCATCCGCCGCCTGCCCAACCGCGCCCGCGCGCTTGAAGTGCTTCGCCTGCCCGATTCCATCGCGCCTGGCCTGAATGCGGCGCGCAAGTTCTCGCCAAGCGTCATCCAGGGCAGCCTCGGCAAGCCGAAGCCCGACGCGCGCGATCGTTCGGCCAGCAACGACGACGATTCCTCCGCTGGCGTTTCCGTCCCAGTGATGGGCCGCATCGCGGCCGGCGTGCCGATCGACGCCATCCAGCACCAGACTCACGCGATCATGGTCCCGCCGGAGATGATTTCGGGCGGCAGTCACTACGCACTCGAGGTGCGCGGCGATTCGATGATCGAGGCCGGCATCTTCGACGGCGACACGGTCATCATCCGCAACGCCGACACCGCCAATCCGGGTGAGATCATCGTGGCGCTGGTCGACGACGAGGAAGCGACGCTCAAGCGGTTCCGCCGCAAGGGCGCCTCGATTGCGCTGGAGGCCGCCAACCCGGCCTACGAGACGCGCATCTTCGGTCCGGACCGGGTCCGCGTGCAGGGCAAGCTTGTCGGCCTGATCCGACGCTACTGATCCGGATCGTTCCGGCTGTCGGCTGACGCGCCTTCTGCCGCCGCCGGCCTGGTCCGGCTGTAAGGCGCCAGTCCCCTCGCCTCGCGCGAATAGCGTCGTTGCACATGCCAGGGGCGGTAAGGTCGCTTGATCGCGAATTCAATCTCCACGGTCGGCGCAAAATTCTCCCCGGTTGCGGCTTCGCTGTTCGACGCTTCGTTGCCGTCTGCCCTGGACCCGAACGTCACCGCCGCGCTGCCCAACTGCGCCAGATCGCGCTTGCCGACAACAAGGACATCGCTGCTGCGGCAGGGATCCCGCACCGTCGCGTCGTCGATCACCACGACACGCGCCAACCCGCAGGCTTCCGAGGCGCCGGACGGGTCCTTCGCATGCACGATTATGGCGCCAGACGCGTGTCGTGCCGCGCATGCCCTTTCGCTGCACACGAAACCCTGCGTCCCATTCGGCTGTCCGGCAAGCTGTTCGACCAGCCCGGCAACGCTTGCCGGCGCATCCTTCGCAACAACCGGTCCGACGATGGCGCCCGCCAGCATGGCGCGCTGCCAGTTTTCCGTTGTGAACGCGTTCGGTCGCGTCCGGTTGACCGCCATTCCGGCGTTGCCAGCGTCCAGTCCGACCAGGCGCCCATCTTCCGAGACAAGCAGGTCCGGCGCCTGTCCGGGCAGCGTCAGCAGGCCGGCGAGCAGCAGCGGGACCGCGGCCGCCCGCAGCCAGGTCGTGCAAACCGTCGCGATGACCAGAGCGGCCGTCAGCAGCGTCACGGACAGCCCCGACACCGGGCCGACGACGTCTATCGGCGAGCGCTCTGAAAACCAGCGGGCGATGGCGACCGTTGCGGACAGGCCCAAGCCCATCACGTCGAAGAAGGGACCATCGAGCCCGAACGGCATGGCCAGCGTGCCAAGCACGGCAAACGGCATCACCAGTGTCGAGACGATGGGCATGGCCGCAAGGTTGGTGAACAGCCCGAGCGATGGCATCTGCTGGAAATGATAGGCCGCATAGATGGCCGTTGCCCCGCCGGCGACCAGCGAGGTCATCGCAAGTCCGGCTGTCGCTGCGGTCGCCATGCCGAACCCCCGCAGGATCAGCGGCCTGTCTGTTTGCGTCCTTGCGGGCCGGCGCAGCCGGTACTCCGCCCATGCCGCGTAGGCTCCGACCAGCGCAGCGGTGGCGGCAAACGACATCTGGAAGCTTGGCCCCGCCACCTCGTGCGGCGAGACGGCGATGACCACGATGGCCGAGATGGCGAGGTTGCGCATCGTCAGCGCGGCACGGTCGAACAGCACTGCCGTCAGCATCACCGCCAGCATGATGAAACTGCGCTGCGCGGCGACCTCTGCGCCCGAAATGAACAGGTAGGCAGCGATCCCCGCGATGGCGACGGCGGCGGCATATTTCTTCACCGGCCGGCGCGACGAGAAACCCGGAAACAGCGCAAAGGCGCCCCGCAACAGGCCCATGATGGTGCCGGCCACCAGCGCCATATGCAGGCCGGAGATCGAGATGATGTGGTAGATGCCGGCCCGCCGCAGCGCCTCGTTGACGTCGTCGGGAATACCGGCGCGCACGCCGACCACAAGGGCAGCGGCGATCTCTCCCTCCGCGCCCCCGATCCGCTCGGCAATATGCGCCGCGGCCGCCGCACGCCAGCCCTCGACCATGGCCCGCATCCGCGCGGCAAGCCCAGCTGCTGCAGGGTTCGCGGTCAGAACCGGTCCGCGCAGGAAGAAGCCGCTCGCGCCATTGCCGTCGAAATAGCTCCGGAACGAGAAGTCGTAGCTGCCCGGCCGGACAGGCCCCGTCGGCGGCATCAGGCGTACCAGTCCGGTGATCTCGGTGCCGGGAACGATGTCGTCGCCGACAGTGCGGGCCGACACGCGCACCTGGTCGGGCGCGTAACGGAGTACCGGGCGCTCCGTGCGGGTCACCGAGACCGTCAGCCTGTCCCGCCCCGTGGCCATGTGCTCGATGGCCACGAGCCTGCCCGTCAGCTGCGTCGTCACCTCGGCGCCAAGCATCCTGGTGTCGGCGCGCCAGGTCTCCGCCTTGCCGGCAAGCGCGCCGACGACTGCCAGCAGCAGCGCTGCCAGCGCCAGATTGACCGGCGGATGTGACCGGCTGGCCATGACCAGCAAGGCCAGGCATGCGGCCGAGATGGCAAGCGGCGCTGCGGATGGCTCGTGACCGGCTGCGAAATAGACCAGCGCACCGGCCGCCATGAATACCGGCGCGAGAACGAAGGCGATGCCGCGGTCGAGTTCCGTAGCAGCCGCCTGCATGATTCCCCGAAACTGCGGCGATCGTGGCAGCAGACGCGTGCGCGGCGCTGCATCGGCAACGGTCTTTCCGAAAATCGCCGGAACATTAATGCCCGAAGCCGGGTGCGCGGAAGGCAGGTTCGCCGCCGGCAAGCCGACGGCAGGCATGCCGGATACCCCGCCTGCCGCGGCAAACATCCTCCGTTCACTGACGTTCTCAGGCGAAACTTCATCCGCCATAACGCGCCCTGCCCGTCTGCCCGCCTCTTGCACCAGAGGCGACCTATGCTACATGAACGCCAGCCTTGCGCACCAGTGGTGCGAAACTCCAGCATGTCCGCGCCCGCGGACGCCTCCCCGGGAGAAATATGTCAGACGCCGTCGTCACCCGTTTTGCCCCCTCGCCCACCGGTTTCCTGCATATCGGCGGCGCGCGCACGGCGCTGTTCAACTGGCTCTATTCGCGCCACACCAAGGGCAAGATGCTGCTGCGCATCGAGGACACCGATCGGCAGCGCTCGACCGATGCGGCCACCGCCGCCATTCTCGACGGTATGACCTGGCTCGGCCTCGATTGGGAAGGGGAACACGTTTCGCAGTTCGCACGCGCCGACCGCCACCGCGAAGTCGCGGAGGAACTGGTGCGGCTGGGCAAGGCCTATCCCTGCTATGCGTCGTCGGAAGAACTCACCGAAATGCGCGAGAAGGCCCGCGCCGAGGGTCGGCCGCCGCGCTATGATGGCCGCTGGCGCGACCGCGACCCGTCGGAGGCCCCGGCAGGCGTCAGCCCGGCAATCCGCATCAAGGCGCCCACCGACGGCGAGACAACGGTGCGCGACAGGGTCCAAGGCGACGTGAGGTTTCCCAACAAGGACCTCGACGATTTCATCATCCTGCGGTCGGACGGTGTCCCAACCTACATGCATGCCGTCGTGGTCGACGACCACGACATGGGTGTCACCCACATCATCCGCGGCGACGACCACCTCACCAACGCGGCGCGCCAGCAGATCATCTACGATGCCATGGGCTGGGACATCCCGGTCATGGCGCATATCCCGCTGATCCATGGTGCCGACGGCGCGAAGCTGTCCAAGCGCCACGGCGCGCTCGGCGTCGATGCCTACCGCGCCATGGGCTACCTGCCCGTGGCCCTGCTCAACTATCTGGCGCGGCTCGGCTGGAGCCATGGCGACGACGAGGTGATGAGCCTCGAAGACATGATCCGCTGGTTCGAGATCGAGGACGTCAACAAGGGTGCCGCGCGCTTCGACTTCGCCAAGCTCGAGGCGCTGAACGGGCTGCACATGCGCCGCATGGACAACGCCGAACTGCTCGACATCTTCGAACGCACCCTTCCCCATCTGGAAAACGGCGCGCTGATCGCCGACAACATGAGCGAAACCCGCCGTGCGCAGCTGCTGGCCGCCATGCCCGGTCTGAAGGAGCGCGCCAAGACGCTGGTCGAACTCGCCGACGGCGCCGCCTTTCTCTTCGCGCAGCGTCCGCTGGCGCTCGACGAGAAGGCCGCCACTTTGCTCGGCGAGCCCTCGCGCCCTATCCTGGCTGGTGCGCTCAAGGCGCTCGAAGCCGTCACGGACGACTGGTCGCCGGCGGCAACGGAAGCGGCGATCCGCGCCTTTGCCGAACAGGGCGGCCACAAGCTCGGAGCCGTCGCACAGCCTTTGCGTGCTGCCCTTACGGGCAGGGCCACCTCGCCCGGCGTATTCGACGTGCTCGGTGTGCTCGGTCGGGAAGAAAGTCTGGCGCGGATTTCGGATCAAATCGATTAGGACAATCTTGCTGCCCTAACCCATCTTGAAACCTGCCTTTCGCGGTGCAACATAGTGTGATTGAAGACAATTCGCCGCTCGCGCGGCAACGCCGACAAGGGTTTGGATGACGAGTTTAGACCGGACGATGATTGCTTTTGGCCAAGGGAGTTTGCGATGACGACTGCGAAACTGGAATATGCGGGCAAGTCCCACGAACTGAAGGTTCGCAGCGGATCGGTCGGGCCAGAGGTCATCGACATCGGCGCGCTTTATGCGACAACCGGCGCCTTCACCTACGACCCCGGCTTCACCTCCACGGCGAGCTGCGAATCGGCCATCACCTTCATCGACGGTGACGCCGGCATCCTGCTGCATCGCGGCTATCCCATCGACCAGCTGGCCGAGCACGGCGACTTCCTCGAGGTCTGCTACCTGCTGCTCTACGGCGAACTGCCGACCAAGGCCCAGAAGGACGATTTCGACTACCGTGTGACGCGCCACACAATGGTTCACGAGCAGATGTCGCGCTTCTTCACCGGCTTCCGCCGCGACGCCCACCCGATGGCCGTCATGTGCGGCGTGGTCGGCGCCCTGTCGGCCTTCTACCACGACTCGACCGACATCTCGGATCCATACCAGCGCATGGTCGCCTCGATGCGCCTGATCGCCAAGATGCCGACGATAGCGGCCATGGCCTACAAGTATCACATCGGCCAGCCCTTCATTTACCCGAAGAACGAACTCGGCTTCGCCGCCAACTTCCTGCACATGTGCTTCGCCGTGCCGTGCGAGGAGTACAAGGTCAATCCGGTGCTGGCGCGCGCCATGGAGCGCATCTTCATCCTGCACGCCGACCATGAGCAGAACGCTTCGACCTCGACGGTCCGGCTCGCCGGCTCCTCGGGCGCGAACCCGTTTGCCTGCATTGCGGCCGGCATTGCCTGCCTGTGGGGCCCGGCGCATGGCGGCGCCAACGAGGCTGCGCTCAACATGCTGAGCGAGATCGGCCATGTCGATCACATCCCGGAGTTCATCGCCCGTGCCAAGGACAAGAACGATCCGTTCCGCCTGATGGGTTTCGGCCACCGCGTCTACAAGAACTACGACCCGCGCGCCAAGATCATGCAGAAGACGGCGCACGAGGTTCTGGGCGAGCTCGGCATCAAGGACGATCCGATGCTCGACATCGCCATGGAGCTCGAAAAGATCGCCCTGACGGACGAGTACTTCATCCAGAAGAAGCTCTACCCCAACGTCGATTTTTATTCCGGCATCACGCTGAAGGCGCTGGGCTTCCCGACCACCATGTTCACCGTGCTGTTTGCCGTCGCGCGCACCGTCGGCTGGATCGCGCAGTGGAAGGAAATGATCGAGGACCCGCACCAGAAGATCGGCCGCCCGCGCCAGCTCTACACGGGCTCCCCCGAGCGCGACTACGTTCCGATCGCCAAGCGCTAGGACCGACTGCGGCCGGGCGACGACGCGTCGCTCGGCCGCAAGCCTGCTCTCGGACCAGAGGACTAGAGCTTGCGCCTGATCTGCCCGAGCACGGCCTCGGCGGCGATTTCGCCGGCCGGCCGCTCGGTCGCCATGCGGCGCACCACTTCCGCGAAACCCTGCTTCTGCCAGGCGCGCGCCGGCGTATCGTCGAGCAGCGCCTCGAGCCAGCGTGCGAGCATGCGTGGCCGCACGTAACCGTTGAAGAATTCCGGCGCCACCGGCCGGTCGGCGATCAGGTTGGGCAGCAGCGCCGACCATGTCGTGATCAGCCCGCTCGCCAGTCGCGCGATCCGGTCGAGCTTGTAGCACGAGACCAGCGGCACGCCCGCCAGCGCCAGTTCCAAAGATACCGTGCCCGATGCGATCAGCGCCGCATCGGCTTCGCCAAAAGCCCGCCACTTCTCCTCGGTGCCGGTCACCAGAGTCGGCTTCTCTTCCCAGCCCGCAACGGCGCTTTCCACCATGTCGACCACATGCGGCACCGTCGGTAGCACGAGACGCAGATCGCGACCGCGCTGCCTGAGGATCGAAACCGTTTCGCCGAACGGCTCGATCAGCCGCTTGACCTCGCCGCGGCGCGAGCCGGGCAGGACGAGCAGCGTCTTCTGCCGGGTCTCAGAAGGCTCGCGGGAAGCTGCCTGTGCCGCGGCCGCCCCGCGCAAGCCAGGATCGCTGGTCAACCGGTGCCCGACATAGGTGCCCGGCGGTCCGCCGAGGCGCTCGAGTTCGGCGACCTCGAAGGGCAGGATGCACAGGATGCGGTCGACATAAGGCTTCATGGCCGGCGCGCGGCCAGGCCGCCAGGCCCATACGCTCGGACAGATGTAGTGCACGATCGGGATGTAGGGATTGGCCGCCCTCACCTTCCTCGCCACACGCAGCGTGAAGTCGGGACTGTCGATGGTGATCAGGCAGTCGGGAGCCTCGCTCGCAATGCTGCTCGCGGTCTGGCCGATGCGGCGTATCAGCCGCGGCAGGTCGCGCAGCACCGCCGAAACGCCCATCAGTGCGATATCGCCGGCATCGAACAGCGGCTTCAGGCCCAGTTCCTGCAGGTGCCGGCCGCCGACGCCGACGAGCTTGATCTCGCGGCCCGTCGCGACGCGCAACGCCGTGACGATGTCGGCGCCAAGCAGGTCGCCGGATTCCTCGCCGGCCACGATCGCGATCTTCAGCGCGCCGCTCATCGGCCGTCTTCCCGAGCCAGGCCGATGACAAACATGCCGCACCGGTCAGCCTCCTCGACGACCTTGCCGAAGTCGACTACCAGCGAGTGTCCCGCCTCGACCGCGATCCCGGCAAGACCGGCCTCGTGGGCCGCTCTGACCGTCTGCGGCCCGATCGTGGGCAGGTCGAGCCTCTCTTCCTGGTCCGGCTTGGCGCACTTCGCCAGCACGCCGCGCTTGCGGCCGGCGATGCGTCCATGCGACCGCAGACCCTTGACCCGCTCCAGCAGCCCCTCGGTCCCCTCGATGCCCTCGAGCGCGATGGCGCGGCCACCGACGGCTACGGCAGCCTGGCCGATGTCGAGCAGGCCGATGGCGAGCGCGGCTTCTTCGGCTGCCCGTATGTCAGCGAAATCGGCCTTGGTCGGCGCGACCCTCGTCATGCTGCCCGCCTTTGCCAGCAGGTCTGGCATGATCTGGTGCGCCCCAAGCACCTTGATCCCCTGCCCCTCCACCACGCCTGCGATCGTGCGAAGCAGACCGTCGTCGCCGCGTTTCAGCGCCATCAGGGCGCGTGGAATGAAGGTCAGGAAGGCGAATGTCAGCTTCAGGTCGCGCAGCCTCGGCCGTCGGCCGATGCCGCCCGCAAATACCGCATGGGTGACCTTGCGCCGCCGCAACAGCGGCAGGAAGCCGGGAAATTCTTCGAGCGCTATCGTCTCGTGATCGAATTCGGAAAGCTCCGGCGCCGCCTCACCCTCCACCATCACGACCAACGGAGGGATGCCTTGATCACGCAGGTGCTTTGCGAGGTCGATCGGCAACTGGCCGCTCCCGGCGACGATCGCGATTGTGTCGCCGGGCTGCAGGAGTGGGTGGCTCGCCTGCTCAGTCCTCGCCATCGGCGTCGTCGTCGCTGGGTCGGCCGATGCGTGGCACCGAATAATGCCGCTTCTCGCGATTGCTGAGGAAATCGATGATCTCGCGCGCCGCAGGCGACTCGCCGAAGGCTGTCCTTGCCCGTTCCAGGTTTTCGCTCACCGGGTGATCGCGATCGAAGATCATCTTGTAGGCGGCGCGTGCCGCCTGGATCTCGGCGCGCGGCATGCCGGAGCGCCGCATGCCGATGATGTTCAGGCCGCGCAGCGAACCGTTGTTTCCCTGCAGCATGCCATAGGGAATGACATCGCCGAAGACCTTTGCGGCACCGCCGATAAAGGCGTGGTGGCCGATCCGGCAGAACTGGTGAACCGCGCTCAGCCCGCCGAAGATGACGGAATCGCCGATCGTCACATGGCCGCCCAGGGTCGCGAGGTTTGCCATCGTGATGTTGTTGCCGAGCTTGCAGTCATGCGCGACGTGCACATAGGCAAGGAAGTTGCCGTTGTCGCCGATGGTGGTCGCGCCGCGGCTGGTGTCGGTGCCGCGATGCATCGTCACGCCTTCGCGAATCGTCGTGTTGCGGCCGATCTCCAGCGTCGTGCGGCCGCCCGTGTGCTTGGTGTTCTGGGGGGCAGCCCCCAGCACGGCCGTCGGATAGACGACACTGTCCTGGCCAAGCGACGTCGCTCCCAGGATCGACACGTGGCTGATCAGCTCGACGCCGTCGCCGATGACAGCCTCGGACGAGACACTGCAGAACGGGCCGATCTTGACCCCGGTGCCGAGTTCGGCGCCCGGCTCCACCACGGCCATGGGATGAATTGACGTTGCCGGCATGGCTACTGCGCTTCTTCGGCCGGCACCAGCATGGCTGAGATCTGCGCCTCGGCGACCTTGCCGCCATCGACGATCGCCTCGCAGGCGAAGCGCCAGATATTGCCGCGGTTCTTGACCTTCTTGACGTGGATTTCGAGGCGGTCGCCGGGAACCACCGGCTTGCGGAACTTGGCATCGTCGATGGTCATGAAATAGACCAGCGACGGCTTGTCGTTCGACTTGTTGAAGATGCAGATGGCGCCGGCCGTCTGCGCCATGGCCTCGACGATCAGCACGCCGGGCATCACCGGCTGTTCGGGGAAGTGCCCCTGGAAGTGCGGCTCGTTGACGGTGACGTTCTTGATGCCGATCGCCGAATTGTCGCCGTCGATCTCGATGATCTTGTCGACCAGCAGAAACGGATAGCGGTGAGGCAGCAGCTTCATCAGCGTCATGATGTCCATCGACTGCAGGGTCGATGCGGCTGTTTCAGCCATGAGGGTCTCCCTTTCGCGCTTTGGCCAATGTCTTTATCGCAGCCACCTGGCGAAAGAAATCGCGCATTGGCATGGCTGGGGCGCCGGCCCAGCGCTCGCCGTCCGGAATGTCGTTCATGACGCCCGATGCCGCCGCTATCTGGACACGGGAACCGATGGTCACGTGGTCGGCCAGCCCGACACGGCCACCCAGCATCACCCCGTCGCCCAGCGTCACCGATCCCGACAGGCCGCAATGCCCGGCAATGATGCAGCCGCGGCCGATGCGGACATTGTGGGCGACCTGCACGAGGTTGTCGATCTTGGTCCCCTCACCGATCACCGTATCGGCCATTGCGCCGCGGTCGACCGTCGTGTTGGTGCCGATCTCGACATTGTCCTGGATCACCACGCGGCCGATCTGCGGCATGCGCTCGGGCCCGGCGGCGCCGCCGACGAAGCCGAACCCGTCCTGGCCGATCATCGCACCGCCATGCACGATGACCCTGTCGCCGATCAGCGCGTACTGGATGCAGGCCGAGGGGCCGACGTAGCAGTTGCGGCCAACCTGGCAGTTTCGACCGATGATGGCGTTGGGCGCGATGATGGTGCCGGAACCGATCGAAGCACCCGCCGCGATCACGGCGCCGGCTTCGACGACGGCACCCTCTTCGATATGCGCCGAGGGGTCGATATGGGCACGCGGCGAAACACCGGTCTCGCCGGTCAGCGCATGCGGTGAAGCGGCCGCCGGAAACAACAGCCGCCCGATGGCAGCGAAAGCTGCCTGCGGCCGCGCAGCGACCAGCACGGCGACGCTCGCGGGCACGCTATCGGCAATGTCGCTGGTGCACAGCACGGCTGCGGCGCGGATCGAGGCTGCGAGGCCGGCATTACGCCGCCCCTCGAGATAGACCAGGTGGCCCTCCCGGCCATCCGTGGCGGAGGCGATGCCCGAAATCTCGACCTCGCCCCTGGCGGGATCGATGAGCGACGCGCCGGTCAGATTCGCGACCTCAATCGCCGAATACCGGCGTGTCGGCACGAAAAACACCGGGTCAGTCATACGGGGTCAATATCCAGTAGGTGGCCGCTCCGGACCATGGGCCCGAAGCGATCGACCTGCCTCGTCAGAAGCGGGTCGATACGCCGAAGTTGAATTCCTCCACCTCGTCGGTGTCTTCCTTGAGGAACGGGACGGCATAGTCGACGCGCAGCGGGCCGAAGGGCGATGCCCAGATCAGGCCGATACCGGCCGAGGCCCGCCATTCCATTCCGGTTCCGACGATGTTCGTGCCGGTGACCGAGATGTCGCTGCCATAAAGCGTGGCCGCATCGGCGAACACTGCACCCTTCAGCCCAAAGCTCTCCGGAATGACCGGCAGCGGAAACTGCGCTTCGACCGAGGCGTTGAAGTAGGTGGTGCCGCCCACGTGATCGTCGCCACTGTTCAAATCGTAAGGTCCGATGCCGCCATAGGCAAAGCCGCGGATCATCCGGTCGTTGCTCTGGAACTGGTCGAACACGCGAAGTCCGTCCGAACCGAAGGCCGAGACATGACCCGCGCCACCGCTCAGCAGCGCGACGACGTCGAGTTCCTCGGAGAGCGTGTGATAGTAGGTTGCACGCGCCGTCGCCTTGAAGAACTTTGCGTCGCCGCCCAGGCCCGCGACTTCGCCCGAGACATTGGCGAAGATACCGGCATGCGGGTTCTTCATGTCGTCAATCGTGTTGTAGATGAACCCGCCCGACACCGAGGACTTGATCCACGGGCTGTTTTTGGCGGCATCGTAGATGGCCGCCGAAAGGTAGCAAGGATCAGTGTTATACGTATCGCCGCAGTTGGCGTCGATCGTGTACTCTTCCTTCGACAAATTATACGCCAGCTGCGTCGAGATCGTCTCGGTGATCGGCAGGCCGAAGCGGATCGTGCCGCCCGTCGTCTCGCTGTCGTAATGGTCGTAGTTGCGCGTGCGACGGTAGATATCGAAGCCCGCCGAGATGCGGCGTCCGAGGAAATAGGGCTCGGTGAACGACAGCTGGTAGTCGCGCGAATTCTGCCCGCCACCGGCCGAGAAACGGATGTACTGGCCACGGCCGAGGAAATTGCGCTCGGTGACGGCACCTTCGATCGACGGTCCTGCACTGTCGCCACCGGTCGAATAGCCGGCGCCGATCGAGAATTCGCCGGTCGACTTGTCGACGACGTCGACCACCAGGATGACCTGATCCGCCTCGGAGCCCGGCGCCGTCGAAATGTCGACGGTCTCGAAGAAGCCGAGCGCTTCCAGGCGGCGCTTGGCGCGCTGGATCAGCACCTGGTTGAAGGCGTCGCCCTCGCTGACGTCGAACTCGCGGCGGATGACATAGTCGCGTGTACGCACATTGCCGCGGATCTCGATGCGTTCGACATAGGCCTTGGCGCCCTGGTCGATCGCGTAAACGACCGAAATGGTGCGGTCTTCGAAGTTGCGGTCGCCGCGCGGCGTAACCTGCGCGAACGGATAGCCGAGGCCCGCCAGGTGCTCGGTCAGCGCGATGATCGTGTCCTCGACGTCCTTGGCGTTGTAGACGTCGCCCGACCGCGTCTCGACCAGCGGCATCAGCGAATCGCCGCTCACCTCGGACAACGCGCTGTCGACGCTGATGTCGGCGAAGCGGTAGCGTTCGCCTTCCTCGACGGTGATCGTGACCGTGTATTCGTTGGTGTTCTCGTCCAGCTCGCCGAAGGCCGAGATGACCTGGAAGTCGGCATAGCCGCGATTGAAATAGTAGCGGCGCAGCGCCTCTTCGTCGGCGCGCAGGCGATTCTCGTCAAAGATATCGTCGCGCAGCACGAAGGACAGGACCGTCGAGCGCTTCGTTGCGATGACGTCCGCCAGGCGGCGGTTGCTGAAGGCGTTGTTGCCGACGAAATTGATTTTCGAAATCTTGGTGCGGCCGCCTTCGTTGATCTTGAAGACCACGTTCACGCGGTTGTCGCCGAGGTCCATGATCTCTGACGTGACGGTGGCGTCGTCGCGGCCGATGCGGGCATAGGCGTCGCGAATGGCCTGCGCGTCGGCATCGAGCGAATCCGGAGAATAGGTGCCGCGCGGCTTCAGCTGCACGGTTGCCGAAAGCTGGACGTCCTTGATCTTCTTGTTGCCCTGGAACAGGACCTGGTTGACGATCTGGTACTCGACCACCTGCACGACGAGCGTGCCGCCGGACTGGTTGATGCCGACATCGGCAAACAGGCCGGTTCCGAACAGGCGCTTCACCGACTCGTCAATGTCGGCGTTCGAGAAGTTCACGCCGGGCTTGATCGTCAGATAATCGCGGATGGTGGACGCGTCGACGCGCTGGTTGCCCCTGACGTCAATCGACGAGATGACAGCTGCCTGGGCCGCGGTCATGGACACAAATTGCAACGCAACTGCACTCGGAACGACAAGGGCAGCAGACAACGCCACCGCCGAAGCGGCGCTCAAAAAACCAGATGCTGCCTTCATAAAGCTATTCAACCCCTTCTCGAAGTCCCCGCGGCGAGACCGGCTCGCCGCAGCAAATTCCCTTGACGGTATTAACCGGATTTTCCCTACACGCAAGGCTCCCGGTTAATTTGTGTTTACTTAACCATGTCCCGTGACATTCCCGTCACGCATATCCCGGCACATGGTAAACGCGATCTCAATGGCGACACCTATCCGGCCAGATTCATTCATGTTTTAGCATCCGAACAGATCATTCCAGAAGACGAATGCCATGAAAGCCAGCACCATGAAAAGCCCTACCCTGTAGACCGCTTCCATGGCCCGTTCTGACACAGGCCGGCCCTTGACGGCCTCGATTGCATAGAATGCCAGATGTCCTCCGTCGAGGGGTGGAATCGGCAGCAGGTTGAGAATTCCGATGCCGACCGACAGCAGCGCGACAAGCTGGACGAGCCATTCGAAACCCAGTTGCGCGGCCTTGCCGGCCATGTCGGCGATCTTGACGGGGCCGCCGAGCTGGCATTTGTCCTCGCGGCCGACGACGAAACGCTTCAGAAACTGCCCCGTGCGCACGATGATGTGCCCGGTCTCGCGCACGCCTTCGGCCACGGCGCCTGCCGGTCCGTATTCGATCAGTTGCGGCTTGCCGAATTCCTGGTTGTTGACGACGCCGATGAGGCCGATCTTGACGACGTTGCCCAGCGCATCCTTCTGCTCGGAGATCTCGGGCGTCGCGGTAACGGTGATTTCCTTGCCGTCGCGCAGCATCACGAAAACGATCGGATCGCCAGCGCGGCCTGAAACCAGGCGCTGCACGTCGGCGAACGAATCGACATCCTGCCCGTCGACGCGGACGAATCGGTCGCCCGTCTGTATCCCGGCGATGGCGGCCGGGCTATCGGGACGCACCTCGGCGACGGTCGGCTCCGACACGTAGCGGCCGTAAATGCCGAACATCACGGCGAAAACGGCGATGGTGAGCAGGAAATTGGCCAGCGGGCCCGCGACAACGGTCGCCGCGCGCTTCCAGATCGGCTGCGTGTGAAATGCCACCGCGCGCTCGGCCGCGGACAGCGTCTCGATTTCCCCGGCATCCGGGGTACTGGTCGCGTTCATGTCGCCGACGAACTTGACGTAGCCGCCGAGCGGAATCGCGGAAAGCTTCCAGCGCGTGCCGTGCCGGTCGTTGAAGCCCAGGAGTTCCGGGCCGAAACCGATCGAGAATGCCTTGACGCCGATGCCGCACCAGCGGCCGACGAGGTAGTGCCCCATTTCGTGCACGAACACGACGACGGTCAGGACGAACAGGAACGGAATCAGCGTGCCGACCAGCAGGCTGTTGGTGCCGAACATCGTGGTCAGTGCTTCGCTCAAACCTAATCCCTCTGAGTCGCTCAACGCCCTGATCCGGGCTTCGCCGGCACGCAAGGCGTTGGAAAATCAGGCATCCCGCCGACATGACGCGCGCCGCATGTGTCATGCCAATCCCGGCGAATCCGTGGCAGTCTGGCCTATCCGGTCAATGGATCGCAAACAGAGCTTGCGCGGGGTTGTCGGCGCCGCCGGACAGCGCACCGATCAGGTACAGGGCAAGGGCCGCTGCCACAAGCCCGTCGACGCGATCCATGACGCCGCCATGGCCGGGAATGATGCTGCCGGAATCCTTGACGCCGTGGCGCCGCTTCACCCAGGATTCAAAGAGGTCGCCGGCCTGCGAGACGACCGAGAGCAGGAGTGCGATCACGGCAAGCGCCGCCAGGTTGGCTGCGCCCGAGAAATAGGCCACCAGCATGGCCGCCAGCACGCCGCCGACGGCGCCGCCAAGCGCTCCGCTGCGGGTCTTGCCCGGCGAGATGCTCGGTGCAAGCTTCGGGCCGCCGACGGCGCGGCCTACGAAATAGGCACAGACATCGGTTGCCCAGACGGCAGCGAACAGGAACAGGATGGCCACCAGCCCGGCGCTCGACTCTTCCCGCAGCAGGCCGAGCGAGACGCCGGAAAGCCCGGCATAGGCCAGCCCGCCGGCCGTCCAGCGGTCCGCCTGGCCAAACCGGCCGAGCAGCCAGGCGATGATGACCGCGATGGCAAACAGCCCGAAGATCGCGGCAGCCGGAACCCGGACGACAAGCGCGACAAGCACGATGGCGAGCAGCAGCGCCGAGACCCATTGCTGCCGGCGCAGCGCAGCCGTGCCCGACATGGCGCACCATTCGTAGAAGACACCGCCGGCAATTGCCGCGGCCAGCAGCCGGAACGCCATGCCGCCGGCCATCGTCAGCGCCACCACGACGGCCACCAGAACCACCGACGAGATGATGCGCAGTTGCAGATTGCTCATCGGGCAGCCCCGCAGCCCAGCTGCGCGCTCACAAGGCGATGCCGCGCTCGAGGACGCCGCCGAAGCGCCGTTCGCGCACCGCGTATTGGCCTAGCGCATCGGCAAGGTGGTCGGAGGTGAAGTCAGGCCAGTAGCAGGGCATGAACACCAGTTCGCTGTAGGCCGCCTGCCAGGGCAGGAAATTCGACATCCTGACTTCGCCGCTGGTGCGGATCACCAGGTCCGGGTCCGGAATGCCGGCGGTATCGAGATAGTCGGCGAAGACTTCCGGTGACACCGCTTCGCTCTTGAGGTCGCCGCGGACGACCGCATCGGCGATTCGGCGCGCCGCGCGCACGATCTCGTCGCGCCCGCCGTAGTTGAAGGCGATCACCAGGTTCATGTTCTTGTTGCCGGCGGTCAGCGACTCGGCCTCGTCGAGCAGTCCGCGAATGTCGGGCGCCAGCCCCTCGCGCTCTCCGATCACCCTCACCCTGACGCCGTTCTCGTGCAACTCGGCCAGGTCGCGTCGGATGAACAGCTTGAGCAGGCCCATGAGATCGTTGACTTCGGACTTCGGCCGCGACCAGTTCTCGGACGAAAAGGCGTAGACCGTCAGCCAGGGAATGCCCATCTCGCCGGCGGCACTCACCGTCTTGCGCAGGGCCTCGACGCCAGCACGGTGGCCGGCCAGCCGCGGCAGGCCGCGCGCCTTGGCCCAGCGGCCATTGCCGTCCATGATGATCGCGACATGCTCCGGCGTCGTCATTTGCTTGCTCTGGTCCCCTCGGACGCGAGAATTCGCCTTAGACCTGCATGATCTCGGCTTCCTTGGCCGCCAGCAGGCTGTCGACCGAGGCAATCGTATCGTCGGTCAGCTTCTGGACCGAATCGGCCTCTCTGCGATGATCGTCTTCGCTGATATCGCCATCCTTTTCGGACTTTTTCAGGAAGTCCATGCCGTCCCGGCGTACGTGGCGGATGGCCACGCGTGCATTCTCGGCGTAGCCGTGCGCGATCTTGACCAGTTCCTTGCGGCGCTGTTCGTTGAGTTCGGGCAGCGGAATGCGCAGGTTGGTGCCGTCGACGATCGGGTTGAAGCCGAGATTGGCCTCGCGGATCGCCCGGTCGACCGAGCTCACCATGGCCTTGTCCCACACCGACACCGAGATCATGCGCGGCTCCGGCACGGTTACGTTGGCCACCTGGTTGAGCGGCATGTCGGTGCCGTAGGCCTTGACCTGGATGGCATCCAGAAGGTTGCTCGACGCGCGCCCGGTGCGCAGCGACGCCAGGTCATGCTTGAACGCGTTGATCGCGCCCTCCATGCGGCGCTGAATGTCCGCGAAATCCCCGCTCTTCATGCTGTCAGTCTCCTCGAAACGCTCATTCGGGCAAGTTCAATGGTCGGCCACGACCGTACAGCGGCCGCCGCCCCTCAGGATTTCCCCGAAACCGCCCTGCTCATGTATCGAGTAGACGATTATCGGTATGTTGTTTTCGCGCGCAAGCGCAATCGCCGCCGTATCCATGATCGACAGCCCCTTGGTGATCACGTCGGCATGGCTGATGCGCTCGTAACGCGTTGCGTTCGGGTCGGTTTTCGGATCGGCCGAATAGACCCCGTCGACCTGCGTTCCCTTGAAAAGGGCATCCGCGCCGATCTCGGCGGCGCGCAGTGCGGCGGCCGAATCGGTGGTGAAGAACGGATTGCCGGTCCCGCCCGCGAAAATCACGACCTTGCCGGCGTTCATGTAGGCCGTCGCCTGGCGCTGCGAGAAGCTTTCGCACAGCTCCGGCATCGCGATGGCCGACAGCACCACGGCCTCGACGCCGAGCTTGACCAGCGAGGTGCGCAGCGCGAGCGAATTGATGACGGTCGCCAGCATGCCCATGTGGTCGCCGGTCACGCGATCGCCGCCCTTGGACGCCACGGCAACGCCCCTGAAGATGTTGCCGCCGCCGATCACCACGGCAACCTCGACGCCCATCGCACGGGCCTCGGCTATGTCTGCTGCGATGCGGTCCACCACCGACACGTCGATGCCGAAATGCTGCTCGCCCATCAACGCCTCGCCTGACGCTTTGAGCAAGACTCGGCGGTATGTTGGCCTGGCCGTCATGGAATCCTCGTGAGTGTGTGGTTGCCGGTTTGGCTGGCGTGCCGTCCGCCCTGGCGCCGCGTCGGCAATGCGGGGTCTGCGATACACGAAGGGCGCCGCGATGTCACGCGGCGCCCTTGCGCTAAGCCAAAGAAGCGGTTGATGCCGCGTTACTTTTTCACCGTTGCCGCAACCTCGGCGGCAAAGTCGCTGGCTTCCTTCTCGATGCCCTCGCCGAGAGCGAAGCGGATGTAGCCGGTGATCTTGGCCGGCGCGCCGATCTGCTTCTCGGCATCTTTCAGCGCCTGCTCGACGGTGACGTCCGGGTTGATCACGAAGGCCTGCTTCAGGAGCACGACTTCCTCGTAGAACTTGCGCATCCGGCCTTCGACCATCTTCTCGATGATGTTTTCCGGCTTACCCGACTGGCGCGCCTGGTCGGAGAAGATCGCCTTCTCGCGCTCGACGGCGGAGGCATCTACGTCCTCGGCCTTCAGGGCGAGCGGGTTGGTCGCGGCGACATGCATCGCCACCTGGCGAGCAAAGGCGTTCGCGGCATGCTCGTCACCGGCAGTCTCGATGGCCACCAGCACGCCGAGCTTGCCCAGTCCGTCGGCAACCGCGTTGTGCACGTAGGTTGCGACAGCGCCCTGCCCGACCGACAGCTTCGCCGAACGGCGGAAGCTCATGTTCTCGCCGATCGTGCCGACCGCGTCCTTGATGACCTCGGTCACCGACTTGTCGGAACCCGGATACTTGGAACCGGCGACGGTCTCGGTCTCGCCGCCGAAGGCGAGCGCTACCTTGGCGACATTGCTCACGATCTGCTGGAAGGCATCGTTGCGGGCGACGAAGTCGGTCTCGGAATTGACCTCCACGACCACAGCCTCGCGCACGCCGGCATCGACGCCGATCAGGCCCTCGGCCGCGGTGCGGTCGGACTTCTTGTCTGCCTTGGAGATGCCCTTCTTGCGCAGCCAGTCCACGGCCTCTTCCATATTGCCGTTGGTCTCGCTCAGCGCGGTCTTGCAATCCATCATGCCTGCGCCGGTCAGTTCGCGCAGTTCCTTCACTTGTGCAGCGGTAATGCTCATCGTTGCCTCTTTGTCTCGAAATGCGTCGGCGCACCACCTGTCGATGATGCGCCAGCGTCAGAAATCGTGGTCAGTAAGGTTGGGAAGGGCCGTTGCCGGCCCTCCGGTTCAAGCTTCGGGCGTCTTGGCCGATGCTTCGGCTTCAGGCGCGGCCGCTTCTGCGGCGGGAGCTTCGACCTCGGCAGCCGGCGCTTCGGCGACGGCAGGCTCTGCCGGAGCCTCGACCGAGGCGCCGATATCGACGCCGAGCGCGCCCTGCTGGCGGGCGATGCCGTCGAGAGCAGCCTTGGCGATCAGGTCGCAATAGAGCGCGATGGCGCGGGCCGCATCGTCATTGCCGGGGATCGGGTAGTCGATCTTGTCCGGATCGCAGTTCGAATCGATGATGGCGACAACCGGAATGCCGAGGCGCTTGGCCTCGAGGATGGCGATCGCTTCCTTGTTGGTGTCGACCACGAACATCAGGTCCGGCGTCGAGCCCATGTCCTTGATGCCGCCGAGTGCCTTGTCGAGCTTCTCGCGCTCGCGGTCGAGGTTGAGGCGCTCCTTCTTGGTGAAGCCCTGTGCCTCGCCTGACAGCAGCTCGTCGAGCTTGCGCAGACGTGCGATCGAGTTCGAGATCGTCTTCCAGTTGGTCAGCATGCCGCCGAGCCAACGCGAATTGACGTAATACTGGGCCGAACGCTGAGCCGCATCGGCAACGATGTCGGAAGCCTGGCGCTTGGTGCCGACGAACAGCACGCGGCCACCCTTGGCGACGGTGTCGGAGACAACCTTCAGCGCCTCGTGCAGCAGCGGCACGGTCTGGCTGAGGTCGATGACATGGATGTTGTTGCGGGCGCCATAGATGTAGGGCGCCATCTTCGGGTTCCAGCGGTGGGTCTGGTGGCCGAAGTGAATGCCAGCTTCGAGAAGCTGGCGCATGCTGAAATCAGGCAGTGCCATTCAAGTAGTTCCTTTCCGGTTGGCCTCCACGGACAAACGACGTTCTCGGGAAATCCCTCGACGCCACCGGCGGTCGCCTCCGGATTTCTCCCGGTCGGAAACCAAAGTCCGTGTGTGGAATGAGCGCGCGTATAGACGCTGCAGCGCAGCAATGCAAGCGCCCTGCCGCGGTGCCTTCCAGAACGCCGCTTACGTCCGGCCCATCACCCGGCCAGCAGTATCTCCTCGGGAAAGCGCTGCGCCAGAGTGCCGGCAGCCGCGGCCCTTGCGATCCTGTCGAGCACCATGGGATAATTTTGGACCATTCTGGCCCTGTTGCCCTTGCGGCCGGCCGACCGCAGATACAGCCGCTGCTTGAGTTTGTCCTCTATCGCCTGACCGTACTGTCTGAACCATCCGGCGACCGAACGGCCGCGCGATTGTTCCTGGAATCGCCCGGGCCACGGCGTCTCTCCGAGATGGGCTCGCCATTCGTTCACAAACCGCTCTTCGACGCCGGTCTTCAACGCGCCCCATGGCTTGTTGCCGGCAAAATGCCGGATGAATACATCGGACGGCGCGCGGTGCGCTTGGTAGTTCATTGCGTTCCACCGCCAATCGAGCGTCTGCCACCTTCCGTCGAGGACCGCATTGAGCGCATCCTGGTCGACCAGATTGCACCGATCCGGGTACTCGACGGCGTATTGGCGTGCTGCGGCGAAGATGCCCTCGGAGCGGATGGCCTGCAGGTCCAGCACCATGATTCCCGCGTTCAGGTACGGTGCGCCTTCAGACATATTCAGCCTGCTACGAAAGCTGCCCTCAACGAGGATGAAGAGGTCGTGAGCCGCCACGACGGGCGAGGCCCTGGGCACGATTGCGAGCAGCGGGGCAATGTCGGTGACCAACGAGATGTCGCAGTCCAGGTAGACCACCCGATCCTCATCGCCCAGGATCTCGTCGAGGAAGAGCGACAGGTAGGCTGCCCGGCTGTGCTGTCGGCTGACACCGAAATTGTGTCCGTCGAGGAGCGGTGCGGCCTCGACAATCGCCACCTGCGGGCAGAAGGCGAGAGCCAGAGCCTTGTTCTCATCGCTTACGCCATCGGACACGATGATGATGCGCGGCGTTTCCCCGCAATGGCTCACGACCTGCCGGGCAACGACACATGCGAAGGGAATGAACCTGTCATCGCAGGCAAGAACGACAGTCGCTTTCAATTGGTCGCTCGAGCCCGCATGGGTCCGCTCCTTCCGTTTTGTCTCCGGGCCATGGGTTGAACTTAGCGGCCCGCGAATGGATTGCGATAGCGATGCAAGGCACCGCTATCGCCAATCCCGTCCAGCGCCTCCTGCATTCCTTGGTGCAGCAGCGCAACCGCCTGTTCTGTAGTCCCCTCGAATTCGTGCATCGCAATCGCCTCCGGAACGCGAATGATCGCCGTGCGCGGGCCTGCAGGTCGCGGCACGTAGCGGTTCAGCGTGTCGCGAAAGCTGCCCTTGCAGTGGTCGTTGCGAATCCGCTTGATGTGTTCTGCCAGTTCTTCCTGCGTGACCGTCTCGTTCCTGAAGGCGTAGGCGCCGAGCCTCAGATTAAGCGCCAGCCGCTCGATCTCCGCCTTGATTTGCGGCCCGCGCGAATCCATTTTTGCCTCGCGCAGCATGCGGCGCGCCACCCGCAGCAGGCCGGCAGGTTCGGCAGGTGGCGTATCGAGCCCAAGCAGTGCGGACAGCTTCGCGCAGATGGCGGTCACCAGCGCGGCATGCCGACCGGCAAACGCTCTGCCTGCCTTCACGTCGATGCCGAGTTGGGCTTCGTCGCGGTCAAGCAGCGTTTCGTAGAGGCGGTACACGCGCTCGGCCAGTGAAAGCCCCTCGCCCGACGCCATCGCAAGCCGCCCTTCGACGTAGCCGCATTCCTTGTGGAGTTCCGGCTCGACGTCGCGCTGGAAAACGAGCTTCCACACGACAGGCGCAACGAACGCCTGGAATCCGGAATTCTCGGCTCGCCCCCGCCGCAGCGCCTCCGAAGCCATCTCGACAGCCCCAGGCATCAGCGGCGCGACGTGGTTGCCATGCCAGCCGACGGCGCCCTCCGGGTGCAGGAGAACGACATTGCCCTTGAGTGCCCAGGCAACGGAATGCTCGCGCGCCGGCTCGCTATTCCCGGGGATCTGGGCAATCAGATTGTTGGCCAGCCAGAACTTTTGCGCCAATGCGCCGAGCCCGTTGACCACGCCATTGGTCGCCCAGAACGCGGCTCTCGGGCAGACGCGCGCGGAAATCTCCTTGTCGAGCATCCAGTCGGTGAAAAATTCCGGGTGGTTGGGCGTGATGAAGGTTGCCTTGCCCGGCCCGCAGGCCGCGGCGAGGCGGGCCTCGTCGTCTGACGGGAAGTCGATGGTGGGTATGTCGGACACGCCGCGCAGCCCGGCAGAGCCCCTGAGCATGACGGCGCGGTTGATTGGTGTCATGGCCCGGATGAGCCATCCGCGAGGCCGTGGAGGGACGAAGACGCCGAGCCGGCTCAAGCGGACTCCCGTATCCTGGCGACTGCCATCGGTCTCGGCTTGTGCACCTTGCCGTTCTTCACCTTGACCCGCCTGAACACGGCGACGATCTCCTCGCGGCCGCAGGCGATAGCCCCCAGCCGGACGGCCCGGTCGCGCTCGAAGCCGGTAATGTCGTAATGCGGTGCCGAGGTCTTGGGCGGCCCCTGGTAGAGCAGCCGGTGCACCCCGATCCGGGCCGCGAAGCGATGCAGTTCCTCGGTGTCGTCGGCGAGCAGGTGGCACCAGTTGCGCCCCGCCCAGCGCCATATGGCCTCGTCTACATAGACCGCCATCCGGTCGCTCAGCGTGTGCAGGAAGCCGAATCGGGCTCGAAAACCGCAAGGTCCACCAGCTTGCCCGAGATAACGAATTCGCCGTAGTCCATCTCCAGGTCGCGCGTCAGTCCGTTCTCGTAGAGCTTGAAGCTGATGCGGTATTCCGGCGTATCCTCGCCGCCCTCTGCATTCTCGTCGAAATAGGCAATGTCGACCGGCCAGAATTTCTCGCCGGCGAGCTTGTCCAGTGCCTTGACCTCCGGGTCGCCCTTGGACGCTCCCTCCTGCTTGCCGACGATGACGGTCGTGGTCATCGCCTTGTCGGCGTCCTCGGAACCGTCGAAAATCGACGTCTCGTAGAAATTCTCGCCGTCATTGGCTTTCCGGATCAGTTCGAGAAGGTGCTGTGTCGGGAACTGCGTCGCCTCGAGCTCGACGCTCTTCGGTTCCGGCTTTTCGATCTCGACCTTGACGTTGGTGCCGTTGCGCACCGCGTTGCCGCGCAACTCATGGTCGAGATTCTGGTCGATGTAGGATTTCGTGACGAAACTGAAGTTCTTGCCCTCGGCATCCTCGAAGGTGGTGGTCTGCTGGTCCGTGATCTGCGAGGTTTCCTGCGTGTCCGACTGCGTCACATAGCGGAAGCGAACCGTGTAGCCGTCACAGGCCGACCCCCGGATCTCGTAGACCATGCGGCCCGAAATGCCGGTTATCCCCGAGCGGTCCGAGGCGTTGTCGAGCTTCAGGTCGTAGACGGCGCGATGCTGGATCAGCGGGACGGCGGCAAGCCCCGTTCCTGAGGCCATTACGGGCGATGAGACAAGGGCGATCAGGGCGAGGCGCAATGCGCGCATACAGGTCTCCGGCTTCCCGGCGCGTCGGCGCGCCGCAACAATTGTTTGGACCAGCTTAGAAAAAGTCGTGGCGGAAGCGAGGCAAAAATAGCAGCTTCAGCCAAGGCTATGGCCCCCGAACCAGACATAAGGAAAGACGATGGGTGAAACAATCGAAAATCGGCTAACGGAGATGGGCGTGGTGCTGCCGCAGGCCGCGGCGCCGGCGGCCAACTACCTGCCCTACGTACGGTCGGGCAACCTCGTGTTCACCGCCGGTCAGCTGCCGCTCAAGGACGGCAAGCTCGAATATGCCGGGCTGCTTGGCCTTGAGGTCGACACTGCGGGCGGCCGGGAGGCCGCGAAACTCTGCGCCATCAACATCCTGGCGCAGGCAAAGGCAGCGCTCGGCGACCTCGAGGAGATCGGCCGCATCGTCAAGATCACTGTCTTTGTCGCCTCGGCCCCGGGCTTTACCGAGCAGCACCTTGTCGCCAACGGCGCCTCCGACTTCCTCGCCGAGGCGCTCGGCGAGCGCGGCAAGCATGCCCGTTCAGCGGTCGGCACCGCTTCGCTGCCGCTCGACGCGGCGGTCGAGATCGAAGCGGTCATCGAAGTCGCCTGACGCAGGAGCAATCATGAACGGACCTTCCTGGCTGGCCGCGCGGCCGATCGCCCATCGCGGCCTGCACGACATGAACCGCAGCGTGTGGGAAAACACGCTGACGGCCTTCGAGCGCGCCATCGAGCGCAACTATGCCATCGAGTGCGACGTCAACCTGTCGGCCGATGGCGTGCCCATCGTCATCCATGACAGCGACCTGCAACGACTGACCGGCGTCGACGGCTTCGTCTGGCAGCGCACCGCGGCCGAACTTGGCGCGCTGAGCATCGGCGGCACCACCGACCATCCGCCGACATTGCAGGAAATGCTCGATTTCGTTGCCGGCCGAGTCCCGCTCGTCATCGAACTCAAGGGCGCGCCCGGCCACGACACCGGGCTGGTCGAGCAGGTCGGCACGCTGCTCAAGACCTATGCCGGCGAGGCCGCCATCATGTCTTTTGACCACTGGCTGGTGCGCGATTTCTCCCGCCACGCGCCCGGAATTCCGGCCGGCCTGACCGCGCTCGGCTCCAACCAGGCCGAGATCGAGGCGCATTTCTCGATGCTGGCGCACGACATCTCCTTCGTCTCCTACTGCCTCGCCGACATGCCGAACCGTTTCGTCGACTTCGTCCGCGGCAGGCTGGCCATGCCGGTCATCACCTGGACCGTCCGCGACAAGGCGGCGGTCGACAAGACCTACGCGCTGGCCGAGCAGATGACCTTCGAGGGCTTTTTGCCGGAAGAACTGACCATTGCCTGACATCGCGCTTGTGCCGCGCCAACTGCGACATAGATAAAGACCGATGGCGAGCGAAACCGAAGGCGAGGCGAACGGGGCGGATGGCGGGCTTGCCATTCGCGTGGTGCCCGGCATCGGCGGCTTTGCCCGCGACGAGTGGGAGGCCCTGTCCGGCGCTTCGCGGGGTATCTCCGAAACTCCCTACAACCCTTTCATTTCGTTCGACTTCCTGCAAATCCTCGAAGAGTCCGGCTGTGCCGTACGCGACACCGGCTGGCAGGGCCACCACCTGCGTCTGGAAAAGGCCGACGGCAGCCTGCTCGGCGCCGTGCCCTGCTTTGTGAAGTCGCACAGCCAGGGTGAATACGTCTTCGACCATGGCTGGGCCGACGCCTTCGAGCGCGCCGGCGGCAACTACTATCCGAAGCTGCAGGCGGCCGTCCCCTTCACGCCGGCGACCGGCCCCCGCCTTCTTGTCTCGCACGGCCAGGACCCGGCCACGATGCGCTCGGGGCTCGCTCTCGGCCTGCGCGCCGTCACCGAAAAGCTCGGTGTCTCGTCAGCCCATGTCACCTTCGCGCAGGAAAACGACATGGATGCCCTCGAGGGCGCCGGCTTCCTGCGCCGCACCGACCAGCAGTTCCATTTCTTCAACGAGGGCTATTCAAGCTACGACGATTTCCTGGCCACCCTCGCCTCCCGCAAGCGCAAGGCACTGAAGAAGGAGCGCCGCGAAGCGCTTTCCGAGGGCATCTCGATCGAGTGGCTGACCGGCAAGGACCTGACCGAGGCCGTCTGGGACGATTTCTACGCCTTCTACCTGGACACGGGCGGACGCAAATGGGGCCGGCCCTACCTCACCCGCACCTTCTTCTCGCTGATCGGCGAGCGCATGCCAGGCGACGTTCTGCTGGTCATGGCCAAGCGCGCCGGGCGCTACATTGCCGGCGCCATCAACTTCATCGGTTCCGACACGCTTTTCGGCCGCAACTGGGGTTGCATCGAGGACCACCGCTTCCTGCATTTCGAGGTCTGCTACCACCAGGCGATCGACTTCGCGATCGCAAACGGGCTGAAGGTGGTCGAGGCGGGCGCGCAGGGCGAGCACAAGCTGGCGCGCGGCTACCGGCCGGTCACCACGCAGTCAGCGCATTTCATCGCCCATGCGGGCCTGCGCAACGCCGTCGCCGACTACCTCGAGCGAGAACGCCGCGAGGTGTCGCGCATGGGTGAATATCTCGACGAGCACGGTCCCTTCCGGCGGGGCGAGCCGGAGATCAGTGAACGATCGTCTTCGAAAACAGATTGATCACGATCACGCCGGCCATGATCAGCCCCATGCCCGCGAGCGCCGGCAGGTCGAGCGCCTGGCGGAACCAGACCCAGCCGATGGCCGTGATGAAGATGATGCCGGCGCCGCACCACAGCGCATAGACGACGCCGACCGGCATGGTGCGCAGCGGCAGCGACAGGAAGTAGAACGCTAGCGCGTAGCCGCCGATAGACACCAGCGACGGCATCAGGCGGGTGAACCCGTCGGTCTGTTTCAGCGCCGTCGTGGCCACCACCTCGAACAGGATGGCGACGATCAGGTAGACGTAGTTGAGAACCATGGGACCCTGCCATTGAACGAGGCGATTCGCCGGACCATTATGGCACTGGGCAATTTTTGGGATAGCGCGCATGACCTACCAGGACGACAACATCTTCGCAAAAATCCTTCGCGGCGAGATTCCCTCGCACAAGCTCTACGAGGACGCCGACACCTTCGCCTTCATGGACATCATGCCGCGCGGCGATGGCCATTGCCTGGTCATCCCGAAAAAGCCCTCGCGCAACATCCTCGACGTCGAGGAAGACAGCCTGGCGGCCGTCGCGCGCACCACGCAGAAGCTCGCGCGCGCCGTGCTCGGCGCCTTCTCGGCCGATGGCGTGACGGTGCAGCAGTTCAACGAGCCGGCCGGCGGTCAGGTGGTCTTCCACCTGCACTTCCACATCATCCCGCGCTTCGAGGGCGTGCCGTTGCGGCCGCACACCGGCGAGATGGAGAAGCCCGAGATCCTTGCGGCCAACGCCGAGAAGATCAAGGCGGCGTTGGCAGCTTCCTAGCCGGCCTTTCAGGTGGCCTTTGCCGCCATCCGCGCCAGCTGCGTCATGATGACGGCGGAACCGGCGAGCCGCTTATCGGCATTCGGCCAGTCGCGCATGAACACCACGCTCTGGTCCGGCCTGATCTTGGCGAGCGAGCCCTGCTCGCCGATGAAGCGGACGAGGCCGACCGGATCTGAAAACTCCTTGCCGCGGAAATGGATGACGACGCCCTTCGGCCCGGCATCCAGCTTCTCGACATTGGCCTGCCGGCACAGCGCCTTGATGAAGACGATCTTCAGCAGGTGCTGGACCTCGTCGGGCAACGGCCCGAACCGGTCGATCAGTTCGGCACCAAAACCGTCGATCTCCTCGGTCGACTGCAGGTCGCCAAGCCGGCGGTAGAGCGCCAGCCTGAGTTGCAGGTCCGGCACGTAGCTCTCCGGGATCATCACGGCGGCCCCGACGGTGATCTGCGGCGACCAGCCGCCATCCATCGGCTCGCCGGTGTCCTTGATCTCGGCAACCGCCTCCTCGAGCATCTGCTGGTAGAGCTCGAAGCCGACTTCCTTGATGTGACCGGACTGCTCCTCGCCGAGCAGGTTGCCGGCGCCGCGGATGTCGAGATCGTGGCTGGCCAGCTGGAAGCCGGCGCCCAGGCTGTCGAGCGACTGCAGCACCTTCAGGCGGCGGTCGGCGGTATCGGTCAGCTTGCGGTTGGCCGGCAGCATGAACAGCGCATAGGCGCGCAGCTTCGAGCGTCCTACCCGGCCGCGCAGCTGGTAGAGCTGCGCCAGGCCGAACATGTCGGCGCGGTGCACGATCAGCGTATTGGCGGTCGGAATGTCGAGGCCCGACTCGACGATCGTCGTCGACAGAAGCACGTCGTACTGGCCGTCGTAGAAGGCGTTCATGATGTCGTCGAGCTCGCCGGGCGGCATCTGGCCGTGCGCAGTGCCTACCTTCAGCTCCGGCACCGACGAGGTCAGGAACTGCTGCACCTCGGCGAGGTCCTTGATGCGCGGCACGACATAGAAGCTCTGGCCGCCGCGATAGCGTTCGCGCAGCAGCGTCTCGCGGATCACCAGCGGGTCGAAGGGCGAGATGAAGGTTCTCACCGCCATGCGGTCGACCGGCGGCGTGGCGATCAGCGACAGTTCGCGCACCCCGGTCAGCGCCAGCTGCAATGTGCGCGGGATCGGCGTCGCCGACAGCGTCAGCACGTGCACGTCGCTCTTCAGGTCCTTCAGGCGTTCCTTGTGCTTGACGCCGAAATGCTGCTCCTCGTCGATGATCAGCAGGCCGAGATTCTTGAACTGGATGGCACTGCCGAGCAGCGCATGCGTGCCGACGACGATGTCGATCGAGCCGTCCGCGAGCCCCTTCTTGGTTTCAGCGAGCTCCTTCGGCGTCACCAGCCGCGACGCCTGACGGACATTGACGGGCAGGCCCGAGAAGCGCTGCGAGAAGGTCTTGAAATGCTGCCGCGCCAGCAGCGTGGTCGGCACCACGACGGCCACCTGGAAACCTTCCATCGCCGCCACGAAGGCGGCGCGCAGCGCCACTTCGGTCTTGCCGAAGCCGACGTCGCCGCAGATCAGCCGGTCCATCGGGCGCCCGGCCGACAGGTCGTCGAGCACCGAATCGATTGCCGTCTGCTGGTCCTCGGTCTCCTCGTAGGGAAAGCGCGCCGAGAACTCGCCGTAGAGCCCATCCTGCGGCGTTATCGCGACGGCGGTGCGCATCTTGCGCTCGGCGGCGATGCGGATCAGTTGACCCGCCATTTCGAGCAGGCGCTTCTTGAGCTTGGCCTTGCGCGATTGCCAGGCGCCGCCACCCAGGCGGTCGAGCTGCGCCTCGGCCGAATCCGAGCCGTAGCGCGACAACAGCTCGATGTTCTCGACCGGCAGATAGAGCCTGCCGTCGGCGGCGTAGTGGATCTCCAGGCAGTCATGCGGCGCGCCGAGCGCCTCGATGGTCTTCAGCCCCACGAAGCGGCCGATGCCGTGATCGGCATGAACGACGATGTCGCCCGCCGAAAGGGCCGCCGCCTCGGCAATGAAATCGGAGGCGCGCTTGCGCTTCTTGGAGCGCCGCACGAGGCGGTCGCCCAGAATGTCCTGCTCGGCGACGACCGTGAAGCGGTCGGTCTCGAAGCCGGTTTCGAGCGGCAGCACGGCGGCGCCCGCCTGCCCCGGCCCAAGTTTTTCGACTTCGGCCAGCGTTGCCACGCGCTTGACGTTGCCGAGCCCATGCTCGTCGAGGATCTGCGCCAGCCGGTCGAGCGAGCCCTCGGTCCAGCCGGCAATGACGACCTTCCGCTTGGCGGCGCGCACCGCAGAAACATGCGCAACCGCTGCCTCGAAGACATTGGCGTTGGGGTCGGCGCGCTCCTCGGCAAAACTATGGCCGCTGCGCGCCCCTGCATGCAGCACCTTGCGGGCACCCGCCTCGGGCGCATCGAAGGGCGAAAACTCGATCGACGCGCGCTCGGGCAGCGCCGCCGAAATGTCGTCCGGCGACAGGTAGATCAGGTTGGGCGGCGTCGGCTTGTAGGGCACGGCGTCCTTCATCGCGCCGCCGGCCTGTTCCTTTCGCGCCTCGTAATAATCGAGGATCAGCGTGTGGCGCTCGTCGATCGCCTCATGCGCCAGGTGGTCGAACACCACCGGTGCGCCGGGCAGGTAGTCGAACAGCGTGTCGAGCCGCTCGTAGTAGAACGGCAGCCAGTGCTCCATGCCGGCGAAGCGCTTGCCCTCGGTGATCGAGGCATAGAGCCCGTCGTCGCGCGACGGTGCGCCGAAAGCCTCGATGTAGTTGCGGCGGAACCGGCTGATTGTTTCGGGCGTCAGCGTCACTTCGCTCATCGCCTGCAGCGACACTTCCTTGCGGTTGCCGGAACTGCGCTGCGTCGCCACGTCGAAGGCACGGATCGTCTCCAGCGTGTCGCCGAAGAAGTCGAGCCGCACGGCCTCGGGCGATCCCGGCGCGTAGAGGTCGAGAATGCCGCCACGCACGGCGAATTCGCCGACGTCGCGCACCGTCGGCACACGCTCGAAGCCCGACATTTCCAGCCGCGAGATGAGGTCGTTCATGTTGACGATGCTGCCGGGCTTGGCGCGAAAGCCCTGCGCCTCGATGGTCTCGGCCGGCGGGATGCGCTGCAGCAGCGCGTTGGCCGTGGTCAGGATCACCGCCCGGTGCGGCTTCTCCTTCAGCGCGATCATCGCCGACAGCGCGTCGAGCCGCCGAGCCGCCGAATCCGAGCCCGGCGACACGCGGTCGTAGGGCAGGCAGTCCCAGGCCGGAAACTCCAGTACAGGCAGGTCAGGCGCGGCGAATGCCAGCGCCTCGATGATCGCCGGCAGCCGCTGTCCGTCGCGCGCGACGAACAGGACCGGGCGATCGCCCGCAGCCTCTGCCGCCACGGCGGCCAGCGCAAACGCCTCGTAGCCGTCGGCAACGCCGTCGACGATGAACTGGCCGGGCCGGTCTTGCGGCAGGCCGATTTTATCGATGAGACTCATGATTTCACGTTTCAGGTCGCGACATGGGCGCGGCTCGCCACGATCCTTTTCAGCAGGGCCGTCTGGTGGATTTCTGGAACAGCTTGTTCGCCCGTCACCCAGGACAGCAGGTCGGCGTCCTGAACCTCGAGGAGCCTCTCATATTGGTCGAGTTCGTCCAAGGTCAAGCCGGCCATCTCGGCATCGGCAAAGCCGCCGAGGATCAGGTCCATCTCGCGGATGCCGCGATGCCAGGAGCGGAACAGCAGCTTGCGCCGGCGCGGGTCCAGCCCCTCACTTGATCGCGTCGTCCCGCTCATGCCGTACCTGCCCTGCGTTGATGGGCGCATATAGCGTGGATAGCCGGCCCTGTCAGCCTTGCGCATGCCATGCCGCAGCCTAAGCTGACACCATGCGACCATCCCTGCTCGATCCGCTGTTTGCCCCCATCACTTCGCTCGAAGGCGTCGGGCCGAAGGTCGCCGGGCTGATCGAGAAGATCGTGCCGGCCGACCTCGGCGACCGCCCTGCCCGCGTCGGCGACCTGCTCTTCGTCCTGCCCCACACCGTCATCGACCGGCGCAGCCGACCGGGCATTGCCGGCTCGGCCGAGGGCGCCATCGTCACGCTCGACCTGCGCGTCGATCGCCACCAGCCGCCCCCACGCGGCAACCGGTCGGTGCCCTACCGGGTCTTTGCCTTCGACGAGACCGGCGAGATCGCGCTGACCTTCTTCCACGCCCACGCCGCCTATCTCGAAAAGGCGCTGCCGGTCGGCGAGGATGTCGTCGTCTCGGGCCGCATGGAATGGTTCAACGGCCGACCCTCCATGGTACACCCGGACCATATCGCGCTCGCGGCCGATGCCGCCTCCCTGCCGCTCGTGGAGCCGGTCTATCCGATGACGGCCGGCCTTTCCGGCAAGGTGCTGCGACGCGCCATCGCGCAGGCTCTGGCGCGCCTGCCGATCCTGCCCGACTGGCTCGACACCGACGTCGCGCGCCGCCACAGCTTTCCGCCGCTGGCCGCAGCCCTTGCCCGCCTGCATGATCCGAAGGACCCGCTCGACGTATCGCCCGAGGGCGCTGCCTGGCGCCGCCTCGCCTATGACGAGTTCCTTGCCGGCCAGGTCTCCCTGGCGCTGATCCGCGCCCGGCGCCGGAAGTATTCGGGCAGGCCATTGATCGGCGATGGCAAGATCGAGTCCGCACTCCGAACCGCCCTGCCCTATAGCCTCACCGGTTCACAGGAATTTGCCCTGTCCGAGATCATCGCCGATCTCGCCAGGCCAGAAAGGATGTTACGTCTGCTGCAGGGCGATGTCGGCTCCGGCAAGACAGTGGTCGCATTGCTCGCCATGGCGCGTGCCGTCGAGGCTGGCGGCCAGGCCGCTATCATGGCGCCGACCGAGATCCTGGCGCGCCAGCACCTCGCCACCATCGCGCCGCTCGCCGAAAAGGCCGGGCTCACCGTCGCCGTTCTGACCGGCCGGGAAAAGGGCCGTGACCGCGCCGACACGCTCGCCCGCCTTGCCGACGGCTCGATCGACATTGTCGTCGGCACCCATGCGCTGTTCCAGGAGCCGGTAAAATTCCGCGACCTGGTCTTCGTCGTCGTCGACGAGCAGCACCGCTTCGGCGTCCACCAGCGCCTGGCCATCACCGCCAAGGGCGAGGCGCCCGACATGCTGGTGATGACAGCGACGCCGATTCCGCGCACGCTGGTCCTCACTGCCTTCGGCGACATGGAGGTATCGCGGCTCACCGAAAAGCCGGCCGGCCGTCAAACGATCCGCACCGTCACGCTGCCGCTCGGCCGCGTCGACGAACTGGTCGGCCGCATCCGTGATGCCGTCGCCGACGGCCAGAAAGTGTACTGGATCTGCCCGCTGGTCGAGGAATCGGAAGAGATCAAGCTGATGTCGGCCGAGGACCGCTTTGCGGTTCTGGCAGAGGACTTCGGCAGCGCGGTCGGCCTCGTGCACGGCCGCATGAAGGGCGCGGAGAAGGACGAGGCGATGCGCGCCTTCAAGGAAGGCGAAACACGCATCCTCGTCGCCACCACCGTCATCGAGGTCGGCGTCGACGTCCCGGACGCCACCATCATGGTCATCGAGCATGCCGAGCGCTTCGGCCTTGCCCAGCTGCACCAGCTTCGCGGGCGCGTCGGGCGCGGCTCGAAACCGTCATCCTGCGTGCTGCTCTACAAGGACCCGCTCGGCGAAACGGCGAAGCGCCGCCTGACGGTCATGCGCGAGACCGAGGACGGGTTTCTGATCTCGGAGGAAGATCTCAAGCTGCGCGGCGAAGGCGAGTTGCTCGGCACCCGCCAGTCGGGCACGCCGGGCTTTCAGGTGGCGCGCATCGAGTTCCACGCCGACCTGCTCGAGACCGCGCGCGACGATGCCAGGCTGATCCTGAACCGCGACCCGGAACTGACTTCGGCCCGCGGCGAGGCGCTGCGCATCCTGCTTTATCTGTTCGGGCGCGACGACGCCGTCCGGCTGCTCAGGGCCGGCTGACAGGCACCGCTAGCTTGCCGCCCGGCCGCCCTCTTCCCTGGGCGGCTCGACGAGCTCGGCAACCTTCTTGCCGTTCTTCTTGAGCGGCAGGCGCTCGGGTGCGACGAGGCCGGCCGAAATCACCAGCTTGGCCGCCTCCTCCACCGTCATCGACAGCTCGATCACTTCCGAGCGCGGTACGTAGAGCAGGTAGCCGGTCGTCGGATTGGGCGTCGATGGCATGAAGACGGCGACCGTCTTGCTGACTTCGGGTTCGAGTTTCTCCGTCACCTCGTTCGACTTTTCGCTCGAGATGAAGACGATCGACCAGGTGCCGCGGCGCGGATACTCGATGATCGCGACCTTCTGGAACATGTCCGCCTTGTTGGACAGCACCGTCTCGAAGATCTGCTTCAGGCCGCGATAGATGCTGCGCACCAGCGGCATGCGGTCGAGGATGTCCTCGCCGAGGCCGACAATCGTGCGGCCGACGAAATTGGCGGTCAGGAAGCCGATCATGGTGATCAGGAAGATCGCCACGATCAGGCCGAAACCGGGCACCGCGAATGGCAGGTAGGTGTCGGGGCTGTAACGGGCCGGGATATAGGGTTTGACCCAGGAATCCACCCAGCCGATGAACGACCATGCGAGATAGGCCGTGATCGCCAGCGGCGCAGTGACGATAAATCCCGTCAGGAAATAATTCCTCAAACGCGTCATGGCTGAGCTCTTATGGTGGTCCGACATTGCATGATTGCTCTTGGTTGCGCTGCAACACTAGAGAACACGCAAGCCCATTGAAACAGCGATTTTGAGGCAAAGCTGCGTCTATTCGACCGTCACCGACTTGGCGAGGTTGCGCGGCTGGTCGACATCGGTACCCATGAACACGGCCGTGTAGTAGGCCAGCAGCTGGATCGGCAGCGCATAGACGATCGGCGCGATGATCTCGGGCATGTCCGGGAGCACGATGGTCTCCATCGTCTCGACGGTCGCCCGCGCCGCGCCCTTCTTGTCGGTGATCAGGATGATCTTGCCGCCGCGCGCCGCCACTTCCTGCATGTTGGAGACGGTCTTTTCGAAGATCCGGTCATGCGGCGCGATCACGATCACCGGCATCTGCTCGTCGATCAGCGCGATCGGCCCGTGCTTGAGTTCGCCGGCCGCATAGCCCTCGGCATGGATGTAGGAAATTTCCTTGAGCTTGAGCGCGCCTTCCATGGCCAGCGGGTAGTTGGTGTCGCGGCCGAGATAGAGCACGTGCTTGTAGTGGGCGAGTTCGCGCGCCACCTTCTCGATCTGCCCGTCGAGCTTCAGCACCTGTGCGGCGTAGCGCGGCGCCTCCGAGAGGCTGCGCACCATCGCCCGCTCCTCCTCGCTGCTGATTGCGCCGCGCGCCGCGGCGGCCCTGACGGCGAGCGAGGCAAGCACCGAGAGCTGGCAGGTGAAGGCCTTGGTCGAGGCGACGCCGATTTCCGGTCCGGCGAGTGTCGGCAATGTCACGTCGGATTCGCGCGCAATCGTCGATTCGCGCACGTTGACGATCGAGCCGATCGGGACGCCTGCGGCCTTGCAGTAGCGCAGCGACGCGAGCGTATCGGCGGTCTCGCCCGACTGCGACACGAAGAAGGCGGCGCTCTTCGTCGACAGCGGCACTTCGCGGTAGCGGAACTCGGACGCGATATCGACGTCGACGGGCAGCTTCGCCAGCCGCTCGAACCAGTACTTGCTGACCAGGCCGGCGAGATAGGCGGTGCCGCAGGCCGAGATGGTCAGCCGGTCGAGCTTGGCGAAGTCGAACGGCAGGTCGAGCGGCCTCGACGTGCCGTTCGCGAAGTCGAGATAGTGGGCAAGCGTATGGGCGATCACTTCAGGCTGCTCATGGATTTCCTTCTCCATGAAGTGCCGATGGTTGCCCTTGTCGACCATGAAGCTGGTGCCCAGCGACTGCTGCCGCTTGCGCTTGACCGGATTGCCTTCCATGTCGAAGATGGCGAACTCGTTGCGGCGCACGACAACCCAGTCGCCGTCTTCCAGATAGGTGATCGAATTGGTGAAGGGGGCGAGCGCAATCGCATCCGAGCCGAGGAACATCTCGCCCTTGCCGTGACCGACAGCCAATGGCGGACCGTTGCGCGCGCCGACGATGAGGTCCTCGTCGCCGCGGAACATGATCGCCAGCGCAAAGGCGCCCTCGAGCCGCTTCAGTGCCCTGTGCGCCGCCTCGATCGGCGTCGCGCCGGCAGCAAGTTCGCGCCCCACAAGGTGCGCGACGACTTCCGTGTCTGTCTGCGAGGTGAAGCTGTAGCCGTCCTTCTTCAGTTCCTCGCGCAGCTCTGCAAAATTCTCGATGATGCCGTTGTGGACGATGGCGACGCCGTCCGAGAAATGCGGATGCGCGTTGGTTTCGTTGGGCACGCCATGTGTCGCCCAGCGCGTGTGGCCGATGCCGATCAGCCCGCCGAGCGGCTCGCCGTCCAGCTTGCGCTGGAGGTTGACGAGCTTGCCCTCGGCGCGGCGGCGCGCCAGTTCGCCATGCTCGACGGTCGCGATGCCGGCCGAGTCATAGCCCCGGTACTCGAGCCGCTTCAGCGCCTCGACGAGCAGCGGCGCGACCGGAGAGTGGCCGACGATCCCGACTATTCCACACATGATATCTGTCCCGATTCCCGCCGGCCTGAGTGGTCACCGCCTGTTTACGGACGGTTGCAGTACGGCGAAAGTCAATTTGCGTTTCGTTGCGTATCAGCCGCAACCATCGCATTTCGCGATTGAAATCAGGTTACCGCGACCGTTCACTTTTTCGCGGCTGCGGAGGCCCTGAGTTCACGCAGGGACTTGCCCTTGCCGGGCAGCGTCTTCTGGCGCGCCCGGCCGAAGGCCAGCGCATCCTCGGGTACGCTTTCGGTAATGACGCTGCCGGACGCGACATAGGCACCGTTGCCGATCGAGACCGGCGCCACCAGCGAAGAGTTGGAGCCCACGAAGGCGCCCTCGCCGATATCGGTGAAGAACTTCGAGTAGCCGTCGTAATTGCAGGTCACCGTTCCGGCGCCGATGTTGGCGCCTGCCCCCACCCGCGCGTCGCCGATATAGGTCAGGTGGTTGACCTTCGCGCCCTTCTCGACGGTCGCCTTCTTCACCTCGCAGAAGTTGCCGACCTTCGCCTTCTCGTGCAGGTCCGCGCCCGGCCGCAGCCGCGCGAAGGGCCCGACATCGCAGCCCGTGGCGATCGTCGCACCCTCGATATGGCAGAAGGCATGGATTCTTGCGCCTGCGGCCACCTTCACGCCCGGCCCGAACCAGACATTCGGCTCGACCAGCGTATCCTGCCCGATCTCGGTATCGTGCGAGAAATAGACCGTCTCGGGCGCAACCAGCGTCACGCCCGACAGCATCGCTTCGCGCCGCCGCCGCTGCTGCCATATCCCCTCAGCCTCCGCCAGTTCGGCGCGGTTGTTGATGCCGAGCACGCTCGCGGCACTCGCCTCCGTCGCCACGACGTCGAGCCCGGCCTCGGCCGCGATCCCGACGATGTCGGTCAGGTAGTACTCGCCCTTGACGTTGGCGTTGCCGACCTTGTCGAGCAGCGAGAGCGCATGCTTGCCCGAAATCGCCATCAGCCCGCCATTGCAGAAGCCGATCTGCTTCTCGGCATCGGAAGCATCCTTGTCCTCGCGGATCGCGACGAGTTTTCCGTCGACGACGATCAGCCTTCCATAGCCTGCGGGGCTGGCCGGCCGGAACCCGACGACCACGACCGCCGCCCCCTTCGCCAGTTGCGCGCGCGCCTCCGAAAGCACGTCGGCCTCGATCAGCGGCGTGTCGCCGAACATCACCAGCACGTCGTCATGACCGCGTTCGATGGCCGCGCGCGCGGCAAGCACGGCGTGCCCGGTCCCGAGCCGCTCGGCCTGCACGAAGGTTTCAGGCGCCGGAGACAGCCGCGTCAGGGCGTTACGCACGGCATCGGCGCCGTGTCCGACCACCACCGCGACATCGCCGCCGCCGGCGGAGCGAGCGGCGGCCACGACATGCGCGACCATAGGCAGGCCGGCAATTTCGTGCAGCACCTTGGGCTTGCTGCTCTTCATGCGCGTGCCCTCGCCGGCGGCGAGGATGATCGACAGGCAGGATCGTTTCGACATGCTGGGGTTTCCGTCTCGGCGGGCTGGATTCGCGGCATGTTCTAGCACCGGCTTTGCCATGCTCCAATCCTGCCACACTGCCATGCGATACAGACTACGAATCAGCAGGCGACAGCTGGCCTGTATGCCAACACGCGATTTGGCCCCTTGACCGCGCTGAGGAGCGCCCATGACCACGACACGGCTTGCCATCTACGGACCGCCAGACCGGGGCCTGCCGCTTCTTGCAGTCGTCATCGACGATGGCGAGGTCCTCGCCTGCGAAGCGGTCAAGTCGACAGCCGAAGCCGAAACGCTGCTCGAAAAGGTAAGGGAAAACCTGCCGGAATTCGTCGCGGAAGCCAGGCGCCCCTCTGCCTGAGCCGTACGCTCAGCCCAGCCGGCCGAGAAGGGGAAAGGTCTCCAGCAGCCAGTAGGAAGCCGTCTGGATGCCGCCGGTCAGGAACAGGATTCCGGCAATCACCAGTAGCCCGCCGATCACCTTCTCCACGCGCCCCAGATGCATCTTGAACCTCTGCAGGAAGCGCATGAAGGCGCCCGAAAACAGTGCCGCGATCAGGAACGGGATACCGAGGCCGAGCGAATAGGCGGCAAGCAGCAGCGCGCCCTCGCCCACCGTCTCGCGCCCGCCGGCCAGCGTCAGGATCGGCCCGAGTACGGGTCCGATGCAGGGCGTCCAGCCGAATGCGAAGGCCAGCCCCATGACATAGGCGGCCACCGCGCTCGCCGGCTTGCCCTGGCTCTGGAAGCGCGCCTCGCGCGACAGGAAAGGGATCTTGATCAGGCCGAGAAAGTTCAGTCCCATCAAGATGATGATGACGCCCGCCGCCATCGCCAGCGGCTCCTGCCAGACCCGCAGGAAATGCCCGATCGTCGAGGCCCCCGCGCCAAGCAGCACGAAGACGGTACTGAAACCGAGCACGAAGGAAAGCGAAGAGGCGAGCAGCGCCGTGCGCGCGCCGGCCCGTGCCGCGACATCGCCGTCGGCGCGAAAATCCTCGACCGTCACGCCGGCCATGTAGCAGAGATAGGGCGGCACCAGCGGCAGCACGCAGGGCGACAGGAATGAAACGGCGCCCGCGCCGACCGCGCTCACATATCCGATATCGATAGCCATACCCTGGATTCGCCTGCCGTTGCCCGAATGCGTCCGCCTATAGCCGCCGCCGCGCTCGCACTCCAGTCACGACTGCGTGGCAAAGCGACGCCGCAGGGGCGGTAGGCTCAGAGCGCGCGGACAGTGACCGGCTTTGCCGGCTCGGCATGCAGCGGGTTCCTCAAGGGCAGGCCGAACTGATCCGCGGCGATCTCGAACACGTCGCCTTCCTCGGCCTTGACCCCGTCTGCAAAGGACAGCGTCGCGGTCCCGAACATGTGGATGTGCACGTCGCCCGGCTGGCGGAACACCGGGTACTTGAAGTGGTGATGCTCGAGATTGGCGATCGTATGCGACATGTTGGCTTCGCCCGACAGGAACGGCTTCTCCCACATCGTCTCGCCGCCCCGCGTGATGCGCGACGTGCCGCGAATGTCTTCCGGCAGCGCCCCGACCAGGATTTCGGGCCCGAACGAGGCGTTGCGCAGCTTGGAATGCGCCAGATAGAGGTAGTTGACGCGCTCGGTCACGTGGTCGGAAAACTCGTTCGACAGCGCGAAGCCGACGCGGAAGGGCGTTCCGTCGTCGCCGATCACGTAGATGCCGGCGATTTCCGGCTCCTCTCCGGCGTCCATCGCAAAATCGGGCGACATCAGCGGTGCGCCGGGCGCAACCGCCATGAAGCCGTTGCCCTTGTAGAACCATTCGGGCTGCACGCCGGGCTTGCCGTTCGCAGGCTTGCCGCCCTCCAGCCCCATCTGGAACATCTTCATGGAATCGGTCAGCGCCTCGTCACCGTCGGCACTGAGCTTCTTGTGCATCGAGTCGCGCGTCGCGGCCGAACCGAGGTGCGTCAGGCCGGTGCCGGTCAGGTGCAGATGCGCCGCGTCCGGATGGTTGATCGGCGAGATCAGGCGGCCCTGCCTGTATGCGGCCTCGAGATCGACGGTCTTGCCGAAGCCCTTGCGCTCGATCAGTTCAACCAGCCCGACACCGGCGCGCGCCGCCTCCAGCGCAAGCGAGTAGACGCTCTTTGCGCCGTTCACGACCCGCGTGCCGCTGTCGGTCCGCGCGACCACCTGGATCATGTCGGAACCATCGACAATCTGCGAAATCAGCATCCTGTTCTCCTCGCATCCTCGCCCGCGCGCCGGTGGCGATCCCGCCCCGGATTCGCCCGGCAGCCGGCCCTATGGCCGCGCCGGGAGCACCTGCCGCGCTAAGCCTTGTTCTTGTTGTAGACGTCGAACACCACGGCACCGAGCAGCACCAGGCCCTTGATCACCTGCTGCCAGTCGATGTTGACGCCCATGATCGACATGCCGTTGTTCATGACGCCCATGATGAAGGCGCCGATCACCGCGCCCGCCACCTGGCCGACACCGCCCGCCATCGAGGCGCCGCCGATGAAGACTGCCGCGATCACGTCGAGCTCGAAACCAAGGCCGGCCTTTGGCGTCGCCGTGTTGAGGCGCGCGGCAAAGATCAGTCCGGCAAGGGCGGCCAGCATGCCCATGTTGATGAACACCAGGAAGGTCAGCCGCTCGGTCTTGATGCCCGAAAGGGCCGCCGCCTTGACGTTGCCGCCCATCGCATAGATGCGCCGTCCGATCGTCATGCGCTTGGTGACGAAGACGAACAGCACGATCAGCACGCCCATCACGATCAGCACGTTGGGCAGCCCCTTGTAGGAGGCCATCATGTAGATGAGGAAGAGCACCATCGCGGCAATGATCGCGTTCTTCGCCACGAAAAGCCCGAACCGCTCGGCGGTATAGCCATGGCTTTCGCGTGCGCGCCTGCTGCGCAGCGCGAGATAGAACATCGCGGCCACGATCAGCACGCCGATCAGCAGCGTCGTGGAGTGCAGCGTCACCCCTCCGATCGTCATCGGTCCGATGACATCGGGGATGAATCCGGCGCTGAGCAGCTGGAACTCGGGCGGGAACGGTCCCACCGAACGGCCGCCGAGCAACCACAGCGCCAGTCCCTTGAAGACAAGCATGCCGGCAAGCGTGACGATGAAGGACGGGATCTTCATGTAGGCTATCCAGTAGCCCTGGCTCGCCCCGATGAGGCCGCCGACCACGATGCAGATGAGCGTCGTCAGCACCGGGTCGAGCTTGTACTGGACCATCAGCACGGCGGCCACCGCGCCGACGAAGCCCGAAACCGAGCCGACCGACAGGTCGATATGGCCGCCGACAATGACCAGAAGCATGCCGAGCGCCATGATGATGATGTAGGAATTCTGCAGCACCAGGTTGGTCAGGTTGACCGGCTTGAACAGCACGCCGCCCGTCTGCCACTGGAAGAACAGCATGATGGCGACCAGGGCGAGGACGAGCCCGTATTCGCGCAAATTCTGCTTGATCGCCGCCTGCGCGGTCTCCCGCTCCGGATTGAGCGCGCTCCTCGCGGTCTCGGTGCTCATGATGCCGTTCTCACCTTATGCTCTTCCTCTTCGTCCGGCTTGTCGTCGCCGCGCACGATCATACGCATGATCTTCTCCTGGCTGGCCTCGGCTGCCGGGAGTTCGCCGACGATGCGGCCTTCGTTCATCACGTAGATTCGGTCGCAGACGCCGAGCAGCTCGGGCATCTCCGACGAGATCATCAGGATGGACTTGCCCTGCTCGGCCAGCCTGTTGATGATCGTGTAGATCTCGTATTTGGCGCCGACGTCGATGCCGCGCGTCGGCTCGTCGAGGATCAGCACCTCGGGGTTGGCGAACAGCCACTTCGACAGCACCACCTTCTGCTGGTTGCCGCCCGACAGGTTTCCCGTCACCTGGTAGACGCTCGACGATCGGATGTTGGTCTGCTTACGGTAGTCGTTGGCGACGTTCAGCTCGCGCATGTCGTCGATGATGCCGGCCCACGATACCCCCTTCAGGTTCGCGGCCGTCACATTGTGCTTGATGTGGTCGATCAGGTTGAGCCCGTAGGTCTTGCGGTCCTCGGTCGCATAGGCGATGCCGTGCTTGACCGCGCGCCCGACCGTCGAGACGTCAATCGGCTTGCCGTGCAGCGAAACCTTGCCAGTGATGCCGGTGCCCCAGGCGCGACCGAAGACGCTCATGGCGAATTCCGTGCGGCCAGAGCCCATCAAGCCGGCGATGCCGACGACCTCGCCGCGGCGCACATTGACGTTGACGTTCCTGATCGCCACGCGATCGGGGTGGACGGGGTGATGCACGACCCAGTCGTTCACCTCGAAGACAACCTCGCCGATCTTGGGATGGCGCGGAGGAAACCGGTCGTCGAGCGAGCGGCCGACCATCGAGCTGATGATGCGGGCCTCGCTGATGTCTGCCTTTTCAAGCGTCTCGATCGTGCGGCCGTCGCGCAGCACCGTGATGCGGTCGGCAACCTTTCCGACCTCGTTCAGCTTGTGCGAGATGAGGATCGAGGCGATGCCCTGCTCGCGGAACTCCACCAGAAGGCTGAGCAGCGCGTCACTGTCCCTCTCCGACAGCGAGGCGGTCGGTTCGTCGAGGATCAGCAGCTTCACCTTCTTGGCGAGCGCCTTGGCGATCTCGACAAGCTGCTGCTTGCCGACGCCGATATTGGTGATGAGCGTGTCGGGGTCCTCTTTGAGCCCGACCTTGCGCAACAGCTCGCCGGCGCGGCGGCGCGCGAGATTCCAGTCGATCACCCCGTAATGCGACTGCTCGTTGCCGAGAAAGATGTTTTCGGCAATCGACAAGAGCGGCACGAGCGCCAGTTCCTGATGGATGATGACGATGCCGACGCGCTCGGAATCGTGGATTCCGGAGAAGCGGCATTCCTTGCCGAGGAAGCGGATCGCCCCCTCGTAGCTGCCATGCGGATAGACGCCCGAGAGCACCTTCATGAGCGTCGATTTGCCGGCGCCGTTCTCGCCGACGACGGCGTGAATCTCGCCGGCGCGCACATCCAGGTTGACGTCCTGCAGCGCTTTCACGCCCGGAAACGTCTTGGTGATGTTGCGCATTTCCAGAATGATGTTGTCCATCGCCGAACTTTCGGTTGACGGGACCGACGTCAGCGGCCGGCATACCCGGGACGTGGCCCCGCGGCAAGCCGCGGAGCCACGCGAAGCACCGGTTACTGGAGTTCTTCGGCCTTGATGTAGCCCGATCCCACAACCAGTTCCTCGTAATTGGTCTTGTCGACGTCATACGGGGTCAGCAGGTAGGACGGAACGACCTTCACGCCGTTGTCGTAGGTCTTGGTGTCGTTGATCTCCGGCGTGCCGCCTGAAAGCGCCGCGTCGACGAGGTTGGCGGTGACCTTGGCCAGTTCGCGCGTGTCCTTGAACACGGTCGAGTACTGCTCGCCGGCAATGATCGCCTTGACCGAGGGGGTCTCGGCGTCCTGGCCGGTCACGATCGGCCACGGCTGGTCGGCCGAGCCGTAGCCGACGCCGCGCAGCGACGAGATGATGCCGCGCGACAGGCCGTCATAGGGAGCCAGCACGCCGTGCACGACACTGCCGTCGGAGTAGTTGGCCGACAGGACGTTGTCCATGCGTGCCTGCGCCACGGCGCCGTCCCAGCGCAGCGTGCCGACCTTTTCCATGCCCATCTGGCCGGACTTGATGACGATCTCACCGGAGTCGATCATCGGCTGCAGCACCGACATGGCACCGTCGTAGAAGAAGAACGCGTTGTTGTCGTCCGGCGAGCCGCCGAACAGCTCGACGTTCCACGGCTTGGCGTCGGGGAAGCGCTCCTTGAGGCCCTTGACCAGCGAGTTGGCCTGCAGGACGCCGACCTGGAAGTTGTCGAAGGTGGTATAGTAGTCGACGTTGCCGCTGTCGCGGATCAGGCGGTCATAGGCGATGACCTTGATGCCCTGGTCGGCGGCCTGCTGCAGCACTGCCGACAGCGTGGTGCCGTCGATCGAGGCGATGATCAGGGCCTTGGAGCCCTTGGTGATCATGTTTTCCACCTGCGCGAGCTGGTTGGGAATGTCGTCCTCGGCGAACTGCAGGTCCGTCTCGTAGCCCTTTTCCTTCAGCGCGGCGACAAGCGCGTCGCCGTCGCTGATCCAGCGCAGCGACGACTTGGTCGGCATGGCGATGCCGATCGTGCCCTTGTCCTGCGCGTGCGCACTGTAGCTTACTGCGGCCAGGCCGAGCGCCAGTGCGCCGACCATTGCTTTGACTATTTTCACGTTTCTCTCCCTTGGTGATGACGGTCTAGTGGTGAATGACAGGCGTCGAGCGCAGCGCGACCCTGTCGCGAAGGCGAACGAACACCGAAGATTTCTGCTGAACCTCCCAGAAAAAGTCGTGGGCCTTGGCTCCCTCCATCTGCCGCACAAAATGCACGCGACAGAGCCCGAACGACTGGCAGCTATGACCCAATCGATATAACTGTCAAATGCAATTCACGACGGTTGATATGCGTTATGGTTATATCGACTGCAGCCAGCCTTGCCGAAAGGGGAATCGAGCATGAATGAAGGATCGACGGGTTCGATGACGGAATCGCTGGCACAGTCGGGCGAAAGCCTGCTGCGCAGCGGCCTCAAGCTCAGCCACATGCGCATGATCGTCGCACTGCAGGACACCAGCCAGATCAGCGCCGCAGCGCACATCCTCAACATCTCGCAGCCGGCCGCCTCGCGCATGATCGGCGAGATGGAGGACATTCTTTCGGCGCCGATCTGCAACCGCCTGCCGCGCGGCGTCGAACTGACGCCCTATGGCACCACGCTGGCCCGCCGCGCCCGCGCCATGCTGCTCGAGCTGCGCGAGGTCGACCGCGAGATTTCCGACCTCAAGTCCGGCCGCGGCGGCGCCGTCTTCCTCGGTTCCGTCACCGCGCCGGCGATCGGCCTTGCCGTCCCGGCGATCAAGCGGATCCGCAAGAGCTTTCCGAGCATCGAGATCAGCATGCAGGTCGACACCAGCGCCGTCTTGGCGCGCGAACTCCTGGCATCGCGACACGATTTCATCATCGCGCGCATTCCCGACGACCTCAATCCGCGGCTTTTCGAGGCGCGCGTCATCGGCATCGAGAAGGCCTGCCTGATCGTGCGCCGCGGCCACCCGCTGGCCGACGGCCGGACGGTGGGGCTCGAGGAACTGACCGGATACGACTGGATCTTCCAGCCGGGCGGCTCGCTGCTGCGGCGGACCATGGAGACGCATTTCATGAGCCACCACGTGCCCCTGCCCGACCGCATCCTCAACACCACCTCGCTGTTGCTGACCCTGGTCATGGTGGCGCAGTCCGACACCATCGCGCCGGTCGCCCTCGACGTCGCAAAGTTCATCAATGCCGACGACGGGCTCGCCGGCGCCATCGAGGTCCTGCCCATCGCCTTCGACATCGACGTGCAGCCATACAGCCTGATCCGCGCACGCAACCGCGCGCTCTCGCCCGCAGCGAGCCTGCTCTACGACCAGATATTGCAGGAGATCCGCTAGGCGACGGAAACGGCCCTGCCCGCCCCGGCAAGCTGCGGTCAGTTGGCGTCCTGCTCCTTGGCGCCGCTGTAGACGCCCGACTGCTTGCCGTATTCCTGCGGATTGTCGAACAGGTCGCAGCGCCGTTCAGCCTTGTGGAAGGAAAAGCCGATGCAGGAGGCAATGCCCCAGCACGCCCTTTCGCAGCCGTCGCGGTCCTTCGCGGCCTGGGACTGGTCCGCCTGGCCGGGAAAGGCCCGGTTATTGTAGTATTTCATCACCACCGGCGCGCCCGACTTGACCGGCTGCGGCTCCGAAGACAGGACGCCGCTGGTGGCACGCGGGTTGAGCCTGATCCCACCGAGGTCTCGCTTGAGAAAGCAGCGCCTGTTCCAGCCGTCATAGGTGAAGCCGGCGCAGGCGGAATTTTCCTTGCACTTGTTCTCGCAACCGGGCGCGTCCCAGGCATCGCTTTGCCATTCGTCGCCCGCGGCCAGATCGTAGTGGCTGTAGCGCTGGAAGGACCTTTCCTGCGATGGCGGAGCCGGCGTCGACGGCGTTGACGGCATGTTGCTGATGCCGGGCGCCTTGGGCGGGCTTCCCGGTATCGTCGGCGGCATCGGCTTTTCCGTGGCCACGGCGGCAGACGCCGCAAAGACCAGGGCGAGGAGCATGGCGAACTGCCGCCCCCGCCGCCACTGGCCGGCGTGATCGAATGCGAAACCCATTGCTGCTGGCCCACCCTTCCCCAAGCAAGGACGCGACTGGAAGTGCCTTCGTCCGCACCACGTTCTATGGCCCCCGCTCCCCCCGGAGCGCAACGGCCGGTTGCCACGAAAACCTAGCGGCAACCGCGGGCCAAGAAAACCCCGATCGCGGTTTCCTGATCGATTTCAACGGGAAGCCGCGAATTCCTGTGTTCCTCCTGCAGAACGCCAGGGCCACCGCCGCCCGATTCCGCCGCCGCCCGGGAACCGCCGCCCGCGCCGGGAATTATCGCGATGAAGAAACCGGAGCCGCAACCATGAACGACAATCACCGCGAAACGGGTGCACGCAAGCTCGAAGCCGACTACCGGCCGAAGGAGACCGACCAGGATGCCGCCTTGACCGAAAAGCCGCAGCCCTACGGCCTCACCGAGCCCTCCTCGGACGTGCATGAGAAGACCCGCCATTCGGACGGCCAGAATCCTCCCGGCACGTCGCCGGCGGGCGATTCCATGAAAACCGCTGGTGCAGGTCCGGCAATCGCCGAGCACTCCAGGGACGCCGCAACTCCGCATGGCGCTCGCAAGGCAGATCGCGATGTGAAATAAGGCGGGCTTGGACACGACGCCCGCACTCACTGCCTTCTTCGCCCGCCCGGCGGCGGATGTCGCCCCAGACATGGTCGGCGCCGTGCTTTTCGTGCACGGCGCCGGCGGCATCGTGGTCGAGACGGAAGCCTATGCGCCGGACGATCCGGCCTCGCACAGCTTTCGCGGGCCAACACCGCGCAACGCCTCGATGTTCGCAGCACCCGGCACCGCCTATGTCTACCGCTCCTACGGAATCCATTGGTGCCTGAACGCGGTCTGCCTTCCCGGCAGCGCCGTCCTGATCCGTGCCATAGAGCCGACCGCAGGCCTCGACCGGATGGCCGCTCGCCGCGGCACCGAGGCGCGAAAACTGCTCTGTTCGGGCCCGGGCCGCCTCTGCCAGGCGCTCGGCGTCGATGCTTCCTTCGACGGCCTCGCGCTGACCGGCTCCCCCTTCGACTTCAGCCCCGGCAAGGAGCGGCCGGCTGACCTGCTCGTAGGGCCGCGCATCGGCCTGACCCGCGCCACCGAGACGCTCTGGCAATTCGGCCTGCCCGCAAGCCCCTATCTCAGCCGACCGTTCCGGAAAGCCGGCGTGAGACCGGCCCACCCGGTCATGCCGATCACAAAGCCGCGCCGGCCCTGAATTCCGGGCTGGCGCCGCATGCGCATCTACGCGCCAAAGCGCTGCTCCGGTACACCGCCAATGCCCAGGCCAGTGATCGTGAAGACACTGCCGCGCAATACGCCGTCGCCCGGAAAGCGCGGCAGCGGCGGCTTTGCCATCGAGGTGACGTAGATGATGTCGAGATTTGGCCCTCCGAACATCACGCTCGTGATCTTCTTGACGGGCATCTCGATGACGCGGTCGATGACGCCGTCCGGCCGATACCGGATCAGCTTGCCGTCATAGACCTGCGCGTTCCACAGGCAGCCCTCGGCATCGACCGTCGAGCCGTCCGCTGCGCCCCCCGTCGAAGTGTCGATCTTGGTGAAGGTGCGCCTGTTCGAGACACTGCCGGTTGTCTGGTCGTAGTCGTAGGCCCAGATCTCCCCCGACCACGAGTCGGCAAAATAGAAGGTGTCGCCGTCCGGGCTCCAGCAGGGACCGTTCGAAACGATGATGCCGTCATCGAGCTTGTGGACGGAGAAGTCGGGATCTAGCCGGTACAGGGCACCGTTCGGTCCGCTTTCCATCGTGTCCATGGAACCGGCGATGAAGCGGCCCTGCTTGTCGACCTTGCCGTCGTTGAGCCGGTTGGCGTCCTTGCCGGGCTCGGGGTCATGGATCAGTTCAACATCGCCGGTCTTGAAATCGAGCGTGTGGAAGCCACGGGCGAGCGAGACGATGGCGCCCTCGCCGTCCTTGCGCAGCGCCATCGAGCCGATCTTCATCGGGACATCCCAAGACCGGATTTCGCGGCCGTCATGGGTAGCCCGGAAGACGCGCCCGTCGAAGGAATCGATCCAGTAGAGCCGCTGCTGCTCGACGTCCCAAAGAGGCCCCTCGCCCAGCGTCGTCTTCACATCCACCACCACGTCGATCTTCATCGCCTGTTCTCCCGTTTCCCGATCTAACCCTTGAAGCGCGGCTCTTCGATGCCGCGCACGCCGAGGCCGTGGACGGCAAAGACGAAGCCTGCCTCGCGCTCCCGATGATACTGATACTGGTATGGCCTCGCCATCGAGGTGACATAGGCGATGTCGAGATCCGGCCCGCCGAAGATCAGGCTCGTGGTCGACTGGACCGGCAGCCCGACGATCCTGTCGACGACACCGTTCGGATCGAACCGGATGAGCCGGCCCGAATAGACTTCGGCGCTCCAGACATAGCCTTCGGAATCGACCGTGGCGCCGTCCGGAAGACCGCGCATGTTCTCGAAGCTCGTGAAGACGCGCCGCGACAGCACGTTTCCCGTATCCGTATCGTAGCCATAGGCCCAGATCACGCGCCGGCCCGTGTCGGCGAAGTAGAAGGTCGCTCCGTCGGGGCTCCAGCAGGGACCGTTCGAGCAGATGATGCCGCTGTCGAGCGTATGCACCGAAAGGTCCGGATCGAGCCGGAACAGCTTGCCGACCGGCTCGCTCTCCTCGAAATCCATCGAGCCGGCGACGAATCGGCCCTGGCGGTCGACCTTGCCGTCGTTCATGCGCGGCCGCATTTCGCCCGGTTGCGTCTCCACAAGGCGTTCGGACACGCACGTCTGGAAGTCGAAACTGTAGAAACCGTCGCGCAGCGACAGGATCGCGCCGCCCTTCTCGCGCAGCGCCATGGATCCGATCGGTTCGGGCAGGTTCCAGCTCTTTCTGTCGACGCCCGCAGCATCGCAGCAATGGATGCTGGGTCCGTAGGAATCGATCCAGTAGAAGCGCTGCTCGCGCACGTCCCAGAGCGGCCCTTCGCCGAGTTGGTCGGGCCTGTCGCTCAGAACCTCGATACGCAGCATTGTCTCCTCCCCGGGCCGCTCAGAAGGCGACCTTGTCGCCACCCTTCAGTTCCAGGATGGCGCGCGCCTCGTCAGGCGTCGCCACCTCCAGACCGAGCCCTTCGATGATCTTGCGCGCCAGCACCACCTGCTCGGCATTCGACTTTGCCAGCCGCCCGCGACCGGCCCACAGGCTGTCCTCCAGGCCGACACGGATGTTTCCGCCGAGCGACACCGACTGCGCAGCGATGCGCAACTGGCTAGCGCCGGCACCGAGGACGGACCAGCGGAACTGGTCGCCGAACAGCCGGTCGGCCGTGCGTTTCATGTGGGCGACGTCTTCCGGGTGCGTGCCGATGCCGCCGAGCAGGCCGAAAACCGACTGGACGAAGAATGGGGGCTTCACCAGGCCGCGTTCGGCGAAATGCGCGAGGTTATAAAGATGCGCGATGTCGTAGCACTCGAACTCGAAGCGCGTTCCGTTGTCGTAGCAGGTCGCAAGGATGTATTCGATGTCCTTGAAAGAGTTGCGGAAAACAAGGTCACGCGTCGCTTCCAGATGCGGCTTTTCCCAGTCGAACTTGAAGGTCTCGTACTTGTCGGCGAGGTGATAGAGGCCGAAATTGATCGAGCCCATGTTGAGCGAGGCGACCTCGGGCTTGAACTGGGCAGCCGGGCGTACCCGCTCCTCCACCTTCATGTAGGGGCTACCGCCTGAGGTAATGTTGATCGCCGCGTTCGTGCCCTGCTTGATGCGCGGCAGGAAGCGGGCGAAGGCTTCCGGCGTCTGGTCCGGCTTGCCGGTCTCAGGATCGCGCGCATGCAGGTGCAGGATGGCAGCGCCCGCCTCCGCCGCCGCGATCGCTTCGGAGGCGATCTGGTCGGGCGTGATCGGCAGGTAGGGCGACATGGTCGGCGTATGGATGGCGCCGGTAATGGCGCAGGTGATGATCACCTTGCCCTTGGCTGTGGTGCCGGATGTCTTGCGCGTGGTCTCGTTCATTTACCAAACTCCTCGTCGGATTTTCTCTTGTGCGCAGCCAGGGCCATCAGGCGCCGGTCGCGCCAGACCTGGCGCACTGCAAGATTTTCGCGCGGCAGCCGCGCGCTGCGGTCGGCCTCCACTGTTTTCATCACATCGCCCGCCCAGTCGACTCGGCGCTGCATCTGCGGAAAGATGTTCGAATAGATCGACTGGTAGCGATCGACATAGTCGCGCACGCCGCCGGGAGCGTTGAGATCGATGGTTTCGAACGGACCCATGAAGGACCAGCGCAGCGCCAACCCGTCGCGAATGCCGATGTCGACGTCCTCGACGCTGGCATAGCCGTCAGAGACGAGCCGGAAAGCCTCCTCGAGGAGCGCGCCCTGCAGCCGGTTCATGATGAAGCCGTCGAGTTCCCGCTTCATCACGAGCGGCGCATGACCCGCCGAGACCAGGAACGCGGACGTTCTCTCGACTGTCTCTTGGCTCGTCCACGGCGCGGGCACCACTTCGGCCGCCGGGATGAGATAGGGCGGGTTTATCGGGTGGACGACCAGGCAGCGGTGGCGCCCGGCAACATGCTCGGTAAAGGTCGACGGAAGGAGCGCAGAGGTCGAGCTGGCGATCACCGCCTCCGGCGTCGCAACGGCGTCGATCCGCGAGAAGACCTCGCGCTTGATATCGCGATTTTCGGGTGTGTTCTCCTGGATGTGCACGGCGCCTTCCAGTGCAGCCTCGAAGTCCGCCACGACTTCGATGCGGTCGAGCACACTCTCCGGCGTCTGCCCGCGCAGCAGGTTATTGGCCGCCAGATCGCCGAGCACGCCAGCAATGAAGTCGCGCGCGCCGCCTGTCGCTTCGGGCGACTGGTCCCACATGCTGACATCATGGCCGGCGGCGGCGAAACTGATCGCCCAGGCCCGCCCGATGAAGCCGCTTCCGACAATCGCGGTTTTCGACATGTCGCTGCCCTCAGAGTGTTTCGACGTTGCCGTCGACGCCGAGCGACTGGCCGGAGATGTTGTATCCGGCGTCGGACAGCAAGAAGGCGACCATGGAGGCCACGTCGTAGGGACTGGTCATGCGCCGCAGCGAGATGTTCTGAAGATAACGGTTCTTCATCTCGTCCCCGGTCACCCCAACCTGCTTTGCCCGGTCGGCAATGACCTTCTCGATGCGCGGCCCCTCGATGATTCCCGGCAGGATGGCGTTGACGCGGATGCCGTGCGGCCCGAGTTCCTTGGCGAGGCTCTGGGTAAAACCAATGACGCCGAATTTCGCCGCCGAGTAGGGCGTACGAAATGCATATCCATGTCGGCCGGCCGCCGAGGACATCGAGACGATGGAGCCGCCGCCCGCCGCCTTGAGCATCGGCACCGCGCTACGCGCGCACAGGAACTGCCCGGTCAGGCAGATATCGATGCAGCGCCGCCACTCATCCGGGTCGATTTCATCGACGCCGCCGGTTGGCCCGGCAATCCCGGCATTGTTGATCAGGGCATCGAGCCCGCCGAGAGTCTCCTGCGCCGTCTGGAACAGCCGTTCCACATCGCCTTGCTGCGCCACGTCCGCCTTGACCGCGGCCTCGACGCGGACCGTCTTTCCCGCCGTCGCCAGCGCCTCGTCCGAGACGTCGCAGATCACCACGCGTGCGCCGAGGCGCACTAGCGTATCGGTGATCGCCAGCCCGATGCCGCCCGCACCGGCGGTGACAACGACCCGCTGGCCTTTCAGGCCGGCCAGGAACTCTTCTGCGGAAGCCGGTGCGCGCGTGCTCATCGTCCAGTCCTCTTCATCGGGTGTTTCGTTCGCGTAGAGCCATCACGGCACCCAGCACGACCAGGCCGTAGAGGATGGCCCGCGTCGCATAGGGCAGCGTGGTCCCGGCAAGCAGCATCTGCAGCGATGTCAGCAGCAGGACGCCGCCCAGCATGCCGATATAGTGCCCTCGCCCGCCAGTGATAAGCGCGCCGCCGACCACCACGACCGCGATGGAGGGAAGCAGATAATCGTCGCCCATGCCAAGGCTCGCTTGGCCGGAAAAGCCGGTCAGCATGATGCCCACCACGGCGGCGCAAATTGCGGACAGGATATAGACGAGGATCAGGGTCTTCTCGACCGCGATGCCGGAGAGTTGCGCCGCGCGCAGCCCGTTGCCGATGCCATAGACCCGCCTACCGAAGGCGGTCCGTCCGAGCAGCAACACCGCGAATATGACGAAGCCGATAATGAACAGGACGACCGGCGTCATCCCCGCGATCCTGCCGGTCATGAACCAGCGCAGCATGGGCGACGAGAAGCCGGCCGGCGTGCCTTGTGAATAAAGCAGCGCGAAGCCCTGCAGGATGCCGTTCATGGCAAGGGTCATCACGATCGGGGATATGCCGAGATAGACGATGCCGACGCCGTTGGCGAAACCGACGACGCATGCCATCGCGAGAACGGTCGGCAAGGCATAGACCAGGGCGGCATCCGATCCGTTGACCATGCCGGCGAGCACGATGCCTGAAATGCCGATGATCCACGGGACCGAGAGGTCGAGGCCGCCCGTCAGGATGACCGTGCCCTGCCCGAGCGCGAGAACCGCCAGGAAGGACGACAGGACCAGGAGCGAGTTCCAGTATCCCGGGTTGAGAACCGCGCGCCCGAGCCACAGCTGGGTGACCGCGATGACCAGGATCAGGCACACGAATGCCGGCAGCGCAAAGCGCAGCGTCTCGGCGTGGCGAATGTGAAAGGCCGGACGTGTCGCGTTCGAAGGTTCGCTCCGTCGTGCTCCAGATGTCGTCGCCAGCCGCCGATCCACCCTGTCGATCTGCGATGGCAGCGTGCCGGCGCGATATGCCGCGAAGCGCGCCCGGGCCGCCCGCAGCTGGATCGCCAGGACGGAGCCGTGCGACATGGAGCCGGCTAGCACTGCCAGGAACAGGATCGTGCCCTCGGCGATGGTCGAGTAGTAGGCCGATACGTTCAGGACGAGCAGGATGTTGACGACGATCATCAGGATGAACGCACCGAACACCGTGCCCACCGGACCGCCCTGCCCGCCGCCTAGCCGCGTGCCGCCGACAACGACGGCTGCAAACATCGAAAGCAGGAGCGGATTGCCGACGAGCGGATCGCCGCTGCCGGTCTGTGCGCTGATGAACACGCCGGCAAGCCCGTAGCAGCCACCGGCGATGACGTAGACCATGAAGCGCACGAGCACTACGTTGACGCCGACGGCTGCCGCCGAATCCGTGTCGCTGCCGACCGCATAGAGCGCCGTTCCGAAGCGCGTCCCCTTCAGCCACATCCAGAGCAGCAGAACCGCGCAAATGACGACGACCGGCATCGGCAGCCAGCCGGGTATCGCATCGCCCAGATAGAAGGCGCCGAGATCCGGCGACACGAAGCCGCCCGGCTTGTCCATGACCAGAAGCGTCACGCCCTGCAAAATGAACATGGTGGACAGCGTCACGACGATCGGCTGCATGCGCAGGAAGGCGATGAAGAAGCCGTTGAAGGCGCCGACGGCCATGCCGACGCCGATCCCGACCGCAGTCCACAGCGCCGTGCTAGCCTGCGTCGACATCGGATCCATGTTCGACGCGAGCACGACGTTGACCAGCGAAATCACCGCGCCGGCGGAGAGATCGAAGCCGCCGGAAATGATGACGATGGTCTGCCCGATCGCGGCGATCGCCGAGGTCGCCCCGCCGCTCGATAGGAAAGAAATGTCGAAGTAGGTCAGCGGTCCGGCGCCCACCCAGTCCACCACCATCAGCAGGACCGCGAAGACGACAGCAGCTATGATCGTGCCGCTGTTGGCGCCGAGCGCCCGGCGAAGGCCCGACGTCCTTTGCATCCCGGTAGAAGCCTGCGCGCTGCTCATGCCGGCACCTCTCCGGCGAAATGGCCGTGCCCGAGGGCCGGGCGCATGATCGCTGGCTCTGTTATTGCATCGCCCTCAAGCTCGACCGCCACCTGGCCGTCGTAAAGCACGAGCACCCGGTCGCACTGGTGCACGAGTTCGGGAATCTCGGTGGAGTGGAAGAGAATCGAACCGCCCGCCTCGACGTATTTGCGCATCATTACGTAGATTTCGTGCTTGGTTCCGACATCGATGCCGCGCGTCGGATCGAACAGCAGCAGGATTCGGCTTTGCGCGACAAGCCATTTGGCGATGGCGATCTTCTGCTGGTTGCCTCCGGAAAATGCGCCCGCCCGCGTCCACATGGCGCGCCGGTCGACCTCGACCGTGGCAAAGGCTTCCTCCACGGCTTCGCATTCCGCCTTTTCATCGATCAGCCCCATGCGGGTGAAGCGCGAGACGACGGGCAGCGTCGCATTCTGCCGCCCGGAAAGCTTCAGGAACAGGCCCTCGGACTTGCGGTCCTCCGGCACGAGGCCGATTGCCATGTTCGGCCGAATCGCGTCGGCGGGCGAACTCAACCAGACCTTGCGGTTGTCGACCAGGACGTCGCCGCGCAGCACCTCGCCCATGCCGAAGCAGGCGAGAAAGAGATCCTGCTGGCCCATGCCCTGCAGTCCGGCGACGCCGAGTATCTCGCCCTTGCGAAGGTCGAAGCTGACACCGTCGAGCTTGCGGCCGATCTTGAGATCGCGCACGCCGAGAACCGGCGCACCGAAGGCCCGCGCGCTGTCGGGCTTCGGCGGAAATGTCTGTTCGATGGAGCGTCCGATGATCTTCTCGATCACCTCGGAATCGGTAATGTCGGCCACCGGCGTGGTGACGATATGGCAGCCGTTGCGCAGGATGGTCAGCGTATCGCAGAAGGCGCGTACCTCGCGCATGCGATGCGTGATGAAGACGATCGTCGTACCCTCGGCCTTGAGCCGGGCGATGATCTCGCCCAGCCAGTCGACGTCCCGGCCGGCGAGCGTCGAGGTCGGCTCGTCGAGCAGGAGAATGCGCGGCTTGCGGTAGACAGCTCGCGCGATCTCGATCTTCTGGCGCACGGAGAGCTCGAGCGACGAAACTTCGGCATCGAGATCGACCGAGAAGCCGAGTTCGGCGATATGGCGTCGCACGTCCTCGCGCGCCGCGCGGCGGCGGATCAGTCCCGACATGCCCATCGGGGCATAGGGCAGCAGCATGTTGTCGAGCACGGACAGATCGCCAACCAGCGTCATCTCCTGGAACGCAGTCTGGATGCCCAGCTTGTGGGCCGAACGCGGCGTGTCGAGCGTGGCGTGCTCGCCGAAGATCTTCACGCTTCCTTCCGTCGGCCGGATCAGCCCGGAAAGCAGCTTGACCATCGTCGACTTGCCGGCACCGTTCTCGCCCAGCAGCGCATGCACGCTCCCAGGCGCGATCGAGAAGGAAACGCCGTCGAGCGCAACCGTCGCGCCGAACGACTTCAGCATTCCGTCGACCTGGACGGCCGGGTTGTTCATCTGGTTTGTCATGCTCTTGGACCGCCGCGGGCGTTAGAATGCGGGCGACGCACGGACTGGCGTCCGCGCGTCGCCCAAAGCCCTGGGAGGCTTAGTCTTCCGGCTGGCCGACGAGGGCGGCGTTCAGGCCGACCTCAGGCGTCTGGTCCGAAAAGATCGATGCGAACCATCCGGGATTGCTGACGAGCGCGGGCTTGAAGGCGTTGCAACCGGCCTTCATCTCGTCCCACGTGCCCTCTTCGCAGAGCTTCACCGTCTCGCTGGTCACGACAGGGAGCGGCAGGATGGTGAGCTTGGGAACGTCCTTGCCTTCCAGTGCCTCGACCGCGAGCTTCAGGGCCAGCGCACCCGAATAAGGCGGCGAAGCGTACGAGATGCGCGGCGCGCCAAGCGGGGCATAGGGCGACGAAGCGCCTTCCACTTCCGTGCCTTCCGGCAGCATCTGGATGCGGCCGCCATTGGCGCCCTCACCCGCACAGGGCAGAAGGTCTGCCGGCGTCTTGCCGGCTTCGAGCTGCATGGCGTTTGCGGCAAAGCAGCCAACCTGCATCCACAGGCCGTCTATGTCGTCCCACGTGCGGGTAGCGAGAATCTTGGAGAGTTCGGTGCGCGCTACCGCCTGGCTCCACATGCCGACGGCCTCGCCGACGATCTTGATGTCGGGGTGCTTGGCGAAGACTTCCTTGGCGGCCTTGGTGCGCTGGTCGTCGACCGACGTTCCCGGAACACCGGTGATTGCGATGATCTCACCCTTGCCGCCCAGCTTGTCGACGAGCCACTCGGCGGTGACGCGTCCGGCCTCTTCCTGGTCGATATGGATGTTGTAGGCACAGGGTTCGGTGATCTCGGCGTCGTAGGCGAACACCTTGACGCCCTTGTCGCAGGCGTTTTTGACGACCTGGTTGAGGGCGGTCGGCGAGATCGGGAAGATCACGATCGCCTGCGCGCCGGCCTGCACCATCGCGTTGATCTGCTGTATCTGGCGCTGGGCGTTCGGACCGGCGACCTGCACCTGCAGATCAACCTTGTCGGCCATGCTCTTGTGCGCGGCCATGGCCTTGACCATGTTGGCCGCCTCGGCCTGCCAGTCATTGCCGATGAAGCTCATGCTCAGATAGATCTTGTACTTCTCCGCCGCCTGCGCAGCCGTGCTTGCGCACAGTGATCCCGCGGCCATTCCGGCCAGCAGCGCTAGCCGCAATGCTTTCGAACCAAATGCCATTTTAGACTCCTCCCTGGAACTGGTTGTCGGGCAAGCAGGCCTGCTTCCAAACGCGACCTTGCCATCCGATGCGAAGGACCGTAGCATCATTTGATCTAAGATCAATGATAAATTGGGAAGTCGATTTTCGATGGTCCTTGACGCTTGCCGACGAAGGCTGCATGCAATTCTCCCGGTCCCCCGAGAGGTCCAGTTTTGATATCGGCTGCATTGAAGAATAAGGCGAGCATCGTCCCGCTGACGCGAGAGACACTTCAGGATCAGGTGTTCCGGCGCGTCACCGAACTGATCCTCGACGGCAGCATCGTGCCAGGACAGATGGTAACTGTTCAGAGCCTTGCCGATGCATTCGGGGTCAGCCCGATGCCGGTCCGCGAGGCGCTGCGACGGCTGTCGGCGGCCGACGCACTGACCGTCGTGTCCGGACGCTCGATCGGCATTCCGGCGCTCAGCCGGGCAAGGCTGTCCGACCTCAGGAACGTCAGGTTCGAGGTCGAGGCAATCGCCGGTGGCTGGGCGGCTGAACGATGCACCGATGCGCTGCGTGCGAGCCTGCGCCAGTTGCTGGAGGCGCTCGACGGTGCCAACGCGGCAGGCGACGTGAAGGCTTACCTGCGCGCCAACTACGCATTTCACTTCACGATCTATCGCGCTTCCGAGTCGGAGAACCTGCTCAGGATCATCGAGAACCTGTGGCTGCAGATCAGCCCCTATTTCAACATGCTGCACGACTCGGGGAACTATTCGACCTCGAACAGGCACCACCGCGAGATGTTCACCGCAATCTGCGAGCGCGACGTGGACAGGGTTCAGAAGGCCATACGCGCCGATATCGACGGCGCCTATCATGTCCTGATGGGCGTGCTCGACTAGTCTCGGCTAGCCTGGAGCGGATCGGACCGCTCTGCGCCGGCTACCGGTTTTTCGCCCGGAAATTGCCCGGTCGAGGCTTCGCGCCCAAGCCATGTTCCACTTCTCAGAGTATCCGCGGCGGCGAAGCCGGGCTCTGCCGCGGCGGTTCCCAGGTCGGCTTCTGACGGTCTTCCCACACGCGGCATCCACCGCACGCAGCCGGCGTCCCGTCGAAGGCCATCCCGGAGCAGCCGCCGCGCAAGGATGCAGCGGCAAACATCGGGAAACATTGCTGGTGTGGCGACAGTTGTTTTGGTGAGCGCGCAGGGGCTCGAACCCTGGACCTACTGATTAAAAGTCAGTTGCTCTACCAGCTGAGCTACGCGCTCCCGCGGGTACGCGAAGCGCCCCGGAAATTGCGGCGGAACATAGGGAGAGTACCCCAGCCGGTCAACCTGAAAAACCGCGCTTCCGCGTTGTCCGCCAGGCCCTCCTTTCGCGGCCCCGATGCGCATCTGAAATCGCGCCCGAAGCATCTGCGGCAGTCGTTCGATCGCGGAACCGCGGACCGGAACATTATCCTAGGTTGTACATTATCCCACGATAGGGACAGTTGACTCCTACCCAGACAGAGGAATTCGCAATGAAGAAGATCTTGTCAGGCCTGATGGCCACGGCGATCTCGGCCACCTTCGCCTTCTCGGGCATCGCCCCGTCGGCGGCCGCGCCGGTTTATATCCCCACCGCCAAGGTCGCCCAGACGACGGACGTCGTAGATGTGCGTCACCGCAAATGGCACCGCAACGGCTTCCGACGCGATCGCGGCAATGTCTATTACAACGGTCATCGCGGCTACCGCGAGCGTCGTCGCGGCTATCGCCAGTATAACGGCTTCTGGTTCCCGCTTGGCGCGTTCGCTGCCGGTGCCATCATCGGCGGCGCCCTGAACAGCAACAACAATGTCTACCGCGGCGGCAATGCGCATGTTCAGTGGTGCTACGACCGCTACCGCTCGTATCGCGCGTCGGACAACACGTTCCAGCCCTATCACGGGCCGCGCCAGCAGTGCTATTCGCCTTACGATTGATCGGCACGCAACCAGCCGATCGAAAGAGATCCCCGTGCCGCAAGGCGCGGGGATTTTTTTATGGTCGGCTCAACGTGCGCGACACCGCGTCCCGCCAGCCCTTCAGCTTGGCGGCGCGCGTCCTGTCGTCCATGGCGGGCTTGAAGCGCCGTTCGAGTTGCCAGCTCCTGGCGAATTCCTGTGCCTTCGGCCACACACCCGCCCGCGAACCAGCGAGCCACGCAGCCCCGAGCGCGGTCGTTTCCAGGATTTCGGGCCGGTCGACCTGCGCGTCCAGGATGTCGGCCAGCCGCTGCATCGTCCAGTCAGACGCCACCATGCCGCCATCGACCCTGAGCACCGTCGCGGCGGAGGAATGCTTCCAGTCCTTCTTCATGGCGTCAAGCAGGTCGCGCGTCTGGTAGGCAACGGCCTCGAGAGCCGCGCGGGCGAACTCCGCGGGCCCGGAATTGCGGGTCAGGCCGAAGATCGCGCCGCGCGCATCTGCGTCCCAGTGCGGCGCGCCAAGTCCGACGAAAGCCGGCACGAGGTACACGTCCTGCGTATCGTCGGCCTGCGCGGCCAGTTCGCCGCTGTCGGCCGCCTTGGCGATCATTTTCGCGCCATCGCGCAGCCATTGCACGGCGGCGCCGGCGATGAAGATCGAGCCCTCAAGCGCATAGGTGGTCTTGCCGTTCAGGCGATAGGCGATGGTGGTAAGCAGCCGGTTCTTCGAGCGCACGATGTCGGCGCCCGTGTTGAGTAGCGCAAAGCAGCCCGTGCCGTAGGTCGATTTCATCATGCCGGGCTTGAAGCAGGCCTGGCCGATCGTTGCGGCATGCTGGTCGCCGGCAACGCCGAGGATCGGGATTTCCGCCCCCAGTATCGGCTTTTCCGTGACCCCGAAGTCGGCGGCGCAATCCTTCACCTCGGGTAGCAGCCCGGCCGGGATCCTGAGGATATTCAGGAGCTCCGCATCCCACTCGTTCTTCTCGATATTGTAGACCAGCGTGCGCGAGGCATTGGTCGCGTCGGTGGCATGAACCTTGCCGCCGGTCAGCCGCCAGATCAGGAAGCTGTCGATCGTTCCTGCCAGCAGTTCACCCTTCTCGGCCCGCTTGCGCGCGCCTTTCACATTGTCGAGCAGCCAGGCGATCTTGGTGCCGGAAAAATAGGGGTCGAGCAGCAGGCCTGTCTTGCGGGAAAACGTCTTCTCCAGCCCCTGCTTCTTCAGTTTCTGGCAGTGCTTCGCGGTCCGCCGGTCCTGCCACACGATCGCGTTGTGGATCGGTTTTCCGGTCGCCTTGTCCCAGATGACCACGGTCTCGCGCTGGTTGGTGATGCCGATGGCCGCGATGTCGCCGGCCTTGCACTTGGCGGCCTTGATCGCCGCCTTGCAGGTCGCCACCACGCTGTCCCAGATCTCCTCCGGATCGTGCTCGACCCAGCCGGATGCCGGATAATGCTGCGCAAATTCCTTCTGGCCGACGCCGGCGACCTTCATCTTCCCGTCGAAGACGATCGCCCGCGACGACGTCGTACCCTGGTCGATGGCGAGAACGAAACCCGTCATGATCCCTCCCGAAATGCTGACGCGAACAAGGGAGGCGGCGCTAGGCCGCCTCCCCTGGTTGTTGACGTCCGGGCGCTGTGGCCCGGAGCGGCGTTTACTGCCAGCTCTTGACCAGTTCGTCGTAATTGACGGTCATCGGCTGGTCCTTCTCGTTCTCGATCTTGAGCTGCGGAGCAATGTTGCCCTTCGAGACGGCATCCTTGTTCCAGTACTCGAGATCGTGCTCCTCGGCCAGCTTCGGGCCGATGTCGCCCTGGATGCCGGCGCGCTCGAGGCGCTCCATCACCTTCTCCTGCTCGGCGCACAGCGAGTCCATCGCGGCCTGGGCCGTCTTGGCACCCGACGACGCGTCGCCGATCGCCTGCCACCAGAGCTGTGCCAGCTTCGGATAGTCAGGCACGTTGGTGCCGGTCGGCGACCACTGCAGGCGGGCCGGCGAGCGGTAGAACTCGACAAGGCCGCCGAGCTTCGGCGCACGTTCGGTGAAGGACTGGTGATCGAGCGTCGACTGGCGGATGAAGGTCAGGCCGACATGGCTCTTCTTCACGTCCACCGTCTTCGACGTCACGAACTGCGCATAGAGCCAGGCTGCCTTGGCGCGGTCGTCGGGTGTCGACTTCATCAGCGTCCACGAACCGGCGTCCTGGTAGCCGAGCTTCATGCCGTCCTTCCAGTAGACGCCATGCGGGCTTGGCGCGAATCGCCACTTCGGCGTGCCGTCCTCGTTCACGACCGGTAGGCCTTCCTTGACGAAGTCGGCGGTGAAGGCCGTGTAGGTGAACATCTGCTGCGCGATCTCGCCCTGCGACGGGACCGGTCCGGACTCGCCGAAGGTCATGCCCTGGGCGGAAGCCGGTGCATAGGCCTTCATCCAGTCGAGATACTTCTGGATGGCGTAGACCGAGGCCGGGCCGTTGGTGTCGCCGCCGCGTGCAACGCAGGAGCCGACCGGACGCGAGTTCTCGTCGACCTTGATGCCCCATTCATCGACCGGCAGGCCGTTCGGGATGCCCTTGTCGCCGTTGCCGGCCATCGACAGCCAGGCATCGGTGAAGCGCCAGCCGAGCGACGGGTCCTTCTTGCCGTAGTCCATGTGGCCATAGACCTTCTTGCCGTCCACTTCGCGGCCGGTGAAGAATTCGGCGATGTCCTCGTAGGCCGACCAGTTGACCGGCACGCCGAGATCGTAGCCGTACTTCGCCTTGAAGTCGGCCATGTTCTTCTCGTCGTTGAACCAGTCGTACCGGAACCAGTAGAGGTTCGCGAACTGCTGGTCGGGCAGCTGATAGAGGTTGCCGTCCGGCGCCGTGGTGAACGACTTGCCGATGAAGTCGTCGATGTCGAGGTTCGGGTTGGTGACGTCCTTGCCGGTATTGGCCATCCAGTCGGTCAGGCTGCGTGCCTGCTGGTAGCGCCAGTGGGTGCCGATCAGGTCGGAGTCGTTGATGTAGGCGTCATAGATGTTTTCGCCCGACTGCATCTGCGTCTGCAGCTTTTCGACGACGTCGCCTTCGCCGATCAGGTCGTGCGTGATCTTGATGCCGGTGATGTCGGCGAACGCCTTGGCAAGCGTCTTCGATTCATATTCGTGCGTGGTGATGGTTTCGGACACGACCTTGATGTCCATGCCGGCGAAAGGCTTCGCCGCATCGACGAACCACTGCATCTCGGCCTCCTGGTCGGCGCGCGAAAGCGTCGACAGATCGCCGATTTCAGCATCGAGGAAGGCCTTGGCCTCGTCCATGCCCGCGAAGGCCTGGCCGGCGCCCAGAAGCAGGACGAGTGCCGTCGTTGATGTCAAGAATTGCCGTTTCATGGGTTTCCTCCCGTTACAGTTCCAAGTTCCATCAGGTGCGCCGCCCTAGGCGCCCCCGATCAGTTCACGCCCTAGACGAGGCGGAATACGCCGATCGCGTAGACCACTGACAGGGCGAGAGCCCACCACAGGTTGGGCCCGATCAGGCCCAGCCAAGCGAGATTGATAAAGCCGCTTCCGAGCAGCGAGATGAACAGGCGGTCGCCCCGCGTCGTCTCGAAGCGCAGCACGCCGACGCGCGGATTGCCGCCCGGCGAGACATATTCCCACACGGCCATGCCGATCAGCAGCGAAAGGATCGTGCCGAAGAAGATCGCGGTCGGCAGCGTCCATGCCATCCATTGCAGGTCCATGATCACACCCTCCCCAGGGCAAAGCCCTTGGCGATGTAGTTGCGGACGAACCAGATCACGAGCGCGCCCGGCAGGATGGTCAGCACGCCGGCCGCGGCCAACACGCCCCAGTCGAGGCCGGAGGCCGACACGGTTCTGGTCATGATCGCGGCGATCGGCTTGGCGTCGGTGGTGGTCAGCGTCCTGGCGATCAGCAGTTCGACCCACGAGAACATGAAGCAGAAGAACGCCGCCACGCCGATGCCGCTCGCGATCAGCGGCATGAAGATCTTCACGAAGAAGCGCGGGAACGAATAGCCGTCGATATAGGCGGTCTCGTCGATCTCCTTGGGCACGCCCGACATGAAGCCCTCGAGAATCCAGATCGCCAGCGGCACGTTGAACAGGCAGTGCGCCAGCGCCACGGCAATATGCGTGTCGATCAGGCCGAAGGCCGAATAGAGCTGGAAGAAGGGCAGCGCGAAGACTGCCGGCGGTGCCATGCGGTTGGTCAGCAGCCAGAAGAACAGGTGCTTGTCGCCGAGGAAGCGGTAGCGCGAGAAGGCATAGGCCGCCGGCAGCGCCACGCCGACCGAGATCACCATGTTCATGACGACGTAGATGATCGAGTTGATGTAGCCCTTGTACCAGGACGGATCGGTGAAGATCACCATGTAGTTGGCGATCGTCGGGTCCTTCGGGTAGAGCGAGAAGGCACCGAGGATCTCCTGGTTGGTCTTGAAGCTCATGTTGACCAGCCAGTAGATCGGCAGCATCAGCACGATGATGTAGATCGTCGGCACCAGCCACCAGAAGCGCGATTCCTCGCCGCGCCGGCGCATCTTGCGCGCCAGCGCCTCGCTGGCCGCAGCGTCCTGCGGCGCTGTCGCCGACTGGCGCATCAGCCCGTCGCGTCCGTTTGCGGTCGTGTCCTTGCCCTGCGCCATCCTATTTCCCCGCGTCGACGTTGGTCATCACGGTGTAGAAAACCCATGACAGCAGAAGGATGATCAGGAAGTAGATGATCGACATCGCCGCCGCCGGCCCGAGGTCGAACTGCCCGATGGCGATCTTGACCAGGTCGATCGACAGGAAGGTCGTCGAGTTGCCGGGGCCGCCGCCGGTCACCACGAAGGGCTCGGTGTAGATCATGAAGCTGTCCATGAAGCGCAGCAGCACGGCGATCAGCAGCACGCGGTTCATCTTCGGCAGCTGGATGTAGCGGAAGATCGCCCAGCGCGACGCGCCGTCGATCTTGGCCGCCTGGTAGTAGGCGTCGGGGATCGACACCAGCCCCGCATAGCAGAGCAGCACGACCAGGCTCGTCCAGTGCCAGACATCCATCAGGATGACCGTCACCCAGGCGTCGAACGGGTTCTGCACGTAGTTGTAGTCGATGCCGAGCTGGTGCAGCGCATAGCCGAGCAGGCCGATGTCGATGCGGCCGAACACCTGCCAGATCGTTCCGACCACGTTCCACGGGATCAGCAGCGGCAGCGCCATGGTCACCAGGCAGACCGGCACGCCCCAGCCCTTCTTGGGCATGTTGAGAGCGATGAAGATGCCGAGCGGCACCTCGATCGCCAGGATGATGCCGGAGAAGACGAGGTTGCGGCCCATCGCCTGCCAGAAGCGGTCCGAATGCAGGATCTCCTCGAACCAGGCCGTGCCGGCCCAGAAGAAGACATTGTTGCCGAACGTGTCCTGCACCGAATAGTTGACCACGGTCATCAGCGGGATGACGGCCGAGAAGGCGACCAGCACCAGCATCGGCAGCACCATGAACCAGGCCTTGTTGTTCCAGGTCTTTTCCATGGTCTAGCCTCCCATCTCGACGCGCCAGGAATTGGCGTAGAGATTGATACCTGCCGGGTCGAAGCTCACCCTCGCGTCGGCCGGCACGCTGTCGTCCTCCTTGAGGATCAGCGCTATGTCCTCGCCCTGCAGCTTGGCGCGCACCACCTTGTGGCGGCCGATGTCCTCGACCTTGGTGACCGAGACTGGCATGCCGTCCTTGGAGAAGTGCACATATTCCGGCCGCACGCCGAGCTCGATCGAGCCTTCGATCAGGTCGGGCCGCCCGGGCAGCCTGATGACCTGGCCGCCGAGCCGCGCTTCCGCGCCGTCGAGCTTGACCGGCAGCACGTTCATGCCGGGCGAGCCGATGAAATAGCCGACGAAGGTATGCCGCGGCCGCTCGAACAGGTCGGCCGGCGTGCCGATCTGCACGATCGCGCCGTCATACATCACCACCACCTGGTCGGCGAAGCTCAATGCCTCGGTCTGGTCGTGCGTGACATAGACCATGGTGAAGGCGAAGCGGCGGTGCAGCTGCTTCAGCTGCGATCGCAGCACCCACTTCATGTGCGGGTCGATGACGGTCAGCGGCTCGTCGAACAGGATGGCGTTGACGTCGGAACGAACCAGGCCACGGCCGAGCGAAATCTTCTGCTTCTGGTCGGCGGTCAGGCCGCGGCACTTGCGGTCACCGAGTTCGGCAAGCCCGGTCATCTCCAGAATCTCGCGCACCCGGCGGTCCACGTCGGCCTCTGGAACGGCGCGATTGCGCAGTGGAAACGCCAGGTTGTCGTAGACGGACATCGTGTCGTAGACCACCGGGAACTGGAACACCTGTGCGATGTTGCGTTCCTGCGTCGACAGGTTGGTCACGTCCTTGCCGTCGAACAGCAGCTTGCCCTCCGAGGGATGCAGCAGGCCCGAGATGATGTTGAGCAGCGTGGTCTTGCCGCAGCCGGACGGGCCGAGCAGCGCGTAGGCGCCGCCGTCGTCGAAGGTGTGATGCACTTCCTTCAGCGCGTAGTCCGCGTCGGACTCCGGCGTCCCGTAGGCGTGGCGGATATGGTCTAGATCGATGCGAGCCATGCGCTTATGCCGCCATTTTCGGCGCGCGCCCGGCCGAATGGCCGTCAGCGTCGAACACCATGATGTGTCTCGGGTCGATGAACACCTCGATCGTCTGGTCGGGCTCCAGCATGCGAATGCCGTGCGCCAGCATGACCCACCGCACATCGGCGAAATCGAGGTGCACGAAGGTCTCCGAACCGGTGATCTCGGTCATCGAGACCTTTGCGCGCACCGGCACCGCCGCTTCGTTGGCCCGTTCAAGAGAAAGATGGTGGGGCTGAAAGCCGATCGTGTAGCTCGTATCGGCAATACCGGCGAGGTCGCCTGGTACCGGGAGGTTGACCCCACCATCAAGCTGGAAGCTCGAACCGCTCTTCCTCAGCACGATGGTGTTGAGCGGCGGATCGGCGAATGTCTTGGCCGTTATCAGGTCGTTGGGATTGCGGAAGACGTCGATCGTCTCGCCGAACTGCGTCACCCGGCCCTCCGACAGGGTTGCCGTGTTGCCGCCGAGCAGCAGCGCTTCCTGCGGCTCGGTCGTAGCATAGACGAAGATGGTGCCGGCCTCGGCGAAGAGCCGCGGCAGCTCGGCGCGCAACTCCTCGCGCAGCTTGTAGTCCAGGTTGGCGAGCGGCTCGTCGAGCAGCACCAGGCCGGCATTCTTGACAATGGCCCGCGCCAGCGCGGTACGCTGCTGCTGCCCGCCCGAAAGGCTCAGCGGCGTGCGGTCGAGATAGGGCGTCAGCTTCAGCAGCGCGGCAGCCTTCTCGACCTCGGCCTCGATTGTCGCCTTGTCGGCGCCGGCGACGCGCAGCGGCGAAGCGATGTTCTCGTAGACCGTCATCGCCGGGTAGTTGATGAACTGCTGGTAGACCATCGCGATGTTGCGCTTCTGGACCGGCACGCCGGTCACGTCCGCGCCGTCGAACCACACCGAGCCGGATGTCGGCGCATCGAGGCCGGCCATCAGGCGCATGAGGCTGGTCTTGCCCGACAGCGTCGGTCCAAGCAGCACGTTGAGCGAGCCGTGCTGGAGCGTCAGCGACACGTCGCGGATATGATCCACGCCTGTCACCCGCTTCGTCACGTTTCTCAGTTCAAGCATATGTGCCCTCCCAGGCGCTTCCGACGCGCGGCTATTCGGCCGCCGCGTTCCGCATCCCGTGGTTCAGTCCGTTCATGAATGTCTCGAGCTTGGCCGTTTCCTCGCCGCTCAGCACCAGCCCGCGCTTGGTGCGGCGCCAAAGTATGTCTTCCGCCGTAACAGCCCACTCGTGCTCGACAAGATAGCGTATTTCGGCCTCGTAGAGATCGGGTCCGAACTTCTGGCCGAGGTCGGCGAGGGACTTCGCCAGCCCGAGCAGCGTCGCCGCTCGCGTCCCGTATAGCCGCGTCAGCCGGCGCGCATGAGAAAGCTCCAGGAAGCCATAGCTCGCCTTGAGCTTCTTCACCTGCGCCTCGAAGCCGGTGTCGAAGAAGTCGCCGCCCGGCAGCACCGATTTTGCCGTCCAGGGCTTGCCCTTGGCGCCGAGAAAACCCTCGATCTTTTCCAGCATGTGCTCGGCCAGCCGGCGATAGGTGGTGATCTTGCCGCCGAAAATGTTGACGATCGGCGCCTTGCCGTCGCCCCCGTCCGACTTCAGCACGTAATCGCGCGTGGCTTCCTGCGCCTTGGTGGCGCCATCGTCGTAAAGCGGCCGCACGCCCGAATAGGTCCAGACGATGTCCGAGGGCCTGACCGGCTTGGCGAAATACTCGCTCGCCGCATCGCACAGGTAGTTGGTCTCCGCATCGCTGATCTTGGCGTCATGCGGGTCGCCGGAAAAATCCTCATCCGTCGTGCCGATCAGCGTGAAGTCGTCCTCGTAGGGGATCGCGAAGATGATCCGCCCGTCCTTGTTCTGGAAGAAATAGGCCCGCGGATCGTCGAACTTCTTCGGCACCACGATGTGGCTGCCCTTGACCAGGCGGACGTTGTGCACGTCGTTCTGGCCGACCGTGCCCGACAGCACATGGTCGATCCAGGGTCCGGCGGCGTTGACGATCATCCGGGCCCGCACGTCCTCGGTCTTGCCGCTGCGCAGGTCCTCGACCGTGACCGTCCATATCCCCGCCTCGCGGCGTGCGCTGACAACCTTGGTGCGCGTGCGGATCGTCGCGCCGCGGTCGGCCGCGTCGCGGGCGTTCAGCACCACCAGCCTGGCATCGTTCACCCAGCCGTCCGAATATTCGAAGGCGCGCGTGAACAGCGGCTTCAGCGGCTTGCCGGCCGGGTCCTGTCGCATGTCCAGCGTGCGCGTCGGCGGCAGCAGCTTGCGGCCGCCTATGTGGTCGTAGAGGAACAGGCCGAGCCGGATCAGCCAGGCGGGCCGCAGCCCCTTGGCATAGGGCAGCACGAAGCGCATCGGCCAGATGATGTGTGGAGCGCTCTTCCAGAGCACTTCGCGCTCCATCAGCGATTCACGCACCAGCCGGAACTCGTAATATTCGAGGTAGCGCAGTCCGCCGTGGATCAGCTTGGTTGAGAAGGAGGATGTGCCGCTGGCAAGATCGCGCATTTCGGCGAGGAAGACCGAATATCCCCTGCCCGCAGCATCGCGCGCCGTGCCGCAGCCATTGATGCCGCCGCCAATGACAAAGATGTCATGGATCGGTATTGCGTCCACGAAAGTCCTCCCACGCTTTCGCACTGCACCATTTTCGGCGATCTCGAAAGCGTTTCGGGATTATTTCGAAATAAGAACGAATGTCAAACGAAATGTCGGATTCGCGCCTCGCGCGCTATTCCGCAACCGCGGTCTCGACCAGCACGACTTCTGCTTCGCCGCATATGCTGCGGATGGCCGGCAGATCGCAGCGGTCGGTGATAAAGGTGTCGACCTGGCTCAGATGGCCAATGCGCACAGGTGCGGTCCGCTCGAACTTGGTCGAATCCGAAACCAGGATGACGTGCCGTGCATTGGCGATGATGGCCTGCGCGACCTTCACCTCCCGAAAGTCGAAATCAAGCAACGCACCGTCATGGTCGATGGCCGAGGCGCCGATCACCGCATAGTCCACCTTGAACTGCTTGATGAAATCCACGGCCGCCTCGCCGACGATGCCGCCGTCCGAGCCGCGCACCACGCCGCCCGCGATCACGACCTCGATCGAGGGATAGACCCGCATCATATTGGCAACATTGATGTTATTGGTGATGACCATGAGCCCGGTATGGTCGAGAAGCGCCTTGCCGACGGCCTCCGTCGTGGTGCCGATGTTGACGAACAGCGAAGCGTGATCCGGGATCAGCCGCGCTGCGGCCTTGCCGATCGCCTCCTTCTCGACGAGCGCGATCTTTCGGCGCGCCTCGTACTCCATGTTTTCGATCCCCGACGGAAACAATGCCCCGCCATGGATGCGGGTCAGCAGCCGCTGTTCGCACAAATCATTGAGATCCTTGCGGATCGTCTGCGGCGTCACACCGAAATGCGCAGCCAGGTCGTCGACCAGCACCCTGCCCTCATCCTTCGCAAGCTGGATGATTTCGGTATGTCGTTGCGTAAGGTACATTGATCCCTCCCCTTTCGTTTTTAGCAAATAGCACGAAAAACGAAAATAGGGAATTAAGACTAGCCGGCTAAACGAATGTAGCGGTTTTGGTCGCCCGTTTCCGACCCGCTAGAGGCCGGCGGCGATCTCGGTGATCGCCTCGAAGGCGGCATCGACGTCGGCCTCGGTGGTTTCGAACTGGCCCGCCTGGAAGCGGATCGCCACCTTGCCGTCGACGCGTGTCTGCGTCAGGTAGATGCGCCCGTCATTGTTGATGGCTTCGACAAGGCGCAGATTGTGCTCGTCCGTCTCGCGCTCGTCGCGCGCCTGGTGGCGGAACGAGAACAGCGACAGCATCGGCTCGGTAACGATCTCGAAGCCGGGCTGTGCGGCGAGCCGCGCGGCGAGCTTCTCGCTCCAGGCGACATGGTTGCGGATCATCCCGCGCAGCCCCTCGAGACCGTGCGCCCGGAGCAGGAACCAGATCTTCAACGCCCTGAACCGCCGTCCGAGCGGCACCGTCCACTCGGAATAGTTCACGATGCCGTCATGGCCGTGGGTCTTGAGGAATTCGGGGCGGATCGCCAGCGTCTTCACCAGGCTTTCTGGGTCGCGCACGAAATGCACCGAGCAGTCGAACTGCGCGCCCAGCCATTTATGCGGGTTGAAGACGACCGAATCCGCCTCCTCCACGCCCGTCCAGAAGTGCCGGAACTCCGGGCAGATCATCGCCGACCCCGCCCAGGCCGCGTCGACATGCAGGTATAGCCCGTGCCGGCGTGCAATGGCGCCGAGTGCTGCCACATCGTCGCTGCCGCCGACACTGGTGCCGCCGACGCAGGCGATCACGCCCGCCGGACAATATCCTGCCGCCAGATCCTCGGCGATTGCCGCCTCGAGCGCCTCGGGCTGCATGGAGCGCCAGCGCCCGCCTGAGGGAACGCGCACCAGGTTTTCCTCGCCGATGCCCGACACCCAGATTGCCCGATCGATGGAGGTATGCACCTGGTCGGTCGAATAGACGCGCAGCCGCGGCTGCCCGGACAGTCCCTGCCGGTTGCCCTGCCATTCGAGCGCCCGCTCGCGCATGGTCAGCACGGCCGACAGCGTTGCCGACGAGGCGGAATCCTGGATGACGCCGGCAAACCCCTCGGGCAGGCCGAGCGCCTGGCGCAGCCAGTCGATGACCTTGGTCTCGAGTTCCGTTGCCGCCGGCGAGGTCTGCCACAGCATGCATTGCGCGGCCATGGCGCTGACCAGGTACTCCGCCACCACCGACACCGGTGCCGCGTTGGCCGGGAAATAGGCGAAGAATCGTGGGTGCTGCCAATGCGTCATGCCGGGCACGATGACGTCCTCGAAGTCGGCGAAGATCGCCTCCATCTCCTCGCCCTCCTCGGGTGCGGATGCGGCGATGCGTGCCGCCACCGCGCCGGGCCGGGTTTGCGCGCGCACCGGCCGCTCGCGCAGGTCGGCGCGGTAGTCCGCGCCCCAGTCGGCAGCCTTATGCGACCATTTTCGGAAATCTTCGCCGTCCATGCTTCCCCCTCAGGCCCGAGGCCTGCCCGTCAGGGACGCAAGCCCGCAGCCATAGCGCCTACTCGACAAAATCCGGCAGGCTCTTGAACGCCATCTTCAGCGCGTCGGACCAGCCCTCGGAGATCTGCCGGTAATAGGGATCGTCCTGGTTGATGCGTCGCTGCAGCCCCACCTTGAACGTATCCTTCTCGTAGAAGGTCAGGTCGAGCGGCAGGCCGACCGAGAGGTTCGACTTCAGCGTTGAATCGAACGACACCATCAGCAGCTTCACCGTCTCGGCGAAGCTCATCGTCTTGTCGTAGGCCCGCACCAGGATCGGCTTGCCGTATTTCGTCTCGCCGACCTGGAAGAACGGCGTGTCTTCGGTGCTCTCGATGAAATTTCCTTCCGGATAGATCATGAAGAGGCGCGGCTCGGTGCCGCGGATCTGGCCGCCGAGAACGAAGGAGGCGTTGAAATAGGAATCCGCGCTCTGCCCGGTCGGCGACGCATTGGCGATCACTTCCTTGACCACGCTGCCGACCAGTGCCGCCGTCTGGTACATGGAGGGCGTTTCCAGCAGCGTGTGCGAACGGTCGCTCACTGCCTTCGAGCGCTCGTCGAGCAGGCTGACGACCGCTTGGGTCGTCGCCAGGTTGCCGGCCGACATCAGCACCAGCACCCGCTCGCCCGGCTCCTCCCAGACGTGCATCTTGCGAAAGGTCGAGATCGAATCGATGCCCGCATTGGTGCGCGTGTCCGACATGAACACGAGCCCGCGATCGATCTTCAGTCCTACACAATACGTCATGGAATCGGTTCCGGCAGCAATTATGCCGGATTACTGCTCCACCGTGAGGCTAACCGCAAGCCGTTCCTCGGCCTTGCCGAGACGAATTCCCGAAACGGGCGTGGCATCGCGGAAATCCCGGCCGGTCGCAATGCGGACGTAGCGCTCGTCGGGCGAGATGCCGTTCGAAGCGTCGAAGGCCACCCAGCCGAGGCCTGCCACATGGGCTTCGGCCCAGGCATGGCTGGCCGCCTGGTCGACCGTGTCGTTCATCATCAGGTAGCCGCTGACATAGCGGGCCGGAAAGCCCATCTTGCGCGCTGCCGAGGCAAAGATATGCGCGTGGTCCTGGCAGACGCCGGATTTCTGGATCAGCGCTTCCTCTGCCGTGGTTCCGGCATGGGTGGCGCCGGGCAGATAGGCGACGCGCTCCTCGATCGTGTCCATCAGCCGGTGCAGCCGGTCGAGGTCCGAGCCCTCGTCGATCGACCGGGCTAGGTCGCGCACCGCCTCGCCCGCCGCCGTCAGCGGCGTTTCGCGCTCGAACAGCCAGAGCGGCGCAAAACCGTGATGCGCGCCGGAAACGCCGGCCGTGTTGTGCGTCTCGATCTCGCCGGAGGCCTCCACGCTGACCGCGTCCATCTCGCCGTCCACGCTGATCAGCCGGGTCTCGTTCTCGAAATGGTCGATGAAGCGCACCTCTTCATGCGCGCCCGTCACCTCGATCGCCCACGACAGCACCGTCTGCGTCGAGCCGCCCCGCGGCGTGAGGCGCAGGCGCTGCAACGCGTAATGAACCGGCACGTCGTAGTGATATTCGGTGCGGTGTGAGATTTTCAGCCGCATGGCATGTCTGGCCTTCTGCCCGTGTCAGAGAAAGCGATAGTCGTTCGCAACTTCAGCACCGAGGCGGTTGTTGTCGTGGATGAAACCGGTCAGGAATTCGTGCAGCCCGGTGTCGAATATCTGCTTGATCGAACTGCCGCGCAGCTTGGCAAGAGTCTTCTCGACCGTGTCGTGGCACGGCAGTCGCTCGCCATATTCCTCTTCGCGGAAGCGCAGGTGCTCCCCCAGGAAGCGATAGCAAAAGGTCAGCGATCGCGGCATGCGCCCATTGAGGATCAGGAAGTCCGCGATGTTCGTCGGCTTGTACTCCGCCTCGTAGACCCAGCGATAGCTGCGGTGCGCCGACACCGAGCGCAGGATCGATTCCCACTGGTAGTTGTCGAGCGTCGAGCCCACCCAGGAGACCGAGGGCAGCAGCACGTAGTATTTGACGTCGAGGATGCGCGCCGTGTTGTCGGCGCGCTCGACATAGGTGCCCATCTGCGAGAAGTCGAAGATCTCGTTGCGCAGCATGGTGCCGTAGAAAGAGCCGCGGATAAGCGCCGTCGCCCGCTTGATCTCGTCGAGAACGCGCGGCAGTTCGCGTTCGTCGATCGGGTCGGCGAGCATCCGCTTCAGGCTCATCCAGCCTTCGTTGATGCTCTCCCAGGTTTCGCGCGTCAGCGCGGTGCGCACCATGCGGGCGTTGAAGCGCGCCGTCTCGATCGACGACATGGCGCTCGACGGGTTGGATGCATCGCGCAGCAGGTAGTCGGACACCGCTTCGGCCGTATAGTTCTCATGCGAGCCGCCGAAGCCGTTGTCGGTGCCGGCCGACAGCACCACCGATTTCCATTCCTCCTCGGCGCTGTGGGTACGGGTCAACGCCATACGCAGGCCGGCGTCGACGAGACGGGCCATGTTTTCCGTCCGCTCGATGTAGCGGTTCATCCAGTAGAGGCCGTTGGCGGTACGTCCAAGTAGCATCAGGGTTTCCTGTTCAGTCGTCGAGCACCCAGGTGTCCTTGGTGCCGCCGCCCTGCGAGGAATTCACCACCAGTGAGCCCTCCTTCAGCGCAACACGCGTCAGTCCACCGGGCACGATCTGGATGCGGTCCGAAACCAGCACATAGGGCCTGAGATCGACATGCCGCGGCGCCAGTCCCGCCTCGGTCAGGATCGGACAGGTCGACAGCGACAGGGTCGGCTGCGCGATGTAGTTCGACGGATTGGCCGCGAGCTTCTTGGCGAAGGCCTCGCATTCCTTCTTGGTCGAGGTCGGCCCGACCAGCATGCCGTAGCCGCCGGATCCGTGCACTTCCTTGATCACCAGGTCCTTGATGTTTTCCAGCACGTATTTCAGGCTGTCGGGCTCCGAGCAGCGCCAGGTCTCGATGTTCTGCAGGATCGCCTTGCGGCCGGTGTAGAACTCAATGATCTCCGGCATGTAGGAATAGATTGCCTTGTCGTCGGCGATGCCAGTTCCCGGCGCGTTGGCGATCGTGATGTTGCCGGCGCGGTAAACGTCCATGATGCCCGGGATGCCGAGTGCCGAATCCGGGTTGAAGCTCAGCGGATCGAGGAAATCGTCGTCGACGCGGCGGTAGAGCACATCGATCTGCTTGTAGCCTTCGGTCGTGCGCATGGCGACATGGCCGTCGACGACACGCAGGTCGTGTCCCTCCACCAGCTCGACGCCCATCTGGTCGGCAAGGAAGGCGTGCTCGTAATAGGCGGAATTGTAGCTGCCCGGCGTCAGCACGGCGATGGTCGGCGCCTGCTTCAGGTTTTCCGGCCGCGTTGCCGCCAGCGACTGGCGAAGCAGCTGCGGATAGTTCTCGACCGGGCGCACCCGGATCTTCTGGAACAGCTCCGGGAAGAGCTGCATCATCGTCTCGCGGTTCTCCAGCATGTAGGAGACGCCGGACGGCGTGCGCGCATTGTCCTCGAGCACGAAGAACTCGTTCTCGCCGGTGCGCACGATATCGGTGCCGATGATATGGGTGTAGACGCCGGCTGGCGGCCGCACGCCGATCATCTCGGGCAGGAACGCCGCATTGTTGGCGATCAGGTGCTTCGGAATCCGACCGGCCCGCAGGATTTCCTGGCGGTGGTAGATGTCGTCGAGAAAGGCGTTGAGCGCCTGGACGCGCTGCTCGATGCCCTGTGTCAGCCTCCGCCACTCGGTACCCGAGATGATGCGCGGCACGATGTCGAAGGGAATCAGCCGTTCGACGGCTTCCTCATCGCCATAGACGGCAAAGGTGATGCCGGTCTTGCGAAACACCCGCTCGGCATCCCGCATCTTGTCGGCGAGTCTGGTTGGATCCTGCCGCTGCAACCACTGGTCGTAAGCCGCATAAGAACTTCTCAGGCCGGAACTCTCCGGCATCATTTCGTCGAAAGCTACCAATCGCGAACTCCCTGTAGACTCCATTTCAATGGCCTCACGCCTGAAAAGCAAGGACATTCGCCAGATTTATGCGGTTTCGGGCGCTCTGCGGCTGAAAAGGCGAAATATGCGAACGACTGACGTTGGGTCACCCGAACAGGCTGCACAACGGATGGGCAGTCAGGGTCGAACATGCCTCCGCGCCGGGAAATTTCCGGCGCGATGAAACCGCCGGGCGAGACCCTGCGTATGGTATCATGTGGCCGTCGCAGCCGCAGACGCATGACCGGTCACCCTGACAGAATGAGGAGAACCCACATGCTTGCCAGAACTCTCGCCCCGATGCTGGTATCGTTCACCCTGGCCGGGCCCGCCTTCGCCGGCGAAGCGGAAATCAGCTCGGCACAATCCACCATCGACGCCCAGCTCCGTGCGTTCCAGTCGAATGACGGCGCGCTCGCCTATTCCTACGCCGCGCCGAACGTGAAGCGCATCTTCCCCAACGTCGAGATCTTCATGGGCATGGTCGAGAGCGGCTATCGGCCGGTGCGAAGCCCGCGCAACTACGCCTTCGGCAAGGTCGAGGAGCCCAGCGGCACGTCGGTTATCCAGCAGGTCCTGATCCAGGGCCCGGACGGCAAGGACTACGAGGCCGTCTACACGCTCGAACTGCAGCCCGACGGCGTCTACCGCATCACCGGCGTCAGCCTGAGAGCCTCCAACGCGCTGAGCACCTGACCCCGGCTCAGAGCGCCGGCAGGTCGCCCTTCGTCCACCTATCGGTGGTCTCCGCCGAGAAATCCTCGAAGCGCTGCGCCTCGATCGCGTCGCGCATGCCCTGCATCAGGTCCTGATAGTAGGACAGATTGTTCCAGGTCAGCAGCATCATGCCCAGGATCTCGTCGGAGCGGACGAGATGGTGCAGGTAGGCGCGGGAATAGTCGCGTGCTGCCGGGCAGCTGCTTTCCGCGTCTAGCGGCCGGTGATCCTCCGCATGGCGGGCATTCTTGAGGTTGATCTTGCCGTGCCGGGTGAAGGCCAGGCCGTGCCGGCCGGCGCGCGTCGGCATCACGCAGTCGAACATGTCGATGCCCTGCCCGACCGACTTCAGGATGTCGTCCGGCGTGCCGACGCCCATCAGGTAGCGCGGCTTCTCCACCGGCAGTTCGGGGCAGGTGATGCCCAGCATCTCCAGCATCACCGCCTGCGGCTCGCCGACGGCCAGCCCGCCGATCGAATAGCCCTTCAGGTCCATCGCCTTCAGCGCCTGCGCCGAACGCACGCGAAGCGCCGGCGCGTCGCCGCCCTGCACGATGCCGAACATCGCCTTGCCCGGCTGGTCGCCGAACGCCGCCTTGCAGCGCTCGGCCCAGCGCAGCGACATTTCCATGGCGCGCTCGATGTCGTCCTTCTCGGCCGGCAGGCGAACGCATTCGTCGAGCTGCATCTGGATGTCGGAGCCGAGCAGGCCCTGGATTTCAATCGAGCGCTCCGGGCTCATCTCGTGGCGCGAGCCGTCGATATGCGACTGGAAGGTCACGCCCTGCTCGGTCAGCTTGCGCAAGCCCGCCAGCGACATCACCTGGAAGCCACCGGAATCGGTCAGGATGGGACCCTGCCAGCCGGAAAACCTGTGCAGCCCGCCAAGCCGCGCCATGCGTTCCGCGCCCGGACGCAGCATCAGGTGATAGGTATTGCCCAAAATGATGTCGGCGCCGGTGCCGCCCACCTGGTCCATGTACATGGCCTTGACCGTGCCGCCGGTGCCGACCGGCATGAAGGCCGGCGTTCGCACCGTGCCGCGCGGCATCGAAATCTCGCCACGCCGCGCCTTGCCGTCGGTCGCCAGCAGCTTGAACTGGAAGGTCTCGCTCATGTCGCCCGCGCCTCGTCGGCCCTGATCGTTTCCATCGGTGCCCAGCCATGCAGCAGCCGCAGGCCGTCGCGTTCGAAGGCGAAGAAATTGCCGCCGCCACCGCCCGGCTGGTCGCGGCTGCGATCAATTGCCCAGCCGGCAAGATGGCACATCAGCAACGTGCCGACCGCGCCGTGGCCGACCAGCAACACATCGCCGGCCGGAGCCTTGGCCAGCGCGGCCAACGTCTCGCGCACGATGCGCGTCTGGGCGTCGATCGCCCGTTCCCAGCCCCTGATGCTCTTTCCCGGCGCAGCGAAGAACTGGTCTGCGACCTGCTCGAACTCGGCGGGCGGCAGGAAGCCCGTCGCCGAGCGGTCGTTCTCGTGCATGCCTTCGCGGATGCGATGCTCGACGCCCAGCGCCGTCGCCAGCGGGGCGGCGGTGTCGATCGCCTTGGTCTCGCCGCTCGATAGAAGGACGCGCGTGCCCTGCAGCGCACCCGACGCCGCCAGCGCCGTCACGCGCCCGCTTCCGACTGCGTTCAGCCCCCAGCGTTCGACGGGCACCGACGGATCGATCGCGACCTGCGGGTGGGTCAGGTAGCGCACGATCATATCTGTGCCCTGAATAGCAGGCTGGCATCGCCGTAGGAATAGAAGCGGTACTTGTTCTCGATCGCATGCGCATAGGCTGCGCGCATCGTCTCAAGCCCGCAAAAGGCCGAGACCAGCATGAAGAGCGTCGAGCGCGGCAGGTGGAAATTGGTCATCAGCACGTCGACCGCACGGAACCTGTAGCCCGGCGTGATGAAGATGTCAGTTGGTCCCGACCAGGGCGAGACCGTGCCGTCGTCAGCTGCTGCGCTTTCGATAAGCCTGAGTGATGTCGTGCCAACGGAGACGACGCGGTTGCCCCGCGCCCGCGCCGCGTTGATGGCCGCTGCCGTCGGCTCCGAAACGTGCCCCACTTCGGCATGCATCTTGTGGTCGGCGGTGTCGTCGGCCTTGACCGGCAGGAAGGTGCCTGCCCCCACATGCAGCGTCACGAAGTGCCGCTCGATGCCGCGCGCGTCGAGTGCCGCGAAAAGCTCCGGCGTGAAATGCAGTCCGGCGGTCGGCGCGGCCACCGCGCCCTCGTCCTTCGCGTAGATCGTCTGGTAGTCGGTCAGGTCGCGCGCGTCGTCGGGCCGTTTCGAGGCGATATAGGGCGGCAGCGGAATATGCCCGACGGCATGCAGCGCCTCGTCGAGAAACGGACCGGACAGGTCGAAGCCGAGCAGCACCTCGCCGCCTTCGCGCTTTTCGAGCACCGTGGCGTCGAGCGCGCCGAGAAAACAGGAATTGCCGTCATGGCCGAAATGGATTCGGTCGCCGGCCGCCACCCGCTTGCCGGGTCGCATGAAGGCGAGCCATTGGTCGGGTGCGGTGCGCATGTGCAGCGTCGCGTCCACCTGCGCCTCGGCCTCGCCGCGGCGTCGGATGCCGGAAAGCTGCGCCGGAATGACTTTTGTGTCGTTGAAGATCAGCAGGTCGCCGGGATCGAGCAGGGAAGGCAGCTCGCCGACCGAACGGTCCTCGGTCCCATCGCCCGCCCTGACGACCAGCAGCCGTGCAGAGTCGCGCGGTTCGGCCGGTCGCAGCGCGATGCGCTCCTCCGGCAGTTCGAAATCGAAGAGATCGACACGCATCAGGTCAGGCGGATCAGCAGCGCCCCGGAGAGCAGCAGCACGGCCCCGGCGACGCGACCGAGCGAGATCTCGCGCACCGCCAGCCCCAGAAAGCCGATCCGGTCTATGGCCATGCCCGCGAGAAGCTGGCCGGTCACCGCAAAGGCCATCAGCGCCGCGGCGCCGATGCGCGGGGCAAGGATGGTCGCGATCGTCACGTAGGAGCCGCCCAGAAGTCCGCCGACGACGAACAGCCAGGGTGCCGGCGCGCGCCAGTCGAGCGAAATGCCCTGCAGCCGGACGATCAGCACCGAGACGATGCCGAGCACGACGGCGCCGGACAGGAAGGAGAAGGCGGCGGCCGGCACCGGAGAACCGAGCCCGCGCGCCAGTTGCGCGTTGACCGGCGCCTGGATGGCGATGAAGGCGCCGGACACGATGCCGAGCAGGGACCAGATTACACCCATCATTGACGTCCTGGTCCCCTGCCCCTGCCGGTTACTTTACGTCTGCGGCGACTTTCATCGACACGATCTTGTCGGGATCCGCCACCGGCTCGCCGCGCTTGATCTTGTCGACATTGTCCATGCCCTCGATGACCTGGCCCCACACCGTGTACTGGCGGTTGAGGAAGCCGGCGTCGTCGAAGCAGATGAAGAACTGCGAATTCGCCGAATTCGGGTTCTGCGAGCGCGCCATCGAGCAGGTGCCGCGCGCATGATTCATGTTGGAGAACTCGGCCTTCAGGTCCGGCTTGTCGGAGCCGCCCATGCCGGCGCGTGCCGGGTTGAATTCCTTGCCGCCCGACTTGCCGAACTTGACGTCGCCCGTTTGCGCCATGAAGCCGTCGATGACGCGGTGGAACACCACGCCGTCATAGGCGCCTTCGCGGGCCAGTTCCTTGATGCGGCCGACATGGCCGGGTGCGAGATCCGGCAGCAGCTCGATGACCACCTGGCCCTGCGTGGTTTCGAGAATGAGCGCGTTCTCGCGGTCCTTGATTTCAGCCATGATTAAGTCCTTCTTTTCTAATGGATTTTTAGTCGTCTGCCGCGATGCGGACCTTGACCATGCGGTCCGGATCGACCACCGCGCCGGTCTGCGGGTTGTCGCTCTTCTTGATGTTGTCGACGAATTCCATGCCGCTCTCGACCACACCGACGACGGTGTACTGGCCGTTCAGGCCCTCATTGGGCGCCAGCATGATGAAGAACTGCGAATTGGCCGAGTCGGGGTCCTGCGCGCGCGCCATGCCGACCACGCCGCGTACGTAGGGCACGTCGGAGAATTCGGCCGGCAGGTCCGGCAGTGCCGAGCCGCCCATGCCGGCGCGCTGCGAATTGTAGCCGTCGACCATGTCGCCGAACTGCACGTCGCCGGTCTGCGCCATGAAGCCGGCCATCACCCGGTGGAAGGCGACATTGTCATAGGCGCCTTCGCGCACCAGCTTCTTGATCTGCGCGACATGCTTGGGCGCGAGGTCCGGCCGCAGCGCGATGACCACGTCGCCGTCTTTCAGCGTGATGATCATGGTGTCTTCGGGCTCGGCCGCGAAGGCCGGCGAAATTCCCCACAGGGCCGCAAGCATGACGAATAACGAAGCAAGCTTCCTGAGCTGCATGGACGTTCTCCAGAATTCTATTTCGAATTGAATTTAGCGGTGAGCGCTTCGGCGACCACCGCCGGTACGAAGGGGCGGATATCCCCGCCCATCGACGCAATCTGGCGGACAAGTGTGGCGGTAATCGTGCGCACCGAAGGGCTTGCCGGCAAAAAAACCGTCTGCAGGTCGGGCGCCATGGTCTCGTTCATGCCGGCCATCTGCATCTCGTAGTCGAGGTCGGTGCCGTCGCGCAGCCCGCGGATCATGATCGCCGCGCCCTGCTGGCGTGCCGCGTCGATCACCAGCCCGTCGAAGGACACGACCTTGATGCGGCCGGCATCGTCGCCGAACTCGTCGCGCGTCGCCGCCTCGATCAGGCCGACGCGCTCGTCGAACTCGAACAGCGGCTTCTTGCCGGGATGGATGCCGATTGCCGCGTAGACGACGTCGGCAACCGCCAGCGACGCCTTCAACACGTCCAGGTGGCCGTTGGTCAGCGGGTCGAAGGAGCCGGCATAGATGGCGTGGCGCATGGTCATGGACGGCTTCTAGCGAGACTGTGGATCAAAGGCAAACTGCATGAACGGCACATGAACGGGGCTATCAGAAAAGGTTCAAGGCGCGCCCGCTATATGTCGGGAACGTCAACGGATGAAACCAAATCGGCCCGCGCCCGTTATTGGGCAGGAGATTGAGACAATGATGATCTACATGCTCGCCGTCGCCATGACCATAATGATGCTGATCGCCACGGCCTTCAGCATGCATCAGGAAACCCAGCGTACCCGCGTCAAGCAGAAGACCAGCACCATCCGCGATTTCTGGCCCCGCTAACCTCCAGTCGGCGAAGCCTTTGCCGGGGACGGCCGATCGATCACGTATCGGCGCCGTCTCCGGCACCCTGCCCCTCTGCCGCAGCCGGCGCATCGACGATCTCGTCCTCTTCCTCGCCCTGCGGCTCCGAAATCCTCTCCACGGACACGACCTTCTCGTCACCCGACGTGTTGAAGATCGTCACGCCCTTCGTCGCGCGGCTGGCGATGCGGATGCCGTTGACCGGCACGCGGATCACCTGGCCGCCGTCCGAGACGAGCATGATCTGGTCGTCATTGCCGACCGGGAAGGTCGCCACCAGCCTGCCGATCTCGTCTGCCTTTGACACGTCGGTGGCACGGATGCCCTTGCCGCCGCGCCCGGTCAGGCGGAAATCGTAGGAAGACGAGCGCTTGCCATAGCCGTATTCGCTGACCGTCAGCACCATCTGCTCGCGCGCCTTGAGCTCTTCGTAGCGCTCGGTCTGCAGCGTGGTCTCCCCGTCGACTTCCTCGTTGGTCAGCGCGATGTCTTCTTCCTCCGTGCCGGCCGTCTTGCGTTCGGCGGCGGCCTGCTTGAGGTAGCCGGCGCGCTCGGCCGGTGTTGCCTCGACATGGCCGAGAATCGCCATCGAGATGACGCGGTCGCCCTCGCCCATCGAGATGCCGCGCACGCCGACCGAATTGCGGCTCATGAACACGCGCACGTCGCTGACCCGGAAACGGATGCACTGGCCCGAATTGGCGGTCAGCAGCACGTCGTCCTCGTCGGAGCAGGTCTCGACGCCGAGGATCTCGTCGCCTTCCTCCTCCAGCTTCATGGCGATCTTGCCGTTGCGGTTGACCTGCACGAAGTCCGACAGCTTGTTGCGCCGCACGGTGCCGCGCGTCGTCGCGAACATCACGTCCAGATCGGCCCAGCTCTCCTCGTCCTCGGGCATCGGCATGATCGTGGTGATGCGCTCGCCATCCTGCAGCGGCAGCATGTTGCGCAGGAATTTTCCGCGCGACTGCGGGTTGCCGATCGGCAGGCGCCAGACCTTTTCCTTGTAGACGATGCCGCGCGAGGAGAAGAACAGCACCGGCGTGTGGGTATTGGCGACGAACAGCCGGGTGACGAAATCCTCGTCCCTGGTCGACATGCCCGAGCGGCCCTTGCCGCCGCGGCGCTGCGCCCGGTAGAGCGACAGCGGCACGCGCTTGATGTAGCCGGAATGGCTGACCGTGACGACCATGTCCTCGCGCTGAATCAGGTCCTCGTCGTCCATGTCGGCAGCGCCCTCGAGCAGCTCGGTGCGCCGTGGCGTGCCGAACTCGTCGCGCACGGCGACCAGCTCGTCCTTGACGATCTGCTGGATGCGCACCCGCGACGACAGGATGTCGAGGTAGTCCTTGATCTCGGCGCCGATCGTGTTCAGCTCGTCGGCGATCTCGTCGCGGCCGAGCGCAGTCAGGCGCTGCAGGCGCAGTTCGAGAATGGCGCGCGCCTGCTCTTCCGACAGGTTGTAGGTGCCGTCCTCGTTGATGCGATGGCGCGGGTCGTCGATCAGCAGGATCAGCGATTCCACGTCGGCCGCCGGCCAGCGGCGTTCCATCAACTGCTCGCGCGCCGTCTGCGGGTCGGGCGCCTGGCGGATCAGCTTGATGACCTCGTCGATATTGGCAACCGCGATGGCGAGACCGACCAGCACATGGGCGCGGTCGCGCACCTTGCGCAGCAGGAATTTCGTGCGCCGGCTGATCACCTCTTCGCGGAAGGCGACGAAGGCCTGCAGCATGTCGGTGAGCGTCATCACTTCCGGCTTGCCGCCGTTCAGCGCCACCATGTTGCAGCCGAAGGAGGTCTGCAGCGGGGTGTAGCGGTAGAGCTGGTTGAGGATGACGTCGGAGACGGCATCCTTCTTCAGCTCGATGACGACGCGGTAGCCCTGGCGGTCACTCTCGTCGCGAATGTCGGAAATGCCCTCGATGCGCTTGTCGCGCACCAGTTCGGCCATTTTCTCGATCATCGTCGACTTGTTCACCTGGTAGGGAACCTCGGTGATGATGATCGCCTCGCGGTCGTTCGGCCGCTCCTCGATGTTCACCTTGCCGCGCATCAGCACCGAGCCGCGCCCCGATGCATAGGCGCTTTCGATGCCGGCCCGGCCGATGATCAGGCCGCCGGTCGGGAAATCGGGACCGGGAATGATCTCCATCAGCGCCGGCAGGTCGATCGCCGGATTGTCGATCAGCGCAATGGCGCCGTCGCAGACTTCGCTCAGATTGTGGGGCGGGATGTTGGTCGCCATGCCGACGGCGATGCCGCCCGCGCCGTTGACCAGCAGGGCCGGAAAGCGCGCCGGCAGCACCTTGGGTTCGCTGCCCGATGAATCGTAGGTTTCCTGGAAATCGACGGTGTCCTTGTCGATGTCCTCGAGCAGTTCGTGCGCCACCTTGGTCAGGCGGGACTCGGTATAGCGCATGGCCGCCGGCGGATCGCCGTCGATCGAGCCGAAATTGCCCTGCCCGTCGATCAGCGGGACGCGCAGCGACCAGTCCTGCGCCATGCGCACCAGGGCGTCATAGATCGAGGCGTCACCGTGCGGATGGTATTTACCCATCACGTCGGCGACGGGGCGCGCCGACTTCACATATTTGCGGTTCCAGTGATAGCCGCTCTCATGCGCCGCAAACAGGATGCGCCGGTGCACCGGCTTCATGCCGTCGCGCACGTCGGGCAGCGCCCGGCTGACGATCACGCTCATGGCGTAATCGAGATAGGAGCGCTGCATTTCCTCGATGATCGAAATCGGCTCGATATCGGATGGGCCGCCGGGACCGCGCGGTGTTTTCTGGTCGTTCAAATCTGATCACTTAAACCGTTGAGAATCATACCCCGTCTATATAGGAAGCGGGCCTGATTATCCAAGCGTTCCGGACCTTATCCAGAGCTGAATACTGGCGGAAATTCAAAAGGATATGCCCGTCAAAATGCCGCAACGGCAACGGCGCGGATTGCCGGCCTGCGACATTGCCGGATTTGCGCCTGCCGGTGAAACTTGTGATCGGTGGACTGGTGTCGGACCGTCAGCCGCGCTAGCCTGCGTGAGGGGAACGCGCCATGCCGTCTTATGACAGTCTTTTCAATGCCTTCGTCACCATACTGGTGACCATCGACCCGCCGGGGCTTGCGCCGCTGTTCCTTGCCGTGACGCGCGGCATGAACCGCGACGAGCGCCGCCAGGTCTCCGTGCGCGCCTCGATCATCGGCTTTGCCGTGATGGCGCTGTTTGCCATCGCAGGCGCGGCCATCCTCTCGGTTTTCGGCATAACGCTGCCGGCTTTCCGCATCGCCGGCGGCTTCCTGCTGTTCTTCATCGCCTTTGAAATGGTGTTCGAGAAGCGTCAGGACCGCAAGGAGAAGATCTCCGACGTCGCCATCACCCGCGACCACATCCACAACATCGCTGCCTTTCCGCTGGCCATCCCGCTGATCGCCGGCCCGGGCGCGATTTCCGCCACCGTGCTGCTGTCGGGCTCGATGCCCGGGCTGGCCGGTCAGGCCTCGCTGGTCGGCATCATCGCGCTTTGCCTCGCGCTCACCTTCGCGGTCTTCCTGCTCGCCGAGCGCATTGACGGCATTCTGGGCCATACCGGCCGATCTATCCTGACCAGGCTTCTGGGCGTCATCCTGGCGGCGCTGGCGGTGCAGTTCGTCGCCGACGGGATCAAGGCGATCATGGCGACCTGACGGCTCTCCGCCGCAGCGTGTGGCCGGGGCATCCGTCCTTTTCGGCGGCAGTCAGTCCTTGCGCCGTTTCGCGGCCATCTCCGTCTCCAGCCGGCGGTAGCCCTCGGCATCGCCAAAATCCTCGAAGCGGGCATAGGCCGCATGGGCGCCGACGACGCGGCGCGCATGCTTGATCGGGCACCAGTGCTGTTCGGTCCGCCCGGCAATCTCGCGCACATAGGCAATCAGCCCGTTCGCGTAGGAGCAGTAGGCGCAATTGAATTTCTCGAGCGCGTTGAGATAGGCGAGATGGTGCCGGTCAAAGACCATGTAGTCGCCGCGCCGCACCTTCTCGATGCCATAGGCCGGAAAGCACACCGCCTGGTAGAGGCTGACGAACAGATCGAGCAGCACCAGCGGCACGATCAGCGCGTAGATGAAGGGCGCCGTCAGCACCACCATCGGACGGGCATGGGCGATATAGGTCGACAGCCGCGTCCGCATCTCGCGGTGGCGGCGCAACAACTCCGCCTCGAAATGCGCGCGGCCCTTCTCAAGCCCGACATGCAGGTCGGCCCGCCGCTTGGCGAGTTCTGCCTCCAGTTCGGATTCGAGTGCCTGGATCCTGTCGGCCAGGGTGGCGATTGTGGGTGTCATGGCAGCCTCGGCGCTGGAGCGGTCGGACACACACCCTAGCATCCGGGTAGCCGCCGCACCGAGCTTTCTCACCGGCGCGACCAGGGGAGCCTGGATCGGGGCGGCGCCTCCAAAGGCGTTGTCCCGATCCGTTGCGGTCAGGCTACTGCAGGCTGGCCCGTATCGACGACCTCGAAATCATGCGTCATCGTCGCCGTCTTGGAGAGCATGATGGAGGCCGAGCAGTATTTTTCGACCGACAGGTCGATTGCCCGCGCAACCTTTGCCGGCGAGAGAGCCCTGCCCTTGACGATGAAGTGCATGTGGATGCGGGTGAACACCTTCGGCTCGGTTTCAGCCCTGTCGGCATCCATCTCCACGACGCAGTCCTCGACCGCCTCGCGACCCTTTTCGAGAATATGAATGACGTCGTAGGCCGAGCAGCCGCCCGCACCGATCAGCATCAGTTCCATCGGGCTCGGTCCCGGCGAACGGCCCTCAGGCCCAAATGCCGAGCCCATGACTATCCTGTGACCGCTGCCGGACTCGCCGACAAAGGTCCGGTCCTCGACCCATTTCACGCGCGCTTTCACCGATGCCATTCCTTGTTCCGTTGATCCGGATTGCCGACCCATGCGGCCGGATCGGCCGCTTTGCAAGCTGACATTACGTCCCATAGGGGCTCAATGAATGGGCCGGGCCGGAAGCCGATCGCCGACCCCACGCCCGTCAGGTCGGGCCTGGCGCCCGGGCGTCTCAGCGCGCCGGCAGCGCCACCGTCATCTCGCGTCCGCCGATGCCGTGCACGAGATCATGCGCGCGCACCACGACGCTTTCGATGCCATCCGGGATTGCGACCGCGAGGCTGCGGGTGAAGGGCTGCTCGTCGACATGCGGGTGGAACAGCGTGCGCGTGCCGAGCACTGCGCCGCTCGCGTCCAACACCTCGAAGCGGTCGGCATAGTGGCTCCAGCCCTCGTCGTCGTGTCTTATGGTGACGTCGAAGCTGTAGGCGCCGTCGGTCTGCAACGTGACCTCTACCGCCTCGACATCGGCCTCACCGGCCGAAGCCGGCAACGCCAGGCCGATCAGCGTGGCGAGCCAGAGGGTCGGCAGGAGCCCGCGCCGGGCGCCTGCCATTTCAGGGGCGGACATTCGCGTCCGCCCGCTCCGATCAGAACGGAATTTCATCGTCCAGGTCGCGCGATCCGCCACCGCCGCCGCCACGGCTTCCGCCACCGCCACCGCCACCGCGATCGTCAGGACCGGACTGGCCGAAATCGGATCCCTGCGAGCGGCCGCCGCCGCCGCCGGAATAACCGCCGACCTGCCCGCCTTCGCCCTGGCCGCGCGCATCGAGCATCTGCAATTCGCCGCGATACTTCTGCAGCACGATCTCGGTCGTGTAGCGGTCGTTGCCGGTCTGGTCCTGCCATTTGCGGGTCTGGATCTGGCCCTCAATGTAAACCTTGGCGCCCTTCTTCAGGTACTGCTCGGCGACCTTGGCAAGCTGGTCGTTGAAGATCACGACATTGTGCCACTCGGTCTTTTCCTTGCGCTCGCCCGACTGCTTGTCGCGCCAGCTTTCCGAGGTCGCGATGCGCATGTTGACGACCGGATCGCCCGAATTCAGCCGGCGGATTTCGGGATCGGCCCCGAGATTTCCCACCAGGATGACCTTGTTGACGCTGCCTGCCATGATACTTCTCCAATAGGCTTGCGGGGCGAACAGGCCCCGAATTCGCGCGCATCCTATATGATCGCGCCTGAAACGACCCGGCCGAATGCCCCGCGCTCCGGCACTGTCCACATGTGTTTTGTTCTTTTTTTGTTCTAGATCAACCCGCGGCCTTTTGCAAGATTGTCTCAAGCCGGCGTCCCGAAGTCCGGCGCCTGCCCGGCGTCAGGCCGGAACCCTGGATCACGAATGACCCTCCCGCCTGGCGCACACTTGCCTCCGGTCTTCGCGCCTCCGGATTGCCCTGACGGATGTGGCACTGCCAGCCCCGGGGCAGCCGCCAGATCCCGCGGTTCGCTGCCAGCCTGCCGGCGCGGCCTGCCGACCACCGTGCAGCCCACGAAATTAGGCCCTGCCGTTCGTCAGAACTGACAGGGCCTCGTTTGGGCATTGCCCAAGATACCGGTCGTCAACGACCAGCTTTCATTTCGGATGCAACGCGGCATTCAGCCGACGATCCGACTTGTCGTCTCTGATTGTAAGGTGATCAGCGACGCGGTTTACCGAACGAATTCAGGCACCTGCGTCAGCTGTGGCTCCAGGCTTCAGTGGAGCCTTGGGGGACTATTAGGTGGCGTCATGCCTCAACTCCTACGTCCGTTTCCACACATGTCGCGCCGTGGCCTCGTCGCTCGTCTGCGGCGTCTCGCAGACCGCCTCGCTGGCAGCGCTGAATGTCGCGTCGACATTCGGCCCCGGTGACAAGTGGGAGTCTGTACCCATGGTCCCGACGCGTCAATTGGCAATCAGTCGGCTACACAAATCGTGATCAGCGACCAACCGCAATGCGATCGCCCCGACCACGCGTGCTCACCTGTGAGCCACCTGTTTTGTCAGGAGCGCGTTCGATCTTTGTTCTTTCCGCTTGCCCTTGGGGTCGATTCCTCGCTAGACCACGATCGTGCGAGGCAGGCCCTCGACGCGGCGGGAAAAATACCTAGATAGAGGGTCGGCCGGACATCCCTGCCATCCCGACATTTTTCAAGACGAGGCGGCGGACCGGCAATGGCCGACCATAAATTCCTATCCATTCGCGGCGCACGCGAACACAATCTGAAGAACATCGATCTCGATCTCCCGCGGGATTCGCTGATCGTCATGACCGGCCTGTCCGGCTCCGGCAAGTCGTCGCTCGCCTTCGACACCATCTATGCCGAGGGCCAGCGCCGCTATGTCGAGAGCCTCTCGGCCTATGCGCGACAGTTCCTGGAAATGATGCAGAAGCCGGACGTCGACCAGATCGACGGCCTGTCGCCGGCCATCTCCATCGAGCAGAAGACCACCTCGCGCAACCCGCGCTCGACGGTCGGCACCGTCACCGAGATCTACGACTACATGCGCCTCTTGTTCGCGCGCGCCGGCATTCCCTATTCGCCGGCCACCGGCCTCCCGATCGAGAGCCAGACCGTGTCGCAGATGGTCGACCGCGTGCTGGCGCTCGACGAGGGCACGCGCCTCTTCATCCTCGCCCCCATCGTGCGCGGCAGGAAGGGCGAGTACCGCAAGGAGCTCGCCGAGCTGCAGAAGAAGGGCTTTCAGCGCGTCAAGGTCGACGGCACCTTCTACGAGATCGCCGACGTGCCGGCCCTCGACAAGAAGTACAAGCACGACATCGACGTCGTCGTTGACCGCGTCGTCGTGCGCGCCGACCTCGGCACGCGGCTGGCCGATTCCATCGAGACGGCGCTGAAGCTTGCCGAGGGCCTTGCCGTCGCCGAATTCGCCGACAAGCCGCTCGACGCCAGCCAGACCGGCGCGGATTCCGTCAACAAGTCGGCCAACGAGACGCATGAGCGCCTGCTCTTCTCGGAAAAATTCGCCTGCCCCGTCTCCGGCTTTACCATTCCCGAGATCGAACCGCGCCTGTTCTCCTTCAACAACCCGTTCGGCGCCTGCCCGGCCTGCGACGGCCTCGGCAGCCAGCGCGCCATCGACGCCTCGCTGGTCGTGCCCGAGGAAAGCCGCACGCTGCGCGACGGCGCCGTCAGCCCCTGGGCCAAATCCACCTCGCCCTACTATTCCCAGACGCTCGAGGCGCTCGGAAAAGTCTACGGCTTCAAGCTGGGCGACCGCTTCTCAGACCTCTCCGACGAGGCGAAAAACGCCATACTGCACGGCACCGGCACGCGCGAAATCACCTTCAGCTATGACGACGGCCTGCGCTCCTACAAGACGACCAAGACTTTCGAGGGCGTCGTGCCCAATCTCGAGCGCCGCTGGAAGGAGACCGAATCCGCCTGGATGCGCGAGGAGATCGAGCGCTTCATGTCGGCCTCGCCCTGCCCCGTCTGCAAGGGCTACCGCCTCAAGCCGGAATCGCTCGCCGTGAAGATCGCCGGCCTGCACATCGGCCAGATCTCCGAAATGTCGATCCGCAAGGCCAACCAGTGGTTCGAGGACCTGCCGGCCCACCTGACGCCCAAGCAGACCGAGATCGCCACCCGCATCCTCAAGGAGATCCGCGAGCGGCTGCGCTTCCTCAACGATGTCGGCCTCGACTACCTCACCATGTCGCGCAATTCCGGCACGCTGTCGGGCGGCGAGAGCCAGCGCATCCGGCTTGCCTCGCAGATCGGCTCCGGCCTCACCGGCGTGCTCTACGTGCTCGACGAGCCGTCGATCGGCCTGCACCAGCGCGACAATGCGCGCCTGCTCGACACGCTGAAGCACCTGCGCGACCTCGGCAACACGGTCATCGTCGTCGAGCATGACGAGGACGCCATCCTCACCGCCGACTATGTCGTCGACATCGGCCCCGCCGCCGGCATCCATGGCGGCGAGATCATCGCGCAGGGTAGCCCACGCGACATCATGGCCAACCCCGCCTCGATCACCGGCAAGTACCTCTCCGGCGAGCTTGAGGTCGCCATGCCGTCCGAGCGCCGCGCCCTGAAGAAGAACCGCAAGATCCGCGTCGTCGGCGCGCGCGGCAACAACCTCAAGGACGTCACCGCCGACATCCCGCTCGGCACGTTCACCGCCGTCACCGGCGTGTCGGGCGGCGGCAAGTCGACCTTCCTCATCGAGACCCTGTTCAAGGCCGCCTCGCGCCGCATCATGGGCTCGCGCGAGCACCCGGCCGACCACGACCGCGTCGAGGGCCTCGAATTCCTGGACAAGGTCATCGACATCGACCAGTCGCCGATCGGCCGCACGCCGCGCTCCAACCCGGCCACCTACACCGGCGCCTTCACGCCGATCCGCGACTGGTTCGCCAATCTGCCGGAGTCCAAGGCGCGCGGCTACCAGCCCGGCCGCTTCTCCTTCAACGTCAAGGGCGGCCGCTGCGAGGCCTGCCAGGGCGACGGCGTGATAAAAATCGAGATGCACTTCCTGCCCGACGTCTACGTCACCTGCGACGTCTGCCACGGCAAGCGCTACAACCGCGAGACGCTCGACGTGCTGTTCAAGCAGAAATCGATCGCCGACGTGCTCGACATGACGGTCGAGGAAGGCGTCGACTTCTTCGCCGCGGTGCCGGGCGTACGCGACAAGCTGGAGACGCTGAAGCGCGTCGGCCTCGGCTACATCCATATCGGCCAGCAGGCCAACACGTTGTCGGGCGGCGAGGCGCAGCGCATCAAGCTCGCCAAGGAACTGTCGCGCAAGGCCACCGGCAAGACGCTCTACATCCTCGACGAGCCGACCACCGGCCTGCATTTCCACGACGTCGCCAAGCTGCTCGAAGTCCTGCACGAGCTGGTCGACCAGGGCAACACGGTCGTCGTCATCGAGCACAATCTCGAGGTGATCAAGACCGCCGACTGGGTCCTGGACCTGGGCCCCGAAGGCGGCGACGGCGGCGGCGAACTCGTCGCCCAGGGCCGCCCGGAAGACATCGCGGCAGAAAAGCGCAGCTACACCGGGCAGTTTTTGAAGGAACTGCTGGGGAGACGGCCGGGGAAACGGGCGCAGGCGGCGGAGTAACGAGGGGCAGCTGTATGGTAGCCGGGCACCTCGTTCGACCATGTTGATCGGCGCAGTGGCACCCTCAAGGCTGTCCCAAATGCAGCAATCGCGCTCGATGTCAGTCGGCTGCCCATCGGAGTTCGTGGGCAATCAGATTGTAAATTCTCTGTGCCCAAGAGTAGCCAGAAGTGAGCTTCTTTGCAGCGCTGAACCTTTTTCTGATAGCAACTGAGCTGGCGGGGAAAAGTAAGTTCGCTCGCGACTCAATCTGCTTTTGTACGCTCGCGGAAGGAGGATCATCAGAATGATGATAGATTCTGCCGAGTTGCATTGCCAGCTCCAAAACTCTCGCTTCCTCAGGTGGCAGAAGAGAGCTTGCAGCGGTGATACGAGTTTCGACCCGCTTTGCCTGCACCTCTACTGGGTCCCAGTCTGATTTCTTTTTCTTTGGAGCGAGACAACCTTCCCGAACTTTGGTTAGCGCTTCCAGAATTGGTGCCGCATCCTCCGGTGGAAGCAGTTGGCCAGTACGCCGCTCTATCGCTCGGAGTGTGGCAACTAGGCTATCGGGATCAGTCTGCGTCATCCAGCCGATCTCTCCGAAAACGAGCACTACATAGTCCCACAGTTCGGCACCGTAGTACCCAAGCTCAAGCGCCGCCAATTGTCTCTCGCGACCGCCAACGGGGGCGGGCAATGTGATCTGAGGGTAATGTGCCTTGAAAACTGCTGGATTGAGAATCAGTCCATTTATCACCTCTTCCCAGAATATCAGAGAGACGGCAAACTTGCCCTCCGCTACGCGTATGTCAGACAGCAGACGAACATCCTTTTGCAGCACCGAATCGTAGTCACTCGTAGTAGCGATGTAGAGGGTGGAGAGATGCCCTTCAAAAGTCTCCGCGGCAGCAATTTCCGCGGCAACTAGTTTCATGTTAAGGCTTTCTTTCACGCGTTTGCACTGTACACCAACTTTTCGACCGATTGCATCAGGCCCATAAATATCAACTCCATTTTGTCCTTGCCCGGGCCTGCCGTTCTTTTGCATATCTGGACTGTTCCAGCGCTGACTCATTGCAGCGCACACCATGGTCTCGAAGTCCTGCCAGTTCTTTGGTTTTGGCAGCTCTATGCTCTGTATGGTCGGCATGTTCAGCGCCGTCCCTTCTTGGTTTGCAGATAAGCAGCGGCGAGAATTGGATGTAGTTAGCGGTTTTTTGCGGGCGGCCTATCATGGATACGCAACCGGGTTTTGGGATCGCAGATTACAATAACGCCTTAACTACGAACTCGTAACTGCATCCCTACTGTCATAGTCGCAAGTGGACATTTTGATGCGGCGCAACCCACCCGCGCCACATTGCGGCGGTTTAATCAACGAATGCAATCAAAGGGCTACTACACACTAGACTCAACCAATTTTTTGTCTATATCGACACTAAACAGTGCCGGGAAAATTCAAGCCGAACAAGATATTGAGAACACGTTCAATCAGCTTACGATAATCTTCTATTTGCCTGTCATGGATGGGTATTGTCGTGCGCTCATGGATCAACTGATTCCTTAAACCGTAGTAAAAGTCTGACTTGGTGGCCATCGCTGCGGTGAACTTCGGTACTTTGGCCTGCACTTCCCTAATAACACTAGTGCGCTGACCAAGAATGGCCTTGATATTCCTGTTCGTGTAAGTTTGCGGTGGAAACGCCCTCTTGTTGGTAACGATATATTCTTTTAGGGCTATCTCGAAATTGCTATCAAGCAGGATCAGGGCCGCGCGATTGCGTGTTTCAACCTTGACCCGCGACAGCGCGTCCACCATGATCATTGCGTCCACCAAACCAACGGTCGCGGGTTGTGAATTCATCTTGGTGGCGTTCAATTGACGCGTCTGTTCCAGATAGGATGGCCGGCGTCCACGCGGCAGTTTTGGGAGTATCAGCTTTGCGCCTTCAGTGACTTCGGTCGGATCTATCTCCTCCAACTCTCCAGTTGTGTACGGGAAGACAGTCTCGTCCCAAGTGTTTTTCAGTCGACGCGACAGCTTGCTGTAATAAGACACCAGAGCAATTAGATTAGCGCGAAGCCGCAAAAATGACGGATGTGCAATGTTTACGTCGCTCTTACTGCTATTCCAAGGCATCAGTTCTGCGTTGCCTTCGAGCCTAACTATAACCCTGCAGAGCGAAGCGTCCGGGTGCGGCACTCCGGCCTCACCTGTCACGAAATAGCCAACATCGCGTTCGCGCATTTCCTTCACAATCAGCCTGTTATTACAGTAAATATAGACGCCGTAGTTCTCGGCTTCCGGATCGCGATCGCCAATCAGACCTGCATCCATAGTTACGACGAGTTCGCGCTTTCCGTCTGGTAGAATCGTGAAGCTAAGGGTACGAGGCAGATAGTCTGGCGGATAGGACCAAATTTCGAACGACTTTCCCGCTACCGGGACACCGTCGAGAAGAATTTCGCAATTTTCACCGATGAACCGTCCATAGGTCTCGCCAAGGCTTGTACGTATCCGATCGACGTCGACCTTACTGAACTGTTGTCGCAGTTTCGACACTTCAACGATTGTGCTTCCGGCTCCGACGGCGGCGCATTCAGCATAGTCGATGTCCCAGCTTTCGGTTTGCAGCCATTCGTCATCTATTCTGATTTTGTGACTGGCCTCGCTTTTGTGACGCGTGCGTATCTCAACCAACTCGCCGAGCGCGACGCCAGCTCGCTTCCCACCGACTCCGAAAATACCAATGAGATTTTCCGCCGAGGTTTCACGGCTAGCACCTGGTGCAATTAGGAGGCGCAGATCGCTCTCTTTGACTCCGCCAGCATTGTCCTTAACTGTAAGTATCTGTCGCGCAACGTCGAGTTCAACCTCCACCGTCAGCTTTGATGCTTTCCCGCTCGCAACCCAGAAGTCGAGAGCATTATCCAATAGTTCGCAAAGCCCAGTTTGAAGGTCATAGTCAGCGATCATACCCCGAAAAATATGCTTCTCCGGAGTTCCGTCTATTGGTTCTTTCGTAGCCATATCCCCCCCATCAGAGCAGTATAGCCGGAACCTAACGTTATTTGGAGATGTATTTCTGTCTTCCTTTTAGGCGCAATATTCAAGAGCGGCCTTTAGGAAGACGTGCTATGATCCCGCTGCCGTGGCCGAAGGAAGCAGCGACGGACGGACGAGCGACGACAGACAACAACCGTCAGGCGCTGAAGTGCATGCTGGCAAACCTTGTCGGCAAGGGTCTCGGTGCTCCCTTGGAGCCGCGCCAGCGCGGATCGCGTGCGCGGAACACAGCGGGGCGGACCTCATCCTGAGGTGCGAGCCGGAGGCAAGCCTCGAAGGACGCACCACCGCAACCATCCCCGCCAGCATGCGTTTCGAACAGCAGCGGGCCGTGATAATTTCTAAAGACCCCCGCCGCCCAAAAACAACCAGGAGAAACGCCCGTGTCCGAGACCGTCACCCTCACCGACCACGACGCCATCCGCGACTGGGCCGCCGCCCGCGCCGGCGCGCCGGCCATCGTCGACAGCTCGGCGGAGTCGGGCGTCCAGGCGATGCTGCGGCTGGTCTTCGGCCAGCACGCCTACCAGGACCAGGACCGCGCCGAGCGCCTGCCGAATTCGGGCGGCATCGACCTCGTCGAGTGGAGCGAGTGGTTCGAGGCGTTCGACAAGGCCGACCTCGCGCTCGTCGTCGCCGCCGACCGGCCGGGCGTGCGCGACAGCTGGCACGAGTTCGTCCGCCGCGACGGAAAGGACTGAGCCCTTTATCCACCCCCTCCCCGCCGGCGCTAGAATTGCGCCCGAAACGAGGGCGCGATGGACGGACGGGCAGCGATAGCATTCAACCACCAGGCGCTGAAGCGCGTCGTCGCCGGCCTTGTCGCCATGGCTGGCTTGACTGGCCAATCTTCCCCCTTGAGGGGCTTCGAGGCCCGATCTTCCGATCGAGCCGGTGGCTCGATCGTCGGCCGAGAAGGCCGGGACGCTGCCGAAGGCAGCGGGGACCCGGCACGGATGGGCGTAACATCTCGTGGGGTCGGTGCAGACCTCGCGACCGACGCGGAAGCTGCACCCACCTCCCCCGGCGCGGGCCCCGCTGCCTCCGGCGGCTCCCGCCCGCTCGACGCCTTCCGTCATGCCACCGGCGTGACGTTACCGGCGTCCCTCCCCCGACATCTCCGCCTTGCCATCCTGCGCCTGCTGCGCCCCGCCGAGTCCGCCGCGCGGCGGCTGATCATCGCGGCCGCGCGCGGCCTGTCTGTTACCCTGCCGCCGCCCCGCAAACCCCGCCCGAAGCCCGTCCTCGCCGACCCGATGTTCCGCCGCTTCGGCATCGCCGTGGTGCTGTCGCCCGCCGATCCGGCCGCCGGCACTTTTGCCGCCCGCGCCGCAACAAGAACCGGCCGGCCAGACCGCTTGCCCTGCCGCTCTTCGATCCGCCGCGACGCTGCCTGTCGAAGGGGCCGCGCCGCCGCTACGTGCCTGCCCGCGCCGTGCCCCGCATCTGCGTCCCCGGCGGCCCTCATCCCGAGACGCGCGCCGCAGGCGAGCCTCCACGGACGCCCGACGACCCGATCGACGCCACGCATCTGGCCCGGCGTCTCGCCGCCCTTGCCGCCGCCCTCGACGACCTGCCCGGACAGGCGATGCGCTTCGCCCGCCGCCAGGCCATTCTGCGGCGCGCCGCGGCTGCCCGGAAGGATACGCCGGCACATGGCCGCCCAAGGCGAACCTGGCCGCTGCGGCCCGGCCGACCGCCCGGCGGCCGTCTGCTCACTTACGACCCCGCCGCCCGCGCCCGCAAGAACATCCGCGACGTCGACGAAATTCTGGCGCACGCCCATTCGCTCGCCCTCCACGCCCTGGCGAATCCCGACACCTCGTGACCGCCCGGACCGCCCGCGCCAGCGCCTGCCGACCCTTTTCCGTAGATGAGGGATCGCGGGCGTGCGCCCTCCCGCCACCCCTGTCAGGAGACCGCCCCGCCCCTGCTGGACAAGCCCCATCGCCCGCCCCATTTTCCGCCCACGCAAATCAGGAGCAGCCCGATGACGAAATCCGGAACGATCCGCGCCGGCATGGGCGGCTGGACCTTCGAGCCTTGGGAAGGCACCTTCTACCCCGAAAAGCTGCCGAAGAAGCAGCAGCTGCAGTTCGCCGCGCGACAGGTGCCGACCATCGAGATCAACGGCACCTACTATCGCGGCCAGACGCCCGAGACCTTCGCCAAATGGGCCGCCGACACGCCGGAAAATTTCGTCTTCGCGGTCAAGGGCAACCGTTTCGTCACCAACAAGAAGGTTTTGGGAGAGGCCGGCGAGTCCATGCAGAAATTCTGGGACACCGGCGTGCACGAACTCGGCGACCGGCTCGGCCCGGTCGTGTGGCAGTTCGCGCCGACCAAGAAATTCGAGCCCGATGATTTCGAGGCGTTTTTAAAACTGCTGCCGGACAAGACCGGCGGCGTGGCGTTGCGCCACGTGCTGGAGGTTCGCCACGCCTCCTTCGCCGTGCCGGAATTCGTCGCGCTGGCCAAGAAATACAAGGCGGCGATTTGCTACGCGCATCACCACGACTATCCGGAGATTGCCGACGTGACGGCAGATTTCGTCTATGCGCGGCTGCAGAAGGGCGAGGATACCGTGCCCACCGCCTACACGCCGGAGGAGCTCGACCGCTGGGCTGCGCGCGCCAGGGAATGGGCCGCGGGTGGCCAGCCGGACGACCTGCCGGTTGCCGACCCGGCGTCAGGGCCGGAGAAGCAGCCGCGCGACGTTTTCCTCTACATCATCCACGAAGGAAAGATCCGCGCCCCGCAGGGCGCCATGGCGCTGATGCAGCGGCTGGGGGCGAAGGCCTAGGCCGCCGCCGCCTCGACGACGATCTCGTTGTAGGTATCGAGGTCGACATAAAAAATCCGGGTTATTTCCCGGATCAGGTCGTCATTGTCGTAGCCCTGCTCGCGCAGGATGTTGATGGCGGTGATGATCTCGATGCGGTCGGTCAGCCGCCGCTTCGAATTGTCTTCGACGAAATGCTCCATTGCAAATGTCCCCCGGTCCGTTTTCCAGACGCCTTGACCCAAACAACAGATTACGGGAACACACTAGGGCGCGTTGCTTGCGCGGAACTTGTCGGCGTGGCGGTTGCCCTGCCCGCTTTACGCGAACTACTCGGCCGGGACTCTCGACTCACCGGTCTGTGCCCAGAATACCACAGTTTTTCCGCCATGCACGCGGCGCCTGCGCGGCCCGCCCGTCGCGGCTTCGGGTGAGCGCGTGAAGATAGTTCAGCGTTTGAAGACGGGAGGTCAGCCGGCGTCGGCGCTGTCGACATAGAGTGTTTCGAGCGCCAGCCTGGCCATCGGCTCGAATACGCCCTGGCGCTCGGCCATGTCGATCTCGGTACACGTCACCAGATTGTCGACGACGGTGCAGATCGACAGCGCCCGTGCGCCAAGTCTGGGGGTCCCGGAAAGCACCCAGGCCGTCTCCATGTCGCAGGCCCTCGCCCCCAGCGCCCGCGCCGCCGCGAAGCGGCCGAGCGGATCGGGATGGTAGAACACGTCGCTCGAGACCATCGGGCAGGCCTGGTGGTCGATCCCGGCGGCCTGCGCCTGCGCGGCAGCTGCCGCGAACAGCCGTTCGTCCGGGCCGTGCCAGGCGCCCTCCGCGCCGGTCTCCTGGTCCATCGCCGCCGAGCGGGCGATCACCACCGAGCGGAGGGGCACGTCCTCCTCCAGTCCGCCGCAGGTGCCGACCCTGACGATCCGCTTGACCCCGTGCCCGGTCACCAGCTCATGCACGTAGATCGCCAGCGACGGCCGCCCCATCCCGGTCGCCTGCACGCTGACCGGCAGGCCGCGGTAGCGTCCGGTGAAGCCGAGCTCGCCGCGCACCGCATTGACCCGGCGCGGTTCCTCCAGCAGCGTTTCGGCGATCCATTGCGCGCGCTCTGGGCAGCCCGGCAGCAGCACTGCCTCGGCATAGTCGCCGGGTCCGGCCTCGTTATGCGGCGTCATCGGCACCCCTTCGTCCGCATGCGCACTGCGGCTCGCCGCTTGCCGCCGGCATGGCGGCAGGCGTGGCGACCCGATTGTAGCGCCCGGCCTATTCGGCCTCCAGCATTTCCTTCACGACGGTCGCCAGCTGCTTCAGCGAGAAGGGCTTCGGCAGGAAGCCGAACTTGGCATCTGCCGGCAGGTTCTTGGCGAAGGCGTCCTCGGCATAGCCGGACACGAAGACGAACTTGATGTCGGGCCGCAGCTTGCGCAGCTCGCCGAGCAGCGTGGGCCCGTCCATTTCCGGCATCACCACGTCGGACACGACGATGTCCACCTTGCCTTCCAGCTCGTGATAGACCTCGAGTGCCTCGACGCCGGACGACGCCTCGTGCACCGTGTAGCCGCGCGAGGTGAGCGCGCGCACGCCACCCATCCGCACGGCGTCCTCGTCCTCGACCAGAAGCACTGTCGCCGAACCGGACAGGTCCTTGGCGGCATCGGCAGCCTTGGCGGCGGCGGCGGCCTCTGGCGTCGGCTTCTTCTCCTCCGGCTCGCCATCAGTCTTGGCGTCCGCGATGTGGCGCGGCAGGAAGATCTGGAAGGTCGAGCCCTTGCCGACCTCGGAATCGCAATAGATGAAACCGCCCGTCTGCTTGATGATGCCATAGACCATCGACAGGCCAAGCCCGGTGCCCTTGCCGACTTCCTTGGTGGTGAAGAATGGCTCGAATATCTGCTTCAACACGTCGGGCGCAATGCCGCTGCCGGTGTCCTCGATCTCCACCACCACATAGTCGGCCGCCACCATCTCGCGGTGGCCAAGCGCGGCGGTATCCTGCGCCAGCAGGTTCTTGGTGCGCACAGTCAGCTCGCCGCCGTCCGGCATGGCGTCGCGCGCGTTGACAGCAAGATTGACGATCACCTGCTCGAACTGGCCGATGTCGACCTTCACCGGCCAGAGGTCACGGCCATGGTCGACCTTCAGCTTGATGTTGTTGCCGACCAGCCGGGCCAGCAGCATGCGCAGGTCGGCCAGCACGTCGGTCAGGCTCAGCACTTCCGGCCGCAGCGTCTGCTTGCGCGAGAAGGCGAGCAACTGCCGCACCAGCGAGGCCGCACGGTTGGCGTTCTGCTTGATGTTCATGATGTCCGGGAAGGACGGATCCGACGGACGGTGATTGGTCAGCAGCAGGTCCGAGGCCATGATGATGGCCGTCAGCACATTGTTGAAGTCGTGCGCGATGCCGCCCGCCAGCTGGCCGACGGCCTGCATCTTCTGGCTTTGGGCCATCTGGCCCTCGAGCGCCTTCTGCTCGGTGGTTTCCACCGCGTAGACGATGGCCGATTCTTCCGCTCCCTCGGCAGTGCCGTCGGCAACCGCGTTGACGTAGTAGCGGATGTGGCGGTCCTCGTTGCCCGGCAAAAGCGTGTCGATCGGCGCGATGTCGGCCTGATGCAGACGGGCCTTCTCCAGCGCGGCGGCGAAAGCCGCGCGGTCGCGCTCGTGAATGACGGTGTCGAGCCGCACCTTGCGGTCGACCGCATCGCGGTCGACAACGGCCGAAAACAGGGACAGGAACGGCGCGTTGGTGCGCAGAATGCGCCCTTCGAGGTCGACCGCCGCAATTGCCATCGGCGTCGAATTGAAGAAGCGCGTGAAGCGGATTTCCGACGCGCGCAGATCCGCCGAGGCGTCCTCGCCCTGCATCCGGTTGAGAACGATCGTGCGCGTCGGTCCATTGATGCCTTCGCGGCTGGCCGAGACACGGTGCATGAAACGCACCGGCAACGCCTCGCCGGTCACTGTCGCCAGGTCGAGGTCGATCACTGCGTTGCGCGTCGTGCCCGGGTCGGCCTTTACCGCCCTGACCAGCGCGATGCCGTCACCGGCGACAATTTCCTTCAGCGTCATCGCGCCGGGCGAAAAACTCGCCAGATCGATGCCCAGCCATTCCGCCAGCGTCGCATTGATATAGGTGAGACGGCCTTCCTGGTCTGCGGAGAAGAAGCCGGCCGGCGCATGGTCGAGATGGTCGATTGCCTTCTGCAGGTCGAGGAAGAAGCGCTCCTGTTCGGCCCTTTCCTTCGAGATGTCGGCCAGCTGCCAGGCCAGCAGCGGCTGGCGCTGCCCCGGCACGTTGAAGGCGCGCGCCCGAGCCCTGTACCAGCGGGCCCCCGGCTCGGCGCCGGGCCGGATCGAATGCGCAAGGCGAAACTCGCCGTCGCCCTCCTGGCCATCGATCAGCCCGGAGGCGAGCCGGTAGATCGTCGAGGACGCCTCCGGCACGTCGGACAGCAGATTCTCCACCGTCTTGATGTCGGCCGCCGACGACGCGCCTGTCATCTCGCCATAGGCCTTGTTGGCATAGACGACCCGTCCCTTGGTGTCGGTGACAAGCAGCCCCTGCCCCATCGAATCGGCAAAGGCTTTAGACAGCTCATCTGTCGTCGAGCGCGGTGCGATCTGCACGAAACCGATGGCGGTGGCAAACAGATAGCCGACACCGATCATGGCCAGGACGCCGAGCATGCCGAGCAGGAACGGATCGCCCAGCCGTTCGCGGAAGATGCCGAAGATGATGGCTGCACCGGTCAAGACCATGATGAACACGATCAGCCGGATGACGGCGCCTGGACGCGTACTCTGATCGACGATCGGAATCGGATAGAAGTCGCCGCGCGTCTCTCGTGCCATTGGAACCTGATTCCCGAAATGGCGGCTCCCCTGCCGCGCCCCGGTTGAATCACATTCTCATGGGCTCGAAAAGGTCTCGCCGGAAAAAGCGCCGGGATAACGCGCCACAACGAAGCCTCCAAGTTTCGGGGAGTCATCTTCACAGGCGCAATGTCAACTTGCAGATGCAGGGTGTACGGGTCTACTGTCGCCCGCGATGTGCGGCGGTAGTCTTGGGGAAGTCAATGCTTGAGTGGATCGAAGGTCTGGCGGGTCCAGCATTTGTTGGCGCAGTCCTTTGGACATTCGCTGCCCTTATCCTCCTCGTCATCGTTCTCGTCATCGTAAAGCTGATACGCAGCATGACGTTTGGCACGTTTGTGGCGGGCGGGCGCAACCGCAAGACGCGGCTCGCGGTCATGGACGCGACCGCCGTGGACAGCCATCGCCGCCTCGTGCTGGTACGCCGCGACGATGTCGAGCATCTTATCCTCATCGGCGGACCGACCGACGTCGTGGTCGAGCGCGAGATCCGCTACGGCCAGTCGCCGCGCCGCTCGGCCTTTACCGCAGACAATGGCGCCGAACCGGCTCCCCGCCCGCGCGTACCCGAACCACAGCCGGCGCGTCCACCTGTCATGGCAAACGCACCGGCGCCGCAACCCGATTACATCCAGCAGCCACCCGTCCATCGCGCACCGCCGCCGCAACCGGCGCGAGCGCCCGAACGGGCTAGGCCTGCGCCGCCGCCGGCACGCGCGCCGAGAGAACAGGCGCCGCCGCCACGCCCGGCGCCGCCGCGCCTGCCACCTGCCAGCATGCCGATCAGCACGGGGGCCGCCAGGGCGCCGAGGCAGCCCACGCATTCAGGCCGCAGCAACAATCTTGACGAGACGCTGCTGAACGAACTCGAAGTGACTTTCGAAGCGCCGCCCCCCAAGGCGGCAAAACCCATCGAGATGACGCTCGACGACGAAATGACCAAGCTTCTCGGCGAACTGGCTAGCCACAAGCGATAGAAGGCGACCACCGACAAACGAAAAAGGCGGCAAATGCCGCCTTTTTCGTTTTCGATGCTGACAAAACCGGTCAGTCGTCGCGATAGACCTTTTCGCGACGCTCGTGCCGCTCCTGGGCCTCGATCGACAAGGTGGCGATCGGGCGGGCGTCGAGACGCTTCAGCGCGATCGGCTCGCCGGTTTCCTCGCAATAGCCGTAGGTCCCCTCGTCGATGCGCTGCAGAGCGGAGTCGATCTTGGAGATCAGCTTGCGCTGACGGTCCCTGGCGCGCAACTCGATGGCGCGGTCCGTCTCGGAGGAGGCCCGGTCCGCGAGATCCGGGTGGTTGGCGTTCTCCTGCTGCAGGATTTCCAGCGTTTCCCGCGCTTCGCGCAGGATGTCGGACTTCCAGGTCACGAGCTTGGCACGGAAGTAGGACTTCTGCCGCTCGTTCATGAATGGTTCGTCGTCGGAGGGCACATAATCGCTTGCAACGACATCGTTCATTCGACTCACCCCATTACCCATTTTTGGCGCCTATATATTCGCGGCTCCAGCACGGCACAAGATCATTTGGCAGTGCAATCACGCATTGTTGCCCTGGTCTTGGCGGGCCCGGGTCGGGTGAGCGCGGCCGGACAAGTGCCGAGAACGGTTGCGCAAAGCGCCTTGCAGAACTAAACCCGCGACAAGGGCGCATCAGCCAGGGAGTTGTCGTGAGCACACTGTATCTGCTGCGTCATGCAAAGGCCGGCTGGGCCCTGCCCGGTGTCCGCGACTTCGACCGGCCACTGGACGAGTCGGGCCATGTCGATGCGGAAGCGACCGGCTCGGCGATGCGCGAACACAACTACGTGCCCGACATAACCCTGTGCTCCAACGCATTGCGGGCACGAGAGACGCTCGAGGGCATCGCCGGGAGCGCCGACACAGGCCGCGTGCTGTTCTTCGACCGTCTCTACAGCGACGATGCGGCCGGTTACCTGTCGCTGGTGCGCGAACACGCCAATTGCGGCTCCGTGCTGGTCATCGGGCACAATCCGATGATGGAAGACCTGGCCTCCGCCCTGGCCGGCGACGGTGATGAAGCGGCACGGGCCGTCCTCAGCCAAGGCTTTCCGACCTCCGGCCTGGCAGTCATCAGCTTCGACAAGGGGCTTGCCCACGCCGCCCCCGGAACGGGTTTTCTCGAGGCATTCCTGACACCCGCCTGACCGCGAGCGCATCGCCACCGTTACAAACCCTGGCTGCAATGCCTATATCGGTCGTTCACGACGAGGGGCAGAATTCTTGGCGACATCGCTGACCAGCTTCACCGACGAGGCACGCATAGCACTGGATACGATGACCGGACGCGCGACCGGTCTGTTTGCGCCCGCCCTCAGGCTCGGCGTCACCGGCCTGTCGCGCGCCGGCAAGACAGTGTTCATCTCATCGCTGGTGCACAACATGGTCCACGGCGGCCGCCTGCCGCTCTTCGAGGCGCAGCGCTCCGGTCGCATCGCCCGCGCCTTTCTCGAGCCGCAGCCTGACGACGCCGTGCCGCGCTTCCAGTACGAGGACCACGTTGCAGCCCTGGTCAAGGATCGCGAATGGCCGGATTCGACGCGGGCCATTTCCGAGCTGCGCCTGACGATCGAGTATGAATCGGCCTCCGGCTGGGGCCGGCTGTTTTCGCGCGGCCGCCTGTCGGTGGATATTGTCGACTATCCCGGGGAATGGCTGCTCGACCTGCCGTTGCTCGGCAAATCCTACGAGGAATTCTCGGCCGACGCCTTCGAAATGGCCGAACTGCCGGTCCGGGCGCAGCTGTCACGTGAATGGCGGGCCCTCTCCGAAGCCGTCGATCCGGCTGCCGACGCGGACGAGACCACGGCCCGCACGCTGGCCGACGCGCTGACGGCCTATCTGCGGGCCTGCAAGCTCGACGAGCGCGCCCTCTCTACCCTGCCGCCCGGCCGCTTTCTCATGCCAGGCGATCTGGAAGGTTCACCAGCGCTGACCTTCGCGCCGCTTCCCAGGCTGCAGGGCCGCCGCGCCCGCTCCGGCTCCCTGCATGCGATGATGAAACGCCGCTACGAGGCCTACAAGACGCATGTCGTGAAGCCGTTCTTTCGCGAGCACATCACCCGGCTCGACCGCCAGATCGTGCTGATCGACGCGATGCAGGCGATGAACGCCGGGCCCGGCGCCATGGCCGACCTGGAACGGGCACTGACCGAAATTCTCGGCTGCTTCCGGCAAGGACACGGCAACCTCCTGACCGACCTCTTCTCGCGCCGCATCGACCGCATCCTCGTCGCGGCCACCAAGGCCGACCACCTGCATCACGAGGCGCATGACCGGCTGCAGGCGATCGTGCGCCGGCTCGCCGACCGCGCCATCAAGCGGGCCAATTTCTCTGGCGCCGAGGTCGAGGTCCTGGCCATGGCGGCGGTACGCGCTACGCGCGAGGGAAGCGTGGAACAAGGCGGCGAAACGCTGCCCGTGATCATCGGAACGCCGCTGAAAGGCGAGACGATCGGCGACGAGACCTTCGACGGAAAGACCGAAACTGCCATATTTCCCGGGGACTTGCCGGCAAGAATTGATTCGGTCTTCGAGGAGTCGACGGAGGCTTCCGATACGCCCGGCCCGGAAGTCCGTTTCGTCCGCTTCCGCCCCCCCAGGCTTGAGCGCACCACCGAGGGCCTGACCCTGTCGCTGCCGCATATCCGGCTCGACCGCGCCCTGCAGTTCCTGGTTGGAGATCACCTCGCATGAACACGCCCAGAAGACCCGCGGCGTTCCGGCTGGAGCCGGAAAAAGCGCCCGAAGAGAAGACGAAGGCCAAGAAGGCAACCGCAAGCCGCAGCCCGCGTGCCGTGACGACCGACCTTGCCGTTGTGACACCCGACAAAGTCGACGTCTTCGACATGGTCGAGGTTGCCGGCGCGGTGCCACCGCCGGCCGAAGCACCGACGCGACGCTCCTGGTTTGCCCGGATTCTGCTCGGGGCGCTGGGAGTGCTCGTCTCGCTGGCGATTGGTCTGTGGACCGACCAGCTGATCCGCGACCTCTTCCAGCGCGCCGAGTGGCTGGGCTGGGTCGCAGCCGGCGCGGCAGCGCTTGCGGTCGCCGCGCTCGGCGTCATCCTGCTGCGCGAAATGCTCGCCGTCGCCCGACTTGCCTCGGTGGAAAAGCTGCGGAACCAGGCACTTGACGCCATTACCCGCAACGACCCGACCGCCGCCGGGAAGGTGGTCACAGAGCTTTCCGCCTTTGTCGCCGCCAAGCCCGAAACCGCGGCAGGCCGGCGCGCGCTTGCCGAATTGAAGGATGACATCATTGACGGGGCCGATCTCGTGCGGATCGCCGAGACCGAGATTCTCGGCCCCCTCGACCGCCGCGCCAAGACGCTGATTCTCGACGCCGCCAAGCGGGTCTCGGTGGTCACGGCCGTCAGTCCGCGGGCACTGGTCGACATCGTCTATGTGCTGTTCGAAGCCGGACGTCTGATCCGCCGCCTGTCGGAGCTTTATGGCGGAAGGCCCGGGACGCTTGGCTTCTTCCGCCTGGCGCGCGGCGTGCTGGCCCATCTGGCAGTTACCGGCGCGATCGCGGCGGGCGACGACATCGTGCACCAGATCGTCGGCCAAGGGCTGGCTGCCCGCCTCTCTGCCAAGCTCGGCGAAGGCGTCGTTAACGGCATGATGACGGCGCGGATCGGCGTCGCGGCAATGGAAGTCACCCGACCCCTGCCATTCTCTGCCGAAAAACGTCCCGGCATGACGGAATTCCTGTCCGTTCTGGCGTCGTTCTCCGGGAAAAAGGCGGAAAATTCCGCGAAAACCAGCGAGAATTCCGGCAAAACACGGGGCTGATGCGCCCCTGCGGAAATTTGAAGCGGGGGCGCCGCCGGAGAGGTTCCGTTAACCATTTCTGGGCATGTTCTGGGGAAAGTTTTCCAGTCGAAATTCGTAGCCCGGGTGTCTCTCGATGAAGCGTGCAATCCTGTCCGTAGTCCTGCCGCTTGCAGCATCGGCCGCCCTCCTCCCCGCAACGACTGCGAGCACCATCGGCGCGGAGCGCGACAGTGCCTTCTTCCAGTCGATCGAGGGTGACTGGACCGGACCGGGCGAAATCGTTGCCGGGAAATACAAGGGCACCAAGTTCGTCTGCAATTTCGCCGGCACGACTCCCGACCGCAAGCTCGGCATGACGCTCGACGGCGGGTGCCGCGTCGGCGTGTTCACGCAGAAGATGTCGGCCACCGTCACCCAGAGCAGCAAGTCCGGCTACAGAGGCACCTTCATGGACGGCGCCGTCGGCTCCGGCCTCGATATCGTTTCGGGCAAGGTGCAGGACGGCCGCAAGGTGGTCTTCAACATCCACCGCAACGAGCTGCGCGGCATCATGCAGGCGAGGCTCGCCGACGAGAACACCATGACGGTCACCGTTTCGGTGCGCGTCGAGAAAACCATGGTGCCGGTGATCGGCGTCAACCTGAAGCGCGTCGACACGACCGCCGTGGGCTCCATCGCGCAGAAGTAGGCGCTGGCGGCACTCCGCCGTCGCCATTTGGCAACATCCGATATCGCAAAGGCCTGCCGGCCTGTTCGCCGGCGGGTTGCGTCCCTATCTTGCCGGTTCTATCCCAGTCGAAGTGCGCGAGACCTCGCGCGCCTCAAGCATGGATCGGCAACATGGCGGCTGAAGTCTCTGGCAGCAATCTGGTCGAGGTGGTGGCTCTGCTGACGGCGGGCGTCGTCGCCGTGCCGATCTTCCGGCGCATGGGCCTCGGCTCGATCCTCGGCTACCTCGCCGCCGGGCTGGTGATCGGTCCCTTCGGCATCGGCATCTTCTCCGAGCCCGAATCCATCCTGCACGTCGCCGAGCTCGGCGTCGTGATGTTCCTGTTCATCATCGGCCTGGAGATGCAGCCGTCGCGGCTGTGGAGCCTGAAGCGCGAGATATTTGGCCTCGGCACGTTGCAGGTCGCGGTCTGCGCGGCGCTGCTGACCGGCATCGGCGTGTCGACCGGCTTTCCGATCAGCGTCTCCTTCGTGGCCGGCGCCGGCTTCGTGCTGACCTCGACCGCCATCGTCATGCAGATCCTAGAAGAGCGCGGCGACACGACGTCGCCAAAGGGCCAGCGGATCGTCTCGATACTGCTGTTCGAGGACCTGGCGATCGTGCCGCTGCTGGCGCTCGTCGCCTTCCTGGCGCCGGGAGGCGAGGAAATGAGCCTGTCGGAGCGGCTGGTCGACGTCGGCATCGGGCTCGGCTCGATCGTCGGACTGGTGGTCGCCGGCCGCTACCTGCTCAACCCGCTGTTTCGCCTGCTTGCCGATTCGCGCGCCCGCGAGGTGATGACCGCCGCCGCGCTTCTGGTGGTGCTCGGCTCCGCGCTCGCCATGCAGCTTGGCGGCCTGTCGATGGCCATGGGTGCCTTCCTGGCCGGTGTTCTCTTGTCTGAATCGACCTTCCGCCATCAGCTCGAGGCCGATATCGAACCCTTCCGCGGCATCCTGCTCGGTCTGTTCTTCATGGCCGTCGGCATGTCGCTCGACCTCGCCGTCGTTGCCGAGAACTGGGCCGCCATCGCCTTCTACGTCGTCGCCTACATGGTGGTGAAGGCGCTCGGAATCTACCTCGTGGCGCGGCTGAAATCCGGCCACCGCGAAGCACTCGACCGCGCTGTCGTCATGGCCCAGGGCGGCGAGTTCGCCTTCGTGCTCTATTCCTCGGCGCTGTCGGTCGGCATCATCGACGGCGAGGCCAACGCCATCCTAACGGCGATCATCATCATCTCGATGGTGCTGACGCCGTTGGCGATCGCGGTGCTGCGCCAGATCACGCCGAAGGACGAGCAGACCCTCGAGGGCGTCGACATCGCCGACGGGCTGAACGGCAGCGTGCTGATCATCGGCTTTGGCCGCTTCGGCCAGATCGTCAGCCAGCCGCTGCTGCTCAGGGGAATCGACGTCTCGATCATCGACAACGACGTCGAGATGATCCAGGCGGCGGCCGATTTCGGCTTCAAGGTCTATTACGGCGACGGCACCCGGCTCGATATCCTGCATGCCGCCGGCGCCGGCCGCGCCCGCGCCGTGCTCATCTGCGTCGACAAGGCCGAGGCGTCGATCCGCATCGCCGAGCACATGAAGAGCGAATATCCTTTCGTGCCGGTGCTGGCGCGCGCCTATGACCGCGGCGCGGCCATCGGCCTGATCGGCGCCGGCGTCGACTTCCAGATCCGCGAGACATTCGAATCGGCGCTGCTGTTCGGCGGCGCGACGCTTGAAAAGCTCGGCGTCACCCAGGAAGAGGTGGCCGAGGTGATCGAGGACGTGCGGCGCCGCGACGCCGAACGGCTCGAGCTGCAGATCGCCGGCGACATCCAGTCCGGCAGGCGCCTGATGAAGGGCAACATCCCTGAACCGGTGCCGACGCCGCTGACCCAGCCGAAACGGCCGGGCCAGGCAATGAATGAAGGAGCGGCCGATGCACTCGGCAAGGCCGCTGCCGACTGAGGAGGAGAAAAGCATGCAGGAACTCGACCCGAGAGCGGCGAAAGTCGTCAAATTCTGGCGCGACGCCGGCCCCGAGGCCTGGTTCCGCAAGGATGCAGAATTCGACCGGACCTTCCACGACGAATTCAGGGAACTCCATTTCGCCGCCGCGCGCCGCGATTTGGACGACTGGGCGACGCATCCGGAGAGTGCGCTGGCGCTGATGATCCTTCTCGACCAGTTCCCGCGCAACTGCTTCCGCGGCACCGCCCACATGTTCGCCACCGACCCGCTGGCCAGGTTTTTTGCGCACAAGGCGCTCGACGCCGGCCTCGACCAGCAGGTCGACAAGCAGCTTCGCGTCTTCTTCCTGCTGCCCTTCGAGCATTCGGAAAACCTCGCCGACCAGCATCTCTGCGTCGAAAAGACAGAGCCGCTCGGCGAGGAACTGATAAAATACGCCGTGCTTCACCGCGACATCATCCAGCGTTTCGGCCATTTTCCGCACCGCAACGCGGTGCTCGGCCGCGAGACCTCGCCCGACGAACAGGCCTTCCTCGATGCCGGCGGCTTCTCTGGTTGAATGCCGGCGGTCCGATGGCGGCTACGAGCCGCCGTTATCCGCGACCGTCTGGTTGCTGTGCCGCCACCATCTCGGCGAGATGACGAAGCTGGGCCACAGGAAAGACGTCAGGACGGCAGGCAGGCTGCGCGGTGAAGCGTCAGTCGGCCCCTAGCGGCTTGCCTGATCGACTGTTGCCGCCCTCGCGGTCGACAGAGGCTTCCGCGTGCGATTGAGCCACCATACGAACAGGCCTCCGACGAAATAGGAGATAAGGCCGTAGGCCGCCGGCGGTATCGCCATCTCGGCATTGTTCAGCATGTGCTCGCTCATCGCCAGGGCAATGACGAGTGCCGCATTGTGCAAGCCGATCGACATTGACAGCGCGACGGCTTCCCGCCGCTCGATGTTGAGCACTCTGGGCACCCAGAAGCCTACCGAAATGCTCGCCACGCTGAAGGCAAGCGCAAGCACCCCGACCGTGGGGCCCCATTCCACCAGCAGGCGCCACTGCCCGATGAGCGCGACGAGCACCACCGTCGCAAGAAAAAGACTGGCCAACAGTTTCACGGGCTTTTCGAGGCGTTCCGCAAAGACAGGAAACCGCCTATGGATGAACGCGCCGATGAGGGCTGGAACGATGGCAATGGCAAAGATCTGGAGAACCTGGTGGAGTTGCAGCCTGACGGCGCCGTCCTCACCGTAGAACGCCAGCAGCGACAGGTTGGCGATGATGGGCAACGTCACGATCGAGAGCAGTGAACTGACCGCTGTGAGCGAGATGCTGAGCGCGACGTTGCCACCTGCAAGATGTGTGAAGAGCGTCGCAGAAGTTCCACCGGGACTCGCGGCAAGCAGCATCATTCCAACGCAGATGGCAGGTGGCAGGTTGGAAAAGTAGACGAGCACGAAACACAGGCCCGGCAAGACTACCACCTGGCAGAAGAGGCCGACCAGCACCGGCCAGGGCCGCGCGAGGACCCGGGCGAAATCCTCGAGCTTGAGCGATAGCCCCAGCCCCAGCATGATGATGCAGAGCGCAACCGGCAGGCCGATGCTCAATGTCGCACTAGATTGCATTCGCCAACTCCGATGGTCGAACACAGTCTAGCGTCAAGTCCTTACAAGACCCTGAACCACACCCCGGTCGCATTTGCCGGGGTCTCAACGCTCGCGCAATCCCTCCGGGTCGCAGCGGCTACTCAGCAGGCTGGACCCTGCCGGCTGATCCGTCATTCTTCGCCACCAGGTCGGGCAATCCCGGCATGCCCGACTGATCCGGATGCTTGCGGACATACTGCGCCTTCAGATCCCAGGACGTCTTGCGGCTGCCATCGTGGCTCCATCCCGGCTCCGCGAACATGTACATCAGCCGCTCGCGCAGCGTGAGACCCGGTTTCGCCATGTCCTTGAAGATCGAGATCCACTCGTGAAATGCCACGAAGAAAAGGTTGAACGTGCCGATGTTCTGGACGAGCCCGTATTTTGGCACGTCTTCCTCGCGCTCTTCGACGAAGGTGCCGAAGATGCGGTCCCAGATGATGAGGACCGCGGCGTAGTTGGCGTCGAGATATCTCGGGTTGTTGGAATGGTGCACGCGGTGATGCGACGGCGTGTTCAGGACGAACTCTATCGGCTTCCACAACTTGCCGACGGTCTCGGTGTGAACGAAGAACTGGTAGGTGAGATTGATGCCGCCGACGAACAGGATCAGCAGAGGGTGGAAGCCCAGCCACGCCAGCGGCAGATAGAGCAGGAACGAGCCGGTGAAGATCGTGGTCCAGGGCTGGCGCAGGGCGGTCGTGAAGTTGAAGTGCTGGCTGGAATGATGGTTGACGTGATCGGCCCACCACCAGCGGATGCGGTGCAGTCCGGCGTGGTAGACGTAGCGACGGAAGTCATCCAGCACGAAGCACAGCACCGCCGACCACCAGGTGATGCCCGGGTCGAAAATCCGGTAGCTGTAGGCCCATTGCATCATGGCGATGAGCACCACGGCGTAGATGATGCCTGTGGCGACGTTGCCGACCCCCATGAGAAGGCTGGTCATGGCATCCCTGCGCTCGTACTGGCCCTTTGCCTTGCCGAGGCAGAAGAGGCCGAACTCGATCAGAATCCCGATGATGTAGAGGGGTATCGCCAGTTGCCCCGTATTGGGCAATTGGATATCCGCCAGACTGTCCATTCCAGACTCCGCGCCACACTATTAAGCATAGTATGCCCCATTGAACTCCCATACGGAAGCGCAAGCGCGGGTCAGACTGACGCTATGTTGTCTGTATTGGGTCGCGTGCGGCGCCAAGCAAGTCCAGAACAAGATCGCGTTCTGCACTATCCGAAAATTCGAACCGCATGGGACGCAACGCCACTTCATTGAAGCGGACCCTCAGTGCGCTTTCGGCCTCCGGCACGGCCTCTCTGATATCGGCCGGCCGCAGCTGGCGGACGACGAACCGGTCGCCCATCCCGGACACGAAGCCGGCCGGCCCGGAGGTCATTGCCACGAATGCAGCGCGCCGGTCAGCCGTCAGCACGACCCGCGACACTTCGGAAGCATCCAGTTCGGGATACTCCCGGCAGAGCTGGTCGACCGCTTGCGTCTCGGATTCCAGCTGGCCCGATGGCGGTGTCCTGGCGAAGCGCAGCAGAAGGTCGATAAGGACAAGACCGCCGACGATCAGCACGACCAAGAGAATTGGGTTCATGATTCATCCCGGCTGGACGGACAAGGCTGGGCGGCGAGACAGACGAAATCATCATCCGAGAATTCTGATTCTCCTCCGGAGACACCCGTTCGACGCGCAGGTACCGGAGCCAATCTACAGCCATCATGTCTCGATTCAAGCCGTGTCAGGATGCACCCGCGAGGCGCCCCCGGCGCGTCAGGCCTGGCGGACGATCCTGCCGATCACGTTGACCAGTATGCGGGCCGCCGTCAGAGCCGAGATTCCGTCCAGGTCGGCGGGCGGATAGAGTTCGACCAGGTCGAAGCCGGCGATGCGTCCGCGCCTGCCGGCCGCATCGATCAGGTCGATGACCTGCAGGTAGCTGAGGCCGCCCGGCGTGCGGGCGGAGACACCGGGCATCACGCTTGGGTCGAGACCATCGCAGTCAAGCGTGACGACGATGCTTGCACCTTCCGGGATATGGCAGATCGCGGCTTCGACGCCATGCGCATGAATCTCCCGCGACGCGACGATGCTTGCGCCGTAGCGCCTAGCGTCCTCCAGCTCTGCATAGCGCGCGCTGCCGAGGCCGCGCATGCCGACCTGAACGATGCCGGCGACATGGCCCATCTCGCTGGCGCGCCGCATCGGGCTCGAATAGCCGAAGCACTCGCCATGGACTTCATCGCGCCAGTCGATATGGGCGTCGATCTGCAGGATCCAGACCGGGCCGGTTTCCGCAAAACCGGCAAGGAAGGGAATCGGCACGGAATCGTCGCCGCCGATCATCAGCGGAATGGCGCCCGCCGCCAGGATGTCGCGCGTATTCGTCTCGATGAGGGCCCGGTTGCCGGCATTGGCGCCCGGCTCTGTGGGTAGGTCGCCGATATCGACGCAGCACGGCGCTTGGCCGGCAAAGAGCGGACCGTCGAGATCGAAATCCCAGTTGCCTACGAGACCGGCGTCTTCCAGGCTCGCCGCACGGATTTCCGCCGCGGCACGGTCGTGGCCGCTGCTGTCCTCACCGGGATAATCGCTGCCATGTGGCGCGCCGAAAAGCACGATGCGTGGAGCTGCACCGCTCGGGAGGGTCTCCGGGAAGCCAAGGAAACTTGCCGATTTCGTCATTAGCCATTCCCTGTTCGAGGGCAATCGCAGGCGGCGATGCTAGGCCTTCCACCAGTCACGACCGCGCGGCAGCCGCTCGATGCCGGCCGTGTCGGCGCCGGCCAGATGGTCGGCGAGGCGCTTGCCTCCGGCCATGAAGTCGGGCGCGATCTCGGCCAGCGGCACCAGCACGAAGGCACGCTCAAGCATGCGCGGGTGCGGAATCTCCAGACCCTCCTCGTGCACCGTCAGGTCGCCGAACACCAGTATGTCGATATCGATCAGGCGCGGGCCCCAGCGTTCTTCACGGACCCGTTTCAGCCGGCGCTCGGCGTCGAGGCAAAGGTCGAGCAGGCCGCGCGGCGTCAGCCCAGTCGAGACTTCGGCGGCGGCGTTGAGGAAATCCGGCTGGTCCAGCTTGCCCCATGGCGGCGTCCGGTAGAGCGAGGAGACCGCGACCACCTCGGTCCCGGAATCCGCATCGAGCATGCGCAGCGCAGCCCCCATCGAGGCTGCGGGGTCGCCAAGATTGCCGCCGAGGCTGAGATAGGCGGTGTGCCTATTGCGGCCAGACAACGGTCACCTCGACATGATCCAGCACGCCCGGAACCGGTGCATTTGGCTTCCTGACGGTGATCTCGGCGCGCTTGATCTGTGGGAAGCGCGCGGTGAGTGCCTTGCCGACCTCGAGCGCCAGTGCCTCGATCAGGAACCGGCGCTCGCCGGTAATGATGGCTTCGATGACCTGGAAGGCATCGCCGTAATTGACGGTGCCCTCGATTGCATCCTCTTCCAGCGCCCTGCCCGGGTCGACGGTCAGCGCCGCGTCGACGTAGAAGCGCTGGCCGAGCCGCTCCTCCTCGTCATGCACGCCGTGGCGGGCGAAGAAGGCGCAATTGGTCATGCGGATCAGGTACATAAGGGCTCAGCTTTCGGCGGCGTGCGGTTCGCGGGCGAGCATAGCATCCGCGAAGGCCAGTGCGTCCATGTTGATTGCGACATTGTGGACCCGGAAAAGGTCGGCGCCCTTGAGGCGCAGGATCGCGCTGGTGGCCGCCGTGCCGACGTCGCGCGCATCGCCCTCGCGCCCGGTGACATGGCCGACGAAGCGCTTGCGCGACGTGCCGGCCATCAGCGGGTAGCCCAGCGCGGAGAGTTCGCCGAAGCGGGCCATCACTTGCAGGTTCTCCTCCGAATCCTTGGCGAATCCGAAGCCGGGATCGAGCACGATGCTGTCGTCGGCAATGCCGGCATGGCGGGCGACTTCAAGCGACTTCGACAGGAAGGCGAACTGGTCGGCGATGACGTCGGGCAGTTTCTCGCGTTCTCGCCCGGTGTGCATGATGACGAGGCCCGCACCGGTTTCGGCGGCGACGCGCGCGATGCCCTGCTCGCGCTGCAGGCCCCAGACATCGTTGACGATATGGGCGCCGGCGGCAACCGCGAGCCGCGCCGTCTCCTCGCGATAGGTGTCGACCGAGATCAGCGCGGCGCCGTCTGCCGCGAGCGCCTCGATGATCGGCAGGATGCGGGCCTGCTCCTCGGCGGCGCTGACCGGCTCGGCGCCCGGCCTCGTCGATTCACCGCCGACATCGACGATCGCGGCGCCCTCGGCCAGCATGGCGCGTGCCTGCGTTAGCGCGGCATCCGCGGAGAAGAATCTGCCGCCATCCGAAAAGCTGTCGGGCGTGACGTTGAGCACGCCCATGACGATGGCCCTGGGGCCAAGTTCGAGCTGGCGGCCATGCGCCAGCATCCATCGTTTCGTCGTCATCGCGCCAACCGGGTTTCAGGTCGCGGACCCATGCCGCCTACATGACGGAAAATCAACGGCTTTCGCGCGAAATCGTCACCTGCGGCCAAGCGCATCGGGGCGCCGATTTCCATTGCGCGCGGACGCCGGCTGGCGCAAGTTCGTCCAATGAGGCCACTTCACATCAAGACCGTCGCACTTGCGGCCTGCCTGGCAGGGCTCGCCGCCCTGCCCTCGGCCGCCGCCAATTTGTCAAAGACTTACAGCTACTTCACCGTCGGCGGCACGACGCTGGAACAGCTCGAGATCGAGCTGGACACGCGCGGGCCGCAGGTCAAGAGCACCGGAAGGCGGCACCCCGGCGCAACCCAGATGGAATTCTCGACCCGGGTCACCTACGACGACAAGGGCAGCTACTGCCGAATCGCCAAGGCGACCGTTACGGTCAAGGCGCGCATGATCCTGCCGCGCTGGCGCCAGCGCAGCAAGGCGGCAGCGGACGTGCGCGTGATCTGGGACACGCTGGCGGCCGACATCAAGCGCCACGAGGAAAGCCACGTGGTGATCGCCAGGACGCATGCGCGCGAAATGGAGATGGAACTGGAGAAGCTGCGCCGTCAGAAGACCTGCAGCAGGCTGGCCGAGGACGCCAAGGCGGTCAACGCCAGGATCCTTGCCAAGCACGACAAGGCGCAGGAGCGTTTCGACCGCGTCGAGGGCATCAATTTCGAGCGCCGCATGCTCAGGCTGCTGCGCTACCGCATCGAGCGCATCGACAACGGCCAGTTGCCCGGCTGAGCCTGGGCATGCGCCGCTAGGCGACGCCGAGCTTCTTCTGCAGGCTGGTCGAGGACGTGGTGTACTGGAAGACCACGCGTTCGCCGGGACTGACAATGCGTTTTGCCGCCTGAGCCATCAGCGCTACCTCGTGAAAACCCGACAGGATGAGCTTCAGCTTGCCGGGGTACCAGTTGATGTCGCCAACCGCGAAGATGCCGGGGATCGAGGTCTCGAATTTCTCGGTGTCCACGGGAATCAGGTTTTCGTGCAGGTTGAGGCCCCATTCGGCGATTGGCCCGAGCTTCATGGTCAGGCCGAAGAAGGGCAGCATGCGTGTGCAGGGCACTTCCGTATCGCCATGCGGCCCCTTGATGGTCGCCGAGGTGAGCTTGCCGTCCTCGCCCGTCAGGCCAGTCACCTGGCCGACCAGGAATTCGAGCTCCTCCATCTCCTGCATGGCGTACATCTTGTTGACGCTGTCGGGCGCGGCGCGGAATTCGGGCCGGCGGTGAACAAGCGTCACGCTCTTGGCGATCGGCTGCAGGTTGAGCGTCCAGTCGAGCGCGGAATCGCCACCGCCGACGATGACGAGGTCGTGGCCGCGGAACTCCTCCATGCGGCGCACGGAATAGAAGACGCTCTCGCCCTCAAAGGCCTCGATGCCGGGGATCGGCGGGCGCTTGGGCTGGAATGAACCGCCGCCGGCAGCGATGACGACGATCTTCGCCTCGAAGATCTCGCCCTCGTCGGTGGTGACCCGGAAGGAACCATCCTCCAGCTTCTCGAGGCCGGAAACCATGCGGTTGAAGGTGAATTGCGGGTTGAACGGCTTGATCTGCTCCATCAGCCGGTCGACCAGTTCCTGCGCCGAGACGGAAGGCAGCGCCGGAATGTCGTAGATCGGTTTTTCGGGATAGAGCTCGGCGCACTGGCCACCCGGCCGGTCGAGAATGTCGATCAGGTGGCACTTCATGTCGAAAAGGCCGAGTTCGAAGACGGCGAACAGGCCGACAGGCCCTGCCCCGACAATCAGAACGTCGGTCTTGGTGACTTCGCTCATCGTGCGCCCTCCCGGCGATTTCGCCCGCTAGCCGCTCTATGGCCTCGCAGGCAGCGTATCAGCCCTGCCGTTCGGGCACCTCGACGACGAGGCCGTCGAGCGCGTCGCGCACCTTGATCTGGCAAGACAGTCGCGAGTTTGGCCGGACGTCGTAGGCAAAGTCCAGCATGTCTTCTTCCATGGCCTCGGGCTCGCCGACCTCAGCCGTCCAGGCCTCGTCGACATAGACATGGCATGTCGCGCAGGCGCAGGCGCCGCCGCATTCCGCCTCGATGCCGGGCACCGCATTTCGGATGGCGTTCTCCATGACGGTCGAGCCGTTCTCGGCGTCGACGTCGAAGCGCGTGCCGTCATGCGTAACGAAGGAGATTTTGGTCATTGAGGATCCTGAGACTTGGCATTCCGAGATAATGACTCCGCGCCGCGAGTCAACTGTTGCGCGAAAACGCCGCGGGAGGGCGCAATTGCGTTGCCCCGCCCCACATGGGCGAGCGGCAAGGCGTCGAGGCGGTGAGAAAGGGCTAGCGGTTGATGGCGGCGATGAAGTCGCGCACCTCGTCAATGAGGCGCGAAAGCCGGCGCTCGGCCTGACGGTCGGCGGGATTGTCCTCGATCGCTTCGGCGCAGCGCCCTATCGCGGCAGCACCGACGCTTCTGGCCGAGCCCTTCAACGAATGGGCAAGCTGCTTGCGTGCCTTGACGTCGGCATGAGCGAGTTGGTCGCGTACGGACAGCACCTGATCGACGAACAGGCTGAGCACTTCGCGCTCGAGTTCGCGATCGCCCATGGTCTGGCGGGCGAGATGGGCCAGGTCGATGGGACGCGCCGGCGCGGTGTCGGAAACCTCCCCGCCCGGCATCTGAAATGCCACGGCATCATTCTTGTTAAGGGCAGCCAAGGGAACCTCCGGGACACGCATGACACTGCCCGAGGGTAAGTCTTTTAACGTGGACAAGGGGTTAACCGGGCGACGTCCGGGGCGGGCTAAAATCCGCCGGAATCATGGCGTTGTTAACCTTATGTTTAAACTTTTACGTATCGGCCGGTTTCCATGTTTCCTTTACCTGTATGTGTCAGTACGATACGGCGGCTCCATATTCAGCCTACTGCGCGGACCGTGTAAAAACAAAAAATTGGTGTTGGCGCACATCGAGTAAAGGGTAACGGCGGCATGGCGAAGAAATCCACGACCACGCGTAGCATCGAGAGCGAAGTTTCAGAGGAACTGGAATACGCGCTCGACCTCGATTTTTCGGGTTCGCCCGAAGACGAACTCGACATGGCAAGCTCCATGGACGACCTCGAGGCGCAGATTTCCCAGGCAGCCGACGAACTGGTACGCGAGGGACGCGGCAACAAGGCCGCGACCGAGGTGACCCGCGAAAACCGCTCCAGCAAGCCTGCAGCAGCTTCCGCAGCGGCAACAAAGCGGCAGCAGGAGCCCGAACTTCGCCCGGTAGAGCGCCCCACTGTTACCCAGCCAGTCACATTCGCGCCGGCAAACGACGATCGCCAGAAGGATTTCCGCTCGATGCTGGGCGGCCTTAACAAGCGCGCCTCCAGCACCGTCAACTGGGTCGTGGCGGCACTGTCCGTCGTCTGGCTGGGCGCCGCCGGGCTTCTTGCCGACCAGATGTTCGGGCCGGAAATCTGGCAGACGCGCACCCTCGAGCAGGTGCTGGCACGCCCGCAATGGGTCATGTTCGCCATCGGCGCCTGCGTGCCCGTGGTTCTGTTCTGGGCCTTTGCGGCCATGGTGCGTCGCGCCCAGGAAATGCGCATGGCCGCAGAATCCATGACCGAGATGGCGTTCCGCCTCGCCGAGCCCGAAAACCTTGCCCAGGACCGCGTCATGATGGTCGGTCAGGCCGTTCGCCGCGAAGTGGCGGCGATGGGCGAAGGCATCGAGCGCACGCTGGCACGCGCCGTCGAGCTCGAAACGCTGGTCCATACGGAAGTCAACCAGATCGAGCGCTCCTATTCCGAAAACGCCGCCCGCATCCGCCTGCTGGTGGATGGCCTGGGCAGCGAACGCGAAGCCGTCGTCACCCATGCCGAGCGCGTGCGCGCCTCAATCACTGGCGCGCATGAGACACTGCGCGACGAGATCGGCCAGGCGAGCGACATCATTCGCGACTCGATCCTCAACGCATCGACCAACCTGTCGATGACGATCACCAATTCCGGCGACACGCTCATCGACCGCATCAACGAAAGCGGCATGAACCTGTTCGACTCGATGGATACGCGCGTCGATTCCATCACCGACCGCCTGTCGACATCGGGCGAGGCTTTTGCCAGCCTGCTCGACACGCGCATCGCCAAGCTGACCGACTCCACCGACAACCTCACCCGCTCGCTGACCGACCTGCTCGACGACAGGACATCCGGCATGGTCTCGCTGCTCGGCGGTGCCGCCCGCACGCTGAGCTCCGAATTCGAGGCAAGCCTGAGCAGCATCGAACGGACGCTTTCCGAGCGCGGACAAGGGCTTATCAGCGAATTCGAAACCAGGGCGCAAGCTCTCGACACCGGCACTGCCAAGCTCAACGCCGCACTCGAGGCGCGCGCTAAGCAGATCAACGAGACGCTGGTCGAGCGCGCCAAGGAGATCGCTTCCACCTTTACCGAGGGTCGCGATACGCTGTTCGGCATGATCGACGAGGGCAAGTCGCGCATCGGCGCGGAAATGTCCGACATCGTCGAGTCGACCTCCTCCATGCTCGAAGCCCGCGCCGGCGACTTTGCCGGACGCCTCGACCATGCTCGCCACGTCGTGTCGCGCGCCTTCGACGCCGACATCGAGAAGCTGGCAGAGGCCCGCGCCGGCATCGACCACGCGGTCGAGAACCACACCCGCAAGCTGTCGGAGGGCCGTGACCGCATGGCCGCCGCCCTGCAGTCGGACCTTGCCAAGTTCGCCGAGGGCCGCGCCAGCATCGATGCCGCCGTCAGCAACCAGGTGCAGAAGCTGTCGGAAGGCCGCAACGCGATCTCGCGTGCGCTTGAAGAGGACCTGCGCAAGATCAATGACCAGCGCGTCACCATCGACACCGCGCTCGAAGCCCACCTCGAAAGGCTGTCCGCCGGCCGCGAGAACCTGTCGAAGGTGCTGCAGGAAGACACGCAGAAACTCACCCAGACCAAGCTCAACATCGACGAGATGGTTGCCGGCCACGTCGGCAAGCTCGCCGAGGGCCGCAACATCCTGTCGCGCGCTCTGGAAGCCGATCTCGAAAAGCTGTCCGAGACCCGCCACACCATCGACGGCATCGTTGCCACCCAGGTCGAGAAACTGACGGAAGGCCGCGATATCCTGTCGCGCGCCCTCAAGGCTGACCTGTCGGCGATCGACGAACTGGTCGAAAGCCAGATCCAGAAGTTCGCCGATGGCCGCAACTCGATTTCCGCAGTGCTCGAGAGCGACGTCGACAAGCTGAAGGAAGGCCGCAAGGTCATCGAGGAACTGGCCGAGGACCAGGTCAAGAACCTCGACCGTAGCCGCCAGATCCTCGCCGAAGCGCTGGAATCCGACATCGAGGGCATCAACAGCCTGCTCTCCAGCCATGTCGAGAAATTCGCCGTCGGCCGCGAGGGCCTGACCAAGGCCCTGCAGGAAGACCTCGACAAGCTGGCCGAGAGCCGCAGCAGCATCGACGGTCTGGTCGCCGGCCAGGTCGAGAAGCTGGCCGAGGGCCGCGATATTCTCAAGCGCGCGCTGGAAGCCGATCTCGCCAAGCTCGAGGAAACCCGTTCCGGCATCGATACGCTGGTTGCCTCTCAGGTCGAGCGCATTGCCGAAGGCCGCGACATCCTGTCGAAGGCGCTCGAGGAGGACCTCAGCAAGGTCGCCGTCAGCCGCGGCACGATCGACGCGTTCATCAACGGCCAGGTGCAGAAGTTCGCCGAGGGCCGCACCCTGCTGACGCAGGCGCTGGAAGACGACCTCAAGAAGCTCGCCGAAAGCCGCAGCGGAATCGACGGGCTGGTCGCCGGCCAGGTCGAGAAGCTGGCTCAGGGTCGCGACATCCTGACCCGCGCCCTCGAGACCGATCTGCAGAAGCTCGCCGAGACGCGCGACAATGTCGACAAGATCGTCGCCGAGCAGGTGCGCAAGGTCGCCGAGGGACGCGAGACGCTGTCCCTGGCCCTGCAGGCCGACCTGCAGAAGGTTGCCGAGGGTCGCGCCGTCTTCGACGACGTGGTCAACGATCACGTCGCCCGGCTCGCCGAAGGACGCGACAATCTGGCTTCCGCGCTGGAAAAGGATCTTTCCAAGCTCGCCGATGCGCGCAAGGAGATCGACGACGCGATCGCGGTGCATATCGACACGATCGCCAGCAAGCGCGTGGACATCTCGGACGCGGTCGCCTCCGACGTCGAGAAGATCGAGGAAGCCTTCCGCCGCCAGACCGGCGTCATCGAAGAGCGCACCGGCACGATGGAACGCGCCCTGTCGCTTGGTGTCGACAATGTCCGCCAGGTGCTCGAGAAGAGCGCCGTGACGGTCGCCGGCGCCCTGCGCGAGAAGGTGCTTGAAGTTACCGCCGCCCTCAACGACGAGGCCGGCAACGCACTGACCGAGGCCGACAAGAAGATGGCCGAGCGCGCCGAGCAGACGTCTGCCGCCCTGCTCAAGCGGGTCGAGGACATCGCCCACGCCTTCGAAGAGGCCGACGGCAAGATCATCGCCCGCGTCGATGAGACCTCCAAGACGCTGGTTTCACGCGGCGAAGAGGTCGCCAACATCATGGCAGCACGCGCCGGAGAGATCCGCGAGAGCTTCGACGAGGCTGACCAGAAGCTGGTCGCCCGCGCCATGGAGACAGCCGGTTCGCTGGCATCGCGCGCCGGCGACATCCTGCGCAACTTCGACGAGGCCGACCAGCGGCTCGGCATGCGCATCGGCGAATCCGCCGACGCGCTGGCTGCCCGCGCTGCCGAACTCGGCCGCATCTTCGACAAGGCCGACGAGAGCCTCGTCGCGCGCATTTCCGATGGTGCCGAGAAGCTCGAGGCCCGCGCCGGCGAACTCGGCAGCATCTTCGATGCAGCCGACAAGAAGATCGCCGAACGCGTCGCCGACAGCGCCGCAACGCTCGGCACCAAGGCTGGCGAGATCGTCTTCAACTTCGAGGAAGCCGACAAGCGCCTTGCCGCGCGCGTCAACGAGACGGCCAAGGTCCTGTCGGGCCGCGCCGTCGAGATCGGCAACGTCTTCGTCGCCGCCGACAAGCAGGTAGCGGCACGTGTCGAGGAAACCACGCAGGCGCTTGCCGCGCGTGCAGCCGAGATCAGCAGCCTGTTCGACAAGACCGACCAGCAGGTCGCCTCGCGCATCGACGAGACCACGAATGTCCTGTCCGCCCGCGCAGCCGAGATCGGCACGCTGTTCGACAAGGCCGACCAGCAGCTGCACGAGCGCATCAGCGAAAGCGCGACGGCGATCGGAGGCCATGCCGAGGGCATCGCCCATGCCTTCGACGCGACCGAGCAGCGCGTCGTTGCCCGCACAGAGCAGACCTCGGCCGAGCTGGAAGCCCGCGCCCAGGCCATCGCCCAGACGCTGGCCGAAGCCGACGAGCGGCTAGCTGCTGGCGCCAAGGCGGTTGCCGAACGCGTCAACGCGCATGTCGAGGATGCCGAAGGCCGCCTCGCTATGGGCGCCGAGACGATGGGCCAGAAGCTCGGCGACCAGGTCGCCCAGGCAGAATCCCAGCTCATCTCGCGTGCCAACGTGATTGCCGAGACCTTCGCCGCCGTCGGCCAGCATATCGGCCAGAGCACGAACGAAGCGGCAAAGACGATCGGCACCAACACCCGCGAGCTGAACTCGATGCTGGCCGAGCGTTCCGCCGAGATCACCAAGATCCTCGACGAGACCGCACGTCCGCTGGTCGATCGTTTCTCGACCACCGGCGACGAGCTGTCGAAGACGCTGGACGAGACCACGACCCGCGCCACCGAGAGGCTGCGCGCAGAGAATGCGACGCTGCTCAACGCGCTTGCCAACCGCACCGCAGAAACCCTGTCGGCGGTCGAAGGCGCCCGCGACAGCCTCGCTTCTGGCGTCAGCGGCCTGATCGACAACCTCGGCCGCTCGAGCGCGCAGCTCAACGAGTTGATCGAGGCTGCCGCCCAGAACCTGTCGCATGTCGACGGTCGCCTGACCGACAGCACGCAGAACTTCGCCGCGACGACCGAGAAGGCGGCCATGACCTTCGCCAGCTCGGCCCGCCTGGTCGACCAGAACACGACCCGCCTGACCGAACTGTCGTCGAACACGCTGCGCGAGGTCGCCTCGATCGCCACCAAGTTCGACGAGCACAGCCGCCTGCTGGCCAGCGCCTCGGACCTCCTCGGTTCGGCGCAGAGCAATCTCGAGCACACGCTCGAGCGGCAGTCTTCGCTCGAGGATCTGGCCGTCGGCCTGGTCAAGAAGTCGGAGGATCTCGAGCAGGTCATGCGCTCGTTCGAGGATCTTGTCGGCAACGCGATGGAAAAGGCCGAGGGCCGTACCCTGCAGTCGACCGAGAAGATGCGCCACGCCTTTGCCGAGGTCATCGAATCGGCGACCACCAAGTTCGCCACCGCGACCGAGGAAATGCGCCAGACAGCGTCCTCGATCCGCAACGAGCTCGAGGACACCCGCGCCGAGATCAAGAAGGGCGTCTTCGAACTGCCGATGGAAGCCAAGGAATCGACCACGGCCATCCGCCGCGCCGTCAGCGAGCAGATCAACGCGCTGAAGGAACTGTCGGACATCGTCGCCAAGTCGGGCCGCAACAACGACGTCTCGGAAGTCCGCTCGGCACCGCGCCCGGCGGCACCCGCACCGCGGGCCGCCGAGCCGCCGCGCCGCGCTCCGGAGGCACCGCGCCGTCCTGCAGCACCGACGCCGCCGCAGCAGCGCCAGCCGGTCCAGGCCGAGGCGCGCCCTGCCCGCCAGCCTGCGCCCGAGGCACCTGCCCGCGGCACGATCACGGCCGAGCGTCCCGCCGAGGCGCCGATGCGCCAGGCTGACGCATCGCCGCAGGGCGGCTGGGTTCGCGACCTGCTGTCGAACGTGGCCGAGGACGATACGGCACCTGCAGTGGTGGCCGAGAACGCCCCTCGCCCGACGCAGAGCCCGCGTTCGCCGCTTCAGGTGGTCGAATCGCTGAACTCGCTCTCGGTCGACATTGCGCGCGCCATCGACCACGACGCCTCGATCGAGCTGTGGGACCGCTATCGCCGCGGCGAGCGCGACGTGTTCACCCGCCGCCTCTACACGCTGAAGGGCCAGCAGACCTTCGACGAAATCCGCCGCAAGTACCAGTCTGACAGCGAGTTCCGCGCTGCCGTCGACCGCTACTGCGAGGATTTCGAAAAGCTGCTGAACGATGTCGCCCGCAACGACCGCGACAACGTCATGACCAAGACCTACCTGACCTCGGACACGGGCAAGGTCTACACCATGCTCGCGCACGCCGGCGGCCGCCTGCGGTAGGCTCCGGCACAACCAGAAACGAAAAAGGCGGGAGCAATCCCGCCTTTTTTCTTGTCCGGAGATTGCAGAGCTTAGCCTTCGCAACGGGACGGGTGGGGCCCAGCGGAGCAGCAGCTATCGGCTATCGGTGCCAGAGTGAGTGGTGCGGAAGCGCGAGGCGCAAGGGCTGGCGCGAGGCGTTCAGCAGCCGATCAGGGCCGTCAGATGATGGAATCGGCCCAGGCGACGATCTCGACGGCGGCCTGGCCGAAAGCGCTGTCGAGCGCCTGCACATAGGCGTCGTTGCCGACGCCGAGCACCGGGGCCGTCGCGTTGAACGTCTTGGACGCCCGCACCACGCCGTTGCGATCGTTGAGTATGCGGATGAAGAGTTCGACATCGGCCTGTTCGCCTGTGCCGACCCTGACCTCGAAGGCGCGAATCTCGGCGATGATCTGGTAGTCGATCGCCAGCCCCTCGCCGGGCTTGCCGACGCCGCCGAAATTGCCCGAGCGCTCGAAGGTCTCGGCAAGCCGCGCCTGCACGATCTTGGGCAGGCGGTCGGCCCATTGCGCGCCCTTGAGGAACTGGATGACGCCGGGCGACGGCTTGATGACGATGTTCTCGCCGTCGAGCGCCTTCAGCGCCGAGGGTTCGGCGATAAGCACCTGACGGCGGCTGCGGCCGCGGTTCTTGGCTGCCTCCGGCGCGGTCAGCTCGTAGGTGTCGAGCACCTTGGAGGCGCCCAGAAACGCACAACCGGACAGGATGACCGACAGAGCGACAGCCGAAGACAATAACGCCGATGATCTCAAAGCTGCGCCCTTGGATGAACTCCGGCCATGCGGATCAGGCCATCCCCTCGGCAGTGTTTTGCGGGTGCCGCGAGCCATTGTCAACGCCGCGTCCGGCCGTCGTACTGGCGCACGTTGCCGTCGCCACCGGTGATGATGCGCTGCGGATTACGCTCGAGGTCGGTGATGGCGCGTTCGATGCGGTTGACCGACCGACGCGTGTCCTGGACAAGCGAGTCGACGTTGCGCAGGCCAGGGCCGGAGAAGCGCGACAGGCCATCGAGGATGGCGCCAAGGCGCGAATTCAGCGTGTCTGCGACCTGCCTGAAGGACTTGAGCGTGACGCTCGCGTCGGCAAACAGGCCCTCCGCCTCGCCCGAGCCAAGCAGCTTGTCGACCTTCACGAGGATGCCGTCGACGCGCACCGATGCGGCGTTGAGGCGACCGGTAAGTTCGCGCGCATCGGCGATGATCTGGTCGACGTCGTCGGCGCGCGGCCGGAGCTTCTCGGTGAAGACGGCGACGTCGGAGGCCGCCTTGCTGGCGCTCTCGCTGGCCCGTTCGATGTTGGCGAGCGCGCTCTTCACCGTGTCGGCGTCGACGCCGTCGAGCACCTTGTCGACCTTGCCGAGCGTTTCCCCGGCGTCGGTGGCGAAGGCATCGATCGAGGTGACCGCCTGGTCGACATTGTCGACGATCTTGTCGAACTTCGCACCCTGCGCCTTGAGATCGCCGGTGAATTCCTCGACATTGGCGACGATCGACTTGATCTTGTCGGGATCGACCGAGTTGAGCAGGTTTTCAGCGGCCTTGAGCGTGCCGTCGAGCTTGCCGGAAACGCCAGCGAGTTCCTCCGACAGCGCCGCGACGCTGGCCAGGAACTTGTCGACGCCATCGGAATTGCGCGCCAGCGCCTCGGAGAATTTCTGCGTGTTCTCGACCGTCGTGGTGAGCGGTCCGCGCACGTCGTTGGCGAAGCCTTCGAGCTCGGAGAGCACGCGATCGGCGCGGGTGAAAATGTCCTGCGCGGTCTGCAGCAGGTTGGTGACGGCCGACGGGTTGGCGACGATCTCGGCGATCTTGTCCTGTTCCTCGGCAACGTCGAGCAGGTTGGGCTCGTTGAGATCGGCGCCCTTGAGCTCGATATTGGCCTGGCCGGTAAGCCCTGCCAGGCCGATGTCGGCCTGCGTGGACTTGGTGATCGGGGTCAGCCGGTCGATCTCGGCGTCGGCAATGGCCACCTTGGGGTTCTGCACGTCGATATAGACGCGCCGCACGTCACCGACCTTGACGCCGTTGAAGAGCACCGCGCTGCCGCGGCCCAGCCCCGAGGCGGAGCCTGGAATGCGGATGCGCAGCGTCGCCGTCTCGCCGCGGTCGCCGATCGCCGAGGTCCAGTAGACGAAGGCGAAGGCCGACACGATGGCCACGATCGTGAAGATGCCGACGATGACGTAGTTGGCTTTGGTTTCCATGCCGCCTGTGTTTCCCTAAGCACGCACGGCAAGGTCGAGTTGCCGCGCCCGCTTACCCCGGAAATAGGATTTGACCCACGGTTCCTCGCTCGCGAGCATCTCCTCGATCGTCCCCTCGACAAGCACCCTCTTCTTGCCGAGCACCGCCACGCGGTCGCAGACGGAGAACAGGCTGTCAAGGTCGTGGGTGACCATATAGACGGTCAGCCCCATCGTATCGCGCAGCTTGGCGACCAGTTCGTCGAACTCGGCCGCGCCGATCGGATCGAGGCCGGACGTCGGCTCGTCGAGGAAGACGATGTCGGGGTCAAGCGCCAGCGCGCGCGCCAGCGCGGCGCGCTTGATCATGCCGCCGGACAGTTCCGACGGGAACTTGTCCGCCGCGTCGGGCCGCAAGCCGACAAGCTCGATCTTGAGCATGGCAAGCTCGTTCATCAGCGGCTTGGGCAGGTCGAGATACTCGCGCATCGGAATCTGGATGTTCTCCTTCACCGTCAGCGCCGAAAACAGCGCGCCATGCTGGAACAGCACGCCGAGCCGCATGTCGATGAGCAGGTTCTCGGTGTCTGTCGCCTTGTCGACGTCGATGCCAAACAGCTTGATCGTGCCGGAGCGCTTCTTGGTGAGGCCGAGCACGGTGCGCAGCAACACGGACTTGCCGGAGCCGGAGGCGCCGACGAAGCCGAGGATCTCGCCGCGCCTGACATCGAGCGAGAGCTTGTCGAGCACGACATTGTCGCCGAAGGCGACGGTGATGTCGCGCACCGACAGGACCACGTCGTCGTCCGGCACCTCGTTCCCAGTTGCGCTGGCGCTGATCTGGCTCGTTTCCATCATGCTAGAAATCGATCGATGCGTAGAACACGGCGAAGGCGCCATCGAGCACGATGACCACGAAGATCGACTTGACCACCGAGGCGGTGACGTGGCGGCCAAGCGATTCCGCGCTGCCTTCGACCTTCATGCCCTCGACGGCACCGATGATCCCGATGATCAGGGCCATGAACGGCGCCTTGATCAGGCCCGCGAAGATCGTCGACAGGTCGATGGCGACGCGCAGCCGGTCGATGAAGGCGACCGGCGGGATGTCAGAATAGAGCCAGGAAACGAGGATACCGCCGCCAAGGGCCGAGAAATTGGCGAGGATCGTGAGGCAGGGCAGCGCCACGACCAGCGCCACCAGGCGCGGGAAGACCAGCACGCCGATCGGGTTCAGGCCGATGACGGTGAGCGCGTCGATTTCCTCGCGCATCTTCATTGATCCGATTTCGGCGGTGATGGCGCTGCCGGAGCGGCCGGCGATCATGATCGCCGTCATCAGCACACCGAGTTCGCGCAGGATCAGCACGCCGACGAGGTCGACCACGAAGATGTCGGCGCCGAAATAGGAAAGCTGGTAGGCGCCCTGCTGCGCTACGATGGCGCCCACGATGCCCGACATCAGCACGACCACCGGGATGGCGCCGACGCCCATGCGGTCCATCTGGTTGAAGATCGCGGCGAAATTGACGCTGTGACCGCGGTCCAGCTTCATCTGGCCGCCGCGGATCGTGGCGCCGAGGATGTTCATTGCCGCCATGAAATCGTCGCGCATCTCATAGACGCGCTCGCCGACGGTCATGAAGAAGCGGACGAAGACTCCGGCCTCAGGCTTCCGCGGCTGGCCGTCACGATTTTCGGCAGCCTCGCGCACGGCATCGAGCAGAATCGTCGCCACTTCGTTCTGGCCCTCGAGGCGGGTCTCGACGCCGCGCGCCCTGGCGTCGACGATGAGCCGCTCGATCAGCCAGGCGCCAGCCGTGTCCATCCTGCCGATCCCCGACAGGTCGAGCACCAGTCCGCCCGTCGCAAGCTTGTCGGCGATGTCGCGCATGGTCCTGTCGACGCGGGCGACGCGCCGCGTCGTCCAGTTGCCGGAAAGCGCGCAGGTGAGATGCCCGTCGGAGTCATGCACCGCGACTTTCGGGTCGAGGCTGGCTGCCTGGTCCCGCGTCGAGCTTGCTTCCTCTTCGGCGTTGATCAACATGATGATTCGTCATATCCCGCCGCGCTTCGGCTGTCACTTTGACCGCAGCGCAATCGCCCGTCCTCGGAGCAGAAAAATCATGAGCCGTGTCCTTTCGGTTGCCGAAGAACGATTTCCGATAGCCGGCGCCTTCACCATCTCGCGCGGAACCAAGACCGAAGCGGTGGTCATGACATGCTCGATCGCCCAGTCGGGCCGAATCGGGCGTGGCGAATGCGTCCCCTATGCCCGCTACGGCGAGACGCCGCAAAGCGTGCGCGCGCAAATCGAGGCGGCGGCCGACGCGATCTCGGGCGGCGTCGACCGGCTGCATCTGCTGTCGCTGATGAAGCCCGGCGCGGCGCGCAACGCCGTGGACTGCGCGCTCTGGGACCTCGAAGCCAAACTCGCCGGAAAAAGTGTCGCCGAGCGGGTGTGTTCGGAGCCTCCGGTCGCGCTCGAAACCGCCTACACCCTGTCGCTCGGCAGCCCCGAGGCGATGGCCGCACAGGCGCGCGACAATGCCGAAAGGCCGCTTCTCAAGGTGAAGATCGGCGGCGAAGGCGACATCGCCCGCATCCGCGCGGTGGTCGAGGCAGCGCCCGACAGCCGCATCATCCTCGACGCCAACGAGGCCTGGACCGAACGGAACCTGCGCGAAAACCTGGCGGCGGCCGCAGAACTCGGCATCGCGCTGGTCGAACAGCCGCTGCCGGCCGGCGCCGATACGATGCTGGCCAAAATCGATCACCCCGTGCCGATCTGCGCGGACGAGAGCGTACACGGGGCCGACGACCTGGCGCGGCTCGCGGGACTCTACGATGCGGTCAACATCAAGCTCGACAAGACGGGCGGGCTGACGGCAGCGCTCACGATGCGCGACCAGGCCCGAGAGCTCGGCCTGTCGGTGATGGTCGGCTGCATGGTCGGCACCTCGCTTGCCATGGCACCGGCGGTGCTGCTGGCGCAGGGCGCCGACTTCGTCGATCTCGACGGGCCGCTGTTGCTGGCGCGCGACCGCACACCCGCCCTTACCTACCGCGGCTCGCTAGTCTTCCCGCCCGAGCCGGTGCTCTGGGGCTGAGCGGCCGGCCAGCACGATCAGGCCGAGCCCGACGGCGGCGATGACCGCCATGACGTAGAAGCCATCAACGCCGAAACTCTCGTAGAGCGGACCCGAAACCAGCGTGACGGCGGCCATCGCAAAGCCGTTGGCGAAGAAGGCGATGCCCTGCGCGGCACCCGTCCGTTCCTCGGCGACGGTCTCGGCGATGACCTTCTGCAGGCCGATGAGGAAAAGCCCGGTCGAGAGGGCGTGCAGGCTCTGCGCGGCGAAGAAGCCGGCGAGCCCAAGCCCGGCGGGGACGATGAGTGGAAAGGCAACCCAGCGCAGCACGGCCGCAGCGCCCGAGACGCACAGAACGCTAGTGGCCGACAGCGAGCCGAACACGCGCGTGAACGTCATGAAGACGAGAACCTCTGCCACCACCGCAAAGGCCCACAGGAAGCCGATGGCAGCGTCGTTGACGCCGATCGACTTCCAGTAGATCGAGACGAAGCCGAAAAGCAGGGCGTGGCTCGCATTGATGATGCCGACGCCGGCGACGATGAGCAGGAAATAGCGGTTGAAGAGCCTCGGCGCCGCTTCCTGGATGCCGGTCGCCGAAAGCGGCGAGGCACGGCGCGGCCTGCCAAGGCGCGGCGCGGTCAGCGAAACGGCGAGCGTGCAGACCAGGCCGCAGCTTATGATGACGGGCACCACGTCGGGACTGGCAATACCGAGCATCGCGCCGCCGAACAGGCTGGCGCAGAGAAAGGCGATCGAGCCCCACAGGCGCATGGCGGGATAGCTGGAGCCGAAGCGGCGGACCCCCGAAAGCGCCAGCGAATCGGCGATCGGCGACTGTGCCGCCCAGACGACGTTGAGTGCGAGCGAGACGGCGAGCACAATCGCGTAGCTCGGCGGCAGGAAGTAGCCGAGCGAAGCGACGAGCGAGGTGAGGACGAGCGCCACAAGCACGTTGGCCCGGTCGCCGGCGCGGTCGGCCAGCGCGGTGAGCAGCGGGGTCGTGAAGATGCGCAGGAACATGGGCGCCGCGAGAATGATGCCGATCTCGGCGGCGCCAAACCCCTTCGCCTCCAGCCAGAGCGGGAAATAGGGAAGATGCACGCCGATCGGGAAGAAGATGGCCGCAAAGATCAGCGCAATCCGAAACTCGAATCGGCGCGGCTTGACGAGTTGCCCGGGCGAAAGTGGCGGCAATGACATGGACGTTCCGGCATCCCACTGAAGTCGCCGGGACCGAAACGGCGGGCGGCAGCCCCGCATACCATGCCAACCACGCAGGCGAAACGGTCACGCGAGCATATGCCAGCCGGAGGAGCCGGCGGCGGGAGGCGGGTGACGACGCCGAGACGCAGCGCGTGGCGGTCAGCCGGGCTTGCGGGCGATCCGCCACGGGGCACCGGCACGGTCGGCGCGACACGCGCCTGAAAAGGCAGGGGCGAAGGGCGGCAGGTCATTCATGCGGCTTTGACCGACCGGTAGTCGATGGCAACTGGAGCCACGGGTTCGGTCAGGGCCGGTGCCTCCGCCTGGATGTGCGGCCAGTGCACTATCTCCATCGTGCCATCAAAATGCTCGACCACCGCGGTGCAGCTTTCGACCCAGTCGCCCGTGTTGATGTATTCGATGTCGCCGAATCTTTCGATAGCGGCGTGATGGATGTGGCCGCAGATGACGCCGTCGACCGAAGAGCGGCGTGCCTCCTCTGCCAGCACGTCCTGGAAGGCGCCGATGAAGTTGACCGCCTGCTTGACCTTGACCTTGGCCCAGGATGAGAACGACCAGTACGGCAGGCCGAGCGCGCGCCGCGCCCGCGTCACCGCGCGGTTGGCGAAGATCGCCAATTCGTAGGCGCGATCGCCAAGATAGGCGAGCCAGCGGGCGTTCATCACGACCGTGTCGAACTGGTCGCCGTGGATGACGAGGAATTTCCGGCCGTCGGCAGTCTCGTGGATGGCCCGGTCGGCGACGACGATGCCGCCGAAATGCGTGCCCTGGAACATGCGCAGGAACTCGTCGTGGTTGCCCGCGATATAGGTGATGCTGGTGCCCTTGCGAGCCTGGCGCAGCAGCTTCTGGACGACGTCGTTGTGGATCTGCGGCCAGTGCCAGGAGCGCCTGAGGCGCCAACCGTCGACGATGTCGCCGACCAGATAGATCGTCTCGGCCTCGTGGAAGCGCAGGAAGTCGATCAGGAAGTCGGCCTTGGCCGCCCTCGATCCGAGATGGACGTCAGAGATGAACAGCGTCCGGAACTGCTTCGGTGCGGGAACAGGCATGGCGTCTCTGTACCGTTGCTCTTGCGCACGCTAGACCCGATTCATGCAACAGGCGTATGACGGTTGCGACCGGGCGGGCCGGGACATAGCCTGCTGCAAGACAGATTCTGGAGGACTACAGGCATGGATCTCGGCATTCGCGGAAAGAAGGCAATCGTGTGCGCATCGAGCCGCGGCCTCGGCAAGGGTTGCGCCATGGCGCTCGCCGAGGCGGGCTGCGAACTGACGGTCAACGGCCGCGACGCCGAAATCCTGGCCCGGACCGCGCAGGAACTGCGCGACCGCTACGGCGTGAGGGTGACCGAGGTGCCGGGCGACGTCGCCGATCCGGCGGTGCAGAAGAAGCTGCTCGCCGCCTGCCCCGCGCCCGACATCCTGGTCAACAACAACGGCGGCCCGCCCTTCCGGCCGTTTTCCGAACTCGACCGCGAGGCGATCCTGAAGGGCGTGACCAACAACATGGTGGCCCCGCTGGAGCTGATCCAGGCAGTGATCGAGGGCATGGCCGCGCGCGGTTTCGGCCGCATCGTCAACATCACATCGCTGTCGGTCTACGTGCCGATCCCCGGGCTCGACCTGTCGTCGGGCGCCCGGGCCGGCCTGACCTCGTTCCTGGCCGGCGTGGCGCGCACGGTGGCCGACAAGAACGTCACCATCAACAACATGCTGCCCGGCAAGCTCGACACCGACCGGCTGCGCGGCCCGCACGAGCCGGGGTCGGTGGAGGACCCGGCCGAAGGAAAGGCGCGGCGCGAGCGGCTTGCGGAAAGCGTGCCCGCCAAGCGTCTCGGCACGCCTGAGGAGTTCGGACAGATCTGCGCCTTCCTGTGCTCGGTGCATGCGGGCTACATGACCGGCCAGAACGTGCCGGTGGACGGTGGACTTTACGTCAGCGCCTTCTAGGCGCGGTTCACCGCGGCGGCGGCAGGCTGACTCGATTTGTCAGCCTGCGGCAGCAAGAAGCTGAATCCGCTGGCGTTTTCGCGACGAGGCCAAGGCATCCAAAATTCGGCCTGGCAACATCGAAAACTCGCCCATGCGTGCTAGAAGCGTGACAGGAAGAAGCCCGGAGGAGACCGCAAGGCGCATGGAAACCGACAAGGAAAAGAACGCCCGTTCCGATCTCGAGGAAGCCGCGCTGTTCTTCCACAAGTATCCGACCCCCGGAAAGCTGGAAATCCAGGCTACCAAGGCTCTGGGCAACCAGCGCGACCTGGCGCTGGCCTATTCGCCCGGCGTGGCCGCACCCTGCCTCGCCATCAAGGACGACCCTGCCCTCGCCGCCGACTACACGGCGCGCGCCAATCTCGTCGGCGTGGTGTCGAACGGCTCGGCCGTGCTCGGCCTCGGCAACATCGGGCCGCTCGCCTCCAAACCGGTGATGGAAGGCAAGGCGGTACTGTTCAAGAAGTTCGCCGGGATCGACGTCTTCGACATCGAGATCGACGCGCCCGGCATCGACCGCATGGTGAGCACCATCTCGGCGCTGGAACCGACCTTCGGCGGCATCAACCTCGAGGACATCAAGGCGCCGGAGTGCTTCGAGGTCGAGGAACAGTTGAAGAAGATCATGGGCATCCCGGTCTTCCACGACGACCAGCACGGCACGGCGATCATCGTGGCGGCGGCGGTGCTGAACGCGCTGGAACTCGCCGGCAAGGACATCTCGAAGGTCAAGATCGTGACGTCGGGCGCGGGTGCGGCCGCGCTTGCCTGCCTCAACCTGCTCGTCTCGCTTGGCGCGAAGGTCGGGAATATCTGGGTTACCGACCGCTACGGCGTCGCCTACAAGGGCCGCGTCGAGGAAATGGACCGCTGGAAGGACCCCTACGTCAAGGACACCGAGGCGCGCGTGCTGGTCGACGTCATTGACGGGGCCGATGTGTTCCTGGGCCTGTCGGCCGCCGGTGTGCTCAGCCCCGACCTCTTGAAGGGCATGGCCGAAAAGCCGTTGATCCTGGCGCTCGCCAACCCGACACCGGAGATCATGCCGGAACTGGCGCGTGCGGCACGGCCCGACGCCATGATCTGCACCGGGCGCTCGGACTTTCCGAACCAGGTCAACAACGTGCTGTGTTTCCCCTACATCTTCCGTGGCGCGCTCGACTGCGGTGCGCGCGCCATCAACGAGGAGATGAAGATGGCCGCGGTGCGCGCCATCGCCTCGCTGGCGCGCGAGGAGCCGTCGGACGTCGCGGCCAAGGCCTATTCCGAGGAGACGCCGACCTTCGGGCCGGACTTCCTGATCCCCTCGCCCTTCGACCCGAGGCTGATCCTGCGCATCGCGCCGGCCGTCGCCAAGGCTGCCTGCGATACCGGCGTCGCGGCGCGCAAGATCGACGACATGCCGGCCTATGTGGAACGGTTGTCGCGCTTCGTGTTCCGCTCGGGCCTGGTGATGAAGCCGGTGTTCTCGACGGCAAAGGCGGCCCAGGCCAAGCGCGTCGTCTATGCCGACGGCGAGGACGAGCGCGTGCTGCGCGCCGCCCAGGTGGTGCTGGAGGAAGGCATCGCAAAGCCCATCCTGATCGGGCGCCCGCATGTGGTGGAGGTGCGCCTCAAGCGCTACGGGCTGCGCATCCGGCCGGGCACGGATTTCGAGCTGATCAATCCGGATGACGATCCGCGCTACCGCACCTATGTGGACCTGTTGATCGAGCTTGCCGGGCGGCGCGGCGTCACCCAGGAAGCGGCGCGCCTGATGGTGCGCACCAACCCGACGGTGATTGCAGCGCTTGCGCTGAAGCGCGGCGACGCAGACGCAATGATCTGCGGGCTGGAAGGCCGTTTCGCACGGCATTTGCGCAACGTCGCGCTGATCATCGGGCCGCGCTCCGATATCCGCCGCGACCATGACCTGTCGACGCTGTCGATGCTGATCACCCAGCGCGGCGTGATCTTCCTGACCGACACCCACGTCACCGTCGATCCGACGGCCGAGGAAATTGCCGAGATGACAGTCCTGGCGGCCGAGGAGATCCGCCGCTTCGGCATCGAACCGAAGGCGGCCCTCCTGTCCTTCTCGGATTTCGGCTCGCGCGATTCGCCGAGCGCTCTGAAGATGCGCGCTGCAGCCGACATCCTGAAGAAGGCCGCTCCAGACCTGCAATGCGACGGAGAGATGCATGCCGACAGCGCGCTGTCGGAGCCGCTGCGTCAGCGCGTCTTCCCGCATTCGACGCTGAAGGGCGAGGCCAACCTGCTGGTCTTCCCGAACCTCGACGCCGCCAACATCACCCTGACCACGGTCAAGCAGATGATGGACGCGCTGCATGTCGGGCCGATCCTGCTCGGCACCGCAAAACCGGCGCATATCCTGACGCCGTCGGTGACTTCGCGCGGCGTCGTCAACATGACGGCGATCGCCGTAGCCGAGAGCGCGCACCGGGCTCCGGAGCTGCCGTTGCTCGACCGCCTAGCGGCGACAGCGCCGAGAAAGTCAACGGAAGGTTAACCCGCCCCAGTTAGGCATAGTCATCAGTTTTCGGCTCGGGATTGGATCGAGATGGCCGCCGGACCATTCGGCCTGAGGGGGATCGCAGCAATCGCTGCGCTATGCGCGGCGCTGGCCGGATCCGCCCTGCCCACCGCTGCCGCCTCGCGCGTCTGCCGCCAGCTCGAAGCCGAACTTGCCGCCACGTACAAGCCGACCGCCTCGTCGGCACAGTTGCGCAGGCAGGATGGCTCGATCGGCAAGCAGCGCGAGCAGTTGCAGCTGGCGCGCAAGCGGGCACGGCAGGAGGGCTGCGGCTTCTCGCTGTTCGGCCGCGGCGACAAGAAATGCGCGGCCCTCAACGGCAAGATCGAGAAGATGGAGCGCAATCTGGACGCGCTGCAGCGCAAGCGTACGCAGATGGCGCGCGGTTCCTCCGGCGGCAAGTCGCGAGCCAAGATCATCGCCGCGCTCGACGCCAATGGCTGCCGCGACGGCACGACCGAGGCGCGTCGCCTGCCAGGCGGAATCGACCGCAACAGGAACATCCTCGACCAGATTTTCGGCGGGCCGATCCGCCAGCGTGACAATGCGGCCGACGATGTCGTGCGCCGGCCACTCAAAGAGGGCGAAGGCGAAAAGCTCGGCGTGCTGAAGCCGCGCGACGGGCAATGGATCAACGAGAACGGCCACATCCGCTTCACGGCGCCGCCGGGAAACTACCGCACGCTGTGCGTACGCACCTGCGACGGCTATTTCTTCCCGATGTCAAACGCCTCCTCGCCGATGGACTTCGACCGCGACCAGAAGCGTTGCGAGGCGAGCTGTCCGGGCACCGAGGTGCAGCTCTATTATCACGATGCGAGGGACGAGGAATCCGGCGACATGGTCTCGCCGGGCTCAGGCGCACCCTATAGCGAGTTGCCGACCGCCTATCTCTACAAGCAGGCGGGCGTGCCGAGCCCGGCCAATTGCGCCTGCAGCCGGCAGAAGGAATTCGAGGTCATCGCCGCGAGGCCAGCCCCGGGCGCGAATGCGACCGAAACGCCGGAAACCGCACCCGAAATGCCAGCGCCCTCGTCGATCATCACCTTCGGCGGCAGACAGGGAGCGGACAAGGCGGCGGAGCACCCGGTCGCACCGGAGCGGGAGGTGAACGACGAGGACCGCAAGGTCAGGGTCGTCGCGCCATCGTTCCTTCCCGATCCAGGAGAGGCAATAGATCTGCAAGCTCCGGGCCAGACTCAAGTCCAGTAAGCGCAAGCCGCAGCGGCTTGAACAGCATGCCGCCGCGCCGCCCAGTCTTTTCCTTGACCTCGCTCGTCCAGAGCTTCCAAGTGCCGGCATCCCATGGTTCGGGCGGCAGCAGGTCGAGCGCCGTCCGGACGAACTCGGCGTCCTTGTCGGAAAACTCCGGCGGGTTGGCCGGGCCCTGGTGCACGATCCGCCACCAGGTGGCGGCGTCGGAGAGCTTTTCGATGTTGCCGCGAACGGCGTTCCAGAAGGGCTCGGCCCGATCGCCTGTGATGCCGAAGGCAACGAGCCTGTCCCGCGCGGTATCGAAGGACATGTGGAGCAGCAGCGAACGGTTGAGGGCGATGAGGTCGTCAGGATCGAACTTTGAAGCCGACTTCGACGTCGAGGTGATGTCGAAGCGCTTGGCAAGTTCGACCATAGAGGCAACGGCCTCGACGTTATCGGACGTGCCGACGAGCACCGCGAGCGAGGCAAGCGCCATCGGTTCGATGCCGGATTCACGCAGGCCCGCGATCGACAAAGCGCCGGAGCGCTTGGACAGCCCCTCGCCCGATGCCGTCGTCAGCAGGTTGTGGTGGCCAAACATCGGCGGCTCGGCGCCGAGAGCCTTGAACAGGGCGATCTGCACGCCGGTATTGGTGATGTGGTCGTCGCCGCGGATGACGTGGGTGATGCCCATCTCGATGTCGTCGGCGACCGACGGCAGCGTGTAGAGGAAGGAACCGTCCTCGCGCACCAGCACCGGGTCCGACAGCGACGCAAGGTCGACCGTTTCCTCGCCGCGCACGATATCGGTCCAGGTTACCTCGGTGCGCTGCGTCTCGAAGGGATTGTCGGCGAAGTTCGGCAGCAGGAAGCGCCAGTGCGGCTTGCGGCCGTCGGCCTCGTGTTCGGCAATCTGCTCAGGGCTGAGGGACAACGCCTCGCGGCCATAGACCGGCGGCAGGCCGCGGCTGCGCCGGACCTTGCGGCGCAGATCAAGCTCTTCAGGTGTTTCGTAGCAGGCGTAGAGCACGCCCGCATCGCGCAGGCGGTCGGCCGCAACCTCATAGGCATCGATGCGGCGCGACTGGTATTCGGTGCCGTCCTGGAAAATGCCCAGCCAGTGCAGGTCGTAGAGGATGGCATCGGCATATTCCTGCTTCGAACGCTCCAGGTCCGTATCGTCGAAGCGCTGGATGAATCTCCCGCCGTTCTGCATGGCGAAAAGCCAGTTGAACAGCGCGGTGCGCGCGTTGCCAATGTGAATGTGGCCAGTCGGCGAAGGTGCGAAGCGAACGGTGACAGTCATGCTTGGGCCGTAGACGATGCTTCGGGTGTAAACAAGGCAGATCGGCGGCGTATTTGTTTTGCCACATAAAGCATTACAAGAGAAACAATAATGCAGTATCCGCCCATGCAGAGGATCTGCAGCGGATAGCTAACGCCCCGGTCGATGAGATAACCGGTCAGCCCGGGTCCCATGGCGGTTGCGAAGACCATGACGGCAACCGTCAGCGCGCGGATCGAGCCGAGGTGGCGCGTGCCGTAAATCTCCGGCCAGAGCGAGCCGAAAAGCGTCGTCGAGAAGCCGTAGGAAAGTCCGAGCAACGCCATGAAGACGAAGGCGCTCCATTGCCCGTCGAAGGTACCTAGCACCAGGCAGGCACAGGCCAGGGGCACAAGGAAGCCCGGGAGCAGCGCGACGCCGGAAAACCGGTCGATGAGCGCGCCCGAGACCAGCGCGAAGGTGATGGTCATCAGCGCCATGACGGTGAAGGACGAGGCGAAGAGCTCGAGCGACCAGCCGCGCAGCTCGACCAGATAGACCTGGTGGAAGAAGATCGTCGTGCCGATGAAGCCGGGCGCCATGACGCCCAGCAGCAGGATGTAGAAAACCGGGTCACGCACCACCTCGGCGCGCGTCCAGTCGGGCACGGCGGCGGCACGCGGGGCTGGATCGGTGGAGCGCGGCGTGCGCTCGGCTGCAATCAGGACCGTGATGGCCGGAAGGGCAACCACCAGGAGAAGCGCCGCGGCCAGCAGCCAGGTGTAGCGCCAGCCGACCCAGGCAGTTGCCGCCACGAAGAGCAACGGGAAGACCGCCTCTCCGCCATTGTGGCCGAGCGTCACCACCGAAATGGCGCGGCCGCGCTGTGCCGAGAACCAGCGCCCCATGGCGGTGAAGGCGGTGTGGGTCATCATGCCCTGCCCGAACAGCCTGAGCAGATAGATGGTGACGACGAGTTGCGCGATATGGACCGATAAGGCCATCGACACGGCGGCGGCCGCCAGCATCGGGATGATGATGAGGGCTACCTTGCGGACGCTGTAGCGGTCAACGATCTGACCGATATAGGGCAAGGTCAGCGCGCTGCCCAGCGTGGCGACCATGTAGAGCGTGCCGAAGCCGCCATGGGTGAGCCCGTATTCCTGCCGGATGTCGCCGGCCGACAGCGCAATGAAGAAGGTCTGGCCGATCGACGAGAAGAAGGTGAAGAGCAGGCCGCCGACCAGCCAGCGCGCGTTGTCCCGCAGGAAGACGAAGAAGCTGGTCATGGGCTCACGGGCCTGTCGAGGCGCATCTCGTTGCCGTCTGTCGCCGGCCGGAAGCCGAAGGGCGTGTAGAGGCCGTGCGCGTCCGATGTATTGAGCGTGAAGGTCGAGACGGTTCTCAGCGCCGGATGCTCCAGCAGGGATTCGACAAGCGCCCTGGCGATACCCCTGCCGCGATGCTCCGGCCAGACGATGACGTCGGAAATCCTGGCGAAGACCGCGCGGTCGCCCGAGGCGCGGGCGAAACCGACCTGGCGATTGTCGATCAGCGCGATGGCGCAGAGCGAATTGGCGAAGGCGCGGCGATTGATCTCCTCGGTCCGCTGGCCGCCCCAATAGGTGGCAATCAGCAGATCGGAGGTCGCCCGGAAGTCGAGCCGGGCAAGGTCATGAGAGATTTCCATTGTCGCCTGGAGCTAGCCCCGGTCCCGGAACTTGTTGGTGATCGGATAGCGGCGGTCGCGACCGAAATTCTTCTTCGTGATCTTCACGCCGGGCGCCGCCTGCCGGCGCTTGTATTCGGCGATGTAGAGCAGGTGCTCGATGCGGTGGACCGTCTCGCGCGGGTGGCCGCGCGCAACGATCTCGTCGACCCCCATTTCGTTCTCGACCAGGCATTCGAGGATGTCGTCGAGCACTGGATAGGGCGGCAGCGAATCCTGGTCGGTCTGGTCGGGCCGGAGCTCGGCCGATGGTGCCTTGTCGATGATGTTCTGTGGGATGACGATGCCCGACGGTCCGAGCGCACCGGGCGGCACGGTGGTGTTACGCCAGGCCGACAGCGCATAGACCTGCATCTTGTAGAGGTCCTTGATCGGATTGAAGCCACCATTCATGTCGCCGTAGAGCGTCGCGTAGCCGACCGACATCTCGGACTTGTTGCCGGTCGTCACGACCATCGAGCCGAACTTGTTGGAGACGGCCATCAGGATCGTGCCGCGCGTCCGGCTCTGCAGGTTTTCCTCGGTAATGCCTTCTTCCGTGCCCTCGAAGAGCTGCGTCAGGGCATGCGAAAAGCCGTCGACCGGTTCGAAGATCGGCACGATGTCATAGCGGCAGCCGAGCGCGCGGGCGCAGTCTTCTGCGTCCTTCAGCGAATCCTTCGACGTGTAGCGATAGGGCATCATGATGGCACGCAGCCGCTCCTCGCCGAGCGCGTCGACGGCGAGCGCTGCGCAGATCGCCGAATCGATGCCACCCGACAGGCCGAGCACGACGTTCTTGAACCCGTTCTTGTTGACGTAGTCGCGCAGGCCAAGCATGCAGGCGCGGTAGTCGGCCTCCTCCTTCTCGGGGATATTCGACATCGGCCCGTCGCTGCAGGCCCAGCCCTCGCCCGTGCGCTTCCAGGTGGTGACGGCGACGGTCTCCTCAAACTGGCTCATCTGGAAGGCCAGCGAACTGTCAGCCCCGATGGCGAAGGAGGCGCCGTCGAAGACGAGCTCGTCCTGGCCGCCAAGCTGGTTGGCGTAGATCATCGGCAGGCCACTCTCGAGCACCTGGCGGATGACCACCTGCTGGCGCACGTCCACCTTGCCGCGATAATAGGGTGAGCCGTTCGGCACCAGGAGCAGCTCGGCGCCGGTCTCGGCCAGCGTCTCGCACACACCGGCATCGCCCCAGATGTCCTCGCAGATCGGGATTCCAAGCCGTACGCCCCGGAAATTGACCGGGCCGGCGATCTCGGGGCCTGCCTGGAAGACGCGCTTCTCGTCGAACTCGCCGTAATTGGGCAGGTCGACCTTGTGGCGCTCGGCGATGATCTTGCCGCCGTCGGCAAACACGATCGAATTGTGCGTGCCGCTGTCGCGCTTCAGCGGCGTGCCGATGATGACGCCCGGGCCGCTGTCGGCCGTATCGGCGGCGAATTCCTCGACGGCGCGCTCGCAGGCGGCCAGGAAGGCCGGCTTCAGCACGAGGTCTTCCGGCGGATAGCCGGCGATGAAAAGCTCGGTGAACAGAACGAGGTCAGCGCCGTGGCGGGCGGCATCCGCCCTCGCCTCGCGCGCCTTCGCGAGATTGCCGGCAACGTCGCCGACCACCGGGTTGAGCTGGGCGATGGCGATGCGGAGCACGTCGGGAGGGGTCTTGCTGTTCATGGGAGCGGTTTAGCCCGCAACAATTCAACCGGCAATGGCGTTCGCTTGTGCCACTATTCGCCGACGTGTTCGCGCAACGTCTCGGGCGAGCGGTTCTCGCCGATAGACATGGCGAGAATCCGTGACAGGTGGGCGTAAGGCAGGCCGGTGTTGTCGTGCCACTGGTTGAGCTGCATCTGTATCCGCGCCAGGTCGCGCTTCGACGTCGGCGTCCCAGCGATTTCGAGGCCGGCGTCTCGCAGCGCGAGAACCATGTCGGGCGAGAGAATGAAGGTGTCCCAGCCGAGCCAGCGCAGCAGATACTGTCCGGTATTGCCGCCGAGCCGGCTGCCATGCTTGCCGAGATAGGCCATCAGGCCGATCTGGTCGTCGGCCGGCCACTGCGCGAGGAACTTGCCGAAGCTGCCGTGGTCGCGGGACACCGCCTCGACAAAGGCGGCATTGTCGCGCACCGACCTGATTTTCTGGGGGTTGCGCACGATGCGCTTGTCCGACGCCAGATCGTGCCAGAAGTCGTCCGGCTGGAACAACAGCCGCTTCGGCTCGAAACCGAGGAAGGCCTCCTCGAAGCCCGGCCATTTCTGCCCAATCACCCGCCACACGAAGCCAGCGGAAAACACCCGCTCGGCCATGGTCGAGAGGACGCGGTCGTCGGATAGGCCGGCGAGTGCGGCATTGTCGGGCGCAGGACCGAGCAGCGCAGCGAGGTTTGCCTCGCCGCCCTTGCGGTCGGCGGCGCGGGCGCGGATCTTCGCGAATGACTGCATGGCTCTCGCTCCGGGATTTGCGCTTTCTGCGCGGCTTCCCTCATATACCGGATCGGAATTCTCGCCGATATCAGTCAGAGGCCGGACATGCCCATTACCGTAGCCGATCTTGCCAGGCGCTGGTTCAAGCGCAACCCCGACAATCTCACCGAGGCCGAGGCCAGGGTCTTGCAAAGCGCCGTCGAACGGCGGCCGCTGTCGAAAGACCTCAACGCCGTCCAGCAGACGGACCAGTCGACGGGCGAGCGGATTGCCGACAAGATCGCCAAGGTGGGTGGATCCTGGACGTTTATCCTGGGTTTCCTCGGCTTCCTGATGGTCTGGGTGGCGATGAACGTCTGGCTGCTTGGACGCGACGCCTTCGACCCTTATCCCTTCATCTTCCTCAACCTGGTTCTCTCGATGATCGCGGCGATCCAGGCGCCGGTCATCATGATGTCGCAGAACCGCCAGAGCCAGCGCGACAGGCTCGACGCCGCGCATGACTACGAGGTCAACCTCAAGGCCGAGATCGAGATCATGGCGCTGCACGAGAAGCTCGACGAGATGCGCCACAGCCAGATCATCGGCATGCGCGACGAACTTGCCCGCATAACCGAACAGCTGGCGCGTCTCGACCAGCACATCAGGGGCGAGAAGCCGGCAGAATGACCGACAGCATCCACCTTCTGATCGAAAAATACGGGCTGATCGCTGCCTTCGTCGGCTGCCTGGCCGAGGGCGAGAGCGCGGCCATCGTCGCGGGCTTCTTCGCGCACCAGCAGGTCTTCGTGCCGTGGCAGGCCTTTCTCGCCGTGTTTGCCGGCGCCTTTGGCGGCGACACGCTGTTCTTCCTGTCGGGCCGCCGGTTCGCCGACCATGCCTTCGTCGGGCGCATGCGCGAGAAGCCGGGCTTCGACCGCGCCTACCGGCTGGTGCAGGAGCATCCCGTCTTCTACGTGCTGATCAATCGCTATATCTATGGCTTCCGGCTGGTCGGCGGCGTCGCGGCCGGCCTGTCGGGCATCAGGCTGCCGCTCTTCATGACGCTGAACGCCATTTCTTCGGCGATCTGGACGGCGCTGTTCTGCGGCGTCGGCTACGTATTCGGGATCGGCGCCGAGCAGATCATCGGCCATGCGCTGCTGAAGCACGAGCGGCTGCTGATCGGTCTGGCTGCCGGGCTTGCCGTCGCTCTCGCCGCGGGACTGGCGGCACGTTATCTCAGCCGACGACGGCGCGCAGCCTGACCTCTTACTCCACGCCGAGTGCGCGATCTCCCTTTTCGAGGATCAGCGGGACGATGAGGTCCTCCTCGTCGGCGAGGTGGCGGTCGAGCATGGCGACGAGCCGCGTATTGGCGTCGGCATAGAGGTCGGCGGCGCGGCGCTGTGCGTCATTGTCGCCCTGCAGCGCCTTCAGGAAGGCGTTGGCCGTCTCGGCGTTGGCCCCGAGGCCTTCGTGGATGGTGTGATGATCGAGGTCGAGAATGTCGAAACCGCGCTTCAGCCGCGGCTCGGCGCGGGCGAAGACCGGGAAATAGTGATGGTCCTCGACATTGTGGTGGCCGTCGAGATTGCCAAGGAAGAAGTTGAGTCGGGGCGCGAAGAACTGCGCAAATTGGGGCGCGGTGGTGCGCTCCTCGCGGTAGTCGGCGATCGCCGCGGTGAGGATGCCGCCGAGCTCGCGAAACATGTCGTGGCGCTGCAGCCACATGTTGGCCATGCCGTGGATGTTGGAATGCGCCTGCCAGTCGTTGCGCGGGTATTTTTCGGCGAGAAAGCGCAGATCGTCCGGCAGGGCGTTGCGGCGCTCGAGTTCTAGAATCGTGCTGTCGGTCATCTGCAGTATCCTTTGGTAACCGACATGTAGGACGCGGCGGCCTAGAGTTGTACCCCCCAAATCGTCTCGACGAGAGCCAACAGCCAGACAGCCGCTGCGAGAATGACCGAGATGAGCACCGCCAGCGAGCCGCAGTCCTTGGCGAGCTGAATGTCGATGTCGAATTCCTTCGACACCGCGTCGCACGACGCCTCGATGCCGGTGTTGAGCACCTCGACCATGATCAGAACCAGGATCGAACCGACGAGCAGCGCATAGCCGCGCCACGTGTCGGACAGGAACCAGGCGAGAGGGATGGCGGCCATCAGCAGGATCAGCTCCTGCTGGAACGCCGTTTCCGTGCGCATCAGCCTGCCGAAGGCACGGACCGAGTTCTGCCAGGCCTTGATCAGGCGTTCCATGCTTTTCCCCAGATCGTCGGAAGGCCGAGCCTTTACAGCATCCTGCCGACCCGAGGGAAACGGTTTTTCGTCGCATTGGCGGTCAAGACCGCAAACCGGTCACACCCGCCGACGCCAGGTCGGCAAGATGCCGCGGGTGGCTAGTCGCCGGCCACCTTGATGGCGGGCGTCGAACGCTCGAACTGTGGCAGGCCGTCGTCGATGGTGTAGTAGTCGCCCTTGTCGGCGACGAAGATATGGCTCTCGGACTTTAGCCCGCTCGGCCGGTCGAATGCGCCGGCCATCACCGAGGTTTCGGCGACCTCGTTGTGCTTCCAGAACAGAGCCGAACCGCAGGTGGCGCAAAAGCCCCGCCTGGCGAATTCCGAAGCTGCAAACCAGGTGAGGTTCTCCGCCCCCTCCACTGTTAGATCGGCGTCTGCCACGTTGGTCGCCGCATAGTAGTGTCCGGACTGGCGGCGGCACTGGGAACAATGGCAGTAGACGACGCCGCGCAGCGGCCCCTTCGCCGCGAAACGGACCGCGCCGCACAGACATCCCCCGCCGTGAACCTCACCCATCGCCTGCTCCCTTGTCGGACCGTTGTGTCGAATAACCCGGAATCGCTTTCCCTGCATCGGCCAAATGGCGGCTATCATGACGCCACGGCAGAATTTGCGAGGCCGAAGGCCGATACGGCCGAAACGCTTTGGAATTTAAGAAAGTTTTAGCGCGGCGGCGTCTATGGTCACCATGTGGGGAGTGCATCAGGGGGCGCGCTCTTCACGGTTGAGCGCATTGTCGATTTGGTACTCCTCAGGCCCCAGCCCCACCGGACAGCACAACAAGCTGGCTGGGTGAGGCGCGGGTTAGTGGCAAGGTGGGAATGTCAATGCAGGCTTCGACCGCACCGTCTGAAGACAGAACGGACTTTGCCACGAGCGTAGTCGCCACCATGCGCCAGCTCGGAATCGTCGGCCTCCCCCGCAATTACGAGATTTACTACGAGGCGCTTTCGGGCTCCAACCATGAGCTCAGCCTTGAGGTTGTCAGCCTCAGCAACCGCCCGACACAGGATCAGCTCGACCGCATTGGCCGAAAGTTCTTTCCCGACAGGCACGGCACCGGCGTCGTCGAGCATGCCCGAGAGACGATCGCGCGCGAACTCGAGGAGATTGCATCCATCCTGCGCCACGAGCGCGGACACCTGGAGAAGTACGGCCGCATTCTTGACCAGACTGCCGAAGGGCTGAACAGCCGCAACGTGATCAGCAAGGAACTGCTGCAGAAGATCGTCGACGTGATGTCGGTCGCCACGGTCTCGACCATCGACCACGGCAAGCAGGTGGTGACGACGCTTGGCGACAAGACGACCGAGCTCGAAAGCGTCAAGTCCAAGCTCGAGGAGTACAAGAAGCTCGCCGACACCGACCCGCTGACGCTGATCTGGAACCGGCGTGCCTTCGACAAGGAAATCGCGCGCATCTACAACAGCAACCGCGGCATCCTGTTCAACGCGCTGATCCTTGCCGACATCGACCGCTTCAAGGAAATCAACGACCGCTACGGCCACCCGGCCGGCGACAAAATCCTGCAGCAGATCGCCGAGATCCTGCGCACCAGCACGCGCGAAGTTTTCGTTGCGCGCACCGGCGGCGAGGAATTTGCGCTTATCGTCGAGGGTGCCAGCGCCGACGCCACCATGGCGATTGCCGAGCGTATCCGCGTCGCAATCGAGGAGACGGAGTTCGGCGGCGGCCAGAGCCCGACGGTCTACTGCAAGGTTACCCTGTCGATGGGCATTTGCATGGCTTCCGAGGCCGACGGCCCCGAAGACCTCTATTCCAAGGCCGACCGGGCGCTCTATCGCTCGAAGGTAGCCGGTCGCAACCGGGTCACGCATTACAGCGCGCAGCCCGAACAGGCAGGAAAGAACTGGCTGCTCTACAAGAAGGACTGACCGGCCGCGCCAGGCGGCCGGCAGAGATGGCTCAGCCGTTGGCGACCTTGCGCTCGCTCATGTGGCTCTTCTTCAGAAGCTCCGACACCAGGAAAGCAAGTTCGATCGCCTGATCGGCATTGAGGCGCGGATCGCAATGCGTGTGGTAGCGGTCCTGCAGTTCCTCGTCACGAATGGCGCGCGCGCCGCCCGTGCACTCGGTGACGTTCTTGCCGGTCATCTCGACATGGATGCCGCCTGGATGCGTGTCCTCTGCGCGGTGCACCTCGAAGAAGGACTGTACCTCCTTGAGAATGCGGTCGAAGGGCCGCGTCTTGTAGCCGGCCGCCGTGATGGTGTTGCCATGCATCGGGTCGCACGACCAGACGACGCTGCGGCCTTCCTTCTGCACAGCGCGCACCAGCTTCGGCAGGTGGTCGCCGACCTTGTCGGAGCCGAAGCGCGCGATCAGGGTGAGACGGCCGGGCTCGTTCTCGGGGTTCAGCAGGTCGATCAGTTCGAGCAGGCCGTCAGGCGTCAGCGACGGGCCGCACTTCAGGCCAAGCGGGTTCTTGATGCCGCGGCAGTACTCGATATGCGCGTGGTCGGGCTGGCGGGTACGGTCGCCGACCCAGATCATGTGGCCCGACGTCGCGTACCAGTCGCCCGACGTCGAATCGACGCGGGTCAGCGCCTGCTCGTAACCGAGCAGCAGCGCCTCGTGGCTGGTGTAGAAATCGGTCTCGCGCAGCGCGTAGTTGCTCTCTGACGTGATGCCGACCGCCGCCATGAAGTCCATGGTCTCGGTGATACGGTTGGCCAGCACCTCGTAACGCTCGCCCTGCGGACTGTCGGAGACGAAGCCGAGCATCCAGCGGTGCACGTTCTCGAGGCTGGCATATCCGCCCTGGGCGAAGGCGCGCAAGAGGTTGAGCGTCGCGGCGGACTGGCGGTAGGCCATCTCCTGGCGCGCCGGATCCGGGATGCGCGACTTCTCGTCGAACTCGATGCCGTTGATGATGTCGCCACGGTATGACGGCAACGTCACGCCGTCCTTCGTCTCGTTGTCGGAGGAACGCGGCTTGGCGAACTGGCCGGCAATGCGGCCGACCTTCACCACCGGCTGCGAGCCGGCGAAGGTCAGCACCACCGACATCTGCAGGAAGACGCGGAAGAAGTCGCGGATGTTGTCCGCGCCATGCTCGGCAAAGCTCTCGGCGCAGTCGCCGCCCTGAAGAAGAAATGCGTCCCCGGCAGCGACAGTCGCAAGCTGCTTCTTCAGCTTGCGCGCCTCACCCGCAAAGACCAGCGGCGGAAAGGTCGCGAGCTGCTTTTCGGTGGCAGCGAGTGCGGCCTGGTCCGGATAGGCCGGCACCTGGCTGATGGGCTTGCTTCTCCACGAGTCCGGCGACCATTTCGTCATTGTCTTGATCCAGCATATTGGTGCCGCTGCAATGCGCCGCGGCTTGTGTGTCCCTGACGGGAAGGCGGCTCAATACACGAAGCGGGCAGTTGATTCCAGCCCGGAATGCCCCGGCGCGGAGCAGCGCACCTACCAGCGCGCGAAGAGTCGGCCGGCTACGAAGCCGGCAATCACCAGCATGGCGATGGCGAGCGGGTACCAGGTGGCGACGAAAAACGGGGAATCGTCGTTGCACTGGGCGGCGTAGAAGGTGGCCGAAACGCCACCGGCAAGCAGGCCGGCGACGGCGCCGGCAAGCCCCGGTCGCGTGGGCGCGGAGTAGCGCAGCGCCGTGACAAAGACGGCCAGCGGCAGGAGGCCGATCAGCGGGATGAATGTGAGGCAGACCGTGCTGTTGTTGCCGATCCAGTTGGCGCGCCAGACGTCGGACGGCAGGGCGATGAATTCGAGGCCGACGGCGCCTGCAAGCAGCGCCGGCGCGACGAGGAGAAGGCTGATCGGCAGGGCAAGGCTGGCACCTGGCCGCGCGAGCCTGACGATGAGGAGGAGCGCAGCGCCGGCGAGCGCCAGAGTGACGACGAACTTGAACAGGAAGCGCACCGTCTCGGCGGCCTCGGCAATGTCGGGCCGCGGCCCGAGCAGCACGGCAAAGACCAGGGCGGCAAGCGCGCTCGCCGCCAGGGCGGCACCGGTCCAGGTGGCCTGCAGTGACGGACCGCGAGGTGCCGTGTCGGCGTTGAGCGCCCTGATGAGATCGTCGGTCTTCATCTACTGTTGTCCAAACCGCCTGGCGATTGCCGTCAGGCCACGGTGCAAGGCAACGCGCACCGCCGTTTCCTTCATGCCGAGCTTTTCGGCTGTTTCTCCAATCGAGCGGCCATCTACCGAAATCGACGACACCACGGCCTTCTGGCCTGTGGGAAGCGTTTCCAGCACCCGCTCGATTTCGTGCTCGCTCGCCGTTTCCGGTTCATCGATGGCGAGCGTCTCGGCAATCTCGCCGATCTCCACCTCGATCACGCGCCCGCGCTTGCGGAAAGCGTCGACGAGCTTGTAGCGCGCAATGCCATAGAGCCACGGCGAGATCGGGCTCTCCTGCCGCCATGTATGGCGCTTTACGTGAACTGCAAGCAGCGTTTCCTGCACGATGTCCTCTGCGTCGATACCGCCATGAACGATCCTGCTGCGGCAGAATCCGCGCAACAGTGCAGCGGTCCGCTGCAGGAACTGCTCATAGGCACGTTCATCGCCTGCAATGGCGGCCCGCATCAGCCGGGCAAGCTCGGCCTCCTGATTGCCGCTCACAAGCGATTGCTCCTCATGCTTCGCTGATCCCGCCGTTTTGTTACTTGCCGGGCCAGAAATTGTCCAAGCCTAATGAATTGCCGGTCACGAAAGCGTGTTTGAAGCGCGGCGTAACAATCTCCCGGACGGTGCCGAAATGCCCCTTGCGAGGCCGACGAACGGCACTCGCCGCAGTGACACTCACAGGAGAAGACACGATGAACCGTCAAACGCTCGCCCTCGCCCTCGCCGGCTCGCTCGCCACCGCTTTCGCTACAGCTGCCGTCGCAGCGCCGCTGGCGCCCGAGAAAATGGAAGGCATGGAGAAGTGCTACGGCATCTCGCTCGCCGGCCAGAATGACTGCGCCGCCGGCCCCGGCACGACCTGCGCCGGCACGTCGACCAAGGACTACCAGGGCAACGCCTGGAAGGCCGTTCCGGCCGGCACCTGCACCACGATGGACGTCGACGGCCACATGGGCATGCTCGAGGCCATGTAATTCTTCCGGGCGGGAGGTTCGCCCCCCGCCCGACCCTTCCGACAAGACCGGGAGACCAGTATGCTTCGCAAATCCGCCCTACCCGCTCGCGCCGGCCTCGGTCTCAAGCCGACCCATTATGCCGACATCATGAGCGGCGAGCCGGACGTCGGCTTCTTCGAGGTTCACGCCGAGAACTACATGGGCGACGGCGGCCCTCCGCATCGCTATCTCGAAGCGATTTCAGCAATTTACCCGATATCCCTACACGGCGTCGGCCTGTCGATCGGCGCCGAGGGCCCGCTCGACAAGGCGCATCTGGCGCGGCTGAAGGCGCTGATCGAGCGCTACCGGCCGGCCTCGTTCTCCGAGCACCTCGCCTGGTCGACGCATAACAGCGCCTTCCTGAACGACCTCTTGCCGCTGCCCTATACGCCAGCGACGCTCGACCGCATCGTCGGCCATGTCGACGAGGTCCAGCAGGTGCTCGGCCAGCGCATGCTGCTCGAAAACCCGTCGACCTACGTGCTCTTCGAGGAAAGCACGATCGACGAGATCGACTTCCTGGCCGCCGTCGCCGAACGCACCGGCTGCGGCCTGCTGCTCGACGTCAACAATGTCATGGTCTCGTCAGTCAACCACCGGCTCGACCCGGTGCGCTACATTGACCGCTTCCCCGTCGAACTGGTCGGCGAGATCCATCTCGCGGGCTATGATGAGGCGATCGACGGCGCCGGCGACCGGCTGCTGATCGACGCACATGCAAGTGCGGTGCTCGACGACGTCTTCGCGCTCTATGGCCACACGCTGTCTCGCACGGGCCCGGTGGCGACACTGATCGAGTGGGACAACAACGTGCCTGACTTCGGGACGCTGTTTGCCGAGGCAGGGCGCGCCGAGGCCGTGATGGCCGGGCACGCAGCCCGCAAGACGCTTAAGGTCGCCTGAGCCATGCAGGCAGCCACAAGCCAATCCGATTTCGTCGCGTCGCTGCTCGATCCGGCCGCGGCTGCCCCCGCCGGCGTGACCACGATGCGCGGCAGCCCGGACGCCGCGCGCTTCGACGTCTACCGTAACAATGTGATGGTCTCGCTGATCGGCGCGCTGGAACAGAAGTTTCCGGTCTGCCGGCAGATCGTCGGCGAGGAATTCTTTCGCGACATGGCGCGCCTCTTTGTCAGGCAGACCAAGCCTTCCTCACCGCTGATCTTCCTTTACGGCGACGACTTTCCGACCTTCATCGACGGCTTCGAGCCGGCGCGGCCGGTTCCCTATCTCGGCGATGTCGCCAGGCTCGAAGTGGCCTGGATGCGCGCTTACCACGCCGCAGATGGCACGCCGCTCGACATCGCGGCCATCGCGGCCATCGGTCCCGAGGCGCTCGCCGCGTCACGCATCGTCTTGCATCCCTCGGCCGCGCTGCTGCGCTCACGATGGCCGGTCGGCTCGATCTGGGAGGCGCACCAGCACCAGCCGGTTGCAAAAATCGGCCGGTCGGGCGCCGAGACGGTGCTCGTCGTGCGGCCGGGCGCCGAGGTGAATGTGCACATTGCGCCACCGAGCGACCGCGCCTTTGCCGAGGCTCTGTTTGCCGGCGCAACGCTCGGCGACGCCGCCCAGGCCGGCAGCCTGGACAGGGATTTCGACTTCGGCCGCGCGCTGGTCGGGTTGGCGTCGCTCGGCATCATTTCCGGTCTGCAACCTGCTTCAGAAAGTGACAATTGATGGCCATGACCCTTGATTCGGAACGGAAATTCCTGCCAGGCGTCATCGGACGCATCGAGGCGATGCTGGCTGCCATTCCACATGCGCTGCCGCTGCTGGCGCTGCGGATCGCGATCGCGGTGCCCTTCTACAAGTCGGGCCTGACCAAGTGGGACGGCTTCCTGCAGCTGTCGAACGGCGCGCGCTACCTGTTCACGCAGGAGTTCAAGCTGCACATTTTTGGCAACCTTGTGGCCTACCCCTACCCGGTCGCCGCGGCCACGCTGGCCGGCATCGGCGAGATCGTGCTGCCGATCCTGCTGGTACTCGGCATCGGCACGCGCTTCGCGGCACTCGGCATTCTGGCCATGACAGCGGTGATCCAGATCACCGTGCCGGAGGGCTGGGCGAATTTCCACCTGCCCTGGGCGGCAATGGCGTTGACGCTGGTCGTCTTCGGCGGCGGCGCGATCAGCCTCGACCGCCTGCTCGGACGCTCGGCCCGCTGAAGCGGCGCCGGCCGTCGGGTCAGGCGGGCCCGACGCGCTCGCCGTCACGCACGAAGTAGCTCGGCTTGTACATGGTGACGAGTTCTTCCGCCGCAGTCGGGTGAACGGCCATGGTGCGGTCGAAATCATCCTTGGTCAGGCCGGATTTCAGCGCAATGCCGAGAAGCTGCGCCATCTCCCCAGCGTCTGGCCCGAGGATGTGGGCTCCCAATACCAGGCGCGTCTCGGCATCGACGACGAGCTTGGTCAGCATCTTCTCGTCGCGGCCGGCAAGGATGTTGCGCATGGGCCGGAATTCCGCCCGGTAGATCTCCAGCTCGCCGAAACGCTTCGAGGCCTCGTCCTCCGACAGGCCGACCGTGCCGATCTCCGGCTGCGAGAAGACCGCGGTGGCGATGCATTCGAGGTCCGGCTCGACCGGGTTGCCCTTGAAGGCAGTCTCGACGAAGCACATCGCCTCGTGGATCGCCACCGGCGTCAGTTGCACGCGGTCAGTGACGTCGCCGATCGCCCAGATGTTCGGGACGTTCGTACGCGACAGCCCGTCGACCACGATGTCGCCCTTCGGGCCCATCTTCACGCCTGCAGCCTCAAGGCCGAGTTCCTCGGTGTTGGGGATGCGCCCGATGGCCAGCATGACCTGGTCGGCCACCAGCACCTCGCCGCCGGTAACGATGGCGGCCAGCCTGCCGTCGTCATTCTTCTGTATGTCCTCGAAAATCGTGTGGCAGAGGATGCGGATGCCCTTTTTCTCCATGTCGGCATGCAGCATGCGCCTGAGATCCATGTCGAAACGACCGAGAATCTCCTTGCCGCGATAGACAAGCGTCGTCTCGACGCCGAGGCCGTGGAATATGTTGGCGAATTCGACAGCGATGTAGCCGCCGCCGGCGATGACGATCGACTTCGGAAGTTCGGGAAGATCGAACACCTCGTTGGAGAAGATGCAGTGTTCGTGGCCGGGCAGCGCTGCATGCGGATTGGGCCGGCCGCCGGTGGCGATCAGGATCTGGTCGGCGGTGACGGTGCGATTTTCGGCCTCGATGCGCACGGTGTGGGCATCGACCAGCGTTGCCCGGCTGTGGAATGCGGTGCCGCCGGCCTTCTCTACGCCCTGCTCGTAGAGGCCTGACAGTCGGCCGATCTCGCGGTCCTTGGCGGCGATCAGCGTCGGCCAGTCGAAGCTCGCCTCTGGCACGCTCCAGCCGTAGCCGGCGGCGTCGGCGAAATGCTCGGGAAATTGCGACGCGTAGACAAAAAGCTTCTTGGGGACGCAGCCGCGGATGACGCAGGTGCCGCCGAAACGGTACTCCTCGGCGACCGCCACCCGCTTGCCGAGGCCGGCGGCCACGCGCCCGGCCCGCACACCGCCCGAGCCGCCGCCTATGACGAAGAGATCGTAGTCGTAGCGGGTCATTGCTGGGCTTCCTTGCAGTTTGGCTGATGCGAAACAGTTAGGGGCATGGGGCCAAAATGAAAAGCCCGGCGAGAGCCGGGCTTTGTCGATCGGGTAAGGAAGTCGGCGTCGGTTACTGGACCGGCGCGTCAAGACCCTTGAGTTCAGGCGCTTCCGCCTGCGGCTCCGCGGCACTATCTGCAGGCGCAGGTGCGGGGGCCGGTTCGGACTTGACCTGGGCTGACACTTCAGCCTCGAGTTCCTTGCCGACCGCTTCGGTCAGGTCGCGCGCTATGCCGCGCTGCCAGATATCGGCCGCCTTGGCGACCTCGCGGGCGACGATCGGCCCCTCGCGCAGCAGCTTCTTGCCGGCGTCGGTCTGGTAAAAGGCAGCGATCGCATTGAGATCCGGCTCAGAATAGATGCGCGCATAGGCGAGCGCCACCTCACGCTCCAGGTCGGCGCGGCGGCTTGCCATTTCGATCGTCTTCTTGTCGACGGTCTGAACGATCATTTCCTGCAGGTCTGGGTTCTGCTGGATCAGCTGCTGCTTCAGCGCAAGGGCGGCTGACGGCAGTATGTTGTCATAGGCATCGGTGGCGTGGACCGCGCTGATTGCCGCCTTGGCCGCCTTGATGTGGCTTTCGGGGATTTCCTGGGCAGACGCCTGGGATGCAAACGCGACGAAGGCCGTCGCCACCACGACCCGGGCAGCTTGGCGAACGCTGGATACGAAATGCATGATCGGAAGGACTCCCTCTGTTTCTATCGATTTGGGCGGACGACCCTGATGCCGCCCTCGCCTGCAATTATCGCCTGTTCGGCCATCCCGAGGAACATGCCATGCTCCACGACACCCGGAACGGCATGCAGCGCGTTCGACAGCGCTCTTGTATCCGGAATACGGCCAAAAGATGCATCCAGGATCAAATGACCGCCGTCTGTAACAAATGGCTGGCCTTCCGTCATCCTCAATATAATCGGCCCCGCAAGGCCGAGATTTTCGACCGCCCGTGCGATGGCGATCTCGGTTGCGCGCAGGCCGAAGCGGTTGACCTCGATGGGCAATGGAAAGTGGCCGAGCGTCTTCACCAGCTTGCTCTCGTCGGCGATCACGATCATGCGCGCAGAGGCCGCCGCGACGATCTTTTCGCGCAGCAGCGCGCCGCCGCCACCCTTCACCAGGTTCAGGGCGGGGTCGATCTCGTCGGCGCCGTCAATGGTGAGGTCGAGTCGCGGCGTCTCGTCGAGAGTCGACAGCGCAACGCCAAGCTCGGCGCAGAGGCTTGCCGTGCGCTCGGACGTGGGCACGCCGGTGATCTTCATCCCGCCCGCAACCTTGACGGCCAGCAGGCGGACGAATTCGTCGGCGGTCGAGCCTGTGCCGATACCAAGGCGCATGCCGTCCTCGACGTGGTCCAGTGCTGCCTGTGCGGCGCGAATCTTGAGTTCTCTCGCGTTCATCTGGTGACTGCCGCCTCCGGATTGGGGTCGCGGCGCTGGTACCATCTTTGTCCCGGCTGGCAAAGGCCCCATGCCGGCACCAGATCTACCCCGGCTTGCGTCGGCGCGCCGTGCGGGCTATCCGCCATCTGCACCCGACCGAACGGGTCGAAAGAATGCATGCAGGAACGACTTCCATGAGCAAGCCGATTATCGTCTTCGACCTCGACGGCACGCTCGTCGACACCGCTCCCGACCTGCTCGAGAGCCTGAACCACACGCTGGGCACCGGCGGCGCGATGCTGACCGACACGGCTGGCTTCCGGCAATTCGTCGGCCACGGCGCCAGGGTAATGATCGAACGCGCCTACAAGGCGCAGCAGCGCGAGTTGCTGGTTGAGGAGCACGACCGGCTGTTCGACATCTTCCTCGATCACTACGGCGCCAACATTCCCGGCCGCTCGCAGCCTTACCCGGGCGTCGTCGCGGCACTGGAGCGCTTCGCAGGCGCGGGCTACATCATGGCAGTCTGCACCAACAAGACCGAGGATTTTTCCAGGCGCCTGATCGGTTCGCTCGGGCTCGATGCGCATTTCGCCGCGATCTGCGGCCAGGACACGTTCGACCACCGCAAGCCTGACCCGCGCCATCTGACCGAGACGATAGCCATGGCCGGCGGCAATCCCGGCCGCGCCCTGATGGTCGGCGATTCGCGCACCGACATCGACACCGCCAAGGCGGCGGGCATCCCGGTCGTCGCCGTCGATTTCGGCTACACCGACCGCCATGTGCGCGAGTTCGAACCGTCGAAGGTGATCTCGCATTTCGACGAGCTGACGGTCGAACTGGCAAACGGGCTGATTCAGGCGACCGCCGGCCACACGCGTTCTTGACTTAGCCGCCGGCCGCATCCTATATCGCGGCTCGCTTGGCCTTCGGGCTTCGAGCGGGCGATTAGCTCAGCGGGAGAGCACACCCTTCACACGGGTGGGGTCGCAGGTTCAATCCCTGCATCGCCCACCATTTCCTGCCCCACTTTTCCAGTGTGCCTGAATCCAGCCTAGCTCCCCGGCCGACTCGAATCGCGGACAATCAGTTCGACCGGCGTGCGGGTCCTTTCCGGCGGCAAGATGCCCTCCTCCAGCCAGGCGAGCAGCGTTTCGGCCATGCTTTCGCCGAAACCGGCGATGTCGCAGCGCACAGTCGACAGCGTCGGGTAGACCTGGGCGCAGTCCTCTATGTCGTCGAAGCCGACGATCTTGAAGGCGGAGCCGACAGCCCGGCCGATCTCGGCGCAGCCCGACAGCATGCCGAGCGCCACGAGGTCGTTGAAGCAGAGCGCGGCGTCGGCTTCCGCAAATTCGGCTGCGAGTCGGCCAGCCGCCTCGCGGCCGAAGGCGCGGCTGGCCCGGCCCGACATCACCAGCGGCTCGACGCCGGCGCTGGCAAGTGCCTCGAGATAGCCCGACATGCGTTCGTTGGTGACCGCCCTGCCCTCGACCCCTCCGACAAAGGCGATGCGCTTCGCTCCGGTCGTCAGAAGATGCTCGGTCGCCACCCGGCTGCCGGTCAGGTAGTCGGGCGCGGCGAAGGGGAAGCTTTCGGTGTCGGGCATCACCATGCGCAGAACCTGCATGGCCGGGATGCCGGCACGCGCGATCGGCCCGAATGTCGCCTGTTCATCGCCATAGGCAGGCGAGATGATGAAGGCCGAGACGCCGTGCTCGATCATTGCCGAGACGACCTGCGCCTGCAGCGCCGGGTCCTCGTCTGTGTTGGCGACGACGGCGGCGTAGCCCCGCGCCGACAGCGCCATCTGCAGGGAGGTGGCGAACTCCGTGAAGAACGGGTTGCGCAGGTCGTTAATGACCAGTCCGATCAAGCCGGCATTTGCCGAGCGCATATTGGCGGCAGAGCGGTTGTAGACGTAGCCGATACCGGCCATCGCCTCGCGCACGGCGGCGCGGGTCTCTTCCTTCACCTGCGGGCTGTTGCGCAGGACCAGGCTGACGGTGGACTTCGATACGCCCGCGGTGCGGGCGACGTCGATGATGGTCGGCCTGCGCTCCATGGCTGCTATCCGATTCCGTGCAGCTTGAGCAGGACGCCCATGCGCTGCTCGGCCAGATCGGGATGGGTCAGCAGGCCGGCGGCGTCGGCCAGGCGGTAGACCTCGGCATAATGGACGATGTCGCGGCTCGACTGGAAACCAGCCGGCATGATGAAGTGCTTCTGGTGGCCGTTCAGCCAGGCGAGGAAGGCGATGCCAGCCTTGTAGAAGCGCGTCGGCGCGCGAAAGATCTCGCGGCTTAGAGGCACGGTCGGCGCAAACAGCCGGTGGTAGGTGTCCATGTCGCCCTTGGCCAGGGCCTCCAGCGCCTGCGCGGCGGCAGGCGCGATGGCCGCGAAAATACCGAGAAGCGCATGCGAATAATGCTCGCCGTCGCCGGCGATGAGGTCGGCATAGTTGAAATCGTCGCCGGTATAGAGCCGCACGCCGTCCGGCAGGCGCCGGCGGAAGGCCTCCTCGTGCGCCTGATCGAGGAGGGAAATCTTGATGCCGTCGACCTTGGCGGGATTTTCGGCGATCAGGTCGAGAACGAAATCGCTCGCAGCCGCGACGCCCAGCGAGCCCCAGTAGCCCTTTAGCGCCGGGTCGAACATGTCGCCCAGCCAGTGCAGCACGATCGGTTCTGCGGCATTGTCGATCAGCCGGCGATAGACCTTGCGGTAGGTGCCGGGACCGGCGTCGATGGCGGTGAAGGCGCGCGAGGCCATCAGGATGAGCTGCCCGCCGGCCGCCTCGATGGCCTCCATCTGGGTCTCGTAGGCGGCGGCGATCGCCTCTGCGCTGCTAAGATCTTCGAGTCTGAGATGGTCTGTGCCGGCGCCGCAGGCAACGCGCGGCTTCATCGGGTGGCGCTTCGCCGCCGCCATGGTTCGCTCGATCAGTTCCTTGGCGGTAAGCCAGTCGACGCCCATGCCGCGTTGCGCGGTGTCCATCGCCTCGGCAAGCCCTAGTCCCTGGTCCCACAGAGACTGGCGGAAGGCGAGCGTCGCGTCCCAGTCGACTGCCGGCCGCGTGTCCCACGGGTTGCGTTCGCGCAGCGGGTCCGAGACGACATGCGCGGCGGCGAAAGCGGTCCGCGTGAGCGGCACGGTCGGCGTACGCGGCACCAGAGGCGTGCCGGAGAGGCTGTAGTCCTCGAGGCGATTGTTCGCTGTTGGCAGGGTCAGCATGGCAGGCTCCGTTGGGGTCAGGCCGTGCCGGACATGGGCAGGTCGAAGACGAGGATGCCGTCGAGCCCGCCCTGGGCACTCGCAACCAGCGCCTCGCCGACGGCACGGTGATCGGGATGCGCCTGGTAGGCGGCGAGCGCCTCCCAGCCGGCAAAATCGACGGTGAAGCCATGCATGTAGCCGCGCTCGATCTTTTCCGGGCTCTCCGAGCGCCCCGACGCGATGGCGAGCACACCCGGAACGACGCTGCGGATTGCGTCGAGGTCGGCGAAGATTTTGGCGATGGTCGCGTCGGACACCTCGGGACGGAAGCGGACGAGGACGATGTGGCGGATCATGCTGTCACCCTGTGCTGCGCCTTGATCATGTCGGCGGCCTTTTCGCCGATCATGATCGCGGCTGCATTGGTGTTGGAGGAGACGACGGTCGGCATGACCGAGGCGTCGGCAACGCGCAGCCCCTCGATGCCGTTGAAGCGAAGCTGCGGGTCGAGCACGGCCTCGGCATCGCTGCCCATGCGGCAGGTGCCGGCGGCATGGTGCGAGGTCTTGGAGTGCTGGCAGATGAAGTCGAAATAGTCCTCGTCCGTCTTCACCTCAGGCCCAGGCAGACGCTCGGCCTGGATGAAGGGCCTCAGGGGATTCTGCACCAGGATGCGCTGCGTCAGCTTGAGCCCCGCAATCGACATTTCTCGGTCGCGCGGATTGTGAAGATAGTTCGGATCGATCAGGGGGGCTGCGGCCGGATCGGCGCTTTGCAGGCGCACCGAGCCGCGCGAGCGCGGACGCAGGTAGCAGGAGTTGAGCGTCACGCCGCCCTGCGGCATGGCGGCGACGCCATGCTCGATGCCGGTACCGAGGCCGAGGTGGAACTGGATGTCGGGCGAGCGGGCCTCCGGGTCGGCATACCAGAAGCCGCCTGTCTCGAAGAGCGAGGAAGCGACCGGTCCCTTGCGGGACAGCAGGTATTGCAGACCCGCCAGCACCGACAGATGCGGCTTGGCAAAGCGGTCATAGGTATGCGGGCCGGATACCTCGCAGATGCAGTAGAGGTCGAGATGGTCCTGCAGATTGGCGCCGACGCCCGGCTGGTCGTGCACGACGGCAATGCCGAGGCTCGACAGGTGCTCGGCCGGGCCGATGCCCGAAAGCTGCAGCAGCCGCGGCGAGCCGATGGCGCCTGACGACAGGATGACTTCGGCCGAGGCGGCAAGCCTTGTGCCGTCCATCATCTCGACACCCGTGGCGCGGCCCTTTTCGATGATGAGGCGGCGCACCTGGGCGCCGGTTCGCACCGTGAGGTTCTTGCGGCCGCGATTGGGGGCCAGATAGGCCATCGCCGCGGAGGAGCGCCGCGCGTTGCGCTGGGTGAGCTGATAATAGCCGACGCCGTCCTGCGTCTCGCCGGTCAGGTCGTGGTTGCGCGGAATGCCGAGGGCGGCGGCGGCCTCGAAATAGGCCTCGCAGATCGGCAGCGGCGCGATCGGCTGGCTGACACCGAGCGGGCCGCCCTTGCCGTGGTAGCGGTCCTCGAAGGTGTCGTTGTCCTCGGCCTTGCGGAAATAGGGCAGGACGTCGTCATAGCTCCAGCCGGTGCAGCCCATCTGGCGCCACTCGTCGTAGTCCTGGGCATTACCGCGCGTGTAGATCTGGGCGTTGATGGCGGAGCCGCCGCCGATCACCTTGGCCTGGGTGTAGCGGAACACGCGGTCCTTCATGTGCCGCTGCGGCACCGAGTTCCAACCCCAGCTGCCGATGCCCTTGGTCATTTTCGCGAAGCCGGCGGGCAGGTGGTAGAAGGGATGCCAGTCGCGACCGCCGGCCTCGAGCAGCAGCACGCTGACGGCCGGGTCCTCCGTCAGCCGCGCGGCGATGACCGAGCCCGCCGAGCCGCCGCCGATGACGATGAAATCGTAGCCTTTTTCCATCACAGCCTCGCAATCGACAGGCCGCCGTCGACCGGGATGACGGCGCCGTTGGCAAAGGCCATCTGGCCGGTAGCGAGCGGAACGACGATCGAGCCGATGTCGGCGGGCTGGCCCCAGCGGCCGGCCGGCACGAGGCCGGCCTCGATGCGCGGGGTGTATTTGTCATGGACGGCAGCAGTCATGCCGGTCTCGATGATGCCCGGACGCAGCTCGAAGACGCCGATGCCATGCGGCGCGAGGCGCACGGCGAAGAGCTCGGCCATCATCGCGGCACCTGCTTTCGAGATGCAGTATTCGGCGCGCTCGACCGACACCATGGCGGCGCTGACCGACGTAACAAAGACCATCGAACGGTAGTGACCAGTCTCGCGGGCAAGCATGCGCTTCGCCACGTGCTGAGCGAGGAAGAAGCCGCCTCGCAGGTTGATGTCGAGCACGGCATCGAAGTTCTCCGGCAGAAGGTCGAGCATGTCGCCGCGCAGCTTCGCCGGGACGCCCGCATTGGAGACCAGGCAGTCGACCGCTCCGAATTCGGCCTCGACGGCGTCGAGCAGTGGCGGAACGTTGCCGAGGTCTGACAGGTCGTGGCGAAAGTAGCGCGCGTCTGCTCCCAGCTTCCCGAGCGCCGAGACAACGTCTGCATCGTCGGCCGCGGCGAGCGAGGCAAGCGCGACGGCAAAGCCTGCCTTGACCAGCGCCTCGGCGACGCCGAGGCCGATGCCCTGCTGGCCGCCGGTGATGAGCGCGACCGGCTTCATGCAGAATGATCCCGTCGAATTGTGTCGGCGGCGCGCAGCGCCATGGCCGCGACGGTCAGCGCCGGGTTGACGGCGGCGGAGGTCGGCAGGCAGGCGGCGTCGGCGACGAAGAGGTTCGAGTGGTCGAAAGAGCGGCACTCGGGATCGAGCGCGGCACTCGCCGGGTCGGTGCCGATGCGCACTGTGCCGCACTGGTGCGACGGCACGCGGCCGTCGAAAAGGCGCGACAGCACGACGGGGAAGCCGGCGGCGCGCGCAGTCGCCCTGATCTTGCCGACGAGGCGGTTGTGGGCGACCATGTTGGAGCGCCGCCAGATCAGCTGGATATCGCTGCCATTGAGCACGATGCGGCTTTCCGGGTCCGGCAGGTCCTCCGACATGGCGTAGAGGTCGACCGCGTGGCCGGAGACGTAGCTGGCAACGGGCTTTGGCAGGAACCGGACATTGGCCTGCAATATGTCGGGTACGACGCGGCCGAGCAGCTGGATGTTGCCGAGCGGCGGACCGCCCTCGCCGTCCGACAGGTACCAGTCGTTGATGCCGAAGGTCTTCTGGTAGACGGAATCGTTGCGGAAGCGCGGGTCGAAGGCGATCAGCGCGCTGGCATTGTGGTTCATGAAGCAGCGGCCGACCTGGTCGGAGGAATTGGCAAGACCCGAGGCAAGCAGCAGGACCGCCGACTGCACCGCACCGGCGCAGAGTGCCACGGTGGCGGGCGTCAGGCGGTGCGTCTCGCCATTCTTCTCATAAACGACCTCGGCGATGCGCTTGCCGTCCGGGCCGGTCTTCAAGCCGATGACCCGAGCGCCGGTGACGAGTTCGACATTGTCATGCGCGAGCGCGGAGGCCAGGCCGCAGGTCTCGGCGTCCATCTTGCCGGAGCGCGTGTCGGGATAGCCGTCCCAACCGGTCTTGCCGCCCCTTAGCCAGCGCTCGATATCGACGCCAAGCGGCAGGTCGAACGGGCGGGCGCCCGTGGCCTCCAGCCGGGAGCGCACAGCGGCGATTGCCGGTTCGTCCGGCACCGATGCAAAGGGATAGGGACCGGCATGGGCGGGTTCCGTGGGGTCCGAGCCAACGTCGCCACGCACCTGGTAGAGCTTTTCGGCAGCCTCATACCAGGGCGCCAGGGTCTCGTAGGGAAACGGCCAGGCCGGAGAGACGCCCTCGGCGTGCTGCATCTCGGCGAAGTCCTCCGCCCGGTAGCGGATCAGGACGGCGCCGTAGAGCTTGGTGTTGCCGCCGACCTGGTAGTAGTTTCCGGGCGCGAAGCGGCGCCCGGTCTCGTCGAGCCAGGTCTCGTCGGACAGGAAGGCGCTGTTGCGGAAGATGCGGTTGGGATCACGCGCCGGCGCATTGTCCGGTATCTGCGCGCCCCGCTCGAGGATGACGATGCGCGCGCCGGTCGGCGCCAGGCCGGCCGCCAGCGTGGCGCCGCCCATGCCGCTGCCGATGATGACGATATCGGGCGAGGACTGCATGGAAAATCAGCCGATCCGCAGCTCGGTCTTGGGGTCGAAGGCGACCGCCTTTTCCATGTTGATGGCGAAGGGGAAGGTCTGGCCGGCGCGCACGTCGACATCGGCGCGGAAGCGGCCGGTGACCTCGGTGCCGCCGAGATGGCTGACGACGAAGGTGTCGGAGCCGGCCGGCTCGGTGACGTCGACCATTGCCTCGATGCGGTGGATCGCCTGCGACTTGCGGTCGGCGCCGTCCTCGTCGGTGATCGCCTCCGGCCGGATGCCGAGGATGATCTCCTGGCCGTCATGCGCGGCCATGGCGTTGCGGGGGGCGAAGGGCAGCGAGACGGTCGAGTGATCGGCAAGCCCGACGCGCGCCACGGCGGCGCCGTTCTCGACCGCGACCCTGGCCGGGAAGAGGTTCATCGAGGGCGAGCCCATGAAGCCGGCAACGAAGATGTTGGCCGGGTTGTCGTAGATTTCCTTCGGCGTGCCGAGCTGCTGGACATGGCCGCCAAACATGACGGCGATGCGGGTCGACAGCGTGAGCGCCTCGATCTGGTCATGCGTGACGTAGACGATGGTGGTGCCGAGCTTCTGATGCAGCTTCTTGATCTCGGTGCGCATGTCGACGCGCAGCTTGGCGTCGAGGTTGGAGAGCGGCTCGTCGAACAGGAAGACGTCGGGGTTGCGCACCAGCGCCCGGCCCATGGCGACGCGCTGGCGCTGGCCGCCGGAGAGCTGGCCGGGCTTGCGCTTCAGGAGCGGCACGATCTGCAGGAGGTCGGCGACCCGCGCCACGGCCTTGTCGCGCTCGGCCTTCGGCACGCCGTGCATCTCCAGGCCGAAGGCCATGTTCTGCTCGACGTTCATGTTGGGGTAGAGCGCGTAGGACTGGAACACCATGGCGATGTTGCGATCGGCCGGGCGCACGCCGTTCATCGAGCGGCCCTTGATCGCGATGTCGCCCGAGGTGATCTCCTCCAGCCCGGCGATCATGTTGAGCAAGGTGGACTTGCCGCAGCCCGACGGCCCGACGAGGACGAGGAACTCGCCTTCCTCGACCGAGATGTTGGTCTCGTGCAGGACCTTGACGGCGCCATAGGCCTTGGTGGCGTTGTTGATGTCGAGGAATCCCATCAGACCTCTCCTTGAATTTCAGTTGCCGCCGGCGCCTCGTTCGGGCTCGGGGCGTTCGTCATTGAGAACGCGTCACAGGCGCGTCTTCTATCGCTACGCTCGACCATTCCTCACCCCTTCACGCTGCCGGCCATCAAGCCGCGCACGAAGTAGCGGCCGGCGACGATGTAGACGAGGAGCGTCGGCAGTGCCGCCATGATCGCCCCGGCGAAATGGACGTTGTATTCCTTCACACCCGTCGAGGACTGGACGAGGTTGTTGAGCGCCACCGTCATCGGCTGGCTGTCGAAATCCGAGAAGCTGGCGCCGAACAGGAAGTCGTTCCAGATGTTGGTGAACTGCCAGATGATGCAGACCACGGCGATCGGGCCCGACGACGGCAGCATGATGCGCAGGAAGATGGTGAAGAAGCCGGCGCCGTCGATCTGCGCGGCGCGCACCAGTTCGGTCGGGAACTGCTGGTAGTAGTTGCGGAAATAGAGCGTCGAGAAGCCGATGCCGTAGACCAGGTGAACGAAGACCAATCCAGGCACCGTGCCGGCGAGCCCCATCAGGCCGAGCATGCGGGCCATCGGGATCAGCACCATCTGGAACGGGATGAAGCAACCAAACAGCAGCAGCCCGAAGACGATGGTGTCGCCGCGGAAGCGCCACTTGGTCAGCACGTAGCCGTTAAGTGCGCCAAGCACGGTCGAGATGGCGACGGCCGGCACGACCATCAGGATCGAGTTCAGGAAATAGGGCTTCAGCCCGGTCGCCGCGACGCCGATCTGCGCCGTCGACCAGGCACTCGCCCAGGGCGCGACCGTCCATTCCTTCGGCAGCGCCATCATGCCGCCGGACTGGATTTCCGACAGCGGCTTCAGCGAGTTGACCACCATCACGTAGAGCGGCAGCAGGTAGTAGATGCAGAACAGAGCGAGCAGCGTGTAGATGACGAATCGGGCGCCGGCGCCCGTGCGCACGACTGTGGCGGTTGCGTTGGTCGCCATCACTTCGGCTCCCGCAGTTCGGACCAGATATAGGGGATCATGATCGCGGCGATCGACATCAGCATGATCGTCGCCGAGGCCGCGCCGATGCCCATCTGGTTGCGCGTGAAGGTGTAGGAATACATGAAGGTCGCCGGCAGCTCGGTGGCCGTGCCCGGTCCGCCGCCGGTCAGCGCGATGACGAGGTCGTAGGACTTGATCGCCATGTGGGCGAGCACCACGAAGGCCGACATGAAGGCCGGGCGCAGCTGCGGGATGACGATGCGGCGGTAGAGCGCCCAGTTGGACGCACCGTCGATCTGGGCGGCCTTGAGCACCTCGTTGTCGATGCCGCGCAGACCGGCGAGGAACATCGCCATGACGAAGCCCGAGGTCTGCCAGACCGCGGCGATGACGATGGTGTAGATCGCCATATCGCTGTCCTTGATCCACTCGAAGGTGAAGCTTTCCCAGCCCCAGGAGCGGACCACCGCCTGCAGTCCGATGCCGGGATCGAGGAACCACTTCCAGGCCGTGCCGGTGACGATGAAGGAGAGCGCCATCGGATAGAGGTAGATGGTGCGGATAAAGCCCTCGGCGCGGATCTTCTGGTCGAGCAGGATCGCAAGCGCGAGGCCGAGAGCACAGCAGATGACGATGTAGAGCGAGCCGAAGATCAGCAAATTGTCGATGGCGATGCCCCAGGCGCGGACCTGGAACAGGCGCGAGTAATTCTGCCATCCGACGAGCTCGAAGCTCGGCAGGATGCGGCTGTCGGTGAAGGACAAATAGAAGGTGAAGGCGATGAAGCCGTAGACGAAGACCAGCACGATCACGAGGCTGGGGCTCAGCACGATCTTTGGCAGCGCGTCGCGCAACCAGTCCCCGCCGCGACTGCGGTCCTGAACGGTCATTGTCATCGGTTGTCCTCCCGAACGGGAAAGGGCGACTGCCGCCCTTTCCCTTTTTCGCTCTTACTGGGCCAGCGAGACGGCGTTGACCATTTCCTTCACGGCGGTGTCGGAATCGTACTCGCCGTTGAAGTGTGCGGTGATCACGTCATACATCGCGTTCTTGATCGATGCCGGGTTGGCATGGCCATGCGCCATCGAACCGAACAGGTTGCCCGACGACGATGCCGCAGCCAGGTCCTTCATGCCCTCCTTGCCGCAGGCGTCGAAAGCCTCGTCCGGCACGTCGACGCGCGCCGGGACCGAGCCCTTGACGACGTTGAAGGCCGACTGGAACGACGGCGACATGATCGCCTTGGCAAGTGCTGCCTGCTCGGCCGACACCGCATCGCCCTGCTTGAACATGGCGAACTGGTCGGAGTTGAAGGTCACCTGCTGCTGCGTTCCGGGGAAGCGGAAGCAGAGGAAGTCCTCGCCCGGCTTCTTGCCGGCATTGAGGAACTCACCCTTGGCCCAATCGCCCATGAACTGGAAGGCGGCGTCGCCGTTGATGACCATGGCGGAAGCGAGGTTCCAGTCGCGGCCCGAGAAGTTGTCGTCGACGAAGGAGCGGATGACCGACATGCGGTCAAAGGTTTCCTTCATCTGGGCGGAGCCCAGCGCAGTCGGGTCGAGATCGACGAAGGCGGCCTTGTAGAACTCGGGACCACCGGTCGACATGGCGACGGCGTCGAAGATGGTGGCGTCCTGCCAGGGCTGGCCGCCATGCGCGACGGCGGTCTTGCCGGCGGCCTTGACCTTCTCCATCGCCCCGACGAGTTCGTCCCAGGTCGACGGCTGTGCGATGCCGAGCTCTTCGAGGAGAGCCTTGTTGGCCCACACCCAGTTGGTGGAGTGGACGTTCACCGGCGCGGCGACCCACTGGCCGTCATACTTGGAGAACTTCTGCAGCGCCTCCGGCACGACCGCGTCCCAGCCCTCGGCCGAAGCGATGTCGTTGAGGTTGGCAAGCGCGCCTTCCTTGGCCCAGTCGGTGATGTCGAAGCCGAGCATCTGCACGGCGGTCGGGGCGTTGCCCGAGGTGACGCGGGCGCGCAGTACGGTCATGGCCTGCGTGCCACCGCCGCCGGCGACGGGCATGTCCTGCCAGCCGATACCCTGCGTCTCGAGATCCTTTTTGAGAACGGTCAAAGCCGAAGCCTCGCCGCCCGACGTCCACCAGTGCAGCACCTCCACATCGCCTGCACGTGACAGCGACGTGGCCGATGCCAGTGTCGCTGCCGCCATCAATGTTACCTTGAAGAACCTACGCATGACTTTCCTCCTGTTTTGGTGCGTTGGTATCCATTTCCCGATGCCTGTCGTCAGCCGGCACTCACCCAGTTTGCCCGGGTCCTGCCGATGCGCATTGCGACTGTCTTGACTTCGAGAAATTCGTCGAGGCCGTAAGGCCCTATCTCCCTGCCCTGGCCGCTCTGCTTGAAGCCGCCGAAGGTCATCTCGGGATATCCGTCCATCCATGTGTTTGTCCAGACCGTGCCGGCTTGCGCGCGGCGCGCAAACTCGAGGCAGGTGTGCACGCTCTCGCTCCAGACGCCGGCGGATAGCCCGTAGGCGGCATCGTTGGTCAGTGCGATTGCTTCCTCCAGCGTGCGAAATGTCAAGACCGACAGCACCGGGCCGAACACTTCCTCGCGTGCGATAGCCATGTCCGGCGTCACACCGCGCACCACGGTCGGCTGATAGAACTGGCCGGGAAGCCCAGGAACCGAAAGCGGCGCGCCGCCGAGGCAGACATCGGCACCGGCCGCGACGGCGTCGCGGACATAGCCGTCGATCTTGTCCTGGTGCTGGCTGGTGACGATGGCGCCGACCTGCGTGTCAGGGTTGAGCGGATCGCCGAAGGCTACCTTGCGCGACAGCGCCACGACCTTGTCGACAAAGCTTGCGGCAATGTCCTCGTGCACGATGATGCGGCTCGACGAGTTGCAGCACTGGCCAACGTTGAAATAGACGCCGAAGGTGACTGCATCTGCGGCGCCGTCGAGGTCGGCGTCCGGGAAGATGACCTGCGGGTTCTTGCCGCCGAGTTCGAGCGCCACCTTCTTCAGCGTGCCGGCGGCGGCGACCGAGATCGCCTTACCGACCGCGGTCGAGCCGGTGAAGGTGACCATGTCGACCTCCGGGTGGCTGACCATCAGGGCGCCGACCGGCTGGCCGTGGCCCAGCACGATGTTGACGACGCCGGCAGGCACGCCCGCCTCGACCAGCAGCTCGCCCATCATCACCGTGGTCGACGGCGTCATTTCCGACGGCTTGATGACGCAGGTGCAGCCGGCGGCGAGCGCGAAGGGCAGCTTCTGGCTGAGGATCCAGAATGGAAAATTCCACGGCGTGATGATCGAGACGACGCCGATCGGCTCCTTCAGCACGACGCCCAGCATGTCCTCGCCGAGCGTGTTGTGGCTGTCGCCGTGCATGGTGCGCGCCAGCGAGGCGGCGTAGCGCCAGAGGTCGGCCGCGCCGCCGACTTCGCCCTTCGACTGCGAGATCGGCTTGCCGCTCTCCAGCGTCTCCAGAAGCGCGATGCGGTCGACATTGGCCTCGATGAGGTCGGCGACCCTGAGCAGGAGGGTGGCGCGCGCCTTGCCGGAAATGCGGCTCCAGACGCCTGAATTGAAAGCGGCGCGTGCAGCATCTATGGCGGCCTCCGTCTCGGCCTCGCCGCCCTTGGCGGAGCGGCTGACCAGGATGCCGTGCGAGGGCGACAACCGGTCGAAGGTCGCGCCACCGGCACTCGCGCGCCATTCGCCGCCGATCAGGTGGCGGCCCTCGAAGGGGGCATCCGGGAGATCCGCCTTCGTGGCTTCGATGAGGTTGAGCTCGGTCATGGTCATGTTCCGGGAAATTCGGGTTTGCGTTTCTCGCGGAAGGCAGTGACTCCCTCCGCGCGGTCGGCGGTTGCGGCAATGGCAGCACTTCCCAGCGCCTCGATCATCGCGCCGGCGTCCTCGCCGCGCGCGGCGTGGATCATCGACTTGGCGATTTCGACTGCGCGCGGCGACAGCTCGGCAGCGCGCGCGGCGATGGCCTGGGCTGCGGCGCGCGGATCGTCGGCGACCTCGGCCACGAAGCCGAGCGCCAGCGCCCGCTCTGCGCCGATACGGCGTCCGAACAGCGCCATTTCCTTGATCACCGGCTCGGGCAGCAGCCTCGCCAACCGCTGCGTACCGGACCAGCCGGGCACGATGCCGACGCCGGCTTCGGGCAGTGCGATCGTCGCCCTCGGCGCCATGACGCGGATGTCGCAGGCGGCGGCGAGTTCAAGCCCGCCGCCGAAGGCGTGGCCGTTGAGCACGGCAATCGTCGGCTTTGAGAGCCGCGCCAGCCGGTCGAAGATGCGGTGGCCGTCGCGCACCCAGTGGCGCGCGAACTCGGCCGGCGAAAGATCGCCCCAGCCATTGATGTCAGCGCCGGTGCAGAAGGCCTTTTCACCTTCGGCGGTGACCAGCACGCAGGCGATACCGGCCAGCCTCTCGATCGCCTCGAGATGGTCCGCCAGCTGGCCGAGCATGGCGACCGTGAAGCAGTTGAGCTTTGCCGGATTGTCGAGCCTGAGCACGGCGACAGGACCCTGTATCTGGAGGTGGACGGCGCTCATGGCGTCCACCCCATCGGGCCGGCGCCGAACAGGGTCTTGGGCATGACCTTGGCGTTCTCGGCAAGCTTCACGCGACCCTGCGAGGCGCCGACGATGTCGGTCTCGGGCACGATGCCCGGCATGATCTCGGTCGCGACGAGGCCGTCCTCGCCAAGCCGGATGACGCAGCGCTCGGTGACGTAGATGACGTCCTGGCCCTGCTCGCGCGCCCGCCGGCCCGAGAAGGTGACGTGCTCGACCTTGTCGACCATCTTCGTGAACTTTCCGGGTTTTGCGACCTTGACGCCCGCTTCGGTGAGCTCGATCTGCGCACCCGCCTCGAACCAGCCGGAGAAGACGATCTTCCTGGCATGCGCCGTGATGTCGACGAAGCCGCCGCAGCCGGCCGTCAGGTAGGGCTTCTTGCCGAGCTTCGAGACGTTGACGTTGCCCTCGGTGTCGACTTCGAGGAAGGACAGGAAAGACATGTCGAAGCCGGCGCCCTGGAAGTAGATGAACTGCTGCGGCGACGGCACGTAGGCATCGGCGTTGGAGGCGCAGCCGAAGGCGAAGTCGGTGAGCGGCATGCCGCCGACAGCACCCTGCTCGATTGCCCAGGTGACCGCGTCGGGGTGGCCTTCCTCGAGCAGGATGCGCGGCACCATGGCGCTGATGCCGAAGCCGAGATTGGCTGTCATGCCCTCTCTCAGTTCCATTGCCGCGCGGCGCGCGATGACCTTCTCGACGCCGTGCTCGGCCAGCTTGAAGCTCGACCAGGGGCGCATGACCTGGCCGGAGATCGCCGGGTCGTAGAGCGTCTCGCAGGTCTGTTTCTGATCGGGATCGATGACGACGAGATCGACGAGGTGGCCGGGCACCCGCACGTCATGCGGTCGCAGGCTGCCCGCCGCAGTCGTCCGCTTGACCTGGGCGATCACGATGCCGCCATTGTTGCGCACGGCAATCGCCTGCTCAAGGCCTCCGAGATAGGCGCCCTCGTGCTCATAGGTGAGGTTGCCGCGCTCGTCCGCCGTGGTGGCGCGCAGGATGCAGACGTCGGGCTGGATGTTGGGAAAATGCAGCCAGGTCTGGCCGCCGAATTCGACGCGCGACACGATCGGCGCCTCGGCGCCCTTCGCGTTCATCGCGCAGCCCTCACGGATCGGGTCGGCGAAGGTGTCGAGGCCGACCGTTGTCAGCACGCCCGGCCGGCGAGCGGCGGCCTCGCGGTGCATGTCGAACATGATGCCGGAAGGGACGTTATAGGCGGCGACGCGCTCCTCGACGATCATCTTCCATATCTCGGGCATCGGGAGGCTGGACGGGCCCGACGGATAGGAGCCGGCAAGCACGCGCTTCAGCAGCCCGTCCCTGGCGATGTGGTCCATGCCCTTGACGCCATACATGTCGCCGGCCGCGATCGGGTGCAGCGCGGTGATGTCGCGCGGATGACCCTCGGCCCCAAAACGCTCGCCGATAGCCTTCAGCACGAGGTCGGGGCAGCCGAGCGCCGATGAGGACGACACGGTGACGACGGCGCCGTCGGCGATGCGCGAAGCCGCTTCGGCTGCGGAAACAAGTTTGCTCATTCGATGCCACCATAATTGACGGTCTGGCGGGCACCGCTGCGGGCCGCCTCGCGCACGGCAAGCGCCACGGCGAGCGACTTGACGCCATCTCGGCCGTCGGCTGCCGCCCTGCCCTCGCCGCGCACGGCCGCGGCGAACTCCGCGACGCCCCTCTCATAGAGGTCGTAGCTATCGTATGGCACGGCCTCGCGGCCCGATGCGGTAACCAGTTCGATCTCGCCCACCGGCTGCTGGGTCATCACGCCGCACGCGAAGATCGAGCCCTCGGTGCCGTGCACCTCCAGACCGGAGCCGGCGAAGGGGTGGGTGAAGCTCTCGTGGCTCATCACCATGGCACCCGACGGCATTGTCCAGACTGACATCGCCGAGTCCTCGACCCCTTGCCCCATGCCGGACGACGCCATCTGGGCGACGGCCGTCTGCGGGTCCTCGCCAGTGAGGAAGCGGGCAACGTCGGCATCGTGCACCGTGATGTCGGGAATGACGCCGCCGCCGGCTTCGGCCGAGGTTATGCGCCAGCCCTGCAGATGGGCGGGCAGATGGACGGCGTGAAAGAGACGCAGCGACAGCACCCGGCCGATGCGGCCCGACGCAATCAGGTCTCGAATGGCGCGATGGCTGCCCGAGCAGCGCAGATGGTGGTTGGTCGCGAAGACGAGGCCGGCAGCTTCAGCGGCGCGTACCATCGACACCGCGTCTGCGACCGACATGGCGAGCGGCTTTTCGCAGATCAGATGCTTGCCCGCCTCGATGGCGGCCATCGCCTGGGCAAGGTGCTTCTCGTTGGTGGTGGAGATGTAGACCGCGTCGACCCTGGCATCGCCGAGCGCCTCGCCGAGATCGGTGCCGGAGCCCGAAATGCCATGTTGGTCGGCATAGGCCCTGCCGCGTTCGGCCGAGCCGCTGACGACACGCAGAATCTCGGCGCCCTCTTGGGCGCGGATGGCCGGGATCATGTATTGGGCAGCAATAGTGCTTGCACCGACGAGCGCCCAGCGCATCGGCTCCTCCCTCATATGGAACGTTCCAATCAAACTAATGGAACGTTCCAAAATGAGTCAATGGGCACGACCGTTTTATTGTCGCGGGTTTTCGCAGACTCTCGGAGCCCATACGTCTTCGCAAGCGAGCTGGTGCCGAAACCAATGACGCCCCGCGAATGCACGGGGCGTCGGAATGAAGCGGAGGCGGCGTCGAAATACCGTCAGCTACTCGGCGTGCGGGCTTCCTCGGTCTTCTCGAGCGCGGCCTCGAGCCGTGCGTCGCGACCGTAGACATCGTCGAAATACTCGACCTTGCCGTTCTTGTCCGGCCAGGCGGTGAAATAGGCGACGTAGACGGGAATCTTGCGCGTCGTCTTCTCCGACGAGTGCCCCTGCCGGAGCTTCGCCTCGACGTGCTCGATGCTGGTGCCCAGTACCGCCGCCGCCATGCCGCGCGGGTCCTTCAGGCGCACGCAGCCATGGCTGAAGGCGCGCGCGTCGCGGTCGAACAGCTTCTTCTGCGGCGTGTCGTGCATGTAGATGGCATGCTTGTTGGGGAACAGGATCTTCAGCTCGCCGAGCGCATTGGCCTCGCTCGGCGTCTGGCGCACATTGTAGGGGACCCTGGAGCCGTAGGCGTACCAGTTGACCGAAGAGGACGAAACGCGGCGCCCGCTCGCATCCGTCACCTCGTAGCCGGCGCGGTCGAGATAGCCGGGGTCGTTGCGCAGGCGCGGCAGCATCTCATTGACGATGATCGACTGCGGCACGCCCCAGTAGGGATTGTAGTCCACCTGCTCGATCTCGTCGTAGAAGAAGCTGGTCTGGTTTGACGGCTTGCCGACCACGACGCGCATGTTCAGCTTTTCCTGACCGTCCTCGATGTAGCGTGCGGTATAGGCCGGCTGGTTGATGAAGACGCGGTCGTCGCCAAGACGCGACGGCAGCCAGCGCAGCTGCTCGAGCGCGATGACGACCTTCTCGATTCGGTCGGCGCGCGAATTCCCGGCGAGAGCACTGACAGTGCGCGGACCGACGACGCCATCAGGCCTCAGGCCGGCCTTTTGTTGAGCCGCCTTGATGACGGGCACCAGGTCGTTGCCATAGGTCTCGGTTGTGACCGTACGCGACAGCAGTTCGCCGTATTCGCCGCCCATCTCGTCATCGAGGTCGCGGGCAATGATCTGAAGCACCTTCGGAAACTCGGCGCTCTCCTGGCCAGGCTTAAGCAAGAGGTCCGAATCGACGACGATGTCGTTCTCGGCGCTCGCCTTCAAGGCCTCAAGCTCGACGCGCAGACTGCGGTATTCTGAACCCTGCGGGTGGTGCGATTCAAGCGAGGCACGCAGGTCGGTAGCCGCGGCCAGACGCTTCAATTCGGCGACACGGTCGATCGGCTTCAGCGGAAGGTCGTAGTAGCCGGAGATGCGGTCGGCCACGACGCGCCCGTTGGTCGCGTCGCTGATATAGCGCAGAACGCGTGCCGTCAGCGTCATCTCGAAGCGGATGAGGTCCTGGTTGCGCGCCGCGTCGCCGGCGGACGACTGGCTGCGCGACGGTACGGCCAGGCTGTAGTCGACGGGCGACAGGCCGTGGCTGCCGGCTTCGCCGAGTACGCGCAGCGCCTCGCGGCCGCGCTCGTTGACGTCGTTGTCGCTGACCCAGATGAAGTCGGGATTGGCGGTATAGTAATCGACGATCGCCTTGCCAGCCTCGGACTCGGCCAAAAGCTCATAGCCGGAAAGGCCGGACACCGCCTCGCGGAAGGCCGTCGATGCCGTTCCGTCGAGCGAGGCCGACTGGCCTATCGCGGCCAGCGGCGCGAAATCCACCTTGCGCAACGCGTCGGCCCGGTAGGTGTAGTAGGACGGGGCGGAAATCTTGGCCGGCGCCGCGCGCACGACGTTGTTCCTCGGTGCGGGTTCGACCGATTCCAGCGGACGCTTCACCTGGCGCTGCGACCGGAAGGTCTGGCCGCTTTCGCGCTGGCTGCCACCGAGCGGCCGGCTGCTCAGGCTTGAACCGGAGCCGCCGAAAAGCCTGTCGAAAAGCCCCTGGGCGTCTGCCTGCGGCATGCCGAAGGAAAGTGTCGCCGCAAGCGCCGTGAGGGGAAAGAGAACCGCCTTTCGAGCAAAGATTTTCATCGATCATCCATTCCGATTTGCCGCGCAACCACTCGTAACACCAGAAGGCGGATGTAAGGCGCAACGTTATCGATTCATACCCGTATCACCAAGTTCTCACAGATTCGGCGTGCAGTGTTGCGCATCGGCTTCACAACATTGTGAGGCTGCGGCAGGTTCCACGCTGTTTCGGCGAGGCCGTTTACGGCAGAGGTCTCAGAGGGCCGTGACGGGCTCACAGATGAGGAAATCGAGGGCGCGTCGCAGGACGCCGGGATCGGCAAGGATGCGTCGGTGGCCGAGGCCTGGCGCCCAGTGCAACGCGACATGGCTGCCGGCCCTGGCATAGGATGAAGCATGATCGGCGGCGACCTCGCGGTCGTCGGGCGCATGGACGACGAGCGTTCGCGCCGGCACCAGGGCGAGCTGGCTGGTGCCGTCATAGCTTTCGAGCGGATGGCCGGCCAGCCGCTTTACGCGCGCTGCGACCGAGGCCCTGGTGCGCGGGCCGATCCCGAGCATGCGGTAGAAATCGTCGAACACGGCGGGCAGCGAACTCGGCGCGGCAATCAGGACCAGGGCGGCAGCATCGACCGGCGCAATACCGGCAACGGAACCGGCGAGCGCATTGACGGCAACCGCGCCACCGAAGGAGTGGCCGACGACAGCCGCAAATGGGCCGAACCAGTCGCCGGCAACGCGCACGGCGGCAACCGCGGCGGGCAACGTCAGGCGGCGGCCGGACGATTCCCCATGGCCCGGCAGGTCGAGAGAAACGACACGGAAGCCGGCATTCCTGTACAATTCGATCAGCGCCTTCATGAACTGCGTACGCGAGCGCCAGCCGTGCACGACGAGCACGGTGCCGGCGAAGGGCCGGCCGTCGAGCGGGCGGAATTCGTGTACCGCAAGGCAGCCGATGCCGCAGGGAATGCGGTGGTGGCGGGCCTCGGCCATGAAGCCGGCCGCGCGCTCGACCGCCCTCGCCTCGCCCGGCGACATCTTCTCCGGGTCGGGCGTACGGGCAAACAGCTCGAAGGCGACACGGCCGGCCAGACGCGGCGCGACATGCTCGGCCAGCCCGAAGGCGGTGCGGATGACCTTGACGCCGAATGATGCCATGATACTTGTCCGAAAACAGGTTCGTTCAAACATGAACATAATAGTTCAACCATGAACAGTTCGCAAGACCTCCCGTGGGACAATCCGCGCTTTCGCAACTGGGTCGCCGTGGCGCGCGCCTGCCATGCGGTCGAACGGGCGGTCGCAGTCGCGTTGGCGCCGCTGGACCTGAAACCGGCGCAGCTCGACGTCTTGATGAACCTCTATCGGCACCCCGGCATGTCACAGCACGAACTGGCGCGAAAGCTGCTGGTTGGGCGCTCCAACATCACCATGCTCCTGCCGCAGATGGAGAAACGAAACCTGCTGCGCCGCGACGGTGACGAGAAGGACAAGCGCGTGCTTCGCCTCACGCTGACCGACGACGGCGTAGCGTTGCTGATGAAGGCACTGAAGGTGCATACGGCGTTGATCGAAAAGGCGATGAGCCAGTCAACACCGGCAGAATGCGACATGCTGGGCGACCAGATGCGCCGTGTCGCCGAAGTCTTGAAGTGCGACTAGCCCGGAAACTCTAGGCAGCCGCCCGTTCAGCCCTTCGCCCGCGCGGCGCGCTGTCGCGCTTGCCGAGATAGGGGCGCGCCCAAGCGACGCATGCTGCGGCAACGCCGACAGCCAGCACCCACCAGGCCGGACGGATCGAGAAAGCGAACTGCAGGTTTGCGGCAAGGACCCTGCCCGGCGGAATGCCGGTGGCAAGCCCGTACCAGGCATATTCGATCGCCGCGGTGGCGAGCGCCGCGATGATCGCCGCACCGGCAAGCACCAGGGGCGACGACAGATCGAAGCCGCGCCAGTGGGCGACGCGGTAGAGCATCAGCAGCGCGAACAGGCCTGCCATCAGCGTCGGCTCGTAGACATCGGCCTTCGACTGGATGAAGAAGTGGAAGGCCGCGAGCAGGCCGATGGCGTAGACGATCCTGTGCAGCCGGCCCCAATTGCGGCCGAGCCGGCGGATTGCCGCGTCCGTCGAGGTGGAGCCCAGCGCGACCAGACCGAGAAGCGCGACGAAGCCGATCGTCAGGTAGTAGCGCTGCACGATCTCGAGCGCCGCCTTGAGGACGTCGAACTTCAGGTCCCATGTATACAGAAAGAGGTGCCCGAGCGCGTAAAACAGTGCCGCCAGCCCGATCATGCGGCGCACCATGATGAGCTTCGGCCAGTTGGCGATGCGGCGCAGCGGCGTGACGGCGAGCGACAGCAGCAGGAAGCGGATCGCCCAGTCTCCGGTCTCGTGGATGGCCTCGGTGATCGGCCGCGCGCCGAGCAGGCCGGGCGACCCGGCAGGCACCAGTGTGCCCTGCGCCGCGGACAGGGCCAGAAGCAGCGCCGGCAGGCACAGGCCGGCAAGCACGGCCGCCTTCAGCAGAGAGAATCTTCCGGCCCGGTCGGTCCAGGGTGTCATGTCGCGTCGGCTCCTGCGTTCATGCAGGCTATACGTTGCCGACCGCCGGTTTGTTACCGCCGGCCGGATCACATCGAGTTGAAGCAGGCTACCACATCGAGGCCTTCGCGCGTTCTGGCCATTCGCGGTCATAGGCCGCACCGTCGATCGACTTGCGGCTGGTGATTTCGAGGATGCGACCGGGCGTCGGCAGCGAAGCCGGATCGACGTGGCGCGTCGCATCCCACAGGCTGGAGCGGTGGATCGCGCGCGCACACTGGAAATAGACGTCTTCGACAGAGACCACGATGACCGAGCGGGCCGGCTTGCCCTCGACGGCGAAGGAGGCGCATAGCTCGGCGTCGACGCTGATCAGCGCGCGACCGTTGACCCGGAGCGTGGTCCCGGAGCCCGGCACCAGGAAAAGCAAGCCGACGCGCGGGTCTCGGATGATGTTTTTCAGGGAATCCGCCCGGTTGTTGCCGCGACGGTCAGGCATCATCAGCGTCCGGGGGGTGTGGACGCGCACGAAACCCGGCAGGTCGCCGCGCGGCGAGCAGTCCAGCCCCTCCGGCCCGCAGGTCGCCAGCGACACGAAGGGCGAGGCCTCGATGAAGGCGGCGTATTCGGGGATGACGTGATCGAGCTGCTTGACCAGCGAGGACTCGCCGGGCAGTCCGTAGAGCGCTTCCAGCTGCTCGATCGACGAAATCACGGACATGGCACGCTCCATCTTCGGGAAATCCATCTGGCCTCTGCCCGTGACACTATCGTGACAGACGGCGAGCAGGTCGCCTCGTCTATCGGTCGCGCGACAGTCCCTTGGCTTCGAGCGAGGCGAGATAGGCGGCCCAGACCTCGTCCTTCTCGTGGCCGAGCTGGTGCAGGTAGTCCCAGGTGAAGATGCCGGTGTCGTGCATGTCGTCGAAGGTGATCCTGACGGCGTAATTGCCGACCGGCTCGATCTTCATGATGCCGACTGTGCGCTTGCCGGGCACGGTGACGCGCTGGTCGGGCGAATGGCCCTGCACTTCCGCCGACGGCGAGGCGACGCGCAAGAGCTCGGCCGGCAGCTCGAAAGGCTGATGGTCCGAAAAGGTAACCGTCAGCGTCCGCCGATCCTTCGAGACCCGCAATTCCTTTGGCGCGCTCATCCACCGTCTCCCGAAGTTTCCAGGGGCCAAAAACGCCCGTCGCGGCGCAGCCTTAGCGCCCGGCCGCGCCGGATGCACGCCCAATCATTGCCATTTGCCATGCACCACTACCTTGAACCAATAGCCACGAGCCATCAGATGGTTGTATATGGTCGGCACAGGGTTGCCGTCACAAGCATCGGAAGCGCATTCATGGACATGATCGATCCCTTCGGTCGCACCGTCAGCTATCTCCGCGTATCGGTCACCGACCGTTGCGACTTCCGCTGCACTTACTGCATGGCCGAGAACATGGCCTTCCTGCCCAAGAAGGACCTGCTGACGCTCGAGGAACTCGACCGCCTGTGCACGGTGTTCGTCGAAAAGGGCGTGAAGAAGCTGCGGCTGACAGGCGGCGAGCCGCTGGTGCGCAAGAACATCATGCATCTGGTGCGCCAGCTCTCGCGCCACCTCGAAAGCGGCGCGCTCGAAGAATTGACGCTGACCACAAACGGCTCGCAGCTGACGCGCTTCGCGCCCGAGCTGGTCGATTGCGGCGTCAAGCGCATCAACATTTCGATCGATACGCTCGATGCCGACAAGTTCCACGCCATCACCCGCTGGGGCAATCTCGACAAGGTGCTGGAAGGCATCGACGCCGCCCAGGCTGCTGGCCTGCATGTCAAGCTCAACGCAGTCGCGCTGAAGGGCTTCAACGACACCGAAATGCCGGAGCTCATGCGCTGGGCGCATGGCCGCGGCGCCGACCTGACGGTCATCGAGACGATGCCGCTCGGCGAGATCGACGAGGACCGCACCGACCAGTACATGCCGCTCTCGCTGCTGCGCGCGCAGCTCGAGGAGCAGTTCACGCTGACCGACATTCCCTTCAAGACCGGCGGCCCGGCTCGTTATGTCGAGGTCAAGGAAACCGGGGGCCGCCTTGGCTTCATCACGCCGATGACGCACAATTTCTGCGAGAGCTGCAACCGCGTGCGGCTGACCTGCACCGGCACGCTCTACATGTGCCTCGGACAGGAGGACGCCGCCGACCTGCGCGCGCCGCTGCGCGCCTCGGAAGGCAACGAACTACTGTCGCAGGCGATCGACGAGGCGATCGGCCGCAAGCCGAAGGGCCACGACTTCATCATCGACCGGCGTACCAGCCGCCCCGCTGTCTCACGCCACATGAGCGTTACCGGCGGCTGAGCGACCACGCGAACTGATCCAAGCGGCGCACGCACCCTGCGGTTGCGGTTTCGTGGCTTCCTGCTAGAGCAGCGGAGCCGAAACGCGGAATTTCCCTTGCCACTCTCGCCCAATCTTACCGCCGCTCTCTTCATGTGCCTTTCCATGGCGGGCTTCACAGCCAATGACGTGATCGCCAAATACCTGTCCGATTCGATGAACATGGGCCAGGTGATGCTGCTACGCGGCCTGTTCGCGACGCTGTTCATCGCCGCGCTGGCCTGGCACCGGGGTGCGCTCAAGACACCGCGCCTTGTGCTTCAGCCGCTGGTCATGCTGCGTGTGGCGGGCGAAGCGCTCGCAACGATCACCTTCCTGATGGCGCTTGCCCATCTGCCGATTGCCAATGTCGCGGCGGTGCTGCAGGCCCTGCCGCTCGCCGTCACCATGGGGGCGGCGCTGCTGTTCGGCGAAGGCGTCGGCTGGCGCCGCTGGCTCGCCATTGTGGCCGGCTTTGTCGGCGTGGCCATCATCGTGCGTCCCGGATTCGAGGGTTTCAGCGCCTATTCCCTGCTGGCATTCCTGACGGTCTGCTTCGCCGCGATGCGCGACCTCGTCACCCGGCGCATCTCGCACGAGGTGCCGACGCTGTTGATCTCGACGGCGACGGCGGCCACTGTGACGCTGTGCGGCCTGTTCCTCGTCGGACCGATGGGCGGCTGGGCGACGCCGACCGCGCCGGATCTCGTACAACTTGCCATCGCGGCGGCCCTTCTGCTCGTCGGCTACCAGTTCATCATCCTGGCGATGCGCCTGGGCGAGATCTCCTTTGTCGCGCCGTTCCGCTACACCGGACTGTTGTGGGCAATCCTGCTCGGCTTCCTGGTCTTCGGCGAACTGCCGGACTTGCCGATGATGCTGGGCGCCGCCATTATCGTGGCATCGGGACTGTTCACGCTCTACCGGGAAAAGGTGGTCGGCCGCTCCATGGTATCGTCCCAAAGCGTCGGACCGGGAATGGCGCCCGACGGGCTGTGAGAGACGGGGCCGCACGGATGGCCGGGATGGCAGACTGATGCAGCGCGTGATCGGCATCACCGGTTGGAAGAATTCCGGCAAGACGACGCTGACCGAGCGGCTGGTCGCCGAACTGACGTGGCGCGGCTGGACGGTCTCGACGGTCAAGCACGCGCATCATGGGTTCGACATCGACCGGCCGGGTACCGACAGCCACCGCCACCGCGAGGCCGGCGCTCGCGAGGTCGCGATCGTCTCGGGCCGGCGCTGGGCGCTGATGCACGAATTGCTCCACGAGGAAGAACCGCCCCTCGAAACGATCCTCGCAAAGCTGTCACCCTGCGACATCATTCTGGTCGAAGGCTACAAGCGAGAGAAGCACAAGAAGATCGAAGCGCGGCGCCTTGATGCGCTCGAGCACACGCCGCTCAGTGCAAGCGATTCCGGCGTTATCGCGGTCGCCGCCGACCACGCCCTACCCGGCGAGAGCCTGCCTGTCTTCGACCTCAACGACATTCCCGCGATTGCCGACTTCGTCGAAGCGGCTACCGCGCTGTCGGCGCCGAAACGTCGGGGCGACTGACCGAGCCTCCCCTTGTGGGATGCCGCAGCGGCAGACTGATCGCCGGCTAACCTAACTTTCCGTACGAGCATTGTTTGGTATTGCTTTTTCGCTGGAAACAGGCGGATTATCGCCATCTGCAGCGGCACGAGCCGCGGCCATCGATCACCGGGCCTGCCCGGGAGAATTAAACCGAGAGGGGTTAAGTATGCTTGGAATGAAACGCGTCACGCTCGCAGTTTCGGCAGCGGCATTGGCACTTGTCTTGTCCGGTGCGACCAGTCAGGCGCAGACGGCACTGAAGATCGGCACCGAAGGCGCCTACCCGCCCTTCAACAACCTGACTGCGGACGGCCAGCTCGTCGGCTTCGACATCGACATCGCAAACGCGCTTTGCGAAGAGATGAAGGTGACCTGCGAATTCGTGACTCAGGATTGGGACGGAATCATCCCGGCTCTTCAGGCTGGCAAGTTCGACGCTATCATCGCGTCGATGTCGATCACGCCAGAGCGCGCCGAGAAAGTCGACTTCACCGGCAAGTATTACAACACGCCGCCGGCAATCGCCGCGCCGAAGGATTCGACGCTCACCGGCGTCTCCAAGGAAGATCTTGCCGGCAAGATCGTGGGCGTGCAGGGCTCGACCACGCACTTCAACTATTCCACGGCGACCTACACGGACTCGGAAATCAAGTCCTATCCGACAGCGCAGGAATATCAGCTCGACCTCGCCAACGGACGCCTCGATGCCGTCAACGATGACATCTCGGTGCTCGAGGAATGGCTGAGCACGCCGGAAGGCGAATGCTGCAAGCTGATTGGCCCGGTCCAGTCGGTCGATTCCATTCACGGCCCAGGCGCCGGCATCGCCGTCCGCAAGGGCGAGACCGAGCTTCGCGACAAGCTCGACGCCGCGATCAAGGCCATCCGCGCCAATGGAAAATACAAGGAAATCAACGACAAGTATTTCTCCTTTGACGTGTACGGCGGCTGACGGGGAAGCCCGCAAAAACAAAAAGCACAAACGGCGGGAGCCAGCTCCCGCCGTTTGCATGATGAAGGCAACAATCCGTAAGGAGTGGGGATGGACAGCGTCTGGACGCTGCTCAGTTTTGGCCCGAAGGGCTGGAGCGACGACATCGCCTATGGCGTCCTGGTCACAATTTCGCTGGCGCTGGCAACGCTGCCGATCGGCCTCGTCATCGGCTTTTTCGTCGCCGTCGCCAAGCAGTCGAGCGAACCCTCGCTGCGCATGGCCGGCAATGTCTACACCACGATCTTCCGCGGCCTGCCAGAACTCCTGACCCTGTTCGTGGTCTTCTATGGCGGCCAGATCGCCGTCGGCCAGATCATCCGCTTCTTCAGCCCCGGCACCGTCGTCGAGATCAACAGCTTCGTCGCCGGCATGATCGCGCTTGGCGTCGTCTTCTCGTCCTATTGCAGCGAGGTATTCCTGTCGGCCTTCCGTGCCATACCGGCCGGCCAGTACGAGGGCGGCTATGCCATCGGGCTCTCCAAGGGCCAGACCATGCGGCTGGTGGTGCTGCCGCAGCTGATCCGCATCGCCCTGCCCGGCCTTGCAAACCTCTGGCTGAACCTGCTCAAGGACACCGCGCTCGTCTCGGCCATCGGCCTGCCGGACACGCTGCGCCAGGCCGGCATCGCGGCGCGCGTCACCAAGGAGGCCTTCCTGTTCTTCGGGGTTGCCTGCCTGGTCTTCCTGGTTCTGGCGATGATCTCCTCGGTCGGCATCCATGCCATTGAGCGCAAGGTCGGCAGCAGCGGGGTAACGCGATGAGCGTCGCCGAGAACCTGGCAAGTCAGGTCGAGCGCCCGCCTGAGCTGCGCCGCCAGTGGACGCGCGGGCGCATTCTCGGCCACGCTCTGGTCGGCCTCTGGATCCTGCTCGGGATCGGCCTTGTGACCTATCTCTTCGGCGCCTGGAATCCCGCGCTCTTCGAACGCTACCTGCCGCTCTACTGGTCCGGCCTGCAGGTGACACTGGCGCTGGTCGGCGCCTCGATGGTCATCGGCGCGCTGCTCTCAGTGCCGATTGCCTATGCGCGCATGTCGAGCAACCGGCTGCTGAACAGCCTTGCCTACGCCTATGTCTACTTCTTCCGCGGCACGCCGCTGCTGGCGCAGACCTTCCTCGTCTATTACGGGCTCGGCTCCTTCCGGGCCGAACTCGACGCGGTCGGGCTCTGGACCTTTTTCCGCGACGCCTGGTACTGCGGCGTTTTTGCCTTCTCCCTGAACACGGCCGCCTACCAGGCCGAAATCCTGCGCGGCGCCATCGAGAGCGTGCCGCGCGGCCAGTGGGAGGGTGCGGAATCGCTCGGCCTGCACAGGTTGCAGACGATGTGGAAGGTGATCCTGCCGCAGGCGATGATCGTGGCGCTGAGGCCCTACGGCAACGAATTTATCCTGATGGTCAAGGCCTCTGCGATCGTCGCCATCATCACCGTTTACGACCTGATGGGCGAGACACGGCGCGCCTATGCCCAGACCTTCGACTTCCAGACCTATATCTGGGCGGGGCTGATCTACCTGTCGATCGTTGAGGCCTTGCGCCATTTCGTCGACTGGGTCGAGCGGCGCATCACGATCCACCTCAAGCGCTGACTCCAACCGTCTCGCATGATGCGCTAACAACACCGGACAACCGGACTGAAAGGATTCACAAAAATGGCAACGGTCGCATTCCTGGGACTTGGCGTGATGGGTTACCCGATGGCGGGGCACCTGAAGAACAAGGGCGGGCATGACGTGACCGTCTACAACCGGACGACGGCCAAGGCCGAAAAATGGGTCGCCGAGCACGGCGGCGCATTCGCCGCGACGCCGGCAAAGGCTGCGGAAGGAAAGGATTTCGTGTTCTCCTGCGTCGGCAATGACGACGACCTGCGCTCGGTCACCATCGGCCCGGACGGCTGTTTCCAGGCCATGGCCAAGGGAGCCATCTATGTCGACAACACCACCGCTTCGGCCGAAGTGGCGCGTGAACTCGCAGAAAAAGCCGACGCCGGCGGTTTCGGCGCGCTCGACGCACCGGTTTCGGGTGGCCAGGCAGGTGCCGAAAACGGCGTGCTGACCGTCATGGTCGGCGGCGAGCAGGCGGTTTTCGACAAGGCACGCCCGGTGATCGACAGCTTTGCCCGCATGGTCGGCCTGATGGGCCCGGCCGGCGCCGGCCAGTTGACCAAGATGATCAACCAGATCGCGATTGCCGGGCTGGTGCAAGGTCTCGCCGAAGGCATGCATTTCGGCAAGAAGGCCGGTCTCGACCTTGAGAAGGTGATTGAGGTGATTTCCAAGGGCGCCGCCGGCTCCTGGCAGATGGAGAACCGCCACAAGACGATGATCGCCGGAAAGTACGATTTCGGCTTTGCCGTAGACTGGATGCGCAAGGATCTCGGCATCTGCCTCGACGAGGCCGACCGAAACGGCGCGAAGCTGCCGGTGACCGCGCTGGTCGACCAGTTCTACAAGGAAGTGCAGCAGATGGGCGGCAAGCGCTGGGACACGTCATCGCTGCTGGCGCGGCTCGAAAGGTAAGCTTGGCAGCCGGGCCCGACCTCTCCCGCCTTTCGCCTGCCTCGACGGCGCAGGACGTTCTCCGATTTCTCCGCGAAATGGGCTCGGAGAAAAACCGCCAGGGCATGCGCCGCTATGGCATCAGGGTCGAACTAGCGGTTGGCGTGTCGCATGGCGTGCTGCGCCAGGTCGCGCGACGCATCAGGCGCAATCACGAGCGTGCATTCGATCTGTGGGCGGGCGGCATCAGGGAGGCGCAGTTCATCGCCGCCATGACCGCGGACCCTGAGCGCTTCACCAAGGAGAACGCCCGGGCCTGGGCGGCCGATTTCGATTCCTGGGACATCGTTGACGGCGTCTCCGACCTCTTCGTCGACACGGACCACTGGCAGACGCTTATCCAAGAGTACGCAGCAGACGATCGTGAGTTCGTGCGGCGCGCTGCATTTGCAATGATCGCCTTGTCGACTGTGCACCGGAAGCAGGAGCCCGAGGCAGTATTCCTCGATTTCCTTCCGCTGATTGAACAGCACGCGACTGAACCGCGAAACTTCGTCAGAAAGGCAGTCAACTGGGCGCTGCGCTCGATCGGCAAGCGATCGCAGACACTCAACGCCGCAGCACTCGAGACCGCCCGCCGGCTGGCGGATTCAGCCGACAAGACATCGCGCTGGAACGGCAAGGATGCCATCCGGGAACTGACGGCCGAAAAGACGCTGGCTGGAATTGCGAGACGTGAAGCGAGCCGCCGAGTCGGACGCTAAGCGGACTTCGCGCCACTCTCCTTGTCGAGCACCATGTAGTCGAGCGGCATTTCGGTCGTGTACTTGATCTGCTCCATGGCAAATGACGAGGACACGTCGCGGATCTCGATCTTGGCGATCAGGCGCTTGTAGAAGGCGTCATAGGCGGCGATGTCGGGCACGACGACACGGATCAGATAGTCGATGTCGCCGCTCATGCGGTAGAACTCGACCACCTCCGGAAAATCCTGGATCACTTCCGAAAAGCGCTTCAGCCATTCGTTGCTGTGCGAATTGGTGCGGATAGAGACGAAGACGGTGACGCGTGCGTTTATCTTGACCGGGTCGAGAATGGCGACACGCCGCCTGATCACGCCCTCCTCCTCGAGCTTCTGGATGCGGCGCCAGCACGGCGTTGTCGAGAGGCCGACCTTCTTGGCGACATCGGCAACAGCAAGGGTGGAGTCTTCCTGCAGCAGACGCAGAATCTTGCGGTCAAGGCGGTCCATGAAAATACTCCGGAGGCGGTATAATCATCCATATTCACAGCAAGCGAGCGCCCCCGCAAGAAAGAAATTCCCTTAAAGCGCCAAAAACTGGGACTGGTTTGCCCTGTTAGCTCGAAGTGCGGTCTGCGATTTCCGCTTTGAGAAAAGGCAGCAATTCACTCTCGAACCATGGATTGCGCTTCAGCCAGCCAGAATTGCGCCAGGACGGATGCGGCAGGGGCAGGACGCGAGGCTGCTTCCCCGACGCCCAGAGCACGCGCCAGTCCTTCACCGTTTCGGTTAGCGACGGACTGCGCAGTGCGCCAAGGTGCCAGGCTTGCGCGTAGAGTCCGATCGTCAGGACCAGATCGACCTGGGGCATCAGCGCCATCAGCGGCGCGCGCCAGGCCGGCGCGCATTCGCGGCGCGGCGGCAGATCGCCGCCCTTGGCGTCGAGACCGGGGAAGCAGAAGCCCATCGGCAGGATGGCGAAGCGCTCTGGGTCGTAAAAAGTCTCCGCATCGACGCCGAGCCAGTCCCGCAGCCGGTCGCCCGAAGGATCGGTGAACGGAACGCCCGAGGCATACACGCGCGTTCCGGGCGCCTGGCCGGCGATCAGGATCCTGGCCGACGAGGACGGCACCAGCACCGGCCGCGGCTCATGCGGCAGCGGGCGGCCAAGCGGCGACTCGACGCAGACCCGGCAGCCGCGAACCCGCGCCGTCAGCGTCGAGAGATCGTCGTTCATCTCAAGCGGCGGCGCTCGGACGCGCCGCTAAGGCCCGGTACCAACGCAGCACGTTGGTCAGCTCTTCCGGCACGGCGATGCGCGCCGGTTTCATGAAGTCGAGCGCCACGAGCCCGGTGATGTCTGCGACCGAATAGTCGTCGCCGGCGATGAATTCCCGTTCCCTCAGTTCCTTATCGAGCAGGCGCAGGAACTCGATCGCCTTGGGTTTGTTGGCCTCGCCCCAGTCAGGGACCTGCGGCACCTCCCACTCCTTCATTGCCGGATGAATATGCCGGAAGGCCTGGGCGACAGGAAAGAGCAGGTTGAGCTCCATCCGGCGCTGCCACATCTCCACCAGCGCCTTGCCGACGGCGCCGCGCCCGAACAGGGCCGGTTCCGGCTGGATCTCCTCGAAATAACGGCAGATGGCGATCGATTCGCAAAGTACCGTACCATCATCGAGTTCGAGCACCGGCAGGCGCTGCAGCGGATTGCGCGACGAGACGTCGGGACCGCGATGTTCCATGGCGGCCATGTCTACAGGCGCGACCGGCACCTCGATGCCCTTTTCGGCCAGGAAGACGCGAACCCGGCGGGGATTGGGGGCCCTGCCCCCGTCGAACAGCTTCATGAAATCCTCCCTGCGTATCAGCACCGGTATAGGGGTGGCGCGGCTAAATGCGAAGCGCCTGGCGGAGCCAGTTGAGGATACGCCCGACGAGCAGGTGCTCGTCTTCGGCCATGCCGCCATGCTGTTTGCGCCAGCCCTGCGGCCGCTCGAAGGTTCCGGACCAGAGGCCCTTCCCCGCCTCGCGGGCCGAAGCCTCCTCGGCGGCGAAGTCGCCATAGGCAACCGCCCATCCCGACAGCACCAGCTGCCGGTTGAGTTCAACGCCGCCGGCCGAACAGGCGGCGAGCAGCCGGTCGTAGCGGTCCCGCTCCCATCCGATGCAGGTCACCGGCCTGCCTGACACCAGCGCGACCAGCGCCTCGCGCGCCTTGGTCCCGCAGGCATAGTCTGAACCGGCCTTCTCGCAGCGCTGCGCGAGTTCGGGCGCATCGATGCCGCGCAGCCGGATTCGCTCACCGTCGAGAGACAGCGAATCGCCGTCGGCGATGCGCGCCTTACCCGAGATGCGGCGCTCGGCGACACGGTCGAAACGGGCAACGACGACAAGCAGCGCGCCGAGGATCGCGGTGGCCAGCAGGATATCGAAAACGCGGCGCCGAAGGCTAGTCTTGCGAGCCCGCCGGCCACCGAGACGGCGGCTCGAAATGCCCGTTTTCAGCATATGGCAAACAATCTCTTAATCATTCGGCCATAGCCTGCGGTCTTTGGGAACCGTTGCGCGCGTAAGTTGAATTTCATGCCGTTGCTCAGATCAGATACGGCGGACAAAATCATTGTGGACCGCAGGAAACCGCATCGCAACAGCGATGTGGCGCGTGCCGTTCGCAAGACGCGGGACCGTCTTGCCCACCAGACCGGCAGCGTCAATTTCGACCGCGACCTGCTGAAGCTGCATGCCCGCGCGATGAGCCGCAGCGCCATCGCCATCCTGGTGATGGTGATCGTGATCGCGACAGCGGGCCTGTTCGCCGGCATGGGTCGATCGATCGTCATCTGGGCGCTTGTCACGCTGACCTGCTACGCGCCGCTCGCTGTAATCGCCAGGCGCACGACGCGCGCCGCTTCTTCTGAGCTCGATGTTTCGCGCACGACGCGCAACTTTCTCGTCGCGCATTTCGTCAGCGGCATCGGCTGGGCCTATTTCGCGCAGCTCTACTGCGCCGCCTGCCAGGCCGGCCAGTTTCCGCTCATCAAGGGCATCGTGCTCCTGCTGGCGATTGCCGCGACGGCGCTGGTCGGATCGTCGCTGCGAGGCGCACTGGCCGCGACATTTGCCCTGCCGCTCGCCACCTACACCCTGCTCGGCACCCGCATGCAGACGCCTGTAGAGGCGCTGATGGTCGGGCTGTTGATCGCCTCTCTGCCCTTCTTCGCCTACGTCGCCGACCAGTTGAACCGGTCCTCACTGTTGCTCCTTTCCTTCCGCTCCGAGAAGGATGCGCTGCTGGCCGAGGTCGAGACTGCCAAGGCGATGTCGGAGGAGGCCAGACGGCGCGCCGAGGACGCCAACCTCGCCAAGTCGCGTTTCCTGGCGACGATGAGCCATGAACTGAGAACGCCGCTCAATGCCATTCTCGGCTTCTCAGAGGTGATGGGCAAGGAAGTGCTCGGCCCAATGGAAAACCCGACCTACCGCGACTACGCCAAGGACATCCACGAATCCGGCCGCCACCTGCTCGACCTGATTAACGAGATTCTCGACCTGTCTCGTGTCGAGGCGGGCCGCTACCAGCTCAACGAGGAGCCGGTGGTGCTGGCAGACGTTGTGGAGGAATGCTGCCACCTGATGGAGCTGAGGGCGCGCAACAAGGGCATCAAGCTGGTGCAAAGGTTCGAGCCGTCGCTGCCGCGCCTCTTTGCCGACGAACGCGCCGTGCGCCAGATCACGCTGAACCTCCTCTCCAACGCGGTAAAGTTCGCGCCGAGTGGCAGCGAGGTCGTCGTGCGCGCCGGCTGGACGGCGGGGGGCGGACAATATGTCTCGATCAAGGACAGCGGTCCGGGTATTCCCGAGGAGGAAATCCCGGTTGCTCTGTCGGCCTTCGGCCAGGGATCGATCTCGATCAAGAGCGCCGAACAGGGCACGGGGCTCGGCCTTCCGATCGTCCAGGGCCTTCTGGCGCTGCACCAGGGCGGCTTCGAGCTGCGCTCGAAGCTGCGCGATGGCACGGAGGCGATCGCCAGCTTCCCGGCAACACGCGTCATGGAAGAGTTGCCGGCGCTGCCGACGGCGGCCGGAAGCGGAAAGCGCCGCTAGGCGTCCTGCCTGACGGCCGCGGCCATGCCTGAGCTCAGAAGCGCGGCCGCCCTGACGACGCCGGCGGCAATCGCGGCGCCCGTGGCCTCCCCATGCGACAGCTGAAGATCGAGAATCGGCTGCAGGCCGAGCGTTTCGGCAACTCGCGCATGACCTGGCTCGGTCGCGACCTGGGCAAGCATGCAATGCTCGACGGCAGTGGGGTTGGCGGCATGCAGCAGCGCTGCCGCAGCGGTCGCCGCCAGTCCGTCGAGGATGACCGGAAGCTTCTCGGCGCGCGCGGCAATGATCGCGCCGGCACAGGCGGCGAACTCGCGACCGCCGACGCGACGGAGTATCTCCAGCGGGTCCTTCTGGCGGCCGTGCAGCGCGATGGCGGCATCGACGACTTCGGCCTTGCGGCCAATCATCGCCTCGTCGGCACCGGAGCCCGGCCCGACCCAGTCCGCGCCCTTGCCGCCATACAGCATGCAGAAGATCGCCGCGGCGATGGTGGAATTGCCGACACCGACATCGCCAAGGCACAGGAGGTCCGTGCCGCCGGCGATAGCCTCCATGCCGAAGGCCATGGTCGCGACGCAGCCGAGTTCGTCGAGGGCGGCGTCGCGGGTGATGTCCTCGGTCGGCAGATGGAGCGCCAAGTCGAAGACTTTCAGACCGAGATCATGCGCCAGGCAAAGCTGGTTGATCGCGGCCCCGCCCGCCGCGGCGAGTTCCACCGCCTGCGCCGTCGCGGCGTGCGGGCGCGGCGAAACGCGCTGCGTGACGACGCCGTGATTGCCGGCAAATACGGCGACAAGCGGCCGGTTGATCTGCGGCGGCGCTCGACCCGACCATTTCGCCAGCCATGCCGCGATATCCTCCATGCGTCCGAGCGAACCTTCCGGCTTGTCGGCCCTGCCGAAAAGCATCGCCACGCGGTCGGCGGCGGCCTGATCGCCGGCCGGTAGCGATGCGAGCAGGGACCTGTAGTCGTCGAAGGGAAGCGCGCTGGTCATGTCAACCGTCCGGATTGTCTGCGCGTGCGGCATAGCCGCCGGACGGCGTCTAGACAATGGCCGCCCTTGCATTGGCCAGTCCTTTGTCCCATGTGAAAATGCTCAAACAGGGACGCCGCATGCCGTCTATAGAATCGCCCTGCATCCTCGTCTGCTCGATCGACATGAAGACCGGATACTGCTTCGGCTGCGGCCGCACGCGCGACGAGATTTCCGGCTGGCTCGACATGACGCCGCAGGAGCGCCGCGACGTCATGGCCGGGCTTCCGGCCCGCCTCGAGACCGTCGAACGCAAGCCTCGCCGCGAGACCCGCCGCACGCGCATGGCGCGCGAACGCGGCGAGTCGGCCTGAGCGCCATGGGACATCTCTTCTGGATAGCGACTGCCATTCTGGGCGGCGGACTGATCCTGCTGGTCATCAACGATTCCAGCGGCCAGGTGCTCGGCATGGGCACCGGCCAGTTCGGCAGCCTGATCTATCTTGGCGCGCTCGGAGCGCTCGTGGCGTCGGGCATCGTTGCCTCGAGCCAGCGGTTCGGCGACACGGCCCGAATGCTGGCGATCTGGCTGCTGGTGATCCTCGCTCTGATGGCCGGCTTCCAGTACCGCTATGAACTGCAGGATGTCGCAAACCGGGTCAGCGGCGGGCTGGTTCCCGGCAGCCCGCTGACCGCCTTCGACGATGAGGGCCGTGCGGTAGTAACGTTGCAAAAGCGCATGGACGGGCATTTCGAGGCCAGCCTGGCGGTCGACGGCACGCCGGTCAGCATGATTGTCGACACCGGCGCGACAAGCACCGTGCTGACCGCCGCCGACGCCGCGCGCGCCGGTTTCGACACGGCAGCCCTGAACTTCACCATTCCGGTATCGACGGCCAACGGCACGGCTAGGGCGGCGCGCGTCGTCGCCGCCACCGCCTCGGTAGGCGCCATCGAGCGACGCAACCTGCCGATCCTGGTGGCCGAGCCCGGTCAGCTCGACCAGAGCCTGCTCGGCATGAACTTCATCGGCACGCTCGCCGGCTTCGACGTGCGCGGCGACCGGCTGATCCTGCGCGACTGATTACCCTAGGCTGGCGAAGAAGCGGGCCGAGACGGTGAGGCAGAACAGGCCGAAGCCGACTTCCAGATGCCGCTTCGACAGCCAGTGCGCGATCGTGACGCCGTATGGCGCGACGATCAGCGTGACCGGGATGACCAGCGCCACCGCGAACCAGTTGATGTAGCCGGTCGAGCCGAAAGGCAGGAGCGGGTTGCCCCAGCCGGCCCAGATGTAGCCGATGGTACCGGGGATAGCGATCAGCACGCCGACGCCGGCCGACGTTGCCACCGCCTGGTGCAGCGGGCGGCCGTAGAGCGTCATGAAAGTGTTGTTCATGATGCCGCCGCCAATGCCCATCAGGGTGGAGAAGAAGCCGATCAAGAGGCCGATGAAGCTGCGCCACGGGTTGTCAGGGATTTGCGTGCCGAGACGCCAGCTCTCGCGATTGAACAGCAGGCGGGCGCCGAACAGCAGCGCCAGCACGGCGAAGATGATGCGCAGACCCTCGCTGGAAACCGACGCCGCGACCAGCGAAGCGAGTGCCACGCCGAGCGGTACGGGAATGGCGAGCGTCTTCAGCAGCTCCATGTCGACAGCGCCGCGGGTACGATGCGCCATGAAGGAGCGGATGGAAGTCGGGATGATGATGCCGAGCGAGGATCCGACAGCGAGATGCATGCGCACGCTCTCGTCGATGCCGAAGAGGCCGAAGACCTGGTAGAAGACCGGCACCAGCACTGCACCACCGCCGATGCCGAAGATGCCCGCGAGCAGGCCGGAGATCACGCCCGCGCCCATGATGGCGACCGCGAAGGGCGCGATCTCGGTCCATCCCATGTCGACAGGCATCAGGCGACTTTCCGAAGGTTGGTTGCGACTGTCAGGCGGCGGCGCGGCCGCTGTCGAGCTCGACCGCGGCAAAGGCCTGCCGCAGGATGTCGGGCCCGGCGCCGGGCCGGTTGACGTCGGTGGATAGAATCTGCCGGTAGCGCCGGGCGCCGGGCATTCCGTGGAACAGGCCGACCATGTGGCGGGTGACGTGCCCGAGCCGGCCGCCTTTGTCGATATGGCGCTGGCAATAGTCCGCCATCATCTCGATCAGGGAAGCCGGATCGAACTCTCTTGCCGGCCCACCGAAGATGCGGTGATCGACGTCGGCGAGGACTCCCGGCGTGTGGTAGGCGGCCCGGCCGAGCATGGCGCCGTCGACATGGACGAGATGCTCCAGCGCCTCGTCCAGGGTCAGAATGCCGCCATTGATGCCGATGAATTTATCCGGATATTTCCGCTTCAGCCGGAAGACGCGTCCGTAGTCGAGCGGCGGGATATCGCGGTTTTCCTTTGGCGACAGGCCCTCGAGCCAGGCCTTGCGCGCGTGAACCCACAGCGCGTCGGCACCAGCTTCGAAAACGCCTGACGCCAGCGTGTCCAGCGCTTCTTCTGGATCCTGGTCATCTATGCCGATCCGGCATTTCACGGTCACCGGGATTGAAACGGCGGCCTTCATCGCGGCGACGCCCTCGGCGACCAGCCCGGGCGTTTTCATCAGGCAGGCGCCGAAGGTGCCCGACTGCACGCGGTCGGACGGGCAACCGACATTGAGGTTGATCTCGCCATAGCCGAAGCTCTCGCCGATGCGCGCCGCCTCGGCGAGCTTTGCCGGGTCCGAGCCGCCGATCTGCAGCGCCAGCGGCTGCTCCTCGGCGTCGAATCCGAGCAGCCGGTCACGGTCGCCATGGATGACGGCGTCGGCCACTACCATCTCGGTATAGAGCAGCGCATGGCGCGTCAGCTGGCGATGGAAGTAGCGGCAATGCCGGTCAGTCCAGTCCATCATGGGGGCCACGGCGAGGACTGTGCGCCTGTCGCGGTAGGCCTTGGCAATGCTGGATGTCATCGGAGTCATGGGCGCCCTTTTACAAGGCAACGCAGCGAAATCAAAGCATGCCGCGCGCCAACGCCCAAACAGGCCAAGCGCCCTGCCCGCTCACTCGCAGTAGATGCCGTAGAGCGTTTCGAGCACGCGCTCGACGTTGGCGGAGGACAGCCGGTAGTAGATCTGCTGCGCCTCGCGCCGCGTATCGACAAGCTTCAGCGCCCTGAGCTTGGCGAGCTGCTGCGACAGCGCCGACTGGCTCATGCCAACCCGCTCGGCAAGGTCGTTGACCGCGATCTCGCCGTCGAGAAGCATGCACAGGATCATCAGCCGCTTTTCATTGGCCATGGCGTCGAGCAGTTCCGACGCCTCGCGCGCCATCGGCGCGATGTCAGCAGATTTCATATTGCGCATATTATCATCTTATCATATAAGAACACTCTAACCAGAGTCGTCGTTTCGCCTGCTTTTGTCAATCCTGCCGCTTCGCTCTTCACGCCCAGAACCGGATTGACGCACGTCAAGGAGACGCGACCGGCCCTCGACTAGGAACAGGCGACCATGCGAGCAGCCCGCAACGGGTCCGCCCTCGCAGGCGTCGAACCACGGGAGGTTCAGAAAATGGCAGATGTCGTCGTCCTCGGTGCCGGTTTGGGTGGCACCATCATGGCCTACGAGTTGCGTGAGAAGCTCGGCAGGCAGCACAGGGTTTCGGTGGTCAACAATGGCGACCGCTACTCCTTCGTCCCGTCCAATCCCTGGGTGGCGGTTGGCTGGCGCGAACGCGAGGCGATCGAGGTCGACCTGACCAAGGTCTTCGAAAAGCGCGGCATCGAGCTTCACGCGCAAGGCGCCAAGCGCGTCATGCCCAAGGAGCGCAGCATCGAGCTCAACGACGGCAAGACCATCGGCTACGACTACCTGGTCATCGCGACCGGGCCGGAACTCGCCTTCGACGAGATCGACGGTTTTGGCCCCGAGCACCACACGCATTCGGTCTGCCATGTCGACCATGCCGTCGACGCCAAGCAGGCCTTCGACAGGCTGGTTGCCAATCCGGGCCCGGTGGTGATCGGCGCCGTCCAGGGAGCTTCCTGCTTTGGCCCGGCCTATGAATTCGCCTTCATCCTCGACAAGGCACTGCGCGACGCGAAGGTTCGCGACAAGGTGCCGATGACCTTCGTCACCTCCGAGCCCTATGTCGGCCATCTCGGCCTCGACGGGGTCGGCGACACAAAGGGCCTGCTCGAGAGCGAGTTGCGCCAGCATCACATCAAGTGGATCTGCAATGCCCGCGTCGACGCCGTCGAGGCGGACAAGATGACGGTCTCCGAGATTGCGGAGGACGGCTCCGTCAAGACCGTACACGAGGTGCCGCAGGTCTTCTCGATGATGTTGCCGGCCTTCCGGGGCGTCGCCGCCGTGCACGGCATCGAGGGCTTGACCAATCCGCGCGGCTTCATCCTTGTCGACAAGCACCAGCGCAACCCGACCTTTCCGGAGGTCTTTGGCGTCGGCGTCTGCGTCGCCATTCCGCCAGTCGGCAAGACGCCGGTTCCGGTCGGGGTGCCGAAGACGGGCTTCATGATCGAATCCATGGTGACCGCCACGGCGCATAACATCGACAAGCTGATTTCCGGCGGCCAGCCGGATGCTGAAGGCACCTGGAACGCGGTCTGCCTTGCCGACTTCGGCGATTCCGGCATCGCCTTTGTGGCGCAGCCGCAGATTCCGCCGCGCAACGTCAACTGGTCGTCGTCGGGCAAATGGGTGCACGCCGCCAAGATCGGCTTCGAAAAGTATTTCCTGCACAAGATCCGTGCCGGCAAGTCGGAGCCCTTCTACGAGCGACTGGCCATGCAGGTGCTGGGCATCGACAAGCTGAAGGCCGTGCGCATCAGCGACAAGGCCGAGCCGGCGGAATGACGCTTGCGCCGGCGACTCCCGGGACTTGCGTTCATGCGTGAAGACCACTATATAAGAATATCATAATATTCAAATGGAGAGACAAATGACCCTCGACCGTTCCGTTCTCGCCTTCGCCGGCGTCATGATCCTTCTGTCAGTCGCACTGACGGCGTGGGTTTCGCCGCTGTTCGTCTGGTTCACCGTCTTCATCGGCGCGAACCTGCTGCAGTCGGCCTTCACCGGCTTCTGCCCCGCAGCTTCCGTGTTCAAGATGTTCGGCGTCAAGCCGGGCTGCGCCTTCGGGGCGCAGTGACCGGCTTCATGCGCGCACTGATCCTGGCAGCACTCGTCGGCGCTTCCTGGCCAGCCATGGCCGGGACGCTGACGCTCGAGCCGACGGCCATTACCGAGTGGAAAGCCGTCTACGGGCGCGTTGCCGCGCATGATCTCGTGCCGGCGCGTGCCCGAATCGGCGGCACGCTGGTCGAACTCAAGGTCGCCGCCGGCGACCTTGTGACGGCCGGCGAGAAGATCGGACTCGTGCGGGACGACAAGCTGGTGTTCCAGATCGCCGCTCTCAACGCGCAACTGCGCTCCCTCCAGGCGCAGCTCGATCGCGCCGAGATCGAGCTGAAGCGCGGCCAGACGCTGGTCGACAAGGGCGTCGTCACCAGCCAGCGCCTCGACCAGTTGCAGACCGACGTCGAAGTGGCGCGCAACCAGATCGGCGCCGTGGAGGCCGAGCGCGAGGTCGTCATCCAGCAGCAGTCCGAGGGCGAGGTCCTTGCCCCGGCCGACGGTCGCGTTTTGACCGTACCGCTGACGCGCGATGCCGTGATCATGCCCGGCGAGCCGGTTGCCAATATCGGCAGCGGCGGCTTTTTCCTGCGCCTTTCCATCCCGGAACGGCATGGCCAGATGCTGAAGGAAGGCGCCTCGATCCGCATCACCTCAGGCGGCAGCGAATCGACCGGCAAGCTGGTGAAGATTTATCCGCAGATCGAAAACGGCCGCGTCATCGCCGACGTAGAGGTTGTCGAACTCGACAGCGACTTCGTCGATGCGCGCATCCTGGTCGAGGTGCCGGTTGGCGAGCGCGAGGCGCTTATCGTGCCCGAGGGCGCGGTGTCGATCCGCTCGGGCATCGATTTCGTCACCGTCTCGGAGGCCGGCGCCGAAGTGCAGCGCGCAGTCGTGCTTGGAGAAGCCGTAGAGCGCGACGGCGCAACATTCGTCGAGGTTCTTACCGGGCTTTCGGCCGGCGACGTCGTGGTTACGCCGTGAAAACTGGATCCTCAGGCCTCGGCATCGCGGGCAACCTCACGCGCGCCTTCATCGCCTCGCCCCTCACCCCGCTGCTGCTGATCGCTGCTTTCGCTTTCGGGCTGATCGCGCTGATGACCCTGCCGCGCGAGGAAGAGCCGCAGATCTCGGTACCCATGGTCGACATCCGCGTCCGCGCCGACGGGCTGAAGGCCGAGGATGCCGTCAAGCTGATCACCGAACCGCTGGAAACCATCGTCAAGGGCATTGACGGCGTCGAGCACGTCTATTCGCAGACGCAGGACGACGGCGTTTTGGTCACCGCGCGTTTCCTCGTCGGCACATCGGCCGACTCAGCGGTTCTGCGCGTGCACGACAAGGTGCGCGCCAACATGGACGCGATCCCGGTCGGCGTGCCCGAGCCGATGATCGTGGCGCGCGGCATCGACGACGTCGCCATCGTCTCGTTGACGCTGTCGCCGACGCCGGAGGCAGCCAGCCGTATCAGCGCCAACGACCTTACCCGCATCGCCCGCGAACTCCGCTCGGAGATGACCAAGATCGACAATGTCGGCCTGACCTACCTGGTCGGCGAGACGACGGAGATGATCCGCATCGAGCCCGACCCGGCCAGGCTTGCGCTGTTTGGCGTGACGCTGCAGCAACTCGCCGGCAAGGTTCAGGGCGCCAACCGCGCCTTCCCGGCCGGCCGCGTCCGCGACCAGGGCGAGCAGGTCGTGCTCGTCGCCGGCGAAACGCTGCGCTCGCCGGCCGAGATCGGCAATCTCCTGCTCACCTCACGCGACGGCCGGCCGGTCTATGTGCGCGACGTCGCCACCGTAGACTTCGTGACCGACACCAGCGATGCGCTGGTCTCGAGCGTCAGGCGCGAGGGCGACACGATCGAGCGGGCACCTGCCGTGACGCTCGCCATCGCCAAGCGCGCCGGCTCCAATGCGGTCATGGTGGCGGAAGCGATCCTGCACCGCGTCGAGCAGCTCGAAGGCCCGCTGATCCCGCACGACATCACGGTCGAGGTGACGCGCGACTACGGTGAGACGGCCAACGAAAAGGCCAACGAGCTCCTCTACCACCTCGGTCTCGCCACCGTTTCCATCATCCTGCTGGTCTGGGTGGCGATCGGACGGCGCGAGGCGATGGTGGTCGCCGTGGTCATCCCGGTCACCATCCTGCTGACGCTGTTTGCCTCGCGCGTCATGGGCTACACGCTGAACCGCGTCTCGCTCTTTGCGCTGATCTTTTCCATCGGCATTCTTGTCGACGACGCCATCGTGGTGATCGAGAACATCGCCCGCCATTGGGGCATGAGCGACGGCCGCGACCGCAAGCAGGCGGCCATCGAGGCGGTGGCCGAGGTCGGCAACCCGACCATCGTCGCGACCCTGACGGTGGTGGCAGCCCTCCTGCCGATGCTCTTCGTGTCGGGCATGATGGGCCCCTACATGAGCCCGATCCCCGCCAATGCCTCGGCGGCGATGATCTTTTCCTTTTTCGTCGCCGTCATGGTGACGCCCTGGCTGATGCTGAAGATCGCCGGCAAGGCGCCGGTCCATGCGCATGACGGCCACAGCGAGGGCGGCGCGCTCGGTCGCGCCTACGCCGCCGTCGCGCGGCCGATCCTTGCGTCCAAGAAGGCGAGCTGGCTGTTCCTGATCGTCGTCGGCGTGCTGACGCTGGCCTCGCTGTCGCTGTTCTACACCAAGCATGTCACGGTGAAGCTGCTGCCCTTCGACAACAAGTCGGAGCTCTCGGTGACGATCGACCTGCCGGAAGGCTCGTCCGTCGAGGCGACGGACGCGGTGGCGCAGGACGTCGCACGCATGGTGCTCGGTCTGGAAGAGGTCCGCTCGGTGCAGACGCATGCAGGCGCGGCCGAACCCTTCAACTTCAACGGCCTGGTGCGCCACTCCTTCTACCGCACGGAGCCGCAACAGGGTGACGTCGCGATCAACCTCCTGTCGAAGGACGAGCGCGAGCGCTCGAGCCACGAGATCGCGCTGGACATTCGCGAGAAGGTCGCTGCCATCACAGTTCCGCCCGGCACCAGCCTCAAGGTCGTCGAGCCGCCGCCCGGCCCGCCGGTCATGGCGACGCTGCTCGCCGAGATCTATGGCCCCGACGGCGAGACCCGCCGCAAGGTGGCCGAGAAGGTCGAGGCGGCCTTCCGCTCGGTGCCCTTCATCGTCGACATCGACAATTCATACGGTGTGGCCGCGCGCAGGCTGCGCACGACGATCTCGACCGACGACCTGGAGTTCTTCCGCGTAGAGGAAGGCGACGTCTTCGACACCATCGCCATCCTGAGCGGCGGCACGACGGTCGGCTATTCGCACCGCGGCGAAGGCCGTCAACCGATCCCGATCCGCATCGAGCGGTCGAAGGGCCAGCGCACGCTCGACGAGCGTTTCCTGACGACGCCGATTCCCGCCAACGTGCTGCCGGGCGACCGCAGCGTCGTAGAACTTGGCGACGTGGTGAAGCTCGGCGAGGAGCAGAGTTCCTTCCCGGTGTTCCGCCACAACGGGCGCGCCGCCGAGATGGTCACCGCCGAACTCGCCGGCTCCTTCGAAGCCCCGCTTTACGGCATGCTCGCCGTTCAGGAGGCGATCGACGCGCAGGACTGGCCCGGACTGGAGAAGCCCGTCGTGTCGCTGCACGGCCAGCCGACCGACGAGAGTACGCCGACGCTGTTGTGGGACGGCGAGTGGGAAGTCACCTGGGTGACGTTCCGCGACATGGGCGCTGCCTTCATCGTCGCCCTGCTCGGCATCTACATCCTGGTTGTGGCGCAGTTTGGCTCGTTCAAGGTGCCGCTGGTCATCCTGACGCCGATCCCGCTGACCTTCATCGGCATACTGGGCGGCCACTGGCTGTTCGGCGCGCCGTTCTCGGCGACGTCGATGATCGGCTTCATCGCGCTTGCGGGCATCATCGTGCGCAACTCGATCCTGCTGGTCGACTTCATCCGCCATGCCGATTCGGAAGGCCGCACGCTGACCGAAATCCTCATCGAGGCGGGCTCGATCCGCTTCAAGCCGATCCTGCTGACGGCCCTGGCCGCGATGATCGGCGCGGCCGTCATCCTGACGGACCCGATCTTCCAGGGCTTGGCGATCTCGCTGCTCTTCGGTCTGGCGTCCTCGACGCTGCTGACCGTGCTGGTTATCCCGGCGATCTACCGGGTGCTCAGGACCTGACGCTGGCTCTCGCCGCCTCTCCCATCGCGGAGCGGCGTCCGGCGGCGCGGCAGTTCAGCTATGCTGTCGATAGCTGCCGATGGCCTTGCCGAGGCGGCGCATCAGCGACTTCTCCAGTTCCAGCACGACCATCAGGATGATGCCCGCCGCGACGATGAGCGCGCCATCCTGCAGCGAGATCGCGGCACTGCCGAACAGGCGGTGCATGAAGGGGGCATAGGTGAAGAGGACCTGTGCCGCGGCAACGATGGAAACGGTGATCAGGACGGCCCGCGTTCCCATAAGCCCGCGCAGACTGAACGACGTCATGTGCAGGTAGCGGACATTGAAGAGATAGAAGATCTCCATCACCACCAGCGTGTTGACCACGATGGTACGGGAAGCGGCCTCGCCAAGACCGCGCTGCAACGCGTATTCCAGCATGCCGAAGACCCCGATGGTAAACAGCACCGACACCAGGGCGACGCGCCAGACAAGGAAGCCCGGCAGGAGCGGCGCGACGCGGCTGCGCGGCGGCCGCTGCATGACGTTCGGCTCGGCCGGCTCGAAGGCGAGCGCCAGCCCGAGCGTCATGGCGGTAATCATGTTGATCCACAGGATCTGCACAGGCGTCATCGGCAGCGCGATGCCGAGAGCCAGGGCAACCACGATGCAGAGCGTCTCGCCGCCATTGGTCGGCATCGTCCAGCCGATTACCTTTCGGATGTTGTCGTAGACGGTACGCCCCTCGTGCACGGCCGCGACGATGGAGGCGAAATTGTCGTCGACCAGCACCATGCCGGCCGCTTCCTTGGCGGCCTCGGTTCCCTTGCGCCCCATGGCGATACCGATATCGGCCTGCTTGAGCGAGGGCGCGTCGTTGACGCCGTCGCCTGTCATGGCGACGACATGGCCGTTGGCCTGCAGTGCGCGCACGATGCGCAGCTTGTGCGCCGGGCTGGCGCGCGAAAACACGCTCGTCTTCTCGACGACGTCGCGCAATTGTGCGTCCGACAGGCCTTCCAGCTCGGCGCCGTCCATGGCATGGGGATCGTCGGCGATGGCAAGCTGCCGCGCGATCGCCACCGCCGTGCCGTTGTGGTCGCCGGTGATCATCTTGACCGCGATGCCGGCCGAGCGGCATTCAGCGATCGCCGCGACCGCCTCCTCGCGCGGCGGGTCGATGAAGCCAACGACGCCGAGGAATACCAGCCCCTCCTCCAGCGCGTCAAAGCTCAGGTCGGCAAGGTCCTCGCCGGCAGGCATTGCCGCGAAACCGAGCACGCGCTCGCCATTGGCTGCAGCCGCCGCGATGCGCTCGCGCCAATAGGTCTCGTCGACGGGCGATGCCGCCGCGGCGCCGGCCTGCGTCGAGCACATGGCCAGCACCTTCTCGGGTGCGCCCTTGACGAAGATGCGCCTTTGGTCGTCCGGGCCATGGTGGAGTGTCGCCATGAAGCGATGGAGCGCGTCGAAAGGGATCTCGTCTAGGCGCTGCCATAGCCGCCGCTCCTCTTCAGGGTCGAAACCGGCCTTCACGGCGAGCGTCACCAGCGCGCCCTCCATTGGGTCCCCTGTTGTGCGCCAGCGACCGTCATGCTCGGCAAGCTGGGCATCGTTGCAAAGCAGTGCCGCGCGGATCAGCGCCTCGCGAACCGGGTCGGGCTGTGTCGGCTCGCCCGATTCATCGCTGATGGCCCCGACCGGTTCATAGCCGCCGCCTGTGACCAAGACCGAAGCACCCGACGTCACGACCCGGCACGCCGTCATCTCGTTGCGGGTCAGCGTGCCCGTCTTGTCGGAGCAGATGACCGACGTGGCGCCGAGTGTCTCGACGGCGGGAAGCCGCCGAACCACCGCGTTGCGGGCGGCCATGCGCTGCACGCCGATCGCCAGCGTGATGGTGATGACGGCGGGCAGGCCCTCAGGAATGGCCCCGACGGCGAGAGCCACGACCACCATCAGCGCGTCGACCCAGTTATAGCCGCGCACCAGGATCGCAAAGGCGAAGAGCAGCACCGCGACCGCAAGCGCGAACCAGCTGAACATGCGGCCGAAGCGGTTGATCTGCTGCAGGAGTGGCGTCGCCATAGCCCGCACCTGCCCGATCATGGTCGAGATGGCGCCGATCTCGGTCGCGGCGCCCGTCGCAACCGCGACGCCGGCAGCCTGGCCGGTGGCGACCAACGTGCCGGAATAGAGCATACAGGCACGATCGCCGAGCAGCGAGGTCTCCAGGACGGGCTGTTCCCGCTTCTCGGCCGGCACGGATTCGCCGGTCAGGATGGCCTCGTCCACCAGCAGTCCGCGCGCCCGGATCAGCCGGATGTCGGCCGGCACCTTGTCGCCCGCCTCAAGCAGCACGATGTCGCCAGGCACGATATCGCGCGCGTTGACGACGTGTCGCCTGCCGCCGCGCATCACGGTGGCCATCGGCGCAATCATGTCGCGGATGGCGTCGAGGGCCGATTCTGCCTTGCCCTCCTGGATGAACCCGACGATCGCGTTGATGAGTACAACCGCGACGATCACTGCGCCGTCGACGAGATGCCCGAGCACTGCTGCTACGACGCCGGCCGCCAGGAGAAAATAGATCAGCGCGTTGTTGAACTGGGCGAGGAAGCGCAGCAGAGGATGGATGCGCGGGGCCGTCGGCAGGCGGTTCTGGCCGTATCGCTCGAGCCGCGACCTGACTTCCTCGTCCTTGAGGCCGCTGCCCCGCGTCGTCAGCGTGTCGCAGACCATCTCGACCGGCATTGCGTACCAGAGCGGCGCTTCGACGCTTTCCGTAGCCGGCTTCATCGAAGCATCATCCGATTTGTGCGTTGTCACTGTCCGGTCCCGATACTGGCGTTGATCCTCCCTCTCCCGAAGTCGCGTGGCAAGACAACCCGAACGTCAGTGCGACAGCATCACGGGCATCAGCAGGTCGCCCAGGATTCCCCGCGTGGCACCGCCAAGGACGAAATCGCGCATGCGGGAATGGCCGTAGCCGCCCATGACCAGCAACTTGGCGCCACGATCGATCGCGGTCTGCTGCAAGGTCTCCGCGATCGGGCTGTCCTGGCCGTGGATCGGCACGGTCAGTGCATTGAGACCGTGCCGCTTGAGCGAGGCGGCCAGCCGGTCGGCAGAGTTGTCTTCCCCGAGCGGCTTTTCATCCACCACGGTAAGGATCGATATCTCGACGGCGCGCGACAGAAACGGCCGGGCATCCGCCACGGCACGCGCCGCGACACGGCTGCCGTCCCAGGCAATGGCGACATGATCGAGCACGTCGACCTTCCAGAGTTCCGGCAGCAGCAAGGTCGGCCTGCCCGAACCAAAGACCATCGCCTCGGCAGTCATGGCGGAAGTCTCGTTTCCGGCCTCCCACCCAACCAGACCGATATCGAAATAGCGGGCGTGCATTGCAGCAGTTTCGCCAAGAAGGGCAAGCGGCGCCGCATATTCCTCCGTCGTCAGATCGACACCTGCCGCCTTCGACCATTTCGCGAGTTCCGACAACAGATGCTTGCCGCGCCGGCGGCTCTCGGCTTCCGCCTTGCGGATCATACCGGGCGTGTCCAGGAGCAGCGTTGAAAGCGCATTGGATACGTCGGGAATGTCCGCGTCGATGGCATGCGCGTGGAGATCCGCGCCGAGATGGCCGGCAACCCTGACCGCGTTTTCCGCAATGGCGTCGGAATTTGCCTGCGGGTAGGTGACGAACGGAACGAAGGCCTGGCGTTTCACAGCAATTCTCCTCTCGGGGGCGCGCGGCGCTGACCGCCGCCTCGCCACTTCGGCGAAGCCCTGTCCATCAATGGCGCGGATGCCGCCTGCCGGCCTTGATCCGCCTCAAACGGCGGGCAGAACCCGAGTCCAGCGCTCAGGGCCATAAGTTCCAGGTGCAGAGCAGTGGATTCATGCGACCCCTGCCCTGCCGGCGCGCCCGATGCAGGCGCCGGCCCTGAAAATATTCGGACGGCAACGGGACGCCGGACCGCGTCGATGCGACCCGCTTGATCCGCGTCAAGGCGCGCATGGCTGCAGGTTCTAGGGTCATTCCCAACTGACCGGCCAATGAGGGCAGACACATGAGCTACAAATCCATCATGGTGAACATCGGCATCGACGGGCCGATGGCCCCGATCGTCAAGCTGGCGCTAGACCTCGCCATCCGGCACGAAGCGCGGCTTGTCGGCCTGTGCGCCGCCGACGCTCCGCTGCCGCTGGCAGGCCCCGAGGCGGGCGCCATGGCAGTCGAGGTATGGCAGCAGATGAAGGACGCAATCGGCGAACGGCAGCGGAAGCTCCATGCCGAGTTCGACGAACTTGTGGCCGGTTCCGTGCCCTCCGGCTGGCGGGCTGTGCTCGACAATCCGACCCGGGCTCTTGCGAGGTCTGCCCGCTTGGCCGACCTCGTAGTCACTGCCGCCCCGCAGGGCGCAGCGAGCGGCAATGCCTTCCGCGTCGCCGATCCAGGCAGCGCTGTGCTGCAGGCCGGCCGGCCCATACTGGTCGCCGCCGAGGGCGTGGAGCACGTGCTCGGCAAGACGGTGGTGGTTGCCTGGAAGGACACGCGCGAGGCAAGGCGGGCCGTGGCCGACGCCATTCCGCTCATGAAACTCGCCAACGAGGTGAGCGTGGTCACCGTCGATGCGCAGCCCGATGACTGGATCCGCGCCGGCGTTGACGACGTCGCTGCCTATCTCTCGAGCCACGGCATCAAGGCCCGAAGCGAGATGATCAAGGCCAAGGACGAAGGCGAGAGCCTCACGCGCTTCGTGACGTCCTGCCGGGCCGATGTCGTGGTCTCGGGCGCCTACGGCCACAGCCGGCTGCGCGAATGGGTATTCGGCGGAGTGACCCGTTCTCTGCTCGACACGGCCGAACTGAATCGCTTCATGTCGAGCTGAGCCGAAAGAATCCCGCGATGACAAGGCTGGCTGTAGCCCCGCCAGCCACTCACCCGGCCGCGTGAGCGCGCGCTGGTGACGCATCGCCGCCGGCTTTCCTTCAACACTGCAGCGCTGTATCATCCTTGAGTCAGGGTTCTTGAATCCAGCCGCGGCGCGCATAAGGCGCGTGGCGGCTTGTGCATGTCGTGCGACAGGTCTTTCGTCGGATGAGCCGACACAACGCAGATTTGCTGGCAACGACGCCTGCGAGAGGAAATTCCGGCATCCGAGACCGCGACCTGCACACCGTCTATCCACGCCAGTTTGAGGGCTGGTCCCGCTATGCGCTGGCCGCTGTCGCCGTTGGCGCAGCTTTCGCCATCCTGTTGGCGCTGGACGGGCGGCTGCCGAACCATACGGGCATCATGCTGTTCGTGCCCGCGATCCTGCTCGTTGCCGTCGTCGGCGGCGCCGGACCCGGCCTGCTTGCGACCATTCTTGCCCTGCTCGGCGCCTACCATATCGGCGGGCTGGACGGCGACATGCCAGCGCAACTGCTGCTGCTCGCGATTGTCGGCACTGCAATTGCCTGGGTCGGCGAATTGCTGCACCGCGCCCGGGTCTCCATCGACAAGACCAAGTCGGCCCTGATGACCCGCGAAGCGCACCTGCGCTCGATTCTGGATACGGTGCTCGACGCAACCGTGGTGATCGAGCCAGACGGATCGATTGTTTCGTTCAATGCCGCAGCTGTCAGGCAGTTCGGCTATCTCGAAGCGGAAGTGATTGGCCGCAACGTCAAGATTCTCATGCCGGAGCCCTACCACACCGAACATGACGGCTATATCCACCGCTACCTGACGACCGGCGAGAAGCGCATCATCGGCATCGACCGTGTCGTCGTCGGCCGCCGCAAGGACGGCTCGACCTTTCCGATGAAGCTGGCGGTCGGCGAGATGAAATCCGGCGGGAAGACCTTTTTCACCGGCTTTATCCGCGACCTTACGGAGCGCGAGGAATCGGAAGCGCGACTACAGGAAATTCAGGGCGAACTGGCGCGCCTGGCGCGATTGAACGAACTCGGAGAGATGGCCTCGACGCTGGCGCACGAGCTCAACCAGCCGCTCGCCGCGATCGCCAACTACACGCAGGGCTGCGTTCGGCTGCTGCGTGACATGGACGAAGGGCTCGCCGGCCGCATGCGAGAGGCGCTCGAGGAGACGGCGAGCCAGTCGATTCGCGCCGGCGGCATCATCCGCCACCTTCGCGAATTCGTGACCCGCGGCGAGACCGAAAAGACACCGGTCGACATGCGCAGGCTGATCGAGGAAGCCGGCGCGCTGGCACTGGTCGGCTCGCGCGAACGCGGCGTGCGCACCGTGTTCGACTTCGCGCCGGGATCAGCCATCGTCATGGTTGACCAGGTGCAGATCCAGCAGGTGCTGATCAACCTCATCCGCAACGCCATCGAGGCCATGCGCGACAGCGAGCGGCGCGAGCTTGTCGTTCGCGCGGCGCCTGACGAGAACGCCACCGTCACGGTCGAGGTTTCCGACACCGGTCCTGGAATTCCCGAAGAAATCGGCGAGCGTCTTTTCAAGCCTTTCGTGACGACGAAATCGAGCGGCATGGGCATCGGACTGTCGATATCGCGGCGCATTGTCGAGGCGCATGGCGGCGAATTGTCCATGGTGCGCAACGGCCCCGACGGGGTAACATTCCGCTTCACTCTGCCGGCCCTCGAGCCCGGCGCACTTGCGCAACAAGCCAGCGAGGCGATGAATGCAAACCGGTGACTATGTCGTTCACATCGTCGACGACGAGGAGCCGGTGCGAAAGTCGCTGGCATTCCTGCTCACCATGGCGGGTTTTACCGCACGCGTGCACGACTCTGCGACGAGTTTCCTAGCCCTTGCGCCGGGTCTCACCCAGGGGCTGCTGGTCACCGACCTCAGGATGCCGGACATGAACGGCGTCGAACTGCTGACCAAGCTCGGAGATAACGGCGCCATGCTGCCGGCGATCGTGATTTCCGGCCATGGCGACGTGCCGATGGCGGTTGCGGCGATGAAGGCGGGAGCGCTCGACTTCATCGAAAAGCCCTTCGAGGACGAGGTGCTGATCGCCTCGATCAAGCGGGCCGCCGAATGCATCGGGGAATCGTCACCACAGACCGACGATGCCGCCAAGGTGCTGGAACGCATGGAGCACCTGTCGGAACGCGAGAAGCAGGTGCTGTCGGCGGTGGTCGCCGGCCTGCCCAACAAGACCATTGCCTACGACCTTGAGATCAGTCCGCGCACCGTCGAGGTTCACCGCGCCAACGTGATGGCAAAGATGCAAGCCAAGAGCCTCGCCGAACTGGTGCGCATGACGCTCGCCGCGGGCCGTGCGCTGAACTGAGCCGATTTGATCTGGCGCAACGCGCCGCCCGGAATTTCCTGCGCAACTGCCCGCGAAGATCCCGTTTGGGGCGGGATCGGCAGGAGGCATGTGGCTTGGCAGCCGGAAATCTCGTACTGGTCGTGGTTCCAGACGGCACATTCCGGCGCTCGCTGGAGTTTGCCCTGGAGACGGAAGGATTCGCCGTCCATTCGCACGCCACGGTTCGCCACGCCTTTTCGTCGGGAACTGCGCGCAAGGCGGTCTGCGCGGTGATCGACGACGCTGCGGTCGAGGACTGGCTTGATGCGGCCGACCAGTTCGGTGGCTTTGCCCGACCCGTCGTTCTCCTGGCCGGCCCCTTTCGGACCGTTCCGGCAATGCCGGGCGTCTCGGTCGTACCAAAGCCCTTCCTCGGGGCGCCGCTCGTCCACGCTGTCCGGATGGCCGCGGAAAACCGCGCATGACGTAAGGTTACGTATATTCCACTAGGGACATGAACGAATTTCGCCCGTCCGCGAAATGGGTGATTGCTGTGCCATCAACCGAAGAGGAGACGGTCATGGCTTTCACGGACAATTCGCCAATCGTGTTGAACACGCAGATCGCCCCGGTTCCGTCCGGTGCCCGACCGGCTACCGGCGCGGCACGCATCCCTTCGCCGACCTTCTACCCGGCCGGCTCCGAGATTTACGCCCAGGGTGAACGCTGCCAGGGCGTCTACCGGGTCGAGTTCGGCGCGGTTCGCGTCTACCGCTTGCTCGCCGATGGCCGGCGACAGATTTCCGGCTTCCATCTGGCCGGCGAGATGTTCGGCTTCGAGGTCGACGACACGCATCACTTCTTCGCCGAGGCGATTTGCGCCACTGGTGTCACCATCACCCGGACTGCGCGCACCGCGGAAATGTCGTGCCACCTGCTGCCGATGGCTCTTGAGGGCCTGGTCAGGGCCCAGGAACACCTGCTGGTGCTCGGCAGGCAGAATGCCGTCGAGCGCATCGCCGCCTTTCTCACGGACATGGCCGAGCGCCAGGGCGGCCTCAAGCAGATCGAGCTTCCGATGACCCGCAGCGACATCGGCGATTACCTCGGCCTGACCATCGAGACCGTGTCGCGCGTCTTCTCGAAGCTGAAGCAGAGCGGCGTCATCCGGCTGCCTGGCCTGCGCACGGTGGAAATCGTCAAGTGGCAGTCGCTGCACGACATGGCCGCCTGAGCGGTCGAATCCGGCAATAACTTCCCACCCATCCTTGCCGCGATCTCACCGGCCGCGCTGATCTTCCGCCGGCCGGTCCCCATTGGCGGGGCCTTAAGCCCGACAGCAGGATCATTTGATGCCGGTCAAGGAAGCGGCAGGCGTGGCCGCTAGTCTGGCGCGGTAAGAGGGAAGCAGCCCATGCCGAGCAAGATTCTCCTCATCGTCGGTCATCCCGACCCCGCGCCAAAGCGCTTCTGCCGTGCGCTGGCCGACAGCTATGCCGAGGGCGCAGAGTCGGCAGGCCACAAGATCCGACGCATCGACATCGCCGCGCTCGATTTTCCACTGCTGCGCTCGCAGGACGAGTTTCAGGAAGGCTCGGTACCGACGGGGCTGCAGGACGCGGCCAAGGCGCTGACCTGGAGCGAGCACGTCGTCTTCGTCTTCCCGCTGTGGCTCGGCACCATGCCGGCGCTGCTCAAGGGCTTCCTCGAACAGCTTATGCGGCCGGGGGTCGCCTTCGCCTATCCCGAGGCAGGCAGCGACGGATGGCCCAAGACCATCCTGAAAGGCCGTTCGGCTCGGCTGGTCGTGACGATGGGCATGCCCGGCTTCGTCTACAGGCTCTGGTTTCTCGGCCACGGCATCGCCGGCCTGCGCCGCAACATCCTCGGCTTCGTCGGCATCCGCCCGGTTCGGCAAACCTACTACGGCCTGGTCGAGGGCGTCAGCGACGCCAGACGCAAGGCTTGGCTCGACGAAATGCGCAGGCTCGGCGCCGGCGCACACTGAACCCACGCAGCGTGCTTCATTCCCACTCTTGACCCGCACTGAAAACCCGTGGCCGCGCCAGTGGCAGCTCGACTGCTTGATGCATCGCAATGCGTCCGGGATCTGGATGCCCGAAGATGCTAGACTATCTTGCATGGGAGCCGTTTGATGACACACACCGGCATCACCAAATTTACTCACGCCGCCGAGCAGGCGCAGGCTTGGGTCAATGAAATCGCCGATGATCTGGGCTGGAACGAGTCGCGCGCCTACCTGCTGCTGCGCAGCGTCTTGCATGCCCTGCGCGACTGGCTGGAACCGGAGGAGATGGCAGACCTTTCGGCGCAGCTGCCGCTGCTGGTGCGCGGCATCTACTTCGAGGGCTGGAAGGGTCTTGAGCCACCAACACCTGATCGCAGCAAGCAGGCCTTCGTCGAACGCGTGGCCGCCGACTTCGCCAACAAGCCCCCGGAAGACCCCGAGAGTGCGATTGCGGCCGTGTTCAGACTCCTCGACCGCCATCTGTCGGCCGGAGAGATCGTGCAGGTGCGCGGCTCCATGAGGATGCAGTTGCGCCACCTCTGGCCGGCCCATTGACGATGTACCGGGACCGCGCTCATGCAGGCCGCGAGCTTGCCGCCGAACTTGCTGCACTGGACCTGCCGAACCCGATCGTGCTGGCGCTGCCGCGCGGCGGGGTCCCTGTCGGCGTCGAGATTGCAAAGACGCTCGGCGCCCGGCTCGACCTGATCATGGTGCGCAAGGTCGGCGCGCCCGACAATGCCGAACTGGCGGTGGCGGCGATCGTAGACGGCGACCCGCCCGACATCGTACTCAACCGCGAGGTCGTCGAGGCCTACCGGCTCGACGAAGCGCAGATATCCGCCCTGGTGCGCAATGAACGCCCTGAACTCGAACGTCGACGGGCTGCCTATCGCGGCGGTCGCCACCCGCTTTCTGTCGAAGGCCGCACGGCGATACTTGTCGATGACGGTGCCGCGACCGGCACCACGATGAAGGTCGCGGTGCGCGCGCTGAAAAGGCGGGCGCCGCGCGAAATCATCGTGGCGCTGCCGGTTGCGCCGGCCGAGACTGTCGCCGACCTGCGGCAAGTCGCCGACCGGGTGATCTGCCTGGCGACGCCCGCCCGCTTCATGGCGCTCGGCTACCATTACCAGAGCTTTCCGCAGCTTGCCGACGACGAGGTGATTGCCGGGCTGCGCGAAGCGGCCGAATACAATCGCCAGGCAAGTCCGCTTGGCAAGCACAAGGCGGCCAAGCCGCCCAAGCCGCGCGGCTAGTGGCCGGGCACCCTACCCTTGCGCCAGGCAACCGGCCCGACGAGGACGCGCCGGGCCCCGGTGGCGCCGGCAGCGACATTCGGGCCGAGCCCGTATTCACGGCACACGGCGTGACCAAGGTCTATCGTTCCGGCGAAGTCGAGGTGCATGCGCTGCGCGGCGTCGATCTCGAACTCTACGAGGGCGAGATCGCGGTGATGCTAGGCCCGTCCGGCAGCGGCAAGTCGACCCTGCTCAACATCATGGGTGGCCTTGATCGTGCGACCGCCGGCACGGTGCGCTTCCGCGACCATGACCTGACGAACGCCTCGGAACGGCAACTGACCCGCTACCGGCGCGACCATGTCGGCTTCGTCTTCCAGTTCTACAACCTGATCCCGAGCCTGACCGCCTGGGAGAACGTTGCCCTCGTCACGGAAATCGCCAGCGACCCCATGACCCCCGACGAAGCGCTGGAGTTGGTGGGACTGAAGGACCGCATGACCCATTTTCCGGCACAGCTGTCGGGTGGCGAGCAGCAGCGCGTGGCGATTGCCCGCGCCATCGCCAAGCGGCCTGAGGTGCTGCTCTGCGACGAGCCGACCGGCGCACTCGATTCCAAGACCGGCATCCTGGTGCTCGAGGCGCTGACCCGCATCAACGAGGAACTGAAGACGACGTTGGCGATCATCACCCACAATGCCGGCATCCGGCAGATCACCCACCGCGTCTTCACCTTCCGCGACGGCCGCATAGCCGAGACGGTCACCAACGCGACACGCGCGCAGCCCTCCGAAGTGACCTGGTAGCGGCATGGCGGTGCTCGACCGAAAGCTGATGCGCGACCTCGCCCGGCTCTGGGCGCAGGTGCTGGCGGTCGCCCTGGTGATGGCGTGCGGAGTGGGGACCATCGTGATCGCCGTCGGCGCCTACCGATCGCTGGAGGAGACGCGGGCGGTCTTCTACGACCGCTACCGCTTCGCAACCGTCTTCGCGTCGGCGACGCGCGCCCCCCTGCATCTCAAGGAGCGCATCGCGGCGATCCCGGGTGTCAGCGAGGTCGAGGCCCGCATCGTGCGTCCGGTGCTGCTCGACATGCCGGGCATGGCCGAACCGGCGACCGGTTTCGCCGTATCGATACCGGATCGTGGCGAATCCGCCGTCAACCGCCTTTATTTGCGCATGGGCCGAATGCCGGAGCCGGACCGCACCGGGGAGGTGGTCGTCACCGAGCCCTTCGCAGAGGCGCACCGAATGTCGCCCGGCAGCACCTTCGGCGCGCTGATGGACGGGCGCAAGCGCACCCTCACCGTCACCGGCATCGTGCTGTCGCCCGAATATATCTATGCCATCAGCTCCGGCGACATGGTGCCCGACCCGCGCCGCTTCGGCGTCTTCTTCATGCCGCGCTCGGCGATGGCCGGGCTGTTCGACATGGACGGCGCCTTCAACGACGTGGCGCTGCGCACGCAGCGCGGCACCAGCCTGCCCGCGGTGATCGATGCGACCGACGCCATCCTCAAGCCCTATGGCGGCAGCGGCGCCTTCGACCGCACCGATCAGATCTCGCACGCCTTCCTCGACAACGAACTGGCCCAACTGCGCGCTATGGCGGCCATTATCCCGCCGATCTTCCTCTTCGTCTCGGCATTCCTGGTCAACATGATCCTGTCGCGGTTGATCGCGCTTGAACGCGAGCAGATCGGCCTTCTCAAGGCAGTAGGATATGGTCGCGCGGCGATCGCCTGGCACTACGCCAAGCTGACACTGGCGATCGCCGTGATCGGAACGGCCATCGGGGCGCTCGCAGGAAACTGGCTGGGACGTGGCATGACGCGGCTTTACGCCGAGTTCTTCTCCTTCCCCTTCCTGGTATTCCGCCAGAGCCTCGACCTTTACGTGATCGCCGCCGGTATCTGCGCGCTCGCCGCCCTCGCCGGCGCCGTGCGCGCCATCTGGACGGTGGTGGCGCTGCCGCCAGCCGTCGCCATGACGCCGCCGGCGCCGACGCGCTACCGGTCGCTCCTGTCGGGGGCCAGTCACATGGTTGGCTTCTTCTCGCAGTTGACCATCATGGCGCTGCGCCACCTGCTACGCTGGCCAGTGCGCACCTTGCTGACCGCCTTCGGCACCTCGCTGTCGGTGGCGCTTCTGATCACCGCACTGTTTTCCTTCGATTCCATCGACTACATGATCGATACGATATTCTTCCAGTCCGAGCGGCAGGACGTCACGCTGATCTTCGCCGAGGCACGCAGCCCGGGCGCGCTGCAGGCGGTGGAGGCGCTGCCTGGCGTGTTGCGCGCCGAGCCGTTCCGCTCGACGCCCGTCATCCTGCGCAACGGCCACCGCGAGCGTCGGCTGGCGATCGCCGGCGTCCCCGAGCATGCCGACCTCTCCCGCATCCTCGACGACGACCTCAACGCGCTGGATGCGCCCGTCGCCGGTCTTCTGATCTCGCGCCACGTCGCGCAACTGCTCGACCTGCGCATCGGCGACAAGGCCGAAGTTGAACTGCTGGAAAAAGACCGCCGCGTGGTTGCCGTGCCGGTGACCGCCATCGTCCAGAACTATGTCGGGCTCGCCGTCTACATGCATGCCGGTGCGCTCGACCGCCTCATCGGCGATGGGCCGCGCCTCTCGGGCGTGCACGCCTCCGTCGATCCGCTGCACATCGACGAGCTCTATGCGGCGGTCAAGCGAACGCCGGCAATCGGCTCGATCGCGCTGCAGGACATCTCGCGCGTGCGCTTTCGCGAGACGATCGGCGAGAACATCACGGTCATGACGACGGTCTACGTGATCCTGGCCGTCATCATCACTTTCGGGGTGATCTACAACTCCGCCCGCATCCAGCTTTCGGAGCGCGCCCGCGAACTGGCCAGTCTGCGCGTGCTGGGCTTTACCCGCGCCGAGGTATCGAGCGTACTGATGATCGAACTCGCCGTCATCGTAGCGCTGGCCCAGCCGCTCGGCTGGCTGCTCGGCTACCTGTTCGCCTGGTCGGTGGTGAAAGGCTTTGAAAGCGACCTGTTTCGCATACCATTCGTCGTCGACGCCGCGACCTACGCCACCGCCAGTCTCGTGGTGCTGTCCGTTGCCGTGCTGTCGGCGCTGATCGTGCGCGCCCGGATCGACCGGCTCGACCTCATCCGCGTCCTGAAGACAAGGGAATGACCATGACCGGAAACTGGATAAAGCGCGCAGCCATTGCGGCGACGGCAATTGTCGTGATCGGCGGATTTGCCTGGGCCCTGCGCGAAAAGCCCGCCCTTGTCGACGTTGCCACGGTGGTCGAGGCGCCCATGCATGTGGCTGTGCGCGAGGAAGGCGTGACGCGCGTGCGCGACATCTACACCGTGTCTGCGCCCATCGCCGGCCACCTGACACGCATCGTGCTGGAGGAAGGCGACCGGGTCGAGGCGGGCGAGACGATCGTGGCCTCGATCAAGCCGCTCGACCCGCCGTTCCTCGACCGCCGCACCGAGGCGGAGCTGCTCGCGGCGCGCGATGCCGCGCGTTCGGGCGTCGGCATCGCCCAGATCGAGCTGAAGCGCGCCGAGACCGACCTCAAGCTGGCGAATGAAGACCTGCAGCGGGCGCTGAAGCTCTACAAGCCGGGCATCATCTCCGAGAGCACGCTTCAGAAGGCGACGAACGAGGTCGACATGCGTCAGGCGGCTGTCGACGCAGCCAGGGCGACGATCGGCTACCGCCAGGCTGAACTGGCAAGCGCGGAGGCGCGGCTCCTGCAACCCGATCCGGCCAACCCGAACGGCAACAGCTGCTGCGTCAGCCTGATCGCACCGGTCGACGGCACGGTGCTGTCAGTGCTGGCGCGCAGCGAGCAGGCAGTCGCAGCCGGCATGCGCATCAGCGAGATCGGCGACACGTCCGACCTCGAGATCGTCGTCGACCTGCTGTCGGCCGACGCCGTCCGCATCCGTCCCGGAACGCAAGCCACGATCAGCGACTGGGGCGGCGACGTGACGCTCGAAGCCGTGGTTCGCCGGGTCGACCCGGCAGCCTTCACCAAGGTGTCGGCACTCGGCATCGAGGAACAGCGCGTCAACGCCGTGCTCGACCTGACGGACCCGGATCCGCGCCTCGGCCACGGCTACCGCGTGTTTGCGGAAATGGCGATCTGGGAATGCGAGAGCTGCCTGCACGTGCCGATCAGCGCGCTGTTTCGCAACGGCAACAACTGGAATGTCTTCGTGGTCGAGAACGATCGCATTCTGCAGACGGAAGTTTCAGTCGGCCGCATGAACGACGACCAGGCGCAGATTCTCGATGGGCTTGCCGCAGGCGACGTCGTCGTGGTCCATCCGGGCGATACGCTGGTCGACGGCGGACGGGTGGAAATCCGAGCCAGGTGACGGCGGCGGCTGCTTGCCGCCACGAAAAATCCCTGCCAGGCAAACTGGCGGGGACCAAAAGGCCGACCGGACGCAGAACAGGCGGTCAGCGCGCCATCAGGACCGGCAGCGGCGGGTCGGAAAGGATCGACTTCGTCACCCCGCCAAAAATCCATTCGCGCAGCCTGGAATGGCCGTAGCCACCCATGACGATCATTTCGGCCGATGTATCGATGGCATGACGGCGCAGCACTTCGACAACCGAACGGCCGCCACTCGGCAGGCGATCGACGGTGATCTTCGCGCCGTGCCGCGCGAGATAGGCCGCAGCGTCCGCCCCAGGCTCCGCGCCCTGATGGTAGGTGTCGGCGATCGGATCGACGAGCGCCAGGTGGACATCGTCGGCCGCCGCGATCAACGGGCGGGCCTCATGCACGGCGCGCGCGGCCTCTATGCGGGCATCCCAGGCGACCATGATGCGCTTCGGCTTCAGCGTCGCCTTGCTATTCGCTGGCACCAGCAGCAGCGGTTTGCCGGAAGAGAACAGGGCACCGTCGATCGTCTTTTCCTTGAGGGTTCCCGTCGCCAGAAGGTCCGGCCCGGCAAGCGTCAGGTCGGCATAGCGGGCGCGCTCTGCAACGGCAGAGGCGCCCGCCGCCATCTCGACATACTGCCCGGTGACATCGGCCGACAGTGCACGGTCGGCGACAAAGGACCTGACGGCCTCGACGCGCTTGTCGAGCTGCTCTTCGTCGGCCTGGCGTTCCTGCAGCCAGCTGTCGGAAACCACCGCGCCATAGGCGCCGACCGGCGGCGGCGCAGCCATCGCAAGCACCAGCACCGAAAGATGCGCTCCGACTTCCTCACAGAGGCCGGCGGCAAGCTTGAGATCGTTGTTGGCCGGTTCGGTTCCGGTCACCAGGAGTATAGTCTTGAAAGTCATGGAAATTCTTCCTTTCGCCGACGGTTCTGCCGTCCTGCACGAGATGTCACGCGCAGGTCGCGCGCCTTTCCGGAGAGCCTAGTTCTTGCGGTGCGGCACCTTGACCCGCGACTTCCGGTTTTCGCTGAGATCCGCATAGGCAAGCACCGTCATGAAGAAGGCGAATACGGCCACGACGAAAATGATGCCTTCCAGGGTTTCAAGCGGCATGATCGTTCTCCTGTGTCGATTACCGGCACCAGAAGACATCGCTGCGGCCCTTGACGCCTTGATTTCAATCAAGCGGCATCGAAGGCCGAGCCCCTGCTTTGTCGTTAGCGCGGCCCCTCGCCTGGCCAGCGCCAGTCGCGCACCATCGGCATGTCGATGCCGTGCTCGCGAATGTACTGCCTGTGCTCGACCAGCCGGTCGCGCATCGCCTGCTTGGCATAGGCCGCCGCCGCGCCGAGTTGTGGCACGCGGTCGATGACGTCGCAGACCAGGTGGAAGCGGTCGAGATCGTTGCGCACAACCATGTCGAAGGGCGTCGTGGTCGAGCCCTCCTCCTTGTAGCCGCGCACATGCATGTTCTCGTGATTGGCGCGCTTGTAGGCCAGCCGGTGGATCAGCCAGGGATAGCCGTGATAGGCGAAGATGACCGGCCGGTCGGTGGTGAAAAGCTCGTCGAACTCGGCGTCGGACAGGCCGTGCGGGTGCTCGGACTTCTGCTGCAGCGTCATCAGGTCGACGACATTGACCACGCGCACCTTGAGATCGGGCACGTATTGCCGCAACAGGTCGACGGCCGCCAGCGTCTCCAGCGTCGGCACGTCGCCGCAGCAGGCCATCACCACGTCGGGAATCTCGCCATGGTCGTTGCTTGCCCATTCCCAGATGCCGATGCCGGCACTGCAGTGCTTGATCGCCCGGTCCATGTCGAGCCATTGCGGCTGCGGCTGCTTGCCCGCCACAATGACGTTGACGCGGTCCCAGCTACGCAGGCAGTGGTCGGTCACATAGAGCAGCGTGTTGGTGTCCGGCGGGAAATAGACGCGAACGATCTCGGCCTTCTTGTTCACGACATGGTCGACGAAGCCCGGATCCTGGTGGCTGAAGCCGTTGTGGTCCTGACGCCAGACATGCGAGGTCAGCAGGTAGTTCAGCGAGGCAATCGGCTGGCGCCAGGCGATCTCCTTCGCGGTCTTTAGCCATTTCGCATGCTGGTTGAACATCGAATCGATGATGTGGATGAAAGCCTCGTAGCAGGAGAAGAAGCCGTGCCGGCCGGTCAGAAGATAGCCCTCCAGCCAGCCCTGGCAGGTGTGCTCGCTGAGAATCTCCATCACCCGGCCATCCGGTGACAGATGATCGTCATTGTCGACCGTCTCGGCGACCCAGGCCCGGTCAGTGACCTCGAAAAGGTCCTGCCACCGGTTCGACGCCGTCTCGTCGGGTCCGAAGACCCGGAAATTGCGTGTCGCCATGTTGTCGCGCATCACATCGCGCAGGAAGGCGCCGGACACACGCGTCGACTCGGCATCCGCGGCGCCGGGCTGAGTGACCGGGACAGCGTAGTCCCTGAAATCGGGCAGTCGGAGCGGTCGCTTCAGCGCACCGCCATTGGCGTGCTGGTTGGCGCTCATGCGGCGGTTGCCCTCAGGCGCGAGCGCCGCGATCTCGGGCTTCAGCCGGCCCTCGCCGTCGAACAGTTCCTCGGGCTCGTAGCTGCGCAGCCAAGCTTCGAGCAGGCCGAGATGCGTGGGCTTTTTCATATTGATCGGCACCTGGTGCGAGCGCCAGTTGCCCTCGGCCGGCTGGCCGTCGACGGTCTTCGGGCCGGTCCAGCCCTTGGGAGAGCGCAGGACGATCATCGGCCATACCGCGCGCTCCGCATTGCCGCCCTGGCGGGCCTTCTGCTGGATGTCGCGGATGGAAGCGAAGGCGGTGTCGAGCGCCGCCGCCATCTTCTGGTGCATGGCCGCGTGGTCCTCGCCCTCGACGAAGATCGGCGCGTAGCCGTAGCCGCGCATCAGCGCATCGAGCTCGGCGTGCGGAATGCGGGCCAGTACCGTCGGGTTGGCGATCTTGTAGCCGTTGAGGTGCAGGATCGGCAGCACGGCGCCGTCGCTTGCAGGGTTGAGGAACTTGTTGCCGTGCCAGGAGGTCGCCAGCGGACCAGTCTCGGCCTCGCCGTCGCCGACCACACAGGCGGCAATCAGGTCGGGGTTGTCGAAGACGGCGCCGAAGGCGTGCGAAAGCGAGTAGCCGAGTTCGCCGCCCTCGTGGATGGAGCCCGGCGTGTCGGGCGCGGCATGACTCGGAATACCGCCCGGGAAAGAGAACTGGCGGAACAGGCGGCACATGCCCGCCTCGTCCTGCGACACATCGGGATAGACCTCGCTGTAGGTGCCTTCGAGCCAGGTACTGGCGACGACGCCCGGCGCGCCATGGCCGGGTCCGGCGATGAAAAGCACGCTGGCATCGTCACGCTTGATGACCCGGTTGAGATGGGCGTAGATGAAATTCAGCCCCGGCGTGGTGCCCCAGTGGCCGAGCAGCCGCGGCTTGACATGCTCTATGGCCAGCGGCTCGCGCAGCATAGGATTGGCGAGCAGATAGACCTGGCCGACGGAAAGGTAGTTCGCCGCCCGCCACCATGCGTGGATCAGCCGCGTTTCCTCGGCGGACATCGGACCGGCCGGGTCGCTGTTCATGACTTCGGGCATTCCCGCACACTCCGTTTCGGTTACGCGGCCAAGCCGCTATGACGTGAAAACACCCAGGCGCGCGACGGGCGATCAAAGGCCTTGCCGTTGGTCCTCTATGGCGCAGGCCGGCCTTGCGAGCCTTGATATCCATCAAGGCGGGCCAGCCGGCGGGCGGGCATGGAAACACAATGAAGATGGCCGACACGGTCCTTACGCTGAATGCGGGCTCATCGAGCCTCAAATTCGCGCTGTTCGACGCGCACGGCGGCGACGACGCGGGTGCGTTGCTGCGTGGACTTGTCGAAGAAATTCCGACCAGGCCGCGCTTCAGCGCATCGTCGGCCGATGGCGCGCCGCTCGCGGAAGACGAATGGCCGGACGCCGCCAAGGACTTCCCGACGATCATCGAACGGCTGATCGGTTGGATCGAGGCGCATCGCGGGGACAACAGGCTGATCGCAGTCGGACACCGCGTCGTGCATGGCGGGCCGGACCACGCGAAACCCGAACGCGTGACGCCTGCGCTGCTCGGCGAACTCGACCGGCTTACCCGTCTCGCCCCGCTGCACGAGCCGCATAACATCGCCCCGATCCGGACGCTTGCCGAGTCGCGTCCAGAGCTGCCGCAGGTCGCCTGCTTCGACACGGCCTTTCACCGCACCATGCCCGCCGTCGCGACCCGCTTCGCCCTGCCGCGAAACTTCGAGACGGAAGGCGTCCGCCGCTACGGATTCCACGGCCTCTCCTACGAGTACATCGCCGGCCACCTCGCCCGGACGGCGCCCGTGCTTGCCGCCGGCCGCGTCATCGTCGCACATCTCGGCAACGGCGCCAGCGTCTGCGCGCTGAAGGCCGGCAAGAGCATCGACACCACAATGGGATTCAGCACGCTCGACGGGCTGGTAATGGGCTCCAGGCCCGGCACGCTTGATCCGGGAGTCATCCTGCACCTCCTGAAGGAGCGCGGCATGACGGCGGACGAGGTCGAGAACCTGCTCTACCGCCGCTCTGGCCTGCTCGGAATCTCGGGCGGTATTTCGAGCGACATGCGCGTGCTTCTCGGAAGCGACGATCCGCGTGCCGCCGAGGCCATCGAGCTCTTCACCTACCGGATCGCACGCGAGGTCGGCGCGCTGGCGAGCTCTCTTGGCGGGCTCGACGGATTTGTCTTCACCGCCGGCATCGGTGAGCATTCGGCCATGGTGCGTGCCCTCGTCTGCGCCAGGCTCGGCTGGCTGGGCGTGGAACTCGACAAGGATGCGAACGAGCGCGGCGACGGCATCATCAGCGCGGTTCAGAGTCCGGCAGAGGTGCGCGTCATCGCGACCGACGAGGAGCGGATGATGGCGAGCCACGTGCTGCGGACGGTGCGTGCGGGTCACCCAGCCTGACCAGCTGCACACGGCGATCGCCATGCAGCATGGCGTTGTCGTGGCTCGAGAAGATCAGGATGCGGTCGGAGAAGCTGTCGATCAGCCGGTCCATGATCCGCGCTGCCTGCCTGCGATCGAGATGCTCGGTCGGCTCGTCGAGCAGCATGACGGAGAGCGGGCTGAGCAGCGCGCGGGCGAGGTTGAGCCGCTGCGCCTCGCCGAGCGAGACCACGTCCTGCCTCAACCAGGCATCGAGCCCGCCGGCCTCGCGGACGCGACCGTCGAGTTCAACCGCCTCCAGCGCATCCCAGCACTCCCGGTCGCTCGCGTCCTGGGCGAACAGATTCTCGCGGATGGTGTCGGCCATGACGGCAGCGTCGTGCAGCCCGAGATGAAACAGCCGCCGACGCGCGGAAGGCTCGAGCGGCACGCCGTCGCCGAGCACCTGGCCGCCGCGCGGTGTCGCCAGCCAGCCGGCCACCTGCTTGAGCAGCGAGGTCTTGCCGCAGCCGCTCGGTCCGGCAAGCACCACGGGACGGCCGGCCTGAAGGTCGAGGTGCACCGTGCCGCCGAGTAGCCGGCCGTCGGGCGCAACGAGCGGCATGCGCAGGAGTTCGAGCGTCGCGACGGCGGTCGGCGCCGACGAGGGTTCGCCCGACGACAACTGCGAGCCGGCAGTCCATTCGCGAATGCCGTGGCGGGCCTCTTCTTCCTTGACCCGCGCCACAAGCATGCGCGAGACGCCCTGGACGGTGTCGCCAAGAGCCAGCCAGGCGAATGCGAGCAGACCGGCGGGCAACAGCGCCTCGCCGCGGTAGCCCAGGGCCCATGCGGTGCCCAGCACGCAGGCGGCCGCAAGCGGCCCGAAGGCGCCGGCGGCGGTGTCGAGAATGGCCATGTCGCGGCGTGACGAGAGCCGACCCGCCTCGGCCGCAGCAAGGTGGTCGAATCCTGCGTCGAGCATCTCCGTCCAGCGCCGCTCCGCCCGCAGCGGTACCGAAGAAGCGAGCGCCATGCCGAATTGCCTGGCGGCGGCGCGGCGCTCGGCGCGGACGCGACCCCAAAGGCTACGCGTGCGCGGCAAGAGCCGGCCAGCCAGGATCGCCGTGGCGGCGAGCATCAACAGGATCGGCAGCATCGCCAGCGGCGCAAGGACCAGCGTCGCGACGGCAAGAAAGCCGAGCGCCGCAAGCAGCGATTTCACGGGAAGGCCGATCCGCAGACGCGCATAGTCGACATCTTCGACATCGTCGATGAAATCGGACAGGCGGTCCTGGTCGGCAAGCTGCCAGCCGGCTCGGCGCGTCGTCGGCGACGCGGCCATTGCCGAGAACAGCGCACTCCTGCGCCGCACCTGATCGAGCAGCGCCGCCTTGTGGCCGACCACCCGCTCGCCATACTTGGCGACGGTGCGGGTCAGCGCAAAGAGGCGCACGAAGGCGGCCGGCACGTGAAAGTTGAAGCTGAAGGCCGCCGGACCGGCGCCGGCAAGCGCCACGGCGCCGAGAAACCAGGCCGAGACGCCCGTCAGCATGACGCCGGCAAACAGCGCCGTCAGCGCAAGGAAGAGCGCGAGCTTCCAGGTGCCCCTGGTTGCCGGCAGATCTTGTACGGCGAATTCGGTCTCGATTGATGGCCTCATTGTGCCGCCTCCGAAGTGGATACCCGGTCGTGCCCCAGATCGATGACGGTATCGGCGCAGCCGATCAACTCGCGGTCATGGGTGGCGACTAACACCAGCCGCTCGCGCGCGCAGTCGAACAGGGCGAGCCTTACCCGGCCGGCATTCACGGCGTCGAGCTTGGCGGTCGGTTCGTCGGCGAGGATGGTGCGTCCCGACAGCAGCGCCCGCGCGATGGCGACGCGCAGCCTCTGTCCGCCCGACAGGTTGCCGCCGCCGGCGGCGATCCGCGCCTCCAGCCCGCCAGGCAGGCTCTGCTCGTCGAGCAGGCCGATGCGGCCGGCGGCCAGCAGGAGCCTGGTGGAGCAGACACCCGGCATGTTCCAGGACAGCGCCTCCGCGAGCGAGCCGGGCAGGATGGCGACATCGGTCGAGATCCAGTCGACGCCGGTCCCTACGCCTTCGGGCAGCCGGCCATGCGGCTCCTCGAGCCCGGCCAAGCGGCGCAGCAGCGTCGATTTTCCGGCGCCGCTCGGGCCGACGACGGCGACAAGGCCCTTCAGCGGCAGGCACATCCCGGTTCCGGCGGTCAAGCGGGCAAGTCGCGGCAGAAAGGACGCAGCCGCCGGCGCCTGGTCGGCGGCGTCTAGGAATTCGTCGAGCGCTGCGGCGGCGGCTTCGCCTTCGGCCTTGGCATGATACTGCTCGGCGTAACGGCGGAACGGCGCAAAGAATTCTGGTGCGATCATCAGGATGAACAGGCTCTGCCAGAGCTGCAGGTCGTGGAAGCCGGGCAAGGTGACGAGGTTGAGGTGACCGAGGCCGAGGAAGACGGCAAGCACCGCGATCGAGAGCGACGAGAAAAAGTCGATCAGCCCGGAATTGAGGAAGGCGACGCGCAGCACCCCCATGGTGCTGGCAGCGTAGGCGCTCATGCGCGCCTGGAGCTTGTCTGTCTCGCGATCGATGCCGTGGCTGGCGAGGATGGTCGGCAGCGTGCGCACGCGGTCCTCGAACTGCGCTGCAAGCTGGCCGAGCGCCTTTTCCTGCGCGGCGGCGCGCGCCTGGATGCTTCCGCCGACGAGTACGAAGAAGATGACCATGACCGGGCTCGCGACGAGGAGCACGAGTGCGGCCTGCCACGAGACGACCGAGACGGAGGCGGCCGCGAGAAGCGTGCCGATGCCGAGCATCCTGCGCGCCGCGCCATGGCCGACGACCAGCGCCGCGAGCGATTCGGGATGCCGCTGCAGCCCGGCGATCAGCGCGCCGGCCGGGCGTTCATGAACAGCGCGGGCTTCCATGGCCTCGAGCTTGGCGCGCAAATCGTCGCGCGTGCCCTGAGCCACTGCCGATTCGGCCGACGCGAGGCACAAGTCGCCGACAAGACCGGCGGCGGCCGAAAGCGCCAGCGCAACGAGCGCGACCGCAACGGCCGGCATGGCGACGGTGCCGAACTCGATCATCCGGCCGAAGGTGATTGCCAGTGCGGCGGCGAGCGCAAGCTTGGCAACCAGGCGACCGACCTGCCAGACAAGCACTGTTCGCAGGCCGTTGCGTCCAAATACGCGGGCACGCGCCAGTGAGCGTGACACGGGCCCCGACCGACCCCTTCTGGATGCAGCAATTCGGCTCATGGCCGCCTTGTCTCACGCGGCCGCCAAAGGGGTTTTGATTTGGATCAAGGAGAGGTTGAGCGCCGCCGGTTAGATCGCCGAGGCACACTCAAAGGGGACTTCCATGACCGACCCGTTGCTCGTCGAACTGTCGCGCTTGCAGTTCGCCTTGACCGCGCTCTACCACTTCCTCTTCGTCCCTCTGACACTTGGGCTGTCCATCATGATCGCCATGATGGAGACGGTCTATGTCATGACCAAGCGCGTCATCTGGCGCGACATGACGAAGTTCTGGGGCGTGCTCTTCGGCATCAACTTCGCGCTCGGTGTCGCAACCGGCATCACCATGGAATTCCAGTTCGGCATGAACTGGGCCTACTACTCGCACTATGTCGGCGACGTCTTCGGCGCGCCGCTTGCCATCGAAGGCCTGATGGCCTTCTTCCTCGAGGCGACCTTCGTCGGCCTGTTCTTCTTCGGCTGGGACAAGCTCTCGGCCAGGGGTCACCTCGCCGTCACCTGGCTGGTAGCCATCGGCACCAACCTCTCGGCGCTGTGGATCCTGATCGCCAACGGCTGGATGCAGAACCCGGTCGGGTCGGCCTTCAATACCGACACGATGCGCATGGAGGTCACCGACTTCGCAGCCGTGCTGTTCAATCCGGTCGCCCAGGCCAAGTTCGTGCACACGGTTTCGGCCGGCTATGTCTGCGGCGCGGCCTTCGTCCTCGGCATCTCGGCCTGGTACATGCTGAAGGGCCGCCACGTCGAGCTTGCCAAGCGCTCCTTCGTCATCGCCTCGGCCTTCGGCGTCGCTTCCGCGCTTTCGGTCATCGTGCTCGGCGACGAGAGCGGCTACGAGATCACCGACAACCAGAAGATGAAGCTCGCCACCATGGAGGCGATGTGGGAGACCGAGCCGGCGCCGGCCTCCTTCACGCTTATCGGCATCCCCAACATGGCCGACCGCACGACGAGCTACGGCATCCACATTCCCTGGGTGATGGGCCTGATCGGCACGCGCTCCCTCGACCAGCAGATCCCAGGCATCTTCGATCTCGTCGAAAAGGCCGAGGAACGCATCCGCAACGGCATTCCCGCCTATGACGCGCTCGAAAAGCTGAAGGCCGACCGCACCGATGCCGAGGCTCGGGTGACCTTCGAGGCGACCAATGCCGACCTCGGCTACGCGCTGCTGCTCAAGCAGTTCGTCGCCGACCCGCGCGAGGCCACCGAGCAGAACATCAAGGACGCGGCCTGGTCGACGGTGCCGACCGTGCCGGCGATGTTCTTCACCTTCCGCATCATGGTGCTGTCGGGCTTCATCCTGCTCGGCGTTTTCCTGGTGTCGCTCTGGTACACGACCCGCGAGGTCGCAGCGCCGCGCTGGCTGTTCCGCCTCGCGCTGCTCGCCATGCCGCTGCCCTGGATCGCCGCTGAAGTCGGCTGGTTCGTCGCGGAGTTCGGCCGCCAGCCGTGGATCATCGAAGGCGTCCTTCCGACCTTCCTCGCGACCTCGGAACTCGGCGTCAGCGATCTTGTCATCACCATCCTGGGCTTCACCCTGGTCTATGGCGTGCTTGCCGTCATCGAGGTGCGCCTGATGCTGGCGGCGATCGCGCACGGGCCGACGGGAGACCATCCCGAAGCTACAGGCAGTCTGACGCTCGCGCCGGCCCAATGAACATCCGGATCAAGGAAACAGGACGATGATCGACTTTCTCTTCGACTATACGACACTGCGCCTGATCTGGTGGGTGGTACTCGGCGTGCTTCTGATCGGCTTCGCCGTGACCGACGGCTTCGACATGGGCGTCGGTGCGCTGCTGCCCTTCGTCGCCAAGACGGACATCGAGCGCCGCGTCGCCATCAACACGGTCGGCCCCGTCTGGGAGGGTAACCAGGTGTGGTTCGTGCTCGGCGGCGGCGCCATCTTCGCCGCCTGGCCGGCGCTCTACGCGGTCAGCTTCTCCGGCTTCTATCTCGCAATGTTCCTGGTGCTGTTCGCGCTGATCCTGCGCCCCGTCGCCTTCAAGTACCGCTCCAAGCACGACAGCTACCGCTGGCGCAACAACTGGGACTGGGCGCTGTTCATCGGCGGCGCGGTGCCGGCGCTGATCTTCGGCGTGGCGGTCGGCAACACGCTGCAGGGCGTGCCCTTTCACCTGACGGACGACCTTCGGCCGATCTACGAGGGCAACCTGTTCGGCCTGCTCAACCCGCTGGCGATCTATTGCGGTCTCGTCTCGGTGGCCATGCTGGTCATGCACGGCGCGGCCTGGCTTGCCTTCAAGGCCGACGGTACGGTCGGCGAGCGTGCATCGGCCATCGGGCCCAAGGCGGCGCTGGCGGCGGCGGGGCTCTTCGCCTTCGGCGGCGTGCTGATCTATGCCGGCCTGTTCGGCGGCTACGAGGTTACCAGCCCGATCGTCTGGGACGGCCCGTCCAACCCGCTCTACAAGACGGTGGTGGCCAACGACACCGCCTGGCTGCGCAACTTTCAGGCCCAGCCGCTGCTGTGGCTTGTGCCGCTGCTCGGCATCGTCGCGCCACTCTTTGCCGCGCTCGGCTTCCGGGCCCGCATGGCAGGCCTGACCTTCCTCGCCTCGCAGCTCGCGATCGTCTGCATCATCGCGACGGTCGGACTTGCGATGTTCCCGATCATCCTGCCCTCGAGCACCAACCCCGGCCATTCCCTGGCGGTATTCGACGCCTCGTCGAGCCGGCTGACGCTGCGCAACATGCTTATCGCCACGGTGATCTTCCTGCCGATCATCCTCGCCTACACGGCCTGGGTGTACCGCGTCCTGTGGGGCAAGGTCACCGAGGACGACATGCGTGGCCCCGGACACGCCTACTGAAACGAAGGAGACACGGCCATGTGGTATTTCGCCTGGGTTCTGGGCCTCGGCCTGGCAGCGACCGTCGGCATCCTCAATGCCCTCTGGTACGAGCTGCGCACCGTCCGCGAGCAGCCGGAGACGAAGACCCCGTCCCTGCCGACGCCATGACGGGAACGCTGTCCAGAAACCCGGATCAGACGAGAGGGAGAACGCGCCCATGAAGACCGCGACGATTACGGTTGCAGCCCTGCTGCTTGGCCTGGCACAGGGCCAGGCCAATGCTCAGCAGGTGACCCGCGGCGAGCTGGAATTCCTCGATTCCTGTGCCGTCTGTCACGGGCTTGACGGCAAGGGCGACGGGCCGTTGGCCGACGAGTTGCAGAAGCGACCCGCCGACCTGACGACCATTTCCCGCGAGACCGGCCGCTTCCCCTACTGGCGCGTCTTCGCCATCATCGACGGGCGCTACATCGTGCCCGGCCATGGCGCGCGCGAAATGCCGGTGTGGGGACAGCAGTTCATCGAGGGCGACGTGAAGACCTATGGTCCGAGCGGCGGCGCCATCGTGACGCAGGAACGCATCCACGAGCTGACCGGCTACATCGAGTCGCTGCAGCGCTAGGCGGCGGTGCCGCCGAGCTCCAGCCTGACCAGCGATATTCCGGGCTGGTCGGGATCGCGCTTCACCGCGAAGCCGAAGGCCCGGCAGAGCCGCAGCATGTTGAGGTTGTCGCTGAGAACGATGCCCTCGACCGCAGCGACCTTTTCGGCGCGCGCATAGTCGACGATGCGCTGCAGCAGCGCCCAGCCGATGCCGTGGCCCTGCAGGTCGGTCCTGACCAGCAGGGCGAATTCTCCCTTCTCGCCATCGGGGTCGCGCGACAGCCGGCCAACGCCGGCAAGTTCTCCGCTCTCCTCGTCGATTGCCACGAAGGCCATGTCCCTGTCGTAGTCGAGCTGGGTCATCCGCTTCATCGCGCGATCTGCAAAACTCTTGCGCGGCGCCAGGAAGCGCAACCTGATGTCGTCGGGCGAGATCCTGTCCAGGAACTCTGGATAGAGGGCGATGTCGGCCGGCTTGATCGGCCGCATCTGGTAGCGGCGCCCGCCGGCTTCCATCTGTTTTTCCCAGCCCGCCGGATAGGGCCGGATGGCCAGCGCGGGGTTCGGCCCCGGTTGTTCGACCGCTTCGGGGTCAATCTCGATGCGCGCATCGAGCGCGATGACGCCGTTCTCGTCCGCCAGCAGCGGGTTGATATCGACAGAAACGATGCAGGGGAAGTCGACGATCATCTGCGACAGCCCGTTGAGAGCGGCCGCGATTGCCGCGCGGTCGGCCGGCTTGCGGTCGCGGAACCCGGCGAGCAGCTGGCCGATGCGCGTGCGGCCGATCAGGTCGTCGGCCAGCACATCGTCGAGTGGCGGCAGGGCAATGGCCGTGTCGTCGGTCACCTCGACAGCCACGCCGCCGGCGCCGAACAGGATGGCAGGACCGAAGATCGGATCGCGGCTCATGCCGAGGATGAGTTCCTGGGAATGCCTGCGCACCACCATCGGTTGCACGGCATAGCCCTCGATGTCGGCTTCGGGCGCGCGGCTGCGTACCCTCTCGCCGATAGCGCGGGCCGCTTCCTCGACCATCGCAGCGGTTTCAAGGTTGAGGACAACGCCGCCGATGTCGGACTTGTGCGAGATCGCCTTGGACAGCAGCTTGACCACCACCTTTTCGTGCTTCCGAAGAATTCGTGCGGCGGCCTTGCCGGCCGCTGCCGCGGTCCTGGCAACGATTGTTTCGGGCACGGGGATGGCATAGGCGGAAAGCACTGCCTTGGCCTCCGGCTCGGTCAGCATCCGGCGACCTTCCGCGGCCGCAGCCCGGAATGTCGTGCGCACCGCCTCGATGTCCCCTTCGACATCCTCGCTGCGGCTCGACGGCACCTGCGTAAGCGCACGCTGCGCCCGCGACCAGTCGGACAGGTACGACACCGCGGTTGCAGCATCGCCCGGCGTCTCGAAGCTCGCCAGCCCGGCGCCCTGCAGGATGCGGCGCGCAGCCGCCGCCGTGTGCTCGCCAAGCCAGCAGGTTACCACCGGTTTGCCGGCGATCATGCCGTCCTTGGCCAGCCCCGCGACCGCACGCGCCGCGTCGGCTGGTGAAGCCAGGCCGGTCGGGCAGTTCAGTACCATCAGCACGTCGGTGCCGGGATCCCCGGCCACCGCCTCGACAGCGGCACTGTAGCGCTCAGCCGGCGCGTCGCCGATGATGTCGACCGGGTTGGCATGTGACCAGAAGGCCGGCAGCGCGTCGTCCAGCAGCGCCAGCGTCTCCGGCGCAAGCGCCGCCAGCGTTCCCTTGCAATCGATCAGCCGGTCAACGGCCAGCACGCCGGCGCCGCCTCCATTGGTCACGATACCGACGCGCGCCTGGTCGAGCGGCCGGAAGCGCGCGGTGATCTCGGCGGCGTCAAATAGCTCCGCCAGCCCGTCGACGCGCAGGATGCCCGCCCGCTGCAGCGCCGCGTCAACGACGCGGTCGGCGCCCGACAGCGCGCCGGTATGGGTCGCAGCCGCCTTGGCGGCGGCCTCGTGGCGGCCCGACTTGATGGCGATCACCGGCTTGATGCGCGACGCAGCGCGCGCCGCCGACATAAACTTTCGGGCGTTGGGGATGGTCTCGAGATACATCACCACAGCGTTGGTCGTGGCGTCGCCGGCCAGCATGTCCAGCCAGTCGCCGACGTCGACGTCGGCCATGTCGCCGAGCGAGACGATATGCGAGAAGCCGATGCCGTTGTCAGCCGCCCAGTCGACCAGCGAGGTCGCGATGGCGCCCGATTGCGACAGAAGCGCGATGTTGCCGGGGCTGGCCGCCATGTGGGCGAAGCCGGCATTCAGCTTGACCGGTGGAATCATCAGTCCGACCGTGTTGGGGCCGATGATGCGGAACAGATGCGGCTTCGCCGCGTCGAGCATGGCCTGGCGCAGGCCGTTTTCGCGGGTTAGCCCGGCGGTGATGACGACGCCGGCGCGGCAGCCCTTTTCGCCGAGCTCGGCGACGATGCCCGGTACGGTCGCCGCGGGTGTCACGATGACGGCGAGGTCCGGCACGCCGGGGAGCGCCTTAGAGTCCCGAAAGCACTTCAGGCCGGATACCTTCCGGTACTTCGGGTTGACTGGCCAGATATCGCCCTCGAAGCCGCCATCGACGATGTTGTCGATGACCACCCGGCCTACGGAACCTTCCCGCGTCGAGGCGCCAAAGACGGCGACGGACCGGGGCCTGACGGCATGTTCAAGGTTCCTGATGGTCAAGGCGCTTCCTCCGCTTCGCTCGCCAAAAAGTCGTCCCATGCCGATCCTGCCCTGCCCTTGCGCTGAATCAAAGTGGCAGGCAGCTGTCGCGGCTAGTTTCGCTCCGGAAGGACGGGCAGCACGCAAACCGCGCATGGCGTGGTCTTGGGAGGCGGCGCCGCCGAGGCCTGAAGGGTCAACGCATCGACTCTGGGACGGAGCTGACGGTGAATGAAACGACGCTGAGAAGACTGTTGCTCGGCATCGCCGTCATCGGCCTCGTGCTTGGACTTGCCCTGCGCCATGTCGCGCCAATCGCCACCGGATCGGGGGCCGTGTGGACGATCGCCACGCTGCCCGTCCTTCTCGCCCTTGCCATATCCATCCTGCGCGAGTTCTGGGCCGGCCGGGTCGGCGTCGACGCCATCGCGCTGGTGTCTATGACGGCGGCGCTCCTGCTCGGCCAGCCGCTCGCCGCCGTGGTCGTGGCCATCATGTATGCCGGCGGCACGGTGCTGGAGGATTACGCCCGCGGCCGCGCCGAGCGTGACCTGACCGCGCTGACGGACCGTTCGCCGCGCGTCGCGCACCGCCGTATCGACGGGTCTCAGGAAACCATCGACGTCGGCGCGGTGCGCGTCGGCGACGAACTGCTGGTGCGCGCCGGCGAACTGGTGCCGGTCGACGGCAAGCTACTGGAAGCCTCTGCCTCGCTCGACGAATCGGCGGTGACGGGCGAACCCCTGCCCGAGCGCCTGATGGCCGGCGACGCGCTGCGCAGTGGTACCATCAACGCCGGCGAGGCGTTCAGCATGCAGGCCACGGCGCTGGCCGAAAACAGCACCTACGCCGTGATCGTCAACATGGTCGCCGCCGCGCAGACAGCCAAGGCGCCGTTCATCCGCATGGCCGATCGCTTCGCCATGGTGATGCTGCCGGCCACGCTGCTCGTTGCGGGACTGGCCTGGTATGTGTCGGGCGACCCGATCCGAGCGCTTGCCGTCCTGGTGGTGGCGACGCCCTGCCCGCTGATCCTGGCAGCACCCGTCGCCTTCATCGGCGGCGTTGCGCGCGCCGCGCGCGGCGGCATCCTGATGAAGGGCAGCGCAGCACTCGAGGCGCTTGCCGACGCGCGCACCGCTGTCTTCGACAAGACCGGCACGCTGACCCATGGCGGCGCCGACCTGATCGACACCGACGTAGCGCCGGGCCGCGACCCGGAAGTGCTGTTGCGCCTGTTTGCCTCGCTCGAACAGGCTTCGCAGCACATTCTGGCGGAGGCGGTGACCCTAGCTGCGCGCAAACGCCACCTTGCGCTCGCACCGCCTTCCGGCGTGCACGAGCACCGCGGCGCGGGGCTGGAGGGCACGGTCGAGGGCGTCGCCGTGCAGGCCGGCTCGCGTTCGCTGGTACTCGGCGACAAGCCCTTGCCGCTCTGGGCCGAACCGGGCGAGCGGCGCTATCTCGGCCAGCCGGTGCTCAGGGTCTATCTGTCGCTCGATGGCTCCCTGGCGGCGATCTTCACGCTCGGCGATTCCCTGAGGGCGGACGCCGTGAGCGCGCTTGCCGATTTGCGGGCGGGCGGCATTTCCCGTTTCGTCATGCTGACCGGCGATGGCCGCACCGCGGCGGAGCGCATTGCCGCCGCACTCGACATCGACGAGGTCGTGGCCGAGGCCAGCCCGGCCGACAAGGTTGCTACCGTGCGCGCCGAGAACGCCGCAGCGCCCACCCTGATGGTCGGCGACGGCATCAACGACGCGCCGGCGCTGGCCACTGCTACCGTCGGCGTGGCGATGGGGGCACGTGGCGCCACCGCCTCGAGCGAAGCGGCCGACGTCATCGTGCTGGCCAACCGGCTGCAGCCGGTGGCCGACGCCGTGCGTATCGCAAGGCGTGCCAAGGCGATCGCCAACCAGAGCGTCGTGGCGGGTCTCGTCCTGTCTGGCATCGCGATGGTATTTGCCGCCTTCGGCATGATCACCCCTGTCGCGGGTGCGCTGCTGCAGGAAGTCATCGACGTGGCCGTCATCGTCAACGCATTGCGCGCGCTTGGCGACGGCACTTTCCCCGACTGGCTGTCGCCGGCCGGTCGGCGCAAGGCGAACGTGCACAACCGAAAGCAGCCGACTTGATCCGCGCCCCTGCCGGGGGTAGCCGCATGAGGCGGTCAGAATGTTCGACGTGGAGGTAGCCAGATGAGTGACAGGATGGTTGTGTGCAGTTCGTGCGGCGGCATCAACCGCCTGCCGGAAAAGCGTGACGCGAGCGCCGCCAAGTGTGGCAAATGCAGCGAAAGGCTGTTTGGCGGGCATCCGCACGATGTCGACGCAGCGACCTTCGAGCGCCATGTCAAGCGCAGCACGCTACCGGTGCTGGTCGACATCTGGGCGCCGTGGTGCGGGCCCTGCCTGTCCATGGCCCCTGCCTACAAGGCGGCAGCTGCCGAACTCGAGCCGGACGTTATGCTGCTAAAGCTCGACAGCGACAAGAACCCCGCCATCTCGGAACGGCTGGGCATCCGCGGCATCCCGACGATGATTCTCTTCCATGCCGGCCGTGAGGTCGCGCGCACCTCCGGCGCCATGTCGGCAAGCCAGATCGTCAGCTGGGTACGCGGCAAGCTGCCCTCGACGGCCTGACCGGCGCCGGCATGGACCCGCTGATTGCCCGCCTCGGCCTGGCCCTCGCCATCGGCCTGCTCGTCGGGCTGGAGCGCGGCTGGCGCGAGCGCGACGCACCCGACCGCAGCCGCACCGCCGGCATTCGCACCTATGGCATATCGGGCCTACTCGGCGGCATCGTTGCGGCGCTGTCGGAGGCTGTCGGCAGCCAGATGGTCCTGGTAGCGGGCCTCCTGGCCTTCGGCGCGATCTTCGCATGGTACAAGGCGCGCGAGGCGTCGCGCGACGACGACTTCAGCGTCACGGCCGTGGTCGCGGCACTCGCCGTCTTTGCGTTGGGCGCGCTGGCCGTCGCCGGTGATTATCGCGCGGCAGGTGCTGGCGCGGCGGCACTCGCCGGCGTTCTGGCGAGCAGAGAGGTGCTGCACAGCCTGCTCAAGCGCCTGACCTGGATCGAACTGCGCTCCGCACTGGTGCTGGCCGTCATGACGGCGGTGATCCTGCCGCTCCTACCCGACCGCAACGTCGATCCCTGGGGTGGCGTCAACCCGCAGCAGATATGGTTCTTCACCGTGCTGACGGCGGCCATCTCCTTCCTTGGCTACGTTGCTGTTCGCATGCTTGGCCGTACGCGCGGCCTGCTGGTCGCGGCAATGGCAGGCGCGGTGGTCTCTTCGACGGCGGTGACTGTCTCGCTCGGCCGTACCGCAAAGACCGGCGCCAATCCCATGCCTCTGGCCGGCGCTGGCGCGATCGCCGCGGCGGTCTCGATCCTGCGCGTATGCACGGTTGTGACGGTGGTCGCCCCCAGCGTGATCCCAGGCATGGTCCTGCCGGCCCTTGCCGCGCTTGCCTGCTTCGCGGCGGTCGGCGCCCTGCTCCTGCGGCGATCAGGCAACCTCGACAGCGGCGAAACTACGGCACGCAACCCGTTCGAACTGATTCCGCTATTCGCCTTCGCCCTGCTCTTCACGGTAGTTGCGGCGACGAGTGCGGCCCTCGCAGGCCGCCTGGGCAGCAGCGGACTGCTGGCGACCTCCACGGTCTCGGGCCTTTTCGACGTCGACGTCGCGGTACTCAGCACACTGCGCCTCGTCGGGCAGGTGATAGAGCCCGGGATGGCGTCAACGCTGGTACTGGCCGCGCTCGCCGCCAACGCGCTAGGCCGCCTTTCCCTGGCCATCCTGGTGGGTCCGCTGAGGTACAGTATGCCACTTGCGGCTGCCACGGCGGCGGCAATTGCCGCCGGCTATGCCGTGCACGCCCTCCTGCCAACTCTTGCGCCGCTGCCTTGACGCGGATCAAGGCACCGGTTGCGAGGGTCCCCTATCAACGACCCTGAATGGAGGAAACATGACAACACTTGCCGACCTTACCCCGAACTTCCGCAGCGTGCGGCTGGTGCTGGCGCGCGACAAGGATCACCCCTCCGGCGCACGCGAGGCCGGCTACGATCTTCTGGTGCCACTCGACAAGGACGGCCACCTGATCCCCGAGGAGTGGAAGAGCCATCAGGAAGTCTGCCGCGTGCGCCGCTTCGGCCCGGATGAGAACGACCGGATCGGAAAACTGCGCCGCAAGCCCGGCGGACAATGGTACTTCGATTACGCGGAAGGAACGGACGACGACGAGATCGGCTTCCGCTTTGCCGACGAGCGCTTCGTCATCGGCGAGTACGTATCGGTGAAGAACGGCGGTAGCGAGCACACCTACCAGGTGGCGCGGGTCGAAAAGCCCTAGTCGCGGCAGGCGGCAGGCTCCTCGCCTGCCAGCCGGCGGCGCAATGAATGCTGCAATAGCGAAATTGCGTCCGCAATGCGCCGCTTTCGCGAAATACATGGCTCCCCGGCCGGGGTAGTCTGGCACCAGATCATCCGGGGTGCCCGCCATGTGGAAAGAGATTCGCCCCTTCGTCGCCCTGTTTTCGGGCACGTTCCTGATGATGGTCGGCACCGGTCTCGGCAACGTGCTGATTCCGCTGCGCGCCTCCGCCGAGGGCTGGTCGTCCACGGCAATCGCCTGGATGGGCACCTGCTACGCCATCGCCTTCACGGCTGGCTGCCTGCTGACGCCGCTCTTCGTGCGCCGCGTCGGCCATATCCGCATCTTCGCCGTGCTGCAGACCATTCTTGCAGCCTCGCTGCTGCTGCACGCGTTGGTGCCCAATCCGATAGCCTGGGCGCTGTTCCGCGTCATGGGCGGCCTGACGCTGGTCGGCGGCTACATGATCATCGAGAGCTGGCTCAACGAGCGCGTCAGCAACGCAAACCGCGGCACGGTATTCGCCTCCTACATGATCGTTTCCATGTCCGGCGTGGCGGCCGGCCAGTTCATCCTGCCGCTCGGCGACATCATGTCCGACCGGCTGTTCATGGTCGGCGCGCTCGCCTTCGGCGCCGCCCTGCTGCCGGTGGCGCTATCGGTTGCGCCGGCGCCGCAGCCGCTGACCCAGGTCAAGGTCGACGCCCGCGCGCTGTTCCGCCGTTCGCCAGCCGCTGTCGTCGGCTCCTTCCTCGCCGGCATCATCTTCGGCAACTGGGTCTATTTCGGCCCGCTATACGGTCAGGCAGTCGGTCTGTCGCAGACCGGCATTGCCACGATGCTGACCGCCGCGATGATCGGCGGCATGGCCTTCCAGGTGCCGTTCGGCAGGCTGTCTGACCGCATCGACAGGCGCTACGTCATGGCGCTGGCCGGCGCAATCGGCGTCGCCGTGTCAACCGCAATGGTCGTATTCGCCCCGACCAGCACCTACGCCATCCTGCTCGGCATGTTCGCACTCGGTTCGGTGCTGTTCACCATCTACGCGCTCAACGTCGCGCACGCCAACGACCAGGCGGAAGCCCATGAATTCGTGCAGGTTTCGGGTGGTCTGCTGATCGTCTACGGCGTCGGCAACATGGTCGGCCCGCAGCTGGGCGGCCGGCTGATGGACAGTCTCGGCCCCAAGGGATTCTTCGTCGCCATGGGTCTGATCTATGCGCTCTACGGCCTCTATGCCCTGTGGCGGTCGCTCCAAAAGGCGACAATGCACCCCGACGACAAGACAGACTTCCGGGTCGTGCCGCCCCTGCCCGCATCGACACCGGAGACGCTTTCCATGGACGCCCGCACCGAGGAGGCCACGGACGACAGCAAGCTACAGGAGCCCGCCTGACCCCCTGGCTTCCTGTCACCCATCGGCATGCGGTTTCACAACAGTTGATGCCTGTTTCTCGGCAGGCGACTTGCGGATGCGCGGCGGCTTACTAGCTAAAGGGCAAAGGAACCGCTGCGATGTCCCTGCTCAGCAAGAAACCGGCGATGGCCGGGCTTCTATGCCTCGCCCTCGCCCTTGCCCTCGCCGCCACGGCGACGACGGCTCTAGCAGACCCGGCAGCGGAAAACGAGGCGGCTCTGCGAGGTCTCACGGCGGCCGAACTGCAGGCCTTGCGCGACGAACAGAGCCGCGCCGCCTTTCAACTGCAGCAGCAGAACTTGCGCGACCGGGACCGCGCCACCGTCGGCGCATCGCAGCCAAGGCTGGACGTGCCGATCCTGCAGCCGAACGGCCAGATCCGACCCTCAGGCAACAGTTACATCAAGTGAACCCTGCACGGGTCCAGCGCTGACATCGCCGGTTTGGCAGTCGGCCTAGTCGGAGAGCCCGGCAAGGCGCAGTCCGCCGACAAGCAGTTCCAGGTCGGCCGCACGCTTGTAGGGAAAATAGGTCTTCACCCACCCTGTCGAAAACCCCGGATGGATACGAAAGACGTCGTTTAGCGCGGCACGGGCCGATGCCGCATCGCCCAGAAGGCCAAGGCATGCCGCGAGAAACAGATGTGCATGCATGGCCTCGGGATTGCGGGCGGCGCTGCGCTTCAGCAAGTCGAGAGCCTCCGCGTAGCGATGCATCAGCAGCGAGGCCATTCCCTTGTAGAGCGTGTAGTAGAAGGGATAGAAGGGGTTGAGGCTGATCGCCCTGTCAATCAGGGCATTGATCTTCTCAGGTTCGCCGGAAATTGACAGCGCGCCAGCCAGGTTGGCATAGGCGTCGGCATTGCCGGGTTCTAGCTCGACCCACTGCCTGGCTTCGGCCACCGCCTCGTCCTGGCGCCCCATGAACAACAGCACATTGCCCAGCGCCTCGCAGGCCACTGGCAGAGACGGGTCAAGCGCCTTGGCGTGCTTCGCGATTTGATACGCGCTCTCCAGTTCCTTCGGCGCACCATGCAACCAGGCGTGAAGACCGCAAAGCGCCAGCCCCGCATGGGCCGCCGCATAGTCGGGGTCGACCCCTATCGCGCGCTCGAACAGCTGGCGCGCGCGCAGATTGCTCTCCTTGGAAAACAGATGACGCTGCTCGCGTCCCTGCAGGACAAGATCATAGGCGAGCGCATTGCTGGTATCGGCGCGCTGCCGTGTTGTTTCGCCGTGCGACATCTTGAGTTCGAGTGCGCGCACGATCTCGCGCGTTACCTCGTCCTGCACCGCAAAGATGTCTTCCAGCTCCCTGTCGTAGCGTTCCGCCCAGACATGCCCGCCTTTCGCGCCTTCGATCAGCTGTGCCGTGATGCGCACGTGCGATCCGGCCTTGCGCACGCTGCCTTCGAGCGCGAATTTGACCCCAAGTTCGCGGCATACCTGCCGGATATCGGGATTTTTCCACTTGTAACGGAACGACGAATTCCGGGCGATGACGAACATGCCCGGCAGCTTGGCCAGGTCGGTGATGATGTCTTCGGTGATCCCGTCGGCGAAATATTGCTGCTCCGGGTCGCCGCTCATGTTGGCAAAGGGCAGGATCGCAACTGACTGATGCACCGGATAGGCCGGAGCGTCCTCGGCTTCCGCCGGAACTGCATCTTCGCCCGGCCTGCCGGAGAGCCGATAGACCCTGACGGGTTCGGCAATGTTCTTCAGCGCCTGGTCGCCCATGTCTTCAAACGAGATGTCGACCTTGCCGCGCACCTGCCGGTAGGCGTCGGCTGAGATGCAGGTGCCGCCGGGTGCCGCCAGGCTTTCCAGCCTGGCGGCGATATTCACGCCATCGCCATGAATGTCATCACCCTCGATCAGCACGTCACCGAGGTTGATGCCGATGCGGAAGCGGATATGGGTTTCAGAGCCCTGGTTGGCGGCATGGCCTGCGGCCCCCGGATGCCAGCCCATCGCGCATTGCACGGCATCCACCAGGCTCGAAAATTCGACCAGCAGGCCGTCGCCCATCAGCTTGACGATGCGCCCCCGGTGTCTGGCGATGAGCGGCTCGATCATGCCGCGCCGCATGTCTGACATGCGGCCCAGCGTTCCGGCCTCGTCCTGACCCATCATGCGCGAGTAGCCGACAACGTCGGCGGCAAGAATGGCGGCTAGGCGACGCTGCATCCGGAATCTCCCCTGCCCGACAGTAATGGCAGGTTCGCCCGAAAGCCATCGCCGCAAGCAGCGTTAGCCAGCCGGCATCTTGTCGAATGCGGCAAGTGCCGGGTCCATCGTGTCCCATGCGTATCCGCGGACCCGATAGGTTAGCATCGCGGGTGCAAAACGTCCGGGATCGTCCAGGCTGGCGGCATGCACCGCGGCAATCTCGGGCATCGCCGCAAACGTCAGATGGAGCGGCGTTCCGCAGGTGGGGCAGAACGACCGCGTCTTCACATTGCCGCTGTCTGCCACGACACCCCATTGCGCTGTCTCGCCGGTTATCTGCATATCGGCACGCATGACGGTCAGGTAAGAGCCATGCCCCGTACCACTGATCCTCTGGCAATCCCGGCACTGGCAGTGGCTCATCACCACCGGTTCACCCGAAATCTCGTAACGGACCGCGCCACACGCACAGCCCCCCGCAAATACTGAACTCATGATAGGTCTCCTGTCTGCGATAAAGCGTTGGAAACTCGGACATATGGTGCGGTCGTTCAGTCCTCGCCGGCCATCGTGCCGAGGCGTTGAACCACCGTCTTCCAGCCCTCACTCATCTTTGCGTGCGCCGTGTCGTTGCGCGGCGTGACAAAGCCGGAATGGACAAGCCGAAGCCGGGTGCCGCCTGCGACAGGCGACAGCGTGAACGTCACCACCGTGTCCAGAAGCGAGCCATAGCCTGAATTGCCGGCATCCCCGCCCTTCCACGAAAAGGAAAAGCACTCGTTCGGTGTCACCTCCAGAACCTCACAATGGATCGTACCATCCCAGGCGCCGGCCGCCGTCGTTCGGAAAGTGAAGCGATTGCACCGCACAGGCTCGAAGCCTGTCGGCTCCATCAGCCAGCGTCCGATCAGCGTGCCATTGGTCAGCGTCAGCCAAAGTGTTTCTGCCGTGTGCGGAAATACCTCGTCGATCACGATCTGCTGTGTTTCGGACTGGAGGGCGGTCAGGTTCATGGATCGATATCCTTGAGCAGGGTTCTGAGACTTGCAAAGCGCTCGCGCCAGAAGACACCGTAATGGTCCATCCACTCGACCAGCGGTTCCAGCCCCTCCGGCTTGGCCCGATAGAAAACCTTGCGGCCATCCGGCCGGTCGGCGACCAGGCCGGCCTGTTTCAATGCCTTTAAATGTTGTGAGATGGCGCCTTGGGTAACGCCGCTGTGTCTGGTGAGTTCACCGACAGTGATCTCGTCGGCGCCGACGATCCGCTCGAACACCGCCCGGCGTGTTGGGTCGGAAAGTGTACGAAACACAGCGTTGATGTCGTAGGCTTCAAGCATGGGGGAGTAATTAGCATCGACTAATCAATTAGTCAACGCTAATTATTTGTTCGTCGGCATGAGGCTCACCGACAGATAGCCCAATTCCGACCCGTAGCGGACACCTGAACCTCCGTCAGCCGGAGAAGCCTCGAATCTATGCCGGTTGCGAGTGACCTTCAACGCGGCGTCACCAACCTGCGTCGACGTGGTCTGCGCAGTTGACGATGCAGCAATTGTCTGCACGATCGCCGTTCTAATTCGAGGCGTTTCGCGGCAGGGTGAAGCCGCAACACGACGGGCCTGATGACGAAATCCTATCGGGCAACCGAATTCAACGTAATTTACGGTATTATGCGTGCCGTTCTACGCACCTGAGCCGTCAAGCCGTACCGTCATGACTAAGCTGTGCGATATTGCGCAGGCGAAAGAAAAAGGGGCCTTTCGGCCCCTCTTTCATCGTTTGTTTGCGCCTCACCCGTTGGCTTGCGCCACCGCCCGTTTGGCCATCACCGTGATCAGGCTGGCGCGGTACTCGGCCGAAGCGTGCATGTCGCTCATCAGGTTGTCGGCCGAAACCTTCACGCCTGCCGCAGCTTCCGGCGTGAAGCTGCCGCCAAGCGCGGATTCGAGCTCGCTCGAGCGGAATACGCCTTCGTCACCGGCTCCGGTAACGGCCACCCGCACCACGTTCGGTCCCTTGGCGACGAACACGCCGACAATGGCGTAGCGCGAAGCCGGGTTGCGGAATTTTTCGTAGCCGGCCCTGTCGGGCGCCGTGAAGCTCACCGAGGTGATGATCTCGCCGTCCTCGAGTGCCGTCTCGAAAAGGCCGGTGAAGAACTCGTCCGCCGCAACCGACCGCTTGTTGGTGACGATGGTGGCGCCGAGCGCCAGAAGGGCCGCCGGATAGTCGGCGGCCGGGTCGTTGTTGGCCACCGAGCCGCCGATCGTGCCCTTGTGGCGGACGTGCGGGTCGCCGATCAGTGAGGCAAGATGCGCGACCGCGGGTGCGGCCTGCTTCAGCGCGGCATTGTTGGCGACCTCGGCATGCGTCGTGGCCGCGCCGATGGTGACCGTTTTGCCGGACACCGTGATGCCCTTGAGATCGGCGATGTGGCCGAGATCGACGAGGTCGGAAGGCGCGGCAAGCCGCGTCTTCATCGCCGGGATCAGCGTCATGCCGCCCGACAGAGCCTTGGCGTCCTCCGAAGCCAGCAGCTTGGCCGCGTCGGCGACGGAGGAGGCGCGATGGTAATTTACCGAGTACATGCTGTCTCTCCCTTAGTGCTTGGCTGCACGCGCGGCCGCCCAGACTTTCTGGGGCGTTGCCGGCATGGTCAGGTTTTCGTGGCCGAGCGCGTCGGTGATCGCATTGATCACCGCCGGCGGCGAGCCGATGGCGCCGGCCTCGCCGCAGCCCTTGATGCCCAGCGGGTTGCTCGGGCACGGGGTGTTCGAGGTCGACAGCTGGAACGATGGCAGGTCCGAGGCGCGCGGCATGGTGTAGTCCATGTAGCTCGCTGTCAGCAGCTGGCCCGACGCGTCGTAGAAGGCGCCTTCCAGCAGCGCCTGTCCGACGCCCTGAGCGATGCCGCCATGCACCTGGCCCTCCACGATCATCGGATTGATGATGTTGCCGAAATCGTCGGCCGCGACGAACTGCACGATCTCCGTCATGCCCGTATCAGGATCGACCTCGACCTCGCAGATGTAGCAGCCCGCCGGGAAGGTGAAGTTCGACGGATCGTAGAAGGCCGTTTCCTTGAGGCCCGGCTCCATGCCGCCCGGCAGGTTGTGAGCGGTGTAGGCGGCGAGCGCCATCTGGAACCACGGCACGTTCTTGTCGGTGCCCGCAACCTTCAGCGTGCCGTTCTCGATGACGATGTCACCCTCGTCGGCTTCGAGCAGGTGTGCGGCGATCTTCTTGGCCTTGGCCTCGACCTTGTCGAGCGCCTTGACGATGGCCGACATGCCGACCGCGCCCGAGCGCGAGCCGTAGGTACCCATGCCCATCTGCACCTTGTCGGTGTCGCCGTGAACGATCGACACGGAGTCGAGCGGCACGCCGAAGCGTTCGTTGACGAGCTGGGCGAAGGTCGTCTCGTGGCCCTGGCCGTGGCTGTGCGAGCCGGTCAGCACCTCGATGGTACCGACCGCGTTGACGCGGACCTCGGCCGATTCCCAGAGCCCGACGCCGGCGCCGAGCGAACCCACCGCCGCCGACGGCGCGATGCCGCAGGCCTCGATGTAGCAGGACATTCCGATGCCGCGCAGCTTGCCGGCCTTGGCGGCCTGCGCCTTGCGCTGCGGGAAGCCGGCATAGTCAGCAGCCAGCATCGCCGCGTCGAGCGAGGCGGCGTAGTCGCCGGCGTCGTAGCACATGATGACCGGCGTCTGGTGCGGGAACTGGGTGACGAAGTTCTTGCGGCGCAGTTCCGCCGGCGAGAGGCCAAACTGCCGCGCCGCGATCTCCATCATGCGCTCCATGACGAAGGTGGCTTCCGGCCGCCCTGCCCCGCGATAGGCATCGACGGGCGCGGTGTTGGTGTAGATCGCCTTCACGTTGGCGTGGATGGCCGGGATGTTGTACTGGCCCGACAACAGCGTCGCGTAGAGATAGGTCGGCGTCGCCGACGAGAACAGCGACATGTAGGCGCCGAGATTGGCCTTGGTCTCGACCTTAAGGCCGAGGATGTTGTGGTCCTTGTCGAAGGCCATTTCGGCATGCGTGTGGTGGTCGCGGCCATGCGCGTCGGTGAGGAAGCTCTCGGTACGGTCGGCGACCCATTTCACCGGCACGCCGGTCTTCTTGGAGGCCCACAGGCAGACGATCTCTTCCGGGTAGATGTAGATCTTCGAGCCGAAGCCGCCGCCGACGTCGGGCGCGATGACGCGCAGCTTGTTTTCCGGCGCGACATTGTAGAAGGCGCTCATCACCAGGCGGGCGACATGCGGGTTCTGCGACGTCGTCCAGCAGGTGTAGTGGTCCTCGGCCTTGTCGTAGTGGCCGAGAGCCGCGCGCGGCTCCATGGCGTTTGGCACAAGCCGGTTGTTGACGATGTCGAGCTTGACGACATGCGCAGCATTCTTGAAGGCGGCGGACGTCTCGTCGGCATTGCCGATGTCCCAGTCGAAGATCAGGTTGTTTTCGGCCTCGGGGTGGATCTGCGGTGCGCCCGCGTCCATCGACTTGGAGGCATCCGTGACCGCAGGCAGCTCCTTGTAGCTGATCTCGACCTTTTCGGCGGCGTCGCGCGCCTGGCCCTTGGTGTCGGCCACCACGATCACCACCGCGTCGCCGACATAGCGGACCCTGTCGACCGCGAGCGGCGACCAGGCGCCCATCTTCATCGGCGTGCCATCCTTGGAATGGATCATCCAGCCGCAGATCAGGTTGCCGATGCCGTCGGCCTTGAGTTCCCTGCCGGTCAGCACCCCGTGCACGCCGGGCATGGCCTGAGCCGCCTTGACGTCGATGCCGGCGATCTCGGCATGAGCGTGCGGGCTGCGCACGAATGCGGCATGCTTCATGCCTGGCACGATCATGTCATCGACATAGCGCCCGGCGCCGGTGATGAATCGCTTGTCTTCCTTGCGCGCAACGCGTGCGCCTACGCCTTCGATACCCATCAGAATTTCCTCCCGGAACGATTGGTGAATGGTGAACGGATCAAAGCGTCGATGGCGTCGCGGTGGGCATCCGGCCCGGCCCGTTCAGCCTCGACGATTCACCATCACCTATGCCGCCTTCGACTTGCCCGACATGGCCTGCGAAGCCGCGAGGATCGCCTTGACGATGTTGTGGTAGCCGGTGCAGCGGCAGATATTGCCCTCCAGCTCGTCGCGCACCGTGGCCTCGTCGAGGCCTTCCGGATGACGCGCGATCATGTCGGTCGCTGCCATGATCATGCCGGGCGTGCAGAAGCCGCACTGGAGGCCGTGATTCTCCTTGAAGGCGGCCTGGACCGGGTGGAGGTCGGCACCTTCGGCCAGCCCCTCGATGGTTGTTACCGTCGAGCCGGAGGCCTGCGCCGCCAGCATCGTACAGGACTTCACCGCCTTGCCGTCGACATGCACCACGCAAGCGCCGCACTGGGACGTATCGCAGCCGACATGGGTTCCCGTCAGCCCGAGATTTTCTCTCAGGAAATGGACCAGCAGCGTGCGGTCCTCTACGGCAGCGCTGACGCGCTTGCCATTCACAACCAACGAAACGTCGGACATTTTCCCTCCCTAGGTCATCCGCCTTGGTACAATTGACACCGGTTCCGTTGACGGTCCGGCAGGTCCGAAAGCCTTCAGACCAGGCACTCTTTCGCCAGTCTCCAGCTACGGTTCGGTCAGAATGCAGGCCCACCCCGAAAGCGTATATTGTACTTTCGGTCACGGGCCGCAGCCCAGCCATATTGCATTGGCTCCGCCTTCCGGACAAGTATGCAACAGCGCGGGGGGGCGCTATCGGAGGAGCAAGCAGCTGGGTTGCACACGTACGAGCTATGCCAGCGGCCTGACGGTGCTGACCACCGACACGGCCGACGCCGAAGGCTTTGCACGCTCGGTCGCAACCGAGGCGGAGGCCATCGACGCCGGCTTTGCGCTGCTGTTCTTTTCGCAGGCGCTGTTTGACGCCGACGATCTTGCCGTGGCCTGGGCGACGCATGTCGCCGGCCTGTCCTACGCCGGCTGCTCGACGGCGGGCGAGATCACGCCGGGCGGACTAGAAGAGGGCCATGCCGTGGCGATCCTTTTCCCCGCGGCCGCCTTTTCGGCCGTCAGCACCATGGTTCGTGGCATCAGTTCGCCCGGCATGGAGGCGATCGCCGCCGAGGTCGAACACCTCAAGCTCAAGCTCTACAGCCAGACCGACCGTTCCGGCGGCAGCCAGGTCTTCGCGCTGTCCTTCATCGACGGGCTTTCCTATTCGGAGGAATCGGTCACCTCGGCCATTCACTGGAGCCTCGACGACATCCCGTTGCTCGGCGGCTCGGCTGGCGACGACCTCAAGTTCGAGACAACCACGCTGATCTGCGACGGCGAAGTCGCCTCCGACTGCGCCGTTGTCGTACTGATCTCGACCGCCATCCCCTTCCACGTCTTCAAGACCGAGAATTTCGTACCGACCGGCGACAAGCTGGTCGTTACCGCGTCGGACCCTGACCGGCGCATCGTCCACGAGTTCAACGCCGGGCCGGCGGCGGAAGTCTATGCATCGGCGGTCGGCGTGGCGCCCGACAACCTGACGCCGCTGAGCTTCGCCTCGCACCCGGTGGTGATGCGTGTCGGCGGCGAGTATTATTGCCGCTCGATCCAGAGGATGCACCCCGACGGTTCCCTGTCGTTTTTCTGCGCAATCGATGACGGGCTCGTCCTGTCCATCGCGCAGCCGACGGGCATGGTGGAATCGACGCGCGAGGCTCTGGCAAGCGTCAACGACCGCCTGGGCGGCATCGACATGATCCTCGGCTTCGACTGCGTCCTGCGCCGCCTGGACGCGCGCAACCGCCAGGTCTCGCGCGACATTTCGGAGCTCTACCGCGAAAACAATGTCATCGGCTTCGGCACCTATGGCGAGCAATACCGCTCGATGCACCTGAACCAGACTTTCACCGGCATCGCCTTTGGCCTTCGGCAGGCCGCGGAATAGCCATGCCTGTCCGCGACATCGACGACATCGACAAGCTGAAGAAGATCAACGCCGCGCTGATTTCGCGCGTCGAGCGGTCGATGGACCAGCAGGGCAACGCGTTTTCGCTGTTCCAGACGGCGATCGGGCTGGAAAACCGCGTGCGCAGCCGCACCGAGGAACTGCGCGCGACGCTGCGCAATCTCGAACAGTCCAACCTGGCTCTCGGCGCCGCCAAGGAAACGGCCGAGCTCGCCAACCTGTCCAAGACGCGCTTTCTCGCAGCCGCCAGCCACGACGTTCTGCAACCGCTGAATGCCGCGCATCTCTCCGTCTCCGCCCTTGCCGAGATCCAGACCTCCGAGGAGGGCCGCACGCTGGTGCGCCAGGTCGAACGCTCTCTGGAGACGATGGAAGACCTGCTGCGCACTCTGCTCGACATCTCCAAGCTCGATGCCGGCGTGGTACAGCCGGAGGTTTCCGACGTCTCCCTGGAGCGGCTCTTCTCGTCGCTGAAGTCGGATTTCGAGCCGCTGGCGCGCCAGAAGGGGCTGAAGCTCGGCTTCCGCGCCACCGACGCCGTGGTTCGCTCCGACCGCATCCTGCTGCGCCGCATCCTGCAAAACATCCTGTCGAACGCGCTGCGCTACACGCGCTCGGGCGGCGTGCTGGTGGCGGCGCGGCGACGCACTGGCAAGATCCGGGTCGACATCGTCGACACCGGCAGCGGCATACCCGAGGACCAGCGCGAGGCCGTTTTCGAGGAATTCAACCGTGGCGCTGGCGATGCGGCCCTGGCAGGCGGCGGGCTGGGGCTCGGCCTTGCCATCGTGCGCCGCATGGCCGGTGCGCTTGCCCATCCGGTCTCCTTCTCGTCGCGCGTCGGGCGCGGCACGGTCTTCCATGTCGAGATGCCGCTGTCAGCCGGGGTCCCGAGCGACTTGGCCGGTCTGCGCAGCGGGCTGGAGCGCCCGCGCGGCTACGGCCTGTTCGGCACCAAGGTGCTGCTGGTCGAGAACGATCCGGCTGTCCGCGACGGCATGACCGCCCTGCTCGGCCGCTGGCAGTGCGCAGCGCGGGCCGCCGCCACGACCGCCGAGGCCATCGCGCTGCTGCAGGACGGCTCGTGGCGTCCCGACATCGTGATTGCCGACCAGCACCTCGACCATGGCGACCTCGGCAGCGTCACCATTGGCGCCATACGCGACCGGCTGGGCACCAACGTGCCAGGCCTGATCATCACCGCAGATGCTTCCGACGCGCTGGCCGGCATCGTCAAGGCCAGCGGCATCGAGATGATGCGCAAGCCGGTCAAGCCCGCTCAACTCCGGGCGCTGATGGCCCATCTTCTGGCCTGAAGCCCGCTAAAGCCCCGCCTGCTCGCGAAAGAGTTCGGCGTTGTCGAGCTTCGAGACCTCGATGACCGCCTGTGTCCGGCTGTAGACGTTGAGCTTGCGCAGGATTTCCGAGACATGCGCCTTCACCGTCGTCTCGCCGACCTGCAACTCGTAGGCGATCTGCTTGTTCAACAACCCTTGGCGCAGCATGTGCAGCACACGCAATTGCTGCGGCGTCAGAGTCGACAGGCGGCGTACCATCTCGGCGCGGTCGGCGCTGTCGTCGTCGGCCGGCAGCCCCGCGTAGTTTTCCGGCACGTGGACGGCGCCTTCCATGACCGAGCGGATAGCCGCCGCTAGGTCGCTCTTGCGTACCGATTTCGAAATGAAGCCGGCTGCACCGTAGGAGAGCGCTTCCGAGATGATGCGTGGGTCGTCGTGACCGGAAACGACCACGACCGGCAGCCGCGGATAGCGCGTGCGCAATTCCAGCAGCCCCTCGAATCCTTGGACACCGGGCATGGTGAGGTCGAGCAGCGCCAGGTCAAAGCTCTTTGCGCCCGACAGCACATCGAGCGCCTCGCCGATCGATTTCGCCTCGATCGTATCGACGTCGGGATAGGCCATGCGCACCGCACTGTGCAGCGCCTCACGAAACAGCGGATGGTCGTCGATGATGAGAAACCGGGCGACGTCATTGGTCATGCGGCGAGCCCTCCCCTGCTCCCTGTGCGATTGTCACGATAGACGCAGCGCAGCCTATAGCTCATTGGCAAATAGTACATTGTCGTTTGGCTGGAAGCATCCCGCAGCTTGACCTTCGGGCAAGCAGAAGTCGCTGCGGCCGCTTGCACGATCCCGCGCCGGCATGCTCCATTCGCGGCCCTGATTTGCAATGCGGCCTTCGGCGACGCCCGACCACAGCTGCCCGGAGAGACACCATGAAAGCCGTCGTTTTCGAAGCCTTTGGCGAGGCGCCGACCATCCAGGACGTTGCCGACCCGACGCCAACCCGCGACGGCGTAGTGGTCAAAGTGGAGGCGACCGGGCTCTGTCGCAGCGACTGGCACGGCTGGATGGGTCACGATCCCGACATCCGCCTTCCGCACGTGCCGGGCCACGAACTGGCCGGCACAGTTGCGGCAGTCGGCAGCGGCGTGACGCGCTGGAAGGAAGGCGACCGCGTCACTGTGCCCTTTGTCGGCGGCTGCGGGCGTTGCTTCGAATGCGCCTCAGGAAACCACCAGGTCTGCGAGAACCAGTTCCAGCCCGGCTTCTCGGCCTGGGGTTCGTTTGCCGAGTATGTCGCCATTGATTTTGCCGACACCAACCTCGTCTCCTTGCCCGAAGAGATGGACTTTGCCACCGCTGCCAGCCTTGGCTGCCGATTCGTCACCTCGTTTCGCGCCGTCGTCGACCAGGGCCGGGTCACGCCCGGCGAATGGGTTGCGGTGCATGGCTGCGGCGGCGTTGGCCTGTCGGCGATCATGATCGCCAGTTCGATGGGCGCGAATGTCGTCGCCATCGACCTGACCGACGAGAAACTGGACTTCGCCAGGAAGGTCGGCGCGGTCGCCACCGTCAATGCTGCCGAGACCGGGAATGTCGTGCGCGCGGTGAAACAGATCACCAATGGCGGCGCCCACATGTCGATCGACGCGCTCGGCCACCCGGCGACCTGTTTCAATTCGATCTCGAACCTCAGGCGGCGCGGTCGCCACGTGCAGGTCGGCCTGATGCTCGGCGAGCACGCAAAGCCGCAGATCCCGATGGCCAAGGTCATCGCCTTCGAACTCGAGATCCGCGGCAGCCACGGCATGCAGGCATTCCGCTACCAGTCGATGATGGAAATGATCCGCACCGGCAAGCTGGCCCCCCAGATGCTGGTCGGCAAGCGGATCAGCCTTGCCGAGGCGCCACAGGCGCTGATGGCGATGGACCGCTTCGAAGGCACCGGCATCGGCGTGGTGACGTCGTTCTAGACCGCTTCCGCGACTAGTCCAGCTTCTAGGCCTGCCGCTTCTTGCGCCGCTCGTAGAACATGACGAGCGCCTCGGCAGTCAGCGCCGGCCGTTCGTCACCCTCGATCTCGATCGTGTTGTTGGTCTTGACCAGGTACTGGCCGGGCCCCTTGTCTTCCATCGACACGAGCGCCGAGCGCATGCGCACCCGCGAGCCGACACGGACGGGCGCGACGAAACGGACCCTGTCGAGGCCGTAGTTGAAAGCCGCCTGGGTGTTTTCGGGCAGCAGGCCGATCTCCATCGCAAAGGCTGTGATCAGGGAGAGCGTCAGATAGCCATGCGCGATAGGCGCCCGGAACGGGCTTTGCCGCTTCGTCCGCTCGACATCGACATGAATCCACTGGCGGTCGCCGGTGCATTCAGCGAACTGGTCGATCATGCCCTGATCGACCGTCAGCCAGCCGGAAACGCCGACTTCCTGGCCAACCATCTGCCGCATGCCTTCGAATGTCAGTCCCGGCGTCATGTACTAAACCCTGTGTGGTGGTGTGACCGAACGCTATTTGCGCTTCTCGTAGCCCTGCCGGATTTCTTCCATCGATTCGCGGATGCGGGCACGCAGGATTTCGATCGAGTCGGCGCTCGATTTCTTGACCAGTTCGGACATCTCGCCGGCATTCTTGACCGCCGCCTCGAAGGACCTCTTCGCGAAATCGGCCTGCTTGGCCATCATCTCCTGCGGATTGCCCGGCGCGCGGAAGCTGTGTGCCATCTCGGTGACTTCCTGCATCGTCTTCTGCAGCATTTCGCGCTGCCGGTTCATCACCGCCGACGCGCCCGAGGCGGAAGCCTTTGCCGACTTCTCCAGCGCCTCGAGATTCTTGCGGTGGTGACTGAGAATGGCCTCGATGTCGACCTCGGGCATCTTCAGGTCGTGCCCGAGCTTGCTGAACATGTCGCGGATCGATTCGGATTCGGATTTCTTGGCCATGCTGAATTCCTTCTGGCCCCGCCGGGGGCACCCCAGAATAGAAGTTTGACCGTTTGCGTCAATTCGGCGTTGCGCCGCCGCTGGGGAATCCGTGGCTTGCGTGGAGGTGTGACAGGCCATCGTAGAGAAACTAAGTGGACGGCCAACATCATGTTTTCTGGCGTCCTGCCTGGAATTGTTCTAGACTGCTCGCTACATGCTTCGATGAACGCTTCCAAGGACCTCCCATGCGGCTGACGCGCCAGACCAACTACGCGATGCGTATCCTGATGTATTGCGCCGCCAATGACGGCAGGCTCAGCCGTATCCCCGAGATCGCAAGCGCCTATTCGGTCTCGGAACTCTTCCTGTTCAAGATCCTGCAGCCGCTCGTCGAGGCCGGCCTCGTGGAAACGGTGCGCGGCCGCAATGGCGGCGTGAAGCTCGGCCGGCCGGCAAGCGACATCAACCTGTTCGATGTCGTGCGCGTAACCGAGGAAAGCTTCGCCATGGCCGAGTGCTTCGAAAACGACGCCGCAGAATGCCCGCTGATCGATTCCTGCTCGCTCAATGCGGCATTGCGCGAGGCGCTCAATGCCTTCTTCGCCGTGCTCGAGCGTCACACCATCGCCGAACTGGTGGCCGGCAAGACCGATATGCGCGGCCTGCTCGGCATCGACCTGCTGCCACAGCGCGCCGCACTCGCCAACTGACGCCGACCGCACCGGGCACCGAGCGCTCCCATCGCCGGACCACGCGGCCGACAATTCAAGAAAAACAGAGACTTGCCATGTATATCGCCATGAATCGCTTCAAGGTGCAGACCGGTTCCGAGGAGACCTTCGAGGACATCTGGAAAAACCGTGATTCGAAGCTTGGCGAGATGCAGGGCTTCAAGCAGTTCCATTTGCTGCGCGGCCCGGTCAACGAGGCCGAGGGCTACACGCTCTACGCCTCGCACACGATCTGGGCGTCTTACGAGGATTTTGTCGCCTGGACGAAATCCGAGAACTTCCGCGCCGCGCACAGGAATGCCGGCTCGACCAAGGCCGCCTATATCGGCCCGCCGGCCTTCGAAGGCTTTTCGGTCGTCGAAGGCGCCTGACCCGTCAGGTGCCGACGCTCTCTCTGACCTGCGCCTAACCTGCACCGGCCAGCAGGCTGGCATTGCCGCCGGCTGCCGTGGTGTCGACGCAGACCGCCCGCTCATGCGCATAGGCAGCCGGATTGAGCACTTCCGTCACCAGCGGGACGATTGGCCCGCTGCGCTCGGCCAGCATGGCCCTGAGTTTCCGCGCGACGACGGGCGGCCCCGAATAGGCGACGGCATCGATGGCAAGCGAGCGCGACTCTACCGGATCGGGCGTGCCGTCGAGAGCGGCGATCGGCATGCCCTTGCCGAGCAGCGGCTGCAGCGCCACCGGTGCGCCGGGCGCGACGGCCAGCACGCAATTGCCCGCCGCCAATGCCTGCACTGCCTGCGCCAACAGCGTTTCGCCGTCGGGCCCGAGGCAGAGCACGCAGCCGCGCGCAAACAGCGTCAACGTATTGGCCTCGCCGGTCGGCCCGGGCAGGTCGACAGGGCCAAAGTCGATGCCGGCGGCAGCCGCGATCGCCACGGCGCCCTTGCCGCGCAGGTGCTTTCTCAACAGGGCGATGCGGTCGCCGCGCGTCGACCAACCCGGTGCCGTCTCGGGCAGATTGTCGGCGAGGTCGGTGGCGGTCACCTTGGCTCCGGCAGCCGGTTCCGAGCCGGCCTCGGCCGACTTGCGGAAACGGCGCAAATAGTGCGGCCCTCCGGCCTTGGGACCGGTGCCTGACAGGCCCTCGCCGCCAAAGGGCTGCGAGCCGACCACGGCGCCGATCTGGTTGCGGTTGACATAGATGTTGCCGGCATGGACGCCGTCGACAATATGCTGGACACGCGCCTCGATGCGCGTGTGCAGGCCGAAGGTCAGGCCGTAGCCCCTGCGGTTTATGGCAGAGATGACGCGGTCGATGTCGTCGGCCTCGAAGGTCGCAACATGCAGGACCGGCCCGAATATTTCGCGCTCCATCTCCTCGATACCGGAGACGCGCAGGATATGCGGCGCGATGAAGCGCCCGTCGGCAGGCGCCTCCAGCTTGGCGATGAGGCGTCCCTTGGCCTCCATCGCTGCGCAATAGTCGCCGATTCCCTGCCGGGCGTCCTCGTCGATCACCGGGCCGACGTCCGTCGAGAGCAGCCAGGGATTGCCGAGGCTGAGCGACTGCATGGCTCCTTCGAGCATCGCCATCATCTTCTTCTCGACGTCCTTCTGGACATAGAGAATACGCAGCGCCGAACAGCGCTGGCCGGCGCTCTGGAAGGCCGAGGCGAGGATGTCGCGCACGGCCTGCTCAGGCAGCGCGGTCGAATCCACGATCATCGCGTTGAGGCCGCCCGTTTCGGCAAGCAGCATGGCGTTAGGCGCGGCTGTCCTTGCGAGCTGACGCTCGATCGCCTTGGCGACCTCCGTCGAGCCGGTAAAGCAGACGCCTGCGATGCGCGGATCGGCCGTCAGCGGCGCCCCGACCGATGGACCATCTCCCGGCAGCAGCTTGAGCACGTCGAGCGGCACGCCCGCCTCGTGCAACAGCGCGACGGCGCGCGCGGCAATCAGCGGCGTCTGCTCGGCCGGCTTGGCCACAACCGCGTTGCCGGTAACCAGTGCGGCAGCCACCTGGCCGGTGAAGATCGCCAGCGGAAAGTTCCAGGGCGAGATGCAGACGATGGCGCCGCGCGCCTCGGTGCCCGCCTCCGCCTGAGCGGCCTCGGCGGCGTAGTAGCGCAGGAAATCCACGGCCTCGCGCACTTCCGCCACGCCGTCGGCCAGCGTCTTGCCGGCCTCGCGGGTGGCAAGCGCGAAGAATTCGACGGCGTGGGCCTCGTAGAGATCGGCGGCCTTGCGCAGGATGGCAGCGCGCTCGGCGACCGGCCGCCCCGCCCAGTCCGGCTGCGCGGCAACAGCGATTGCAACCGCTTCCCGCGCCTGTTCGGCACTGGCTTCCGCAACTGTGCCGACAATGTCGTCCGGCCGGGCCGGATTGACGACGTTACGTCGTGCCCCGTCGCCAGCGGCGGGGCTCATCGGAACCGCCGTCCAGCGCTCCGGTCCGGCAAAACCCGCCCTCTCCCGCTCTATCGCGTCGAGCGTGACCCGGTCAGTGATGTCGAATCCCTTGGAGTTGCGGCGGCCTGCGCCGAAGATTTCAGCCGGCCTCGGAATCGCCGGGTTGGCAGCCTGGCCCTGCTTCTCGGCAGCCTCGAACGGATCGCGCGCGATCTCCTCGGGCGGCACGTCCTTGTCGGTCAGCTGGTGCACGAAGGACGAGTTGGCACCGTTCTCGAGCAGGCGCCGGACGAGGTAGGCGAGCAGGTCCTCATGCGCGCCGACCGGCGCATAGATGCGGCAGCGCGTGCCCTCCGCCTTGCGCACCGCCTCGTGCAGCGACTCGCCCATGCCGTGCAGGCGCTGGAACTCGAAACTCTCGCGGTCGGGCGCCATGGCGAGGATGGCGGCCACCGTGTGAGCGTTGTGGGTGGCGAATTGCGGGTAGATGCGGTCGGTCATCGCCAGCAGCTTGCGGGCACAGGCGATGTAGGAAATGTCAGTGTTGGTCTTGCGCGTGAAGACCGGGTAGCCGTCGAGGCCGAGCGTCTGCGCACGCTTGATCTCGGTGTCCCAATAGGCGCCCTTGACCAGCCGCACCATGATCTGCCGGTCGTGCCGTTTGGCCAGCGTGTAGAGCCAGTCGATGACATGCGGCGCGCGGGGCCCGTAAGCCTGCACGACGACGCCGAAGCCGTTCCAGCCAGCGAGTTCAGGCTCGGCCAGCACGCGCTCGATCACGTCGAGCGAGAGGTCGAGCCTGTCGGCTTCCTCGGCGTCGATATTGAGCCCCATCTTGGCATGACGGGCATCGAGCGCCAGGTCGAACAGCCGAGACGCCATCAGCGGCAGCATGGCGTCCTTCTGCGCCACCTCGTAGCGCGGGTGCAGCGCCGATAGCTTGACCGAAATGCCGGGATTCTGGCGGATGTCGGGCCCGTTCGTGCCGGCATCGAGCGACGAGATGGCATCCTGGTAGGCAGCGAAATAGCGCTTGGCGTCGTTTTCGGTGCGCGCGGCCTCGCCCAGCATGTCGTAGGAATAGAGATAGCCCTTGGCCGTCATCGGCCGGCCGCGCTTCAGCGCCTGCTCGATGGTGCGGCCCTGCACGAACTGCTCGCCCATCTCGCGCATGGCCGCCGACACAGCGCGGCGGATGACCGGCTCGCCCAGACGGCGCACCATCGAGCGCAGCGTCCCCTCGATGCCCTGATCGCCGTCCTCCAGCACCTTGCCGGTCAGCATCAGCGCCCAGGTGGAGGCGTTGACGAAGATCGAGGAGGATTCGCCCGAATGCGCCGACCAGTCCTGCGGCGCGATCTTGTCGCGGATAAGCTCGTCGATCGTCTCGTTGTCGGGCACGCGCAGCAGCGCCTCGGCGAGACACATCAGGGCGACGCCCTCGCGCGTCGACAGGCCGTAGGCGGTTAGAAACACCTCCATCAGATGCGGATCGGACGAATTGCGCACCGTGCGCACCAGATCCGCCGCGCGGGCGGAGATTTTCTTGCGCTCGCCAGAATCGAGCGCCGCCATACTGACCAGCCGGCCGAGCGTCTCGGCCTCGTCGGGCAGGTAGTTGGCGCGGATGTCGGCTCTGAGGCTGGAAAGCGTCGGCATGATCAACCCTGTGGCATGGGAGAGGTCGGGACCTGCGGAGACTAGCACAAGACTGAGCGAGAACCCGTTCCGAAGTAGTCGACTTTCTGGTCCGATCGGTCCATAGATCGATCTGATTTTTGCCACTATGGACTGCATTTCGGATGACAACGGACCAATTGGACCGGATCGACCGTAACATCATCGCCGCGCTGGCGCGCGACGGCCGCCTGTCGATGGCAGAACTGGCCTCCACAGTCGGTCTGTCGAAAACGCCGGTGCAGGCACGCGTCAAGCGGCTCGAGAAGGACGGCATCATCCGCGGCTATTCTGCGGTGGTCGACCGCGAGAAGATGGGCGAAGGCCATGTCGCCTTCGTGCAGGTGACGCTGTCGGACACGCGCTCGGCAGCGCTCGACGCCTTCAACCGCGCCGTGCTGTCGGTCGGCGAGATCGAGCAGTGCCACATGATCGCTGCCAGCTTCGACTATCTGCTCAAGGTGCGCACCACCGACATTGCCGCCTACCGCCGGGTGCTCGGTGAGCGCATCTCCGCCCTGCCCCATGTCGCGCAGACGTCGACCTTCGTGGCGATGGAGACAGTGAAGGACCGCTAGTCATTCGGAAAGCGTGCCGAGAAAGGCGATGAGTTGCAGGCGCTCGCGTTCCGACAGGGTGATGGGGTGCAGCTCGGTTTCGCCGGAGGGCGCCGCGGGCGCCCTCGCATAGTGGTCGACGACCTCTTCCAGCGTCGCGAACTGGCCCGAATGCATGTAGGGCGGGCGCGTGGCAGCACCGCGCAGCGACGGCGTCTTGTAGGCGCGCAGGAGTTGCGGCCCCTCTGCCACCCGGAACCGCAGCTCGCCGCAGTCATCGGCGCCAGCGTCGCTGAAGGCACCCATGCAGTTGAACGGATCGGCGGCCGCCTGCAGGACGCCCGTCTGGCGCCCGAGATCCTCCGGCAGGCCGGGCACGACGGGAATGCCGGTGTTGTGGAAGCCGTCATCAGTGAATCGCGGCCCATTGTGGCAGGTCGCGCAGTCTCCCTTGCCGAGGAAGAGTTTCAGCCCGGCGATCTCGTCGGGCGTCAGCACGGCATCGCCCTCGGGCCGCTTGCGGGCAGAGATCGCGGCGGCAAAGCGGTCAAAGCGGGTCTCGACGGGCTCGATTGACCGCACAAAGGCACCGAGCGCCTTGCCGAGATTGGCGAAGACCCGGTCGATCTCCTGACGCTGGCGGGTGTCCATGGCCTCCCATGCCGCGACTTCATCGGGCGTGCCGCGGGGGCCGGCGCGCGCCGGCACGGCGGAAAGGTCGGGCAATGGGCCAAAAATGCGCGCGTAGCGGTCGGCAAAACTGTCGGCAACGACATGCGCGTATCCGGCGCGCGTGCCGGCATGCTCCACGGGGTCCTCGAGCGGCGTCAGCGCCTGAGCCCAGAGACTGTCGCGGCGGCCGTCCCAGAACTGCCACGGGCTCCAGGCAGCGCCGGCAAGCGGCATGGTGCGCCGGTTGGTGGTTCCGACCGCCTTGGCGCGCGGCAAGTCGTCCTGGAACTGGCGGTCGACGAGATGGCAGGTCGCGCAGGAAACGTCGCCGTCGCGGCTCATCCGCTGTTCGAAGAACAGCGTCGCGCCAAACGCCGCCGCGGCCGCGTCTTCCGCATAACGGTTCGAAGGATCGGCGGGCGCCGGCGGCAGGGCCGCCAGCGACAGAGAGGCAATGGTGGCCTTGTCGGCCTCGCTGAAGTCGTCGCCGCCACAGCCGGAAAGGCCTGCGGCGGCGATCAGGAGGAGGGCCGGCAATGACAGGCAGGACCGGCGCATGACTGGCTAGAGCACCATGTTGAAGGTGACGCCGTCGAGGGTCTCACCCGAGGTGATATCGAAGCTGAGTTCCCACCAGCCTGTCATGCTGAATTTCACTCCCTCCAGCCTATAGCGGCCCTCGCCGAGGTTTTCGGTCACCTGCGGGCTGGTCGGCAGGCCGTGATTATGATCGGGCATGCCGCCGGCGATCTCGAAGCCGGCATCCGCGACCGGAGCCCCGTCAGGCGTCTTTAACGTAACGATCCATGCATGGAGTTCGCCAAGCTTGATCTCGGGATTTTCCGGCTCGATCGAGACGACGAAACTGCCGTTCGCAGTGGTGCGTGTGCGCGACAGGTCGAGTTCCGGCTTGGGCTTCGAGCCCATGTCCGAAATGAAATGGGAGCCGACCGCAAGCAGCGCTGCAAGAGCAATCAAAACGAACAGTTTCGCCTTCACCATGTCCTCCGTGAACGATAGGCGCCCCCTACGTCATCCGACACTGGAAAACGAGAGACCTTTCGGGTCCGAGCATGGCGTCCGACGTCGCGAAAAGCTATAGCGGCGGAAAGACGCGGAGGGCCGGAATGTCGGACAAGGGAATAGCAGCGATCGGTGAGTGCATGCTCGAGCTCTCGGGCAGCGGCGGGGCGGACTGGCGCATGGGTTTTGCCGGCGACACGCTGAACACGCTGTGGGCACTGAAGGCGCTGGCCGGCAAGGACCGGCCGGCAAGCTACGTGTCAGCCTTTGGCGACGATCCTTTTTCGCGCGATCAGATCGCCTTTTTCGAGAAGAACGGCATCGGCATTGCCGCCAGCCCGCTGATCGCCGGCGCGCGGCCCGGCCTTTACGCCATCACGCTGGCCGGCGCCGAACGCTCCTTCACCTACTGGCGCAGCGACTCGGCCGCGCGCCGGTTGGCGTCGGACCCCGCGGCCCTGATGAAAAGCCTTGAAAACAAGTCCCTTGTCTACTTTTCCGGAATCACTTTGGCAATCCTGGAGCCGGCTGCGCGCAAGGTACTCATGCAGGCCATCGCCACCGCCAGAGCGGGTGGCGCGACGATCGCCTTCGACGCCAACTACCGGCCCCGGCTGTGGGCATCCGTCGAGGAAGCCCGCGCCGCCGTCAACGAGGCGCTGGCACTGTCCGACATCGCGCTACCGACCTTCCCGGACGAGGAAATGCTGTTTGGCGACGCCTCGCCGCAGGCGACGGCCAGACGTCTCGCCGCCACGGGCGTGGCGGAAATCATCGTCAAGAACGGCGAGCACGCGGCAATGCTGTGTTGCGGTGGCAAGGAAGAGGCCATCCCCGCCGAAACGGTCGCCACACCGGTCGACACGACGGGAGCCGGCGATTCCTTCAATGGCAGCTATCTCGCCGCGAGGCTGGTCGGACGCAAGCCTGACGAAGCGGTGCGAAGCGCACACCGCGTCGCGGCGGCCGTGGTTCAGGTGCGCGGCGCGCTGGCGCCCTACGAGGTGCTGAGGGCGGCGTTTGCCATCCCGCGCGCGGCCTGACGCCGCCGCTTTTTGCTTGGCATTCTGGCGGCGATATCGTTGCTTCAGGCGGGAGGACGAGCGATGATGAAGAACGAAGGCGGGTGCCTGTGCGGTCGCATCCGCTATGCAGCCCTCGCGGCACCGGGCCGGGTAACATTCTGCCATTGCCGGTTCTGCCAGAAGGCGACGGGCTCGGCCTATATGGTCGAGCCGATCTTCGGCAAGGAGGATCTCGTCGTGCTGTCGGGAGCGCCCAAGACCTTCGACCGGGTGTCAGAAGGATCCGGAAAGCTGGTTCACATCCACTTCTGCGGTGACTGCGGCACGAAGCTCTGGCTGAGCTTCGAGCGTTTTCCCGATGTGGTCGGCGTCTACGCAGGCACGTTCGACGACCCTTGCTGGTTTCCGATCGACCCTGCCTCGTCAAAGCATATCTTTCTCGACGCCGCACGCTCCGACGTTGTCATTCCCGCCGGTCTCCCGACCTTTGCCGAGCACGCCACGACGGCCGACGGCGTGGCGCAGGAAGCGACGGTCTTCGAGGAGCACCGGAAGATCGGGCCGTAGGACCGGCTCAATCCTGCGGGCTGCGGAAGCGGTACTCCGTCACCTGGCGATAGGTCTCGCCCGGCCGGAGAACGGCCTGCGGGAAATAAGGCCGGTTGGGTGAATCCGGCCAGACCTGCGGCTCGAGGCAAAAGCCGGCATGGGCGCCGTAGATGCGGCCGCCGAGGCCCGGGACCGTACGTGCGACGTTCTGGCCGGCATAGAACTGCAGGCCCGGCTCGGTGGTCCAGACTTCCATTTCGACGCCGCAAGAACCCTGCGCCCAGACCGCATGGCGCAGCGGTCCCCGCGACGCCGCAAGGCAGAAATTGTGGTCGTAGGGCAGTTGCGACCCGTCCTCGTCTTCGCGGACCGGCCGGGCAACGCGGAAATCGAAAGCGGTATTCTCGACGGGCATGACGACACCGGTGGGGATCAACTCGCCGTCGACCGGCAGGTAGGCGGAGGCTGCGATCATCATGCGGTGGTCGAGAATGTCGCCGCTGCCGCCGTCGTCGAGATTGAAATAGGAGTGATGCGCCAGGTTGCAGAGCGTCGGCTCATCGGTCGTAGCCGAAAGCTCGACGGACAGCGTGCCCGGCGCCCTGATCCGGTAGGTGCAGGTGACGTCCATGGCGCCCGGAAATCCCATCGAGCCGGCCGGATCGTGCAACGCAAGCGTGACGAAGTCACCGCCCGTATCGGCCACGGTCCAGACGGCGCCGAAGAAGCCGGCGTCGCCGCCATGCAGCGTGTGCTTGCCAAGGAAATTCTGCGGTCCTTGGTAGCGGTTGCCGTCGATCGTGAAGCGACCGCCTGCGATGCGATTGGCATAGCGCCCTGCAATGGCGCCGAAATAGGGGGAATGGAGCGGATAGTCCTCGAAACGGTCGAAGCCAAGCACCAGCGGCGCGTCATGGCCCGCAAGTCGGAGGTCCTGGACGGCGGCACCGAAGGTCATCACCCGGGCGGTGAGCCCGCCGGCGGAGATTTCGAAACACCGGACCTCTGATCCGTCATCCGTCGTTCCGAAGAACTCAACGCCTGCCATGCATGCTCCACCCTTCCTTAATGGTGGCCGGACGTTCGCCCGGCCACGCAATCTCAAATTCAGAGGCCGAGGCCGCCGATGCAGACATACTTGGTGTCGAGATAGTCCTCGATGCCTTGATGTCCGCCTTCGCGGCCAAGGCCCGACTCCTTGACGCCGCCGAAAGGCGCTTCGGGCGTGGTGATCAGGCCCTCGTTGACGCCCACCATGCCGTATTTCAAGCCTTCCATGACCCGGAAAGCGCGACCGAGATCGCCGGTATAGAAGTAGGAGGCAAGCCCGAACTCCGTATCGTTGGCGAGTCTGATCGCCTCTTCCTCGGTCTCGAATTTGAAGACAGGGGCAATGGGACCGAAGATTTCCTCCTTCATGAACATCATGTCGGGGCTGGCATTCGAAATCACCGTTGGTTCGAAGAAAGAGCCACCGAGCTTGTGGCGATGGCCGCCGGTAACGACCTTGCCGCCCTTGGCCTGCGCATCCGCAACAAATTCCTCGACCTTGGCGACGGCCTTCTCGTCGATCAGCGGCCCCTGCTGCGTGCCTTCCTCGAGGCCAGAACCGACCTTGAGATTGGCGCTCGCTGCGGCCAGCTTTTCGACGAACTTGTCGTAGATGCCTGCCTGCGCAAAGAAGCGGTTCGTGCAGACGCAGGTCTGGCCCGAATTGCGGTACTTCGCGGTGACAGCACCTTCGACTGCGCGGTCGATGTCGGCGTCGTCGAAGACCAGGAACGGCGCGTTGCCGCCGAGTTCCATCGAAACCTTCTTCACGGTCGCAGCGCATTTCTCCATCAGGATCTTGCCGACCTCGGTCGAGCCGGTGAAGGTCAGCTTGCGGACCAGCGGGTTCGCACAGATCTCGTCACCAATCTCGGCGGCCGAACCCGTGACGATATTGACCACGCCCTTCGGGAAGCCGGCATCCTCGGCCAGCGCGCCCCAAGCGAGGCCCGAATAGGGCGTCTGCGTCGCCGGCTTCACCACGGCCGTACAACCTGCGGCCAGCGCCGGCCCGAGCTTGCGGGCGAGCATCGACGACGGGAAGTTCCACGGTGTGATCGCGGCGATGACGCCGACCGGCTCCTTTGTAACAAGCACGCGGCGGTCGGCCCAGGGCGACGGCACCACGTCACCATAGGTGCGACGGCCCTCCTCGGCGAACCATAGGATATAGGCGGCCGAGGCGCCGACCTCGCCCTTGCCCTCGAACATCGACTTGCCCTGTTCGGTGGTGAGCAACTCGGCGAGTTCCTGCTGGTTGTCCATGATCGCGTCATGCAGGCGGCGCAGCAGTTTGTGGCGCTCGAGGACCGAGGTCTTTTTCCAGGAGTGGAACGCCGCCTCTGCGGCCTCGATCGCGCGGCGCGTCTCGGCACCACCGGATTTCGGCACGGTGCCGATCTTCTGGCCGGTGGCCGGATTGACGACGTCGATGGTGGCGCCGCTGTCGGCCTGCACCCATTCGCCGCCGATCAGATTGGCCTGGCGCATGAAATGGTTGGTTTTCTGGAGCATTATTCTGGCCTCCTGCACCGCCCTGTACGGACGTGTTGCTGTGATATTTCGATAATCTGGACGCGGCCCGCTAGTACGGCGTCGCACCGGACCGGCGCTGGTTGCGCCGTCATCCGTTGCCGCACGCTCATACCCCAGCGCGCGCCCGGCAATCAATCGCATTCGCTCAGCCGTCGGCTGGTCCAGCCCAGCTGCCGACCGTTTTCCCGGCTAGCCGAAAACCATCTGCGCGATGGAAAGCCAGAACGCCGTGGTGACAACCGCGCAGGCCGTAGCGATCGTCATCTGGTTGGAGGCGAGTGCCTGACCGGTGCCGAACTGCGTCGCAATCAGGTAGGAATTCACGCCTGAGGGCAATGCCGCTGCGGCGACGGCCACCTTGGCCGTCAGCGGCGGAAGTCCGAACAGCAGCGCCGCAACCAGCGCCGCCGCAGGCATCAGCCCGAGCTTGATGGCAGACAGCGCCAGCGCGGGGCCGACATTGCCGGTGATGCCGAATTTCCTCAGGCTGAGGCCGACGGCAAACAGCGCGAGCGGGCCGGCAATGCCGGCCAGCGCATCGACCAGCCGCGAGGCAAGCCCGGGCAATGGCTGGCCGGTCAAGCGCCAGGCGAGGCCGAGCAAGATGCCGATCACCAACGGGTTTCGCGCCATCCGACGCAGAAAGTCGCGGATCAGAGGCAGAGGCTCGACCTTCTTCGACCTGTCGTGGCTGAAGATGGCAAACAGGATCATCGACGCCATGATCAAAGTCGGCAGGTGGACGGCGATGAGCAGCGAGAGGATCTCGAAGCCCTCCTGCCCGAAAAAACCAAGCGACAGCGGAATGCCAAGGAGCACGAGGTTTGAGAACGCCGAGGAAACACCGCCTACGACACCCGCCTGCGAGTCGCGCCCGAAGATCCGCGTGGTGACCAGATGGCCCGCGGCCCAGGCGACGGCGACGGCGGAAAAATAGGCCAACCAGAGCGCCCAGGGTGCCGAGCCGTGGAAATCGGCGCCGATCATCGTGCGAAAGAGCAGCAGGGGCAGCGCGATGCCGACCGCAAACTGCGTCAGCGCGTCGCCGGTCTCGGTCTTCAGATAGCCGGTCAGGCCCGACAGGTAGCCGAGCGCGATGAGTCCGAAGACATAGAGGGAGGTTTCCAGAGCGGGAGACACACATGCCTGATAGGCCACGGCGGCGGACCGCGCAACGTGGCGAAGACGCGCGATTGAAGAAAAAGCACGACCGCCGCGGCACAGGCGCGCATTCGGCACGGCTTGCCTTTCATGCGCCATTCACATCCCTATATTGTGGAACTCAACAAGGCTCCCGCATGCTTCGCATCTCAACGCTCCTGCTCCTGATCGCTCTGACCGGCGCGGCACAGGCGACGGAGTCCGGCTGGGCCCTGTTGCGCGAAGGCGGCCACGTCGTGCTGATTCGCAGTGCCATGGCCCCAGGCACCGGCGAGCCGCACAATTTCGAGATCGACAAGTGCCGCACCCAGCGAAACCTTTCCGAGCGCGGCCGCCAGCAGGCGCGCAAGATCGGTGCGCTGATCGCTGCGCGTGCCGCCCCCGTGGAGCTCGTGCTGACCAGCCGCTACTGCCGCACCCGCGAGACCGCGCGTCTCGCCTTCGGCGACAGCGAGGACTTCACGCCGCTTGATCCGCCATCCGAGAACGAGGACGAGCGCGCCGTTCAGATCGAGGCCATCCTGCAGGAAATCCGGGATTATTCAGGCTCGGGGAACCTCATTCTGGTCACCCACCTCGAAACGATCAAGGCGCTGACCGGGGAACCGGCGCGCGAGGGCGAGGCGGTCATCGTTCGGCCGGACGAGGAAAAGCTGCACATTCTGGGGCGCATCATCTTCAATTGAGGCCGTCTGGCGACACGTCGCGGTCGGCTGGCCGACAGGCAAATTCCGCCGGGTCCGGCGGCCAGGCAGGGCCGCCACCGGCGATGCGTGGCGCCGCGTCGGGCTGCCGCTCTTTTCATGGCAATCAAAACCGATTAGACAGCCGACAACCACCGGGCGGCTAGCCGCGCCGCGCAATTGAAGGAACCACCGTGCCAACCACATTCGAGAAAGTCGCCAAGATCATCGCCGACACCAGCGAGATCGACATCGCCACCATCACCCCCGAGAGCCACACGATCGACGATCTGGGCATCGACAGCCTCGATTTCCTCGACATCGTCTTTGCGATCGACAAGGAATTCGGCATCAAGGTTCCGCTCGAGAAGTGGACCCAGGAGGTCAATGACGGCAAGGTCTCGACCGACGAGTACTTCCTGATGAAGAACCTCTGCGCCAAGATCGACGGACTGGTCGCGGCGAAGACCGCCTGATCCGGCCAGCCGCTTGAACGACACCCGCAAGCCCATGAAACCGAACGACGTCGTCATCACCGGCATCGGCCTCGTCTCCTGCCTCGGCGAGGGCGCGGAGGAGCATTGGCGCAAGCTGACTGCCGACGAGCCGGCGCCGGTCATGGATGCGGAGCGCTTCGCGCCCTACACGGTGCATCCCCTGCCCGCCATCGACTGGGGCCTGCAGATCGCCAAGCGCGGCGACCAGCGCCAGATGGAGACCTGGCAGCGGCTCGGCACCTATGCCGCGGGCCTGGCCCTCGACGATGCGGCGGTCAAGGACGACGAAGCGCTGTGCGCGACCATGGACATGGTCATAGCGGCAGGCGGCGGCGAACGTGACGAGGCGGTGGACGCCGCAATCCTGGCCGCATCTGAAAACCGTGCGGACCAGGGCGTGCTGCTCAACGAGCACCTGACCACCGAATTGCGACCCACGCTCTTCCTGGCGCAGCTGTCGAACCTGCTCGCAGGCAACATATCCATTGTTCACAAGGTCACCGGATCCTCGCGCACCTTCATGGGTGAGGAAGGTGCCGGCGTCTCGGCAATCGAGACGGCGGCCGCGCGCATCCGGTGCGGACAGTCCACTCATGCGCTGGTCGGCGGCGCCTTCCAGACCGAACATCCCGACATGCTGCTCGGCTACGAACTCGGCGGCTACCTGCATCGCGGGCCCTGGAAGCCGGTATGGCAGCGCCAGGGATCCGAGGGCGGCGGCGTTGTCACCGGATCAGGCGCGGCCTTCCTCGTGCTTGAGTCGCGCCAGCATGCGCAAGAGCGCGGCCGCAAGGCCTATGCGCGGCTTGGCGCGGTCAGTTCCGGCCGCTCGCGGCGTTCGACCACCGACCTTCAGGCCGAGATCGCAGCGCTTGCCGAAAAGACCGGCGTTTCCGGCAATCCCCTGCTTGCCGTTTCCGGCGCTTCGGGTGCCCACAAGGCGACGGCAGCCGAACTTGCCGCGCTGGGCGCCATGACCGGCATCGGCTTGCGCGCGTTTGGCACGCTGACGGGCCACATGAAGGAGGCACAGTTCCCCTTCGCCGTGGCGCTCGCGGCACTTGCCGCTCACAACAAGGCGGCTTACCCGGCCTTCGACCGGCAGGCAGAGACGGCTTTCGCCGGCTCCACCGACACCGTGCTTGCAACGACGGTCGGCTATCACCAGTTTGAGGGAATGGCGCTCGTCCACGCTGCGGACTGAGCCGAACCTGGGACAAGATCATGGCTAGCATGACAGACCATCTCGGCAGACCCATCGTGGTCGTCACCGGCATCGGTGTCGTCACCTCGCTCGGTGCCGGCAAGACCGACAACTGGGCTGCACTTACGGCCGGCCGCTCGGGCATCCATCCGATCACCCGCTTCCCGACCGATCTTCTGAACACCCGGATCTCCGGCACGGTCGATTTCCTTCCGTCGAGCGACAAGGGCGCGAGCTCGCTGACCTACGAACTCGCCGAGATGACCGCGCACGAGGCGATTGCCGAGGCCGGCTTCGACACCAGGAACTTCGGCGGCCCGCTGTTTCTGGCCTCGCCGCCGGTCGAGCTGGACTGGCGAGAGCGTTTCTCGCTTTATGCCGCCGGCAGCAACGAGACAGGTCTCGAACGGCTGCTCGAGGTGGCGCGCGGCCTCAATGCGCTCGATGTCTTCCAGTCAGCGCAGTTCGGGTCTATCGCCGACCGCCTGTCCGACAGCCTCGGCGCGATTGGCCTGCCGATCACGCTCTCCACCGCCTGCGCCTCGGGCGCCACCGCCATCCAGCTCGGCGTCGAGGCCATCCGGCGCGGCGAATGCGAGCGCGCGCTGTCGATCGGCGCCGACGGCTCGGTGACCGCCGAGGCGCTGATCCGCTTCTCGCTGCTTTCGGCGCTGTCGACCCAGAACGATGTGCCGGAGCGTGCCTCAAAGCCCTTCTCCAAGGACCGTGACGGCTTCGTTATTGCGGAGGGTGCCGGTGCGCTGGTGCTGGAATCGCTCGAAAGCGCGGTGAGCCGCGGCGCCACCGTGCTCGGCGTGCTGCGCGGCTGCGGCGAGAAGGCCGACGATTTTCACCGTACCCGCTCGAAGCCGGACGGCTCGCCGGCGATCGCCACCGTGCGCGCCGCTTTGAAGGATGCCGGCATGTCGGAGGGCGAGATCGCCTACGTCAACGCGCATGGCACCTCGACCCCCGAAAACGACAAGATGGAGCATCTTTCGCTGTCGACCGTCTTCGGCGAGCGCATCCGCGACGTCCCGGTTTCGTCCAACAAGTCGATGATCGGTCACACGCTGTCTGCGGCAGGCGCCGTTGAGGCCGCCTTCTCGCTGATGACCATGCGCGAGGGTGTCATCCCGCCGACCATCAACTACGACAATCCAGACCCTGCCATCGACCTCGATGTCGTGCCGAACATCAAGCGCAGCGCCGACATATCGAGCACCATGTCGAACTCATTCGGCTTCGGCGGTCAGAACGCCTGCCTTGTCTTGACGCGGGAACCCGTCTAAGCGAACGCCAAACCGTTCGAAGGGACCATTCCTGCCAATGCGTGCACTGCAACTGATCGAGGACCGTCGGCTCGAGACGGTCGAGGTCGCTCCGCCGCCTGCCCCCGCCCTCGGCGAGGTCACGCTCCGCATCAAGGCGGTGGCACTTAACCACATCGACGTCTGGGGCTGGCGCGGCATGGCTTTTGCCAAGCGCAAGCTGCCGCTGACGATCGGCGCCGAGGCGTCTGGCGAAGTCGACGCCGTCGGACCGGGCGTGACCGGGCTGGTGCCCGGCCAGCTGGTGTCGATCTATGGCGCGCGAACCTGCGGCCTCTGCAAGCCCTGCCGGGAAGGCCGCGACAATCTCTGCGAGCACGTTGCCGGCGTTCACGGCTTTCATCTCGACGGCTTCGCGCAGGAGAAGATCAACCTGCCGGCGCGTCTGCTCGTTCCCGCTCCGTCCGGCGTTACTCCCATCGGCGCGGCCGTCGCTCCCGTCACCTTCGGCACGGTCGAGCACATGCTGTTCGACAATGCCAGGCTGCAGCCGGGCGAGACGATTCTCGTCCAGGCCGGCGGCTCGGGCATCGGCTCGGCCGCGATCCAGCTCGCTAGGAAGATGGGCTGCACGGTGATCACCACGGTCGGATCCGACGACAAGATCGAGCGCGCCAAGGCGCTTGGCGCCGACCACGTCATCAATTACCGCGAGGACCGCTTCGAGGGCGTCGTTCGCAAGCTGACGAAGAAGAAGGGCGTCGACGTCGTCTTCGAACATGTCGGCGCCGACACCTGGGCCGGCTCGATGCTCTGCATGAAACGCGGCGGCCGGCTCGTCACCTGCGGCTCGACCTCGGGCGTGTCGACGACCATGAACCTGATGCAGCTCTTCCAGCAGCAACTGAAGATCTTCGGCTCCTTCGGTTGTCGCATGGAGAACATGGCCAACGCCATGCAGAAGATGGCCGCCGGCCTCGTCGCGCCGGTGATCGATACCGAAGTCGACTTCGACGGCATCGGCGCTGCGCTGCAGCGCATGGAAAGCCGGGACGTCTTCGGCAAGATCATCCTGCACGTCGGCTAGGGGCGGCCGGGGCTTTGACGGGCAAGAAGTACTCGCGCATCCAGTTCATCCTGTGGCGGCACGTCATCCCCCGCCTGCGGTTGTTCAACTACTGGATCATCGCGCGTTTCGCGATGATGGCCCTGTGGCTGCTCAGGCGGCTGCCGGCCGACCAGGCGCTGGATTTCTCCGCCCGCATCGCGCGCCGCATCGGTCCCCTGTTCGGGCGCCACCGCACCGCCGTCGACAACCTGCGCCATGCCTTTCCCGAGAAGGACGACGAGGAGATCGAAAAGATCGCGCACGACATGTGGGACAACATGGCGAGGCTCGCCGCTGAGTACATTTTCCTCGACGCGCTGTTCGACTTCGATCCGGACAATCGCGAAGCCGGGCGCATCGAGATCGTCGGCGAGGAACGCTTCCTGAAGATCGCTGCGGAGGAGCGGCCGCATATCCTCTTCACCGCCCATCTCGGCAATTTCGAGCTGCTGCCGATCGCAGGCGCCGTCCACGGCATGAAGCTGACCGCGCTGTTTCGGCCGCCCAACAACCCCTACATCGCCGACTACATCCTCTCGACGCGCCAGTCGAAGATGGGCGAGTTGCTGGCCTCCAGCCACGGCGCCGCCTTCGCGCTCGCCGCCACGCTGGCGAAGGGCGGCAATATCGGCGTTCTGGTCGACCAGAAATTCAGCCGCGGCCTGCCCACCGAGTTCTTCGGAAGGCCCTGCGAGACCAATCCCATCGTGCCGATGCTGGCGCGCCGCTTCGACTGCGACGTCTATCCGGCGCGCTGCACCAGGCTGGCGGGCAACCGCTATCGGCTGGAAATCGAGGAAAAGCTCGACCTGCCGCGCGACGTCGACGGTGACATCGACATCGGCGAGTCGACGCAATTGCTCAACGATGTCGTCGAACGCTGGGTGCGCGAGGACCCAGGCCAGTGGATGTGGTTCCACAAGCGCTGGGTGCTGAGCGGCAGTGCCGTTTCCGAGCGCAAGCGTCAGCGCGCCGTCAAGCAGGCGCGGAATGCCGCTGGCTCCTAGACGGGGCACCAGTTCTGACCGGGCCGCGCAAATTCGCTAGCCACCGTAATAGTTCATCACCGCGTGACGCGCCTCGGCGAAGAACAGCCAGCGCTCGACCAGCATGCCCGTGGCATGCGAGGCAACGGCGAGCAGCGCGACGGCGACTGCCGCCCCCTGTGCCGGTCCGGCCGCCAGCAGGCCGACCAGCAGGGCCGCCGGCACGAGCCCGCCGAGCCCGAGCGACAGCATGGCAAGCTTGGCCGCATGCTTGCGCGCTACTCTGAAGCCCATCTCGCGCGTGAGATAATTGTCGTTGATGTGCGGGCGCTCGAAGAGCCGTACCTTGCCTATGAAGCCGAGCCCCGTCGCCGTCTCCGGCGTCGAGATCGGCCGCAGCCTGTTCATGCGGTTACGCCAGGCGAGCTTGGCCGCCCAGGCAGCGGCCAGGAAGACGAGCGCCAACACGGCGGGGAGCGTCACAGCGCCGCCCCCGGCCGCCGCAAACAGCGTCGCCAGCGCGAAGCCACCGGCGAGGCTGAACAGCAGGTAGCAGAGCGGCGTGAGCGGCGTGTGCCACGTCTGCACCGACTTCAGCGAGGCGTAGATCATCGCCGTGCAGTAGACCGTCACCAGTGACAGGGAAGCGCCGGCCAGCCCGAGCGCCGGGACGTAGCGACCCTCGAAGAGAGCCAGCCAGGCCGAGGCGGCAAGCGGCAGGAAGGTGAGGACCGCCATCACGCCCTCGCGCGACAGCCAGCTCGAGCGCCATTGCGAAAAGGCGCGCCAGGCGCGCTGCGGATTGCCGAGATGAAGCGTCGAGGAAGCGAGGCCGGCGGCTATCAGCCCGAGCGCCAGGACATGCGCGACCCTCGTTGCGGTCGCCATCGGGTCGAGCAGGCCGAGTCCGAGCGCCACGGCCAGCCCGTAGCCGAGGCCGGAGACCGTCGTGAAAACGATGATGGAAAGCGCCGGATGCACGTCAGAGCTTCTCCAGCACGCCGTCGAGCCAGGCAAAGAAGCCGGTCGCGCCGTCGGTGTTCTCGGCAAGCAGCGCCTGTTCCGAACCGGCGCCGAGCGCCCGGCGCGGGCGCGGCGGCAGGTACTTGTTGACCGGCCGCGTCCCCTGCTCCGGCATCAGGTCGATGCCGCCGCGCGCCGCGACCATAAGCGACACCTCGGATTGCGGATCGGCAAGGTCGCCATAGTGGCGCGCATTGGCCGGACAGGTCCTGACGCAGGACGGCACCCGGTCGATCTCCTGGATCGTCTCGTTGTAGATGCGGTCGACGCAGAGCGTGCACTTCTTCATCACGCCGGCGGCGAGGTCCATCTCGCGCGCGCCGTAGGGGCAAGCCCAGGCGCACAGGCCGCAGCCGATGCACATGTCCTCGTCGACCAGCACGATGCCGTCCTCGGTCCGCTTGTAGGAGGCGCCTGTCGGGCAGACGGTGACGCAGGGCGCGTCGTCGCAATGCAGGCAGGACTTCGGGAAATGCACGATGCGCGCTTCGCCCGCCTCGCCGACGATCTCGCCGCCTTCCGGGATCACCTCGAAGGAGTGCACGCGGTTGAGGAAAGTGCCGGACACGTCGGCGCCGTAAGGATCCTGGTCCGAAAGTGCTGCGCCGTAGCCGCCGGTGTTCCACTCCTTGCAGCTGACGACGCAGGCATGGCAGCCGACGCAGACGTCAAGGTCGATGACCAGGCCGAGCTTCCTGACGGGTTGTGCAGCCGGAAGCGACGTCATTTGGTCCACTCCTGGCCATAGCGCAATTCGTCCGGATGCCCGCGCCGGCCGCCGGGCTCCGCCATCGCCGGGAAGCGCGGTTCGCTCGTCTCGCCGGGTCCGGCCTTCTCGATGCGCACCCGAAGGTCGTACCAGGCGGCCTGTCCGGTCACCGGATCGGAATTCGACCAGCGCAGCCCGTCGCCCTTCGGCGGCAGCAACTCGTGGATCAGGTGGTTCATCAGAAAGCCCTTGCGGGCCTCCGGCACGTCCGTGTCCAGCGACCAGGCGCCCTTGCGCTTTCCGATGGCGTTCCATGTCCAGATCGTCGAGGCGTTGACCGCGTCCATCCGCGCGATCTCCACCTTGATGCGGCCATGGCTGGAGATCAGGTGAACCCAGTCGCCGTCCTTCAGCCCGTGCCGGTCGCAGATCGGGCCCGGCACATAGAGCGGGTTCCTGGTGTGGATCTGGCGCAGCCAGGCGTTCATCGATCCCCATGAATGGTACATCGCCGCCGGCCGCTGGGTTATCGCGTGATAGGGAAACTGGTCACGCTCGACGGCGGCTTCCTCGAAGGGGCGGTACCAGTCGGGCAGCGGGTCGAAACTGTCGCGGATGCGTTGCCGGTGCGTCTCAGGCGCTAAGGGTTCGCGCAGCCCCTCGGCCGACAGGCGGAATTTCTGCAGCGTCTCCGAATAGAGCTGGAACGTCACCGGCTGCGGCGTGTCGAAGAAGCCCATACGCACGGCAAAGTCCTGGTAGTTCCGGTTGGCGTGCTTGAAAAACTGCGCCTCGAGCGGAATGTGCGCCGAGAAGAACGAGCCGTTCTCGATGTAGCGTTTCAGTTGATCGGGGTTGGCCGCCCCACGGCCTGTCCTGTCGCCGTTCGCTCCGCGAAAGCCGGCGAGCGGCCCGATGCCCGGCCGCCGTTCGTGCCGCACGATGTAGTCGGCATAGTCCTTGTAGATGCTGTTGCCGCGCTGATCGACGAAGCCCGGCAGCTTCAGCCGCGCGCCGAGGTCGAGCATGACGCTTTGAAACCCGCGCACGTCGCGGTCGGGTTCGACGACCGGCCAGCGGATGGCATCCTGCACCGCGTCGGGCTCGGAGATCGGCCGGTCGAGCATCGAGATGCAGTCGTGCCGCTCGAGATAGGTCGTGTCGGGCAGAATCAGGTCGGCATAGGCCACCGTCTCGGAGGCATAGGCGTCCGAGTAGATGATCTTCGGGATTTTGTACTCTCCCGTAGCCGGGTCCTTGTCCTCCAGCATGGCGATGACGCCAGCCGTGTTCATCGACGAGTTCCAGGCCATGTTGGCCATGTAGAGGAACAGCACGTCGATCGGGTACGGGTCGCCAGCATGCGCATTGGCGATGACCATGTGCATCAGCCCGTGCGCAGATATGGGCGCGTCCCAGGAGAACGCCTTGTCGATGCGCTGCGGCTTGCCGTCGGCGTCGACCAGCAGGTCCTCCGGTCCGCGTGGAAAACCGAGATGCGGGCCCGACAGCGGCTTGTTGGAACCGAAATGCTCGGCCTTGCCGTGCGGCGTCGGATGCGCCTCGAGCGGCTTGGGATAAGGCGGCTCGAAGCGGAAGGCGCCCGGGCAGTCGACGGCGCCGATCAGCACCTGCAGCATGTGCAGCGCCCGCGCCGTCTGGAAGCCGTTGGAATGGGCCGACAGGCCGCGCATGGCGTGGAACGACACCGGCCGGCCGACATAGCCGTCATGGCGCTCGCCGTTCATGTCGGTCCAGGGCTGTTCGATGAAGATCGCCTCGTCGAAGGCGGCGCGCGCGATCTCGGCCGCGAGGCCGCGAATCGTCTCGGCGGCGACGCCGGTTTCAGCGGCGACCGCCTCGGGCGCGTATTTCTCGTCGAGATATTTGTCGGCCAGCAGCGCGAAGGACGGCGTTACCGCGCGGCCGTCCTCCAGCGTGTAACGGCCAGACAACGCGGGCCTTGCCCCGGCGGTCCCTTTCGGAACCACCCGCTCGGTCACCGTCTCGAAGACCAGCGGTTTACCGTCGGCGTCGCGCGCGAACAGGCCGTGTTCGGAAGTCCCCGGCGCGTCGATCACCAGCCACGGCGCGTTGGAGTAGCGCATCAGATAGTCGACATCGATTTTGCGCGCCTTGAGCAATTCATGCACGACCGCGAGAATCAGCAGGCCGTCGGTGCCTGGCCGGATGCCGATCCAGTTGTCGGCGACGGCCGAGTAGCCGGTGCGCACGGGGTTGACCGAGACGAAGCGCGCGCCGTTCTTCTTGACCTTGGCGATGCCCATCTTGAGCGGGTTGGAATCGTGGTCCTCGGCAACGCCGAACATGATGAAGAGCTTGGTGCGGTCCCAGTCGGGCGCGCCGAACTCCCAGAAGGCGCCGCCGATGGTCATGATGCCGGCTGCCGCCATGTTGACCGAGCAGAAGCCTCCATGCGCGGCGTAGTTCGGCGTGCCGAACTGCTGCGCCCAGAAGCCGGTCAACGACTGCGACTGGTCGCGGCCGGTGAAGAAGGCGAGCTTTTTCGGGTCGTCGGCGCGCACCTCCGACAGCCATCCGGTGGCGATGCCGAGTGCTTCTTCCCAGGAGATTTCCTTGAATTCACCGGAGCCGCGCGGACCTGTCCTGAGCAGCGGCGCCCGCAGCCTGGCGGGCGAATAGTGCTGCATGATGCCGGCCGAACCCTTGGCGCAGAGCACGCCCTTGTTCACCGGGTGGTCGCGGTTGCCCTCGATGTAGCGGATCTTGCCGTCCTTGATGTGGACGTCAATGCCGCAACGGCAGGCGCACATGTAGCAGGTGGTCTTGCGGACCTCGTCCGATACCGGTCTGGACAATTCGACGCGCGGCTTGGACTTCATCGGCCAAAAGGACTCCCTGCAAGAGTCCTAGCCGCGCGATCACGCAAAGGAAATGCTTGCCGCCGCCAAATCAGCGCTTATTCGGCTGGGCCACGCAAGGGCCAGTCCCGCGCCGGCTTGCGGCGCGGGATGCCGACGTCAGTTGACGACCGTGATCCGTGTGTTGCCGGCGCCGATCTGCTTGACCAGCGAATAGAACTGCGCGGCATTCGAGGTGTGAAGGCGCACGCAGCCATGCGAGGCCGGACGGCCGAGGTTCTTGACTGCGCCCGTGCCGTGGATGGCGTAGCCGCCATGATAGAAGACCGAATAAGGCATCGGCGACATGTCGTATTTGCGCGAGTACCACATGCGGTGCAGGCGTGTCGGCCGCCAGGTGCCGCGCGGCGTGACATAGCCCCGGCGAGCGGTGGAAACCTTCCACTTGTAGATGACGCGTCCGTATTTCTTGACGGTCATGGTCTGGCTCGAAACATCGATTCGCGCCTCGAGCTTCGCAGCCCACCCCTGGAGGGTCGTCCCGAAAAGCATAGCTGCAAACGCCGCCAGAATGAGAATCGGCTTTTTCATCATTGCCCCCTTTTGCCCGCTTTTGACCTGATCGTTGTTTTATGACGTAAGGTGAGCCTGATTACACGCTTCAGGTAAGGGTTTTCCGAAGCCGGTCCTGAAAATTTGAACAAATTCACGTGATAGTTGCAGCGCCGCGTCACCAGGATGTGGACCTGCCACCTTGCCAAGCGCGACCCGAGCCTGCTCAATTCCCGGCATGGAACAGAGCATCGCCAGCAGGATCGACACGCGCAGCGACGAACTCGCCGCGCTGACTGCCGACCTCATCCGGTTTCCGACCGTCAACCCGCCGGGCGATGCCTACAGGCCGTGCGCGGAGTACATCGCCGGGAGGCTTAGCAAGCGCGGTTTCGTCATCGAGTTCGTTCGCGCCGAAGGCACGCCCGGCGACAGCGACCGCTACCCGCGCGTCAACATGGTGGCGCGCATCGAGGGAAGCCGCGCAGGCCCGACGGTCCATTTCAACTCGCATATCGATGTGGTGGAAGCCGGCGAAGGCTGGACCGTCGATCCGTTCGGCGGGACGATCGCCGACGGCCGGGTCTACGGCCGCGGCGCCTGCGACATGAAGGGCGGGCTCGCCGCCTCGATCGTCGCGGTCGAGGCCTTTCTGGAAAGCCGGCCGGACTTCCCGGGCGCGATCGAGATTTCAGGCACCGTCGACGAGGAATCGGGCGGCTTCGGCGGTGTCGCCTACCTCGCCGCCAGGGGTTATTTCTCGAAACCCAGGGTAGATCACGTCATCATTCCCGAACCGCTCAACAAGGACCGCATCTGCCTCGGCCATCGCGGCGTCTGGTGGGCCGAGATCGAGACCAAGGGCGAGATGGCGCATGGCTCGATGCCCTTCCTCGGCGATTGCGCCGTGCGCCACATGGGCGCCGTGCTGCATGCCTTCGAGGCGGAGCTCTATCCGGCGCTCGACCGCAAGCAGACGCGGATGCCTGTCGTGCCAGAGGGCGCGCGCCGCTCGACGATGAACATCAACGCCATCCACGGCGGCCAGACCGACGACTTCTCCGGCCTGCCCTCGCCCAACGTGCCCGATTCCTGCCGCATGGTGATCGACCGCCGCTTCCTGCTCGAGGAATCGCTCGGTGACGTGAAGGCCGAGGTGATCTCGATCCTCGACCGGCTGAAGGGGGACCGCGAGAAGTTCGACTACGCCATCCGCGACATCATGGAAGTGCTGCCGCTGATGACCGAGCGCGACGCGCCGGTCGCCTCGGCCATCGCCGAGGGCATCCGCGAGGTTTTCGGCCGCGACCCGGAATATGTCATCTCGCCCGGCACCTACGACCAGAAGCACATTGCCCGCATCGGCCACCTGCACGACTGCATCGCCTATGGTCCGGGAATCCTCGACCTCGCGCACCGGCCCGACGAATGGGTCGGCATTGCCGACATGGTCGAGTCGGCCAAGGTGATGGCCTTCGGACTGGAGCGCCTGCTCACCGGAAAGGCCGGCGCGTGACGCTGCGGCGGCCCGCGCGGAAAGCTGCGGTTCAATATCGCATTTGCGGGCGGGCTGATGTACTTCTTGCTCGATAAGCGTTCTCGTCCATGTGACCGTCAAATCCGGGAGTAGCCTCATGAAGCCGTGGAAATCCGTTCTCGCCGCCACCGCACTGGCCTTTGCATCGTGCACCGCGGCCTATGCTGCCCGGACCGACATCGTGCTCGGGGTACCGCTTGAGCCGCCGCATCTCGACCCGACGGCCGGCGCCGCGGCGGCAATCGACGAAGTGCTCTACGCCAACGTCTTCGAGGGCCTGACGCGGATCGGCTCGCGCGGCGAGGTAATGCCCGGGCTTGCCGAGAGCTGGACCGTTTCCGATGACGGCAAGACCTACACCTTCAAGCTGCACACCGGCGTCAAGTTTCACGACGGCACCGACTTCGACGCAGAGGATGTGAAATTCTCTCTCGACCGGGCCCGCGCGGAAGAATCGACCAATGCGCAGAAGGGCCTGTTCGCGGCCATCGACACCGTCGAGGTGATCGACCCCGCAACCGTTAAGGTGACGCTGAAGAACCCGCAGGGTTCGTTCCTCTACAATTTGGGCTGGGGCGATGCGGTCATCGTGGCGCCTGAGTCGGCCGAGACCAACAAGGAAAAGCCGATCGGCACGGGCCCGTTCAAGTTCGACAACTGGGCCAAGGGGTCGTCGATAACGCTGGTCAAGTCCGCCGATTACTGGGGCGAGCCGGCAATGCTCGACAAGGCCGAGTTCCGCATCATCCCTGATGCCGCGGCAGCCGTCCCGGCGCTGCTTTCCGGCGACGTGCAGGTGCTGCCCAACTTCCAGCTCGGCGACGCGCTGCCGCAGGTCGAATCCGATCCGCGCTTCAAGGTCGTCATCGGCGCGACCGAGGGCGAGACGGTGCTCTCCACCAACAACAAGAAGCCGCCCTTCGACCAGTTGAAGGTGCGCCAGGCGATTGCCCATGCGCTCGACCGGAAGGCGATCATCGACGGCGCCTCGGGCGGTCTCGGCGTGCCGATCGGCTCGCATTTCTCGCCTGCCAACGCGGCCTATATCGACCTGACCGGCACCTATCCCTTCGACCCGGCCAAGTCGCGCGAACTGCTCAAGGAAGCGGGCTTCGAGAACGGCATCAAGGCGACGCTGAAGCTGCCGCCCGTCGGCTATGCCCGCGACGGCGGCCAGATCATCGCCTCGCAACTGCGCGACGTCGGCATCGACCTCGAGATCATACCGGTCGAATGGGCCGACTGGCTGGCCCAGGTCTTCAAGGAGAAGGATTACGACCTGTCGATCGTCTCGCATACCGAACCGAACGACATCGATATCTATTCGCGCAAGGACTACTACTTCAATTACGACAACCCGGCCTTCGACAAGGTGATCGAGGAGCTCAACCTGACGTCGGACGACGCCAGACGCACCGAGCTCTACCATCAGGCGCAGAAGATCCTGGCCGACGACGCGGTCAACGGCTTCCTGTTCGAACTGCCGAAGATCGGCATCTGGGATGCCAAGGTCGAAGGCATGTGGGAAAATTCGCCGATCCAGGCCAACGACCTGACCAAGGTCAGGTGGGTAGACTAGACACCGTCCGGCGGCACGGATTTGCGTCCTTTCGCTGAGCTGCGGCCCCGGGGCGCTGATCCCGCCCCGGCGCCGCTGCCCTGCCCATGACCGCCTATCTCGCCAAACGCCTGCTGATCGGCCTGGCAACTCTGGTCGTCGCCTCGGTCGTCGTCTTCGCCGTGCTGGAGATCCTGCCCGGCGACCCGGCCCGGCTGATGCTCGGCATGAACGCCACCGAGGACGCCGTCTTGGCGCTGCGCAACGAGCTCGGGCTGAACCAGGGCATCGTCATGCGCTACCTCGCCTGGACCGGCGGGCTCCTGAGCCTCGACTTCGGGCGCTCCTACACCTATTCGGTCCCCGTCATCGAACTGATCCGCGAGCGCTCGGCAGTTTCGCTGCCGCTGGCGCTCATCGCGCTGGCGCTGTCGACCGCGATCGCCATTCCGGTCGGCGTCTTTTCGGCAGCCCGCCGCGGTCGTCCGGCAGACACCGTCGCCATGGGCGCCTCGCAGCTCGGCGTCGCAGTGCCGAATTTCTGGTTTGCGCTGCTGCTCGTCTACGTCTTCGCGGTCTGGCTGCGGCTGGTGCCGGCGGGCGGCTTTCCGGGCTGGGGCGCGGGTCTGTGGCCGGCGCTCAAGGCCCTGATCCTGCCGGCCGTGGCGCTCGCCCTGCCCCAGGCTGCGATCCTCGCGCGCGTCACCCGCTCCGCCCTGCTCGACGTGCTTGGCGAGGACTTCATCCGCACCGCGCGCGCCAAGGGCCTGCCCAGGCGCACGGTGCTGTGGCGCCACGCGCTGCGCAACGCCATGCTGCCGGTCGTGACCATCATGGGCCTGCAGTTCGCCTTCCTGCTTGCCGGCACGATCATCATCGAGAACGTCTTCTACCTGCCCGGGCTCGGCCGCCTGGTCTTCCAGGCGATCAACCAGCGTGACCTTATCGTGGTCGAGGGCGTCGTCATGCTGCTGGTCGCCACCGTGATCGTCGTCAATCTCCTCGTCGACCTATCATACGCCATCGTCGACCCGCGGCTGAGGCACCGGACATGAGCAACCCAGCCGCTTCCGGCCCAGCGTCCTCCGGCTTCCTCGCCCGCGCCTTCCGAAACCGGTCATTCGCCATCGGCTTCGCCGTCACGGCGATCGTCGCGGCAATGGCATTGGTTTCCTTTTTCTGGTCGCCCTACGACGTCACCAAGCTGATCGTTGCCGACCGCATGCAGCCGCCCTCTTCCGTGCACTGGCTCGGCACCGACCATTTTGGCCGCGACATGCTGTCGATGATCATGGTCGGCGCGCGCAACTCGATTGCGGTGGCGCTGGTGGCGGTCGGCATCGGCATGGGCATCGGCGTTCCGCTCGGCTGCTGGGCCGCGGCGCGCGGCGGCATCGTCGACGAGGTGCTGATGCGCTTCAACGACCTCGTCTTCGCCTTTCCGGCCCTGCTGTCGGCGATCATGATCACCGCCGTCTTCGGCCCGGGCGCGGTCAACGCCATCATTGCCATCGGCATCTTCAACATCCCGGTCTTCGCCCGTGTCTCGCGCGCAGGCGCTCTGGCGCTGTGGCCGCGCGAGTTCATCCTGGCGTCGCGCGCCGCCGGCAAGGGCAAGGCGCTGATCACCGTCGAGCACATCCTGCCCAACATCGCCAACCTGCTGCTCGTCCAGGGTACCATCCAGTTCGCGCTCGGCATCCTGGCCGAGGCCGGGCTGTCCTATGTCGGGCTCGGCGCGCAGCCGCCGATGCCGAGCTGGGGCCGCATGCTGTTCGACGCCCAGACGCGCATGATCGTGGCGCCCTATTTGGCGATCGTGCCCGGCATGGCGATCGTCGTCACCGTTCTCGGCCTCAACCTGATCGGCGACGGCATCAGCGACACGCTCGACCCGAAACTCAGGCGGCGGCCATGAGCCTGCTCGAGATCGAAAACCTGTCGCTCGACATCGGCACGCTGCCGATCCTCAAGAACGTCGACCTCGCGCTCGAGGCCGGCCAGGTGATGGGGCTGGTCGGCGAATCCGGTTCCGGCAAGTCGATGACGGCGCTGACGATCATGCAATTGCTGCCCGAGGCGGCGCGGGCAACGGGCAGTGTGAGCTTCGACGGGGCCGAGCTGCTTTCGGCGTCGGAAGAGCGCATGTGCGCGCTGCGCGGCGACGACATCGGCATGGTGTTCCAGGAACCGATGACGGCACTGAACCCGCTGAAAACCATCGGCGAGCAGGTCGCGGAAGGCATACGTTGGCACACCGGCTCCAACCGCAAGGACGCCGAGGCGCAGGCGCGGAAGATGCTGGAGCGCGTCGGACTGCCGGCCGAGCGGTTTCCGCTGTCGCGCTACCCGCACGAACTGTCGGGCGGCCAGCGCCAGCGCGTCGTCATCGCCATCGCCTGCGCGCTGAAGCCGAAGCTGCTGATTGCCGACGAGCCGACCACCGCACTCGACGTCGTGCTGCAGGCCCAGATCCTCGACCTTTTGCGTGACCTCGTGGACGAAGACCGCATGGGCTTGCTTCTCATCTCGCACGACCTGGCGGTGGTCACCGAGATGGCCGATCGCATCACCATACTGCGCAATGGCGAGGTGATGGAGGCCGGCGACACTGCCGAAACCCTATCGGCGCAGGTGCATCCCTACACGCGCCAGCTCGCCATGGCCTCCATGCACGTGCCGGAACGCGGCCGGACGCATATCGCCCTCGAGACAGGGCCGCTGCTCGAGGTGAAGGGCATCACACGCGACTATCCCGTGCGCCGCGACTCGCTGTTCCACCGGCCAAGGCCGTTCCGCGCGGTCGATGATGTTTCCTTCGCCATGGCGCCGGCGCAGTCGGTGGCGCTGGTCGGCCGTTCGGGCTGCGGCAAGTCGACGCTTGCCCGCATCATCCTGGCGCTCGACAAGCCGACCGCCGGAACGATTTCCTTTCGCGGCGACGAGATTACCGGCCGCGACCAGGCGGCGCTGCGCCCGGCACGGCGCGACATGCAGGTGATCTTCCAGGACCCCTACGGCTCCTTCGACCCGCGCCAGAAGGTCGAGAGGCTGGTCGCCGAACCGCTGCACCTGCTCGACAAGCGGCCGACGGCCGGCGAGCGGCGCGAGCGAGTGGCAGCCGCGCTGCACGAGGTCGGGCTGCAGCCGGGCGACATGGACAAGTACCCGCACGAGTTTTCGGGCGGCCAGCGCCAGCGCCTGTCGATCGCCCGCGCCGTCATCACCCGGCCGAAGCTGATCGTCGCCGATGAGCCGGTTTCGGCCCTCGACGTGTCGATCCGGGCGCAGATCCTCGATCTCCTGGCCGACCTCAACAGCAGGCTCGGCATCGCCTTCCTGTTCATTACCCACGACCTGACGGTCGCACGCGCCATTACCGACGAGGTGATGGTGATGGACGAAGGCAGGATCGTCGAGACCGGCAAGACCGGCGACGTGCTGTCCAGCCCGCAATCGGCGGCTGCAAGAGCATTGGTCGACGCGGCCCCCGACCTGCACCGGGCGATTGCGCACCGCATGCAGGAACAGGGTTGAAAGCACGCCCCAACTGAAAGGGCCCGCCCCTTGCGGGAGCGGGCCAAGCGGGCAGACCGGACTGGAGGTCAGGCGGTCCACATTCTTTTCTAGTTCTATTCGAGATAGGTGGACGGATCGACCGGCGCCGAGTTCTTGCGCACCTCGAAGTGCAGCTTCGGCGCGTCGGTGGTGCCGCTCATGCCCGAGACCGCGATCTCCTGGCCGCGCTTGACCTTCTCGCCGCGCGCCACCTTGAGCTCGCTGGCATGGCCGTAGACGGTGACCAGACCGTCCTCGTGGCGGACGAGAACCGTGTTGCCGAATTCCTTGAGCCCGTCGCCGGCATAGATGACGACGCCGTTCTCGGCAGCCTTCACCGGAGTGCCTTCCGGCACCAGGATGTCGATGCCGTCGTTCGACTTGCCGCCGCCATTGCCATACCTGGAGATGACGCGGCCGCGCACGGGCCAGCGCATGCGGCCGATGCCGGTTGCGTCGGGTGCGGTCTCGTCGGCCTGCTCGATGACCTTCTCGGTCTTCTTCGGCGGCGTATAGGACGCGACGTTTTCAGTCTTCGCAGGCGCGGTGGTGGCCGTCGTAACCGGATCGGTCTTGGCCGGTGCCGCGCTGACGACGCGGGTCGAACCACCGCCTGACGGGATCTTGAGCGTCTGCCCGATGCGGATGAAGCCGTCGTTCATCCCGTTGGCCTGCTTGATGTCGGAAACGCTGACGCCGGTATTGCGCGCGATCCTGGACAGCGTGTCGCCGGACTGGACGGTATAGGTGCCGGATCCGCCGGCTTTCGCCTGGCTGCCGTCCGTATTCGACGTCGACGGTGTTGAATCACCCTGTCGCGGCTTCGGCTGCTGCGGCAGCACGGCAACCGTCTCGCCCTGCTTGTCGGGCTGGCTGGGCTTCTTGTCGCCCCGCGAGGAGCTCGCATTGGCGGTCTTGGGATTGCTGTCGGGCGACGAGACCGGCGCCTTCTTGGAATAGACGTAGGTCGGGATGAGCACCGTCGAGCCGGCCTTCAGGCCGTCCGACTCGGAGATCCCGTTGGCCTGCATGATGACATCGGCCGGAACGCCGAAGCGGCGCGACAGGTTGTAGACGGTCTCGCCCGACTTCACGGTAACGCGGGTGCCGCCGGCGTTCGACCAGCCCTTGGTTTCTTGCTGGATCGGCGCTTCCTGTACGGCGGGAGCCTGGTCGCGGTAATCCTCGACCGGCGCCATGGCCGGGGCCGACGCGACACGCATCGGCTCGGATGACTGCTGGCTGGCGGATGAAGTCGACACTGGCGCCAGGGCGCCGCGGCTGACCGATCCCGAATAGGTGCCGTCTACCGGCGCTGCGGCGATCGGCTGCGTATCGGCCGGATAAGGCTGGGTGCCGTTCTGCGGGATGATTGCGCGCTGGTTGGGCGTCGAGGCGGTAAAGATGCCGTCGACCCCGCTGCCGCCATTGAAGCGGGCCACCTGGGAACTGCACCCGGAGGCGACACCCGCGATCACCAGGACCGCTGCACCACGCGACAAGATGCGTCCATTACGACGTAAAACACTGAATTGCATGGCACCAACCCGCACATACTCGAAACACAACTGGCATGATTAAAGCGCGTTAATCTTACTTGTCGGTTAAGGCAGCGGATTTAATGCGAACTTTATTGAGGATTGATTCAGATGGCTGCGGCAATGCCGCTGGCGATCGGCTGCAGACGAACGATTCCGATCTCCTCGCGCTCGAAGCGGCTGCCGACCTTGGTCAGCTTGGTAAGCACCTGTTCGCCCTCGGCGGGACCTATCGGCGCGATCATGATGCCGCCGCTCGATAGCTGGTCGACGAAGTTGCGTGGCAGGCTTTCATAGGCCGCCCACACGATGATGCGGTCGAAGGGTCCCTCGGCCGCAAGGCCGCCCGCACCGTCTGCCTGGCGCACGAAGACGTTGGTGAGGCCGAGTGCCTCGAAGCGGCGGCGCGCCTGTTCGGTCAGCGTCTTGAAGCGCTCGACCGTGACCACGCGCGCGGCGAGCCGGGCCATGACGGCGGCCGTGTATCCGGAACCGGCGCCGATCTCCAGCACCCGGTGACCGGGTTCGATGGCCAGCGCATGCACCACCTGCGCCTGCAGGTCCGCGCCCTCGATCGCCTCGCCGCATTCGATCGGCACCATGCCTTCGGCCCAGGCGGCCTCCTGCCAGCGCTCGGGAACGAAGTCGCCGCGCGGCGTCGCCTCGAAGGCGGCGATCAGTTCCTTGCCGACGATGCCCTTGCCGCGCAGGCGCAGCAGGAACGCGGCAAATCCTTCGCGGCCGTCGAGTGTCATGCAAGCGCCTTCGTCAGTTGGTCGTGCAATTCATGCGCCGTGAGGTCGAGCTTCAGCGGCGTCACCGAAACGTAGCCCGATTTCACCGCATGCAGGTCGGTGCCCTCGCGCAGTTCCGTTTCGTCGCGCCCGAAGCGCAGCCAGTAGTAAGGCAGGTTGCGGCCGTCCGCGCGTTCCTCGACGCCGAGATTGTAGGCGAGCTTGCCCTGCGCGGTCACCCGCGTGCCCTTGACGTCGGCGGCCGCCGTGTTGGGGAAATTGAGGTTGAGGAAGACACCTGCCGGCAGGTCGATCGACAGCAGCCTGTCGATCAGCGCCGGCGCCAGCGCCTCGCTGGTTGCGTAAGGCACGACGCGCTTCTTGTTCTCGACCGAATAGGCCTGGCTCAGCGCCATAGAGCGGATACCGAGCAGCGTGCCTTCCAGGGCTCCGGCAACCGTGCCCGAATAGGTCACGTCGTCGGCGATGTTGGAGCCCGAATTGACGCCTGACAGGATCAGGTCCGGCGGCTCGGGCAGCAGGCGGCGCACGCCCATGATGACGCAATCGGTCGGCGTTCCGCTCAGCGCGAACTTCTTCTCGTCGATCTCGCGCAGCCGCAGCGGCTGCGACAGCGAAAGCGAATGGGCAAAGCCCGACTGGTCGGTTTCCGGCGCGACGATCCAGACGTCGTCGGAGATGGTACGCGCGATACGCTCAAGGCAGGCGAGCCCCTCGGCGTGGATGCCGTCATCATTGGTGAGAAGAATGCGCATCGCCGGCTTATCGAACCTCGATCTTGGTCAGGCCGCCCATATAGGGCTTCAAAGCTTCAGGAATCATGACGCTGCCGTCTTCCTGCTGGTAGTTTTCCATCACCGCGATCAGCGCGCGGCCGACCGCCGTACCCGAACCGTTGAGCGTGTGGACAAAGAGATTGCCCTTGCCGCCCTTGTCCTTGTAGCGGGCATTCATGCGGCGGGCCTGGAAATCGCCGCAGACCGAGCAGGACGAGATCTCGCGGTAGGCGTTCTGGCCGGGCAGCCAGACCTCGATGTCGTAGGTCTTCCGGGCGCCGAAACCCATGTCGCCGGTGCACAGCGTCATGGTGCGGAACGGCAGTTCGAGCCGCTTCAGCACTTCCTCGGCGCACTCGGTCATGCGCTCGTGCTCGGCAATCGAGCTTTCCTGGTCGGTGATCGACACCAGTTCGACCTTGTAGAACTGGTGCTGGCGCAGCATGCCGCGCGTGTCGCGCCCGGCAGAGCCGGCTTCCGAGCGGAAACAGGGCGACAGCGCGGTGAAGCGCAGCGGCAGCTTTTCGTGCGCGGTGATTTCCTCGCGCACGAGGTTGGTGAGCGGCACCTCGGCGGTGGGGATCAGCCAGCGGCGGTCGCTGTCTGGCTCCCACGGCTCTCCTGCAACGGTCGGCGTGCCGGCCGCAAGGTAGAGGTCCTCGGCAAACTTCGGCAACTGACCCGTTCCGAACATCGCCTCGTCGCGAACCATCAGCGGCACCTGCACTTCCTCGTAGCCGTGCTCGGTCGTGTGCAGGTCGAGCATGAACTGGCCGAGCGCGCGTTCGAGCCGCGCAAGCTGGCCCTTGAGCACGGTGAAGCGGCTGCCCGAGAGCTTGGCGGCGCGCTCGAAATCCATCTGGCCGAGCGCCTCGCCGATCTCGTAGTGCTCCTTGACCCAGTTGGGACGTTCGGGCGTCTTGCCGACCTTGTGCTTCAGCACATTGTCCTTCTCGTCCGCTCCGACCGGCACGTCGGCGGCGGGAATGTTGGGCAATTCGGCCAGCGCGCCCTCGAGCTTCGCACCGAGCTCGCGTTCCATGGCCTCTGCGCCCTGCAGGAAGGACTTGATCTCGCCGACCTCGGCCTTGAGCGTCTCGGCCAGCGCGGAATCGCCCGACCGCATGGCGTTGCCGATCTCCTTGGAGGCAGCGTTGCGGCGCTCCTGGCGCTCCTGCAGCTTGCCGAGATGGGCGCGCCGGTCCTCGTCGAGCGCAACGAGTTCGTCAACCTTGGCCTGCGCCTCGTCACTGGACCATTGCCGCTTCACCAGGGCTTCGGCGAGAGCCGTGGGATTGTCGCGGATCCATTTGATGTCGAGCATGTGAGACGGTTCCCTGACTGTGGGCTGAGGGGGTAAACCGCATCCCGGCAGGTTTCAAGACGGGGGCCGTGGCGGGCCGGCATTTTTCCGTTCAAAGTCCGGCTGGGCAATAGGCGAGCGACCTCCTTGCCACGCCCCGAATCCGGTCTGGCCATTGATCCTTCGACAGGCTCGGGATGAGGGTCGAAGGATAGTCGGGAAGCGGGGCGCAGGGCCGAGCCTCTCAGATATTAGTACGTGGCGCAGCTTCTGCGCCCCGCCGACGTTCTTGCCCTGCCGCAGGGAGCAACGAGTTTCACGCACACGCCTCGGCCAGGGCCCGGGTGTGTGGATGACAATGTCCAACCGCGCCACCGTTTCGCGCAGCCACCCGGCGCCGTCCCCTGCTACGCTCGCCCGGTTCGCGACCCCGCGTTCCCGTACAGGAGATGACGCCATTATGCGGGAGGGTTTGGGGGCGTGGATGAAGCGGGCATGCCGACACTCGCCAAGCCGTGATCCAGAAGGGATTTTTCGAGCGAGAGACTGTATTTCATCCTCGCTCGGAGCCGAGCGAGCTCGTCATCCCGGCCAAGCGGCGAAACCGCGCCGAGCCGGACTATTGGGCGGCGCAACCGGGTCGATGGGTGAGTTCGGCGCTGATCGGTGCGCGATCAAAGACCGGGCAAGGCAGGACGATGCTGGCAGCGCCAGCACGAGGACCGGACCGTGCCCGACGAAGTTCGGCCAATGGTCCCGGGTCGCCGCTCGCTGGGCTCGCTTGCCCGGGATGACGCGCGTGGGAGGTGTCGCAGGCAATCGAGCAAGAACCTGCGGCACGTCCTATTCCGCGTCGCATCCCGGACAGGCGGTAAAGCCGCGCCGAGCCGTGTCCCATCGGGAAGCGCGGCCGTTACGCCTCGTCCGGCTTCTCGTCGGCGGCTTCGGCGGGCTTGGTCTTGCCGGCCGCGGCCTTTTCGGCGGCCGCTTCGGCCGCTTCCTTCTTTTCCTTCGCCAGTCGCTCGTTCTCGCGCTGGCGCTCGACCATGCGGGCAGCCCAGATCGAGATTTCGTAGAGCAGGATGGTCGGCACCGCGAGGCCGATCTGGCTGACCGGATCGGGTGGGGTCAGAACGGCAGCGACGACGAAGGCAATGACGATCGCCCATTTGCGCTTGTCGACCAGCGCGGCCGAGCTCAGCAGCCCGACGCGCGCCATCAGCGTGGTGACGACCGGCAGCTGGAACACCAGGCCGAAGGAGAAGATCAGCGTCATGATGAGGCTGAGATACTCCGACACCTTGGGCAGCAGCGAGATCTGAACCTCGCCGCCCTCGCCCGTCTGCTGCATGGCGAGGAAGAACCACATCACCATCGGGGTGAAGAAGAAATAGACCAGCGCGGCGCCGATCAGGAACAGGATCGGCGAGGCGATGAGGAACGGCAGGAAGGCGCCGCGCTCGTTCTTGTAGAGCCCGGGCGCAACGAATTTATAGACCTGCGCGGCGATCATCGGGAAGGCGATCACCATGCCGCCGAACATCGCCAGCTTGATCTGCGTGAAGAAGAACTCCTGCGGCGCGGTGTAGATCAGCTCAACCCTGCCATCGCCGATGCCGGCCCAGCCGACCGCCCATTTGAACGGGATGACCAGCAGGTTGAAGAGCGCCTTAGCGAAGAAAAAGCAGACCAGGAAGGCAACGAAGAAACCGCCAAGCGCCCACATCAGGCGCGACCGCAGCTCGATCAGGTGATCGATCAGCGGGGCGGAGGATTTGTCGATTTCGTCCTGATCCGTGCTCACTTAGCGTTTCCCGCCGGTTTTTTCTTCGGAGTGGCGGCTTTCGCCGGTTTTGCAGCGGCCTTCACAGGAGCAGCGGCGGGTTTGGAAGCCGCAGCGGTGGCCTTCGTCGCGGCCGCCTTCGCAGGCTTGGCAGCCGGCTTGGCGGCTTTCGCAGCAGCAGTGCCCTTCCCGGCCGGGGCGGCTGCCGGTTTTGCAGCCGCAGCGGCGGTGCCGCCGGCTTTGGCGACCGAGGGATCGTCCATTGCCGGGAAATTGCCGGCCGGTGCGGCCTTGGCCGGCTGGTCGGCAGCACCCGGCACCGCCGTGGCTCCCGACTTCAGCGGCTCGGAAGACGTCGCCGAGGGTTTCGGCTTCATCGCCGTGTCGAGGCCGGAGCGGACATCGGCTGCGGCCTTCTCGAACGGATTCAGCTGCTTCTTGATCTCGTTTGCGGGGTTAAGACTCCGCAATGCGTCGACGGATTCCTTGACCCCATCGAGCTCGGCTTCCTTCAGCGCCTCGTTGAACTGCTTCTGGAAGTCGCCGGCCATGCCGCGCAACTTCTTCGTGGTCTGCCCAAAGGTGCGAAGCATCTTGGGCAAATCCTTGGGTCCGACGATCACGATCATGATGACCGCGATCACCAGCATCTCGGTCCAGCCGATATCAAACATGGCGCTCGTTCCGGCTCAAAGGCACGCGACCGTCCCTTGCGGGACGGGCAATCAGCTCTTGGAGGCCTTTTCCTTCGTCGCGCGCACGGGCTCGTCGGTGCGGTGTTCGACGGTCTTGGGATCGACGACCTCTTCCTCGTCGTCCGCCATGCCCTTCTTGAAGCTCTTGATGCCCTTGGCCATATCGCCCATGAGCTCGGGAATCTTGCCGCGACCGAAGATCAGCAGCACGACCACGAGGACGATCAGCCAGTGCCAGATTGAAAACGAACCCATTGTCACTCTCTTTCGAATTTTGCGTTCAGACGATGATCTATGCGTTTTCGTCGCCGGATACAAACACAAGTACGTCAGACTTTCGCAGCGAAAGCCAGAAATCTCGTGTCGAGGGAGACAAGCGGCCGCACCTGACGCTGGCCTTGACCGGCTTATCGGCGCCCGGAACGGCGAATTCGATCAGTTCAACGACGCCGAGATAGCGGCGCGACAGGATGCGCGCCTCGATCTCGCCTTCCGTCTCGCTGACGTCGAAGCCGGACATGCGCACGGCGACCGTGGCCTCGTCGCCATCGGCGAATCCCGGCGCCTCGACGCGGCCGACCGGCGTGTCGACCATGCCGCCGCTGGCGCGGACCCGGAAGCAGTTGAGCTCGGAGAAGAAGCCGGCGGCAAACAGGTTGACCGGCCTGAGGTAGATTTCCTCGGCGCGGCCGGTCTGCACCAGCGCGCCGTCCCTGAGCAGCGCGATGCGGTCGCCCATGCGCATCGCCTCCTCCGCGTCATGCGTGACGACGATGGCCGTGGCACGGCTTTCGCGCAGGATGGACAGCGTCTCGGCGCGTACGGCGTCCTTGAGGCGCGAGTCGAGACCGGAAAAGGGTTCGTCCATCAGGAGGACAGCCGGCCGCGGCGCCAGCGCCCTGGCAAGCGCCACCCGCTGCTGCTCGCCGCCCGACAGCACGTGCGGATAGGCATCGGCATAATGGGCGAGCCCGACACGCGAGAGCGCGATTGACGCCTCCTTGCGGGCCTCGTCGCCCGACAGCGCGGTCAGGCCGAAGCGGACGTTGTCGAGGATGGTCAGGTGCGGAAACAGCGCGAAATCCTGGAAGACCAGGCCGATCGAGCGCTTTTCGGGCGGCAGGAACACCGAAGGCCCGGCGATCTCGCGGTCGTTGAGGATGACGCGACCCGCGGTCTGCGGCTCGATGCCGGCGGCGATGCGCAACAGCGTGGTCTTGCCGGAGCCGGAGGGTCCGAGCAGGCACAGCACCTCGCCCGGTTCGGCCGAGAAGCTGACGTCGTTCAGAGTCTCGGAGCCGTTCGCATAGGCATGGCTGATGCGCTCGAAGGCGAGCCGTGCGGCGAAAGTGACGCCGGCAGTGACCCTGCTTTGCGAATGTCGGTCCTGGGTTTTCACGCAAGAACTCCGGATCAGCGGGAGCGGCTCTGCGCTCCGGCGTCCGGGTCAATCATCTGTGACGCGGGGTGTCAACAGACCGAGTTCCTCGAGGTCGATGTCGGTCAGCGGATCCTCGTCCTCGCCGAGCAGATCGGGATCGGAAGGCGGCAGCGGCACCGAGAAATTGCTTGGCATGCGCGCCGACAGCAGGCCGGCGCCCTTGAGCTCCTCCATGCCCGGCAGGTCGCGGATCTCTTCCAGGGCGAAATGGTCGAGGAACTGCTCGGTGGTGCCGTAGGTGACCGGACGGCCCGGCGTGCGGCGGCGGCCGCGCATGCGGATCCACTCGGTCTCCATCAACAGGTCGAGCGTGCCCTTGGAGGTCTCGACGCCGCGGATATCCTCGATCTCGGCGCGCGTTACCGGCTGGTGGTAGGCGATGATGGCCAGCACCTCCAGCGCGGCGCGCGACAGCTTCTTCTGCTGCACGGAGTCGCGGCTCATCAGGAAGCCGAGGTCGCCGGCGGTGCGGAAGGCCCAGGCCTCGCCGACACGCACCAGGTTGACGCCGCGGCGGGCGTAGATCTGCTGCAGTTCGGCCATCGCGGCGGGAATGTCGATGCCGTCGGGAAGCCGCTGCGCGAGCTGCTTGTCGCTGACCGGCTCGGCGCTGGCGAAGACGATCGCCTCGGCCATGCGCACGGCTTCGGCAAGATGCAGCCGCTCGGCCGGGTTGCGGGCCGGCGCGTCGCTGTCCGGCTCGGCGCCGACCGCGAAGGGAACGACGGATGCGTTGGCGCTTTCGCTCATGAGGCCACCTCGACGGGTCGGGCTTGCTGACGGTTGCGCAGGTAGAGCGGCGCGAAGGCCTCCTGCTGGCGGATTTCGACGACGCCCTCGCGCACCAGTTCGAGGCTGGCGGCGAAGGAGCTGGCCGTCGCGGTCGCGCGTTCCTCGGGGCTCGCCAGATAGTCGAGCAGGAACTTGTCGAGCGCGGTCCAGTCCTTGAAGCTGCCGACCAGCCGCGTCAGGATGTCGCGCGCTTCCTTGAGCGACCAGACGCTGCGCTTGGCGATGCGGACATTGTTGATCGCCTTGCGCTGGCGCTGCACGGCATAGGCGGTGAGCAGGTCGTAGAGCGAGGCGGCGTATTCGTTGCGCTTCTCGACGATGACGAGCTCGGGCATGCCGCGCGCAAAGACGTCGCGGCCGAGACGGTTGCGGTTGACCAGCCGCGCGCCGACGTCGCGGATGGCCTCGAGGCGCTTCAGGCGGAACTGCAGGACGGCGGCCAGTTCCTCGCCGCTTTCGCCCTCGTCGCCCGGCTGCTTGGGGATCAGCAGCTTCGACTTCAGGAAGGCCAGCCATGCGGCCATGACGAGGTAGTCGGCCGCGAGTTCCAGCCGCAGCTTGCGCGCCTGCTCGACGAAGATCAGGTATTGTTCGGCAAGCGCCAGGATGGAGATGCGGGCGAGATCGACCTTCTGGTTTCGCGCCAGGTGCAGCAGCAGGTCGAGCGGGCCTTCGAAGCCGTCGACGTCGACGACCAGCGACGGGTCGCCGGTCAGGCGCGCCTCGTCGTTGCCGGCCCACAGTCTGTCCATGGGCGCCGACTTGGCTGGCTTCGTTTCCGCTGCTTCCGCCACTGCTGGCAGGTCTCCTATGCTACCGCCTCGAAATAAGTTGCGAACTCGGCACGCAGTTCCGCCTCGTCCGATGCGTCCGTATTGCCGACATGGCCGAGCGCCAGGTTTGCGCGTTCCAGCGGCTTGCCGTAGAGCCCGCCGGTGCGCGATGCGATGCCGGCCATTTCCTCCATGACGCCGTTGCAGTGAAGGACCAGATCGCAGCCCGCCGCAAGGATTGCCGCCGCCTTTGACGGGAAATCCCCAGAAAGCGCCTTCATCGAGGTGTCGTCGCTCATCAGCAGGCCGTCGAAACCGATCTCGCCGCGAATGATCTCCTCGATGACCTTGCCCGAGGTGGTCGCCGGGTTGTCCGGATCGACGGCGCTGAAGATGACATGGGCCGTCATCGCGGCGGGAAGATGGTTGAGCTGGCGGAACGGCTCGAAATCGTGGCGCTGCAGTTCGACCAGCTTGGCATCGACTGTCGGCAGCTCGAAATGCGTGTCGGCGAAGGCGCGGCCGTGGCCCGGGATGTGCTTCATCACCGGCATCACGCCGCCGGCCATGAGACCCTCGGCAGCCGCGCGGCCGAGCGCGATGACGGCGTCGGGCTTCTTGCCGTAGGCGCGCGCGCCTATGACGTCGCTGGCGCCCTCGATCGGCACGTCGAGCACCGGCAGGCAGTCTGCCGTGATGCCGTAGCGCGAGAGGTCGAAGGCGTGCAGCCGGCCGAGCAGCCAGGCAGCGCGCTCGCCCTCGTCATGGTCGTCGCGCCACAGTGCGCCGAGTGCCGCGCCGGCCGGATAGTCCGGCGCCAGCGGCGGGCGCAGGCGCTGTACCCTCCCCCCTCCTGGTCGATGAAGACGGGCGCGTCGTCGCGGCCGACGCAGTCGCGCATTTCGGCGACCAGGTCGCGGATCTGCTCGGGCTCGCTGACATTGCGGGCGAACAGGATGAAGCCCCATGGGCATTCGCCCCGGTAGAAGCGAACTTCCTCCCGGCTGAGCGACTTGCCGAGGCACCCAAGGATCATGGCTTTTGATTCGGTCATGGCACAAAGTTACCGTGAACCGCGCAATGCCGCATCCTTCAATTCACGAGCCCCGCAACGCAAAACCGGCGCGGGGTGAACCGCGCCGGCTGGCATTTCGCGGAGCGGGAAGCCCGTATCAGCGCGACACGAAGCAGTTGCCGCCGGCCGCCTTGTAGGTCTCGCACAGCGCGATCGCATCGTTGCGGCTGGGCGCCGGCACGCGGACGCGCCAGAACGTGCCCTTGCCTGCGATATCGGCCTTGACGATGTTGACCGGCCGGCCTTCGAGCACGCTGCTGTAGCGGCGCGCCAGGTTCTGGTAGGACGACTGCGCCGCCGCCTCGTTGGGCTGCGAGGCGATCTGCATGGACCAGCCGCCGCCAGCCGCAGAAGTCGCAGCCGAGGCAACCTGATCGGGCTTGACCTCGCCAACGACATCGATCGGCTGTTCGGCCGGGCGCTGAGGCGCGATCGGAGCGGTGGCCGGCGTGTCCGTGGCGCGGGGCGCAGCAGCGGTCTCGACCGCCGGCGCTGGTGCCGGGGCTTCCGCGGCTGCGGCTGCAGGCTCTTCTGCGGGTTCGCCGTTCATGACCGAAGGCTCCTCCTCGAAGGTCGCCATGGCTTCTTCCTGACCCGCTGCCGGCAACGCGCCGGTGGAATCGGGCACCGGCTCGGTAACCGCGGCGCCGGCCGAAGCGACGCTGTCGGTCGCGAGCTTGTCGCTTGCAGCTTCGGTCTCTTCGCGCGGCACAAGTGTGCCGTCCGGCCGAACGACCATCGTCCTGACCTTGCGCGGTGCAACGGCGGCGAGCTGGGCGTCGCTCTGGTTCTCGGTCTCCTGCAGGATCTGCTCGATGCGGTCCTCGCTCTTGGCCGCGACGACCGGATCATCCTCGATATCTGCCGGCTCTTCGGCGGTGGTGACAAGCGTCTGCTGCTGCGGGTCGGTGGTCGTCCCCTCGCCGGCAACGGTCTCGTACACCTTGCTGTCCTGGTTGGGCACGGTGGTACCGCCGGGATTTTCCGGCTTGACCTTCACCGGGCCGTCATCGGCCTTGACGATGGCGACCGTTTCGGCCCCGTCGTCACCACCGGAAGACAGCGCGAAGGCACCGATGGCGCCGATCAGCGCAACGCCGCCGACAATGGCGGCGACCATCAGGCCGCGCCGCTGCGGGCGCTCCTCGCCATGCGCATGCGCCATGCCGGGAACGGCCAGCGCGTCGTCAAGGTCGGGATCGTAGCCGAAATCGTCGTCGGCAAAGCGCGAGGCCCGCGTCGGGCGGCTGCCCGGCAGATCGTCGTCGACAGCCGGGTAGTGGTCGGGCTCGCTGTGCATGCCCGGGATCGTGGAAGCGTTCCGGCTGCCCTGGGCGACGCTCGGCCGGTAGGCCTGCTCCTGGACCTGGTAGCCATTGGAGACGCTCTCCGCATAACGACCGGCGGGCTCGGCTGGCGCGGCGTCTGAATCGTTCAGGTCGTGCAACAGGCTGGCAAAGTCCGAATCCAGATCGTCATAGGCCGATACCGGCGGAATCTCGTCCTGGTAGTCGACATCCGGGATGTCGAGGTCGTCGGCCAGTGCCACAGCGCGGTCGGCCACCTCGATGGTCTCCACATCTGGAGCCTCGTCATAGCCACCATCGCGGGCATCCAGTGCGGCGGGATCGGTCGGAAGCGGCTGCGAATACTTGGCGGTCAGCTCGGCAATCACGGCGAGCGGATCCTCGCGCATGGGATCGCGCGGTTCGCCAGATCGGGCCGACGGCCAGGCGGCAGCCTTGCGGTCGCGGTAGTCAGCACCGGAATCGTCGGCGCGCTGCTGCTGGCGTGTGCCGAAGGACGTCGCCCGCGAGAACATGCTGGGCCGCGGCGCCGCAGCGGCAACGGTTGCGGCGGTGGCAGCCGCAGCGGCCGGCAGATAGGGGTTTGGAGCCCGCGCGGGCGCATGGCGGTCGTCTGACTGCGCCGGCTGACTGGCGAAGGCTGGCGTGTAGAGATCGTCGTCGGCCTCGTCGGGCTGCGCGGTATGGGCAGCCTCGGCCTCGGCCGCCGCTGCAGCCTCTACCAGATCGTCGAGTTCCCATGCCAGGTCGTCTCCGCCCTGGGCTTCGGCGCGGGGTTCGGCCGGAACAGAGGCAGCGACCGGCTGTTCGGCCGGCGCGTTGGAAGCGGCGTAGTCGCCCAGCAGGGCCTTCAGTTCATCTTCAAGGTTGAAGGCCGAGGCCAGGTCGGCCGGCAGCGGATCACGGTCGCGATACTCGGCAGCGGCAAGGTCCATTGGCGACGGGGCACGCGGAGCAGGGGCCTCGGGCACGTCTTCCCGTGCCGGCTCTTCGTAGGCTTCCGGCTCCAGATCGTCCGGCTGCGCATAGGCCTCCGGCTCCTCATAGGGGTCCGCTTCGGGGTCGTTCTGCTCGACGGACAATTCCGCTTCGCCGGAGGCGAAGTCGATATCCCCGAAGCCGAAATCGGCGTCGCCGGACGGCTCTTCGGCAGATGCGGGGACTTCTTCGACGTAGGCTTCCACGTCATGACTGCCGCGAAGTTCCGCGGCAAATTCGGGGGTACGTTCGGCTTCCGGCTCATAGGCCTCGGGCTCGTCCTCGCCGAGGTCGAGATCGGCAGCGTTCAGGCTGAAATCGAAATCGGCCTCGTGCTCAGCCTCGTCGGACAGGCCGATTTCGGCAGGGTCCGGCGCGAATGAATCGTCGTCGGACGCCTCGGCGGACAGGTCCAGGTCCGACGGGTCAAGATGAAATTCGGCCTCCTCGGAGGCAGGATCTGCCGGCTGGACCTCTACGGGTGCAGTGTCGGCCTCGAAGTCGTCGAGATGAAGATCATCGGCGTGGAGGCCCAGATCCATGTCGTCATGCGTCTCAGCGTCAGCCTGAGCAGACAGCGCGACAGCCTCTTGCTCATGCGCCGCCGTGGCCTCGTCCTCCGGTGCACCCAGCACGGAAGCATGATCGGCCAGGCCGAGATCGACGTCGTCCATCGCGGCATGCAGTTCGGCGGCGATGTCGTGGTCGACATGCTCATGATCGCCCTCGACGGGCGCCTCGGCCACCACATCCGGTTCGTCCGCCGGCTCTTCCGGCTCGCCGGCCGGTGCGAAATCGGACTCGACGGAGGCGGCGATTGCAGAATCGAAATCGAAGTCGATATCCAGTTCGCCGGCTTCGGGCTCCTGGTCTCCGGCATGCGCCACGGGGGCAGCAGGCTCGGGCTCGGCGGCAGCCTGCGGCGCGGCGTCATAGCCGTCGTCGTCGACCGAGAACTCGCCCATCAGTTCCTTCTCGAGATCGATCGAGAAGTCGTCGGAATCGTCATGGTCGGAAGCGTGGCTATCCTGCTGCGCGGAATCGCGGGGTGCGGGTTCGGCCTCAGCCTCCCTCGCCGCCTTTTCGGCCTCAGCCTGCTTGACCGACTGGCGGGGATCAAAACCCATGATCCTGGTCAGTTCGGCAAACGGATCGTCGTCCGCTAGCTCGACCTGATCGCCAATTTTCAGCTGGTTTCCGTCTGCCATTCTTTTTCCCGAACTCACACACATTCGGACGCCATGGACGTCGCGCAAGGTTTGCCACTACCAGCGCAATGTGGGCAAAAGGTGACAGGTTTCGTTCGGTTTTTTGGCCTAGCGCATCTCGGTCGGGGCCGCCGCTCCGATCAACGCAAGGCCCGACGACAAGACGTCCGAAACAGCCTGCACCAGACCCAGTCTGGCATAGGTCAATTCTGGGCTGTTAACCTTAACAAAACGTAAGTCATTGTTGTCGGTACCGCGATTCCACAGGCTGTGGAGCGTGCTTGCCAGGTCGTAGAGATAGAATGCGATGCGGTGCGGTTCATGGGCCATCGCGGCGCTTTCGATCATGCGCGGATATTCAGCCAGCTTGCGAATAAGGCCCACCTCGCCCTCGTCGGTCAGCAGGTATCCGTAGCCGGCAAGGCTGTCGCGGCCGAAATCACCGTCCGGCAACTGTTCCTTGGCCTGCCTGAACACCGAGTGGCAGCGCGCCGAGGCATATTGCACGTAGAACACCGGGTTGTCCTTCGACTGCTCCGTCACCTTGGCGAAGTCGAAATCGAGCGGCGCGTCGTTCTTGCGATAGAGCATCATGAAGCGGATGGCGTCGGGGCCAACCTCCTCGACAACCTCGCGCAGCGTGACGAACTCGCCGGAGCGCTTCGACATGCGCACCTGCTCGCCATTGCGGTAAAGCTTGACGAGGTTGCAAAGCAGCACCGTGAGGTCGACCTTGCCGTCGGAAACCGCCTTTGCCAGCGCCTCCAGACGCTTGACATAGCCGCCATGGTCGGCGCCGAGCACGAAGATCAGTTCGTTGAAGCCGCGCGAAATCTTGTCGTAGATGTAGCCGACATCGGCCGCGAAATAGGTGAAGGAGCCGTCCGACTTGACCAGCGGGCGGTCCATGTCGTCACCAACCTCGGTCGAGCGGAAGAGCGTCTGCTCGCGATCTTCCCAATCGTCGGACTTCTCGCCCTTGGGCGGCGGCAGGGTGCCCTTGTAGATGTGGCCCTTGAGCGTCAGATCGTTGATCGCGGTGCGGATCTTGCGGGCGTTGTCGGCATGCAGGGTGCGCTCGGAGAAGAACACCTCGTGATGCACGTTGAGCAGGGCCAGATCCTCACGGATCATCGCCATCATGGCGTCGATGGTGCGCTCCTTGACCAGCGCCAGCGCTTCGTCCTCGTGCATGTCCAGCAGCGTGCGGCCGAATTCGGCGGCCAGCGACTGGCCGACCGGCACCAGGTAATCGCCAGGGTAGAGGCCGGCGGGAATGTCGCCGATCACCTCGCCCAGCGCCTCGCGGTAGCGCAGCATGGCCGAGCGCGCCAGAACGTCGATCTGCGCGCCAGCGTCGTTGATGAGGTATTCCTTGGTGACGTCGTAGCCGGCAAAGGCCAAAAGGTTGGCCAGCGCATCGCCGACCACCGCGCCGCGGCAATGGCCGACATGCATCGGGCCGGTCGGGTTGGCAGAAACATATTCGACATTGGTCTTGATGCCGGCGCCGATGCAGGAGCGGCCATAGTCGCTGCCCTCGGCCAGAATGGTCTTCAGGTGTGCCTGCCAGAAACCGTCCGACAGCCGCATGTTGACGAAACCCGGGCCGGCGACATCGACGTCCGACACATCGGCATCTGCCCGCAGCGCCGCTGCAAGGGTCTCGGCAAGCGCGCGCGGGTTCTGGCCGGCATTCTTGGCAAGCACCATCGCCGCATTGGTCGCAAGGTCGCCATGGGACGGGTCGCGCGGCGGCTCGACCGTGATCCGTGACAGCTCGAGCGGCGCACCCTCTTTGTCTTTGAGATCAAGACCTTGAACGGCTTTTATGACTCGCTCGTTGAAATCGGCGAAGATATTCATCTGGCTTACTCTGGAAATCGGGGCATGGCGCGAGTTCGCGCCAAAGGCGGGCGGGCTCTAGCCCAATTCCGGCGTATCGTCAAACAGTCGGCGGTGCTCCTTGAGCGCGTAGGTGTCGGTCATGCCGGCGAGAAAATCGGCCACGTCGCGCGCCTTGATGCGGTCCTCGGCGCGGTCGAGCCCCTCGCGCCAGCCCTCGGGCATCTCGCGCGGATCGGCGAAATAGGCGTCGAACAGCTCGTTGACGACGCGCTCGGCGCCGGTCCGGACACGCACGACGTCGGGGGCGCGGTACATGTTCTTGTAGAGGAAGGCCTTCAGTTCTTTCTCCTCGGCGGCGAGCCGCGGCGAGAAGGCGACGATGGTCCTGCCCGCCGCGCGGATGTCGTCGGCGCTCTGCGGCGCCAGCCGCTCCAGCGCGGCCGAGGCGGTGGCGATGACGTCCTCGACCATGATGGTGATCTGGCGGCGCATCAGCTCGTGGCCCGTCCGCACCGGGTCGAGCCCGGGATAGCGCTCGCGCACGCCCTTCAGGATGCCAGCGGGCAACGCCACGCCGGCCAGCATGTCGAGCGACAACAGGCCGGCACGCAGGCCGTCGTCGATATCATGGGTGTTGTAGGCGATGTCGTCGGCTATCGCGGCGCATTGCGCCTCCAGCCCGGCATGGCGGTCGAGCTCGAGGTCGAAAAGCCCGGAGAAATCGCGGATGGCCTGCGGCACCTCCGCCTTCAGTCCCTTGCCGGAAGCATCGGTCAGCGGGCCATTGTGCTTGACCAGGCCCTCGAGCGTCTCCCAGGTCAGGTTAAGCCCGTCGAACTCGGCATAGCGGCGTTCGAGACGGGTGACGATGCGCAGAGACTGGGCATTGTGGTCGAACCCGCCCCAACTGGCCATCCTGGCGTTGAGCGCATCCTCGCCGGTGTGGCCGAAGGGCGTGTGGCCGAAATCATGCACCAGCGCGATGGCCTCGGCGAGGTCCTCGTCGCAGCGCAGCGCGCGCGCCAGCGCTCTCGCGATCTGCGCGACCTCGATCGTATGGGTCAGCCGGGTGCGATAGTGGTCGCCTTCATGGGCGATGAACACCTGCGTCTTGTGTTTCAGGCGGCGGAATGCAGTGGAATGGATGATCCGGTCGCGGTCGCGCTGGAACGGCGTGCGCGTCGGGCTCTCGACTTCCGCCTGGAACCGGCCGCGCGATCGGGCCGGATCGCAGGCATAGGCAGCGCGCGGGCGGTAGCCGAAGCCGATGTCGGGGAGATGCCCCTGCTCGTCCATGTGCGACCGCCACCCGTTGACTTGCTCCCCGCCCGTTCATACCTATGATGTGAACGCGAACGCAAGGTGACGCCAATGGGCGCAGACGCAAAGACCGGCATGAAGGTCGAAGTAACGGACGCCGCGGCCAACCGCGTGGCGAAGATCGTCGCCGGCGAAACGGGCAAGAGCGCGCTGCGCGTCTCGGTCGAGGGTGGCGGCTGCTCCGGCTTTTCCTACAAGTTCGACCTGGTCGATGGCCGCAACGACGACGACGTGGCGATAGAGAAGAACGGTGCCACCATCCTGATCGACGAGCTCTCGCTGGTCTATATGGGCGGCTCGGTGATCGATTTCGTCGACGACCTGATGGGCCAGTCCTTCCAGATCAGGAACCCCAACGCCGTCGCCTCCTGCGGCTGCGGCACCAGCTTCTCGGTCTGAGACCGCCCCATTTCCGGATAGCGTTATGAAAAAGGCCGCGATGACGCGGCCTTTTCCTTTTGAATGACGCGTTCCGTCGAGTGAAGCGCGAGCCGCCTCCCGACTCAGGTCTGTGGCGCGCCGTCCGGCACGATCGGCTGGCGCGCCTTGGTGTCGAGGACGGCCAGCGCCGCCTTCAGCTTGGCGCGCAGCCGCGCCGCGCGCTCCGGGTCCATGCCCGACATGTCGAGCACGAGCGACAGACCGTCCTCGTTCTCGCTGATCAGCGTGGTGTCGGCCGCCGGCGCGGGGCTGGTGCGCTCGACGAGGTAGGGAATGACCTCCCGGCTGATGCCCTTCATGCGGATCGGATCGGTAGGCTGGGCTTCGACGAAGTCCTTCACATGCGCATAGGTTTCGTAGCTCAGCATGATGCCGCCGGCCGGCGCGATGCTCTGCAGCCGCGCGGCGAGGTTCGCCTCGGCACCGATGATCGTGTAGTCCATGCGGTCGTTGGAACCGAAATTGCCGACATTGCAGTAGCCGGTATTGATGCCCATGCGCACGCGGAACGGATGCTCGATGCCCTGGTCGAGCCATTTGCGCTGCAGTTCGGCCAGCCTGTCCTGCATCTCGTTTGCCATGTGCAGGCAGGCACGTGCGTCCTCGGCAGCCCCAAGCGTGTTGGGATCGCCGAAGAAGGCGAGGATCGCATCGCCAATGAACTTGTCGACGGTGGCACCATGCGCGATGGCGATGCGCGACATCTCGGTCAGGTATTCGTTGAGCAGCGCGGTCAGTTCCTCCGGCTGCATGCGCTCTGTCGTGGCGGTGAAATCGACGATATCGGAGAAGAAGATGGTCAGCTTCTTGCGCTCGGCCGTCACCTTGACGTCCCGCTCGCCGCTGAACACGCTCTTGTAGATTTCCGGCGACAGGTATTTGGCGATCTTCAGCGACACGGTAGCGAGGAAGCTGTTGGCCTCCTTCAGTTCTTCGTTGAGGGCGCTGACCTGACGCGACTGGCGCCATTGCTGGTAGACGAAATAGACGCCGGTGAGAGCCGCCAGCGCGAAATAGACGAACAGATAGCGGACCCCGATCGAACTGAGCGCCAGCGGCTGCGTCACGGTGACGGACTGGATTCCCCGAACGTCGCCGACTTTCCAGTCGGTATTGGGGCTGTCGGGATGGCTGTTGTGGCAGGCCACGCAGGTTTGCGTCATTCGGATCGGCGAGGCGATGGCGACCGTGCTGTTGAGGTCGCCACGCGTCTGCTCGACGACGTTCAGCGCAGGGTCGGCGCGGAACTTCGCCAGCGCCATCGTATGGAATTCGTCGAGTTCGTGCGGCGCCCTGCCCGCAAAGGCGTAATCCGACACGAAATCGTAGCGCACCGCGTTGTCCTGCGCGCTGATGAGCTTGCCGAGCTCCAGAGAAAACGTCGCCGGAATCGGGATGGCGCCCGGTATGTCATGAAAATTGTCGGCGGCGGTGATCGCCACGCCCGGTGGCGCCTGCAGAATCCGGCCGACCACATCCCTGGCATAGAGATCGCGGATATCGTTGATGATTCGCGTCATGTCGGTAGCCTGCTGGCGCGACAGATGCGCGGTCAGGTCCTTCAGGTCGAGCATGACGGCGACGGGCAGCAGCAGAAGCAGCGAAATGACTGCCACAAGTGCCGGCACGAAGCGGCGCCACGGCTTTGTCTCGGGGATGATGGCTGCATCTGTCATGGATCTGTCTCCACGCGGTCGCTGTCGCTTGTGGCGGTCCGACTATTCTTTACAATGCCAGGGCTTGCCTTTGGCTAAGGCTAGCCTGCAAAGGACGTAGCGACCATGAAAATCGTCACCTGGAACATCAACGGCGTGCGCGCGCGGCTGGGCAATCTGCTGCACTGGCTGCAGGAAAGCGCTCCCGACATCGCCTGCCTGCAGGAGATCAAGACGGTCGACGAGCAGTTCCCGCGCGCCGAGATCGAAGCCCTCGGCTACCATGTCGAGACGCATGGCCAGAAGGGGTTCAACGGCGTGGCGATCCTGTCCAAGCTGCGCTTCGACGAGGTCAACCGCGGTCTGCCGGGCGACGAGAGCGACGAGCAGGCCCGTTTCATCGAGGGCGTGTTCTCGACCGACAAGGGTGTGCTGCGCGTCGTCTCGCTCTATTTGCCCAACGGCAACCCGATCGATGACGACCGGAAATTCCCCTACAAGCTGTCATGGATGGCGCGGCTGGAGGCCTGGGCGATCGAGCGCCTGGCGCTCGAAGAGCCGCTAGTGCTGGCCGGCGATTACAACGTCATTCCCGAGCCGATCGACGCCAAGAACCCGCAGAACTGGCTCGGAGACGCGCTGTTTCAGCCCGAGACGCGGCAGGCTTTCCGGCGTCTGGTCAATCTCGGTTTCACGGAAGCGGTGCGCGCCACCACCGACGCGCCCGGCACCTACACGTTCTGGGATTACCAGGCCGGCGCCTGGCAGAAGGACAACGGCATCCGCATCGACCACCTGCTGCTGTCGCCGGAAGCCGCCAACTTTTTCGGTTCTGCCACGATCGAAAAGCACGTTCGTGCCTGGGAAAAGCCCTCGGACCATGTGCCGGTGGCGGTGAACCTCACCGTGGGAGCCGTCTGACCGGCGTCACGGCGGGAGGGTTCCCGCCAGTCTCCGGCGACAGGCTTGCGATCTAGTCTGCCTTGTCGCCCGCGTCGGGTCGCACGACGTCGACCGGGCTGATGCCGAGGAGCTCGAGCGTGCGCCGCAGAAGCCGCACCTCGTTCTCGGCAAGCTGGTTGTCGGCCTTGGCGATCTCGGCCATGTGCCGCGCCAGTTGGCGGCGGCGGTCGATGTCGAGTTCGCGAAACATCTCGATGGCCTGCGCGCCATTGGTCTCGTAACCGAAATTGTTGAGATACTCGATCACGCCGTCCATGCTGTCGCGGCCGATGCCGAAGGCCTCGTTGCAGATGCGGCGAAAGGTCTGCATCTCGCTGTCCTTGACGACGCCGTCGGCGAGGATCATGCGGAACAACAGCAGCAATTCTGCCGACAGCACCGGGTCGCCGGCGACCTTGCGCACGCCGGGGTCGCCCTCGAAGATGTCCTTGAGTTGAGAAAGCAGTCCTGAAGCCATCAGCGGATCCCCGAGCCTAAAGGATTGATAGCGCGAAATCCGCCTTGCGCAAACGAAAAGCGTGTGGTCGATACGGGGACCCGCCCGGCGACCCAGCGCCCCGAGATCATGCCCGACCTCGAAATCCAGATCGTCCTCCTGCTCGGCCTCGCAGCATTTGCCGCGGGCTTCATCGATTCGATCGCCGGCGGCAGCGGCCTGATCACCATTCCGGCGCTGCTGCTGGCCGGTTTTCCGCCGGTCGCCGCGCTCGGCACCAACAAGCTGCAGGGGCTGTTCGGCACCGCCTCGGCGACACTTCACTATGCCGCCAAGGGCCATGTGGACCTGAAGCGCCAACTGCCGGCCGCGATGCTTTCCTTTGTCGGCGGCGTGCTGGGCGCGCTTCTGGCGACCGTCATTCCCGGCGGAATCCTGACGGCCGCCCTGCCCTTCATCCTGGTCGCCATTGCGCTCTATTTCGCGCTTAAGCCCGGCATGGACGACATCGACCGCGCCGAGCGCCTGCCGCCCTTCCTGTTCGGCCTGACGGTCGTGCCGCTGATCGGCTTCTATGACGGCGTCCTCGGCCCGGGCACCGGTTCCTTCTTCATGCTGGCCTTCGTGTCGCTCGCCGGTTACGGCCTGCTCAAGGCGACGGCCCACACCAAGCTGCTGAACTTCGCCTCCAACCTCGGTGGATTCGTGCTGTTTGCGCTTGCCGGCGCCATCTACTGGAAGATCGGCCTCTTCATGGGCGTGGCGCAGTTTTTCGGGGCCCGACTCGGCGCCAGCCTCGCCATCGCCAAGGGCGCCCGGCTGATCAAGCCTCTGCTCGTCATCGCCTGCGTCGCACTGGCGGCACGGCTGCTGATGGACCCGAACCACCCGCTTCGGTTGTCGCTCGGCTTCTGATTTGGGCTGGTCGAGGTATCCAGCCTCAGGCGTTGGCATTGCCGGCTCGACCGGAGGTGCTTTGCCCGGGCAGGAACGCCTGCTAACATCGACTGCAATTCACGGACAGGCGCATGATCGACCTTAATACCGCCGGCTCCGACCCGGTGCCGCCGAGCCATTGCGAGATGACGGCGCGCCAGCCCCATTTGAAGCTGGCGGGTCTTGTCGTCCGGCTGACCGGGTACAGCGAGACGCTTGCCGGCCATTTCCGCCACACCGCCGCGGCATCGCTTTCCGTCCCGCTGGTCATCAGCTTCGGCGAGGCCTTCTCGATCGGATTGGGCCGAAGACCGGGCAAGAGGGACCGTTTCGGCAGTTTTGCCGCCGGGCTTTATGCCGGGCCGGTGGTGATCGATTCCTACGGCCGGGCGAGTTGCGTCCAGATCGATTTTACTCCACTCGGCGCACGCCGGTTCCTCGGCCTGCCGATGAACGAGATTGCCGGCCGCATGGTCGATCTGGAGGATGCGCTCGGGACCGAGGGGCGAATGCTGCGCGAGCGACTGACAAACGAACCGGGCTGGAAGCGCCGGCTGGACATGGCCGAACGTTTTGTGGCCACGCGCCTGGCGGTGGCGGGATCAGGCTGTGAACGGATCGCCTGGGCCTATGACCGGCTTGCGGAAAGCGGCGGCCGTGTTGCGATTGCCTCGATTGCCGCCGACGTTGGCTGGAGCCGCAAGCACTTCGGCCAGCGCTTCGCCGAGGAGGTCGGGCTCGGACCGAAGGCCGTTGCCCGCATCATGCGCTTCAACCAGGCGCTCGACGCCGCGCGTAGCGGAACGAAAGATTGCTGGGCCGGCATCGCGGCGGACTGTGGCTATGCCGACCAGGCGCATATGGTGCGCGAGTTCCGCGAATTCGCCGGCGTCCCGCCCTCCGCTTTCCAGCCTTTGGGCGTTTCCGGGTAACATTTGTTCAATCACCGGACTTCCCGAGTGACCTAGACTGCGGTTTCCAACCTGGGAGATCTGACATGCCTGCACAGAGCGAGCCGCCGCGGCTCTTTCCGACATTCCGTTATCGCGATGCCGCCGCAATGATCGACTGGCTGGTCGAGGCATTCGGCTTCGTCGTCCATGCCCGCTATGAGGACAATGGCGTCGTGCACCACGCCGAACTGTCGCTAGGCTCATCGATGATCATGCTCGGCAGCGTCCGCGACAATGACTATGGGCAGATGGTTGGCGGTCCGGGCGTGCACGGCGGAAAGTCAGTCTATGTGGCGGTCGACGATGCCGATGCCGTCTATGCAAGGGCCAAGGCCGCCGGCGCGACGATCCTCAAGGACCTGGCCGACCAGGACTATGGCAGTCGCGACTTCATCTGCGCCGACCCGGAGGGCAACGTCTGGTCCGTCGGCACCTACTGGCCGAAGGCGGGCGACAAGGCATGAACGGGGCTGCGAAACGGCCGCCCGTGGTGCTGCAGCCCTGGGAGGGCCGCTCCTACCGGATGCCCGCCATGCGTGCCGTCTTCAAGGCCGACGGCGAGGAGACCGAGAACCGCTATGCCGTCTCTGAATGGTGGCTTGAGCCGGGCTGCGACGGGCCCGGCGCCCATTCGCACGAAGCCAATGACGAGATCTTCTACGCCATAGAAGGAATGCCGTCAGTGCTTGTCGGCAAGCACTGGATCGACGCGCCAGCGGGCAGTTGCATCATCGTCCCGGCGGGCGTCACGCATGATTTCGCCAACCGGACCGAGCAGCGCGCCGGCCTCTTCAACGTCTTCCTGCCCGGCGGCTTCGAACAAAACATGCCGGCGATCCTGAAATGGTACGCCGAGAACGGCTGACGCCTCAGCGCGCCGCCGCGAAGATGGCGTCGCAGTCGAGGTGCTTTTCGAGATGCGCGGCAAGCTGGTCGAGGGCGCGCTCGACCTCGGCGCGATAGTCGACGATGCCGCCGCGGATGCCGAGGCTTGTGAGATAGGCGGCGCGAAATTCATCCGATGAGAACAGGCCGTGCATGTAGGTGCCGAACACCTTGCCGTCGGCCGACGTCGCGCCGTCCTCGACCCCGTTGATCACCGCCGATGGGCGCAGGCAGTCCGCACCCGTCGTACGGCCGAGGTGGATTTCGTAGCCGGTCAGCGGCACGTCGAACTGCAGCGAACGGGCGGTGACGTTGCGCACCGTCTTTTCCGGCTCCATCACGGTTTCGATGTCGAGCAGTCCGAGCCCGTCGGCCTCGGTGACGCTGCCCTCGATGCCGTCGGGATCGCGCACCAGGCGGCCGAGCATCTGGTAGCCGCCGCAGATGCCGATGACATGGCCGCCGCGCCGCCGGTGCTCGGCAAGGTCGCGGTCCCAGCCGTTCTCGCGGAAGCGCAGCAGGTCGCCGATCGTCGACTTGGAGCCCGGAATGACGACCAGCCCGGCGTCATGCGGCAGCGGCCTGCCCGGCGCCACGAAGACGACCTCGACCTGCGGCTCCGCCTTCAGCGGATCGAGATCGTCGAAATTGGCAATGCGCGACAGCATGGGCACCGCGACCTTGAGCGCCCCGCGCCGACCCTCGGCGAGCCGCTCCAGCACGACGCTGTCTTCCGACGGCAGCAGTGCGGCGGCCGGCAGGAACGGCACGACGCCGAACGAGCGCCAGCCGGTGAAGCGCTCGATTGCCTTGAGCCCGTCGTCGAACAGCGAGACGTCGCCGCGGAACTTGTTGATGATGTAGCCCGCGATCATCTTGCGGTCTTCGTCGGGCAGGATGAGATGCGTGCCGGCGATCGAGGCGATGACGCCGCCGCGGTCGATGTCGCCGACCAGCACTACCGGCACGTCGGCGCGGGTTGCGAAGCCCATATTGGCGATGTCGCGCGGGCGAAGGTTGATCTCGGCCGGCGAGCCGGCGCCCTCGACGATGACGAGGTCGGCGCCCTCGCCCACCCTGGCCCAGGAGTCGAGAACCGCCTCCATCAGCTTCGGCTTCAGGAGCTGGTAGTCGCGCGCCCGCGCCTCGCCATACACCTTGCCCTGGACGACGACCTGGCTGCCGATGTCGCTCTGCGGCTTCAAGAGCACCGGGTTCATGTGGATCGACGGGGCAGCCCCGCAGGCGATGGCCTGCAGCCATTGCGCGCGACCGATCTCGCCGCCGCCGGTCTCGCCCGGAATGTCGGCGACGGCGGCATTATTGGACATGTTCTGCGGCTTGAACGGCCTGACGACCATGCCGCGATTCCTGGCGGCGCGGCAGAGGCCGGCGACCAGCACCGTCTTGCCGACGTCCGAACCGGTGCCCTGCAGCATGATCGCCCGCGCCATGCCTAGCGCTCCCCCGCCCGCGCGCCGGTGATGGTGGAGCGCGCCGCCAGCGGCCCTCCGCGCCACAGATAGAGCGCCAGCAGCGGCTCGTCGCCGCTGCGCATGGCGTGGTTGACGTTCGATGCGTGGTGGACGATCTCGCCCGCCGCGCGGCGGCGATACGGCCCCTCGCCCATGCGCCACTCGGTGCCCCCGGACAGCGGGATGTAGATTTCTTCGGCGACATGGTGGTGGTCGGGATAGGCGATGTTTGGCCCAAGAATCAGGAAGCCGCCGGCAGCCTTGCGGTTCTCGAAATGGCCGCGCGTGCCGAACACTTCGAGCCAGCCGTAATTGTCCATGAATTTCTGGCCGAAATCGGCGTTCGTGTAGGTCTGGCCCCAGCGAAAGTCATGGCAGCGCTCGTCGAGGAAGCGGACGACGGGTGCTGCCTGTTCGCCGGCGATCCGTGCCGCTCTGGAGAGTTGGCCAAGGCACGGCAGGCTCTTGGGTTCGAGCCTGCGGGGGCGCATCTGCCAATCATGGATGAAACGCGAGACGGCAGGACTGTCAGCCTGGGCGACGAGGCGTTGGAAACCCGCAAGCAGTTCGTCGAATACGGTGGTCAAGTCTCATCCCCATCGTGTGCGGCAGTCCGGTTGCGCGCGCGCATCATTGGTCTAGATTGGATGACGCGCATAGGCAAAAGTTCTGGAGGACGCCATGGATGCCGCAGTCGAGGTGCCGGCTGGCCAGTTCGAGCTCAACGAGGACCAGCGCGCCATTCAGGCCATGGCCGAGAGCTTCGCGGACGAGCGCGTCGCGCCCCATGCGCTCGCCTGGGACCGGGAGTGTCATTTTCCCGCCGATGTGATCCGCGAGACCGGGCCGCTCGGCTTCGGCGGCATCTATGTCGGCGAGGAAGGCGGCGGATCGGGCCTTGGGCGGCTGGACGCGGTGCTGATCTTCGAGGCGCTGTCGCGCGCCTGCCCGGGCTTTGCCTCATTCATCTCGATCCACAACATGACCGCCTGGATGGTAGACCGCTTCGGCAATGACGAGCAGCGCGAGCGCCTGCTGCCGAAGATGGCGTCGATGGAGTGGCTGGGCAGCTACTGCCTGACCGAGCCGGGTTCGGGCTCGGACGCCGCGGCGCTGAAGACGCGCGCCGTGCGCGAGGGCGACCACTACGTGGTCAACGGCGCCAAGCAGTTCATCTCCGGCGCCGGCGACAGCGATGTCTACGTCACCATGGTGCGGACCGGCGGCGACGGGCCGAAGGGCATCTCGACGCTTGTCGTGCCAAAGGACGCTCCGGGCCTCTCCTTCGGCGCGCCGGAGCACAAGATGGGCTGGAACATGCAGGCGACGCGGCAGGTGATCTTCACCGACTGCCGCGTTCCGGCCGAAAACCTGCTGTCGGCGGAGGGCGACGGTTTCCGCATCGCCATGGCCGGGCTCGACGGCGGGCGGCTGAACATCGCCGCCTGTTCGCTCGGCGGCGCGCAGGCCGCGCTCGACAAGACGCTGGCCTACATGGCCGAGCGCCAGGCCTTCGGCCGGTCGATCGACCAGTTCCAGGCGCTGCAGTTCAGGCTGGCCGACATGGAAACCGAACTGCAGGCGGCACGGATCTTCCTCTACGCCGCGGCGACGAAGCTGGACCGCCGAGCGCCGGATGCGGGAAAATGGTCGGCGATGGCCAAGCGCTTCGTCACCGATACCGGCTTCAAGGTGGCCAACGAGGCGCTGCAACTGCACGGCGGCTATGGCTACCTGCACGACTATGGCATCGAGAAGCTGGTCCGCGACCTGCGCGTGCACCAGATACTCGAGGGAACCAACGAGATCATGCGGGTGATCGTCGCCCGCGCGCTGATCGGGCGGTGACGGGTGAATGGGACACGGCTGAATCGAAATGCGCAGCATCCGTCCCGGTTCACCATTCTCCATTGACCATGCTTTCTTGACCTTCCGGAGGAACACATGACCACCATCGCCTTCATCGGCCTCGGCAATATGGGCAACCCGATGGCCGCCAACCTCGTCAAGGCGGGTCACGCGGTGCATGGTTTCGACCTGCAGCCGGAAAACCTGTCGATCGCGGCCGACAACGGCGTCGTCGCGGAGGCCGGCGTCGCCGCCGCGGTGAAGGGCGCGGAAGTGGTCATCACCATGCTGCCGGCCGGCAAGCACGTTCTGTCGGTGCATGAGGAGATCGCGGCGGTAGCGTCCAAGGGCACGCTGATCATCGACAGCTCGACCATCGACGTCGATTCGGCGCGCAAGGCGCACGAGATCGCTGCCAGCCACGGCCTGCTGTCGATCGACGCGCCGGTTTCGGGCGGCACGGGCGGTGCGGCGGCCGGCACGCTGACCTTCATGGCCGGCGGCTCGGAAGAAGCCTTCGCGAAGGCCGAGCCGATCCTCAAGCCGATGGCCGGCAAGATCGTGCATTGCGGCGCGGCAGGCGCGGGCCAGGCCGCCAAGATCTGCAACAACATGATCCTCGGCATCTCGATGATCGGCGTCGGCGAGGCCTTCGTGCTGGCAGAAAAGCTCGGCCTGTCGCACCAGGCGCTGTTCGACGTCGCCTCGACCTCGTCGGGCCAGTGCTGGTCGCTGACCACCTACTGCCCGGTGCCGGGTCCGGTGCCCACCTCGCCCGCCAACAATGATTACCGTCCGGGATTTGCCGCGGCCCTGATGCTGAAGGACCTCGGACTGTCACAGGACGCGGCCAAATCGACCGGCGCTTCCACGCCCCTGGGCAAGCATGCGGCGGAACTCTACGGCCGCTTCAACGAGAGCGGCCACGGCCACGAGGACTTTTCGGCGATCATCCGCTATCTGCGGGATAACCCTGCGTAAATATTTGTTTCGCAGGTATATTTGCGAATTAGGCAAGAAAAGTCGCAAATTTAGGTTTGCTTAATCTCCTGATAACCGCGCGGTAACGATGTCCCTATAGAACGGACTGCGAGGCGGTCATCGCAGCCGCCTCCACGCTCCGGATCAGGTCTCGCGTACCGGAGCCGTTACCATCGCAGTGTATTGTTGGCGATGGGCCATGCGTATCGATGGCAAAGCCGTGTTCCTGTCGGGAGCGCGGTCTTTGCCGTATCAGCCAAGCGGCGACAATCTCTTGAAGTTGGCCTTGACGCGCCGGCTTGCTGGCCTGAGCGCGGCGTTCACCGTGCGCTCGACAGCGACGCCATTGAGGATCGAAGGCGTCCTGCCCGAAAACACCTCGGGCCAGAACTGAGTGGCCGAATGGATCAGCGACATCTGGGCGGCGAATACGCCCTCGGCGATTGCCGAGGTCTTTTCGTGGACCGCACGTTCGGTCTCGGCGCGGCGCGTTTGACCGCTGCCGGCTTCGGCTGCCATCAACGGCAGTCGCATCAGCGCCACCATGGGCGCGAGCATGAGGTCTCCGGCGATCGACGTCGACTGCCGTGCGGTCTTGCGCTGCTTTTTCATGGAACTTCCGATGCTGAAAACGCCGGGATGCGGCGTGCACACTATAAGCCGGCCAGCCGCGTTTCGTTCCTGTTCATTGATCGATGATCGGGCGATTGCGAAAGGGTGCGGCCGAAAAGCCGCACCCTGCCGCGCCGCGGACTAGCGCAGGTCGGCTTCTGCCAGGTCGAGCGCCTTCAGGATGCGCTCGCAGGCAAGGTCGATCGTCTCGCGCGTCCAGATCAGCGGCGGCGAAAGAATCATCGTGTCGCCCGTGGCGCGCAGCATCAGCCCGTTGGCGATGGCGTGATCGCGCACCAGGACGGCCGCCCTGCCGACCGGCTGGAAGCGCTCACGCTTCTGCTTGTCGCTGACAATCTCGATGGCGCCCATCAACCCGATGGCACGCGTCTCGCCGACCAGCGGATGCCCCGAAACCCGCTCCTGCAGCGCCTTGGCGAAATAGGGGCCGGTGTCGGTCCTGACGCGCTCGATCAGCCCTTCGCGCTCGATGATCTCGAGGTTCTTCAGCGCCACGGCGCAGCACACAGGGTGCCCCGAATAGGTGTAGCCGTGGTAGAATTCGCCGCCCTTGTCGACCAGGGTCTTGGCGATGCGGTCGCCGACGAAAAGCGCCGACAGCGGCAGGTAGCCGGAGGTCAGCGCCTTGGCGGTGGTCATCGTGTCGGGCTCGATGCCGAAGGTCTGGGCCGCGAACCATTCGCCGGTGCGGCCATAGCCGGTGATGACTTCGTCGAGCATCAGCAGCACGTCGTATTTGCGGCAGATGCGCTGGACTTCCGGCCAGTAGCTCGCCGGCGGGATCTTGACGCCGCCTGCCCCCATGATCGGCTCGCCGATGAAGGCCGCCACCTTGTCGGCGCCGGCTTCGAGGATGGCGTCCTCGATAGCCTTGGCAGCGCGCAGCCCGAAATCGTGCTCGCTCTCGCCGGGTTCCGCCAGTTCGTAGGCATAAGGCATCATCACATGCACGATGTTGGGCACCGCGCCGCCGAGCTGGTTGTGCATGCCTTCCATGCCGCCGAGCGACGTGCCAGCAACCGTCGAGCCGTGATAGGCCATCTTGCGCGAGATGATGCGGTTCTTCTCCGGCTTGCCCTCCAGCGCCCAGAAATGACGCACCAGCCTGAGCGCCGTATCGTTGCTTTCCGAGCCTGACGAGCCGAAGAACACCTGGTTGAGGCCTTTCGGGGCAATCTCGGCGAGTTTCTGGGCAAGCAGCACCGCCGGCGGCGTCGCCGACTTGAAGAAGGAATTGTAGTAGGGCAGCTCCTTCATCTGCTCGTAGGCCACCTCGGCCAGTTCGTCGCGGCCGTAGCCGATGCTGACGCACCACAGTCCGGCCATGCCGTCGAGCAGCTCGTGCCCCTCGCTGTCATAGACATAGGGACCCTTGGCGCCGACGATCATGCGCGAGCCGGACTCGCGCAGCTCGCGGTGGTCGGTGAAGGGATGAAGATGGTGCGAGGCGTCGATCGCCTGCAGCTGCTTCAGCGAATAGTTCTTGTAGGTCATGGGCTTGCAGCCCTCCGTTGAATCTGTCCGGCGGAGCCGGCGAAGGAATTCAGCGTGACGGAGGCGGCGAGTAGCCGATGCGCGCGCAGAGCCGCAGCATCTCGGCGTGCAGTGTCCGGGACGACGGTTTGGAGGCGAAGTCGCCCAGAATATGTTGCCTGTCACTGCAAGCCATGGCGCGACTGTAGTCGAGCCGGCCGCTGCCTATCAAGAGGGCGTCGATCACCGGTCGCGGCGCCAGCGCACGAGGCTACGGTAGAGGGAAAAGACGACAAGCGTGCCGCTCAGCACCGCGATGACGGCTGGCAGGCCGGTCGGGCCGACATGCTGGATCGCAAAGCCAGATCCCGGCGGGCCGATGATGCCGCCGACGCCCCACATCAACCCGAAGGCGGCATTGCCGGCGACCAGCATCGAACCGCGGAAGCGGTTGCCGAGCTCGACCAGCGCCATCGTATAGACACCGTAGCCGACGCCACCGATGACGAGCAGCACCGGCCAGACCAGCGGCGTGGTGATGACGGCCGTCAGTGAAAGCGCGCAAGCCATGGTGAACGCCGCACAGACGACGATCATGGAGCGCGCGCCGAAGCGTTCGGCCAACAGGCCCAGCGGGATCTGCAGCACGATGTTGCCGAGCGACATTACCGAAATCATTGCCGCGAGCGTCGGAGACGGCAGCGCATAGGCGGCGCCAAAGACCGGCAACAGCGAATAGACGCTCTGCTGGGTCGCCGCTGCCACGGTGACGGCGACGAGCAGCGCGGGCGCCAGCCGCCAGAAACTCCAGAAGCCGCCCGGCCTTTCTTCGTCCGCCTCGAAGCCGGCGAGGTTTGCGGTGGTCAGATAGAGGATCAGCGCGCAGCCGGTAAAGCCGACGACGCCCACCAGCAAGGGCGGCCAGCCATGGCTGCCGACCAGCGCCAGCGTCAGCGGACCGGCGGCGTAGCCGGCCCCGGTTACCGCATTGAAGATGCCCATGATGCGGCCGCGACGCGCCTCGGGCGCCAGCGCGATCATCCACACCTCGCCCAGTATGTAGAGCGGGTTGATCGCCACGCCGATCAGGAAACGCACCGGAAACCAGGCGAAATCGTTCTGCAGCAGGCCGATCGCCGCAAAGAGGACGGCTGCGGCTAGCGCGCTGAACACGGCGAGCCCCCTAGCCCCGAAACGCTCGACGAGCTCCGGCACGAAGATCGACGAGGCGATCAGCCCGGCGGGCGTCATGGCCGCCGACAGGCCGATATAGGAAGGCGACATGCCCTGGCGCTGCATCAGGAAGGTGAACAGCGGGTAGCTCAGTCCCTGCGCGACGGCAAAGACCGACACGCTGGCGGTGACACCGAGGAGAGCGGCGCGCGGCATGGGCTGGTCGGGCACTTCGGGCGAAGAGCGAATCTGCATCGCCTCCGCTAGCACAGCTTTTCGGGCTGCGCCTCAGCGCCTGGCGCCACATGGGTCGCAGCCGGGACAGCGGTAGCCATTTTCCGGCGAATTCTTTTCAGGACAAGGGATCGGGCGCAGCCGCGAGCGCCACGAAAACCGGCACTGTCAGGCTGAATTGACCGATTATGCCCTGTTTTGTTGCTTTTTCCGAGAAACCGCACGGATACACAGCTGAAATCCCGCAGCATCGGTCCGATACACAGTAACCCTAAGTCAGGGCACGGCTGGTGGCACAGTCATGAACCAAGAGGGAATTTTTGAAATGGAACAGTCATGGACGGTCGACAAGTACGACGTACCGTCTGGCGACCTCGAATTCTGGGCGCGGCGGCGCGGATTGATATCCGATGCCGGGCCCAGGCGTAATGCGAGCAAGTCTTCAGGCGGATCTGTTACATCCAAGGCCCTGCCCGGACGCTTCGCGGTCGCGGCATGGCTGGCGGTTGCAGTACTCATTGCCTACAACATGGCGACGCACGCGGAGCCCTTCGGCGCGCTGGCGCTCGCCGCGGCATCCTAGGCATCGCCTGCCTGCAGGCGGCAGTTTGAAGGGCGTGTCCTTGCCCCGGGACGCGCCCTTTCCTGTACAGGCAAGACAAGTTGCGCAATGTCGCATCCCTCGCGCAAAGGGTCGCCGGCTCCGCAACCCTGCCGCGCCCGCCGGTCCATGATGCAGCGCATCATAGCACCGCGTGAGGATTTCATGACCGCAGCTCTTCAACCTGCTGAACCACCGCTGGCCACCGACAGGGCGCGCCGCGGCGGCCGCGCCGGAAGCCGTGCCCGGGGCTCGGCCGCCTTCGAACAGCCGGCATTCCGGCAGCTGAAGAACCCGTTCCAGCCGACCAAGCTGGTGTCGGACGACGAGCTGGAATCGATCCACCTGGCCTCACTGAAGGTTCTCAAGGAAATCGGCGTCGACGTGCTGCACGAAGAGGCGCGCCGCATCATGAAGGAACATGGCGCCGACGTGCGCGAAGGCACCGAGCGGGTGCATTTCGACAGCGACATGCTGATGGAACTGGTCGCGCACTGCCCGTCGGAATTCACGCTGCACGCGCGCAATCCGGCGCACAACGTCCGTTTCGGCGGCAACAATCTGATCTTCTCGCAGATGGGCTCGGCGCCCAACTGCTCCGATCTCGACAGCGGCCGCCGTCCCGGCAACCAGGTCGATTTCCGCAATCTCATCAAGCTGGCGCAGATGCACAACGTGCTGAACACGACCGGCGGCTATCCGGTCGAGCCGACCGACATCCATCCGGGCGTGCGCCATCTCGAATGCATCCGCGACCTCGCCACGCTGACCGACAAGGCGTTTCACATCTATTCGCTCGGCAAGGAGCGCAATGTCGACGGCATCGAACTGGCCCGCATCGCGCGCGGCGTTTCACGCGAGCAGCTGCAAGACGAGCCGTCGGTCTACACCATCATCAACACCAACTCGCCGCTGAAGCTCGACGTGCCGATGATGGAAGGCATCATCCAGATGTCGGGCAACGGCCAGATCGTCATCATCACGCCGTTCACGCTGGCCGGCGCCATGGCGCCGGTGACGATTGCCGGCGCGCTGGTGCAGCAGAACGCCGAGGCGCTGTCGGGCATCGCCTTCACGCAGATGGTGAAGAAGGGCGCGCCGGCCGGCTATGGCGGCTTCACCTCCAACGTCGACATGAAATCGGGCGCGCCGGCCTTCGGCACGCCCGAATACATGAAGGCGCAGCTCGTCGGCGGGCAGCTGGCGCGCCGCTACAAGATTCCCTACCGCACCTCCAATGTCTGCGCCGCCAACCAGGTCGATGCGCAGGCCGCCTATGAGAGCGTCTTCTCGCTCTGGGGTGCCGTTCAGAGCGGCGCCAACTTCATGCTGCATTCGGCCGGCTGGCTGGAAGGCGGGCTGCGCTGTTCCTACGAAAAGACGATCCTCGACATTGACCTGCTGCAGATGGTCGCCGAGTTCCTGACCCCGCTCGACCTTTCGGAAGATGCGCTCGGCGTCGAGGCGATCCGCTCGGTCGGACCGGGCGGCCATTTCTTCGGCACCCAGCACACGCAGGACCGCTACAAGACGGCGTTCTACTCGCCGATCCTGTCGGACTGGCGCAATTTCGAGAGCTGGGCCGAGGCTGGCAGCCCGACCGTGCTGGAGCGCGCCAACCGCGTCTGGAAGGAGCGGCTCGCCGCCTACGAGGAGCCCTACATGGACCCCGCCATCCGCGAGGAGCTCGACGCCTTCGTCGCAAAGCGCACCGCAGAAGGCGGCGCGCCGACGGATTTTTGAGTTCCCTGCCACCAATCGCTGACCGCCGTCTCACGCCGGCAACGGATTCATTCTCTTCACATACGGACCTATCCTCATGAAATCTCACGTCAAAGCAGTTGTCATCGGTGGCGGCGTCGTCGGTTGTTCGGTGCTCTATCACCTGGCCAAGGCCGGCTGGACCGACATCATGCTGATCGAGCGCTCGGAGCTGACCTCCGGCTCGTCCTGGCATGCGGCGGGCGGCTTCCACACGCTGAACGGCGACCCCAACGTCGCCAAGCTGCAGGCCTATACGGTGCAGCTCTACAAGGAGCTGGAGGAGCTTTCCGGTCAGTCCTGCTCGCTGCACCTGACGGGCGGCGTGATGCTGGCCGACAGCCCCGAGCGCATGGACTTCCTGCGGCTCGCGCACGCCAAGGGCCGCTATCTCGGCATGGACACCGAGCTGATCACGCCATCCGAAGCCAAGGCGATGTTTCCCTTCATGGACGAGAGCCATTTCGTCGGCGCCATGTGGGACCCGGTGGAAGGCCATCTCGACCCCTCAGGCACGACGATTGCCTACTCCAAGGCGGCAAAAAAACTTGGCGCCGAAATCGTGCTCCGAAACCCGGTCAAGGAACTGACGCAGGAGCCGGACGGCACCTGGAACGTCATCACCGAGCAGGGAACGGTCAAGGCCGAGCACGTGGTGAACTGCGGCGGCCTGTGGGCGCGCGAGATCGGCCGCATGGTCGGCGTCGAGCTGCCGGTGCTGGCCATGGAGCACATGTACCTCCTCACCGAGCCGATGCCGGAGGTCGAGGCCTTCAACAAGGAAACCGGCCGCGAGATGGTCGGCGTGCTCGACTTCAAGGGCGAGATCTACACCCGCCAGGAGCGCAACGGCATCCTGCTCGGCACCTATGAGAAGGCCTGCAAGCCGTGGTCGCCGGTCAACACGCCGTGGGATTTCGGCCACGAGCTGCTGGCGCCCGACCTCGACCGCATCGCGCCATCGCTGGAACTCGGCTTCCAGCATTTCCCGGGCATTGCGAATGCCGGCATCAAGCAGGTCATCAACGGCCCCTTCACCTTCGCGCCCGATGGCAACCCGCTGGTCGGGCCGGTGCAGGGCCTGACCAACTACTGGGTCGCCTGCGGCGTCATGGCCGGCTTTTCGCAAGGCGGTGGCGTCGGACTGGCGCTCTCGAACTGGATGGTCAACGGCGATCCGGGCTTCGACGTCTGGGGCATGGACGTGGCGCGCTGGGGCGAATGGGCGAGCCTGCGCTACACCAACGCCAAGGTGCGCGAGAACTATTCGCGCCGTTTCTCGATCCGCTTCCCGAATGAAGAGCTGCCGGCGGCAAGGCCGGCGCAGACCACGCCGCTCTACGACACGATGATCAAGCAGAACGCCGTGATGGGCGACTCGTGGGGGCTGGAGACGCCGCTCTGGTTTGCGCCGGACGGCTCCGAGCCCAAGGACGTCGTCTCCTTCCACCGCTCCAACGATTTCGAGCACGTCGGCAACGAGGTGCGCGCCGTGCGCGAGCGGGTCGGCGTCACCGAGATCGCCAACTTCGCGAAATATGAAGTGAGCGGAAGCGGCGCGGAGGATTTCCTCAACCGGCTGATGACCAACCGCATGCCGAAGAAGGGCCGCATCGTGCTGACGCCGATGCTGAACGAGTTCGGCAAGCTGATCGGCGACTTCACCATCGCCAGGGCCGGCGACGAGCGCTACATGATCTGGGGCTCATCGGCCGCCGCCAAGTACCACATGCGCTGGTTCGAAAAGCACCTGCCGAAGGACGGCTCGGTGCGCATCCACCGCTTCGACCAGACGCTGGTCGGCCTGTCGATCGCCGGCCCCAAGAGCCAGGAACTGCTGCAGAAGCTGGTCGATGTCGACGTGTCGTCGAAGAGCTTCCGCTTCATGGATTTCCGCGAGATGGCGGTCGGCGGCGCGCCCTGCATGGTCAACCGCATTACCTATACCGGCGACCTCGGCTACGAGATCTGGATGGCGCCGGCCTATGAGCGGCTGGTCTATGCCGAGATCAAGAAGGCGGGCGAGGAATTCGGCATCGTCGATTTCGGCATGCGCGCGCTGCTGTCGATGCGGCTCGAGAAGAACTTCCCGACCTGGTTCCGCGAGCTCAGGCCGATCTACGGCCCCTTCGAGGGCGGCATGGAGCGCTTCGTCAAGCTGGAGAAGAACGAGTTCGTCGGCCGCGAGGCAGCCGCGAAGGAGCATGCGGACGGTCCGAAGCTGAAGCGCGTCTCGCTGATCGTCGAGGCAACGGATGCCGACGTGATGGGCGACGAGCCGATCTGGGCAAAGGTCGGGACGAAGGACTACGGCACGGTCGGCAAGACGCACGAATTCGGCGCGCCGCGCTTCGACGCCGCCGGCAAGGAAGTGCGCGGCTCGACCGCGGCGACCGGCGCGTCTGCCGTACGCGGGCTGGTCGATGGCGACTGGCGCGTCGTCGGCTGGGTGACCTCGGGCGGCTATGCGCATTACGTCGACAAATCGATGGCGCAGGGCTATGTGCCCGCCGAACTCGCCGAGAACGAAAGCGAAGGCATGTTCGAGATCGAGATTCTGGGCCACCGCCGCCCTGCCCGCATCAATGTCGAGCCGCCCTTCGATCCGTCGGGCGAGAAGATGCGCGGCTAGGATTGAGCTGTGCTAGCATGCCGGCCGAACAAGCCGGCATGCCGCCGGACCTGAAAGGGAATTCAATTGGCTGCAGAACCACGCTCCCCCCGCCTCGCCGTCCTGATCGATGCCGACAATGCCTCGGCCAAGATCGCCGACGGCCTGTTCGAGGAAATCGCCAAGATCGGCGAAGCCAGCGTGCGACGCATCTACGGCGACTTTTCGAGCCCGCATTCAAAGGCCTGGGAAAACCAGCTGGCCAAGCACGCCATCATCCCGCAGCAGCAATTCGCCTACACCAAGGGAAAGAACGCGTCCGACATCACGTTGGTGATCGACGCCATGGACCTTCTGCATGGCGGCCGGCTCGACGGCTTCTGCCTGGTCTCCTCCGACAGCGATTTCACCCGGCTTGCCTCGCGCATCCGCGAACAGGGCGTCGACGTCTACGGCTTCGGCGAGCAGAAGACGCCGGAAAGCTTCCGCCAGGCCTGCCGCCGCTTCATCTACACCGAGAACCTGCTGCCGGCTCCGGCGTCCAGTGCCAACGCATCGCAAGGCGCCGCCAAGCCGCTGCAACCGCCGAGCGCTGCAGTACCGATCATCAGCAAGATCATCGAGGAAATGGACAGCGAGGACGGCTGGGTGCTTCTCGGCGTGGTCGGCAACCGGCTTGCCAACCTGACATCGGACTTCGATTCCCGCACATTCGGCTCCCGCAGCCTGGGCGACCTGGTCAAGAAGGCGGGCGCCTTCGAGGTCGATCACCCGAAGGAAGGCTCGATGCGGGTGCGCATCAAGCCTGCCGCCGAAAAACCGGCGGCGGCTGCGAAGACCGGCCGGTCGCGCCGCAAGAAGACCTAGCGCTCCAGGGCCGTAACGCACGAGACCTTCCATGGAAACCATGGTTCCCGCTTCCTTCGGCCGTCACAGAAAGATCATGCCGTTCGAGCCGGGTGGTGCCGACTCGGTGGAGGCTTTGCGCGCCAAGGCGCGGGAAAAGGCTGCCGCGCTCAACCAGCATGCGCTGGGCTACGGCGCGCTGGCCGAGGCGGAATGGGCAACTGCCGGCATCGCCGCCCCCGACCTGCCCGCCATGCGATCATACCGGCTGGAGCGCATCCGCGCCGAGCTGAAGCGGCGCGGCTATGCAGGCGCCCTGCTCTACGACCCGATCAACATCCGCTACGCCACCGACTCGACCAACATGCAGCTCTGGGTGGCGCACAACCCGACGCGCCACTGCTTCGTGGCGACCGAGGGTCCCGTCGTGTTGTTCGACTATTTCTCCTGCGAGCACCTGTCGGACCATTCGGGCGTCGTCGACGAGGTGCGACCCGCCGTTTCCTTCATGTACATGTATGGTGGCGAGCTGAGCGAAAACCGCGCGCGGCGCTGGGCGGCAGGCATCGCCGATCTGGTGCGCGAGCACGGTGGCGGCAACGGCCGCATCGCAGTCGACCACCTGAACCCGGAAGGCGTGGCGGAACTGGCGCGGCTCGGCGTGAGCATCGGAAATGGCGAGGCGGTGATGGAAGAGGCGCGGCTGATCAAGTCGCCCGACGAGATCCTGTGCATGCGCCGCGCGATCGTCGCCTGCGAGGCGGCGATGGGCGAAATGCAGGCTGCTCTGAAACCGGGCATCTCCGAAAACGAAGTATGGGCGGAACTGCACCGCGGCAACATCGCGCGCGGCGGCGAGTGGATCGAAACGCGGCTGCTGGCGTCGGGCCCGCGCACCAACCCGTGGTTCCAGGAATGCTCGTCCCGCACCATCGAGGCGGGCAACCTCGTCGCCTTCGATACCGATCTCATCGGCCCCTACGGCTTCTGCGCCGATCTGTCCCGCACGTTCCTGTGCGGCGACGGCGAGCCGAGCGAGGAGCAGCGCTGGCTCTATCGCACGACCGCCGACCAGATTGCTTTCAATACGGCGTTGATGCAGCCCGGCACGTCATTTCGCGAACTCGTCGAGCGCTCGATAAACCCTCCGGATGACTGCTTTCCGGCACGTTACGGCGTGCTTTATCACGGTGTCGGCCTGGCCGACGAATACCCAACCCTGCCGCATGCCGCGGATTGGACGGCGGATACGCCGGACGGCGTGCTGGAGCCCGGCATGGTGCTCTGCGTCGAAAGCTATATCGGCAGGCTCGGCGGCCACGAGGGTGTCAAGCTGGAGGAACAAATCCTCATCACCGCCACCGGCAACGAAAAACTCTCGCACTTTCCTCTCGATCCGCGGCTGAACGCGCGCTGACCTCGCACGGCGGCCTAGTGCCTGTGGCGCGAATGCAGGTCGTTATTGATCAGCAGCAGATAGGACACCACGGTCGCAATCACGAGCGGGGCGAAGACGGTCAGCGTCGGCAGCAGATAGTCGGACATGGCGATGCTCCTTTGCGCCATGAACGCTGCAACGGCGGTCAGGTTGCACGGATCGCGCCAATGTGAACGGCAGTGAAGTCAGGCCCAAGGCAGCGCGGCACGGATTTTCGCCAGCGTTTCGGGCGGCGTCCGCAGCGAGGTGATGAGAGGCAGACCCTTGCGCCTCGCCGTCCAACCCACGGCCAAAACCTCCTGGGCGCGCCGTTCGTACTGGCGCGCAAGCTGCCAGCTGCGGCAGTCGATGGCGCAGACATCCGCCCTGCCCTCGGCTACCGCCACGATCGAGCCGCGGTGCGAGCCGGTTTCCAGCCTGTCGGCGAAGATTGCGAGGCTTTCGCCCGCAGCCTCCAGGTCCCGCGTCAGCGCCAGGATGCCCGACATCGAGTCCGGCCCGTTAAAGGCGAGGCGTTTTCCGCGCAAAGAGCTGAGTGGCAGCACGGTGCCGCCCTCGGCAGGAGACGGCAAGCTGCCGCCGCCGACGCCCCGACGCATCAGCACGACGCTCGAATAGTACTCCCCCTGCCCGCCCTCGATGCCGTCATAGCTGGGCTGGCCGGCGACGGCGACATGCGCCGACAGGCCATGCTCCATCGGGCCCCAGCAGGTCTGCGCCAGAAGCAGCGCCGGGTGACGCCAGAGCGTATGAAAGTCGAGTTCGTCGGCTGGCAGTGTCGCCGGGTCGGGCGCGATGACCCGGCCGGCCCCGTCGCGGATGCCGCCAGGTACTGCCGGCATCTCGGCATTGCGGCGCGTCAGGCTTTCCGGCGCCTCGATGCCAGCCTGTCGAAGTCGCTCGCGCAGGCGCTGCCACTCGGCGTCGACCGAGGCACGCGCCTCGGGCCAGTCATACATCGGTAGGGCAGCAAGGAACGCGTTCATGCGGTCCTTTTGCCAAAGCCGGCGGCAAAGGCAAGCGTCAGCGCGCTATTCCTTCGGCGGCTCGGCGGGAACAGCCGCGGCATCGAGGCCGGTCAGCGTGTGGCCGTGCACGTGCGGGCGGAAGGCGCGGCCGGGGTCCGGCATGCGGCGCAGCACCGGGTGCGCCACCGGCTCCTTGGCGCGGAAAGCATAGCGCCAGAGCATCGCGGCGTAGCCCGAAAAGACATAGTCGTTGTTCATCGCGATCCACTGGTCGCGGCGCTCCTGGAACAGCGCCGGCAGCCTGTACCAGGCGACGTTCGGGCTCTTGTGGTGCACGAGGTGCAGGTTGTTGTTGAGGAACAGCAGCGACAGCGGCGAGCTCTCGACGATGATGGTGCGCCCGTCCGGCCGCTCCGACCATTGATGCTCGGCATAGGTGCGAACCGCGATCAGGGACTGGCCGAGCCACACCGGGCCGAGCACGTAGAGCCAGACCGGAATGCCGAAGCCATAGGCCACGACCGGCAGCACAAGCGCGAGGCCAAGCCCGTGCAGCAGCCAGGCGCGGCGCACGGCGCGGTCGCCCTCCGAGATGAGCTTCAACTCGGAGAGCACGAAGCCGATCGTTGCCAGGGGCGGCCCGATGATCACGCGGCCAAGCATGGTGTTGTTGATGCGCAGCACCGCCTTCATCGCGGGCGGCAGGCCCTGATGGTGCCAGAGCGCCTGGTAGTAGCTTTCGGGATCGTCGAACGGGTCCGTCAGCCGTTCGTCGGCGTGATGGCGCAGGTGCAGCGTCTTGAAGCGGCGAAACGGATAGACGAGCCCCACAGGAAGCGCGACGAGCAACTCGTTGATCCAGCCCTTGCGGGTCGGGTGGCCGTGCGATGCCTCGTGCATCAGCGAGGACTGCATGGCCAGAACGACGGCAAGCAGGAGAAGAGCCGTGATGGGGTAGGATGACCAGAGCAAAAAGCCGATGCCGGCCCAGGCGGTGTAGGTGACGATGATCAGTCCGACGGTCGGCCACTCGATGGAGCCGTTTCGCCGCGCGTGATTGCTGCCTGACATTCCTTCTCTCGCGCCCCTCAACGCCGGAACCCCCGCGATTCCTGACAGCATTGTGTCAGTAGTCTTCGGTGCCAACAACGCGACAATGCGCACAAAGCGTTGATTTTGCGCACCACTCACGGCAATTGTGATACATTGTCACCAGAGAGACGGAATTTCGATCCGGGATAAGCCGTATCACCCTGCGGAAACGGAAAATTCATCTTTCGAGGAGCCGGAATGGACAAGAGGAATCTCTCCGACCTGTTTCGCGAGCGGCTGAAGACGCTGCTGCAGCGATCCGATCTCAACCAGTCGGCCTTTTCCGCAGCGGTCGGCATCGATCGTTCGGCGCTGTCGCAGTTGCTGTCGGGCACGTCGACCCGCCTGCCGCGCGCCGAAACGCTGCTCAACATCGCTGCCGAGCACAAGGTGTCGCTCGACTGGCTGCTTGGCCTCAGCCAGGACGAGGGCGTCACCGGCGAGATCCGCGCCAGCCTCGAGATCGAGGAAGGCCAGAGCGATTTCGACCGCACCCTGCTCGCCCGCTGGCACGCCGAGGCCGTCGGCACCAAGATCCGCTACGTGCCGGCCGGCCTGCCCGACCTTCTGCGCACCGAGGCGCTGATCGACTATGAATCCGACATTTCCAACCGCAGCCGCGAGCGCCAGGCAGGCGAGACGCAGTACCGGATCGACTACAACCGCCGGCCCGAGACCGACATGGAAGTCTGCATGCCGCGCCACACGCTCGAGATCTTCGCGCGCGGGCACGGCATCTGGAGCGGCTTCCCGGCAGAGCAGCGCCGCGAACAGCTCGCCCACATGGCCGAACTTCTCGACGACCTCTACCCGACCTTCCGGCTGTTCCTCTATGACGGCAGGCTGCGCTATTCGGTGCCCTACACGATCTTCGGGCCCTACCGCGCGGCGATCTATGTCGGCGACATGTATCTGGTTCTGAATGCCACCGACCCGATCCGCACGCTGACCCGGCATTTCGATAATCTGATCCGCGCAGCCGACATCAACGCCCACGAGGCGGCCGCCTATGCCCGCAAGCTGGCCGAGAAAGATTTTTCGACGGAATGACGGCGGCGGCGCCAATCGGCTCGTTGACTGGACATAAAGACTTCTTTATATCGTTATCTCAAATAGATTTGCCGGAAAGCCGACTGCCATGACCAATCCCATCGACGCCCTGCTCGCAGAAAAAGGCGTTCTTCTCGCCGACGGCGCGACCGGCACCAACCTCTTCGCTATGGGGCTGGAGGCCGGCGAGGCACCGGAGCTGTGGAACGAGAGCGCGCCGGAGAAGATCATGGCGCTGCACCAGAATTTCGTCGATGCCGGCGCCGACATCATCCTCACCAATTCCTTCGGCGGAACCAGCCACCGGCTGAAGCTGCACAACGCGCAGGACCGCGTGCACGAGCTCAACAAGCGCGCCGCCGAGATCGCCCGCGCCGTCGCCGACAAGGCCGGCCGCAAGGTCATCGTGGCCGGCTCGGTCGGCCCGACCGGCGAGCTGCTCGTGCCGCTTGGCGCCATGACCTATGACGAGGCGGTCGCCTCATTCGAGGCGCAGTTGCGCGGCCTGAAGGAAGGCGGCGCCGAGATCGCCTGGATCGAGACCATGTCGGCTCCCGACGAGGCCCGTGCCGCCGCCGAGGCCGCCATCCGCGTCGGCCTGCCCTATACCTACACGGTGTCTTTCGACACGGCCGGCCGCTCGATGATGGGCCTGGCGCCGAAGGACATTCACGGCATCGCCGACAGCCTGGCGGAGAGCCCGGTGGCGGTTGGCGCCAATTGCGGCGTCGGCGCTTCCGACATTCTCTCCTCGCTGCTCGACATGACCGAGGCGCGGCCCGATGCGACGGTGATCGTCAAGGGCAATTGCGGCATCCCGCAGTTTCACGGCACCGAGATCCATTATTCCGGCACGCCCGAACTGATGGCCGACTATGTCCGCATGGCGGTCGATTCCGGTGCGAAAATCATCGGCGGCTGCTGCGGCACGTCTTTTGCGCATCTCGCCGCCATGCGCGGTGCCCTCGACAGCCACAAGAAGGCAACACGGCCAACGGTCGAGGCGATCGAGGCGCGCATCGGCCCGATGCGCAACAAGCAGGCCAGCCAGAGCGGCACCACCGGCGAGACCGGCGATGCACGTCGCGAGCGCCGCCGCGCACGCGCCTGACGGCCTTGCGGCTCAGCCCTTTCCGGCCAGGCCGCGCAACACCAGATCGTTGAGCGCGCGGCAGTAGCGCTCCTCCTCCCGCTCGAGCCATTCATAGGCTTGCGGCCAGCTCGCCGGGTCGGTAGCCGCAAGCGGCAGGCGGCCGAGGTAGCAGCAGCCCGGGAAATCCCGAAGGCCCGCGCCCAGCGTCCGGCCGAGACCGGGTTCATACGCCGACAGCCGGCTGGCGGTGGTCGCAAAGCTCTCGCCGCGCTGCCCCCTGACGAAAAGCCCGACGCTGCGGTTGGCGACATAGAGCGACAGCACGAGGTCGTCGGCCAGGAGGCGCCAGCGCGAATAGAGGCTGCCATGCACGATCAGCCCGTCGCCGCGCCGTGCGATATAGCCGTCCCAGAAGCGCCTGATCTCGGGCGCCGAGAGCGAGCGCAGGCTGCCGTGCGAAAAATCCCATTCGTCCAGTTGGCGCTCTGGCATCGCTTCGTTCCATCCCCCGTAGTCGCCGGACCATAGCCATTCCGCGGCAAAAGCGCAGGCCGCCGCCGAAGCATTCCTGACATCCGGGGTGCCGTAAGCAAAAAGACCGGCGGAGCTTTCGCCCCGCCGGTCTGCCTCACCCGCCCATCGGTCGTGCCCGTGTCAGAACGATCCCATCTGCAAGGACGCGGCCGTCATCGCCACTACCGCTTTCCGCTGTCGAGCGCCGAGGCAAGGCGCGCCAGCGAGAGGAATTCCGACCGGTAGCCAAACGGGTCGGCTCCTCGGGCGGCGGTGGCAATCTCGATGATCCTGTCGTAGCCGAAACCGGCTGTCTGGTCGGTGTCGCGCAGCTTCTGGCCGAAGGCCGCGATCGCGACGGAGAAGCGCTGGTCGGCACTTGCCGCGTCGAAGGACGATACCTCGTTGGCCTTCGTCACCGGCGTGGTGATCAGCTTGGAGACGTCTTCGTCCGGCAGCTTGTAGCGAATCTTCACGAAGGCATATTCGTCGGCATGGGCAACGCCGCCATTGTCGGTCGAGGCCTCGCCGTAGCGCAGGTCGTCGATCTGCTGCGGCGCGCCCTTCGGCGTGATCTCGTAGATCGCCGTCACCGAATGGCCCGAGCCGATCTCGCCGGCATCGACGCGGTCGTTGTTGAAATCCTCGGTGGCGAGCGCCCGGGTCTCATAGCCGATCAGCCGGTATTCGGAGACCGCGGCCGGGTTGAACTCGACCTGGATCTTGACGTCCTTGGCGATCGGGAAGAGCGTCGAGGAAGCGTCCTGCACCAGCACCTTCTCGGCCTCGGCCAAGGTGTCGATGTAGGCCGCCGTGCCGTTGCCGTTCTGCGCGATGGTCTGCATCATCCGGTCGTTGAGGTTGCCACGGCCGAAGCCGAACACCGACAGGAAGACGCCGGACTTGCGCTTTTCCTCGATGATGCGCTTGAGATCGTCGTCGTCGCTCTGGCCGACATTGAAGTCGCCGTCGGTGGCGAGCATGACGCGGTTGACGCCATCCTTGACGAAGGACTGTTCAGCCAGCCGATAGGCCTCGCGGATGCCGGCCTCGCCGGCCGTCGAACCGCCGGGCGTCAGCGTATCGATCGCCGTCAGGATCTTCGCGCGTTCCGACACCTTGGTCGGCTCGAGCACCGTCCCGGCATTGCCGGCATAGGTTACGATCGACACCGTGTCATCGGGGTTGAGCTTCGACACAAGGAGCCTGAAGGCCGACTGCAGCAGCGGCAGCTTGTCGGGTGCGTTCATCGAGCCGGAGACGTCGAGCAGGAAGACGAGATTGGCCTTCGGCTGCTCGGCCGCAACGATGTCGTAGCCCTTGATGGCGACATGCATCAGCTTCGTGTGCTCGTTCCACGGCGTCGGCATGACGGTGACGGTCGAGTTGAACGGCGTCGCGGCCGCATCCGGCCCCTCCCAGTCATAGGGGAAATAGTTGATCATCTCCTCGACGCGCACCGTGTCGGCCTGCGGCAGGAACCCTTCCTTCAGCGAACGACGGACGAAGGAGTAGGACGCCGTGTCGACATCGATCGAGAAGGTCGAGACCGGGTCGGTGGTGGCCGAGCGCACGGGATTGGTCTTGAACTCGGCAAAGCGCTCGCGGTCTTCCTGATCGATGATGATCGGGTCGGGAAGCGGCGGGCTGATCGCCTTGTCGGCCATCAGCTTCGACGTTGCTGCGACGCCCGGCTGAAAGGCCGCCCTGCCGCGGCTTTCGTCGGACGGCGCGGAAAGCAACCCGGAGACCTCGCGGGAAACCGCCTCGCTCTCGGCCGGCGCCGCGTTCATTTCCCGCTTCGGGGCGGTGGGCGGAGCCGCGAGTTCGGAAAGCACGTCGCGTTGCTGTTCGTCGCCGTCCTTCTTCTTCAGCTCGGCCGTCGCCTGGTCCGCCTCCTGCCGCGCAGGTTGCTCGGCGGCATCCTGGCCAATGCTGAAGCGGAACGGGGACTCCTCCATCAGGTAGAAGGTGGCGTAGCCGGCGATCGGCAGCGCGACCAGTCCGGCAAGTGCCGGTGCCGCGAGAAGCTTCTTTTGCATCGTTTCCCTCCAGAGCTTGCGTATCTGGTGGGTAAGACGAAGCCCTTCGGCCGATCCTTGGGGTGCGGTCGAATTATTTTCGCCGTCGAAGGCCTGCATGGCCGCATGCATCGCGCGCGCCCTCGCCTCGGCGCCCGGTTCCGGTGCCTTCATGCGGCCGAGCCGCTCGAGTTCCTTGTCGTCGACCATGGTCACACTTCCCCGGCCGTGCGCATCAGCGTGCGCAGCCGTTTCTTCGCTTCATGGATGTGCCAGGAAACAGTCGCCTCGGCGCAGGCCATCGCATCGGCCGCCGCCGCATGGGTGAGCCCCTCGCCATAGACCAGCAGCACCGCATCGCGCTGCTTGTCCGGCAGTTGCCGCACCGCGAGCCAAAGCGTCTCTGCCTGGTCCTCGGGCTCGGGCTCCACGCCGCTCTCGATCAGCGCCTGTACGCCGAAGGCATCGACCTTGGCCGTTTCGCGTGCGCTCTTGCGCTTCATGTCGCGCGCCGCGTTCAGCGTCATGGCATAGAGCCATGTCGTGAAGGCGGAGCCGCCGCGATAGTCACGGATCGCCCGGCCGAGCCGCGCGCAGACTTCCTGCGCAATGTCCTCGGCATCGGGTTTGGAACCGCACCAGCGCCATGCCACGCGGTAGACAAAGCCGTAGTGCCTTTCGACCAACGTGCCGAAAGCCGCCCTGTCGCCCTTTTGAGCCTGACCGATCAGATCGAGATCGGAAGCCTCGGTTTCTTCCAGCATCATCGCCGTCATTTGTCCGTTGGACGAATGCTTTTGGGCGATCCTTGGGGTGATGGGAAGATTTTTCCGGCTTTTTTCACGCAGCATGCGGGGACGCACGGCGCAGCGCGCGTCCCCCGAGCGAAATGCGCTACCGCCTACATGTGGTTTGCCGGGTCGGTTTCGGCGTTGTAGGCGACCAGCCATACCTTGAGGATGAGGACCGCCGTGGGGATGGCGAGGACCGCGGCGATTATCCAGAGGTCTTTGCCTTCGACCCCCAGAATGGCGGCAATGAGCCAGCCCAGGGTGCCGAAGCAGAACACGATCTGGACGGACAGAAAGAACGCGGCCGACACGAAATAGGTGAAGGTCCGCACAGTGAGATGGCGAGTCATGAGACGTGTCCCAGGTCCACGCGGGGGCCAGCCGATATTCGGCTGCCGGCGGCGTGGCGAGATTGATGAGGGGTGTGGATGGTCCGGAGACCGGCAGTCCTCAGTCCCGCGGTGGACCGCGCACACGCGTCAGCCGGACGCGACCGTCGTGCATCGACAGCCAAGCCGGGGCGGAACCGGCCGCGTCGGGGTGCGGCAGGCAAAGAGCCGCATCCTCCGGCCGCAGCGCCCCGTCGGAAGCCGGGAAGATCTTGCTGTGCTGCCCGTTTCGGGTCTCGAGGTCCTGTTCGGGATGCGTGAACCGCAGCAAGGCCGAAGGGCCCGAATCGGGAGCGGCGGTTAGCAGCGATTTCGGCGTTGGGGCTGTCGGGATGTGGGCGTCAGCCGCTGCCAGCGAGGCGGCGATCAACGCCAGTGCGAGCACCAGGCGGGCGAGCCCGTCGCCGAGATACGACAGAAGACGACGGATGTTCATCGAAGGAGCTTCGCGCCAGTGACCGCCCTTCCCTTAGAGGCTTTTCCCGCCGGGCGGAAGAGACCTGAATGGACGAGTTCCGGTCTTTCGATATTGCGGCGGCTCGTCGCAGCAGGCTCGCGGCGGCGTGGGTGCTGCCGCGAGCCTGTCGATGAGTGCGCGGGTTACTCGGCTGCCTGCGCGGTGAGGCTGGCGCGGTCCATCCGGCCCGAGACCCGACGGTCGTAGTCGTCGGCGAGCACGGAAAGGGCTGCAGCACCGTCGCCCTCGAAGGACGGGCCGTGCATCAGGGCAAGCGTCTTCGGCGCCAGCGCCGAAAGGCCCCGGATCGTCGCGCCCATGCCCGGGTTGAGGCTCGAATAGTTGAACAGGTCCTCTGCCGCGACGGCCGGGCCGACGATGTCGCTGCCGGTGATGTCACGGTCGTTGCCGAGCTGCGTGAACAGGTCGCCGCACATCAGCGTGCCCGTGGTTTCCTCGAACATCACGCCGGCGTCCCAGCCGTGCGGCGTATGCGGCGTGTCGATGAAGCGCACGCGCTTGCCGCCGCCGAGGTCGATGACCTCGCCATCGGCCAGCATGCGCGGCTTGCGGTCGGCGAAGTCGTCGAGCGAGACCATGCAGCCGGTGGCGCCATGCGCTGGCGTCGCCTGCGGTGCTACGGCCAGCCATTCGTTCATGGCACCGCATTCGTCGGCCTCGAAGTGGCCGAAGGCCAGCCAGCGCAGCTTCTCGGGCGGCAGGATACGCGAAAGTGCCTCGCGGTTGAGCGCGAACATCTTGCGCAAGCCCGTGTGGAACATCAGCGGCTCGTCGCCCATGACGAGGAACTGGTTGAAGGTGAAGCCGGCCGGCGGCGCGATATCGGCTACGAAGGTCGACAGTCGGAATATGCCATCTGCGATCTCGGAAATCCTGGTTTCCATGACGTCCTCACGGTCAAGAGCACAAGGTTTGGCTGTGGCAGGCGAAGGGCGCTGGACAGCCGGTTCAATTTCATAGTACATGGCTGTGTATTGAATTTTACGGCCTTCGTCAATATTGGATGAACGCCATTGTGCAGTGAAAATAAATGGCGCGGACATACACACTCGGAAAGCGGGCAGAACAGCAGGCGGAGACGCGGCAGCGCATCGTCGAGGCGGCGGTGGACCTGCATGGCAGCGTCGGGCCGGCAGCGACGAGCCTTTCGATGGTTGCCGAACGCGCCGGCGTGCAGCGGCATACGCTCTATGCGCATTTTCCGGACGAGAGGCTGCTGTTCGAGGCCTGTTCCGGGCTGGCCATGCAGCGCGACCCGCTCCCGGACCCGCAGTCCTGGCAGGAGATCGGCGACCGGGGGGAAAAGCTCAGAACCGGGCTCGCGGCGATTTACGGCTGGTACGAACGCAATGCCGATCTCGCAGCCTGCGTGCTGCGCGACGCCGAGCACCACGCCCTTACGCGCGACATCGTGGAAGCGACGATGGGTCCGCCCATGGCGGCCTGCCGGGCCGTGCTCGGCGATGGGTTGCGGCCGCCGGCCGTGGCGCTGCTTGGCCTCGCCATGAGTTTTGCTACCTGGCGCACGCTGACCCGCGACGAGGGGCTGACCACCGGCGCTGCTGTCGCCGCGATGACGGGGGTGGTTATCGGCGCCCCCTAGGACTGCGAGGGAACACCCGGCGCCTTTTCGACTTTGGTACCCGACACCGGAACCAAGGGAGACGCCAATGTCCTACGGACGCTTCGCCGCCATGATCGCAACCTCGACGGTCGTGATGTTCGGCCTGATGTATCTCAACACCTACGCAATCGACCATGTCTGGTTCAGCCAGACGCGCGCCTGGATGGCGTTGCTGATGGGCGCCGTGATGGCCTTCATCATGCTGGCCTTCATGCTAAAGATGTACGACAGCCGCGCCACCAACATGGCGATCTTCGCTGGCAGCGTGATCGTCTTCGCCGCTTCGCTGTGGCTGGTGCGCAGCCAGGAGACGGTCGACGACGTTTCCTACATGAAGGCGATGATCCCGCACCACTCGATAGCCATCATGACCAGCCGGCGCGCCCATATCCGCGACCCGAGGGTGCGCGAACTTGCCGACGGCATTATCAAGGCGCAGGTGGAAGAGATCGGCGAGATGGAAGAGCTGATCGCCGATCTCGAGCGCAACGGCGTCCCCGCCGATGCGCCCGATCTTCAGCCGGCCCAATAGGCCGGATCGCCGTCAGCCGACGGCGGCAGTAACGATGATCTCGACCTTGTACTGCGGCGTGGCGAGCTTGGCCTCGCCGGTGGCGCGCGCCGGCGGGTTGGCCGGGTCGACCCAGGCGTCCCACACCGAGTTCATCTCGGCGAAATTCGCCATGTCGTCGAGCCAGATGATCGCCTGCAGTATGTTGGCCTTGCTTGAACCGGCCTTGGCCAGCAGCGCGTCGATGGTCGCCAGGATGTCCTTGGTCTGCGCGGCAACGCTGTCGCCCGCGCCGACCTGGCCGGACAGGTAGATGGTGCCGTTGTTGACGACAATGTCGCTCATGCGTTTGCCGATACCGATGCGTTGAATGGCCATTGCCGTCTCCTTGCTGTTTCAGTGCGGCCCTCACTACGTTTTGCACCCCCCGCAACGCAAGGGCAGCCAGCCGGAAATTGGGTAAGCCAGGCATTCCCCGCGGTGGATAGCGGGTCGGTTGCAACTCCGTCGCGTTGACATATGTAATAACATCACATACCAGATTGTCCTCGACGAACCACCGAAAAGCCCCTCGCGCAACCGCCATGACAGACGCCTGCCTGACCTTCCGCGACCTGACCCTCGGCTATGGCAGCCACCCCGCCGTGCATCATTTGAATGGCGTGGTGAAGAAGGGTTCGCTGACCGCAATCGTCGGCGCCAACGGGTCGGGAAAGTCTACCTTGATGAAGGGCGTCGTCGGCGTGCTGAAGCCGATGGCAGGCGCCGCGACGAAGGCCGGCGATGCGCAGATTGCCTACCTCCCGCAGCAGTCCGAGCTCGACCGCACCTTTCCGGCCCGCGTTGTCGATCTCGTTTCGCTTGGTCTCTGGCCAAAGCGCGGACTGCTCGGCCGCTTCACGCCGCAAGATCGCGGCGTCGTTTCGCGGGCGCTCGCAGCCGTGGGCCTCGAGGGTTTCGACAAGCGCGGCATCGACACCCTGTCGGGCGGGCAGTTGCAGCGCGCGCTGTTTGCCCGCGTGCTGGTGCAGGACGCCGAGATCATCCTGCTCGACGAACCCTTCAACGCCATCGACGCCAAGACGGTGATCGACCTTGTCGCACTCATCAAGCGCTGGCATGGCGAAAGCCGCACCGTGATGGTCGCCGTGCATGACCTTGACCTGGTGCGGGCGCATTTCCCCGAAACCCTGCTGCTGGCTCGCCGCCCGGTTTCCTGGGGCCCGACGGCCGAAACGCTGAAGCCGGAAAACCTTCTCAAGGCGCGACGCTTCGAGGAAGCCTGGCTCGACGACGCACCGTGGTGCGAGACCGACGAGATCGGCCATGTGCATGGCCACGCAAGCGACCACGCCCATGACCACCCCTCCAGGGTGGCCTGATGCTCTACGATCATCTGATTGCGCCCTTCGTCGAGTTCGGCTTCATGCAGCGCGCATTGGCCGGCTCGCTCATGCTGTCGGCCGGCGCCTGCCCGGTCGGCGTGTTCCTGATGCTGCGCCGCATGAGCCTTGCCGGCGACGCCATGGCGCACGCCATCCTGCCGGGCGCCGCGGCCGGATTCCTGCTTTACGGGCTCGAGATCGTGCCGATGACCATCGGCGGGCTGATCGCCGGCGTCATCGTTGCGCTCGGCGCCGGGGCGGTTTCACGCTTTACCATCCAGAAGGAGGACGCCTCGATGGCCGCCTTCTATCTGATCTCGCTGGCGCTGGGCGTGCTCATCGTGTCGCTGCGCGGCTCCAGCGTCGACCTGATGCACGTGCTGTTCGGCACTGTGCTGGCGCTGAACGACGAGGCCCTCACACTGATCGCGACGATCGCCGGCACGACGCTGCTCCTTCTCGCCGTCTTCTGGCGGGCGCTTGTCGCCGAGTGCCTCGATCCGCTCTTCCTGCGCTCGGTGAGCCGGCTCGGCACGCCGGTGCACTTCATCTTCCTCGGCCTTGTCGTGCTCAATCTCGTCGGCGGCTTCCAGGCACTCGGAACCCTGCTGTCGGTCGGATTGATGATGCTGCCGGCTGCCGCTGCGCGCTTCTGGACAAGCCGGGTCGGGCCGATGTGCGCGCTGGCAGTGGCCATCGGCTTCGCCTCCTGCATCGCCGGACTGCTCCTGTCCTACCATGCGTCCCTGCCCTCCGGGCCGGCGATCATCCTGTCCGCCGGCGTCGTCTATCTCGCCTCGATCCTTGCCGGACCGCGCGGCCTGCTGCGCGCGCGCGTCCGCCACCACCGCCACCGTACCGCCTGAAGAAGGAACAGCCTATGCTGCGCAGAATTGGGCTTGCCGCCACCTTGATAGCCACGACCCTGGGCAGCCTGCCGGCCGCGGCCGAGCCGCTGAAGGTCATTGCAAGTTTCTCGATCATCGGCGACTTCGCGGAAAATGTCGGCGGTGACCGCATCGAGCTCAGTACGCTTGTCGGTCCCGACAGCGACGCCCATGTCTACGAGCCGAGGCCGGCCGATGCGGCCGCCATGGCCGGCGCAGACGTGGTGCTGGTCAACGGCCTGCATTTCGAGGGCTTTCTGCAGCGTCTGGTCGAGGCAAGCGCCACCAGCGCGACTGTCGTCGAACTGACGAAGGGCGTCGAGCCGCGCGAGATGGGCGGCGACGCCCATGGCGACGAGGAAGCCGACGGCCATGGCCACGGCGCCATCGACCCGCATGCCTTCCAGTCGATCCCGAATGCAAGGATCTATGTCGCAAACATTGCCGACGTCTTCTGCGATGCCGACGCCGTAGGCTGCGCGACCTACCGCGCAAACGCCGCCGCCTATACCGCAAGGCTCGATGAACTCGACGCGAAGGTCCGTGCTGCGGTCGCGGCCATTCCGGTCGACAAGCGCACCATCATCACCTCGCACGACGCCTTCGGCTATTTTGCGCATGAGTACGGCCTCACCTTCCTGGCGCCGGAAGGCATATCGACCGAGGCGGAGGCCTCCGCCGCCGACGTTGCGGCGCTGATCGAGCAGGTCCGCCACGACAAGGCCTCGGCCATCTTCATCGAGAACATCACCAACCGTCGGCTGGTCGAGCAGATCGCCGGCGAAACCGGTGTGCGGATCGGCGGGACGCTCTATTCGGACGCCCTGTCGGTGCCCGACGGCCCGGCTGCGACCTATCTCGAACTGATGGAAAACAACATCGGCGCCATTCGCGGCGCTATACTGGGAAGCTGAACTCCCGGTTGCCCAGGCGGCTCGGGAATGGATACACTTGTATCGACAGACCGCCAGGCGGTCGCCACAACGAGGACGACAGATGGAATATCGCCAGATCAGCGACCAGTATTCAGTTGCCGGACAGATTCTTCCCCAGGATGTGGCCGCCATCAAGGCTGCCGGCTTCAACAGCGTGATCTGCAACAGGCCGGATGGCGAACAGCCCGGCCAGCCCTCGGCAGCCAGCGTCGAGGCGGCAGCGAAGGCGGCCGGCCTGGAATTCCGCTACATCCCGGTCATCAGCGGTCAGGTCACCGGCGAGAACGTCGCCGAGCAGGCCGCGGCCCTGCAGGACCTGAAGGGCCCGGTCTTCGCCTATTGCCGGTCCGGCGCCCGCTCGACAAATCTGTACGGGCTGATCCGCGAGATGGGCGAGTAACGACGCCAGGCACTCACACCTGGCGCGCGAAGGCCGCCATGTGGAAAGCCTGCTGGTCCGGAACATAGCGGTAGGCCGTCCCATAGGGACAGGCATTGCGGTCGAAACAGCCGCCCGACATGCAGTCTTGGCCGGTCGCGCCGCGCACATGCGTCAGACAAGCGGCGTGGTTGAAGCCCGCAGCGGAATGCGCGCCGACGGGACAGGCACTCAGGCAGGGTTTTCCGGCACATAGGTCACAAAGGTGAATCGCTGCGCGAGGCGGCGCAAGGTCCAGCTCCACATCGAAGAGCAGCGCGCCGCGATAGGCGTGCCACAATCCGTAGTCCGGATGCATCAGGATGCCGAGCGGCGACGGACGCAATCCCTCGGCACGCATCGCCCATTGCTGGAACGGCTGGTAGGGCCGATCGTTGGGCGAGACCGCCCTCGCCCCGCAATCTTCGGCAACCGCACCGATCACCGCCCGCGACCATGCGTCCAGCGGATTGTCGAGTCCGCCGGGCTGCGCCGCGCGCCAGCGCAGGAAATGCGGCCAGGGTTCCGCACCCGCCTGCCCGACGAGCAGCACGGCCCGCGCCGGGTCCCCGGCGGGGCCGAACGGCGGCTGGTCCTCATGGTGGAAGTTGAACCCGCCGCGCAGGATCAGGCCGTGGCGCAGGAGCGCCGCGGCGACATTTTCGAGACGAGCTGGCTGCCCCGCGGTCACGCCCGGCTTCTTTGCGGCCTCAGCATGCGCGTCAGCACGTCGGTTCGGGCATAGAAATGCTGCCACAGCGCCCCCGCCGTGTGCAGGACAACGGCGGCGATGATGACGGGCTTGGCCAGCTCGTGGACTTCTCCGGCTGCGCCGACGCCGAGAAACCAGGCAAGGGCACCGGTCACCGGCATGCCGAGGATCGCCACATAGAGCAGCCCGTGGACGATCCCAGCCACGATGCGCTGCGCCTTCGAGCCGCCCTCGGGATAGGCAGGCACGCCGCGCCACAGGCGAAGCCCCAACCGCGCTAGCGCCAGCACAAGCACGGCGATACCGACATAGACGTGGATATTGGCGTCGAACAGGGCGTCCGCCGAGATTTCGGTTCCACGCCGGAACGCCCGGTAGGCAGGCACGATGTCCTCACCGATGATGAGCTGGAGAATGACAAGCACGGCAATCGTCCAGTGCAGCGCGACCTGCGCCGTGGAGTAGCCCGTGGGACGATGAAGAGTAGCCATGGCAGTCGTTTCCCTCGATGACGCACTGCACAAGATTAGGCTGTGGCACCCGGAAAATCACAAGTTAACGCTTGTTCATCTTGGCCGTTTTCCGCCAACCGCGACAGCAGGCCGCAGCCCTACTTTCTGTCCGGGTCGGAAAACGCGCTGCGCCAGACTTCCTTGTGAATGATGTTGGCCACTTTAGCCCGGCCTGCATCGGGCTCCTTTCAAGTGAAGGCGTCGGGCATCGACTCCTTCTTCCTTGCGATGAAGTCGAGGAGCCCGTCGTCGATGCCCTGGTCGAGCGCAGGCGCTTCGTAGGTTTCGAGCCAGCGCCGCGCCAGTTCGTTGGCACGCTGCGGCGCGGTCTTCTCGCCTTCAGCCAGCCACTGCTCGTAGGAATTGTTGTCTGCGATCGCGGAGCGGTAGAAGGCCGACTGGAAGTTCGCCTGCGTGTGGTCGCAGCCGAGATAATGGCTGCCCGGACCGACCTGGCGGATGGCGTCCATTGCCTGGCCGTTCTCGGAAAGATCGACACCCTGGGCGAATTTCTGCTGCATGCCGAGCTGGTCGATGTCCATCATGAACTTCTCGTAGCAGGAGGCGAGCCCGCCCTCGAGCCAGCCGGCCGAGTGAAGCACGAAATTGGCGCCGGCAAGGATCGTCGAGTTCAGCGTGTTGGCGCTTTCATAGGCCGCCTGGGCATCCGGCACCTTCGAGGCGCAGAGCGAGCCGCCTGTGCGGAACGGCAGGCCGAGGCGGCGCGCCAGCTGGGCGGCGCCATAGGAGACCAGCGACGGTTCCGGCGTGCCGAAGGTCGGTGCGCCCGACTGCATAGAGATCGACGAGGCGAAGGTGCCGAAAAGCACCGGCGCGCCCGGCCGCACGAGCTGAGTGACGGCCGCGCCGGCGAGAACCTCCGCCAATACCTGCGTCAGCGTGCCGGCAACCGTAACCGGGCTCATCGCGCCCGCCAGGATGAACGGCGTGACGATGCAGGCCTGGTTGTGCCGCGCATAGACCTTCAGCGCGCCGAGCATGGTGTCGTCGAAGACCATCGGCGAGTTTGCGTTGATCAGCGACGTCAGAACGGTGTTGTTGTCGACGTAGTCGTCGCCGAACACGATCTTGGCCATCGCCACCGTGTCCTCGGCGCGCTCGGGCGCCGTCACTGAGCCCATGAACGGCTTGTCGGAATATTTGATGTGGCTGTAGATCATGTCGAGGTGGCGCTTGTTGACCGGCACGTCGACCGGCTCGCATACGGTGCCGCCCGAATGGTGGATCGACGGCGCCATGTAGGCGAGCTTCACGAAATTGCGGAAATCCTCGATGGTGGCGTAGCGGCGCACGCCATCGAGGTCGCGCACGAAGGGCGGGCCGTAGACCGGCGCGAAGACCGTGGCGTCGCCGCCGATCTGAACCGAGCGCTCGGGGTTGCGCGCCTGCTGGGTGAAGGTGGACGGCGCGGTCTTCAGCAGCGAGCGCGGCAGTCCCTTCGGGAAATGCACGCGGTCTCCCTGAACGTCGGCGCCGGCTTCTTTCCACAAGGCCAGTGTCTCGGGGTCGTCGCGGAAGATGATGCCGGTTTCCTCGAGCACCGTGTCGGCATTGGCCTCGATCAGCGCCAGGCCTTCCTCGTCAAGCACCTCGAAGGACTTGATGGCGCGCTTGATGTAGCTCTGCTGGATGCCCGGGCCGCCGCCCGAGCGGGCTGCACGCCTCGCTGCGGCGCCGCCGCTTGCTGCACGGCCGCGCCGTGCCGTCGAGGCTTCCTGATCGGTAGCGAGATTGTCGGCCATAGAATCCGTCCTGCAAGATATTGGCGCGATCACGCGCGCTCCGTCGCCCGGATCGTAGTCATACACCTTATTGGAAACGGCTTGGCAGCGCCAAGAGCTGTCGCAAAATCGACAAGGAAAGCGATTGATTTCCAGTCGCTTTCCTTTTGCAGGAAGTCGCAAATCAGCTAAGGGTTCGGGCACCGTGCAGGCTAGGTATGGGCCTAGAAGCGCGCGCCGTGACACCCGCCCGGTTCTAACTGGAGCATAGAAAAATATGTCCGACGACGAAATCATCCTTTCCGAACTCTCCGACGACGAGCTCGTGCAGCAGATGCATGATGACCTTTACGATGGCCTCAAGGAGGAAATCGAAGAAGGCACGCAGATCCTGCTCGGCCGCGGCTGGGCACCCTACAAGGTGCTGACCGAGGCGCTGGTCGAGGGCATGCGCATTGTCGGCGAGGACTTCCGCGACGGCATTCTCTTCGTGCCGGAAGTGCTGTTGTCGGCCAATGCCATGAAGGCCGGCATGTTCATCCTGCGCCCGCTGCTCGCCGCCACCGGCGCTCCCAAGCAGGGCAAGATGGTGATCGGTACGGTCAAGGGCGACATCCACGACATCGGCAAGAACCTTGTCGGCATGATGATGGAAGGCGCCGGTTTCGACGTCATCGATCTCGGCATCAACAACCCGGTCGAAAAATACCTCGCCGCCATCGAGGAGCATCAGCCCGACATCATCGGCATGTCGGCCCTGCTCACGACGACCATGCCCTACATGAAGGTCGTCATCGACACGATGAAGGAAAAGGGTATCCGCGACGACTACGTCGTTCTGGTTGGCGGCGCGCCGCTCAACGAGGAATTCGGCAAGGCCGTCGGTGCAGACGCCTACTGCCGCGATGCGGCCGTGGCGGTCGAGACAGCCAAGGACTACATGAAGCGCAAGCACAACGTGCGCGCCTAGCAACGGCCACGCTGGTCACGGCCCGGGGACGGGCCGCGACGCGCTGCGGAGGTGGCCTAAGCCGCTCAGTCCGGCTATTCTTCGATCGCGTTGGCCGTGGCTGCGACATCGCGCTTAACGCCGCGAACGGTGTTTGCGCAGGATGCGACGGCCAGGGCGCACACGAGGATCGTGGCAAGCGACGCTAGACGCGACAGTTTCATGGACAGTGTCTCCCTCAGGGGCTGATGACGCGCAGGGCAACGGATGAAACGATAGTCGGTTCCGACCGCCTCGGGCAAGCTCCCGCGGGAAGAAGCGCCGCACTATCGACAGGCAGGCCGATGATGGACAAGCCAGTCGACACGCCAGACGTGATCGCGAAAGGCGGCAACATTGCTGCCTCGGCCCCGCTCGACAGGAGAGTGAGGGTCATTGCCTGCGGCGCCATCGCGCGCGAAATCATCGCCATCTGCCGCAACAATGGTCTCACCCATGTCGACCTCGTCTGCCTGCCGGCGATCTGGCATGTCTATCCTGCGAAGATCGCGCCGGCGATGCGCGCGGCCATCGCCGGAGCCCGCAGCGAGGGCTATCAGCGCATCTTCATCGGCTATGCCGAATGCGGCACCCAGGGCGAGCTCGACAAGATCTGCGCCGAGGAAGGCATTGAGCGGATCGGCGGCCCGCACTGCTATTCCTTCTTTACAGGCAACGAAGAATTTGCAGCCGCCTCCCACGATGAAATCACTGCCTTCTACCTGACCGATCTGCTGGCACGGCAGTTCGAGGCCTTCGTCATCGAGCCGCTGAGGCTCGACGAGCATCCGGAACTGCGCGACATGGTGTTCGGCAACTACACCAAGATCGTCTACCTGGCGCAGACCGAGGATGCCGAACTACAGAAAAAGGCGAAGTGGGCGGCTGACTATCTTGGCCTCGACTACGAGTACCGCTTCACCGGCTATGGCGACCTGACGCCGGCAATCATGACCGCGGGCGCCTGACCAAAACAGCGGCCCGACATGCCGTCCGACAGAAAAGCGCCGGATTCCGCTGTCTAATCCGTCTCCGACAACGGAGACCGCCATGACCCTTCGCCACTTCGCGCTTACAGCACTGCTCCTCCTGCCCGCGGGAACGGCGCTCGCAGACGGCGTCGTCCAGAAGCTGATGACGCAAAGCGACAAGGCGCGGCTCGAGGCCTTCGATGCGACGCGCAAGAGCGCGCTCGACGAGGCCCGGGCGGGCGGCACGCCTGCCGACATCGCCGTGCTGGACGAACTCGTCGCCCGGGAGCCGCAGTCATTCCAGGGTCTTGACCTCACCGGCGACTGGCAATGCCGGACCATCAAGGCCGGCGGCCTTGCCGAACTGATCGTCTATGGCTGGTTCAGGTGCCGCGTGACTGACGACGGGTCCGGCTGGATGCTGACCAAGCTGACCGGCTCGCAGCGTACCACCGGCCGCTTCTACGACGACGGAGACACGCGCCTGATCTATCTCGGCTCCTTCTCCGTCAACGATGAGACGGCCAGGCCCTATGGCAGCGGCCCCGAAAGCGACCAGGTCGGCTATGCCTACCGCATCGGCGAGCAGTCATGGCGCATCGAGCTTCCGGCGCCCTATTATGATTCCAAGCTCGACATCATGGAGTTCCGGCGCTGAACCGGGTCGCGCGGGTTGAATTTCCGACCTCCGCACGGCAAATAGAGCTGCGCCGAGCACTCATGTCATCTTGGGTTAACCCGCCCGGGACAGAATGGGCTTCAGGGCGTACCCCGGTGGGGCTTGGGATCGATTCGGCATGAAAGCGGACGCAGACAGTTTTGAGAGCGGTCTCATTGGCACGCCGAAACACCGGCGCTCCAGGCGGCTTTCGGTGCTGTTTGCCCAGCTTGCACGCGATGCAGACGGGCCGGTTTCCATCGCCCATATGCGCAATGCGCTCGGCAACCGCAGCTTTGCGCCGCTGCTCGTGCTGTTTGCCGCCTTCAACCTGCTGCCGCTGCCGCCCGGCGCCTCCGTCGTGCTCGGGATCCCGCTGATCATCGTCTCGGCCCAGATGGTCTACGGGTCCAAGCAGGCATGGCTGCCCTCCTTCCTGATGAAGCGCTCGATGAGCGCCGACCAGTTCCGCCGCTTGATGGACTGGATCATCCCGCGCCTGATCCGCCTGGAAAGGCTGGTCCGTCCGCGCTACTGGCCGTTCTGGCGCAGGCAGGGCGACCGGGTGATAGGCATGGTCTCGCTGTTCCTGGCCATCGTCGTCACCCTGCCGATACCGCTCGGCAACTGGCTGCCGGCCCTTGCGACCGCGCTTCTCGGACTGGCTCTCTCCGAACGCGACGGCATCCTGCTTGCCATAGCCGGCACCGTGGGGATCGTTTCGCTGGCGATCGTCGCGGCCGTAATCGGCGCCGCAAGCTTTGCCACCCACGCCGCGCTCGGCTGGTTGATGTAGCGGACCGGATGCCGGATTCCCGTATTGTCATCGTCACCGCCGGCGGTCCGCACGTCTGGGTCATCGTCAACGCCGTGCAGGACAGGCTCGGTCCCGTGACCGTGGTCATGGAAGAGCCGGAATCCAAGGCCCGCCTGCTGCGCAACCGCGCCCGCAAGCTCGGCTGGTTCAACGTTGCCGGCCAGCTCGGCACCATGGTCTTCACAAGGGTCCGCAAGCTCTTTCTCTCCCGACGCGATGCAACCGCGCTTGCTGGCGAGAGTGTGAAGCCGGAGCCCGCCGCGGACCAGGCGATCGTCACGGTGGGCTCGGCCAGTTCGCGCGAACTGGTCGACACGCTGGAGAAACTGCGGCCGCAGGTCGTGCTCCTCGCCGGATGCCGCATGCTGTCGCAATCGACGCTCGACGGCATCCCCTGCCCGGTTCTCAACTACCATGCCGGCATCAACCCGAAATACCGCGGCATGAACGGCGCCTACTGGGCACTGGCGACCGGCGACGCGGATAATTTCGGCGCCACGGTGCATGCGGTCGATGCCGGCGTCGATACGGGCGACGTGATCTACCAGGTTCGCGGCAGGCCCGAAGCGGGCGACAATCTCACCAACTACGCGCTGCGGCTCGCGGTCATGTCGCGCGATATCTGTGTCCGCGCGGTCGAGGATGCGCTCGAGGGGCGGCTGAGACCGGTCCGGACCGACATGCCCTCGCAGCAATGGTACCACCCGACGCTCTGGTCCTATATCTGGACAGGCGTGACCAAAGGCGTCTGGTAGCCACGCGCATTTGATCGTCTTTGGATTGCGACACCGCGGCGCGTCGTTTTTGAAGGCGCGCGCGTCGTCCCATAACAAGCAGGGGCCGTGCGCTTGCGGCAATGCTGAAATCCTTGAAATCGCGAGAGTTGCATGGCCGACCTGATCATCGTCTTCTGGCGCGATATCCCCGCGCAAGTCATCGTCAAGAAGGGGCGCCAGAACGCCAAGCGCGAACTGCCGCTGCGCTTCACCGAGGCGATCGACATGTGCGCCATGCGCACCGGCGCGGCCGAGACCGACGACTACCTGGCAGAATGGCGCAAGGCTGATCCGATTCCGGTCGGTGACGATCTCGAGGCCGAGGCCGACAAGGCGCTTGCCGACTATGACGCCAGATACGACCGCGAGCGCCTCGTCGCGCTCGTGAAGGCGGGCGGGCGGGAAAATGCCTGAGACGAACCGCCACTCGACGACCGCCGCGGGGCCGGCAAGTGCTGCACCCGAAACCGTGCCGCCGAGCGCCGCCTTGGGCGTCACCCAGGCAACCATCGTCAAGAATACGGCGCCCAAGAGCGCCTACAAGCCCGCCGACGTGTCGCCGCAGCGCCGCGTCCAGCGCTCCTACGCCATCCGACTCTGGTCGGTGCGCCATTCGCGCACGCTGGAGTGGTTCTATGCGAAATTCGCCGATCTCTTCCTGACGCTGCATCCGATCTGGAACGCCATCGGCTACGGCCGCGTCGAGGGGCCGATCAAATTCGTCGAGAAGCGCGTGAAGGGCTTCATGTTCGACTGCCGCATGTGCGGCCAATGCGTGCTGTCCTCGACCGGCATGTCCTGCCCGATGAACTGCCCCAAGCAGTTGCGCAACGGCCCCTGCGGCGGCGTCCGCGCCAACGGCAATTGCGAGGTCGAGCCCGACATGCCCTGCGTCTGGGTGAAGGCCTGGGAAGGCTCGCGCAACATGGTCAACGGCGACGCCATCCTCAACGTCCAGAAGCCGGTCGACCAGTCGCTGCGCGAAACCTCGGCCTGGCTGCGCGTCACCGCCCAGAGCGCGGCGACGCGCGAAGCGGTCAAGCAGGTGTCAGCATGAGCATTCACGACCAGAACCCGGCCGGCATCGACCTGCCGCTCGATCCCCTGCCCGGCCATTCCTCGCGCGGCCGGCTGGAGCGCGTGCTGCGGCGCGGCGAGTTTGCCGTCACCGCCGAGCTCAACCCGCCCGACAGTGCCAATCCACAGGACGTCTACGACCGCGCCAAGATCTTCGAGGGCTGGGTCGACGGCATCAACGCCGTCGATGCCTCCGGCGCCAACTGCCACATGTCCTCGGTCGGCATCTGCGCGCTGCTGACCCGCATGGGCTATGCGCCGATCATGCAGATCGCCTGCCGCGACAAGAACCGCATCGCCATCCAGGGCGACGTGCTCGGCGCCGCGGCAATGGGCGTTGGAAACATCCTGTGCCTGACCGGCGACGGCGTGCAGGCCGGCGACCAGCCAGGCGCCAAGCCGGTGTTCGATCTCGACTGCATGTCGCTGCTCGAAACCATCCGCATCATGCGCGACAACGGAAAGTTCCTGTCGGGCCGCAAGCTGACGACACCGCCCGCCGTGTTCCTCGGCGCCGCCATCAACCCCTTCGCGCCGCCCTATGATTTCCGGCCGCACCGGCTCGGCAAGAAGATCGAGGCCGGCGCGCAGTTCGTGCAGAGCCAATACTGCTTCGACGTGCCGATGTTCCGCGAATACATGAAGCGCGCCACCGATCTCGGCCATGTCGAGAACTGCTACATCCTGTGCGGCGTAGGCCCGCTGGCGTCGGCCAAGACGGCACGCTGGATCCGCTCCAACGTGCCGGGCATCCACATTCCCGATTCCGTCATCCAGCGGCTCGAGGGCGCTGCCGACCAGAAGAAGGAAGGCAAGCAGCTCTGCATCGACATCATCAACGAGGTGAAGGAAATCCCGGGCGTCTCCGGCATCCACGTGATGGCCTACCGCCAGGAGGAATACGTCGCCGAGATCGTGCATGAATCGGGCGTGCTGAAGGGCCGTCAGCCCTGGAAGCGCGAGGCGCGCGCCGACGACCAGATGGTTGCCGACCAGCTCGAGCACCTGCTGCACGACGAAGCCAACGCCAAGACACCGCAGCAACTGGTCAAGGAAGCCGCGCAATAAGGCGGCTTAGCCGTCCGGAACCTGCCAGCGCTTGATCGAAATCAGATAACGATATAAAGAAGTCTTTATATCACACGGAGAGATTCATGACCCGCACGATTGTTGCCTCTGCCACGCGAGAAATCGTCATCGGCTTCGACCAGCCCTTCTGCGTCATCGGCGAGCGCATCAATCCGACCGGCCGCAAGAAGCTCGCCGCCGAGATGATCGCCGGCAATTTTGAAACCGTCATCAAGGACGCGCTCGAGCAGGCTGCCTGCGGCGCCACCATGCTCGACGTCAATGCCGGCGTCACTTCGGTCAACCCCAACGAGACCGAGCCGGGGCTTCTGGTGCAGACGCTCGAGATCGTGCAGGGCCTGGTCGACCTGCCGCTGTCGATCGATTCCTCCGTCACCGCTGCGATCGAGGCGGCACTGAAGGTCGCCAAGGGCCGCCCGCTGGTGAACTCCGTCACCGGCGAGGAGGAAAAGCTCGAGGCGATCCTGCCGCTGATCAAGAAGTACAACGTGCCGGTCGTGGCCATTTCCAACGACGAGACCGGCATTTCGATGGACCCGGACGTGCGCTTTGCCGTCGCCAAGAAGATCGTCGAGCGCTGCGCCGATTTCGGCATTCCCGCGCACGACGTGGTGGTCGACCCGCTGGTCATGCCTATCGGCGCTCTGGGCGACGCCGGACGCCAGGTCTTTGCACTGCTGCGCCGCCTGCGCGAGGAACTCAAGGTCAACACGACCTGCGGCCTGTCCAACATCTCGTTCGGCCTGCCGCACCGCCACGGCATCAACGCCGCCTTCATCCCGATGGTCATCGGCGCCGGCATGACCAGCGCCATCATGAACCCGGTCCGGCCGCAGGAAATGGAAGCCGTGCGCGGCGCCAACGTCTTGAACGGCACCGACAAGGACTGCACCAACTGGATCCGCACCTACAAGGATTACAAGCCGGCCGAAGGCGGCGCGGCGGTTGCAGCGCCGACGCAGGTCAACGCGCCGGGCGAAGGCGGCTCGGGCGGCGGACGCCGCCGCGGTGGCCGCGAGGCCCGGATGGGTCGGGGCTAAGCAAGACAACCGTGAACCCTCCCGCAAACATCACCGATCCGCTCGTCCTGTTCATGCCCTCGGGCAAGCGCGGGCGCTTTCCCGTCGGCACCACCGTGCTCGACGCGGCGCGCCAGCTCGGCGTCTATGTCGAGAGCGTGTGCGGCGGGCGCGCCACCTGCGGCCGCTGCCAGGTCGAGGTGCAGGAAGGCAATTTCGCCAAGCACAAGATCGTCTCCTCGAACGACCACATCTCGGCCCTGGGCGCCAAGGAACAGCGCTACGCCGCGGTGCGCAACCTCATGGAGGGTCGCCGCCTGTCCTGTTCGGCGACGATCCAGGGCGACCTCGTCATCGACGTGCCGCAGGATACGGTCGTCAACGCGCAGACGATCCGCAAAGCCGCGACGGACCGCATCATCGAGCGCAACCCGGCCGTTCAGCTTTGCTATGTCGAGGTCGACGAGCCCGACATGCACAAGCCGCTCGGCGATCTCGACCGGCTGAAGGTGATGCTGGAAAAGGACTGGGGCTGGCAGGACCTGCTGGTCTCGCAGCACCTGCTGCCGCAGGTGCAGGGCATTCTGCGCAAGGGCGGCTGGAGCGTCACCGCGGCCATCCATCGCGACCTCGACTCCTCGCGCCCGACCATCATCTCGCTGTCGCCCGGCCTGAAGAACGAGGCCTACGGCATCGCCTGCGACATCGGCTCGACGACGATCGCCATGCACCTGGTGTCGCTGCTGTCCGGTCGCATCCTCGCCACCTCCGGCACGTCAAACCCGCAGATCCGCTTCGGGGAGGACCTGATGAGCCGCGTCTCATACGTGATGATGAACCCGGACGGCCGGGAGGCGATGACCAGGGCGGTCCGCGATGCCGTCAACGAGCTGACGGCCAAGGTCTGTGACGAGAGCGGCGTCGACCGAAACGACATCCTCGATGCCGTCTTCGTCTGCAACCCGATCATGCACCATCTGTTTCTCGGCATCGACCCGACCGAGCTTGGTCAGGCGCCCTTCGCGCTCGCCGTCTCCGGCGCCGTGCATACCTGGGCGAGCGAGATCAACCTCAAGATCAATACCGGCGCGCGTGTCTACATGCTGCCCTGCATCGCCGGCCATGTCGGCGCCGACGCCGCGGGTGCCACCCTGTCGGAAGGCCCCTACCGGCAGGACAAGATGATGCTCCTGGTCGATGTCGGCACCAATGCCGAGATCGTGCTCGGCAACCGCAGCCGTGTCGTTGCCGCTTCCTCGCCGACCGGCCCCGCCTTCGAGGGCGCCGAGATTTCGTCTGGCCAGCGCGCCGCGCCGGGCGCCATCGAGCGCGTCCGGATCGACCCGGAGACGCTGGAGCCGAAATACCGCGTCATCGGCTCGGAAAAATGGTCCGACGAGGCGGGCTTCGACGAAGCCGTCCAGGCGACCGGCGTCACGGGCATCTGCGGCTCGGCGATCATCGAGGTGGTGGCCGAGATGTACCTGTCGGGCGTCATCTCCGAGGACGGCGTCGTCGACGGCTCGCTCGCGGCCCGCTCGCCGCGCATCGTGCAGAACGGCCGCACCTGGTCATACCTGCTGCGCGACGGCGAACCGCGCATCACCATCACCCAGAACGACGTGCGCGCCATCCAGCTCGCCAAAGCCGCGCTCTATGCCGGCATCAAGCTCCTGATGGAAAAGCAGGGCGTCGAGACGGTGGACATGATCCGCTTCGCCGGCGCCTTCGGCTCTTTCATAGACCCGAAATACGCCATGGTGCTGGGCCTCATCCCGGACTGCGCCCTCGACGAGGTCAAGGCGGTCGGCAATGCCGCGGGCACCGGCGCACTGATGGCGCTGCTGAACCGGGACTACCGACGCGAGATCGAGAAGGAAGTCGCCGGCATCGAGAAGATCGAGACGGCGCTGGAGCCACACTTCCAGCAGCTCTTCATCGACGCCATGGCCCTGCCCAACAAGGTCGATCCCTTCCCGAAACTGTCGGCGGCGGTGAAGCTGCCGCCGCGCAAGACGGTCAGTGCCGAGGGCGTGGCGGGCGATACCGCGCCGCGCCGGCGCGGCCGCGAGGGCCACGCGGCAAGGCGCGCCAGGGACTAGGCGCCTAGAACTTGCCTGTTTCGCGGAACGTCTCGAAGGTCGCGCGGATATGGTCGGCGGCCGCCTGCACCGGTGCGTCGGCGTCCGGCGCCACATACATGCCGAGGCTGTAATTGCCGATCTCGGGCAGGCCGTCCTTGGCGGTCAGTTCGACCATGTCGGTACCGAGGAAGGATTTGGGCAGCGGCGCCACGGCGAGATCGGCCATGATCGCCGAGCGCTGGCCGGCCGTGTGGGCGCTCATATAGGCGACGCGGTAGTTGCGCCCTTCCCGGCCGAGTGCCTCGACCGCTCCCGCACGCCAGGCGCAGCCCTCTTCCCAGAGCGAAACCGGAAGCGGCTCGCGCATATGCGCGCAGCCGCCCTTGGCACCGGCCCAGACGATCGGTTCGGAGAGCAGTACCTCGCCGCCCGCCATGGAAGACTTGTAGGACGCCGTGACCAGCGTGATGTCGAGGCCGCGATCGTCCATGCGACGCCTCAGATTGGAACTCTGGTCGATGATCACGTCGACGGCGACCGAGGGATGCGACTGGGCGAAACGCTTCAGCACATGCGGCAGCACGCGTTCGCCGTAATCGTCGGGCGAGCCGAGCCTGACCACGCCTGAAATGTCGGGAATGATGAACTTCGACACTGCCTCACGGTTGATCGCCAGCATGCGCCGCGCATAGCCGAGCAGCATCTCGCCGTCCGGGGTCAGCGAAACGGAACGCGCGTCGCGCGAAAACACAGACCGGCCAAGGATATCCTCGAGTTTCTTGATCTGCATGGAAACGGCCGAAGGCGTGCGGAAAACCGCGCTCGATGCCGTCGTGAAGCTGCCGGTCTCGGCAATGGCGACAAAGGTGCGCAGCACGTCCAGATCAAGCAGCGGCAGAGGGTGATTGAGGGGGGCGTTCATGACCGCGTATCCTTCAATTAAACTGATCCCAACCATCATTTCAATTCGATTGATTGAACACCAGATCAGCGCGATAGTCAACGTCATCGAAGGCATCCGCTCTTCGGTCCGGCCTGTAACAAGACTGAAACACGGGTGCCCTAGAGGCGAAGTCCTGCCGATACGCAGGCTTCGTATTCACGCCAGGAACCGGTATTGCCCGGTTCGTAACCCGAGAGGAAAATGTCATGTCCATCATCGCATCGATCGGACGCATTGCCGCCGAATTCAGTGCTGCGCGAGCGCGCCATCATACCGAACGCACGATCAGGTCACTGCCCGTCGAACTCCAGAAGGACATCGGCTGGCCGGATGCCTTCAACCCGCAGAACGGTCTGCGCCGCGGTTCCGACTCCTGGACAGGAAAGCACTGACCGTGACCGACCCGAAAACCATCTCGCCTGCCGAGTGCTTCTATGCATCCGGCAGGCCTTTTTCGTTGCGCTCCCGCCAGGCCTAGCGCCCGCCTGCCCGGCAGGCCGCACCGCCGCAAGAAGCCGGTGACGCCGGCCGCATTTCCCCGACAACTCCATCGCATCTACTGCCTGCCGAAACGCGACGCATTCGATGTCGCATTCCTCTCTTGTCGCTTCGCATTTGCCGCTTATCGACGGCGCGAACGCGCCTATATGTGCAGCAGAAACGAGATGCCCCACTCCTTCCAGCGAAGGCACCCCGTGTAACGACCACTGCATGGAGATGTGTCATGAAGTTCCTTTCCCGCCTGTTCGGCAAGCGCCGCGAGATGAACCTGTCCACCGCGCTGGAGCGCCAGAAGCTGAGCCGCACCATGCCGGGCCAGACCGGTGCGGTCGCCGCCGCCCGCCTCGGCATCATCGCCTGATATTCCGGCCTGCCCGAAAGGCCGGCTGACAGACATTCCTTGAGCGCTGCCGGTTCGCGAGACCGGCGGCGCTCTTGGCGTTTTCGCGCGCGTACGGGCAGCCGGATGCGCCCTCGCTCTGCCGACCGGAGACAGAAATATAATTGTCCCGTATGCGGCACGGCTAATTGACAGCGCCCGGATTTCCTGATGTCGATTTTGCTGATCGCGACATTCCAGTCGCGCGTGACGCGACGTCTGGTTCGCGTGTGTGTTTAGCGTGGGGGTCCCGTGAACGCCGATAAGAAGCCGATCAAGCGCTCGCTGGTTTTCTACCTCATCCCCGATTTCACGATGATCGCCTTTGCCACGGCGCTGGATCCGTTGCGCTCGGCCAACCGCATGCTCGGCTACGAGGCCTACAAGTGGCGGCTGGCCAGTCTCGACGGCAAGCCGGTTCGCGCCTCCAACTTCGTCGAGTGTGCCGTCGACACCTCGCTGGAGGACGAGCGGCGCAAGATGGCCGGCCCGGACCGCCCTTCGATGGTGATCGTGTGCAGCGGCATCAACGTCGAGAAATACCACTCCAAGTCGACCTTCGCCTGGCTGCGCGAGGAGTATAATCGCGGTGTAGCCATCGGCGGCCTGTGCACCGGAGCGCATGTGCTAGCGACCGCCGGCCTGTTGTCCAACAAGCGCTGCGCCATCCACTGGGAGAACCTGCCCGGCTTCTCCGAGGCTTTTCCGAAGGCCGATGTCTATGCCGATCTCTTCGAGGTCGACCAGAACATCTACACCTGCGCCGGCGGCACGGCGGCGCTCGACATGATGCTCAAGCTCATCGGCGACGATTTCGACGACAACCTCGTCAACCGCGTCTGCGAGCAGGTGCTGACCGACCGGGTACGCAGCCCGACCGACCGCCAGCGCCTGCCGCTGCGCGCCCGCCTCGGCGTCCAGAACTCCAAGGTGCTGGCGATCATCGAACTGATGGAAGGTCACCTGTCGGAACCGCTGTCGCTGATCGAGGTCGCCGACCACGTCGGCCTGTCGCGACGCCAGATCGAGCGCCTGTTCCGCACCGAGATGGGCCGCTCGCCGGCGCGCTATTACCTCGAAATTCGCCTCGACCGGGCGCGGCATCTCCTGATCCAGTCATCGATGCCGGTGGTCGAGGTCGCGGTCGCCTGCGGCTTCGTCTCCGCCTCGCATTTCTCGAAATGCTACCGCGAGCTCTATTCGCGCTCGCCGCAGCAGGAGCGCCTCGACCGCAAGCAGTTGCTGGCCGCCTGACGGTCCGCAAGGGCGACCGCTGACCTGCGGACGCCCTTGCGCTCTGCTTGCAGGATCATTGCAGGGGCTTGCCGAGGATCAGGAGCGGACAGGACTGCGCCACCGGATAGTCGCCACTCGAAACAAGCTGCACATCGCCAAAATGCCGCGACGCTTCCTCCGCGATTGTATCTCCATCGGCCCAGGTGCAGACCGTGTCGGAATTCTTGTAAGTTTCAATCAGACTGAAAACATTCGGTTGCCAGCCGGCAGCGGCGAGAAGTGCGTCCCTGTCTGGAAACATCTCATTGATCGCATCCAGAACGGCGCTCATTTTCAGCGTTCCGTCACAGTCCGGAGGCGCGAGCACCAACGACATGCGCAGCACCAGTTCGGCAATGGCTTTCATTCTGCCCGCGAGGGCATCTTCCTTGATCGCAGCAAGCGTTTCCGGAGTCTCGCTCCTCGTAAAGAGCCGAATTGCGGCGCGACCGTCGGGCCTGAGCACTCGGGCGATCTGTCCGAGGACTTCCAGCCGGACCGCCCGATTGGGAAGCACCCCGAGACAACCATCACCCACGACCGCGTCGCAGCTATTGTCTTCGAGCGGCAAGTCGGCCCAGTTACCGACCACGGCACGCCTCGTCGCATCGTCGCCGATCCACAGCGCACCGATCATGTTTGGCATGAGGTCCACTGCGATCATGGTTTTTCCCCATCGGGCGAATTCCGGCGTCACCCCAAGCAGGACGATATCGGTATCGGCCGTGTCGATCTCACGTTCAAACGCACCGACCACCTCGGGATGAGGCCTGAGCGGCGGCTTCAGAATGTCCCACGTTTCGCTGATCTTTGCCCACATGTCGGACATGCCACCCCCACTTTCCATTCATTACCGTCTGTGCGAACAACGTGGTTACCTTACGTCAGACAAAAGTAAAAGTGTTTGAGGACATATGGCCCGGATCGTCTTGATTACGCACGAATATGACCGGTTCTCGAATCGACGCGGGCTGTTTCATCGGCATAACCGCTGCATGTTTGCCACCGCGGTGCCCGAGCTGCGCGCCCGAGGACACACCTGCATCGTGCTGCAAGGGCTGGGCGACCGTCCGCAAGGCGACGCCGCGCTGCTGCATGTCGATGCGACCGTCACGCCGCAAGACTATGTCGACTACGCCAGCAGCTTCCCGATATGTGTGACCGAGCCACCGACATATCCAAGCGAAAGATCAGCCAGGCGGTTGTCGAACCCGGCGGCAGCTGGGAAGGCCCGGTGATCGTGAAGAGCAATTACAATCATGGCGGCTCGCCGGAACAGCATCTCAACCGCATGGCGAGACGGTCGGGACGGCCCATGCCATTTCCGGACGCGCGCCGTCTCAAGGACTACAGGGTCTACGACCATTCCTCGGAGGTGCCCCCGGAGGCGTTCGATGATGCCGCACTCGTCGTTGAGCAGTTTCTGCCCGAGCGGGAGAAGGACGGCTATGCCATGCGCCACTGGATCTTCTGTGGCGACGGCGAGTTATGTGGCCGGTTCGTTTCCAGGAGCCCGCTGGTCAAGGGTGGCGACATATTCCGCTTCGAGCACGCCGAAGTGCCTCAAGACTTGCGTCGCAGGCGGCAGGAACTCGGCATCGACTTCGGAAAGTTCGATTTCGCCGTCCATGACGGCAAGTCCTATCTCTTTGACGCCAACAAGACGCCGGGGGCCGCACCTCGCAATGTCGATGCGATCTCGCCCGCAACCCTGGCCGACGGTTTTGAGGGCCTTATTCGCGGCATCCTCTGAAATTCGGCCCGCAGGCCGGCGCGCGACGGGTCGGCCGCTCAGCGCGTGTCGTCGTCGTACATCCAGCTTCGGTTGCGCCACATCTTCTCGCCGATCATGCAATCGTAGGGCGGTGCCGCTTGCGCGCGAACGACCGGCGGGTGCGCCGACTCTTCCGCAGCCCGGGCCGGCGAGTGCGGGCCTGCCAGTTCCAGCACCAGCTTGCGTCGGATCGCCTCGGGAAACTGCGACCAGTCGTTGACCGGGATCATGAAGGCGCCCGGACCGCCGATCACGCAGTCGGTGTAATACTGGTCGAGATCGTTGACGTCATAGGCGCTGGTAAAGCCGCTGCTGGTCATCAGCGGCAGGCCGTTGATGGTGATTCGCTGCCGGGTCACCGCGTCGCGCGTCAGGTCGACCGGCGCGCCCTGGTTGTTCGGTCCGTCGCCGGAAACGTCGATGACCCGCTTGATGCCCTGGAACGGGCTCTCGGCGAGCAGGTCGGCGCCGAATTCAAGCGCCCCCGAGATCGATGTCCGGCGCGCGCTTCTTGGCGGCTGCGAGGCGAGCTGCTGCGCCACGTGCTCGGCATCGCTGCGACTTGCGATCACTGTCCATGGCACGACAACGTTGTGCGATACCGTGCCGGCCCATTCGAAATAGGTCACGGCAATCTTGCCGTGAACCCCCTCGGCTATCGCCTGGAGGACCCGCTCATGCGTCAGTGCGGCGGCATAGCCCGCGCGCTGAATCTCAAGCTCGGCCGGTGACATGGACAGAGACACGTCGACTGCCAGCACGAGCTCGACGTCAACCGGCTCGGCGGCGTCCGCACCCAGGGAGAATGACAATGCGGACGCCAATGCCGCGCCGGCCCCAAAACCCCGCCACACGGATCCTGGACGATTCATGCCTGGATGTTACGCCAATATCGGGCGCTGCAAAGCCGGAGCCCGCCATTCGGCTTCACAATGTTGCGATCACGATTATCGCCCGGAGCCCGAGGAGAGATAATCGTGATGGTTGCATAAAAATTGACGATACACACATTAGGTGTTATCAACCGCGCTACATCGGGTTGCAGGCCGCCAGCGGGTTGGAGCGATGATGACAGACTTCTTTTCGACGATCGGCACGATCGTCGCCGCCTTCTTCATCCTGTCCCTTGCCGTCGAGACGATTCTGGAGAACTTCAGGGGCGTGCTCGCGCTGGTCGGCATCCCGCTGCTCAAATCCAAGACCTCGCTGGACGACGCGCTCGCCGAGGTCTCGGAGTTCGTCAAGCCGGAGAGCAGGGAGTATGCCCGCTTCGCCGGGCTGGTCGAACTCGTCAAGGTGCAGGCAGGCGCCATGGACGAGACCCGCGCCCGCTGCACCCGGATCGTCGAGGAGCTCGCCCGCGCGATAGACCCGGCCGACAAGGACGCAGTGATCGAGCGCGAGCGGCTCTGGCTGCACGAGACGGCGGCACCGCTGCGCGCCGCCACGGCGCGGAGCGAGGAGAAACGGGTCTTTGCGCTGCGCATCATCTCGGCGGCGATCGGCGTTGCCGTCGCCTGGTATGCCGACCTCAACGTCCTGCATATCACCGGGGCCGGCACGCCCGGCCGCCCGGAGGTCGAGTTCGTCGGCTACCTGCTCTGCGGTCTCGCGGCGGCCGGCGGCAGCTCGTTCTGGCACGACCAGCTAGACCGCGTGCGCAGCGTCAAGCAGATCGGCCAGCAAGTGGCGTCGTTCGGAACCGAGACGGCCAAGACCTAGCGCCGGTCGTCACCCGGACGTCTCGGGGCCGCAGCCAGCGTCAGCTCTAGCTCCGGGGCTTGAGGTTCTCCGGATCGTAGAGCGGCTTGTAGCCCACCGCCGCGACCTCAACCGGATAGGTCTCGCCGAAGTATTCGACCGCCAGCTTGCGGCCCTCCTGGCAATGCGACCAGGGCAGGTAGGCGAGCGCGATGTTCTTGCCGATCGTCGGGCCGAAGGCCACGGACGTGGTGAAGGAGCGGCGGCCGAGTTCATCGACCAGCGTCTCGCCGGTCGTGGGATCCATCACCGGCATGATGCCGACGGGATAGCGCGCGACACCCTTCGAATCCACATTGTCGGTCATCACCAGCGTGCACAGCATTGCCGGCTGGTGATCGCGCGCCCGGTATTCCAGGTGCTTGGCCTTGCCGCGGAAATCGGCGTCCTTGACCTTCGGTCGGGCGAGGTCGGCCTCCAGCAGGTTGTATTCGGTCAGGAGGTCGGCATTCTGCAGCCGCAGGCTCTTTTCCATGCGGCGGGTATTGGCATAGGTCTCGACGCCGAAGGGCATGACGCCAGTCTCGCGCAGCGCATCCCACACGGCCAGCCCGTCCTCGTAGCGCATGTGCAGTTCCCAGCCCTGCTCGCCGACATAGGAGATGCGGAAGGCGGTGACGTCCTTGCCGCCGATCTTCAGCGGCTTGATCGCGGCGAAGGGGAAGTTTTCCTGCGACAGGCTGTCGGGATTCTCGACCACCTTCTGCAGGGTCGTGCGCGCATTCGGGCCCCAGATGCCCAGCGTGACGAATTTCTCGGTCACGTCGGTGATGGTGACGTCGAAACCCTTATCCTCAGCTTCGCGGCGCATGTAGTGGAAATCGCGCGGGCCGGCGTCCGCCCCGTCGATCACCCGGCAGCGGTCGGCCATCCGGATGACGGTCAGGTCTGCCCGCACCATGCCCTCGTCGTCGAGGAAATGGGTGTAGATGCCCTTGCCGATATTGGCGTCGCCGCCGATCCGCGCCGCGCAGATCCACTCCATCAGCGCTACATGGTCCGGCCCCTCGACGTCGTACATGGCGAAGTGCGACAGGTTCACGATGCCGCAATCCTCGCTCATGGCGAGGTGCTCCGCGTTGGAGACACGCCAGAAATGGCGGTTGTCCCATTCGTTCGCACGGACCGGCACGCGGTCGCCGTATTTTTCCAGCAGCGGTTCGTTGGCGGCGTAGCCGTGCGCGCGTTCCCAGCCGCCGAGTTCCATGAAGTGTCCGCCGAGTTCCTTCTCGCGCTCCCAGAAGGGCGAGCGGCGGATGTTGCGTCCCTTGGAGAAAGGCTCGCGCGGATGCACCGCCGGGTTATAGACCTTCTGCGCCGTCTCCGTGCAGCGGTCGTGGATGAACTGTTCCCCGGTCTGGTGCGGATAGAAGCGCGCATAGTCGAGCGCGTGGTGGTCCACCTCGGTGCGACCGTCGGTCATCCAGTCGGCGATCAGCTTGCCCATGCCGGGCCCATCCTTGACCCAGACGGCGACGGCGTACCACAGCCCCCTCACCTTCTGGCTCTCGCCCATGGACGGGCCGCCGTCGGTCGTTACCTGCAGCAGGCCGTTGAAGGAATGACCCTCGTTGTAGCCGAGTTCGCCGAGGATCGGCGTCAGTTCCATGGCCCGCTCGAGCGGCTCCAGGATCTGTTCCATGTCGAGATCGCGCTGCGACGGCGACAGCCGGGATTCGTGCTTTTCCAGAAGCTCGCGCGGATGACAGAGACGCGGATTCTTCTCCTCGTAGTAACCCCACTCGATCTGTCCGCCTTCTGCCGTCTTCGGGTCGCCGGTGTCGCGCATGTAGGCGGAGTTGCCCTGGTCGCGCAGCAGCGGCCAGCCGATCTCCTTGCCGGTGCCGGCAAACTCGTTGTACGGCCCGAAGAACGTCAGCGGATGGTCGATCGGCATGACCGGAAGGTCCTCGCCTGCCATCTCGGCGATCAGCCTGCCCCAGATGCCGGCGCAGACGACGACGTAGTCGGCCTCGATCGTGCCGCGGTCAGTGACGACGCCCCTGATGCGGCCGTTCTCGATGACCAGCGATTTTGCCGGCGTATTGGCGAAGGCCTTCAGCTTGCCGGTGGCTTCCGCCTGGTCGACCAGCTTTCCGGCAACGGTCTGGCTGCGCGGAATGACGAGGCCGGCGTCGGGGTCCCACAGACCGCCCTGCACCATGTCCTCCTCGATCAGCGGGAATTTCTCCTTGATCTCAGCCGGCTCTAGCAGCCGGGCGCGCGTTCCGAAGGCCTTGGCCGAGGCGATCTTGCGGCGGATCTCCTCCATCCGGTCGTCGTCGCCGACGCGCGCGACTTCGAGCCCGCCGATGCGCGCGTAGTGGCCCATCTTCTCGTAGAAATCGATGGAATAGAGCGTCGTCCAGCAGGACAGGAAGTCGTGGCTGGTCGTGTAGCAGAAGTCGGAGGCGTGCGCCGTCGAGCCGATGTCGGTCGGGATGCCCGACTTGTCGATGCCGACGATGTCGTCCCAGCCGCGCTCGATCAGGTGGTGGGCGACCGAGGCGCCGACGATGCCGCCGAGCCCGATGATGACGACCTTCGCCCTTGCCGGAAATTCTGCCATTGGACGCTGCTCCGAAATGCTGATGCGGGCCGACTATATGGCCGAGCCGCACGACGATTGCAGCCTGTTTGCGACATTGCCCGAAAGCCGCGCGACGACCGGCCCCGCGATTGCCCGATACGGCTGCCGCCGCGCCTCATCGGAACCACAGAAGAGGGACCGCCACAACGACAAAAGGCCGGATTGGCGTCCGGCCTTTGTCGTTCTGTGGAATGCGCGATCTACTTGACGCGGCCGACGCCGCCGACGATCTCGACCGTCTCGCCGCCACTCAGCGCCTCGAGGTCGCCATTGGGCATGGTGACGAAGCATCCGTTCGGGCAGAACTCGACGGTCTCGCCCGCGCCAAGCGCCAGTTCCGACTTGCTGCCGCCCTCGGTGACGATGAGGGTGCGCGGCTCACTGTCGCGGTTGACCGCGCTCGCCGCCACGGCGGATGCCACGGCAGCCAGAAGCGCGCTTGTAACGACGATTGATCTCAACATATGTGCACCGGTGTTGCCACCGCCCCTATTTCCAGAACGGGCATCGGAGCCCTTGGTGAGACTCTATAGGGCAAGCAAGCTGAACGGCAACTGAATGCATCGTTCACCTACGGCCTGCCTATTCCGGATCGGGCTTGCGCGACCGGCTGCGGCTCCGGCGTGCCGGCGCGGCGGCCGCCGTACGGCGCTTGCGCTCAACCAGCGCCGCTTCCGCCTGGTCGTCGTCGGTCGGCCAGGGTGCCTTCGGCGCCGGGGTTCGGATGTTGAGATCGCGCTGCGGGAACGGAATCTCGATGTTCTCCTTGGCGAAGGCGTCGAGGATGCCGAAGCGCAGGTCGTTCTGCACGATGCCCAGATTGGTCACGTCGGCAAGGAAGACGCGTAGTTCGAAATCCAGCGACGAATCGCCAAAGCCGCCGAACAGCACGAAAGGCTCGGGGTTCTTCAGCACCAGCGGGTGTTCCTGCGCCAGCGTCATCAGGATCTCGTGCACGCGCCTGGCATCCGAGCCGTAGGCGACACCCACGGGCACCTCGACGCGGCCGAGCTTGTTGCGGTGTGTCCAGTTGCCGACCGCGCTGTTGATCAGGTCCGAATTGGGCAGGATCACCGTCTGGCGCTGAAAGGTCTCGATCTCGGTCGCCCGCACGCTGATCTTCTTGACCGTGCCGGAGAACTGGCCGGCCACGATCCAGTCACCCGCCTTGAAGGGCCGCTCGACGAGCAGGATCAGGCCGGAGACGAAGTTGGAGACGACGTTCTGCAGGCCGAAGCCGATGCCGAGCGACAGGCCGCCGGCGATCAGCGCCAGGTTCGACAGGTCGATGCCAGCCGACGAGATGGCGACGATGGCGGCGAGCGCCAGGCCGGCATAGCCGACGACGGTCTTGATCGAGTTGCGCACGCCGGCGTCCACGCGCCCGCGCGCCATGACAGATCCGTCGAGCCAGCCCTGGAACCAGCGGGTCAGGAAGTAACCGACCACGAAGACCGCGATGCCGGTCAGGATGCCCGTCGGCGAGAACCGGAACGTGCCGATGGTGAAGCCCGAGCCCAGCCTGTAGGCCCAGGCTTCGATGTCGCCGGTCTGGAAGCCCCACATCAACAGGATCAGCGGAAGGAAGATCAGGATGATCATCGCGTTGATCAGGAGGCTGACGACGAGGCCGAACTGGTCGAGCGTTGCATCGTCGGTATTTCCCTTCCGCGCCATCCAGCGGCCAAGAGAAGTCTCGGCAAAGCCGCCTTCCGCGCCGACGGCCCGCGACGACAGGATGCCGATATAGGCCGTGATCAGGATCGTGCCTGTCACGACGATCTGCAGCGAGATGAAGATCGCAAGCCCGATATAGCCGAGCAGCGCGACCAGAATGATGATGGCGCCAAGCGCGATGGACGTGTAGCGCAGCCATACCCGCCATGGCCGCCAGGCCCCCTCCTCGGCCTTCAACAGGCCGATCAGGATCAGCAGCACGCCGACGATGATGGCGGCGAAGAAGCTGCGGATGATGGTCAGCGACAGCGGCGACCCCATCTGGTCGTTGACCACGGTGAGGAAGTTGTTGAAGCCAATCACGATCGCCATTGCCGTCACCAGCAGAACCAGGCGACGCGCAGTACCGGAGCCGATCGACATCAGCCGCCAGTTGGGCAGGCTCGGCGAAAGCACGGCGCGGGCCAGCCGGTTGACGCAGAATACCACCCCGATGACGAGGAAGAGCGCGTTCAGGAAAACGCCGATATCCCCGCGCAATATGTTGAAATAGTTGAAGAAAAAGAGAGTGGAGGCGAGGAATGCGGCCACCGCTGCAGTGGGCAGCAATGTCGACCAGAAGGCGAGCGACAGCCGGCTGAGATAGGACGGGGCCTCTGCCAGCGGATCTGCGTCGAACACCCGGTTGAAGACGCGGCGCCCGCCAACCAACAGGACCGCGGCCGCAGCCAGCGCGAAGAACGTCGCCCCCAGGAAGGACTGCAGCTTGAACTGGAACACGAAGCGCAGCCACGAGGCGACGGCGCTGTAGAGGCTGGTCACCTCGGTACGGATATCCGCCAGCATCTCGCTGCCGAAGGCTTCGGTCAGTTCGTAGCGCTTGGTCAGCATGTTGCGGAACAGGTCGCTGCGCATCACGCCGATGCGGTCGATAAGGTTGCTGACCCTGATCGAGAGGGATTCGGCGACGCCGAGCACGGCGTTGATCTCGGCCTTTTCGGCAACCAGTTCCTGCCTCTCCGAGGCTATGATGTCAGGCTCGGCAGGCTGGCCCTCGGCAGGCGCCGGGCCGAGCTGTTCGAGCCGGGAGCTGATTTCCGCCAGACGCGGCCGGAAGGCGACGGCGGTCGACAGCAGGCTGCGCGACAACTCCTCCAGCTTCAGCCTGATCTCGACCAGGCGGGCATCGTTTTCGGCGTTGGCGACAACCCGCTTCTCGAACTCGTCCGTCTGCTTGGCGATTGCGTCGATGGCCTGGCGCTGGCTGTTGATCAGCGGCGACCCGGTGCTCCCGACGCCTTGCGCAACGGCCGCCATCGGCCAGGCCATGGTCATGGCCAGGAAAAGGACGGCAAGGAGGTTGCGCGGGCGGAAGTCCATTTTTCTCGGGCGACTCACATCGGTTCAGGGCGCAAAACGCGCGCGCCATTGATAGTGACCGCCACGGGAAGCGGCAAGCCGCCTTGCCCAATGCGGTCGGGCGTGCGACACGCGATGGCGCTAAAGTGGTCTTGGCGTGCGGACCTGCGCTATAGGTTTCGCCCGACGGCCAAAACGGACAATGGCAGCAATGCGGGAATACTCGGCGCTTTCTCTCATCAGGAACGCCTTCAGGGGCAACACCGACTGGAAGCCGGTCTGGCGCAAGGCCGAGCCCAAGCCGGCCTACGACGTGATCATCGTGGGTGGCGGCGGGCACGGGCTCTCCACGGCCTATTATCTCGCGAGCGAGTTCGGCATCACCAATGTCGCCGTGCTCGAGAAGGGTTGGCTCGGCTCCGGCAATGTCGGCCGCAACACCACCGCCGTGCGCTCCAACTACCTGCTGCCGGAGAACAACCGCTTCTACGAGTTCTCGATGGATCTCTGGGAGAACCTGTCGCACGAGCTCAACTACAACGTGATGTTTTCGCAGCGCGGCTGCCTCAACCTCGCGCACACGCCGGCGCAGCTCGACGACTACGCCCGGCGCGGCAATGCGCTCCGCCACGAGGGCATCGATTCCGAACTGATGACGCCGGCCGAAATCGCCCGCGAAGTGCCCGCCCTCGACATGTCGCGCAGCGCGCGCTTCCCGATCCTCGGCGGGCTGATGCAGCGCAGCGCCGGCACGGCGCGCCATGACGCGGTGGCCTGGGGCTATGCGCGCGGCGCCGACCGGCTGGGCGTCGACATCATCGAAAACTGCGAGGTGACGGGCTTCCTGCGCGATGGCGACCAGGTTACCGGCGTTCAGACCTCGCGCGGCGAGATCCGCGCCGCCAAGGTCGCGGTGGCAGTGGCCGGACACACTGGCGAAGTCATGAAGCTTGCCGGCATCGACCGCATGCCGATCGAGAGCCAGGTACTGCAGGCCTTCGTGACGGAATCGCTGAAGCCCTTTCTCGACACGGTGCTGACCTTCGGCATGGGGCACTTCTATGTCGCGCAATCCGACAAGGGCGGGCTGATCTACGGCGGCGCGCTCGACGGCTACAACAGCTACGCGCAGCGCGGAAACCTGCCGCTCGTCGAGGAAGTGATGAGCGAAATGCTGGCGCTGTTTCCGAGCCTTGCCAGCGTGCGGCTGCTGCGCTCCTGGGGCGGGGTCACCGACATGTCGATGGACGGCTCGCCGATCATCACGACCGGCCCCCTGCCCGGCATGTACCTGAACTGCGGCTGGTGCTACGGCGGCTTCAAGGCGACGCCGGCGTCGGGCTTCTGCTTTGCCCACACCATCGCGCGCGACGAACCGCACCCGCTCAACGCCGCCTTCTCGCTCGACCGGTTCCACCGCGGCGCCGTCATCGACGACAAGGGCCAGGGCGCGACGCCCAACCTGCATTAGGGGCAAAAGAGCGAGATGATCATCACCTGTCCCTATTGCGGCCCGCGCGACCTCTCCGAATTCGCCTACCAGGGCGACGGCAACCGCAAGCGCCCCGATCAGGCTTCGACCAGCCAGAAGGCCTGGAACGCCTATGTCTACGACCGGCTGAACCCCGCCGGCGAGCATAACGAGATCTGGCAGCATGCCGGCGGTTGCCGGCGTCATCTCGCCGTCACCCGCAACACGCTGACTCATGCAATCTCGAAGGTCGGATTTGCAGGCGCGGGCGCCACCAGGAAGCCGGCACCGCGCCGCAAGCCGAGGCAGAAATCATGAGCCCGCGCCGCACCGCCAGCGGCGGGCTGATCGACCGATCGAGGAGCATCCGCTTCAGTTTCGACGGCGATTTCTACACCGGTCATCCGGGCGATACACTGGCCTCGGCCCTGCTGGCGCAGGGCGTCACGTTGTTCGGCCGCTCGTTCAAGTACCACCGCCCGCGCGGCGTGCTGACGGCGGGGGTCGACGAACCGAACGCGCTGGTAACCGTGCTGCGCGGCGATACGCGCGAGCCCAACATCCCGGCAACCATGCTGGAGATCTACGACGGTCTGACCGTGGTCAGCCAGAACCGCTTTCCCTCGCTGGCCTTCGACGTCGGCGCGGTCAACCAGCTCGGCGGCAAGATCCTGGGCGCCGGTTTCTACTACAAGACATTCATGGGCCCGGTCTTCGGCCCGCTCAAGGGCACCCGCTTCTGGATGTTCTGCGAGCACTTCATCCGCCGCGCCGCCGGCCTCGGCCGCGCCGGCAAGGTTGCCGACCCCTCGCGCTACGAGCGCATGAACGCCTTTTGCGACGTGCTCGTCGTCGGTTCCGGCCCGGCCGGCCTGATGGCGGCGAAACAGGCCGCTTCAAGCGGCGCGCGCGTCGTGCTCGCCGACCTCGAGCCGAGGCTCGGCGGCTCGGCCAACTGGTCGGGCGAGAGCATCGACGGCACGGCCGCCGCCGAATGGGCGGCAGCGACGGTCGCCGAACTGAAGGCAAGGCCGAACGTCCGGCTGCTGCCGCGCACCACCGTCTGGGGCTATTACGACGACAACACGCTGTCAGCCCTCGAACGCGTCACCGACCACAAGCGGACCGCCCGCAAGGGCGAGCCGCGCCAGCGGCACTGGACGATCCGCGCCGGCCGCGTAGTGCTGGCAACCGGCGCCTTCGAGCGACCGATGGTGTTTCCCGGCAACGACCGCCCGGGCGTGATGCTGGCCGCTTCGGCGGCGCGCTACGCGACCGAGTTCGGCGTGCTGCCGGGAGGGAAGATCGCCGTCTTCGCCAACAATGACGGCGCCTACCGCTCGGCGCTGGCGCTGCGCGAGGCCGGCACCTCGATCGTCGCCATCGTCGACGTGCGGGCCGAGGTCTCGACGGCGGCACGCGAACTGGCCACGAAGGCCAAGGCCGAGATCCTGGCCGGACAGGCGGTCGTCGCCACCGAGGGCGGCAAGACCCTTTCGGGCATCAAGGTGCAGACTTTCGATGCCGCGACCGGTGTCGTCAGGGGCGATGCCCGCTCGATCGATGTCGATTTCCTCGCCGTCTCCGGCGGCTGGTCGCCGATCATCCACCTGGCAAGCCAGGCCGGCGCCCGGGCCGTCTGGGACGAGAAGGTGCAGGCCTTCATGTTGCCGCCCGCCACAGAGCGCTGGACCGGCGCCGGCGCCTGCGCCGGAGAGTTTTCGACCGGCGAGGCGCTTGCAGGTGGTGCCGCGGCAGGCTCCTGGGCCGCCGGAGGCGCCAGGGCGACCGACCCGGTACCGGAGGCCGGCGGCGCCGTGCTCGACATCGCCCCCGCGCCGGTCTTCGAAATCCCCGCCGGCGGCAAGGCCTTCGTCGACTTCCAGCACGACGTGACGGCCGACGACGTGCGGCTGGCGCATCGCGAGGGCTTCATCTCGGTCGAGCATCTGAAGCGCTACACCACGCTCGGCATGGCGACCGACCAGGGCAAGACCTCCAACATTCCGGGCCTCGCCATCATGGCGAACGCGCTCGGCAAGCAGATTCCCGAAGTCGGCACGACCCGTTTCCGCCCGCCCTTCGCGCCCGTCTCGGTCGGTTCGCTCGCCGCCGAACGCTATGGCGAAATCAGGCCCGAGCGGCTGACGCCGATGCACGACTGGCATGTCGACAACGGCGCGACGATGTATTCGGCCGGCCTCTGGCATCGCCCGATGATCTACGCCAAGCCTGGCGAGACCGTCGACCAGGCCTATGTGCGCGAGGCCCGCACGACGCGCGAAAAGGCCGGCATCGTCGATGTCTCCACCCTGGGCAAGATTGCCGTGCAGGGGCCTGACGCTGGTGATTTTCTCGACCGCGTCTACACCAACATGTTTTCCACCCTTCCGGTCGGCAAGGCGCGCTATGGCCTGATGCTGCGCGAGGACGGGTTTGCGATGGACGACGGAACCACCTGGCGGCTTGCCGAGGACGATTTCCTGATGACCACGACCACGGCCAATGCCGGCAAGGTCATGCAGCATCTCGAATATCTGCTCGACGTCGTCTGGCCCAATCTCAGGGTCCACCTCACCTCGGTCACCGACCAGTGGGCGGGCGCGGCAATCGGCGGCCCCAGGGCGCGCGAAATTCTCGCCGCCAGCGTCACCGGCACCGCGGTCGACAACGAGACCCTGCCCTTCATGGGCATCGTGCATGGCGAGATCGCCGGCGCGCCGGTCGTCATCTGCCGCCTGTCCTTCTCCGGCGAGATGGCCTTCGAGGTCTATAGCGGCGCCGGCCACGGCACCCATGTCTGGCAGGCGCTGATGAAGGCCGGCAAGCCTTTCGGCCTGGTGCCCTACGGGCTGGAGGCGCTGGGCACGATGCGCATCGAGAAGGGCCACGTGACAGGCGCCGAGATCGACGGCCGCACCACGGCACGCGACCTGCATCTGGACTGGATGCTGTCGAAGAAGAAGCCCTTCGTCGGCTCGATGATGATGGACCGCGAGGGCATGACGTCATCCGACAGGCTGCAGCTTGTCGGCATTGTCGCCCTCGACAACAGGCCGCTCAACGGCGGCGCGCATATCGTCGAGCGTCTCGACCGCGAGACGCCGCGCGATTCCATCGGCCACATCACCGCGGCCTGCTATTCGCCGGTGCTGCGCAAGCATATCGCGCTGGCGCTGGTGCGCGGCGGCAAGAGCCGCCACGGCGACCGTGCCTACGTCTCCGACCCGCTGCGCGACCGTTTCGGCGCGGTCGAGATCGTCAGCCACCACTTCTACGATCCGGAAGGGAAGCGCCTGCATGGTTGACCAGCTGTCGCCGCTCGAACCGGTCCTGCATTCGGGCCGACACGGTCACGTCGCCAACGGCGTCGGCGTGACGCTCTCCGAGACACGCCCGGGCTCGATCGTCCAGCTCGCCGCCTGGCCGGGCAAGGAAAAGGCGCTGATCAAGTCGGTGAAGCAGCTTGCCGGCATCGCCCTCCCCGATGGCGCCGGCGGCGGCATCGCGACCGAGGCGGCAAGCGCCTTCGGCATCGCGCCGGGCCGCTTCCTGGTTATCGGCGAGGAGGAAGGGCTGGCCGCAGCCTTCGCCGCGGCGGTTGCGCGGGACACCGGCACGGTGACCGACCTGTCGCACGGCCGCACCGCGATCCGCGTTGCCGGTCCGAAGGCGGAATGGGTGCTGTCGAAAATCTTCGCCATCGACTTCGCGCTGCCGGCCTTTCCGCTCGGCTCGGGCGTCTCGACGGTGCATCACGACATCTTCGCCCAGATCCAGCGCACTGGCGCCGAACGGTTCGACATCTATGTCTTCCGCTCCTTTGCCCGCTCCTTCTGGCACGCGCTCTGCCGCGCCAGCGAAGAGGTTGGCTACGAGGTCAGGTAACGGACCCCGGCCCAGGCTCGACAAGCAACGAGTCGCTGAGCGCACGCAGCAGCCAGGCTGCGTAGGCCGTCCGGTCAGTCCCCTCGACATTCCGCATCAGCATGAAGAGCTCGGGACTGGCGAGCCGCCAGATCGCCGCCGTGGCCTGCTCCTCGTCCTGTCCGTCGCGCAGCGGCGCGGTTGCCAGCAGCGCACGCGCAACGAACCCGAGATTGCGGCGGCGTCCGTCGTGGAACTCGCGGTAGAGCGCCTGCAGCCTCCGGTCCGTCGCCGCGCCTGCGCGCACCACGTCCATCAGCGGCGCCACCCGTTCGAGCACGCCCGCAATGTCTTCGGTGAAGATGGCAAGCTGGCGACGCTGGTCGCGTGACGCCGCGATGGCGCGCGGCGCCGCCTGTTCGAGCAGCGGCACCTCCGCCTCCGCTCCCCTGACCGCGGCGCGCAGCGTCTCGACCATCAGCGCGCTCTTGCTGCCGAAGGAGGCATAGATCGTCTCCGGCGAGACCCTTGCGCGGGCTGCGATTGCCGCGATCGTCGTGCCGCTCCACCCTTTGGCGACGAAGCAGGCGCGTGCCGCCTTCAGCACGGCTGCCCGCGTCTTCGCCGTGGCGGCGGCGCGCCTTGTCTGCCGGTAGCTTCGCGGGGACTTTACTTCATCCATATTTCGCTACAGTATCACTGTATTCAAATATTGCGCAACCTTCGGCCTTTGCCCCGGGCAGCCGTGGAGACGGATCCTATGGAAAGCTTGCTCAAGCCCACCTTGCAACTCCTGGCCATCCTTGCCGCTGCCATGGTCTCAGGCAGCGTGTTCGGCATCTGGCGGGGCTACGATCCGGCGGGCTATTCGCCGGCCGCCTTCGTCGAGGTTCATCAGGGCGCGGTGCGCGGGCTGAACGTGCTTCTGCCGGCGATCGGTCTCGCCACCATCCTTTTCACCGTGATCCTGACGGTCCAGGCGGGCCGCCAGTCGCGCGCATTTCCGCTCTATCTGCTTGCCCTGCTGGGCTTCCTCGCCGGCGGCATCGTCACCCGCTTCGGCAACCAGCCCATCAATGCCGTGATCATGCAGTGGACGGCCGCGTCCATGCCGGCGGACTGGCAGGCGATGCGCGACAGTTGGTGGACCTGGCACAAGCTGCGGCTCGCAGCCTCGGTCGGCGGATTGCTCTTCCTGGTGGCCGCTGTGCTTGCCGACCGGCCAGGCGCCGGCTAGTCGAGGAAGGTCACCCACTCTTCGAGCGGCGCACGGTCGGTGCGCAGGTCGTTTTCGGGCTTCGAGACGTCCTCGTAGCCGAGCGCCATGCCGCAGACGACGATCTCCTCGTCCGGGATGCCGAGCGCCGGCCTGATCTGGTTGTGATAGGGCGCAAACGCCGCCTGCGGGCAGGTGTGCAATCCCTTGGCGCGCGCCGCGATCATGATGTTCTGCAGGAACATGCCGTAGTCGATCCACGAGCCCTGGTTGAGGCGGCGGTCGATGGTGAAGATCATGCCGACCGGCGCGTCGAAGAATACGAAGTTGCGGTCATGCTGTGCCCGCATCTGGTCGACATCGCGCTTGCCGATGCCGAGATGGCCGTAGAGCGCATAGCCGACGGCGCGGCGCCGCCCGTAATAGGGCTCGAAGAATTTTTCGGGATAGTATTTGTACTCGTCCCACTTGGCCTTCTCGGCCCGGATGCCGGACTCCAGCACGGCGCGCGACAGCCGTTCCTTGGCCGCGCCGGTGGTGACGTAGACGCGCCAGGGCTGCATGTTGGTGCCCGAGGGCGCGCGCGCGGCGAGCTTCAGGATGTCGCTGATGGTTTCGGCATCGACGGGATCGGGCAGAAAAGCCCGCACCGACCGGCGCGAAGCGATAGCTTCCTCTACGGTCTCGGCAATATCGTCCTGTATTGCGTCTTTGTCTCGTGCCAGCATATTTCCCCGCCCGGGTACGGCTATTGCGACCGTGCCCAAGCCAAAGGCCGCATACGCTCACAGCCTTTGCACTGTCACCAACTGGGGGGCAAGTAAATCTTCCCGCGCGGATGAAAAGGAACTTGATTTTTTCAACCGCCTGCGCTCTCGTGAAATTCCAATCGATTTTTTCATGGAACCCGCCCTTTTGCCCGAGTCCGCATCATTCTCACCGGCGCACTGTCTTGATGGCGACCAGATCCTGGCACGCGACCTGCGCGCGCTGCGCAAGGCGCGCGGACTGACGCTGGCCGAAATCGGCGCCAGGCTGAAGCGCTCGGTCGGCTGGCTGAGCCAGGTCGAGCGCGGCCTGTCGGTTCCCTCGCTCGGCGACCTGCGCGCCTTCGCCGAGGTCTTCGGCGTGCCGGTCAGCCTGTTCTTCGGCCATGAGGCCGAAGACAGCGAGCGCGGCGTCGTGGTGCGCGGCGCGAGGCGTCGCTCGCTTGGTACCAGCGAATCCGGGCTGGTGGAGGAATTGCTCTCGCCCGATCTTGGCGGCAGTTTCGAGATGCTGCGCTCGGAATTCGCGCCCGGCGCCGCGCTTTCGGAAACCGCGCTGCGCCAGACCGAGGAGGCCGGCTACGTGGCGTCCGGGCGCTTCGACATCGAGATCGACGGTATCTGGCATCACCTCGCCGAGGGCGACAGTTTCCGCTTCGCGGCGAAGCCGTTCCGCTGGAAGAACCCGCATGCCGAGCCGGCGGTCGTCATCTGGGTCGTGTCGCCACCCGTCTACTAGAATTGCCTGCCCGACGGCAGGATTGGGAGAAGAAATGGCTGGAATTCCTTCGACGGCGCGGGTCGTCATCATCGGCGGCGGCGCGGTCGGCGTCTCGGCGCTCTACCATCTGGCCAAGGCCGGCTGGACCGACTGCGTGCTTCTCGAAAAGAACGAGCTGACCTCGGGCTCGACATGGCACGCCGCCGGCAACGTGCCGACCTTCTCGTCGTCCTGGTCGCTGATGAACATGCAGCGCTACTCGACCGAGCTCTATCGCGGCCTCGCCGAGGCGGTTGATTACCCGATGAACTACCACGTCACCGGCTCGCTGCGCCTTGCCCACACGAAGGAGCGCATGCAGGAATTCGAACGCGCCAAGGGCATGGGCCGCTACCAGGGCATGGACATCGACGTCATCGGCGCCGACGCCATCAGGTCGCGCTATCCTTTCATCGAGACGCATGACCTGAAGGGTGCGCTCTACGACCCCAATGACGGCGACATCGATCCCGCGCAGCTCACCCAGGCGCTCGCCAAGGGCGCCCGCGACATGGGTGCCAAGATCGTCCGCTTCTGCCCGGTGACCGGGGCGCGACGCGAAAACGGCGAATGGATCATCGCCACCCCGGAAGGCGAGATTCGCTGCGAATACGTCGTCAATGCCGCCGGCTACCGCGCCGCGGAGGTCGGAAGACTGTTCGGCCGGAACGTGCCGATGATGGTGATGAGCCACCAGTACATCCTGTTCGAGGAAATCCCCGAACTCGCCGCCTGGTCCAGGGAGGCTGGGAAGAAACTGCCGCTGCTGCGCGACGTCGACACCTCCTACTATCTGCGGCAGGAGAAGAACGGCATGAATCTCGGCCCCTACGAGCGCAATTGCCGCGCCCACTGGGCCGGCCACAACGACCCGATGCCGGAGGATTTCTCCTTCCAGCTGTTCCCCGACGACCTCGACCGGCTGGAGCACTACCTCAACGACGCCATTGCCCGGGTGCCGATCCTCGGCACCGCCGGCCTGTCCAAGGTGATCAACGGCCCGATCCCCTACACGCCGGACGGCAACCCGCTGATCGGCCCGATGCCCGGCGTGCCGAATGCCTTCGAGGCCTGCGTCTTCACCTTCGGCATCGCGCAGGGCGGCGGCGCCGGCAAGGTGCTCGCCGAATGGGTGACCGGGGGACAGACCGAATGGGACATGTGGTCCTGCGACCCGCGCCGCTTCACCGCCTTTGCGTCGGACCCGGACTATTGCGTCGCCAAGGGCATGGAGGTCTACGGCCACGAATACGCGATCCATTTCCCCCACCACGCCTGGCCGGCCGGCCGCGACATGAAGCTGTCGCCGATCCACGACCGCATCAAGGCGCTGGGAGCGCAGTTCAACGCCTATAACGGCTGGGAGCGCGCCACCTGGTATGCAAAGCCGGGCGACGACACCTCGGAGGAATCGACCCAGACCTTCGCCCGCTCAGGTCCATGGGAGAAGCGCGTGCGCGAAGAATGTCTCGCCGTGCGCGATGCCGCCGGCATTCTCGACCTGCCCGGCTTCTCGCGTTTCAACCTCGAGGGTCCGGGTGCTGCCGACTGGCTTGCAGAGCAGATCACCGGCCTCGTGCCGAAGGTCGGCCGTATCGGCCTTGCCTATTTCGCCGACGAGGGCGGCCGCATCGTCACCGAGATGTCGATCGTGCGCCACGAAGACAACCTGATGACGCTGATCACCGCCGCGGCGGCGCAGTGGCACGATTTCGAATGGCTGAAGTTGCATATGCCCGACAATGCCGGCTTCACGCTGGTCGACCGCACCGAGGAGTACGCGACGCAGATCCTCTCCGGGCCCAATTCGCGGAAGATACTCGCCGAGGTGTGCGATGCCGACCTTTCGATGCCCTGGCTGACGCATCAGGAGACCACCATCGCCGGGCGCTGGGCAAAGCTCCTGCGCGTCTCCTTCGCCGGCGAGCTCGGTTGGGAAATCCACACCAAGGTAGCTGACACGCCCACCATCTTCGACGCCGTGTGGGAAGCCGGGCAGAAGCACGGGCTGAAACCCTTCGGCATGTTCGCGCTGAATGCGCTCCGGCTGGAAAAGGGCTACCGCGCCTGGAAGGGCGACCTGTCGACCGACTACACCATCCTGCAGGGCGGGCTCGACCGTTTCGTCAAATGGGACAAGCCCGCCTTCCGCGGCAAGGCAGCACTCCTCGGCGAGAAGCAGCAGGGCGTGAAGAAGCGATTCGTGACGCTCGCGGTCGACGCCGGCGAGCATGATGCGCCCTACATGTCGACGCTCTGGCACGACGGCAGGATCGTCGGCGAGACGACGTCAGGAGGCTTCGGCTACCGGCTGGACAAATCGATTGCGCTCGGCATGCTCCGCGCCGATCTCGCTGAACCCGGCACGAAACTCGAAGTCGAGATCTTCGGCGAGCGCTTTCCGGTCACCGTCCAGCCGGACGAGCCGATGTGGGACGCCAAGAACGAGAGATTGAGAGCCTAGAATGCCGAAACCCTCGAACCGACTCTCCGGCATCCTGCCCTCCGGCAAGGATGGCTGGGAGGTACATTTCGCCGCCATGACCCGCAAGGAAGCCGGCGAAGACATCATCATGCTGTCGGTCGGCGACCACGATTTCGACACGCCGGAAGAGACGGTCGAGGCCTGCGTCCGCGCCGTGCGGGCGGGCTACCACCATTACACGCAACTGCCCGGCATACCGCGCCTTCGCGCGGCGATGGCGAAGATCTCGACCCGCTGCACCGGGGTCGAGACGGGTGCAGACAACATCATCGCCACGCCGGGCGGCCAGCTTGCGCTCTACGCCGCCGTGCAGGGCACCCTCGACAAGGGCGATCACGCGGTGGTCGTGGCGCCCTACTACGCCACCTATCCGGGCACCTTCCGCGCCGCGGAGGCCGACTTCACCGTCGTCGAGGCCGATGCCGCCGACGGCTTCCAGCCGCGCGCCGAGGCGATCGAGAAGGCGCTGAGGCCGAACACCAGAGCCATCCTGCTCAACACACCGAACAACCCGACCGGCGCGATCTATTCGCGCGAGAGCCTGGAAGGCATCGCCCGACTCTGCGTCGAACGCGACCTGTGGCTGCTGTCGGACGAGGTCTACTGGGCGCTCGCCGAGGGCCATCACGTCTCGCCCCGCGCCCTGCCCGGCATGGCCGAGCGCACGCTGGTCATCAACTCGATGTCGAAGAGCCACGGCATGACCGGCTGGCGCATCGGCTGGCTGACCGGACCCGAGAGCATGATCACGCAGCTGACCAGCCTCAATCTCGTGACCACCTACGGCCTGACCGACTTCGTCTCGCGCGCCGCCGCCGAGGCGCTGGAAAACGACTATGGCGTCGAACAGATCGCCGGCATCTACAACGGCCGCCGAAAACTCTTCCTCGACGCCATCAGGGGCGCTAACGAGTTCACGGTGCGCGGCTCTGAGGGCGGCATGTATGTCATGCTCGATGTCTCGGCGATCGAGCCCGACGACGAGAAATTCGCCTGGGGCCTGCTCGACGGCGAACGCGTCGGCGTGATGCCGGGTTCGAGCTTCGGCGAGGCCGCTGCCGGCCACATCCGCATCAGCCTCTGCCAGCCCGACGAGATCCTGCTGGAAGCGGCGGCGCGGCTGCGCCGCTTCGCCTCGGCCTACCGCAGCAAGGCCGCATAATCGTTCAACACTCCCCTCGCCCGGCCGCGACTTTGGCCAAGCCGGCCGAGGGCCTCTCTTTCCGGAGCACCGAGAGCCGATGGTAGAACTTCCCAAGAGGGCCCGCGCCGTCATCATCGGCGGCGGCGTATCCGGCTGCTCGGTCGCATATCACCTCGCAAAGCTCGGCTGGACCGACATCGTGCTGCTGGAGCGCAAGCAGCTGACGTCGGGCACGACCTGGCATGCCGCCGGCCTGATCGGCCAGCTGCGCGGCTCACAGAACATGACGCGGCTGGCGAAATATTCGGCCGACCTCTACGTCAAGCTGGAGGAAGAGACCGGTGTTGCCACCGGCATGCGCCAGGTGGGCTCGATCTCGGTGGCGCTGACCGAGGAGCGCAAGCACGAGCTCTACCGCCAGGCGACGGTGGCGCGCGCCTTCGACGTTGACGTGCGCGAGATCTCGCCCGCCGAGGTCAAGCAGATGTATCCGCATCTCAACACCGACGGCGTGGTCGGCGCCGTGCACCTGCCGCTCGATGGCCAGTGCGACCCGGCCAACATCGCCATGGCGCTCGCCAAGGGCGCCCGCCAGCGCGGCGCAAGAATCGTCGAGGGCGTCAAGGTGACCGCCGTTCACCAGAAGGACGGCCGCGTCAGCGGCGTGTCCTGGGCACAGGGCGGCGAAGAAGGCACCATCGACACCGACATCGTCATCAACTGCGCCGGCATGTGGGCGCGCGAGCTCGGCGCGAAATCGGGCGTCTCGATCCCGCTGCATGCCTGCGAGCACTTCTATCTCGTCACCGAGGCGATCCCCGGGCTCGGACGCCTGCCGGTACTGCGGGTGCCCGACGAATGCGCCTACTACAAGGAAGACGCAGGCAAGATGATGCTCGGCGCCTTCGAGCCGGTTGCAAAGCCCTGGGGCATGAACGGCATTTCGGAGGATTTCTGCTTCGACCAGTTGCCCGAGGACATGGACCATTTCGAGCCGATCCTCGAAATGGGCGTTAATCGCATGCCGATGCTGGCGACCGCCGGCATCCATACCTTCTTCAACGGGCCCGAGAGCTTTACGCCCGACGACCGCTATTATCTCGGCGAGGCGCCGGAACTGGCCGGCTACTGGATGGCGACCGGCTACAATTCGATCGGCATCGTCTCGTCGGGTGGCGCCGGCATGGCGCTGGCGCAGTGGATCAACGACGGCGAAGCGCCCTTCGACCTCTGGGAAGTCGACATCCGCCGCACCCAGCCGTTCCAGAAGAACCGCTCCTATCTGAAGGCGCGGGTGACCGAGACGCTCGGCCTGCTCTACGCCGACCATTTTCCCTACCGCCAGATGGCCTCGGCGCGCGGCGTGCGCCGCTCGCCGCTGCACGAGCATCTGAAGGCGCGCGGCGCGGTGTTCGGCGAAGTCGCCGGCTGGGAGCGCGCCAACTGGTTCGCCGGGGAAGGCCAGGAGCGCGAATACCGCTACTCGTGGAAGCGGCAGAACTGGTTCGACAACAACCGCGACGAACACCTGGCGGTTCGAAACGGCGTCGGCCTGTTCGACATGACCTCCTTCGGAAAAATCCGCATCGAAGGCCGCGACGCGCTGGCCTTCCTGCAAAAACTCTGCGCCAACGATCTCGACGTGGCGCCCGGCAGGATCGTCTACACGCAGATGCTGAACGCCCGCGGCGGCATCGAAAGCGACCTCACCGTCAGCCGCCTGTCGGAAACGGCATTCCTCGCCGTGGTGCCCGGCGCCACCCTGCAGCGCGACCTCGCCTGGCTCAGAAGGCATGTCGGCGACGCCTTCGCCGTCATCACCGACGTGACGGCCGCCGAAAGCGTGCTCTGCCTCATGGGACCGCGCTCGCGCGACCTGATTCAGAAGGTCAGTCCGAACGATTTCTCCAACGAAACCAATCCGTTCGGCACGTTCCAGGAAGTCGAGATCGGCATGGGGCTGGCGCGCGCCCACCGCGTCACCTATGTCGGCGAACTCGGCTGGGAGCTCTATGTGCCGACCGACCAGACCGCCCACGTCTTCGAGGCCATCGAGGAAGCCGGCGCCGACTTGGGCCTGAAACTCTGCGGCCTGCACGCGCTCGATTCCTGCCGCATCGAAAAGGCGTTCCGGCATTTTGGCCACGACATCACCGACGAGGACCATGTGCTTGAGGCCGGCCTCGGCTTCGCTGTGAAGACCGGCAAGGGCGATTTTCTCGGCCGCGACGCCGTGCTGAAGAAGCACGAAAAGGGGCTGGAGCGCCGGCTGGTGCAGTTCCGCCTGCGCGATCCCGAGCCGCTGCTCTTCCACAACGAAGCGATCGTCCGCGACGGAAAAATCGTCGGCACCATTACCTCGGGCAATTACGGCCACCATCTCGGCGGCGCCATCGGACTCGGTTACGTGCCCTGCAAGGGCGAAGGCGAAGCCGATGTGCTGGCCTCGTCCTACGAGATCGAGATCGCCGGCGAGCGCCATGCCGCCGAGGCCTCGCTGAAGCCGATGTACGACCCGAAGGCGGAAAGGGTGCGCGCCTAGGTGCGGTCGAAGGATGCGGGATCTCGCCGCCCGGCGCGATCCTCAAATCGGCGAGACATGCTCGCGCAGCCACGCTTCGAGAACCTGCTTCTGGAACGTGCCGGCTTCAAGGTGCTGGTAAATGAAGGCAATGACGTCGTCCGGCTCGGCTTCCAGCCTCGAACCGTTAAGGCCGAGAAAGATGTCCATGCAGGCAAAGGCGACGCGCTTGTTGCCGTCGACGAAACCATGATTCATGGCCAGGCTTTCCCACAGAGCAGCGGCCTCCTCGATGAGGTCGGAATAGTAGCCGGTCTGGGGACGAAGCAGTGCCGACTCTATCAAGCCTAGGTCACGAACGCCCTCCGCTCCACCAAAAAGCCGCAACTGTTCAGAGTGGATGTAGAGCGCATCCTCTAGCGCCAGGTAGTCCACCTACTGGGCCAAGGCCTTATAGACCTTCGTCCAACGACGGGCGCTGTCGGCGTGCAGCTTTCGCACGGCCAGGCTGACCTGGCCGCCGGCCGCATCCGACAGACGTCGGAATTCTTCCGGCGACAGCACGACAGCAACGTCCCGCCCCTGGCGCTGGACTCGCACAGGTCCAGACTGCGCCATGTCGATCATTTCACCGAAGCGGTTCTTTGCGTTTGATGCGGACAGGGTCTTCATGGGGGCTAATTTAGCCGAATTGTCTAAAATAGACAAGTCTCCATCTAAAACCTCGCCAGCCTGCGCTTCACCTTCTTCAGGAATGCCGCGCGGCTTTCCGCCGTCGAGCGGTCCATGTCGTAGTGCGCGAGGTAGAACGTCCGGCAGCGTCCGGCGCAGAGCGCCCGCAGGCCGCGCAGGATCGTCTTTCGCCCCGGCTGGCCGATCATCACCGACCACCACCACGGCGCGCCACAAGTGGTGACGATGCCAACACGACCGATATGCGGGACGAGCGAAACGATACGGCCGCCGTCGGCCGGGAGCTTGAAGGCAACGTCGGTCGCCCAGACGCGGTCGAGCCAACCCTTCAGCATGGCCGGCAACCCGTACCACCACGTCGGATAAACGAACAGGATCGCCTGTGCCCATTTGAGATTTTCGATATGAGGCGCGAGTTTCGGATCGGTCGGCGCGCGATCCATCTGGCGGCGTTCCTCGGCGCTGAGGACCGGATCGAATCCCTCGGCGTAGAGGTCGACCAGCCTTATCTCCCAGCCGCGATCGGAAAGCGCGGCGACGGCCGTATCGCGCAGCGCCGCACCGAAACTTTCCGGCACCGGATGGCAGTAAACGACGAGGCACCTCACTGGTGGCATCAGAAAGCGTCCATTTTCGCCGCCACCTTGGCCGTGAATTTTTCGCGTGTCTCCGGTGTGGAAAGATTCATGGAATAATGCGCCAGATAAGATACCGGTGCGCCTGGCTTCACGGTCAAGCGCAGCGTGCGGCTGACGAGCTTTTTCGGCGGATTGCCCATCAATACCGCACGAAACCAGCTGCCGCCATAGGTGGTGACGGCCGCAACCTTGCGAATGTTGTGAAGATTGGGTGTCGCCTTGCCGTCGACCATCCGGAACGAAACGCCGGGCAGAAACACGCGGTCGAAAAATCCTTTGAGGATGGCCGGAAACCCGTAGTTCCAGACGGGGAAGGAAAGCACCAGCGCTTCGGCGTCGAGCAGGCGGCGGACATAGGGATCGACCGCGTCTTGAGGCCCACGCGGATCATGATACGCGAGCCGCTCGGCACGGGTAAGGCGCGGATCGAAATCCTCAGCGTAGAGATCGCAATCGTCGACGCTGTGGCCGGCAGCCGTCAGCCTCTCGACGATCAACCGGTGCAGCGCCGCGTTGAAACTCGTCTCGACCGGGTGCGCGTAGAGAACGAGGATATTCATGCCAAAGCCACTAGGACGCCCTCTGCAGGCCCTTGAACAGGAAGGTCTTGCCCGTCCGAAAATCGTAGTCGGGGTTCTCCCAGGCAATCATCTTGCCAGGGTTGAGAAGGCCCTGCGGGTCGGCCTCCCGCTTGAAGGCTAGCTGCACCTCGTCGGTCTGCTTCATGCCGCCTTCCTCCAGCGTGTAGCGGTGCGGGTTGAAGATCGGGCAGCCATTCGCCTCGAAAGTGCGGATGATCTCGTCGAGACGCTCCTCCGTCGTGAAGCGGACGAGGTTGAGGCCGAAGCAGGTGATGTTGCCGTCGAAGCGCACGAATTCGAGATGCGAAAACACCTCACCGGGGAAGAGCCCGTCGATCTTCTCGACGAGTTCCATGTGGCCGGGAAACGGATAGAGCGACTGCAGGTAGGTCATGGCAGGATCGACGCGCAACGCCCTCAGCGTGGTGTGGTTCCAGGCAAGCTCGTAGGCCGGCGGCAGGCCCTTCCTGTCGGCGTCCGGGGCGGTGGCAGCGTTATAGAGGACGGCACCGCCCACGCGCCTTGTGAAAGCGAGGAAGGCGTCGAGCGAATGCGGCGCGACCATAACGGCGCAGATGCTCTGCCCCTCGCTGAGGAATTTCTGGTGGCGCTTGAAATAGAGCCAGGGCACGGGCGCGGCGATCGGTGTGATCAGCTTGGTCAAGAGCCCGTCCTGACAGGCCAGCGCATTGCCGTAGCGCGCGGCATCCATGAAGCTGTCGAAGCCGACGATCACGTCGACCCAGTCATAGGCGGCCGTCAGCGGCATCTCGACCTCGGTGATGATGCCGTTGGTGCCATAGGCATGCGTGACCTTGTGCAAATCCTCGCCGGTCAGGTCGAGCACCCTGGGTTCTGCCTCCATGGTGACGACGCGCAGCCTGAGCACGTTGCCTAAGTCGCGCAGGCCGCCGAAATTGATCGATCCGACGCCGCCCGAGCCGCCCGCGATGAAGCCGCCGATCGAGGCGGTGTGATAGGTCGAAGGGTGCATGCGCAGTTCCTGGCCCGAATGCGCCCGCGTCGCCTTGTCGATGTCTGCGATGATGGCGCCGGGACCGCAGGTGACGCGGCCGGGTGAAAACGCCGTTACCGAGTTCATGTCGGCGAGCGACAGCACGACGCCGCCCGACAGCGGCATGGCCTGGCCGTAATTGCCGGTACCGGTGCCGCGCGGCGTCACCGGCACGCCGTGCCGGTGACAGGCGGCGAGCACGCGGATCACTTGCGCCTCGTCCTTCGGCGAAACGACGATGTCGCCGGTGACGTTGTCGAGCTGGCGCTTCAGCACCGGGCTGTACCAGTAGAAGTCGCGGCTCTTCTGCTGCACGATCGCAGGATTGTCCTCGATCCTGATACCCTCGAGGTCCTGTTTCAGGGCGGCTACATCCATTCCGTCACACCATCAAATCGTCGAGTTCGGCATAGTCGGGTATCTCGCGCAGGATCGCCCGGCCGTCGCGAACGACGATGCGATCGGATTCGGGCCGCGACAGCAGTTCCGTCCAGCTGCGGCCGCGAAAGACGACGAAGTCGGCCGGCCCGCCCTCAGTCAGGATACCCACCCCGTCAAGTCGCATGATCTCGGCCGGCGTGGCGGCGACCGATCGCGGCCAGTCGGCCACAGGATGGTCGAAATGCAGGATGCGCGTCGCCATGCGGTAAACCTCCAGCATGTCGAGATCGCCATAGGCATAGAAGGGGTCGCGCGTATTGTCGGAAGCCACGGCGACAGGAATGCCGCGCGCCTTCATTTCGTGCAGAAGGGTCACGCCTCGCCAGCGCGGCGTCGTGCCGTCGGCGCGCCGGTCCTGCAGATAGAGATTGCACATCGGCAACGACACAACGCCGAGCCCGGCACGCGCCACCTTGTCAAGCGTGTCCAGTACCTCGCGGTCGGGCTGGCGCGCCAGCGAGCAGCAATGGCCGACAAGGATCCCGCCCTTGAACTCGTTCCAGATCGCCGCCTCGGCGATCTTCTTCAGCGATACCGCCGCCACGTCGTCGGTCTCGTCGGCGTGGAAATCGAGGTCGAGCCCGTGTTCCTTGGCGGTCGCGAAGACATGGTCGACCAGTTCGTCGAGGTCAGGCAGCATGTAGGTGACGACGCCGAGCACCCCCTTCGCAGCCGCCACGCGTTTCGCCAGCCTGGCGAACCACTTTCTGTCGCGCACGCCCTCGATGCCGAGCAGGCAGGCACCCTGCAGCTCGATCCGGCCGCGCCATTTCTCGCGCATCATCTCGAAGACCGGCCAGGAGATTTCCTCCTGCGGCGCCACGCTGTCGATATGGGTGCGCAGCGCCTTGGTGCCGTGCGCATAGGCCGAGCACAGCGAGAAATCCATCCGCCTTGCCACGTCGTCGGCGTTCCAGCGTGCCGCGCGGTCTTCGCCGGTCGCGTCGAGCGCGCCCATGAACGAGCCGTCGGGATTGGGCTTGCGCGGCCAGATATGGCCCTTGTCGATATGGGTATGGCAGTCGACGAAACAGGGCAGCACGATGCTGCCCTTCAGCGCAATGCCGGCGGACTTCGGATCATGCGGCGCGATGGAGGCGATCTTGCCGTCATCGACGGCGATGTCGGCAAGAAGGAATCCGTCGGCATCCCGCTCCGCCGTCAGTCCCGGCGTCAGCGAGCCATGCACGCGCGCACCAAGGAGCGTGTAGGAACCGCTTGTCGGAAATTCGAGCACGCTCACCCTCACCGCTCCTGCTTCAGCGCGCTTTCGTGCCAGCGACGCAGCACGAGATGCGAGATCAGCGACAGCACGAGAAAGATCACGATGCCGGTGAAGGAGATCAGGATCAGCGCCGCGAACAGCCGTGGCGCATTCAGCCGGTAGCCGGCCTCGATGATGCGCGATGCCAGCCCCGAGGACTGGCCGGTCGAGCCGGCGACGAACTCCGCCACCACCGCGCCGATCAGCGACAGGCCTCCGGCGATCTTCAGCCCGCCGAGGAAATAGGGCATGGCGGCCGGAAGTCTCAGATGCACGAGCTGTTGCCAGCGCGTCGCGCCGTTGAGCTTGAAGAGGTCGAGCAGGTTGCGGTCGACCGAGTTGAGGCCGAGCGTGGTGTTCGACAGGATCGGGAAGAAGGCGACGATCCAGGCGCACAGCAGCAGCTTTGCCGTCTGGTTGTCGACATAGATGTTGATCAGCGGGAAGATCGCCACGATGGGCGTCACTTGCAGCACGATGGCGAAGGGGAAGAACGACATTTCCACCCATTTCGACTGCGTGAAGAGCACCGCCAGCCCGACGCCACCGGCAACAGCCAGCGCCAGTCCGAGGAAGGTGATCTTCAGCGTCACCAGCAGCGAGCCGAACAGCAGCCCGGCATCGGCGTGGAGCGTGTAGAGCACCTCGCCGGGTCGCGGCAGGATGTAGCGCGGGATCTCGTTCCACACACAAATGCGGTCCCACAACCAGATCGCCACCACCATGATGGCGAGCGGCAGCAGCCATTTGCCGATGCGTTCGAAGCGCTGAGCGCGCACCCGGCGCGCCTCCTCCGGGTCGAGTGCGAGCGACACGGCGGGGCGATCAAGGGCGGTCATCGTCGGCCCTTGCGTTCATCGCGTCGACAAGCACCTGCGACGTGTCGCGGCAGAGCGCCGCGTAGTCGGGCGACGTGCGGAACGCCTCGTCGCGCGGATAGGCGGCATCGACCGCGATCTCGCCGAAGACGCGTCCCGGCCGCGCCGCCATGACGACGATGCGGTTGGAGAGGAACACGCTTTCGAAGACACTGTGCGTGACGAAGATCACGGTGAATTTTTCCTCCTGCCAGAGCTCCAGCAGGTCATGGTTGAGCCGGAAGCGGGTAATCTCGTCGAGCGCGGCGAAGGGCTCGTCCATCAGCAGCAGGCGGGGCTTGGTCACCAGGCCGCGGGCGATCGACACCCGCATCTTCATGCCGCCCGAAAGCTCGCGCGGCATGGCTTCTTCGAAGCCGGTCAGGTGCACCCGTTCGATCATCTCGCGGATCGCCGGTGTCGCCTCGGCCCGCGAGACGCCGCGCAGCCTGAGCGGCAGCCAGACATTGTCGAAGACATTCGCCCAGGGCAGCAGCGTCGGTTCCTGAAACACGAAGCCGGTGTCGAAGCGTCCGCCGGCACCCTCGCCGCGCCAGTCGAGCAAACCGGTCGTCGGCGTCGAAAGCCCAGCAATCAGCCGCAGCGCCGTCGACTTGCCGCAGCCCGACGGCCCGAGAAGGCTCAGGAAATCGCCTTCCCGGATCGTGAGGTCGACCCTGCCCAGCGCGGTGACGCCGTTGGAGAACGTCTTGCCGACGTCTCGCAGCATCAGGAGGGGTTTTCCCCCCGCGGCCTCGGCCGTCTTGGGCTCCATCGTCTGCAGCATGCGGCCGGGCTTACTTCTTCAGGTCGAGCCCGACACCCTTGTTGACGAAGTCGAGCGTGTAGGACTTCTTGATATCGATGCCCTCGGGCAGAACCTTCGCCTTGACCATCTTGTCGTAGAAGCTCTGCACGCGCTCGTCGGTCATGGCGCCGATGCCCAGCTTCTCGGTATCGCCGGAATCGACGATGCCGAACTTCTTCATCTGCGCAATGGAGAAGGCGATCTGCTCGTCGGTGATGTCAGGATTGTCCTTCTTGATCATCTCGTTGGCGGCGGTGTTGTCGCCGTAGAGGTAATTGTACCAGCCCTTGGCCGAGCCATCGACGAAGCACTGGACCACCTCAGGCCGCTTGTCGATCGTCTCCTGCATCGTCTCGATGGTCGTCGAATAGGTGTCGTAGCCATAGTCGGCGAGCAGGAACTGGTTCGGCATGAAGCCGGCTTCCTTCTCGATGGCATAGGGCTCGGAGGTCACATAGCCCTGCTGGATCGACTTCTTGTTGGCGATGAAGGGCGCCGGGTTGAATGTGTAGGGCACGCGCTTGGAAACGTCGAAGCCGTATTCGGTCGCCATCCACAGCAGGAAGCTCTGCACACCCTCGTCGGCGATGATGTATTGGTCCGCCTTGGGCAGGTCATCCCAGGTGTCGAGTCCCTCGCCCGGATGCGACATCACCACCTGCGGTTCCTTCTGGAAGGAGGCGGCGACGACGCGCAGCGGAATGTCCTGCGCCACCGCGTCGAAGGCCTGCTGCATGTTGCCGCCCATGTAGAAGTCGATCTTGCCGGCAAGCAGCAGCGGCCGCCCGCTGACCTGCGGTCCGCCCTGCATGATGGTCACCTCGAGACCGCAGTCCGCATAGGTACCATCGGCCACTGCCTGATAATATCCGCCGTGCTCGGCCTGGGCGAGCCAGTTGGTACCGAACGTCACCGGCTCGGCAAGAACGCTGGTCGCGGAGACCGCCGCAAGCGCTACAGCGCCGGCCGGGATCGTCAGAAACTTGTGCATCGACACCACCCTCAGTTTGTCCCTCGCTCCATGCGCGGGAAATGTTGTTCACCACCGATTTGCGAAGCAAGACGCGTGCCACCGGGCTCCCTGCCACGGGACGGCCCTCAGGCGATGTGCGGTGCCGAAACAGCCAACAGGCAAGCCGTTATCGTGCCTATTTTTTAATCTCCTGTCCACGCCGCAAAGATGCCTGGCGAACATCTTGAAGAGGTGGACGGTCCGGCCCTACGATGCGCCGATGTTCAAGTACCTCACGCCGAAATCGATCCGCCCTCCCTTCGCGAAATACAGCCATGGCGTGGAGGTGCCGGCAGGCAAGCGACTGGTGCTCTGCTCGGGCCAGCTCGGCGTCGGCCCCGACGAGGTGATCCCGGAGGATGCCGGTGCGCAGGCCGAGCTTTGTTTCGCCAACATCGCGGCGATCCTTGCCGAGGCGGGACTTGGGCTCGGCGACATCGTTCGCATCAACGCCTATGTCACCGGCCGCGAGCACCTGAAGCCTTACATGGTAGTGCGCGACCGGCTGTTTTCCGAACCGGCGCCGGCATCCACGCTGATGATCGTCTCGGGCTTCGCGCGGCCGGAGTTCAAGGTCGAGATCGAGGTGACGGCCGCCGGCTAGCGGCCTGCCGCCCTGCCACGATCGTTGCGTGACCGGCTGCGGCAATCTACAAGTCGGGCCTTGTCGGAGAGCAGAGCGTGATGCCCAGAAAAGTCTGGTGGGGCGATTACCCCACCACCGAATTTGCAGGGATCGACCCGGAGGCGACCATCGCGGTGCTGCCGGTGGCGGCGATCGAGCAGCATGGCCCGCATCTTCCGGTCTCCACCGACACCACGATCATGCATGGCATGCTCGACACGGTCATCGCCCGTCTGCCGGACGATCTCGACGTCAGGATCCTGCCGGTGCAGGCCGTCGGCAAGTCGAACGAGCATCTTCACGCGCCGGGCACGCTGACGCTGCCGGCCGCCACGCTGATCGATGCCTGGACTGAGCTTGGCGCCTCGGTGGCACGCGCCGGCGTCAGGAAGATTGTTGTTGTCAATTCGCATGGCGGCAACGAGGAAATCATGGGCATCGTGACGCGCGAACTACGCGTCCGCTTCGGCATGCTGGGGGTCAAGACCAGCTGGTCGCGCTTCGGCCGGCCGGCCGGACTCTACAGCGACATCGAGGACCGCTTCGGCATCCACGGCGGCGATTTCGAGACCTCGGTGATGCTGCATTTCCGCCCGGACCTCGTCGACATGACGAAAGCCGAGGATTTCGCCTCCAGCGTGCAGCGCGCCGAGCAGGAACTCGAACTCTTGAGGCCGACCGGCACGCATGCGTTTGCCTGGATCGCCTCGGACCTCAACCCGCATGGCGTGGTCGGAGAGGCCTCGCGCGCCACCGCCGAGAAGGGCCGGCTGACGGCGGAGTTCCAGGCCGACGGCTTCGTCCGCCTGCTTCAGGATGTCCGCAAGGCAAAACTCGCGGACTGGCTCGCCCCGACCGCCTGACTTGAAGGCTCAGCCGTCGATCGGCAGCGCGAAGGGCACGCCCTCGAAGGCATCGGCCCCGCGACCGATCGCCTTGATCGCCTCGACCATGCGACCCTGGCGCCCGAGCATGGCGTCGGCCAGCGTCACCAATCGGATGTTCGGCGTCGCCGAGGGCGACAGCCAGCGCAACGTCTTGGCCAGTTCCGCCTCGTCGCGCTTCGGTGCCAGTGCCGCCGCGATGATGTAGGCCGACGCGGTAGAGCGGCTGATGCCGGCATAGCAGTTGATGACCAGCGGCCGCTCGCGGTCCCACTCTCCCGCAAAGTCGAGCAGCGTTCGGACATGCGCTTCGCCGGGCGGCGTCATGCCCTCGCGCGGCTCGGCAATGTCGTGCAGCGACAGGAAAAGATGGTGCTCCTCCTTGATCGCGGCAGGCCGCGTCATCGCAGTGCCGGCGGCAAGCAGCGAAACCAGCCTCTCGGCCCCGGCCGATGCAACCGTCGCATCGACTTTCGACAGTGGACAGACATGGATCATCGCGAACCTCCCTCGCCGGCTGAAAATGCCGCAAGCCCGGCCTCGAGCCTAGCCCATTCCTCTTCCGAGCCAGGCAGGCCCGCGCGCAGCACGTTCGGGCGCCCGTCGAAGCTGCGGATCAGAATGCCCTGACTGCCGAGCGACTTGAACAGGGGCTGCGAGAGCGGCGTGGTGAGATGGCGGAACAGGTCGGTGCCGCCATCGACCTCGAAAGCGAAGGACGAAAATAGCGCGTCGAGCCGCTCGGCGCCCTTTCGTAGCCGCGCCCGCATCATGTCGGCCCAGGCCGCGTCGCCGAGCGCCGCGATGCCGTACTCGAGCGCCGGGCCGGCAACCGACCAGGGCCCTAGCCGCTCGTCGAGCTGCTTCGCCATGTCGGGAGATGCGACGGCAAAGCCCAGCCTAACGCCGGCAAGCCCGAAAAACTTGCCGAAGGATCTGAGCACGACGATGCCGCCCTCCCCGACATCGCCGCAGAGCGATTCTTCGCGCGGTCCGACATCCATGAAGGCTTCGTCGACGACCAGCAGGCCACCCTTGCCTTTCAGCACCGCGGCGAGATCCAGCAGGCGCGCGCGGGAAACGACCCGTCCGTCCGGGTTGTTCGGGTTGACGACGATGGCGAGGTCGGCCGCAGCCAGGTCCTCGAAGTCGGTTACCTCCTGCGCGTCGTGGCCGCAGAGCGCGGCCGCGCGGGCATGCTCGGCATAGGTTGGGCCGAGGATCAGTGCACACCCTGGCATGCGCAGCGCATAGACCAGCGGCAAAAGGATCTGCGTTCCCGGCGCCGCAACGACGTGCGCGGCGGAGGGCGCACCATAGGCGCGTGCCGCGATGGCTGCGAGTTCGCGATGGCGCGAGGGTTCCGGAAGCCGGGTCAAGGCGGTGGCGGGCAGGTCGAAAAGCGGATAGGAGTGCGGGTTGATGCCGGTGGACAGGTCTATCCATGGCTCGGGCGCATCCGGAAACAGCGCGCGCGCCCGGCCGAGGCTGCCGCCATGATCCACCACCGCCGAAATATCGCGCTTCGGGAACCCCATGTCAGTACTGCTTGCCTTCCTGTCGCTCGTGCTCGAGTCGCAAACCGGCTATCCCGACCGGCTCTACAAGGCCATCGGCCATCCGGTTAGCTGGATCGGCTGGCTGATATCCTGTCTCGACCGGATGCTCAACCGCGCCACCGAGAGCGACCGCAGGCGTCGTCTTTACGGCGTGCTGGCGCTGGTCGCCATTGTCGGCCTCCCAGCAGCCATTGCAGGCAGCCTGGAGTTCCTGCTCTCTCCCTATCACGCCGGGCTTGCCGTGCTGGTGATCGCCGGTAGCACGCTGCTGTCGCAGCAGAGCCTGGCCGAGCACGTCAAGGCGGTTGCCGAGGCGCTCGAAACGGACGGGCTGGCGGGTGGCCGCGAGGCCGTCTCGAAGATCGTCGGCCGCGACCCAGAGCAGCTTGACGAGGCCGGTATCTCGCGCGCTGCCATCGAGAGCCTGGCCGAGAACTTCTCCGACGGCATCGTGGCGCCGGCCTTCTGGCTGGCGCTCGGCGGGCTGGCCGGCGGCGTTGCCTACAAGGCCGCCAACACCGCCGATTCCATGATCGGGCACCTGACCCCGACCCACCGGGCCTTCGGCTGGGCCGCGGCCCGCTTCGACGACCTGATCAACCTACCGGCTTCGCGGCTGACGGCGCTGCTGCTGGTCGCCGCGGCCGCGCTGATGCCCGGCGCCAACGCCGGTGCTGCGTGGCAGGCCGTCCTGCGCGACGCCGGCAAGCACCGTTCGCCCAATGCCGGCTGGCCGGAGGCGGCGATGGCCGGCGCGCTCGGCCTCGAACTGGCCGGCCCGCGCGTCTATTCCGGCAAGATGGTCAGGGACGCCTTCATGGGCGAAGGCGGCCGGCACATCGCGACCGCCGCCGACATCAGGCGGGCGCTGAGGCTGTTCTGGCTGGCCGACATGCTGCTGATCGGCCTGCTCGGCCTCGTGACCTTGCTGTTCGCCGTCCTGTAGGCGCGCCGGCAAAGGCCAGGACTGCTAGAACTCGATGCCCTGCTGGGCCTTCACCCCGGCGGCGAAATGGTGCTTCACGGCGCCCATCTCGGTGACGAGGTCGGCAGCCTCGACGAGCGCCGGCTTGGCGTTGCGGCCGGTCACCACGACATGCAGGTCGGGCCGCCGCGCCTTGAGCGCCGTAACCACGGCATCGAGATCGAGATAATCGTAGCGCAGCGCGATGTTGAGCTCGTCGAGCACGACGAGGCTGATCGTCGGATCGCCGAGCAACTCCAGCGCCTTGGCCCAGGCGGCTTCGGCTGCCGCAATGTCGCGCTTCACGTCCTGCGTCTCCCAGGTGAAACCCTCGCCCATCGTGTGCCAGACGATGCGGTCGCCGAACGCCGCGAAGGCATCCTTCTCGCCGGTGTGCCATGCGCCCTTGACGAACTGCACGACGCCGACGCGCTTGCCATAGCCGAGCATGCGCAGCGCCAGCCCGAAGGCGGCGGTCGTCTTGCCCTTGCCCGGACCGGTGTTGACGATCAGCAGGCCCTTTTCGGCGACCGTCTTGCCGGCGACTTCTGCGTCCTGCACGGCCTTTCGCTTGGCCATCTTGGCGCGGTGCTTTTCTTCCGCTTCCTTGTCGATGTTCTTCATGTCACTTCACCTTGAGCGGCAGCCCCGCCACCATGAAAAGCACGTGGTCGGCGCGCGCCGCGATGCGCTGGTTGAGGCGGCCGGCCGCGTCGCGGAACCGCCGGGCCAGCCTGTTGTCGGGCACAATTCCGAGACCGACCTCGTTCGACACCACGAACCATGGCCCGCGCGGCGCGGCAAGCACGGTCTCGAGTTCGCTCGAAGCCGCATCGAGATCGTGTTCGGCAAGCAGATGGTTGCTCAGCCACAGTGTCAGGCAGTCGACCAGCACCGGATGCCCGTCCGGCACAGCGCGCAATGCCCCGGCAAGATCGAGCGGCGCATCGACGGTCGTCCATCCCTCGCCGCGCCGGTCGCGGTGAAGCGCGATGCGCTCGACCATCTCCTCGTCATAGGCCTGCGCCGTGGCGATATAGCGCCAGGGCGCAGGATGGGCGACGACCAGCGTCTCGGCATGCACGCTCTTGCCCGAGCGCGCGCCGCCGAGAACAAGGGTCAGGCTCGGGGCGTCAGGCAAAGCTCTTGCTGGGCCCGCCCGCCGTTGCGAGCAGGTGCTGACGAACCATGCCCACCATGCCGCCGAGCAGCACCCAGAATATCAGGCTGGTGACGGTCGCCGCGACGACGAACTGGTGATGCAGGCCATCCGGCAGCGGGGATTCATGGCTGGCCGGCTGCGGCGCGCCGATGAGGTGCGGCGTGACAATCAGTGCCACGCCGACCAGCGAGAACACGACAGACCCGCGAAACGCAATCAGCGCCAGCCCGCCGGCCGTTGCGGCGACAGTCGCGATCCACCAGACCTGCCGGTCCATCAGGTCGGCGGTCGGCATGGTCGGTAGTTCCGGCGGCAGGCCGAGGCCGGGCGCCAGAGTAAAGACGGCGAAGCCCGCAAAACCCCAGAAGACACCCTGGCGCCAGCCGGCGATGCCGCCGGCAAATTCCGAGGCTGCAACGAGAAGCAGCGCGAAGCCTATGCCGGTGACGATGTTGGCGAGCGCAGTGAAGGCGAAGCGCTCGAAGCCGTCGGCGGGCGCCCAGGCGCCGCCGTCATGATCCTCGGCGGCGGCCGGTTCAACCTGCGCCCCGGCAGTCGCTGCCGTCGCCGTACCATGGTGATGGCCCGACATGCCCGCGCCTTCGAAGGTCTCGGCCTGGAGAATCAGCGGCACGGTGGCGAAGGTCTGCATGGCCGTCATGATGAGACCCGCAAACAGCCCCGCGATCGCCGCGGCGAACACGGCGTTGCGAAACAGGTTCATGATGTCAGATCCCGTTTAGTGGCAGGGAAAAGCCATTGAATGCCGATAGTCGTGACCGGCATTGTGGACGATCTCGGCATGCGAGAAGCCGACGAAGCCGACGACGAAAAGGCCGAGCAGCGCAACGGCGCCAAGCTGGACGGCGCGCGAAGCCGAGGAGGTGGCCGTGGCGAGAGAAGAAGCAGCGGTATTCATCCAATTGTCCTTTCGCCCTCCACCCGAGGGCACCTCGTTGACTTCCGTCGCCGGCAGGTCTCCTGGCTCGCGGAGTGTCGCCCTACCCCGCCTTCCCGAGGCGGATGCCTCAGTGGCCTTTGGGGAGAGCTACCGCTTACAGTTGCGGGGGCAGCCACGGCTTTGGGCAACAGGCCCGCACCGCATTCCCTCTCGGTCCTTCCGGAACCGACGACAGCGGTGACTATAGAGGAGAATGAAAATCCCGGCAAACTAATTAACCGACAAACACGGCGCTCTGAATGTCGCAACCGGGGCATTCATCGGCTACTGGCGCCGCCGTCCAAGGGTACGAATCGTATGATCCGGATGCGGTGAGCGCGCGGGAATTGACAAATTATCCGCCCCCGTATCCCCTGCCAGGCAGGGAGTGTGGCCATGCAACACGACATCGCCGAAAGTGACCTCTATGCCGGGCTTCGCCGCGCCGAGGCGACGCTTCCAGCCAGCGCCTATCTCGACGCCGGCGCCTACCGGCGGGATCTCGAGGCGATCTGGTATCGCCGCTGGGTGCATGTCTGCCGCGAGGCCGAAATCGCCGAGCCGCTGGCCTACCGGGTCTTCACCATCGGGGACCAGGAAATTCTCGTCCTGCGCGACGAGACCGGCACCTTGCGCGCCTTTCACAACACCTGTCGTCACCGCGGCTCGCAGCTTTGCGCCGCCGAATCGGGCCGCCTGAAGGCCCGGCTTCTCACCTGCCCCTACCACGCCTGGTCCTACTCGCTGCGCGGCGACCTCGTCCGCGTGCCCTCCAAGGTCCTGCCGGAGGGGTTCGACAAGGCCGACTTCCCGCTGCACGCCGTTTCGCTGTCGGTCTGGCGTGGCTTGGTTTTCGTCAATCTCGACCCCGGCGCCACGGATAACGTGCAAGACACCTTCGACCGCGACTCCGCCGACCTGACGAACTGGCCGCTCGAAGACCTGGTCTCGGGCCACGTCTTCACGAAGGTGATGAACTGCAACTGGAAGATCTTCTGGGACAATTTCAACGAATGCCTGCATTGCCCGGGCGTCCACAAGCACCTGTCGCAGCTGGTGCCGATCTACGGTCGCGGCATGATGGCGAGGCACGACGACCCCGACTGGGCGCGCCACGCCGACAATGACGCCCCCGAGTTTTCCGGCCGCCTTCGCGCCGGCGCCGAGACCTGGTCGGCCGACGGTCACGCGCACGGACCGCAATTTTCCGGCCTGACCGACGCCGAGCGGGCCGTCGGCCAGTCCTATGCGATGAACCTGCCGTCGATGTTCATCGTCGGGCATGTCGACTATGTCCGCATCGTGCGCCTGCTGCCGCTCGGACCGGAAAAGACGGAACTGACGGCCGAATGGCTGTTTCCGGAGGCGCCGTCTGCCGAGGCGCTCGACAACATCGTCTCGTTCGGCACCCAGGTGCTTGAGGAGGACGCCGGCGTCTGCGAGATCAACCAGAAGGGCCTGCATTCGCGCCGCTTCGAAGCGGGCGTGCTGATGCCGGAGGAATATGAACTTTACCGCTTCCACGAGTGGGTGCGAACGCAGCATCGAGGCCTGGACGCTGTCACATCGACTTCGGCAGATAGCGCCAGGTGAGAAAGCCGCAGATCGCGGCGAAGACGCCGAGAGTCACGAACACACCGCCAAGCCCGAAGAAGGCCAGCACGATCGAATAGGCAAGCGGCGGCAACAGTTCGGAAAAGTCGAGATAGGTGCGGTAGACCGCCGACATCTGCGGCCGCTCGTAGGAGCGCACGGCGCGCATGAAGGCGGTCGAGCCGAGCGCGTCGAGCGCGATGGCAAAGCAGGCGCAGCAGAGCAGGAAGAAACCGGCGACGAGCGGAAACGGCTCGCCGCAGAGCCCGGCAGCCAACAGCGTCCCGGTCATGGCGAAGAAGGCCAGCGACATGATGTTTCGCGCGCCGAAGCGCTTTCCCGCCCGGCCCCAGAACACCGCCGTGAACAGCAGCGCATTGCCGGCCGAAACCAGCAGGCCGCCAGCCAGTGCGCCCTGCCCGGTCACCACCATGAGGATCGGCGAATAGACGAAGAAGGTCGTCCAGAAGCAGGACCGGCCGAAGGCGATCAGCCAGGCGAGCCTCAGCCGCGGCTGGGCGACGAAGCGCCCGATATTGGCGAGCGGGTTGGCCGGCCTTGTCTTGCCGGGCCGGATCAGCTTGTTGTCGCCGAGCCGGTAGTACCAGAACAGCGCCAGAAGCACGCTGCAGAAGGCGATGACCGCGGCGTGCGGCGCGATGATGCCGAAATGCGTGTAGAGCAGGATGCCGAGCGTCGGCCCAGCCGTCCAGCCGAGCATCGACCAGGCCATGCGCAGCGATTCGGAGCGCATGAACTCGGTCTTCTTGATGTGGTCCATGATGTAGAGGTTGAGCGTGATGCCGAGCGCGCTGGCGCCCATGACCCGCGACAGCATGCCGAGCAACTGCCCGGTCAGCGTGCCGGTCAGAAACAGCACCGAACCGAAGGCCAGCAATGCCACGCCGGCCGTATAGACCCAACGCCGCGAGAAGCGGGCGATCAGCATCGGCATGAACAGCGTCGCCGAAAGCCCGAGCAACGCCACCACCGTATAGAGGATCGAGACGCCCTGCTCGCTCTTCAGGATCTCATAGGCCTGGATCGGGATGACGCTGGCAATCGACGCGCGGGCGAAGGATTCCAGGCCATAGAGGCTGGCAAAGGTGCGCGCCCCAGCCGGCGGAACGGCGGGAAGCCAGATGGGATGCCGGACCTGAGTTGCCATGTGCCTGCGAGAATCGTGCGACCGGACAAGATATGCAGGCGCGAGCCCCGGCCGATAACAGGAAACCGACCTGAAAGCGGCGCAAATCCGGGCTGGCTATCGTTTGGTGCATTCTGGCCCAAGGCCCGGCGCAGAATTCAAGGCGGCGATCCCTTGCAGGCGCTCGCGCCCACCATCCATTTCCTGTATTTCGTTCTAGCCCGCTCGTGCTAACGGTGATTCAACAGATCAGCCGAATCCAGCAACTGCCGGATAGATAAGTCAAAGTGCCAGACAAGCCGCAGCCCAGACAGCGCATCAACGCCATCGACATTGCGCGCGGTGTCGCGCTGCTCGCCATGGCGGTCTACCATTTTGCCTGGGATCTCGAATTTTTCGGCTATGTCGATCCGGGAATGACGGCGGTTGGCGGCTGGAAGATCTTTGCCCGCTCGATCGCCTCAAGCTTCCTTTTCCTCGCTGGCGTCAGCCTGTTTCTGGCCCATGCCGACGGCATCAGGTGGCGTGGTTACTGGCGCCGGCTTGCGATGGTCGCCGGCGCGGCGCTGGCCATCTCGATCGCGACCTATTTCGCCACGCCCGACAGCTTCATCTTCTTCGGCATCCTGCACCAGATCGCGCTCGCCAGCGTGCTTGGGCTAGCCTTCGTCCGGCTGCCCGCCGTGCTGACCCTGGTTGCCGCCGGCCTGGTCGTCGCCGCGCCGCACTTCCTGCGCGCCGCCTTTTTCGATGCGCCCTGGTGGTGGTGGACCGGCTTGTCGGAGGCCTACCCCCGTTCCAACGACTATGTCCCCGTCTTCCCGTGGTTCGCAGCCGTGCTGGCAGGCATCGCAGTGGCGAAACTCGCCAGGAGCAGCGGCCTGCTTGACCGCCTCGCCGCGATCCGCAGCGGGCGCTGGGCTCAACCGGCGGCCTTTGCCGGCCGCCACAGCCTTGCCGTCTACCTGATCCACCAGCCCGTGCTGATCGCTTGCGTCTGGATCTTCGCGCAGGTCGCGCCGCCCGCTGTCGAAAGCCCCGACGTGCTGTTCCTGAGGTCATGCGAGCGCGCCTGCAATGACAGCCGCGACAGCGAATTCTGCACGCGCTACTGTGTATGCATGATCGAAAAGCTGCAGACCGAGGGGACTTTCGATAGGGTGATTGCCGGGGACGAGGACCCCGACCTGCGCTCCAGGGTGGAGGGTTCCGCGGAAGCCTGCACCGTCGAGACGGACAACGCCATGCCTGAGGGGGAGTTACGATGAGCGAAGCCGGCAAGAAGCCAAGCATCATCCCGTTGCCGCCGCTGATCTTCATGGCGGGCATCGCGGTCAGCCTGATCCTGCACGCCTTCTACCCCCTGCCGTGGTTCAACTCGCCCTTCTCCGACATTCTGGTCGGCGCGGGCTGGCTGTGCCTGCTCGGGTTCGCCGCGCTGTTCTACACGGCCGTGCGGACGATGATGCGCGCCAAGACGACGATCAACCCGAATGCGACGCCCGACCATCTCGTCATCAGCGGGCCTTTCTCGATCACCCGCAACCCGATCTATCTCGCCGACGCGCTGCTCCTCATTGGCGTCGGGCTGGTCTCAGGCATCGCCTGGTTCCTGGTGCTGGCCATCGTCTGCGCGTTCATCACCCAGAAGGTCGCCATCGAGCGCGAGGAAAGGATCCTGCTCGAGAAATTCGGCAAGCGTTTCCACGATTATTCGAAGCGGGTGCGTCGCTGGATCTGAACCGCGCCTGTCGGCTCAGGTATTGACGCCGAGTTCGGCAAGCCGCTCGACGCAGGACTCCTCGGCCTGGTCGAGTTCGGCCAGCGTCTCCTCGAGGTCGCGGCGTTTCTGGCGCAGGTCCTCGCGCTTTTCCTCGATCCGCCGGATCATCAGCTTGAGTTGCCCCACCTCGCCCGGCGGCGCCTTGTACATCTGGATGATTTCGCGGATCTCGTTGATCGAGAAACCGAGCCGCTTGCCACGCAGTATCTGCCGCACAAGATGCCGGTCTGACGGCTTGAACAGGCGCGTGCGCCCCCGCCGCACCGGCTGGATCAGCCCCTCGTCCTCGTAAAACCTCAGCGTTCGCGTCGATATGCCGAACTCACGGGTCAATTCCGTGATCGAATAATATTCCCGCATCGTGTTTCGTGTCCCCAACGTCCCCAGCGCGCGGACTTTGGCATTGCATTTACGTCAAAGTCAAATTTTGGGAAATTGCGCAATCGAATCCGTATGATGCGCTCAGCCTATGCCGAGCCACCAGCTCGCCAGCCCAAGGAAAGCGAAGAAGCCGACGACATCGGTCACCGTGGTCACGAAGACCGAGGAGGCGATTGCCGGATCGATACCGAAACGGTCGAGCACAAGCGGGATCAGGATGCCTGCAAGTGCTGCCGCCATCATGTTGATGATCATGGCCACGGCGATGATCTGCCCGAGGCTGGGGTCGGCGAACCAGAGGCCCGCGACGATACCGACGACGACGGCGAAGAAGACGCCGTTCAGCGCGCCGACGGTCGCCTCGCGGCGGATGATGCGGCTGGCATTGTAGATGTCGATGTCCTTGGTCGCCAGCGCGCGCACCGTGACGGTCATTGTCTGGGTGGCGGCGTTGCCGCCCATGGAGGCGACGATCGGCATCAGGACGGCCAGGGCCACCATCTGCTGGATCGTGGCGTCGAACAGCCCGATCACCAGCGAGGCGAGGATCGCCGTCGCCAGGTTGACGGTCAGCCAAGGCAGGCGCGCGCGCGAGGTCGTCATCACGGTGTCGGACAGTTCCTCGTCGCCGACGCCGCCCATGCGCATCAAGTCTTCTTCGGCCTCCTGCTGGATCACGTCGACGACGTCGTCGATGGTCAGCACGCCGACCAGCCGCTCATTCTCGTCGACGACGGCGGCCGACAGGAGATCGTACTGCTCGAATTCGCGGGCGGCCTCTTCCTGGTCCATCGTGGCCGGGATGGCATGCCTCGTCTCGTGCATGATGTCTTCGATCTTGACCGTGCGCTTGGCACGCAGCACCTGGTCTAGATCGATGGCGCCGAGCAGCTTGAAGGTCGGGTCGATGACGAAAATCTGGCTGAAGCGCTCGGGCAGGTTGTTGTCCTCGCGCATGTAGTCGATCGTCTGGCCGACCGTCCAGAATGGCGGCACGGCGACGAATTCGGTCTGCATGCGCCGACCGGCGCTCTCTTCCGGATAGGCCAGCGAGCGGCGCAGCCGGATGCGTTCCGTGAACGGCAGCTGCGCCAGGATCTCGTCCTGGTCTTCCTGGTCGAGATCCTCCAGGATGTAGACCGCGTCATCGGAATCGAGTTCCTGGACGGCCTGCGCGATCTGCTCGTTGGGCAGGTTGTCCACGATGTCGAGGCGGATGGCCTCGTCGACCTCGGTCAGCGAGGAAAAGTCGAAGTCCTTGCCGAGAAGTTCGACCAGCGCGCGCCGTTGCTCCGGCAGCAGCGCCTCGAGCAGGTCGCCGAGCTCCGACTGATGCAGGTCGCCGACATCCTGCTTGAGCACGAGGATGTCGCGGTTGGCGATCGCCGCGCCGACATGGGCCAGGAACGTGGCGAGGATGACGCCGTCTTCGCCATAGATTCCGGTATCGGGCGCCTCGGCCGTTTCGTCGGCGGGCGTCGTGTCGTGCTGTTCGTCCAACGGCGCCTCCCTGATCCGGATTCCGCGAAAGATTCGAGGTCAGGTCTAGCGCGCATACCGCCTGATTACCAAACGAAATACGCTCCAACAGGCAGCTGCGCGGGGCGACGCACGCCCTCGGGCGCGGCCGGACGCCGGTGCCCGTGGGGTCAGCGGGCGAAGATGACGAGGCTGCCCGAAGCGTCCATCTCGGCGGCCACGACGCCGGCCGGCGCAAGACCTCTTTCGGCGAGGACTTCTGACAGGCGGCTGTCATTGCGGACGGCTTCCCTAAGCCGCTCGATTTCGTCTGCATGGACGGCGAGCGAAGCGTTGATCACTGCCGCGTCTATGCCGTCGAACAGGATCGATATGTCGCGCACCTCGATGGACTGCGCCTCGCCCGTTTTCAGCCTGTCGGCCATCGTGCCCGCCGCGCCGATAGCGTCGACGATATGCCCGGCACTGTAGCTCGCAGCACTCTCCGGCGCCGCCTCGCCATTGCCGTTCCGGTCCTGCTGCTCTGGCAGTTCGGCCGGCGGAATCACCGGCGTTTCACCGACGTCGGGTGCCTGCTCAACCATGTCCGGATCGCCTACTGCAGGCGGCTTCAGCACGCCGTTGCATTCGTCGAGCGTGTCCGTCAGCGAGCCGCCGTCCGGTTGTTCTCCGGGCGTCACCTGGCAGGGTGAGCCGGGCGCCTCTTCGGTCGGTCCGGTCGTCTGTGCGGACGCCGACTGCACACAGGCCATCGACGCGAACATCATCGGTATCAGGGCGGTCTTGCTTAGAGACATGGGTCCTTCCTGTCATTCTCACTGTGCCTCCGGTCGGAGGTGCTTGAGAAAGCAACAGGTTTTCGGACCGAATGTTCCCGCAAAGCGCCACATGCTGGCCAAGAGATCCATCGCCTCGGGGCGAGACGGAACGGCCTGGCATCATGAAGGCCCCCGCTTTGGCGTCCACACGAACGCCAGCCTGCCCCTCCCGGCAGTGCCGGATGGCCGCTGAAACCTCTGAGGGAATGAGCTGGAAAAATGGTGCGGTCGAGAAGACTCGAACTTCCACGGGTTGCCCCACAGCGACCTCAACGCTGCGCGTCTACCAATTCCGCCACGACCGCACGTGGTAGGCCGGAACGAACCGGCTCGCGGCGTGTAGCAAATAGCATCCGGCGAAACAAGTGAGCATCCGGCATTATTCGGCGGGACGCGACAATGCGGCCCGCACCCGCCGCCCGGCGGTAGAAAAGCTGCAAAACTTTACCTTTCTGCGGCCCGTCGCCATATGATGACAACGCCACGGAGACCACCCCATGCAACGCAGCCAGATCGCGGCTTCCTTTATGCCGTCGCCCGGTTCCCACCCGGTCGAATGGCGAATCGAACCGGGGCTCACCGCCTATGCTGAAGCGCTGGCCTTCATGGAGGCGCGCGCCGACGCCATCCGCAAGGGCGAGGCCGGCGAGCTGGTCTGGCTGGTCGAGCATCCGCCGCTCTACACGGCAGGCACCAGCGCCCGCAGCGACGACCTCGTCGAACCCGACAGGTTCCCCGTGTTCGAGGCCGGCCGCGGCGGTGAATACACCTATCACGGCCCCGGCCAGCGGGTGGCCTATGTCATGCTCGACCTCAAGCGGCGGCGCGAGGACGTCCGCGCCTTCGTCGCCGCGCTCGAAGAGTGGATCATCGCCACCCTCGACCGCTTCAACGTCAGGGGCGAGCGGCGCGAGGACCGCGTCGGCGTCTGGGTCGTGCGGCCCGACCGCCCTGCATCACCGGACGGCTCGCCCGCCGAAGACAAGATCGCGGCGATCGGCATAAGGCTGAGGCGCTGGGTCAGCTTCCACGGCATCGCCATCAACGTCGAGCCCGACCTGTCGCATTTCTCCGGCATCGTGCCCTGCGGGGTCGCCGATCACGGCGTCACCAGCCTGGTCGACCTCGGCCTGCCGGTCACCATGGCCGACCTCGACCTGGCCCTGAAGTCGGCCTTTGCGGAGGTCTTCGGCCCGGCGCGGGAAACGGCGCCGTCCGCGGCCAGGAAGGCAGGCTAGCGGCATGATCAGACGGCTCGAAAGACTGTCCGCGCTGGCGGCACTCATCGCGCTCCTCGCCGGGCCAGCCGCGGCCCAGCAGGCCGCCGACGCCGTCGCGCCAGAGGCGCCCTCCGCCGTCACCGAGCGCCAGGCGGTCAAGGCCAGAAGCCATATGGTCGCCGCGGCCAACCCGCTTGCCGCAGAGGCGGGACTTGACGTGCTGCGCAACGGCGGCAACGCCGCAGACGCGCTGGTCGCCGTGCAGACCGTGCTTGGCCTCGTTGAGCCGCAATCCTCCGGGCTAGGCGGCGGCGCCTTCCTCGTCTGGTACGATGCGGCAAGCGGCACCGTCACCACCTTCGACGGCCGCGAGACCGCGCCGGCCTCGGCGACGCCCGACCTCTTCATGGGCCCGGACGGCAAGCCGCTCGGCTTCTTCGAGGCCGTCGTCGGCGGCCGCTCGGTCGGCGTGCCGGGCGTGCCGCGCCTGCTCGAGACGGTGCAGGCGAAATACGGCAAGCGCGACTGGGCCGGGCTGCTGCAGCCCGCTGTCGAGCTTGCCGAGAAAGGCTTTGCCGTTTCGGCGCGGCTCCACACGCTGATTGCGGGCGATGCCGGCAAGCTGGACAGCCAGCCCGCCGCCCGCGCCTATTTCTACGCTTCCGATGGCGCCCCCCTCGCCGAGGGGACGATCCTGCGCAATCCGGATTACGCTGCCACGCTGAAGGCCATGCAGGCGGGCGGCGCCGACGCCTTCTACAGCGGCGGGGTAGCCGACAGCATCGTAACGGCGGTGCAGGGTCACGAAACCAATCCCGGTGGTCTCTCAGCCGGCGACCTTGCCGCCTACCAGGTCAAGGAGCGCCCGGCCGTCTGCGCGCCCTATCGCGGCCTGTCGGTCTGCGGCATGGGTCCGCCCTCCTCCGGCGCGCTGACCATCGGCCAGATTCTCGGCATGGTCGAGCCTTTCTACCTGGCGGCACTCGGCCCGGACGATCCCGAGAGCTGGCGCATCATCGGCGACGCGACGCGGCTCGCCTTCGCCGACCGCGGCCGCTACATGGCCGACAGCGACTTCGTCTCCATCCCCAAGGGGCTTCTGAACGCCGGCTACCTGCAATCGCGCTCGGCCCTGCTGCGCCGGCCTACCGCCCTGCCCGACGAAGCGGTGACCGCCGGTTCGCCGCCCTGGGACAAGGCCGAGCTGCGCATCGACGGCGTCTCGCTCGACATGCCCTCGACCAGCCACTTCACCATCGTCGACGATGCCGGCAACGTCCTGTCGATGACAAGTTCGGTCGAGAATGCCTTCGGCTCGCGCCAATTCGTGGCCGGCTTCCTGCTCAACAACCAGCTGACCGATTTCTCCTTCGCGCCCGAGCAGGACGGCGAAGCCGTCGCCAACCGGGTGGAGCCCGGCAAGCGGCCGCGCTCATCCATGTCGCCGACCATCGTTCTGGCCGACGGCAAGCCGGTCTACGCGCTCGGCTCGCCGGGCGGCTCGAGCATCATTCCCTACGTCGCGACCACGTTGATTGCGCTGATCGACTGGAAGCTCGACATGCAGCAGGCGATCGCGTTGCCGCATCTGCACAACCGCTTCGGCACCTACGACCTCGAGGCGGGAACCTGGGCAGAAGGCCTCGCGCCCGAACTCGAGGCGCTCGGCTACAAGACGCGGATCGGTGACCAGAATTCCGGCCTGCACGGCATTGCCATCGGTCCGGACGGACTGACCGGCGGCGCCGATCCACGCCGCGAGGGCGTCGCTGTCGGCGACTGAGGCAGGCTCAGGCGATCTTCGAGACGGCCCAGATCAGGCCAAAGCCGTGGATGGCGAAGACGGCGAGCAGTGCTGCGCCGATGGCGAAGCGGTCGAACACGCCGATCGGCTTCAGTTCGTAGCGCGGCTTTATGCCGCCGCCCGCCGTCAGCAGGCTGAGGATCGCGAACACCGCGCCGACGGCGGCGATGAACCATGTCTGCATGCCGGCCCAGCTTGCTACCGCCAGGAAGCCGCCGAGCAGCAGGAACGAGGCGAGCGCCAGCAGCGGAGGGCTGGGGCAGATCTGGCGCAGCACCTGTCCGCCGTCGAATTTCCACACCGGGACCAGGTTGGCGATGTTGAACAGTGCCATGCAGCCGGCAAGTGCAGCGAGCAGCATGGCGGCAAGGCTCCATCCGGCGGCCGAGGCATAGCTGCTGGAGGCAATCGCCAGCGGCACGAGAAAGGCCGAAAAGCCCGCCCCCATCAGCGCGACGAAGGCCACCTCGAAGCGGCTGTCATAGGGCCTGCCGCCGATGGCGATGCCGCCAAGCAGCGGCAGGAAGATCATCCTCACCCGCCGGTGCCCCATCAGGCGGAAGGCCGCCATGTGACCGAGCTCATGCAACGCCACCACGCTGGTCATCACGAAGGCGAGCACCAGCCCGCCGGGCGTCAGGCCGAACAGCGGCCACAGCAGGAAGGCCGACAGCACGGCAAAGCCGACCTGGCTTGCCGGATGCTCGAACAGCCCGCCCGAGCGGTACTTGCCCGTCTCGGCCCAGATCTTCAGCTTGCGCATCTCGCGCCTCAGCGCGAAGTAGCGGAACACCAGAAAGGCAAGGCCGCGGTAGCGGTCGGTGCGCGTCAGCGTCACCAGCACGCCGTCGTCGCGCAGCGCAAGATCGGTTGTCTCACGGTAATTCGACCAGAAGGACGGGTCGAGCGAGCTGTCGTCGACCACGCGCATGGCAAACCGCCTGCCCTGCACGACATCCTCGAGCCTGACGGTGCGCTCGATCGGGCTGCCATCGCGGCTCTCCCATCTGAGCTTCAGGCGCGCGAGTCCGGAATCACCCTCGACCGGCTCCGCGCCGATATATTCGCCCGACCAGTCGGCATTGTCGCCGAGCGGCCAAAGCGCGCTCCACAGCCGCTCGCGGCCGACCGGAATGAGTTTTGATATCCTGAACGTCCTGACGCCGACGGGCGCCGCCAGCAACAGGAAAATCAGGCCTATGTTGAGCGCCACCAACAGCGCCGACACGAGAAGCGTCAAGGACATCACTCCGCAGGATCGCGGAAAACCTATCGGCGTCGGTGAGAAGAAAGACTTAATGACGGCGCAAGGGCGCGCGCCGTCCGAGGGCCAGAGGCCGTTTTAGAAGGCGCCAATCCACAGCGCGACAGAAACGAGGAAGGTGCTCATGCACACAAGCGAGACGACATCCTGGATCAGGTCGGTCATGGGAATCTCTCCTGTTGTTGATCTATTCCTTGTTTGTTCTCATTTTGTTCAAATGTCAAACGCTGCGTTAACCGCAGGGTTAAGCATTGGTTACCGGGCGCTTGAGGCCGCCGCGAGACGATCCGCCGTCCCGGTCATGTTTTCGTGATGGGAAGAATGTCGCCGGGCAACGAGCGCCAGGCGCAGGCGCTAGGCCTTTTCCAGCGGCACCACCTTGCCGTCCTGCAATGTCACGCGCCGGTCCATGCGCGAGGCAAGCTCGTGGTTGTGCGTGGCGATCAGCGCCGCCAGGCCCGATTGCTTGACCAGCGCCGCCAGTGCGTCGAACACGTAGGAGGCGGTGACCGGATCGAGGTTGCCGGTCGGTTCGTCGGCGAGCAGGATAAGCGGCGCGTTGGCCACCGCGCGGGCGATCGCCACGCGCTGCTGTTCGCCGCCCGAAAGCTCGGACGGCCGGTGATGCGCTCGCTTGCCGATCTGCATGTAGTCGAGCAGCTGTTCGGAGCGCGCCTTCGCCTCGGCCTGCGGCAGGCCCTTGATGATCTGCGGCATCATGATGTTTTCGAGCGCCGAGAACTCGGGCAGCAGGTGATGGAACTGGTAGACGAAGCCGATGTCGTTGCGCCGGATCGCCGTGCGCTCGTCGTCGGAGAGCCGCCCGCAGGCGCGTCCGGCCAGGATCACGTCACCGGCGTCCGGACGCTCCAGCAGGCCTGCCGTGTGCAGCAGCGTCGACTTGCCGGCGCCGGACGGCGCAACCAGCGCCACCATCTCGCCGGGCACCAGCGAAAAATCGGCGCCGTTCAGGATCGTCAGCTTGCGCTGGCCCTGCACATAGTGGCGCTCGACGCTCTTCAGTTCGATGATGGGGTCGCTCACTCGTACCTCAGTGCTTCGACCGGATCGAGCTTTGCGGCGCGCCAGGCCGGGAAGATGGTCGCGATGAATGACAGAACCAGCGCCATCAGCACCACCGACAGCGTCTCGCCAAGGTTCATCTCGGCCGGCAGCTGGCTGAGGAAGTAGAGTTCCGGATTGAACAGGATGGTCCCCGAAATCCAAGAGAAGAACTGGCGGATGGATTCGACGTTGAGGCAGATGACGATGCCGAGCAGCACGCCGGCTATCGTGCCGGTCACGCCGATGGCCGCTCCTGTCATCAGGAAGATGCGCAGTATGGCGCCGCGCGAGGCGCCCATGGTGCGCAGGATGGCGATGTCCCGCCCCTTGTCCTTCACCAGCATGATAAGGCCGGAGATGATGTTGAGCGCCGCCACCAGCACGATCAGCGTCAGGATCATGAACATCACGTTGCGCTCGACCTGTAGCGCGGAAAAGAAGGTCTGGTTGCGCTGCCGCCAGTCCGAGATGAAGACCTGGCGCTGCGTCGCAACCTCGACGTCGCCGCGCAGCGAGTCGACATCGTCCGGACGGTCGACGAAGACCTCGATGGTCTGGGCGCGGCCTTCCATGTTGAAATAGAGCTGCGACTCGGCGAACGGCATGAAGATGACCGAGGAATCGAATTCCGACATGCCGACGTCGAAGATCGCAATCACAGGGTAGCCCTTCACCCGTGGCGACGCGCCGAGCGGGGTGACGTCGCCGTCTGGCGAGATCAGCGTGATCGTGTCGCCGAGGATGAGGCCGAGATTGTTGGCCATGCGCTGGCCGATGGCGACGCCGCCCGAATCGTCGAAGCCGACGACCGAGCCCTGCTTGATGTTGCCCGACACCACCGACAGCTTGCTGAGGTCGTCGCCGCGAATGCCGCGCACCAGCGCGCCTGTGCCGGCTCCGACACTTCCCGAGGCCAGCACCTGTCCGTCGATCAGCGGGATGGCGTATTTGACGCCGGCCACGCCGTTGATGCGGTTTGCGATCTCGGCATAGTTCTCGAGCGGGGTGTCGAGCGGCTGCACGATCAGGTGACCGTTGATGCCGAGGATGCGGGTCAGGAGTTCCGTGCGAAAGCCGTTCATCACCGCCATCACGACGATCAGCGTGGCAACGCCCAGCATGATGCCGAGGAAGGAGATCGAGGCGATCACCGAGATCACCGTCTCCTTGCGGCGCGAACGCAGGTAGCGCCAGGCGACCAGCCGCTCGAAGGCGGAAAAGGGTCCGGCGCCGGCAGGCTTGGCGACAGCGCTCATTTCGTGCTGCCGAACCGCTTCGCCACGTCCGCGATCGGCAGCGTCTCACGCTCGCCGGTCTTGCGGTTCTTGATCTCGGCCTCGCCGGCGGCCGCGCCGCGCGGCCCGATGATGACTTGCCAAGGCAGGCCGATCAGGTCGGCAGTGGCGAACTTGCCGCCCGGCCGCTGGTCGGAGTCGTCGTAGAGCACGTCCTTGCCGGCTGCCGTCAGCGCGGCCTCGAGCTCGCCGCAGATGCGGTCGCACTCGGCATCGCCTGCCTTCATGTTGATCAGGCCCACATCGAAAGGCGCCACGGCTTCCGGCCAGATGATGCCGTTGTCGTCGTGGCTCGCCTCGATGATCGCCGCGATCAGGCGTGACGGGCCGATGCCGTAGGAGCCCATGGAGACGCTATGGTCCTTGCCGTCCGGCCCGGTCACCTTGGCGCCCATCGGCTTGGAGTACTTGTCGCCGAAGTGGAAGATGTGGCCGACTTCGATGCCGCGCGCCGACAGCCGGTCGTCGCCGGCAATGGTTTCCCACGTCGTCTCGTCATGCATCTCGTCGGTCGCCGCATAGGGCGTCGTCCAGGCGTCGACGATGCCGCCGATTTCCGCATCGTTGGCAAAGTCGGTGTCCTCGCCGGGCACCGGCAGGTCGAGGAAGGCGCGGTCGCAATAGACCTGGCTTTCGCCGGTGTCGGCCAGGATGATGAACTCGTGGCTGAGATCGCCGCCGATCGGCCCGGTGTCGGCCCGCATCGGTATCGCCTTCAGCCCCATCCGCGTGAAGGTGCGCAGGTAGGACACGAACATGCGGTTGTAGGCAGCCTTGGCGCCTTCGAAATCGAGATCGAAGGAATAGGCGTCCTTCATCAGGAACTCGCGAGAGCGCATCACGCCGAAGCGCGGACGGACCTCGTCGCGGAACTTCCACTGGATGTGGTAGAGGTTGAGCGGCAGGTCCTTGTAGGAGCGCACGTAGGAGCGGAAGATCTCGGTGACCATTTCCTCGTTGGTCGGGCCGAACAGCATGTCGCGGTCGTGCCGGTCCTTGATGCGCAGCATCTCCTTGCCGTAGTCGTCGTAGCGGCCGCTTTCGCGCCACAGATCCGCGCCCTGGATTGTCGGCATCAGGATCTCGAGCGCCCCTGCCCGGTTCTGTTCCTCGCGCACGATCTGGCAGACCTTGTCGAGCACGCGCTTGCCGAGCGGCAGCCACGAGAAGCTGCCCGCTGCCTGCTGGCGGATCATCCCGGCGCGCAGCATGAGGCGGTGAGAAACGATCTCGGCCTCGCGCGGATTTTCTTTCAGGATAGGCAGGAAGTAGCGCGAGAGCCGCATGATTGATCCGTCAGAAGGGGTCGAGAATGTTGCGCCGGAATCGGCAATGCCATGCGCGATGCATGCACGCGCTTCATAGCCATTTCGTGGCCGGTTGGAAACCCGCACAAAAGCGAGCCGGATCGGGATTTTCAGACTGTCCGTTTGGCAAGCATCTGCTGTCCAGAAATTGTGCAGTGCAGCACAATGAAGCCCCCAATGTGACAAATTTCCGCGTGACATTGCGCGCGGCGTTGGTCTAATGTCTGGCGATAAACGAGGGAGCGAAGCTCAATTTGCTCTCCTACGCGGTCAAAGTCTTGGGAGGATGCGATCTAGGCGCGTGAATTCGCTGCCGCCGGTTACCGGAAAACAGATCGGACGCGTTCATTTTGCAAGGCTTCGTGCCTTGCATTTTTTTTGTGCAATCAGATGTTTGCAGCCGCGATGTGACTCGTTGCGCGAGCTCGCCTGCTCAGAGGTCGGGCACCAGCCGCGGTATGTCGTCGAAGCCGTAGCCTAGCCCCTTGGTCAGGCCGTAGAAGACCCCGATCAGGATCGCCGTCACCAGCGTCGTCCACAGCATGGCACGCACCACATGCGGCCCGCGCGGTGCGCTCGACACGGTGCCGAGCGTCACGTCGTCTTCCTCGTGCTGCGTCTTCAGGCCGAAAGGCAGGATGGCGAACAGCACCAGCCACCAGACGACGAAGAAAAGCGCCGTCATCGATACCCAGTTCATTTCTGCTCCAGTTCGACCAGTGTGCCCATGAAGTCCTTGGGATGCAGGAAAAGCACCGGCTTGCCATGCGCGCCGATCCTGGGCGTTCCGTCACCCAGCACGCGCGCGCCCGCGTCAGCCAGGCGATCCCTGGCAGCCAGGATGTCGTCCACCTCGTAGCAGACATGGTGCACGCCGCCGGCAGGGTTCTTGGTCAGGAAGGCTGCGATGGGCGAGGCTTCGCCCAGCGGCTCCAGCAGCTCGATCTTGCTGTTGCCGGTATCGACGAAGACCACCGTCACGCCATGCTCGGGCAACGCCTGCCTGTCGCTGACGGCAGCACCGAGCGTGTCGCGATAGACCGCCGTTGCGGCCTCGAGATCAGGCACGGCAATGGCGACGTGGTTGAGGCGCCCGAGCATCAGATGGCCGGCGAAGGGTGAGTGGTGAACGGCGAATGGTCCGCGATCGCGCTTGTTACCGCGCGCCTGCGGCGACTCCGCCCGCTATCCTTCACCATCTTGCCATTCTCCATTCGCTGCTACCGCGTCACGAAGACGGTCACCAGCGGCTTCTTGCCCCAGGCTTCGTTGGCAGCACCGCGCACGGCGCGACGCACCGACTCCTGTACCAGGTCGAGATCTTTTCGCCTCTGGCGGGGTATGCTTTCAAATGCGCCAATCGCCGCATCCAGCATCACGTCTTCCATGTCGTCGCCCTTGGCATTCACCATCGCGACGCCGATCGCCACGATGTCGGGATCGCCGGCCAGCTCGTAGCGCTCGTCGAGCACCACGTTCACCGCCACATGCCCGGCAAAGGACAGCTTGCGGCGGTCGCGGATACCCATCGTTTCGTCGTCGCCGATCAGCCGGCCGTCCTTGTAGACCCGGCCGAACGGAACTTTGCGGAGAATTTCAGCCGCACCCGGCGCCAGCCGGAGCATGTCGCCGTCGCGCACCTGCGCCACCTGCCCGATGCCGGATGCCGACATCAGCGAACCTTGCGCGACGAGATGCGCCGCCTCGCCATGCACCGGCACGCCGATCTGCGGCCGGGTCCACTCGTACATCTTGCGCAATTCGCTGCGGCGCGGATGGCCCGAGACGTGCACCAGCGCGTCGCTGTCCTCGATGATCCTGATGCCCTGGTCGATCAGCTGGTTCTTGATCTCGAGAATCGCCTTTTCGTTGCCGGGAATGGTCCGCGAGGAAAACACGACCGTATCGCCGGGCGACAGCGCCACCGACTTCATCTCGTCGCGCGCCAGCTTGGCAAGTGCCGCGCGTCCCTCGCCCTGGCTGCCCGTGCAGATGACGACGAGGTTCTCGCGCGGGATGAAGCCGTAATCCTCTTCCGCGATGAAGGGCGGAATTCCCTCCATGTAGCCGAGTTCACTGGCCACTCCGATCATACGCTTCAGCGAGCGGCCGAGCACCAGCACCTGGCGGCCGCTGTCGCGTGCCGCCTCGGCGATCGAGCGCACGCGACCGACATTCGACGAGAAGGTGGTGATCGCTACCCGGCCCGCCGCCTTCTGGATGACGCCGCGCAGGCCCTCGCCCACCGCCTGCTCGGACGGAGATTCGCCTTCACGCATGGCATTGGTGGAATCGCAGATCAGCGCCAGCACGCCGGCGTCGCCGATGGCGCGGAAGCGCGCCTCGTCCGTCATCGGGCCGATCTCCGGCGCCGGGTCGAGCTTCCAGTCGCCGGTATGGACGATGGTGCCGAGCGGCGAGGTGATCGCCAGCGACATCGGTTCGGGGATCGAGTGGCTGACCGGAATCGCCTCGATCTTGAAGGGACCGACCTCGAACGTGTCGCCGCCGCGGTAGACAGTCACCGGGATTTTCGGCGCGCCGCTCTCGCCCTGGCGCTTGGCCTCGAGCAACCCGGCCGCGAAGGGCGTCATCCACACCGGCGCCTTCAGCTTCGGCCAGATGTCGAGCAAGGCACCGTAATGGTCCTCATGCGCATGCGTGATGACGATGCCGCGCAGATTTGGCAGCTGCTCCTCGATGAAGCGCGAGTCGGGCAGCACGAGGTCGACGCCGGGCAGTGTTGCGTCCGGAAAGGTCACGCCGACATCGACGATCAGCCATTCGCGCTTGTCGGCCGGCCCGTAGCCGTACAGCGCGAAGTTCATGCCGATCTCGCCGACGCCGCCGAGCGGAACGAAGACCAGTTCCGCGCCCTTGGATTTAGCCATGGATGTTCACCTTTCCTGGCGCCTCACGCAGCGCCGGCGGATGCGACCGCGCCGAAATGCACGTCGCCCGCTGCAATTTTCACGATGTCGCCACCGTTCGCCCTTATGACGAAGCGGCAGTCCTCGTCGATCGTCTCGAACACGCCGCGCACGACATTTCCGTCGACGCGCACGGCAACCTCAGAACCTAGTCCTGCCGCGCGAGAAAGCCAGCGCTGGCGGATGCGCGACAGGCCCTGCCCCCGGTCCCAGTCGCGGCTGTTGTCTGTCCAGGCGTCGGACAGCGCCAAAAACAGCGTCTCCGCGTCCACCTTCGCCCCGAGCGCCTTCAGCGACGTTGCCGGGTAAGGCACACCGTCGGGATGCGCCACGACGTTGACCCCGATGCCGATCGCCAGTGCGAAGCGCCCGCCGCCGATGAGCGAGGATTCGAGCAGGATCCCGGCGAGCTTTGAACCGTCGGCCAGCACGTCGTTCGGCCATTTCAGCTCGAAGCGTGCGCCTGCGCCGGCCCCCTGCCCGCCATCGACGCCGACCGAGATCCGCGCGTTGGGAATGACCGCGTTCAGCGCGTCCGACAGCGCCAGCCCGGCGACGAAGCCGAGTGTCGCGGCAAGTCGGAGATCGTGGCTGTCTACGACGAGAAGCGTGGCGGCGAGATTCCCGGTCGGCGTGTCCCAGGCCCGACCGCGCCGGCCACGCCCGCTTTCCTGACGGCTGGAAACCACCCAGAGCTTTCCGGGATCACCCGCCCGCGCATGCTCGAGTGCCAGCGCGTTGGTCGAGCCGACACTCTCATGCGCTTCGAGCCGGTATCCATCCGACAGGGCCGTCGGAGCCAGCGCGAAGCCCATCGCCTAGAAGAAGGTCCTTGCCGCGGCTTCTGCCATCGTGCCGATCGGACCGATGATCAGGACGTAGAACAACACGAAGGCGCCCGACACGCCGAGCACCAGCCGCAGCGAGCCCGCCATCGGCACGAAGCTGCCGGCCGGCTCGTCGAACCACATGAGCTTGATGATGCGCAGGTAGTAGTAGGCGCCGACCACCGAGGCCAGCACGCCGATCACCGCCAGCGCGTAGAGCCCGGCATTGATGGCGGCGAGGAACACGTACCACTTGGCCCAGAAGCCGGCGAGCGGCGGGATGCCGGCCAGCGAGAACATCAGGATCGTCAGGATCGTCGCCATGATCGGATTGGTGCTCGACAGGCCGGCGAGATCGCCGATCTGTTCGACGCTGCCTTCCTTGCGCCGCATCGCCAGGATGCAGGCGAAGGTGCCGAGCGTCATCACCAGGTAGATCAGCATGTAGATGACGACGCCGCGCACGCCGTCCTGGCTGTTGGCGGAAAGACCGACAAGGGCGAAGCCCATATGGCCGATCGACGAATAGGCCATCAGCCGCTTGATGTTCTGCTGCCCGATCGCCGCGAAGGAGCCGAGCACCATTGAGGCGATCGAGATGAACACCACGATCTGCTGCCAGTCGGCGGCGATCGGCTCGAAGGCCTGCATGGTGATGCGCACGATGAGTGCCATCGCCGCCATCTTGGGCGCCGCGGCCAGGAAGGCGGTAACCGGCGTCGGCGCACCCTCGTAGACGTCCGGCGTCCACATGTGGAACGGCACGGCCGAGATCTTGAAGGCCAGTCCGGCCAGCACGAAGACAAGGCCGAAGACAAGGCCGAGCTGGCGTTCGGCACCCGAGAGCGCGGCGGCAATCTGCTCGAAGCCGACGCTGCCTGTATAGCCGTAGACGAGGCTGATGCCATAAAGCAGCATGCCCGACGACAGCGCGCCGAGCACGAAATACTTCAGGCCGGCTTCCGACGAACGCAGATTGTCGCGGTTGAAGGCGGCAAGCACGTAGATGGCCAGCGACTGCAACTCGAGCCCGAGATAGAGCGCGATCATGCTGTTGGCCGAGATCATCAGCATCATGCCGAGCGTGCACAGCAGCACCAGCACCGGGAACTCGAACTTGTCGAAGTTGAGTTCCCTGGCGAAGACGCCAGACATCAGCAGCGCCGCGGCCGAGCCGGTCAGCGCGAGAATCTTCATGAAATGCGCGAAGGGATCGACGAGGAACGCACCACCGAAGGCCTCGCCGCTGCCGCCCTGCAGCGCCATCCAGCCGCCTGCGGCGATCAGGATGGCGATAGCCAGCCCGTTGATCATGCCGTAGGCGCGCGCGCTCGAGAACACGCCGATCATCAGCAGGGCCAGGGCGCCGATCACAAGGATCAGCTCCGGCATTGCGAGCGACAGGCTTGAGCTAAGTTCCGGCGTCATGGTTCGCCCCTAAATTCGCCACCGCGCTATGCGCGGCGTCGAGCGATATGCTGATTGTGTTGACGAGCGCCTCGACCGAAGTGGCCGTCGCGTCGAAGATCGGCGCCGGGTAGACGCCGAAGAAGATGACGAGCACGACCAGCGGATAGAGGATCAGCTTCTCGCGCGCGGACAGGTCGAGCATGCCCTCGAGGCTCTCCTTGGTCAGCGCGCCGAACACCACCTTGCGGTAAAGCCACAGCGCGTAGGCCGCCGACAGGATCACGCCGGTCGTCGCGAACAGCGCCACCCAGGTGTTGACCCGGAAGATGCCGAGCAGCGTCAGGAACTCGCCGATGAAGCCGCTGGTGCCGGGCAGCCCGACATTGGCCATCGTGAAGATCAGGAAGGCGACCGCGTATTTCGGCATGTTGTTGACCAGGCCACCATAGGCCGCGATCTCGCGGGTATGCATGCGGTCGTAGACGACGCCCACGCACAGGAACAGCGCGCCCGATACCAGGCCGTGCGACAGCATCTGGAAGATCGCGCCCTGCACGCCTTCCTGGTTCATGGCGAAGATGCCCATGGTCACGTAGCCCATGTGGGCGACCGACGAATAGGCGATCAGCTTCTTCATGTCCTCCTGCATCAGCGCCACCAGCGAGGTGTAGATGATGGCGATGACCGACAGCGCGAAGACCAGGGGAGCGAGGTCGATCGAGGCAAGCGGGAACATCGGCAGCGAGAAGCGCAGAAGGCCGTAACCGCCCATCTTCAGCATGATGCCGGCCAGAATGACCGAACCGGCCGTCGGCGCCTCGACATGCGCATCGGGAAGCCAGGTGTGCACCGGCCACATCGGCATCTTCACCGCGAAGGAGGCAAAGAAGGCGAGCCACAGCCATGTCTGCATGTTGGCCGGGAAGTCATGTGTCAGCAGCGTCGGGATATCGGTCGTGCCGGACTGGTAGAACATTGCCATGATGGCGAGCAGCATCAGCACCGAGCCGAGCAGCGTGTAGAGGAAGAACTTGAACGAGGCATAGACGCGCCGCTTGCCGCCCCACACGCCGATGATGATGAACATCGGGATCAGGCCGCCCTCGAAGAAGACGTAGAACAGCACGATGTCGAGCGCCGTGAAGACGCCGATCATCAGCGTCTCCAGCAGCAGAAACGAGACCATGTAGGCCTTCACGCGCTTGTCGATCGATTCCCAGCTCGCCAGGATGCAGAACGGCATCAGGAAGGTCGTCAGGATGACGAACAGCATCGAGATGCCGTCGACGCCGACATGGTAGGAGATGCCGGAATCCATCCAGTCGGCCTTCTCGACCATCTGGAATCCGGGATCGGCATTGTCGAAGCCGATCCAGATCAGCAGCGAGAGCACGAAGGTCAGGATCGTCGTCCACAATGCGATGGCGCGCATGTTGCGCTTGGCGCTCGCGCCGTCCTCCCGGATCAGCAGGATGAACAACGCGCCAGCCAGCGGCAGGAACGTGACCGTGGAGAGAATGGGCCAGTCGGTCATGGTCTAGAACGAGCTCCCGAACATCATCCAGGTGACGAGGCCGGCAACGCCGATCAACATGGCAAAGGCATAGTGGTAGAGGTAACCGGTCTGCAGCTTGACGACGCGGTTGGTCACGTCGACCACGCGCGCCGAGACGCCGTCGGGGCCGAAGCCGTCGATGATGCGGCCGTCGCCGGTCTTCCACAGGAAGCTGCCCAGCCGCTTGGCCGGATTGACGAACAGCATGTCGTAGAGCTCATCGAAGTACCACTTGTTGAGCAGGAACCGGTAGAGGAAGCGGTGCTGCGAGGCCAGCGTCACCGGCGTCTGCGGCGAGCGGATATAGAACTGGTAGGCCACCAGGAAGCCGAGCACCATGGCGACGAAGGGCGACAGCTTCACCCACATCGGCACCTCGTGGATGGCATGCAGAATGTGGTTGTCCGGCAGCGTGAACAGCGACGCCTTCCAGAACTCCGCATAATGCTCGCCGACGAAATATTCGTGGAACACGACGCCCGCAAAGAGCGCGCCGGCAGCCAGGATGAACAGCGGCACCAGCATCACCATCGGCGACTCATGCACGTGGTGCATCACGTCGTGGCTGGCACGCGGCGCCCCGTGGAACGTCATGAAGATCAGCCGCCAGGAGTAGAAGCTGGTGAACGCAGCGGCGATCACCAGCAGCCAGAAGGCGTAGAACGCCACGGTGCTGTGACCGGCGAAGGCGCCTTCGATGATGGCGTCCTTGGAGAAGAAGCCGGCCGTGCCGATGATCGTGCCCGGAATGCCGACGCCGGTCAGCGCCAGCGTGCCAATGATCATCATCCAGTAGGTCTTGGGGATCAGCTTTCGCAGGCCGCCCATCTTGCGCATGTCCTGCTCGTCGGAGACGGCATGGATCACCGAGCCGGAACCGAGGAACAAGAGCGCCTTGAAGAAGGCATGCGTGAACAGGTGGAAGATCGCCGCCGAGTAGAAGCCGAGGCCCAGCGCCACGAACATGTAGCCGAGCTGCGAACAGGTCGAATAGGCGATGACGCGCTTGATGTCGTTCTGCACCAGGCCGACGGTCGCGGCGAAGAAGGCGGTGATGGCGCCGACGCAGACCACGACGGTGAGTGCTGTATGCGACAGTTCGAAAATCGGCGACAGGCGCGCCAGCATGAACACGCCGGCCGTCACCATGGTGGCGGCATGGATCAGCGCCGAAACCGGTGTCGGGCCTTCCATGGCGTCGGGCAGCCAGGTGTGCAGCGGCACCTGCGCCGACTTGCCCATGGCGCCCATCAGGAGCAGCAGGCAGACGATCGTCAGCGCCGACTGCTTGTCGAGCGCGTAGCCGAGGAAGGTGAGGACCGCCTCGCCATGGGCGGCTGCTTCGGCAGCCACGCCCTCCGCGCCATGTCCGCCAGCCGGCAGGAAGGTCGACGCATTGGCGAAGATGGTGCCGAGATTGACCGAGCCGAACAGCACGAAGACACCGAAGATGCCGAGCGCGAAGCCGAAGTCGCCGACGCGGTTGACCACGAAGGCCTTGATGGCGGCGGCGTTGGCGGACGGCTTCTTGTACCAGAACCCGATTAGCAGGTAGGAGGCGAGGCCGACGCCCTCCCAGCCGAAGAACATCTGCACCAGGTTGTCGGAGGTCACCAGCATCAGCATGGCGAAGGTGAACAGCGACAGGTAGGCGAAGAAGCGCGGCCTGTGCGGATCGTGGTGCATGTAGCCGATCGAGTAGATGTGGACCAGCGTCGACACCGTGTTGACGACGACCAGCATGACTACCGTCAGCGTGTCGATCCTCAATGCCCAGTCGGCCTGCAGGCCGCCCGATTCGATCCAGCGCATCACCGGCACGACAAAGGCTTCGCCCTCGCCGAAGGCGACGGTGAAGAAGGCGATCCACGACAGCACCGCAACGACGATCATCAGACCGCTGGTGATGTACTCGGACGCCTTGGCGCCGAGCGAGTTGCCGAACAGTCCGACGATCAGGAACCCGACAAGGGGGAGAAAGACGATGGCCTGGTACATCTCAACCCTTCATCATGTTCACGTCTTCGACCGCGATGGAGCCGCGGTTGCGGAAGAATACGACGAGAATGGCAAGGCCGATCGCGGCTTCCGCGGCGGCCACCGTCAGCACGAACAGGGCGAACACCTGGCCGACAAGGTCGCCGAGCGCTGCCGAGAAGGCGACGAAATTGATGTTAACGGCGAGCAGGATGAGTTCGACCGACATCAGGATGACGATGACGTTCTTACGGTTCAGGAAGATGCCAAACACGCCGAGCGTGAACAGGATCGCCGACACCGTGAGGAAATGTGCAATATCAACCGTCATCGTCAGATGCCCTTGCCCGTCTCGACCTTCTTGACCTCGATCGCGGTGGCCGGCGTGCGCGCAACCTGGGCCGAGATGTTCTGGCGCTTGACGCCCGGCTTGTGGCGCAGCGTCAGCACGATGGCGCCGATCATGGCGACCAGCAGAACCAGTCCGGCGATCTGGAAGTAGAAGAGGTAGTCCGTATAGAGGATGTCGCCGAGTGCTGCCGTGTTGTGGCGCGTGGCGATGTCCGGGGTCGGCTGCGAGATCGTCGAGGCAAGCTGCGGCGCAAACGCGTAGCCGCCAGTTACCACGATCAGTTCTGCCGCCAGAATCAGCCCCACCACCGCGCCGATAGGCGCATATTGCAGCGCGCCGCTCTTCAGTTCAGCGAAGTCGACGTCGAGCATCATGACGACGAACAGGAACAGCACCGCCACCGCGCCGACATAGACGACGAGCAGGATCATAGCCAGGAACTCGGCCCCGGTCAGCAGGAACAGGCCGGCCGCGTTGACGAAGGTCAGGATCAGGAACAGCACCGAATGCACGGGGTTGCGCGCGGAAATGACCATGAAGGCCGATCCGATCGCGATAAAGGCGAAGAGGTAGAAAAATACCGCTTCCAGTCCGTTGAGCATGGGTTCCCCCGGTTATCCTGTTCGGTCAAGACGCGAAGCACGCCCTGTCCGTTTGTGGTCCTTGCCCCCGCCTCCGGTCGACAAAGCCGCGTGTTCCTTAGACGAGGCGTCCCGCCCCGTCCATCGTTCAAACTTCAGCGATACGGCGCATCCAAAGCGATGTTGCGCGCCAGTTCCCGCTCCCACCGGTCGCCATTGGCGAGCAGCTTGTCCTTGTCGTAGTAAAGCTCTTCGCGCGTCTCCGTCGCGAACTCGAAATTCGGCCCCTCGACGATGGCGTCGACCGGGCAGGCTTCCTGGCAGAAGCCGCAATAGATGCACTTCACCATGTCGATGTCGTAGCGCACGGTGCGACGCGTGCCGTCGTTGCGGCGCGGTCCGGCCTCGATGGTGATCGCCTGCGCCGGGCAGATCGCCTCGCACAGCTTGCAGGCAATGCAGCGTTCCTCGCCGTTCGGATAGCGGCGCAGCGCGTGCTCGCCGCGAAAGCGCGGGCTGAGCGGCCCCTTCTCGTGCGGATAGTTCAGCGTCGCCTTCGGCGCGAAGAACTGCCGCATCGACAGGAAGAAGGCGCCGACGAATTCGGCGAGCAGCAGCGACTTGGCGGCTTGTGCGAGTGCGCTCATTTGTCTGCTCCGAACAATATTGACCCACCATTCCATCCGACAACTGCCCCGGCACAAACGGCGGCGGCAACCAGATATTTGAAGTTTTGCCGCAGGTCATCTGCGGTGAGGCCGAAATTCATGGGCGCCCTGTCCAAAAGCTTCGTCTTGTGAAGCAGGAACCAACCGATCAAGGTGCCAAAGCCCAACCAGGCAGCGCCCAGAATGTTTGCGCTCATCAGGCAAGCCCCGTGATCTTGAGGAAGGCCGCGGTGGCGATGACCATGAACAGCGAGATCGGCAGGAAGACCTTCCAGCCCAGCCGCATCAGCTGGTCGTAGCGGTAGCGCGGCACGAAGGCCTTCACCATGGAGATCATGAAGAACACCATGCAGACCTTGAGCACGAACCAGATGACGCCCGGCACCCAGGTGAAGGGCGCGAAGTCGAACGGGGGCAGCCAGCCGCCGAGGAACAGGATCGTCGTCAGCGCGCACATCAGCACGATCGCCACATACTCGCCGAGGAAGAACAGCAGGAACGGCGTCGAGGAATATTCGATCATGTGGCCGGCGACGAGTTCCGATTCGGCCTCGACAAGGTCGAAGGGCGGCCGGTTCGTCTCGGCCAGCGCCGAGATGAAGAAGATGACGAACATCGGGAACAGCGCCAGCCAGTGCCAGTCGAGCAGCGTGTTGGGCAGGCCGAGCATGGTGCCGAGCCCGTCGCGCTGCGACAGCACGATGTCGGTCAGGTTGAGCGAGCCGACGCACAAGAGCACGGTGACGATGACGAAGCCGATCGAGACTTCGTAGGACACCATCTGTGCGGCCGAGCGCAGCGCACCGAGGAACGGGTATTTCGAGTTCGACGCCCAGCCGCCCATGATCACGCCATAGACCTCGAGCGAGGAGATGGCGAAGACGTAGAGGATGCCGACATTGACGTTGGCGATGCCCCAGCCCTCGTCGACCGGGATCACCGCCCAGGCGGCAAGCGCCAGCACGGCCGACACCAGCGGTGCCAGCAGGAACACGCCCTTGTTGGCGCCTGACGGGATGACCGGTTCCTTGAAGACGAACTTCAACAGGTCGGCAAAGGCCTGCAGCAGGCCCCAGGGACCGACCACGTTCGGTCCGCGGCGCAACTGCACCGCCGCCCAGATCTTGCGGTCGGCATAGAGGATATAGGCGACGAAGATCAGCAGGACGACGATCAGCACGACCGACTTCAACAGGATGATCAGTGCCGGCAGCACGTAGAATGAGAAGAAGGATTCCATCGACCTACTCCGCGGCCTGCTTGAAGCCGCCCCTGGCCAGGGCCGAGCATTCGGCCATGACCGCGGAAGCCCGCGCGATCGGGTTGGTCAGGTAGAAATCCTTGACCGGTGAAGCGAAGACGCCCTTGTTCAGGCGGCCGCCGGTGCGCGCGAGCCTGGCGATGTCGCCGCCCTCGCCTGCCGCGATCTGGTCGATGCGGCCGAGATGCGGGAATTCGCCGTAGAGCTTGCGCCTGAGTTCGGCAAGCGAATCGAACGGCAGCTTGTGGCCAAGCGCATCCGACAGCGCGCGCAGGATCGCCCAGTCTTCCTTGGCCTCGCCCGGCGCGAAGCCGGCTCGGTTGGTCTGCTGCACCCGGCCCTCTGTATTGACGTAGGTGCCGGATTTCTCGGTGTAGGCTGCGCCCGGCAGGATGACGTTGGCGCGGTGCGCGCCGGCGTCGCCATGCGTGCCGGTATAGACGACGAAGGCGCCGCCGGTCTGGCCCATGTCGACCTCGTCGGCGCCAAGCAGGAACAGCACGTCGCTGTCGCCCAGCATGCCGGAAACGTTCTTGCCGCCCTTGCCGGGCACGAAGCCGACATCGAGGCCGCCAACGCGCGCAGCCGCCGTGTGCAGCACGGCAAAGCCGTTCCACGCGTCGGTCACCGCTTCGACTGCCTGGGCGAGCTTCGCCGCCTGGCCGAGAATGGCCGCGCCGTCGGAGCGCGAGATGGCGCCCTGCCCGACGATGATCATCGGCCGGCTTGCCGCCTTCAGCTTCCTGAAGAAGCTGCCGCTGCCGTCTGCCAGCGTCTTCAGCGATTCAGGCCCGGCACCGAGCTGCTCGTAGTCGTAGCGCAGGTCGCCGACCTCGCCGATCACGCCGACCGGCAGGTCGCCCTGCTTCCAGCGCTTGCGGATGCGTGCATTGAGCACCGAGGCCTCGAAGCGCGGATTGGCGCCGATGATCAGCACCGCGTCGGCCTGCTCGATGCCCTCGATGGTCGGGTTGAAGATGTAGCTGGCGCGGCCAAGCGCCGGGTCGAGAGCGGCGCCGTCCTGCCGGCAGTCGATGTTTTCGGAGCCGAGCGACTGCATCAGCAGCTTCAGCGCGTACATTTCCTCGACGGTTGCGAGATCGCCGGCGATCGCGCCGATGCGCTCCGGCTTGGCCTTGCCGACGGCCTTGCGAATGGCGTCGAAGGCTTCCGGCCAGCTTGCCGGCACCAGCTTCGATCCCTTGCGCACATAGGGCCGGTCGAGGCGCTGCGAGCGCAGCCCGTCCCAGATGAAGCGGGTCTTGTCGGAAATCCACTCCTCGTTCACCTGCTCGTTGATGCGCGGCATGATGCGCATCACTTCGCGGCCGCGCGAGTCGACGCGGATGGCGGACCCGACCGCGTCCATCACGTCGATGGATTCGGTCTTGGTCAATTCCCAGGGACGCGCCTGGAATGCGTAAGGCTTGGAGGTCAGCGCGCCGACCGGGCACAGGTCGATGACATTGCCCTGCAGTTCCGACGTCATCGCGCTTTCGAGATAGGTGGTGATCTCGGCATCCTCGCCGCGGCCGATCAGGCCGAGCTCGGAAATGCCCGCCACCTCGGTGGTGAAGCGAACGCACCGCGTGCAGTGGATGCAGCGGTTCATGATCGTCTTGACCAGCGGGCCGATGTACTTGTCCTCGACCGCGCGCTTGTTTTCCTGGTAGCGCGAGGAGTCGACGCCGAAGGCCATCGCCTGATCCTGCAGGTCGCACTCGCCGCCCTGGTCGCAGATCGGGCAATCCAGCGGATGGTTGATGAGCAGGAACTCCATCACGCCTTCGCGGGCCTTCTTGACCATCGGCGTGTTGGTGAAGATTTCCGGCGTCTCGCCGTTCGGGCCGGGGCGCAGGTCGCGCACGCCCATGGCGCAGGAGGCCGCCGGCTTGGGCGGTCCGCCCTTCACCTCGACCAGGCACATGCGGCAATTGCCGGCGATCGACAGCCGCTCGTGGAAGCAGAAGCGCGGAATCTCCGCGCCCGCATCCTCCGCTGCCTGCAGCAGCGTGTAGTGATCGGGTACCTCGATCTCTTTCCCGTCGACCTTCAGCTTCGCCATATCGCCTCAAACCCCTGCGGTCAGCCCGCAAACTCCGTCACCGGGTGCCCGTCCGGCACCCGGAATGTCAATTCACTGCTTCGGTCCGGCCGCAAGCGCCTTCGCCTGCCCCAGCCAGTTGTCGCGGGCGATCCTGCCCTTGAACGAAAGATAGTCGTCGACCCAGGCAATCTCCGGCTCGCTCCAGCCGGCGATCTGGTCGTAGGTCCAGACGCCGAGCCCGTTCAGCACCGCCTCAAGCTTCGGACCGACGCCCGAAATCGCCTTCAGGTCATCCGGCGCCGCGGGCTTTTCCATCGCCTTGGGCTGATGGAAATCCTCCGGCATCAGTTCGGCCGCGGCTGCCTTCGCCTCGACCGGCACCTCGACCGTTCTGGTTTCGACATCGGCTGCCGGCTTCAGTTCCACGACGTCAGCGCCGCCGACGATCTCGTCCGCCGCCGAGCGCGCCTCGTCCATCATCTTCCTGGTCGTCGACTTCGCCTTGGTGGCGGGCGACCGTGGCTTGCCGGCGAACGACTTGGCATCGCCCGGCAGGTCGTCATAGATCGGCGAATAGAGCCGCTGTGCGGCTTCCGTCGCGCCCTGGAACGCGCCCATCCATACGCCGAGCGCATGGAACGCCAGCCCGGTCCCGAGCGCCGACATGGCGGCAGCACCGGCCATGGGATGCGCCAGCAGGTTGACTGCGCTGCTCATCTCCTTGGATAGCTTTTCCGACATTTCGCTTCTCATCGTCTCCAGCGTCTTCAATTCGCTCTGCAACTCATCGGGTGTGGAAAACATCGACATTGGTCTCTCCTCGTCGTGTTGGTTCCGTATCCCCGCCTTGCTTCGTTTCCAGATCGGACCTTGTGGCCCGCACTTTCGCTTATTCTATTCCGCCGCCACCAGAACCGGTTCGGCGTTGTGCGCGTTGCGCGAGAACTCGTCGATGCGCCGCTCAACCTCGCCGCGGAAATGCCGCATCAGGCCCTGGATCGGCCAGGCAGCCGCGTCGCCCAGCGCGCAGATCGTGTGGCCTTCCACCTGCTTGGTGACGTCGAGCAGCATGTCGATTTCGCGCTTCTGCGCCTCGCCGCGCACCAGCCGTTCCATCACCCGCCACATCCAGCCGGTGCCTTCGCGGCACGGCGTGCACTGGCCGCAGCTCTCGTGCTTGTAGAAGTAGGAGAGCCTGGCGATGGCCTTCACGATGTCGGTCGACTTGTCCATCACGATGACCGCCGCCGTGCCGAGGCCCGACTTCAGGTCGCGCAGCGCGTCGAAATCCATCGGCGCGTCGATGATCTGCTCGGCCGGCACCAGCGGCACCGAGGCGCCTCCCGGGATGACCGCCAGGAGATTGTCCCAGCCGCCGCGGATGCCGCCGCAATGCGTTTCGATCAGCTCGCGGAACGGGATCGACATCGCCTCCTCGACGGTGCACGGATTGTTGACGTGCCCGGAGATGCAGAACAGCTTGGTACCGACATTGTTCGGACGGCCGAAGGACGAGAACCATGAAGCGCCGCGGCGCAGGATGGTCGGCGCCACCGCGATCGACTCGACATTGTTGACCGTGGTCGGGCAGCCATAGAGGCCGACATTGGCAGGGAATGGCGGCTTCAGGCGCGGCTGGCCCTTCTTGCCCTCGAGGCTTTCCAGCAGCGCTGTCTCCTCGCCGCAGATATAGGCGCCCGCGCCATGGTGGACGTAGATCTCGAAGTCGTAGCCGTTGATGTTGTTCTTGCCGATCAGCCGCGCCTCGTAGGCCTCGTCGATGGCGCGCTGCAGCGCTTCGCGCTCGCGGATGAACTCGCCGCGCACATAGATGTAGGCCGCGACCGCGCCCATGGCGAAGCCGGCGAGCAGGCAGCCTTCGACCAGCGTGTGCGGGTCGTGGCGCAGGATGTCGCGGTCCTTGCAGGTGCCGGGCTCCGACTCGTCGGCATTGAGGACCAGATAGCTCGGCCGACCGTCGCTCTGCTTGGGCATGAACGACCACTTCAGGCCGGTCGGGAAGCCGGCGCCGCCGCGGCCGCGCAGGCCCGACGCCTTCATCTCGTTGACGATCCAGTCGCGCCCCTTGGCGACGAGGCCGGCCGTGCCGTCCCAGTGCCCGCGCGCCATCGCGCCCTGCAGCGAACGGTCGAACATGCCGTAGATATTGTTGAAGATGCGGTCTTTATCCTGAAGCATGATCGTTCCTCAGACCGGTTTCTTGCCGAAGACGCGGAGATATTCGTCTTCGCCCTTGGCGAGCGCATCAGCCTGCTTGACCCAGTCGTCGCGGTCGATGCGGCCCTTGAAATTCAGATAGCCGTCGACCCAGTCGCGCTCGGCCTTGGTCCAGGCGGCGACCTGCGCAAACGTGTAGATGCCGAGCGAATGGAGAATGCCCTCGAGCACCGGGCCTACTCCCGAAATCAGCTTGAGATTGTCAGGCGTGGCGGGCGCATCGATCTTCGGTGGACGGTTGGCGTCCGACAGCGACGGCTTGTCGCTCGCCACGGACTTCTTGCGGGCAGCGCCGATCGGCTCGCCGCGCAGCAGTTCCGGCGACTTGTGTGCCACCTCTCCCGACTTGGTGATCGGCGACTTGCGCTGCTTGTCGACCTTCTCGACGGCCGGCGACGCCTTGTTGGCGGCCACCGGGTCGAACAGCGGCGCTGCGACGCTCTCCTTCTTCTCGGTCTGCTGGTTGGCCTTGACCGGCGACGGGGACTTCACCGCCCCGTTGGTCTCGGCAGCACGCGTCTTCGGCTTGGCCGCCTTTGACGGCGGCACTGCGGCCGAATCCTCGGCGGCTGCCGGCTTCGCGGCCTTCGCCTTGCGGCCCTGCTTGGTCACGGCCTTCTCGTCAGTCAGCGACGTCAGGCCCGGCAGCGGCTCCGAAACCTTGCGGCCGCTCTGCGGTCCGACCGGCACGTGCACGCCCTTGCCCATCGCAAACTGGTCGATGATCTCTTCCAGCCGTTCCGGCGTCAGGTCCTCGTAGGTATCCTTGAAGATCATGACCATCGGCGCGTTGACGCAGGCGCCGAGGCACTCGACCTCTTCCCAAGACAGCATGCCACGCTCGTTGGTATGGAACTGCTCGGGATGGATCTTGCTGCGGCAGACGTCCATCAACCCTTCGGCGCCGCGCAGCATGCAGGGTGTCGTGCCGCAGACCTGCACATGGGCGCGCCGGCCGACCGGCTTCAGCTGGAACTGCGTGTAGAAGGTCGCGACTTCCAGCGCCCGGATGTAGGGCATGTCGAGCATGTCGGCGATCGCTTCGATCGCCGGCTTGGTCAGCCAGCCTTCCTGCTCCTGGGCGCGCATCATCAGCGGGATGACCGCCGACTGCTGGCGTCCCTTCGGATACTTCTTCACCGTCTCGGCAGCCCAGGTGCGGTTCACGCGGTTGAACGCGAAACCTTCAGGCTGTTCGGATGCATCTGCTAGTCGGCGTACTGACATTTAACGATCGACCTCACCAAACACGATGTCGAGGGAGCCGAGAACGGCGGAGACGTCTGCCAGCATGTGGCCGCGGCAGATGAAATCCATCGCCTGCAGGTGCGCAAAACCCGGCGCCCGCAGCTTGCAGCGATAGGGCTTGTTCGTGCCGTCGGCGACCAGATAGACGCCGAACTCGCCCTTCGGCGCCTCGACCGCGGCGTAAACCTCGCCGGCCGGCACGTGGTAGCCCTCGGTATAGAGCTTGAAGTGGTGGATCAGCGCTTCCATCGACCGCTTCATCGCGGCGCGGTTCGGCGGCACGACCTTGCCGTCGAGGTTGGATACCGGTCCGACCTTCTCCTTGCCGAGCAGCAGGTTGACGCACTGGCGCATGATCTCGGCCGACTGGCGCATCTCCTCGACGCGGATCAGGTAGCGGTCGTAGCAGTCGCCGTTCTTGCCGATCGGGATGTCGAAATCGAGTTCCGAATAGCACTCGTAGGGCTGCGACTTGCGCAGGTCCCAGGCAGCGCCCGAGCCGCGCACCATGACGCCCGAAAAGCCCCAGGCCCAGGCATCTTCCAGCGTCACCACGCCGATATCGACGTTGCGCTGCTTGAAGATGCGGTTTGGCGTCAGGAGATTGTCGAGATCATCGACCGTCTTGAGAAACGGGTCGATCCACTTGCCGATGTCCTCGACGAGCTTCTCCGGCAGGTCCTCGTGGACGCCGCCGGGGCGGAAATAGGCGGCATGCATGCGCGAGCCGGAGGCCCGCTCATAAAACACCATCAGTTTCTCGCGTTCCTCGAAGCCCCAGAGCGGCGGCGTCAGCGCGCCGACGTCCAGCGCCTGCGTGGTGACGTTGAGCAGATGCGACAGGATGCGGCCGATCTCGGAATACAGCACGCGGATCAGCTGGCCGCGCTTCGGCACGTCGATGCCCATCAGGCGCTCGATGGCGAGCGAGAAGGCATGTTCCTGGTTCATCGGCGCGACATAGTCGAGGCGATCGAAATAGGGGATCGCCTGCAGGTAGGTCTTCTGCTCGATCAGCTTCTCGGTGCCGCGATGCAGCAGGCCGATATGCGGATCGACGCGATCGACAACCTCGCCGTCGAGCTCCAGCACGAGGCGCAGCACGCCGTGCGCCGCCGGATGCTGCGGTCCGAAATTGATGTTGAAGTTGCGGACGGAAGTTTCAGCCATCACTGCTTCGCCTTCTCGTCGCCCGGCAGCACGTAGTCCGTGCCTTCCCATGGCGAGAGGAAATCAAAATTGCGGAACTCCTGCTTCAGCTCGACCGGCTCATAGACGACGCGCTTCACCTCGTCGTCGTAGCGGACCTCGACGAAACCGGTGAGCGGGAAATCCTTGCGCAGCGGGTGGCCGTCGAAGCCGTAATCGGTCAACAGGCGCCTGAGGTCCGGATGGCCCGAGAACAGGATGCCGTAGAGGTCGTAGGCCTCGCGCTCGAACCAGTCGGCGCCGGGGAATACGCCCGTCACCGACGGCACCGGCGTCTCCTCGTCCGTCATGGCCTTGATGCGGATGCGCGTGTTCTTGGTCGGCGACAGCAGGTGGTAGACCACATCGAAGCGCTGCGGGCGCGACGGGTAGTCGACGCCGCAGACGTCGATGATCGAGATGAAACGGCATTTCGTGTCATCGCGCAGGAAGGTCAGCACGGGAACGATGTTCTCGGCGCCCGCATGCAGCGTCAGTTCGCCATAGGCGATGTCGGCGCTGACGATCTTGTCGCCGAGCTTGCCGGTGATATGCGCCGCAAGGCTGTTCAGCACGTCGCTCATCCCCTCACCGCTCGATCGTGCCGGTGCGGCGGATCTTCTTCTGCAGCATCAGGATGCCGTAGAGCAGCGCCTCCGCGGTCGGCGGGCAGCCGGGCACGTAGATGTCGACCGGCACCACCCGGTCGCAGCCGCGCACCACCGCGTAGGAATAGTGGTAGTAGCCGCCGCCATTGGCGCACGAGCCCATCGAGATGACGTAGCGCGGCTCCGGCATCTGGTCGTAGACCTTGCGCAGGGCCGGCGCCATCTTGTTGGTCAGCGTGCCGGCAACGATCATCACGTCCGACTGGCGCGGCGAGGCGCGCGGCGCGATGCCGAAGCGCTCGGCGTCGTAGCGCGGCATCGAGATGTGCATCATCTCGACAGCGCAGCAGGCGAGGCCGAAGGTCATCCACATCAGCGAGCCGGTGCGCGCCCACGTGACCAGGGCTTCCGACGAGGTAACGAGAAAGCCCTTGTCGGACAGTTCCTCGTTGAGGTCGCCGAAGAAGCGGTCGTCCGACCCGATCGGCTTGCCGGTGGTCGGATCGATGATGCCCTTCGGCTTGGGGGCGACCAGCGTGTTGGGGCTCAATCCCATTCGAGCGCTCCCTTCTTCCATTCGTAGATGAAGCCGATGGTCAGCACACCAAGGAAGACCATCATCGACCAGAAGCCCAGCATGCCGATCTTCCCGAACGACACTGCCCATGGAAACAGGAAGGCCACTTCGAGATCGAAGATGATGAACAGGATCGACACCAGGTAGAAGCGCACGTCGAACTTCATGCGCGCGTCGTCGAAAGAGTTGAATCCGCACTCGTAAGCGGACAGCTTCTCAGGATCGGGATTGCGGTAGGCAACAAGGAAGGGCGCCGCGATCAGCGCGATGCCGACCACGAGGGCGACGCCGATGAAGATGACGATGGGCAGATATGAAACCAGAAGTGAATTCATGCCGCGGTTCCGTTGGTACCACTCCAACCTGATCTACAGCACGATACCCTAATCTGGAAGCGTGACAGATTACCCCTGGGGCAGGCCCAAGGGTTCATGCTGCATTGCGGCGAGGGTTAGCGCAGCGCTCCGGGTGAAGCAAGTCAAACCTTGTCCGAAATGGGACCTCGGCACGGCCGCCGCACGGCATTTTCGATAACGCACGCATTGGCGCTTTCTCTACAACCTTTTTCCACTTATCTCTCCTGACACATCCTTGCCGCGCCGCTGCTAGTCTCGGCGCCTCGGGAGGCGATTCTCCCGCGTCTCCGACAGCAGAACAGGTCCGATCCGAAAGCCCGTGCCGCCGATGAAGGAAACCCTCCCGCTCCCGCTCGTTCGCCGCATCGCGCTCGCCGCGCAGGGTTTTGGCGAAGCCCGACCGACCGGCGAGATCAACCGCCGCCACCTTAACCGCGTGCTTTCCCGACTCGGCCTGCTGCAGATCGATTCGGTCAGCGCCGTGGTGCGGGCCCACTACATGCCGCTCTTCTCGCGTCTCGGGCCCTACCAGATGGCCGTGCTCGACGAGGCCGCCATCGGCCGCAAGCGGCGTCTCTTCGAATACTGGGCGCACGAAGCCTCCTTCCTGCCGGTCGAGACTTGGCCGCTGATGCAGTGGCGCATGCAGCGCGCCGCCGGCAACGAGGGCATCTATGGCGGGCTGGCGAGATTCGGCCGCGAGCGCGCCGGCCTGATCGAAGAAATCTACCGCCATGTCGCCGACCGCGGACCCATGGCCGCTTCCGAGATCGACGGCGCGAAGGGCTCCGGCGGCTGGTGGGGCTGGAGCGACGAGAAGCACGCCTTCGAATGGCTGTTCTGGGCCGGCCGCATCACCACCCATTCGCGCCGCGGCTTCCAGCGCCTCTACGACCTGCCCGAGCGTGTCATCCCAAGGGACATCTTCGACGCCCCCGTCCCCGCCCCCGCCGACGCCCACCGCGAATTGCTGCGCATCTCGGCCCGGGCGCTGGGCATCGCCACCCACAGCGACCTGCGCGACTATTTCCGCCTCTCGCCGGCCGACATGAAGGGGCGGCTGGAGGAACTGGTCGAGGAAGGCGAACTCCTGCCAGTCGCCGTTAGGGGCTGGAAGCAGCCCGCCTACCTGCACAAGGATGCCCGCCTGCCGCGCAGGATTCGCGCCCGCGCCCTGCTCGCCCCCTTCGACCCGCTGGTCTTCGAGCGCTCGCGCGCTGAGCGCCTGTTCGATTTCCGCTACCGCATCGAGATCTACACGCCGGCGGAAAAGCGGCAGTACGGCTACTACGTCCTGCCCTTCCTGCTCGGCGACACCATCGTCGCGCGCGCCGACGTCAAGGCCGACCGCCCGGCCGGCGTGTTGCGCGTGCTCGCCACCTACGCCGAGCCCGGCGCGCCGCCCGAGACCGCCGCTGAAATGCTGGAAGAGTTCCGCCTGATGCAGGCATGGCTCGGCCTGGAACGCATGGAGATCGTGCCGAAAGGCGACCTCGGACCGGCGCTGGCGGCATTGGCCTAAACCGTCCACGGCCGGATTGCGATGTCCGAGGTCGCTTCCGCGCGTTGACACGCACGGGCCGCCAAGCCTAAATCCCTGATCGACGGTCTCCTCTCCGCAACGGGAGGAGCTAAGAGGGAATGCGGTGCGGGCAAACTGCCCAACGCCGCGGCTGTCCCCGCAACTGTAAGCGACGAGCCTGCGCCGAAAGCCACTGGAAAAGTTCCGGGAAGGCGGCAAGGGCTGAGACCCGCGAGCCAGGAGACCTGCCGTCAACGATACTGATCCGACCGTCCGGCGGGTGTCCCGGACAAGGAGCGCGTTTTGAAGATCGACCCGATTTCCCCGCAAGGGGTACCCGCAGCCGCATCCGCCGACCAGGCGGAGGTGACCATTGTCGTCTGCGCCTCCTGCCGCAACGAGACCGGCTCCGATGCCCACCCGCGCGCCGGCGCCCTGCTTGCCGAAAGCACGCTGGCCGCCGCCGACGAGAGCGTCACGGTGCGCCAGGTCGATTGCCTCGGCAACTGCAAGCGCCGGCTCAGCGCCGCCCTGCTGCGCGACGGCCACTGGAGCTATGTCTTCGGCGACCTCAACGCCGACAGCGGCCCGGACCTGATTGCCGGCGCAAAACTCTTCGCCACTTCCGATGACGGCCTTATCCCGTGGCGCGGCCGCCCCGATTCGCTGAAGCGCGGCCTCGTCGCCCGCATCCCTCCCCTCGACGCCCTCAAGGACATTTCATGACCGCTTCCACCGCCCGCGTTCCCTGCACCGTCATCACCGGCTTCCTCGGCGCCGGCAAGACGACGCTGATCCGCCACATCCTCGAAAATGCCGGCGGCAAGCGGCTTGCCCTCATCGTCAACGAATTCGGCGATGTCGGCGTCGATGGCGAGATCCTCAAGGGCTGCGGCATCGACGCCTGCCCGGAGGAAAACATCGTCGAACTGGCCAATGGCTGCATCTGCTGCACCGTGGCCGACGACTTCGTGCCGGCGCTCGACCAGATCCTGTCGCGCACGCCGAAGGTCGATCACATTCTTATAGAGACCTCCGGCCTGGCTTTGCCCAAACCGCTGGTCCAGGCCTTCCAGTGGCCTACGGTAAAGAGCCGCGTGACCGTGGACGGCGTCATCGCCGTGGTCGATGGCGCAGCCCTTGCCGACGGCAAGGTTGCTTCCGACATGGATGCGCTGACAGCCCAGCGCGCCGCCGACGAGTCGCTGGACCATGACGATCCGGTGGAGGAAGTCTTCGAGGACCAGGTCGCCTGCGCCGATCTCATCATCCTGTCCAAGAGCGACCTCATCGACGCCGCCGGCGCGGCGCGCGCCAATGCGATCATCGGCGAACATCTGCAGCGCGCCGTCAAGATCGTGCCGGCCTCGAACGGCATCATCGATCCCTCGATCCTGCTTGGCCTCGGCCTGGCCGTCGAGGACGACATCGAGAACCGCAAGACGCATCACGACGACGAACTCGACCACGAGCACGACGATTTCGACAGCTTCATCATCGACATTCCCTCGATTTCCAGCCCCGACGACCTCGCTTCGCGCGTCTCGGCGGCCGCCGAGCAGGAAAACGTGCTGCGGGTGAAGGGTTTCGTCGAGGTCGGCGGCAAGCCGATGCGCCTTCTCGTCCAGGCCGTCGGCCCGCGCGTCAATCACTATTACGACCGCGCCTGGACCGCCGCCGACGACCGCCGCTCGCGACTCGTGGTGATCGGCCTCAAGGGCCTTGACCGCCCGGCCATCGAGAAGATCCTGGTGGGGTGAACGGCGTGAGAGCCTGGCGCTCCTCCATACGCGATTGGCTGATCTCCCCCCTTGTGGAGGAGATGTCCGGCAGGACAGAGGGGGGCAACGTAAAGCGCGACCTTTCCCAACCCGGCATCCGAGCGGGGTGTCCATGCACATCCTGACCACTTCCTCCGCCTCGCTCGACGACCTCGCCGAACCCATCGACCTGCGCCAGACGCCGGCCGACATTCTGGCGCTCTCCTTCACTGACAGTGACCTTGCCGGCATGGCCGCCGCCTGGAACGCCGGCGCGGACTCGCTCCCCTCCATGCGGCTTGCGGCCCTGCGCAACCTGCGCCACCCCATGTCGGTCGATCTCTGGATCGACAGCGTCGCCTCGCGCGCCAAGGTCATTCTGGTGCGCATTTTGGGCGGCTATGAATGGTGGCGCTACGGCTGCGACCAGCTCGCTGCCGTCGCCCGCGCCAGGGGCATCAAGCTGGCCCTGCTGCCCGGCGAATGCCGCGACGAGGATCTGAGGCTGATCGAGGCCTCGACCCTGCCGCGCGCCGAGCTCGACGCTCTGCTCGACTATTTCCGGGAGGGCGGCCCCGACAACATGCGCGCGCTGGTCAACCGGCTGGCCGGGCTGGCGGGCACGGAGACTACCCCGGCAGCGCCCGTTTTGGTACCCAAGGCCGGCTTCTACGATCCCATGCACGGCGTGGTGGCCAAGGCTCCCGAGCCGGCCACGGGAAGCGCCATCATCCCCATCCTCTTCTACCGCTCGATGCTGCTGGCCGCCGACGTCGCCCCCATCGACGCGCTGGTCGCCGCGCTCCGCGCCCGAGGCCTCGTCCCGGTGCCTGTTTTCGTCGCCAGCCTCAAGGACCCCGCCTCGCTCGCCTTCGTCGAGCAGGCCATCGCCGTCCTAAAGCCCGCCGCGATCGTAACCGCCACCGCCTTCGCCACCGGCGCCGAGCCGGGCAGAGAGACGCTGTTCGACCGCGCCGGCGTGCCGGTCTTCCAGGTCATCGTCGCGACCACCCGCCGCGAGGCGTGGGAGGAGAGCCAGCGGGGTCTGGCGCCAGCCGACCTCGCCATGCATGTCGTGATGCCCGAACTCGACGGCCGCATCGTCGCCGGCGCCATCTCCTTCAAGGCCGAGAGCGAGCCGGACTCCGCTCTCGCCTTCCGCGCCATGGGCAACCGCGCCGAGCCCGACCGCGTCGAGCAGGTGGCCGCCCGCATCGCCGCGATGATCGAGCTGCAGCGCACGCCGCGCGCAAGCCGAAAACTCGCAATCCTGATCCCCGACTATCCGAGCGCCCCGGGCCGCACCGGTTATGCCGTCGGCCTCGACGTGCCGGCAAGCGTGCTCGCCATGCTGCACGACCTCAAGGAGCGCGGCTACGCCGTTGACGCGATTCCACAATCGCCGCGCGCCCTGCTCGATCTGCTGGAGACGCCGGGCCAGGGACTAAGCCTCGCCGATTACCGCGCCGGTTTGGAGAGCGTGCCCGCCGAATCCCGCGCGGCCGTCGAGGCTGCCTGGGGATCGCCCGCCAGCGTCGGGTCTGGCACACCCCCCTCTGGCCTGCCGGCCATCTCCCCCACAAGGGGGGAGATCAGCAGCTCCAGCCCCGGCGATCATTCGGCAACGTCGACAACTGGCGAGGCGGCCGATGACGAATCAATCTCCCCCCTTGTGGGGGAGATGTCCGGCAGGACAGAGGGGGGTGTCATGGAGCGCGACACTCACCCCCCCCACTTCCCCTTCCGCGCCGCCACCTTCGGCAATGTCACCGTCACGCTCGCCCCCGACCGCGGCCGTTCCGCCGACCGCCGTACCGACTACCACGACCCGACCTTGCCGCCGCGCCATGAACTCGTCGCCTTCGGCCTCTGGCTGCGGCAAGCAGTCGGCTGCCACGCGCTGGTCCATGTCGGCGCGCACGGCACGCTCGAATGGCTGCCCGGCAAGACGGTGGCGCTGAGCAGCGCCTGCTTCCCCGAAATCGTCGCCGGCCCGCTGCCCGTCGTCTATCCCTTCATCGTCAGCAATCCCGGCGAGGCCGCCCAGGCCAAGCGCCGCATCGCCGCCGTCACGCTCGGCCACCTACCGCCGCCGCTGACGGAGGCCGGCCTCGACGAGAACCAGCAGAAACTCGAACGGCTGGTCGACGAATATGCCCAAGCCGACGGGCTCGACCGCCGCCGCCGCGACCAGCTGGCCAAGCTGATCGTCGAGACGGCCGCAACAACCGGGCTCGCCAGCGAGGCCGGCGTCGGCCGGGCCGACGCGCCCGACGAGGCGCTGCGCCGCATCGACGCCTGGCTCTGCGACCTCAAGGATTTCGCAGTCAAGGACGGGCTGCACGTCTATGGCCGCACCGAAGCGGATGAACCGGACGCCATGCGCCGCCTGAGCGCCGGCAACGAGCGCGATGCGCTTCTTGCCGCACTCGACGGGTGCCACGTCGCCGCCGGCCCGTCCGGCGCGCCGTCGCGCGGCCGCACCGACGTGCTGCCGACCGGCCGCAACCTGTTCACCGCCGACCCGCGCACCATGCCGACGCCGACCGCCTTCGACATCGGTCAGGCCGCCGCCGACGAGGTGCTGCGCCGCTACCAGCAGGACAATGGCGACTGGCCGCGCTCGCTGGTCATCGACCTGTGGGGCTCGGCCTCGCTGCGCACCGGCGGCGAGGAGATCGCCCAGGGCCTGTCGCTGATGGGCTGCCGGCCGCAATGGGATGCCTCGACCGGCCGCGTCACCGGAATCGAGGTGCTGCCGCCCGCCACCGTCGGCCGCCCGCGCGTCGACGTCACCTGGCGCATATCGGGCCTGTTCCGCGACATGTTCCCGACCCAGATTGCCCTGATCGACGCCGCCGCCCGGGCTGTTGCCGCGCGCGACGAGGAGCCTTCCGAGAACCCGCTCGCAGACTCCGCCCGGCAGGCGGGCGCCATCCCGTCGCGCATCTTCGGCTCCTCGCCGGGCACCTATGGCGCGGGCCTGGAAGACCTGCTCGCATCAGGCGACTGGAGCGACCGCGACAAACTCGGCCGCGCCTATCTCGATGCCGCCTCGCATGCCTATGGCGGCGCCGGCGGCGAAGGCGTTGCGGCGCCCGGCGCCTTTGCCGAGCGCATCGCCGGTGCCGACCTGCTCGTCCATTCCGGCGACGATCCCGGCCGCGACATTCTGGAAGGCTCGGCCGACGTCGCCTTCATCGGCGGCTTTTCGGCAGCGATTGCCCTTCTGGGCGGCAAGGCCGACGTCATCGTCCTCGACACCACCGACCCCAATCGCCCGAGACCCCGCTCGGTCGGCGAAGCGGTCACCCGCGTCGTGCGGGCGCGCGCCGTCAACCCGCGCTTCATCGAGGGCCAGATGCGGCACGGGCCGCGCGGCGCCTCCGAATTCGCCGAGACGGTCGACCGACTGATCGGCTTTGCCGAGACCACCGCCGCCATTCCCGGCGCGCTGATCGAGGCGCTCCACGACGCCTATGTCGGCGACGACAAGGTGCGCGCCTTCATGCTGCGCGAGAACCCGGCCGCCGCGAAATTCGTCGCCGAGCGCTTTGCCGGCGCGCTGCGGCGCGGCCTCTGGCACCCGCTCAGGAACAGCATCGGCGACGACCTCGAGGCGCTGGTCGCCGAGGCGCGCGCCCTGCAGGTGGCGGCATGAGCGCGCTGGCCGCCAAGGCACCGCCACTTGCCGGCGGCTTCACGCGGCGCGGCGCCTGCCCGGCGCTGTCGGCGCCCATGCAGACCGGCGACGGCCTGCTGGTCAGGCTCAACCCGGTCGCTGGAGGATTGTCGCCCAACGCCTTGATCGGACTCTGCAAAGCCGCCTCGGCGCATGGCAACGGCATCATGGAGGTAACCGCGCGCGGCAGCCTGCAGATCCGGGGCCTGACGGAGAGTTCCGCCCAGCAGCTCGCTGCCGAGGTCGACGCGCTCGGCATCGCCGTGCGCACCGGCGTACCGGTCGCCACCGGCGCTCTGGCCGGTCTCGACCCCGACGAAATCGCCGACCCGACGCCGCTTGCCGAGCGCATGCGCGCCGCTATCGCTGCCGCCGGGCTCGACGGCAAGCTCGACCCGAAAGTATCGGTCGTCGTCGACGGCGGCGGCCGCTCCTGCCTCGATGAGGTTTCGGCCGATGTCAGGCTGACGGCCCGTCGGGCGGGCCCTGAGACGCATTGGCAGGTCGCCCTCGCGGGCGACGCCCGCTCGGCGACTCTTTTCGCGGTCGAGAACGAGCAACAAGCGCTTGAGACCGCAACCTCCCTCCTCTCCGCCATCGCCGCCCTCGGCCCGACTGCCCGCGCACGCGATCTGTCGCCATCGGCAAAGCTGCCGATCTCCCCCTTGTGGGGGAGATGGCCGGCAGGCCAGAGGGGGGTACTGACGCCGCCACCCTCCTCGGCATCTTCCCCCTCGCCGACGCCCGCATTGCCCTCGGCATCGCCCTGCCGTTCGGCCACGCCGACGCCGCCGAGTTGGTGGCCTTCGCCCAGCAGGCCGCATCCCTCGGCGTCGTCGACATCCGCCTCGCGCCGAAGCGCACCATTCTGGCACTCTGCCCCACCCACGAAGCCGCCGAGACGCTGCAGCACGCGGCCCGGACCCTCGGTTTCGTCGTCGCATCGACCGATCCACGCACCGCCATCTCCGCCTGCCCGGGCGCGCCTGCCTGCGCCTCCGGCCACATCGCGGCCAGGGAGCTTGCCGCCGCTGTCGCACCCGACCTCGCCGATCTCCTCGGCACCACGCTCCACCTCCACATCTCCGGCTGCGCCAAGGGCTGCGCGCATCCCGGCAAGGCCGCGCTGACCGTTGTCGGCAGCGAAATCGGGGCGGGAATTGTCGTTGACGGGACGGCGCGCGATCGTCCGCTTGCCTACACGGCTCCCGAGGGTGCTCGCGACGGTCTTGCCCGGCTGGCACAGGCGTTGCGGAAGGGCGGATCAACCTCCCGGATACGCGATGCAGAACAACTCGCCGAGGCGTTTGGAAAAGAATGACGATGACGGCTTACGACTACATCCACGACGGCAACGCGATCTACGAGCGCTCCTTCGCTATCATCCGCGCCGAGGCGGACCTGTCGCGATTCTCCGAGGCAGAGGCCGATGTCGCGGTGCGCATGATCCATGCCTGCGGGCTGGTCGAGGCCGCACAACACTTTGTCTTTTCGCAAGGATTTGTCGCGGCGGCGCGCAATGCGCTGCTCGCCGGCGCACCGATCCTGTGCGACGCCGAGATGGTGTCGCGCGGCGTGACGGTGGCCCGGCTGCCCGCCGGCAACGAGGTGATCTGCACGCTGCGCGATCCGCAAACCGCTGAAATCGCAAAAGAAATCGGCAATACGCGCTCCGCCGCCGCCATGCGGCTCTGGGGTGAAAAACTCGGTGGCGCGGTCGTCGCCATCGGCAATGCACCGACCGCGCTGTTCTACCTGCTCGAGATGCTGCGCGACGGCGCACCGAAGCCCGCGGCGATCGTCGGCATGCCGGTCGGCTTCGTCGGTGCCGCCGAATCGAAGGAAGCGCTGGCCGAAAGTGGGCTCGGCATTCCCTATGCCATCGTGCGCGGACGCATGGGCGGCAGCGCCATGACGGCGGCCGCCATCAACGCTCTTGCGAGGCCAGGCCTTTGAATACTTTGGCAAAAGGCCGTCTGGTCGGCGTCGGCACGGGTCCCGGCGACCCGGAACTGATGACGCTGAAGGCGGTGCGGGCGCTGAAAGAGGCCGACGTCGTGGCGCATTTCGCCAAGCGCGGCGCCAACGGCAATGCGCGCACGATAACCGGCGCACACTTTCGGCCGGGGTTGATCGAATTGCCCTTAATTTATCCGGTCACCACAGAAATAGACAAGAATAACAATGACTACCGCCAGGCGATCACCGATTTCTACGAAGAATCGGTACACAAGGTCGCCGAGCATCTCGAGTCAGGCAGAAATGTCGCCGTTCTCTCCGAAGGCGACCCGCTTTTCTACGGTTCCTACATGCATCTCCATGTGCGGCTGTCGCACCGCTATCCGACCGAGGTCATTCCGGGCGTCACCGCGATGTCGGGTTGCTGGTCGCAGACCGGCGTGCCGATCGTCCAGGGCGACGACGTGCTGACCGTACTGCCGGGTACGATGAGCGAGTTCGAACTGACGCGCCGTCTCGCCGATACCGACGCGGCGGTCATCATGAAGGTCGGCCGCAACCTGCCGAAGATCAGGAAGGCGCTCGCCACGGCCGGCCTGCTCGACCGGGCTATCTATGTCGAGCGCGGCACCATGGCGAATACGAGTTCGGTGCGGCTGGCGGAGAAGGCCGACGACGAAGCGCCCTATTTCTCGATCGTACTGGTGCCCGGATGGAGCGGCAAGCCGTGAGCGGCCATGTCGCCGTCATCGGGCTCGGACCCGGCAACGCCGATCAGGTGACGCCGGAGGCGAGCCGCGCTGTCGCGGAAGCCAGATGGTTCTATGGCTACGGACCCTATGTCGACCGCCTCGACCTCAGGCCTGACCAGGTCAAGGTCGCCTCTGACAACCGGGAAGAGATTTCGCGCGCCTCGGCTGCACTCGAAAAGGCGGCAGGCGGCGAGCGCGTCGCCGTCGTGTCGGGCGGCGATCCGGGCGTCTTCGCCATGGCCGCCGCCGTCTGCGAGGCGATCGAGGCGGGGCCGGCGGAATGGCGCGCCATCGACCTGACAATCGTGCCGGGCGTTACCGCCATGCTGGCGGTCGCCGCACGGATCGGCGCGCCGCTCGGCCATGATTTCTGCGCCATCTCGCTGTCCGACAATCTGAAGCCGTGGGAACTGATCGAGAAGCGCCTCGACGCGGTATCGGCCGCAGGCTTCGTCATCGCGCTCTACAACCCGATCAGCAAGGCACGCCCATGGCAGCTTGGCCGTGCCTTCGAGACGCTGCGCAAGAACCTGCCGGCGACGACGCCGGTGATCTTCGGCCGCGCCGCCGGACGGCCCGACGAAAGGATCGAGGTTTTCCCCCTCGCCGAGGCCGATCCCGAAAAGGCCGACATGGCGACCTGCGTGATGATCGGCTCGCGAGAGACACGCATCATCGAGCGCGGCGACAAGCCAGCGCTGGTCTATACGCCGCGCTTTTCGGCCGGAGCCAGCGCATGATCGACGAGCGCCAGGACTTCCGCGACGCTGGTCCCGGACGGCAGGTCCGGCAGCATGGGCCGGCGGAACAGAAACACGTCGATGCCGAGCTTTCGCGCCGCGGCGATCTTGCCATAGGTCGCCTGCCCGCCGCTGTTCTTGGCGACGATGGCGTCGATGCCATGCGTGACGAGCAGCGCCCGGTCGTCTTCTTCGGAAAACGGACCGCGCGCCAGAATGTAGGTCGCATCGGGTACGGCAAGCGGCGGCTCGACCGGATCGACGCTGCGGATGACATAGCCGTGCTGCGGCGCGGCCTCGAAGCCGGCGATTTCCTGCCGCCCGAGCGCCAGGAATACCTTCCTGCGCGCCGGACCCAGCGCCGCCACGGCTTCGCCGGCATTTTCCACCGTCGTCCAGCGGTCGCCTTCGACAGGTTCCCAAGCCGGACGGCGCAGCGCCAGCGCGGCGACGCCGGCAAGCCGGGCACCCTCGGCCGCATTGGCCGAAATCTGCGCCGCATAGGGATGCGTCGCGTCGATCAGCAGATCGACGCTTTTGTCTCTCAGATATCCGGCCAAGCCTCCGGCTCCGCCAAATCCGCCGCTGCGCACCGGCACGCCCTGCGCGACCGGGCTTTCGGTGCGGCCGGCAAGCGACAGGGTGATCGCACAATCGCCACGCGCCGCGAGCTTCGCAGCGAGTTGCCGCGCTTCCGTCGTGCCGCCGAGGATCAGGATAGTGTGGGTCATCATGCCTGCTGAAGCGCTCAATCACGCCGGCCGGCCATGGCTCTCCATCGTCGGCATCGGCGAGGACGGTGTAGCGGGCCTTGGCGACGAGGCCAAGCGCCGCATCGCCGGGGCCGAGTTCGTCTTTGGCGGCAGCAGGCATCTGTCTCTGGTGGAAACACTTGTCACCGGCGAGGCCCGCGCCTGGCCGAGCCCCTTCGACAGTGAAATGTGCGACGTGCTGGCGCTGCGCGGCAAAAAGGTCTGCGTGCTGGCGTCAGGCGATCCCTTCTTCCACGGCGTCGGCGTGACGCTGGCGCGCCATGTCGCGGCGGATGAGATGCTGGCGCTGCCCGCCCCCTCCTCCCTGTCGCATGCCGCCGCGCGGCTCGGCTGGGCCCTGCAGGAGACCGAAACAGTTTCGCTGCACGGCCGCCCGCTGGACCTCATCCGGCCGCTTCTGCATCCGAAGCGCCGCATCCTCGCGCTGACGTCCGACGCTGAAGGCCCGGCAGCAATTGCCGGACTGCTCGCCGAAAGCGGGTTCGGCGCTTCGCGGGTCACCGTTCTCGAAGCGCTCGGCGGCCCGGATGAACGCGTCAGGCAGGCGCGCGCCGACGCCTTCGACCTCGAAAACATCAATCCGCTCAACGTGCTGGCGCTCGACTTGGAATCATCCCGCGAGGCCAGGGTCCTGCCGTTGACGCCGGGACTTGCCGACGATCTCTTCGAGCATGACGGCCAGATCACCAAGCGCGAGGTACGCGCCGTCACGCTCTCGACACTGGCGCCGCGCCGCGGCGAACTGCTGTGGGACATCGGCGCCGGTTCCGGCTCGATCTCGATCGAGTGGATGCTGGCCGACCCGTCGATGCGCGCCATCGCCATCGAGGCAGACGCGGAGCGCGCCGCCCGCGCGGGCCGCAACGCATCGGCCTGCGGCGTGCCGGGCCTCAGGATTGTCGAGGGCGCGGCCCCCGCCGCCCTGACCGGCCTGCCTGCGCCCGACGCCATCTTCATCGGCGGCGGCGGCACGGACCAAGGCGTCATGGAGGCGGCGATTGCAGCACTCCCGTCAGGCGGCCGGCTCGTCGCCAATGCCGTGACGCTGGAGACCGAGGCGCTGCTGCTTGCCGAACAGGCGAAGCGCGGCGGCGACCTCGTCCGCATCGGCATTTCGCGCGCCGTGCCGGTCGGCTCGATGCAGGGCTGGCGGCCGGCGATGCCGGTGACGCAATGGTCATGGGTGAAGCCGTGATCGCGGCGGGCATAGGCTGCAGGCGGGGCGCCAGCGGCGTCGAGGTTTCGGCCGCCGTCGAGACCGCGCTGGAGACGCACGGGCTGGAGATGACGGCGCTCTCGGCGCTCGCCACCGCCCGCATGAAACAGGGCGAGGCCGGCATCATCGTCGCCGGCGCAGCCCTCGGCCTGCCGGTCATCCTGGTCGACGAAGCCGCCCTCAAGGAGATGGAGGCGAGGACGCTCAGCCAGTCGGCGCAATCGCTTGCCGCTGCCGGCACGCCGTCGGTGTCCGAGGCCGCGGCACTCGCGGCTGCCGGCGAAGGATCGCGCCTGCTCGGCCCGCGCATCGTCGTCGGCAACGTCACCTGCGCGCTGGCAATCGGCGGAGACGGCGCATGAGCGTGCACTTCATTGGCGCGGGTCCGGGCGCCGCCGACCTCATCACGCTGCGCGGCGCAAGACTGCTCGCCGCTTGCCCGGTATGCCTCTATGCCGGCTCGATCGTCGCGCCGGAACTGCTGAAACATTGCGGACCGGAGGCGCGACTGGTCGACACGGCACCGATGTCGCTCGACGAGATCGAGGCAGAATATCTCGCCGCCCACGCCGCCGGACAGGATGTCGCGCGGCTGCATTCGGGCGATCTGTCTGTGTGGAGCGCGGTCGCCGAGCAGATCAGGCGGCTGGAGAAGCACGGCATACCCTACACGATGACACCGGGCGTCCCTTCCTTCGCAGCGGCCGCGGCGGCGCTTGGGCGCGAACTGACCATTCCGGAGGTGGCGCAATCGCTGGTGCTGACGCGCATTTCCGGCCGCGCCTCGAAGATGCCGCCCGGCGAGACGCTGGCCGGTTTCGGCCGCACCGGCGCGACGCTGGCGATCCATCTCGCCATCCACGCCATCGACCGGATCGTCGAGGAACTGACGCCACTCTATGGCGCCGAATGCCCGGTCGCCATCGTGTTTCGCGCCTCGTGGCCGGAGGAACGCATCATTCGCGGCACACTGGCCGACATCGCCGAAAGGCTCGCCGCCGAGCCGGTCGAGCGCTCGGCCATCGTGTTCGTCGGCCCGTCGCTTGGTGCGGAGAACTTCCGCGAAAGTTCGCTTTACGACGCCTACTACCAGCGCCGCTTCAGGGGGCGCGACGGGTTATGACGCGCGCATCCGCACCCAGGATGGAATCGGGATCTGCCCTAACCGGTCGGCTTGAAATCCGCGTGGCCCATCAGCTCCCCGTCGCGGTTGAAGATCAGCACTTCGAGCTCGATTTCGGGACTCTTCAGCACGCCCGCCGCCGTCTTCCAAGCGCCCTCGGCGATTGCCCTGCCGACCGGAACGCCGGCCGCCGTCGCCTCGGCAAAGGCCTGCGCCACCGTGTTGGCGCCGCGTATGCTTTCGGCCAGCGCCGCGTCGGCTCCGGCCGAGACGGCGACCTCGGCCAGGGCGTCGAGATCGGCCGGGCCGCGCTTGGAGTGCAGGTCGAGCATGCCCTGCGCCAGCTTGGTCATCTTGGCGACGCCGCCGGCCACGGTGACGCGCGGCACGGGATGGTCGCGGATGTATTTCAGCATGCCACCGGCGAAATCGCCCATGTCGATGAGTTGCACCTCGTCGAGGCCGTAGCGCTTCTGCGCGGCGATCTCGGAGGCATTGCCGGTAGCGCCGGAGACATGGGTGTAGCCCATGGCGCGCGCCACATCGATGCCGCGATGGATGGAGTGAATCCAGGACGAGCAGGAATAGGGAATGACGATGCCGGTCGTTCCGAGGATGGAGATGCCGCCGAGAATGCCGAGCCGCGGGTTGAGCGTCTTGACCGCCATCTTCTCGCCGTCGGGCACCGAGATCTCGACCTCGAAATCGGCGCCCTGGCCCGCCACCTCGGCGATGGCCTGAGCGATCATCTGGCGCGGCACGGGGTTGATAGCCGGTTCGCCGACCGCGATGGGAAGGCCGGGCCGCGTCACCTCGCCGACGCCGGGTCCCCGCCTGAAGGTCACGCCGGAGCCGGGTTTGCCGGGCCGCACCGTGGCAATGACCAGCGCGCCATGCGTGACGTCGGGATCGTCGCCGGCATCCTTGACGATGCCGGCCATCGCCTCGCCGGCGCTCAAGTTCGACTGCGCCAGCGCAAAGCCGACGCGCTGGCCGGCGGGCAGCGTGATCTCGACCGGATCGGGAAATTCGCCTGCTACAAGCGCCGCGCAGGCGGCCTTGGCCGCTGCGGTGGCGCAGGCGCCGGTGGTCCAGCCGCGTCTGAGGGGACGGTCTTCTTCAATCATCAGCCGATCTATACGGCGGCTGCCGCAGCAAGTCATGAACGAAAGCGTCGCGCGTGAGTCTCGAACAGGCCATCGGCAACCTCAACTACCGGCAGAAGGAGCTGCAGCCCGGCCATGTCTGGCTGGTCGGCGCGGGTCCGGGCGATCCCGGCTGCCTGACCCTCGACGCGCTGTCGGCGCTCTCCCAGGCCGACGCGCTGGTGCATGACGCGCTGGTGTCGGATGAGATCATCGCGGTGGCGACGCAGGCCGAGAAATTCTATGTCGGCAAGCGTGGCGGCCGCCTGTCGATCCCGCAGCACGAGATCAACGCGCTGCTGGTGAAACTGGCGAAGGAAGGCCGCAAGGTGGTGCGCCTCAAGGGCGGCCACCCCTTCGTCTTCGCGCGCGGTGCCGAGGAAGCGCTGGCGTTGGTCGCCGAAAACATCCCCTACCGCGTGGTTGCCGGCATCACCTCGGCCTTCGGCGGCCTGACGGCGGCCGGCATTCCGGCAACGATGCGCGGCGTCAATGGCGCGATCATCCTCGCCACCGGCTTTGCCGCGACCAGCGACGACCGCCCGGACTGGGCAGCGCTGGCCCGCACCGGCCAGCCGATCGTCATCTATATGGGCCTGACGCATATGGCCAAGACCGTCGACAGCCTGCTGTCGGGCGGGCTGGCGCACGACACGCCGGCGGCGATGATCGAGAACGCCACGCATGCGCATGAGCGCACCGTGGTGGCGACGCTCGGCACGCTGGTCGAGGCGGCGGAGCGCGAGCACATCGTGTCGCCGGCGCTGATCGTGGTCGGCCACATCGTCGCCAAGCGCGAAAAGCTGCGGGGACCGGAATGACCGCCCGCGCCATCATCATCGGCGCACCGCGTTCGGGCTCGGGAAAAACCTCGGTGACCATCGGGCTGCTGCGCGCACTGGCGCGCCGGGGGTTGCGGGCACGCGGCGCGAAATCGGGGCCGGATTATATAGACCCCGGCTTCCATACGGCCGCCACCGGCCTGCCCGGCGTCAATCTCGACAGCTGGGCAATGGCGCCCGGCCTGCTCGGCGCGCTGGCCGGCGAAGCCGCGAAGGACACCGACATCGTCGTCATCGAAAGCGCCATGGGCTTGTTCGACGGCATCCCGGCCGGTCCGGGCCGCTCGGGGGCTGCCGCCGATCTCGCGCGGCTCTACCGCCTGCCGGTGCTCCTGGTGCTCGACGTGTCGGGGCAGTCGCAGACGGCGGCAGCGGTCGCCAAGGGCTTTGCCTGCTACGATCCGGCCGTGCGCATCGCCGGCGTCGTGCTCAACCGGCTGGGCAGCGAACGCCACCGCAAGCTGGCCGGCGAGGCTATTCGTGCGCTCGGCCTGCCGGTCGTCGGCGGCATCCTGCGCGACCCGACCCTGTCGCTGCCCGAGCGCCATCTCGGCCTGGTGCAGGCCGGCGAACATGCCGATCTGCAAAAGCATCTCGACCGGCTGGCCGACATGGTCGAAGCCTCGCTCGACATCGACGCCATTCTGGCGCTGGCAACGCCGCTCGAGCCGCCGCATGCCGATCTAAACAACGCCCTGCCGCCGCCCGGCCAGCGCATCGCGCTCGCCTCCGACGCCGCCTTCACCTTCCTCTATCCGCATCATGCGCTGACCTGGCGCGCCGTTGGCGCCGAGATCGTGCCCTTCTCGCCGCTTGCCGACGAGCCGCCGCCGCCGGATTGCGACGTCTGCTGGCTGCCGGGCGGCTACCCGGAACTGCATGCGGCGCAACTCGCGGCAGCGTCGAACTTTCGCGCCGGCGTACAAAAATTCGCGGAAACCAGGCCGGTCCATGGCGAGTGCGGCGGCTTCATGGCGCTGGGCGAAAGCCTCACCGACGCCGAGGGCGCGAGCCACGCCATGCTCGGCCTGCTCGGTCATTCGACGAGCTTCGCCAAGCGCAAGATGAATCTCGGCTACCGCCAGGCGACGCTGCGCGCCGACGGGCCGCTGGGCGTGGCCGGCAGCGTGGTGCGCGGCCATGAATTCCACTACGCGCAGATGACCGAAGCCGGTTCCGACGAGCCCTTCGCCGACCTCGCCGACGGCCTCGGCAATCCACTACCAGCCTCGGGCGGCCGGCGTGGCAACGTGTCGGGCACCTTCTTCCATGCCATCGCTAAGGGCTGAGCCATGACGCTGCCGCCGCTTCGCCAGCTCATGCAGGACATGGCGCTTGCCCTCGTCTTCTTCACGCGGCTGCCGCTGCCGCAATTCGATTTCGGCACCCGCACGCTGGCGCAGGCGATCTGGGCGGCGCCGCTCGCCGGGCTGGCAGTCGCGTTGATATCGGGCGTCGTGTTTGCGGTTGCCGGCATGGCCGGGCTGGCACCAAATGTCGGGGCGGCACTGGCGCTCGCCGCCGCCATGCTCGCCACCGGCTGCCTGCACGAGGACGGCCTGTCCGACGTCGCCGACGGATTCGGCGGCGGCAAGACGGCCGAACGAAAGCTCGAGATCATGCGCGACAGCCGCATCGGCGCCTATGGCGCCACGGCGCTGGTCATGTCGGTGCTGATCCGCTGGAGCGCGCTGTCGGAGATCGGCAGCTCCGATTTCGCCTTCTCCGCCCTCGTCGCCGCCCATGTCGGCTCGCGCGCGCTGATGCCGGCGCTGATGCACCTGACGCCGCCGGCGCGCAGCGACGGACTGGCCGCCGGTGCCGGCGGCGTGTCTCAGGAAGCGGCGATGGCGGCGGCGGCAATCGGCGCTGTCGCCCTGCTCTTCTGCCTCGGTCTCTCCGGCGCGCTTGTCGCCACCCTCCTGCTTGCCATGATCTTCTCGCTCTTCCGGCTCGCCTGCCTCGACCAGATCGGCGGCCACACCGGCGATACGGCCGGCGCCCTGCAGCAGGCCGGCGAAATCGCCATTCTCGTCACCGCTTCCGCCATTTTATCCTGACTCGTTTTCGGAGATTCTTCCCCATGGCCTTCAAATCCTTCGATGAACTGCGCGCCGCCTGCCAGAACCTGCAACAAGGCAGCGACAGCGCTGCGGCGACCGTCGCGCGCCGCCAGGATACGCTGACCAAGCCGCAGGGCAGCCTCGGCAAGCTCGAGACGATCGCCGCCTGGCTGGCCCGCTGGCAGGGCCGCGACATGCCGAAACTCGATCACGTGCAGGTCGTCGTCTTCGCCGGCTCGCATGGCGTCACCGCGCAGGGCGTCTCTGCCTTTCCGGCCGAGGTGACGCACCAGATGGTGGCGAACTTCTCGGCCGGCGGCGCGGCGATCAACCAGCTGGCACGCGCGGCGGGTGCCGAACTCTCCGTGGTGCCGCTGGAGGTGGAGCGCCCGACCGGTGATTTCACGCAGGAAGTGGCCATGGACGAGGCCGACTTCCTCGCCGCCGTGTCGGCCGGCTACGATGCCGTTGGCAAGGACACCGACCTGATCTGCTTCGGCGAGATGGGCATCGGCAACACCACGACGGCGGCGGCGCTTGCCGCAGCCCTGTTCGGCGGCGATACGGCAGGCTGGGTGGGGCGCGGCACCGGCGTCGACGACGAAGGCCTTAAGCGCAAGGTGACGGCCATCGACAAGGGCCTGGCGCGCCACAAGGACGCGCTCGGCGACCCGCTGAAGATTGCCGCTGCACTTGGCGGGCGCGAGCTTGCGGCGATCATGGGCGCGACGCTCGCCGCCCGTCATCAGAATGTGCCGGTGCTGCTCGACGGTTTTGTCTGCACCGCGGCGATGGCGCCGCTGCAAAAGCTTGACCCGACCGGTCTGGACCACGTGCTGGCCGCCCATGTCTCGGCCGAGGCCGGGCATCGGAACCTGTTGAAGGCGCTGGACCTCGCGCCGCTGTTCGATCTCGGCATGCGGCTTGGCGAAGGCTCCGGCGCCGCCCTCGCCATCAACATCGTCCGCGCCGCGCTCGAATGCCACGCCGGCATGGCAAGCTTTGAAGAGGCAGGTGTGTCAGAGGGGTAGTCTACATCCCCCACCGCAACGCCGCCGTGTGCACAGGCGCGTCCCAGAGTTTTTCCATCTCGGCGTCGAGCATGGTCAGCGTGATCGAGCAACCGGCCATGTCGAGGGAGGTGACGTAGGAGCCGACCAGCGAGCGGGCGACCGTGATGCCGTGCGCCTCGATGAATTTGCGCGCGCTGTTGTACATCAAATAGAGCTCGACTGCGGGCGTCGCACCAAAGCCGTTGATGAACAGCAGCGCCCTGCCCTCGGCGGCGCTGCCGAGGTCGCCGACGATTGCCGTGCAGATTTCCTCGGCGATCGCATCGGCCGGCTCGAGCTTGGCGCGGCGGCGGCCGGGCTCGCCGTGAATGCCGACGCCGAACTCCATCTCGTCTTCGGCGATCTCGAAATTCGGCTTGCCGGCGGCGGGCACCGTGCAGCTGGTGAGCGCCACGCCCATCGAGCGCGTCGCCTTGTTGACGCGGTCGCCGAGCGCCTTGAGGTCGGCGAGGTCCATGCCGGCCTCGGCCGCAGCGCCGACGATCTTTTCGACCACCAGCGTGCCGGCAACGCCGCGCCGCCCGGTGGTGTAGAGCGAGTCCTCGACCGCCACGTCGTCATTGGTGATGACGCTGAGCGTGCCGTCGGCCATTTCGGCGGCCATCTCGAAGTTCATCACGTCGCCCTCGTAGTTCTTGACGATGAACAGCACCCCGGCGCCGGTGTTGACGGCCTCGGCCGCCTCCAGCATCTGGTCGGGCGTCGGCGAGGTAAAAATCTGGCCGGGACAGGCGGCGTCGAGCATGCCGTGTCCGACAAGCCCGCCATGCAGCGGCTCGTGGCCCGAGCCGCCGCCCGAGATCAAAGCCACCTTGCCCTGCTTGAGTTCCTTGCGCTGGATGAACTTGTGGCCGCCGCCAAGCGCCAGGATGTCGGCGTGCGCGGCGGCAAAGCCGTCGAGGCTCTCGGTCAGCACGTCGTCGACGGCGTTGATGAATTTTTTCATGGAAATATCCTCCCGAGGCGATGGCTAGCTGCTTTTGCCGGTAATGCTGGTGATGCGCTGGATGAACTCGTTGACGGCGCGGTCGAGCGCGGCGTTCTGCTTGTCGTCGCCGAGATCCGGCACGGTGAGCGACAGGTGCCTTGTCTTGCGCATGCCCCCTGCTGCCGGAGTCTTGCCGGGATGCGCCACGTGGTAGGCGGCGAGGAACTGGTCGCGCTCCGCGGTGCTGAAATGGCAGACCGAAAAGATCTGCGGAAGATGCTTGGACGGGATCGCCATCGTGTAGGACGGGCTGCAGATCTGCGTCACGAAACTGCGATGTTTTCCCAGCGCATCGGCCAGCCGCTGCCGCATGCCCGACGGCCGCTGGTCGATCACCGCCGACAGGATGGTCTTGTAGGCGCGGATCGCCGCATCATTGTCGGACTCCGCCATGGCTAGACAGCCACCTCGGCGATGGCGGCCTTGGCCATCGCCAGTTGCGCCGGCGCGACCGAGAGGTCGCGGAGACCGGCTGCCAGCAACGCCGGGATCGCCGCCGGGTCGCCGCCCGCATCGCCGCAAAGGCTGACCGAAATGCCGTTGGCCTGGCCGAAGGTCGCCACCTCGCCGATGAGCCTCAGCACCGCCGGGTTGTGCACGGAGTTCAACGCCGCCACAGTGCCGTTGTCGCGCGCCGCCGCCATTACGTATTGCGTCAGGTCGTTCGAGCCGATGGAGAAGAAGGCGACCTCGGCGAAAAGCTCAGGCGCGATCGCTACCGACGGCACTTCCACCATGATGCCGAGCGGCGGCATCATGTGCGCCACCCCGGCAGCGGCGAGTGCCGCCGCCTCTTCCACGAACAGCGCGCGGGCGCGGGCATATTCCTCCGGCACCGCGATCATCGGGAACATCACCTTGAGCGTGCCATGCATGCCGGCGCGCAGCAGGGCCCGCACCTGCACCCGGAAGACATCGGGCCGCGCCAGCGACAGGCGAATGCCGCGCAAGCCGAGGAAGGGGTTGGTTTCCTCGACCGTATAGCCCGGCACGGGCTTGTCGCCACCGGCGTCCGCCGTGCGGATCGTCACCGGCTTGCCGCCGGCCCATTCCAGCACCCTGCGGTAGGCCGCGTATTGCGTTTCCTCGTCGGGAAGCACCTTGCCGAACAGGAATTCCGTGCGCATCAGGCCGACGCCGTCGCAGGTCGCAATGTCGATGCGCTCGACGTCGGACGGATCGGCGACATTGACCTGCACCCTGACCGGCACGCCGGACTTCGTCGCCGCCGGCCGGCCGAGGAAATCGCCGGCCTTCTCGCGGCGCGCCGCATAGGCCTCTGCAGCCGTCCTGAAACGCCGACGCTCGGCATCGGTCGGCGCAAAGACGATGCCGCCATGCTCGGCGTCGAGCAGCGCCTCGCCAGAAACCCCGTTTGCCGCTGGTCCCAGCCCGACCACCATCGGCACGCCGCGGGCGCGCGCCAGCATGGCGACATGGCTCGCAGAGCTGCCGGATTTCAGCGCGATGCCGCCGCCGGCGGACCAGTCAGTCTGCAAGAAGCGCGTCGGCGCGATGTCGTCGCCATGCAGGATGGCGCCGGCCGGAACGGAAGCGCCGCCTTCGGACACCAGCGCGCGAAACACCTGGTCGCGAATGTCGCGTATGTCGGCAGCGCGGGCGCGGAAATATTCTTCGTCGGAGGTCTCGTAGCCGGTGATTTCGGCGTCGAGTGCGCTGGTCCAGGCAGCATCGGCGGGCAGACCCGTTTCGATCGCCGCGAAGGCCGGACGTGTCAGCGCGTCGTCCTCGATCATCGCAAGCTGGAATTCGAGAATCTCGCCCGCCTCGCCCTCGGCGGCGGCGATCAGATCAGCCAGGCTTGCGCTGGCAGCGGCAATGGCGTCTTCGAGCGCGGCCTTCTCGGCCGCGGGAGAACCCTTGGCCGCATAGGCGCCGAGCGGCCGGTCGAGGTCGAACACCGGACCCGCAGCATAGCCCGGCGAGGCGGCAATGCCTTTCAGTTCAAGCGGTCCGGGCATGCACCCCGTCCTCGTCGAAATCGCGCTCGACAAGGGCTTTCAGCGCGGCGACTGCCTCGGCGGCGCCCTCTCCTTCGCCACGCAGATAGAGCGTCGTGCCCTTCGGCGCCTTGGCGGCCATCACTTTGACGATGCTCTTGGCGTCGAACCACGGGCCCTCGGCGGCGAGCGCCATCTCGACCCTGGCGGCGAATGTCTTGGCGAGCTTGGTGAACTTCACCGACGGACGCGCATGCAGGCCCACGTCGTGGGTGATCAGGACCGTCGCTTCCGCAGATGTCGTCATTCTCGCTTCCAATCTCCGGGCCATTCGGCCCGGCCTTTCAATCCGTTCCCGCCTGCGCCCCGATACCGAGGCCATGCGGTCTTGTCCTAGGCCGGCGACAGTTCCTGCGCCGTTGCCACCACCTGTTTGAGCGTCGCGCCGCCAGATGCCTCGGTGGCGGCCATCACCGCCCCCTCGACCACCGGCGCGTTGCAGATCACTATCCTGCCCGAGCGCGGCTCACCGATCATCTCGATCGCCATCTCGCTGTTGGTCTCCGCACCGCCGAGATCAACGAGGATCGCCACGCCCGCATCCGACCAAGCTTCCTCGATGGCATCCATGATCGCGCCGACCTGCGTGCCGAGCCCGCCTTCGGCGTTGCCGCCGCACCAGGCAAGCGGCACCTCTTCGCCGACCATCTGGCGTACCATGTCGGCGGTTCCCTCGGCCACCAGCGGCGAGTGCGACACGATGACGATGCCTACGTTGCTCATGCATTTCCCCCAAGCGCTTCAGCCACGCTGCGCAGCAGCAGCGCCGAGGAGCGCGCGCCGGCATCCATGTGCCCAATCGAACGGTCGCCGAGAAACGAGGCGCGTCCGCGCGTCGCCTTCATCGGCACGGTAGCCTCCGCCGCCTTGTCGGCCGCGGCTGCGATATCGGCGGCCGTGGAACCCGCCGCCAGCGCCTGCGCCACGGGGTAGAGCACGTCGAGCATCGTCTTTTGCCCGGCCTGCGATTTTCCCCGCGCCGCCACCGCATCGACCGCCTTGGCAAAGGCGGCGTTGAGTTCGGCCCTCCCCGGCTCGGCCGGCAGTTCCTTGCCGAGCGCCATGAAGAAGGTGCCGAACAGCGGGCCGGACGCCCCGCCGACCGTCATCACCAGCTTGGTGCCGATGGCCTTCAGCGCGTCGGGCAGCGGCTTGGCGGCGATTGCAGCCGCGTCGGCGCGCACGCCCTCCAGGCCGCGCCTCATGTTCAGCCCGTGGTCGCCATCGCCGATTGCCTGATCGAGCGCCGTCAGTTCGTCGGCATGCGCCGCGATCGTGTCGGCGCAGGCTGAAATCAAAGTGCTGAGGTCCAGTTGCTGCATGTCCGTCATTATCCCGAAATCCTGTTGCCGGCGCCGTCGAAGAACAGCGGCGCGCGGTAGCGCACGGTGACCGCATCGCCCTTGCGGAACGGCGTGTCGGTATCGGTCAGCGTGATCAGCTTGCGGTCCTTCACGGTGAGATGAAGGTGGTTCTGGTCGCCGAGATGCTCGACCCAGTCGATCGTCCCGTCGCCATGGCCGTTGGCCGATTTCTCGATGGTCAGATGCTCGGTGCGCGCCCCGATCGTCTTGGTGCCGGTCGGTACCGCCGCGTCGGGCAGCAGGCCGACGGGGATCAGGTTGATCGCCGGCTGGCCGAGGCGCGCCGCGACATGCAGGTTGGCGGGCTCCATGTAGATCGCCCGCGGCGACCCGATCTGCACCAGCACGCCCTCGGCCAGGATGCCGATGCGGTCGGCCATGGTCATCGCCTCGATCTGGTCGTGCGTGACGTAGAGAACGGTCGAGCCGAGTTCGGCCTGGATGCGCTTCAGTTCGAGCCTGAGCTCGGCGCGCAGCTTGGCGTCGAGCGAGGACAACGGCTCGTCCATCAGGTAGATCGCCGGCTTGCGGACCAGTGCGCGGCCAATGGCGACGCGCTGCATCTCGCCGCCGGACAGTTTCGTCGAGCGGTTGTCGAGCTTGTGGTGGATGCGCACCATCCTGGCTACTTCCTCGACGCGCCTGCGGATCTGGTCATCGGGCATGCGGCGCGCCGGGGAGCGCAGCGGAAAGGCGAGGTTTTCGTAGACGCTGAGATGCGGGTAGAGCGAATATTGCTGGAACACGAAGGCGACGTCGCGCTCGGCCGGCTCCAGCCTGGTGGCGTCGTGCCCGCCGATCTCGATGGTGCCGCTATCCGGCTTTTCGAGGCCGGCGACGAGCCTGAGCGTCGTCGTCTTGCCCGCACCCGTCGGCCCGAGCAGCACGACGAATTCGCCATCCGCGATCTTGAGGTCGAGATTGGCGACGGCCTGGTGGTCGTCGAACGCCTTGCTGACGCCGTTCAAGAATACATCAGCCATGCTGCTGGCCCCCGTCATGGATGGAGGAGCGCACGACGCGGCCCGAGGCCTTGTCGAAGATCGACAGCCGCGCGCCGTTGAGCGCCAGACCGACCGGCTCGCCCATCGCAAGCCGCATGTCGGCCGGCACGCGCGCCTTGATCATGCCGTCGGCGGTCTCGACCGCCACGATCTGCGTGGTGCCGAGATATTCGGTGCCATAGACCGAGCCGCGCAGCTTGGAATTCTCGTCGAAGCGTATGTGCTCGGGCCTGATGCCGAGCGCCATTTCGGCGGGCGCCATGTCCTCGCGGATTTCGGGCACCTCGACACCGGCGCCCTGCACGGTGACTTCGCGCGCGCCCCTGGCCAGTCCGCTCTTGAACGACAGAAAGTTCATCGGCGGCGAACCGATGAAGTCGGCGACGAACATCGAGGCCGGACGGTCGTAGATTTCCTGCGGCGTGCCGAACTGCTCGATCAACCCGTTGCTCATCACGGCGATCTTGTCGGCCATCGACATGGCCTCCATCTGGTCGTGCGTGACATAGACCGTGGTGGCGTGGATGCGGTTATGCAGCTCGCGCAGCTCGTGCACCATCAGGTCGCGGAACTCGGTGTCGAGCGTTCCCAGCGGCTCGTCCATCAAGAAGCATTTCGGCCGCCTGACGATGGCACGTCCGAGCGCGACGCGCTGGCGGTCGCCGCCGGCGAGCCCCGACACCGGCTTGTCGAGAAGATGGTCGATGCGCAGGAGTTTCGCCGTCTCCTCGACGCGCTCCTTGATCTCGGCACGCGGCATGCCCTGCGCCAAAAGCGGGAAGCCGATGTTCTTGCGCACATTCATGTGCGGATAGAGCGCAAAGAGCTGGAACACGAAGGCGATGTCGCGTTCGCGGGCGCGCCGCATCGAGACGTCCTCGCCGTCGAGCAGGATCTGGCCGGAGGTCGGCAGTTCCAGCCCGGCGATCATTCGAAGCGTCGTCGTCTTGCCGCAGCCCGACGGCCCGAGCATGACGAAGAACTCGCCATCCTCGACGGTGAAGGTGGAGTTCTGGACCGCGACGAACGATCCGAATTCCTTTCTGAGATTTTCGACCCTGATCTCTGCCATCGCCCTACTCCGGAAACTTCGAGACGATGATGAACATGACCGTGCCGACCAGCATGGTGATGAAGGAGTAGGTGTAGAGCACCAGGGCAAAAGGCTGGAACAGCATCAAGAATCCAAGTCCGATCAGCGCGATGGCGATGTTCTCGAGCAGGCCGCGGCGCAGGAAGACCGGCCAGTTCGACTTGCGTTTGACGATGGGCTGGTTGCTCATTTGCGCACCGCCCCGAACGTGATGCCGCGCAGCAGCTGCTTCCTGAGCAGGATGGTGAAGACCAGGATCGGCACCAGGAACACCGTCGTTCCGGCGGCCACCGCCGGCCAGTCCTGACCGCCCTCGCCGATGATGGTCGGGATGAAGGGAGGTGCCGTCTGCGCCGTGCCGGAGGTCAAGAGCGAGGCGAAGGCGTATTCGTTCCAGGCGAAGATCAGGCAGAATATCGCCGTCGCGGCAATGCCGGTGGTGGCCTGCGGCAGCACGACCTTGAAGAAGGACTGCATGCGCGTGTAGCCGTCGATCATCGCCGCTTCCTCGTATTCGCGCGGTATCTCGTCGATGAAGCCTTTCAGCAGCCACACCGCCAGCGAGACGTTGACCGCGGTGTAGAGCAGGATCATGCCAAGCGCGGTGTCGGACAGGCCGAGTTCGCGGTACATCAGGTAGATGGGGATCGCGACGGCGATCGGCGGCATCATGCGCGTCGACAGGATGAAGAACAGGAGGTCGTCGGCGAGCGGCACCTTGAAGCGCGAAAAGCCGTAGGCCGCCAGCGTGCCGAGAAACACCGCGCAGAAGGTCGAGCCGAAGGCGATGATCAGCGAATTGACGAAGCGCGGCAGGAAGTTGGACTGGCCGGCGATCACCATGTTGCGCTTGCGCGTTGTCTCGTCGCAGAAGGTCTCCGCAGGCGGCAGCGAGGCGATGTACTCGGCGGTCTGCCGCGTGCGCGTGGTGAACAGGTTGCAATAGCCCTCGATCGACGGCGTGAAGATCACCTTCGGCGGGTAGGAGATCGAGTCCGGCGGGGTCTTGAAGCTCGTGGCGAGAATCCAGAAGAGCGGGATCATCGACACGAGCGCATAGACCACCACAACGGATCCGGCGATGCGCCTGGAAACCTTGCTCGGCTCAACGACTGAGTGGGCCGTGGCGCTCATCGGTTCTTCACCTTGTTCAGCACTTTGACGTAGATGTTGGCGAGCCCGAAGACCGCGACGAAGAGGATGATGGCGAAGGCGGAAGAATAGCCGGTTCGCCACTTCTCGAAGGCTTCGCGTTTCAGCGTGATCGAGGCGACCTCGGTGGTCGAGCCCGGTCCGCCGCCGGTCAACAGGTTGACCATGTCGAACATCTTGAAGTTCTCGATGCCGCGAAACAGCACCGCCAGCATGATGAAGGGCAGCGCCATCGGCAGCGTGATCGACCAGAACTGCCGCCAGGGCGAGGCACGGTCGACCTCGGCCGCTTCATAGATGTAGTCGGGAATGGAGCGCAGCCCGGCCAGGCAGATCAGCATGACGTAGGGCGTCCACATCCAGGTATCGACGATGATGATCGACCACGGCGCCAGCGAAACGTTGGACAGCATCTCGATCTCGGTCGGCGGAATGCCGGTGAAGAAGGAGATGATGTAGGTGAAGAGGCCGATCTGCGGCTGGTAGAGGAAGCGCCAGAAATTGCCGACCACGGCCGGCGACAGCATCATCGGCACAAGAATGACGGTCGTCCAGAAGGCGTGGCCGCGGAACTTGCGGTCGATGAGATAGGCCAGCGTGAAGCCGATCAGCGTCTGCAGCGCGATCGTCCAGAAGACGAAGTGAGCGGTCGCCTGCATGGCGATCCAGGTGTCGGCATCGCTGAGGATGCGCGAGTAGTTCTGCAGGCCGATATTCTTGATATCGGCGTTCGGCCGGTTGGCGCGGTAATTGGTGAAGGAGAGCTGGATCGCCCAGATCAGCGGGAAGATGTTGATCGCCAGGAGCAGCAGGATCGTCGGCGCGATGAAGATCCACGCGACCATCCTGTCGGAGAGGCCGCGGACCTTCTTGGCCAGAGGCTCCGGCGTCGCGTGCGCCGCGGCAGTTGCCGCCCGGTCGAGTATCGATGAGTTGGTATCGGTCACGAGGGGCTTTCCGCTGGGCATGTCAGACATTGTTCGAGGTTCCGTCCCGCGTCGATATTACACGACGCGGGGCGGGCTTGGGAGGCGCGGGCCTGTCAGGCGCGCCGGTTCCCGGAAGGTGGTCCACCCTCCGGGATAGGCCGTCACATCTTGCCGTCGTCCTCGAACACTTCGGTCCAGTCGGCGACGAGCGAGTCGAGCGCTTCCTTGGCCGTACCCTGGCCGGCGACGACATAGTCGTGGAAGCGCTTCTGCGATGCCTGCAGCAGCGAGGCGTAGCTCGGCTCGGCCCAGAAATCCTTCACGATGGCCATCGAGTCGAGGAAGGTCTTGGCGTAGGGCTGGCTGGCCTCGAAGGTCGGGTCTTCGACCACCGACTTCAGGCAAGAGAAGCCGCCGAGCGACCACCACTTCTTCTGCACGTCTGTGGTGGCGAACCACTTGATGTACTGCAGCGCGGCGTCCTGCTTGTCGGAGTAGGCCACCACCGAGATGCCCTGGCCGCCAAGCTGTGCGAACTTATCACCGTCGGGACCCGCCGGGTTGGCGAAGAAGCCGACCTTGTCGCCGCCCACCGCCTCGTCCTTGTGCAGGCCGGGCCATGTGAAGGCGAAGTTCATGTGCATCGCCACCTGGCCGGATTTGAAGGCGTCGATGCCCTCGCCCATGTAGCTGTTGGATGCGCCTGGAGGCGTGCAGCAATCGTAGAGCGACTTGTAGAATTCGAGGCCGGCTACCGACTTGTCGGAATTGACGAAGCCTTCCATTTCGTAGGGCTTGTCCGGGTTCTCGTACTTGAAGCCGTAGGAATAGAGCACGTCCATGACGCCCATCGTGACGCCTTCGGAGCCACGCTCGGTATAGATCGACGCGCCATAGACGGTCTTGCCGTCGATCTCGCGCTTCTGGAAGAACTCGGCGATTTCCTTGAGCTCGGCAAAGGTCGCCGGCGGCGCGAGGTCACGGCCGTACTTTTCCTTGAACTCCGCCTGAATTTCCGGCTTCTCGAACCAGTCCTTGCGGTAGGTCCAGCCGACGACGTCGCCAAAGGCCGGCAGCGACCAGTAATTCGGCGTGTTCTTCGGCCACTCCGAATAGCCGACGACCGTTGCGTCGACGAAGTCGCTCATCTTGATTCCTTCCTTGTCGAAGAAATCGTTGAGCTTGACGTAGTGGCCGTTCTCGGCCGAGCCGCCGATCCACTGGCTATCGCCGATGATCAGGTCGCACAGCTTGCCCTTGGAGTTCAACTCGTTGAGGAAGCGGTCCGCATAGTTGGTCCAAGGCACGAATTCGAACTTCATGCCAATGCCGGTTTCGGTGGTAAAATCCTTCGACAGTTCGACCAGCGCGTTGGCCGGATCCCAGGCGGCCCAGCACAGCGTCAGGTCTTCGGCCTGCGCAACGCTGGTAATGGCCGTCGACGCGAACAGCGTCGATGCCAGCCCGATCGTCATCTTGGTCAGTGATTTCATGCCTACCTCCCATTTGCGAAACACGCCCCGATGGCGGCTTCAAAATAATTCGACCCCGCTCCTCCGGGGCACCAAACAATGCCGGCGCGCAGCCGTCGATTTGTTTAGTAACTTGTTTAGTGATGCAAAAATTACTAAACAACGCAAGGCCAATTTTTGCTGCAATGCAGCGCAAGCGCATTCGCAAAACCATCCCGCTTTAGACAGCATCCATGACATTTCTCGCGGTTTGTGGCGCAGATTCAACGAAATTTGCCGAAGTTGACGCCATGCTGCACTGCAACCTCTGCCGGTTCCGAAACCGGCGGATAAGGGCTCACAGCCGGATTCTTACTAAACAATCCGATGCTCCCTGCCTTGGCTCGGGGCGCCCGGGTCGGCCACTCGGCTCCACCCGCCCCCCTTCGCGCGGCCAGCCAGCTGCCACCCCTCCATGCCCTTCTCCCGGCAAGCCATCCCACCGGGGCCAACAGTGCCGACCGAACCGTCCCGCGCCCGGCTGCAATACGGCGCGGTTGCCAGAAGGATTCCGGGCGTATTCAATGCTGATTCAGGCAGGGAGCCCGACATCCATCTCGGCGGGGCGCCGCTGGCCGTTGCCGACTGAGAAAAACAAGAAACCAATGGAGGAAACCACAATGATGTTCACCCCACGCAGACTGGCCTTCGCCGCTGCATTGCTGTTGGCGACGCCCTTTGCAGGCAGCGCGCAGGCATTCGAGCCCGAGGCCACCGAATGCATCGCTCCGGCAAACCCGGGCGGCGGCTGGGACTTCACCTGCCGGCAGGTCGGCAAGGCCATGCAGGACCTGAAGCTTGTCGAAGGCACCGTACAGGTAACCAACATGGCCGGCGGTGGCGGCGGCGTTGCCTATGCCGAGGTCATCAACAAGCGCAATGACGACAACGGTCTGATCATCGCCGCCTCGTCCGCCACCTCGACGCGCCTTGCCCAGGGCGCCTTCCCCGGCAACACCATGGACCAGGTGCGCTGGGTCGCCTCGGTCGGCGCCGACTACGGCGTCATCGCGGTCGCCAAGGATTCCCCGATCAACACGCTTCCCGAGCTGATGGAGAAGATCAAGGCCGACCCGACCTCGGTGTCGGTTGCGGGTGGTTCGGCGGTCGGTGGCTGGGATCACCTGAAGGTGCTTATCGCCGCCCGGAAGGCCGGCATCGACGATGTCCGCCAGATCAAGTACGTGGCCTTCGATGGCGGCGGCGAGGCTGTCACGCAGTTGCTGGCCGGTTCCGTCCAGGCATTCACCGGCGATGCCTCCGAGGCCAAGGGCTTCGTCGATTCCGGTGACATCAAGGTGATCGCCGTCCTGGCACCCGAACGCATGCCCGGCGACTTCGCCAACTTCCCGACCGCCAGGGAACAGGGCATCGACGCCGTCGGCGCCAACTGGCGCGGCTTCTATGCGCCGGGCGGCATGTCCGAAGACGCCTACACCTTCTGGGTCGACACCATCGGCAAGGTCTACGATTCCGAGGAATGGAAGGGCATCATGGCCGCCAACGGCCTTGCACCGCTCGATCTTCGTGGTGAGGAGTTCCAGAAGTTCGTCGCCGAAAACGTCCAGGAAATCCAGGACCTGTCCAAGGAAATCGGCATCCTCCAGTAGGTCGCTTACTTCGCCATCGGCCCGCGCGCACAGGCTGCGCGGGCCGTCTACCGCGCCGTCTTGGGAGGGATTGCGATGAGTGACCGCATTTTGGGCGGCATATGCGTGGCGCTCGCCGCGTTCTACATCTGGGGTGCGACCCAGATCCAGCTGAGCTTCATCTCCGACCCGGTCGGACCGCGCACATTTCCGATCATCATCGCCGTGCTGGTCGGGCTTTCCGGCCTCGCCATCATGCTGCGCCCCGACCCCGAGCCGGAATGGCCGGCCATGGGCCGTTTTCTCGAGATCGCGGCCGCGGTGGTCGTGCTCGTCGCCTATGCCCAGGTGCTGCCCGAGCTCGGTTTCGTGATCTCCACCGCCTTCGCTGCCGCCTTCCTGTCATGGCGGCTCGGCGCCGGGCCGATCCAGGCGACCATCGCCGGCATCCTCATCGCGGTCGGCATCTATGTCGTCTTCCACCTGATCCTCGGCCTGTCGCTGGCCCGCGGACCCTTCGGCTTCTGAGGAGTGTGATCCATGGACGTGTTCTCCTCGCTCGGTGACGGATTTCTCATCGCCTTCACGCTGCAGAATCTCGGCCTTGCCCTGGTCGGCTGCTTCCTCGGCACCATCATCGGCGCACTGCCCGGACTGGGGCCGTCGAACGGCGTCGCCATCCTCATCCCGCTGGCCTTCACGCTCGGCCTGCCTGCCACCCCGGCGCTGATCCTGCTCACCTCGGTCTATTACGGCGCCATGTATGGCGGCCGCATCTCGTCGATCCTGCTCAACATCCCCGGTGACGAGCCGGCCATGATGACGACGCTGGACGGCTTCCCCATGGCCAAGAAGGGCCAGGCCGGCGAGGCGCTCGCCATTTCCGGCATCGCCTCCTTCGTCGGCTCCTTCTTCGCGACCTGGGGCCTGGTCTTCCTCGCGCCGCAGCTCGTCAAGGTCGCGCTGCTGTTCGGCCCCGGCGAGTATTTCGCGCTCTTCGCGCTGGCCTTCGCGACGCTTGGCGGCATGGCCAGCCGCAACCAGGCCAAGGCGGCGCTTGCTGCCGGTCTCGGGCTTGGCATCGCCATGATCGGCGTCGACGGGCAGACCGGCGTGCCGCGCTTCGCCTTCGGCGAGGTGCATCTCTATGACGGCATCGATTTCCTTGTCGCCATCGTTGGCCTCTTCGCGCTGTCGGAGGTCTTCCTCTTCATCGAAAGGCGCGGCACGCCCGAGGCCAGCGATGCGGCCGGCAAGGTCAAGATCGGCCGCATCACGCCGCCGATCGCCATGCTGAACCGCACCTGGTGGGCGATGGCGCGCGGCACCGTGGTCGGCTTCGTTGCTGGCGTGCTGCCGGGCGCCGGCGCCTCGCTCGGCTCGTTCATGGCCTATGCGCTGGAAAAGAAGGTCAGCGATAAGGACGGCACCTTCGGCAAGGGCGACCCGCGCGGCGTGGCCGCACCCGAAGCCGGCAACAACGCCTCGGCCGGCGGCGCGCTTGTGCCGATGCTGGCGCTGGGCGTGCCGGGCTCCGGCACCACCGCGGTGCTGCTGGCCATGCTGCTGGCACTCAACATCACGCCAGGGCCCCTGCTCTTCACCAAGAACCCCGATGTCGTCTGGGGCCTGATCGCCGCGCTCTTCATCGGCAATGTCATGCTGCTCCTGATGAACATCCCGCTGGTCGGCCTGTTCGTTCGCGTGCTTCTGGTGCCGACCAAATACCTGATGCCGGCCGTCGCCATGATCTCCTTCGTCGGCATCTACGGCATTTCGGGCTCGACCTTCGACCTGATGGTGATGATCCTCTTCGGCGTCGTCGGCTGGGCCCTGCGCAAGCTCGACGTGCCGCTCGTTCCCGTCATCCTGGGCGTGCTCCTCGGCAACCAGATGGAGGTCAATCTCAGGCGCGAGATGACGATCGCCAACGGCGAGTGGCTGGCGCTGTTCGATTCCTGGCTGTCCATCGGCCTGTGGACCTTCGCGATTGTCGGCTTCCTGCTGCCAATCGTGATCGGCAGGAGGGCCCGTTTCCGGCCCGCGCGCAGCACGGCGACAGAAGGCATCGATCCGGACTGACGGCGCATCCGCGCTGCTTGCGGGACATGCCGCCCACCCGCTACGGTGGGCGGGTGAAATTTCCCGAATCCGAACGTGATGGCCCCGACTTCGTGCCACGCCCGCATCAGGTCGCGGCGCGCGATGCGATTATCGCTGCGCGCCGGGCCGGAAAGCCGGGATTCCTGCTCGGCGACCTGACCGGGCTGGGCAAGACGCTGTCGGCCTGGCTGGCGATTTCGGCCATGCCCGATACCGAAGTGCTGATCGTCTGCCCGAAGGGCGCCATCCCTCAATGGCGGCGCACCATCGCCCGCTCGCCCGACACCGGCAAATCGGTGACCCTGATGAACTTCGAGCGCACCAAGACGCTGATGGCGCCGCCGGCCGTCAGCACGAGGCGCTCGACGCGGGCAAAGAACAACGAGCTGGCGCGGCACGGCGCGCCGAAGCGCACATGGCCGCTGGTGGTGATCGACGAGGCGCACCGCATCCGCAACCCGAACTCGCAGCAGGGCATGGTCTGCCGGCAGGTGGCGGCAGCTGCCGATTTCACCACCTACATGAGCGCCACGGCCGGACAGGCGCCGCACGAACTCTCCTACCTCGCCAATCTGCTGGCGCATGCGACGGGCGATCCGGGTGGCGGCCTCGACGCCTTCCGCGTCCTGATGAAGCGGCTGAAGATCGGCCGCGCCAAAGGGCGCTGGAAGAACTGGTCCTGGGAGCCCAACGACGCCGACCGCAAGATGATGTCGGACCTGCTCTACAAGGGCAAGGACGCCATCGGACTGCGCCGCCGCCCCGAAGACATTGCCGGCTGGCCGGAGGTGCAGCGCGAGCTGGCCCCGATCGGGCTCGATGCGCCGTCGCGGCGCCTTTACGACGCCACCTGGCGCGAGTTCCGGCGCGAGTTGGGCCTGGCCGGCGGCTCGACCCGGAAACCCGCCGGCTGGGCGGCCGACCTGCGCTTTCGCCAGAAAGCCAGCCTGCTCAGAACCGCAGGTACCGCCGACTTCGCCGACGATCTTTTGCGCAACGGCCAGCAGGTTGCCCTCTCCGTCGCTTTCCTCGAAACAAGCACCATGCTGTTGGAAAAGCTCGCGGCGCGCGGCTGGCGCGTCGGTGAAATCAACGGCACGCAATCGGGCGACCGCAACGAGGCGGTCCGCCTCGCCTTCCAGTCCGGCGAACTGGACGCCGTCATCTTCACCGTCACCGAATCGATCTCCCTGCACGAGGGCGAACTCGCCGGCGGCGAACGCGAACGCTCGCTGGTCGTGCATGACATGCGCCACAGCGCCATCCAGCTGCAGCAGATCGAGGGGCGCTGCCACCGCGACGGCAAGCGCGCGGTGATCTACTACGCCTACGCCGAGGACACGGTCGAGGAAAGGATCGCGGGCACGGTGGTCGGCCGCATGGCCTCGATGGAGGGCATGGCCGGCGACGACACCATGCTGCTCGACCAGATCGCCTCGGAGGTAGAGGCTTCGATCGGCAACGCCTGAGGCCTGTTGAAGCCCCCCGTCAGTTGACGATCGGCTGGCGGTAGCCGACGCGCGGGCAAAGGCCGTTGTCCACGGCATGGTAGCCGCAGGGCGGGCCATAGACGACGCCGCTGTCCGGCGGCGAGGCCGACTGGCAGCCGGCAAGCGGAACTCCGGCGAGCGCCAGGACGATCAGAAGATACCGCATCGCAATCTCCAGTTTGTGGCTCCGTGCCTACCATGGCGCACGCCGGGGCGCCACATCCGCGCCCGCCGGCGTCGTGCCTTGCCGACAGCTCAGCTTGCGAAGACCGACCAGTTCATCGTCCGGGCGAGCCTTTCCAGAGCGATCGAGCCGAGCTTGGAATTGCCGTTCTCGTTGAGCCCCGGCGACCAGACGGCAAGCGATGCGACGCCCGGCACGATCCCCATGATGCCGCCGCCGACGCCGCTCTTGCCCGGGATGCCGACCCGGAAGGCGAAGTCGCCCGAGCCGTCGTAGTGGCCGCAGGTCAGCATCAGCGCGTTGATGCGCCGCGCGCGCTGCGTCGAGACGACCGAGTGGCCGGTCAATGGGTTGCGGCCGTCGAAGGCGAGGAAGCGCGCCGCCTGCGCCAGCTGGCGGCAGGTCATGGCGATGGCGCAATGGTGGAAATAGACGCCCAGCGCCAGCTCCGCCTCGTGGTGCAGGTTGCCGAAGGAGCGCATGTAATTCGCGAGCGCCATGTTGCGAAAACCCGTCGCCCGCTCGGACGCCGCCACCTCGCGGTCGATGAAGACGCTGTCGTCATCGGCAAGGAACTGGATGAAGCGCAATATCTCGCCGATCGCCTCGCGCGGCTGGTGGCCGGCGAGCAGCACGTCCGAAACGACGATCGCGCCGGCATTGATGAACGGGTTGCGCGGAATGCCGTGCTCCATCTCGAGCTGCACGATGGAATTGAACGGGTTGCCGGACGGCTCGCGCCCGACCCGCTTCCACAGCGCGTCGCCGATCTTGCCGAGCGCCAGCGTCAGCGTGAACACTTTCGAGACGCTCTGGATCGAGAAGGCCTCGTCGGCGTCGCCGGCTGAGAGCACCTGACCGTCGGCCAGCGCCACGGCGATGCCGAACTTGCCGGCGTCGATCGTGCCGAGCTGCGGAATGTAGCTGGCGACAGCGCCGCGGTCGGTGCGCTCGGCCATCTCTGCCGCGAGCTCGCGCAACACGCCGTCGAGCTCGGCCATGCCCGCTACTTCAGCCAATTGCCGATCCTCTCGAGCGCCAGCTTCATGTCGTCATGGCTGCCGGCATAGGAAAACCGCATCGTGCGGTGGCCGGCCAGCGGATCGAAGTCGCGCCCCGGGGTCGCCGCCACATGCGCCTCGGCAAGCATGCGACGGGCGAATTCCATGCTGTCATTGGTCAGCTTCGACACGTCGCAATAGGCGTAGAAGGCGCCGTCCATCGGGGCGGCGAGCGTGAATCCGAGCGCCGGCAGCCGCTCCATCAGGAGTCCGCGGTTGAGCGCATAACGCGCCTTCACCGCCTCCAGCTCCGCCGTCGCGCCGAAGGCCTCGACCGCCGCGACCTGCGACAGTTCGGGCGCCGAGATGTAGAGGCTCTGCGCGATGCGCTCGACCGGCCGCACCAGCTTTTCGGGCAACACCATCCAGCCGATCCGCCAGCCGGTCATGCAGTAGTATTTCGAGAACGAGTTGATCACCGTCACGTCGCCGTCGATGCCAAGCGCGGTGACGTCGGCGCCCGCATAGGTCAGCCGGTGGTAGATCTCGTCGGAGATCACCGCGATGCCGAGCTCCCGCGCCGTCTCGATCAGGGCCCTGAGTTCCGTCTCCGGCACCACGGCGCCGGTCGGGTTGGCGGGACTGGCAAACAGCACGCCCTTCAGCGGCTTTTGCGCGTGCGCGTCGCGCAGGTGCCCGGCATGCAGGTAAGCATCGCCGGCAAGCTCGATCTCCACCACCTCGAGGCCGAGCGCGGCCATGATGTTGCGGTAGGCCGGGTAGCCGGGCGACGAGATCGCCACCCGGTCGCCGGGGTCGAACATCGCCAGGAAGGCCAGGTTGAAGGCCGCCGAAGAGCCGGTCGTGACGGCGATTCGCGAGGCCGGCACGCCAAGCCCGTAATGATGGAAGTAGTGTAGCGAGATGGCGCGGCGCAATTCGGCGATGCCGAGCGTGTCCGTGTAGCCGATCCTGCCCGCCGAGAGCGCCTGTCGGGCGGCCTCGCGCACCGCCTCCGGCGCCGGGTCGGACGGTTGGCCGACCGCCATCGAGATCACCGGGTGGCCCTGTGCCTTGAGGGCATTCGCCTCGGCCAAGATGTCCATCGCATGGAATGGCTCGATATTGCTGCGTCTGGAAATCGCTATGGCCAAATCAGTCCCCTCGCTTCCCGCGCCGCGGGTCTTGCGCCGCACAAATGCCCGAATGATGTGGGGATCACAAGTTCATGAACTTCCTGATGCCGCCTTTCCATCGCCTGTTTGCTCGTTTACCTGTGATTTCCACCATGCCAACCATGACCAGACCCCTTTCCGGCCACTTCCGCTCCGCGGCAACGCTGCTGCTCGCGCTGTTCGTCCTCTCGTCGACGGTCGTGCGTTCCTATGCCCAGAATATCCCCGTCGTGCGCGACGCGGAGATCGAGGCGCTGGTCGCCGATTACGCGCGTCCGATCTTCAAGGCCGCCGGCCTGTCGAAGTCGGGCATCGACATCATCCTGGTCAATGACGCGAGCTTCAACGCCTTCGTGGCGGGGCGACGCATGTTCATCAACACCGGCGCGCTGCTGCAGGCCGAGACGCCGAACGAGATCATCGGCGTCATCGCGCACGAGGCCGGGCACATCGCCGGCGGCCACCAGGACCGGCTGCGCCAGCAACTGGCGCGCGCCCAGACCATGACGGTCATTGCCACGCTTCTCGGCGTCGGTGCGGTTGTCGGCGGCGCGGCGGCCAACCAGAGCGGCCTCGCCCAGGCCGGCGCCGGCATCGCCGCCGGCGGTTCGGAGTTTGCCCGCCGCGGCCTGCTCGGCTACCAGCGCTCGGAAGAATCGACCGCCGACCGCTCGGCGATTTCCTATCTGGAGGCCACCGGCCAGTCGGCCAAGGGCATGCTGGCGACCTTCGGCCGCTTCCAGAATGCCCTGTCGCTGTCGGGCGCGCGCGTCGACCCCTACCAGGTCAGCCACCCGATGCCGCGCGACCGCATCGCCAACCTCGAACAGCTGGCCAAGAAGAGCCCCTACTACGACCGCAAGGACCCCGAGGCCCTGCAGCTGCGCCACGACATGATGCGCGCCAAGATCGCCGTCTACATGAAGGGCCAGGCCGCCGCCTCGCGGCTGTTCCGCAACGCGCCCAAGGGCCTTGCAGCGAAATATGGCGACGCCCAGGCGACCTTCCTGTTCGGCAACCCGAAGGCAGCGCTGAAGAAGGCCGACGCGCTGCTCGAGGCGCAGCCCAACAACCCCTATTTCCACGAGCTGCGCGGCGACATCCTGTTACGCGGCAACCGCCCCGCCGAAGCCGCGCAGGCCTATGCGCGCGCCGTGAAGCTCGATCCGGCCAAGTCCGGCATCCTGCCGATCGCCTACGGCCAGGCGCTTATAGCAACCGGCAAGCCGGACGAGCTCAAGCAGGCAGTCAGCGAGATCAAGCGCGGTCTCGGCCGCGACAAGGAGAACTTCAACGGCTACGCCTACCTGTCGCAGGCTTACAACCAGCTCGGCCAGGTCGCCGACGCCGAACTGGCAACGGCCGAAGGCTATTATTACAGCGGCAACTACCAGCAGGCGAAGATCTTCGCCATGCGCGCGCAGCAGAAGATGAAGCGCGGCTCCCCCGCCTGGGTGCGGGCGCAGGACATCGTCAACTACAAGGCGCCGAAGAAAAAGAACTGAACCTTTTCGGCGCGCATCGCGACACAGGGTCGACAATGCTGAAGGACATGAGGACGGAAACGAGATGAACAGGGCAATCTATTTGGGCGCGGCCGGTACGGTCGCCGCAGTCGCAATGCTGGCCGTCGGCTTCGGCGCCGGTCGGCCGCAGATCGCAAGCGCCAATGCGGCGCAGCAGCAGGTCGCAACGGCGGACGTCGACCGCTCCCAGATCGAGCTGATCATCCGCGACTATCTCGTCAACAATCCCGAGGTGCTGCTGGACATGCAGCAGGCACTCGAGGCCAAGCAGGCCGAAGAGCAGCGCGTCGCCCATCTGGAGGTCATCAAGGACGCCAAGCAGCAGATCTTCAATGCGTCCTACGATGGCTATGTCGGCAACCCCGACGGCAAGACCACCATCGTCGAGTTCTATGATTACAATTGCGGCTACTGCAAGCGTGCGCAGGAAGACATGCTCGCCCTCACCGAGGCCGACCCCGACCTGCGCTTCGTACTCAAGGAATTCCCCATTCTCGGGCCCGATTCCCAGAAGGCCAGCATCGTTTCGATGGCCGTCCGCACGCTGATGCCCGAGAAGCACGGAGAATTCCACAACCTGCTGATCGGCGCCCCCGGCCGCGCCAGCGAGGCGGCAGCCATCAAGATCGCACTGCAGCTCGGCGTCGACGAGGCAAAGCTGCGCGAGGAAATGAAGAACCCCGCCATCACCGAGGCCTTCTCCGAGACCTACGATCTCGCCAACAAGCTGCAGATCACCGGCACGCCCTCCTACGTCGTCGGCAACGAGGTCGTCTTCGGCGCACTTGGCAAGGAAGTCCTGGGCGAGAAGATCGCTGCGGCCCGCGCCTGCATGGCCGACGCCACCTGCTGACCGCGACATCCGCGACCCTGGCCGGCCTGTGGACAGAAAAAGAAGGCGCTTGCGCTCTTTTCGCAGCCGGTTAAGCCCACTATAGAGGTCGCGGCGCGCCGGAACTTGCCGGCGCGGGAAAAGGTGCACTTCTTGAAGACGGTATTCGTTCTGAACGGCCCCAACCTCAACATGCTCGGCAAGCGCGAGCCGGGCATCTATGGAACCGGGACGCTTGACGACATCGCAGCCAGCTGCCGCGCGGCCGCCGAGCCGCTTGGCCTGGAGGTCGACTTCCGGCAATCGAACCACGAAGGCGATCTCGTCAGCTGGATTCAGGAAGCGGGCGGGAAGGCCTTGGGCGTCGTGCTCAATGCCGGCGCCTACACCCACACCTCGATCGCCATTCACGACGCCATCCGCGCCAGTGCGCCCATGCCGGTCGTGGAGGTGCATCTCTCCAATATCCATGCGCGCGAGGAATTCCGCCATAAATCAATGGTCGCTCCCCATGCACTCGGCATGATCTGCGGCTTCGGCCCTCTCGGCTACACGTTCGCCCTGCAGGCGCTCGCTGCGCGGATCTGACGAACCGGACAATGAAAAAGGCGTTGAAATGACAACAAAGAAGACCGGCATTGACCAGCAGATGATCCGCGATCTCGCAGGGATCCTGAACGACACCAACCTGACCGAGATCGAGGTCGAGCTCGGCGACATGAAGGTTCGCGTCTCGCGCCAGTCGCAGGCAGTGCACGCCGTGGCCGCACCCGCGCCCTATGCGCCGCCGCCGGCCCCCTCGGCAGCCGCCGCGCCCGTCGCCGCTGCCGCAGCAGCCGCCGAGGTTTCCAAGAACGCCGTTTCCTCGCCGATGGTCGGCACCGCCTACATATCGCCCTCGCCCGATTCCAAGCCGTTCATCGAGGTCGGCCAGACCGTCAAGGAGGGCCAGACCCTGCTCATCATCGAAGCGATGAAGACCATGAACCAGATCCCGTCGCCACGTGCCGGCACGGTCAAGGCGATTCTGTTCGAGGATGCTCAGCCGGTCGAGTACGGCATGCCTCTCGTCGTGATCGAATAGCGCCGGGATAGCCAGCGCATGTTTCACAAAATCCTCATAGCCAATCGCGGCGAGATTGCCCTCCGGGTCCTGCGGGCCTGCAAGGAACTCGGCATCCAGACCGTCGTCGTGCATTCGACCGCCGACGCCGACGCCATGCATGTGCGTCTCGCCGACGAAAGCGTCTGCATCGGCCCCCCGCCGGCGCGCGACAGCTATCTCAACATCCACCAGATCGTCGCGGCCTGCGAAATCACCGGCGCCGACGCGGTTCATCCCGGCTACGGCTTCCTGTCGGAGAACGCCAAGTTCGCCGACATCCTGGCCGCCCACAACATCACCTTCATCGGTCCCTCCGGCGACCATATCCGCATCATGGGCGACAAGATCGAGGCCAAGCGCACCGCCAAGCGCCTCGGCATCCCGGTCGTGCCCGGCTCGGACGGCGCCATCACCGACGATGTCGAGGCGCGCCGCGTCGCCATCGAGATCGGCTTTCCGGTCATCATCAAGGCTTCCGCCGGCGGCGGCGGCCGCGGCATGAAGGTGGCGCGCACCGAAGAAGAGCTTTCCGAAGCACTCTTGACGGCGCGCTCGGAAGCCGGAGCCGCCTTCGGCGACGACGCCGTCTACATCGAGAAGTATCTCGAGAAGCCGCGTCACATCGAGGTCCAGGTGTTCGGCGACGGCATGGGCCGCGCCATCCACCTCGGCGAGCGCGACTGCTCGCTGCAGCGGCGTCACCAGAAGGTCTGGGAAGAGGCGCCCTCGCCGGCTCTCAACGCCGAGGAGCGTGAACGCATCGGCTCGACCTGCTCCAAGGCGATCGCCGACCTCGGCTATTCCGGCGCCGGCACGATCGAGTTCCTCTACGAGGATGGCAATTTCTACTTCATCGAGATGAACACCCGCCTGCAGGTGGAGCATCCGGTCACCGAGGCGATCACCGGCATCGATCTCGTGCACGAGCAGATCCGCGTCGCCTCCGGCGGCGGCTTGTCGGTGACGCAGTACGAGATCAAGTTCAACGGCCACGCCATCGAGTGCCGCATCAACGCCGAGGACGCGCGTACCTTCGTGCCCTCGCCAGGCACCATCACGCATTTCCACACCCCGGGCGGCCTGGGCATTCGCGTCGATTCCGGCGTCTATTCCGGCTACAGGATCCCGCCCTATTACGACAGCCTGATCGGCAAGCTGATCGTGCACGGCCGCAACCGCGTCGAATGCATGATGCGACTGCGCCGCGCGCTCGACGAGTTCGTCGTCGACGGCATCAAGACCACGCTGCCGCTGTTCCAGGACCTGGTCGGCAATCCCGACATCGCCAATGGCGACTACGACATCCATTGGCTGGAGAAGCATCTGGCAAAAACGGAGTAGCGCCCGCGCGCGTCAGCCGCCATGACCCGCCCTTACGCACCAGGCTACCGCATCCCGACCGAGCTGCTGCTCAAGGCCTATGCCTCGGGCGTGTTCCCGATGGCCGAGAGCGCGGCCGACCCTGAAGTCTTCTGGGTCCGCCCGGAAACCCGCGGTGTCATCCCGCTCGACGACTTTCACGTTCCCAAAAGCCTGCGCAAGGCGATCCGCCAGCGTCACTTCGAGATCCGCTTCGACCATGACTTCGAGGCGGTCATCGACGCCTGCGCCGAGAAGCGCGAGGAGCGCAGCTCGACATGGATCAACGCGCCGATCCGGGAAGCCTATGTCGAGCTTCACCGCCGCGGTCATTGCCACTCGGTCGAGGCCTGGCGCGATGGAACGCTTGTCGGCGGCCTCTATGGCGTCAGCCTGGGGCGGGCCTTCTTCGGCGAAAGCATGTTCTCGAAGCAGACAGACGCATCGAAGGTCTGCCTGGTGCATCTCGTCGAGCGGCTGCGCGAGCGCGGCTTCGTGCTGCTCGACACGCAGTTCACCACCGAGCACCTGAAGCGCTTCGGCGCGGTCGACGTGCCGCGCGGGCGTTACGAGAAGATGCTGGCCGAAGCGATCGGCGGCGAGCCCGTCACCTTCGCCTGACACGGGTCTGACGGCCGAGAGCCGTCACAGACCGTCGAGCATTGCCGGCAGGTCCGCAAGCATCGCGTCGCGCGCACCAAAGCCTGGCGTCAGCTCCTGCCGCCTCGCATGCTTCTTCATGCGCGCGAAGACGATCGTTCGCCCGTCCTTCTGCGCCCAGCCGACATACCAGCCGATCGGCCGGTTGCGATCCCGCTTGCCGTTGGCCTGGGACGCGAAGGCAGCGCCCGTCTTGCCGCGAACCGTCCATCCGCCCGGCAGGTTCGCGACAGGCAGGATCGCCTTCGTCATCTCATGGGCATGGGCACTGACCGGAAGCTCTCCCTTGACCAGCCCGGTCAGGAAGTCGACCTGTTCGAGCGGCGAGATCCTGAGCGACGAGCTCAGCCAGGCGCGTTCCAGCCCGTTATCCTTGCCGGCATCGCCCGACACGTCGGAATTGCCGTAGCCGAAGGCCGCCGCATAGCCCGCAAAGCGCGCCATGCCGAGCGACAGCGTCACCTGCTGCGAGTACCAGACCACCGAATCGCGCATCCAGACGGTCGGGCCGGTATCGGCGCGCCACGACTTGATCCAGTCGGCGTAGCCTTCCTTGAAGGACAGCGTCGGGTCTTGAGCGTCCTGCAGGATGCCGGCATCGTAGCCCATCAGGGCGATCGGGATCTTGAAGGTCGAGGCCGGCGGCACGCGCTCGTCGCAGATGCCTTCCTGCAGCAGCACCCTGCCCGTATCGGCATCGGCCAGCACGGTGCATTGAGTGTCGGCGGCAAGCGCCGGCATGGCCGACAGCGCAGCGATGGCCAGCAGCGACAGGGCGCCCGCCAGTCTGTTCACAACAGCCGGCAGCATCTAGGGCGTGACGCGCGTGCTCTTGGGCGCCGGGACGTCGGAGCTCTGCTTGCAGCTCTTCAGCCAGACGTCATAGACCGCGTGCTCGACGGCATTGAGCCCGGGACTCTCGGCGAACATCCAGCCGGAAAAAATCCGCCTGATCTTGCGGTCGAGCGTGATCTCGTCGACCTCGACGAAGGAATCCGTGCGCGGCGCTTCTTCGACCGGCCGCGAATAGCACACGCGCGGCGTCACCTGCAGAGCGCCGAACTGCACTGTCTCGTCGATATAGACGTCGAAGGTGATGATGCGGCCGGTGATCTTGTCGACGCCGGTGAATTCGGCGATCGGGTTGCTGACGCGCTCCGCCCGCGCGGGCATCAGCCCGGCCGCAAGGCCCGCCGCCAGCACAGCCGCGAGGCCCGCCATTCGCCTGATCCGACCTGTTCTATCGTTGAAAACCATACGGAAGGCACCGGAATATTCGCCCGCCCCTTTGGGGTTCGGGCATCTCGTCGCTAATGGAACAGCTACGCAACTAGATGGCAATTGTGGCGACATCAAAACCCGGCCACCCTGCCGTCGGCTTGCCGCAAACGCTAGTTTCCCGGCGTCCAGGCGTCGTAGTCTCCGGTCACCTGCGGCCGCTTGGTATCGCTCAGCACGGAGCCCTTCGGCCGGTAGGCGGCCGACGTACCCGTGTGATTCGGCTCGTGCGGCTTCTGCCAATCGCGCCGGCGGTAGTTTTCTTCTGTCGGTGCGACGTCGACCCGGTGGTGCATCCAGCCGTGCCAGCCGGGCGGGATCATCGAGGCCTCGGCATAGCCGTTATAGATCACCCAGCGCCGCGTGCGGCCTTCCGAATCCGTGCCGCCCTCGTAATAGACGTTGCCGAACTGGTCCTGACCGACCTTCGTGCCCTTGCGCCAGGTATGGAAGCGCGTGCCGAGCGTCTGGCCGTTCCACCAGGTGAAGAACTGGGTCAGGAAGGTTTTCATCGAGATCCTCTTGGCGGGCGAAGGGCGGTCGGCGCGGCCGAAATGACAGCGGCTGCGCGAACGGGGAACTTATGGCTTTCCGGGCGTTGCATTGCAAGGCCCGATGGCGGCCGGCAGCCCGTTCGCATGCGTCCTCATCCAGCGCCCGGCACCGCGCGCTCGAAGATCAGCGCCGGCAGGCCGGAATCTTCGGTGCCGCAATTGCTGGTCCGCCCGACCTCGACGAAGCGTTGCGACAGGTAGAAGCCGATCGCCTTCTCATTGGCCTCCTCGACCTCGAGGCGGAAGCGTTCCGCATCGGGAAAGCTCTCGATCACTTCATCAAGCAGCGCGCCACCGATGCCGCGCCCCTGCATGGCGGGCGCCACGTACAGCTGGTGCAGCATCACCGTCTTGCCGTCGGCCTTCGCTTCGGCATAGGCGACGCCGCCCAGCTGCTCGCCGTCGTCGGCCACGAGAAAATCCGAGTTCGGCACCGTCAGACGACGCTTCAGCGCGGCGATCGAATGCCACTCGTCGGTGATTTCCGTGACTTTGTCGGCGCCGTAGATCGAATCGTAGGTCGCGTGCCAGGTCTCGACCAGCAGCGCCCTGATGGCGTCGAGGTCGGGTTCGCTGGCGGTGCGGACGAACATCCGGACCTACTCCTCGATGCCGAGCTTGGCCTTCACCAGCTCGTTGACCGACTTCGGGTTGGCCTTGCCGCCGGTCGCCTTCATCACCTGGCCGACGAACCAGCCGGCCATGGTCGGCTTCGCCTTCGCCTGCTCCACCTTGTCGGGATTGGCCGCGATGATCTCGTCTACCGCCTTCTCGATGGCGCCGGTGTCGGTCACCTGCTTCATGCCGCGGCTCTCGACCAGTTCGCGCGGGTTCCCGCCCTCGTTCCAGACGATCTCGAACAGGTCCTTCGCGATCTTGCCGGAAATCGTGTCTTCCTTGATCAGGTCGATGATCTCGCCGAGCTGCTCGGGCGAGACCGGCGCCTCCTCGATGTCCTTGCCGGCCTTGTTCAGCGCGCCGAGCAGGTCGTTGATGACCCAGTTGGCGGCCGTCTTGCCGTCGCGGCCTGCCGCCACCTTCTCGAAATAGTCGGCGATCGCCTTTTCCGACACCAGGATCGACGCGTCGTAGACCGACAGGCCGAGGCTCTCGACCAGCCGCTGCTTCTTGACGTCCGGCAGTTCCGGCAGGCCGACCGCCAGCGCGTCGACATAGGCCTGGTCGAACTCCAGAGGCAGCAGGTCAGGATCGGGGAAATAGCGGTAGTCGTGTGCCTCTTCCTTGGAGCGCATCGAGCGCGTCTCGCCCTTTCCGGGGTCGAACAGACGCGTTTCCTGGTCGATCTTGCCGCCATCTTCGAGGATGGCGATCTGCCGCCGCGCCTCATAATCGACGGCCTGGCCGATGAAGCGGATCGAGTTGACGTTCTTGATCTCGCAGCGCGTGCCGAAATCCTCGCCCGGCCGGCGTACCGACACGTTGACGTCGGCGCGCAGCGAGCCCTCGTCCATGTTGCCGTCGCACGTGCCGAGATAGCGCACGATGGTGCGAAGCTTGGTGACATAGGCCTTGGCCTCGTCGGCCGAGCGCATGTCGGGCTTCGACACGATCTCCATCAGCGCCACGCCCGAGCGGTTGAGGTCGACATAGGAGAGCGTCGGGCTCTGGTCGTGGATCGACTTGCCGGCATCCTGTTCGAGATGCAGCCGCTCGATGCCGACCTCGATGTCCTCGAACGCGCCCTTCTTGTCGGGACCGACCGAGATGGTGACGGTGCCCTCGCCGACGATCGGCTGCTTGAACTGCGAGATCTGGTAGCCCTGCGGCAGGTCGGGATAGAAGTAGTTCTTCCGGTCGAAGACCGACTTGTGATTGATCTGCGCCTTCAGCCCGAGCCCGGTGCGGATCGCCTGGCGCACGCATTCCTCGTTGATGACGGGCAGCATGCCGGGCATCGCCGCATCGACCAGGCTGACATTGGAATTGGGTGCCGCGCCGAAGGAAGTGGACGCGCCAGAAAACAGCTTCGATTCCGACGTCACCTGGGCGTGCACCTCCAGGCCGATGATGATTTCCCAGTCGCCGGTGGCTCCGGGGATCAGGCGTTTCGGATCGGGTGTGCGTGTATCGATGAGCATGGCGGCCTGCATTCTGGCTCACGTGCGGCCACGTGAGCGACTGTCCGGGGTTCGCCCCTTCGCTAGTCCAAACCGCCAGGAGAGACAAGACCCGCGGCGCTGGCTGGATTCAGCAGGCCAAACCGGGGTAAAGGTCCCCATCCTTGGAGATTGGATGTTTAGTAGCGCTGAGACCCGGTAAGGCCCTGACCTCTCAGGAGGCAGGGCAGGAAACCTGAAACACCGTGCCGCGATCGCTCGCGGCGGCGGATTTCTGTGTTTGGCCGTCTGGCCATCTTTCCGGGACTTACACCAATGGACATATCGCGCGTCGAACAACGCGTTCTGCACCTGCTTGCCCAGGGCGGGTGGATTGAAGTCGAGAAGAACCACAAGAAGCGCATTGCCGAGGTCAGCTGTCGCACCCGCGACGGCTGGCGTTACCCAGGCATCGACCTCGAGCTTTTCAGGAAGCTGAGGCGCAGGAAGGCAGTCGCCTCCTGTCGTGGCGAGCCCTATCGCATCACGCGCCGGGGCCTCGAACTCGTGCGCTCGCAACTCGACAACAGGTAACGTCGAAGAAGGCCCCTTCGCCGGCCGTCGGCCGGCGGAGGGGCTGCGCGAGCGTGAGGAAGCGTCCCGCCCGCTTGATCCTGGTCAAGGCGGCGATGTTCCAGCATGGCAATCTCCCCCAAAACAGGGAACGGCATGATGGGAATTTTCGGCTTCCTGGCTTCCGGCGCTTCGTCCGGCGGCCTGATGCACCGCATGATGCAGGCGCTCGGCGTAGACCGGCAGCTGAAACTCCTGCCCGGCCATGGCGCGGTGGAAACCCGCGCAACCGAGCGCTGCAGCCGTTGCGAGCATGAGACGGAATGCGCGGGCTGGCTAGCCGCGAACGAGAATGCAAATCCCGACGAGCCGCCGGAATTCTGCGCCACCCGCGATCTCATCGCCCGCCTGAGCAAGCTGCCGCCAGCCCCCTGAAGGGCGGCAGCCGCCTTCTGCTACGCCGTGGCGATGTAACTGCGGATTTCCTCGGCTTCCCGCTCGACGTCCTCGATGCGCCGCTTGACCACATCGCCGATCGAGATGATGCCGTCGAGATGGCCGTCCTTTTCGACCGGCAGGTGACGAAAGCGTCCCTTGGTCATGATTTCCATCACTTCGTTGATGGTGTGGTGCTCGTTGCAGATCTTGACCTTGGGCGTCATTACCTGGCGCACGGTCTGGTCAAGCGAGGCTGCGCCGTCCTTGCCGATCACCCGCACAATGTCGCGTTCGGAAATGATGCCGACGATCTTGCGGTCGCCATTGGTGACGACAAGTGCACCGACGCGGTGCTCGGAGAGAATCCGGATGGCTTCGGACAGTGGTTCGTTGGGCCCGAGCGTGAAGACATCGTGCCCCTTGGTCTCGAGAATGGCTTTAACCGTCATGGCGTCCTCCTCCTGAACCGGTCGGGCGCCCACCTCCAGGGCGTCTGCCCGATCATTGCAGCAATGGTGCTACCGGAAGGGCCGCATTTCAAGTGACGAGTGGCAAATGCCGCGCCGCCGCGGTCGCGGCGCCTGTTTCAAGCGGCCCTGCGGCGCCGGTCGCGGTCGAACGCCGAGATGCCGAAGAATCCGAGCAGAAAGCCACCGATATGCGCCTCCCACGCTATCTGGCTGGTTTCCCCGGGCACCAGGCCGACCAGCCCGGTAATCAGGTTGATGACCATCCAGACGGTGAGGAAGGTCACCACGCCGCGCGACATCAGCACCACGCGCACCGGCAGCACCGGCCCGCCGAAGGCCGCGCGTCCGGAGCTGCGGTCGATCCGGAAGCCGAAGCGCGCCGCAGCGCCCATCATGCCTGAGATCGCGCCCGAAGCGCCGACCAGCGGCGACTGGTCCTGCATGTGCAACATGTAGTGCAGCGCCACCGCAGCAATCGAGGCGGCGACCCAGAACAGGACAAAGCGTGCCGTGCCGAGACGGTTTGCCAGCGGTGAACCGAAGGCGCCAAGCCAGACCATGTTGACGGCAAGGTGCGCGAAGCTGCCGTGCAGCAGCGAATAGGTGACCGGGCTGGTGAAGGTGTAGATGTCGATGGGCACCGCGCCGGAATAGCGGATCGGGATGAAGGCGCCCCGGATCAGTACGGCATAGTCCTGCGCCATCGTCAGGACGTGGAACTGCAGCACGTAGATGCCGACGCACACCGCGATGAAGAACATCACCACCCGGGGCAGGTTGAACACCGGCTCGCGGCGCGGCGGCGGCGCTTCCTGTTCGCTTTGTTCGGGTGCCGCGGGCGGCGGGGCATCTGTGTTGGTCATGGCGAGGCCTGTAGCCGACGCCTGCCCGAATCACAAAAAGAAAAACCGTCCGAAGTTTCCTTCGGACGGTTGGTCGAGCCCCCTGCTCTCCCCAAGATTTTGACTGAAGTGCTGCTCACTTCGTGCATTTGGTGTGCCACGGACCCATTTGGCGCGCAACGTATACCATTCGTTAACCTTAACGTACCCGCGCCGTGAACAACCCGAAACCGGACTGGCATGCATCCTGCTGCGGACCGCATGTAGGTCATCGGAGGGTGCGATTCTGTTCACCGATGGCACAGCAGAAACAGAACGCGGAGCCAGGTATTGTCATGTTGAAGGGATCGGTTGAACTTTTTCGGTACTGGAACCGCCTGCGCAATGGACGGCCGGCGCCCACCCGCACGGAAATCGAGCCGGCCGACATCAAGACGCTGCTTGCCGACACTTTCATCCTCGAGAAGGATACCCGCGGCGAAGCCGTCTTCCGGCTCGCCGGCACGCGGCTCTGCGCCGTCTACGGCCGCGAGCTCAAGGGGTTCTCCTTCCCTTCCCTGTGGCGCGAGAAGGACCAGCGCCTCGTAGCGAGGCTGGCGCACGGCGTTTTCGAAACCAAGTCCGTCGTCGTCATCGCCTTCGAGGGCATCAGCCGCAATGGCCGTTCGAACCCGTTTGAAATGCTGATCCTGCCGCTCGACGGCGGCGTCGCCAATCCGCGCTGCCTGGGTGTCATGTCGGCCGCCGCCAAGCCGTTCTGGCTCGGTGCCGATCCGGTTGAGGCCGCCGACATCGAGTCTGTTCGCGTCATCGATCCGGATCGCGAGGCGCAGGTTGTCGGAAGCCGTCAAGAGATTGATGTGCCTGCGCTTTCGCCGAACGAATTGCCACCGGAAGGCGAACGCCGCAAGATCGGCGGCTCGCGCCGCATTCGGCACCTCGTCGTGCTCGACGGCGGTCGCGAGGAGTAACCGCGAAAGAAGCCCCTCCGGGGCCTGCGGCTTACGCCTTGTTAACCTATTTGGGGCTAACTGAACTCGACACACTTCGTGCGTGGCGAAGATCTTTCAGCGAGGATACAGCAACGATGAGGTCAGCGGCGATCAATTATGCGCCGTCAACGGCTGAAAGGCGTAATTTTCAACGCGTCCGCGTGAAGATCTACGGCCGTTTCATGCTGGAGGATCGTACGGAGCACCCCTGCCAGGTGATGGACATGTCGCCCGGCAACGTGTCGCTTCGCACCGACCGCATCGGTCAGCCCGGCGAAAAGGTGATTGCCTATATCGACCATATCGGCCGTGTAGAGGGCGTGGTCACGCGCACCCTTCAGGACGGCTTCGCCATGACGGTCGTCGCCTCCGACCGCAAGAAGGACAAGCTGGCCGCCCAGCTGACCTGGCTTGCCAACAAGCACGAACTCGACCTGCCGGAAGACCGCCGCCACGAGCGCGTCGCGCCGCGCAATCCGACGAGCGTCCTGCAGCTTACCGACGGCCGCCAGTACGAGTGCCGCATCATCGACCTGTCGCTCTCCGGCGCCGCGATCGAAATTGACGTCAAGCCAGCACTCGGCGTCCAGGTCACGCTCGGTACCATGCGCGGCCAGATCGTGCGCCATTTCGAGGATGGCCTGGCGATCGAGTTCGCCGTCATCCAGCGACCCGAGACACTCGACAGCGAATTCAGCGGCGCCCCGCGTTCCTGACGTCCGCAAGGGCGGCGCTTCAGCTTCCAGTCAGGCCCGGTCTGCTTTGCAGCCGGGCCTTTTTCATGACCTGGCGCGACCTACCTGCCTGCGTCGCGCCGCAACCGCTGCGCACGCTTGCGCTTCCCGTACTGCCTGATCGCTAAAATTTTAGTCAAATGAGTTTTATGTTTTAGTCTTCTTTTCCGCAAACTAGACGCAGGTTTTACTCAACATCTACTGCGTAACTTTGCGTGACATAAATCGACCCGTGTCATTGTCTCCTCGAACGGGGAGACTTGCTATGACGCAAAAGAAGGGGACGTCATTGCTTCTGGCAGTGACCATCTGGCTCGGCGCTTGGGGAAGCGCTCATGCCGGACAGGCATTCATGCATACCGGTGGACGTACCACCCAGCCGATCGGCCACTACGAATTCTGCCAGCGCGAACCCATCGAGTGCCGCCAGAAGACGGCGCGCCAGGCGCCGACGGTCCTGTCGCGGCCGCTCTGGGCCGAGATCGTCTCGATCAACAACGCGGTCAACATGGCCGTCGCGCCGCGCACCGACATGGAGATCTGGGGCAAGGAAGAGCTCTGGTCCTATCCGACGAGCGTCGGCGACTGCGAGGACTACGTGCTGGAGAAGCGCCGCCGCCTGATGGCGCTCGGCGTTCCGGCCGGCGACCTCCTGATCACCGTGGTGCGCCAGCGCAGCGGCGCCGGCCATGCGGTGCTGACGGTGCGCACCAGCCGCGGGGAGTTCATTCTCGACAACCTCGAGACGCGCGTCCTGCCATGGGCCGATACCGAATACAGCTACCTGAAGCGCCAGTCGGAGGTGAACTCCGGCGCCTGGGTCGCGATTGACGACGGCCGCAGCGCTGTCGCGGTCGGCTCGGTCAACTAGGCGAGGCAAGAATCGAGGCTCCCTCAAGGGGGCCTCCAGTGAAAACCCGGTCGGTCCCCACCTCCCCGTCCCCAACGATCGGGTCCAGGAGCCGGTCCCTGTCCCCGGGGCCGGCTCCGCCTTTTTCAGGCCTGCCGTGCCTTGCCGGAAGCAGCAGGAACGTCGGCAACCTCCGTCAGCCCTGCCGTGAAGCGCCTGCCGTTCGCGGCATAATGCGCCGCCGACGCCCGCAGTCCTTCGATTGCCGCCTCGTCGAGCGTCCGCACCGCCTTGGCCGGGGCACCGACGATCAGCGAGTTGTCCGGGAATTCCTTGCCCTCGGTGACCAGTGCGCCGGCGCCGACCAGCGAATTTCGGCCAATCCTGGCGCCGTTGAGGACGATCGCCCCCATGCCGACCAGGCTGTTGTCGCCGATCGTGCAGCCATGCAGGATGGCCCGGTGGCCGATGGTGCAGCCGCGCCCGACCGTCAGCGGATAGCCCGGGTCGGTGTGCATCACAGTGTGCTCCTGCACGTTGCTGCCCTCGCCGATGGTGATCGCGTCATTGTCGCCGCGCATCACCACGCCGAACCATATCGAGACATCGCGCCCGATCGAAAGTTTCCCGATCAGCGTCGCGTCGGGCGCCAGCCAGTTGCTCGAGCGGTCGTCGAAATGCGGCGCGACGTCGTCGATGGCGTAGATCGGCATGTCAAGAATCCTTCCCTGGAGCGGTCAGGATAGGAGAGCGGCGGCGCGCTGCGCAAGGTCGACGGCCACGATGCCCGTCGCCAAGGCCCAGCCGCCGGCCAGCAGGATGCAGATCAGCATGAACAGCGTCGGCACGTGCTCGCGCCGCCAGGCGGCCAGCGCCTCGTTGACCAGCATGAAGGGCCCCGCCCCCGCCGTCGCCGCCAGCGAGCGCAGCACATGCCCGTTGGCCACGAAGGGCTCGCCGAAGGACACCCGGCGGCCCGTCACCAGTTCCAGTGTCGAGCCAACCAGCCCGCACAGCGTCAATCCGGCCAGAAACGTGAAGCAGATCGGCACCAGCGCCATCATCTTTACCATCCGTTTACCATGAAAAAGCAAAGTCGCTTTTGACGGGGCCTCGCAAGATGCGTGCCGCGACAGGCTGTGCCGGAGGGGGACACCGATGCCGGTCATGAGGGCGATGCGATGACGCACACCACGGGGGCGGAAGAGCCCACCTTCCGCACGGTCGATTCGTCGCTGATGATGAAGGTCTTCTACGCCTTCCTGGCGCTGGCCCTGCTGTCGGCGGGAATCAGTGCGGCGGGCAAATGGTACGGGCGCTCGATCGCGCTGGCCGGACACACCGATTCCACCGCGCTGCGCGAGATCGTGATCGGCAACAACGTCGTGTCGGCGCCCGAAAACATGATCCGCTTCGAGCGCGCCCGCCATGACGGCACCGCGCCGCGCCTCGACCTCTATCTGCGCTGGCCGGGGCTCGACGGCTACACCGACGCCGCGCGCGCCGACTTCAACCATGCCGGCGAGACGCGCCGCATCATCTTCTTCTCCTTCGAGGAGCGCATGATGACGCGCGACATGAGCGGTCGCCTGGCGCCGATCTATTCGCCGATGCTGGTCAAGCCCGGCAAGCCGGGGCCTGCCGGCATCACCTTCTATCGCTTCTCGGAAAAGTCGGGTTACCTGAACGAGGTGCTGGCCGTGGCGGCCGAGCCGGGCCGCGAGCCATTCGTCGCGCGCTGCCTGAGCGGCGCGAGTGCCGTGGAATCGCTCGCGCCCTGCGAGCGCGACGTCCATGTCGGCGACAATCTCAGCCTGACATACCGCTTTCCGCAGGAACTGCTCGGCGAGTGGCGCGAGTTGGACGCCGCCCTGCGGAAGAAGGCGGCGGCGATGTTGCGGACCGGCCTCTAGCGGCCGGCCGGCGCAGGACGCCCGGGCGTCACGCGATCAGTCGAGGTCGATGTCGAGAATCGCCATCGAGAAGTTGTAGTCGCCCTCTTCCTCGTCCTTGTATACTAGGCCCAGGAACTCGTCGCCGATATAGACCTCGCAGGAATCCTCCTTGCGCGGCCGGGCCTTGATCTCGAGATTGGGGTTCTGGAAGACCCGCTTGAAATAGCGGTCCAGCTTGAGGATTTCGTCCGGCTTCAATGCATCTCTCCGGTTGGCGGGTTCGGCGCGCTTCTGACACGGCAAGGATGGCGATGTAAAGGCGACAGGACGATTGCCCGCCCCTGCCGCACGACGCAGCGCTGCGAAAGCAAGCCGCCCGAACGCAGCCCGGTTCAGATGTCGAAGCTCGCCACCTGGTCGAGATTCTGCGACGACAGCAACTGGTCCATCTGGCGCGACGGGTGGTCGCAGCCGGTCTCGCCGACGACGCGCGCCGGCACGCCGGCCACCGTCTTGTTGTGCGGCACGGACGCCAGTACCACAGAGCCCGCCGCCACCTTGGCACAATGGCCGACCTCGATGTTGCCGAGAATCTTGGCGCCAGCGCCGATCAGCACGCCGTAGCGGATCTTCGGGTGGCGGTCGCCGCCCGCCTTGCCGGTGCCGCCGAGCGTCACGCCGTGCAGCATCGACACGTCGTCCTCCACCACCGCCGTTTCGCCGACCACCAGCCCGGTGGCGTGGTCGATGAAGATGCCCTTGCCGATGCGTGCGGCCGGGTTGATGTCGGTCTGGAACACCGAAGAGGAGCGGCTCTGCAGGTAGAGCGCGAAATCCTTGCGTCCCTCGTTCCACAGCCAGTGCGCCAGCCGGTGCGTCTGGATGGCGTGAAAGCCCTTGAAGTAGAGTACCGGCATCAGGAAGCGGTCGCAGGCCGGATCGCGGTCGTAATAGGCCTGGATATCGACCCGCACGGTCGAACTCCATTCCGGATTGGCCTTCAGCATCGCCTCGAAGCTCTGGCGGATGATGTCGGCGCCGATGTCCTGATGCGCCAGGCGTTCCGCCAGGCGGTGGATCACCGCCTCCTCGAGGCTGCCCTGGTTCAGGATCGTCGCATAGAAAAACGTCGCCAGCGGCGGATCGCGGTCGACCGCCTCGGCGGCTTCCGTCCTGACCGCGTCCCAGATCGGGTCGATCGGTTCGGGCCTCTGGCTGCGCGCCACGCTCAGCGTATTCATCGGCGGACTCCGTTGTCGGTCTGCTACGTGTGACGGTGATATAGGTGACACCATAGCATTATTGAACTCAATTTTCCTTAGTGCTCGATCAAATGAAATTGGTTCACCGCGAAAATGCCCGGCATGGAAAACGAAACTTTGCTCGATGACGACATCAGGAAAGAGCTGACGGTGCTCTATCGCGGGGCCGACCGCCACTACCACGGCCTCGACCATGTCGAGGCCCTGCTGGCGCTCTGGCGCGAGCACCGCGCCCTGATCGACGACCCCGCGGCGGTCGAGGCCGCGATATGGTTTCACGACGCCGTCTATGACAGCCAGAGGAACGACAACGAGCATCTGAGCGCCCTGCTGGCGCGCGAGAAGCTGGCCGGCCGCGTGCCGGAAGCGCGGCTGGAGCGCATCGTTGCAATGATCGAGGCGACGGCGATCCACACGCCGCCGGTGGCCGGCGATCCGCAAGGCTTTGGCGACGCGGCGCTCTTTCTGGACATGGACCTGTCGATCCTCGGCGCCCCGCCCGCCGCCTTCGACGCCTACGAGGAGGCCATCCGCCGCGAATATGCCTGGGTGGACGACGCCGCCTGGCGCAAGGGCCGCGCCGGCGTGCTGCGCCGCTTCGCGGAGCGTCCCCGCCTCTATCTGACCGATACGTTCAGGCAGAATCTCGAGGCGCCGGCGCGCCGCAACATCGAACGGTCTCTCGCGAGCCTTTCGGGCTGACTACGGGTTCCTGCGCCACCGCTTGCCCCAGCGCACCGCGCCGCGCCTTCTGAGCCGCCTGATCCCGGAATGGTCGTGCGACAGGACAAGCAGTCCGAGCGGAATCATCCAGAAACCGAGCACCGGCAGGAAGCCGAGCGTGCCGCACAGCACCAGCGTGACGCCGAGCGAGATTCGCGCCGCGCGCGAAGCCGGGATGCCGATCTTGCGTCCGAAGACGTTGATCGTGCGCCGGCGTGGCATCTCGGCGGGCTCGGCCTCGTCGATCACGGGTGGTTCTTTCTGCACGCTGCCGCCGTCCGCCTTCGCTAAAGCCTTGGATCGGGCGCATCCGCGCCCCATATCGTGGGATATGATGCCCGGCCACGGCCTTTGCGAGTAGGGACGCAAAACAAAAGGCGAAAAAAAGGTTGTCGCCTCTTTGCAAAGCCGAAAATGGTTTGCTATAGGCAGCCCTCGCTCACGCGAGCCCTGTTCCCCGATAGCTCAGTTGGTAGAGCATTCGACTGTTAATCGAATTGTCGCAGGTTCGAGCCCTGCTCGGGGAGCCACTTCCTTCCAAACGTCGAGATTTCCGCGGAAAGCGCCTTCCGCCGCCGTTCCCGCTCGACCGCAGCCCCACCCCCCGGTGATCCAATCCCCGCCCGCGCCCGTATTCCCTCCAAACACGTCCCCTGGATGGAGAATGCCCCGTGAAGACCTACCTCGTCGCCTATGCCGCCACCGGCCTCGCCTTTCTCGTGCTCGATGCGCTGTGGCTGTCGAAGATGGGGCCTACCTTCTACAAGCCGGTCATGGGCGACGCCGCGCTCGAGGGCTTCCGCATGGCGCCGGCTGTGGTCTTCTACTTTCTCTACCTCGTCGGCATCATGATCTTCGCCATCTCGCCGGCGCTCGACGACGGCCGCTGGACGACAGCGCTCGTCTATGGCGCGTTGTTCGGCTTCTTCGCCTACGCAACCTACGACCTCACCAACCAGGCGACGCTGAAGAACTGGAGCACGGCGCTGTCGGCCGTCGATATCGCCTGGGGCACCTTCGCCACGGCGATGGCGGCCACCGCCGGCTATCTCGCCACCGGCATCTTGGGCCGCTGACGCGCTTCAGGCTTCCCGCGCGGCGGAAAACTGCAACCCGACAATGACGAGCAGCGACCCGGCGCTGACCGCGTTGAGCGTCAGCAGCCGCGCCAGCACGTCCGCCGGCATGGCGACGACGCCTGACGGATCGAGTGCCCCGACGGCGAGCCAGGCGGCGCCCGCCAGCGCCGCGAGCAACAGGCCGAGCCAGGTCTCGCCGCGCCGGAACTGCAGCGTCGCGATCATCAGCACCGGCCCGAGAAACAACAGGACACCCGTTCCGGGCGGCATCAGCAATGCGGTCATCGTCGTGTTGGCGATGCCGGCAACCGGCAGCAGCGCCCGGCCGGCCAGCGCGTGGCGGCGCGACAGGAAGGGAACGGCGAGAAAGATCGGCGTCGTCAGCAGCGTGAACAGCGTCGGCCAGGCGGCCGGCCCAGCGATCCACCAAACATAGACCGGATAGAAGGGCTGGCTTGCAGCGACGATCAGCGCGAGAGCATTGCTGGCGCGCGCCAGCGGATCCGGATGGGCGACCAGTCGGTCATAGGCAGCGGCGTAGCTCACCGCGCATCCTCGGCCGAGCGCGGGATCGGCCAGAAGGCCCTCACCCGCCGCTTGTAGTCCTCGAATGCCTGACCGCGCGTCTCTTCCATGTGCTTTTCGAGCGGCGGGATGCCCGACACCCTGACCAGCAGATAATACATCAGCAGCGGCGCGAGCAGCGCCAGCCAGCCCTGCCAGTAGCCGCCGGCAATGCCGATCGCGACCAGCGGATAGGCAACCCATCCGAGCCATTCGAAGAAATAGTTGGGGTGACGAGACAGAGCCCACAGGCCCCGATCCATGATCTTGCCCCTGTTGGCCTCGTCGTCGCGGAAGCGCTGCATCTGGTGGTCGGCAATCGCCTCGCCGGCAACCGCGGCGGCAAACAGCGCCAGCGCCAGGATGTCCTGCAGGCGCAGGTCAGGCGCCGCATTGCGCGCCGCGACATAGACGGCAAGCACCAGCACGAAGCCTGCAGCCGCCTGGCTCTGCAGGAAGCCGAACATGCGCAGCTCCGCCCCCTCGCCCCATTCGCGCCGCAGCGCCTGGTAGCGCGGATCGAAGCCGTGCCTCAGCGTGCGCCGCGCCAGATGCAGCACCAGCCGCGCCGACCATGTCGCCACCAGCACGGCAACGAGCGCCTGTCGCCACCACTCGGCGCCAGCCGACGGCAGCAGCGCGGCAACCACGCCGACCGCCCCCACCGCCGCCGACCAGGTCACGTCGACCCAGCCGGATTTCCCGGTCCGGCTTTCGTAAAGCCAGGCGCTGCCCATCGCGAGCGACAGCAGCGCGGCAAGGACGAGCAGATGGAGTGCGGTCATGGAGACTTCCTGACTGTTTCACGCCCGCGCCCGGAGCGCGGGCGAAACTGATTGTCACCCGGATACGTGGCTCCACCTGCGGCGGATCACCGGTTGTCACGAAATGCACCGCTCGACTGATCCGCCGGCGGCACCGGCCCGTATACCAACCCGACTGACACCAGGACGCCCATTGCATGAACACCGTCACGCCCATCCACGGAACCCGCCGCCACCTCAAGATCGCCGTCGTCGGCAGCGGCATATCCGGGCTGTCCGCCGCCTGGCAGCTCAGCCGCTCGCATGACGTGACGCTGTTCGAGGCCGACGACCGGGTGGGCGGCCACAGCCACACCGTCGATGTGGGCGGCGTCGCCGTCGACACGGGCTTCATCGTCTTCAACGAGGTGACCTACCCGAACCTCACGGCGCTGTTTGAGCATCTCGGCGTTGCCACCAAGCCGTCCGACATGTCCTTTGCCGTCTCGCTCGACGACGGCGCCTTCGAGTATTCGGGCTCGAGTGCCGGGCTGTTCGCCCAGAAGCGCAACCTGTTGCGCCCCGCCTACTGGTCGATGATGCGCGACATCATCCGCTTCTACAAAACCGCACCGCGCGACGTGCCGACGCTCGGCCTGACCTCGCTCGAGGACTATCTCGACAGCAAGGGCTACGGCACCTCCTTCCGGCGCAACCATCTCTACCCGATGGCGGCGGCCATCTGGTCGACGCCTGCGGCCGAGGTTTCGCGCTTTCCGGCCCGCGCCTTCATCCGCTTCTTCGACAATCACGGCCTGCTGAACCTGGGCTCGCGGCCGACCTGGAAGACGGTCGACGGCGGCAGCCGCAACTACGTGGAAAAGATGACACGCGCCTTTTCGGCCGGCGTCAGGACGGCCAGCGGGGTCAGAACGGTCCGCCGGCTTGGCGACAGCGTCATGATCGAGGACAACAACGGCGCCATCGAAGGCTTCGACCACGTCGTCATCGCCACCCATGCCGACGCCGCGCTGAAGATGCTGGAACGGCCGACGGCCCGGGAGCAAGAACTGCTCGGCGCCTTCCGCTACATCGACAACGAGGCGGTGCTGCATGCCGACGACAGCGTCATGCCGAAGCGCCGCGCCACCTGGTCGAGCTGGAACTACACCGCCACCCGCGACGGCGAGCGCTGCCGCGACCTGTCGGTGACCTACTGGATGAACGCGCTGCAGGGCATTCCGGCCGACAATCCGATGTTCCTGACGCTGAACCCGATCCGCGATCCGGACCCGAAGAAGGTCTACCACAGCCAAGTCTACAGCCACCCGGCCTACGATTCGACGGCGGTCGCGGCACAGGAAAGACTGTGGTCGCTGCAGGGCAACCAGAACACCTGGTTCTGCGGCGCCTATTTCGGTGCCGGTTTCCACGAGGACGGCCTGCAATCGGGTCTCGCCGTTGCCGAACAGCTTGGCGGCGACCGCCGGCCATGGGACGTCGCCGAGGAATCTGGCCGCATCACGCTGGGCAGCCCCGCGGCCCGGCCCGACCTGGCGGGGGCGCTGGCATGAAGAAGACCCTCTCCGCGCTCTATGCCGGCTCGGTGATGCATCTCAGGCTTCGCCCGCGCCGCCACCGGCTGAACTACAGCATCTTCCAGCTGCTTCTCGACCTCGACGAGATCGACGCGCTCGACGGCAGCCTGCGGCTGTTCTCGCGCAACCGCTTCAACCTGTTCAGCTTTCACGACCGCGACCATGGCGACCGTAGCGGCGGCAACTTGCGCTGCCATGTCGAGCGCGCCCTCGGCGCCGCCGGCATCCGGCCCGCCAGTGGGCGCATCGCGCTGCTCACCATGCCGCGCATCCTCGGCTACGTCTTCAACCCGCTCAGCGTCTATTTCTGCTACGACCGCGGCGGCAGCCTGCACGCCATACTCTACGAAGTCGCCAACACATTCGGCGGCCGCCACGACTACGCCTTCCAGGTCGGGCGGCCCTCCGAGGACGGCTGGCTGGAGCATGGCTGCGACAAGCGTTTCTTCGTCTCGCCCTTCATGGACATGGATCTCGGCTACGCCTTTCGTGTCCGCCCGCCCGAGGGAGGTTTCAACCTGTCGATCACGGTCGGCGACGCTGAAGGCCCGATGCTCTCCACCGTTCAGACTGCCGAGCGGAGGACGCTGTCGGACGCCACGCTGGCGCGCGTCGCGCTGGCCTATCCGCTGATGACGCTGAAGGTCATCGCAGGCATTCACTGGGAGGCCGTCCGCCTGTGGCTGAAGGGCGTGGGCCTGCGCCCGATCCCGCGCAATCCCAAGCCCCGCGCCGCGGCCGAGGGCGGCGTCGGCCAGGCCGTGCCCGAGCAATGACCGCCTTGTCCGCCCCCGCAATGATTGCGATGATGCGGCCTGTCGCGACGGCTTCGAGGAAGGTCCATCATGCAACATTCTGGTCCGGCGCCGGACCCGACCGCCTGCGGCGCCTGCCCGGGAAACGGCTCGTGACGGGACGGGACGAACTCGCCGCGCCGACGGCGGCCGAGCTGTCGCATCTTGTGATGCGCGTCGCCAGGTCCGACCGCCAGGCCTTCGAGCAGTTGTTCCGCCACTTCGCGCCGCGCGTGAAGGCCTATATTCTGCGCGGCGGCGCCGAGCCCGGCCTCGCCGAGGAGGTCGCGCAGGAAACGCTGCTCGCCGTCTGGCGCAAGGCGTCGGGCTTCGATCCGGCCAAGGCCGGTGCCGCGACCTGGATCTTCACCATCGCGCGCAACCTGCGCATCGACCGTGCCCGCCGCAAGGGCCCGCCGCCGACCTTGGGCGAAGACCCTAGCCAGCAGGCCGAGGCGCCGCCACCCGCCGACGAGGTGATCGCCGCCGCCGAGCGCGACGACCGCGTGCGCCGGCTGGTCGAAACCCTGCCCGCTGAGCAGGCAGAGGTCCTGCGCCTCTCCTTCTTCGCCGAGGAGCCGCAGACCGAGATCGCCGCGCTACTCGGCATTCCGCTCGGCACCGTCAAATCCCGCGTCCGGCTGGCCATGGCCCGCCTGCGCACCGCACTGGAAGATCTGGAGCGATGATAGAATTTCACCCCACCGATGACTCTCTAGCCAGGCTTGCCGCCGGCACGCTGGAGGCCGGACCGACCATCGTCGTGCGCACCCATGTCGACGGCTGCGAGCGCTGCAGAAATGCCGTCGGCCGCTTCGAGGCGGTCGGCGGCGCGCTGCTCAACGCCATCGAGCCGGTCGCCATGCAGGCCGACGCCTTTGCCCTCGTCGCGGCGCGCCTCGATCGCCCGGCCCCCGCCACTGGCACCCCGACGCCGACCCGCGCCGTTCCCGCCAACGGGCCGATAGAGCTTCCGGCGGCGCTCGACGGCCTGGAGATCGGCCGCTGGCGCTGGCTGGCTCCCGGCGTGCGCCGCAGCCGCGTCACCATTCCCGGCGCGCCCAACGCCGACCTCGTGATGTACCGCATCGGCCCCAACAGGCGCCTGCCGCATCACGGCCATGCCGGCTCGGAATACACCCAGGTCCTCTCCGGCTCCTTCTTCGACGAGACCGGCCACTACCGCCCCGGCGACCTCGTCGAGGCCGATGGCGACGTCGACCACCAGCCGCGCGTCGGCCCGGAAGGCGAGTGCATCTGCCTCGCCGCCGTCGAGGGCCGCATGCTGCCCAACGGCTTCTTCGGCCGAATGATGCGTCCCTTCGTCTGACCGGCCGCCGGCCCGGCTAGTAGCTGTGGCGGGTCGCCTTGACCCGCCGCACCAATGCCGCGTCGTAGGGTTCGCCGAGAAACTCGAACAGCTGGCGTGGATAGTCCGTGTCGGCCTGCCATGCGTCGTAGCTGAACAGCAGCCCGTTCGGCATTTTCTCGGCCTGCCGCGCCATCCTCACTCGAGCGTGCACCAGAATCTCGGTTCTCCGCGCCGACTGGAACCCCGGCCACCAGCCGCTCTTGCCGGTTCCCTCGATCGAGCGGACGTTGAATATGAAGCCGGCGCCCGGAAAGCCCCGCTCGATGAAGTGCAGGTAGCCGGAGAAATCCTCGTCGCTCATATCGGTCAAGAGGTGGCGGATTTCCTTGAAGCCGCAGCAGCGCGTAGCGGCCGGTGGCGCGACGACCTCGTCGAGGAAGCCGTCGAGCCAGCGACGCGCGATCCTCTCGGTGTCGAGGTGGTCGGAGCCATACCATGGCGACGTCGGGCTTTTCGCGCCGCTGTGGAAGCGCCGTGCACGATCGATCGCCGCGCTCGCCTTGTAGAGGTGGAACAGCGTCGCTCCGTTCTCTCCGCGGATGCAATAGCCGTCGATCGCGTTGAGCAGCCCCTGCAGCAAGGTTGAGCCGCTGCGCCCGTAGGTGACGACAAAGAGGAACGGAAACCGGGCCGGGTCCCGACCCGCAAGATAGCTGTCGATAGACATGCTCCCCCTGCCCGTCTAGCGACCGCTCGCCGCCGACGGCCATCTTCGTTCGCTGCGGCCATCGGTACAAGACCCGCCCCGCTAGCTTTCCATTGGCAGTCGCAACACCGCCTCAGCCGCCTGTTTTTCCTTGCCATGGCAACAGATGGATGGTGACTTGGCAGGGGTTCGGGACCGCCAGAAATGATATTCAAGGACTACGGCGCAATATTCCTGCATCCGGGAAAGACAGCGGGTACCGCCATCGAGGGATATTTCGCCCCGGAGGGCCGCGACCCGCTGGTCGCCGACCGATCTTGCGCCTTCGGCTTCGACCCTGGCCTCGGCATCTTTCTGCAGCACGCAACGCTTGCGGTCGTGCGCGACCTGGCCGGCAATGAGACCTGGGAGCGCAGCTTCAAGTTCGCCATCGTGCGCAATCCCTATGCGCGCATGGTGAGCGTCTTCAACTACGGTCTGAAGAGCCACCTCGCTCGGTTCGGCTCTTTCGACGGCTTCGTCCGCGCCCTGCCCGCCCTGTCGCGCAGCCCGGCCTCCCGCCTCGGCAACCACCTTTCGCCCCAGATACTCTACACGCACGACCGCCAACGCCAGGCTATCGACTATGTCGGACGCTTCGAGGCGCTCGATCTGGCGCTGTCCGACGTCGGCCAGCACTTGCGCCTTGCCGACCCGATCCGTCTGCGCCCGCCGCCCGCAAAGTCCCCGCAGCCCGGCAAGGCGGCCATCGGCTCGCTAGATCCCGAACTCGCAGCGATCATCCTCGACACCTATCGCGAGGATTTCGAGGCTTTCGGCTACGACACCGCGCTTCCCGTCATCGAGCAGAACGCGAGCCGGACCTTGTCGGCCGGAGGCTTCGCCGCCGAGAGCGACCCGGTCAGGCGCCGCGGCTTGCCGGGCCTTGCAGGCCGCAATGCCGACAACTGGCTTCTCTGGGCCGCCGACCCGCTTGCCGATCAGCGGTCGCCGCCGGCCGTGGCGCTCGATGCCGGCAGCGCTGCCGGCCTGCTCGCCCAGGCGGAATTGCATGGCGTGCTGCCCGCCGTGGTCGGCAACCTCGCGATCCTCGACGGCGACCCTGCCCTGCGGACACTTCTGGATGAGGCCGGCGCCGGTCTGCGCGCCGCGCGCGCGCTTGTCCTCATGCTGCGCAGCGAGCTCTCCGCCATAGAGGCTGCAACAGAGGGCCTGCCCTTCACTGCAATCAAGGGCCCGGTCTTCTCAGCCGCCATCTATCCAAGTCGCGCCCTGCGCTCCTATTCCGATATCGATCTCCTGGCCGCGCCGGACGCGCTGGCGCCTCTCGGCACCCTGCTTGCCGGGCGCGGCTATCGCCTTGCCGACGAAGCCGGGGCGAGGCTGCGCGGAGAATGGGTCTGGGTGCATGCGGAGAACCCCCTGCTAATGGTCGAGGTCCACTCCGACCTGGTACACTCCCCGGGTCTCAAGAGCGGCTTCTCCTTCACCTACGACGACCTGACGCAGGACAGCCGCACGCCTGCCGGCTGCCTGCTGGTGGCATGCGTCCACGGCGCCTACCACTACTTCGAGCGGCTGCAGCATGTCGTCGACATCTGCCAGGCGGCACGTGCGCTCTCGTCTTCCGACGAGGCCCGCTTTCAGGCGCTGGCGCAGGCGCCCGGCGCGCGCTTTGCGGCCATCACCGGCCTCAACCTCGCAGGCCGTCTGTTTGCCGAGCCGCGCTGCTTCGAGATCGCCGCGGCACTGCGCCCGGTGCGCGGCACGCGCCGCGCCGGTTGGCTGATCGGCCGCCGTACCGTGTTGACCAGCAGGACCGAAGCGCGAAGTGTTCATTCATGGCGCCGCCAAGCCTACCGGCAACTCCTCAAGCACCGCGGCTGACGCAGCGACAAGGCGGCCGGCTCCTGCTATGATCGACCGCCACCTACGGAGTAGCCCATGTCGCCAGATCCCATGCCCAGGAAAAACGGCTTCGTCGAAGTCGAGGAGATGGACAGCGAGAGCCTGCTCTACCGCAGGCCGTCGAAGACTGCCTCCTATCTCAACGAAACGGCCACGGTGATCTGGAAGCTCTGCGACGGCACGCGCAGCACCGACGACATCGTCGCCATCCTGAGCAAGTCCTATCCCGAGGCTGCCGACCAGATCAGGGCCGACGTCAGGATCACCATCGACCAGCTTATCCAGGCCGGCGCACTGCGCATGGCAGAACCCGGCGACGTCGCCCGTTCCAATGTCGAGATCGAGGAAGAGACCGACTAGTTGCTGTCCTCGGCAATATCGGCCTCCGCGGCGGCCAGCAGACGGTCGGCGACGTCCTTGCCCAGCAGCTCGCGGAAATGCGCGATCATCGGCTCGGTCGGCAGCCCGACCTCGCGGAAGCCGATCAGGTAGTTGCGGATCCTGTCGTCCCAGCGGTTCGGATAGGGCACGCCGAGCGGTCGGTTGAAACGATGCACCCAGCGCAGGAACGGCAGGCACAGCGTACGCTGGCCGGCATTGCGGAACTTCTGGTGGATGTAGCCTTCTTCGCCCCCGAACCCCCTGAATTTAGGGTTGAAGCCGAGCCATGCTTCGCGCCGGCAGGCGAACAGCCCCAGGCCTTGCATCGGGATGTCGAAGGGTTCGCCGTCCGGGTCGTCGGCGCGCGGGTCGGGCTCCCAGGCCCCGTACATGCCTGAGCGCCAGCCCGGCTTGAATTGCGGCGACCAGCTGTCGAGATTGTCGTAGACCAGCGGTCCCTGCAGCAGGTCGCCCGTCTCGGGATTGGCGTCGAAATAGTCGAGCAGGCGCGCGATCGCTCCCGCCTGCACCAGGACATGGCAATCGAGGCACAGCACGAAGTCGCTGTCGGCCTCCTCGAACACGACGTTGCGGATAGTTGTTCCCGTCGGCGTGACAGCCGGCACGTAGCGATAGTTCGGCGCCATCGTGTCCAATTGCTTGAGGGGTGCCGCGCAAGGCCCATCGGGATGGTTGTCGATGACCAGGAAATTTGTCCTGTCGAGTATCTCCGGATGGTAGAGGCGCAGCGCCTGCAGCGTGAAATAGACACCATCGTAATCGTCATAGGTCGCCATGCCGATGGTCAGCGGGCGTCGCTCGCGCGCCGGCGTCGGCGGCAGGATGTCGAACGTCTTTGCTGGCGCCATCGGCTTCGGCGTTGCCTCGCCGCCCGCGTAGCCGGACAGGAAACGCCGCGCCTCCTCCGCCCCGCCAAGCTCGTCGAGCACGAGGCGCACCAGCGTGTCGACCACGCCGTCGAGCTGCGAGAGATCGCCATAGTGCAGAACGAAGGCCGGTGCGCGGCGCGCCAGCTGGGTGACGGCACGAAACCCCTCATCCGCAAGGTTGCGGGCATTGAGGTTGCACTCCATCAGCCGCATGCCGGCCTGTGCGGCAGTAAGCGGCGCGATGCGCAGCGCCGCGCCGGCAGAATAGACCGGAAAGACGGTGAGTCCGCATTCGCGCGCGGCGGCTGCATCCACCTGTTCCACAGGCCGTAGCATCAGGCGTTCGCCCGCTTCCACCGAGGCTGCCGCCTTGAATTGCGGCACTGGCGACGGACTATCGTCGTTTCCCCCCTTGACGACCATGGCACGCGGGAAGCCGACCACCTTCGAAGCATGGTCGATGAGCACCACCACTTCGTCAGTCAGGTAGCCGAACCCCTTGCCAACGAGCCAGCCGGTCAGCGTCGTCTTGCCGGAACCCGTCGGTCCGGCGATCAGGATCGCCCTGTCGCCGTGACTGACGGCGCCCGTATGCAGCGCCACGGCGTGCGCCGCATCGACGATCAGCGCATGGACGACGGCGTCCTGCAGGTGGATGAGAAGCTCGCCGCGCGCCAGTCCCTCAAGGAGCGGTTCGTCTTCGGTATTGAGGGTAAAGAGGCCGTCGGACCCGGTGGAAACATATATCGTGCGACGCGCCGGAGAGTCGCCCGCAATGGCTGCGCCGAACAGCGACCCGATGTCGTCGTGCAGCGTGTCGGGATAGGACAGAGCGACCGACTGGTCATGCAGCGCAAGGGTGATCTCACGCATGGCCAGCGCACCGATACTGGATCTCTGGCGAGACCTGGGGGACGATCATGTCGTGCTGTACTGTCGGGGCACAAGCGCGGCGGACATTCCCAAGCGCCAGCGTTTCGGATCGCTGAGAAACTGTGGCTATTCGGCAGTCGTAAGCGTCGTGAAAGTCGTTCCCGTGCCGGTGGTCGGCGTCGGAGAAGCCTGCGCATGGGCGGGAACGACGATCGACTCGACGACCGGCCGCGTCCATTTCGACGGAAGAGCGATGGTGGCGACGACCGCGCCGCTTGCAACGATCTTCAGCGCCCGACGGCGGCTGACCTTGTTGTTTTTCATTCTGGCACCCTCTCACCGGAACGGCACACCGCGAACGGCTATGAAAATAACCAGTGAACTTCCCCTAAGTCAATCGAGATCAGCGAACGGGCTGCCGGTTGCACGATCGCAGAGCAGTTGTCTGTCAACCTTCAGATCAGGCGCGAAAGTTCCGTCCAAACTCATCGAATGCACGAGGAGATGAGGCCGATCAAACCGGCGTAGTCGGGGTGGGGGTGGTTGTGGTTGCCGTCGTCGTGGTCGCGGTCGTCGTACCCGTGACAGTCGACGTCGTGCCAGTCGTGGGGGTCGGCGAAGCCTGTGCGTGGGCGGGCACCACGATCGACTCGACGATCGGGCGGGTCCACTTCGACGGCAGGGCAATTGTCGCGACGACCGCGCCGCTTGCGACGATCTTGAGAGCCCGCCGGCGGGTGACGTTCTTGTTCTTCATGCAAATCCCTCTCACCGGCCGCTCGTACGAACCTGCGTCAACGTACCGGGCAGGCTTCCGTGAAGTCAACCCGCAGTCTGGCACCCTGTGCCTCGAACCGGCGCATTCGGCCGTTCGAACCTTGCCGATCATGGTTTTGGGCAGTGCTTCGCAGCGTCGGCGACGTAAGGGATCTGGACGACCGCAACCGTCCTCTAGAGCCCCAAGCGCTTGCGGTTGGACTCCCAGTCGGTCTCGCTGACCAGATGCCTGGTCCCGTCCAGAAATTGCTGCCAGCGCCCCTTCATGTCCGCCGGCACGAGGTGGCCGCCGAGGCGAAAATCGGTGCTGCGCTCACGCCAGCTTTCGAGGTTCCTGCTCTGCACCGTCTCGTCAATCCTCCTGCCGTAGCCGCTGACGTGCTCCGTGCCGGTATCCCAGCGGTAGATATAGGAGATGCGGCCGCCGAGGTTAGTGGTCGCCAGCCTGCCGGTTTCGATCAGTTGCTGGTGGAGCGGGTGGTCGGTGTAGAGCGGATGCGTGTCGAGCGGCGCTGCATGTGCGAAATCCGCTCGCATGAGCCAGGAACCCTCGAAGACACCGTCGAGAAGCGAATACTCGGTGTTGCGCTGCGAAATCCAGCAGAGCGTCGGCTTCCAGGCCAGGCTTTCACCGATATTGTCGAAGCAGTCTTCGAGATGCCAGGGCAGATAGAGGTCGTCATCGTCTATCCAGTGGACGAAGTCGGCTCGCGGGTCGGCAAGTTCCAGCATCCGTTTGCGGATGTGGCGCAGCGACCCCTGCGGTGGCTTCTCGTTGACGATGCGCACCCTCGGGTGGTCGAAGCGCAGCGGTATAGGGTGCTGGTTGTGGATCAGAAGCGTGGCGTCGCCAAGCCGCGTCTGCTGCAGGAAACAGGCCAGCGCCTCGCAGACCAGGCCATAGCGTCCATATGTCCCCATCAGGCAGTCGACTTTCATGCCCGCAGTCTAGAACCGGGCATTGCCCGGCGCCAGCCATGCTGTCGGGCACGAGAGCTGCGGCTTCCCTTGGCATTGCCGACCTGCAGCCCTATCTGTCCGGTTCGCGCCGCCTCCGGCAACGTCCCACCCCGCCAGCCCGCTGCCGGGCAGCATACCGTCAGGGTCCACCATGATGACTGCAGCCGCCCAGAACTCTGCCGCCGAACCGCGCTGCCCGATCTGTGGCGGGGTCGAGTTCGGCCCCGGCCCCAAGGGGCGCATGGCGCCGAATGGCAAGGCTCCGCGCTGCGCCGGTTGCCAGTCCCTCGAGCGCCACCGCATCTTCCGCGTCATGTTCGACCGGCTCGGCCCGCAGGATTTCGCAGCGTGGAAGGCAATCCAGTTCAGCCCGGATCCGACGGCCGACCCGGCCTGGTTCGCCGAGCATGAGCTGTCCGTCTATGGCGAGCCCGGCGGCCTCGACATCCAGTCGATCGACCGGCCCGAGGCCGCCTACGACCTCGTCATCTGCTCGCACGTGCTCGAGCATGTCGGCGACGACCGCAAGGCGCTGCACGAACTCCTGCGTATTGCCGGGCCCGACGGGCTGCTTTACCTCGCCTTCCCCGATCCGTTCCGTGAAGACGTGACGCGCGACTGGGGTTTTCCGAAACCGGAAAAGCACGGCCATTGGCGGGTTTACGGCGGCGATGTCGTCGAGCGCTTCAAAAAATACCTGCCCGACCAGCCGGTACTCGCCTATCGCGGCGAGGATCCGGTCACCGGCGAGTGGGAAGGCGCCTTCCTGCTGCCGAAATCGCCCCGGCGCCACAGGTGGATCGCCGAGCGGCTGGGCAGCGCGCTGACGCTGTTTTCGGGCCCGGCCCTGTAACCGGCGGCCGCTAGGCTCCCACCATGGCCGTCAGGCGCTTCAGTTCGAACACCGCATAGCTGACGTAGCGGCCCTCGTTATAGGCGCCGTCCCAGATCAGAAACCCGGTCACGATGCATATGCCGATAACGTATCGCATCTCAGCTCCTCCATTGCGGGAATCATCGGCCTTTTTATGCATTCAAGCAACGGCCAATTGCCTGCCGTCCGCCGTGAATCTAACGCAGCGTGACGTTGACCTGGCCCGCGACGGCCCGCGGGTCGGTCACGGCTGTGCGCCGGCCTCCCTTGATATTTTCGCCAATAGTGCCAGATTTCCCGGCAAACGACCCTGAAACAGGGGCCGACTTCGCCGAAACCGGGATGTTCCGGCGCAGACAGGCCGCTTTTTCGGCGATTTTCCGGGCCGTTTCCGGTATATTCGCGCCACGGTCGAGCGATTGAGGGAGGAGAGATCGTGGCAGGCAGGCTTGACGATGGCGCGACGATTCAGCCGGACGACGCCGTCAGGCTCGACGCGCGAAATTTTTCCGAGATCGCTCGCGGCCTGCCAGCCAAGGCGCGCATGGTGCTGTCGGCGGCGCTGAACCTCGAGCGCGGCTCGCTCAAGATCACCCTGCCCGACCTGCGCAAGATCCTCGTCGTCGGCAAGGCGCCCGGCCCCGATGCCGAGGTGACGCTGAAGAACTGGAAGCTGCCGTCGCGCGCCTTTGCCGGCGGCACCATCGGTGTTGCCGAGTCCTACATGGACGGCGACTGGGAAAGCCCCGACGTCACGAGTTTCCTTGAGCTTTTCGTCGTCAATGTCGAGGCCGGCGAGACCGTTGCCGGCACCTCGAGCTGGATCATGGCGACCATCCATCGCGTGCATCACTGGCTGAACCAGAACACCCGCCGCGGCTCGCGCAAGAACATCTCCGCCCATTACGATCTCGGCAACGCCTTCTACAAGGAGTGGCTCGACCCGACGATGACCTATTCCTCGGCGTTGTTCTCGACCGGCGCCAACGATCTCGAAAGCGCCCAGACCGCGAAGTACCGGGCCCTTGCCAAGGACCTCGACATCGGCGCAAGCGACCACGTGCTCGAGATCGGCTGCGGCTGGGGCGGCTTTGCCGAATTCGCCGCGCGCGAGATCGGCTGCAGGGTTACCGGCCTGACGATCAGCAAGGAGCAGCACGACTTCGCCGTTGCCCGCATGGCCAAGGCAGGCCTGTCCGACAAGGTCGAGATCAAGCTGCAGGACTACCGCGACGAGACCGGCAAATACGATCGCATCGCATCTATCGAGATGTTCGAGGCGGTCGGCGAGAAATACTGGCCGGTCTTCTTCGGCAAGGTGAAGGACTGCCTCAAGGCCGGCGGCAAGGCCGGCATGCAGATCATCACCATCAACGAGCAGGCCTTCCCGATCTATCGCAAGCGGCCGGACTTCATCCAGCGCTATGTCTTTCCGGGCGGCATGCTGCCGACGCCAGCGATCCTGAAGTCGCTCGGCACCGACCACGGGCTTTCCTACCTGCGCGAACGCGTCTTCCCGCAGGACTACGCCCGCACGCTCGCCGAGTGGCGCAAGCGCTTCTGGGCGTCGTGGGAGAATATCAACCCGCTCGGCTTCGACGAGCGTTTCAAGAAACTGTGGGAGTTCTACCTGTACTACTGCGAAGCGGGCTTCCGCGCCGAGTACATCGACGTCCGCCAGGTGATCTACAAGGCCTGAAGCTGGCAGGGCAAAGGTCCTGTCGAGAGGCCGGCATGTTCCAACAAGGCAGGAGACGAGCCATGCGAACCCTCATGATACCCGCACTGCTTCTTTCGATGACCGCAGCGGCGAGCGCCGACCGACAGGCGGCCGACAGCTGCGCGGCGGGCCTCGATCCGGCGGCCAAGACCATCTACGACGAGACGATGTCCAGCAATCCGACGCCCGCAACCGCCAAGGACATCGTCGTCAGCGAGGTGAAGAAGCAGATCTCCGCCGGGACGCTGACCATGTCGCAGGGCAGAGCCGCCGGCGAGGCCGCCGGCGTCTGCCTCAAGATGCTGCCGCAGTAGCCGGGCTGCCCGACCAGCCTAGAGCGTAATCCGGTACCTGGCGAAGCCGTCGGCGCCCTCGCCCGCCGACTCGATCGTCACGCCCTTCACCTCGGCGAGGTGCTCCTTCGCCTTCGGCCCGGTCTCGAAGATCACGCTGGTGCCGTCGAGCGGCGCGAAGCTCCAGTTGGCGTCGGCCGTCGGGTTGATCGTTCCTTTGTCGACGATGTAGCGCACGATCACGTCGCGGTTGGTGTCGGGCGCCTCGAAGATCACCTTCGACTGGTTGATCTCGGGGAAATTGCCACCGCCGCCGGCGCGGTAATTGTTGGTGGCGACGACGAATTTCTGCGCCGGGTCGATCGGCTTGCCGTCGAACATCAGGTCGACGATGCGGTTTGAGCCAGCGTTCAGCACGGCGCCCTTCGGGTCGTATTTAGGCGGCTGCGACAGGTCGATCCTGTAGGTCACGCCGTCGATGACGTCGAAATTGTAGGACGGGAAGTCCGGGTTGATCAGCGGCTGGTCGGCCTTGCCCTTCTCGATCTGGTTGAAGATGCCGGCCGACATTTCCAGCCACTCCTTCACCTGCGCGCCGGTGATCTCCACTGCCCGCACCGTGTTCGGATAGAGGTAGAGGTCCGAGACGTTCTTGATGGCGATGTCGCCCGCCGGCACGTCGGTGTAGTAGCCGGCGCCGCCGCGCCCGCCCGACTTGAAGGGAGCTGCTGCCGAAAGTACCGGCAGGTCCTTCCACTGCGTCTCCTTCAAGAGGTCCTTGATGTACCAGGTCTGCGCCTGGCTGACGACCTGCACCGAAGGATCGTCGGCCACCAGCGCGAAATAGGAATAGAGCGGCGCCGAACTCTTGCCGACCGGGCGGCGCACATATTCCAGCGTCGCCTCGTGGTCGTCCTTCACAGCTGCGACCACCTTCGGGTCGTCCTCGACCGTCGGCACGTTCTTCTTGTCGACGCGCTCGTAAATCGGCCGCGCCTCGGAAGTCGCCGAGACCACCTTCCACGTGCTGCCGTCGCGCTCCAGCAACAGGTCGATGAGGCCCATATGCGAGCCCCAGAAGCCGCCCATGACAGCCGGCGTGCCCTGCAGCGTGCCCTTGGTCGCATCGACGCCGGCAAGATCTTGGAAATCCTTGTTGCCCGGGAAGACGAGGTGCTGGTGCCCGGTGAACACGGCGTCGATGCCCTCGACACCGGCGACGAAGAAGGACGCGTTCTCCATCATCGTGTCCTCTTTGGTGTCGATGCCCGAATGCGACAGCACGACCACGATGTCGGCGCCCTCCTCGCGCATCTGCGGCACCCAGGCCTTCGCCGCCTCGACGATGTCGCGTGTCACGACATTGCCGGTCAGGTTCTTGGCGTCCCAAATCATCACCTGCGGCGGCACGAAGCCGATGATGCCGATGCGGATCGGCTGCTCGCTTCCCGCGCCGTCCTTGATCGTGCGGTCGAGAATGACGTAGGGCTTGAGGTAGAGCTTGTCGTCGCGCGGGTTGGACGCCAGCTGCGTGCCGCGCACCAGATTGGCGCAGACGAAGGGAAAATTCGCCCCGGCGATCACCTTGTCCATGAAGGACAGGCCGTAGTTGAACTCGTGGTTGCCGAGCGTCGAGCATTCGTAGCCGAGAAGGTTCATGCCCTTCATGATCGGGTGGACGTCGCCCTCCTTCATGCCCTTCTCATAGGCGATGTAGTCGCCCATCGGGCTGCCCTGCAAAAGGTCGCCATTGTCGATCAGCATGGCGTTGCCGGCCTCGGCGCGGATCGCGTCGATCAGCGAGGCGGTGCGCGACAGGCCCATCGTGTCGTTCGGCTTGTCGGCGTAGTAGTCGTAGGGAAGCAGGTTCACATGGATGTCGGTGGTTTCCATGATCCTGAGATGTGCCTGGTTGGCCTGCGCGCGGGCGGCGAAGGGATGCAGCATCACCAGCGCGCCGGCAGCGGCAGAACCGGACAGGAAGGACCGGCGCGAAAGCGGGAGAACGACATGGGACATGATTTTCCTCGTGAACTGAAGCGATACCCCGAGCCAGAGACAGCAAGTTTCGCGCCGAAGTCATGGCAAGTCCAGCAGGAAGCAATGACACCACAATGACTGTCCTTGCGTCATCAGCTTGTGCGGAAGGCTTGGCGACTACTTTTGCCTGCATCGCCTCGGGTGATCAGCGGGGCGCTGCACTGGCCCGCGGCATGGATCCAAGGGCAGCTCGGCGAGACCGGCCGGTCGGCTCTGCACCCATCGATAGCCGCGCCTTGTCGCAATACCCGGCCGGCGTTTCAGTCGCAGCATGTCGCGATCGCGCGTGCCGGCCGGCTGCAGGCGCACTAACCTTCCCCGCCCAGGAGAGGAGCAAGCAGGTGACTGACGAGACCGAAGCTGACGAAGGCGCGCACTACGCCTCGCCGCCCTGTTTCATGCACGAGCTCGACGCCAGTGGTGCCACGCGGCCCGTCGACGCCGCGCCCTGGGCGGATGTGGCGCGCTGGCGCAAGGCCGAGCGGGCGCGACTGATCGAGGCGCGGCTTGCAATCCCGGCCGATGTGCGCGCCTCGATGGCGCAGAAGATCGCGGCAGGGCTGGACACCGCCATCGGTGACGTTGCCGGCCGCCTGGTCAGCCTCTACTGGCCGTTTCGCGGCGAACCGGACATGCGCCCCTGGATGGCCTCGGTGATCGATCGCGGCGGCGCCGTCGCCCTGCCCGTCGTGGTGGAGAAGGCGCAACCGCTGGTCTTTCGTGCCTACAAGCCCGGCGACCGGCTGGAAAAAGGCGTCTGGAACATCCCCATTCCCGCCGAGGGCGATCCGGTGCTGCCGGACGTGGTTATATCGCCGATCGTCGGCGTCGACCCGCAGAACTACCGGCTCGGCTATGGCGGCGGCTTCTTCGACCGCACCCTGGCGGCGATGCCGAAAAAGCCGCTGGTCATCGGCATTGGCTACGAGATGCAGCGCATCGCCACCATTTACCCGCAGACGCACGACATCCCGATGGACCGGATTGTTACGGAACAGGCCTAGGCGAGCTCGGGCTTCATGCCTACGGAAGTGCGGTCGACGACCTCGCGCAACGCAAAGGAGGAATTGATCTTGGTGACGTGCGGCATGGCTGTCAGCCATTCCTTGTGGATGCGCTCGTAGTCCTGCAGGTCGCGCGCGGCAATCCGCAGGATGTAGTCGTACTCACCAGACATCAGGTGGCAGGAGAGGATGTTGGGGCAGCGCTTCACGGCAGCCTCGAAATCCGACAGCGTCTTTTCGAACTGGCCTGACAGCGAGATATGCACGATTGCCGTCATCTGGTGTCCGAGCGCGGCGTTGGAGAGTTGCGCGTGGTAGCCGCGGATCACCCCGGACTTCTCGAGATTGTCGAGCCTGCGCGAGCAGGCCGACTGCGACAGTCCGACCCTTTCGGCCAGCGCCGCATTGGGCATCCTGCCGTCTCGCTGCAGCCAGTCGAGAATGGCGATATCGATCCTGTCCAATGACATTCGTCGAATTTCCTTCGAATAATCGTCTCAGATGAACAACGATTAGCGAATCGCGCGTCTCCACGCAACGACATATGCAAACACGTTCGGTGCCCAATCTGGTACATTCTGCGGATGGAGAAAGCGGCTGCATTGCCGCAGAGGAGAGAGAACGATGCGCGTCGGCTGCCCCAAGGAAATCAAGAACCACGAATATCGCGTCGGCCTGACCCCGGGCGCGGTCCGCGAATACGTCGCCCACGGCCATGAAGTGCTGATCGAGACCGGCGCCGGCGCCGGCATCGGCGCTGACGACAATGCCTACCGTGCGGCCGGAGCGACGATCGCCAAGACCGCCGCCGACGTGTTTGCCAAGTCGGACATGATCGTCAAGGTCAAGGAGCCGCAGCCCGGCGAGTGGGTGCAGCTGCGCGATAACCAGATCCTCTATACCTATCTGCACCTGGCGCCCGATCCGGAGCAGACAAAGGGCCTGCTCGCCTCCGGCGTCACCGCCATCGCCTACGAGACCGTGACCGACGACCGCGGCGGCCTGCCGCTGCTCGCGCCGATGTCCGAAGTCGCCGGTCGCCTGTCGATCCAGGCCGGTGCGACCGCGCTGCAGAAGGCCAATGGCGGCCGCGGCATCCTGCTCGGCGGCGTGCCGGGCGTGCTGCCGGCCAAGGTCGCCGTGCTCGGCGGCGGCGTCGTCGGCCTGCATGCCGCCAAGATGGCGGTCGGCCTCGGCGCCGACGTCACCATCATCGACCGCTCGATCCCGCGCCTGCGCCAGCTCGACGATATCTTCAACGGCCGCGTCCATACCCGCTACTCGAGCATCGAGGCTCTGGAGGAGGAGTGCTTCTCGGCCGACGTCGTCGTCGGCGCCGTGCTGATCCCGGGCGCCGCAGCACCGAAGCTCGTTACCCGCGAAATGCTGTCGGGCATGAAGAAGGGCGCAGTGCTGGTCGACGTCGCCATCGACCAGGGCGGCTGCTTCGAGACATCGCACGCCACGACCCATGCCGAGCCGACCTACGAGGTCGACGGCATCATCCACTATTGCGTCGCCAACATGCCGGGCGCAGTGCCGATCACCTCGGCCCAGGCGCTCAACAATGCGACCCTGCATTACGGCCTGCAGCTTGCCGACAAGGGCATCAAGGCGATCCTCGACGACCAGCACCTGCGCAACGGCCTGAACGTCCACAAGGGGCGCATCACCAACGGCGCCGTCGCCGATGCGCTGGGCTACGAACTGGCCGAGCCGAAGGTCGTGCTGGCCGCCTGAGCGGTTCGCAACCCTTCAAAAAGAGCAGTTTCCCAGCAGCCGCGGGGTGCCCACGAATGGGCAGCTCGCGGCCCTTTTTGCCCGTCGAACGCCATTTCCCCAACGTTTTCCGACTTCTGCGGCAATCTGTTGCGCGTTTGCTACAGAAACAGCGACGACGAACTGATAAGCTTCCCCCGCGTTAATCGTGGGGGTGGGTAAAGTGTTGTTGAAAAAATTCAGTGGTCTTCTGCTTGGAGCCGTCTCAATCGCGACCGTGGCAACGGCGGTGCATGCCGCAGATGCTGTGATCCCGGAACAGCCAGTCGAGACCGGCTTCAACTGGAGTGGATTCTACGTCGGACTGGGCGGTGGGTTCGGCGCCAACGTGCCGAAACTGAGCACAGCGCTCGTTCCCGGTGGCTCATTCGACGGTATCGGGGCCGAAGGCCTGTTTGGCGAAGTCACGGTCGGTTACGACTACATGGTTTCGCCCCGCTTCCTGGTCGGCGCCTTCGCCGACGCCCACTACGGCAACATCGAGACCACGCTGGATATCCCGGCACTTCCGCTCAACGTCGATGTGACGGACAAGTACGGCTTCGATGTCGGCTTGCGGCTCGGCTATCTCGTTACGCCGACAACGCTGGGCTACGTGCTCGGCGGTTATGCCTGGCAGAAGGCGGAACTCGACGCGGGTGGCCTCGGCGGCGAATTCGACTGGGACCGCGACGGCTATTTCCTTGGCGTCGGCATGGAGAGCGTGATCACCGGCAACTGGACGCTGAAGACGGAATACCGCTTCACGCAGTTCAGTTCGTTCAACGCGCTTGAGGAGTTCGGCGCACCGCCCGGATTTCTCGACAGCGCCTCGTCGAGCCATACCTTCCATGTGGCAGCCAACTACCGTTTCGGCGCGGAGAATGGCGGCGGATCCAGCTTTGAGGTCCCGTTGTACAACTGGACCGGCTTCTATGCAGGCGGTGCGCTCGGCGCCGGCGCGGTGGTGCACGAGTTGAACTCGAACATCGCGCCCGGCGGTATAACGTTCAACGGTCTCGGCGGCGAAGGTGTGTTCGGCGAACTGAGCCTTGGCTACGACCATGACTTCGGCAACTGGGTCGGCGGCATCATGGTGGACGGCCGCTACTCGGGTATTTCAACCGAGCTCAACACCGGTGCGTTCGGCGCCGGCACCTTCAGCATCGACGCCGACTATGGCTTCGATGTCATTGCCCGGGCCGGCATGAAACTGAACGACGGCACCCTGGCCTACGCGCTGGCCGGTTACAGCTGGCAGCACTTCGACCTCGACGCCTCGAGCATCGGCTTCTCCCACGACTGGGACTCGCACGGCTTCTCGGTCGGCGGAGGCCTCGAGACGGCGGTGAACGAACACGTCACGGTCAACCTCGAGTACCGCTATGCGCAATTCGACAGCGAGGACTTCTCGTCGCTGCTCGGCGCCGATCCCGGCAGCCTCGAAAGCGAGGCGTCCTTCCACACCGTCCGTCTCGGCGCCAAGTACAAGTTCAACTGAGCCACAGACCTTGCGTTGAAAAAGGCCCGTCGCAATCGAGCGGCGGGCCTTTTTTCATTGCGTGCCCCGCTGACCGGTATGGCAGCGAATGCGGCAGATTCCGGCGCCGGTTAGCGCCTACTGCAGGAAGTCGTCGAAGCGGCGCAGCGTGACGCGGCGGTTGCGCCAGTTCTCGTTCTGCGTCGGGACCAGCAGGAAGTCCTCGCCGTAGCCAACCGTCTCGAGCGCCCGGCGCGGGATGCCGAAATCCCGGACCAGCGTCCGCTTGAGCGAGGCGGCGCGATCTTCTGAAAGCAGCAGGTTGGCGGACTGCGAGCCGACCGCGTCGGTATGGCCCTCGATCAGCACCCTTGTGCCGGGCCGGCGGCTGAGCAGTCGATCGAGCGCATCGGCGATGTTCTCGACCTTGCCGTATTGCGAGCGCGGGATTTCCGACGAGCCGAAGGCAAAGTTGATCGACTGGATATCGATCGAGGGCGCCATGCGGCGCAGGTCGGGCCGGCGCTTGAATTCCCGCACCGTGGCCCTCTGGTCCGGGCGGATCTTCATGCGTGGCGCCACTTCGAGCTGTCGTTCGATCTGGCTCGCCGAAGGTGTGGCTGACTGGGCCCCGGCCAGCGACGGGAACGCGAGGGCCGCAAGTGCAAGGGCAGCGAAAGAGCGGCGGGTAAGCATGGTCGGTCTCCATTGTTTCGGGCCATCGGCCGCATCGACTGGACCCACATTTGCAGAGCCAAGCTGAAGCCGCGGTGAACGCCGCATTCAGGCGGCATTGCCAGCCAGGGAGCTTCGGCGCCTAGCCGCGCATGACGCTCTTCGAGCGTTCCGCCAGCGTCAGCGGCTGTACCATTTCCTTCTGCTGGCCCACCGGAGAGAAGCCAAGCTTCTGGTAAAGCGGCAGCGCGGCCGGATGGTCGAGCGTGCAGGTCTGGACCGAAATCTGCTTCGGCCCGGTCGACCAGGCCGCCTCGATGGCGGCACCGAGGAACCAGCGGCCGAGCCCGAGGCCCGTGGCATGCTGCATCATGCCGAAATAGGCGATTTCTGTCTCGTCAGGCTGGTGCGGATTGATGTCGAAGAAGCCGGCAGGCACGCCGTCGAGATAGAGCACCCGGATGTCCCGGCCCTTGGCATGGATCTTTTCGGCGAGTTCCTCGTCGCTCAGCCGAAGGACGTTGACCCAGTGCCATTTCCGGCCGACCCGATCCATCAGGTAACGGTAGAAGTGCAACGGCATGTCGCGCGTCTTCATCAGCGCGATGTGGCGGTTCATCGGTGGATGCGCGTAGTGCGCCGGCTGCCGGGTCATTTCGAGGAAGGTTACCGTGACGGGGATCGCCTCGGGCCGCTTTGCTGCTTTGGTCATTCCTTGCCTGTCTCCACCGGCGTGTCCGATCTGCTGCCCCATTCGCTCCACGAGCCGTCATAGAGGCGGTTCGCCGAATGGCCGAGTGTCTCGAGCGCCAGCGTGATGATCGCGGCGGTGATGCCCGATCCGCATGACGTGACGACGGGTCTTTCGAGATCGACGCCGGCCGCCTCGAAACGGGCGCGCAACTGGTCCGGCGGCAGCAGGCTGCCATCGCGCGAGAGCAGCGACGCAGGCAGGCTGCGGGCGCCCGGCATGTGGCCGCCGCGCACGCCTTGCCGCGGCTCCGGGTCGACCCCGGCGAAGCGGCCGGCCGGCCTGGCGTCGGCGATCTGGCTCTCGCCGGTTTCGACGATCCGCCGCATGGCGTCGAGAGACGCCACGCGCGTCTTGTCGAGAACCGCGTCGAAGAGGTCGGGCGCGATCCTGGTGGCCTCGTCGGTGACCGGACGGCCCTCGCTCTTCCAGCGGTCGAAGCCGCCATCGAGAATGAACACCTTCTGCGCCCCCATGACGCGGAACATCCACCAGACCCGTGGCGCCGAGAACAGCCCGGGACCGTCGTAGACGACGATCGTGTCGCTGATGGCGATGCCCATCGATCCGGCATGGCGGGCGAAGGTGCGCGCGTCGGGCAGCGTATGCGGCAGGGCAGAGTCCGGATCGACCACCGCGTCGTGGTCGAAGAAGATGGCGCGCGGGATGTGGGCGGCCTCGTATTCGGCGCGCGCGTCCCGACCCTGCGCCGGCAGGTACCACGACCCGTCGACGACGCTGAGACCCGGATCCTTCAGATGCGCCTCGAGCCAGTCGCCCGTTACGAGGAATGGGGAATCTTCTTTCATGTCTTCTCCCTTGCGCAGATTGGAGGCCGAAAACCACTCCATCCACGTCGCATTTTTCGTACCGCGCCCAAAACAGCAAAGCTACTAAAAGTGAAGATGTTTCGAGAGCGGTAGCATGAACACGTCGCTGGACTTCACGGCCTCACCGGCGGACGAACTTGCCGCTGCCATCGAAACCCTCGTGGCCAATGCCGCGATCGCCTATGCCGCATCCGGCGTCGATGCGGCGGCCGACCTCGTCCCCTTCCGGGCAACCGCAGCACGCGCTGCCGTTACCCAGCCGCCCGCCCTGGTCAACATAGCAGCGGCGCTTGAGGGGATGCCGCACGGCGCGCTGCGCACGGCGCTTGAGGCCTGCGCGTCACGCCTGCCATGGACCGCCGGCGACCTGCCCAAGAGCAGCGCCATCGTGGACCGGTTCACTTTTATCGAGATAGCCGGCCCCGATGGTCTTGGCGGCTCCGACGCGATGCGCTTCGGCCTCTACCTTCAGGCGCCGATGACCGACTATCCGCCGCACGATCACGAGGCGGAGGAATTCTATTACGTGCTGTCGGGCGACGCGCAGTGGCAGAAGAACGACGGCCCGTTCGCAACCATGCTCCCCGGCACGATGATCCATCACCTGCCGCGCGACCGCCACGCGATGCGCACGCTCAATGCACCGCTGCTGGCGATGTGGATATGGACGGGCGACATCGACATGGCCACCTACCGGCTCGACGGGGCTATGGAAGCCTAGCGATTCTGGGCGCAGAGGCCGGCGAACGCGTCACTCCGCGGGCAACGGACCGAAGCGGATGCGGAAGCGGCGGTTCTCGCGCCCCTTCTTCTCGATCTTGCCGATGTGAATCTCACCGACTTCGCCGGTCGACTTCACATGGGTGCCGCCGCAGGGCTGGCTGTCCACCCTGCCCTCCTCGCCGATGCAGACCAGCCGGATGCGGCCGGTGCCGGACGGCGGACGCACGTTCTTCGACTTCACCAGGCCCGGATTGTCCGCGAGTTCCTCGTCGGTGATCCAGCGCGTGAAGATCGGATGGTCCGCACTCACCAGTCCCATCAGTCTTTCGGTAGCATCGGCCTTGTTGAAGGCGGCATCCGGAATATCGAAATCGACGCGCGACTCCTCCGGACCGACCGCAGCGCCGGTGATCGGATAGGGGCAGATGACGGTGAGCAGGTGGCAGGCCGTGTGCATGCGCATCAGCCGGTGGCGCCGTTCCCAGTCGATCGCCAGCCGCAGGGTCTCGCCCACCTTCGGCACGGTCTCGTCGGCCACCGGCACGTGGATGATCTCGTCCTTGGTCTCGCCGGTGATCGTCGCAGCGATCTCGATATTGCCGCCACGCGGAAAATGCAGGTGCCCGGTGTCGCCCGGCTGGCCGCCGGAGGTGGCGTAGAAGATGGTGCGGTCGAGGACGATTCCGCCACGATCGTTTACGTGGAGCACCGTCGCCTCGGCCGTCCTGAGATAGGCATCGTCCCGAAACAGGGTCTCCGTCGCAAAGCTCATTGCGGAACGGTCTCGAAGGGCACCGATATATCGGAAACCCTTTCCATCCAGCCGGGCACGGGCAGGCTCTTGCCACGCAGGAACTCCGGATTGAAGAGCTTCGACTGGTAGCGCGTGCCGTAGTCGCAAAGGATGGTCACAATGGTGTGCCCCGGACCAAGTTCGCGCGCCAGCCGGATAGCGCCGGCGATGTTGATGCCCGACGAGCCGCCGAGGCACATGCCCTCCTCCTGCACCAGATCAAAGACGATCGGCAGCGCCTCAGGATCGCTGACCTGAAAGGAGAAGTCCGGCGTGAAATCCTCAAGATTGGCGGTGATGCGGCCCTGGCCGATGCCTTCGGTGATCGAACTGCCCTCCGATTTCAGCACGCCCTCGGTATAGAAGCTGTAGAGCGCGGCGCCGAGCGGGTCGGCTAGCGCGATCTTGACGGTCGGCTTCTTGCCCTTCAGCCCGGCAGCGACGCCGGCCAGCGTGCCGCCCGTGCCCACCGCCGAAACGAAACCATCGACCTTGCCGTCGGTCTGCGTCCAGATTTCCTGCGCGGTGGTGCGGATATGGCCGTCGCGGTTGGCGACATTGTCGAACTGGTTGGCCCAGATGGCGCCGTTCGGCTCGGTCTTCGCCAGTTGCTCGGCCAGCCGGCCCGACACCTTCACGTAGTTGTTGGGGTTCTTGTACGGCACCGCCGGCACTTCGATCAGTTCGGCGCCGAGCACGCGCAGCGCATCCTTCTTCTCCTGGCTCTGCGTGTCGGGAATGACGATCACGGTGCGGTAACCGAGCGCCTTGGCGACCACGGTGAGGCCGATGCCGGTATTGCCCGCAGTTCCCTCGACGATGACGCCGCCTGGCCGGAGCAGCCCCCTCGCCTCGGCGTCGCGGATGATGAACAGGCCGGCGCGATCCTTGACGGACTGGCCGGGGTTCATGAACTCGGCCTTGCCGAGGATTTCGCAGCCGGTTTCCTCCGAGGCGCGTCTCAACCGGATGAGCGGCGTGTTGCCGATCGTGTCGATCACCGAACGGTGCATGGATTCGTTCCTTCTTTGTCGAGCACGACCCTAGAAACCGCCGCGCAGCCTTTCAAGGGAGGAATTTTCGCTCCGCCGGGCATATCCGGACGCCAAGTCTCAGCAACTGCGCCGGCGCGCCATATTGCATTCGCCGTCACCATCGTTAATGACGGACGGCAGCATTCACGGGTGGCACAATGGCAATCTACAGGGCCGGCCCAAGCGACGGCGTGGCCTGGCTTACAGGCGGAAGCACCGGCATCGGCCGGGCGCTGGCACTGGACCTTGCCCGCGATGGCTGGACGGTGGCCGTCACGACCCGCGAGCAGGACCGGCTCGACGATCTTGTCGACGAGGCCTCCGGGGTCGCAGGAAAGATCCTGCCATTCTATTGCGACGTCACCGACGAGGCCGGCATGGCGCGAACGGTCGAGGCGATCGAGGCGAATGCAGGAAAAGTCGTGCTCGCCATCTTCAACGCCGGCACCTACTTCCCCGTCCACGGCGAGGCGCTCAGCCTGTCGGCTTTCAGAAAGACCTACGACGTCAATCTGTTCGGCGCGCTGCACGGCATGATACCGGCGGTCGAAGCCATGCGGAAGCGCGGCCGCGGCCAGATCGTGCTCGTCGGCTCGGTGACCGCCTATTTCGGCTGGCCGAGCACCGGCGCCTACGGCGCCACCAAGGCAGCGCTCAACCTGATGGCCGACTCACTGCGCTTCGACTTCGACAAGATGAACATCCGCCTGCAGATCATCAATCCGGGCTTCGTCGACACGCCGCTGGCGGCCAAGAACAGCTTCGTGATGCCCGCGCTGATGCCTGTCGAGCAGGCCTCGGCGCGCATGATGAAGGCGATCCGGTCAGGCGGCTTCGAAACGACCTTCCCGCGCCGCCTGACCTGGGGCCTCAAGCTGCTGCGGCTGCTGCCGCGCGACGTCGTCCACCACTTACTGTCCTACGTGACGCGCTGGAAGGGCCGCCCGCTCATGCCCGGCAGGTCATGGGAGGATGACGGGCTGGAAAACCTGCGTCCGCACATGCGTGAACTGCCGGACCACGGCAAGCTGGCAAAGCGCGCGCGCAAGGGCAAGAAACCCGGGCACTGAGCACCTTACGGCGTGGCCGGCTCCGGCATCGCCTCGTCCTGGTAGACCGGGACACCATCGATCAGCGTCGCCAGCACCTTGCTTGATGCGATCTCGGTCGGTGGCACCTTGGTGATATCGCTGGCGAGCACGACGACGTCGGCACGCTTGCCGACCGTCAGCGTACCGGAATTGGCCTCGTCGAAGGCGGCATAGGCGCCGTTCACCGTATAGGCCTTCAGCATGTCCATCAGGTCGAGCTTGTGCTGAGGCGTCAGCACGCGGCCCTCGGCGTCTTCGATGTCCTGCCGTGTCACGCCGGTCTGGATCGCCTCCAGCGGGTTCATCGACGAGACGCTCCAGTCGCTGCTGCCGACGATCGTGGCGCCCGCCTGCTTCAACGCGCCGAAGGGATAGAGCCATTCAGAGCGTTCCGGCCCGATCTTTGGCTCGGTCAGGTCGACGATATAGGTGTCGGGATAGGCCCACAGCGCCTGGATGTTGGCCAGTACGCCAAGCTCCTTGAAGCGCGGAATGTCGGTCGGGTCGATCAGCTCGAGATGCGTGATCTGGTGGCGGCTGTCGCGTGCGCCATTGGCCTTCTGCGCCGCCGCATAGGCGTCGAGCGCCACGCGCACGGCGCGGTCGCCGATGGCATGGGCGTGCAGCTGCAGCCCGGCCTTGTCGGCTTCAACGGCGATTGCGTCGAGCTGTTCTGGCGTGAACAGCAGCTCGCCGCTCTCGTTGCTGCCGACATAGGCCTCGAGCAAGGCGGCTGTGCCGGTCTCGATGACGCCGTCGATGAAGAGCTTCAGCGAGGTGATCTTGAGATGCGGCGTTGCATAACGCTGCTTGAACTCAAGCGTTCGCGCCACGCCGGCGGTCCCCTCGTCCGCCTCGACCTTGACCGCGGCCTCGACCCGAAGCGCCAGATTGCCGGCCTCATCGGCGCGCTTGTAGCCGTCGAGCATCCAGGCTTCGGCGGATGGGTCGATGATGGCGGTGATGCCGTAGCTCAGCGCCTCGGCCTGCGCCGTCTCGAAGCCGGCATCCACCTGGCTGTGCGGGTATTCGGGCAGCAGCTTGCTGACCAGTTCCATGGCACTTTCGCGCAGCAGGCCGGTCGGGTTGCCGGCGGCGTCACGCTCGATGCGGCCGCCTTCGGGATCCTTGGTGCTGGCGTCGACGCCCGCGGCCTTGAGCGCCGCCGAGTTGGCCCATCCGGAGTGGCCATCTACCGCGCTGATGAACATCGGCCGGTCGCCGGTCACCTCGTCGAGCATGGCGGCATTGCCCTCCGGAAAGGCCGCGATATCCCAGCCGGCACCGCGAATCCAGGCGCCCTCGGGCATGTCGTCGATGTTGGCGGCCTCGATCGCCTCGCGAACGCCTTCCTTGTCGACGACTTCCCACAGGCCGACGTCGAGCGCCTCGGTGGCGCTCCAGATCAGGTGGTTGTGGGAATCCTGGAAGCCCGGCAGCACCAGCGCGTCGGCCGGCAGGTCGTAGACGGTGGCGCCGTCGAGGTAGGGCGCGACATCCTCAGCCGAGCCGACCGCGGCAATGCGCCCGTCGACCAGCGCGATGGCGCTGGCTTCCGGCCGTGCCTCGTCCATGGTGAGGATGCGCGCGCCGCGCAGGACGACGGTCCCGTCTGCGGCGAAGGCTGCAACCGAGCTCAAAAGGAGCGCAAAACCAGCGGCGCCGAGGCCGGACCTAGAGAGCAAACCAGCCATGACGATCATTCCCGCCTGTTGTTGATGTGGCGCCAAGTTATCCGGCGCAATGGCGGCGTCAAGATACTGTTTTCATGTCGCGATCCGGCATGTCGCGCGGCTCGTGCGGACGCCCGGATTCAGGTCGTTTCCGGCTTAGCGTCGCGCGCCAGCAGGTACACCAGCAGGCTTGCCCCGAGCGTCAGAACGTAGAAGCCGAACAGCGCCGCATAGCCCGACCCAGGCGAACCGGGCACCGAGGCGGCGGTGACGACGCCACCGGTGGCAAACTGCATCGCGCCGACCCCGCCGATCGCGAAGAAATTCATCAGCGTCACGCCCCGTCCGGTCAGGTGTGCCGGCACGAAGGCGCGCGCATGCGCCATCAACAGCCCGTAGGAACTGCCGCACAGGCCGACAATGACGAAGAGCACTGTCGTGCCGACGATGCCCGGAACCGGAACGAGCGTGAGATAGACAAGCGCCAGCAGGCTCATCGCGTTGCCGCCTGCCGCGACCCATTTGCGGGTTCGGAAGATGGTGTCGAGCGGTCCATAGAGGAACGACCCGGCAACCATGGCCAGTGCCATGAAGAGCGTCACCTGGCCGATGACGATGGCGTCCGCGCCATAGACGTCGGCAAGATAGGGTCCGGCCCAGAGCCCGCGGATGCCGGAAGTCGGCGCGTAGTTGAGCATGGTCAGCGGGATGATCGGCCACAACATGCGCAACCGCAGGAGTTCGCGATAGCCGGCAAATCCGCTCGACGGCCCGCTGCTTCCCGCGGGCTCGGACGGATCGCGCACCAGAAGCGCGACGGCGAGCGCAGTCAGGAGCGTGAACACGCCAAGCCCCGCCATTACCGGGCGCCAGCCGAAAGCCTCCGCCGCGCCAGCGAGCGGCGACGCGCCGATGACGTTGCCGGCCGTGCCGAAGGCGACCATCCAGGAGGCCAGCACGGCAAAGCGGGCCGGCGAATAGCTCCTGGCGAAGATGAACAGCGAGCCCATCAGCACGGGCGCGCAGCCGATCCCGATCAGCGCCATCGCGGCAATGATCATCCAGGGAGATGTTGCCAGCGCGAACAGGAAGGCGCCGAGGCCGGCGCCGGCGGCCAGCATCAGCGAGGCTGTGCGCCGCGGCCCGAAACGGTCGAGCGAGACGCCGACGGCGAACTGCGCCAGCGCGAAGGCGATGAACCAGGCGCCCGAAGCCGCCGAGAGCTCGGCCTTGCTCATTCCGATTTCCGTGGTCAGCGCAGGCGTCAGCACCGCCATGAAGGACCGGTAGAACTGCGACAGCACGTATCCGATTGCGAGCGCCGCTATGCCGGCCATGAAAAGCTTCCCGAGAGACGTGTTGCGGCCTAGCGCATCGTCCGCCCGGCGGCAATTGGGCCAGACCCGCGTGCCTGTTCTCGCAAACGAAAAAGCGCCGCGGTCTCTCGACCGCGGCGCTCACAATCGTCAGGTGGCTTTAAGGTCAGGCCGCGCGAGGCGCCCTGTTGCCGCCGAAGCGGCGCTTGCCGCCATAGTTCCTGCCACCGCCGGGCTTGCCCGACACAGCCTTCTTGCCGCCGCCGGGCTTCTGGTCGCCGCGCGGGCGGTTGCCGTTGCGGTAGCCGCCGCGGTCGTTGGCGGCCTCCTGGACACGCTCGTTGCGCTCCTTGGGATCGCGCACGGGGTCAGGCTCGCCGGTATGGTCGGCCGTGATCGGCAGCTTCGCGCGGATGATCCGCTCGACCGAGCGCAGCTTCGAGCTCTCGGACGGATCGCACAGCGTGATGGCGATGCCGTCGGCACCGTTGCGGCCCGTACGGCCGATGCGGTGGACATAGCTCTCCGCCTCGTCGGGCAGGTCGAAATTCACCACGTGGCTGATGCCGGGAACGTCGATGCCGCGCGCGGCGATGTCGGTCGCCACGAGGATGCGCACCGAGCCGTCACGGAAGCCGTTGAGCGCCTTCTGGCGGGCGTTCTGGGACTTGTTGCCGTGAATGACGGCGGCGTTGAAGCCGTCGCGCTCGAGATCGCGAACGACGCGGTCGGCGCCGTGCTTGGTGCGCGAGAAGACGATCACCGAGCTCATCGCCGGGTCGGCGAGCATGGTCGACAGCACCTTGCGCTTCTGCTTGGTGCGGGCAATCACCACGCCCTGCTTGATCTCGGCCGCGGCCGTGCCCTGGGGCGCAACCTCGATGTGGACCGGGTCCTTCATGATGCCGCGGGCAAGCTGCTCGATCTCCGTCGGCATGGTGGCCGAGAAGAGCGCTGTCTGCTTGTCGCGATGCACCGCCTTGGCGATGCGGCGGACGTCGTTGATGAAGCCCATGTCGAGCATGCGGTCGGCCTCGTCGAGGACGAGCCAGCGCGTCTCGGCAAGGCTGATCTCGCCTTCCCGCACCAGATCGGTCAGACGGCCGGGCGTGGCGACGAGAATGTCGACGCCGGGCGCCATCTTGCGAACCTGGCTGGAACGCGAGACGCCGCCGAGCACGAGGGCGGTGGCGACATGCAGGCCCTTGGCCAGGATGCGGATCGTGTCTTCGATCTGCACCGCGAGCTCGCGGGTCGGCGCCAGGATAAGCGCACGGCAGGTGCGCGGCGAACGCTTGGTGCCGAGCGCGATGATCTTGGTCAGGATCGGCAGGCTGAAGGCAGCCGTCTTGCCGGAGCCCGTCTGGGCAACGGCCAGCACGTCGCGGCCGGCGAGATGTGGCGGAATGGCACCGATCTGGATCGGCTTCGGCGTATCAAAGCCTGCAACAACGGTCGCCTTGAGCAGCGGACCGGTGATGCCGAGCTTGGCAAAGTCGGTCAGTTCAGCAGTATTTTCAGCGGTGTTTACCGCAGTGTTTTCTATCGTCAATTTATTCTTCTTTCGCGCGGGCATAGCCGCAAAACAGCCCTCACGCGGGGCGCAACCCGCGGCGGACGAAAATTCATGAAACGACAAGGCGGCGGACACTTCAGTGTCCGCGCGGCTGCGCTGTCGTGCCCGCGGACATTCTGTCCGTGGGGCTTTTCCGCCACTTGCCGATCTTCGGTAAGGGAGAAAACAGACGCAACCAGTCCTGTTGAGGAAAGCCGGAAATCCAGCCTACGCGCCTATTGCGCCGCATATGGGCCATCCCGGTCGAAATAGCAAGGTAATTCGCTGCACTGCAGCAAACCGGTTCCGGGACCGGCGCGTTCCGGAGCAGGGTTGCATTGCCCTCGCCCGCGACGGTTATGTCCCGCCAGCAGGTGCTTGCGCTGGCGCGACGCCATGTTACGACAGGCTCGTAAAACGTGCGGGGGGAATGCCCACTATGAAAGACGTGCTCAGCGAACTCGAGCGGCGGCGCGAGAATGCCCGCATGGGCGGCGGCCAGGCCCGCATCGACGCTCAGCACAAGCGCGGCAAGTTGACCGCCCGCGAGCGTATCGAGGTTTTTCTCGATGAAGGCTCGTTCGAGGAGTTCGACATGTTCGTCGAGCATCGCTCCACCGATTTCGGCATGGAGAAGCAGAAGATCGCCGGCGACGGGGTCGTCACCGGCTGGGGCACCGTCAACGGCCGCACGGTCTTTCTGTTCGCCAAGGATTTCACGGTGTTCGGCGGCTCGCTGTCACAGGCGCATGCCGAAAAGATCCAGAAGGTGCAGGATATGGCGCTGAGGAACCGCGCGCCCATCATCGGCATCTACGATGCCGGCGGCGCCCGCATCCAGGAGGGCGTGGCCGCACTCGGCGGCTATGCCGAGGTGTTCCAGCGCAACGTGCTGGCCTCGGGCGTCATTCCGCAGATTTCCGTCATCATGGGTCCCTGCGCCGGCGGCGACGTCTATTCGCCGGCGATGACCGACTTCATCTTCATGGTGCGCGACACCTCCTACATGTTCGTCACCGGGCCGGACGTGGTGAAGACCGTAACCAACGAGACGGTGACGGCAGAACAGCTCGGCGGCGCCTCCATTCACACGACGAAATCGTCGATCGCCGATGGCGCCTACGACAACGATGTCGAGGCGCTGCTGCAGATGCGCCGCCTCGTCGACCTGCTGCCGGCCTCCAACACGGCCGAAATTCCGGAAATCGCCTGCAGCCAGCCGGCCGACGCCAACGACATGTCGCTCGACCGGCTGATCCCGGACAATGCCAACAAGCCCTACGACATCAGGGAACTGATCCTGAAGACCTGCGACGAGGGAGACTTCTTCGAGATTCAGGAAAGCTTCGCCAAAAACATTGTCATCGGCTTCGGCCGCGTCGAGGGACGCACCGTCGGCTTCGTCGCCAACCAGCCCATGGTGTTGGCCGGCGTTCTCGATTCCGACGCCAGCCGCAAGGCCGCGCGATTCGTGCGCTTCTGCGACTGTTTCTCGATCCCGCTGGTGACGTTCGTCGACGTCCCGGGCTTCCTGCCGGGTACGGCGCAGGAATATGGCGGCCTGATCAAGCACGGCGCAAAGCTGTTGTTCGCCTATGCGGAGGCCACGGTGCCGAAAGTCACCGTCATCACCCGTAAGGCCTTCGGCGGCGCTTATGACGTGATGGCGTCAAAGCACCTGCGCGGCGACATGAACTATGCCTGGCCGACCGCGCAGATCGCCGTGATGGGCGCGCGCGGCGCGGTCGAGATCATCTATCGCAAGGATATCGGCGACGCGGAGAAGATCGCGGCCCATACCAAGGCTTACGAGGACCGCTTCCTGTCACCCTTCGTGGCGGCGGAACGCGGCTATGTCGACGAGGTGATCATGCCGCACTCGACCAGGCGCCGCGTGGCGCGTGCGCTGCGCATGTTGCGCAACAAGAACCTCGAGAACCCCTGGAAGAAGCACGACAACATCCCGCTTTAGGCGGAAAGACCGATCAGCTCAGGGCCGGCCGGTCGAACTCCATGGCGGCGCTGTGCATCTGCGCCTGCGCCATGACCTGCGCCGTGATGTCTTCGAGCGCGACGTTCTCGCCTTCGTGGCGGGCGCGGATCTCTTCAGCCAGCAGCGGGATGTTCACGACCCCGTAGCGATGCAGCGCGGACTGTACGGTCGCAGACAGATCGTCCAGGAGTCGGGGTGAAAATAGTACTTTCATGGTGTTTCTCGCTCTGATTTCGCGTGACCCCACTCACGACATTTCCATGCCAGAGACTATGCACCCAACAAGCCCGGAGCACAACAGCAAAATACGGTTTTCCGTAATATTTTCAAATAGTTAGTAGATTGCCTGCTTGCGTAATTGACAGCAAGGAACGTCGTGTTAGCAGCTACCGCCGGAGACAGGCTCGGCTCAGCCTGCGACCTTGATTAAGAATACACATCATGCCAAGAATGATTGGAACTAGTCGCTTACTCATTCGTTTGGACCTGACTTTCGTTGCGTTCCGCTTCCACAGGTCGAGGGCATTGTGATGGCTGAACTTGAGCGTCCCGAGAGACTTCAAATCATGCTGAGCGCCTCGGAACTCGAGGCCTTGGAAAACTGGCGTTTTGACAAGCGGATGCCCAGCCGCGCGGCAGCCGTGCGCGAGTTGCTGCGCCGCGGCTTGGCGTCGGACGGATTTCTGGTGGCGGAGACAGGCGCGAAATCACAGGATTTCGGGGTTGTTAGTCAGCAGGACAGCAAGGACGGCGCCTGAGGGTTCGGGCGGCGCCGGTCGCTGCCCTGCCCTTCAATAGCCCCCTCAGCCGATAGCAGGCGACTTGGACCTCAGTGCCTCTTGGCCTGCACCAGATAGGCCTCGATCTCGGTCTCGCCGAGCCACTTTGCCGCTTCCAGCCGATGCAGGCCCTCTACCAGCACATGGCGCTTGCCGTCGTGACGCACCTGGATCGGCGTATTCATGCCGTTCTCCAAGATGTCCTCTGCCAGAATCCGCACCGTTTCGGGATGCAGCGTCTTCTTGCGCGCAGTCGGCACGTAGATGTCCTCGACGGGTACCTTGGTGATCCGCAGCATTGTGCACCCCGCGCAGGAATTGCGCCCTGCCCTTGGTAGAAGCTTTGACTGCCCGCGCCAAGCCTTGGCGCAGCCAGTCAGGGACAGGGGTTGCCGAAGCGCTGGTGGATGGCATCGACGGCCTTCAGCATCTCCTCGGTAAAGTCCACCTGGGCCGAGGACAGCGCCATGTCGAGCTGCGCAATGCTGGTCGCACCGATGATGTTCGAGGTCATGAAGGGACGGCTCGTGACGAAAGCGTTGGCAAACAGCGCCGGTTCCATGCCGAAGCTGCGCGCCAGTTCGTTGTAGGCAAGCAGCGCCTCGGCGGCATTCGGTGTCTGGTAACGCTGGCCTCGATTGAAGAGGGTCGTGCGGGCGCCTGCCGGACGCGCGCCGTGATCGTACTTGCCGGTCAGGTAACCCTGCGCCAGCGGCGAATAGGCAAGCAGCCCGACGTCTTCCCGGTCGCAGACCTCGGCGAGGTTCACTTCGAAGGTTCTGTTCACGAGGTTATAGGCGTTCTGGACTGAGACCGGGCGCGGACCCGCGCCGCGATTGGAGTCGGCCACATACTGCATGACGCCCCACGAACTCTCGTTGGACAGTCCGAGATGGCGGACCTTGCCGGCCTTGACCAGATCGTCGAAGACGCCGAGCGTCTCGGCGATCGGCGTTTCGTCGGCGTCGCGTTGGGCGGGCCATGACCCCACCCGCGTCGGGTTTCCGCCCCAGGCGATCTTCCGGTCCGGGAAATGAATCTGGTAGAGGTCGATACGGTCGGTCTGCAGCCGCTTGAGCGACTTGTCGATGGCATCGAGGATGTCGGCGCGAACGAGCTTGGAGGGGCGGCCACCGCGGAACCACTCGTTTGCGGTGCGTCCGACCACCTTGGAAGCGAGGACGACGTCGTCGCGGTTGCCGCGCGCCTTCATCCAGTTGCCGATGATCTCCTCGGTGCGGCCCTGCGTCTCCGGCTTCGGCGGGATGGGATAGAGTTCGGCCGTGTCGAGGAAGTTGACGCCGCGCGAAAAGGCCAGGTCCATCTGCTCGTGGCCTTCCTGCTCGGTGTTCTGCTGGCCCCACGTCATGGTTCCGAGACAGATTTTCGAGACAGAAAGGTCCGTCCGGCCAAGGCGGCGTTTTTCCACGGGGCAACTCCGGGTGTTCTGCTGAAGCGCAGGGCGCAGGTGAGAATCCCGTTCTAAACGCCTGTCCGGAAAATGAAAGCTCGGCCGGTTTCCCGTCCGCGCGATCGACGCGACGGGCTGCAAATATCAGCGGGCTGATGCCCTCTCGGCCCGACGCCGGGCTTCGTCGATCAGGCCGTTGGCGACCTGCATTCGGGCCAATGCGCGCGAACGCAGATGCGGCGCCACCCGGTCGGGATGGTTCTTCATCGCAAAACTGCGGCGCAACCGGCCAAGCTCGGCGGCACGCACGGAGGAGAGGCCGAGTTCGGCGGCGATGACATCGGGATCGACCGAAAGCGGCGGCTCGGGCTCGGAAGCGCGGACAGGTTCGGGTTCTGCCTCGTCATGCGGCAGGTCGGTGTCCGACTGCTCATCGGCTAGCGCGTCACGGTAGGTGGCATCGGCATCACGACCCGAAACACGGATGCGCCCGGAATGCAGCTCATCGACCACAGCGAGATAGTCGAACGGGATCGTCGGCCGGGCGGCCGAGTCTTCCTGCTCGTCGCGGGCAACGAACAGATCGTCCAGCAACGCGCTGAAATCGCTATGCGTCTTGCTTCCCGTGGTCGCCTCCATGCCGGCGCCTGAAGCGCCGTGTCAGATGGCGACAGTAGCGCGTGGAGCGTTAAAAATGCCTGTCTCGAAAGCACTGCAATTTAGTCGAAAAAAGCCGGGCTACACCGAAGGGTGCAGCCCGGAAGTGGATGCCCGGCTGCAAAGTCCCGGACATCGCCAGCAAATACGGCGCGGCCGGCCCGGAAGTTTCACGGCATGCCAGTCTTTGCCGGATGATGACAACAGCCGCGGCGCAACGGCCTTGCGGAGCATGGCTGCCATGCAGATGCTGCACTGCACAATTCGCGAGAATCACCTACATTCAGCGTCGGGAGGAAAACAGGAAGGGGCTATAGCTCATGGGTTTCCGAACAGAATTCTTCTCCCGACCACGCCCGCAGGAAGAGGCGAAATACCGCGCCGCACTGGCGTTGCTCCATGCGATGAGCAATGCCGACCGCGCGGATATCGGCGTCAAGCCTGCCGACTTCCCGCGTCTCGCCCGCGAGATGGCGCTGAAATAGCCGGCCCGGCCCGGCTCCTTCAGTCGGCGCCGAAAAAGCTCTGCTTGCCGAGCGGCACACCGTTGTGACGCAGGATGGCGTAGGCCGTCGTCACGTGGAAGTAGAAATTCGGCATGGCGAAATTCAGCAGGTACTGCGCGCCCGCGTATTTCAGTTCGCGCTGGCCGACCTTCAGTTCGATAGGCCGTTCTTCCGATCCCTCGATATCGCCGGGAGTAAGGCTTTTCAGATAGTCGATGGTTTTCGCGATCCGAGCGTGCAGTTCCGCAAAGCTCGCTTCCGTATCGTCGTAGGGCGGCGCCTCCTTGCCGGCCAGGCGGGCCGAGGCGCGCTTGGCGTGGTCGGTGGCGATCTGCACCTGTCGGGTCAGCGTCAGCATGTCCGGCGCAAGCCTGGCCTGCAGGAAGACCTGCGGATCGATCTTGCGTTCCGCTGCGTTGGCCTCCGCCTTGGAAAGCACGTGGCCAAGGGCCCTGAGCCGCTCCGAAAACACCGGAACGGAAATATCATACATCGATAGCGCCACGAAAATTCTCCCTGCGCGCGGTATGCGTGCACTGGCTGAGATAGTGATGGCTACCGCGCCTGCGCAAGGCCATGCGCGCGCCGCAATCGATGCTAGATTGGGCCAGACGCGGTTTCGAGGAGGCAATCATGTTGAAGGCGATTTTTCTGGCGGTGCCGGCCGCCCTGTTCGCAACGGTGCTCGCCACCGCTTCGGCCGGCGCCGCAGAGCCAGCCTATCTCGACGACCGCACGGATGCGACTTCCCTCGTCCGCTCGCTCTACAACGCGATCAACCGCCACGAATATGCGCGTGCATGGGATTACTTCGGCGACGAGAAGCCGGCCAGCGATTTCGCGGCCTTCGCCCAGGGCTATGAAGCCACGGCGGAAGTGAAGGTCCTGACCGGCAGCCCGGCGTCGGAGGGAGCCGCCGGCAGCACCTTCGTCTATGTGCCGGTCGCCATCCTCTCCATCGACACGGATGGCCGTGAAAAGGTCTATGCCGGCTGCTACACGGCGCGCTTCGTCAACCCGCAGATCCAGGAGCCGCCCTTCAACCCGCTGCATATCGAGAAGGGCAGCCTGCAGGCAGTCGAGACGGCCTTCGAGGATTCTGTCCCGGCGCAATGCCCGGACGCGCCGGTCCCTGAAGCGACCGATGCGCTGCTGCAGCAGGCCCAGGCGGCTTTCGATGCGACGCATGCTGACTGCGAGCCCGACCTGGCGCCCGAAGGCGAGGAGGCGCCGGTCTCCTACCCCATCCCCTACCGCTACAAGACGGACGGCGACGAGCAGCCGATGCGTGAGGCGCGGCTCTTCCGCTTCTTCTGTTCGATGGGAGCCTACAACATCACCCACGTCTACTACCTGCACAACGAACTGGACGGGCTGCGCGAGTTGCAGTTCGCCACACCCGACATCGACGTCCGCTATGTTGACGACAATCCCGACGGCCAAGTGGATTCGGTCAACATCATCGGCTTCCTGGCCGCCGACCGGCTGGTCAACTCGGCCTTCGATGGCGCAACGCAGTCGATTTCCGCGCACAGCCTTTGGCGTGGTATCGGCGATGCGTCGTCGAGCGGGCTGTGGATCTTCCGCAACGGCGATTTCTCTTTGGTGAAGTACGAGGTCGACGCCTCCTACGATGGCGAGATCAACCCTGAAACCGTCCTCGACTACGACACCGCGCCCTGAGCGCTAGCGCCCGGCCGACAGCATCCAGTTGAGCGTCTCGCGCCAGTCGGTCATGCGGATCGGCGTGCCGTGGGTGCCGCTTTCGAAGCGCACGAAGCGGGCCGGGTAGCCCGGCGCCTTCTTCAGAATGGAGCGGTAGAAGGCCTCCTGGCTGTCGACAGGAAACACCGTGTCGCGGCTGCCCTGGCCGAAGAAGACAGGAACCCTGCGCTTGAAAGCCGCGCTCGACGCGAAGCCGTCGTCCCAGAGCGAGCCCAAGAGCAGGAGCCCGGACAGGCGCGGCGCGACGGTCTTGTCGTTGGCCAGCGACCAGCACAGCGCGCCGCCCATCGAGCCGCAGGCGACGAACACCGGCGCACCGGGAGATTTTTCCGCGTAGTGGCCGATCAGTGCGGCGATCTCGGCTGTGCCGCCGGCGCCGAAATCGGAGAAATCGGGCGACAAATAGAGCCCGCCATTGTCGGCCATCAGGTTCTTGATGCGGTTGAAATTACCGCCGAACGTATAGTCGTCGACACCCTGCTTGCGGCTGCCGCCCTGCCCGTGCAGGTAGATCGTGACGACGCGCGCGCCGTCCGTCTTGCCGACGGCGACGAAGCGGATCGTGCCGGCATCGGTCTTCAGCGCCAGATCCTGCTGCATCTTGCGCACGCCGGTCGAGACGTATTTCGCGTGAACGCGCCGCTCGGGCACCTTGTCGCGCCTGTCGATGTCGCGCGCTTCGCTGTAGTCGACAACTCGGTAGGCGCCGCCATCCTCAGACGCGATGATGCCCGGATAGGCGAAGAGCTCGTCCTTGAAGGGTTTGAGCGTCAGCTCGGCGGCATGCGCCAGGGCAGGCAGAACGAGGAAGGCCGCAGCAAGCAGCAGGCGGGCGCAGACGGCGCCGGCTCGCGCCATGGGCTCAGAAGTCGCTGCAATCATCACGTCAATCCTGCAGCACGCCACCGGCGCTTTCCATGGCATCGCGCGTATCGACGTCGATGCCTGCCCCCTCGCCGATCTCGACGTCGATGACCGGCATCAGCTCCGCCTCGACAAGGTGGCGGGCACCGGTATCGCCCTGCAGCTGCGCCACGGCGCCGAACAGCGAGCGCGGCAAGAGCACGGGATTGCCGCGCTTGCCATTGTGGGTGGCGCGCACGACGGTCTGGCCGCCGGCCTTGCGAAATGCCGAAATCAGTCGGTCGAGGTCCGCTGCGGAAATCACCGGCATGTCGCCAAGCACGATCAGCGCGCCCGCCGCCTCCTGCGGCACGGCGGCGATGCCGGCCTTCAGCGAACCGGACAGGCCGTCGGCAAAGTCCGGGTTGTGGGCGAACTGCACGTCGAGGCCGGCTAGCGCCTCGCGGATGCGTGCCGCCTGATGGCCGGTGACGACAGTGGTGCCGGCCACACCCGAGGCGAGCGCACGCTCGGCCGACTGGCGGATCAGCGGCTTGCCGTCGAACAGGGCCATCAGCTTGTTGGGCCCGCCCATGCGGCTGGAGCGTCCGGCGGCGAGCACGATGGCGTGGACATCGGTGGCTGCAGGCGGCGCTGCAATGTCGCGCGGCTGTGGCCGCGTCGGGATTTCCATCAGAAGGCCGCCGACGCCCATGCCGGCAATATCGTTCGACGTCACGTCGAGCCCCGCGATCAGTCGGTCCAGGACCCAGTCAAAGCCGTTCTCCTTGGGGCTGCGCGCGCAGCCCGGCGCGCCGATGACGGAGGTTTTGCCGAGCCGGCCGAGCACCAGCAGATTGCCCGGATCGACCGGCATGCCGGCGCGCAGCACTTCGCCGCCGGCCGCACGGATCGCCGCCGGGATGACGTCCTCGAAATCGCACAGCGCAGACGCTCCAAAGACGATCACCATGTCATGGTCGGCGACAAGCGATGCGATGGCCTTCGCGACCGGTCCGGCTTCGTGCGGCGTGCGCAACTCGTTGCCGATGCTGCTGCCCGAACGGGCAAGCCTGGCCTGCGTGATGCGGATCGTCTTGGCGAGTACACTGTCCTTGACGCTGGGCAGGACGGTCTGGACTACGCCGACGCGCATCGGGCGAAACGGGTGAACGGCGAGGGTCTCGCCCGCCTCAAGGATCGCGGCCGCCTGCCCGACCAGGCCTTCTGCGACGGCGAATGGAATGATCTTGACCGTCGCCACCATCTGGCCAGCCTCGACGGCGGAGTACTGGGCAAGTGTCGCGACCGTGATTGCCGGGTCGACGCCGTTGACGCGGTCCACCATCGCCTTGTCGACGGTGAAGACACCGGTTGCCACCGCGTGCAGGTTGACGCGGCCGGTTGCGGCGGGCCTTGCCTCGACGCCGGCATGGCGCATCGCCTCAGCAACCCGCGTTGCCGCGGCATCCTCGCCGAGATCGTCAGCCGACAGCCGCGCCGCCACCACCGTCTCGATGCCGGCGGCCTTCAGGACGGCGATATCGTCGACACCGATCACATGGGCCTTGCGGAAACGCTTGTCGCCGGCGGTCGTGGCATGCGCCAGGACCGCCCCGACTGCGTCCGAAACAGCGACCGGACCGAATTTCATGCCGCCTCGCCCTTGGACTTGAAGCCGGAGCCGCGTGCATGGAAGGCGCGGATCATCTGCGCCAGCACCGCCACGGCGATCTCGGCGGGGCTTGCCGCACCGATGTCGAGCCCGATCGGCGCATGGATGCGCTCGATCTCCTCGGCCGTTGCGCCGAGCGCCAGCAGGCGCTCCACGCGCTTGGCGTGCGTCTTTCGGCTGCCGAGCGCGCCGACATAGAAGCATTTCGCGTCGAGCGCCGCCTTGAGCGCGAAATCGTCGATCTTTGGATCATGCGTCACCGCGGCGAGCGCGGTGTAGCTGTCGAGCGGATGTTCGGCCAGAACGGACTCCGGCCATTCGGCGTGCAGCGTGACATCCGGAAAGCGGTCAGCGCTGGCGAAGGCTGTGCGGGGATCGATGATCTCCAGCGGGTAGCCGGCAATGCGCGCCATCGGCGCCAGCGCCTGGCTGATGTGGACGGCGCCGACCACCACCAGGCGCGGCTGCGGTAGGTGCACGTTGAGAAAATAGCTACGTCCGCCGGCCTCGGCTGCCCCGGAATTGCCGGTGCGAAAGGCTCTCGCAACCGCTTCCCCCAGCTCGCCGGCAACCTCGTCATGCTCGTGCACGATACGGCTGCTGCCGTCGCCGAGATCCGTCAGCAGGATCGCGGCGCGGCGCGCGCGGCGTTCGGCGTTGAGGGTCTTGAGCGAAGCGATATCCATGGCTCAGGCCCCCTGCACCAATGGCTCGACATAAACCCTGATACGGCCGCCGCAGGACAGGCCGACCTGCCAGGCAGTCTCGTCGGCAACGCCGAAGTCCAGCATTTTCGGCCTGCCGCTGTCTATCACGTCGACCGCCTCGGTGACGACGGCGCCTTCGACGCAGCCGCCCGACACCGAACCGTGGAAATTGCCGTCTGAGTCGATCACCAGATGGCTGCCGACCGGCCGGGGCGCCGAGCCCCAGGTTTCCACCACGGTTGCGACCGCAACATTGCGGCCGTCATTCATCCAGCCTTCGGCGATGAGCAGCGGATCGCGGGCATCATCGAGATGTGCGGAATTTTCCATGACGAAGTCTCCTTCAGGACTCAGGCTGCGCGGCCTTCCAGCCACAGTCGCGGATCGACATTGCGCGCGCTCGACTTGTCGAGGGAAGCGCACAGATCGGCCAGGGCATTGAGATTGTGCACGGCGCGGAACTCGTCGACATGCGGCAGCATCGCCTTGACGCCGCGCGCACGCGCCTCGAAGCCGTCGAAGCGCAGGAGCGGGTTCAGCCAGATCAGACGCCGGCAGGATTTTCTCAGCCGCTCCATCTCCTCCGACAGGCCGGCAACGTCGTCGCGCTCGAGCCCGTCGGTGATCAAGAGCACGACGGCGCCCTGCCCCAGCACCCGTCGCGACCACAGTCGGTTGAACTCGTGCAGCGTGTCGCCGATGCGCGTGCCCCCCGACCAGTCCTGCACGGCCGCCGAGCAATCGGCGAGCGCGTCGTCCGGATCGCGGTGGCGCATCTGGCGCGTCAGGTTGGTCAGCCGCGTGCCGAACACGAATGTATGCACGCGACGCCGCTTCTCGGTCAGCGCATGCAGGAAATGCAGGAAGATGCGCGTGTACTGGCTCATCGAGCCGGAAATGTCGGCGAGCACGACGAGCGGCGGATGCACCTCGCGCGGCGAGCGGAATTTCGGCAGGATCAGTTCGCCACCGGTGCGCGAGGCGTGGCGCATCATGGCGCGCGGGTCGATGCGTCCGCCATGCGCATCGGCGCGGAAGCGGCGCGTCCGCACCGTGTCGAAGGGCAGCCTGAGCGCGGCGATCTCGCGCTTGGCGTCGGCGATTTCGGCCGCGCTCATCTGGGCGAAATCCTTGCCGCGCAGCATTTCGTTTCCCGACACGGTAAAGCGCGCGTCGATGTCGATGTCCGGCACCTCACGCGGCGGCTGGTTCTTCTCGTGGCCCTCAAACATCGCCTGGGTGACGCGGTTTTCCGCCGCGCGCGGCTTTTGCCGTTCCTTGTGGTCGGGGGCGACGGGCGAAAACATCGCCAGCATCTTCTCGATCAGCTCGCGCGACTTCCAGAACAGGCGGAAGGCCTCGTCGAAGGTCGCGTGGTCCTCGTGCCGCGAGACGAGAACCGCGTGCAGGGTCCAGTAGAAATCGTCGCGGTCGCCGATGCCGGCGGCGAGCACTGCCTCGATGGCATCCATCACCGAGGCCGGTCCGACCCGCATGCCGGCCTTGCGCAGCGCCCGGGCGAAATAGACGATGTTGTCGGCAATGCGCCCGTCTGGCCTGGCGGAATTGGATACGGCGGCGTCCATCGCCCCTACTCCGCCGCGGCCGAAAGCTCCGCCTGAACCTCCTTGAGGATGCGGCGGCCTTCGCCCTGCTCGATGCGCGCGATGTCGTCCTGGTATTTCAGCAGCACGCCGATCGTGTCCGAAACCGTTTCGGGGTCGAGCGCGACCTTGTCGAGCTCGGTCAGCGCGCTTGCCCAGTCGATGGTCTCGGCAACGCCGGGAACCTTGAACAGCTCGATCTCGCGCAGCTTCTGGATGAAGCGCACGACCTCGGCCGACAGGCGGCTGTTGGCCTGCGGCACCTTGCGCGAGACGATTTCGAGCTCGCGCGCGGCGTCGGGATAGTCGACCCAGTGGTAGAGGCAGCGGCGCTTCAGCGCATCGTGAATCTCGCGCGTACGGTTGGTGGTGATGATGACGATCGGCGGTTCCTTGGCCTTGATCGTGCCGAGCTCGGGCACCGTGACTTGGTAGTCGGAGAGAATCTCCAGCAGGAAGGCCTCGAAAGCCTCGTCGGTGCGGTCGAGTTCGTCGATCAGGAAGACGGGTGCCGCCCCCTCCTCGCCGGTCAGCGCGTCGAGCACCGGACGCCGGATCAGGTATTTTTCGGAAAAGACGTTCTTTTCCATGTCCTTGCGGTCGACGCCTCCGGTCGCCTCTTCCATCCGGATCTCGATCATCTGGGCGGCGTAGTTCCACTCGTAGACCGCCGAGGAGACATCGAGGCCTTCGTAGCACTGCAGCCGGATCAGCCGGCGCCCGAGCGCCTGCGCCAGAACCTTGGCGATCTCGGTCTTGCCGACGCCGGCCTCGCCCTCGAGGAACAGCGGGCGCTTCATGCGCAGCGCCAGGAACAGCACGGTCGCCAGCGAACGGTCGGCGACGTAATCGGCACCGGTCAAAAGCTCGAGCGTCTCGCCAATGGTCTGCGGCACCGCGCGCGGTTTCAGGTCGCTCATGAGGTCTCCGTGCTTCCGGCCGCGGCTCAGGAGATGCGGTAGTCGCGGTTGAAATAGATCAGGGGATGAAGGGTATCGCCGATGCGAATCCCTGTCACCTTGCCAAAAAGGACACGATGGGTGGCATGGTCCTTGGTGTCGATGATCTGGCAGTCGAACACTGCAAGCCCGCCGAGCAGGGTCGGCGCGCCGGTGGCAATCCTGTCCCATTCCGCGAGCGCGAAACGCTCCTCGGCCGGCAGGCCGGTCTGGCCCGAAAAGGCCTCGGCCAGCGCTTGCTGGTCGCTGGCAAGCGTGTTCAGCGCGAAATTGCCGTTCTGGACGAAGGCTTCGTTCTTGGCGTTCTCGCGGTTGAGGCAGACCAGGACGGTCGGCGGCGCGTCGGAAACCGAGCAGGCGGCGATGACCGTGGCGCCGCGCCTGCCGGCCGCGCCATCGGTCGTGATGACGTGGACGGCTCCGGCAAAGCGCGCCATCGCATCGCGGTATGTCTGCGGCCCGACTTCATTCTTCTTCAGCACAGAAAATTCCCATGTTCGACAATTCGTATATATGGCCCGAAGGCAGGCGCAACAAGCAAGGGCCAAGGCCGGACAGGCCTGAATTCGCATGTTGCGCTCTCCCGGGGCAGCCTTTACCTCTTTGACCGACATTGCCGCCGTCCGCCGGACCGGCCATTGGGGAACGAACGCCGCCGCATGCGAATTCCGATCCGAATACTGGTCACCCTTGCAGGAATGGTGTTGGCCGGACAGGCCGCCGCCGAGATTCGCATCGGCCTGGCGGCACCGCTGAGCGGCCCCTCCGCTCTGCTCGGCGAACAGATGCGCGCCGGCGCCGAAACCGCGGCTCAGGCGCTGAAGGACCCGGCCGTCACCCTCGAGATAGCCGACGATTCCTGCACCGCCGCCGGCGGTGCGCGGGCGGCGCGGCAATTCGTGGCGGCGCGCGTCCAGGCCGTCGTCGGCTTCCTGTGCGGCGAAGCGATCGAAGCAGCCCTGCCGATCCTCAAGGAGGCAGGCATTGCAACGATCGCCGTCGGCGTGCGCCTCGACAGCCTTACCGACCGCAAGGTCCGCACCGGCTGGAGCGTCTATCGGCTGGGCCCACGCGCCGACAGCGAGCGCGAGGCCGCCGGCAGGCTTCTGTCGCGGCTGTGGCAGAAGGACCTCTTCGCCATCGTAGACGATGGCACGATCTATGGCCGCGAGATTTCCGAAAGCGTGCGGCTTGCCGCCGAACAGGCCGGACTGAAACCGGTCTTCGTCGACACGTTCCGGCCCCAGGCCGACAACCAGATCGGCATGATCGGACGCCTGAAGCGCGCCGGTGCGACGCATGTCTTCGTCGGCGGCGATGCCGGCGACGTTGCCGTGATGGGACGTGACGCCGCCGAACTCGAGGCCGATCTGGTGATCGCCGCCGGCGAGACCCTGCGCGCCCTTCCAGGCGACGTGCCGCTTGCCGCCGGCACGCTGATGGTGGCGCCGCCCGAATGGCGCGAGACTGCCGACCCTGTGGCGTCAGCCGCCTTTGCCGAGGGCAACGTGCTGGTGCTGGGCTACGTGCTGCCGGCCTACGCGGCAGTCGAGGTTGCCCGGCAGGCAATCATGGAGTCCGGCACGCCCGACGCGGCGCTGTCGGAGGACCTGTCGAACCGCGAATTCTCCACCGCGCTCGGAGCCGTGAAGTTCGACGCCAAGGGCGACCTCGCGGAAAATCCCTACCGGCTGTTCCGCTTCGATGGCACCGGCTTCAAGCCAACAGTCTATCCCTGATGTTCAGGACCGGCCCGCGCAATCTCATAACCGACGTTGCGGGCCTGCGCGTCGGCAACGCTGCGGATGAGCGGCTGAAGTCAGGCGTCACCGCGATCATCTGCGACGAGCCGGCTGTTGCCGGTGCGCAGGTGCTGGGCGGCGCACCCGGCACACGCGAGACCGACCTGCTGGAACCGCACAATTCCGTCGAGACCGTCAATGCCGTGGTGCTGTCGGGTGGGTCGGCCTTCGGGCTGGATGCCGCATCGGGCGTACAGGCAGCGCTCCGCGAATCTGGCGTCGGCTTCGAGGTGCGCGGGCTGCGCATACCGGTCATCCCCGCGGCCATCCTGTTCGACCTCGTCAATGGCGGCGACAAGGGCTGGGCGCGCTACCCGCCCTACCGGGAACTCGGCTACGACGCCGCGAAGGTGGCAGCGACCGACTTCGCGCTTGGCACCGCCGGCGCCGGCGCCGGCGCGCTGACGGCCGGGCTGAAGGGCGGGCTGGGCTCGGCTTCGACGGTGCTCGACAGCGGCGTCACCATCGGCGCGCTGGCTGCGGTCAACGCGGTGGGATCCGTCACGGTCGGCCGCACGCGGCACTTCTGGGCCTCTCCCTTCGAGATCGGCGAAGAATTCGGCGGCCTCGACTACCCCTCGCCGATGCCGGACGACGTCCGACGCATATTGCTGAAATTCCGTGACAAGGCGGTTGGCGCCAACACCACGATCGCCGTCATCGCCACCGACGCCGTGCTCACCAAGGCTGCCGCCAAGCGGCTGGCGATGGCAGCCCATGACGGCTTTGCCCGCGCCATCTGGCCGACCCACACGCCGGCCGACGGCGACATCGTGTTTTCGCTGGCGACAGGACGCAGTGGAGTGGAAATGTCGGGTGACGAGGCGATCGACCTCTACGCCGCCGCCGGCGCGACAATGGCCCGGGCCATTGCGCGCGGCGTGTTTGCCGCGACGCCGGCGGAGGGCGACCTGTTTCCGGTGTGGTCCGCCCGCGCCGGTTGATCGACGCCGGCGTCAGGTCGGGTCGGATTTTTCTTCCTCGAAGCTCACCGCCACGTCGCTATTGGCCGACAGGCGGACCTTGTTTCCTTCGACCTCCGCGATCAGCGCGGCCGGAATGTAGTGGTGATGGCCCTTGTGGGAGCCCTCGCCGCTGTCCTTCTTGGTCAGCTTGATGCGGTCACCCTCGATGCCGTCGACCGTGCCGACATGAACCCCGTCAGCACCGATGACTTCCATATGTTCGCGGATCTTGCTGGTGTCGCTCATGCTCGTCTCCTTCGGTTGATGGCGGTCAACGGGCCGGCGGCCGATTGGATGCCTGCCCGCGATAAAACGCAACATTAAGACTCTGTTATGATACTGGGCCGAATTGGTCGCTCCCCAGTGCGGAAAGAATCATGAATGTCGGCGCTTGCCCGGCCGCGCCGCGCAGCATGCGGCTGGCACAGAGACTGAGGCAGGCGCTTCCGCCTGTCCTGCCGACGCTTGGCGGCGCGATCGGCTGGGGCATCGCCGCTGGTGTCTGCGCCCTGAGCGGGCTGATGCTCGACGACTGGCAGACACCGGCAAAGATCCGCGCCGTCTTCCTGCTCTTCGCGCTCGGCGGCTTCGTCGCCTTCCCCTTCGGCCTCTATCTCGCGCGACTGCTGGCGCAATGGCGCCAGACCGGCGAGACAGCCTTCGCCGCTGCCTTCGTCGCGCTGACACTGACGACGATAGCCGCGACCGCCGCGCTCTACGGCCTGCAATATAGGGAATATTACGCGCAGTGGCACGAGGACGCCTTCACCCGCATCTGGTTCCTGCAGTTCATCCACACGCTTGCGGCCGCCGCCTACCAGTTCGCCGTGCTTGGCGTGAGACTCTATTTCCCGCTCGGCTTCCTGGCTCTCCTTGCCGCCTCGCTGTGGTTTGCGCGCCGTCCGCGTTGAGGAATTGCGCCGGCTCTGTTAGGGAGCGGCGACATCAATTGCCGGACTGGAACCGCTCAACATGATCCCCCGCTATTCTCGCCCGGAAATGGTCGCCATCTGGTCGCCCGAAACGCGTTTCCGCATCTGGTTCGAGATCGAGGCGCATGCCTGCGACGCGCTGGCCGAACTCGGCGTGATCCCGAAGGACGCCGCGAAGACCATCTGGGAGAAAGGCGGCGCCGCCACCTTCGACGTCGAGCGCATCGACGAGATCGAGCGGGTCACCAAGCACGACGTCATCGCCTTCCTGACGCACCTGGCCGAATTCGTCGGACCCGACGCCCGCTTCATCCACCAGGGCATGACCTCGTCGGACGTACTCGACACCTGCCTCGCGGTGCAGCTGGCGCGGGCCAGCGACCTGCTGCTCGCCGACATCGACGCGCTGCTGGCCGCGCTGAAGAAGCGCGCGTTCGAGCACAAGGACACCGTCACCATCGGCCGCAGCCACGGCATCCATGCCGAGCCGACAACTTTCGGCATCAAGATGGCGCTGGCCTATGCCGAATTTTCGCGTGCTCGCGAACGGCTGGTCGCCGCGCGCAAGGACGTCGCCACCTGCGCCATTTCGGGTGCCGTCGGCACCTTCGCCAACATCGACCCCTTCGTCGAGGAGCATGTCGCCGAAAAGCTCGGGCTGACGCCGGAGCCAGTCTCCACGCAGGTTATCCCGCGCGACCGGCATGCCATGTTCTTCGCCACGCTCGGCGTCATCGCCTCATCCGTCGAGCGGCTGGCCACCGAGATTCGCCACCTGCAGCGCACCGAGGTGCTGGAGGTCGAGGAATATTTCTCGCCCGGCCAGAAGGGCTCGTCGGCCATGCCGCACAAGCGCAACCCGGTGCTGACCGAGAACCTGACGGGGCTCGCCCGGATGGTCCGCGCCTTCGCCACGCCGGCGATGGAGAATGTCGCGCTGTGGCACGAGCGCGACATCTCGCATTCCTCGGTCGAGCGAATGATCGGGCCGGACGCCACGGTGACGCTCGACTTCGCGCTGGCGCGGCTGACCGGCGTCATCGACAAGCTGCTCGTCTATCCCGACAACATGCTGAAGAACATGAGCAAGTTCCGCGGCCTGGTGCATTCGCAGCGCGTGCTTCTGGCGCTGACCCAGGCCGGTGTGTCGCGGGAGGACGCCTACCGGCTGGTCCAGCGCAACGCCATGAAGGTCTGGGAACAGGGCGCCGATTTCCTTGAGGAACTGCTTGCAGACCCGGAGGTCACCGCGGCGCTGCCTGAGGCAGAGATCCGCGAAAAATTCGACCTCGGCTATCACACCAAGCATGTCGACACGATCTTCCGGCGCGTCTTCGGCGAGGCCTGACGGAACTGCGAAGCCTATCCCGGCGTTGTGGCGCAGAATGTCATTCCGGGGTAGCGACGATGTCTGAAGATCACATGATTCCAGAGACTTCGGTCGAGGAACAAAGCAGCCGGGTAGGCTGGTTCGCGTCCGGCTTTCTCGTTGCGGCCGTGCTGATCGGCCTGCTGCTCTTCACCGACGGATTCTTCGGCGGCAACGGCACGGAGGCCATGGCTGACACCCCGGAAAAGATTATCGAAGCAAAATAGCCCCGTCGGTCTTCACTAGCCGGGCTTGCCCGGCACGGTCCTGATGACCGTGCCCCAAGGGTCGGAGCGTTCCGACGCCGCATTCGCCGCGGAGGAACGCATCTCCACCCAGCTCAACCCGCTGAGAGCGGGATCGCGGGGACCAGCACCCGCGCTGCTCCAGGAATTGGCACCGATGTGATGGTGATAGCCGCCTGAGCTCAGGAAGACCGCGCTCGGCCCGTACTTCGCCATCGTATCCAGCCCGAAGGCATCGCTCCACCAGGCTTCGGCCTCTGCCGGATTGCCGGCCCGCAGATGGACATGGCCGATGACCGTGTTTTCGGGAGCGCCCTGCCATCCTGCGTCGCCGGCGGGCACGGTGCCGACAACGTCGGGAATGTTCAGCCTCTCGGTCGCCATGGCGATCTGATTGCCGTTCATCTTCCAGGCCGCGCGCGGACGGTCGGCATAGATCTCGATCCCGTTGCCCTCGGGATCGCTGAGGTAGAGCGCCTCGCTGACCAGGTGGTCGGATGCGCCGTCGATGCCGATCCGGTTGGCGATGGCGAAATTGATCCAGCGGCCCAGATCGGCGCGCGACGGCAGCAGGAAGGCGGTGTGGAAGAGGCCGGCCGCCTTGGGATCGTCGGGCCTCGCCGCACTGTCCGCCTCGATCGCCAGCAGCGGCCGCTCGCGGGCGCCGAGCAGGATCGTCCCGCCGTCACGCGACAGTTCCTCCAGCCCGAGCACCGTTCGGTAGAACGCCGCCAGCCCCTCGGCATCGCGTGCCTTCAGACCGACGCGCGAGACGCTGATCGGCGTCGTCGCGGCAAATGGCAGTTCACTCATGGCATGCTCCGGCGCTGTTCCATCGGCTTCGCCGGATAGATCGCCCTTGGCGCCCGCGCGCACAAGTGCGCCAATGGCGAACACCGTGTTCAACGTTCGCGCGAACAAGGTCGCATGGCCCCGGTTGAACCTTGGAGGTGCGATGGCTAAATGCGCGGCATGAAAGTCAAAGACGCAGATATACTGATCGTGCCGGGCTACACCAATTCCGGCCCCGAACACTGGCAGACCCGCTGGCAGGAAAAGCTCTCGACCGCGCGCCGCGTCGAGCAGGCCGAGTGGTCGAAGCCCGTGCGCGAGGACTGGACGGCGGCGATGGCCGAGGCGGTCAACCGGGCCGAGAAGCCGGTCGTCGTGATTGCCCATTCGCTCGGCGTACCGACCTTCATCCAGGCGATCCCACAATTTACCAGGCCGGTCGTCGGCGCCTTCCTGGTGGCGCCGCCCGATGTCGCCAATCCGGAGATCCGGCCGCGTCACCTGATGACCTTCGGCCCCTACCCGCGCGATCCTCTGCCCTTTCCGTCGATGACGATCGGCAGCCGCAACGATCCCTATTGCCCGAGCGGCGTTGCAGAGGACATCGCCGCGGCGTGGGGATCGCTCTACCTCGACGCCGGCGAGGCCGGGCACATCAACGCCGATTCGGGCTTCGGACCTTGGCCCGAGGGCACGATGGCCTTTGCCAAGTTCATTTCAGGCCTGCAGGCCTGATCACTTCACCGTGGCGCGCGCCTGCCTGAGCAGGCTCTCCGCGCCGTGCTTGATGATGGCGTGCTCGGAGCCGAGCGCGAGCAACTGATAGCCCATCGAGACGAACCGGCCGCTGATTGCCGGGTCTACGACGTAGATCGCCGCGAACTTGCCGGCCTTGCGGGCGCGCGCAGCGACTTCGCCCACCGTGTGCATCATGTCCTCGAGCGACGGGTTGACCGTCTCGCCGCTGCTCCAGGCGATCGAAAAATCCGACGGCCCGAGGAAAATGCCATCGATTCCCGGCGTGTCCAGGATGCCGTCGAGTGCCTCGACCGCCGCGCGCGTCTCGACCATGGCAAAAGAAATGGTGTCGGCGTTGCTGTCCCTCAGCCACTCGGCATGCGAGGACTTTCCGTGGCGTGGAAAACCGTAGGTAGGTCCCCATGATCGTTCGCCGACCGGCGGATACTTCATCGAGGCGGCAAAGCGCTTGGCATCCTCCACCGAGTTCACCATCGGCGCGATGACCGCCTCTGCGCCGAAATCGAGCGCGCGGCTCGCCATGTCGAAGCGGCCGACGGGAACCCGCACCAGCGCTGCCTTGCCGGCACTCAGCACCGGCGCCAGGCTGCGCAGCACGCTGTCCTCGTTGTGTCCGCCGTGCTGCATGTCCAGCGTCACGGCGTCAAAGTCCTGGGCCGCCACGACCTCCACAGTGAGCGCGTCGGGAATGCCCGACCACGCCGTGTAGAGCGTCTCCCCAGCCGCCAGCCTAGAAACCAAGGACATGTCTTCCTCCCCCTCGTCGCCGCAATAATCGGCCGCAAAATACACGATAATGCAAAGAAAAACCGCCCGGAGGCCGGGCGGTCAGGACTTCTTGGGGCTGGCCGGCCTCAGCCGGCGTTGATCTGCTCGACCGCGACGACCATCAGCTCGTCCATCGTCTTGCGGATCTCCTGCTCGCTCTGGCCGACACCGGCGGCGTCGAGGTCGCCCTTGACCTTGCGCAGCACGTCATTGTCACCGGCCTCGACCATGTCGGAGGCGACCACTTCGCGCGCATAGGCTTCCGCATCGGCGCCCGACTTGCCGAGCTTTTCGGCCGCCCACATGCCGAGCAGCTTGTTGCGGCGCGCCGCAGCCTTAAACCGCGTTTCCTCGTCGAGGACGAACTTGCGTTCAAATCCCTGCTCGCGGTCTTTCATGTTGCTCATCGGTGGTCCTCCGGGTGGGTACGACTGTGTCGGACTGGATATGGTGGTTCAGCAGCACAAACCAAAACCCGACGCTGCGGTCAATACGCTCCCGACCTTAGCGCGCTGCGGCATTTCCGCAAGGAAACCGGTTGATCGTCGGTATTGCCGATTGAGGAATGGCGGCGATTGGGATAGACACCGGCGTTGAAACCTATCGTCACCGCATATATGTGTCGCGGGTGGCTATATGGTTGCCGCCCCGCCAGAAAATCCAGAGAATCAAATGAAAAATCGCCGCCGCATTTATGAAGGCAAGGCCAAGATACTCTATGAGGGGCCGGAACCGGGCACGCTGATCCAGTTCTTCAAGGACGATGCGACCGCCTTCAACAAGAAAAAGCATGACATCGTCGACGGCAAGGGCGTGCTCAACAACCGCATTTCCGAGCACATCTTCAACCATCTGAACCGGATGGGCATCCCGACCCACTTCATCCGCCGTCTCAACATGCGCGAGCAGCTGATCAAGGAAGTCGAGATCATCCCGCTCGAGGTGGTGGTTCGCAACGTCGCCGCCGGCTCGCTGTCGAAGCGGCTCGGTCTCGAGGAAGGCACAGTGCTGCCGCGCTCGATCATCGAATTCTATTACAAGGCAGACGCGCTCGACGACCCGATGGTGTCGGAAGAGCACATCACGGCCTTCGGCTGGGCGAGCCCGCAGGAGATCGACGACGTCATGGCGCTCGCCATCCGCGTCAACGACTTCCTCTCCGGCCTGTTCATGGGCGTCGGCATCCAGCTCGTCGACTTCAAGATCGAATGCGGCCGCCTCTACGAGGGCGACATGATGCGCATCGTGGTCGCCGACGAGATTTCGCCCGACTCCTGCCGTCTGTGGGACGTCGCCACCCAGGACAAGCTCGACAAGGACCGTTTCCGCCGTGACATGGGCGGTCTCGTCGAAGCCTACCAGGAAGTCGCCCGCCGCCTCGGCATTATGAACGAGAACGAGCCCGTGCGCCCCTCGGGCCCCGTGCTCGTGGCGTCGACGGACGGCGTCAAGGGCAAGCCGCACTGAGGCTTGCTCCAAACCGCAGCAAGGAAGACAGAGTTGATCAAGGCCCGCATCACCGTAACGCTCAAGAACGGCGTGCTCGACCCCCAGGGCAAGGCCATCGAACACGCGCTGACCGCCATGGAGTTCGGCGGTGTCGGCTCGGTTCGCCAGGGCAAGGTCTTCGACGTCGAGCTGGCGGAGAGCGACCGCGCCAAGGCCGAGGCCGACCTCAAGGCGATGTGCGACAAGCTGCTCGCCAATACCGTCATCGAGAACTACCAGGTGGAGATCGCCTGACGTGAAGTCCGCCGTCGTACTGCTTCCCGGCCTCAACCGCGACCGCGACATGATCGCGGCACTAACCAAGATCTCCGGCAAGGCGCCGGTCACGGTCTGGGAGACCGACACCGAGATTCCCGACGTCGACCTGATCGTCATCCCGGGCGGCTTCTCCTATGGCGACTACCTGCGCTGCGGCGCCATCGCGGCGCGCATGCCGGTGATGCGCGCGGTCGCCGAGAAGGCTGCAAAGGGCGTGCAGGTCATGGGCGTCTGCAACGGCTTCCAGATCCTGCTCGAAACCGGCCTGCTGCCCGGCGCGCTGATGCGCAACCAGTCGCTTAAATTCGTCTGCCGCGAGGTCAAGCTGCGCGTCGAAAACGCCAATACGAGTTTCACCCGCCAGTACCAGCCGGGCCAGGTCATCCGCACGCCGGTGGCCCATCACGACGGCAACTATTTCGCCGATCCGGACACGCTCGCCCGCCTCGAAGGCGAAGGTCAGGTGGTGTTCCGCTATGCCGAAGGCACCAATCCGAACGGTTCGATCAACGACATTGCCGGCATCGTCAGCGCCAAGGGCAATGTTCTCGGCCTGATGCCGCACCCCGAAAACCTTATCGAGGATGCGCATGGCGGTAGCGACGGCCGCGCCCTCTTTGTCGGTGCGCTCGGTCTGCCGTACACACAGCCGGCGCATGCCTGAGGCATCCGCCAAGGCCGCGTCGCCGGACAATACCAAAATCCAACTCCTGCCCGAATGGCGACCGTCAAGATGAACAAAACCGGGCTTTTCGTAGCGCTTGCGCTGGCCGCCTTCGGGCTCTCCGCCTGCCAGTCGGATGACAAGCCGGGTGCCTCGCACGGCTCTGGGAAAAGCGCCTCTCTGCGCGCCATGGAGCAGGTGACGATCGCCGCCCACAAGTGCTGGATTGCCAGCAAGGACCCGGCCTTCAAGGGCTACAGCCTGGCCAACGAACTGAATTCCTTCAGCGGCACGCCGCGCTTCCTGCTGGTGCCGAAGAACAATTACGGTGGTAAGCCGCTGCTGGTGGTGCAGGCGCGCGGCCATTCCAGCCGCGTCGAGGTATTCGGGCCGCTCATGGACGACACGCTCGGCTCGCGCATCGGCTCGGACCTGCGCCGCTGGCAGACCGGCGACGGCAGCTGCAGCGCCGCAGCCTGACGGAAGGCTGGTGCTGCAGGCCCGGCTCCTGCAGCCGAGCCAGGCCGTATTTGTTGTGCCGAGACGACGCCCAAGGCTTGCGGCGCGGCGCATTTCACGTTTTACGAGGCACTCGAGGCCGAACGGACCGGACGGACAGATGACCATTCCCAACAAGGTGAAGATCACCGACGACATGATCGCCGCGCACGGCCTGAAGCCGGACGAGTACCAGCGCATACTCGATCTCATCGGCCGCGAGCCGAGCTTCACCGAACTCGGCATCTTCTCGGCGATGTGGAACGAGCACTGCTCCTACAAGTCGTCGAAGAAGTGGCTGCGCACCCTGCCGACCAAGGGGCCGCGCGTCATCCAGGGCCCCGGCGAGAATGCCGGCGTGGTCGATATCGGCGACGGCGACTGCGTGGTCTTCAAGATGGAGAGCCACAACCACCCCTCCTACATCGAGCCCTACCAGGGCGCGGCGACCGGGGTCGGCGGCATATTGCGCGACGTCTTCACCATGGGCGCACGCCCTGTCGCGGCGATGAACGCCCTGCGCTTCGGCGCGCCGGACCACCCCAAGACGCGCCATCTCGTAGCCGGCGTGGTGTCGGGCGTCGGCGGCTACGGCAATTCATTCGGCGTGCCGACCGTCGGCGGCGAAGTCAATTTCGACGCCCGCTACAACGGCAACATCCTGGTCAACGCCTTTGCCGCCGGCATTGCCAGGACCGACGCAATCTTCCTGTCGGAGGCCAAGGGCGTCGGCCTGCCGGTCGTCTATCTCGGCGCCAAGACCGGACGCGACGGCGTCGGCGGCGCGACCATGGCCTCGGCCGAGTTCGACGACAAGATCGAGGAAAAGCGTCCGACCGTGCAGGTCGGCGATCCTTTCACCGAGAAATGCCTGCTGGAAGCCTGCCTCGAACTGATGGCGTCTGGCGCCGTCATCGCCATCCAGGACATGGGTGCGGCCGGCCTCACCTGTTCGGCCGTCGAGATGGGCGCCAAGGGCGACCTCGGCATCCTGCTCGACCTCGACAAGGTGCCGGTTCGCGAGGAACGCATGTCGGCCTACGAAATGATGCTCTCGGAGAGCCAGGAGCGCATGCTGATGGTGCTGCGCCCCGAAAAGGAGGCCGAGGCCGAGGCGATCTTCACCAAATGGGGCCTCGACTTCGCCATCGTCGGCGAGACAACCGACGACCTTCGCTTCCGCATCATGCATCAGGGCGACGAGGTCGCCGACCTGCCGATCAAGGATCTTGGCGACAAGGCGCCGGAATACGATCGCCCCTGGGTCGAGCCGAAGAAGCCCGCGCCGCTTGCTGCCAACGACGTGCCTCAGGCCGACGTCGCTGCTGCTCTGCTGAAGATGCTGGGCGGTGCCGACCTCTCGTCGCGCCGCTGGGTCTGGGAACAGTACGACACGCTCATCCAGGGCAATTCGCTGCAGCTGCCGGGCGGCGATGCCGGCGTGGTGCGCGTCGACGGCCATCCGACCAAGGCGCTCGCCTTCTCCTCCGACGTGACGCCGCGCTACTGCGAGGCCGATCCCTACGAGGGCGGCAAGCAGGCGGTGGCCGAATGCTGGCGCAACATCACCGCGACTGGCGCCGAGCCGCTCGCCGCGACCGACAATCTCAATTTCGGCAATCCCGAGCGCCCCGAGATCATGGGCCAGCTGGTCGCCGCGATCAAAGGCATCGGCGAAGCCTGCACGGCGCTGGAGTTCCCGATCGTCTCGGGCAACGTCTCGCTCTACAACGAGACCAACGGCCAGGGCATCCTGCCGACGCCCACCATCGGCGGCGTCGGCCTGCTTCCCGACTGGGCGACCATGACGCGCATCGGCTTTGCCGCGGAAGGCCAGTCAATCCTGCTCCTCGGCGCCCCCGAGGCCTGGGGCAGCCACCTCGGCCAGTCGATATACCTGCGCGACATCCACGGCCGCGCCGACGGTCCGCCGCCGCCGGTCGATCTCGTCCATGAGAAGCGCGTCGGCGACTATGTCCGTGGCCTGATCCGCGACGGGGTCGCGACCGCCGTCCATGACGTCTCCGACGGGGGTCTCGCCGTTGCGCTCGCCGAGATGGCGATGGCGTCCGGCATTGGCGCCGACGTCAGCCTGCCTTTCCCGACCGATCCGATTCCTGTCTGGTTCGGTGAGGACCAGGGCCGTTACATCGTCACGGTCGACCTCGACGGCGAGGAACTGCGCATGCTGATGGACGAGGCCACGCAGGCCGGTATTTCGGCGCCGCGCATCGGCCGCACCGGCGGCGTTGAATTGAAACTGCACGGAGCGCGTGGCATACCGGTTGCAGATTTGAAGGCTGCGCATGAAGGCTGGTTCCCCCGCTTCATGGACAGCTGAGCGAGGAAAAACAGCATGGCAATGGACGCTCACGAGATCGAACGGCTGATCAAGGAAGGCATTCCGGATGCCCAGGTGACGATTCGCGATCTCGCCGGCGACGGCGACCACTACGCGGCGGAAGTCATAGCCGAGAGCTTTCGCGGCAAGTCGCGCGTGCAGCAGCACCAGATGGTCTACGAAGCGCTGAAGGGCAACATGGGCGGCGTTCTGCATGCGCTGGCCCTGCAGACGAGCGCGCCGCAATAGTGGCCGCGGGCGTTCTAGAGAACCTTGTCGAAAGCGTCGTTGACAGCGCGCTGAACGAGATCCTCAAGAAATTCGGCGGAACCAAGCGACGCAGCCGCCGCCGCAAGACCCGTTCGACGACGTCCCGGCGCAAGACGACACGCTCGCGGCGCAAGACGGCAAAGCCCGCGAGAAAGCCTGCCAAGCGGCAGACCAGCCGCAAGCGCACGACACGAACCCGTTCAAAGACGCGGCGCAAGTCTTAACAATTGCGTGCGGCGACTTGTTTCGGGTCGCCCCAAGGTCTATTTGGGAGTCATGTTTCGAGCCTGCCTCCCACGGGCATGAAAGGACGTTCAATGAGCGGAATCAGCGAGTACATCGACAACGAATTGAAGAGCAACGACGTTGTCCTGTTCATGAAGGGCACGCCCGGCTTCCCGCAGTGCGGGTTCTCGGGTCAGGTCGTCCAGATCCTCGACTACGTCGGCACCGACTACAAGGGCGTCAACGTTCTCGATTCGAACGAACTGCGCCAGGGCATCAAGGAATACTCCAACTGGCCGACGATCCCCCAGCTCTACGTCAAGGGCGAGTTCGTTGGCGGGTGTGACATCATCCGCGAGATGTTCCAGGCCGGCGAGTTGCAGACCTTCCTCGCCGAGAAGGGCGTCAGCGTCAAAGCTTCGGCCTGACGACAGAACACCGCTGCGGCCCGATCCTGGGCCGATCTGTCGAATGCGCCGGCTGCCGGCGCATTCCTTTTTGCGTCCGCATTTGATTGGAAGCGCGACATGGACCAGCAGGCCTCCCCTACAGGCCGCGCGAGCGGCCTCTCTCTTTCGCGCTTCGAGTTCATCGCGCTTGCCGCCGCCCTCATGGCGCTCAACGCGCTCGCCATCGACATCATGCTGCCCGGCCTGCAGCAGATTGGCGCCAGCCTCGGCGTCGAGAACGAGAACCACCGGCAGTATGTCATCAGCGCCTACGTCGGCGGCTTCGGCATTGCCCAGCTGTTCTTCGGCCCAATCTCGGACCGCTTCGGCAGGCGCGCGCCCCTGCTGTTCGGCCTCGCGGTCTATGTCGCGGCGGCCTTCGCCGCAGCCTTCGCGCCGAGCTTCGAGGCCCTGCTCATCCTGCGCGTCATCCAGGGAGCGGGCGCAGCGGCAACCCGCGTCATCACCGTCTCGGTCGTGCGCGATACGTTTGGCGGCAGGGCGATGGCCGAGGTCATGTCGCTGGTCTTCATGGTCTTCATGATCATTCCCGTGGTCGCGCCCGGCATCGGCCAGGTCATCATGCTGTTTTCGGAATGGCACATGATCTTCGTCGCCATGGCCGGCATCGCGCTCCTCTTCACCATCTGGACGGCCGTGCGCCTGCCCGAGACGCTGCACCCGGAATACCGCCGCCCCTTCACCCCGAAGGTCATCGCCGACGGCTTCCGTATCGTGCTGACCACCCGCGTCTCGCTGCTCTACATGCTGGCGACGACGGCGATCTTCGGTTCGCTCTTCGGCTTCATCAACTCCGCACCGCAGATCTATGTCGGCATCTACGACCTCGGCGTGTGGTTCCCGGTCATCTTCGCCGCCGTCGCCGGCATGATGGCGGTCTCCTCCTTCGCCAATGCGCGGCTGGTCGGCCGCTTCGGCATGCGCCGGCTCTCGCACGGCGCGCTGCTCGGCTTCTGCGGCGTCACCACCTTGTGGTTCGTGCTGTCGCTGCTCGGCCCCCTGCCGCTCTACGTCTTCGTGCCGCTGTTTGCGATCGCCATGCTGCAGTTCGGCTGGATCGGCTCCAACTTCAATTCGATCGCCATGGAGCCGCTCGGCCACATTGCAGGCACCGCCTCATCGGTACAGGGCTTCACCCAGACCTTTGGCGGCGGCGTCATCGGTGCGGTGATCGGCCAGGCATTCGACGGCACCACGACCCCGCTGGCCGCCGGCTTCTGCGGCGTCGGGATCGCCGCGCTGGTCTTCGTGCTGATTGCCGAGAGGGGCAAGCTGTTCCAGGCCCACCACGCACCGCCGGCGAAACAGGCCGCCTAGCGGCCGTCGCTGTCGGACGGCGCACCGGCGCCCGGCAGGCCGGCTGTGCCGGCAAGCCCCGGAAAATCGAACAGCTTCGTGTCGAGCAGATGCGACGGGCGCACATTGGCCAGCGCGCGGATCATCGTCTCCTTGCGGCCGGGCATGCGCGCCTCGATGTCCGAGAGCATCGCCTTCATGGCGTTGCGCTGCAGGCCGTCCTGGCTGCCGCACAGATCGCAGGGAATGATCGGGAACTGCATCGCTTCGGCGAATTTCTCGAGATCGGCTTCCGCACAGAGGCTGAGCGGCCGCAGCACGAAGACATCGCCCTCGTCGTTGAGCAGTTTCGGCGGCATCGCCGCCAGCCGGCCGCCATGGAAGAAGTTCATGAAGAAGGTCTCAAGGATATCTTCGCGGTGGTGGCCGAGCACCAGCGACGAACAGCCCTCCTCCCGCGCGATGCGGTAGAGGTGGCCGCGCCTGAGCCGTGAGCATAGCGAGCAATAGGTGCTCCCCTCGGCGAGCTTCTCGGTCACCACAGAATAGGTGTCGCGGTACTCGATGCGGTGAGGAACGCCATGGCTTTCGAGATAGGCCGGCAGGATGTGCTTGGGGAAGTTCGGCTGGCCCTGGTCCAGGTTGCAGGCCAGCAGTTCGACCGGCAGCAGGCCGCGCCATTTGAGGTCGAGCAGGATGGCCAGAAGCCCGTAGGAATCCTTGCCGCCCGACAGCGCCACCAGCCAGCGGTCGCCCGGCCTGACCATGCCGTACTGCTCGATCGCCTCGCGCGCCTGACGCACCAGCCGCTTGCGCAGCTTGTTGAACGACACCGACGAGGGCACATCGCGAAACATAGCGTGGCCAGCCTCGTCGATGGCGTCGCTGATCGGCTCTGGCATCACGTTCATGGCGCGGGTTCCGGCTTGTTCGTGACCGGCTTAGCGGACCGGACCACCAAAGAAAAGGCCGCCCCGAAAGGCGGCCTCGATATCGTCGGAAGGCGAAAGCCTGTTAGCGCGAGTAGAACTCGACGACCAGGTTCGGCTCCATCTGCACCGCGAACGGTACGTCGGCAAGCGCCGGGACGCGGGCGAAGGTAGCGACCATCTTGTTGTGATCGACCTCGATGTAGTCCGGCACGTCGCGCTCGGCGAGCTGGACGGCCTCGAGGACGACGACGAGCTGCTTCGACTTCTCGCGCACCTCGATGACGTCGCCGGCCTTGCAGCGATACGAGCCGATGTTGGTGCGGCGGCCGTTCACGTTGACATGGCCGTGATTCACGAACTGGCGGGCCGCGAAAATGGTCGGCACGAACTTGGCGCGGTAGACGACCGCGTCGAGGCGCGACTCGAGCAGGCCGATCAGGTTCTCGGAGGTGTCACCCTTGCGGCGGTTTGCCTCTTCATACGTCTTGCGGAACTGCTTTTCGGAGACGTCGCCGTAATGGCCCTTCAGCTTCTGCTTGGCGCGCAGCTGCAGACCGAAGTCGGACAGCTTGCCCTTGCGGCGCTGGCCATGCTGGCCGGGACCGTATTCACGCTTGTTGACCGGGGACTTCGGACGGCCCCAGATGTTTTCGCCGAGACGGCGGTCGATCTTGTACTTTGCGGATTCGCGCTTGCTCATCGCATTCCCTTTCAAAAAGATACACCCGGAACATCATGCTCCAGGTGAAGGAAACGCGCCCTCCTCTGGCCTCCGTTTTCGAAGCCTGACAGGATTTTCCACGCACGCTTTGCGGAAAAAATCCACGGGACACGTCAAATGAAACACCGGGCATTGCTGCCCGGTGCTGGCGGGTGAATAGGCGAAGAACCGTGAGAAGTCAACGCTTCTGACGTGGAAGCGTCCGGCGACGCCAGAGACGCCGGGGATGCCTCAATCGCCGGATTTCTTGTTCGGCAGGCCCTTTCGCTTCGTCTCGGCGAACTCTTCGAGTTGGTCTTCGCTCATCGACTCGTACATTCCCTTCGATGCGCCCTTGAGTTCGGACTTCTTTGTCTCGCCGCGCTTCGCCGACAGGGCGGCGCCGGCGGCCTTTTGCTGTGCCTTCGATTTTGCTGGCATGGAACGTCTCCCGTTATCCTGGTCCGGGAAAACGCCCTACCCCGTGGCGGGTTCCGGGCGGGAGAAAGGGTCCGGTCAGGCGACCTGCAGACCAAAACCCTGCATCAGGCGGCGGGTCGGAAAATCGGGCGCGCCGGAGGTGAAGACCGCCCGATCGGCGGACTGGGCGATTTCCGAGTCGTGCGAGGCCGGAAGCAGCGACAGCGCCCGCCGGGCGATCGCCTCGGCGGGATCGAGCCAGTCGACCGGCCACGGCGCGGTCTTGCGCATGCGGTTGACCAGGAACGGATAGTGCGTGCAGGCGAGCACCACGATGTCGGTGCGCTTCCCCTCGCGTTCTACGAAACAGGGGGCAATCTCCGCGCGAACCGCTTCCTCGTCGACGAAGCCCTGGCGCATGTAGATCTCGGCCAAGCCCGCAAGATTGTCGCTGCCGACCAGCCGGACATGGCATTTCGAGGCCCATTGCGTGATCAGGTCGCGCGTGTACTGCCGTTTCACCGTGCCCGGTGTCGCGAGCACCGAGACGAGGCCCGAGCGCGTCCGTTCGGCGGCCGGTTTGATCGCCGGCACGGTGCCGACGAACGGCGTGTCGGGAAAGGCGACGCGCAACGCGTCAAGCACAAGCGTCGAGGCGGTGTTGCAGGCGATCACCGCGATTTCGGGATCATGTTCCTCGATCAGGCGGTCGAACAGCTCGACGATCCGCTGCTGCAGGGCGGCTTCCTCCCATGCGCCATAGGGAAAGCCGGCATCGTCCGCGACATAGACGAAATGCCGCCCCGGCATCAGGACGCGCGCCTCGCGCAGCACGGTCAGCCCGCCAATGCCCGAATCGAAGACGAGCACCGGACGCTCAGTCATTGCCGTCCTCGCCCTTCAGTACCGCCGGCTTGCGGCGGTAGTCGCCATCGCCATGAAGGGCTTCGTCGGCCTCTGCCTTGCGGTCCGGATAGCCGGCGCCGCGCGGTTTTCGCGGCGAGAAGTAGTCGAGGGAAGAAATCACGCCGCGCAGCACCTTGATCTCGGCCAGGCCGAAGCCCGGCCGGGTCAGCACAGCGCGCAGATTGTCGAGCATCTTGGGCTTCTTTGCGGCCGGCCTGAAATAGCCGCGCGCATCGAGCGCCGACTCCAGGTGGTCGAGCAGGCCATGCAGGTGCTCCTTCGGCGCGGGCACGACCTCGGGCGAGGTGAAGGCGGTGTCGGTCTCCGCCTCGAGCCCGGACTTCATCCACTCGTAGGACATCAGCAGGGTCGCCTGGGCGATGTTGAGCGAGGCGAACTCCGGATTGACCGGAAATGTCACGATCTCGTCGGCGAGCGCGACCTCCTCGTTGTAGAGGCCGAAGCGCTCCCGCCCGAACAGGATGCCGGTCCTTTGCCCTGACCTGCAGCGCGAGCGCAGCACCCTGCCCGCTTCGACGGGACTGGCGACGCGCTTGAAGCCGTCCCGCTGGCGCGCCGTGGTCGCGACCACGAAGTTGAGATCGGCGAGCGCCTCCGCAAGCCCTTCGAACACCTGCACCGCGTCGATCACGTGGTCGGCCTTGCTCGCCGCGGCACGCGCCTTCTCGCTCGGCCAGCCGTCACGGGGATTGACGAGCCTGAGCTCGGCAAGGCCGAAATTGGCCATGGCGCGCGCCACCATGCCGATGTTCTCGCCAAGCTGCGGCTCGACGAGAACGATCACCGGCCCGTTGCCCACGCTTCCCGTGCTGTCGTCGTCGCCGTTCATTTCCAGAAGTCTCTCCCGCTCAGGACTGCGCGTCCCTGCCACAACTGGGCGCGAAATTGAAGAAGCCGCGGCCGGATACTGCAAGGACCGCACAGAACCGACGCTCGGCGTTTGCGCGCTTCCATGGGCTTTGCTATAGGGCTCGAACTTCCAATCACGCGGCAGCGGAACCGACCGCGCCATTCCCGACAAGAGGCAATTGCATGGCAAAGATCAAGGTGGACAATCCGGTCGTCGAGCTCGACGGCGACGAGATGACCCGCATCATCTGGCAGTTCATCAAGGACAAGTTGATCCATCCCTACCTTGATATCGACCTCAAATATTACGACCTCGGGGTCGAGCACCGCGACGCCACCAACGACCAGGTGACGATCGATGCGGCGAACGCCATCAAGAAATACGGCGTCGGCGTCAAATGCGCCACGATCACGCCGGACGAGGGCCGCGTCGAGGAATTCGGCCTCAAGAAGATGTGGCGCTCGCCCAACGGCACGATCCGCAACATTCTCGGCGGCACCATCTTCCGCGAGCCGATCATCATGAAGAACGTGCCGCGCCTTGTGCCGGGCTGGACCAAGCCGATCATCGTCGGCCGCCACGCCTTCGGCGACCAGTACCGCGCCACCGACTTCCTGTTCCCCGGCAAGGGCAAGCTGACGGTCAAGTTCGTCGGCGAGGACGGCACCACCATCGAGCACGAGGTCTTCGACGCGCCTTCGTCGGGCGTCGCCATGGCGATGTACAACCTCGACGATTCGATCCGCGAATTCGCCCGCGCCTCGCTGAACTACGGCCTGCTGCGCGGCTACCCGGTTTATCTCTCGACCAAGAACACCATCCTCAAGGCCTATGACGGTCGCTTCAAGGATCTCTTCCAGGAGGTCTTCGAGGCCGAGTTCGAGGAGCAGTTCAAGGAAAAGAAGATCTGGTACGAGCACCGGCTGATCGACGACATGGTGGCGTCGAGCCTGAAGTGGTCGGGCGGTTATGTCTGGGCCTGCAAGAACTACGACGGCGACGTCCAGTCCGACACCGTGGCTCAGGGTTTTGGCTCGCTCGGCCTGATGACCTCGGTCCTGATGACGCCGGACGGCAAGACGGTGGAAGCCGAGGCCGCCCACGGCACGGTGACGCGTCACTACCGCCAGCATCAGAAGGGCGAGGAAACCTCGACCAACTCGATCGCCTCGATCTTTGCCTGGACGCGCGGCCTCGCGCACCGCGCCAAGCTCGACAACAACGACGCGCTCAAGCGCTTCGCCGACACGCTTGAGAAGGTCTGCATCCAGACCGTCGAGTCCGGCTACATGACCAAGGACCTGTCGCTGCTGATCGGCCCCGACCAGCCCTGGCTGTCGACCAGCGGTTTCCTCGACAAGATCGACGAGAACCTGCAGAAGGCGATGGCCTGAGCGGCCGTCCCAACGCAATGAGAGAGGCCCCGGAGCGATCCGGGGCTTTTTTTGCCCATCAGCGGCCAGAATCGATGCGGTCCTGGCGGGCGATCAAATCCTGGCGAAAACGGGCCATCCAGTCCGCGCTGGTGCTGTCGGCGAGCTTTCTGACACCGGGTTCGATACCATCGGCCGCCGCGCGATCGAGGCCCAGTTTCTCCAGGACAAGCAGCAGGGTCCCGACCGGATCGGCCGACAACTCGTCATAGGAGATGCGGAAATGGGTCGATCTCCTCGCGCCTGAACCACGCCTCCCAGTTGCGGTCATAGGCGGTCATCGTCTCGACGCAGGCCCTTAGCCTGTCGAAATCGTAGGCAGGTTCGCGATGCGGCGCCAGGCGCTCCAGTTCCGTGCCGTCAGGCGCCACGTGCCAGAGTCCGGACTGTTCCGCCTTCAGGTAGGAGACGGCCTGGGCCAGCTTGTCCGGCCGCGTCAGGTGAATGAAAAGGGTGGTGCCGAAGCGGCGCGCGAACCGCTCGCTGTGCGGCATCTCCCCCGGTTCGACGACAGCAAGCTTGTCGCAGAGGAGGTCCAGGCCGGGCTGCTGCTGGCGAAGCCCGAACAGACCCGTGCCATAGCGCCCCTGGCGCATCGCCTCGCTGAATGCTGCGTCAAGGACCTCGCGCTCCGAGCTGCCAGCGTCGGGTACGATGCCGAGCTCTTCCAGCCAGTCGGCGACGGAGCTGCCGTAGAAGTAGGAGGCAGGCCTGCCGGCAACGCCCGTTGCCGCAAGCAGTGTGCACAGCAGCGTGCTGTCGCTGCGCGGCGACGTGCAGATCACATAGGACTGAAACGCTGTCATTGCCCTGTCATCGCCTCCTGCCGGTGCGGCTAGGCCCCGTCGTCGCGGTCCTCATCGAGGCGAAGTTCTTTCGACGCCAGATCGCCGTTCTTGCCGATCCCCTCCGAACTTAGCCGCTGCAACGCGACCCGTTCTATCACCTCGCCGATATGTGGCTTGCGCTCGATCAGGCCCTGCATGTCAGCGGCGTCGAGAACCAGCAACTTGGTCTTCGATACGGCGCGCACCGTAGCCGAGCGCTTCGATCGCTTCAGCAGCGCGATTTCGCCGAAGAAATGCCCCTCGCCGAGCCGCACTGGCTGTCCGGGTACCTCGACCGCTACTTCTCCGGTGGCGATGAAGTACATGCTGTGTGCGGCGTCGCCCTTGCGCACGATGACTTCACCCGCTTCGGCCGAAAGCGAATTGAGGTAGCGCATGATATCGGCAATGTCGGCGGCCGGAAGCTCGTTGAACAGCGGAACGCGCGCCACCATGCTCCAGGTGACGACGAAATCGCGGCGCTGGATAACCTGCGCGAAGGAGGTCGCCAGGATGCCGACCGGCAGTGCCAGCATGGCAATGCCGAATACAGCCGTCAGCGAAGCAACCATCTTGCCCATCGTGGTGATCGGCACCACGTCGCCATAGCCGACGGTGGAAAGCGTGATCATCGCCCAGTAGAGCGCATCCGGCACCGTGCCGAACTTGTCGGGCTGCGCCTCATGCTCTGCCCATTGCATGAATGAGGCGCTGATCAGCGCCAGCCCTATCAGGAACATCAGGCAGGACAGCAGTGCCGTCCGCTCGCTCTGCACGGCGTCGGCCAGCGACCGCATGCCCGGCGAATAGCGGGCGAGCTTGAGGAAGCGCAGGAGCCTCAGCACCAGCAGCGCCGGCAGGTCGATCACCCCGGCGAGTTCGAGGTAGAAGGGCGCAATGGCCACGAGATCGATGAGCGCCCCGGCCGAGAAGACGTAAGCGAGCCTCGCCCGCCAGGGCGCCATCTCGCGGTAAGGCGGATGCTCTACCGCCACCCACAGCCGCGCCAGATATTCGACGCTGAAAGCCACCACCGCGGCGAACTCGATGGTGGCAAAGAGGCCGTCGAATCGTGCGTCGAGCGCCGGCACGGTTACCAGAACGGAGCCGGCCACGCTGACGACGATGAGCGCAATGATGACGCGCTGGAGCACCATCCCGACTGGATGGTCGCTGCCCTGGTCGAGCAGGTCGTAGACCTGCCGGCGCATCCGGCGTGAACCCAGCCGCTTCAGCAGCCACTTCGGCCTGGCGCGACGCCGCCGCTTTGCTCGTTCCGGCGGGGCGCTTGTCATGGTTTGCCTCGGTTCAGCTCTCGCTGATCGCCGACCGCACCGCGGCAATCGCCTCGTCGGCCTTGGACGCGTCGGGGCCGCCGGCCTGGGCCATGTCGGGCCTGCCGCCGCCACCCTGCCCGCCGAGCGCGGCTGACGCCACGCGCACCAGCTCGACGGCGCTGAAGCGGCCGGTCAGGTCGTCGGTGACCGCAACCACGACGCTTGCCTTGCCGTCCTCGCTGGCGCCGACGAAGACCACCACGCCCGAACCGAGCGAGGTCTTGCCGGCGTCGGCCAGCGACTTCAGGTCCTTCGGCGCGACACCCGACACTGACTTGCCGAGGAAGCCGACGCCGGCGACTGTCTCGCTTGCGGACCCGCCGCTGTCGCCGGTACCGCCGAGCGCCAGCTTCTTGCGCGTCTCGGAAAGTTCGCGTTCGAGCTTCTTGCGCTCTTCGAGCAGCGCCTCGACGCGGCCCGGCACATCGGCGGGCGCAACCTTGAGCACGGCCGCCGCGCTCTTCAGGCGGCGGTCCTGTTCGTCGAGATACTGGCGCGCCGCCTCGCCTGTCAGCGCCTCGATGCGGCGCACGCCTGCGGCCACCGCGCCTTCGTGCACCAGCCGGACCAGCCCGATGTCACCGGTCGCCGAAACATGCGTGCCGCCGCAGAGCTCCACCGAATAGGGCTTGCCTGCCTTGTCGCCCTCGAGCCCCGTGCCCATCGACACGACGCGTACCTCGTCGCCGTATTTCTCGCCGAACAGCGCCATGGCGCCCTCGGCGATGGCGTCGTCGACCGTCATCAGCCGGGTCGAGACGGGGCTGTTCTGCACGACGATGGCATTGGCCATGGCCTCCACCCGCTCGAGTTCGGCGTCCGAGATCGGTTTCGGGTGCGAAAAGTCGAAACGCAGCCGCTCGGGCGCGACCAGCGAGCCCTTCTGCGCGACATGCGGACCGAGCACCTCGCGCAACGCCTCGTGAACCAGGTGCGTCGCCGAATGGTTGGAGCGCAGCCGGGTGCGGCGACGATGATCGACTTTCAGTTCGACCGGCACGCCGGTCTTGACCGCGCCCTTCAGGATTTTTCCTGAATGGACGAAGAGGCCATCCGCCTTCTTCTGCGTATCGGTGATCTCGATCACGAAACCTTCGCCCGACATGGTCCCGGTGTCGCCCATCTGGCCACCGGACTCGCCATAGAAGGGCGTCTGGTTGACGATGACCGCGACCGCGTCGCCCTCGCCCGCGCTGTCGACGACGGCGCCGTCCTTGACCAGCGCCTGCACGATGCCTTCGGCCTGCTCGGTGCCGTAGCCGAGGAATTCCGTCGCGCCGGCCTTTTCCTTGACGGAGAACCAGACGGTTTCGGTCGCCGCGTCGCCGGAACCCGCCCAGGCTGCACGTGCCTCGGCCTTCTGGCGCTCCATCGCCTCGTTGAATCCGTCGAGATCGACCGAGACGCCACGCTGGCGCAGTGCATCCTGAGTCAGGTCGAGCGGAAAGCCGAACGTGTCATAGAGCTTGAAGGCGGTCGCCCCATCGAGCCGGTCGCCGCTGGCCAACCCATCCGTGGCTTCTTCCAGCAGGCCGAGCCCGCGCGCCAGCGTCTTGCGGAATCGCTTCTCCTCGAGCTGCAGCGTCTCGGTGATCAGGCTCTCGCCGCGCACCAGTTCCGGATAGGCCTGGCCCATCTCGCGCACCAGCGCAGGCACCAGGCGCCACATCAGCGGATCGGCGGCGCCGAGCAATTGGGCATGGCGCATGGCGCGGCGCATGATGCGGCGCAGCACGTAACCGCGACCCTCGTTCGACGGCAGCACGCCATCGGCGATCAGGAAGCTCGAGGCGCGCAGATGGTCGGCAATGACGCGGTGGCTTGCGCGGTTCTTGCCCTCGGCGCGCACCCCCGTGGCATCCTCGGAGGCACGGATCAGCGCCTTGAAGAGGTCGATGTCGTAATTGTCGTGTTCGCCCTGCAGAACGGCGGCGATGCGCTCGAGCCCCATGCCGGTGTCGATGGACGGACGCGGAAGGTCGACGCGCTCCTCCTTCGTCACCTGCTCGTACTGCATGAAGACGAGGTTCCAGATCTCGATGAAGCGGTCGCCGTCCTCGTCCGGGCTGCCGGGAGGGCCGCCGGGAATCTCGTCGCCGTGGTCGTAAAATATCTCCGAGCACGGGCCGCAGGGACCGGTGTCCCCCATCGCCCAGAAATTGTCGCTGGTGGCAATGCGGATGATCTTCTCGTCGGGCAGGCCCGCGATCTTCTTCCACAGCGCCGCGGCATCGTCGTCGGTGTGGTAGACGGTGACCAGCAGCTTGTCGGCTGCCAGCCCGAACTCCTTGACCAGGAGGTTCCAGGCCAGCTCGATGGCGTTCTCCTTGAAATAGTCGCCGAAGGAGAAGTTGCCGAGCATCTCGAAGAATGTGTGGTGCCGGGCCGTGTAGCCGACATTGTCGAGGTCGTTGTGCTTGCCCCCGGCACGCACGCATTTCTGCGAGGTGACCGCGCGCGAATAGGGCCGCTGCTCGAGTCCGGTGAAGACATTCTTGAACTGCACCATGCCCGCATTGGTGAACATCAGCGTCGGGTCGTTGCGCGGCACGAGCGGGCTCGAGGCCACGGCCTCGTGACCATTCTTCCTGAAATAGTCGAGGAATGCCGACCGGATCTCGTTTACGCCACTCATACGGAAGCCTTCTGGTGAAAAACCGCCTGTAAACGGCGGGAAATTGGACAGCGCCTTTTAGCTGTCGCGCCCTACCCTGTCCAGAAACTCGACATGCGTCGAGTGCCGGAAGGACCGGACGGGCCGCGGCACATGGCGCGGGCCGGCCGGCAGCGCCAAAAGCAAGACCGCCGGCCAAGCGGCCGGCGGTCTCCAAACGCGGTAAAAATCTGCGCTGTCGGCTACATTGCGCCGGCTTCGCCATCGCTGTCGGCGTCGTCCTCGAAATCGTCGCGCGAGCCTTCCTCGAGGAACTTCTCGGCAATCAGCCCGGCATTCTGCCGCAACGCTAGTTCGATCTCGTTGGCGGTGTCGGGATTATCGCGCAGAAACAGCTTGGCGTTCTCGCGACCCTGGCCGAGGCGCTGCGAATTGTAGGAGAACCAGGCGCCCGACTTCTCGACCACGCCGGCCTTGACGCCGAGGTCGACCAGTTCGCCGGTCTTCGACACGCCCTCGCCATACATGATGTCGAACTCGACCTGCTTGAAGGGCGGTGCAAGCTTGTTCTTGACCACCTTGACGCGGGTCTGGTTGCCGACCACCTCGTCGCGGTCCTTGACCGAGCCGATGCGGCGGATGTCGAGCCGCACCGAGGCGTAGAACTTCAGCGCGTTGCCGCCGGTCGTGGTTTCGGGCGAGCCGAACATGACGCCGATCTTCATGCGGATCTGGTTGATGAAGATGACCATGGTGTTGGAGCGCGAGATGGAGGCGGTCAGCTTGCGCAGCGCCTGGCTCATCAGGCGGGCCTGCAGGCCGGGCAGCGAATCGCCCATCTCGCCCTCGATCTCGGCGCGCGGCGTGAGTGCGGCGACCGAATCGACCACCAGCACGTCGACGGCGCCCGAGCGCACCAGCGTGTCGCAGATTTCCAGCGCCTGCTCGCCGGTATCCGGCTGCGAGATCAGGAGGTTTTCCAGATCGACGCCCAGCTTGCGCGCATAGACCGGGTCAAGCGCATGCTCGGCGTCGACGAAGGCGCAGATGCCGCCCTTCTTCTGGGCTTCGGCCACCGTGTGCAGCGCCAGCGTCGTCTTGCCCGAGCTTTCCGGTCCGTAGATCTCGACGATGCGGCCGCGTGGCAGCCCACCGACGCCGAGCGCGATATCGAGGCCGAGAGAGCCGGTCGGCACCGTCTCGATCTCGACGATCTTCTCGTTGGCGCCGAGGCGCATGATCGATCCCTTGCCGAATGCGCGTTCGATCTGCGAAAGCGCAGCATCCAGGGCCTTAGTCTTGTCCACCGATTTATCCTCTACGAGCCGCAATGAATTCTGAGCCATGATATCACCCCTTGGTCGCCAATGAAGGCTGGAACGTCCGCTGTCCTCGTAATTGTGTACCTGTTTTGTTCCAATTTTGCAAGGGGATGCAAGCCCTTGAAAAACCAGATTATATCGATTTTGTTCTATTTTTATTCCAGCCAATGAGGCCATGATGCGCGCCGCCGGGCCTGAAGACGCCGCCCCGGCGAGCCGGCCCGCGCTGCATATCCGGGCGATGATTCGGCCCAGGCAGTTGCCGCCCCGGTGCGCCGGACCTATTGTCCGCGCGAAGCATCAGCCCCCGAGCCGCCGGAAGCACAATGACCCAGCCTGAGATCCTCGCGGTCGGCGGCGCCCATATCGACCGCCGCGGCCAGGTGAGCGGCGCCTTCGTGCCCGGCGCCTCCAATCCCGGCATCATGCGCGAAGAGGTCGGCGGCGGCGCCTTCAACGCGCTGCGCAACGCCGTCCAGCGCGGCGCGGCGGGCGCCATCCTGTCGATGCGCGGCGGTGACACCGCAGGCGACGCGGTGGCGCGCGCCATCGCCGAGGCGGGCATATCCGACCTGTCTGCGGTGTTCCTAGACAGGGCAACGCCGAGCTATACCGCGCTGCTGGACAAACATGGCGACGTCGTCGCCGCGCTCGCCGACATGGCGCTCTATGATCTCGCCTTTCCGAAGCAGATGCGCCGCTCGAAGGTGCGCGAGGCGGTCGATGCAGCCGACGCGCTGCTGTGTGACGCCAACCTCCCCGCCACGGCCCTGGAGAAGCTGGTGCCGCTCGCTGCCGGCAAGCCGGTCTTTGCCATTGCCATCTCGCCGGCCAAGGCGGTGCGGCTCACAGGGGTGCTGCCGTTGCTGACCTGTCTCTTCATGAACCCGCGCGAGGCGGCCGCCCTTGCCGGAGCTCAGACGGGCGGCGCGGATGCGATGGTCGGGCGGCTGCGCGATGCCGGCCTTGCGGCGGGCGTCGTCACGCAGGGGCCGGGCCCGGTGCTGGGCTTCGACCCGAAGGGCATCGTCGCCATCGAGCCGCCTGCCCCGCGAACAATCGCCGACGTGACCGGCGCCGGCGATGCGCTTGCCGGCGCGACGATTGCCGCCATGCTGCGGGGCCTGGAACTCGCCGAGGCCCTGCGCGAGGGCATGGCCGCCGCCATGCTGGCGATCGAGACCCCGGCCTCGGTCCCGAAACTCCCGGCGGACGCTTTCGCCGAGGCGCTGGCCCTTGTGCCGCAGCCGGTCGAAATGCGATGACAGCGGCATTCCGGAGAGAGAAATGACGCCAGCTTCCGCCCGCCCCTTCGTCGATGTCCTGCCCGCCGTCGCCAAGGCGCTTGCCGCCGGCAAGCCGGTCGTTGCGCTGGAAAGCACCATCATCACGCATGGCATGCCCTATCCGCACAACAGCGCCATGGCGGCCGAGGTCGAGCGCATCATCGCCGAGGAAGGCGCAGTCCCGGCGACGATCGCCGTCATGGACGGGCGCATCCGCATCGGCCTGTCGGACGGGGAGCGGGAATCGCTTGCGGTCACCGACGGCGCGATGAAGCTGTCGCGTGCCGACCTTGCCTATGCCGTGGCCGAAAAGCGTACGGGCGGCACCACGGTCGCAGCCACGATGATCGCCGCGCACATGGCGGGCATCAAGGTTTTCGCGACGGGCGGCATCGGCGGCGTGCACAAGGGCGCGGAAGCGAGTTTCGACATCTCGGCCGACCTCGACGAACTGGCGCGCACGCCGGTCATCGTCGTCTCGGCTGGCGCCAAGGCGATTCTGGATATCGAGAAAACGCTGGAAGTGCTTGAAACAAGAGGCGTTCCGGTCGTCGCCTATGGCTCGGACGTGATGCCGGCCTTCTGGTCGCGGCAGTCCCCCTATGCCGCGCCGCTCAGGCTCGACGATCCGAAGGCGGTGGCAAAATTCTTCGCCACGCGCGCAGCACTTGGGCTTGCCGGCGGCATGCTGGTCGCCAATCCGGTGCCGGCCGACGAGGAAATCCCGGCGGAGCGGATGGCCGGCTTCATCGAGGCCGCGCAGAAGGCGGCGGTAGCGCAGCGGATATCAGGCAAGGCGGTGACGCCGTTTCTGCTGGCAAAGCTGTTCGACCTGACCGACGGCGCCAGCCTGAGGACCAACATCGCGCTGGTCGAAAACAATGCGCGGCTGGCGGCGCGCATCGCCCGGGCGCTCTAGCCGCTACTTTCCGGCCCGAAGCCCCGCCTCATAGGCCTTTCGCGCCCAGACAGTCATCTCGTCGGGATCGTCGAGCGCGCCGTCGGGCACCGTCCAGTAGGGCATGGCGACCGTCTTGCCGTGGCGCGAATGGACATAGGTCCACTGCTTGCAGCCGGCGCTCTCATAGTCGGCCGCAACGACCGCATCGCCCTTCAGCATCAGTTCGCCGCGCAGCTCGAGGGCGAAGATCGTCCCCTCGAAATAGATGCCCTTGCCGCCGAACATGCGGCGGATGCTGATTGGCCCCAGCCCGGCAAAAAGATCTGAAATGGCATCGTGACCCATGCGCCGACTATGGCAGCAGACACCGGGCCTGTCATTGCCCGGCCAAGGCCCGCGCCCTATCCTCCTGACACACAGGGAGCGCTGACATGCCGCTATTGCTGAAAGGTTCGTGCCGCTGCGGCGCGGTCGAATTCGAGGTCGAGAGCCACACGCCGGCACCGTTCATGCTCTGCTACTGCTCGATCTGCCGCAAGCAACAGGGCGGTGGCGGCTACGCCATCAACCTCGGCGGCATCTCGGATACGCTTAAGGTGCAAGGCAAGGAAAATCTCGGCGTCTATCGTGCCGAAATCGTCGACGAGGAACGCCCGAAAGGCAAAGTCTCGACCGGCGAGCGCAATTTCTGCACGAAGTGCGGCTCCGCACTCTGGCTCTACGACCCGACATGGCCGGAACTCGTGCATCCCTTCGCCTCGGCCATCGACAGCGAGTTGCCGAAGCCCAAGGAGCGGGTGCACATCATGCTGAAGTACAAGCCGTCATGGGTCGAGCCGGACATCCGCGATGGCGACAGGGCTTTCGACCTCTATCCGGAAGAATCCATCGCCGACTGGCACAAGCGCACGGGAATGTGGGTCGAATAGAGCCTCAGGCGGCGCCGGAAGCGCGGGCTTCGGCCAGCGCCTTCAGGTCGGCGGGCTTCAGTTCGACGGATTCGCCGCAGCCGCAGGCCGAGCTCTGGTTCGGGTTGCGGAAGGTGAAGCCGGTGCGCAGCGTGGTCTTTTCGAAGTCCATTTCGGTGCCGAGCAGGAAAAGCGCTGCCTCCGGTGCAACATAGACATGCGCGCCGGCATGCTCGATATGGTCGTCTCCCGGCTTCGGCTCGGTTACCAGGTCGACCGTGTATTCCATGCCGGCGCAGCCGCCCTTCTTGATGCCGAGGCGCACGCCCTTCGCGCTCTCGCGCGTGGCCATGATTTCATTGACGCGCTCGGCGGCAGCGTCGGTCATCGTGATGACGGCAAAGCGTCCCATTGTCTCACTCCGATCCCTGCGGGTTAAAGGCCCGCCGGATTGTCATACAGCCAAGATGGTGAAGATTCGGCGCATGTGCAAGGCCGAGGCTCAGTACCACCCCACCGCGACCTGCGCCTCTTCCGACATGCGGTCGGGCGTCCAGGGCGGGTCGAAGGTCATGTTGACCTCGACATCCGAGACGCCTTCGACGGTGCTGACGGCATTCTGCACCCAGCCGGGCATCTCGCCGGCGACCGGGCATCCGGGTGCGGTCAGCGTCATGTCGATCTTCACCGAGCGGTCGTCCTCGATGTCGATCTTGTAGATCAGGCCGAGCTCGTAGATGTCGGCCGGGATTTCCGGATCGTAGACCGTCTTCAGCGCCGAAACGATGTCGTCGGTCAGGCGCGCCAGGTCGTCGGCGGGAATGGCCGAAACAGGCGCGGCCTTCGCTTCCGCCGTGGTCGCAGGCGCCTCGGCCGGACTTTCGGCGGCTGTCGTGTCGGTCGTCAGCTTTGCGTCTTCCATGATGCTCACCCGAAGAACTTTCGTGCCTTTTCCAGCGCCTCGACCAACGCGTCGACCTCGGCCCTGGTATTATACATGCCGAACGATGCCCTGCATGTGGAGGTAACGCCGAAGCGTTTCAACAGCGGCTGGGCACAATGGGTGCCCGCGCGGACGGCCACACCTTGCCGGTCGATGACCATCGACACGTCGTGGGCATGGATGCCCTGCAGTTCGAACGAGACGATGGCGCCCTTGTCCGGCGCGTCCCCGAAGATGCGCAGGGAATTGATGGAGCGCAGCCGCTCATGCGCATAGGCCTTGAGGTCCGCCTCGTGAGCGGCGATCCGCGCACGACCGACGCCTTCCATATACTCAAGGGCCGCTCCAAGGCCGATCGCCTGGACGATCGGCGGCGTGCCTGCCTCGAAGCGGTGCGGCGGATCGTTGTAGGTGACCACGTCTTCCGTCACTTCCTCGATCATCTCGCCGCCGCCCATGAAGGGCCGCATGCTCTCCAGCATCGCCTTTTTGCCGTAGAGCACGCCGATGCCGGACGGGCCGTAGACCTTGTGGCCGGTAAAGACGAAGAAGTCGCAGTCGAGATCCTGCACGTCGATCGGCATGTGGACGGCAGACTGGCTGCCGTCGACCAGCACCGGAATGCCGCGCTCATGCGCGATGCGGCAGATTTCCTTGATCGGCGTGACAGTGCCCAGCGCATTCGACATCTGGGTGATCGCGACCAGCTTGGTGCGGTCGGTCAGGCGCTTCTCGAACTCTTCGATGTGGAAGGCGCCCTGATCGTCGACCGGCGCCCAGATCAGCTTGGCACCCTGCCGTTCGCGGATGAAATGCCACGGCACGATGTTGGAGTGGTGCTCCATGATCGACAGCACGATCTCGTCGCCCTCGCCGATGTTGGGCATGCCGAAGCCATAGGCGACCGTGTTGATCGCCGCTGTCGTGTTGGAGGTGAAGACGATCTGATCGACGCTCGGCGCGTTGAGAAAGCGGCGAACGCTCTCGCGCGCCTTCTCGTAGGCGTCGGTCGCGGCGTTCGACAGGAAGTGCAGCCCGCGGTGGACGTTGGCATATTCGTACGAATAGGCGTTCGTCACCGCGTCGATGACCACCTGCGGCTTCTGCGCCGAGGCGCCATTGTCAAGATAGACCAGCGGCTTGCCGTAGACCTCGCGCGACAGGATCGGGAAATCCCGGCGGATAGCCTCGACGTCGTAGGGTGCGTCCGTCACTTTCTGGTCCATCTCTAGCCTGCTACCCGTGTGCCGCGAACCAGCCGTCGAGCATCGCCTCGAGGGCTTCGACAAGCGCTTCGTCCTCGAGGTCCTCGATGACCTCGGCGACAAACGCCTTGACCAGCAGTCCGCGTGCCGCCTTCTCGTCGATGCCGCGCGCCATCAGGTAGAACAGATGGTTGTGGTCGATCTCGGTGACGGTGGCGCCATGGCCGCACTGCACGTCGTCGGCGAAGATTTCGAGTTCCGGCTTGGTCGAGAACTCGCCTTCGTCCGACAGCAGCAGCGTGTTGCAGGCCATCTTGGCGTCGGTCTTCTGGGCATATTTGGCGACGTTGATGCGGCCCTGGAAGACGCCGCGCGCGCGGCCGGCGACGACGTTGCGGATAATCTCCGTCGAGGTCGTCTCGGGCACGGCGTGGTCGAGCACCATGGTGACGTCGGTATGCGTGTCACCGGCGAGCAGGTTGACGCCACGCAGCGTAAACGAAGCGCCCTCGCCCGCTGCCTTCACGTTGATTTCCTGGCGTACCAGCTTGCCGCCGGCGTTCATCACGAACAGCGTCAGCTTCGAATTCTTGCCGAGTTCGGCATTGAACTGGCCGAAATGGCTGCTGCCCTCCGGCTGGTCCTGCACGATCAGCCAGGTCAGTTCCGCGTCGTCGCCGAGGGTGAGATGGCTGATGGAGCTGACCAGCGCCGGGGCACTTCCGCTCTGGCGTTCGATGATCGTCGCCTTCGCGCCCTTGCCGACGCGCACCGGCAGGCGGACATGCGCCTGGCCGCCCGCATGCAGGTTCTGCACCTCGACCGGGGCGGCGAGCGCCGCGCCATCGGCAATGTCGAGCATGTAGCCGTCGGCGACGAAGGCCGTGTTCAGCGCACCGACGGCGTCGTCGCTCTCGCGCGCGCCCAGTGCTGCCGAGAACGAGCCGTCCTCCAGCATGTCCTTGAGGCGGCGTATGTCGAGGCCGTCGACCTTGGGCAGCTTGGCCGACGAAGCGCCGTTGAGCAGCGAGATCGCGGTCGCGTCGGCTACCAGCGGCGTTATCGGTTCGGCAATTGCCGTCCCGTCATACGTCTGGACCGTCGTCAGCAGCCGGCGAAGGTCGGTGTAGTGCCAGGCTTCGATGCGCCGTGTCGGCAGACCGGCCTTGATCTGCTCGATCGCATTGTCGCGCTTGATCATCACGTCGCCGTCGCCCGGCAACAGCGAAAGCCGCTCGCCGAAAGCATCGATCAGGGCCGTTTCGGCCGGCGTTCGCTGTGGTGCTGCATGCATGTTCATGACGATCACCTATGCCGCCTCGCCGATGATCCCGGCGTAGCCATTTGCCTCGAGCTCCTGCGCAAGGTCCTTGTCGCCGGACTTGATGACCTGGCCCTTGTAGAGAACGTGCACGCTGTCCGGCACGATGTGATCGAGCAGGCGCTGGTAATGCGTGATGACGATGATCGCGCGGTCTGGCGAACGCAGGGCGTTGACGCCGTCCGAGACGATCTTCAGCGCGTCGATATCGAGCCCGGAATCGGTCTCGTCGAGCACGCAGAGTTTTGGCTCCAGCAGTTTCATCTGCAGGATTTCGGCGCGCTTCTTCTCGCCGCCCGAAAATCCGACATTCAGCGGCCGCTTCAGCATCGCCATGTCCATCTCGAGGCCGCCTGCGGCTTCCTTCACGCGGCGGATGAAATCCGGGATCTTCAGGGGCTCCTCGCCGCGCGCCTTGCGCTGGGCGTTCATCGCGACCTTGAGGAACTCCATTGTCGCGACGCCCGGTATCTCCATCGGATACTGGAACGCGAGGAAGATGCCGGCGGCTGCCCGCTCGGCCGGGTCCATCTCGAGGATCGACTCGCCGTTGTAAAGGATGTCGCCTTCGGTAACCTCGTAGTCGTCACGACCGGCGAGCACATAGGACAGCGTCGACTTGCCCGAGCCGTTCGGCCCCATGATCGCGGCGACTTCGCCGTTCTTCACGGTGAGGTTCAGCCCGCGGATGATTTCAGTGCCTGTCGAAGCGATGCGGGCGTGGAGGTTGCGTATTTCAAGCATTTGTTCTTCCTGAATATCTTGTCGCCGGTCAGCCGACCGAGCCCTCGAGCGAAATGCCGATCAGCTTCTGCGCCTCGACGGCGAATTCCATCGGCAGCTGCTGGATGACGTCCTTGACGAAGCCGTTGACGATCAGCGCGATCGCTTCCTCTTCGGGAATGCCGCGCTGCATGACGTAGAATTTCTGGTCGTCCGAGATCTTCGACGTCGTCGCCTCGTGCTCGAACTGCGCGGTCGAGTTCTTGGCCTCGATGTAGGGCACGGTGTGCGCGCCGCATTCCTCGCCGATCAGCAGGCTGTCGCACTGCGTGAAATTGCGTGCGTTGGTCGCCTTGCGGTTGGCCGAGACCTGGCCGCGATAGGTGTTCTGCGAGAAGCCGGCTGCGATGCCCTTGGAGATGATGCGGCTCGACGTGTTCTTGCCGAGATGGATCATCTTGGTGCCGCTGTCGATCTGCTGGTGGCCGTTCGACACGGCGATCGAATAGAACTCGCCGCGTGAATCGTCGCCGCGCAGGATGCAGGACGGGTATTTCCAGGTGATCGCCGAGCCGGTCTCGACCTGGGTCCAGGAAATCTTGGAGCGGTCGCCGCGGCAGTCGCCCCGCTTGGTGACGAAATTGTAGATGCCGCCCTTGCCGTCGGCGTCGCCGGGGTACCAGTTCTGCACCGTCGAATACTTGATCTCCGCGTCGTCGAGCGCGACCAGTTCGACGACGGCCGCATGCAGCTGGTTTTCGTCGCGCTGCGGCGCCGTGCAGCCTTCGAGGTAGGAGACATAGGCCCCTTCCTCGCAGATGATCAGCGTGCGCTCGAACTGGCCGGTGTTCTTCTCGTTGATGCGGAAATAGGTCGACAGCTCCATCGGGCAGCGGACGCCCTTCGGCACGAACACGAAGGAACCGTCGGTGAAGACCGCCGAATTCAGCGTCGCATAATAATTGTCGGTCGTCGGCACGACGGTGCCGAGATACTTCTTCACCAGCTCGGGATGCTCGCGGATGGCTTCGGAGATCGAGCAGAAGATGACGCCGGCTTCCGCCAGCTCCTTCTTGAAGGTGGTCACCACCGAAACGGAATCGAACACTGCATCCACGGCGACGCGGCGCGGCGCGGCATTGTCGTTTACCTCGTCGGGATCGGCATCGTCATTGGCGGGCTTCTGCACGCCGGCCAGGATTTCCTGCTCGCGCAGCGGAATGCCGAGTTTTTCGTAGACCTTCAGGAGTTCCGGATCGACCTCGTCGAGCGAGGTCGGGCCCGGCGTCGAGGTCGGCGCGGCATAGTAGTGAATGTCCTGGAAGTCGATCTTCGGGTAGTCGACACGCGCCCAGGTCGGCTCGTCGAGCGTCAGCCAGCGGCGGAACGCCTCAAGACGCCACTCAAGCATCCACTCGGGCTCATCCTTCTTGGCGGAAATAAACCGGATGATGTCTTCGTTCAGGCCCTTGGGGGCCTTGTCCATCTCGATGAACGTCTCGAACCCGTACTTATACTGGTCGACGTCGATCTTGCGGACCCGATCGATCGTGTCCTGCACTGCAGGCATATCGCGTTCTCCATCCTTGCAAGGTTCAAGGCCCTGCAGTTTTCAAACTATGGCGCCGCCGCAGCGGCACAGTTCATATAGTGCGCCCTGTCCGGAAATTCACCCGGCAAGACTGCATGATGCAGTCCTGAAAACGCACTTCTCTTCGGCCTCTCGGCCAATTCATCTGCAATCAGGCGGCTTGCGTCGCCCTGCCGTGCAGTCTTTGCAGCATTGCCGCCAGCGCCGACCGGAACATGTCGATCTCCGCAACGGTGGTTCGCTCGCCGACAGAGACGCGCAGCGCGCCTTCATTGTCGTCGAAACCCATGGCCTTCAGCACATGGCTGGGACCTGTACGCCCCGAGGAACAGGCTGATCCGGCGGAAACCGCTACGCCGGCCAGATCGAATCCGATCTGCGCCGTTTCCGCCTTGAGGCCGGGAATAGCAAAAAACGTCGTATTGGCAAGGCGCGGCGCGCCGCGCCCGAAGATTTCCGCGTCGGGCGCCAGTTCGAGCACGGCGGCTTCGATGCGGTCACGCATCGACCGGACGGCGCCGGTTCCCGCCAGCCTTTCGCGGGCCATCCGTGCCGCGGCGCCAAAGCCGGCGATCGCCGGCAGGTTTTCGGTGCCGCCGCGATGACCGCGTTCCTGCCCGCCGCCCGAGACCAGGGGAACGGGCATCATCAGGTCGGAAGCCGCGACGATGGCGCCGGCGCCGAGCGGACCGCCGATCTTGTGCGACGACAGGATGAGATAATCGGCGCTGCCTTCTGCAATATCGAGCGGAAGTCGGCCCGCAGCCTGCACGGCGTCGACCACGAGGACGCCGCCGGCGGCCTTCACCAGCGCGGCAATGGCCGCGACCGGCTGGATGACGCCGGTCTCGTTGTTGGCGAGATGGGTCACCACCAGCGGCAGGCCTTCGGCGCGGTCATGCTGCGCCAGAGCGGACTGCAGCGCATCAAGGTCGCACAGACCATTGCCGTCGACGCCGACGCGAACGACCTGGTCGGCGCCAAAGCGGCCGCCATTGAGCAGGCAGGGATGATCGGCGGCCGAAACGTAGAGCCGCGACATGCGGACTGGGCCCCGCCCCATCTTCCAGTCGGGAGAAAGCAGCGTCGCGGCGGCCTCGGTGGCGCCCGACGTGAAGACGACATGGTCTGCCTTGCCGTTGACCAGCGCGGCCACGGCCGCCCTTGCCTCCTCGACGACGCGCCGCGCAAGCCTGCCCTCGGCGTGCACCGAGGAGGGGTTGGCCGAGGCATCCAGCGCGGCAAGCATCGCCGCCCGCGCCTCGGGAAGCAGCGGCGCGCTCGCATTGTAGTCGAGATAGGCGCGAAGGCCGGTCATTTCGGCTGCAGATGTCCCGTTGTCTGGCATTCTGGCTTCAAGGCGCTTTATTTCCTTGAATTTGCAGGGTCAGGCGTCCTATTTAGCCGCTTTGCCGGCCGGGTGGAAACGCCGCCCAGTTTTGAACAATTCTAAACTAGCTTTTAAGAAGGCGCGGGTTCCGCGTCAAGGCTGGCCCAGAGTTGATCCTGCCGGCTTGATGCTGTTGCGCGGCGATTGGAGTTACTTATGCCTGAGGTTATTTTTGCTGGTCCTGCGGGTCGCCTGGAGGGTCGCTACCAGCCGTCGAAGGAGAAGAGCGCCCCGATCGCCATCATCCTGCATCCGCACCCGCAGTTCGGCGGCACGATGAACAACAAGATCGTCTACGATCTCTTTTACATGTTCCAGAAGCGCGACTTCACCACGCTGCGCTTCAACTTCCGCGGCATCGGCCGCAGCCAGGGCGAGTTCGACCACGGCACCGGCGAGCTGTCGGACGCCGCGGCAGCACTCGACTGGATCCAGTCGCTGCACCCCGATTCCAAGACCTGCTGGGTCGCCGGCTATTCCTTCGGCGCCTGGATCGGCATGCAGCTCCTGATGCGCCGGCCGGAGATCGAAGGCTTCATGTCGATTGCCCCGCAGCCCAACACCTACGACTTTTCCTTCCTCGCGCCCTGCCCCTCGTCGGGCCTTATCATCCATGGCGATGCCGACAAGGTCGCGCCGCCGAAGGACGTCCAGGGCCTGGTGGACAAGCTGCACACGCAGAAGGGCATCACCATCACCCAGAAGACGCTGCCCGGCGCCAACCACTTCTTCTCGAACGACGCCGAGTTGCTGATCGAGGAGTGCTCCGACTATCTCGACCGACGGCTTGCCGGCGAACTGTCCGACCCGCGGCCGAAGCGCCTTAGATAGTTCTGCCGACGCGCTTTTCCTGAGCGCGAACGCGACAAGACAACCCCAAGTCTGATTCTGCATGTCAAGTGCCGGTGGATACTGTCCACCGTCACTCGACAGCCGATTTGCTGCGTGCAAGCTTTTTTGTGTGACCGAATCACTACCTCACACGGGGGAACCAGCACGTGAGCAAGTTCGAGATCTACAAGGACAAGAAGGGTGAGACGCGGTTCCGTTACCGCGCCGGCAATGGCGAGATAGTATTCAGTTCGGAAGGCTACAAGCAGAAGGCATCGGCGACCAAGGCGATCGCGTCGATCAAGAAGGACGCCGCCGGCGCGGCGGTCGAGGAAATCGCCCCGGCGGCCAAGAAACCGGCGGCAAAGGCGAAGTCAGCGGCCAAGCCCGCCAAGGCAGCTGCAAAGCCGGCGGCAAAGACGACAGCCAAGCCCAAGGCCGCCGCCAAACCAAAGACGGCTGCGAAACCGAAGGCAGCCGCAAAGCCCAAGGCAGCCGCCAAGCCCAAGGCAACTGCGAAACCCAAAGCCGCCGCCAAGCCAAAGACGGCCGCCAAGAAGTAGAACGCCACGACGGCCGGATCGCCGGGCGCATCGTAGACGGAAGGTCTACCGAACGCCCAGCGTCGGTCGGGCGAGAACACCGCCTGTCGCCGGTTGGCGGCAGCCGGTCGTGCCCGGAAACGTCAGCGGAAGCCCTTTGATGGACCTCACCGCGAGGTAGGCCCACGCTTCCGCTTCGGTCGCGTCGCCATTGAGACCAGCGTCTTCGGCGACGATCACCTCGGCCCCGCTCTCTGCCGCCCCCGCGCGCAGGTCGCCGACGATATGCGGGTTCTTGCGCCCGCCGCCGCACACCACCCAGAGCTTCGGCCTTTCCGGCAGATGGGCGACCGACTTCAGGATCGCCTCGGCCGAAACGGTGGCCAGCGTGCGGGCGCCGTCGGACAGTTCCATCCCTTCGGCGAGTTCCAGCGTGAAGTCGTTGCGGTCGAGCGATTTTGGTCCGGCCCTGGCGAAGAACGGATTGTCCAGGTAGCGCAGCACGACCTGCGCATTCACGCCGCCCTCGCTGGCGATCGCGCCGCCGGCATCGAACGGCACCCCCCCTTCGCGCGACACCCACTGGTCGATGAGCGTGTTGCCGGGGCCGGTGTCGAAGGCGACCGGATCGCCTTCGGCCGGCACGTAGGTGATGTTGGAAATGCCGCCGACATTGACATAGACGACCGGATAGCTGCCGCCGAAGGGAGCCGGCAGCGATCGGGCGAGCGCGGCGTGGTAGGCCGGCACCAGCGGGGCGCCCTGCCCGCCGCAGGCCATGTCGTTGGCGCGCATGTCGAAGACCACCGGCACGCCCGTCTCCTCCGCCAGCAGCGCGCCGTCGCCGAGTTGGACGGTGACGCCCTTTGCCGGCCGGTGCAGCACCGTCTGGCCGTGAAAGCCGATGACATCGGGCGCCCCCGAGGCGCCGGCCGGACCGGCGAGGAATTCCGCGACGGCGCGCGCGTGTCTCAGCGTGATCTCGTTTTCCAGCGCCGCCAGGCCGTCCGGCCGGTCTCCCCGCTCGACGATTGCCTTTGCGGTTTCGAGCGACTTCTCGAGCGTGCGGCGAAAGGCGGCCTCATAGGGAATGAAGGCCGAGACGCCGGTCTCGATGAAGTCCAGCCCGTCGGTGCGCAGCATCGCGAGGTCGATGCCGTCCATCGACGTGCCGCTCATCAGGCCGACCGCGCGCAAAATGGTCATTTTCTCTGCCGTTCTTGTGATTCCCTAGCGACGGATGCTAAACGCCCGCGACCATCCATGCCACGGTTCGGCGCGAAAGCCTGGGCCACTCCGGGAATCGAAGACATGTCCGCCTACAAATCCGACTTCCTGCGCGTGCTCGACGAGCGCGGCTTCATTCATCAGCTTTCCGATCCGGAAGGGCTGGACGCCGCCGCCAAGGCCGGACGCATCACCGCCTATGTCGGCTACGACGCGACGGCCACCAGCCTGCACATCGGCAACCTGATCTCGGCGACCATGCTCTACTGGCTGCAGGAGACCGGCCACAGGCCGATCACGCTGATGGGCGGCGGAACCTCGATGATCGGCGATCCGTCCTTCCGCGACGACCAGCGGCAACTCCTCACGCCGGACACGATTGCCGGGAACATCGAGGGCATCAAGAAGATCTTTTCGCGCATCCTGGACTATGGCGACGCGGCTACAGACGCCGTGATGGTCAACAATGCCGACTGGCTGATGAAGCTGAACTACGTCGAGTTCCTGCGCGACGTCGGCCGCCACTTTTCGGTCAACCGCATGCTGACCTTCGACAGCGTCAAGCTCCGGCTCGACCGCGAGCAGTCGCTTTCCTTCCTCGAATTCAACTACATGATCCTGCAGGCCTACGACTTCGTCGAGCTGAACAAGCGCTACGGCTGCGTGCTGCAGATGGGCGGCTCGGACCAGTGGGGCAACATCGTCAGCGGCATCGACCTCGGCCACCGCATGGGCACGCCGCAGCTCTATGCTCTGACCACCCCACTGCTGACCACCGCGTCCGGCGCCAAGATGGGCAAGTCGGCAAGCGGTGCGGTCTGGCTCAATGCAGAGAATTTCTCGGCCTATGATTTCTGGCAGTACTGGCGCAACACCGAGGACGCCGATGTCGAACGCTTCCTGAAGATCTTCACGCGCCTGCCGCTCGAGGAGATCGCCAGGCTGGCGGCACTCGGCGGCGCCGAGGTCAACGAGGCCAAGAAGGTTCTGGCGACGGAGGCCACGGCCATCGTGCATGGCCGCGAGGCGGCCGAGCAGGCTGCCGAGACGGCACGCAAGACTTTCGAGGAAGGTTCGACCGCCGACACGCTGCCGACCGTCTCGGTAGACAGGCGGGCGCTGTCGGAGGGCGTCGGCATCCTGTCGCTGTTCGTGACGGCCGGGCTTGCCGCCTCGAATGGCGAGGCTCGCCGCCACATCAAGGGCGGCGCCGTGCGCCTCAACGACCAGCCGGTGAGCGACGAGCGGTTGATGGTCACCGAGGCCGACATGTCGTCCGAGGGCGCGGTCAAGCTCTCGCTCGGCAAGAAGAAGCACATCCTCGTCCGGCCGGCCTGAATCAGCCGGACTTCTGCGGCTACCGGAACTCGAAGATCGACCGGAAGATTCCCGGTGCGACGATCGACAGCGGGTTGATGCTGACGTCCGGAGAATCCGCGTCGCCTTCCAGCTTGAAGGTGACGCCGAGCAGGCCGCGGTCGCGGCCGTTGCCGAGCAGCAGCCCGACGATCGGCAACTCGCCGAACAGGCGGTTGATGCCGTAGGCCGGCATGAAGGTGCCGGTCATGTCCATGTTGCCCTGCTTGTCGTAGAGCGTCCCCTGGAAGGTCGCGCCGATCACCGGTCCGCGCAGCACGCCGTTGGCGAGTGTCAGTTCGCCGGTGCCCTTGCTGATCTGCGTGAAGCCGCGGTCGAACTTGACCCGCGAGGTGTCGATGTCGCGTTTCACGGCCTCGTTCAGGCTCATGCTGCGGCCGTTTTCGGTCGGCGCCTTGGTGGCGACGATCGAATTCATGCGGGGCTCGTTGACGATGAAGAAGTCGCGCGCGTCGACCTGGCCGGTCATCTGCCCGTCCGACGCGCCGTTGAGCGCAAGCGCGATCTTGCCGCCTTCCATGTGCTCGTAGATGTCCAGGAACCTCAGGACCGCGCCGGCATCGTCCGATTGCATCTGCATCGAGCGCGAGCCGCCGTCGGCTATGTTCCGTATCTGCACGCCAGCGCCCGAACTCGCCTTGGCCGTGACCACCAGGCTGTTCACCTTGTCGCCCGAGCCGCTGTAGTCGAGTTTGACGCCCGAGAAGCGCTCGCCGTGGAACCCGGTCAGCGTGTCGACATCGAGATGAACCGCAACCGAGCCGGTGTTCGAGGCCTTCGTGGCAGTGCTGGTATCGGCGGTGAACTGGCGCACGACCGATCGCGCATCGAGCGAAGCGCCGCGAATATCGACCGAGAGGCCCTTGCCGGAGCGCTTGATGGCCACGGCGACACTATCGTCGCGGTTCAGCCGGACCTTGGCGAACTTGGCAGACGACAATCCGCCACCAGACAGCGCGATGTCGCCATTGATTCCGAACGTGCTTCCCGACAGGAAGAAGTCGGACAGCGTCACGGAGTCTCCGTCGGCCTCGAGCAGGAAACTGACGTCGGACGCGATGCCCGGCCCTTTTGTCCATCCCGCCCAGGGAATGTCGAGTTGCGCGCCGGTGAGATCGGCCTTGATCTGCTTGCGGCCGGGCTCGGTCGCGTCGACTGTGACCTTCACGGTTCCCTTGACCAGGTCGGAAATGCCGGGGGCCATGACTTCGCGTGTCTTGTCGGTGAGCGCCATGGTGATCAGGCGCTGGCGCTGCGTACCGCTCTTGCCGACCGGTTCCGTCGCCTCGATCTGGGCAGGCACGCCGTTGAGCTTTGCCTTGGCGTCAATCACCGCCTTGGTCCGGTCGACGGTGATCGTGCCGGCTGCCTCGGTCACCATCTGGCCGTCGATCGGCTCCGAGATCGCCAGGTTTTCGTAGTCGAGGGCGACGTTCCAGGCCAGCGTCGAGGCGTCTATGCCCCGCTGGAGCGGAATTTCGGCGGTCACATGGCCCGACACGTCTCCCGAAAAAGCCTGCGGCGGCAGCCCGACAAAGCGCATCGCGTTGATCGGGTCGTATGAGGCCAGTTCGGCGACTGCCGGCGCATCGCCGACCACGTCGATGTCGAGAGAACCGATGACCGGCGGGACGTTCGCCTGCTTGACCGCCAGCGTGCCGTTGCTCGCGGCCACCGTCCTGCCGCTCGGCAAGTAGACGGTGCCCGAGGACAGCGCGATATCGACGTCGTTGCCCTTGAAGCCGACGACGCCTGTGGCGTCGCGCACCGGTGGGATCAGCCCGGCGGTGTCGAAGCGCGTACCCTCTACCGCGAAGGTCCCGAAGACCTCGTCGCCGGTCAGCGGCACACCGTTGCCGAGGCGCCTCGGCTCAACCTGGAACTGCAGGGTCGCGTCGGTGATGCGTCCACCGAAGAGGTTCTGCATCACCCATTCGCGCGCCTTGTTGGCCGAGAACCAGGGCCACAGTTGCTTGACGTGCGAGACCGACATGTCATGCACGGAAAAGGCGGCCGACATACCGGGCGCGCCGTCCTCGACCATCTGCACCGAGGCGGTTCCCAGCACCTCGCCGCGCCCGGTCTGCACCACGATCTGGTCGGCCGAAAGCCGGCGCTCGGTTTCGCTGAATTGCCCGGTCAGCCGGACAGAAGTGGTCATTGCCGGCTCCGGGGAGCCCTCCGGCGCGATCAGCGACCGCGCGCTGGCGAGTTCGTAGCGATAGGCCCCGTCCGTGCCGTCGGTCGTCGGGGCGGGATCGATGACACCGCGGAAATCCACGATGGTCCGGCCGACCATGGCGCGCAGCCTTTCGATGCCGATCCGTCGGCTGCCCGCCACGAAGGCGGCGCGCAGTTCCAAGTCGCCTTCAAGCACGCCATGCTTGCCGAGGTCGATCCCGGACCCCTTCAGGGCGACGCCGAGCCGCAGGCCTGCGGGATTGCCCCCGCCCCCCTCGGAGCCGCCCATGACGACGTCGATCAGGCCGAGGCGGCTGCCGCTGTCGAGGACGGCACCATCTGCCGCGGTTTCGCGCGCCCTCATCTCGAGCGCGGCGATGCGCTGCGTGGCAAGGTCCCTCGTCGCCGAAGCTTCGAAATGCAGGCTTCGGCCCGCAACTTCGACCTGCGCGTCGAGCGCGAGTTTGCCCGGCGACGTCTCCGACAACAAGGCGGTGGCAACCCGCAGCCTTCCCGCTTCGCCCTTGCCCGGCAAGACCAGGTCGACATCCTGCAACGAGATGCGCCGCATGGCATTGCTGCTGATCCGGTCGAACGCCTTGTGGACGCCGCCAAACACGATGTCGATGATCCTGTCAGTCGACAGAAGGCCGTCGTCGCCGCGCAGCATCGCGGACCAGTCGGCCGTATCGCTTTGCGGCGTGTCGGGCGCGACGATCCGTGCGTCGGAAAGCCGCGCGCTCGACAGCCTTAGTTCGCCCGACAGGAGCGGCAGCAGGCGCACGCCGAAGCGCACGAGGCCGGCATCGGCGATAGCGCTGCCGTCGGCCGCGTTCTTCAGGCTGACGTCGCGGACCTCGAGCGCCAGGAAGCGCGAGGCGTCGAAGGTGATGCGTGCCGGACCGACGGACGCGTCGATGTCGTAGCCCGCGAACTCTTCCAGTCCCTGTTCGGCAGCGACGCGCAGCCGCTCCGAGCCGATTCCGGACACGCCGATTGCGTAGACCGCGACGGCGGCCACGACCAGCAGGCCGACAAGGCCCGCCAGCGTGTAGCCGACAACTTTCTTCAGCCGCGCCGGAACCCAGCGCTTCCGCGGTTTGGGGTCGAGATTGCCAGCCGACGGAAGGGTCTCGAGATCGGTGATCTCGTCACGTCTGAACCTAATCTTCTCGTGCTTGAGGTGCTCGTGGTCCACCCGATCTTCCGATTTGACGCTTCAAACGTGGACGAATCCGCTGATTACGATATATGCCTGCGACCCCCATGTAACCTTAAACAAAGGCTTAGAAATGGCTGATCTGGATGCAGGACGACCGGCCCCCGACTTCGAGCTGCCGAGGGATGGCGGCCAGACCGTCCGGCTTTCAGACTTTCGCGGCAAAATCGTGGTGCTGTTCTTCTATCCCAAGGACGATACGACCGGCTGCACGGCGGAAGCCATCGACTTTACCCGCAACCTGCCGCATTTCGACAGCGCCGGCGCGACAGTAATCGGCATGTCGCCAGACAGCGTCCGGCGCCACGAGCGCTTCAAGACAAAGCACAATCTCGGCATGCCGCTTGTGTCCGACGAGACGCACGCGACACTCACCAGCTATGGCGTGTGGTCCAAGAAGAACATGTTCGGCCGCGATTACATGGGCGTGGTGCGCACCACCTTCCTGATCGACCGCGCCGGCGTGATCGCCCGCATCTGGCGCAATGTCCGGGTTTCGGGCCATGCTGCCGAGGTGCTCGCGGCAGTCAGGCAAATGTAGCCGCCTTCAATCCCGTTCGGAACCTTCGCCCCCCTGCCTGCATTGTGGGGTGGAGTTTCACATCCAGCGGGAGAGCAACCATGCGCAGTCTGATTCTTTGGCTTATCGGCATTCCGATCCCGGTCATCATCCTGATCTGGCTGCTCACCTGACCTGTTGACAGCTTGCCTTACGAACGCGCCCGGTCGGCCTCGCCGCCCGGGCGTTTTCTTGTGCGGTCTACACGGTTTGCAACTGCCCTTTCCGGAGTCGATCGGGACCGAAAACCAGAGGCAAAGCTTTGTTAACCCTAACAATGTGTAATGCGTCCTGTCGCACATCACGCGGTATGGAAAAGCAGTCCCGTGAAAAACGCAGGTCAGTCCACCGTCTTCGGAAAGCGCAGAGAGCCGCACACGGTCATCATTGCGCGTGGCGATGAAATTCGACATTTCACGATCAGGCCCTGGGTGGCTGCCTTTCTCGGCTCCGCCCTCGCCGCCATTGCCATCGGCTACCTGCTCGCCACCTCGTATCTCGTCCTCAGGGACGACCTTATCGGCGCCGCTTCCGCCCGCCAGGCCCGCCTTCAGCAGGCTTACGAGGACCGCATCTCCACCTTGCGCGCGCAGGTTGACCGAATCACCAGCCGCCAGATGCTCGACCAGCAGCTGATGGAGACCAAGGTCGGTGAACTGCTCGAGCGCCAGACGCAGCTGACGCAGCGCCACGGCCGTCTGGGCCCGCTCATCGACCGCGTCGAACATGGCGATTCGCCGCTGCCCGCCTCCGCACCGGTGCCGTCAGGCAAGCCCGACCAACGCGCCGCGCTCGTTCCCGACACCGTGCTGGCCCTTGCCGACACCGTTTCGCCCGGCAACGTCGCGACGCCCTTCTCCTTCTGGTCGACGCGCCAGGCCATCTCGTCCGGCTCGACCTCTGCCGACCAGGCCGACCGGCTGTTCGTCGCCATCAACAAGTCGCTGCGCTCGATAGAGACCGAGCAGATCAGCCGCATCAACACGCTGGCCGAGGATGCCTACCAGACCGCCGACGCGATCTCCGAGGCTCTCGAGGCCGCCGGCCTGCCGGTCGACAAGGACGATTCCAAGACCGGCATCGGCGGTCCGCTGGTCGCCATCGACAGCCCGGAAATGTTCGAGAGCAAGGTACGCGAACTGGACGAGGCGCTCGACATGCTGGAGCGATTGAAGGCCGAGGCGCGCAGTTTCCCTATCGCCAACCCGGCGCCAGGCCGGTCCATCTCAAGCACATTCGGTGTCCGCAAGGACCCGTTGATCGGCACGCCGGCCATGCATTCGGGCATGGATTTCCGTGCGCCGGCCGGTTCACCCGCGCGCGTCACCGCCCCCGGCAAGGTCATCAAGGCTGGTTGGTACGGCGGCTACGGCCGCATGGTCGAGGTGGAACACGCAAACGGCTTCAGCACGCGCTACGGCCATCTGAGCAAGATCCTCGTCAAGGAAGGCCAGTCGCTCGCCGCCGGCGACACCATCGGCAAGGTCGGCAGCAGCGGTCGTTCGACCGGCCCGCACCTGCATTACGAGGTGCGCCGCAACGGCGATGCGCTGAACCCGGTACGCTTCCTGAAAGCCGGCAAGAAGGTCAGCAACTACCTCTAACCTGCCGGAACCCGGCTATGCGGCAGCGCCTGCGCCGCGCTACCGGTTGCCCGATCCGCTCACCCTCACGCATTTGCGCACCTGGCAGGCCTTGTTGTCCGCGGTCGGCACGCTGAACAGCCGTGCCCTCTGGGTGCTGCTGCATTGCCGGTTGTCCCGCACAAAGCGGTCGTAGAGCTGGATCGACGGGTTGTTTGGCGCCGGGTAGCGCAGGATGGCGGCCCCATCGGCATCGAGCGCGGCGACGACCCTGGCGCAACTCATCGCCGTCGTCTGGTAGCGTGAAATGGCGGCGGCTTCGTTCGCGATGAGCAGCGCCGGCACGAGAATCGCAACATGCTTCATGAAACCGCTCCGATATCCTCAGGACGGAAGATATCACAGCGCCGCCCCGGAAGCGCGTGAACTTGTCGTGAGCACAGGCGCCAGAAAGACAACGCGAGACCCGGCGACGACAGGCGTCGATGAAGCGGACTTTCAATGGAGCGGACATTCAGGCGAAGCGCCGGAGCGGATGGCTCAGGCCGACGTCAAAATGGCGCGAGTGACGGGACTCGAACCCGCGACCTCCGGCGTGACAGGCCGGCACTCTAACCGACTGAGCTACACCCGCGCACTGACGCCGTGCAAAGGGGCAAGGCGTCGTTGGGCGCTGGATAAGGGGTTCGATGGGGAGTGTCAAGCGCGCGGTGAGACCTATTCTGCAAGTCTTTCGATGTTTCGCCGACTTGCCGGGCAAACCATCCGGCAACCGCCCTAAAACACCGCACCGGCCGGCCGATTTTCCTTGCGGACGCGGCGCGAACTGCTTAAACGTCCGCACCCTGTCGGGCGATTAGCTCAGTTGGTAGAGCGCTTCGTTTACACCGAAGATGTCGGCGGTTCGAGCCCGTCATCGCCCACCAGATTTTTCCATGTCAACGCCAGTGTGCCGGACGGCCATCCGCATCAGTCGAGCGCCACCGTCTTGGTCGCGTCGGTGACGAGATCGGCGATCGCACCAAGGTTCTCGATCAGTTCCTGGCGACGGGCGGCCGGCAGCGCGGCCAGGCGCTGCACCAGCCCTGCACCGAACAGGCCGCGCGTGCTGTTTACCAGTTCCGCTCCCTTGGCCGTCAGCCGCGTATAGACGATGCGGCGGTCGCTGGTCGAACGGTAGCGCTCGACGATTGCCCGCTGCTCCAGCTTGTCGAGCACCATCACCACGGTCGCGGCGCTGAGGTCGGCATGATCGGCCAGCGCTTGCGTCGTCACTTCGCCGAGCTCCGCCACGCCGGTCAGGATGACCAGTTGCGGACCGGTAAGGCCGGTTGCCTTGGCAAGCGCGCGCGACTGCAGGTCGTTTGCCCGAACAATTCTTCGGATCGATTTCAGGAGCAAACGCGTTTGGTCGGCGGGCGCGGAGCCCGCCGATGGCGCTGTGTCGGAACTGTCTATCATCGAATTATTTGACATCTAATCATTCGAACTCTAACTACTAACGCATCCCTTTGCAAGTTTGACAATCTGATATGGAGGCTCCTGCCCGAGCATGTGCGGAATTTGCGGCGAAGTAACATTTGACGGGTCGACCCCGTCTGTCCTGGCCATTTCGAGAATGTCCGACACCCTGGCGCCACGCGGTCCCGACGATTCGGGCATCGTGTCCTACGGCAATGCCGGCTTCGGTCACCGCCGCCTGCGCATCATCGACCTGTCGGAAAAGGCCAGGCAGCCGATGGTCGACGGCATGCTCGGCCTGACCATCGCCTTCAACGGCTGCATCTACAATTACCCGGAACTGCGGCGCGAACTCGAAGCCGCCGGCTACAGCTTCTTCTCCAATGGCGATACTGAAGTCATTCTGAAGGCATGGCACGCCTGGGGCGAAGCCTGTGTCGAGCGCTTCAACGGCATGTTCGCCTTCGTCATCCAGGAGCGTGACAGCGGCCGCATCATCATGGCGCGCGACCGTTTCGGCATCAAGCCGCTCTATCTGTCGCAGAGCGGCAAACGGCTGCGCTTCGCCTCGTCGCTCCCCGCCCTGCTCAAGGCCGGCGACGTCGACACCTCGATCGACCGCGTCGCGCTGCACCACTATATGAGCTTCCACGCCGTCGTGCCGCCGCCGCGCACCATCATCAACGGTGTCAAGAAGCTGCCGCCAGCGACGATGCGCATCATCGAGGCCGATGGCCAGTTCGAGGATCGCCGCTACTGGGACCCGCCCTTCGGCCGCGCCGCCGACGAGAGCACGATGTCTGCCATCGACTGGCGCGATCGCCTGCTCGAGGAACTGCGGGCCGCCGTCAAGCGCCGCATGGTGGCTGACGTCCCGGTCGGCGTTCTGCTCTCGGGCGGCGTCGATTCGAGCCTTATTGTCGGCCTGCTCGCCGAAGCCGGCCAGACCGGGCTGATGAGCTTTTCCGTCGGCTTCGAGGAAGCCAATGGCGAAAAGGGCGACGAGTTCGTCTATTCCGACCTGATCGCCAAGGAGTTCGGCACCGACCACCACAAGATCTTCGTGCCGTCCGCCGGACTCATGGACGCCCTGCCCGGCACCTTCCAGGCCATGTCGGAGCCGATGGTTTCCTATGACAATGTCGGCTTCTACCTCCTCTCCAAGGAGGTCTCCAAGCACATCAAGGTCGTGCAGTCCGGCCAGGGCGCCGACGAGGTCTTCGGCGGCTACCACTGGTACCCGCCGCTTGCCGACAGCAACGATGTGGTCGGCGACTATGCCCGCGTCTTCTTCGACCGCAACCACGAGACGCTGAGGCGCCAGCTCGGCGCCGACTGGACCGACGAGCGCGATTACAGCCGCGAACTCGTCGCCCACGAACTGCAGCGCCCCGGCGCCGACACGCCCGTCGACCGCGCGCTCAGGCTCGATTCGACCGTCATGCTCGTCGACGACCCGGTCAAGCGCGTCGACAACATGACCATGGCCTGGGGCCTGGAGGCGCGCGTGCCATTCCTCGACCACGAACTGGTCGAGCTGGCGGCCCGTATCCCGCCCGAGCTGAAGCTCAAGGATAATGGCAAGGGCATCCTCAAGGACGTCGCCCGCATGGTCATCCCGAGCGAGGTGATCGACCGCAAGAAGGGCTACTTCCCGGTGCCGCAGCTGAAATATGTCGATGGCCCCTACCTCGACATGGTGCGCGATGCGTTGCAGTCTCGTACGGCGCGCGAACGCGGCCTGTTCCGCGAGGACTACCTGGCGCAACTCTTCCAGGCGCCCTCGCAGCACATCACCCCGCTGCAGGGGTCTGAGCTCTGGCAGGTCGGCCTGCTGGAAATGTGGCTCCAGACGCATGGAATCTGACACCATGGCCAAGGCGGTCGGACACAAGAAGAAATCCGGTGCATCGCGCGGCGAGCGTCCGCTCGATCACCGCCTGCAGCGGCTGCGCGTCAATTCGATGAAGGAACAGCCGGGCGGCGAAAGGACGGTGCGGTCCGAGGACGTCACGCTCGACTGCGGCTGGGGACGGCTGCTGTTTGCGCAGACCTTTACCTCCGACGCCGCGCTCGTGGCGGCGCTTCGCGACGAAAGGCCCGGCCAGCGCGACATCGCCTTCTATGTGCGCGATCCGCATGTGCTTCTGACCCTGGCGCCGCAGGAGACGTTTCTCGATCCTTCGCACACCTATCGGCTCAACCTCGCGACATACCGGCCCGGGCGCAGGCAGCCGCAGGGCTTCTTCATCCGCCGACTGACCTCCGAGGCCGACGCCGAGGCGGTCAATGCCATCTATGCCGCGCGCGGCATGGTGGCGGTTCTGCCGGAATTCTTCTGGTCGAAGCGCGACAGCCGATCGCTGACCTATTTTGTCGCCGAGGAAGAAGCCACGGGCGACATCATCGGCACGGTGACGGGCGTCGACCATCACCGCCTGTTCCAGGACCCGGAGCACGGCTCCTCGCTCTGGTGCCTGGCGGTCGATCCGCAGTCGAGGCATCCGGGTATAGGCGAAATGCTGGTGCGCCGGCTTGCCGAATATTTCCAGGCGCGCGGCGCAAGCAGCCTCGACCTGTCCGTGCTGCACGACAACGAGCCCGCGATCGGGCTATACGAGAGCCTCGGCTTCCGCCGGATTCCGCTGTTTGCGGTGAAGCGCAAGAACCCCATCAACGAGAAGCTGTTTTCCGCGCCCATCGCCCAGTACGACGCGCTGAACCCCTATGCGCGCATCATCATCGACGAGGCGCGCCGCCGCGGCGTCCATGCCGAGGTGACCGATGCCGAGGGCGGCTTCTTCCGCCTCTCCTATGGCGGCCGTTCCATCCACTGCCGCGAAAGCCTGTCGGAACTGACCTCCGGGGTCGCCGTCTCGGTCTGCGACGACAAGGCCGTCACAAGGCGCATCGTTGCACGCGCCGGCGTGGCGGTGCCCGAGCAGATCGCCACCGGCGACGACGCCGCGGTCGAGGCCTTTCTGGCCGAGCATGGCTCCGTCGTGGTCAAGCCAGCCCGCGGCGAACAGGGCCGTGGCGTTTCGGTCGGGCTGACCCGCATGGACGATGTGGCAAAGGCAGCCGCCGAAGCCGGAGAAATCTGCGACCGCGTGCTGGTCGAAAGCTGCTTCGACGGCCAGGACCTGCGCCTCGTCGTCATCGACCACAAGCTCGTGGCCGCCGCCATCAGGCGCCCCCCCTCCGTCGTCGGCGACGGCCAGCGCTCGCTGGCGACGCTGATCGAGCGACAGTCGCGCCGCCGCGCCGCAGCGACCGACGGCGAGAGCCGCATCCCGGTCGACGAAGAAACCCTGCGCTGCCTCGCCGCCGGCGGGCGCAGCCTCGACACCGTGCCGGCCGAGGGCGAGGAGGTGATCGTCCGCAAGACGGCCAACCTCCATACCGGCGGCTCGATCCACGACGTTACCGGCATCGTCCACCCTGCCCTCGTCGAGGCGGCCAAGTCGGCAGCGAGGGCAATCGACATCCCCGTCGTCGGCATCGACTTCATGGTCACCTCGCCGACGCAGCCCGACTACGTCTTCATCGAGGCCAACGAGCGGCCGGGCCTTGCCAACCACGAGCCGCAGCCGACGGCCGAGCGCTTCATCGACCTGCTGTTTCCGCAGTCGCGCGCCCGTGTACCGGGCGCAACCGGAGCGCCTGCATGACAGCACTCGAGATCGACACCGAATATCTTCTGCTCAAGCTGCGCCATCTGTTGGCCATCGACAGCCCGACCGGCCTGACCGACAATGTCGCCCGCTACTGCAGCCGCGAACTGGAGCTCCTCGGCCTCAAACCCGAACTGACGCGGCGCGGCGCCATTCGTGCCGTCAGCCAGGGCGGCAGGCGCCATGGCGCCCGCGCCATCGTCTCGCATCTCGACACGCTCGGCGCGCAGGTGAAGGCGATCAAGGCGAACGGCCGCCTCGAACTCGTGCCGATCGGTCACTGGTCGGCGCGCTTTGCCGAGGGCGCCCGCGTGAATGTCTATGCGCGCGACATGGTGTTTCGCGGCACCATCCTGCCGCTCAAGGCCTCGGGCCACACCTATAATGACGAGATCGACACCCAGCCGACCGGCTGGCCCTATGTCGAACTCCGCCTCGACGTCGTGACGACCAGCGCCGCCGAAACGACGGCGCACGGCATCGAGATCGGCGACATCGTCGCCATCGACACGCAGTCGGAATTTCTCGAGAACGGCTTCATCAACTCGCGTCATCTGGACGACAAGGCCGGCGTCGCCATCATGCTGGCGACCATACAGGCTTTCGAGCGCGCGGAATGCCAGTCGCCCGTCGACATCCACTGGCTGTTCACCATCGCCGAGGAAGTCGGGGTCGGCGCCTCGTCGGTCATCGCGCCCGAGATCGCCTCGCTGGTAGCCGTCGATAATGGTACGTCGGCGCCCGGCCAGAACTCCGCCGAGTTCGGCGTCACCATCGCCATGGCCGACCAGTCCGGCCCGTTCGACTACCACCTAACCAAGCAGCTCGAGACGCTGTGCCAGAAGAACGGGATTTCCTACCAGAAGGACATCTTCCGCTACTACCGCAGCGATTCCGCCTCAGCGCTCGAGGCCGGTCACGACATCCGCACGGGCCTCGTCACCTTCGGCGTCGACGCCTCGCACGGCTACGAGAGGATCCATCTCGACGCGTTGCGCTCGATCGGCGAACTCCTGCTGCATTACGTCACCAGTCCGATGGCGATCCAGCGCGACGTCGAGGATTTTGTCGAGGTCCAGGACTTTACCAAGTAGGCGCGCGGCCATCATCGGCCGCAGCCTGGAGGCGTGGCTCAGCGCTGCGCGGCTGCCCAGGTCTCCGCCACCGCCACCACGGCCGCGTTGATGGGCCCGGAGGGCAGCGCCGGAAACACCGACGCGTCGACGACGAACAGGTTGTCGAAGCCGTTCACCTTCAGATCCCGATCGACCACCGCTCCGGCATCCCGTCCCATCCGGCATGTCCCGGCGGGGTGATGATGCGTCGAGGCGGCCCGCGCGATGAAGGCGTCGATTTCGGCGTCCGAGCGGACGCCGGGGCCCGGCAGCACCTCTTCCTCGCGCCAGTCGTCGAGTGCGGCACGGTTTCCGACCGTCCTTGCGGCTCGCAAAGCCACGCGGAACAGGTGACGGTCATCCTCCGTCCCGAGATATTGCGGGTCGATGACCGGCCGGTCAGCCCTGCCCGGCCCGCTGGGCCGGATGCTGCCGCGGCTCGTCGGGTGGGTAACGCCGCAAAGGATCGTGAAGGCCTGCCCGTAGGGCGGCGCCTCCAGGCCCGCTGCCGCCGACGGCGCGACGACGCAGGCCAGCACGATGTCGGGTTGTCCCGAGGCACGGGAGAAATCCGCGCTGTCGAGATACATCAGCGATTCGGAATGCTGCAGCCGCGATGGCGGCACCGGCTGCTTCGACCGGTAGACATTGCCGAGCGCAAGAAGGTGGTCCTGCAGGTTGGCGCCGATTTCGCGCCGCTCGCTGGTGCAGGCAATGCCGGCGCCCCGCAGCACTTCCGGGTCGCCGATGCCCGAGCGCATCAGGATCAGCGGTGACGATACCGCGCCGGCCGAGAGCACGATGCGGTCGGCCGAGATCCGCCGCGTCGCAGCGCCGGCAACGCAAATTGCCGCCACGGCGCGCTGGCCGTCGAGTTCCAGGTGCTCGATCTCGTACCCGGTGAGCAGCGTCAGGTTCGGCCGCGCCAGCACCTCGGGCGTCAGGTAGGCGTCGGCAACACTGAGGCGGCGGCCGTTCCTGATGGTCAGCGAATTCTGCGACGTACCGATCAGTTCGCCGGCGTTGTGGTGGTCGAGCGCCGGCACGCCCAACGCATTGCCGGCGGCCATGTAGGCGCGCACGACCGGGCTGACCTCCTGGTCCGGCAGGTAGACGTCGAGCGGCCCCTCGCCGCAGTCCGCCGTTCCGCGATGCCCGGTCAGCCGTTCGCTGCGCTCGAAGCCGGCCAGCAGTCCCTCGTATGACCAACGCTCGCCGCCGGCCTTTGCCCAGCTGTCGAAATCGCGTGGATGACCGCGCACATGTGCCATGGCGTGCAGGCAGCTGGAGCCGCCGACGATCCGCCCGCGCGGCCACTCATGCACGCGCCCGGCGGTGAATTTCTGCGGCACGGTTCGGTAGGCCCAGTCGAAGTCACGGTCCTGCAGCGCCGGCCATTTCAACGGATCTGCAATGTCGGGATCAGCAGGTATGCCGCCTGCCTCGACGACCCCGACGAGGCAGGCGGCATCCTCGCTCAGCCGGCTTGCGAGCACGCTTCCGGCCGAGCCGGCTCCGACGATAAGGACGTCGAAATGCTGCGTCACGCGCCGACCGTGCCCGGCACAAATTCCATTCGAATGCGGAAAATCATGCCGCGAATGCGCCCGCGTTCGACCTTTCGACAATCTGCTTCTGAACCGACAGGAGATGCGCCCGCATCGCCGTCTCCGCCGCTTCGGGATCGCGCTGCGAAATCGCCTCGGCGACCTGCCGGTGTTCGGCGTCCCGTTGCGCGATGCGCTTTGGACAGGTAGGGGCCGCCGTGCGCGCAACCTTGACCCGCGCATCGACGCCGACCTGGCGCAGCATGCGATAGATTTCGGCAGCGAGATGGTTGCGCGCAGCCCCTGCGATGGCCAGGTGGAAGGCCAGGTCGGCCTCCCCGGACTCGGCATTTTCCGGCGTGGTCGCGGCCTCGAGGATGCGCGCCGTCTCGAAGGACGAGGCGCGCAGCGAGGCCAGGCGCGCCAGGCCGGGCTCGATCAGCAGGCGCAGTTCCAGCACTTCGATCGGATTGGTCACCCGCACCAGCTCTTCGCCGTAGCGCGGCCAGGCCGTTGGTGCGCGTCGCGTGCGCGCCGGCTTCAGGTCGCCGGCACGGCGCATCGCCTCGAGCGCCTTGCGCAACTGGTGCCGCTTGACGTTGAGCTGCTCGGCAAGGTCGCGCTCCGAAGGCAGCGGCCTGCCCTCCTTCTGGATCTGGCGGATGGAGCCGATGATGTCGTCGACGTCCGACAATACGAGTTTGGGTTCGAATGCAGCCAATGCAATGTCTCCTGCCGATCCTGCGCTGAGGCGCATGACGCCTGCCGGGGGCGCCGATTCTGTCGCAAACTCACACAACCAACTCAACCATCTGTACAGTTAAGCGCATTGGTTGACAATATCAGTTGAGCGGTGGTTGAGTGGTTTACCGGTCGAGCCGCCGTCATGGCGTTGGCCCCATCTTGAGGAAACTAGATGCCAGTTGGCGAAACCTTCGACTATGTCATCGTCGGCGCGGGCTCCGCGGGTTGCGTCATGGCAAACCGCCTGAGCGCGGATCCGGGCGTCAGGGTCCTGCTGCTCGAGGCCGGCGACTGGGACCGCGACCCGATGATCCACATCCCGCTGGGCTGGGGCAAGATTCTCACCGAGCGTCGTCACGACTGGATGTATTTCTGCGAGCCGGAAGCCAATGTCGGTGGCCGCAAGGTGGAGTGCGCCCGTGGCAAGGTGATCGGCGGCTCGTCCTCGACAAACGCCATGGCCTATGTGCGCGGCAACCGCGGCGACTACGACCGCTGGGCGGCAAGCGGCCTGACCGAGTGGTCCTACGAGAAGGTTCTGCCCTACTTCAAACGCCAGGAGCGCTGGGAGAAGGGCGAGAGCGAGTATCGCGGCGGGAGCGGCCCGCTCAACACGCAGTTCTGCCGCTACAAGGACGAACTGATCGAGGCCTATGCGGAGGCTAGCCGCAGCGCCGGCTATCCGCAGACCGACGACTACAACGGCGCCGTCCAGGAAGGCTTCGGCCGCCTGCAGATGACGATCGACAAGGGGCGCCGCTCCTCGGCGGCGACTGCCTATCTGCGACCGGCCATGCGTCGCAGCAACCTGAAGGTCGTCACCGGCGCAATGGCGACCAGGATCCTGCTCGCCGACGGCAGGGCCACCAGTATCGCCTACCGCCATGGCGGCGTTGACAGCCGGGCCTTCGCCCGTCGCGAGGTGGTGCTGTCGGGCGGCGTCATCAACACGCCGCAACTCCTTATGCTGTCTGGCATTGGCGGCCACGATGAGCTCTCCGCACACGGCATCGAGACGGCGCTCGACCTGCCCGGAGTCGGCAAGAACCTGCAGGACCACGTCTCGGTGATCCTGATGTACCGCCGCAAGACGCCTGGGCCTTTCCACCGGATGATGCGGGCCGACCGGATCGGCCTCGATTTCGCAAAGACCTACCTGACCGGCTCCGGCTTTTCTGGTGACGTGCCCGGCGGTGTCGTGGCCTTCCTGAAGAGCGACGAGACGCGCGCCCTGCCCGACGTGCAACTGCTGTTCACAGCCGCCCCGCTTGCCGCCTGGCCCTACATGCCGCCCTTCAAGGCCCCCTTCGCCGACGGTTTCGCCAGCCGCATTGTCGCGGTTCAGCCGGAGAGCCGCGGCCACGTCGCGCTGGCATCCGCCGATCCGCTGGCCGCCCCGCTGATCCACCAGAACTTTCTGTCCGCCGACCGTGACTGGCAGTCGCTGCGCGCCGGCTTCCGCGTCGCCCGCAACCTCGCGGCGCAGCCCTCGATGGCGCCCTTCGTCGCCGCCGAATTCTTTCCGGGCCCGCAATGCGAGAGCGATGAGGAGATCGACGAGCACATCCGCAAGACGTCGATCACCGTCCACCACCCCGCCGGCACCTGCCGCATGGGCGTTGACGAAGGTTCGGTGGTAGATCCAGAGTTGCGCCTGCGCGGCCTCGCCGGTCTGCGCATCGTCGACGCCTCGGTGATGCCGGACCTGCCCTGCGGCAACATCAATGCGGCTGTCATCATGATTGCCGAGAAGGCCGCCGACCTCATCCGCGCCGATGCATCGGAAGGCCTCCAGCCCGCTGCCGCCTGACAGCGGCGGCAGCTTCAACCATTTTTTGGTTGGTTGAGTTCTCATTTGCATGCGTCAGCATCGCTACGGGTTCGCCTTCCGGCCGCTTGTGGCCGCTTTTAGCGAATGATTTCATTAGGATAGTATCGAAGAAAGCGCGCTGTCCGCCCATTATGAATGCCCGGTCAAAAACTTTTCGAATTCGCCAATTTTGCCATTGTCGGTCATAACCAATGCGGATACGGTTGAGTTGGTTAAACGCATTTGCCTTTGAACCTGAAAGGTGGCCCCCATGTCCGCGTCGCAAGCAGCAAACGACGTCATCAGCAACAAGAAGGCGGCCCTCAAGGGGCTCTATGACGATCTCTACGGGAAAAACATGTTCCCCTTCTGGGCGACGTCCGAAGGCGTCGACCATGACGAGATCAAGCAGCTCATGGCGACCAACAAGGCGGTCCCCTTCGTCTGGTCCTATTCCGACATCGAGCCGCTGCTGCAGCGCGCCGCCCAGCTGGTGACGATGGACGACAGCGAGCGACGCTCGCTGATCCTCGTCAACCCGGGCCTGGCGCCCAAGCGCGCTTCGGTCAGCACCATGTACACCGCATACCGGCTGAACGATCCCGACGAGATCATGCCGCCGCACAAGCATTCGCCGAGCGCGATCCGCTTCGGCCTGACGGGCGAAGGCAACTTCACCGGCGTCGAGGGCGAGGATGTCGTCTTCGGTCCCGGCGACATGGTGCTTACCCCGAATGATGCCTGGCACAACCACGGCACGGTCGGCGGCGAGCAGGCGGTCAACCTTTCGGTCCTCGACCTGCCGCTGGTCGAGACTCTCCACGCCGTCCATTTCGACCACAAGTACACCGAGATGGTCGACGGCAAGGAAGTCGAGAAGAAGGTTCAGACCGCACGCTTCCCGAGCGACTACTCGCAGCGCATCTATGGCGAAGGCGGCATGATGCCCCGCTTCGTCGACCACAAGCGCGGCGGCGGCCTGTCCTCCCCCATGTATGTCTACCGCTGGGAAAAGATGGAAGCGCTGCTCGACGCCCACAAGGACTGGGACGGAGACCCGCATGAGGGCATCGTCATCGACTATGTCGACCCCACGACCGGCGGCCCGGTGTTCCACACCATCAACTTCTATGTCCAGATGCTGCGCCCGGGCGAAAAGACCCTGCCGCAGCGCGAGACCGCAAGCCTGCTGCTCGCGCCCTTCCGCGGCAGCGGCCATTCGATCATCGACGGCAAGCGCTACGACTGGAACCAGTTCGACACGATCGCCATTCCGGGCGGCTCCTGGGTCGAGCATGTCAACGGCTCGTCGACCGAGCCGGTGATCTTCTTCGGCGCCACCGACGCACCGACCCAGAAGGCGCTGCTTCTTTACAAGCGCTGGGGCCGCAACCAGGCGGGCGACCTGCTTCGCATCGTCTGATCATTCAACGCTGCGCCCGCCAGGTGGCGCCGCGACCGTACGTGTAGGGGGCGTCAGTTTTGGTTTCAGCGTTCAACACCAAGCAGATCGGCCACGTCGACTGCCCCGGCGGCGGCCAGGTCTGGGTCGACGGCAACATCCTCTACATCGGCCACATGCGTCCGCCGAGCGGCACCACGCTGGTCGACATTTCCGACCCCCGCAATCCTAAGAAGATCGCCACCATCGACGTTCCGCCCGGCTGGCACTCTCACAAGGTGCGCGCCCAGGACGGGCTGATGATCATCAACCATGAGCGTTTCGGCAGCGAAGGGCCTGCCGATTTCGGCGGCGGGCTGGCGATCTACGACACCACGCGACCGGCCGAGCCGAAGCTGATCTCCAAGTGGATGACCGGCGGCAAGGGCGTTCACCGCTACGACTATGACGGCCGCTACGCCTACATCTCGCCGACCGCCGACGGCTATGTCGGCAACATCGTCATGATCCTCGACCTGATCGACCCAGCCAACCCGGTCGAGGTCGGGCGCTGGTGGATTCCTGGCCAGCACACCGGCGGCGGCGAGGAATATCCGTGGCACGACTATGTCACGCCGCGCTGTCACCACCCGCTGCGCATGGGCGACCGCCTCTATGTCAGCTACTGGCACCACGGCCTTTTCATTCTCGACATCTCCGACATAACCAGGCCGCGCGCCATCGCGCATATGAATTCGAGCCCGAGCTTCCCGCACCCGACGCATACCTGCCTGCCGATCCCGCAGGACCTCAAGGGCCGCCGCATCATGGTGGTTGCCGACGAGGACGTCGCGAAACTGCACCCCTCCCCCCCGCTTTCGCCTGGATCTACGACATTACCGACGAGACCAACCCGCTGCCAATCTCGACCTTCCAGGTTCCCGGCATCGACCTCGACGGCGCGCCGCAGCCGCCCATGACCGGCTGCCACCAGCCGTCCGAGCGGTTCAAGGGCTCGATCATCCCCTTCGCCTGGTTCGCGCAGGGCCTGCGTCTCGTCGACATCGCCGACCCCTTCGCGCCCAAGGAAGTCGGGCATTACGTGCCCGATGCCCCGGCCGGCGCCGAGCGGTCTTCGTCCAACGACGTCACCATCGACGATCGCGGCATCGTCTACCTGATCGACCGCGTGCGCGGCGTCGACATCATCGAAACATCGGTTCTCTAGGAGGCCCGCAGCCCGGCGAAGATCGGGGCAAGATCGACCAATAGCAACAATTCCTCACCCGGCACCAAAAAGTCGGGACATGATAATGGAGCGGAACATGCGTATTCACACGGTGACGGTCGGTCTTGCGATCGGACTAATGGCACTGACGTTTTCGGCTCATGCCGATACAATCCGCTTCGGCGCAGGACAGCAAGGCTCACAGAATTATGGCGTCAATGCTGCCCTGGCACAGGCGATAGGCTCATCGACGGACGCCGAAGTGTCTGTCCAGTCTTACGGTGGACCGACCGCTTATCTGCCGCTCTTGGATAACGGCGAGCTAGATATGGCGGCTGTGGTGATGCCCGATCTTGGCGATGCCGTGCGCGGGGCCGGCCCATTCAAGGACATGCCGCTCAAGTCGTTGCGTCTTGTAGTGGCGCTGATGCCAAGTCCTGTCGGTCTGATGGTGCGCGCCGATGCCGGGATCAACACCATTGCCGACCTCAAGGGCAAGCGAATTGCCTGGGGTATGCCTGCCCAGGCTAGTCTCCAGCCCTATGTTGAGGGCGCGCTCGCCAATGGCGGACTTTCTGCCGCCGACATCACGCCGGTGCCAGTGGCAAGCGTTGCAAACGGAGTCGCGGCCTTGATCAGTGGCAACGTCGATGCTGCCTTGTTCGCGCTTCGAGGCGGCAAGGTGGTGGAAGCTGATGCGGCAGTCGGCGGCATCAAATGGCTCCCCTTTGACAGCAGTTCGGAGGCCGTCGCCCGCATGCAGGCTGTCGCCCCCGAAGCTTATGTTCTGAATATCGCGGCCGATGCGGGCGTTACCGGTGTGACGGAGCCTCTTGAGACCATGGCCTATGATTACGCATTGGTGACGCGAGAGGGCTTCAATCCCGAAACTGTGGCTGCCGTCGCCAAATTGCTGATCGACAAGCACGCCGATGTCGCGGCTTCGAACTCGATCCTTGGGGCGCTCTCGGATGAAGCGATCAAGCGCACCTATTCGGGAATTCCGTATCATCCTGCGGCGGCGAACGCCCTAGGACAGAATTGAGCGCGGCAAGGACGTAACCAAAGAGCAACGATGAGCGCTTCTCCCGCCCTGAACAGCGCCGGCTCGGCAAAGCCGGACGCTTCCAGCCAGGATTTTCTGAGCACGACTCTAGCCGTGTTGCTGGTGGGTGTTTCCATAGGCTGGATCCTCGATCTGGCGGGATATGCGGGCGTGGCGCTGTTCGACGAGCAGCCGTTGGCGCTTGCATTGGGGCTGGCGCTTGCTTTGACGGCAATCGTGCTCACCGGGCATGCTGGCCGTTTTGGGAGGTATGTCGGTGTTGCTGCCGCATGTGTCCTTCTCGCGCTGCTTGTGATGATCGCGTGGCGCTATCCCAACCTGGTCGTAACGGCAATGATGCGCCCGGCCTGGCTGATCGCAACAAGTGTCGTTGTGATAGGCGGTCTCCTCTTGCTGGTCTGGCGCACCACGGGCTTGCCAATCGCGCTGATTGTTGTTGCTCTGATGGCCACGGCCGTGTTCGGATCAGTTTTTCATATGCCCGAAACCGGACCGGACCGTCTGGCGATCTATCTGCTTGTTGACCCGAACAGTGTATTGGGCCTGCCGCTTCGCGTTGCAGTCGATATCGTGATCCCGTTCGTGCTCTTCGGCGAGTTGCTGCGACAGTCAGGCGGAAGCGAATATCTCACCCGTCTGTCGCTTGCAGCCTTTGGCCGCTACCGCGGCGGAAGTGCCAAGGCTGCCTGTGCGGCGTCGGCGGCATTTGGTTCGATCTCGGGCAACGCAGTCTCGAATGTCGTCGGCACAGGCATCGTCACGATCCCTTTGATGAAGAGGACCGGCCTGACGAGCGAGGAGGCGGCAGCTGTCGAGGCCGCAGCGTCCACCGGGGGCCAGTTGTTGCCGCCAGTGATGGGCGCAGCCGCCTTCGTCATGGCGGACTATCTGCAGGTGCCATATACGGATGTCGCCATTGCCGCAGCGTTGCCAGCAGCGCTCTATTTCACCGCAATCTTCCTCCAGATTGATCGCGCTGCTGCGCGCAAGGGCCTCAAGGGCATGGCGGAACAGGAACGCATCAGCTTCCGCGGGACGTTCCTGTCGGGCGCCCATCTCCTGATTCCGTTTTTTGTCTTGTTCTACGTGCTTTTCATGGACCAGACGCGGCCGGGCCTGGCTGCGCTGTCAGCCGCAGGAAGCCTGATCGTTGTTTCGCTGCTGCGGCCCTTCGAAGGCAACAGGCTGACACCGTCGCGAATTGGTCGAGCCGTCATCAACGCCGGTCTGACAGTTGCGCCACTCATCCTGGTGACAGCGGCAGCCGGCGCCATCGTCGGGCTGATCAGCTTAACTGGATTGGGGTTCTCGATCGCGTCAGACGTCGTCGCCCTCAGCGGCGGGAATGCCGTTCTTCTTCTGGTATTGGTCGCAGTGATCGCCATTGTTTTTGGCATGGGCATGCCCACCGTCGCCGTCTACGTGGTGCTGGCAACAGTACTTGCTCCGGCACTGACAGATGTCGGACTAGGACGTATGCAGGCGCACCTGTTCATCCTCTATTTCGGGATGATGTCGATGCTGACACCGCCGGTCGCACTGGCCTCGATCGCGGCTGCCAAGATAGGTAACGCGGACATGTGGCGGACAAGTTTCGCAGCCGTGAAACTAGCTTGGGTAGCATATATTATCCCGTTCCTGTTCGTATTCTCGCCGGAGTTGCTGCTGGGAGGCACGCCGTTCGGAGCCGTTCTGGCCACCGTTACCGCATTTCTTGGCATTGCCGCGATCTCCTTCGCGGCAGCGGGCTTTGCCCGCGGCCCGCTCTCTGAAACCAGGCGACTCGTCTATGTGGTCGTCGGACTGGCATTGCTGTTTCCGCCAACACTTGGCTTATCGAGCATGATTGCCAATGCTGCAGGCGCGATTGTCTTTCTCGGCCTGTTTGTGCGGCCCCAGGCGGATCGCGCCGATAGCGGACTCCTGAACCCTCTTTCCCCTCGGAGCAAAAATTGAGCGACAGCACGCGAAAATCAGCCACCCACTATGCCATCGGCAACAAGAACCCCAACCTGCCCTTTCATCCGGCGGTCCGGGCCGGTGACTTCATCTTCGTCTCCGGCCAAGTGCCCAAGGACGAGAACAACAACATGATCAGCGGCACCATCGAGGAAGAGACGCTGGCCACGCTGAAGACCATCGAGCGCGTCATCGCGCACGAGGGCGCGACACTGTCGGACGTGGTACGCATCACCACCTACCTGGAGGACACGCGCGACTTCGGCCGCTACAACCGGGCCTTCCTCGAAGGCATCGGCGACGCCGTCCTGGCGCGCACGACCGTGGAGGCCAAGGCCGTCATCAACACCAAGATCGAGATGGACGCCATCGTCTACAAACCGCTGCCGGCTGTGAAATAGCCGGCGCAATCGAGATGAGGATTTAGAAATGTACAGACTGTTGGGACGCCAGACATCGGGCAACGTCCAGAAGGTTCTCTTCATGCTGGAAGAGATCGGCGCCAAGTATGAGCGCGAGGACTACGGCCGCCTGTTCGAGAACACGCAGACGGCGGAATACAAGGCGATGAACCCGACCTCGAAAGTGCCGACGCTGATCGATGGCGATACCGTCATCTGGGAATCCAACACCATCCTGCGCTATCTCTCGGCCTCCAACGGCAACGCGCTGAACGGCTCGACGCCAGCCGAGAAGACCGAGATCGAGCGCTGGATGGACTTCCTGCTCGCAGCCGTCAATCCCGGCTACATGACCGCCTTCAAAGGCGCCAAGCTGACGCCTGAGGAGCAGACGCCCGAGTACAAGGATGGCGTCAAGGATCTCGCCGCGCAGCTGCAGATCATCGATATCCATCTCGCCGGCAAGGACTACCTGGCGCTCGGCAAGCTCACCATCGCCGACATTGCCTGCGCACCGATCCTCAAGCGCTGCGTCGACTTCAAGATCGGCCGTCCGGCCATGCCCAACCTCGAGCGCTGGGTTGCCGCGATGGCTGCACGTCCGGCCTTTCAGGCAGCCACGAAAGCCGCCTGATGATCAAGCGGGTCGCCCTCATCGGACTTGGGACGATGGGTCCCGGCATCGCAGCGCGCCTGGCGCGCGGCGGGCTGGACGTTGCGGCCCATGATGTTGCGCCCGCCGCGGTCGAGAAGGCCAAGGCCATGCTCGGCATCGCCGGCGGCGTGCTCGACCGGCTGGGCATCGAAGCGCCTTCGGACGGCGCCGGCAGCGTACGCTTCGCGGAATCGCTCGCCGAGGCGGTCGAGGGCGCCGACCTCGTCATCGAGAATGTGCCCGAAAACATCGACATCAAGGCCGAGACCTACCGCGCCATCGACAGACTGGTCGGCGCATCCGTGATCGTGGCCTCGGACACCTCGGGCATTCCGATCACCAAGTTGCAGGCGCATATCTCGCATCCCGAACGCATGGTCGGCATGCACTGGTCGAACCCGCCGCACATCGTGCCGATGATCGAGGTGATCGCGGGCGAAAAGACCGCACCCGAGACGGTGGCGACCATTCGCGACCTGATCCGCTCGATCGGCCTGCTGCCCGTCGTCGTCAAGAAGGACGTGCCGGGCTTCGTCGAGAACCGCGTCCTCTACGCCCTGCTGCGCGAGGCGGTCGACCTCGTCGAGCGCGGCGTCATCGAACCCGAGGACCTCGACACCTGCGTTTCCTGGGGCATCGGCTACAAGATTGCCGTCATCGGACCGATGGCGCTGCTCGATATGGCCGGTCTCGACATCTACAAGTCCGTCTCCTCCTTCCTCAACGCCGACCTCGCCAACCGCTCGGACGTCGCGCCGATGGTGGAAGAGATGACGGCTGCCTCGCGCCTCGGCATCAAGTCGGGCGGCGGCATCTATTCCTACACGCCCGAAGAGGCCGGAGCCCTGCAGGCCGAGCGCGCCCGCAAGCTCGTTGCCATCCGCCGCATTCTCGAAGACCGGGAGTGAGCGATGCACGGTTCGGCTGAGCAGGTTCGGGACCGGGGCAATCTGATGCAAGGCCTGCTCGCCGCCGCGAACGCCGTCGCCGGTGCCGTCCACTGGGTGCTCGGCCTCGCCATGCTGACCATCGTCGCGATCAATGTCGCCAATGCCACCGGGCGCTATTTGCTCGGCGTCTCGATGACCGGCGCCGACGAGGTCATGGTCTACACCATGGTCTGGATGGTGATGGCCGGCGCCGTCCTGTCGCTCGCCTCGCGCGACCATATCAGCATCAATCTCGTTCCCTCCTACGCGACGGGCCGCACCCGTCATCTGCTCAACGGCATCCACGACCTCGCGGCTTTATTCTCCTGCGCGCTGGCCACCTATGCCTCCTGGGGCTTCGTCACCCGCATCGCCGCCATCGGCCCGCGCAGCATGGGCCTCGGCCTGCCGATGGTCATTCCGCACGCCGCCCTCCTCGTCGGCTTCGCCGCCCTGACGCTGACCGCGCTGGCCCTGCTTCTGCGCGATGCCGATGCCTGGTCGCGCAACGCGGGGGCGGACCGGTGAGCGCCGTGCTGACCGCCCTCCCCGTCGGCCTGCTCGTGCTCGGCACGCCGATCTTCGTCGTCTTCCTGGCCGCGGTCGCCTTCGCGGTCTTCTTCGTGCTGCCGACGCCGCCGATCGCGCTACACCAGGTGCTGTTCGGCGGCCTCGACAACTATGCGCTGCTCGCCATTCCCTTCTTCATCTTCGCCGGCGAACTGATGGGTACGAGCGGCATCGCCGCGCGCCTGATCGCCTGGGTGCTGGCGTTGGTCGGACGGGTGCCGGGCAGCCTCGGCGTCGCCACCGTCGGCGCCTCGACCGTCATGGGCGCCATCTCGGGCTCCAGCGTTGCCGCCGTCGCAGCCCTCAGCAAGACGCTCTACCCCGACCTCGAGCGATCGGGTTACGGCAGGGAGCGCTCGGCAGGGCTGCTGGCCTCGAGCGGCGCCATCGATATCGTCGTGCCGCCCAGCATCGCCATGATCCTCTACGGGCTGGCCGCCGAGCAATCGATCCCCCGCCTTTTCATGGCGGGCGTCCTGCCCGGCCTGCTGATCGCCCTCATGATGTGCGCCTTCGTCGTCGCCGTCGCGATCGTCCTGCGCATCCCGGTCGTCGGCCATTTCGACGCTGCCGTGGCGCTGCGCGCCACGCGCCATGCGGCCGCGGCACTGTTCATGCCCGTCTTCGTTCTCGGCGGCATCTACAATGGCTGGTTCTCTCCCACCGAGGCGGGCGGCTTTGCCTGCCTCTACGCCATCATCGTCGCCCGCTTCGTCTACCGCACCATGGGCTGGGCCGACATTATCCGCGCCGCCGGCAATGCCGCCATGCTGTCGGCCCGCATACTGATCATCGTCGCCGTTGCCGGCGTCGTCACCTGGCTGTTGACCACGCAGGGCGTGCCGCAGGCGGCGGTCGGCTGGATCCAGTCGATGCAGCTCGACGCCTTCGCCTTCCTGCTCTCGGTCAACCTGCTGCTGCTCGTCGTCGGCTGCTTCCTCGATCCCACATCGGCGATCCTGGTGCTTGCGCCGCTGCTGGTGCCGATCGCCGTCTCGGTCGGCGTCGACCCGATCCACTTCGGCATCGTCATGACCGTCAACCTGGCCATCGGCATGTTTACGCCGCCCTTCGGGCTCAACCTCTTCGTCGTCCAGTCGGCGACCGGACTGCCCGCGCACACCATCTACAAGGGCGTGCTGCCTTTCGTCGGCGTGCAGATCGCGGCCCTGCTGATCATCACCTACGTGCCGGCGCTGTCGCTGGCGCTCGGGCAATCGCTCTAAGGAAAAGGGAACACGATGATTTCAAAGATCCTCAAGGCCGCCGCACTCTCGACCGCTCTGGCAATGCTGCCGATGTCGGTCCTTCCCGCTGCCGCCCAGTCGACCATGAAGCTCGCTACGGCGACCATCAACGACGTGCAGCACGAATGGCAGAAAGTGTTTGCCGAGGAGCTGAAGAACCGCGTCGGCGATGCCGTGACCACCGAAATCTACCCGGCAAGCCAGCTCGGTGCCATTCCGCGCATGGCGGAGGGCGTGCTGCTCGGCACCATCGAGGCCTTCACCACGCCGACCTCCTTCATGACCAATGTCGATCCGCGCTTCCAGGCCTTTGACGTACCGGGCCTCTTCAAGTCGCCGCAGGATGTCGACAACGTCATCCACGACCCCGAATACCGCGACCACATGGAGGAGATGTTCCTCGACAAGGGCCTGCGCATCATCGGCGCCATCTACAACAGCCCGACCGTCGTCTTCACCATGAAGCCGGTGACCACTTTGGACGAACTGAAGGGCATGAAGATCCGCACCTTCGCCTCGCCGATGCAGGTCAAGCCGATGGAACTCGTCGGCGCCTCGCCGCTGCCGCTCGCTCTCTCCGAGGTCGTGCCGGCGTTGGAATCGGGCGGCCTCGACGGCATGCTGGTCGGCATGCCCATCCTCACCGCGTTCAAGTACTATGACGTCGGCAAGAACATCACCGATCTGCGCTTCGCCGAGATCGTCTCGGTCACCGTGGTCAACGAGATGTGGTTCCAGTCGCAGACCGACGAGGTCAGGAAGGCGATCATCGAGGCCGGCCGCGCCGCCGAACAGTCGGTGTTCCCCTGGGGCGTCGAGAACGTCGCCAGGACTTACAAGATCTGGACCGACAATGGCGGCGTCATCAACACGCTGTCGGATGCCGACCAGCAGAAGATGGACAGCGAGTTCCAGGCGCTTGCCGCCGAGCTGGTCGACGCCGATCCGGCCGTCAAGGAAGAGTATGAGCGCATGAAGGCGCTCGTGGCTGCCAAGGCAAAGTAATGGAAGCGCGCGCCGCCTATCCGCAGTTCAGGCGATCGGCCGTGCCGGCACAGCTGACCGGCCGTTCGGCCGGCAGCGCCGCGCGCTCGAGCACGATCTGCGCGCGGGTGGCGTATGCGCGGCCTTCGAAGCCGCACCACAGCCGCTCGACCGGCAGGTTCTCGCGCTTGTCGTTGAGCACGGAGTACGTCCCTGTCTCCGGGTCGAACCAGAGCTCGATGCGGATGTCGGCCCCGGGTGCTGCCGTTGCCAGTTCGACGGAGTACCAGTGGGCAATGTCGGCGCTGCAGGCAATCGCCTCGCCGGCGGCATTGTTCAGCGCCAGCGACACCGGCGAAAGGCCGTCGGTTCCGGTGCGCACCTCGACATGGTGCAACTCGACCGCATGCACCGTCGACGCGGAGAGAACCAGAGCAGAAACCAGATATCGGAGCATTTGTGTAAGCCTCTTTTCTTATGGCTTACAATATACCTCGCGTAATGCGCAATAATAAAAAGAAGAATAAATCAATTCAAAACAATGGAGAGGCTTCTATGTTGAAACATCTTAAAAGCAGTGTCAGCGCCGTGCTGCTCGGCACCTTCGTCCTGGGCAGCGCCTATGCCGCCGAGGTGAAGTCCATCGCCATCCTGACGCCCGAAGAAGGCACCGACTACGGCTGGAACCAGCAGGGCGTCGATGCCGCCAAGGCTGCTGCAGAGGCAGCCGGCGTCGAGGTCATCATCGCCCAGGGCCTCGGCTACGGCGACGTTCGCCCGACGCTGCGCGAACTGGCCGGCGACGGCGCCAGCCTGATGATCGCCCACGCTTCCGGCTACAACACCGCGGCGCCGGAAATCGCCAAGGAAATGAAGGTCCCGGTCGCCATCGTCGATACCCCTGCCGGTCTCGAGAAGGGTCTCGTTGCCGACTACACGCTGAGCGGCCATGAGGGCGCCTATCTTGCCGGCCGTCTAGCTGCCAAGATGTCGCGTTCCGGGCAGGTCGGCATCGTCGTCTCGGGTGAGCCGCCCTCGTGGAACTCGCAGTCGGCTGCCTTCGCCGAAGGCGTCAAGGCCGAAAACCCGGAGGTGAAGGTCACCTACGCCGTGATCGGACCCGCAGCCTACAGCGACGCGGCCGGCGGCAAGCGCGTCACCGAAAGCCTGATCGCTTCCGGCGCCGACATCATCTTCGGCCAGGGCAACGGTTCGAGCTTCGGCATGCTGCAGGCGGTCGAGACGACCAAGGCCGGCGACGGCGGCAAGGTCTATTTCATCGACGTGATCGGCGACAAGACGCCGATCGACAAGGGCTTCCTGCTCTCATCGGTGGTGTGGAACATCACCCCCGTCTACTCGGCGATGATCGCCGACCTGAAGGCCGACACCTTCGGCTCGCACGGCTATTCGATCGGCCTCAAGGACGATTCCGTCAAGCTCTTGAAGACCGACGCCATCCCGGCCGAGACCTGGACCGAGATCATGGCCCTGCGCGACGACGTCATCTCCGGCAAGATCAAGGTCGAGCCGATCTATGATGCCGCCGCTGTGCGCGCGCTGATGACCAGCGTCAGCGAATAGTCCATCAAGACGGACCGGCGCGGCTTGCCCGCGCCGGTCCGAACGATTGCGCTTACCCGGATATTGCATGACCAGACCTTCTCAATCGTCGACGACCGAGCCACACGACATCGTGGTGCTCGAAGGCGTGACCAAACGCTTTCCCGGCGTCGTCGCCAATGACAGCGTCGACCTGAGAATCCGCTCCGGCGAGGTCCATGTCCTGCTCGGCGAGAACGGCGCCGGAAAATCGACGCTGATCGGCATGCTGTCGGGGCTGCAGCAGCCCGACGAGGGCCGCATCCTGGTCGACGGCAAGCCCACCCCCATCACCTCGCCGCGCCACGCCCTGTCGCTCGGCATCGGCACGGTGTTCCAGCACATGATGCTGGTGCCGACCCTGACGGTCGCGGAAAACCTGCTGCTTGGCGGTCCGTGGTGGCAGCGCCCCCGCATCGGCCAGCTCGAGGCGCGCGTCGCCGAGATCACCAAATCGCTCAACATCACGGTCCGCCTGCATGCCAAGGTTTCCGAGCTGTCGCTCGGCGAGCAGCAGCAGGTCGAGATCCTGCGCGCCATGGTGCGCAACAGCCGCCTGCTTATCCTCGACGAATCCACCTCCATGCTGACCCCGCAGGGCATCGAGGAACTCGGCGCACTGATGCGCCGCCTCGTCGAGCAGGGGCTGGCCATCGTCTTCATTACCCACAAGCTCAAGGAGGCAGCCGCCTTCGGCGACCGCATCTCGGTGCTGAAGCTCGGCCGCAAGGTCGGCGAGATCACCCCGCCGCGGCTGAAATTCCTCGGCGAGAAGGCCGCCATCACAGAGATCGTCGAGATGATGTTCGGCAAGCAGACCGACGACCCGGAAGCCGAACGCCATGCCGGCTCCTTTGCAAAGCTGGACGCCGCGCCGCTGCTCCAGGTACGCGACCTCTCGGTTGCGCCCATGGCGGACTCGCCCGGCCTGTCCTCGGTTTCCTTCGACATCCGGCCGGGCGAAATCCTCGGCATCGCCGGCATCGACGGCAACGGCCAGAAGCAGCTGGCCGAGGCGCTGTCTGGGCAGCTTGCAACCACGGGCGGCTCGGTCGAACTCGACGGGCGCTCCATGGATGCCATGGATGTCGGCCAGCGCCGCGCGGCGGGACTGCGCTACCTGACCGATGACCGGCTGGGCGAAGGCACCGTCGGCACCTTCCCCGTCTCGATCAACTTCTTCCTCAAGCAGGTCGGCGAGGAACCGTTCTGGCGCCGCGGCTTCGAACAGCGCGGCGAGATTGACAGCCGTGCCGGCGAGCTGGTGCGCGAATACGACGTGCGCACGCCCAGCCTGAAGACGCCGGTCGGCCGCCTGTCGGGTGGCAACATCCAGAAGGTGCTGCTGGCGCGCGAACTGGCCGACGGCGCAAGGGTGGTGATCTTCAACAAGCCGACCTACGGCCTCGACCTGGCCAACACGCTGGCCTCGCGCCAGCGCATCCGCGACACCGCGGCGCGCGGCCTGGCGATCCTGCTGATCTCGACCGACCTCGAGGAACTCTTGAGCATGTGCGACCGCATTGCGGTGATTGCCAATGGCCGTCTGGTCGGCGATGTGCAGAACGAAGACGATGTCCGCACCACGGTCGGCCGCATGATGGTCGGGGTGGCGGCATGAGCGTCGAAGCCACCGGACCCGCCGAGGCGACGGCCGTCGATTCCACCCCTGCACCCGCCGGCGGCGGCTTCGTGCATCGCCTGATGATGGCGATCGGTCCGATCCTCGCCGCCCTCGTGCTAGCTGGCGCCATCCTGCTTGCCGTCGGCGTCGATCCCCTCACCTATTACGGCACCGTGCTGCAGCGCGGCCTGCTGTCGCCGCTCGGGATTCAGCAGACGCTGACGCGCATGGCGCCGCTGCTCTTCGTCGCGGCCGGGCTGATCGTCGCCTTTCGCGCCGGCATGTGGAATCTCGGCGGCGACGGCCAGTTCCTGCTCGGCGCGGTCACCGCAGCGGCCAGCGCTCCCCTGCTGGTAGAGGTGTTGCCGGGCTGGATGGCGCTCCCCATAGCCTTCGTCCTGGCTACGGCGGTCGCCATGATCTGGTCCCTCGTGCCGGCACTGCTGCGCGCCTACCAGGGCGTCAACGAGATCATCACCACGCTGATGATGACCTTTCTCGGCACCTCGCTTGCCAATGTGCTGGTCAAGCTCGTCTTCCTCGACCCGGCGACGACCGTGCCGCAGACCCGCACGCTGCCCGTCGAGGACCGGCTGCCGCGGCTCTTCGATACCACCATCACCAGCGGGCTTATCTTCGGTCTCGTCGCCATCATCGCCGTCCACCTGATGATGACCCGCACCGCCTTTGGCCTGAAGCTGCGCATCGTCGGCGCCAATCCGCGCGCCGCCATCCATGCCGGCCTCGGCGTGCCGAAGCTGACCGTCGCGGTCTTCGCGCTCTCGGCCGGCCTCGTCGGCCTCGGCGGCGCCGTCGACATTGTCGGCGTTCAGGGAAATGTGCGCGCCGACTGGAACCCTGCTTACGGCATGGCGGTCATTCCGGCCGTCTTCCTGGCACGCATGAACGGCTTTGCCGCGATCGGCTTCGTCTTCCTGCTGTCGGTGCTGTCCATCGGCGGCGAGAGCGCCGCGCGCCGCGTCGGCGTGCCCAACACCTTCACGCTGGTATTGGTCGCCATCGTCCTCGTCATGCTGGCGCTGGCCGAATATTTCGACCACCGCCACAACCAGTCGCGAAAGGCCTGAGCGATGGCCAGCCTGTTCAGCGAAGTCTTCCTCGGCGCGCTTCTCTTCGGTGCTGTCACGGCCGCGATCCCGCTGCTGCTTGCCGGCCTCGGCGAGCAGATGTCGGAGAAGGCCGGCGTCCTCAACATCGGCATCGAGGGCATGATGATCTGCGGCGCCTATTGCGGCTTCGTCGGCGCCTTCTACTCCAGCTCGCTGTGGCTCGGCTTCCTGACCGGCGCGCTCGGCGGCATGGCCGTGGCGCTCGTCATGGCGCTGCTCTGCGTACGGCTCGGCCTCAACCAGATCGTCATCGGCATCGCTCTGACGCTCGGCCTCGAAGGGCTGACGGCGCTGCTGCATCACTTCCAGTTCTCGCGCAGCTATCCGCGCCTGCCCGCCGCCGACGCGACCGTCATTCCCGTGCTGTCCGACATCCCGGTGCTCGGCCCGGCGCTGTTCAAGCACCATCTTCTGGTCTACCTCGCCGTCGCGCTGGTCGTCGTGATGAGCATCATCTACCGGCGCACCCAGCTCGGGCTGAACCTGCAGGCGGCAGGCGACAAGCCGGCGGCGCTCGACGTTGCCGGCGTCGATGTCATGCGTACGCGCACCATCGCGGTGCTGACCACCGGCGGCATGGCCGGCCTCGGCGGCGCCTATCTCGCCAATGTCGGCGCCGGCCTGTTCATTCCCTTCATCACCAACGGCGCCGGCTTCCTCGGCATCGTGCTCGCCATGCTGGCGCGCGGACGGCCGATCTGGGTGCTGTTTGGCGCGCTGCTGTTCGGCATCTGCCTGTCGCTGACCACCGCCATGCAGGTCGCCGGCATCAACATTCCGACCGACGTCATCCAGATGCTGCCTTTCCTGGCGGTGATGATCATGCTGGTGTTGTTCGGCAGGCGCGCCAGCCTGCCGGCGGCACTCGGCATTCCCTACGAGCGCGGGGCGCGCTGACGACAACCAACGGACGCGGCGGACATCCGCGCACAGAAGGAGGGTGAACAAATGACGGATACCAAGGTCTATTTTCTCGACGGCGGCTCGCTCGTTCTCGACGGCTATCACATCTTCTGGAACCGCGGCCCCGGCGGCGAAGTGCGCTTCCCGAGCTATTCCGTCCTGATCGACCACCCCGAGGGCCGGTTCATGATCGACACCGGCTACGACTACGACCACGTCATGAAGGTGCTGCCCTTCGAAAAGCCGATCCAGAGCAAGGATCAGACCATGCCCGGCGCCCTCAAGCTGATCGGGCTGGAACCCAAGGACGTCGATGTCGTCTTCAACTCGCACTTCCATTTCGACCATTGCGGCGGCAACAAGTATTTTCCGGATGCGCGCAAGATCTGCCACAAGCTGGAAGTGCCGCAGGCCTGCAACCCGGCCCCCTTCGAGCATCTCGGCTATTCCGATCTGAGCTTCTCGGTCGAGGCGGCCGAAGCCCGCGGCGTGACCGACCAGCTGCTGCCGAACGCAACGCGCGCCAACACCACCTTCGAAGGCGTCGAGGGCGACTTCGAGCTCGCCAAGGGCGTGCACATGATCTACGCGCCCGGCCACGCCGTCGGCAACTACGCGGTGATGATCGAGCTCGCCAACCGGCGGCCGATGATGCTGGTGCTCGATGCCGCCTATACGCGCAAGAGCCTGGAGACGCTCTGCCAGGCCTCCTTCCACATCGACCCGGTCAAGGGCATCGAATCGATGCACAAGATCCGGAAATATGCCGAGGACAACGACGCGGAGCTGTTCTTCTCGCACGACATGGAAAGCTTCGAGACCTATCAGACCGGCACGCGCTTCTACAGCTGAGCGGGCAAACGCGGAGAACAGACCCATGCGCTATTCCGACCACGCAAAGCCGGTGATCACGCTGACCGCCGGGCCGGTGAACGCCTACCCAGAAGTGCTCTCGGCGCTCGGCCGCACAGTGCTTTACGACTACGACCCGGCCTTCCAGCTGTTTTACGAGAACGTCGTGCTGAAGGCGAAAAAGGCGCTCAGGCTGTCCAACATGCCGCTGATCCTGCATGGCGAGCCAGTGCTCGGGCTGGAGGCCGCGGCGGCGTCTCTCATCACGCCCGACGACGTCGTGCTCAATCTTGCCTCAGGCGTCTACGGCAAGGGTTTCGGCTACTGGGCCAAGCGCTATTCGCCGAACCTGCTCGAGATCGAGGTGCCCTATAACGAGGCGATCGATCCGCAGTCGGTCGCCGACATGCTCGAGGCGCATCCCGAGATCACCGTCGTCTCGGTCTGTCATCACGACACGCCGTCGGGCACCATCAACCCGATCAACGAGATCGGCGCGCTGGTCTCGGCGCATGGCGGCTATCTGATCGTCGACGCGGTCTCGTCCTTTGCCGGCATGGACACCCACCCCGACGACTGCAAGGCAGACATCTACGTCACCGGCCCGGGAAAATGCCTCGGCGCGCCACCTGCCCTTACCGTCATGGGCGTCAGCGACCGCGCCTGGGCAAAGATGAAGGCCAACCCGCTCGCACCGCGCGCCTCCATGCTGTCGATCGTCGACTGGGAGAACGCCTGGTCGAAGGACCAGCCCTTTCCGTTCACGCCGTCGGTCGCCGAGGTGAACGGGCTCGACGCCGCGCTTGACCTCTATCTCGACGAGGGTCCGGAGGCCGTCTGGGCCCGCCACGCGCTGACCGCAAAGGCAATGCGCGCCGGCGTCGAGGCGATGGGGCTGTCGGTTTGGGCCGCCACGGACGCCATCGCTTCGCCGACGACGACTTCGGTGCGCACGCCCGACGGGGTCGACGAGAAGAAGCTCCGCCAGTCGGCGCGCGAGCGCTACGGCGTCGTGCTGTCGTCTGGCCGCGGCGAGACGATGGGCAAGCTGACGCGCATCGGCCACATGGGACCGACGGCGCAGCCGATCTACGCCATCGCCGCGCTCACCGCACTTGGCGGCGCGCTCAATGCCGGCGGCGGCAACTATCAGGTCGGCAAGGGCATCGAGGCGGCGCTCGCCGTCATCGACGCCGATGCCTGACCGGCACATCCAACAGAACACTCAGGGGACACAGGAGCATTTCATGACTGACCGGCTGGCAGGAAAGACCGCCCTCGTTACGGGCGCGGCACAGGGCATCGGCAAGGCCATCGCGGCGCGGCTCGCCGCCGACGGCGCGACAGTCTACGTCGCCGACATTAACGGCGAAGGCGCCAAGGCGGCTGCGGCAGCCATCGGCGGCAAGGCCAAGGCCGTCACCGTCGACATATCCGATCCGAAATCCGTCACCGCCATGTTCGACGAGATCAAGAAGGTCGGCGGCATCGACATCCTGGTCAACAATGCCTCGATCGTGCCTTTCGTCGCCTGGGACGACGTAAACCTCGACCATTGGCGCAAGATCATCGACGTCAACCTGACCGGCACCTTCATCGTCACCCGCGCCGCGACCGACCAGATGCGCGCCGCCGCCAAGCCCGGCCGCGTCATCAACATTTCGTCCAACACCTTCTTTGCCGGCACGCCCAACATGGCCGCCTATGTCGCCGCCAAGGGTGGTGTCATCGGCTTCACCCGGGCGCTCGCCACCGAGCTCGGCCAGTACAACATCACCGCCAACGCGGTGACGCCGGGCCTGATCGAGAGCGATGGCGTCAAGGCCAGCCCGCACAACGGCGCCTTCGAGTTCGTCGAGATGCTGCAGGCGGTCAAGGGCAAGGGCCAGCCCGAGCACATCGCCGACGTCGTCAGCTTCCTTGCCTCCGAGGATGCGCGCTGGATCACCGGCCAGACATTGAATGTCGACGCCGGCATGGTCCGCCATTAGGCTGGCAGCCGCAACCACCGGGAGGAATATGTGAGCAGCACCGACAAGGCGCGCGCGGCGTCGATCATCGAAATCATGGCGGCCGGGCGCGCGGATGCACCGGCCATCGCGGCGCCCGACAGGGCGCCCCTCAGCCATGGCGGCCTGCGTGAGCAGATCGCCCGCACCGCCAGCGAACTCAACGCGCTCGGCATCGGCCGCGGCGACCGCGTCGCCATCGTGCTGCCGAACGGCCCGGAAATGGCGGCGTCTTTCATCGCGCTGGCCGCCACCGTTGCGACGGCGCCGCTCAACCCCGCCTACCGGGCCGACGAGCTGGACTTCTACCTGAGCGACATCGACCCCAAGGCGATTCTGGTCGGCGAGGACGATGACGGACCGGCAGTTGACGTTGCGAAGCGGCTTGGCATCGGCGTGTTGCGCCTGCATTTTGCTCCGGACCAGCCCGCCGGCAGCTTCAGCATCAAGGGCGATGCGGTCGGCACGCCTACCGCTCCCGGCCATGCCGGGGCGGAAGACATTGCCCTCCTGCTGCACACCTCGGGCACCACCTCGCGTCCGAAGCTGGTGCCGCTCAGCCAGGCCAACCTGGCGGCCTCGGCCCGTCATATCGGCGCGACGCTCGGCCTCGGGCCCAACGACGTCTGCCTCAACATCATGCCGCTGTTCCACATACACGGGCTGATTGCCGCCGTGCTTTCCTCGCTCGCCGCCGGCGGCAGCGTCGTCTGCACGCCGGGCTTCAACGCGCTCCGCTTCTTCCAGTGGCTCGGCGATGCCAGGCCGAGCTGGTACACGGCGGTGCCGACCATGCACCAGGCGATCCTGTCGCGCGCCGCGCGCAATCCCGAGATCGTCGCTGCCGCAAAACTCCGCTTCATCCGCTCCTCCTCCGCCTCGCTGCCGGCGCAGGTCATGGCCGAGCTTGAATCGACCTTCGGCTGCCCGGTAATCGAATCCTACGGCATGACGGAAGCCGCCCACCAGATGACCTCGAACCAGCTGCCGCCCGGCCAGCGCAAGCCGGGCAGCGTCGGCGCCGCAGCCGGCCCCGAGGTGGCCATCATGTCGCCCGACGGTCTGCTGATGCAGACCGGCCATGGCGGCGAGATCGTCATCCGCGGCCCCAACGTGACGGCCGGCTATGAAAAGAACCCCGAGGCCAACGCCAGCGCTTTCGCGCATGGCTGGTTCCACACCGGCGACCAGGGCGTGCTCGACGAGGACGGCTATTTGCGCGTGACAGGCCGGCTGAAGGAAATCATCAACCGCGGCGGCGAAAAGATCTCGCCGCTCGAGGTGGACGACGTGCTGATGGACCATCCGGCCGTCGCCCAGGTCGTCACCTTCGCCATGCCGCATCCGAAGCTCGGCGAGGATGTCGCCGCGGCCGTCGTGCTGCGCGAAGGGCTTGTAGTCACCGAGATCGAGATCCGCGACTTCTGCTCGGAGCGGCTCGCCGACTTCAAGGTGCCGCGCCGCGTCCTCATCCTCGAGGAAATTCCCAAGGGCGCCACTGGCAAGCTGCAGCGCATTGGCTTGGCAGCCAAGCTCGGTCTCGCCTGATGCGGGTCACGGTCTTCGGCGCCGGCGCCATCGGCGGTTATCTCGCGGCCAAGATGGCGGCCACGGGCCGCGTCGACCTGTCGGTCGTGGCACGCGGCGCGCATCTCCAGGCAATCGAGAAGGACGGCCTGCGCCTCGTCGAGGACGGCAAGGAGACGGCGGTCCCCGTGCGCGCAGCCGAGCGGGCAGCCGACCTCGGCGTACAGGACTACGTCGTGCTGGCGCTCAAGGCCCACTCGGTCGGTCCGGCGCTCGCCCAGATCGCACCGCTCGTCGGCCCCGACACCGCCGTGGTGACCATGCAGAACGGCGTGCCCTGGTGGTATTTCTACAAGCTCGGCGGAGAACTCGACGGCACGCGCCTCGAAGCCGTCGATCCGGGCGGCTTGATCTGGAGCGGGCTCGGGCCTGAACGCGTCATCGGCTCGGTCGTCTACCCCGCCGTCGAGGTCGACGCACCCGGCCTGATCCGCCATGTCGAGGGACGGCGCTTCTCGCTCGGCGAACCGTCCGGCGCAAAGAGCGAACGCGTCACCCGGCTTGCCGACGAAATGATCGCGGCCGGCCTGCAGGCGCCGGTGCGCGACGACATCCGCAGCGAGATCTGGGTCAAGCTGTGGGGCAACCTCTGCTTCAACCCGATCTCCGCGCTGACCGGCAGCACGCTCGAGGCAATCGTCGCCGACGACGGCACGCGCGCGCTCGCCAGGGCGATGATGCTGGAGGCGCAGGCCATCGGCGAGGCGCTCGGCGTCCGCTTCACCATCGACGTCGACCGCCGCATCAAGGGTGCCGGCGCCGTCGGCGCGCACAAGACCTCGATGCTGCAGGACCTCGAACGCGGCCGGCCGATGGAAATCGACGCGCTGGTCACCGTCGTGCAGGAACTTGGCCGCCTGACAGACCGACCGACGCCCACCATAGACGCCGTACTCGCCCTCGTGCGCCGGCTGGCCATCGAGCGCGGCTGCTACCAGGCCTGACCGGCCGGCGTACCGTCGATTGTCGGTCGCAGACCCCTATTCGATGCCGGCTGCCGGCGCCTCGTCGCCGTCTGCGGCTTCCGGGGTCACGTCCAGCACGGCCGCGTGCATGATGATCTTTGCCGCGCCCTCGGCGCAGTCCTTCATGCAGGGCTCCGTCTTGTCGGCGTATTGCGGTTCCGCCTTGCGGTCGTCGTCGACGAAGTTGGCCTCGTTGGGCAACCTGACGCTTTCGAAATTCGACTTCGACAGCTCGAACTCCTCGTCGGTGACGATGTCGTTCAGATAGAGCAGGTAGGCGGTCAGCGCATAGACGTCGTCGTCCGACAGCGAGCGGGCGTTGCCGAAAGGCATCGCGCGCCGCGTGTAGTCGAACACGGTCGACAAATAGGGCCAGTAGGAGCCGATCGTCTTGACCGGCCGGTCGTCGCTCAGCGTGCCCTGCCCGCCCGCAAGCACCGGCCAGCGGCCGACAGCCTCGCCGAAATCGCCGTGGCAGGAGGCGCAGTTCTCGTCGAACAGGACCTCGCCTTCCGCCACCGTGCCGTGGCCGTCCGGAAGGCCAAGTCCGTCGGCGCGCACGTCGATGTCCCAGGCCGCGATCTCTTCCTCCGTGGCGGGGCGTCCGAGCTTCAAATGGGCACCGGCGCCTTCGGCGGCGGGCTCGGCAACGGCCGCGGCTTCCGCTGCTGCCTCGGGCGCTTCGGGCACGTCGGCCGCAGCAGCCTCTTCAGGCGCCGCGGCTTCTTCCGCGGCGGGCTCGACGGCACTCTCCGTCGCGGTGGAGAAGGTCGACAGGTAGGCGATCATGTTGGCGAGATCTTCCTCGTCCTTCAGGCCGGAAAAGGCCATCTTGGTGCCCTTCACCATCGCCTTGGGGCTTGTGAGATAGGTCTTGAGCGTTTCGTCGTTCCACACCAGCCCTTCCTCGCCGGCCTTCGCCATGGCCTTGGAGTAGCGATAGGATTCGACGGTACCGGCGGTACGGCCCATCAGCTCGTTGAGATGCGGCCCGACTCGGTTCTTGGCGCCCTCGCCCACGGCATGGCATGCCTTGCACTTCGCAAACAGCTTTTCGCCGGCGGCCGCGTCCTGCGCGCCAGCAGACTGGACGGCGATCAGCAGCGTCGCCGCGGCGGCGATGCCGATTTCAAGAAATTTCGACATTCTCGACCACTCCGTCCTTGCTGACATGCCAGGTTTGAATCCCGTTATTGTGGTAGATGGAATTTTCGCCGCGCGCGGCGCGCAGCGCGTTCTTGGTCGGCTGCACGAAACCCTGTTCATCGATGGCGCGCGACTGCAGGAACAGCTCGGAGCCGTCCCAGTCGAACTCGTAATAGAAGCGGTGCAGCGCCAGCGAAAGGCTCGGCCCGTCGATGCGGGCGGTTTGCCAGTTGCGGCCGCCGTCCACCGAGACGTCGACGCGCTTGATGGTGCCGTTGCCCGACCAGGCAAGCCCGCTGAGCACGGTCCGGCCGCGGCCATGGGTGATCGGCGCCTGCGGGCTCGGGCTGGTAATGACGGACTTGACGTCCATCGCCCAAGTGAAGCGCCTGGCCTTTCCGTTGGCGAGCAGGTCGGTGTATTTCGACGTTTCCTCGCGCTGCTGCCAGGGCTGGTCGCCCACCTCGAGGCGGCGCAGCCACTTGACCCACATGTTGCCTTCCCAACCCGGCACCACGAGGCGCAGCGGGTAGCCCTGCTCGGGACGCAGCGCCTCGCCGTTCATGGCAAACGCAACCATGCAGTCGTCGAGCGCCTTCTCGAGCGGGATCGAGCGCGTCATCGCCGAGGCATCCGCGCCTTCGGCCAGCACCCACTTGCCCGCTGTCGTGACGCCGGCCTCGGCCAGAATGTCCTTCAGCAGCACGCCGGTATACATCACGCAGTGGATCATGCCGTGCGTGAACTGGCAGCCGTTGAGCTGGGCGCCGCGCCATTCCATGCCGCTGTTGGCCGCGCATTCGAGGAAATAGACCTTGTTGTGGCGCGGGAAGCGCTTGAGGTCGGCCATGGTGAAGACGAGCGGCTTGTCGACCAGGCCGTTGATCATCAGGCGGTGGCTCGCCGGGTCGATCTCGGCAATGCCCGCATGGTGGCGCTCGAAGCAGAGCCCGCTCGGCGTGATGATGCCATCGAGTTCGTGCAGGGGCGTGAAATTCACCGAGGAGATCGGGTCGGCCGTCAGCCACGCCACGTTCTTGCGCACCACGCCGGCCTCGAACTGCGACGGCGTGCCATAGGGACGCGCATCGACGCCATCGCCCGGGTAGCGGTTCCAGTCCTGAACCTCTGTAATCAGCGGGTCGCCGGCAGCGACCGCCCTGCCCGCCGCCGCCGCGCCGGCAAGCGCGACGCCGCCTGTCAGACCGGCCTTCAGAAAGCCGCGGCGCGTCGCCGTTCCTTTACTGGGTGTATCCGTCATGCGCATGTCCCGATACTGCAAGAAGTGAACACATATTGATTTTCATATGTATCAAACCGTACCGCCCCTGTCCAACGGCATGGCGGCCGGATGACTAGGCCGCGACCGTGACCGAGCGGTTTTCCTCGAGCGTCACGACAGGGTTCTTCGCGAGATAGTCCTCGACGACCTCCCAGATCGGCGGGCCCTCGGTCGCCTCGTTGATCGAGGCCCAGCCGGCGACGACATACTCCTTGGCGGGCTCGATCGCCTCGCCGCTCTTCAGCAGCGTCATGCCCGAGATGCGCCCGCCCATGCTGCCATTGGGGTCGATCGTGTAGCCCATGCCGCCGACGCGGACCATGTCGCCGCCTTGCTGGTAATAGGGATCCTTGTTGAACAGATTGTCGGCAACGTCTTCCAGAATGTCCTTCAGCGTCGAGCCGGTCATCGTCGAGCGGTAGGCCGCCGGATAGGTCATGGCGCAGGCGTTGTGGAGGTCCTCGACCGTGATCTTCTGCCCGGGCAGGACGGACGTCCCCCAGCGGAATCCCGGCGACAGGGCAATGTCGGCCTCGCGCACGTCGATCAGCGCCTGGCAGATCAGGTCGTCGAAAGTGCCGTTGAAGTTGCCGCGCCGGTAGAGCAGCGATTCCGTCGTCGCCAGTTCGCGCTTCAGCTCGGCCTCGTAGGGTGCGCGCAGGTCGGTCACCAGCGCCGTCATATCCGCGTCCGGCGCGATCACGTCGGAAAAGACCGGGATCAGGCGATGCCTGAAGCCCTTCATCTCGCCGCCCTGCACGGCGACGTCGAGCCGTGTCACGAACTTGCCGTGCGAGCCCGAGGCGATGAGCAGCGTCTTGCCGACCAGCACCGGTTCGGGCAGCGCGTCATGGGTGTGCCCCGTCAGGATGACGTCGATGCCGCTCACCCGCGACGCCAGCGCCCGGTCGACGTCGAAGCCGTTATGCGACAAGAGCACGATCAGCTCGGCGCCGTCGGCGCGCGCCGCCTCGACATTCTTGACGACGTCCTCCTCGCGGATGCCGAACGACCAGTTGGGGAACATCCAGCGCGGGTTGGCGATCGGCGTATAGGGAAACGCCTGGCCGAGCACCGCCACCTTGACGCCGCCCTTGTCAAACATCTTGTAGGCTTCGAAGGCCGGCTCGTTCCACTCGGCGTCGTAGATGTTGCCGCCGAGAAAGGCGAAGGGAAGACCGTCGATGATCTCCTGCACGCGCTCCGCCCCGTAGGTGAACTCCCAGTGGCCGGTCATCGCGTCGGGCGCCAGCGCATTGAACGCCTCGACCATGTCCTGGCCCTTGGTCTGCAGCGAGGTGTAGCTGCCCTGCCAGGTGTCGCCGCCATCGAGCAGCAGCATGTTGTCGCCGCGCTCGGCGCGGATGCGCTTGACGATCGTGGCGATGCGGTCGATGCCGCCCATCTTGCCGTAGGTCTTGGCAAGGGCGGAAAAATCCTCCGACGTAAGCGCGTAGGCGTGCGGCGAGCCGGGTTCGATGTTGTAGAGCTTGAGCAGGTCGGCGCCCGTCACGTGCGGCGGCAGGCCGGCCACTTCGCCGACGCCGAGATTGACCGACGGCTCGCGGAAATAGACCGGCATCAGCTGGGCGTGAATGTCGGTGATGTGCACAAGCGTGACATTGCCGAAGGCGTCGAAGTCGAGCAGGCCGTCTTCCGTCAGGCTCTGCTGCGCGGCGGCCTGTGACCAGCGGCCGACCAGCCCCGGTCCGGCGATTGCCGAAAGAGCGGCCGTCGCCATGAGGAACTCGCGCCGTGAAAACATCTGAATCTCCTCGCGTCAACGCAACCGCCCCGGCGTGCGGCCGGGACGATCCGTTTATGCCTGTCTGGTTGCGGCGGCCCCTGCCGGACCGCCGTAATCGCTACTGCCGCACAGCCGGCGTTTCCACCGACAGGCCCGTGCCGCGCCAGGTCACGTAGACCTCGAGCGCCAGAAGTTCATCCGAGAAGGCCTTCGGCATCTCGGCCCGCGTGTCGCGGATGCAGCCGCGGAACCGGTTCTGGATCGATACCAGGCCGCCGGTGTTGAAGCGGTAGGTCGGAAAGCCGTTCACCTGGCCCTGGCTCAGATGGTCGGCACGGATGTACTTGCCCATGCTGGCCTCGTGGCACGATGCGCAGGACAGGTTGAGCTGGCCGGTGCGGGTGTAATAGACGTCCTTGCCCTTGTCCCACCAGCTCTGCATCTCGCCCTCGCTGAGGTCGAGCTTGACCGGCATGCCGAGCGACTGGTGCTTGATATAGGCCGTCAGCGCCTTCTGTTCGTCTGCGTCGAACTTGTAGGCTTCCGCTCCCATGTTATCGACGCGGCACTTGTCGATCTGCAGCTCGATGTCGATCGGCCGCTTGGCATCGGCATCCCATTTCGGGAAGCGCGCGCCGACGCCCTTCATGGTTTCTGCCGCGTCGTTGTGGCAGGAGGCGCAGGACTTCCCGGCCGATCCCTCGACCGTGGCCCAGATCTCCTCGCCGCGTTCGACGTCGAGCATGCCCGGGTTGGCGAAGGAATCGGCTTCCGCAGCGCGGGTCTCGGCCTCGCGGAACAGCCATCCCGACAGCACCTCGTCGAACGGGTGCCCTTCCGGTGCCGGCGCCCGACTGATCATTTCCTGGCCGTCGATGAACAGCTGTTCGTCGACCGGCTCGGCCGATGCGTGGAAGGCAAGTCCGGAAACCGCCGTCGCGGCAATCGCAATCGCCAAAGAGATTTTCTTCAAGACTCGGTTCCTCCCAAAAAGCGCGTCCGGCACTCGATCCCCTGCTGCGGGGATTTTCATTCTTACTTCACGTCGATCTTTTGCTCGTCGCTGTAGGTCGAACCGTTGTCGTCCACCCAGGTGAACTTGAACGTTCCGCTCTCGGTCACCTTGGCGGTGAACTCGAAATAGGGGTTCGCCGAGATCGCCGGATCGAGGTCGCATGAGAACACCGGCTGGCCGTTGAACTCGCAGCTGAACTTGTTGATGATCTGCCGCGGGATCACCTTGCCTTCCTTGTCCTTGCGCTGGCCGGATTCCATGTCGTGGCTGATCAGCGTCTTCAGCACGATGACCTCGCCGGCCGAGGCGGTCTTCGGAACTTTGACGCGTGGTTTCGGTGTTGCCATTTTCTACAGTCCTTCCCGTTCCATCAGCCGCCGCAGCCGCCGATGGTGACCTTGACTTCCTTCTTGTCCATGAACACCGATCCGTCGGCCATCTTGGCGACGGCGATGACGTTTTGGGTCTTGGCGAGCCGCATGCGCGTGGTGGCCGCGGCCGACCCGCTCATCGCGGTGAAATTGAAGGTCGCGACCTCGGGGTTCGGGTTGCCCTCGGCGAGGATGATCACCGATTCGACCATGTCGTCGCCCGTCATCGCGCTCTCGACATTGACCGAGATCGGAACGGTGTTGCCGTTCTCCGCGATCTCGGGCGCCGTCAGCGTCAGCTTGCCGCTCTCCGGCGTCTTGCCGCCGGTGAATTCCATGATGCGCTTCTCGGTGTCTTCCGCCGAGGCGTAGGCCGGGACCGTACGGATGCCCGCAACCACCGCAAACGCGGCGCCTGCCGACAGGGTCAGGGCCTGTCTTCTGTTGAGTTTCATCGTTATCTTCTGCATGGCCGCGCCTATTCCTTGAGTGTTGCGAGATATGCCACGACATCCTCGACCTGCTGCGCCGTCAGGATCGTCTTGCCGACGAGATCCTCGCGGACGTTGACGCCGACATTGAGAGAGTAGAAGCCGGGCATCACCGTCTCGCTGCCGAACACCTGCTTTGAATCGGTGACGATGGCGCGCAGTTCTTCGGGCTTCCAGCGGTCGGCGGCGCCATCAACTGTCGGCGCAACGTCGCCGTGGAACAGCTCGCTCTTCATCGACGAGTTGGCGTGGCAGGCAAGGCAATTGCCGAGCTTGCGGTCCTTGAAAACGCTGGCGCCCTCTTCCGGATTGCCGGGGACGCCTGTCAGTGAGGTGGTGACCGCGAGATCTTGAAACTTGACGTCGCCAGGCGCGACATCGGCTGCGAACGAGGCCCCGCTGCTGAAAAGCACCGCCAACGCCACTTGCGAAACCTTGCTCAGGTTCATGTCCGCACTTCCTCCACTTGTCGGGGACCGGTCTTTCGGCCAGTCCCCTTCTTCTCCCTTTGCACAGGATAGCCGCACTGCTTTCCGGCATCAATGCAAAAATATAATTTTCTGCATATGTCGTCGAACAAGGCGCCCGGCATCACTCCGCGTCGAGCTTTCCCGCAGCCCGCAACTCGTTGATCTTGCGGGCGTGATAGATTTGGAAGTGCTCGTCCTTTTCGTATCCCTTCTCGGCGACCCACCGGAACATGTCGAGGAAGGTCCATTTGCCGAATGCGCCGGGCATGGTTGCCACGGCGGCGTCGCGAACCGAGATATTCTCGGGCGCCGATTCGGGCAGGAACACGATTGTCGGCGTGAAGACGTAGCCCCATTTGCGAGCCGCCGTCTTCTCGGTCAGCACCTCGCCGTCGAGGTCGGTCACCTCCTCGTCGCCGAACATGTTGTACTGCACGACGTGGAAATTGGCCTTGATGAAGTCGCGCACCTCCGGGTCGCTCAGCAGCTCCTCGTGCATCTTGGCACAGTAGATGCAGCCGCGCTGTTCGAAGATCACGGCCAGCCGCTTGCCGTCGGCCTTTGCCGCCTCGATGTCCTCGGCCATGTCGCGGAAGGTGATCGTGAACCAGTCTTCCTTGTGCAGCCCGTCGTCGCCAAGTTCGGCCGCGGCCGGCAGCACACCGGCAGCGATCAGCAGGAATGCGCCGAATGCCATCTTCAACATCATCTGTCTCCTACCCAATGGTCTGGAAAATCGGGAACGTCTCGAGCAGCCAGTACGAGATCGTCGCCATCTGGCCGGTGACGAAGAGGATGCCGGTTAGCACCAGCAGCGCGCCCATCGCCATCTCGACCTTGTGCATGTGCTGCTTGAAGCGCGCGGCCCAGCCGAGGAACCGGCTGGCAAACAGCGCGGCAAGCACGAAGGGAAGTCCGATGCCGAGAGAATAGACGGCAAGCAGCATGGCGCCGCGTGCCGCCGACCCTTCCGAGCCCGCCACGAACAGGATCGCCGCCAGCACCGGGCCGACACAGGGCGTCCAGCCGAAGGCGAAGGCCAGCCCCATCACATAGGCGCCGGCGAAACCGGCGGGCTTCCTGGCCACCTGCACGCGCGCCTCGCGGTAAAGCATCGCGATCCTGAAGACGCCGAGGAAATGCAGCCCCATCGCGATGATGACTACGCCCGCTATCACCGAGAGGATGTCGAAATACTGAGCTATGGTCTTGCCGATGACGCTCGCCGTGGCGCCGAGCGCCACGAACACGGTGGCAAAGCCCAGCACGAAGGCGATCGCCGACAGCACCACGCGGCGGCGCTGGGCGGCCGTCGGCACTTCCGACCTCAAATCCTCGAAACTGACCCCGGCGAGCCAGGCGAGATAGGGCGGAACGATCGGCAGCACGCATGGCGATACGAAGGACAGGAGTCCGGCCAGGAAGGCTCCCCCGATACTGATGTCGAGCATTTCAGATCCTGCTTTCGGCGACACGCTGGAAAGCGCGCTCTTCCCGCCAGTGCTTTAGGCTGTGGAAGATATTCGAAAAATCATATATGTTGCAAACCCTAATTGGACACCGCCGATGAAGCTTTTCCGGATTCCGGTTCTGGCCCTGCTTTGGACGGCCCTCGCCGCCGTGCAGCCGGCAGTCGCGGCCGAACTCCTGATGCTGGAGCAGCCCGGCTGCGTCTGGTGCACCCGTTTCAACGCCGAGATTGCACCCGCCTGGCCCAACACCGAGGAAGGCAGGCTGGCGCCGCTTCGCCGGGTCGACATCACCGAGCCCTGGCCCGAGGACCTCGCGGGCATCCGCAAGGAGCGCTTCACGCCGACCTTCGTGCTGGTCGAGGACGGCAACGAGATCGGCCGGCTGCGAGGTTATGTCGGCGACGAATTCTTCTGGTATCGTATCGGCGAATTGCTGGCCGGGCTGAAGTCGGGTCCTGGCAAAGGTTGACTTTGCGTCCACTGATGCAACAAGACGTCGCGTGCAATCGACGATGCAACTGAAATGGAACGATAAATGGGCCTGCCGAAGATAGGTGACAGCCAGTCCCCGGAAGATTTCGACGCCCTGCTGGCGCAGGCACGCAAGGCGAGCGACTTTCTCAAGGCCTTGTCGCATGAGAGTCGCCTGCTGATCCTGTGCCTGCTGGCGGAGGGCGAGAAGTCCGTTTCCGAACTCGAGGACATCATGAAGATGCCGCAGGCTGCGGTGTCGCAACAGCTGGCGCGCCTGCGTTTCGACCGCCTGGTCAACACACGCCGCGACGGCCGCGTCGTCTATTATTCGATCGCCAGCGCCGAGGTATCGTCGGTGATCGGAACGCTGTATGATCTGTTTTGCGCCCCGGTCAGGAAGCCTGGTTGAGCGGCTGCATCGCCGGTTCGGCCAGTTGACCGTGCCGACAGGGAAGAGTGGGAGGAAATGACCGGTCTGGGCGAATCGCCTTGGTTCCTGGCCTTCGCTGGATTGGCCACGGGCTTCGTCATGGGCTACGCGGCCCGTCGGCAGCATTTCTGCACCATGTCTGCGCTAGAGCGCCACTGGTACGCCGGTGACAGCACCGGCTTGCGCACCTGGGTCCTCGCCGCGGCCGTCGCCCTCCTGCTGACGCAGGCGCTCGCCTTCGCCGGGCTGATCGAACTGCAGCAGAGTTTTTATCTGACACCGGATTTCGGCTGGACCGGCGCCATCATCGGCGGCCTGGCCTTCGGCTTCGGCATGGCGCTGGTCGGCACCTGCGGCTTCGGCGCGCTGGTCCGCACAGGCGGCGGCAGCCTGCGCTCGGTGGTCGTGCTTGTCATGCTCGGCCTGTCGGCCATGGCCGCGCAGCGAGGACTGGTCGCGCAATTGCGCGTGCGCCTCGTCGACGATCTGGCGCTCGACCTGTCCTTTGCCGGCGACCAGTCGATCGGATCGATCCTTTCCGCGGTGAGTGGCGCCGACCTACGGCTGGCTGTTGCGGTGCTCGCCGCGCTCGCGTTGCTGTGGTGGGTCTTTCGCGATCCCGCCTACCGGCGCCAGACCGGCGGCATCGTCACCGGCACGGTCATCGGCGCGGCAATCGCCGTCGGCTGGCTCGCCACCAGCTTCGCCTACCGTCACGCCTTCGAGCCGGTGCAGATCGAGGCGGGTTCATTCGTCGTCCCGGTAGCGGACGCCATCCTGCAGTTCGTCACCTATACCGGCGTGCTGCCCGACTATGGCGTCGGCCTGGTCCTCGGCGTCGTCATCGGCGCCGCCGCCTGCGCGCTGCGCAGGCGTGACATTCGCTGGGAGGCCTGTGACGACGCCCGCGAACTGGGCCGGCATCTCGCCGGCGGCTTCCTGATGGGCACCGGCGGTGTCTTCGCCTTGGGCTGCACCATCGGCCAGGGCGTCACTGCCGTTTCCGCACTGGCCATTTCCGCGCCGATCGTCATGGTATCGATCTGGATCGGCGCGCGGCTCGGTCTGTCCTACCTCATAGAGGGCTCGGCCTTCGCGGCGTTCCGCTCCAGTCTCACCCACCCGGCCGAGTAAGGGCCCTCAAAGCGGCACGAAGCGGTAGGCGGAGCCCTGCCGCTCGACCGTGCCGCCGCCCGGATGCGGGAAATGGAAGCCGATCACGCGCACCTTGTCGCCGGCCGCGCGGTCGAGGAGCGCCGCCCGCGTCTTGGCCCCCAGCGCCGGATCCTGGTCGCTGCCCGTCGGCCAGTCCGGCTTCTCGAAGGAGATTACGGAGTTGGTGACGGCGTCTCCGACGATCAGCACCGGCTCGCCGCCGCCCTCCACCATGAAGGAAATGTGGCCCGGCGTGTGGCCGTAGGTCGCCACCGCCTCGACGCCGGGCACCACCTCGTCGCCCGGCTTGAAGAAGGCCACGCTGTCCTCGATCGCAGCGAAGCGGTTCTGCGCCCCCACCACGAAGGTCTTGCGCTCCTCCGGCATCGCGGCAAGCGTGTCGGGCGACGACCAGAAATCCCATTCGGCCTGGTTGATGCGGTGCTGGGCGTTGGGAAACACCAGTTCGTCGAAATCGTCCGTCAGGCCCCACAGATGGTCGGGATGCGCATGGGTGAAGATCACGTCGGTGACGTCCCCTGGATCGACCCCGGCCTCGGCCAGGCTGTCGAGCAGCTTGCCCGCCGTCGGCATGAAGTTGGCGCCCGACCCGACGTCGAAGATCGCCAGCCGGTCGCCGCGCCTGAGCAGCGTGACGTTGCAGTCGGGCCTCAGCGCATCGGTTGCCATACCGTTCGCCGACAGCATGGCTTCGAGCTCGACCTGGTCGACGTCCGGGAAGACGAAGCTCATCGGCAGCGTCAGCGAGCCGTCGCTCAGCGTCGTCAGTTCCGCGTCGCCGGCGCTCAGGCGACCTATCGCCAGCACAGGCCGCGGCACGCACGCTAGCGTCAGCGCGCCCGCCGCGCCCCCGATCAGGCTCCGGCGCGTGAATCCCCGCCCTGCCCCCGGCATCGACATCTTCATGGCGCCTGCTCCTCCGATTGACACATTCGATTTTTTGCATCTTTATAGATCGCACCAAGGGCGTCAATCGAAACGCAGCCGCGTCCGGCGCGGCAGGCTGGCAGGACCCGCCGACGGGTCCGCAATCCTCAGCCCACCGCGCCTCACCGGAAGCCGTTGCAAGCGACGCCCGAAGCACCGGGAGGAATGCAATGCACGTCTTGAAAACCGTGGCCATGGCCGCGGCAATGTCGCTCTTCAGCATCGTGGCCCAGGCGCAGGAGGCGGTGCACAAGCTTGCCATCCACGTCGACGAGAACGATCCGGCGGTGATGAGCCTGGCGCTCAACAACGCCCAGAACGTCCGCAGTTACTACGAAGCCAAGGGCGAGAAGGTGGCGATCGAGATCGTCGCCTACGGGCCCGGTCTCAACATGTTTGTCGCCGGCACCAGCCCGGTGAAGGATCGGATCTCGGCCATGTCGCTCGAAAGCCCCGAGATCACCTTCGCCGCCTGCGGCAACACGCATCAGAAGATGGTCGAGAAGGCCGGCAAGGACGTGCCGCTGCTCGAGGAGGCGAAGATGGTGCCATCCGGCGTCGTGCGCCTGATGGAACTTCAGGGCGAAGGCTACGCCTATATCCGGCCCTGAGCCGCAGGCTCACTGGAGCAGCCGGCCGCCCGGCCCGGCGACCACAAGAACGACAAAAGGGAGAATCGCATGAACAGGCTCGCTTCCATCATCATGGTCGCCTTCGCAATGGCTCTCGCCGCCGGCCAGGCCCGCGCGCAGGAGGATGTCACGACGTATGCGCTTGAGGCGCCCTTCGTCGATGTCGCCGGCGACCTGTCGGATGCCATCATCAACCGCGGCTACGTCATCGATTATCATGGCTTCGTCGGCGAGATGCTGCAGCGGACCGCCGGCGATGTCGGCGCCAGCAAGCCGCTCTACAAGGATGCGGAACTGTTCCAGTTCTGCTCGGCGGTGATTTCCCGCTCGGCGATGGAAGAGGACATCCGGAACATCGCCTACTGCCCCTACGTGCTGTTCGCCTACGAAACCGAGGAGACGCCGGGCACCGTGACTGTCGGATTCCGCCGCCTGCCCGACGGCGGCGGCCGCGACCAGGTCAACGCGCTGCTCGACGAGATCGCCCGGGAAGCCGCCGGCCAGTAATCGCTGGTGCGGGGGAGATGCCGGCGCCCCGGATCGGGAGCGCCGGCGGCCCCGCATATCCACTCCCCATCGCCTGTCAGTGATATCCGCGGCGGCAGGTTGTCCTCACCTTTTCTCCCTGCCTCTGCCGCGCGCGCCGACCCTGAAGAGCTAGCCTTGTCGCGAGGTCGGGAGCGGAGGTACGCCTGGTCGCACCCCGCAAGTGCCCGGAGTCCGGTCCGGCAATGCCGCAGCAGCCCGACCGGGCAGTTATCCGGTCAGGTCAGTTGATCGCGTCATAGGCTGCCGTGAAGCCCGTCAGCGCGAACTTCAGGTCGATCGGCCGCTTGGCGGAATCCTCGAAATGAAGCGCCAGTTCCTTGCCCGCCCTCAAGGCGGCGAGCACCGGGGTGCTGAGCTGCTCTGCGGCGTAGCAGCCGGCGCCGTCGGTAGCCAGACACAAATACGGCAGTTCCCAGAAGCGCAAACGTTGTTGAAACCAATGGTGGGTGCGACAGGGATCGAACCTGTGACCCGCTGATTAAGAGTCAGCTGCTCTACCAACTGAGCTACGCACCCGTGCGGCCGGCGAACCGGCGGTCGCGGCGGATATAGCCATAGCGCCCCGCCCTGTCCACCCCTTATGCGAAGATCGTCGAAAAGGCTTCGCGATACCGGGCCCGTGGCGCATGCGGGGCGCCGCAAATGCCCGGACTGCCGGGAAAGCCGGCAACGGTCCGGCCGCGGGCGCCAGGCTCAGGCAAAGAGCAGGCCCTCGGCGACCTTGACCGCGTGGCCGCCGATGCGGGCGCCTGCCATCCTTGCGTTCTCGACGTCGATCTCCAGCCTGATTCGCGACGGCCGCCCCATCTCGATGCCCTGTTCGATCCAGAAGCGCGCCAGCCCGTCGACGGGGCGGTCGAACTGCAGCACCGTGCCGGCGAAGGCCGCCGCCGCCGAGCCGGTTGCAGGATCCTCGTAGGAGGGCGCGCCGGGCACGAACATGCGGGCATGAAACGCGCTGTCGTGCTGCACGGTCTCGCGGCAATAGGCATAGGCCGAGGCGACGATGCCCTCGCCCTTGGCCGGCGCCAGTTCCATCCAGGCATGGTTGTTGAAGTCGATCCTGGCCGCCGCGTCCAGGTTCGCAATCGGGATCGTCACATAGGGCACGCCGGCCGACCACAGGCTTGGCCGGTGGTTCTCGAAGCCGATCTCGTGCGCGTCGAGGCCAAGGGCGGCCCCAAGTGCCGCGGCATCGGCCGAGAGCGGCATCTGCTCCGGCAGCTTCGGCAGGTCGAACTCGGCGAAGGCAGCGCCCCCGCCCGTCGTCACGGCGCAGCGCACCGGCCCGACGTTTTCCTCCAGCACGAACATGCCGGCCGTGCCGTTGGCGGCCACCTGCTCGGCCAGCGCGATCGCCGAACCCACCGTCGGGTGGCCGGCAAAGGGCATCTCGTAGTCCGGCGTGAAGATGCGCACCCGCGCGCGGTGACGCGGGTTTTCGGGCGGCAGGATGAACACCGATTCGGACAGGTTGAACTCGCGCGCGATGGCCTGCATGGCGGCCGTGTCGAGCCCCTCGCAGTCCAGGACAATGCCGAGCGGATTGCCGGCGAGTGTCTTGTCCGTGAACACGTCGTAGACGAGATATTTGCGTGATTTCATGGGGTTCTCGCTGTTTCCCGACTCAACATGAGCGAAATTTAACTTGTAATGGCGGCCGTTCGGGCCGACCTGTCAGCGTAGGGATATGCGTGTTGGCGCGTAGGGATATGCCGAAGCACGAGGACGCGCAATGGACCAGATCGTCGACAGGGACAGCAACAGCCAGCACGCCGTGCCTCCCAAGATGGCGCCGGGCGGCGAGCCGGACTCCGCGCGTGAGGCGCTCGGCCTGGGCATGGAACGGGCCGGCCGCCGGCGCGGCAGGACCTGGCTTTATGCGGCTGCCGCATTGGTGCTTGCCGTGGCCGCGCTCGCCTACTGGCAATTCGGCACCGCGACACCGCAGCTTGCCTATGCCACCCAGCCGGCCGCAAAGGGTGACATCACCGTCGAGGTCTCGGCCACCGGAACGCTGCAGCCGCTGATCCAGGTCGACATATCGAGCGAATTGTCGGGCGTGGTGCGCTCGGTCGCCGTGGAGGAAAACCAGCTTGTGAAGAAGGGCGACGTGCTGGCGGAACTCGACACGGTCCGCCTTGCCGCCCAGATCGAGCGTGCCGAGGCCTCCACCGCCGCCGCCCGGGCCAAGGTCACCGAGGCCAGGACGACGTTGCAGGAGACGGAACAGGCCCAGGGCCGTTCGGCGGCCCTGTCGAAGCGCGGCATGGTCACCGATCAGGCGCTCGAGGCGGCCACCGCCGCACGCGACCGCGCCGCCGCCAATGTCGAGCTCGCCGAGGCCAATCTCGCCATCGCCGAGGCCGATCTCAAGCTGCAGCAGGCCGACCTGCAGAAGAGCACGATCTACGCTCCCATCGACGGCATCGTGCTCACCCGCTCGGTCAATCCCGGCCAGACGGTCGCGTCCTCGATGCAGGCGCCGGTGCTGTTCGTGCTGGCCGCCAACCTCGAAAACATGGAACTGAAGGCGGCGGTCGACGAGGCCGACATTGGCGGTGTGGAGCACGGCCAGACTGCGCGCTTTACCGTCGATGCCTTCCCGGAAAGAAAATTCGACGCCGAGATCCGCGAGGTCTCCTTCGCCTCCGTCGCCACCGAAGGCGTCGTCACCTACGATGCCCGCCTCGACGTCGACAACCAGTCCCTGCTGCTGCGCCCCGGCATGACCGCCACCGTCGCCATCGTGACGCGCGAGGCGAAGGACGTGGTCACCGTCCCGGCCGCCGCCTTCCGGTTCGGTCCGCAGGCGACCGGCCAGCGCTCCACGAGCCTGCGCGACCTGTTCATGCCGCGCATGGGTCGCCGCGGCGGACAGCGCCAGGAGCAGCGCTCGGCCGAACCCGGCACGCGCACGCTCTACGTCCTGAAGGACGGCGCGCCGGAGGCCGTTCAGGTGAAAACCGGCGCCAGCGATGGCGAGAACATCGAGATCCTGTCGGGCGTGGCCGAAGGCGACCCGGTCGTCACCGGCGTGCGCCAGCCGCGCGGCTGACCGCCATGGCGCAAAACCCGCTCATCAGTTTCGACAAGGTCTGGAAGACCTATGGCCGCGGCGAGGCCAGGGTCCACGCACTTGCCGGCGTCGACCTGTCCATCGCGCGCGGCGAGTTCGTCGCCATCATGGGCCCGTCGGGCTCCGGCAAGTCGACCGCCATGAACATCATCGGCTGCCTCGATACGCCCACCTCCGGACGCTACGGCTTTCTCGACGTCGATGCCGGCGGGCTCGACCGCGGCAGCCGCGCCACGCTCCGCAACCTCTATGTCGGCTTCGTCTTCCAGGGCTACAACCTCCTGCCGCGCACCACGGCGGCCGAAAATGTCGAACTGCCGTTGATCTATCGCGGCGTGCCGGGGCGCGAGCGACGCGAGCTCGCCATGCGCGCGCTCGCCGAAGTCGGGCTTGAGGGCCGCGAGAGCCACACGCCCGCAGAACTCTCCGGCGGCCAGCAGCAGCGCGTGGCGATTGCCCGCGCCATCGTCACGCGCCCTACCCTTCTCGTCGCCGACGAACCGACCGGCAATCTCGATACCGCGCGCAGCCACGAGATCATGGACCTGATGACCCGTCTCAACGAGGATCTCGGTCTCACCATCGTCATGGTCACGCACGAGGCCGACATCGCCGCCTATGCCGGGCGCACCATCGGCTTTCTCGACGGCAACGTTGCCTCCGACACCCGAAAGCTGGAGGCGGCCTGATGCTCTGGGAAACCGTCCGCCTCGCTCTGCTCTCGGTGCGCCGCAACGTGCTGCGCTCCTTCCTGACCCTGCTCGGCATCGTCATCGGGGTTGCCGCCGTTATCGCCATGATCACCATCGGCTCCGGCACCACGGCGAAAGTGCGCAATGACATCGCCAAGCTCGGCAGCAACCTCCTCGTCGTGCGCGCAGCAAGGCCGGACCGCTCCGGCTCGACCTCCTTCACCCCCAAACGGCTCGACGAGCGCGATTTCACGGCACTGGCCAAGGGCCTCGACAATGCCAAGGCGGTGTCGGCCGCGGCGCAGAAGCAGGTGCGCGTAGTCTATGGCGCCGAGAACGTCGCCGCCGAGGTCACCGGCACCGACCCCGCCTATTTCGTCGCGCGCGACTGGGACATCGCTCTTGGCCGCCTGTTCACCGAATCCGAGGCGCGCGGCGGCACCGGGGTCTGCGTCATCGGCGAGACCGTGCGCAGCCAGTTCTTCGGCGCTGGCGACCCGCAGGGCCAGGCCATCCGCGTCAACCGCATGAGCTGCAAGGTGGTCGGGGTGCTGGCGGCCAAGGGCACGTCGGGCTTCGGCCAGGACCAGGACAATGTCGTGCTGATGCCGCTGTCGGCCTTCCAGCGCCGCATTGCCGGCGACCGCGACATCGATTCGATCTATGTCGCGGCCCTCGACGGCGTCGCTACATCGTCGGTCCAGTCCGACATCGAGACGATTTTGCGCGAAACCCGCCGCATCGCGCCCGGCGCCGACGACAATTTCGACGTCCGCGACATGACGCAGATCGCCGACGCCATGACCAGCGCCACCACCACCATGACCGGCATGCTGGGCGCGGTCGCCGGCGTCAGCCTGCTGGTCGGCGGCATCGGCATCATGAACATCATGCTGGTCTCGGTCACCGAACGCACCCGCGAGATCGGCATCAGGCTGGCCATCGGCGCGCATGAGAAGCACATCCTGATCCAGTTCCTCGTCGAGGCGACGGTACTGTCGCTGCTCGGCGGGCTGATCGGCATTGCGCTGGGGCTCGCGCTCGCCGGCGCGGCGGCGGCTGCGCTGTCGATTCCCTTCGCGCCGAGCCTTGCCATCATTGCGCTGGCGGTCGGCTTCTCGGCGCTGATCGGGATGGTCTTCGGCTTCTTCCCCGCCCTGCGCGGCGCCCGCCTCGACCCGATCGACGCGCTCAGGCACGAATAGCCCGCCTAGCCGCCCTCGCCGCCGAAATGCCAGTCGATCAGCGGCTTCATGTGCGGCATCAGCCCGTCCGGCAGGTCGCCGGCGTGGCGGATGATCACCGGCCCGTCGATTTCCGGCTCGCTCTCTTCGGCCACGAAGCCTTTGATCCGCGCCGCGATCTCGTCGGCCTTCATGTCGAGATGGTAGCGGCGGAAGATCACCGTGACCTTTTCGGTCGAAAGCGCGTGGCACAGCGCGCCGCGCCGCGCCTGCCCGATGTCGAGCCCGGTCTCCTCCAGCACCTCGCGCGCCATGTTGTGGTGCAGATCGACCCGGCCGTCCGGAAAATCCTCGGGCTCGAAGGATCCGGCCGCGAAATAGACTTTTCCCGCATTGACCGTATGCGCCGCCATACGGATCGCGACCAGCGCATTGTCGCTCGCCACCAGCACGGGATGGGCAAAGGCGTGCGCCGCGGTGCCGGCCCGCTCGCGCCGCCAGTACATGAAGGTGGCGTAGCGCACCGCGTGGCAGCGGCCGACGAGGCGCCGGTCGGCGTAACCGAAGGCAGACAGCAGCACCACGGTGCCATCGAAGATTGCCGGCCTGGCCTGCAACTCGGTGTGCCAGTTCTGCCTGATGGCATCGGCGTTGGCGAGTTCGAACGGATGCGGCGCCGGGTCGAGAACCACATCGACCGCATCAACCGGCAGGATCACGTCGCAGGGGATGTCAAAGCTCAAGGCCGAACTCCGTCAGGCGATGTCGAGCGTCACGGCGACGGGGCAATGATCCGAGGCCTTCGGCCGGTCCCAGCCGGTGCGCGGGTAGCGCTCGACCTCCTGGCCGCGCGGAAAGATGGTCCTGAAGGGCTGGCCGCCGCGCACGATGTCGGGCACCGCCCTTGCATTGCGCCGCGCCAGTGCCGGCGACAGCAAGATGTAGTCGAGCTGGCACAGGTGCCGCTCCTGCGGCCCGCGGGTATGGTAGAGCGTCCAGCGATCGAGTTCGGGCCGCCGCTCCACGACGTTCTCGCAGAAGCCGTCGGCCAGCAGGATGTCGACGCTCGACACTGCCTCGTCGACCACCTCCAGCCGGTAGCCGCCATCTACCGCGTCGTCGATCACCACGCGCTGGCGGTAGTCGTTGAGGTCGCCGCAGATCACCCAGCGCTTGTTGGCTGCATGGTCCTTGCCGAAGCGGTCCTCGATGATGCGCTTCACCGCCCTTGCCTCGGCGATGCGCACCGGCATGGTCGCGTCGCGGCCGTTCATGCCGTTGCGCGCGCCGCCCATCGACTTGAAGTGCACCGAATAGATGGTCATCGGACGTCCGCCGATCTTGATGTCGATCTCCAGGCAGTCGCGTCGGAAAATGCGCTCATTGGGATCGTTGCCGAGCTCGGCGAGTTCGGGCGTATGCAGTCCGAATTGCTCGTAGGTGACATGCGCATGGCTGGTCAGGCGAACGAACTCGATCGGCTGGCCGTGCGCGGTTTCGTCCCGCATCATCACGGCGACGTCTATGCCGCGCATGTCGTTGCCGGTGGCAATGTATTTCTGCATGTAGCCGTGCCCGACCATCTTGAACAGATAGCCGTACTCGAAGGCCTTCAGCGCCTCCAGATTGTCGACTTCCTGCAGGCAGATGATGTCCGCCCTGGTCGCCGCGATGGCAAGCGCCGTCAGTTGCCTGGTGTCATCGGCATGGGCGATGGTGTGCGCCTGTTCGAGCTGCTTGTATTCGGCCTCGTTCTTGATCTCGAACAAGGCGAGCGTCCGGTCCTGGTGCAATTGATTGCGAAACCCGGAATAGTCGAACCTGTACATCAGGTTCTCGACGTTGAAGGTGGCAAGGCGCAGCGACATGGCTCGACCTTTGCAGTCTGTCGCTGCCAAAGACAAGGCCGGCCTGCCGTTTCATGCCGATGGCGCCGGATTGCCGTTCATCCTGGGTTCATGCGGCGGTGGGGATAGTGGCCCCTCTCCTCCGAATGGTGTGGTGTGGGGCCTGTGCATTTCATGGAGAACGCTATGAACCTGCAGATTTTTTCGCAATGGCGGCCGCTGGCATTGATGCTTGGCCTGCTGGCAGGCATGTCGCTCCCGGCGGCGGCCAGTCCGCTTGCCGCGATCCCCGACCGGGGAACGCTCCTGCCCACGGTTTCCGAGGGCCGGACCGACGTGACGCCCGTCCACTCCACCAATCCCCGCTACTGGAAGAAGAAGCGCAACTATCGTCGCGACCGGCGCTATGACCGACGCTATGACAGGCGCCACGACAGGCGCTACCACCGCCGCATCTATCCTCGGCTCTATCTGCCACCGGTTTACCCGAACTACCGCTATGTCGAACCGCGCCGTTACAACCACGGCTCGCGCCACGTGCGCTGGTGCTACAACCGCTACCGCTCGTATCGCGCCTGGGACAACACGTTCCAGCCCTATCACGGCCCGCGCCGGCAGTGCCGCTCGCCCTATTGGCCGTAACGCAGGCCACTACGGCCGTCCCGGCCGGCGCCTCGCATGGGGCGCCGGACATGCTTTTGACTTGACGTTGCGGGAACGGATTCCCGCCGATTCTGTTAGGAAAGCGTCAAGCAGCCACCTCTTACACGGAGGTGGGGGAGAGTAATTGGGAACTGAGTAATGAGTAAGCCGACCAGCGACCGGCGGCACAGAAATCGCGTGATCAAGGGCGGCGCGATCCTTTCGGGGATCACCAATTCGGCAATCAACTGCACGATTCGCAACATGCATTCAGAAGGTGCCGAGCTTCGGGTCGACCCCGAGGCGCGTATCCCCTCGGAATTCCTGCTCTATGTCGCGCTGGACGGCGTCGCCTATCGCGCGCATCTGCGCTGGCGCACCCTTGACCGTTGCGGCGTCGAATTCACCGGCACCGAACCAAAGCCGAGCTGGCACTACGGCTGACCGTCAGGCCGCTCGCACCGTTTGGATATCCCAAAAGTCAAAAGGCCGGCGGGTTGCCCCGCCGGCTTTTCTTCGAGCACCTGTCGCGGCTCAGTTCTTGGCCTTGTCGACCAGCTGGTTCTTGGCGATCCACGGCATCATGGCGCGCAGCTTGGAACCGACCTCCTCGATCTGGTGGCTGTCGTTCATGCGGCGGATGCCCTTGAAGCGCGCCGAACCCGAACGGTACTCCTGCATCCACTCCGAGGTGAACTTGCCGGTCTGGATGTCCTTCAGCACGCGCTTCATCTCGGCCTTGGTCTCGGCGGTGATGATGCGCGGGCCCGAGACGTACTCGCCCCACTCGGCAGTGTTCGAAATCGAGTAGTTCATGTTGGCGATGCCGCCCTCGTAGATCAGGTCGACGATCAGCTTCACTTCGTGCAGGCACTCGAAATAGGCCATCTCGGGCGCGTAGCCGCCCTCGACCAGCGTCTCGAAGCCGGCGCGGATCAGCTCGACCAGGCCGCCGCACAGCACCACCTGCTCGCCGAACAGGTCGGTCTCGCACTCTTCCTTGAAGTTGGTCTCGATGATGCCCGAGCGGCCGCCGCCGACGCCGCACGCATAGGACAGGCCGAGATCGAGCGCGTTGCCCGATGCGTCCTGGTGGACAGCGACCAGGCACGGCACGCCGCCGCCCTTCTGGTATTCGCCGCGCACCGTGTGGCCGGGGCCCTTCGGCGCCACCATCAGGACGTCGACCGTCGCCTTCGGCTCGATCAGGCCGAAATGCACGTTGAGGCCGTGGGCGAAGGCAATGGCTGCGCCGTCGCGGATGTTCGGCGCGATCTCGTCGCGGTAGATATCGGCCTGCAGCTCGTCAGGCGTCGCCATCATCATCAGGTCGGCCCACTTGGCGGCCTCGGCAACGGTCATCACCTTGAGGCCGTCGGCCTCCACCTTCTTGGCCGTCGCGGAGCCCTGCTTGAGGCCGACCGCCAGTTCCTTGGCGCCCGAATCCTTGAGGTTCAGCGCATGTGCCCGGCCCTGCGAGCCGTAGCCGATGATGGCGACCTTCTTGCCCTTGATGAGATTGAGATCGGCATCGCGATCGTAATAGACACGCATTGTACGTTTCCTTCCTGGTTGAATTTTATAGTGAGCGGATTTTCGGGCGGTTTGCCGCCCCGAAAAGGGTGAAGAACTGGTCGACGGCGCGCTTGGCGTCGCGTTCGATGGCGGCCGCCGATAGCTTCAGCGTATCGCCGAGCAGAAGCCTGATCTGTACGTCGCGCCCGACCAGCCCGAAGAAGGTGCGGAACGTCTCCTCCGCGTCGTCGAAGGCCAGCAGTCCGGCGGCCCTGCCCGCGTCGAGCAGCGGTTTCAGCCGTTCGCCGATGGCAAAGCGCCCATTGGCCAGCACGATGGAGCCGAGATTGCTCTTGCCCGAACCGGCATGCGAGACCGCCACGCGGTTCAGCGCGATCGAGGTTGCGCTCGAAATGACGCTCAGCCAGTTGACCGCGAAACCCTCGAGACTGTCGCGCAGGGCGGCGGCGTCGAGGTGCTGCCGGTCGTAATTGCCAGCCCTCACCTTCGAGGCCTGCCACTGCACGGTCGCCGTCAGCAGCCCGTCGCGGTCGCCAAACCATTTGTAGAGCGTTTCCTTGGAGCAGCTGGCCCGCCGCGCCACCGCCGTCATGGTAAGGGAATCGCCCTCCTCGACCAGCAGCCGCAGTGCCACGTCGAGCACCTCCGCCTGCCGCGCCGTCAGCGCCTCGCCATTGTCGATGGTGGTCTGCAAAATCTATCCTGCAAGCTGTTACCGTCGGCAGACCGTTCTGCCGTACCGTACGTTACGGTTCGGACGCTCAATGCCCGAATGAGACGGGGATTGCAAGCCTCATTTCCGCGACCAGTCGCATTCTGCAAGGCCCGTCGCCCCGAACGGGTCGACCAGCGTTCCCGCCACGAGGGACGCCAGCACCTGCGGCCCGGGCGGGATTTTTGCGACGGTCGCCACCAGTCGGTCGCGAATGAAGGGCAGCACCGTCGAGTCCGACTGGTAGAAAGGCGTGAAGGCCCGCGACAGGGCCTGGAAGACCCGCACATGGCGGCGGCGCGACCGCGCATAGGCGTCGAGCGCGTCGTCGACGCTGGCGGCGCGCTCGAGCGCGAATGCCAAGGCTGCGGCATCGAGCAGCGCCATGTTGGCACCCTGCCCCAGCTGCGGGCTGGTCGAATGCGCCGCGTCGCCGATCACCGCCAGCCGCCGCCCCGCCGGGATCGCCAGCGTGTGATGCCCGTACTGCGCAAGAGAAAGCTGCTCGAAGCTGCTGATCTGACTCGTGAAAGCCTCGCAGTCCGGCCACAGCGAAAGCACCCTGTCCTTCCAGGCATCGAGCCCTTCTGCCCGCACCCTGTCGGCGTCGCGCGGCTTGATGCTCCAGAAGAACGCCGCCATCGGCTCGGCTTCGGCATCCGGCCGGCCGATCGGCAGCACCCCTATCATCACGCTCGCCTTGTCGTAGCGCTGCAGCAGGGCGTTGGCGTCGAACCCCTTGCCCCGCCAGCCGAGCGAGGCCCAGAAGGCGCCGTAAGCGAGCGGCATTGGCTCTGCGGCCCGCCTCGCATGGCGTTTTAGCCTCGACCGTGTGCCCGTTGCATCGACCACAAGGTCGAAAGCGCCGAGTTTGCGGCCGTTTGCGCCTTCGAGCACCGCCCTTGCGCCGCTGGCGTCGACGTCCTCGACCTCGGTGCCGGTCGTGATCGGTATGCCCTCGGCGACGGCAGCGGCGTGGAGCACGCCAAACAGCGCGGCGCGGTGGACGGCCAGGCCGAAGCGGCCGCCGCGCTGCGCCCCATAGCGCACGTCTAGCACGGTGCGCCCGCTGCGGGCGTCCGCGCCATGCAGCCTGTCAATCCGGCTGCCAAGCGCCTTGATCCCGTCAAGCAGCCCTAGCGCGTCGAGCACGGTCAGGCCGGTCGGCTGCAGGATCAGGCCGGAGCCGACCGGCGCCAGCTGTTCGAAGCGCTCGAAAAGGACGACCCTGTGCCCCGCCCTCTTGAGGAACAGTGCGGCCGCAAGCCCTGCCGGCCCGGCGCCCGCGATCGCGATGTCGAGCTTTTGTGGCGGCGCCATTTCGGAACCCGGTCGCGCCTAGATCGCGACCTGCGTGCCGATCTCGACGACGCGGCCTGTCGGAATCTGGAAATACTCCGTCGCGTCGGACGCGGTTCTCGCCAGCCCGATGAACAGCCGGTCCTGCCACATCGGCATGCCCGAACTGGCGGACGCCTTCAGCGAGCGCCGCGACAGGAAGAAAGACGTCGTCATGATGTCGAACTTCCAGCCCTGCTTGCGGCAGATGGACATGGCCTTCGGGATGTTGGGCTGCTCCATGTAGCCGAAGGTCAGCGTCACCCGCATGAACAGGTCGTTGATCGGCTCGAGATTGGCGCGGTCGCCCTCAGGCACCGTCGGCGTCTGCGCCGTCACCACGCTCAGAATCACGTTCTGCTCATGCAGCACCTTGTAGTGCTTCAGGCTGTGCATCAGCGCGGTCGGCGCGCTGTGCGGATCGCTGGTCAGGAAGACTGCGGTTCCCGGCACCACCATGGGCGGCTTCTTGGCCAGGTTGTCGGCCAGGAAGTCGAGCGGGATTTCGTTCTTGCGGGTCTTCTCGAACAGGAAGCGCGAGCCGCGCACCCAGCTCCACATGACGATGCCCATCATGAGGGCCACGCAGATCGAGACCCAGCCGCCATCGGCGATCTTGGCCGCGTTGGCGAGGAAGAAGCCGGTATCGACCGTGGCGAAGATGATGGTGAGCGGCAGCGCCAGGCCGAGCGCCCATTTCCAGCGGTGCCGCATGACGACGAACAGCAGGATCGTCGTGACCAGCATCTCGCCGGTCACCGAGATGCCGTAGGCGGAGGCCAGCGCGCTCGACTCGCCGAAGCCGACCACCAGGAACATCACGCCGACGGCCAGCAGCGTGTTGACCCTCGGCATGTAGATCTGGCCCGACTGCATCTCGGAGGTGTGCTGGATCGCAAAACGCGGCAGCAGGCTCAGCTGTACGGCCTGGCGGGTCAGCGAATAGGCACCTGAGATCACCGCCTGGCTGGCGATGACGGTCGCCGCGGTGGCAAGCCCCACCATCGGCAGCAATCCCCACTCCGGCAGCATTTCGAAGAACGGGTTCCGCGGCGCGCCGCCATGCGCAAGGACGTAGGCGCCCTGGCCGAAATAATTGAGCAGCAGGCACGGGAAGACGATGGCGACCCAGGCCGCGACGATCGGCTTGCGGCCGAAATGGCCGAGGTCGACATAAAGCGCCTCGGCGCCGGTGACGGCCAGGAACACCGCGCCGATGGTCACGAAGGCGACCTCCGGCTGGCCGAACAGGTAGATCACGCCGTAGTAGGGATTGACCGCGAAGACCACGGTCGGATCGTCGGCGATGTGGGTGATGCCGGCCAGTCCGATGGCGATGAACCAGATGGCGGTGATCGGCCCGAACACCTTTGCCACGCTGCCCGTGCCGAAGCGCTGCACGGCAAACAGCACCGCCAGGATCACCAGCGTGATCGGAACGATGTACTCGTCGAAGGCCGGTGTTGCGACGCTCAGGCCCTCGACGGCCGAAAGCACCGAGATCGCCGGCGTGATGATGGCGTCACCGAAAAACAGCGCCGCGCCGCACACGCCGATGGTCAGGATGGCTGCGCTGGCGCGCGGATAGGCCCGCCGGGCGAGCGCCATCAGCGACAGCGTGCCGCCCTCACCGCCATTGTCGGCGCGCAGAACGAAGATCACGTATTTGATCGTCACGATGACGGTCAGCGCCCAGACGATCAGCGACAGCACGCCCAGAACCTCGATGCGCGTGGCCGCCTCGTCATGCGAGGCCGCGTGCAGCGCCTCGCGAAAGGCGTAGATCGGGCTCGTGCCGATATCGCCATAGACGACGCCGAGCGCGCCGAGCGACAGCGCCGCTGTGCTTTGCTTGCGGTAGGTAGTGTGAGCGTCGGCAAGTGTGTTGGTGGGTGTATCGTCGGCGCCGACCGAACCGGAATCTTGCATGGTATGCCCTCCTTGGGGAGCGGCGCGCTTCTACTCCTGCTGCAGCGCAGCAACAACTGCTCCTTTGGACTACCTCGCGGGGTGAGCTATGCACCTGTTGCGGGTCTCGCGTACCGGGCGTACCACCTGCAAGCGAGCCTAGATCGCAACCTGCGTGCCGATTTCGACGACTCGCCCGGTCGGAATCTGGAAATACTCTGTGGCGTCCGAGGCCGTGCGAGCAAGCCCGATATAGAGCTTGTCCTGCCACAGCGGCATGCCCGAACTGGTTGACGTCTTGAGCGATCGCCGTGACAGGAAGAATGACGTCGTCATGATATCGAATTTCCAGCCCTGCTTGCGGCAGATCGACATGGCTTTGGGGATGTTGGGCTGCTCCATGTAGCCGAAGGTCAGTGTCACCCGCATGAACAGGTCGTTTATGGGCTCGAGCGTCGCGCGGTCGGCTTCCGGCACGGTAGGCTGCTGCGCGGTAACCACGCTCAGGATGACGTTCTGCTCATGCAGCACCTTGTAGTGTTTCAGGCTATGCATCAGGGCGGTCGGCGCACTGTATGGATCGCTGGTCAGGAACACCGCGGTTCCCGGCACCACCATGGGCGGCTTCTTGGCCAGGTTGTCGGCCAAGAACTGCAGCGGGATTTCGTTCTTGCGTGTTTTCTCGAACAGCAGCCCGGAACCCCTCACCCAGGTCCACATGATGAGCACGACCGTGAACGCCACCGCGATCGATGCCCAGCCGCCGTCGAAGAACTTGAGAATGTTGGACGAGAAGAACCCCAGGTCGATGATGCCGAACAGCGCCGTGACGGCCACGGCGACACCGAGTCGCCATTTCCAGATCCGCGTCATGACGAAGAACAGCAGGATGGTCGTCATGATCATCGTGCCGGTCGCGGAAATGCCGTAGGCCGCGCCGAGCGAACTAGACTCGCGGAAGCCGACGACGAGCAGCATCACGATGATGGCGAGCAGCATGTTGACCCGGGGGACATAGATCTGCCCGGACTGGGTCTCCGAGGTGTGGCGGATGACGAAGCGCGGCAACAGGTTCAACTGCACGGCCTGACGGGTCAACGAATAGGCGCCGGTGATGACGGCCTGGCAGGCGATCACCGTCGCTGCGGTGGCCAGCGCAACCATCGGTATCAGCATCCAGCCTTGGTTCATCTCGAAGAACGGGTGCCCGATCTCGCCGCCGCGGGCCAGCACGAAGGCGCCCTGGCCGACATAGTTGAGCAGCAGGCAGGGAAACACGATCCAGAACCACGCCAGCATGATCGGGCGCCGGCCGAAATGACCGAGGTCCGCGTAGAGCGCCTCGGCGCCCGTCACGGCAAGGAACACCGCTCCGACGGTTATGAAGGCGACTTCCGGTGCATTGTGGAGAAAATAGAAGATGTAGATCGGGTTCACCGCGCTGAGGATGTGCGGATCGTCGGCGATATGTATCAGCCCCGACGCGCCGATGCTGAGGAACCAGATGGCAGTAACAGGCCCGAACACCGAGGCCACGCCCGCCGTGCCGAAGCGCTGCACGCCAAACACGACGGCAAGAATCAGCAGGGTCAGCGGGACGACATAGGGTTCAAAGGCGGGTGTCACGACCTTGATGCCTTCGATCGCCGACAGCACCGAGATGGCGGGGGTGATGACCGCGTCGCCGTAAAACAGCGCGGCTCCAAGGATGCCGACCGCCAGGATTGCCCTGGATCGCTTCGGAAAGCTGCTCTGCACGTAGGCCATCAGCGACAGGGTGCCGCCCTCGCCGCGATTGTCGGCCCTGAGCACGAAGGTGATGTATTTCACCGTGACGATGATGGTCAGCGACCAGATGATCAGGGAAAGCACCCCGAGAATATCGCCGGGCTGCGCGAATCCGTTCCCCGACGTTGCGAGCAACGCACCGCGCATTGCATAGATCGGACTGGTCCCGATATCCCCATAGCAAACGCCCAGGGCGCCCAGCATCAGGATCTTGGTGCTTTGCTTCGGAGCCGCGGAATGTCCCGTCTCGCCGGTAGTCGGTTCTTCGCTACCGGGGTCTTTCTGGTCCATTAACACTGCCACTCCGATGAAGCGGGGGGCTTTACGCCGGCAGGCCCGCCAAAGCAAATTCCGTCGCTCAACGCTTGGGCCGCGGCCCATGCTCCGACAGCATTGCGCGCGCCTTTTACCATCCGCAGGCGAAAAGGAAACGTTTGATCGTCCCGACCATGCCGAACTCCAGCGCGTCAGCGGTCAGCCCGTGGCCGATGGAGACCTCGGCAAGGCCGGGAATGCGCTGCATCAGCGGCGGCAGATTGGCGACGGTGAGATCGTGGCCTGCATTGACGCCCATGCCGAGAGCCATTGCCGCCTTCGCCGCTTTGTCGAGCAATTCCAGTTCCTTGCCGGCAGCAGGTGAATCGGAATGGCAGCCGCCATAGGGGCCGGTATAGAGCTCGATCCTGTCGGCACCGGTCTCGCCAGCCAGTTGGGCCATGCCGGGATCCGGATCGCAGAATACCGACACCCGCATGCCCCCTTTCTTGAGCCTTCTGGCAACCGGCACCAGCAACGCGGCATCGGCGGCGAAGTTCCAGCCGTGGTCGGAAGTCGCCTGCGCCGGATCGTCCGGCACCAGCGTCACCTGATTCGGCTGGATCTCCTCGACGAGGTCGAGAAAGGCTTCTGTTGGATAGCCCTCTATGTTGAATTCGGCGGCCGGAAACTCGTCGTCGATCAGCGCGCGAAGCTCCGGCAGGTCGCTGAAGCGGATATGCCGCTCGTCCGGCCGCGGATGGACGGTCAGGCCGTGCGCGCCGGCGGCAAGCGCGATGCGGCCGAGCCCTGTGACGCTTGGCCATGGCAGGTCGCGGCGGTTGCGCAGCATGGCGATGGCGTTCAGATTTACCGAGAGCTTGGCGGGCATGCTATGACCTTGACGCGAACGTATGCCCTTGACCTAACACGCCGGGACACGGAACAGACAGGGCCAGTTCGCATTTGCACCGGTAACCACGCCGGTACCGACCTAGGGAGGCCGACATGATCTACGAAAACCCGCCAAGCATCCGACGCGTCGAGACCGACCGCCCGGACGCCTGCGCTTTCGAAATCACGGGCCACATCACCGCCGCCGACGTCGAAAACCTCTACGGCCTGCTTGAGGCCGAATATGCCCTGCATGAGAAGCTGGACCTGCTCGTGCTGATCCACGACTACGAGGGTTTCGATTGGAGCGCGGCCTTCACCGAGGGCGCGCTCGTCGGCAAGACCCATGCGCTCAAGCACATCCGCAAATACGCCGTGGTCGGCGGGCCGGAATGGATGCGCGGCGTGATGGGCTTCTTCAAGCCCTTCTTCTCCATCGAGATGAAGCATTTCGACCTCGACAAGGCCGGGGATGCCTGGGCATGGCTCGGTGCCAATCCGGTGGAAACCGCCTGACGAAGGGCTCGCGCCGGGGCAACCTGCGTCCACCACCTGTCCACTTTGCGGTCACATGGCCGACACAGGACGTGTCCACAAGGCGCCCATGCCTGCTAGAATCGATTCATGACCCCTCGCCTGACCCTTCGCATCACCGACATTCTCTCCGACGCTGGCGACGCCGCGCGCGTCAACGAGGACGCCGCTGGCGGTAACCGGTGCTCGGCCTTTGTCATCGATGGCGCCACCGGTCTCGGCGAAAAGAGCATCGTCGGGCTCGAGGGTTCCGACGCGGCGTGGCTGGCGCGCCTGGCCAAAACCTTCTTCGAACAGCAGGTCACGCCGGGCCGCGACATGGCCGACATCGTGCGCACGCTGAACAAGCAGGCCGCCACCGTCGTTCACGATTCCTCCGGCGGCCTGCCCATTGCGCCCTGGAGCCTGCCGGTTGCGGGTTTCCAGCTTGTCCGGGTCGAGGGCGGGTCCCTGGTCGCCTACGGGCTCGGCGACTGCCGGCTGTTTCTCACCGGCTCCGATGGCGTCACTGTCGATGCCACCGCGCTGCCCGGCAGCCATGTGAACGAGCGGGAAGGCGCACGCCGCGCCATTGCGCATGCCGGCGGCCTGGCGGCGGTCCGCGCCCTTTCGGACGAGCCGACAGTTCGCGACGAATTGCGCCGGCACCGCGCCACCTATAACCGCGACGACTCGTCCGTCTGGACGCTCGGCACCGAGCCGGCAGCGGCAAAGCACTTGGTGGTCGAGAGGCTGGTGGCCGAGCTGCCGGCCACCGGCCTGCTTTGCACCGACGGCTTTGCTGCGCTGAGCGACCAGTATGGCCGCTACAGCCCGGCCGAACTGGTCGCCACGGCGAAATCGGCGGGTCTCAAGGCGATGCTTGCCGAACTCAGGCGCATCGAGCGCGCCGAGGACCCCGATGGCAGGCTCTATCCGCGCTTCAAGGTATCCGACGACGCCACGGCACTGCTGTTCGAGGTTGTCGTCTGACGCCGGGCCGAAGCCTCAGCGCACGATCGTCAGCCGTTCCGCCGCGCGCGTGATCGCCGTGTAGAGCCAGCGCTGGCGCGTCTCCTTGAACGCATAGCTCTCGTCGAACAGCACGATGTCGTTCCACTGCGAGCCCTGCGCCTTGTGCACGGTCAGCGCATAGCCGTAGTCGAAATCGTCGAAGCGCTTCTTCTGCTGCCACGGAACATCGGCATCCGGGTCGTCGAAGGCCGACTTCAGCAGCTTGATCTTGGCGACGCCGCGGTCCGGATCGTCCTCTTCCGGCGACACCAAAAGGTTGATGCCGGGCTTCACCGTCTCGCGCGACGAGGTCATCACCTTCCACAGCGAGCCGTTGAGCAGCCCCTTGGCCGGGTCGTTGCGCAGGCAGACCAGCTTGTCGCCGGCCTGCGGATAGTTGGCGCTAAACCCCTTCAGCTCGCGCAGCCGCTGGTTGTAGCGCTTTCGCGTCCGGTTGGTGCCGACGAGAACCTGGTCGGCCTTCAGCACCAGTTCCTGCGTCACGTCTTCCTTGCCGATCACTTGCGCCGTGCCGTAGTCGCCGCGCATGAATTCGCGGCCCTCGCGCACGTCGAGCGCCAGCCTCAGGATCGGGTTGTCGCGCGCCTGCCGGTGGATTTCGGTCAGGAGGATGTCGGGCTCGTGCTCGGTGAAGAACCCACCGCCCGAAATGGGCGGCAGCTGCGCCGGGTCACCCAGCACCAGGATCGGCGTGCCGAAGGTGAGCAGGTCGCGGCCGAGCTGCTCGTCCACCATCGAGCATTCGTCGACGATGATCAGCTTGGCCCGCGACACCGGGCTTTGCCGGTTGAGCGAGAAGGTCGGCGACATCGACGTCTTGCCGGTCACCTCGTCGGAAATCGATTCCTCGCCCTTCGGCCGGTAGATCAGCGAGTGGATGGTGCGCGCATTGGTTGCGCCCTTGGAGCGCAGCACCTGTGCTGCCTTGCCTGTGAAGGCTGCGAACTGCACCTGGCCGTCGACATGCTCGGCGAAATAGCGCGCCAGCGTCGTCTTGCCGGTGCCGGCATAGCCGAACAGGCGGAAGATCTGCGGACGGCCGTCCTTCAGCCACCGCGCCACCGCCTTCAGCGCGTCGTCCTGCTGCGGAGAAAATTCCATCGGCCTGACTGACAGGATTCGGGGGCGCGGGGCAAGGCCTTCGCGGCGGCCCCACGCTCGGCATGCGCATTCGCCCGTCCATGGCTTTCGAAGTGCCCCGGCAGCGGCCTGTCCGAAAGCTGGTCGAGGCGTGCGGCCCAGGCCGGCGCACTTGTCGCGCCGCCCATGTTGCAATGCAATATCAAACCATCCTATAGAGGCTCTTCGACTGGACCCGGGAACATGCCGGGTGGCTCTTCCGGCCGCCGATCCGCCGGACAACTCATCGCAGCTGCGCCCCGAGCGGATCCACCGATCCGACGGGCCTGCATGGAATCCGGACGTCATGATCTCCCTAAACGCTTACCGAAACCAGTGGTTCGGCAACGTCCGCGCCGACGTTCTCGCCGGCCTCGTCGTCGCTCTGGCACTTATCCCCGAGGCGATCGCCTTCTCGATCATCGCCGGCGTCGACCCCAAGGTCGGCCTCTACGCGTCGTTCTCCATCGCCGTCATCCTCGCCTTCACCGGCGGGCGTCCCGGCATGATCTCGGCCGCGACCGCGGCCACGGCGGTTCTGATGGTCACGCTGGTCAAGGAGCACGGGCTGCAATACCTGCTCGCCGCAACCGTGCTTGCCGGCCTGCTGCAGATCGGCGCCGGCCTGCTGAAGCTCGGCTATGTCATGCGCTTCGTCTCGCGCTCGGTGATGACCGGCTTCGTCAACGCGCTCGCCATCCTGATCTTCATGGCGCAGCTGCCCGAGCTCATCGGTGTGCCCTGGCTGACCTATGTCATGGTCGCCGCCGGTCTTGGCATCATCTACCTCTTCCCGCTGATAACGAAGACAATCCCCTCGCCGCTGATCTGCATCCTCGTGCTGACCGCCATTGCGATGTGGTTCGGCTTCGACGTCCGCACGGTCGGCGACATGGGCGAACTGCCCTCCACCCTGCCGATCTTCCTCATTCCGCAGATCCCGCTGACGCTTGAGACGCTGATGATCATCCTGCCCTATTCGGCCGCGGTGGCGGCGGTCGGCCTGCTGGAATCGCTGATGACCGCATCCATCGTCGACGAACTGACCGACACGACCAGCGACAAGAACCAGGAATGCGTCGGCCAGGGCATCGCCAACACGGCGACCGGCTTCATCGGCGGCATGGCCGGCTGCGCCATGATCGGCCAGTCGATCATCAACGTGAAGTCCGGCGGCCGCGGCCGTCTGTCGACCTTCTGCGCCGGCATCCTGCTGCTCTTCATGATCGTCGTCCTCGGCGACTGGGTGAAGCAGATCCCGATGGCAGCCCTTGTCGCCATCATGATCATGGTCTCGATCGGCACCTTCTCGTGGTCGTCGATCGTCAACCTGCGCCACCACCCGCGCTCCTCCTCGATCGTCATGCTGGCGACCGTCATCTGCGTCGTCTTCACCCACAATCTGGCGATCGGCGTCTTCGTCGGCGTGCTTCTGTCCGGCATCTTCTTCGCCTGGAAGATCGCCCAGATCTTCCGCGTCACCTCTACCCTCTCGGACGACGGCAAGGCGCGCACCTATGTCGTTGAAGGCCAGGTCTTCTTCGCCTCGGCCGACGACTTCACTGCCGCCTTCGACTTCAAGGAGGCGCTGGAAAGGGTCGTCATCGACGTCAGCCGCGCGCATATCTGGGATATTTCCAGCGTCGCCGCCCTCGACACGATCGTGCTGAAGTTCCGCCGCGACGGTGCCGAGGTCGAGATCGTCGGTCTCAACAAGGCCAGCGAGACCATCGTCGACAGGCTTGCCGTGCACGACAAGCCGGGCGCGCTCGAAACCCTGATGGGTCACTAGCGGTCAATTTCCAAACTGCCGCCCGCGAGACTGGCGGCAGGTCACCGCAACGGGTTATGGTCAAAGAAAAGCACAACCGGCGCTGGCCGGACGCAGGGAGGACACCCATGTCGAAACTCATCGCCCTCGTCGACGGCTCGGTCTATGCGCGCAGCGTCTGCGACCACGCCGCGTGGATTGCCGGCCGTACCGGCCAGCCGGTCGAGCTGCTGCACGTGCTCGGCCGGCGCGAAACCGCCAGCGTCCCCGCCGACCTCAGCGGCTCGATAGCGCTCGGCGCGCGCACCGCGCTGCTCTCGGAACTCGCGACGCTCGACGAGCAGCGCGCCAAGCTGGCCCAGAAGCGCGGCCGCGCCATTCTCGACGACGCAAAGGCCGCCGTTGAAGAAGACGGCGTCGGCGACGTGACGACCAGGCTTCGCATCGGCGATCTCGTCGAGACTGTCGCCGAGATGGAAAAGGACGCCGCGATGCTGGTCATCGGCAAGCGCGGCGAAGGCGCCGATTTCGCAAAACTGCATCTCGGATCCAACCTGGAGCGCGTTGTCAGGGCAATGCACAAGCCGGTTTTCGTGGCCTCGCGCGCGTTCAAGCCGGTCGAACGCTTCGTCATCGCCTATGACGGCGGCGCCAGCGCCAACCGCGCCGTCGATTGCGTCGCCAACAGTGCGATGCTCAAGGGCCTCCCCTGCACGCTGCTGTCGGTCGGCGCCGACACCGCGGAAAACCGTTCGCGCCTCGACGCTCCCGCAAGAATCCTGCGCGATGCCGGCTATACGGTCGAAGCGCTGCTGCTGCAGGGCGACCCCGACGAGGTCATCGGCGCGCGGGTCGAATCCGAGCATGAGGGCCTGCTGGTCATGGGCGCCTACGGCCATTCGCGCATCCGCAGCCTGGTCATCGGCAGCACCACCAGCGCCATGGTCCGCCGCTGCAAGATCCCGGTCCTGCTCATCCGCTGATCGCGGAACGCCAGCGCCAGCCTGCCAGCCGGTCGCTTGTAACGACAATTAATTGGATGTATAATTCATCCAATTAATTGGTGATCGTCCGCCATGTCGCCTCGCCGTTATTCGATGAAGAAGCGCAGCAGCAATGCCGCCGAAACCCGGCAGCGCATCGTCGAGTCGACTCTGGAGCTTCATTCGCGAAAGGGCGTCCTCGGCACGTCCTGGAAGGACATCGCCGCCCATGCCGATGTCTCGATCGGCACCGTCTACAAGCATTTCCCCGACCTCGACGCCCTACTGCCGGCCTGTGGCGCGCTGATGATGGAGCGTTTTCGCCCACCCTCCCCCGAGGATGCCGAGGACTTGCTCGACGGCCTTGCCAACCCTGTAGACCGGCTCGGACGCGTCGTCGCCGAGGTCTTCGCCTTTTACGACCGGGCCGGTTCGGCGGCCGAGGTCGACCCGCGCGAACGCAGGCTGCCCCAGATCCAGGAATGGGAAGTCTATTGGGCCGGGACGGTGGCCACCTTCGTGCGCGCCGCCTTGGCGCCGCTCCGACCAGCCGAAGCACAGCTGGCTTTCATCGCCGCCCTGCTCGACCAGCGCAGCTTTGCCGCCTTGCGGGCGCGCGGCATCGCGGCCGACAGGGCCGCGACCGAAATCACCCGCATGGCCATGGCGTGGCTTGCCCTCGATCAGGAGAATTCCACCCGCTAGTCAGCAACAGGAGGTTTGCATGAACATGACGCTCGAGAATGCCGGCGCCCTTGCGCTTGCCCCCGATGAGGGAGAGCGACTCTTCTGGCTGGGCGAGCCCGCCATCCTCAAGGTCACAGGCGCCGAAACCGGCGGCCACTACGCCGTGGCCGAGGTCGTCTCGACGCCGGAGGGCTTCGTGCCGCTCCACGTGCACGACAATGAGGACGAGGCTTTCCTGATCATGGATGGCGAGGTCGACTTCACCGTTGGCGGCAAGACCCTGCCGGCCGGTCCGGGCGCCTTCGTCTTCGGCCCGCGCGGCGTTCCGCATTCCTACCGCGTGAAGTCGGCAAGCGCCCGCATCATGATGATCTTCTCGCCTGCCGGCTTTGAGAATTTCATCCGCGAGACCAGCGTACCGCTCGACAAGGCGCATGAGGCCGGCGGCGAGCCTGACATGGAACAGTTGATGCAGACCGCCGCCCGCTATGGCGCGCGCATCCTCGATGAGTGAACGCTACACGTTCCGATGGCCGCGCCTAGGCCTGCGGATCGTTTTCCAGCAGGATCGGCTTGCCGTGCGGCGTGGCATGCGCGGCGCGTTGCCATGCGGCGGCGAGCGCGTCGATGTCTCCCGTGTCGGTGACGCCCTTGGCGCCCAGCATGCGCTCCAGCGCGCGCAGCCAGCACTGGTAATAGTCGCTGCCGTCGGCGGCGACGCCGGGGCGCTTCACTTCTGCCGACAGCATCTCGGCCCATTCCGGCCAGGCGAACAGACCGCGCTGGTGCAGCGCCACCACCATGGCGAAGGCCTCCGCCTGCCAGGGCGCGTCGAACACCGGCGGATCGATCTCCGCGCGGGGATCAGGCCGGCTCAAGATAGCTCTCCCAGGCGTCGATCGACACTGTCAGCGTCGGATCGGCGTCCTCGCCCCAGATCTCTTTGCCCGTGAACACCACCGTATAGACCCGCTGCGGGTTCTCGCCGTCGCCATGCGCATTGCTGTCGGGAAAGACAAAACCCTCATGCACGGTCTCCACCACGCCATTCTTCCCCCGCGCATAGCGCGGCAGCCTCGTATGTCCGGTCGGGCTGAAGTTGCGGGTCACGACGCGGTCACCCGCCTTGAACAGCGGCGGCGTCTCGACCGGGCGGTCGCAGGGCCCGCCGCGCGCCAGTGTCGCCGGCACGTCCGCTGCCTTCAGCACCCGCCTTGGCGTCGCCGCACCGTCCACCGCCCTGCCCTCTGCGAGGTCGCGTTCGCTGACGAAGCTGTGCCGCTTCAGCAGCCGCTCCAGCCCCTTGATCCAGATCTCGTAATAGCTCGATGACAGGTAATCGACCGGATGCCGGTTCTCGCGCGCATGGCGGCTCTCGTCGATGTTCCAGGCACCGAGCGCACCCGAGGCAAGCGTCAGGCCGAGCGCGCGTTTCTCCCATTCGGCATGGAAAACCGGCTCGTCGATCTCCGGCGCGACAGGCCCAAGCCCCATCTGGCCGCCAAGGTCATGCGGCCCGTTCATGCCGCCACCGGCGCCAGCGCCAGCCCGGTGCCGATCATCGAATCGCGCGTCACCAGGCCGGCCAGCTTTTCCTCGCTAAAACCCTCGGTGCCCGCCGGCCGCTCGGGCACGACGAGGTAGCGCAGTTCGGCGGTCGAATCCCAGACCCGGATCTTCGTGTCGGCAGGCAGCGTCAGCCCGAACTCTTCCAGCACCCCACGCGGGTCGATCACTGCCCGGCTGCGGTAGGGCGGCGCCTTGTACCAGACCGGCGGCAGCCCGAGCACCGCCCACGGGTAGCAGGAGCACAGCGTGCAGACGACGAGGTTGTGCGTGTCGGGCGTGTTGAAGGCCGCCTGCATGTGCTCGCCCTGCCGGCCGGTGAAGCCAAGCGAGGCGATCGCCGCCGTCGCATCCTTGCGCAGCCAGTCGGCATAGGCCGGATCGCTCCAGGCCTTCGCCACCACCCTTGCGCCATTGCGCGGCCCGACCTTGGTCTCGTAGGTGTCGACGATGACGTCGATCGCCGCAGGATCGACCAGCCCCTTCCGGGTCAGGATCGTCTCCAGCGCGCGCACCCGCGCCGCCATCGGGTCCAGTTCATTGTCGTGGTCGTGGTCGTGGTCGTGATCATGCGTCATGAGCCGAAATTATGCCGGCGCGCCTTCCGCCGCAAGAAGGCAGGCCTCAGCGCAGCATCGGCCAGAGCGTCGCCGCCAGCAGCACGCCCATCGCGATGTTGAACCACTTCAGCCGCACCGGATCGGCGAGAAATCCGCGCAGCGCCATGCCGAAGCCGGCCCAGATCGACACCGACGGCAGGTTGATCAGCGGAAACACGATGGCCACCAGCAGAATCGAGAGGAAGGGCTGGCTTGGGTTTGTGTAGACGGCCATTGCCGTCACCGCCATCACCCAGGCCTTCGGGTTTACCCACTGGAACGCCGCCGCCTGCAGGAAGGTCAGAGGCTCCGCATTGGCCGTCGCCCTGGCCGCCATCGACCGCGACATGGCGATCCTCCAGGCGAGGTAGAGCAGATAACCGCCGCCCGCGAGTTTCAGAGCGATGTCCAGCGCCGGAAACGTCTGCAGCCCCGCGCCAAGACCCAGTCCGACGCCGAGCAGCAGCGAGCAGAAACCGCAGGAAATGCCCAGCATGTGCGGAACCGTGCGCCAAAAGCCGAAATTCACGCCCGACGCCAGCAGCATGAAATTGTTGGGCCCAGGCGTCACCGACGTGACGAGGGCAAAGACGGAAAGGGCAAGGAAGATTTCTGCGGACATGCGCGGGCGGCTTTCCCGTTCCGATAGCATTGGCGATAGACCCGCCTACGCCACAAGTGCGCCGGGGTCGACCGTCCATGATTGCCGAACGGTTGTGTCAGCCCGCCCGCGGGCCGTTGGCGCCGCCTCAGGCAGGCTCCGGCGAGGCGCCCGCTGCGTGCGAGAACTTGTAGGTAATGTCGGCGAAGGAGTTTGTCGGGAAGACGTAGAAGAAGCGCAGCATGCCGATATCGAGGTTGCGAACGCCGTGTTCTGCCATCGGCGGCACGTAAACGCAGTCGCCGGGTTTCACCAGGTGGTCGACGCCGTCCAGCGTGACGATGCCCGTGCCCTCGAGGATGAAGTAGACCTCGGCCGGCTCGTGCCGGTGCAGCGCCAGGAAACCGCCCGGCTCGAAGATGGCGATGCCCGCGGTCAGTTGTTCGGAGGGCGTCAGGTCGCCGGTGATCAGCGTCTGCCAGCCGAGAACGCCGCGGCCGCCGGGCTCGGCCCAGCCATCCGATGCCGCGCCGGCATCATGTGTAACGAAAGGCACCGACATCGCTCTTGGGCTCCAGCTGGATCTGCCGCGATCCTAGCCGGCGCAACACCAGCCGCTGCATCAAAAACGGCTGGTCGTGTCGCGAAACTGAAACCCTGTGCGGGTGCGCGCAGGCGCCGCCACCCGCGCGGGATCACATCCCCTGCGGGCCGCGATTCATCGCCGCCACGCCGGTGCGGCAGACCTCGACCAGGCCAAGCGGCTTCATGATGGCGATGAACTGCTCGACCTTCGATACCTTGCCGGTGATCTCGAAGATGAAGTGCTCGGTATTGGCGTCGATGACGCTCGCCCGGAACGCATCGGCAAGCCGCAGCGCCTCGACGCGGTCGTCGCCGGTCCCCGCCACCTTGACCAGCGCCAGTTCGCGCGCCAGCGCCGGCTGGCCAAGCTCCTCGGCCATCACCGACAGATCGACGACGCGGTGCACCGGCACGATGCGTTCCAGCTGGTGCTTGATCTGCTCGAGCACATGCGGCGTGCCGCGCGTCACGATGGTGATGCGCGACAGGTGCTTCTCGTGCTCGGTTTCCGAAACGGTCAGGCTTTCGATGTTGTAGCCGCGTCCCGAAAACAGCCCGATGACCCGCGCCAGCACGCCCGGCTCGTTGTCGACCAGCACGGAAAGCGTGTGGTTTTCCGGCTTTTCCGTTTCCTTGGCGATGAAATAGGCTGATCCGGTCGGCTGAAGCTGTGCGTTCATGGCATGAATCTCGTTCTCAGAAGTCTGTGCTAAGCCGCTGCTTTGGCGGCACTGTTTGTTCGCCTAGACGAGTTCCCTGCCCTTGGCGTCGATGGCATTGGCAACGGCTTCGTCGGTCGCCTCGTCGGGCAGCAGCATTTCGTTATGCGCCTTGCCGGACGGGATCATCGGGAAGCAGTTTGCGAGCGAAACCACGCGGCAATCGAAGATCACCGGCTTCTTCACCTCGATCATCTCCTTAATCGCGGCGTCGAGATCGCCCGGCTTCTCGCAGCGTATGCCGTGGCCGCCATAGGCCTCCGCCAGCTTGACGAAGTCCGGCATCGCCTCCGTGTAGGAATGCGACAGCCGGTTGCCGTGCAGCAGCTGCTGCCACTGGCGCACCATGCCCATGTACTGGTTGTTGAGGATGAAGATCTTGATCGGCGCATTGTACTGCACCGCGCAGCTCATCTCCTGGATCGTCATCTGCACCGAGGCGTCGCCGGCGATGTCGATGACCAGTGCGTCGGGATGCGCGATCTGCACGCCCAGCGCCGCCGGCAGGCCGTAGCCCATCGTGCCGAGCCCGCCCGACGTCATCCAGCGATTCGGCTCGTCGAAATGAAAGTGCTGCGCCGCCCACATCTGATGCTGGCCGACCTCGGTGGTGATGTAGGTGTCCCTGCCCTTCGTCGCCTCGTAGAGGCGCTGCACGGCATATTGCGGCATGATGACGTCGTTGTTCGGCGTGAAGGCCAGCGAATCGCGCGCCCGCCACTTGGCGATCTGTTCCCACCAGGGATGCAGCGCCTTCTTGTCCGTCTTGACGGTCGCCCGCCACAGCCGGACCATGTCTTCCAGCACGCGGCCGACATCGCCGATGATCGGCACGTCGGCGCGCACGTTCTTGTTGATCGACGACGGGTCGATGTCGATGTGGATCTTCTTCGAGTTCGGCGAAAACGCGTCCAGCCGGCCGGTTATGCGGTCGTCGAAGCGCGCGCCGATGCACACCATGACGTCGCAGTCATGCATCGCCATGTTGGCTTCGTAGGTGCCGTGCATGCCGAGCATGCCCATCCAGCTCTTGCCGCTCGCCGGATAGGCGCCAAGCCCCATCAGCGTCGAGGTGATCGGGAAACCCGTCAGTTCGACCAGCTCGCGCAGCAGCTGGCTGGCTTCAGGCCCGGAATTGATGACGCCGCCGCCCGAATAGATGATCGGCCGCTTTGCCGTGGCCATCAGCTCGACCGCCGCCTTGACCTGGTTGAGGTCGCCCTGGATCGTTGGCTGGTAACTGGTGCGCGGCGCGGTCTGCGGTGGCGTGTAGATGCCCTTGGCAAACTGGACATCCTTCGGGATGTCGACAACCACCGGCCCCGGACGGCCGGTCGTGGCGACGTGGAACGCCTCGTGGATGGTGGCGGCGAGCTTGTTGACGTCCTTGACCAGCCAGTTGTGCTTGGTGCAGGGCCGCGTGATGCCGACCGTATCGCATTCCTGGAACGCGTCCGAGCCGATCAGCGAGGTCGGCACCTGCCCGGTCAGGCAGACCAGCGGGATGGAATCCATCAGCGCGTCCTGCAATGGCGTCACGGCGTTGGTTGCGCCGGGGCCCGAGGTGACCAGCATGACGCCCGGCTTGCCGGTCGAGCGCGCATAGCCTTCGGCGGCGTGGCCGGCACCCTGCTCGTGGCGCACCAATATGTGCTCGATGTCTTCCTGCTGGAACAGCTCGTCATAGATCGGCAGCACGGCGCCGCCCGGATAGCCGAAAAGGTGGAGGACGCCATTGTCCCTCAGCGCCTGCACCACGATCTCCGCGCCCGTCATTTCGCGCTGTTCGTTCTGTCCGTTGCTCATCGGTCCGCTTCCGTTCTGGCTTTGCCGTCTGGCGGCTGTAGTTTCTAAGTCTGTCTCGGGCAATAAAAAAGGCCCCCGAGGGAGCCTGTGTCTTGCGCATGGGAGGATTTCGCCCGGCGGTTACACCGCCTTGCCCACGCGCTTTCCTACTACGAGAATGCTTATCTTTTTCATCGCGGCGAACAATAAGGTCGGATCGCTGCGGAAGTCAATTGCGTTCTTTCCGGGCGTCGCGCCAGCTTGCCAGGGAGCCGGCGAAAGCCTGCAATCGCGGTGCAGGGAGCCCGATCGCTGCAATTGTAGGCTCCGGCTTAACATTGGTTCAACCATCCCTGCACACCCTGCCTTAACCGCGCATTGCTAGGGTCTCCGGAGTGGACAGGGGAACATCCGAAATGTTTGCATCCGACACCTCGACCGGCGAGGCGACGTCGCAGGAGCGCCGCGACGACAGGCAGAACCAGGACCGCACGCTGGGCAATGTCGTGCGATGCGACGGCGCGCGTGCAACGATCGCGGCCTACGCCGACAGCGACGTCGGCTCGCCCGACAGCCTGTGGACCGTCGGCCGCATGATCTCCATCAATCTCGGCGTGGCGCGCACCGTCGGCCTGGTCTATGCCATCGGCAAGGCCGATCTGTCGTGGACCCACGGCGAACTGAACGCCATCGAAGTCAGCGTCGAGCTGATCGGCGAAGTGCGCGACCGCGACGGCTCCGGCGTCCCGGTCTTCGACCGCGGCATTACCGTCTATCCGCATATCGGCGCCGTCGCCCACCGCATCCGCACCGGCGACCTGCAGGCCGTCTACGATCTCGCCGGCCGGCCATCCGTCTCCATCGGCGAGCTGTCGCAGGATGAGAGCATCGACGCCCGCATCGCCATCGACGACACGCTGGCCCGCCACTTCGCGGTCGTCGGCACCACCGGTGTCGGCAAGTCCACCGCCGTGTCGCTCCTGATGCGCAAGGCCATCGAGGCGCGGCCCGACCTGCGCATCCTGATCCTCGACCCGCACAATGAATTTGCCGCCACCATGCCCGAGAAATGCGTGCGCTTGGATTCCAGCTCGCTCGACCTGCCCTTCTGGATGTTCCGCCTCGAGGAATTCGCCGAGGTGCTGTTCCGCGGCCGCGAAACCGTGCCGGAGGAGATCGACGCCCTGCGCGATCTCATCCCTGCCGCCAAGAATCTCTACCGCAATCCTGCTGCCGGCGCTTTCCTGCGCCGCGGCGTCGACGCGCTCACCGCCGACACACCGGTGCCATACCGCATGGCCGACCTTATCAAGCAGATCGACGAGCGCATGGGCCTGCTCGACAGCAAGGTGGACCGGCCGACGCTGAAATCGCTGCGTACCCGCATCGAATCCGCCGTCAACGATCCCCGCTACCGCTTCATGTTCAATTCGCGGCTGATCGAGGACACGATCCACGAGACCATCGGCAAGATCTTCCGCGTTCCGCATGAAGGACGTCCGGTAACCTGCTTCGAAATGGCCGGCATGCCGTCTGAGGTTGTGAATTCGGTCTGCTCGGTCCTGGCGCGGCTCGCCTTCGACCTTGCGCTGTGGAGCGAGGGCAAGCTCAAGCTGCTCGTGCTCTGCGAGGAAGCGCACCGCTACATGCCGGCCGATTCCCGGCTCGGCTTCGCGCCGACCCGCCACGCGCTGTCGCGCATCGCCAAGGAAGGCCGCAAGTATGGCTGCTATCTCGGCGTCGTGACACAGCGTCCCGGCGAGCTCGACCCGACCATCCTGTCGCAGTGCTCGACCTTCTTCGCCATGCGGCTTGCCAATGAGCAGGACCAGGCGATCATTCGCTCGGCCATCGCCGATTCCTCGGCCTCGAGCCTCGCCTTCCTCTCTTCGATGGGACAGCGCGAAGCGATTGCCTTCGGCGAGGGCGTCGCGACGACCATGCGGCTGAGGTTCGAGCGCATCGAACCGAAGCTGATCCCCGGGGCCGGCCACCGCGACGAGGACGCCATAAGGTCCGACGGCACCGACGTCGATCTGCTGACGATCGTGGAACGCCTGCGCAACGTGCCGAAGGCGCAGACCAATCTCGGCTTCTCGGAGCCGGTCAATCCTCAACTGCAGCCCGGCGACCCGGGCTACCGCAAGCCGGACACGGCAGCGCCCTCTCCCAAGCCGGTGGCATACCAGGACGATCTCGATTTCGGCTACGGCCTGAAGCCCGGCAAGTTCGGCTCGCGCGCCGTCTGATCGACCACGGCTGAAGGACAGGCTTTTCGAACCCGGGGCCCTGGCTCCGGGTTTTTGCTATCGCTTGGACTTGCGCCAACCGGCTCGCCGCGCGTCGGCCTCCGAGCAGAACCAGCGCTCGCCCCATTCCGGCGAGATCCGCGTCTGCGCGTAATGGTCCTGCCCCGGCACATGGTAGATGCGCTCGCCTGTGATGATGCTGACATTGCCCTTGATGGCGCAGCCGGACCCGGGCAGCGCCGCCGCCAGGCCTCCCAAAGACACGTCGCCGAAGGCGTAGATCGTGCCGGCCAGGCCGATGGCCAACATCGCGGCAGGCATGGTTAGCGGGTGAGGTCCGTTGCGGCGGTGCGCAAGGCCCCGATACCGGGCGTTACGTCGCGGGAATTTCTCCGGCTTCGGATTCCATGTCATGGCGGCATGGTCGCTCGCCCGCATTGACATCAGGCGAAGGTCAAAACTGCAATTTTGCTAAAATGCCGCCATGCCGTACGGCAGTCGGTTCAGGCACTGACGCGATTGCGCCCGCCCTTCTTGGCTTCGTAGAGATGCTGGTCGGCGCGCCGGAACAGGCTCTCGGCGCTTTCCTTGCAATCCCACACGGCGATGCCGACGCTGGTCGTGACCCTCAGCGTGACATTGCCCGACATGATCGACAGGCCCGATATCGCCTTCCGGATGCGCTCGGCGAAGCGCCGCATCATCTCGTCATCCATGTTGGGCGCCACGACGGCAAACTCCTCGCCGCCCAGACGCGCCACGATGTCGTGATAGCGCGTCAGGTCCTTGAGGCAGTCGGCCACCGCCCGCAGCACCTCGTCGCCGACGTCGTGCCCGTGCGTGTCGTTGACCTGCTTGAAGTGGTCAAGGTCGAGGATCATCAGCCCGACTGGCCGCTCGATACGCCGGAACTCGTCGAGATACTCCTTCAGCGCATCGTCGAAATAGCGCCGGTTCTGCATCCCGGTCAGGCCATCGGTGAGTGCCGCCTTTTCCATGGTCTGCGACCGGGCGCTCAGCGACGCGGCCATGGCGCGCAGCTTGCTTTCCTCGTTCACGTGGATGCGGATCAGCGGGTAGATGAAGAAGATGCCGAAGAACAGCGCCGTAGCCAGCAGCACGCCCGTGGCAAAGAGCACCTTCGAGAGATAGGCGACATCGCCGAACCGGCCAGCATCCGAAGTCACGTCGGCAAGGGTGAACAACACGCCATAGGCGTGCAGCGTCAGGACGCCCGCAGCAAGAATGACCGCGATGAACACGAAGAACGCGGTTTCGGACTTGTGGAAGCGCATCAACCCCTCGCAGGCGGAACGGGCTCAGATAGTGCCACGACGAGCCTTAAAGAGCGTTAAGCGCGACCACCGAAACCTGCATGCGCGGTAACGTTCGGTTGACCCTGTCCTCAGCTAACCGGGGATACCGTGCCCACTGACGTGAATGGACCCTTGCCATCCAGCCGCTGCCATTCGGGCCCGAACTGGTTGCGGAACCAGGTCGACTGGCGCTTGGCATATTGCCTGGTCGCGATCTTGGCCTGCTCGATGGCCGTCTCGACGCTGGTTTCCCCGGCCGCCGCCGCCAGCAGCTCGCGCACCCCGATCGCCTTCAGGGCCGGCAGCGCCGGGTCGAGTTTTAGCGCGCCCATGGCCTTGGCCTCGTCCATCGCGCCCTCCGCCACCATCGTATCGAACCGCGCGTCGATGCGGGCGACCAGTTCGGCCCGCACCGGCTCGATCACCAGCAGCCGTGCGCTTTCGGCGTCCACCAGCGGCGTGCCGCTTTCGCCCTGCCAGTCGAGGATCGACCGGCCGGACGCCTGCAAGACCTCGAGCGCCCGCACGATGCGCTGGCCGTCGCCCGGTTTCAGCGTCGCTGCCGCCGCCGGATCATCCCGCATCAGGATCTCGTGCAGCCTGTCGGGCCCCTGCCGCTCGAGCTCGTCGCGCCAGTGCGCGCGCACGTCGGCGGGAATGTCGGGCATCTGCGACATGCCGCCGAGCAGCGCCCGGAAATAGAGCCCGGTGCCGCCGACGAAGATCGGCCTTGCCTTGTCGAGTTCGCCGCTTTCGGCAAGCGCGGTGACGTCACGCAGCCAGGCACCGGTGGAATAGGCGATGCTCGGGTGAACATGGCCGTAGAGCAGATGCGGCGCACGGGCGAGATCGGCCGCGCCGGGCCGCGCGGTCAGCACGCGCAGCACGGAATAGACCTGCATGGAATCGGTGTTGACGATGACGCCGCCAAGCTTCTCTGCGAGATCCAGCGCCAGGCCCGACTTGCCGCTGGCGGTTGGCCCGGCTATCAGGATCGCGTTCCTGATTGGCCCCTCGCCCCCGCCGGATTTTTTCATGCCGCTCGTAGCCACGCTGATTTCCCATCCTGCCGCGCGCCTGCTCACGCCGCCGCTCGCGACTATCGCTTCGGCAGCCGTCGGCGCAAGCGCCATCGACTGGCTGGCCGACCGCATCGCCTGCGATCTGGCGCTGCCCGCCAGCCTTGGCAAGGCCGCGGCCATGGCCGCTCTCGCCGACAGTCTCGCCGGTACAGACATCGACTTCGTCGTCCACGACGCGGCCACGCGACGCAAGAAGATCCTCATCGCCGACATGGATTCCACCATGATCGACCAGGAATGCATAGACGAACTTGCCGACGAAGTCGGCCTCAAGGACCGCGTTGCGGCCATCACCGCGCGCTCGATGAACGGCGAGATCGCCTTCGAGCCGGCGCTGCGCGCGCGCGTTGCGCTGCTGAAGGACCTCGACTCTTCGGTCATCGACCGCATCATCGACAACCGGCTGACGCTCGCCTCCGGCGGGCAGGCGCTCGTCCGCACCATGCGCCGCAACGGCGCCTGGACCGCCCTCGTTTCGGGCGGCTTCGACGTCTTCACCCGGCGCATCGCCGAACAGCTCGGCTTTCAGGAAAACCGCGCCAACCGGCTGATCGAGGCCGGCGGCAGGCTTGCCGGCGAGGTCGCAGAACCCATTCTCGGCCGCGCCGCCAAGGCCGACGCGCTGAACGAGATCGCGGCGCGCCTGGGGCTCACCCCTGCGGACGCCATTGCCGTCGGCGACGGCGCCAACGATCTCGACATGCTGCGGCTTGCCGGCATGGGCGTGGCGCTGCACGCCAAGCCCGCGGTAGCCGCGGAGGCCGGCGTCCGTATCGATCACGGCGACCTCACCGCCCTTCTCTACCTGCAGGGCTATCGCGAAGCCGAGATCGTCGCATGACGCTGCTGCGCACCGAACGGCTGATCCTGCGCAACTGGCAGGAGCGCGACCGCGAGCTCTTCCACCGCATCAATTCCGACGACCGCGTCATGGAGTTCTTTCCGTTTCGCCGCAGCCGTGCCCAGGCCGACGCGGTGATGGACGAGATGCGCGACGCCATCGCTGTGGACGGTTACGGCTGGACGGCCGCCGAAATCGCCGAGACCGGCCAATGCATCGGCTTCGTCGGCCTCAACGCCGCCGAGATTGTGCCCATCGTGCCGGCAGGCACGCTGGAGATCGGCTGGCGGCTGGCGGCGGAGTACTGGGGCAAGGGTTATGTCACCGAGGCCGCCCGCGCCCTCCTCGACCACGCCTTCGGGCCGCTCGGCCGCGACGAGGTAATCTCCTTCGCGGTCTGGAACAACCACCGCTCCACTGCCGTGATGAAGCGTCTCGGCATGCGCGCCGACCCCGGCGAGTTCCTGCATCCGGAAGTCCCGGACAACCAGCCTGAACTGAAGCGCTTTGTCCTTTACAGACTGTCCCGCACGCATTGGGAAAAACAAAAAAGCCCGGCATCATAGCCGGGCTTTTGTGTTTCAACCCAACGGGTTGAGCGAAACAACGGAATCAATCCATCCGGATCGTGACGAAGCGCAGCTCGCCGGTCTTCGACGCCAGCATCAGGAGCGCGTTCTTGCGTCCCTGCTCCTTCAACGCGGCGATGCGGTCGAGCACGTCCTTGGGCATCGCGACGGTCTCCTGCGCGATCTCGGTGATCACCTCGCCGGCCACGACGCCACGTTCGGCGGCAGCCGAATTCTCGGCCACCTCGGTAACGATGACGCCGGAGACGTCCGGTGCGATGCCGAACTTGCTGCGCGCCTCGTCGGTCAGTTCGCCGATCGTCATGCCGAGCACCGAGGCTGTGGCAACCGGACCGCCCTCGTCGCTGCCGGACGAGCCGTCGGCCTCGGCGAGCTTTTCGCCTTCCTCGAGCCGACCGAGCGTCACCTTGACGGTGACTTCCTTGCCCTTGCGCAGCACCACCACGTCGACTTCCTTGCCGACCGGGCTCTCGGCCACCGCCAGCGGCAGTTCGCGGCTGTGGCCGATATCCTTGCCGTCGAAGGTGATGATGACGTCGCCGAGTTCGATCGAACCGTTGTCGACCGGCCCGCCCTTGATGATGCCGGACACCAGCGCGCCCTTGGCGTCTGCCAGGCCGAGGCTCTCGGCGATCTCGTCGGTTACCGGCTGGATGCGCACGCCGAGCCAGCCGCGCCTCGTCTCGCCGAACTCGACGAGCTGCGCCACAACGCCGGTGGCGAGTTCGGAGGGGATCGAGAAACCGATGCCGATCGAGCCGCCCGAGGGCGAGATGATCGCGGTGTTGATGCCCACCACCTCGCCGAACATGTTGAACAGCGGGCCGCCGGAATTGCCGCGGTTGATCGCCGCGTCGGTCTGGATGAAGTCGTCATAGGGGCCCGAATCGATGTCGCGGTTACGCGCCGAGATGATGCCTACCGTCACCGTGCCGCCGAGGCCGAACGGATTGCCGATCGCCATGACCCAGTCGCCGATCCGCATCTTGTCGGAATCGCCGAACTTGACTGCCTTCAGCTTCTTCCTGCTCGCATCGACCTTGAGGACGGCAATGTCGGTCTTGGTGTCGGTGCCGACCAGTTCGGCTGTCAGCTTCGAGCCATCGGAAAAATTCACCTCGATCTCGTCCGCGTCGGCGATCACGTGGTTGTTGGTCACCACGATGCCCTTCTCGGCATCCAGCACGAAGCCGGAGCCCAGCGACTGCACCTTCTGCTGCGGGCCGCTGTTCTCGCCCTGGCGGTCCTTGAAGAACTCGTCGAAGAAATCCTGGAACGGCGAGCCGTCCGGCGCCTTCGGCATCGGCACCGTGTTCTGCCCCTCGGTGCCCTTGACGTTCTGCGAGGTCGAGATGTTGACGACCGCCTCGAGCAGGCCCTCGGCGAGATCGGCGACCGAGGCCGGTCCGTTGCTCTGCGGCACCGCCTGCGCATGCGCGGCAGGCACCGGCGCAAGGCCGAGCGTCGCGGCGGGCAGGAAAGCGATGGTTGCGCCGAGGAGCGCCTTCCGCACGGCGGGCAGAAAACGGTTGGAAATCATGCGGAAGCTCCCGGTGCGTCGTGAAGAGTCATGGCCTGCGGACGGCCAAGCGTCATGTTGGCAAGAAATACGGCGTGTTTGCGACTTTGGCTATCGGGGCAAGGATAAATCCTGCGTTATCCGCGCACCATCCAGACAATGCCGACGCCAGCGGCAATGGCCACCAGCCCGGCGATGCGCAGCACGTTTTCGGGGGTTGCGAGCACTTCGGCGGCGAGCCGCTTGGCAAGGCCCGGAAAGCCGCCATAGACCAGGCCCTCGACAACGAGGACCAGGCCGATGGCGGCCAGGAAGTCCGTCACCGGACTTCCTCTATTGGCTGGTGCCGGTCGCAGGCGCCGTCGTGGCAGCGCCCGACTGCGGTGCCGGAGCGGCCGGTCCCGGCGTGCCCAATCCGCTGGAATTGCGGAAGAAGCGGAAGAACTCCGAGCTCGGCGACAGCACCATGGTCGTGCCGGTGCCCTGCAGGGCGGCCCCGTAGGCGTTCATCGAACGATAGAATTCGAAGAAGCCCGGGTCACGCTGGAAGGCGTCGGCAAACACGGCGTTGCGCTGCGCTTCGCCTTCACCGCGCAGGATTTCCGATTCCTTGCGCGCTTCGGCGATGATCTCGACCACTTCGCGGTCGGCGCGGGCGCGGATGCGCTGCGCCGCCTCGCGGCCACGCGCCCTCAGCCTTTCGGCCTCGGCGAGACGCTCGGCCTTCATGCGGTCGAAGGTCTGCTGCGACACTTCCTGCGTCAGGTCGGTACGGCGGATGCGAACGTCCTCGACCTGCAGGCCGAGCGAGGTGGCGTCGGGCCGCAGCTGGTCGGCGACCTCGCGCATCATCGCGGCGCGCTCTTCTGAGAGCGCCGACTCGAAGCCGCGCACGCCGTAGACGCGGCGCAGGGCTGCGTCGAGACGGGTGCGAAGCCGCTGTTCGGCGAGCTGCACGCTACCCGACACGGCCTGCCTGAAGGTCCGTGCGTCCGAGATGCGGTAGGCGACGAAGGCGTCGACCTCGTAGAACTTGCCGCCCGAGACCTGGACGCGGATGTCGTCGAGGTCGAAGCGCAGGATACGGTCGTCGATGATCTGCACATTGTCGGCCTCGAAGAAGCCGAAGGGCAGCTTGAAGTAGAGACCCGGGTCCTTCTTCACGTCGACGATCTCGCCGAAGCGCAACACGATAGCCTGCTGGCGCTCGTTGACGACGAAGATCGACGAGAAGACGAGGAACACGATGGCCGCCAGGACGATGGCGATGAATGGAAGACGGTTTGCCATCAGTTTGCTCCTTCAGCCGGCGCGCGCTTGGCCAGTTCCGGCAGCGGCAGGTAGGGCACGACGCCCTGTCCGCTGCCCTGCTCGATGATGACCTTGTTGGAATCCTTGAGCACCTTTTCCATCGTCTCGATGAACAGGCGCTCGCGCGTCACTTCCGGGGCCTTGGCATATTCGTCATAGACCGAGATGAAGCGCTGCGCCTCACCTTCGGCTTCCTGCACGACCCGGTTCTTGTAGGCGGCCGCTTCTTCGCGGATCTGCGCGGATTCACCGCGTGCCTGGCCGAGCTTCTGGTTGGAGTACTGGTTCGATTCCTCGACGAAGCGATCCTCGTCCTGCTCGGCGCGCTGCACCTCGTCGAACGCGTCGGCGACTTCGCGCGGCGGTGCCGCGTCCTCGATCGAGATCGCGTTGATGCTCAGCCCCGTGCCGTACTGGTCGAGTGTCGTCTGGATGATCTGCCGCACCGTGTCGGCAATACCCTGGCGGTCGTCGCGGAAAATGTCCTGCGCAGGACGCTTGCCGACGGCCTCGCGCATGGCACTCTCGCCGATCTGGCGCACCATGTCGTCGGGATTGGCGACGTTGAAGAGATAGGCTTCCGGGTTGGAGACCTGGTAGGCGATGGAGAACTTCACGTCGACGATGTTCTGGTCGCCCGACAGCATCAGGCCCGAAGACGTGTTGCCGCGCACTTCACCCAGGTCGACGAGTTTTTCGGCCGTGTTGGCATACTCGACCGTCTCGATCGGCCACCAATGGAAGTGCAGGCCGGGCTGCGACAGCTCTTCCTTGGGCTTGCCGAAGCGCAGTTCGACAGCCAGCTGGTCCGGCTGCACCGTGTAGATCGCCTGGAACAGCCACAGCGCCACGAGGCCGAGCGCGATCAGGCCGAACAGTGCCGGCGTCGCGCGGCCACCGCCGGGCAGCGCCTGCTTCAGCCGGTCCTGGCCGCGGCGGATGATGTCTTCGAGATCAGGGGGAGACCCCTGCGGGCCGCTGGGACGTGGTCCCTGCCCCCACGGTCCGCCGCCATTGCCGTTGCCGCCGCCCCATGGGCCGCCGCCGCCGCTCTTGTCGTTCCAGGGCATGAAAGTCCTTTCGGTGTTCTTAAAACCCATGCGCGCCGAAACGTTGCGGCGCGCGCTCCCGTGATGTCTTCTATAGGGATGCGCGGCTTCGCTTTCAACGCAACCAAGCCGGTCCGTGTCGAATAGCCGCCGGAATCCCGGTCTTCAGTCAGTCAATGCACTGCCGGGCGTCTTTCGTAAACCGTATAGCGTGTCGCATGGCTGTCCTTTTCGCCTGCCGGGAAGTTCCGGCTGCTGACCCGGCGCCACGTTTTCAGGTCGATTGGCGGGAAGTGCGTGTCGCCCTCCACCTCGGCCAGGACATGCGTGACATGGAGCCTGTTGGCGAGCGGCATCGCCTGCTCGTAGATCTGGCCGCCGCCGATGATGCAGATCTCATCGACGCCGGTCACGCAATGCGCGCGCGCCCGCGCCAGCGTTATCGCGTCCTGCAGCGAGATCACCGTGTCCGCGCCCTCGGCGCGAAAATCAGGGTCGCGCGAAACCACGATGTTGTGCCGGCCGGGCAACGGCCGGCCGATGCCCTGCCAGGTCTTGCGGCCCATGATGATCGGCTTTCCCATCGTGTCCGCCTTGAAGCGCTTGAGATCGCTCGAAAGCCGCCATGGCAGCCCGCCCTCGCGGCCGATCACCCCGTTGCGGGCGATCGCGACATAGATCGCGATATCCATTCTCCACGCACTCTCCGGTTGGCGGGGCTAGACCGCAATCGGCGCCCTGATCGTCGCGTCGGCGACATAGTTCTCAAGCAAAAAATCCTCGAAACGGAAGGCGAACAGGTCCTTGACCTCCGGGTTCAGCCGCATCGTGGGCAATTGTTTCGGCTGCCGCGACAGCTGTTCGCGCGCCTGCTCGAAATGGTTTGAATAAAGATGCGCGTCGCCGAGCGTCAGGATGAAATCGCCGGGCTCGAGCCCGCTCACCTGCGCCACCATCATGGTCAGCAGCGCATAGGAGGCGATGTTGAACGGGATGCCGAGGAAGATGTCGCCCGAGCGCTGGTAGAGCTGGCACGACAGCTTTCCATCGGCCACATAGAACTGGAACAGGCAGTGGCAGGGCGGCAGTGCCATGGCATCGACTTCGGCGGGGTTCCATGCCGACACGATCAGACGTCGCGAGTGAGGATTTTTCTGCAACTGATTCAAAAGATTCCGGATCTGGTCGATAGGCTTGCCGTCATGACCGCCCGGCCAGGAGCGCCACTGCTTGCCGTAGACGGGCCCTAGATCGCCGTTCTCGTCGGCCCATTCGTCCCAGATGGTGACCCCGTGATCGTTGAGATATTTGATGTTTGTATCGCCGTTCAGGAACCACAAAAGCTCGTAGATGATGGACTTGAGGTGCAATTTTTTGGTCGTCGTCACCGGAAAGCCGTCGGCGAGGTCGAAACGCATCTGGTAGCCGAACACCGAGCGGGTGCCCGTGCCGGTCCGGTCGCTGCGGTCCGAGCCGTTTTCGAGCACATGTTTGAGAAGGTCGAGATACTGGCGCATGATTCGGGCTCGTTGGGGATTTCCGCGATCCTACAGGATGGCGTCCGGCGCGAACATAGTCATTCCCGCTGCCCACAGATCTCCCGGCGGCCTGCGCAGGAAACCCTGCCGCGGCCCTTTTCATCCGCCGCACCGTTCCCTATATTAGCCGTGTCAGCTTGTCTGACTATGGTGATAAACAGGCGATGTAATAAGCCGTTCGGACCCGGGGGCGGTACCCGGCGCCTCCACCACAAGCTGCCCTGCTGGGCAGCTTCTGATGGGGGCGAAATAGGATCGACGAAGGTGTAAAGATCGTACTTTTGCCCGGCATGGTACCACCGTTATCGGACTAAACTTGTAGTTGCAAATGACAACTTTGCGGAAGCACGTCTCGCAGCGTAAGCTGTGCGATAGCTTCAAATTCAAGCCCTAGCGGTTCGCACTGCTAGGCGGGGTTCGGAGGTACCTGGCAACAGAAACCTCCACTTTCCCTCCCCCTTGTTTCCAAGAAATTGCGGCCTGCGAAGCTTCACTCGGCGGCGGCCGTGGCTGCGCCTGTCCCTGCCCGCCGGATCGTCACCAGCGTCAGGACGAGCGCCAGGGCCGCGCACGCGGCAATGCCTGTCACCATCGGCATCGGCAGCCCGTTGGCGAAGAAGCTCGTCACCGTCATGGCGGCCACGCCGGTCACCATATGCAGCGTGCCCATAAGCGCCGATGCCGTACCGGCTATCTCGCCATGATCCTCCATCGCCAGCACCGAGGTCGTTGGAATGACCAGGCCCAGAAAGCCGTAGGCGACGAAAAGTGCCGCGGACATGAAGGCGAGCGATTCGAAGCCGGCCGCCATCGTTGCCCACATGGCGACCATCACCCCGGAGAACCCGAAGACGGCGATCCGGACCACGCGGTGCAGGCCGAACTTGCCGGTCAGCCAGCCGCTCATCTGCGAGACGCTGAAAAACGACACCGCGTTGACCGAGAAGAACAGGCTGTAGACCGACGGCGACATGCCGTAGTGGTCGATGATCACGAAGGAAGAATTCGCCAGGTAGACGAAGAAGCTGGCAATCCCGAATCCGCCGATCAGCGACAGGCCGATAAAGTTGCGGTCGGCCGCCAGCACCTTGTAGCCGCGCCCTGCCGAGGCGAAGGAACTGGCCCGGCGCCGTTCTGCCGTGCGCGTCTCGGCAAACCCGAATGTCAGCAGCACCATCGACAGCACTGCTGCCAGTGTCACTGCCCAGAACACGGCGCGCCATCCGAAGGCTGCGATGATGAAGCTGCCGGTCAGCGGCGCAAGGATCGGCGAGATGCTGAACACCAGCATCAGCAGCGACATCAGCCGGGTCGCCTCGGCGCCGGTGTGCAGGTCCCGCACCACGGCGCGCGGCACGACCATGCCGGTCGAGGCGCCCAGCCCCTGCAGCAACCTGAAGAAGATCAGCCATTCGACGCCCGGCGCCAGTGCCGCGCCGATGCTGGCGGCTGAAAACAGCGCGAGGCCGCCATACATCACCGGCTTGCGGCCATGGATGTCGGCCAGCGGACCGACGACGAGAGGCCCGACCGCGAAGGACAGGAACACCACGACTAGGCTCATCTGCACGGCCATGGCGCTGGCCTGCAGTTCGGCGCCGATCGTCGGCAGCGCCGGCAGGTACATGTCGATGGCGAAGGGGCCGATGGCCGAAATCAGGCCGAGCACAATCGCGATGCGCAGAAATCCAACGTTCATCTTTAGGGGTCCTGGATGCCGGCCGGGCCGGGGGTGGAGGAGTGATACATCATAAGGACGTTTCAGGAGCGTGTCGCCCGACAATGAAGCCGACTGGCTTTACTGCTTCCCCTGGGAAAGCTTGTGCCCTGCGTCTGTCACGACTAGCATAGTCGCAATGAAAGCTTACGCATCGGCCCTCCGCAGCCACGAAGCGAAAAGACTCTCCATCATCGAAGCAGCCAGTGCGGTTTTCGGTCGCGAGGGTTTCTCGGGCGCCAATCTCGACGTCATCGCCCAGGAAGCGGGCGTCTCGCGCCAGACCCTCTACAATCGACACGGCGACAAGGAAAAGCTGTTCGTGGCGGTGGTCAGCGAACTCACGACGCGAATGGCCGCCATCTGCGTCGAGGCCATGACCACCTTCCCCGACGAACCCAGCCACCTGGAGGACGACCTCACGGCTTTCGCCCTGCGGGTCAACCGGGACTGCATCTGCAGTCGCGACGGCTATCTGTTGCGTCGGCTGGTTCAGGGCGAAAGCGCGCGTTACCCACACCTCTTCACAGGATGGGAGGAACAGGGAGCCGCCAAGGCGTGGGCTGCCCTTGCCACCGGCCTTCAAGGGCTTGCCCGGTCCGGCTGGCTCGACATCGAGGATGCCCACCTGGCTGCGCGCCAGTTTCTGGCCCTGATCCGCTCCGATCTGCAGGTCTACATCCTGCTCGGCGAGACGCCTGGCGACGAAACACTCGAAAAGGCGTCGCGAAGCGCGGTCAGGACCTTCCTCAGGGCGTTCGTGCCGCGCGGTTGAGGCCAGCCTGCGGCTTTTTCGCCGCACCATGGGCCACGCGCACGATCCGGTGCATCGTGCTCGCTATCTCCGGTTTACGGCGGCCCCAAGCTTGATTACAGCTATTCTCAAGATTCAACGGAAACTGCCTGCCACATGGCCGAAGACCACATCCGCTACGATATTCTCGCCCAGGAGGCCTTGCGCGGCGTCATGCGCAAGGTGCTTGCCGAGGTTGCGCGGACAGGCCTGCCGGGCAACCACCATTTCTTCATCACCTTCGTCACCGGGGCGCCTGGCGTTCGGATCTCGCCGCGCCTGCGCGAGCGCTATCCCGAGCAGATGACCATTGTGGTGCAGTTTCAGTACTGGGACCTCAAGGTAACCGACAGCGGCTTCGAGATCGGCCTTTCCTTCTCCGACGTGCCCGAGCGCCTCGAAATCCCCTTCGCTGCAGTCCGCGGCTTCTATGATCCTTCGGTCAATTTCGAGCTCGAGTTCGACGTGAAGACCGACACTGCCGATGTCGGCGAGGCCGACGAAGCCGTCGAGGAAGCGCCCAAGAAGGCAAAGGGCGAGGCTGCCGCCAAGCCGGCTGCCGTCAAGAAGGGCGACGCCAAGAAGAAGGCTGCCGAGGCAGCCAAGGAAGAGCCCGCCGAGGGTGCAAAGGGCGCCGAGGTCGTGTCGCTCGACGCCTTCCGCAAGAAGTAGCCATGTCCTCGGTCGTCAACCTCCGACTCGCCCGCAAGCGCAAGGCGCGCGCCGAGAAGGAGCGTATGGCCGAAGAGAACCGCGCCCTGCATGGCCGCACAAGGGCCGAAAAGCTCAGTGAGCGCAGGCAGTCGGAAAGGTCGGCCGCCTTCGTCGACGGCCACCGGCTCGAACCCAAGGGTCGCGACGGCGCTTCATGAGCCCGGTCCGCAAGCGCTCGGTGACCATTCGCGGCCACCGCACCAGCTTCTCGCTGGAACAACCTTTTCTCGAAGACCTGCGCGCCATCGCCGAAACGCGCGGCGTCGCCCTCGCCGCGCTGATAGCGGAGATCGACGCGGCCAGGCCGCGCAGCGACAACCTGTCTTCTGCGCTCCGTGTCTTCGTGCTCGAACAGGCAAAGCTGCCGCGCACGCCCTGAAACCTACTGGTTGCCGTTCAACATCTGCATGAAGCCGTCGTCGAGGTTGAGCTTCGGCAATTCCTCCTGCCGCGGCTGGACAGGTGCCGGCAACGGCGCCCGCTCGACAGCCGCCTCCCCGCTGGCCGGCGGCTGTTCCGCCCTGGCTTCCGCCTCGCGGCGGCGTTCCTCGGCCTTCAGCCGCGCGTCTTCCTCGGCCTGGCGCTCGGCCTCCTGTTTCAGGCGCGCCTCCTGCTCGGCCTTCTTCTGCGCTTCGGCTTCGGCCTCGGCCTTCTGTCTGGCCTCTTCTTCCTGCTGGCGCAGCACGTCGAGCGCGGCGTCATGCTCGCGCTGCAGGGCCGCATAGTAGCGAACCTCGCGGCGCAGGCGCTGTTTCTCGAGCAGGGATGCCTGCATGCCTTCGACTCGCGCCTGCTCGGCCTCCAGCGCGCGCTGGGTCAGGAATTGCGCCAGCGGCTCGCTGTCGAAGACCAGCCCGGCCGAGTCCAGCGGACCGTCCAGGCTAAAGCGCAGCGCCGGCTCCGAGCCGACCAGCGCCTCGATTCCGGGCCGGTAGCTGATCGTGCCGTCGGCCGAAACGGTTTCCGCGTTGAGGTCGGCCTGCACGTCGACCTCGACGGTCGCCGCAGCGTTATTGAGCGTCAGCGGCGGCGCGCGCATCACCCCGCCTGCGACGGTGAAGGCAGCCTCGGCGGGCTCCGCCGCAAAACGGCCGGCCGCCGCAATCGCCGGCGCAAAGGCCGCCGTTCGCTCGGCGTCGATATCCTTGCCGGCAAGGTCGGCCCGCGCGATGAACTGGGCCAGCGCATCGGGGTTCAGCCCGTCGATGACCAGCGAGCGCAAGGCTGCCGTTCCCGAGCCGCCAAGCGTCGCGACGAGCCCGCCGACCGACTTGCCGCTCGCAGACAGCGCCGCCGACAGGTCGGCCCGTCCGTGCAGCCCGGCAGCATCGATTGTGGCCGCCAGATCGGCGTCCGCAAACTGCATCTGGGTCGAGAACAGGCCCGTCCCGGCATTGTTCTTGATCTCGAGGCGGCCGCTCACCTCGCCGCCGAATAGCTTGGCCTTGAGATCTGCGATCCGCAGCCCGTCCCCGTCGAGCTTCAGCGACAGGCCGGCATCATAGGCGGTGACGCTTGGCCCGGCGATCAGCGTGCCGGCGGCAATCTCGACATCGGCGCTGAACGGAGCCGTCACCGCCGGCTGGAACGGCGTCTGCGACCATTGCCCCTCGCCGCCGTCCAGCGCCGCTTCGCCGAGCACCATGGCCGCGATCGGGTCGAGCACGAGCTCGTCGACCGTCAGCTGGCCCGAAACATGCGGCTTGCCGTCCTTGACCACGGCGTTGACGTCGCCGGCGACCGCCCCTTCGCCCAGCGTGCCGGAAAGCCCGGTGAGCACGGTCAGCCCGTCGGCGTAGTCGGTCTCTGCTTCGAGATCGATCGGCGTGCCGAGCCCCATGCCGGGCAGGCCCATGCCGGTCGTCATCAGCCAGGGCTCGATATCGGCGGCGTGCAGCCTGGCCCTGCCCTTGAGCCCTATGCCGCCGCCCGCCAGCCGCGTCGATCCGTCGAAGAATGCCGACAGGTCGCCCGCCGTCAGGCTGGCCACCGTGGCGAGTTCTCCCGACAGCGGTCCCCTGACCGTCACGTCGGTTTCTCCGGCGTCGGTCATCAGGTCGAGGCCAAGCACCGGCACGCCGTAGAGGGCCAGGAGCTTCGTCGCGTCCTCATTGCGTCCCGACAGCACCAGCGACACTTCGCCCTCGCCGGCATCCTCGGGCTTGCCGCTGCCAGACAGCGTCGCCGACAGCGCCGTGCCGCCGACATTGCCCTGCGCGCTGACCGCAAAGCCCGTGCTGCCGTCGCCGTTTTCCGCCGAGGTTGCCACCACGTCGAGCCGCGCGTCGGCAAAGAGGTCCGGGTAGCGCCTGGCGCGCTCGGCTAGGCCCTTAACCACCGCATTGTCGCCATGGCGTACCAGGAGCGCGTCGATCAGCGGCACCAGGTCGACGGACACCAGCGAGGCATCGATATTGCCGGCCAGATTGTCGGGAAAGTCGCGCAAGGTCCCGGTCGCGCTGACGGTCGCGCCGGCCAGCCCGCCGATCGAGAGGCGATCGATCTCGAGCAGCCCCTCGCGCAGCCTGAGCGCCGTGTCCACCGTGTCGGCGGTCAGCCCGGCGGCGCTCACCGGTCCGGCCTTCACCTGGAGGTCGAGGTCGCGGTCGGAGAAGCGGATCGCCCCGACATCGCTGACGAAGAGCGAGGCGAGTGCGGCAAGCCCGTCGACGTCGAGCGCGCCGCCTTCCAGCGCCAGCGACACGGCGGGCTTGGCGCCTTGCGGCTGGCTGCTCTCGGCATGGCCGCGGAATGTCGCATTTCCGAGCCCGAGTTCGAGGTTGTCGAAGCGCTGCCGTTCCCTGCCGAGGTCGACGTCGGCGCGAAAGCCTGCCGCCGGCAGGCGGCGGATCGCGTCGTCGACATCCTGCGCCACCCAGGCCGCGAAGCCGGACGGCTGGCCGATGGCAAGCAGCAGCGAGCCCTTGAAGCCAAGCTCGCCGTCCGTTCGCAGCAGCCCGTCCGCCTCGAGCTTGGTTCGCCCGGGCAGCGTCGCGGCCAGCGATTTCACCATCCAGCCTTCGCGTGCCGGCGCGGCCGACAGGCGCACCTCGCGGATCGTCGTGTCACCGGCGACCACGGCCGGCAGGTTGACCTCCAGCGTGCCGGGTATGGTCGGGCGCGGCATATCGGCCAGCGCCTCCTGCGTCACCGCAAGGCGCTGCGCCAGCGTCTGGCTGCCGGCAGAGTCGCCGGCGCCGATCGCCTCGTCGAAGCGCACCTGCGCGCCGTCCACCGTCACCTCGAAGCGCGCCTCTTCGCCAAGCTCGATGAAGCCATTGCCGTCGGCCGAATAGGGGTTGGACAGCGGGCCCGTCTCGAACAGGAATTCGTCGAAGGACAGCCTCTCGTGGTCGAAGGAGAACTTGCCGTTGATCCGGTAGCCCGGTCCCCGGCTGGCGTCGACAGGTTGCGCCTTGTCGCGCCGCGCAGCGACCTTGAAGAGGCCCGAATAGTTGGCCGCCCCCTGGTCGAAACGCACATTGCCGTCCGATTCGACCGACACGGCATAAACTTCAGGCTCGGCCTGGATCCTGAGACGCATCGCGCCCGAGGCGTCCACCTTGCCGGTGTTGACGGTCACATCGGTCAGCATGCCGTCGAGCCGCATCGACCCGGTGACACGCCACGGACCTTCGAGCGACTTGGCCGACATCTGCGTGTTGATCTCGGTCAGCCTGTGCGTGCGCCCGCTCGCGGCATGGCGCAGCGCGATCTGTCCCTCGGTCACCGTCAGCTTCTCGATCGAGATCTGGCTGGCGTCCACCGGTCCCGACGGGCGCACCGCCCAGTCGACCGTGCCATCCTCGGCAATGTCGATCGTCGCCTTGGGCCGCACCAGCCGCATGTCGAAGATGAGGATGTCGCCGCGCAGGAACGGCGCCAGTTCGGCATCCATCGAGAAGGTCTCGACGGTCATTGCCGGCTCGCCCGAGGGGCCGCCGCCCACCGACACATCGGAAAACGTCACCGAGGGAAACGGCAAGAGCCGCGCCGTGGCGTCGCCATTCACCGTAACCTTGCGGCCGAGCACGACGCTCGCCTCCCGCTCGAACTCCGCCCGGTAGCTCGACCAGTCGACGAAATAGGGCATCACCAGCGCCGCCGTCAGCGCCAGTACGATCAGTCCACCGATGATTACGAAGAGCCGGGCCAGCTTGCTACCTTGCGTCCTGAATGAAACGGACGCCTAGTCTAGCTGCATCCGCGTGTCGATAAAATGGTCTTTGTCATCAGCAGTTTCCCGCCCTGCCCTGCGCCTAGGACAGCGGGAATATCTTGCCGGGGTTCAGGATGTTCTGCGGGTCGAGCGCCTTCTTGATCGCCCGCATCACATCGACGCCGTGGCCGAGTTCCTGGTCGAGGAAGCCCATCTTGCCCTGGCCGATGCCATGCTCTCCCGTGCAGGTGCCGTCCATGCGCACGGCGCGGCTGTTCAGCCGTGCGACGAATTTCTCCGACAGCGCGATTTCGGCCGGGTCCTCGACGTCCATCAGCACCAGGACGTGGAAGTTTCCGTCGCCGACATGCCCGACGATCGGCGCGATAAGCCCCATTTCGGCAATGTCGGCCTCGGTTTCGGCGATGCATTCGGCAAGCCGCGAGATCGGCACGCAGACGTCCGTCGACAGGCCGCGCGCGCCCGGCCTCAGCGTCAGCGACGACCAGTAGGCGTCGTGGCGCGCCTTCCACAGCTTGGCCCGTTCCTCGGCGACCGTCGTCCACTGGAACGCGCCGCCGCCATATTCGGCGGTGATCTCGCCGAAAGTCTCGGCCTGCTCGGCCACGCCCGCCTCGCTGCCATGGAACTCGACGAACAGGCACGGGCTCTCCGGATAGTCGAGGTGCGAATAGGTCTTCATCGCCCGCATCTGCAGCGCGTTGACCAGTTCGATGCGCGCCACCGGGATGCCCATCTGGATCGTCGCGATGACCGCCTCGCAGGCCTGTTCGACGGTCGGGAACGGGCACACGCCACCCGACACCGCCTGCGGGATGCCGGCGAGCTTCAGCGTGATCGATGTGATGATGCCGAGCGTGCCCTCCGAGCCGACCAGCAGCCGCGTCAGGTCGTAGCCGGCCGAGCTCTTCTTCGCCCGGCGCCCCGTCGTGACGACGCTGCCGTCGGCCATCACCGCCGTCAGCGACAGCACGTTGTCGCGCATCGTGCCGTAGCGCACTGCATTGGTGCCCGAGGCGCGCGTCGCCGCCATGCCGCCGAGGCTGGCATTGGCGCCCGGATCGATCGGGAAGAACAGGCCCGTGTCGCGCAGATATTCGTTGAGCTCGACGCGTGTAACCCCGGGTTCGACCGTGCAGTCGAGGTCCTGCGCATTGACCTCCTTAACCCGGTTCATCCGCGACGTGTCGACCGAGATGCCGCCGCCCGGCGCATTCACGTGGCCTTCCAGCGACGAACCGACACCGAAGGCGATGACCGGCACGCGATGCTCGGCGCAGGCGCGCACGATCTCCTGCACTTCCTCCGTCGTTTCGGGAAAGGCCACGCCGTCCGGCGCCTGCACGGGAATGTAGGTCGTCGTGTGCGCATGCTGCTCGCGCAGCGACTGGCCGGTCTGGAAGCGTTCCCCGAAGCGCTGCTTCAGGATGCCGAGCACGGCGGCAATACCCGTTTCGTTGCGTTCGACGGTCTGGAGGTCGCTGAGTGCCATGGTTTCCTGCGCGATTGGGCCATCGACGGCCGCTTCGTGACGTCTATGATCGATTCAATCGCCGACCGTAAAGGCTAAATGCGATTCCCGGAAACGAATGTCGGCGGCAGCGCGCTGTCCGGGCAAACCACGCAACACAGGCAGGCACATCATGGCAATACCCGCGCCCTTCGTTTCCCGCGTCATGGAAATCAAACCCGACTGGATCGACTACAACGGCCACCTCAACATGGCCTATTACAACGTCCTGTTCGACACCTGCTCCGATGACGCCTTCGAGACCATGGGGCTCGGGCCGGCCTACGCAAAGGACCGCCGCCTCACCATCTACACGGCCGAGGTCCACCTCTGCTACGTGCGCGAACTTCATCTCGGCGACAAGGTGACTGTCACCTACCAGCTGATCGACCACGACACCAAGCGCCTGCGCGCCTACCAGGAAATCCGCCACGCCGACGGCTGGCTCGCCGCCACCTCGGAGAACCTGTCGCTGCACATCGACATGACGGGGCCGAAGGTCGCCCCCTTCCCGCAAGACGTCATGGTGCAGGTCGAGGCGATGGCCGCCGCACATGCTGCCCTGCCAATGCCCGAGCGCGCCGGCCGCTCCATCGGCATCGCCCGCAAGGCATGATTGCCACACCTGCCTGAAATCAGCCGCCGCTCACGATTTCCTGTCTTGTCGTTAACCTTACTCAAAGATTAACGTGGAGCCCGAAACCTGGACGTTGATCGGAGCGAGCGACTCGCCCGAGAAGCGCCGGGGCGGGAACAGGGCGACGACCAGGCTCGAGTGCAGGCATGATACAGGACATCGGAACGGCGGCGAACAAGCTCGCCGAAAACCCGCGCATCACCGACTATGACTTCTGGCGAACCATGAAGAATCTCGAGAACGAGATCTTCCGCAAGTCGACCGACCGGCAGCCGATTCCCATCGAGATGCTGCGCTGGCGGGCCATCATCCGGCAGGCGCGCTCGCGCCGCGGCATGGCCTGACCGTCTCATTGCCATTCCCTAGGGGCAGGCGTAGCCTGTTTGCCGGCTGATATCCGCCGATGGCCGCCTGCGCGGCCCGGGAGGAGGAATGGCTGACACGTCCCGACACGATGCCTGGCAAGCAGGCGACAGCTACGACGCCTATATGGGCCGCTGGAGCCGGCAGGTCGCGCCGCGCTTCCTCGACTGGCTCGACGCAGGCGACGGCCTGGAATGGCTCGAAGTCGGCTGCGGCACCGGAGCGCTGTCGGCAGCCATCGTCGCGCAGTGCGACCCCGCCGGTCTGGTCGCAATCGACCCCTCGGAGGGCTTTGTCACCCGGGCCAGGGCCAACGTGCCGGACGAGCGTGTCAGCTTCCGGGTCGGCGACGCACAGGCACTCGACCTGCCCGACCGCAGCCGCGACGTGATCGCCTCCGCGCTCGTGCTGAACTTCGTTCCCGACAGGATACGGGCGCTCAAGGAGATGAGGCGCGTCGCGCGCGAGGGCAGCCGCATCGGCTTCTACGTGTGGGATTATCCCGGCGGCGGCATCGAGTTCATGCGCGCTTTCTGGAACGCCGCCATCGACCTCGATCCCAAGGCAATCGAACTCACGGAAGGCAGGCGCTTCCCCTTCTGCACGCCGGACGGACTGGCGACGCTCGCAGCGCATGGCGGATTGCAGGACGTCGAGGTCATTGCCATCGAAGTGCCGACGCTGTTTGCCGACTTCGACGACTACTGGCGGCCCTTCACGCTGGGCGCCGGCCCGGCGCCGGGCTATTGCATGAGCCTCGATCCGGCCGCCCGCGAGGCGCTGCGGCAGCGCCTGGGCGACAGCCTGCCGCGTCGCGGCGACGGCGCGATCTCGCTTTCGGCCAGGGCTTGGGCAGTCCGGGCGACGGCCTGAAGAACGCTGTCCGTCTCAGGCCGCCGGGTGCGCAGCGGCAAACGCGCCGATCAGCCGCTGGTAGTCCTCGGGCGCCGGAAACCCCTCGAAACTGTGGCGCGCCGGTGTCCGGGCCCAGGCCAGCTTCTCGGCCGTCATCGTCTCGATGAAGGGCTCCGTCCACCGCGGATCGTCGAGCATCGTCGGCCGCACGTTGACGAAGTCTTGGCCGGCGATGCGGGTGAACATCCACGTCTTGCAGTCCGGGCAGAAATAGTGGTCGAGCCGCGGCCCCTGGATGCCGCCCTTGACCGGCTCTCCGGCGGTGACGCGAAACGCCGCCGCCGGAACCATCGCCGTCAGCGAAAAGGCGCTGGAGCTCATCTTCTGGCAGCCGCTGCAATGGCAGGCGGATGTCATGAAGGGCGGCGCGCTGATCTCGATGCGGGTGTTCCCGCAGCGGCAGGAACCCGCAATTTCCTCAGTCTCGGCAGTCATGGTCGTAGACTCCGTCCGCCGGCGCGGGACCGCGCCGGTCTTGACCCAAGTCTGGACCGATTCCCGGCGCGGCAGAAGTAGGGACCGCCTGCCCTGCTAGCCGAGATGCTCCTTGAAGAAGGCGACCGTTCTCTCCCAGGCAAGCTCGGCCGCGGCTTTGTCGTAGCGCGCCGCCGACGTGTCGTTGTTGAAGGCGTGCTGTACGCCGTCATAGATGTGGATGGTGAAGTCCTTGCCTTCGGCCTCGAGCGCCGCCTTGTAGGCGTCGATGCCGGCATTGATGCGCTCGTCGAGCCCGGCATAATGCAGGAGCAGCGCCGCCTCGATCTTCGGCACGTCGGCGGCATCCGCCTGCCGGCCGTAATAGGCAACACCCGCGTCGAGGTCCGGCGATGCGACCGCGATCGCGTTCACCGTGCCGCCGCCCCAGCAGAAGCCGACTGCGCCGACCTTGCCATTGCTGAGCTCGTGCCCTTTGAGGAAGCTCACCGTGGCCGCGCCGTTGGCCGCCGTCTGCGCCGCGTCGAGTTCGCCGAACATCGCGCGCGCCTTGTCCTCATCGTCCGGCGTGCCGCCGAGCGGTGACAGGAAGTCCGGCGCCAGCGCCACGAAGCCTTCGAGCGCCAGGCGGCGCGCGACGTCGCGTATATGCGCGTTCAGCCCGCGATTCTCGTGGATGACGATGACCGTCGGCAGCTTGCCGTCCTGGTCTGCCGGGCGGACGAGATAGCCTTTCATCTCGCCTTCGGCGCCGGGCCAGGTCACGTCCTCGCCAGTCACTCGCTCGTCATTGGGGGCCACCATCTCGGCTGCCGCGGGATTGGCCGCCAGAAGCGGCACGATGGCGGCCGCGGCCGCCCCCGAACCTGCCAGCCTGGTCAGTTTGTCCATGAAACCGCGGCGGTCGAGCGTCATATGGGTGTATTCGTCATAGGCGTCGATCATCGCCTGGGTGATTGCCGGATTCGTCATGTCTTGCTCCCTTGGATGCCCCGCGCTTCCTGTCTTGGGAAACCTAGGAGGCTGGCGGGTCAGGTCCAATCAAACATGGGTGAAGCGAGGCGCCGCCTGCCCCTACGGCAGTTCGGCGGCAGCCCTTGAAATGATTGTGTTTTGTATCGCAACAAATCTGATCTATTGTTCCGCAATTCGACTTCGCAAGGAGGGTGCGTATGGAACTGAACCGCAGGGAAATCGTGCTGGGAGGCCTTGCCGCGGTGGCGACGGGGGTCGGCGGGTTACCCGCCGAGGCAGCCACGTCCTACTTCGCGGGCACCGCTGTAGACAACGGCGTCACCTACAAGAAGACCAACTTCGCCAAGATCGACAAGAAGTGGCACAAGCAGATCGTCAAGTACAAGAGCAGCGAGCCTGCCGGCACCATCGTCGTCGATACGATCCATCACTTCCTCTATCTGGTCATCGAGAACCAGACCGCCATCCGCTACGGCGTCGGCGTCGGCCGCGAGGGCTTCCAGTGGTTCGGCCGCGCCAATGTCGACCGCAAGGCGCTATGGCCGAAATGGACGCCGCCTCCCGAAATGATCGAGCGGCATCCCGAGCTTCCGGCTTTCGTCGAAGGCGGCTCTCCCCGGAACCCGCTCGGCCCGCGCGCGCTCTACCTCTTCCGCGACGGCGTCGACACGGGCTACCGGCTGCACGGCACCTTAGAGCCCTGGAGCATCGGCACCGATGCCTCGAGCGGCTGCATCCGCATGTTCAACGAGAGCGTGATCGACCTCTACCAGAGGTGCCCGGTCGGAACCGCCGCACAGGTTCTGCCGCATATCGCCGACCAGGCGCCGAAGGGATGAGCGCAGCGCCAATGACCCTCTTCATGCAGCTTGCCCGTGCTGGCCTCATGGCCGGCACTTTGGCGCTCGTCGCCTCCTGCACCACCACGAAGCTGGAAACGCCGGGGCTGCCGCCCAATGCCGGCGGCCAGACCAACGACCCGGCCGCGGGCTTCGCCAATGTCCAGCCAGGCAGCGAGGAGGATTTCATCCTCAATGTCGGCCGGCGAACCTATTTCGCCAAGGGCTCGGCGGTGATCGACGAGACCGCGCGCGTGACGCTGGACAACCAGATCGCGTTCTTGACCAAGTACCCGAACTGGTACGCCAAGATTCAGGGCTTTGCCGACGATCCGGGCGGCGACGCCAAGATGGTGGCGCTGTCGGCCAAGCGCGCCGAGAACGTCATGAACTACCTCGCCGCCGGCGGCGTCGATCCGCGCCGCATGTGGTCCAAGGGCTACGGCAAGGAACGCATCGTGCGGGACTGCACGGAGCGCGCCTGTCAGGTGCAGAACCGCCGCGTCATCACCAACCTTCGCGAGTCCCGCGAAGAGTAGGATCGAGGCCGGGCCGCGGCCTCGACCGGAATCCCGCGACATGAACGCGCCTTCGGGCGCGTTTTTCGTCAGGCCCTGCCCTTGCCTGTGCAACTGGCGGCAGCGGCGCGGCCATTGCTGGTCTTTCGGCCCCGAATCACTACATTGGGGCGATGCCGGATTTTCCCGACGATATGCCGTTCTTCGACGAAGAGCCCCAGCGCCGCACGCCCTCCCCGCAGCCGGACGACGCCTCTCGTGCGCCTTCCGGCATCGCCGCGCGCGCCATGGCCGCGCGCCAGGGCCACAACGCCCCGCCCGATTACCTGAAGGGCCTCAACGCCGAACAGCGTCTCGCGGTCGAAACCACCGAGGGCCCTGTGCTCGTTCTTGCCGGCGCCGGCACTGGCAAGACGCGCGTGCTGACCACCCGCATCGCCCACATTCTCAGCCTCGGCCTTGCCTGGCCCAGCCAGATTCTCGCCGTCACCTTCACCAACAAGGCGGCGCGCGAGATGAAGCACCGCATCGGCATGCTGGTCGGCGAGGCCGTCGAGGGCATGCCCTGGCTCGGCACCTTCCACTCGATCGGCGTGAAGATCCTGCGCCGCCACGCCGAGCTTGCCGGCCTGCGCTCCGACTTCACCATCCTCGACACCGACGACGTCATCCGCCTCATCAAGCAGCTGATCCAGGCCGAAGGCCTCGACGACAAGCGCTGGCCGGCCCGCCAGTTCGCCATGATGATCGACGGCTGGAAGAACAAGGGCCTCGGCCCCTCGGAAATTCCGGAAGGCGACGCCCGCGCCTTCGCCAACGGCAAGGGCCGCGAGCTCTTCGCCGCCTACCAGGAGCGCCTGAAGACGCTCAACGCCTGCGATTTCGGCGACCTGCTCTGCCACCCGATCCGCATCCTGCGCGCCAACCCCGACGTGCTGGCCGACTACCACAAGCGCTTCAAGTACATCCTCGTCGACGAGTACCAGGACACCAACACCGCGCAGTACATGTGGCTGCGCCTGCTGTCGCAGCGGCCGAAAGCCTCACGCACCGGCGACCTCCAACCGGCCGAAGGCCGCAAGCCCGACCGGGCGTCGGCCGGTCAGGCCGCCCCCGCGGAGGCCAGCGAGCGAAGCGAGCGCGCGGCCGTGAGCGAAGGCAAGGTCAACATCTGCTGCGTCGGCGACGACGACCAGTCGATCTATGGCTGGCGCGGCGCCGAGGTCGACAACATCCTGCGCTTCGACAAGGATTTTCCGGGCGCCACCATCATCCGGCTGGAATGCAACTACCGCTCCACCGCCCATATCCTCGGCGCCGCCTCGCACCTCATCGCCCACAATGAGGGCCGCTTCGGCAAGACGCTGTTCACCGACCGCGACGATCCCGACGACGGCAAGGTCAACGTCCACGCCGCCTGGGATTCCGACGAGGAGGCGCGCGCCGTCGGCGAGGAGATCGAGCAGGCGCAACGCAAGGGCCACAATCTCAACGACATGGCGATCCTGGTGCGCGCCTCGTTCCAGACCCGCGCCTTCGAGGACCGCTTCATCGAGATCGGCCTCAACTACCGCGTCATCGGCGGCCCGCGCTTCTACGAGCGGCTGGAAATCCGCGACGCCATGGCCTTCTTCCGCGTCGTCGCGCAGGGCGCCGACGACCTCGCCTTCGAGCGCATCGTCAACGTCCCCAAGCGCGGTCTCGGCGAAGCCGCCATCCGTCAGATCCACGACACTGCCCGCGCGTTGCGCATCCCGATGCTCGAAGCCGCGGCAAAACTTGCCGAAAGCGACGAACTGAAACCCAAGCCACGCGCGGCACTGCGCGAAGTCACCGCGAACTTCGCCCGCTGGCAGGCCGCAATCGAGACCACGCCGCACAACGAACTGGCCAAGACCATCCTGGAGGAGTCCGGCTATACCGACATGTGGAAGAACGACCGCTCGGCCGAGGCGCCGGGCCGGCTCGAGAACCTCAAGGAGCTGATCCGCTCGATGGAGGAATACGAGAGCCTGCGCTCCTTCCTCGAGCATGTCGCGCTGGTCATGGATGCCGAGCAGAACGCCGAACTCGACGCCGTCAACATCATGACGCTGCATTCGGCCAAGGGCCTGGAGTTCGAGACCGTCTTCCTGCCCGGCTGGGAGGAAGGCCTGTTCCCGCACCAGCGCGCGCTCGACGAGGGCGGCCGCTCGGGCCTCGAGGAAGAACGCCGCCTCGCCTATGTCGGCCTGACTCGCGCCAAGAAGAACCTGCACATCTGGTTCGTTTCCAACCGCCGCATCCACGGCCTGTGGCAGTCGACCATCCCGTCGCGCTTCCTCGACGAACTCCCCGAAGCCCATGTCGAGGTCGCCGACGCCGGCAATTCCTACGGCGGCTACGGCGGCTCGTCCTTTGCCTCGGGCCGGGGCGGCCGGCAGAACCCCTATGGTGCCTCGCGCTTCGACGATGTCGGCGGCGGCTCCTTTTCGAACACCTACGCCACGCCCGGCTGGCAGCGCGCGCAACAGAACCGCAGCGAGGCGACCGACCGCAACTGGGGCACCCGCTCCGGCCACCAGGTCGAGCGCATCGGCTACGGCGAGACCGATTCAGGCTTCGGCGCCGGCCGCACCTCGGTCAAGTCGCGCACCATCGACGGCGAGCTGGTCGCCAAGTCGGTGTCGAACGAGCCCTCCCCCTTCTCCGTCGGCGACCGGGTGTTCCACCAGAAATTCGGCAACGGCAACGTCTCGGCAATCGACGGCAACAAGCTCACAATCGACTTCGACAAGGCCGGCCAGAAGCGCGTTCTCGACGGCTTCGTGACCGGCGTTTGAGCCCCCAGCGCGCTTAACCCTCGCCGCGCAAATCTGCCCGCAACGATTGACTCTCGGGCCAATCGTCTCAAAAACTCCACTTTTCACTGACAGTCCGCCTTGGGAACGGCGGGAACTTTGGGGGATTGACCGGGGGACAGCACGACATCGACATTGCGTCGATAAGAAAAACACAATCGGGCAAAGGGTTGATTAACCATCTTTGTCCATCCTTCAGATCAATCGGCAACGAAAACGGTTCGGCCATCGGCCGGCCTTCAGTTGAAAGACACCGCGCCGCGTATCGGTTGCGGGTTCGCTTGTGAGAAGTTGTGTGTATGGCGTTCGTGCGTAGCAATCCCCGGGGCAGGCGTCCCCGTTCCACCTTCGGCATCATCATGGCCGGCTTCGGCCGTCTGCTCCGCTGGCTGACGATCCCCGCCATCGGTCTGGCGCTCGCCTGCTGGTGCGTGATGACCTTCGCCAGCCTCTATTCGGCATCGTCGCTGACCTCGAAGCCAAGCTTCGTCGCGCAGGCCATGCCAGTCTCGCCGGCCAAGATCGGTCCTGGCGATCCGCGCAAATACGTTGCCGCCAGCGCCCCGTCCCTCACTCCGGTCCAGCCTGCCGCGCCGTCCCGGGTCGAGGCAAAGGCCGAGCGCGTCGCCATGGTGGCGCCTGCCAAGCCGGCCCCGGCCGTCGAACCCGCCGCCGCGGCCGTTGCCGCGGACCCCTTCGCCGAAATCGCTGCCAAGGTCTCGCGCGACAAGGTGCTCGCCGCGCTGGCGCAGGCCGGCATGACGATCAATTACCCGATAGAAGAAGCAGCCGGCGCGCAGGAAATCGTCGTCGCCGCACTTTCCGACGATCAGGCAGCCGAAACGGCGCTCGCCATGGCACTGCCCCTGCCCGACCGGTTCGGCCCGGCGGCTGTCGCCGCCGTATCGAAGCCCGTTGCGCCCGACGCGCCGCTTGTCATCGCTCCTGCCGGTGCCACGCAGCCCACCTTCCGCATGGCCTCCGCGGCCACCGCCGAAGCGGCCTGGGGCAGCCTTGCCCGCCTGCTGGTCGAGGAACCGGCCGCCGAAGAGACGGCTGTCGAGGAGCCCGTCCGGGTGGCGATGGTCCCGCTGCCGGAAGCCGCCGCCAAGCCGGCGCGGCGTCCGAAGGCCGAGCAGCCCGAACCCGAGGCCCTTGCCTTTGCCAAGCCCGACCGGCCGGTCGATCCGAAGCCCTTCAACAAGCTGTTCAAGCGCCAGGACAAGGTCGCGGTCTACGACATTGCCGCCGCCACGGTCTACATGCCCGACGGCAGCAAGCTCGAGGCGCATTCGGGCATCGGCAAGATGGCCGACAACCCGAAATACGTTCACGTCAGGAACAGCGGCCCGACGCCGCCCAACACCTACCGGCTGACGATGCGCGAATCCCGGTTCTACGGCGTCGAGGCGATCCGCATGACGCCGCTGACCAAGCAGCCGATGCACGGCCGCGACGGCTTCCTCACCCATTCCTACCTGCTGCGCAGCCGCCGGCCGGAATCGCATGGCTGCGTCGCCTTCGCCAACTACCCGCAGTTCCTTAAGGCCTTCAAGCAGGGCAAGGTCACGCATCTCGTCGTGGTTCCGAGCCTGAAGGACGCGACCGTTCCGAAGGTCCGCACCCAGCGCGGCGCCTGACCCTCTGGCCAGCCCGGCGGCGGCGGCCTATAAGCCGCCATCGCCGCAGCCGGAGACCAACATGGACGTCAGGGATTCGAACGGGACCGCCCTCGCCGACGGCGACACGGTTCACATCATCAAGGATCTGAAGCTCCGGGGCTCCTCCACCGTGCTGAAGCGCGGCACGGTCATCCGCAGCATCCGCCTCACCGGCAACGAGGGCGAAATCGAGGGTCGCACCGACAAGATCAAGGGCCTGGTGCTCAAGACCGAGTTCCTCAAGAAGGCCTGATCGCCCTCACCGATCAAGATACTTGTGCAGGATTGAGTTGATCGGCGTTGGGATGTTTGCGTTCATCCGGCAACGCACCGTCCGCCAGAGCCACCAGAACCCTCTCGAAGCCGAAACCATGCCGTTGCTTCAATTCGGCATTCTGCCCTCGCCTGCCAGCTCCGTGTCGATCTCTGCGCTGCCCTCCAGCGTCTTGTGCACCGGGCAGAGGTCGGCGATTCGCAGCAGCCCGGCGCGCTGGTCCTCGTCGAGGTCACCCTCCAGCCGGATGATCCGCACGAAGCGGTCGATCTTGCGCGGCTTCTCCAGGTCCTCGCTGTCGTCGGCATGCGATTTCGAATGGCTGACATCGACCGTCAGGCCGGTCAGCGGGATGTTCTTGCGCTTGGCATACATGCGCAGCGTGATCGAGGTGCAGGCACCCAATGCCGCCGACAGATACTGGTAGGGCGTCGGCCCCATGTCGCTGCCGCCGACGGAAACGGGCTCGTCTGCCAGCAGGTGGAATTTCCCGTCGACCGACACGCGCTGCAGCATGCCCGACGCCTCGGCTTCGGCCACCCGCACCACGCCTTCCGGATGCTCCGGATCTTTGGTCTTTTCCTGCTGGTCGAGATAGCGCGACACCCAGGCGCCGATGACGCTCGCCGCATATTCGGCGTCGGCGCGGCGCGTCAGCAGGTGGTCGGCGTCGTCGAGCGACACGAAGCTCTTCGGGTGCTTCGCGGCCACGAAGATCGCCGAGGCATTGTCGATCCCCACCGTCTGGTCGCGCGGCGCGTGCAGCACCAGCAGCGCCTTGCGCAGGCTGCCGATCGCCTCCTGCAGCTTCGTCTCGGAAATGTCCTCGACGAAGCCGCGCTTGATGACGAAGGGCCGGCCGCCGAGCGTCACCTCCGACTGGCCCGTCTCGCGGATCGCCTCGACCGAAGCGCCCAGGGCATGCAGCACGTGTGAGGGCTCGGCCGGCGCGCCGATGGTGACGACCGCGCGGCTGTCGGGAATTCGCGAAGCCGCGGCCAGCACCGCCGCGCCGCCCAGCGAATGGCCGATCAGTATGGCCGGCGGCGCGATCTCGCGGCTGAGACACGCGGCGGCAGCCACCAGGTCCTCGACATTGGAGGAAAAATTCGTGTTGGCGAATTCGCCCTGCGAATGGCCGAGCCCGGTGAAGTCGAAGCGCAGCACGGCAATCCCGAGGTCGGCCAGCGTGGCGGCAATGGCGCGCGCCGCGGCAATGTCCTTGGAACAGGTGAAGCAATGCGCAAACAGCGCCGTCGCGCGCGGCTTGCCGCGTGGCATGTCGAGACGGGCTGCGAGCATCGCACCGCTATGGCCGGGGAATTCGATCTTTCGTTCTGGCATGGAATCCCTCCCTCGACAGGAAAGGATGGCCGATGCAGGCATCGCGTGCAAATCACGCGCCCGGCATGCCGGTCCGGGCATCCACCGGCAGGCTGGTCCGGGCCTCCCCTAGCCCCGCATTTCCTTGACCTTCTCGGCCGCCGTCGCCGCGAGATCCGCGTAGCGCGACTCCAGCGCACGCGCCTTGTCCACGACGGGGAAATCATGGCCCATCGATTCCAGCGCCGCCTTCAGCTTTTCGACGAACTGCGCCTGCTGCTCCAGCGCGGCAAACAGCGCCTTTACCTGGTCGATCGTGATCTCGGGATCCGACAGCATCTTCGGCACCTGCTTGCGCATCTTGTCGCCGGCCTTGATTTCGTCGTCGAGTATTTTCAGCCAATCTGCCACAAGCAGTCTCTCCGCGTTTCAACTATGCCCGCGCTCCCCGAGGGCTGCACGCGTTGGAGCGCGACTGTAGCCGTCCGGATGTGCTGTCGGCAAAGAATCTTTGCCGCAGCGGAAACGCGCTCCGCGCCAACCCGCAAACCCGAGCGTGAATCAAGACATCAGCCCATGCGGGCCAAGCGATTGATATCGATATGTTTTTCGAATAATCGCGGCCCCGCTTGTCCACGCTTTCGCGGCTGCACGCATAATGGCGTCATCTCCTGTACGGGAACGCGGGGTCGCGAACCGGGCGAGCGTGGCAGGAGACGGCGCCGGGTGGCTGCGCGAAACGGTGGCGCGGTTGGACATTGTCATCCTCACACCCGGGCCCTGGCCGAGGCATGTGCGTGAAACTCGTTGCTCCCTGCGGCAGGGCAAGAACGTCGGCGGGGCGCAGAAGCTGCGCCACGTACTAATATCTGAGAGGCTCGGCCCTGCGCCCCGCTTCCCGACTGCATGCAATGGCCAGACGGCGTTTGCCGGGCGTGGCAACGAAGAAGTGCGTCCCGATGCCGGATTTGATATTCAGTGCTGGACCGGCAGGCCATCCCTCCCCATTTTCGGGCTCAAGCGCCATGCCAAATTCTGGCAACCCCAGGCCGCCCAGACAGACGGAGACTTTCATGACCACTGACATCCAGACCGCCCTTCCCGCCCTGGCCGCCGGCCGCGTCGCCGTCATCACCGGCGGTGCCAGCGGCATCGGGCTGGCAACCGCGCATCGCCTTGCCGGACTCGGCATGAAAATCGTTCTCGCTGACCGTGCTGGCGCGGCCCTCGGTGCCGCCGCGGCCGAAGTCGCAGGCACCGCTGGCGACGCCGGCAAGGTTCTGGCCGTCGCCTGCGATGTCGCTAAGCCCGATGATCTCGCCAGCCTCGCGGACGCCGCCTATGCGCGTTTCGGCGGCGTTTCCTTCCTGATGAACAATGCCGGCGTCGGCAACAACCCCGGAAAGCCCTGGGAGAATCTCGACGCCTGGAAGGCGCTCGTCGACATCAATTTCTGGGGTGTCGTGCACGGAGTCCAGGCATTCGGCGCCAGGATGCTGGCACAGGACACGCCGGCGATGATCGTCAATACGGGTTCCAAGCAGGGCATCACCACGCCCCCCGGCAACCTCGCCTACAACGTCTCGAAATCGGCGCTCAAGACCTACACCGAGGGACTCTCGCATGCGCTGCGCAATGAACCCGGCGCAAAGGTCAGCGCCCATCTGCTCATTCCGGGCTTCACCTACACCGGCATCACCGAGGGCGCGACCTCCAAGCCCGCCGGCGCCTGGACCGGAGAACAGGTCGCCGATTTCATGCTGGAAAGCCTTGTGCGTGGCGACTTCTACATATTGTGCCCCGACAACGACACGCCGCGCGCAACCGACGAGCGCCGCATGGCCTGGTCGATCGGCGATATCATCGAGAACCGCCCCGCCTTGTCGCGCTGGCATCCCGACTATGCCGATGCCTTTGCGAAGTACGTCGGCAGCTAGGGGTTCACTCCTCTTCCGAGCCCGGCATGGTCGTGCGCACCTTGCGGCGCTTGGCAGCCGGGCGGCGGAAGATGCTGAGCCGCCCGTTGGTCTCGAAGAAGGCGACCTCGACCTCACCGATATCGCGCACGCCCTCCTGGCGCAGCAGCGTGAAGAGCTCCCGCTCCGTCAGCGAGCCGGAGCCGAGCTTGTGCTCCAGCACGGCGCCCTGCTCGATGACGCAGAGCGGCCCACCCTCGATCCTGGTTTCGAGCGCCTTGTTCCGCTGCAGCACGAAACCGGTCGCCCGGTGCAGCACGATCACCACGGTAATGACGAGAATGCCTTGCAGCAGGCCCACTTCGGGATAGAACATCGGATCGCCGGCTGCCGAGCCGATGGCCACGACGAGAACGAACTCGAACGGCCCGATCTGCCCGATGGCGCCCTGCCCGACCATCCGCGCCAGGAAGATCGTGTAGAGATACATCACCAGCGTGCGCAGCACGACCTCGAGATAGAAAGCCCAATGAGCCGTCTCGGCTTCACCGATGAGAATTCGGGACAGTTCGAACTGATATTCCATGAAACCCCTCGGCCTTGGCGCGCTGAAAACGCACCGTCACCAATCGAGTTCCCTGCAGCCGGTCTGACGAAAGGTCGGAGAGCGTCAGCGGCGCTCCCAGCGATCGAGAAATTCCTCGATCGCCAGCGCCTGCATGTCGGGCACGGCGTCGGCCAGCCGCTCGACCGGCCAGTCCCACCAGGCAAGCGCCTCGATGCGTGCGGCGATCCCGGCGCTGAAGCGCGGCCGCAACACCTTGCCCGGCACGCCGGCGACGATCGAATATGGCGCCACGTCTCGCGTCACCACCGCATTGGCGCCGATAACTGCGCCGTTGCCGATCGACACCCCCGGCAGCACCACCGCGCCGTGACCAATCCAGACATCGTGGCCGATCCGTACCGTCTTCGCCTGACGTCGCGCCTTGAAGCCGGCGTCGACTCCCAGCCAGCGAAAATACTCGTTCGGCCGGTAGCTCACCTTGTGCTGCGTGATCCGTTCGATCGGGTGTTCCAGCGCGTTGATGCGGCTGTTGGCGGCAATCGAGCAGAACTTCCCGATCTCGGTATAGATCGCCTCGGCATGCCGCTCGAAATAGGAAAAGTCTCCGACCACGACCTCGCGCAGCACGACGCGCTCGCCGATCGCGGCATAGCGGCCGAGCCGGCAGGCCTTCAACTCCGCCGTCGGATGAATGCGTGGTTCGGAATCCTTGAAGCGGAGCGATGGGTCCATGCCGGCGGATTTACGCCGCCCGGTGCCGCCTCGCAAGCCGGCCTATTCGGGCTTGCCATTCGTCCACACCACGTCCTGCCCGTAGAGCGGCACTGTCGTCAGCGACATCTTGGCCGAACCGTCCTGCACCTGCCGCGAATGCGCGAGGTACATCAGCGTGTTGTTGGCCTTGTCGTAGATGCGGTTCACCACCTGCTGCTTCCAGATCAGGCTGATGCCCTGGTTGAAGATCTCCTCGCCATCCTCGCTCATGTCGATGTCGCCGATCCTGATCGGCCCTGTCTGCCTGCACGAGATCGAGGAGTCCGACGGGTTCTCGAACCAGTTGCCCTTCTGCAGCCGGTCGACGACGCCGCGGTCGAAATAGGAGACGTGGCAGGTAACGCCCTCGACTTCGGGGTCTTTCACCGCCTCGATGATGATGTCGTTGCCGAGCCAGTCGACGCCGACCTCGCCGACCTGCTGGGCGATCGCCGGCAGTGCCGCGAAGAGGACGGCGCCCGCAATGGCGCCCGGTACAACGTGCCGCATCAGAAATTCTCCCGAAGATTCAACTCGACCCGAAAATGGGTCCCCGTGCTGGCCGATGCAAGCGCGGCATCATGGCCCTTTGAGCCAAACGGCCGTCGCGCTATAAGGATGCATGAAACAGATCGCGTCGATGCCGGTCTCCACACTTGCAAGGATTTCCTTGGGCGTCGCGCTTTTTGCCGGCGTCACCGGGCTCGCCTTTGCGGCCTGGATGGACAAGGGCGCCGGCATCTTCATGGCGATGATCGAAAGCGGTCTCGCCTGGTGCTTCTAGCCCCGACCTCTGCTGCAAATTGAACGGAAGTTGCCCACCATGATGCGCTCGATCCTTATCGGCATTCTCGTCCTGATGGCTGCCGGCGTCGGCTTCATGACCTTCGAGTGGTACAGGCAGCAGAATTCGGCCGAACCCTACGGCGCGGCGTTCACGCTCACCGACCAGAAGGGCCAGCCCATCACCGAAGCCGCCTTTCGCGGCCATCCGAGTGCGGTGTTTTTCGGCTTCACCCACTGCCCCGAAGTCTGCCCGACCACGCTGTTCGAAATGGATGGCTGGCTGAAGAAGCTGGGCGACGAGGGCAAGGACGTTAAGGCCTATTTCGTCTCGGTCGACCCCGAGCGCGACACGCCTGGGGTGATGGACGCCTATGTCGGCAACGTGTCGGACCGTATCACCGGCATCACCGGCGACCCGGAAAAGGTCGCCGCCATGGCCAAGGCCTTCGGCATCTATTCGCGCAAGGTCGATACCGGCGACGGCGACTACACCATGGATCACACTGCCTCGGTCATCCTGCTCGACAGCGCGGGCGCCTTCGCCGGCACGATTGCCTATGGCGAAAATCCCGAAGCCGCCTATACAAAGCTGCGCCGCCTGGCGGCCGAAGGCTGATCTCGCCGCTCCAGCGAACCGGATACCGATGACCCAGACCCGCTTCCACGTAACGTCGGATCGCGCCAGCGCAGAGCGCCTGTTTTCCGCGCTCGAAGTCGCCTTCGAGGAAGAGGGCTATCCGCTCGCGGCCTTCGACACCGACGAGGTCAAGGGTATTCGCGAGGTCTCGCTCTACACCGACGACGAGCCCGCAAGCATCCGGCAGCGCATCGAGGCGCTGCTTGGGGAACTGGCGATCGAGGCCGACATCGGCGCCGAGCTGCTGCCCGACATCGATTGGGTGGCGTTGTCGCTCGAAGGCCTGCAGCCGGTCCGCGCGGGCCGCTTCCTCGTGCACGGCTCGCACGACCGCGACCGCCGCCGCATCGGCGATCTCGCCATCGAGATCGAGGCCGGGCTGGCTTTCGGCACCGGCCATCACGGCACCACGTCGGGCTGTCTGGAGATGATTGAGATCGTCGGGCGCCGGGAGAGGCCGCGCAATGCGCTGGATCTCGGCACCGGCAGCGCCGTGCTCGCCATCGCGCTGGCCAAGATGCTGCACATCCCGGTTCTGGCGACCGACATCGACCCGGTCGCAACCAGGGTGGCAGGCGTCAATGCGAGGCTGAATGAGGTGGCGTCATGGGTCGAGACGCGCACGGCGCCGGGTTTTCACGACGCCATCTTCCGCGCCCGCGCACCCTTCGACCTGATCGTCGCCAACATTCTCGCGCGGCCGCTGATGAGCCTGGCGCCCGAGATGGCACGCTTCGTCACGCCGGGCGGCTCGGTCATCCTGTCGGGCATTCTGGAGCGCCAGCGCAATGCCGTTCTGGCCGCCTATGGCGGCCAGAAGTTCCGGCATGTCCAGACGCTCTGGCGCGACGGCTGGGTAACGCTTCACCTGAAGCGCTGAGCCGTCCTCGGACGCCTAGATGTAGGAGCTGATATGCGGCTGCTTGCGCAGTTCGGCGCGGTCGTAGCCATGCGCCCTCAGCGTCTCGTCGTCGAGCATCAGCAATGCGCCGTTGACGTAGCTGTTGGCCTGGCGGGCACGTGCCGCGATCACGGCATTATAGGCGTTGCGGAAAAATCCGGTTCTCTTGGTAGCCACGGTCGTTCTCCTTTTCGAGACGATGTCGTAACTCCTCCACGACGAGGAAGGTAAGCGTGACTGACCTTTTCTAAAAGTGACGATTGCGCATGCCTGCCATCGGATTATGCACAGGTCACTGGCTGCCGGATTTTTGAGCTTTGCCGGGAGGGGTTGGACCAAGGCCTGCGCGTTGCAAGCGCGAGGGCGTCCGGCTAGGTTCGGCCCGCTTTCGAGATGTGAAAGGCAAGATGTGAATGTTCCAGACCTTTGACACCGAAGGCGACCGCACCCAGGGCAAGAGCCGTGTTGCGCAGCTCCGCGCATGGATGGCAGACAACGACGTCGACGGCTTCATCGTGCCTCGTGCCGACGAGCACCAGGGCGAATACGTGCCTCCCTGCTCCGAGCGGCTGAAATGGCTGACCGGCTTTTCCGGATCGGCCGGCGTGGCCATCGTTCTCGCCGACCGCGCCGTCATCTTCGTCGACGGCCGCTACACGCTTCAGGTGCGCGACCAGGTCGACCTCGACGTGTTCACCCCCGACAGCCTCATCGACAATCCCCCTTCCGAATGGATCGGCAGCAATCTCCGCAAGGGTTTTCGGCTTGCCTTTGACCCCTGGCTACACACCGTCGGCGACGTCAAGACGCTGTCGGATGCCGCCAGCAAGGCCGGTGTCACGCTGGTGCCCCTCGATGCCAACCCGATCGACCGCATCTGGGCCGACCGGCCGGCGCCGCCGCTGGCACCCGTCGAGATCCATCCCATCTCCTATGCCGGCGAACTGGCCAAGGACAAGCTGGCGCGGCTGGCGGCCGCCATCGCTGCCGAGGGTGCCACCCACACGGTGCTGACCGATCCCTCCTCCATCGCCTGGGCCTTCAACATTCGCGGCGGCGACGTGCCGCACACGCCGCTGGCGCTCGGCTTCGCCGTGCTCGCCGCCGAGGGGCCGCACCTGCTGTTCATGGACAAACGCAAGCTGCCGATGGTTGCCGAAGCCTACCTGACGCAGCTCGCCGACCTGCGCGCGCCCTCCACGCTTGATGACGAGATCGCCGCCCTCGCGAAGACAGGTGCGAAGATCGCCCTCGACCCCGCGCTCGCCGCCGAGCGGCTGAAGACGCTGGTGATCGGCAATGGCGGCAGCGTCGTTCCCGCCGCCGACCCGGCCCGCATCCCGCGCGCCACCAAGAACCGCGCCGAGATCGAGGGCAGCCGCGCCGCCCACCGCCGCGACGGCGCCGCCCTTGCCCATCTGCTTTGCTGGCTGGACGGCCAGAAGCCCGACACGCTCGACGAGATCACCGTCGTCACCCGGCTCGAGGAAGCGCGCCGGCTGATCGGCGAGGAAACCGAGATGCCGCTGCGCGACGTCTCCTTCTCGACGATCGCCGGTGCCGGCCCCAACGGCGCGATCATGCACTACCGCGTGTCACGCGATACAAACCGGTCATTGCGCGACGGCGAGCTTTTCCTGCTCGACTCGGGCGCCCAGTATCAGGACGGCACCACTGACGTCACCCGGACCGTGCCCGTCGGTCGACCGACCGACGAGATGCGCGAGCGCTACACGCTGGTGCTGAAGGGCATGATCGGCATCTCGCTCTTGCGCTTTCCTGCCGGAACCCGCGGCGCCGACATCGACGCGGTGGCGCGTCTGGCGCTTTGGAAGGCGGGGCTCGACTTCGCGCATGGCACCGGCCACGGCGTCGGCTCCTATCTCGCCGTCCATGAGGGTCCTCAGCGCATCGCCCGCACCGGCACGCAGAAGCTGCTCGAAGGCATGATGCTGTCCAACGAGCCCGGTTACTACAAGCCGGGCGGATACGGCATCCGGCTGGAAAACCTCGTCCTCGTCACGCCGCCGGCCGAAATTCCCGGCGGCGACATCGCCATGCACGGTTTCGAGACGCTGACGCTCGTCCCCTTCGACCGCCGCATGCTCGACACCGAACTGCTCAACCGCGAGGAACTGCAGTGGCTGGACGCCTATCACGCCAGGGTGCTGGCCGAGATCGGCCCGATGGTCGGCGGCGAAACGCTCGCCTGGCTGACCGAGGCCACCGCGCCGCTGCCGCACGACGACAAGCGCTGATCCACGCGGCAGGAAGCAGTCGCGACCGCGCCGTCAGGCGATGAACTGCCTCAGTCCGATCAGCACGGCGGCGCCGATAAGAAACATGGTCATCAGGCTGACACGCAGCGAGGCGAGCCCGGCCACCACCAGCGCGATCATCTCGGCGGGGCCGGCCGAGATCGCAGCCGGCGCCACCAGCGTCGTCAGCACGGCTGCGGGAACGGCGTTCAGCCCGGCCTCGACGCGCGGATGGACATGCACGAAGCGCGACAGCACCAGGTGGCCGCCGACCCGCGCCGCGTAGGTCATCACCGCGCCCCACAGGATGATCCAGCCGATCGTGCTCACGACGGGTTGCTCCCGTCCTTGTCGAGCGGCATCGATGCGGCCAAGATGATGCCCGCTGCCGCACCGATGGTGACGTGCCAGGGCGAACCCACGGTCTTGTAGGCGATCACCGAGGCGATGGCGCTGCTCACCACCACCGGCAGCCAGAAGGGCCGGCGGCGGAAGTCCATCACCAGCCCCAGAAAATAGATCGGCAGCAGGAAGTCGAGCCCGAGCGCCCGCGGGTTCGGGATGAGGTTGCCGAAGGTGCCGCCGATCCCGGCCTCTATGACCCAGCAGACATAGATCGGCAGTGCCATGCCTATGTACCAGGCGAAGGTGATCTCCTCGCCCCGCCCGCCCTTGATTTCGGATTCGGCATATTGCGGATCGACGAGGAAGAAGAAGCCGACCGCCCGTTGCAGCGGCGGCCAATGCCGGATGCGCCGTCCAACGGCGCCCGAATAGAGCACGTGGCGAAAATTGACCGCGAAGATCGACAGCACGATCAGCCACGGTGCGATCCTGGCCCCGAAGAGGTCGAGTCCGACCATCTGGCTGGCGCCGCCATAGATGCTGGCGCTCATCAGAACCGCCTCGGTAACCGAAAATCCGTTGTCGACCGCGAGCGCCCCGAACAGCAGTCCGAACGGCGCGGAGGCAACGACCACTGGCAGGCCAACCTTAACGCCGCGCCAGAAATCGCCCGTCCAATCCTGTTCTGATAGTGTTTCTGCAGACATGCCGGCTCCAAATTCGCTGCGACATATAGGCAGGGAGCTCAAGGAAGTCAGGTGAATTCGATTGACCCAGCGGTCAGCGGAAGTGATGCACATTGCCAGCCATGCATTGCGGTCGGATGCTGCCTTTCCCAGCAATGGCCAATCCCGCGGCCCGCCTGTAGCCTCCCGACCCGCAGCCGCCGATCGACCCTTCACCCGGAGCACCCATGAAAGGCATCAACCACCTCGTCCTCGCCGGCCACGACCTCGATGCGCTGGGCGCCACCTGGGCCGCACTCGGCTTCACGTTGACCCCACAGGCCCAGCACCCCTTCGGTACCGGCAACCGCGTCATCCAGTTGCATGGCGGCTATCTTGAACTGCTTGCCGTCACCCGCCCGGCAGACGTGGTGGAACACCAGCCCGGCATCTTCTCCTTCCCGGCCTTCAACCGAGACTACCTCGCCCGCCACGAGGGCTTTTCCATGCTGGTCCTCGACACGGCCGACGCCACCGCCGACATAGAGGCATGGCGGGCAGCGGGTCTCGAGACCTACGCGCCTTTCGATTTCTCCCGCATGGCGAAGCTGCCCACCGGCGAGGAACTGCGCGTCGGCTTTTCGCTTGCCTTCGTCACCAGCCCCGCCGCGCCGTGGCTCGGCCATTTCGCCTGCCAGCACCTTGCGCCCGCCTATTTCGAGCAGCCGCAATACCTTCGCCACGCCAACACGGCGAAGAGGATCGCCGACGTCTGGATCTCCGGTGACGGTGCGCTCGACCTTGCCGGTCATCTCGCCATCGTCATCGGCACGACAGGCGTCGCGGAGGAAGCGGGCCGCATCGTCTTTCGCACGCCGCGCGGCACCGTCGTGCTGGCAACGCCCGTGATCTTCGAGCAGAACTTCGGCATGGCGCCGCCGCACATGCAGGACGGCCCTCACCTCGCCGGGCTGACGATTGCCTGCGACAGCCTCGCGTCATTCGCAGGCATGGGCCTTGATCGCGTCGGCGATCGCCTCGTGCTGCCGCCCCAAAGGGCCTTTGGCACTGCGGTCGGTTTCGTCGAAGCCTAGTCCGTGCGGCCGATCCGCTGGAACCACTGGTCCTCGTCGATCACCTCGATGCCGAGCTCGCTGGCAAGTTTCAGCTTCGAGCCGGCGCCCGGGCCTGCCACCACCAGGTCGGTCTTCTTCGACACCGAACCGGCCACCTTGGCGCCGAGCTTCTCGGCCATCGCCTTGGCCTCGTCGCGCGACATCTTTTCGAGCGACCCGGTGAACACCACCGTCTTGCCGGCGACCGGCGAGGACACCGTGCCGACCGGCTCTTCGTCGAGCGGCGTCACCTCGGCCAGCAGGTCGTCCACCGCCTGGCGGTTGTGCTCCTCGGCGAAGAAGTCGACCAGCGCTTCGGCGACAATCGAACCGATGCCGTTGATGCCGACGATTTCCTGCCACTCGGCATTGCCGGCGTCGCCCTTGCCCTCCGGCATCCTGGCCGCCTCCGCCGCCGCGCGCATCGCCTCGAAGCTGGTGAAGTGGCGGGCCAGCCGCTTGGCGTTGGTTTCGCCGATATGGCGAATGCCGAGCCCGAACAGGAAGCGCGAGAACGCTACCTGCCGCCGGTCGTCGATCGCTGCAAACAGCTTCTTGACTGAAATCTCGCCAAAGCCCTCGACCTTGTCGAGACGCTGCATCGAGCCCTCGAGCGTCGCAGGCAAAGCCTCCTGCCGCTTCTTGAGCGTAAAGATATCGGCCGGGTTGCGGATGCGCAGCGCTTCCTGCTCGGCATTGAAAAAGAACTCGATCTGCTTTTCGCCGAGCCCCTCGATGTCGAGCGCATTGCGCGACACGATGTGGCGGATGCGCTCGGTCGCCTGCGCCGGGCAGATCAGCCCGCCGGTGCAGCGTCTCACCGCCTCGCCCTCCTCGCGCACGGCATGGCTGTCGCAGAACGGGCAGCGGTCGGGGAAGACATAGGGTTTCGCATCGGCCGGCCGCTTTTCCGGCACGATGTCGAGCACCTGCGGGATGACGTCGCCGGCGCGCTGGATGATCACCGTGTCGCCGATGCGGATGTCGTGCCCCTCCTCGCGGATCGGCTCGCCCTTAGTGCCGTTGCCCTTTATGTAGTCCTCGTTGTGCAGCGTGGCATTGGTCACCACCACGCCGCCGACCGTCACCGGCTCCAGCCGTGCCACCGGCGTCAGCGCGCCGGTGCGGCCGACCTGGATGTCGATGTCGTTGACCACCGTCATCGCCTTCTCGGCGGCGAACTTGTGCGCCGTCGCCCAGCGCGGGCTGCGCGAGCGGAAGCCGAGCCGCTCCTGCAGGTCGAGCCGGTCGACCTTGTAGACGACGCCGTCGATGTCATAAGGCAGTTCGGCGCGCTCCGCCTCGATGGCGTGATAATGCGCCAGGATCGCCTCGGTCGTGTCGAAGCGCTCCATTCTGTCGTTGACCTGAAAACCCCAGTCGGCAAAGCGTCGCACAACGTCGTACTGCGTCTTGCCCATCGGCTCGCTGGTCTCGCCCCAGGCATAGGCGAAGAATTTCAGCGGCCGCGATTTCGTCACCTCGGGGTTCTTCTGGCGCAGGCTGCCGGCAGCCGAATTGCGCGGGTTGGCGAAGGTCTGGCCGCTCTCGGCCATCCGCTTCTGCAGCGCAAAGAAATCGTCGCGCCGCATATAGACCTCGCCGCGTATGTCGACGATGTCGGGTGCGTCCTTGGGCAGGGTCTGCGGGATCTCATCTATGGTGCGGATATTGGCGGTCACGTTCTCGCCGGTCGTGCCGTCGCCACGCGTTGCCGCCGTCACCAGTTTCCGGTTCTCGTAGCGCAGCGACATCGACAAGCCGTCGATCTTCGGCTCGGCGGTGAACACCAGCTCGTCGTCCGGCGACAGGCTGAGAAAGCGCCGGACGCTTGCCACGAAGTCGGCGACGTCTTCGTCGGAAAACACGTTGTCGAGCGACAGCATCGGGACCGAGTGCACGACCTGCCCGAACGCTCCCGAAGGCGCCGCACCGACCCGGCGCGACGGCGAATCCGCCCGCACCAGTTCGGGAAAGCGAAGCTCTATCGCCGCATTGCGCAGCCGCAGTTCGTCGTATTCGGCATCCGAGATCGTCGGCGCGTCCTCGGCATGGTAGCGCCGGTCGTGGCCGGCGATCTCCTCGGCAAGCCGCGCCAGTTCGGCTGCCGCCTCTTCCTGGGTCAGCGTCTCGACGGGTTTTAGCGGCGTGGCCATGGCAGGAATCCGGTGCTGTTCAGCCGCGGACTATTGCTGGAGCCGGGCCGCCGGTTCAAGTGCCTGCGCGAAAGCCTCTTGCCAATGTGCCCGCCTTTGACACGGGCTCTGCCCTCACCGCCCGATCCGGTGTGAACGGCGGCCGGTCCATCGAAATGGACCGCCGCGTCATGTCAGGAGCCGGGGCCGACCCGCATCGACTAACCGGCGCGTCGGCGCAGGGCCGGATGCATTTCCTCGAGCAGCCCGTCGATCACGCTCGACATATTGCCCGACATGTCCGGCCGCCACAGGGCGAAGGCGACATTGGCCTCGACGAAGCCTTCCGGCGAGCCGCAGTCGAAGGTGCGCCCACGGTAGTGGTAGCCGTGGAATTTCTGCTCCTTCTCGAGCTTCAGCATGGCATCGGTCAGCTGGATCTCGTTGCCGGCGCCGCGTTCCTGGTTCTCCAGCACCTTGAAGATTTCCGGCTGCAATATGTAGCGACCGTTGATGTAGAGGTTGGACGGCGCCGTGCCCTGCTTGGGCTTTTCCACCATGCCGGTGATCTCGAAGCCGGTATGCACGCTGCGGCCCTTGCCGACGATGCCGTATTTGTGCGTCTCGGCCGGGTCGCATTCCTGCACCGCCACGATATTGCCGCCGGTCTCGTCGTAGAGCTCGACCATCTCGCGCATGCAGCTCTTTTCCGACTGCATGATCATGTCGGGCAGAAGCAGCGCGAAGGGTTCGTCGCCGACCAGTTCGCGCGCGCACCAGACAGCGTGGCCGAGGCCCAGCGGCTCCTGCTGGCGGGTGAACGAGGTTTGCCCGGCCATCGGCTGCAGCCGCTGCAGATGCGCCAGCTGGTCGTCCTTGCCGCGCTCGGCCAGCGTATGGTTGAGCTCGAACTGGATGTCGAAATGGTCCTCGATGACGCCCTTGTTGCGGCCGGTCACGAAGATGAAGTGCTCGATGCCCGCCTCGCGCGCCTCGTCGACGACATACTGGATGACCGGCCGGTCGACGACCGTCAGCATCTCCTTGGGGATCGCCTTGGTGGCCGGCAGGAAGCGCGTGCCGAGACCGGCAACCGGGAAAACTGCTTTGCGGACTTTTTTCATGCGGGCATCAACCTCGTCATCACATGCACCCATCCGCCAAAATCAGGCTATGTTGCAGCGCAGTATAGGTCAAGCAGAGTCTGGTGAAAACGCCTTTTGGACAAATAATTTCCTTCAACCGATTGAATATTCATCACGCACCGGCAGTCTTAAGGCCTATATGCAGCGGGCTAAGATAGTCTTCGGCGGGTCGACCGACCCCGACATAGGCAAAACCCTCGCCGCGAACCTCTTCCTTGCGATAGATATTGCGCAGGTCGACCAGAAGCGGCGTCCGCATCACTTGCTTCAGCCGCCTGAAATCCATCGCCCGGAAGGCGTTCCACTCGGTAACGATCACCAGCGCGTCGGCGTCGCGCGCCACGTCGTAGGCGTCAATGCCGAATTCGACGCCCTGAAGCATCGTGCGGGCATTCTCCATGCCCTCCGGATCGTAGGCGGCGATCGTGGCGCCGGCGTCCTGCAGAGCCTGGATGATGGCGAGCGAGGGCGCCTCGCGCATGTCGTCGGTGTTGGGCTTGAAGGTCAGGCCGAGCACGGCGATGCGTCGCTCACTGACGTCGCCGCCGCAGGCCGCGATGATCTTGCGCGCGATCGAGCGCTTGCGCGCTGTGTTGATCGCCTCGGTCGTCTCGATAAGCCGCATCGGGCTGCCGAAATCCTGCGCCGTCTTGATCAGCGCCACCGTGTCCTTGGGAAAGCACGAGCCACCATAGCCCGGTCCCGCATTGAGGAATTTCGGGCCGATCCGCTTGTCGAGACCGATGCCGCGCGCCACCTCCTGCACGTTGGCGCCGGTCCGCTCGCAGAGTTCCGCGATCTCGTTGATGAAGGTGATCTTCATCGCCAGGAAGGCGTTGCCGGCATACTTGATCAGCTCGGACGTGCGCCGGTCGGTGAACACCATCGGCGCCTGGTTGAGATAGAGCGGCCGGTAGACCTCGGTCATCACCGCCCTCGCCCGCTCGTCCGAGAGGCCGACGACGATGCGGTCGGGGTGCCTGAAGTCGTCGATCGCCGCGCCCTCGCGCAGGAATTCCGGGTTCGATACGACGGCAACGTCGGCGGCTGGATTGGCCTTGCGGATGATCTTCTCGATCTCGTCGCCGGTGCCCACCGGCACGGTCGATTTCGTCACGACGACGGTGAAGCCTTTCAGGCGCGGTGCGATCGAGCGCGCCGCCTCATGCACATAGGAGAGGTCTGCGTGGCCGTCCCCGCGCCGCGACGGCGTGCCGACGGCGATGAAGATCACCTCGGCCTCCTCGACGGCCGGCGACAGGTCGGTCGAGAAGGACAGCCTGCCGATCCGCGCATTGCTCGAGACCAGCTCGTCGAGGCCTGGCTCGAAGATCGGTATCTTGCCCTCTTTCAGAGCCGCGATTTTGGTCTCGTCCGTATCGACGCACACCACCTGGTGGCCGAAATCCGCCAGGCACGCGCCGGATACCAGCCCGACATAGCCACTGCCGATCATTGTCAAACGCATCCTGGCATCCAATCCCTGTTCGATGATGCGAGCGGCACGCAAGCGTTCCCGCCGCAGTTGAAAACGCTTGAGCCGGCGGGCCTCATCGCGGCCCTTCCAGCAATTCGGCGCCGGTCGCGTCGATGCGCAGGCAGGCCAGTCGCCCGGTCGCGTAGGCGCCGGTGTCGAGATTGATGCGGTTGCCCCGGAATTCCGGCGCCGGGCGCGGCGTGTGGCCATGCACGACGATCGCGCCGAAGCCGCCCTGATGGTTGAGGAACGGCTTGCGGATCCACATCAGGTCGTCGGCCACCTGCTTTTCGAGCGGCCGGCCGGGCCGCACGCCGGCATGGGCGAAGAAATAGGGCCCGTAGTGAAACGCGAGCCTCAGCCCGCGCAGGAAGGCGACGTCCTCGAGCGGCACCGCGCGGGCCATCGCGGCAGCCAGAACGGCCTCGCTCTGCGGGTTGACGCCGTAGGAGAGCGCGGTCGCAGCCCCTCCCCATTCCAGCCATTCGCGCGCCGCGATACGTCCTTCCAGGAAGCCGAGCAGCGTGTCCTCGTGGTTACCCGAAATCGCGATCACCTTGCGCGCCTCCGCCCGTCGGCGCAGCCGGGCGAGCACGCCGGCACTGTCCGGCCCGCGGTCGACATAATCGCCGAGGTAGATCTCCGCCTGCCGCTTGCCGATGCGGCGTCCGAAATCCGCATCGATCATCGCATGCACGCCGTCGAGCAGGTCCGAGCGGCCATGGATGTCGCCGACAGCATAGATCACGGTGCCGGCATCGATCGGCGGATAGGCGACCGGGCCGGCACTGCGGCGGCCAAGCTGCTTCAGCCAGCCGAGAACCCGCGCCTGCAGCGACCTTCGCCGGCTCGCAGCCCGAAGTAGCGGTCCGCTTCCGTGAAAATCTGCAGTCGTGTCACTCATGCCCGCTCAGCCCTGCGATACATAGGCGCCGAACTTCTCGCTCGAGTAGTATTCGCTGCTGCCGATGGTCGACGTGTAGAGCCGCAATCCGTGTTCGTCGGTCTTGTTCAGCACGCAGCCCAGGATCTTCTGGTTGACCAGCGGCGCATTGTGCAGCGCGTCCGTCACGGTGGCGATGGCGGTCTTGCCCCATTCGACGACGAATACGAAGCCGTCGATCGAGCCGGCAACCGCCTTGGCGTCGATCACAGGGGCGAGCGGCGGCAGATCGATGATGACGTAGTCGTAGGTCTGGCGCGCCGCCTGCAGCAGCTGCGCCATCCGGGCCGAGCCGATGAGATCGGCCTTCTGCCCGGCGCCGCCCTTGGCCGCAGCCGGCAGGAACTTGAGCCGCTTGCTTGCGTCCGAATAGATCAGCTCGTCGACCGGCACCTGGCTGACCAGGAATTCGTAGAGGCCGGCCGTCGCCTGCGGCGCGATTTCGCGCGTCAGCGTCGGGCTGCGCAGGTCGGCGTCGATCACCAACACGGAACTGCCATTCGAGGCCATCAGTTCGGCAATGTTCATCGCCGTCGTGGACTTGCCCTCGCCTGGCATCGACGAGACGACGCCAAGCGTGCGCACACCGCCGTCTTCCACCGCGAAGTCGGCCGCCAGCTTGACCGCGCGCAGCGTCTCGGCATAGCGCGACAGCGGCGCCTTGACGACATGCTGGAAGACACCGAGGTCGCGCGACAGCATGCGCGGCCCCGCCTGTCCGTCGGCGCGCTGGGCCGGCTGCCGCACCGCTCGGCGCATTTGCCCGCGCGCCAGTTTCGGCAGGATGCCGAGGCAGGTAACCCCGAGCACCCGCTCGACCTGGTTGGGCGAGCGGAACGTGTTGTCGCTGAGTTCCCGGCCGAGCGCCAGGAGCAGCCCGAGCGCCACGCCGGCGATACCCGAGAGGATCAGCGTGATCGTCGTCTTGGGCGACGACTTGCCGCGCGCCGGCGACGCCGCTGTCAGCACCCTGGCATCAGTGATCGGGAAGGATTGCTGCTGCAGTGCCGACTTGTAACGGTCGAGGAAGCTCTCATAGAGATTCTGGTTGGCCTGCGCGTCTCGCTCGAGTTCTCGCAGCCTGACACCCGCCTGGGCGACTTCCTCCGAGCGCGACGAATAACCCTCCAGCGTGCGCGCCAGCTCCTGCTCCTGGCTGCGCGCGACTTCCATGTCGCTTTTGTAGACCTGTTCGATGCGGCCGAGTTCGCCGAGGATCAGTCCGTTGATGTCCGCCATCTGGCGCCTGGCCTTGGCTGCCGCCTCGTGCTCGGCGCCGTAGCGGCGCGCGACGTCGGCTTCCTGCTGCGAGAGGCGCGAATATTGCCGGCGCAGGTCGCTGATCACCGGGCTTGCCAGCGAATCGACAACCGAGGCGTCGGGATCGCCGGTTGCGATCATGCGGGCGATCTGCTCGTAGCGCGCACTTTTCTGTGCGCTGTCCTTGCGTGCCTCCACCAGCCGCGCCGACAGGTCGCTGAGCTGGGCATCCGACAGGAGCTGCCCGTTGCCCGAATTCGTGTCGATGATGCCGTGCTCGCGCTTGTAGTCCTGCACCAGCTGGTCCGAGGCCACGGCCTTCTGGCTGAGCTCGGCAAGCCGCCCCTGCAGCCACAGCGAGGCGCGGCGCACCGATTCGAAGCGTGCGTCGAGCTTCTCCTCGAGATAGGCCTCCGCGACGGCGTTGGCGACGTCGGCTGCGCGCTGCGCGTCTTCCGAAACATAGCCGATTGCAATGACGAAGGTCTCATCGACGCGTTCGACATAGAGCCGCTTGGCAAACTGGTCGATCACCCCGCGCGGCACGCCTGTCTCCGGTATCGCAGGCTCGCCGCCGCCGAAGCTCAGCAGCGACTTGAGGATGCGTGCGCCGTTCTTCGCATGGTTGACGATCAGGTTCTGCGGCCTGCGGAATTCCTCGGCGTCCTGAATGCCGAGCTTTTCGATTACCGACGTGGCGATCTTCTCCGAGCGGATGATCTGCAGCTGGCTGTTGACGTCGACGTCGTCCAGACCAGCCTTCATGCCGCTGGCCGAGCCATTGCCCTCGATCACCTGGGCGTTCTGGATGTCGAGATAGACCAGCGCGGTCGAACCGAACATCGGCTTGGTGGTCGCCAGGTAGAAGACCCCGACGAACAGCATGGCCACGATCGAGCAGGCGATCAGCAGCGCGCGGCGGCGCAATATGGCGAGGATACCGACAAGGCTGAGCAGGCCCGATTCTTCGGCGGCGCGCGGTTCCCTGGCGTCGGCGGAAAAGTTCTTCTGGAGCTGCACAAGCATATGGGTCGCACCTTTCGGTTGCACTGCACAATCTCCACCGGAAAAACCGGTGATCGACTGTTTCCCCACGCCCCATATGAAATGCAAGCCATTGATATTAATTGATTAAACTACAATCAATGGATGTTTGCCCGCTTGCAGAGACGTTAGCAGAGATTTGCTGCAGTGCAAGAGAGTACAATAGCCTGCGGTCGATTTTGCGCTTTCCCCGGCGTTGCCCGGTGCCGCGGAAAGCGCAAGCTTCTTCACCTGTGCCCTGTCGCCCGCGCGCTCGGCGTCGGCGTCCAGGTCTGGAATTTCTCACCCTGTACAGAGCGCCACACCCCCCAGGACGTGCCTGCAAACGACATCAGCATGGCGAGGACTTGTTGCGCCATCCGCACCTTCAGCGCCAGCAACGCGGCAAAGGCCAGCGCCACGATGATGATGGCCGAAAACACCGGCACAGGCGGAAAGGCTGTTAGCAGCGACAGCAACAGGAACAGGCCCGACAGCAGCAGGTTGTAGCCGATCAGCCATTTCAGCAGCCGGTGCGACACGTAGCAGTAGGCGAGCGCCGGCCGGCGCCAGATTTCGGGCCAGATCAGCCGGTGCACGTTGAAGGCCTGGCAGGCGATTCGGATCTTGCGCCGGAACTCGTCTGCGGTGCTTGTCGCCGACCTCTCGAAGGCCAGAGCGTCCGGCGCGCGCGCTACCCGCAGGCCATCGATGACGATCTTCATCGACACGTAGAAGTCGTCGATGATGTCATCCGGTACCGGGTGGTGCGCCGAGCGACGGATAGCGAAGAGCGATCCGTCCGCGCCGATGACGCTGTAGGCGTCGCTTTCGATCTGCTTGATGGCCTCTTCGATCCGCCAGTAGAGCGATCCCGAACTGCTCATCGCGCTCTCGTCGGGGTTCGAATAGATGAGATGCCCGCAAACGCAGCCGACCTCGGGGTCTGCGAAAGATGGCGCAAGCTCCCACAGCACGTTGCCGTCAAGTTCGACATTGGCGTCGGTGAAGACGATGATCTCGGCCCGGCAGCGCTCCACCAGAACATTCATGCCGTGCGACTTGCCGCGCCGGACGTCGGAGACCACCACCGTGATGCGGTCGCTGAACGGTGCCAACCGCTCAGCCGTCCGGTCGGAAGCGCCGTCGACATAGACGAAGAGCTCGCAGTCATGCGTGGTGTCTGCAACCGCGATCATGTTGCGCGCCTTTTCGGCGATCGTCGCTTCCTCGTTGTAGGCGCAGACGCAGATCGCGAAGGTAGGCAGTGTTTCGGGCATGGCCGTTTTCGGCCTGCGCCGCCTGAACGGCAGCAGCGATAGCGGGTAGGTGACGAACGGGTGAACGCTCAGCAACAGGAAGAACAGGAACAGGATGGTCCAAATGACAAGCATGGCGGTATGGGCGCCTTAAACGAGAGTAACTGACTGATCGTCCCCAACCCGCGATGCGGGCGCCACTTGCCTTCTTGCCTTCCCTGTCTGTGTTGCCGACCCCACTTTTCCTGCCGGCGTAACGCCGGGTGCCTCACCGGGCGTGCCGGCGGCTGGCTCGCCCGCTAATGCGCCGCGAAACCGGTCAATTGTCAACGCCCCATCTGCAATGCGCTCTCCACGGACGGGTCTTTCCTGTCCGCCTTACGTCAAATTCCGACAATGCGCGGAAAGAATTGGTGAAGTCATTAACCATCGATCGCACGAAAAAACCCAAGTATCGCCACACTGGTGACGCTGCCTCTTCGCTATGTTTTCTTGGACCGCCGAGGAACCTCACCCGGTGGCCTTTCCTTCATGCCCGAGCCGCGTGCCTGAGGGCATGAGCGAACCGCCGAACGGACAATGCGCGCGTCTCGAGCGTCGCCGTCCTCGACAAGGGAATACCGCCACATGCCAGCACTTTCCCCTCGATTTGTCATCGGAACCGGCGCTGCCGAATCTCTCGCCGGCAGCGACGGCGTCGACTTCATCGTCGGCGGCAAGGGCGACGACACGCTGACGGGCGGCGCCGGTGCCGACACCTTCGTCATCAGCAAGAACAACGGCGACGACGTCATCTCCGACTTTCAGGCTGGCCCGGGCGGCGACGCCCTGCGTCTCCAGAACCTGGGCTTCGCCGATTTCTGGGCCGTCCGCGCCGCCTCCGTCCAGGTCGGCGCCGATGTCCGCATTAGCCTGTCAGACGGCGCGACGCTTCTCCTGCGCAATGTCAGTCTGGGAGACCTCACCCCGGCCAACGTGGTTGTCGACTGGCGGCTCGCCTGGTCAGGCTCGCCGACCACCTGGTTGTCGGCAGACCAGCCGCGCACGTCGCTTTCCGGCACCTCCGGCAACGACCAGCTTACGGCGAGCGCCGAGCATATCACGCTGTCTGGCGGCGCCGGCGACGACACCTATTTCGTCTGGGACCACACCAATATCGTCGAGGAAGCGGCCGGCGCCGGCGTCGATACGGTCAAGACATACGGCGTACACGGCTACTCGCTGGCCACGGCGCCGGAAGTCGAGAACCTCTTCCTGCTCGGCGACGCGTCCTCCTCGGCGCGCGGCAACGCGCTCGACAATTTCCTGAGGGGCAATGGCGCGGCCAATTTCATCGACGGCGGCGCGGGCGACGATTCGCTGGCCGGTGGCGGTGGCGGCGACATCTTCGTCGTGCGCGCCGGCGAAGGCTCCGACGTCATCATGGACTTCCAGGCTGCCGGCGGCGACACGGTCGCGCTGTCGGGCTTCGGCTTCCGCGATTTCGCGGCGATCTCGGCGGCGCTGCACCAGGTCGGCAGCGAGGCCATCCTCGACCTCGGCGACGGTGAGACGCTTACCTTCCACAACACCAAGGCCAGCTCCTTTACCGCAGACGACTTCTCGCTTGCGCCCGACCACGAGGCGATGACCCGCACCTTCTTCGACGGGTTCGACAGCTTTGATCGCTACGCAGATGGCGCCGGCACATGGCGGACGCGCTTCGAATGGTGGGGCGACGGCGCCTTCACGCTCTCCGAGAACGGCGAGCAGCAGATCTATGTCGATCGCGACTTCACGGGCCTCACCGGCGTCGAGGCGGACGCTCCGCTCGGCCTCAACCCCTTCTCGCTGGAAGACGGCAAGCTCGTCATCACGGCGAGCCCGATCGACGCGCCGGGCGACGCCACCGGGGACTTCGCCTTCAGTTCCGGCATGATCTCCAGCCAGTCTTCCTTCTGGCAGACCTACGGCTATTTCGAGATCGTCGCCGAGCTGCCGCAAGGCGCCGGCGCCTGGCCTGCCTTCTGGCTGCTGCCGGTCGACAACAGCTGGCCGCCCGAGCTCGACGTGCTGGAAGCCTTCGGCGACCAGCCTGACCAGGTCCATTCGGCCGTCATTGACCCGACCGGCACCGTCGGCGGCTGGGCGCAGGTCAACACCTCGAATGGCCCGCACGCCTTCGGCATGAAATGGACACCCTACGAGATCACCTTCTATGTCGATGGGGTCGAGACCCTGTCGGTGGCGACGCCTGCCGACCTCAACGCGCCCATGTACATGATCGCCAATCTCGCCGTCGGCGGCGACTGGCCGGGCGACGCCGACCCTTCGTTCAGCGCCGGCTTCGGCATCGACAGCATCGCCGCCTACCAGCTGGCCGAGTACACGCTCTCTGGCTACACGCTGCGCACCACCGGTAGTGCCGCGAAGTCCTTCCAGGCGTCAGCCGATGGTCAGACGCTGATCGGCAGCACCGGCAATGACAGGCTCGAGGCCGGCCAGCACGCCGCCACCCTGCGCGGTCTCGCCGGCGACGATTCCTACCGCGTCGCCGACCCGGCAGCGACGATCGTCGAATCGCTCGACGGCGGCATCGACGAGGTGCGCGCCTCCACGGCCTACGCGCTGCCCGACAATGTCGAGAACCTCTACCTGACCGCCGCTGCCGGCAATGCCAGCGCGACCGGCAACGGGCTTGCGAACATTGTCAGCGGCAATGCCGGTGACAATGTCATCAGAGGCGGCCTTGCCGGCGACATTCTCTACGGCGGCGGCGGGCGCGACACCTTTGTCTTCGCGCGAGGCGACGGCTCCGACATCATCGCCGACTTCTCCGCCGACGACATTGTGCGCCTTGACGACCACGGCTTCTCGACCTTCGACGACGTGGTCGCTGCCATGACCGAGGTCGGCAACGACACCTGGCTTCAGCTCTCAAGCTTCGAAACCCTGGTTTTTCGCAACGCCGGCATCGACGCCTTTGCAGAGAAAAACTTCGACCTGCCGTCGATCCCGCCCGAAAGCCAGGCGTGGATTCGCGCCAATATCGGTACGGCCGATGCAGACAGCATGTCCGGCAGCGCCTCCAATGAGCGCTTCGAGGGCAAGGGCGAGGCCGACAGCTTTTCAGGCGTCGTCGGCGATGACACCTATCTGGTCGACAATGACGAGCAGGTGGTCGTCGAGCGCGTGCGCGAAGGCATCGACACGGTCGAATCCTACATATCCTTCGCCCTGCCCGATAACGTCGAAAACCTGACGCTGCTGACGCCCGGCGCATCGGGCCTCGGCAATGCGCTCGCCAACCGGATCGTCGGCTCGGCCGGCGCCGATACGCTGAATGGCAAGGGCGGCAACGACTGGCTGTTCGGCGGCGATGGCGATGACGTCTTTGTCTTCGAAGCCGGCGGCGGCAACGACACGGTCGCCGACTTTACCGGCACCGCCGCCGGGCTCGCCGAGCGCGATCTTCTGCGATTCGTCGGCTTCGGCGAAAACGCCTATCTCACCCAAGCGGGCGAGGACTGGACGATCCACCATGAAGGCGGCGACGTGTCGCTTCACCTTGCCGGCGTTACCGCGCTGTCGCCGGACGATTACGTACTCGCCTGAGGGCTGGGGGCGAGTGCCTGAATGGGAATGATGGCCATGCACACGCGATCTCCGCTCCGCCACGTCGGCGCGCCAACAACATCCGGCAATCAATCGGTCTGCGGGCAAGCCCGGCAGCCGTCGGAAAGAGTTTCGCTGCAATGCGGAACGGTATTCAAACTAAATAATTATGACAAAATCTTTCACGAAACTTAGGATTATATAGTCGCATTTATCGTTTACTTTCCGAGTTCGCCAAATTCTTGCTTACTGCTGCACCGCACCATTTAAGTCTAAATTGAGGTATATTAAGTCGGAGAACGAAATCCGCTTCCGAATTACGGGATGAAATCAAGCTCACTCGAATGAAAATAGGGACTTGATCATCGATACGATCAATGGTTTAAATTTAGTGTTAGCGGACTTGGGGGTCGCGCTTGGGGCGGTTCGAAATCATCTCGTGTTGATGGAGACGTCTGTTGCTGCATGTCGAGAACTCCCTGAAGGGCGCCCCGGCAGTCGATATTGCCGATGTGGGCCCCACCAAATATTCCACCGGCGGTTCACTCAAACGGGCACTCGACGTCCTCGTGGCGCTCACCGGGCTCGCCGTCCTGTGGCCGCTGATGCTGTTCGTCATCATCGCCATCCGCATCACCGATCCTGGCCCTGCGATCTTCGGGCATGAGCGCATCGGCTATAATGGCCGGCGCTTCAAATGCCTCAAATTCCGCTCGATGGTGGTCAACGCCGACGGCGCGTTGCGCGATCTGCTGGAGCGCGACCCCCGCGCGGCGGACGAGTGGGCACAGTCGCAGAAGCTGAAGAACGATCCGCGCGTCACGCGCCTAGGCAAGGTCCTGCGCGAAACCAGTCTCGACGAGCTGCCGCAGCTGTGGAACGTCGTCAAGGGCGACATGAGCATCGTCGGGCCGCGCCCGATCGTCTCGGCCGAAGTCACCCGCTACGGCAGCCACTTCCCCGCCTACGCGGCGACCAAGCCTGGAATCACCGGTCTCTGGCAGGTAACCGGCCGCAGCGACTGCAGCTACGACGAGCGGGTCTCGCTCGACGTCGACTATGTCAAGAACTGGTCGATCCTGCGCGACATCAACATCATCGCCAAGACGGCGGTGGTCGTCTTCGCTCGCAAGGGAAGCTATTGAAACCCCCCGTCGGGGCTCATGGCTCTTCGCGGATCTGCGGCTTTCTGGAGAACGGTACCGTGCCTGATTTCGCCTCGCCTGCGTCTGCCTTGTCGCGCGCCGCCCTGCCCGGCCAGATCCGGGAAACGGCAAGCAGCGTGACGAAATACGCAGCCTCGATGACAACAAGCGGCGCCAGTCCGGCGATCAGCATCTGCAGCGCGCCGTTGGAGCTCGCGACGTACAGGCCGATTGCCGCCGGCAGCAGCGCCAGGATGCCAACGGCAACCGCCGACAGCCGGATAAGGCCGCAGCCCACCCCGATCACGAGGTACAACAGAATCACAATCCCGGTCATTGGTGCCCCTTCCGCCCAAACCGTAAGCTACAGAACCGCGGTTAACTCCCCTTGAAGAATTACTGCGAACTACAGCGAGATCGGCCAATTAACTAACAGTCGCACAAGGAAAAAGCCACCCGTTTGAAGGGAACAGCTTCGCCAGACACGTCGCTGAACCCGCCCGAAATCGCACCGCGCCTCCACTCGTCGGCGCCGAACGCAACACAGGGAACCCTGCTCCCGATGCAGATACGAACCGCGCCAGAAGAGGGTTTCGCAAAGCCCCTCTTTTCCATCGTCATGGTCACCTTCGCGCGCGATCATCTCGTGCCGCAGACGATCGCCCAGGCGGCACGCGTCGCAGGGCGCGACGACGTCGAGTTCGTGCTGGTCGACAACAACCCGGACGAAACCGACCGGTCGGGTTTCCTGAAACCCTTTTCCCGCTGGCAATACGTCAAGCTCGGCTTCAACAAGGGCGTCTCGGCGCGCAATGACGGCGCCAACGCGGCGCGCGGCGACTATATCCTGTTCGTCGACGACGACGCCTTCCTCAACCCCGAGGGCGTCCTTGACCGCTACGAGGCCGCCTTCGCCGCCAACCCGAACGTCGCCATCGTCACGGCCCGCCACATCGACCACGACAGCGGCGACACGCCTCGCGCCTCCTTCCCGCATACCGACAAGTCGCTGCCCAAGGACAAGCCGTTCAAGACCTTCCGCTTCCAAGGCAACGGCTTCGCCCTGCGCCGCGCCGCCTGGGAGGCGGTCGGCCCGATGTCGGAGGATTTTTTCTACGGGCTGGAGGAGATCGACTACGCCTACCGCATCGTCGATGCCGGCTACGAAATCTACTACGAGCCCGGCTGCTGGGTGGTCGAGCACAACGACCCGGCCGGCCGCAAGCCGAAAAAGGAAGTCGAAGAGATGCGGCTGACCAACAAGCTCATCATCTCGTTCAAATACCTGCCGGCCATCTATCTGCCGCTGAACTTCGTGCTGTTCTCGGCCTACGTTTTCTACCTCAACCGCGGCAACGTGAACGTCTTCCGCTCCTTCGGCAATTTCCTGAAATGGGCGCGCGAGCATCCCGGTCGCCGCAAGCCGATCGGCCGGCCGGCCATCAGCTATATCGAAAGCTGCGGGGGAGCGGTCTGGAAATGAGGTTGTCCGCAGTCGCTACCCTGCCCGTCGCCGTGCTCGCCGCCGCGCTTTGCCTCACCGGCATGGCCGGCGCGACCGAGATCGGCGCCTATCGCGGGCCGGGCTGCGACGGCCGCAAGGCTATGGCCGAGTTCGAGACCTTCATCGGGCGCAAGGCCGAGCGCACCGTCGACGCGCTGAATGCCGAAAGCTGGCGCGAGATGCGCCGCTCGATCCCCTGGATCGTCAAGTGCTGGAGCGGTTCCGGCATAGCACTGACGCTCTCGGTACCGATGCTGCCGCGCGGCGGCGGCTCGACGCTGCGCGAGGGCGCGGACGGCGCCTACGACCAGGTCTTTCTCGATACCGCCAGGGCCCTGGTCAGGTACGGCCAGCAGGACGCCATCGTGCGCATTGGGTGGGAGTTCAACGGAGACTGGGTCCCCTGGGCTGCTTCAAAGGATCCTGAAGCCTACAAGCTCTACTTCCGCCGTATCGTCGAGACGATGCGCAGCGTCCCCGGCCAGGCTTTCCTGTTCGAATGGTGCCCCAACCATGGCCGCCACGCCATGGACCCGACCGAAGCCTATCCGGGCGACGACGTTGTCGATGTCATCGGCATGGACGTCTATGCCGAGGAGTGGAACGACCCCGACGCAGATCCGGCTGAACGCTTTCGCAACTACCTCGAGCAGCCCTTCGGCCTGAAGTGGCATCGCGACTTCGCGCGTGAGCGCGGCAAGCCGACCTCCTATCCGGAGTGGGGTGTCGGCGACAAGCCGGGTGGCCACGGCGTCGGCGACGATCCGGTCTTCATCGCCGGCATGGCCGACTGGTTCGAGGAGGCGAAGCCCCTCTACCAGAGCTACTGGGACGTCCGCGCCTCGGACTACAACGCCCGCATGTCAGATTTCCAGTTCCCGGCCGCCGCTGAAATGTTTCAGCGGCGGTTCGGGGCGGCTGCCGTTCATTCAGGCAACTGAACGGCAGCCGCATTTCTTCAGCGCACCAGCCCTATGTCGCGCGCCCATTCGGCGGTCATCGCGATGCCGTCGTCAACGCTGGTGGAGGGAACGAAGCCGGCCAGCGCGGCACGCTCCATTGAGTAGGTGACGTCAGTCGCAAAGCGCGCCATCTCGTCGTCGTTCGGCCGCAGGCGAAGATCCTCCTCGGCCTTCTTCATCGCCGATTTCAGCCCGGCGCTCCTGGCCGCGGCCGCCACCAGCAACCCGCGGTGATGCGCCAGCAGGTACTTTCCGAGTTTCCTCACCGGCCGTCGCACCGCCACCTTCAGGCCGAGCGAGCGGTCCGGCGGCGCCAGCGGCGGAAAGCCGAGCGCCGCGTTGAAGCGTTCGAGATAGGAGTTCCACGTCGGCACTTCCGGCCCGTTGCCGTTGAACAGCGCGAAGCGTCCCGTGTCGGTCTCGATCATGTGGCGGATCATCCGCACGAGGTCGCCGACATAGACGAGATTGCATAGTCCCTCGCCCCTGGCTCCGAGTGCCGCCCAGCGGCCCGAGGCGAAACGGGCGATGAAAGGTTGGCTCCATTGCTGCGAGAATGGTCCGTAGACGAGCGTCGGGCGGATGCCGACGATCGGAAAATTGTCGGTCGCCAGTTCCTCGCAAAGCGCCTCGGCGCTGCGCTTGCTCTGGCCGTAGATGCTGACCGGGCCGACCGCAGGCGTGTCCTCCCCGATCAGACCCGTTGCCTCGCCATAGACGGCGACCGAACTGGTGAAGATCAGCTTTGCAACGCCGGCAAGTTTCGCCCGCTCGATCAGCAGCCGCGTACCGGCCTTGGTCACCGCGTCGTCTTCCTCCGGCCCGCGCGCGCAATGAACGACCACCTCGACTCCCTTCAGCGCCACGTCGAGCGAGTCCTTCTCCATCACGTTGCACGGGACGATCTGCAGCGGAAACCGCGCAATGCGCGCGGCACTCGTCCAGCGGCTGATGCCGGCCCTGACGTCCCAGCCCGCAAGATGAAGCGCTTCTGCTACCCAGCCGCCGATGAAGCCCCCGGCTCCGGTGATCAGCACCACGGGCTTCGTCATGACGCCCACTCCCGGTAGTAGCTCGGCAACTGGCTTTCGGCCGCCGCATAGAGCGCATCGATGCCGGCGAGCGGTGTCACCACGCTTTCAGGCTCGATCAGCAGTTCCTCGCGCCCTTCGACCGCGGCGGCAAAGTTCGCAAGCAGCGTTTCGGCAAAGTCGGTCCAGCCGGCCTTGCCCGGTCCGCGTTTCGCCTGCCACGCGGCGGTTCCCTGGCGCGTCTCGATACCGGTGAAATCGGTCACCGACCCACGCAGAGCGCCCCGCGTTCCCTCGACCAGGAAACCGTTGGCGAGCTTGGAGTGAAAGCTGACCTCGAGGTCGAGTTTTGTATCCCCGAACGCCAGCTCCGCGCGGGTGAAGCATTCCGGCCCGCCGAACCCGTCCATCGTCGCCGACAGCACCTCGGGCGCCGAATCGAGCCACCATGAAACCATGTCGAGCACATGCACGCCGATGTCGAGCAGCACGCCACGCGGCCGGCCGCCCTTCCACGGCCGCCTGAAATAGAAGCCCGATGCCGTCGGCCACTCGAATTTCTGGCCCTCCGCCCACCTTATACGCGTGATCTCGCCGAGATCGCCGCGGCGGATCATCTCGCGCGCCAGTGCATAGGACGGGCAGAAGCGCCGATAGTGGTTGGCCGTCAGCACGCAGCGGCCCGCCGCTGCCGCCACCAGTTGCCTGGCGTCCTCGGCTGTCTCGGCAAGCGGCTTCTCAACGATCACGCTGACGCCGCGCTCGATCAGCGGCAGGGTCGTCGCGACATGCAGGTGGCTGGGCGTCGCGTTGACGGCGGCACTTACGCTCTCCGGCAGCTCGGCAATGTCGCCGACCAGCTGGTCGCGCCGGAAGCCGAAATCCTCGGCCGCCTTCTCACGTCTCTGTTGCGACGGTTCGACCAGCCAGACCTTGTCGCGGGTCGCCGCGTCCTTTCCAAGGACGGGAAAATAGTAGGAATCGGCGATGGCGCCGCAGCCGATCACAGCGAGGTTGAGGTTATCGAGCAGCGTCACGCCAGCATTCCCTCCGCCAGCCTATGCATCGACCCGCCCGGCCAGTTGCCGCACCGCAGCCAGTTTCTCGACCATCCGGCCACGCCGGTCGGCAAAGACGCGATCGTCGCTGAGAAAGCTCGGGGCCTGCATCGCATTGCGAACAGCCTCGGTGCACGTGTCCAGAAGGCGTCGATCGAGCGACCTCAGGAGGCCGCCGGACGCCTTCGACGCGGCAGGCTTCACCAGCCGGCGCCAGGCCCGCTTGCTGTTCCGGCTGACAAATTGTCCGAGGGCCGAGTTCTCATGCTCGGCACTCCTGGCAAGCTGATGCAGCATTTCGTCCGCCAACGTCTCTGCCGCGTCTGGCGCCTCATCGAACACCGCCGGATGCAGATGTCCGTGCCCCATTGATGCGACCATCCGGTCGCGTGCGGAATCGAGCAGCGAACTGTGCGGCAGACGGATCGGCCGATAGGGAATGTCCATCGACAGCGCCCAGTCCATCCACTTGAACGAACTGATTTCGCGCGACGACACGAGCGGCACGAAGGGGACACGCAACGTGTCGGCGACAATGGCCCCGTGCATCGCCTCGGTCAGCGCCAGCCGGGCGTTGCCGATCAGGCGGAAAACATCGTGAAAATCCCAGCGAGGGTCGATGTAGGTGATGCCGAGCCGCTCGCAGATCGCCTCCCATGCACCGGTCTCGGTCGATGAGACATGCGGGATGAACACGACGCCGCCCGTGCGTTGATCCAACGGCTTGGTCAAGCCGTCGATCTCGGCCAGCAATATGGCCCCGTCGGTGATGACCTTCTCCGGCGGCAGGCCTGCGGCGCGCGCCGAGAGCGGTCCGCGCACGGCGAGAAAATGCCAGGATCCGTCGTCGAGACCTTGTGGAAGCGGCGAGTAGCCAACGCCGGAACCGAACACGATCTTGACCCGGGAAGGCGGAATCAGCCTGTTCAGGATCGTGCCGACGCCGACGAAGGTGATGTCGTCCTCGCCCTCGTCCCACAATCCAGGCAGCAGCTTCGGCCAGAGCCAACCGTTGAGATCGTCGCCGAAGTTTCCGTGCGGCGAGTGGAAATAATGAAGCTTCATCCCGATACTCTCTTCCCGGCTAGGAGGGGCTTGATCTCCATGTGCATGTTTCGCCGCCAGGACGGGAAGCAGAACCACAGGAGCAAGCCGTAAAGCGCCGCGCCGATCGCCGCGGTCGCCATTGCACGCAGCAGCGCGACATCGGTCAGCTCGACAAGGAGCGGACGCGCTGCGGCGAGGACGGCGGTCATGATGAGGGCAGAAATCAGCGGCGGCATCAGGGCGCGCCCCACCGCGATCGGCGCGGTTCCGATCGCGAGCTTCAGGAGCCATACGTTCACGACGGCAATCATGCTGGCGCGAACGACGTTGGCGATCAGCGCAGGGACCACGCCAAAGGGAGCCGCCGCGACGGTGAGAAGCACAGCCAGGACGACCTGCGCCAGCGCCTGCCAGAGTATCCAGCGTGTGCGACCGGCAGCCGTGAGGGACGAAGCCAGGAAATAGTTGACCGTCGCCGCGACCGAGATCGGCGAGAGTATCTGAATGAACAGGATGGCATCGTCCCATTTGTCTCCGAACAGTATCGGCACGACATCCGGGGCCACGACCGCGATGCCGAAGAAGATGGGATAAAGCGCGGTACCCGAGACGCTCATCAGGCGGATCGTCGCGCTAGACAGCGCCGCGGGGTTGTTCTGAAGCCGGCTCAACGCGCTCAGCGACACATTGACGATCGGTTGGACAGCGACCGCCATGATGAAATCGAACAGCCTCCACGCGATGCGCAACTGGCCGAGAACCTGGGGGCCGAACAGGTAGCCGATCGCAACGTCGATGACGCGCACATTCGCCATCTGCAGGAAGCCGACCATGCTGAGGTCGAGGCCTACTCTCGCGAGCGAAACCGCATCGGGGGTCGACCAGCGCCACTTCGGCCGCCAGGGCGAATTCCACCATACCATTGTCAGGAGCACGAGGGCGACGACGAGCCGCTGCGCGACCATAGCGTAGATGCCGAAGCCGTAGAGGGCCATGCCGACCGAGACGACGCCACCGAGCGTTGACGCTGCCACGGTGCGCGCCGCCAGCCACTTGAAGCCGAATGACCGTCGCAACCAGGCCTCGGGCACGGCGCTCAGTGTCTGCAGCAGGCAAATGGGTGCCAGGAGTCGCAGCACCGGCACCAGCGTTGGCGTCGAAAAAAAGTCGGCCACGAGTGGCGCCGAGAGATAGACCGCAGCTGTCATTGCCAAGCCGAAACCCTGCAGCATCCAGAAGCTGGTGCTGGCGGCCGCGTCGTCGAGTTCCTCGCGCTGCACCAGCGCCTGCACCTGGCCGAGGCAGCCGATCAGCGCCAGGATGTCGATAACGATCATTGCAATTGCCATGACGCCGAAATCTGCCGGGGACAGAATGCGCGTGAGCATGACGAAGAGGATGAACCCGACGGTCTGCTGACCGGCGGTTCCGACCAGGCTCCAGGCCGAGCCGATGAAGACCTGGCGTTTCAGCGCCATGGCGAGCTGCGTCCCATACCGGCGCGGCTGATGGCCGGCGACCCGGCGTGTGTGATTGGACCGCCTCGGGTCATGCGGCCGACCCCGGGCCGGCCGACACCGGCGCCGGGGCGCGCGATTTGACCATCACCACGCCGGCTGCAAGCAGCACCGCGTAGATCGTATGCAGTGGCACGTTGAGCGAGCCGTTCATGAACTGGTACTGCAGGAACACGACCCACGAGACGGCGAATGGCACGCCGTGTCCGAACATCGCCGTGATGATCAGCAGGGCCCAGCAGGCGAATGCCACGATGCCGTACTCGACGAAGACCTTCGAATAGGGTGCCCACGCGAAGTTCGCGCCCAGTTGCGACTGCCCCTTCGGCATGGCGCCCGCACCCTTGCCTATGAAGAGGTCGGTCTCCTCGCCGAACAGCGCATCGACCACCGCCTCGGCGGGACGCGAGAACCGCATTTCGCCGCTGGAGCCGCGCGTCCCGAACTCGGAGACGCGGCCCTCGATGTTCTGGGTAAGGCCAATCGCTTTCGCCCCGCCATAGGCGATCGGCAAGGCCACGATGCCGGCGACGATGATGCCTTTCGGGATGCGGCCGAGCACGAAGGGAATGGAGAGCGCCAGCGTCAGCATGCCGGTGCCGCCGAAGGTGCAAAGCAGCGCCGCGCCGAAAAAGGCGAGGTACCTGAGACGGAAAAAGCAGGTCAGCTCGATGACGATCGCCATCGCGATGAACTGGGAGATATGCGACGTCTCGAGGAAGAAGACGGCGTTCGGCTTCATCCAGGGCGAACCCCAGTGGATCGGCTGGATGTAGTTATAGTGAAGATAGAGCAGCCGCTTCGGGATGAGCGAGTTGAGGTCGACGATCCCCAGACCCACCAATTGGGTCGCCCAGTTGAAGAAGACCAGCGATCCGGCAGCCACCGCGATGAGCTGAAAGTTTGCCAGCCATTTCAAATAGTGCTCCCGGTCCAGCTCGATCCGGAACACGTAGAAGGTCGAGATGATGATCAGGAGGAGGAGCGACATCAGCGAGTAGGTGGCGCTGGCAAGAACAACGGCCGCAAAGCCCGTGACAAAGGTGAAGCCGCAGAACAGGATCAGCGAGAGCACGCTCGCCCTGAGCAGGCCCTTGATCGCGAGGATGCCGATCACGCCGGCGTGGATCAGCAGCGCCAACGCCACCTGACTGGTCTCCGCGCTGCCGATCGGCACTGCGATCTTCTGCGTGGCCACCACCAGGATCATCTCGAGAGTGAACAGCCTGACGATGAAATCCATGTCCGAGACGCGCTCTGCAGGAGACGCGTTCGTCGAAGACCATCGGTTCAGGCTTTCTGCCGAAGAACTCATTCCGTCGTTCCTACGCTCGCCCCCGCGACCGGTGCCGACGTTGTTTGCTTCACCTGTTCTGCACCGCCGGATCGTCGCCGCCGGCAAGCCGCGACTTGCTGCGATTCAGGAGGCCGAGCGCACTGACACGCAATTCGCGCAACGCGATGACCGGGCTCGTCGCGCCAGCGGGCCAGGGAAAGGCGCGCCGCAGCCCGCCGATGTCCTGGAACCTGCCCTGCGCCACCAGGTTCTGCGTCTCGATCAGGCGCAGAAAGGCAAGCAGTGCCTCGAGTTTCGCCAGCCGTTCCGGTGGGCAACTCTTGCGCAGCGGTTCGGGATCGACCAGGGCGGGACGGCGCGGATGCCGCCCCTTCTGGCTGACGCCGAGCGCTGAGTCCTCGACGTGAAAGTAGGTCAGGGCGGTACGGTCGAAATAGACCTGTTCGCCGAGAGCGACCTGCAGCCAGAAATAGGAATCCTCGCCGTACAGGCAGCGCTCCCGGTCGTAGTAGCCGCCATAGCGCTCGAAAACCTCTCTCCGGACCACGGTCGAACTCGAATGGAAACAGTCGACATAGGCCTTCATGTCGACCGGCCTCGCATAGCTGTCGATCGTGCGCGGCCCGTTCTCCGGGATCATCCTCAGAACGATATCCTCGTGGATCTCCTTCTTCGTCGAGGAGTAGGCCGCCACATAGGCCGCGCAATCCGGGTTGGCTGTCAGGGCCGCATCGGCCGCTTCCAGGAAACCTGGCGTCCATTCGTCGTCGCAGTCGAGAAAGGCCAGCAGTTCTCCGGTCGCCAGGGCCGCCCCTGCATTGCGCGCCCTGCCCGGGCCGGCATTGTCCTGCCTGACCAGCCTGATCGCGGCGAGGTGGACCTTGTCGATGGCCTCGGCGCTGCCATCCGTGCTGCCGTCATCGACGACGATTACTTCCACGTCGCCGGCCGACTGCGCCAGCACGGAGGCGATCGCCCGATTGATCGTCGACGCCTTGTTGTAAAGCGGAAGAATGGCGGTAAAGCGTGGCACATCCACCTCTTTCGGCGGACCGCGGGGCAAAACCATTCTCTGCGAGAACGAGCCCGGCCAAGAGCTGGCCGGTGCGATTCTGCCTACGGTCGGCCCCGGGCTATATGCCCGCGGTTAGATCCATAGTGCCCCACCATGTATCCCGATATTGCACTGCAATATGGCGAGAGTGCAACCGGAAACTCTGCACAAAACGCATGGCCGCCCGGCGAGCAGGCCGCCTCGGCAAACATGGTTAATGATTCGTTGATTTGCCGGCCTAGGCCGGGTTTTCGCTGAGCAGCCGCGCCGCGGCCGCCCTCGCTTCCTCTGTGATCGTCGCGCCGGCAAGCATGCGCGCGATCTCTTCCTGGCGCGCCGGGCGGTCCATTTCGGCCACGCCGGTCGACACCCGGTCGGCATTGCCGGACTTGGAGATCAGGAAGTGAGTCGCCGCCCGCGCCGCCACCTGCGGCGCATGGGTGACCGACAGCACCTGCACGCCTGAAGACAGCCGCGAAAGCCGCTGCCCGATGGCGTCGGCTACCGCGCCGCCGACCCCGGTATCGATCTCGTCGAAGACAAGCGTCGGTGCCGAGCCGCGGTCGGCCAGCGCCACCTTCAGCGCCAGCAGGAAGCGCGACAGCTCGCCGCCTGAGGCCACCTTCATCATCGGTCCGGGACGCGTGCCGGGGTTGGTGCGCACCCAGAACTCGATCTGGTCGATGCCTTCCTCGCTGCGCTCGTCCGCATCGGTGCCGATCTCGACGATGAACTCGGCGCGCTCGAGTTTCAGCGCCGGCAGTTCTGCCGCGACAGCCTTGCCGAGGCCGCCCGCCGCCGCATGGCGCAGGTCCGAAAGCCCGGCCGCGATCCGGTCGTAGCCGGTTTGCGCGTCGAGCGCCTGCTTCTCGAGCGAGGCCAACCGCTCCGCACCCGCGTCGAGATCCGCGAGGTCGGCCGCCATCGTGTCGCGTGCCTTGGCGAGGTCGTCGACCTGCACGGCAAACTTGCGCGACGCGGCGCGTAGCGCGAACAGCCGCTCCTCCGCCTTCTCCAGCCGCTGCGGGTCGTATTCCGTCTCGCGCAACGCCGCCTCGACACCGGCCTGCGCCGCATCGAGTGACAGCAGCGCCTCATCGAGCGACTGCACCACCTCGTCGAGCACACCCGGCGCCTCGGCCGACTTGCGCTGCAGGCGCCTGAGCAGGCTGGCGAGCTGCGGCAGCGGCGAATTCTGGCCCGACAGCACGTCCTGCGCATCCTTGATCTCGGTCGCCACCTTCTCGGCGCGCATCATCGCGGTGCGGATCTCGGCGAGTTCCGTCTCCTCGCCGGGCTGCGGGTCGAGTTGCGACAGCTCGGCAACCGCGGCGCGCAGGTAGTCGGCCTCGCGGGCCGCTGCCTCGACCCTTGCCCGGTGACGCGCCAGCTCCTGCTCGGCCTCGCGCCATGCCTTCCACGCCTGGCGCATCCGCGCGACTTCGCCGAGGTGGCCGCCGAAGGCGTCGAGCAACTGCCGGTGCGCGGCGGCATCGACCAGCGCGCGCTCGTCGTGCTGGCCGTGGATTTCCACCAGCGCTCGGCCGATGTCGCGCATCAGCGTCACGCTGGACGGCTGGTCGTTGACGAAGACGCGGGTGCGTCCGTCGGCGCTTTGCACGCGTCGCAGGATGATGTCGCCGTCATCGTCGAGGGCGTTTTCTGTGAGGATGGCACGCGCCGGGTGGTTCAGCGGCACGTCGAACACGGCCGTAACCTGCCCTTGGGCGGCGCCGTGGCGTACCAGCGAGGCATCGCCGCGTGCGCCCAGCGCCAGCGACAGCGCGTCGAGCAGGATCGACTTACCCGCGCCCGTCTCACCGGTCAGCACCGACAGCCCTGCCGAGAAATCGATGTCCAGCCGCTCGATCAGGACGATATCGCGGATCGACAGTCTGGAGAGCATGCGTTCCCGCTACCGGTCAGGCGCCGCCGAACAGCTTCCCGGCCTGCGAGATCCACGAGCCGGCATTCTCACGCGGCTCGAGGCCCCGCGACTGCAGCAGCGCGTAGGAATCCTTGTACCACTGGCTGTCTGGATAATTGTGCCCGAGCACGGCGGCGGCCGTCTGGGCCTCCGAGGTCAGCCCCATGGCGTAATATGTCTCGGTCAGGCGCGCGAGCGCCTCCTCGACATGGCGGGTGTTGGAATAGTTCTCGACCACGTAGCGGAAACGCTTGGCCGCGGCGATGAATTCTCGGCGCTCGAGATAGTAGCGCCCGATCTGCATTTCCTTGCCGGCCAGTTGGTCGCGCGCAAAGCGGATCTTGGTGCGCGCATCCTCGACATATTCCGATTCCGGCCAGCGGTTCTCGACCTCTTCCATCGCCTCGATGGCGCGGCGCGATTCCTTCTGGTCCTGCGTCACGTCGCGGATCTGCTTGAAGTAGGAGAGACCGACGATGTACTGCGCGTAGGCTGCATCTTCCGACGACGGGTAGAGCGCCACGTAGCGCTTGCCGGAGTTGATCGCCTCGTCGAAATTGCCCTGCCGGTAGTTGGTGAAGGCGCCCATCACCATCGATTTGCGGGCGAACTCCGAATAGGGGTGCTGGCGGTCGACCGCCGCGAACTTGCGGCCCGCTTCCTTCAGGTTGCCGGCGTTGAGGTTGGCCAGGCCCTGGTTGTAGAGAACGTCCGCCGGTTCGGTCTCGTCCACATAGGTCGACAGATCGAGATCGGGTTCGCTCGACATGCAACCCGCGAGCGACAGAGGCGCCACGGCGATCAGCGCAACCGCAAGATTCATCCGTACTGCTCGGCCGGCGTAAGCCATTCTCGGAAATTTCATGGTTGAATTACAGCCCCTTCGGCACAGCACTCGTCGTCGGCACGCCGCCATAGATCATAACCGCATTTCGACGGCAACGCTATCGCGGGGCAATGGCGCATTTTTGTGGCGACATGGCGACGGTCGCGCAATGCGCGACCGCTGGGCAAGAATCCTGCCCTATTGTGGCTTCAGAGCACCCAGGGAGCGTAGACCGCCGCATTTACAGCGGTCATTTCGGCAGTGCGACCGCGTTCGCGCCTGTTGGTCTCGACGATTTCGAAGGCAGAGCGGTCAGACAGCAGGCGCCTCAGCGCCGCGGCGTTCAGCCTATGGCCGCCGCGATAGGAACGGAAACAGCCGATGAAGCGCGCGCCGGCCAGTGCAAGGTCGCCCATGGCGTCGAGCATCTTGTGGCGGACGAACTCGTCCTTGTAGCGCAGGCCTTCCATGTTGATGACGCGGCTGTCCTCGCCGATCACCACCGAGTTTTCGAGCGATGATCCGAGTGCGTAGCCGGCGGCCCACAGCCGCTCGACATCCTTCATGAAGCCGAAGGTGCGGGCCCGCGCGATGTCGCGGCGGAACGAGTCCGCGCTGACGTCGGAGGCGAAGAACTGGCGGCCGATTGCCGGGCTCTCGAAGTCGATCTCGACTTCGAAGCGGGTGCCGTCATGCGGCTGGAACTCGGCCCAGGAGGCGCCGTTCTCGATACGCACAGGCTTCAGCACGCGGATGTAGCGGCGCTTGACGGCCTGCGTCTCGATGCCGGCCTGGTCGATCGCCTCGACGAAACCCGCAGCGCTGCCGTCGAGGATCGGCATCTCGCTGCCGTCGATCTCCACGATGACGTTGTCGATGCCGAGCCCGAGCAGCGCGGCCATCACATGCTCGACGGTGCCGACATGGAACCCAGCCGGGTCGCCAAGAACTGTGGAAAGGTCGGTCGCGCCGATCTCCGAGACCAAGGCGCGAATTTCCTTGCCCTCGCCGTCGCACTGGTGGAAGACGACGCCGGTGTCGGGGTCGGCAGGCAGGAAGCTGAGCGAAACGGGTTTACCCGAGTGAACGCCGAATCCGGACAGCGCTACACGCGATTTGAGTGTCGTCTGATAGTCGTGCAAGTTGATCCCCATGCGCCCGTCCAGCCTGTCCCCGCATCTCCAACCCCAGGAGAGCGGTCTTGCTGGTTGCTGTGGGCGGGATCTCATCCCCGAATCCCTCCCACATGCTGACCTTATTCTCGTCACAGAATAGTCGCCGGCCAGGGAGACTCCAAATCACGCTTTCTTACTCTGTGTTACGGGAGGACCCCCGCAACTGAATTATAAGCGCTTGTTTTTATGATATTTTTCGGGTCGGCGGACAAGCCGGATTCTGTCCGCCGACACCGTTTTCGAAGGTCGTCAGTTCGCCTGGCGACGAAGGAATGCCGGAATCTCCAGCTGGTCGTCTTCCTGCGCAGCGCGAGTCTGCGGCGTCAGGCGGCCGTGTTCGTCGAGCTGGCCGCGCCGCGGTGCGTAGAGCTGCGGGTCCTGGCTCGGGATGCGGCGGGCTTCCGGCGCCGGCTGGCGCAGCTTCGGCTCGCGGGTCGCGGAAGGCTCGACGCGGGCCTGCTCCTCGTCGCGGCGGCCAAGGCCGGTGGTCAGGCGCTTCAGCAGGCCCATCGGGCCGCTGTTCTCATGGTCGACCGGGCGGCTCTGGGCTTCGACGGCGGCCTTGACGACCGGCGAGAAGTCCTCGACGCGCGGCATACGCTGCTGCACCGGGGCCGGCTGCAGGGTCTCGCGCTGCGGCGCGGCGGCTGCTGGCTGCGGGCGCTGCACCTGCGGCTCGGCCGGCGGTGCCTGGAACAGCTTGCTGGTGGTGCGGAACTCGTCCTTGGGCGCGGCGCGTGCAGCCATTTCGACGGCGTTGACCTCGGCCTGGCGGATCGCGTCGGCAACTGGATCGGCTGCCTTCTCGAGCCGCGGAGCATCGACCGGTGCCGCCTGCTCGGCAGTCGTCGGGCGGGCGTCGGCCACGGCCGGACGTGCAACCGGCTTGGGCGGCGCCTGGCGGATCGTCACCGGCGGAGATGCGATGTCCTCGGCCGACTTGTCGATGCCGGTCGCCACGACCGACACGCGGATGACGCCCTCGAGTTCCTCGTCGAAGGTGGCGCCGAGAATGATGTTGGCGTCCTGATCGACCTCCTCGCGGATACGGGTAGCCGCCTCGTCGACTTCGAACAGCGTCAGGTCACGGCCGCCGGTGATCGAGATCAGCAAGCCCCTGGCGCCGCGCATCGACGTCTCGTCGAGCAGCGGGTTGGCGATAGCGGCTTCGGCGGCGGCCATCGCACGGCCCTCGCCCGATGCCTCGCCGGTACCCATCATCGCCTTGCCCATTTCGCGCATCACCGAGCGGACGTCGGCGAAGTCGAGATTGATCAGGCCTTCCTTGACCATCAGGTCGGTGATGCAGGCGACGCCCGAATAGAGCACCTGGTCGGCCATGGCGAAGGCGTCGGCGAAGGTGGTCTTGTCGTTGGCGAGCCGGAACAGGTTCTGGTTCGGGATGACGATCAGCGTGTCGACGCACTTCTGCAGTTCCTCGATGCCGAGGTCTGCGGTCTTCATCCGGCGCTGGCCTTCGAAGTGGAACGGCTTGGTGACGACGCCAACGGTCAGGATGCCCTTTTCGCGGGCCGCGCGGGCGACGACCGGGGCTGCACCGGTGCCGGTGCCGCCGCCCATGCCGGCGGTGACGAAGCACATGTGGGTGTTGGACAGGTGATCGATGATCTCGTCGATGCACTCTTCGGCGGCGGCGCGCCCGACTTCCGGCTGCGACCCGGCACCCAGGCCCTCGGTAACATGCGCGCCGAGCTGGATCAGCCTGTCGGCCTTCGACATGGTCAACGCCTGCGCGTCTGTGTTGGCAACCACGAATTCGACGCCGCGAAGCCCCGCTGTGATCATGTTGTTGACGGCATTGCCGCCGCCCCCGCCGACACCGAACACGGTGATGCGTGGCTTCAATTCCGTTATGTCGGGCTTCTGCAGATTGATCGTCATTGTCCTCGTCCTTTGCCTTTCCTGCCGCGTCGCCGCCACGGCCGCTATGGGGACCAGCCCCGCCGAATTAGAAACTGTCCCTCAACCACTGACTCATGCGATCCAGCCTTCCGCCGGTTCCCGTCATTTTCAGGCGGGACATCGCATTACCTTGCCGGCTTTCGAAGCTGGCGACCTGTGGATAGATGAGCAGGCCGACCGCTGTCGAAAACGCCGGTCCCTTGGCCGCCTCGGGCAGGCCGGCAACCCCGAGAGGCCTGCCGATGCGCACGTTGCGACCGAGAATTCTTCTTGCTGCCTCGGGCAGCCCGGCGAGCTGCGAAGCACCGCCCGTCAGCACCACCCGCTTTCCTACGGCATTGCCGTAGCCCGACTTGCCCAGCCGGTCGCGCAGCAGCTCCAGCGTCTCCTCGACGCGGGCGCGCACGATGCGCGTCATCACAGAACGCGGCACCTGCAGCGGCACTTCGCCGTCTTCGTGGCCCATCGGCTGCACCGTCACCAGGTCGCGGTCGTCGGCGCTGCCGGGTAACGCCGAGCCGTGCATGACCTTCAGCCTTTCGGCATGCTCGATGCGCGTCGACAGGCCCTTGGCAAGGTCCATCGTCACGTGGCTGCCGCCGACCGGAATGGCGTCGCCATGCACGAACTTGCCGTCCGAGAAGACGGAGATCGTCGTCGTGCCGCCACCGAGGTCGATGCAGGCGGCGCCCATTTCCAGTTCGTCGTCGACCAGCGCGGCAAGCCCGCTGGCATAAGGGGTCGCGACCATCCGCTCGACCGACAGGTGCGAACGGTTGATGCAGAGCTCGAGATTGCGCAGCGGCGCGGAGTCGCCGGTCAGCACATGCATGTCGACACCGAGCGCGTCGCCAACCATGCCGCGCGGGTCGCGGATGCCGCGCTCGCCGTCGAGCGAGAAGGCAACCGGCAGCGAATGCACGACCTCGCGGTCGGCCTTCAGCGCCTGCTTGGCGCCTGCGCCCAGCACGCGCTTGATGTCGGCGCCGTCGGTCTCGTGGCCGCCAAGATTGATCGAAGCCGAGAAGACCTCGCTGCGCAGGCGCCCGGCGGTCAGATTGACGATCAGCGAATCGACGGTCAGTCCGGCCATGCGCTCGGCCGCATCCACGGCCAACCGGATGGCGTGCTCGGCGCGGTCGAGGTCGATGATGACGCCCGACTTCACGCCCTGCGATTTCTGGTGGCCGATGCCGATCACCTGCACCTCATGCGTGCGGGCACGCAGGATCGGGCTTTCGCCGCGCGGCCGCAGCCTGGCGATCACGCAGCATACCTTGCTCGAGCCGACGTCGAGCACGGTGACGATGCCGGACCGGCGGGACGCGACGTCCTTGTTGCCGCCCATCCAGCTCATATGTTTTTCCCCGGCTTCTTCTTTGCCGCCTTGGCCTGTTCGGCAAGCGCGGCGGTGCGGCGCACCAGCGCCTCGGGGGTCAACCCGATGACCAGCCGGTCCTCGAGCCGGAGATCGACAGAGGCGATGTCGCGCGACAACAGCCCGTTCTCGCGGTCCATCCGCAGCACTTCGGCAATGGCGCCGTCGGTATTGCCTTCCGGCAGCTTGATGGTGATGCCGTTTTCGAGCCTGAGGTCCCAGCGCCGCTCGGCAACACGGATGAAGCCCTTCACGCGGGAGGCGAGTTCGGGATAGCGCCGGATCTTGTCGACGAAGCCCGGGGCATCCTCGGCCGCGCCATAACCGATGACCAGCGGCAACACCGAATGGCGACCGCCCGAGAACGGTATGATGACGTCGCCGGCGCGGTCGACGATGGCCAGTTGCCGGCCATGCTGCCAGATGGCGAAAGGCTTGCGCTCCTCGATCCTGACCTCGATCGTGTCGGGATAGATCTTGCGCACGGACGCCTGCTTGACCCAGGGCAGCCCGGCGATGCGCTGACGCGCAAGGTCCGCATCGAAGCCGACGAGAGAGGTCCAGCCGTCGAGCTCGAGCCGCTCGAGAATGTCGATTTCCGAGGTCTCGGCGTTACCGGACACCCTGACGCTTTCGACCGCGAAGCCGAGGCGCGACGTCACCGTCTGCACCGCGACCGGAATCTCGCCGCCGATCCACGCGCCGTAGAGCACGCTCGAAGACAGCAGGACAGCACTCGCGATCGTCGCGGCAAAGCGGGGCGGCGTGTACTCGCCGCTGCACAGCCGCGCAACGACGCGCGCCGGGCGGCGCAGCCAGCGCGGCAGGACGAAGTGCTCGGCGGAAAGGAACACGCCGAGGGAGGTCGGCCGCAATGCGCCGCCTCTACCGTGCTGTCCCGACCTCAACGCAAACACGAAGCGTCCTCCACCATCCAACTCAAAAGATCGCCGAAAGAGTGCCCCGCTTGTGCGGCGATCTCAGGCACCAGCGACGTCGGCGTCATGCCTGGCTGCGTGTTGACTTCGAGCCAGATCAACTCGCCATTTTCCGAATGGCGGTCGTCGTAGCGGAAGTCTGATCGGGATACGCCCCGGCAGCCGAATGCTTGATGTGCCTTGAGCGCCAGTGTCTGTATTTTTTGGTAAATATTTGGTGAAATTTTTGCCGGGCATTCGTGTTTTGATCCGCCCGGGACGTATTTTGAATCATAGTCGTAGAAGGAATGCCCCTCGGGGATGATCTCGGTGACGCCGAGAGCCACATCGCCCATCACCGCGCAGGTCAGCTCGCGCCCGTGCACGTAGCGCTCGACCATCACCATGTCGCCGTACTTCCACTCCGACGAGGCGATCACCTGCGGCGGATGCGACTGGTCTTCCTTGACGATGACGACGCCGAAGCTCGACCCCTCGCTGACCGGCTTCACCACGTAGGGCGCCGGCATGGGATGCTTGTCACGGATGGTGAAGCGGTTGACGATCTTGGATTCGGCGACCGGGATGCCGGAAGACTTGGCTATCTTTTTCGCCTGCTCCTTGTTCATCGCAAGGGCCGAGGCCAACACGCCGGAATGAGTGTAGGGAATTGCGAGATATTCGAGGATGCCCTGGATCGTGCCGTCCTCGCCGAACGGCCCATGCAGGGCGTTGAATACGGCGTCAGGCCTGAGATCGGCAAGCACCGAGCTGACGTCGCGCGTCACGTCGATGCGCGTAACATCGTAACCTTCGGCTTCAAGCGTATCGGCGCAGGGGATGCCGGAAGCCAGGGACACTGGCCGCTCCGACGAAAACCCCCCCATCAACACCGCGACCCGTTTGAACTTCATGCCCCGTCATTCCCCTCGCGCAGCGGCCCGACCCCCCGGTCACGGCTTGAGTCCGAGTCTTCCAGGGAGTCACCCCCCAGACGGAAAACGCGGCACACGCCTCGTACGACTCAATTCGGAAACGCTGTTAACCCAAAGAATCAGAGAGTTGATTCCGTGGCAAGTACGCATTTGCCAAAGCTGTACTTATCGATTCCGGTATGACTTTTTTGACTCACCTCGGCAGCCGGCCGAAGATGGTGACTCTGGGGCACGCGGCGCGGGAGGCTGACTTGCGGATATTGCTGACGACCCTGCTGTTGCTGTCCGGGCCAGGTCTTGCGGCCGGGTTGCCCGACTGTGCGCGAACGGGCGCGATGTCGGTGATGATCAACGGCCGTCCTGCCTTGCGCCTCAGCGACATGGCGCTCTGCCCGCCGGGGTCCTACAGCGTCATTCCCGGCATGATGATCGAGGGAGAACCGATGGTGCAGGTCAATGCCGGAATCGCCGATTGCGTTTCCAGCGCCAGCCCCGATGTGATCGTCGACGGCCAGGGCGCCAAGCGCGTAGGCGACGTCGTCTGCCCGCCGCAGTAGGCTAGAGCAGCCGTCCCAGGAACGGGTCCACCTCGTGGCCCGGCCGGAAGCGGCCGATCCGCTTGATCTCCCAGTGCAGCCTGATGCCGGACGTTTCCAGCACCCGCGCGCGCACCGTTTCGCCAAGATATTCAAGGTCGTATCCGGTCGCGTTTCCGGTGTTGATCAGGAAATTGCAATGCATCGGCGAGACCTGCGCGCCGCCGATCATCAGCCCACGGCAGCCGGCCTTGTCGATTTCCTTCCAGGCCGACGTGCCTTCCGGGTTCTTGAAGGTCGAGCCGCCGGTCTTTTCGCGGATCGGCTGCACGGTCTCGCGGTGATGCTGCACCGCGTCCATCGCCGCCTTGATCGCGTCCCTTTCTTCAGCAAATCCCTCGAAGACGGCGGACACGAAGATCAGGTCCTCCGGCGCTTCGGAATGGCGGTAGGAGTAGCCCATATCGGCATTGCTCAGCGTGTGCACGTCGCCCTTGCGGTCGACGGCGCGCACCTCGACCACCCGCTCGCGCGTCTCGACGCCGTTGGCGCCGGCATTCATGCGCAGCGCGCCGCCAATGGCGCCGGGTATGCCGTGGTAGAAATGGAAGCCGCCGATACCGGCCTCAAAGGCGAAGGCCGCGACACGCTTGTCGGGCGTCGCCGCCCCCGCCCGGATGCGCGTATCCGAAACCTTTTCGACGTCGCCGAAACCCTTCGCAGACAGCCGGATCACGAAGCCCGGAATGCCGCCCTCGCGCACCAGCAGGTTCGAGCCGATGCCGACGGTCGTCACCGGCACGTCCTCGGGAACAGCCTTGAGAAAGGCGATCAGGTCTTCCTCGTCGGCCGGCTGGAACAGCGCATCGGCCGGGCCGCCGGCACGGAACCAGGTGATCTTGTCCATTTCCGCGTTCGGCGTCATGCGCCCGCGGATCCCCGCCAGCCTGTCGCCAAGTCGAGCCAGCAGGTCCTCGCCTCTCGTCATGCAGCAGCACCGTCGCCCGCCGCCAGTTCGCCCGGCAGCGCGTACGCCCATTGCGTGATGTTGCCGGCGCCGAGGAACACGACGAAGTCGCCGGGCTGGGCGATTGCGCGCACCAGCGGCGCTACCTGCGCGGGCTCGGCCACATAGCGCGCGTCGCGGTGGCCGCCGGCGCGGATGCGCTGCGCCAGTTTCTCGGAATTGACGCCGTCGATCGGGTCCTCGCCGGCCGCATAGACCGGGGCGACGATCACCGTGTCGGCAGCGTTGAAGCAGGACGAGAAATCGTCGAAAAGGTCGCGCAGGCGGGTGAAGCGATGCGGCTGGGCGATAGCGATCACGCGTCCCTTGGTCGAATCGCGCGCCGCGTTCAGCACCGCCTTGATCTCCACCGGATGGTGCCCGTAGTCGTCGAATATCTCGACGCCATTCCAGGTCCCGGTATGGGTGAAGCGCCGCTTCACGCCGCCGAAGGACAGCAGGCCCTTGCGGATGTCGTCGGCCGAGATGCCGAGCTCGTGCGCGACGGCGATCGCCGCCGTGGCGTTCGATACGTTGTGGCGGCCGGGCATCGGCAGGCGCAGGTCGCGGATCACAGTCTCCGGACCGGCCTTGCGGCGACGGATGACCACGTCGAACACCGAGGTCGCGCCCTCCATGCGGTGGTTCTCGAAGCGCACGTCGGCCTGCGTGTTCTCGCCATAGGTGATGATGCGCCGGTCCTCGATGTGCGCGACCATCGCCTGCACCTCGGGGTGGTCGGTGCACATCACGCCGAAGCCATAGAAGGGCACGTTCTCGACGAACTGGCGGAACGCCTCGCGCACCTTGTCGAAGGAGCCGTAGTGGTCGAGATGCTCGGGATCGATGTTGGTCACCACCGCGATCTCGGCCGGCAGCTTCAGGAAGGTGCCGTCGCTCTCGTCGGCCTCGACCACCATCCACTCGCCCTCGCCCATGCGCGCATTGGTGCCGTAGGCGTTGATGATGCCGCCATTGACCACCGTCGGGTCGAGCCCGCCGGCGTCGAGCAGCGTCGCCACCATTGAGGTGGTCGTCGTCTTGCCATGCGTGCCGCCGATGGCGACCGCCTGGCGGAACCGCATCAGCTCGGCCAGCATTTCGGCGCGGCGCACGATGGGCAGCAGCTTCAGCCGCGCCGCCTTCAGTTCCGGGTTCGACTTCTTGATTGCCGTCGAGACCACCACCACCTCGGCCTCGCCGAGGTTTTCGGCTCGGTGGCCGATGAAGCATTCGATGCCCTTGTCGCGCAGCCGCTGCACGTTGGCGCTGTCGGCCTGGTCGGAGCCCTGCACGCGGTAGCCGAGGTTGCGCAGCACCTCGGCGATGCCGCTCATGCCGATGCCGCCGATGCCGATGAAATGCACCAGTCCGATGCTCTGCGGCATTTTCATGCTGGCTTTCCTCTCTTGTAGTCCGCGACCGATTGACCGGAGGCAATAGCCTCTGCCAGATCGGCGAGCAACCGCGCCGCGTCGGGTTTCCCCGCCGATTTCGCGGCAGCCGCAACCGTCGCCAGCCTGTCCGGCTCGTCGATTGCCGCGCCGATCAGCGCGCAAAGCCGCTCCGTCGAGAGCGACGATTGCGGGTGAACCTCGGCGCCGCCGGCCGCTGCAAGTGCCTCGGCATTGGCCGCCTGGTCGTGGTCGAGCGCATAGGGATAGGGCACCAGGATCGCCGGCCGGCCAATTACCGCGATCTCCGACACTGTCGAGGCGCCCGAGCGCGAGATGACGAGATGCGCCGCTGCGATGCGCGCCGCCATGTCGGAGAAGAAGGGCAGCACCTCGACCTGCATGCCGAGCTCGTCATAGGCCTTCTTGACCCGCCCGACATCGTCGGCGCGCGCCTGCTGAGTCACCACCAGCCGGGCGCGCTGCGCCTCGGGAAGTGCCGCGATCGCGCCCGGCAGCGCGTCGGAAAAGAACTGCGCGCCCTGGCTGCCGCCGAACACCAGCAGCCGGAACGGTTGGTCCTCGCGCGATGGACGGTAGGGCGTCTTCGCCGCCTCCAGCACTGCGGGGCGCACCGGGTTGCCGGTCACCACGATCTTGTCGGCGAAGGCTCCTTCCCTGTCACTCAGGAAGCCGCCGGCGATTGCGGCCACCCGCGCCGCGAGCGCCCGGTTGGCGCGTCCCATCACAGCGTTCTGCTCGTGCACGATGGTCGGCACCTTGCGCCGCGTCGCCGCGTAGAGCGGCGGCAGCGTCGGATAGCCGCCGAAGCCGATCACCACCTCGGGCTTGATGCGTCGGATCACCTCCGATGCCTGCCTGACGCCGCGCCAGATCGTCAAGAAGGACTTGAGCAGCGCCACAGGGTTGCGCGAACCGATCGTGGCGGAGGCGATCGGGTGCACTTCATGCGCTGGAAAATGCCCGGCGAAGCGTTCGGCGCGATCGTCGGTCGCCAGGTCGACGCGCCAGCCGCGCTCGTTCAGCTGATGTGCCAGCGCCTCCGCCGGAAACAGGTGTCCACCGGTACCGCCCGCTGCGAGAAGGATCGTGCCTTTGGGCATGCCGCTCCGCTATTCCGCCGGCTGGGCGCGCTGCGTCATCGGCTGGAAGCCGATCGACTTGCGCTTTTCCGGCCGCTTGCGGGTCAGTGCCAGCACCATGCCCATGGAGATGGCAATCGCGATCAGCGACGAGCCGCCATAGGAGATGAAGGGAAGCGTCATGCCCTTGGCCGGCATGAGCTGCAGGTTCACGCCCATGTTGATGACCGACTGGAAGCCGAAGACCACGACCAGCCCGGCCACCGCGAAGCGGGTGAAATCATCCTGCTCCTTGAGCGCCGTGTTGAGGCCGCGCAGCACGATGAAGGCGAAGATCAGCATGATCGCCATGCACAGCAGGATGCCGAATTCCTCGCCCGCCACCGAGAACACGAAGTCGGCATGCGCGTCGGGGATGATCTTCTTGATGACGCCCTCGCCCGGCCCGAGCCCGAGCCAGTCGCCGTTGATCATCGCCTCGCGGCCCATGTCGACCTGGAATGTGTCGCCCTCGCCGGTCAGGAAGCGGTCGATGCGGCCGGCGACGTGCGGAAAGGCGGTGTAGGCGCCAAGGGCGCCCGCGGCGCCCAGGCTGCCGATGACGATGATCCACAGCCACGGCATGCCGGCCATGAAGAACATCACGCCCCAAGTGCCGAGCACGAGGATCGTCTGGCCGAGATCGGGCTGCGCGACGAGCAGCGCCAGCACGACGCCGAGCAGCATCATCGCGAAAAAGTTGCCGGGAATTTCGGGCTGCCGCCGGTGTTCTGCGAACAGCCAGGCGCAGATGACGACGAAGGCGGGCTTCAGGAACTCCGACGGCTGGATCGAAACGCCGGCGATCGATATCCAGCGATGCGCGCCCTTCACCTCGACGCCGACGAACAGCACCGCAACCATCATCACCAGCATCGCGCCAAGCATGACGAGCGACAGCCGCCTGATCTGCCTGGCGTTGAGGAACGACACCGAGATCAGCGCGATCAGCGCCGGAATCATGTACACGATCTGCCGCTTGGCGAAGTGGAAGCTGTCCAGTCCGATGCGCTCTGCCACCGCCGGGCTTGCCGCGAACGACAGAACGATGCCCAGCCCCATCAGGAGCAGGAAGGCGGCGAGAAACCAGCGATCCACGGTCCACCACCAGTTGGCGACGGGGCTGCGGTCCAGGCGACTCATCATGGCTTGGGTCCTCCGATGGGCATGACGCCCCCGATAGCATTCACAGCTTGCCTGAAGGCTTCGCCTCGAATTTCGAAATTCTTGAACTGGTCGAAGCTGGCGCAGGCCGGCGACAGCAGCACGACCGCCTCGTCGGCAGGATCGAGAGCTGCGTCGCGCGCCGCGTGCTCGACGGCTGCGGCGAGCGTGCCCGAGATCTCGTAGGGCACCGCCTCGCCAAGCGTCGCCGAGAAGGCAGGTGCTGCCTCGCCGATCAGGTAGGCCTTGGCGATGCGCGGAAAACAGCTTCTCAGCGGTTCGATGCCGCCTTCCTTGGGCAGGCCGCCGGCGATCCAGTAAATGCGCGGAAAGCTCGACAGCGCGGGGGCCGCGGCATCAGCATTTGTCGCCTTGGAATCGTTGACGAACAGCACGCGGCCCATGCGGCCGACCTGCTCCATGCGGTGCGCCAGGCCCGGAAAACTCTCCAGCCCCGACTGGATCTCGCCGAGATCGAGCCCGGCGGTGAGACAGGCGGCTATGGCGGCAAGCGCGTTCTGTGCATTGTGCTGGCCGCGCAGCGAGCCGATGCCCTCGAGGAAGCCGATGCGCGTATAGCGCCCGTTCACTGCTTCCATCAGGTTGCTGCCGTCGGCGAAATACCCGTCGGTCAGCGGCAGGCGCTTGGAGATGCGGATCACCTTCTTGCCGGCGCGTTCCAGTCGGTCGGCGATCTGCACGCAATGAATGTCGTCGACGCCGATGATGGCGGTTTCGCTGCCGGCGACCAGCCGCTCCTTGATGGCCGCGTAGTGCTGCATCGTGCCGTGGCGATCGAGATGGTCGGGCGTCAGGTTGAGCAATATGCCCGCCGTCGGGCTGATCGAGGGCGCGAGGTCGATCTGGTAGGAGGAGCACTCGACCACGTAGTATCGGTCCCTCTCCGGCGGATCGAGCGTCATCACCGCGCGGCCGATATTGCCGCCCATCTGCGTGTCGCGCCCGGCCGATTTCAGGATATGGGCCGCCAGCGCCGTCGTCGTCGACTTGCCGTTGGTGCCGGTGATGGCGATGAAGGGTGCATCGGGCGCTGCAAGGCTGCGCTCGCGACCGAACAGTTCGATGTCGCCGATGATCTCGACACCGGCGCCACGCGCCAGTTCGACGCTCCAGTGCGGCTTGGGATGCGTCAGCGGCACGCCGGGCGACAGCACGAAGGAGGCGAAGCCCGGCCAGTCGGCCTGCCTCAGGTCGCCGGTCGGGATGGCCTCGCCCGCAGCCTTCGCCACGCTGTCGGGATTGTCGTCCCAGGCCAGCACCTCGGCCCCGCCCGCCACCAAGGCGCGCGCCGTCGCAATCCCCGAGCCGCCGAGGCCGAAGAGCGCGACACGCTTGCCGCTGAAGGAGGTGGCAGGGATCATGAGCCCTCGAATTCCTATCTCAGCTTCAGGCTCGACAGGCCGATCAGCGCCAGGATCACTGCGATGATCCAGAAGCGGATCACCACCTGGCTTTCGGTCCAGCCGAGCTTCTCGAAATGGTGGTGGATCGGCGCCATCAGGAAGACCCGCTTGCCGGTCATCTTGAAGAAGCCGACCTGGATGATCACCGAGAGCGCCTCCATCACGAACAGGCCGCCGATGATGGCGAGCACGAACTCGTGCTTGACGGCCACCGCGATGGTGCCGATCAGGCCGCCCATCGCCAGCGAGCCTGTGTCGCCCATGAAGATTGCCGCGGGCGGGGCGTTGAACCACAGGAAGCCGAGCCCCGCGCCGATGACCGCGCCGAGGATCACCGCTAGTTCGCCGGTACCCGGCACGAAATGGATCTGCAGGTATTCGGCGAACACCGCGTTGCCCGACAGGTATGCGATGACGCCGAAGGATGCCGCCGCGATCATGATCGGCACGATGGCGAGCCCGTCGAGCCCGTCTGTCAGGTTCACTGCGTTGCCGGCGCCGACGATGACGATGCAGGCAAAGGGTACGAAGAACCAGCCGAGGTTGATCAGGAAGTCCTTGAAGAAGGGAAAGGTCAGCGACGACGAGAACGGCGCCTGCCCGACATTCATGATGACGATCGCGGCAATCGACGCGATCAGGAACTCGATAGCCAGCCGTGCCTTGCCCGAAAAGCCGAGATGCGACTGCTTGGTCACCTTCAGGTAGTCGTCGTAGAGGCCGATCGCGCCGAAACCGAGTGCCACCAGCAGCACCACCCAGACATAGACGCTGTTGATGTTGGCCCACAGCAGCGACGACACGACGATGCCGGACAGGATCATCAGCCCGCCCATGGTTGGCGTGCCGGCCTTCTTGAAATGCGTCTGCGGCCCGTCGGCGCGGATCGGTTGGCCCTTGCCCTGCCGGAAGCGCAGCGATGCGATGATGGTGGGCCCGAAGATGAAGACGATCAGCGCCGAGGTGATCAGCGCGCCGCCGGTGCGGAAGGTGATGTAGCGGAAGACGTTGAAGGCCGAGACCTGGTCCGCGAAATTGACGAGTAGGGTAAGCATCGGATCAGTCCCCCCGGACCAGTTCAGGAAAGCTTGGCGGCGCCGGCATCGGCCGGGAACGCATTGACCAGCGCATCGATGAGCTTCGAGAAGCCGATGCCCTTGGAAGACTTCACCATCACCACGTCGCCGGGGCCGACGGCCTCGAGCAGAACCGGCTTCAGTTCGTCAGCGCCGGTCCTGTATTCTATTTTCGAGCCGTCCGGCAACGCAGCGGCAAGTGACTTCATCTCCGGTCCGGCGAGCAGGATGAGATCGGTCCTGGTGCGCGCGATGAGTTCTGCGAGCCCGGCATGCAGGCGCTCGGAATGGCTGCCGAGTTCCAGCATGTCGCCGAGCACCGCGATGCGCCGCCCCTTGCCCTCGACCGGCGTCGCGTCGAGCAGCGCCAGCGCTGCCTGCATCGAGGCCGGGTTGGCGTTGTAGCTTTCGTCGATCAGCGTGATCGAGCCCTTTGGATGGGTCAGCACGTGGCGCTTGCCGCGCCCCGCCTCCGCACTGACCCCGGCGAGCGCCAGGGCCGCGGCGGCTACGTCGGCGCCGGCGAGATGGGCTGCCCCCAGCACCGCCAGCGCATTCTGCACGACATGGCGCCCGGGCGCGCCGATGGTCGCCGTCACTTCCTTGCCGCCGATCTTCGCCGAGATCAGCGAATGGTCCGGATGCAGCGCGAGGTTCGTCAGCCGGTAGACCGCCTTGGCATGTTCGCCGAAGCCGGCGACCTTCTCGACGCCCGCCGCCTTGGCGAGCTTCGACAGTAGCGCCCAGTTGGCGTCGTCGCGGTTGATCAGCGCCACGCCCCCCTTTTCGACGCCCTCGAATATTTCCGCCTTGGCCCTGGCGATATCTTCCAGCGACTTGAAGTGGCCGAGATGCGCGGCAGCGATCAGCGTCACGATGGCAATATGCGGCCTGACCATCTTCACCAGCGGGCGGATTTCGCCCTCGTGGTTCATGCCGATCTCGAAGATCGCGTAGTTGGTGTCGGCCGGCATGCGCGCCAGGGTCAACGGCACCCCCCAGTGATTGTTGAACGACTTGTCCGATGCATGCACCTTGCCGGCCTGCGACAGCACGTGGCGCAGTGCTTCCTTGGTGCTGGTCTTGCCGGCCGAGCCGGTGATCGCGATGACCCGCGCCTTGGTGCGCGCGCGCGCCGCGATGCCGGCCTTCTCGAGCGCCACCAGAACGTCGGGCACCACGATCATCGGCGCTGTCAGGCGACCGAGCGCCGGCAGCTTGCCTTCGGCAACCACCAGCAGCCCTGCCCCGGCCTTCACCGCCGCAGTTGCGAAGTCATGGCCGTCCATCGTCTCGCCCTTGATGGCGAAGAAGGCATCGCCCGGCTTCAGCGAGCGGCTGTCGATGGAAATGCCGGTGATGCCTTCCGGCATCGTGCCGATCGGGCGCCCACCCATCGCGTCAATCAGGTCCTCGGTCAGCCAGAGCAGGCTCATGCGATGCCTTCCCGGAGTGCCTTGCGCACTTCCTCGTGGTCCGAGAAGGGCAAGGTCTCGCTGCCGACCGTCTGGCCGTGCTCGTGCCCCTTGCCCGCGATGATAAGCGTGTCGCCGGCGGCGAGCATGGCGACCGCGTCGCGGATCGCCTTGTGCCGGTCGCCGATCTCGATGGCGCCCGGAGCGGCCGCCAGGATCGCCTTGCGGATGTCTGCAGGCACTTCCGAGCGCGGATTGTCATCGGTGACGATGGTGACATCTGCCAATCGCGTCGCGATCTCGCCCATGATCGGCCGCTTGCCGCGGTCGCGGTCGCCGCCGCAGCCGAACACCACGATGACGCGCCCGGTCGTGAAGGGCCGCACCGAGGCCAGCACGTTCTCCAGTGCATCGGGCTTGTGGGCATAGTCGACATAGACCGGCGCGCCGTTGGCCGTCGTGCCGACGAGGTCAAGCCGGCCCGGCGCGCCCTTCAGGTGCTCGAGCGCGTCGAGCGCCTTGTCGACCGGCGTGCCGGTCGAGGCGGCAAGTCCCGCCGCCACCAGCGCGTTGAATATCTGGAAGTCGCCGGCCAGCGGCAGCACGATCTCGTGCAGCACGCCGTCAGCCTCTATCTCGGCGCGCTGACGGTAGCGCTCGTGCTCGACCCGCTTCAGCTTGAGAAACGAACCCTGCCGGCCGACCGTAAGCACCTCGAGCCCGGCCGCCTTCGCCGCCTCGATGGTCCGCTTCGACCATGTGTCGTCGGCGAAGATCACCGCCGGCGCGCCCTTCGGCAGCAGCGTGTCGAACAGGCGCAGCTTGGCGTGGTGATAGTCTTCCACCGTCAGGTGGTAGTCCATGTGGTCGCGGCCGAGATTGGTGAAGCCGCCGGCCGACAGTCGCACGCCGTCGAGCCTGCGCTGGTCGAGGCCGTGGCTCGACGCCTCCATGGCCGCATGTGTCACGCCGGCATCCGCGAGATCGCTGAGCACCTGGTGCAGTTCGACCGGGTCGGGCGTCGTCAGCTGGCCGTAGTCGTCGCGTCCGGGCGCCACCACGCCGGTTGTACCGATGCTGGCGGCGGCCTTGCCGTCATGTTCCCAGATCTGTCGGGTAAAGGCGGCGACCGATGTCTTGCCGCTTGTGCCGGTCACGGCGACCATCGTCTCGGGCTGGCGCGGATGCAGCGCTGCCGCGGCCTTCGCCAGCGCCAGGCGCGGATCCTCGACCGAAATCACCGGCACGGACAGTTCGCCGAGCTTTGCGCCACGTGCCGCCACGATCGCCACCGCCCCACGGGCCACGGCGTCGGCCGCATAGCTGGCGCCATCGGCCTTGCTGCCCGCCACCGCGACGAAAACCGTCCCCGGTCCGCTGCGGCGCGAATCCGAAGTCACTCCTGCGACCTCGGCGTCGGCAAAAACGCCGCCATCGGCGATCAGCATACCGGCAAGGTCAACAAGCTTCATCAAGATCCAGTCGTCAAAAAATGGCGGCGCGCTTCCCGGCGCCTTCGAGAATCACTGATAGGAGACGACCGTAGCCCCGCTTTCATGGCCGAATTCCGGCTTCACGCCAAGCAGCGCGCCGGCCCGGCGGATGATGTTAGCCACGATCGGGGCCGCATTCGACCCTGCGGTGGCGCCCATGCCCGGTTTCTCGGGCTTCGGCTCGTCGATGATGCTGAGCACGATATACTGTGGATCGTCCATCGGGAAGGACGCCACGAAGGCGTTGAAGCGCACGGACGAGGAATAGCGCCCGTTGACCACCTTCTCGGCCGTGCCGGTCTTGCCGCCGACGCGGTAGCCGGGAACGCGGGCATTCTTGCCCGAGCCCTTTTCGGCGTTGAGGGCATAGAGATAGCGCATGTCTGCGCTGGTCTGGTCCTCGATCACCTTCTTGGCGGTGGCCATCGCCTCCTCCTCGCCGCGCTTCAGGAAGGTCGGCTCGATCAGGTAGCCGCCATTCATCAGCGCCGCGCAGCCGACCGCGGTCTGCAGCGGCGTCGTCGAGACGCCGTGGCCGAAAGCCACGGTGATCGAGTGAACCTTCTTCCACACCTTCGGCTCGGTCGGCCGTGCCACTTCCGGCAGTTCCGTGTCCATGCGGTCGAGGATGCCCAGCCGGTGCAGGAATTCGCGGTGGCCCTCGATGCCGACCACGTCGGCCTCCTTGGCCGAGCCGATGTTTGACGAGTAGATGAACACCTCCGGCACCGTCAGCACCCGGCCCTTGCCGTGGAAATCGTTGATCGTCTGGTTGCCGATGCGGATCGGCCGCGACGCGTCGAACGTGCTGTCGAGCGTCACCTTGCCGGAATCAAGCGCCATTGCCGTGGTGAAGCTCTTGAAGGTCGAGCCCATCTCGTAGAGGCCGGCCGACATGCGGTTCAGCCGGTCCTTCTCGTGCGCGTTGTACGGGTTGTTGGGGTCGTAGTCCGGCACCGAGGCCATCGCCAGCACTTCGCCGGTCTTGACGTTCAGCACCACCGCGCCCGCGGCGATCGCGTGGTAACGCTCCATCGCCTGGGTGATCTCGTCATGCACGATGTGCTGCACGCGGATGTCCATCGACAGCTTGAACGGCTTGAGGTCCTTGGCGATCGCAAGGCCGGACGCCTGCAGGTCGGCCAGGCCCTGGTCATCGATGTACTTCTCGATGCCGGCAATGCCCTTGTTGTCGATGTTGGTCAGGCCGAGGATATGCGAGGCCGTCGCGCCGCCCGGATAGAATCGGCGCTTCTCGGTGCGGAAGCCGATGCCCGGCAGGCCGAGCTGCATGATGTCGTTCTGCTGCCTTGGCGTCAGCTGCCGTTTCAGCCACACGAAGCCGGCCCCGCTCTTCAGCTTGTGGTAGGTCTGCTCGACCTCGATGTCGGGCAGCACGGTCGACAGCTTCTCGATCACCTCGTCGGCGTCGACAATGCGGCGCGGCTCGGCGAACAGCGAGGCCGTCTTGATGTCGGTGGCGAGGACTTCGCCGTTGCGGTCGACGATGTCGGGCCGCGACGCGGTCACCCGGCTCTCCGGCCCGCCCGATTCCTCGGGGTCCAGCATGCCGAGATAGACCAGCCTGCCGCCGATCGTGGCGTAGATGCCGAAGAACACCGCCATCGTCATGACGACGCGGTTCCTTGCCCTGCCGCCGGTCGCCTTGCGGGCGCCCTCGACGACGATCGAATTTGCCTGTGCTTCGGCCGGCGCGGCGCGCTTCCTGAAAATGCTCATCACTGCACCACCGCCCCGGTCACCGTCTGGTCCGGGCCGCTTTCGGCCATGCCGCCGAGATGCTGGTTCGACAGGTCCTCGATCACGACCGGCTTGGACGGCAGTTCTTCAAGCCCGACGATCTGGTGCGGCTCGATCGGCTGCAGCGCCAGTTCCGACTGGTAGATTTCCGACAGTTTCTGCAACCGCGAAGGCTGCGTCAGCAGGCTCCAGTCGGCCTTGAGAAGGTCGAGCGTGTCCTCCTCGAAACGTATCTCGCGTTCGATCTTGTGCACGATCGCGAGGCGGTCCTCGGCGTCCTGCTTGATCTTGTAGGTAACGGCGGCCGCCGAAACCATGACGGCGATCAGCACGATATCGCTGGTACGGAACACTGTTACTACCTCTCTGCCGAAAGCCGGATGTCGGGAAGTTTCGGAAGCCCGAAGATCGAAAAATCCTCGGGCCGGGCCGCTGCCTCGGTGCGGACAGCGACGCGCAGCTTGGCCGAGCGGGCACGCGGATTGACCTCGGTCTCCGCCTCGCTCGCCGCCACCGCCCCACCGCGCTTGGCGAAGGTCGGCGCCTTCTCCTGCAGCTCCGGCAGGAAGCGCGACCCCGCCGCGTTGCCGGAGCGGTCGGCGATGAAGCGCTTGACGATGCGGTCCTCGAGCGAATGGAACGTGACGACGACCAGCCGGCCGCCGGGTTTCAGCGCGCGCTCGGCCGCAAACAGTGCGAGCGCCAGTTCACCGAGCTCGTCATTGACGAAGATGCGCAGCGCCTGGAAGACGCGCGTCGCCGGGTGGATCTTGTCCTTGGGATTGCGCCCGACATGCGCCTCGATGGCGTTCGCGAGGTCGAGCGTGGTCTCAAAGGGCCGCGCCTCGCGCCGCTTCTCGATCATCCGCGCGATGCGGCCCGCATGGCGCTCCTCGCCGAGAAAGCCGAAGATGCGGGCGAGATCGCCCTGCTTGAAGCGGTTGACGACGTCAGCCGCACTCGCGCCCTCCTGCGCCATGCGCATGTCGAGCGGCCCGTCGGCGCGGAACGAGAAGCCGCGCCCGGCCTCGTCGAGCTGCATCGACGAGACGCCGATATCGAGCACCACCCCGTCGACCGCCTCGGCGTGATCGTCGAGCCTGGAGAATGGCCCTTGCACCAGCCGCAGCCTGCCGCCGGAAGAGGCTTCCATGTCGCGCCCGGCAGCGATCGCGTCCGGGTCGCGGTCGACCGCCACCACGGATGCGCCCGCGTCGAGGATCGCCTTTGTGTAGCCGCCGGCGCCGAACGTACCGTCGATGAAGGTCTCGCCCTCCTGCGGTGCCAGCGCCGAGAGGACTTCGGCGAGAAGAACCGGAATGTGACGGGCCGGTCCGCCAACCGCGGGGCTATCCCCGCCGTGACCCGCCATCATTCCGGTTGCTCCCCAGGCTTCGTCCCCTGCCGAAGTCGCGAAAGTCTTGCCCTCACCTCCGCGCCATAGGCGCCGAGCCGTCCGGGCTCCCAGATCTGAAAGAAATTGCCGCGCCCCACGAAGGCCACCTCCGTCGTGATGCCGGTGTGTTCGCGGATGAAGTCGCTGACCGTGATGCGCCCGTCCTGGTCGTATTTCAGGAACGCCCCGTCGCCATGCACGAAGAAGGACATGTCGTCGGCGGTCTGCAGGAACGGGTCTTCCAGCGCTATTCTCTCCTCGTAGCGGTCGAGCAGGTCGAGCCCGCCCACATCCAGCGCCGGCACGTCGAGCTGCCTGATGGCGTAAAGCTCGGCATAGCCGCGGCTCTGCACCACGGCGCGGAAATGCGCCGGCACGGAAACCCGCCCCTTGGCGTCTATTCTGTTGACTGCGCTGGACAGAAACCGGTTCATCACTCGTAACAGCCGCTCTCGCCGCCGCGCCCCGTTTCGTCATGTTTGCCGCGCCTCCGCAGCGCGGTTTCGGTGCCCTCCGTTCCCCGCATTGATATCGCGCGAAGCCGTGCCGGACAGGGCCAGGACCCCGCGGCTTGCACGCGCAAAACCCTCGACGGGAAAACAGACTTGATTGTGCTTATGGGATAGCATGGGGCACTATGGGCGTCAACGGGAACAACTCTCTGAATCCAGGCAAATCCGCGTCTCCGGACGGGTTGCAGGGCATCGCGCCCTTTATCCTCCATTAAGCCTAACGAAGCGTTATTGGCCGCGGCTGAACCCGGCGGCACCTTGCGGAGACCGACCGCGCATCATAGCGTCGCGCCGAATCTGAAAACCCATCCGCAGAGACTTGAAACCATGACCGACAGCCCGGCGTCCCGCGCGGCAAACCTCGCCCATCTCCGTCGCCGCAAGCTCGCCAAGGGCGATCCGGTTCCCCTGCCCCTGACCATGGCGTCCATCTTCAACCTGCCGGGCGACCCGGCCGGCTTCCGGCAGTATGGCCGCTTCGACAACCCGACCTGGGAAGCAGCCGAAGAGATGCTCGGCCATCTCGAAAACGCCACCGCCGTTGCCTTTCCATCGGGCATGGCGGCCATCTCGGCCATCTTCCTTGCCCTGCTGAAAACAGGCGACCGCGTGCTGCTGCCCTCCGACGGCTACTACACGCCCCGCGTGCTCGCGGAGCGCTTCCTGAAAGGGCTCGGCATCGAGTTCGACCTGCGCCCGACCACCAGCTATCTCGACGGCGGCTTCGACGGCTACCGCATGGTCTTCGTCGAGACGCCATCCAATCCGGGCCTCGATGTCTGCGACATTCCCGCGGTCGCCGCGGCCGCACATGCGGCCGGCGCCATCGTCGTTGCCGACAACACCACCATGACGCCTTATGGCCAATTGCCGCTCGATCTCGGCGCCGACGTGGTCGTCGCCGCCGACACCAAGGCGCCGAACGGCCATTCCGACGTGCTCTTCGGCCATGTCACCAGCCGCGATGCCGAAATCATCGCCGCCGTGAAGGACTGGCGCAAGCTGTCAGGCGCCATTCCCGGCCCCTTCGAGGCCTGGCTGCTGCATCGCGGCCTGGAGACGCTGGAAGTCCGCTTCGACCGCATGTGCAATTCGGCCGAGATCATCGCCCGCCGCCTGAAGGACCACCCGAAGGTCCGTGCCGTCCGCTTCCCCGGCCTCGAGGGCGATCCCTCGCACAATCTCGCCGCCACGCAGATGCTGCGTTTCGGCTTCCTCATCGGCCTCACCCTCGGCTCCGAGGAAGAGGCGGACGCTTTCATCGGCAATTGTGCGCTGATCCAGCCGGCCACCTCCTTCGGCGGCGTGCACTCGGCCGCCGAGCGCCGCGCCCGCTGGGGCGACGCCGTGGATGCCGGTTTCGTCAGGCTGTCGGTCGGCTGCGAGCCGACCGAGGAGCTGTGGGCCGCCATCGAGGCATCTTTCGACGCGCACTGATCGCGGCTCTCGCTTGAGGAAAAAATTGCCAGCTGGCCTGTAAGCCGGGTTCTGTATGGCCCCCGTCGCCTTGCGGCGGCGGGAACGTGGCGGCCATTCGTCTTGGACCGATGTTGCCATCGGTCTCATGCAACCTACCCGGACGGTGGACCGGAAACAGCCCTGAGGGTTGCCCCCCTACCGCCCCTATTCGGTTTTGCTCCCGGTGGGGTTTGCCGTGCCGCCCCTGTTGCCAGGCGCGCGGTGGGCTCTTACCCCACCCTTTCACCCTTGCCGCGCCCCGTCCCGAAGGACGGCCGCGGCGGTTTGCTTTCTGTGGCACTTTCCCTGGGGTCGCCCCCGCCGGCCATTAACCGGCACCGTGTTTCCATGGAGCCCGGACTTTCCTCACCCGCAGCCTTTCGACTGTTGCTGGTGCGGCCGCCCGGCCAGCTGGCAGGGCGTATAAAGGCGTTCGCCTGTTGAAACGCAAACGAAAAAAGTAACGCCCGCCCGGGCTGCCCCGGGCGGGCGTGTTTCGTGTCTTGGCGTTGCCGCCGCGGTCAGATGCCGGCGAGCCGCTTCTTGACCTTCTTGCAGTAGGCCGACGAGATCGGGTTCATCCGCTTGGCGCCGTGGCCCGCATTGTACTTCAGGATCGTGCCGCAGGTGCTGCCACCGCCGAGCTTCTGCGCCTTGGCCAGGTATTTCAGCCCGTACTTGATGTTGGTCTCGGGGTCGAACAGGCCTCTCGTCGATCCGGAATAGCCCATCATGCGCGCCGTGGCCGGCTTGATCTGCATCAGGCCGATCTCGCCGGCGCGGCCCTTCGAATTGGGCTTGTAGTTGCTTTCCACCTGGATCACCGCATGCACCAGCTCCGGCGAGACGCCGTTCATCGAGGCATAGCGCTCGATCAGCGGCGCAAAGGGCTTGTCCGCCTTCTTGGCCTTGGCCTCCTCGGCGTCGGCCTTCTTGCCGGCGCGCGTCGTCTCGGCCGCTGCTGCCGCCGCCTTGGCGGCGTGAAAGATCTCCTCGCCCGTCTTGCCGCGCTCGCCGGCCCGGTGGCCGCTGTCTTCCTTGCGCGACGCCGTCACCGTGCTCTCGGCCTTCGTGGCCGCCTTCGATACGTCACTCTTCGAGACTTCTTTTGCGTCCACTGCAAATGTCGTCAGGCCCGCGACGAGCGCGGCTGCCAAAACCGTCAGATTCTTCATGATTTCCTGTCTGCTATGCGGTCCCGCGACAGTATCCGCGCGGGGATGATCTACACTACACCGGGAGCGACACTCATCAGCCCGCCGGCAACTCGATGGCGCTCCTTTGCAGATCGACTTTGGGACAAAAAGGGCCGATCAAGTCACGTTGGATGACAAAATATTACCATGCCGGTTTTCGGCTTCGGTGGCCGTGCCGCTCTCAGGCAGGTTCGCGCGGCAATGCCTGCAGCAGCCTGGCGAGCGTATCGACCGTCGATCGGTCGGCCAGGCCGTCGACCCGGCGCGGCCTGAAATGCAGCTGAAACGCTGCAACCACAACGCCTGTCGCCTCGTCGAATACGCCGGTGATATCGACGCCATAGCCGTAGAGCGACAGCATCGATTGCAGTTCCTCGACGGCGTCGCCCTTGTCGCCGGGCGCGAGAACCGGCGTGCCGCCCGCGCGTCGCGGCGCGACAATATGACCGATGCCCGCCTGGGCCAGCTGCCCCCACGGAAACCGCTCGCCCGGGTCAACCTTGCGGCCCGGCGCCACGTCGGAATGCGCCAGGACGCGCTCTGCGGGGATGTTGTGCCGGCCGATGATGCCCGCGCAGAGCGCTGTCACCGCGGCCATCTGGCGCTTGCGGAAATTGCGGTAGCCGAGCGCATGCCCGGGATTGACGATCTCGATGCCGATCGAGCAAGAATTGATGTCGCTGTTGCCCTGCCAGAAGCTCTTGCCGGCATGCCAGGCGCGGTCGCTCTCGCGCACCATCTGCACGACGCGGCCGTTCTCGTGCACCAGGTAATGCGAGGAGACCTCGCTCGCCGGGTTGCACAGCCAGGCTTCGGCGGCATCGCCGCTCTCCATGCCGGTATAGTGCAGCACGATCATGTCGGGCCCCTCGACGCCGCGGCGCGGGCCGAAATTCGGCGATACCCTGACATCCGCGCCGGCATGGTCGGGCGCAAATCCACTCATGCAGGTCTGAGGCCCCGTTCGATCGTCTCGTATGCCGCGTTGATCGCCGCGATGCGCGTCGTCGCGATGCGGATGAACTCCTGCGGCACGCCGCGCGCGATCAGCCGGTCGGGATGGTTCGCTGCGACCAGCTTGCGGTAGCGTTTCTTGACGTCGTTGAGCGTGCTGCCGCGTTCTACGCCAAGGATGAGATAGGGGTCGGCATCGCCGAGATTGGCGTGCCTCGCCAAAATGCTCTGGTAATGGCTCTCCTCGATGCGGAAGATTTCCGCGATGCGGTGCAGGAACAGCCCCTCATGCTCATGCAGAACGCCGTCCGCCTTGGCGATGTGGAAGAGGCCGTCGAGAATGTCCTCCAGCATGGCGCAATTGGCCTTGCCGGTGCCGCACAGCCCGGCCATCTGCCTGGCATAGGCCTCGAAACCGGCGACATCCGCCTTGGCGAGATTGTAGAGCCGCTCGACATTGCGCCGCTCGGAAGCGGGAACCGAAAATATCTGCTGGAAGGCCTGAACCTCGTCCTGCGTGACGATGCCGTCGGCCTTGGCCATCTTGGCCGACAGCGCGATCATGGCGACCGAAAAGGCGACCCGCCGCCTCAGGTCGGCATCGCCCATGAAGACGGTCTGCACCGCCTCCACCACATCCGAGACGCCGGACGAGGCGGATGCGGAGACACGGGCGACGAATTCGCCTATGCGGTCCCAAATCGACATCGCCGTCTCATAGGATGAAAATCCCGGCTTGGCGAGGGAGCGGTTAGAGCAAATCGATGGGGTTACTGGCCCAAGCGATTTGCCGCGACGGGCGGTCGCGGCGCACGCTACCCGTCGGCACATGCTTCAGACTGCTTCTCCTGGCCAGCCCACGGTGCTGCGCGAAAACGCCGGCCTCGCCATCGGCCTCCTCGGCGTCGTCATTTTCGGCGGCACGCTGCCGGCAACGCGCGTCGCGCTCGGTGCCTTCGATCCCCTCTTCATAACATTCGGCCGCGCCGCTCTTGCGTCCGCCGCTGCCGCGGCGATCCTCATTCTCCTGCGCCGGCGCTTTCCGCGTGGCGACCTCGGCGCCCTTCTCCTTGCCGGAGTGCTGCTGGTCTTTGCCTTCCCGCTGCTGTCCTCGCTCGCCATGCAGACCGTGCCGGCCGCGCATGGCGCCGTCGTGCTCGGTATCCTGCCGCTCGCCACCAGCATATTTTCGGCGCTCCTGACAGGTGAGCGGCCCTCGATCCTGTTCTGGATCTGCGGTGTCGCCGGCGCCGCCCTTGTCGTCACCTTCGCCATGCGCGACGGCGGCATGCAGCTTTCGAGCGGCGACATCTGGCTGTTCCTCGCTGCCATTCTCGTCAGTCTCGGTTACATCATCTCCGGCAGGCTTTCGCGCAGGATGCCGGGCTGGGAAGTGATCTGCTGGGCGCTCATCGTCACCGCCCCCGTTTCGCTCGTCGGGACGGTTTTCGCCTGGGGACCCGGATTCTCGAACGCCGCGGCCCCTGAAGCCGTAGCCTTCCTCTACCTCGGCCTCGGCTCGATGTTTCTCGGCTTCTTCGCCTGGAATGTCGGACTGGCAATGGGCGGCATTGCTCGCGTCAGTCAGGTGCAGCTTCTGCAGGCTTTCGTCACCATTGCCATCTCCGCCCTGCTCTTGGGCGAAACCATTACCGGCGAGACCCTGGCCTTCGCGCTCGCGGTGATGGTGACAGTGATGATCGGCCGTTGGGCGCGCGTTGCCGCCTGAACGAAAGGAGGCCGGTCGAAACCGGCCTCCTTCATCCCCAAAATCGAGGGTCTTACTGCACTTCGGGTTCCGGCATCGGCTGAGCCGGCGAGGTCCCCTGCAGGTCGCCGCCCGTACCCGTCTCGGGTGTCGGCTCGATGCCCTGCGTGGTCGTGTTGTCGGTTGCCGGCGGAGCCGGCGTCACCGGCTGCTCCATGCCCGGTTCGGCCTGCGGAACGCTCTGGGTCGTGGTGTTGTCGGTGCTATCGCTGCAGGCGACCAGCCCCATCAGGGCGACGGCCGAAACGGATGCGACAAGAAACTTCTTCATGACTTCTCTCCTTCCGTGGGTGCCTGCGCTGCAGGCGGTCGGGAGAGAAATGCGCGTCGGTCTGTACTGTTTCGTCACATCGGGAGTCGGCTCTTAACATTGCGTCAGATAGCGCGCCGGACACCTTTGGTCACAGGCTCGCCGCGCTGCGCGCCGCCTGGTCGTATTGCCCCGACAGCGCCCGCATCAGGGCAGCAATGCCGCTGATCTCGGCTTCGTCGAACTTCAGCCCCTTCACGGTGGAAACCAGCAGCGCCTCGCGCACCTCGCGGTAGCGGCCGCAGGCCTCGGCCCCTTTCTCCGTCGCCTTCACCGTCTTTTCCTTGCCGCGCCTTCCGGTGGTGATCAGGCCCAGCCCCTCGAGCTTCTTTAACGCATAGGTCACCACATGCGTGTCCTCGATATTGAACATCATGCAGATGTCCGAGAGCGTCTTCTCGCGGCTGCGGTGGTTGGCTGCGTGCAGCACCAGCACGTCGATCGGCGCCAGGCCGGGCATCCCGGCCGCGCCCATGCCGCGCACGCTCCAGCGCTGGAAGGCGTTGCCGAGGATGGTCAGCGCGAATTCCAGTTCCGACAGCGCCGGCATGTCGCCATCGGCGAGGTGGGCGGCGGAGACGACGGGACCAATCCCGGTGGCGGCTTTCTGCATCGCATTTTTTCCTTCGCATTTTATCGACAAATCATTGACGAAATGGCGATGTTCTGTTCTATACCGCTCTTCTGCGCAAAGTCCAAGGCGATTGACGGGAGAGTTTCATGCTCGCGAAGAAGTGGGATTTCTGGATCGACCGCGGCGGCACCTTCACCGACATTATTGGCCGCGATCCCGAAGGCGCCCTGCATCCGCGAAAACTTCTGTCCGAGAATCCCGAGGCCTATAGCGACGCCGCCATCCAGGGCATCCGCGACCTGCTCGGCGTTGCTCCCGGCGCCGCCATCCCTTCCGGCCTCGTCGGCGACATCAAGATGGGCACCACGGTCGCCACCAACGCCTTGCTCGAGCGCAAGGGTGATCGCGTGTTGCTGCTCATCACCAAGGGTTTTCGCGACGCACTGAAGATCGCCTACCAGGCGCGGCCCGACATCTTCGCCAAGGAGATCATCCTCCCCGAGCAGCTTTACGAGCGCGTCGTCGAGGTCGAGGAGCGCGTTCGCGCTGATGGAACGGTCGAGAAACTGCTCGACCTTGCCGCCGTCAAACCTCAGATCGAGCAGGCGAAGAAGGACGGCATCGACGCCGTCGCCATCGTCTTCATGCATGCCTGGAAATACCCCGATCACGAAAAGGCGGTCGCGGACGTCTGCCGCAAAGTCGGCTTTGGACAATTGTCGGTCAGCCACGAGGTCTCGCCGCTGGTCAAGCTGGTCGGCCGCGGCGACACCACCGTCGTCGACGCCTATCTCTCGCCGATCCTGTCGCGCTACGTCAGCCGCGTCGCCGGCGAACTTGGCATTGGCGACAATCCGGCCGAAGGCCGCAAGCCCGCCAAAGGGGTGGAAGATGGGGCGTCGGCCGGCCAGGCCACCCCCGCGGAGGCCAGGGAGCGAAGCGAGCGCGCGGCCGTGAGCGAAAATCCAAAGCTCATGTTCATGATGTCGTCCGGCGGCCTCACCTCGGCGGAAAACTTCCAGGGCAAGGACGCGCTGCTGTCCGGCCCGGCCGGCGGCGTCGTCGGCATGGTCGAGACCGCAAAACTCGCCGGCTTCGGCAAGGTCATCGGCTTCGACATGGGCGGCACCTCGACCGACGTCGCCCATTACGACGGCGACTACGAGCGCGCCTTCGACACCGAGGTCGCCGGCGTGCGCGTCCGGGCGCCGATGATGCGCATCCACACCGTCGCCGCCGGCGGCGGCTCGATCCTGCATTTCGAGGCCGGGCGCTTCCAGGCCGGGCCGGATTCGGCCGGCGCCACACCCGGCCCCGCCTGCTACCGACGCGGCGGCCCGCTCGCCGTGACCGACGCCAATGTCATGCTGGGCAAGCTGCAGCCCGACTTCTTCCCGGCGATCTTCGGCCCCGGCCAAGACCAGCCGCTCGACGCCGCCGTGGTGCGCGAGCGTTTCGCCGCCATGGCCGCAGAGATCGGCGACGGCCGTGCGCCCGAAGCGGTCGCCGAGGGCTTCGTCACCATCGCTGTCGAGAACATGGCCAACGCCATCAAGAAGATCTCGGTGCAGCGCGGCTATGATGTCACCGAATATCTGCTCAACTGCTTCGGCGGCGCCGGCGGCCAGCACGCCTGCCTCGTCGCCGACGCGCTCGGCATGGAGGCGGTGCTCATCCACCCCTTCTCCGGCCTGCTCTCGGCCTATGGCATCGGCATGTCGAGCGTCTTCGCCTCGCGCCAGCAGGGCCTGATCCGGCCGCTCGCCGAAGACACCGTCGCCGATCTCGACGCCACCATCGCGACCCTGCACGACGCCGTGTTCGCCGAGATGAGGCTGCAGGGCGTTCCGGACGACGCCGTCGTCTGGCGGCCCAACCTCCACATCCGCTACGACGGCACCGACACGGCGCTCCCGGTCAATTTCGCCGCCCGCTCCATAAATCAGGCGCGGACCGATTTCGAAACAGCCCACAAGGCGCAGTTCGGCTTCGTCTACGACGACAAGCCGATGGTCATCGAGACGGTCGAGGTCGAGGCTTCCGATGGCCGTGTCACCGGCCGCGACGAGACCGACCGGCCGCTCTCCGGCACCGACGCAAAACCCGTCGAGACCCGCCCGATCTTCTGCAACGGCGCCTGGCTGGATGCCGCCGTCCACCGCCGCGAGAACCTCGCCTGCGGCAACCGCATCGACGGTCCGGCGCTGCTCATCGAGAGCCACCAGACCATCGTCGTCGAGCCGGGCTGGCAGGCCGAGATCACCGCCAGGGATCACGTGCTGCTCCGCCGCGTCGAGAAGAAGCAGCGCCAGGCCGCCATCGGCACCGAGGCCGACCCGGTCATGCTCGAGGTCTTCAACAACCTCTTCATGTCGATCGCCGAGCAGATGGGCGTGACGCTGCAGAACACCGCCTATTCGGTCAACATCAAGGAGCGGCTGGACTTCTCCTGCGCCGTCTTCGACCGCACCGGCGCGCTCGTCGCCAACGCGCCGCACATGCCGGTGCATCTCGGCTCCATGGACCGCTCCGTCGAGACCATCATCCGGCTGAACGCGGGCGACATCCATCCGGGCGACGTCTTCGCGCTCAACGCCCCCTACAATGGCGGCACGCATCTTCCCGACATTACCGTCGTGACGCCGGTCTTCGACGATGCCGGCGAGGAAATCCTGTTCTACTCGGCCTCGCGCGGCCACCATGCCGATGTCGGCGGCACGGCGCCCGGCTCGATGACGCCGCTCGCCACCACGGTCGATGAGGAAGGCGTGCTGATCGACAATTTCCGCATCGTCTCGCGCGGTAGGTTCCAGGAGGCCGAGCTCCACCGTATCCTCACCGACCACCCCTACCCGGCGCGCAACCCGCACCAGAACATCGCTGACCTCAAGGCGCAGATCGCCGCCAACGAGAAGGGTGTCGCCGAGCTGCGCAAGATGGTCGCGCATTTCGGGCTCGATGTCGTCGAGGCCTATATGGGCCACGTCCAGGACAACGCCGCCGAGAGCGTGCGCCGCGTGCTGGAGCGCCTGCCGGATGCTTCCGAGTACGAATACCCGACCGACACCGGCCAGGTCATCAGGGTGAGGATCACCGTCGACCGCGCCAGGCGCGAGGCGACCGTTGACTTCACCGGCACCTCGCCGGTGATGAAGAACAATTTCAACGCCCCCGAACCGGTCGCGCGCGCCGCCGTGCTCTACGCCTTCCGCGTCATGGTCGAGGACAACATCCCGATGAATGCTGGCTGCCTCAGGCCGATCAACATCGTGATTCCCGACGGCTGCATGCTGCGCCCCGCCTACCCGGCGGCGGTGGTCGCCGGCAATGTCGAGACCTCGCAGCACGTCACCAACGCCATGTTCGGCGCCATGGGCGCGCTCGCCAATGCGCAAGGGACGATGAACAACCTGACCTACGGCAATGAAAAATATCAGTATTACGAGACCATCTGCTCCGGCTCGCCGGCCGGCCGCATGAATAGCGGCCGCGGCTTCAACGGCACGTCCGGCGTCCATACCCACATGACCAATTCGCGCCTCACAGACCCGGAAGTGCTGGAACTGCGCTTCCCCGTGCTGCTCGAGGATTTCCACATCCGCCAGGGCTCGGGCGGCAAGGGAAAGTTCCACGCCGGCGACGGCACCCGCCGCACCATCCGCTTCCTCGAACGCATGGAATGCGCCATCCTGTCGTCGCACCGCAACCGCCCGCCCGAGGGTCTCGAGGGCGGCGGCTCCGGCGAAGTCGGCATGACGCAGGTGCGTCGTTCCGACGGCACCGTCGAAACGCTGCGCGCCTGCGACCAGACCTTCCTTGAGCCCGGCGAGGCGGTCATTGTCACCACGCCGACGCCGGGCGGATTCGGGGCGGCCTAGGCCACGGCCGCCTCCGCGCCCGAATTAGTGAAATTGATCATGTCGGCGATGGTGAAGTGCCCCGCTTCGGCGCCCGGCAGTGTCGGACGCCAGGTCGGCCATTGCGACAGGAATGAATGCCGGTCCTCCGCGATCAGCCCGGCCAACACTTCGGCAACGATGGTGCCGCCGACAGGCCCGAGGTGAAGGCCGCCGGAGGAAACTTCGGCCTCGCGCAGGATGTAGAACCACAACGGGCAGTTGTTCTCGAACATGCCCGGATGCGCCGCCAGCAGGGCCGCGCGCTGATCGCGCCGGTCCGCGTCGTCGGAATCGAAGAGCTCGGCGTCGCTCAGCGCCTCGAGGCTCATGAAGTGCGCCACCGCCTGGCCGCAGGGAATACCCATGCGCCAGCCTCGAAGGAGGTTCAGTGCCGCCAACGCGCGCCGGGCCGGTACCTGATCTTGATGATCTGGCAGACTGGTCAACGGATCGACGAGCGTGGTGTCGATCTTGAAGGATGGTTGCGGCAGCATAGCGCCGGGCGGCGGCGAATCCGGCGCCACGCCATCGAAATAGAAGCCCCAGTCGACCGCCCAGAAGTCCGGCAGCTCGCGGAAGCCGTTCAGGTTTGCGAGCTCCGAATTCAGCAGCGAGAAGACCGGAATCCGGTGGTAGGTCGCAGTCTGGCCGGCAAAGGGCTGCTGGCTGGGATTTGCGCCGCGCACGATGTGGTTCAGCGAATAGCTCGGCCGCACCATCGAATGGCCGTAGCGATAGGCCGCCACGGAGAACTCGACCGGAATGAAGGCATAGCGCCCTTTCGCTTCGTAGAAGCGCGTCGTCGGTATGCCGCCCCGCCCGCCGACGACCTCCTGGTAGGTCTGGTCGCCAACCACGCGCGGCAAGAAGTCGTGCAGCACCATCCACTGGTAGTGCCAGCGCACGATCTGCTGCGCGCGCTGGAAGTCACCGCCGGCAACCGTGTCCAGCACCCGGTTGTGAAAGCGCAGGAAGGTTGCCTGCAGTTGCGAGACGATCGAGTTCTCGTCGTTGCGCTTGTCGCCGATCAGCGCCCGCCGCGGCGTGGCGTCGTTGCGCGGCAGGTCGGGCCGGCTGTTGCGAGCCTTGTCGTAGTCCCGGTCGAGGCCGAGCAGCAGGTGCTTGCCGTCACTGTCGTACAGGAAGGGCTGATCGTCCGGACCCGAGCCGTAGACGGAATCTAGATCGAGGCGCGGCGTGCGGAAATCCTGCAGCGCGTCGGGATCGTTGAAACGATCGAGCGACGACATCGGGTCGAAGGTGATGTCGTGGTCGATGAACTGGCCGAGATAGGTGAAGCCTGCAGACAGTGCCGGGTTCTCGTCCGGCTCGCTGCCCTCTAGCGGCGTGTCGACTTCGACGCCGGCAGCGATGCGGCGGGAAAACTCGCCGTGAAACATCGTCTCGGCCAGCCCAACCAGAGCCTCCTCGCTGAACTCGGCCGGCGGCAGGTTGCGGAACATGCGCCCGAAGCGCTGATCTCTTACGCTTGAATGGGGAACGTTGGCCTGACCGCGCACTGCGGCACCGTGCTTGGATGTCATGGAACCCCTCCCGAACAGCCGCCGGAAGTCCCGGTCAGAACTTCCTGACGCTTTCCATTGTGGATTGCATGATGCTATCTATACAATCATTACTTGTAAAGATGGACACCTACACTTTATGCGTGCATGACCTCGCACACTGCCGGCCCTGCAACATGCAGGCGTGGTCGCAGTCCTACTCCAGGTTGGTCTGGATCCAGCGCGGCGACATGTGAATGTCGAGCGTCTGCAGGCGTCCGGGTCCGAGATTGATGAAGCGGTGCGGCACCCCGGCCGGGCCGAGCACCGTCTCCCCGGCCTCGGCGTCGATCACCGCCTCGCCGACGAAGAAGCGCGCGTGGCCCTGCTGCACGACGAAGACCTCGTCATAGGGATGCACATGCAACACCGGTCCCTTGCCCGGTTCGTCATTGCCATAGGTGAGGATGGTCACCTGCGCCCCGAGGCTCTCGCCGTTGACGGAACCGCGATGGGGACCTTCGACGGACCCATCGAACAGCCGCGCCTTTGCCGGCGGCCGACCGTCCGGCGTCACGGTAGCGGGGTCGAAATCGTGTCGGGACATGGAAACCTCCAAGGATCGAGTCGTGCGCCAAACATGTGCGAAACCCGTCCCCTCCTGCAACCATCACAGGACTGTCGCAACACCGTCACCTGCCCGTAATGAAGCCGCGCTAGCCCAGTCCGAACAGTCCTAGACGGGATTCGCGCCATGACCGACCTTTCGAGTGATATCGGCCTTCGCAGGAACCGCCAGGTCGGCCAGGCCGTATACCGGAACAGGGCGCTCTCCAGGGCCGGCCTCTCGGAACGTCTCTTCGCGCTTCTCTTCACTGGCCTTGTCTATCCGCAGATCTGGGAAGATCCCGACGTGGACATCGAGGCCATGGCACTCGGCGAGGGTCACCGCGTCGTCACCATCGCGTCCGGCGGCTGCAACGTGCTTGCCTACCTGACCCGATCGCCGGCTCGCATCGACGCCGTCGACCTCAACGCCGCGCACATCGCGCTGAATCGCCTGAAGCTCGCGGCGGTCCGGCACCTGCCGTCGCAGGCCGACCTGTTCCGCTTCTTCGGCGAGGCCGGCAACAGGGCCAATACCCAGGCCTATCAGCGCTTTCTGGCGCCGCAGCTCGATGCCGACACCCGCCGCTACTGGGAGGGACGCAACTGGCGGGGCAGGAAGCGCATCCGCGCCTTCGAGGGCAATTTCTACCAGACCGGCCTGCTCGGCTTCTTCATCGGCTCCGCCCATTTCGCGGCGCGGCTCTACGGCGTCGACCCCACCCGCATCATCGCTTCCAAAAATCTAGGCGACCAGCGCCGCTTCTTCGAGGAGGAGTTTGCGCCCGTCTTCAACGCCCGGCTGATCCGCATGGTGTTGTCGCGCAAGTCTTCGCTCTTCGGCCTCGGCATCCCGCCGGCCCAGTATGATTCCCTCATCACTTCTGGCGACGGCACAATGGAAAGCGTGCTCAGCGCCCGGCTGGAAAAGCTCGCCTGCCATTTCCCGCTGAAGAAGAACTACTTTGCCTGGCAGGCCTTCGCCCGCCGCTACCCGGCGCCTGGCGAGGCCGCCCTGCCCGCCTACCTGGAACAGGCCAATTACGAGACGCTCAAGGCCAACGCCGATCGCGTCGCCGTCCACCACGTCAACTTCACCGAACTGCTCGCCGGCAAGCCGGCCGGCTCGGTCGACCGTTTCGTGCTGCTCGACGCGCAGGACTGGATGAGCGACGACCAGCTAAATGCGCTGTGGACAGAGATCACCCGCACCGCCGCCCCCGGAGCCCGCGTCATATTCCGCACCGCCGCAGAGGCGACGCTCCTGCCCGGCCGCGTCTCTGCGGCCCTTCTCGACCAGTGGCGCTACGATCACGACGCGTCGCGCAGCCACGGCGCGCGCGATCGCTCGGCCATCTATGGCGGCTTCCACCTCTATGTGAAGAGCGCCTGATGAGCGCGCTTGCCCCCTCGCATGCGGCCCTGATGGACGGCGTCTACCGCTACCAGCGCCACATCTACGACCTGACCCGCAAATATTATCTGCTCGGCCGCGACCGGTTGATCGCGGATCTCGACGTGCCTGAGGGCGGAGCCGTGCTGGAACTTGGCTGCGGCACCGGGCGCAACCTGGCGCTGATCGCCCGCGCCTATCCCGCCGCGCGCCTCTTTGGCCTCGACATCTCGGCCGGCATGCTGGAGACCGCCGCAGCCGCCATCCGGCGCGGCAATCTCGCCGACCGCGTCACGCTGGCCCGCGGCGATGCCTGCGCCTTCGATGCGGAAGGCCTCTTCGGTCGCGACGGCTTCGACCGCGTCGTCATCTCCTATTCGCTGTCGATGATTCCGCCCTGGCGCCGCACGGTCGTCGCGGCATTCGACGCACTGGCCCCCGGCGGCTCGCTCCACATCGTCGATTTCGGTGGCCAGGAAAGACTCCCCGCCTGGTTCCGCAGCGCCTTGCGCGCTTGGCTCGCCCGCTTCCACGTCACGCCGCGCGATTCTCTGGGCGAAGTGCTGGAATCGGAATGCCATCGGATCGGCGCAACCCTTCGCTATGAAACGCTTTATCGCGGCTACGCCGTCCATGCGGTGGCCCGCCTCGCCTGATGTGCCGGGCAGCGCGGCAGCCGCCTCATCCCGCCGCCTGCCATGTTTTGGCCATTTATCTGCCGCCAATCGTCAGGCATCGAATTCGATGCGGGGGCGCGCAATCAACCGATTGTCAACCATGATGGGTGATGAAGGGAGCCGGCTCTGCTATAATGCGGAGCGGTTCCAGCGGCGTTCGAGCCGCTTCGGGGGTCTTGGGGACAGATGCTGAACCGGAATGTGCACGACGCTTCACTTGCCCTGGCGGGCCGCGCGCTGCGCGCCGCAGCGGGTCTTGCTCTGCTGGCTGCGCTGTCGGCCTGCTCCACCGTCGATGCGCTGACGCCGGACCTTTCCGCCACCACCAGCTCGACCGGGATCGCCGCTACCCATCCGCGCTTCTCCGACAGCGACCCGCACAAGTGGGAAGGGGGCGCGCCGTGGAACTATGCAGTTCACGGCACAGACGTGTCGAAATATCAGGGCTCCGTCGACTGGCACAAGGCCAGGACCAGCGGCGTCTCCTTCGCCTTTATCAAGGCGACCGAGGGCGGCGACCGCGTTGACGACCTCTTTGCTGAGCACTGGCGCAAGGCGAAGGCAGCGGGCGTGCCGCGTGCCGCCTATCACTTCTACTACTTCTGCCGCCCGGCCGCCGAGCAGGCGCGCTGGTTCATCGACAACGTTCCCAAGGAAAAGGGCGCGCTGCCGCCCGTCCTCGACATGGAATGGAATCCGCAGTCGCCGACCTGCAAGCTCAGGCCCGACCCGGCCACCGTGCGCAGCGAGATGCGCATCTTCCTGCAGATCGTCGAGAAGCATTACGGCAAGAAGCCGATCATCTACACCTCCGTCGACTTCTTCGAAGACAACGGCCTGTCCGGCTTCCGCGGCTATCCCTACTGGGTGCGTTCCGTTGCCGGCCATCCGACCGCCAGGTATGGCGACCACCCCTTCACCTTCTGGCAATACACCGGCACGGGCGTCATTCCCGGCATCCGCGGCGACGCCGACATCAATGTCTTCAACGGCGACACGCGCGCATGGAAGAAGTGGCTCAAGGCAAACGCTGCCTGATACATCCGGCCACGGATCGATTTCGCCTTCCATCCATTAGAGACCAGATTTCAACGAGGAGATTGCCCATGGGATTGCCCACCGGAACGCTTGCGGCATTCCTGATGTTGATGTCTCCCGCTACCGTCCTTGCGCAGGAGTGTGGCGGTGACTTCGCTGCCTGGCGCGACGGCGTCAAGGCGGAGGCCATTGCCGCCGGCGTCGGTGAGACCGGCCTTGCCGCGCTTTCCCGCGCTTCGATCGATCAGAAAGTGCTCGATCGCGACCGCGCACAGGGCGTCTTCAACCAGACCTTTGCCGAGTTCTCCGGCCGCATGATCAACGACTACCGGCTGAAGAACGGCGCCGCCAACCTGAAGAAATATGCCGACGTCTTTGCCCGCGCCGAGCAGGAATTCGGCGTGCCCGGTCCCGTCATCGCGGCCTTCTGGGCGCTCGAAACCGATTTCGGCGCCGTTCAGGGCGATTTCAACACGTTGAACGCCGTCACCACGCTTGCGCATGACTGCCGCCGGCCGGAGCTTTTCCGGCCGCAGCTCGTGCCGCTGCTGACCCTGATCGACCGCGGCATCCTGCCCGCCGACACCAAGGGCGCCTGGGCCGGCGAGATCGGCCAGACGCAGATCCTGCCCTCGGACTATCTGCTGCGCGGCATCGACGGTGACGGCGACGGCGCGGTGGACCTGCGCGGCAGCGCGCCCGACGTCATCATGACCACCGCCAACAAGATCCAGCATCGCGGCTGGAAGCGCGGCGAACCCTGGATGCAGGAAGTCAGCGTGCCCGAGGCGATGCCGTGGGACCAGACCGGCCGCACCAACAAGCTGCCGCTGTCGAAATGGGCCGAATGGGGCGTCACGAACCGTGACGGCAGCCCGCTCGCCGACAATGGCCTGCAGGCCGGCCTCGTATTGCCGATGGGCCACAAGGGCCCGGCCTTCCTGACCTACGACAATTACGACATCTACCTGCAGTGGAACCAGTCCTTCATCTACACGCTGACGGCCGCCCACCTCGCCGCGCGTCTTGCGGGCGATCCGCAGTTCGAGCGCCGCAATCCCGAGGAGGGACTTGTGGGCGAAAGCATGAAGCTGCTGCAGCAAAAGCTGGTTGACCGCGGCTACGACGTTGGCGGCATCGACGGCATCTTGGGCACCAACACCCGTGAAGCCGTGCGCCAGGAACAGGCTCGCCTCGGCCTGCCGGTCGACGGCTGGCCGACGCCTGCGCTGCTGGCCAATCTGTAGGCGAACGGACTGGGGGTAATCCTTCAGACCGCGGTGGCTGAAGTCATCGCGGCTGGAACCGGCACGCGCCACGGCCCATCGGGGCCGAGCTCGCTGACAACCACGTCGGCGATGGCAGAACGGATGGCTTCGCTATAGTCGCTGGGCTGATGTCTCAGCAGGGCGCCGCCGCGAACCGTCCCTTCATAAAAATAGTCAAAGAGGCGGCTTGGATCGTCGATGTCCCAGTAGCTGTCGATGATCTCCATATCGACGTTGTCGAATCCGGCCCCCTGCAGCAGTGCCTGTGTCGCAACCTTCTCTGACAACGCATTTGCATCCGGTGCCGGCGGCATCTTCACCTCCGGATCGCCATGGGTGGCGATGGAGCCGAAGACTGCGCGCCACGCCAGCGAACGCTCGACCCCGCACCAGACGGTGAAGGCCATACGTCCGCCGCGCCGCAGCACCCTGTGCACTTCGCGCGCCACTGCCGCGGGATCGGGAACATGCGGCATGCCAAGTCCGATCGTCACCGCATCGAAACTGTCATCCTCGAACGGCAGATCGCCGGCGTCTCCTTCGACAAAATTCGCTTGGCCAACGCGGTCTCGCGCCAATCGCAACATGGCGGGAGAGAAATCCAGACCGGTTGTCTCAGCGCCTGCCTCGACGAGCTGTTCGGCAATGATGCCGTGTCCGCAGCACAGATCGAGCGCACGGCTGCCCGGACCAGCCTCCACTGCCCGGACAAGATGCGGCACGTGCAGGGCACTGGCCGACGCAAAGCCCTCCGCATAAGCCTTTGCCGTAGCGCCGTCGCTCCAGCCGGCAAGTTCCAGATCGGCAAACTCGGAATAGTCGTGCATTGCCCTAGGGTAACACAGTTTGGACGAGCGATGAATCTTGGAGCGAAGACGGCAGCGCCTAATCCGCCATCGTCTCCAGGCTGGCAAAGCCCTGTGGCGCATCGCCTTCGTCGAATGGCGTTGTCACCTCGACGAATGTGTCGGGATAAAATCCGTTAAAGCGGGTCCTCAGCGACAGCGAATAGGCCCCGATATGGCCGATTTCGATCCAGTCGCCCGTGTCCACCGTCTCCGGCAGCCAGAACGGCCGCGACAGAATGTCGACTGAATCGCAGGTCGCGCCGCACACCTTGAACGGCACGATGTTCTTCTCACTGCCGTTGCGCGAGCGGATGGCCGGGTCGGGAATGAAGCGCGCCGGCAGCGTGATCTTGCCGACCCAGGAATCCGACAGCGACGCCCAGATGCCGTCATTGATGTAGAGCCGCTTGCCCTTGCGCAGGAGCACCCTGACAATCAGCGAGAACGCCCGCGCCACGATCACGCGGCCGGGCTCGGCCACCAGCGGCATGTCGGCGAACTGATATTCCTCGATGTCGCCGCGCAGCCGCGACATGATCTGCCCGAGCGACGGCATTTCCGGCTTCTTGCTGTTCGGATCGCGCCCGTATTCGGCCGGGAACCCGCCGCCGACATCGAGCTCGGACAGCTCGAAGCCGATGCGGTTGCGCACCCAGTCGACCGAGGCCAGCGCCCTCTCGTAGGTGTCGGGGTCCTCGATCTGGCTGCCGACATGGAAGCACAGCCCCACCTTGTAGCCGATCTTCTTCAGCCGCTGGCACAGTTCCACCGCATGCGCCGGCCCGGCGCCGAACTTCTTCGACAGCTCGTAGGCCGCCGCGCCCTTGGTCTGCACCCGCACGAACACCGTCATCGAGCCCGGGTCGATGTCGAGGGCGCGCACCACGCGCGTCACCTTGGTGATCTCGTCCTCGTGGTCGACCGCGATGACGCGGATGCCGTATTTTTCCAGTGCCAGCTTGATGTCGGACTGCGCCTTCACCGGGTGCATGTAGAGCATCTCGGCGTCGGGCGAGACGGCGCGCACCGCCGCGAACTCGCCGGGCGAAGCCACGTCGAAGGCCGTCACGCCGGCCTCGACCAGCGCCTGCAGCACCATCGGCTCGCCGTTCGTCTTCACCGCATAAGCGGTCTTGCCGGGAAACATCGACATGAACTGCCGCGCGTCGGCCTTCAGAACTTCCGGGTGGAAGCAGTAGACCGAATCGTCGGGCCGAAGCGCAAGCGCGGCCTCACGGGCATTCTCGAATCGTTGCATGGGCACTCCTCGGGTGGCTTCCGCTATCTAAAGCAAGCCGGCCTGCTTTGAAATCGCTTCCCGCATCGAACGGCGTTTCCAGCACTCCGGCCAGCACGCGAAAACCGTTGCGTCAGGCGCAGGAAACGGGTGGCGCCCGGTCCGCAGCAGGGCTAGCAACATCCGCGACTTCGCGCCGGAGCCCGTTTCATGACCGCCGTCACGCCAGACAGGGCAAGCCAGCCCACGATGTCGCTCTTCAACTGGGGGCAACTGCTGCTGCTCGGCGCCATCTGGGGCGGCTCCTTCTTCTTTGCCCGCATCGCCGTCGCCGAGATCCACCCACTGACGCTGGTGCTCTTCCGCGTCGCCATCGCCGCCGCCGCGCTCCACGTCTATCTCGCCGTGCGCGGTCCCTCCTTCGCGCGCGTCCTGCCGCTCGCCGGCAGCTTCTTCGTGCTCGCCATCCTCAACAACGTCATCCCCTTCTCGCTGATCTTTGCCGGCCAGACCGAGATGGGCGCCGGGCTCGCCTCCGTGCTCAACGCCACCACGCCGTTCTGGACCATCCTGGTCGCCAACGCCGTCACGCAGGACGAGAAATTCTCGCGCAACAAGGTTTTGGGTATCCTGCTCGGCATTCTGGGCACCGCCGTCATGGTCGGTCCGGGCGTGCTTGCCGGTCTCGGCGGCCCGGTCTGGCCGAAATTCGCGCTGATCGGCGCCTCGCTCTCCTACGCCTTCGCCGTCATCTTCGCCCGCCGCTTCAAGGGCGTGCCGCCGGTGCTGGTCGCCGCCGGCCAGCTTACCGCCTCGACAATCATCATGGTCCCTCTTGTGCTCGCCTGGTCGGGGCCCGCCGGAATGTTTGCGGCAAGCCTCCCCGTCTGGGCCGCCGTCTTCGCCCTGGCGCTGGTCTCCACGGCCTTCGCCTACATTCTCTATTTCAGGCTCATCGGCACCGCCGGCGCCACCAACGCGTCGCTGGTCACGCTCGTCGTGCCGGTCAGCGCGCTACTTCTCGGCTTCCTCTTCCTCGGCGAGCGCCTCGAACTCTTCGAAGTCGCCGGAATGCTTCTCATCGCGCTCGGCCTCGTGACGATTGACGGACGCCTGTTCAAACGGCGATAGCTGCTTCTGCCAAGCGCGGAAACCAGCATGCATTCTGTCCTGTCCATCCTGAAAGCCATCGAGAACGGCGACATCACGCCGAAGGCCGCCGTCGCGCAGAGCCTCGACGCCATCGCCGCGAAGGACGCCGCCGTCCGCGCCTTCGTCGCCCTCCCCGACCGCGAGGCGACCCTCGCCGCGGCAGACAGGGCCACGGGTCCGCTTGCCGGCATCGCCGTCGGCGTCAAGGACATCATCGACACCCACGACCTGCCGACCGGCATGGGCTCACCCATTTATGCCGGGAACCGTCCGCCTGCGGACGCAGCACTTGTCGCCATGCTGCGCGACAGGGGCGCCACCGTCGCCGGCAAGACGGTCGCCACCGAATTCGCCTTCCTGCAGCCGGCCGCCACGCTCAACCCGCGCGATCCGGCCCACACGCCCGGCGGCTCTTCTTCCGGTTCCGCCGCCGGGGTCGCCGCAGGCATGGTGCCCGTCGCCATCGGCACGCAAACCGGCGGCTCGGTCATCCGCCCCGCCGCCTATTGTGGTGTGGCCGGCTACAAGCCGAGTTTCCGCCTCGTCCCGATGGTCGGCGTGAAGACCTTTTCCTGGTCTCTCGACACGGCCGGCTTCTTCGCCGCGAGCGCAGCCGACGTCGCCGCCTTCGTCACGCGCCTCACCGGCCGTCCTTTGGACGTCGAGCCTGTCGATCCTTCGACGCTACGCATCGGCCTCTACAGGACCTCTGTCTGGGACCAGGCGGACGGCGACGCCCGCGCCGCCCTGTCGCTCGCTGCCGAGCGCGCGGCGTCTGCCGGCGCCAGCATTGTCGAGATCGACGAACCCGAAATCCTTGCCGCGGCGCGCGAGGCCCATTCGACGATCCAGAATTTCGAGGCCGGCATCGCGCTCGGCTTCGAATATACCCATCACCGCGACCGCATGAGCGAGATCCTGCGCACCACCCTTGAGCAGGGCCGCGCCATCGCGTCGGAAGCCTACGATGCCGCCCGCAGCGTCGCCCGGCGCGCCCGCCACGAGACCGGCGAGCTCTTTCAGCATGTCGATCTGATCCTGACACCCGCCGTCACCGGTGCCGCGCCGCGCGGACTGTCCTCCACCGGATCGCCGGTTTTCAACAAGCTGTGGACGCTGACCGGCAATCCCTGCGTCAATGTTCCTGGCGCCGCAAACAAGGCGGGAATGCCCGTCGGCATCCAGCTTGTTGCCCGTTTCGGCCGTGACCGGCTTGCCCTTTCGGCCGCATCCTGGCTCGAATCGCTGCTCGTGGCGGGCACCGCCCCGGAGCGCTGAGACCGGCCTTTAGGCAGCAATGCTGCCCTTTGGTCATCTTCTCTTCCTGCGGTGCCATGCAAAAAAACTTTGGCTGCGGCGCAATGTTTCCTTTGCCAAGGAAATGCTTGCACTTAGACTTCTTCGCAGCACAGGTTTTTCACAATCATGTCGCAATGCAGCAAAATTTCCGCTTGCCTGTGACCTGAACTCCCCTAGACTCTCCCCATGGCTCTTTAAGAGGAGGCTAACTATGGGACTGACACGGCCAATCAATGCACTGATGATTTGCGCTGCGTTTGCTTTTATTGGCGCCCTCATAATGGGAGTTCTTCCGTAACGGCCAGACTGGCCAGGAAGCTGGGAACCGCCTGAAAAGGCGAGGAAATTTGGAAAGGCCGGGCATCGCGCCCGGCCTTTTCGCATTTCCGGGACCCGTCACGCCGCGGCGGACGCTGCCTTGTCGACCGGCGCCCTGATGCCGATCATGTGGCAGATCGCGAACACCAGGTCGGCGCGATTCATCGTGTAGAAGTGGAAATCGCTGACGCCACGCTCGACCAGGTCGAGCACCTGCTCGGCCGCCACTGCCGAGGCGATCAGCGCATGCGTCTGGGGATCGCCCTGCAGCCCCTCGAAGCGCTCGGCCAGCCACGCCGGCACATGCGCGCCGCATCGTGCCGAGAAATTCGCCACCTGCGTGAAATTGTGCACCGGCAGGATGCCCGGCACGATCGGGATGTAGATGCCGGCGCGCCGAACCCGCTCGACGTAGCGTTCGAACAGATCGTTGTCGAAGAAGAACTGGGTGATCGCCCGCGTCGCGCCATTGTCGACCTTGCGCTTCAGCATCTCGATATCGGTGGCGAAATCCGGGCTTTCGGGGTGCTTTTCGGGATAGGCCGCGACCGAGATGTCGAAATCGCCCGCCCCCTTCAGCGCCGTCACCAGTTCGGAAGCGTTGGCGTAGCCGTCACGGTGCGGCGTGTAGTGCGAGCCGACGCCTTCGGCGGGATCGCCGCGCAGCGCCACGAATCGTCTCACGCCCATGACCGCGAATTCCGCGATCACCTTGTCGATCTCGGCACGCGAAGCGTCGACGCAGGTCAGGTGCGCGGTCGGCGTCAGGCTGGAATCCGCGAGAATGCGCGCCACCGTCCGCGCCGTGCGCTCGCGCGTCGATCCGCCCGCGCCATAGGTCACCGAGACGAATTCCGGCGCCAGCGGCTCCAGCCGCTTCACCGCCTCCCACAGCCGTGCCTCCATGTCATCGTTCTTCGGCGGGAAGAACTCGAAGGAAACGCTGACCCTGTCACCGATGTCGGGGCGCCTGGAAAATCGCGGTTCGTTCATCATGCCGTCTCCCTTTCGCCGGCCGCCGCCGGATCGGCCACCAGCAGGCGCCTGTCGCGCCCCAGCCAAAGCTTGACGGTCAGCCGCCCCTCGCCCGCGCCGCGCGGTTCGAATTCCTGGCTGTCCTCGAGGTCGAGCCCCGCTTCGCCGAGCCAGTCGGCGATCTGCCGGTCGGAGAAGCCGAGCCTCAGATGCGCGTGCTCCTCGCGCAGGAATTCCAGTTCATGCGGTGCGAAATCGACGATCACCAGCCGTCCGGCCGGCCTGAGCAGCCGTGCCGCCTCGCGGATCGCCGCCGCCGGGTCGTCGAGATAGTGCAGCACCTGGTGCATCGTCACGAGGTCGAAACCGTCGCGCTCGACCGGCGGCGCATAGATATCGCCCTGGCGCACCTGCGCATTGGCCACGCCCGCCTTGTCGAGATTGGCGCGCGCCACTGCCAGCATCTCGCGCGACATGTCGATGCCGACGCCGCGCCTGTAGAGCGGCGCGAATAGTTCGAGCAGCCGCCCGGTGCCGGTGCCGAGGTCGAGCATCGACTGGAACGACCGCTTGCCGACCAGCTTCACCAGCGCCGCCTCGACCGCGCGGTCGGGCGCATGCAGGGCCCGGATTTCGTCCCAACTAGCCGCGTTGGCGCTGAAATAGCCGGCCGCACGCTCCTGCCGGCGCCGCTTCACGGCAGCCAGCCTTTCGAGGTCGCGCTCGATCTGCGGGTCGCCATCATGCACGCGGCCGACAAGCCCCTCGACGAATTCGCGCGCAGCATCCGCGTCGGCGAGCCGGAAGAAGGCCCAGGAGCCCTCCTGGTAGCGACCGATCAGCCCGGCCTCGAGCAGCAGCTTCAGGTGACGCGAGACGCGCGGCTGCGACTGGTTGAGGATTTCGGTCAGGTCCGAAACCGTGAGGTCGCCGCGCGAAAGCAGTGCCAATATGCGCAGGCGGCTCGATTCGGCCGCCGCTTTCAGGGTCTCTACCAGCCTGTCCAGCGTTACCGTCATCTTGCGATCTCTACGATTAAGATATAAAGATATGTTTATGTCGATTTCGCCCCTGTGGCAACAGGCGATGTCGTTTCCGGGCAGGAAAACGACGTCGTGATGAAAGGACGGTCCGCGATGTTCGAGCAACGCGAAGGCGAAGTCCGGCTTGCCGACGACCCTGCAGCCATGGCCGCGGACGCCAGCGTCGTCTTCATCGGCCGCATCCGCTCGCCCTGGCTGAAGCGCGAGGATTGCCCGAAGAACATGGCCGCCGCGCGCGCCACCGGCATGCATGCCAGCATCGAGATCGAAGCGCCCTATCGCCCGGGCCTCGAAGGCCTGGCCGGCACCAGCCACCTCGCCGTCCTGTCCTGGCTGAATTTCGCGCCGCGGAATCTGATTGTGCAGAATCCCCGCCACGCAACTGAACCGAAAGGCGTTTTCGCGCTGCGCTCGCCCGCCCGGCCGAACCCGATCGGACTGCACGTGGTGCGCCCGCTCTCCATCGACATCGAGGCCGGGCTGATCGCCATCGACGGCATCGACGTGCTCGACGGCACGCCCCTGGTCGACATAAAGCCCTATTTCGCCTCGATCGACGCCTTCCCCGACGCCGTTCCGCCGCGTCGGTCCTCGGCCCCGTGAGCAAGCCGACCGGCCGCCGCCGTGCCATCGCCAAGGCGCTGACCGCGCTGTTGCCGATGGCGCCCTATAGTGACATCGAGGCGATCCGCGCCGATGCCGGGCGACAGCACATGAGGGATCTGCCCCCGGCCATTGCCGTCTGGCTCGCCACCGTCGCCCATGTCCGCCACCAGCACACCGACTACGAAAAGCTGCTCGCCGAGGGCTACGACCGCGACTCTGCGCGCTTCTTCGTCATCGACAGCACCAATGCCGTGCTGACCGGATGGCGCGCCACCCGCCTGCTCGACCCCGACGACGAGGACGTCTGACCGGTGCCCCTTTCGCCCGCCGCACCGTCTGGCGTGCCATCTCGAAAGCGGCGGAACCTTTCGCCCTTGGCCGGCCGCGCCGCGTTCCTATGTCTGTCCTGGGGGTGATCTCCCCCGCATCTTTCACGACAGCAGGCCCGGCAAGGGCAAGGAGCGATGCCATGACATCGAAAATCTGGTTCATCACCGGCGCATCCAAGGGATTCGGCCGCATCTGGGCGGAGGCGGCGCTGGCGCGCGGCGACCGCGTTGCAGCCACCGCCCGCGACACCTCGACACTCGAGGATCTGGTCGCAAAATACGGCGACGCCGTTGCGGCCCTGCCGCTCGACGTCAACGACAAGCCGGCCGTCGACGCCGCGGTCGCCGAGGCGCACCGGCGCTTCGGCCGCCTCGACGTCGTCATCAACAATGCAGGCTACGGCCAGTTTGGCGCCATCGAGGAGGTCAGCGAGGCGGACGCTCGCGCCCAGATCGAGACCAACCTTTTCGGCGCGCTCTGGGTCACGCAGGCGGCGCTGCCGATCATGCGCGCCCAGAAGTCGGGCCATATCATCCAGATCTCGTCGATCGGCGGCGTCAACGCATTCGGGCTGCTCGGCCTCTATCACGCCTCGAAATGGGCGCTTGAAGGGCTCAGCCAGGCGCTCAGCCAGGAGGTCAAGGGTCTCGGCATCAACGTCACGATCGTCGAGCCCGGCGGCTATTCGACCGACTGGTCCGGCGCATCGGCCAGGACCGCCAGGCCGATCGACGCCTATGACCCGGCGCGCAGGCACCGCGCCGAAACGCGCGGCAGGGCCGTCCCGGGCGATCCCGCGGCGACAGGCGCGGCCATGCTCGCCATCGTCGACGCCGAAGAACCGCCGCTGCGCATCTTCTTCGGTGATGGCGGCCTGCCGATGACCCGGCAGGAATATGCCGACCGGATCGCGCTGTGGGAAAAATGGGACGACGTCTCGGTCATGGCGCAGGGTGCTGCGAAGAACCGCAAGGCTGCGTGACGTGTCAGCCGCGCGCTGCCGCGAGGCGGCGCGCGAACAGCCTCAGGGGCGGTAGATCCACTGCTCCGGCACGCGCACGGAAATCTCTTCGCCCGGCATCACCGTGCCCGGTTTCTCGACCCAGGCCACCAGCCCGCGCAGCCGTTTGGCGACCTTCGGGAAGAGCAGCGTGCCTGCTTCGACGTCAGCCATCCCGGCGCCCTCGGCGATCGCCCGGCCGGCATCGCGGCACGGGTGGTTCTGCGCATCGATCTTGATCGTCACCCCTCCCTTGAAGAACAGCAGCGTTCCGGACGGCAGCATCGACAGTTGCGGAATGCCGTCGAGCACGAGGTTGGCGCCCAGCCATTCCGGCTTGACCTCGGCCAGTCCCATCCGGCCGGCAATCACGGCAAGTTCGTCGGTCGCCACGATCGACAATTGCCGCTCGTTGCGCATCAGCGTGCCGCGCTTGTACCAGGGTTCGCGGCTGCCGGACTTGCGCGTCGGACCCGCGTGATAGTCGCCCTCGATGCCGTCGAAGCCGAGCGCCAGCGCATCCACCGCCTGCGTCACGAAGGAGCCGGCCAGCGCCGCATAGGCGCCGGCGACACGCGCCGTCAGCTTGCGGCCGGGCAGGATTTCCGGTTCGCCGTCGAGGCGTGACTGAAGGTCGAGCATGTCTGGGTCCTCAATTGTTTGGGTGAAATTGCCGCCAGTGCGGCAAAAGTCCAGCCTGAAAAACTGAACGACCCATCAACGCCTTTGGCATGGACGCCTTCCGGTCTGCCCTAGCGCATCCTGACCAGCGCGGCGCCGATCGAATAGCCTGCCCCGAAGGCGCAGAGCAGGCCGAGGTCGCCGGGCTTCATATCTTCGTGGTTTTCCGACAGCGCAACGATTGCCCCGGCCGCTGCCGTGTTGCCGAGCCGCTCCAGCACCATCGGCGCCCGGTCATGGTCCACCTCGTGGCCGAACGCGAGTTTCAGGATCATCGCGTTCATGCGGGCATTGGCCTGATGCAGCCAGAACCGCCTTATGCCGTCCGGCACGTGGCCGTGCTCGGCCAGGAACTCGACGATGAAGCGGTGCCCGGCCACGGTGACTTCCTTGAACACCTTGTTGCCGACCTGCTTGATCATGTTGCCTTCCATCCGGATGACGGAGGTGTCTTCCTGCCCGGCGCGCAGCAGGAATCCGAAATTGGTGCGGATATTGTTGGAGAACTGCGTCCAGCTGCGTGTATCGACGATCTCCAGCTTGCCCGGCCGGCTTTCGCCCTCCTCCAGCGCCTCGATCACCATCGAGGCCGAGGCGTCGCCGAAGATGAAATGCGTCTGCCGGTCGCGGAAATTCAGGTGCCCGGTGATGATCTCGGGCGTCACGATCAGTACGCGTTTCTGTGCGCCGCTGCGCACCAGGTTGAACGCCACGTGAACCGCCGCCCCTGCCGAGGAGCAGCCGAGGCTCATGTCGAAGGCCGAGCCGCCTGCACCGAGCTCCTTCTGGATCTCGATCGCCAGCGCCGGATAGGGCCGCTGCTGGTGCGACGCCGCGCAGATCACCATGTCGATGTCGGAGCCTTTCAGCCCCGCATGGTCGAGCGCCTTGAGCGCCGAGGCGAGGCCGAACTCGGCCTCGACCGACACCTCGTCGTCGCCGCGCGGCGCGATCCTCGGCGTCATACGGGTTGGATCGAGAATGCCCTCGCGTTCGATGACATGCCGCGTCTTCACCCCGGACGCGTAGACGATGAAGTCGACATCCGACTTGGCGAGCGGCTCCAGCCCCTCCGCTGCCCGCCGCGGGTTCTCGCTGTCGACCCATGTGTTGAAGCTGGCGACCAGTTCTTCGTTGCTGATCGAGGCTTGCGGAATTTCGGCGCCGATTCCGCTGATGATGACTTGCTTCATACTGGTCCTGCTAGCGGCCTGGGCTGCGCCGTGTGGTCTGCGTGAATACCGCAAAAATGTCGCCTGCGAACCGGTTTAGGCCAGTTTGCTGGCCTTGCAAAGGCTGCCGCGCCGAACGGACGTGCGAACCGGGCATCCATGGAGCTTGTAGCGCCAGCCAGGGAACCATCCGGCGGAACCCGTGTTCCCCCTTCGGATCAACGAGAGGGAGGCCGGTCTGGAACCGTTTCTGTTCGACAGCTGGGCTGGCGTGGTGCGCGTCCTTGTGGTGGGCGCCGGAGCCTATGTTGCGCTGGTCTTTTTCCTGCGCATGTCCGGCAAGCGCACGCTGAGCAAGATGAACGCCTTCGATCTGGTGGTCACCGTGGCGCTCGGCTCGACGCTTGCAACCGTGTTGCTCGATCGCAAGGTGCCGCTTGCCGAGGGCGCGCTCGCCTTCGCGCTGCTGATCGCGCTGCAATTCGTCATCACCTGGCTGTCGGTACGTTCCGAACGGGTCGAGCAATTCGTCAAGGCGAGCCCGACCTGGCTCTTCCACGACGGCGAGTTCGACGAAGCCGCCATGCGCAGCCAGCGCGTCACCCGCGAGGAGATTTCGGCCGCCATGCGCCAGTCCGGCCACGCCGACGAAACCTCGGTATTGAGCGTCGTGCTCGAGACCGACGGCGCCATGAGCGTCGTCGCCCGGCGCTGAAACCCCGTCGGCCATCATGCCGACCGGATTTGCATCGCGCGACCGGGATGGCTAACGTGAGCCTCCGACCGCAACAACTCTGAATCGCGCAACAATCTATGCTGACACTGCACAAGCAAGCCGGCCGTAGTCAGCTCTATCGTCAGAGTATGCCTTTCAAGTATGTCGAGGATCTGGGCTGTCTGTGCGTCTTCGATCCTGAAATCATTTCGGCGGTATTTCGCTCCGATGGGTTCGATGTCATCGATTTTGCCGGACAATACCGCTACATAACCGATCATACGTCGCTGGACTTTACCGCCACGGCGGTCGCCTTTGATCACGTGCCGCTCGCCCAAGAAGGACCGCGCCACAAGAAGCTGCGCGCCGAAATGGCGGCTATCGTCGCAGACCCGACGCGCGAAAAGACGCGCGAGGTCGAGAAGTTCACCGCCGCTCACGTCGCTCGGTTATTCGTTCCGGGCCACTCGATCGAACTCGTTGACGATCTTGCCGATCCTCTCTTCGTCCGGCTGTTCTCGCTCTGGCTCGGTGTAGACCACACTGCCTTTTCCAAGGAATCCCACGTTTCACAGGCCTTCGACATGAAGGTGAGCCTTGGCCGCCGCGCCGCCGTCAACCGCGACGTCGAAAAACTGACCTGCGCCTTCGCCGCCCAGGGCGGCGCGCTCGCTACCTCCCCGGAGATGGCAACCGCCATGAACGTTCTGGGCAACGATACGCTGAAGGGCTCGATCGCCCTGTCGCTGTGGGAGATCGTCGCGCGCAACCCCGGCAAGCGCCTCAACGAGATCGACTACCCGGTCAACTACCCTTCCACGGGTGTGCCCTTCATCGAGCGTGTTGCAAGGGATGACATCGAAATCGCCGGCATGGCCGTCACCAAGGGCCAGCGGGTGCGCCTGATGCTCGACGCTACGGCGCAGCACGTGTCGGGCGAGGAAGCCGACCTGCTGTTCGGGCGCGGCAGGCATCTGTGCCTCGGCAAGCCCATGGCGCTCGCCATCTGGCGCCAGTTGACCGCCACCCTCGCCACGCTGCCCTTGCGCTGCACGGCGGGAGAACTGAAGATGCGGAGCGGCGACTATGCCTTCAATTATCCGCAGCATGCGAGGCTAAGCATAGATGACTGACGAGATCGAAACGGGCTGTGTCGAGGTCTTCAAGCAGACGACGGGCATGAAGCACACGGCCTCCGGCGACGCCATGGCCGACGCCGAGATCCTCGCCAAGCCGATCGGCGATTTCGACATCGACAGCCTCGAGACGATGGAATTCATCATGGGCGTCGAGGAGCGCTTCGGCGTTCAGCTCGACGAGGAGGCGGTGAACCGCTGCGCCACGATCTCCGAGCTGGCAGCGCTCGTCACCGCATCGCGAGGTGTTTAATTTCCGCCGGCGAAGCCGCGCGGAAATCGTAGCCGAGAGTGCAGAGGCCGGTTTCGAACCGGTACGGCCGCGCCCCGGCGTCGGAAATCTCTTCGGACTGACCTCCGGTTCCCCCTCCCCCTTCCAGCGCTTCCGCCATGCCGATGGGGTCAATCTCTTCTCCGCCAATAACGGCGCTCCCACGCTGGTCGTCGGCTTCGGCGGCATACGCGGCAGCCTGATGATGGGCACCGTCGCCGTGCTGCAATCGCTCGACAGCAGCGCCTGCGACCTGCTCCTCCTCTCGGACTTTCGGCGTCTGCATTTCGACCATGGCATCGAGAACTATGCACCCACACTGCCCGAACTCATGCACAAGGTCGGCGCCATCGCAGCGCAGCGCAGCTACACCAATGTGGTCACCTATGGCTCCAGCATGGGCGGCTTGCCGGCCCTGCGCGGCGGCCAGATGCTCGGCGCCCGCCGTGCCGTAAGCGTCGGCGGGCGCTTCCCCTGGCACCCGGTCAAGGTGAAGGATGGCGAGAAGGCCGTCGGCGCGTTCGACCCGATCTGTGCCTGCCGCGCGCCTTTCGCGACGCCCTGCTTTGCGCTCTACGCCGAAGGCAAGAAGGAAGACGTCGACCACGCAGCCATGCTTGCCGCAATTGTGCCGGGCTGCGTGCGCGTTCCCATGCCCTACGACAAGCACAATGTCGCCCACGCGATCGACCGGAGAAACCGTCTCCCCGCCTTCTTCGCAGAACTCTTCGATCCGGTTGCCGAGCCCGATCCCGCGAGGCTGCGCGCTCTTCTCGCCTGACCGGCCCGCTCGGACGCTAAGCGCACCCGCCGGCCTTTACCGCTCCGGGTAATGGGGCTAACCTTCAGGCCGGATGGGGAGCATTGCGCGAAGGAGATCGCCATGCTTGCTACCGTCCGAAAGACAGCCCCCGCACTTCTGTGCCTTGCCCTCGCCGCCGGCACCGCCGACGCCGCAGACTATTCCTGCGACGGCCTCGTCGTCGCCGGCCAGAAGATGATCTGCTCGGGCTTCGAGCCCAACTGGGCGATCCGCCTCACCTGCAACGGCTCGACCATGAGTTCGGAATTCATTGACGCCTTTTCAGGCAGCGGCATCCAGACGACGCCGGGCACAGTCGTCTTTTCCTCACAGGACCCGTGGACCTTCGAGACCAGCCACCCGGTCAGCGGCTCGATCGCCGCGACGCCCGGCGGCTGCACCGACGAAGGCGACAACGTGCACGACTTCACCTTCACACCGACCGCTGCCCCCGGCCTCAGCGGCCCGTTCTTCCCCTTCTGCTGTCGGGTGGAGTAGCGCGACGACAGGACCGCATCGCATGGATGCGGTCCGCTGTCATTCTGACCTAGCGCGTCAGCCGCTTGTAGGTCATGCGGTGCGGGTTGACGGCGTCCGGGCCGAGGCGGCGGATCTTGTCCTTCTCGTAATCCTCGAAATTGCCCTCGAACCATTCGACATGGCTGTCGCCCTCGAAGGCGAGGATGTGCGTCGCCAGCCGATCGAGGAACATGCGGTCATGCGAGATGATCACCGCGCAGCCGCCGAAATTCTCCAGCGCGTCTTCGAGTGCCGCCAGCGTCTCGGTGTCGAGGTCGTTGGTCGGTTCGTCGAGCAGCAGCACGTTGCCGCCGGTCTTCAGCATCTTGGCAAGGTGCACGCGGTTGCGCTGGCCGCCTGACAAACTGCCGACCTTCTGCTGCTGGTCGCCGCCGCGGAAGTTGAACGACGAGCAATAGGCGCGCGTGTTGGCCTCGTGCTTGCCGAGCTTGACCACCTCTGCGCCGCCGGAAATCTCTTCCCAGACGGTCTTCGACGGATCGAGCGCGTCGCGGCTCTGGTCGACATAGCCGAGCTTCACCGTCTCGCCGATGCGGATCGAGCCGCCATCCGGCTTCTCCTGTCCGGTGATCATGCGGAACATGGTGGTCTTGCCGGCGCCGTTCGGGCCGATCACGCCGACGATGCCGCCGGGCGGCAGCTTGAACTCGAGATCCTCGATCAGCAGCCGGTCGCCGTAGCCCTTCTTCAGGCCTTCGACATCGATGACGACGTTGCCCAGCCGCTCGCCATGCGGAATGACGATCTGGGTGTCGCTCGGGCGCCGCTTGTCGGCGGCGTCCAAGAGGTCCTGGAAGGCCTGGATACGCGCCTTCGACTTGGTCTGCCGCGCCTTGGGGCTGGAGGCAATCCACTCGCGCTCGCGCGAAATGGCGCGCTGGCGCGAATCGTCCTCGCGCCCCTCCTGCTTCAGGCGCTTGGCCTTGGCTTCCAGGTAGGCGGTGTAGTTGCCCTCGTAGGGAATGCCGCGGCCACGGTCGAGCTCGAGAATCCAGCCGGTCACGTTGTCGAGGAAGTAGCGGTCATGGGTGATGATCATCACCGCGCCCTTGTAGGCGCGCAGGTGCTTTTCCAGCCACGCCGTGGTCTCGGCGTCGAGATGGTTGGTCGGCTCGTCGAGCAGCAGCAGGTCGGGCTCGGAGAGCAGCAGCTTGCACAACGCCACGCGGCGGCGCTCGCCGCCCGAAAGGCTGGTCACATCGGCTTCCTTGGGCGGGCAGGCCAGCGCTTCCATCGCCATCTCGACCTGTTGCTCGAGGTCCCACAAATTGAGACGGTCCATGTCGTCCTGGAGCTTGCTCGCCTCGTCTGCCGTCTCGTCGGAATAGTTCATCATCAGCTCGTTGTAGCGCTCGATGATGGCGGTCTTCTTGACCACGCCTTCCATGACATTGCCGAACACGTCGAGCGCCGGGTCGAGATCGGGCTCCTGCGCCAGGTAGCCGACTGTCGCGCCCTCGGCGAGCCAGGCTTCGCCCGACCATTCCTTGTCGAGGCCGGCCATGATCTTCAGCACGGTCGACTTGCCGGCGCCGTTGGGGCCCAGGATGCCGATCTTGGCGTCCGGATAGAACGACAGGTGCAGGTTCTCGAGAATCTTCTTGGTGCCGTAAGACTTGTTCAGCCCGGCCATGTGATAGATGAACTGGCGTGCCACGCGCGCTTATTCCTTCAAATACGGTAATGGGAGTTGGCCGCTATGTAGGCGAAGGCGCGCCAAACGGCAATCGCTTTCGGGCCGGTTGCCGCCAGATTGGAGCCCCGGGGCGTCACTCGGCCCCGCTAGCGCCTTCGATCAGCCGCATCACCTTGCCTGCCGCGTCCACATGACCGGTCCGGCCGATGAACCGTTCGGCCCGCGCCACCGGATCGTGCAGGTACTGATCGGGCCCGAGCATCTTTCGCTGGTTGAGTTCGCCCGTGTCGAGCAGGTCGAAGTCGACCCTTTCGATGCTGCAGTCCCAGCCCGCGTTGCGGCCAGCCCAGCCTCGCCGGTGGTGCGCCAGCAGCCGCTCCCGGCCGCAATAGCCGTGATAGTCGAAGGCCAGCACCCCGTCCGTCACGTAGATGTGGTTGCCCGAGAATCCCTCGGCCGGGATGATGCGCTCGGCGTGAAAACCGGCCAGCGGCGGGCGCTTGAGATAGGCCCCGGCGAGAATTGCACAGGCGCCGTGGCCGAAGAAGATGCGGTCTGGCAGCGCCCAGCGGCGAACAGGATCCTTCTTGATGCCGGGCTTCAGGACATACATCGCCCCGCCGGCCTCAGGCCTTCAGCCGCCAGCCGGTCCTGAAGATCCACCACACCGCCGCGAGGCAGAGCGCCAGGAAGACCAGCGTCATGCCGAGGCTGACCGCCACGTTGACGTCGGAGACGCCGTAGAAGCTCCAGCGAAAGCCGCTGACCAGGTAGAGCACCGGGTTGAACAGCGTCAGCGAACGCCAGAAGGGCGGCAGCATGTCGATCGAGTAGAAGCTGCCGCCGAGAAAGGTCAGAGGCGTGACGATCAGCAGCGGGATCAGCTGCAGCTTTTCGAAATTGTTGGCCCAGATGCCGATGATGAAGCCGAACAGCGCGAACGTCACCGTCGTCAGCAGCAGGAACAGCACCATCCACACCGGGTGCTGGATTTCGAGCGGCACGAACAGGCCGGCGGTGGCCAGGATGATCAGCCCGATCAGCGTCGATTTCGTCGCCGCCGCACCGACATAGGCCATGACGATCTCGACGAAGGAGACCGGTGCCGACAGCAGCTCGTAGATCGTGCCGACGAATTTCGGGAAGTAGATGCCGAAGGAGGCGTTGGAGATGCTCTGCGTCAGGAGCGACAGCATGATCAGGCCGGGCACGATATAGGCGCCGTAGCTGACCCCGCCCACTTCACTGATGCGCGAGCCGATCGCCGCGCCGAAAACGACGAAATAGAGCGAGGTCGACACCACCGGCGACACCACGCTCTGCAGCAGCGTGCGCCCGGTGCGCGCCATCTCGAACTTGTAGATCGCCTTGACCGCGTGAAAGTTCATGACCGCGTGCTCACCAGGTTGACGAAGATTTCCTCGAGCGAGCTCTGCGTCGTCTGCAGGTCGCGGAAGCGGATTTCGGCCTGCTCCAGCGCCTTGAACAGCCGAGTGATCCCGGTCCGCTCGCTCTGCGTGTCGTAGGTATAGGTCAGTTCGCCGCCCTCGGCCCCGAGTTCCAGCCCGAAGGCGTCGAGCGAGGCTGGAATGGTTTCCAGCGGCTTCTGCAGCTGCAGCGTTAGCTGCTTGCGGCCGAGCTTCTGCATCAGCGCGGCCTTTTCCTCGACCAGGATGATCCGACCCTTGCTGATGACGCCGACCCGGTCGGCCATCTCCTCGGCTTCCTCGATATAATGGGTGGTCAGGATGATCGTCACGCCGGAGTCGCGCAGGGCCCGCACCACGTCCCACATGTCGCGCCTCAGCTCGACATCGACGCCGGCCGACGGCTCGTCGAGGAACAGGATGCTCGGCTCGTGGCTCAGCGCCTTGGCGATCATCACCCGCCGCTTCATGCCGCCCGACAGGGTGGTGATCTTGGCGTCCTTCTTGTCCCACAGCGACAGTTCGCGCAGCACCTTCTCGATATGCGCGGGGTTCTTCGGCTTGCCGAACAGGCCGCGGCTGAACGACACCGTCGCCCAGACCGTCTCGAAGGCGTCGGTGGTCAGTTCCTGCGGCACCAGACCGATCAGCGAGCGCGCCGCGCGAAACTCCCTGACGATATCATGGCCGGCGGCCGTCACCGTGCCGGTGCCCGGATTGACGATGCCGCAGATGATGTTGATCAGCGTCGTCTTTCCGGCGCCGTTGGGGCCGAGCAGCGCAAAGATCTCGCCCTTGCGGATTTCTAGGTTGATGTCCTTCAGCGCCTCGAAGCCGGACTCGTAGACCTTCGACAGGTTGGCGACGGAGATGATGGGCTGCATGGCGCTGACGATGCTGGAAAGACCGGGATGGCGGCGGGACGCCGCTCCGGCGGGAAACGGAGCCCCGTATATATGGGTAGGGCCGATGTGATCAAGCGGGACCGCCCCGTCGGCCGCAGTGTGCCGACGCCTCCTGACAGCCAGACGCCGCGGCATCACGCCTGGTGGAGACCCGGGCAGCTCTCAGATGAGGCGGTTGTCCTGGGCGGTCTGCTTGGCACGCCGGCGGGTTCCGTCGGTATCGGACTTGCGGTGCCGTTCGGCGGCTGCCTTGCGTATTTCGTCGAACCTGTTGGTGACCGGCGTGCCGGCGGTCGGCCTGACAGTGGGATGTCTTGGTGCCGTCTGTTTGAACTCGCTCATGCAGCATCCTTTTTGCGAACGGGCATCGCGCACGGATGAAATCCGTGTGCCGCGACTCCGATCAAGTGAGAAGAACCCGCTTCTAGCAGTGTTTCATCCCCATTGATACGGCAGCCCCGCCGACTGGCGCGGAGCGCTTGACGACCCTTGTTCCTCTTGGCCGACAGGCGCATCGTGAACGTCAGTCGACGTCAGCGTCACAGCAGGGGGCCGGAATGAAGTGGATTCACACAGGGGTAGTCGTAATTCTCGCATGCGCACTGGTCATTTTCGCTCTGCAGAACCTGCAAAGCGTGACCGTCGCCTTCCTCAACTTTGGCATCACCCTGCCGCTGGCCGTCCTGTTCGTCGTGATCTACCTGCTCGGCATGGCGACCGGCGGCAGCGTCCGGACCCTGATGCGCTGGGCATGGCGGGGGACGAGGCACCCGGCGCCTCACGACTAGCCGCGCAGCCGCCTGATTGAGCGGCGCCGGGTGGACTTGCCGGCGGCGTGTCGCTCGCGTGGCTCAAAGGCCCGCTTGACGCCCGTCCTGCCCATGTCCGACAGTCCGGGCGGGAGGAACTTCATGCCATTCGACGACCAGATCAGCCTCGCCTCGCCCACCGGCGCGGCGCTCAACCTCTACGCACGGCGCGCCGCCGGCCCCGGCCGCGCGGTCGTCCAGGTCAATCACGGCCTCGCCGAGCACGCCGCGCGCTATGCCGCTTTCGCCGATTTCCTCGCCGCCCGCGATATCCATACCTATGCCCACGACCATCGCGGCCACGGCTACACGACGGCGCCTGACGCACCGCTCGGCCGTTTCGCCGCGTCCGGCGGCAGCGACAAGGTTCTGGCCGACGTCCTGGCCGTCCACGACCACATCGCCGCCGCGCATCCGGACCTCCCGGTCGTCGTCTTCGGCCATTCCATGGGCGCGCTGATCGCGCTCAACTTCGTCTTGGCCCATTCGGCACGCATCCGGAGCGCTGCCCTCTGGAATGCCGATTTCTCGGCTGGCCTCGCCGGCCGCGCCGCCCTTGCCGCTCTCGCCTGGGAGAAATTCCGACTCGGCTCCGACATGCCCTCGCGCATCATGCCGCAGGTCACCTTCCGCGCCTGGAACCGCCAGGTCGGCGAGGACCGCACCGCATTCGACTGGCTGTCGCGCGATCATGCCGTGGTCGACGCCTATGTCGCCGACCCGCTCTGCGGCTTCGACGCCTCGGTCTCGCTGTGGCGGGATCTTTTCGGATTCGTCTTCACGGCCGCCGACGACCGCAATTTTGCCGCCGTCCGCAAGGACCTGCCCTTCAACCTCGTCGGTGGCTCGGGCGACCCCTATACCCGCGGCGGCAAGACCATGACGCGGCTCGCCGACCGGTTGCGGGCGATGGGCTTTTCGAATCCCCTTTCAACCATTTACGCGGGAAACCGGCACGAAAGCCTGAACGAACTGAACCGCGACGTCGTCATGCAGGATTTCGCCGCCTGGCTGGACGGCCAGCTTGCCGACTGAAATGCCGCGAACTGGCCCAGCGCAACAACCGTGACATGGGCCCGGAAGACCTGTTAGAGCGTGCCGCAACCAGCCAGCCGACGGAAAATCATGTCTCAACCCCCGCTTCGCGGCATCCGCGTCATCGAACTTGCCCGCATCCTCGCCGGTCCCTGGGCCGGCCAGATGCTTGCCGATCTTGGCGCCGACGTCATCAAGATCGAGAACCCGGACGGCGGCGACGACACCCGCAAATGGGGCCCGCCCTTCGTCACCGGCAAGGACGGCGAGAACCTGTCCGCCGCCTATTACCACGCCTGCAACCGCGGCAAGCGTTCCGCAGCGATCGACTTCTCTACGCCTGAGGGTGCCGAGACCATCAGGAAGCTCGTCGCCACCGCCGACGTACTGATCGAGAACTTCAAGCTCGGCGGCCTGAAGAAATACGGCCTCGACTATGACAGCCTGCGCAAGCTCAACCCGAAGCTCGTCTATTGCTCGATCACCGGCTTCGGCCAGGATGGGCCCTACGCACCGCGCGCCGGCTACGACTTCATCATCCAGGGCATGTCTGGCCTGATGTCGATCACCGGCGCGCCCGACGGCGAGCCGCAGAAGGTCGGCGTCGCGGTCACCGACCTGTTTTCCGGCCTCTATTCGGTCATCGCCATCCAGGCCGCGCTCCGCCACGCCGAGGCTACAGGCCGGGGCCAGTTCATCGACATGGCGCTGTTCGACGCCCAGGTCTCGGTACTCGCAAACCAGAACCTCAATTTCCTGGTCTCCGGCCGCGCGCCGCAGCGCATGGGCAACGCCCATCCCAACATCTCGCCCTACGAGGTCGTCGCGGCGGCCGACGGCCATTTCATCCTCGCCGTCGGCAATGACGGCCAGTTCCGCAAATTCTGCCAGGTCGTCGGCCTCGACACCCTGCCCAACGATCCCGGTTTCGCAACCAACTCCGCCCGCGTCGCCAACCGCACGGTGCTGCACGAGAAGATCCTCAAGGCACTCGCCCCGCTGGAGCGCGCACCGTTGCTGCAGAAGCTTGACGCCGCCGGTGTGCCGGCAGCGCCGATCAACGATATTGGCGAGATGTTTTCCGACCCGCAGGCCATTGCGCGCGGCATGCGCATGGACCTCGACGACGGCCACGGCAACAGCCTGCCGTCGGTGCGCTCGCCGATGGTCCTGTCCGAGACGCCCCTCACCTATGAGCGCCCCTCGCCGCGGCTTGGCGAGCACACCGCCGAGATCCTTGCCGAACTGGAGAAGCAGAAACCATGAAAACCGGCGGAAAGCTGATCGTCGAGGCGCTCGAGGCCAACGGCGTCGACCGCATCTTCTGCGTGCCCGGCGAATCCTATCTCGCCGTGCTCGACGCGCTCTACAGTTCCAACCGCATCCGCACCTTCGTCTGCCGCCAGGAAGGCGGCGCGGCGATGATGGCCGATTGCCAGGGCCGCCTCACCGGCAAGCCCGGCATCTGCTTCGTCACGCGCGGCCCCGGCGCCACCAATGCGTCCGCCGGCGTCCACATCGCCATGCAGGATTCCATTCCGATGATCCTGTTCATCGGCCAGGTCGCCAGCCACGCGCGCGAGCGCGAAGCCTTTCAGGAAGTCGACTACAAGCGCTTCTTCGGCGACATCGCCAAATGGGTCGTCGAGATCGACGACGCCGCCCGCATCCCGGAACTCGTCACCCGCGCCTTCGCGGTCGCCACTTCCGGTCGCCCCGGCCCGGTCGTCGTCTCGCTGCCCGAGGACATGCTGACCTCCCTCGCGGATGCCCCCGACGCATTGCCCTTCACCCCGGTCGAGACCCGCCCCGGCGAGCATGAGATGCAGCAGCTCGAGGAGTTGCTTTCCAAGGCAGAGCGCCCCTTCGTCATCCTCGGCGGCACGCGCTGGGACGCCGAGGCGGTTTCCCGCTTCCAGCGCTCGGCCGAAAGCTGGGCGCTGCCGGTCGGTTGTTCCTTCCGCCGCCAGATGCTCTTCGACCACCTGCACCCTTGTTACGCCGGCGATGTGGGCATCGGCCCCAATCCCAAGCTCGCCGCCTATATCAAGGAGTCCGATCTTATCCTCTTGGTCGGCGGCCGCATGAGCGAGATGCCGTCGTCGGACTACACGCTACTGAAAAGCCCCTACCCGGATCAGAAGCTCGTCCACGTCCACCCTGACGCCGGCGAACTCGGCCGCGTCTACCGTCCGACGCTTGCCATCAACGCCTCGCCCGCGGCCTTCGCCGAGGCCTTCGCCGGCCGCGGCCCGAAGGCGCCGCCCGCCTGGGCCGACAACACGCCCGCGCTGCACGCCTCCTATCTCGACTGGTCGACGCCGCCCGAAACCGGGCCCGGCGCCGTGCAGATGGGACCGATCATCGCCTGGCTGGAGAAACAGCTGCCAGAGGACGCGATCATCACCAACGGTGCCGGCAACTACGCCACCTGGGCGCACCGCTTCCACCGCTGGCGCCGCTATGGCACGCAGGCCGCCCCGACTTCCGGCTCGATGGGCTACGGCACGCCGGCCGCCGTCGCCGCCAAGGCGCTGCATCCCGACCGCGAGGTCATCTGCTTTGCCGGCGACGGCTGCTTCATGATGAACGGCCAGGAATTCGCCACCGCCGTGCAATACGAGCTGCCGATCATCGTCATCGTCGTCAATAACGGCATCTACGGCACCATCCGCATGCATCAGGAACGCGAATATCCCGGCCGCGTCTCCGGCACCGATCTCAAGAATCCCGATTTCGCGGCGCTCGCCCGCGCCTATGGAGGGCACGGCGAAACCGTTGAAAAGACGGTCGACTTCGCGCCGGCCTTCGAGCGCGCGCGGGCCGCCGGCAAGCCTTCCATCATCGAGATAAGGCTCGACCCCGAGGCGATTACCCCGACCCGGACATTGACCGACATCCGTGACAGGCGCTAGGCCGGCCGGAAAGCGGCGGCAGCGTGTAGCCTCGCTGCCGTCACAGTGCTAATAAGGCCGCGATTTCGGGACCTCCTAATGTCGGAAACAAGCCAGCCGGCCATCTCGGTCGTCATCCCCTGCCGCAACGAAGCAAGAAACCTCGCCTTCCTCATCGGCGAGGTCGACGCGGCGATGTCGGGCCGCGACTACGAGGTCCTCGTCGTCGACGACGGCTCGACCGACACGACCGGCCAGGTGCTCGCCGAGCGCATCGCCACGGGCGACGGCCGCCTCCGCCATATCCGCCATGACCGCTCGGCCGGCCAGAGTGCTGCCGTGCGCTCCGGCGTCTTTGCCGCGCGCGGCGGTGTCGTCGTCACAATGGACGGCGACGGCCAGAACGACCCGCAATACCTTCCGCAGCTCGCCGACGCGCTGCTCGCGGCCGATGCCGGCACGGGCATCGTCGCCGGCCAGCGTCTCAAGCGCACCGACACGAAGCTCAAGCAGGCCGCCTCGCGCTTCGCCAACGGCCTGCGCCAGTCGATCCTGCGCGACGACACGCGCGATTCCGGCTGCGGCCTCAAGGCCGTGCGCACCGAAATCTTCCGCGCTCTGCCCTATTTCGACGGCTGGCACCGCTATCTGCCGGCCCTCGTGCTGCGCGAGGGCTTTACCGTGCAGCACCTCGACGTCGTCGACCGCCCCCGCAAGCACGGCAAGTCCAACTACGGCATCCTCGACCGCGGCCTGCGCGGCGTGCTCGACCTGTTCGGCGTCTGGTGGCTGCGCCGCCGGCGCAAGGTGGTGCCGCAAGTCACCGAGATCGTCCCATGACCGACCAGATCGCCCAGCTCGTCAACTGGCTTCACACCGTCTTCGTGATGCAGTTCGACGCCTGGATCGTGCTCGGCCTTTTGGCCCAGGGGCTGTTCATGATGCGCTTCGTCGTCCAGTGGATCGCGTCGGAACGGGCCCGGCGCTCGATCGTGCCGGTCGCCTTCTGGTTCTTCTCGCTCGGCGGCGGCACCCTGCTTCTGATCTACGCAATCCAGCGCCAGGACCCCGTCTTCATCCTCGGCCAGGGTCTCGGTCTCTTCATCTACATCCGCAACCTCTGGCTGATCGCGAATGAGCGCAAGGGGATGCGGGTCAACGGCGACTGACGCTGGAGGCAACGCGGCCATGACCGTTTCGGCGATGCGGCCCTACGCGCTGCTCATCCTGCTCACGCTCGCGGCGCTCCTGCCCGGCATCGCCGCGCTGCCGCCGGTCGACCGCGACGAGCCGCGCTACATGCAGGCCTCGCGCCAGATGGTCGAGAGCGGCGACTATGTCGACATCCGCTTCCAGGACGTCAGCCGCTACAAGAAACCGATCGGCATCTACTGGCTGCAGAGTGCCGTCGTCAATGCCTCCGGCATGGGTGCCGATGCCCCGGCATGGGTCTACAGGCTTGTCTCGGTCTTTGCCGGCATCGTCTCGGTCTGCGCCATCTTCGCCCTCGGCCGCTCGCTGTTCGGCGAGCGCGCCGGCTGGATTGCCGGCATCGCGCTTGCCGGCATCTTCGGCCTCGCTTTCGAGGGCCGCATCGCCAAGACCGACGCCACCCTGCTCGCCACCGCCCTCTTCGCGCAGGGCGCGCTGGCCCATATCTACGTCTCGTCGCGGCTGGCACGCACGCCCTCGCGCGCCGCCTTCTGGCTGTTCTGGATCGCACAGGGCGCAGCCCTGCTCATCAAGGGCCCGATCATCCTCTTGATGAGCCTGCTGACCATTCTCGCGCTCGGTGTCTTCGGCCGCCACTGGCGCTGGCTGCGCGCGCTGAAGCCGCTCCCCGGCGTCGCCATCATGGCGCTCATCGCAGCGCCCTGGATCGTTGCCATCTCGCTCAAGGTCGGCTGGAGCTTCTGGCAGGAATCGGTCGGCAAGGACATGCTAGGCAAGGCCGTGTCCGGCCAGGAATCGCACGGCTTTCCGCCCGGCTACTATTCGATCACCTATTCGCTGATGCTGTGGCCCTTCGGCGCCATGGCGCTGCAGGGCGGCCTTGCGGCGCTCAACCGCTTCCGCACCGACCCGCGCCTGCTCTTCATGCTGGCCTGGTACATCCCCTGGTGGATCTTCTGCGAGATCCTGCCGACCAAGCTTCCGCACTACATGCTGCCCGCCTACCCGGCGCTGCTCCTGCTGATGGCATGGTGGCTGGAGACAGGCGGCGACATGCCCGCCCCCGCCTGGCAGCGCTGGTTCGCCTATGCAGCCCGCTTCGGCGTCGCATTGGTCGGCGTCGGCCTTGCCGTGATCGCCGTCGGACTGCCGGTCTGGTTCGGACAGTTTTCCGGCTGGGGCGTCGTGAGTGCCGTGGCTCTCCTTACGGCCGGCTGGCTCGGCCTCGGCCTTGCTCCCGCATGGCCGCCGCTGCGCCGCGTTGCCGCCACCACCATCGCCTCGCTGGTCGGCATCGGGCTGCTCGTCGCAAAGGTGCTGCCGTCGGTCGACCCGGTCTGGCCGGCGCGCGAGATCGCCCGCACCTATAGGGCCGTCGCACCCTGCGTGGACTCTAGGCTGGTCTCGTCAGGCTTCGCGGAGCCGAGCCTCGTCTTCCTGACCGCCGCCGACACGCTCTTCACCAACGGCGCCGGCGCGGCCGAGAACCTGCTCCAGAACCGCTGCAACGTCGCGGCCATCGCCGCCAGCCAGCAGGAAGCCTTCCAGTCCGCCTTCGCGCAGTCGGCGCAAAAGCCGGTCGAGGTCGGCCGCGTCGAAAGCCTCAACTTCTCGAAGGGCCGCCCCGTCGCGATCACGCTTTACCGGATGCCGCGCGGCGGCGAATAGCCGCCTACACCGCCGCCAGCGCCTGCTCCAGGTCGGCCACCAGATCGTCGGGGTGTTCCACGCCGATCGACAGGCGGATTGTCGAGGCCAGCACGCCGATGCGCTCGCGCACCGCGACCGGCACGCCCGAATGCGTCATCGCCGCCGGATGGCTGGCGAGCGATTCCGTGCCGCCCAGGCTGACCGCCAGCTTGAATATCTGCAGCGCGTTGAGGAAGCGGAAGGCCGCCTTTTCGCCGCCGACGATGTTGAACGAGAAGGTCGAGCCCGCGCCCGTCGACTGCGCCGCGAAGGTTTTTGCCGCCGCACTCCCCGCTTCGAGAAACGGCAAATAGCCGACCTTCGCCACCTTGGCATGCCCGGCAAGGAAGCCCGCGACCACCGCCGCATTGGCGTTCGCTTTCTCCATGCGGATGGCGAGCGTCTCCAGCGAGCGCCCGAGCATCCAGCAGGAATGCGGGTCGAGCTGTGTGCCGATGGCGCCGCGCAGCGCCTTGATCGGCTTGGTCATCGCCTTGCTGCCGAGTGCGGCACCCGCAATCAGGTCGGAATGGCCGCCGACATATTTGGTCAGCGAATAGACCGACACGTCGATGCCGTGCTCCAGCGGCCGCTGGAACACCGGCCCGAGCAGCGTATTGTCGCACACCGTCACCGGCCGCGAGCCCTGCCTCCTGGCTATGGCGTCCGCGATGCGGCCGACCGCCGCGAAATCCACCAGCGTATTGGTCGGATTTGCCGGCGTTTCGATGAAGATCACCGACACCCGGCCCTTGCCCGTCGCCTCCTCGGCGGCCTTCTGCATCAGCGCCTCGTCGACGCCATCGACGAAACCGACCGCGCCGATGCCGAAATTGCTGAGCGTCTTGGCAAGCAGGGTCTCGGTGCCGCCATAGAGCGGCTGCGAGTGCAGCACCACGTCGCCCGGCCGCGCGAAGGCGAGCAAGGTCGTGGCGATTGCCGACATGCCCGACGAGAACACGATGCCGGCCTCGGCCCCTTCGTAGACGGCGAGCCGCTCCTCGACGATCTCGCTGTTGGGATGGTTGAAGCGCGAATAGACGAGACCCGCCCCGGCGCCGCCCGGCGGCTCCTTGCGGCCTGACACGTAGTCGAAGAAGTCGCGTCCCTCCTCGGCCGTCTTGAACACGAAGGTCGAGGTCAGGAAGACCGGCGGCTTGACCGAGCCTTCCGACAGCTCCGGATCGAAGCCGTAGGACAGCATCATGGTTTCGGGATGCAGTCTGTGATTGCCGATATGCGTCTTCGAGGTTTTTGGCGCGACCATCTCTCTTCTCCGAATTGTTGCGCGAGCCTATCCCGGCGGGGTTCTGCCGTCGCGCGCCATCAGGAAAAAAACGAAAGGCCCAGGCATTGCTGCCCGGGCCCTGGTCTCGGCGGCCGTCAGGCCGTCATCACATGGCGCTCTTTTCAAGCTGGCCGCGGACCTCGCCGTCGGGATGCGCTGCCGTGTGCAGGTTGAAATAGACCTTGCCTTCGGTCAGCGCGGCGGCCTGCTCATCGGTCAGCGTCGCCGAGCCCTTGAGCGGGCTGGCGAGATCGCCAGACACCGGCACCATCGGCGGCGCGTTCTCCCCCGGACCCGCGGGGCCGTGGAAATGCGCCGCGGTCGCCGGGCCGGAAAGCTCGGTATATTCGACCGTCCAGTCGAGCTTCTTGCTCTCGGTATCGAAGGTAGCATCGACCATGCCGCTGCCCGTGCTGTCGTTCGGCGGCACTTCCTGCGCGGCTTCGAGCGTTGCCGACATCTTGACCGTCTCGGCCATGGTCGGCGCGGCCGCCAACATTCCGGCCGCTATGCCGAGCGCAGCCAGCAGCGGGGTTCTGATCATCGTGGACATCGAATTTCTCCGTCGGTGGGTAAGGCGCGACCGGGCGTCATGCCCGCGCGTCTTCACTCAACGCCGCCAGCCGAAGATGTTTCCCCTCCCTTGGCGGACCGCACGGAAAAATCGTCCCCCGTCTTGGGCATGCCGCGGCAGATCATTCTCGCCACGTGCAATCCCGCGGGAATGCTCAGGCCGGCGCGATGCTCTGTCCCACGCCACCTCCGCCCGCCACCGCGCCCATGTAGAAGTCGAGCATCGCGTTCAGCGCGTCGGGCTTGCGCTCGAGCCGGCTGCGCAGCGCCGCCCCTTCCCAGCAGTCGACCAGCAGGTCGGCCAGTTCCCGCACGTTGCAGCCTGCCGGAATGTCGCCGCGCTGCCTGGCTTCCTCGAGGCAGCCGGCGATGCGGCCGGCAATCGCGGAAAAGCACTCGGCGATCTTGGCGCGGAACACCTCGCTGATGCCCGACAGTTCCTGGCCGAGGCCGCCGATCAGGCAGCCCATGTAGCCTTCCTCGCGATAGGATCTTTGCGTCGTCTCGAAAAAGTCGCGCACGCGCGCGAGCGGCGGCCGCGAAGCGTCCTGCAAACAGGCATCGAGCCCATCGTGGACCGCGGCCATGTAACTGTCGAGGACCTGCAGCGCAAAGTCCTCCTTGTCCCTGAAGTGGTGGTAGAACGACCCCTTGGGCGTGCCGGTCGCCGCCAGCAGCGCCTGGATGCCCATGTCGTTGTAGCCATGCTTCAAAAGCATCTGCAGCCCGGCGCCGATCAGCCGCTGCTTCGTCGCATGCATCGGGCTGTCGGCGTCGGTCTTCGTCGTTGCGTCTTTCGTCAAGTTCGCTTCCGCATGGCTTTTGGTCGGCAAAGCCTGCCGGCTCAGCCTCCCGTCATCTTGATCATATGATCGATGACATGGCTATGCTCGTGCTGCGGGCTGAACATGATGATCTCGGCATCCGCGTCAACCTTCACATTGTGGCCGGGCGGCCAGTAAAACAGGTCGCTGGCGTTGACCGTCTCCTTCTTGCCGTCCGCATCGGTCGTGGTGATCTGGCCTTCGAGCACATAACCCCAGTGCGGCGACTGGCAGAGATTGCCGTCCAGCCCCTGGAAGAGCGGCGTCGTGTCGACGCCGGCTGACAGCGAGAAATACTCGCCACTGATCATGCCCAGCCCCGTGGCATCGCCGAAGTCCTTGCGCTGGCGGATCACCGCGCCGGGTATCTGCATCTTGACGTCCACCTGTTCCTTGGCAACGCGCATATCGACCTCCCTTGGTTTTCTCGTTAGACCGACCGGTCTATTCCGATTTGGCCACATGCCGCTGCGTAAGTCAATCGTCTGGGCGGGCTGCCCGCTCCGGCTGCTCGCCGCATGCCAACGCGCAAAGAACAGGGGGCGGTCGCCCGCCCCCTTCGCATTCGGAGTTCCGCCAAGACCAACCGGTCCGGGGCGTTATGAGAAAATCTACTGGATCGCCTTGTCGGTGATCGTCGAGGTCCAGGCGCCTTCCGGCTCCTTGGTGATGATCTTCTGGTCGAGCAGCGCCTTGGCGGTGCGCTCATAGGCCTCCGGGATCAGCTTGCCGTCGGCATTGTCGATCAGCTTGGCCACCTCGCCCATCATGCGCTTCTGGTGGTTCTCGTCCTGGCCGCCATTGTCCATCACGATCTCGGCTGCCTCGTCAGGATTGTCGACGGCGTATTTCCAGCCCTTCATCGAGGCGCGCACGAAGCGCACCATCTTGTCTTCGAAGGCCGGGTCCTTGAGGTTCTCCTCGAGCGCGTAGAGGCCGTCCTCGAGCAGGTCGTTGCCCATCTCCGTGTAGTTGAACACGATCAGGTCTTCCGGCTTGTAGCCGGCGTCGATCAGCTGCCAGTACTCGTTATAGGTCATCACCGAGATGCAGTCGGCCTGCTTCTGGATCAGCGGCTGCACGTCGAAGGACTGCTTCAGCACCGTCACGCCGTCGGCGCCGCCTTCGGTCGACAGGCCGATCTTGTTCATCCAGGCATAGAACGGATACTCGTTGCCATAAAACCAGACGCCGAGCGTGTGGCCCTTGAAGTCGGCCTCCGTCTTGATCGGGCCGTCAGCCGGACAGACCAGTTCCATGCCGGCCTTCTTGAAGGGCTGAGCGATGTTGACGAGGCCGACGCCCTTCTCGCGCGCCGCGAGTGCGCCGCCCATCCAGTCGACAATCACGTCGGCGCCGCCGCCGGCGATCACCTGCTCCGGCGCGATGTCGGGGCCGCCCGGCTTGATCTCGACGTCGAGACCTTCCTCTTCATAGAAGCCCTTGTCCTTGGCGACGTAGTAGCCGCCGAACTGGCCCTGCGTGACCCACTTGAGCTGCAGGGTCACCTTGTCGGCGGCCATCGCCTGTGCGGCTGCCAGCGACATGGCGCCGGCCATCATGGTTACAATCGTTTTTTTCATTTGTTCTACCCTCTTGTTACCCTCGGAACTACGCCTGTCCCCCACGGACAGACGGATGCCAAAACGTGACGGCCCTTTCGATCAGGGCGATCACGCCATAGAAGACGGAACCGCAAAGCGCTGCAACTGCGATTTCGGCCCAAACCATGTCGATGTTCATGCGGCCGACCTCTGTCGAGATGCGGAAGCCCATGCCGACCACCGGCGTGCCGAAGAATTCCGCGACGATCGCGCCGATCAGCGCCAGCGTCGAATTGATCTTCAGCGCGTTGAAGATGAAGGGCGCGGCCTCCGGCAGCCTGAGCTTGAACAGCGACTGCCAGTAGCCCGAGGCGTAGGTGCGCATCAGGTCGCGTTCCATCTGTCCCGTCGCAGCCAGGCCCGCCACCGTGTTCACCAGCATCGGGAAGAAGGTCATGATGGTCACCACCGCCGCCTTCGACTGCCAGTCGAAGCCGAACCACATCACCATGATCGGCGCCACGCCAATGATCGGCAACGCCGACACCATGTTGCCGATCGGCAGCAGGCCGCGGCGCAGGAACAGGAAGCGGTCGGCGAGGATCGCCACCGCGAAGCCCGACAAGCAGCCCATCGCGTAACCGGCGATGACCGCCTTGAAGATCGTCTGGTAGACGTCCGCCGCAAGGATCGGGATCGAGTTGGCGATGCGCACGCCGATTGCCGAGGGCGGCGGCAGGAGAATGAACGGCACCTCGAAGAGGCGCACCAGAACTTCCCAGAAGAACAGCAGAACCAGTCCGAAGGACAGCGCCACGAAACCGTCGCGCAGCCGGGCGAGTGTCAGGCTTTTCGGATGATAATAGGACAGGCTGGCATTGCCCCACCACGCCAGGAACCATACGGCGACCGCCAGCGTCAGCCCGGCTCCCTTGCGGCCGGCCACGAAAGCCGGGTCGTCGAGCGCGTGCAGCACGAAGGCGGCAATGACCACCGCCACCACCACCGCTGCGAGGCTTCGCCAGGCCGGTATCGTCGAGTTCGGTTGCGCGCTCATGCCGGCCGCGCTCCCATCATCTTCTCGGTGATCCGGCCGGCCAGTCCGACCAGCGTGACGAGGATCACCGCCACCACCGAGCCGGCAACCAGCGCCGCCCACATGTCGATCGACTGGCTGTAGTAGGAGCCCGACAGCAGTTTCGCGCCGATTCCGGCGACCGCGCCCGTCGGCAGTTCGGCGACGATGGCGCCCACCAGGCTCGCCGCCACGCCGACCTTCATCGAGGCAAACAGGAACGGCACCGAGGCCGGCACTCTGAGCTTCCAGAAGGTCTGCGCCGAGCTGGCGTTATAGGTATGCATCAGGTCGAGATGCGTCAGTTCCGGCGAGCGCAGCCCCTTCACCATGCCCACCACCACCGGGAAGAAGGACAGGTAGGTCGAGATCAGCGCCTTGGGGATGATGCCGGTTACGCCGATGGCCGCGAAGACGACGATCACCATCGGCGCGATGGCGAGGATGGGGATTGTCTGCGAAGCGATGATCCACGGCATCAGGCTGCGGTCGAGCGAGATGAAATGCACGATGCCGACGGCAATCGCGATGCCGAGCGCCGTGCCGAAGGCGAAGCCCAGCAGCGTCGAGGAGAGCGTGATCCAGGCGTGGTAGACGAGGCTGCGATTGCTGGAGACTTTCCGCAGGAACGTGTTCTCGAAGAAATTCCGCGCCACCTGGTGCGGCGCCGGCAGCGTCGGCTTGGGCTGCGACAGGGTCGCCCCGACGAACTCCATGGTGCTTCGCGTGACGTCTCCGCGCCGGTCCAGATCGCGCTGGAACGGCGCATTCAGCATCACCGCGCCGACATACCAGACAACCACCAGCGCCGCGAGAATGATCGTCACCGGCAGAAACTTGTCGCGCGCCCTCTCCATCAGTGGGCTCCCGCTGCCCGCCCGGCAACTGTCTGCCCCTCAATCATCATAGCTGTGCCCGGCCCGCAGCCCGTCGCGCACGCGCGCCGCAATCGCCAGGAATTCCGGCGTCTCGCGAATGTCGAGCGGGCGCTCCTTCGGCAGCGTCGACTCGATCACGTCGGTCACCCGGCCGGGCCTGGGCGACATCACCACGATGCGCGTCGACAGGTACACCGCCTCGGGGATCGAATGGGTGACGAAGCAGATCGTCTTCGTCGTACGCGCCCACAGTTCCAGCAGCTGCTCGTTGAGATGGTCGCGCACGATCTCGTCGAGCGCGCCGAACGGCTCGTCCATCAAGAGCAGGTCGGCGTCGAAGGCCAGCGCCCGGGCGATCGAGGCGCGCTGCTGCATGCCGCCCGACAGCTGCCACGGATACTTGTTGCCGAAGCCGGTCAGGTTGACGAGGTCCATGGTGCGCTTGATGCGCTCGGCCTGCTCGACCTTGGACACGCCCATGATCTCTAGCGGCAGCGCGACGTTGCGGTCGATCGTGCGCCACGGAAACAGCGCCGCCGCCTGGAACACGTAGCCGTAGGCGCGCGCCTCGCGCGCCTCGCGCGGGCTCATGCCGTTGACCGTGATCGTGCCCTCGCTCGGCTGCTCGAGATCGGCGATGACACGCAGGAACGTCGTCTTGCCGCAGCCCGATGGTCCGATGAAGGAGACGAACTCGCCCTTGCCGATCGACAGGTCGACGTCCGACAGTGCCCGCACCGGCCCGTCGCCGGTCTCGAAGGTCAGGCCGAGCTTTGTCGCCTCGACGACGGCCGGGCCGGCCGGCTGGCTGATTGCTTGCGTTTCGGTCTCCCCGGATAGTGTCATGCGCTGGTCAGACGCCCGCCGGGATGCCGCTGCGCTCGACCTTGCGCGGCGCAACCACTTCCTTCCAGGTCGACAGCGCGCGGTTGACCGCGCCATGCGGCTCGCGCGCCACGAACTCGCCGTGCCCCGGCTTGGTATGCACGTCGCCCTCCTGGATCACCAGTTCGCCGCGCGACAGCACGAAGCGCGGCAGGCCGGTCACCTCGATGCCCTCGAACACGTTGTAGTCGATCACCGATTGCTGGCTCTTGGCCGAGATCGTCTTCTTGCGCTTGGGATCCCAGACCACCAGGTCGGCATCCGCGCCTTCGACTATGGCGCCTTTCTTCGGATACATGTTGAGGATCTTGGCGATGTTGGTGGAGGTCACGGCGACGAATTCGTTCATGGTAAGCCGGCCGGTGTTGACGCCCTTGGTCCATAGCACCGGCATGCGGTCCTCGAGACCGCCCGTGCCGTTCGGAATCTTGGTGAAATCCCCGACGCCGGTACGCTTCTGCTTGGTGGTGAAGGCGCAATGGTCGGTTGCCACCACCTGCAGCGAACCCGCCTGCAGGCCGGCCCAAAGCGAATCCTGATGCAGCTTGTTGCGGAAGGGCGGGCTCATCACGCGGCGCGCCGCATGGTCCCAGTCGGGATTGGCGTATTCGCTCTCGTCGAGCACAAGGTGCTGGATCAGCGGTTCGCCATAGACGCGCATGCCCTTCTGCCGCGCCCGGCGGATCGCCTCGTGCGCCTGCTCGCAGGAGGTGTGCACCACGTAGAGCGGCGTGCCGGCCATGTCGGCGATCATGATCGCCCGGTTGGTCGCCTCGCCCTCGACTTCCGGCGGCCGCGAATAGGCATGCGCCTCGGGCCCGTCATTGCCGGCCGCCATCAGCTTCTGCTGCAGCTGCGCAACGACGTCGCCGTTCTCGGCATGCACCAGCGGCAGCGCGCCGAGTGCGGCACAGCGCTGGAACGACGAATACATCTCGTCGTCGTCGACCATCAGCGCGCCCTTGTAGGCCATGAAGTGCTTGAACGAGGTGATGCCCTTGTCGACCACCGTCGCCATCTCGTTGAACACCTGCTCGCCCCACCAGGTGATGGCCATGTGGAAGGAGAAGTCGCAGGCCGCCTTTGAGGTCTTGTTGTCCCACATCTGCAGCGCCTCGAGCAGCGACTGGCCGGGCGCCGGCAGGCAGAAATCGACCACCATCGTCGTGCCGCCGGAGAGTGCCGCGCGCGTGCCGCTCTCGAAATCGTCGGCCGAATAGGTGCCCATGAACGGCATCTCTAGATGCGTGTGCGGATCGATGCCGCCCGGCATGATGTAGCAGCCCGTGGCGTCGAACTCGTGGTCGCCATGCAGGTCGGGGCCGATCGCCACGATCTTGCCGTGCTTGACCAGCACGTCGGCCTTCCAGGTGCGGTCGGCGGTGACGACGGTTCCGTTCTTGAAGACTTTCGACATATTCAGCAATTCCCCTGTTCTATCCGCGCTTCTTCTGAGCTGCGTTGCACTTTTCCGTCTGGCCGAATCACCTCACTCCACAATCCCCGCCGTCTCCACCACCGCGTGGAACAGCACATCGGCGCCGGCCGAGGCCCATTCGGGATAGATCTCCTCGGCCTCGTTGTGGCTCAGCCCGTCGACGCAGGGGCACATCACCATGGCGGTCGGCGCGACGCGGTTGATCCAGCAGGCGTCGTGCCCGGCGCCCGAGACGAGGTTGCGGTGTGAATAGCCGAGACGCTCCGCGGCGTCGCGCACGGCCTTCACGCAGCCCGGATCGAATGTCACCGGGTCGAAATGGCCGACCTGCTCGATCTCGAAGGAAATATCGAGTGCCTCGCAGATCGTCTCGATGCCTTCGCGGATACGCCCGTCCATGGCGTCGAGCACTTCCTTTTCCGGCGAGCGGATGTCGACGGTAAAGACGGTGCGGCCGGCGATGATGTTGCGCGAGTTGGGGTAGACCTCCATGTGGCCGATCGCACCGACCGCGTCCGGCTGGTAGTCCATGGCGATCTCGTGCACCAGTTCGGTCACCCGCGCCATCCCAAGCCCGGCATTGCGGCGCTTGGGCATCGGCGTCGAGCCGGTGTGGCTCTCCTTGCCGGTCAGCGTCACCTGCAGCCATTTCAGGCCCTGGCCGTGCGTCACCACGCCGATATCGATGCCCTCGTCCTCGAGGATCGGCCCCTGCTCGATATGCAGTTCGAAAAAGGCGTGCATCTTGCGCGCGCCGACTTCCTCCTCGCCCTTCCAGCCGATGCGGGCTAGCTCGTCGCCAAAACTCTTGCCCGCCTTGTCCTTGCGCTCGTAAGCCCAGTCCTGCTCGTGCACGCCGGCAAACACGCCCGACGCCAGCATCGCCGGCGCAAAGCGCGTGCCTTCCTCGTTTGTCCAGTTGGTGACGACGATTGGATGCCTGGTCTTGATGTCGAGATCGTTCAGCGAGCGCACGATTTCGAGTCCGGCGAGCACGCCGAGCACGCCGTCATACTTGCCGCCGGTCGGCTGCGTATCGAGATGGCTGCCGACATAGACCGGCAGCGCATCCGGGTCCGTACCCTCGCGGCGGGCAAACATGGTGCCCATCTGGTCGAGCCCCATCTCGAGCCCGGCCGCCTTGCACCATGTTTCGAAGAGCTTGCGCCCTTCGCCGTCCTCGTCGGTCAGCGTCTGGCGATTGTTGCCGCCGGCAATGCCGGGGCCGATCTTCGCCATCTCCATGAGCGAATCCCACAAACGCTCTGAATTGATTCTGAGATTCTCTCCTGGAGCCGCCATGCCTGCCCTTTCCTAGTCGATCGCGCGAAGAACTTTGCGCACCTGGTCGATCAGCTCGTCTATCTGCGCCTTCGAGATGATCAGCGGTGGCGACAGCGCGATGATGTCACCCGTGGTGCGGATCAGCGCCCCGTTCTCGAACGCCTTCACGAAGGCCGAGAAGGCGCGCTTGGTCGGGCTGCCGGCAATCGGCTGAAGCTCGATTGCGCCGATCAGGCCGATGTTGCGGATGTCGATGACATGCGGCTCGCCCTTCAGCGAGTGCAGCGCGTCCTCCCAGTAGGGCGCGAGCTCGGCGCCGCGCGTCAGCAGCCCCTCTTCCTTGTAGGTGTCGAGCGTGCCGAGTGCGGCCGCGCAGGCGATCGGGTTGCCCGAATAGGTGTAGCCGTGGAACAGCTCGATCATGTGCTCGGGCCCGGTCATGAAGGCGTCGTGGATTTCCTTTTTCACGAACACCGCGCCCATCGGGATGACGCCGTTGGAGACGCCCTTGGCGGTGGTGATGATGTCGGGCGTGACGCCGAAATAGTCTGAGGCGAACGGCGTGCCGAGGCGGCCGAAGCCGGTGATGACCTCGTCGAAGATCAGCAAAATGCCGTGCTTGGTGCAGATATCGCGCAGCTTCTGCAGATAGCCCTTCGGCGGGATCAGCACGCCGGTCGAGCCGGCTACCGGCTCGACGATGACGGCCGCGATCGTCGAGGCGTCGTGCAGCGTGACGATGCGCTCCAGCTCGTCGGCAAGCTCGGCGCCATGCTCCGGCTCGCCGCGCGTGAAGGCGTTCTTGGCTAGGTTGTGCGTGTGCGGCATGTGGTCGACGCCGGCCAAGAGCGTGCCGAACATCTTGCGGTTGGTAACGATGCCGCCGACCGAGATGCCACCGAAATTGACGCCGTGATAGCCGCGCTCGCGGCCGATCAGGCGGGTGCGCGAGCCCTCGCCCTTCACGCGCTGGTAGGCGAGCGCGATCTTGAGCGCCGTCTCGACGGATTCGGAACCGGAATTGGTATAGAAGACGTGGTCGAGCCCCTCGGGCGCCAGGTCGACCAGCCGGTTGGCCAGTTCGAAGGCGTTGGGGTGGCCCATCTGGAAGGCCGGCGCATAATCGAGCTCGGCTGCCTGCTGCTGGATCGCCTCGGTGATCTTCGGCCGGCAGTGGCCGGCATTGACGCACCACAGGCCCGCGGTGCCATCGAGCACCTGTCGACCGTCGGTTGTCGTGTAGTGCATGTCCTTGGCGGCGGCCAGCATGCGCGGCGCCTGCTTGAACTGCCGGTTCGAGGTGAACGGCATCCAGAATGCACTGAGATCGTTCGGTGTGACTTTCAGCCGGTTGGACATGACCAAGCTTCCCCTTCAGTCTTGTTACGATACGGCCAACGCTTGGTCTTTGCGGCCTTTTCATGCTACGCAAATTTTTGACCGGATGGACAAACGTTAGCACCGCCAGAGAGGCGGTCAAGGGATTACTAGCGGAAATGAAGCCCTGCGAACCCGCTCCACAGGTCGATAAAAACTGGTCCAGCCTATTGGGCCACAGCCAGGCCTCCTGGAGCGCTCGCAGCGGAACGCGATGACCATGGACGCCCCTGCCCCACGCCGCACCCGCATCCAGCGTGAAAAGCGCGACCTCATCCTCGAGGCAGCGCTCGACGTCTTCTCCACGCATGGCTTCCGCGGCTCGACCATCGACCAGATCGCCGAGGCCGCGGGCATGTCGAAGCCCAACCTGCTCTATTATTTCCGCCGCAAGGAAGACATTCACGAGACGCTGATGCGGCGCCTGCTCGACACTTGGCTGGCGCCGCTTCGCGAGATCGACGATGTCGGCGACCCGGTCACCGAGATCCGCAGCTACATCCGCCGCAAGCTGGAGATGGCGCGCGACTATCCGCGCGAGAGCCGGCTCTTCGCCAACGAGATCCTCCAGGGCGCACCGCGCATCATGCCGATGCTCGAAGGCGAGCTGAAGAGCCTGGTCGACGAGAAGGCCGAGATCATCAAGGGCTGGATGCGCGCCGGCCGCATCACCGCCACCGACCCGCGCCATCTCCTCTTCTCGATCTGGGCGACCACCCAGCACTATGCCGATTTCGACGTGCAGGTCCGCGCCGTGCTGGGCCCCGACCGCGGCGGCGACGGCCGTTTCGAGGACGCCGCACGCTACCTCGAGCAACTGTTCCTGACCGGGCTGGTGCCAAGGGCGCGACCTGAATGAGCCTGCAGCCTGGACTGTCGGAGTCGGCGCTCCGGCGTATGCGCAATTATGCTGGGCGTTACGCGCGGCTCTCCGACGAAGCCGACGACCTTGTCCAGGACGTGTTGCTCGCCGCGATCTCCCAAAACCGAAAACTAGACGACGAGCGCTTCCTTGCCTGGGCGTTCGGTGCCATCCGCCTGCGCGCCAGTTTTGTCGCCCGCACGGCTGCGCGACGCCGTCGCCGCGACAGCGATTTCGCCTCCTGCGACAGGTCCTCGCCGAACGTCCTGCCGGGACTGCCGGAATGTTTTCTGTCATGCCTGCCTCCGTCGCTACAGATTCTCGCTCGGCTGGTCGTCCTCGGCATGGACCGGCAGGAGATAGCCTATCTGCTGGCGGTACCCGACACGGCACTTAGACAGCGGATCCGCGCGCTGAGGAGGGCCATCGCCAGGAGCAGCTATCGAATAGACGAACCTGTCACCTCGCTGCCGGCAACGGTATTCGATGGCCTGCGTCGCCGCGCGCTCAGGCGGTCGCTCCAACACGGGTCTGGCCGCCGCATCGCCATCGCCGACCCCGACGGCCAGAATATTCTGCTCGCGGTTGCTCACGTTTCGCCCTCAGGCGGCAACAAGGGGTGCATGTCAAACAGGAGCAAGCCGTGACCCAGATCTTCAATTCCGTCGCCATCATGTTCACAGTCGGCGATATCGACCGCACGGAAGCCTTTTACCGCGACCATCTCGGTGTCCGGTTCACCCGCAATACGGAGGAAGACGGCCTGGAATGGCTGCTCGCCAAGCTCGGCGGTTCGACCGAGCTCATCGTGTTTCCAGGCGAACCAAAGGTCGGCAACACTCCGGTCATCGTGTTCGGTCTCGAACATGGCGGCATCGACGCCGCCGTCGCATCGCTCGCAGCGGCCGGCGTCGAAATCGTCACCCCCGTGTCCCATGCCCCCGGCGGCTGGAGCGCAGAGTTTCTCGACCCCGACGGGCAGCCTGTTGCCTTCTTCCAGACATCCGACCTGCCGCGCTGACGGACCCGAATTCGTTCAATTTCACCACGTCTCGAAAACGCGAAATTCAAACCTTGGCATTAGGGTCCGCACGCAAAAGGGACCGGTGCATGGACAAGCTCCCCCTGGCAGTGTTGATCGACGGCGAGAATGTCTCCGCGAGCCACATGCCGTCGATCATGGAACATGCGAAGCGTCTAGGCGAGCCGCTGGCCCGCTGCGTGGTCGGGGACTTTGCTGCCAATCGACTGTCGGAATGGGCCGACATTGCGCCGGAGCACGCTCTCGAAACCTGCTTTCAGCGATCGGGCGGCAAAAACAAGAATTCGGCCGATATCGCCCTGACGATCCGCGCCATGGACCTGCTCGCGGAAAGGCGTTTCGGCAGCTTCCTCATCGTCTCCAGCGATCGCGATTTCGCGCCGCTGGCCCTGCGTCTTCACCGCTCCGGTTTCCCTGTCTACGGTATGGGCACAGCGACAGCCGGTAGCGCCTGGCGCGCCGCCTGCACGGAGTTCCTTGAGCTGGTTAAAAGGGATCCGGCCGGGAATGCGAACGGTGCAGCGATTGACCCGCCTGCCCCCGTAGAGAAAGCTTCACCTTCTGCCAAGCCGGCCTGGAGCATCGAGGACCGTGACGCAGTCGCGAAGAGTCTCGAGAAGGCAGCCTCCGAGAAATCGCCGTGGATCAGGCTGTGCCAACTCGGCCAACATCTACGCGCTGACTCAGCGCCTCTCGCAAAAAGGCTTCGCAACGGAAGGCTTCTCAAGAACCTTCGCTTGGACCCGCTCTTTTGTCTGCAAGGCAAGAACCAAAACATTGAAGTCCGTCTCAAGGCTTCCAAAATGACCAAGCCCCGCGCCACGCCCCCTACCCCCTCCCGGACATCACCCCAGGACTCGCACGCGCTAGCGTGAGTTGCCCGGTGTCGCGGTTGCCGCATGTCGTCCTGCTGGCAGGACAACGAGCAGGCGCGCCGTTCACCACGCAGCGCCTCTCCCGTTCGAACATGATCCTGCGTCTCAATGAACGAATGGTCGATTGCCCGGACGCAACGGCTCGCGCACAGTGCGGCAGGGATTCGAGGCGGTCAGCCCGCCGCGGAAGAGACTGCAAGACGACCGGGAGGAAAATGCCGTGGCCAAACTGCTCGTTGTCTACAAGGAGCCGAAGGACAAGGCTGCCTTCGACGCCTACTATTTCTCGACGCATGTCCCCATCGCCAAGAAGATTCCCGGCCTGAAGAAATACTCCGTCAGCACGGGGGGCATCGGCTCTCCCGCCGGCCCGACCGGCAATCATCTCATCGCCACGCTGCAGTTCGATGGTCTGGAGGACATCCAGAAGGCCTTCGCCTCTGCTGAGGGACAGGCGGCCGCGGCAGACATCGCGAGTTTCGCCGACGGCGGCGCCGACATGCTGATCTTCGACGAAAAGGACCTCTGAGCCCTCCAGCGGGCGGGGCGTTCAATACGCTACGCGAACGCCGCCGCCCGCTTCGGGAGGAACCTACTCCGCGGCGACCTTCGCCGCGGGATTGTTCGGATGCTCGGTCCAGTTGGCATAGACCGGCGACACCGGTTTTCCGGTGCGCTCGTCCATCACGCCGGCCGCCAGCGGCTCCATGGTGATGCAGTTCTCCACCGGGCAGACATTGACGCAGAGGTTGCAGCCGACGCACTCGGCCTCGATCACCTCGAAATGCCTAACCCCGTCGACCCTGTTGGTGATCGCCTGGTGCGAGGTGTCCTCGCAGGCGATATGGCAGCGGCCGCACTTGATGCAGGCATCCTGGTCGATACGCGCCTTGGCGACATAGTTGAGGTTGAGATACTGCCAGTCGGTGACGTTGGGCGTGGCGCGGCCGATGATGTCGTCGAGCGAGCGGTGTCCCTTCTCGTCCATCCAGTCCGAAAGCCCCGCGATCATCTCCTCGACGATCTTGAAGCCATAGGTCATCGCCGCCGTGCAGACCTGCGCGTTGCCGGCGCCGAGCGCCATGAACTCGGCCGCGTCGCGCCATGTCGTGATGCCGCCGATCGCAGAAATCGGCAGGCCGGCGGTTTCCGGATCGCGCGCGATCTCGGCCACCATGTTCATGGCGATAGGCTTCACTGCCGGGCCGCAATAGCCGCCATGCGTGCCCTTGCCGTCGATCGTCGGCTCCGGCGCGAAGCTGTCGAGGTTGACCGCGGTGATCGAATTGATCGTGTTGATCAGCGACACCGCGTCTGTGCCCCCGGCAAGCGCGGCGCGTGCCGGCTTTCGGATGTCGGTGATGTTCGGCGTCAGCTTGGTGATCACCGGCATGCGGGTGTTCTGCTTGCACCAGCGCACCACCATCTCGATGTATTCCGGCACCTGGCCGACAGCCGCCCCCATTCCGCGCTCGCTCATGCCGTGCGGGCAGCCGAAGTTCAGCTCGATACCGTCGGCGCCCGTCTCCTCGACCAGCGGCAGGATCGCCTTCCAGGCCTGCTCCTCGCAGGGCACCATCAGCGACACCACCATCGCCCGGTCGGGCCAGTCCATCTTCACCTGCTTGATCTCGCGCAGGTTGGTCTGCAGGTCGCGGTCGGTGATCAGCTCGATGTTGTTGAGCCCGAGCAGCCGGCGGTCCGCGCCCCAGATCGCGCCGTAGCGCGGCCCGTTGACGTTGACGACGGGCGGGCCTTCCTCGCCGAGCGTCTTCCACACCACGCCGCCCCAGCCTGCCTTGAAGGCGCGAACGACATTGTAGGCCTTGTCGGTCGGCGGTGCAGAGGCCAGCCAAAAGGGGTTGGGGCTCTTGATGCCGACGAAATTGTTGCGGATGTCTGCCATGCTCATGCCCTCCCGTTGGCGGTGAGTGCCCGGTGGATGCTCTCGGCGGCATCCCTGCCCTGCGCGACCGCCGAAACGGTCAGGTCGTCGCCGCCGAAGATGCAGTCGCCGCCGGCCCAGACCTTGCCGAGCGACGTGCGACCCTCCTCGTCCACCCTGATGCGACCGCCCTCCAGTTCGATGGCCGGACCGCTGCCGTTCAGCGCGTCGCCGACGAAAGTCTGGCCGATCGCCTTGAACACCTGGTCGGCAGGGAAGGTCACGGTCTGGCCGAGCCCGACCAGCTTGCCATCCTGCAGCGCGGTGTATTCGAGTTCGATTCCCGCGGCCTTTCCGCCCGCATCGACGACGACGCGCTTCGGCTGCATCCAATGGCGGATCGTCACTCCCTTCGACGCCGCGAGATCCTGCTCGAACTCCGAGGCGTTCATGTGCTCCTTGCCGCGCCGGTAGCAGATCGTCACCTCTTCGGCGCCAAGCAGTTTCGACTGCACGGCGGCATCAATGGCCGTCATGCCGCCGCCGATTACCACCACGCGGCGTCCGACCGGCAGAGCCGACAGGTCGTCGGCCTGACGCAGCACCGAAATAAACTCGACCGCCGCCTCGACGCCTTCCGCATCCTCGCCCTCGGCCCTCAGCGCATTGACGCCGCCGAGGCCCATGCCAAGAAACACCGCATCATAGGCAGCCGTCAGGTCGGCGAGATGCACATTGTCGCCGAGCGCCCGGCCGTAATCGATGACGATGCCGCCGATGGCGGTCACATAGTCGACCTCTGCCTGCGCGAAATCGTCGGTGCTCTTGTAGGCCGCGATGCCGTACTCGTTCAGCCCGCCGGCCTTCGGCCTGGCTTCCAGAATGGTCACCGCATGACCGTAGCGCGCCAGACGGTGCGCAGCCGCAAGGCCGGCCGGCCCAGCGCCAACCACGGCGATTTTCTTGCCGCTCGGGGCGGCGCGCTCATAAAACTGCTTGTCCCGCGCCATCGCGATGTCGGTGGCGTAGCGCTGCAGGCGGCCGATCTGCACCGGCTTGCCCTCGGCCACCTCGCGCACGCAGACTTCCTCGCACAGCGTCTCGGTCGGGCACACGCGGGCGCACATGCCGCCGAGAATATTCTGGTCGAAGATCGTCTTGGCCGAACCGATCGGGTTGCCGGTCGAGATCTGGCGGATGAACCGCGGAATGTCGATGGAGGTCGGGCAGGCCTGCATGCAGGGCGCGTCGTAGCAGAAGTAGCAGCGATCGCTTTCGACCAGCGCCTCGTGATGGTCGAGCGGCGGATGCAGGTCGGAAAAATTCTCGGAATACTGGGAAGCTTCCAGCCGCTCGCCGGCTATCCCCTCCTTGAAACGGCCTTCAGGCATGCGGGATCCCCATTGTTGTTTTGGGGAAAGGCTAGCACGTTTTCTTTTTTTATCAATCGGTCAAATTTTGCGGCAAGCCCCTGTTTTGGCTGCCTAAATAGATGACAATTTCAGTCATGTTTAAACCCGGGCGACGCGCCGTTTCCGTCGCCGACGACGCCGATGGGTGGCGATCGTCGGCTTGAAAGTTCGGCGGGCCAGAGAGCGGCTCTCCGACCCGCAGTACTCAGACCGAGCGGGTCAGCCCGCCATCGAGGCGCAGGTTCTGGCCGGTCATGTAGGCCGCGTCGTCCGACGCTATGTAGGAGACCAGTGCCGAAAATTCCTTCTCCTTGCCGTAGCGGCCCATCGGGATGCGGGCCCGCCGGTCTTCCTTCTCCGGCAGGCTGTCGATGAAGCCCGGCAGGATGTTGTTCATGCGCACATTGTCGGCCGCATACTTGTCGGCAAACAGCTTGGCGAAAGCCGCCAGCCCGGCACGGAACACGCCCGAGGTCGGAAACAGCGGATCCGGCTCGAAGGCCGCGAAGGTCGATACGTTGACGATCGTCCCGCCACCCTGCTTCGCCATGATCGGCGTCACCAGCCGCGTCGACCGGATCACGTTGAGAAGGTAATAGTCCATGCCGAGGTGCCAGTCCTCGTCGCTGATCTCCAGCACTGCCCCCTTCGGCCCGTGCCCGGCCGAGTTGACCAGCACGTCGACGCGGCCCCAGCGCTCCATCGCCAGGTCGACGAGCTTCTTCAGGTCCGCGACCTCGAGGTTCGAACCGGTCACGCCGAGCCCGCCGAGTTCCTTGGCCAGCGCCTCGCCCTTGCCGGAGGATGACAGGATGGCGACCTGATAGCCGTCCGCGGCCAGCCGTCGCGCTGCCGCCGCACCCAGTCCGCTGCCGCCTGCCGTGATGAGGGCCACCTTCGTCGCAACCATTGTCGTCTCCTTGGTTTCAGAATGTGCCGCACATTGGCCCAGCCAGCACTGCTTGACCAATCATGTCTCGTCGCGCAAGGCTGTAGAAATTCTACTGCCTGGAGAAAAATGATATCGTGCGCCTACCCAACCTCAACGCCCTGCGCATGTTCGAGGCGGCGGCCCGGCATCTGAACTTCCGGCTCGCGGCGGAGGAGCTGCACCTCACCCAGGGCGCGGTCGCACAGCAGGTGCGCGGGCTCGAAGCCGACCTTGGCGTAAGGCTGTTCGATCGCAAGCCACGCGGGCTTGCCCTCACCGCGACCGGGCGCAGCTACCACGCATCGATCGGCCGGGCCCTGGCGATCATCGGCGACGCGACGCAGAAGCTGCGGCCGGACGGCAGCCGCATCACGGTCAGTGTCACGCCGTCCTTCGCCACGAAATGGCTGGTGCCGCGCCTCGGCGGCTTCGCCGCGCGCCATCCGGACATCGACATCAGGACGGTGGCCAGCGAGGGCCTGGCCGATTTCCGCACCGACGGCGTCGACCTCGCCGTTCGCCAGGGACGCCCACCCTTCGGCGAAGGGCTGCGCAGTGAGCCATTGGCGCCGCTCGATCTCTGCGCCGTCTGCAGCCCTGCCCTGGCAGCCCGGCTTGGCCGTGTCGGCCAGATCTCGGACTTTGCGGGGCACAGGCTGATCGAAGACGCGCACGGCCATTGGAGCGCGCTGTTCCAGGCGGCGGGGCTGAGCGCACCGGGCCGGATGACCCAGTTCAACCAGACGGCGCACGCGATGGAGGCTGCGGCCAATGGCCAGGGCATTGCCCTTGCTCCCCGCTTGCTGCTGCGCGACGATCTAGCCCAGGCAAAACTCGCGACTGTCTGGAAGGCTGAAACGCCCGGCGGTTTCCATATCGTCTATCCGTCCGCGGCAAGGCCATCCCCCGCCAGGCAGGCGGTAATCGACTGGCTGCATTCGGAAGTGGAGGAAGCGCAGGCTTCATGAGCCCCGGCTGGACCATAGCTTGCCTCTCGACGCCGTCCTCCATCCCGCTAGAATTCGCCCGTCCCTGATAGCGCCGAACGGAGAATGACGATGAGCGATGCCGCAAAACCGCAACCGGTCGCCTTGCGTGCCGCCGACGTGGCGCCGCGCACCAAACCGTCGGTCTATCCCGAGCCTTTCTTCAGCCGCATGGCGCGGCGCGAGAAGCGCCAGCTCGGCGACGTCTTCGGCCTCAAGAATTTCGGCGTCAACCTGACGCGCATCGCGCCCGGCGGCGAATCCTCGCTGCTGCACAGGCACAGCCGGCAGGACGAATTCATCTACATCCTCGACGGAACGCCGACGCTGGTCACCGATGACGGCGAATTCGCCCTCGCGCCCGGCATGTGCGCCGGCTTTCCGGCCGGCGGCATCGCCCACCAGCTGGTCAACCGCTCCGATGCCGACGTCGTCTATCTGGAGGTCGGCGACCGCACCGCCGGCGACGAGGGCTCCTACCCCAATGACGACATCAAGGCCGAACTCGGCCCCGACGGCCAGTGGCGCTTCTCGCGCAAGGACGGCACGCCTTACTGAGCCCTTCGGCGCGGCATCTTCCGCCCGCTCATAGCACGTCGTAGAACGCCCCGGCGGTGTCGAAATCGTAGCGGATCGGCACCGGGCCTTGCGGCCGCCATGCCTCCACCGTCTCTCCGGCCAGCAACCGGCACGCGGCATCGGTGTCCCCCACCGCGCCGCCATAGAGCCGGTTCGCCAGGTTGAGGATGCCCGTCTGGTGCATCGCCACCGAGCCGCTGCCGCAGGCGTCCTTGACGAGCAGCACGCGAAAACCCTGCGCCAGCGCACCCTTCACGGTGGCGTCGACGCAGGCTTCCGTCCACACGCCGGCGACCACCAGCCACTCGATTCCGTCGGCCCGCAGCTCGTCGCCGAGTCCCGTCCCGAAGGCGCTCGCCTCGCTCTTGATGATCAGCCGCTCGTCGGCCAGGGGCGCCACCTCGGCGCAGATGGCCGTCAGCGGATCGTCCTTGTCGCTGAAGGCCGAGCGCCCGTCCGCCAAGACCGGGTGAAACGGCCGCGTCACCGCCGAGCCGACATCGACGACATAGGCGAAATGATAGAGCGCAACACCGTTCTCGCGCGCCGCTGCCTGCAGCCGTCGCACGTTCCCGACCACCCGGTCGAAGCCGACGGCCAGCAGCCGCTGGTCCTGCCGGTGCTCCTCCTGCATGTCGATGAACAGCGCCGCGGTCTTATGTGGCGGCAGAAAAATGCGTTGCTTCATGCCCGCAATAGCCCGTCCTACCCGCGCATACGCTCGAAATTGGCGTCGAACAGCGGCGACGCCTGCAGCCTTGCCGGATACCTCTTGCCCAGCAGTTCGATCTCGAAGCCGTCCGGCTCGTCGGCGATCTCCTTCGGCACATAGCCCATGGCGACTGACGCCCCGGCATTGTGCGCGTAGCCGCCCGAGGTCACCCAGCCGCGCACCGCGCCGTCGAACCAGATCGCCTCGTCGCCGATCATGTCGGCGTCCTCCGTGTCGACCACGAAGGCGCGCAGCCTGAGCTTGCCGCCATCCCTGCGCTCATCGTTGGCCGCCGCCTTGCCGATGAAGTCGGCCTGCTTGCCATAGGCGACGAAGCGCTCCAGCCCGGCTTCCAGCGGCCCGTAGATCGGCCGGTATTCCCGCGCCCAAGAGCCGTAATTCTTCTCCAGCCTGAGCGAATTCAGCGCCCTTGAGCCGAACAGCCCGATGCCGAACGCCTCACCCGCTTCCATCAGCGTGTTGAACACCGCGCGCTGGTATTCCGGCGCCATCCAGATCTCGTAGCCGAGATCGCCCGTATAGCTGACGCGACCGACGAGGCACGGCGCCATGCCGATATCCATCGGCCTTATCGCCATGAACGGGAACGCTTCGTTGGAGACGTCGCTGCGCGTCACCTTCTCCAGCACCTTGCGCGCATCCGGCCCGGCAATCGTCAGGCCAAGCCGCTTCAAGCCCAGCGCCTCGACCGCCACCGACCCATCATCCGGCAGATGATGCTCGAACCATCGCATGTGGAACACTTCCGCGATGCCCGAGCCGGCGATGAACCACTCCTGCCGTGCACCGCCCAGATTCGCGACCGAAAAGTCGCCGATCAGCTTGCCGTCTTCCTTCAGCATCGGCGCCAGCGCCATGCGCCCGGGCTTCGGCAGCTTGCAGGCGAGCATGCGGTCGAGCCAGCTCTCCGCCCCTGCACCGACCACCCGGTACTTGGCGAAACTCGAAATCTCCGCCAGCCCGACGCCCTCGCGCACCGTCTTCACCTCCTTCGCGACATGCGCAAAATCGTTCGAACGCCGCCACGAAAATTCGTCCTTCACCCCGTCCGGCGCATACCAGAGCGGCACTTCCAGCCCGAAGGCCGCGCCCCATTGCGCGCCCCTGGCCGACAGCAGGTCATAGACCGGCGTCGTCTTCAGTGGCCGCCCGGCCGGCAGTTCCTCGTTCGGGAAACGGATCGAGAAGCGCCTGGAATAGTTCTCGCGCACCTTGGCGTTGGTGTAGGCCATCGACGCCCAGTCGCCGTAACGCGCCACGTCCATCGCCCAGATGTCGGCGCCCGGGTCGCCATGGATCATCCAGTTGGCGAGCGCCAGCCCGACGCCGCCGCCCTGGCTGAAGCCGGCCATCACGCCGCAGGCGCACCAGAAGCCCGGCAGGCCGCGCACCGGTCCGACCAGCGGGTTGCCGTCCGGCGCAAAGGTGAAGGGCCCGTTGATGATCTGCTTGATGCCCGTGTTCTGGAAGGCCGGGAAATGCCGGAACCCCACCTCCAGCGACGGCGCGATGCGGTCGATGTCGGGCTCCAGGAGCTCGTGCCCGAAATTCCACGGCGTCGTGTACTCCGACCACGGCTTGTTGGCCTTCTCGTAAGTGCCCATCAGCATGCCGCCGCGCTCCTGGCGCAGGTAGAGCTCGCCGTCGAAATCCACAGCGTGGATCACCTCCTTGCCGGTCTTGGCGTTGATCTCGGCCACTTCCGGCATGTCCTCGGTGATCAGGTACATGTGCTCCATGGCGAGCACGGGTAGTTCGAGCCCGACCATGCGGCCGACCTCGCGCGCCCACAGCCCGCCGGCGTTGACGACATGCTCGGCCACCACTTCGCCCTTGTTGGTGATGACGCGCCATGTGCCGTCCGGCAGCCTTACGATGTCCTCCACCTTGGTGAAGCGCTCGACCGCAGCCCCCAGCTTGCGCGCCGCCTTGGCATAGGCATGCGTCACACCCGACGGGTCGAGATGCCCGTCCTCGGAATTGCGCACCGCGCCGACGAATTCCTTCGGGTCGAGAAGCGGCATCAGCTCATGCGCTTCCTTGGCCGAGATCTCCTCGAGGTCGAGGCCGAGATAACGGCCCTTGGCGACGACGCCGCGCAGCCAGTCCATGCGTGCCTCGGTGGCGGCGAGCAGCACGCCGCCGGTGATGTGCACGCCGGTCGCCTGTCCCGACAGTTCCTCGATCTCCTTGTAGAGCGAGATCGTGTATTTCTGCAGCTTGGCGACGTTCGGATCGCCGTTGATCGTGTGCATGCCGCCCGCCGCATGCCAGGTCGAGCCCGATGTCAGCTCGTCGCGCTCCAAAAGCACTACATCGGTCCATCCGGCCCGCGCCAGGTGGAACAGCACCGAACAGCCAACGACCCCGCCGCCAATGACCACAACCTGCGCATGCGATTTCATGATTTTGTCCGTTGTTTCAGTGCGTTGAAAGCGTTTGGGGAATCGGATTGGGAGGGAGTTGAATCAAAACTGCAAAGTGTGCGTTTCTTCACTCCCCCCCTCTGGCCTGCCGGCCATCTCCCCCTCAAGGGGGAGACCAGCCTGGGGCCACGGTTTCGCCAATCTCCAACGTCGCAGGACGAAGCGCTGCGCCTGAACTGCCAATCTCCCCCCCTTGAGGGGGAGATGTCCGGCAGGACAGAGGGGGGTGCTGGCCGGAGTGTCACACCTCACGGCTCGCCCTGCCCGATCGCCTCTTTGCGCTTCGCCACATAGGCGTCGAGCTCCTCGCGCACGGCCGGATCCATCGCCGGCTCGACATAATCCTCCAGCGCCTTCTTCCACAGCCGCGTCGCCCGCGCGGTGGCGTCCAGCCCGCCCGCTTCCTGCCAGGCTTCGTAATTCTGCCAGTTGGACAGCATCGGCTGGTAGAAAGCGGTCGAATAGCGCTCCAGCGTGTGCGGCTCGCCGAAGAAGTGGCCGCCGGTCGGCACGCGGCCGAGCGCATCGAGCGCCAGCTCCCCCTCGTTCACCTCGATCGGCGTCAGAAACTCCATCATGTGCTGGATCGCCTCGATGTCGATGATGAATTTTTCGAACGACGCGGTCAGCCCGCCCTCCTGCCAGCCGGCGGCGTGGTAGATCAGGTTGCCGTGCCCGAGGACCGCACCCCACAGCGCCATCATCGTCTCGTAGGCGCCCTGCGCGTCCGCCGCGTTGGAGGCCGAGCCCGGCGTCGTGCGGTAGGGCAGCCCGTAGCGTCGCGCCAGCTGCCCCGAGGCGATGTTGGCCTTGGTGTTCTCCGGCGTGCCGAAGGCCGGCGCGCCCGAGCGCATGTCGACATTCGAGGTGAAGGCGCCATACATCACCGGCGCGCCCGGCCGCACCAGCTGCGTCAGCGTCACGCCGAACAGCGCCTCGGCATTCTGCTGCGCCAGAGCGCCGGCCAGCGTCACCGGGCTCATCGCCCCCATCAGCGTGAACGGCGTCACCGCCACCGACTGGCCGTGCTCGGCCATGGCAATCAGCCCCTCCGACATGGAATCGTCGAAGCGGCGCGGCGAATTGACCGAGATGATGGTCGTCACTCCCGGGTCGTCCCGCATCTCGTCGAGCGTCATTCCGCGCGCAATCGCCATCATCGCGACGCCGTCGAGCGCCCTGCCTCGGCCGATCGCCGAGACATGAAAACTCTTGTCGGTCAGCGTCAGGTTGGCGCGGTAGGTGTCGAGATGGCGCTGGTTGGCCGGCAGCTCGACAGGCGCGCAGACCTGGTTGCCCAGCATGTGGATGCAGTTGAAATGCTGCGCCAGCCGCACCAGGTCGCGGTAGTCGTCCATGTTGCCGGGCCGGCGGCCGCGCTCCATGTCGTGTACGTTGGGCGGCCCGGCGACCAGCGTGAAGTTCAGCGTGTCGCCGCCGAGATGGACCGTCCGCCCAGAATTGCGCGGCGTCAGCCGGTAGTGCGACGGCGTCGTCTTCAGCGCCTCGGCGACCAGCCCGCGGTCGAGCCACACCGTCTGCGTCGCATGATCGACCTTGGCGCCTGCCTTTTCGAACAGTGACAGCGCATGGCCGCTCATCACCTCGATGCCGAAATTCTCCAGAATGTGCAGCGACGCCTCATGGATCGCCTCGACCTGATCGGCCGACAGCAGCTGCATCGGCGGATAGGGATTGCGCACGCGCCTCAGCGGCAGCTGCGGGATCGGTGCCGGCCCGCGATTGCTCGTCCGATCGGCGCCGCGTTTGCGGCGTGGTTCGCTCATTCCGCCGCTCCCGCCAGTTCGGCGGCCACCGGCGCCTGCCGCAATGCCGCGACCAGCGGCGCGAAGTTCGCCGCACGGTCGAGGCCCAGCACCATGTCCTCGATCTGCGCCGCGCGATCCGCGACACCGCCGGCCAGCATCAGCCCGTGGAACTTCTCGCTCACCTCGGCGTCCGACAGCGGATTTTCCGCACTGCCGCGCGCCACTGCCGGGTTCGAGCGCAGCAGGCGTCCGTCGGCCAGCCTGATTTCCACCTCGGCCCAGCGCTCGGCGGGAAACAACGCCGAGAAGCGGGGCTCGTCGACCGGCTCGACCATGCGCGACAGCCGCAGGATGTCAGCGTCGGCCAGCGCCGCGGCGTCGATCTCGGCAGGTCCAACCTTGCCGCGCACCAGCAGTGCGGCCACCGGAAACGGCAGGCTGTATTGTGCCGCATCCGTGTCGCGCGGCTCGGCCGTCGCCAGCTTGAACGCCTCGTGGAAGGTGCGCACGGTGATCGCCTCGATGTCGCCATGCGCGAACCGGTGCTCGCGCTGCAGCTGCACCGCCGCCTCGATCGCCGGCTGCGCCCAGCGGCACACCGGATAGGCCTTGAGATACTGTTCGCCGATGCGCCAGCGGCTGCCGATGTCGCTCCAGAACTCCGCGACATCCGCCCCTTCCATGGTGATCGCCGGCGCGCCGGTAAAACCCTCGCGCGCCAGGTGGACGGCCGCGGCCCCCGTCATGGCGCCCCAGCCGGAGCCATCCTTGATCATCGTCGGATAATCGATGCAGCGCATCATCTGGCTGCGCGGGCCGTTATACTCGGCAATCCCCAGCGCCTCGCGCGTCATCGCCCAGTCGAGCCCCATGATGCGCGCGCCGACGGCGGCGACGCCGAGCGACACCCAGGCGCCCGACGTATGGTAGTCTGCGGCCGTGGCGTGCAGCGCCAGCCCGCCGCGGATGGCCACCTCGTAGCCGACGACCAGATGGCCAAGCGCCTCGGCGCCGCTCAGTGACGAACCGTCGCCGGCGAAGGCGAGCAGGCCGGCCAGCGTGCCGCAGCCGGCATGGCCCTTGATCAGCGGGTGGCCGTCATGCGCGTCGAAGCCATCGATGGTGGTGGCGTTGGCGAGTGCCGCCCCCGTCGCGCTGGCACTGCGTCCATCGAACAGGAAATAGCCGCCGGTCCCGCCGAACTGGCTCGAGGCGACAGACCGGATGATCCGGCTCGACTGCAACTGCGAGCCTGCCGCGGCGACGCCGATCAGGTCGAGCAGGCAGCGCTTTGCCTGGTGTACGGCCTCGGCCGGCGCGTCCCCCGGACGAAAATCGCAAATGAATGCGCGTGCGGCATCGGTCATTGTGACTAGCTCCCTCGACGGCCGGGCTGAAGGCGTCGCGACCGTCTATTGACCCATCAATACGTCTCGGGTCCCACCCGACTGTCACAAAAGCGGCGGTTTCCGGCGAGATTGTTGCCCCAGCGTCTTTTTCGGAATTCCACTGTAGAAATAACGACATGCGAGGTCGCCTGCCTTCCATGTCGGTGCTGGCGCGCTTACGCGCTTTACTGTCCGTGCCGTTGCGATAGGCTGTGGAGCGACCAGAGGAGACGGCCATGCGACTGCTGATGTCACTTTTCCTTCTCGCCGGGTTGGCCACGGCTCTGCCTGTCGGCGGGCCTTCGCCTGCCGGTGCCCAGGAATGCTCGGGCGAAAACTGCCCGCCGCCGCAGAGCGGCTCGGGCCATGACTGCGAGCGCAAGAAGCAGGAAGACACGGTTTCCTGAAGGCACGAAAACCACAATTCTGACCCGGTCGGGCGGTAACCATCCGAGTCTTGGTCCGCCGTCCGCAGGTTGACTTAACGTCAACGCAACGGTTAACAGGCCATGAAAGAATACATTTAACTTTTCTGGCTATCTATGAACCATGGTTGCGTCGCGTTTTAGTCGAGTTCTATCGGTTGGCTTGCTGCTGGCCCTGTCCGCCTGCGCGACCCAGCCCGAGAACATCAACAATATCTGCGCCGTCTTCGACCAGCGCGACGGCTGGTTCAACGACTGGCAGTCGGGCGCCCAGCGCGCCGAGCGCAAGTATGGCGTGCCGGTTCCCGTGCTGATGGCGACGCTGCGCAAGGAATCCGGATTCCAGGCCGATGCCAAGCCGCCGCGCACCAAGCTCTTCGGCTTCATCCCGTGGAAGCGCCCCTCCACCGCCTATGGCTACTCGCAGGCGCTCGACGGCACCTGGGCGCAGTACCAGCGCGAGACCGGCAATACAGGCGCGCGGCGAACCTCTTTCGCCGATGCCGTCGATTTCGTCGGCTGGTACCACTCCAAGTCATCCGACACGCTCGGCATCGCCAGGAACGACACCTACAATCTCTACCTCGCCTATTATCTCGGCTGGGGTGGCTACAAGCGCGGCGACTGGCAAAGCAACGCGCCAATCCGCAAATATGCCCGCTCTACCGACGAGATGGCGCGAGACTATGCGGCGCAGATGCGCCAATGCAGGGCCGGCGGATCTGCCTGACCTGACGTCCACATGCGAAAAGGGAGACGGCCCGGCGGCCGCCTCCCCTCGAAATCCAGATCGCTTGGCCGTTCGGGCCTAGAGGCTGACCTTGGCGTGGTCGATCATGTCGTCGGCATTGGCGCCGGAAACCTTGGTCCGCAGGTAGCCGATTGCCGACACGATGGTCGACGACCCGCCATCCCAGAACTCGCCGCGGTCGGGCGTCACCTTGACCAGGGTCAGGTTCGGGTCGTCCTTGCCTTCCGGGAACCATGCCTCGAGGTCGTCAGTCCACTTCTCCTCGATCAGCGCGCGGTCACGCACCTCCGCGCCGGTTCCCGACAGCGCGGCATGGCGGCCGCTGGCGTTGGAGTAGCCGAGGCTGACCTGCGGGTTCTTGACCACCGATCCGTCATGGTGCGTGAAGAACCAGATGTCGCCGTTCTCTTCGGCTTCCTGGTTGGCCATCGGCCGGGTGAGTAGCCGCCCGTCCGCCTCGACCGTGGTCATCATGCAGATGTCCAGGTCCTTGATGACGTCGTAAAGCTGCTCTTCATTCTCGTGGTCGGTCACGGTCGCATCTCCTGCTCGGTTGGTCCGGGCAGGAGAAACCCCTTGGCGCGTCCGACGTTCCCTGCCGGGGCGCTTTGTCGCGATTATTCGTTCACGCGCCTGGCCGGCCGGTCAGCCCTTCTTGCCCTTGCCTGGCTTTGCCGCGCCCTTCTCGGCTTCCTTGCGCGTAGGCTTGAAGGCCGAGGGCGCCGTGTCGTCGAGAGCCTGGCGACCCTGTCCGACTTCCGGCGGCGACAGTGGATCGGAGGCTGGCCTCGGTTCGCCCGTCGGCACCGCATTGTCGCGCCGTTCCTCTCGGCGCGCCTTCGCGCTTGCCTCGGCTTCCTCGGCAGCCTCGCCGATCTTGCCTGCGCCAGGCTTGGCCAGCTTGCCGTGCGGACGCTTGGGCGGTTCGCCGGCAAATCCCGGCCCGCTGCCCTTCGGCGCGTCTTCCGGCACAGCGTCGTCGGCGGCGGCGAAGCTGATCACTGGGTCCATCTTGGCCAGCACATCGTCGTCCAGCCAGCACAGGCTCTTATGGCCGTCGCCGAGATCCTTGGGCGGCGGCACCTTCGTCTCGCAAAGATTGTCCGGCACCAGGTGCTTGTAGCCGCAGCGCGTCTGGAACGGACAGCCCGACGGCGGGTTCATGGCCGAGGGAATGTCGCCTTCGAGCACGATATGCTTCTTCACCACGCTCGTGTCGGCAATCGGGATCGCCGACAGCAGCGCCTCCGTATAGGGGTGGTAGGGCGGCGAGAAGATCTGGTCGGTCGTGCCCTGCTCGACGATGTAGCCGAGATACATCACCACCACGCGGTCGGCGATGTAGCGTACCACCGAGAGGTCGTGGCTGATGAACAGCATCGTCGTCTTGTTGACGCGCTGGATGTCCATCAGGAGTTCGGTCACCGCCGCCTGCACCGAGACGTCGAGTGCCGACACAGGTTCATCGGCCACCACCACCTTGGCATTGCCGGCAAAGGCGCGCGCAACGCCGATGCGCTGCTTCTGCCCGCCCGAAAGCTGGCGCGGCATGCGCGTCTCGAAAGCGCGCGGCAGCTTCACCAGGTCGAGCAGTTCGAGCATCCGCTCGCGCCGTTCCGCGACATTGTTGCCGACATTGAACTTTTCCAGCGTCCGGATGATCTGCGAGCCGACCGAATGGCTGGGGTTCAGCGTGTCGAACGGGTTCTGGAACACCATCTGGATGGACGCCACGGTCTTCACGTCGCGGTCCTCGATGGCGGTCGACTGGATCTCGCTGTTGTCGAGCTTGACCGTGCCCGACGAGGCTGTCTCGAGCCCGAGCAGCACCTTGGCCAGCGTCGACTTCCCGCAGCCGGATTCGCCGACGATGGCCACCGTCTCGCTCTCGCGCGCCGTGAAGCTGATCGTCTCGTTTGCCTTGACCGTACGCGGCTCGGCGCCGCCGAAGATCTCGTTCGCCGACACCTTGTAGTATTTCCGCAGGTCCTCGATCTGCAGCACCGGCGCGCCGGGCGCCACCGGCTCCTTCTTTTCCGTCGCGCCTTCGGGCATGGCGTCCCAATCGATCTCGTTGAAGCGCACGCAGCGGCTGAAATGCCCCTCATGGCCCTCCACGGGGATCATCGGGATTTCCGCGGCGTTGCACAGGCCCTCGACGAAATGCTGGCAGCGCGGGCCGAAATTGCAGCCCTTGGGGCGCTCGTGCGGCAGCGGCAGCTGGCCGGGAATGGCAATCAGCGGGCGCGAATTCTTGTCGGCGCCGGGCAGCGGGATCGAGCGGAACAGCCCCTGCGTATAGGGGTGGCGCATGCGGTCGAACACGTCCTTGATCTTGCCGGTCTCGACGGCCTCGCCCGAATACATCACGGTGATCCGGTCGCAGGTCTCGAGGATCAGGCCGAGATTGTGCGACACGAAGATCATCGACGTGCCGAATTCCTTGCCGAGCCCCTTCACCAGTTCGACGATGCCGGCCTCCACCGTCACGTCGAGCGCCGTCGTCGGCTCGTCGAGCAAGAGCAGCGCCGGCTTCGACAGCAGCGCCATGGCGATCACGATGCGTTGCTGCTGGCCGCCCGAAAGCTGGTGCGGGAAGGATTTCATCATCCGCTCGGGATCGGGCAGCTTCACCGCGCGCACCGTCTCCAGCGCCCGCTTGTAGGCTTCCTCCTTCGACACCTTCTCGTGGATGATCGGCACTTCCATCAGCTGCTGGCCGACCTTCATCGCCGGATTCAGGCTGGCCATCGGCTCCTGGTAGATCATCGCGATCTTGTTGCCGCGGATCTGCCGCAGCTCCTCGTCGGACAGGTCGCCCATGTCCTTGCCCTGGAACTTGATGCGGCCGCCGACGATCTTGCCGATGTTGGACAGGTCGCGCATGATTCCGAGCGAAACGGTCGACTTGCCGCAGCCCGATTCCCCGACGATGCCCATCGCCTCGCCCGGCATCACCGTGCAGGAAAAATCCATCACCGCCGGGATCTCGCCGGCGCGGGTGAAGAAGGAGATCGACAGGTTCTCGATCTCGATGATCGGTTCAGCGGCCTGTGTGGCGGAGGCTTGGACGACTTCGTTCATGGCTCTCTCCGGGGCATATGTGTGGTGGGCGCGGCGCGGAAGCCGCCGGTCTCTCCCCTCGAGGACGAGAGACCCGGCACGGCAGATGGGGGTGTCGCCGCTCCCATCCTCAATCCTTCATCGACTGCTCGCGCAGCGCGTCGGCAAGCAGGTTTAGGCCGAGCACGAAGGACATCAGCGCGATCGTCGGCGGCAGCGCGGGGTGGATGAAGGAGCGCAGCAGGCGGCTGGCATCCTTGATCGCCGTGCCCCAGTCGGGGCTTTCGGGCGCCAGGCCGAGGCCGAAATAACCGAGCGTGCCGAGCAGGATCGTCGTGTAGCCGATGCGCAGGCAGGCATCGACGATCAGCGGCCCGCGCGCATTGGGCAGTATCTCCCACAGCATGATGTACCACGGCGTCTCGCCGCGCGTCTGTGCCGCTGCCACGTAGTCGCGCGTCTTGATGTCCATCACCAGGCCGCGCACGATGCGGAACACGCCGGGACTGGAGGCGAACACCACCGCCACGAAGATGTTGAGCTGGTTGGGCTTCATCGAGACGATGCCGAGCGGATCGGCGTTGAACACCAGGCCGATATAGACCCAGCCGCCGAGCAGCAGCGTCAGCCCGACCAGTATGTAGAGCCTGTCCGGCCGGTTCTTGAAGCGCGTGTAGAACAGCGTCGTGAAGAAGATGATCGGGAACAGGAAGAACAGCCCGGCCAGCGCATAGGGGATAGGCGTGTCCATGATGCCGGGCGTCACCAGCAGGTAAAACAGCAGGATCACCGGGAAGGCCAGCACCAGGTTGGCCAGGAACGACAGGATGGAGTCGGTCCGCCCGCCGTAATAGCCGGCGGGCAGTCCGAGCGTGATGCCGACCATTAGCGCAAAGGCCGTCGCCGCCGGCGCGATGATCAGCACGATCTTGCTGCCGAACACCATGCGCGAGAACACGTCGCGCGCCAGCTTGTCGCCGCCGAACAGGTAGACCTGGTCCGTGTCGGGAACGATCGCGCCAGGCAGCGCATCCTTCATCACCACGATCTGCCCGAGCGGATCGAAAGGCGCGACCGTGCCCGAGAAGATCGCCGTGAACAGCCAGAACAGGCAGATCGACACGCCGGCAATGCCGACGCCCGAGTCGAAAAGCTGGCCGTAGAGGCCGAGCTTCGACTTGTAGGTGAAGCTCGCGCCCAGCACGATCGCCATCGCAAGCCATACCGGCCAGAACCGGACCAGCACACCGATGAAGACCTGGAAGCCCCCGATAAATTCCATCGCCCGGCCCCCTACTGAACTCTGATGCGTGGGTTGAGATAGGCGTAGCCGACATCAGAGATCAGCTGCGTCAGGAGCACGATGAACACCGACACCAGCGAACAGCCGAGCAAAAGGTCGATGTCGTTGTTGCCGGCCGCCTCAACCAGCGTGAAGCCGAAGCCCTGGTAGCGGAACATCACCTCGACGATGACGACGCCGGTCAGCAGCCACGGAAACTGCAGCATGATGACGGTGAAGGGCGCGATCAGCGCGTTGCGCAGCGCGTGCTTGATGACGACGCTCGAGAAGCTGAGCCCCTTCAGCCGCGCCGTGCGGATATATTGCTGCGTCATCACCTCGACCATCGAGGCCCGCGTCATGCGCGCGATGTAGCCGATGCCGTAGATCGCCATCGTCATGACCGGCAGCGTGAAATTGTAGAAGGTGATGCCCTTGCCGGTGGCGCTGGCGGCCGAGCCGTTCAGCCAGCCGAGCCACGAGGCGAAGATGACGGTGAAGATGACGCCGGAGACATATTCCGGCGTCGCCGTCGTGGCGATCGCCGCAACCGACAGCGTTCGGTCCGTGCGGGTGCCCTCCCGCATGCCGGCCAGTATCCCTATCAACAGGGCGATGGGCACCATCGTCACCATCACCCAGAACATCAGGATGCCGGTGGCGCCAAGCGCCGGGAACAGCTTCGCCGCGACCGTGGTCTTGAATTTGGTGGAACAGCCGAAATCGCCCTGGATGACGCCCGAAAAGCGCGTCTCGGCCGGCTCGTCGCAGAAGCTGAAGCGCGAGGTGGCCTCGCCCGTTTCGGCATCGATCTTGGGGTATTTGGGCCACACGCCGAGCCATTGCCCGTAGCGCACGAAGAAGTTCTGCCGGTAGCCGTTCTTGACCAGCCAGCTTTCGATGTGCTCGTCCGACGAGCGCATGTCGAGCTGGCTTATCGACAGCTTCCGAAGGTTCGGCTCGAGGTTGACCATGAAGAAGACAACCATGGTCAGGCACAGCATGGTCAGGATCATGGTGCCCATGCGTCGAGCTACGAATGAAAGCATGCGATCGGCCCCCCTGCCGTTCGGGTTGGGGTAACTACTCCGGAGCAACGGGAGGGGCCGTTGGGCCCCTCCCGTCTCGCGTCAGGATCAAGCGTTCAGCCAGACCTTGCCGAAGTCATGTTCGAAGGTCGGGTGCATGCCGTGGTTTTTCACCTCCGGCACCGAGCTGTTGTAAAGCTTGCGCCAGTACGGCTGGATGATGATGCCCGAGTCCTGCATGATCTTCTCGATGTCGGCCATCAGCACCTTGCGCTTCTCGGCGTCGGCGATCGAAAGCGCCTGGCCGATCTTCTCGTCGAGCTCGGGATTGGAATAGCCCGCCTCGTTCCAGGCCTCGCCCGTGCGGTACGCGATGGCCAGCACCTGGACGCCCAGCGGGCGCATGTTCCAGTTGGTCATCGAGTACGGGTACTTGGTCCAGTCGTTCCAGAAGGTCGAACCCGGCAGCACGGTACGCTTGACGTTGAAGCCGGCTTCGCGAAGCTGCGCGGCGATGGTGTCGCCGGTGTTCTTGTGCCAGTCCTCGTCGACCGTGATCAGTTCGTGCTCATAGTCCATCTGGCCGGCTTCGGTCATCAGGGCCTTGGCCTTCTCGAGGTCGCGCGCGACCTTGGGAAGCTCGGCATATTCCGGATGAATCGGGCAGACGTGATGGTTTTCCGCCGGCTCGCCGGCATTGCCGTAGCCGAGCGCCAGCACCGTCGCATTGTCGACCGCGAGCTGCAGCGCGTTGCGCACCTTCTGGTCGTCATACGGCTTGTTGTTGACGTTGGTGCGCGCCACGATGGTCGAGGCAGTGACGACTTCCGACGTATCGGCGCCGACGCCCTCGAGGATCGACACGTAGTCGGCGGTCGTCTCGTGGTTGGTGTGGACCTCGCCGGATTCGTAGGCCGAGACCATGGCCGACGGATCGGTGCCGTAGTCGATGAACTCGACGCCGTCGAGATAGACCTCGCCGTCCCACCACTTGCCGTCTTCGCGACGCTTGTAGACCACCTTCTGGCCGACGTCGTAAGAAACCAGCTCGAACGGACCGGTGCCGATCGGGTTCTTGACGAAGTCTGCGCCCGTCTCATCGAACGAACGATGGACGATCAGTGCGGGGTAGTCGCACAGGCTCGGGATGAGCGCGATGTCGGACTTGGTCAGGCTGAGCTTGACCGTCATGTCGTCGACCTTCGTCACCGCGCCCTCGCGCAGCTTGCCCGAGGCTTCGTCGACAATCGTGCCGAGACGGCCCGGCATCGAGTTGCCCTCGGCGCTCTTGTCGGCCCAGCGCGTGAAGTTGAACACCACGTCATCCGCGTTGAAGGTGTCGCCATTCGTCCAGGTCACGCCCGGGCGGACATGCAGCACGTATTCGGTGGCGTCGTCATTCACGTCCCAGCTCTCGATGAGATAGGGCTTGAAGGTGAAGTCGCGGGTGTACTTGACCAGCGGCTCCAGCGTCTGGCGCTGCGCATTGGCGATTTCGGACCAGTCGGCCGTACGCGGATCCTTGGGATCCTTGACCACCATGGCGACCTTGAGGACGCCGCCCTTCTTGGGCTCTTCCTGGGCCAGCGCCTCGGTCGGCGCGGCGAGTCCGAGCAGGCCGTAGGCCATTGCGGTCGAAGCGCCGAAAACGCTCGCCATGGCAAGAAATTCGCGGCGGTCCATGCCGCCAGCCTTTGCGTCTTCGGCCATCTTCACGATGTGATCCGGAACGCGATCCCCATTACTCTTATAGAACGTCATATAGTTCTCCCGTTGTTAGGCTTTCTGCCCATTACAATTCAGCATCCGGTGATCGATGTCAAAGCTCGCCGAATGCGAATTCGGCTTGAAATGTGCAACTTTGACCGGAGTGCAGTGTGCGCGAATGCGACAATCTTGGCGCAAAATTGGTACCCGACCGGAGATTCCGGAGAGAATCGTGTCAGCCGATTGTGTTGAGACAATTGCGTCCTTCCGGACAGCGCCAAGTCACTAAGCTACACTAGCAGCCGCCTGCTCGGCTGGCTAGGGCGGCGGGCGGCTTTCTGGCGCCCGGCCCTGCCGCCGCCCCCGCCGGAGCCGCGCCGATGCTCAGTATTCGCGCTCGTAGAAAATGCCGGCCTTGGCCTCGCCGCCGTCTGTAGCCTGGCCGCGCAGCTTCACGCCGCGCCCGACGCGGAGGTCGATCGTAGCCTTGCCCGAGCCCGCCTTGTCGCCCTTCTCGATCGACAGGTAGGTGCGGTCGTTAAGATACTTTCCGGCCGTCACGGCGGTCGATCCGTCCTCGGTCGTGCGCACGTCGAGGTCGTCCACGCCGATCGTCGAGCGCAGCGATTCGAGCAGCGTGCTGGTGCCGCCGCCGCCGGCGAGCTGTGCTGCCGCATCGGCGAGCTGCACGATCTGCAGCGGCGAAAGGTTCGACATCGAGCTGCCGAAGATCAGCTGCGCCAGCACCTCTTCTTCCGGCAGCGCCGGGTTCGACGTGAAGCTGAAGCGCGGGTCGTTGGCCGGGCCTGATACCGTCACGGTCACCGTCGTGTCCCCGGAGGTCGAATCGGCGGCCAGGTCGAGATAGGGCACCAGCGATCCCGAGAAGGTGATGGTGCCGCGCGAGAAGACCAGCCGCTTGCCGAGGATGGACAGCCGCCCGCGCGTCATCGTGAACCGGCCGACCGCCTGCGGCGCGCTCGCCGATCCGGTCAGCTTCAGCCTGCCGCCGAGTTCGGCGTCAAGGCCGCGGCCCTGCACGAAGATCTGGTTGTTGGCGTTGACGGTGACGTCGAGCAGGAGGTCGCTCCTGTTGCCCGTCGCCGGTTCGGCCGGCGACAGCGCCCTGTCCTGTGCCTGCACGGCGGCCGTCGCGTTCTTGTGCTGGACGTCAAGCGCTGCCAGCGATCCGGGCAGTTTTTCCGGCACCGTGATCACCGTGCGGCCAAGGTCGACCGTGCCTGCCAGCGTCGGCGAGGCCGACAGCTGGCCCGTCACCGTCAGGTCGCCCGACATCGTCGCCGTGACGACGCGGCCGTCGGTATAGCGCCCGTCGCGGATCTTCACGGCCAGGTTGGCAGGCAGGCCCTGCGCCGTATCGATGCCGACCGTGCCCGAGGCCGAGATCGAGCCGCCGGTCGACAGCGTGCCGTTCAGCGAGCGCACCGTCGCGACGCCGTTGGCGAGCGCCACGTCGGCGCTGATGTCGTTGATGGCGATGCCCATGCGCGCCGCCACCATGCGCGTGCCCGACGTTGTCACCGTGCCGCTGATGACCGGCGCGCTCATCCCGCCGCTCACCGACAGGTTCACGTCGGCGGCACCCGTCAGCGACAGGCCCTGCGCCGCCAGCCGTTCCGACAGGAAGGCGAAGGGCACGCCGCCCGCGAAATCGAGCGCCAGAGAGCGCGCCCGCGTGTCGACCGAGCCGCCGCCCTTCAGCGTGAGGCCCGAGCCCTCGCCGATCGTCGCGTCAAAATTCACCCTGCCACCGGCGAAGTCGCCGCTGGTGGTCAGGCTCATCGCGCCGAAGCCGGCTTCGCGCGTCTGCGCCGTCTGGGCGCCCTTCCAGTCGATGGAAAAACCGACCGACGGGTCGGCGGGCTTGCCTGTCACCTTGGCGGTGCCCGACACCGTGCCGGCCGCCGAAAGCCCCGGCGCAAATGAATTGGCGATCGAAGCGGGAACGCCCGACACCGTCGCATTGAGGTCGAGCGTGCTGCCCGCCGTGCCCGACACGGTCGCGCTGCCGCCTCCGAGGTCGAGCGCCAGCCTGTCGAGCGTCGTCGTCCCGTCGGCGATCTCCACCGTCGTCGGCCGCGCCAGCTCCGCCTCGACGCCGCGCACCGTCGCACGGCCGGAGTCGAGCTCGATCGTCGTCCGCCCGTCGGCGAGCCGCACCCGGCCGGCCGCCCGCGCCGGAATATCCGACACCGTCGCGCCGCCGTCGAAACCGGTCCAGCCGCCATCCTGGCTGAGCTTGACGTCGACATCCTTCACCACGGTCGTACCCGATGTCACCGTGCCGGCGCGCACCGTGCCGGTCACAGCCGGCTGCGCGATGTAGTCGGCGACCACGGCGCTGATGTCGACATTGCTCGCCGTGATGTCGCCGCGCGACAGTGCCTGCGTCTGCGCCTCGACGGCGAGCTGCGGCTTTCCGCCCTCTTCGGAGAAAGTCAGCGTTCCGTTGAGGTCGCCCTTGGCCGTCTGCGCGGCCAGCGCCGCCAGCGAACTGATGTCCGGCAGCTGGAAGTCGACCGTGCCGAGCGGCATGAAATTCTCGTCCAGCACAAGGTCGCCGGCGATCCTGTTGTCGCCAAGCGACAGCGACAGGTCCTTGACCTCGCGCCGCGCGCCCGCCGTTGACAGCGACGCCTTGCCGGCGAGCTTTTCGCCGCCCACGGTGCCGCTGAGCGACACGGCGGCCGCCGGGTTGTCTATGTCGGCGCGGCCCGAGGCCTCGAGCCGCAGCCCGGCGATCTCGCGCCCGGCCGCCATGATGCTGTCGCTCGTCACCGTCACCGAGACATCCGGCTTGCTGAGCGCGCCCTCGGCCTTCAGCGCGATCTCGACCGCGCCGCTTGCCTCCTTCGCCACCAGCCCGATGTCGGTCAGCGTCCCGTTGATCGTGGCGTCGATCTTCTCGTCGGCCGAGCGGATGGTGCCCTTGGCCGCCAGCGCGCCCGAGGTCAGCGAGAACGGGTCGGCCGAGACATGACCCTCGGTGTCGCGCAGGAACCGCGCCGAGAGTTCGACGCGCTCGGCGAGCGCCGGTCGCACCGCGGCGGGCAGCGCCGCCGACGCCACGTCGGCCTCGATGTCGAGCCGGATCGCGCCGTTGGCGAGCGATACCTCGCCGTCGAAGGCGCCGTTCAGTGCGTCGCTGCTGAGCGAGCCTTCCGTCACAGTCAGCGCGTCCGTCTTCAGCGTACCGGCGAAACCGGCGCTGATCTTGCCGGCCACCAGCGGTGCGATCGTCGGGTTGTCGATGGTCAGCGCGGCGGCCGTCGCCTGGCCTGTCACCGGACCGGTACGGGCGGCAATGTTGAAGGCGTCCGAATGCAGCGTCACGCTGAGATTGTCGATCGCTGCCGAATTGGTCGAGACCCTGCCCATCACCGCGCTGATATCGAGGTTCGGCTCGTTGCCGGCGCCAAGCGCCCGCACGGTCGCCGACTTCACCACCATGTCGATCGGGCTTTCCTCGCTGCCGAAGGACAGGAGCACGCCGTCGCCGGTCGCTGCCGCCTCCAGCGCAAAGTCGCTGGCGCCTTCCGGGTCGATCGAGCCGCTTGCCGAACCGCGCAGCGCATTGCTCTCCACCGTCGCCCGCTCGACGATGACGCCGCCGGCCTTTGTCGCCGTGCCGGCAATGTCGAACACCGTCTTGCCAGACAGCAGCGGCCGAAGCTTCTCCGGCACGAAACGCTGGAACTCGCCGTCGCCCTTGGCCTCGATGGCGCTGCCCTTGTCGGTCAGCTGGTGGCGTCCCTCGACGCGCGTTATCACCGTGCCGTCGACCGCGAAGGTGCCGCTGCCTTGCCAGTTGGCCAGGGGGCCCTCGCCCGAGATGTGGATTTCGACAGGCGGCGCGTCAGGCAGTTGCAGCAGGTTGGCGATGATGCCGCCCTGCGGTTCCGAGCCGTTGACGTCGATGTCGATGCGGTTCTCGTCGGGCACGAAGTGCACCGACGCGTCGATGCTGCCGGCGCCGCCGTCGCTGCGCGCGACGTTCAGCTCGGCCTCGATCTCGAGCGGCGAGGCGTCGGCCCTGAGCGATCCCTTGGCCGCAACCGCGGCAACGCCGCCGGCGAGTTCCGGTCCGATGGCGATGTCGGGCAGATCGATCTGTTTCAGCGACAGCGAGACCGGCAGCGAGAAGGCTGCGTCATCGGCCTTCTTCTCCGCGCCCTTCGGCAGCCGCGCGACCTCGATCCGCTCGGCGAAGATCCGCTCGGCGCGGAAGGTCATCGAAAACAGCGCCAGCGGCGACCAGTGGACGGCGACGCCGCGTCCGACGAGCCAGGTGCCCTCCTTGTCGCCGATCGCCAGGCTGTCCAGCGTCAGCTCGCCCGTCCAGATGCCGTCGATCCCGCGCAGCCTGACCGACTGCTCGGGCGTCGAGATGAAGTCGGAGATCAGCCCGGCAAGGTTGTCGCGGCCGCGCTCGGTCATCGTCAGCACGATGATGGCGCCGAAGGCGAGCGCCAGCACCGCCAGGATGGCGTAGCGCAGCAGTCTCAGGAAGTGCTTCAGGTAGCGCATCGTCAGAACGCCTGCCCGACGCCTGCATAGATGGCGAAGCTCGGATCGCCTTCCTGCCGGTCGAGCGGCACGGCGACGTCTAGCCGCAACGGGCCGAACGGCGTCAGGTAGCGCAGGCCGATGCCGGCGCCGAAGGCGAATTTGGAGAAGTCCGGGCTCTCGTTGACCGACACCGAGCCGCCATCGATGAACGGCACGATGGCGATGTTCTCGCGCACCTTGATGCGCAGTTCCACCGAGCCCTCGGCCACCGAAAGCCCGCCCGACGGCTCGCCGTCCGGCGCCTTCGGTCCGATGCCCTGGTAGGGATAGCCGCGCACCGAGCCGCCGCCGCCGGCGTAGAAGCGCCGGTCGGCCGGCACGTCCTCGATGTCGGCGCCGAAGATCGAGCCCGCCGCGACGCGTCCGGCCAGCACGAACTGGCCCGCCTGGTCGAGCGCCTGGTAGGCCGACAGTTCGCCCCTAACCTTGATGAAGGTCGCCCCGGTCTTGAGATCGTGCGTCGGCTCGGCGAAGGCCAGCGCGCGAAAGCCCTTCTTCGGGTCGAGCTTGTCGTCGCGGCTGTCATAGACATATTGCAGCGGCGTGCTGAGCAGCAGGTGTTCCCTGCCGTCGGGATTGTAGAAATCCTCGATTTCCTCGTAGTCGATCGACACTTCGGCCGAGGCGCTCTGCTCGCGCGTGAACTGGTAGGACAGGCCGGCTCTCGCCTCGGTCGAGAAGCGGTCATAGGCGTCGGGATGCTCGAAAACCGTGCGCACGCTGGCGAAGAACTTCGAGTCAGGGCCGATGACGCCCGGCTTCTCGAACAGGATGGCGGCATTGTAGTTGAGCTGGTCGACCTCGGTGGTGTCGCTGATGCGGCCGACCGAGCCTTCGACGCGCAAGGTCTCGGCGTGGCCGAACAGGTTGCGGTGGCCCCAGTAGCCCTCGAGGCCAAGGCCTTCGGTGCTTGAGACCGTGGCCCCGACGCCGTAGTAGCGCAGCTTGCGCTCGCTGACCTCGACGACGATCGGTATATCGCCATTGGCGTCGAGCGCGTCGCCATGCCTGACCGTGACGCTCGAGAACACGCCAAGCGCCAGCAGGCGGTTTCGCGCGTCCTCCATGTCCTGCGGCGAATAGGTCTTGCCCGGCCGCAGCCCGGCGACATAGCCGGTGAAGCCCGGGTCCATCGTGTCGGTGCCGCTGACCTCGGTCGCGCCGTAGCCCGCCACGGGCCCCGCCTCGACGTCGAGCGTTACGTTGAGCGTCGTCGTCGCGTGGTCGGCCACGATGTCGCTGCCGGTCACCTCGGCCAGTGGCCGGCCTTCCGCCTGCAACCGGCGCACGACCTCGGCCTCGGCCTTCAGCACCGCGTCGGAACTGGCGTCGCCGCCGGGCACCAGGCCGAACTCGGCCGGATCGAGGTCGGCCGCGTCGCCGCGCAGTGTCACCGTGCCGAGCGTGAAAACCGCGCCCGGGTCGATCGTCACCGTCACCGGCACCGGCCCGTCGCCGAATTCGGCGTCCGGCGGCAGGTCGTCGAGCTGCCGCCCGGCGATCGTGATGTCGACGACGCCGTCATAGCGCGCCCGCGAATAGAGCGCCGCAACCAGCCGTTCGCGGTCCGAGCGCGCCTTGGCCAGCACGCCCAGCGAGCCCGACACCGGCCGCTCCACGTCCTGCACCAGCGACGACGCATTGTTCAGCGCTTCCGTCAGGTCCTCGTCGCCGCCCTCGACCGTCAGCGTCACCGTGTAGTTCAGCGGATCGACGACGTCCTCGTTCTCGTCGTCAGACGAGCCGAACAGCTTGAATCCGAATATCTCGAAGGCAGTGGCGGAAGACACGGAGATCAGGCTGGCCGGCTGGCATAGCATGGCCGCCAGCAGGAAACGCGCTGTGCGTCCCGCCACGATCCTCCCGCCCTTGCGTGGCTTCCGTGTCTGCATCGATCCGATGTTAGGTCCCAAAACTAAAATTGGAATGAAGTCCTGAAGTGCTCGTAAAGGGGCCACAATCGATGTGTCAGAAGTTACGTAAGGTAGTCCCGTCCCCCGGCGTTCATGAGTTATGTTTCGGAAAGACGGGTATTTTGCGACATAGCATGCCGGGCGGCATGCGCAAGCAAAGACCTTGGCGGGGCTTGGCCCGCAAACGGGCGGTGTGACAGGCTTGGGCGATGCCTGTGCCGCCTCGCATGTTTCGACGTTCGCCCCGGTGGAGGAAAATGACATGCGGGTGGTCAACGGGCTTTCGGTTCTTGGGTTCCTCTTCTTCGTTTTCATGGCGCCGGCTCTGGCCCTCGAGGCGCGCCAGGTCGTCACCACGCCCGACGGCGATTATTTCGGTTTCGACCTCAGGTCCGAGCAGAACGTCACGCTCGATCAGTGCAAGACCTCCTGCCTCGGCGACAGCCAGTGCCGCGCCTTCACCTACAACACCAAGGCCAAATGGTGCTTCCTGAAGTCCGACTTCGCGACGCTGAAGCCCTTCGCCGGCGCCGTCGCCGGCAAGGTCGTCCCGCTCGCCGGCGATCCTGACCTCGGCGCGCCGCCCGCCGTTGCCTGGTTCCCCGACTGGATGGTTCCGGAGGCACAGGCCATGCGCAAGCGCATCCTCGCCGACCAGCCGTCGGACGAGGAAGGCATGGCCGCGCTCACCGAGGCCGGCCACAACGCCATGCTCACCGGCGACCCGCGCACCGCCGTGCAGAAATTCACCGCCGCGGTGCGCATCCTTCCCGACGATGCCGGCCTCTGGCTCGACCTCACCCGCGCCATCCAGGCCGTGCGCGGCATCAACTACCAGGAAACCGCGAGCCTGAAGTCCGAGGTCACCGCGGCCGCCTGGAACGCCTATCTCGTCTCGCGCACCGCGCCCGTCCGCGCCGGCATCCTTGCAGCACTTGCCGTCGGCCTCGACAATCGCGACCTATTCCGCCCGGCGCTGCAGGCCTATGAGGCAAGCCTTGCACTGGTCAATTCCGCCCTGGTCCGCGCCGAATACGAGGACCTCAAGGCGCGCAAGGGCTTCCGCGTCATCGAACACACCGTAGAGGCCGATGCCGCCTCGCCGCGCATCTGCGCCCAGTTCTCCGAGGATCTCGTCAAGGTCGGCGTCGACTACGCGCCCTTCGTCACCGTCGACGAGGCGGCGCCGAAGAGCGTCGAGGCCGACGGCCGCCAGATCTGCGTCGGCGGTCTCGCGCACGGCCAGCAGTACCGCGTCGCCTTCCGCGCAGGCCTGCCGGCGGCGATCGGCGAAGTGCTTGAATCGCCCGTCATGCTATCGGTCTACGTCAAGGACCGTGCCCCCTCGGCCCGCTTCACCGGCGATTCCTTCGTCCTTCCCTCGACGGCGCGGCGCGGCATCCCGGTCGTCACCGTCAACATGGACGTCGCCGACATCAAGCTCTTCCGCATCGGCGACCGCGCGCTCGCCCAGCTCATCTCCGGCTACCAGTTCCTGCGCCAGATCGACGGCTACGACATGAGCTCGATCGGCGACCAGATGGGCGAGCCCGTCTGGCAGGGCGAGCTCGTCGTCGCCAACGAGCTCAACAAGGAAGTCACCACCAGCTTCCCGGTCGACGAGGCGCTGCCCGACCGCAAGCCCGGCGTCTACGTCATGACCGCGACGCCGAAGGACGACCGCAGCGAGACCTGGCAGTCGCGCGCCACGCAATGGTTCGTCGTCTCCGACATCGGCCTGTCCACCTACACCGGCCAGGACGGGCTCACCGTATTTGCCCGCTCGCTCTCCACGGCCCTGCCGGTCGCCGGCGTCGACCTGACGCTGCTGGCCAGGAACAACGAGATCCTCGGCACGGCGAAGACCGACGGAGAGGGCCGCGCCAGCTTCAATCCCGGCCTGTCGCGCGGCGAAGGCGGCATGGTTCCGGCCGTGTTGATGGCCTCCGACGGCGACCAGGATTTCGTCTTCCTCGACATGACCCGGGCGGGCTTCGACCTGTCCGACCGCGGCGTCGCCGGCCGCGCCGCGCCCGGCGCGCTCGACGTCTATGCCTGGACTGAGCGCGGCATCTACCGCGCCGGCGAGGAGGTGCATGTCGCAGCCCTTGCCCGCGACGGCACCGCAAGTGCCGTCGAGAACCTGCCGCTCACCTTCATCTTCTCGCGCCCCGACGGCGTCGAGGATCGCCGCATCGTCTCCGACGGCGCCGCCGCCGGCGGCCATGCCGTCGACCTGCCGCTGTCGAGTGCCGCCATGCGCGGCACCTGGTCGGTCGCCATCCACACCGATCCGAAGCAGCCGGCCGTCGCCAGCCAGGTCTTCCTGGTCGAGGACTTCGTGCCCGACCGCATCGAGTTCGACATGACCAGCGACCGCGACGAGATCGCGCTCGGCGAGACCGCCGAGGTCACCGTCGACGGACGCTTCCTCTATGGCGCGCCGGCCGTCGGCCTTGCGCTCGAGGGCGAGGTCACGCTGTCCACCGTGCGCGAATGGGAGGCCTTCGACGGCTATGTCTTCGGCCTCGCCGACGAGCAGGAGGGCGACGCCACCCGTCTCCCGCTGCCCGCCCTTCCCGCCATCGGCGAGGACGGCAAGGCGACTTTCCCGGTCACCGTCACCCAGCTTCCCTCGACCACCCGCCTCGTCAATGCCGCCGTCACCGTGCGCATGCGCGAGGCCGGCGGCCGCGCCGTCGAGCGCGATCTCGACATCGGCATCCGTCCGCCGTCCGACATGATCGGCATCCGCCCCGATTTCTCCGGCAATGAAGTGCCGCAGGGCGGCACGGCGAAGTTCAGCGTCATCGCCACCAACCCGGATGGCGAGCGCGTCGCGCTGGCCGGCGCGCAATGGTCGCTGGTCAAGGTCGAGCGCAACTACCAGTGGTACCGCTCCGGCAATTACTGGAACTACGAGCCGGTCACCTTCACCAGGGCCGTCGCCAACGGCACGCTCGACATCGCGGCCGACGGCACCGTGTCGCTGTCGCAGCCGGTCGACTGGGGCCGCTACCGCCTGGAGATCGAGACCGCCGACCCCGCCGGCCCCGTCACCAGCTACGAGTTCGATGCCGGCTGGTTCGTCACCGCCACCTCGACCGAGACGCCGGACGGCCTGGAAATCGGCCTCGACAAGGCGACCTATGCGCCGGGCGAAGTTGCGAAGCTGAAAATTTCGCCGCGCTTTGCCGGCGAGCTGCTCGTCACCGTCGGCGCCGACAGGCTGCTCGCCACCGTTTCGGCCAGCGTGCCGGCCGACGGCGCCACCATCGACATTCCGGTCGGCCCCGACTGGGGCGCCGGCGCCTATGTCACCGCCACGCTCTACCGGCCGGGCGAGGCGCAGGAATCGCGCATGCCCTCGCGCGCCATCGGCGTCAAATGGCTGAAGGTCGATCCGGGTGCGAAGAAGCTCGCCGTCGCGACCGAGGCGCCCGAAAAGTCCATGCCGCGCTCGACGCTTGCCGTGCCGGTCTCCGTCACCGGAGCCGAGATGGGCGACGAGGCCTACGTCATGGTCGCCGCCGTCGATCTCGGCATCCTCAACCTCACCCGCTACGCGCCACCCGATCCGGAAGCCTGGTTCTTCGGCCAGCGCATGCTCGGCATCGAGCTGCGCGACCTTTACGGCCGCCTGATCGACGGCTCGCTTGGCGTCACCGGGCGTCTGCGCACCGGCGGCGACGGTTCGGCGCTTGCCGCCGAAGGCAGCCCGCCGACCGAAGAGCTGGTCGCCTTCTTCTCCGGTCCCGTCCGGCTCGATGCCGACGGCAAGGCGACCATCGGTTTCGACATCCCGCAGTTCAACGGCACCGTCCGCATCATGACGGTCGCCTGGACCCGCAAGGCCGTCGGCCATGCGGTTCAGGATGTCGTCGTGCGCGATCCGGTCGTCGTTACCGCCGGCCTGCCGCGCTTCATGGCGCCCGGCGATGGCGCCGTCATGCGCCTCGACGTCGCCAACACCGACGGTCCCGACGGCGACTATGCGCTGGAGATCGAGACCACCGGCGACCTGTCGACCGGCAGCGCACCGCTGCCCGACAAGCTCACCCTCACCGGCGGCAGGCGCCAGACGCTCACCGTGCCGCTGATCGCGCAGACCGTCGGCACTGCCGGCATTACCATCCGGCTTGCCCATGCCGACGGCACGACCGTCGAGCAGGCGCTGTCGATCCCGGTCCGCCCGGCTGCCATGCCGGTCACCACCCGCATGGTCGTCGATCTCGGCCCGGACGGCCGCAGCCTGCGCGTCGATCGCGAACTGCTTGCCGCCAGCATGATCGAGGGCGCCAGCGTCAGCGTCGGCGTCTCGCAGTCGGCCGCGCTCGACGTGCCCTCGCTGCTGATGACGCTCGACCGCTACCCCTATGGCTGCGCCGAGCAGACCACCAGCCGGGCGATGCCGCTGCTCTATGTCAGCGAACTGGCGGCCGGCGCCGGCATGGACGACGATCCGGAGATCCGGACCCGAGTCCAGGACGCCATCTACCGCGTCGTCAACTACCAGTCCTCGTCGGGCAGCTTCGGCCTCTGGGGCCCCGGCTACGGCGACCTCTGGCTCGACGCCTATGTCAGCGACTTCCTGACGCGCGCCCGCGAAAAGGGTTTTGACGTGCCCGCGCAGGCCATGGCGCAGGCGCTGGGCAATCTGCAGAACGCGCTCGCCTACGACATCGACCTCGAGGACCGCGGCACCGAGATCGCCTATGCGCTCTATGTGCTGGCCCGCAACAAGAAGGCCTCCGTCGGCGACCTGCGCTACTATTCCGACACCCAGCTCGAGGCCTTCTCCAGCCCGATGGCGGTGGCACAGCTCGCCGCCAGCCTGGCGCTCTACGGCGACGTGCAGCGCTCCGAGGCGACCTTCGGCGCTGCCAGCCAGCTTGCCCGCTCGACCGGCGAGCACGACTGGAGCCGCGCCGATTACGGCTCGAAGCTGCGCGACGGCGCGGCCATGCTGGCGCTCGCCGCCGAAAGCCGGCCGGTCTCGGCCGTGGTGCCCGAGCTGATCGGCTTCGTCACCGCCGAGCGCGACGCCACCCAGTGGACCAGCACGCAGGACGAGGCCTGGATGCTGCTTGCGGCACGCGCGCTGCAGGCCGGCAACGCGGCGCTGTCGCTGGAGGTGGACGGTGAGCCCTATACCGGCGCCTTCTCGAAGACCGTCACCGGCGAGCAGCTGCTCGACCAGCCGATCGTCGTCGCCAACACCGGCAGCCGGCCGATCCAGGCGGTGGTTACCACGGTCGCCGCACCGCTGCAGCCGCTGCCTGCCGGCGGCAACGGCTTCGGCATCGAGCGCACCTACTACCGGCTCGACGGCAGCGAGGCCAACGTCACCGAGGTCGCGCAGAACGAGCGCCTCGTCGTCGTGCTGAAGGTCACCGAGGACAATGACTGGGCGCAGCGCGTGCTGGTCAACGACCTCCTTCCGGCCGGTTTCGAGATCGACAACCCGCGCCTCGTCTCGAGTGCCGACCTTGCCAATTTCGACTGGCTGGCGCGCACCGAGGCGGCGCATCTCGAATTCCGCGACGACCGTTTCGTCGCGGCCTTCGACCGCACGGCCGGCGGCGACCGGGCGATCACGCTCGCCTATGTCGTGCGCGCCGTGACGCCCGGCGTCTTCACCCACCCGGCGGCAAGCGTCGAGGACATGTACCGGCCGCAATATTCGGCGCGCACCTCGACCGGCATGATGGAGGTCAAGGCGCCGTAAGGCGCGGGCAAAGACGATGGCGAAAACCCGCCTCCTGCGCAGCCTTTCCATCGCCGCCGTCTCGGCAGTCGCCCTCCTGGGCGCCTCCTGGGCGGCGCTGGAATCGCTCGACCGCGCCTACCCGCCGCCGCTGCCCGATGCCGGCGCCCTGTCGTCAGAGGTCGCCGACCGCGACGGCGCGCTGCTGCGCGCCTTCGCCAACCCGGACGGCCGCTGGCGCCTCGCCACCACGCTCGACCAGGTCGACCCGCGCTTCGTCGACATGCTGATCGCCTACGAGGACAAGCGCTTCTTCGACCACCGCGGCGTCGACCTCCTGGCGCTCGGACGTGCCGCCCTGCAGTTCGCCGGCAATGGACGCATCGTCTCCGGCGGCTCGACCCTGTCGATGCAGCTTGCCCGGCTGATCGAGCCGCGCGAAAGCCGCAGCCTGGCGAGCAAGCTGCGCCAGCTGCTGCGCGCCATCCAGATCGAGCGCCGGCTTTCCAAGCGCGATATCCTGGAGCGCTACCTGACGCTGGCGCCCTATGGCGGCAATCTCGAGGGCCTGCGCTCCGCCTCGCTCGCCTGGTTCGGCAAGGAGCCGAAGCGCCTCTCCGTCTCCGAGGCTGCGCTCCTCGTCGCCCTGCCGCAACTGCCCGAGCGCCGCCGGCCCGACCGCAACCCTGAGGGCGCGCTCGCCGCGCGCGACCGCGTGCTTGGCCGCATGGTCGAGGCCGGCCTGTTCGGCGAACGCGAGGCAGCCCGCGCCGCCCTCGAGCCGGTTCCCGGCCGGCGCCTGCCGCTTCCCGCCCTCGCCGCGCACGCCGCCGACTCGGCGCTGCGCAACCAGCCGGGACGCGAAGCGCACCACCTGACGCTGGTGAAATCCGTGCAGGAAAACCTCGAGGCCGTCGCCGCCGAGGCCGCGCAGAAACTCGGGTCCCGCGTCTCCGTCGCCATGGTCATGGCCGACGCCATGACCGGCGAGATTCTCGCCGAAGTCGGCTCGGCCGGCTTCCTCGACGCCTCCCGCTCCGGCTGGATCGACATGACGCGCGTGCTGCGCTCGCCCGGCTCGACGCTGAAGCCTTTCATCTACGGCCTCGCCTTTGAGGAAGGCATGGTCGCGCAGGAGACCATCATCGAGGATCGCCCGAGCGACTTTGCCGGCTACCGGCCGCGCAATTTCGACATGGGCTACCAGGGCGATGTCTCGATCCGCCAGGCGCTGCAGCTGTCGCTCAACGTGCCGGCGGTGCGCCTGCTCGACGCCGTCGGCCCGGCCCGCCTCGCGGCGCGCTTCCGCCAGGCCGGCGTCACCCCGGTCCTGCCGGCCGGCGAGGCGCCGGGGTTGGCGATCGGCCTCGGCGGCGTCGGCGTGTCTCTGCGCGATCTCGTCCAGCTCTATACCGGCCTGTCGAACGGCGGCCGCGCCAAAACCCTGCGCGACGGCTCGGAGGCGGCCACCCCTGCCCCGCTCGCCAACGGCACGGTGCTCGAACCGGCCTCGGCCTGGCAGATCACCGACATCCTGTCCGGCGTCAAGCCGCCGCTCGGCGCGTCGCAGCGCGGCATCGCCTACAAGACCGGCACCTCCTACGGCTACCGCGACGCCTGGTCGGTCGGCTATGACGGCCGCCATGTGCTCGGCGTCTGGGTCGGCCGCCCCGATTCCGGCGCCGTGCCCGGCCTGTCGGGCTACGACACCGCCGCCCCCATCCTCTTCGAGGCCTTCGCCCGTTCCGGCCTTGCCGCCGTGCCGCTCAGGCGTCCGCCGGCCGGCGCCTTCAAGCCCGGCCGCGACGAACTGCCCGTCACGCTCGAGCGCTTTTCCGCGCCGCAGGACGCGCTGCTTGCCCTCAACGTCACCGAGCCGGCGCCCAGAATCGTCTTTCCGCCGGAAGGCGCCCATGTCGAGCTCGGCGCGGCCGGCGCGGCCGCCTCGCCGCTGGTGCTGAAGCTTCAGGGTGGCCGCGCGCCGTTCCGCTGGCTCGCCAACGGCAAGCCGCTCGTCGACCTCGCCCGCCGCCGTACCGCCACCTGGCAGCCCGACGGCGCCGGCTACTCCACCCTCACCGTCATCGACGCCGCCGGCCGCGCCGCAAGCGTCAAGGTGTTCGTCGAGTAGGAATGCAACGCTTCCGGCCGACCGGCGAGCCATTGCGATGCCCCTCCCGTCCGCTCTAGGTTCCGCTCACGTCCTTCGAAGGAGATTTCGTCATGGACAGGTTCACCGGCGGCTGCCTGTGCGGCGAGGTTCGCTTCGTTGCGACCGGTCGCCCCTACCGCGTCGGCCTCTGCCACTGTCTCGACTGCCGCAAGCATCACGGCGCACTGTTCCACGCCTCGGCGATCTTCCCCGCGGACGCGGTGACGATCGAGGGCGAAACGCGCGACTATAAGGGACGGCATTTCTGCCCGCGCTGCGGCTCGTCGGTTTGCGCACGCTCCGGCGACGAGATCGAAGTAAACCTCGGCTCGCTCGACACCCCCGACCAGTTCACGCCGACCTACGAACTCTGGACCGTCCGCCGCGAAGCCTGGCTGCCGCCCTTCCCGCTCGCCCGACACTACGAGCGCGACCGCGAATCTTCCGGCCGTTCCGAGGAATAGCGGTCTTCCAGGCCCAAGGGGCGCTGAGGCGTTCTAGCCGACCAGCTTCAGCGCAGCGGAAGCCACCGCGCTGGTCAGGTCGCCCTCGAGCTGGTCGCTGATCGCCTTGTCCCGGAAATACTCCGTCAGCACGAACCTGGCCGGATCGAATGCCGGGTCGATGGTCAACAGGGCATCCCTTGCCTTGCGCAGCCTGTCGGTGTCGTCCAGATGCACCGCGGCGGCGGCCCGGTAGGCGGCGGAACGCCGCGACGGTCTGGCGAATTCGCCGACCACTCGATAGCAGTTCTGATGGTCGCCGATCACGTAGTGCGCGACAGCCTCGAGCTCGCGGCAATATTCCGGCAGGAAGGGATCGAGCCTTTTCGCCCGCTGCAGGTAGGTCAGCGCGGTCTGGCCATCGCCGAGAAAATTGTAGAGCTCGCCCATCCTGCCCACAATGAATGCGTGGTTGGGATTGAGTTCCAGCGCGCGGTTGAAGTGATAATGGGCGCGGTCGAAATCCCGCTGGTAGAGCGCCAGCGACCCCGTAATCCGGTGCGATTCAGCGTCGGTCTCGTCGAGCTCGACGGCAAGCCGGCCGGATTCCAGAAGGTCGTTCCAGACGTCCTCCCCGGTCCATTCGGCGAGCGTCGACAGGGCACAGGCGCGCCAGGCATGTGCCCGGCCGAAGTTGCGGTCCTTCTCTAGCGCCTGCTCGAACCAGTACAGCGCCTGCTCCGCAGTCTCGCGGGTCACGCCACCGATGCGATGCAACTCCAGTCCGCGCATCAGGCAGTCATAGGCCTCGAGATCGGTCGGCCGCTTGCGCCTGGCGCTGGCCTCGGCCCGGCGTTCGATCTGCCCGGCCACCGAAGACACGATCTTGGCAATCAGTTCGTCCTGCACGTCGAACAGTTCGGCATAGGTGCAGTCGTGCTTCTCGGACCAGATCTGGTCGCCTGTCGCGGCGTCCACTAGGTAGCTGTTGATGCGAACCCGGTCTCCGAGCTTGCGGATACCGCCTTCGAGGCAGAACTGCACGCCGAGCGTCCTTCCCACCTCCCGCGCGTCGATGCTCTTCCCCTTGAGCCCGAAGCTGGCATTGCGCGAGATCGTGAAAACGTCGGGAAAGCGCGACAGTTCGGTGATCAGGTCTTCCGTAAAACCGTCGGCGAAATATTCCTGCTCCGGATCGTTGTTGATGTTCTTGAACGGGATGACCACCACGGAGTTCGGCTGCCGCTGAGGTCCCTGGATCGCCGCCAGGTGGTCGCTCTCCATCAGAGCGGTGGCAAAGCTGTGCGAGCCAAGTTCGCCGACCACGCAATAGACGCTGACCGGCTCGGCGATGTTCTTCAATTGCCGGCTTCCCTTGTGCTCGAACTTGAGCTGCGCCTTGTGCTTGACGTGGTCGAACACCGTGCTGCTGACGAAGACCGAACCGGGACTGGCCTCTGTCTCGATGCGGCTGGCGATGTTGACCCCGTCGCCGAGCAGGTCGTCGCCGCTGACCACGACGTCCGCCAGGTGGATGCCGATCCTGAGCTCCAGGCCGATCGTCTCGGCCATGTCGGCCGCCGCCAGCTCCTGCTGCAGCTCGTAGGCTGCCCGCACGGCGGAAACCGGGCTGGCGAACTCCGACAGGAAGCCGTCGCCGGCGCGACTGAAGATGCGGCCGCCATGCACCGCCGCCTTCGCCGCGATAAGCTCCGCCAGCGCGGCCACGCGTCGGATGGTGTCTGCTTCGTCCTGACCCATCCTGGCGGAATAGCCGACCACGTCGGCAGCCACGATCGTAGAGAGACGTCGCTCCATCTATGCCAGCTCCTCGGGAATGGAGACTAAGGCTTGAGCCGGTACCCGTCCAGCAGATCGGCAGTCGGCCCGCCGTCGGCGTGACGCCGCCACCGGCTTTTCCGGCCACCACTGAGGCATCTCGATGCCATCAGCCGGGTCCCCGGTCCCAGTAGGGCGGGTCGCCAAAGCTTCGCCTGAGGCTCGCAACCAGCGCCAGCACCTTGGTCGATGGATTGCGTTCGCGCGGATAGGCGACGAAGAGCTCCGCGCCTTCCGCCTCGGTGCCGATATCGACATGGACCAAGCTGCCATCGGCAAGCTGTTCGTGCATGAAGAATGTCGGCAGCAGCGCGATGCCGAGCCCGGCCGCCGCCGCATCGCGCATCACCACGCCATTGTTGACGCGCAGAACGGCGCGCGGCCGCACTACGCTCCAGCCGGCCGCACTGCCGAAGCGCCAGTCGGCCTCGCGGTTGGCATAGAGAATGCCGTCATGGGCGGCGATCTCGGCCGGCGTTTGCGGGCGCCCGCACCGCGCCAGATAGTCCGGCGACGCCACCAGCAGCCGGCGGCTGCTTGCCAGACGCTTGGCGACCAGCCGGTTGTTGTTGACCGGACCATGCCGCACCACCGCGTCGAACCCGTCGGAGGCGACATCGACGAAACGGTCGTCGAGTTCCAGCGTCAGGTCGATGCCCCTGTTTTCGCCGAGGAAGGCGTTGAGCGCCGGACCCAGGTGAAGCATGCCGAAGCTCACCGGGGCCGACAGCCGCAGTGGCCCGACCAGCGTGCCGCGCCGCTCCGTCAGTTCCGCTGTCGCCTCGGCCGCCTCGCGCAGGATGGTTCTGGCGCGCGGCAGGAAGGCCTGCCCGTCCTCGGTCACCGAGAGTTTTCGTGTCGATCGCTGGATCAGCTTGGCACCGAGTTCCCGCTCCAGCTCGGAGAGGCGCTCGCTGGCGACGGACTTGGCGATTCCGAGTCGCCTTGCCGCGCCGCTGATCGACCCCGACTCGGCCGCCATGACGAATGTAGCGAGGCTCTCGAGCTTCATCATCGTTCGGCTATTCCGAAATCCGGTTCCGTACTTTGCAGTCTAATCCGAACGATGCCCGAATGCTATCTGGCAGGGGTCCAGCGGGATGGAACGATGGCCGGTCGGCCGTCTCCCGGCTGATGGAGACGCAAACATGCTGAAACTCGTGATGGGAGCGCTGGCCGCCCTTGCAATCCCCCTGTCGGCGGCAGCCCAAGTTCCACCCTTCCCGGCGTCGTTCGAGACGCGTGATATCGAGACCAATGGTGCGACGATCCACGTCCGCTTCGGCGGCCAGGGACCGGCCGTGGTCCTGCTTCACGGCTACGGCGAGACCGGCGACATGTGGGCGCCGATGGCCGGGGAACTCGCCCGCGACCACACCGTCGTCGTGCCCGACCTGCGCGGTCTCGGCCTGTCGTCGAAGCCCGAGGGCGGCTACGACAAGAAGACTCAAGCCAACGACGTTGCCGGAGTGCTCGACGCGCTGCACATCGACAGCGCGGATTTCGTCACCCACGATATCGGCAACATGGTCGGCTACGCCTTCGCGGTCCAGCACCCCGAGCGGACGACGCGCTTCGTCCTGATCGACGCGCCGCTGCCCGGCATCGGGCCGTGGGAGGAAGTCCTGAAGAACCCGCTGCTGTGGCACTTCCGCTTCGGCGGAGCGGACATGGAGCGGCTGGTTGCGGGGCGCGAGCGCATCTATCTCGACCGCTTCTGGAACGAGTTTTCCGCTACCCCCGCCGCATTCACGGAAGCCTCGCGCGAACATTACGCCGAACTCTACGCCCTTCCCGGCGCCATGCATGCCGGCTTCGCGCAGTTTGCCGCCTTCGATCAGGATGCGGCCGACAATCTCGCCTTCCTTGCCGGCAAGGGCAAGCTGACCATGCCGGTCCTGGCGATCGGTGGTGAGAAGTCGTTCGGGCCGATGATGGCGACGGTCATGCGATTCGCCGCCAGCAACGTCAGTGAAGGTATCATCCCGGGCTCCGGCCACTGGATCATGGAGGAAAACCCGGCCGCCACCGTCGCGATGGTCCGCGGTTTTCTCGACGCCTCGAACTAGCGCCCGCGCCGAACCCGCAGCGCCGCCACGATTGCCGGCACCAGCGTGATGGCGCCGCCGGCAACCACCACGACAAGCCAGTCGATGCCGCCGGTCGCCATGCCCGCCCCCATCGCGGCGAGCGTCCAGCATATCGGCACGATGCCGAGCGCGGTGGCGATCGCGAAGCGGCAAAACGACAGGTTGGTCAGGCCGGTCGCATAGCTGATCGCGTCGAAGGAAATGAACGGCACCAGCCGCGACGCGAACACGATTCCCATCAGCGCGCCCTGCGAGCGCGGCACGGCGATGAATTTCATCACCGGGTTCTGCGACCGCCTGACCGCGTCATAGCCGAAATGGCGCGCCATGCTGAAGGCGATCAGGGCACCGGTCTCGGCGCCGACGATGCTGACGACAGCCCCGCCCGTCGCCCCATAAAGCATGCCCGCCGCCACCGCGATCGGCCCGCTCGGGATCGGACTGACCACCACGGCCAGCACCATCAGTGCGATCAGCGCCAGCGGCCCGAAAATCCCGAGACCGCCGATCGCCCGGTGAACCCATGCCGCGTCGAATGCCGGCAGCTGCGCGTGGTTGAAAGCCAGCCATGCCGCGGCGCAGGCAGCCGCCACCGTGACCGCGGCCAGCACGGCCATCTTGCGCGGATGGGTTGTGCCCAGGACCATGATCGCATCCTCCCGCCCGGTCACTTGCGCCCGACCGTCAGCAGCAGCGTGTTTGGCCCGACCCAGCCGTCCGCTGTCTGGAAGGCGTCCAGCTGTCCGGCCATGTCGGTCCATGCCGCCGCCCTTGCCGCGTCGGAGAGCGGCGCGAGGATCTGCAGGATCGGCCCTGCCGCATCCCTGATGAAGGCGAGATAGTGCTGCGTCGTCGGCATGCGGAACGGCGCGTCCATGCGCGTCGTCGCCACCGCCGAAAATCCGGCCTCCTGGAACAGCGTATCGATGGCGCCCGACCGGCCGAGGCTGACCAGCCCGCCCGGCTGGAACGGGTCGCGCGGCGGCAGGTCGGCATGGCGCATTGCCGTCATCATCAGGATGCGCAGGCAGGGATTCTGGTCCGGCCCGGCAAACACCATGCTGCAGAAGCGCGCCCCCGGCTTCAGCGCGTGGCGGATCTGGGCAAGTCCCGCCGCGGGATCGGGCAGGAACATCAGGCCGAGCCGGCAGACGGCCGCGTCGAAGCTGTCCGCGTCGAGATCGAGCCGTTCGGCATCCGCCAGGTGGGTGCAGACAGTCTGGTATCCGGCGCGCGCGGCATTCTCGGCGGCGAGGCCGAGGATCTTCTCCGATATGTCGCTCGCCACCACGCGCCCCTCCGGCCCGACGCGGGCGGCGAGGTCGAGCGTCTGGTCACCGGCCCCGGCGGCCACGTCGAGAACCGTCTGGCCCGGCGCCACACCCGCCATGTTCAGCATCGCATCGGTCGATGGCCGCAGCCACGCCCGGATTGCGGGCGCGTGCCGGTCCCAGCCGGTCGCCGCCGCGTCCCAGTTTCGCCGGGTGCTGTCCTTGCCGTGGCTGTCCATGGTCGCCGCGATGTTCATGTCGTGTCTCCCTTTGGCGGCCAGCCGTCATCCGTCGCCAGCGGGCTGGACCCGTTGCGCGCTCGGTGCCGGAACTGCTGCGTGTGGACCGCCGGCACCCCCCTTGGGCGCCCCGCGGCGTGATGAGAGAATGACACTTCCTTTTGCCGTCGTGCAGCCGCATCATTGCAGAACGGGGCCGCAGGATTGCGAGGCGAAATTGTTCGACTGGAACGATCTGCGATTCCTGCTCGCCGTGGCTGAAGCCGGCAGCACGCTCGCGGCGGCCCGCGCGCTCGGCGTCAACCAGTCCACGGTGCAGCGTCGGCTGGCTGAGCTCGAGGCCCGGCTCGGCCAGCGCCTGGTCGAGCGTCTGCCCTCCGGCTACCGTCTCACCGATCTCGGCACGGCCGTTCTGCCGAAGGCCCGCGCCGTCGCAGAGGCCATCGATACCTTCGCCCAGGCCGTGCGCGACGAGGGCCGGAGCGCAAGCGGCGTGGTCCGCGTCACCTGCCCCGAGCCCATCGCCTTCCGCCTCGATCAGTCGGGCCTGCTCGACCGCTTCCACGCCGCCCATCCCGGCCTCAAGGTCGAGTTCGTGCTGAGCGACAAATATGTCGATCTGGCCAGAGGCGAGGCCGACGTCGCGCTGCGCTCGGGCGACACCGACGACAACGTGCTGGTCGGCCGCAAGATCGCCGACTCGCTGTGGGCGATCTATGCCAGCCGCAACTATGTCGCCGCGCACGGCGCGCCGGAATCCCCGGCCGACCTCGCAAGACATCCGCTGATCGGCTTCGAGGAGACGATGACCCGCCACCGCGCCGTCACCTGGCTGCGCGAAGTCGCGCCGGACGCTACCTATGCCGCGCGCAACACCTCGGTGCTCGGGCTGATCTACGCTGCCAAGGCCGGCGTCGGCGTGGCGCCCTTGCCGATGGCGCTCGGCGACGCCGAGCCCGACCTCGTGCGCGTCTTCGGCCCGGTGCCGGAACTCACCCGCCCCTGGCGCATCCTCGCCCACCCGGACCAGCGCCACGCGCCGGGCGTCGAGGCCTTCTTCACCTTCATCCTCGGCGAGACCGAGGCGCTGCGCCCGATCCTGTCTGGCTGACAGCGCCTCTCGCGGGGTTGCCGCGCCATTCGTAATAGGTCACCGGATGGCCGGAGCGTGGATGCGGTACCTCGCGCAGGGCCACCAGCCCTTCAACTTCGTAGAAGCGGCGGGCCCGCTTGTTGGCCGATGTCGTGAACAGCGTGAATCCAGCCGGCATCATCGACTTCGCCTCTGCCAGCAGCACCTTGCCGAGGCCCTTGCCGAGATGGCCCGGCGCGATAAACAGTTCCTTCAGCACCGCTGTCTCCGGCAGGACGGCGACGAAGCCGACGGGCTCTCCTCCGATTGCCGCGACCGTCACCTTCCAGCCCGACGCCAGCCCGTCGTCGAGCCACTGCCGCATCTCGGCCTTGCCCGGGATGATCTTCGGCCCGACATCGGGCAGGCTGGCGCTGGCATGCCAGATCGCGACGATCCGCTCGCGCTCGGTGTCGGCTACAGGCCGCAGTATAACGCTGTGCATGGAATTCCCGGCTGGATATGCGGCGCGCAGAAAAGCACGGATCGGCGCCACGGTGAAGCTCGCCGGTCAGGATGCCGGCCTCGTCAGTCGATTCCCTTCCCTGCCGGGGCAACCTGTTGTCCCTTGCGCAGCTCGCCAGTCGCTACCAACCGTCCATCCGCCAGGAAGGTCTCGAACTGCATCGGCAGTCCCTCGCCTTCGGCCAGGTCGGGCGTCGTCTGCATGTGGACATGAAGATGCGGCTCGGAGGTGTTGCCGCTGTTGCCGCAGCGGCCGATCTCCTGCCCCGCCTTGACGCTGTCGCCGGTCGAAACCTGCACGCTGCCCTGCCGCAGATGCGCCAGAAACAGATACGCGCCCGCGCCGAGATCGAGCACCACATGGTTGCCCGCCGGATGTTCGGCATCCGTCTCGCCGATCGCCTGGTCCGGCAGCCCGGTCACCGCCTCGACGACCTCGCCCCCCGCCGGCGCAAGCACCGGTGCATCCCAGCAGAAGTAGCTTTCCAGCCGGTGGGGATCGCCGGCATGGCTGGCGCCGTCGCGCCGGATCAGCAGGTCCACGGCGAAGCGCTGCGCCGCATCGACGGCATGATAGTTCTCCTCGAGCGTCCGGCCGCCCCAGTAGACATGCCACTCCCCATCGAAGGGCAGCCTCAGGCTGGCCTTCGTCGCATAATCGAGATGCCGGCTCTGTGCCGCCCTTGGCTTCTGGCGCACGAAGAAGCCGGCTATCGCCATGGCGTCGTCGAACGCCCATTGCATCTCCACCGGCTGATCCGTCGCCGACCATCGCGAGGTCCTGAGGTAGATGCCGTAGCCGCCCTTGCGGCTCGTCTCTTCCGCCACGACCTCGGCCTCGCTGCCCCATCCGGCGGCGAGCCTCTCACGCAGTTCGGCGAGCGCCTCGACGTTTCCGAGCGCGCCCTGCATCTCCGCGGTCATGTCCCGCCAGATCGTCTCGAACTCGCCGGCGAGAAAGGCCTGGCTGCGCTCGCGGCCCGCCGCCTCGACCCGCTCTTCGGCCCGCAGGCCGGACGAAAGCAGGAGTACGGCAAGCAGGACCGGGCATAACCGGGTCAAAGACTTGAAGAGCACGCCGCACACGCCGGCGGCCCTGCTTGAATATCTCTGGGTGTTTGTGGGGTCGAAGCTCATCGTCAGCTCCTGATCTCTTCGGTTGGTTTCCCCATCCGGGCGGGAAGCCGCTTATGCCCGCCCCTGCCAAACGGCTCGTCGCGCACAGGGTTCCGAAACCTCTGACCCGCGCCTCACAACGTCTCGCCTGGCAGCTTGCTTGCCTGCTTCACCCAGCTGACGAACTGCTCTTCGTCCAGTTCGTCCCCCTCGTGGATGTGGAGGTAGCGAACCTCCTTCTGCTTCGAGGCGACCGGCGGCACCGGGTCGAGCCCAGAACCGCGGAAGAAGGCGATCTTGATGTACTTGGCGAAGACATGGAAACTCAGGAACCAGACGCCGCTTTCGACGCCATAGAAAGGCGAGTTTCATTTCACCGCTTTTTCAACGTTCGGCACTGCGCGCTCGATCAGCGCATCCAGCCGGCGCCCCACCTCGCGCTTCCAGTCCGGCATTGCCGCGATATAGGCCTGCACCGGTGCGTCACCAAATCCCTTGGCGATCTGCGGGTTGCCGCCTGCAAGCAGTACAGGCTCGGCATTGCCGCTTTCCTTAATTCTTGGCCGTTTCACTTGCCGGACCCGTTCAGCAAAACCGCAGCCCGTACCAGCGCCTTGAACGCCGCTTCATCGATCGTCTCGCCCTCCTGCATGTCGATGGCGCGCCGCAGATTGCCGTCGAGGCTGGAATTGAACACGCCCGAAGGATCGTCAAGAAAGGCGCCTTTGGCAAAGGTCAGCTTCACCTTGTCCTTGTAGGTTTCGCCGGTGCAGATAATGCCGCCATGCTCCCACACGGGAACGCCCAGCGGGTTCGACGGCTTGCGCCATTTCACCGCCTCGGTCACGTCAGGGTCGGCCTCGTGGATCAGCCGCCGCATCCGCGCCAGGGTCCCGCCGCGCCAGCCGCCAATCTCCTTGATCCGCGTATCGATTGCCTGCGAGGCTGTGCCTTCGCCACTTGTTTCCATTGGCTCTCTCCTGGTCTTTCTGCCTGGTTGCTGCCTTCCCGCCGGTCGATTACGGCCGATCTGCCGCGAACCAAAGAAGCCGATTCGGTCAAAAACAAGACAACTCGTTCGCCAGGCAGACGGCTGACCGAACAAGCAACGCTGTCCGGCCATGCTGGTTATTGGCAGCCGCCGCCCTGGCGGAAGCGCCTGTCCGCTCATCTTGCCCCGGATTGCCGCACACGGGTTCAATCGCTGGTCGAAACATTCTAAGGCTAGGGCAGCCGGCGAGAGAGCCATGAACGCCGGCCCGGAGTTCCTGAATGCCTTTGTCGCCATCGTTTCGACCGTCCACCAGCCATTCCTCGCTTGGCGGCGCGTTCTACGACACGGTCGCACCGGCCGAGTTCCCCAAGCACATCCTGCGCTTTCGCAATCAGCGCGTTGCCGCCAGCGTCGGCCTCGACAGCCTGACGGAGGCCGAATGGATCGGACATTTCGGCCGCTTCACGCCGCTGCCCGGCAGTTTCGAGACGCCGCTGGCGTTGCGCTATCACGGCCACCAGTTCCGCACCTACAATCCCGAGCTCGGCGACGGCCGCGGCTTCCTGTTTGCCCAGGTGCACGAGCTCGGCGGCGACCGCCTGCTCGATCTCGGCACCAAGGGCAGCGGCCTGACCCCCTGGTCGCGCACCGCCGACGGACGCCTCACGCTCAAGGGCGGCGTGCGCGAGATCCTCGCCACCGAAATGCTCGAGGCGCTCGGCGTCGACACATCCAGGACACTCAGCCTCGTCGAGACCGGCGAAGCCCTGATGCGCGGCGATGAGCCATCGCCGACGCGTTCCGGCGTGCTTGTGCGCCTTTCGCACTCGCATATCCGCATCGGCAGCTTCCAGCGCCTGCTCTATCTCGATGAGACCGACAACATCGCAAGGCTGCTCGATTATACGGTCCGCACCTACATGCCCGATGTCTGGCGTGACGACATTGCGTCCCGCGCCGTCGCCTTTCTCGATGAGGTTTCGGCCCGTGTTGCCGCCACCGGTGCTGCCTGGATGCTTGCCGGCTTCGTCCACGGCGTCCTCAACACCGACAACATCAACGTCACCGGCGAGAGTTTCGACTACGGCCCCTGGCGCTTCCTGCCTGTCCTCGACCCGACATTCACCGCCGCCTATTTCGACGACACCGGCCTCTACGCCTATGGCCGCCAGCCCGACACGCTGCTGTGGAACCTCACCCGGCTTGCCGAGTGCCTGCTGCCCTTCGCCGGCCAGGCCGAACTGGAGACCGTGCTGCGCGGCTTCGAGTCGAAATTCCAGAACGCCTTCAACGCCGCCATGCTGCGCCGCCTCGGACTGCGTCCGGCCGGCGAGGCTGAAGACACCGCGCTGGTGCGCGCCGTGTGGAAGTTCATGCTGGAATCGAAGGCGCCCTTCGAGCAGGTCTTCTTCGACTGGTATGGCGGGCTGGCCAGCGAGACGCGCGCCGCCGAGAGCGCGCAGGCGCTTCACTATGCCTCTCCGGCCTTCGCCCCGGTTCATGCCGCCTTTGCCGCGCATGAGGCCGAACCGGGAATCCGCCTCGACCACGCCTATTTCGCGAAAAAGATGCCCTGCACCATGCTGATCGACCAGGTCGAGGACATCTGGACGCCGATCGCCGAGGCCGACGACTGGAGCCGCTTCCATTCAAGGCTGGTCGAGATCGCCGAAATGCGCGAGGCCTATGCGGTGAGACCCGCCGGCTAGGCCTGTGCGCGGTCGGCGCGCCGCGCCTCGATCTGGCGCATCGCCATCACCCGGCGGCGGCCGATCTCGGTGCGCATCGCCATCAGGTGCAGCGTCAGGAACAAGAGCGTGAAGCCCACCGCCGTGATCATAAGCGGCCGCAGCATCGAGGCATCGATGGTCGGCCCGTCCATGCGGAACACCGAGGCCGGCTGGTGCAGCGTGTTCCACCAGTCGACCGAGAACTTGATGATCGGGATGTTGATGAAGCCGACCAGCGTGATGATCGCCGCCGCGCGTGCCGATTTCGCCGGGTCGTCAATGGCGCGCGTCAGCGCCAGGATGCCGAGATACATCAAGAACAGCACAAAGACTGAGGTCAGCCGGGCGTCCCACACCCACCAGGTGCCCCACATCGGCTTGCCCCAGATCGAGCCGGTCGCGAGCGCCAGGGCGGTGAACACGGCGCCTATCGGGGCCGCGGATTTCAGCGCCACGTCGGCCAGCGGATGGCGCCAGACCAGCGTGCCGAGCGCCGACAGCGCCATCAGCGAGTAGCACATCATGGCAAGCCACGCGAAGGGCACGTGGATATACATGATGCGCACCGTCGTGCCCTGCTGGAAGTCTTCCGGTGCCGCGAAGCCGAGATAGAGCCCGGCCGCGAGCAGCAGCGCCGACACGGCGGCCATCCACGGCACGATGCGGTCGGCCAGCGCGACGAATTTCGTCGGGTTGGCCAGGTCGATCCAGCGGCGGGGGCGTTGGCTTGTGTCGCTCATGGCGGGCTTCATAGCTGCCTTGCCGGCCGGCCGCAATCGGACCGATCGGCGCAGCCCGCGGCCTGCCGGCGAAATGATCGCCTCAGGCGGCCTGGTTCTCGACGGCCACGAGGCTGAGGCGGCGCACATCCTCGTCCGTCAGCAGGCCACCGGCCCTAAGCAGAGAGGCGAAGCGGCCGTTGCGCGCCGAGAGTTCGGCAAAGCCGCCCATCTCGACGATGCGGCCATTGTCGAGGAAGACCACCAGGTCGGCGTCGCGAACCGTGGTCAGCCGGTGCGCGATGATGAAGGTCGTACGGTTCTGGCGCAGCCGGTCGATGGCTTCCTTGACGCGGGTCTCGGTCTCGACGTCGAGCGCGCTGGTCGCCTCGTCGAGCACGAGGATGGGCGCGTCCTTCAGGATGGCGCGGGCCAGCGCCACGCGCTGCCGTTCGCCGCCCGAAAGCTGGCTGCCGCGTTCGCCCGACAGCGTGTCGTAGCCTTCGCTCTTCGAGAGGATGAATTCGTGCGCGGCCGCGGCAGCGGCAGCGGCGTGCACGTCCTTGTTGCAGGCGTCCGAACGGCCGATGCGGATGTTGTCCTCGATCGAGCGGTTGAACAGTCCGGCATCCTGGAACACCGTGGCGATCGATTGGCGCAGCGACTTGCGCGTCACCGTCGCGATGTCGATGCCATCGATCAGGATGCGCCCCTGCCGCGGCGTGTAAACGCGCTGCAGCAGGTTGATGAGCGTCGTCTTGCCGGCACCGGTCGGCCCGACGATGGCGACCGTATGACCGGCGGGCACCTCGAGATTGATGTCGCTGACGCCCTGGCCCGACTTCGGGAACTCGAAGCCGACGTCCTCGAAGCGGATATGGCCACGCACGCCCTCGAGCTCGACAAGCCCCGCCGGTTCGCGTGTCAGGGCGGCGTCGTCCTCGAGCCGGTAGAAGCCTTCGAGCTTCACGCGGGCGTCGAAGATCTGGTTGACGAAGGCCGAGATCTGGTCAAGCCGGCTGATCAGCAGCGAGGCGAAGCCGGTAAAGGCGATGATGTCGCCGATCCTGAGCTCGCCGCGCGACACCAGCCATGCGCCGATCAAGAGCACCACCATCATCGAGATGGTCGAAGCGAGCCGGTGCAGCGCACTCGCCAGCGCCCACCAGTCGAGCACCGGGTTCTGCGCCGAAAGCAGCGCGCGCACATGGTTGCGCAGCGCCTCGGTCTCGTCGCTGATGCGATTGTAGCTCTGCAGCACGGCGACGTTGCCGACCGAATCCGTGACGTGCGAGAAGACGTTGTGATAGTGGCGCTCGACCGATTTCTGGCCCTCGTTGGTCTTGCGCATGACCAGCCGGCCGATCGCTACGTAGAGCACGCCGAGCATCACCAGCACGAGCGACATGCGCACGTCGAGCGACAGCGCGGTCGGCACCAGCAGCACCAGGGCCACGAAGGTCGAAAGGTGCTGCCGCATGAATTCCAGCCACAGCGAGAACAGCGATTCTACCGCGCGCAGCAGCGTGTGCAGTGCGTTCGACGTTCCCCGCTCGTGGTGCCACGACAGCGGCATGCCGATCACCCGTTCGAAGCTCTCGCACAGCACCCCTGCCCGCCGCGCATGCGCGATGCGGTCGGCGCTGCGCGCGACGAAAACGAAGGCGACGATGTTGAAGGCGCCAAGGCTTGCCCACAGCGCCAGGGTCGATACCACTTCGCGCTTGTCGGTGATGGCATCGATCACCCGACCGAACAGGATGGGTTCGGCGATGACGACGATGGCCAGGATGACGTTTGCCGAACAGACCAGTGCGACGCGCTTCTTGTCGGCGCCAAGATAGCGAAGTGCTCTCCAGTAGATTTCGAGCAGTGACACGCAATTACCTCGTCATGCAAAAATTGTGCACCGCACCATCATTCTCATACCGGTAGCGGCCTCGGGTGACAATCCACCCGTAGCGCGCCAGTTCCCCGATTTCGAACAACAAAGCACAACGCCCCGTAACGTCCTGTGATCGGATAACGGTTTGAAAGTTAAAGCAAAAAGGCCATTCTTGCGGCAACATTGTGGCAAGGTGTCTTCCCCAGGGTAGGAAAGCGCAAAGATTCTATGACGGTAGCGTCACCTGCACGTCCACATTTCCCTTTTGCACCAGCGCCACCGCGTGGTCTTCGCACTGCACACCATCAGCCTTGACGCTGGCCTTGCCGCCCTTCTTTCCGCGCTGGACAGAGATCCGGTAGGTCGCGCCGCCGAGCTTCAGCGTCGCCGAATAGCCGTTCCAGTGATGCGGCAGCACCGGCCTGATCGTCAGCCGGTCGCCTTCCTTCTGGATGCCGAGGATGCTCTCGACCGCCGCGCGGTAGAGCCAGCCGGCCGAGCCCGTGTACCAGGTCCAGCCGCCGCGCCCGCCCTTGTCCGGCGACGAATAGACGTCGGCCGCCACCACATAGGGTTCGGTGCGGTAGCGCTCGGCAGCCTCTTCGTCGAGCGCGTGGTTGACCGGGTTCAGCATCTCGAAGGCACGCCAAGCCGCGTCGGCATCGCCCATTTCGGCGAGCGCGATGACGAACCACGTCGCAGCATGGGTGTACTGCCCGCCATTCTCGCGCACGCCCGGCGGATAGCTCTTGATGTAGCCGGGCTCCAGCGGCGTGTCGGCGAAGGCCGGCGTGAACAGCTTGATGATCTTCAGCTCGTCGTCGACGAGCATGCGCGTCGCCGAAGCCATCGCGGTCTTGGAGCGCGCCGGATCGCCCGCGCCCGAGATGACGCTCCACGACTGCGCGATGGAATCGATGCGGCACTCCTCCGACTGCTTGGAGCCGAGCGGCGTACCGTCGTCGAAGCTGCCGCGCCGGTACCACTCGCCGTCCCAGGCCGCATTCTCCAGCGCCTGTTTCAACCGCCCGGCATGCTTTTCCCACGCCTTGGCGCGCTTCGTCTCGCCGCGGCCCTTGGCGACGCGGGCAAAGTTGCCCAGCGTCTTCAGCAGGAACCAGCCGAGCCACACGCTCTCGCCCTTGCCGCCCTCGCCGACCCGGTTCATGCCATCGTTCCAGTCGCCGCCGAGGATCAGCGGCAACCCGCTGGCGCCGGTCCGCTCGATCGCGAGGTCCAGCGCCCGCACGCAATGCTCGTAGATGCTGGCGCTCTTGTCCGACACCTTCGGCGTGAAGAAGGAATCGTGCTGGCCCTCGGCCAGTTCCTCGCCCTCGATGAAGGGCAGCTCCTCGTCGAGCAGCGTCGCGTCGCCCGTCACCTTCACGTAGCGGTGCACGGCATAAGCCAGCCACACCACGTCGTCGGAGATGATCGTGCGCACGCCCGCGCCGCTGCGCGGCAGCCACCAATGCTGCACGTCGCCCTTCTCGAACTGCCGCCGGGCGGCGTTCAGGATCTGGTCGCGCGCCAGCTGCGGATCATGCAGCAGCAGCGACATCGTGTCCTGCAACTGGTCGCGGAAGCCGAAGGCACCGCTCGCCTGGTAGAAGGCCGAGCGCGCCCGGATGCGGCAGGCCAGGCTCTGGTAGGGCAGCCAGCGATTGACCATCGCGTCGAATGCCTTGTCCGGCGTCTCGATCTGCACCGTACCGAGGAATTCGTCCCAGCGGCGGTCATTGTCTGCGAGCCGTTCGTCGAAATCCTTGTTGCGGTGCGCGGCCGCCAGTGCGCTTGCCTCTTCGGCCGAGCCGGCGTCGCCAAGCAGCCACAGCAGCGTAACCTCGCCGCCTGCCGGCACCGTCACGTCGCGCGCCATCGCTGCGCAGGGGTCGCTGCCCGCCTCCACGCGGCCCGACAGCGTGGCGCCCGTCGCCACCACCTCCGGCCGTTCCACCGAACCGGCACGCCCGATGAATTCATGCCGGTCGGCGGTCACCGACTGCGCCTCGCCGTCGCTCGCCAGGAACGCCACGCGGTCGCCATAGTCGAGGCTGTAGGCGTTGCGCGCCAGCAGCGCCCCGGTCGCCTCGTCGAGCGATGGCACGATGGTCGGCGCCGACTTCGCCCGGTTGTTGCCGAGCACCCACTCGGCATAGGCATAGACCCTCAGCCGCGCCTCGAGCGGGCCGGCATTGCGGATCGTCAGGCGCGAGACCTTCACCGGGTCCTCGGGATCGACCAGCTGCGTCAGCTCGAGCGAAAGCGGCCCGCGCTTGACGGAGAATTTCGAGAATCCCTGGCCATGCCGCGCCTCGTAGGTCGCCGAAGGGTCGCGCGCCACCGCCGCGAAGGGCGAGAAGGCGCGACCGCTCGCCTGGTCGTACACGTAGATCGCCTCGCCCGGGCGGTTGGTCACCGGGTCGTTCGACCATGTCGTCAGCTGGAAGTCGCGACTGTTGCGGCTCCAGGTGAAGGAGGCGCCCTCGGCCGAGGTGTGAAAGCCGAAATTCTGGTTGGCGATGACGCTGATCCACGGATGCGGCGTCGAGCGCTCGCCGGTCAGCCGCACCACATAGTCGCGCCCGTCGCGGTCGAAACCGCCATAGCCGTTCCAGTAGGCCAGTTCGCCGCCATCGGGCGCCGGGACGCCTGCAACCACGGGCCGGAGCTCCGGCATTCTGGCCGGCAATGCGTCGTCGGACTCCTCGCCATGCGCGGAAACGGCCGGCGCGCGCGCCAGCAGTTCGGCCGACTCGGCGCGCTCGATCTGGTCGAGGATGCTGCCGTTGCGGGTATGCAGCGCCACCCGCGCGGCCGACAGCAGCGTCTGGTAGGAATCGGCGTCCATCAGGTCGCGCCGGACCGCGAAGATGTGCTGGCGCGGCCCGATTTCCTTGCCGCGCAGCTTGGCGTTCTCGCACAGCGTCTCGATCGCCTGCTGCAGGTCCTGCACATAGGACGAGGCCTGCTCGTTGACGATGACGATGTCCGACAGCATGCCGCGGGCGCGCATGTATTCCTGGTAGCGCAGCGCGTCGGCCACGATCTCGAGGTCGGCGACGTCGCCGATGCGCACGAGGAAGATCGGGTAGTCGCCCGAGATCGCCATCGGCCACAGCGCCGACTGGCGGCCAAGGCCCGACGCGATGGTCGAGCCGGGCAGCCTTAGGAACGGCGCCGGGTAGATCAGGTAGGAGGCGAGCTTCTGCACGTTTGCCGCCTCGGCGAGGCTGAGCCCCATGTGCCGCGTCTGCACCTGCGAGCGCGTCCAGGCCAGCATCGCCTGGCGCGAAAAGCCCTCCGAATGGTCGAGCCTGGCAATCGTCGCCTCGACCTCGGCGCGGTCGGGACCCACCACCGTCCAGAAGGTCAGCACCACCTTGTTGTTGGCCGGCACCTTGACGCGGCAGCGCAGCGCCGCGATCGGGTCGAGCGTGAAGCCGTGATTGCCGCCGAGCCGCGCGCCGGAATCGAAGGCGGCGGCATTGGCGATGCTGCGGCCGCGCCCGATGAAGGCGCGTCGGTCCGTCTCGGCCTGGATCTCGCGCGCCACGCCGGTCGGCGCGGTGACGAAATGCGCCGCCGCAATGTCGGCCTCGCTCGCCGAGCGCTTGCGCCTGTTGGCGAAGATCACGTTGCGGCCGGGCTCGATCTCGGTCTGCACGAACATCTTGGAGAAGGCCGGGTGCGCGTTGTCGGCGGCTTCGGGCGCCAGCACCAGTTCGGCAAACGAGGTCAGCTCGATCAGCCGGTCGCTCTGGCCCTCGTTGAACAGCGTAACGCGCCGTCCCTCGCCATTGCCTTCCGACACCACGATCGCCTCGACCTCCGAGCGCAGCGTGTCGACGGTCTTGATGAAGCTCGCCTTGTCGTCGGAAAAATGCGTCTGGCAGCGTTCGCCCGGCGCCGGGCGCGGCTCGGCCGTTGCCGACCACCATTCTTCCGTCTCGGTGTCGCGCAGGAAGATGTAGCTGCCCAGCCGGTCTTCGGTCGGGTCGGCATGCCATCGCGTCACCGCCATGTCGTTCCAGCGGCTGTAGCCGGAGCCGGTCGCCGTCACCATCACCGAATAGTGGCCGTTCGACATCAGGCTGGTCGAGCGCAGCGCCTGCGCCGGGTTGAGGATCAGCCGCGTGTCCTGGTTCTGCTCGACCGTGTCGATCTCGCCGCGCTCGTCGGCCTCGGTGCGCACCGTCTCGACCGGAATGTCGCGCGGCGCCTTCTCCTGCAGCAGCAGTTCCGCGGATTCGATCACCGGGTCGCTGTGGAAGCGGTCACGCATGCGGCCCTCGAACACGGCATTGGCCACCGCCACGATCGTCATGCCCTGGTGATGCGCCATGTAGTTGTAGACCACTGCATGGTCGCTGCCTTCGGGCACGCGCTGCGGCGTGTAGTCGACCGCGTCGTGATAGCCGTAATGGCCGAGCGCGCCGACGCGCTTCAGGCGCTCCAGGTTCTCGACCGCCTCGGCCGGCATGAACTGCGCGGCAAGCACCGTCGCATAGGGCGCGATCACCGTGCTCCGGCCCAGCCCGCGCTTCAGCCCGAGGCCAGGCACGCCGAAATTCGTGTACTGGTAGGTCAGCTCGCGGTCGCGGCCGTTATAGGCGGCTTCCGAAATGCCCCACGGCACGTTCTTCGAGCGGCCGTACTGGATCTGCTTCTTGATCACAAGCTGGCTGGTCTGGTTCAGGATGCCGCCGCGCGGCTCCTTCATCACCAGCGGCGGCATCAGGTACTCAAACATCGAGCCCGACCACGACATCAGCGCGCCGCGGAAGCCGATCTCGACGATCGGCCTGCCGAGCTTGAACCAGTGCTCCGTCGGCAGGTCGCCCTTGGCGATGCCGAACAGGCTGGTCAGCCGCGCTTCCGAGGCCAGCAGGTCGTAGCAGCTCTCGTCGAGCTGGCGTTCCTCGACGCGGTAGCCGATCGACAGCAGCTTGCGCTCGGGGCTGAGCAGGAAGGAGAAATCCATCTCGAAGGCATAGCGGCGCGCCCGCTCGCCGATCGCGACAAGCGACTTGCGCAGCGCAGTCACGCTCTGGTCGTCGCTGTGCGCGTCCTGCACATGCGCCTCGCATGTCGCTTCCAGCCGCTCGGCCCATTCTGCCAGCACCTGGCTCTTGGCCGACTGCGCCTCGGCGTCGATGGCGATGGCGAGCTTTCGCACCTCGCTTGCCTGCACCGTCAGGTTGATGGTGCGGATCGAGGCCATTTCCGGCTGCGTCTTGATGGTGTGCACGGCGCGCCGCATGCCGACGATGCGGTCGAGCAGCCTCTGGCGCAGCGGCCTGAGCTGGCGGCGATCGTCGGGCAGTTCGGCAAGGCTCTCCTCGAGCACCGTGACGCAGTCGAGAATGCCGTCGAAGTCGCCCTGCAGGTGCACCGCCGGCGCTTCGGCCCAGTCGCTGCAGGCTGCCGCGACCGCCACCAGGTGGCCGGCCAGGTTGCCGCTGTCGACGCTCGACACGTAGAGCGGCAGCAGCGGCTTCAGCGTCTTGGTGTCGTACCAGTTGAACAGATGGCCGCGATGGCGCCGCATCTTCTCGATGGTCGTCATCGTCGCCTCGATGCGGCGGGCCGCGTCGGCGAGGCTGATCCAGCCGAAATCGCGCGCCGAAACGACCGACAGCAGATAGACGCCGATATTGGTCGGCGAGGTGCGCTGCGCCACCACCGGCTGCGGCGTCTCCTGGAAATTGTCCGGCGGCAGCATGTTGTGCTCGGCCGTCACGAAGGTCTCGAAATAGGCCCAGGTACGGCGCGCCACCGTGCGCAGCAGCGCCCGGTCGGCCTTCGTCACGCGCAGCCGGTCCTCGGTTTCGGCCGAACGGCTGATCAGCCATGCGAAGGCCGGCGAGCCGATCCAGAACAGCGCGAAGAAGAAGCCGACGAAGGCGCCGGTGGAGTCGGCCGCCACCGCGATGGCAAGCCCGACGAGCGCGATCACCACCGCGCCGTACATGATGCGGTAATAGGCGCCGATGGAATTGTCGCCCGACTTGTGCGCCTGCGAGGCGGTACGCCATTCGAGCAGGTTCTGGCGGCTGACGAACATCCGGTAGATCGTGCGCACGATGGCATCGCCCATCATCCATGCCGAATGCGCCATCAGCACCACCTTGACGGCCACCAGCGCGGTGCCAAAGGAAGCGTCGCGCACCAGTGCGGTGAAGTGGCCGCGCACCGTCGCCTCGCGGCCTTTCGGCACGATGGCGTCGATGATCTCGAAGGTCGGCGCCATGAACAGCGCCAGGATCAGCAGCGCCTGCCACTGCGCGGCCTGCGTGAAGGGCAGCAGCGCCCAGCCGGCAATCGCCGCCAGCACCCAGAAGATCGGCGTCAGCGAACGGCGCAGATTGTCGATCATCTTCCAGCGCGACAGCGCCGGCACGCCCGATTTCGGGCTGAAGATGAAGGACAGCAGCTGCCAGTCGCCGCGCGCCCAGCGGTGTTGCCGCGAGGCGTCGACCGAATAGCGCGGCGGATAGTCCTCGACCACTTCGACGTCGGTAACCAGCGCCGAGCGTGCATAGGCGCCTTCCAGCAGGTCGTGGCTCAGCACCTGGTTTTCCTGGATGCGGCCGCGCAGAGCCGCCTCCATCGCATCGACATGGTAGAGGCCCTTGCCGGTGAAGGAACCATCGCCGAACACGTCCTGGTAGAGGTCCGAGACGGCGAAGACATAGGGGTCGATGCCGCGGTTGGCCGAGAAGACGCGCTGCAGGAAGGAAGATTCGTCGCCGGTGGTCAGCGAGGGCGTGACGCGCGGCTGCAGGATGGAGTAGCCGGCCGTCACGCGGCCCGTTTCGGCGTCGATTACAGGGCGGTTGAGCGGATGGCAGAGCTTGCCGGCAAGCCTCGTCACGCAGTCGCGCATCATGCGCGTGTCGCTGTCGAGCGTCATAACGTGGACGATGCCCTCGGGCAGCGGCGCCTCGAGCGGCAGGAAGGTGGTGTCCGGGTCGCCACGCAGCAAGAGGTTCAGCTCGTGCAGCTTACCGCGCTTGCGCTCCCAGCCCATCCAGCACTTCTGGCTTTCATTGTAGATGCGGCGGCGGTGCAGCAGGTGGAACAGCGGCGCGCCCTCGGTCGGGTAGCGCTCGTTCAGCCTGGCGATCTCGCCACGCGCGAAGTCGAGGATCTCGTCGTCCTCGACGCGTTGTTCGGCGGCACTGTCGGGCCAGTCCGACAGGAGCGCGAATGACACCGCACCGCTTGGATTGGCGAGATGGTGAACTTCAAGCCGGCGCAGCGTGTCGTCTACCTCGTCGCGCGAACCGATCAGCGATGGAACCACCACCAGGGTGCGCGCCTCTTCCGGCACGCCGTCCTTGTACTCGTAGCCGACCAGCCTCGTCGGCTTCAGGAACAGGAGCACGATGGTGTTGAAGAAGCCGAGCGCGCCCTCGCTCGCCGGCACGGCGAACAGCACGAGCAGCAGCCCGACCTCCGAGTCGGTCAGGCCGATCGCCTTCAGCGCGCCACCCGCCAGGACCATCAGCAGCACGGTGAGCAGGAACACCGGCACCACGATGCCCGACCAGCCGGTGCGCCGGAACGCCCGGTTGAGCTGCGTGCCGAAGGACGGCCTGTAGCCTATCGCCCGCTCCAGTTCCTCGCGCCGCGTGCCGACCAGGAAGAAGCCGACATTGGCCGCGTCCTCGGCGCTCGCCGGGCCGGCGGTCCCGGCCTGCAGGCTGTAGCCGGCAAGCTCCGTGGCGCGTTCGGCCACCTCGTATTCGGTCAGGCCCGAGCGCCGCGCCAGGTCCTCGATCGCCGTGCGGTACTGGTCGCGCGAGGCGAAGTCGAGCGCCTCCATGTCGGAGCGCTCGCGCAGCAGCCGGTCGATGCGGCTGACGTCCTCGAACCAGACGGTCCAGTCGATGTCGTTGACCAGCCGCAGCCCGCGCACGATGTTGCCGGTGGTGACGTTGCCGCTCGACAGCGCCTGGTGTTCGCCGATCGTCGTCTCCTCGGCGTCGGTGCCGGCCTGCTCGAGCACCTTCTCCAGCCAGTCGAGCGCCATCTCCGAATTCTGCGAGCCGTCGCGCAGCCGGTAGAGCAGCTGCGTGGCGAAGCTGGTGTCGCAGGCATGCGTCGTGTAGTCGGCCAGGAGCGACGCCTCGTCGACGCCATCGCCCGAGCCCAGCACCTGGTCCGCCACCTCGTTGGCCGACTGGCGCAGTTCCCGCGAGCGGTTCACCCGCACCGCGATGCGCCGCAGGTTCTCGATCAGCACGAAGCGCAAGAGCGAGGGCAGCGCCCACAGCTCGCCGATCTTCAACGGCACCACCGACTGGAAACCTTCGACGATCGCCTTGAAGCTGCTCAGCGACACCGTGCTGTCGGTATGCGCGACATAGACCCAGGCAATGGCCAGGGCACGCGGCACCGGCTGAAGCCCGGCCACCTCCATCGTCGGTAGCTGGCGGTAGAAGCGGCGCGGCAGGTCGCGCTTGATCTGGAAGCTCGTCTCCTCGACGAGATAGTGGTTGTCGAGCAGCCACTGCGCCGCCGGCGTCACCATGTCGCCGCGCGCCTGCGCTGCGTTGGTCGCGCGGTAGACCTCGAGAATGCGTTCGCCATTCTCGCGCACGCGCGCCTGGAAGTCGAAGGCGCCGATGCTGGCGACGTCGGGCACGTCGCCGCGTGCCAGCCTGGCGCCCAGCTCACGCAGCCGGTCGTCGTGCAGGAAATGGGCCCGGATCGGCTCCTCGGCCGCAGGTGGACAAGGCTTGGCAGCGCTTCTCAGCCGCCGGGGATCGGTCTGAATGTTCATCCAAAGGTCCTGTGAGGCGGAGGCTGTCGCAGAACGCAACTTCCCTCAGCCCTAAACCGCTGCAGCAGCGTTTGGTTGCACCGCCGCGCTCGATTTATTTCATCGCAATACGCTGATGCCTGAAGCGCTGCAAGCGCGGGTTCGGCGTCTCCGCGAAGCGCCGCCCCGACTGTCTTCTACCCGGCCCCTCGCCCGCCGCGCTGCCGCACGGTCGGAACCGGCGGCCGGGCGTGCCGGCGTCAGCCGCCTTCGGTGCGGCTGCGGCGCTCCTCGCGCATGTCCTTCAGCAGCTGCGCCAGGATCGACTTCATGTCCTCATGCTCCGGACCATCCCGCTTGACCACCCAGGAGGCCTTGCGCTGGTGCCAGGCCGGGGCGGCGGCGCGCAGCGCGGCCGTGAACGCTTTGGGATCGACCCCAACCGCCTCGGCCATTTCGGTGGCGGAAATCTTGATTATCGCCATTGGCGTCTCCCTCTTTCCTGTCCAGCATATCGCATTTGATCGCCGAACGAGATGCCATTGCGACGATATTCACACGGAAACGTCGCGCCCGATTGCCGCAACATAAAATCGCGCTTTCCCCTCCACGCGCAAGGCTTCCGGCCCGACGATCGCCGCGTCGAGCGGTCCAAGCCGCGCCGTCTCGCCGGACGACGTGACGAGAAGCTCTCCCGAATGGCAAAGCAGGAGCACCGTCTCGGCAGCGACCGGCAGTTCTGCGGCGCCGTCGAGCTCATGCCGGTACAGCCGGTGCTGCAGCCGTCCGCGCCTGGTCATCACGTTGAGATCCGTGATCGGACCCGCGATCAGCATCGCCCGCGTCGGCAGGTCGGCTGGAAAGGCCAGCGGTTCGCTCTGGCCGAGCAGCTCGGCCGGCTCCCTGCCCTCGACCGCCAGGATCAGCCCGGCACCGTCGAGCACGGCGAGCGTCCGGTCGATGCCGTCGAAACCCGAAAAGGGCCCGTCCGTCTCGACCCTGGCCATCGAGACGCGCCAGTCGAAGTCGCCGAGCCCTGCATCCGGCGGAGACACCGCCACTTCCGTCGTCTCGCCGCCGCCGTTCTTCCAGGCCATCCGCCGGTGGTCGGCGGCGCGCAGAACCTGCATCTCTTTCCCTTTCCGCATGTCTTGCTCCAGTCGTTCGCCCGGCCGAGGCCTGTCTCAACGCGTCTCGCTGATGCGGTCAACAGCTCCGCCACGCCCGCACAGCCGGGAGTTCAGGGCGACAGCGACGTGCGCGGCACCGCGACCGGCAACCCGCATCTGCCAGATATCGGCTGTTCGCCGCCATGCCAACACCCGCGCCGTGCCCCCGCTGCCAGCACGAAAAGCCCCGCCCGGCGAATGCGTGCAATTCGGCTGGCGCCCAGTTGCAATTGATTTGCAAAAGCATATGTTGATAGCATCTGCTTCAGGAGCCTCCCGCATGCCGCCCATCCGCCTCACCGTCCTGGCCGCCCTTGCCACGCTGGCGCTCGCCGCCTCCGGCTTTCAGGCACAGGCGTCCGGCGACCGACTGAAGGTCGTCACCACCTTCACCGTCATTGCCGACATGGCCACGAACGTCGCCGGCGACGCCGCCGACGTCGTCTCGATCACCAAGCCGGGTGCGGAGATCCACGGCTACGAGCCCACCCCGCAGGACATCGTGCGCGCCCATGGCGCCGACCTCATCCTGTGGAACGGCCTCAACCTCGAGCGCTGGTTCGAGCAGTTCGTCGCCAATCTGGGCGACGTGCCCTCGGTCGTGCTGACCGACGGCATCGACGCCATCCCGGTCGCCTCCGGCGCCTATGAGGGCCAGTCCAACCCGCATGCCTGGATGGGCGCCGACAACGCCGCCATCTACATCGACAACATCGCGAAGGCGCTCGCCGAGCACGACCCGGAGAACGCCGCCGTCTATGCCGCCAACGCCCAGGCATACAAGGAGAAGATCCACGCCGTCGTCGAGCCGCTGCGCGCCGAAATCGCCACCATCCCCGAAGACAAGCGCTGGCTCGTCACCTGCGAAGGCGCCTTTAGCTACCTCGCCCGCGACTTCGGCCTGAAGGAGCTCTATCTCTGGCCGATGAACGCCGACCAGGTCGGCACGCCGCAGCAGGTCCGTTCCGTCATCGACGGCGTCAGGAAGCACAAGATTCCGGTCGTGTTCTGCGAAAGCACAGTCAACACCTCGCCGGCCGAGCAGGTCGCGCGCGAAACCGGAGCGGCCTATGGTGGCGTGCTCTATGTCGACAGCCTGAGCGAGCCGGACGGTCCGGTGCCGACCTATCTTGATCTCCTGAAAGTCACCTCGCAGACCGTCGCGGCGGGACTGACCAAACATACGAACTGACCGAGCGGCCCAACCAAGAAGGACCTTTTCCTTGCTGCAGACAGCCATCCCCGATGCCAAGGGCAAACCGGTGGAAAGCAATCCGGACGGCATTCTTGCGCGTGACGTGACCGTCACCTACCGCAACGGCCACACCGCGCTGCACGACGCGAGTTTCGAGATCCCCACAGGCACCATCACCGCGCTGGTCGGCGTCAACGGCGCCGGCAAGTCGACGCTTTTCAAGGCCATCATGGGCTTTCTGCCGGTCGCCCGCGGCGAGATCCGCCTGCTCGGCCGCTCGGTGCGCGACGTGCTGCGCGACAACCTCGTCGCCTATGTGCCGCAGGCCGAGGAGGTCGACTGGACCTTTCCGGTGCTGGTCGAGGACGTCGTCATGATGGGCCGCTACGGGCATATGGGCTTCCTGCGCCGTCCCGCCCGCGCCGACCACGCCGCCGTCGATGACGCACTGACCCGCGTCAACATGCAGGAGTTCCGCAAGCGCCAGATCGGCGAACTGTCCGGCGGCCAGCGCAAGCGCGTCTTCCTCGCCCGCGCGCTCGCCCAGGACGCCCGCGTCATCCTGCTCGACGAGCCCTTCACCGGCGTCGACGTCAAGACCGAGGACCAGATCGTCGCCCTGCTGCGCGAGCTGCGCGACGAAGGCCGCATCATGCTGGTCTCGACCCACAATCTGGGCTCCGTGCCGGAGTTCTGCGACCGCACCATTCTGGTCAAGGGCACGGTGCTCGCCTATGGCCCGACCGAAACCACCTTCACCCGCGAGAACCTCGAGCGTGCCTTCGGCGGCGTGCTGCGCCACTTCACCATCGGCGGCTCCGACCTGCACGACGACGAGGACCCGCGCCAGATCAGCATCATCACCGACGACGAGCGCCCGCTCGTCCACTACGGCGACCAGACCCGCCGCACCTCCGACGAGGGCTCCACCTCGTGATCGAGCTTCTGCTCCAGCCCTTCTCCTATTCCTACATGGTCAACGCCATGTGGGTATCGGCGCTCGTCGGCGGCGTCTGCGCCTTCCTCTCGGCCTACCTGATGCTCAAGGGCTGGTCGCTGATCGGCGACGCGCTCAGCCATTCCGTCGTGCCGGGTGTTGCCGGCGCCTTCATGCTCGGCCTGCCCTTCTCGCTCGGCGCCTTCATCGCCGGCGGTCTGGCAGCCGGCTCCATGCTCTTCCTCAGCGACCGTTCCGGGCTGAAGATCGACGTCATCATCGGCATCATCTTCACCTCCTTCTTCGGCCTCGGCCTGTTCATGATCTCGGTCAACCCGACCTCGATCAGCGTCCAGACCATCATCATGGGCAACATCCTGGCCATCACCCCGCAGGACACGCTGCAGATGGCCATCATCGGCTTCGTCTCGCTGGCCGTGCTGCTCGCCAAGTGGAAGGACCTGATGGTCACCTTCTTCGACGAGAACCACGCCCGCTCGATCGGCCTGCGCCCTGACATCCTGAAAGCCGTCTTCTTCGTGCTTCTGTCGGCGGCCATCGTCGCCGCCATGATTACCGTGGGCGCCTTCCTCGTCATCGCCATGGTGGTGACGCCCGGCGCCACCGCCTATCTCCTCAGCGACCGGTTTCCGCGCGTCATCACGCTCGCCGTCATCATCGGCACGCTGACCAGCCTGGTCGGCGCCTATCTCAGCTATTTCCTCGACGGCGCCACCGGCGGCGTCATCGTCACGCTGCAGACGCTGATCTTCCTCACCGCCTTCTTCCTGGCCCCCAAGCACGGCCTCCTCGCTACCCGCCGCAAGGCCGCCGAGGCCCTTGCCCGGCCCTCCGCTTCCGAGGGAGCGCTCTGATGACCGTCGAGAACCTGCTCCTGCCCTTCCAGTTCCCCTTCATGCAGAACGCCTTCTGGGTCGTGCTGCTGGTCGCGCCGCCGACCGCGCTGCTCTCCTGCTTTCTCGTCCTCAAAGGCTGGGCGCTGATGGGCGATGCGGTCAGCCATGCCGTGCTGCCGGGCGTCGTGCTCGCCTGGATCGTCGGCATACCCCTGATCGTCGGGGCCTTTGCCGCCGGCATGAGTTGCGCGCTTTTGACCGGCTACCTGTCGCACAACAGCCGGGTGAAGCAGGACACCGTCATGGGCGTGGTCTTCTCCGGCATGTTCGCCGTCGGAATCATCCTCTTCACCTCGATCCACACCAACCAGCACCTCGACCACATCCTGTTCGGCAACATGCTGGGCATCGGCACCGACGATCTCTGGACCTCGGGCCTCATCGGCCTCGTCGTCTCTGCCGTCCTGCTCCTCAAGTGGAAGGACTTTCTACTGCACGCTTTCGACCCGGCACAGGCCCAGGCGTCGGGCCTGCGCACCGGCCTCCTGCACTACGGCCTTCTGTCGATCCTCTCGCTCACCATCGTCGCCACGCTGAGCTCGGTCGGCCTGATCCTCGCCGTCGCGCTGCTCGTCACGCCGGGCGCCATCGCCTTCCTCGTGGTGCGCTCCTTCGGCTGGATGCTCTTCGTGGCCGTGCTGGTCTGCACCGCGGCCATGCTCGCCGGTACCTATATGAGCTTCTTCCTCGACAGCGCGCCGGCACCGACCATCGTGCTGGTCCTGAGCGCCGCCTTCATCCTCGCCTTCCTGCGCCGCCTCTGGCTGACGCGCAGCAACTCCCGGCTCATGGCGGAGGCCGGCGGCGAACCGGCCTGACCGGCTGCCCCCGCGCCGGTTTCAGGCGTGGAACTCGAACACCAGATAGCGTGCCGGCACCGTTCCCGGGTTGCTCAGCCCATGCTCTTCACCGGCAGCGCTGAACGCCGTGCCGCCCGGCCCGATGCGCTGGCCGAGCGTCTCCACCTCGCCCGAAAACACGATGATTGCCACGTCGTGCCGGTCGACATGCGCGGGATAGCCCTTGCCTGGAGCCATCGTCGTGACATGCGCATGCAGCTTCGTCAGGAAGCCCGTAGGCCCCTCGAACAGTTTCGGCATCGAGATCGGCTTTTCGTCTGCCGCCACTCTGCCGATGTCGAGTACCAGCGTGCCGAGCTGCTTTTCGGTTTCCTTCGGCGCTCCGCGCCATTTCAGCATCACATAGGTCACCGGCTGCGCGGACACGTTGCGGATCGTGTGGAACTGGTAGGCCGGATAGTAGGCCAGCCCCCCGGCACGCAGCGTTTCGACCCGCGGCGCGGCGTCCTCTGCCGCCTGCGGAATGACGATCTCGGCCTCGCCGTCGAGAACCACCAGCAACTCCTCCTCGACATGGTGATGCGGCGGATGCGGCGAGTGCCCCGGGGCAAGCACCGAGACATGCGATTCCATGTCGGGCGCATTGGACGTCGCGCCGCGCAGGATGTGGAACGGCGAAAAGCCCTCCGCCCCGGCCTCGAGCCCGGCGTTCTGGCTGACCACCGAGCCGACCGGCGCCTGGCCATGCGGCCGCCCGGGCATTTCCGCGGCCGGCCGCGCTCCGACCAGCACCGGCAGGCAGGTCGCCCGGCGATCGGTCAGCCGGAACGGCCAGTCGGAACTGCCCGGCTCCTGGATCGGCACTTCCGCGCCGGCCCGCGCATATTGCAGCAGCAGCGCCGTCCGCTTCGCCGTGCCGGTGTTCAGCGAGCCGTGCCAGATGCGCCCGTCCATGAACAGCGCGTCGCCGTCGCCCATTGCCGGCTGCACCAGTTCCGCCGCGCCGTCCCGCTGGCGGGCCAGCGCCAGGATCCTGTCGTTGCCGGTCGTCTCGCGCGCCAGCCCGGTCTCGTGCATCACCTGCTGCACCGGCGTCCCGAACAGGTGCGAGCGGGTGATCATGGCCAGCGCCGAGTCCCGCGAGGTCCCCTCGAGCCCGATCCAGACCGAGACGAAGCCGCCGGCCGGCGCGCTGCTCTCGATGTCGGTATGCACGAGATGCGCCTGCCCAGGCTTGCGCTCGACCACGCTCGCTCCCCACAGCACCACGTCGGGCCCGAGCAGGTCCGCGAGCCTGTCGAGAATCTGCGGCCGCATCGCCAGGTCGTGAAAGAACGGATCGACCACGGCGCGGTCCTTCGGCCATTCCGGTGTCGGCTCTCGCCCGCCGAAGCGGTAGTGCCGCAGGATGAGGTCGCACTGCTCGCGCGTGAACAGCCGGATCGGCCCGGCAAATCCGTCGCGCGCCAGGTCCCTGGCGATGGCGCTCTCCGGCGCGGCGGGTTTCCACCCGGCCGCTGTCCGGCGTGAAGCCTCCCGGGCGGATCGATGGCGGAGCCGCCCCAGGCCGGTCAGGATGGCGCGAGCTGCCGTGCTGGCGGCGCGCAGCGGAGCCGTCACCCGCCAGCTGTGCGAGGCCAGCATCTCCTGCCTGGCAGCCGTGCTGGCCGCCAGCATGGTCTTCAGCTTCTGGATTTCGGCGTTGCGCTCCTTCAGCGTCTTTTCGAACCCGCTCTTCAGCTCGGCGATCTGGCGAACCCTGTCGGGAAAGACGAAGGGAATCTTGCGGTCATTGCGGTGCGGCCAGCTGTGGAACCAGGAGTGCTTGTTGTCCTCGACGATGACATGCGGCGTCAGTTTCGCCTCGCGCAGCGCCACGTTGATCGACAGCTGGTCGCGTCTGGAGTAGCGCAGGATATGGGCCGACCACACCTCGCACATCTGGCGGACCGCCGGGTCGGCGTGGTCGCGCAGCATGATGCCGTTCCAGTAGACCGGCTCGTCCAGAACCCCCTTGTAGCTGCTCGCATAGTGCTCGCGCTGTTCGGTCACGCGCGCCGGATCGTCGATCCCTTGTCGCGCGATCACGTCGAATTCGTCGCTCAGCCGCTCACGGAAGCTGTGCGCGGGCAAGACCATCGGCGTACCGCCGAAATAGCGCTCGAAGATCGCTTCGGGCGGCGCCGACAGCACGACCGTGTTGTCCATGTAGATCGACGCGTCGAACTCCGGCAGCACGCGGTGCGCCATGATCTTCAGCAGCCGCTGGCTGCGCACCGGGTCGCCAGGAAACTCCGGCTTCACCAGCCTGATCTCCCAGCTTTCGCTGGTCAGTTCCGGGTCGTCGGTCAGGCAGATGAAGGGGATGGAGGAGTCCTCCGCCATCGGCTGCTCGTTCAGCCTCTCGTACCGGCCGATAATGGAGGTATAGACGCAGCGCCGCGAAGCGGCAGCCGCACGCCCGGCAGGGCTCTTGTGGTTGTTCATGCCTGGATCCGGAATGGACGCAATGACGCGACACTAGGGGGTTTCGCGCCAGGATTGAAGCATTTCGCAAGGATACCCCCAGCCTGTCGGGAGCGCCCGGCCCGGCCAGGTAAATCGAAACGCTACCGCGCGGCTGCCTGCGCGCCGCTCATCCCCGCATCGTCTCTGGCGGTAGACGACGAGACCTGCGCGTCTCCGTCAGGTAGCCCGGCCGGCGGTGGTTTCGCAGCCGATCAGCGCCCGGCCCGTCGCAAGCAGGGCGGCAAACAGGATCGCCGCGTTGGTCGCGTGGCCATACTCCCATGCGCGACGCAGCGCCTGCCAGCCATCGGGCGCCGCGGTCCAGTTGGCGGTCGCCTGGTTGCCGGGAAACACGAAGCCGAAGAACACGCCAAGGCTGACGACGATCAGCGAGGCAGCAACCAGCGCGTATCCGGCAGCACCGCCGCCGCGCCTGCGCTCGGCGACATACAGCGCGATGTTGGCGATGATCGCCCCGGCAATCGGCACGATGAACAAGGCCCAGCCGGCATAGATGCCCTGTACGGTGAAATAGGCGTCCTGCTCGAGATCGATCTTGCCCGGCAGTTCGAAGAGATGCGCGCCGCTCGGCACCAGGGTCAGCGCCGTCAGCGCAAGTGCCGTGAGTTTCAGGATCATGATCTTCTCCCATCCGTTTGCGTTTGGGACAGGGGCTGAACGCGGTCTCCCTGCCGCCGTTCCACCCGCAAGACCTTCCCCAGCGTCAATCATCCTTGCCAGTCCGTGCCCATGTCCCCATAATCGGGTCGAAATTCCTGGTATGCGCATGGGAGGGAAGACATGACCGACCGGAATGTTCACCAGCGCCTCGCTGCAGTCCTTTGCAGTTCGGCCCTTGTTCTGTCTGCCGCCATTGCCACGGTTTCGGCCAAGACGGTCGTCATCCAGCGAACCCACATCTACGTCTACACGCTGCCCAAGGGCTGCGTGAAGACCACCTACAGCGGTGGCGTGGTCGTCTGGAAATGCGGCTCCATCTACTACCAGCCCTATGAGGGCCGCTACGTCCGCGTCTACATAAACTAGCCGCCCGACCGCCTCAGCCCTTGGCGAACTGCGCCACCAGCTCGTGGCTGTCGCCGGGATAGACCAGCGTCGCATGGGTGATCGGCGCGTCGCCGCTACGCGTGCGCCGCTCGATCACCAGGCAGGCGCTTCCCGGTGCGATCTGCAGCGTCTGCGCATCCGCGGCAGTCGCGTTTTCCGCCCGGATCCGGTGTTCCGCCAGACTCCACGGCACCTTGCTCAGCAGCCAGGTTCCGGGCGGCGCCTCCTCGAACATTTCACCCGCCGCCTCCGGCACCGTCGCCAGGCAGATCAGCCGCCGCTCCAGGCAGAACGGTCGCTCGCCGGCATAGTGCACGCATACCGTCTCCAGCACCTCTGCCGGCAGCGGCAGGTCGATGCGGTCGCGGTCGGCTTCCGTCAGCGGCCTGAGGCGCCGCTCGACGATGCTGTAGCGGTAGGGCAGGCCCAGCGCCTGCACCTCGCGCCGCAAATCGTTGATCTCCATAACCGCCGACTGCACATGCGGAAAGCGCACATAGGTGCCGGCCTTGCGGCGCCGCTCGATCAGCCCCTTGCGCACCAGTTCGCCCAGCGCCTTGTTGACCGTCATGCGCGAGCAGCCATAGCTCGCCATCAGCTCGTGTTCGAAGGGGATGCGGTGGCCGGGCGGCCAGTCGCCCGACAGGATGCGGCCCTCGACGTCGTTGAGGATGCGCTGGTGCAGCGACAGCGGCCGCCCGGAGGCGGTCGGCGCGTCGTCCGCCTGGCGGGCGCTGTCAGCCATGCGCCGCCGCGGCGATCGCCTCGCTGCGGATCTCCTCGGTCAGCTTCAGCCTCAGCGCCGAAAACTCAGGCGTCGCCTTGATCGTGTAGTGGCGCGGATGCGGAAGGTCGACCGGCGTGATCGACTTGATGCGCCCGGGCCTTGCCGTCATCGTCACCACGCGCGAGGCCATGAACACCGCCTCCTCGATGTCGTGCGTCACGAAGATCACCGTCTTCTGCTCGCGCTCCCAGATGCCGAGCAGCAGCTCCTGCATCAGCCCGCGCGTCTGGTTGTCGAGCGCCCCGAACGGCTCGTCGAGCAGAAGGATCTTCGGGTCGTTGGCGAGCGCCCGCGCAATCGCCGTGCGCTGCTGCATGCCGCCCGAAAGCTGCTTGGGCCAATGATGCTCGAAGCCGCGCAGGCCGACCTTGTCGATATAGCTGTCGACGATCTCGCGCCGTTCCTTCTCCGCCACGCCGCGCTCGCGCAGGCCGAAACCGACATTTTCGCGCACCGTCAGCCAGGGAAACAGCGTGTAGGACTGGAACACCATGCCGCGGTCCGCACCCGGCCCGCGCACCACCTTGCCCTCCAGCGCCACCGAGCCGGTCGTCGGGCTGTCTAGCCCAGCGATGATGCGCAGGAGCGTCGACTTCCCGCAGCCCGACGGCCCGAGCACGGTGACGAAGTCGTTTCGCGCAATGTCGAGATCGGTGGGCTGCAGCGCCACCGTCGGCTTGCCGCCATGGACGCCCGGAAAGGTCCGGCCGACGCCCTTGATCTGCAGTTCCACCGGCGCCGCCACAGTGCTGTCGGCCGCGCTCATGCCAGCCTCCAGGCAAACAGCCGGCGGTTCAGCGACTTGAAGGCGAAGTCCGAGACCAGCCCGATCAGCCCGATCACGATGATGCCGAAGATGATCTGGCCCGTCGCCAGCAGCGCCTGTGAATTGATGATCATGTAGCCGATGCCCGACGACGCGCCGATCAGCTCGGCGACGATGACGTAGGTCCAGGCCCAGCCGAGCACCAGCCGCAGCACCTCGGCGATATCGGGCGCATTGGCCGGGATCAGCACGCGCCGCACCACGCCGCTGTGGCTGGAGCCCAGCGTATAGGCCGCCTCGACGAGGTCGCGCCTTGTATTGGCCACCCCGACGGCGATCATCAGGATGATCTGGAACACCGCGCCGATGAAGATCACCAGCAGCTTCTGCGTCTCGCCGATGCCGGCCCACAGGATCAGCAGCGGTATGAAGGCCGAGGCCGGCAGGTAGCGGGCGAAGGAGACGAAGGGTTCGAGCAGCGCCTCGATCGGCTTGTAGGCGCCCATCGCGATGCCCACTGGCACGGCCACCAGCGAGGCGATGACGAAGCCGCCGATAACGCGCCATACCGTCATGCCGATATCGTAGCCAAAACCCTGGTTGACCATCAGGTCGTAGCCATCGGCCAGCATGGTCAGCGGGTCGGCAAGGAAGGTTTTGGAAACGAAGCCGCCGAGCGTGGCATAGGCCCAGCCGGAGAAAAACAGCACGAAGAACAGCAGTCCAAGCAGGAGCCGCGACGTGGTGCTGATGGGTTTCAGGGGCTGCATGGGACTCGCTATGCATGAAGGCGGGCGCCCGCCTGTCGCGGACGCCCGGACCTCATCGCCTTGTGAGGGATCTTACTTGATGTAGGACGTGTCGGCGAGGTTCGACAGGTCCGGCTTCTCCTTGATCACGCCCATGGTCAGCAGCAGGTCTGCGGCCTGTTCGCTGAAGGTCTTGAACGTGGTCTCGAAGAATTTCTGGTTGGCCGCCTTGTCCTGCCATTCGAGATTGGAGGCCGACTTGCCGAAGTCCTCGCCCGACTGCTTCACGTCGGCGCCCATGATCTCGTAGGACTTGTCCTTGTCCGACGCGATCATTTCGAGCGCCTCGAAGTAGCTGTTGGCCAGGGCCTGGGCTGCTTCCGGATTTTCTTTAAGGAAGGCCGGCGTGCAGCCGAACGTGTCCATCACCGCAGGATAATCAAGCGTCGTGGCGATGATCTTGCCCTTGTCGGGCTCGGCGCGAACCGACGAGAGGTAGGGCTCATAGGTCATGGCAGCGTCGTTCTGGCCGGCCAGGAATGCCTGCGCTGCCGGTCCGGGCTCCATGTTGACCACCTTCACGTCGTCGAGCGTCATGCCGTTCTCGGCAAGGATCCAGCCGAGGTAGAAATAGGGCGAGGTGCCGGGCGCTGAAGCCGCGACCGTCTTGCCCTTCAGGTCGGCGATGCTTTCGATGCCCGGGCGCACCACCATGCCGTCGGCGCCATGCGACATGTCGAGCTGGAAGATCTGCGTGGTGGCGACGCCGGCGGCGTTCCACACGATCCAGGTCTCGACCGTCGTTGCCGCGCACTGGATGTCGCCCGAAGCGAGCGCCAGGTGGCGGCTGGCCTGCGGCACCTTGACGATGTTCACGTCGAGGCCGTGCTTCTTGAAGATGCCGGCCTCCTTGGCGAGCGTCAGCGGCGCGAAACCGGTCCAGCCGGACATGCCGATCGAGACCGCCGTGTCGGCGGCGGCCGAGCCGGCGCCAAGGCCGAGTGACGCCGCCATCGAAGCGGCCAGTAGCCAAGATTTTTTCATGTGAGTTCCCCTGTTGTCGCTTTTCTGTGCAGGTGCTGGTAATGCCTTGTCTGAGGGCATAGTAGCCACGCCCCTTTTCTTTTGTCTAGACAAAATACCCGCCGCCACCACTGCGCCTCCAGCCTCGCGCAGCGCCTTGCCTGCCCGGCCCGGCCCGGAGCCACCGCGGCACGCCTCTTGCCGCCGCGGCCGCCGCTGTGGTCAATCCCGCCGCCTTTTGCTATGGTGGCCGCACTTCGGGACGGCATTCGCATTCAACTCAGCGGCAATGAGAGGATCGGGCCATGACACCGTGGGAAATCAGGGCCACCGAATTCACCAACTGCAACTGCGCCTATGGCTGCCCCTGCCAGTTCAACGCGCTGCCGACGCACGGCCATTGCTGCGCCGTCGCCAGCATCCGCGTCGACGAGGGCCATCACGGCGACACGCGGCTCGACGGCATCTGCTTCGGCGGCATTTTCGACTGGCCGGGCGCCATCCACGAGGGGCGCGGCCGCGCCCAGCCCTTCGTCGACGAGCGCGCCTCGGCTGGGCAGCGCGAGGCGTTGCTGCGCATCATGTCGGGCGAGGACACCGAACCGATGGCCACCATGTTCGCCGTCTTCGCCACCACCCTCGACACCGTCTTCGATCCGCTCTTCCTGCCGGTCGACTTCGCCGTCGACGTCGACAGGCGCACCGCGCGCGTCTCGGTGCCCGGCCTCTTCGAGACGACCGGCGAGCCGATCCGCAATCCGGTCACCGGCGACGAGCACCGCGCCCGCATCGACCTGCCGCACGGTTTCGAATACGAGATCGCCGAGATGGGTAGCGGCCGCTCCGTCACCGAGGGCAGCATCCGGCTGAAGCTCGCCGACAGCTATGGCCAGTTCGCCCATCTCCACCTCAACAACCAGGGCGTCGTCCGGCACCGCACCGCGGCCTGAGCCGCCATGGCGCGTGACGTCGCCGAAACCATCCTGCGGCGCGACCGCCAGGTCGTGCTTGCGGCGCTCGCCGTGGTGGTCGTCCTCGCCTGGGCCTGGCTGCTCGCCGGTTCGGGCACCGGCATGAGCATGCGCGCCATGACCACCGCCGCCTTCCCGCCGCCGGCCATGCGGTTCGACCCGCAGCCTTGGAGCCCGGCCCACGCCGCCATCATGCTCGCCATGTGGGCGGTGATGATGGTCGCCATGATGCTGCCGAGTGCGGCGCCCGTCATCCTGCTCTATGCACATGCCTGGCGCGGCGAACAGGGGCGCGGCCGCATCGCGCCCGGCCGCCCGCCGGTCGAAGCCTTCGTCGCCGGCTACCTGACGGTGTGGACCGGCTTTGCCGTCGTCGCCACCGCCCTGCAATACGGTCTCGAGCGAAGCGGGCTCGTGCACGGCATGCTGATGTGGAGCACCAGTCCCCTCCTTTCGGCCGCCCTTCTCGTCGCCGCCGGCCTCTACCAGGTGCTGCCCGCCAAGCAGGCCTGCCTCGTGCAGTGCCGCTCGCCCGCCGCCGTCATCGCCGGCCGCTTCCGGCCGGGCGGCCTGGCGGCATGGCGCATCGGCCTCGGCCATGGCCTGTTCTGCCTCGGCTGCTGCTGGGCGCTCATGGCGCTGCTCTTCGTCGGCGGCGTCATGAACCTCTTGTGGATTGCCGGCCTCACCCTCGTCATCGTCGCCGAAAAACTGCTCCCCGCCGGTCAGTTGCTGTCAAGGCTCTTCGGCGCCCTCATGATCCTCGCCGGCCTCGGGCTCGGCCTGGCCGGCCTAGCGTGACGGCTCAGAACCTCCGGCTGTCATAGGCCCAGTGCAGCAGCGCCTGGCGTTGCTTGGGCCGGCAGAAGATGTCGCCGCGCTCGCAGTTCTGGCGGATTTGCCCGATATGCCGCCGCATCGCGCGCCAGCGGCCGATCTGGCGCTTGTCTTCTGCCTCGATCCGCCGCCCGAGATAATAGCGGCAATACCACTGGAACCAGCCGCGCGGGTCGTCCGCGAAGATCCAGCCCTTCTCCCGCCAGACCGACAGCGGCTGGCTTGCATCGACCCTGAAGAAGTTGAGCATCGGGTCGCGCCGCTCCGGCGACAGCTTCGCTCCGTCGAACCAGTCCTTCGGGAACTCGCCCTGCGTGTCGGTCATGTACTTGCCGCCGAACACGCCGAGCGCCAGCATCTCCTTCGGCGTCAGCTCCGGCTCGAAACCCTCGCCGAATTCTTCGCCCTCCGCCGCGACGAGTTCGTAGCTGTAGCCCTGCTGCATGCGGTCCTTGACGTGGATGGTGCGCATTGTCCGGTCTCTCCTGCCTGCGCAATACGCGCCATGCGGGCTTTCGGATCAAGGGCGGGCCGCTCTTTGCGCGTTCCGGGCCGGTCCCCGCGCTGCCGCATCGGTCGTTTCCGGAAAAGCCGCAGGGCTCGGCATGACATGCTTCTGGCATCCATCCTCACCGGACTCAAAGGAGCGACACCATGGCAGACCACCCCCAGAACCCCCTTTCCCGCACCGGGACCGCATCGCTGTCGCGCCGCTCGCTGCTCGAGCTCGGCGGCGCAGCCCTCGCCGCCTCCGCTTTTGCATCCACCCTTCCCGCTCCGGCCAGGGCCGCCTCGGCAACCGGCGCCCCCGCCACCGCTTCAGCGGAGGCCGCGACCATCGTCACCGCGGACGGCGTCGAGATCTTCTACAAGGACTGGGGCCCGAAGGACGCGCAGCCGATCATGTTCCATCACGGCTGGCCGCTGTCGTCCGACGACTGGGACACGCAGATGCTGTTCTTCCTGCAGAACGGCTTTCGCGTCGTCGCGCATGACCGCCGCGGCCACGGCCGCTCGGCGCAGGTCAGCGACGGCCACGACATGGACCACTACGCCGCCGATGCCTTTGCGGTCGTCGAGGCGCTCGATCTCAGGAACGTCGTCCATATCGGCCATTCGACCGGCGGCGGGGAGGTCGCGCGCTACGTCGCTCGGCATGGCGAGCCGTCGGGCCGCGTCGCCAGGGCCATTCTGGTCGGGGCCATTCCCCCGCTGATGCTCAGGACCGCAGGCAATCCCGGGGGGCTGCCGATCGAGCTCTTCGACGGCTTCCGCAAGAGCCTCGCCGACAACCGCGCGCAATTCTATCGCGACATCCCCGAAGGTCCCTTCTACGGCTTCAACCGCGAGGGCGCCAAGGCCTATCCGGGCGTCGTCGACAACTGGTGGCGCCAGGGCATGATGGGCGCCGCCAAGGCGCATTACGACGGCATCAAGGCCTTTTCGGAGACCGACCAGACCAGCGACTTGGAAGCCATCTCGGTGCCGACGCTGGTGCTGCATGGCGATGACGACCAGCTCGTGCCGATCGCCAATTCGGCCCTGAAATCGGTCAAGCTTCTGAAGAACGGCACGCTGAAGGTCTACAAGGGCTTTCCGCACGGCATGCTGACCACCCATGCCGACGTCCTCAATCCCGACCTGCTGGCCTTCGTGAAGGCCTCGGCCTGAGGCCGAGGGGCGAACGCGGCCGCCCGCTTACTGGGCCGGCAGGCCGCGCCGCTTCCATTCGCTGCGCGGCAGCGGCTTGCCGACCCGGTAGGAAAAGCCGACCACCCGGGTCGCCTTGCCGTCGACCTCGCAGCGATAGCTGAGATCGAACCAGCGCCCGCCGGTCCTGAAAGCCGCCTTGGGCACGTCGAGCACATTGCCCTGTTCCAGCTTGTAGGCCGGCAATATGTCGGGATAGTAGGGCGGCAGGCCGCGCCTCAGCTCGTCGCGCAGTGCCGTCACGCAAAGCCGCCCGGCACGCACCCCGCGCGGCACGTCGCCCATCGCGGTCGTCGCCACGGCGTCGTCGCTCGCCTCCGGGGACAGCAGTTTCGTCACGTCCTTCGGCGTCTCGTCCGCGGCCCCGGCGGCATCGTCCGGCTTGGGCACCAGCGCCACCGATCCCGCCTCGCCCGCAGCGCCCCCCGGTGCCGCCGTCAGCACCTCTGACTGGCCGGCCGGCGTCTCGCCGTCTCCCGCCGTCGCCGCCGCTTCCTCGGCGCCGTCGCCATCGGGCGCCTCGCGCGGCCCGGCATCCTCTTCGCCGTAGCGCTCGACCGGCTGCAGCACGCCGACCTTCGGCGACCCCGCCTCGGTCTCGCCTTCAGCCGCCTGTTCGCCGCCAGCCTCGTCCTGCGCCGCCGCGTTCGCCTCGGACTGCTGTTCCTGCGTCTTGGCTTCCTCCGCCGCCCTGGCTTCCTCAATCGCCTTGGCCACGTCGTCCGCCTTGGCTTCGGCCGCCGCTTGTTCGGCCGCCTGTTGCGCGGCCTTTGCTGCTTCCTGCGCGGCTGCTTCCGCTGCTGCCTTGGCTTCCGCCGCAGCCTTCGCCTCGGCCTCTGCTTCAGCCGCCTTCTGTTCCTCTCGCCTTGCCGCCTCGGCAGCGGCCTGCTCGGCCTCCGCCGCCACCTGTTCCGCCGCCTGCGCTTCCGCCGCCGCCTTCGCCGCCTCCTGCTGCGCCGCGGCCTGCGCCTGCGCTGCCGCCTCGTCGCGTTCCGCCAGGATTTTCGCCGCTTCTTGCGCCGCCGCGGCCTCGGCTTCGGCCTGCGCCTGCTCCTCGGCTGTCGCCTCGGCAGGCTCCGCCGGCTGCGCCTCGGGTCGGGCCGCCTCCTCCGCCGCCTCCGGGGCAACCGCCTCCTCCGGCGCCGGCACCAGCTCGACGCTGATCGCCTGCTCTTCCTCGGGCTGCTGGTGCGACGACGGCAGGCCGAACAGCACCAGCGCGCCGAGCGCGAGGTGCACCACGAGCGAGGCCGGCAGGGCCCCGCCGAACATCAGGCGCTGGTCGTCATCCTTCATGAGGGACGCATGTGGCGCTAAAAGCGGGCGGCATCAAGTTGCCCGCCGCAGAATGCCGAAATCGTGCGGCAGCCGTCGCGCTCCGTCGGGAACCCAAAGCCCGGCCGGGCATTCCATTCGAGACCGGCAGGCGATCACCCTGCCGGGCTGGAATGGAGGAAGACGTGAAACCCATCTATGGCGCCCTCGCCGTCACCGCCGGTTTCGTGGCCTCGCTCGGCATGTTCGCCGTCGGCGCCGGAACCGCCGCCTATTTCATCGCCGTCGAGCCCGCGCACAAGCCGGGTCCCAGCGTCGACGTCGCCGATCTCTGGAGCGCGACGCCGCGCGCCGTCGACAGCGCCGACCAGGATCTCGAGCGCCTGCCGCCCCGCGTGACGCCGCCCAGGCTCGAGCCCACAACCGCCCCGGTGGTCGGCGGGCAGTATGCTGCCCTTCCGCAGGAGGCCGTCGACCGCCCCGCCGACATCGACCCCGCCACCACCGCGTCCCTGCCCGCGCAGCAGGACCAGCCGCCCATCGAGATCCTGTCGCAGCACGTCGCCTGGTGCTTCGACCGCTACCGCTCCTACCGCGTCGGCGACGACAGCTACACGCCCTATGCCGGCGGCCGCAGCCCCTGCATCTCGCCCTGGTCCGGCGAAATCGCCGCCTGGGCCGAGGGGTCGGAGCCGGGCCTCGCCACCGGCTACGAGAACGAACCCGAACCCGCTACCGACGGCGACCTCGAAGCCCGCTACCAGAACGCCATGGACGACGACAATGTGCTCGGCGGCCCCATCGTGCGCGGCGCGGAGTCCGTCGAACTGCTCTACGCCGCCGACGACACCGGCTACGGGCTCTCGAACGATCATGTCGAATATTGCTTCGCGCGCTATCGTTCCTACCGCCCCGAGGACAACAGCTACCAGCCCTATGGCGGCGGCCCCCGCAGGCAGTGCCGGTAAGCCGCCGGCACGCCGCAGGCCCGCGCCGCCTCAGTCGAGCGCGATGATCTCGCCGCTCTCGCTCACCGTGCATTGCGTCGTGCGGCCGAGCGTGCCGACCGTCACCACCCAATGCCTGCCCGAGCGCCGGTAGCGCTTGACCAGGCTGGTGCCGATTTCCTCCTCCAGCAGCCTGTCGGTGCCTTCCATGCAGGCGTCCACCGCCACCCTCGGCGGCTCGGTCGCCGGCGCGCCTGCGCCTTCGGCAGCCGCCTGCATGCCGCAGTTGCCGGCCCCCACGATATCGATGGTCCTGAAATGCCCGTCCGCGACGCCGACCGTCACGCAGACGCCGCTTGCCGCGTTCCACCAGTTGCGGCCGCCCGCCTGCGCGTAGCCCTGCGCCTGCATCCTGCCTTCCGCGCTCGACACCGGCTGGCCGATCAGCCCGACGATGTCCTGCGGCGGCTCGGCCAGCGCCGGCAGCACGCCAAGCGCCAAGGCCGCCGCCAGCATCGCACCTGGTCTCCGCATCCTCATCCGCTCCCGCTCCTCGCCGGCGGCCTGGACGGGGCCGGCGAGGAAAGCAGCGAAACCGCCGCGGCAACAAGGTACTTCATCCCGACCTCCCCCAAATGCTTTGAAATTCGTAGGTGACTTGCGGACATGACGCAAGGTAAGCTTCCGTTCGAAGGCGCGCCTTGCGCACGCCGGACGCCGTTCCGTGCAATGCCGTCTTGACGGCGCCGCACGCCAACCGGGCGACAGGGGGAACAGGAACCGTGAAACCATCCGCAGCCAGGCTCGCGCTGGCCCTGGTCGTCCTGCCGCTGCTTGCCACCGGCGCGCCGGCCAGGACGCTCCAGACCTCCGTCGGCCAGAAGGTCGCGGTCACCGAACTCAGGAGCCCCTGCGAGGGCGGCCCCGCGCCGGGCCTCGCCCTGCTTGCGCAATGGCTGGTGAAGCCGCTCCGCTACGGCGCGCTGGAGGTCGGCCCCGCCTACCGGAAGCGCTCGCAAAAATGCCCGGGCAAGACGCTGTGGATGCGCCAGATGTATTACCGCGGCAACGCCAGGGGCAGCGACACGATCAGCATCGACTGGCCCGACGCAGGCGTCGTGAGCTGGAAAGTCAAGGTGAAGTAGGAGGCCCCCGGACACAGCCCTCCGCCGCGCGTCGCAACCCTTTCTCGGTTCCCGGTTGCATCCTGCGGCTACTGTCTGGCTGCGCGCGGCTGCGGGGCGTGGGCGGCACCCACCCTTTGTGAAAACCGGAAAGGAACATCCCTTATGACGAAATGCGCAGTTTCGCTTGTCGCCGGAGCCATGGCTCTTGTCTCCCTCACCGGCGCCGGCCTTGCCCAGGATGGCAGCGGGCTCACGGCCAGGCAGGCCGCCGAAACCCGATCCAGGCTCATGCTGGCAACCGGCGTCATTTCGCTCGGCCGGGCCGACAAGGACCCGATGATGCTGGTGGTCGGCGCAAAAATCCTCGCGAAGCTCGGCAGCGTCGGCGGCGAAGGAAGCACAAGCAGCGCCTATGACGTCTCGGCCGTCCTCGACGAGGCCAGGGGGCTTGCCGGCGACAACCAGTATCTGCTCGGCGAGATCGCCGCGGTTCCGACCGACCGTGCAGGCATCGCGCGCTACTGCAACTGGTACCAGAACTGCGGCTACAGCATCGTCGATCCCTTCGCCTGCGAGGAGGTCATGGTCTGTAACTAGGCCGCCCTGCGCCAAGCGCCCGCCTCCCATTGAGGGGGTGAGCGACCGGTTCGCCGAAGGCGAATTGGCCATGCCGGTGGCATGGTCAAAGGTCAGCGAACGCCGGGTCGCTGCTTTAGCAGCGGGGCACCCGGCCGGAGCGACCGGTTAATTCCGAAGGTTCGTCGGGAATATGTGCGCGGTCATCCTGTCGATACGCAAAACGGCTTGTCAGATAGCGGACCGCAGCGATGACAGGCACCTGAAAAGAATCAGCACAACTGCGTTTTCGATACAGATATTTTCGGTGAGTTAAGACTCCACCAGCAGGTCAGCCCGACTTCAACTTTTTCAGGGTGTCTACAAGTTCGTGCACGTCTGTGTAGGCATCCACACCAGGCAGGCGACTAAACTGCTGCTTAAGGGCGATTGCGCGATTTGTAGCAACCTCGAGATTTGCCAACGTTGCGGCGTATGTTCCTGCAGTACCTTTTGTGTACTCAATTAGGTGCTGTTGCAGTTGTGCCAAAGCTGCATGCCTGTGAATCGGAGCCATAATGTTTGCAAAGTGCAGCAGCAGCCACAACTCGAAACAAGGAACGCTGACACACGCTTCGAAGGAGACGGCTTTCTTCTCATCGCTTTTCAGCTTTTGGTCTCGTGCAACCGCCATAGCGATGGCATTTGCATATGTGAGATGCTCGTCGCGATCGAAGACGGCGTAGACTTTCTCAAAGCCCTTCGACTTAAGAAACTCCTCTTCGGCAGCTTCGACTACTTGCTGCGGTGCTGTTCCAAGTGGACTGTGGAGCACGCACACATTTACTGTTGGCAACCGCGCTTCCTGCCGAATTTCCTCGAAATAATTGACTTCTGTCTTGGCTCCTTCGCAGACAATCAGTACTCGCGGGTATGGCGCACGCTTCGGTGCCTTGCGTCTTAGGTCCCGGCCACTTCTCGCACGAGAGTGCCTAGCCATCACTTCACCTTCGGCGTGCGAAGGATAGGCACCCCACCATATCTTCCGGCAAGATATCCACGCTCAAGCGCCTCCCCCTTGCGAGGGGAGAAATCGGACAGGGGATAGAGACTTGAGGCTTGGTCCTCATCCTTCTCTGCGAACCAAATTTGATCGCGACGTAGCAGTTGACCGTCAAGCAGCGAGGTATCATGCGTTGTGAAGATCAGCTGCGCGCCGCTTTCGTTCTGTGTAGGGTCCTGAAACATCCCGATCAGTCTGCGTACCAATAGGGCGTGCAGACTGCGATCGAGTTCATCCACAACTAGCACTTGGCCGCGTCTGAGGATTTCAAAGATAGGGCCTGCAAGCGCAAAGAGCTTCTGTGTGCCCTCCGACTCGTCCTGAAAGTCAAACACCGCCGAACCGGTTCTTGCCACATGCTCGAAAGTCGGGACGGTGATCTCTCGAGGCTCGGTCGGAACAGATTCAAACTGCCCAGTTGCAAGATCGACCTTCATTCCACTCACAAACCCCTGCTGCTTCTTAAGCCTAATGTCGGTTATCCCGATATCTGCAGCCGAAAGAAACTCCCTCACACTATCAGCTTGATTTCTGGCAATATACGAGATCGTGTGGTCGGCAATGGGGCCGCTGCCATTCTCGAAGACCACCAAACCTTTGGTCAAGAATTGAATACTGGGCGCAGTTGTTCGCTGTTGAGCTGGACGGCAGTCGATAAAAACAGTGCATTATCGCGTGTCGCATCACTCCATATCGCCTTAGCCCCTAAAAGTTGCGAACTAAATTTGTACTCGTATTTTTGGGCAAGTTCATCGAATTTGCGATCATACCACGTTGCGGGTTGCGTCGATTTGTAAACGATCAGCCATTCGCTCAAGATTTTGTGCGGGGTGAGCGTGAATCCGAACTGATAGCGGACGTTCTTTAAAAGGAATGTGATTTCATATTCTATCGGTCGTTCCGCTTGGGCAGGATCAAGGCGGAATGGCTGGACGTTATACGTATGGCCTGCTTGCAATGTTGCAGAGTCGTTCACAATCCCCCGTAGTAATTGCATCGCGCGTACTAGGTTGGATTTTCCTCCTGCATTAGCCCCGTATATACCAGCGGCGCGCAATATCCGGGGAACAGACTTGTTTCCGGTGGTCTCTATGCTCGTTTTTTCATTGGTATCGTCCCGCGACGCCAACAGATTAAGAACGACCTCGTCCCTGAAGGACCTAAAATTCTTAACGCGAAACTCTATTAACATGGAGGCTTCCCTATTTTCCATGTCAATATCGCATAAATTCCGCAATAAATCCATTGAAACTTGCATTTAGATGATTCTATCATCGCAGCCAGCTGTCCTGCCATGAGCGAGAGTGGACCGACAACTTCTCGTGAGACGCAAACGACGTCTGTCCCTCCCCCTACCCCAAGATCCCCGGCAAATTCAGCTGCTTCTCCCGCGCGCACTCCAGCGCGATCTCATACCCCGCATCGGCATGCCGCATGACGCCCGTCGCCGGGTCGTTCCACAGCACCCTTTCCAGCCGCCTTGCGGCGTCGGCAGTGCCGTCGGCGACGATCACCATGCCGGCATGCTGCGAAAAACCCATGCCGACGCCGCCGCCATGGTGCAGCGACACCCAGGTGGCGCCCGACGCGGTGTTCAGCAGCGCGTTGAGCAGCGGCCAGTCCGACACCGCGTCGGAGCCGTCCTGCATGGCCTCCGTCTCGCGGTTGGGTGAGGCGACCGAGCCTGAATCGAGGTGGTCGCGGCCGATCACCACCGGTGCCTTCAACTCGCCTTGTCGTACCATTTCGTTGAAGGCGAGCCCCAGCCGGTGGCGGTCGCCGAGCCCCACCCAGCAGATGCGCGCCGGCAGGCCCTGGAAGGAAATGCGCTCGCGCGCCATGTCGAGCCAGTTGTGCAGATGCGTGTTGCCGGGCGTCAGCTCGCGCACCTTGGCGTCGGTCTTGAAGATGTCCTCCGGGTCGCCCGACAGCGCCACCCAGCGGAACGGCCCGATGCCGCGGCAAAACAGCGGGCGGATATAGGCCGGCACGAAGCCCGGGAAGGCGAAGGCGTTTTCGAACCCCTCCTCCTTCGCCACCTGGCGGATGTTGTTGCCATAGTCGAGCGTCGGCACGCCGGCGTTCCAGAAATCGACCATCGCCTCGACATGCGTGCGCATCGAGGCGCGGGCGGCTTTCTCCACCGCCTTCGGGTCGCTGACGCGCTTCTCGCGCCATTCGCCCATCGACCAGCCGGCGGGCAGGTAGCCGTTCAACGGGTCGTGCGCCGAGGTCTGGTCGGTCACCATGTCGGGGCGCACGCCGCGGCGGAAAAGCTCCGGCACGATCTCGGCGGCGTTGCCGAGCAGGCCGACCGATTTCGCCTCGCCGGCTGCCGTCCAGCGCTCGATCTTTTCCAGCGCCTCGTCGAGCGTATCGGCGCGCTCGTCGACATAGCGGGTGCGCAGGCGAAAATCGATCGAGTCCGGATTGCACTCGATGGCGAGGCAGCAGGCGCCGGCCATCACGGCGGCGAGCGGCTGCGCGCCGCCCATGCCGCCCAGCCCCGCCGTCAGGATCCACTTGCCGTTCAGGTCGCCGCCATAATGCTGGCGGCCGGCCTCGACGAAGGTCTCGTAGGTGCCCTGCACGATGCCCTGCGTGCCGATATAGATCCACGAGCCGGCCGTCATCTGGCCGTACATGGCGAGCCCCTTCCTGTCGAGCGCGTTGAAGTGCTCCCAGGTCGCCCAGTGCGGCACGAGGTTGGAATTGGCGATCAACACGCGCGGCGCATCGGGGTGGGTGCGGAACACGCCGACCGGCTTGCCCGACTGCACCAGCAGCGTCTCGTCCTCCTTCAGGACTTTGAGCGACGCGACGATCTGGTCAAAATCCTTCCAGGTGCGCGCCGCCCGGCCGATGCCGCCATAGACGACGAGCTCGTTCGGGTTCTCCGCCACCTCGGGATCGAGGTTGTTCATCAGCATCCTGAGCGGCGCCTCCGTCTGCCACGACAGCGCGTTGAGCTGGTCGCCACGCGGGGCTCGGATTTCGCGGATATTGTGCCTTGGATCGGTCATGTCACTGCCCTTCGCTCGAAAACCACGCGCCGTCGCCGGCTGTTGCCGCCGGAATGCCGGTTTTTTCCCGCGTCCCGGCCGGAGTGTACGAATTCAGCCGGCCCGGCCGGCCAGTCTGGGTGCAAGCTCTTGCAATTGTTCCAGAATTTGCCGGAGAACGCGGCGCAGGCGCACCGCTTTGTCCCCGCCGTCATAGGCGAAAGGCAGGGATTCGCTCACCAGATGCGTGCGCTGCGTCAGCTCCATCTGGATCGCATGGACGCCATCCTGCGGCCTGCCATAGTGCCTCGTCGTCCAGCCGCCCTTGAATCGGCCATTGACCACATGGGTGTAACCCTCTGATTCAGCGCATGTTTTCCGGACGGCTTCCTCGATCTCGCGGGCGCAGGTCGCGCCGTCATTGGTGCCGATGGAGAAGTCCGGCAATTCCCCCTCGAACAGGAACGGGCACACCGAGCGGATCGAGTGGCAATCGTAGAGGATGGCTATACCGTTGATTTGTCTCACTCTTTCGATCTCGTCGGCGAGTACCGCGTGGTACGGCCGGTGAAACTGTTCCAGCCGCCGCGCCGTCTCGGCTTCGTCCGGCGCCTCGTTCCAGAGCGGCTGGTCGTCGAAATCCGTCAAGGGAATCAGGCCTGTAGTGTTCTGGCCGGGGTAGAGGCTGGCGCCCGACGGGTCGCGGTTGGCGTCGATCACATAGCGGTGGAAAGTCGCCCGTACCGTCGTCGCCTGCGGCAGCAGTCCGGCATACAGCTCATGCACGTGCCAGTCCGTGTCGCGCAGCAGTTTGCCGTTTGAATTCAAATGCTTGGCAATGTCGTCCGGGACGTGCGTGCCGGTGTGCGGCAGCCCGAGAATGACCGGCGACGTGCCTTGGAAAACCTCGACCGGCTGCATCACAGATCTCCGGAAATGCCAGGCAGATCAATGGCTTGCGCCGCCTCGACCAGCGCGCTGGAGCGCACCAGCGCGATCGCCTTTTCCATGTCGGGGTGGAAATGCCGGTCGTCGTCGAGATGCGGCACCTGGTCGCGTAGGATTTTTCGTACCTTTTCAAGCACTTGGCTGGACTCCAGCGGGGCATGGAAATCGCAGCCCTGCGCTGCCGCCAGAAGCTCGATGCCGATCACCGCGGTTGCGTTCTCCACCATGCCGATCAGCCGCCTTGCGCCGTGCGCGGCCATCGAGACATGGTCTTCCTGGTTGGCCGAAGTCGGGATGGAATCGACGCTTGCCGGGTAGGCTTTCTGTTTGTTTTCAGACACTAAGGCCGCCGCCGTTACCTGCGGGATCATGAATCCGGAGTTCAGTCCGGGCTTCGGCGTCAGGAAGGCAGGCATGCCCGACAGCGCCGGATCGACCAGCATGGCGATGCGCCGTTCGGCCAGCGAGCCGATCTCGCAGACGGCCAGCGCGATCATGTCGGCGGCGAAGGCGACCGGCTCGGCATGGAAGTTGCCGCCCGACAGCGCCGTGTCATCCTCGGGGAAAATCAACGGGTTATCGGTCACGCCATTGGCTTCCGTACCGAGCGTTACGGCGGCCTGGCGCAGCACCGTGAGGGCCGCGCCCATCACCTGCGGCTGGCAGCGCAGGCAATAAGGATCCTGCACCCGCTCGTCGCCGACGAGGTGCGAGGCGCGGATCGCGCTGCCCGCCATCAGGTTGCGCAGGGCGGCCGCCGTCTCGATCTGCCCCTTGTGGCCGCGCAGCGCATGGATGCGCGGATCGAAGGGGGCGTCGGAGCCCTTGGCGGCGTCGGTCGAGAGCGCCCCGGTGACCAGCGCGGACTGGAACAGCACCTCGGCGTCGAACAGGGCGGCGAGCGCGTAAGCCGTTGAAAACTGAGTACCATTCAGCAGCGCCAGGCCTTCCTTGGGGCCCAGCACCACGGGCTCCAGCCCGTGCGACACGAAGGCCACCTTGGCCGGAAAGATGCCGTGCGGCGTGTGGCAGTCGCCAACCCCGATCATCGCCGCCGTCATGTGCGCCAGCGGCGCAAGATCGCCCGACGCGCCGACCGAACCCTGCCCAGGCACTACCGGGACAACGTCGCTCGCCAGCATCGCTTCCAGAAGTGCGACCGTCTCAGGCTTCACGCCCGAAGCGCCCTGGGCCAGGCTCGCAAGCTTCAGCGCCATCATCAGCCGGGTCACCGAAACCGGCATCGCCTCGCCGACGCCCGCCGCATGCGACAGCACGATATTGCGCTGCAGGGTTTCGAGGTCATCGGCCGGAATGCGCACGCTGGCGAGTTTTCCGAAGCCGGTATTGATGCCGTAGACCGGCTCGCCCCTGGCGACGATGCGGGCGACCGCTGCGGCACTCGCCGCGATCTTCGGGCCGCAGGCCGGATCGAGGCTGGGCACCGCACCCCGGTAGATGGCGCGCCAGTCGGCGAGCGTCGCATTGCCGGGCTTGAGCACGATTTCGGTCATTGGCCTCTCCAGACGCGGCGGTAAAGCGGGTTGAACCCGATGCGGTAGACGAGCTCGGCCGGGCTCTCGATGTCCCAGATGGCGAGGTCGGCCGATTTTCCGGTCTCCAGCGTGCCGGTGTCGGCGAGAAGCCCGAGCGCGCGGGCGGCCTCGCGGGTGACGCCGGCAAGGCACTCGTCGACCGTCATGCCGAACAGCGTCGCCGCCATGTTCATGGTCAAGAGCAGCGAAGTCAGCGGGGAGGTGCCGGGATTGCAGTCGGTGGCGACCGCCATCTTCACGCCGTAGCAGCGAAAAAGGTCGATCGGTGGCTTCTTCGTCTCGCGGATGAAGTAGTAGGCGCCGGGCAGGATCACGGCGACGCTGCCCGCGCCGGCCATGGCGATGGCGCCGGCCTTGTCGGTGTACTCGAGGTGATCGACGGACAATGCGCCGAAACTCGCCGCAAGGGCCGCGCCACCGAGGTTGGAAAGCTGGTCGGCATGCAGCTTGACCGGCAGGCCGAGATTCTGTGCCGCCTGGAAAACCGTTGCGATCTGTTCGGGCGAGAAGGCGATACCCTCGCAGAACCCGTCAACGGCATCGGCGAGACCTGCCGTGGCGATCGCCGGCAGCATATCGCGGGCGACGCGCTGGATATAGGCATCCTTGTCGCCGGCGGCCTCCGGCGGCAGCGCGTGGGCGCCAAGGAAGGTGGTGCGCACGGTGACCGGTCTTTCCTCGCCCATACGGCGCGCCGCCTTGAGCGACTTCGTCTCGTTGTCGAGGTCGAGGCCGTAGCCGGACTTGATTTCGATGGTTGTGACGCCTTCGGCGATCATGGTGTCGAGGCGCGGCAGCGACTGCGCTACGAGTTCATCCTCGCTGGCGGCGCGCAGCGCCTTGACCGAGGAGACGATGCCGCCGCCGGCCCGCGCGACCTCTTCATAGGTCGCACCGGCGAGGCGCATTTCGAACTCGTTGGCGCGGTTGCCGGCATGCACCAGATGGGTGTGGCAGTCGATCAGGCCGGGCGTGATCCAGCGGCCGCCGCAATCCTTGATGTCCGCGCCGTCCCCTAGCCCCGATGGCATGTCGGCCTCGGGTCCGGCAAAGACGATACGGCCGTCGCGGGCGGCGACGGCACCGGCTTCCACGATGCCGAGGCCCGGCGCGTTTTCGGCCAGGGTGGCAAGGCGGGCATTGCGCCAGATGCGCGTCTGTCCCGATACTGGGTTGCTGCGGTCCGTCATGAGTTTCCCGTTTTCAATCGGCCGCTCATATGTATATACATATCGGAATTGGACGCAAGCGGCTCTCGCACTACCGGAGACTATCAGGTGACCAGCATCTTCGCACGACAGGCACTGCTTCCCGGGGGATGGGCAAAGGACGTGCGGCTCGTCATGTCGGGCGGGCGCATGGTCTCCGTAACGACGGGTACGGCGCCCAAAGCCGGCGACGAGCGCCATGCGATCCTGCTGCCCGGCATGCCCAATCTTCACAGCCATGCCTTCCAGCGCGGCATGGCGGGCCTCGCCGAAATCAGGGGTCCCGGCGCCGACAGCTTCTGGTCCTGGCGCGAGGTGATGTACCGCTTCGCGCTCACCATGAATCCCGAGCAGGTCGAGGCAGTCGCTGCCCAGCTCTATATGGAGATGCTGGAGGCAGGGTTCACGCGCGTCGGTGAGTTCCACTACCTCCATCATGACACAGAGGGGCAGCACTTTGCCGACATCGGCGAGATGGCCGCGCGCATCGCGGCAGCCGCCGACACGACCGGCATAGGTCTGACGCTGCTGCCGGTATTCTATGCCCATTCCGGTTTCGGCGGCGCCGAACCGGTCGAAAACCAGCGCCGCTTCATCAATGATCTCAACAGCTTCGCCCGGCTGCATGAATCAGCCCGCAAGGCACTTGAATCGATACCCGAGGCCGTCATCGGCGTGGCGCCGCACAGCCTGCGCGCCGTGACGCGGGACGAGCTTGCCGCGGTCGTCGCAATGGCAGGCGGCGCTCCTGTGCACATCCACGTTGCCGAGCAGGTCCGCGAGGTCGAGGACTGCGTGGCCTGGTCGGGAGCACGTCCGGTCGAGTGGCTGCTCGACAATGCCGACATCGGTGACCGCTGGTGCCTCATCCATGCCACTCACATGACAGATGCCGAAACGACCGCCATGGCACGCAGCGGCGCGGTTGCCGGACTGTGTCCCGTTACCGAGGCCAATCTCGGCGACGGCACTTTTTCGGGACAGCTTTTCCACGCGAACGGCGGCCGCTTCGGCATCGGCTCCGACTCCAACGTGCTGATCGGCTTGCCCGACGAGTTGCGCCAGTACGAGTACTCGCAGCGCCTGTCCCATCGCGCGCGCAACGTGCTGGCCGAGCCCGGCCAGTCCAACGGACGCGCCCTGTTCGACGCGGCCCTGACCGGCGGCAGCAAGGCACTGGGTGCACAAAACGCCGGCCTCGCCGTGGGCGCGCCTGCCGACATCGTATCGCTCGATGCCGAGGCCGTATCGCTGGCCGGCAAGGCGGACGATGCCATCCTCGACGCCTGGATCTTTGCCGGCGGGACAAGGGTGGATTGTGCCTGGGTACGCGGGAAGAAACTGGTCGAAGGTGGCCGGCATTTTCGGCGAAGCGAGATTGCGCAAAAGTTCCGCGCTGCGATGTTGCAGCTTTCCGCGGCCTGAGCCGTCCGGACACCGCCACGGGCCGATGCCTGGAATCCGCCCAGGTTGTACCCACGCCAATTCATGCTGCTGTGCAATAAGAGCTTGGTGATTGGCCGGCAGATGTGGAAGAGTCCGGCCTTCAAGAAGAACCGGAATCTGAAGCCAACATGGCGATCCTCGCAGCCGTCTATCACCGCACCCACTACAAATATGACCAGCCCGTCACGCTTGGACCGCAGGTCATACGTCTGCAGCCGGCGCCGCATTCGCGCACCAAGGTGCTCAGCCACTCGCTGAAGGTGTCGCCCGACAATCATTTCGTCAACGTCCAGCAGGATCCGTACGGCAACTTCCTGGCGCGCTTCGTCTTCCCGGAGCCGGTGATGGAGCTGAAGATCGAGGTCGATCTGGTTGCCGACATGACGGTCTACAACCCGTTCGACTTTTTCGTCGAACCCTCGGCGGAGACCTATCCCTTCGAATACCCGGAAGACATTCGCGACGATCTCGAAATCTACCGCACGCCGGAGCCTGCCGGACCGCTGCTGAAGGGTTTCCTGGAGCGGGTCGACCATTCGCACACCAACACGGTCAATTTCGTCGTCGCGCTGAACGCGCAGGTGCAGCGCGAGATCGGCTACATCATCCGCATGGAGACCGGCGTCATGACGCCGGAGGAGACGCTCGGCGCCGCCAAGGGTTCGTGCCGCGATTCAAGCTGGCTGCTGGTCCAGGCGCTGCGCAATCTCGGCATCGCCGCACGCTTCGTGTCGGGCTACCTGATCCAGTTGAAGCCCGACCTGGTGGCGCTCGACGGTCCCGCCGGCACGGCGGTCGACTTCACCGACCTGCATGCCTGGTGCGAGGTCTATATTCCGGGCGCCGGATGGATCGGCCTTGATCCAACCTCCGGCCTGCTGACCGGCGAGAGCCATGTGCCGCTGGCCGCCACGCCGCATTACCGCAATGCCGCGCCGATTTCCGGCATGGCAAGCTTCGCCAATGTCGAATTCGACTTCGACATGCGCGTCGACCGGGTCGCCGAGCATCCGCGCATCACCAAGCCGTTTTCGGACGAAAGCTGGGATGCGCTCGACGCGCTTGGCAACAAGGTCGACGAGGTCCTGAAGGAAGGTGACGTGCGGCTGACCATGGGCGGCGAACCGACCTTCGTGTCGATCGACGATTTCGAGAGCGAGGAGTGGAACACTGCCGCCGTCGGCCCGACCAAGCGCGAGAAGGCAGATGCGCTGATCCGCCGGCTGCGCGAGCGCTTCGCGCCGAACGGCTTTCTGCATTACGGCCAAGGCAAGTGGTATCCGGGCGAGAGCCTGCCGCGCTGGACCTTTTCGCTGTTCTGGCGCGCCGACGGCGAGCCGGTCTGGTCCGACCCGGACCTGATCGCCAAGGAGAAGGCGACGGGAAGCACGAGCCCGGAAGATGCCGAGAAGCTGCTGACGGCGATGGCCGGCGAACTCGGCATCGAGTCCGAGATGGTCGCCGAGGCCTATGAGGATCCGGGCGAGTGGCTGCTCAAGGAAAGCCAGTTGCCCGACAACGTCGATCCGTCCAACTCCAAGCTGGAAGATCCCGAGGAGCGCAGCCGCATGGCGCGCGTCTTCGAGCGTGGCCTGACCAAGCCGTCGGGCTACGTGCTGCCCATCCAGCGCTGGCAGAGCCAGGCCGCGAGCGGACCGCGCTGGCGTTCTGAAAAGTGGAAGACGAGGCGCGGCAAGCTGTTTCTGGTGCCGGGCGACTCCCCAGTCGGCTACCGCCTGCCGCTCGGCACCCTGCCGCATGTGCCGCCGTCGCAATATCCTTACATCGTGCCCGTCGACCCGTCGCTGCCGCGCGGCCCCCTGCCCGCGCACGATGCTCTGGCGCATGAGCCTGCTCCGGCTGAACTGGAAGGCGCCGACGAAATGGCGCGCCGCCAGGCAACGGCCTCCTTCACTGCCGCAACCAGCGGCCAGGAACGCGTCGAGCAGGAGCTTGGCGAAATCGGCGGCGCAGTGCGGACCGCGCTCTCGGTCGAACCGCGCGACGGACGCCTCAGCGTCTTCATGCCGCCGGTCGAGGCGGTGGAAGACTATCTCGAACTGATCGCCGCGGCCGAGAACGCCGCCCGCAAGACCGGGCTGCAGGTGCATATCGAGGGCTACGGCCCGCCGCACGACCCGCGCCTCAACGTCATCCGGGTCGCGCCCGATCCCGGCGTCATCGAGGTCAACATCCATCCGGCATCGAACTGGCAAGATTGCGTGGCGACGACCACCGCCATCTACGAGGAGGCGCGGCAGACCAGGCTCGGCGCCGACAAGTTCATGATCGACGGCCGCCACACCGGCACCGGCGGCGGCAACCACGTGGTTGTCGGCGGCGCGACGCCCAATGACAGCCCCTTCCTGCGCCGGCCCGACCTGCTGAAGAGCCTGGTACTCTACTGGCAGCGACACCCGGCGCTTTCCTACCTGTTCTCAGGCCTGTTTATCGGCCCGACCAGCCAGGCGCCGCGCTTCGACGAGGCGCGCCACGACAGTCTCTACGAGCTGGAAATCGCCATGGCGCAGGTGCCGCCTCCGGGCATCGGCGAGGCACCGCTGCCGTGGCTGGTCGACCGGCTGTTCCGCAATCTGCTGGTCGACGTCACCGGCAACACGCACCGCTCCGAAATCTGCATCGACAAGCTGTTCTCGCCGGACGGACCGACCGGCCGGCTCGGCCTCGTCGAGTTCCGAGGGTTCGAGATGCCGCCCAATGCGCGCATGAGCCTTGCCCAGCAATTGCTGGTGCGCGCCATCATCGCGCGCCTCTGGCAGAACCCGATCGACGGCCGCTTTACCCGCTGGGGCACCTCGCTGCATGACCGCTTCATGCTGCCGCATTATGTCTGGGCCGATTTCCTCGATGTGCTCGAAGACCTGAAGCAGAACGGCTTCGCGTTCCGTCCCGAATGGTTCGATGCGCAGCTGGAGTTCCGTTTCCCGTTCTGCGGCGAGGTCGACTATTCCGGCGTGAAGCTCGAGCTTCGCCAGGCTCTGGAGCCCTGGCACGTGATGGGCGAGCAGGGTGCCATCGGCGGCACGGTCCGCTTCGTGGATTCTTCGGTCGAAAGGCTGCAGGTGAGGACCGAGGGGCTGAACCCCGAGCGCCACGCCATCGTCTGCAACGGTCGGGTGATGCCGATGAAGCAGACCGACAACCGCGAGGTTTCGGTTGCCGGTCTTCGCTACAAGGCATGGCAGCCTGCATCGGGCCTGCATCCGGCGCTGCCGGTCAACACGCCGCTGGTGTTCGACATCTACGACCGCTGGTCGGGCCGCGCCGTCGGCGGATGCGTCTATCATGTCGCCCATCCGGGCGGCCGCAGCTACGACACATTCCCGGTAAATGCCAACGAGGCGGAGGCGCGGAGGCTGGCGCGCTTCGAACCGCAGGGCCACACGCCCTCGGGCTACGAGCCGTTGCAGGAACTGCCCTCCGAGGAGTTCCCGATGACGCTCGACCTCAGGCATCCGTCCAGGTTGTGACGCGATGAAGCGGTGCAGACGAGGCCCGGTTCAGCCGACATGAGCGATCCAGCGCCAGCCCAACTGCCGCGCGGCAAAGGAACGGGCAGCCTTCTCGCCGGATACCGGCCGATCGCTGGCATCGTCGACGAGATGGTCGACGCCGCCGGTAACCCGAAAGCGATCTGGCAGAAATTCGTCGCCTCGCTGGAAGCGCTGGGCTCGGAGGAACTGACGCGGCGCTTTGCCCGCGCCAACCAGTACCTGCGCGACGCCGGCGTCTATTACCGCGTCTACGACAAGGCCGGCACCAACGAGCGCGAATGGCCGCTGGCGCATGTGCCGCTGCTGCTCGACGAGAAGGAATGGGCCGGCATCAGCTCCGGACTGATGCAGCGCGCCGATCTCTTCGAGGCGATCTGCGCCGACATATACGGTCCCAACCGGCTGGTCTCGGAGCGGGTGCTGCCGCCGGGGCTGATCGCCTCGAGCCCGGAATTCCTGCGCCCGTTCGCCGGCGTGAAGCCGGCTGGCGGGCACTTCCTGCATTTCTGCGCCTTCGAACTCGGCCGTGGCCCGAACGGCCAGTGGTGGGTGCTCGGCGACCGCATGCAGGCGCCCTCGGGCGCCGGATTTGCGCTGGAGAACCGGGTGGCAACGACGCGCGCGCTCTCCGACATCTATGGCGAGATGCATGTCCACCGGCTGGCCGGCTTTTTCCGGCGCTTCAGGGACGCGCTGACCGGCCTGGCGTCGGAACCCTTCGGCCGCGTCGCCATCCTGACGCCCGGCCCGCTCAACGAAACCTATTTCGAGCATGCCTATATCGCGCGCTATCTCGGCATCATGCTGCTGGAGGGCGAGGACCTGACTGTCGCCGACGGCCGGCTGATGGTGCGCACGGTTTCGGGCCTGCGGCCGATCAGCGTGCTGTGGCGGCGGCTCGACGCCGCCTTCGCCGACCCGCTGGAACTGCGCTCGGATTCGCAGATTGGCACCCCGGGTCTGGCCGAAGCAGTGCGTCGCGGCTCCGTGACTTCCGTCAACGCGCTGGGCTCCGGCATCCTGGAGACGCGCGCCCTTCTCGCCTTCCTGCCCAAGATTTCGAGGGCGCTGCGCGGCGAGGAACTGGAGCTGTCGTCGATCGCCACCTGGTGGTGTGGCCAGGAAACCGAACGCCGGGAAGTGATCGACAATTTCGACCGCATGATGATCGGCCCGGCGCAATCGACGCGCCTGCCCTTCGAGGACGACAACGCCACGGTGCTTGGCTCGACGCTGTCGGCCGGCGACCGCGCGGAACTGTTTGCGCGCATCGAGGCCAATGGCGGTGACTTCGTCGGCCAGGAGGCGGTGACGCTGTCGACGACGCCGGTCTTCGTCGGCGGCCGGCTCGAGCCGCGCCCGGCGAGCCTGCGCGTCTACCTGGCACGCACCCCGGACGGTTGGGTCGTCATGCCGGGCGGCTTTGCCCGCATCGGCTATTCGCTCGACACCACGGCCATCGCCATGCAGCGCGGCGGCCAGGCGGCCGACGTCTGGGTGGTGAGCGACAGCCCGGTGAAGAAGGAGACGCTGCTGCCGCGCGAGCGCGACGTCTTCAAGCGCAACGTGCCGGGCAGGCTGCCGAGCCGCGCCGCCGAGAACCTGACATGGCTCGGGCGTCACATCGAACGCTCCGAGGACACGGTGCGCGTGCTGCGCGCCTACCACGTGCGGCTGGCCGAAACGTCCGACCCGGCGATGCCGCTGCTCGCCGATATCCGCGACTACCTGAAACCCTTCGGCACCGACGCAGAGATCGCCGTTCCGCCGGGCCTGATCCGCAACCTCGACAACGCCGTCTACAGCGCCGGACAGATCCGCGACCGCTTCTCGCCGGACGGCTGGCTGGCGCTGCGCGACCTCTCCAAGACCATCCACCGCTTCGCCGGCAGCGTCGAGCCGGGCGATGACGCCACGCGCGCCATGACGATCCTGCTGCGCAAGCTCGCCGGCTTTTCGGGCCTGCTCGGCGAGAACATGTACCGCTTCACCGGATGGCGTTTCCTCGAGATCGGCCGCCGCCTCGAGCGCGCCATCCAGATCGCGCGCTCGCTCGGCTGGCTGACCCGCGAGGATGCGCCCGACGGCGCCATCGACATGATGCTGGAGATCGGCGACAGCGTGATGACCCACCGCCGGCAATATACGGTCAGCTCGGGGCGCCGCAGCCTGGTCGACCTGCTGGCACTCGACCCGCTGAACCCGCGCTCCGTCATCTTCCAGCTCGAACGGCTGAAGCAGGAGATCGACCACCTGCCGGGCGGCGGTCCGGGCGGACATCTGACACCTGCGGCCAAGGAAGTGCTTCGCCTGCACACCATGCTTGCGATCCAGGAGCCCGGCGATCTCGATTCCGATGCGCTGAACAAGCTCGCCAACGACATTGGCCGCCTCTACGACATCATCGCAAAGGCCTATTTCAGCTGACCTCGCCGCCGGGCCGGCGGCCGGACGCATCCAGAGACATCGCGGCATCAAGATAACCCATGCAATACGACATCCGCCTCAACCTCCATTACGACTACGCCAGGGCCTCGGGCGGCGGACGTCACCAGATTCGCGTTCTGCCGAGGACCATCGAGGGCATGCAGCGGGTAATCGCGTCGTCGCTGTCGTGCGACCCCAAACCGACCGAGCGGACGGACTTCGTCGATTTCTTCGGCAACAACGCAACCTCGATCCTGTTTCGAAAAGAGCACGCGACGCTCGACATCCATATGAGCGCGCGCGTCGCGGTCTCCCGCCCCGAGACAGGGCTCGACGTCTCGCCTGATCTCGCCGGCCTGCGGAAGCAGATCGCGGACGTCCGCTCGCTGGCTTCGGACGCGCCGCATCACTTCCTCGGCGCCAGCGACTTCGTCAGCATCACACCGTCGATCACAGACTATGCCGGTGCCAGCCTGGCCGGTGGCGCTTCCGTCCAGGCCGTCGCCGCGGACTTCTGCCGCCGCGTGCATCGTGACTTCGCCTATGACGGCGACGCCACGACCGTCGCCACCAAGGCCGTTGACGCCTTCGACCTCAAGCGTGGCGTGTGCCAGGACTTCTCGCATGTCATGATCGCCGGACTGCGCGGCCTCGGCATTCCCGCCGGTTATGTCAGCGGCTTCCTGCGGACCCTTCCGCCGCCGGGCAAGGAGCGTCTTGAGGGCGCCGACGCCATGCATGCCTGGGTGGCGGTCTGGTGCGGCCGCGACGCCGGCTGGCAGGAGTTCGACCCGACCAACGACATGCGGGCCGGCAACGAGCACATAGTTGTCGGCTATGGCCGCGACTATTCCGACGTGGCGCCGATCGTCGGCGTGCTCAAGACGACCGGCAAGCAGGCGGGCGAACAGTCGGTCGATGTCGTGCCGGTGGAATGACGCCACGTTGCCGCACCGGCGCTTTACGTTTTGCCGGCGGTTGGCCCGCGTGCTAGGCCTGCTGCGGTTTCAACGAGGCTGAACGTGAGCAAGCGGGGCACAGCAACGAGATTGGCGATCGTGCTGACCGCGCTCTGCGCGCTGGTCATCACCTCGATCTCCGGCGCCTCCGCCATGGCAGCCGGTCCGGTCCTGCTCGACATCTTCGGCAACCCGATCTGCGCCGACGGCAGCCTGGACGAAGGATCCTCTCACGGGCATGGCAAAGGGCACACGCCCGATTGCTGCGCTATCGCCTGCGCCAGCCTGCATATGCAGGCCGGCGAGCCGCCGCAGCCCGTCGTAGTCGCCCTTCCCGCCTACAGCGGCTCGACCAGTATCTATCCGCTGACCACGCTGCGACTGACGCGCAGCCAACGCACGCCGGCAAACCCCAGAGCTCCGCCCCGTACTGCGTGATTGCGCAATGCCGTTAGCCCGAAAGGGCCGGACGGCCAATCCCAGTCCATATCGTCCGCCAGCCGCCAGAACCAGCGCGGACATGCTTTCGGAGCACGTCATGAACCATTCACGCCTCAATTCACGCCCCCTCTCCGGCGCCCGCGCGTTGCGCGCCGCGCTCATCGGCCTTGCAGGCCTCATCGTCGCCTCGACACAGGCGTTGGCGCATGAATACAAACTTGGCGACCTCGTCATCGACCATCCCTGGTCGCGCGCCACCCTGCCCGGCGCGAAGGTCGCCGGCGGCTTTCTGGTGATCAGGAACACAGGAACCACGAATGACCGGCTCGTCTCGCTCACATCCGGCATTTCAGGCAGGGCCGAGATCCACAAGATGTCGCTGACGGACGGCGTCATGAAGATGCGGCCGCTAAAGGATGGGATCGAGATCCCGGCCGGCGGCGAAGTCAAGCTGGAGCCGGGTTCCTACCATCTGATGTTCATGGAACTGAAGGCACCGGCCGTCGAAGGCGAAAAGTTCGGCGCGACGCTGACCTTCGAGAAGTCCGGGACCGTTGACGTGGAGTTCGCCGTCGACAAGGCCGGAGGCGGCGATCATTCAACGCATGGCGGCTAAGAAGCCAGGGGGACAACCGAGGTCGCGGCGCGTCCGCGACCTCAGCGCGACCTGGCCGGCCGGACCTTCCCCGCATCCTCCTTCGAGGCGGTAGCGGCTGCCGGCACCGGCAGGTGCTCGAAATAGTCCTGATGCTCGCGCGCAACGCGAGCCGCAAGCTCGGCATCTCCGCTCCTGATCGCGTCGATGATCGGCTGATGGCTGTCGGCGATCCAGACCAGGTCGAGACCTTCCGTCAGCATGGTGATCGTGGTGCGTGTCTCGATCTGCAATGACTGCCAGATGTTGAACAGCAGACGGTTCCTTGCCGCCTCCATGATCGTGCGGTGGAAGGTCACCGAGTGTTCGATGACGCCGTGGATGTCGCCGGCAAGTGCTGCCTCGTGCATCAGGTCTGTTGCACGCTGCAACGCGTCGATGTCGCAGGCCTGCCTGGCGGTCACGATGCGCGTCGCCTGTTCCTCGAGCGCACCGCGAACCGTGTAGATCTCGCGCAAGCCCTCGCTCATGACCTCGGCGACATAGGTGCCGCGCCGTGGAATGTTGGTGACCAGCCCGGTGGCCTCGAGTTCCCGCAACGCTTCACGCACCGGCCCCTGGCTGGTGCCGAATTCTTCAGCGATGCGCAGTTCGATGAGGCGCTCGCCGGGATGGTAGTGGCCGCCGAGAATGCGGCGCAGCAAGGCTTCCTTGAGGCGCTGGCGAAGTGGCGTATTGACGAAATCGCCCTTGCCGGCACCCGTTCCCGCTGCTTTTGATTTTCGCACGTCGTCCATTCGCCGCCCAGCCGATCCAGCCGAATCCATCTGATTTTGCACCGCAGCTAACTATTCGGGCTGCGGCTTGTTGACAAATCCATTCTGATTTATCGATAATGAATAATCAAGTGGTTGCGCTGGGGAGAGCGCGGCCAGTCAACTTGACCTCTGGGAGGAGGCCTCATGCTGCAGACAGTTGCGACGCCGGGTTCGCTGCCCGAAACACACGCCCTGCTTTCAAAGCTAGACGGCGCCCGCCTCATTGCCGGCGGCACGGCGGTCATGCCGACGCTCAACGCCGGAACCGACGAATTCAGCAGTCTCGTGAGCCTGCGGGCGGCCGGGCTTTCGGGAATTGTCGTCAAGGACGGCGTGGCCACGATCGGTGCGGCGACCACCATGACGGAGCTTGCCGATGAACCTGCATTGGCCTTCCTGCTGTCTGCGCTCGAGACGATCGCGTCGCCCACGATCCGCAACATGGCGACGATCGGGGGAAACCTCTTCGTCAAGCAGCCCTACGGCGACCTCGCCGCCTGCCTGATCGCGCTGGGCGCCACCGCCACGGTTTCCGACGGCACGGCGACGCGCATCGAACCCGTGGAAAAGCTCGTCGCCTCGCGGCTGGGCCCCAAGGATATCGTCACCCAGCTGGCCTTCTCCATTCCGTCGCCTGGCAGCTTCAAGTTTGTCAAGGCCGGCCGAAAAGCGCTCAACGCAGCGGCGATCGTCACCGTCGCGGCGGTGGTGAGCGTGTCGGACGGTGTGGTCTCGCAGTGCCGTATCGGGCTTGGTGGTGTCGCGGAATGCGCGGTTCGCGCCCGCTCCGTCGAAGAGGCGCTGACCGGCAACCCGCTCGACCGTACGCATGCCGAGCAGGCAGCGGCCAAGGCCGACCGCGACATCGAGCCATTCGACGATTCCCATGCCAGTGCCTGGTACCGGGCGCGCGTGACGCCGGTTCACATCCGGCGCACGCTGGTCGGGGAATAGCGCGGCAAGGACGCGCAAAGCAAAAATCCACCGGGAGGGTAGCCATGAAACATTCAGTCGTCGCTTTGACGGTCAACGGAGCCGAGCGCCAGATGCTGGTGGCGCCGGGAACGACGCTGCTCGATGCGCTACGCGAGAGCCAGGGCCTGACAGGCACGCGGCGCGGCTGCGACCAGGGCGCCTGCGGCGCCTGCACCGTACTGGTCGATGGCAAGACGATGATGTCTTGCCTGCTACCGGTCGAGACGATCGACGGAGCAACCATCGAGACCATCGAAGGCATGACCCCGATGGAGGGGCTGCATCCGATCCAGGAGGCTTTTCTCGAGGGTTTCGCCACCCAGTGCGGCTTCTGCACCTCTGGCATGATCATGGCGACCGCCGGGCTTCTGGCCAGGAACCCGGATCCGAACCGCGAGGACGCGGTGCGCGCCATCTCCGGCAACATCTGCCGCTGCACCGGCTACGAAGCGATCATCGACGCCGTGCTCGACGCTGCTGCCCGCATGCGTGCAGCCAAGCGCGACAAAGCGGCCTGAGGAACACAGCCATGGAAAAGATCGACACCAGCTTCTTCAGCAAGGAACGCGAAGCCGACCTGTTCGTGGTCGGCGAGAGCGTGCAGCGCGCCGATGCGCGCGGCCACGTCACCGGCCAGACGCAGTTCTACGAGGACGTTACCTTCCCCAACACGCTGCACCTCAAGATGGTGCGCTCAGCGCATCATCACGCGCTGATAAAGAACATCGACATCGAGCCGGCCATGAAGGTGCCGGGCGTCGTGCGTGTGCTGACCCACAAGGACGTGCCCAACAACTGGTACACGATCCTCAAGTTGATCGGCGTGGGTCCGGATGATGAGCCCGTGCTGCCGGAAGACCGGGTGCTGTTCAAGGGCGAGCAGGTCTGCGCGGTGCTGGCCGAGACGGAACAGGCAGCGCTCGAAGGCGCAAGGCGCGTCGTCGTCGACTACGAGGAATTGCCGCCGGTCTTCGACGTAGAGGAGGCGATGACCTCCGAGCCGTTCAAGCAGGCCGGCACAAACTACTTCGTCTATGAAGGCCACAATTGCCGCCGCATCCGTTTCGGCGACGTCGACAAGGGCTTTGCCGAGGCCGATCACATCATCGAGCACCGTTACGAGTCCGCGCCGATCGAGCACGCCCCGACCGAGACCACCGGCTGCACCGCCAAGCCCGAGGGCAGCGGCCGCGTCACCGTCTATTCCAACACCCAGGCGCTCTACTTCACGCTCGACAACATGGCGCTGATACTGGGCGTTCCGTTCAACAAGCTGCGGCTGGTCGGCGGCACGGTCGGCGGCGGCTTTGGCGGCAAGGTCGACGTCATCGTCGAGCCGATTGCCGCCCTTGGCGCGATGCTGACCAACCGGCCGGTGAAATACGCCTATTCGCGCGCCGAGGAGATGCAGGTCTCCTCTCCACGCGCCGCCGAGCGCCTCTACATCAAGGACGGCGTGATGAAGGACGGACGCATCGTCGCCCGCAAGATCACGCTCTATGTCGATGCCGGCGCCTATTGCCGCCACTCGACCTACGGCACCACGAAAGCTGCGGCGCACATGCCCGGCCCCTACTCGATCCCCAACGTCCATGTCGACGCCTACTGCGTCTACACCAACCGCACGCCCTCCTCCGCCATGCGCGGCTTCGGCGTGACTATCGGTGACTTCGCCCTGGAATCGCAGATGGACCAGGTGGCGCGCCACCTCGGCATGGACCCTATGGAACTCAGGCTGATCAACGCCTACCGCGACGGCGATACCAAGGCGCACCGCAAGACGGTTGAAGGCGCGGCACTGGTTGAAGTCATCCAGGCCGCCGCAAGACAGACCGGCAAGGAACTGGCGCCGCGCTTCGCGGCGATGTCGTCCTACCAGAGGGAGGCGTGACATGGCCTGGCTGAACGGACGCGGCGTTGCCGCGGTGAACTATCCGACCGGCATGAACCTGGGCGGCGACCCGAGCCAGGCGCTGATCCACGCCACCACGACCGGGGGCTTCGTCATCACCCTGTCCTCGGTCGATCTCGGACAGGGCATCAAGACGGTCGGCGCGCAGATCGCCGCCGAGACGCTCGGCGTGCCCTATGAGAATGTCGTCATCGACACCGCCGACACCGACACCGGCCCGCATTGCATGGGCACCTTCGCCAGCCGCGGCACACATCGCATCGGCAACGCCATCATGATGGCCGCGCGGGAAGCGCGCGAGGTGATGATGAGCGTCGCGGCGACCGAACTCGAAGTTGATGCCGGCGATCTTGTCACCGACGGCAAGGGCAAGATCCATGTCAACGGCGCACCGGACAAGGGAATTTCGGTGGTCGACGTGGCGCTTGCCGCTCACTTCAAGCACGGCAAGACGATTTCGGGCCGCGGCATGTTCATGAAGCCGAAGAGCGAGGTGGTTCCCGAAACCGGCGAGATGGACCCGGATTCCTGCCAGGCGCATGCCTGCACGGTGGCCGAGGTGGAAGTCGATGACGAAACTGGCGAGGTGCGCGTCAAGAAGCTCATCAACGCCTACGAGATCGGCCGCGCCATGAACCCTGCGCTGGCGCACCAGCAGATCGTCGGCGGCGCCTGGATGGGCATTTCTCATGCGCTCTACGAGACGACCGAACCCTACTACCCCGACCGTGGCCACGGCCCGACCGACTTCTCGCAATATCTGATGCCCGGTCCCGGCGACCTTGCCGAGATGGAATCCGTGATCATCGAGCGGCCGGCCGCCAATGGCCCCTATGGCGCCAAGGGCATCGGCGAGATGACCGCCAATTCGCCGATACCGGCAATCGCCAACGCCATCTTCGACGCCTGTGGCGTACGCGTTCAGTCGCTGCCGATCACGCCCGAAAAGATCCTGCGGGGACTCGATTCCCTGCGCGAGCAATCGAACCCAACCCACTGAAAGGACTCTCATATGATCAAGGTAATGTCGCTGATGAAGCGCAAGGACGGCATGGATTTCGCCGAATTCAAGAACTGGCTGCTGAACGAGCATGTGGCGTTTGCCAAGAACCTGCCGGGACTGAAGAAATACACCGCCAATGCGCTGATCAACGAGAACCCCGATGCGCCCTATGACGGGATCACCGAGCTTTTCTTCGACAGCGAGCAGGCGATGGCCGACGCTTTTGGCACCGATGCCGGGAAGGCCGCCGGCGGCGACGCCGCTTCGCACTGCTCCAACCGCTTCCGCATGGTTTGCGAAGAGAAGCTGCAGTTCTAGGAGCCATAGGGGAATTCAGGACTTGGCACTCGACCTACCCCCCCTCTGCCCTGCCGGGCATCTCCCCCTCAAGGGGGGAGATCAGCTGGCATCCGCGTCGCCGTTCACAATTAGACGGTGGAGATGGGCGGAGCGGGTGCAACAGACAATCTCCCCCCTTGAGGGGGAGATGGCCGGCAGGCCAGAGGGGGGCGCTTCATAGTGCCCTCGCCCCTGACGCAGGACCAACTCGACGCCGAGCTCTCCGCCGCCGGATATCTGGCCGATGACACGCTTGTCACCGCGCTCTATCTGGCGCTCGAGCTCGGCAAGCCGCTGCTGCTCGAGGGCGTGCCGGGCGTCGGCAAGACCGAAGTCGCCAACCGGCTGGCCGGCATCCTCGGCCGGCAATGCATTCGCCTGCAATGCTATGAGGGCATCGATGCCGGCAAGGCGCTCTACGACTGGGACCACGCGCGCCAGCTGCTGCAGGTCCGCGTTGCCGAACGCGGCGGCTCGATCGACACCTCGGAGCTCTATGCCCCCGAATTCCTCATCGAGATGCCGCTCCTGAAGGCGCTGAAGAACGCCGGCACCAGCATCCTCCTGATCGACGAGATCGACCGCGCCGACGACGCCTTCGAGGCGTTCCTGCTGGAATTCCTGTCCGATTTCCAGATTTCCATTCCCGAGATTGGCACGGTGAAGGCCAGCCAGCCGGTGGTGACGATCCTGACGTCCAACCGCACACGCGAGTTGCACGACGCGCTGCGGCGGCGTTGCCTTTACCACTGGATCGATTATCCGGAACGGGCCCGCGAACGCGCCATCATCGAGCTGCATGCGCCGGGCATCGCGGCCGAAGCAGCGGAACATCTGATCGATGCCGTGGCGGCCGTCCGTCGCCTGCCGCTGATCAAGAAACCCGGCATCGCCGAGAGCATCGACTGGGCGCGCGCCGCCGGCGTGCTGCACCGCGACGGCGCGTCTTGGCCCGACGCGCTGAAGCGGTCGCTCGGCCTGCTGGTAAAGGACCAGGAGGATTTTGCGGTGATCGAGGAAGCGGCGGTGCTATGAGCAGCGCACGGCCCATCGGCGTCGCGACCGATCTGCTGGCTGACTTCCCGGCAGCGCTGCGCGAGGCCGGGCTGGCGATCGACCCGGGGAGGACCGAAGCCTTTTTGCGAGCCACGGCCACCTGTCGCCTACGAGGCGTCCACGACCTCGCACGGCTCGGCCGCGTGACGCTGACCGGCTCGCCGGACGATTTCCCGATCTTCGACGCGGTCTTCGACAGCATCTTCGGCGAGGCAACCTTCGACGGCAAGGTCGAGGATCCCGAAGACGAGCAGGCACCGCGAAGCGCGACCAGCAACCAGGAGGCCCTGTTGCAGATGGTCGAGGGCGATGCGGCGGGAGCGGCGGCGGCCGACGATCATTTGCGCAACCGCAAGAGCTTTGACCGGCTCGGGGACGACGACCGCGACGCGCTGGCCCGGCTGAAGCGGCGGCTTGCCGAGATGCCACAGGTCAGGAGCCGCAAGCTGGTGCCACATCAGCGCGGTGCGCGGATCGATCTTGCCGCGACGACGCGCGCCGCACGCCGAACCTTCGGCGAGACCTTGCGGCTGATGCGCAAGACGCGGCCGGAAAGGCCGCGCCGCCTGCTGCTCCTGATCGACGTGTCCGGCTCGATGAAGGCGCAGTCCGAGATCTATCTGCGTTTCGCGCATCTGGTTTCGCACCGGCTGCCCAAGGTCGAGACCTTCTGCTTCGGCACAAGGCTGTCGCGGGTGACGAAGACGCTCAGGCATCGCGACCCGGCGACGGCGCTGGAGCGGCTGGCCGACACGGTTTTCGACTTCGACGGCGGCACGCTGATCGGCGCCTCGCTGGAAGAATTCCTCTCGGTCTCACGGCACGCCGCGCTGGTGCGCGGCGCCGTCACCATCGTCTTTTCGGACGGGCTGGAGCGCGGCGACCCGCAGCCGATGATCCATGCCGTGGAGCGCCTGGCGCGGCTAAGCCACCGCCTGGTCTGGGCAACGCCGCTGGCCGCCGATCCGCGCTATCGCCCGGCAACGCGCGGCATGGCCGGCGTCCTGCCGTTTCTCGACGCGCTTGCCGACGGCTCGAGCCTGCCGGCGCTGGAACGGATGATCGCGCAGCTCGACGCCGTCGAGCGCATGGGGCGCGGCCAGGCGGGCCAGAGATTTGCCGAGAGGAGGAAAGCCGCATGATCCCGATCATCGACGCCCATCACCACATCTGGCGCCAGGCCGATCTGCCCTGGCTGCAGGGACCAATGGTGCCGCGCATCTTCGGTCCCTATGAGCCGATCCGGCGCGACTATCCGATCGAGGAGTTTCTGGCCGACATATCGGGCTCAGGCATCGAGAAATCGGTCTATGTCCAGTGCAACTGGGCCAAGGACAAGGCCGTCGAGGAGGTCGCCTGGGTGCAGTCGGTGGCTGACGCGCATGGATGGCCGCACGCCATTGTCGGCTATGCCGACCTCTTGGACGAGAACGCCGGGGAGACGCTGAAGCGCCAATCGGCCTTTCCATTGATGCGCGGTATCCGAATGCAATTGCACTGGCACGAGAACGAGATGTACCGTTTCGCGCCGATCCCCGACCTGATGAACGATCCGCGCTTCCGCAAGAATATCGCCCGGCTGGCAGATTACGGCTGGTCGTTCGACCTGCAGGTCTTCGCATCGCAGATGGGCGACGCGGCAAAGCTTGCCGCCGACAATCCCGACATCACCTTCATCCTGCAGCATGCCGGCATGCTGGAGGACCTGACGCCTGCCGGACGCGCCGCATGGCGCGACGGCATGAAGCGGCTGGCTGACCAGCAGAACGTGGTCAGCAAGCTCTCGGCGCTCGGCACCTTCATCCATCGCAACGACAAGGCGCATATCGCAAGCGTGGTCAGCGAGACGATCGAGATATTCGGCGCGGGCCGCTGCCTGTTCGGCTCCAACTATCCGATCGAGAAACTGTGGGTCAGCTACGCCGACCTCGCCGCCACCTATCGCGACGTGCTGTCATCCTTCAGCGACGAGACGCAGCAGGCCGTGTTCTCCGGCAACGCCAAGCGCGTCTACCGGCTGTAGGCGACAGCCTCAGTCAAGCTGGAGCAGCGCTGCAAGCCTTGCGTCGCGGCCATGCACGTCGCTGCGGAAATGCACCGAACCGTCGCGGTTCGCCCATGCCGTGACATAGGTGACATAGAGCTGGATCGGTCGCTCGAAGGTGACCGTCTGCGGCGAGTCCGCGGCCATCAGGCCCTCGATCGTCATGCCGGGAGCTGCATGGCTGGCGAGAAGGTCGCCGGCAAACAGGGGGGCATCTGTGATCGCCAGCGTCCTGTCGGACGCCTCCGTGCCGATCTGGTCGATTGATGGCGAAGAAACCGTCAGCACGATCCGAGCCGGGGCGCCCGGAACAGTCCGCACTCCCGTGATCATTCCGAAGAAGGTCGGCAGGCTGCTCAACTGCTCGGCATTGGTCACCTCGATGGCGCGACCGGACTCGCCGCCCAGCACGACCTTGACGCCGCTGTCGGCCAGATTGACGTAAAAACTGTCGTCGCCGAGATCGCGGTTCTGCCAGCGACGCCGCTCAAGGTTGATCTGGATCTGCCGGATGCGCCGTTCGATCGGCACACTCATCTCGGCAAGCGTTGCAGCGTCGATCTCCCCGGTCGGCTCAAGCCCATGCCGCTCTTGGTAGGACTTGACCGCCGCCACGCTGCCCTCGTCGTGCTTGTCGCCGTCGTTGATCGCCGAGAACGGCAGATCGTCGACCAGGGCCAGCAGCTTGCGGATGGCCGGCAATCGCTCGTCGCTGGCTCCCGGCGCGATGGCGGGGCCGCCGTCGTCGATCTTCGGCCATTGCCCCGAAGCCCGGATACGACTGAACTCCGCCAGCTTGGCGATCAGCCGGACATAGCGATAGTCCGCCGTCAGCAGCGTGCCTGCAAAATCCTGCAGGTCGTCTGCCTCTTCGGCGCCGGCAATGATCTCGGACGGATCGACCAGAACCGGCTCGACCGCATTTTCGTCAGGCGCGATGTCCGGGCCGATGCGCCCGTTGGCGAGGTCGTGACCATATTCGGCGATTGCGCCGGACAGCAGCATGTCGAGACGGGCAAGATCGGCAGGCTCGGTCGAGCCCATTAGCGCCTCGATCTCGTCGACATGGTAGAATTTTGGCGACAGGCCGTTGACTGCCGAGATCTTCAACTCGGCCAGCAGCGCCTTGGCCTTGAATTTAGGCCCGTTGTCACGCGTCCAGATCGGCTTGTAGGCGCGGATCTCGTAGACGCTGCGCACCTTGTCTATCTCGGCATTGGCGGCATCCGAACCGGTGTCGACCTCGCCGGACTGGAACAGCGCCTGAAGTGCCGCCGCGACCGCTTCGTTGTCGGCGGCGCGGAGTGGGATCACAGACAAGAGAAAAAAGATCAGCACGAGGAAGAGCCGGCCGGGAAATGCTGGCGGTCGCATCATCACGCTACGCGAGGGCCAGACGTCCGCTGCTGCCATGTGCCGTCACACGCTCGCAGTCATAAGCGAAACCACATAGTGGTCGTCGACATAGGCAACGTCGAAGTCCGTGATCGACGGGGTGAAATCGAGGGTCGGAGCGTAGTCTAGCTTGGCGACCGTGGTCCCGTTGACCTGCAAATCGCTAGAGCTCTCCGTCGAATTGGTCAGGCTGAGCACCGCTCCCGGACCGAAGTCATGCAGCGTGATGAAGTCTTCTTCCGAGAAATCGAGGATTTCGTCGATGCCCGTGTCGCTCGCCGAAAACCGGAACTCGTCCATGCCGGAGCCTCCGAACAGCACGTCACTGCCGTCTCCGCCGATCAGTATGTCGTCGCCACCGAAACCATAGAGCGTGTCGCTGCCGCCAAGACCTTCGATCGTATTCGCGTCTGAGTTGCCGGCCAGCACGTCATCGCCGGACGTGCCCGAAATGACTGTGGCATCGAAGATGAAGACGCTTGCGAGATCAACGCTGGGGTCGGTCAGGTCGACCCCGTAGAGGGTGACAACGTCGTTACCGGGCGACGTCCCGTTCAGATCGATGATCGTATCCGTGCCGTCGGAGGTAAAGCTGTGGAAATCGGTCTCGTCGGTAAAGCCGTAACCGGATACGTCGATTTTGTCGCGGCCGACTACGAAATCGTTGACCTCGTCAATGCCACTGCCGAGGCCGAAGCTGAACAGATTGCCATCGCCGCCAGCGCTGAGGGTATCGGCGCCGCCGCGGCCCTCGAAATAGTTGAAGCCGCCGCGCGCGTCGAAACGCTCCTCGCCGGCCGAGCCGATGAACTCCGTCGTGCCGACGCGCCCGCCGCGCACCGCCTCGATATTCGTCAGCGTGTCGGTGAAGGCCTGGCCATCCCAGATGCCGCTGACGGTTGCCGCACCTTGCGCCGAGTAGACGACACTGAGGTTGGTGACGCCATTGCGGTCGTAGCGCAGCGTGTCGAAACCGCCGCCACCATCCACCGTATCGTCACCGCGGCCCGTGATGAAGTGCTCGTTGCCGCCCGTTCCGATGAAACTGTCGTCGCTGTTTGTACCGCGCCACTGATTGACGAAGCCGGTGACATCCAAGCTGGAGGAACCGTTGACCTCCTGCACGGTGCCCGTCGTCTGGTTGGCATCGACGGTCACACCGTCATAGCCGCTGAGCGTGACCCGGATAGCACCACTACCGGAAACATTCAGTGTATCGTTTCCGCCGCCAACAGCGATTTCGATCCAGCCGACGCCGCTGGTGTCGATGACATAGCTGTCGTCGCCACCATAGCCGGCATAGATGCCGAGCCCCCCCAGGGTGCCGTCGATGAGATCGAGATTGCTCAGCGCGTCCGTGCCGTAACTGCCCTTTACGATGGTGCCGCTGGTTGCCCCAATGGTGACACTCAGGTCGGTGTAGTCGCCTAGCGTCCAATAGGACATGCCGTAAAAGCCATCGACAGAACCGTTGAAATCGATCGTATCGCTCCCCAGGCTGGCATAGATTTCGTCGCCCTCGTCGGGCGTGGCGTCCATCGGCAGATAGAGATCGTTGCTGGAAGTGCCGAAGAGCAGGTCGTCACCGTTCGTGCCCTGAACGACATTCGCACTGCCCGAGAAGATGAAGGCTTCGTTCGGATCGGCCAGGGATGAAATGTCGAAGCCGTACAACGTGACCTGCTCGCCACTGCCGAAGGCGATGACGGTGTCGGTTCCCGGCGCGATGCTGCCGCCATTGTCGGTAATGTCCGCCACGGACGTATAGCCGAAGGCCTGGATGTCGATCCGGTCGCCATCGGCGAAGGTGAAGTCCTCAATCTCGTCCTGCCCGGTGCCGGGCGCCACGTAGAATGTGTCCGCACCGGCCCCGCCAAGCAAATAGTCGTCGCCGAAGCCGCCATCGATTTTGTCATCGCCGCCGAGCCCGCGCAGGTCGTTGGAACCACCGCCACCGATCAGCAGATCGCCGTACTGCGAGCCACGGGCGTTCTCGATGCTGATCAGTGTATCGGTGTCGCCAAAGCCGTCGGTCGCCGTGCCGAGCGCCAGGTTGACGGTGACGCCGCTGGTGCCGCCGCGGCTGGCGTCGCGGTCGTAGCGGACGGCATCGAAGCCGCCGCCGCCGTCGAGAATATCGTTGCCGGCCATGCCGCGGAAAGTGTTGTCTCCGGCGTCGCCGATGAAATGGTCACCATATTGCGAGCCGCGCAGCACCTCGATGTTCTTGAAACTTTCCGCATTGCCATAGGTATCGGTGCCCGAGGCGAAGCCGCTGCCGTCGACCACTCCCAGGTTGACATAGGCACCCGAGCCACCGGTTTCGCCGTCATAGGAAACCTGGTCGAAGGTACCGCCGCCGCCATCATAGCTGTCCGAACCGTCGAACCCGCGGAAGAAGTTGTCCCCATCGTCGCCGATCAGCGTGTCGTCATTGTCCGAACCGGCAATGTCCTCGATACCGCTCAGCGTCTCGCTGTTGCCGTAGGTATCGGTCGCCGTGCCAGCGGCCAGGTTGACGACAACCCCAAGCGTGCCCGTCTCGTTTTCGAAGCTGACCGTGTCATATTCGTCGATCCCGTCGCCGCCAATATAGCGGTCGGCCCCTGCGCCGCCTTCAAGATAGTCGTCGCCGGCGCCGCCATCGAGAAGGTCATCCCCTTCTCCGCCATGGAGATCGTCATTGCCATTTCCACCGAACAGCTGATCGTTGCCATCGAGGCCGAACAACTGGTCATTTTCGGCATAGCCGAAAATGCGGTCAGACGCTCCGGTGCCTTCGAGGTTGCTGTTTGCGAACGCGTCGCCGAAAATATCGTTGAACGGCGTGATGCTGACCGTGCTGGTGGCGGCGAGGCTCTCGCCTTCGCCATCGTCCACGCTGAAGCTGATCGTGCGGTCGTCAGGCGACGGATCATCCGAGGTGTTGAGATAGGTGACCGACCGCAGCGCATCCTGGTAGGCGGCCTTGCTGGCCGCGCCGGACAGCACCAGTTCGCCCGTCGCCGCGTTGAAGCTGCCGGTGATGCCGCCCCCGTCGACGAAACCGAGAAAATCCTCGCCCTCGACGTAGCCGGTGCCGATCGACACCGTCGCGCCGACGAGTTGCGCATTGTCGACATCGGCCACGGTGACGCTCGCGTCGATGACTTGCGCGCCGTCGTTCCAGCCATATTCCAGGGTTGCGCCCGCGGTGACGACAGGCACATCGTTGGTGCCCGTGATGGTGATGGTCACATCGACCGTATCGGTCGCGCTGGCGGTCCCCGAACCGTCGTCGACCGTGACCGTGTAGGTCAGCTTGATCGTGTCGTTCGAGCCGAGCGCCTCGAGGTTCAGACCGGAGGCGTCATAGGTCCAGGCGCCAGCCGCGTCGATGGAGAAGGCAGCGCGGATCGCCGCTTCATCGAGGCCTACGGGCAACGTGGTCGGCGAACCGCCTTCCGGGGTATAGACCAGCGCTGCGCCCGAACTGACGACGCTCGCCGTCGGCGTATCGCTCGCATCGACGTCCGAGAAGTCGACCTGGCCGTTGACCGCCGCCTGCAGCGCGCCATTGGCCGCAGTATTTTCGTAGAGCGCGCCCGACAGAACGCTGGTCAATTCATCGATCACCGGCGCGTCGTTGGTGCCGGTGATGGTGACGACGACCTGCTCGGAATCGGCTGCATTGCCGGCTCCAGAACTGTCGGTCACTGTCACCGTGTAGGTCAGGGTGATGGTCTCGCCGGCGGCAAGAAACTCGACCAGCGCATTGTCGACCGTGAAGTCCCAGCTGTCGCCATCGGCCGAGAAGCCGGACACGAGGCCGGTGATTTCCTCGGGCGTCAGCACGCCGGTCAGGTCGCCGCCGCTCCAGACCGGCGGGCTGGCGAGCTCGGACCCGACAGTGTGTGTGTCGATCAGATCGACATCGGTAAACGACAGCGTGCCGCTGGTCAGCAACGCGGGATTGGTGGCATCTTCGGTAACGCCGCCGGTGGCATCGACGGTCAGGACAGGCGCGTCGTTGGTGCCGGTGATGGTCACGGAGATCGTGCGCTCGACCGTGCCGCCATTGCCGTCGTCGAGCGATATGATGAAGGTTTCGAGCTTGGTCTCGGCCTCGGCGAGATACTCGACGTCGGCGGCGGCAACGGCGTAGTTCCAGGTGATCACGCCGCCTGTGCCCGAACCCGTGGTGTCGCTCGTCACGCTCGCCGTCAGCCCGCCCAGCGCACCGGCCGAGGGGGTGATCGTCGCTTGGATCGAATGCGTGTCGGTCAGGTCGACGTCGTTGAAGTTGATCGTGCCAGTGTCCGTCAGGTCGTCGCTCGGCGTCACCAGTTCGGTGACCCCGCCGATCAGGTCCTCCGCCGTGATCACCGGTACATCGTTGGTGCCCGTGATGGTGATGACCACCTCGCGCGTCACCGTGTTGTTCAGGGAGTTCTGGTCGTTGAGCACGACGGTATAGGTCTGGGTGACGCTCTCGCCCTCGGCGAGGAATTCGACGGCGCTGGCAGCAACCTGGAAGTCCCAGGTCACGACGCCGCCCAGGCCATCGGGAGCGGCGCCACCCGGACCGTCGGCGTCAGTCTGCGTGGTGACCGAGGCTGAGAATGTACCCAGCGGCCCACCGCCCGGGATGGTGACTCCGGCCGACGGCACCACCGCAGGGGCGGCAATCGGATTGATGATGTGGGTGTCGGTCAGGTCGACATCGCTGAAGCTGATCGTGCCAGTGTCCGTCAGATCGCCGCTCGGCGCCACCAGTTCGGTGACTCCGCCGATCAGGTCCTCCGACGTGATCACCGGTACATCGTTGGTGCCCGTGATGGTGATGACCACCTCGCGCGTCACCGTGTTGTTCAGGGAGTTCTGGTCATTGAGCACGACGGTGTAGGTCTGCGTGACGGTCTCGCCCTCGGCGAGGAATTCGACGGCGCTGGCAGCAACCTGGAAGTCCCAGGTCACGACGCCGCCAAGGCCATCGGGAGCGGCGCCACCCGGACCGTCGGCGTCAGTCTGCGTGGTGACCGAGGCTGAGAATGTACCCAGCGGCCCACCGCCCGGGATGGTGACTCCGGCCGACGGCACCACCGCAGGGGCGGCAATCGGATTGATGATGTGGGTGTCGGTCAGGTCGACGTCGTTGAAGTTGATCGTGCCAGTGTCCGTCAGGTCGTCGCTCGGCGTCACCAGTTCGGTGACCCCGCCGATCAGGTCCTCCGCCGTGATTACCGGCGCATCGTTGGTGCCCGTGATGGTGATGACCACCTCGCGCGTCACCGTGTTGTTCAGGGAGTTCTGGTCGTTGAGCACGACGGTGTAGGTCTGCGTGACGGTCTCGCCCTCGGCGAGGAATTCGACGGCGCTGGCAGCAACCTGGAAGTCCCAGGTCACGACGCCGCCCAGGCCATCGGGAGCGGCGCCACCCGGACCGTCGGCGTCAGTCTGCGTGGTGACCGAGGCTGAGAATGTACCCAGCGGCCCGCCGCCCGGGATGGTGACTCCGGCCGACGGCACCACCGCAGGGGCGGCAATCGGATTGATGATGTGCGTGTCGGTCAGATCGACGTCGTTGAAGCTGATCGTGCCAGTGTCCGTCAGGTCGTCGCTCGGCGTCACCAGTTCGGTAACCCCGCCGATCAGGTCCTCCGCCCCGATCACCGGCGCGTCGTTGGTGCCCGTGATGGTGATGGTCACGGTCTGGTCGTCATAGGCATTCTGGTCGTCGGTCGCCCGGACCACATAGGTGAGGACCAGCGTTTCACCTTCTGCCAGATAGTCGAAATTGACGGCAGCGGAATTGAAGTACCAGGAGAATTGCGCCTGGGTGGAGACCGTGTCCGTCAGGATCGTGCTCGGCGTCAGCGATAGCATCGCCTTCAGCGTCGCATTGTCCGGCTGACCCGCTATCGGCCCGACGCTGCCGCTCGGCGTGACCGACACGACCGAGAGATCGATCTCGTCGGTGAGATCGACTTCAGTGACGGTCAGGGTTCCATTCACCGCCAGGGTCGCGTTGGTCTCGGTCAGGCCGGTTGCTGCCAGGTCGCCATCTGCGCCAACAACCGTGATGATCGGCGCGTCATTGTTGTCGGCACCCTCGGTGGCGCCGAAGATGGTGATGGTGACGTCCTGCGTGGCAGTGCCGACACGTGGGTTCGACCCGCTGTAGCCGTCATCCACGGTAATCGTGAAGACGACGACGACCTTCTCGCCGGCGCCCAGAAAATCGATCGCATTCTCGTTGATCGTGTAGTCCCAGGTGACGGTGCCGTTATTGGTGTTGCCAGCCACATTGGTGATCGTGAAGGCGTTCTCGATCGCCGCCTTCTGCGCGGCAGTCAGTTCCGGCGGTGCCGGCTGCCCGGCCTGGCCGAGCCAGACGATCGACTTGGTGGCCTCCGTCGCGACGGGCCGGTTCGTCAGGTCGACATCGGCAAAGGTGATCGACCCGGCCGTGTTGAGCAGACTGTTCTCTTGCGTGGGATCCGTTTCGGCGACATCGAATATCGTCCCCTCGACATCGATCGCCGTGATGACGGGCGTGTCATTGCGCCCCTCGATGGTGATCGTCACCGTGGCAGTGTCGGTGTAGCCGCCCTTGTCTCGCAACGTGTAGGTGAAGGTTTCGGTGCGGAATTCACCTGCGGCAAGGAAGTCGAAGGCGCTCGACGGATCGTAGGTGAAGGCACCCGAGGCGCGGATCAGCAGGCTGGCGCCGACGGTCTGGTCTGCGGCGTCTGCCGGCAACACCACAGAGGCCACGCCTGACGCGTTGAACGATAGAGGCACGCCGTTCACCTCGGTGACGGCAAGCAGCGTGTTGAAGCCGTCAGGGTCGAAGTCCTTGCCTGCAGTACCGCCGGGCTTGGACAGTCCGATCACATCCTCGACGAGAGGCGCATCCTCATTCACCGCATAGGTGTCGTCATTGGCGACTGGCGGGTCATCGACATCCGGTGTCGGGTCGTCGAAATTCTGGTTGCTGCCAGACACGCCGCCACCCGAACCATCGCCCTCGCCGCTTTCGTCGCCGCCGGTACCGGAATTCGAATCGTAACTGACCTGCTGGAACGTGCCGGGTCCGTTGGCCTGCGTGCGGTCGCCCAGGGCATGGGAAACCACTTCGCGGATGTCGGACATCGCGATCTCGTCCTCGAGCAGGTCGAGGCCGGACTTGGCGATCTTTACCGCCTCGTTGGACAGCGTGTTGACGACCCACTTGTCGCCCACGGATTCGACGGTGCCGAGAATCTCGCCGCTCGACTTGTCGATGATCAGGTAGCTGCCGACCTTGCCCGAATCCGGATCGGGCAGGATGCTGAACTCGGTGACGCCGAGTTCGGTGCTGATCACCACCTTCGGCGTGGTGCCGCGGATGCCCATCGTGGCGACAGGCGTCTCGATTTTCATGTTGCCGGTCGGCGCGATGGCGCCGGTGACGAAGACGAACGAACCCTGCACGAGGTTGATCACCATCGAGCTGTCTTGCGCGTTGGCAGGATTGTAGACCAGTTCGTCGAGCACCATGCGGCCGTTGGCCGACATCGAGAAAAGCGAATCGTCGAGGAATGAAACGCCGAGCTTGGAATCGGGCCCGGTCTGGACGACATCACCCTGGTAGACGACGTCACCGACCGTCAGCGACACCTTGACGCCGTCGGAATGGGTGGCCTCGGCCGTGCCGCTCAGCGTCAGGATCTTGCCGATCTCGACAAGCGCCGACTGGCCGCCGACCTGCGCATACTGACCAGGCGCCTGCGGACCGGCAAGCGCGGAAACCACGTCGGGCGTTAGGTAGGCGCCGTTGGGTGCGGAGAGGTTCGGGGAAGTGGACGCGGCGAAGTAGCCAACTACCAGAGTCGCGGCACCGTCATGCGTGATGACGAGATCGCTGCCGTGGCGCGCATAGTCGCCCAGAAACAGCGTCTCCGGCTCGGGAATGAGAACCGAGCCGGATCCGTCATGAAATAGAATTGTCGCGGCAGTTGACGGCCCTACGTCACCCGCACCCCTGATTGCCATAATCTTTCACCGCAGCCCTGACGGTCGATCGATCGCGAAATAACGTTCAGTGGAGGACCTTACCGGCGAAAAGTTTGGGTGTCCACATTACTTGCAGGAATGGTGAATCGGCGAGCTGGAGCGCTAGATGCGACTCCCGAATTCATGGTCAATGTTTTCTGTATTCTTACTTATCGCAAAAGTCTTGTTCGAATTAACCCAACGTAAATCGCTATTTAGTCTATCTAGCCTCACGAAACGCCTGATCGCGAATCTTGAGAATCGGCTTGAGAAGGTACTCGAGCACTGTCCGGTCGCCGCTGGACACGTCAACAATCGCGATCATTCCCGGAATCACCTTGATTTCATCTGATATTCCGGGCGCATCCGGGTCAGTGCTGACGATCACCTGATAGAAGGTTTCGCGGTTTTCGTCGGTGATCGTGTCGGCGCCGATGCGCTCCACAATGCCCGGCAGCGTGCCGTATTTGGTGTAGTCATAGGCGCTGAGCCGGATCGTCGCCTTCGAACCGGGCTGGATGGAAGCGACGTCCTGCGGCCTTATTCGCGTCTCGATCAGCAGCCTGTCGTTGAGCGGCACGATCTCTACGATGCTGGCGCCGGCCGGAATGACCTCGCCGATGGTTGCCACATTGACGCTGTTGACCACGCCGGCGACCGGCGAGCGCAGCATCGCGCGCTGCACCTTGTCGCTTGCCGAGCGGAGGCTCTCCTGCACCACCGAGAGGTCGGTGTTGACCTTCGAGATGCGCGCCTGGACCTCGGCAAGGAAGGCCGATTTCTCGGTCTCGACCAGCGCCTCCGCCTCGGCCACTTCAGCCTGCAGCCGCAGCCTTGTCGCCTGCCAGATATCGAGGTCGCCGCGCAACTCGCTGACTGCCTTCTGGACGCGCAGAAATTCCAATTCCGGCACCGCCTTCTTGTCGAACAGGTTGCGCACCAGTTCGAGCTCGCGTTCGGACAGCTTCAGCGTCTCGGCCTGCTTTCGTGCCGTTGCCTCGGCCTCTTCAAGGCTCTGCCGGCGCTGCACCAGTTGCTGGCGCCTGATCTGCAACTGCTCGTTCAGCTTGCGCCGGTCGGCCATAAAGATGGCGTTCTGGTCGCGGTAGAAGGGCTCCGACTCCGCGTCCAGTCCTTCCGGAAAGGCGAAGACGTCGAGTTCGGCGGTCTGCGCCGCGAGCCGGTCGAACTCCGCGCGCAGGGCGCGCTGCTGCTGGCGCAACTCGCCAAGCCGCGAGGAGGCGCCGGTATCGTCTATGCGTATGAGGCCCTGCCCCGCCTCGACGCGCTGGCCTTCCTCGACAAGGATCTGAGCGACAATGCCCGGCTCCAGGCTCTGCACCACCTGTACCTGGCTCGACGGAATGACGCGGCCGACGCCGGTCGTGATCTTGCCTACATGGGCGAATGATGCCCACAGCACGGCGCCCGCGAGAATGGCGGCAATGGCAAACAGCATCTTCCACGCGCCCGGCGTCACCGCGGACTCGATCGCGCCGCGCGCGTCATTGGCAAAGTTCATGTCGACGTTAGACATCGACAGCCGCCTTGGTGCCCGGCGCACCGACGACCTTGCCCTTCAGCAGGGATGCGAGGACCTTCTGCTTGGGCCCGTCGGCAACAACCTTGCCACCGTCGAGGACGATCAGCCTGTCGACCAGTTCGAGCAGCGAAGTGCGGTGGGTCGCGACGATCAGCGTGGATTGCGGCTTCAGCCAGTTGCGGAAGCTGCGGATGAAGGCGGCTTCGGTCAGATTGTCCATGGCGCTGGTCGGCTCGTCGAGGAACAGCACCTTGGGCCGGCCGAACAGCGCGCGCGCGATCGCCACGGACTGGCGCTGGCCGCCTGAGATTGCTCGCCCGCGTTCGCCGACCGGCATGGCGTAGCCGAGCGGGTTGACCTGCGCGAAGGCCGTTACCCCAGACGCCTGCGCACAGGCCGAGAAGGCGGCTGGGTCCTCCTGCCGGCCGAACACGATGTTTTCGCTGAGCGACCCCGAAAACAGTTCAGGCTCCTGCCCGACATAGACGATGGCCTTGCGCAGGTCGGCCATCCAGAGATGCCTGACATCGGTGCCATCGACGATCACCGCACCGCCGTCGCAGGGATAGAGTCCAGCGAGCAGCTTGCCGAGCGTCGACTTGCCGGACGCGACCCTGCCGACGATGCCGACGCGCTCGCCCGGCGCGATCTTGAGCGACACGCCGTTCAACGCCTTTGCCTGGTGCTGGCCATAGGAAAAATCGACCTCGCGAAACTCGATCCTGGCCTGGTCGATCATGGCCCCGGAGGTCGGCGGCATCTTGTGGTCGCGGTCGAGCTTCATCATCGCGTTGAGCTGCCGCAGCGCCGAAAACGAGGTCTGTGCGCGCGCCAGCGTCATGGCGATGTTGCCGAGCGGCGCAAGCACCCGCCCGGCGAGGATATTCGAGGCGATCAGCGCGCCGATCGTGATGTCGCCAGCGGCGACCAGATAGACGCCCCAGATGATGATGACCACGCTGACGGCCTGCTGCACGAACATCGAAAAATACATCGCCAGCGACGACCAGAAGCGGGTCGCCGAACTGGCCCGTACCGAGCCGGCGACAGCGTCTTCCCACTTTTTCTGCAACGAGGCCTCGCCGGCTACCGCCTTAACGGTCTCGATGCTGACCATGGATTCGACCAGGATGGCGTGGCGGTTCGACTGGGTGGCCTGGGTGCGGCTGACCGAGCGGGCCAGCGGCACCTGCACGGCCAGCGTCATGAGGAGCACCACCGGCACGGCAAGCAACGGGACCAGCGCCAGCGGTCCGACGATCATCCAAAGGATGCCGAGGAAGATGCCGATGAACAGGAGATCGATGGCCGAGGTGATGCTGGTCGAGGTGAAGAAATCGCGTACCGTTTCGAACTCGCGAATCTGGTTGGCAAACTCGCCGGCGCGGCCGGAACGGCTGGACATGGTGGCGTCAAGCGCCTGTTCGAACAGGCTGGCCGAGACCTTCATGTCGACGCGCCGGCCGGAATTCTCGATCACCGTGGCGCGCAGCATGCGCAGGACGAAGTCCGAGAAGAGTGCGATCAGGACACCGGCGGCAAGCGCCCACAGCGTCGCCGTCGAGTTGTAGGGGATGACGCGGTCGTAGACGTTCATCACGAAGAGGGGCAGCGCCAGGCCGAGCAGGTTGATGACCAGCGCGGCGAAGACGATGTAGGCCCAGGTCGGCCAGAAGCGAATGACCACCGACCACAACCAGTGGCCGGGGGCGCTGCGCATGAGCGAGGCATCGGTCGCGACGGCCTCCTGCTGCCGCCGGTCGGCGATATAGATGACGGTGTCGAGGGCCTCGCGGTCGAGGTCTCGCAGCCGCATCTTCTTGGTATCGGAGACGCCCGGAACGACGACCGGAACCTTACGGTCGCCCTGCCGCCTTTCGAGCAGGATGCCGACATCTCCGGACTTCAGCAGGACGACGAAGGGGCAGACCAGGCCAGACACCTGCGAGGGCTTGCGCTCCACGATCTTGGCGTCGAGACCGAGCCGGTCGGCGGCGCGGGCGAAAAGATCGAGCGTCAGCAAGCCGTCGCGCAGCGGCAATCCGCGCAGTACGGCGGATTTCGAGAAGGGTAGTCCGTGATGCCCCGCGAGAAATTCGAGCGCGGCCAGCAGAGGATCGTGGATTTCCGTCGTGCCGGCATGGGTACCGGCCGGGTCTTCAAGAAATCTCTCTCGCTGCTCCACCTGTTACCTTGATCCGCTTGGCAATGGTCGCTCTATCAGGAACCGCGCCCCCTACCTCTGGCTCAGCGACGGTATCGAGTAGCCGGTCGTCGTAGAGCTCGAGAAGATGCCGGGCAGAGGCGCGTTTTCGAGCTCGGGGAGATCGGGCGCGTTGACGTCGAGATTTTCGAGCAGCTTGCCCATCAGGGCCAGCAGCTCGTAGCTGGAGAAAATGTGCAGCGCCTCGACGTTGGACAGTTCGAATTGCGAGCTGAAGCGTGCGTTTTCGGCATCCAGCACGTCGAGAAGACTGCGCTTGTTGGCGTTGTATTCGTCCTTGTAGGTGGCAACGACCTTGGCGTCCTGGTTGGACTCCACCCGGATCGCCTCGACCTGGGCGCGGCCTTCCACCAGACGGGCCCATGCCGTCTCGACTTCCTGCGTGAGCTGGCGGCCAAGGATCAACTGCTCGGCGATCTTTTCGGAATGGCGTTCGCCGAGTTCGGCGACCCGGTTGCGCCGCACGCCGCCGTCGAAGAGCTTCCAGCGCAGCACGACGCGGCCGTTGAGCTCGTCATTGCGGCCTTCGGTGCCCTCAAGGTCCTCGCCGCGCGTTGCGCTGCCCTCGAGGTAGACCTGGGGAAACAGCGTCGAGCGGAACTGCTGCTGCTCGAAATAGCTTGCATCCGTCTCGGCGATGGCGGCCTTGACCCGCGGGTTGTTGTGCAGCGCCATGCTGTTCACCTCGGCAAGCCTCTTGGGGATGCCCCGCGCGTAGGAAACGGCCTGAAGGGTCGATGGCGTGGTGCCGACGAAATTCTTGAACTTGGCATAGGCGCCGGCCTGGGCAACCTTGATCTGGGCGACCAGTGCCTTGGCCGCCTCGACCCGTTCGATCGTCTGTTCGAGATCGCCGATCGGCGACTTGCCGCCTTCGAAGCGTTCGCGGATGATCTGCAGCAGTGCCCTGTGGCGGCGGACATTGTCCTGCGCCAGGGCGAGAAGGTCGTTGTGGCGCACCACGTCGATATAGGCCTCGACGCTCGACAGGCCGACAGCTTCCGAGCGCACCAGCACGCGATAGGATGCGGCCGATATCGTCGCCTGGCTGCGGTATATGTCGTTCGCCCTGTCCCAGCCGTCGAACAGTACCTGCCGGATGCTCAGCGTCGCTTGGCGGCGGTTGCGCCACATGTCATTGGTTTCGGGCGCAATTCCCTCCGGCCGGTCGATGCGCTGGGCGCCTACGTCGGCGTTGAGTTCAATCTCCGGCAGCAGCCTGCCTTTAGCCTGGTCGAGCCCGTAGCGGGTGGCGCGCTGGTTGGCCTGCGATGCCTCGATGCGGGGATTGGTGAGAACGGCCTGCTGCACCGCCTCGCGTAGCGACATGGCCTGCGCCGGCCCCGCCAAGAGCAGCACCCCAAGCAACGATGTTTGTGTGAAACCACGCCAGAACATGCACGCAAACCCCCAAAGCCCCTACGTCATAGCCCATTTTGGCTGGGTTGGACAGCGCAGGCGGCCTGCCCGGCCGCCATGCGCGCGAACAATGTGACAAATTTGTTCCGTAACGGCACATTGCTTCCGGCCCACGGCGTCATTTGCTCGAAGCCGTGTAGACGCCATCCCAGTCCGAGCCGGGCGGGTTCGCCCTGAATTCCTCGATGCGTGCCCGGTAGATGGCGAGATACTCCTTGACCCCGAAGCCGACGCGCTCGGCCAGCGGTCCGATCTCGACAAGCGCATCGAGGGCAGTCTGCCACTCCTGCCCGCGATAGCTTGCGAGCATGCGCCGATTGACCGCCTCGAGAGCCACGAAATCCTGGTTCTGCAGCATGTCCTCAAGCCCGATCAGGGCGTGGATACGCTCCGGTTCCAGCTTGCCCTTGACCCTGATCTGGTCGATTTCCATCGTCGCGACCCTGGGCGAGACGATCGCTGCCGTGTTGTCGCCGAGGATGATCGGCACGCCATAGGGCTTCGACTGCCCCTCCAGCCGCGAGGCGAGGTTCACCGTGTCGCCGAGCGCGGTGTAGTCGAAGCGCATGTCGCTGCCCATGTTGCCGACGACGCACTGGCCGGTGTTGATGCCGATGCCGATGTTGATTTCGTGGAAGGGCTCGTCCAGGCCTTCCTCCACGGCCTTGCGGCGCGAGACGTTGAGCTCGTCGACGCGGCGGATCATGTCGACCCCTGCGTAGCAGGCTCGCAGCGCGTGGTCGGCGAGATCGACCGGTGCGTTCCAGAACGCCATGATGGCGTCGCCCATGTACTTGTCGATCGTGCCGTCGCGGTCGAGGATCGCCTTGGACAGCGCGGTGAGGAAGTGGTTCATCAGCCGGGTGAGGCCCTGCGGATTGGCCTTGTAGCTTTCCGAGATGGTGGTGAAGCCGCGCACGTCGGTGAAGAGCAGCGTCAGGTCGCGCGTCTCGCCGCCGAGCACGAGCTGGTCCGGATTGTCGGCGAGACGATCGACCAGCGCCGGCGACAGATACTGCCCGAAGGCGCTGCGGATCTGCCGCTTCTGCTGTTCCTCTCGGATGTAGTTGGCCGTCGCCATGATGACGAAGACGGCGGCGATGGCCACTGTCGGGAAGGTCGCGTCGATCAGCAGATGCTTCGCCTTGAAGGCCCAGATCGATCCGCCGACCACGATGACGGTGACCGAGACCGCAGCGACGAAGGAGTAGATGGCGCCGGTACGCGGCACCAGCCAGATGATTATAAGGCCGAGCAGCACCACGATGACGACTTCCATGCCGATGGCAAAGTTGGGCCGGAACAGGAACTGCTGGGTAAGGATGTTCTCGATGATCTGGGCATGGATCTCGACGCCCGGCATGAAGGCCGCGACCGGCGTGGCACGAAAATCCTCGAGACCGACGGCGGACGTTCCGACCAGCACCATGTGCCCTGCGATGCGCTCGACCGGCGCCGAACCGTCGAGCACGCTGCCCGCCGAGACGTAACGCGAGCGATCCGACCCGTTGAACCAGGGATGCACCTTGCCGCTGCCGTCGGTCGGCACGAAAACGCCGCCCACCACGATGCCGGAAATGCCGGCGTCGTCGGTGCGCGTTGCGAAGGCCTGGCCGCCGGTTGCGATGCGCAGCAGCTCCGCCGACAGGCCGAGCCGCATCTTCTCCTGCACCATCATGACCAGCGGCATGCGCCGGTAGATGCCGTCCGGATCGGGCTCGACGGTGAACATGCCGTGGCCGGCCGCTGCGTCGGAGATCACCTTCAGGTTCTGCACCAGGCGCGGAAACTTCAGCAGGAAGGGTGTCGGGTCGGCGCCGAGTGCGGCGTGCGGCACCTCGGGGATTTCCTGAGCCGGAGGCGCTTCGCCACCGGAGGCATCGCCGTGGCGCACGCTGGTCTCGCCGACCACGACGCGCGAACGCCCGATCGCCTCGGCGAGAAGGATCTCGTTGGAGGGCAAGGTCAGCAGGTCAGCCTTCACCTCCGGTGAAAGACCGGCATTGTCTTCGGCGATCCTGTCCGGCGAAAGCCTGTCAGGCTCGGCGAATACGATGTCGAAGCCGATCGCCACCGCGCCCATAGCGGTCAGACGGTCGACAAGCTTGGCGACGACGGAGCGCGGCCAGGGCCATTGCCCGACGCCGGCCAGGCTCTTCTCGTCGATATCGACAACGACGACCGGTTGCTTGACCTGCGGCCGCGGGTTGAGGCGCTGGTAGAGGTCGAAACTCTGGTTGCGCATGGTCGACAGGAAGAGCGGATCGGCGATCCTGATCGCCACGAGCAGCACCAGCAGGCCGAGTCCGGCCAGCCGGGCAATGGCTATGCCGACGGATCCGGGATGTCGGAACAGACGCAATTGCATTCAGTATCGCTTACGGCGGGCGCCGTACTCGACTCCCCCCGCCCCCAATTGGAGACAATTGATCAACTGTCGCCCTCATGGAGTCAATGACGCTGCGGCATCCGGGCATTTGGGTCGATCCGAGCAGCCGCTGCTGGCCCGCGCCGCGAGCAGGCGCCCGCTCTCCTGTCATGCGCCAGATCGGCCTTCCATTCGAGCCCGGGAAAGCGCTACACCGTGCAGCGAAAGAAAGAACTGGGCCGGCGAACCGGGCGTTGCACAGGGACAGGAGCGCGCAGTGTCAGCACTGACTATGATCGAGGCCGACGGGATTTCGGTGGGGTTCGACCGCACCTTCGGCATGATCGCCGAACTGCGCGTCGTGCGCGATGGCCGGACAATCTCGATGCTGCACAAGGCGCCGTGGTACGGCGAACAGATGCCACCCGATGCAGCACCGCATCTCGGCCGCCTGGCAGGCGACTTCTTCTGTGCGCCCTTCGGCGACGCCTCTGCCGATGGCGCGCCGGGGCATGGCTGGCCGGCCAACAGTCCGTGGTCTTCGCTAGGCACAGTGCGAGAGGGTGAGGCGACCGTGGCACGCTTCAGCCTCGAACGGCCGGTGATGGGGGCGACACTGGTCAAGGAGTTGCGGCTCGTCGACAGGCACCCCTTTGTCTACCAGCGCCATGTCTTCACGGGCGGGCGCGGGGACGAAATCGCCGTGGCCAACCACGCGATGCTCAGCCTGCCGCATGGCGCAAGGTTGAGCTTTTCGCCGAAACGCTGGTGGGAAACGCCAGCGACCGGACTGGAGCCCGATCCGGCACGAGGCCGCGGCCTGCTGGCCTATCCGGCGGTCTCCGAAGATGCCCGACATTTCCCCCTCGCCGACGGCAGCACAGGCGACCTGACGCGCTACCCCGTCGGCCAGCGCCACGAGGATTTTGCCGTCGGAGTCGAGGCGCCCGGCCGCTCGTTTGGCTGGACGACGGTCGCACGAAACGGCGAGGCCGACCTGTTTCTCAGCCTGCGCAATGCAGCGCGGCTGCCAATGACGATGCTGTGGTTCTCAAATGGCGGGCGCGACTACGCTCCGTGGAACGGACGCCATGTCGACGTGCTTGGCGTCGAGGAGGGCCTGAACAGGTCGCTGCTCGGCCATTCCGCGCAGCAGGTGCCCAATGCGCTGGATGCAGCCGGCGTACCGACTGCACTGCCACTTCGCGCCGGCGCGAGCATCGAGACGCGCCACATCATCGGCTCGCTGCCCTGGGAGGGCGACGGAGAGATCGCCGAGATCGAAGCTGCCGAGGGCGGGCTCGCGCTTCGCACGCCCGCAGGACCGGCACGCCACGTACCCTGCGACCTCGCCTTTCTGGAGCTCTGACGCTTTTCGAAGGGCGCCGCCGCCCTGTTGGGACGGCGACGCCGAAGGAGTTCAAGGCAGCGTGTAGGCCGTCTTGACCGTGGTGTAGAATTCCGCCGCGTAGCGACCCTGCTCGCGCGGACCGTAGGAAGAACCCTTCCGGCCGCCGAACGGGACGTGATAATCGACGCCGGCCGTCGGCAGGTTGACCATGACCATGCCGGCCTCGGCGTTGCGCCGGTAGTGCGTAGCGTGCTTCAGGCTGGTCGTGCAGATGCCCGACGACAGGCCGAACGGCGTGTCGTTGGCGGCTTCGAGGGCCTCCTCGTAGTTCTTCACCCGCATCACGCTCGCCACCGGGCCGAAAATCTCCTCGCGGTTGATGCGCATCTCCGACGAGGTCTCGGTGAACAGCGCGGGCTGCAGGAAGAAGCCCGGCGTCTCGCGGTTCAGCCGCTCGCCGCCCCACACCAGATTGGCGCCCTCGGACTTGCCGATCTCGATGTAGGAGTTGTCCTGGTCGAGCTGCGACTGGTCGACAACCGGCCCGATCTGGGTGCCGGACTTGCGGGCGTCGTCGACGACGAGGCCCTTCAGGCGCTCGGTCAGTGCGGCGACGAAGCGGTCGTGGATGCCCTCTGTGACGACAAGGCGCGACGAGGCGGTGCAACGCTGTCCGGTGGAGAAGAAGGCGCCGTTGACGGCACAGTCGACGGCGATGTCGAGATCAGCGTCGTCCAGCACGACGAGCGGGTTCTTGCCGCCCATCTCGAGCTGAAACTTGCGCATCCGCTCGACCGATGCGACGGCCACCTTCTTGCCTGTTCCGACCGAGCCGGTGAAGGTGATGGCGTCGATGCGGTCGTCGTTCAGCATCGCCTCGCCGACTACCGAACCGCGGCCCATGACGAGGTTGAAGACGCCTGCCGGCACGCCGGCGCGAATGATGATGTCAGCCAGTGCCCAGGCCGAGCCAGGCACCAGGTCTGCCGGCTTGAACACGACGCAATTGCCATAGGCGAGCGCCGGCGCGATCTTCCAGGCCGGAATGGCGATAGGGAAGTTCCAAGGCGTGATGATGCCGATGACGCCGACTGGCTCGCGCGTCACCTCGACTTCGACGCCCGGTCTTGTCGAGGCGATCTTTTCGCCGGCCAGACGCAGCACCTCGCCGGCGAAGAAGTCGAAGATCTGCCCGGCACGCGCCACCTCGCCGATGGCTTCCGGCAGTGTCTTGCCCTCTTCGCGGGCAAGCAACCCGCCGAGTTCTTCCTTGCGGGCCAGGATTTCGGCAGCGACCTTGGCCAGAATGTCGTGTCGCTGCTGGATTCCGGAGCGCGCCCAGGCAGGGAAAGCCGCGCGCGCGGCCGCGATCGCTTCCTCCGCCTGCTGCCGCGTGGCGCGGGCATAGCGGCCGACCACGTCGCCGGTATCGGAGGGGTTGATGTTGTCGCCGGCTTCCTGTCCGCCGGTCCAGTCTCCGCCGATGAAATTCTGATGTACTGTCATGTCGTAGCTATTTCCTGCTTGCTTGCCGGATACCGCGTTCTGCGGCCTGCTGTGCAGGCTCCCTGCGCCGCCAGCGGTCCGGCCATTTCCGGGACGCCGTCATATACGGCAAACGTGGACAAAAATCCCGCCCCAACGCCAAGAATCCGCCCTTGGGTTCCAAAACAGCTTTTCTTTCAAGGCACTGGATGACAAGTTCCCGCACGGAAAATCGCTTCGGGGAGGAAAAGCAGCTCGTGACGCAGACCAAGAAGATCATCAACGAAGGAAAGAACGCCGTTGACGAAATGCTCGCCGGCATACTGGCCGCGCATCCGAAGCACCTCGCAAGCGTCGAAGGCAGCCCGCGTTCAGTCATCGCACGCGACGGACCCCGGCCTGGAAAGGTGGGTATCGTCGTCGGTGGCGGTTCGGGACACGAGCCGACCTTTCTCGGCTTTGTCGGCAAGGGCCTTGCCGATGCGGCGGCCGTCGGCAACGTCTTCGCCTCGCCGCCGCCTGACCCGATCCTGGAATGCGCCAAGGCAGTGAACGGCGGCGCAGGCGTGCTGTTCATGTACGGCAACTATGCCGGCGACGTGATGAACTTCGACATGGCGGCCGAGATGGCAGCGATGGACGACATCGAGGTGCGCACCGTGCTGACCACCGACGATGTCGCTTCCGCGCCACGCGACCAGGTCGAAAAGCGGCGCGGCGTTGCCGGCAATTTCTTCGTCTTCAAGGCGGCGGGCGCGGCGGCAGACATGATGCTGTCGCTCGATGAATGCGAGCGCATTGCCCGCAAGGCCAATGAGCGCACCTTCACGATGGGAGTGGCGCTCGGTCCCTGTTCGCTGCCGCAGACCCGCAAGCCGAACTTCGAGATCGGCGAGGACGAGATGGAAATCGGCATGGGCATCCATGGCGAACCCGGCGTCGAGCGCGGCACGCTGCGAACGGCAGACGCCATTACCGACGCGATGCTCGACCGGATTCTCGAGGAAATGCAACCGGCGAAGGGCGACCGGGTCGCGGTGCTGGTCAATTCACTCGGCTCGACGCCGCTGATGGAGCTCTACATCATGAATCGCCGTGTGGCGGAGCGCCTGGCCGATATCGGCGTCTCGGGGCACGCAACCTGGGTCGGACATTATTGCACTTCGCTGGAGATGGCGGGAGCGTCGGTGACTCTGTTCCACCTCGACGACGAATTGCAGACCATGCTCGACCATCCGTGCGATTGCGCCATGTTCCGGGCCGGCTGAAGGAGGAAGACCATGACAACAATCGATTCCTCTCACCTCGTTCGCATGTTCAACCAGGTCGCTGCGGCGCTCGACGCCGACAAGGACAGGCTCTGCCAGCTCGACGGCGTCATCGGCGATGCGGACCACGGCATCGCGATGGAGCTTGGCTTCTCGGCCGTGCGCGATACGCTGGCCAGCCTCGACGTCTTGGGGCTCGACCCCACGGCTGTCTTCAACACCGCGGCGAAATCCTTCCTCAACGCGGTCGGCGCTTCATCAGGCCCGCTCTATGCGACCGCTTTCATGCGCGCCGGCGCTGCGGTGAAAGGTAAGCCGGCGCTCGAAGAGGCAGACTTGGTCGCGGCGCTGCAGGCAATGGCAAAGGGCATCCAGGACCGTGGCAAGGCCGAGATCGGCGAGAAGACGATGATCGACGCCTGGGTGCCGGCAGCCGACGCTGCTGGCGCGGCTTTCGCGGCTGGCAAACCGCTGGCGCAAGTATTGGAAGCGGCAGTCGTCGCCGCCAATGAGGGCGCAGAGGCAACGAAGGCGATGGTCGCCGCCAAGGGGCGTTCGGCGCGCCTCGGCGACCGCTCCATCGGCCACATGGACCCGGGTGCGGCATCGGCGGTCACCGTGCTGGAGGCGATGCGGCAGGGATTGACAGAAGCCTAGTCGAAGCCGTCTGAATCGACGTGCCCGAAACCCCGTCCGGAACCGCATGGCTGATGACGATCGACACGCCCAGCGCGACGCAGGCCTCAAGCCCAAGAAGCTGAGGCTGTGGCGCGGCGCCGACCTGCGCGAATCGGCCTTGCTCGCCCTGTTCCGGATCGTCATCGCGACAACGCCGGCATCCGAGTGGGCGGGCTTTGCAGAAGGCGCCACACGGTTCGGAAAGGGTCGACGCTCTTCGCGCTTCAAGCGCTTCGCCGGCCGCGTCAAGGCGGTGCAAGGCGCTGACGACGAGGCGGTATTGCGAATGTGGCGTGCCTATCGCGCCGCGGTCAACCGCAGGCGCATCTCCATCCTGGCCAGCCGCTATTGCCCTGGCTGGAAGCCACGAATCGAACTGACAGGGCGCGAGCATCTCGACCGGGCGATCGCGGCCGGAAACGGGACGATCCTTTGGCTCGACAACTTCATCCACCACCCGGTGATCGGAAAGCGGGCCTTCTCGGACCTCGGCTATCAAGCGTGGCAGATGTCATCGGTAGACCACGGCTTTTCGTCCTCGCGCCTCGGCCGCCGCTTTCTCAATCCCATTCAGCTGGCCGCCGAGATTCCGCTGGTGCGCGGACGCATCGAGTTCGACGCCGGCTCTGCCCTGACCGCGACCCGGGAAGTCACGCGCTGCCTCGCGCGCAACGAGATCGTGCGCATCACCAACAATGCCTATATCGGCCGTCAGCGCTGCTGGGTGCCCTTCGGCAAGTCAGCGCTGCTGCCGGTGGCAACAACGCCGTTCAACATCGCGAGGCGGACGGGGGCAGCCATCCTGCCGGTCCAGGTCGTGGAGCGCGAGCCCTTCGCCGACTATCTCGTCGCCGTGGCGCCACCTCATTCTGTCGGTACGTCACGGCATGAAAGTTTTGAAGACGCCGCCATCGCCTACGCCCGCTATCTCGAGCCGCTTGTAGAAGCCTATCCTGACCAGTGGCGCGGCTGGGAAGGTGTCAGGACGAAGTCCGAGGACGCCTGACCAGGTCGAGAATCCGCTGCTCCACGCCGCGCCATGCGCCTTTCGGGCCTCCGTCAACCGGCCGCAGCCTGTCGAAATCGTGCCGGTGGCCGTAGTGGCCGGGCGGCGAGGAATCCTTGAACATCGTGAAGCTGTTGATGTCGACGAAGACCGGCGACTGGTCCGCCGGCCGGCGCAGGAAGTCGACGGTGAAGAAATCGAGCCCCGACACTTCGGCGATCCGCCGGATGTGGCCGATCTCGGCGGGTGTCAGCAGCCACGTCGCGTCGATCTTGCGGGCGTTGCGGTAGCGCACGATCGGCTCGTCTGCCCGCATGCAGGACGCGGCGAATACCTCGCCGAGGAAATAGCAGGCGCGGTAGCGCGCAAAGCCCCCGTCCGCCTCAGCGACGTCGAGATACTCGAACGGACGCTCCCCGGCGATATCGCCTTCATAGGCGACCGGCCCGCGCGTTGTGGACTGCACCCCGACCGGCTTCCAGATGACCTTGACGCCGTGGTCGGCCGGTCCGAACCGGCTGCGCGGCACCGGAACGCCTGCAGCCTCGAGCCGGCGGAAGGCGTCCTCGGCATGATAGAAGTCGTAGGCTTCCGGGCCGTTTATCACCGGCGTTCCCGGCCTTGCCCGCGCGATTGCATCCTTGATGCTGCGCAGCCTGTCCGGCGGCAGCGGATCCTGGCTGTAGATCCAGAGCACGTCGGCGGTCGAGGGATCCGGATCGACCGAAACCCGGCAACGCTCCAGCCGCTCGTTCGCCCAGTAGGCGTGCAGGTCGATGATGTTGGGGAATCGCAACCCGCCGGTCAGCAGGCCGATATGGACCTCGCGGTCTAGCCGCGCGTGCGCCCGTACTTTCAGCGCTGTATGCAGTCCGCGCCGATCGTAGCCCATCCGGTCCGCAGGCACGAGCAGGGCCCACCAGAATTGCTGAACAAGGAGCGTACGGATGCCCGAACCGAGGCTCGACTTGACCACTCTGCGATTCTCCCGCGCCTAGATGGGAATGTACAACCCGTGTTGCCGCGACAGCACGAATGCCGGCCCAGTACACGACACGCCCCCTGTTGACGATGGTGTATGAACCGAAACTGTAATAGGAATGAGGCGATAGCCGGCTCGGAGGTGCGGCCACGGTGCGCATCCAGACCTTCTGACACTCGTTTTGTGGTCCAGCAACAACTCTCAATGAACGCCCACAGCCAGCCAGCCGTCACGGTCATCGTTTCGACCTACAACAGCCCCCTTCACCTGATGCGCACGCTGAGCGGCTTTGCCGTCCAGACTGCCCCGCTGGCAGAACTGATCGTCGCCGATGACGGCTCTGCCGACGATACGCGCGAGCTGGTCGAGAAGTTTGGCCTTTCCGCGCCCTTTCCGGTACGCCACGTCTGGCAGCCGGACGAGGGATTTCGCAAGCCGGCCATCCTGAACAAGGCGATCGACGCCGCCGCCGGCAGCTATCTCCTGTTCACCGACGGCGATTGCATTCCACGCAGCGATTTCGTCGCCATGCACATAGCCAGGGCGCGGCCGCGGTTCTTCCTGTCAGGCGGCGTCGAGTATCTGTCAGCCGAAGCCACCGACCAGGTCGGCGAGGCTGACATCAAGAACCAGACCATCTTCGATCCGGCCTGGCTTGCCCGCAACCGGGAACGCCCGCGCATGATCGGCAAGGTCAATGCCAGCCGCCTGCTGGTTGCCCTGGCGCGCCGCCTGACCACCACGCGCCCGAGCTTCAACGGCCACAATACCTCAGCCTGGCGCGAGGACGTCCTGGCCGTCAACGGCTTCGACGAGCGGATGACCTATGGCGGTCTGGACCGCGAACTTGGCGAGCGGATGAGCAACTATGGCATCAAGGGGCTGAGCGTTCGCTACGACGCCATCGCGGTGCACCAGCACCACAACCGGCCCTATGCGACTTCGGCGGGCTGGCGCGCAAACGACCTGATCCGGCAGGAGAGCCGACGCAACCGAGCGGTGTGGACCGACTGGGGAGTACGCAAGCCAGGAGAATCGGAACCGTCAACGGAACCCACCCTGCACGAGACCTGAAGCGCGCGGCCCGGCGTTGTCGCTACAGTTTGGGCGGCCGCCGGTCGGCAGACATGGCCATGTAGCGCGCAAACAGACTGCCCTCCCGCCATACAGCCTTGCCGTCGTCGAGGCGGGCCCTCAAACGGTGTCGCGCCCCTCGTTTCATCGGTTGCTCGGAGCGGGGGATCCCGTGCATTCGGCAGCCAAAGCAGCTTCCAGACTGCCCGCACAACTCACTCCAGCAGCGAACAGGCGCGAGGAAGGAGATGGCCAGGCGTTCTAGATGAAGGTTCTGAGCGCTCTTCAGCAGGATTATCTCGCCCTCGATAGCGGTTTCGCGCAAATGCGCCGCCAGTGCCTCCAGACTGTCGAACCGTGCGAACTCGACCCCCTCGCGCTCGAACCTGGCCTTCCCCTTATGGGCGTTGGGCCCGACGGCATAGACCCGGTCTGCGATCGAAGCGGCGAACGAGATTGCCTCTGTGTATTTGCGTTGCGCGTTGCCGGGAAAGTCGGAAATCTGGCCGATGACGACTGTCTTGCGCGGAGCGTCGGTCCCGGCCAGCGCATCCATGGGCAGAGTGACCGAATGATACGGCGCCTTCTGGGTGTCGCAAACGAAGACTGGGCCCTTGTCGACCGGCAGGACGCCGCACCGGTTTATCATGCCCTGGTAGGAAGCCACCGCGGCGACGATCTCGTCATCCGGGATGCCCAGTTCAAGCGCACAAGCCACGGATGCCAGCACGGGAAGGTAGAAATGCTTGCCGAACAGTGGTGCCGAGACGTCGAGGCTGCGGGTCGGACCGATGATCGACATGCGCAGGCCACGCTGCATGTCGAACTCGACGTTCGTCGCGCGGTAGTCGGCGCCCTCGCCCAGCCCGAAGGACACGACCCGAGCCGAGGTGCGTGCAGCCATCGACATGACGTATGCGTCATCGGCATTGAGGAACGCGATGCCATCAGCGGGCAGAGCCGCGACCAGGTGGCCCTTCTCATGTGCCACCGCTTCGCGGGTCCGGAACGCCGAATAGTGCTCGAGGTCGATCATCGTGACGATCGCCACGTGTGGCCGCGAGAGTTGCGCGCCCCGCTCGACGCTCGTTCCCTGTCCCGCCGCCACTTCCAGGACTACGAAATCGACGTCCTGGGGCGCCTTGCGTATGGTGCGCGCTATCGAACTGATGCCGTTGCTGAACTCGTTGAACGCCACCGTGTGGCGCTCGGAAACTATCCTGCGCAGGATCGCCGAGGTCGTCGACTTGGTCGAGCTGCCGGTGATGGCGATGAAGCGGGTCCGCGTCATGCGGCGTCGTTTGGCAGCCGTCACGGCAAGCTTCAGCCGGAAGAAATGGGTCTCCCTGAAGTTTCGGATCCAAGCACGCAACACCACTACAACCCCCGGTCCCGACATCGCAGAACTGCGCGATGAAGGACTGCTTCATAAAGGCAATCGACGGAAATCTCTATGTAAACCGTAGTCTTGGCGCTTCAGCCGCCATTCACCAGCATCAGCACGAGTTGCTGGATATTGCCGTTATTGCCAAGCTCGTCGCGGTCGAAATCGCGGCTGCGCTGGCGCTGTTCGAGCGACAGCTGCGTCAGGCGCTCGGTCAACACCTTGCGGATCTTGCTGCATTTTGGATCGTCGGCGACGCTCAACCCGACCGAGTAGGCCTCGATCTTCCTGACCATCTCCTCGATGATCTTGCCGTGAATCTTTTCGTGCTCTCGCACCCCGGCGGTGAAGACCTCCCAGTTGCGCAGCGTAACGCCCGAAAGCGTGTCGGCCGCCTTGGGAAGCGTATAGGTTATGATCAGCTTCGGCCGCGCCGAGACGATGGTGCAGCCGCCGCCGCGCGGCTGGTAGTCACGCGACCAGGTCAGCTTGAAGTGGGTGTAGGCGATGGCGCGGCCCGAACCCCCGACCTGCGGCCCCCGCTGACCTATCGAAGCATAAAGGTCCGGCCCGCTCGTGCCCGATACGGCATATGTCTCGATCTTCTCACGCGGCTGCCAATCGGCGCCTGAGGCCATCGAACAGGCTGCCGCCAGCGCCACAAGGCAAAGCCCAAGGCGGGCAAGTCGCTTCGCCATATGGATCGGTCCTCTCACGCAGAATCCTCCCTCGGTGCCACCGTCTAACCGGGGCGCGCCCGCCGATGCAAGCATGAGCAGCGTCAACACTGGTCGGTCGAACAGAACAAGCTGCCCGATGCCCTTATGGGCATGAAGGACGACTCGCCCTATGTTGCACTGCGATAGAATTGGGCCTCCTGCGAGCGCGGCGCAGCATGGATGCCCACTCCACAGAGGCCAGACGGCGATGTCTCGCGCCGCCCGACCCTCTCTCGAATGAATGATCCCGGAAAGGTTTACTGAATGTCACGGTTCGATGGAAAAGTAGCGATCGTCACGGGCGCCGCGAGCGGCATTGGCAGGCAGATCGCGTTCAGGCTGGCGGCGGAGGGCGGCATCCCCGTAATCGCCGACCTCAATCTCGATGCCGCGAAGGCGACGGCCGGCGAGATAGGGGCCAAGGGCGGAGAGGCTTACGCCGTGGCAATGAACGTCACCGACGAGGAAGCGGTGGAAACGGGTGTCGCGGAGGTCGTTGAGAGATACGGCAAGGTCGACATCCTGGTAAGCAATGCCGGCATTCAGATCGTCAGGCCCTTGGTCGACTTTCCTTTCGCGGACTGGAAGAAGATGCTGGCGATCCATCTCGACGGTGCGTTCCTGACCACTCGGGCCTGCCTGAAGTACATGTACAAGGCCAATTACGGCCGCGTCGTCTACATGGGTTCAGTGCATTCCAAGGAGGCTTCCAAGCTGAAGGCTCCCTACGTTACCGCCAAGCACGGACTGATCGGCCTTGCCAAGGTGTTGGCCAAGGAAGGCGCGGAGCACAACGTCACCGCGAACGTCGTGTGCCCGGGTTTCGTCCGTACGCCGCTGGTCGACAAGCAGATCCCCGAGCAGGCTGCCGAGTTCGGCATCAGCGAGGAAGCGGTCATCAAGACGATAATGCTCAAGGACACGGTCGACGGCGAGTTCACGACGACCGACGACGTAGCCGACGCGGTACTATATTTCGCCGCGGCGAAATCGAACGCGTTGACCGGCCAGTCGCTCGTCGTCAGCCATGGCTGGTATATGCAGTAGCGAATCCTGGGCGCCCGGTGCCGCGCTTTCGGCAATGGCGGAGGCCTCTGCCCAAAAATCTCAGGAACCGGCGGCCTTGTTGGGCTGGCGGGTGCGCAGGCCGTCAAGGAATACGTCAACCAGCCGGATGACCGTATCCTGCCAGCCTGGCTGCTCGCGCGTGTAGCACATGCCGATCACCGCGCGCATGAGATCCTCCGGTGCGATGTCGTCGCGGATGACGCCGGCGGCACTGGCGCGCGCCATAAGATCGCCGACTGTCTGACCGATCCGGGCTTGGGAACAGGCGTAGATGTCGCTCGACCCGTCGAGAACCGGGTTCAGCGCGGCCAGCATGCCCTTCTTGGTGGCAACCATGCCGATCTGTGCGTGCAGCCAGTGGCGCAGCGCCTCAAAGGGAGCCTCCTCCCTGGCAAGCTTTGCGGCGAGCTCGACGAGTTGGTCGACCTCACGGCGATAGACCGCCTGGAACAGCGCTTCGCGAGTCGGGAAATGACGGTAGAGAGTGCCGATGCCGACGCCCGCCCTCTTTGCCACTGCCTCGAGGCTGGCACCCGGGCCCCCGGCGCTAAAGACATCGCGCGCCGCGACCAGCAGCAGGTCGCGATTTCTCAGCGAATCCGCGCGCGGTTTGCGGCTTGTCTTTCCCTTGTCCTGATCCCTACTTTTACGCATACGCATTTTTCGCTTGCAAAACGGAGGCACCCTCCGTATAACACATTCAGGCAGTCGATGCGCCCCCAATCTGTCGGCGACACGCTGCCTGGCCCCCAAAGGGCCAACCCATCCGTCGCATAGACGGCTCACAACGTCGATACCCATCACACATAGAACGATCGGAGCGAACATGACTCTGTCCGTCACGCTTACAGTGAACGGCGTCCGCAGAGACGTCGCGCTGGAGGACCCGCGTGTAACGCTGCTTGACCTGCTGCGCGAGCGGCTCGACCTGGTCGGCACCAAGAAGGGATGCGACCGCGGCCAGTGCGGCGCCTGCACAGTCCTGGTCGACGGCCGGCGCATCAATTCCTGTCTGGCTCTCGCTGCGAGCCTCGACGGCGCCGATGTAATGACCATCGAAGGCCTTGCCAAGGGCGATGCACTAGACCCCGTGCAGGCCGCCTTCATCGCCCATGACGGCTTTCAGTGCGGCTTCTGCACGCCCGGCCAGATCATGAGTGCGGTCGGCCTCATCAATGAAGCCGAGGCCGGCGACGATCCGGAAAGAATCCGCGAGGGCATGAGCGGCAACCTCTGCCGCTGCGGCGCCCATGCCGGCATCGTCGAGGCAGTGCTCGAAGCCCAGAAGAAGCTCGAACAAAGGAGGGTTGCATGAACCTCTTCGACTATTTCCGTCCGTCCTCGACCGCCGAAGCGGTGGCCGCCGCGTCCGAACCGGGTGCTGCCTATCTTGCCGCCGGCACCAACCTTCTGGACCTGATGAAGACTGGCGCCAAGCGCCCCGGTCGTCTGGTCGACATCACCCGCCTGCCCGGTCTCGACCGCATCGAGCGGTTGCCGGACGGCGCGTTCCGCATCGGCGCCATGGTACGCAACGCCGACCTCGCCCGCGACAAGGATTTTGCCGCCGCCTACCCGGCTGTGGCCGAGGCTCTGCTGTCCGGCGCATCGGCGCAGCTGCGCAACGCCGCGACGGTCGGCGGGAACCTGATGCAGCACACGCGCTGCGCCTACTTCCAGGACCCCGCCAGCGCCTGCAACCGGCGCGCGCCGGGCACCGGTTGTGACGCCATTGGAGGCGAGAACCGCACCCATGCCGTACTCGGCTGGTCCGATGCCTGCATCGCAACGCATCCGTCGGACTTCAGCGTGCCGTTGGTGGCGCTCGACGCTATGGTCGAGATCGAAGGGCTCGACGGCCCGCGCGATGTAGCGCTCGACGACTTCCATCGTCTGCCCGGCGAGACGCCGGAGCGCGAGACCGTGCTTGCTCCAGGCGAACTGGTGACCGCGCTCAGGCTACCGGCGGAAGCCAGGGCATTTAGCGCCAACCAGCGCTACCTGAAGCTGCGCGAACGCACCTCCTTCGCCTTCGCGCTGGTGTCAGCAATGGCCGCCCTCGACATTGAGGACGGCACGATCCGCGCCGCCCGCCTGGCGCTCGGCGGCGTCGCCGCAAAGCCCTGGCGCGCACGCACCGCGGAAGCCTTGCTGGTCGGCCAGAGCCCGGGCATCGCCATCTTCGAAGAAGCAGCGCGCGCGGCGCTGGCAGACGCCATGCCGTCCGGCCAGAACGCCTTCAAGATCGAACTGGCGCGTCGGACCGCGAGCCGCGTCCTGCTCCTGGCCGCGGCCGGTACGCCCGAACGCATGCCCGCCCTGCCCGCCTCCACCTTCGGCACAACCCCGGGAGCCCTCTCCTATGTCTGATACGCTCGCCTTCCCGACCTCCCATGCCCGCATGGGGTCCTCCAGCGGCCAGCCGCTGACCAGGCTCGACGGCCACCTGAAGGTCACGGGCACCGCCACCTATGCTGCGGACAACCATCCGCAAAACATGGCTCACGCCGTCATCGCGGCGAGCAGCATCGCGCGCGGCCGTGTGACCTCGCTCGACGTCGCCGCCGCCATGGCGCATCCAGGCGTCATCGAGGTGATCACGCCGGCAAACTGCCCGCCACTCGCACTGGACCCCGACCAGAAGCACGGCCTGTTCGGCTTCCGGTTCGACGCCCTGCAGAACGACCGGGTCCGCTATGCCAAGCAGCCGATTGCCGTCGTCGTTGCCGAGACGCTGGAGGCGGCGACCGAGGGCGCGCGCCTGCTCGCGCTGACCTACGAGGTCGAGCCGGCGCGTATGGGATTCGACGACGGCGAGCATTACGATCCGCCCGCCGTCGGCATCGGCGCGCCGCCAAGCTTCGCCAAGGGCGATCTTGCCGCCGGCCATGCCGCCGCGACGCGCAGCGTCGACACGACCTACGAGACGCCGGCCCAGTACCACAACGCCATGGAGCCGCATGCCATGGTCGCCGAATGGAACGGCGACCACCTCACGATCGACAGCCCGAACCAGGCGATCGTCATGTCGCGCGCACTGTTTGCCGGCTATTTCGGCATCCCGCCCGAGAACGTTCTGCTGCGCAGCCCCTTCCTCGGTGGCGGCTTCGGCTCCAAGGCGATCATGAACGGGCCCTACATTCTGACGATCCTCGCTGCCCGCATGCTGCAGCGGCCGGTCAAGATGGTGTTGTCGCGCGACCAGATGTTCGGGCCGGTCGGCCATCGCGGCGCAACGCAGCAGCATCTGCGGCTCGGCATGGATGCCGAAGGTCGCCTGACGGCGCTCGAGCACAACGCCGTCTCGACGACGAGCAGCTTCGACGATTTCATCGAACCCGCCGCCAACGCCTCGCACAACATCTATGCCAGTCCGGCCATTTCGACCCGGCACGGTGCGGTGCGCATCGATACCGGGACCCCTGGCCCGATGCGCGCGCCCGGGGAGGCGTCCGGCTCGGCGGCGCTCGAATGCGCCATCGACGAAGCGGCTCTCGCCTGCGGGCTCGACCCGCTGGAATTTCGTCTGCGCAACTATGCCGAGACCGACCCGGCGACGGGAAGACCCTTCTCGTCCAAGGCGCTGCGCGAATGCTATGCCGAGGGCGCGAAGGCGTTTGGCTGGGCAGGCCGTCCACTGGCGCCGCGCCAGATGCAGGACGATGAAGGCCGGCTCATCGGCTGGGGCATGGGCACTGCCATGTTCCCGTGCCCGATGTTCCCTGCCTCGGCACGCGCCACGCTGCGCAGCGACGGAACCGCGCTTGTCGAGACCGCCGGGGCCGACATGGGCCAGGGCGCCTGGACGGCACTCGCCCAGATCGCTGCCGACGGACTTGGTCTGGAGGTCGAAAGGGTCGAGTTCCGCTCCGGCATCTCCGACCTCCCAGACGCTGGCGTCGCCGGCGGATCGGGCCACACCGCTTCGGCCGGAACCGCCTTGCACAATGCCGGCACGGACGCCATTGCGAAGCTGACCGAGATCGCCACCGCGGACCCGGCTTCGCCGCTGTTCGGCGCCGGCAATGCCGGTGTCGGGGCGCGCGACGGAAGGCTCTACCACCGCGGCGACGAGACGCGCAGCGAGAGCTATGCCGAGATCATGGCGCGCGCCGGCATGGCGAGCCTCGAAGGCAACGGCACCGGCACCCGGGACCCGAAGGACGCCGAGGAACTCGCGATGTATTCGCACGGTGCGGTCTTCGCAGAGGTCAAGGTCGATCCCGACCTCTGCCAGGTGCTGGTGACCAGGCTGGTCGGCGCCTTCGCCGCGGGGCGGGTCATCAACCCGCGCCTGACGAGGAGCCAGCTCTATGGCGGCATGATCTGGGGCGTATCCTTCGCCCTGCACGAGGAGGCGGTGCACGACCGGCGTACGGGGCGGCCGATGAATGCCGACCTCGCCGGTTACCACATCCCGGTGCATGCCGACATTCCGGCCATGCAGGCGCTGCTGGTCGAGGAGGATGATCCCTACGTCAATGTGCTTGGCGTCAAAGGGGTCGGCGAGATCGGCGTCACCGGCACCGTCGGCGCCATCGCCAATGCCATCTGGCACGCCACCGGTATCCGGGCACACCGCTTTCCGATCCGCATCGAGGATCTGATCGGCTGAACCTGAAGCGGCGGCGCGACCTGACTGCCGGTCCGCGCCGCGCTTCTGCACACAACCTTTGCCACGAGGGCAGCGCGCCAGCATTTCCGCTGCCGGCAAAACGCGTCCCCCGGCGATGGCCGGACTTTAAGAATCAACGCATAGTTTGGAAGAGGATGCAGTCGACGGCTTCCCTCACGCGCGCCATATTGGCATACATCGCTTCCCGCGCCCTACGAAGCCAGAATCTTCCTGACGAGAGAGAATATGAACGAGATTACCCCCGAACTGCTCGCGAAGATTCGCAGCCGCTTTGCCCATGTCGACGAATGCCCCTTCCAGGGCCCGCGTGTCTTCTTCGAGAATGCCGGCGGCGCGCTGACGCTGAAATCTGTCGTCGAGACATCGGCGAAGTTCGCGGCGATCCCGGATAATCAGGGCCGCGACAACCCGGCCAGCCATGCGCTGGTCGAGATCATCAACAGGGCCAAGGCCGACATGGCCGTGCTGATGAACGCTTCGTCGGGGCAATTCTTCGTCGGCGAAAGCGGGACGGAGCTGCTTTTCCGGATGATCCGGACGTCCTGCCTGAACGCCCCGAAGAGCGCCAAGGTACTCGGCAGTTCACTTGAACATCCGGCCTCCCGCTCGGCGGCGCGACGCTGGGCGGAAATCGCGGGGCTCGACTACGTCAATGTCCAGCACGACGATTCCACGGGCACCGTGACGGCCGAGGCCTACGCCGCGCACGTCACGCCCGACGTTGCCGTGGCTACCATCCTGCACACATCCCCCGTCACCGGCATGGGCGTCGACGTGGCAGCCGTCGCCGCCGCAATCCGGAAAGTGGCGCCGGATTGCGTGATCATCGTCGATGGCATCCAGCATGCTGCCCACGGGCAACTGGACATCGACAGCTACGGCATCGATGGCTACGCGATCTCGCCCTACAAGGTCTTTTCGCGCCACGGCTTCGGGGTTGCCTGGATATCCGACCGGCTCGGCGCCCTGCCGCACGACATGCTGATCGGCGCGCCGGCGACCGGCTGGGAATTCGGCACGCGCGACACCGGCGCCTATGCGACCATGTCGGACGTTGTCGCCTATCTCGACTGGCTCGGCGGCGAGGTCTCGAGCGAGACAGATCGCCGTCGCCGGATCGAGGCCGCCGGACATGCCATTCACGCCCACGAGAAGCGTCTGACGGATGCGATGATCCACGGAACCGGGAACCTCAAAGGGCTCAGGGAGATGGAAAACGTCGTCATCCTGGGCGGAGAGGACAATCCGGCGCGCGAAGGCCTGGTGTCGATCGTCGTCAAGGGGATCAAGTCGACAGACGTGGTCACCCGGCTCAACGACCAGGGCATCAGGACCCATACGCGCAAGGCGGATCACTATTCCCGCAACATTCTCGATCCGCTGGGTCTGCCCGACTGCATCCGCATCTCGATGTGCCACTACAACAGCGAGCACGAAGTGGCGCAGCTTCTCGCGGCTCTCGAACCGATCGCCGCAGCCGCACCGGCAGAGGACGCGATGGCCGCCACTCAGGCATGACCGGCGGCCTGCAAGGGCTGGCACCGACGGTCGGCAACCCGCCGGAGACACGGGTGCAGTCGGCCGGGGATGCACCCGTTTCTGCCAGAATTGCGTGCCGCCGCAGTTGGAATCTGGACCCGCCCCTACCGGTTCGAGTTCTGATGCAGCAATCGTCGGACAGTCGAAGCTGACGGACTAGACCGTCAGGACGAGGGCTCCGGTCGTGCGGCGGGCTTCGAGGTCGCGGTGTGCCTGCTGCGCCTCGTCCAACCTGTAGCGCGTCGGGGGATCGATCGACACGACCCCCTGCCGCAGAGCACCGAAGAAGCGGTCGACATGGATGGCCAGTTTCTCGGACGTGTCGGTGAAATGTCCGTAGTTCGGGCGCGAGACGGTCACCGACTTGGAGGCGAAGCGGCCGATGTCCCAGTCCCCTACCGGGCCTGACGCCTGACCGAAGCTGACGAGATGGCCGCGCACGGCGAGCGCCGCGAGCGAGTCGGCGAAGGTGTCCCTGCCGACCGCATCGTAGACGACGTTTGCACCGCGTCCGCCGGTAAGGCGCATGACCGCCTCGGCGAAGCTGTCGCGGCTGTAGACGACGACATGGTCGGCACCGCGCGCCGTGGCGACACGGGCCTTGTCGTCCGTCGAAACGGTGGCAATCACCGTCGCGCCGAGATGCTTTGCCCATTGCACCAGAAACTGTCCGATGCCGCCGGCGGCGGCGTGGACCAGCACGGTGTCTCCGGCCTTGACGGGATAGACCTCGTGCAGAAGGAAACTCGCGGCCACGCCCTTGAGCAGGCTGGACGCCGCCGTCTCGTCGGAAATGTCGTCGGACAGATGCACCAGCAGGTCGGGCGCCATGTTGCGGCGCTCGGCATAGGCGCCGACAGGGGGGCAGGCATAGGCGACGCGGTCGCCGATCCTGTAGTCCGACACGTCCGAACCGACCGCCTCGATGATGCCGGCCGCCTCCATACCCGGCACGCCCGGCGGCTTCAGCAGGTCGAAATAGCCGGTCCGGCAATAGACGTCGATGAAGTTGACGCCGATCACGGTATGGCGGATCTGCACCTCGCCGGGTCCGGGATCGGGCAGCGCGATGTCGCGCATGCGCATGACCTCCGGCCCGCCATGCTCTTCGACAACAATGGCGCGCGTCGAACCGCCATTGGCCGTGGCCGCGGAGACTGCACCCTGCGCCTGCGCGCGCGCGCTGGCGCTGCCGGTCGGGGCCCTGCTGTCGGTCCGGGACAAGGGAGCCTCGGCCCTCGCGACGGGAGTTCCACGCGCCAGCCGCTGCCGGATCGCGGCGAACCCGGCCCGGTAGATCTGCTCGCTGACCAGCCTGGTCAGTTCCTCTCGCCGCTCGGGCGGCGGGTTGAACTCGCAGTGCCACTCCCAATAGGTCCGCTCGCCGTCGGTCACCGGTTTGAGGCGGATGGTGGCGACATAGCCCATCAGGGGCAGCGGCGCCTCGAGCAGGCAATAGGTCAGCGTGGTCTGGTCGTCCGAAAGCGCCAGAAGCTGCTCGCGCAGACGGCTGCCGTCGCCGAGTTTGAAGTCCCGCACCGAACCGATGGCGTCGACAGGTTCGCCTCCCTCGATCTCGCTCGAAGCGATGGCAGGGTGCCAGCGGTCATGGCCGTTGAAGTCGCGCAGGATCGACCAGACATGATCGATCGGCGCATCGATAATCGTTGATTGCCGGATCTTGACCATCGGCGGCTAGCGCCCGAAGCGCTGCTTCAGGGCATTGAAGGCCGTCTGGAAGACGCCGCTGCCGATCTGCTGGACCAGGGCGGACTCGCGATCGGGTGGACAGTCGAAATCGGCCTGCCACTCGGCGAAGGTGGCGTTGCCGTCGGTGACAGGCGTCAGCGACAGGGTGGCAATGTAGTTTTCGACAGCCATAGGGCTTTCGAGGATCGCGTAACTGCACGACAGGTCGTAGTCGGACAGCGCCAGCAGCCGCTCGCGGATCACACCGCCGTCCTTCAGCCGGAAATTTCGGATGCACCCCACCTGGTCGGATTTCGCGCCCTGTTCGATACGGCTCTCCGCCACGAAGGGAGTCCAGCCTGGCAGCCCGTTGAAATCGCGGACCACCTGCCAGACCGACGCGGCCGGCGCCGGAATGACGGTGGAAACGTAGACTTTTGTCATGAATGCACTTTTCCGCCCGTCAGTCGGGCATCAGGCCCGCCCGCACCGCCGCGTGTCCACGGTGCCGGGCAGACAAGAAGACGATCAGCGGTCGCGGTCGTCATCGTCGTCCTTGGCAGGCTTCGGCTTGCCGCCCTTCTTGTCCCGAGTCAGGCTGGAAATATCCTTGGCGTCGCGCAGCACGTCGGTCATGCGCCCGAGCGAACCGCCCTCAATGCCGATCTCCTTCATCAAATTGTCGATCATCGGCGCCTGCACGCGGTAGCGCAGCGCGGAATCGATGACCTCGTCGGTAACATTCCGGTTGCCGCCAGGGCCGCCGCTCATGCCATCGACATGCAGGATCTTGATGCCCTCGATCTTTTCCATCGGCTTGACGCTTTCGCGCACGATGCCCTCGATATGGTCGAGCAGCTTGCCGCGCAGACGGCCGGCGCGTGCCTCTTCCGACAGCACGTTTTCGGCCTCGTTGATCTGCTTCTGGCCCGCGGCATCGACGGCGTAGCGTTCGGCAGCTGCCAGCGCGTGGATCTTTTCGGCGTCGGCCGAGGCAATGGCTGCGATCTTCTGGGCTTCGGCGAGGCTCTTGGCCGCCTTCATCTCGGCATCCGCCTTGGCGGTAACGCGGATGGTCTCGCGTTCGGCCTCGCGCTGCGCGCCGATCAGGTCGGTCAGCTTGCGCCGTTCGGCGATTTCGCGCTCGCGGGTTGTGAAGGACTGCTCCTCGGCCTGGATCGCCTTGGCGCGGACGGCCTCGGATGCTGCCATTGCCGCGGAACGCTCCTGCGTCTTCTTGGCGATGTCGATGGCCTTCTGGATTTCCGCGATCTCGATCGTCTTGTCGTTCTCGACACCCATCTGGCGGATCTCGCGGTCCTTGATGAGGCGAGCCTCGTCGATGCCGCGTGCCGTCTGGATTCGAGCCCGCTCGACTTCCTCGCTGGACGCGATCTCGGCTTCCTCGAAGGCCTGACGCTTGGCGATCTGCAGCGCTTCCAGATTGCGTTCGCGCTCGATGCGGACCTGATCGAGCAGACGGTCCTGGCTGATCCGCGTCGATTCCGTTTCCTGGGACGCCAGGATTTCGGCACGCCGCTTCTCCGCTTCCGCGCGGGTTACTTCGGCGGCCTTCTCGGCAAGTGCAATCTGACGCTCCAGCTCGGCAATCTCCAGCGCCTCCTTACGCTGGATTTCCAGTTCGCTCTGGGCGCCCTGGCGGTTGATGCGCGCCTTCTCCAGTTCGAGCTCCAGCGCGATCTGCTCACGCTCGGTTTTCTCGCGCGACTTCAGCTCGGCCTCGTCCAGGGCACGGCGCCGGGCGATCTCACGACGCTGGGTCTCTTCCTCGCTCTTGATGCGCTCCTCGGTGATGGCGCGCTCCTGCGCCAGCCTCGACTTCTCGACGATCTCGCGGGCCGACAACTGCGCCTGCTCCGATTCCTGGTCGCGCAGCGCGCGCTCCTTGGCGAGCTCCGAACGCTGCCCGGCGCGGCGAACCTCGACCTCGCGCTCCTGTTCCAGTCGCGCATATTCGCTGTCGCGGTCGATCTCCAGAACCTTGCGATGCGTTTCGAGGTTCTGGTTGCGGATGTCGACCAGCGTGCGCTGCTCGATCTCGTTGCGCATGCGGCGGCGCGTTTCGATCGATTCCGTCAGCGCCGTCAGACCTTCGGCGTCGAAGGCGTTCGACGGATCGAAGAACTCCAGGCTTGTCTGGTCGAGGTCGACGATTGCGACGCTCTCGAGCTCGAGGCCATTCTGTGCCAGCGCTTCCGACGCGACTTCCTTGACCTGGCGGGCATAGTCGCCACGCAGCTCATGCATCTCCTCGAGCGACATCTGCGCCGCAATCGTGCGCATCGCCGCGGAGAACTTCCCCTCGAGCAGTTCGCGGATGCCTTCTGGCTGCAGCGAGCGTCGACCAAGAGTCTGCGCCGCCGAGGCGACGGATTCCCGGCTCGAGCCTACCCGCACGAAGAACTCGGCAATCAGGTCGACGCGCATGCGGTTCTTGGTGATCAGCGCCGTCTGCTCGCCGCGGCGCACCTCGATGCGCATGACGTTCATGTTGACGGGCGTGATCTCGTGCAGCACCGGGATGACGAAGGCGCCGCCGTTGACGACCACCTTTTCGCCCATGAAGCCGGTCCGCACGAACGCCGTCTCCTTGGTCGAGCGGCGATACAGCCAGCGAAGGACATAGACGGCGACCACCACCACAATCGCGGCGATGATCAGCCACAAGAGAAATGCACCGAAGGTCTGTGCGGCCATTGTCATGCTCTCCCGAAGAAACTGCAGCCGGCATCAGCCGGCAGGTCTGAATTTATCCATGCCCGACAGGCAAATGCAAAGTGTGCGGCGCGCGCGACCTGCATCAGGCGCTCCGCATCATTTTCGGTGCGACCGACTGGAACGCCGTCACCAGCGCCGTCACGAACGTTTCGTTATTGATGTTGCCGGCAACCCGCTCGACGCGCCGTGTCGGCGAGATGCGCACCGTTTTCTCGATTGCCTCAAACAGCGCATTGTCGGCCTCCGGGTCGAAAAACGGCTGTCCCGGCGCATCCAGCATCGACACCCCGCCCTCGGGCAGCAGGAATCGCACCGGACCGTTCATCTTGTTCAGCCGCCCGCCGATCCACTCGCCAAAGGCACGGTTCTCGTCGCGTGTCGTGCGCATGAGAGTAACGTTCGGATTGTGGATGACGAACTTTCGGTTCCTGAACTTTTCCGGCACGCTCTCGCGCGGCCCGAAATTGACCATGTCGAGCGCTCCGACCGAACCGACATAGGGCAGTCCGGTCCGGATCGCCGCACCGAAACGCGTCTCGTCGGCCGGGAACACGCCGCCGACGATCATGTCGGCAATCTCCGTCGTGGTGATGTCGAGGAACCCGGAGAGCAGGCCAGAGTTGCCCAGCCCCTCCATGGCGCGACCGCCGATGCCGGTGGCGTGGAAAACCAGGCAGTCATAGTCGGCTTCAAGGCGTTTCGTCACGGCCTGCACGCAGGGCGTCGTCACGCCGAACATGGTGATGCCGATGGCCGGGCGCGACAGCTTGCGCCTGGCCTCGCGCACGTCGGCGCTCGGTAGTTGGGCGATCATGCCAGCCATCGCGTGCGCGGCGTTGCCGAGCACGGCCTCGGTGATCGAATTCAGCCCCTGCACATCGGCTACCGAGTGGAACATCATGATATCGGCGCCACCGACATACTTGCCAACATCGCCGGCAGCGACCGTCGAGACCATGATCTTCGGAATGCCGACGGGCAGGCCGCGCATGCCGGCCGTGGCAAGCGTGGTGCCGCCGGAGCCGCCGGCCGAGATGATGCCGCCGATATCCCTCTCCCGCTCGATCCAGCGGGCAAACGCCTCAGCCATCGCCTCCACGGATTTTCCGCGGTCGCCTGACATGACTTCGGACGTACCGCGCGGATGCATGCTGGCGACCTGGTTTGCCGGGACGTCGGCGCTCGACGGCTTGCCGGATGTCGACAGGTCGACAGTGCGCACCGGAATGCCGAGCTTCTTCAGCCGGTCGGCCATGAAGCGCAGTTCCTTGCCCTTGGTGTCGAACGTGCCGACGACCAGCGCGGTGCGGCCGATCCGCTCCGCAAAGGGGATGGCGAAGATCTTCTTCGTCTCATCGGCGGGCGTCGTCTTCTCGACGGCAGTCTGGCGCAGCGTCGCCGCCGGTACGTTCCAGCGGTTGGGCAGATCCGTCACCGGCCGGTAGGCGCGAACGCCGCTGCTGTCGGCCGTTTCGCCGCCGCTGCGCTCGATCCGGTAGACGTCGGCAAGCTGTTCCTGCGCTTGCGCCATCTCGGCCGGCTGCGGCGTCGTCTCGACATCTGCGTGACGGCCGACCCCGAGCAGGCTCTGCTGCAACTCGCGGTCGCTGGCGAGTTCCTTTGCATCCATGATGCGGTTGATGCGGCCATTGACCATGATCGCGACACGGTCTGAGACAGTGGTCGCAACACCAATATTCTGCTCGATGACGAGGATCGCCATCTCGCCTTCTTCCGCGAGCGTCACCAGCATGCGCTCGACCTGATCCACGATGACGGGAGCCAGGCCTTCGGTCGGCTCGTCCATGACCAGCAATTTGGGGTCGGACAGCAGCGCGCGCGAAATCGCCAGCATCTGCTGCTCGCCGCCCGACAGCTGCGAACCGCCATTGCCCTTGCGTTCGGCCAGCCGTGGGAATGTCTGGTAGACGCGCTCGACGGTCCATGTCGCATCGCGCCGGCTGCCCGCCGCGAGCCTCAGATGCTCGTCAACCGTCAGGCTTGGCCAGACCCGGCGGCCTTGCGGCACGTAGCCAACGCCAAGCCGGTTGATCTGGTGCGGCTCCAGCGAGGAGACCTCCCTTCCGTCGACCCGGATTGAGCCGGACCGCGGGCGCATCAGCCCGGTGATGGTATTGCAGAGCGTCGTCTTGCCCATGCCGTTGCGGCCGACGACCGACAGCACGCCGCGTTCCAGCGTCAGCGAGACGCCCTGGATTGCGTGTGACTCGCCGTAATAGACGTGGAGGTCATCGATCTTCAGGGCAGCTCTTCCGCCGACGCGCTCAGCCATGACGGCCTCCGCCGAGGTAGATTTCCTGCACCTGCGGATCGTTCTCGATCTCTTCGGGCGTGCCTTCCTTGAACAGCTTGCCGTTGTGCATCATCGACACGTAGTCGGAGACGCGCAGCGCGACGTCGAGATCGTGCTCGATGATGACGTAGCCGATATGCTTGGGCAGCGCGTTGAGGATCGCGACGAGGTCGCGTCTCTCGGTGGGCGACAGCCCCGCTGCCGGTTCGTCAAACAGGATGAAGCGCGGTGCGCCGGCAAGCGCCAACGCTATTTCGAGCTGGCGCTGCTGCCCGTGGGAGAGCGTCGCGACCATCGTGTCCCTGATGTCCTCGAGATGCACGGCGTGCAGAATGAGCTCGGCCTGCGCCATGTTGACGTCGTCCGGCTGCGGCCGGATCAGCGAGAACCGGTTGCGCGACACGCCGCGGCAGGCGAGGAAAATTCCATCCAGAACCGACAGGCCGCCGAATAGCTGCGATATCTGGTAGGTGCGCCGCAGGCCGCGCCGGATGCGCTCATGCGGCGGCAACATCGTGATGTCCTCGCCGAAGAAACGGATCTTGCCGGCGGTCGGCATGAAGTCGCCTGTTATGGCATTGAACAGAGTCGTCTTGCCGGCGCCGTTGGAGCCGAGGACCGCGCGCCTTTCGCCAGCCGCGATCCTCATATTCACGCTGGATACAGCAACCAAGGCACCGAACTGACGCGTCACGCCGTCGAGCTCCAACGCATGTGCGTTGGAGCTCTGCAGGCGCGATGCGGCGATCGGTTCAGCCACTGGTGCGGTCTCCTGCCAGTTGCCTGTTACGGGCAGCTCGGGTTTTCGCGGCTGACCGCACCCAGCGCCAGGAATTCCTCTTCGGGAATGCCGAGCGTCTGGTTGACCTGCAAGACAACCTTGACGAGCTTGTTGTAGAGATTTCCGTCAGCACCTTCCGAGACTTCCGTCAGGTACATGTCGGCGACCGCGTTGCGGTTCTTGTCGAGCGACACCTTGCCGGTCGGCGTGTCGAAGGAGAGCTTCGACAGAGCCTCGCGGAATTTCTTGCCGCCGTCGGAGACGTCGCCGCCGACCTCGTCAAGCGCCAGGATGGCTGCCTTGGTGTTGACGTAGTAGCCGTGTGCGAACAGCGACGGCGACGGGAAGGCGTCGGGCTGCTTCTTGTAGGCCTCGACGAAAGCCAGCCATTCCGGCGTGTCGTTGGTGTCGGCGATCGGGCCGGCTGAAGGCGTACCGATGACGACGTCGCGCATCTTGCCCTTCGACGACAGCACTGTCTGGTCGACGGTGATCGAACCGCCGATCAACGGCGCCTCGCCGCCTGCCTGCTGGTACTGGGTCAGGAAGTTGACGCCATCGGCGCCGCCAAGTGCCACGTAGATCGCGTCGACATCGTCAGGAATCGCAGCGATGACCGAGGAGTAGTCCTTGTTGCCGATCGGCACCCAGGACTTCGACGGCACGGTGCCGCCAGCCTTGCAGAATTCGGCCATGAAACCGAAGACCTGCGTGTAGGGGAAGGAATAGTCTTCCGCCACGGTCGCGACCTTCTTGTAGCCCTTCTCGTTGAAGGCATAGGTACCGAGACCGGCCATCCACTGCGCGCCGTCAGTCGAGAAGCGGAAGAAGTTCTCCGCCGGATCCCGCAGCGTCGTGTCCTGTGCCGCGGACGTGCCGTTGATGAAGGTCACGTCCGGCTGCGTCTTGGCGTAATCCTTGACGGCGATGCCCTCGTCGCCCGAGAGCGGGCCGACGACGACCTTGACGCCGTCCTGCTCGACAAGCTTGCGCACGGCGCGCACGGCGCTGTCGGGCGATGCGTCGGACGAGCCCTTGACGATTTCGATCTTCTTGCCGCCGGCCATGCCGTTAGCTTCCTCGATCGCCAGCATGGCACCGCGCATGCCGTCTTCGCCGAGGACCGTGAACGCACCCTCGAACGTCGCGAGTATGCCAAGCTTGATGGTGTCTTCCGCCAGGGCGAGCGACGGAGCGGTCAGCCCCGTGGCCAGCGCCAGCGCCAGCAGTGTACGTCGATGGATATGCATTGCTTCCTCCCAGTTACAGATTGCTACTACCCCGCCCGGTCCCTACGGACCGGAGCGCAAGGACTCCTGTCTAAGATGCGGCTTCAGTTTGCCCCATAGTCCAAGGAGACCATCCGGTGAGATGAAGACGATCGCCAGGAAGAACAGGCCGATCAGCGTGTTGAAACGCTCGGCCCCGACTATGTCGATGGCGAATGTCTGCATCAGAACAACGACGAGTGCGCCCAGAAACGGGCCGATCGGGTGGCGCATTCCCCCGATGACGGCGATGATCAGCACGTTGATCGCGGCGCCGACCCCGATCGTGCCCGGCGAGATGCGGCCGTTGAACCAGACCAGCAGGACTCCGGCGAGGCCGGCGATCAATCCGGCGTAGAAATAGGTGACGATCTTGTGCTGGGTCACATGGAAGCCCAGCGCCCGCATGCGGCGCGGGTTGTCGCGCAGTGCCTGTAGCGCCAGCCCGAAGGTCGAGCGCGCGCAGTAGAGCACCGCCGCATAGGCGACCACGGCGACACCCAGGCACAGATAGTAGAAGGGCATCGGATCGCGCCAGTAGATGCCCAGGAAATCAGGCGCGCGAATGCCGGTGAAGCCGGGGAAGCCGTTGAAGAGCGCGTAGTTCTGCTGCGTGAAATAATACATGGCCGTGGCGATCGCCAGCGTGATCATGATCGTGTAGATGCCGTCGGTGCGCGCCGAAATCGCGCCGATCAGCGCCGAGGCGATGCCGGCGACAAACACGGCGATCGGCACCACCACCCACCACGGCCAGCCGAAGCCGTGAACATTCGAGTTGTTCTCGCCAAAGATCGCGACCATGTAGCCGGCGAGGCCCGCCACCGTTATCTGCGCCAGGCTGACCATGCCGCCATAGCCGGCCAGCATCATCAGCGACAACGCAATCATGCCCCAGATCAGCGAATACCCGCCGATCTGCGTCAGGAAGAAGTCGGATGCAATCGCCGGGTAAAGAAGCAGCGCGACGGCGAGCAGAACCTGCCCGATGCCGATGTCGCCGAGCAGGGTGTCGACGCGGGACTTTCGAGGGGTTTCGATCGCCAGCGTCATAGCGACTTGCCCATGATGCCCTGAGGCCGGATCGCCAAGGTGACCACCATGATGACGAAGGTCAGCACGATGCCGTAAGTCGGGAAGTAGACGAGGCCGATCTGCTCGGCGAGGCCGATCAGCAGGGCGCCGATGGCAGCCCCGGTAATCGAGCCCATGCCGCCGACGATGACCACCACCAGCGAGGCCAGCAGATAGCGGACGTCCTCGCCCGGCGCGACCGACAGCGCCGAGCCGCCGACGACTCCGGCGAAGCCGGCCAGTCCGGCACCGATGGCGAAGACGATCGCGAAGACGGCATGCACGTTGACGCCGGAAGCGGCAAGCATCGCGCGGTCGTCGACACCGGCGCGGATCATCATGCCCACCCGCGTCTTGTTGAGCAGAAGCCACAGGCCGATGCCGATGACGATGGCAACGCCGAGCACGACGAGGCGGTAGAACGGGTAGTTGATGTAGACGGCGTCGCCATTAGACCTGAACGCCGTGATGATCGGCAGCTTGACGGCGCCGTCCAGCCATTCCGGGGTGGTGATCTGGTAGGTCGCGCCGGTCCACATCCACAGCATCAGGTCGGCCGCGACGATCGAGATGCCGATGGTCACCAGCGTCTGGCGCAAGTCGTCGCCTTCCAGCCGGCGGAACACCGTGACCTGAAGAACGACGCCGATGAGCGCGAGCACCAGGAATCCGGCTGCGACGCCGAGCAGCCAGTAGCCAGTCAGCCGCGTCACCTCGTAACCGATGTAGGCGCCGACGAGGTAGAGCGAGCCGTGCGCGAGATTGACGTTGCGCATCAGGCCGAAGACCAGGGTGAAGCCGCTGGCGACCAGAAAGTAGAGGCCGGCCAGCGTGATACCGTTGAAGATCGAACTGACGAAGGCCTTCTTTGAAATCAGGATATCGTTCAGCCAGTCCGGCCAGATGGCAAAGATCAGCCACGCCATCACGGCGGCGAACAGAAGCGCGGCAATGCCCCACCCCTGTCGCTTCGTGATGCCGGCCCCCGCCGTCTGCTGGTCGAGCACGCTCATGCGGTCAGCCGGCGCCTCTGCTCGTTGATGCGCGGCGCCTTGTGGAACTTGCCGTCCTTCATGATGGCCAGGATGCGGTTCTTGTCCTGCAGGATGCGCACATCGGCTATCGGGTCGCCGTCGACCAGCAGCAGGTCGGCGAGATAGCCTTCCTTGATCAGGCCGAGTTCGTCTTCCATGTTCATGATGTGGCCGCCATACTTGGTGCCGGCCTGGATCGCCTCCATAGGCGAAAAGCCGAGCATCTCGACGAAGGTCTGCAGGTCCTTGGCATTGGTACCCTGCGGGGTCCAGGCGAAGCCATAGTCGCCGCCGGTGCAGATGCGGATGCCGCGGCGATGCATCTTCTTCATCGTGTCGATGCACATTTCGAGTTCGCGCTCGTACTCCAGCGAAAGCGCCGAGCCGGGTTTGATGCCCCACTGCTCGGCATAGCGCGCCGTGTTGATCAGCCAGGCGATGCCGGGGGCGACGATATGCTTGTCCTTGGCCGCCTCCAGCATGTCGAGCGACTCTTCGTCGGCGAAGGAGGCGTGGTAGATGTTCTGGATGCCGTGCCGGATGCACTGCTTGACCGAGCCGGACGAGCGCGCATGCGCCGCCAGCACCTTGCCACGGCAACGCGCCTCGGAGGCGGCCATCGCCACTTCCTCTTCCGACATCGGCGTTTCTTCTGCACCCATGCCGGTGATGGATTCGCCCGACAGGTTGAGCTTGATGGAATCGACGCCGTACTTGATGAGCTGGCGCACCGTGCGCCGGATTTCTTCGGGACCCGAGACCACGAGGCCGAGATTCAGCCCCTCGTGCGGGATGTGCGAGGGCGCGGCATCGCCGAGGCCGCCGACGGTCGTGATTTCGGGACCGGCCGCCAGGTAGCGTGGTCCGGGATAGCGGCCCTGGTTGATGAACTTCTTGCACACCACGTCGAGGCGCGGCTTGGCTGAGGCAGCACCGCGACCCGCCGTGAAGCCGGCATCAAGCACCAGCTTGGCCATTTCCATGGTCACCAGCATGTGCTCCTCGACCTCCATCATCTGGATCGGGTCGATGCCGGGCGCATTGTTCCAGGAGAGATGCAAATGGCCGTCGATCAGGCCGGGCATCAGCGTCGCGCCCATGCCGTCGATGACGGTCGCGCCGCCGGCACCCGGTGCGGCAGAGCCGAAGCGCGACGAGCCCTTGGTGATCTGCTTGATGCGGTTTCCCTGCACCAGCACCTCGCCGGTGTAGGGATATTCGCCGGTCGCATCGAGCACCCGCACGTTGGTGAACAGCGTGCTGCCGTTGCCGTTGCCGTTCCAGCCGTTTGCGTCGTCAGCCATGAATTCCTCCCGAAACGATGCGGAAAGGCCGTTCCCGCGAAGCTCTGATCCTAACCGTTGTTCCGCTGCAGGAAGTCCGCGAGCTTGCGGGTCGCCTCCTGCGGTTTTTCGATAGTAGCCCAATGACCGCAGCGGTCCATCGTGGACAACGTCGCGCCGGCGATTTTGTCGGACAGCGCCTGCGCCACACTCACCGGGTTGACGGTATCGGCGTCGCCGGTCACCAGAAGCGTCGGCGCCTTGATGGCGCGTGCATCGACTGCCGTCGCTCGGGACAGCGCCTCGCAGGTGCGGGCATAGCCCTCCGGATCCTGGCGCATGACGGATTCGCGCACGAAGGCAGCGGCGGCCGGTGAAGTGTCCCGCGTATGAGCGGAGATCGCATTGGCCACGATAGCGTCGCCAATGTCGGCCATTCCGCCGGCGCGCGCCATCGCGGCGCGGCCTTGCAGCCCGTTGCGAACCGCCTCGGTCGGCTCGGCGAGCGCCCCGAACAATGCCAGCGACGCGACCGTTCCCGGCTGTTCGACGGCGATGTGCTGGCACACCAGCGTGCCCAGGGAATGCCCGACGAAATGGGCTGCCTCGACGCCAAGGCTCCGGACCGCATCCGCCACGGCTTCGCTCATCGTCTCGATCGACAGCGTGCCGGCGGGCACCGGGGAACGGCCCGAGCCTGGGAGGTCGACCCTAATGACACGGTAGCCTGCAAGCGCAGCCATCTGCGGCTGGAAGGTGTTCGACGAGCCGCCGAGGCCATGGATCATGACCACCGGAAAGCCCTGTCCGGCGACCTCGACAACCACCGGCCCTATGCGCATCAGCGGCATCAGGCGCGCTCCTCGAACCGGTTCTGCAGCGTCCCGATGCCGTCGATCTCGACGCGCACCACATCGCCGGCCTTGAGATATTTCGGTGGCGTGAAGCCGATGCCGACGCCTGCCGGCGTCCCGGTAGCAATGATGTCGCCCGGCTGCAGCGTAATGCCCTCCGACAACGTGGCGATAATCGTCGGAATGTCGAAGATCAGAAGGTTCGTCGTCGAATTCTGGCGCAGGTCGTCATTGACGAAGCAGCGTATGCCCGTCGTCTCGATGTCGATCTCGTCTTTCGTCACCGCCCACGGTCCCATCGGGCAGAACGTGTCCTGCGACTTGCCGATCAGCCACTGGCTGTACTTGCCCTGCAGGTCGCGTGCTGTCACGTCATTGATGATCGTATAGCCCCAGACATGGTCGAACGCGTCGGCCTTGGCGATGCCGCGGCCGGCCTTGCCGATGATCACGGCGAGCTCGGCTTCGTAGTCGATGGCCGTGGAAATACCGGAATCGATCAGCACGGCGTCGCTCATGCCGATCACCGATTCCGGCACCTTGGAGAAGATGATCGGGTGTTTGGGAACCGCACCCGCCTGCGCGCTGGAATCGAAGCCGCTCTTGGCGAATTCATGCGCATGTTCGTGATAGTTCTTGCCGACGCAGAAGATGTTGCGGCGCGGCCGCGGGATCGGCGCCTCGAGCGTCACCTGGGAAAGCGGGACCGGCGACAGCGTCGCCGGAAGGCCGGCACCATTGCTGTCGATCAGCGCAAGCACGCCGGCAGCGGCGCGTTCGATTGGAAAGTCGAAGGGCGCGACGGTCTGGCTGGAGAGATCGACAAGGCCGACACGCCTCTCCCCCGCGATCAAGAACGTCGCGACTTTCATGCAACCCCTCCCTGAACCTTTATTGGACCAATTAAGGTGCCTTTCGTGACACGATAGAGGTGAACTGATCGCGCGGCAAGCGGGATAATCAACGAAAATTCATGCTGCGGCGCAACAATCGCAGTGCTTCCGGACTGGCGGCTGTGAGATACCGCACTGGACATCCAGCCTTCACCTGATTAGATTGGTGCAAGATTGGATCAGTTCGGACACCGCCATGCCGCGCCTCGTCGCAACCGACATTGCCGCCAAATTAAGGAAACGCATCGAAGCCGGCGAATGGCTGGAACAGGGCCGCATCCCGCCCGAGCGTGATTTGGCGGCCGAATTCGGCGTTGCCCGCAATACGGTCAGGCGGGCTGTGGGACTGCTGCAGGAAAGCGGCGCTGTCAGTCGTGAAGTCGGCCGCGGCACCTTCCTCGTTGCCGCCAATGTCGACACGCTGGCTGGCGCGATCAAGCGCATGGAGGGGGCTAGCCCCGCGGACATGATGGAAATCCGTGAATTGCTGGAGCCCGCGGCGGCAGCGTTCGCGGCCACCAATGCCAGCGCCGGCGAGATCGAGGCCGTAAGGGAGGCACATCTGGCTGCCTGCGACGCCATCGAGATGCCTGTCTTCGAGCATTGGGACGCGGAGTTCCACCACCGGATTTTCAGCTGCTCGCGAAACGAATTTCTGCGCGAGATCCACAATCTGATGCGCGTTCTGCGCAACCAGGCGCCATGGTTCGAGATGAAAAAGCGGTCATTCTCGGAGGAGAGGCGCCAGACATACTGCCAGGAGCACGAGGCAATCCTGGTCGCGCTTTCGAAACGCGATTCCGATAGCGCAAGAGAGGCGATGCTTCAGCACCTGAAGAGCGTCGGGCGAAATCTTCTGGGGCGGTGAGAACCTCACAAACTTTTCTTTCGATCGGATAGAACGGCTACAGGACTCGCAGTCTCGATGGTGCCCGCAGGCGTTGTAAATGCGGCACAACCTATCCTGCGTTCCAGTATTGGGAGCAACTATGATCTTTACTGGCTTGGGGTGAGGTAATGTTGGGAGCGCTGCTTGCATGGGAACATGGCAGCGGCCGCGGCCATGTTGTTCAATTGAGAACGGTGGCCGAGGCGGTCCAGGACCGCTTCACCTTCGACGCCGCCCTGTGCGATCTGACGTTCAAGGACGAGTTGGCGGGACTGTGCGATGCGGTGCAGGGTCCGTGGTTGCCCTATTCGAGGGATTTCCGAGAATCCCGCGGAAGTCCACCCAGGGCGACATGGGGCGAATTTCTCGGGGACTACGGTTTCCTCAACCCGGAAACCTTGCGCGAAAGCATCGCCTGGTGGCAGGGAGTGATGCGCGAATGCGACATCTCGCTGGTCATTGCCGACTGCGCGCCCTGTGCCCTCATGGCAGCACGGGGTCTCGGCATCCCCGCTATCGCCATCGGCACCGGCTATCTGGTCCCGCCGGCGGAGATGCAGGAGTTTCCGGTTCTGCTGCCCCGTTACTCGACCCGCATCTACGACGAAGCGGAGATCGTCGACACGATCAATTCGGTGGTCCCCGAGTTCGGGGTTCCGAAGCTTGATCGGCTGCCGCAGGTTTACACGTCCTCTGACCAGCTCGCCTTTACCATTGGGATGCTCGACCCGTACTCCGAGTCGCGGCGGCAACCCCTGCTTCCGCCGATCATCGGAGGGGAGGCGGAGCCTGTGTCCGGTGGCGAAGAGGTCTTCGTCTACTTCTCTACCAGGGCGCAATCCAGCCCAGAGCTGATAGAAGCAATCGGAAGCCTTGGAGTACCAGTGAGGGTTTTCATTCCCGGTATCGACGACGAGGTTGCCGACGGGCTCGCGAAGCGAGGTGTCCTCGTCGAGCGCTCACCTGTCCCTGTTGACCTCGTGGCGAAGCGCAGCCGACTGCTGGTCAACGCGGCACAGCATGGCACGCTGTGCCTGGGCCTGGCCACCGGAATACCTCAGGTAGCGGCGCCGCAGCAACGGGAGCAACAATACAATGCGGAGGCGGTTGAGAAGTTCGGGGTCCTGAAAGTCGCCAGCGAAGCAGAGAGAAGCGCCGAGCATTTTCGCGCGATCGTACTCAACGCCTGTGAAGACGCCGCGATGGCGCGCCGGTCAAGGGAGTTGGCCGATGAACTTCGACCACAACTGCAGGCCAATCGGCGCAAACTCATCAGGCGCAGGATTTCATCTGTCATGGATTTCAAGGTTTAGGCTTCAGCCTGCCTTGGTGAGCACCGGCAGTCCGAACAGCGGCCTCAATACGGCGACCCTGCGTATAGCTTCATAGCCCAGCGCACAGCCAAGGATTGTCGTCATGACGATCGTCGTCGCCTCGATCGCAAGCGGTGCCTCGTGCTTCGTGAACCAGTAGCTGATGAGCAGGGTGATCGTCTGGTGGAGGATATAATAGGGGAAAATCGCGGCGGTCAGATAGCCTAGTGTCCGGCTCGGGCGGTTTGCGAACCTGCGCGCCAGCCCAAGCAACGTGACGACGATCGACCAGCCGTAAACGACCCTCAAAAGCACGAATCCCGTCAGCAGTCGCGGATCTGATGTCACGGCGAATTCGTTGAGAAATGCCGTCAGCACCAGGCCTCCCAGAAGCAGCGAGAAGACAGTTGCCAGCGGCAGCGATCTGTCGACCGCGCTCCAGAAATCGTCACTCTTGGCCGCAAGGAAGCCAAACAGGAAGAAAGTGAGGGTCTTGGCGATGTTGGCCCAGTCCCCCCACAAGGCGAGAGTAGTCGGAAAGTAGGGATCAAGCATCATCGTATAAATGACAAACGGGATCGCCGGGACGAGCAGCAGACGCCAGGCGCGTCCCCTCGCCAGCCAGGCGAAGAACGGCCCGCCAAGCGCGGTCGTTGCCGGCTTCAGCAGCGGCAGGCACAGCGCCACGACCATCGTGTAGACGAGGATGTAGGCTACGTACCAGAGGTGGTTCCAGGGCGGTCTGACCATCGAGAACTCCCCGAAACCCAGATAGTCGCGATAGAAGGCGAGATAGCCTGGCTCGATCTCGCCCAGGTAGCGAAGCTCCACATAGGTCTGCGGCGCGCAGACCACCGCCATGCCGAATGCCAGCGGCACAAGAAGCCGCGTGACGCGCTGCGAAAGAAATCTCCGCATGGTCGTCTTGTCGATTGCATATCGGACTGCCGCGCCGGAAATGAAGAACAGGAGCGGCAACCGCCAGGCCGTCAGGCCCATGACGGGCTCCACGAAACTGACCCCGTGGCGGCTCTTCAGGTACCAGTCCCACGTCGCATAGAACAAACCAACGTGGTGGAAGATCAGGATGCTGAACGCGACGATCCTCAGCCAGTCGAGGTCATATCGCCGCTCTGCCGTGTTCACAGGTAAGGCAAACGCCAAGGGACCGTCCTGCGTCGGCGATCTGGCCTTCGCATCAGGGACAGCGGTCACCGCAGACCTGAGAGCTGGCATCCTCCGGATCACATCACTCTTGAAGGGAGACCAAAGATACGACTAATCGTAACCAGACGGCGCAGCAGTGGGGCGCTCCGGCCGGTCTGCGCCGCCCGGACCGGTTCGCTGCAGGCCCGACCGCTGCCCGGAAAGGCCGCAGCTGCCGCTGGCAAAGCCGTAAAAGCCGCGCGTCAGGCGCTGCCGCCCGGACAGGAACGGGAAGGCCCGGTCCGTACCCACCGACTGGAAGATGCTTCGGTCAACCTTGGCCGGATCGCTGATGCCGCCGCCGGGGGTCGCCACCACCACGTCGCAGCGGCGCCGCAACTCCTCGCAGCCATTCGCATCGCAGAATTGCGCAGCACCCTCGAGCAGCACCACGGAGGTGAGCCCGCCGGCGCCAACGAAGATATCGAGACGCGTGCCACGCACACCGATAGTCCCGGCCGGCGTCACGATCTGGTAGGCCTCGGATTTCGACTTTCCGCTGATCCAGCGGAACGACCCGCGCGCCGCATTCAGGGTGAGCTGGTTGAATGTCTTCGCATCATCGAAGACGAACCGGTCGATGACGACCGAGGAGTTTCCGCCCACGGCGAACTTCGTGCCATCGCGGAAGGTGAACTCTCCAAGCCCGCTCTGGGAGGTCGTGATCCGCTCGTCGCGATAGACCGGAGACCTTATGGCGAGTGGGCCACTTCCTCCAGTCACCGCCGTCTTGATAAGGGTTGCCTGTCCCACCTCTTCCTGTGCGAAAGCCACTGATGTCGACAGGAGGACGACCGCTGCTGCAATAGCGCTCTTGTTTGCAAATCCGCTCATGCGAAGCTCCATCAACCGCCGAAATTCGCCTGGGCGCGGACGAAGAAGCCCCAGCTCTCGCTGGGAACCTTTCGATCGTCCCAGTATTCGTTCCAGGCTTGGAACTCGTCATTGAAACTGTCGATGTACGCAATCTCGGGCGTTATGACGAAATTCGGGACGATTTCGTAAGCGACGTTGGCCACGATGGCGAAATCTTCCATCTGGTCATAGGAGGCCTGGACGTTCAGGGTCGCCTTGTCGGTCAGCATGAACGAGCCGCCGGCCCAGACTGCCCAGTTGCCCCCCCAGGGAGCATAATAGTTCGGGCTGTCCTTGACCTCGACGTCGACCCAGCTGGATCCGTTCCAGTAGTCCAGAGAATAGAAATCCTGCTCGTAGGACGACCATCCCGCCATAGCGAACAGCGCCAGCCTGTCGGTCGGATAGAAGTCGACCCGCGCCTTGACGGCGCCCTCCTCCCAGACGGAATCGTAGCCCGCCACGAGCGACGCTCCGCCCCAAGCCCCCTGCCAGCCGACACCCGCGACCACATGCGGCACATAGCTGTCGATCGTGTAGAGATTGGGATCGCCGAAGTCCGGCACGAGGAAGGGCGCAACCAGGTCGCCGTCGCCGACTTCCAGCGCTATTGCCGCGCCAAAGCCGTCGTCATTGCCCCATCCATAGGCGAACTGGTGAGTTCCGTACGGTCCGTAGCCGATGATGTCGTCGTTGATGACGCCGCCGCCATAGCCCGTGAACGTCGAGAACAGCGAGTCGGTCTTGCCCACGCGGAAGCCGGCAAGCTCGATATAGGCATGCTCGATCGACAGGTAGTCCGTCGTGTTCGTCAGGTTGAAGCTGTAGTAGTCTTCCTGTTCTGCGAAGGTTTCGTACTGGAAATTGATGGCCGCGTAGGTCCGCAAGGTACCGAGTTCGGTCTCGGCGCGGGAATCGAGCCTCAGCTGAAACCGCGCCCGCATGTCGTAGGTGTCGTTGAGGTTTGGGTCGAACCGGAAGCCGGGATCGCTCTTGTCGGCAACATTCGTCAGCCCGAAAGCACCCGCCCCCACATCCATGCGAACGTATCCGCCGACCTTCAGGCAGGTCTCGGTACCGGGAATGTAATAGAAGCCGACGCCGTAGGCCTCGCAGATGCGGACATATTCCATCGGTTCGGGTTCGGCGACGACAACCGGATCGGCGGCGTGTGCCGCTGAAGTCAGAAGTGCTATGCCAGTGCCGAACAGAAGCCTGTTCATCAGGTACTCCCCGTTTGCTCACACCCTGCTACCAGAACGAGCGCCGGCGAGCTATGGCATTTCGGCCACAGGGGGCAGATTTGCTACCGCTGCGTAAGATCGGGGACCCGCGGTGTCATAGCAGTGACGGTTCTTCGTCACATGGCAAGCCGCCCGGGAACCGGCAGATCTGCTGCCTGCCCGTGTCGTAAACTTGCCGACTGCAACCCTCGACCGGACCTCTACCGGAGGTTGTTGCAAGAACGCTGCCTGTTACTTGGATTATGTGGCCCCAGGGATCGCAAGGCCATCGCGAAGCAGCACGCCCTAACTAGGGCCACTTGCCAAGACGGTGCCTAAGCCATTGCTTTCATTAAAGTGTGGTGGTGGAGGCAGCCTGGAGCGAACCCGTCTCTGGGCCAGATTCCCGGTTAAGTGCCCAGAAACCGGGAATTTTTGGCTATTTCTTGAGAATTGGCAATTTCGTCGTCGAAACTCATCTATTTTTCAGTCGGTTACGCGCGGATTCCCGTCGACTCTGAACCGGGAATTTAAAGAGTCTGAACCGGGAAATTTGGTTTCACCACGGGAACTCCAGATTTGGCGCAGCATCTGGCCTTTCAGGCGCCTAAGGGACCGGCGGTTGATGGTCAAGCCGCGACTTTTGGGCCGCCCGATGGGACGTGGTTAAGGGCAGCTTCGAGCCCATTCGCGACGTTCGCGCCAAGTCTTTTCAATGAGAAGTGATGGCCCATTGCTGTCGTTCCCGCAGTCATGTTGGATCGACTGCTTTGCGCCCCGATATTGGCCGTTGAGATCTGCTTTAACGCTTCCTGAATCCAGACATCGTCGTCGATGACCCAGGAGATCGTAGTTTCACCAAATGCAGGCGTTGATTGTGGCTTCTCGCCTCAAGACACCCTGCTAGTGGGAGCGGGCAGATTTCGGAATGACGCTTGCCTCGAAGTCCAAGGCAAGAACTGGTCATGCACGGGTCTACTTCTGGCTGATCCTGAATGCGACGAGTTCGCGGGCGGCAAGCAGCGACTTGCCAAGAAGTACCTCCGCCTCGCCTACGACCTTTGAGACGTCAACGGTCTCTGGTCCGTAGTTGAAGACGTAGCGGACGTCGCCATTATCCCGGACACGAATGTCGCGGTGCAAATCGAGCGTTTCCACTCCGGCCTGTTGAAGAAGTTCTCCGACAATCGTTCCAGCCGTCTCGGCGTCTGGGCGACCGCCCAGATAGTGCACGCTGCCAAACTTGACATGCGCCGCATGGCGGTCGACCGATGATCGCACAGTCTCTACGTCCCTGCCCAGAACAAGGAATTCGCGCCATCCCGTGAAGCGACCGCCACCTTCGAGCGGAACATCGACAAAAGGCGGGATGCTCTCGACCCGACGAACTTTCAGATCAATCAGCGTGCGGAACGGTCCAGGCGGAAGACCTTCGGCAATCTGGAAGTCTTCCGTCTTAGAACCGGTCCGCGGCCCGAGCAACACATGTGCGCTACCTGCGGCTAGCGCATCGACAAGTTCAGCCGATCCCGCAAACAGCCCGGGGATGACCACGAGCTTGCGGCCCGCAACCGCTTCAGCCATCGGTGGGACAATGTCGACCGAGATTCCCTGTTGCCGCAGCGCCCTATAGAAATCGATTACCAGATCGACATAGGAAAAATCACGCCCCTGAGGCTGCACCGTCCAGGCCCATGCGCTCTCATAGTCGAAGACGAGTGCGACGTCAGACCGCGTCGGCGCCGCAATGGCGCCAATGGATCGGAGCTCCTCGGCAATTTGGCGGCACACGAGATAAGCTTCATTCGGCTCAGCGTTCGGAAGCAGCAGCGCCTCGTGCATCTGCTCTTGCGCAAAGGAAGGCTGGCGCCAGCGGAAATAGCTGACAACTTCCGCACCGGCGGCGAAGGCCTCCCAGGCCCACAGACGAACCGCACCGGGGAAAGGCGCCGGGTTCCAGGGTGCCCAATTCACTGGACCGGGCTGCTGTTCCATGACCCACCAACGCCCGGCGGATTCGCCCATCCGCATCTGGCCACAGGCGCGATAAAGATCATGGTGGAACGCTTGGTTGTCAGGATCGCCGACGCCGAGATAGCGGCGCTTATTTTCCTCGTCCGATGTGTCGCGGTCGAGGAACCCGATCGGGTAGCTGTCCCAAGATGCGATATCAAGATCCCGACTAACCGCGTAGTGATCGAAGGCGACGAACCGACCCATGAAGTTGTGCGCGATCGGCTTGCCCGGCGAATAGGCGCGGATGATCTCCGTCTGGAGGCGGTTGAAAGCGACGACCTGGTTCGACGAATAACGCTGGAAGTCCATCGCATGTGACGGATTGACTTCCGTTACTGTCAGGTTGGGGAGACCGACTTCGTCGAACGAACGATACTCCATCGACCAGAAGACATTTCCCCACGCCCGATTGAGCGCGTCGGGCGACTGGTATTTTTGCGCCAGCCAGTCGCGGAATCCGTCGAGTGCGGCCGCAGAATAGCTTTCGACCGTATCGTGACAGCCATATTCATTGTCGGTCTGCCATGCCTCGAGTGCCGGATGCGCGCCGTAGCGCTTTGCTAACAGCGTAACGATGCGCGCGCATTCGCGACGATAGCCTTGATGGCTGAAACAATAATGGCGACGCGATCCGAAACCACGCGTCGTGCCGTTGGGCGCCACGGCCAGCATGTCGGGCATCGAATCGACAAGCCATTTCGGCGGCGTTGCTGTCGGCGTCCCTAGAACAACGCGCAATCCGTGCGTGTGCAGCGTCTCGAAAGCGCGATCCAGCCAGCCGAAATCGGTCTTGCCCGGATCCGGCTCCAGGCGACTCCAGGCGAACTCGCCAATTCGGACGTGGCTGATGCCAGCCTCGGCCATCATCCGTGCATCGGTTCCCCAACGATCCTCGGGCCAGTGTTCGGGGTAGTAGCAGACGCCGAGCGTCTGCTTTGCTGGGGCAACCATGGATCAGGCCTCCATCGTATCAGCGAACACGGCGTCCCATGCGGAAACCGTCTTCCCGGCGCGGCGCGAGACGTCAGC